>NZ_JAAKGT010000001.1 GCF_011043625.1 Caulobacter sp. 602-2
CTTGGACAAGGAGCAGCTGGACGCCGCCCTGGCCGGCCGCGCCGCCCCGCTGGACGCCGAGCCGCTGCCGGCCCCGGCGCCGGCCGAATAGACCCTCCCGCAACGGGGCCGCCCGCAGGCGGCGGCCCTTCCGTCCCTTCGTCTCCCTCCCGCGCCATGCGCGGGAGGCGGGGAGAACACGCCCATGCGCATGCTTTTCGCCACCACGGCCCTCGTGGCCGTCAGCGCCGTCGGCGCGGCCCACGCCGAGGACGCCGACCTGGCGCTCCTGAAAGCCCAGATCCAGGCCATGCAGGCGCGGATCGACGTCTTGGAGCGCCAGGCCGCCGTTCCGACCGCGCCCCCCGCCGTCGTCCAGCCCACGGCCCGGCCCGCCGCCCAACCTGTCGCGCCCACGCCGGCCGCGCCGCCCAAGCCCGAGCCGATGCGGTGGGAGAACGCGCCGCGCTTCACCGATCCATCGGGCGCGACCTTCAAGCTGCGCGGCCGGATCCTGCTGGACGCCGTCGACGCCACCGCCCGGCGCGACGGCCTGGCCGACTATCACGCCCGCCAGTTCAAGGCCCGGCAGCTGTTCCTCGGCGTCGAGGGGCAGAACGGCCGCTGGGGCTATCGCCTGGAGGGCGGCGCGGTCAGCGGCGGCGCCTGGGGCTGGGACGACGCCATCATCGACTATCGCCTCGACAAGCAGACCAGTCTCCTGATCGGCAACCAGAAGGCCGCCTCGCTGGAAGGGCTGACCTCGTTCAAGTCGATGACCTTCATGGAGCGCGGCGCCTTCGGCGACGTGATCGACGCCGGCTACGCGCTGTCGCTGCAGGCGGTGCGGACCGGGACCAACTGGTCGCTGTGGGGGGCGCTGCAGGGCGACAACATCAACCGCACCGACGCCGTCGGCGGTTATGATCCCAACCAGGCGGTCGAGCGCCTGGGGGCCACGGTGCGCGCCACCTGGTCGCCGCAGCTGTCGCCGGACGACCGCCTGCACCTGGGGGCCTGGGTGCGGCGGCGCGACCGGGGCGGGGAGACCGGGTTTACCTATTCGGCGGCGGCCAACACCGCCTTCCGTCCGCAGGCGTCGAGCGGCGCGACCCTGTTCTCGACCGGCGCGGTCGGCGACGGCGACACCACGGTGGGCCTCGAGGCGGCCTGGGTGCATCACGCCCTGTCGCTGCAGGGCGAGGCGGCCAGGATCCGGGTCGACCGTATCGGGACCGACGTCAGCCAGGCCCTGGGCGGACCCAACTTCGACATCGTCACGGCCTACGGCTCGGCCAGCTGGTTCGCGACGGGCGAGACCCGGCCCTACAACCCCAACGGCTCGTTCGGGCGCATCCGGGTGGCCCATCCGCTCGACCGCGGCGGCTTCGGCGCGCTGGAGTTCGCCGCGCGCTACGACTACGCCGACTTCAGCGACATGGGCGCCAACGGCGTCGCCGCCCTGAGCGCGCAGACGGGCCTGGCCACCGCCGGGACCTATCGGGCGGTGACGCTGGGCGCCAACTGGTACCCCTACGCCTATGTCCGGCTGAGCGGGAACCTGACGCGCGCCAGGATCGACAACCGCCCGGTCGCCGGCGCGCAGCTCGACGCCGACGTCACCGTCGCCCAGGCGCGGCTGCAGCTGGAGTTCTAGCGGCGGGCGGCCAGCACCGTTCGCAGGAAGCCGATCGTCGCGCCCACCGCCGCCTTGGTGGGCGGGGCGTCGCGCAGGGCTTCCAGCACCATGAAGTCGTGGATGGCGCCGACCATCCGCAGCGCCGTGACCTCGACGCCGGCCCGCATCAGCTTGCGGGCGTAGGCTTCGGCGTCGTCGCGGGTGACGTCGGCCTCGGCGGTGATCACCAGGGTGGGCGGCAGGGCCGAAAGGCGGCGCAGCGGCGTGTCGAGCACGAAGGCCGGCGTCTCGTCGTCGGGGCTCGCCGCCAGACAGGCCTCGCAGTAGCGCAGGTCGTCGGCGGTGGGCCCGGGCCCTTCGGCGAAGGCCTGGCTGGAGGCGCTTTGGCCCACCGGCGCGGTGATCGGGCACAGCAGGGCCTGGCCCGCCAGCGCCGGGCCGCCCGCGATCCCCAGCCTCAGCGCCAGGACCGCGGCGATCGCGCCGCCCGCGCCGTCGCCGGCCAGGGCCAGGCGGCCGGTGTCGAGGCCCAGGCTCCCGGCGCGCTCAATGAGCGCCAGCAGCGCGGCGTGGGCCTGCTCGACCTGGGCCGGATGCCTGGCCTCGGGCGCCAGGGCGTAGCCGACCTGCACGACGGCGGCCGCGGCGCCCAGCGCTAGGCGCCGCATCAGCCGCTCGTGCGTGCTTGCGCCGCCCATGATCCAGCCGCCGCCGTGCAGATAGAGCACGACCGGCAGGGCGCCGGCGTGGCCCGGCGGACGCAGGATGCGGACCGGCAGCCGCTGGCCGTCGGCAAGATGCAGCATCAGGTCGAGGACCTCCGCCTCGGGCAGGTCCGACTGCGGGGCCTGGGCCAGGGCGAAGGCTTCGCGCACGGTCGTCAGCGGCTGGTCGCGCAGGGGCGGCGCGCCGCGGTCCTGGCGCTCGTCGACGAACTGCTGGGTGACGGGATCCAGCACCGGATGGGCCGAGCCGGGGGTCAGCACCGGGCCGGCGGAGGGGGCGTTGCGGGACAAGGCGGGGTCCTCAGGCCAGGGCCGCGTCGGCCAGGCCGATCGAGGTCGCCTGGTCGCGCTGGTGCAGGCGCCGCCAGACCAGCGGGCTGGTCTCGAAGGCCCGACGGAAGCGGTTGGAGAAGTGCGCCTGGTCGGCGAAGCCGCAGGCGGCGGCGATCTGGCCCAGCGGCTCGTCGGTCTCGACCATCATCTCGCGGGCGCGCTCCAGGCGGCGCTGGATGATGTGTTCGCGGGCCCCGCCGCCGTAGCTGACCGCGAACGCGCGCGAGAAGTGGCTGACGCTGAGGCGGACCAGGGCGGCCAGGTCCGACACCTTGACCGGCGCGTCCAGGTTGGCGGCGAGGTGGGCGTCAACGCGGCGGACCTGCCAGGGGGCGAGACCGCCGGTGACGGGCGCTGGGCGCGCGTCGTCCAGCAGGCGCTTGCCCTCGCGCTGCACCAGTTCGATCGCCTCGCGCACCCGGCGCTCGGCGGCCAGGCGGTCGTCGCGGGCGGCGGCGCGGGCGTCGGCCAGCAGGCCGGCGATCAGGTCGGGCAGGGCGCCGGCCTGCAGGTCGATGACGCGATCGAAGCCGGACGCGGCGGCGACGGGGATCATGGGTTCGAAAGACATGGCGACGTTCCTTTCAGCGCCCGGCTCGCCGCCGGTGTGAAACTACGATGCCAAGGTCCTCCGCCGAGCGTGAGTTAAGCCTTGTGTAGAGTTGTTAAGTTGGAAAACGTCAGGAAAATCAGTTGCCTGGCGAAGTGTTGCGAGGTGCGTTCAGGTCGTGCCAAGCAGCGCCCGGGCGGCCTGGCGATCGGGGCAGCCGGGAACGTCGGGCAGGGCCTCCAGCGCCTCGCGCACCCGGCCGGGCTCGGCCAGGGAGATGGCGGTCCGCAGGGTCCAGGCGCCGGCGTTCTGGGCGCGGGCCAGGTCGAGGGCCGCGTGCAGGCGGTTTTCACGCTTGGCCGGATCGCCGGCCAGGGCCGCAAGGCGCATCAGCTCGGGCCTGACCCAGGTGGCGGGCTCGTCGTCCAGCCTGGCCAGCATGGCGGCGTCGACCAGCCCCGCGTCCGAGGCGGCGAAGCACTCGATCTGCATGGGGAAGGCTTCGGCGGGCGTGCGCGTCGAAGGATCGAGGGCGGCCAGATAGCCCTGGCCCCAAAGCTCCCAGAACCGCACGCCGCGGCCACGCGCCCGCTCCAGCAGGCGATCCGTCCAGTGACGGGCTAGGTCGGCCTGCCCGGTCCACAGGGCGACAGGCACGGCGCCCACGGCCAGGCCGTAGCAGATGGTCAGGTCGTGGTCGGTGGCCAGGGCGGCGTCGGCCGTCTCCTGGGCCAGGTGCAGGGCCTGAGCGGACTCGCCCTGCAGCCACAGGATCCGCATCTTCAGGGCATGGGCCGCGACCGTGTCGTTGACCTGGGCGTGGTTGGCCTGGTTTGCCACCACCGGGCCGGTGTGGGTGGCGATCACCCGCTCGACGAGCGCCAGAGCCGTGCTCTGGTCGCCCGAGAAGTGGTGGCGCAGGGCCTGCATGTGGTCGGCGGTCTGCAGGGCGGCCGGATCCCCGACGGCCCGGGCGATGTCCTGGAAGCTGTCGGCGAACACGGCGCAGTCGGCGTAGCGCCCGGCCAGGATGGCCTGGGCCCAGCGGCCCCAGCCGGCCCGCAGCCTGAGGCCCGGATCGTCCAGCGCCTCGGCGATCGCCAGGGCGCGGGCGAAGGCCGTCTCCATGGCCGTCGTCGGGCCATGGGTGTGCCACAGGGCGTGGCCTTGCGCGGTCAGCAACTCGACCTCGTCGGCCGAGCCGGCCATGCCGGTGTCGGCGATCCTCTTCAGCGCCGTCTCGACCAGGGTCAGGAACTCGCGCGGCAGGCTGAGATGGAACCAGAGCGCCGCCGAGACCACGGTCAGGCGGATGGCCAGCGGCAGGTCGCCGGCCGGCGAGAAGGCCCAGGCGAGCGCGGCGCGCACGTCGTCGACCAGGCGGCTCTTCTCGGCCAGCCATTCGCGGCGGGCCCGGCCCTCCCAGGCGCTGTCGGTGTCGGCCAGCTGCGCGCAGCAGTATTCGGCGTGGCGGCGGGCGGTCTCGCCGGCGTCCGGGCGCGCGGCCAGGGTCTCGCGGGCATAGGCGCGGGTGGTGTCGAGCAGGCGATAGAGGGTGGCTGGCCCCGAGGCGTCGACGGCCAGCAGCGACTTGCGCGCCAGGGCGGTGACGACGTCGAGCACGGCGTGACGGTCCAGGCCCTCGTCAGCGGCGACCGCGCGGGCGGCCTCCATCGGGAAGCTGCCTGCGAACAGGCTCAGGCGGTCCAGCACCGCGCGGCCGTCGGCCGGCAACAGGCCGTAGCTCCAGTCCAGCGTGGCCCGCAGGGTCTGTTGGCGGGGCAGGGCGGTGCGCCGGCCCTTGGTCAAGAGGCCGAAGCGGTCGTCGAGATTGGCCGCCAGCTCGGCGGCGCTCATCATGTC
Source organism: Caulobacter sp. 602-2 (assembly GCF_011043625.1). GTDB lineage: Bacteria > Pseudomonadota > Alphaproteobacteria > Caulobacterales > Caulobacteraceae > Caulobacter. The sequence continues at coordinate 5,090 of NZ_JAAKGT010000001.1, forward strand.
GATGCGGGCGGCGGCCAGTTCCAGCGCCAGCGGCATGCCGTCCAGCCGGCGGCAGATCTCGGCCACGGCGCCGGCGTTGGCGTCGGTCAGGGCGAAGGCGTCGTCGCTGGCGCGGGCGCGCTCCACGAACAGCTGCACGGCCGCGAAGCCGGCGGCGGTCCGCGCGTCGACCGTTTCGTCCGTCGGCGCGGGCAGGGTCTGCAGGCGGTGCACCCACTCGCCCTCGGCCCGCAGCGCCTCGCGGCTGGTGGCCAGCAGCAGGGTTTCGGGCGCGTCCTGGTGGATGGCCTGGGCCAGGTCGGCGGCGGCGTCGACCACGTGCTCGCAGTTGTCGAGCACCAGCACTGCAGGAGCCTGCGAAAGCCGCGCGACGACGGCGGCCAGGGCCTCGCGGCCCGAGCCGGGCAGGTCGAGGGCGGCCGCGCAGGTTCCGGCCACGAGCTCGGACTGGGCGACGGGGGCCAGGTCGACGAACACCCAGGGCAGGCCCTGGGCTTGGGCCACGCGCTCGGCGACGGCGGTCGCCACCGTCGTCTTGCCGATGCCGCCGGGCCCGATCACCGTCATGAAGCCGCGCTCGGGCAGCAGCTGGACCAGGCTATCGACGATGGCGTCTCGCCCGACGATGCGCCGTGCGCCGCTCCGGGGGCGGGCCGTGGCGGGCGGCGGGGGCGGCGGCGCGGCCGGTTCCGCGTCGGGACGGGTGACGGGGGCGACGAAGCGATAGCCGCGCCCTTGCTCGTTGAGCACGTAGCGGGCGCCGTCGCGGCCATCGCCCAGCGCCTTGCGCAGGCCCGCGATGTGGACGCGCAGGGTGCTCTCGTCGACCACGACGTCGGCCCAGACCCGCGCCAGCAACTGGTCCTTGCTCAGGAGGCCGCCGTCGGCGTCGATCAGGGCCAGCAGGATGTCCAGCGCCCGGCTGCCGATCGCCACCGGCTGGCCGCCCGCGCTCAGCAGGCGCCGTTCGCGATCGAGCGTGAACGGGCCGAAGGCGAGGGAGGAGGCGGCGGAGATCGTGGGCGGCATGCCGGCGGTTTCGCGCGGATTCGTTCGGCGTCGATAGAACTAATCTTGCGCGAAGGCATGATCGTGACTCCGTTCAGCCGCCGAGATAGGCCGTGTTCACCGCCGGATCGGCGGCGATCTGCGCGGCGGTCCCCTGGGCCACGATCCGGCCGCCGCTGAGCACATAGGCCCGGTCGGAGACCGACAGCGCCAGCCCGGCCATCTGGTCGACGATCAGCAGCGTCAGGTCCTGGTCGCGCAGGTCGCGGAAGGCGGCGAAGATTTCGTCGATCACGCGTGGGGCGAGGCCCAGCGACGGCTCGTCCAGCAGCAGCACCTTGGGCCGGCTCATCAGGGCGCGGGCCAGGGCCAGCATCTGCTGCTCGCCGCCGGAAAGCAGGCCGGCCCGCTGGTGCAGGCGTTCGGCGAGGCGCGGGAAGCGGGCCAGCATCTCCTGGGTGCGGGCCTCCAGGTCGCGGCGGTCGAGGAAGGCGCCCAGGCGGATGTTGTCGCGCACCGTCAGCTCGGGGAACACCTGCCGACCCTCGGGCGACAGCACCACGCCGCGGCGCACGCGCTCGTTGGCGGAACGGCCGTTCAGCAGTCCGCCCTCGAAGGCGACCTGGCCCTCGGCGGCAGGGTGCAGGCCGGCGATCACCCGCATCAGGGTCGACTTGCCCGCGCCGTTGGCGCCCAGCAGGGCCACGGCCTCGCCCTGGCGGACCTCGATCTCGACGCCCGACAGCACGGGCGCGGCGCCATAGCCGGCGGTCAGGTTGACCACGCGCAGGGCGTCCAGGCGGCTGACGGGGCCGCGGTCGACGGGCGCCGAGGCCGGGGCCGCGCCGAGATAGGCCGCGCGCACCGCCGGATCGGCCTGGATGTCGCCCGGCGTTCCCTGCGCGATCTGCACGCCGGCGTTCAGCACCACGACGGCGTCGGACACGCCCATCACCAGGCCCATGTCATGCTCGATCAGACCGACGGCGACGCCGGCGCGCGCGATGTCCTTCAGCAGCACGGCCAGGAGGCGCTTGTCCTCCTGCGACAGGCCGGCGGCCGGTTCGTCCAGCAGCAGCACGTCGGGATCCAGCGCCAGGGCGCGGGCGATCTCGACGAGGCGGCGATCGACATGAGCCAGGTCTCCGGCGGGGAGCGTCGGGTCGCCGGCGTAGCCGCAGGCGGCCAGCAGGGCGCGGGCGCGTTCACGCTGGGCCTTCGCGGCGAAGCGAGCCAGCGGCGCGCCGAGGCGGCCCCGGCGGGCGGCCAGCAGCACGTTGTCCTCGACGCTGAGGCTCTGGAACACCTGCGAGGTCTGGTAGGAGCGCGCCACCCCGGCGCGCGCGGCGGCGAAGGCCTGGCGGGGCAGGGGCGCCGCGCCCAGCAGGCAGCGGCCGTCGGTGGGGCGATAGAAGCCGCTGAGCAGGTTCATCACCGTCGACTTGCCCGCGCCGTTGGGACCGATCAGGGCCGTCACCCGGCCCGGCGGCAGCGAGAAGCGGGCGCCGTCCAGCGCGCGCAGGCCGCCGAAGCGCATGCCCAGGTCTTCGGCCTGCAGGGCGGCGCGGGGGCGATCGGCCAGCAGGTCGGCGAGCGTCGTCGTGCTTCCGGCGATCAGGGCGGCGGCGGGCCTTCGCTTGAAGGGCAGGGCCTCCCAGAGACCGGCCAGCCCTCGCGGCGCCAGCCACAGCACCACCATCAGCAGCGCCCCGAACACCAGGATGCGATAGGCCTCGAACCCCGACAGCAGCTCGGGCAGCAGCCCCACGACCAGCGCGCCCAGCAACGGCCCCAGCCGCCCTCCCGACCCGCCCAGCACCACCACCAGCACGAACAGGATCGACTGGGTCAGGTTGAAGGTCTGGGGTGTCACGAAGCCGGCCATCGGCGCGAAGAGGCCGCCGGCGGCGCCGGCGAACAGAGCCGACAAGGCGAAGGCCAGGGTGCGGATGACGGTGGGGTTCAGGCCCACCGAGGCGGCGGCGACGTCGGTGTCGCGCACGGCCCGCATGGCCGCGCCCCAGCCGCCGGCCGACAGGCGCGCGAAGATCGCAAGCGAGGCGGCCGCCACGGCCACCGCCAGCATGGCCATGCCGTTGGCGTCCAGAGCGGCGCCGAAAAGACTGGGCGGGGCGATGTCGAGAATGCCGTTCTGGCCGCCTGTGACCTCGCGCAGTTCCACCAGGCCATGCTCGACGATCAGGCCGAACGCGATGGTCACCATCGCCAGGTACGGCCCCTTCAGGCGCAGGGCGGGGATGGCCATCAGCGCGCCGACGCCGCCAGCCAGCAGCGCGCCCAGCGGCCAGGCGATCCAGAAGCTGACGCCGAGCCGCGTGGTCAGCACCGCCACCGCATAGGCGCCGATCGCGTAGACGCCGGCATGGCCGAACGACATCTGGCCGCTCAGGCCCACCAGGATGTTCAGGCCCACGCCGACGATGGTCAGCAGGGCGATCTGCCCCAGGACGAAGGCGTAGTAGCTGTCGAGCCCGCCGGCCAGCACGAGGGCGACGACGACCGCGCCCAGCGCGGCCAGGGTGGAGCCGAAGGAACGCATGCTCATACCTTTCGCACCTCGGCCCGGCCGAGCAGGCCGTCGGGGCGCAGGGCCAGGGCCAGGATCACCAGGCCGAAGGTCAGCATCTGGGTGTAGCCCGAGCCCAGTGCGCTGGCGGACGCGGCCTCGACCACGCCGAACAGCACGCCCGCGGTCATGATCCCCCACGGGTTCTTCAGGCCGCCGAGGATGGCCACGGCGAAGGCCTTGAGGCCCAGGACCACGCCCATGTCGGGCTGGATGGTGAACAGCGGCGCGACCAGGGCGCCGGCCATGCCGGCCAGCGCCGAGGAGACGGCGAAGGCCGCCGCGATCATCGCGCTCACGGGGATCCCCATCAGGCTGGCGGCGTCGCGGTTCTGGGCCACGGCCAGTACCGCCGTGCCCAGCAGGGTCTTGCGGCTGACCCAGTGCAGGGCGCCGGCGACGGCCAGGCCCACGACGGGGATCAGCAGGTGCAGCGGATAGACGCCCAGCGACGCGCCGCCGAGGCTGACCGAAGACGCCGTCAGGATCGAGCTGAGGCTGCGCGGCTCGGTGCCGAACAGGAACAGCGTGGCGTTGTCGGTGACCAGGCCCAGGGCGACGGTGGCCATCAGCCAGGCGTCGGACCTGCGCTTGAGGAACGGCCGCACCGCCAGCCCCTCGACCAGCAGGCCATACAGGCCGCACAGCGCGATCGTCGCCGGCGCGGCCAGCAGGACGGGCCAGCCCAGCGTGCGTTCCAGCGTGAACAGCAGCACCGCGCCCAGCATGGCGCTGGTCCCTTGCGCGAAGTTCAGCGCGCCGCAGACCGAGAAGGTGATGTGAAAGCCCAGCGCGATCAGCCCGTACATGCTGCCGAGCGCCAGGCCGCTGAGGAGGGGAGCCAGGAGATCCATGGCCTAGCCGCGCCGGACCGGTACGATGGCGTCGCCCTCGAAGCGGGCCCAGACGTAGTCGTTCTGCGTCAGGGCGTCGTGGCGGCCGTCGGCGAACGGGCGCTCGTAGGTCTTGATCAGGCCCTCGTAGCGGTCGATGGCGGAAAAGCCCTTGCGCACGGCGTCGCCGTCGGTCGAGCCGGCCTTGTCGATGGCCAGCGCCGTCAGCCGCAAGGCGTCGTAGGCGTTGGCCACGCCCACGGCCGGCGAGATGTCGGCCGGCGACTTGATGTCGGGGTACTTGGCCATCAGCGCGGCCAGCACCTTGTCGCGCGCCGGCGTGACCGGGCCGGCGAAGCTGTAGGTCTGGACGAAGGTGACGCGGCCGGCGTTGGGGCCGGCCAGTTCGCCGAAGCGGCCGCCGGCCGGGCCCCAGTGCGAGACCACCGGCACGCTCCAGCCCATGCGGTCGAGCGAGCGCACCACCTGGGCCGACGGTCCCACCGTGCCGACCAGCAGCAGCGCGTCGGCGCCGGCCGCGCGCAGCCGGCCCAGCTGGGGCGTGACGTCGACGTCGGACGGCTCGAAGCGTTCGGCGCCGGCGAGAGGAGAGCCGACCGCGGCCAGGGCCGCCTTCAGGCCCTTCTCGTTGGACTCGCCCCAGGGGTTGTTGAGCAGGATCAGGCCCGGACGCTTGGCGGCGAAGGTCTCGCGGGCGTAGGCGACCATGGCCTTGTCGACCTCCTCGTCGACGGCCGAGACGCGGAACACGAAATTGGGGCTGGTTCCATTCTGGGTGATGGCGGTGCCGGCCGCCCACGGCACCATGAAGGGAACCTTGGCTTGGCTGGCGATCGGCACGATGGCCCGGGCCACCGGCGTGTCGAGCCCGCCGAACAGCACGGCCACCTTCTCGCGGTGGATCAGTTCGCGGGCGGCGGTGACGCCGCGGGCGGGGTTGCTCTCGTCGTCGCGGCGGACCAGTTCCAGCTTGCGCCCGCCCAGCACGCCGCCGGCGGCGTTGATCTCGTCGATGGCCACCGTGAGGCCGCGGGTGATGGCCTCGCCCGAGCGCGCCGACTGTCCGGAGAGGGCGGTGACCAGGCCGATCTTCACCGGCCCCGCGCCGCCCTGGCCCTTGCAGGCGGCCAGCAGGACGGCGAGGCTTCCGACGGCGAACATGCGGCGGGACGGATTCGACACGAGACACCTCTTGAGCTGGCGCGGCGCGTGGGCGGCGGGCCGTGTTCGAAGGCGAGTTAATCGCGTCGCTCGCGGATCGGATCATAAAATCGTCGACGATTTGAAGAAATGTACGTCGACATTCTGACTGTGCAGAAAGTCGACATTCGTCGTTGCAAATCTGCTCGCGATCGCGGCATCGTGGCCCTGAGGCGGTGGGTTGGCGCGGATCCCCGGTTGCATCGGGCTCGATGCGGGCGCCTACAACCGCAATCACCAGTTTCGGCGGATTTCATGACCCAGAAGCCTTCGGCCAAGCCGCGCAAGACCGCCTCGACCGCCGCCGGCGCGCGCAAGGCCGGCCGCGGTCCGGCCCGGACCGACATGGCCGGCATCGCCGCCGTCGACGGCGGGGCCGACGTCGAGCAGCGGATCTACCAGTCGGTGTTCGACGGGGTGCTGAACCAGCGCCTGCCGCCCGGCACCAAGCTGCCCGAGCCGGCCCTGTGCTCGCTGTTCGGCGTCAGCCGGGCGGTGGTGCGCAAGGTGCTGCAGCGGCTGGAGCACGACCGCATCGTCGAGCTGCGTCCCAACCGCGGCGCCGTCGTCGCCGCCCCGACGCCCGAGGAGACCCGCAAGATCTTTGAGGCCCGCCGCGCGCTGGAAGCCGCGCTGGTCGAGCTGGCCGTCCAGCGCCACAGCGGCAAGGACATCGAGGAGCTGCACGCCCTGCTGCACCAGGAGGAAGAGGCCATGGCCAACGCCTACCAGCCGGCCTGGGCCCAGACGGCGCGCAACTTCCACCTGCGGGTGGCGGCCCTGGGCGGCAACCCGATCCTGCTGGCCTATCTGACCGAGCTGATCTCGCGCTGCTCGCTGATCGTGGCCCTGTACGAGCCGGCCGGCAACGCCGCCTGCGAGCACGAGGAGCATTGCGACATCGTCGACGCCATCTCCAAGGGCGACGCCAAGCGCGCCGTGGCGGCGATGAACGCCCACCTGGTCGGGCTGGAGGAGCGGATCTGCCTGGAGCGGCCGTCCTCGGTAAAGACCCTGGCCCAGATGCTGAACCTGGCCTGAGCCGCGCCATGCACGTCGATTTCGCCAGCATCACCGCCTATCAACGCTACAAGCTGATGGCGAGCCTGATCGTGCCTCGGCCCATCGCCCTGGTGACCACGATCAACGCCGACGGCGTGGTCAACGCCGCCCCCTTCAGCATGTTCAACATGCTGGGCGAGGAGCCGCCGCTGGTGATGATCAGCATCAACCTCCTGGCCTCCGGCGGGCTGAAGGACACGGCCGCCAACATCGTCGCGTCCGGCCAGTTCGTCGTGCACCTGGCCGACGAGGCCATCGCCGCCAAGATGCACGCCTGCGGCGAGGCGCTGCCCGCCTACCAGAGCGAGCTCGACAAGGTGGGGCTGACCACCGCGCCCTCGGTCGAGATCGCCCCGCCGCGCATCGCCGAGGCCCCGGTCGCCTTCGAATGCGCCCTGTGGGAGACGATCCGCACCGACAGCCGGCTGATCTTCTTCGGCAAGGTGCTGCACCTGCACGCCCGCGAGGGGCTGATCGACACCAAGGCCTGGCGCGTCAGCCTGCAGGACTATTTCCCCGTTGGCCGCTTCGGGGCCAGCTTCTATGTCACCACCCGCGACCGCTTCTCGCTCGAGGACGAGGCGGGCAGGGTGCGCGAGACCGAGATCGACCGCATCTAGGGCTGGGCTGGGGCTTTCCTGCCCCTGCCATTCCCCCAAATCCGTCCTTCCCCGCGTAGGCGGGGACCCAAGCGGACTCTGCGGATCGCCCACGGCTGCGCCTTTTCCCGAAAAGCAGTTTGGATCCCCGCCTGCGCGGGGAAGCTCGGGGTGATGGTTGGCGTCGCCGGGTGTCGATTCAATCTTGATCGTCCGCCTTGGGAAGATCGTCGACGATCCTTCGACTCCCCGTCCGCCCCAGAACAACAGTTGACGACCCGCGGCGCCCCAAGGCCGGGCGCCTCGCCCTGCCGCGTGGCCAAAAAAACCGGCAGACATAACGTCGACACTCATTTATCAAATCGTCGACGATTTAGTTTTAGATCATCGACGAAATTCCAGTTTCCCTGAAGTCGTCCCTGGCGGCCCGGCGACCGTGCCGATCCCGCCGCCGAGGACACGGCCGCGTGGGGATACGCGCGCCGCACTCGCAACAGGGGATATGGCGATGACGTTCATGAGAAGGCTTTCGGCCGGCGCCGCGATCGGGGTGATCGCGATGGCGGCCGCGCCCGCGGTGGTCCAGGCCCAGGTGATCACCGGCGCGATCCAGGGGCGGCTGACCGACGAGGCCGGCGCGCCCGTGGCCGGCGCCCAGGTCACCATCGTCCACGCCCCCTCGGGCACGACCACCACGGCGACCACCAGCGCCGACGGCGTCTTCTCGGCCCGCAACCTGCGTCCGGGCGGTCCCTATCGGGTGACGGCCAGCTCCGAGACCTACGGCGCCAAGACCGTCGAGGTGCCTTCGGTCAACACCGGCGACGCCTTCCAGCTGAACTTCGCCCTCGACGGCGGCGCGGTCGACGCGGTGGTGGTCACCGCCGCCTCGGTCGGCGCCAAGGACCTCAAGACCGGTCCCAGCTCCAACTTCAGCGCCGCCCAGATCCAGCTGGCTCCCTCGATCAGCCGCGACCTCAAGGACCTGGCGCGGATGAACCCGTTCGTGGCCATCGACTCCACCAACAGCAAGGCGCTGATCTGCGGTGGGGCCAACAACCGCTCCAACTCGCTGACCATCGACGGCGTGCGCCAGAACGACGACTTCGGCCTGCAGGCCAATGGCTATCCGACCCAGCGCTCGCCGATCTCGATGGACGTGGTCGAGACCCTGGGCGTCGAACTGGCGCCCTATGACGTCAACTACGGCTCGTTCGGCGGCTGCACCATGAACGCCACGACGAAGTCGGGCGGCAACGCCTTCCACGGCATGGTGTTCTTCGAGAACACCAACCAGAACCTGCAAGGCAAGAAGTTCGAGTACGACGACTTCCAGGACGGTTCGCGCCAGAAGCGCACCCTGGGCGGCAAGTTCTCGGAAAAGACCTGGGGCGCCACCCTGACCGGTCCGATCATCAAGGACCGGCTGTTCTTCACCGCCAACTACGAGAAGTTCGAGCGCGTCGAGCCGTCGCTGACCGGCCCGGTCGGTTCGGGCATGCCCAACGAGGTTCCGGGGATCACCGTCGCCCAGGCCGAGCAGGTGCGCGAGATCATCAAGCGCGTCTACGGCTACGATCCCCTGGGCTACTCGGCCTCGCAGTTCCGCAATCTCGACGAGAAGTACTTCATCAAGCTGGACTGGAATATCAGCGAGCGCCACCGCGCCACCGTCTCCTACCAGCGCACCTACGGCTCCAACCTCAACGCCTCGGGCAACACCCTGACGGGCGCCTCGACCTCGCTTGGCCTGCTGTCGAAGTGGATCGAGCGCGAGAACAATCTCGACGTCTACAAGGCCCAGCTGTTCTCGAACTGGACCGACAACTTCACCACCGAGCTGTCGGCCTCCTACAAGAAGATGGACAACCCTTCGACGCCGCTGGCGGGCACGGACTACGCCCAGTTCCGGGTGTTCGTGAACGGGACGGGCGCTGGCCCCAGCGTTTATGCCGGCACCGACGCCTCCTACCAGGCCAACGAGCTGACCACCTATCTGCAGCAGTACCGCGCCAAGGGCGTCTACACCCTGGGCGCCCACAAGATCACCGGCGGCTATGAGCGCGAGGCGCTGAAGATCTGGGACGTCTTCGTCCAGAACGCCAACGGCGCCTACGTCTTCGACTCCATCGCCGACCTGGAGGCGCGCCGCGCCTCGTCGCTGGCCTACGCCAACGCCGGCGACAACATCAAGGCGCACGGCGGGGCGACGATCCACTCGGCCATGAACACCGTCTACCTGCAGGACGAGTGGGCGATCCTGCCGAACCTGACCCTCAAGGCGGGCCTGCGCTACGACTGGTTCGAGCAGAGCGACAGCCCGCAGGCCAACCCGGTGATCCTGGCCCGCTACGGCCTGGACAACAGCGCCAATCTCGACGGTAAGCGCCTGCTGCAGCCGCGCTTCGGCTTCAACTGGCAGCCCGATCAGACCCTGACCATCTACGGGGGCGTGGGCCTGTTCGGCGGCGGCTCGCCCACCGTGTGGACGGCCAACACGTTCTACAACACCGGCATCGTGCTGGGTAACGTCAACTGCGCCCGCACCGCCACGGCCAGCGCCGCCTGCCTGGCGGGGCTGAACAATGTCGACGCCAAGACCGTCAATCCCGCCGTGCAGCAGCTCAACACCGCCAGCGCCGCGACCGGGCAGGGGCTGACCAACATCCTGGATCCCGACTTCAAGCCGCAGTCGTCGTGGAAGGCCTCGATTGGCGTCCAGAAGTACTTCGACATGGGACGCTTCGGCGGCGACGACTGGCGGGTCAGCGCCGAGTACATCCGCACCGAGGTCAAGGACGCCGTCACCTGGCGCGACCTCTACAGCGAGGCCAATCCCGGCCCCGCCGCCCCGGACGGCCGCCCGACCTTCCTGCGTGGTCGCGACAACCGCTACGACATCTTCGTCACCAACACCGGCAAGGGCCACACGGACCAGCTGGGCGTGGCGCTGGGCAAGCGCTGGTCGGACGGCTGGCTGGACGGCTTGGACGCCCAGGTCTCGCACACCTACATCAACTCCAAGGACGTCAATCCGGGCATCAGCACGGTGGCGGCGGCCAACTACAACGGCGTGGCGACCGACGACCCCAACGATCCGGCCCTGGCGACCTCGAACTACGAGTTCCGCAACCTCTCCAAGCTGTCGCTGAGCTATCGCCGCGAGTTCTTCTCGGGCTATCGCACGGGGATCAGCCTGTTCGCCCAGCGCCGTTCGGGCCTGCCGTTCAGCTACACCTTCGACGTCGGCGCCAACGCCGCCCAGGCCGGCGACGTGCTGGTCGGCGAGAACGGCTCGAACGCCTCGCGCAATCGCCAGCTGCTCTACGTGCCCAAGACCCAGAACGGCCTGGTCACCGCCACCAGCGACCCGATCATCTCCTACGCGCCGGGCTTCGACTTCGCCGCCTTCAACGCCTTCCTGCAGAAGACCGGCCTGATCGACTACGCCGGCAAGATCACGCCGCGCAACGCCTTCAAGTCGCCCGAGGTCACCACCGTCGACATCCGCATCAGCCAGGAGGCCCCGGCCTTCTTCCCGCAGGCGGCCAAGGCCGAGATCTATGTCGACATCGAGAACCTGGGGAACATGCTCAACAACAAGTGGGGCGTGATCCAGCAGGTGCCCAACCCCTACGTCTCGTCGAACATCGTGGCCCGCAACTGCCAGTTCACCGGGGTCGGCTGCGCCGCGGGGCAGGGGAATTTCTACCAGTTCGACAAGTTCACCTCGAAGGCCGCCACCAGCTTCAACACCCAGTCCGTCTGGCAGGTGAAGCTCGGCGTCCGCTACAAGTTCTAGAGGCCGATATGAGCGATCGCATGTTCAACCAACCCTCCGCTTCCGCCGCACCGGCGGCCGATCTTTCCCGCCGCGCCCTGCTGGGCGCCGGCGGCCTGGCGGCGGGGGCTATGGGCCTCGCCGCTTCGGCCGCGCCGGCCTCCGCCGCCGCCCCGGCCAAGGCGCCGGCGGCGGGCGCGACGTACTTCCTGCGCAACGTGCGCCTGGAGACCGGCTACGAGCGCGAGGGCGACGAAGTCATCGCCACCCGCACCGCGCTTGCGACCCTCAAGATCGAGAAGGGCGTGATCGCCGCCGTCCTGCCGGCCGGCGCGGCGATCCTGCCCGGCGCGGTCGTGCACGACGCCGGCGGCCTTCTGATGCTGCCGTCGTTCCGCGACATGCACATCCACCTCGACAAGACCTTCTACGGCGGTCCCTGGCAGGCGCCGCGCAAGCGCAAGGGCGGCATCGCCGGCCAGATCAAGCTGGAGCAGAAGCTGCTGCCCGAGCTCCTGCCGACGCTGGAGCCCCGCGCCGAGGCCCTGGTGGCCCTGCTGCAGGGCTATGGCACGACCTTCGCCCGCAGCCAGTGCAACGTCGACCCGGTGATCGGGACCAAGCACGTCGAGAAGCTCAAGGCCGCGCTCGACCGTCACCAGCCCGATTTCGGCTACGAGATCGTCGCCTTCCCGCAGCACGGCTTCGCCAGCATCGGCCTGGAGCAGCAGATGCGCCAGGCGGTGCGGGCGGGCGCGGCCTATGTCGGCGGCATCGATCCCACCACTGTCGACGGCGGCATGGAGCGCTCGGTCGACCTGATGATGCAGGTGGCGCTGGACGAGAAGGCCGGCGTCGACATCCACATCCACGAACCGGGCGAGAGCGGCGTGGCCGCCATCGCGCGCATCACCGACATCACCGCCCGCAATCCGGCGCTGAAGGACCGGGTGACGATCAGCCACGGCTTCTCGCTGATGTCGCTGGAAAAGCCGGCCCTGACCGACCTGGCCGCCCGCATGGCGGCGGCGGGCGTGTCGGTGGCCTCCACCGTGCCGTTCGGCGGTCGGATGATGCCGATCCCCGCCCTGCAGGCGGCGGGCGTCAAGGTGTTCACTGGCACCGACAGCGTCATCGACCACTGGTCGGTGTTCGGCAGCGGCGACGTGCTCGAGAAGGCCAAGCTGGCCTGCCAGCTCTACGGCTGGTCGGACGAGCAGGCCATCGGCCAGGCCCTGAAGATCCCCACCGGCGGGATCACGCCGCTGTCGCCCACGGGGCAGCAGCAGTGGCCCAAGGCCGGCGATGCGGCCGACTGCGTGTTCGTCGACGCCGCCAGCTCGGCCGAGGCGGTTGCCCGCCTGACGCCTCGCCAGGTGGTCCTGCACCGCGGCGTGGTCGCCGCCGGCGGCTTCAAGACGGCCCGCGCCTAGAGCCCCGGGCCGACCCGCCCCGTCGCGACGACGGGGCGGGTCGAAGGGGCGCGGCAACATGAAGGTCGATCCGGCCGGCGAAATTTCGTATGTGAGGGCCAATCTTCGGCGTCGGCGTCCCGCCGGCGCCGTTTTCGCGCCCGACAGGCCGGTCCGCGCCCTGGCGCTTCGATCCCAGTAGAAGAATGACCCAGTTCCAACCGCATAGATTTTCCGTCGCGCCGATGATGGACTGGAGCGACCGCCACTGCCGGTCGCTGCATCGCGTGCTGTCGTCGCGGGCTCTGCTGTATTCGGAGATGGTCACCACCGGCGCGGTGCTGCACGGCGATCGCGAGCGGCTGCTGGGCTATGCGAGCGACCAGCATCCGGTGGCGCTGCAGCTTGGCGGCTCCGAGCCGGCCGACCTGGCCGTCGCCGCCCGCATCGGCGAGGACTACGGCTACGACGAGATCAACCTCAATGTCGGCTGCCCGTCCGATCGCGTGCAGAGTGGCCGGTTCGGCGCCTGCCTGATGCGCGAGCCTGACCTAGTAGCCGAGTGCATGGCCGCCATGGCGCACGCCGTGAAGGTTCCGGTGACGGTCAAGTGCCGCATCGGCGTCGACGACCAGGATCCGGAAGAGGCCCTGTTCACCCTGGTCGACCGTTGCGTCGCCGCCGGCGTCACTACCTTCATCGTCCATGCCCGCAAGGCCTGGCTGCAGGGCCTGTCGCCGAAGGAAAACCGCGACGTGCCGCCGCTGGACTATCCGCTGGTCTATCGACTCAAGCGCGAGCGGCCGGACTTGACCATTTCGATCAACGGCGGCGTGCCCAGCGTCGACGCGGCGCTGGAGCACCTGCAGCACGTCGACGGCGTCATGCTGGGCCGCGCGGCCTATCACGAGGCGGGCCTGCTGGGCGCGGTCGATCGCCGGGTGTTCGGCCTCGACCTTCCCGACGTGACGCCCTTCGAGGCCGTCGAGCGCTATCGCCCCTACATCCAGGCCAACCTGGCCGAGGGCTGGCGGCTGGCCGGGATTACCCGCCACATGCTGGGCCTGTTCCACGGCCTGCCGGGCGCGCGCGCCTGGCGCCGCATCCTCACGGTCGAGGGCGTGGCCGAGGGTGCCGGGATCGAGGTCGTCGACAAGGCCCTGGAGGCCGTCCGTCGGGCCGTCGAGGAGCGCGAGCAGCGGGCCGTGGAGGCCGCGGCGAGCTGAGCCATGGGAACTGTCAAGCCTTCATAAGGGTTTGCGGCCCTAGAGGACGCCTCGAGCACTTCAAGGGACACGCAAGATGAAGACGGGACTTTTCGCGACGACGGTGATGGCGGCGCTGCTTGCGGCCGCCGGCGCCCAAGCCCAGGACGGCGGCAACTTCGCGGTCGGCGCCAATGTCGGTACGCCCGGCCTCGGCGTCGAAGCCCAGTTTCGCCTGAACGACAGCCTGGTGGTCCGCGGCGGCGGCGACTGGCTCGACTTCGACCACGACGAGACCTACGGCGACGTCGCCTATAAGGGCAAGGTCAAGTCCAAGACCGCCGGGGTCTTCCTCGACTGGCACCCGATGCAGGGCGGCTTCTTCGTCTCGGGCGGCAGCTATTTCGGCAAGCGCAAGCTGAACCTGGCCGGCACGCCGACCCGCGACACCGAGATCGGCGGCGTCACCTTCACGCCCGCCCAGATCGGCACCATCACCGGCGACGTCGAACTGTCGGACGCCCAGCCGTTCGTCGGCCTGGGCTGGGACAACACCTTCACCCGCGACGGCGCCTGGGGCTTCCGGGCCATGGCCGGCGTGTCGTTCAGCGACAGCCCGAAGGTTGATCTGACCGCCTCGGGCGGCACGCTGTCCAACGACCCTACCTTCCAGCAGCGCCTGCGCGAGGAAGAGGCCGAGGTCCGCGACGACGCCAAGGACTTCAAGTACTTCCCGGTGGCGCAGGTCGGCGTGACCTACCGGTTCTAACGCCCCTCAAGCTCGTCATCCCGGAAAGCCCGCAGGGCTTATCCGGGACCCAGGGGATTGGGCGCCGAGCTTGGGTTCACCGCCTCCCAGTGGCCGATGCGACGCGGCGGCCCCTGGGGCCCGGCTCTGCGCTTCGCTCCGGCCGGGATGACGACGAGTTGGGTTAAGCCACCAGGGCGGCCCGGATCGCTCCTGCCGCCGCCATCGCGTCGGCGGGCGCCAGCAGCACCTGCAGCCCCCGCTGGCCGCCGTTGATGTAGACGCGGTCCAGCACGAAGGCCTCGTCCTCGATGGCGGTGGGAACCTTCTTGCGCTGGCCGAACGGGCTGACCCCGCCCACCTTGAAGCCGGTCAGGCGCTCGGCGTCGGCCGGCTTCATCATGGCGGCGGCCTTGCCGCCGAAGGCCGCCGCCAGCTTCTTCATGCTCACTTCGCGGTCGGACGGCACGATCACGCAGACCGGCTTGCCGTCGACCTGGGCCATCAGGGTCTTGAGCACCCGGCCCGGATCCACGCCCAGGGCCTCGGCGGCCTGAAGCCCCACGCGCTCGGCGTTGGGGTCGTAGTCGTAGGTCGCCACCTCGAAGGCGACGCCGGCCTTGGAAAGCGCCAGGGTGGCGGGCGTGCTCTTGGACATCTGACTTCCCCTCGACCGCTTGCCGGCCCTCGACTGCGCGCCGGTTGATGGCGCAAAGCCGAGAACCGGTCTAGCAGTCGCTCGCAGTTTTCCGACGGACCGCCCCACGATGACCCGCGCCGAGATCGAACCCTTCCACGCCATCGGCATCAGCCGCCTGGCGCACCAGCTGAAGGGGGAGGGCGCGCAGATCATCCACATGGAGTTCGGCCAACCCTCGACCGGCGCGCCCGCGCCCGCCATCGCCCGCGCCCACCAGGTGCTCGACAGCGACGGCATGGGCTACTGGGAGAGCCCGGCGCTCAAGGCGCGCATCGCCCGCCACTATCAGGAGACCTACGGCGTCGCCCTCGAGGCCGAGCAGGTGATCCTGACCTGCGGCGCCTCGCCGGCCCTGGTGCTGGCGCTGTCCAGCGCCTTCACGCCCGGCGACCGCATCGCCCTGGCGAGGCCCGGCTACGTGGCCTACCGCAACAGCCTCAAGGCTCTTCACCTGACGCCGGTGGAGATCGCCTGCGGTCCCGAGAGCCGCTACCAGCTGACCGCCCAGGCCCTGGCGGCGCTGGACCCGGCCCCGGCCGGGGTGATCATCGCCAGCCCGGCCAATCCCACCGGCACGATCATTCCGCCGGAGGAGCTGGCGGCGATCGCCGAGGTCTGCCGCGAGCGCGGGATCCGCATCGTCTCCGACGAGATCTATCACGGCCTGTCCTATGTCGGCCCCACGCACTCGATGCTGGAGTTCGAGCCGACGGCGCTGATCGTCAACAGCTTCTCCAAGTACTTCAGCATGGTCGGCTGGCGTCTGGGCTGGCTGGTCGCGCCGGCCGACCTTGTCGCCCGCGCCCGCGCCTTCGTCGGCAACCTGTTCCTGACCGCCCCCTCGCTCAGCCAGCACGCGGGCCTGGCCGCCATGGACGCCCGCGAGGAGCTGGAGGGCCATGTCGCCGTCTACCGCGCCAACCGCCAGCTGCTGCTCGACGCCCTGCCGTCGCTGGGCCTGACGGCCATCGCCCCGCCCGACGGCGCCTTCTACATCTGGGCCGATATCGGCCACCTGACCGACGACAGCCTGGCCTTCTGCGAGCGCCTGCTGCGCGAGACGGGGGTGGCCACCGCGCCGGGCCTGGATTTCGATCCGGTCGAGGGCCGCCGCTTCATCCGCTTCAGTTTCGCGGTCTCGACGCAAGAGGTGCGCGAAGCGCTCGAACGCATTCAACCGTGGTTTGCAGCTCAGGCGCAAAATTCCAGATAATGCGTTGACTATCCATTATGTGAGAATAAAGCTGCGCCCGTTCCGGTGATGAAAGGGTGGCGACGGCTGCTCGCGCGGCGTCTCGACCGCCCCGGTACGGGAGGGCGCACCGCCATGGATCCTTTCAATCGTCGCGATTTCCTGCGCACCGCCGCCCTGGCCGGCGCCGTCGCCCCGATCGCCGCTCAATCCGCTCAGGCCGCCCAGGCCGCGCCGCAGACCCCGCTTGGCGCGGACGGCGTCCGCTGGCTCGACGATGTTCCCCCCGCGGCTCACGAGGGGCAGACCTTCGGCCTGCCTTGGCCGCGCGGAGCCCTGAAGGGCAAGACCGCCCTTACCGTCGCGAGCTCCGACGGCCAGATCGTGCCCGTCCAGACCTGGCCGCTGGCCTATTGGCCCGACGGTTCGCTGAAGTGGACCGGTCACGCCATCCCCGCCGACGCCGGACGCGCGCCCTTCCTCAAGGTCGTTCCCGGCAAGCCCGCCGCGCCGGCCGCCGGCGTCTCGGTGCGCGAGACCGCCGACGCGGTCGAGATCATCAGCGGCGAGCAGTCCTGGACGATCCCGCGCAAGGGCGCCGACATTATCGCCCGCGCCGCCGTGGCCGGCCGCGAGACGGTCCGCAACGTGCGCCTGGTGGCCCTGACCCAGGACAAGCCCGACTTCGAGAGCGGCCCGGTCACCGAGACCCGCTTCGAGGGCGAGATCGAAAGCCTGGTCGTCGAGCAGAAGGGCCCCGTCCGCGCGGTGGTGAAGCTGGAAGGCAAGCACCGCGGCGCGGGCCGCGCATGGCTGCCCTTCACCCTGCGCCTCTACGTTTATGCCGGCGGCCGCTCGCTGCGGATCATGCACAGCTTCGTCTTCGACGGCGACGAGAACCGCGACTTCATCCGGGGCCTGGGCCTCGTCGGCCAGGCGCCGATGACCGACCCGCTGTATGACCGCCACGTGCGCTTCGCTGGCGAGAACGACGGCGTCTGGGGCGAGGGGATTCGCCCGCTCACCGGCCTGCGCCGCGATCCGGGCAAGGCCTGGCGCGACGCCCAGGTCGCCGGCCAGAAGACCCCGGGGCTGGAGGGCATGGCGCCCACCGTCTCCAAGCGGCTGGACCTGATCCCGGCCTGGGGCGACTTCACCCTCAGCCAGCCCAATTCCGACGGCTTTGCGATCAAGAAGCGCACCAAGCCGGGTCACGGCTGGATCGACGCCATCACCAGCGGCCGAGCGACGGGCCTGGGCTATATCGGCGGGGCCAGCGGGGGCGTGGCCTTCGCCATGACCGATTTCTGGAAGCGTTGCCCCACGCGCCTGGATATCCGCAACGCCCACACCGAAACGGCCGAGTTCACCGTCTGGCTGTGGTCGCCGGACGCGCCGGCCATGGACCTGCGCTTCTACCACGACGGCATGGGCATGAACGATCACCCGGCCGAGCGTGAAGGCCTGGAGATCACCTACGAGGACTACGAAAAGAACTGGGGGCGCCCGCTGGGCATCGCCCGCACCAACGAGATCACGCTCTGGGCTCTGCCCACGACGCCCTCGCGCCCCGACTTCGCGGCCATGGCCGGCCGCCTGCGGCAGACCCCGCGCCTGATCGCCACGCCCGCCCGCCTGAAGGCGGCGCAGGTGTTCGGCGACTGGAGCCTGGTCGATCGCTCCACCCCGACCCGCCGCGCGCTGGAAGACCAGAACGATGGCCTGCTGGCGTTCTACATGCTCGATGTCGAGCAGCACCGTTGGTACGGCTTCTGGAACCACGGCGACGTCATGCACACCTATGACAGCGACCGTCACGTCTGGCGCTACGACATCGGCGGCTTCGCCTGGGCCAATTCCGAGCTGTCGCCGGACCTGTGGCTGTGGCTGTCGTTCGTGCGCTCGGGCCGCGCCGACGTCTTCCGCCTGGCCGAGGCCATGACCCGGCATACCGGCGAGGTCGATGTCTGCCATATCGGCCCCTACCGGGGCCTGGGCACGCGGCATGGCGTGCAGCACTGGGCCGACAGCTCCAAGCAGCCGCGCGTCTCCAACGCCGCCTACCGCCGCTACTACTACTACCTGACCGCCGACGAGCGGGTGGGCGACCTGATGCACGCCCTGATCGACTCCGACGAGAGCCTGACCCGCGTCGACATCGGCCGCAAGCTGCCGGGCGCCCAGCCCTCGCGGCCGCCGGGCGTGGTCGACATGGGCTTCGGCACCAGCTGGAGCGCCTTCGCCGCGGCCTGGCTCACCGAGTGGGAGCGTACGGGCGACAGGCGCTGGCGCGACCGCATCGTGGCCGGCATGGACACTATCGCGGCCATGAAGCAGCAGTGGTTCGCTGGCGGCACGGATTTCGACCTGAAGACCGGCAAGTTCCTGGGCAAGGGCGAAACCGTCAGCGTCTCGCACCTCAACGCCGTGTTCGGCGCGGTCGAGGTGCATTCCGAGTTGTTCCAGCTGATCGACAATCCGCGCTATCGCGAGGCCTGGCTGGACTACTGCCAGTTCTACAACGCCTCGGATGCGGAATTCCGGGCCAAGACCGGCGCGCCGGCCAAGGGCCGCAACCTCAAGGAAGGCCATTCGCGCCTGACCGCCTACGCCGCCTTCCACCGCAAGGACCCGGCCCTGGCCCAGCGAGCCTGGCGCGAATACTTCAGCGGCGACGCCGGCCTCGGCGTCGGCACGATCGCCACCAAGCGCCGCGTCGACGGCCCGGCCGTCATCGAGCCGATGGAGGAGATCCCGCGCATCTCGACCAACGCCTCCTCGCAATGGGGCCTGGCCACGATCCAGAACCTGGCCCTGATCGGCGACGTCCTGGAAGAAGCCCGCGCCAACCTGCCCGCCGCCGGCAAGCGCGGCCAGGACCTGGGCAAGGACACGTTCTAACCAGGAACCTCCCCCTCTTGGGGGGAGGCGCCGCCAACAGATCCTCCCCCTCTGGGGGAGGTGGCCCGGAGGACCGGAGGGGGCCAGCGCCGGCGCCGCGATCAGCCCTCAAGGAACCTCCCCCCGTGGGGGAGGTTCCAGAAACCGCTACTCGGCCGCTTCCAGCATCGCCGGCGGCTCGCGGGTTCCGCCGCGCTGGGCGGCCAGCGGCAGGCGGACCTGGGCCATCAGGCCTTCGCCGGTGTTGGACAGGCGGATCTCGCCGCCGTGGGCGCGGACGGTGGTGCGCGAGGTGGCCAGGCCCAGGCCGACGCCCTGCTTGGTCGAGGTGCGGGCCGCCACGCTGCGGTAGAAGGGCGTGAACACGCGGCCCAGTTCGTCCTCGCTCATGCCGGGGCCGCGGTCGCGGATCTCGGTCACGGCCTCGTCGGCGTCGACATAGAGGCGCACCCGGGCGCTGTCGCCGTACTTGACGGCGTTGTCGACGAGGTTGGTGAACACCCGCTGCAGGCCCAGCACGTCGATCTCGACCTGCGGCGCGGCGCCGGCTTCGAGCACCACGTCGCCGCCGGTGATCTCGGCGTCGTCGACCACGCATTCGATCAGCGAGCGCAGGTCGACATGCTGGCGGGCGCCGGCCTCGGCGTTCTCGCGCATGAAGGCCAGCACCGAATTGATCATCGCCTCCATCTGGTCGATGTCCTGGCCGATCTCGCGGCGCAGGGCGGGCGAGGCGCGCTCGAGCCGGAAGCGCATGCGGGTCAGCGGCGTGCGCAGGTCGTGCGAGATGGCCCCGATCATCGCCGTGCGGTCGTTGATGAACCGGGTCAGGCGGGCCTGCATCTGGTTGAAGGCGCGGGCGGCGCGGCCGATCTCGGCCGGGCCGTGGGCGGCCAGCACCGGCGAGGACGGGTCGCGGCCCAGGGCCTCGGCGGCGTCGGCGAAGCCGGCCAGCGGCGCGACCAGGCGGCGGGCGAAGAGATAGCCGACCGGCCCGACGATGGCGAACGAGACCAGGAACCACAGCAGCACGCGGCGCTGCCAGCTGTTGGGGAAGCCCTCGGGCTTGGGCTGCAGGGTCACCCAGCGACCGTCGGCCACGCGCAGGGCGGCCACGAAGTCGCCCTCGATATAGGGCGCGGGCGCCAGGCCGAAGAGGCCGCGCGCGACGGGGGCGGGCAGGGCGCGGCCCTGCGGCTGGGGCTTGGCCTCGGCGACGACCGGCCTGGACGCCGCGGCCGGGGCCGCCAGATGCGGGGCGGCGGCGACCGTCTCGACCACGGGGCGGGCCCGGGGAGTCAGCGTCGGCGGCGCGACGACGGCATGGGTCGTCATCGGCTCGGGCGCGGGCGGCGCGGGGGCCGCGACCGGTTCGGCAGGCTCGGAGACGGCCACGAAGGTCGAGGTGCGGAAGGGCGCGGTGAACAGCGGATCGGACGACAGCCGCGGCGCCAGGCGCGGGATCACCCGCGGCGGCCCCGCCATCGCCTGGCCGGCGCCGTCGGGGCGACCCGGCGCGCCCTGGAAGGCCTGGCCGGGCCGTCCCGACGGTCGCGCGTCGCCGATCACGCCGCCCGGCGGACGGTAGTCGGCCCGCGTCGCGCCCTGCGGTCCGCGGCCCGGACGCCAGGTCCCGCCCGACATCGGAACGTTGGGAACGGCGTTGACCGGGAAGCCGACCGAGCCTGGGCCCACCGACGGCCGCACGCCCGGGGCCGGGCGCGGGAACCCGCCGGGGCCGGCCATCGGCTGGGCCTGCGCGTAGGAGGTGAACAGGAAGGTCAGCGGCGAGGGGCCTGCCTCGGCCCGCTGGCGCGCGACGCCGGCGCCGGCGAACGGCGGCGGGGCGTAGAACAGCAGGCGCACGTCGTCCGGATCGGCGTTCAGAAGACGCGCCAGATCGGCGCTGGAGCGCTCCGAGGCGACCCAGCCGGGGCTGTTGAGGCTGGGCGGTTCGTCCTCGAGCGTGCGCACCAGCGGGCGGCTGGCGGCGGTGTCGATGGCGGCGCCCTTCAGGCCGGCGGCGATGTCGGCCAGGCTGTGCTGCTCGGGCGGCTTGGGCGGCAGCAGCAGGGTCAGCGCCATGGTCGCCAGCTGGGCCACGACCAGGCTGCCGACCAGCAGGCAGACGATGCGCAGGGCGATCGGCGCGTCGGGGCGGCGAAGCTGGGCGATCAGGCGCTTCATTCGATCACCACCTTGGCGTCCAGCACGTAGCCGACGCCGCGATAGGTCTTGATCAGTTCCTGGTCGCACTGGGCCTCGATCTTGCGGCGCAGGCGGCTGATGTGCAGGTCGACGCCGCGACCGACGGTCTCGGCGGCCTCGCCGCGGATGACGGTCAGCAGGTCCTCGCGCGAGACCACCGAGCGGGCGTTGTCGAGCAGCAGCGAAAGAATGGCCAGTTCGCCCCGGGTCAGCAGCAGCAGCATGCCGTTGGGCGCGGTCAGCTGCCGGGCCGACAGGTCCATGCGAAAGCCGGCGAAGGCGTAGGTGTTGCGCTTGGGGTTGCGGCCTTGCGGACCGGCGGCGGCCCGGCGGCGCATCAGGGCCTTGACCCTGGCCAGCAGCTCGCGCGGCGGGATCGGCTTGACCACGTAGTCGTCGGCGCCGAGCTCCAGGCCCAGGATCCTGTCGACGGCCTCGCCCATGGCGCTGAGCATCAGGATCGCCGGGCCGTCGGGTCGAGCCAGCTGTCGGCACAGCGAAAGGCCGTCTTCGCCGGGCAGGTTGACGTCCAGCACGACGACGTCGACGGCGTGGGCTTCCAGGATCTCGCGGGCGGCCTCGACGGCCCCGGCCTGGCGCACCGCATAGCCTTGCGCGGCCAGATAGGCGGCCATCTCGCGGCGCAGGACGTCGTCGTCCTCCACGAGCAGGACGGTCGCGGTCTCGGTGATCGAGGCGTCGGGGGTCATAGGCTCCCGGTTATGACATGGCGAAAGCGTCCGCGTCCCGGCCGCGGGCAGGGCGAGAGGCCGGCGGCGCGCGTCATGACGTCGCGGCGGCGTCTGGGGCGCGCCTGGCGCGGGAGGCGGGCTCAAGGTTCCGCTCCATGGTTGCGGCGCGGACATGCCTCGTCGATTCGAACAGCCGGCGATGGTCGCCGAAAAGTACGGAATCGTTGCGGATCCTGGCCCATGAGCCAGCTTTGCAGGCGTAACGCGTCTGCAATTTGTCGCTATGTATCCGCCTTGTATCGTTGGGCGCGGCCCGCGATACGCGGCCACGGACTTGCGGGAGGATCGGCGCGCCCGCTACCACAGGGCGTCGCGCCGACTGCCGGGCGCGGAAGGGCCGAACGCACGCATGAGCGACATCACCATCGTCGATATCGCCAAGCAGGCGGGCGTCTCGATCAAGACGGTGTCGCGCGTCATCAACCGCGAGGAGGGCGTGGGCCCGGCCACCAGGGCGCGGGTCGAGGACCTGATCGAGAAGCTCGGCTATCGGCCCAACGTCTCGGCCCGCTCGCTGTCGAGCCGCCGCAGCTACCTGATCGGCGTCGTCTTCATGCGGGTGGGCGCCTATCACTATGTCGGCGAGGTCCAGGTCGGGGCCATGCGCGCCTGCCGCCGGGCCGGCTATCACATGGTCATCGAGCAGGTCGACGATCCGGGGCAGGCGAGGGGGCCGGGGCTGGAGCAGGCCCTGAAGGCCGGACGCTTCGACGGCCTCGTCCTGACCCCGCCGGTCTGCGACGACCCGGAGATCCTGGCCATCATCGAGGCCCAGGGGCTGTCCTACGTGCGCGTCGCGCCCGATCGCGACTTCGGCCGCTCGCCCTACGTGTTCATGGACGACCAGCAGGCCGCCCACGACATGACCGCCAGGCTCTGGGATCTCGGCCACCGCCGGATCGGCTTCATCGACGGTCCTGCCGACCATGGCTCGGCCCGTCGCCGCCGAGAGGGCTACATGACCGCCATGGCCGAGCGCGGCGCGCGCGTGAAGCCCGAATGGATCGCGCCGGGCGACTTCATGCCGCTGTCGGGCCTGGAGGCCGGCGACCGGCTGCTGGGACTGCCCGAGCCGCCGACCGCGATCTTCGCCGCCAACGACTCCATGGCCATGGGCGTGCTGTCGGCCGCTTCTAAGCGTGGGCTGTCGGTCCCCGGCGACCTGTCGGTGGTCGGCTTCGACGACGGCCCGCTGGCGGAGTCGTCCTGGCCGGGACTGACGACCGTGCATCAGCCGATCGCCGAGATGGCCGAGGCGGCGACCGAAATGCTGATCGAAGGATTCGGCGACCCCCGCTTCCGCAGCCGGACCGCCGCTCGCCAGCTCGACTACCATATCGTCGAGCGTGGATCCTCGGCCTCGCGCTAGCGGTAACTCGCGGACGGGTTGAGGTTTGTATTGCGCGCTCTGCGCACATTGCCGGCATTATGATCCACTGATTTCCCGCTTTCGTGGGTGGAAAATCTAGACAGCGGTGTCTTCTGAAAATGGCATAGACAACGTTGTCGTATCGTGGTGTCAATCTACGACAACGTTGTCGTCATCGGGACATTCCGAGGCGAAACGGAGCTCAAACCCCGGGACAAGGGGTGGAGGAAACATCGCCCGACGTCCGCTGCGGCGCCGGGATCCTGGCTGGAACGACGCCTCGGCGCCGTCACCGGTCCGCGCAGGAAAGGGGAACAACATGCGCACCATGCTCTTTACGTCGGCCGCCCTGGCGGTCGTGTGCTTCAACGCGCCCGCAGCCTTCGCCCAGGACGCTCCGGTGGCGCTGGACGAGGTGGTCATCACCGCCCAGCGGCGCAGCGAGAACCTGCAGAAGACGCCGCTGACGGTGTCGGCGGTGACCGGCGACAAGCTGGAAGCCCAGGGGGTCAAGACCGTGGTCGACCTGGCCAGCCAGGTGCCGGCCCTGCAGATCACCTCCAGCGGTTCGGGCGCGGCCCAGGTCTTCCTGCGCGGCATCGGCAGCACCAACACCACCGAGGTCGGCGATCCGGCCGTCGCCTACCACATCGACGGCATCTACCAGGCCCGCTCCACCTCGGTCGGCGCGCTCTTCTACGACATCGACCGGGTGGAAGTGCTGCGCGGCCCGCAGGGCACTCTCTACGGCCGCAACGCCACCGCCGGCGCCATCAACGTCATCACCAAGAAGCCGGTGCTGGGCGAGTACGAGGGCGCGGGTTCGATCGAGGTCGGCAACTACAGCGCCGTCACCACCTCGGGCCTGATCAACGTGCCGATCGGCGACACCCTGGCCGTGCGCGCCTCGTTCCAGCAGAGCCGCCACGACGGCTACGTCAACGCCATCAACCAGGGGCCGGGCACCGGCGGCAACGACCGCTACGATCAGGACGACAAGTCGGCCCGCGTGCGGGTGCTGTGGAAGCCCAGCGACAGCTTCTCGCTGATCGTCAACGCCGACTACCTGCACCAGGGCGGCGCGGGCGGCGGCGACGGCACCTACGGCACTACGCGCGTCACCGGCGATCCGTGGACCTGTTACTGCTCGACCAACCTCTATCGCAATAACCGCTTCTTCAGCACCGGCGCCGAGGCCAACTGGGACCTGGGCTTCGCCAACCTGACCTATCTGGTCGGCTACAACTTCTCCAAGCTCGACCGCACCGGCGAAAACGCCAGCACCGGCGCGCCGAACTACTTCCTGGGCAAGGACTACACCTGGTCGCACGAACTGCGTCTGGGCGGCGACACCGGCAAGCTGAAGTGGGTGGTCGGCCTTTATCGCTTCACGGAAGACAACAACGTCGACTTCCGCGTGTTCCTGGCGACCAACTCGTACCTGTCGTTCATCCAGCCGCAGATCACGGCCGAAAGCATCGCCGTCTTCGGCCAGACGACCTACGAGGTCACCGACCGGTTCCGCGTCACCGGCGGCCTGCGCTACACCGAGGACAAGAAGGGCCGAGTGGGCGGCACCTACCTGACCAACTCGGCGGGTGCGATCGTCTCGACCGTGGTGGCCAACGTCGCCGACGCCAAGTGGGACGCCACCAACTGGAAGCTGGGCGCCGACTTCGACCTGACCTCGACCTCGATGCTCTATGCCAACGTCGCCACCGGCTACAAGGCGGGCGGCTATTACGACGGCATCGCCGACAACGTCTACGCGCCGGAGAAGATCACCTCCTACGAAGCCGGAGTGAAGAACCGCTTCCTCGACAACCGCCTGCAGGTGAACGCCACCGCGTTCCTCTACGACTACCGCGACTTCCAGGTCAGCGCCCTGGGCACCATCGGCGGCCAGGACGCCACGGTCACCCTGAACGCCGACAAGGCCAAGATCTACGGCCTGGAGTTCGAGACCAACCTGGCGCTCACCGAGCATGACCGGATCGATGCGACCCTGGGCTGGCTGCACGCCGAGTACACCGACTTCGTGCTGCCGCGCGGGGACTCGTTCTCGAACAATAACGCCAACGCCACGGTGGCGGCCTGCTACACCGCCAACTACGCGACGGCGGCTCCGCGCTCGACCGACTTCTCGGGCTGCCGCATGGCCCGCACGCCCGAGTGGACCTTCAATCTCGGCTACCAGCACATCTGGGAGCCCAGCTTCGGCGGCACCCTCACGGGGCGGATCCAGACCCACTACGAGACCAGCAAGAACCTCGAGTACCACGGCTTTGCCGAGAACAAGGAAGGCGCCTTCACCAAGACGGACGTCAGCCTGACCTACGCCAGCCCCGACGACCGCTGGACCCTGCAGGGCTACGTCCGCAACCTCGAGGACGACGACGTGCGCACCGCCTCGGCGCCGAACTCGACCACGGGCCTGGCCACCAACGGCGCCGGCGAGTTCTACGCGCCGCCGCGCACCTACGGCCTGCGCCTCGGCGTGACTTTCTAACCTCCTCACTCCCCCTCGCGCCCGGCGGCCCCTGCCCGTCGGGCGCGCCTTTCTTTTTCGAGTAGATACGAGAGTTTAGCCGATGATCCTCACCCGACGCCTTCTGCTCCTGGCCGCTTCGGCCGCGGTCCTCGGCGGCGCGGCCCAGGCGGCGCCCAAGCAGCCCGAACTGGGCGTGCGCGAGGGCAAGACGATCACCGTCGACGGCCTGAAGTTCCGCGACCTCGACCGCGACGGAAAGCTTTCGCCCTACGAGGACTGGCGGCTTTCGCCCGAGGTCCGCGCCGCCGACCTGACCGCGCGCATGACGCTGGACGAGAAGGCCGGCCAGATGATGCACGGCACCCTGCCGGCGACCGGCCCGA
This sequence comes from Caulobacter sp. 602-2, assembly GCF_011043625.1. Taxonomy (GTDB): domain Bacteria; phylum Pseudomonadota; class Alphaproteobacteria; order Caulobacterales; family Caulobacteraceae; genus Caulobacter. The sequence goes on from NZ_JAAKGT010000001.1 coordinate 31,542, forward strand.
TGGGTGTGGCCGGCATCGGCTCGGGCTACGACATGGCCAAAGCCGCGCCCCTGGTCGTGGACCGTCACGTCACCACCTTCATCACCCGCCTGGCCGGCGCGCCGAGCTTCCTGGCCCAGCAGAACAACGCCATCCAGGCGATCGCCGAGAAGGGCCGCCTGGGCGTGCCCGCGACGATCAGCACCGACCCGCGCCACCACTTCCAGTTCACGGCCGGCGCCAGCGTCGCCCCCGGCGGTTTCTCACAATGGCCTGAGGCCCCGGGCCTTGCCGCCATCGGCGATGCGGCGCTGACGAAGCGCTTTGGCGACATCGCCCGGCAAGAGTATCGCGCCGTCGGCATCCACCAGGCGCTGTCGCCGATGGCCGACCTGTCGACCGAGCCGCGCTGGTCGCGCACCAACGGCACTTTCGGCGAGGACGCCGATCTCGTCGGCAAGATGACCAAGGCCTATGTCCAGGGCTTCCAGGGCGGAGATGAGGGCCTGGCGACCGGCGGCGTCTCGGCCGTGGTCAAGCACTGGGTCGGCTACGGCGCCTCGGCCAAGGGCTTCGACGGCCACAACAGCTACGGTCGCTACGCCGTCTTCCCGAAGGGCCAGTTCGACCTGCACGTCAAACCGTTCGACGAGGCCTTCGCGGCCGGCGTCGTCGGCGTGATGCCCACCTACGCCATCCTGCGGGACGTGGCCCTGGAAGGTCAGCCGCTGGAACCGGTGGCCGCCGGCTTCTCCAAGCAGCTGCTGACCGACCTGCTGCGAAACAAGCACGGCTTCAAGGGCGTCGTGCTGTCGGACTGGGCCATCACCAACGACTGCGGCGAGACCTGCCGCAACGGCTTCCCGGCCGGCGTGACGCCCAGCTTCGAGGGCTTCTCCACCGCCTGGGGCGTCGAGGACCTGGCCAAGGTCGACCGCTACGCCAAGGGCGTGAACGCGGGTCTGGACCAGTTCGGCGGCGTCGAGGACACGGCCGAGCTGGTGGCCGCCGTGAAGGCGGGCAAGATCACCGAGGCCCGCATCGACGAGTCCGTGAAGCGCATCCTGCTGGTCAAGTTCGAGCAGGGCCTGTTCGAGAACCCCTATGTCGACCCCAAGGCCGCCGACGCCATCGCCGGCGCCAAGGCCTTCGTCGCCGAGGGCAGGGCGGCCCAGAGCGCGGCGCTGACGCTGCTGGAGAACAAGAACGGCCTGCTGCCGCTGAAGGCCGCCGGTCGCAAGGTCTGGCTCAAGGGCGTCTCGCCCGACGTCGCCAAGGCCTACGGCCTGACGCCGGTGACGGATCTGGCCCAGGCGGACCTGGCCATCATCCGCGTCGAGACCCCGTTCGAAACCCTGCACCCGAACTACACCTTCGGGGTGCGCCAGCACGAGGGCGACCTGTCGTTCAAGGATGGCGCGGCCGACTACGAGGCCATCAAGGCCGCCTCGGCCAAGGTTCCGACCATCGTCAGCGTCTATCTCGACCGCCCGGCGATCCTGACCAACGTCCGCGACAAGGCCGCGGCCCTGGTTGGCGACTTCGGCTCCAGCGACGAAGCGCTGCTTGATGCGTTGACCGGAAAGGCCAAGGCGCGCGGCAAGCTTCCGTTCGAGCTGCCCTCGTCGATGGCCGCGGTCGAACAACAGGCGGAAGACGCCCCGCACGACAGCGAAAAGCCGCTCTACCCGATCCACTACGGCCTGACCTACTGAGGGGACCGACACCATGATCCGCATGACGACCGCCGCCAGCATCGCGGCCCTCTCGCTGGCCGCCGGCGCGGCCCAGGCCCAGACCGCCCAGCCGTGGATGAACACCAAGCTCTCGCCCGACGAGCGCGCGGCCCTGCTGGAAAAGGAGATGACCCTCGACGAGCGCATCGGCCTGGTCCACGGCCCGATGTCGATGCCGATCTTCGGCATCAAGAAGCCCGACGGCGCCATCGGCTCGGCCGGCTACATCCCCGGCATCCCGCGCCTGGGCGTGCCGGCCCTGGAGGAAAGCGACGCCAGCCTCGGCGTCACCAACCCGCTGGGCGTGCGGCCCGGCGACGGCGCCACGGCCCTGGCGTCTGGCCTGTCGCTGGCGGCGACCTTCAACACCAAGCTGGCCTATGACGGCGGCGCGGTGGTCGGCCGCGAAGCCCGCGCAAAGGGCTTCAACGTCCAGCTGGCCGGCGGCGTGAACCTGGCCCGCGACCCGCGCAACGGCCGCAATTTCGAGTATCTGGGCGAAGACCCGTGGCTCGCCGGCAACCTCGTGGCCGCCCAGATCAACGGCATCCAGGCCCAGGGCATCGTCTCGACCATCAAGCACTTCTCGCTGAACGGCCAGGAGACCAGCCGCCACTTCGCCAACTCGGTGATCGACGAGGCGGCTCACCGCGAGAGCGACCTGCTGGCCTTCCAGATCGCCATCGAAAAGAGCCAGCCGGGCTCGGTGATGTGCGCCTACAACCTGGTCAACGGCGACTACAGCTGCGGCAACCCCCACCTGCTCAACGACGTGCTGAAGGGCGACTGGGGCTACAAGGGCTGGGTGATGTCGGACTGGGGCGCGGTCCACGCCACCGACTACATCGTCAAGGGCCTGGACCAGCAGTCGGGCGAGCAGCTGGACGCCAAGATCTGGTTCGACGAGCCGCTGAAGGCCGCCGTCGAGAAGGGCGAGATCCCCGCCGCGCGCCTGTCGGACGCCACGCGCCGCATCCTGCGCTCGATGTTCGCCGCCGGCCTGTTCGACAAGCCGGTGACCCCGGGCGGCGCCATCGACTACGACGCCAACGCCGAGGTCGCCCGTGCGGCGTCGTCGGAAGGCATCGTGCTGCTGAAGAACCGCGAAGGCCTGCTGCCGCTGGCGAAGTCCGCAAAGACCATCGCCGTGATCGGCGGCCACGCCGACGCCGGCGTGCTGTCGGGCGGCGGCTCCTCGCAGGTGGTGCCGCCGGGCGGCGCCAAGCGGGTCGTGCCGTTGGGCGGGGAGGGCATGATGGGCGCCTTCCGCAGCCAGTACTTCAACGGCTCCTCGCCGCTGGCCGCCATCCGCAAGGCCGCGCCGGAGGCCAAGGTCACCTTCGACGACGGCCGCTACGTCGCCTCGGCCGTCGCCGCCGCCAAGGCCGCCGACGTGGTGGTGGTGATGGGCAACCAGTGGATGGGCGAGGGCGAGGACGCCTTCGACCTGTCGCTGCCCAACGGCCAGGACGAACTGATCGCCGCGGTGGTCGCCGCCAACCCCAACGCCATCGTCGTGCTGCAGACCGGCGGCCCGGTCTCCATGCCCTGGCTGAGCCAGGCCGGCGCGGTGGTCGAGGCCTGGTACGGCGGCGCGAAGGGCGGCGAGGCGATCGCCGACGTGCTGTTCGGCGCGGTCAATCCGTCGGGCCGCCTGCCGGTGACCTTCCCGGCCTCGCTCAGCCAGTACCCCCGCGAAGCCCTGCCGGGCCGCGGCGTGCCGGAGAAGACCAAGTTCGACGTCAACTACGCCGAGGGCTCGGATGTCGGCTATCGCCGCTTCGCCGCCACCGGCGACAAGCCCCTGTTCCCGTTCGGCTACGGCCTGTCCTACACCTCGTTCGCCTATTCGAACCTGAAGGTCGAAGGCGGCCAGTCGGTCACGGTCAGCTTCGACGTCGCCAACACCGGCAAGGTCGAGGGCAAGGACGCCCCGCAGGTCTATCTGACCGGCGCGGCCGGCAAGCCGTTGCAGCGCCTGATCGGCTTCGACAAGGTGGCGCTGAAGCCGGGCGAGACCCGCCGCGTGACCCTGACCGCCGATCCGCGCCTGCTGGCCAGCTTCGACGCCAAGGGCCGTCGCTGGGTCGTCACGGGCGGCGACTATCAGGTGGCCGTCGGCGCTTCGGCTACGGACCTGGCCCTCAAGGGCGGGGCTAAGGTCAAGGCCCGGACGCTGAAGCCGTAAGGGAAGGGCATGGCGATGAGATCTTCAGGGAAGTCCCTGGTTTCGGGCCTCGCCTTGGCGCTGGCCATGGGCCTGCCGGCCCTGGCCGCCGGTCCGGTGGTCAAGACCGTCAACGGTCCCGTCGAGGGCGTCGAGAGCGGAATGGTGGCGGCGTTCAAGGGCGTGCCCTTCGCCGCCCCGCCCGTTGGCCCGCTGCGCTGGCGCGCGCCCCAGACCCCCACCGCCTGGACCGCCGTCCGCTCGGCCGCCGAATACGGCCCCGACTGCGCGCAGAACCCGTTCCCGGGCGATGCCGCGCCCCTGGGCGTCAAGCCGGCCGAGGACTGCCTCTATGTGAACGTCTGGACGCCGAAGGACGCCATCAAGGCCAAGGCGAAGAAGCCGGTGATGGTCTGGATCTATGGCGGCGGCTTCGTCAACGGCGGCTCCTCGCCGTCGGTCTATGCCGGCGACCGCTTCGCCCGCGACGGCGTGGTGCTGGTCAGCTTCAACTACCGCGTCGGGCGCTTCGGCTTCTTCGCCCACCCGGCGTTGTCGGCCGAGAACGCCGACGGCGGCATGTTGGGCAACTACGCCTTCATGGACCAGATCGCGGCGCTGAAATGGGTGCAGGCCAATATCGAGGCCTTCGGCGGCGATCCGGACAACGTGACGATCTTCGGGGAGTCGGCAGGCGGCATGTCGGTCAACGCCCTGCTGACCACGCCCCTGGCGCAGGGCCTGTTCCACAAGGCGATCATCCAGTCGGGCGGCGGCCGGCCGCGCCTTCTGCCGTCGCTGCCGATCAAGGCCGCGCCCGGTGAGCGCTCGGCCGAGAGCGTGGGCGTCGCCTTCGCCGCCAAGGCTGGGGTGACCGGGGAGGGGCCCGAGGCCCTGGCCGCCCTGCGCGCCCTGCCGGCCGACACGGTGGTCGACGGCCTGAACATGGCCACCTCCGGCGTTCCCACCTGGAACGGCGGGCCGATGGTCGACGGCAAGATCGTCACCAAGCCGGTGCTGGACGCCTTCGCCGCGGGCGAGTGGACCAGGATGCCGGTGATGGTCGGGGCCACCGGCGCCGATGGCTTCTTCTTCGGCGGGACCCGCGACCAGGTCTTCGCGCCGTTCGGCGAGCGGCGGGCCGAGGCCGAGGCGCTCTACGATCCCACCGGCGATGGCGACATCAAGGTCTATGGCTGGAAGGCGGCCGGCGACCGGATGTTCATCGAGCCGGCTCGCGAGGTGGCGCGAACCCTGTCGGCGCAAGGCGCGCCGGTATGGTCGTTCCGCTTCTCCTACGTGGCCGAAAGCCAGCGCAAGGAGTGGTGGAGCGCCCCGCACGCCACCGAGATCCCGTTCGTGTTCGACACGGTCGACGCCCGCTATGGCGCGGCCCTGACCCCGGCGGACGCCGCCGCGGCCAAGGCCGCCCACGCCTACTGGATCGCGTTCGCGACCAACGGCACGCCCGCGCCGGCCGGTCAGCCGGCCTGGCCGAAGTACGACGCCGCCGGTGATGCGATCATCGACTTCACCAATGACGGGGTGAAGACCGGGGCGGATCCGCTGAAGGCGCGGCTGGATCTGGTCCAGGCCACGACCCCAAAGCCGGCGGGGCGGTGACGTGGCCGTCCGGCTGGCGCACGCGGTGATCGATCGCGACACCTTCCAGGCCCTGCGCCGCGCCCTGCCGGCCGCCACCAAGGCCTGCCTGCAGGAGACCTTCGGCATCAGCGAGACCACCTGGGTCAAGCTGCGCGACGGCCGCCCGGTCAAGCAGGCGACGCTGGAGCGGCTGCTGGAGCGCTATCGCCGCATGTGCGGGGAGATGGGGCGAAGGGCGGCTTAGGTCGACCAGGGTCACCTCTCCCATAGGGAGAGGGAGGGGCCCATTGCGCAGCAATGGGAGGGTGAGGGGTTAGGGACTTCGGCCGATTGCCCTGAATTGGTTTGCTAGGATTAGGGGAGGGGACCGCCATCGGCGTAACCCCTCACCCTCCCACGCCTGCGGCGCGGGCCCCGCCCTCTCCCTATGGGAGAGGGTTGATTTGGGGCAGCCCGTCCATGATGGCCGTGAGCGCCAGCACCGTCTGGCCTTCCATGGCGCTGTGGCCGGCGTCGGTCTTGACGTAGCTGGCCGGCGGGGCGCCGATCTCGTCCAGGGCCGCGACCAGGCGCGAGGCCTGCGACAGCGGGCAGACCTGGTCGAAGCGGCCGTGGACGATGTGGATGTCCAGGCCCTTCAGCTTGTCGACGTTGTCGACGATGTAGTCCGGCTCGAGGAACAGCCCGTTGGCGAAGAAGTGGGCTTCGATCTGGGCGAAGCACAGGGCGAAGTCGGCCTCGCCGAACTTACCCGCGTCGGCGTTGTCGGGGATCATGTTCGAGATCGTGCCTTCCCAGACCGACCAGGCCACGGCCGCTTCCAGTTGGCGCTGACGCTCGGCCTCGCTGGTCGGGACCATGTCGAAGATCTTCTTGTAGGCGCCCATGATGTTGCCGCGCTCTTCGGCCGGGATCACCTCGACGAAGGCCTTCCACTCGTCGGGATAGGCGATGTAGGCGCCCGGCTCGGTCAGGGCGTAGGGGGTGTTGGTGAAGGCCGCCGCATTGCCCTGGTACATGTAGAGCAGGTCTTCGGTCGCGCCGAGGAAGATGCCGCGCAGGATCAGCGAGGCCACCTTGTCGGCATGGCGGATGGCGTAGGTCAGCGCCAGGGTGCTGCCCCAGCTGCCGCCGAACACGTGCATGCGGCCGGTGATCCCCAGGGCGTCGCGCAGCCTGTTGATGTCGTCGACCAGGTGGTCGGTGGTGTTGTTGGTCAGGGCGACCTGCGGGCCGGCCGAGGCGACCGTCGGCTCGCTCTTTCCGCAGCCGCGCTGGTCGAACAGGATCACGCGATAGCGCTTGGGATCGAAGAAGCGGGCCATCGGCGGAGCGCAGGCGCCGCCCGGGCCGCCGTGCAGGAACATCACCGGCTCGCCGTCCGGATTGCCGTACTCTTCCCAATAGAGCTTGTGGTCGGGCGCGGCGTCGACCTGCAGCAGGCCGCTCTTGTTGGCGACCGGCTGATCGTACTTCCATTCACCAGTGACCTTGCTGGTGGTCCGCAACCGCGAGAAATTCATAACTCGACCTTTCGTGAGGCTGTCGCCCGTGCGGCTTAGATGCGCTCGTCACCGGCGACCGCAAGTGAAAATCGGCGGCTCTCGACAGGATCGGGGCGTCCGCGTACCCCACCGCTTCGCCCCAACCCGAAAGGAGGGACCATGGCCAATCCCTTCTCGCTGCTGGCGCCGGCGTTGATCCCGTCCTGGAACTTCTTCGACGTCATCGCCGCCTCGCCGCGCGTCGAGCACGCTCTGGCCGACACCCGCGAGGCGACGCTGGAAGACTGGGACGAGTTTCGGCCGCGCCCGCAACGCCTGTCGCCGGCGGTCATGCTGGGCCGCCTGGTTTGGAACCCGCGCTGGAATGAGAGTCTCTATCTGGTCAGCTGCGCCGAGCGGCTGGTCGAGGAGCCGACAGTTCACGGCGAGGACGAGATCTTCCGCCGGATCGCGGCCGATCTCGCCGGCCGCCCCGGCACGCGGCCCTGGCTGTCGTTCCGGCTGCAGTTCATCGACGCCGCTGGCGAGCGCGAGGTGCTCTACCAGGCCGCGCCGCGGCGGCTGGCGGACATCGAGGTCCGATGAGCTTCGACCACGCCCTGCGCCTGACCGAGGTGCTGCTGGCCCTTGCGCTGATCCAGCAGAGCCTGGAGCATCTGCGGGTCTTTCGTCGCGAGCGGCTGCTGTTCGGCGCGCGCATCCTGCTGTGCGGGCTGGTCGTTGCGGGCGCAGCCTCGCCCTGGCCGCTGGTCGTCCTGGCGGGCCTGTCGGTGCTGATCCTCCAGCGCTTCCAGGGGCCCTACAACGGCGGCAGCGACCGGCTGGGCCTGTTGGCCCTGTGGTGCGTGACCCTGGCGCGCACCCTGCCCGTCGAGGCCTGGCGAGAACTGGCCTTCGGCTATCTCGGCGTGCAGCTGATGCTGTCCTACTTCATCTCCGGCTGGGTGAAGATCGTGAACCCCGACTGGCGCAAGGGCGTGGCTCTGCGCCAGGTGTTCGCCTTCTCGGCCTATCCGGTGGCCGAGAGCCTGCGCGGCTGGGCCGACCGGCCGCGCCTGCTGCTGGCCATGTCGTGGGCGGTGATGCTGTTCGAGCTGGCCTTTCCGCTGACATTGCTGTCGCCGCCGTCGCTGATGGTCGGCCTGGCGGTCGCCGCGACCTTCCATCTGGCCAACGCCGGCCTGTTCGGCCTCAACCGCTTCTTCTGGACCTGGCTGGCGGCCTATCCGGCCATCGTCTGGCTGCAGCAGCGCCTGTTCTAGCCCCAGGCGGGGAAGACCACGCAAGTTGGACGGTCGACGGCGATGACCTGGTCGGTGGCGCTCAGGCGGCCGGAGGCCGTATTTCGCGCCAGAACCGTCACCGTTCCCGAGCCCTGGTTGGCCGCCAGCAGCCAGCGGCCCGTCGGATCGAGTGAGAAGCTCCAGGGCGTCTTGCCGCCGGTGGCGATGCGCTGGATTTCCTGCAGCGTCCCTTTGGCCTCATCCACCGCATAGACGACGATGACGTGCTCCACGCGGATCGAGGCGTAGACGAAACGGCCGTCGTGGCTGACCGCCACCTCCGCGCCGTTGATCGGCGGCTCTCCGCCCGCCCGCAGGGTCTGCAGCAGCTCCAACTGGCCCTTGCGCAGGCGATAGGCGCGGATTTCCGGCAGGATCTCGCTGAGCAGGTAGAGGTAGCGGCCGGTCGGATGCAGCGCCATGTGACGGGGCCCCGTTCCCGGCGGCAGTGCGATGGACGCTTCGCCGGGCGGGCCCAACGTCCTCGTCGCCGCATCGTAGGGATGCACGAAGACCCGATCGGCGCCGAGATCGGCGACCAGGACCTGGCGCCCCGTCGGATCGACCATCACCGCATGGGCGTGCGGCCCCTGCTGCTGGGGCGAGGGGCCAGAGCCCGTATTGGCCTGCACCGAGGCCGGCGGCTCCAGCCCGCCGTCGGCGCGGACGGGCAGGACGGCGACATGGCCCGTGCCGTAGTGAGCGACCAGCAGCCCGCCGGCCCTGTCGTCCAGCGACATGTGCGCCGGACCGCCGCCGCCCGAGGCGACCGTCGAGATCACGGTCAAGGCGCCCGTCGCCCGATCGGCCTTCAGCGCGTGAACCTTGCCCTGTTCGCCGGGGCCATAGCCGGTCTCGCTTAGAGCGTAGAGCACGGGCAAGGAGGGATGAGCGACCAGCCAGGTAGGGCGCTCCAGCGTCGCCACAACGCCGATGGGGGTGAGCGTGCCCCTGGGCGCGTTCAGCCGGGCGGCGAAGATGCCCTGGCCGTCCTTGTCCGCTTGGCCGCCGACGTAGACGAGCTGCTCGTCCCGCGGCGCCGCCTGCGCCGCTTGGGTCGCCATCAGCCCCAGCGCGCCGGCGGCGACCGCGCGACGGGTGGGCGAACCGTGTCTGGAATCGGTCATCGGCGTCTCCTCCGCCCACGCTTGTCAGGCTTTGGAAGGGGCGTCGATAAGACCACTGCGGTTTCTTCTCCGAAGAAAATCGCGCCGGGTTTGACGGAAGTTTCGCGCCCGTGCATCGCTCCCTCCAGAACAACTCGACCAGAGTGGGTGGGACGGAAACGGTGTCGGAGGGGCGTGCGCGCGTCGTGGCTTGGATCGGGCGGGAAATCCTGCCCCACGAAGCCGACCTGCGCGCCTGGCTGCGGCGGGCCTTCGCCACGGCCGGCGACGTCGACGACATCGTGCAGGAGACCTACTGCCGGCTGGCGGGCCTGTCCCATGTCGACCACATCGGCGAGCCGCGGGCCTATCTGTTCCAGGCCGCCCGCAGCGTCGCGCTGGAGCAGCTGCGGCGGGCCCGGGTGGTGCGGATCGACACGGTGACGGAAATCGACGCGCTGAACGTCGAACTGGACGAGCCTTCGCCCGAGCGCATCGCCGGCGGGCGGCGCGAGCTGGAGCGGGTGCGGCGGCTGATCGCCGCCTTGCCCGACCGCTGCCGCCGGATCTTCGAGATGCGCAAGATCGAGGGCCTGCCGCAACGCGAGATCGCCCGCCGCATGGGCGTGACCGAAAACGTGGTCGAGAACGAATCCGTGAGGGGGCTGCGCGCCATCCTCGCCGCCCTCGCCGAGGGTGAAATCGAAGGAACCGCGGCCGCGAGGAGGCCGAGTACGCATGACCGAACGCGAAAGCGCCGCTGACATCGAGGCGGCCGCCGCCCGATGGGTGGTGCGCGCCGATCGCGAAGATCTGGACCAGGCTGAGCTGGAGGCCTGGCTGGCCGGCGACACGCGCCGCCAGGGCGCCTTCGTGCGCGCCCAGGCGGCCTGGGGCCTGCTCGATCGCGGCCGCGCGCTGGGTGTCGAGGAAGCGCCGCAGCGTCCGCGCGTCGGTCGTCGCGGACTGTTGGCCGGCCTGGGCGTCGCGGCGGCCGCCTGCGTCGCGGTGGTGGCGACCCCGCGCCTGCTGGCCGCCCGCTACGGCACGGCGGTGGGCGAGATCCGCCGCGTGCCGCTGGCCGACGGTTCGCTGGCCGCCATCAACACCGACACCGCGCTGGAGGTGGCCATGAAGCCGCGCAAGCGCGAGGTGCGGCTCGACCGGGGCGAGGCCTGGTTCCAGGTCGCCAAGGACGTCCAGCGGCCGTTCGTGGTCGAGAGCGGCCCGGTGCGGGTGAGGGCGGTCGGGACGGCCTTCTCCGTGCGCCGCCGCGATGGCGGCTGCGAGGTGCTGGTCACCGAGGGCGTGGTCGAGGTGTGGTCGGAGGGCGCGGGCGAGGAGCCCCGGCGAGTGACGGCCGGCGAGCGGGTCTTTGCTTCCGACAGCGCCGGGGCGGCTCGTCCCGTGCCGGCGTCGCTCGAGATCACCCGCGAACTGGCCTGGCGCGAAGGCCAGATCGTGCTCGACGGCGAGGCCTTCGGCGCGGCCGCCGAGGAGTTCAACCGCTACAACGCCCGCAAGATCGTCATCGCCGACCCGGCCCTGGCCGAGCAGAAGCTGGTCGGCTGGTTCCGCACCAACGAGCCCGAAAGCTTCGCCCGCGCCGCAGCCGCCAGTTTCGGCGCGCGGGTGACGGTGCGCGGCGACGCCATCCTCGTCCAGTCGATCGCGCCCCTGGCGGAGTAGGGGTTTGGCCGTCCACGGATGGACGGCTCCTGAAAAATATTCGCAGCGTCGTGACGGAAACCGGTTTCCCGCCCATCGCTCAAGACAGGCGCTCCCAGAAGCGCCGTGCGAAACAAACACATAGGGAGGGCGCGGAATGGGTTATCCGCGAGACGTCTACGGAAAATCGGCCCTGATGCTGGCGGCGGGCGCCGCCGCGGTCCTGGCCAGCAGCCAGGCCCAGGCCCAGACGCGCAAGTTCGACGTGCCGGCCCAGGCGGCCGCCACCGGCATTCCCCAGTTCGGCAAGCAGGCCGACCTGCAGATCCTGGCCCCGCAGGCGGCCGTCCAGGGCAAGCGGGTCAACGCCGTGCGCGGGACCTACACCGTCTCCGAAGGCCTTTCGCGCCTGCTCGACGGGGCCAACCTGACCGTGGTCTCCAACGATGGCCGCACCGCCGTGCTGGGCCAGAAGGGCTCGGTGCAGCTGGCCTCGACCGCCGCCGTGGCCATCCCGCAGCAGTCATCCGCGCCGATCGGAGACACTATCGAGGAGCCCGCCGCCGTCGAGGAGGTGGTCGTCACCGGCTTCCGCGCCAGCCTGGGCAGCGCGCTGAACATCAAGAAGCGCACCAGCGGCGTCGTCGACGTCATCAAGGCCGAGGACATCGCCGACTTCCCGGACGCCAACCTCGCCGAGTCCATCCAGCGCGTGCCGGGCGTGTCGATCGCCCGCGACGCCGGCGAAGGCCGCCAGATCACGGTCCGGGGCCTGGGCCCCCAGTTCACCCGCGTGCGCATCAATGGCGTCGAGGGCCAGAGCACGGCCAGCGGCACCGACAGCTCGGGCGGCGCCAACCGCAACCGCTCGTTCGACTTCAACGTCTTCGCCTCGGAACTCTTCAACAGCATCACCGTGCGCAAGACCGCCTCGGCCTCGACCGAGGAGGGCTCGCTGGGCGCGACGGTCGACCTGCAGACGGGCCGGCCGTTCGACTACAAGGGCGCGACCCTCGTGGTCTCGGCCCAGCAGGGCTACAACGATCTGTCGGAAAGCTGGGACCCGCGTTTCGCGCTGCTGGCTTCCAACACCTGGGCCGACGGCAAGCTCGGCGCCCTGATGTCGGTGGCTTACACCGAACGCAACCTGCTGGAAGAGGGCCACGGCTCCGGCGGCTGGCTGAACGGCACGGAGGTCGGCGGCTTCAGCCCGGCCTCGACCTTCACCCAGGCCAATTCCGCCAGCGTGTTCACCCCGCGCTTCCCGCGTTACGGCCGCCTGACCCACGACCAGAAGCGCCTCGGGGTCACCACCTCGCTGCAGTTCCGGCCTGACGAGAAGACCCTGGTCACGGCCGACTTCCTCTATTCGGACTTCAAGGCCACCCGCACCGAGAACTGGCTGGAAGCCCTGTCCTTCGCCCGCAACGCCGCCCAGGGCGGCCGGCCCGAGATCATCGTCCGCGACGGCGTGGTGAACGCCAAGGGCGACATGGTCTACGGCCTGTTCGACGACGTCGACGTCGAGAGCGAGACCCGCTTCGACAAGCTCGACACCAAGTACACCCAAGGCACCTTCACGGTCGAACACCGCTTCTCCGACCGCTTCAAGGTGACGGGCCTGGTCGGCTTCTCGAAGTCGGACTTCGACAACCCGATCCAGACGACGGTGATCCTCAACCGCGAGAACGCCGACGGCTTCTCATACGACTACCGGAACAACGCCAAGCTGCCGGCGATGAACTTCGGCTTCGATGTCACCGACCCGCTGGCCTACAATTTCGGCGCGGCGCGTTCGGAGATCCGCCTGCGGCCGCAGGGCGTGACCAACACCATCCAGACCGCCCAGCTCGACGGCGACTACGAGCTCTCCGACACCTTCCGCCTGAAGGCTGGGGTGAACCTCAAGAAGTACGAGTTCGACTCCTGGGCCCTGGCGCGGGTCAACGAGTCCGTCGTGCCGACCCTGCCGGCCGGCGTCACGCTGTCGAGCCTGACCAAGCTGGTCAGCGGCTTCGGCAAGAACCTCGGCGGTTCGGGCTATCCCACCAGCTGGGCCGCTCCCGACCTCGACGCCTTCGCCCAGCTGTTCAACATCTACAGCGGCACGGGCCTGTTCGAGCTGTCGGGCGCCAGCAACTCGGCGGCGCGCGGTAACATCCGCAGCGTCGAGGAGAAGGACACCGCCGCCTACGTGCAGCTGGACTTCAACTCCGACCGCTTCGCCTGGCCGATCCGCGGCGACGTCGGCGTGCGCTACGTCAAGACCGAGCAGAGCTCGACCGGCTATCAACTGGTCGCCGGCGCGGCCCAGCAGGCCACGGTCGATCGCGACTACGAGGACGTGCTGCCGGCCCTGAACCTGACCGCCGAGGTGACACCCGATTTCCTGCTGCGCTTCGGCGCGGCCAAGGTCATGACCCGCCCCAACCTGGGCAGCCTGACGCCCGGCGGCAGCCTCAGCGTCGTGGGCGTGTTCAGCGTCAGTTCGGGCAACCCGTATCTCGATCCGATCCGGGCCACCACCTACGACCTGTCGGCCGAATGGTACTTCGCCAAGGACGCCCTGCTGTCGGTCGGCCTGTTCTACAAGGACATCGACAGCTATATCCAGACGCAGCGGATCTCGCAGACCTTCGCCGCCTCGGGCCTGCCGACCAGCCTGCTCGACGGCCTGGCCGGCGTGTCGGCCAACGACACCTTCCTGTTCAGCAAGCCGGTCAACACCGAGGGCGGCCCGCTGAAGGGGATCGAGATCAGCTACCAGCAGCCGTTCAGCTTCCTGCCGGGCCCGCTGCGCCACACCGGCGCGATCTTCAACGTCACGATCGTCGACTCCAAGATCGACTACATCTCGTCGCGCTCGGCCACCGGCTTCGTGCAGAACGACCTGGTGGGCCTGTCGAAGAACGCCTTCAACGCCACGCTCTACTATGAGGACAGCAAGTTCAGCGCCCGCGTCTCCGGCGCCTATCGCGACAAGTACCTGACCGCCGTGCCCAGCGGCACGTCGACCAACGACATCGACGGGGTGCGCGACACCTTCACCGTCGACGCCTCGGCCTCGTACCAGATCAACAAGCGCCTGAAGGTCACCTTCGAGGGGCTGAACCTGACCGACGCGTTCAACGAGCAGTACACCGACAGCGTGCGCGACAGCATCTACGTCTATTCGCACACCGGCCGGCAGTACAACTTCGGCCTGAGGTACTCCTTCTAGGCTGGACCGGACCTTCCTCCTCCCAGGGGAATGTTGGGCGTCGGCCGTCCCTCCTGGCCGGCGCCCGCTCTTTTTCTTTCGAGGCTTCGATGACGATGGTTTCGCGACGGACCGTGGCGGCCGGGCTCCTGCTGCTTCCTGGCGTCGCCTCGGCCACGCCGCGCTACGACGCCGTGCTCAAGCGCCCTGATGATCCGCGCCGGTTCTCGGCACCGACCTACGAGACGCTGTCGGCGGCCGTGGCCGCAGCATCGGCCAATGGGACGCGGCCGTTCCGCATCCTGGTGACCAAGGGCGTCTTCGACGAACAGGTCGTCATCGACAAGCCGTTCGTGCACCTGATCGGCGAGAGCCGCACGGGCTCGATCATCACCCATCTGGCCGCTTCGGGGCTGACCGCGCCCGACGGCAAGCGCTGGGGCACCTTCCGCACGCCGACCCTGTTCGTCCGCGCGCCGGACTTCGCCGCCCGCAACCTGACCATCCGCAACGCCTTCGACGGCCTGGCGGAGATGACCAAGCCCGGCGGCCTGCACTCGCACGACGGCGGCGGCCCGCAGGCCGTGGCTTTGATGCTCGACAAGGGCAGCGACCGCGCAAGGCTGACGGAAGTCGACATCCTCAGCTACCAGGACACCCTGTTCCCCGACGCCGGGCGCAGCCTGTTCGAGCGCTGCCTGATCGTCGGCAGTTACGACTTCATCTTCGGGGCGGGGCGGGCGTTCTTCAGGGAGTGCGAGATCCGCTCGCTGCCGCGCCCGGTCGACCCTGTCGACGGTTACGTGGTCGCGCCCAGCACCCCGATCGACCAGCCGTTCGGCTTCGTCTTCAAGGACTGCAAGCTGACCAAGGCGCCGGGCACAGCCAAGGGCTCGGTCTATCTGGGCCGGCCCTGGCGGCCGTCGAGCCAGTTCCCCGACGGGCGTTACGGTGACCCCAGGTTCGTGGCGCAGACCGCCTTCATCGATTGCTGGATGGACGACCACGTCGCGCCGGAGGGCTGGACGGAGATGTGGTACACCGGCAAGGACGGCAATCCGCGCACCATGCTGCAGCCGGAGGAGGTCCGCTTTTCGCAGTACGGCTCCAGGGGGCCCGGCGCGGCGGCCTTCCGTCGTGGACGGACGCTGAGCGCCGCCGAGGCCAGGGCGATGGACGTTCGCGCCGTGCTGGACGGCTGGGCCGTCTGAGGCCTCAGCGTGCGAACGGGAAGGGGGTCACCGACTTGCTGGCCTCTTCGACCAGCAGGGTGCGGTTGATCGGGGCGGCGGCGCGCTGGGGGCAGGCCGGGCGCTCGCAGATCCGGCACGACGGCCCGATCTCGACCGCCAGCGGCGAGGCGATGTCGAGCCCGCGCGAGGCGGCCAGCTTGCCGGCGAACTTCAGCTCGCAGCCCAGGCCGATGACCAGTTCGTCCTCCAGCCCCGCCTGCAGGCCCGAGGTCCGCCGCACGGTGCGCGACAGGGTGAAATAGCGTTCGCCGTCCGGCGTCTCGATCACCTGGGTGACGATGCGGCCGGGGGTCTTGAAGCTGTCGTGGACGTTCCAGCGTGGGCAGGCCCCGCCGAAGCGCGAGAACGGGAAGGGGCCGGCGGCGAAGCGCTTGGAGATGTTCCCCGCCGCGTCCAGCCGCATCATGAAGAACGGGATCCCGCGCGCGCCGGGGCGGCTCAGCGTCGTCAGGCGCTGGGCGGCCTGCTCGTAGCTGACGCCGAAGCGCGGCCGCACCCGCTCGATGTCATAGCCGCTGGCCTCCATGGCCGCATGGAACGGCTCGTAGGGCATCATGATCGCCGCGGCGAGGTAGTTGTCGAGGAACACCTTCAAGAGCTGGCGCGTGGCGCGGTCGGGGGCTGCGAAGCGGTCGGCCAGGCGGGTCAGCGCCTCGGGCGCCTCCATCAGGCCCAGCTGGTAGCACATGGCGAAGATGCGGCTGGCCGGGGCCAGGGTCTCCGACACCATCAGCCGCTTGCGGTGGTGGTCGTAGCGGCGCAGCGAGCCGGCCATGACCTCGGCCGGCATGACCCGCGTCTGGATGCCGTGGCGGGCGACCAGGCGTTCGCGCACGGCCGGGCCCAGGTCCTGCAGGTCGGCGTCGAGTTGCGCGACGATGGCCTCGGCCGCCGTCTCCAGTTCGGCGAAGTGATTGCGCTGCGAGCCCACCAGGTCGCGCACCCAGTCGGTCGGCGACTGCGACGACGAGGAGGGTAGGCCGTCCGGACGCTCGAAGGCGCCCATGTCGATCATGCGGCCGCGATCCAGATAGGCGCGATAGAGGCGGGCCATGGCCTCGGCCAGGCCCGGCGACAGCTCGGCCACTTCCGCCACCTCATGCCGGCCCAAGCCCAGGTCGGCGAACATCTTGTCGGCCAGGACCTCCTCCAGCCCCGCGCCGCCGCCCGGGTCGTCGGCCGACAGGGTGCGCAAATCGAGGTCATAGGCCTCGGCCAGGCGCAGCAGCATCTGGGCGGTCACCGGCCGCTGGTTGCGCTCGAGCAGGTTCAGGTAGCTGGGCGAGACGCCCAGCTCGTCGGCCATGCGGCTCTGGGTGACGCCCAGGTCGCGGCGGAGGCGCTTGAGGCGGCCGCCCAGGAACAGCTTTTTGTCGGTCGTGACCATGTTTGTCACGTTGTCACGAATTTACAAAATACACAAAGTCGATTTGTGACAAATCGTCTTCAATAGGTTCGACCGCCTTGCCGCATCGGCGTTAGCTCCCTGT
The DNA here is from genome assembly GCF_011043625.1 of Caulobacter sp. 602-2. GTDB lineage: Bacteria > Pseudomonadota > Alphaproteobacteria > Caulobacterales > Caulobacteraceae > Caulobacter. The sequence continues at coordinate 48,533 of NZ_JAAKGT010000001.1, forward strand.
CACAGCTTACAGCCCGCCTCCCAACAAGCGGGCCCCGATGGGGAAGAATGACGACCATGCGCAAGACCTACGCCGAGCACCGCCAGGACCTTACCGCCCGCTATCCGCAAGGCGTGACGCCCGGCGGCGTCGCCATCGACGACATCATCCAGCTGAAGCTGCAGAACACCTTCAACACCCACCTCGACATCGCTCGCGAGATGGCTGTCGTCATGCGCGCCGACATGGCCGCCTATGACGCCGACGCCAGCCAGTTCACCCAGTCGCTGGGTTGCTGGTCGGGCTTCCACGCCCAGCAGATGATCAAGTCGGTCAAGCGCCTGCGGGGCACGACCAAGGGCGCCTACGTCTATCTGTCGGGCTGGATGGTCGCGGGCCTTCGCAACCGCTTCGGCCACCTGCCGGACCAGTCGATGCACGAGAAGACCTCGGTCGTCGACCTGATCGAAGAGATCTACGTCTCGCTGCGCCAGGCCGACGAAGTGGCGATCAACGACCTCTTCAAGGCCCTGAAGACCGCCCGCGACGCCGGCGACCAAGTCGCCGAGCAGGCCGCGATCAAGGCCATCGACACCTTCGAGACCCACGTCGTTCCGATCATCGCCGACATCGACGCCGGCTTCGGCAACGAGCACGCGACCTACCTGCTGGCCAAGGAGATGATCAAGGCCGGCGCCTGCTGCCTGCAGATCGAGAACCAGGTCAGCGACGCCAAGCAGTGCGGCCACCAGGACGGCAAGGTCACCGTGCCGCGCGAAGACTTCATCGAGAAGCTGCGCGCCTGCCGCCTGGCCTTCGAGGAACTGGGCGTCGACGAGGGCGTCATCGTCGCCCGCACCGACAGCCTGGGCGCGGGCCTGACCCAGAAGGTTCCGGTCAGCCAGGGCGCGGGCGATCTGGCGGCCGAGTACATCAAGTGGCTGAAGACCGAGGCCATCACGGCCGAGAACCCGCTGCGCGACGGCGAGATCGCGATCATGAAGGACGGCGCCTTCGTCAAGCCCGTGCGCATGGCCAACGGCCTGTTCGCCTTTCAGGACGGCACCGGCCGCGCCCGGGTCATCGAGGACTGCATCGCCAACCTGACGCAAGGCGGCGCCGACCTGCTGTGGATCGAGACCGACACGCCCAACGTCGACGAGATCGCCTCGATGGTGGCCGAGGTCCGCAAGGCCGTGCCGAACGCCAAGCTGACCTACAACAACTCGCCGTCGTTCAACTGGACCCTGAACCTGCGCAAGCAGGTGCGCGCCCAGTGGATCGCCGAGGGCAAGATCCACGAGGACTCCTATCCCGACGGCAACGTGCTGATGTCGGCGGAGTACGACGCCACCGATCTGGGCCGCGAAGCCGACGATCGCCTGGCCCGCTTCCAGGTCGACATCTCGGCCCGCGCCGGGGTGTTCCACAACCTGATCACCCTGCCGACCTTCCACCTGACCGCCAAGAGCGTCGACGAGCTGTCGCGCGGCTACTTCGGCGACCAGCGGATGCAGGCCTACGTCAACTCGGTGCAGCGCGAGGAGATCCGTCGCGGGGTCTCGGCCGTGAAGCACCAGCACGAGGTCGGTTCCGACCTTGGCGACACCTTCAAGGAGATGGTCGGCGGCGAGCGGGCCCTGAAGGCCGGCGGTCACGCCAACACCATGAACCAATTCGCCGCCGAATAGCTCGGCGTCCGAAACCGATAACCCCCACTTCACCCCCACTGGCGAAAACCTACAGGAGAGAACGCCATGACCAACGTCACGCAATTCGCTCCGGCCGCGATGCCGGACTCGTCGGCCCAGGATCGCGCCGTGGACCGCCTCGCCGAGGCCTCGCACCGCCTCAACGAAGCCGTCCGCCGCGCCATCGAGGCCGGCTACTCGGTCGAGCTGGTGCGCACCTCGCGCCACCACGACGGCTCGGGCAACTGGGGCGACCAGATCGTCCCGACCATCCGCGCCACCGAAGCGCCCAAGAGCGCCTAAAGACGCTCGGCGCCTGCGGGTGAGGGGAGGCGCCTGCTTCCTCCTCTCGCCCGCCACACTGCAATCGTCATCCCGGAGGGCGCCTGGCGCCCGTTCGGGACCCAGGGACCGCCGTGCGGCGTCGAGGCTTCTTCGCGGTGGCCGGCGCAGTACGGCGGTCCCTGGGCTCCGGCTTCGACTTGGGTGCGCAGAAGGCATCCGATAAATCTCTTCCAAGTCCGCGTCCCAACACCACGGAACACGCCATGCCTCTCGACATCGCCGCCAACGTCCAGATCCTCGGCCCTATCGGGGGCCGGGCGGTAGAGATCCTCACCCCCGAGGCCGTGGCCTTCGTGGCCGACCTGCACCGCCGCTTCGACGGCCGCCGCCGCGAGCTGCTGGCCGCCCGCCAGGCGCGCCAGGCCCGCTTCGACGCCGGCGCACTGCCCGACTTCCTGGCCGAGACCTCGCACGTTCGCGCCGCCGACTGGCGCGTGGCCGCCATTCCGGCCGACCTCACCGACCGCCGCGTCGAGATCACCGGCCCGGTCGACCGCAAGATGATCATCAACGCCCTAAACTGCGGGGCGAAGGTGTTCATGGCCGACTTCGAGGACGCCACGGCTCCCACCTGGGCCAATGTCGTCGAAGGCCAGGTCAACCTGAAGGACCGCTGGAACGGCGTCTTGGACCACGTCGATCCGAAGTCCGGAAAGACTTACGCGTTGGGAGCCAACCCGGCCGTCCTGAAGGTCCGCCCGCGCGGCTGGCACCTTCCCGAACGCCACCTCGAAGTCGACGGCGCGCCTGTCGCCGGCGCGCTGTTCGACTTCGGCCTCTATGTCTTCCACAACGCCCGCGCCGCCCTGGCGCAGGGCTCGGGCCCGTACTTCTACCTGCCCAAGCTGGAGAGCCACCTGGAGGCGCGCCTCTGGAACGAGGTCTTCATCCGCGCGCAGGAGGCCCTGGGCCTGCCCGTCGGCACGTTCAAGGCCACGGTGCTGATCGAGACGATCCCGGCCGCGTTCGAGATGGACGAGATCCTGTTCGAGCTGAAGGACCACATCGTCGGCCTCAACTGCGGCCGCTGGGACTACATCTTCTCGTTCATCAAGCGCCTGGGCCGCACGCCGGCGTTCCTGACGCCTGACCGCTCGGCCATGGTGATGGGCAAGGCCTTCCTCGGCGCCTATTCGCTGAAGCTGATCCAGACCTGCCACCGCCGCGGCGCCTTCGCCATGGGCGGCATGGCCGCCCAGATCCCGGTCAAGGGCGACGAGGCCGCCAACCAGGCCGCCTTCGCCAAGGTCCGGGCCGACAAGGAGCGCGAGGCCGGCGCCGGCCACGACGGCACCTGGGTCGCGCACCCCGACCTGGTGCCGGTGGCCATGGAGGTCTTCGATCGCCTGATGCCCGCGCCCAACCAGCTGGATAAGACGCTGGAAGGCCTGGAGATCACGCAAGCCCAGATGCTGGAGTTGCACGACGGCGCCCGCACCGAGGCCGGGGCCCGCGAGGCCGTCCGCGTCGGCGTGCGCTACACCCAGGCCTGGCTCGAGGGCCGCGGCGCGGTGCCGCTCTACAACCTGATGGAAGACGCCGCGACGGCCGAGATCTGCCGCACCCAGCTGTGGCAGTGGGTGCGCCTGGGCGCCGAGCTCGACGACGGCCGGGTGCTGAGCGCCGAACTGTTCGTCAGCCTGTTCACCCAGGAGATGGCCGACCTGCGCCGCGAGTTCGGCTCGCCGCGCCTGGAGGAGGCCGCGCACCTCTTCACCCGCATGGTGCTGTCCGACACGCTGGAAGAGTTCCTGACCCTTCCGGCCTATGAACTGATCGGCTGACACCGGCGCGGCGGCGGCGCTCCATCCCCCCGGAGCGCCGTCGCTTGCGTCGGCCTGCTGACGTTCACGACCCCGAAAAGCTGGAGCCATGCGAGCCCCGGCGCGTTTGACGCTCGACCAGTAAACAAGGCGGGCGTCTCGTCATGACCATCTCCTCCCTGCGCCGGGATCTCCTCACCCGGCCGATCTTCCAATGGGCCCAGGGCGTTCTGCCGGCCCTGTCCCAGACCGAGCGCGACGCCATCGACGCCGGCGACGTCTGGTGGGATGCGGCGCTGTTCACCGGCGATCCCGACTGGAACGAGCTCTTGTCGTTCCCCATGCCCCAGCTGCGTCCCGACGAGCAAGCCTTCATGGACGGCCCGGTCGAAAAGCTGTGCGCCATGGTCGACGAATGGACCATGACCTGGGAGACCCGCGACCTGCCGCCCGAGGTCTGGACCTTCCTGAAGCAGAACAAGTTCTTCGGGATGATCATTCCCAAGCAATACGGCGGCCTGGGCTTCTCGGCCTATGGCCATGCCGAGGTCGTGCGCCGCATCGCCACCCGCTCGGTGTCGGCGGCGGTGACGACGATGGTGCCCAACTCGCTGGGCCCGGGCGAGCTGATCATGCGGTTCGGAACCAAGGCTCAGCAGGACCACTGGCTGCCCCGCCTGGCCGACGGGCGCGAAATCCCCGCCTTCGGCCTGACCAGCCCCGAGGCCGGTTCGGACGCCTCGGCCATGGTCGACGAGGGTGTGGTCTGCCGCGGAACCTGGGAAGGGCGGGAAGTCCTGGGCATCCGCCTGAACTGGCACAAGCGCTACATCACGCTGGGTCCCGTCTGCACGGTGCTGGGCCTGGCCTTCAAGCTGCGCGATCCCGACCGCCTGCTGGGCGATGAAGAAGACATCGGCATCACCTGCGCCCTGGTGCCGACCACCACGCCGGGCGTCGAGATCGGGCGGCGTCACCTGCCGGCCTTCCAGACGTTCCAGAACGGTCCCAACTGGGGCAAGGACGTCTTCATCCCCATGGATCTGGTCATCGGCGGCGCCGAGCGCGTGGGGCAGGGGTGGAAGATGCTGATGACGGCCCTGGCGGCTGGACGTGGCATCTCGCTGCCGGCCCTGTCGGGCGCGGCGGCCGCCTTCAGCGCCCTGACGACGGGCAGCTATTCTCGGGTGCGCCAGCAGTTCGGTATCTCGATCGGCAAGTTCGAGGGCGTGCAGGAGCGTCTGGCCCGCATCGCCGGCAACGCCTATCTCGTCGACGGCACGCGCCGCCTGACCTGCGCGGGTCTCGACATGGGCAGGCATCCGTCGGTGATCTCGGCCCTCCTGAAGTCCGGCGCCACCGAGCGCATGCGGGTAGTGGTCAACGACGCCATGGACGTCCACGGCGGCAAGGCGATCATCGAGGGGCCGCGCAACTACATGGGCGCGCAGTACCGGGCGATCCCGGTCGGCATCACCGTCGAGGGCGCCAATATCCTGACCCGCAGCCTGATGGTCTTCGGCCAGGGCGCGATCCGCGCGCACCCCTACATGCTCCGTGAGATCCTGGCCCTGGGCGACGCCGATCCCGAGAAGGGGCTGGCGGACTTCGACGAGGCGTTCTGGAGCCACGTGGCCCACGCCCTGCGCAACGGCATCCGCACCTTCGCCCGCAGCTGGACGAACGGCGCGCTGTCGCCGGCGCCCGACGCTGGCCGTGCAAGGCGCTTCTATCGCCAGGCCGGCCGCTACAGCGCCGGCTTCGCCCTGGCCTCGGACATCGCGTTGCTGACGCTCGGCGGCGACCTCAAGCGCAAGGAGATGCTGTCGGCGCGCCTGGGCGACATTCTGTCGGAGCTCTACTTCCTGTCGGGTGCGCTGAAGCGCTGGGAGGACGAGGGCCGCCAGGAGGCCGATTTCCCGCTGCTGCAATGGTGCGCCGACACGGCCTTTGCGACCATCGAGCAGCGCTTCGACGAGGTGTTCGCCAACCTGCCCAACCGTCCGGCGGCGTGGCTGCTGCGGGCGGCGATCCTGCCGTTCGGCGTGCATCGCCGCGGCCCGTCGGATCGCACGACGCAGGTTTGCGCCGAACTGCTGCTGCATCCGTCCAAGACCCGCGACCGCCTGGTCGAGAACGTCTATGTCGGCGGCAAGGACCAGGCGGTCGGCCAGCTGATCGACGCCTTCGAGCGCGTGGTGGCGACCCAGCCCATCCATGATCGCCTGAAGGCCCAGAAGATCCGCGACTGGAAGGTCGCCGCCGAACAGGGCCTGGTCTCCGTCGCCGAGATCGCCGAACTGCAGGCCGCCGACAAGGCCGTCGCCGAGGTGATCGCCGTCGACGACTTCGCCCATGACGGCCTGGCGACCCAGGCGCGGGCTCAGGCTCGCTCGGGGGCGGTCAGCGACAGGAGCGCGGGCGCGCAGGGCGACGGCGAGATCCCCGACCGGCCAGGCCAGGGCGAGGCGCGCAGTTTCGAAGCCCGCCAGTGATCCGCGGCGCGAGCTTGAGCGCTTCAATCCGATGACCGGATGGTCCAAGCTCGCAGCATGACGCCGCGCTTCACCGACCCCGACGCGCTGGCCGACGCGATCATCGCGCGCCTCGGCCGCCGTATCGTTCTGGGCCTGCCGCTGGGCCTGGGCAAGGCCAACCACGTGGTCAACGCCCTGGTGGCCAGGGCGCTGGCCGACCCGTCGCTGCACCTGCATGTCTTCACGGCCCTGACCCTGGAGGCGCCGCGCCCGAAGTCGGATCTGGAGAAGCGGTTCCTCGGGCCGATCATCGAGCGCACGCTCGGGGGCTATCCGTCGCTGGCCTACGCCGACCTGCAGCGGCGCGACGCCCTGCCGCCAAATATCGAGGTCGACGAGTTCTTCTTCCAGGCCGGCACGCGCCTGAACGTGCCTTGCGCCCAGCGCAGCTACATCTCGGCCAACTACACCCACGCGGCGGGCTACCTGCGCGAGCGGGGCGTCAACGTCGTCGCCCAGCTGGTGGCGGGCAGGGGAGACCGCTACAGCCTGTCGTGCAACACCGACATCACGCTCGACCTGCTGGCGGCCCGCAAGGCGGGGGCGGCGGATTTCCTGCTGGTCGGCCAGGTCAATGACGAGCTGCCGTTCATGCCCGGCGACGGCGACCTGCCCGCCGAGATGTTCAGCCATCTGCTCGACGGGGCCGACGTGCAATTTCCGCTGTTCGCCCCGCCCAAGGAGCCGATCCCCGACGCCTCCTACGCGATCGGCTTCCACGCCGCCTCGCTGGTTCCCGATGGTGGAACGATCCAGATGGGCATCGGCGCGATCAGCGATGCGGTGGCCCAGGGGCTGATCGTCCGCCACCGCGAGCCCGAGGTCTTCGCGCAGGCGGTTCAGCGCCTGTCGCCGACGGGGGCGTCGCCGCCCTGCGGAGGGCGCTTCGAGACCGGCCTCTATGCGGCCACCGAGATGTTCGTCGACTGCCTGCTCGACCTGCGGCGGGCCGGCGTGCTCAAGCGCGAGGTTGACGGCGCGGTGCTGCACGGCGGCTTCTTCCTTGGGCCGCGCGCCTTCTACCAGGCCCTGCGCGAGATGCCCGAGGACGAGCGGGCCAGGTTCCAGATGCAGGCCATCTCGGGCATCAACGAGATCTATGGCGACGAGGCGGCCCGGCGGGCGGCCCGGGTCGACGCCCGCTTCGTCAACACCGCCATGATGGCGACCCTACTGGGCGCGGTGATCTCCGACGGGCTCGACGACGGCCGCGTGGTCAGCGGGGTGGGCGGGCAATACAACTTCGTCGCGCAGGCCTTTGCGCTGGAGGGCGCGCGCTCGATCATCACCTTGCCGGCCGTGCGGGGCGGTGGTCGGAAAGCCGCGTCCAACATCCTGTGGTCCTACGCCCACGGCACGATCCCGCGACACCTCAAGGACGTGGTGATCACGGAGTATGGGGTCGCCGACCTGCGGGGGCGCACCGACCGCGACGCCGTCGTCCGCATGCTGAACATCACGGATTCCCGCTTCCAGCCGGCGCTGCTCGATGCGGCCAAGAGCGCGGGCAAGCTGGAAGCCGGCTATGCGATCCCCGAGCCTTTCCGTCGCAATACGCCGGACCGGATCGCCGAGGCGCTGGCGCCGGTCAAGGCCACGGGCCTGGCGCCGCTGCTGCCGTTCGGCTCGGATTTCGATGCGGTGGAGCAGTCGCTGCTGCCGGCGCTCGGACGCCTGAAGGCGGCCCAGGCCGATCCGCTCGCGTTGCTCGGCCATATGTGGAAAGGGCTGAGGTCGTCCGGGGACGACGCCGGCCTTCACCGCCTGGGGCTGGCGCATCCGAAGACGCTCGGCGAGCGACTGCTGGCCTGGGCGGTGCGCGGCGCGGCGACGGGTTGAGCCGTCAGGCGAAAATCTTGATCACCGTGGCCAGGATCTCTTCCTTCGAGCGCACGCCCATCTTGCCGTGAATGTGCTTGATGTGCGTACGAACCGTCAGGATCGAGACGCCCTTCAGCTCGGCGATCCGGTCTGCGCTGTGGCCGGCGATGATCTCGGCCAGGATCCTGGCCTCCATGATGCTCAGGCCGAACAGGGCGCCCAGGCGGGGCAGGTTGGCCGGCGCGTCGAAGTCCTTCAGCACGATCACCAGCGCCAGCTGGTCGCCGTCCTGCACGGCGCGCATGCGCAGCAGGAAGCGCCGGTCGTCGTCGTCGCTCTCGATGAACTGGCAGACCTCGTGGCCGGCCAGGGCCTCGGCCATCCGTTCCATCAGGAAGTGATGCGTGCGGCGGTCGACGCCACCGATCTTGCCGCCGCGATCGACCAGCGGGCTATGTCCTGAAAGCAGCGCGGCGGCCGCGCGCGAGCGCCACAGCACCGTGGCTGTCTGGTCGATGACGATACGGGCGATCGCGTCTTCGTCGAGACAGAAGCGCACCGCGCTTGTGTCGAAAACCGCCGCCGCGGCATGAGAGCCGTCCATCCTTCCCTCCCTCGCCAGCCTTTGGCCGGCGCTGGACCCGGCTGCTTTGGCCGGGCCGACTTTGTTGTGCAGTTAAAACCAACTAGGGATAAGTTATCCACAACCTGGGATTACTAGGTGTTGCATAGCGTCGGTTTGTCGCACGATTTTTGAGAATGCTTATCACTGAGAGTTCGCTATATACATTTGTATTACTAAGCGCGCTCTACACGTCCGTATTTTATTCAAATTCTCCTGTCGGGTGAAACTGTACTAGCTACCCAAGGTGGGGGATTTCAGGCCCCCGGTTCTCTGCAATCGTTCATTAAGAACTTGTTAAGAGAAACGGGGTCTGGGACATGGCTGGCAAGCAACTGACGCTTCCTCGCGCCGTGCGCACCCAGCGCAAGCCGTCCTATAGGGACTGGATACTTGGCGGGAGCTTGCTGGCGGGAGTGATCCTCGCGGCCAGCGTGACCGAAAGCCGGGCGCAGGTTACGGCCTATGCTGGCGGTTCGCCCCCGAACATCGTCCTGTCCATTCCGGTGACGGCTTCCGTGGGCGGACGTTGCGGCTTCGCGCCGGGCATGGCGCCCAGCGGCTCGACGGATGTTGGCGAGGTCAACAACGCCTTCACGGCGGACTTCCCCTTTACTCTGCAATGCACGGTGCCGTTCCGGGCCGCGGTGGTGTCGAGCAACGGCGGCCTGCTGGCCTCCAGCGTCACCCCGGCGACCGGCTACACCAACCTGGCGCCCTATCTGGTCGACCTGAACCTGGTCGGCGACGTCGGGGTCGGCACGGTCAACGCCACCTGCGACACCGGCGACCTGAAGAGCACCTCGGGCGCGACCTGCGGCTTCAAGGGGCCGGCCAGCGCCAGCCAGGGGCTGCGCCTGAACGGCTCTTCCTACGACGTCTCCGGCTCGTACCTGCGGGTTCATCGCGCTGCCTACGCCGGCGCCCAGATCCTCGCGGCCGCCAACACCTATTCGGACTCGCTCACGGTGACGCTCAGCGTCTCGCCGTGACCCGCCTTCCGGGCCCGCTCCCCCGGCGGATCCGGCGTCCTTTGAAGGGGGAGGGGGTGCAAGACCCCGGAACAAACAGAAGTCGGCCCGTCCGACGCAAGACTTTGGGAGTGAAGAGATGAAGAAGACGATCCTTCTCGGCGCCGCCGCCCTGCTGGCCCTGGCCGTCGCCCCGGCCGCCATGGCCCAGACGGTCACCGGCACGGTCAACGTCACCGGCAGCGTCGCGGCCAAGTGCGTGGTCATCACCGGCGGCAGCGGCGGCACCTTCTCGGGCTCGATCCCGCTGGGCGAGCTGTCGCAGGCCGACGGCACCCTGTCGACCACCCTGTCGGGCTCGACCAACGCCAGCCCCGGCGGCTCCACCCAGTTCCGAGTGAACTGCAACACCGCCGCCCCCAAGGTGACGCTGAGCTCGACCCGCCTGTCGCTGACCCCCAGCGCCACCGCCCCGACCGGCTACACCGGCAACATCGACTACACCGCCGCGCTGGACGCCGCGCTGTCCAACAGCACGACCCAGACGGTCAGCTACGTGACCGCCGCGGCCCTGCCGGCCGCCACCGTGCAGAGCCTGTCGAGCAGCCTGGCCAACAGCGCCGGCAACCTGACGGTCAAGGCCTACGCGCTGAACACCGCCTCGGGCGCGCTGCTGATGGCCGGCAACTACCAAAGCACGATCTCGATCACCATCGAGCCCTCGTGATCGGGCCGGGAAGGGAGGAAGCGCCATGCGTAGCAGCCTTCTCCTGACCGTCGCCGCGGCGAGCCTCGCGCTCGCCGCCGCCTCGGGGCAGGCCCAGGCCCAGAGCGTGACCGGCACGGTGCAGGTCAACGGCACGGTTTCCAACCGCTGCCTGTTCGTGACCGACAACGTGGTCCTGGATCTGGGCGAACTGTCGCTGCAGACCGGCGACGTCTCGGCCATCGGCCGGCTCGACGGCGTCAAGCTGACCAGCCGGAGCGCCACGCTGAACGGTTGGTGCAACGGAGTTTCGGCGACCATGGCCGTCGAGGCCCAGCCGATCTTCAACACCAGCTTCACCAGCACGGCCCCGACCGGGTTCGAGCGTCGGATCGACTACACGGCCACCGCCACGGCTTCGCCCGCCGGCGGCTCGGTGTCGGCTTCCGACAGCACGCTCGCCTCCGGCGGCGGCGCGGCCAGCACCACCGGCATCTTCGCCAGCGACATCGTCGTCAGCTTCGCCGACGCGGCCACGCCGGCCGGCGGTCGGCTCGTCTCCGGGTCCTATTCGGGCTCGGTGGCGGTGACTTTGGCTCCGGCCACCTGAGGGGAGAAAGGTCGTCATGATCCTGCACCGAACCTGCCTTGTCGGACTCGCGGCGACCGCTCTTCTCGCCCCGCTGGCCGGGGCGACCGGCGCCTGGGCCCAGGATCCCGTCCAGGGAACCGTCGGCCTGGACGCCCAGGTCGCCCAGGTCTGCGTCCTGGGCGCGCCCAATCCCGGCTCGCTGGCGCTGGGCCAGATCTCCGAGAGCTCGGGCGCCCGCGTGGGCCGGCTGGCCAGCATCGCCAACCAGTCGATCCAGCTGCCCGGCACCTTCTGCAATTACGCCGGCGCGGCCCTGGCCATCACGGCCTCGCCGCTGGCGGTGACCGGAACCACGACCCAGCCAGGCTTCGTCGGCTCGGTGGACTACACCTGCACGATCAGCGCCTGGGGCGCGACGTCGGCCACGGTCCGCACCAGCGCCAGCAACGCCTCGGGCGTCGGCTCGCCCTCGACCAGCAGCGCGCCGAAGGAGACGGACCTGACCCTGGTGGTCTCCGACTTCGCCACGGCCAGCGACAGCCAGCTGCAGCCGGGCGCCTACCTGGCGCTCGTCACCATCACGCTCGGGCCCGATGCGGGCCTGGCCGCCTCGGGGAGCTGAACCATGCGGCGCGCCCTTCTTCTCATCGCCCTGGCGCCTCTGGCGCTGGCCGGCGCCGCGAGGGCCCAGACCTATGGGCCGTCCGACAGCGTCGGGCCGATCCAGATCACCGCCACGGTGCCTGACAACATCTGCACGATCGGCGACCTCAGCGACGGCGACAACCTGTTCGACGTCGGGGTGATGATCGACACCACCACGGGCCTCTTGCTGCCGGACCTGTCGGCGCCGCCCAAGGTGCTGACCGGCACGCAATGCGGCGCGCCCAGCCAGCTGACCATCGCCGCCACCCAGATGACGGCCCAGGCCTTCCTGGCCGCGCCGCCCTCGGGCTTCTCGCGCGCCGTCGACTACACGGCCACGGCCTCGGGCTGGACGCCCGTGGACGCCAGCTTCTCGACCGGAGCGGCCGCCAACGCCGGCGCGTCCCAGACCCGCGACAGCGGCGGCTCGGGCCAGATCACCATCAGCCTGTCGAACTTCGCCACGTCCGGCGGACCCAGCCTGCGGCCGGTCGCCGACGACACCTACCAGGGGGCGATCGTCGTCACCCTGGCGGCGGCCAGCTGAGGGGGAGGGCGCTATGACCAGAGCCAATCGTTTCAAGGCCGCCGTCCTCGCCGGGGCCTCGGCCGTCACCCTGCTGCTGATGGGCCAGCTGGCCCGGGCCCAGGAGACCGACAACACCCGCGACTTCGTCGTGCGGGGGCAGGTGCCCAAGGTCTGCACCATCGCCTCGCCGACCATCGGCGCGGGCCAGGTGGTCAACTTCCTCAGCCTGACCGGCGGCACGCTGCAGGTCGACCAACTGACCGACCCGGCCACCCTGTCCACCCGCGCCGCCTCGGCCCAGGTGAACTTCGCCGCGGTGTGCAACTACGCCCACCAGATCGTGCTGGAGAGCCAGAACAACGGCCTGTGGCGCTCGGAGCTGGGCCTGACCCCGGCCCCGACCGGCTTCAGCGACGCGGTGCCCTACACCGCGACCCTGGCCTGGGGACCGGTCAACAACCGGTTCGAGGCCGACGCCAGCGCCCGCCGCATCCGCGACAGCGCCCACCTGGTCGACCAGCCGGTCGTCGGCGACGTGACCCTGCGCCTGGATATCCAGCCCGGCGCCACGAACCTCCAGACCAACGCCCCGCTGGTGTCCGGCGTCTACCGCGACACCCTGCGCCTGACGGTGGAACCCCAATGAAGACCGTCCTTCTCATCGCCGCCGCCGCGACGCTGGGCGTCGCCGCCGCCGCTTCGGCCCAGACCCTGCCCACGGGCGAGGAGGCCTCGAGCGAACTGCAGATGATCGGCCAGGCGCCCAGCGCCTGCGTGCTGTCGCCGCCCTCGGCGGCGGCCGGCGCCAACACCAGCTTCGCCGCCCAGGGCGGCCAGGCCGGGGTGGTGCGCTTCACGCAGTTCGTCGATCCCCAGACCGCCCAGCCGCGCGACGCCTCGATCAGCCTGGCCTTTCCGGTGGTCTGCAACTCGGCCCACCGCCTGGTGGTGCGCACCGACGGCGCTGGCATGTCCCGCGTCGGTGGCGGCGCGGCCGCCCCGGGCTTCCGCGATCGCCTCGACTTCCAGCTGACGGCCGACTGGGCCGGAGCCAGCGCGTCGGGGACGAGCGCGGTGACCACCCCGATCAACCTGGCCACCGCCAACGGCGCGGCGGGGCAGATGAACCTCGTCGTCGCCGTCACCGGCGGCGGGACCCCGATGGTCGCCGGCGACTACGCCGGAACCCTCGTCGTCGAGCTCGAGGCCCAGAACTGACCCTGACTTGAACGAACTGAATCCATGAGGAGCGGACACCGAATGACTCGTTCGAAAACCTTCCGAGGGCGCTTGCTGGGGGCGGCGTGCGCCGGCCTCCTGGCCCTCGCGGGGCTGGCGGCGCAGGGCGCGCCGGGCCTGGGCGGAAGCGCCCTGGCCATGACCGTCCAGCCCGTCGTCATCGACCTCAAGCCGACCGGTCGGGGCATGTCCCAGATCGTCACGGTGCAGAACACCTTCGCCAACCCGCTGCCGGTCGAACTGCGCGCCGAGGAGCTGTCCTTCGACGAGAAGGGCGCCCACCCCAGCGACACGCCGACCAACGACCTGCTGATCTTTCCGCCCCAGGCGGTGATCCAGCCGGGCGAGACCCAGTCGTTCCGGATCCAGTGGGTGGGCGATCCGGCCCTGGCGCAGAGCAAGCACTACTACGTCACCGTCGCCCAGATGCCGGTGAAGCTGCCGGAGGGCCAGTCGGCCATCCAGATCCTCTACAACTTCCAGGTCCTGGCCAGCGTCGCGCCTTCGGGCGGCAAGCCGGCCCTGGCCCTGTCCAAGAGCGAGATCGGCGCGGACGCCGACGGCAAGCCCGTCCCGGTCGTCTACGTCGCCAACACGTCCAACACGCACGGATACCTGTCCCGCGGAAAGCTGCGGATCATCGAGAAGGACGCCGCGGGCAAGGCGGTCTTCCAACGGACCATTCCCGGTCCGGAGATCCAACAGACGATCGGCTTCGGCCTGATCGCCCCCGGCCAGACGCGGCGCATCGCCGTTCCCATCGAACTGCCCTTGACGGCGGCAGCAGGAGGCTCCCTTGAGGCCCAATTCTCGTCCGACGAAGGGCGCTAGGTCGCGCGCCTACCGCCGCTGGCTGATGGCGGGATGCCTGGCCGGCGCGGTCCCCTTCGCCGCCCCCTTGGCCGCCCTGGCCGAGCCCATCCCCTACGCCATGCTGGCGGCGACCCAGGAGCCGACCAGCGCGCCCTCGGCCGGCGCGGCCACCGCGGCCGACGCCCGCCGCCAGCTGAACCCCACGGGCCGCGACGTGACCCTGACGGTTCCGCTGAAGGACGGCGAGTTCTATGTCGGCGACATGCCGCTGGCGATCTCGGCCGACGGCCAGCTGTCGATGCCGTCGGACCGCCTGCTCAGCCTGGTCGCGCCGCTGCTCGACGCTCCCGCGGTCGGCGTCCTGCGCACGGCCCTGGCCGGACGCAGCGTGGTCTCGCCCGAGGTGGTCACCTCGGCCGGCATGACCATGACCTACGATCCCCGGGCGCTCGAACTGCGGATGAACATCCCGCCCGAGCTGAAGGTCGTGCGCAGCCTGCAGGTCACGCCGATGGACCGCATGGGCCTTGGCTCCTACATCGCCCCGGCCGGCTTCAGCGGCTATCTCAACATCCGCGGCTCGGTCGACTATGTGGAGCAGGGCTTCGACGAAGGCTTGGGCGACCCGACCTTCCTGCTCGACAGCGCCGTGCGCCTGAACGGCGTGGTGTTCGAGAACGAGGCCGTCTGGCAGCCCGGTGGCAACGAGGACTTCCAGCGACTGGGCACGCGCTTCGTCTATGACGACGTCAAGAACGTGCTGCGCTGGACCGCCGGCGACCTGCAGGCCGTCGGTCGCGGCTTTCAGTCCGCGCCCGACATGGCGGGCCTGTCGATCTACCGCTCCTACAGCGTGCTGCAGCCCCAGACGATCGCCCGTCCGCGTGGTCGCGAGAGCTTCACCCTGGCCCGGACCTCCGACGTCAGCGTGATCCTCAACAACCAGCTGACCCGGCGCATCCGCCTGGATCCCGGCCGATACAACGTGCGCGACTTCCCGTTCGCGCAGGGCGCCAACGACGTCCGCCTGGTCATCGAAGACGACACCGGCCGTCGCGAGACGCTGCAGTTCAACGTCTTCTTCGACCGCTCGCAACTGGATCCGGGACTGTCGGAGTTCGGCCTGTTCGCCGGCGTGAAGGCGCCGCTGCTGCTCGACGGTCCCGACTATACCGAGGAGTGGACGGTCAGCGGCTTCTATCGCCGCGGCATCACCGACCGGGTGACCCTGGGCGTCAACGGCCAGGCCGACGACACCACGGTGATGATGGGCGCCGAAGGCCTGTTCGGCACCAAGATCGGCACGCTCGGCGTCGACTTCGCGCTGTCGCACATCGACACCTACGGCTCGGGCTATGCGGCGATCGTCAGCTTCCAGCGGCTGTTCCAGTTCGCCGGCGGCCGCGCCGACGCCCTGAACCTGTCGTTCGAGACCCGCAGCCGCGAGTTCGGGCCGGTGGGAACCTTCGTTCCCGACAACCGCTACAACTACGAGATCGGGGTCGGCTACTCGCACGCCTTCAGCGACGCGATCTACGCCAGCTTCGACGGCCGCTATTCCAGCGGTCGGGACGAGTTCCCCGACGCCAGCGCCTACCGGCTCGGCATGGGCTATCGCCTGACCTCGAACCTCGCGATCACGGCCAACGTCATGTACGACGACGTGCCCGGCCGCCGCGAGACCTCGGCCCTGATCTCGCTGTCCTGGCAGTTCTCGAACAATTCGAGCCTGCGGGCCGAGTACGACGGCCGCGAGGACCGGGCGCGGATCGCCTACCAGACGATCCACGGCCAGGGCGTGGGCTCCTACAACGCCTTCGCCGAGGTTTCGCGCTCGCCCGACGACTCCGCCTTCAACGGCAGCGTCAACTACATCGCCAATCGGGCGGAGCTGGGCCTGTCGCATTTCCAGGCCTTCGACGGCCCGGACAACGGCCGCACCTCGCTGCGCGTCGGCACCTCGATCGGCTTCGCCGACGGCGCGGTGTCGGTCGGCCGGCCGATCTACGACAGCTTCGCCATCGTCAAGGGCCACAAGAGCCTGAAGGGCGCCGACGTCGTCGTGAACCCGACCCCGTTCGGCTACACCTCGAACACGGGCGAGCTGGGCACGGCGCTGGAAACCAACCTGGCGGCCTATGCCGAGCGGACCATCACCGTCGACGCGCCCAACGCGCCGGCCGGCTATGATCTCGGCTCTGGCTCCTTCCGGGTCTTCCCGCCTTATCGCTCGGGCTATCGCCTGGAGGTCGGGTCGGACTACTCGATCACCGCCATCGGTCGCTTGGTCGACGCGGACGGCCAGCCGCTCGCGCTGGTGTCGGGTCGCGCGGTCGAGGTCGCCCAGGGCGGCAAGAGCGAGCCGATCACCATCTTCACCAACCGCGTCGGCCGCTTCGGCGCCTCGGGCCTGCGGCCCGGCCGCTGGCGGCTGGAAATGGGGACGACGCCCCCGACGGTCTACTACCTCGACGTGCCGCAAAGCGCCGAGGGCTTCGTCAAGGCTGGGGACCTCAAGCCCAACGCGTCCGGAGGCTGACATGAAACGCCGATCGCATTCCCTGCTCATCGGACTGGCCGCCGGCGTTGGCGGGATCCTGCTGGTCTCGGGCGTGGCCCAGGCCCAGTGCGTGACCTTCGATCCCGTCGTGCTGTCGGGCACCTTCGACCCCTTCAACCCGACCGGCACGACGGTGCAGACCCTGGCGATCACCGCCCGGCGTCCGCCGGCGGTCGGCGGCAAGAAGACGCAGGAGGTGAACTTCATCTACCTGCGCCGGCCGGACACGCCCTCGAGCCTGACGATCGTCCAGACCTCCACCGGCGGGCAGATCCTCGAAAATCCGCCCGGGCACGTACTCGACCCCAACAACGTCAATCCCAACGAGGTCGAGCTGAACTTCGGCGGGGTGGGCCAGCCCGACGTGCAGACGTTCATGGTGACGATCACCGTGCCCAGCGGCGCCGACCTGCCGGCGGGGACGACCGACCTCTATCTGGACCAGAAGTACTACTGCAAGCGCACCGGCGGCGCGGCTGACGAGCAGGGCGTGATCGCCAACTCGCTCGACATCCGCATCAATGTGCTCAGCGCCCTGCAGGCCAGCTTCGTTGGTCCGGCGCTGGACTTCGGTGAGATCGGCACGTTGACGACGGCCTCGCTGCCGTCGACGCCCAACTCGGTCAAGCAGCGCACCGGCAACGTGCGCGTGGCCAGCTCGGGTCCGTACTCGGTGGCGCTGACCTCGGCCAACCAGTTCCGCATGACCTATGCCGGCGGCAACCTGGGCACGACCAACCAGCGGATTCCTTACCAGTTGGACTTCCTGGGGCAGAGCAAGACCACGGCCTCGCCGACCTTCAACACCGTCACCTGCGCCCGCGCGGGCCTGTCGGGTCAGTACCTGGCGGTGACGCCGACCCTGCTGGAAGGCGGCGCGGGCAAGGTTCCGTCGCCCAACTACCAGGACATCCTGACGGTGACCGTGACGCCCCTGGCCGTGCCGACGGCCACCACCCCCGTCGCCTGCATGTGACCTCGGCCCAGCCTGAAAAAGCCCCGCCGGCGCGAGCCGACGGGGCTTTCTTTTTGCCGACCGCCCGGGGGGAAGGGCGGAGCAAAACGGTGTCAGAGCGCGGTGATGTTCACCGACAGGTCGCCGACCTGGCCGGCGTCGGCGCCGGGGTCCAGGCGCAGGCTGTGGCTCTGCGAGGCCGCGGTGCTCGAGCGGCTGATCAGGGTGACGCCGGTCGACGACAGCTGGATCTTCTGGCCGTCGACATAGACGGCGGCGTCGGTCAGGCCCTGGGCGTGCGTCAGGCGCACTTCGTAGCCCGAAGCGCTGTTGCAGAACTCGGTCATGCGGCCCAGGTCGGTCGGCTCGGCGGCCGAGGCGGTGGTGGCGTCGAGATTGACGCGGCAGATGACCGGCACGTGCCCTTCGAGACGAAGCTCGTAGCTGGCCGGCGCGGCGGAGGCGGTGGTGGCGGCCAGAGCGGTGAAGGCGGCGGCCAGGATCATCGGAAAGCGCATTGCAAACCCCAAGAGTGAGGATGATGGGAGGATCATCGCGAGGGAGGGTTAAGCAGAGCGCCCTAAAGCATGGTAAACGATTTGCATAGTAAGAATGACAGGGTGTCGCACTTAAATATTGTCTAAATCCAATGTTTAACGTGTATTGCGTAGTGCATTCTTACTATGGGCAATGCAAAGCGCGCCGCGAGCTTGGCCGCGGCGTGGAATGTTCGGTTGTGCTGGGAGTGCCGAGCGATCGACCGGCGCCGGGTCTGGACGAGGGGGTGCTGATGTCCAGACCCGGCGCTCGGCGGGCGGGGCGCGCCGCCGAGGATCGTCGATGGCGTTGCGGACAGCCTCGGCGAGCCGGTCATTCGTCGCGGCGGTGACAAAACGGGGGGATTTGCCCTCGCGACCTGTAAATATTAACATATACAGATCGCGCGACAATAACTCACTCTTACTAATGGCAAGAATAGTTGCCTATAGATATTTCATTCAAGGATGTCGGCCGAAGAAATAACCGAGACCAATTCGGCCTGGCGGTGAACGCCAACCTTGACCATGGCCGAGGCCATCTGCACGCGCAGGGTGTTGATGCTGACCTTGCGCTCGGCGGCGATCTCGGCCGGCTCGCGGCCCTGGGCCACGCGCGAGACGATCTCGGCCTCGGCGGGCGAGAAGTTGAACATCATGCGCGCGCGCTCGGCGATGTGCGGCGAGGCGCGGCCGACCTCGCGCACGGTGACCAGCGCGCAGCGGAAGCCGCTGTCGTCGGTGCTGAAGGGTTCGATCAGGACCACCAGCGGCTTCTGGCTGCGCGAGCGGTGGATCAGCATCGCGCCCGAGCGGCCCTGGCGCACGGCCGCGGCGATGCGGTTGTGCAGGGCTTCGGACTCGAAGCCGTTCTCGGCCGTCAGCAGGCCGCCTTTCTCGGCCAGGCCGTCGCCTTGCGCGACGTAGCTCCAGGCCATGTCGTTGGCCGCGTAGACGCAGCCTTCGCTGTCGGCGACGATGACGCCGAAGTTCACCAGATTGAGGATCGCGTTGGCGACGTGCGACTCGAACACGCCGCGTTCGACCTCCGAATCCACCACCTCGATCATCTTTATCAGTCCCATGTGCGACGCCCCGTAAGGATCGCCGCCGGTGCAGGAAGAAAGATCAGGTCCGAGATCGCGATAAAACTCTCGATTGCAATGCTGTCGCGATTAAAAACCATATTGCTTTATTCTGCCCGCCGACGGCTGGTTTACTGATTGGATATTATTTCCGACGGGCTCGCATACCCTGCATTGGGTAGCTGAAATGACTAAACCAGGAAGACAACGCTATCAGATCTGCGCGAAAAACGTGGTTTTCTCCTGTCAGGAGATAATCGCGCAAATACAGGAGATCGCCTTTTCTTGCTTTCAAAGTTGTAAGTGGGTCAGGCGCTGGCTGATCGCCAGCATTCCCGTGGTCGTGCCGACGTGCAGGGCGCCGACCGCGATGGCCACGCCGTAGGGCACGCCCGCGCGGCCGCGGATCCAGCCGCCGAAGGCTCCGGCGTAGGGCCGGGCGGCCAGGGCCACCAGCGCCAGGGCGCCGCCGGCGATGGCCGTGGCCACCAGCAGCAGCAGCAGGTTCTCCATTCCCGCGAACAACGCCGCCACGGCCAGCAGCTTGACGTCGCCGGCCCCGACCAGCCGCCGCGCGAACATCGGCACGCCGGCCAGCATCACCAGGCCGAAGGCGCAGAAGCTCGACAGCCAGTTGGGCGTCGACCAGGTCAGCAGCTGGGCGAACAGGAAAAGCACGGCCAGGGCCGCGACGGTCCAGTTGGGGATCTTGCGCGTCCAGGCGTCCCAGCCGGCGGCGACGATGAACAGCACGGCGTAGGCGACCGAGCCGGTCAGGCGAACGAGGTCGATTTCCATCGGAGGATCTCCTGATCGGTCTTACGAGCCGCCGCCGGGCATGGGGACGATCTCGGCCGGCGGTCCGCCGGCCAGGGTCGTCTGGGGCTCGGCCAGGGCCTGCAGCACGCCGGCCGGCGGCTCGCGGCCCTGCAGGCGGGCCGAATAGGCCATGTTGCCAAGCACGATGCGCGAGTGCGGATCGACCGCCAGGGCCTGGGTGTAGTAGCGCTCGCTGAGGTCGAAGCGGCCCAACTTGTCGTAGACCACGCCCTGGGCGTTCAGCACCCGCACGTCGGTCGGCGCACGGGTCGCCGCCAGTTGCAGCAGCTCCAGCGCCAGGGCGTAGTCCCGCGCCTTGATGGCCTCCGCCGCGCGGCCGTAGAGCCGGTCGACCGCCGCGGCCGGATCGGGCGGGGGCAGGGCCGCCAGGGCGCGGATCTCGGTCTGCGCCGGCTTGGGGCCCATCAGGGCGCTGGCCAGCTGCTTGAGGGTGGCGCAGCCCGACAGCGGGACGAGCAGGGCGCAGGCGGCGGAAGCGACGAGCAGTTTGCGCATCTCTAGTGCCTTTTCATGGCGGGCATGAGGTTGTGGACGACGTCGAGGCCGGCGGGCAGCAGCAGGGCGGTGATGATCACCGGCAGGATGCAGGCCACCAGCGGGATGGTCAGCAGCACCGGGATGCGCATGGCCTTCTCCTCGCCGCGCAGGAAGCGACGCTCGCGCAGTTCGCCCGAGTAGGAGCGCAGGGTCTGGGTGATGCTGGCGCCCAGGCTGTCGGTCTGGATCATCAGGGCGGCGAAGGCGCGCAGGGCGTCGACATTGACCCGGTCGGCCATCCGCCGCAGGGCGTCGGCGCGGCTGCGGCCGGCGCGCAGTTCCTGCGAGACCTGGCTGAACTCGCGCGCGATGTCGGCGTGCGAGGGCTTGATCTCCTGGCTGACGCGGATGAAGGCCGCATCCACGCCCAGGCCCGCCTCGACGCAGACCACCATCAGGTCCAGGGCGTCGGGGAACTGGTTCTCCAGTCGCTCGCGGCGTCCGACCGCCCTCAGGTCGACGATGATCGCGGGGATCACCAGGCCAAGGCCGCACAGAAGCAGGGCGCCGGCGATCAGCGGCAGTCCGACCACGGGCTTGGCCGACAGCTTCTGGGCCAGCAGCAGGATGGCCGGCAGGCCGACGGCGCTCAGCACCCGCACCAGGAAGTAGCCCGGCACGGCGGCCGGTCCCTCGAAGCCGGCCTCGGCCAGGGTCTTGGCCAGGCGCGAGCGCTTTTCGGCGGTCTCGGCCCTCGGCGCCTTGGCCTGCAGCCAGCCCAGCAGAGGGGTCTTGGGCTTGGAGTCCTTGAGCAGCCCGCCCGCGGGGCCCGTCGCCAGGGCCGCGCCGCCGGCGGCCCGCTCGCGCATGCGCCGCTTCAGGGCCGCGCCGGTGTCGACCTGGCGGAAGACCAGCAGGGCCATGGCGCCCACCGCCAGGAAGACGGCGACCTGCAGTCCGACGGAAAGGAAAAGGTCCATGGCGAGGCCTCAGTACTTGAAGGTGACGATCCGGCGGATCATCAGCTGGCCGATGAGGTAGAGGACCACGACGCCGCCCACGACGGGCCAGAACGCCGGGTCCGAGAACTTCGTGGTGTAGAATTCGGGGCGGAACACGCTGACCACGCCGACGCAGAACAGCGGCAGCAGGCTGAGGATCAGCGCCGACATCCGGCCCTCGCTCGACAGCGCCCGGATCCGCTTGGCCAGCGAGGCGCGGCCGCGGATGACGGCGGCCAGGCCCGACAGGATCTCGGCCAGGTTGCCGCCGGTCTCGCTCTGGATGGCGATGCTGACGGCGAAGAAGGCCACGTCCGGCGAGCCGGTGCGACGCGACAGGTTGGCCAGGGCGTCGCGGAACTCGACGCCATAGGTCGTCTCGTCCAGCACCAGGCCGAACTCGGTGCCGATCGGGTCGGGCATCTCCTGGGTGACCAGGCCCACGGCCGAGATAACCGGATGGCCGGCGCGCAGGGCGCGGATCATCACGTCGAGGGCCAGCGGCAGCTGCTCTTCCAGCTTGGCCAGGCGCGCGCCGTGCCGCTGCACGATCCACATCGCCGTGACGCCCGCGCTGATCACGATCGCGCCGACGGCGGTGACCAGCACCTGCGAGACCGGCGTCTCGACCGGCTGGCCGCGCAGGAACACCAGGGCCAGCAGCCACAGGCCGGCGGCGATCGCGCCCACGACGCCCAGCACCTGCAGCGGGCCGGCGGTGATCCCCGCCTGGCGCAGGTACAGCGTGGCGCGGCCGTGCAGGGCGCCATAGGGCGTGCGGTCGATCCAGGTGCCGCGCGGGTCGCGCACCAGGGCCTCGTAGACCTTTTCCTGGCTCATGCCGCCGGCCATCAGGGTCAGGCGGCGATTGACCCGCTGGGTCTGCTCGCGGGCCGAGAGCAGCAGGCCGAAGATGGTCTGGCCAGCCAGCACCGCGGCCACGAAGGCCAGCACCAGCGCCATCGGAAAGAACAGTCCCTGCATGGTGTCACCCCGAGATCCGGCCAGGTGAGAAGAGGTTGGGCGGCAGGTCGACGCCGCGCGCGTGCAGCACCTCCATGAACCGCGGGCGCACGCCCGTGGCTTCGTAGGAGCCGGCCACCCGGCCGTCGGTGGTCCGGCCCGCGCGGCGGAAGCGGAAGATCTCCTGCATGCAGATGACGTCCTCCTCCATGCCGGTGATCTCCGA
Source organism: Caulobacter sp. 602-2 (assembly GCF_011043625.1). Lineage (GTDB taxonomy): Bacteria > Pseudomonadota > Alphaproteobacteria > Caulobacterales > Caulobacteraceae > Caulobacter. The sequence continues at coordinate 71,429 of NZ_JAAKGT010000001.1, forward strand.
GACCGACACGATGCGGCGGTGGCCGTCCTCCATTCGCTCGGCCTGCACCACCACGTGGATGGCCGAGGCGATCTGGCCCCGCACCGAGCGGGCGGGGATGTCGAGCCCGGCCATGCCGACCATCTGCTCCACCCTTGAGAGGGCGTCGCGCGGGGTGTTGGCGTGCACCGTGGTCATCGAGCCGTCGTGGCCGGTGTTCATGGCCTGCAGCATGTCGAAGGCCTCGCCCGAGCGGACTTCGCCGACGATGATGCGGTCGGGCCGCATGCGCAGGGCGTTGCGGACCAGTTCGCGCTGCTGCACCTCGCCCTGGCCCTCGATGTTGGCGGGGCGGGTCTCCAGGCGGCCGACGTGGGGCTGCTGCAGTTGCAGCTCGGCGGAATCCTCGATGGTGATGATCCGCTCGCGCTCGTCGATATAGGCCGACATGGCGTTGAGCAGGGTGGTCTTGCCAGAGCCCGTGCCGCCCGAGATCAGCACGTTGCGGCGGGCCTGGACGACGGCCTCCAGCACCAGGGCCATCTCCTGGGTGATGCTGCCCAGCTCGACCAGCCGGGTCATGGCCAGCGGCACGCGCGAGAACTTGCGGATCGAGACCAGCGGCCCGTCCACCGCCAGCGGCGGGATGATGGCGTTGACGCGGCTGCCGTCGGCCAGGCGGGCGTCGACCATCGGCTGGCTCTCGTCGATGCGCCGACCGACGGCCGCGACGATCTTGTTGATGATCCGCACCAGGTGGCGGGTGTCCTGGAACCGCACGTTGGTGCGATGCAGGCGGCCGGACCGCTCCACGTACACCGTCTCGTGGGTGTTGATCAGGATGTCGGTGACGCTGTCGTCCTTGAGCAGCGGCTCAAGCGGGCCAAGGCCGAGGAGCTCGTCCAGGATCTCGTCGACCAGCTGGTCGGTCTGGGCCGGGGTCAGCAGGCGCTTCTCGTCGGCCAGCAGGCCGCTGACGGCGCCGCGGATTTCCTGGCGCAGGGTCTCGCGCGGGGTGCGGTCCAGCAGGCTGAGGTTCAGAAGGTCGATCAGCCGCTGGTGCAGCCGGACCTTCAGGCCCAGGGCGTCGTCGATCGGCGCAGGCTGGGCGAAATCGGCGGCCGCGGCCTGGCTTTCGATCCGGCGGGTCTCTTCGCTCCAGAGCATGGCTACCTCCCGACCTGGGCGAGGGCGACGGGCTGGGCCGGAACCAGGGTGTCGGCCAGGCGCGCGATCGCCGCCTCCAGCTTGCTGCCCCGGCGCACGGCGCTCAGCGCCACGCCCTGGTTGATGGCTTGCTGCATCAGCTTGCGGTCCTCGGGCGCCACCAGGTCGAAGGGGCGGCCGATGGCCTGCTCGGCGGCCTTCAGCGACAGGCCGCTGGCGCTGTCGGGCTCGACCTGGTTGCAGACCAGCGTCACCGGCACGTCGTCCAGACGCTGGGCCGACAGCATGTGCAGCTGCCGGCGGGCCAGATGCACGTGCGGCACCGACAGGTGGGTCACCAGCACGATCCTCTGCGACTGGCGCAGCAGGCGGTTGGTCCAGGCGGTCCACACGGTGGGCAGGTCGACGAGGGTGGTCTCGAAGTCACGGCGCAGGGCGGCCATCAGGCCGTCGACCAGCGTCGGGCTCAGCGCCTCGACCGGCATCATTTCCTGCGGCGCGCCCAGCACCGCCACGCCGCTGCGGTGGCAGGGCAGGGAGGTGGCGAAGGGCATTTCCTCGACCGCGCCGCCGGCGGCCAGCACCTGGCCCACCGTCACCGCGTCGCCGACGTCGAGATAGAGCGCCGCCGCACCCATCTGCACGTCCAGGTCGGCCAGGCAGACGCCGCCGGCGCCCGTGCGCCCGGCCAGCATCACCGCCGTCTGGGCCGCCAGCGAGGTGGCCCCGACGCCGCCGCCGGCCTTCAGCACGCTGATGATCTCGCCGCTGCGCTTGTGGGCCCGGCCGGTGTCGAGCCGGCAGAAGATCCGCTCCAGGGCGATGGCCAGGGTGGTGTCGCTGACCGGCGCGGGCAGCACGTCGGCCGCGCCCTGGTGCAGCAGGCGGCGGGTGGCCTCGATGTCGGCGCCGCGCATGGCCACCAGCACCTCGAACCGTCCGGCGCTGGCCGCGATCCGCGAGGTCATGCGCTCCAGCTCGGCCGGATCCCCGGCGTCGACGCCCACGATCAGCAGGTCGAAGGCGTGGGCGGCCCGTTCAGGCCAGGCGCAGTCCAGCAGGCGGAAGGTCACCGCCGGGAACATCGCCGACAGCATCGCCACCGGGGGATCGGCGCCGAGGCCCGCGCCGCACAGCCCCACCCGCCAGGCCGTGGGGCGGCTGGGCTGGGGCGGCGGCGCGACGGTCTTGGGACGGCCGAAGTGGAGCAGGCTCATGACAGGCTCTCTCCGCTGAGTGTCGACGTCATGGTCGGCAGGTTGAAGGGGGCGACGCCGAAGATCTGCAGCGCCACGCTCGTGAAGGTGAGGTTGGCGACGCTGACGCTGACCAGCGGCTCCATGTCGGGGGCGTAGGGGTTGCCCACCTTGCCGATGCCGACATGGCGATAGGTGATGGTCACGTCGGCTGCGGTGATGTCGGGCTGGTAGGCCTGCATCTTGTTCAGCACGGCGGTGAAGGTGGTGTTGTCGAAGCCCGGCGAGCCGCCGCTGCCTTGCGTCTGGGTGCAGGTCGTGTTCGAGCCCGTGCAGCTGAAGGCCATGTCGGGCACGGTGCCGCCGCCGCCATAGGTGGCCGTGCCGTCGTAGGTCGCCATGTAGGTCGAGACGATCGGGCTGACGACGGCCAGGCGCGCGCCCTCGCGGGTGGCGGTCTTGGCGGTGTTGATGGTCCAGCCCAGCCGGCCCATGTCGATCACCGCCAGCAGCATGACAATGAAGGCGAAGCACACCAGGCCGAACTCGGTCGCCGTGGCGGCGCTTTCGTCGCGGGCGAACCGCGAGGCTATGGTCGGAAGACGGGTCATTCTGTCCACGCCTGCTGCGAGCTGACCGTGAACGAGGTGAGGGTGATGCCGGTCAGCGGACCGAAGGATTCGATGTAGGGCGGGGTCGCGGCGACCTGCACCCGGGGCACGCCGGTCATGCCGTCGTAGCGACCCGAATAGGTTCCGCCTGCGTTGCTGACGCAGGTGACGGTGACCGTCACCGTGGCGTTGCTGGTCCAGGTGGCGATCAAGGGCGCGCCAGAGCCGTCCTTGGTGCCGGTGCGGGTCAGATTCTGGATGTTGGCGACGTCGCCGGCGTTGGTCAGGCCCGCGCAGGTCATCGGCAGGCGGGCGGCGTAGCGGGCCGCGTCGCGCACCGACGAGACGGCGATGTGGTAGTTCCAGAACAGCCGTCCCGCGCCGACGAAGGCGAAGCACAGCAGCACCATGAACGGCAGCACCAGGGCGAATTCGACCGCCGCCGAGCCCTCGCGCCCGGCCATCAGCCGTCCTGCGAAGGAGGGGCGCTTAGTCATAGAGCCGCACCGAGTAGAGCATCGTCTCCGCGCCGACCGCCGAGGTGTCGGTGGTCGAGCCGATGACCTCGCCATAGATCGAGTTGCTGACGGCCGGGCCGATCAGGAACAGGTCGACATAGGCGATGACGTTGACGGTGGAGCTGCCGTGGACGTTGTCGGCGTTGCAGTTGACGATCACGGCCGAGATGGTGCGTCGGTCGGGCGTGGCCTGGCCGCCGTTCTTGTTGCACTGGGGCGCGGCGTAGTCGTGCGAGCCGCTGTTGGCGGTCTGGCCGTCGGAGAAGGCGCCCGCCGGGGTCGAGATCGACCCGCTCAGCATCGCCAGTTCCCACTTGTAGACCTGATAGCGGCTCGGGCTGGTGGCCCCGGCGACCGGCGTCGGCCCATAGGCGGCCCAGCCCGTGCCCGTCGATCCCGCCGGAACCTGCGGGATGTAGGTGGTCGGGTTGATGCCCGAATGGTTGGTGGCGAAGTACTGCGCGACGTTCCACACGCCGCTGCCAACCGTTCCGGTCTGGTTGCAGTCGCGCGGCAGGCCCATGCCGCCGGCGACCGCCGCGCTGCTCGAGCAGCTGTTGCTGGGAACCGAGACCGTGGGGCTGCAGGCGCTGTTGCCGGCGTTGGTCTTGGCGCCGACCAGCGTGTTCATCGCCGGGCGGAACAGCGGGTCGCTCTTCAGGCCGCTGGCCGAGGACTTGTAGATGTCGAAGCGGACGTTGAAGTAGTCATCCGCCGAGGCGATGTTGCCGGTCTGGGTCTGCACCACGGTGCCAAAGCACTCGGTCAGCGGCGGATAGCGGCCCATGGCGTTCTTGACGTCCGCCGCGCCGGAGCCGACCGACAGGAAGCCGAAGTTCCCGGGACCCCAGGCCCCGTTGCCGCCGGGCGGCGGGGTCAGGACGAAGTTCTTGCCGATGTAGTTGTCGCCGTCGAACACCAGGCTGGTCGCCTCGTTCGGGTTGCAGATCATCAGCGGCGGCACCTTGCAGATCGCCGTGCCGTAGCCGGCCACTGCGCGGGCCGTGGCGTTGAATCCCGCCGCGCCGGTCAGGGCGCCGAACACCAGGCCGCGGGGGCGCGGCGTCAGGTTGATGCGGATGAACTTGGCCGTGGCGTCGGTGGTGGCGGTGACGTCCGGGTCGCGGCTGGACAGGAAGATGATGTCGCTGGCCGCGACGGCCACGTTGCTCTCGAAGGTGTCGCCCAGGGCCTGGCGGTTGCTGACCAGGCTGCCCATGGCCGCCGTCTGGGCCCGTCCCATCGCGCCGCTCGTGCCGTCCAGCTGGCTGGCGCCGGCCAGGGCGGCGGCGTCCACCGCGTTCTCCAGCTCGGCCCTAAGGGCCAGGGCCCGGCTGACGTCGAAGGCCAGGCCCCCGATGGCGACCAGTCCGATCAGGGCCACCCCGGTGAGGGTGGCCACCGTGCCGGAACGGTCCTGGACGAAGCGATGAAGAAGGCGGGGCGCGCGCGACATGGTCAGTTGGCCGGAGACTTGGCCGCTCCCTTGTTGTCGATGCTGGAGGTGCTGGCCTGGACGGGCTGGATCACCTGGTTCTTGCCGTAGCGGGTGGCCGCCAGGGCGGCTCGGACGCCGTCGCCGCCGGGTTGCAGCACGCCCTCGTAGCGGGCGTCCGGGTCGGCCTTCTGGGCGGCCAGGTTGGTCCGCACCGCCATGCCGAAGTCGGGCGACAGGTCCTTGCGGGCGTCGGTGCAGCCGGCGAGGGCGGCCCCGGACGCGGCGAGCGCCGCGGCGGCCAGCAGGATCCTATTGAAGGACATGGCCTTGAGGCGCATCGGCCCCTCCCTTGACTGGTTGCGTGCTCGACTGGGTCTTGCCCAGCAGGAACAGTTCGGTGTCGGACGGCGGCACGAAGTTGTCGGCCGGCGTCGCCTGCCGGGCCCGGGTGGGCCGGACGAGGTGCGGGGTGACCAGGATCACCAGTTCGGTCTGGTTGCGCTGGTAGCTGGTCGAGCGGAACAGCGAGCCCAGGATCGGCAGGTCGCCCAGCATCGGGAACTGGCGGATCTGGTCCTGGTAGTCGTCGCGGATCAGGCCCGCGATCGTGAAGGACTCGCCGTCGCGCAGCTCGACCGTGGTCTTGGCCCGCCGCACCTTGATGCCGGGGATCCGCAGCCCGTTGCTGACGAACGAGGCGTTGGGATCGATGCTCGAGACCTCGGGATTGACCACCAGGTTCACCATGCCGTCCTGCAGGACGGTGGGGGTGAAGGCCAGGCCGATGCCGAACTGCTTGAACTCGACCGTGATCGTCGTCTGGCCGCCGCTCTGGTTCTGGGCCACGGGGACGGGGAACTCGCCGCCGGCCAGGAAGTTGGCGGTGTCGCCCGACATGGCCGTCAGGTTCGGCTCGGCCAGGGTCTTGACCAGGCCCTTGGTCTCCAGCGCGTCGAACAGCACGTCCAGGTCGACGTCGCCGGCCCGCAGCGGGAACTTCAGGAGGCCGAAGGTGTCGGTCAGCGTCGTGGCCACGCCGGTGTCGCCAGTGCCGATGACGAAGTTGTGGTAGTTCGGCGAGGCCGGGTTGGCGGTGTTCATGTTCAGCCGCAGGGCCTTGGCCGTGGCGCGCTCCATCTCGACGATGCGCACCGAGAGGGTGACCTGCTGGCTGCCCTGGACCGACAGCATGTTGACCACCTGGCCCGGCGCGTAGCTCTCGGCCAGGGCCGCGGCGCGGCCGGCGACGGCGCCGCTGCTGGCGGTGCCGGTCAGCACGATCGACTGGTTGCCCGAGGCGACCTTCAGGTTCTCCTCGTTGGGCAGGGCGTCGCGCATCCGCTGGCGCAGGGTCTCGACGTCGGCGCCGACCACCACGTTGGCGGCGGCCACGAGCCGGCGGCCGGGGCCGTAGGCGGTCAGCGTGGTGCCGCCCAGCTTCTTGCCGACGACATAGACCGACCGCGAGGTCAGGGGCAGCACGTCGGCGGTGTCGGGGTTGCCGATCATGATGTCGGTGTAGGGAGCGGGCAGCTCCAGCACCTGGGCCTTGCCGACGGCGACGTTGACCTCGACCTTGCGGACGGCGACGTCGGAGAGGGCGGCGGCGGGCTGAGCCAGGGCGGTGGTCGGAGCCGCCGCCAGCAGGGGCAGCAGGCCGGCCGCCGCGGCCAGCAGCGAGCGTTTCAGGGTCATGTGGGCGGGTCCTGCGCCGTGCGCGTCAGCGGCGCGCCGGCGGGAGGGAGGGGGAGTGGTGGCGGCCATGGTCACAGCCCCACGCGATAGCCGGTCGTCTCGACGCCGCGGGTGACGCGGACCTCGGTCGAAGACGGCGGCATGGACGAGACCGCGGGCCGCGGCGCGGCCGGACGGCGGGGGGCGACGGCCCGGACCGGCGTCGGAGCCGGCGCGTTGACCTGGGTGGGGCCCATGCCTCGCGACAGGTCGGCCAGCGTCATGGTCCGGCGGCCCAGCGGCGCCTGGTCGGAGATCTGCCGCAGCGACAGCGACACCGCCCCGACCGCCTGGGCCAGGGTGATGGCCTGGGCCTGGTCGGGCGTCACCTCGACGGTGATCGCCTTGACCACCACCGGCTTGTCGGCGCCCTGGTCGTCGGACTGGTCGACGCCGACGACGCGGACGTTCTCGGCCAGCACCTGGGTCAGGCTGGTGTCGGGCTGGTTGTTGTCCTTGCTGCGGGTCAGCAGCACGTCCACCCGGTCGCCCGGCAGCACGAACCCGCCGACGCCGGCGACGTCGTTGGCCCGCAGCGACACCGCCCGCATGCCTTCGCCCAGCGAGCTGGCGAGGTTGGAGCGGCCGCCCGAGCCCGACACGCGGTCGGACAGGATCGGCTCGTTGGCGGCGATGTCCTTCAGCGCGATGCGCGCGCCGCCCGGGCCTGAGGCGGCCTCGGGAATGGAACGGAAGGCGCCGGCCGGCACGGCGTCGGTCGGATAGTGCGCGACCTTGAGCACGGCGGACTGGAGCTTGAAGCCTCTCGCCAGAGGCTGGGCGGCGACGACGACGGGCGTCGAGCCGGTTTCCTTGACCACCGGGGCGTCCACGCGCCCGGCGCTCATATAGACCCGTGCGGCGAGCACGGCGCCCAGGCCCAGCACAGCGGCCGCGCCAAGGGATATGACGGTTTTCGTCTGCATTGTTGCAACCCCCTCCCCACGTCAGCGGGGAGCCTGTCCTGGCTCACCACCATGGGTCGGCGACGCGGCTTGCCGCCCCGCGCCGCCGACGACTTGGTTCAGCAGTTGGCGGCCGACGGATTGGCCACGCAGGTGGCGGCGTCCGTGATGGCGACCCCGATGTTGGTGCCCAGCAGCACGGCGGCGACGGCGATCGCGCTGCCGATGATGGCCAGGATCAGGGCGTATTCGGCCGCGGCCGCGCCGTCTTCTTCGAAGATCAGTTCGCGCAGAGTATTCATGTCGTATCCTCCTCTAAGTGTTCTCAACCGCGCATCTTTGTTCGCGGACAAAGAAGAGGTTTCCCCCTTCGCCGTGAATTAAGGTCTTAATGATTTGGTAAGTAAATACATCGGTCGGCGTAATGCAAAATCGGTACGGCGACTCCGAAGGCATACGTCAAACGCACTATTTTTCAGTATTTGGGGCGCAAACGTCGCGCATCTGGGGAATATACTTTTAGATGTGTGTCGGCATATGCCGCTGGCAGGTTGTCGATGCGAGTGTTTCGCTCGGCGAGAGGCGGCCTCGGATCGCCAAAAGATTGTACTACTCAATTTGGGGGTGCTGTGGCGCAGGCCCCTCGGCCAGGTCGGCAGGACAGTCCGGGCGGCTCGTTGCGCACGTCGCTGCTGCGCTTCAGATTGAAATAATTGATCTTTTCAGCGTGTTGCCGCTGGGTGGTGCGACAGGATGACGCCCCGGGCGCGCACTGGCTGCACGGCGCCGCGCGCCGATTGACGAGGGGGCGTTCGTCAACCCCGGAGAGAAACTGCTGGTTTGCGAACTCGAATATCACCATCCAGTCACGGTTTGGCGCCTAGGGGGTTGGGATCGTGGCGAAGAAGCAAACCTTGTCCCGGCTGGCCCAGGCCGCCGCGCTGGTCGATCAGCTGATCCAGGCCATCGAGACCGAGGGCCTCTCCCGAAGCGAAGCCGCCTCGGCCGCCGCCCAGGTTCTGGGCCTTGTGCAGACCTTGTCGCTGCGCGGCGATCCGGACGCCGCCGCCCTGAAGGCCGCCCTGGGCCGCCTGGCCGAACGCCTGGCCCAGGCCAAGGACGACCCGGCCGCGCCCGAGACGCCCGCCGTCGAGACCACCGTCGCCGGCTCGCGCTTCGCCAAGCGCCTCAAGCGCCTGGCCATGATCGTCACCGCGGGCGCGGTGCTGACGGCGCCGATGGCCGCCGCCGCGCGCGACACCGGCGCAGGCCTGCGCGGAACCCTGATGGGCTCGTCGGCGGCGTCGATCGCCCTGATGGGCGCGCTGCCCGTCTATAGTGTCGGCGACATGATCGTGAACCCAGTGTCGGGCGTCAGCGAGAAGGTGGTCGAGAAGCTGACCACGGTCGCGGTCCGCACCGAGGCTGGCAACATCATCCTGCTGGCGACCACGGTCGGCGACACCTTCACCGATCCTGAGACCGGCAAGGCCTACGAGGTGACGGCGGTCTCCAAGAACGCCGACGACCGGGTGATCGGGGTCACCGTCAAGGAATCCGGCACGGCCACCACCTCCAACCTGGCCGTGGTCACCAACAAGTCGACCGACATCGGCGCCGTCACGACCCCGCCGGGAACGGGCGGCAGCGGCGCGGGCAGCTTCGCGTTCACGCCGGCCACGGGCGACGTCAACACCTTCGCCGACTCCAAGTTCGGGGCCAACGGCGGCGACGGGCACGACGGCGGCGGCGTGCGGATCTGCATTCCGTTCATCGGCTGCGCCACCATCGGCTATCCGCCCAGCGGCGGCGGCGCCGGCCAGGCCGGACCGGCGATCACCCATGACCTGACCGTCGCCAACAACGGCGACATCCAGGTCGTCTCCGACAATCTGCCGGGCGTGGTGGTCTCCAGCGTCGGCGGCAACGGCGGCGACGGCGGCGACGCTTTCGGCAACCTCAAGGGCGCGCCCGGCGGCGCGGCCGGGGCCGGCGGAAACGTCACCCTGAGCAGCGCGGTGACCATCGTCACCGACGGCGTGAAGGCTCACGGCATCTTCGCCCAGAGCCGCAGCGGCAAGGGCGGCCAGGGCGGCACGGGCTATATCGCCGGCGACGGCGGCACGGGCGGCTCGGCCGGGCAGGGCGGCGCGGTCACCGTCACCAACACCGGCGCCATCTACACCGGCAAGGCCGGCGCCATCGGCATCCTGGCCCAGAGCCTGGGCGGCGCGGCCGGCGGCGGCGGCGACAGCTACGGCATCATCGGCGACGCGGGCGGCGGCACGATCGGCGGCAACGGCGGCGCGGTGCTGGTCCAGCAGGCGGGCTTGATCCAGACCAAGGGCAAGGACGCTCACGGCGTGCTGGCCCAGTCGATCGGCGGCTCGGGCGGCAACGCCGGCGACGCGGGCGGCATCGTCAGCTTCGGCGACACCGGCAAGGCCGGCGGCGTCGGCGGCAAGGCCGAGATCATCGCCAAGATCGGCTCGTCCACCAGCACCGAAGGCCAGGGCGCGCACGCCCTGTTCGCCCAGAGCGTGGGCGGCGGCGGCGGCAACGGCGGGGTCTCCATCGGCCTGGTGGCCCTTGGCTCGGGCGGCGGCGCCGGCGGCTCGGGCGGCCTGGCCAAGGTCACGGTCGAAAGCGGCGCGGCCGTCTCGACCAAGGGCGCCGACGCTCACGCGATCTTCGCCCAGTCGGTCGGCGGCGGCGGCGGCAGCGCCGGCGTCAGCGGCGGTCTGGTGGCGCTGGGCGCCAAGGGCGACGCCGGCGGCGTGGCCGGGGCCGTCGAGATCTCCAGCAGCGGCGTCGTCTCGACCGACGGCGTCGACTCCCGAGGCGTCTTCGGCCAGAGCGTGGGCGGCGGCGGCGGCGCGGCGTCCGGTACGGGCGGCCTCGTCTCGCTGGGCGGCTCCGGCGCAGCCGGCGGCGCGGGCGGCTCGGTCACCGTCACCACCGGCGCGGGCGGCTCGGTGAAGACCACCAAGCAAGGCGCCGACGCCATCTTCGCCCAGTCGGTGGGCGGCGGCGGCGGCAGCGGCTCCAGCTCCGGCGGCGTCGTGGCCCTGGGCGGCGCGGCCGGCGGCGGCGGCGCGGGCGGCGCGGTCACGGTCACCAACGGCGGCGTCGTCGAGACCGCGGGCGACAAGGCGCGCGGGATCTTCGCCCAGTCGGTGGGCGGCGGCGGCGGCTCGGGCGGCGACGGCGGCGGTCTGGTCACCATCGGCGGCAAGGGCGGTGCGGCCAGCACCGGCGGCGCGGTCACGGTGGCCAACACCGGCGCGATCACCACCAAGGGCGATCTCTCCAGCGCTATCCAGGCCCAGAGCGTGGGCGGCGGCGGCGGCGACGGCGGCAGCACCGGCGGCGTCTTCCTGACCATCGGCGGCGGCGGCGCCGCGGGCGGCGGCTCGGGCCTGGTCACGGTCAAGCACGCGGGCGACATCTTCACCGGCGGCAACGACTCCCACGGCATCTTCGCCCAGAGCGTGGGCGGCGGCGGCGGCAGCGGCGGCTCCAGCGTCTCGATCAGCGCCTTCGCCGGCGTCGCTATCGGCGGCGACGGCGCGCTGGGCGGCGACGGCGGCAAGGTCGACATCGACCTCAGCCAGAGCACGGTGACCACCGGCGGTTCCACCAGCCTAGTGAATCCGCTGATCGTCACGGGCGGCGATCGCGCGCGCGGCATCTTCGCCCAGAGCGTGGGCGGCGGCGGCGGCAACGGCGGCTTCGCGGCCCAGGTCTCGGCCGGCTACGGCGTCGGCGCCAGCGCGGCCGTGGGCGGTCGCGGCGGCAAGGGCGGCAAGGGCGGCGAGGTCGACATCGACGGCGACGTCCTGATCCTGACCAAGGGCGACTACTCCGAAGGCCTGTTCGCCCAGTCGGTGGGCGGCGGCGGCGGCTCGGGCGGCTTTGCGCTGTCGTTCGCCTTCGCGGCCGGCGAGACGGCCGCGGCCGCCTTCTCGGTCGCCCTCGGCGGCAAGGGCGGCGACGGCGGCGAAGGCGGCCTAGTCGACATCAAGTCGGGCGGCGCGATCCTCACCGAAGGCAAGTTCTCGACCGGTCTCGTCGCCCAGTCCGTGGGCGGCGGCGGCGGCAACGGCGGCTACACCGTCAGCTTCGCGGGCGCGGGGGCCGGCGCGGCCTCGGCCTCGGCGGCCGTGGGCGTCGGCGGGGCCGGCGGCAAGGGCGGCAAGGGCGGCGTGGTCGATGTCGACTTCGACGGCGCCATCACCACCGGCGACGACGACGCCATCGGCGCGCTGATCCAGTCGGTCGGCGGCGGCGGCGGCGGCGGCGGCTTCAACGTCTCGGGCGCGGTCGCCGTGGCCGGCACGGCCGGCGTCGGCGCCTCGGCCGGGGTCGGCGGCAGCGGCGGCGACGGCGGCATCGGCGATAGCGCCACCGGACGCATCGGCGGCGACGTCTCCACCAGCGGCAAGCGCTCGACGGCCGTGATCGTCCAGAGCGTGGGCGGCGGCGGCGGCAGCGGCGGTTTCAACGTCGCTGGCTCGATCGGCGGCGGCGGCACGGCCGGCGTCGGGGTGTCGGTCGGCGTCGGCGGCTCGGGCGGCAAGGGCGGCAACGCCGGAACCGCCGACGGCGAGGTCGAGGGCGACATCCACACCAAGGGCGACCAGTCCGGCGGCCTTCTGGTGCAGAGCGTGGGCGGCGGCGGCGGCTCGGGCGGGTTCAACGTCTCCGGCTCGATCGGCGTGGCCCAGACGGCCGGCGCGGGGATCTCGGTCGGCGTCGGCGGCGCGGGCGGCGGCGGCGGCGACGGCATGCTGGTGGTCGGCAAGATGACCGGCGACACCCTGACCGAGGGCGCCGACGCCGACGGCGTCGTGGCCCAGAGCATCGGCGGCGGCGGCGGCAGCGGCGGCTTCAACGTCTCCGGCTCGATCGGCGGCGCGGCCACGGCGGCCGGCGGGATCAGCGTTGGCGTCGGCGGCAGCGGCGGCGACGGCGGCAAGGGCGGCGAGGTCCGCCTCGACGTCATCGGAACGACCGCCACCAAGGGCGCGCGCAGCGACGCCATCATCGCCCAGAGCGTGGGCGGCGGCGGCGGCAGCGGCGGCTTCTCGGTCGCGGCCGGCATCGCCCTGTCGGCCAACGGCGCGGGCACGCTCAGCGTCGCCGTCGGCGGTTCGGGCGGCAAGGGCGGCGACGCCGACACGGTCACCCTCAAGGTCAATGACGGCGTCGCCGATCCGCTGGGCGACCTGATTGCGGCGGTTACCGAGGGCAAGGGCGCGCGCGCCATCGTCGCCCAGAGCGTGGGCGGCGGCGGCGGCGGCGGCGGCTTCACCATCGCCGGCGGCTTCTCGGCGGCCAAGACCGGCGCGGGCAACATCGGGGTCGGCGTCGGCGGCGGCGGCGAAAAGGGCGGCGACGGCAAGGCCGTGACCGGCAAGATCACCGGCGACGTCGGCACCAAGGGCGACGACGCCTCGGGCGTGCTGGTCCAGAGCGTCGGCGGCGGCGGCGGCAGCGGCGGCTTCAACGTCACCGGCGGCTTCGCGGCGGCCAAGACCGGCGCGGGCAACATCCTGGTCGGCGTGGGCGGCTTCGGCGGCACGGGCGGCGGCGCGGGCAAGGTCGACGGCGGCGTCACCGGCGACGTCGTCACGACGGGCGATCGCGCGTTCGGGGTCAGCTACCAGAGCCTGGGCGGCGGCGGCGGCGCGGGCGCCTTCAACATCACCGGCGGCGTCAGCCTGGCCTCCAGCGGCGGCGGAACCGGCACGCTGGGCGTCGGGGTCGGCGGCTTCGGCGGCGACGGCGGCAAGGCCGGCGAGGTCGACGCCTTTGTGAAAGGCGATGTCTGGACCAAGGGCGACGACGCCCACGGCGTCCTGCTGCAGAGCGTGGGCGGCGGCGGCGGCTCGGGCGGCTTCAACGTCACGGGCCTCGTCAGCGCTTCGCAAGGAGCCAACGGCGCCATCGGGTTCGGCCTGGGCGGCTTCGGCGGCGGCGGCGGCGACGCCGACGTCGTCAAGGGCTTGCTCTCGGGCGACGTCACCACCGAAGGCGACGGCTCGTTCGGCGCCATGCTGCAGAGCCTGGGCGGCGGCGGCGGCAACGGCGGCATCAATGTCAGCGGCTCGGTCGCCCTGTCGGCCGGCAACAACGCCGCGGTGGCCATCGGCCTGGGCGTCGGCGGCTTCGGCGGCGGCGCGGGCGCGGGCAAGGACGTCACTGGCACGGTCACCGGCCGCTATCAGACCTCTGGCGACGAGGCCGACGGCGTGGTGGCCCAGTCGATCGGCGGCGGCGGCGGTTCGGGCGGCCTCAACGTCTCGGGCGCGGTGGCGGTCAGCGCCGGCACGGCCGGGACCGGCTCGGTCGGTATCGGCGGCTTCGGCGGCAAGGGCGGCGCCTCGGGCGCGGTGACCCTGACCCGCGTCGGCGACACCCTCACCGACGGCGCCAATTCCGACGGGATCATCGCCCAGAGCATCGCCGGCGGCGGCGGCCAGGGCGGGATCAATGTCGCCGGCGGCCTGTCGGCGACCACCAAGGGCAGCGCCGGCAGCTTCGGCTTCGGTCTTGGCGGCTTCGGCGGCGACGGCGGCCAGGCGGGCGACGTGAAGGCCAGCGTCACGGGCAACGTCTGGGCCCAGGGCCTGGAGTCCGACGTCACCACGCCAGAGCAGGTGGTCAAGATCCCGCTGTTCGGCGGGGACTTCGAGTTCACCATCGCCGCCGACCGCACGCGCCTGAACGGCTCCAACGGCGTGATGGCCCAGAGCGTGGGCGGCGGCGGCGGCGCGGGCGGCCTCAATGTCACCGGCCAGCTGTCGCTGACCAAGCCCGGCGGCTCCTCGACCAGCCGGTCGATCTCGCTCGGCGTCGGCGGATTCGGCGGCAAGGGCGGCGACGCCGGCAAGGTCGACCTGACCATCGCCGGTCCCACCGCCGACTACGTTCAGGTCACCGCCGTGGGCGACGACCGCTATGCGGCCGTGGCGCAGTCGATCGGCGGCGGCGGCGGCGCTGGCGGCATCAACGTTTCGGGCGGCCTGGCCATGGACGGCCAGCTCGTCGCGGGCGTCGGCGGCTTCGGCGGCGACGGCGGCAAGGGCAAGGACGTCGAGGCCGACGTCACCGCCAACCTGTTCGCGGCCGGTGATCGGTCGCGCGGCCTGATGGCCCAGTCGATCGGCGGCGGCGGCGGCGCGGGCGGCATCAACATCTCCGGCGGGATCAGCGCCGACACCTCCAACGAGGAACCCTCGATCGCCTTCGGCCTCGGCGGCTTCGGCGGCGCGGGCAACATCAGCGGCGACGTCAAGGTCGCCCAGAACGGTCAGGTCTGGGTCGAGGGCGTCGACGCCATCGGCGTCCTGGTGCAGAGCGTCGCGGGCGGCGGCGGCTCGGGCGGCCTCAACGTCGCGGCCGACGTCAACATGGGCAAGTCCACCTCGTCCTCGAACGGCTTCGCCATCGCCGTCGGGGTCGGCGGCAAGGGCGGAACCGGCGCCGATGCGGGCAACGTCTCGCTGGACAGCCTTGGCGACGTCATCGTCAACGCCCGCCTGAAGGCCAATCCGGTCGCGGGCGGAGACACGCTTGAGGCTGTCGACTTCACCGGCGGCGCCAAGGGCATAATGGTCCAGTCGATCGGCGGCGGCGGCGGGGTGGGCGGCGTCAGCGCCACCGGCGCCATCGCCCCCTCCGGCAATCCGGTCGCCCTGGGCATCGGCGGTTCGGGCGGTTCGGGCGGCGACGCCGGCACGGTCACCGTCGTGCGCGGCTACGCCGACGACGGCTCGGTCGACGCCCACCTGATCCGCACCTTCGGCTACGACTCCGACGGCCTGGTGGCCCAGAGCGTGGGCGGCGGCGGCGGCTCGGCGGGGATGAACTTCACCATCGCCGCCACCGTGGCCAACAAGGCCGAAAACCCGGTGGCCGCCATAATCACCGTCGGCGGCGACGGCGCGGGCGCGGGCTCGGGCAAGAAGGTCGACGTCGCCCACGCGGGCAACATCGTCACCGACGGCGCCTACAGCGACGGCCTGATCGCCCAGAGCGTCGGCGGCGGCGGCGGCTCGGGCAACTTCAACATCGGCGCCGGCGTGCTCAGGAACGCCAACGCGCTGAACATGGCCATCGGCGGCGCCACGGGCGCTGCCGGCGACGGCGGCGAGGTCGAGGTCGACCACGCGGGGACGATCGTCACCAAGGGCGACAACTCGGTGGGCCTGCGCGCCCAGTCGATCGGCGGCGGCGGCGGCAACGCCGGCTTCGACATGGCCATGGGCGCCATGAACAAGAACGCCGTCAGCATCACCATCGGCCGCATCGGCGGCATGGGCGGCCTGGGCGGCGACGTGAAGGTCTCGTCGGACGGGACGATCGACACCACCGGCGCGGACTCCTCGGCGATCTTCGCCCAGAGCATCGGCGGCGGCGGCGGGGCGTCCAGCGCCATCACCGTGGGCGCTAACGGCACGCGCGGCCAGGGTGCCAACGCCGAGTCGTTCAGCGGCTCGCTCAGCATCGGCCTGGACGGCGGCTTCGGGGCCGAGGGCGGCGACGTCACGGTCGGCGCCAAGGGCGCTCTGACCACGCGCGGCGACGACTCCCGCGGGATCTTCGCCCAGAGCATCGGCGGCGGCGGCGGAGCCGGCGGTTCGGCGGCCACCACCATCGTCCGGGCCTCGGGCGCGGCCGGCGTCGCGGTCGGCGGCAAGGGCGGGGTCGGCGCCCTGTCCGGCAAGGTCACGGTCGACACCGCCGCGACCATCGTCACCGAGGGCGAGCGCTCCGACGGCGTGCTGGCCCAGTCGATCGGCGGCGGCGGCGGCCTGGGCGGCATGGCCCGCACCATCCAGTTCCAGGTCGGCGGCGCGCCCTCTGGCACGACCACTCGCACCGCCACGGTCAGCGTCGGCGGTTCCGGCGGCTCCGGCGCGGTCGGCGGCGCGGTCGAGGTCAAGAGCAGCGGTGTCGTCTACACCAAGGGCGCCGACGCCTTCGGCATCCGCGCCCAGTCGATCGGCGGCGGCGGCGGCATCGGCGGCGCGGTCCTCAACGTCCGCGCCCAGGGCACCAGCAGCAACGACTCCTTCGACCTCAACATCGGCGGCTCGGGCGGAACCGGCGGCACCGGCGGCAAGGTCGAGGTGCTCAACACCGGCCTGATCGTCACCGAAGGCCGCGGCGCGGCCGGCGTCTCGGCCAACAGCATCGGCGGCGGCGGCGGCGACGGCGGCATCGTCGTCGAGGTGGTCGGCGGCTATGCCGGGGCCGACAAGCAGAGCCACCGCTATGTCATGAACATCGGCGGCTCCGGCGGCGACGGCGGCACGGGCGGCGACGTCACCGTGACCAACCGCGCCGTGGCCGGCGTCAAGGACAGCGGCACGATCTCGACCGCCGGCGAGCGCGCCTACGGCGTTTTCGCCCAGAGCCTGGGCGGCGGCGGCGGCAACGGCTCGACCATCCTGTCGCTGACCGCCCTGAAGAGCGGCGAGAACAGCGCCTCGGTCGGCCTCAACATCGGCGGCTTCGGCGGAACCGGCAACACCGCCGGCAAGGTCGTGGTCGACAACGCCGGCCTTATCCAGACTACGGGCGCGGACGCCTATGGCGTGCTGGCCCAGTCGATCGGCGGCGGCGGCGGCAATGGCGGCATGGTCATCGCCGCCAACCTGCTGATCGGCGCGCTTTCCAACGCGCCGCTCGTCTCGCTGGGCGGGATCGGCGGCGACGGCGGAGACGGCGGCGAGGTGATCGTCACCAACAGCGGCCGCATCCTGACCACCGGCGCCCGGGCCCACGGCATCGTGGCCCAGAGCATCGGCGGCGGCGGCGGCGACGCCCAGATGGGCTTCAGCCTGACCGGCGAGGCCAAGAGCTTGATCCTGTCCAACGCCCTGGCCGCCACGGTCGGCGCCGTCGGCGGCGGCTCGGGCGGGCAGGGCGGGGCGGTCACCGTCAACCACTCGGGCGACATCACCGTGCTGGGCGACGGGGCCATGGCCATCAAGGCCGAGAGCATCAACGGCGGCGGCGGCACGCTCAGCCTCGACTTCTCGGGCATCACCGGCCTGCCGGGCCAGCCCTATCTCAAGCCCGACGGCTCGACCGGCCGCGTCGACCCGATGGTCGTCGCCAAGGCCGGCGCTGAGAACGTCACCGGCGCGGCCGGCGGCCTGGTCACGATCAAGACCACCGGCACGTTCGGCGCGGCGGGCAAGAACGGCGTGGCCTCGTTCGCCCAGTCGATCGGCGGCGGCGGCGGCGCGCTCGACCTCAAGCTGCTGCTTTCGGGCCAGCTCGACGAGGTCAATGTCGACTCGCCGGTGGCCACCCAGGTCCAGCTGGGCCTCGGCGGCTCGGGCGGCCGGAACGTCGGCGGCGGAACCATCGTCAGCGAGCATGCCGGCCAGATCGTCACCACCGGTGTCAACACCGCCGGCGTGCTGGCCCAGTCGGTCGGCGGCGGCGGCGGCCGCGCCAACGGCGACGTCGCGGTTCCGGCCGGGGCCCTGCTGGGAACCACGACCCTGACCCTGGGCGGAGCCAACCAGGTCGACGCGGCCGGCGGCGGCGTCTCGCGCATCCAGGGCGGCGCGGTCACCACCACGGCGGCCAGCGCCTCGGGCGCGATCCTGCAGTCGATCGGCGGCGGCGGCGGCTCGGCGGGGCTCAACCTGTCGGGCGCCGGCTCCAGCGGCGCGAGCGTCGTCGCGGCGCTGGGCGCGCAGGGCGGCTCCGGCCTCTCCGGCGGCGGCGTGACGGGCGCCTTCAGCGGCGGCCTCACCACCCTGGGCGACCATGCCCTGGGCCTTGTCGCCCAGTCGATCGGCGCGGGCGGCGGCGAGGTGCACGTCACCGGTTCGCCCAAGCTTTCGGTCACCCTGGGCGGGACCGCCGGCGCGACCGGCGACGGCGGCGACGTCGTGCTGACCAACAGCGGCGCGATCCAGACGGCCGGCGCCGGCGCGCACGCCGTCTTCCTGCAGTCGATCGGCGGCGGCGGCGGCGCGGCCTTCGGCGGCTCGTCGGCCTCGACCGTGGCGCTGAACACCGGCGGCGTCGGCGACGGCGGCCATGTCGACTTCCGCCAGACCGGCGACATCTTCGCCATCGGCGACGCAGCTTTCGGGGTCGTCGCCCAGAGCCTGGGCGGCGGCGGCGGCTGGGTCGACGGCAAGTTCGCCGGCGCGGCCGGCGGCGCCGGCGCGGGCGGGGCGATCGATCTCGTGCTTTCGGGCCAGGTCTATGCGGGCGGCGCGAACTCCACCGCCGTCTTCGCCCAGAGCCTGGGCGCGGACGGCGCGGGGAACATCGCCCTGCGCACCACCGGCTCGGTGCGCGGCGGCTCTGGAACCGGCGTCGGCGTGCAGATCAGCGGCGGCGCGGCCAACGGCCTGGCCAACACCGGCCTGATCTCGGCCGTCTCGGGCAAGGCGATCGTCTCGGGCCAGGGCGACGAGCGGGTCGACAACCGCGGCGTCGTCATCGGCGACATCGACCTGGGCGCGGGGACCAACGCCTTCGACAACCAGTCCGGCGCGGCCTTCATGGCCTTCAGGACCATCGACCTGCGCGATCCGGCCGGAACCGGTCCGCTGTCGTCCTCGGGCGGCGGGATCTCGACCCTGGGCGTCTCGGCCCAGGCCGTGCCGGGCGGCGCTGCGACCTTCACCAACAGCGGCGACTTCCTGATGGGCCTGTCGGCGTCGCGCGTGCCGATCGACCTGGCGAACGGCGCGACCTTCGCCAACCTCGACGGCGCGGGCGATGCGAAGACCAACGCCTATTACGGCGCGCGGGTGATCAACACCGTCGCCCTCGACGGCCACTTCGTGCAGACGGCGGGCGGCCGCTCGGTGTTCGACGTCGCCTTCGGGCCCTACGCCTCCGACCGGGTCGACGTCACCGGCGACGTGGCCCTGGCCGGGACCGGCGACGTCACCCTGACCTGGCTGCAGGACGCCAAGCCCGTGACCCTGTTCTCGGCGGGCGGCTCGGTGACCGACAACGGCTTCAAGGTCACCGACACCCTGGCCATGGACTACCGCATCCAGACCAGCGGCGGCGCGGTGCAGCTGGCCTTCGACACCCACTTCGACCAGGGCTTCCTGGCCCTGAACGAGCGGGCGCTGGGCAAGCACATGAACTCGGCGATCGCGGTGGGCGACTCCGGGGGCATCGGTCGCCTGATGGCGCTGATCGGCAACCTGCAGGTTGGGCAGGAGGCCGCCTACAAGGCGATCTTCGCCAACCTCAATCCCGAACCGCACCTGGCCCCGCTGCGCAGCCAGCTGGCTTCTGCAAATGGGTTCTCGCAACAGCTGTTCGGCTGCGCCAACCCGACCCTGCAGGTCGACGGCAAGTGCAGCTGGGCGGTGATCGAGCGCGCGACCGCCGACGGCGAGCGCGACGCCGACACCCTGGCCGTCAAGGCCGAGGGCGGCCGCCTGCGCGGCGGCTTCGAGCATTCGCTGGATGGCGGCTGGTCGTTCGCCACCGCCGTGGGCTACGAGCGTCTCGACCGGGTCATCGTCGACGGCGGCCGCTCCTGGTCGCAGGGCCAGGGCTTCAGCGCCGGGGCGGGCTTCAAGCGTCGCTCGGGCGGGGCCGAGATGGCCTTCTCGCTGTCGGGCGGCTGGCAGTGGATGGAGACCGCGCGCCTCGTCGACGTCTTCACCATCGGCCGGGCCGAGTCCGATCCGGAAAGCGGCTATGTGCGCGCCGACGCCCGCTTCGCCTACGTCATGGAGAACGGGCGGCTGTTCGTGCGCCCCGCGCTCAATGTCTGGGGCACGGGCCTGCACCAGCGCCGCTTCGAGGAGCGTGGGCTGGACGGCATGGGCGCGCGGGGTCTTTCCGACACCCAGTGGATCGGCACGGCCAATCCCGAGCTGACCCTGGGCTTCGTCATGAAGGAGACGGCGCGCAGCCAGGCGGCGGTGTCGTTCACCGTCGGCGGCCTGTTCAACTCGACCGACAAGATCCAGATGCCGTTCCAGCTGATGGGCGCCAACGCCTCGTCCGAACCGGCCCAGATCCGCACGGCGCTCGACCGCTCGGGCTGGCGCGCGGGCGTCGACTTCCATGTGATCGGCGATGACAAGGTCTCGGTGAAGTTCAACTACACCACCGAGTTCGGCGACCGCACCAGCAATCAGGCCGCCGGCCTGAACCTGCGCGTGAGGTTCTAGGGGAGGGGATGTTCACGCGCTGACCACTCTTCAATCCCTTGAGCTTGTCATCCCGGCCGCAGCGAAGCGGAGCGCCGGGATCTCCCACCGTTCAGCCGGCGTGGGAGATCCCGGCTCTACGGACCGCTGACGCGCTCCTTCGGCCGGGATGACAAGTCTCTTTGAGCTTTCGATGGCGTCCCGGCCCTGGGGCAGGGGGACGGCGCCGTTTCGGCACGGCTCGTCCCGAAGTTGTCCCCAAAGGTGCGGCATCCGGGGCACAGTCGGGTTTAATTGACGCAACGGCGCGCAACGCTCTGGCGGCGCGGCGGCTTGATCTCCATGTGGGGGCTCGAAGGACCCCCATGGACAACTTGCTTCAATCCGTCGCCGCTTTCGTCACCGAGCACCAGAGCTGGGCGGGCTTGATCCTTGGGGCCCTTACCTTCGCCGAATCCCTCGTCCTGATCGGCGCCTTCGTGCCCGCGACCGCCCTGATGCTGCTGGCCGGCACCCTGATCGGCGGCGGCGTGCTCGATCCGTTCGAAGTGCTCCTGTGGTGCACCATCGGCGCGGTGCTGGGCGATGCGGTGTCCTACGCCTTGGGCCGTCGTCTGGGTCCGCGCGTCCTGCGCATTCCGGCTTTCCGCGACCATCGCCGCACCATCGCCCGCACGCGCCTGTTCAACCGCCGTTTCGGGGTCGCCTCGATCTTCATCGGCCGCTTCTTCGGCCCGCTGCGGGCCTTCGTGCCGATCATGGCCGGCATCCTGCAGATGAAGTCGTGGACCTTCCAGACGGCCAACTTCCTGTCGGCCCTGGTCTGGATCGCCAGCCTGCTGGCGCCCGGCTACCTGGCCGCCCGCAGCCTGTCGGGCGTCAGCCTCGAGCTGGGCCTGGCCATCGCCGCCGGCGTCGCCCTGACCGTGCTCGGCGTCGTCGTCGCCTGGCGCTTCGCCGCCTCGCGCCGCAGCGTGGCCGCCGCCAAGGCCAAGGCCGCCGCGCTGGCCGAGAGCCCCGCGCCGATCGTCGAGCTGAAGCCCAAGCGCGCCTGAGGCCGACTGGGCCTCAAGCCGCCGCGCCCTGGGCCACCCAGCGCCCGACCAGCCGTCCGCCACGATCGTGGATCCGCACCTCAACGGGCTCGCGCGCGTCCGCGGCCAGCTTGCGCGCGCGCCGCTCGGCTTCGCCTCCGCCGGCGAAATGCAGCACCTCGCCGGTGGCGTGAACGCGCACGCACCAGCCCCCTTCGCAGGGAACGACATCGACGACCCCAGGCATGTCGTACCCCTTCGTACGCTGAACTCGCGCTGCCAAACGCCGCCCTCGGCAAAGGGTTCACCGCGTCGTTCACCCTGATTGAGACGAAGTGTTGCGAGGGGCTGGCGTTTTGTCTGAGCTTTCATAAAATGACACAAAATATCAAAATATGGGATTAGCGTTTCGTCGCGTCCCAGGGAGAAAACGATGGCTCATTCCCTGACGCGCGGCGTCTCGCGCCTGGCCCTAGCGGCCGTTCTCGGCTTCTGCGCCCTGCCGGCCCTCGCGGCCGATCGGGTGACGACGCCGCTGGGCGAGGGGTGGACCTTCTTCCAGGGCGACCCCGAGGGCGCCGAGACGGCCGCCTTCGACGACGGCGCCTGGACCAAGGTTTCGGTGCCCCACGACTGGGCCATCGCCGGACCGTTCGACATCAAGGCCCGCGCCGGCGGGGCGGGCGGCTTCCTGCCCACCGGCATCGGCTGGTATCGCAAGGCGCTGGACGTCAAGCCGCCCGCGCCGGGCCGACGGGTCTATGTCGAGCTCGACGGCGTGATGGAGCGCAGCGGCGTCTGGATCAACGGCCACCACCTGGGCCATCGCCCCAGCGGCTACGTGGCGCTGCGCTACGACATCACCGACTTCATCAAGGCCGATGGCCCCAACGTCCTGGCCGTTCGCGCCGACACTGAGCACGCGCCGTCGTCGCGCTGGTACGCGGGCTCGGGCGTCTACGGCAAGGTCCGCCTGATCGAGAGCGCGGCCCAGCATGTCGAGCAGGGCGGGGCCTTCGTCAGCGTCACCAAGATCGCCGAGGGCAAGGCCACGGCCGACATCGCCGTCGACGTCGTCAACGACGCCAACGCGGCGGCCAGGGCGGGCCTGGAGGTCGTGCTGCGCGACCCGTCCGGCAAGGAGGTCGCCCGCGGCGCCGTCCCCGCCGTGTCCATCGATCCGGCCCGCACCGAGACGCTCAAGCTGTCGCTCGACATCGCCTCGCCCAGACGCTGGGACCTGGAGACGCCCAACCTCTACCGCGCCGAGATCCGCGTGGTGGGCGAGGGCGGGGCGGGCCTCGACGCCGAGACCGTGCCCTTCGGCGTGCGTGAAGCGGCCTTCAAGGCCGACAGCGGCTTCTGGCTGAACGGCAGGAACACCAAGCTCAAGGGCGTGGCCCTGCACATGGACGGCGGCGCGGTCGGTGCGGCCGTGCCCATGGACGTCTGGCGTCAGCGCCTGTCGGCCCTGAAGACCCAGGGCGTCAACGCCATCCGCACTGCCCACAACCCGCCGTCGCCCGGCTTCCTGGATCTCTGCGACCAGATGGGCTTCGTGGTCATGGACGAGCTGTTCGACCAGTGGAACGTCTCCAAGACGCCCGGCGACTACCACCTGTTCTTCAGCGACTGGCACAAGCGCGACGCCCGCGACATGGTCCGCCGCGACCGAAACCACCCCAGCATCGTCCTCTGGAGCGCTGGCAACGAGATCCACGACACGGCCTATCCGGTGCAGGCCAAGGCGGCGCTGACCAGCCTGCTTAACGTCATGCACGCCACCGATCCGACCCGGCCGGTGACGATGGGCCTGTTCCGTCCGAACGTGACGGGCGACTACCAGAACGGTTTCGCCGACATGCTCGACGTGGTCGGCCAGAACTATCGCGAGAACGAACTGATCGCGGCCCACAAGCAGAACCCCGCCCGCATCATCGTCGGCACGGAGAACAGCAAGACCCGCACCTCGTGGGTGGCTGTGCGCGACTACCCGGCCTATTCGGGCATGTTCCTGTGGACCGGCATCGACTATCTGGGCGAGGCCGACCGCAGCGGCTGGCCCAATATCGACAATCCGGCCGGCATCATCGACCGCACCGGCGCCCTGAAGATCATCGGCATGCAGCGGGCCTCGTGGTGGGCCGAAAAGCCTGTGCTGCACGTGGTGCGCAACGCCCTGCCGGCCGCCCCGCCGCCCTCGTCCGACGGCGCCGGTCCCGCGCCGGCCCTGCCGACCATGGTCGCCGTCGCCACCCCGCCGCCCAAGGTGGCGATCTTCGATGACTGGACGCCGCAGGACCTGTCGCCGCACGAGGAGACCATCGAGGTCTATTCCAACTGCGCCAGCGTCGACGTTTCGCTCAACGGCCGCTGGCTGGGCGCCAAGGCCCTGCCGGCCGACGCCTCGCCGCGCCAGTGGACCGTCACCTTCGCGCCGGGCGAGGTGAAGGCCGCCTGCCGCGATCCCGGGGTTAAGCTGGAAGACACGCTGCGCACCGCCGGCAAGCCGGCCCGCATCGAGCTGACCGCCGAGAGCGACAAGGTGGGCAAGGGCTTCGACGACCTGGCCTTCGTCCGGGCCCGGGTGGTCGACGCCAAGGGCGTGGTCGTGCCCTCGGCCCAGGACGCCATCACCTTCCAGGTCTCGGGCGCGGGGGTCTTTGTGGCCGCCGACAACGCAGCCCCGACCGATCACACGGCCTTCGCCTCGCCGACTCGCAAGGCCTGGCAGGGCAAGGCCGCGGCCCTGGTGCGCGGGGCCGGCGAGGGGGCCTCGCTGACCGTCACCGCCACCGCGCCGGGCCTGACGGAGGGCAAGGTTTCGCTCAAGACGCTCGCCAAGGGTGTTCAGTGAACATGTTCTGCGACAAAGCGTCACTTTTCGCAGGAAGGGGCTTGAAAACCCAGCTGGTAGCGCTAACTACAACCCCGTGAGGCGCGAGCGCCTCTGCCCTTCCTGGGCGTTTCCTCCCTAATGAACTAAGCCCGGCGGGTAACCGCCGGGCTTCTTTTTTGCGTTCATTTCTCGGTGGTGAGGCGGAAGACCATCTTGTTCTGGTAGGTCTGGCCCGGATCCAGCCGCACCGGCGCGAACTGCGGCTTGTTGGGCGCGTCGGGGAAGTGCTGCGGCTCCAGCGCGATGCCGTCGCCCTGGCGATAGATCTTGCCGCTCTTGCCGATCGTCGTGCCGTCGATGAAGTTGCCGGCGTAGAATTGGATGCCCGGCTGCTCGGTCAGGATTTCCAGCACCCGGCCGCTCTTGGGATCGGCCAGCCGCGCGCCGAGGCGAAGCGCGCCGCCCGACTTGCCCGTCAGCACGTAGTTGTGGTCGTAGCCGCGCCCGGCGACGATCTGCGGATCACTGGCGTCGCGGATCTGGTCGCCCACGGCCTTGGGCTTGCGGAAGTCGAACACCGTGCCGGCCACCGGCGTCGTCTCGCCGGTCGGGATCAGCTCGCCGTCGACGGGGCTGTAGCCGTCGGCGGGGATGGTCAGCACATTGCCCATGGCGCCGTCCGCCGAGCCCTCGCCGGCGACGTTGAACAGGGCGTGGTTGGTGATGTTGACGATGGTCGGCTTGTCGGTCGTGGCGCCGTAGGTGACCGTCAGCTGGTTCTGCTCGTCGAGCGCATAGGTCGCCGTGGTGGTCAGCGTGCCGGGATAGCCTTCCTCGCCGTCGGGGCTGACGTGCTTGAAGGTCACCGAGGCTGTCGGGCCGGCCTTGGCCTCGACCACCGTCCAGACCACCTTGTCGAAGCCTTTGACGCCGCCGTGCAGCGCGGCCACGCCGTTGTTGTTCAGCGCCAGCTGGTAGGTCTTGCCGTCCAGCGTGAACTTGCCCTTGCCGATGCGGTTGGCGAATCGGCCCACCGAGCCGCCGAAATAGTTGGCCGCCTTCACGTATTCGGCGGCGTCCTTGTAGCCGAGCACGATGTCGGCCTTCTTGCCCGCGCGGTCGGGAGCGACCAGAGCCTGCAGGGTCGCGCCATAGGTGATGACGGTGGCGCTGACGCCCTTGCCGTTGGTCAGGGTAATGGCCTCGACGGCCTGGCCGTCCGGCGTCTGGCCGAAGGACTTGCGGCTGATTTCGGCGCTCTGGGCCGCCATCGGAGCCATCAGGGGCGCGGCCCCGGCGGCGGCGAACAGGGCAAGGCTCGGCAGGGCGTGGCGCCAGGTCTTCATCGGGTTTCCTCTCAGGCGGGCCGCTCGCGCTCTCTGTCGGCGTTGACGGCCATTGGGTCGCCATATACTCAGACAAAAAATCGCCGCGCAACGTCAAGACGTCGGCGGCTCCACACGGGAGACCCGGGAATGCCCGCACCGATCACCAGCTCCGCAGGGGAAGGCGGCAGCATCCTCGCCGACCCGCGCGCCCAGCGCTCGGCCCTGACGCTGCTGGCCAGCCTCTTCTTCATGTGGGGCTTCATCACGGTCATCAACAACACCCTGCTGCCGCACCTGCGCTCGGTGTTCGACCTCAGCTACACCCAGACGACCCTGATCGAGTCGGTGTGGTTCATCGCCTACTTCTTCGCCTCGATCCCGTCGGCCAAGCTGATCGAGGCGATCGGCTACAAGAAGTCGATGGTCACGGGCCTGCTGATCATGGCCGTCGGCGCGCTCCTGATGATCCCCGCCGCGCGCATCCCGTCCTACGGCGTGGTGCTGACGGCGCTCTTCATCATCGCCTCGGGCATCACCCTGCTGCAGGTCGCCGCCAACCCCTACGTGGCCGTGGTCGGCCCGCCGGAGACGGCCTCCTCGCGCCTGAACCTGGTGCAGGCCTTCAACTCGATGGGCACCACCCTGGCCCCGCTGTTCGGCGGCTACCTTATCCTCAGCCGCAGCGCCTCGGGCAACGCCGAGGCCGGCAAGGTGCTGACCCAGGCCGAGCGCCTGGCCGACGCCCAGTCGGTGCAGCTGCCCTACCTCATCGTCGCCGTCGTGCTGGTGATCCTGGCCGTGGTGATCGGCCGCTACAAGCTGCCGGACCTGGGCGGCGCCAGCCGCAAGGCCGCCGCCGGCGAGCGCAAGAAGCACTCGCTGCTCAAGCACCGCAACCTGGTGCTTGGCATCCCGGCGATCTTCATCTACCTGATCGCCGAGATCGGGGTCTCCAACCTGTTCATCAACTTCGTGTCCGATCCCAAGATCGGCAACCTGACCCATACCCAGGCGTCGAACTACCTGTTCCTGCTGTGGGGCGGCATGATGGTCGGCCGCTTCGTCGGCAGCATCTGGATGCGCAAGGTCGACCCGGGCAAGGTGCTGGCCATCTTCTCCAGCCTGGCCTTCGTGGTGATGGTCATCACCGTCTTCGCCAGCGGCCCGGTGGCCATGTGGAGCCTGATCGCCGTGGGCCTGTTCCACTCGATCATGTTCCCCACGATCTTCACCCTGGGCATCAAGGGCCTGGGCGCCCTGACCGAGGAAGGCTCGGGCCTGCTGGTCATGGCCATCGCCGGTGGCGCGCTG
The DNA here is from genome assembly GCF_011043625.1 of Caulobacter sp. 602-2. GTDB lineage: Bacteria > Pseudomonadota > Alphaproteobacteria > Caulobacterales > Caulobacteraceae > Caulobacter. The sequence goes on from NZ_JAAKGT010000001.1 coordinate 98,655, forward strand.
GTGGTCGTCCAGGGCGTGCTGGCCGACAAGTTCGGCCTGCAGATCTCGTTCCTGCTCACCGCCGTCTGCGAACTCTACGTCCTGTTCTACGCCCTCTGGGGCAGCAAGGTGACGGTCGAGGAAGAGCCCGTCGCCCTCGAAGCCCAGTCGGCTCCGGCCGCCGAGTAAGCCGGGCAGGAGAGCGGTCCGCCGCTCTCCATCGCCCAAACGAAAAGGCCTCGCACCCTGCGGTGCGAGGCCTTTTTGCTGCGTGCTTCCTTTATCCGAGCATCCTCGCGAAGGCGGGGATCCAAGCCGGGACTGCGGGCCGAGCTGCGACCGCGCCACATCCTGAGAGACAGCTTGGGTCCCCGCCTTCGCGGGGACGCGCGGGTGAAGGAGCGAGGGATCAGAGCGCCTTCACCGTCACGGTGACCTCGGCCGGCGCCGCGTCCTGGGCCAGCGGGTTGCGCACCGGCAGGCCGAACGGCGCCGCCTCGATCTCGAACACGTCGCCGACCTGCGTCTGGAAGCCTTCGGAAAACGACAGGGTGGCCGTGCCGAAGAAGTGCACGTGCACGTCGCCCGGGCGGCGGAACAGCGCGTACTTGAAGTGGTGGTGCTCCAGGTTGGCGATGGTGTGGGACATGTTGGCCTCGCCCGACAGGAAGGGCTTTTCCCACACGGTCTCACCGCCGCGCACGATCCGGCTGGCGCCGCGCACGTCGGCCGGCAGTTCGCCGCTCAGCAGTTCCGGGCCCAGCGCCGCCTGGCGCAGCTTCGAGTGCGCCAGCCACAGATAGTTGCCGCGCTCGATCACGTGGTCGGAGAACTCGTTGGCCAGGCAGAAGCCCAGGCGATGCGGCGCGCCGTCCGGACCGATCAGGTAGACGCCGGCGATCTCGGGCTCCTCGCCGCCGTCCTTGGCGAACGAGGGCGAGGTCAGGGGCTGGCCGGGGCCGACCAGTTGCGTGCCGTCGCCCTTGTAGAACCATTCCGGCTGCACGCCTTCCTGGCCAGCGGCGGGCTTGCCGCCCTCGACGCCCATCAGGAACATCCGCATGGAGTCCGTCAGGTTCTCGCCCGACTGGGCGGCCTTGTGCATCTTGTCGCGACCCTCGGCCGAGCCCAGGTGGGTCAGGCCGGTGCCGGTCATGATCAGGTGGGCCGGGTCGACGTGATCGATCGGGGCCAGCACCCGGCCTTCCGCCAGGGCGGCGGCGACGTCGATGCTCTCGCCCAGCGGCTGGGCGGCGTCGGCCAGGCTGAGGCCCTTGTCGATGGCCAGCTGGCCCAGCGCGTACAGGGTGTCGGCGGAACCGACCTTGCGGGCCGCACCCGTCTCGTCCACCGCCGCCAGGGCGCGGGCGCCGTCGGGCGTCTTCAGCTGCACGAACCGCAGGGACATGGTCGATCCTCTCGTCTGTAATTAGTCAGACAAATAGCGATCGGCGCGGACGTGTCAAACCCGGATCGCAGGGCTCGACGCCGTCCTCGGGGCGCGGCGGCGGCCGTTCCTCCGAACTCTGTGATCCCTTCTATCACCTGATTTATCATACTTTTAAGCGCGGCCTGGACGGCGCCCGCCGGCTGGCCGGACGGTGAATTTCCTTGTCGTCAGACAATTAGTCTCGCTAGAGTCGCTTCGTGAACCGGCGGCGACGCCGTGCGGTGATTTGTGGAGGCGGCGTGGTCAAGGGCAAGGTGAGCGGCGCGGACGGCGAGTTCGAGCGCGAGGAAGGCTTCTCCGGCCGCATCCATGGCTCCATCGCGCGCACGCTCGGCATCGCCATCGTCTCGGGCCGCTACGCGCCCGGCGACGTGCTCAACAACGAGATCGACGCCAGCGAGCAGCTGAACGTCTCGCGCAGCGCCTATCGCGAGGCCATCCGCATCCTGGCCGCCAAGGGGCTGGTCGAAAGCCGTCCCAAGGCCGGCACCCGCGTCAGCCCGCGCTCGCGCTGGAGCCTGCTGGATCCCGAGGTCCTGGCCTGGTTCTTCGAGGCCGAGCCCAGCGAAGAGTTCCTGACCAGCCTGCACGAGCTGCGGATGATCGTCGAACCCTCGGCCGCCGCCCTGGCCGCCGAGCGCCGCAACGACGACCAGCTGGAGCGCATGCGCGCGGCGCTGATCCAGATGCAGCAGCACACCCTGGCCACCGAAGCCGGCCGCGCCGCCGACCGCGACTTCCACGACACCGTGCTCGAGGCCACCGACAACGAGCCGCTGCGCACCCTGTCCAGCAGCATCGGCGCGGCCGTGCGCTGGACCACCATCTTCAAGCAGCGCGACCGCGAACTGGCCCGCGACCCGATCCCCGACCACTGGAAGGTCTTCGACGCCATCGCCGCCAGCCGCCCCGACCAGGCCCGCCAGGCCATGGAACGCCTCGTTGGCCTCGCCCAAGACGACACCCGCGCCGCCATCGCCCGCCGCAGCGGCGGAGGGGTCTAGAAAGCCGGGAACTGGGAGGCGAACCGCAGATCCTCCCCCTCTGGGGAAGGTGGCCCAAAGGGCCGGTGGGGGTCAGCGCCGGAGGGCGCCGCGATGCGAACCCTCAAGGAACCTCCCCCCGTGGGGGAGGCGATCGCGCAGCGATCGGTGGGGGGAGTGATTGCGAACTCACCCGCCGTCTCGAAAGCTGAAACCGGCCCCCCACCGGCCTTCGGCCGCCTCCCCCAGAGGGGGAGGTTCGCCACCAAAGACCCTCCCCCTGAAGGGGGAGGTGGCCCGGAGGGCCGGAGGGGGAGGTTCCTGATGAGGTCGACGCGCGCCCGAACAGCAGCAATCCCTTCCTCCTCAGTCGCTCCGCGACAGCTCCCCCTTCAGGGGGGCATCTTGGACGGAGGGCCGAAGGGGGGTAGCGCTGGATGAGGCCAGTTCATGCCAGTCCTTCAGTCGGCTCCCCCTTCAGAGCGCGTCGCCACGACGAACCAGCCAAATCATCCGACAAGCCCGACCCGCCAAACCCCTCTCCATGTCTTTGTATTGCTGGCCTGCGCCGTCCGCGCGCCTCGATTGACGCTCCTCGCGGGCAAGTATACTCAGACAAATAACAAGGGGCTCCGGCGCGTCGTGCGCGCCAGGATGCGCGCCTGTCCGAGCCGGCGTCGCGCGCACGGCGAGTAGAGGGAGAGAACGACGTGAATTCCAAGATGCTCAAGCACGCCCTGATGGGCGGCGTCGCCGCGGCCCTGCTGATCGCCGGGGGCGCGGTCGCCCAGACCAAGGTCAGCGGGACTCTGCGCGCCGACCAGCCGGGCGCGGTCATCCAGCCGGAAGTCTACGGCCAGTTCGCCGAGCACCTGGGCCGGGGCATCTATGAAGGCGTCTGGGTCGGCGAGGACAGCAAGATCCCCAACATCAAGGGCTACCGCAAGGACGTGGTCGACGCCCTCAAGGCCCTGAAGGTGCCCGTCGTGCGCTGGCCGGGCGGCTGCTTCGCCGACGACTACCACTGGCGCGAAGGCATCGGCCCGCGCGACAAGCGTCCCGTCAAGGTCAACGTCATGTGGGGCGGCGTCGAGGAGCCCAACACCTTCGGCACCCACGAGTTCATGGACTTCGCCGAGCTGATCGGCACCAAGACCTATGTCGCCGGCAATGTCGGCACCGGCACCCCGCAGGAGATGTCGGAGTGGGTCGAATACCTGACCTCGCCGACCAATTCCTCGATCGCCAACATGCGCCGCGCCAACGGCCGCGACAAACCCTGGAAGGTCGACTTCTTCGGCGTCGGCAACGAGAACTGGGGCTGCGGCGGCCAGATGACGGCCGAGCACTACACCAACCTCTATCGCAACTTCGCCGAGTTCGTCCGCGCCCCGCGCGGCAATCGCCCGGTGAAGGTCGCCGCCGGTCCCAACGCCGAGGACTACAACTGGACCGAGGTCCTGATGAAGGGCGCGGCCAAGAACATGAACGCGCTCAGCCTGCACTACTACGTCATCCCGACCGGCAACTGGACCAAGAAGGGTTCGGCCACCGTGTTCGACGAGCAGGGCTGGGGCGACACCATGGTCCAGGCCCTGAAGATGGAAGAGCTGGTCACCAGGCACAGCGCGGTGATGGACAAGTACGACCCCGAGAAGAAGGTCGGCCTCTATGTCGACGAATGGGGCGTCTGGTACGACGTCGAGCCGGGCACCGAGCCGGGCTTCCTCTATCAGCAGAACACCATGCGCGACGCCGTGGTGGCCGCCGTGACCCTGAACATCTTCCACAAGCACGCCGACCGGGTGCGCCTGGCCGCCATCGCCCAGATGGTCAACGTGCTGCAGGCGATGATCCTGACCGACAAGGAAAAGATGGTCCTGACGCCCACCTACTGGGTGTTCGACCTCTATAAGCCCTTCCAGGGCGCGACCCTGCTGCCGGTCGAGATCGACACCCCGCAGTACGTGGTCGGCAAGTCGTCGGTCCCGGCCGTGACCGCTTCGGCGGGCAAGGGAACGGACGGCGCGGTGCACGTGGCGCTGGTCAATCTCGACCCCAACAAGCCGGCGACGGTCACCGTCAAGCTCTCTGGCTCGACCGCCAAGACCGCCAAGGGCCGGGTGCTCACGGGTCCTGAAATGGCCTCGCGCAACACCTTCGAAAAGCCCGACGCGGTCAAGCCGGCCGAGTTCAAGGGCGCGACCATCAAGGGCGACACCCTGACGGCCACCCTGCCGGCCAAGTCGGTCGTGGTGCTGGATCTGAACTAAACCCCCTCTCCCAGAGGGAGAGGGAGGGGCCCAGGCGATAGCCTGGGAGGGTGAGGGGTTAGGAACGTCGGCCGTTCCTGACCCCTTCGCTTTTTACGGAAGGTTCGTCGGGCCGCGAGGCTCGGCCGGCGGCGGCGGCGGCGCCGGCGCGGCCGGAGCCGGAACCACCGGCGCCGGCGCGGTCGGATCGGCCGCAGCCAGGCCCTCGACCGGCGCGGCCTCGGGCGGCAGCGGCAGGCCGTCCGGTCCCAGGATCGGCTCGGCCAGGCTGGCGTCCTCGGCGGCGGTGATCGCGTCGTCTTCCGGCGGCTTGGGAGCGCCGCCAGTGGCCGAAAGGGCGAAGGCCTTCCAGATCTTGGCCGGCAGGCCGCCGCCGACCACGCCGTTCATGGCGCTGTTGTCGTCGTTGCCGACCCAGACGCCGATGACCAGGTCGCCGACATAGCCGACGAAGATCGCGTCGCGATAACCTTGCGTCGTGCCGGTCTTGCCGAAGGCGCCGGGAATGGCGGCCTCGACGCCCGTGCCGCGATGCACGGCCGAGCGCAGCAGGTCGCGCATGCCGGCCAGTTCGCTCTTCGACAGGGCGCGGGCCTTCTTCGGGGCCTTCCAGTCGGCCAGGCCGTGCGGCGTCACGGGCGTCTCGCCCGCGGCGATGGCGGCGTAGGCGCCGGTCAGCTGCACCAGGCTCATCGGGCCGGTGCCGAGCGCCAGGGTCAGGTCGTCGGGGATCGGCTCGGTGACGCCCAGGTCGCGGGCGGTGTCGACAATGGCCTTGCGGCCGACCTGCTGGGCCAGGCGCACGGCCGCCACGTTGGACGAGCCGGCGAAGGCGGTGATCAGCGGCACTTCGCGGCCGGCGTACTTGCCCTCGTGGTTCTTCGGGCTCCAGCCGCGCACGTCGACCGGCGCGTCGAGGATCGGCGAGGTCGGGGTCATGCCCTGGCGGATGGCGGCCAGGTACACGAACAGCTTGAAGGCGCTGCCCGGCTGGCGACCGGCGTCGGCGCGGTTGAACTGGCTCTGCTTGTAGTCGCGGCCGCCGACCATGGCCACGACGCTGCCGTCGGTGCGCATGGCCACAAGCGCGCCCTGGGTGACGTTCAGCACCTTGCCGTCACGGGCGATGGCGTCGTTGAGGATCTTCTCGGCCTTGGCCTGCAGCTTGGCGTCCAGCGTCGTCTTGACGATGGTCTCGCCGTAGCGGGCGTCATAGGCGGCGCGGGCCTGCGGGAACACCCAGTCGGCGAAGTACGAGCCGGTCGGCAGCTTCTCGCGCTCGGGGATCGGATGCATGTCGCGCTTGGCCTTGTCGGCCTGCGCCTGCGTGATCACCTCGGTCTCGACCATGGCGCCCAGCACCACGTCCATGCGCTCGCGGGCGCCTTCGAAGTTTTCGGTCGGCGCCAGGCGCGAGGGGGCCTTGACCATGCCGGCCAGCATGGCGGCCTGGCCGACCGAGAGCTTCTCGGGCGTGGTGTCGAAATAGTGCCGGGCCGCGGCGCGCAGGCCAAAGGCGCCTTCGCCGAAATAGACCGCCGACAGGTAGCGCGACAGGATCTCTTCCTTCGAGAGCCTGGCTTCCAGCCACAGGGCGATCAGGGCTTCCTGGGCCTTCCGGCGAAGATTGCGGTCGCTGCTCAGGAAGGCGTTCTTGGCCAGTTGCTGGGTGATGGTCGAGCCGCCTTCGGAGACGCCGCCGGCCTTGGCGTTGGCGCCCAAGGCCCGGGCGATCGCCTTGGGGTCGATACCCATGTGCTTGTAGAAGCGACGGTCCTCGATGGCGATGAAGGCGCCGGGAACATAGGCCGGCAGCTTGGCTGCCTCGATCGGGGCTTCCTTGTACGAGCCGCGGCGGGCGATCGGCGTGCCGTCCGAGGCCAGCAGCACCATGGTCGGATTGTTGGCCGGCTCCAGCGCCCGGCCCAGCGGCAGCGACCAGAGGAGCCAGGTCACGACCGCCACGATCGCCAGCACCACGACGCCGGCGCCGATCTGCCAGGGACGCTGCTTCCAGATCGGAACCCGCCTGGGCTTCGCCGGCTCGTCGGCGATGGGCGTCGGCGCCTCGGGGGCGGCCTCGGCGACGGTGTCGGGCGCCTTGTCCTCGGCGTCGTCGGGACCGGTTTGCGTAGCGGCGGGATCGGACATGCGCGATGGGACTCGAAAAGGACGCCGATGGAAGCGAGGCGCGTCAATACCACAGGCGAGGCGACCGCCCAGCCCACAAGCTCTATTTGGGGAAACGCCGGTTCAGGCCGGAGCGCTCCGTCGCTTTTCAAGCAAGAGCAGCGTCAGGGCCGCCAGGAAGCCGAACGCCAGCAGCAGGGCCGACAGCTGGTGGGCCTTGTCCCACTCCAGGCTCTCGACCAGCCGGTAGATCTCGATCGACAGCACCTGGGTCTCGCCCGGAATGCCGCCGCCCAGCATCATCACCACGCCGAACTCGCCGATGGTGTGGGCGAAGGCCAGCAGGGCGGCGACCGCGTAGCCGGGCAGGGCCAGGGGCAGGGCCACGCGGATGAAGGTGTCGATCTTGTTCGCGCCCAGGGTCGCGGCGACTTCCAGCGGCTCGTCGCCGATGGCCAGGAAGGCGTTGCGCAGCGGCTGCACGGCGAAGGGCAGGGAGTAGACCAGCGAGCCGATCACCAGCCCCTCGAAGGTGAAGGCCAGGGTGCGGATCCCCAGCGGCCGCAGCAGCGCCATCAGCGGGCTTTCAGGACCGAGCGCGATCAGGAGGTAGAAGCCAAGCACCGTGGGCGGCAGCACGATGGGCAGGGCGACCAGCGCGCCGATGACCGGCTTCACCGGCGAGCGTCCCCGCGCCAGCCACCACGCCAGCGGCGTCGCCAGCGCCAGCAGCAGCACGGTGGTGACCGTCGCCAGCTTCAGGGTCAGCCAGACGACCTCGACCATGGTGTTCAGCGCACCTCGTAGCCGTAGCGGCGGATGATCGCCTTGGCCTCGCGACCCTTCAGGAAGGTCATGAACGCCTTGGCCGCATCGCTGCCGGCGCCGGTCTTCAGCAGAACGGCCTGCTGGTCGATCGGCGTGTGGTCGGCCTTGGGCACGACCCAGCGCGAGCCGCCCTTGTCGTCGACGACCTGCGACAGGGCCACGAAGCCCAGCTCGGCCGCGCCGGTCTGGACGTACTGATACGCCTGGGTGATCGACGAGCCGGTGACGATCTTGGGCTTCAGGCCCTCGTAAAGCTTCAGCCTGGTCAGGGTCTCGACGGCGGCCAGACCGTAGGGCGCCGCCTTCGGGTCGGCGATCGACAGCTTCTCGAACCTGCCCTTGGCCAGCACCGCGCCCTGGCCGTCGACCAGGCCAGGCGTCTTGCTCCACAGCACCAGTCGTCCGGTGGCGTAGGTGAAGCGCGAGCCGGTCACGGCCAGGCCGTCGGCCTCGGCCTTCTGCGGCCGCTCGACGTCGGCCGACAGAAAGACCTCGTAGGGCGCGCCGTTGGCGATCTGGGCGTAGAACTGGCCGGACGAGCCGAAGCTCAGGGTGGCCTTGTGGCCGGTGGCCTTCTCGAACCGGGCGGCGATGGCCTTGGCCGGCTCGGTGAAGTTGGCGGCCACCGCGACCTTGGTCTCGCCAGCGAAGGCTGCGCCGGCGACCATCGACAGCGCCGCGGCGAGGGCGGCGGCGATCAGGGGGCGGCGGGCGAGAGACATCGGCGGCTCGGATCTGGCGGATATGTAAAGCGAGTACATAACGAGCTTTGGCCCACTGTCAGGCTGTTTTTTCGGGCGCTCCCGGGCGACAAGCGGTCGAACGGAGTCGGAAAGGATGTCGATGAGCGGAGCGGGCGATCTGAGCGCCAGCCTGATCCTGCGGCGCGGCGCCCTGGCCCGTGTCGGACTGGAGCGCGTGGCCCTGATCGAGGCGGTGGCCGAGCTCGGCTCGATCAGCGCCGCCGCCAAGCGCCTGGACCTGTCCTACAAGGGCGCGTGGGACGCCGTGCAGGCGCTCAACAACCTGTTCGACGCGCCGCTGATCGCCGCCGGGGCCGGAGGCCGCGCGGGCGGCGGCGCGCAGGTCACGCCGCGAGGCCACGCCGTGGTGCGGGCTTTTCGCGACATGGAACGCGAGGTGGGGGCGGCGCTGGCGCGGCTGGAGGCCGGCCTGGCGTCGGAGGTCGGCGAGGACCTGTTCTGGAGTCTTGGCCTGCGCACCAGCGCCCGCAACGCTCTTCGCGGGACGGTCGTCGCCTTGGCGCCTTTGGGCGTGACCGTCGAGGTGCGGCTGGCCATCGGCGGGGGCGTCGAGATCGCCTCGGTGATCACCCGTCGCAGCGTCGAGGAACTGGGCCTGGCCGTCGGGCGGCCGGCGGTGGCGCTGATCAAGTCGAGCTTCGTGCGTCTCGTATCCGATGCGCAGGCCGGCGTGGACGGCAATGTGCTGGCGGGAGAGGTTCTCGACCGCGAGGACGGCGAGGCCGCCAGCGAGGTCGTGGTCGCGCTGCCTGGGGACAAGACCCTGGTCGCCACCGTTCCGACCGCGCTGGTCGCCGGCCTGGCGCCGGGCGTGTCGGTCCACGCCGTGATCGCCCCGTCGGACGTGATCCTGGCGGTCGATTAGCGGGGCGCCGCCCTTGGTCGCAGAGGCGCGGGCGCTCGCCTGCTCTAGCAATACGCAGCGGCGCCCGCTGATTGAGCGGAACTGTGTTCGAGCGTGACCGTGGCCGCAAAACGCTCCCCCGGGGCGTCCATGGTCCTTAGGGCGTTGGGCATGCGCGTTCTCGTCATTGATCCGGATCCGGCCCGCGCCGCCCTGGTGGCGGAGGGGCTCGAGGGCGTGCATCCGCTGGAGGTGCGCCGGTCGGCGCGCTTCGACGAGCGCGAGGCGGTCGAGTTCGCGCCCGACGTCGTGGTCATCGCCGCCGAGAGCCCCGACCGCGACACGCTGGAAAGCCTGCGTGAAGCCAGCCAGTCCAACCCGCGCCCGGTCGTGATGTTCGTCGATCGCTCCGAGCCGGGCCTGGCCGAACAGGCGGTGCGCGCGGGCGTGGCCGCCTATGTCGTCGACGGCCTGGCGCCGGCCCGCGTGCGGCCGATCCTGGACGTGGCCATGAGCCGCTTCGCCTTGACCCAGCAGCTTCGCGGCGACCTGGCCAAGGTCAAGGCTGACCTGGAGTCTCGCAAGACGGTCGAGCGCGCCAAGGGTCTCCTGATGAAGGAGCGCGGTCTCGACGAGGACGGCGCCTATCGCCTGCTGCGCAAGCTGGCCATGGACCGGGGCAAGCCGATCGGGGCGATCGCGGCCGACCTGCTGGCCTTCGCCGGGGTGCTGAAGGGGGACGCGTCTTGAGCGGGCTGGCCGATCTGAAGCTGGGCTTCATTCCGCTGACCGACTGCGCGCCGCTGGTGGTCGCCAAGTCTCTCGGCTTCTTCGCCGAGGAGGGGCTCGACGTTTCGCTCAGCCGGGAAGCCTCGTGGGCGACCATCCGCGACAAGGTCGCCGTCGGCGCGCTCGACGGCGCCCATATGTTGGCCCCGATGGCCCTGGCGGCCGCGGCCGGCGCCTCGGGCGGCCTTACGCTGGACGTCGGTCCGTCGCTGATCGCGCCGATGGCCCTGAACCGCAACGGCAGCGCCATCACCGTCTCGAAGGGGCTGGCCGCCGCCATGCGCGCTGCGGACCCGGAAGCGATGGCCGGACAGCCGGCCTCGGCCAGGGCCTTGGCGCGCGTCATCGCCGAGCGGGCGGGGCAGGGCGGCGCACCGCTGACCTTCGCCGTCGTCTTCCCGTACTCGATGCACAATTACGAGCTGCGCTATTGGCTGGCTCAGGCCGGGATCGATCCCGACAAGGACGTACGCCTGGTCGTCACGCCGCCGCCGCGCATGGTCGAGCAGATGCGGGCTGGCGATATCGACGGCTTCTGCGTCGGCGCGCCCTGGAACGCCGTCGCCGAGCGCGAAGGGCTGGGCGAGATCGTCATTACCGCCTCGACCTTCTGGCCGGGCGGTCCCGACAAGGTCTTCGGCGTCACCGAGGCCTGGGCGCACCACTATCCCGACGAATTGCGGGCGGCGCTGCGAGCGCTGATCCGGGCCTCGGCCTGGGCCGACGAGCCGGCCAATCGCCAGGACCTGATCGCCCTGCTGGCGCGGCCGGAGCACGTCGGCGTATCGCCCGAGGTGCTGGGCCGGGCCCTGACCGACGAGATCGTGTTCCACCGAGACGGGGCCGGGGTGCCCAGGCGCGAGCATGCGCTCTGGTTCCTGTCGCAGATGGTGCGTTGGGGGCAGGTGTCCGCCGGCGCCGACCTCGAGGCGGCCGCCGACGCGGTCTACCGGCCCGACATGTTCCGCGCCGCGGCGCTGTCCGCCGGTCCGATGCTGGAGCCGGCCCAAGTCTTCGCCGATGGGCCGGGCGAACTGGCGCCGCTGTTCGAGGGACCGGCCTTCGATTCCCGGCGTGCAGGCCCTTACGCCGCGGCGTTCTCGATCGGTCGCGCCCGGGCCTGAGCGGCCTTGGGGCGCATCAGCGCTTCGCATCTGCACAATTGAAGGGCGCCGCTGGCGCCTTTTTGCTGAGCAACCAAGCGGGGCGTGCGTTGTGCGGGCCATGGCCCTTTACAGCCCGTGACATCCGTCCCCGGACCGATGTTCAGTGAGCTCAAGCCTTCGGACAACGGCGTCCGTGGCTGCCAGAGACGACCGCTCGGATGCGGTCACCCGACGAGGCGACGACGCCTCGCTCTTGCAGACACGCAACACTCCGAGGCGCATCATGATCTCTCGTGACTTCCTCAAGGCCGGCCACACGCCGACTCTGTTCGCCGCGTTCCTCTATTTCGACCTGTCGTTCATGGTCTGGGTGATCCTGGGCCCGCTGGGCGTGGCCATCGCCAAGGATTTCGGGCTCGACCCCGCCCAGAAGGGCCTGATGGTCGCCATCCCCGTACTGGCCGGCGCGCTGCTACGCCTGGTCAACGGCATCCTGGTCGATCGCATCGGCCCCAAGAAGACCGGCATGATCGGCCAACTGATCGTGCTGACCGGCCTGGCCGTCGCCTGGTCGCTGGGCGTGCACAACTACCACCAGATCCTGGCGCTGGGCGTGGTGCTGGGCGTGGCCGGCGCCTCGTTCGCCGTCGCCCTGCCGCTGGCTTCACGCTGGTATCCGCAGGAGCACCAGGGCCTGGCCCTGGGCATCGCCGGCGCCGGCAACTCGGGCACGGCCCTGGCCGCCCTGTTCGCGCCGATGCTGGCCAAGACCTTCGGCTGGCAGAACGTCATCGGCCTGGCCGCCATCCCGCTCGCCATCGCCTTCGTCGTCTACATGCTGCTGGCCAAGGACGCCCCCGAGCAGCCTGCGCCCAAGAAGCTGGCCGAGTATCTCGACGTGCTGAAGGTTCCGGACGCCTGGTGGCTGATGCTGCTCTACGGCGTCACCTTCGGAGGTTTCGTGGGCCTAGCTTCGTCGCTGACGATCTACTTCAACGCCGAGTACGGCCTGGACCCGGTGATCGCCGGCTTCTTCACCGCCGCCTGCGTCTTCGCCGGCTCGTTCATCCGCCCGGTCGGCGGCGCCCTGGCCGACCGTCACGGCGGCGTGCGCACCCTGAGCATCGTCTACGCCCTGGCGGCGCTTGGCCTGGGCGTCGCCAGCTTCAAGCTGCCGACCGCCTGGTTCGCCCTGGCGGCCCTGATGTTCTCGATGCTGGCGCTGGGCGCCGGCAATGGCGCGGTGTTCCAGCTGGCGCCCCAGCGTTTCCGCAAGGAGATCGGCGTCATGACCGGCCTGATCGGCATGACCGGCGGCATCGGCGGCTTCTACCTGGCCTCGACCCTCGGCCTCGCCAAGAAGCTGACCGGCGACTACCAGATCGGCTTTCTCGGCTTCGCGGCCCTGGCGCTGTTCGCGCTGCTGGCCCTGCACGGACTGAAGGCCCGCTGGCGCGCCGTCTGGCCGACCCTGCACGGCGACGCCGCCCCGGTCCGCGTCTGACCTCCCATTCCTCCGCAACGAGCTAGAACCATGACCAAGGAAAAGCTGGTCGTCATCGGCAACGGCATGGCCGGTTGCCGGGCGGTCGAGGAAATCCTCAAGCGCGATCCCGAGCGCTACGACATCGCCATCTTCGGCGCCGAGCCGCGGGTGAACTACAACCGCATCATGCTTTCGCCGGTGCTGGCCGGCGAGAAGACCTTCGACGACATCGTCATCAACGACGAGGCCTGGTACCGCGACAACGGCATCGCACTGCATGCCGGCCGCTGGGTCACCGGGGTCGATCTGGAAGGGCGCAAGGTGATCGCCGAGGGCGGCCTGGAGGTCGCCTACGACAAGCTGATCCTGGCCACCGGCTCGGACCCGTTCCGCCTGCCGCTGCCCGGCGCGGACCTGTCGGGGGTGGTCACCTTCCGCGACCTCGACGACGTCGACGCCATGATCGCCGCCTCGGCCAAGCCCGGCGCCCGCGCCGTGGTCATCGGCGGCGGCCTGTTGGGCCTGGAAGCCGCCTACGGCCTGGCCCGTCGCGGCATGGGCGCCACGGTCGTGCACCTGATGGACGTGCTCATGGAGCGCCAGCTCGATGAGAGCGCCGGCTACCTGCTGCGCGAGGCCCTGCTGGAGCGCGGCGTCGAGACCGTGCTCGGCGCCCACTCCGAGGCCATCGTCGGCGAGGACGGCAAGGTCACGGGCCTGAAGCTGAAGGACGGCCGGGTCCTGCCTTGCGACATCCTGGTGATGGCCGTCGGCATCCGTCCGAACGCCACCTTGGCCAAGGCTTCTGGGCTGCAGGTCAACCGCGGCATCATCGTCGACGACGCCATGCGCACCTCCGATCCGGCGGTGTTCTCGGTCGGCGAATGCGTCGAGCACCGCGGCAATTGCTACGGCCTGGTGGCCCCCATCTGGGACATGTGCCGGGCGCTGGCCGAGGAACTGACCGACGGCGAGGGCGCCTATCAAGGCTCGGTCCTGTCGACCCGCCTGAAGGTCTCGGGCGTCGACGTGTTCTCGGCCGGCAAATTCGCCGGCGGCGAGGGCTGCGAGGACATCGTGTTCCGCGACGCCGCCCGGGGCGTCTACAAGCGCGTGGTCATCGAGGACGGCCGGGTCGCCGGCGCGGTGCTGTTCGGCGATGCGGCCGACGGCGGCTGGTACTTCGACCTGATGAAGGCCGGGACCGACGTCGCCGAAATCCGCGACACCATCATCTTCGGCCAGGCGATCACGGAGGGGCTGTCCGGCCTGGACCCTAGCGCGGCCGTTGCGGCCATGCCCGACACGCAGGAAATCTGCGGCTGCAACGGCGTCTGCAAGGGTGCGATCACCTCGGCCATCACCGCCCAGGGCCTGACCACGCTGGACGACGTGCGGGCGGTCACCAAGGCTTCGGCCTCGTGCGGCTCGTGCACGCCGCTGGTCGAGCAGGTCATCAAGGCCACGCTGGGCGACGGCTTCAAGGTGCAGACCGGCCCCAAGCCGATGTGCAAGTGCACCTCGCATCCGCACGGGGCGGTCCGCGAGGCGATCCTCGCCAAGGACCTGAAGTCCATGCCCGCGGTGATGCAGGCCATGGAGTGGACCACGCCCGACGGCTGCGCCTCGTGCCGCCCGGCCCTGAACTACTACCTGCTGTGCGCCTGGCCCGGTGAGTATGTCGACGACAGCCAGTCGCGCTTCATCAACGAGCGGGTCCACGCCAACATCCAGAAGGACGGCACCTATTCCGTCGTTCCGCGGATGTGGGGCGGGATGACCACCCCCGACGAACTGCGCGCCATCGCCGACGTCGCCGACAAGTACGCGATCCCGGCGGTGAAGGTGACCGGCGGCCAGCGTATCGACCTGCTGGGCGTCCAGAAGGACGACCTGCCGGCGGTGTGGGCCGACCTCAACGCCGCGGGCATGGTCAGCGGGCACGCCTACGCCAAGGGCCTGCGCACGGTGAAGACCTGCGTCGGCTCGGAGTGGTGCCGGTTCGGCACCCAGGACTCCACGGGCCTGGGCGTCAAGCTCGAGAAGTTCATGTGGGGCTCGTGGGCGCCGGCCAAGGTCAAGCTGGCCGTCTCGGGCTGTCCCCGCAACTGCGCGGAGTCGACCTGCAAGGACATCGGCGTGATCTGCGTCGACAGCGGTTACGAGATCCATGTCGGCGGCGCGGCCGGCCTGCACATCCAGGGCACGCAACTGCTGACCAAGGTGGCCACCGAAGAGGAGGCGATCCAGCTGATCTCGGCGGTCATGCAGATGTACCGCGAAGGCGGCTGGTACCTGGAGCGGATCTACAAGTGGATGGCCCGCATCGGCCTGGAGACGATCCACGCCGCCACGGTCGAGGACCTCGACAACCGCGCGGCGCTGTTCGCCCGGTTCGTGAAGTCGCAGGAGACCGCCCAGGTCGATCCGTGGGCCGAGCGCGCCAGCAAGGGCGTCGAGGCCGGTGAATTCGCCCCGATGGCGACGCTTCCGATGGGGATGGCTGCGGAATGACGATCCAGACTTTCGACATCGATCCGGCCTGGCACGACGTCGGCGCCGTCACCGACATTCCCGAGCGCGGGTCGCGCCGGGTGGCGACGGCGCAGGGCGACGTGGCGGTGTTCCGCACCGGCGACGGCCAGATCTTCGCCCTGGTCGACCGCTGCCCGCACAAGCACGGTCCCTTGAGCCAAGGCATCGTCCACGGCCACGGCGTGACCTGCCCGCTGCACAGCTGGGTCATCGACCTGGCCACCGGCCAGCCCACCGGCGCCGACGCCGGCAAGGGCTGCACGCCGGTCGTTCCGGTGCGGGTGCAGGACGGCCGCGTCCTGCTGGCCCAGCCGGTGATGGCGGGCTGACGCCATGGCCGACGGCTCCGGGGCCATCGCGACGGTTCGAACCACCTGTCCCTATTGCGGCGTCGGTTGCGGCGTCGCGGGCGCGGCGGGCGGGAGCCAAATGGGCGGGGAAAGGGTGCTGGCTGTGTCCGGCGACCCGGCCCACCCGGCCAACAGGGGCCGGCTGTGCTCCAAGGGTTCGGCCCTCGGCGCCACCGTCGGCCTGCAGGGCCGTCTGCTGGAGCCCTCGATCAACGGCCGTATCGCCACGTGGGGCGAGGCCACCGCCCTGGTCGCCAAGCGGTTCCGCGACACCATCGCCCGCCACGGCCGCGACAGCGTCGCCTTCTACGTCTCGGGTCAGCTGCTGACCGAGGACTACTACGTCGCCAACAAGCTGATGAAGGGCTTCATCGGCTCGGGCAACATCGACACCAACAGCCGCCTCTGCATGGCTTCGGCGGTAGCGGCCCACAAGCAGGCCTTCGGCGCCGACCTTGTGCCCGGCTGCTACGAGGACCTCGACGAGGCCGACCTCGTCATCTTCGCCGGCCACAACGCCGCCTGGACCCACCCGATCCTGTTCCGTCGCCTGGAGGCCGCCAAGGCTCGTGGTCAGAAG
The DNA here is from genome assembly GCF_011043625.1 of Caulobacter sp. 602-2. Lineage (GTDB taxonomy): Bacteria > Pseudomonadota > Alphaproteobacteria > Caulobacterales > Caulobacteraceae > Caulobacter. Next base: position 114,752 of record NZ_JAAKGT010000001.1, read on the forward strand.
CACGTGGTCATCGACCCGCGCCGCACCGACACCGCCGAGGGCGCGGACCTGCACCTGGCCATCGCGCCGCAATCCGACGTGCGGCTGTGGAACGGCCTGCTGGCCGAGATGGACCGTCGCGGCGCGCTCGACATCGACTACATCCGCGAGCATGTCAGCGGCTTCGACGCCGTGCGCGAGGCCCTGGCGCAGGACGACCAGTCACCCGCCGCCGTGGCCGCCGACTGCGGGATCGCGGTGGAAGACCTGCTGGCCTTCTACGACCTGTTCGCCGCTCATCCCAAGGCCGTCAGCCTGTTCTCGATGGGCTCCAACCAGTCGGCCCAGGGCGTGGCCAAGGGCCTGGCGATCATCAACGCCCATCTGGCCACGGGGCGGATCGGCAAGCCGGGCGCCTGCCCGTTCTCGATCACCGGCCAGCCCAACGCCATGGGCGGGCGGGAGACCGGCGGCATGGCCAACACCCTGGCCGGCCACATGGATTTCGCGCCCGAGGATCGCGATCGCGTCGCCCGCTTCTGGGGCGGGCCGAACACCGCCCGCGCGCCGGGCCTGAAGGCCGTCGAGATGTTCGAGGCCGTGCGGTCGGGCAAGATCAAGGCGATCTGGGTGATGGCCACCAACCCGGCCGTCAGCCTGCCCGACGCCGGCGCGGTGCGCGAGGCGCTGGAAGCGTGCCCGTTCGTGGTCGTCTCCGACTGCGTCGAGACCGACACGACCGCCTATGCCCACGTCAAGCTGCCGGCCCTGGCCTGGGCCGAGAAGGACGGCACGGTCACCAATTCCGAGCGCCGGATCTCGCGCCAGCGGGCCCTGTTTCCAGCTCCCGGCCAGGCGCGCGCCGACTGGCGGATCATGGCCGACGTGGCCCAGGGCATGGGCTTCGACGGCTTTAGCTGGCCCTCGCAGGCCTCGATCTTCCGCGAGTGGGCCCGCCTGACGGCCTATGAGAACCTGGGTGCGCGCCTGCTCGACCTGACCGGCCTCTCGGCAATGACGCCCGAAGACTATGCCGCCATGGCCCCGATCCAGTGGCCGGTCCGCGTCGAAGGGCAGGGGACGCCCCGCCTGTTCGTCGATGGCCGCTTCCAGACCCCGGACGGTCGCGCCCGCACGGTTCCCGTGCGTCCCAAGGGGCCGGCCGACGCCGTCAGCGACGCCTTCCCGATGTCGCTCAACACCGGCCGCATCCGCGACCAGTGGCACACCATGACCCGCACGGGCCTTGCGCCCGACCTCTGCCGCCACGCGCCCGAGCCCTTCGTCGAGATCCATCCGCGCGACGCCGAGGCGGCCGGGATCAAGGACGGCGCCCTGACCCGCGTCTCCACCGCCCGCGGCGAGGCCGTGGCTCTGGCCAAGGTCACCGATCGGCAGCGCGTGGGCGGCCTGTTCATGCCGATGCACTGGACGGACGCCTTCGCGCCGTCGGGCAAGTCCAACCACCTGATCGCGCCGAACCTGGATCCCGCCTCCGGCCAGCCGGAGTTCAAGCACACCCCGGCCCGCGCGCGGCCCTATCGCGAGACCTGGAAGGGTTTTTTCCTGAGCCGCGAGAGCATCGCGGCCCCGGCCAATCTCGATCTGGTCTGGCGGCGCATCCCGCAGGACGCGGCCCAACTGCACGAGTTCGCAGGCCGCGGCGACGCCGCCGAGCGCGAGGCCTTGCGCAAGCGTCTGGTCAAGGGGCTGACCGGCGAGACCACCGTGTTCGAGGACGCCGGCGCCGGCTCGCGTCGCGAGGCCTGGATCGAGAACGGCAAGCTGGTCGCCGTGCTGTTCCAGACCGCCGCCGGCCGCCTGCCGCCGCGCGACTGGCTGGCCGACCTATTCACCCTGGATGTGCTGACCGCCGAGGCCCGCTCGGCCCTGCTGATCGGCCGTCCGCCCGGCGCGCCGGTCGACAAGGGGCCGATGGTCTGCGCCTGCCTGAAGGTGGGCGCCAAGGCCGTTGACGCCGCCATAGCCGCCGGGGCCGCCACCGCCGATGCGGTGGGCGCAGCGACCGGCGCCGGAACCAACTGCGGCTCGTGCCGTCCGGAGATCGCCCGGATGATCGCGGCCGCCGCTTCCCTCAAGGCCAAGGAGACCGCTCATGCGTGACGCTGCTCTCGGAGACGTGCTGCTGGTCGGCGCCGGTCCTGGTCCGGTCGACCTGATGACCCTGCGGGCGGCCCGCGCGGTCGAGAGCGCCCAGGCGCTGCTCTACGACGCCCTGGTCTCGGACGAGGCCATCGCCCTGGCCCCGGCCGGCTGCGTGCGGATCCTCACCGGCAAGCGCTCAGGCCGGCCCAGCATGAAGCAGGAGGCGATCAACCGCCTGATGCTGCGCCTCGCCCGCCGGGGCCTGAGGGTCGTGCGGCTGAAGGGCGGCGATCCCTCGGTGTTCGGCCGGGTGGGCGAGGAGGCCGAGTTCCTGCGCGCCCATGGCGTGAGCGTCGAGGTCGTGCCCGGCGTCACCGCCGCCAGCGCCGCGGCCGCCCAGTTCAACTTCCCCCTGACCCATCGCGGCGAGGCTCGGCGGGTGATCTTCACCACGGCCCGGGTCGGCAGCGGCGACGTCATCGAGGACTGGGCCGCCGCGTCTGATCCTGAGGCCACGGTCGCCGTCTACATGGGCGGCGAGGCGGCCGCCGAGCTTGGCCGCCGCCTGATCGCCGCCGGTCGTTCGCCCGGCACGCCCGCGCTGGTCGTCGAGCGGGCGGGAGATCCGGCCGCGTCGCTGCGGACCGGGCGTCTCGACGCCCTGCCGCAGCTTCTGGCCGGCGGGACCGGAGGTCCGGTCCTGATCGTCATCGGCGCCGTGGCCCGCCGCGCCCAGGACCTGCGCTGGACGCCGGAATTTGCGCGGATCCAGGCCGAGGCGATCTGGGCCTAAGCCTCAGGCCGTGGCCATCGCCGCCGCGCCGTCGTCTTCTTCGCGCAGACGCATCTGCGGTCCGGCCGCCCGGCCGTAGGCCTCGCGCAGAAGACGCGAAGGCGAAAGCTCGCACGGGGCGACCAGCAGGCCGCGCTTGCGAAGCGCCAGGCCCCAGCGGGCGCTGCCGGTCAGCACCGAGGCGGCGGGCGCGATCATCAGGCCGATGGCTGCGGGCAGGATCCACACGCCCAGGGCCGGACCCGCCAGGGCGGCGCAGCCTAGCAGCAGGCCGCCGGCGACGATCTCGGGCGTGTGCCGCTTGAGGGCCTCGCGCCAGAGCGTGCCTTCGGCGTCGCGGCGCTGGGCCGCCCAGCCGGAGTCGCGGCCCGCCAGGATGTCGACCAGGCAGCGGGCGTGACCGAACAGGATGGCCGGCGCGGTCAGGGTCGAATGCAGGGTCTCGACCGCCACCGAGGCCAGCAGCGACCCGACGCCGCCGAAGCCCTCGGCCTTGCCTTCCTTGCAGGTCAGGATCACCGCCAGCAGCTTGGGCGCGAACAGGAAGCCCAGCGACACGGCGAAGGCGGCCGCGGCTCCCTCGACCAGGAACAGTTCGGCCCGCGCCCCGCCCAGGACCGGGAAGGCGGCCAGCATGGCGCTCAGCACCACCAGCAGCAGCCAGACCGGGGCCAGCGCATAGGCCAGGGCGCCGCGCAGCAGGTGCAGGCGGCTGACCGGATGCAGGCCCTTCACGCCCAGGATGCCCAGGTGCTGCAGGTTGCCCTGGCTCCAGCGGCGGTCGCGCACCAGCATGTCCGACAGGGTGGGCGGGGCCTCCTCGTGCACGTCGTCCAGCGACGGGGCCATGCGCACCGCCCAGCCGCCGCGGCGCATTAGGGCGGCCTCGACGAAGTCGTGGCTGAGGATGGAGCCGCCGAACGGCGCCTTGCCGGGCAGGTGCGGCAGGCCGCAGCACTCGGCGAAGGCCTTGGTGCGGATCATGGCGTTGTGGCCGAAATAGTTGGCCTCGGCGCCGCTCCACCAGGCCAGGGCCCAGGTGGCCAGCGGGCCGTAGACCCAGCTGGCGAACTGTTCGGCGCGGCCGAACAGGGTGGTGCGGCCGACGATCGTCGTGCCGGCCTGCAGCACGCCCAGGGTCGGCTCGGTCTCCATCGCGCCGGCCATGCGGCGCAGCGAGCGGGCGCTGATCAGGCTGTCGGCGTCCAGCACCGCCATGCACTCGTAGGCGCCGCCGAACCGGCGGACCCATTCGGCCAGGTTGCCGGTCTTGCGGTCGGTGTTCTGCTCGCGCCGACGGTAGTAGAGGCGGGTGGGCGAGGGGCTGGAGCGGGCGGCGATCACCGCCAGGCGCTCGGCCTCGGCGATGTCGGGATCGCGGGTGTCGCTGAGCACGAAGACGTCGAAGGTGGACGACAGCCGCTCGCGGTCGAGATCGGCGCGCATCGCCTCGATCCGGGCGAACACGGCCGCGACGTCCTCGTTGTAAATCGGCGCCAGCAGGGCGACCTTCTTGCGCAGGTGGGGCGGCGGATCGTCGAGGCGCCGCTCCCAGGTGTCGGGGTTCAGCGCCAGCTGGAAGCCGCCCAGGGCCGCGGCGCAGGAAAAGCCGGTCCAGGCCAGCAGCACCGCCACCAGCAGGGCGTCGATCCATTCCAGAAGGGTGACGCCGCCGGCCGTGAAGGCGTCCAGCATCGTCGTCAGGCCGAAGGCGAAAGCCAGGATGGTGAAGGCGCCGAGCGCCAGCCGCCGCCGCTGCCGCGAGCGGGCTAGGCGGCGCCAGCCGACATCGGGATCCGACAGTTCGCGAACGGGCATTTCCATCGCGGACTCGGCGGGGAGCCAGGCGGCCGGCGGCGCCTCATCGGGAACGTTGCAAGGCGGAAGCCGGTCGGCGAGGCGTATGTCCATCAAGGGTCCTTTCGCGCGAAGAACCCCCACGGCGACGATCAGTTGCGATGCGAAGGAAATATAACCACGGTCAAGTTTCCCTGGGCGTGGCCGCGCGTATGTACTGCTGAATAACTTCGCATATTCAGCCGTTTGGGCATAATCTGGCCCTGCTTGCGGCAGGGATGTGGCGCCGTGTTGCGGTGCGGAAACAGTCCGTTCGGCGCGCCGCAACCCGCCCCCTTCGTCCTCAGGCCGCCGCCAGCGCCCGGAAGCCGCGCTCCAGGTCGGCGATCAGGTCGATCGGATCCTCCAGCCCGATATGCAGGCGCAGCAAGGGGCCTTCGAAGTTGACCGGCGTGCTGCGGCTCTTCAGCTGCGGGTCGCAATGGATCGCCAAGCTCTCGAAGCCGCCCCAGGAGAAGCCGAGGCCGAACAGGGTGAGCGCGTCGAGGAAGGCGTGCACCGAGCGCTGCGTCGTCGGCTTCAGCACCACCCCGAACAGTCCGCAGGCGCCGGAGAAGTCGCGCTTCCAGATCGCATGGCCGGGATCGTCGGGCAGGGCTGGGTGCAGCACGCGGGCGACCTCGGGCCGCTGCTCCAGCCAGCGGGCCACGGTCAGGCCGTTCTGCTCGTGGCGGGGCATGCGCGTGGCCAGGGTCCGCAGGCCGCGCAGCATGGTGTAGGCGTCGTCGGGCGACACCGACCAGCCCACGTCCCACATGGCGTTGCCCAGTTCGTCGCCGATCACCGGGTCCATCGTGGTGGCGCTGCCCATGAAGCAGTCGGAGTGGCCGCCGACATACTTGGTCAGGGCCTGGACGCTGATGGTCACGCCATGGGCCAGCGGCTTGAAGAGCAGGCCCGCGCCCCAGGTGTTGTCGATCAGGGTGAGGACGCCGCGCGCATTGGCGGCCGCGGCGATGGCCGGCACGTCCTGCATCTCGAAGGTCAGCGAGCCGGGCGCCTCCAGCAGGATCAGCCGGGTGTTGGGCTGGGCCAGGGCCAGCAGGGCGTCGGCGTCGAGGGCCGGGTCGTAATAGCGGGTGGTGACGCCGAAGCGGGTCAGGAACCGGTCGCAGAACCGGCGCGTGGGCTTGTAGGCGCTGTCGACCACCAGCACGTCGTCGCCGGCCTTGAGAACCGCCATCATCGCCCCGGTGATCGCCGCCAGGCCCGAGGGGTAGAGGGTCACGTCGGGCGAGCCTTCCAGTTCCGCCAGGGCCGCCTGCAGGGCGGCGGGCGAGGACAGGCCGGTGATGCCGTAGGTCAGCTGGCTGTCGTCGTACAGCGAGGCGGCGCTGGGCATCAGCACGGTGGAGCCGCGCTGGATCGGCGGATTGACGGTCCGCGCCAGGGACGGGGCCTGCAGGCCCGAGCGGATCAGGCGGGTCTTTTCGTCCATGGCGGCGGGACTCGTAAGCACGGGAGGGAACCCGTCGTTTAAGGGCGCGGGCGGGCGGGGTTCAAGCGTTCGATCAACGTCATGGCGAGCGGTGCGGGGAATCGGCCATCTAGGCGCGGACGTCCGGCGGGGGCCGGCGTCGCATCGGGGGATGAGATGAGAGTTCCGGTTCTGCTCCTGGCGCTGTCGGCGTCGATGGCCGCGGCCGTCGCGCGGGCCGAGGATCCGCCGCCCGCGCCGCCGCCGGCCGAGGTTTCGGCCCTGGCCGGCTGCTGGAAGGGCGAGGGGACGGTGATGGGCAAGCCGGTGAGCATCGCTCTTGCGGCCAGGCCGATCGTCGGCGGCGCCATGATGCTGGTCGAGGCCGACAGCGCGGCCAAGGCCGATCCCGCCGACACCTACGCCGCCCACCTGCTGTTTGGCGGGCGCGCGACCAAGGCCGGCGAGCCGGCCGCGATCGTTGGCCTGTGGGCCGACAGCTTCGGCGGCGACGGCGCCTCCCAGGGCGCGGGCCAGGCAGCCGCTGACGGTTTCGAGGTCAGCTACCCCTATGGCGAGGCTGTCTTCGTCAATCGCTGGGCTTCGGCGGGAGAGCATCTGGGCTGGTCCATCGTCATGCGTGGGGCGGGCGGCAAGGAGCAGGGGTTCGCCAGCTACGCGCTGGTCCGGGCGGAGTGTCCGAAGGGCCGCTGAACCGCCGGCGCTGGCCCCTCCGGCCCTCCGTCCATAATGCTCCCCCTGAAGGGGGAGCTGTCGCGGAGCGACTGAGGGGGAAGGGACTTCCCTCGTTGGGGCCCGGCTCAGGCTCATCAGGAACTTCCCCCTCCGGCCCTCCGGGCCACCTCCCCCTTCAGGGGGGTCTTGATCGGCGGACCTCCCCCACAGGGGGAGGATCTGCGGTTGGCGGCTTGCGTCCTTCGAGGCCCGCTGTGCGGGCGCCTCAGGATGAGGAAGGCGATGCAACGCAGCCACCTGCGTCCTCATCCTGAGGAGCGAGGCGAAGCCGAGCCTCGAAGGACGCACGGCTTCCCGGCTATGGCGATGGAGAAGGATGGCTAGGCGGGGCCTATGCCGTCCAGGACGCGGCGGGCCTGCTGGATCAGGGCGCGGCGGTGTTCGGCGGCTTGCGCGTGCTGGCGTTCGACCTCGGCGAGGTCGGCCGCGCAGTGGGGGCATTCGGTTTCGTGGGGCCAGACGTACTGGTCGCAGGAACGGCAGACCTTCAGCCTGGGGGGCAGGGCGCCGCCGGCGGCCGTGCGTTCGCGGTGGGCGATGTGCACCCCGGCCGGGTCGCGGACGGGCAGGGGCTGCGTCTGGGCGCCGGGTATGGCCTCGCGCACCAGGGCGAACTCGCCGATGGCGAAGCTGGCGGCGGGCGCATCCTTGACCTTGGTCACCCGTTCGCGCCAGCCGTGACGGGCGAGATCGAGCACCCGGTGGTGGCAGTAGGGATTGTTGCCGCGCTTGCCCAGCAGCGATTCCGAGGTCCAGGTGCAGCCGGCCCGGCAAACGTCGGCATAGTAGCAGGTGCGGCAGTAGTCGTAGAGCTCCTCGACGTCGCGCACGCGGCCGAAGGCCATCTTCTCGCTGTGGCGCCAGATGTCGGCGATGCTCATCTCGCGCACGTTGCCCGCGGCGTAGAGCGAGGTGGCCAGCGAGGGACAGCCCTTGATCGTGCCGTCGGCCTCGATGCCGATGCCGCCCTGGCCGGCGGCGCAGCCGTTCCAGTGGTCGGCCTCGTCGCCGAGGCCCCGCCACATGCGCTCATAGGGGCCGAAATAGCCGACATTGTTGCCAACGATCATCAGCAGGCCCCGCTTCTGCCCCTCGCGATAGAGCCGGGCCAGCAGCGGCATGACCTCGAGCAGCTGATAGGGCTGGAGCAGCAGGTCGGGGTTGTCGACGGCGTTGCCCATCGCCACGGTCAGCTGGATCTGCCAGTGCGTGGCCCCGGCCGCGATGATCCGTTCCATCAGTTCGGGCAGGTGGGCCGCGGTCTCGGCGCCGATCTGGGTGTTGACCGACACGGCCAGCCCTCGGGCCTTGGCCCGCTGCAGGGCGCTGATCGCCTGGTCGTAGGAGCCAGGTACGCCGCGCACCCGGTCGTGCAGGTCGGGCAGACCGTCGATCGACACGCCGATGCCCTGCAGGCCCGCGTCGGCGGCCTCGTCCAGGCGCTTGTCGGTGAGGTTGCGGGCGCCGGTCTGGACGGCGGTGCGGATGCCGTGGGCGCGGCTCCTGCGGATCAGCTCGATCCAGTCGCGGCGCAGATAGGCCTCGCCGCCGATCAGGGTGAGCTCGCGCGTGCCCAGGGCGGCCAGGTGGTCGATCAGCTCCAGCGCCTCGGCGGTGTTCAGTTCGTCCGGACGCGGCCGGCCGGCGCGCGAGCCGCAGTGCTGGCACTTGAGATTGCAGGCGAGAGTGACCTCCCAGACCACGTGGACGGGGGTCAGCTCGGCATAGTCGCGCTCGGTGCGGAAGCGGACGGACTTGCCTTCGGGCGTCGCCCGGGCGCCGGCCGGCGCGGTTTCGGAGGGCAGGGTGTCGGTCATGGGCGCGCTTTCCCCCCGAAATATCTTGGCCCTGAAGTATCTTGGCCTCGAACGCGAAACGGAGGCGGCGTCTCCACAAGGGAGGCGCCGCCCGCGCGTCAGTAGCTCTTCTTGGCTTCCAGCTTGGCGATCTCCAGCCGCAGCAGCGGCAGCAGGGTCGCCACGTCGCCATACTGGTCCAGGTGGGCCTGGGCGGCGGCTTCGGCTTCCTTCAGGCGCGAGAGGTCGCCCGAGGCGATGGCGTCGGTCACGGCGACGCCGTAGGGCTTGATGTTCATGGTGGTCAGGCCTCGGCTTTGGCGATTTCGATCTTCAGGGCGGCCAGCAGGGTGGCGATGTCGCCGTACTGGTTGAGGTGCTCCTGGGCTTCGGCCTCCAGCTTTTTTAGCTGTTCGAGATCGCCGGCGGCGACGGCGTCGGTGATGGTGACGGCGTAGAGCGGTCGGAACGACGACATGGCGTTTTCTCCCCACGGGCGCGCCGACGGCTCCGCCGGTCGCGCGGTTGCGTGCTCGGCGCGGTCTGCGCCGAAGTCCTTAAGCTGACGGGCACTGGCGGGGAGCGACGCGCGGCCTGGCCGCGCCTCTAGGCGGCGAAAGGCCGACCCCCAACACGTCGAGGGTCGGCCACATGGGTCGCCTTGTCAATTCAGGATTGTATTTGAAAATCGCGTAACTTTGGGTGTTTTTACACAGCCGGGCCGGTCGCGACCGGGGCGTCGTCGCGGCCGCCCCACTCGGTCCACGAGCCGTCGTAGACGGCGGCCCGCGGCTTGCCCAGGCGATGCAGGGCCAGCGACACCACCGAGGCGGTGATGCCCGAGCCGCAGGTGGTGGCGATCGGCTTTTCGATGTCGACCCCAGCCTCGGCGAAGACGGTTTTCAGCTGGTCGGCGGACAGCATGGCGCCGTCGGGGCCCAGGAGGGCCGACAGCGGGACGTTGCGCGAGCCGGGGATGTGGCCGCTGGCCAGGCCCGCGCGCGGCTCGGGGACCTCGCCGTTGAAGCGGCCGGCGGCGCGGGCGTCGATCACTTGCTCGCGGCCGGTCTCCAGGTTCTTCTTCATCTGGTCGAACGAGCGGACGAGGTCGGCCTGCAGGCGCGGGGTGAAGTGGCGTTCCTGCGGGGCGGCGGGGCCGTCCTCCAGCGGGCGGCCCTCCGCGATCCACTTGGGCAGGCCGCCGTCCAGCACCACCACGTCCTCGTGGCCCATGACGCGGAAGTTCCACCACACGCGGGCGGCCGGCAGGATGCTGGTGCTGTCGTAGACGACGATGCGCGAGCCGTCGCCGAGGCCCAGCTTGCGCACCCGCGAGGCGAACTTGACGCCGCTGGCCAGCATGTGGGGCAGGGGCGAGGCCTCGTCGGAGATCTCGTCGATGTCGAAGAACACCGCGCCGGGGATGTGGCCGGCCAGGAACTCTTCCTTCGGGTCGCGCGGCGTGCCGGGCATGAACCACGAGGCGTCGACGATGCGCACGTCCGGGGCGTCTAGGTGGTCGGCCAGCCAGGCGGTCGAGACGAGAGGATCGGCGTTGGTCATGGCTGGCCTTTCGGGAACAGGAACGCGTCCCTTGCGACGGGCGCGCAACTTCACGTGAGCGGGCGCTCCACGCAAGCATCAAGACGGTCGACCAGCGCTCGCCGGTGATTGCGCGAGAGCCGAAGGCGCGCGCCGTCGCTCATGCGCACCTCGGCGTCGCCGTTGGTCAGCGGCGACAGGGCCTCGACATGGGCCACCGCGACGAGCGTCCGGCGGTGGATGCGCACGAAACGGCCGGGATCCAGTTCGCGTTCGAGGGAGGCCAGGGTCCGGCGCACCAACCGCAGGCCGTCCGGCGTGCGCAGGGCCTGGTAGTTGCCCTGGCTCTCGATCCATCGGACCTGGTCGAGGTCGATGACCGTGATCCGCCCGCGCTCGCGTTCGACCAGGCGGCGGACCGGGGATGCGGCCGGGGCCCTGGCCTGCGCCCGAGTCTGGGCCAGGTGGACGATGCCGAGAAAGACGGCCAGGCCGAACGCCAGCAGGGCGAGGTTGGCCGAGAGCTGGCTCACGACGTCGGCGGGCGTGGGCAGCCAGCGGCCCTGCAGCAGCCAGGCGGCCAGCAGGCACGAGACGACCACGAGGGCGGGCGCCAGCAGGACCACGCCCAGCGCCTGCTCGATCCATTTTCCCCGGCGGGCCAGCACCAGCAGGGCCGGCGCGCTGGCCGAGCCGAGCACGCCGGCGCCGAGCAGGCGAACGATCTCGGAGGTCCAGTCCGGCGGAAGGCCGCCGCGCAGGTTGCCGGGTTCTAGTGCGCAGACCAGGCCGAACCAATAGAGGAAGGCAAGGCCCGTCCAGCGGCGGACGGCGGCTGCATCGGGTGCGGAAGCGGAAGCGAGCATGGCGGCATCTGACAGCGCCGCTCGGGCTGCGTCCAGCTGGCCCGGCCGCGAGTGACGAGGCGGGGCTGGGGCGGGACGGGCCGGTCTTGGCCGCGACCGCCGCCGTCTCCCAGTCTCGACGGACGGAGGAGGCTCGCATGAGACGACGACTTTTGGCGCTGCTGATCGGGCTGGGCCTGGCGCACGGGGCGATCGCCGGGCCGGTGGCGCGCGTCGAGACCGGGCGGCTGGAAGGGATCTCGCAAGGCGGCGTGGACGCCTTTCTCGGGACGCCCTACGCCGCGCCGCCGACGGGGGAGCGGCGGTGGCGGCCGCCGGTCGCCGCGAAAGCCTGGCGGGGCGTGCGGCGCGCCGACGCCTATGCTCCGGCCTGTCCGCAGGCCGGGGTCTCGATGCCGGGCGAGTCGCCGCCCCGCACGGACGAGGACTGCCTCTATCTGAATGTGTGGCGGCCGGCGACGCGATCGGGCGAGCCGCTGCCGGTGGTGGTGTGGATCCACGGCGGCGGATGGAACAACGGCGCGACCTCCCTGCCGCTCTATGCGGGCGACCGGCTGGCCGCGCGGGGCGTGGTCTTCGTCTCGATCGCCTACCGCCTGGGCGCGCTGGGCTTTCTGGCGCATCCGGCCCTGAGCGCCGAAGGCGGCGGCCAGTCGGGCGACTACGGCCTGATGGACCAGGTCGCCGCGCTCCGCTGGATCCAGCGCAACATCGCCGCCTTCGGGGGCGATCCAGGACGGGTGACGATCGCGGGGCAGTCGGCCGGGGCCATGTCGGTCAGCGCCCTGATGGCTTCGCCGGAGGCAGAGGGGCTGTTCCATCGGGCCATCGCCCAGAGCGGGGGCCTGTTCGAACCGCTGGAGCTGGCGCCGAACTACCGCCTGGCCGGGGCCGAGAAGGACGGCGCGGCCTGGGCGGCGGACGAGGGGGCGCGCACGACGGGCGAGCTGCGGGCCTTGCCGCTGGAAAGGCTGTTGACGCCTGCCGCCCGCCGCCTGGCTCATCCAGTGGTCGGAACCCGCGTGCTGCCGCTGTCGCCTTACGAGGCCTATGTCGCGGGGCGGTGGAACCGGGTCCCGCTGCTGCTGGGCTACAACGCCGAAGAGGCGCGGTCGCTGGTCGACCTGGCGCCGGTGACCGCCCGAAGCTTTACGGCCGAAATCACTCGTGACTGGGGACCGCTGCCGCCGGCCCTGCTGGCGGGCTATCCCTTCACCGACGACGCCGGAGCGCGCCGGGCGCGCGCGGACTTCGAGCGCGACCTGCGGTTTTCATGGGACATGTGGGCGTGGGCGAGGCTGCAGGCCGGCGCGGGCCAGCCGGTCTGGCTCTACCGCTTCTCCCGCCGGCCGCCTTTTCCGGCCGACAGCGTCCGCGCCGACTGGGGCGCGGGCCATTTCGCCGAGCTCTGGTACATGTTCGACCACCTGGAGCAGGAGCCCTGGGCCTGGACGGCGCAGGATCGCGCCCTGGCCGAGGTCATGGCGGGCGCCTGGGCCGCGTTCGCCCGCGAAGGCCGGCCCGGCGAGCACTGGCCCGCCTATCGGCTCGATGAGCCGAGCCTGCTGGACCTGGGCGAGGTCGCAGCGCCCGGTCCGGTTCCCGAACTGCCGGGCCTGCGGGTGTTCGACGCCGTCTATGACGCGGTGCGAGGACGGCCTTTCGGCGCGCCGCCTACAGCCAGGGCGGGGTCGGAAGGCCCTTCTCGGCCAGGAAGGCGGGATTGAAGAGCTTGCTCTGGTAGCGCGAGCCGTGGTCGCAGAGGATGGTCACGATGGTGTGGCCGGGCCCCAGGTCGCGGGCCAGGCGCACGGCGCCGGCGACGTTGATCCCCGTAGAGCCGCCCAGGCACAGGCCCTCGTGCTGCACCAGGTCGAAGATCTGCTGCATCATCTCCTCGTCGGAGACGCGGTAGGGGTGGTCGATGGCCAGGCCTTCGAGGTTGGCGGTGATCCGGCCCTGGCCGATACCCTCGCTGATCGAATTGCCCTCGGCCTTCAGTTCGCCGGCGGCGTACCAGTTGTAGAGCGAGGCGCCGCCCGGGTCGGCCAGGCCGATCTTCACGTCCGCCTTGCGCTCGCGCAGGGCCTGGGCCACGCCGGCCAGGGTACCGCCCGAGCCCACGGCGCAGATGAAGCCGTCGACCTTGCCGGCGGTCTGTTCCCAGATCTCCGGACCGGTCGTGTCGTAGTGGGCCTGGCGGTTGGCGACGTTGTCGAACTGGTTGGCCCAGATCGCGCCGTTGGGCTCGGTCTTGGCCAGTTCCTCGGCCAGGCGGCCCGAATAGCGGACGTAGTTGTCGGGGTTGGAGTAGGGGACGGCGTCGACCTCGACCAGCTCGGCGCCGAGCAGGCGGATGGCGTCCTTCTTCTCCTGGCTCTGGGTGCGCGGGATGACGATGGTGGTCTTGTAGCCGAGCGCCGAGGCGACCATGGCTAGGCCGATGCCGGTGTTGCCGGCCGTGCCCTCGACCACGCGGCCGCCGGGGCGCAGCAGGCCTTTCGCTTCGGCGTCGCGGATGATGCTGAGCGCGGCGCGGTCCTTGACCGACTGGCCGGGGTTCATGAACTCGGCCTTGCCCAGGATCTCGCAGCCGGTGGCCTCGCTGGCCCGATTGAGGCGGATCAGCGGGGTGTTGCCGATGGCGTCGAGAACGTTGGCGGTGACGGGCATGGTGGAAAATCTGCGGCTTCGCGCGAAGAGGCGCCGTTGAAGGCCAGGGTAGATCGCGATGCGGCCGCCCGGATCAATCGAGTTTTCCTGAAAGCGGCGGCCGGCGAGCCAGGTTCAGTGGGCCGTGGGCTCGGTCTGGATGACGTTGAGCAGGGCCAGGCCCCCGGCGGCGGCCGTCGCCGCGCACCAGGCGCCGCACAGGCCGTCGATGCCCACCAGGCTGTTCTCGACCGCGTCGGCCATGATGCCTTCGGCCACCAGCGAGGACGGCTCGCCCAGCAGCTGGTTGTCATGCAGTTCGCGGCACCAGGCGCCGACCGCCTCGACGGGCGTCGCCGCGTCGAACTGCGAGAGGTAGGTGCCGCCGTGGTAGTCGAGGACCAGGGTGAAGAGCGACACGCTTGATCCTCCTCTAGCCGCGGGCCAGGCCAAGCTGGACGACGTTGGTGCGTTCGGTGCGGAAGCCCGCCTCGCAGTAGCTCAGGTAGAAATGCCAGAGCCGGCGGAAGCGCTCGTCGAAGCCGAGCGGGCGGATCTGGTCCCAGGCCGCCTCGAAGCGCCGGGCCCATTCGGCCAGGGTGTCGGCGTAGTCCTGGCCAAAGCGCCGCACGCCGTCCCACGAAAGGCCGGCCTTGTCGGTCTCCTGCCGCAGCCGCGTCTCGCTGGGCAGCATGCCGCCCGGGAAGATGTAGCGCTGGATGAAGTCGGTGTGCCGGCGATAGCTGTCGAACAGCTCGTCCTTGATGGTGATGATCTGCAGACCGGCGCGGCCGCCGGGGGTGAGCACGTCGTGGATCTTGCCGAAATAGGTGGGCCAGTACTCCTCGCCGACGGCCTCGAACATCTCGATCGAGGCGACGCCGTCGAACTTGCCCTGCACGTCGCGATAGTCGATCAGCCGGATGTCGGCCTTCTCGGCCAGGCCTTGGTCGAACAGGCGCTTCCTGGCGAAGTCGTGCTGGGCGGGCGAGATGGTGATGCCGGTGACCTTGGCGCCGACTTCCTTGGCCGCGTACTCGGCGAAACCGCCCCAGCCGCAGCCGATCTCCAGCACGTGCTTGCCGGGCGCCAGGCCGATGGACTGGGCCAGGGCCTCGTACTTGCGGGTCTGCGCCGCGTCGAGCGAGGAGGCCGCGTCCTTGTCGTAGAGGGCGGACGAATAGGTCATCGTCCGGTCCAGCCACTGGGAATAGAAGGCGTTGCCGAGGTCGTAGTGGGCGTGGATGTTGCGCTTGGAGCCGCTGCGGTCGTTGCGGTTCATCCAGTGGAAGATGACGTTGATCAGGTGCATGACGGGATTGCCCCGCACCAGCGCCGCCAGCTTGTCGAAGTTCAGCGCGAAGGCCGTCAGCACCGCCGAAAGGTCGGGCGTGTCCCACTCGCCGGCCATGTAGCCCTCGGCGAAGCCGATGTCGCCCGAGGCGAAGGCGCGGCGGATGAAGCGATAGTCGCGCACGTGGACCACGGCGTCGGGGCCGGGCGTCTTGCCGTCGATACGCAGGGGCTTGCCCGAAGGCAGGACGAAGGTCAGGGAGCCGATCGCCCAGTTCTCGACGGCGATGCGCAGCGCCGTGCGGAAGGCCGGCGGCGCGGCCCGGAGATCTTCGTCTCGCCACGAGGCGGGCAAGGTGTCGGTCATCAGCGCTCCCAATCCCTTGTGTGGGACAAGTAAGACCCCCGAAAGCCGAACTGTAAATGGGGCCGCTGAGCAACGTTCACCAGGGGATCATTCGTCGGCGGCGTCTCCTCGCAGCTGGCGATAGGCCTCCAGCGCCGCGGCCCGGGCGCGGGGATGGTCGACGATCGGCTTGCCGTAGACGGCCTTTGCGCCGGCGCTCAGCCGTTCGGGCGCGGTCCACGGCTGGTGGACGACGTCGGCCGGCAGG
Source organism: Caulobacter sp. 602-2 (assembly GCF_011043625.1). Taxonomy (GTDB): domain Bacteria; phylum Pseudomonadota; class Alphaproteobacteria; order Caulobacterales; family Caulobacteraceae; genus Caulobacter. Next base: position 130,423 of record NZ_JAAKGT010000001.1, read on the forward strand.
TTGGCCAGTTCCGGGATCCAACGTTTGACGTAAGTCCCCTTGGGGTCGAACTTTTCGCCCTGGCCGATCGGGTTGAAGATCCGGAAGTAGGGTGAGGCGTCGGCGCCGCTGCCGGCCACCCACTGCCAGTTGCCGACATTGTTGGCGAGATCGGCGTCGACCAGCGTGTCCCAGAACCAGGCCTCGCCCTCGCGCCAGTCGACCAGCAGGTGCTTGATCAGGAACGAGGCGGTGATCATCCGCACGCGGTTGTGCATGAAGCCGGTGGCCCAGAGCTCGCGCATGCCCGCGTCGACCAGCGGATAGCCGGTGCGCCCTTCGGTCCAGGCCTCGAAACCTCGCGGGTTCTGCGACCAGGGGAAGGCGTCGAACTCGGGGCGGAAGTTCTTGGTCGGCAAGTCCGGCCAGTTGAACAGGATCGCGTGGTTGAACTCGCGCCAGCCCACCTCCGACAGGAACTTCTCGATCTCGCCATGCGGGGCGTCGCCGGCCTCGGCGGCGTTGCGGGCGGCGGTCCAGACCTGGCGGGGGCCGATCTCGCCAAAGTGCAGGTGGGGAGAGAGGCGCGAGGTCGCCTCCAGGCCCGGAACGTCGCGACCCTCGCCGTAGCCCTCGACCGGCCCGGACAGGAAGTCGTCCAGCCGCGCCAGCGCGCCGGCCTCGCCCGGCGTCCAGATGGAAAAGCCCTTCGACCAGTCGGGCTTGCGGGGGTGAAGGTCCCAGCCGTCCAGCGCGTCGCTGTGAGGCCAGTGCTCGGGCGCCTCGAGCCGCTTGGGGGCGGCTTCGGCCTCGACGTGAGTCAGGTGCGCGCGGGCCGCCCGCCAGTAGGGGGTGAAGACCTTGTAGGGCTGCTTGGAGCCGTTCACGACGGTCCAGGGCTCGTTCAGCAGGCCGGCGAGGCAGCTTTCGACGACCACGCCGTCGGCCTTCAGCGCCGTCTTGATCTGCGCGTCGCGCTCGATGGCGGCGGGCTCGTACAGGCGGTTCCAGGCGACGCCGGCCGCGCCTGCGTGGACGATCACGTCCTTGAGCACCTCCTGGGCGGGGCCGCGCCGCAGGATCAGCTTCGAGCCGATCGCCTTCAGGCTCTCCGAAAGCGCCCGCAGCGACTTGTCGAGCCACCACAGCGAGGCCGCGCCCATCGGCCGCACGCCGCTGGTCTCGTCGAGGATATAGAGCGGGATCACCGGCCGACCCGTGTCGGCGGCGGCTTTCAGCGCCGGATTGTCGGCCAGGCGCAGGTCGTTGCGCAGCCACACGATGACGGGTCCGGGGACGCCTGGATCGATCCGCACTTGCACCTTTCCGCCGTTGGGGCCACCTGTGGGGCCAATTCAGCGCCCACCCTTATTCGGAAGTTCCGCCTTGAGTCAGCCCGTCGCCCCCAACGCCGTCGTCGAAGTGAAGACGGAGACCGGCAAGGCCGTCCGTATCGGCAACGCCGAGCGCCTGACCCTCATCGCCGGTCCGTGCCAGATGGAGAGCCGCCAGCACGCGCTGGAGACGGCCCACGCGCTGAAGGAGATCGGCGAACGCCTGGGCGTCGGCCTGATCTACAAGACCAGCTACGACAAGGCCAACCGCACCTCGGCCACGGCCGCGCGCGGCATCGGCCTCTATGACAGCCTGCCGATCTTCCAGGAGATCCGCGAGGTCACTGGCCTGCCGACCCTGACCGACGTGCACGAGATCAGCCACTGCGATCCGGTGGCCGAGGCCGTCGACGTGATCCAGATCCCGGCCTTCCTGTGCCGCCAGACCGATCTCTTGCTGGCCGCCGCCAAGACCGGCCGGGCGATCAACATCAAGAAGGGCCAGTTCCTGGCCCCGTGGGACATGAAGAACGTTATCGCCAAGGTGACCGGCGCGGGCAACCCCAACGTCATGGCCTGCGAGCGCGGCGCCTCGTTCGGCTACAACACCCTGGTGTCGGACATGCGCAGCCTGCCGATCATGAAGGAGATCGGCTGCCCGGTGGTGTTCGACGCCACCCACAGCGTGCAGCAGCCGGGCGGGCAGGGCACCTCGTCGGGCGGCCAGCGCGAGTTCGTGCCGGTTCTGGCCCGCGCCGCGGTCTCGATCGGCGTGGCCATGGTGTTCATGGAAACCCACCCGGATCCGGATCACGCCCCGTCGGACGGTCCCAACATGGTGCCGCTGAGCCAGTTCGAAGGCCTGGTGGCCGAACTGCTGGAGTTCGACGCCCTGGCCAAGCGCAAGCGGGCGGCCTGATCACTGCGTCCTTCGAGGCTCGGCTGAGCCTCGCACCTCAGGATGAGGTCGGTTTCGCACTGAATTCCTCATCCTGAGGCGCCCGCGACGCGGGCCTCGAAGGACGCACGGCTTGCCCGCTCCGTCCCCTGTGCCATAACCCGCCCATGTCCAGACGCATCGTTCTCGTCACCGGCGGCGCCGGGTTCATCGGCTCCAACATCGTGGCCAAGCTCTGCGAGGATCCGGCGCTGGACGTCGTGGTCTGCGACTGGCTGGGCCAGGCGGGCGAGGGCAAGTGGCGCAATATCGCCAAGCACCCGATCGCCGACTTCGTCGCGCCCGAGCAGATGTTCGACTGGCTGGCCGAGCGCGGCGCCGAGGTCGAGCTGGTCATCCACATGGGCGCGATCTCTTCGACGACGGAAGCCGACGCCGACCTGATCGTGCAGTCCAACTTCGTGCTGTCGCGCGACATCTGGCGGTGGTGCGCCAGGAACGGCGTGCGCCTGATCTACGCCTCGTCGGCCGCCACCTACGGCGACGGCACGCAGGGCTTCGACGGCAAGGACGACATCGACACGCTGATGGGCCTGCGCCCGCTGAACGCCTACGGCTGGTCCAAGGCGCTGTTCGACGTGTTCGCCGTGCGCGAGGCAGCTCGCGGCCACGCCCCGCCCCAGTGGGCGGGCCTGAAGTTCTTCAACGTCTATGGCCCCAACGAGGACCATAAGGGCGGCATGAAGTCGGTGGTCTGCCAGATCTGGCCGAAGATCGCCGCCGGTGAAGGCGTGCGCCTCTTCAAGTCGCATCACTCCGACTACGAGGACGGCGGCCAGCTGCGCGACTTCGTCTATGTGCGCGACGTGGCCGACGTGATCGCCTGGCTGGCCAAGAGCCCGCACGTCAACGGCGTCTACAACCTGGGCTCGGGCCATGCGCGGTCTTTCAAGGACCTGGCCGAGGCCACCTTCGCCGCTGTCGCCCGCGAGCCGGACATCACCTATTTCGACATGCCCGAGGTGCTGCAGGGCAAGTACCAGTACTTCACGCAGGCCGACATGAGCCGCCTGCGCGCGGCCGGCTACAACGCGCCGATGACCTCGCTGGAGGACGGCGTGGCCGACTATGTGGCGGGTTTCCTCAACACCGACGATCCCTACCGCTGACGCGCGCTTCGGTTGACCAAGGGGCACGCTTGCGGACCCCTGCCGTGCGCGTAACCTGAACCCTGATAAGTCGCCGAGACAGGCGTCGGTCAGGGAGTGGAACATGGTCGGCATCGCCGCCTGGGGCGCTTATGCGCCGCGTCTTCGCCTCAGCCGCAAGGCCGTCGTCGCCGCCAACGCCTGGGTCGCGCCCGGCCTGGCGGGCAAGGCCAAGGGCGAACGGTCCATGGCCAACTGGGACGAGGACGCTCTGACCATGGCCGTCGAGGCCGCCCGCGACGCCCTGGGTCCCGACGACGAGGGCCGGACGGCGATCGAGGCGGCGATCTTCGCCTCGACGACCGCGCCCTTCGCCGATCGCCAGAACGCCGGGATCCTGGCCGCGGCCCTGACGCTTGAACCCTCGATCGCCTCGGCCGACGTCACCGGTTCGCAGCGTTGCGGCCTGACCGCGCTTGGCCAGGCGCTGGACGCCGCCGCTTGCGGCAAGCGGGTGCTGGTGGCCGCTGGCGAGCACCGCCGCGCCCGCGCCGCCTCGCCCCAGGAGCTGGATTTCGGCGACGCGGCGGCCGCCTTCGTCGTCTCGCCGGACGGCGGAGCGGCCACCTTCCTGGGACGCGGCACGGTCACCGACGACTTCGTCGACCACTTCCGCGGTTCGGACGCGCAGTTCGACTATGCCTGGGAGGAGCGGTGGATCCGCGACGAGGGGATCGTCAAGCTCGTGCCGCCCGCCGTGCGCGCGGCCCTGGACGCGGCGGGGCTGGACGCCGCCGCCGTCGATCATTTCTGCTTTCCGTCGGTGTTCGCCGGCATGGGCGCGACCCTGGCCAAGATGCTGGGGATCAGGCCCGAGGCGGTGCGCGACACCCTGGGCCTGCAGTTGGGCGAGGCCGGTTGCGCGCACGGCCCGCTGCTGCTGGCCCACGCGCTGGAAGAGGCCCGACCCGGCGAGGTGGTGCTGGTCGCCCAGTTCGGCCAGGGCGCCGAGGCGCTGGTCTTCCGCGTCGGGGAGGCGAGCGTGCGCCCCGCGCGCGGCGTGACCGGGTCGCTGGCCGACCGCCAGGAAGAGTCCAACTACCTGAAGTTCCTGGTCTTCAACGACCTCGTCGAGTGGGACCGGGGCATGCGGGCCGAGAAGGACAACAAGACGGCCCTGACCACGCTCTATCGCAACCGCGACCAGATCCTGGGCCTGGTCGGCGGCCGCTGCCGCGAGACCGGCGTCGTGCAGTTCCCGCGCACCCGCATCTCGGTGGCGCCCAACAACCCCGCCGTCGACACCCAGGAACCCTACCGTTTCGCCGAACGCGCCGCGCAGGTGCTGACCTATTCGGCCGACTACCTGACCTTCTCGATGAGCCCGCCCAACCACTACGGCATGGTCGTCTTTGCGGGCGGCGGCCGGATCATGCTCGACATCACCGACGTCGCGCCCGGCGAGGTCGAGACCGGCCTGCCGGTGAAGATGGTCTTCCGCATCAAGGACCGCGACGAGAAGCGCGGCTTCGTCCGCTACTTCTGGAAGGCCGCGCCGGACCGGACGGCGGTGGCCGCGGCTTCGGCCCAGGCGGCGGAGTAGGGCGGTGTCAGACCGCGCGCTTCACGTCTGTGGCGGCGAAGTCCTCGCCCTTGAACAGCAGCGGCAGGTCGCGGGCCTTGGCCAGGGCGTAGGCGAAGAAGTCGCCGAAGTTCAGGCCGTGGCGGCCTTGGCGATATCTGTCGTAGGCGTCTTTGGCTATCGCCAGTTGTCCCTCGTCGAAGGCCTCGGTGATCACGTCGAGTTCGGACAGGAACCGCTCCACTATTTCGACGTCACCCCTGCGGTGCAGGCAGACGGCGTGGAGTTCGAGGCGCGTGCTCGCCGAGATCAGCACGCTGTTCGTCACGGAGACAGCCCTCATGAAGTCTTCGGCTTCAGGTTCATTCCAGATGATGGCCAGAACCGCCGAGGTATCGAGGACGATCATTTCGGCAAGCCGTATTCGTCATACAGGATGTCGTCGGGGTCGCGCGGGTCGAGTACGGGAAGCTTCGCGCTCCGCTCCTGCAGCATGCGCATGAAAGCCATCTTCTCTTCGGGCGTGCGTGGCTTGGCGGATGTGCGCTCGAGGCGTTCACGCAGGGCTACGACGACGGCTTCGGTCAGGGTTTCTCCCGTCCGTTCCGTCAGTTGTCGGGCCAGTCGGTCGGCCTCGGCGTTGCGGATATAGAGGCTCATGGCCCTGTATATACACCCGATCAATACGCCCGAGAAGGCGAGCTAGGGAGAGACCCCAATGGCCAGCGGCATTCGCGACAAGGTCGCCATCCTCGGCATGGGCTGCAGCAAGTTCGGCGAGCGCTGGGACGCCGGGCCCGACGACCTGATGGTCGAGGCCTATGTCGAGGCCATGGCCGACGCCGGGATCGAGGCCAGCCAGCTGGACGCGGCCTGGTTCTCGACCCACATCGACGAGATCGGCACGGGCAAGGGCGGCACGCCGCTGTCGATCGCCCTGCGCCTGCCCAACATCGCCGTCACCCGGGTGGAGAACTTCTGCGCCTCGGGTTCTGAGGCGTTCAGGGGCGCGGTCTACGCCGTCGCCGCGGGCGCGGCCGATATCGCGCTGGCCGTCGGCGTCGAGAAGCTGAAGGACACCGGCTATGGCGGCCTGCCGTTCGGGGCGCCGGGCACGCTGGCGCCGCAGGTCATGCCCAACGGCTCGGCCCCCGGGAACTTCGCCCAGCTGGCCAGCGCCTATCGCGCCAAGCACGGGGTCTCCAAGGAGGACCTCAAGCGCGCCATCGCCCACGTTTCGGTCAAGAGCCACGCCAACGGCGCCAAGAACCCCAAGGCCCACCTGCGCAAGCCCATCACCGAGGAGCAGGCGCTGAAGGCCCCGATCATCGCCGAGCCTCTGGGCCTGTTCGACTGCTGCGGGGTTTCCGACGGCGCGGCCGCGGCCATCGTCACGACGCCCGAGATCGCCCGGGCGCTGGGCAAGCATGACCTCGTCACGGTCAAGGCGCTGCAGCTGTCGGTCTCCAACGGCTACGAGAGCCAGTACAACGGCTGGGACGGCAGCCACTTCCACACCGCCCGCATCGCCGCCGGCAAGGCCTACAAGGAGGCGGGCATCGAGCGCCCGCGCGAGCAGATCTCGATGATGGAGGTGCACGACTGCTTCTCGGTGACCGAGCTGGTGACCATGGAGGACCTGTTCATCTCGGCCGAAGGGCGCGGCTGGCGCGACGTGCTGGACGGCTTCTACGACGCCGACGGCGCGGTGCCGTGCCAGATCGACGGCGGCCTCAAATGCTTCGGCCATCCGATCGGCGCGTCGGGCCTGCGGATGCTCTACGAGATGTACCTGCAGCTGCAGGGCAGGGCGGGCGAACGGCAGTTGCGCGACCCGGTTCTGGGCATGACCCACAATCTGGGCGGCGCGCCGGCCAGCAATGTCTGCTCGGTCGCCATCATCGGGCGGGAAGGGGCGTAGTGCGACGCCCCGACCTGGTGTAGTCGAGAGGCATGTCGGGACGCTTCAAGGGCTTCAAGCGCTGGATCTTCGCCGGATGCGTCCTGGTGCTGGGGCTCGTCCTGACGGCGGCGTTCTACTGGCGCTACGACATCCTGCGCACGACGCTGGATCCGAAGGTTCCGTTCCAGACCTACGACCCGCCGCCGGCTCCCAACTATGCCGACCCGGCCGCCTGGGCGCTGCTGCCGCGGGGCGCGACGGGCATGGACCGCGCCGCCGACGTGTTCTTCGTCCACCCGACCACCTTCGACGGCGGGCGCGACTGGAACGCGCCCTTCGACCAGCCCAAGGCCAATCGCTATCTCAACCGGGTGGTGCTGCCCAACTACGCCGCGCCGTTCTCGCGGGTCGGGCGGATCTTCGCGCCGCACTACCGCCAGGCCAGCCTCTACACCTTCCTGACGCTGCGCGACGACGCCCGCGAGGCCCGCCGCTTCGCCTATGGCGACGTGCGCGACGCCTTCCGCGCCTGGCGCGACCGCTACGACCAGGGCCGGCCGCTGGTGCTGGTCGGGGTGGAGCAGGGCGGCGGCCTGCTGGCCCGCCTGGTGGCCGAGGAGATCGCGCCCAACCCCGCGCTCAAGGCCCGCCTGGCCGGCGTCTATCTGATCGAGACCGCCGTGCCGGCCGACGAGTACGGCCCCGGCGCGTCGGTTCCCGCCTGCGCGCGCCGCGACGAGGCCGGCTGTGTGGTGGCCTGGGCCTCGCTGACCGACGGCGACTTCCAGAAGGCCCAGGAGTGGCTGGGTCGCTCGCTGACCTGGCGGGGCAGCGACCAGCTGGAAAACCTCAACGGCCGCAAGCCGCTGTGCGTCAATCCGCTGCTGGGCGCCAGGACCGAGGAGAGGGCCCCCGCGCGCCTCAACCTGGGTTCGGTCAACGCCACGGGCCTGGAGTGGGGCGCCCGCCCGGCCTTCCTCAAGCGCCAGGTCTGGGCCCAGTGCGAGAACGGCCTGCTTCACACCGGCCGGCCCAAGTCGGCCTCGTTGCGCGACACGGGCTCGTGGACCGATCGCCGCAAGGTCGACGGCTACAACCTGTTCTGGGCCGACATCGAGGCCGACGCGGCCGCCCGGGTGGCCGCGCTTGAAAAGCGTGAGCCGCCGGTGATCAGGGCCTCGCAGCCCTAGGACGTTGCGGAACCTCTTTTTCGAAGGGGCTCAAGGGCCCGCGCTGCGGTGCGGCAGCGGACGATTTTACCGCCAAGCCCGCGGCCAAGCCGCCGATCTTGCCTCCGGCGCGCTCCGCCCAGCTTGTTTTTCTGCAGCTCCACCACCACGGCGCGACTTGTCGCCGCTGGAAGGCGAGCGCGCTTGAACCGCGTCGCAAAAGGTCCACATAAATAACGACCATCCGCCCAGTCCCGGGCGGACGGACTGTACGACTCAGGCGCATCGTCTGAAGTGACGGCAGTCCGCATGGCAAGGCGCGGGTTCTCGCGCCGGCCGGGAGTGAAAATATGTCTGAGATCCGTACGCTTCCTGTGTTGCCCCTGCGGGATATCGTTGTGTTCCCGCACATGGTGGTTCCGCTGTTCGTGGGCCGCGACAAGTCGGTTCGCGCCCTCGAGGAAGTGATGCGCGGCGACAAGCAGATCCTGCTCGTCACCCAGAAGAACAGCGCCGACGATGATCCTGCCCCGACCGACATCTATGATGTCGGCGTGCTGGCCACCGTGCTTCAGCTGCTGAAACTGCCCGACGGCACCGTCAAGGTGCTGGTCGAGGGCAAGGGCCGCGCCGCGGTCGTGCGCTTCACCGACCAGGAGGCCTATTACGAGGCCCAGGTCGGCGAGGTCAGCGAGGACCAGGGCGCCGGCCCCGAGGCCGAGGCGCTGTCGCGCGCGGTCGTCGAGCAGTTCGAGAACTACGTCAAACTCAACAAGAAGGTGCCGCCCGAGGCCCTGGCCGCGATCCCGCAGATCGCCGAGCCGGGCAAGCTGGCCGACAGCATCGCCGCCCACCTGTCGGTGAAGATCGGCGACAAGCAGCACCTGCTGGAAATCTTCGACGTCACCAAGCGCCTGGAGAAGGTCTTCGCCCTGATGGAAGGCGAGATCTCGGTGCTGCAGGTCGAGAAGAAGATCCGCTCGCGCGTGAAGCGCCAGATGGAGAAGACCCAGCGCGAGTACTATCTGAACGAGCAGATGAAGGCGATCCAGCGCGAGCTGGGCGACCCCGACGACTCGCGCGACGAGCTGATCGAGCTCGAGAAGCGCATCAAGAAGACCAAGCTTTCGAAGGAAGCCCGGGCCAAGGCCGAGGGCGAACTGAAGAAGCTGCGCAACATGAGCCCGATGTCGGCCGAGAGCACCGTGGTCCGGAACTATCTGGACTGGCTGCTGTCGATCCCGTGGGGCAAGGCCAAGGGCAAGAAGATCGATCTCGCCGAGAGCGAGGACATCCTCGACGCCGACCACTACGGCCTGGAGAAGGTCAAGGAGCGGATCCTGGAGTACCTGGCCGTGCAGGCCCGGACCAATTCGCTGAAGGGCCCGATCCTGTGCCTCGTCGGCCCTCCGGGCGTCGGCAAGACCTCGCTGGGCAAGTCGATCGCCAAGGCCACGGGGCGTGAGTTCGTGCGCATGAGCCTCGGCGGCGTGCGCGACGAAGCCGAGATCCGCGGTCACCGCCGCACCTACATCGGCTCGATGCCCGGCAAGGTCATCCAGTCGATGAAGAAGGCCAAGACCACGAACGCCTTCGTCCTGCTGGACGAGATCGACAAGATGGGCAGCGACTATCGCGGCGATCCCGCCTCGGCCCTGCTCGAAGTGCTCGATCCGTCGCAGAACTCGACCTTCGGCGACCACTACCTGGAGGTCGACTACGACCTGTCGCAGGTGATGTTCGTCACCACGGCCAACAGCCTGAACATGCCCCAGCCGCTGCTGGACCGCATGGAGATCATCCGCATCCCCGGCTACACCGAGGACGAGAAGCTGGAGATCGCCAAGCGCCACGTCCTGCCCAAGCTGGCCAAGGATCACGGCCTGAAGGACAGCGAGTTCATCGTGCCGGACGCGGCCATCCGCGACCTGATCCGCTACTACACCCGGGAAGCCGGCGTGCGGTCGCTGGAGCGGGAACTGGGCAACCTGGCCCGCAAGACGGTGCGTGACCTGGCCCGCGAGAAGCTGACCAGCATCACGATCGACGACGCGCGCCTGGCCAAGTACGCCGGCGTCAAGAAGTACCGCTACGGCGAGACCGACGAAGTCGACCAGGTCGGCATCGTCACCGGTCTGGCCTGGACGGAGTTCGGCGGCGACATCCTGACCATCGAAGCCGTGAAGATGCCGGGCAAGGGCCGCATGACGGTCACCGGCAACCTCAAGGAGGTGATGAAGGAGTCGATCTCGGCGGCCAACAGCTACGTCCGTTCGCGCGCCACCTCGTTCGGCATCAAGCCGCCGATCTTCGAGAAGACCGACGTCCACGTGCACGTGCCGGACGGCGCTACGCCCAAGGACGGTCCGTCGGCCGGTATCGCCATGGCCCTGGCCATGGTCTCGGTACTGACCGGCATCCCGATCCGCAAGGACATCGCCATGACCGGCGAGATCACCCTGCGCGGCCGGGTCACGGCCATCGGCGGCCTGAAGGAAAAGCTGCTGGCGGCCCTGCGTTCGGGCGTGAAGACCGTGCTGATCCCGCAGGAAAACGAGAAGGATCTCGTCGACGTGCCGGAAAGCGTGAAGTCGGGTCTCGAGATCATTCCGGTCTCGACGGTCGACGAAGTGCTCAAGCACGCCCTGGTTGGACCGCTGACTCCGGTGGAGTGGAGCGAATCGGAGGAGCCCCTTTCGGGCCCCGCCAAGGCCGACGACGCCGGGGACGACGCAGTTCTTACGCACTGACAGTAACTTATTGTTGATAAGTAGGGCGGCGCGGGATCTTTCCGCGCCGCCTTCGTTTGACGGGGCTTGCGAAGCCCGCATACTTCCACGCGAGCGAAGCGGCGTAAGCTGTTGCAGCGCCGCCGCTTATTGGCTGGGAGACAAAAATGACCACGAAAGCCGAACTCGTCACGGCGATCGCCGAAAAGGCGGGCATCAACAAGAACCAGGCGAAGGACGCTCTGGAAGCTTTCATCGACACCGTCACCGCTTCGCTGAAGTCGGGCTCGGACGTGCGTCTGGTGGGCTTCGGCACCTTCAAGGCCGTGACCCGCGCCGCCGGCACCGCGCGCAACCCGCGCACCGGTGAGACCGTCGAGCGTCCGGCCTCGAAGACCGCCCGCTTCCAGGTCGGCGAAGGCCTGAAGACCACCCTGAACGGCTGATCCCGTTTCGGATTCTAAGGGGCGGGACGTTGGATGACGGCCCGCCCTTTTCTATGCGCGCTTCCCATCTCGCCCGACTGCGGCTAGAAGGCGCGACCCTGCGAAAGGGCGGTTAGCTCAGCGGTAGAGCGTCTCGTTTACACCGAGAGGGTCGGGGGTTCGATCCCCTCACCGCCCACCAGGATCTCCAGCGGCGCATGCTGACACCAGGCTGTCAGCGGGCCTTGGGCAGTCTCCCCGGCGTTCGACGCCACAAGGGAGATCGTCATGTCCGTCAAGGGAAGCTGCCACTGCGGCGCCATCCAGTTCGAGGTCGAGACCGGACCGACCGAACTGACCGACTGCAACTGCTCGTTCTGCGCCAAGCGCGGCAATCTGGTCGCCTACTACCAACCTTCCAGCTTCAAGCTGCTGACCGCCCGCGACCGGGTCTCGACCTATCAGTGGGGCGCGTACATGGGCTCGCACCATCACTGCAGCATCTGCGGCTGCGGAACCCACGGCGAATTCCCCGACTTCAGCAGCGGCGAGGCCGACTACGACCATCCGCGCATCAGCATCAACGTGCGGCTGCTGGAGAATTTCGACCTTTCGCCGCTGCCGGTGGTGTACCTGAACGGGCGGGATGACTGGTAGGGGGGCATTCAAGATCTGTCATCCCGGCCGTCCGCTTCGCTGCGGCCGGGATGACAATGAAAGTAGCGTTCTAGACTAGCGCCTCCAGCGCCCGGGCCGCGCTGCGGCCCTCGGCGTCGCGGGCGATCCTGGCGCCCAGCGTTCTGGCCGCCTGGCCATAGCTCGGATCGTCCAGAAGCTGGCCCAGCGCATGGGCGATCTTCTCCGGCGAGGCGTCTGGCGAGAGCGTGATGGCCGCGCCGCGGTGGGCGGCGCGTATGGCGTTGTCGTTCTGGTCGCGGCCCATCGGCAGGCACAGCAGCGGAACGCCGGCCATCAGCGGGCGCAGGGTCGAGCCGTGTCCGGCGTGGGTGATGAAGGCGGCGGCCTGGCCCAGCACCGCGCCATGGGGCGCGCTGCGTACGACCTTTACATGCGGCGGGGCCTCGAACTCGGCGGGATCCAGCGTCGGCCCGGTCGTGACCAGGGCGCGGACGGGCAGGCCGGAAAGGGCGGCGATCACGTTGCGCAGCGTCTGCTCCTGCGCCTGGTAGAGGCTGGAGAACGACACCACCACCAGCGGCGCATCGCCGTCCGGCAGCGGGGCGGGGCGGGCCCAGGCCGGATCGGCGAGATAGGGGCCGACATGGGCGAACGGGGCGGGCAGGGGATCGGGGGCGAAGTCGAAGGCGGCGCTGGTGGCCAGCAGGATCGCGTCCGCCGCGTCGAACTGCGCGAACAGGTCGTCCAGGGGCGCAAGACCGTGCTCGGCGCGGGCGGCGTTCAGCGCGGGCAGGCCCGACTGGAAGAGACCGCGCGCCATCTGGGCGACCATGGCGTGCATGGACCGTTCCTGGTCGTCGGCCGCCGGGGCCATGCCGGCGCCGAACGGCGGGGCGCCGGCCAGGTTGGGCAGCGACCAGATGTTGGCCGACAGCAGGGCGAGCCTGGTCCCACGCGCCTGGGCCGCGACCATCACGCCCAGCAAGAGTTCCTGGGTGACGATCACGTCGGCGGGGAAGTCGTCCAGCGCGCCCAGCACATCGTGGGCGTAGGCGGCGGACGGGCCGGTCATCACCCGATCCAGCAGGCGTTCGATCACGGCCATCGGATTGTCGGCTTCGAAGTCGCGCAGGCGATCGTCGTCGCGGGTCTTGCCGGTCTGGAACGGCGCGCTCGTCCAGGCGCGGAACGGAACGCCGAGGGCCTGGGCGTCCGCGGCGTTGGCCGGATCGCTGATCGCCAGCACTTCGTGGCCGCGGGCGATCATGTCGGCGGCGACCAGCAGCAGCGGCTGCACGTGGCCGCCGCCTTCCCAGGTGGTGAACAGAAAACGCGCCATGTCGGATACCCCCGTTTGGCCCCTCGTACGACGGCCCGGGCGTTCAATCCAGGCGAACCGAAATATGGTTTTTGCGCCGATGCGCGACGCGACGTAGGGTGGCGTCGGGTCGCTGGACAACGGCCCAGCTTCGGAGGAACCTCCCGGCGCTCGAGCACCTTATCGCTTGGCGGCCGCGCAAGATGGCTCCTTCTGCAGTAGCGAGGTACGGCGTGATCGATTTGCTGCCCTCTTCCCCGCCGAGCCCGGACGCCGGCGCGCCGCAGGACCAGATCAGATCAGCTTCCGGCCGGCCGGCCCGTCTCATCGACACGACGATGCTCTATGCGCCCCGTAGCGGCGGGGTGCGCCGCTACCTCAACGCCAAGCGCTCCTGGCTGGCCGAGAATCGGCCCGGCGTGCGCCACACGCTGGTGGTGCCGGGGCCGCGCGACGCCCATGACGGCCACGGCCGGGTGTCGATCTACGCCGCGCCGCTGCCGTTCGGCGACGGCTATCGCTGGCCGATCGGCAAGACCAGCTGGATGGAGCGCCTGATCCGCCAGCGGCCCGACGTCATCGAGGCCGGCGATCCCTACACGCCGGGCCTGGCGGCGCTGAAGGCCGGGGCCGCCCTGGGCGTGCCGGTCGTCGGATTCTGCCACACCGACCTGGGCGCCCTGGCCGCGCTGCACATCGGCGAATGGGCGGAAAAGCCGGTCCAGAAGCGCTGGGCGGCGATCTATCGCCAGTTCGACCAGGCCGTGGCCCCCAGCCATTTCATCGCTGGCCGGCTGATCGAAGCGGGGGTCCGCGACGCCATCGGCCTGCCGTTGGGCGTGGATGTCGACACCTTTCATCCGATGCGGGGCGACCGCGCGGCCTTGCGCCAGCGCCTGGGCCTGACCGACCGCCACCGGATCCTCGTCTTCGCTGGCCGCCCGGCGCGGGAAAAGAAGCTGGACGTGCTGGTCGACGCGGTCGAGCGGCTGGGCGAGCCCTATGTGCTGCTGCTGATCGGGGCCGGCGCGGGCGCGCGGGCCAGCGATCGCGTGATCTGCATGGATTACCAGCGCGACCCGGAGGCCCTGGCCGCCGTGCTGGCCGGCTGCGACGCCTTCGTCCACGCCAATGACAACGAGCCGTTCGGGCTGATCGTGCTGGAGGCCCTGGCCTGCGGCCTGCCCGTGGTCGGCGTCGCCGCCGGCGGGGTCGCCGAAAGCGTCGACGAGCAGGTCGGGGTGCTGGCCCAGGCTTCGGAAGGCGGCGTGTTCGCCGAGGCGGTCGAGGCGCTGTTCGCCCGCGACATGGCGGCCCTGAGCCGCGCCGCGCGCCTGCGGGCCGAAACCCGCCACGGCTGGACGCCGGTGTTCGAGCGGTTGACCGAAATCTATGGCCGGCTCAGCGGCGCGCGGGCCTTCCTGGGCGAAGCGGCCGCGGCGGCCGCTTCGCACTGATAGAAGAAGACAGGCCTCAGGCGGCCTTGCGCAGATCTTCGCGCAGGGACGCCAGGATCTCGTAGCTGCGCAGGCGCGCGGCGTGGTCGTGGATCTGCGAGGCGGCCATCACCTCGTCGGCGCCGGTGGCCTCGATCACCGCCCGCAGCTTGGCCGACACGGTCTGGGGCGAGCCGATCGCCGAGTAGCGGAAGGTGTTGTTGACGCCGGCCAGTTCGGCGGGCGAGGCGATGGCGCTGATGTCGTCGACCGGCGGCGGCAGCAGGCCCGGATTGCCCCGGCGCAGCGCCAGGAACTGCTGCTGGGTCGAGGTGTGCAGGCGCTGGGCCTCCTCGTCGGTGTCGGCCGCGCAGACCCCGATGCAGATCATGAAGTAGGGCTTGTCGAGCTGGGCCGACGGGCGGAAGCCGCGGCGATAGACCTCGACGGCCTGCATCAGCTGCTCGGGCGCGAAGTGGGCGGCGAACGCGTAGGGCAGGCCCAGCGCCGCGGCCAGCTGCGCGCCGTAGGTGCTGGAGCCCAGCAGCCACAGCGGCACGTCCTGGCCTTCGCCGGGAATCGCGCGCACGGCCTGGTCTTCCGTGGCCGGCTTGAACCAGTGCTGCAGCTCGACGACGTCCTCGGCGAAGCGGTCGACCGAACCCGCATAGCGACGCAAGGCGCGGATCGTGGCCTGGTCGGTGCCCGGCGCGCGGCCCAGACCCAGGTCGATTCTGCCCGGATGCAGGGCTGCGAGCGTGCCGAAAGCCTCGGCGATCATCAGCGGCGCATGGTTGGGAAGCATGATCCCGCCCGATCCGACCCGGATTTCTTTGGTTCCGGCGGCGACGTGACCAATAACCACGGTTGTGGCGGCGCTGGCGATACCGGGCATGTTGTGGTGCTCGGCCAGCCAATATCTGTGGAAACCTAGCGACTCGGCATGTCGCGCGAGGTCCAAAGTATTGGCGAGCGCTTTACTGACCGTTGTTCCTTGAGGAACCGGCGACAGGTCGAGGACGGAAAAAGGGAGATCGGCGGACTGGGTCATGCCCGCTACATCGGGATGCGACCGGTCGGTAACAACCGCCTGGCGACACAATTTGTCGCAGTCGTGCCGGCGGACGCGCGCGCAAACGGCAGCGCTCGACGCTTAAACGGGCAACTTGAAAAAGTGGGGGGGAGGGGAAAGTGGCGCGAATGACGGGGCTCGAACCCGCGACCTCCGGCGTGACAGGCCGGCGCTCTAACCAACTGAGCTACATCCGCGTCGCGTAGGGCCGCAAAACCCTACGAAGCGCTCGCTTTTACCTCGGATCGCTGCCTTCCAGAAGAAGGTGGCGCGAATGACGGGGCTCGAACCCGCGACCTCCGGCGTGACAGGCCGGCGCTCTAACCAACTGAGCTACATCCGCATTTGCTGTCCGCCGAGGCGGAAGTGCGACCCGCCGTGCGGCGAGGGGCGTCTGATATGTCGGGCCGAGACTCGTGTCAACGGCCATGTCGCAGAACCTGTGGATGGCTTGCAGTTGCGATCGTTTCTCAATGTGCCCCAGGCGTTTGAAGCGTGGGAAATGCTGGGCTACAACGCGGCCGATTCAAGCCAAGGGCTGTCATGACCGCCTTCCTTCTCCAGTACCTGCCGATCGTGATCTTCATCGGGATCGCGGCTGTTATCGGCATCGTCTTCATGTTGGCCGCCGCCGTGCTCGCGCCCAAGGCGCCGGACCCGGAAAAGCTGTCCGCTTACGAATGCGGCTTCAACGCCTTCGACGATGCGCGCATGAAGTTCGACGTCCGGTTCTACCTGGTGTCGATCCTCTTCATCATCTTCGACCTCGAAGTGGCGTTCCTGTTCCCGTGGGCCGTCACTCTTATGAAGTTGCCTGCCGACGTCGCCGCTTACGCCTTCTGGTCCATGCTGGCCTTCCTGGGCGTTCTGACCGTCGGCTTTATCTACGAATGGAAGAAGGGCGCCCTCGAATGGGAGTGATCGTTCCCGCCAACAGCTCGCCCGTCGTTCCGGCCGGCGCCGCTGGCCGCTCGACCGTGCAGGGCTATGACCCCAAGCTGCACGACGCCTTCTTCGACGGCGTCTCCCAGCAGCTGGCCGACAAGGGCTTCATCACGGCCGCCGCCGACGACCTCATCACCTGGGCCCGCACCGGCTCGCTGATGTGGATGACGTTCGGCCTGGCCTGCTGCGCCGTCGAGATGATGCACTCGGCCATGCCGCGCTACGACCTGGAGCGCTACGGCTTCGCCCCGCGCGCCAGCCCGCGTCAGTCGGACGTGATGATCGTCGCCGGCACGCTGACCAACAAGATGGCTCCGGCTCTGCGCAAGGTCTACGACCAGATGCCCGAGCCCCGCTACGTCATCTCGATGGGCAGCTGCGCCAACGGCGGCGGCTACTATTACTATAGCTACAGCGTCGTGCGCGGCTGCGACCGCGTCGTGCCGATCGACATCTACGTGCCGGGCTGCCCGCCGACGGCCGAAGCGCTCGTCTACGGCGTGCTGCAGCTCCAGAAGAAGATCCGTCGCACGGGGACCATCGAGCGATGAGCCAAGACCTCGAAGCCCTCGGCCAGGCGATCGTCGCCAATTCGGCCGGCGCGATCTCGTCGTATCACGTGGCGTTCGGCGAGCTGAACGTGCTGGGTTCGACCAATCGCGTGGTCGAGCTGCTGACCTATCTGCGCGACCACCCCGACTACCGCTTCCACCAGCTGGTGGACCTGACGGCGGTCGACTACCCCGAGCGCGCCGCGCGCTTCGACGTGGTCTACCACCTGCTGTCGATGGTGAAGAACGTCCGCATCCGCGTGAAGGTGCAGACCGACGAAGACACCCCGGTTCCGAGCGCCACGCCCGTGTTCCCGGTCGCCGACTGGTTCGAGCGCGAAGTGTTCGACATGTACGGCGTGTTCTTCGAGGGCCACCCCGACCTGCGCCGCATCCTGACGGACTACGGTTTCCACGGCCACCCGCTGCGGAAAGACTTCCCGATGACCGGCTATGTCGAGGTCCGCTACGACGACGAGCTCAAGCGCGTCGTCTACGAACCCGTGAAGATCACCGAGTACCGCGCATTCGACTTCCTCTCTCCGTGGGAGGGCGCCAAGTACGCCCTGCCGGGCGACGAGAAGGCGGAGAAGGCTTAAGTCATGACTGGCACGAACGCTCCCGCCGCGGCGACCGACTTCTTCCGCGATGAACCGACGGTTCCGGCGATCCCGGAAACCCCGGTCCGCAAGTTCAACATCAACTTCGGCCCCCAGCACCCGGCCGCGCACGGCGTGCTGCGTCTGGTGCTGGAGCTCGACGGTGAAATCGTCGAACGCGTCGATCCGCACATCGGCCTGCTGCACCGCGGCACCGAGAAGCTGATGGAAGCGCGCACCTACCTGCAGAACATCCCGTACTTCGACCGCCTCGACTACGTGGCGCCGATGAACCAGGAACATGCGTTCTGCCTGGCGATCGAGAAGCTGCTTGGCGTGGAAGTGCCCAAGCGCGGCCAGATCGTCCGCGTGCTGTTCTGCGAGATCGGCCGCATCCTGAACCACCTGCTGAACGTGACGACCCAGGCCATGGACGTCGGCGCCCTGACGCCGCCGCTCTGGGGCTTCGAAGAGCGCGAAAAGCTGATGATCTTCTACGAGCGCGCCTGCGGCGCTCGTCTGCACGCCAACTACTTCCGTCCGGGCGGCGTCCACCAGGACCTGACCCCGAGCCTGATCGACGACATCGAGAGCTGGGCGAAAGCCTTCCCGAAGGTGTGCGACGACATCGAGGGCCTGATCACCGACAACCGCATCTTCAAGCAGCGCAACGTCGACATCGGCGTCGTCAGCAAGGAAGACGCCTGGGCCTGGGGCTTCTCGGGCGTGATGGTGCGCGGTTCGGGCATCGCCTGGGACCTGCGCCGCAACCAGCCGTACGAGAACTACAACGAGTTCGAGTTCGACATCCCGCTGGGCAAGAACGGCGACTGCTACGATCGCTATCTCTGCCGCATGCAGGAAATGCGCGAGAGCACCAAGATCATCCTGCAGGCCGTGGCCATGCTGCGCGCCACGCCGGGCCCGGTGCTGAGCGAGGACAACAAGGTCAGCCCGCCCCGTCGCGCGGAGATGAAGCGCTCGATGGAAGCCCTGATCCACCACTTCAAGCTCTACACCGAGGGCTTCAAGACGCCGGAAGGCGAGGTCTACGCGGCCGTCGAAGCCCCCAAGGGCGAGTTCGGCGTCTACGTCGTCAGCAACGGCACCAACAAGCCGTACCGCTGCAAGATCAAGGCTCCGGGCTTCTCGCACCTGGCCGCCATGGACTGGATGAACCGCGGCCACCAGCTGGCCGACGTTTCGGCCATCCTGGGCTCGCTCGACATCGTGTTCGGCGAGGTCGACCGATGAGCCTCGAGACCATCGCCCAGGCCCAGCTCGACGCCTACAACGCCCAGGACCTGGACGCCCACTGCGCCCACTTTTCGGACGACGTGGTCGTTGCCGGCCTGAACGGCGAAGTGGCGCGCACGGGCATCGAGGCCTATCGCGCCTTCTACGCCAAGACCTTCGCCGAGTTCCCCAAGAACAACGCCAAGCTGCTGAACCGCATCGTGGTCGGCTCGAACGTGATCGATCACGAGCACGTCGACCGCGGCAACGGCGACGAACCCTTCCAGGTCGCCGCCATCTACACCTTCAAGGGCGACAAGATCGTCCGCGTGGATTTCGCCCGATGAGCGTCCGTCGTCTCGCCAAGGAACAGCCCGAGAGCTTCGCTTTCTCGAAGGAAAGCCAGGCCAAGGCCGACTGGTGGAAAGCCAAGTACCCCGCCGCCCGCAAGCAGTCGGCGGTGATCCCGATGCTGTGGCTGGCCCAGAAGCAGGAAGGCTGGGTGCAGGAGCCCGCGATCCAGGAGATCGCGCGCCAGCTCGAGATGCCGGTCATCCGCGTTCTGGAAGTGGCCACCTTCTACGTGATGTTCCAGCTGGCCCCGGTGGGTAAGACCGCCTTCGTCCAGCTGTGCGGCACCACGCCCTGCCAGCTGCGCGGCGCGCTCGACCTGCGCTCGGTGCTGGAAAAGAAGATCGGCCCGGCCCACTCGGTGTCGGCCGACGGCAAGTTCAGCTGGGAAGAGGTCGAGTGCCTCGGCGCCTGCTGCAACGCCCCGATGGCGGCGATCAACGACTACTACTACGAAGACCTGACGCCGGAGAGCCTGGCCCAGATCCTCGACGACTTCGCCGCGGGCAAGGCCCCGCAGCCGGGCAGCTATGAGGGCCGCAAGGCCTCGGAGCCGAAGGACAAGATCCAGACCCTGACCGATCCGAAGCTGTACGACGGCTCGGCGGCCAAGAAGATCAAGATCCCGAACCTGCCCGAGAAGCCGAAGAAGACCAAGGCGGAGCCCGCCGCCTGATGACCGACGTGGCCGTCCAACAGAAGAAGCGCTTCACGACGATGATCGCCATCGACGTCGTGTGCTTCCTGCTGGCCGGCGCGGCGATCGTCGGCCACGTGGCCATGGGCGTGGGCTGGCTGCTGCCGGTCTTCGTCCTGGCCATCGTCGCGGGCCTGGGCGCCCAGATCTGGTTCGTGGTCGGGTGGCTGAAGGCCACCAAGCCGCAGGATCCGCAAGCGGGGAGGGCGCCATGAGCGACGACCTCGCCGACAAGCGTCGGGCCTACGTCGCCACGATCCGGAGCCTGTACCGCAAGGAACGGGCCTTCGGGTTCCTGGCCAGCTTGGCCGGGGTGCTGCTGCTGATCTGGGGCCGGGAGGTCCCCGGCGCGCCAGCCTGGGCTACGCCCACAGGTCTTTTGGTGATCGGCGCCGGTTGGCTGCTTTTCGCCTATGTCATCGTCCGGCGGACGCGCTATGTCCGCACCCATCCATTCGATCCGCAAAGCTAGAGTCATGGTCGGTATCCTCGAAGACAAGGATCGCATCTTCACCAACCTTTACGGGCTCCAGGACTGGGGTCTGGAAGGTGCGAAGGCGCGCGGTTGCTGGAACGGCACCAAGGATATTCTGGACGCCGGGCGCGACTGGATCATCGAGAACATGAAGAACTCCGGTCTGCGAGGCCGTGGGGGCGCTGGTTTCTCGACCGGTCTGAAGTGGTCCTTCATGCCCAAGGAAGTGAAGGAAGGTCGTCCGCACTATCTCGTCGTCAACGCCGACGAGTCCGAGCCGGGCACCTGCAAGGACCGGGAGATCATGCGGCATGACCCGCACCTCCTGATCGAGGGCTGCCTGATCGCCTCGCGCGCCATGCTGGCCCACGCCTGCTACATCTACATTCGCGGCGAGTACGTCTTCGAGCGCGAACGCCTGGAAGCGGCGATCAAGCAGGCCTACGAGGCCAAGCTGGTCGGCAAGGACAACATCCACGGCTGGGACTTCGACATCTACGTCCACCACGGCGCCGGCGCCTACATCTGCGGCGAAGAGACGGCCCTGCTGGAAAGCCTGGAAGGCAAGAAGGGCCAGCCGCGCCTGAAGCCGCCGTTCCCGGCCGGCGCCGGCCTCTACGGCATGCCGACCACGGTCAACAACGTCGAGAGCATCGCGGTCGCCGGCACCATCCTGCGCCGCGGCGCCTCGTGGTTCGCGGGCTTTGGCCGTCCCAACAACGCCGGCACCAAGCTGTTCTGCGTCTCGGGCCACGTGAACCTGCCCTGCAACGTCGAAGAAGCCATGAGCATCCCCTTCCGTCAGCTGATGGAAGACCACTGCGGCGGCATCCGCGGCGGCTGGGGCAACCTCAAGGCCGTGATCCCGGGCGGCTCGTCGGTTCCGATGATCCCGGCCGAGCAGTGCGAAGACCTGCCGATGGACTTCGACGCCCTGCGCAACCTGCGCTCGGGCCTGGGCACCGCCGCCGTCATCGTCATGGACAAGTCCACCGACCTGGTCCGCGCCATCGCCCGCCTGTCGTACTTCTACAAGCACGAGAGCTGCGGCCAGTGCACGCCGTGCCGCGAAGGCACCGGCTGGATGTGGCGCGTCATGGAACGCATGGCCACCGGCGAAGCCGATCCGAAGGAAATCGACACCCTTCTGGACGTCACGACCCAAGTCGAGGGTCACACCATCTGCGCCCTGGGCGACGCGGCCGCCTGGCCGATCCAGGGCCTGTTCCGCCACTTCCGCCACGAGGTGGAGGAGCGGATCGCTTCCTATCGTAGCGGTCGCCTGCACGTGCAGGGCGCCAAGCTGATCGCGGCGGAGTAACGAGAATGGCAATCGCCAAGGTCAACGGCGTCGAGGTCGAGTTCGAACCCGGCATGACGGTTCTGCAGGTCGCGGAACTGGCTGGGGAAGAGATCCCGCGCTTCTGCTATCACGAGCGTCTGAGCATCGCCGGCAACTGCCGCATGTGCCTGGTCGAGGTTAAGCCCGGTCCGCCGAAGCCGCAGGCTTCGTGCGCCCTGCCGGCCGCCGAGGGCCAGGAGATCTTCACCAACACCCCGATGGTCAAGAAGGCCCGCGAAGGTGTGATGGAGTTCCTGCTCATCAACCACCCGCTGGACTGCCCGATCTGCGACCAGGGCGGCGAGTGCGACCTGCAGGACCAGGCCGTCGGCTACGGCCGCGACGACAGCCGCTACGACGAGAACAAGCGCGCGGTCGAAGAGAAGGCCATGGGCCCTCTCATCAAGACCGTGATGACGCGCTGCATCCAGTGCACCCGCTGCGTCCGCTTCATCACCGAAGTCGCCGGCTCGCCGGAGATCGGCCTGATTTCGCGCGGTGAAGACGTCGAGATCACGACCTACCTCGGCGCCGCGGTGACCTCGGAACTGTCGGCCAACGTCATCGACCTGTGCCCGGTCGGCGCGCTGACCTCCAAGCCGTACGCCTTCGAAGCCCGTCCGTGGGAACTGAAGAAGACCGAAAGCATCGACGTGATGGACGCGCTGGGCTCGTCGATCCGCGTCGACGGCCGCGCCAACGCCGTGCTGCGCGTGCTGCCGCGCATCAACGAGGACGTCAACGAAGAGTGGATCTCCGACAAGACCCGCTACGCCGTCGACGGCCTGCAGCGCCAGCGCCTGGACCGTCCGTACGTCCGCGTCGACGGCAAGCTGAAGCCGGCCACTTGGTCGGAGGCTTTCGCCGCCGTCTCGGCCAAGATCAAGGCGACCGCGCCTGAGCGTATCGGCGTCATCGCCGGCGACCTGCAGGACGCCGAAAGCCTGAAGGCGACCAAGGACCTCTTCACCGCCCTGGGCGTGAAGAACCTGGACGCCCGCCAGGACGGCGCCGCCCTGGGCGCCGGCCCGCGCGAAAGCTGGCTGTTCAACTCGACCATCGCCGGCATCGAAGACGCCGACGTCGTCCTGTTCGTCGGCTCCAACCCGCGCCTCGAGGCTCCGGTCCTCAACGCCCGCTTCCGCAAGCAGTGGCTGGCCGGCAAGACCCGCTTCGGCGTCATCGGCGAGCAGGTCGACCTGACCTTCGGCTACGACTACCTCGGCGCCGGCGCCAAGACGCTGTCGGGCCTGGCCAAGGCCAAGAACGACTTCGTGGCCGCCTTCAAGGCCGCCGAGCGTCCCGCGATCATCATCGGCCAGGGCGCCATCGCCCGCGCCGACGGCGCGGCGATCCTCAAGGCCGCCGCGGGCCTCGCCAAGACCTTCAAGGTCGTGCGCGAAGGCTGGAACGGCTGGAACGTGCTGCACACCGCCGCCGCCCGCGTGGCCGGCCTCGACCTGGGCTTCGTCCCGGCCGAGGGCGGCCTGGCCGCCGGCGACATGCTGAAGCCGGGCGCGCTGGACGTGCTGTTCCTGCTGGGCGCCGACGAGTGCGAAAGCGCCGCTTCGGACGCCTTCAAGATCTACCTCGGCACCCACGGCGACGCCGGCGCCCACAAGGCGGACGTCATCCTGCCGGGCGCGGCCTACACCGAGAAGAACGGCCTGTACGTCAACACCGAAGGCCGCGTCCAAATGGGCAAGCGCGCCGTGTTCCCGAAGGGCGAGGCCAAGGAAGACTGGTCGATCCTGCGGGCGCTGTCGGAAACCCTGGGCCAAAAGCTGCCGTACGACAGCCTGGACCAGCTGCGCGCCAAGCTGTTTGCCGATCACCCGACCTTCGGCCAGATCGACTTCGCCCCGGGCTCGGTTGCCACCGTGTTCGACCTCGCCGCCGTCGGCGGGGAAGGGGAGGTCTCCGACGCTCCGTTCGAGAGCCCGGTGAAGGCCTTCCACCTGACCAATCCCATCGCGCGCGCCAGCGTGACCATGGCCGAGTGCGCGGCCAACGTCTCGGCCGCCTCCAAGATCGCCGCGGAGTAAGCCGTGAACGAGATCAATCCGCTTCTCTGGTTCGGCCTCACGCTCGGCGGCATCCTGCTGGTCGTGATCTGGGTTCTGCTGAGCCTGGCCTTCCTGCTGCTGGCCGACCGCAAGATCTGGGCCGGCGTCCAGATGCGCAAGGGTCCCAACGTCGTTGGTCCCTTCGGCCTGCTTCAGTCGTTCGCCGACTTCGGCAAGTTCGTGCTGAAGGAAATCGTCATCCCGGCCGGCGCCGACAAGGCCATCTTCCTGCTGGCCCCGCTGATCAGCCTGGTTCTGGGCTTCATCGGCTGGGCCGTGGTGCCGTTCGCTCCGGGCTGGGTCGTCTCCAACCTGAACGTCGGCATCCTCTACCTGCTGGCGATGAGCTCGCTGGGCGTCTACGGCATCATCATGGGCGGCTGGGCTTCGAACTCGAAGTACCCGTTCCTGGGCGCGCTGCGTTCGGCCGCGCAGATGGTGTCGTACGAAGTGTCGATCGGCCTGATCATCATCACGGTGATCCTGCTGGCCGGCTCGATGAACCTGTCGACGATCGTCGAAGCCCAGTCGGGCTGGATCTGGAACTGGAACGTCTTCGGCGGCGGCCTCAAGAACATCGTCCTGCTGCCGGTCATGGTGATCGCCATGGGCATGTTCTACATCTCGGCCCTGGCCGAGACGAACCGCCCGCCGTTCGACCTTCCGGAAGCTGAATCCGAACTCGTGGCCGGTTACCAGGTCGAGTACTCCTCGACCCCGTACCTGCTGTTCATGGTCGCCGAGTATTCGAACATCGTTCTGATGTGCGCCATGATCAACGTGCTGTTCTTCGGCGGCTGGAACCCCGGCTTCCCGACGGACTTCATGGCCACCTGGCCGACGTTCGCGGCCAACCTGCTGCTGGCCTTGGTGTTCTACGCCAAGATCTGCTTCTGGTTCTTCATGTTCGCCATGGCCAAGGCCATCGTGCCCCGCTACCGCTACGACCAACTGATGCGCCTGGGCTGGAAGGTCTTCCTGCCGATGTCGCTGGTGCTGGTCGTCCTGGTCGCGGCCTGGCGCGTCTTCTCGCCGGTGGCGGGATGAGGCGTCCGCTCGCCCTGGCCCTGACGGGGCTGGCCCTGGTCTCGACGGGCGCGTGCGCGACCGCCGAGACGGCCGGTTCCTATTCGCTGGGGCGAGGGATCGTGAACTACGACGAGCTGCGTCGGGCCGGCGACAAGTGCCAGGCCGAAGGCGGAACGTTGCAAGCCAAGATGGACGGGGGAGATCCCGCCCAGCTTTCGAACTACACCTGCGTCATTCCGAAGGTTAAGCGGCCATGATGAGTCGTATCACCCAAGCCGTCAAAGGCGTCGCCCTGCTGGACTTCGCAGGCGCCTTCGGCCTGGCCATGAAGTATCTGGTCGCGCCGAAGAAGACCGTGATCTATCCGAACGAGCGCGGCCCGCAGTCGCCTCGTTTCCGGGGCGAGCACGCTCTGCGCCGCTATCCCAACGGGGAAGAGCGCTGCATCGCGTGCAAGCTGTGCGAGGCCATCTGCCCGGCCCAGGCCATCACCATCGAGGCCGAACCGCGCGAGGACGGCAGCCGCCGTACGACCCGGTACGACATCGACATGGTCAAGTGCATCTACTGCGGCCTGTGCCAGGAGGCCTGCCCGGTGGACGCCATCGTCGAAGGCCCGAACATCGAGTTCGCGGTCGAGACGCGTGAAGAGCTCTACTACGACAAGGAAAAGCTGCTCGACAACGGTGACCGTTGGGAGCGGCTGATCGCGAAGAATCTGGAGTTGGACGCTCCGTACCGGTAAACGGTCGGCGCGAATCCGAGGTTGGCGGCGTGCGCTTCGCACGTCGCTGTTATTTGAACTTATCAGGGGAGCACCTGGGCCAATGGCCTTGCAGGCGATAGCTTTCTACTTGCTGGCGTTCGTGACCATTGCGGCGGGTCTTCTCGTCGTCTCGGCCAAGAACCCCGTGCACTCGGTGCTCTTCCTGATCACCGCCTTCTTCTCGGCCGCAGGCCTCTTCGTCCTCCTGGGCGCGGAGTTCCTCGCGATGCTGCTGATCGTCGTCTATGTGGGCGCGGTCGCGGTGCTGTTCCTCTTCGTCGTCATGATGCTCGACATCGACTTCGAAGCGCTTCGGGACGGCTTCGCCCAGTACCTGCCCATCGGCGGTCTGGTCGGCGGCGTCCTGACGATCGAGATGATCATGGTCGCCGTCAGCGTGGCCACCAACGGCGCGGCCGCCAAGAACGCCGCTCCGCTGGCGTCGCCGGGCGGTGTCAGCAACACCGAGGCCATCGGCCGGGTGCTCTACACCGACTACATCTTCTTCTTCCAGGCGGCGGGCCTGGTGCTGCTGGTCGCGATGATCGGCGCCATCGTCCTGACCCTGCGTCATAAGCCGGGCGTCAAGCGCCAGGACATCGGCAAGCAGGTCGCCCGCACGCCCAAGACCGGAATGGAACTCGTGCAGATCAAGCCGGGCGAGGGGATCAGCGAATGATCGGCCTTCCGCATTACCTCATCGTCGCCGCCATCCTGCTGACGATCGGCGTCTTCGGGATCTTCGTGAACCGCAAGAACATCATCGTCATCCTGATGTCGATCGAGCTGATCCTGCTGGCGGTGAACATCAACCTGGTCGCCTTCTCGGCCTACCTGCACAACGTGGTGGGCCAGATCTTCGCGATGTTCGTGCTGACCGTGGCGGCCGCCGAGGCCGCCGTCGGCCTCGCCATCCTGGTGACCTTCTTCCGGAACCGCGGCGACATCGCGGTCGACGACGCCAGCATGATGAAGGGCTGACCCAGTGCAATCGCTCGTCACCATTCTCGTCTTCGCCCCGCTCGTGGGCGCGATCATCGCCGGCCTGTTCGGCCGGCGGATCGGCAACGTCGCTTCGCAAGCCGTCACCACGGGCCTGCTGATCCTGGCCTGCGCGCTGTCGTGGGTCACCTTCAGCCAGTGGACCTGGGGCCACATGGAGGCCTTCACGGTCTCGCTGCTGCCCTTCATCCACGTGGGCGACTTCATCGCCAACTGGTCGATCCGCATCGACGCCCTGTCGGCGACCATGCTGATCGTGGTCACGACCGTCTCGGCGCTCGTGCACATCTATTCCTGGGGCTACATGGCCGAGGACGACAGCAAGCCGCGCTTCTTCGCGTACCTGTCGCTCTTCACCTTCGCCATGCTGTCGCTGGTCACCGCCGCCGACTTCATGCAGCTGTTCTTCGGCTGGGAAGGCGTGGGTCTGGCCTCGTACCTGCTGATCGGCTTCTGGTTCAAGAAGCCGTCGGCCAGCGCGGCCGCCATCAAGGCCTTCGTCGTCAACCGCGTCGGCGACTTCGGCTTCGCGCTCGGCATCATGACCGTCTACTGGGCGTTCGGCACGATCAACTTCGCCGAGCTGTTCCCGATGATCCAGGCGGGCGCCGCCCGCAGCTGGGAGTTCGCCGGCCATCAGTGGCCGCTGGTCGACATCGCCTGCTTCCTGCTGTTCATCGGCGCGATGGGCAAGTCGGCGCAGTTCTTCCTGCACACCTGGCTTCCTGACGCCATGGAAGGCCCGACCCCGGTGTCGGCCCTGATCCACGCGGCCACCATGGTGACCGCGGGCGTCTACATGCTGTGCCTGCTGTCGCCGATGTTCGAATACGCCCCGGTGACCAAGAACATCGTCACGGTCATCGGCGCGGTGACGGCTCTGTTCGCCGCCACGGTCGGCCTGACCCAGAACGACATCAAGCGCGTGATCGCCTACTCGACCTGCTCGCAGCTGGGCTACATGTTCTTCGCGGCTGGCGTCGGCGCCTATCAGGCGGCCATGTTCCACCTGTTCACGCACGCCTTCTTCAAGGCGCTGCTGTTCCTGGGCGCCGGTTCGGTGATCCACGGCATGCACCACGAACAGGACATGCGTCGCTACGGCGCCCTGGCCAAGATGCTGCCGGTGACCTTCATCGCGATGACGATCGGCACGATCGCCATCACGGGCCTCGGCTTCCCGCCGCTGCACCTGGGCTTCGCCGGCTTCTACTCGAAGGACACCATCATCGAAGCCGCGTTCGCCGCGGGCGGCCACAACCAGATCGCCATGTTCGCGTGGGTGATCGGCGTGCTGGTCGCGGGCCTGACCTCGTTCTACTCGTGGCGCCTGGCCTTCTTCACCTTCAACGGCAAGGCTCGCTGGGGTCATGACGATCATGGCCATGACGCTCACGCGGCTCACGGCCACGACGATCACGCGCACGCCGCCCATGGTCATGACGACCACGCCCACGGCGCGCACGACGATCACGGTCACGACGACCATGGCCACGGCCATGATCACAAGCCGCACGAGAGCCCGGTGGTGATGCTGTTCCCGCTGGTCGTGCTGGCCCTGGGCGCGATCTTCGCCGGCTTCTTCTTCGTCGACTTCTTCGTGGGTCACCACGAGGCCGAGTTCTGGCGCGGCGCCATCGCCACGGCCCCTGGCAATCACGTGCTGCATGAAGCGCACGAGGTCGCCAACTGGGTGAAGTGGAGCCCGCTGATCGCCTCGCTGATCGGCCTGGCCATCGCGATCTACGTCTACCTGATCAGGGGTGACGAGCGCCTGGGCCTGAAGCTCGCCGAGCGCAAGGGTCCGCTGTACGTGTTCTTCTACAACAAGTGGTTCTTCGACGAGCTCTACGACGCCACCTTCGTGCGCGCCGCCAAGTTCCTCGGCGACCTGTTCTGGAAGGGCGGGGACCAGAAGATCATCGATCGCCTGGGTCCCGACGGCGTCAGCGCCGTCTCCTACGCCGTCGGCCGCAAGACGGGCAAAGCCCAGACCGGCTACGTGTACCACTACGCTTTCGTCATGCTGCTCGGCGTCGCCGGCCTGCTGACGTTCGCCCTTTACGCATTCCGTTGAGGACGGATCGATGACTGGTCTGCTCAGCCTTACGACCTTCGCTCCGCTCGTCGGCGTGGCCCTGATCCTGGCGGCTCGCGCCGCCAAGGGGACGGGCGCGGCCACCGACGCCCTGGCCAAGTGGATCGCGCTCGCGACCACGCTGGTGACCTTCGCCCTGTCGCTGGTGGTCACCCTCCAGTTCGACGCCAAGAACCCGGGCTTCCAGTTCGTGGAAGACTTCGCCTGGTTCGCCGGCCTGCACTACCGCATGGGCGTCGACGGCATCTCGGTGCTGTTCGTCCTGCTGACCGCCTTCCTGCTGCCGATCTGTATCGTGGCCAGCTGGAAGTCGGTCGAGAAGCGCGTCGTCGAGTACCTGATCGCCTTCCTGGTCCTGGAGACCCTGGTGATCGGCGTGTTCTGCGCGCTGGACCTGGTGCTGTTCTACCTCTTCTTCGAAGGGGGCCTGGTGCCGATGTTCCTGATCATCGGCATCTGGGGCGGCAAGCGCCGGATCTACGCGGCCTACAAGTTCTTCCTCTACACGCTGCTCGGCTCGGTGCTGATGCTGGCGGCCATCCTGGCGATGATCTCGATCGCCGGCACCTCGTCGATCCCCGAGCTGATGGCCTTCAAGTTCGCCCCGTGGTTGCAGACCTGGCTGTGGCTGGCCTTCTTCGCCTCGTTCGCGGTGAAGATGCCGATGTGGCCGGTGCACACCTGGCTGCCTGACGCCCACGTGGAAGCCCCGACGGCGGGTTCGGTCATCCTGGCCGGCATCCTGCTGAAGATGGGCGGCTACGGCTTCATGCGCTTCAGCATCCCGATGTTCCCGAACGCTTCGGAGCTGTTCCAGCCCCTGGTGTTCGCGATGTCGGCCATCGCCATCGTCTACACCTCGCTGGTCGCCTTCCGTCAGACCGACATCAAGAAGCTGATCGCCTACTCGTCGGTGGCCCACATGGGCTTCGTGACCATGGGCATCTTCTCGGGCAACGCCGCGGGCGAGCAGGGCGCTCTGTTCCAGATGCTGAGCCACGGCGTGATCTCCGGCGCGCTCTTCCTCTGTGTCGGCGTCGTCTACGACCGCATGCACACCCGCGAGATCGCCTTCTACGGCGGCCTGACGGCCCGCATGCCGCACTACGCCTTCGTGTTCCTGCTGTTCACGATGGGCAATGTCGGCCTGCCGGGCACCTCGGGCTTCGTCGGCGAAATCCTGACGATGACCGGCGTCTACCAGGCCTCGACCTGGACGGCGATCGTGTCGGCCACCGGCGTGATCCTGTCGGCGATGTACGCCCTGACGCTGTACCGCCGCGTCATGTACGGCGAGATCGTCAACCCGGAACTGAAGACGATCACCGACCTCGACGCGCGCGAGATCCTGCTCTTCGTGCCGCTGATCATCATGACCCTGGTGCTCGGCATCTATCCTAATCTTGTGTTCAACCTGACCGCGTCGTCCGTCGACGGGCTCGTCGGCGCCTGGCGCGCCGCCGTGGGCGGGTGAGGGATCCCATGACGTTCTCCGCCAACATCTCCCTCGTTCTGCCGGAACTGGTCCTGGGCGTCTCGGCCCTGGTCCTGCTGGTCTGGGGCGCCTTCTCCAAGAAGACCACGCCGGTCTTCACGGGCGCCTCGGTGCTGGCGCTGCTGGCCGCCGCCGTCCTGGCGGCGATCGGTCCGCACGGCCACGCCTTCAACGGCGTCTACTCGGCCGACGCCGCCGCCAGCTACGCCAAGGTTGCGATCTTCCTCTTCAGCGCCGTGGCCGTCGTGCTGGGCGACCGCTGGCTGGCCGCCCGCGGCGACCAGAAGTTCGAGTTCCCGGTCCTGGTCGTGCTGTCGGCCGTCGGCATGGGCGTCACCGCCTCGGCCGGCGACCTGATCAGCCTCTATATCGGCGTCGAGCTGCAATCGCTGGCCCTGTACGTCCTGGCGGCCTTCCGCCGCGATGACGCCAAGGCCTCGGAAGCGGGCCTGAAGTACTTCGTGCTGGGCGCGCTGTCGTCGGGCATCCTGCTGTACGGCGCCTCGTTGATCTACGGCTTCGCCGGTTCGACCCGCTTCGCCGACATCGCCGCCGCCTCGCACGGCGCCCACGGCCTTGGCCTGCTGTTCGGCCTGATCTTTGTGATCTGCGGCCTGGCGTTCAAGGTTTCGGCCGCGCCGTTCCACATGTGGACCCCGGACGTCTATGAAGGCGCCCCGACCCCGGTCGTCGGCTTCTTCGCCGCCGCGCCGAAGCTGGCCGCCATGATGATGTTCGCCCGCGTGCTGGGCGACGCCTTCCCCGACGCCGTGGCCCAATGGCGCCAGGTGCTGATCATCGCCGCCCTGCTGTCGGTGTTCGTCGGTGCCTTCGCGGGTCTGGCCCAGACCAACCTCAAGCGCCTGTGGGCCTACTCCTCGATCGCCAACGTCGGTTACGCCCTGCTGGGCGTGGCGACCGGCGGCGAGACCGGCCTGCACTCGATGCTGGTCTTCATGGTGCTCTACATGGTGGACGTCACCGGCTTCTTCGCCTGCCTGCAGGCCCTGAACCGCGACGGCAAGCCGATGGAGACCATCGAGGACATGGCCGGCCTGGTGAAGGAACGTCCGGGCATCGCCCTGGCCATGACCGCGTTCTCGCTGTCGGCCCTCGGCCTGCCGCCGTTCTCGGGCTTCTGGGCCAAGTTCTACGTCTTCAAGGCCGCCATGGGCTCGGGCGACGTGCCGCTGCAGTGGGCCGCCGTTCTGGGCCTGGTCGGCAGCGTCGTGGCCGCGTTCTACTACCTGCGTCTGATCAAGACGATGTGGTTCGACGCGCCCGTCGGCGGCGTGGACAAGCCGCAACCGACCGCTCGCGCGATCGGCTTCGCCGCGGCCCTGTTCTCGTTCCCGATCGTGCTGGCCGCCCTGGTCTGGCTCGACCCCGCCGCCAAGGCGGCGGCGGCCGCCTTCGGCCACCTCTGACGTGACGGGCGGCCCCCCGTTCGACAACGGGGCGGGCAAGGGGCCGCCCGTCGTCGTTCTCGACGAGATCGACTCGACCAACGCCGAGGTCCGCCGCCGCGCAGAAGCGGGGCGGACCGAGCCCGTCTGGATCGTCGGCCTGCGACAGACCGCGGGCCGAGGCCGCCGGGGCCGCGCCTGGGAAACCGGCGACGGCAACCTGGCCGCCACGCTTCTGCTCACCCTCGACAAGCCGCCTGCCGAAGCCGCCCAGGTCTCGTTCGTCGCCGCCCTGGCGGTGGCCGACCTGCTGGCCGCCTACGTGCCCGAGCGCCTGGTCAGCCTGAAATGGCCCAACGACCCGATGGTCGGCGGCCTCAAGATCAGCGGCATCCTCATCGAGTCCGGCAACTCGCCGGACGGCGGCCTGTGGCTGGCCGTGGGGATCGGGGTGAACCTTGCCCGCAAGCCCATCGACAGCGAGCGCCCGACCACGGCCCTGCCGACCTGGCGCGCCGAACCGCCGCCGTCTCCGGTCGAGGCGATCGGAGTGCTGGCCGCCGCCTTCGCCCGGTGGCTGGACGTCTGGATGCGCCTGGGCTTTCCCGCCATCGCCGACGCCTGGACCGCCAAGGCCCACGGAATGGGCGAACCCTGCATCGCCCGGCTCGGCAACGAGACGGTCGAGGGCATAGCCGAGGGCCTGGACGGCGACGGGGCCTTGCGCCTTCGTCTCGCTGACGGCCAACTGCGCCGGATCACCGCCGGCGACGTCTTCTTCGGAGCTTCGTGATGCTGCTGGCCATCGAACAGGGCAACACCAACACCATGTTCGCCATCCACGACGGCCAGTCGTGGATCGCCCAGTGGCGCGCGGCCACCGAGAGCACCCGCACCGCCGACGAGTACGTCGTGTGGCTGTCGCAACTGATGTCGATGCAGGGCTTGAGCTTCCGCTCGCTGGACGCCTGCATCATCTCCAGCGTCGTGCCCCAGTCGCTGTTCAACCTGCGCAACCTGTCGCGCCGCTATCTGAACGTCGAGCCGCTGGTCATCGGCGAGAACGCCAAGCTGGGCGTCGATATCCGCATCGACAAGCCGTCCGAGGCCGGCGCCGACCGCCTGGTCAACGCCGTGGGCGCCAGCATGCTCTACAAGGGCCCGCTGATCGTCATCGACAGCGGCACGGCCACCACCTTCGACGTCGTGGCCGCCGACGGCGCCTTCGAGGGCGGCATCATCGCCCCGGGCATCAACCTCTCCATGCAGGCGCTGCACGAAGCGGCCGCCAAGCTGCCCCGCATCGCCATCCAGCGTCCCGCGCGCAACCGCGTGGTCGGCACCGACACCGTCAGCGCCATGCAGTCGGGCGTGTTCTGGGGCTACATCTCACTCATCGAAGGGCTCGTCTCGCGCATCAAGAAAGAGCGCGACGAGGCCCTGACCGTGGTCGCCACCGGCGGCGTCGCCTCGCTGTTCGAGGGCGCCACCGACAGCATCGACCACTTCGACCCTGATCTGACCATCCGTGGTCTCCTCGAAATTCACCGCCGCAATACCCACCTAGAGACCGAATGAAAAAGCAAACCAACGACGAACTCGTCTTCCTGCCGCTGGGCGGGTCGAACGAGATCGGCATGAACTTCAACCTGTACGGCTACGGGCCCGCGCACGATCGCAAGTGGATCGTCGTCGACCTGGGCGTCACCTTCGGCGACCAGACGACGCCGGGCGTCGAGATCATCCTGCCCGACCCCGAGTACATCGTCCCCTATGCCGACGACATCCTCGGCATCGTCCTGACCCACGCGCACGAAGACCACCTGGGCGCGGTCGCCTGGCTGTGGCCGCAGCTGAAGGCCCCGGTCTACGCCACGCCGTTCACCGCCTTCCTGCTGCGCGAGAAGCTGCGCGACGCCAACCTGTTGGACGAGGTCGAGATCATCGAGGTGCCGCTGAGCGGCAACTTCGACCTGGGCCCGTTCCACCTGGAAATGGTCACGCTGACCCACTCGATACCCGAGCCGAACGGCCTGGCGATCAAGACGCCGCTGGGCACTGTTCTGCACACCGGCGACTGGAAGATCGATCCCGATCCCCAACTGGGCGCCGCCACCGACGTCGACGCCCTGCGCCGCCTGGGCGACGAGGGCGTGCTGGCCATGGTCTGCGACAGCACCAACGTCTTCGTCGAGGGCGAGTCCGGCTCGGAAGCCGACGTCCGCGTCGAGCTGAACAAGCTGATCGGCAGCCTGACGGGCAAGATCGCCGTGGCCTGCTTCGCCTCGAACGTGGCGCGCATGGACACCGTGATCCGCGCCGCCCAGGCCGCGGGCCGCAAGGTGTGCCTGGCCGGCCGCTCGATGCACCGCATGGCCGCCGCCGCCCGTTCGGTGGGCCTGCTGGACGGCCTGGACCCGTTCGTCACCGACGACCAGGCCAAGCACATGCCGGAAAACGAGATCCTCTATCTCTGCACCGGCAGCCAGGGCGAGGCGAGGGCGGCCCTGGCCCGTATCGCCGAGGGCAACCACCCGCACGTCAAGCTGTCGTCGGGCGACCACGTGGTGTTCAGCTCGCGCGTGATCCCGGGCAACGAGATCCCGATCCGCAACCTGCAGAACAAGCTGGCCGATCGCGGCGTGCGCCTGCACACCGAGCGCGACACCCCCGGCATCCACGTCAGCGGCCACCCGTGCCGCGACGAACTGAAGCAGATGTACCAGTGGGCCCGGCCGCAGATCGCCGTGCCGACCCACGGCGAGCGCCGCCACCTGCTCGAGCACGCCGCCTTCGCCAAGGATCTGCAGGTTCCCCACGCCGTCAGCCCGCGCAACGGCGACATGGTTCGCCTGGCGCCGGGCCACCCGGAGATCATCGACGAGGTGCCGGCGGGGCGCCTGTACGTCGACGGCGGCGTCGTGACGCCCGAGAACGGCGAGGCCCTGCGCGAGCGTCGCCACGCGGCGTTCAATGGCGTGCTGGCCGTGTCGATCGTGCTCGACGGCCGCAACAAGATCGTTTCGGGCCCGCAGGTTCGTGGCCTGGGCCTGGCCGGCGACGAGGAGTATCCCCTCGACGAAGCCCTGGACGACCTGGCCGAAGAGGCCGAAGAGGCCTTCAAGCGCCTGTCGGGCGACGACCGCGAGATCGACGAGACCATCGAGAACGCCATCTCGCGCGCGGTGAAGAAGGCCGCCTTCCGCATCTGGGAACGCAAGCCGGTCGTCGAGACGACCGTCCTGCGCCTCTGATCGCCGCATGAGCACCGACGACCAGACCCCGAACGGTTCCGACACGCCCCCGCGGCGCGAAGGGCTGTTCGGGCGCAGCCCGGCCATCCTGTGGTTCGAGGCCTGGCCGATGGTCGTCGTGCTGGCGCTGATCTGGCTGGCCTTCCTGGTCCAGTCGGCCTTCGAGCTGATGGGGCAGGGGCAGCTGGCCTTCGCCCTGGGCGGACTGTGGAAGCCCGGCGTCTACCAGGGCCTGTGGTGGACGCCGCTGACCCACATGTTCATGCACATGAGCTGGGGTCAGTCCTGGGGCTGGCTGCACATCGTGTTCAATAGCGGCGCCCTGGTGGCGCTGGGGCCGGCGATCGCCCAGCGGTTCGGCCGCGACGCCCTGGGCGGGGTGCTGTTCCTGTTCTTCTACCTCGCCTGCGGCCTGGCCGGGGCGGGCGCCTTCCTGCTGCTGGGACCCGACCAGGTGCTGGCCGTCGGGGCCTCGGGCGCCATCTTCGGCCTGTGGGGCGCGGTTGCGCGGCTGAGCGGGCCGGGCGAAGCCAGGCTCGCGCCGATCCTGGCGCCTTCGGTGCTGCGCCAGGTCGGTTCGGCGCTGATCTCCAACCTGGTCGTCCTGGGCGCGGCGTTCGGCTACGGCGCGCTGTCGGGCGGGGGCGGCGGCATCGCCTGGCAGGCCCACCTGGGCGGTTTCGTCGCCGGCTTCCTCCTGATCCAGGTCATGCCGGTGCGCTTCCACTGGCTGAAGGGCCTTCGCGGCGCTTGACTGCCGCGACCGGAGGCGCGGTTAGTTGGGCTCCAACACCGCTCCAGCCCGGGACAGGAACCATGATCGGCAGGCTCAACCACATCGGCGTCGCCACGCCCTCCATCGACGAGTCGGTGAAGATGTACCGCGAGCTGCTCGGGGCCACCTCGGTGACCGACAAGTGGGCCATGCCCGAGCAGGGCGTCTGGGTCTGCTTCGTCAACCTGCCCAACAGCCAGATCGAACTGATCGAGCCCTATGGCGAGAAATCGCCGATCCACGCCTTCCTGGCCAAGAACCCCAAGGGCGGCCAGCATCACGTCTGTTTCGAGGTCGAGAACATCTATGAGGCGCGCGACGCGCTGGTCGCCAAGGGCGCGACCGTGCTAGGCGAGCCCAGGATCGGCGCCCACGGAACGCTGATCATCTTCGTTCACCCCAAGGACATGGGCGGCATGCTCGTGGAATTGATGGAAAGCCCCAAGGACGCGCATCACTGATGGGCCCGATCACCAGCGTCGCGATCTTCCTGACCATCTGGTGGACGGTGCTGTTCGCCGTGCTGCCTCTGGGCACGCGCAGCTACCACGAGATGGGGATCGAGCCGCCGCCGGGAGCCGATCCCGGCGCGCCGGTGAACCCCAATCTGAAGCGCAAGTTCCTCACCACCACCTGCGTGGCGCTCGTGCTGTTTGCGATTCTGTGGCTGGTGGTGAAGTTCCAGCTGGTCAGCCTGCCGGACCTGCCCGCGACCTACTGAAAACTTTTGCAGCCGGGGGCTGGGCGCCCAAGGCTTGTGCGAACGGCGATCTCCTGCCCGTCAAACGCCCATGTCTTGGGCGAAACGCGCGGAGCTTGAACGCCAGCGGCAATCGCATGCCCCAACAGTCGTTCGACGGTCGTACATTGTCATGACGAGGCCGGGTTCGGCCTTGCTCTGTGGCGTCTTCCCCGACGATGAACTTGAACGGCCGCGCGATTGAACCGCGCGGCCTTCTTTTCGTTTAGCCTGGCCCTGGGGGCTTCAGCGAAGGCGTCGAGCGGCCTGGCCGCCCAACTCTTTCGGCAGTCGGACGCTCTCGACACTCAAAACGTCATCTTTTCGCCGCGCGCGTTGCCAAGCTGAATGGCGACCGGCTATCTCAACGCCTCGAATACTCCCGGAGACGTCTCGTCCATGCGCCTGTCGCGCTACTTCCTGCCCGTCCTGAAAGAAGCTCCTTCCGACGCCCAGATCGCCTCGCACCAGCTGATGCTGCGCGCGGGCATGATCCGCCAGGAGGCCGCCGGCATCTACGCCTGGCTGCCACTGGGCCTGCGGGTGCTCAACAAGATCGAGCAGATCGTCCGCGAGGAAATGGATCGCGCCGGCGCCATCGAGCTCCTGATGCCGACCCTGCAGCTGGCCGACCTGTGGCGCGAGTCGGGCCGCTACGACGCCTACGGCCCGGAGATGCTGCGCATCACCGACCGCCACGAGCGCGAGCTGCTGTACGGGCCCACCAACGAGGAAATGGTCACCGAGATCTTCCGCGCCTCGGTGCGGAGCTACAAGGATCTGCCCAAGAACCTCTACCACGTTCAGTGGAAGTTCCGCGACGAGCGCCGCCCGCGCTTCGGCGTGATGCGTGGCCGCGAGTTCCTGATGAAGGACGCCTACAGCTTCGACCTCGACGCCGAGGGCGCGCGCAAGTCGTACAACCGCATGTTCGTGGCCTATCTGAACTTGTTCTCGCGCATGGGCCTGAAGGCCGTGCCGATGCGGGCCGATACCGGCCCGATCGGCGGGGACCTGTCCCACGAGTTCATCGTGCTGGCCGAGACGGGCGAAAGCGCCGTCTTCTGCCACAAGGACCTGGTCGAGATGGCCGCGCCTGGTCCCGACGTCGACTGGTACGGCGACCTGCAGCCGCTGGTGAACGAGCGCACCGCGCTCTACGCCGCGACCGAGGAAATGCACGACGAAGCCGCCTTCGACGCCATCCCCGAGGGCGAGCGCCTGTCGGCCCGCGGCATCGAGGTCGGCCACATCTTCTCGTTCGGCACGAAGTATTCCGAGCCGATGAAGGCCCTGGTCATGGGTCCCGACGGCAAGGAAACGCCGGTCCAGATGGGCAGCTACGGCGTCGGCGTCTCGCGCCTGCTGGGCGCGATCATCGAGGCCAGCCACGACGACGGCGGCATCATCTGGCCGGAAAGCGTCGCGCCGTTCCACGTCGGCATCGTCAACATGCGCCAGGGCGATGCGGCCTGCGACGCGGCTTGCGACGAGGCCTACAAGGCCCTGCAGGCGGCCGGCGTCGACGTGCTCTATGACGACACCGACGCACGCGGCGGCGCCAAGTTCGCCACCATGGACCTGATCGGCCTGCCCTGGCAGCTGATCGTCGGCCCCAAGGGCATCGCCGAGGGCGTGGTCGAGCTGAAGAACCGCAAGACCGGCGAGCGCGTCTCCGAGCCGCTCGACGCGGTGATCGCCCGCCTGACCGGCAAGGCCGCCGCCTGATGGCGTTCGGCGCGGGGCCCTTCGGGATCTGGGAACGGACGGTCGCCTGGCGTTACCTGCGCACCAAGCGCAAGAACGGCGGCGTCGCCCTGATCTCGGTGATCTCGTTCAGCGCGGTGATGCTGGCGGTTTTCGCCCTCATCACCGTGATGAGCGTCATGAACGGCTTCCGCGCCGAGCTTCTCGGCCGGCTGCTCGGCTTCAACGGCCACATCTACGCCCAGGGGCCGCTGGTCAACGGCCCCGACCGCGAGGGCGTCATCGCCCGCATCAAGGCCAGCCCCGGCGTGGTCCAGGCCGCGCCCCTGGTCGAGGCCCAGGCCATGGTGATCGGCCCCAACCAGGTGACCGGCGCCATCGTCCGCGGCGTCAATCCGGCCGACCTGCGCGGCATGACCCTGATCTCCAAGAACATCAAGCAGGGCTCGCTCAACGGCTTCGGCGAGGGCGAGTACGGCGGCGACATGGTGCTGATCGGCGATCGCATGGCCCGCAACCTGGGCCTGTCGGTCGGCGACCCGATCACCCTGATCTCGCCCTCGGGCCCGGCCACGGCGTTCGGCACGTCGACGCGCGAGAAGGACTACGTCGTCGGCGGCGTGTTCAGCGTCGGCATGAGCCAGTTCGACGAGAGCTATGTGATGATGCCGCTGGCCCAGGCGCAGCTGTTCTTCGGGCGCGACACGGCCATCGACTATGTCGAGGTCAAGCTGACCGATCCGGACGACGCCAAGCAGGCCAAGGCCGCCATCGAGCAGGCCGTCGGCCCCGGCGCCTTCATCACCGACTGGATGGACAAGAACAGCAGCTACTTCAACGCGCTGCAGGTCGAGCGCAAGGTGATGCGCCTGATCCTGTTCTTCATCGTCGCCATCGCCACGCTGAACATCATTTCCGGCCTGGTCATGCTGGTGAAGAACAAGGGCCGCGACATCGCCATCCTGCGCACCATGGGCGCCAGCCAGTCGTCGATCCTGCGCATCTTCATCATGGCGGGCGCCTCGATCGGCGTGGCCGGAACCCTGACCGGCCTGCTGCTGGGCGTGCTGTTCTGTGCCAACATCACCGCCATCCAGAACTTCGTCGAATGGGCCACCGGCACCGCCGTGTTCAGCGCCGACATCTATTTCCTGGCCCACATCCCGGCCAAGATCGACTGGGTCGAGGTCGGCGGTGTCGTCTCGATCTCCACCCTGATGAGCGTGCTGGCGACCCTGCCGCCGGCGCTGCGGGCCTCGCGCCTCGATCCCGTTGAGGCCCTTCGCTATGAGTAGCCCCGTCCTGTCGCTGCGCGGCGTCGAGCGCACCTACGTCACCGAGGCCGGCAAGCTGACCGTGCTGCGCGGCGCGGATCTCGACGTCTATCCGGGCGAGGTCGTGGGCCTGATCGGCCCGTCGGGCTCGGGCAAGTCGTCGCTGTTGCACGCGGCAGGCCTGCTGGAGCGCCCCGACGCCGGCATCATCGCTGTCGACGGCAAGGACTGCTCCAAGCTGTCCGAGCGCCAGCGCACCAAGGTTCGCCTGTCGACCGTGGGCTTCGTCTACCAGTTCCACCACCTGCTGCCGGAGTTCACGGCCGGCGAGAACGTGGAGCTGCCGCAGATGATCGCCGGCCGCCGCCGCGCCGAGGCTCGTGAACGCGCCGTCGGCCTGCTGGGGCAGCTGGGCCTGGCGGCGCGGGTAGACCAC
Source organism: Caulobacter sp. 602-2 (assembly GCF_011043625.1). Classification (GTDB taxonomy): domain Bacteria; phylum Pseudomonadota; class Alphaproteobacteria; order Caulobacterales; family Caulobacteraceae; genus Caulobacter. Next base: position 170,298 of record NZ_JAAKGT010000001.1, read on the forward strand.
CAGCCCGGCCAGATGTCGGGCGGCGAACAGCAGCGGGTGGCCATCGCCCGGGCCCTGGCCAATTCGCCCAAGCTGCTGCTGGCCGACGAGCCGACCGGCAACCTCGATCCGGCCACCTCGGCGGCCACCTTCCAGGCGCTGTACGACCTGGCGCGCGGGCAGGGCGTCGCCGCCCTGATCGCCACCCACAACATGGAGCTGGCCCGCTACATGGACCGGGTCTTCGCCCTGCGCGACGGCCACCTGGAGCCGCAGAGCTTCTAGGCGCTAGAGCAGCGCCTGCCGCATCGCCGCGAAGAACCCCGCCTGGTCGATCTTCTTGATCACCCGGGCGTTGGGCTCGCGGCGCTTGAGGGCCGGGTCGGCGATCTCGATGTCGGGCAGGATCGAGTGCGAGACGCTGAGATAGCCGCGCGTCAGCTCGCCCATGGTCTCCACGTCGATCACGCAGCGCTCGGCTTCCAACACCAGGGCTTCGTCCAGCATGGCCGCGCAGGTCAGGGCGTCGGGGTGCAGGCTGCCGTCCAGGCCCTCGGTGTCGCGGGCGAAGGCCAGCGAGGCCTCGTTGACCTTGGTGAAGAACCTGGCGCGCGGCGTGCCCAGGGCGTCGAGCTCGCCCAGCTGCGCCGTGGTCAGCAGTCCGTCGCGCAGGGTTTCGGTCCAGGTGACCACGTGCAGGTCGAAGCCGGCGTTGACGACGATCTTGGCCGCCTCGGGATCGACATAGAAATTGTACTCGGCCGCCGGCGTGACGTTGCCGACGCCGTTGTCGGTGCCGCCCATCACCCACAGGGCCTTGGCGGCCTTCGCGATTTCCGGCTCGCGCAGCACGGCCAGGGCGATGTTGGTCAGCGGGGCCTGGGCCAGCAGGGTGATCTCGCCGGGCGCCTGCATCACCCGCCGCACGATCTCGTCGGCGGCATGGCCGGGGCAGGGGCGCTGGGCGGCCTTGGGGAGCGCTGCATCGCTCATGCCGTCGGCGCCGAACACGTAGGCGGCGTCCAGCGGGATGCGGCTGAAGGGCTTCTGCGCGCCCATGTAGACCGGCACGCCGGCCGCCTCGCAGGCTTCCAGCGTCACCAGGGCGTTCTCGGCGTGCTGTTCGAAGCCGACATTGCCGTGGCTGATGGTGATCGCCTCGACGCTGACGCCGGGGCGGCGCAGGGCGAGCATCAGGGAGAAGACGTCGTCTCCGGCGGTGTCGGTGTCGATGATCAGGCGCATGGCGCGGCTTCTGCCGCGTTCCGGCCGGGAAGGCCAGAGCCGCCCGGTTGATCCGCGACGATCGGCCCCTTGCGGCAAAAAAGCTCGCAACTTGCCTGTGGACTATTGCGGTGAGAACGAAAGGGGAATATGGAACAAAAAGGCAACTGGCCAACGAGCTGTGGAGGGATGTTATGGTCCGGATCGCGCGTGAGTCTTTGGCGCTTGTATCTGTCGCCGGCTTCGTCTGGATGATGTGTTCGGTCGCCCAGCTGGTGGCCTGAGTCGAATAGCGAGGGTCTTGTGATGTCGGGTGTGGAAGGCCAGGGTTTCGTCCACCTCCGCGTCCGGTCGGCCTATTCGCTGCTGGAAGGGGCCATCAAGGCCGACAAGATTCCGGGCATGGCCGCCGCCGGCGGCATGCCCGCCGCGGGGATCGCCGATCGGGCCAACCTGTTCGGCGCCCTGGAGTTCTCCGTCTATTCCAAGGACAACGGCGTTCAGCCGATCATAGGCTGCGCCCTGCCGGTGAAGGGCATCGGCGCCAAGCCGTCCGAGCGCTGGTCGCGCGAGCCGACGATCACCCTGCTGGTGCAGAACGAGCGGGGCTATCTGAACCTCTCGGAGTTGTCGTCGCTGGCCTATCTGGAAAGCGGCGAACTGGCCGAGCCGGTCGTGCCGTGGGCCAAGGTGGTCGAGTACTCCGAAGGCCTGATCCTGCTGTCGGGCGGCACCGACGGCCCGGTCGACAGCCTGTTCGCGGCCGGCAAGACGTCCGAGGGCGTCGCCGCCCTGGCCGAGATGCAGAAGGTGTTCGGCGACCGCTTCTATGTCGAGCTGCAGAGGCATGGCCTGCCGCAGCAGGCCGCGGCCGAGCCGGGCCTGGTGGACTGGGCCTACGAGCACGACGCGCCGCTGGTCGCCACCAACGACTGCTACTACGCCAAGCCCGAGCTCTACGACGCCCACGATGCGCTGCTGTGCATCGCCGACGGCTCGTTCGTGGGCCAGGACGAGCGTCGCCGGGTGACGCCCGAGCACTGGTTCAAGCCGGCCGACGACATGCGCAAACTGTTCGCCGACCTGCCCGAAGCCTGCGACAACACGCTCGACATCGCCCGCCGCTGCGCCTTCATGGTCAAGAAGCGCGACCCGATCCTGCCCAGCTTCCCGACGGGCGACGGCCGCAACGAGGCCGAGGAACTGGCGCACCAGGCGCGCGAAGGGCTGCGCAAGCGGCTCGACGGCCTGACCCTGGCCATGGAAGAGCACGTCTATTGGGAGCGGCTCGACTTCGAGCTCGGCATCATCGTCAAGATGGGCTTCCCCGGCTACTTCCTGATCGTTTCCGACTTCATCAAGTGGGGCAAGGATCACGGCATCCCGGTCGGTCCGGGGCGGGGGTCGGGCGCCGGCTCGCTGGTCGCCTGGGTGCTGACCATCACCGACCTCGACCCGCTGCGCTTTGGCCTGCTGTTCGAGCGCTTCCTCAATCCCGAACGGGTCTCCATGCCCGACTTCGACGTCGACTTCTGCCAGGAGCGTCGCGAAGAGGTGATCTCCTACGTGCAGGAGAAGTACGGCCGCGACCGCGTGGCCCAGATCATCACCTTCGGTTCGTTGCAGGCCCGCGCCGTGCTGCGCGACGTCGGCCGGGTGATGCAGCTGCCGCTGGGCCTGGTCGACCGTCTCTGCAAGATGGTGCCCAACAACCCGGCAGCGCCGGTCACTCTGGCCCAGGCCATCGACATCGAGCCGCGCCTCAAGCAGGCCAAGAACGAGGACGCCAACGTCTCCAACTGCCTGGACGTGGCCCTGCAGCTGGAAGGCCTGTTCCGCAACGCCTCGACCCACGCCGCCGGCGTGGTGATCGGCGATCGCCCGCTGACCCAGCTGACGCCGCTCTACAAGGATCCGCGCTCGGACCTGCCCGCCACCCAGTTCAACATGAAGTGGGTCGAGAGCGCCGGCCTGGTGAAGTTCGACTTCCTGGGCCTGAAGACCCTGACCGTGCTCGACCGCGCGGTGAAGCACCTGCGCAAGCGCGGCATGGAGGTGGACCTGGGCCGCCTGCCGTTCGACGACGCCAAGAGCTACGAACTGCTGGCCTCGGGTCAGACGGTCGGCGTGTTCCAGCTGGAAAGCCAGGGCATGCGCGACACCCTGCGCAAGATGCGCTGCGGCTCGATCGAGGAGATCACCGCGCTGATCTCGCTCTATCGCCCGGGTCCGATGGACAACATCGACACCTTCGTCGACTGCAAGTTCGGCCGAAAGCCCGTCGACACCCTGCATCCCTCGCTCGAGAACGTGCTGCGCGAGACCTACGGGGTCATCGTCTACCAGGAGCAGGTGATGCAGATCGCCCAGATCCTGGCCGGCTACAGCCTGGGCGAGGCCGACCTGCTGCGTCGCGCCATGGGTAAGAAGAAGAAAGAGGAGATGGATCTCCAGAAGATCCGCTTCGTCTCCGGCGCCAAGGAAAAGGGCGTGCCGGAAGAGCAGTCGGGCTCGATCTTCGAACTGGTGGCCAAGTTCGCCGGCTACGGCTTCAACAAGAGCCACGCGGCCGCCTACGCCCTGATCGCCTATCAGACGGCCTGGCTGAAGGCCAACACGCCGGTCGAGTTCCTCGCCGCGTCGATGAGCCTGGATATCTCCAACACCGACAAGCTGGCGGTGTTCCACCAGGACGCCCGCCGCTTCAACATCACCGTGCGGGCCCCGGACGTGAACCGCTCGGGCGCCGACTTCGAGGTCGAGAACGGCGAGGTGCTCTACGCGCTGGGCGCGGTGCGCAACGTCGGCCTGGAAGCGATGAAGCATCTGGTGGCCGTGCGCGAGGAGGGCGGGCCGTTCCGCGACATCTTCGACTTCGTCGAGCGCGTCGATCCCAAGCAGGTCAACAAGCGGGCCATCGAAAACCTGGCGCGGGCAGGGGCCTTCGACTCGTTCAACAAGAACCGCGCCCAGGTGTTCGCCAACGCCGACGTGCTGATCGCCCACGGCCAGAGCGTCGCGGCCGATCGCCAGGGCGGCCAGCACGCGCTGTTCGGCGGCGATGCGGCCGCCAGCCGTCCGCGCCTGAAGAAGGTCGAACCCTGGACCCAGGTCGACCTGCTCGACGAGGAACTGTCGGCCGTCGGCTTCTACCTGACCGGCCACCCGCTGGAGGACATGGTCGGCATGCTGCGCCGCCGGCGCACCGTGATGCTGACCGAGGCCATGGCCCAGGCCGAGGCCGGGGCCGAGGCCCTGCGCATGTGCGGCATCGTCCGTCGCCGCCAGGAGCGCGCCTCCCAGAGCGGCGAGCGTTTCGCCTTCGTCTCGCTGTCGGATCCGTCGGGCGAGTACGAGGTGCTGTTCCCGCCAGAGTCCCTGCGCAAGTGCCGTGACGTGCTGGAGCCCGGCAAGGGCGTGGTCATCAAGGTCCGCTCCAAGGCCCGCGACGGCGAGGTGCGCTTCTTCGGCGACGACGCCGAGCCGATCGAGAAGGCCATCGAGAACGTGGTGGCGGGGCTGCGCGTGCACCTGTCGCCGGCGGCCACCGAGATCGAGGCCCTCAAGCGCCGCATCGAGCCGGCCATGACCCAGAAGGGCGGCGAGATCAGCTTCGTCGCAGCCCTGGGCGGCGGACGCGAGATCGAACTGAAGCTGCCGGGCCGCTACACGCTCGACGCCTCGCTGCGCGGCGCGTTGAAGACCGCGCCGGGCGTGGCGCTGCTGGAAGACATCTAGGCGCGCGCGGCGCCCTGATCGGGCTCGTTGCGCCTTGGGGCGGGAGCGGGCTTGGACTGGCCGAGAACCTCGGTGGCCCGAGGCTGGATCGTCGCTGGCGGTTTCGCGCGGCGGTCGCGGTGGATTGGTTTCGTCGGCGTGGCGGGCGGCGCTGCTCCGCGCCGGCCTGGTGCCGGCTGCGCCTGGGCAGCCCGAGCAGTACGGGCGGCGCGGGTGGCCTGTGTACGGCGTGGTCGGTGCATGTCCTGCGCCGTCGGTCGCATGGCGTGGGCTGGTGAGAGACGACAAGACCGCCGGATCCGCGGCCCGGCGTATCCAAGGGAGGAAGCCATGAGCAAGCATACCGGCGGCTGCCAATGCGGCAGGGTCCGTTTCGAGGTCGAGGGCGATCTGTCTCAGACCATCGCCTGCAACTGTTCGCGCTGCGCCAAGCTGGGCTCGGTTCTGGCCTTTGCGCCCATCGAAGCCTTCACGCTGCTGTCGGGCGAGGACGCCCTGACCGAATACCGGTTCAACACCGGCAAGATCCAGCACCTGTTCTGCGCCGACTGCGGCATCGAATCCTTCGCTCGCGGCGAGGCGCCGAACGGCGCGAAGATGGCGGCGATCAACGTCCGCTGCATCGACGGCGTCGACGTCTTCGCCCTGGAGCCGCAGCAGGTGGACGGCAAGTCCTTCTAAGCGCGGGGGCGGCGTAAGCCGAGCGGCCGGGAAGGGCGGGGCGGTGTTCGATCGCGCTGCCGCGCCGGCCTGGCTCTCGGCGTCTTAGGGGGCGCTGGCAGTCACCCGGCACGGGCTTCCAAACCCGCTTCTCTGCGCGGTGGAGATCTAAGCGCGGTCAGCGGGGCGTCCTCGGCCCCGCCACCCCTTGGGAGACAGCTTGGGCCCCCGCCTTCGCGGGGGAATTCGGAGGGAAGTTGGCCGGTTAGCGTAGTGTCGATCCCGCTCTAGCCGGCTCAACTGCCGTAGGCTTCGCTGGGAGGCGTCTCGACGATCTGAGGTCTGTCATCCCGGCCGCAGCGAAGCGGAGCGCCGGGATCCCCCGCAATTGGCGAGCCTGTAGACGTGGGACGTCCTGGCTCTACGAACAGCTGACGCGCTTCTTCGGAAGGCGCACCGCTCGGCGGCGGGCACAAAGGGGAGGCTTCCTCCAAGCCATAGGTCGCTCGCGCGGCGGCCGCACGACCAAGGTTCACGGCTTGGTCGATGAGCGCGGCAAGCCGCGAGCGTTGCTGTTCAGCGCTGGGAACATCAACGTTATCAGCATGGCGGCGGCCCTGATCCGGGCCGCCGGCCATTCCGTCGCCCGCTCGCCGTCCGGGCCTTCGACGCTAGCCATTTCGGCCAGAGACTGGCCGAGCGCGGCGCTGTCATTCCTTCCACGCCGGAACCCAAGTACAGTACCCAGGTCGAAGTAGAACGTTCTGCCGGGCGGCGACGCCGAGCGGGCGAACGACATTGAGCTGGGACGACCGAGAAGTCTTGGAGAGGGTCCGGTCGAAGTCGTTGGGCGACCTGCGTGGGCCTGGCCGGGAAGCCCGACTGTGGGGACTTTGAGTGGCGGCGAGGCTCCCGTGAGAGGCACGCGAGGGATCAGGAGCAGGGATGCGGCGATGGGCGCTGCCGCCAAGGCGGTCAGCGTCCGCCAGGGTGAGCGTCCCAGATGGCTCCATCCGGGCGCTGCTGGGGCCGTCGCCGTCGAGGCGCGTTCCATTCAGGCCCAAGGCCGCGAGCACGGCGCGCCTCTCCTTGCCCGTCTTGGCCGCCCGAGTGACTGGAGCCCCGAGCGCGCCGCCCGGTCGCGATTCTCCTCGAACTCGTCCATGACGGGGAAGGGGCGGGGCCGCGCGTACCGCCACGGCGGCGTTTCGGGTCCGATCCGGCCCCGGACGGGGGGCTGCGGGCCTTTTGGCTTGCTTTTCGACGGGCGAGCGACTATCTGCGCGCCATTCCACACGTGGACGTTCGGCAGCGCCGGGGAGACATCCCGTCGTCGCCGTTCCGGTCCCGTCTCCAGAATGGTCTGGAGCGGGGGTGTCCACGGAGGTTCAACCGGAAAAAGGATAAAGGCCCGATGGCTCTTCCCGAATTCTCCATGCGTCAGCTCCTGGAAGCCGGCGCCCACTTCGGCCACCAGACGCACCGCTGGAACCCGAAGATGGACCGCTACATCTTCGGTTCGCGCTCGAACATCCACATCATCGACCTGTCGCAGACCATCCCGCTGCTGCACCAGGCCCTGGTGAAGGTCCGTGAAGTCGCCGCCGCCGGCGGCCGCGTGCTGTTCGTCGGCACCAAGCGTCAGGCTTCGGATCCGGTCGCCACGGCCGCCAAGCGCTGCGCCCAGTACTACGTCAACCACCGTTGGCTCGGCGGCACGCTGACCAACTGGCGCACCGTCTCGGGTTCGATCGCGCGTCTGCGTGAACTCGAAGGCGTCCTGTCGGGCGAAGGCGTGGGCCGTTCCAAGAAGGAACTGCTGCAGCTGACCCGCGAGCGCGACAAGCTGGAACTGTCGCTGGGCGGCATCAAGGACATGGGCGGCATCCCCGACATCATGTTCGTGATCGACACCAACAAGGAAGCGATCGCGATCCTGGAAGCCCGCAAGCTGAACATCCCGGTCGTCGCCATCCTCGACACCAACTGCGACCCGGACGGCATCACCTACCCGATCCCGGGCAACGACGACGCCGCCCGCGCCCTGCAGCTGTACTGCGACCTGATCGCCGACGCCGTCCTGGACGGCCTGGCCGCTGGTCAAGCCGCTTCGGGCGTGGACCTGGGCGCTTCGGCCAACCCGGTCGAGCCGGCCCTGGCCCGCGAACTGGCCCCGGAAGCCGCCGCTGAAGAAGCCGTTGCTCCGGCCGCCGACGAATCGGCCGCTGGCTGATTTTTCTTCGGCCGCCGGCTCTCCTGACGAGGGCCGGCGGCCGTCGCGCTACCGACACGCGACCGGGCTATCAAGCTCGGTCGCTAAACGTTTGAATCTGGAGATTTTCCATGGCTGAGATCACGGCTGCGCTGGTCAAGGAACTGCGCGAGAAGTCCGGCGTCGGCATGATGGACTGCAAGAAGGCCCTGGCCGAGAACAACGGCGACATCGAGGCCTCCATCGACTGGCTGCGCGCCAAGGGCCTGTCCAAGGCCGCCAAGAAGGCCGATCGCGCCGCCGCCGAAGGCCTGGTGGCCATCGCCGTGTCGGAAAACGGCGCGGGTGAAACCGCCACCGCCGTCGAAGTGAACGCCGAAACCGACTTCGTGTCGCGCAACGACCTGTTCCAGGTCGCCGCTCGTCAGATCGCCGGCGCCGCCCTGGGCACCGACGGTTCGATCGACGCCATCACCAGCGCCAAGCTGGCTGGCGGCGAGACCGTTCAAGACCACCTGACCAACCTGATCGCCACGATCGGCGAGAACATGATGGTCCGTCGCGCCGCCAAGCACAGCGTCGAGAACGGCGTCGTCGCCTCGTACGTCCACAACGCCACCGCGCCGGACCTCGGCCGCATCGGCGTGCTGGTCGCCCTCGAGTCGACCGCCGGCGACAAGGCCGCCCTGCGCGAGCTGGGCCGCAAGATCGCCATGCACGTGGCCGCGACCGCCCCGCTGTCGCTGTCGCCGGACGATCTGGACCCGGCCGCCATCGAGCGTGAAAAGGCCGTGTTCACCGAGCAGGCTCTGGAATCGGGCAAGCCGGCTTCGGTCATCGAGAAGATGATCGAAGGCCGCATCCGCAAGTTCCTGGAAGAAGTCGTGCTGCTGAAGCAAGCCTTCGTCATGAACCCGGACCAGACCGTCGAGCAGCTGGTGGCCGAAGCCGGCAAGACCCTGGGCGCCCCGATCACCGTGAAGGGCTTCACCCGTCTCGCCCTCGGCGAAGGCGTGGAAAAGAAGCAAGACGACTTCGCCGCCGAAGTCGCCTCGATGACCGGTCAGGCCTAAGGCCGATCAAGACAGTGAAAGCGGCGAGCCTCGGGTTCGCCGCTTTCAAGGTCTACAAAGCAAGGGCGCGGCGCGGATCGAACGCGCGCCGCGCCCTTTTTTTGCGCTTGCACGGCGTCGCGCCGTGATGGCGCAAAACCGATCCCACTTTTGTGTAACGCGCTCTATGGTGCGTGCCGACGACTCAGGAAGAGCCCGGTCCATGTCTGATCCCACCCCCGCCAAGCCGTATCGTCGCCTTCTGCTGAAGGTTTCCGGCGAAGTGCTGATGGGCGACACGCCCTACGGGATCGACACCAACACCGTCCAATCGGTCGCGCTGGATATCGCCGAGATCGTCAAGTCGGGCGTCGAGCTGTGCCTGGTGATCGGCGGCGGCAACATCTTCCGCGGCATGGCCGGCGCGGCCAAGGGCATGGAGCGCTCCAGCGCCGACTACATGGGCATGCTGGCCACGGTCATGAACGCCCTGGCCATGCAGGACGCCCTCGAGCGCATCGGCGTGGAAACGCGCGTGCAGTCGGCCATCCCGATGGCCACGGTCTGCGAGCCCTACATCCGTCGCCGCGCCCAGCGCCACCTCGAGAAGGGCCGCGTGGTGATCTTCGCCGCCGGCACCGGCAACCCGTTCTTCACCACCGACACCGCCGCCGCCCTGCGCGCCGCCGAGATGCAGTGCGACGCGCTGTTCAAGGGCACCAGCGTCGACGGCGTCTACACCGCCGATCCCAAGAAGGATCCGACCGCCCAGCGCTATGATCGCCTGAGCTACATGGACGTGCTGGCCAAGGACCTGCGCGTCATGGACGCCTCGGCGGTCGCGTTGATGCGCGACAGCAACATCCCGATCGTGGTGTTCTCGATCAAGGGGCGGGGCAACCTGCTCAGCGTGCTGCGTGGCGAAGGCACGCACACCGTCGTCGCGAACGCCTGATTTCATAAAGCGAAGAGAGCCCTAGCCATGGCCGCCGCCGAAAAGCCCGTCCTTTCCCGCTACAAAGACCGCATGGACAAGGCCGTGCTCGCCCTGAAGGACGAGTTCGGCTCCCTGCGCACCGGCCGCGCTTCGGCCAGCCTGCTCGATCAGGTGATGGTCGAGGCCTACGGTTCGACCACGCCGCTGAACGCCGTGGCCTCGGTCAGCGTGCCCGAGCCCCGCCAGATCAACGTCAGCGTCTGGGACCGCGGCGTCGTCGTCTCGGTCGAGAAGGCCATCCGCGCCTCGGGCCTGGGCCTGAACCCGGTGGTCGAAGGCCAGAACCTGCGCATTCCGATCCCGCCGCTGACCGAAGAGCGCCGCAAGGACCTCTCGAAGATCGCCGGCAAGTACGCCGAACAACAGAAGATCGCCGTTCGCAACGTCCGTCGTGACGCCAACGACGACCTGAAGAAGGCGGAAAAGGACGGCGTCATCAACGAAGACGACCGCAAGAAGATGGAAACCGAGGTTCAGAAGCTGACCGATGAAGCCGTCAAGCGCATCGACGAGGCCTTGAAAACCAAGGAACAAGAGATCATGCAGGTCTGATCGTCCTCTCTGGTCAAACCCGATTAGCGGGCTCCTGGGGGATGAGAAGGGAAGGCTAAGAGCGCATGTCGCCGAAGACCGGCCTGCAGACCAAGACCGCGCGCCCCGGGGGCGAGGCCGGCGCGGGACTGCATGCGGCCATCATCATGGACGGCAACGGCCGGTGGGCCAAGCGACGCGGCATGCCGCGCGCGCTTGGGCACCGGGCCGGCGTCAACGCGCTCAAGCGTACCGTCGAGGGCGCGCCGTCGGCGGGCGTCGGCGTGCTGACGGTGTTCGGCTTCTCGACCGAGAACTGGCGCCGCCCGGCCCAGGAAGTCTCCGAACTGATGGGCCTGCTCAAGGCCTATGTCGAATCGGACCTCGACCGGCTGAGCCGTGAGGGCGTCCGTGTGCGGATCATCGGCCGCCGCACGGGCCTGTCGCCCGACGTGCTCGAAGTGATCGAGCGGGCCGAGCGCCGCACCGCCCATAACGACCGCTTCCTGCTGCAGGTGGCTTTCAACTATGGCGGCCAGGCCGACATCGCCGACGCCGCGCGGCGCTTCGCCGAGCGGGTCGAGCGGGGCGAGGCGAGGGCGGCCGACCTGGACGAGGCGATGTTCGGCTCGTTCCTGTCGACCTCGGCCGCGCCCGCGCCCGACCTGATCGTGCGCACCAGCGGCGAGCACCGCATCTCGAATTTCCTGCTCTGGGAATGCGCCTACGCCGAGCTGGTGTTCCAGGACGTGCTGTGGCCCGACTACGGGCCCGAGCACCTGGCCGCCGCCGTCGCGGAGTATCGTAGCCGTGACCGGCGCTATGGAGGCATTGCGGCCGATGACGTCGCCGTCGCCGGCTAAGCGCTTCAACTGGGGCAATCTGGGAACGCGCGTGGCTTCGGCCACCGTGCTCGTTCCCACGGTCGTGGCCGCCGTGTGGTTCGGCCAGGTGTGGTTCCTGCTGCTGCTGGCCGTCTGCACCGCGCTGCTGGCGCGCGAGTGGGGCATGATGAGCGCCCCCAAGGCCCCGATCGGGGTTGCGGTCGCCGTCGGCGTGGCGGTGCTGATCTCGCTGGTCGCCGCCTTCCGCGGGCACTACATCCTGACCTGGCCGCTGGCCGCCGCCGGCGCGGTCGCCGCCGCCCTGCTGGCCCGCGGCGCCGTCGAGCGCCGGGCCGACGCGGCCTATGGCGTGATCTACATCGCGCCGGCCTGCATCACCCTGCTGTGGCTGCGGCTGAGCCCCGCCGGGCTGTCGTGGACGCTGCTGCTCTTCGCGGTGACCTGGTTCGCCGACATCTTCGCCTACGTCACCGGCAGCATCTTCAAGGGGCCCAAGCTGTGGCCCCGGTTCTCGCCCAACAAGACCTGGTCGGGCTTCTTCGGCGGCCTGCTGGCCGCGGCCCTGGCGGCGGTCGGCGTCGACCAACTGGCCGAGGCCCTGCCGCGCCTGCCCGACATGGACCTGACCTGGCCGGTGGCCGCCGTCATCGGCTTCCTCGGCGGCCTGGCCACCATGACCGGCGACCTCTGGGAATCGATGCTCAAGCGCCGCTTCGGCGTGAAGGACTCCGGCGACCTGATCCCGGGCCATGGCGGGCTGCTCGACCGGGTCGACGGCCTGATGTTCGCCGCCATCGTCGTGGCCGCCGTACGCCTGTTCGACCAGTGGGGATGGCTGCCTTGACCGCACGTAAGGTGGTGGTGCTCGGTTCGACCGGCTCCATCGGCGTTTCCACCCTCGATCTCTTCGAGCAGTCCAAGGTTCCGGTCGAGATCCTGGCCTTGGCGGCCGGCCGCAATGTCGAGCGGCTGGCGCAGCAGGCGCTGCGCTGGCGTCCAAAGCTGGCGGTGATCGAGGACGAGGCCCTTCTGGGCGAGCTTCGCGAGCGCCTGGCCGGTTCCGGCGTCGAGGCCGCCGCCGGCTCGGACGCGGTCGCGCAGGCCGCCGCCATGGGCGCCGACTGGGTGATGTCGGCGATCGTCGGCGCCGCCGGCCTTGCGCCCACCCTGGCCGCAGCCCGCACGGGCGCGGTCGTGGCTCTGGCCAACAAGGAAAGCCTGGTCTGCGCCGGCCCCGAACTGCTGCGCATCTCGCGCGCGGCGGGCGGGACGGTGATCCCGGTTGATTCCGAGCATTCGGCGATTTTCCAGGTGCTGCAGCCGGCCTGCTTGGACCGCGTCGCCCGCCTGATCCTCACCGCCTCGGGCGGCCCGTTCCGCACCTGGACCCGTGAGCAGATGGCCGCGGCCACGCCCGAGCAGGCGATCGCCCACCCGAACTGGTCGATGGGCGCCAAGATCTCGGTCGATTCCGCCTCGATGATGAACAAGGGGCTCGAGATGATCGAGGCCTCGTACCTGTTCGACACGCCCGAGGAGCGGATCGGCGTCGTCATCCATCCCCAATCGGTGATCCACAGCCTTGTGGAGTACACCGACGGCTCGACCTTGGCGCAGCTGGGCCCGCCCGACATGCGCAGCCCGATCTCCTACGCCTATTCCTGGCCCGAGCGCCTGGCCTGGCCGGCCAAGCCGCTGGACCTGGGCGCCTACGCCCAGCTGACCTTCGAGGATCCGGACCTTTCGCGCTTCCCGCTGCTGGGCGTCGCGCGCGAGGCGCTGCGCCTGGGCGGAGGGGCTCCGACGGCGATGAACGCCGCTAACGAAATCGCCGTCGCGGCTTTCCTTGACCGGCAGATCGGCTTTCTCGATATTGCCGCGTCGGTTGAGGGGACGCTGGAACGCATGAACGGGGTAGGGGACCTCGCCGTAACGGCGGGTGACGTTCTTGATACAGCCGTCATGATCGACGGTTCCGCTCGCCGTATTGCGGCCGAGGTTGTCGCTCACAAGCGGCATTAGGAAAAGTGACCGGGGAGCTCTGATTCCAAGCCGATGATCAGTCTTCTGATCGCGATCGTGTCCATGATCATCGTGTTGTCCGTCGTGGTGACGGTGCACGAGCTGGGACACTATTGGGCCGCGCGGGCCTGCGGGGTGGCGATCGATCGCTTCTCCATCGGCTTTGGCGCGCCCCTGGTTTCCTGGCGCGACAAGCGGGGCGTCGAGTGGCGCATCGCCACGATCCCGCTGGGCGGCTACGTGCGCTTCGCCGGCGACGAGAACGCCGCCAGCGTGCCCGACCAGAACGACCTGGACGCCATGAAGGCCGAGATCGCCCAGCGCGAGGGCGCCGAGGCGGTCAAGAAGTACTTCCATTTCAAGCCGATCTGGCAGCGGGCGGTGATCGCCGCCGCCGGCCCGTTCGCCAATTTCGTGCTGGCGACGCTGATCTTCGCCATCGTCCTGCTGTTCGTCGGCGACCTGAAGTCGCCCGCCACCGTTTCGGCGGTGATCCCGGGCGGCGCTGCGGCCGAGGCGGGCTTCCGCCCTGGCGACACCATCGTCCGCATGGACGGCCGCAACGTGAAGGACTTCCAGCAGGTCCAGCGCTACGTCAACCTGCGCGCCAAGCTGCCGATCGAGTTCGTCGTCGAGCGCGGCGGCCAGACCGTCTCGCTGACCGCCACTCCGCGCCTGGTCGAGCAGAAGGACCGGTTCAGCGGCCGCGTGAAGGTCGGCCGGCTGGATCTCGAAAGCCGCAGCCGACCCTATCTGCAGAAGTCCACCCTGCTGAGCGCCATTCCTGACGCCGTCGGTCAGGTCTGGGACATGATCAAGACCATCGGCTTCTATCTGGGGCGTCTGCTGACCGGTCAGCTGCCGGCCGACCAGATCAGCGGCATCATCGGCATCGGCCACTCGGCCGGCGCGGTGACCAAGGCCAGCGTCGAGGGCGCGCCTGACGTCGGCACGGTGATGCTGCGGTTGCTGTTCAACCAGCTGCTGTTCATCGCCAGCCTGTCGGTCAGCATCGGCTTCATGAACCTGCTGCCGATCCCGGTGCTCGATGGCGGCCACCTGCTGCTCTATGCCTATGAGGCCGTGTTCCGGCGTCCTCTGCGAGCCGATTTCCAGGCCGCCGGTTTCCGGGCTGGCCTTGCCTTGATCCTGTGTTTCATGCTGTTCGCGGCCTGGAACGACCTCAACCGCTTCGACGTGTTCAAATTCATCGGCGGCCTGTTCACGTGAACGATCGCCGCCCGTCCATGATTGGTCCCATGAGCAAAATTCGCGCCCATAGCGCCGCGTTCGCCACCGGCGTTGCGCTTCTCTTCGGCTCCACCGCCCTGATCGCGCCCCAGGTCGCGTTCGCACAGGCCCAGACCTCGGGCGTGGTGCAGCGCATCGTCGTGCAGGGCAACGAGCGGATCGAGGCGGGCACGGTGCTCTCCTACCTGCCGATCCAGCCCGGCGAGACGGTCGATCCGGCCCGTCTCGACCTGGCGCTGAAGACCCTGGCCCGCACCGACCTCTTCGCCGACGTCTCGATCGAGCTGGTCGGCGGCGACCTGGTGGTCAAGGTCGTCGAGAACCCGATCATCAACCAGGTGGTCTTCGAGGGGAACTCGGCCCTCAAGGAAGACAAGCTGAAGGACGAGGTGCAGATCCGTCCGCGCGGCATCTTCACCCGCGCCAAGGTGCAGGCCGACGTCCAGCGCATCATCGAACTCTATCGCCGCTCGGGCCGCATCTCGGCGACCGTGACGCCGAAGGTGGTCGAGCTGCCGCAAAAGCGCGTCGACCTGGTGTTCGAGATCAACGAAGGCCCCAAGAGCGGCGTCCTGGGCGTCAACTTCCTGGGCAACAAGGAGTTCTCGGACAACGAGCTCTCCGACGTCATCGTCACCAAGGAGTCGCACTGGTACAAGTTCCTGACCAGCAACGACAACTACGACCCTGACCGGATCGAGTACGACCGCGAACAGCTGCGCAAGTTCTACCGCAACCGCGGTTTCTTCGATTTCCGTGTCGTTGCCACCACGGCCGAACTGGCGACCGACAAGAACGGCTTCGCCGTCACCTACACGATCGACGAAGGCCCCAAGTACAAGTTCGGCAAGGTCACCGTCGAAACCGAGCTGAAGAAGCTGGACGGCAACCTGCTGGCCCAGATCCTGCCGATCAAGACCGGCCAGATCTACGAAGACGAGCGCATCGAGCAGGCCACCGACGCCCTGACCTTCGCGGCGGGCGCGGCCGGCTTCGCCTTCGTTGACGTGCGTCCGCGCTACGTGCCCAACCGCGAGACCCAGACGGTCGACGTGGTGTTCTCGGTGCGTGAAGGCCCGCGGGTCTACGTTGACCGCATCGACATCGTCGGCAACACCGCCACGCTCGACTACGTCCTGCGCCGCGAGATGGAAGTCGCCGAAGGCGACGCCTACAACCGCGTCCTGGTCGACCGCTCGCGCAACAACATGCGCCGCCTGGGCTTCTTCAAGGACGTGACCATCGAGGAAGTGCCGAGCAACGCTCCGGACCGCACCAACCTGCGGGTCAAGGTCGAGGAGCAGCCGACGGGCGAACTGTCGTTCAGCGCCGGCTACAGCTCGGTCGACCAGCTCGTGCTGGACGTCGGCGTCACCCAGCGCAACTTCCGCGGCCGCGGCCAGAACCTGCGCGCCCGCGTTTCGGTCGGCTCGCTGCGTCAGCAGGTCGACTTCGCCTTCACCGAGCCGCGTTTCCTGGGCCGTAATTTGGCCGCGGGCGTGAACCTCTATTCGTACCGATATGACCTCAGCGAGTTCGCGGCCTACGACACCAAGTCGCTCGGCGGCGGCTTCACCATGGGCTTCGGCTTGACGCAAAACACCTCGATGAGCCTGCGGTACACCCTGCGCCAGGACGAGGTGGACGTGGCCGACAGCTACTGCGTGCCCGACTCCAGCGGCGTCACGCAGGTCTCCACGGTGCTCTGCGCCCAGCGCGGCGCCTACATGACCTCGCTGATCGGCTATGGCCTGCGGCTCGACAAGCGGAACGATCCGCTGCGTCCGACCCGCGGCTTCTTCGCCGACCTGAACCAGGACCTGGCCGGCTTCGGCGGCGACGTGAACTACCTCAAGACCGAGGTGGACGGCGGCTGGTACTGGGGCTTCAACAAGGACTTCGTGTTCAGCGCCACCGGTTCGGCGGGCTACATCGAAGGCTGGGGCGGCGACAGCGTCCGGATCAACGACCGCTTCTACAAGGGCGGCCAGTCCTTCCGCGGCTTCGAGACGGCCGGTATCGGCCCGCGCGACACGCTGACCGACAACAGCGCGCTGGGCGCCAAGCTGTATGCGATCGGCTCGCTGGAGCTGACCATTCCGACCTTCCTGCCCGAACAATACGGCATCAAGGCCGCGCTGTTCTCCGACTTCGGCACCGCCGGCCAGCTGGACGACATCGACCGCCTGCTGCCCAACGGCGAGTTCAGCGAGACGATCAAGGACAACCTTGGTCTGCGCGCCTCCGCCGGCGTCAGCATCGACTGGAAGTCGCCGATGGGACCGATCCGGTTCGACATCAGCCGCATCCTGGCGAAGGAAGACTACGACCGGACGGAAACCTTCCGTTTCTCCACCTCCACTCGTTTCTAATCTCCACAAGGCTTTAGACGACATGTCCTCCAAGTTCTTCGCCGCCGCCGCTTCGGGCCTGGCCGCGTTCGCCGTGGCCTCGGGCGCCTTCGCTCAAGCCGCCGCCCCGCTCGCCAAGGCTCCGGCCGCTCCGGCCGCCCCGGCGATCACCCATGGCGCGCCGATCGCCAGCCTGTGCGTGTTCTCGGCCGGCGCCGTTCGCGGCACCTCGGCCACCGGCAAGGCGCTCGACGCCCGCCTGAAGGCCCTGCAGACGACGGCCGAGGCGCCGCTGTCGGCCCGTGAAAAGGCCCTGCAGACCAAGATCGACGCGTTCAACGCCGCCGCCAAGACCCCGGCCGCCGACATCAACGCCCGCGAAAAGCAGAAGTCGGACCTGGAACTGGAGCAGAGCGCCCTGCAGCGCGATGCCGCCCACACCCAGATGGAACTGGTCGCCACGGCCGACGCCGCCCAGCAGACCTACTCGGTCGAGCTGCAGCCGGCCGTGATCTCGGCCTACCAGTCCAAGCAATGCGGCGTGCTGCTCGAGCGCAGCGCCGTGGCCATCTTCAACCCGGCCATGGACATCACCCCGCAGATCGTCAGCGCCCTGGACGCCCGCGGCAAGGCCGCTTCGTTCCAGGCCCTGGAGCGCACCAAGCTGACCCCGCAGCAAGCCGCCCAACTGGCCGCCCAGCTGCAGCGCTAAGCACTGTGAGCGCCCGCTCGGCCTTTCCGGCTGGGCGGGCGCTTTCCGTTACGGCATTGACTCGGGGCGGCTTTGGGCCGCCTACACTTCGTCCGTATCGGGCGATTCCCGTGACGGCCGTCGTCGAGAGGTTTGCATGCCGGACCCCCGCTTTTTCGAGACCCTGGGTCCGGTTTCCGTGTCCGATCTGGCGCTTGCCGGCGGAGCGGAACTGGCTGATCCGGGCCTTGGCGAGCGCCTGATCGCCACCGTCGCGCCGCTGGACGGCGCGGGCCCGAACGCCGTCTCCTTCCTTTCCGATCCGCGCAGGGCCAAGGGCCTGTCGGCCTGCCAGGCCGGCGCGATCTTCATGCGTCCCCAGCATCGCGAGTTCGCGCCGCAAGGCTGCGCCGTGCTGCTGACCCCGCATCCTCAGGCCGCCTGGGCCGCCGCCGCCGCGCTGCTGCATGCGCCGCGCCGTCACGAGGCCGGCGCGCCCGCCATCCATCCGTCCGCCGTGCTGGAGGAGGGCGTGCGCCTGTCGCCGGGCGTGGTCGTCGGCCAGGACGCCCGCATCGGCCGCGGCACGGTGATCGGCCCCGGCGCCGTCATCGGCCCCGGCGTCGCTATAGGCCGCGACGGCTTCGTCGGCGCCAACGCCGTTGTCGGCTTCGCCCTGATCGGCGACCGCGTCAGCCTGCACGCCGGTTCGGTGATCGGCGAGGCGGGCTTCGGCGCCGCGCCCGGCGCCAAGGGCGTGGTCGACCTGCCGCAGTTGGGCCGCGTGGTCCTGCAGGACGGGGTGACGCTGGGCGCCAACAGTTGCATCGATCGCGGCGCCTTCGACGACACCACGGTGGGCGAGAACACCAAGATCGACAATCTGGTCCATGTTGCGCACAACGTGCAGCTGGGCCGTAACTGCGTGCTCGCGGCCTATACCGGGCTGTCGGGCACCACGGTCGTCGGCGACGGCGTCGCCTTCGGCGGCAAGGCCGGCGTCGCCGACCACTTGACGATCGGCCCCGGCGCCAGCATCGGGGCGTCCGCCTCGGTGTTCAAGGACGTGCCGGCGGGCGAGACATGGACAGGGTTTCCCGCGCGACCGATCAAACGGTGGCTGCGAGAGACCGCATGGCTGTCGCGCAGCGCGCGCAGTCGGGGGATGAAAGACGAGGCATGAGCCAGACCGAAACCGCGGCCCCGCAGACCGACATCGACATCGCCGAGATCCTCAACCGGATCCCGCACCGCTACCCGTTCCTGCTGGTCGACCGGGCCGAAGCCTACGAGCCGCACAAGTCGATCGTCGGCATCAAGTGCGTGACGGTGAACGAGCCGTTCTTCCAGGGCCATTTCCCGGGCAACCCGGTGATGCCGGGCGTGCTGATCATCGAAGCCTTGGCCCAGACGGGCGCGGTGCTGATGAGCAAGTCGCTGGAAGTCGACACCGCCGGCAAGACGATCTTCTTCATGTCGGTCGACAACGCCCGCTTCCGCAACCCCGTGCGCCCGGGCGACGTCCTGCGCATGGAGGTCGAGGTGCTGCGCGCGCGGTCCAGCATCTTCAAGTTCAAGGGCGTGGCCAAGATCGGCGACAAGGTCGCCGCCGAGGTCGAGTTCGCCGCCATGGTCGTGGAGACCCCGACGAAATGACCAAGATCCATCCGACCGCCATCGTCGACGCCGCCGCCAAGCTGGCTGACGACGTCGAGATCGGGCCGTTCTGCATCGTCGGCCCGGACGTGACCCTGCAGGCCCGCGTGCGCCTGCTGTCGCACGTGGTGGTCGATGGCGTCACCACCATCGGCGAGGACACCGTCGTCCACGCCTTCTCCGCGCTGGGCGGTCCGCCCCAGCATCTGGGCTACAAGGGCGAGCGCACCGAACTGCTGATCGGTCCGCGCAACGTGATCCGCGAGCAGGTGACGATGAACACCGGCACGGCCTCGGGCCGTGGCGTGACCACGATCGGCGCCGACGGCTTCTTCATGGCCGAGGCCCACGTCGCCCACGACTGCACGGTCGGCGACAATGTGGTGCTGGCCAAGGGCGCGACCCTGGGCGGCCATGTCGACGTCGGCAACTTCGTGTTCGTCGGCGGCCTGGCGGCCATCCACCAGTTCTCGCGCGTGGGCCGCTACAGCTTCATCGGCGGCCTGGCCGCCGTGACCAAGGACGTCATCCCGTACGGCTCGGTGTGGGGCAACCACGCCCACCTAGAGGGCCTGAACCTAGTGGGCCTCAAGCGCCGGGGCTTCTCGCGCGAGAGCATCAACGCCCTGCGCGCGGCCTACCGCCTGATGTTCGCCGACGAAGGCACCTTCCAGGAGCGCCTGGACGACGTGGTCGAGACCTATTCGGCCGTGCCTGAGGTGATGGAGATCGTCGACTTCATCCGCGCCGACGGCAACCGTCCGCTGTGCCTGCCCGAGCGCGAGGTCTGATCTTGCGCAAGCTTGGACTGATCGCCGGCGGCGGGGCCCTGCCGATCGAACTGGCCGCCCACTGCGAGCGGGCCGGCCGGCCGTTCTCGGTGATGCGCGTCAAGGGCTTCGCCGATCCGTCGCTCGAGCAGTATCCCGGCGCCGAGGTCGGCATCGCCGAGTTCGGCAAGGCCTTCAAGGCGCTGAAGGAGGAGGGCTGCGAGGCCGTCTGCTTCGCCGGCGTCGTCGATCGCCCCGACTTTTCGGCCCTGATCCCCGATTTCCGGGGTGTGAAGGTGCTGCCGGGCCTGATCAAGGCCGCGCGCGAGGGCGACGACGCCCTGCTGCGCCGCGTGCTTACGGAGTTCGAGAAGGAAGGCTTCATCGTCGAGGGCGCCCACGAGGTGCGCGGCGAGATGACCCTGCCGGCCGGCCCGCTCGGCCGCTACGCTCCGCGCGAACAGCACGGCGCCGACATCGATCGCGCCCTGACCGTGGCCCGCGCCATCGGCGGGCTGGACGTGGGGCAGGGGGCCGTGGTCTGCGACGGCCTCGTTCTGGCCGTCGAGGCCCAGGAAGGCACCGACGCCATGCTGCGGCGGGTCGCCGACCTGCCGCAGGCCGTTCGCGGCTGCCCCGAGGCGCCCAAGGGCGTGCTGGCCAAGGCGCCCAAGCCGATCCAGGAAACCAAGGTCGACCTGCCGACCATCGGCGTCGCCACCATCCAGCGCGCGGCGCGCGCGGGCCTGGCCGGTGTCGTCGGCGAGGCGGGCCGCCTGCTGATCGTCGACCGTGACCAGGTGATCGCCTGCGCCGACGACCTGGGGCTCTTCGTCTACGGCGTCGAGCCGCGCTGATGAGCGCCGGCCGGCCGCTGACGGTCATGCTGGTCGCGGCCGAAGCCTCGGGAGACAATCTCGGCGCGGGCCTGGCCAAGGCGCTGCGGGCGCGGCTGGGCGGCCAGGTGCGCTTCGTCGGCCTGGGCGGCGCGCGTATGGCGGCCGAAGGCGTGCAGAGCCCCTTCGACATCTCCGAACTGTCGATCCTGGGCCTGTTCGAGGGGCTGAAGGCCTATCCGCGCGTGCTGCGCCGGCTGAAGGACGTCGAGGCCCTGGCCGTGCGCGAAAAGCCCGACGTGGCCGTGCTGATCGACGCCTGGGGCTTCAACATCCGCTTGGCCAAGCGCCTGCGGGCGCTCGATCCTTCCATGGCGCTGATCAAGTACGTCGCGCCGCAGGTCTGGGCCTCGCGTCCGGGGCGGGCCGCCACCCTGGCCCAGGCCGTGGACCTGCTGCTGGCCACCCAGCCGATGGACAAGCCGTTCTTCGACGCCGTGGGCCTGCCTAGCGTCTTCGTCGGCAACCCGGCCCTGGCCCGCGACTTCAGCGGCGCCGACGCCGGTCGGGCGCGCGCGGCCATCGGCGCGGGTCCGGACGATCCGATCCTGGCCGTGCTTCCCGGCAGCCGTCCGTCCGAGATCGAGCGCGTGCTGCCGGCCTTCGAGGACGCCGTGCGCATCCTCAAGGCCGACCGCCCCGGCCTGCACGTGGTGGTTCCCGCTGCCCAGACGGTGGCGGCGGCGGTGAAGGCGCGCGTCGCCGGCTGGCCGTTCCGCGCCCACGTCATCGAGGACGACCAGGCCAAGGACGACGCCATGAAGGCCGCGACGGTGGCCCTGGCCTGCAGCGGCACGGTGACCATCGAACTGGCCCTGGCCGGGGCGCCGATGGTCGTGGGCTACAAGATCGGCGCGATCACCTACGCCCTGCTCAAGCGCCTGATGACGCCGCGCTGGGTGACGCTGTTCAACATCGCCGCCGACCAGGAGGTCGCGCCCGAACTGCTGCAGCACGCGTGCACGGGCGAGCGGCTGGCGGCGGCGCTGGCCCGGCGGCTGGACGATCCGGTGCTGCGCGAGCGGCAGGTGGCGCAGCAGTTCGCGGCGCTCGAACGCCTGGGGCGCGGCATGCCCGACCCGGCCGAGGCGGCCGCCGAGGCCATGCTCGACTTCCTGGAAAAGCGAAGCGCTAAAACGGGTTAAGACCCGCTTCACGCCTGTGGATTAATCTCGCGGCAACCTTCTGCGCTCTTGCGCCGCCGTGGAGTCCGCCGTGTCGGTCCAGCCGATTGGAACCGTCGTTCCCAACCTCGCCCCGGTGCAGCCGACGGCGATGGTGGCGGCCGCCGGCCTCCAGGGCGGCCAGACGGGGCAGGCGGGCCTGCCGCCGCCGGCCATGCTGGCCCAACTGGCCATGGCCGAGGCGACCGAGGCGCTGGGCAAGATCGCCGCCCAGCCCGGCGCCGCTCCCGAAACGCCCGACACCGTCGAGAGCCTGCTGAAGGGCGGGGCGACGGGTCAGGCCCGCGAGATCCTGCTGGCCAGCCCGACGATCCAGGCCAGGGTGGTTTCCGACATGGTCGGCCGCGCCGCGTCGGTGCAGGGCGGCATGGCGCCGTTGCTGGCCGACCTGGAGCGGGTCTCGACCTCACCCCAGGCGCCGGCCCTGGTGCGCCAGGCCGCCGCCAACATGCTGGCCCTGCGCTCGCCCATCGACGGCGCGGTGACCGCCGGCGAGATCCGCCAGGCCTTCGGCCGCTCGGGCCTGTTCATGGAAAGCCGCCTGGCCGAGGAGGCGCCCGCGCCGGGCGCCGCGCCGCTGGCCGCCAAGGACCTGAAGGCCGCCATGCTGGTGCTGCGGGCCGCCGTGGCCAGCTGGAGCGCCCAGACCGGCCCGGCCACGCCCCAGGCCCCCCTGACGTCCCGGGCTCCGTCGGCGACGCCCACGCCGATCCCCGCCGCGCCGCAGGGCGCGGCCGCTCCGCCGTCGACCTTGACGGCGAGCGCTCCGGGCCTTCCGCAGCCGATCGCCGAACCGCCTGCCGGCGCCCTTGCGGCCACGCCCGGCGCGCCGCCGCCGGCCGCGATGGCCTCGACGGCCCAGGCCGCGGCCAGGAGCGATCCGCAGCCGCTTCCCGCGACGCCGACTTCCGTTCAGGCCGACGAGGCCGCCGACTCGCCCGTCGCCCGCTTCCTGGCGGCCGTCGCGCCGCCGCCGGCCCCTCGGCAGGCGGCCCAGCCCGCTGCAGCCCTGTTCGTCCTGGCCCAGGAGGCCGCCGCCGGTTTCGAGGAGACGCCTGTCGCCCGGCAGGCCGTGACGCCGCTGGCGCCGCCGCCTGGCAAGGGACCGCCGCCGCCGTTCGCCGGTGGGCCCGTGGTCGCCCAGGCGGCCGCGCCCTCGACGCTGGCGCCCGGCGCCGCGCCGGCTCTCGTGGCCCAGCAACTTGCCAAGGGCGTCGATGCTGCCCTTGCCCGGCAGGAGCTTCTGCAGGCCGCCTCGCTGCCCGAACGAGCGGAGACCGTCCGCCCGTTCGAGAACCGGCTCGTCGACGACAAGCCGGGGCCGCGCTGGGTGTTCGACGTGCCGTTCGCAACGCCGCAGGGCTCGGCCGTGGCCCAGTTCGAGATCAGCCGCGACGGCGGCGGGGGCGGGGCCGCAGGCGGCGTCGCCGAGGCCCGCACTTGGAAAGTCCGTTTCTCGCTCGACGTCGAGCCCATGGGCCGCATCGACGCCCAGCTGGCCCTGACTGGCGAGCGCGCCCGCGTGTCGCTGTGGGCCGAGCGTCCGGAGGCGATGGCCCGGCTGCGCGGCGGCGAAGAGATGCTCAACGCCGCTCTGCGCGAAGCCGCCCTGGAGCCGGAGGTGGCCTTCCACGCCGCCGCGCCGCCGGTCGCGACGCCGGCCGCGCCCGGCCGCTTCCTGGACCAGGCCACATGACCCGCGTCTCCGGTCCCCGCATCGCTGTCGCCCTGCGCTACGACGAGCCGAACGCCCCGCGCGTTGTCGCCAGCGGCCGCGGCTGGGTGGGCGACAAGATCGTCGAGACCGCCCGCGAGCACGGCGTGCCGCTGGAGGAGAACCCCGCGCTGGCCCAGGCCCTGTCGACCATCCCGATGGAGGAGGAGATCCCCGAGGCGCTCTACGTCGCCGTCGCCGAGATCCTCGGCTTCATCCTGCGCTCCGCCAATCGTAACTGACACCAAGAAAGTTACGGTAGGGGGCTGGGCCACGCTCGCGCGGCGCCTATATCGGCCTGGACCCCTTCGAGGAGCTTCCATGACCGACCTCTCGGCCTTCCCGATCGCCAGCCGCTGGCCCGCCGCCCATCCGGATCGCATCCAGCTCTATTCGCTGCCCACGCCCAACGGCGTGAAGGTGTCGATCATGCTGGAGGAGGTGGGCCTGCCGTACGAGCCGCACCTGATCGACATCGGCAAGAACGAGACCTGGACCCCGGAATTCCTCAGCCTGAACCCCAACGGCAAGATCCCGGCGATCATCGATCCCGACGGTCCGGACGGCAAACCCTTCGGCCTGTTCGAGAGCGGCGCGATCCTGGTCTATCTGGCCGAGAAGGCCGGCAAGCTGCTGCCGACCGATCCGGCCGCGCGCTACGAGACCCTGCAGTGGGTGTTCTTCCAGATGGCGGCCGTCGGCCCGATGTTCGGACAGCTGGGCTTCTTCCACAAGTTCGCGGGCCGCGAGTACGAGGACAAGCGCCCGCTGGAGCGCTACCGCGCCGAAAGCCAGCGCCTGCTGGGCGTGCTGGAGACCCGCCTGGAGGGCCGCGATTGGCTGATGGGCGACGACTACACTATCGCCGACGTCGCCACCCTGGGCTGGGTGCGCAACCTCGTCGGCTTCTACGAGGCGGCCGAACTGGTCGACTTCAAGAGCCTGAAGAACGTGCCGGCCTGGCTGGAGCGGGGTCTCGCCCGTCCGGCCGTGCAGCGCGGTCTCAACATCCCGGCGCGCGGCTGATCCCGCAGCGGAGCGGGCGGCGACAGCCGCCTGCTCCGGCGCCATAAGGCAGGCCACCCCTCAACGGCCGCCGATTCTCGTCATGTCGCTGTTTCCCGAACTGGATGGCCCGCCGTCCGACCGCCTGTTCTTCGGCGTCTTCCCCGAGCCGGCCGTGGCCGAGACGATCGCCGGCCGGGCCCGCGATCTGCGGGGGCGGCTTGGCCTTTCCGGCGCGCCGCTGACGCCCGAACGCCTGCATGTCACCCTGCACCACATCGGCGACTACGCCGGCCTGCCGCGCGGCATCGTCGCCCAGGCGCTGGAAGCCGGCGAGGCGGCGTCCTCGGCCGCGCCGTTCGGCGTGACCTTCGACAAGGCCGCCAGCTTCAACAATCGCGGCAACAACCCCTGCGTGCTGCAGGGCGGGGAGGGGCTGCTCGCCCTGCACGACTTCCAGAAGGCGCTGGGCCTTTCCATGGCCCGCGCGGGGCTGGGCAAGCAGGTCGCCAGGCAGTTCAACCCGCACGTGACGCTGCTCTACGACCGCGCCCTAGCGCCGGAGACGCCGGTCGAGCCCGTGTCGTGGGGCGTCTCCGAGTTCCTGCTGATCCACAGCCTGCTGGGCCAGACCCGGCACATCGTGCTTGGGCGCTGGCCCCTGAAGGGATGATCTAGCGATCCTGCACGTTGCCGGAATGGCTGGTGTTCTGGCGCAGGTTCCCGTGCCGGCCCTGTTCGGCCAGGTTGACGTCGGCGTTGCCAGGATCGGGTGATTGCAGGCCTTCGCGGCTGGCGTGGCCTTCGATGTCGGGCTTCTGGCCCTTGAAGGCGCGTTGCTCGCGCGGAATGGGCGGGGCCTTGGACATGGCTTCCTCCTTGGGGTTGTCGGAGGAAAACCGTCGGGGCGCGGGCGGCGTTCCCAGCGCCCAGCTTGCCGTCAGGCCGCCGGCGGAGCCGGGCGCGAGACCACGAAGGCCGCGCACGCGGCCATGATCGCGCCCACCAGCAGGCCCAGCCACAGCTTGGGACGGGCCGCGACCAGGAAGATCGCCATGCCGCTGGCCATCCCCAGGCAGGCCAGCACCTTGGCCTTGCGCGGGATCGCGCCATTGGCGCGCCAGGCGCGGATCGACGGGCCGAACCGCGGATGGTTCAGCAGCCAGGCCTCCAGCCTGGGCGAGGACTTTCCAAAGCAGCCGGCCGCCAGGATCAGGAAGATCGTCGTCGGCAGCAGCGGCAGGAAGGCCCCGGCTATGCCAAGGCCGGTGAACGCCAAGCCGGCGACCAGGTAGCCGACCCGCAGGCCGCGCGAGGCGGGCAGGGCCGCCTCCGGGGCGTCCAGTTCCAGGGAAGGCGGTTCAGCCGAAGGCGGCGTCGACATAGGCCTGCACCCGTGAGAAGGCGGCTTCCGCGCCGGCGATGGCGCGCGCCTCGCCCGCTTCGTCCAGCCCGGCCGCGTCCAGGGAGGCGGTGAACTGGCGCCAGTGGGCGGCGCGACCGTCAGGATGACCCGCAAGGTGGCGCGCGCCGAAGGTCTCGTCCAGGCCGAGCTTGGCGGCGGCCTTGAACAGGAACGCCGCGCCCAGGTTCGAGCCTTCGGCCACGTAGAGCCAGCCCAGGGCGGTGGCGAGATCCGGCTCGTCCTCGGCCGTGAAGGCCGGCGGCGGCAGGTCGGCGAGGGCGTCGAGGCCAAGGTCGGTTCGGTCCTGGGCGATCTGCGAGAAGCGGCGGCGGCCGTCGAGGTCGGGCAGGCGCTCGGCCAGTTCGGGCCGCAGGTAAAGGCCGTCGATGTCGCGATGGAACCGATACTGCACGTCGAGGAACCGTCCATAGCGCGCGCGGTCGGCGAACGGCTGGCCTGCCATGATGCTCTTGTCGAGACGCTCGTGCGTCGCCTCCGTGCCGGCCTTCAGCCGCTTGGCGAGGGAAGGGGCTTGGGCGAGGGCGAGATCGGTCATGGAAGTCATGTTGTCATGTCGCGACTGAGACGCAACTGCTCCGGGTCAAATCCGACCGCGCCTCGGACGAAAATGCTAATCGGATGGGGAAGGGGCCGACTCGCGGCCCGGGATCTCTGGAGCGCGCCCCGATGACGGTGACGATCTACGGCATCAAGGCCTGCGACACGATGAAGAAGGCCCGCACCTGGCTCGACGAGCACGGCGTGGCCTACGCCTTCCACGACTACAAGGTCTCGGGCGCGGACCGCGCCGACGTCGAGCGCTGGGTCGCGCAACTGGGCTGGGAGACGGTTCTCAACCGCGCCGGCACGACCTTCCGCAAGCTGCCCGACGCCGACAAGGCGGGCGTCGACGCCGGCAAGGCCGTCGAGCTGATGCTGGCGCAGCCCTCGATGATCAAGCGGCCGATTCTCGACGTCGACGGCAAGCTGCTGGCGGGCTTCAAACCCGATCAGTACACGGCCATTCTCGCCTGACGAGCGAAACGCCGCTTGCGCGATTGACGCGAGTTGGCGAACTTTGGGGCGACAAGGACCGCGTGCAGCGGCTAAGTCTAGAGGAAACGGCCGGTTCGTCCGGCGGCAGGGCATTGAGTGGGCGTGACTTCGGGGCTTCCCTACGATCTGGCGATCTTTGATTTCGACGGCACGCTGGCCGACAGCGGCGCCGTGGTGCTGAAGCTCGTCAACCCGATGGCCAGGATGTACGGCTTCAAGAGCGTCACCGACGAGGAAGTCGAGATGCTGCGCGGCCGTCCCAACCGCGAGATCATCAAGTACTTGGGCGTCTCGGCCTGGAAGATCCCGATCATCGCCGCCCACGGCAAGAAGCTGATGGCCGCCGAGATCGGCTCGATCGGGCTGTTTCCCGGCGTTCCCGACATGCTCAAGGCCTTGGCGGCCGGCGGCGTGCGCCTGGCCGTGGTCAGCTCCAACAGCGAGGCGACGATTCGCACCGTGCTGGGACCCGACCTCGCCAAGCTGATCGACCACTATGGCTGCGGCGCCTCGCTGTTCGGCAAGGCCAAGAAGTTCACCAAGGTCATCAAGACCGCCCGGGTGAAGCCGGGCCGGGTGATCTCGATCGGCGACGAGACCCGCGACATCGACGCGGCCAACGCGCTGGGCCTGGCGTCCGGCGCCGTCACCTGGGGCTACGCCACCCGCCAATTGCTGGTCGACCATGCGCCGACCGTGCTGCTCGACGCGGTCGACGACATCGTCGCGCGCCTGACCCTGCGGGCCGAAGCGCCGGCCGTCGCTACGGCCTGATCTCCCTTACGAAAGTTTCATCTCGGACGGCGCCTCCAAACGGCGCCGTCGAAGCCTCTTCCCTGTACGAGACGAAAGCGACAGGCTCTCGTCGGACTTTCGAGGGGAACGAGTCATGGAAGACATTCTGGTCCCGCTGGGCTTTTTCGCGATGATCGCCGCCATCGTGCTGGTGCCGGTGTGGTTGCGGGCCCGCAACAAGCAGGAAATGCAGGCGACCGTGCGCACGGCGATCGAGAAGGGCCAGGCCCTTCCGCCTGAGCTGGTCGATGCGATGACCAAGGACATCAAGCCGCCGAAGGAATCGACGGCGGTGCGCGACATCCGGGCCGGGGTGATCCTGATCGCCGTCGGCGCGGGCCTGGCCGTGATGGGCCTGATCCTGGGTCAGAGCCACGACGAGGCCTTTCATCCCCTGCTCGGCGCGGCGGCCATCCCGGCCCTGATCGGCGCCGCCTACGTGGTTCTCAGCTTCTTCAACCCCAACAAGGGTTACCGGCCGGACGCCTGACGCAGACGCCTGGGGGAAGAGGGGACTTTCATCATGGGCATCGAACGCCCACCCACCACCGGTCACGACGTCGAGCTGGCGGCTCTTGCCGCCACAGGCGACCGCCGGGCCTACGGGGAGCTGGTGCGCAGGCACGGCTCGGCCGTGAGAGGCCTGCTGCGTCGCCTGGGCGCGGATCCGGCCACGGCCGACGACGTCGCCCAGGACGCCTTCCTGGTCGGCTTCGAGCAGATCGCCGACTATCGCGGCGAGGGGGCTTTCGGCGGCTGGATCAAGAAGACCGCCGCGCGGCTCTACCTGCGCAAGGTCAAGCGCGACGCGCGCCTGATCTTCTCGGACGCCGCGCCGGAAGAGCCGTCGCCGACGATCTCGGACGCGGCGCCCGGCGACCGGCTGGATCTCGACGAGGCGCTGAAGGGCCTGTCGCACGGCGAACGGCTGTGCGTCTCGCTCTGCTACGGCGCGGACTGGTCTCATGCGGAGGCGGCGGAGGCCTTGAACATCCCGATCGGCACGGTCAAATCCCATGTCAAACGTGGTCTGGATAAACTCAGGGCCAGGCTGGCCCCGCCCACGGACGCCTCGGCGCGGAGGGAAGGTCATGGTTGATCGCGACTTCGATGCGCAGCTGTCGCGTCTGTTCGCCGAGCCGCCGGGGTTCCCCGACGCCGAGGCCTTCCACGCGCGGGTCGAAGGGCGGCTCGACCGGGGCTGGGCGCTGCGTCGCCTGGCGATCGGCGCGGCCGGCGGCGTCGCGGGCCTGATCGCGGTCGGGCAGCTGATCGCCAGCCGCTTCGCCGGCGACCTGCGGCGCGCTTCGGACCAGGGCGTCAGCTCGGTGGATCTGGGCGTCGACAAGCTGATGGACCAGGTGAATCAGTTCGTCGCCACCCCGGCCAGCGTAGAAACCCTTTGGCTCGGCGCCGCTCTTGCGGCTATCGCTCTGGCCTTCGCCGTCACCCGACTGGTCGAAGAGTTCTAATCCGGAGGCGGCCCCGCCGCGCTCCGGGCGTCCGCAATAGAGCCGGAGCGAGTATTGTCCGCCCATCGTCAGGAGACGGTCCGCCGTCTCGCCGCCCCCGATATCGCCGCCCGTAAGGGCGGCGTTCCGATCGTCTGCCTCACCGCCTACACCGCCCCGGTGGCGGCCGCCCTCGACGACGCCTGCGACGTGCTGCTGGTCGGCGACTCGCTGGGCATGGTCGTGCACGGCCTGCCCAACACCGTCGGCGTGACGATGGAGATGATGATCCTGCACGGCCAGGCGGTCATGCGCGGTTCGCGCAAGGCCATGGTCGTGGTCGACATGCCCTTCGGTTCGTACGAGGGCGCGCCGGAAGAGGCCTATGCCAACGCCGTGCGCATCATGAAGGAAACCGGTGCCCAGGCCGTGAAGGTCGAGAGCGGCCCGACGGTGCCGCAGACCATCCGCTATCTCGTCGACCGCGGCGTGCCGGTGATGGGCCATGTGGGCCTGCGCCCGCAGGCGGTGCTGGTCGACGGCGGCTTCAAGGCCAAGGGCCGCGACGAGGAAGGCCGCCAGAAGATCCTGGCCGAAGCCCGCGCCACCGCCGACGCCGGCGCCTTCGCCGTCGTCATCGAGGGCGTGGCCGAGGCCCTGGCCCGCGAGATCACCGAGGCCATCGCTCCGCCGACCATCGGCATCGGCGCCTCGGCCGGCTGCGACGGCCAGGTGCTGGTCAGCGACGACATGCTGGGCCTGTTCGACTGGACGCCCAAGTTCGTGCGCCGCTACGCCGACCTCAAGGGAGCGATCGAGAAGGCCGCCGCCGACTACGCCCGCGACGTCAAGGACCGCAGCTTCCCCGGCGCGGCCGAGACCTACTACGCCAAGAAGGACTGATCGGGCCGCCCCCTCAGTCGCTCCGCGACGGCTTCCCCTTTTGGGGGAGGCTGCCCGGAGGGCCGGAGGGGGTCTGCGCCGACAGTTGTCGATGGGCCGGCAAACCGGGGTTCCCCGCCGTTGCGGCGGCGGCGGACACGCTATAGGTTCGCCGCCTGCGTCGCGGCCCGCGCCTCGACTCCTGATGTTTCAACCTCGCGTCGCGTTTCATGACCGACGCCCCGGCGCCGCCCGGCGCCCGTACTGGAGCCTCGTTCGTGGTCGATGTGTTTGACGAGGTCGAAGAGCAGCTTCGCTCCGACCGCTACAAGACCTTCGCGCTGAAGTCGCTGCCCGTCCTGGGCGCGGTCGCCGCGATCGCGGTTCTGGGCGTCGGTGGCTGGTGGGGCTGGAGCGTCTACGAGAGCAGCCGCGCCAACAAGGCCTCGGAAGCCATCCAGAAGACCCTCGAAGTCTACGAGAAGGACGGCCCGGCCAAGGCGTTCGCCGAGTTCGAAAAGCTGTCGAAGGACGGCAACCCGGGCTACCGCGCCCTGGCCTTCATGCAGATGGGCGGCATCCGCCTCGACGAGGGCAAGACGAAGGAAGCTGTCGGTTATTTCGACGAAGCGGCCAAGATTGCTCCCGATCCTGTCATGGGTGACATAGCGCGCCTCAAATCCGCCTTCGCGCTCATGGACACGGCTCCGTATCAGGAGATCGAGTCGAGGCTGACCCCGTTGACCGGCGAGAAGAGCCCTTACCGCGTGCAGGCCAAGGAAGCCTTGGCGTTCGCCAAGCTTCAGGCCGGCAAGCCGGCCGAGGCGCGCGGCGACTTCGTCGTGCTCTCGCTGCTGTCGGACGCCTCGGACGACACCCGCCAGCGCGCCCAGGCGGCGATCCAGATGATCGACTCCGGCTCGGCCAAGGCCCTGCCGGCCGCCGTCAAGGCCGCTCTCGCCCTGCCGCCGCAGGTCCAACTCGCGCCCGGCCAATTGCCGCCGGGCCTGCAACCCCAAGCTCAATGAGCCGCCGACCCATGACCCTGAAGCGTTCCCTGCTGCTCGCCGCGATGATGTCGGCCGCGGTGTCGGTGACCGGTTGCTCGACGGTGTCGAAGCTCAACCCCTTCGGCAAGGACGACAAGAACAAGGCCACCGCCAGCCAAGGCCAGCGGATCTCGGTCATCGCCTTTGACCAGAAGGTCGAGGCGGCCGACGGCCTGAAGGGCGTCGACTTCTTCCTGCCCGAGCCGCAGGCCCAGGCCGACTGGCGCCTGCCGGGCGGCAGCCCCGAGCAGTCGGTCGAGCACGTCGCCGCCGGCAAGGACTTCGAGATCGCCTGGCGCAAGGGCTTTGGCCAAAAGGCCAACCGCACCTTCCACATCACCGCCAATCCCGTCTCGGCCGAGGGCAAGATCTTCGTGCTCGACGGCGAGGCCAAGGTCTCGGCGCTCGACGCCGTCACCGGCGAGACCCTGTGGCGCCAGGACCTGCGTCCGGCTCGCCAGCCGGGCAAGCGCGGCTTCATGGGCATCGGCGGCCGCAAGGACGACACCAAGGGCTTCGGCGGCGGCGTGGCCTATGCCGACGGCAAGCTCTACGTCTCGTCGGGCTTCCGCTTCGTGGCCCAGCTGGACGCCGCCACCGGCAAGGAAAACTGGCGCCAGGCCACCAGCACGCCGGTCCACGCCGCGCCGACCGTGGTCGACGGCCGCGTCTTCGTCGTCTCGACCGACAACGAGCTGCTGACCTTCGCCGCGGCCGACGGCACGCCGGGCTGGACCTATCAGGCCCTGATCGAGCCGGCTCGCATCCTGGGCGCCTCTAGCCCCGCCGTCAGCGGCGACACCGTCGTCGCCGGCTTCGCTTCGGGCGAACTGGTGGCCCTGCGCACCGGCAACGGCAACGACCTGTGGAGCGAGGCCCTCAGCCGCGCCAGTCGCACCAACGCCCTGTCGGAGATCCGCGACATCGCCGGTCGTCCGGTGATCTACAAGGGCGACGTCTACGCCGTCAGCCACTCGGGCGTGTTCGCCGCCACCGACCTGCGCACCGGCCAGGCCCGCTGGACCCTGCCGGTCACCGCCATCACCACCCCGTGGCCGGTCGGCGACGTGGTCTACGTGGTCGACAAGGCCGGCCAGGTGATCTGCGCCTCGCGCGACAGCGGCCAGGTCCACTGGATCCGCGACCTCAACGAGACTGACAAGCTTTCCAAGAAGCAGAAGAAGAAGCTGGCCAAGCGTCCGCGCATTTGGTCCAGCCCGATCCTGGCTTCTGGCCGCCTGATCACGGTGTCGAGCTACGGCGAGGCCGTGGCCCTGAACCCCAAGACCGGCGCCACGGAAAAGACCCTGAAGATCGGCGCGCCGGTGCTGCTGGCCCCGATCGCCGTCGGCGACAAGGTCTTCGTCACCACCGACGAGGCGGACCTGATCGCGATCCGCTGACGCCGTCCGGGGCCTCCAACGGCTCCGGTTGAAGTTCAAACCCGTCCCGGGCCCGGGCTGGCGAATCGCCGGCCCGGGCTTGTTGCTTTGCCGGGACCAGAAAAATCGACTACTGACCGCCTATGCCTTTGAAACTCGCCATCGTCGGCCGCCCCAATGTGGGCAAGTCCACGCTGTTCAACCGCCTCGCCGGCAAGAAGCTGGCCCTGGTCGACGACCAGCCGGGGGTCACCCGTGACCGTCGGTTCGCGCACGGCCGCCTCGGCGACCTCGATCTGGAGCTGATCGACACCGCCGGCTTCGAGGACGTCACCGACGAGAGCCTGGAAGCGCGCATGCGCGCCCAGACCGAGCTGGCCATCGACGAGGCCGACGTGGCGCTGTTCGTGTTCGACGCCCGCGAAGGCCTGACGCCGCTCGACAAGATCTTCGCCGAGATGCTGCGCCGCCGGAACAAGCCGGTGGTCGTGGCGGCCAACAAGTCCGAGAGCAAGCAGGCCGAGGCCGGCGCCGCCGAAGCCCACCAACTGGGCCTGGGCGCGCCGGTGCCGATCAGCGGCGAGCACGGCGAGGGCATGGCCGATCTCTATGCGGCGCTTCTGGCGGTGACGCCCGAGGAGCTGCAGGAAGAGTTCGAGGACTACGACGACGACACCAAGCCGATCAAGATCGCCATCATCGGCCGTCCGAACGCCGGCAAGTCGACCCTGGTCAACCGCCTGATCGGCGAGCAGCGCCTGCTGACCGGACCCGAGGCCGGCATCACCCGCGATTCGATCTCGGTCGACTGGACGTGGGACGGCCGCAAGATCCGCCTGGTCGACACCGCCGGCCTGCGCAAGAAGGCCAAGGTCAACGAGAAGCTCGAGAAGCTTTCGACCCAGGACACCATCCGCTCGATGACCTTCGCCGAGGTCGTGCTGCTGGTGATGGACGCCACCCATCCGTTCGAGACGCAGGACCTGCAGATCGCCGACCTGGCCGAGCGGGAAGGGCGTTGCGTCGTCTTCGTGCTGGCCAAGTGGGACCTGATCGAGGATCCCGGCCAGATCCTCAAGGAATTCAACGAACACGCCGAGCGCATGCTGCCCCAGCTGCGCGGCGCGCCCGTCGTGGCGCTGTCGGGCGAGACGGGCCGCGGGGTCGAGCGCCTGATGCCGGCCGTCATCAAGACGCACCGCGACTGGTCGACAAAGGTCAAGACCCGCGACCTGAACGACTGGCTGCAGATGGCCATGCAGCGCCACCCGCCGCCCGCCGTGAACGGAAAGCGCGTGAAGCCTAAGTACATGGCCCAGACCAAGGCCCGTCCGCCGACGTTCGTGCTGTTCTCCAGCCGCGCCGACCAGATGCCCGACCACTATCGGCGCTACCTGGTCAACAGCCTGCGCGAGAGCTTCGACCTGCCGGGCGTGCCGCTGCGCATCACCATCAAGTCGGGCGCCAACCCCTATGCCGACGCCGACCAGGGTCCGGCGCGGGGCAAGCGCGCCTTCGACAAGAAGGAAGCCGAGAAGGCGCGCCTGAAGGCGGCTCGCAACACGGTCAAGAAGTCGGCCCAGAAGGCGACGATCTCGGCCGAGGCGCCGGCCGACGCCGGCAAGGCCGCCGTCAAGTCGGTCAAGCCGCAGGGACCCAAGGCGCAGAAGAAGGTCTCGACCGCTCCCAGCTACAAGGTCGGGACCAAGGCCGCCGGCGGCAAGGCCGGCTCGGCGCCCCGCCGTCCCGTGGCCGGCTCGCGCGTCGTGCGTGGCAACAAGACCCCCGGCGGCAAGCCCAAGGGGCGGTAGTCAACGCCGGCTCGAACGCTGAAAGCCTCGCCCTGGAAGCCAGGGCGAGGCTTTTTGCTTTTGGGGACGGCGGATGTTCCTGGGCGATCTGGTGAAGATCGATCCGACCTAGAACTCTTCCCAGTCCTGGCCGACGGCGACGCCGGGGCGGAACGACTGGGCGATGCGGGTCTGGGCGGCGGCGACCGGGTTCTCGGCCGCCGGTCGATGGGCCGGCGCGGGCGCGGGGCGAGAGATCACCTGGGCCGGGGGAGCGCCGGTCTCGAAGCGCGAGACCAGTTCGGCCAGGGACGAGGCCTCGTTGCGCAGGCAGGCCGCCGCGGCCGTGGCCTCTTCGACCATCGCCGCGTTGCGCTGGGTCACCTGGTCCATCTGGTTGATGGCGGTGTTGACCTGGTTGAGGCCCGTGGCCTGCTCGTGGGCCGACTGGGCGATCTCGGAGATCAGGGTATCGATCTCGGCGATGCGGCCGACGATGCCGGTCAGCGAGTGGCCGGTGTCGCCCACCAGCTTGGCGCCGCGCTCGACCTGGGCGCTGCTGTTGGCGATCAGGGTCTTGATCTCCTTGGCCGCCTCGGCCGAGCGCTGGGCCAGCGCGCGGACTTCCTGGGCCACGACCGCGAAGCCGCGACCGGCCTCGCCGGCGCGTGCCGCCTCGACGCCGGCGTTGAGGGCCAGCAGGTTGGTCTGGAAGGCGATCTCGTCGATGACGCCGATGATCTGGCCGATCTTGCCCGAGCTCTGCTCGATCTCGCCCATGGCCGCGATGGCGTCGCGCATGATCTCGCCCGAGCGGGTGACCTCCTGGCGCGTGCTGGAGGCGGCGGTCGAGGCCGCGCGGGCTCCTTCGGCGCTGCGGCGCACGGTGGCGGTGATCTCGTCGAGGGCCGCGGCGGTCTCTTCGAGGGCGGCGGCCTGCTGCTCTGTGCGCTTGGAGAGGTCTTCTGAAGCGCCGGTGATCTCGTTGGAGCCGTTGTGCACGCCCTGGGTCGACGAGCCGATCTCGGTCATGGCCTGGCGCAGCGACTGCAGGGCGGCGTTGTAGTCGCTCTTGATCGAGGCGAAGCGGCCGTCGAAGGCGGCGGTGATGTCGGCGGTCAGGTCGCCGCCGGCCAGGCGCTTGAGGTTGTCGGCCAGGGTCAGAACCACGGCGCCCTGTTCGGCCTCTGTGCGGCGCAAGGCCTCGTTGGCCATCCGCTCCTGCTCGGCCTGGGTGATGTCGGTGCAGAACTTGATGACCTTGCAGGGCTTGCCTGCGGCGTCGAACACCGGGTTGTAGGCACCCTGGATCCAGATCTCGACGCCGCCCTTGCCCTGACGCTGGAACTTGCCGGCGAAGAACTCGCCGCGGCCCAGGTTCAGCCAGAACTGCTTGTACTCGTCGCTGCGGGCGAAGTCGGGGTCGGCGAACATGCTGTGATGGCGGCCGCGGATCTCGTCCAGCGAGTAGCCCACCGTCTTCAGGAAGTTGGTGTTGGCCGCCAGGATGGTGCCGTCGAGCTGGAACTCGATGACGGCCTGAGAGCGATGGATCGCCGCGACGGTGGCTTCCAACTCGGCGAGACGCTCGTCGGCCGCGGCGCGGCCACGCTTGAACGCAAACGGCATTGTCCAAACCCCCGAGGGATCGCGCCCAGGCAGCGCTGCATCCTTAGGGTGAGACTTCGAGTCTTATTCCATGCTTAACGAGCGACGGTTTCCGAAAGCGTCATCTGCGTCAGGTTGTCGCAGTTTCCTGTCTTCAAGCCTTATGTCGTGGAGTCGACTGCCAGCTTGGTCGCAGAAAATCCGTATTTTCCGTCAGGCGGGAATTTTTCGTGATTTATCTGTATTTCACGTGCGAAAACTGAACCTGCGAATGTTTACGAGGTTCAGTTATCGGCTGACGCTTGCTGACTCTTGACCTCGTTCCTTGAAGCGAAC
Source organism: Caulobacter sp. 602-2 (assembly GCF_011043625.1). GTDB lineage: Bacteria > Pseudomonadota > Alphaproteobacteria > Caulobacterales > Caulobacteraceae > Caulobacter. The sequence continues at coordinate 206,830 of NZ_JAAKGT010000001.1, forward strand.
GACGCCCTTGGGCGGCTCGCGGCCAGGGCGAGCCAGGTCGACGACGAACGGCGCGATCTCGGCCGGGTCCTGCACGGTCTCGGGGTCTTCGCCCGGAAAGGCGCCGGCCCGCATCTTGGTGCGCATGGCGCCGGGATCGATGCAGAAGGCGCGGACCTTGGTGTTCTCCATCTCGTCGGCGTAGCAGTCGACGATGGCCTCCAGGCCGGCCTTGGAGGCCGCGTAGGCGCCCCAGAAGGCCCGGTGGCTCTTGGCGACGCTGCTGGTCAGGAAGATGGCCCGGCCGGCGTCGGAGGCGCGCAGCAGCGGGTCCATGGCCCGGATCAGCCGCCAGTTGGCCGTCAGGTTGGTCGACATGATCATGTCCCAGCCTTTGGGGTCCAGGTGACCGACGGGGGTCAGGGCACCCAGCACGCCGGCCGCGCCCACCAGGATGTCTAGCTTGCCGAAGCGCTGGTGCAGGGCCGCGCCCAGGTGATCCAGGCCGTCGGCCTCGCGCAGGTCCAGCGGCACCAGGGTGGCGTGCTCGCCGGTGGCGGCGAAGATCGCGTCGTCCAGCGCCTCCAGCGCGCCCTGGGTGCGGCCCAGCGCGATGACGTGGGCGCCGGCCTTGGCCAGGCCCAGGGCGATGGCGTTCCCGATGCCGCGCGTGGCGCCGGTGACGAGGGCGATGCGGCCGGCCAGCGGCGTGTCGGTGGTGGTCATGAGCGTTTCCTGCGCCTCTGGCGGGCGTTTGCTTGTCTGGGAGGGATCAGGCCTCGTCGGCCGGCCGCGCCGCATAGCGCTGCGCCAGGACCGAACAGGCCATCAGCTGGATCTGGTGGAAGATCATCAGGGGCAGCACCAGCACGCCGGCCGTGGCCCCGGGAAACAGGATGCCGGCCATGGGCACGCCGGTGGCCAGGCTCTTCTTGGAGCCGCAGAACACGATCGCCACCTCGTCGGCCTTGGAGAAGCCCAGGAGGCGCGCGCCCCACATGGTGGCCAGCATGACCAGCGTCAGCAGCACGCCGCAGACCAGAAGCAGCACGATCAGCTCCAGCGGCGAGACTTTGCGCCACAAGCCCTCGACCACGGCGGCGCTGAAGGCCGAATAGACGACCAGCAGGATCGAGCCGCGGTCGACGCGGCCCACCAGGGTCTTGTGCTTCTCGATCCACTTGCCGACCAGCGGCCGGGCGATCTGGCCGGCGATGAACGGCAGCAACAGCTGGATGATGATCGACTTGATCGAGTCCCACCCGCCGACGTCGCCGTGGGCGTTCATCAGCAGGCCCACCAGCACCGGCGTCAGGAAGATGCCGAACAGGTTCGAGGCCGAGGCCGCGCAGACGGCGGCGGCGACGTTGCCGCGGCCGATCGAGGTGAAGGCGATCGACGACTGCACGGTCGAGGGCAGGCAGGCCAGGAACACCATGCCCGCGGCCATGGTCGGCGTCAGCACCCCGACCTTGCTGATCGCCAGGCCCAGGATCGGGAACAGCACGAAGGTGAAGGCCAGGATCGTCAGGTGCAGCCGCCAGTGGGTGATCCCGGCGACCACGGCCTCGCGCGACAGCTTGGCGCCGTGCAGGAAGAACAGCAGGGCGATCGCCAGCTTGACCACCCAGCCGACGATGGTCGCCGCTTCGCCTCGCACCGGCAGGATGGAGGCCAGCACCACCATGCCGAACAGGGCGATGATGTAGGCGTCGATCTTCAGCTTGGAGAGGACGGCGGAGACGGGATTGGCCAAGACGCTGGTTCTTTCGTGCGACCTCGCCGGCGAGCGGCGTAACGTACCGCTAGCCGGTTAGCGCAGCTTGGGTCCCCCGAACAAGTCGGAGGACCCTGCAAAGGCGCGGATTAGGCGCTGACCAGCAGCGACAGCTGCTTTTCGGCCTGGTCGTTGCGGCCTTCGGCGATCTCGCGGTCGGTCAGGCGCGTGGGGTAGTCGCCGGTGAAGTAGTGGTCGGTGAACTGCGGGGCGACCGGATCGCGCGGCGCGCATTCCAGGGCCTCGTACAGGCCTTCCACCGACAGGAAGCCCAGGCTGTCGACTTCCAGGAACTTGGCCATCTCTTCCAGCGACTTGGTGGCCGCCAGCAGCTGTTCGCGCTCGGGCATGTCGATGCCGTAGAAGTCGGGCCACTTGATCGGCGGGCTGGCCGAACGCAGGTGCACTTCCTTGGCGCCGGCCTCGCGGACCATGCGGACGATCTTCAGCGAGGTGGTGCCGCGCACGATCGAGTCGTCGATCAGCACCACGCGCTTGCCGGCCAGGATGGCGCGGTTGGGGCTGTGCTTCATGCGCACGCCCAGCTCGCGAACGCCCTGGGTCGGCTGGATGAAGGTGCGGCCCACATAGTGATTGCGGATGATGCCCATCTCGAAGGGCAGGCCGCTTTCCTGGGCGAAGCCCAGGGCGGCCGGCACGCCCGAGTCGGGCACCGGCACGACGACGTCGGCCTCGACGCCGGTCTCGACCGCCAGGCGGCGGCCCATGCGCTTGCGCACTTCATAGACCGAGCGGCCGTTCACGACGCTGTCGGGGCGAGCGAAGTAGACGTACTCGAACACGCAGGGGCGGGCGGCCGGGGCGGCGAACGGGCGCAGCGATTTGACGCCAGTGTCGCTGATCACCACCATCTCGCCGTGCTCGACGTCGCGCACGAAACGGGCGCCGATCATGTCGAGGGCGCAGGTTTCCGAGGCCAGGACCGGCTTGCCGTCCAGGTCGCCCAGCACCAGCGGGCGGATGCCCAGCGGGTCGCGCACGCCGATCATCTTCTTGTTGGTGATGGCCACCAGGGCATAGCCGCCTTCGATCTGGCCGATGGCGTCGATGAAGCGGTCGACGATCTTGGCTTTGCGCGAGCGGGCGATCAGGTGGAGGATCACCTCGCTGTCGCTGGTCGACTGGAAGATCGCGCCTTCCTGCACCAGGCGCTCGCGCAGGGTCAGGAAGTTGGTCAGGTTGCCGTTGTGGGCGAGGGCCAGGCCCCCGGTCTCCAGGTCGGCGAACATCGGCTGGACGTTGCGGATGAAGCTGCCGCCGGCGGTGGAATAGCGGGTGTGGCCGATGGCCATGTTGCCCGGCAGGCGCTGGACGAGGTCGGCGCCGGTGAAGGCGTCGCCGACGTGGCCCATGTGGCGCTCGGTATGGAAGCGGGCGCCGTCGAAGGCGGCGATGCCGCAGGCTTCCTGGCCGCGGTGCTGCAGGGCGTGCAGGCCCAGCGCCGCGATGGCGGCGGCGTCACGGGCGCCGAACACGCCGAACACGCCGCATTCCAGGCGCAGCGTGTCGTCCTCGGGATCGCGCCAGGGCGCGGACGAGAAGCGGTCGGTCGACTGGCCGATAGACGTCATTGCGATTTCTCCACCAGGTCGTCGAGCTTCCGACGCTGGTCCTTATCATAGCCTTCTTCGCCGCGCTCGGCGTCGGACGGTTTGTCGCTGGCCCCGTCGCGGACGGCGTCCTCGATGGCGGGCGCCAGCTTGCCGGCCAGGCCCGCGCCCTTGGGGGCGAACACCTTCAACACCTGGGCGCTGGCGTTGGACAGCGGGTAGAACATCGACTCCGACACCCAGGCCGGCACGCGGTCGCGCGGCGTGGCCATGTGGAAGACGAGGTTGAAGACGCCCAGCACGACGAGGGCGCGCAGCAAGCCGAAGCCCAGGCCGATCAGCCGGTCGAGCAGGCCCAGGGTGCCGTCGGCGTGCAGGGTCTTGGTCAGTTGCGCGCCGACTAGGCGCAGCACCACGAAGGCGATGACGAAGGTGACCAGGATGGCCGCGGCGGTCGCCGCCCAGTCCGGGTCCATGAATTCGCGAAAGAGCGGGCCGGTCAGGCGCAGGCCCAGCAGGGCCACCACGGCGGCGAGGATGAACGACAGCGCCGAGGTCAGTTCCCGCGAGGCGCCGCGGAAGAAGCCGACGGCGCCGGAAACCAGCAGGATCAGTCCGGCGATGATGTCGAACGGCGTCACGCGTGCGAGCTCCAGATGTCGTTCTCGATTCGGCGGACCGCGTCAGCCAGCCGCGCCGCGCCGGCCACCGGCAGGGCGCCGCCGCCTTCGGGCAGACCCGACAGCGGTCCCAGCGCGCGGCCGAACCCGAGCTTGGCGGCTTCCTTCAAACGCGACTCCATTCGGCTCACGGGCCGGATCTCGCCGGAGAGGCTGACCTCGCCGAACACCACGCAGTCCTGCGGCAGGGCGACATCGAGGGCCGAGGAGGCCAAGGCGGCCGCCGCCGCGAGGTCGGCGGCGGGTTCGGTGATCCTCAGCCCGCCAGCGACGTTCAGATAGACGTCCTTGTCGCCAAAACCAAGGCCGCAACGCGATTCCAGCACGGCCAGCACCATCGCCAGGCGTCCGGAATCCCATCCGACCACGGCGCGTCGGGGCGTTCCGTACGCGGAAGGCGCGACCAGGGCCTGGAATTCGACCAGGACGGGACGCGATCCTTCGATGCCGGCGAACACGGCCGCGCCCGCCGCGCGCTCGCCGCCTTCGTTGAGGAACAGGGCCGAGGGGTTCTTGACCTCGCGCAGGCCGACGTCGCCCATCTCGAACACGCCGATCTCGTCGGTGGCCCCGAAACGGTTCTTGGCCCCGCGCAGGATGCGGAACGGATAGCCGCGCTCGCCCTCGAAGCTCAGCACGGCGTCCACGAGGTGCTCGACCACGCGCGGGCCGGCGATCTGGCCGTCCTTGGTGACGTGGCCGACCAGCAGGATCGCCACGCCCCTCTGCTTGGCCAGGCGAACGAGCTCGGTGGCGCAGGCGCGCACCTGGGTCACCGTGCCGGGGCCGGCCTCGTGGGCGTCGCTCCACATGGTCTGGATCGAGTCGATGACCACCAGGTCGAACTTGTCGCGCTTCAGTCCGTCGAGGATGTCGCGCAGGCTGCTCTCGGCGGCCAGCTTCACCGGCGCGCCGGCCAGGCCCATGCGGTCGGCGCGGCCGCGGATCTGCTCGACGGCCTCTTCGCCCGAGATGTAGGCGCAGGCCACGCCTCGGCTCGAGGCGTTGGCGCAGACCTGCAGCAGCAGGGTGGACTTGCCGACGCCGGGGTCGCCGCCGATCAGGATCGCCGAGCCGGGCACCACGCCGCCGCCGCAGACGCGGTCGAACTCGTCGACGCCGGTCAGGATGCGGGGAGGGGCCGGGGTGTCGCTTTCGAGCCCCGTGAACTGCAGGCCGCGCGAGCGCGTGGCCTTGGTCGTGGACATCGCGCCGGGCGGCCGGACGCCGACCTCTTCGACGAGGGTGTTCCAGCTCTGGCAGGCCGGGCATTGCCCGGCCCACTTGGTCTGGACCGCGCCGCAGGACTGGCAGGCGTAGGCGGCGCTGTCGCGGGCCATGGGGTCTCCTGATTCTCGAATGGGTGGAGATTACAGGCTGGCGGTCGCCTGCGCCAAAGCCGGACGCAGGCCCGGGCGGCCCTGGGGCTGGCGATGTCGCCGAACCTTGTTCCCGTTTTGAGTGTGATCGGTGTAGATAAGTATCGGGGGGCGCAGATTCAGGATCTTGCTGGAGGCGCCTAGATGTCCGTGGTCGAACCCGGAGCCGTTTCTTCCGATCTCGTGGGCCGCGTGAAGCGGATCCTGCTGACGCCATCGCCTGAGTGGGAGCGCATCGACACCGAGCCCGCGACGATCAAGGGCCTCTATGTCGGCTATGTCTGCATCCTGGCCGCCATCCCGGCGGTGGCCGGGCTGGTGGGCAGCCTGGTCTTCGGGCACGGCATCCCCGGCCTGGCGACGATCCGGCCCTCGCCGGTCGGGGCGATCATCGGCGCGGTCGTGGGTTATGGCCTGTCGCTGCTGTCGGTGTTCCTGCTCAGCCTGATCATCGACGCCCTGGCCCCGTCTTTCGACGGCCAGAAGAACAGCCTGCAGGCCTTCAAGGTGGCCGCCTATTCCGGCACCGCCGGCTGGGTGGCGGGGATCTTCAGCCTGTTTCCGCCGCTGGCGATCATCGGCGGCCTCCTGGGCCTCTATGGCCTCTACCTGCTCTATACGGGCCTGCCGCGGGTGATGAAGGCGCCCAAGGAGAAGGCGATCGGCTACACCGCCGTCACTGTGATCTGCGCCATCGTGCTCTATGTCATCGTCGGCATGGTCACCGGCGCGATCGTCGGCGCGGCGGCGATCGGCGGCGGGCTGGCGGCCTCCAAGGCAGCCGGCGCCGACAGCGGTTCGGTGACCCTGGGCGGCCAGACCTACGACCTGGGCAAGATGGACGAGGCCAGCAAGAAGATGGAGGCCGCGGCCGCCTCGATCGAGGCCGGCAAGGACATCCCCCTGACCTCGCCGGACGTGCTCAAGGGCCTGCTGCCCGGCGCGGCCGGCGGCTATGCCCGCACCTCGCTGGAATCCAGTTCCGGCGGGGCCGGCGGCATGGGCATGTCGGTGGCGCGCGGCGACTACGAGAAGGACGGCAAGCGCTTCACCCTGGCCGTCACCGACCTGGGCGCGCTGGGCGGCATGACCGCCATGGCCTCGGCGATGCACGCCCAGAGCACCTCGGAAACCGAGACCGGCTACGAGAAGACCAGCACCGCCGGCGGCCAGCTGACCACCGAGAAGTGGGACCGCGAAGCCAAGTCCGGCGGCTACACCGTCGTGGTCGGCAACCGCTTCTCGATCGAGGCCAACGGCGACGCCGAAAGCATCGACGACCTCAAGCGCGCCGTCGCCTCGGTCGATGCGGGCAAGCTGAAGAGCCTGGCGCGTTAGGTTTGAGAAAGGGGCGGGGCCTTCAGGCCTCGCCCAGCACCACCCGTCGGGCGCGGCCGGCCAGGCGGACGAGCAGCTCATAGGCCGTGGTGCCGGCTGCCGCGGCGGCGTCGTCCACCGGCAGGTTGGGTCCGATCAGCTCGACCAGGGCGCCGGGACGGGCGGCGTCGCAATCGGTGACGTCGATGGCGATCAGGTCCATCGACACCCGGCCCAGCAGCCGCCGGCGCGCGCCGTCGAACCACACGTGGCCGGCGGGGCTGGAGCCGCGCAGCACGCCGTCGGCGTAGCCGCAGGCCAGCACCGCCACCCGCGTCGTCTCGCTCGCCGTGAAGGCCGCGCCGTAACCGATCGACTCGCCGCGCGGCACGACCCGCACCTGCAGGATGGGCGCTTCCAGCGTGGCCACGGCCGCAAGGCGGGCGTCCGCCACGTCGCGCGGGCCGCCGCCATAGAGCGCGATCCCCGGCCGGCACTGGTCGAAGTGATAGTCGCCGCCCAGGAAGATCCCGGCCGAGTTGGCGAGGCTTCTGCGGGCGTTCGGGAACAGCGCCGCCGCATCGGTGAAGCGGGTCAGCTGGCGGGCGTTCAGCGGATGCTCCGGCTCGCCGGCGCAGGCCAGGTGGCTGACCACCAGCGAGACGTTCAGATGCTTGAGGCGGTCCATCGAGGCCGTCAGCACCGCGGCCTCTTCGTGGCGCAGGCCAAGGCGGTTCATGCCGGTGTCGACATGGATCGCCGCCTCCAGCACGCCCTTGCCGGCCTGGCTGTTCCAGGCCTCGACCTGGGGCAGGCTGTTGAGCACCGGGATCAGGCCGGCCTGGACCAGCGTCGGGCCCGAGCCGGGCGTCGCGCCGTCCAGCACGTGGATCTTCGCCTCGCGCTCGCCCAGCGCCTTGCGCAGCGCCAGGCCCTCGGACAGCCGGGCGACATAGAAGCTGCGCGCGCCTTCATCCCACAGGCGGCGGGCGACGAGGCCCGCGCCCAGGCCGTAGCCGTCGGCCTTCACGGCCGGCGCCAGTTCGGCGTCGCCGGCCTGCGTCTTCAGCAGGGCGTAGTTGGCCGCGAGGGCGTCGAGGTCGAGGGTCAGGCGGGCGTCGGTCACGGCTGCGGAGGTAGCCGACCCGCGCCTGCAAGGCCAGTGCAGATGCTGTGGAGATGCGGCTAGCGCGTGCTCAGGAACTGGCTCACCAGCGCCTCGACGCCGCTGGCGACGATCTGCACGCCGATGCACATCAGGAGGAACGCCATCAGTCGCGACATCACCCGCGCGCCATTGACGCCCAGCAGCGACAGCACCCGGTCCGAGGCGCGATAGAACACCCAGACCATCAGGGCGATGACGGCGACCGCCAGGCTGGCGCCCATGAAGAACGGGACCACCGAATGGCCCTCTGCCGGACGCTGGGATGACAGGGCGATGGCCACCGAGATCGCCCCGGGGCCGGTGGTGAACGGCATGGTCAGGGGGAAGAAGGCCATGTCCTCGGCTCGCGCCTTGGCGGGAGAGCTGGCCTGGTCGGCCTTGCGCTCTTCGTGCTCCTCGGGAGCCATCAGCAGGGCCCAGGCGCGGATCGCCACCACCAGGCCCCCGGCCACCCGCAGGGCGCCCAGGCTGACGCCGAAGAAGTTCAGCACGTAGCCGCCCAGCAGCAGCGAACCCAGCAGGATGAAGAAGGCGTAGAGCGCGATGGTCGGCGCCAGGCGCTTGCGCGTCTCGGCCGGATGATCGGCCAGCATCTGGTGGAAGATCAGCGCCGCCCCGACCGGATTGACGATCGAGAACAGGGCCGGAAAGGCCAGCAGGAACGCCCCGACGAAGGTCGAGACGGGCAGGGGGCTGAATTCCATGATGCGCGCTCGACTCCTGAATCGCGCGCCGAGCGTTGCCCGACGCGCATCCAGAGGTAAAGCGCGAGGCGGTTATTCGTCGTCGCCGCCGCGCATCTGGTGGAAGTAGTGATCGCGCGAGAGGTTGCCGAAGCGCGTGGTGTCGCTGTTGAACGACAGGCGCACCGTGCCGATGGGGCCGTGACGCTGCTTGGCGATGATCACCTCGGCCAGGCCCTGCAGCTTGTCCATTTCCTCTTGCCAGGTCAGGTGCTCGGGCGTGCCCTCGCGCGGTTCGGCCCGGCCGACGTAGTAGCTTTCGCGGAACACGAACCACACCATGTCGGCGTCCTGCTCGATCGAGCCGGATTCACGAAGGTCGGACAGCTGCGGGCGCTTGTCGTCGCGGCTTTCCACCTGACGCGACAGCTGCGACAGCGCGATGACCGGGCAGGCCAGTTCCTTGGCCAGGGCCTTGAGGCCCATGGTGATCTGCGAGACTTCCTGCACGCGGCTGGCGTTGGAGCCCAGGTCCGAGCCGGTCACCAGCTGAAGGTAGTCGACGACGATCAGGTCCAGGCCCACCTGGCGCTTCAGGCGTCGGGCGCGGGCGGTCAGCTTGGCGATCGAGATACCACCGGTGGCGTCGATGTAGAGCGGCGCTTCCTGCAGCTCCATGGCCGCGTCGCGCACCCGGCCGAACTCCGAGGCGTCGATCTCGCCCTTGCGGAGCTTGTCGCCCGACACGCCGGAGGCGTCGGCCAGCATACGCAGGGCCAGCTGCTCGGCGCTCATTTCCAGCGAGTAGAAGGCCACCACGCCGCCGCTGACGGTCTTGCGGCTGCCGTCGGGCTGGGGCTCCCAGGCGTATTTCTTGGCGACGTTGAAGGCGATGTTGGTCGCCAGCGCGGTCTTGCCCATCGACGGACGGCCGGCCAGCACGATCAAGTCCGACGGGTGCAGGCCGCCGATCTTCTGGTCGAGGTCGATCAGGTCGGACGCCAGGCCCGACATGCCGCCGTCGCGCTGGAAGGCCTCGGCGGTCATTTCCACCGCGCCGCGCAGGGCGTCGCCGAAGCTGACGAAGCCCGAGCTGGCGGTGCCGCTTTCGGCCAGGGTGTAGAGCTGCTGTTCGGCCGCCTCGATCTGGTCGCGGGCCGGGCGCTTCTCGTCGCCGTGGCCGTGGGCGGCCGAGGCGATCTCGCCGCCGATGCGGATCAGGTCGCGGCGCAGGGCCAGGTCGAAGACGGCGCGGGCGTAGTCGCCGACGTTGGCGGCCGGCGGCGCGCGGTCGACCAGGTCGGCCAGGTAGCGGATGCCGCCCAGTTCCTCGAACGCCGGATCGCGCTTGAACTCGTCGGCCAGCAGGATCGGCTCGGCCAGCTGGCCCTTGCGGATGTGCGTCTCGATCGAGCTGAACAGCCGCTGGTGGAAGGGCTCGTAGAAGTGGCGTCCCTGCAGGCTGTCGGTCAGCCGCTCGTAGGCCGAGTTATCGTACAGCAGCACGCCCAGCAGCGCCTGTTCGGCTTCCAGGTTGTGCGGCGCGACGGTGATAACGGGGGCGTCTTGCGCCGGCGGGCGCAGGTCGAGAGCAGGAACGAGAGACATCGCCATAAGTTAACGCGAACGCCGCGGCGACGCGCGCTCGGAGCGTGGTCAACGGCGCAGATGGATGGGGATGTTCTGTGTATATCTTCGCGGCGACAAAAGGGGACGCAGCGTTTCCGCTACGTCCCCCTTCGCGATCCGTCGGCTCAGCGACCTACCAGGTGACGGCGACCCGGCCGTAGACGAAGCGGCCGTTGAAGCCGTACGGCGAGAAGCTGGACCACGGGTTGCCGCCGCTGGTGTTCAGGTTCGGCGGCACCTGGTCGGGGTACTGGTCGAACAGGTTGTCGGCGCCGACCGAGACGGTCAGGTGATCGCCGAAGCGACGGCGGCCTTCCAGGTCGACGATGCCGGTCGTGCCGGTATGCCAGTCGCCGCTGCCGTCGGCGGCCGTACCGGGCGAGAGGACGTCGTCATAGAGCGTGGTGCGCAGCGTGGCGCCCCACGGACCCTTGCTCCAGTCGCCCTGCAGCGTGACTTTCCATTCGGGCGTGCCTTCCTCGAAGCGCAGCGTGGCCTGGCGGGCGAACAGTGACACCGGGGTCGGCAGCACGGTGGTGGTGGGCGTGCGCTCGACCTTGAAGTCGTTGACGTTGCCGGCCAGCGTCAGGTCGAAGGTCCCGGCCTGCTCGTCGACGATGCGATAGCGGGCGACGACGTCCACGCCGACGGTCTTGGTGTCGACGCCGTTGGTGAAGAAGCGGCCCGCCGAGGCGCCGTAGGGCGACAGCAGGTCGAAGATCACCCGGGCGTTGGTGCCCGCCGCGGCCGTGGCGCTGCCCGTCAGGGTCTCGGTCAGGACGATGCGGTTCTCGACGTCGATGCGGTAGGCGTCGATCGTCAGCTCGAACGGGCCCTTGTGGTAGACCGCGCCGATCGAGAAGTTCTCCGAGGTCTCAGGCTCCAGCGGCTTGCCGCCCAGGGCGCGGCCGATGGTGCTGACCGACGGGAAGGTGCCGGTCTCGAACGGCACCGCCGTCGTCACCCCGCCGACCGTCTGGTTGATGTAGAGGATCGAGGTCGAGGTGAAGTACTGCTGCTGCAGGCTCGGCGCGCGGAAGCCCGTCGAGGCCGCGCCGCGGATGGCGAAGGCGTCGGTGAAGTCGTAGCGGGCCGACAGCTTCCAGCTCGTGTTGTCGCCGAAGTCGGAATAGTCCTCGTAGCGCAGGGCCGCCGAGCCGGTCAGCTTCTCGGTCAGCTTGCCTTCCAGGTCCAGGTAGACGCCGACGGCGTCGCGATCGACGTCGACCTCGTTGCTGGGCGTGAAGCCGGTGAAGCCGCGCGAGCCGAAGGCCAGGCTGGGCGAGACCGTGCCGCGGGCGTAGGAGGCGACTTCGCCGGCGTTGATCTGGAAGGTCTCGCGACGGGCTTCCAGGCCGAAGGCCACGTTCAGCGGACCGGCCAGGCCGACCTCGATCTCCTTGCTGACGTCCAGGCCGAAGGCCAGCTGGTCATAGGTCAGGCCGCCGGCCTTGAAGCTGGTCGGCGAGGTGGGGCCATACGACGGGTTGAGGGTGTTCTTCACCCCGAAGTCGATGTCGTTCTTGCCGTAGACGAGGTTGGCGTCGATGCGGAAGCCGTTCCAGTCGCCGCGCAGGCCGCCGGCGGCGGTGACGTCCTCGTTGTTCGTGGTGATCAGCGGCAGGTAGCCGTTGGGATAGACGCTGAGGATGTTCTGGCTGGCGTCGGTGGGCAGGCGGTAGGTCGCCGAAGCCTCGGCGTCGCGCTGCTGATAGCCGTACCAGCCGTAGGCTTCCCAGTTCTCGCCGATCGGCTTGCCGGCGTTGGCGTAGAAGCTGACGTCCTCGACCTCGGGATCGCCGAAGCGCGAGGTCACGCGCTGGGGCGTCACGCGGGTGTCGATGTCCGAGCGGTTGGTGAAGTCGCGGTCGCGATACTCGGCCGACAGCGTCAGGAAGCCGTCCGAGCCCAGCTTCAGGCCCTGCCAGCCGGCGACGGTGATGGTCGCGCCGTCTTTGATCTTTTGCTTCTGGCCGGTCTGCAGGCCGGTGAACTCGGTGAAGTACTTGCCGGCGGTGGCGGTGACGCCGCCGCCGTGGTCGGCCTCGCGCAGGCGCAGGTTGACGACGCCGGCGATGGCGTCCGAGCCGTACTGGGCGGCCGCGCCGTCGCGCAGCACCTCGATGCGGTCGACGGCCGAGGAGGGGATGGCGTTCAGGTCGACGGCGGCCGAGCCGCGGCCCACCGAGCCGTTGACGTTGATCAGGGCGCTGGCGTGGCGGCGCGCGCCGTTGACCAGCACCAGGGTCTGGTCGGGGCCCTGGCCGCGCAGCACGGCCGGGCGCACCGAGTCGGTGCCGTCGGTGTTGGACGGGCGCGGGAAGGTGATCGACGGAACGGTCGAGGCCAGGGCCGTGGCCAGCTCGGTGCTGCCGCGCTGCTGCAGGGTCTTGGACGAGACGACGTCGACGGGCGCCAGGGTGTCGAGGCGCGAGCGGCCGACGACGCGGGTGCCGGTGACGACCACTTCCTCGACGGCGACCTGGTCGTCGGCGGGGGCGGTCTGGGCTTGGGCGATGGAGGCGGTCAGCGCCGAGGCCGAGGCGGCCGCCAGCAGAAACAGTTGAGTACGCATGGTGTAATCCCCTCGAAACGCTGTCGGTCGGGGGCGCTTTCGCGTCTCGTTCTGGCCGACAGGCGGTTAGACAGGCTCAACCTGCGCGAACGCCGCTTTTTGTACAATCTGAGCAATTCTAGGTTTCGGCGCAGAAAAAAACGGCGCGGATTGCTCCGCGCCGTTCTCATTCGTCTGCGAAGGTCCTGAAAAATCAGGCTTCGTAGTCGCCTTCTTGCGCACCGGCGCCGCCTTCCAGGAGGTCCTGGGCGGCTTCGGCGTCGGCCAGACGCTCTTCCTCGAACTGCGAGGCGATGACGTTTTCGCCGCGCGCTTGGCGCTCGGCTTCGTCGGCGCTGCGCGCGATGTTGAGGGTGACCGTGACGGTCACTTCAGCGTGCAGCTTCACCTTCACTTCGTGGACGCCGAGCGTCTTGATCGGCTTGTCCAGCACGATCATCGAGCGGTCGACCTTGCCGCCTTCGGCCTTGATGGCGTCGGCGACGTCGCGGCCCGCGACCGAACCGTACAGCTGGCCGCTTTCGCCAGCCTGACGGATCAGGACGTACTGCGTGCCGTCCAGCGACTCACCGGACTTGCCGGCGGCTTCGCGGTTGCGCAGGTTGCGGGCTTCGATCTCGGCGCGTTGCGCCTCGAAGGCCTTCAGGTTGTTCGAGTTGGCGCGGAGAGCCTTGTTGCGCGGCAGCAGGAAGTTACGGGCGAAGCCGTCCTTCACCGTCACCACGTCGCCCAGGACGCCCTTGCCTTCGACTCGTTCGAGCAGGATCACTTTCATCGTGGCGTCTCCCTTACTTCACGACGTAGGGGAGCAGAGCCAGGAAGCGGGCGCGCTTGATGGCCTTGGCCAGTTCGCGTTGCTTCTTGGCCGACACCGCGGTGATGCGCGACGGAACGATCTTGCCGCGCTCGGAAACGTAACGCTGCAGCAGCTTCACGTCCTTGTAGTCGATCTTCGGAGCGTTGGCGCCCGAGAACGGGCAAACCTTGCGGCGACGGAAGAACGGACGGCGGGCGCCGCCAGCGGCGGCGGCGGCCGGAGCCGCGGCTTCGGGAGCAGTCGTATCGGTCATGATCTATTTCTCCCTTACGCTTGCGGGGCGAAGTCTTCGCGCGGACGCTCGGAACGCTCAGGGCGGTCCGAACGCTCGGGGCGATCGCTGCGCTCACGGTCGCGACGGGCCAGAACCGGCGACAGTTCCAGGTCCAGCTCTTCCACGCGGATGGTCATGAAACGCAGCACGTCTTCGTTGATCGACAGCTGACGTTCCATTTCCTTCACCGCCGGCGCCGGGGCGTCGATGGCGAGCAGGGAATAGTGGCCCTTGCGGTTCTTCTTGATGCGGTAGGTGAGGTTACGCAGACCCCAGTATTCGATCTTGGCGATGTGACCACCACCTTCTTCGATCAGGGTCTTGATTTGCTCGTTGAGAGCTTCGGCCTGTTGCGGCGAGATGTCCTGCCGCGCGATGACCACGTGTTCGTAGAACGCCATGTTTTCCTTCTTCCGTTATGGAAAGCGGCGCGGGCGGCGGCGGAAGTCCGACGACCACGATGGATCCTGTGCGACGAGCGGGAAAATCCCGGCCCCGTGAGGGGTTCGCTCAAGACCGCCTTCCGTGAGAACGCGCGCTACTACAGGAAACCTGGCGCGGAAGCAAGGCTGGCCTTGGCCCGGCGGCGGGCAGGGCGGCGCCCGCCTCGTGTGCGAAACCGGAAAAAGGCGCGTCCGCAGTCGCTTTCGGGGCCGAAGGCAGCTTGCCGTTAATACCTAGGGTGGTTAGGGAAGGGGCATGCGGGGTGCAACCGTGAAAAGCCTGATCCTGGGCGGCGCGTTCGCGCTGTCGATGACGGCTGCCCCGGTGCTGGCCCAGGCGATCAAGAAGCCGGACCTGTCGGTGTCGTCCAACGACGGCCGCTTCACGGGCTATTCGGCCGCCCTGCCGCTCGACCTGTCCTCCGACGCCGAAAGCACCACCTTCGTTGCCAAGGTCGCCGGCAGCCTCGAGCAACCCACCTACGACTTCAACCTGAACATGACGGCCAAGGCCGAAGAGGGGCCCAGCCCCCGGGCCCTGGCGCTGGGCGCCTCGCTGAACAAGCGCGAGGCGGGCGTGCGCTCGTCGCTGTCGCGGCTGTTCGGGTTCGGCGACCTGCCCAAGTCCAACTATGTCAGCGTGTCGGTCGATATGAACGCCACGCGCTCGATGATCCTGCCGGCGTCGGTTCCGATCGCCCGCGCCAACGTGCGCTCGGCCCTGACTCTCGACGGCCGCCAGATCGCCTCTATCGGCCTGGGCGGCGGCACCATGGGCGACGAGGGCGTCGATTTCAGCCTGATCCGCCCGTTCGACATCCCGGCCGAGTTCTCGGTCAGCGTCCGCGCCGAGGACGAGCGCGTCCAGGACGGCCGCTTCATGGTCAAGCTGGTCAAGACCAACTGGTGACCGCCGGCGCAGTCGCGCCGCTTTCCCGGCAATTCGCCTGGCCCTTCCCGAAAGCCTGTCCGACCTGCGGGCGCCGGCGAGGGCGGGTTTGCGCCCGCACGCAGGGCTTTCCCTCCTGATCGCTCCACCAGAGGGGGAGCGGATACATGCAGAAGTCGGTTCTATGGGGCGTCTCGGCCCTGGCCATGCTGGCCGGCGGGGCGCCGGCCCTGGCGCAGGAGGCGCCGGTCGCGGTCGAGGATCTGGTCGTCACCGCCCAGCGACGCGAGCAGAAGCTGCAGGACGCGCCGGTCGCGGTCAGCGCGTTTGGCGCCAAGGCGCTGGACCAGCTGCAGATCACCAGGGCCGAGACCCTGGGGGCCGCCGTGCCCAGCCTCTACGTCTCGCAGATCAGCGCCTCGCCTTCGACGGTGCAGGTGGCCCTGCGCGGCGCGCTCGACCAGACCGGCGGCATGATCACCTCGGAGCCGCCGGTCGGCATCTATGTCGACGACGTCTACCAGGCCCGGCTGTCGGTCGCGAACCTGGATCTCGCCGACGTCGTGCGGGTGGAGGTGCTGCGCGGGCCCCAGGGCACGCTCTACGGCCGCAACTCGATGACCGGCGCGCTGAAGTACGTCACCCGCCAGCCCGACGGGACGCCCGGCGGCTTCGCCGAGGCCTCTTGGGGCGACTATGGCCTGCAGCGCTATCGCGCCGGCGCCGGCGGCAAGGTCGCCGACCATGTCGGGGCCACGGTCTCGGCCCTGTTCTCCGACCGTGACGGCTGGCAGCAGAACACCGCCCTCAAGCGCCGCGTGGGCGAGCGCCGCGACGCCGGCGCCCGCTTCTCGCTCGGCCTGATCGACACCGGCCCGCTCAGCGCGACCTTCTCGGCCGCCTACGCCCGCACCGACACCGACGGCCAGCACTTCTCGCCACTCGACCCCGTGACGCTGGCGCCGCTGGCCGGCGGCGAGTTCGGCTCGACCCGCTCGCCGCTGAACACCGACACCAAGACCGAGCAGAAGAGCCTGGCCCTGCACCTGGGCTACGACCTTTCCGGGATCCAGCTGAAGTCGATCACCGCCTACCAGCGCCTGGACGACCGCTGGACGCTGGACTTCTCGGGCGGGCTGGTGGCCGGTTCGGGCCTTGTCGCCGGCTTCCTGCGCGGCAGCGACACCGGCCAGGAGCAGGCCAGCCAGGAGTTCCAGGCGCTGGGCGAGGCCTTCGAGGGCCGCCTGCAATGGATCGGCGGCTTGTTCTGGTTCAAGGAGACCGGATCCCAGGTGCTGTCAGACACCATCGGCTCGGGCATCTACGGTCCGTTCCCCGTGCCGCTGCTGCCGACGACGATCCACGCGACCTCGGAAAGCATCGCCGCCTACGGCCAGATGGAATGGCGCTTCACCGAGCGTCTGAAGGGCTCGGCCGGTCTGCGCTGGACCAAGGACGAAAAGACCATCGCCGGCACGATCCAGGACGGCCTGGCGGCCTATCCGGCCAGCCTGACCAGCCGATCGAACGCCGGCGAGTGGAAGGTCTGGACCCCGAAGGTCAATCTTCAGTACCAGGCCAGCGACGACGTCATGGTCTACGGCACGATCGCACGCGGCTACCGGGCCGGCGGCTTCGTGGCGCTGTCGATCGCCGATCCGTCGATCTTCACCAAGGCCTATGACCCCGAGTTCGCCTGGTCCTACGAGGCCGGCGCCAAGATCGAGGCCTTCGACCGCCGCGCCCGGCTGAACCTGGCGGCCTATGTCCAGCAGCTGAAGGACCTGCAGCAGAACGTCATCAGCAACGGCTCGATCCTGACCCAGAACGCCGCCGAGGCCCGCATCGCCGGGCTCGAGGTCGAGGCCGCCGCCACGCCGGTGAAGGGACTGGATCTCTTCGCCTCGCTGGCCCTGACCGACGCCGAGTACGAGAAGCTGGATCCCTCCACCGCCGCGGCTCAGGCCGGCGCGAAGACCCTGCCGCTGGTTTCCAAGGTGCAGGCCCAGGTCGGCGGTTCCTGGCGCATCGAGCCGGAGATGCTGAAGGGCGGAGCGATCATCGTCTCGGCCGACTACAGCCATCGCGGCCCGCGCTACGCCGAGGCGACCAACGCGCAGACCGGCCGCATCGGTTCGGTCGATCGGGTCAATGCGAGCATCGCCTGGGAATCGCCCTCGGCGGCATGGCGGGTGTTCGTGCAGGGCCGCAACGTCTTCGATGCGGAGGACTACGTCTCCGGCGCCGTCTTCATCCCCGGCCTGATCGTCTATCGCCTGGCCGACGAACCGGCGATGTGGAGCGCCGGTGTAAAGGTGAAGTTCTAGGAGGGAGGCTCGGGAGGCTCAATAAGGCCTGTCATCCCGGCCGGAGGACCGCGTCAGCGGTCCGCAGAGCCGGGATCCTCCACGCCAGACGGATCAACCGTGGGAGATCCCGGCGCTCCGCTGCGCTGCGGCCGGGATGACAAGCAGCAGGAGCCTACTTCTTCTTGTAGGCCTTCACCGCGTCCATGGTCTTGGTCACGTGGCCGGCGAAGTTGCCGTCGGTGTAGGCCATCAGGACCTTGCCGTTCGGGGCGATGACGTACGAGGTGCGGTTCGACCATTCGGGGCGCTTGTCCAGCACCACGTCGTAGGTCTTGATCAGCTCGGGCGTGGCGGCCGCCACCGCGAACTTGTCGCGGCAGTGCTCCTTGGAGAAGTCCTTGATGCGGTCGACATTGCCGGCCGTGACGCCGATCACGGTCGCGCCCAGCTTCTGGAACTCGGGCGTGGCCTCGGCGAACTCGTGGGCCTCGGCCGTGCAGCCGGCGGTGTAGGCGGCGGGGAAGAAGTACAGCACCACGGGGCCCTTCTTGAGGGCCTTGCTGAGCTTGAACTCGAAGTCCTTGCCGGCCAGGGCGCCGGGGGCGGTGAAGTCGGGCGCCTTGTCGCCCGGCTTCAGGGCCGCGAGAGCCGGCGAGGCGGCGGCAAGGCCCAGGGCGAGCAGGCTGGCGGCGAGGGCGGGGCGGTTCATCTTGGCGACTCCGGGGCCTTGGATGCGGCGTGGCCAGCAATGTGGACGTGCCCCAACGGAAAGCAAGTATCGGCAAAACAGCGGTCCGGCTTGCCCAGTCCCCGGCTTTCCCCTAACCCTCCGCGCCCAAGACATTGAATCTTAGAGGAGCGGGCCGTCATGAGCATCGCCTTCATCTTCCCGGGGCAAGGCAGCCAATCGGTCGGCATGGGCGTCGAGCTGGCGGAGGCCTTCGCCTCTGCTCGCGAGGTGTTCCAGGAGGTCGACGACGCCCTGGGCCAGAAGCTCTCCCTGCTGATGCGCGAAGGTCCCGAGGGCGACCTGACCCTGACCGAAAACGCCCAGCCGGCCCTGATGGCCGTCAGCCTGGCCGTCACCCGCACGCTTGAAAAAGAGTTCGGGGTGGGCGTCGACCGCGCCGCGTTCGTGGCCGGTCACAGCCTTGGCGAGTACTCGGCCCTGGCCGCCGCCGGCGCCATCAGCCTGGCCGACACCGCGCGCCTCCTGAAGCTGCGCGGCCAGGCCATGCAGCGCGCCGTGCCGGTGGGCGAGGGCGCCATGGCCTCGCTGATCGGTCCCAAGACCGACATCGCCCTGGCCGAAGCCGCCGCCGCCGCCGGATCGGAAGTCGGCGTCTGCGTCGTGGCCAACGACAACAACAACGGCAACGTCGTGATCTCCGGCGCCAAGGCCGCGGTCGACAAGGCCATCGAGAAGGCCAAGGAACTGGGCGCCCGCGCCATTCCGCTGAACGTCTCGGCGCCCTTCCACTGCCCGCTGATGCAGCCGGCCGCCGACGAGATGGCCGCCGCCCTGGCCAGCGCCACGATCCTGGCCCCGCGCGCGCCGCTGGTCGCCAACGTCACCGCCGCCCCGGTCCACGACCCGGACGTCATCCGCAAGCTGCTGGTCGAGCAGGTCACCGGCCGCGTGCGCTGGCGCGAGAGCATGACCTGGCTGGCCGGCGAGGGCGGCGTCACCCGCTTCGCCGAGGCCGGCGCCGGCAAGGTGCTGTCGGGCATGGCCAAGCGCATCGCTCCGGACGCCGAGGCGACCCCGCTGAACAGCCCGGCCGACCTGGAAGCCTTCGCCAAGTCGCTCTGATCCCTTCGTGCTCCTCGTCCCGGGCTTGCCCGAGGGCGAGGATCTCGCTTCATCCTTCCTCCGAACGGAGAACCTTCAATGTTTGATCTGACGGGCAAGACCGCCCTGGTCACCGGCGCCACCGGCGGCATCGGCGGCGCCATCGCCCGCGCCCTGCACGGCCAGGGCGCCCATGTCGTGCTCTCGGGCACCCGCGAATCGGCGCTGACCGAGCTGAAGAACGAGCTGGGCGAGCGCGCCTCGTTCGTCGTGGCGAATCTGTCGGACGCCGACGCCGTCGACGGCCTGGTCGCCAAGGCCGAGGAAGCCGCCGGCGCCCCGCTCGACATCGTCATCGCCAACGCCGGCATCACCCGTGACGGCCTGATCGTGCGGATGAAGGACGAAGACTGGGACACCGTCATCAAGGTGAACCTGGAAGGCTACTTCCGCCTCGCCCGCGCCGCCGCCAAGGGCATGATGAAGCGCCGCGCCGGCCGCATCATCGGCATCACCTCGATCGTGGGCGTCACCGGCAACCCCGGCCAGACCAACTACGCGGCCTCCAAGGCCGGAATGATCGGGTTTTCCAAGGCCTTGGCCCAGGAACTGGCCAGCCGCGGCGTGACCGTCAACTGCGTCGCCCCCGGCTTCATCGCCAGCCCGATGACCGACGCCCTGAACGACGCCCAGAAGGCCGGCATCCTGTCGACCATTCCGGCCGGAAAGCTGGGCGAGGGGAGCGATATCGCCGCGGCCTGCGTTTACCTGGCCAGCGATCAGGGCGGTTACGTCACCGGTCAGACCTTGCACGTCAACGGCGGCATGGCCATGATCTAGGCGAACGCCGCCTTGGTCCACAATGGCCATGCTTCTTGGCGGCTGACCCGCTGGTCACCCGAAAAGGAACGTGATAGGCGGTGACCCGACATCTCACGGACGGTGAAACAGATTTCATACCGTCCGGGGGTAAACAGATTTCAAAACGAGGGACTAACAGAATGTCCGACATTCTCGAGCGCGTGCGTAAGATCGTCATCGAACACCTGGATGCCGATCCCGAGAAGGTCACCGAGAAGGCCAGCTTCATCGACGACCTGGGCGCCGACAGCCTCGACAACGTCGAGCTCGTGATGGCGTTCGAAGAAGAATTCGACATCGAAATTCCGGACGACGCCGCCGAGCACATCCAGACGGTTGGCGACGCCGTGAAGTTCATCACGGAAAAGACCGGCGCCTAAGGGCGTCGGGTTCGTACCCTTACGGGCGAACAAGACTATCAGCCGCCGCGCAGCACGGGCTATTGCCATCGTGCGCGCGGCGGTTTTCGTATGTGGCCAAGATTCGCGCCGCAACCTGACTTAGGGCTTTCGCCTTTCGTCTGGGCCGGCGCGTCGGAAGGTTTGGGAGCAATCCATGCGTAGAGTCGTCGTCACCGGGCTGGGCCTGCTGACTCCTCTGGGCCAGGGCGTCGAAGTGTCCTGGAAGAACATCGTGGCCGGCAAGTCCGGCGCGGGCCGCATCACCGCTTTCGACCCGACCGACTATGCCTGTCAGGTCGCGTGCGAAGTGCCGCGCGTCGATGGTCGCGGCGGCGGCGGTCCGGACGTCGAGGGTTCGTTCGACCCTGACCAGACCATGAGCCCGCGCGACCAGAAGCGCGTGGACGACTTCATCCTGTACGGCATCGCCGCCGCTGATGAAGCCGTGAAGGATTCGGGCTGGGTTCCGGAGACCGACGAGCAGAAGTGGCGCACGGGCGTCATCCTGGGCTCGGGCATCGGCGGCCTGTCGACCATCGCCGACACCGCGCTGGAACTGGAAGCCAAGGGCCCGCGCCGCGTCAGCCCGTTCTTCATCTCCTCGGCCCTGATCAACCTGATCTCGGGCCAGGTCTCGATCAAGTACGGCTTCAAGGGCCCCAACCACGCCGTGGTCACGGCCTGCGCCACCGGCGCCCACGCCATTGGCGACGCCGCGCGCCTGATCAAGTACGGCGACGCCGACGTGATGATCGCCGGCGGCGCCGAAGCGGCCGTCTGCAAGCTGGGCATCGCCGGCTTCATCGCCTGCCGCGCCGTGGCCACCGACTTCAACGACACGCCCGAGAAGGCCTCGCGTCCCTACGACAAGGATCGCGGCGGCTTCGTCATGGGCGAGGGCGCCGGCGTCCTGGTGCTCGAGGAATACGAGCACGCCAAGGCCCGCGGCGCGAAGATCTACGCCGAAGTGGTCGGCTACGGCCTGTCGGGCGACGCCTATCACATCACCGCTCCGTCGGAGAACGGCGAAGGCGGCGGGCGCGCCCTGGCGGCGGCCGTCAAGGACGCAGGCCTCCAGCCCTCGGACATCGACTACATCAACGCCCACGGCACCTCGACCATGGCCGACGGCCTGGAAGCCGGCGCCGTGGCCGCGTTCCTGGGCGATCACGCCAAGAACGTGGTGATGTCGTCGACCAAGTCGATGACCGGCCACCTGCTGGGCGCGGCCGGCGCCATCGAGTCGATCTTCTCGATCCTGGCCATCCGCGACCAGATCGCCCCGCCGACCATCAACCTCGACAATCCCGACGTCGACGTGCCGATGAACCTGGCGCCCAACAAGGCCGTGCCGATGAAGATCGACGTGGCCGTGTCCAACAGCTTCGGCTTCGGCGGCACCAACGCCTCCGTCGTGTTCCGTAAAATCTCGTGAGCCAAGTCTCGTGAGCAAGCCGCCGCGTCCGCAAAAGAAGGCCTCGACGCCCAAGCGGGCGTCGAAGGCCCGCAAGCGGGAGACCGCCACCCTGGGACGTCGCCTGGCCGCCATGGCCGGCGGCGGCCTCGTGGTCGCCGCGGTCGCGGCCCTCGTCGTCGGCGGCGGGGCTGTCTGGCTCTATGGCGGGCCGGGCCCCAAGGCCAAGAACGGCGAGTACACCTCGGTGGTGCTCCGTCGCGGCGCCAGCGTCTCGGAGATCGCCGGGGCCCTGGAAGCCGGCGGGGCCATCCGCTCCTCGTCGCTGTTCCTGACCGCCGCCCAGGTCACCGGAGCGGCGCGTCGGCTGAAGGCCGGCGAGTATGAATTCCCCTCCAGCGCCTCGCTTTCCACCGTCCTGGCCATGGTCCGCGACGGCAAGGTGGTGCGCCACCAGGTCACCGTGCCCGAGGGCGTGACCTCCGAGATGGTCGTCGAGATCCTGCAGCGCTCGCCGGTGCTGGTCGGCGACGTGCCGACCCCGCCGGAAGGCGCCGTCCTGCCCGAGACCTACCAGGTCGAGCGCGGCGAGGAGCGGGCCGCCGTCCTGCAGCGGATGATGGACGACCGCGACAAGGTGCTGAACGCCCTGTGGGAGCAGCGTCAGGCCGACCTGCCGTTCCAGACCAAGGACGAGGCCGTCACCCTGGCCTCGATCGTCGAGAAGGAAACGGCCCTGGCCAGCGAGCGTCCGCGCGTCGCGGCGCTGTTCACCAATCGCCTGCGCCTGGGCATGCGTCTCGATACCGATCCGACCGTGATCTACGGCATCACCCGCGGCCGGCCGCTGGGCCGGGGCCTGCGCCGCTCGGAACTCGATGCGTTCACGCCCTACAACACCTACAAGATCACCGGCCTGCCGCCGACGCCGATCGCCAATCCGGGCCGCGAGGCCCTGGCGGCGGTGATGAACCCGCCCAAGACCGACGAGCTCTATTTCGTCGCCGACGGCACCGGCGGCCACGTCTTCGCCAGGACCTACGAAGAGCACGAGCGCAACGTCGCCCAATGGCGTCGCATCGAGCGCGAGGCCAAGGCTTCCGGAGCAGGGAACTGACCATGGCGCTGTCGGGCATGACCGGGTTCGCGCGTGTCGAGGGGGCTCTGGGCGACTGGAGCTGGGCCGTCGAGGCGCGCAGCGTCAACGGCCGCAACCTCGAGACCCGCTTCCGGGGCCCGCCGGGCCTGGAAAGCCTCGACCGCGCCGCCCGCGACGGCGCCCAGGCCCGCTTCCAGCGCGGCCAGCTGACGCTCGGCGTCCAGGCCCGCAAGGCCGAGGCCGCCGCCGCCCCGCAGGTCAATGTCGAGGTGCTGGAACGCTACCTCAAGGCCGGCAGCCCTTACGTGGCCACCGGCATGGTCGGCAAGCCCAGCCTTGACGGCCTCTTGGCCCTGCGCGGCGTCATCGAGGTTCGCGAGGACGACGAGGACCCCGAGGCCCGAGCCGCCCTCGAAGCCGCCATCGCGGCCAGCATCCACCAGGCCCTCGACGGCCTGAAGGCCGCGCGGCTGGAGGAGGGCGCTTCGCTCTCGCCGGTGCTGTCGGGCCTGGTCGACCGCATCGAGACACTCACGAGCCTGGCCGCCGCCGAGGCCGAGGGCCAGCCGGCCATCCTCAAGCAGCGCTTCGAGCGCCGCATGGCCGAACTGCTGGGCGAAAGCGCCTCGCAGGACCGCATCCTGCAGGAAGCCGCCGCCCTGGCGGTCAAGGCCGACGTCCGCGAGGAGCTCGACCGCCTGGCCGGCCACGTCGCCGCCGCGCGCACCCTGCTGGCCAGCGACGGCGCCTCTGGCCGCCGCCTGGATTTCCTCTCGCAGGAGTTCATGCGCGAGGCCAACACCCTTTGCAGCAAGTCGGCGCTGACCGCGCTGACGGCCCACGGCCTCGAGCTCAAGGCCACGATCGAACAGTTTCGCGAACAGGTTCAGAATGTCGAATAACCCGACCGAAAAGCACGGGCGCAAGCACCGCGGCCTCCTCCTGATGGTGGTGGCCCCCTCGGGCGTGGGCAAGACCTCGCTGACCCGCCGCCTGGTGGCCGACCATGGCGACCTGCATCTGTCGATCAGCGCCACAACCCGCGAGCCGCGCCCGGGCGAGCACGACGGCCGTGACTACCACTTCGTCTCCAAGGACAAGTTCAAGGAGATGATCGAGCAGAACGCCTTCTTCGAATGGGCCGAGGTCTACGGCAACTTCTACGGCAGCCCCAAGGCGCCGATCATGGAGGCGCTGGAGGGCGGCGAGAGCGTGCTGTTCGACATCGACTTCCAGGGCGCCATGAAGGTGCACGAGCAGGCCGGTCCCGACAGCGTGCTGGTCTACATCCTGCCGCCGTCCCTGGCCGAGATGAGCCGTCGTCTGCACGCCCGCAGCCAGGACAGCGAGGAAGTCATCGCCCGGCGCCTGTCGCGCGCCAAGGACGAGGTCGCCGCCTGGGAGAAGTTCGACTACGTCGTGCTCAACGACGACTTCGACAAGGCCTATGCCGACCTCGCCCACATCTACCACGCCGAACGCCAGAAGCGCTCGCGCAATCCCTGGATCGGCGATCTGGTCGGCGACCTGCTGGCCGAAGACATCTGAGCCCCGCCCTGCATTGTCATCCCGGCCGGAGGCGCGCAGCGCCGTAGAGCCGGGACCTCCCACCGTTCAACGAGTTCAGCCCTGGGAGATCCCGGCGCTCCGCTTCGCTGCGACCGGGATGACAAGCTAGAGGGATCAGTCTCTCAGTAGTGAAAGCTGCCGCTCTCGCGCGGCTGGATCAGTTCGCGGGCCCGCAGCACGATCTGCACCGGCGTGAACGGCTTCATCATGTAGGTCGTCGCGCCCGCGCTCATGGCCTCGACCACGCGGTCCAGCCGCCGCTCGCCGGTCATGATCACCACCGGCACCTCGCGACCCCAGTCGCTGACCCGCAGGCGACGCAGCACCTCGATGCCCGTTTCGCCCGGCATGCGCACGTCCAGGAAGACGATCGCCGGGTGGCGGTCCTGCACGTCGGCCAGCAGACGCTGGGCGTCCTCGGCCGTCTCGACGTCGAAGCCGCCGTCAATCAGCGCCCCGGACACGAACTCCAGCATCAGCGTGTCGTCGTCGATCACCAGGGCCAGGGGGCGGGACGTCATGGGGCACTCCGGGGACGCGTCACAGCCAGACGCGGGACTGGTTCTTGGTCGCCGCCCGAACCCGCGCCAGCAGGTCGTCGGCCGCGAAGGGCTTGAGGACATAGCCGACGGCGCCGGCCTCGGCGGCCGCCTTGACGTTCGCCCCGGCGGCCGAGGCGGTTATCATGATGGCCGGCACGGTCTTCAACCGCTTTTCCGCCCGCAGGCGGCGCAGCAGCGTCAGGCCGTTGATCTCTGGCATGGTCACGTCCAGCAGGAACAGGTGCGGCGGGCGGCGCAGGGCGGCCGCCAGCGCGTCCTCGGCGGTGTGGGCGACCTCTACCGCGAAGCCCTCCACCTCCAGCCGGAACTTGACGAACTCGGTCACCAGCGGGTCGTCGTCGACCACCAGGACGAGATGTTGCTGCGCGGTCGCGGGCTGCATGTGGTCAAGATTCCTCCACCTGCGCGCGATTGCAAGCCGTGGTCGCGGCGACCTACGCCTTCAGCAGAGCCGCGGCCAGGGCCTGGAAGCCCTCGATCGGGATCGTCTCGGCCCGGGCGTCGGGATCGATGCCGGCCGCCTCGCACAGCGCGCCGCCGCCGATGGGCTTGAGGCTGGAGCGCAGCATCTTGCGGCGTTGGCCGAAGGCGGCGGCCGTCACCCGCTCCAGGGCCGAGACCAGGGCCTTGTCCGGCGCGGGATCCAGCGGGACGAGGCGGGCCACGGCCGAGGCCACCTTGGGCGGCGGGGTGAAGGCGCGGGCCGGCAGGTCCATCACCACCTTGGCGCTGCACACGGTCTGCGACAGCACCGCCAGGCGTCCGTAGGCGTCGTCGTCCTCCCGGGCGGCGATGCGGTCGGCGACCTCCTTCTGGAACATCAGGGTCATCGACAGCGGCCGGAACGGTCCCGTCAGCCAGTTGATCAGCAGCTGGGTGCCGACGTTGTAGGGCAGGTTGGAGACCATGTGGGCCGGACCGCCTTCGGCCAGGGCCGCCATGTCGGCCCGCAGGGCGTCGCCCTCGACCAGGGTCAGGCGGCCGTCGGCGGCGTCGGCCAGCTCGCCCAGCAGCGGCAGGAAGCGGCTGTCCTTCTCGACCGCCACCACCTTGGCGCCGGTCTCCAGCAGGGCGCGGGTCAGGCCGCCGGGGCCGGGGCCCACCTCGATCACGGTGTCGCCTTCGCCCACCTCGGCCAGGCGCGCGATCTTGCGGGTGATGTTGAGGTCGAGCAGGAAGTGCTGGCCAAAGCTCTTGCGAGCCAGCAGGCCGTGGCGCTCGAGCGCCTCACGCAGCGGCGGCAGGTCGGCGAGGGAAGGGGACGTCATCGCCTCCCTCTAGAGCCAAAACCGGCGAAAGCCCAGCCGTCTCTAGGCGCTGCGCCGCGCGGCGATCTCCGCGGCCAGGCGGATGGCGGCGATCAGGCTGTCGGGACGGGCGATCCCGCGGCCGGCGATGTCGAAGCCGGTCCCGTGGTCGGGCGAGGTGCGCACGATCGGCAGGCCCAGGGTGACGTTCACGCCACCCCAGAAGTCGAGCATCTTCACCGGGATCAGGGCCTGGTCGTGATACATGCACAGCACCGCGTCGTAGGCGGCGCGGGCGTCGGCGTGGAACAGGCTGTCGGCCGGCGCCGGGCCGCGGGCGTCGACGCCGCGTTCACGCAGGGCCTCGACGGCCGGGATGATGGTCTCGATCTCCTCGCGGCCCAGCGCCCCGCCTTCGCCGGCGTGCGGGTTCAGCGCGGCCACGGCAAGGCGCGGGGCGGCGATCCCGAAGTCGCTCTTCATGGCCTGGGCGGTCACCAGGCCCGCCTCGACGATGCGCTCGACCGAAAGCGAGGCCGGAACGCTGCCCACCGACTGGTGGATGGTCACCAGGGTGGCGCGCAGGTCGCCGGCGGTCAGCATCATCACCGGGCCCCGCGCGCCCTCGTACGGGACGGGCGCGGTCAGTTCGGCGAGGAACTCGGTATGTCCGGGAAACTTGAAGCCGGCCTCGTACAGCGGCGCCTTGGCGATCGGCGCGGTGACCAGGCCCGCCACGGCGCCCGAAAGGGCTAGGCCGACGCCCGTCTCGATGCAGCGGATGATCTGGGCCGCGTGCACGCTGGAGGGCTTGCCCGCGACAACGGGCGACTGCAGCGGGATGTCGAGGACGGGCAGCGCCTCGGCGAACACCTGGGCCGCCTCGGCCGGACCGGTCACGGGGCGGACCTTTACGCCGCCGCCGGCCGCGGCCAGGCTCTGCAGGTCGCCGACGGCCATGAACACCGGGCCGCTCTCGCGGAGGGCGGCCCAGGCCTTGGCGATGATTTCGGGCCCGACGCCGGCGGGATCGCCGACGCTCAGGGCCAGGGTGTCTGTCTTCACCGGGTCTCGATGGTGGCGGAGTTGCGCAGGTCTCGCAGGTAACGTTTGGAGATCAGCGCAAGTTGCTGACCCTTAAGGCGGTTTTCGATCTGGTCGTGGCTCGGGGCGCCGCCGCCCGACTGGCGCTTGCCGCACACCGCGATCAGGTGCAGGCCGGCGTCGGTGCGGATCGGGTCCGACACCTGGCCGATGTTCAGCGTGTTGGCGGCCTGCTGGAACGAAGGGGCCAGGTCGCCGATCTCGGCTTCACCCAGGTCGCCCGCCACCACGCCAGCCACCTTGCCGGCTTCGGCTTCGAGCGTCTGGCAGCTGGTCAGCTGGGGCTTGAGGCCGGCCAGCAGGGCCGTGGCGGCCTGCACGTCGGCTTCCGGCGCGTCCTTGGGCAGGGCGACGGCCACCTGCTTGAGATCGACCAGGGTCGCCTTCGCGCCCGAGCGCTTGTCGCGCAGATAG
This sequence comes from Caulobacter sp. 602-2, assembly GCF_011043625.1. Classification (GTDB taxonomy): domain Bacteria; phylum Pseudomonadota; class Alphaproteobacteria; order Caulobacterales; family Caulobacteraceae; genus Caulobacter. Next base: position 234,784 of record NZ_JAAKGT010000001.1, read on the forward strand.
ACGATGTAGACGCCGTCCTTGACCGGGATCGGGGCCGACAGCTGGCCGGGGCGCAGTTGCTCCAGGGCCGCGTCGACTTCGGACGGCATCTCGCCGGGGCTGACCCAGCCGGCGTCGCCGCCGTTGGCCGCCGTCGAGGCGGCCGAGAACTGGCGGGCCACGGCCGCGAACGGCGCGCCCTGCTGCATCTGGGCCACCAGCTGGCGGGCGCCGTTCAGGGCCACCTCGGCGCCGCCGACGCGGATGGCGTCGATGAACACTTCGCTGACCTGGTACTGCGGCTTGCTGGCCGATTCCGCCTGGCGGCGCTGGAAGGCCTTGATCTGGTCTTCGCCGATGCGCAGGCGCGAGCCGTAGCGGCCGCTGATCCAGTTCTGCCAGCTGGTCTCGGCGCGGATCTGGGTGCGCCAGGTGTCGGCGCTGACGCCCTGGGCGGCCAGCTGGCCAAGCAGCTGCTCGGCGCTCATGCGGTTGCCCTGGGCGATGTTGGCGATCTCCTCGTCGACTTCCTTGTCGGTCGAGATGATCGTGATCTTCTGTTCCTTCTCGACGCGACGCAGTTCCTGCATCTGCACGTGCTCGTCGATCAGCGAACGAAGCGCCTCCTGCTCCAGCTGGGGCAGGTTTTCCTGGGTCGGCTGCAGGCCCGAGGTCACCATCAGCAGGCGCATGCGCTGCATCAGGTCGTAGGACGAGATGATGTCGTCGTTGACCACGGCCGCGACGCTTTCCGACAGCGGATTGGCGCGAGGCTCGGCGGCCGCCGGCGGGGCGTCGACCACGGGCGCGGCCTGACGGGCCTGGGCGGGAAGACCCGCCACGGTCAGGGCGAGGATGGACGCGGCGCTGGCCGCGAAAGTCGTCACGCTACGCGCAGACCGCATGGATAGTGTCGTTTCCTCTGGAGCCCGGCTTTGTCGGCCGGCCTCGATTTCAGCCTCAGTGGCGCGACGACCTTCCGGTAGACCGTGAGCGGCCGCGCCTCGATGCGTCACGGGGACGCGTGCGGACGCCCGCACGTCCCCCCGGACGTTGGATGTTTTAGTCGCTGTACCCTGTATCGCCCAATGTGGCGAGGGTTAGGCGCACGACGACCGAGCGGTCAGGTTGGAGCCTGAGGCCCGTCACCGTAGAGCTATAGCGGTCTTCCTGTTGGTAGATGATGTCGATGCGGATGCAATCGTCCGTATAGGCCACGCCGATGTCGCGGCGACGCCAGGTCTCGGCCACCAGGTCGAGCTGGCCGAGCGCCGTCAGGGCCCACTTCTTGGTCAGCTGCAGTTGGCCGCGGGTTTCGAAGTTTTCCTGCCGCTCGCCGTTGGAGTCGACATTGTCCTTCAGGTAGCGGAACGAGCCCTGCAGGCGCTGGGTGTAGGCGTCGACGCCGGTTTCCAGGCGATTGATCTTGGTGGTGTCGGAGTCCAGGCGCGTACGCACATAGGCGTTGATGCCGCGCACCGGCGTCACCGTGGCCGCCACGATCCAGTCGGAGGACTTCTCGCTCAGGCCCGTGCGCGAGGGCAGCAGCGGGTCGTACTCGGTGCGGAAGCTGCGGCCCACCAGGACGCTGCCGCCGCGGCCGTCGGCGGTGTTGAAGGTCGCCCGGCCGCCCACGTTCATGCGGGTGCCGCCCTCGTAGAGGTCGAAGCCCGGCGACTTGTTGGAGCGGAACAGGTTGGTTTCGTCGAATTCGAAGGCCGAGCTGTCCTCGTTGTAGAGGTAGGTCACGGCGCCATTGCGAGCGACCACCACGGGTACGCTGGAGCTGTCCGAGCCGGTGGCGATCTGCACCAGCGGCTCGAGGACGACGCTGCCGCCGCCCTTCAGGCCCTTGTAGAGCGGCAGGCTCAGGTCGACGCCGGCCACGCCCATGGTGCGCGAGTAGTTGACCGAGGCGTCGTCGCCGGCGGCCAAGGCCTCGGTCGTCAGGTAGATGCCCTTGATCTTGTAGGCGTCGGCGCGCGCCTGAGCGAACGGCTGGACGCGCAGGCCAGGCCCGACCACGGCGCTGGCGCGCCAGTCGGCCTGGACGCTGCCGCGGACGCTGTCGACGCCTTCCTGGTGCCCGTAGGCGGCGATGGTGCCGTAGTAGGGGGCTTCGCCGAACTGCGATTCCGAGCGGCTCAGCATCACGCCCGAGCCCTGCAGCCGCAGGCGGCCGAACAGCACCGGCGATTCCGGTTCCCAGCGGCCCTCGACGAGCGGCCCGATCACCGGGAAGGCGCCGCTGTTCTCGAACTTGTTGCCGATGCCGGTGTTGGCGTCGGTGCCGACCACGCGCAGGCCTTGAACCGAGACGGCCGAGATCGACAGCCAGGAACGGGCGTCCTGACGCGAGGTGTAGATCTGCGAGGTCAGGCGGCGGTCTTCGCTGGTGAACAGACCGCGCTGCTCATAGACGTCGTTGATGTCGTACTTGTCGAAGATCAGGGCGTCGGAGGCGCGCTCGGCGCTGAAGCCCCAGGTCCACTTGTCGTTGATGTCGAACGCGCCCTTGGCCAGGATGTAGCTGCGGGTTGTAGCGTCGCCGAAGCGGTTGCCCCGGTTGTCGAACTCCTTCTCGTACGTCCCGCCCATGCGCGCCTCGAGCATGCCCGAGTAGAAGCGCTTGCGGTAATTGACGTTGAGGAAGGGGTTCACCTTCGTGTTGATCTGCGGGCTGATGATCACGTCCTGGGACGGCGAGATCACCTGCAGGTAGGGCTGCTGGTAGGAGAGGCCGCGTCGCTGCGACAGGCCCACCTTCGGCGTCAGGAAGCCCGAGCTGCGCGGCGCCTGCGGGTCGGGGTGCCAGAACAGCGGCAGATACAGCAGCGGCGCGCCCCACAGGCGGATCTTGGCGCCGTGGTAGTAGACGATCTGGCGGTTCTTATCCTGCACCACCTTGTCGGCCTCGATCGACCAGGTGGGCGTCGGCTTTTCGGCGCAGACGTCGCAGGGCGTGTAGATCGCCTGGTTCAGCTCGGTGACCTGCTCGTTGCGACGGATCGCGGTCGCCGCGGCGATCTTCACGTTCTGGTCCATGCGCGTGGAGAAGTTGCGCGCGAAGCCCGCGCGCATGTCCTTGTCCAGCGTCAGGTCGTCGGCGAACTGGGCCGTGCCGTCGGCGTTGATCAGCGAAACCTTGCCATGGGCGGTCACGACGCCGGTGGTGGTGTCGTAGATCACCTCCTGGGCGCGCAGGGTGCGGCCCTGGTAGCGCACCTCGACCGAGCCGCGCGCCGTCATCTTCTTGGACGCGTCGTCGCGGATCAGCAGGTCGGATTCCAGGTAGTAGCCGTCGGCGCCCAGACCGTCGTCCGCCGCCGCCGGCGTCGCCGGAACCTGCGGAATGGTGGCGAGCGATTGCTGGGCGTGCGCGACGCCGCTGGCGCCGGCCACGGCCAGCCAGGCGACGCCGGCCATCAGCAGCTTGCGAACCGCCGCGCCCGGCGCTGGGCTTAGATCGATCATCAGGGGCCTCGATGCCGGCGTCACAGACTCAACCATCCTCGGTATAGCAAAGCAGGGTCAGCCCCGCCAAAAGCGCCGCGACGGGAGGCGTCCAGGCGGCCAGGACCGGCCCCAGGACGTCGGCCTTGCCCAGCGCGCCGCACAGTTCGTTGAAGAAGAAGAAGCCAAAGCCGAGCGCGACGCCAGAGCCCGCGAGCGCCGCAAGGCCGCCCAGGCGCATCAGGCGCAGCGAGAACGCGGCCGCCAGCACCGACATCGCCGCGAACAGCAGCGGCGTGGCCAGCATCTGCTGCAGGCGCATCTTGAAGGGCGTCGCCGAGAAGCCGGCGGCTTCCGTGCGGGCGATGGTCTCGGGCAGGCGCCAGAACGCGACGGCCTGCGGGTTCTTGAAGCGGTCGGCCGCCGTGCGCTCGTCGAGGTCCGACGGCACCGAGGCGCTTTCCGAGCGCAGGGCCCCGGCGCCGGGCGTGGCCTCGCTGACGCCCGTCAGGCGCCAGAAGCCGGGCTCCAGGCGGGCCTCGGCCGCCTCGTAGCGACGGGTGAAGACCAGGCTGCCGTCCGGCTTGACGTCGTAGACGAAGAACGAGACGCCGCGCAGGCGCACCGCGCCGTCGACGGTGTCGCGCATGCGGGCGCGGATGACGATCTGGCGCTTGTCGTCGCCCTGGCGCAGCCAGGCGCCCTTGGGGGCGTTCTTGAGATAGCCGGCCAGCAGGGCGTCGCGCTCGGTTTCGAACCGCGCGCTCATCGCCGAGGTCAGCGGGTTGAGCAGGGTGACGGTGACGATCCCCATGGCGAAGGCCGCGAAGGCCGCCGGCAGGATGAAGCGCCAGGCCGAGACGCCCGCCGCGCGCATGGCGATCAGCTCGCTGCGGCGGTTCAGGCCCACGAAGGCGCCCAGGGTGCCGAACAGGAACATGAACGGCGTCAGGGTCAGCAGGGTCGCCGGCGCCTGCAGCACCGTCAGGTACAGCAGCTGGCCAAAGCCGGCGTCTTCCGAGCGGGTGCCGACGTTGCGGGTGATGTCGACGAAGGCGATCAGCATCACCAGCGCGCCCAGCACCGCCAGGGCCGCGCCCAGCGAGGCCAGCGTCTTGCGCAGGACGTAGCGCTCGATCATTCCGGGGCCGATCACGACGCGGCTCCCAGCGGCTGCAGCCCGCTTTGGCCGATCGGCACGTAGCGCTGGACCTTCTGGCGGAAGATCTGGGCCAGGCCCCACCAGGTGGCGGCGATCGGCACGGCGTACTGCAGGATGTTCAGCCACGCCTGGTCGTCGCAGGCGGCCTGAACGCCGAAGCCCATGATCCGCACCACGGCCGCGGCCGCGCCGACGGCGGCGATCCGCTTGCCATAGCCCATGCGGCTGAACGAGCCGCCGATCACGGCCGCCAGGGCCATGGCCATCATGGCGATGTTGTAGAGCGGGCTGGCCAGGCGCGAATGGCCCTCGGCCAGCATCTTCACGCGGTTGTGCTGCTCCCAGTCCTGGGTCAGGTCGGGGAAGAACAGCTCGTGCGGATAGCGGTCGGCGATCTTGTAGTGCAGCAGCTCGTCGCTCTGGAACAGCGTCGACAGGTCGAAGACGTATTCCTCGAACGACAGGTAGTTCAGCACGCCCGCGCTGGAGAACTCCTGGTTGGAGCCCTTGCGCATGATCAGCACCGGCAGGTCGTTGCGCTTGGCGATCACGCCCTCGCGCGCCGTGTAGGTGACCGAGCCGCCGTTGGGCTTTTCCTGGTGGATGAACAGGTTCTTGATCAGGTTGTCGCGGTCGATGGTCTGGGCGTAGACCGTCAGGCCGGGTCCGGGCTCGGTGAACTCGCCGGGCCGCACCAGGGTCGAGGCCAGGTCGGTCTTCATGTCGAAGGCCGTCTCGCGGATCAGGCGGGCCGACCACGGCTGGGCCCAGAGACCCAGCGCCAGCGAGATCAGGGCGGCGAACACCGACAGCCGGATGGCCGGCGAGATCACCCGCCAGCGACTCATGCCGCCGGCGAAGCAGACGACGATCTCCTGCTCGGTATGCAGACGGTTCAGCGCCACCAGGGCGGCCACGAACAGCGCCACCGGCATGATGATGTTCAGCAGCTGCGGCAGGGCCAGCAGGATCATCTTGGCGAAGATCAGCGCCGTCTGGCGTTGTTCGACCAGGATGTCGAATTCCGACAGGCTGCGGGCCAGCAGCGCCAGCGCCGCCAGGGCCGCGGTGGCCAGGATGGTCGGCCCGACCAGCTGTCGGAAGAGATAGCGTTCGATCAGGCGCATGCAGGGGGTGGTTTCGGGGGCTTCACGGATTCGCGCGGCGAACCCCGGCGTTGGCGTGTTCTACACGTCTGGCTCGGCTTGGCACAACCGAAGACATCATGTGGGACGGCGTGACGGGGCTGTGAACGGCGACGGTCTTTTCCCAAGGTTCGGCATGGACTATGCCGGGCGTTCACGTCCTGTCGCGTCGGATCGCGGCCTTCTTGAGGCCGCGCCGCGATCGGACCTTCCGCTTCCCAGGAGCGCTCCATGCGTATCGAGTTCGTCCCCGCCGACAGCCAGGCCGGCGCCACCGCCGCTCTCGCGGTTCTCGCCTACGAGGCGGCGGCCCTTTCGCCCGAAGCCAAGGCCGTCAACGACGCCGCCGGCGGCGCGATCGCCCGCGCCGCGGCCGGCGGCCGCTTCATCGGCGCCAAGGGCCAGGTCCTCGACATCGTCGCCCCGGCCGGCCTCGACGCCGCCCGCGTGGTGGTGATCGGCGTCGATGGTTCCGGCGTCGTCGAGCCCGAGACGGTCGAGATCGCCGCCGCCCACGCCTACAACGCGGTGAAGACCTCGGGCGTGACCGAGCTGCTGCTCAAGCTCGGCGGCGACGCCGAGACCGCCGCCCGCGTCGCCTTCGGCGCCAAGCTGGCCGCCTACCGCTTCGACAAGTATCGCACCACCGAGAAGGCCGAGAAGAAGCCCTCGGTCGCCACGATCAAGGTCGCCGCCGCCGATCCGGCCAAGGCCCAGAAGGCGTTCGACGCGCTGGAGCCGATCGCCGACGCCATCCTGTTCAGCCGCGACCTCGTCTCCGAACCGGCCAACATCCTGCACCCGGAAGAGTTCGCCGCCCGCGTGAAGGGTCTGGAGAACCTGGGCCTGGAAGTCGAGATCCTCGGCGAGAAGGAAATGGCCGCGCTGGGCATGGGCAGCCTGCTGGGCGTCGGCCAGGGCAGCGTCCGTGAAAGCCAGCTGGTCGTGGCCAAGTGGTACGGCGCGGCCGACAAGTCGGCCCAGCCGATCGCCTTCGTCGGCAAGGGCGTCTGCTTCGACACCGGCGGCATCTCGATCAAGCCCGCCGAGGGCATGGAAGACATGAAGTGGGACATGGGCGGCGCGGCCGCCGTGGCCGGCGTCATGCACGCCCTGGCCGGCCGCAAGGCCAAGGTCAACGCCATCGGCGTGCTGGGCCTCGTCGAGAACATGCCCGACGGCAACGCCCAGCGCCCCGGCGACGTCGTCACCTCGATGTCGGGCCAGACCATCGAGGTCATCAACACCGACGCCGAAGGCCGCCTCGTGCTGGCCGACGCCCTCTGGTACACGCAGGACCGCTTCAAGCCGAAGTTCATGATCGATCTGGCCACCCTGACCGGCGCGATCATCATCTCGCTGGGCAACGACTATGCGGGCCTGTTCAGCAACAACGACGGCCTGTCCGACAAGCTGCTGGCCGCCGGCAAGGCCGAGCGCGAGCCGCTGTGGCGCCTGCCGCTGCCGGCCTCGTACGAGAAGCAGATCGAAAGCCCGATCGCCGACATGAAGAACATCGGCGGCCGTCCGGCGGGCTCGATCACGGCGGGCCTGTTCCTGCAGCGCTTCGTCAACGGCGTGCCGTGGGCTCACCTCGACATCGCCTCGACCGCCTGGCGCAAGGGCTCGTCCGATCCGACCGTGCCGGACGGCGCCGTGGGCTTCGGCGTGCGCCTGCTCAACCGCCTCGTCGCCGACGCCTACGAGGGCTGAGCCCGCTTATGTCGGCCGCGCCCTGCGAAATCTGGTTCTACCACCTGGAGCGAAGCAGCGCCGAGCAGGTGCTGCCCGAGCTTCTGGAGAAGACCCTGGGGCGCGGCTGGAAGGCCCTGGTCAGGGGAGGGGATCCGGCGCGCCTCAACGCGCTGGACGCCCACCTCTGGACCTTCCGGGACGACAGCTTCCTGCCGCACGGCCTGGCCGAGGAGCCGCTGGCCGAGCGCCAGCCGGTGCTGCTGAGCACCGCGCTGGACAACCCGAACGGCGGCGATGCGTTGTTCCTGCTCGACGGCGCCGAGCCGGGGGATCTCAGCGATTTTGCGCGCTGCATCCTGCTGTTCGACGGCCGTGACGAAGAGGCCCTGCGGCTGGCGCGGGGTCGTTGGAAGGCGTTCAAGGCCGCCGGCCACCCGGTGTCCTACTGGCAGCAGGCCGAACGCGGATGGGAGAAGAAGGCATGAAGCGGCTCCTGATGGTTCTGGGTGCGACCATGGTCCTGGCGGCCTGCTCGACCAGCACGCCCGAACCCGCGCCGCCGCCGCCGCCCGAAACCCCGGTGGCCCCGCCGGCCATCGCCCTGCCCAAGCCGCCCGAACCTGAAAAGGACCAGTGCGGTCTCAAGGACGCGCAAGCGTTCGTCGGCAAGAACCGCACCGAGCTTCCGGCGCCGGTCGATCCCTCCCGCTGGCGCGTGGCCTGCACCACCTGCCCGGTGACCATGGACTACCGCGCCGACCGCCTGAACATCCTGTTCAACCCCGATACGGGCGTCGTGCAGCAGGTGAAGTGCGGCTGAGGGCTTCGCTCTAACCCCATCGTCATCCCGGAAAGCGCGGAGCGCTTATCCGGGACCCAGGGGGACTGGGCTCGGCGATAAGGTTTGCGGCGGTCGTCGCATTGCGTGCCGCCCCTGGGTCCCGGCTCTCCGCTTCGCTACGGCCGGGATGACGATTTAGGGTGCTGAGCATTTCCCCCTAACCATTTGTCCTCATGGACAAATGCGGAGTCCATCTAGACGGAATCCAAGTCCCCGGGCCAAGTCTCCGCGCGACGTCGCGGCGCCTCCCAACCAGCCGCGCGCGCCTGGGGAGTTTGAGCATGAAGTTCGCCGCCGTCCTGGCCGCGGCCGTCTCGCTGGCCGCCGTTTCCAACGCCTTCGCAGCCGACACGCCGCCGCCGCCGCCCGGCCCGCAATGGCTGAAGGCCGACGGCGACCGCATCGTCGACGAGACCGGCGCGCCGGTGATCCTGCGGGGCATGGGCCTGGGCGGTTGGATGCTGCAGGAGGGCTACATGCTGCGCCTGTCCAAGCTGGGGCAGGAGCACGTGATCCGCGGCAAGATCGCCGCCCTGGTCGGGCCGGAGCGTGAGGCGGCGATCCATACCGCCTGGCTCGACAATCACACCACCAAGGCCGACATCGACTACATGGCCGCCGCCGGCTTCAATTCGGTGCGCCTGCCGATGCACTACGCCCTTCTGACCCTGCCGGCCGACCAGGAGCCCGTTCCCGGCGCCGACACCTGGAAGGAGGACGGCTTTCGCCGCATCGACGACCTGCTGGCCTGGACCAAGGCCGCCGGCATGCACCTGATCCTTGACCTGCACGCCGCGCCAGGCGGGCAGGGCAACGACCTGGCCATCTCCGACCGCGATCCTTCCAAGCCCTCGCTGTGGGAGAGCCCCGAGAACCAGCGCAAGACCATCGCCCTCTGGAAGAAGCTGGCCGAACGCTACAGGGACGAGCCGGCCATCGCCGCCTATGACGTGCTCAACGAGCCCAACTGGGACTTCGACAAGCCCGCCATGAAGAACGGCTGCGGCGATGAGAAACAGGACCTGCTCTGGGACTTCCAGCGCCGCATCACCGCGGCTATCCGGCAGGTCGACCAGCGCCACCTGGTGATCATCGAGGGCAACTGCTGGGGCAACAACTACAAGGGCATGGGCAAGCGCTGGGACGGCAACATGGCCCTGTCGTTCCACAAGTACTGGAACCGCAATGACGAGGCCGCGCTCGAACCGTTCCTGAAGCTGCGGAGCGAGACCGGCCTGCCGCTGTGGCTGGGCGAGTCGGGCGAGAACTCCAACGTCTGGTTCGCCGACGCCATTCGCCTGGTGGAAGGCCATGGGATCGGCTGGGCCTTCTGGCCGCTGAAGAAGATCGGCTTCAACCAGCCCCTGCAGGTGGAGGTCGGCCCCGACTACGACGCCGTCGTCGCCACGCTGACGGGCGAGGCCAAGACCCCGGTCTCGGCCGACAAGGCCTATGCGGTGCTGATGAGGCTGGCCTCGCACGACGTGCGGTTCGAGAACAACACCGCTCATCCCGACGTCGTCGACGCCATGCTGCGCCAGCCGCACGACGCTACGCCCCGGCCGTTCAAGCCGCACAAGATCACCGCCAAGGGGGCGACCATCGCCGCCGTCGACTACGACCTCGGCGTCATCGGCAAGGCCTACTGGGACAAGGACGCGGCCAACTACCACGTCGCCACTGGCGGCGAACGCACGCTCTGGAACAACGGTCGTACGGGCCGCAACGACGGCGTCGACATCGCCCCCGGCGGCAAGAGTGTCACCGATTTCACCGCCGGCGAATGGTTGCGCTACACGGTGACGGCGGACCGCGCCGGAACCTATGACGTGAAGATCCAGGGGCAGGGGCCGATGACGGTTTCGGCCAACGCAGGCGCACCGGTGCGCACGGGCGGAGCCGTGACCCTGCTGGCGGGAACCAACGTGCTGATCCTCAAGTCCGACGGCGCGGCGGAAGTCACCTCGGTGACCCTGACCCCGCTCAGATAGGGAGAGGCCCGCTGCTCCAGATCCTCCCCCTCTGGGGGAGGTGGCCCGAAGAGCCGGAGGGGGCTAGCGCTTGCCCAGGCCCGGGAACATCGCCGCTTCGCCGTCGAAGACGCCGAGATAGCCCAGCTCGCCCAGCAGCGGCGTCAGGTCTTCCAGCTTGTCGGCCTGGGCGCGAGCCGTGGCCAGTTCGCTGGGGCGGCCGGTCTGGTCATGCAGGCGGTAGACGGTCCACATCTTGCCCTTGGGGGCCGCGGCGCCCGGGGCCAGATAGCGGTGCTCCCAGCCCACCAGGGCGGGCGTGCGGCCGATCTCGACGTCGAACGGACGGTCGCGGAAGGCCAGGTCCATCTCAAGCCGAGTGGCCTCGGCCAGGCGCTGGTCGAGCCAGGTCGCGAAGGCTTCCAGCACGGCGGCGGCCGACAACCCTTCGGGGTTGGCGACGACGTGGTTGCGGCTGGAAAGGGCTGCGGTCATGGCCGCATTGATAGGCCCGAAGGTCTGTCGGAACGGCTAAATCTCTTGGTTTACTGGCGTTTACCGAGAGTGAGCCGTTTTCAACCTCTCCCGATGGGAGAGGTGTTTTGGGGCGGGGCGGCGCTCTTAACCCTCGGCCTCGGCCAGCTGCTCGGCCAGCTCCATCCACGCGGCTTCGGCCTCGTCGAGCTTGGCCTTGGCGTTGTCGCGGCGCTTTTCCAGCTCCGGCACCTTGGCCGGCGTCTTCACATAGAGTTGCGGGTCGGCCAGCTGGGCTTCCAGTTCGGCCAGGTCGCGGGTCTTGCGGTTCATCACCTGCTCGGCGGCCTCGACCTTGCGGCGCAGGGGCTCGACGGCGACCTTCTTGCTCGCCGGGGCCGAGGCCACGGGTTTGGCCGGCTCGCGCGCCACCTGGGTGGGCTTCACCGCCTGCTTGGCCCGGTCGAGCACGAACTTGGCGTAGTCGTCCATGTCGCCGTCGAACGGAACCACCTTGCCGTCGGCGGCCAGCCACAAGCGGTCGGCCACCAGTTCCATCAGCGAGCGGTCGTGGGTGATCAGGAGCACCGCGCCCTCGTAGTCGTTCAGCGCGTCGAGCAGGGCCCGGCGGCTGTCGATGTCGAGGTGGTTGGTCGGCTCGTCGAGGATCAGGACGTGCGGCGCGTCCATGGCCACAAGGTTCAGCAGCAGGCGCGCGCGCTCGCCGCCCGACAGGTTGGCGACGGTGGTGTCCTGCTTGTCGAAGTTCAGGCCCCACTGGGCCAGGCGCGATCGGCGCGAGGATTCGCTGGCGTCCGGCATCGCCCGGCGGACGATCTCCAGCGGCGTGTCCTTGGGATCCATCGCCTCGATCTGGTGCTGGTGGAACCAGCCGACCTTCATCTTCTTGTCGCGGTGCAGTTCGCCGGTCTGAACGGTCAGCGCGCCGGCGATCATCTTTGCGAAGGTCGACTTGCCCGCGCCGTTGACGCCCAGCAGGCCGATGCGGTCGTCCAGGTCCATGCGCAGGTTGAGGTTCTTCAGGATCGCGCGGCCGGCCTCGTAGCCCACATTGGCCTTTTCCAGCCGGATCAGCGGCGGGGCCAGCGGCTTGGGCGGCGAGGGCAGGGTGAAGGGCGCGACGCGCTCCTCGATCGTGGTCGCCACCGGTTCCATCTTTGCCAGGCGCTTCATCCGCGACTGGGCCTGGGCGGCCTTGGAGGCCTTGGCCTTGAAGCGGTCGACGAAGGCCTGCAGGTGGGCGCGCTCGGCGTCCTGCTTGGCCTTGGCCGACAGTTGCAGGCGGGCCTTCTCGGCGCGGCGCTTTTCGAAGTCGTCGTAGCCGCCGGTGTAGAGCTCCAGCTTGCCGCCGGCCAGGTGCAGCATGTGCGTGCAGCTGTTGTTGAGCAGTTCGCGGTCGTGGCTGACGATCAGGGCGGTGTGCGGATACTTCTTGAGGCGCGCCTCCAGCCAGAGCGCGCCTTCCAGGTCGAGATAGTTGGTCGGTTCGTCCAGCAGCAGCATGTCGGGCTCGGCGAACAGGGCCGCGGCCAGGGCCACGCGCATGCGCCAGCCGCCCGAGAATTCGCTCATCGGGCGCTGCAGGTCTTCCTGGGAGAAGCCCAGGCCGGCCAGGATTTCGGAGGCCCGCGACGGGGCGCTGTCGGCGTCGATCTCGATCAGCCGGCCCCAGATCTCGCCCATCTCCTCCGGATCGGCGGTTTCCAGGCGGGTCGTGAGGGCGTGTCGCTCCTCGTCCGCCTCCAGCACCGTGTCGAGCAGGCTGACGGGCGTGGCCGGGTGCTCCTGGTCGACCGAACCGATGCGGGCGTTCTTGGGCAGGCTGATCTCGTCGCCCGCGGCGACCAGCTGGCCCAGGATCAGCTTGAACAGCGTCGACTTGCCCACGCCGTTGCGGCCGATCAGGCCCACTTTCGCGCCCGGGGGCAGGCTGACGGTGGCCTTGTCGAAGAACCGGCGTCCCCAGGCGTCGAAAGTAAGGTCGTTGATCTGAAGCATGTTGGGAACGCGGGGTTGGCGGGGAGGAGGCGCCCGGCTATAAGCCCGCAACCTCCCAATTCACAAACTTTCTCTGTGAGATTTTCGGAATGACCGAACGTACCTTCTCGATCCTGAAGCCCGACGCGACCCGCCGCAACATCACCGGCAAGATCAACGCCGTGATCGAGGAAGCTGGTCTGCGCATCGTCGCTCAGCGCCGCGTCCACCTGACCGAAGCTCAGGCCAAGAAGTTCTACGAAGTGCACGCCGAGCGCCCGTTCTACGGTGAACTCGTCGCCCAGATGACCGCCGAGCCGGTCGTCGTGCAGGTCCTGGAAGCCGAAGGCGCCGTGGCCAAGTACCGTGAAGTCATGGGCGCCACCAACCCGGACAACGCCGCCGAAGGCACCATCCGCAAGCTGTTCGCCCTGTCGATCGGCGAAAACTCGGTCCACGGTTCGGACAGCCTCGAGAACGCCGGCATCGAAATCGCCCAGTTCTTCACCGACGCCGACATCGTCGGCTAAGGCTTTCGAGCTTTAGGTTATGAAAAGGCCGGCGGGGCGACCCGCCGGCCTTTTTGTTTTGGAGCGCAGGAATGATCGACGCCAAGCGTCTGAGCGGGCTTGTGGAGCGCGAACTGGAGGCGATCGCCGACCCCAGGGTCAGGGATCACGTCAGGAGCCTGCTCGTCGAACCCCGGCCGATCCTGCGCGACTGGGACTATGGCGAACCCGGCCAGCAATACGTCTGCTGGAACGTCGTCGAGGACCTGGCCCGTTCCAAGGTGGCCATCGCCTATTGCGAGCAGGGCTTCGGCCCGACCAACCCGTGGGGCCTTGTCTGGACGGGCGACGACGGGGGCGAGGGGGCGATCGGCATGGACAGCGCCTGGTTCCTCACGCTGGAAGAGGCGGTCCATAATTCCGTGGCGTCCGCTCTGCCCATCTGGCGGCTGTACGGGCAGGACGGCGCGCTCAGCGAGGAGATGGACTGGGACGCCGCCTGGAAGGCGTGCGAGGCGAGGCGCGTGGCGGATCCGGACGGGCTCTACGGCGTGGACCGCGACCGCAAGGGGCCTCTGGCGGACTGAGCCTCAGAGTTCCCGGACGAACGCCGCCAGCACCGCCGGATAGAGCTTGTGCTCTTCCACCAGAACCCGCGCCGCCAGGGCATGGTCGTCGTCGCCGGGCTCGATCGCCACGCGCGCCTGGCCCAGGATCGGGCCTTCGTCCACGCCGGCCGTGACCAGATGCACGGTGCAGCCGGCCTCGGCCTCGCCCGCCGCGATGGCGCGGGCGTGGGTGTCCAGGCCCGGATACTTGGGCAGCAGGGACGGGTGGATGTTCAGCATCCGGCCTTCCCAGGCGTCGACCAGGAACGGGGTCAGGATCCGCATGTAGCCGGCCAGGGCGATCACCTGGATACCGCGTTCGCGCAAGGCGCCGTCGACCGCGCGCTCATGGGCCTCGCGGTCCTTGCCGAAGGGCTTGCTCGGAACGCACAGCGCCTCGATCCCGGCGGCTTCAGCCGTGGCAAGACCGCCGGCGTCGGCCTTGTTGGCCAGCACCAGCGCGATCTCGAACGGACAGTCCGGGTCCTGGGCGGCGCGGACCAGGGCTTCCATGTTGGAGCCCCGGCCCGAGATCAGGGCGGCGACCTTGGTCTTCGCCGTCATCACGCCTTGGCCAGCTGACCGCAGACAAACGCGTCTTCGCCGGCGTTCAGCAGGGCGGCCAGCACCGGCTCCACGTCGCTCTGGGCGACGATCAGGATGAAGCCGACGCCGCAGTTGAAGGTGCGGCGCAGCTCGTGGGCGTCGATCTGGCCGACTTCCTGCAGCCATTCGAACACGGGCGGCAGGGGCCAGGCGTTCCAGTCGAACTCGGGAACGAGGCCCTCGGCGATGCAGCGCGGCGGGTTCTCGATCAGGCCGCCGCCGGTGATGTGGGCGCCGCCCTTGACCCGGCCCGACTGCAGCAGCGGCAGGATCGACTTCACATAGATGCGGGTCGGGGCCATCAGGGCCTCGGCCAGGGTCTTGCCGTCCTCGAAGGGGCAGGGGGCGTCCCAGGCGAGGCCCGAGCGTTCGACCACGCGGCGCACCAGCGAGTAGCCGTTCGAGTGCGGGCCCGACGAGCCGATGCCGATGATCACGTCGCCGGCGCGCTGCTTGTCCAGCTTGGGCAGGACGCCGTCACGCTCGACCGCGCCGACCGAGAAGCCGGCCAGGTCGTATTCGCCGTCGCCGTACATGCCCGGCATCTCGGCGGTCTCGCCGCCCACCAGGGCCGCGCCGGCCAGCTTGCAGCCCTCGGCGATGCCGGCGACCACGCTCTTGGCGGTCTCGACGTCGAGCTTGCCGGTGGCGAAGTAGTCCAGGAACATCAGCGGCTCGGCGCCCTGGGCCAGCAGGTCGTTGACGCACATGGCCACCAGGTCGATGCCGACCGTGGCGTGCATGCCCGCGTCGATCGCGATGCGCAGCTTGGTGCCGACGCCGTCGGTGGTGGTCACCAGCAGGGCGTCCTCGTAGCCGGCGGCCTTGAGGTCGAACAGCGCGCCGAAGCCGCCCAGGCTGGCTTCCGCGCCCGGACGGCGAGTCGCCTTGGCCAGCGGCTTGATCGCGTCGACGAGGGCGTTGCCGGCATCGATGTCCACGCCCGCCTGGGCGTAGGTCAGGCCGCCGGCTTGGTCGGTCTTCGGATCGCTCATCGGGTCGCTCATCTGTGGTTCCAGGCCCTCTTGCGACCCTTCCGGGGCGCTTTGGGACAGAAAAGTGGCTGCTCCGCAACGCTTGACGCTTGCAGACTCGGGGGTGCGCGAGGCTATTAGCAGCCGATGACGCCGATCACCACCACCGCCGAGCTGGCGGAGTTCTGTAATGGTTTGAAGGGGCAGCCCTTCATCGCCGTGGACACCGAGTTCATGCGCGAGACCACCTATTGGCCCAAGCTCTGCCTGATCCAGGTCGCTTCGCCCGTTTCCGACGCGGTGATCGACCCGCTGGCCGAGGGCATCAACCTCGAGCCGCTGCTCGAGCTGATGCGCGACGAGACCCTCTTGAAGGTGTTCCACGCTGCGCGTCAGGATGTCGAAATCTTCAATAATCTGAAGGCGATGCCTACGCCTCTGTTCGACACCCAGGTGGCCGGCATGGCCGCGGGTTTCGGCGAGCAGATCGCCTATGACGCCCTGGTGCGTCAGATGCTGAAGATCGAGATCGACAAGTCGAGCCGCTTCACCGACTGGGCGCGCCGCCCGCTGACCGACGCCCAGCTGGCTTACGCCCTGGCCGACGTGACGCACCTGGCGCGCCTGTTCCCGGTGCTGCGCGATCGCCTCCAGGAATCAGGCCGCCTGGCCTGGGTCGAGGAGGAGATGAAGGCTCTGAGCGATCCGGCCGCCTACGATGTCGACCCGGAGAAGGCCTGGCGCCGTCTGCGTCCGCGCAAGACGCAAGCCAAGTACCTGGCCGTCTTCAAGTCGGTCTCGGCCTGGCGCGAGCGCACCGCCCAGCAGCGTGACCAGCCGCGCGGCCGCATCCTCAAGGACGAGGCCATCGACGAGCTGGCCACCCAGGCCCCGACCTCGCTGGAAGGGCTCAACACCCTGCGCGGCGTGCCCAAGGGCTTTGGCGGCAGCAAGTTCGGTCCCGACCTGATCGCCGCGATCAAGGCCGCCCTGGCCGATCCCGAGGGCTACGCCCCTGTGGTCGACAAGCCCGGCCCGCCGCCGCCGCCTTCGGCCGGCGCCGTGGTCGAGCTGCTGAAGGTGTTGCTGAAAGCCCGCGCCGAGGAAGCCGGCGTGGCGTCCAAGCTGATCGCCACCGTTTCGGACCTCGAGAAGATCGCGGCCGACGACGAGGCCGATACGCCCGCTCTGCAGGGCTGGCGTCGCGAGGCGTTCGGCAGCGACGCCCTGAAGATCAAGCGGGGCGAACTGGCCCTGGTGCTCGACGGGATCAAGGTCCGCGTCGTCGAAGTTCGCCGGACCCCGCGTCCGGCCTGATCCCTGGTCTGTCGGCGGCGCGACTCAAAAGAGGGTTGCGCCGCCGAGGCCCCGAGCGCCAAGTTCAGGCGCCGCCTTTTGTGCAAGACGGCACAGCCGTCTTGTGGCCGACATGTTTTGAAAAACGATTGTTGACCTCCGGGCGCTATAAGCGTCGCGGGGGTAATCGGCTGTGGGGACGGCCGAAGACTGGGGAATTGGGTCGAGTTGGCGTACGCGGAACAGGATCCGTGGCTGGTCAGGGCCGCGCGTAATTATGCAAGGCCCGCCAAGGCCCTGCGGCAGCAGATTCCGCTGCGGCTTTTCGTCATCGCGATGGTCTGTGCGGCGATCGGCCTGGCGCCGCGGTTCTCCTTCATGATGCCCTGGGCGCTGGCCTGTCTTGCGGCGCAAGGTCTTCAGGCCCTCGCCCTGCGCGCCTTCGACGGAAATCCGCACCGCTGGGTGCTCGCCTGCCTGGGCGCCGATTTCCTGCTGGCCGTCGCGTTCGGCTGGCTGGCGGTGCCGCTGTGGCGGACGGGCCTGCCGGCCGGCGCGGCCGGCGGCGCCCTGTTGCTGGCCGGCTCGGTGATGACCGCCCTGATGGGCGCCAAGGGCTCGCGGCTGGCCTTCGCGGTCACCGCCACGCCCCATCTGGGCTATCTGTTCGCTTCGCCCATCCTGGCCGGCAACCACGAAGACGTCGGCGTGAAGGCCTTCCTGATCGGCAGCGGGCTTATGGTGCTGGTCACCTCGCTGGTCTTCGGCTGGTCGCGCCAGACCCTGCTGGCCGAGCGCGAGGCCCGCGCCGCCGCCGAGATCCGCCGCGAGCAGGCCGTGGCCGCCGACGCCGCCAAGAGCGCCTTCGTCGCCATGGTCAGCCACGAACTGCGCACGCCGCTCAGCGCCATCCTGGCCGGGGCCGGCGAGATCGCCCGCGGAACCGGCGGTCAGGCCAAGGCCAAGGCCGACCTGATCGCCGACGCCGGCGTGATGATGCGGGCCCTGCTCAACGACCTGCTCGACCTGTCGAAGATCGAGGCGGGCCGCATGAGTGTCGAGCTGATCGATTTCTCGCCCCGCACCGTGATCTGCGACACCCTGCGGTTCTGGCGGGCCGAGGCGCGGGACAAGGGCCTTGCCCTGCGCTTCACCGGCGGGCGTCATCTGCCGCGCTGGATCAAGGGCGACCCGGTGCGCCTGCGCCAGGTGCTCAACAACCTGCTGTCCAACGCCATCAAGTTCACGCCCGAGGGCCGGGTCTGCGTGGCGCTGACCATGGCCGCGCGGACCGAGGGCGGCCTGGTGCTGACGCTGGCGGTCACCGACACCGGTCCTGGCCTTGGCCCCGAGCAGCTGGCGCGGTTGTTCACGGCCTATGACCAGCTGGGCGCCGACACGGCCAGAACCTTCGGCGGCACCGGGCTTGGCCTGGCCATCAGCCGCGATCTCTCGCGCCTGATGGGCGGCGACCTGACGGCGGAATCGGCCGAGGGAAGCGGCGCGCGCTTCGTCCTGACCCTGCCGGCCCCGGCGGGCGAGGAGCCGCCGACGCCCGAGCCGCTGGACGCCTCGGCCGACGGCTTCTCCGATGCGACGGCCGTGCTGGTCGTCGACGATCACGAGATCAACCGCCGCACCCTGGCCCAGGTGCTGGAAGCCTTCGGACTGGCGGTGACCCTGGCCCCCGACGGCGAGACGGCCCTGCTGCTGGCCGGCGAGACCCGCTTCGACGCCATCCTGATGGACGTCAACATGCCCGGCCTCGACGGCCTGGACACCACCCGTCGCCTGCGGGCCGAGGGCCGCAACCGCGCCACCCCGGTGATCGCCGTCACCGGCGCCGTGACCGACGGCGACATCGCCGCCTGCCGCGCCGCCGGCATGCAGGACTTCGTGGAAAAGCCGTTCGAGGTGACCGCGCTCTACGCCGTGCTGGTGCGCGTGCTCGGCGGCGAGGAAGCCGCCTAGCCGGCGACGTGGGTGAAGGTCTCGAAGGCCGCCATGAACAGGGCCGACAGGATCACGGCGTGATAGGCCGCCCCCAGCACCACCGTGCGCCGCACCGACCATCCCTGCCTGGCCCCGAAGGCGGCGGCGACATCGCTCTGCAGCCGCCTGGCCGGGCTTTCCACCGGCTTGGCTGAAGCGCCGGCCAGGCGGACCACCTGGGGCCGCGCCGGCGCCTGCGAGGCGGCGTCGATGGTGTCTTGGACGTCTAAGGCGACTTGCTTCTGCATGTCGGTTTTCTCCCCGTGCTGAGGAGGAGAAGCTTCGGCGTGCGTGGCTAACAAACCATGCTGGGAGAACGTCGTTCGCCTGCGGCGCGCTGTCGCGGAGCCTGCTCGGCTACAGCGGCAGGACCTTCAGCTTCAGCCCCAGGACCTGGGCCAGGGTGCTGGCGCGCTTGGCGGTCTGCTCGCCCAGCAGCAGCGCCGCATAGCCGGGCTCGGCCGACAGCTGCACGTCGGACTTCTCGATCGCCAGCCGCGAGCGCGACAGGAGGGCCGGGCTGCGGCCCGACAGGTCGCAGCCAAGGCGAATGGCCGCGCCCAGGGCCCGGGCGCGCTTGAGGCGGGCAGGGGTCAGCAGGCGCTCCAACACGTCCATCTCGGGCGGGTTGAACGGCGTCGAATGGCGGGCGAAGGCGGCGGCGGCCAGGAAGGCGCGCTCGACGTGGGTCTGGCCGGCGATCGGGGCGCGCAGCACCTGCTCGAAGACGAGGTCGGCGCGATGGTCGGGGTGCAGGCGCGCGCCCAGGTCGGCCAGCCGGCAGGCGGCGGCGACCAGCACCGCGTCGCGGCCGTCGAACAGGCTTTCCAGCTTGCCGAAGGCCGGCTCCAGCCAGGCCTGCAGCGCCACGCCCAGGTCGTCGGCCACGCCCTGGCGGGCCGTCAGCGAGGCGCAGCCCTCGATCAGCGGGTCCAGGCCCCGCACGCGCGGCGCCATGGCTTCGAACAGCAGGCCCTCGCGTACGCCGAAGGCCGAGATCTCGATGCGCTTGAGGTCCAGGCGCTCGATCAGGCTCTCCAGCACCACGGCGGCGTAGGGCAGGGTCTCGATGCGCTTCTTGGACATCCCCTCGATGCGCTCAAGCGAACTCTTGGACTGGTGCGAGACCAGGCGCGCGGCCTCCAGGGCCTCGCTGCGGCCGATCTCGTACTGGTGCACCACCTGCAGCGGATAGCCGGACAGGCGCATGTGCAGCAGGGCCAGGTTGCGCCAGGCGCCGCCGACGGCGTGGAAGGCGTCGGCCTTGAACACCTCGGCCACGGGGGCCAGGCGCAGGGCGGCCAGGCGCCTCACGCGGTCGGCGTCGAAGCCTTCGGTCAGGCCCAGGCTGAACGGGCCCAGCGGCAGGGTCACGCCCTGGCCCGCGCCGGTCGGCTCCAGCCGCACCAGCTCAAGGCTGGCCCCGCCCAGGTCGCCGACCACGCCGGTGGCGTCGGGCGCCCCGGCCAGCACGCCCAGGGCGGCGTAGCGAGCTTCTTCCTCGCCCGAGAGCACGCGGATGGTGAGGCCGGTCTCTTCGGCCACGCGCCGGACGAACTCGGCGCCGTCGCTGGCCTCGCGCACGGCGGCGGTGGCGGCCACGAAGGTCTCGGCCGGCTGCACGGCCTCCAGCACCGCCTTGAAGCGCTTCAGCGCCGCCAGGGTCTGAGCGACGCCATCCGGCGCCAGGCGGCCCTTGGAGCCGAGCTCACGGCCAAGGCCGGCCAGCACCTTCTCGTTGAAGACGGTCCAGATGGCGCGACCTTCCAGCCGGTACACCACAAGGCGGACCGAGTTGGAGCCGATATCGATCACGGCCGCGTCGCGCGGCGCCGAGAGAGGCATGAGGCTGGTTTAACGCATTCGTCGCGCAGGGGAAGCAGCGGCCTTGGACGAAACCGTCACGAAAGCCGTCGCTCCCCAGTTTTTCGGCGCCCGACCCTCAGCGTTTGCGCTTGGGGCCGACGTGATCGAAGGCGCGCGGCATGTCCTGCACGTGATGGCCTCGTCCCGACAGGCTGGGATTGGTCATGAAGTACTCGTGGGCCGAGAACGCGCCCTTGCTGTCCCAGGCCGGGTCGCGGGCGTAGTGGCCCTCGCGGTCGAGGCGCCAGCTCTGGGCCTCGTCGTTGAGGTTGGCGACCATGATCTGGCTCAGCACCTGTTGGTGCACGGTCGGGTTCTCGATCGGCACCAGGCTTTCCACCCGGCGATCCAGATTGCGCGGCATCCAGTCGGCCGAGCTGATGAAGGCGCGGGTCTGGGCGCTGGGCATGTCGGCGCCGTTGGCGAAGGCCACGACGCGGGCGTGCTCCAGGAAGCGGCCGACGATCGACTTGACGCGGATGTTCTCCGACAGGCCTGCAATCCCGGGTCTCAGACAGCAGATGCCGCGCACCACCAGGTCGATCTGCACGCCGTCCTGGCTGGCGGCGTAGAGGGCGTCGATGATCTGCGGATCGACCACGGCGTTCATCTTGGCCCAGATGCCGGCCGGCTTGCCCGCGCGGGCGTTGGCGGCCTCGGCGGCGATCATGGCCAGCAGGTCGGGCTTCAGCGTCTGGGGCGAGAACGACAGCTTCTCCAGCGCGCCGGGCTGGGCGTAGCCGGTGATGAAGTTGAACAGCTTTCCGCCGTCGCGACCCATGGCCGGGTCACAGGTGAACAGGGAAAGGTCGGTATAAACCCGCGCCGTCTGCGGGTGATAGTTGCCGGTGCCGAAGTGGCAGTAGGTGCGCAAGGAGTCGCCCTCGCGTCGCACCACCACCGACAGCTTGGCGTGGGTCTTCCAGTCGACGAAGCCGAACACGACGTGCACGCCGGCCCGCTCCAGGTCGCGAGCCCACTTCAGATTGTTTTCTTCGTCAAACCTGGCCTTGATCTCGACCAGGGCGGTGACGTTCTTGCCGTTGTCGGCCGCCTCGATCAGGGCCGCCACGATCGGGCTGTCCTTGGAGGTGCGGTACAGCGTCTGCTTGATCGCCAGCACGTTGGGATCGCGGGCCGCCTGGCGGATGAACTGCACCACGACGTCGAAGCTTTCGAACGGGTGGTGGACCAGGATGTCCTTCTCGCGGATCGCCGCGAAGCAGTCGCCGCCGTGGTCGCGCACCCGCTCTGGGAAGCGGGCGTTGTAGGGCTTGAACTTCAGGTCGGGACGGTCCGGCGGGATCAGTTCCGACATCTGGGCGAGACCCAGCTTGCCGTCGACCAGCACCACGTCCTCGGGCTGGGCGCGCAGGCCCTCGATGATGAAGTCGCGAAGGTCGGCGGGCATGGTGGTCTGGATCTTGACCCGCACCACGCGGCCCAGGCGGCGCTTCTTCAGGCGCGCCTCGAACTCGCGCACCAGGTCTTCGGCCTCTTCCTCGATCTCCAGGTCGCTGTCGCGGATCAGGCGGAACAGGCCTCGGCCCTCGACCTCGTAGCCGGGGAACAGGTGGTCGAGGAACAGGATGATGAAGCTTTCCAGCGCCACGATCTTGCGTTCGCGCTTGCGGCCCTTGGACGGTCCGGCCGAAAGCTCCCAGAAGCGCTGCACCTGGTTGGGGATCGGGGCCAGGGCGTAGAGGTGCTTGTCGTCGGCGATCCGGCGCAGCTTCAGCGCCAGGCAGAAGCCCAGGTTCGGGATGAACGGGAACGGATGGGCCGGATCCACCGCCAGGGGCGTCAGCACCGGGAAGATGCGCGACTTGAAGATCTCCTCGGCGCGCTCGCGGTCGGCGCCGACGATGTCCTTGGCGTCCAGCAGCTTCAGGCCCTCGGCCCACAGCTCGGCGCGCACCTCGCGCCAGATCTTCTGCTGCTCGCTCATCAGCTCGAAGGCCGAGGCGTTGATGCGGGTCAGCTGCTCGCCCGGCGTCAGGCCGTCCTGGCTGACCACGCGAACGCCCTCGCGCACCTGGCCCTTCAGGCCGGCGACGCGGACCATGTAGAACTCGTCGAGGTTGTTGGCGCTGATCGACAGGAAGCGCAGGCGCTCGAGCAGCGGGTGGCGCGGGTTGGCGCTCTCGTCCAGGACACGCTGGTTGAAGGCCAGCCACGACAGTTCGCGATTGAAGAACCGTTCGGGCGAGGCCAGCAGGTCCTCGTCCAGGGTCAGGCGCGCGCGATCCTCGGGCGCGGTCTCCACCTTGTGAGGGGCGGGCGCGAGGGCGGCGGCGTCTGTCATCGTCTACTCCAGGGCAATGCCCGGCATGGTGGACGAGCCCGATGACAGCCGCAAGACAAACAGGGATTTGTTCAAGAAAAGCCGGGCTTTCGCCCAGTCTCGTTCAGTCCTCGAAGCCGTCGTCCTCGCCGAACGCCAGCACCTGGGCGACGAAGGCCCGCGTGATCCCGCGACCGCCTTCCGAGGCCGCTTCGTCCAGCAGCGCGACCAGGGCCACGGCTTCGGGCGCGCTGCGCGGGATGCGGCGCAGCAGGAAGGCGTAGACGTCGTCGGCGGGGCGGATCAGGCGGTCGGCGAAGGCGCGGCGCAGCACGGCTTCCAGCACCACGTCGTCGGGCTCTTCGATCTGTGCGGCGGTCAGGGCGTTGAGGCGCGAGCGCAGGTCCGGGACGATGGTCTGCCATTCCAGCGGCGCGGTCTGTGCGGTCAGCAGCAGGCTGCCGCCGTCGACCCCGGCCATGTTCAGGAGGTGGAACAGGTCCTCGTCCGACACCACCCCGCCCAGGGCGCGGCGGTCGGCGTCCTCGACCAGCACGGCGCGGCCGCGCAGGGCCGGCAGGTTGAGCGGCGCCTGGTGGGGGTCGGTGGCGTCGACGATCACGGCGCCGGCTTCCGCGGCCCAGGCGCGGGCCAGATGGGTCTTGCCGCTGCCCGACGGACCAAGCAGGGCCAGGCGGCCGTTCGGCCATTGCGGCCACGTGTCGACGGCGCGCACGGCGTCCTCGTTGGCCGGCGAGACGGCGAAGTCGACCCGCTCGAAGCTGGGCGGGCGTTCCAACGGCAATTTCAGCTGGCTCAAGGTCGTGGCGAAGTCACATGGTGAATGGGTAGGCAAGGTATAGGCGGCGGGCCGTTGCGCCGCGAGACGGCGGGCGGGCGCGCTTGGGGATATAGGCCACGATAGGTGTGGACGCAGGAAGCGGGTGTGGATGCTCGTGTGGACGCCGGTGTGGACGGCCGTGCTCAAATGATCCACCGGCCTGTTGAGCGTTAATCTTCTGGGGACTTCGACGCTCTCGCCGACTGCGGCATGATCCGGCGGCGAACGCTTCGGCGTCGCCGCGATTCACTTTCGGAGCTGCAACCTGGCCCAGACCGCCGCCACCGCCGACCTCGCCGCCTGGCGCGAGCAGATGACCAGGCCGCCCGGCGCCCTGGGCCTGGCCGCCCGCGCCGTGCAGCTGAAGGTCAACCGGATCATCCCGGAAAAGGTCCATGCCGCCATCACCACGGCGATGCAGGGCATGACCCGGGCCATTCTCACCGGCTCGGACTTCGCCACCGGCGCGCCGCTGCTCTCGGCCACGCTGGACGAGCGGCTGGAGCGCGTGCGGACGGCGATCGACAACTGGAAGAAGGCCGCCGCCGCCGAGGGCGGGATCGCCGGGGCAGGGGGCTTCGTCCTGGCCGCCGCCGACTTCCCGCTGCTGATGAGCTTCAAGATCAAGCTGCTGTTCGAGATCGCCGCCGCCTTCGGCCACGAGGGCTCGGAGCTCTCCGAACGGCTCTACATCCTGCACATCTTCGAACTGGCCTTCTCCGACGCGGCCCATCGCGCCAAGGTGTTCGAGGCCATGGACGGCTGGGACGCGCGCCGGCATCCGACCGATCTCTCGGGCTTCGACTGGCGGGCCTTCCAGCAGCAGTACCGCGATCACATCGATCTGGCGAAGCTGGCCCAGCTGCTGCCGGTGGTCGGCGCGCCGGTGGGGGCGATCGTCAACTGGCGTCTGGTCGAAAAGCTCGGCCACACGGCGGTGATGGCCTACCGGATGCGGCTGGAGGCGCAGCCGGCGCTGACCGGTCGAGGCTCGACCTAGCGCTGATCGCGGGGCTTCACCTTTACCGGCTTTCCGGCGCAGGAGTGGTAGCGGACCACGTCGGGCGGATCGCCCGCGCAATGGAAGCCGGAGTTCGAGAACATCGGCTCTCCGGTCAGCAGGGCCTTGGCGCCGCCGATGATCAGGATCGGCAGCGCCATCAGCACGAACAGCACGGTGAAGATCTTGAAGAGCTTCATCTTCGTAGCGGTGACGTAGCTGGAAGAGATCATGCGCGCCCTGATCCTGCTTTTCTCGGCGATCGTAAGGGTCAGGCCAGCGCCTGGTCGATCGCCTTCTGCAGGTTCTCGGGGCTCTCGGCGCCGACCACCGCCACCTTGCCCGCGAAGATCGCCACCGGCACGCCGGTGACGCCGCCGCGCACGGCCATGGCGTGCTGCTGGACGATCACGTCCTTGTCGGCGCCTTCGGACAGCAGCTGCAGCACCGCGACCTCGTCCATGCCGGCAGCCTTGGCGATCTGGCCCAGCACGACGGGGTCGCCGATGTCGCGGCCTTCCTCGAAATAGGCGGCGAACAGGCCTTCGACCACGGCGTCCTGCACGGCCGCGCCGCGCGCCCAGCGGATCAGGCGGTGGGCGGCGCTGGTGTTGGGCGACAGGGCGATCTTGTCGAAGGCGAAGTCGATGCCTTCCTCGGCGCCGGCCTCGACCAGGGCCTCGTGCACGGCCTTGAGGCGCGCGGGATCCTTGAACTTGCCGGCCATGTAGGCGGCGCGGTCGACGCCTTCCTCGGGCAGGGTCGGGTCCAGCTGGTACGGACGCCAGATGACGATCGGCTCGAGGTCGGGACGTGCGGCCAGGGCGCTCTTCACCCGGCGCCAGCCGAGATAGCACCAGGGGCAGACGACGTCGGCGACGACGTCGACGGTGATCGGCTGGCCCATGGGGGAACTCCTAGACTGAAGCGTGACAGCCGAAAGTGTCTGCGGTTTCGGCGCCCGTCACGCGTCTGGTTAAGTTAGATGGCCTTCTGGAGGGCCTGGGAAGCGGCGCGCTCCAGCGCGTGGATGGCGGTTTCGCCCGGCTCGATCTGGGCGACGCCGATGTCGAATTCGCAGACGAACGGGCTGCGGTCCTCGCCGGCGTCGAAGGCGGTGCAGCCGATGACGGCGGCGATGCGTTCGGCGGCGGCCTTGGCGGCGGCCAGGTTGGTGGCCGGAAGGGCCAGGGCGAAGACCTCGGGCGCCAGGCGGGCGGCGGTGTCCTCGACGCGCACGAGGCGGCCGACCATCGAGCCGATCTGCGGGATGGCGCGGTCCAGCCAGCCGTTCTGGCGCGCCCAGACCACGTCGGTCTTGTCGGCCACGCGCAGCACGCCGATCGACAGCGGGCGGCCGCGCTCGCGCGCGGCGCCGGCCAGGCGGGCCAGGTGGGCGGCGAACAGATCGCGGGTGAACAGGCCGGTGGCCGCGTCCATCAGGCCCGAGCTGCGGGCCTTCTCCAGCGCGCCGCGAATGGCTTCGCCGCGACGATAGTTGCGGGCCAGCTCGATGACCCGGCGGGCGGTGTCGCCTTCGGGCGTCTGCGGCGAGGCCACGTCCGACACGCCGCGATGGAACGCCTCGGACATGGTCACGTAGCTCTCGGCGTTCATGTAGAGCAGCGCCGGAATGTGGAAGAGGCGGGTGTTGCGCCGCATGCCGGCGGCGATCGACAGCGCTTCCTGCTGGTTCTCGCCGGCCCACAGCACCACCGCGTCGAAGGCCCGCTCGTGCAGGTAGTCGAAGGCGGTGTAGGCGGTGAAGGCGCCGACCACGTCGGCCCCGCCGCGCGTCAGGGCGTTGGACAGGGCCAGGAACTGCGGGGCCGGCTCGCCGATGGCCAGCACGCGGTAGGGCGCGCTGGAGGCTTCCGGCAGATCCAGCCGCCGGCCACGATCGCCGAAGGTGGTCAGGCGAAGCTCGAACTCTTCTTCGGCGATCGCCGTGCGGACCAGGGATTCCAGGCGCAGCACCGCCTGCGACGGATGCAGCGGCGGTGACAGGGTCAGGTCGAAGGCGCTCTGGCCGACGTCCGTGCCCGGCTCGCCGATGGCGATCACCGGCAGGCGGCGAGGGGCCACGGCCGCCTTGAGGCGGCGGGCCAGCGTCTGGCTGTCGGGACCGGCCGCGTCCAGGTCGACGATCACGGCCTCGATCTGCAGGTCGCCCAGCGCGGCGAGGGCGGCGTAGGGGCCGCGCGCGGTGATGGTGCGCCAGCCCAGGCGGTCCAGCCCTTCGGACAGGGGACCGGCCCGCGTGTCGTCACGCGCCACGATCAGGATCCGGGCGTTCACCGCCAAA
Source organism: Caulobacter sp. 602-2 (assembly GCF_011043625.1). GTDB lineage: Bacteria > Pseudomonadota > Alphaproteobacteria > Caulobacterales > Caulobacteraceae > Caulobacter. The sequence continues at coordinate 261,782 of NZ_JAAKGT010000001.1, forward strand.
TTCGTTCTCCGCTGGCGCAGGCCTTTGATTCGCGAGCCAACATAGCAGAGGCGAGGGTGCGGCAAAGGGATGCGTGGTCGCAGTCTTTACCTTGTCGACAGGCGATTTCTCCCGGGCTTGCCTGACCGGGCGTCAACCGGGTCCTACTGCCGCCAACGAGATCGAAACGGGAGGACGCGATGGGCCAGGGACCGCTGTCTGGGCTGAAGGTGTTGGAGTTCGCCGGGATCGGCCCCGGGCCGTTCTGCGGCATGCTGCTGTCGGACCTCGGTGCCGACGTCGTGCGCATCGACCGCAAGGGCTCGGGCCGCTCCTCGCTGGCCGACGTCACCGCCCGCGGCCGTCGCTCGGTGGCGCTGGACCTCAAGCAGCCCGCCGCCGTCGAGACCTGCCTGAAGCTGATGGAGACCGCCGATGCGGTGTTCGAGGGCTTTCGTCCGGGGGTGATGGAGCGCCTGGGTCTCGGACCCGACGCGGCCCTGGCCCGCAATCCCAAGCTGGTCTACGGCCGCATGACCGGCTGGGGCCAGACCGGCCCCTACGCCAAGGCCGCCGGCCACGACATGAACTACATCGCCATCACCGGCGCGCTGGACGCGATCGGAACGGAAGGCAAGCCGATCCCGCCGCTGAACCTGGTCGGCGACTTCGGCGGCGGCGCGCTCTATCTGGCCTTCGGCCTGCTGGCCGGGGTGATCCACGCCCGCGAGACGGGGCAGGGACAGGTCATCGACTGCGCCATGAGCGACGGCGCGGCCTCTCTGATGGCCATGTTCTACGGCTTCAAGGCCATGGGCATGTGGCGCGAGGGCCGGCGGGGCAACCTGCTCGACGGCGGGGCCCACTTCTACGACACCTACCAGTGCGCCGATGGCAAGTGGGTGTCGATCGGCTCGATCGAGCCCCAGTTCTATCTGCTGCTGCTGGAGAAGACCGGGATCACCGATCCCCACTTCCAGGCCCAGATGAGTCGCGACGACTGGCCGGCCCTGCGCGAGAAGCTGGCCGCGGTGATCGCGACCAAGACCCGCGACGAGTGGTGCGCGATCATGGACGCCACCGACGTCTGCTTCGCCCCCGTCCTGTCGATGGACGAAGCCCCGGACCACGTCCACAACAAGGCCCGCGAGACCTTCGTCGAGGTCGCCGGGGTCATCCAGCCCGCGCCGGCACCGCGTTTCTCGGCCACGCCGGGCGTGATCCAGGGACCGCCGCCGAAGATCGGGGCCGACAACGCCTCAGCCCTGGGAGACTGGGGCTTCGACGCTGCGGCGATCGCCGAACTGGAGGCCGCCGGGGCGCTCTGACGCAAGCTGACAACGGCGTTCAGATGCGGTTCAGGCGGGCAATCCTAACTTCGAACTGTGACCGGCCGCCGTGCCAACCCGTCCCTCGATGCGACGGCCGGTTCAGGCAAGACCTGCGGAGACGCGTCGCTTTCCCTGAGGCGGCGCGTCTTTGACGTTTTGGAGAGCGGCGCCGTCGAAGGGTTGCTTCACCGGGCGCGGGGAGGCAGTTTCCGGCGAATGCAGCCCCCCAAGGCCCCCATTCGCTGGCGAGACCTAGATCTCGACCCGATCCACTGGGTTCAGGAAATCCTCCGCGTTCTCGGCCTGGCCCTGTCCAGGCTGTGGGGACGCGACGTCATGCTCTATGTGGGCGGCGTCTCGTTCTTTGCGCTTCTGGCGGTGTTTCCGGGCCTGGCCATCCTGATCGGCCTCTACAGCCTTCTGCTGGACCCCAACACCGCCGCCCGCCAGGCCGACGCCCTGGCCTTCATGATGCCCACCGGCGCGCGGCCGATCTTCCAGAGCGAGATGCAGCGCCTGGCCCACGCGCCGGTCTACACCGTCTCGCTGCAGAGCCTCGTCATCCTGGTCATCGGCGTCTACGCCGCCCATCGCGGCTTCAAGGCCTTGCTGGCGGGCCTGTCGTTCATCCACGACGAGGAGGACCAGCGCGGCTTCTTCGGCTTCAACCTGATGGCGCTGTTCGTGCTGATCGCGGCGTTCGGCATGCTGTTCCTGATGTCGGGGGTGTTCCTGACCTTCCGGCTGCTCGCCAGCACCCTGAACCTGCGACCGCTGGAAGGCGTGTCGTGGATCCAGAGCGAGTGGACCTGGGCGACGCTGGGCCTCGTCATCGGCATGACCCTGATCTACCGCTACGCCATGTCCCGCCAGCCCGTCGGCTGGCGCGCCTCGCTGACCGGCGGCGTCGCGGCGGGCCTGTTCTGCGTCTTCATGTCGTGGGCCAGCGCCTTCTACGTCGAGAAGGTGGCGCACCTGGGCGCGACCTACGGCTCGATCTCGGCCGTGATCATCTTCCTGATCTGGCTGTCGTGGAGCGTGAACGCGGTGTTCTTCGGCGGCGCGCTGGCCACCGAGGTCGAGATCGCGCTCGACGAGCGGCCTCAGGCCCTGGTCGACGGCCCCAAGGCCATCGCCCTCAAGGCGCCTTCGTCACCCGAAAGCTGATCGCGCCCGACGGCAGGTCCTCGACGCCCTCCAGCGTCGCGCCCAGCTGGCGGGCGAAGTGCGGTACGTCGATGCGCGCCAGCGGATCGTCGGCCAGCAGGCGCACCGTCGCCCCGGCCGGCGCGTGCTCCAGCGCCCGGCGCAGGCGCAGCGTCGGCACCGGGCAGCGATGGCCGCGCGCGTCGACCTCGATGTCGCTCACGAAAACACCTGCTCGGCTTCCTGGGCGGTGAGGATCCGGTGCTTGCCGGGCTCCAGGTCGGCCGGCAGCGTGATGCCGCCGATCCGCTCGCGGTGCAGGGCGGTCACGTGGTTGCCCATGGCCGCGAACATCCGGCGCACTTGGTGATAGCGGCCCTCGGTGATGGTCAGGCGGGCGGTCCTGTCGTCCACGACGTCCAGTTGCGCCGGCAGCAGCGGCTTTTCCTCGCCCTCCAGCATCAGCGCGCCGCTGGCGAAGGCCTCGCCCTCCTTGCCCGACAGCGGGCGATCCAGGCTGGCCAGATAGGTCTTGGCCACGTGCCGTTTGGGCGAGATCACCCGGTGCAGGAAGTCGCCGTCGTCGGTGATCAGCAGGAGGCCCGAGGTGTCCTTGTCCAGCCGCCCCACGCTCGACAGCGCAGGATCCCGGATCTGCCAGCGGCGCGGCAGCAGGTCGTAGATCTTGGCCCCGTCCTCCCGGTGCGAGCACACCACGCCCAGGGGCTTGTTCATCAGCAGCACCAGCGGCGCGGGCGGATCGATCGGAACGCCGCGAACGAACAGGTGCTGGGGCAGGTCGGCGGTCACGGCGATGCGCTTGCCGGCGTCCTTCAGCGGCACGCCGTCGAAGGTCACCTTGCCGGCCGCCACCAGGGCCTGGACCTCGCGCCGTGCGCCATAGCCCAGATTGGCCAGCAGCCGGTCCAGCCGCGCCATCAGCGCCTTGGTCATTTCACGGCCTCGAGCACCTTGAAGCCTTCCTGGTCGAGCACGGGCTTCACGCGGGCGAAGTGATCGGCCAGCACGGCCTCGTAGGGCAGGTGGCGGTTGGCCACCAGCCACAGCACGCCGCCCTTCTTCAGCAGCGCGGCCGCGCCGCGGATGAAAGCCTGGCCCAGCGCCTTGTCCTCGCCGCCGCCCTCATGGAACGGCGGGTTGGAGACCACGAAGTCCAGGTTCGACAGTTCCGGCAGGCCAAGGCGGATGTCGGCGTGCGAGAAGCTGACCCGCGCGTCGTCGACATTGCGCTGGGCCGCGTCCAGCGCCCGGCGGTCGATGTCGATCAAGGCCAGCTTGGTCACCTTGGGCGAGGCCAGCACCTGGTGGGCCAGCACGCCGATGCCGCAGCCCAGGTCCGCGCCGGCGCCCGAAAAGGCGGGCAGGGCCTGCATCAGCAGAGCCGTGCCGGTGTCGAGCCGGTCCCAGCTGAACACGCCCGGCTGGGTCCACAGGCCCTCGCCGTCGATACGGCGCGGCGCGCCCTCGGCCAGGGCGTCGGCCAGGCCCGTCGGCGCCTCGGGGCGCAGGGTCACGCAGATGCGGTGGTGACGACGGGCGTCCTCGCCGATCGTGCAGCCGAACGCCGACAGCTCCTTCTTCAGGCGCAGGCCGCCGCGATCCTTGGGCGCGGCCACGGTCAGGCGACCGCCGGCCTTCAGCGCCCGCAGGGCCTGGGCCAGCACGTAGCGCCGCTCCACCGCGCCGGCCGGGGCCAGCACCACGAACGCGTCCAGCGAGGCGTCGGCCAGGCCTTCCAGCGGCTGCGCGCCCGGCACGGTCGGGGCGGTCTGCACGGCGCCGCGCGGCGTCTCGATCACCTCGCGCGGGGGAAAGCCATAGACGGCGGCGGAGATGGTGTCGGTCATGAGCAGAGGATCTTGGGCCGTGGAACGCGAAGGGGGGAAAGGGGCGTTGGTTACCTTGGGCGAGCCCGCGACGCCAGAGTTTCACGCTTTGGCCGCTCGCGCGGCATTGCTTGGAGCGGGGCGTCGAAGCAAGCTTTGGCCATGAACGCCACGGCCCTCATCCTCATCGACCTGCAGCGCGGCATGCTTCCGGAGAACAGTGGGCCCCGCAACAATCCGGGCGCCGAGGACAACGCCGCCCACCTTCTGCACGCCTGGCGCGTTCGCGGCCTGCCGGTCGTGCATGTGCGCCACATGAGCCGCTCGCCCGAGGGCTCGTTCTGGCCAGGCTCCTCCAACTGCGAGTTCCAGCCCAGGTTCGAGCCCCTGCCGTCCGAGCACCGGATGGAAAAGAACGTTCCCGACGCCTTCGCCGCCAGCGGCCTGGAGCGCTGGCTGCGCCTGCGCGAGGTGCGTCACCTGGTCGTGGTCGGCGTGGCCACCAACAACTCGGTCGAGGCCACCGTCCGCGCCGCCGCCTGCCTGGGCTTCGACGTCGCCGTGCCGGCCGACGCCTGCTTCACCTTCGACAAGGCCGACCTCGAAGGCGCCGTCCGCGACGCGGCCGAATGGCACCTGATGAGCCTCTCCAACCTCGACGGTGAATACGCGGTGGTCACGCGGACGGACGAGATTCTGGCGCGGCTGGGGTAGAGCTGAAACCCCTCTCTCTAAGAGAGAGGGCTTCAATTGCTGCTAAGGCTCCCGCCGCTCCAGCAGCAGGATCTGCAGGTCCTTCTCCGGCCGCCAGTTCTTGCGGCGAACCTCGAACTGGGTCGGGCCGATCTTCTTCACGCCATCGGCGCAGAAGCTGACCAGGTTGCGCGGCGCGCCCTTGTCGACCACCAGCCGGAAGTCGCCGATCGGCTCGCTCCAGTTGCCGCCGGTGACCAGCACGTAGTCGATCCATTTCTCGATATAGGCGCCGTCCTCGCCGCCGGCGCGCCTGACGGCCGCGACCATGCCGGGATCGACGCAGTACTTGGCTTCCGTCTCGGCCCCATAGGCGCTGCCCACCGATGTCGCGACCGTCGCGCCGACCGAGGGCGTGTAGGCGTGTTCGACGACGATAGGCTTGCCGGCCGGGAAGGCCTGCAGCCAGTGATAGGTGGTCTTGAGCACCCAGATCGGACCCTGGTCCTCGTCGTAGAGGCCAAGCGCCTGGGCTTCCTTCAGCTTGGCCGGCGGGAGGGCCTGCATGGCCTTGGTCGCGGCCTCCTGGTGCACGGCCAGCGGGATCGCGTTGGCGACCAGCCAGGCGGTGCGGTCGACGCCGCCGCCGAACGCCTTCTGCTCGACCTGCGCCTTCACCGGCTTGCCGTCGACCTTGGTCGAGAAGCCCAGGATGTTGGCCGGATCGTCCACCGGGATCGACACGTCGCCCATGAAGAAGCCGTCGCCGCCGATGTCGGGCATCGGGAAGGCCACCCGCAGCGTCACGTCCTTGCCGCTGGTGTTCTCGAACACGTAGCGCACCCGCACCGCGCTCGGAGAGATGTAGAGGTCCTCCGACCGCATGGCGACGGCGGTGGTTTTGGTCAGCACCAGCCCGCCGGCGGCGAGTTCGGCCGAGGTGTCGTTGGCCATGGCCGGCGCGGCGCAGGCGAGCGCGGCGACGAGGGCGGCTGAACGGAGCAGGGGGCGAAGCGTCATGTCGCCGGAATAACACGGCGACGACGACGAAGGAGTGGCGGACAGGGTGGGATTCGAACCCACGGTAGGCTTCCACCTACGGCGGTTTTCAAGACCGCTGCCTTAAACCACTCGGCCACCTGTCCGGAGCGGGCGGCTATATCAGCGCTCGTGCTTCGGCTCCAGAACGATCTGTCGCAGGCATCCTTAACCAAGCCTAAAAACATCTGAACGAAGCTGAAACCATGATGGGGGACGAACCATCCGGAGTTTTGGCGACGTATGCGGCGCGAGCAAAGATCTGAAATCCGGGCGCTGAAGGTCCTGGGGCTGCTGGCGCTGGGCGCCGCGGGCCTGGCCGCCTGCGCCACGCCCAGCCCGCGCCTGCCGATCGCCAAGGGCTTGCCGAAGTCCACGCCCGACCGCGAGTATCACGGTCCGCCGCCGCCCGGTTACGGACAGGGCCTGCGCGGCACCGAGAAGCCGTATCAGATCAAGGGGATCTGGTACTATCCGAAGGCCGATCCGAACTACGACGTGGTCGGGACCGGCTCGTGGTACGGCGAGCAGTTCCACAACCGCCGCACCGCCAACGGCGAGGTCTTCGACATGGACCTGCCCTCGGCCGCCCACAAGACGCTGCCGCTGCCGTCCATCGTCGAGGTCACCAATCTGGAGAACGGCCGCAAGATGCGCCTGCGGGTCAACGACCGCGGGCCGTTCGTCGGCGACCGCCTGATCGATCTTTCAAAGGCCGCCGCCGACGAGCTGGGCTATCGCGGCAAGGGCCTGGCCAAGGTGCGCGTGCGCTATATCGGCCCCGCGCCCAAGAAGGCCGCCGACCAGCCCCGGCGCTACGCCTCGATCCCCGCGACGCCGCCGCCGGCCGCGCCTTACCGTCCGCCGGTCGCGCCGCCGCCGCGCGAGCCCGAGATCGTCAATGTCTCGGCCCCGCCGTCCGGCGCCTATCGCGTCCAGGCCGGCAGTTTCGCCAACCGCGACAACGCCGAGCGGGCCGCCGAGCGGCTGTCATCGGCCGGCCGCGTCACCGTCGAGCCGATGGAGCGTTCGGGCGGCACGCTCTATCGCGTGCTGGTCAGCGCCGGCGACGACGAGGGCCTGGCCTGGGGCGTCCGCGACCGCGTCGCTTCGCTGGGCTTCAACGACGCCACGGTGCTGCGGCCCTAGGCGGGTCTGGACAAGCCTCGCGTTCCAGCCGATTTGAGGCCGATGGCCAGCGGAACGTTCATCAGCTTCGAAGGCGGCGAGGGCGCCGGCAAGTCGACCCAGGTGCGCCTTCTGGCGCAGCGCCTGGAGGCGCTCGGTCGCGAGGTCGTGCTCACCCGCGAGCCGGGCGGCAGCCCTGGCGGCGAGGCGATCCGCGAGCTGCTGGTGCACGGGGCGGCCGATCGCTGGTCGCCGGTCACCGAGACTCTTCTGATGTACGCCGCCCGCCGCGACCACGTGGAGCGGGTGATCCGTCCGGCCCTGGCGCGCGGGGCGGTGGTCGTCTGCGACCGCTTCGCCGATTCGACGCGGGCCTATCAGGGCGCCGGCGGCGACGCGCCCGCCTCGCTGATCGCCAGCCTGGAGCAGCACGTGCTGGGCGCCACGATCCCGGCCCTGACCCTGGTGTTCGACCTGCCCGCGACGGTCGGCCTGGAGCGCGCCAACGCCCGCGGCGGCGCCGCCCGTTTCGAATCCAAGGGCCTGGATTTCCACGAGCGCCTGCGCGCCGGCTTCCTTGAGATCGCCCGGCGCGAGCCCGAGCGCTGCGCGGTGATCGACGCCACCGCCTCGATCGACGAGGTCTCGCAGGCCGTCTGGGGCGCCGTCAGCGAACGGCTGGACCTGGCATGAGCGACGCCCCTCCGCACCCGCGCGACGTCTTCTCGCTGGACGGCCAGGAAAAGGCCGAGCTGTCGTTCCTCGACGCCCTGGGCCGGGGGAGGTTGCACCACGCCTGGCTGCTGACCGGCCCCGAGGGCGTGGGCAAGGCCACGCTGGCCTACCGCATGGCCCGCCGGCTGCTGGGCGCGCGCGAGGACAAGTCGTTCGGCGTGCTGGGCTCGGCCCCGTCCGACTTCGTCAGCCGCCAAGTCGCCGCCCGCTCGCATCCCGACCTGATGGTGCTGGAGCGCGCCACCGACGACGGCAAGGCCCGCAAGTCGATCCCCGTCGACGAGGCCCGCCTGCTGCCCGGCTTCTTCGCCAACTCGCCGGCGACCTCACCCTATCGGGTGGCGATCATCGACGCCGCCGACGACCTCAACGTCAACGCCGCCAACGCGGTGCTCAAGACGCTGGAGGAGCCGCCGCCGCGCGGGGTGATCCTCCTGATCAGCCATTCGCCCGGCAAGCTCCTGCCGACGATCCGCTCGCGCTGCCGGCGCCTGGCCGTGCCCGCGCCCGGCGTCGAGCGCGCCGCCGACATGGTCGAGCACCGACTGGGCCTCGACCGCCGCCAGGCCGAGCGGCTGGGCCGCATGGCCCACGGCGCGCCCGGCAAGGCCCTGCAGCTGGCCGCCGCCAAGGCGCTGGAGGCCGACGACACCGCCGGCGAGATCCTGCGCAAGCTGCCCGAGATCGACGAGGCCGCGCTGCTGGCGCTGGCCGACACCTTCAAGGGCGCCGAGGGCCAGGCCCGCTTCGAGCTCCTGTTCGAGCGCCTGGCCGACCAGATCCACGCCATGGCCACGGGCATGGCCGGCGATCGCACGCCGTCGGGTCTCGACCGCTGGGCCGCCGCCTGGGAGCGCCTGGTGCGCTGGCCGATCGAGGCCGAGGCGGTGAACCTCGACCGCGCAGACGTGTTCTGGACGGCGATTGCGGACTTGCGCGCCGCGGCGAAGGCCTCCATCTGACCGCATGCTCATCGACAGCCACGTAAACCTGCACGCGCCCCAGTTCGCCGAGGACCGCGACGCGGTCATCGCCCGCGCCCGCGAAGCCGGCATCGAAATGATGCTGACCATCTGCGACAAGATCCCCAACTTCCCGGCCGTCCACGCCATCGCGATGGCCGAGAGCGACATCTGGTGCACGGTCGGCGCCCACCCGCACGAGGCCAAGGATCACACCGACCTGACGACCGCCCGCCTGGTCGAGCTGGCCGGCAAGCCCAAGGTCGTCGGCATCGGCGAGACGGGGCTGGATTTCCACTACGACCTGTCGCCGCGCGAGGTTCAGGCCGCCGTGTTCCGAGAGCATGTCGCCGCCGCCCGCGAGACGGGCCTGCCGCTGGTGGTCCACACCCGTGAGGCCGACGACGTCATGGGCCAGATCCTGGAGGAGGAGCACGCCAAGGGCGCCTTCAAGATCCTGATGCACTGCTACACCAGCGGCGCCGATCTCGCCCGCCGGGCCGCCGCCCTGGGCGCCTGGTTCTCGGTCTCCGGCATCGCCACCTTCAAGCAGGCCGAGGACGTGCGCGCGGTGATCCGCGACATGCCGGCCGAGCGCATCATCGTCGAGACCGACTGCCCGTACCTGGCTCCCGTGCCCATGCGCGGCCGCCGCTGCGAGCCGGCCCACCTGCCGCACATCGTCGACAAGCTGGCCGAGATCCGCGGCTGGACCCGCGCCGACGCCGAAAAGCGCTCGGAAGACGCCTTCTTCGCCCTGTTCGACGCGATACCGCGTCCATGACCGGCGGCCGGCTCGAGTTCACCATCCTCGGCAGCGGCTCCTCGGGAGGGGTGCCGCGCGCCGACGGCAATTGGGGCGACTGCGATCCGGCCGAACCTAAGAACCATCGCTCGCGCTGCTCGATGCTCGTGCGGCGGCTGTCGGGCGGCGATCCGCGCGGCGACACCACCGTGCTGGTCGACACCTCGCCGGACCTGCGCCTGCAGACGGCGCGGGCCGGGGCGGGGCGCATCGACGCGGTCCTCTTCACCCACGACCATGCCGACCAGGCACACGGCATCGACGACGTGCGCCCGTTCTTCCTCAATCACCGCTTCCGCATTCCGACCTACATGGACGCGGCCACGCATGACGGCCTGCTGACCCGCTTTTCCTACGTCTTCGAGACCAAGGGCGGCTATCCGGCCATCTGCGATGCGCGCCATCTGCCGCCGCACGGCCAGGCCTGGGGCGTCGAGGGGCCCAGCGGACAAATCCCGGTCGTCAGCTTCGACGTCGATCACGGCGAGATTCGCGCGGCCGGCTTCCGCTTCGGCGGCGTCGCCTACGCCCCCGACGTGCTGCAGATTCCCGAAGAGAGCTGGCCGGTGCTGGCCGACCTCGACGTGCTGATCGTCGACGCCCTGCGCTGGGCCCCGCATCCCACCCACGCCAATGTCGAGCGGGCGCTGTCCTGGATCGAGCGGGCGAGGCCCCGGCGCGCGATCCTCACCAACCTGCACATCGACCTCGACTACAACGCTCTGGCGGCCAGGCTGCCGCCGGGCGTCGAGCCGGCCTACGACAACATGCGCTTCGAGGTCGCGATCTAGCGCTGCTAGTGCAGCGTCGCCGTCGATACGGGCGGGGCGTGGTCGACCGGCTCGCCCATGCGCACGGGCAGGGGCGCGCCGTCCAGGGCCAGGGCGTGGTTGAGCGCGCGAACCAGCACGGCGGCCACGTCGGGCCGCGCCACCAGCGGCGACAGCAGGCGCGAGGCCAGGCCCGGCGCGGCGGCGGCCAGGCCGCAGGCCGTCACCAGCCTCTGTTCGTCGATGGCGTAGCCGGCGCAGTGCGGGCACTGGATCTGCAGCGGCCGCACGAGTTCGCCCTCGACCAGCATCATGGTCTGCAGGAACAGCGAGGCCGTGCGCGGGGAGGCGGCGCGGGCGAAGGCCGCGCGGATGGTGGTGTCGGCCGGCTGACCCTGCAGGCGCAGCGCCGCCCAGGTGCGCAGTCCCCAGAGCAGCAGCCGCTCGCCGCGCGCCAGGCCTTCGGGGCCGGTGTCTTCGAAATCGAGATCCAATCCGCAGGCGCAGCTCATCAGGGGGCTCCAGGCGGGAAAAGGCGTCCGGCGGAGGGGAGCCCCGCCGGACGCAGTCGATGTGGGTGAGGGGAGGAAACCCGACATCGGATTTGAGAATTGATCGCAACAAGGTCTAGGTCGCTCGTTGTTGCGAGTCAATCGCATAAAATCATATACACTCTATGCGAGCATATGTGCTTCTATCGCCGCCTTGCGGTCGTGTTGGGGGTGGCATGGCGGGGCGATCGACGATGCTCGCGTGGGCGGCTTGCGCCGTCCTGGCGGCGGTGGCCGGGCAGGCCCGGGCCGCGGCCTGGACCCAGCCCAAGGGCGGCAAGGAGTTCATCGTCAGCCTGCATCGGCAGGACAGCACGCACGGCTTCGATCTGCAGGGCGAGGCGGTCGACATCGTCGACTATCGCAAGACCGAGTTGCAGGGCTTCGCCGAGTACGGCCTGTCGGACAAGCTGACCATCAGGGCCCAGGCGTCTGTCCGCCGGCTGCGTACGCGCAACGCCCGCGACACCGAGCCTGGTCATGTGGAGCTGGCCGCGCGCTATCGCATGCTGGCGGGCGAGACGTGGGTGCTGTCGAGCGAGAGCGCGGTGCGGCTGCCCGGCGGCGACGGGGATCCCGGCGCGGCCCAGCGCGGATCCGCCAAGGCCGAGTACGACAGTCGCGTGCTGCTTGGAAAAAGCTGGAGGACGGCCGATCGGCCCGTCTTCCTCGACCTGCAGGCCGGCCTGCGCCGCCGGGACGGCGAAGCGCCCGACGAGCGGCGGCTGGAGGTCACGCTGGGCGGTCGTCCGACCAGCCGACTGATGCTGCTGGCCCAGGTGTTCGACGTCTCGTCGCTGGGGGCCGGGCAGGGGGTCTTCGAGGCCTATCGCTACAGGAACCTGCAGTTCACCGCCGTCTACGAGCTGCCGGCCGGATGGTCTGTGCAGGCCGGGGCGGTCGGCACCGCCTCGGGCCGCAACGCCCTGCGCGAACGCGGCGGCGTCGTCGCCCTGTGGCGGCGCTTCTGAGGTTTCAGGACGGGACGCGCCGCGCCAGTTCCTCCAGGCGGCGGGCCGGGGCGTCGGAGATCGCCGCCCACAGCAGCCGGGCCAGTTCCAGGCGATAGACGGCCGCATAGCCGGCCGTGAACGGCGAGGCGGCGCTGCCGGGCGGCTCGGCCGCCTTGGCGTTGGCCAGGTCGCGCCTTGTCAGCACCAGTTCGCGGGGAATCGGCACGTCGCCATTGCCGGCGGCCACCCACCGATCGGCCTCGACCGCGGCGAAGGCGGCCGCCTGCACCAGGGCGCGCGCGCCGCGCACGTCGCCGACCGCTCCGGTCATCACCGTCGATCCCGCCGCCGGGTCGCGGGTCACCTTGAAGTCGAGGCTGGCCACGCCACGCTGCAGCGTGACGGACCACTGGTCGTCGGGTGTGTTCATCATGAACGCTTTAGCGACCGAGTCGCCCGGCGGGAAGGGAGCGGCGTATCGCCGTTACACATTGCCGCGACCGTCTGTCCGGTCAGGATGCGCAGACTGCGACCTTTTGGCAGGTCCGTCTGAAATTAGGATCTGGTTAACCATGATTGGCGAGCCTGTGGACGTCTTCTTTTGAAGGCGCCCCACCATCACTCAACTTTTCACAGCCCGGCTTTCTGGCCGGGCTGTTTTTTTGTCAGAAGGCGCTTGCGCCGAGTCAGTCGGGCGGCTATCAACCGCGCCTCGACAGAGAGCGACCTGTTCCGCGGTAGCTCAGTGGTAGAGCAGCCGGCTGTTAACCGGCTGGTCGTAGGTTCGAATCCTACCCGCGGAGCCACTCTTCCTTCGATGTTTTCGAAGCGTCGCCGGCGAGAATTCCTCCACAAGAACATCAGCTTTCGTCCGAATGCGACGTTCATGCGTCTTGCGCCGAGTCAGTTCGGCGGCTATCAACCGGCTCCTCGACAGAGAGCGACCTGTTCCGCGGTAGCTCAGTGGTAGAGCAGCCGGCTGTTAACCGGCTGGTCGTAGGTTCGAATCCTACCCGCGGAGCCACTCTCTAGCTTTCGGCCTGGCCGAAATTGGCCGAGCTCTTCCTCCTCATTTCATCTGTGCTTGCCGCGCCGGCGGCGCCATGCTCACGCGCGATGCGCCATGCCTCGTCGCATCGCCGGTGTTCTTTGCTCGGGAGATGTGGCGTGGGCCAATCGCGGTGGCGCGGCCTGCTGAAGGCGTCGTCGGGCGCGGTGCTGGCGGCCTGCTGGAGCGGCGGCGGTTTCCTGATCCTGACGGCGCTCCTGCTCGTGTCCGACGGCGGCGCCGTTCGGCTGGCCCTGGATCTGTTCCTGGGGGCGCTGACCGGGATCGTCATGCTGCCGCTCAGCCTGCTCTTCGGCGGCGTCCCGGCGACGCTGGCCGTGCTGCTGATCGGGATTCCATTTCACCTGTGGGCCGTGCGGCTGGGGTGGGGGCGAGGCGCCTACGTCGGCCGGAGCGGCCACGGGATTGGGCGTCTCCTGGTTCTCATCGGCGATCGCGCCCGACGAGGCGTTCGGCGTTTCGATCGGATGGGCGTGGCTTGTCGTGTGCGGGCTGGCGGGCGTCGTCGGCGGCTGGCGCTTCCACGCGCTCGCCGCCGCGCCTACGACCCGATCAGCTTCTGCAGTTCCCGGTAGTAGGTCTCGGTGTACTGGTGCTGGCGATCCAGGGCCTCCAGCATCCCCGGGCGGGTGAACACCTCGGCGGGAATCGTCACGCCCTTGCGGCCGTGGCGCACGCACAGGCCGTCGGCGATCAGCGCGCCCACATGGCGACGCACCGTCTCGGCCGGCATGGCCAGCGAGTCGGCGACCTGCACCACGGTGACCGGCCGGCGCTGGGCGTCCTTGGCCAGTTCGTCCTTGGCGTCGAAGCCGGCGTTGGGGCGGATGTGGGCCACATTGGCCACCCAGATGGTCGTGAAGACGATGGCGCGCACGGGATCGTCGGCGTGCAGGCCCTTGGCCACGTCCAGCGAACGCAGGAAATAGCCCGCCGATAGGCGGATGACCGCGCGCCGAACATCCGTGCTCATGCCTGCTCCCAAAGAAAGCCGCTCGGTGCAGGCTGAGGCCGAGTCGTCTCTGTGAGAAAATTCACCATGTCCCCATTTTGGGGACAGTGTGCTTTTCGAGGAGGCGCCGCGCCGCGATTTGCGCCATACGGGCCGCCGATTCAGGGGAAGGCGGACGCGGGGGGCGCGTTGGGGCATGAGTGACATCGAAGCCAAATTGCGAGAAGCGGCGGCCGCCGTTGGCGTGGCCGAGCGGATCGAGGCGCTTCTGAAAAGCGTCGAAGAGGCCATCGAGGCCTATCCGGACGACGCCGATCCTCGCTATCTGACCCGCCTCATCGACCAGCGCACGGCCTTGCTGGATCCCGATCTGCCGCTGATCGCGCGCATCGCCGTGCAGCTTTGCGAGAACGACGCCGCGCGCGCCGCGGTGCTGGGTCCGCCGCTGGCCACGGCCGCCACTGTCTGCCCGCTGATGAAGCCGGCGGTGAATCAGTTGCGCCGTCTGCTCGGCGAGACGGCCTGAGTCGGGAAAATCCTCGGCGCGATTGGTTGCACGGGCCTGATTGCCTTCCGGCGAGGCCCGGACCTATAAGCCTCTCGAACTGCTGTCCGAGGAAGTCCATGAGCTCCGATTTCGCGGCTGCCCGCCTGAACATGGTGGAAAGCCAGATCCGCACCGCCGACGTGACCGACCTGCCGTTGCAGGACGCCCTGCGGGTGGTTCCGCGCGAGAACCTCGTGCCCGCCGGCAAGGCCTATCTGGCCTATGCCGACGCCGAGGTCGAATACGCTCCGGGCCGCACGCTGATGCGCCCGCGCGACATCGGCAAGCTGCTGCAGAACCTCAAGCCGCGCGCCGGCGAGAAGGCCCTGGCCATCGCCGCGCCCTACGCGGCCGTGGTGCTCGAGACCATGGGCCTTTCGGTCACCCGCCTCGACGGCGACGACCTGACCGCCGTGCAGGGCGGCGAGTACGACGTGATCGTCTGCGAAGGCGCCGTGCCGAAGGCTCCGGTCTCGTGGACGGGCGCCCTGGCGCTGAACGGTCGCCTGGGCGTCGTCGAGCGCGAGGGTCCGGTCGGTCGCGCCGCGATCTACGCTCGGGCCGAGGACGGTCTGGCCCGTCGCGCGGCTTTCGATTCGACGCCGTCGCTGCTGGCCGGGTTCCCGGTCGAGGCTGGCTTCGCTTTCTGACCTGACGACGGGACGTCCGGGTGCTGAACCCGCTCGGACGCTCTCATAGGTCCCTCAAACTGGCGCCTGCTCACCAGGGTTGGGTATTTCATCCAAGCTTGGCTGGTTCTAGTCTGGGAGCCCTGGTGACAAGCGCGTAAGTCCGCGTGAAAAAAGCTTAACTAGCGATGGTCCACGGTGGGCCTTACAGCGCTTGGGTGTAAAGCGCGGACTTCGCGTGTGTTGGGGAATGAGGGATGTCGAAGAGCCGTCGGGCCGGGTTGCTGGCCGCTGCTTGCTGCATGGGTTTTCTGGCCTCGGCGGCTAGCGCCGAGACCCTGACCGACGCGGTCACCCTGGCCTACCAGACCAATCCCACCATCCAGCAGCAACGCGCCGTGCAGCGCGCCGCCGACGAGGGCGTGGTCCAGGCCAAGACCGGCTTCCGCCCGACGGTGGGGCTGGACGGATCGATCTCGGGGTCGCGCACCGATCTGGCGCACCCCCGCACGACGCTGGTCGGCGGCCAGGTGGTCACCGGCGCCGACGTCACCAAGTCCGCTTCCAGCGGCGCCACGCTGTCGCTGTCGCAGCCGCTCTACACGGGCGGTCAGGCCAGCGCCCGGCTGTCGGCCGCCGAAGCCGACGTCCTGGCCGGTCGCGAAGACCTGCGCGGCGTCGAGCAGGGCGTGCTGGCCAATGTCATCACCGCCTATGTCGACGTGCGCCGCGGCCAGGAAAGCCTGCGCATCGCCCAGGAGAACGTCAGCGTCCTGACCCGCCAGCTGGACGAGTCGAACGCTCGCTTCGAGGTCGGCGAGATCACCCGCACCGACGTGGCCCAGTCGCAGGCCCGCCTGGCCGCCGCCAAGGCCAGCCTGTCGTCTTCGCAGGCCAATCTGGCCGTCGCCCGCGCCAACTACGCCCAGATCGTCGGCCAGAACCCGACCGATCTCGCGCCCGAGCCGTCGCTGGTCGAACTGCTGCCGGCCTCGGTCGAGCAGGCCTTCGACGCCGCCGAGGCGAACAATCCGACGGTCCAGGCCGCCCGCTACAGCGAGCAGGCCGCTTCGGCCCGCGTCGCCCAGGCCAAGTCGGCCTACCTGCCCACCGTCTC
Organism: Caulobacter sp. 602-2; assembly: GCF_011043625.1. Classification (GTDB taxonomy): domain Bacteria; phylum Pseudomonadota; class Alphaproteobacteria; order Caulobacterales; family Caulobacteraceae; genus Caulobacter. The sequence continues at coordinate 278,034 of NZ_JAAKGT010000001.1, forward strand.
GGCCGGGGCCAGCCTCGGCTACTCGGCCAACGAGGTGAATGGCGAGTACAAGCAGTTCGGCGAGTACGACCGCGCGATCAGCGGCTCGATCACCGCCCGGGTGCCGCTGTTCACCGGCGGCCTGAACGCCTCGAACGTCCGCGCCGCCAAGGAACGCGAAAACGCCGCCCGCATCGCCGTCGAAGGCGCCAAGCGCACCGTCGTCCAGCAGGTTTCGGCCGCCTGGAGCACCCTGCTGGCCGCCCGCGCCAACCTCGTCTCCAACGAGGAGCAGGTGAGGGCGACCAAGATCGCCTTCGAGGGCGTGCGCCAGGAGCAGCAGGTGGGCCTGCGCACCACGCTGGACGTGCTGAACGCCCAGCAGGAACTGCGCGCCGCCGAACTGGCCCTGGTCACCGCTCGCCGCGACGAGTACGTGGCCAGCGCCGGCGTTCTGCAGGCCATGGGCGCGCTGGACGTGACCAAGCTGGCGCCCAGCGTCGAGCGCTACGACCCGAAGACCTCCTACGACCGTGTCGTGAATTCGGGTTCGGTGCCGTGGGAGCCGCTCGTGCGCACCCTCGACAAGGTCGCCTCGCCGGCGATCGCGACCTCGTCCGACGGCAAGTAATTCCGTCCAACTTCAGGACGAATCATCGCGGCGCGAATCCTTGGCTTGCTTAAGCCGTGCAAGTCTGCACCATCGGCGGCACGCGTCTTGCGAGGCGCGCAAGGATTCGTAGCCCCTTAATACGGCCCAGCCCATCATGTCCGACCAGAGCTCCCAAGAACCGACGATGGAGGAGATCCTCGCCTCGATCAGGCGGATCATCTCCGAAGACGACGCTCCGGCCGCCGAAGCGGCGCCGCCGCCCGCGCCCGAGCCGGTTCCCGAGCCCGAGCCGGTGATCGAGGACGACGTCCTCGAGCTGACCGATCCGATCGAGCCGCCGGCTCCGGTCGAGACGCTCGGCGACCTCGACCTCTACACCCCGGAACCCGAGCCGGAGCCGGCCTATGAGCCGCCGCCGCCGCCTCCGGAGCCCGCCTACACCCCGCCGCCGGTGTTCAACCGCGACGAAGTGGCCGAGACCCTGGTCGGCGACCACGCTGCCGGCCTGGCCGCCAGCGCCTTCGGCAGCCTGAGCTCGGCCCTGCTGATGCCGGCCAACGGCCGCACGCTGGAAGACGTCGTCCGCGAGCTGCTGCGCCCGCTGCTGAAAGAGTGGCTGGACCAGAACCTGCCGCGCATCGTCGAGAACAAGGTCGAGGAAGAGGTCCACCGGATCTCGCGCGGCCGCGGCGTATGACATCGGCGTCGGGTCGCCCCTAGGCGGCCTTCGACGCCCGGATCTTGAGAAGGCGGTCGCGTTCGCGGCCGCCTTTTCCCGTTCAAATTCCCCGATAATCCCGCCGCCCGGTTTCGCCAGGCGGCGCTAAGTGGCATATCCCCTCCGCCATGCTTGAAAAGACCTTCGATCCCAAAGCCGTCGAACCGCGCCTGTACGAAGCCTGGGAGGCCTCCGGGGCCTTCAAGCCGAGCGAGGATCCGAACGCCGAGCCGTTCGTCATCGTGATCCCGCCGCCGAACGTGACGGGCAGCCTGCACATCGGCCACGCGCTGAACAACACGCTGCAGGACGTGCTGACCCGCTTCCACCGCATGCGCGGCAAGGCCGCCCTGTGGCTGCCGGGCACCGACCACGCGGGCATCGCCACCCAGATGGTGGTCGAGCGCCAACTGGCCGCCGCCGGCAACATCGGCCGCCGCGACATGGGCCGCGAGGCCTTCGTCGACAAGGTCTGGGAATGGAAAGCCGAGAGCGGCGGGGCGATCACCAACCAGCTGCGCCGCCTGGGCGCCAGCTGCGACTGGTCGCGTGAGCGCTTCACCCTCGACGAGGGCCTGTCGTCCGCCGTCCGCAAGGTCTTCGTCCAACTGCACAAGCAGGGCCTGCTGTATCGCGACAAGCGCCTGGTCAACTGGGACCCGCAGTTCCAGACCGCCATCTCCGACCTCGAGGTCGAGCAGAAGGAAGTCGACGGCGCTTACTGGCACTTCGCCTATCCGCTGGCCGACGGCGTCACCTACCAGCACCCCGTCGAGTTCGACGACGAGGGCAAGGCGACCCAATTTGAGACGCGCGACTACATCGTCGTGGCCACCACCCGTCCCGAAACGATGCTGGGCGACACGGGCGTGGCCGTCCATCCGTCGGACGAGCGCTACAAGGATCTGGTCGGCAAGGACGTCGTCCTGCCGATCGTCGGCCGCCGCATCCCGATCGTCGCCGACGACTACGCCGACCCGACCAAGGGCTCGGGCGCGGTGAAGATCACGCCGGCGCACGACTTCAACGACTTCGGCGTCGGCAAGCGCGCCGGCCTGCCGGCGATCAACATCCTGACGCCGGAAGCCAAGCTCAACGACGCCGTGCCGGCCGAGTATGTCGGCATGGACCGCTTCGCCGCGCGCAAGGCCATCGTCGCCCGCGCCGAGGAAGAGGGCTGGCTGAAGGAGATCGAGAAGACCCGCCACATGGTCCCGCACGGCGACCGTTCGGGCGTGGTCATCGAGCCCTACCTGACCGACCAGTGGTACGTCGACGCCTACACCCTGGCCCAGCCGGCCCTGAAGGCCGTCGAGAACGGCGACACCGTCTTCGAGCCGAAGCACTGGGAGAAGACCTACTTCGAGTGGCTGCGCAACATCGAGCCCTGGTGCGTCTCGCGCCAGCTCTGGTGGGGCCACCGCATCCCGGCCTGGTTCGGCCCGGAAGGCTCGATCTTCGTCGAGGAGACCGAAGAAGCCGCCTACGCCGCCGCCCGCGCTCAGTTCGGCGCCGACGTCCAGCTGGTTCAGGACGAAGACGTTCTCGACACCTGGTTCAGCTCGGCCCTGTGGCCGTTCTCGACCCTCGGCTGGCCGGAAAAGACCCCGGACGTGGCGCGCTTCTACCCGACCAGCACCCTGGTCACGGGCTTCGACATCATCTTCTTCTGGGTCGCCCGGATGATGATGATGGGCATCCACTTCATGGACGAAGTCCCGTTCAAGCAGGTGTTCATCAACGCCCTCGTCCGTGACGAGAAGGGCGCCAAGATGAGCAAGTCCAAGGGCAACGTCATCGACCCGCTGGCCCTGATCGACGAGCTGGGCTGCGACGCCGTGCGCTTCACCCTGACGGCGATGTCGGGCCAGGCGCGCGACATCAAGCTGTCCAAGCAGCGCATCGAGGGCTACCGCAACTTCGGCACCAAGCTGTGGAACGCCACGCGCTTCGCCCAGATGAACGGCTGCGTCCGCGTCGAGGGCTTCGACCCCGCGTCGGTGACCCAGCCGCTGAACAAGTGGATCCGCGGCGAGGTCGTCAAGACGCTGGGCGAAGTGACCAAGGCCTTCGAGGCCCCGGCCTTCGACGAGGGCGCCAGCGCGCTCTACCGCTTCATCTGGAACGTCTTCTGCGACTGGTATCTTGAGCTGGCCAAGCCGGTGCTGAACGGCGAGGACGAGGCCGCCAAGGCCGAGACCCGCGCCATGACCGCCTGGGTGCTCGACCAGATCCTGATCCTGCTGCACCCGGTGATGCCGTTCATCACCGAGGAGCTGTGGGACAAGACGGCCGAGGAGGGCGGTCCGGCTCGCCAGAGCATGCTGATCTCGACCCAGTGGCCGGATCTGCCGGAAAGCTGGATCGACGCCGAGGCCGCCGCCGAGATCGGCTGGCTGGTCGACACCGTCGGCGAGATCCGCTCGCTGCGCGCCGAGATGAACGTGCCGCCGTCGGCCAAGCCGGCCCTGGCCGTGGTCGGGGCGGGCGAGGGCACCCTTGGCCGCCTGGAGCGCCAGCGCGACCTGCTGGTCAGCCTGGCTCGCCTGGGCCAGGTCTCGGTCGCCGAGGCCGCGCCCGCCGGCACGGCGCCGGTGGTGATGGGCGAAGCGACGGGCGCGCTCGGCGTGGCCGAGTTCATCGACGTCGCCGCCGAGAAGGCTCGCCTGACCAAGGAGATCGCCGGCCATGTCGGCGAGATCGAGAAGACCGGCAAGAAGCTCGGCAACCCCGACTTCCTGGCCCGCGCCAAGCCCGAGGTCGTCGAGGAAAACCGCGAACGCCTGGCCGAAGCCGAAGCCGCCAAGGCCAAGCTGGAAGCCGCCCTCGGCCGCCTGGCGGCGATGGGCTAACTGCGATCCCTCTCCCCTTGCGGGAGAGGGTGGCCCCGCGGAGCGGGGTCGGGTGAGGGGTCTCTCAGAGCCCGCCGCGCGACCCCTCATCCGTCGGCTGTCGCCGACACCTTCTCCCGCAAGGGGAGAAGGGCGACGGCCAACTAAACATTGTTCCCTTACCGTCCAAACGACCGTTTACATCGGTCGCTTCCGCGTGCTTACTCGACGGAAACGCGCCGCTTGAACGAGCGCGATCGACACCGGGAGAGTAACGTATGACCCAGGCCGCTCACGCGCCTAACCCCGTTCCATGGCCCGCCATGTCGGTGAAACAGGCCTACGCCCTGATCACCGCCCCGGGATCGCCCGCCGAGATGGAGGAGGTCGAGATCCGCGGCGTGCCGACGCGGACCTGGAAGAACCTCCCGCCCACGCTGCGCCATACCCTGCAGGTCGGCCGCACCCACGGCGACAAGATCTACCTCGTCCACGAGGACGAGCGGGTCAGCTTCGAGGCCTTCTATCGCGCGGTGACCGCCTTCGCCGCCGAACTGGAGGCCAAGGGCGTCAGGAAGGGCGACCGGGTCGCCCTGATCATGCGCAACCTGCCCGAATGGCCGGTGGCCTTCTATGCGGGCCTGTCGATCGGCGCGATCATCACCCCGCTGAACGCCTGGTGGACCGGACCCGAGCTGGAGTACGGCCTGACCGACTCCGGCGCCTCGGTGGCGGTGATGGACGTCGAGCGCTTCGAGCGCCTGGCCGAGCACTTCGACAACTGCCCCGATCTCAAGCGCGTCTACGTCTCGCGCAGTAAGGAAGACATCGCCCATCCGTACGTGACGCGGCTGGAAAGCGTGATCGGCTGCCCCAATGACTGGATCAAGCTGGACGAGCGTCCGCTCTCGACCATCGAGCTTGGCCCGGAAGACGACGCGACGATCTTCTACACCTCGGGCACCACGGGTAAGCCCAAGGGCGCGCTGGCCACCCACCGGGCCGTGAACAGCAACATCTTCGCCGCCGCCGCCGCCTCGGCCCGCAGCTTCCTGCGCCGCGGCGAGGCGCCGCCCCAGCCTGATCCCAGCCTGCCGCAGAAGGGCGCGCTGATCTCGGTGCCGTTCTTCCACGCCACCGGCTGTTTCGCGGTGATGAACCCCTCGCTGTTCGGCGGGGCCAAGATGGCCATGATCCGCAAGTGGGATCCCGAAAAGGCCATGCAGCTGATCCAGGACGAGAAGCTGACCCAGATGGGCGGCGTGCCGACCATCGCCTGGCAGATCATCGAGCACCCCAATCGCGACAAGTACGACCTGTCTTCGCTGGAGGCCGTGGCCTATGGCGGCGCGCCCTCGGCCCCGGAACTGGTGCGCAAGATCAAGGAGATCTGGCCGAAATCCTCGCCCGGCAACGGCTGGGGCATGACCGAGACCTCGGCCACCGCGACCTCCAATTCTGCGGAGGACTACGAGAACCGTCCCGAAAGCTGCGGCCCGGCCGTGCCGGTCACCGACCTGAAGATCATGACCCTCGAGGCCCCCTACGAGGAACTGCCGATCGGTTCGGTGGGCGAGCTGTGGTGCAAGGGCCCGCAGGTGGTGAAGGGCTACTGGAACAAGCCCGAGGCCACGGCCCAGACCTTCATCGACGGCTGGGTGCGCACGGGCGATCTGGCCCGCCTGGACGAAGAGGGCTTCTGCTACATCATCGACCGCGCCAAGGACATGCTGATCCGCGGCGGCGAGAACATCTACTGCATCGAGGTCGAGAACGTCCTCTACGACCACCCGGCGGTGATGGACGCCGCCCTCGTCGGCGTCGAGCACAAGACCCTGGGCGAGGAGCCCGCGGCCGTCGTCACCCTGAAACCCGGCGCCAGCGCCACCGAAGACGAACTGCGCGCCTTCGTCGCCGACCGCCTGGCCGCCTTCAAGGTGCCGGTGAAGGTGATCTTCTGGCCCGAGACCCTGCCCAGGAACGCCAACGGCAAGATCCTCAAGACCGAACTGAAGAAGGTGTTCGTCACCGGGTGAGGAGCTTCAGGAACCTTCCCCTGTGGGGGAGGCGGCGCAGAGTGCCGGAGGGGGCCAGCGCCAAGGCCCTAGCCCCCTTCCGTTCAAATCCCCGCTTTCGCGGGGATTGAACGGATTTGGGGATCGGACGGGGATAGAGCCTCGTCCATCCCCCGGCGATTGTCGAAAACTCCTGAACCAATCCAATTACTTCCAACTTTCTCACGGTGTTGGATCAGACGCGCTCGAACCCGCTGCATAATCATTGGGTCCCGTCGCAGGGAGAGGGCGCAAGGATCCGGCCCGAAGCGTGCGACGTGGATGCGATCGAGCGGGGCTGAAGGCGCGGCGTGAGCCGGGCCGGAAGGCTTGAATGAGGATGGGGGACGTAAACCCATCCATCGGGAGCTTGCCTGACTAGGCTCCCGCCCGTCCAAGGGTCCGCGCCGCCATGCACGCCTGGCCGCCAAGAAACGGGGGCGCACTGCATGGGGAAGGGGTAAAAGGCGGAAGAGGCCTGCGCGCCCCGGCCTGAGGAACAACGATCGCGCGGGGCGTTCCAGCTTCGTCGAAACGGTACTTAGAACTCACACATCCGGGCGAGGCCCGGACGCCCCGCGCCCTCTCCATCAACTTCCGTGGTTTCCACGAGAGGCCGAGAAGCCGTGCGTCCTTCGAGGCTCGCCTTCGGCGCGCACCTCAGGATGAGGAATAAGGAGCTATGACCTCCTCATCCTGAGGCGCCCGCGCAGCGGGCCTCGAAGGACGCAAGGCGCCAGCCAAGATCCTCCCCCTGAAGGGGGAGGTGGCCCGAAGGGCCGGAGGGGGAAGCGTTTGATGAGCCGGCAACAGCCACAGACGCCGCAGCAATTCCTTCCCCCGCAGTCGCTTCGCGACAGAGGGGGAGCATCCTTAGACCGGAGGGGGCGTCAGCCCGCGTCGTTCAGGCCCGACGCCGGTTTCCAGTCGAACAGCGCCTGCAGGGTCCGCACGGCCTCGCCGCGCGGCGAGGAAAGGTCGGGGTCGCGGGCCAGGATCAGGCGGGCGTCGTCGGCGGCCACGGCGATCAGGTCGCGGTGGGCGACGGGGTCGGCCAGGCGATAGGCGGGAAAGCCGCTCTGCTTGAGGCCCAGCGGGTCGCCGCCGCCGCGCAGTTCCAGGTCCTTCTCGGCGATCTCGAAGCCGTCGTCGCTGCGCCGCAGGATGTCGAGGCGCTGCTGGGCGACCTCCGACAGCGGCGGGTCGTACAGCAGCACGCAGGAGCTCTCGCGCATGCCCCGGCCCACCCGTCCGCGAAGCTGATGAAGCTGCGCCAGGCCGAAGCGGTCGGCGTGCTCGATGACCATGATGCTGGCGTTGGGCACGTTTACGCCCACCTCGACCACCGTGGTGGCCACCAGCACCCCGACCTCGCCGTCGACGAAGGCCTGCATCACCGCGTCCTTCTCGGCCGCCGGCATCTGGCCGTGCACCAGGCCGACGCGGGGACCGAGGATCTTGCGCAGGTCGGCCGCCCGGTCCTCTGCGGCCCGTAGGTCGACCTTCTCGGACTCCGACACCAGCGGACAGATCCAGAAGGCCTGGGCGCCGCCCTCGATGGCCGCGCGCAGGCGATCGACGATCTCGGGCACGCGCGGCGTCGGCGCGGCGCGGGTGGCCACCGGCGTACGGCCCGGCGGCTTCTCGTCGATGCGCGAGACGTCCAGGTCGCCGAACACGGTCAGTTCCAGCGTCCGCGGGATCGGGGTGGCCGACATGGCCAGCAGGTGCACCCCCCATTCTGCGTCTTTAGGGCCCTTTTCCTGCAGCCGCCGGCGTTCGTTGACGCCGAACCGGTGCTGCTCGTCGATGATGGTCAGGGCCAGGCTCTGGAACGCCACGTCGTCCTGGAAGAGCGCGTGGGTGCCCACGGCCACGGCGGCCGAGCCGTCGGCCAGCTTCTGCAGCTTGGCCGCCCGGGCCGCGCCCTTGTCGCGTCCGGTCAGCAGCACGACCGCCAGGCCCTGGGCCTCCAGCGGCGGAGCGAGGGTCTCGTAATGCTGGCGGGCCAGGATCTCGGTCGGGGCCATCAGGGCCGACTGGAAGCCGGCGCCGGCCGCGTCGGCCATGGCCAGCATGGCCACGACGGTCTTGCCCGAGCCGACGTCGCCCTGCAGCAGGCGGCTCATCCGCTCGCCATGGGCCAGGTCGCCGCGCACCTCCGACAGCGCCCGCACCTGGGCGCCGGTCAGGCGGAAGGGCAGGGCCTTCTCGGCCGCCTCGGCCAGCGGGCCCGAGACGATGCGCGGGCCGGGCTGGGCGCGTTTGCCGGCCTTGCGCTGGGCCAGGGCCAGTTGGTGGGCCAGCAATTCGTCATAGGCCAGGCGTCGCCGCGCCGCCGACATCGGCGAAAGGTCGATCTCGCCCTCGGGCCCGTGCAGCCGCTCGAAGGCCTCGCGCCAGGGCGGCAGGCCCTCGCGGGCCATCCAGGCGGCGTCCTGCCACTCGGGCAGGGGCTGGGCGCGGGAAAGCGCCTCCTGGGCGAACTTGCGGAAGGTGCGCGAGGGCAGGCCGGCGGTGGCGGGATAAACCGGCTCGATCGGCGGGATCTCGTCGATCCGTTCGGCCTCGAGCATATAGTCGGGATGGGCGACCTGGATCTCGGAGCCGAACCGCTCGACCTTGCCGCTGACCGCTCGGTGCGAGCCCACGGGATGCTGGCGTTCCAGGTGCGGGCCGTGGCCCTTGAACCAGACCAGGGTGACAAATCCGGTCTCGTCCCAGCCGCGGATCCGCCAGGGTTGGCCCGACCGCTGCGGCGGCAGATGGGCGTCGATGGTGACGACGAAGGTCGCCACCTGGCCGTCCTGGGCCAGGGCGGCCGTGGTCGCCGTGCGGCGGATCAGGCTCTGGGGCGAGGTGAACAGCACGTCGCGCACGATCGGCCCGGCCAGCTTCTCGACCAGGGGCGCGACGCGGGGCCCGACCCCCTTCAGGGTCGAGATCGCGGCGAACAGGGGAAAGAGCGACTCGGGACGCATCGGCGGGAGGATAGCCAAGCCGGGGTGTTCTCGTCCCGTTCGCCTTGCGCGAATTTGTGGACCGGCCTGACTAACGGCCCGCCTTCACGGAGACTCGCCCATGCCGTTCGCCAGCCATCGCGGCCAGCAGATCCACTACACGGTGGAGGGGACGGGGCCGCACGTGGTGCTGCAGCACGGCCTGTTCATGGACGCCGACAGCTGGCGGGCCAACGGCTTCGTCGCGGCCCTGGCCGATCGCTTCACGGTGGTCTGCGTCGATTCGCTGGGCCATGGCCTCAGCGACAAGCCGGCCGACGCCGCGCTCTACGCCCAGGACCAGCGGGCGGGCGACATCGTGGCGGTGCTCGATGCGCTCGGCGCGGAGAAGGCCCACCTGGTCGGCTACTCGATGGGCGGCTGGATGGCGGTGGGCGTGGCCAGGCATCACCCCGAGCGCCTGGCCTCGCTGGTGATCGGCGGCTGGGACCTGGCGGGCGGGGTGCCCAAGGGGCCGGCCGGACCGATCCGCTTCGACATCTTCTGGGGCTTCAGCCAGCAGGTCGCGCCGGCCCTGGTGCAATGGGTGACGCCCGAAATCCTGCCGGCCATGCAGGCCTGCTTCGAGGCGCTGAACACGCTGGAGGGCGCCGCCGAGGCGGTGCTCGGCGCGGGCGTTCCGGTTCTGCTGTGGGACGGGACGGCCGATCCCTATCACGCGCCGTCCCAGGCCTTCGCGGCGACCCACGGACTGCCGTTCATCTCGACGTCGGGCGACCACCTGCAGGCGATCATGGCCCCCGAGCCGTCGGTGGTCTCCGATATCGCCGCCTTCCTGGCGCGAGCCTAGCTGGCGGGCTTGGCCGGCTCCGGCTGGTCCTTGGCCCGGTTGAAGTAGCCGTAGCAGACCTTCTGGCCCAGCAGGCTCCAGCCGCTTGCGAAGGTGGCGGGCTTGAGTTGCGCCGGCTTGGTCGGCGCGGTGACGTTCGGATAGGTGTTGGTCAGGAACGGCGTCAGTTCGCCCTTCCAGTCGGCCATGTCGGCCGGCGCGGTCAGGGCCGGGCGCGGCGTGTCGAGCACGTAGAACTTCTGGCTGTTCATGCTGTAGCCCGGAAGCTTGATGGCGATGTCGGCCAGGGCAGGGCGCGCGTCCAGCTTGCCCAGGAAGGTCACCTCTCCGGGCTTGACCTCGAACGAGACCGTGCCGCCGTTGAAGCAGTCGTACCAGGTGGCCTGGTGGCTGACGGCGGTCACGGCGTAGACGCCGGGCTTGGCCCGCGAGACCGCGTAGCGCATGGCCGGGCTGGCATAGAGGGTGACGTAGCCCTTGCTCTCGATCCGGGACTGGGCGGGGTCGAAGCTGGCGGCCTCGATCTGGTAGGTCGCCGGGGTGGGAACCAGCTCCATCACCACCAGGCCGTCGGCCGCGTCGGCCGCGAAGAAGACCTTGTCCGGCGCCGTGGTGGCGCAGGCCGAAAGAAACAGGACGCCGACAAGAGCCGCCGCAAGCCGCATTTGAGAATCCCCCGCTATGCGGGTGGATGGGCGCATATGCGCGGCTGGCGGGCAACGGCCAAGTTTGGGGCTCGGCCGGTCACGCTAGACCGGCCGATGAAAGCGCCCTCAGTCTTCCGCTTGCGCGGGGTTGCCCACCGGCGACAGCTCGGCCAGCAGATCGGCCAGCTCGTCGGCGCGCGCGGCGCCCGAAACGTTCAGCCGGATGTAGAGATGCTCGGCGGCGTGCTTCTCGGCCGCCTCGGCGAAACCGCGCGTGGAGTCGTGCAGATTGTTGGCCTCGCCGGCGAACACCACGACGCCTTCGGCGTTCACATAGAGATAGTTGCCGGCGATCGTGGTGCGCGGGTCGCGATCCTCGGCCAGCTTGTAGCGATAGACGGCGCCGGAGGCGCCTTTCAGGTCGATATAGGGTTTCACGAATCCTCGCCTCTAGACACACGCGGCGTAGCCCGGGAGGGGTGCGGGGCGCCAGAGGCTAAATTATGGCTGCAAGCTTCGCAATTTACTGAGAAACCTTCTCGTTCGATCTTCGCGGGGTTCGGCGAACAGCGTCGCCGAGGGGCCTTCCTCGAGGATGCGGCCTTCGTCCATGAAGATCGTCCGGTCCGCGACCTCACGGGCGAAGTCCATCTGGTGGGTGACGATGACCATCGTCCGCTTCTCGGCGGCCAGGTCGCCGATCACCGCCAGCACCTCGCCGACCAGCTCGGGATCCAGCGCCGAAGTCGGCTCGTCGAAGAGGATGACCTCGGGGTCCATCGCCAGGGCCCGGGCGATGGCGCAGCGCTGCTGCTGGCCGCCGGAGAGGGCGCCGGGATAGGCGTCGGCGCGATGGGCCAGCCCCACCTTGGTCAGCAGCTCCAGGGCCCGTTCCCGAGCCTTGGCGGGCGGCTCGCCGCGCACGACGACCGGCGCCTCGGCCACGTTCTCGATCGCAGTCTTGTGCGGGAACAGGTTGAAGTTCTGGAACACGAAGCCGACGCGACCCTTCAGGGCGCGCGCCAGCGGAACCTTGCCGCCGGCCTCGACGCCGGCGATCGACAGGGTTCCGCCGTTCAGCGCCTCCAGGCCGGCGAGGCAGCGCAGCAGGGTGCTTTTGCCCGAGCCGCTGGGGCCGATGACGGCGACGACCTCGCCGGGCGCCACGGTCAGGTCGACGCCGTTCAGCACGGCGGTGTCGCCGAAGCGCTTGGAAAGGTCCCTGGCCTGGATGGCGCTCATCGACGGGCCTCCGCGCGGCGTTCCAGCCAGCCCTGGCCCAGGGCCAGCAGGCTGGAGACGATCCAGTAGATGGCCGCGGCGCTGAGATACATGGCGAAGATCTCGTACGTGCGGGCGGTGATCAGCTGGGCCTGGCGGAACAGTTCGGGCACCTGGATGGTGGCGGCCAGCGAGGTGTCCTTCACCAGGCTGATGAAGCTGTTGGACAGCGGCGCCACGGCGGTGCGCGCGGCCTGGGGCAGGATGATGCGGCGCATGGCCTGGCCGCGAGTGAGGCCCAGCACGGCGGCGGCCTCCCATTGGCCCTTGTCGACGGCGGCGATGGCGCTGCGCAGGATCTCGCCAGCGTACGCCGCCACGTTCAGCGAAAAGCCGATGCCCGCCGCGATTAGCGGCGGCAGCTCCAGGCCCAGTTGCGGGAGGCCGTAATAGATCAGGAACAGCTGCACCAGGAGCGGCGTGCCCCGGAACGCCGAGACATAGACGGCCGCCGGCCAGCGCAGGAGAGGCGACCGCGACAGCCGCATCAGCGCCAGGCCAAAGCCCAGCAGGAGACCCAGGCTCATGCCGATCAGGCTGAGCAGGATGGTGTAGACCGCGCCCTTCAGCAGCAGCGGAGCCGACTGGGCGATGAGCTCGGCGGCGTCCATCGGCTAGACGGTCACGTCCAGGCCGAACCATTTCTGCGAAATGGCCGCCAGGCGCCCGTCGGCCCGCAGCGCGTCGATGGCGCCGTCGACCAGCACCTTCAGCGCCGGGTCGCGCTTCATGACCACGCCCTGGCTCTGCGGGGCGAAGGGCGGACCCGCGGCGACCAGGTCGGGCGCGGTCTTCAGGAAGTCGGCGGCGACCAGGCGGTCGTTCAGCACCGCGTCGATGCGGCCGGCCCGCAGGTCCTGGTACTTGGTCGGGTCGTCGTCATAGGTGCGCACCTCGGCCTTGGGCTGGTTCTGGCGCAGCCACTGCTCGTAGTGGGTGCCAAGGCCGACGCCGACCTTCTTGCCGGCCAGGTCGACGGGACCGGCCACGCCCGTCTTGCCCTTGGGCACGATGATCAGGATGCCCGAGACCGTGTAGGGCTTGGAGAAGTCGTACTTGGCGGCGCGTTCGGGGGTGATGGTGATCTGGTTGATCACGACGTCGGTGCGGCCCGATTCCAGCGCGCCCAGCAGGCCGGCGAACGGCGCGGCGACGAACTCCGGCTTGACCTTCATCTGCTCGGCCAGGGCCTTGGCGAAGTCGACGTCGAAGCCGGTCAGCTGGCCGTCGGCGCCCTGGAAGTTGAACGGCGGATAGGTCCCCTCAAGGCCGATGCGCAGGGTCTTGGTCGCCTCGACCCGCGCCGCGCCGCTGGTTCCGCCGGCCGCGTCCTTGCCGCCGCAGCCGGCCAGGGTCAGCGCGCCGCCGGCCCCCAGGCCCAGCAGGATGTCACGACGGGCGGGGAATCGCATGGCGGGCCTCGAAACGAAGGTCATCGGCCCAGTTCTATACCGCTGCGCAGGGGCCGCCAGGGGCAAGGCTGCGGGATCGCTGTCCGAGCTCCACCTGACGGCGATTTAACCTGACGCGGACGGCCGGCTCTGGCTTGCTGCCGGGCAGCATGCCTTCGGGGGAAGCAAGGATGGCTCAGAGCTTCGATCCGGCCGCGGCCACGGCGGCCTATCTGGCCCAACTGCCGCCGGAGGCGCACGCCCGGGCCGCCGCCTACACGCAGGGCGGCCACTGGCTGCTGCTATGGGGGGCGCTCGTTGCGCTGCTGGTCTCGTTCCTCATCGTGCGCAGCGGCGTGCTGGTCGTGCTGCGGCGCAAGTTCGAGGGGCGGCGCAACCGGCCGCTGCTGGTCAGCTGCTGGATCGGCGGCCTCTACATTGTCATCGACGCCGTCCTCTCGCTGCCCTGGACCATCTACAGCGATTGGTGGCGACCCAGGCAGTACGGCCTGACCAGCCAGGCCTTCACCGGATGGCTGACCGAGGGCGCGATCTCTCTGGCTATCAGCGCGCTGATCGGCGGCCTGTTCTTCGCGGCTCTCTACGCCCTGATCCGCAAGGCGCCGCGCACCTGGTGGCTGTGGAGCGGCGGTCTGACCGCAGCCTTCATCGCCGTCGGCATGCTGCTGGCGCCGCTCTACATCGAGCCGATCTTCAACAAGTACACGCCCGCGCCGGCCGGACCTGTTCGCGATGAGGTCGTGGCGATGGCCAGACAGGTCGGCATGCCGTCCGACAAGATCTTCATCTACGACGGCTCCAGGCAGTCCAACGCCTACACCGCCAACGTCTCGGGCCTGTTCGGCTCGGCCCGGGTAGCGATGAGCGACACGATGTTCAAGAAGGGCGCCGACCTTGCCGAGGTGCGCGGCGTCGTCGGGCACGAGATGGGCCACTACCGGCGCCACCATTCACTATGGATCGCCGGCGTGATGAGCCTGCTGGCGATCCTGGCCTTCTTCCTGGTCGACCGATTGTTCGCCCCGGCCTGCCGGCTGCTGGGCGGCGACCAGGTCCGGGGGCTTTCCGATCCCGCCGGCCTGCCGGTGCTGAGCGCCGTGCTGACCGTGCTGTTCCTTCTGGCCACGCCGATCACCAACAGCCTGATCCGCATCGCCGAGAGCGACGCCGACCGCTACAGCCTCGTGCATTTCAACGAGCCCGACGGCCTGGCCAAGGCGCTGGTCAAGACCATCGAGTACCGTGCGGCCACGCCCGGCCGGCTGGAGGAGATCGTCTTCTATGACCATCCCGCCGTGGGCCGCCGCATCCAGCGGGCCATGGAATGGAAGGCCGCACACCCCAAGCCCGCGCCCAAGGCCGTCTCCGACGCCGCGGCCAGGGCGGCCTTCATCGGGCGGGTCGTGGTCTTTCCGAACATGCCGGTCGGCATGGACGGCATCGCCCTGAGGGCCGACGGAAGCTGGTTCGAACGGCACGATTTCGGCTGGTCCAAGGGCCGCTACGTCGTCGCCGATGGAAATCTGTGTCTGGACGACGAGCGAGGCGCGCGTCGCTGCTACGCCATCGCCCGCACGGAGACCGAATGGACGCTGGCGCTGAAGGGGGCGGCGCCGGTTCCGGTCAAGCTTGAGGCGATCTGACGACAAGCCTTCGCAGTGATCCGACCGGAGCCCCGCGCGTTCCTCTCGCGAAGGAGCCCCCGATGTTCGAACCGATCGTCAGCGAGATCACCGTCGAGACCCTGCCGGCCGAGGCCTTCGCCCGCTTCGTCGGCGACATGGGCCGCTGGTGGCCGATGGCCTACAGCCGCAGCGGCGCGCGGTTCGCCACCGTGCATGTCGAGCCGGTGGCCGGCGGCAGCTGGTTCGAGGTCGACCGCGACGGCGTCGAGAGCCCGTGGGGCGACGTGCGCGCCTATGATCCGGGCCACCGCCTGGTGGTCGGCTTCAACGTCGCGCCCGACCGCGGCGTCGAGCCGCTGGAGCGCCAGAGCGAGGTCGAGTTTCGCTTCGAGCCGGCGGGAGAGGGCGCGCGGGTCGTGGTCGAGCACCGCGATCTGGATCGCCATGCCGAGGGCGGGGAAGCCATCCGCCAGGGGATGGCTTCCGATCACGGCTGGCCGCTGATCCTGGCGTCCTTCGCGCGAGAACTCAGGTTCCCGCGCGCGGCGCCGCTCAGCGCTTCCTGACGAACACCGTGCCGGCAGAGTAGCCGGCGCCGAAGCTGCAGATCAGGCCGGTGTCGCCGGGGGCGAAGTCGTCATTGGCGCTGTGGAAGGCGATGATCGAGCCGGCCGAGCTGGTGTTGGCGTATTCGTCGAGGATGATGACGTTCTCGCCGGCTTCCGGGTCACGGCCCAGCACCTTGCGGGCGATCAGGTCGTTCATGTTGATGTTGGCCTGGTGCAGCCACAGGCGCTTGAGGGCCGTGGCGTCCAGGCCGATGTCGCCGGCGTGCTCGACGATCATCTCGCTGACCATCGGCACCACCTCGCGGAACACCTTGCGGCCTTCTTGCACGAACAGCTTGTCCTTGGCGCCGACGCCTTCGGGGGCGGCGTTGTTGAGGAAGCCGAAGTTGTTGCGGATGTTGTTGGAGAACTGGGTCTTCAGGCGCGTGCCCAGGATCTCCCAGCCGCCCGTGGCCTGCGAGGCCTCTTCCAGGATCACGGCCGTGGCCACGTCGCCGAAGATGAAGTGGCTGTCGCGGTCCTTGAAGTTCAGGTGGCCCGAGCAGATCTCGGGATTGACCATCAGCACCGCCTTGGCGCTGCCGGTGGCGATGAAGTCGGCGGCGGTCTTGATGCCGAAGGTGGCCGACGAGCAGGCCACGTTCATGTCGAAGGCGAAGCCCTCGATGCCCAGGGCCTGCTGCACCTCGATGGCCATGGCCGGATAGGCGCGCTGCATGTTCGAGGCCGCGCAGATCACCGCTCCGATTTCCGAGACGGGCTTGCCCCAGGCCGCGATCGCCTGCTGGGCCGCCTTGACGGCCATTTCGGCCAGGATCGAGATCTGGTCATTCGGGCGCTCGGGCAGGTTCGGGCGCATGACCTCGGGGTCGATGATCCCGTCCTTGTTCATCACGTAGCGGGCCTTGATGCCCGAAGCCTTCTCGATGAACTCCGGCGAGGAAGGGGCGAGCGCCGTCACTTCCCCGGCGGCGATGGCCTGCGCATTGGCGGCGTTGAAGCGTTCGACATAGGCGTTGAAGGCGTCGACCAGTTCTACGTTCGAGATGCTGAACGGCGGGGTGAAGAGCCCCGTGGCGGCGATGACGGCTTGATGCAAGGCGGCGGTCCCGATGGGCCGGCGCGCGACATGGGCGCGCCGATCTGATCACTGTTTGGACGCGATCAATAGCACGCCCCGCGCCGCCGTCACCTGCCAAGCGGGCGTGTCCCGTCTGCATCGCTTGCGGCTATTCGACCTGCCGCAGCGGAACTTTCGGCCGGCGGCCATAATCGCCGGTTCAAATGTCGGAAACGTCACGCAATGGCCCCAAACAGGTCAGGGTGCGGTCAAATCCGGGCCTCGTTGCCCCAATACCCAGAGGAGGCTGAGGGAGCACAAGAAATCCCAGTACCAGGAGTAAAAATAATGAAGGTTCTCATGTCTGCGGCCGTGGCCGCCATGTCGGTCGCTGCTGTTCCGGTCCTGGCTCATGCTCAATCGAGCTCGCCGGAAATCTACGGCAACCTCGGTTACAACAGCTCGCGCGCGGAAGGCGCCGACACCGGTGCGGTGCAAGGCCGCCTGGGCGCGAAGCTGACCCCGCACTTCGGCGTCGAGGGCGAACTGTCCGGCGGCGTGAAGGACGACAACATCGACCGCGCCGGCGTCCGCTCCAGCATCGAGCAGACTCACTCGGCCGCCGTCTATGGCGTCGGCTTCCTGCCGGTGAGCCCGAACATCGACCTGATCGGCCGCGTCGGCTACGGCAACACCCAGTTCAAGCAGAAGCTGGCCGGCGTTGAGAGCAAGTTCGACGCCGACAGCGTCAACTACGGCGTCGGCGCCCAGTACAAGTTCGACGACAAGAACGGCGTGCGCGTCGACTACACGCGCCAGCAATTCCGCGACAACGACGCCGACGACGCCAACGTCGTGTCGGTGGGCTACGCCCGCAAGTTCTAGGGCTTGGGCCAAAGAAAAAGCGCGCCGCTCTCCTTCGAGGGCGGCGCGCTTTGCCTTGTCTCGTCGAAACCTCAGGCGAAGGTTTCGGCGGCGTCCTTGTGGGTCTGCTTCGGATCGGCGCCGAACTTGTTCGGGCCGGTGGTGCCCGGCAGCAGGTAGAAGACCAGCAGCACGATGGCGCCGATCAGCGGGATCAGGCCGATGAGGATCCACCAGGCCGAACGGTCGGTGTCGTGCAGGCGGCGGAACGAGACCGCGAGGCTGGGAACGAGCATCGCCAGCGAGAACGCCAGGTTCACCAGGCTCAGGGCGTCGAAGCCGCCATTCTCCAGGCTGTCGAAACCGCCCGTGGCGATCCGCAGGATGGTGATGACCATGCTGACAGCGAAGGTGAACAGCGCGAAGAGCCAGTATTCCGAACGACGAGCGCGTCCGGAAAATTGCGCGTACTTGCGCAGCGGTTCGAACATCAAAGACATACCCGTTTCCCTTACCCCGCGTGATGCGTGCGGTTCGCAACTTGAGCGGCGAATCCAGTTGCGTAAACCCCTGTTCTGACGCTTGACGTGATCGCTGGTCGGCCAGACCTTCGACCCAAAACGGGGGAGGAGGCGGCGATGGACAAGGCGCTGCTCGTACAGTTGCTGGGCTCGGCGCTTGCCGTCGCCCTGCTGGTGGGTCTTTCGGCCTGGGCGCGGATCGCGCGACCGACGGCGCCGCTGGACGAGGCGGCCGCTCGGCGGCTGCTGGCGGACGAGTTTCCGGATCATCGGGTCACAGCCGTCTGGATCGGCGGCGACGGCGCCAGCGTCGTGGCCCGCGCCGACGAAGATCTGGCTCTGGTGCTCTGGCGCAAGGGTGACGGCTATGTGGCGCGTTCGGCCGCCTGGGGCGACGTCGTCGCGGCCCGTCCCGCCGAAGGGAGCGTGCGCCTGGCGGCCGTCGACGGCGCGCCGCGGCTTCGCCTGGGCCAGTGCCCCTGGCCGCCGCAGGAGGCCGCCGCATGAAGCCCGCCTTCGATCCGGTCCAGCTGGCGATCCCGTTCTTCGTGGTCGCCATCGTGCTGGAGGTTCTGCTGGCCCGCTTCGGCAAGGCGCGGGCCAACTACGAGCCGCGCGACGCGGCGACCTCGCTGATGATGGGGCTGGGCAGCACGATCGCGGGCCTACTGACCGGGGGCGCGGTCTTCGCCGCCAGTCTCTGGGCGTACGAGCATAGGCTGTTCACGATCCCGATGACCGCGGTGTGGGCCTGGGTCGTGCTCTTCTTCGCCGAAGACCTGACCTACTACTGGTTTCACCGCCTGGCGCACGAGCGGCGGTTCTGGTGGGCCAGCCACGTCAACCACCACAGCTCCACCCACTACAATCTGACGACCGCGTTGCGACAGACCTGGACCGGCGGCGTGGCCGGGACCTGGCTCCTGTGGCTGCCGCTGTCCTTCCTGGGTTTCCCGCCGGCCATGGTGGCGATCCAGAAGGGGATCAGCCTCGTCTATCAGTTCTGGATCCATACCGAGGCCGTGCGCCGCATGCCGGCCTGGTTCGAGGCGGTGTTCAACACCCCTTCGCACCACCGGGTGCACCACGCCCGCAACCCGCGCTATCTCGACGCCAACTACGCGGGGATCCTGATCATCTGGGACCGGATGTTCGGCACCTTCATCCCCGAGGACGACGCCGAACCTTGCCGCTACGGGATCGTGCGGAACCTGCCCAGCTTCAACCTCTTCACCAACGTCTTCCACGAGTGGATCGGCATCGCCAAGGACCTGGCCGGCAGCCGCTCGCCGCGCGAGGTGATCGGCTATCTCTTCGGCCCGCCGGGGTGGAGCCCCGACGGCTCGCGGGAAACCTCCCACACCCTGAAGGCCAAGTGGCGGGCGCGGGAGGAGAGGGCGGCAGCCGAGGTCAGGGATGAAGCTCCCGCCCTTCGACAGGCTCAGGGTGAGGATTTACTGCAAGGCCGGAAGTAGCCCTCATCCTGCGTTGAAGGACGAGGGCTTGATCCCGAGCCTACTTCGCCTTGGCCAGTTCCACCGCGTAGACGTGGTTGGCGCCGTGCATGTTGGAGCGGAACACCATCCACTTGCCGTCGGGCGTGAAGTTGACGTTCGGCTCCAGGCGGTAGTCGTGGGCGCTCATGTTGACCAGCTTCTCGGCGTCGATGACGCCGGGGCGGATCAGGTGCTCGGAGTCCGGGGCGTGGATGCCGGCGACGTCGGGAATGCCGCGCGGGTGCATCAGGTAGAGCCACTTTCCGTCGGGCGCGTGGGCGACCATCTCGCTGTCGCCGCCGTCGCCGGCGAACAGCTTGCCGTCGGGGCTGGAGTTGAAGTGCACCGACCAGGCGTTGCGCTCGACGTGGTACCAGGCGCGCTTGCCGGTCGCGATCTCGTAGCCGGCCACCCAGAAGTCTTCGCCGCGCGGGGTCTGCAGGTCGTACCAGACGGTCTTGCCGTCGGCGCTGAACCACTCGTGGCCGGCGATCTCCATGTTCATGGTGCGGGTGTGGATCTTCACCGGCTTGGCGCCCGGCTGGTCGGTGCGCAGCAGCCACAGCCGGTCGACCTTGTGCCAGGGACCCTCGTGGCAGAACATCAAGAGGTTCGGGTCGGTCGGCGAGAACTGCAGGTGGTTCAGCCAGTCGGTCGCCGCGTGCACGACGCGCTTCTCGCCCGTGCGGGTGTCGATGACGAACATCTCCATCGGTATCTTCGATTCGAGCCGCTCGTTCAGGCGCACTTCCTTGGCCTCGGCGAAGCTCAGCGGCTTGCCGTCCGGACCGACCGCCTCGTAGGCGGCCTGGTCGAAGCGGTTGTCGCGCTTGAGCATGCCGTCGGGACGGGTCTCGATCTCGGGCTTGGTGACGACCACGCCGCCCAGCAGGGTCTCGTCGGCGTTGATCGTCTGAATGTCGCCGCGGTCGAACCTGGCGACCACGCGCACCTTCTTGCTGTCGATGTCGACGGCCTTGACCACCCGGGTCTTGCCCTCGGTGACGATAT
Organism: Caulobacter sp. 602-2; assembly: GCF_011043625.1. Classification (GTDB taxonomy): domain Bacteria; phylum Pseudomonadota; class Alphaproteobacteria; order Caulobacterales; family Caulobacteraceae; genus Caulobacter. The sequence continues at coordinate 298,525 of NZ_JAAKGT010000001.1, forward strand.
AGTAGGCCGAGCGGGTCTTGCGGCCGACGAACAGGAACTTGCCGTCCTCCTCGACCAGCGGCGCCAGCTTGCGGGTGGCCAGGTCGACCGTGCTCAGGCCCTTGGGCGTGGCGATGACCAGCTTGTCGCCCTGAGGCGTGTAGCCGTTGTAGTTGAAGTAGAGGCTGCTCGAGCCCGGCTCGTCCGACAGGCGCACGACGCGATGGCCGGTGTCCTTGTCGATCCATTCGCGCGGCGGCTGGGCGGCCGGCGCTTGGGCGAAGGCGGGCAGGGCGAGAGCGAAGGCGGTCGCCAGGCCGATCAGGACGGTTTTCACGGCTTCACCTTCACGGCGGCGACGTTCGGACGCTCGGGGTTCTTCATGCCGTGCCCCAGGTAGAAGCTGGTGTGCGGCGGCTGGTTGTAGGCGGTGTTCTGCCAGGCGATCCCGGCGCGATAGACCGGATCGTGCATCAGGGTGACCAGGCGGCGGTCGGTCGCATAGGGCGTCACGTAGATGCGCAGGAAGGTGTTGTCCTCCGAGCGCAGGATCACCTCCTCGCGCCAGTCGCCCAGGATGTCGGCCGACAGGGTCGGGGTGGCCTTGGTGCCGTTGTTCGAGGTCATGCCCTCGGCGTTCAGCAGCACCTTGCTCTCGCCCTTCAGCCAGTCCCATTTGAAGATCTTGTTGCGGTCGAGCAGCTCGCGCAGCTCGTCGCCATCCCACCAGACGCCGAAGTTCATCTGCGGCGGGCGCTTGACGCCTTCGATCGGCTTGCCCTTGACGGTGTAGAGGACGTCGGAGTTGCTGGCCCAGGCCTCGGCGCCCGGGAAGCGCGGATCGATGTCGAAGGCGACGCCGCGGCCGGTGTCCTTGTCGGTCGGCGTGGTCCACAGCACTTCGCCGGTCTTGGCGTCGACCATGGCCGAGCCGATGCCGCCGTTCATCTTAGGGCTCTCATTGACGCCGAAGCGCTCGAGGCCCGGACGGTCGGGGTCCAGGTCGCCCAGGTGCAGGGCGTCGCCGTGATAGAGCTTGGCGGTCCACAGCGGCTTGCCGTCGGCGTCCAGCGCCATCGAGCCGTAGACGATCTCGTCGCAGCCGTCGCCGTTGAGGTCGCCGATCGACAGCTGGTGGTTGCCCTGGCCGCCGAAGCCTTCCGGCACGCCGGGGGCGGCGCTGTCGAACACCCAGCGCTGGGTGATCTTGCCGTTCCTGAAGTCCCAGGCGCTGACCGTGGTGCGGGCGTAGTAGCCGCGGCCCATGATGATGCTGGGATGCTGGCCGTCCAGATAGGCCGTGCCCGCCAGGAAACGGTCGGAGCGGTTGGCGTAGCCGTCGCCCCAGAGCTTGGTCATCTGCTCGGTGGTGGGGGCGTCGGTGGTCGGATCGCGCGGCGCGGCGAACGGAACCGAATCCAGGGCGGCGCCGGTGCGGCCGTCGAACACGGTCAGGAACTCCGGTCCTTTCAGGATCCGGCCCGTCAGCTTGGCGACCATGGCGCCGTCCGGCTTGATCTCGGCGCCGGTCTTGTCCTTGGTCGGGGTCTCGACCGGGCCGCCGCGCCAGTCGGCGTTGGCGTCGCCCAGCACCTTGCCCGTACCGTCGACCGTGCCGTCCGAGGTGCGCACGGCGATCTCGGCCCGGCCGTCGCCGTCGAAGTCGAAGACCTGGAACTGGGTGTAGTGGGCGCCGGCGCGGATGTTGCGGCCAAGATCGATGCGCCACAGGCGCTTGCCGTCCAGCGTATAGGCGTCCAGCAGCACCGGACCGGTATAGCCCGAGAAGGCGTTGTCCTTGGAGTTGGTCGGATCCCACTTGAGGACGATCTCGTAGCGGCCGTCGCCGTCGAGGTCGCCGACGCTGGCGTCGTTGGCGGTGTACTCGTAGGCCACGCCGTCGGGGGTCACGCCGCCGGCGGGCTTCTGCAGCGGGATCGTCAGGAAGCCGTCCTTCAGGGCGATGGTCTCGCCCTCGACCGGGCCGTCCTTGCCCTTGGTCACGGTCTTGAGGGTGTAGCGCGATCCGGCGACGCCGGCCTTGTCGACGAAGTTGGTGGCGAAGGCGAGCGGCTTGGCGTTCAGCTTCTTGCCGTCGCGATAGAGATTGAAGGCCAGCCCCGGAGCGTCTTCGCCGGTGTAGCGCCAGGAGACCAGCACGCCGCCGTCGACGGCGGGGGCGGCGACCAGGCCGCGGTCGAGATGCTCGACCTGGCGCGGGGCGGCGAGAGCGGGCAGGGCCAGCAGCGAAGCGGCGGCAGAGGCCAGCATGGCGGCCTTGCGAAGGCGGTAGGGCATTGAGCTTCCCCCCAAGGGATTATGCGCGTTGTTGGACCGATCTTCGCATGCCGACCAAAAGTCGCAAGAAATTTCCCATAAATTGCATCGTTGTTTCATATATTGAAATTCAAGCTTCGCCGGTTGAGTTCCGGCGCGGATTTCGCTTCGCGGTTTGGCTTGCGCGGGGCAGGGTGCCGAACGGACAGTTTTTCTACGGGGCTCGCCCGAGAAATCTCAATTGACCCCATCGGCGCAGTGGAGATTTAAGCGCTCCAACTTGGCGCCGGTTCGACGTCGAGGCGCCGCGCGCGCATTTGTTCACCCAAAGGCCGCGTGCCGCAGCCGGAACCAGGACGACGATCAGGACATGACCGCCGACTCCCTTGCCGCGCAACGCCCCGCCGCGGCGCGTCGTCCGCTGTTTCGCAGGCGGTCAGCGATTCCCGGGTTCGGCCTGACCCTGGGCGTGACGCTGTCGATCCTGTCGCTGGTGGTGCTGATTCCCCTCTCGGCCGTCGCGCTGAAGGCGGCCGAGCTGTCGCCGTCCGAGTTCGTCGCCGCCGCCTTTTCCGAGCGCGCTCTGGCCGCCTATCGCCTGACCTTCGGGGCTGCGCTGGTGGCGGCGATCGCCAACGGCGTGTTCGGCGTGCTGACCACCTGGGCGCTGGTGCGCTACGAGTTTCCGGGCAAGACCATCATCAACGCCCTGGTCGACCTGCCCTTCGCCCTGCCGACCGCCGTGGCCGGCATCGCCCTGGCCACCCTCTATGCGCCCAACGGCTGGATCGGGCAGTTCCTGACCCCGCTCGGGATCAAGGCCGCCTACAACCCGGCCGGCGTCACCATCGCCCTGATCTTCATCGGCCTGCCGTTCGTGGTCCGCACGATCGAGCCGGTGATGCGCGACCTGTCGGCCGACGTCGAGGAGGCCTCGGCCAGCCTTGGCGCGGGGCGCCTGCAGACGATCTGGCGCGTGATCCTGCCGGCGCTGGGTCCGGCCTGGCTGACCGGCTTCGCCATGGCCTTTGCGCGTGGCGTCGGCGAGTACGGCTCGGTGATCTTCATCGCCGGCAACATGCCCTACAAGTCCGAGATCGCGCCGCTGCTGATCATCATCCAGCTGGAGCAGTTCCAGTACGCCCAGGCCGCCTCGATCGCGGTGGTCATGCTGGTGGTGTCTTTCCTGATGCTGTTCGTCATCAACGCCATCCAGGCCTTTTCCCGGAGGTTCGTCTGATGGCGCGCGCCCGTCACCCCACCGAGGATCCGACCTGGGTCAAGGCGCTGGTCATCGGCGTCGTCATGGTCTTCCTGGCGCTGGTGCTGATCCTGCCGCTGGTCGCGGTGTTCGCCGAGGCCCTGCGCAAGGGCGTGCCGGCGGCCGTTGAGGCCGTGCTGCACGAGGACGCGCTGGCGGCGGTCAAGCTGACCCTGCTGACGGCGGCCATCGCCGTGCCGTTCAACGCCATCTTCGGCCTCTGCGCCTCCTGGGCCGTGGCCAAGCACGACTTTCCGGGCAAGGCCTTCCTGATCACCCTGATCGACCTGCCGTTCTCGGTTTCGCCCGTCGTGGCGGGCCTGATCTACGTGCTGGTGTTCGGCATGCAGGGCTGGCTGGGCGAATGGCTGCTCGACAACGACCTGAAGGTCATCTTCGCCGTGCCCGGCATCGTGCTGGCCACCGTGTTCGTGACCTTCCCGTTCGTCGCCCGCGAGCTGATCCCGCTGATGCAGGAGCAGGGAACCAGCGAGGAGGAGGCCGCCATCTCGATGGGCGCTTCTGGCCTCTACACCTTCTGGCGGGTGACCACGCCCAACGTGCGCTGGGGCCTGCTGTACGGCGTGCTGCTGTGCAACGCCCGCGCCATGGGTGAGTTCGGGGCGGTGTCGGTGGTCAGCGGCCACATCCGCGGCCTGACCAACACCATGCCGCTGCATGTCGAGATCCTCTACAACGAGTACGACTTCGTGGGGGCGTTCGCGGTCGCGGCTCTGCTGTGCCTGCTCGCCATCGTCACCCTCGTGCTGAAGACCGCCCTCGAAGTCGCCCAGCCGGCCGTTCGCGGCCGCGGCGGACACTAAACGGAACGCGAAGACGCCATGACCATCTCCATCCGTTCCGTCCAGAAGCAGTTCGGCCGCTATCCGGCGCTGAACAACGTCGATCTGGAGATCGCCGACGGCGAACTGCTGGCGCTGCTGGGGCCGTCGGGCTCGGGCAAGACCACGCTGCTGCGCGCCATCGCCGGCCTGGAGTTCCCCGACGCCGGCCAGGTGCTGTTCCACGACAAGGACGTCACCTACGCCTCGGCCGCCGCGCGTCGGGTGGGCTTCGTCTTCCAGCAGTACGCGCTGTTCAAGCACATGACCGTGGCCAAGAACATCGCGTTCGGCCTCGACGTTCGGAAGGGCAAGGACAAGCCGCCGAAGGCCGAGATCGCCAAGCGCGTCGACGAACTGCTCAAGCTGGTCGAGCTGGACGGCCTGGGCGGCCGCTATCCCTCGCAGCTGTCGGGCGGCCAGCGTCAGCGCGTGGCCCTGTCGCGCGCCCTGGCGGTGCAGCCCAGCGTGCTGCTGCTGGACGAGCCGTTCGGCGCCCTGGACGCCACCGTCCGCAAGTCGCTGCGCAAGGAACTGCGCCGCGTGCACGACGCCACGGGCGTGACCACGATCTTCGTCACCCACGACCAGGAAGAGGCCCTGGAACTGGCCGACCGCGTGGCCATCCTCAACAAGGGCAAGATCGAGCAGATCGGCAGCCCGCGCGAGGTGCATGACAATCCGGCCTCGGCCTTCGTCTGTGGCTTCGTCGGCGAATCCAACCGCTTCGAGGGCAAGGTCGTGGGCGGCCGGTTCACGGCTGGTCCGCTGGCGTTGCCGGCCCCGGGCGTCGCCGACGGCGCGGCCGTGGCCTTCGTGCGGCCGCACGACTTCGTGCTCGCCGGCGAGGGCGTCGAGGCCAGGGTGGAGCGCGTCAACGCCCAGGGCGCCCTGGCGCGTGTCGACGCCGTGCTGGCCGATGGGACCCGCATCGAGATCGCTGCATCGCGCGCCGACGCCGATCGCTTCAATGGCGCGGTGACGCTGGCGATCGGCAAGAGCCACGTCTACGCGGCCTGAGCGGCGGCCCCCTTTGGCCATGCTGCCGAAGATTAAATCGCGGCAATTTCTGGGCGCCCTGATTGAAGGGGCGCCTTCCCCTGCCTAGCTATTGGATATCGCCGGTCCATGAGGGCTGAGGGGATGTTGGGGAAAGCTGTCGCACTTCTTACGATCTGGGTGGTCCTCGCGGTCGTCCTGGTTCGCGTCGTCGTGGGTCCCTTGTGGGGCTCGGGCACGGACCTGGGGCTGATCGCGGCGCCGCTCGCCTTTGCGCTCGGCGCGGCCGGACTGATCTTCCTGGCCTCGCGGTTCATCGCCATAGCGACCCACCCGTCGAACGCTTCGAAACGCGCGCCCAAGGCGCATTGAGGGAAAATCCATGGCTATTCATTCGCCGCTGAACAAGCGGGCGATCCTGCTCGTCACTATCGCGGGCGCCGTGCTGGTGCTGGGCTCGTGCTCGGTGATCTCGCAGGGCACCACGGTCGAGCCCGGCAATGTCGGGGTCAAGATCAAGACCCTTGGGACCGGCGCGGGCGTCGCGCCGGAGGCTCTGCCGGCGCGCTGGTACTTCCGGGGCATCGGCGAGCGGATCGTCCAGTTTCCGGTGATCCAGCGCACCTACAGCTACACCCGCGACCGCGACGAGCGTGGCAACGAGAACGAGGAGCTGCAGTTCAGCGACAACACCGGCCTGCCGATGACGGCCGACGTGTCGGTGACGCTGCAGGTCAATCCGGCCTCGGCGCCCATGCTCTACCAGACCTACCGCCTGACCTTCGATCAGTTGCTCGACGGGCCGATCCGCAACGACGTGCGTTCGGCCATCGCCGCCGAGACCGAGAAGGTGTCGGTCGAGACGCTCTATAGCGGCGGTCGCCAGATGGTCGTCCAGAGAGCGCTGGCGCGGGTGTCGGGCAAGTGGGCGCGGCACGGCGTGAGCGTGTCGCAGATGGATTGGATCGGCTCTATCCGCTACCCGAGCGCCGTGGTCGACCGCATGCAGGAGAAGACCAAGCTGGAGCAGGAAGCCCTGGCCGCCAAGGCGCTGGAAGCCAAGGAGACGGCCCTGGCCAACGCCGCCATCGCCAAGGCGCGCGGCGAGGCCGAGGCCATCCGCATCAAGGGCGAGGCCATCCGCGCCAATCCCCAGGTCCTGCAGCAGCAGGCCATCGAGAAGTGGAACGGCGAGCTGCCCAAGGTCACCAGCGGCGCCACGCCGTTCGTGAAGATCGACTGATGAAGTTCGGCCCCGGTGGAGATCCGCCGGGGCCGTTTTCTATTGCTGCTGTTGTTGTTGCTGCTGGCGCTGTTGGTCCTGGTGGACCGCGGCGTCGCCGTTGCGCCGGCGCGCGCCGAACGAGGCCGGCTTGGCCAGGCGCAGGAACTCGGGTTCGGCCAGCGCCGCGCGGGCCCGGCGCACCGTCACGCCGACGGCCAGATGGCTCTCGGCGTCGCCCTTGTAGACCCCGCGCGAGGGCGTGACGTCGGCATAGTCGCGGCCCACGGCGACGGCCACGTGGCGCTCGCCGGTCAGGCAGTTGTTGGTCGGGTCGAAACCGACCCAGCGCAGGCTGGGCAGGAACACCTCGACCCAGGCGTGGGTGGCGTCGGGATCAGAGCGGTCGCCGGCGTCGCGGTCGGTGAACAGGTAGCCAGACACGTAGCGCGCCGGCAGGCCCCAGCTGCGGCAGATCGCCAGCATGATGTGCGCGAAGTCCTGGCAGACGCCGCTGCCGGCCTCCAGCGCCAGGTCGATGGGGCTGTCGGCGTCGGTGACGCCCGGCTGATAGCCGAAGGACTGATAGAGAGTCTCGTTCAGGCGGCGCAGGGCCGTCAGCGGGTCCTGCCGGCGCAAGGCCTCCAGGTCGTGCTGGGCGATGAAGGCCAGCAGGCGCTCGGTGGTCTGCACGAAGCCGTGGGGTCGCAGGAAGTCGAAGCATTCGCCGCGAACGAACTCGCTGCGCAGGCGGTCCCATTCGCCGATGTCCAGCCGGTCGGGCAGTTCGACGGCGTGCTCGGTCTCCACCGCCGAGCGGGCGATGATGGTCAGGCGGTCGTGCGGCTGGGGCACGTCGAAATGGTAGACCGCATTGCCGAAGCTGTCGGGATAGGAAAACAGCTGGGCGGCCGGGTCGAGGTCGAGCTCGAAGCTGACCAGCCGTTGGCGCGCGCCCTTCTGGGGCTGCATCCAAAGCTCCATCAGGCTTTCGCGGACGGGGCGCTCGTAGTGGTACTGGGTGACGTGGCGGATTTCGAGCAGCATGGTCAGGCCGGCAGACGGAGTTCGAGGGGGTAGGCGACGAAGGTCTCGTAGATCGCCTCGTGGATGCGGGCGCACTCGTTGACGACGGTGGTCAGCAGGGCGCCGGCCCCGATGGTCTCCAGCTCGTCGACGTCGGCGTACTGCAGGCGCGCCTTCAGCTTGCCGGCCAGGCGTTCCGGGGCGGCGCGACCGGCCGCTTCGACGTGGCGGGCCAGCGCGGTCAGGTGTTCCTCGATGCGTGAGGTGGCGAAGCGGATCGAGCGCGGGAAGTCCTCGTCGAAGACCAGGAACTCCAGGATGTGCCTGGGCTCGATCTCGGCCGTGTAGACCCGCAGGTACGGCTCCAGGGCGCAGGCCATGCGCAGCAGGCTGACCAGGGCCAGGTGATCGTGGATCTCGCGACTGGGGGCCTGGGCGAAGCACACTTCCAGCAGGCTGGAGACCAGCTGGGCGCGCTCAAGGTACATGCCCAGCATCATGAACCGCCAGCTTTCGCCATGGCTCATGGTGGCGTCTGCCGCGCCCTTGAACAGGTGCACGTCGGCGATGACGTCATGCAGGTAGGACACCGAGTTGTCGGCGAACTCGGCCTCGGCGCTGGCGTCGGTGACGCGCAGATAGAGGACGTTCAGCCGTTCCCAGGTCTCGGTGGTGATCTGGTCGCGCACCTGGCGGGCGTTCTCGCGGGCCATGGTCAGGGACGAAACCACCGAGTTGGGGTCGGAGCGGTCCAGCACCAGGGCGCGTGCGGCCTCGAACGGCGAGACCTTGCCTGCGCCGTCGTCGCCGACGGCCGACAGGGCGATCCACACCGCCTGCATGCCGGAATCGGTCTGGTCCAGCGTGGCGTTCAGCATCACGCTCGACAGGCGCGACAGGTGTTCGGCGCGCTCGATATAGCGGCCCAGCCAGTAGAGGCTGTCGGCGACCCGAGCCAGCATCATTGCGGGCCTCCCTTGCCGTGGCCATTGCCGTTGTGGTGGCCGTTCTCCTCGGCCAGCACCCAGGTGTCCTTGGAGCCGCCGCCCTGGCTGGAATTGACCACCAGTGAGCCGCGCTTCAGCGCCACGCGGGTGAGGGCGCCGGGCGTGACGATGGTCTTCTCGCCCGACAGGATGAACGGGCGCAGGTCGACGTGGCGCGGTTCGATGCGGCCGTCCACGAGGCACGGCGCGGTCGACAGCTGGATCGTCGGCTGGGCGATGTAGTTGGCCGGATCGGCCTTCAGGGCCTCGGCGAATTCGGCGCGCTCCTGGGCGCTGGCGTGCGGGCCGACCAGCATGCCGTAGCCGCCCGAGGCGCCCACGGCCTTGACCACCAGCTTGTCGAGGTTGTCGAGCACGTGGCTGAGCTGGCTCTTCTCGCGGCAGAGATAGGTCTCGATGTTGGGCAAGATCGGATCTTCGCCCAGGTAGTAGCGGATGATGTCCGGCACGAAGGCGTAGACGGCCTTGTCGTCGGCCACGCCGGTGCCCGGGGCGTTGCAGATCACGACGTTGCCGGCGCGATAGGCGTTGAATAGGCCCGCGGCGCCCAGCGACGAATCCCGGCGGAAGGTGAGGGGGTCGATGAAGTCGTCGTCGACCCGGCGATAGATCACGTCCACCCGGCGCAGGCCGGTGGTCGTGCGCATGTAGACCATGTTGTCGTGGACCACGAGATCGCGGCCCTCGACCAGCGGCACGCCCATCAGGCGGGCGAGATAGGCATGTTCGTAGTAGGCGCTGTTGTAGACGCCGGGGGTCAGCACCACGACCTGCGGATCCGAGCGCCAGTCGGCGCTCATGCTCTTGAGCGTGGCCAGCAGCAGGTCGGGATAGCGCTCGACCGGCCGCACGCCGGCCTCGCGATAGGTGCCCGGGAAGGTGCGTTTGGCCGCGTCGCGGTTGGCCAGCATGTAGGAGACGCCGGACGGGACGCGCAGATTGTCTTCCAGCACGGCGAATTCGCCGTCCTGGCCGCGGATCAGGTCGCTGCCGCAGACATTGGCGTACGACTTGTGCGGCACGTAAAGGTTCTGCATCTCGCGCCGGTACGAAGGCGCGCCCAGCACCAGTTCGCGCGGCACCACGCCGTCCATCAGGATCTTCTGCTCGCCGTAGATGTCGGCGAGGAACATGTTCAGGGCCTGAAGCCGCTGGGTCAGGCCCGACTCGATCCGCGCCCATTCGGCGGCGGGGATGATTCTCGGGAAAAGGTCGGTGGGGATGATCCGTTCGGTGGCGCTGCCCGCGCCGTAGACGGTGAAGGTGATGCCCTGCAGCAGGAATGATCGCTCCAGGGTCTTCTGCCGGTCGGCCAGGGCCGAGGCGCCCAGGGTCGCCATCCGCGACTGCAACGGGGCGTAGTGGGCCCGCACGTCGCCGCCAGCGGCGAACATCTCGTCATAAGCCACGCCTGGCAGGTAGGCCGCGCCCGTCATCGGCAGGGTTGGGGCCTCGTCCAGGCTCTGTAGTTTTGCCGCCACGCCGGTGTCCACGTTGATTGTCCGTCTCCTGGACCCGCGCCGAAGCGGCGCTGGTCGATGGAAACCTAGAACGCCTCGAAAAGGTTCGCGGCGGATTTCGACCTTCGCCCCGCGGTTGCGCATGACTGCCTAGCATTTGGGCGCCGATTGCCGGACCTGAGAAGTCGAGATCGTTCGCTCCCGCAGCATTTCGTCGGGTGACAGCCGTGAAGCGCCCGACTACACGAGGTCCTGGGGGCGCTCCGTGCGGGGACTTGGCTTGGTGCGTAAGACGACAGTCCTGGGCTTGGCGGCCGCCATCGCGGCCGTGGCGGCTCAGGCTAATGCGGACGAACCATCGGCGACCATCACAGGCGTCGAGGATCGCGCCCTGCGCGAAGCCATTCAGCGCGCCCTGACCCAGTCCGACGGCCCGCCCGCCAGCCGTTCCGAAGCCCGCCGCCGCGCCCGTGACGCCGCCGATGACGCCGTCGCGGTGCTGCGCGCCGAGGGCTACTACGCCTATGTCGTCGATCCCGACGTCACCGAGACCGATCCGCCGCGCAGCACGGTGAAGGTCACGCCGGGCCAGCTGTTCGTCATCGCCGACCCGCGGATCGACTGGTCCGGCGCGCCGCCCGACGAGGGCGTCCGCGAGCGCGCATTCTCGGTGCTGGGCCTGACCGAAGGCTCCGCCGGCCGGGCCGCCGAGATTCTCGGCGCCGAAGGCCGGGCCGTCGCCCAGGTGCAGAAGCTGGGCTACGCCGACGCCATGGCCGACCCGCGCCAGGTGATCGTCGACCACGCCGATCACACCGTCCGCCCGACCTTCATCATCGCCGCCGGAGACCTGGTGAAGGTCGATGGGGTGGAGCTATCGACCAAGGGGCGCACGCGGATCGAGTGGCTGCAGCGCCTGGCCCCCTGGAAGGAAGGCGACGTCTACGATCCCGAAGACATCGCCGAGCTCGAGCGCCGTCTACGCGACACCGGCGTCTACGACACCGTGTCGGTGGCCCTGGCCCCCAAGGACAAGGCGTTGGCGAACGGGCTGCGTCCGATCCAGGTCACCCTGGCTGACCGCGCTTCTCGCACGCTCGAACTGGGCGCGGGCTATTCGACCAGCGAAGGCCCCGGCGTCGACGCCAAGTGGATCCGCTACAACCGTCTGCGCCGCGCCGACACCACGACGATCACCAGCCGCGTCGCCAAGCTGGAAAAGAGCCTGGAAGGCTCGGTGGCGCTGCCGCACTGGGGCCGTCCGCAGCAGACCCTGAAGCTGACCAGCCGGGTGTTCGCCGACACAACCGACGCCTATGACGAAACCGGCGCCACGCTCAGCGCCGACCTTACGCGCCGTCTGCAGACGACCAGGTATCGCACCTACGGCCTGTCCGTGGACCTGTCGCAGACCAAGGAGCTGACCACCGCCAACGGCCTGCCCGTGGGCCAGCGCCTGAACCTGGCCACCTTCACCGCGCTGGGCGCCTATGCCTGGGACTATTCGGACAACATCCTTGACCCCCGCCGCGGCTGGCGGGTCGAGGCGCGGGCCGAGCCGACCGCCATCACCGGCGAGACCAGCCTCGTCTACATCCGCACCCAGGCCCAGGGCTCGGCCTATATCCCCTTCGGCAAGGAGGCAGACACGGTGTTGGCCGGCCGCCTGAAGCTGGGCGCCATGCTGGGCGGCACCATGCCGGAAGTCCCGGCCTCGCGGCGCTTCTATTCCGGCGGCGGTGGTTCGGTGCGCGGTTACTCCTACCAGGCCATCGGCCCACGCCTGTCGGACAACACGCCGCAAGGCGGCCTGTCGCTGTTCGAGGGCTCGATCGAGCTGCGCCATCGGTTCACCCAGCAGTGGGGCGGGGTGGTGTTCATCGACGCCGGCGCCGTGGGAACCGAGCCGACCCCGAACACCCGCGACTTCAGCGTCGGCGCCGGCTTCGGCGTCCGCTACGACCTGGGCTTCGGGCCCATCCGCGCCGACATCGCTTTCCCGCTCGAGAAGCGCGAGGGCGATGCGGCATTCCAGATCTATCTCAGCATCGGGCAGAGCTTTTGACCGACGCCGCGCCACCGCCAGAACCCGTCGAGCAAGTGGCCGAAGCCGCGGCCAAGGTCGCGCGCCGCATCGGCGGCCCCGGCTGGCTGATCATCATCTCGGTGACGCTGGTGGCCATCGTCGCGCTGGTGCTGGGCGTCGTTCGCTACGGCGTGATCACCCCGCAGGGCCGGGCCTTCCTCGAAGCCCGCACCAGCGGCCTGAAGCTGGGCCGCATCGGCACGCTGAAGATCGAGGGCCTGTCTGGCGACATCTGGCGTGACTTCGGGGTTCGCCGGCTGACCATCTCCGACGAGAAGGGCGTCTGGCTGGAGGGCGCGGACCTGCGCGTGGTCTGGAAGCCGCGCGAGCTTTGGTGGCGGCGTTTCCACGCTGAAAGCATCGAGGCGCGGCAGGTGACCCTGGTGCGTCGTCCGACCCTTGGCCCCAAGGGCAAGTCGGGCGCCGCGCCGATCTCGGCCGATCTCGACGCCTTCAAGCTGCGGCTGGTGACCCGCCCGGCGTTCAGCAACGTCGCCGGCGATTTCGACCTGTCGGGCGCCTACGAGATGGCGCGCATGGGCGGCCAGGCCGGACGGCTGTCGGCCGCCAGCCGGCTGCACCCCGGTGATCACCTGGACCTCGTCTTCGACCTGGGCCGCGACAAGACCCTGCTGCTGACGGCCGTGGGCCGCGAGGCCAAGGGCGGCGCCCTGGCCGGAAGCCTCGGTCTTCCCGCCGATCGCCCCTTCATGCTCGACGCCAAGGCCAATGGCACGACCGAGGCCGGCGCCTTCACCGTCAAGGCCCAGAGCGGCCAGGACGTGCCCCTGCGCGCCGGCGGCGCCTGGAACGCCCAGGGCGGTTCGGCCAGCGGTCATGTCGATCTGGCCGCCTCCAGCCACACCGATCTCTACGAGCGTATGTTCGGGGCGGCGGTGGACGTCGACGTGGTCGGTCGCAAGGCCGGCGCGCTGACCGATCTGTCGCTGAAGCTGCGGGCGCCCAACCTGTCGCTGGACGCTCGCGGTCCGACCGATCTGACCAAGCGCCGCACGGCGCCGGAAGGCGTGACCTTCTCGGCGGCCGTGAAGGATCTCTCGAAGATCACGCCGATGCCGAAGATGGGCGCGGCCAGGGCGCAGGGCGTCTTCAAGCTGGGCGACGGCGGCTTCTCGGTCGAAGGGCCGGGCGACGTGTCCAATCTGGAACTGTTCGGCTATCGCCTGGCGCGGGCCAAAGGGCCGGTCTTCGTCGGCTGGAGCAAGGGCGAACTGACCATCCGCGCCTCGGCGAGCGGCGAAGGCGGGGCCGGCGAGGGGCTTCTGGCGCCGCTGGGCCGTGCGCCCAAGGCCGACTTTGAAGGCGCGCGCCTGAAGGACGGCCGCTTCCTGATCAAGCGGGCCAAGGTGATCGCGCCCAATGTCGTGGTCGAGGCCAAGGGCGAGCGCGGCCTGCTGGGCGGTCTTTCGTTCGACGGCACGGCCAAGGTCGCGTCGCTGGCGCCGATCCGGCAGGGCATGAAGGGCTCGGCCGCCATCAAGTGGTCGGCCAGCCAGGCCCGCAACAAGCCCTGGAACTTCGACGCCGAAGCGCGGGGCGCCGGCTTCGCCAGCGGCATGGCCGAACTGGACCGCCTGCTGGGCGCCGCGCCGCGGGTTTCGGCTCGCGCGGCCTGGGACAACGGCAAGTTGTCGGTGGCCGACGGCAAGCTGGACGGCGCGGCCGCGCGCGCCCGCACCTCGGGCGTGATGAACCCCGGCGGCAATCTCGCCTTCAAGCTCGACTGGTCGGCCGAGGGGCCGTTCGGCGCGGGCCCGGTGGAGGTCAGCGGCAAGGCTTCCGGCACGGGGGCGATCACCGGGACCCTGACCGCGCCGCGCGCCGACCTGCAGGCGGCGTTCGACAGTATCGACCTGCCGCGGCTGCCGCTGAAGGACGCCAAGCTGTCGGTGACCTTCGCCAAGCGCGCCGACGGCGGCGACGGCATGGCCGCGCTGCAGGCGACCAGCCAGTACGGGCCCGCGCGCGCCAGCACCGCCTTCGGCTTCGCCCCCGGCGGCCTGGAGCTTTCAGACCTGGACGTGGACGCCGGCGGGCTGAAGGCCGGCGGCGCGGCCTCGCTGCGCAACGGCCGTCCCGCGACCGCCGACCTGACCGTCGCCGTCGGGCCGGGCGCCTTCCTGGCCCAGGGCTCGGTGACCGGTTCGGTGAAGATTGTCGACGCGGCCGGCGGCCCGACCGCGACGCTCGACCTGGCGGCCCAGGACGTCACCGGCGGAGCGTGGAAGGTGCGCAACGCCTCGATTAAGGCCTCCGGCCCGATGGACCGCCTGCCGCTGAACCTCGACGCGCGCGGCGAAGGTCCGTCCGGACGATGGCGGCTGGCGGGTTCGGGCCTGCTGGCCCAGCAGCCCGACGACTACCTGCTGACCCTCGACGCCAAGGGGCGGATGGCGCGCACCGAGGTCTCCACCCGAGAAGCCGCGCAGATCCGCTTCGGCGGTGCACGCACCTCGGGCCGCGTGCGGCTCAATGTCGGCGACGGACGCGCCGACCTCGACCTCGACGTCGGCGGAGAGCTGGCTAATCTGCGCGCCGATCTGGTCGGCGTCAGCCTGACCGCGCTCAATCCCGACCTGACGGGCCGTATCGACGCCCGGGTCTCGATGCGTGGCCAGGGCGAGGCGCTGGACGGCGAGCTCGACGCCAACCTGTCGGGCGCCCGTGAACGCGGCGCCAAGGCCGAGCAGTCGCTGGACGCCACCATCCACGGCGACCTGCGCGACAAGGTCATGACCATCCGCGCCAGCGGCAGCAACCCGCAGGGCCTGAAGGCTGAAGCCGACCTGACCCTGCCGACCGAAGCCTCGGCCAAGCCCTTCCGACTGGCGATCGATCGCCGTCGGGCGGTGCAAGGGCGCTTCCTGGCTCAGGGCGAGATCAAGCCGTTGTGGGACCTGCTGATCGGTCCCGAACGCGGGCTGTCGGGCAAGATCGACGCCGAGGGTTCGTTGGCCGGCACGCTGGCCGATCCGCGCCTGATCGGCCGCGCCTCTCTGTCGGGCGGCCGGTTCGAGGATGGTCAGACCGGCCTGCGCCTGCAGGACGTGGCGATCACCGCCAATCTCGCCGACAACGCCATCGACGTCAGCCAGGCCCAGGCCGGCGACGGCCGGGGCGGGACGGCTTCGGGCGCAGGGCGGATCAGCCTGGCGCGCGACGGCGTCGGAAGCTTCCGCCTGGATATGAAGAACTTCCAGGTGATCGACAACGAACTGGCAAAGGCCCAGGCCACCGGCCAGACGACGATCAACCGCGCCGCCGACGGCAAGGTGAAGCTGTCCGGGGCCCTGACCATCGATCGCGCCGATGTCTCGGCCCAGTCCAAGACCCCGGCCGGCGTCGTCTCCATGGACGTCATCGAGCGCAACCGGCCGCAGGACCTGGTTCAGGGCGTCGAGATCCAGGCGCGCAAGCCCAACTCGGGCATGGCGCTGGACGTCACCCTCAAGGCTCCGCGCCGGATCTTCGTGAAGGGCAGGGGCCTGGACGTCGAGCTGTCGCTGGACGCTCATGTGGGCGGCACCACCGCCAGCCCGGTGCTGGACGGCGTGGCTCGCGTCGTGCGCGGCGAGTACGACTTCGCTGGCAAGCGCTTCGAGTTCGACGACGATGGCGTCGTGCGCCTGGCCACCCAGCTGGAACGCATCCGCCTGGACCTGACCGCCACCCGCGAGGACGACGCCCTGACGGCGATCATCCAGGTCAGGGGCACCGCAGCCAAGCCCGAGATCACCCTGACCTCCAAGCCCGAACTTCCGCAGGACGAGGTGCTGTCGCAGGTGCTGTTCGGCTCGTCGGCCGCCCAGCTGTCACCGATCGAGGCCGCGCAGTTGGCTTCGGCCCTGGCGTCGCTGGCCGGCGGCGGCGGTTTCGACGTGATCGGCAACCTGCGCAGCTTCGCGCGGCTCGACCGCCTGGCCTTCGCCGAGAGCAGCACCGGCATGACCGTGGCCGGCGGCAAGTACGTCACCGACGACGTCTATGTGGAGATCATCGGCGGCGGCCGCGAAGGCCCGGCCGCTCAGGTCGAATGGCGCATCCGGCGGGCGCTGTCGCTGGTCTCGCGCCTGGGCGGCGACGGCGACGCCAAGCTTTCGGTGAAGTGGCGAAAGGACTACAGGTAGAGCCGCGCACGGCAAGGCTGTTGCGCGGCCGCCCGGTTTCCTCGCCAAAGGAAACAACGTTTTGCCCGCGTTCCCTGGACTAGGCTTTCGCCCAAGGGAGACAGCGAATCCATGCGGATCGACGACGAAGATCGGGCTGTCCTGGGGAGTTTGGCCGCCGATGGGCCCCGGATGATCGACCGGGCCGTCGCTTGGTGCGCCATCAACTCGGGAAGCCGCCACATCGCGGGCCTGGAACGGCAGAGACGGGCCTTGGTCGAGGCCTTTTCCGCGCTGCCCGCGGCGCCGGCCGAGGTGCCACTGACCGCCTCGCCCGAGATCGCCAGCGATGGTCGCCAGGTCGAACAGACCCATCCGCCGGCCATCGCCGTCGTGGTGCGCCCCGAAGCAGCTGTTCAGGTCGTGCTGACCGGCCACTACGACACGGTCTATCCCGAACCCTCCGGCTTCCAGACCGTCAGCACCCGCCCCGACGGCGCCCTGCATGGTCCCGGCATCGCCGACATGAAGGGCGGCCTTTCGGTGATGCTGGGTGCGCT
The DNA here is from genome assembly GCF_011043625.1 of Caulobacter sp. 602-2. GTDB lineage: Bacteria > Pseudomonadota > Alphaproteobacteria > Caulobacterales > Caulobacteraceae > Caulobacter. The sequence goes on from NZ_JAAKGT010000001.1 coordinate 315,371, forward strand.
TGAGGCGTTCGAGCGTCATCCCAAGGCCTCCAACCTCGGCTACCGCGTGCTGATCTCGCCCGACGAGGAGATTGGCTCGATCGCCTCGGGGCCCGTCCTGTCCGACTTCGCGCGCCTGGGCCACGTGGGCCTGACCTACGAGCCGGCCCTGGCGGACGGAGCGCTTGCCAGCGTGCGCAAGGGCTCGGGCAATTTCCATATCGTGGTCCACGGCCGCGCCGCCCATGCCGGCCGCGACTTCGCCTCGGGCCGAAACGCGGTGATGGAGGCCGCACGGCTGGCCCAGGCGCTGCATGCGCTGAACGGCCAGCGCGAGGGCGTGACGCTGAACATCGCCAAGATCGACGGCGGCGCGCCGCTGAACATGGTGCCCGACATCGCGGTGCTGCGCTTCAACGTCCGCTTTCCCTCGGCCGCGGACGCCGCCTGGCTGGAGAGCGAGATCGCCGCCGTCGTGGCCTCCACCACATCGGATGGCCTGCACGCCCACCTGCACGGCCGCATCACGCGCGGCGCCAAGCCGTTCAACGCCGCCCAGCAACGACTGTTCGGCGCGGTGAAGGAGGTCGGCGCGCTGCTGGGCCAGGACATCGCCTGGAAGCCCTCCGGCGGCGTCTGCGAAGGCAACAACCTGTTCGCCTCGGGCCTGCCCAACATCGACAGCCTGGGCGTGCGCGGCGGCGACATCCACAGCGAGGCCGAACACGCCTGGCCGGCCAGCTTCGTCGAGCGCGCCCAGCTGTCGGCCCTGACCCTGATGAAACTGGCGAGCGGCGACATTGACGCCCACGCGATCCGCGCGGCCATGGCCGCCATGCCGGAGACCCTCTGAATGCTCGTCGTGCGTCCCGCCGGATCGGCGGATTTCGACTCCCTGATGGAACTGGCGCAGCTGTCGGGGCGGGGCTTCACCAGCCTGCCCGAGGACGAGCCCACCCTGCGTGAGCGCCTGGCTCTGTCGGAAGCCAGCTTCCAGGCCGGCGTTGCGCCGCTGGAGGCTTGGTACACCCTGATGCTGGAAGACCTGGAGACCGGGGTCATCGACGGCGTGGCCGGGGTCAAGGCCGCCGTCGGCGTCAAGCGGCCGTTCTTCTCGTTCCGCGTCGTGACCCTGGCCCAGTCGTCGCCCGTGCTGGAGATGCGCTTCGACCACAAGGCCCTGGTGCTGGTGAACGAATGCGCGGGCTGGTCGGAGGTCGGCTCACTGTTCCTGAGGCCGGAAAAGCGCAAGGGCGGGGCGGGGCGGCTGCTGGCCCAGTCGCGCTACATGCTGATCGGTATCGAGCCGCAGCGGTTTTCCGAGATGGTGCTGGCCGAGCTGCGCGGCTGGTTCGACGAGGACGGCAGCTGTCCGTTCTGGGAGCACCTGGCCAGCAAGTTCTTCCGGCTGGAATTCGACCAGGCCGACTTGATGAGCGCCTCGACCAACGGCCAGTTCATCCTCGATCTGGCGCCCCGTCACCCGATCTATACCGAACTCCTGGCGCCGGCCGCGCGCGACGTGATCGGCAAGGTGCACCGCGACGGCGAGGCCGCCCGGGCCATGCTGGAGCGCGAAGGCTTCCGCTACCAGGGCCTCGTCGACCTGTTCGACGCCGGCCCCACCGTCGCCGCGCCGCGCGACGACATCCGCACCGTCCGTGACGCCAAGCGCCTGCGGGTGAAGCTGGGCGAAGACGCGTTCGGCGAAGAGGCCCTGATCTCGAGCACCGACGTAGCCCGCTTCCGGGCGGTGCGGGCGGCGGTGCTGATCGATGGCGAGGCGGCGATTCTGGATCGCGCGACGGCCGATGCGCTCGGCGTGGGCGAAGGCGATCATGTGCGGGTGAAGGCATGAGCGGCGTGTACATCGACGGCGTCTGGAAGAGCGGGCAGGGGGCTGAAGCCGTCTCCACCGATCCGGCGACCGGCGAGGTGGTCTGGCGCGAGGCGACGGCCTCGTCGGCCGATGTCGAGGCGGCGGTGGCCGCTGCCCGCAAAGCCTTCCACCCCTGGGCCGACCTGCCGCGGGAGGCGCGCATCGCCATCCTGCGCCGCTACAAGGAGGTGCTGGTCGAGCGTACGGCGGCTTACGCCGAGGCCCTGAGCCGCGAGACCGGCAAGGCGCTGTGGGAGACCAAGGCCGAGATCGGCTCGATGGCCGGCAAGGTCGACGCCTCGATCAAGGCCTATGACGAGCGCACGGGCGTGGCCGAGAACGCCATGCCCTTCGGCCGCGCGGTGCTGCGTCACCGGCCGCATGGCGTGATGGCCGTGCTGGGGCCGTTCAACTTCCCCGGCCATCTGCCCAATGGCCATATCGTGCCGGCCCTGCTGGCGGGCGACACCGTGGTCTTCAAGCCCTCGGAAGAGACGCCCCTGGCCGGCCAATTGCTGGTCGAGGCGCTGGAGGCCGCCGGCGTGCCGGCCGGCGTCGTCAACCTGGTGCAGGGCGGGCGGGAGGTCGGCCAGGCGCTGATCGATCAGGAGATCGACGGCCTGCTGTTCACCGGCTCGGCCCAGGCCGGAACCTTCTTCCGTCGCCATTTCGCCGACCGGCCCGACGTCATCCTGGCCCTGGAACTGGGCGGCAACAATCCGCTGGTGGCCTGGCAGGCCGGCGATCCGGCCGCCGTCGCGGCCCTGGTGGCGCAGTCGGCCTTCATCACCACCGGTCAGCGCTGCTCCTGCGCCCGCCGGCTGATCGTGCCCGACGGACCCGAGGGGCAAGCGATCATCGACGCCGTGCTGGCGCTGGTTCCGCGCCTGTCGATCGGGCCGTGGAACGGCGCCGAGCCGTTCATGGGCCCGCTGATCTCCGAGCGCGCCGCCGGCCACGCCCTGGCCGCCGCCGGTCGCATTGAAGGCCGGCGACTGCTGGAGCCTGGCCGCATCGAGGGGCTGTCGAGCGCCTTCGTCTCGCCGGGCCTGATCGACGTCACTGGCGTCGACGTGCCGGACGAAGAGATCTTCGCGCCGGTCCTGCAGGTGCGCCGCGTTGGCTCGTTCGACGAGGCGTTGGCCGCCGCCAACGCCACCCGCTACGGCCTGTCGGCCGGCCTGGTGACCGAGAACCCGGCCCTGTGGGACCGGTTCCTGGCCCGTATCCGGGCCGGCGTCGTCAACCTCAACCGTCCGACCACCGGCGCGGCCGGAACCATGCCTTTCGGCGGTCTGGGAGCCTCGGGCAACCACCGACCCAGCGCCTATTACGCCGCCGACTACTGCGCCTATCCAGTCGCCAGCTTCGAGGCCGGGGCCGTGCTCGACACCACCGGCGACATCAAGGGCCTGCGCCCGTGAGTTTCGCGCTGGAGGCCAATTGCGACGGCCTGGTCGGCCCGACCCACTCCTATGTCGGCCTGTCGCCGGGCAACATCGCCAGTCAGGTCAACGCCGGCCAGATTTCCGACCCGCGCGCGGCGGTGCTGGAGGGGCTGTCGAAGATGCGGCGTCTGGCCGGCTGGGGCGTGCCCCAGTTCGTGCTGCCGCCGCACGAGCGGCCGGCCGTGGCGTTCCTGAAGTCGATCGGGTTTTCCGGCTCCGACGCCGAGGTCATCGAGATCGCCTGGAAGACCGCCCCGGCCCTCGCCGCCGCCGCCTGCTCGGCCTCGCCGATGTGGGCCGCCAACGCCGCCACCGTCACGCCCAGCGCCGATACGGCGGACGGCCGCGTGCACTTCACGCCCGCCAACCTGCTGACCAACCTGCACCGCAGCCTGGAAGGCCAGCAGACGGCCCGCGCCCTGCGCCGCCTGTTCCCGGACGAGACCCGTTTCGCCGTCCACGACCCGCTGCCTGGTCAGCCCCACTTCGCCGACGAGGGCGCGGCCAACCACGTGCGGCTTTGCGCCGATCACGGCGCGAGCGGGGTAAACCTCTTCGTCTGGGGCCGCGAGGCCTGGGAGCACTGGAGCGGCGCCTATCCGGCCCGCCAGACCCGTGAGGCCTTTGAGGCGATCCAGCGCCGCCACGCCACCGCTCGCGCCGTCTTTCCCCGCCAGGGCCGCCGCGCCATCGCCGGCGGGGCCTTCCACAACGACGTGGTGTGCGTCGGCACGCGCGAGACCCTGTTCTTCCACGAAGCCGCCTTCGAGGACCGAGCCGGCATGGAAGCCGATGTTCGCCGCGCCGCGCAGGGCCTGTTCGAGCCGGTGTTCGTCGAGGTCTCCGAGGCCGACCTGCCGATCGAGGACCTGGTCAAGAGCTACCTCTTCAACTCCCAGCTTCTCGTCCTGCCCGGAGAGGATCGCCTGGTTCTGCTGGCCCCCGGCGAGACTCGCGACAATCCCCGCGCCCGCGCGGTCGCCGAGGGCCTGGTCGCGTCCAATGGTCCGATCGGCCGAGTGGAGTACGCCGACGTCCGCCAGAGCATGCGCAACGGCGGCGGTCCGGCCTGCCTGAGGCTGCGGGTGGTGCTGACCGACGAAGAACTGGCCGCCGCCAATCCGGCCCAGCGCTTCGACGCAACCCTGCACGAGCGGCTCGCCGACTGGGGAACGCGCCGCTATCGCGACCGCCTGGCGCCGGCCGATCTCGCCGATCCGGCCCTGCTGGTCGAAAGCCGCGAGGCGCTGGACGAACTGACCGCCATCCTCGACCTCGGCGGCGGCTTCTATCCATTCCAGAGGGACGGATGATCTTCTCGATCCGCCCGACGACGACGGATGACGTGGCGGCCGTGGTCGCGGTGCATCGCGCGACCGCAACTATCCCAGGCGGCATCGCCCGGCGGCCAGAAGAGATCACCGACGCCTATGTCGCCCGCATCCTCGGTGAAGCCTTGGCCGACGGCGTGGGCTTGGTGGCGGTCGACCAAGGCGGTGTCGTCATCGGCGAGATCCACGCCGTGCGCATTCCGGTGAAGCTGTTTTCCCACGTGCTGTCCGACCTGACGGTGGCCGTGCATCCCGACTGGCGGGGCAGGGGCGTCGGCTCGGCCCTGTTCCAAGCGCTGTTCGCCGCCGCACGGGCGATGGACCCGCCGATCGTGCGGGTGGAGTTGAACGCCGGCGCAGGCAACGCCGGGGCGATACAGCTCTACGAGCGATTGGGGTTTCGTGTGGAAGGTCGGCTGGAGAAGCGCGGGCGGTTCCCGGACGGGTCGTTCGAGGACGACATCGCGATGGGGCTGATCCTGCGCTGATCCCCTCCGGCCCTCCGGGCCACCTCCCCCAGCGGGGGAGGATCTACGCCGCAGATGCTCCCCCTATGGGGGAGCTGTCGCGGAGCGACTGAGGGGGCCGCCGCAGGCTAGCGCGCGATCCCGCTCGCCGTCATCGCCGTCACGCCGATCTCGCCCAGCCCCGACAGCAACCGCCGCAGGGCCGAGATCCGGAACGGTTGCCCCGTCACATACGGCGTCAGCGTGAAGCCCAGCACCCGCCCGCCGAACCGATCGGCGTCCTGAGCCAGATAGTCGGCCGCTTCCAGGACCTGGATCGCCCACTCGTCTTCGCTCTGGCGGCGGTCGATCATCAGGGCGCGGTCGTCGAGTTCGTTGGACAGCGGCAGGCCGATCACTTCGCCAGCGTCGGTCTTCATCGCCACCGGAACCTCGTCCTGCTCCCAGTCGAGGCAGATGTCGAAGCCGGCGGCGCGGATCAGGTCCAGCGTCGCGAACGACTGCTGGCGGGCGGGGCTGAGCCAAGCGCGGGGCGCAAGGCCCGCCGCGTCGAACCGCGCGCGCACCTCGGCCACCCAGGCGGCTTCCGTCTCACGATCCAGCCCGCCCCAATGGATGTGGGTGGTCGACAGGCCGTAGGCGGCGATCTCGTGGCCTTCGGCGAGGATCGCCTCGACCAGCGGCTTCAGCCGTTCCAGCTGGTCGGCGTTGATCGGGAAGGTCGCCTTCACCCCCTCCGCCTTCAATGCGTCCAGGATGCGGTAGACGCCCACCCGGTTGCCGTAGTCGCGCGTCGTGTAGTGGCGCAGGTCCGGATAGGGGGTGACCATGGCACCGGGATGCTTGAACGGCTTGCCCGGCGGATTGAGCGGATGGTGCTCGATCGGCACGACGATCATCGCCGTAACGGCCGCGCCGCCGGGAAGGGCGATCGGTGCGCGCTGCGTGACCGGCCGCCATGCGTAGCGGTCCTGGTCCATGCCGTAGGAGCGGTGCGGATAGATCAGGTGTTCGTCAGGCAGCGGCATGGTCGAACCCCGTTCCGGGCGTGGCGAGGCCGCGGGCGGCGATGTCAGCCACGGTCTGGTCGAAGTAGTGGTCGCGATAGTGCTGCGCGATCTCGCGGGCCGTGGTGATCCACACCTCGTCGTGGCCGGCGATGTGGCGCAGGGCGTCCTCGAAGGGGCGGATGCGGTGCGGCTGGCTGACCAGATAGGCGTGCAGCGGGATGCACATCACCGTGCCCGACTTCTCGCCTTCCTCCAGCAGTTGGTCGAAGTGGCGCTTGAGGACGTCGGCATAGCGCCAGGGACTCATCGACAGCGCGCCGTAGGTGATGACGTCGTTGACCTCCAGCGAATAGGGCATCGAGATCAGCTTGCCGGTCCTGGTCTTCACCGGCTGGGGCTGGTCGTCCTGGAAGAGGTCGCAGGTGTACCAGAAGTCGTTTTCGGCCAAGAGGTCGAAGGTCTTCTCGGTGTGGGTCAGGGCCGGGGCCAGATAGCCGCGGATGCGCTGGCCGGTGGCGGCCTCGACCGAGCGGATCGAGTCCTCGATCACGGCCCGCTCCTGGGCCTCGTCCATGCCGTAGGAATAGCGTGTGTTGTAGATCCCGTGGCTGAAGAACTCCCAGTTCCGCGCCACGCAGGCCTCGATGATCTCTGGATGGTGGTCCAGCAGGCCCACAGACAGCGAGATCGAGCCGCGCATGCCGTACTTGTCGAGCAGCTCCATCAGCCGCCAGTGGCCGACCCGGTTGCCCCAGTCGCGCTGGGAGTAGCCGACGACGTCCGGCGAGGGCTTGGGCCAGCCGGGGCGCTGCGGGTTCTTCGGCGGATCGAACTCGTAATATTCGATGTTCGGCGCGATCCAGAAGGCCAGCTTCTTGTCCCCGGGCCAGACGATCTTGGGCCGGTCGCGATAGGGCCAGTGGTCGTAGAGGTTGGGATCGGCCTGCATCGATAACGCCTCCAGACTCACCCGGCGGCGTAGGCCGCGCCGGTGGCGGCCATATCAGCAAGGCCGATGCGGTCGTTCACGCCGCCCATGTCGATCATCCGCTCTGCGAACGGACGGGTCGCGCCATTGGCCTTCAGGCTGGCGAGGAACGCTTCGGCCGTCGGCACCAGGGCGCGCACCAGGGCGCCGGGCGAGATCACCAGCTTGAAGCCGATGCGGCCCAGCTCGTTCACATCCAGCAGCGGGGTCTTGCCGCCCTCGACCATGTTGGCCAGCAGCGGAACCCTTCCGGCGAAGGCATGGGCGATGGCGCTCATCTCGCCGATCGTGCGCGGGGCCTCGACGAACAGCACGTCGGCGCCGGCCTCGACATAGGCGTGGGCGCGGTCGAGCGCGGCCTCGAAGCCTTCCACCCCGATCGCATCCGTGCGGGCGATGATCAGGGTCTGATCGCTGGCCCGGGCGTCTAGCGCCGCGCGGATCTTGCCGGCCATCTCGGCGGTCGGAACCAGGCTCTTGTCGGCCAGGTGACCGCACTTCTTGGGAAAGGTCTGGTCTTCCAGCTGGATGGCCGAGGCGCCCATGCGCTCGAAGATCCTCACAGTGCGCTGCACGTTGACGGCGTTGCCGAACCCCGTGTCGCCGTCGACGATCAGCGGCAGCTTCACACGCTCGGCCACGCGGCCCACCACGTCGGCGACATGATCGAACGACACAAGGCCGATATCGGGCCGACCCAGCTGGGTGTAGGCGATCGAGGCGCCGGAGAGATAGATCGCCTCGAAGCCGGCCTGCTCGATCAGCAGGGCCGAGAGGGCGTCATAGGCGCCGGGGGCCAGCAGCGGCGTGTCTTGGGCGAGGCGGTCGCGCAGGCTCATGCGGCGGCTCCCTTCAGGCGGCGTTTCAGGTGCGGGATCAGGCCGCCGTCCTCGATCATCGCCATCAGGTGCGGCGGGATCGGCGTCAGGGCGTAGACCTTGCCCGTGGTGATGTTCTCGAGACGTCCGGCGACCGGATCCAGCTGGATCCGGTCGCCGTCGCTCACCTCGCCGACCTGGGGAAACACGAAGGCCGGCAAGCCGAGGTTGATGGCGTTGCGGTAGAAGATGCGGGCGAACGAGGTCGCCAGCACCGCAGAGACGCCAAGAAGTCGAAGGGAGACGGCCGCCTGCTCGCGCGACGAGCCGAGGCCGAAATTGGCGCCGGCGAACACCACGTCGCCGGGCTGGACGGTTGCGGCGAAGTCCGGCGCGATGGCCCGCAGGCAGTGCTGGGCCAACTGCGCCGGCGGCAGCTTCATCAGGTTGCCGGGGGCCAGGAGATCGGTGTCGACAGCGTCGCCGAAGACGAAGGCGCGGGACATCAGGCGGCTCCCGTCAGGAAAGGGCGGGGATCGACGATGCGGCCGGCCGCCGCCGCGGCGGCCACGGCGTAGGGCGAGCCGAGATAGACCTTGGCCCCCGCATGGCCCATGCGGCCCTGGAAGTTGCGATTGGTCGAGGAGATGCAGGTTTCGCCCTCGGCCAGGATCCCCGCACCCATACCGGCGCAAGCGCCGCAGCCCGACGGCATCAGCACCGCACCCGCCGCGAGCAGAGTCTCCATCACGCCCTCGCGGGCGGCCAGTTCCGCCGTGCGGGCCGAACCCGGGGCCACCAGCAGGCGCACGCCCGGGGCCACGCGCCGCCCTTTCAGCACGTCGGCGGCCATCCGCAGATCCTCGATCTTGGCTCCCACGCAGGCGCCGATATAGGCCTGATCGATGCGGACCTCGGAGAACTCGGTCGCGTCGCGGGTGTTGGCCGGCGAGTGCGGGGCGGCGATCTGCGGAACCAGATCGGCGGCGTCGAAGCGGTGCACGGCGGCGTAGGTCGCGTCGGCGTCCGAGTGCAGGGCCAGGGCTGAGGTCTGGTCGACGACCGGCGCGCCGCGCTCGGCCAGATAGGCGAAGGTGACGGCGTCAGGCGGGACGACGCCGGTCTCGGCGCCCAGCTCGGCGGCCATGTTGGCCAGCACCATGCGCTCGGCCATCGGCATGGCCTCGACGAGGGGGCCGGCGAATTCCACCGCCTTGAAGGCGTTGTCCATGCCCAGTTCCCGGCACAGGAACAGCATGACGTCCTTGGCGGTGACGCCGGGTGCGAAGCTTCCGCTCCACTCGACGCGGATCGTTTCGGGCACGGCCAGCCAGGTCTCGCCGGTCGCGGCGATGGCGGCCATGTCGGTGGCGCCGTATCCGGCCGCATAGGCCCCGAAAGCCCCGGCCGTGGGCGTGTGGCTGTCGCCGCCGGCGATGAAGGCGCCCGGACGGATCAGGCCGTGTTCGGGCAGGACAAGGTGGCAGATGCCGACCATGTCGAAGAAGTTGGCGACGCCATAGTCGCGGGCGAAGTCGCGCGTGGTCTTCAGGATCGCCGCCGATTCCGCGTCGACGGCCGGCACGTAGTGGTCCGAGACGATCGCCACCTTGGACGGGTCCCAAAGGCCCACGCCCAGCTCCTCAAGCAGCGGACGCCAGCGGCGCGGGCCGCTGCTGTCGTGCGCGAAGGCCAGATCGACCTTGGCCGTCACGAGGTCGCCGGCGCGCACGTCCGGCAGGCCCGCGGCCTTGGCGATCACCTTCTCGACGAGCGTTCTTCCGCCCACTTGGCCCATCAACCTAATCGCCTCCCGGTCAAATCCAGCGGCGACCGGGGTAGGCGCGAGGCCCCCGGCTAGAAAGGCGGAAGTTCAGATCAATTGCTGTGCGGTCATTTGCGGCCGCCGGAGGACTAGCCTTCCATGCCCCTCGACGCCGCCCCTCAAGTCGCCGGTTTTGACTGGAAAGACCCGCTCGCGCTCGACGCCCGCCTGACCGAGGACGAGCGCCTGATCCGCGACGCCGCGCGCGACTACGCCCAGGAGCAACTGCTGCCGCGCGTGGTCTCCGCCTATGCCGACGGCCGTTTCGATCGCCAGATCATGACCGAGATGGGCCAGCTTGGCCTGCTGGGCTCGACCCTGCCCGACGAGTACGGCGGCGCGGGCGTCAGCCACGTGGCCTATGGCCTCGCCGCCGCCGAGATCGAGGCCGTCGACAGCGGCTACCGCTCGGCCATGAGCGTGCAGTCTTCCCTCGTCATGTACCCGATCTACGCCTTCGGCTCGGAAGAGCAGAAGCGCAAGTGGCTGCCGGGCATGGCGCGTGGCGAGCTGATCGGCTGCTTTGGCCTCACCGAGGCCGACGGCGGCTCGGATCCAGGCTCGATGCGCACCGTGGCTCGCAAGGTGGACGGCGGCTACCTGCTGAACGGCGCCAAGATGTGGATCACCAACAGCCCGATCGCCGACGTCGCGCTGGTCTGGGCCAAGCTCGACGGCGACATCCGCGGCTTCCTGGTCGAGCGCGGGACCGAAGGCTTCTCCACCCCGAAGATCGACGACAAGCTCAGCTTGCGCGCCTCGATCACCGGCGAGATCGTGCTGCAGGACGTGCTGGTGCCGGAAGACGCCATGCTGCCGAACGTGAAGGGCCTGCGCGGTCCGTTCTCGTGCCTGAACAAGGCTCGCTACGGCATCGCCTGGGGCGCGATGGGCGCGGCGCGCTTCTGCCTGGAGACCAGCGCGGCCTATGTCGCCGACCGGGTCGTCTTCGGTCGTCCGCTGGCCGCCCGACAGCTGATCCAGAAGAAGCTGGCCGACATGCAGACCGAGATCGCCCTGGGCTTCGAAGGCGCACTGGCGCTGGGTCGTCGCCTCGACGCCGGTGACTGGGTTCCGGAAGCCATCAGCCTTCTCAAGCGCAACAACTGCGGCAAGGCGCTGATCATCGCCCGCGAGGCCCGCGACATCCACGGCGGGGCCGGCATCTCCGGCGCCAGCCACGTGATGCGTCACGCCGCCAACCTCGAGACGGTCAACACCTACGAAGGCGCGGCCGATGTCCACGCCCTGATCCTTGGCCGGGCGATCACCGGCCTGGCGGCTTTCTGAGGGGCGGGGCGATGAAGCACCAGACCATCCGCGGCAAGATCCTCTACACCTCGCGCAAGCCGGGCCGGGAGGGGCAGGAGCGGGGCCGCGAGCACTTCACCATGACCCGCCACACCGACGGCAAGGTGACGATCCGCGCCCAGTGCGAGATCGACGAGCCCGATCCCACCGTCCTGCGCGACGCCATCTATTCGCTCGACGAGCACGGTCGGCCGATGGACCTGCATCTGCGCCTGACGGTCGGCGACCGGTTCATGGGCTCGGGCTGGTTCCGGTTCACCGAGGACTTCATCGAGTGCGAAAGCCACGGTCCGTCGATCGGTCGGCTGTCGCAGAAGATGCCGACCAACGGCTTCTTCGACGGCTTCGGCACCCACCCGATCATCGGCGACGCCTACATCTGCAAGGTGATGGACATCGCCAAGGGGCCGCACAAGCGCAAGCTGCGCATCTTCCTGCCGTCGGTCGACCACCGGGGCGCCACGCCGCCGCAGATCGTCGAGAGCAGCATCACGCTCGAGTATCTCGGCGAGGAGGAAGCCACGACGCCGGCCGGAACCTTCGCCTGCCGTCACTTCCGCTTCCTGGGCGAGGACGGCGGCATGGTCAGCAAGGACGGCGAGCACCCGACCTACGACATGTGGGTCACCGCCGACGAGGACTCGCTTTTCGTGAAGGGCGGCGTCGGCGGCTACATGCAGACCTGGTACGAACTGGTCGAACTGGCGCGCTGAGCGCCTTGCGTCCTTCGAGGCCCGCTGCGCGGGCGCCTCAGGATGAGGATCTCAGAGCAGTGATTTCCTCATCCTGAGGTGCGAGCCCGAGGGCGAGCCTCGAAGGACGCATGACCTCTAGCGCTCCGGAAACACGGCCTTGCGCTTCTGCAGGAACGCCGAGCGTCCTTCGATGAAGTCAGGCCCCGATACCGACTCCACGAAGGCCGCGCGCGTGGCCGCGTCGTCCTCGACGGCGCCGGCCAGGATCGCCCGGATCGTCGCCTTGATCGCCCGGACGGAGCGCTGCGACGCCGCCGCGATCTCGGCCGCCTTGGTCGCCGCGGCGGCATGGGTGTCGGCTTCCACCGCATCCACCAAGCCAAGCCGCAGAGCCTCGTCAGCGCCCAGCAGCCTGCCCGTGAACAGGATGTCCCTGGCGGCAGAAGCCCCCACGGCGTCGACCAGGCGCTTGGTGTCTTCCAGGCTGTAGGTGAGACCCAGCTTGGCCGGGGTGATGGCCAGGCGCGCGTTCGGCGCGGCGATCCGCAGGTCGCAGGCCAGGGCGATCGCCAGGCCGCCGCCGACGCAGGCGCCCTCGATGGCCGCCAGCACGGGCTTTTCCAGGCCCGCGATCGCGCCGACCCCGCCGGCGACGGCGGCGTTGTAGTCGGCGGCGCTCTGCGACGTGGCATAGACGGCCTCGAACTCGCCGATGTCGGCGCCGGCGGCGAAATGGCCGCCGCGACCGGTGACGATCAGCACCTTGGCGGCGGAGGCCGTGAAGGCCGCGCAGGCCTCGGGCAGGGCCAGCCACATGGCCAGGGCGATGGCGTTGCGCTTGGCGGGCCGGTCGAAGGCCAGGGTGGCGACGTCGCCGTCGATGGCGAGGGCCAGCGCCCCGTCGACAAAAGTGGTCATCGGAAGGCCTCGGGAACGGATGCGGGCGGCAGAGCTTCAGCCAGGCGCGCGGCCAGCGCCTGGGTAGGGCCGTCGGCCATACCGATGACCTGCAGCGACAGCGGCAGGCCGCCAGCCTCGCCGCTGGGCAGGGCGAAGGCCGGCGCCCCCAGCACGTTTCCCAGCGCGGTCAGGTCGGCCTGGCCAGCCGGGACCGCGCCGCCGAAGGCGAAGGCCTGCTGCGGCGTCGTCGGTGTCAGAATGCCGGCATATGGTGCTGTCGCGGCTATGATTTTTCGTCTCGTCTCAGTCAGAAGGCGATAGGCCTCGGCCAGCTTGGCGGGCGTCTGGCGCGCGCCCCAGGCCAGCAATGACCGCAGCTGCGGCGTGAAGCCTTCCGGGTCCAGCGCCAGGGCGTGGCGGTGCTCGACGCCGCCCTCGACCTCGCTGATCAGCAGGCCCGAACGGCGCAGCGCTCCGAGATCCAGATCGTCGATCTGGAGCTTCTCAAACCGCCAGCCGGCGCGGGCCAGATCGTCCAGCGTCCGCGCAAAGCCCTCGGCGACCGCCGGCTCCAGCGCGACCAGGCCGTCGAGGTCGAGCACCGCTAGCGGCCTGTCGTCCAGCGCAGCGGTCTCCTCGACGCCGCAGGCCTGGGCGACCAGCGCCGCATCGGCTGCCGAGCGGGCGTGTACGCCCACATGGTCCAGCGTCCAGGACAGGGCCGTAACCCCGTCGGTGGCGATCGCGCCCAAGGCCGGCTTGTAGCCGACCACGCCGCAATAGGACGACGGCAGGCGAACGCTGCCCATGGTGTCGGTGCCCAGGGCGGCGGCGCACAGCCCCGCCGCTACGGCCGCCGCCGAGCCGCCCGACGATCCGCCCGGCGTGAAGCCGGCCCGGTGCGGGTTCTCGCAGCGACCCAGAAAGACGTTGTCGTTGGTCGCGCCCAGCGCGGCCTCGTGCATGTTCAGGGTTCCGAGGATCACCGCTCCGGCCGCCCGCAGGCGCGCCACGCAGGCCGCGTCGGCCGGCGCGACGTTGCGGGCGTAGGCCTTGATCCCGGCGGTGTGGGCAAGGCCCTCGACGGCGATGTTGGCCTTCACGGCGATCGGCGCGCCGTCGATCGGCGACAGCGGCTCTCCGGCCGCCCAACGCCGGGCGCTGGCCCGGGCCTCGGCCCGGGCGCCGGCGGTATCGAGTTCGACCACGGCGTTGATCGCCGGGTTCAGGCGCTCGATCCGCGCGAGATAGGCCTCGGTGACGTCGACCGGGCTGATCCCGGCCGTGTAGAGCCCAGGCAGGCCGGCGACGCCGGCCGCGACTACGGGATCGGAAAAGCCCGCCACCTCAGTAGCGCTCGTCGATCAGGCGGATCGGCTTCTGGCGCACGTCGATCTGGGTCAGGCCCGCCGTCGCGCCCTTCGGGGCCAGTTCGACCTCGACCTCGATGCCGATCTTGCGCTTGAGGATTTCGCCGTAGAACGCCGCGATGTCGCGCCATTCAGCCGTATCCGCCGTGGTCTCCGCCGTCACCGCGAAGCTGTCGCGGCCGGTCGTGTCGCGTCGCGCGCGGCAGATGAACTCGCCTGCGAAGGCCGGCGCATGCTCCAGCATCGCTCCCACGCCCTGCGGGAAGATGTTGATCCCGCGGATCTTGACCATGTTGTCCGACCGCCCGAGGAACCCCTCGATGCGTTGGAACACCACGTCGATCGACGAAGGCTTGGGGATCGCTCGCGTCACGTCGTGGGTGTTGAAGCGGATCAGCGGATAGAGGTCGTCCTTGAACAGGCAGGTGACGACCATGTCGCCCAACTCGCCCGGCGCCACGGCCGCGCCGGTGTCGATGTCGCAGACCTCCAGGTAGTGGGCGTCCTCGTGCACATAGAGGCCGTCGCGGTCGGGGCCCTCGCCGGCAATCAGGCCGGTGTCGCCCACGCCGTACCAGTCGAAGCACTTGGCGCCGCCCCAGGCCTTTTCCATCGCCGCCCGGTCCTCGCGGCCCAGGTGCGCCGAGATCAGCCGCACGGGAATGTCGCGACCGGGTTCTATGCCCATCTCCAGCGCCGTGTCGGCCAGCTTCTTCAGATAGTCGCCAAAGCCGACCAGCACGCTGGCCTTGAACCGCTTCATCACCTCGACCTGCTGGGCCGAGCGGGTCTCGACCCCGGTGCCGGCCGACAGGAAGACGGCGCTGGTCCAGCGGGTGACGGCCTCGCGCACATAGTGGCCGCCGTTGATCATGCCGTGGCCGTAGACCGAGTGGACCACGTCGTCCGGCGCCAAGCCCTGAAACAGGTAGTTGCGGGCCAGCAGCAGGTTCTGAACCTCGCGGCTCTTGGGGCCGAACAGCAGCACCTGGGGCGAGCCCGTGGTGCCCGAGGTGGTGTGCAGCATCACCGGCGGCCGCTGTCCTTCGGGATAGCCCTCGAAGCCTGCGAAGTCGCCGAACGGCGGGCTGGCTTCCAGCGAGGCCATGATGTCGGACTTGTCGAAGCTGGGCAGGCGCGGCAGGTCGTCGAGCGAGCGGATGTCGCCAGGCTGGATCCCGGCGGCGCCCCACAGGCGCTGATAGAAGGGCGTCTTCCACGCACGCTCGACGCAGCGCAGGAACAGGCGGTTCTGTCGCCAGCGCAGTTCGTCGCGGGTGGTGGTGGTGGCGAAGCGCGTGAAGTCGTCGCCGATCGGATGGTCGGCGACGATGGCGGGGTAGTCGAGCGACTGCCAGTAGGTCTGGTGGGGCATGGATACCTTGGGCGCGTTCAGCCGCCGCTGGCGAGGAGGAAGGCCTCGCGGGCGTCGGCCAGGGTGTCGAAGCGGTCGAAGAGATCGGTCAGCGGGCCGTGGACGGCCTCCATGCCGACGAAGGCCAGGCACGAGCGGGCCTTTTCCAGGTGCTCTTCGCGGCTCATGGGGAACTCAGGCGAGCCGAGCTGGGCGGTGACGTCGAGCACGATCTCGCGGCCGTCCTTCAGGCGAGCGACGGCGTGGGCCGGCACGAAGGCGGCGGGATCGGGATTGCCGTCGCTCTCGACGACGATGCGGGCGGCTAGGGCCAGGATGTCCGGCTCGTTCAGGCGCTCAGGCGTGTAGTCGTCCAGGCCCACGCGGCCGCGTGTCAGCATGACGGCGGCGAGGTAGGGTAGGCACAGACGCGCATAGGCCGTGTCCATCTCCGGCTTGGCGACGCGGCCCACCAGGTGGCGGATCAGCGGGGGCGCGGCATAGGTCAGGCTGACGAGATCTGTGGGTGTAACGCCGTGCTCGGTCGCAAGCTTGCGTACGGCCACCAGGCCCCCGTGGCAGGCGCGTCCCGTGGGGAAGGGCTTGCAGGCGACCTCGGCGATGCGGCGCCGCTCCTTCAGGTCGGCCAGCACGGGCGCCAGATCGAACCCGGCCTCGAACAGCGGCAGGTAGCCGAACGGTCCCTCCAGCCAGTCGCGCGGACCGGGCAGGCCGGCTTCGGCGACGTCGATGGCCTGCAGGGCCGACCGCGCCGCAGCGGCGACCTGGACGGGCAGGGCGGGCTTGCCCTCGGTGTGGGCCTGCATGGTGCCGCTGCTGAAGGCCAGGGCGTAGCCCATGGCGTCCATCGCGGTCTCGCGCGGCAGGCGCTTCAACCGCGCCAGGGCCGCCGTCGCGCCGAAAACCCCCGCCGTCGCCGGCCGGAAGAAGCGCAGGGCGGTCGTTGCAGCAACCCCCAGCGCGATGGCGACGTCGACACCGGCGACCATGGCCGCCAGCACCTCTTCGCCGGAATAGGGACCCGAGCGGTCCAGTTCGGCGATCAGGGCGGGCACGATCGTCGGCAGCGGGTGCAGCACGGCCTTCTCGTGCACGGAGTCGTACTCCTGGCCGTGCAGCTGGAAGGCGTTGACGAAGGCGGCCTGGGCCGGCGGCAGGCGCACGCCGGGGCGACCCAGCACCAGGCCGTCGCCTTCACCGCCCCAGCCGTGCGCGGCGGCCAGTATGGCGTCCGAATAGGCCGCGCCGGCTCCAGAGGCGCAGACGGCGACGGCGTCGTGCAGCAGCCGTCGGGCGTCGGCCTGCACGGCGTCCGGCAGGGCGTCCCAACGGAGGGAAAGGGCGTGGTCGACGAGGGCTTGCGCGGCGATCATGCGGCGACGCTAGCAGCGGCGCCCGCCGCTCTCGGGCCTGGCGTTCGGGTTTGCGCGCACAGCGGACAACGGCCCGGCTGTTCGCCAGTCGAACAAACGCGAAATCCCCGCCGCGCCTGGAGCGGACGGGTACAGCCTTCCGTTCGCGGACCTTCCGGGGGGATGGTCCGCGACACAGGAGAGCCGCCATGCTGATGCGTGTTCTGTTGTTGCTGACCAGCGCGTTCCTGCTGATGGAGGCCGGGCCCATGTTGCTGGCCCAGATGGAGCGCGAGCGGACGGGCTCCTGACGTCTTCCTCTTCCGACTTGCTCGTCGTCCCGGCGCTCTGGCTGGGACGACGAGCTTTTGGGGTTTGGGCTGGATCCAGTCTTTCCCTTCAATCCGATGTCCCCCGCGAAGGCGGGGGTCCAATCTGACTTTCAGGATGGAAAGCGGCTGCGGATCATCTCCGGGCTCGGCTTGGATCCCCGCCTGCGCGGGGATGCTCGGAGAAGAGGGACGGCGGTTTGCAAAGGAGAGCTACCGGTCCCGCCACCCCGCCGGCCCTGCGCCCAACGCGGGCGGAACCGGATCAATGGCCGCCGGCTCGTTCGAGAACAGGATCGGGGTCCCGACGATCTCGTTCCCCTCGGCGTCGCGCGAGAGCATGCCGCGAGCTTCCAGGGCCGGATCCTCGAAAGTTTCCTTCAGGGTGCGCACGGGCGCGAAGCAGACGTCGCGGCCCTCGAACCAGGCTTCCCATTCCGCTCGCGTCTTGGTGACGAACGCCTCGCGCAGAAAGGCCCGCAGCGGCTCCTGGCCCGGACCGGGCTGAAGTTCGGCATAAGGCAACAGGTCCAGGCGATCCAGGCCCGCCAAGAGGTTGCGGGCGAACTTCACCTCCGAGCCGCCCAGGCAGATCCACGCTCCGTCGGCGCACTCATAGAGGCCGTACATGGCGTTGCCGCCCCACGAGCGCTCGTCCTTGGGAACGTGGGCCTCGCCCGTGGCGAAGATCTTGCCGGTGACGTTGGGCGTCCAGGCCAGCACGCTGTCGAACATGGCCACGTCGACATAGTCGCCAAGCCCGGTCTTCTCCCGCCGCAGCAGGGCCATCAGCACGCCCGACAGCGCGGTCAGCGAGGCCAGGGCGTCGGCGGCGGGCATGTTCGGCGGGGTCGGCTTGCCGTCGAAGCCTTCGCTCAGCGAGACCATGCCGGCCAGGGCCTGCACCGCGATGTCGTGAGCGGGCCGGTCGCGATAGGGGCCGGTCTGCCCGAAGGCCGAGATGGCCACATAGACGATGCCAGGATTGCGCGTCTTCACGGCCTCGTAGTCGAAGCCCAGCCGCTGGATGACGCCCGGCCGGAAAGCCTCGACCACCACGTCGGCCTCGGCGGCCAGGTCGAGCAACAGGGCGCGCCCCTCGGCCGACTTGAGGTCGACCTGCAGGCTGCGCTTGCCGCGGCTGGTGTTGCGGAACCAGACGCTCGTCCCGTTCTTGCGATAGCCGATCTCGCGGGCCGGATCGCCTTCGCCGGGCGGCTCGATCTTCAAGACGTCCGCGCCGTGGTCGGCCATCATCAGGGTCAGCATCGGCCCCGGCAGGAAAAACGACAGGTCGAGAACGCGGACGCCTTCCAGCTTCACGAAGCAGCTCCCAGAATCTCGTTCGTATGCTCGCCGAGCTTGGGCGCCCGTGCTCCCGGCATCCGTTCGCCGTCGATCTTCACGGGGCAGGCGAGCATGGCCAAGCCTTCCGCTCGGTCAGGATGGGCGACGACGTCGCGCATGCCCACTTCGGCCACGAACGGGTTGTCCAGCGCGTCCATCATCTCGAGGATCGGCGCGAACGGCACCTTCCCGCCTAGCAAGGCGGTCCACTCGGCCGTGGTGCGCGTCCCGAACAGGGCGTCCATCGCCTCGCTCAGCGCCGGGCGGTTGGCATGCCGGCTGGGGATGTCGGCGAAGCGCGGATCGGCCTTTAGCGCGGCGGCGCCGGCCAGGTCGCACAGCGCCTCCCAGAACTTCGGCGTCTGGCACATGACCAGGCCCCAGCCGTCGGCCGTCTTCACCGCCTGGGAAGGCGCGATCGACGGATGGGCGCCGCGCGGCAGGCGCTGGACCTTGTAGCCCTCGTTCATCGCCCAGACGGCGGGATAGGAGAGCTGATGCAGAGCCACGTCGAACAGCGAGACGTCGACATCGCAGCCTTGTCCCGTCGTCTGCGCCGACAGCAGGGCGCTGACCACGCCGAAGGCCAGCATGGTTCCGGTCATGAAGTCGACCATCGACACGCCCAGCCGCGCCGGCGGTGCATCCGGCTCGCCGGTCAGGCTCATCAGCCCGGCCTCGGCCTGCATCAGATAGTCGTAGCCTGGCCAGCCGGCCCGGCTGTTGCCGCGCCCGTAGGCCGAGAGGTGGCCGCAGACGATGGCGGGGTTGACGCCCTTCAAGTCGTCATAGGTAAGACGAAGTTTGCCCGGCTGGTCGCCGCGCAGGTTGTCGACCACCATGTCGGCCTGCGCCACCAGGCCCTCGAAGGCCGCGCGGCCCTCGGGGGTCTTGATGTCGAGCGCGATGGACTTCTTCGACCGCGAGAAGGTCTGGAAGAACTGGCTGTCGGCGCTTCCCAGAAAGAACGGACCGGTGGCGCGGCTGACGTCGCCACCCATGGCCGGGGCCTCGATCTTGACGACCTCGGCGCCCAGTTCCGCCATCAGCTGGGTGGCGTAGGGGCCGGCGCCGTATTGCTCGACGGCCAGCACCTTGATCCCGGCCAGCGGGCGGCGAACGTTAGCCATCAGACCGGGTTCCGGGCCACGAGCTGGCGGGCGATGATGATCCGCTGCATCTCGTTGGTGCCTTCGCCAATGCACATCAGCGGGGCGTCGCGGAACAGCCGCTCGATCGGATATTCCTTCGAATAGCCGTAGGCGCCGTGGATGCGCATGGCCTCGGTGGCGACGTACAGCGCCGTCTCTGACGCATAGTACTTGGCCATGCCGGCTTCCATGTCGACGCGCTCGCCGCGGTCATAGGCCTTGGCGGCGTCTTCGACGAGCAGCTCCGAGGCGCGGGTCTTGGCCCCCATCTCGCCGAGCTTCAGCTGGATCGCCTGGTGCTGGGCGATCGGCTTGCCCATGGTCTTGCGGACCTGGGCGTACTTGACGCTTTCCGTCAACGCGCGCTTGGCGATGCCGACCGAGCGGGCGGCGACGTTGATGCGGCCGATCTCCAGGCCGCCGGTGGCCATCAGGAAGCCCTGGCCTTCCTCGCCGCCCACCAGGCACAGCTCGGCGTCGCAGCGATAGTCCTCGAAGATGAATTCACCGCTGTCGATGCCCTTGTAGCCCAGCTTCTCCAGCTTGCGGCCGTTGCTGACGCCGGCGATGGGCGCGCGGGTCTCGGGATCGATCTTCGGGGTGATGAGCATGCTCATCCCCTTGTGGCGCGGCTGGGCCTCGGGATCGGTCTTCACCAGCAGGGCCGAGACGTGGCCCTCGATGGCGTTGGTGATCCAGGTCTTGGCGCCGTTGACGACATAGTCGCCGCCGTCGCGCCGCGCGACCGTGCGGATGCCCTGCAGGTCGGTTCCGGCGTCCGGTTCGGTCAGGCCCAGGCACCCGCGCATCTCGCCGCTGGCGAAGCGGGGCAGCCAGAAGTCCTTCTGCTTCTGCGTGCCGAACTTCTGGACGACCATGGCCATCATCAGGTGCGAGTTGAAGACGCCCGTCAGGCTCATCCACTCGGCGCTGATCTTGGTGACGATCCGCGAATAGGTCAGGGCCGACAGCCCCAGGCCGCCGTACTCCGGGTCGATCAGGGCCCCGAAGAGGCCCAGCTCCTTCATGTCCTCGACCAGGGCATGGGGATACTCGTCGTCGTGCTCGAGCTGCATCGCCACGGGGGCGACCTTCTTCTCCAGCCACTTGTCGATGGCGTCGAGGATGGCGCGTTCGTCGGCTTCCGAGATCTCGCTCATCGTCAGTAGTTCCCGACCTTGTCCTCGACGGCGTGGCCGCGCGCCGGGATCAGCATGTTGCGCTTGAAGGTGCAGACGACCGTGCCGTCCTGGTTGATGCCCGTGGTCAGGATCGTGACGATGCCCTGGCCGGGACGCGACTTGCTCTCGCGCTTGGCCAGCACCTCGCTCTCGCCATAGATCGTGTCGCCGGCGAACACCGGGGCGCTGAACTTCACCTCGTCCATGCCGAGGTTGGCGATGGCCTTCTGCGAGACGTCGGTCACGCTCATGCCGATCAGCAAAGCCAGGGTGTAGGGGCTGACCACCAGGTTCTTCTTGAACTCCGAGGCCTTGGCGAACTCGGCGTCGAAGTGCATCGGGTGGGTGTTCAGCGTCAGCAGCGTGAACAGGTGATTGTCGTACTCGGTCACCGTCTTGCCGGGGCGGTGTTCGTAGACGTCGCCGACGATGAAGTCCTCGAAATAGCGGCCGAAGGTCTCGCGATAGCGCTGAGGACCGACCTCTTTCCAGTTCTGCGACATGGGTGTCTCCTAGGATTTCAGGCGCGGTCGAGAATGCGCCGAGCGGCGCGGATGACCGGCAGTTCGATCAGCTTGCCGTCCAGCAGGGCGGCGGCCCCGCCGGCGGCGTCGAAGGCCTCGACCACGCGCCGGGCGCGCTCGATCTCGGCGGGCGAGGGGGTGTAGGCGGCGTTGACCGCGGCCACCTGGGCCGGGTGGATGCAGGACCGTCCCGTGAAACCAAGAGCCTTGGCCCGTAGGGTCGAGGCGGTCAGGTCGTCGGGATCGGCGATGTTCAGGTGCGGCACGTCCAGCGAAGCGACGCCTGCCCGGCCGCAGGCGGCGACCAGCGTGCCCCGGCCCAGCAGCAAGGCGTCCCAGTCCATGGTCGAGCCGAGGTCGGCCGACAGGTCGGCGCCTCCAAAGAGCGCGCCGGCCACGCCAGGCGCAGCGCAGATCTCGAAGGCCCGGCGTACGCCCTCGGCGGACTCGACCACCGGCCACAGCGCCAGGCCCGGCAGGATCTCGCCGGCGGTCAGCAGATCTTCCGGTGCGGCGACCTTCGGGATCATCAGGAAGGCGGGGCGGGCGTCGCTCTCGACCAGGGCCACGAGATCCTTCAGGCCCTCCAGGGTGCGCACGCCGTTGATCCGCAGGCCGACCACGGCGGTGTGCAACTGGCTGAGGAAGGCGAGGGCGGCGGCGCGCGCCTCGGCCTTGCCGGCCGGCGGAACGGCGTCCTCCAGGTCGATGCAGACGGCGTCGGCGCCGGCGTCCAGCGCCTTGCCGAAGCGATCCGGGCGCGTCCCGGGCACGAAGAGCAGCGAGCGAAAGGTCATAGGCGTCAATCGCCTATCGGCACGGCCTCAGCGAACGCCTGGGCGATTTTTCTCCGACAGGCGATCCAAACGCCCTCCTGGGCGGTCACGTAGCCGAGGAACTTGCGGAAGGCGTCGATGCGGCCCGGACGGCCGATGATCCGCAGGTGCAGGCCGAGGCTCATCATCCGCGCGCCGACCTCCTGGCTTTCGGCGTGCAGCTCGTCGAAGGTGGCCACGGCGTAGTCCAGCCAATCCTTGGCGGTCAGCGACGGGGCCAGCCAGAACTTCATGTCGTTGGAGTCCATGGCGTAGGGCAGGATGACCATCGGCTTGGTTTGCCCGTCCGCCGTCTCGACCCGGTCCCAGAAGGGGAAGTCGTCGGAATAGTCGTCCATGTGATAGCTGAACCCCGCCTCTGTGATCAGGCGGCGGGTGTTGTCGGTGTGCAGGTAGCGCGACAGCCAGCCTGACGGCCGGGTTCCGATCGTGCGCTCGATCGAGTCGGCCGCCTTGGCGATGAATTCGCGCTCCTTCTCCTCATCCATCCAGAACTGGTGGGTCCAGCGATAGCCGTGGGCGGCCACCTCGTCGCCGCGGGCGCGGATGGCGGCGGCCAGTTCGGGAGCGCGCTCGAGAGCCAGGGCCGCGGCCGTCCAGGTGGCTTCGATCCCGTGCTGGTCCAGGATCCGCAGGATACGCGGCGCGCCGGCCTTGATGCCGTACAGATAGTTGCTCTCGCTGCCGTGCATCCGCATCGGCTTCTTGGGAACCGCGCCCAGCTCGTCGACCGGCTCGGGGCCCTTGTCGCCGTCGCGGATGTTGTGCTCGGCGCCTTCCTCGACATTGACGACGATCGACAGGGCGAGGCGCGAACCGTCCGGCCAGCGGAAGTCGTCAGGTGCGGGCATAGGGCTTTCTCCAGTAGGCGGTCACTTCGCTCGCGGCGCTCGCGCCTTTCGGTGCGGCGCTCCAGCGTGCGGCCTCCAAATCTTCACGGCGGCGCCCTGGCCGCAACGGAGGGAGCGCCTCATGGCCGTCACGCGGATTGTCGCCCTGTTCAACCTGAAGCCCGGCGTCTCGGTCGCCGACTACGAAGCCTGGGCCAAGGAGCGCGACCTGCCGACCGTCAACGGCCTCAAGTCCATCGACAAGTTCGAGGTCTTCCGCTCGGCGGCCCTGCTCGGGACCGACGCGCCGCCGCCCTATCAGTACGTGGAGATCATCGACGTCGCCGACATGGACGCCTTCGGGGCGGACGTGGCCAGCGAGACGATGCAGGCGATCGCCGCCGAGTTCCAGGCCCTGGCCGACACCACCTTCATCGTCACCGAGAAGGTGGGTTGAGCATGGCAGGACGCTTTTCGGGCAAGACGGCGGTCGTCACCGGGTCCGGTCGGCGCGGGGGCCTGGGGGAGGCCATCGCACGACGCCTGGCGCAGGAGGGAGCGGCGGTGGTCGTTTCCGATATCGGTCGCTCCGTCGATCCTTCTACGCCTGCCGGCATGATCGGCGGGACGCAGGAGATGGAGGCGATCGCCGCCGATCTGCGCCAGTACGGCGGGTCGGCCAGCATCCGGCCCTGCGACGTGCGTCGCTGGGACGAGGTCCGGGCGCTGGCCGACCATGCCGTGGAAGCCCACGGCTCGCTCGATATCTGGGTCAACAACGCCGGCATCGGCTACATCATGAAGCCGCTGATGGAGGTCCGTCCCGAGGACTGGTCGGCGGTCATCGACGTCAATCTGACCGGCTGCTTCTACGGCCTGAAGGCCGCGGCCGAGGTGATGATCCCGCAGGGCAAGGGCGGCCGCATCGTCAACATCGCCAGCCAGGCGGCCAAGTCGGGCTTTCCCCACGCCCAGGCCTACACCGCTTCCAAGCACGGCCTGGTGGGCCTGACCCGTTCGGCGGCCATCGAACTGGGCGCGCACCAGATCACCGTCAACAACGTCTGCCCCAACCATGTGACCACGGGTCTGGGCGCCTGGCAGAACGAGTACTTCGCCAAGGTCACCGGCGCGGCTTCGGTCGAGGCCTATCTGGCCGCCATGGCCGCCCGCATCCCGCTGGGCCGCCCGGGCAAGCCCGAGGATACCGCCGACGCCGTCGCCTTCCTGTGCTCCGACGAGGCCAAGTACATCACCGCCGAGAGCATGAACGTCTCGGGCGGCGAGGAGCCGCACTAGGTCTCTGGAGCGACCTTGTAGCGGTCGGGGACGACGCTGCGCTGGAGCGAGGCGTCGTCGAAAATGTCCGGCGCGGGCAGGTCGCCTTCGACCACGGTCTTGAGCACGCTCAGGACGGTCTTGTTGTCCTCGTTCTTGAGCTTGAACGTCGTGCCGACGATTACGCCGTTCTGGTCGATGTCGTAGATCCTCACCAGTTCGGCGTCGGCCACGCGGATGCGGTCGACCGGACCGGTCGGGGTCTGCCGCACCCCGACATAGGCCTTTTCAAGAAGCTCGTTGTTGCTGTTCACGCCGCAGGCTGAGCGGGCGTACTGGGGGCCTTCGCGGACCTCGCTGCTGGCGATGTTGAAGATCTTGCCCGTGCCGGCGGCGCAGTCGGCCACGATGCGGTCGGCGGGGGTTTCGACGCGATGCTTTGCGCCGCTATGAAACTCGGCCGACCATTCCACGGTCGGATCCTCGTCCGGCCGCTCGACATTCACCCAGGCATAGGCCGCGTAGGTGGCCTGGGTCGTGCGCGACCGTTCTAGCACGGCGTCGACCTTGGGATCGGTCACGGGCTTGGCGGGCGGCGCGCAAGCCGCGGTCGTCAGGATCAGGCCGGCCGCGAGGGCCAGGCGAGCAGTTGAAGCGAACAAGCAAGATCCCCCGGTTGGACGCGTCGCTTATTTCATGCATCGGCGGCTCTGCTCAAGGTTGCGGCTGAAGACGCACTACGTGTGCGCCGGAAAGTTCGGCTGGTGATGAAACTCGCCGCCGATCGGAGATGGCGGGCCGCCGACGGCTAGGGTCGCCGCTCGTTTTTCCTCCGCGAGCAGCGTCATGAGCAAAACCCTGGAAGTCGTCCTCAAGCGCGTGATCGAGGACGTGCCCGTCGCCGCCGATTTCGAGGTGGTCGAGCGCGTCGCGCCGACCACGGCGCCCGCCGGTCAACTGCTGGTGAGGGTGCTGTACCTGTCGCTCGATCCCTATCTCGGTTCGCGCCTGCGCGGCCGGCACATGGGCGAGCCGCGTCCGGCGCCTGGCGAGATCCTGCCGGGCTCGGCCGTCGCCGAGGTCATCGCTTCGGGCCATCCGGACTTCGCGCCCGGCGACCACGTGATCGGCGAGGCCGGCTGGGCGCAGATCGGCCTGATGGACGCCAAGTTCGCGCGCAAGGTCGATCCGTCTCTGGGCGTCTCCAATCACCTGGGCGTGCTGGGCATGCCGGGCCTGACCGCATGGGCGGGCGTCACGCAGCTGGCCAAGGTCGGCGCCGGCGACGTCTTCACGGTCGATGCGGCCGCCGGCAGCGTCGGCGGCACGGCGGGCCAGATCGCCAGGATCCTCGGCGCCAAGGCCGTCGGGATCGCCGGCGGGGCCGACAAGGTGGCGCAGGTGGTCGAGCGCTACGGCTTCGACGCCGCCGTCGACTATCGCAACGAAGGCTGGGTCGACGAGCTGAAGGCCCTGACCGACGGCGGCCCCACGGTTCACTTCGAGAACGTCGGCCTGCCGATCCTCAATCCGGTGTTCGGCCTGCTGAAGACCTATGGGCGCGTGGTGATCTGCGGCCTGTCGGCTCACTACCACGCCGACGGTCCGCCGCCGCAGTTCGGGCTGGGCCCCATCGTCGGCAAGCGCGCCGCCGTCATGGGCCTGGTGGTCTACGATTTCTATCCGCGCTGGAACGAGTGGGTGAAGACCGCTGAGCCGTGGCTGAAGGAAGGCCGCCTGGTGCAGGTCGAAGACCTGGGCGAGGGGATCGAGTCGGCCCCGGCCCAGTTCGAACGCCTGATGAAGGGCGCCAACACCGGCAAGACGCTGGTGAAGGTGGGCTGAGCTCCACTCTCAAAATAACGCGAGATCCCGGAAAGCCCGAAGGGCTTATCCGGGACCCAGGGGCCGGCGCATCGCGTCGGCCCCTTTGCTTTCTGGCAGGCCTCAAGCTCTCCCGAACTTCGCGTACAGCGCCGCCGCCGCCAGGTTGAACGCCGCCGGGGCATAGGCGAAGGCTACGGCCACGCCGACCAGGGCCGAGCCCGGCTGCGGAGCGCCCGTCACCGCCAGGGCGCTGGAGAAGCCGAAGGCCGATAGCACCAGGCCAGTCAGCAGCGTGCCGCCCAAAGCGAAGCCGATCTTGTCGGCCCCGGTCCACAGCGCCGAGAACACGCCAGCCCGGCTCTCGCCATGCTCGGCCTCGTCCTGGGCGATGACGTCGGAAAGCAGGCTGTAGCCCATCAGGCTCCAGCCCGAATTGAAGAGGGCGAACAGCACGACGACGCCATAGATCGCGCCGAGCGGAGCGCTGGCCATGACGCCCCACAGGGCCTGGACCAGCGCATGGCCCAGGGCGGCGGCGATGTAGACGCGCTTGCGGCCGAAGGCGGTCGACAGCTTGATCCACAGCGGCTGGGCGGCGATGACCACGGCGCTCATCATCAGCACGATCAGGCCGATCTGGGTCAGGGCGTCCTTGCGGCCCATGTTGTAGCTGAGGAAGTAGATCATCGCCGCATAGCCCAGGCCCGAGCCGATCAGTTGCAGTAGGTAGGCGCCAAGCAGCGGGCGGAAGGTCGGATCCACCAGGGCGCTGAGAATCGCCTTCAGGCGCAGCGCCGGCTGGGCGGCCGCCTGCACGACAGGGCGCGGGGAGGCGAGGAAGGCGATCAGCAGGCTGGCGGCGCAGACCCCGGCCAGCACCAGCGACATCTGGGAATAGGCCGGTCGTCCGCCGCCCCAGGTCTGGACCAGCACCGGCGCCAGGGCGTTGCCCACCAGCAGGCCGATGGCCGAGAAGCCCATCCGCCAGGCCATGACCACCGTGCGTTCCTTCGGATCGTCGGACAGTTCGGTGCCGATGGCGAGGTAGGGCACCGAGAACGCGCCGAACACGATCATGTAGAGGCTGAAGGCGCCGGCCACGTAGGCCGCGCTGGCGGTGGGCGAGCCTTCCGGCACGTGGAACAGCAGAGTCAACGCGAGCGGCGCCAGCAGCGCGCCGGCCAGCAGCCAAAGGCGGCGCGGGATCCGGGCCTTCCAACGGTCGGAGACCAGACCCACGGTCAGGTCCGAGATCAGGCCCCAGAACAGCTTGGGAAAGAAGATAGCCGCCCCGGCCAGCGCGGGCTCGACGCCCAGCGCGTTGGTCATGAAGAACAGCAGCAGCAGCGAGGGGGCGTCGCGGAACACCTGGCCGGCGATCTGGCCGGCGCCGTAACCGGCGTGGACGAGCAGGGGTAGACGGTGGGGCGAGGGCGGTTTGGCGGCGGTCATGGCGCGGATCCGTTGACTGGGAACCCGCGACGCTAGGCGCGAAACGCCGCTGCAAGCGGGCGCGCGCGGCGGCGCCCGACAGTCGGACAATCCTTGATTGAAGCTTGGTGATCTGCGCGAGGCAGCGGCGCCGGCCGCTTTCGCGGCCATCCAGCTTCAGATCACAAAATCGAAGAGAGAATGGTGGGTGTACAAGGATTCGAACCTTGGACCCGCTGATTAAGAGTCAGCTGCTCTACCAACTGAGCTATACACCCGTTCGCGTTTCGAAGTCGCTTTCGCGTCCCCGACGGCGAGGCGCGATACATACCCCAAGACGCGGGGAGCGCAATCCGATTTAGACAAGAAGGTGTGGATATATTCGTCGCACCCGGACGAAACGCAGATACGCCAAAGCGCCTCCCCGGGAGGGGAAGTTCTTATCGGATCAAGTATTGAGGAGAATGGTGGGTGTACAAGGATTCGAACCTTGGACCCGCTGATTAAGAGTCAGCTGCTCTACCAACTGAGCTATACACCCATTCGCGATTCCGAAGCGCTGAAGCGTCCCGGCGGCGAGGCGCGGAACATACGCAATGAATTTGAGAGCGCAAGGACTTTTTCGATGGCCAGGCGAGATATCAGTGGAGCCGTGGATTTCGCCTACCTGGAAGGGTTCGCGATGGGCGACGCTGCGGTGATCGAAGAGGTGCTGGCCCTGTTTCGCGAACAGGCCTCGCTGTGGACGCCGATGCTGGATCCCGGCCATCCCGGCTGGCGCGACGCTGTCCATACCGTGAAGGGCGCCGCGCGCGGCGTGGGGGCCAACGCCCTGGGCGAGGTCTGCCAGCGCGCCGAAGACGGCCAGGCCAGCCTCGACGAGGTGAAGACCGCGCTCGATGCGGCGCTGCTCGATATCGCCGCCTATGTGCACGAGCAGGCGCTGAAGTCGCTGAAGGGCTGAGCGTTCATCGGGGGCGGTGGATCGTGGTCGTGAAGAATCGCACCGGCGAGGCGACGCCCAGATTCGCGCTCGCCGTGCTGGCCATGTTCCTGGCTTTTCCGGCGAGCGCCCAGCCCTTGCCGTCGATCGACCTGACGCCCGCCCAGGCGCGCGAGGACCTGGAACTGGCGATCGCCGCCGTCGAGGCGGGGCTGCCGGACATCCATTGGCGACAGTCGCCCGGCTCGTGGCGTCGGGCCAAGGCGCGGGCCAGGGGCGAGGCGCAGGGCGTCGCCGACAGCCGCCAGCTCTATGCGCTGCTTAGGCCGCTGATGAGCCGGACCGGCGAGGGGCACCTGTCGCTTCATCGCAGCGAGGCGCTGATCGCGCGGGAGCGCGCCGAGGGGCGCTTCTTGCCGCTCAACCTGCATTTCAGCCAAGAGGGCGTCTTCGTCATCCGCGGTTTCGGCGAGGCGGCCGATATCGCCCGCGGAACCCGCCTGCTGGCCATCGACGAAGAGGGGGCGGACGTCCTGGTGCGCGAAGCCATGGCCGGTCTGGGCGTCGACGGCGCGATTCCCACGGGAGCGATGCGCGAGGCGGGCGGGCAAGGCTATGCGCGGCTGCGATATCGGCTGCGCGGCCCCGAGGCGAAGTTCCGGCTGAAGATCCAGGCCGGCGACGCCCCGGTCGTCGAGCGCGAGGTCGCCGCGATCGCCCATGCCGACCGGCCCGCGGCGGCGGACGAGCCTGAGGCGTCTTCGCTGGCCAGCCTGGAATGGCTGGACGAGCGCACGGCCTACCTGTCGGTCCCAAGTTTCAGCAATCGGCGCTACCGCGCGGCCGGCGCGAGCTTCGAGCCGACCATCCAGAAACTGTTCGAGGAGATCGAGCGACGCGGCGCGCGCGACCTGATTCTCGACCTGCGCCGCAACGGCGGGGGATCCGAACCGAACGAGAGCATCCTGTTCTCCCACCTCGTCGCCCGACCCATCCGGAAGTACGCCTCGGTGGAGGCGCGAGGGGCAGTGGTCTCGGTGCGCGACCTTTCAGGACGTCGCTACGAGCATGTGGTGTTCGATGACGAGGAACTGGCCCTGCAGCGCGTGGGCGCGGACGGACGCCTCTATCGCCGCGAGGGCCTGATGAGCCGTCCGGCGCCGGCCTCGCCGGTGTTCGGCGGTCGGCTGGTGGTGCTGACGAGCGGCGACACCTTTTCGGGCGGCGCGGAACTGGCCTCGATGCTGCGCCACGCAAGGCGGGGTGTCTTCGTCGGCGAGGAGGTCGGCGGAACCCAGGACGGCAACACCAGCGGCTATGGCTGGGAGCTGGTGTTGCCCAATTCAGGCCTGGAGCTGGACGTGCCGTTGCTGCGCTTCCGGCACGCCTGGCGCGCGCAGGTGCGCGATCGGGGCGTCATGCCGGACTGCCCCGTTCCGCCGCGCGTCGACGAGATCGGCCAGACGCGCGACGCGGCCTGGCGCGTGGCCGTGACCCTGCTGAAGCAGGACTGGAAGAGGGGGCGTCAGGCCCGCTGTCCGGCGCCCTAGTCGAGCGGCGTCAGGTCCTCGAACGCGCCGACCTCGAGGCCCGCGGTCTCCTTGCGGGTGATCACCCTGGTGTCGTAGCCGCGGGCCACGAAGACCCGGATGCCGCGATAGCGCTGGCCGCGCACCGCCGAGATGGTCTCGGTGCGGATCTCCGTGCCGTACAGCCGGTCGTTCAGATAGATTAGGCCTGGACGCAGGTCGTCGTCGCCCTTGGCCGCGGCCTCGGCGGCCATCTCGTCCAGGAGCTTGTCGATCTCTTCCTTGGTCACGCCTCGCCCTTGGTCCGGTCCCAGCTGTCGTATTCATAGGCGATGCAGCGGTCGATCAGCGTGCGCCACACCGGCTCTGCGATGGCTTCCGACAGGCCGGCCTCGCGGGCGGCGGCCTTGACCTTGTCGACCACGTCCTCGATGCGGGCGCGGTCGAACACCTTGGAGCGGTCGGCCTTGATGCGGGCGGCGGCGTCCATATAGCCCTGGCGCTCGGTCAGCAGGGCCACCAGGGCCCGGTCCAGCGCGTCCACGCCCTGGCGGACGTCGAGCATGGTCTGGCAGTCGGCGGGAGCGAGGCGCTCGTCGACGGTGAGAGTCGTCTTGATCATGCGCCCCTTTAAGCCGGTTTGGCTGCGCCGTTCCAGCCTAGATGCCGGCTCCGTTGTCGATGGTCAGCAGGGCCGCTTCGTGGGCGGCCGCCTCGTCCTTCAGCCAGGTCACGAAGGCCTTCACCTGCGGCAGGCGACCCTTGGCCTTGGGGTGGACGACGTAATAGGCGAAGTCGACCGAGGTGGCGATGTCGAACGGGATCACCAGGCGTCCGGCGTCCAGGTCGGCCTGGGCCAGGGTGCGCTTGGCAAGGGCGATGCCGCGGCCGTTGGCGGCGGCTTCGATCACCAGGCTTGACTGGTTGAAGCGCGGGCCGCGGGCGCCGTCGACGCCCTTGATGCCGCGCGCCGCCAGCCACATGGCCCAGTCTGGACACGAATCGTCGGCGTCGGGCGAGCCGTCGTGCAGCAGGATGTGACGCGCCAGGTCCTCGGGCGATTCCAAGGGGTTGTCGGCCAGAAGCTCAGGGCTGGCGACCGGCACCACCGTCTCGTTCAGCAGGCGGGTGACTTCGAGTCCCGGATAGCGGCCCGAGCCGTAGCGGATCGCCAGGTCCACCTCGCCGGCGGCGAAGTCCACGACCTCCATGCCGGCCGACAGCCAGACGTCGACCTGCGGCTGCGCCTGCTCGAACTTGCCTAGGCGCGGCACCAGCCATTTGGCGGCGAACGAGGGGGCGGCGGTCAGGGTCAGGCGGCGGCCGTCGACGGCGGCGGTGAGCAGGGAGGCGGCCTCAGCCAGACGGTCGAAGGCCTCGCGCAGGGCGGGCAGGGCGGTCTGGGCTGCGTCGGTCAGCAGCAGGCCCTTTGGCGTGCGCTTGAACAGGGCCGCGCCGACATAGTCTTCCAGGTTCTGGATCTGCTGGCTCACCGCGCCCGGCGTCACCGACAGCTCGTCGGCGGCGCGGCTGAAGTTCAGGTGACGGGCCGCGGCCTCGAAAGCCCGCAGGGCGTTGAGAGGCGGAAGGCGGCGCCGTTCGGTCTGTCGTTCCATGAGTTTTACTGAACGCCCCGGCAGAAGTCCTTGTTTGCGAATTGGCCTGCCCGCGCCCAGTTTGCAAGCGTTCGCTGATGGATTGGCCCTTTTCATCGGCGAGCGAGAGGCGGGGCGGACCCTAGGGTTCGCCCCGCATTTCTTTTGGATCTTGCGGCGGGGTCGTGGCGGCTCGCGCCGCTTTCGCACGTCCATCGGACGCTTTTAGAGGACCTGGGATCGCGCATGGCGTCGCCCTCTGATCGTAAGGCTGCACCTCGTCTGGTCGCGCTTCGGGGCGGCGAGGGCGAACGCGCCTTGGGTCGGGTGACGTTGGTCGGCGCCGGCCCCGGCGATCCCGACCTGCTGACCATCAAGGCCCTGAAGGCCCTGCAGGCCGCCGACGTGCTGGTGCATGACGGCTTGGTCTCGGGCGAGATCCTCGACCTGGCGCCCCAGGCCCGCCGCATCGACGTGGCCAAGCGCAAGTCGCGCCATACGCTGCCGCAGGACGACATCAACCAGCTGCTGGTGGCGCTGGCCCGCGAGGGGCTGGAGGTCGTGCGCCTGAAGGGCGGCGATCCCTTCCTGTTCGGTCGTGGCGGCGAGGAGTTGTCGGCCTGCCGCGAGGCGGGGATCGACTGCACGGTCGTGCCCGGCGTCACCGCCGCCCTGGCCGCCAGCGCCGGCGCCGGCGCGCCCCTGACCCATCGCGGCAGCGCCCAGGCCGTCACCTTTGTCACCGGCCATGCCGCTCACGGCGAACCCGACCTGGACTGGGCCGCCCTGGCGCGCCCGAACCAGACCGTTGTCGTCTACATGGGCGTCTCGACGGCCGGCCTGATCGCCGACCGCCTGACCGCCGCCGGCCGCGCCGGCGCGACCCCGGCCCTGATCGTCGAGAACGCCAGCCGTTCCGACGAGCGCCGCATCCTGACCACCCTGGCGGGCCTGGCCTTGGCGGCCGAGGGCCTGAAGGGGCCGGCCCTGCTGATGGTCGGCGAGGCCATGGCCATGGCCCAGATTTCAGTTCCCGGCGAGACCGCAACGCTCGCCGTCTTCGAAGTTCAAAACGTGAGTTCGGGCCAATGAAAGCCGTGACCGCCAATCGCCTGATCGACGGGGAGGTCGTCTTCTGGAAGGAAGGCGCGTGGGTGGACGGCTTCGGCGACGCCCAGCTGTTCGACGAGGCGCAGGGCGAAGCCGTCGAGGCGGCCGTCGCCGCTGGCAAGGCCGCGCCGACCGTGATCGTCGATCCCTATCCGATCGACCTCGTGGCCGTCGAAGGCCTTGGCCTGGCTCCGGTCAGCTATCGCGAGCGCATCCGCGCCCTGGGGCCCACCAACGAGCTTCTCCACGGCAAGCAGGCCGAGGGCGGCGCTGTCGTCGAGGCCATCCGTCACGCTTCCGGCGCCGCCCGCTCGACGGGCCGCGTCGACCTGATCCGCCGCAAGTAGGCCGAGCCATGTATCAGTACGACGTCATCGATCGCGAGTTCCTGACGGACCGCTCCAACGAGTTCCGCCATCAGGTCACGCGCCGCCTGGCCGGCGAGCTGACCGAGGACCAGTTCAAGCCGCTGCGGCTGATGAACGGCCTCTATCTGCAGCTTCACGCCTACATGCTGCGGGTCGCCATCCCGTACGGCTCGCTCAACTCCCGCCAGGCCCGGCGCCTGGCCTGGGTCGCCCGCACCTACGACAAGGGCTACGGGCACATGACCACGCGTCAGAACATCCAGTTCAACTGGATCAAGCTGAAGGACGCGCCGGACATCCTGGACGCCCTGGCCGAGGTCGACCTGCACGCCATCCAGACCAGTGGCAACTGCATCCGCAACACCACGGCCGATCCCTATGCCGGCGCCACCGCCGAGGAGATCGACGATCCGCGCGTGTGGTCCGAGGTGATCCGCCAGTGGTCGACGCTGCACCCGGAATTCTCGTACCTGCCGCGCAAGTTCAAGATCGCCATCACCGGCGCCCTGACCGATCGCGCCGCGGTGAAGGTGCACGACATCGGCCTGATCCTGCGCCGGGCCCGCGACGGCTCGCTGGGCTTCGAGGTGATCGTCGGGGGCGGGCAGGGGCGCACGCCCTATGTCGGCCCGACCATCAAGCACCACCTGCCGGCGTCCAGCCTGCTGAGCTACCTGGAAGCCGTCCTGCGCGTCTACAATCGCCACGGCCGCCGCGACAACATCTACAAGGCCCGCATCAAGATCCTGGTCGCCGCGCTCGGCGCCGAGGAGTTCGGCCGTCAGGTCGAGGAGGAATGGGCCAAGATCGATCAGGGCCGCGCCGACCTGGGCGACCTGGAGCTGGCCCGCATCCGCGGCGCCTTCGCCCAGACCCCGTTCGAGACCCTGCCGGCCCGCTCGGAGGTGTTCGAGGCCGCCAAGGCCGCGAGCCCCGCCCTGGCCCGCTTCGCGCGCAACAACGTCAAGCCGCACAAGAAGCCTGGCTATGCGATCGTCGAGGTCTCGCTTAAGGCCGTCGGCCAGACGCCGGGCGACGCCACCGCCGACCAACTGGACGTCGTGGCGGATCTCGCCGAGCGCTACGGCCTGGACGACCTGCGCGTGACCCATGCCCAGAACCTCGTCCTGCCGCACATCAAGCTCGACGACCTGCCGGCGGTGCACGCGATCCTCGAGGCCAACGGCCTGGCGACCGCCAATATCGACCTGATCAGCGACATCATCGCCTGCCCGGGCCTGGACTACTGCGCCCTGGCCAACGCCCGCGCGATCCCGATCGCCCAGGACATCGCCAAGACCTTCGCCGACCCCGACCGGGCCGAGACGATCGGCGAGCTGAAGATCAAGATCAGCGGCTGCATCAACGCCTGCGGCCACCACCACGTGGCCCACATCGGCATCCTGGGCGTCGATAAGAAGGGCGAGGAGTTCTACCAGCTCTCGCTGGGCGGTTCGGGCGCGGAAGACGCCTCGATCGGCAAGATCCTCGGCCCGGCGCTGCCGGCCGACAAGGTCGCGCCCGCCATCGACACCCTGGTCGACACCTATCTGTCCGCGCGCCAGGGCGAGGAACGCTTCCTCGACACCTATCGCCGCGTCGGCCTCGAGCCCTTCAAGGAAGCGGTCTATGCCCAAGCTGATTAAGCTCGTTGGCGAGCAGGCCCAATGGGCTGAGAACACCTTCGTCAACGTGACCGACGAGGACGCCATTCCCGAGGCCGGCGACGTCATCCTGTCGCTGACCCGCTTCCAGGCCGAGGGCGACGCGCTGCTGTCGTCCAACAGCCGCCGCGTCGGCGTGCGCATCGAGCCGGCTGAGGAGGTCGAGGCCCTGGCCTACGACCTGCCGCGCCTGTCGGTGGTGGCCCTGGCCTTCCCGAAGTATCGCGACGGCCGCGCCTATACGTCGGCCCACCTGCTGCGCGAGCGCTTCGCCTATCAGGGCGAGGTCCGGGCCGTGGGCGACGTGCTGCAGGAGCAGGCCGGGTTCATGGTCCGCTGCGGCTTCGACGCCTTCGAGCCGAACGACGGCGCGACGCCGGAAGCCTGGACCAAGGCCGCCAACCGCTTCCGTCACGTCTATCAGCGCGCGGTCGACGCCCGGCCGATCGCCGCCGACGAGCGCGCGGTTCAAGCCAAGGAAGGCGCCCTCTGATGGCCTACGACCAGACCGACGCCGCGCCGACCCTGGCGGCGCGGCTGGACGCCGAACTGCGCGACGCCCATCCGCTGACCATCCTGCGCAAGGCCTACGAGACCTTCGGCGACAAGCTGGCCCTGGTCAGTTCGTTCGGCGCTGAGTCCGCGGTGCTTCTGCACCTGGCCTCGCAGGTCTCGCCGAACATCCCGGTGCTGTTCCTCGACACCGGCATGCTGTTCGGCCAGACCCTCGACTATCGCAAGAGCCTGGCTGCGACCCTGGGCCTGACCGACGTGCGCGACCTGCGGCCCGCCTTCGCGGACCTGGCCGTCACCGATCCTCGGTCGGACCTGTGGCGCACCGACACCGACGCCTGCTGCCACATCCGCAAGGTGCTGCCGCTGGATCGGGCCCTGGAAGGCTTCGAAGGCTGGGTGACCGGCCGCAAGCGCTTCCACGGCGGCGACCGCCTGCGCCTGGCCGTGGTCGAGGAGTCCGAAGGCCAGCTGAAGTTCAATCCGCTGGCCAACTGGAGCAAGGCCGAGCTCGACGCCTACGCGGCCGAGCACAAGCTGCCGGCGCACCCGCTGGTCGCCCAGGGCTTCCCGTCGCTGGGCTGCTGGCCGTGCACCAAGCCGGTGGACGATCCCAACGCCGACGTCCGGGCCGGCCGCTGGCAGGGGCAGGACAAGACCGAGTGCGGCATTCACGTCGCGCGCACGCCGGGCGTCGCCCCCAACGTCGGCGGCGACATCTAGGCTTCAGGGCTGGGACGAGAAGCCCTTGCGGGTCATCTTGCCCCAGCCCTGGGCGCCGGTCAGGAACTGCCAGGTGCCGCGCAGCCGCCAGAAGTTGTTGATCTGGCGATAGCCGAAGTTCTCCAGGATCGCCGCGCCCATCAGCACGGCCAGGCTGCGGGCGTTGGGAAACCGGCGCAGTTCGGTCTCCTCCAGCGCCAGGGCGCCGACGCTGATGACGATGCCGAAGCCGAAGGTCACGGCCAGCAGCGCCCAGAGATACGCGATGTCGAGCACGCCCAGCAGCCAGAAGGCCGGGATCAGCACGTAGCCGAAGATCTCGATGATCGGCCCCAGCACGTCGACCACCAGGATGTGGCCGAAGCCCACGACGCCGATCCGGCCGTAGCGTGGGTTCAGGATCATGTCGCGGTGGCGGAAGAAGGTTTCCAGCGCGCCGCGATGCCAGCGGGCCCGCTGGCGCGACAGCACGGCCATCGTCTCGGGGGCCTCGGTCCAGCATACCGGCTCGGGCGTGAAGGCCACGCGATACGGTTTGCGCAGGCGGCGGTAGTGCTTGTGCAGCTTGACCACCAGCTCCATGTCCTCGCCCACGGTGCCGTGGCTGTAGCCGCCGACGTCCAGCACCGCTTGGCGGCGGAACAGGCCGAACGCGCCGGAGATGATGGTCAGGGTCGAGATGCGGCTCCAGGCCAGGCGCGCCATCAGGAAGGCGCGCAGGTACTCGATGGTCTGCAGGCGCGCGAGCATGTTGCGGGGCACCCCGACCTCGACCACCCGGCCGAACGAGATCTTGCAGCCGTTGGCGATGCGGATGGTGCCGCCAACGGCCACCGTGCGTTCGGGGTCTTCGACGAACGGCGCGACGGCGCGCAGCAGGGCGTCGACCTCCAGCAGGCTGTCGGCGTCCATCGAACAGACGATGGGTGAGCGCGACAGGTTGATCGCCGCGTTCAGGGCGTCGGCCTTGCCGCCGTTCTCCTTGTCGACGACCAGCAGGCGCGGCTGGTTGGCGGCGGCGTAGAGGCCCCGGATCCTCTGGCAGGGCGTGGCCAGGTCGTAGTGCCGCTCGACCGGGTGCAGTTCGAAGGCGTCGACCAGCACCTGTAGTGTCTCGTCCTTGGAGCCGTCGTTGACCACCACGACCTCGAAGTGCGGGTACTGCAGGGCCAGCAGCGACCTGACGCTCTCCACGATGGTCAGGGCCTCGTTGTAGGCCGGCGCCATCAGGGTGATCGGCGGCGCGGCCTCGGCGTAGCGTCGCCAAAGCAGAGCGGCCTGGTTGACCGGCGGCGCCTGCGACAGCGCTCGGGCGGCCAGCACCAGCTGATAGAGATAGAGCGCGTTCTGAGCCAGGCCGGTCGCGATGACGGCCCAGGCTATGGTCTCGGCGAAGCGGACGACGATGAGGGCGAGGGTTTCCAGCTCCGGCATGGTTCAACCGATCTCGGCCAGGGCGCGTTCGGCCGCCCGCTGGGCGACGGGGCGCGCGCCGTCGGCGGCGGCCGCCTCGAGTTGACCGCGTCCGGCCTTGCCCAGCTTGCCCAGGGCGTCGCCAGCCCGAAACCGAACCCACCATTCGGGATCGTCCAGCAGGGCGGCGACCTGCGGCGCCAGGCGGACCAGTCCGGCGGCGCCCACCGCTTCCGCGCCTGCCGAGCGCACCGTCCAGGCTTCGTCCGTCAGGGCGGCGGCCAAGGTCGAGGCGGCCGCCGGATGCTGCAGCCGTCCGAGGCCGCGAACGGCGGCCGTTCGCACGTCCGGGGCCGGATCCTCGGCGGCGAGCGCCAGCGCGGGCACGGCCTCGTAGGCGCCCGATCGGCCTAGCGCGTCGAGCAGTACGGCCCGCATCAGCGAACTGAGGTCATGTCTCTGCAGGGCCAGGAGCCCGTCGGCGGGGGCGGCCGCCACGGCCTGGCGCATCACCTCCGAATAGACCCGCGAGGGCGTCAGTTCGCCTGTTCCGACATAGTCGAGAAGGCGTGAAGGCGTGGGCGGCGCGCCGGCGTCGGCAAGGCCCTTGATCGCGGCCATCCGCACATTGGGGTCTTTCGAGCGGATGGCCCGCCGGAGCGCGGCCTTCACCTCCTCGCCGCCGAGGGCGGCCAGCGCCTCCACGCTGGTCAGGCGTTCGTCGCGCGAGCCGTGGATGATCCGGGTCTCCAGCGCCGGGATCAGGCCAAGGCGCCTGAGCGCTCCCATGGCGCGTTCCTGGTCCGCGCCGCGGATCAGGCCCTGGAAATCGAGGACGGCCTCGGCCAGCACCTGGGGTCTGCGCACGAAGGGGGCGAGGATGTCGCCCGCCTCGGCCTGGCCCCGAAGCAGGCCCGACAGCGCCTGGATGATCATCTTGCGGTCCGCGGTGCGATCGGCGGCCCGGGTCTCCTTGACGAGCCGGGCGAGGATCAGGCCGCTCATCCACGCCAGCGCCGCGCCGATCAGGACGAGCGCGATCACCCAGATCAGCGTCAGCGACGACATCTAGAACCGTCTGGTGACGGCGACCCCGACCTCGTCGCGGTCGTAGGCCGTGCGTTTCTCGTGCGCCCCGACCACCTGCACCGTCCAGCGGGACGTCAGGTCGTAGGCGATCCCGCCCGATATCGCTTCGACGGGCACGGTCGCGCCGTCGGCGCTCTCGGGGGCGTCGGCGTAGCCCAGGCGCAGTCTCAGCCGTTCGCTCGCCGCCCACTCGCCGTTCAGGGTGTAGCCCGACTGATGCTTGCCCCGTTCGTCCTCGGTGTTGATCGAGCGGACCGTCAGCGATGCTGGCCCTGCCGCCAGCGTCAGGTAGGGCTGCAGGCTCTTGACCTCGCCCACCGCGTATCGCGACCACACGGCGTCCAGTCCCAGCCTGGCTCGCCAGGGGCCGGTGTCGCGCAGGGCGGCCGAACCACCGACGCGGATGGACAGTTCCGGGCGATAGTCGGCGTCAGGCGCACCTCCGACAGCCAGAAAGGCGTCCAGACGCTGGCCGAAGCGACGGGCGACCAGCGCCTCGGCATAGGTGTCGGAGACGCCGAAGCGTTCGGTGTGCTCGATGGAGCCGCCGACGGTGGTGGCCGGATCGAGCCGTTTCGACAGGGCCAGTGTCGCCGCGCTCCAGTGGCCCAGGTCCTTGGTCAGTTCGCTGCGGGCATAGGCGAGGTCCAGCCGCCAGGTCGGCTCGCCCGGCATCGCCTGGGTGGCCGCGATCTGCTGCTCCAGGTTCCTGGCCTCCGCATCGTTCGGCGCCGTCGCCAGCAGTGGGGCCAGGCGTCGGCGCGCCAACTCCGGCCGGCCGGAAAACAGCGCGGATCGCGCATAGGCGATGCGGGCGTCGCGGTAGTCCGGCGCCAGGGTCAGGGTCGTCTCGAAGGCCCGGTCGGCCTCGGCGTAACGCTGGGCGGCCATGCGGGAGAGGCCGAGGTTCAGCCAGACGTCCGGATCCTTGGGGCGCTGTTTCGACAGCAGGTCGAAGGCGGCGATCGCCTCGGCCGTGCGTCCGGCCTGGCGGGCCTGCACCGCAGCGGCATAAGCCGGGTCGGCCGTCTCCGGCGCCTGGACCGCCGCCGTCTCGATCATGCGGCCACCGGGGCGATGCGAAACAGGCGCGCCAGCAGTTCGTCGGGGTCGAAGGGCTTGGGCAGATAGTCGGCCGCGCCGAGGTTCAGGGCGGTGACGATGTCGTTTCGTCCCTTCAGCGCCGTCAGCATCACCACGGGGATGTCGCGCAGGGCGTCGTCGCCCTTCATGCGGCGCAGCACCTCGAAGCCGTCGATGATCGGCATCATGCCGTCCAGCACCACGACCTGCGGTCGCTCGGTGCGGGCGGCCTCCAGCACGGCGCGTCCGTCCTCGAACACCGTGACCGCGTAGCCGGCCATGCTGAGCTTATGCTCGAGGATTTCGCGGAGCAGGGCGTCATCGTCGGCGATGAGCACCGAAGGCGAGGACGCAAGGTTACTTTCAGATCGCCTGGACACCAATTCCTCGCCTGCAAGCTGAGCTTCAAGAGAGTCGCGACACCAATTCAGAGTGGTGCAGAACGTTCGGAGAGGCCAGCGCGAACATCTCGCGTTTGGTTAACTTCCCGACATTGCACGCATGCAGCGAAACGGCCGCTTTCGCGGCCGTGTCCAGTGCTCGATCTGTCGTCGGAAGAGGCTTGGGCCGGCTATTCCGGCGGGCAGCCCTTGAACTCGCCGACCTTGGTCACCGACAGGTGCGCAAGGTTCAGGCCCGCCAGCGGCTTCATCGACTTGGCGCCCTGGCCGCTGAACATATCGATCTTGTTGCCCTTGATCGCGCCGCCGATGTCGGAGGCGTACCAGTAGCCGTCGTGCGTCTCGCCGTTGGGCATCGGCAGGCCGACGGTTTCCTTGATGAAGACGATCGTGCGGCGCGGGATCACCTTGGTGTCGACAGCCAGGGTGCGCATGGCCACCACCTTGCAGCCCAGGCTGTCGAGGGCGCGGATGCCCTTGGCGCCGGCGTGGTACAGGGTGGCCTTCATCTTGTATTCGATGGAGCCGGGGATCGAGCCGGTCAGAGCCCCGGCGATCAGTTCGCCAAGCGGATCGGTGGCGCGTTCTGAGTCGGGGCCCGCGGCGGCGGGAAGGGCGGCGAACATGGCCATGAAGGCCAAAATTCCGGCGAGCGTGCGTCGCATCGAGGGGGTCCTCTTATCGGCGTATCTGTCGGTTCGGGCCGTTCCTTAAGCCGATCACGGCTCCGTGACAACCCGCTTAAAGTCGCCCGTATAGGGTGGAATCGGATGAAAACTTCTGGTGAAGCTCGGAACTCGTCCGAAAATTCAATCGTTTAGCGCGCCGTTTGAAAAGTGGGGGAGGGTGACCGAATGACGCTGCGGATCTTCGGCGACGGCAAGTCGGGCAACTGCCTGAAGGTGAAGTGGACCGCCCAGCGCCTGCGCCTGCCCTTCGAATGGATCGAGGTCGACATCCTCAAGGGCGAGTCCCGCACCGCCGAATTCCTGGCCATGAACCCGGCCGGCCAGGTGCCGGCGGTGATCCTTGAGGATGGCCGCGCGCTGGCCCAGTCCAACGCCATCATGCTGCATCTGGCCGAGGGCTCGGTGCTGATCCCGAGCGACCCCTATCTGAAGGCCAAGATGTACGAGTGGCTGTTCTGGGAACAGTACAGCCACGAGCCCTATGTCGCCGTCGCCCGCTTCCAGGTCGCCTATATGGGCAAGCCGGTGGAAAGCCTGGACGGCAAGCTGGTCGAGCGCGGCCACGCGGCCCTCGCGCGCCTCGAAAGCGGGCTGTCAGGCAGCGGTTTCCTGGTCGGCGATCGCCTGACCCTGGCGGACATCGCGCTGGTGGCCTACACCCGTGTCGCCCACGAGGGCGGTTTCGATCTGGCGCGCTATCCGGCCGTGAAGGCCTGGGTCGGCCGCGTCGAGACGGCCCTCGGCATCGCATAAGTCTTCGGAGCGCGCATGAAGTCGCCGTCGTCCAGCCTGAAAGTTCTCGTCCTCGCCGCCGCCCTGGCTGCGCCGGCCCAGTCGGCCTTGGCCTGGGGGGCTTCGGGCCACCGGATGATCGGCGTGCTCGGCGCTTCGACCCTGCCGGAAGACGTCCCGGCCTTCGTGCGCAGCCCCTACGGCGTGGCCGCGATCGGCGAATACGCCCGCGAGCCGGATCGCTGGAAGGGTTCGGGCAAGGTGCACGACCACGACCGCGACGCCGCCCACTTCCTGGATCTCGACGACGAGGGCCGCATGTTCGGCGGGCCCAAGTTCACGGTCGAGACCCTGCCGGCCACCCGGGCCGACTACGCCACGGCCCTGCGCGCCGTCGGGCAGGACGAGTGGAAGGCCGGCTACCTGCCGTATGCCATGATCGACGGCTATCAGCAGCTGGTGAAGGACTTTACCTACTGGCGCATCCTGGTGGCCGCCGAGAAGCAGACCACCGACGCCCAGAAAAAGGCCTGGTACGCCGCCGACCTCAAGCGCCGCGAAGAGCTTCTGCTGCGCGACCTGGGCGTCTGGGCCCACTACATCGGCGATGGCAGCCAGCCGCTGCACATGAGCGTGCACTACAACGGCTGGGGCGATTACCCCAACCCCAACGGCTACACCCAGAGCCGCGGCACCCACGGCGCCTTCGAGGGCCCGCTGGTCAAGGCTGTGGCCAAGGACGACGACGTCAAGGCCAAGATGCCGGCGCTGCGCGACTGCGCCTGCAGCTACGAGACCCGCATGGTCGGCTACCTGACCACCACCTGGAAGCTGACCGAGCCGCTGTACCAGCTGGAAAAGTCGGGCGGCATGGTCGCCGCCGATCCGCGCGCCAAGGCCTTCGTCGACGAGCGTCTGGCCGCCGGCGCCGCCGAGCTGCGCGACATGGTCACCATGGCCTGGAAGGCCAGCGCCGACGGCAAGATCGGCTATCGCCCCGAGATCAGCGTCGCCGACGTCGAGTCCGGCAAGGCCGATCCGTGGAACGACCTGTTCGGCAAGGACTGATCGCTTGATCGCGTTCTACGCCCCTGACGCGTCCCTCGAGTACGGGGACCGTCACGCCGCCTTCGGCATCGCCGAGGATGCGCGGGGGCACATCGCGCTGGTGGAGGTCACCAAGCCCGGCAAGGCGCCTTACTTCGACCTGCCGGGCGGCGCGGTAGACGGCGACGAGACCGAGGGCCAGGCCCTTGTTCGGGAATTTGGCGAGGAGACGGGCCTTGTCGTCGAGGTCGGGACGCTTGTCGTCGACGTCTCGCAGCCGTTCCTGAAGTCCGACGGCCAGCCGGTGCGCAATTACGGCGGCATTTATGCCGTCACGCTGGCGGGAGAGCGTCCGGAGCTGAAGGTCGAGGACGACCACAGGCTGGTCTGGCTGGATCCGCGCGACGCTGTCGTGGCCCTGCGCCACGACGCCCATTCGTGGGCCGTCGCGGCGTGGATGCGCAAAGGCTAGTTCGCCTTCTTCTTCAGCGCCGCCTTGGCCTCGGCCGGGGCGACCTGTTCGAACAGCATCGACAGGTGCTGGTCCTTGGCGTGGTCGTTGTGCAGGTCCCAGGCCAGCGAGATCGGCAGGCGCAGGCGACCGCCGTCGGGCAGGCGGGCCACCAGCACGCGCCAGCTGAAACCGTCGCCCGGATCGCCCAGCGGGCCGAACTCCAGCGGGGCCGGATCGCGCAGGCGGAAGGCGCGGTCGGCCTTGGCGGCGAACCAGGCCAGGTCGTCCGCGGCGGTCGGGTCGGCGGCCTTGGGCAGAAGCTCGCCCTTGAGATTGCGGGCCATGACAGCCTCCGAAGCATGAAAGCGCGGGTCTCTAGCACTATGCGCCTCGACTTCCCATGTCCAAGGCTCGGGTTGGGCGCCTGAAACGCAACGAGGCTCTGGTGAGCAAGGAAAGGCCGATCAAGCGCGTGCGCGCCGACTGGAACGATGTCGTCCTGGTCTGCCGCAAGTGTTCGCGCAAGCTGGACGGCGGTTTCGGCAAGGGCGGCGAGCAGAGCTTCGCCAAGGCCCTGCGCAAGGCTTCCGGCGGCGGCAAGGGTAAGGACCGCAAGGCGCCGCTGGCGGTGATCGAGGTCGACTGCTTCGACGTCTGCCCAAAGGACGCCGTGATCGCGGTCAACGCCTCGCGTCCGCGGGAATGGGTCGTGGTTCCACGCGGTGCGTCGATGGAGGCGGCCGTGGCGCGTCTTGGCCTGGCCGCCAACGACGCCGAAGCGGCCTGAAGCCGAGTCTGCTATCAGGCTCGCCATGAGCCGAAAACGCGCCGACATCCTGCTGGTCGAGAAGGGGCTGTTCGACAGCCGCGCCAAGGCGCGAGCGGCCATCGAGGCCGGCCGCGTCACCGCCGACGGCAAGGTGGTCGCCAAGGCCTCCGAGACGGTCGATGAGACCGCCGACATCGTCGCCGAAGCCGCTCACCCCTGGGTGGGGCGCGGGGCGCTGAAACTGGTGCGGGCGCTGGAGCTTTGGCCGGTGTCGGTCGAGGGGCGCGTCGCCGTCGATGTCGGCGCCTCCACCGGCGGGTTCACGCAGGTGCTGCTTTCGAAGGGGGCGGCGCGCGTGCTGGCCGTCGACGTCGGCCGCGATCAGCTGCATTCCAGCCTGAAGGCGGACGGGCGCGTCGAGGACCTGTCGCCGCTGGACGCCCGCGCCCTGACCGCCGAGCACGCGCCGAACGGCGTCGACCTTGTCGTCACCGACGTCAGCTTCATCTCGCTGGAGAAGGCGTTGCCGGCGGCGCTGGCCCTGGCCCGCCCGGGCGCGGACCTCGTGGCCCTGGTGAAGCCCCAGTTCGAGGCCGGCCGCGAGAACGTCGGCAAGGGCGGGTTGGTGAAGGATCCGGAGGTCATCGCCACCTGCGTCGAGCGCGTCTCGGCCTTCCTGGAAGCGTCTGGCTGGAGCGTGCGTGAAAGCGACGACAGCCCAATCACCGGCGGCGAGGGCCAGGTGGAAAAGCTGCTCTGGGCGGTGAAGCGGTAGCGGGCTTATCCCTTTTCCGTAAGATCCCCGACTTCGTGGAAATCTAAGGGGGAGGGGTTACCCTCGCAGCACCGCCAGCGCTTCGGGGTAACGGCGCGACAGCGGCGCTTCGGCCACGCCCAGCTCCACCGCGTAGTCGCCCGAGCCCTCCGGCCGCAGGCCCGTCACCCGCACCGTGTTGACCAGCCACGAGCGATGCGTGCGCACGAAGCCATGCGGGGCGAGCTCATGCTCCAGCGCCGTCAGCGACGACCGCGTCAAGGGGCGTCGACCGTCGGCAAGCAGGAACTCGGCGTAGTTGCCGGCCGAGCGCACGGCCAGGATCTCGCCGACGGGCGTGCGCACCAGGCGCGCGCCGTCGCGGATGTCGAACATGGCCGGAGCGACGGTGGCGGGCGAGGCCGTCACGGGCGCCTCGGCGACCACGTCGCGCGCCATCCTGGCCAGCAGCCAGAACACGACGAAGCCCAGGAGGTAGGCGATGACGTCCTTGCGCAGTTCGTAGACGAATTCCGGCCCGATCGGCCCGAAGTCGTAGCCTTCGTCCAGGATCAGGCGAT
Source organism: Caulobacter sp. 602-2 (assembly GCF_011043625.1). Classification (GTDB taxonomy): domain Bacteria; phylum Pseudomonadota; class Alphaproteobacteria; order Caulobacterales; family Caulobacteraceae; genus Caulobacter. The sequence continues at coordinate 360,310 of NZ_JAAKGT010000001.1, forward strand.
GGGCGATTTTCCGCAGCACCACGAAGCCGGTGACGTGCAGGGTCGAGTAGAGCAGCAGCGTGACCGCATGGACGGGCAGGGCGCGCAGCAGAGTGGGTCTCGTCCGATGGGTCCAGATGGCGACGGCCGCCGGCAGCAGCATGATGAACACCGTCACCAGCCCGCTGGAGATCTCCCAGATCGCCGGCCGCCAAGGGCCCAGCCGCGGCGCGTCGTGAATGATCGTCAGGATGTTGATGACGGTGATCGCCGCCACGATGGCCAGGCCGCACAGCCATCCGCGCAGCAACAGGCGTCGTTCGGCGCCGCTCATCCCCCAGCGCGCGCCGTTCGTCCCGCCGCCGACGGCGGTGTCACCGACAGGGCGCTGTTCGTCCCCTGGTGCTTGGCGTGCGGCGGTCGCGGCGGATTTCTCTCCGGCGACGCCATCGTTCGGAACCAACCCCAATGCCCCCTTCGACCTCACAGGACCTCGCCCGCCGCCACGACCTCGACTGGATCCGCGTGGGCGCGTTCTTCCTGTTGATTCTGTACCATGTGGGCATGTTCTACGTGCCTTGGGAGTGGCACGTGAAGTCGCCCCATCCGATCCCGGCGCTCGAGCCGGTGATGATGCTGACCAGCCCCTGGCGGCTGACCCTGCTGTTTCTCGTCTCCGGCGCGGCCACGCGCTTCATGGCCGACAAGGTCAGTGTCGGGAAACTGGCCAGGGGCCGCATGGCGCGGCTTCTGCCGCCCCTGCTGCTGGCCATGATCGTGATCGTGCCGCCGCAGTCCTACTACCAGGTGGCCGAGTATGTGGCCGCGCACCCGCAGGCGCCGTTCGGCGTCGATCCCTGGCCCGTCTTCTGGGGCAAGTACATGACGTCGTCGGGCCGGTGGTGCGGCGAGGACGGCGACTGCCTGATCACCCCGACCTGGAACCACATGTGGTTCGTGGCCTATCTGCTGGTCTACACGCTCGTTCTGGCGCTGCTGCTGGCGATCATTCCCAGGCTGGGCGACAAGCTGCAGGCGGCCTGCGAGCGCATGCTGGCCGGTCCCTGGCTCCTCGTCGCGCCGATCGCCTTCCTGGCGCTGGCTCGCGCGGTGCTGCTGCCGCTCTTCGACATCACTCATGCGCTGGTCGACGACTGGTACAATCACGCGATCTCGTTCGCGGCCTTCCTGCTGGGCTTTGGCCTGGCCAAGTCCTCGGTGCTGCGAGACCGGCTGATCGCGTTGCGCTGGCCCGCGCTGACGCTGGCGATCGTCGCCTACGCCATGTTCGCGACCTATGCCTGGATCTATCGGCAGGGCGAGCCGGCCGAAGCGTTGCACCTGGCCATGCGCGGCGTCTACGCGGTGGACCAGTGGTGCGCGATCGCCGCCATTCTCGGGATCGGCGCCAGGCATCTGAACCGGGGCGGGCCGGTGCTGCGCTACCTGACCGTGGGCGTCTTTCCGTTCTATATCGTCCATCAGACGGTGACGGTGGTCCTGGCCCACCACCTGGCCAAGCTCGGGCTGCCGCAAGGTCTGGAGGCCCTGATCCTGGTCGCGGGAACCTTCGGCGCCTGCTTCGTCACCTACGAGATCGTCAGGCGTGTTCCTGGCGTGCGGGCGCTATTCGGCCTGCGGGCTCAGCCCGCCGCCGAGGCCAGCCGCCCGCCGGCCTTCGCATAGGCCTGGGTCCCGCGGGTCAGCACCTGGTCGGCGCCCACGATCTCGGCGATGCCGAGGTCGCCGGCGCCGGCCAGCCGCTCGTAGAGCGCGGAGAAGTCGCGCAGGGTCACTTCCTGTAGCGTCTGGATCGACGGGATAACGAAGTAGACCTGCTGGAAGTCGTCGATGCGGTAGGGCGTGCGCATCACCCGCTCCAGGTCGAAGCCGATGCGGTTGGGGGAGGGGTCTTCGAGGGCGAAGATCGACTCCGTCCGCGACGAGACGATGCCCGCGCCATAGATCCGCAAGCCCGCCGGCGTAGCCATCAGGCCGAACTCGACCGTGTACCAGTAGAGCCTGGCGAGATTGGCCAGCCGGCCAAGGCCCAACGCCCGCTGGCCGCCCTTGCCGTAGGCCTGCATGTAGTCGGCGAACACCGGGTCGGTCAGCATCGGCACGTGGCCGAACACGTCGTGGAAGACGTCCGGCTCTTGCAGGTAGTCCAGTTCATGCGGCTTGCGGATGAACTGGCCGGCCGGGAAGCGGCGGTTGGCCAGGTGGTCGAAGAACACGTCGTCGGGCACCAGGCCCGGCACGGCCACCACGCTCCAGCCGGTCAGGCGCTGGAGCTCCTCGTTGATGCGGTTGAAGTCGGGAATGCCGGTGCGGTGCAGGTCCAGCGCATCCAGGCCGCGCAGGAACTCGTCGCAGGCGCGGTTCTGCAGGACCTTGGCCTGGCGCTCGTACAGCGTGATCCAGACGTCGTGCTCGGCTTGACTGTAGCCTTCCCAGCCCTGGTCGATCGTCCAATCGGGCCGCGCCCCTGGGGGCGGCCCACCGCTGAAACCGTCTGCGCTCATGAAACGACGTTACGCCCGCTGTCGGGCAAGTTCCGTTCGATTTTTGCGCGTAACCGGCAGGGTGGCGGTGAGACCTTGCGAGCTAGTGTGAGATCCGGGGGCGAAGCTTGTAGGCGCCGTGGTCGAAGGATTCGAAGATCAGCGCCGCCTGCGGATGGTGCACGGGTTCACCCGTGTCGTCGGCCAGCAGGTTCTGCTCGGAGACATAGGCGACATAGGTGTTGTCGTCGTTCTCGGCCAGCAGGTGATAGAACGGCTGGTCCTTGGACGGCCGGATGTCCTCGGGGATGGACTCCCACCACTCTTCCGTATTGGCGAACACCGGGTCGACGTCGAACACCACGCCCCGGAAAGGGAAGATGCGGTGCTTGACGACCTGGCCGATCGCGAATTTGGCGAGTCTCTCGTTCATGGTGAAGATATTACGACGAGTCTCCTGACTGAATCCTGAACGTAAACGGCGTTCATTGTTGGGTCACGCCGCCTTCCGGTGCATCGACACGGTTGCTATGGTCGCACCCGAAGTGAGGCGGTTCGTGACGAATCGCCTGCGAGACAAGGTGAAAGACCATGTCGGAGGCGCCGAGAGCGCCCGGCGGACCCCGTGGCCAGCCAGGCCAGGGCTCGCGCCGGTCTCCGGGCGAGCAGCCGTGCTATGCGGCGCTCGATCTCGGAACCAACAACTGCCGTCTCCTGGTGGCGACGCCTTCGCCGCGCGGTTTCCGCGTCGTCGAGGCCTATTCTCGCATCGTCCGCCTCGGCGAGGGGCTGTCGCAGACCGGCCAGCTGTCGGACGCGGCGATGGAGCGCTCGATGGCCGCGCTCAAGGTCTGCGCCGAGAAGATCCGCCGCCGCAAGGCGGTGCGGGTAAAGGCTGTAGCCACCCAGGCCTGTCGCGGCGCCAGCAACGGCACCGAGTTCGTCCGCCGCGTGGCGGAAGAGACCGGCCTTCGCCTGCAGATCATCACCCCACGCGAGGAGGCCCAGCTTTCGGTCGCCGGCTGCATGAGCCTGTTCGACCGCGAGGCCGACGCGGCCCTGGTGGTCGACGTTGGCGGCGGCTCGACCGAGCTTTCGTGGGTCGACCTCAAGGGCGGGGGGCTCGACGCCAAGCCGCGCCAGTTCGAGGCCTGGAAGCTGCCGATCCGCGCCTGGCTGTCCATTCCCATCGGCGTCGTCACCCTGGCCGAGCGCTTTCCCGAGGGCGAGCGGGCCGACGACGGCTGGTTCCGGGCCATGGTCGAGGAGGTGAAGTCGAAGATCTCGGCGTTCCCGCACGCCGCGCCGATGCGCAAGACCTTCGACGCCGGCCGCGCCCACATGGTGGGCACCTCGGGCGCCATCACCAGCCTTGCGGGCCTGCACCTTGGCCTTCCGCGCTATGACCGCAACGTGGTCGACGGCCTGTGGATGCAGCGTTCCGACTGCGAAGCCGCCGCTGGGCGCCTGCTGCAACTGACCGCCAAGGAACGGGCGCTGGAGCCCTGCATCGGGGCCGATCGGGCCGATCTGGTGCTGGCCGGCGCAGCCATTCTCCAGGCCGTTCAGGAGCTTTGGCCGTGTTCTCGCGTGCGAGTCGCCGACCGAGGGCTTAGAGAAGGACTTCTGATGTCTCTGATGTCGGATCGGCAGAAGCGCCCCCGCCGTCGGCGGCGCGGCGGAGCCGGTTCGGCCCGAACGGTGAACGCATGAACGACGAGATCCCCCGCCGCCGGATGGTCAAGCCGCCCACGGGCGGCAACGCCGACGGCCGCGCCAAGCCTGCGCGTCTGAAGACCGCCGACGGCCGCACGCCCAGCCAGCAGGCCTGGCTGGAGCGCCAGATCAACGATCCGTTCTCGGCCAAGGCCCGGGCCCTGGGCTATCGCAGCCGCGCGGCCTTCAAGATCAGCGAGATCGACGAGAAGTTCCGCTTCTTCAAGAAGGGCGCACGCGTCATCGATCTGGGTTGCGCGCCCGGCGGCTGGCTGCAGATCGCGGTCGAGCGCGGCGTCACCCAGCTCGTGGGCGTTGATCTGCTGCACGTCGATCCGGTCGAGCCGGCCCACATCATCGAGATGGATTTCACCGACCCGGCCTGCCCCCCCAAGCTGATCGAGCTCTTGGGCGGCGCGCCCGATCTCGTGATGTCCGACATGGCCCCCAACACCGTGGGCCACCGCGAGACCGACCACCTGCGCATCGTCGGGCTTATCGAGATCGGCGCGGAGTTCGCCATCGAGACCCTGCGTCCGGGCGGCGCCTTCGTGGCCAAGGCCTTCCAGGGCGGCGAGACCTCCGAGGTCATCGCCCGGCTGAAGAAGCACTTCGAGAAGGTCCAGCACTTCAAGCCCAAGGCCAGCCGCCAGGACAGCTCCGAGGTCTTCCTCGTGGCCACGGGGTTCAAGGGGCGCTGAGGCCTATATGTGCGTGGTGATGTCTTGCGCCCCGTCCAGGATGCGCAGGACCTCCACGCTGTCGGCGGCTATGCGATAGCAGATTGCGTAGCGACCATGCGGCGCTCGTCGCACGCCGTTATCCTCGCGGTCGGTCAGCAACGGATAGGCGTAAGGGTGATCGGCGAGGTTCAGGCAAGCTATCTTCAGCCTCGCGACGACCTTCTTCGCGGCGTTCGGTCTGTCGGCCGCTATCCAGCGAGCTATGCCGTTGAGGTCGCGGATGGAAAGCGGCGTGAACCGGGTCTTCATTCCTCGGAGAAGCCGGTGGGCCGCGCCAGCAACAGATCTAGTTCCGCTTCGACTTGGCCGAAGGCTTCTTCCAGCGGAACCGTGAGGCCGGCTTCGGCCTCGGCCAGTCCCGCGTCTATTGAGGCGTAGAACGCCGCCAATCTGGCCTCGCGCTCCTGGACGAGGCGAACGCCTTCGCGCAGCACCTCGCTCTTGGAGCCGTACCGGCCTTTCTCGATCAGCTCGCCGACGACGGCTTCGAGCTGCGGGCCCAAATCGACGCTGATGGCCATCTGGAACTCTCCTCTGCCGCCAATATCTATTATCGAGCTGGCGTCGGCAAATCGGAAAGAGAAGAGGCAAGGGCGGCGAAATCCCCCAATCACCGCCTCGACAAACGCCCGCCTCGCGACTATACGAGCGCCGCAAAATGGAGAATCCGATGGAGATTCGCGAAGGGCTCACCTTCGACGACGTTTTGCTCGAACCTGGTCCGTCCGACGTCATGCCGACGCAAGTGACGACCGAGACCAAGTTCACGCGTGAAATCAGTCTGAACATCCCGCTCGTGTCCGCCGCCATGGACACGGTCACCGAAAGCCGTCTCGCCATCGCCATGGCGCAGGCCGGCGGCCTGGGCATCCTGCACCGCAACCTCTCCAACGAGGAGCAGGCCGACCACGTCCGCGAGGTCAAGCGCTACGAAAGCGGCATGGTCATCAACCCGCTGACCATCCACCCCGACACCACCCTGGCCGAGGTCCGCGAGATCACGGCCCGCCGCAAGATCTCGGGCTTCCCGGTGGTCGAGCGCGACACGGGCAAGCTGGTCGGCATCCTGACCAACCGCGACATGCGCTTCGAGGGCGACGCCAGCGTCCCGGCCTCGGCGCTGATGACCCGCGAGAACCTGATCACGGTCGGCGAGGGCGTGGATCACCGCGAGGCCCGCGAGCTTCTGCGCAAGCACAAGATCGAACGCCTGATCGTCGTGGACGAGGCCTATCGCGCCGTCGGCCTGATCACGGTGAAGGACATCGAGAAGGCCCAGGCTCACCCCCTGGCCGCCAAGGACGACAAGGGCCGCCTGCTGGTCGGCGCGGCCTCGACCGTCGGCGACGCCGGTTTCGAGCGCTCCATGGGCCTGGTGGACGCCGGCGTCGACGTCGTCGTCATCGACACCGCCCACGGCCACTCCAGCCAGGTCGCCGCGGCGGTTTCGCGCCTGAAGCGCGAAGCCAACCGCGTCCAGATCGTGGCCGGCAACATCGCCACCTATGACGCCGCGCGGGCCCTGATCGACGCCGGCGCCGATGCGGTGAAGGTGGGCATCGGCCCGGGCTCGATCTGCACCACCCGCATCGTGGCGGGCGTGGGCGTGCCGCAGCTGACCGCGATCATGGAAGCTGTTCGCGCCGGTCGCGAAGCCGGCGTGCCGATCATCGCCGACGGCGGCATCAAGTACTCGGGCGACCTGGCCAAGGCCATCGCCGCGGGCGCCTCGACCGCCATGATGGGCTCGATGTTCGCCGGCACCGAAGAGGCGCCGGGCGAGGTGTTCCTGTACCAGGGCCGCTCTTACAAGAGCTATCGCGGCATGGGTTCGGTGGGCGCCATGGCCCGCGGCTCGGCCGACCGTTACTTCCAGAAGGAAGTGACCGACAGCTTCAAGCTCGTTCCGGAAGGCATCGAGGGCCAGACCCCGTTCAAGGGTCCGATCTCGCCGGTGCTGCACCAGCTGGTCGGCGGTCTGCGCGCGGCCATGGGCTATGTCGGCGCGCCGACCATCCCCGAGCTGCAGGAACGCGCCCGCTTCGTCCGCATCACCGGCGCCGGCCTGCGTGAAAGCCACGTCCACGACGTGATGATCACGCGCGAGGCTCCGAACTATCCGAGCGCGGTCTAGGCCATGCAGATGGCCTTCGAGCTGCGGATGCTGGCGGTCGCGGTCGTCATCGGGCTGGTCCACCTCCTGTGGGCCAGCGCGGCGGCCCAGCCCCAGCGCGGCTTGAAGTGGAATGTCGGATCGCGGGAGACGCCGGTCGAGCTGACCGGCATGGCCGGGCGGCTCGAAAGGGCCTTCGCCAACTTCCGCGAGACGTTCCCGTTCTTCGTCGCCGCCGTGCTGGCCGCCTATCTGGGCGGCCGGCTCGGCGCGCTGACCGCTATCGGAACCGCGCTCTATGTCGGCGCCCGGGCGGTCTATGTCCTTCTCTATGCGTTCGGCGTGCCGGTCGTTCGCAGCCTGGTCTGGGTCGCCTCGATGGCGGGCCTGGGCTTGGTCCTTCTGGCGTTGGTGATTTAGCTCCATGCGTGACGGAGGACGGGTTTCCGCGGCGATCGAGGTTCTGACCGAGATCGAGACGCGGCATTTCCCTGTGAAGATGGCGCTCAAGCGCTGGGGCGAAGCCGCGCGCTACGCCGGCTCCAAGGATCGGGCCTTCGTCTCGGGCCTTGTGCTCGACGCCCTGCGCCGCAAGCGCTCGCTGGGCTGGATGATGGGCGAGCCCGCCGCGCGCGGCGTGGTGCTGGGCGTCCTGGCCTTCGTCTGGAAGTGGCCTGCCGAGCGTATCGCCGAGGCCGCTTCGGAAGAGCACGGCTTTGGCGCGCTGACCGGGGCCGAGCAGGCCCGCCTGAAGGATCCGGTATCGCTGGACGGCGCCCCCGCGCCCGTGGCCGGCGACTATCCCGACTGGCTGGAGCCGCACCTGGCCCGCGCCCTGGGCGCCGACCAGGCCGTCGAGATGGCCGCGCTGTCCGAGCGTGCGCCGGTCGACCTGCGGATCAACACGCTGAAGACCGACGCCGAACGCGGCGCCAAGGCTCTGGCCCCGATCAACGCCGCGCCGGCGGGGATCCTGCCGACCGCCTTCCGTATTCCCGCGCCCGCCGCCGCTGACCGCACGCCGTCCGTCGAGGCGGTTCCGGCCTTCTCCAAGGGCTGGTTCGAGGTCCAGGACCTGGGCTCGCAGATCGCCGCCGCCGTGGCCGGCGCGGTCAAGGGCAAGCAGGTGCTCGATTTCTGCGCCGGGGGCGGGGGTAAGACACTGGCCCTGGCCGCCGCCATGGGCAACAGCGGCCAGATCTTCGCCCATGACGCCGACGCGCGCCGCCTGGCCGACACCATCCGTCGCGGCCAGAGGGCTGGGGTGCGCAACCTGCAGATCCGCTCGCCGATCGAGGCCGAGCCGCTGAAGGGTCTGGAAGGCAAGATCGACGTCGTCTTCGTCGACGCGCCCTGCACCGGCGCGGGCACGTGGCGGCGCCACCCCGACGCCAAGTGGCGCCTGTCGCCCGACCAGCTGGCCAAGCGCCAGATCGAGCAGGACAGCGTCATGGAGGACGCCTCCACCTTCGTGAAGGCCGGCGGCCGGATGATCTACGTCACCTGCTCGCTGCTGACCGAGGAGAACGAGGACCGCGTCGCGGCCTTCCTCGATCGCCACCCCGAATTCACCGTCAAGCCGATCGCCCTGGACGGCGTCACGCACGTGACCCCGGAAGGCTATCTGCGCCTGACCCCGCACCGCGCCGGTACGGACGGCTTCTTCGCCGCCGTGCTCGAGCGCTCGACCTACGCGCCGTAACGCCCTGACCGACACGCTGGAGACCTTGCCGATGACCACCGAAACCCACCACCAGCGCGTCCTGATCGTCGATTTCGGCAGCCAGGTGACCCAGCTGATCGCGCGCCGGGTGCGCGAGGCCGGCGTCTATTGCGAGATCCATCCGTTCGACAAGGCTGAAGCGCTGGTCGACGACTACCAGCCCTCGGCGATCATCCTGTCGGGCGGCCCGGCCAGCGTGCTGGAGGCCGACAGCCCCCGCATCGGCCGCAAGCTGTTCGACCTGGGCCTGCCGATGCTGGCCATCTGCTACGGCCAGCAACTGCTGTGCGACGTGCTCGGCGGCAAGGTCGAGGGCGGCCACGCCGGTGAGTTCGGCCGCGCCGAACTGACCATCGGCAAGGCGAGCCCGCTGTTCGAGGGCCTGGCCGGCGTGGGCGAGGTGGAAACCGTCTGGATGAGCCACGGCGACCGCGTCACGGCCATCCCCGAAGGCTTCGAGGTGGTGGGCACCTCGAACGGCGCGCCTTTCGCCGCCATCGCCAACGACGCCAAGAAGATCTACGCGCTGCAGTTCCACCCCGAGGTCTACCACACCGTCAACGGCCCGCAGATCTACAGGAACTTCCTGGCCCTGGCCGGCCTGAAGGGCGACTGGACCATGGCGGCCTTCCGCCAGGAGATGGTCCAGAAGATCCGCGACCAGGTCGGTGACGGCAAGGTGATCTGCGGCCTGTCGGGCGGCGTCGACAGCTCTGTGGCCGCCGTGCTGATCCACGAGGCCATCGGCGACCAACTGACCTGCGTGTTCGTCGACACCGGTCTTCTGCGCAAGAACGAGGCCGACCAGGTCGTCACCCTGTTCCGCGACCACTACAACATCCCGCTGGTCCACGTGGACGCCGGCGACCTGTTCCTGGGCGAGCTGGCCGGCGTCTCCGACCCCGAGACCAAGCGCAAGACCATCGGCAAGCTGTTCATCGACGTCTTCGACAAGGAAGCCGCCAAGATCGACGGCGCCCAGTTCCTGGCCCAGGGCACCCTCTATCCCGACGTCGTCGAGAGCGTCTCGGCCCGCGGCGGCCCGTCGGCCGTGATCAAGAGCCACCACAACGTGGGCGGCCTGCCGGACTACATGAAGCTCAAGCTGGTCGAGCCGCTGCGCGAGCTCTTCAAGGACGAGGTCCGCGCCCTGGGCGTCGAGCTGGGTCTGGCGCCGGCCTTCGTCGGCCGCCATCCGTTCCCCGGCCCGGGCCTGGCCATCCGCATCCCGGGAGAGATCACGCCCGAGAAGGTCAAGGTGCTGCAGGACGCCGACGCCATCTATCTCGAAGAGATCCGCAACGCCGGCCTCTACGACAAGATCTGGCAGGCATTCGCCGTGCTTCTTCCCGTCAAGACGGTTGGGGTCATGGGGGATGCGCGCACCTACGAGAACGTCCTGGCCCTGCGCGCGGTCACCTCGACCGACGGCATGACCGCCGACTTCTTCGAGTTCCCCTGGGAGATCCTCGGCAAGACCGCCACCCGGATCATCAACGAGGTCCGCGGCGTCAATCGCGTCGTCTACGACGTGACCAGCAAGCCGCCCGGCACGATCGAGTGGGAGTGATCAAGGAAGGCGCTTTCAGCGCCTTCTTTTTTGTCTCCAACCCGGACGCCCGCTTGGCGCATAGCCTCAAAACGCCTTGATCTCAGAGCCGTTGTCGGTCGGTGACGGTAAATTGCGCCTGCCCTTCCGGGCTGTAAAAAAAAGGGGGCTTTCGGGCGGGGAGGGTAGTGGTTTTGGAGGGCGATCAGGCGGGGTTTCGGGCCGGCGAGATCGGGTCGGACGACGTCGGCAGACGGCTTGTTCGCGAAGTAATGGAAGCGTCTCGGTCTGGCGCGGTTCCGCCCTAGGCCCAGGCGTGTTCTGGATGCCCCAACTAGAAGGCGAGACGACGCATCCTGTCGTGCGATCTTAGCTTGTATCCTTCGCGACCCGGTCAGTAGTCTGCAGCCCAGAGTCGGGGGAGTGATGGTGGCGCTGTCGCGCAGCGAGATCGAGGCGATGGCGCCGGACCAGAGCGCGCTGAAGGCGGCCGCAGGGCTGCTTAAGCCCGCTAAATGGTCTTCTCGGGGCGCGTCGGGCGGCCTCATCTGGGGTGAGTGCCTGGGCTCCGGAGCAAACCCCTATCGGGTCGCGGCCGATACGATCGATATCGGCAGCAAGTGCACCTGTCCGTCGCGCAAGTTTCCGTGCAAGCACGCTATCGCTCTGATGTGGCTGCATGTCGATGAGCCAAGCGCGTTTGCACCGGCCGAGATCCCCGATTGGGTCAGCGACTGGATGGGGCGGCGGCGCAAGTCGTCCGGAACGGCTCCGCCCACCGCCGCCGCAAGGCCGACGCCGGGCCCCAAGAGCCTGGAGGCTGCGACCGCCGAAGAGGTCGTCGAGGCGCTGGATCCCGCCGCCGAGGCCAAGCGCAAGGCCGCGGCCGAGAGGCGGGCGGCCGATGTCCGGCGGCAGGTCGAGGCGGGGCTGGACGATCTGGAGCTCTGGATCTCCGACCAACTTCGCACCGGTCTGGGCGCGTTCCTCGCCGAGATGGGCGAGCGCTGCCGGCGGATCGCCGCCCGCCTGGTCGACGCCAAGGCGGGGGCCTTGGCCAGCCGGCTGGACGAGACGCCGTCGCGCCTGCTGCAGTTGCCGGCGGAGGAGCGGATCGATGCGGCCATCGTCGAGCTCGGGAAGCTGACGTTGCTGGCCAGGGCCTGGCGCGCGGCGCCCGAAGATCCGGAACTGCGGCGCGAGGTGATCGCCACCGAGACCCGCGAGGAGCTGATCGCCGCGCCCGACGCGCTGCGCCACGCCGGGGTGTGGGAGGTGCTTGGAGAGCAGATCGCCACCCGCCGCGACGGGCTGGTCAGCGTCTCGACGTGGCTCCTGAATACAGCCGCGGAAGGGCCGCGCTTCGCCCTGCTGCTTGACTATTTCCCGGCCTCGGCCGGGCGGCGCAGCGGCGCCTTCGCGGCCGGCGGCCGTTTCAGCGCTGAGCTGGTGTTCTACCCGGCGCGAGCGCCCCTCAGGGCGCTGATCGTCGAACGTCTGGAGACCGAGGCCTCGTCGCCGGACGGCCAGACCTGGCCCGAAGCTGCGACCAGCGATCCGCTGGCCTCCTATGCCGAAACCCTGCTGGCCGCGCCCTGGTCGCTGGCCGCGCCGGTGGTCCTGCCGCCCGGCCGCATCGCCGAGGACGCCGCGGGGCGACCCTGGTGGCTGGGAGAGGGCGGCGCGCTGCCGCTGGAGGGCGCGGCTCCCGACGTGTCGCTGGGGGCTCGGCTCGACGGCGCGGCGGGTCTCTGGAACGGGGCGAGGCTTAAGCTGCTGGCGGCGCGGACCAATTGGGGGCGGGTCGGCTTTGACGCTTGAACTGGAAGACCATCTCGCGCGCATCCGGGGCGCCTGGATGTCGGGCCGCGGGGCGGCGGATTACGCGCCGGCGGCGTGGCGTGACGCTGTGGGGCAGGGCGTGGGCTCGGAAGCCGCCCTGGTCGCCCTGGCCGGCCAGGCGCTGCAGGTGCTGTTCCGGCCGGCCGCGCCACCTCTGACGCCGCGCGCGCTGCTGCCGACCTTGTCGTCGCCGACGCCGCCGGAGGCGACCCGCGCCCGTATCCGCCGCATTCTCGCGACGCGCCGGACGGAGGAGGGCGGCGCGGCGCCCCTGGTCCGCTTTCTGGCCGCTCGCGGCTATGTCATGCACCCGGCCGACTGGCTGCCGCGCGCGACCGACGACTGGACGCCCGCCGTCTATTCGCCATGGGTGGCCTGGGCGGCTTCGGAAGCCAAGGCTTCCCTGAGCTCCCTTACCGCCGACAACTGGGACGATTGGCCCTGGGCCGAGCGGCGGGTCGCCCTGATCGCCCTGCGCCGAGCCGAGCCGGCGGCCGCGCGGGCGCTGATCGCCGCCAAGGCCGGCGGCGAGGCGGCCGAGCGCCGTCTGAAGGTGCTGGAGATCCTGGAAGAAAGGCTGTCGTCCGACGACGCGTCGGTGCTGGGCGGTTTCGCCGGCGATCGCTCCGAACGGGTTCAGGCCCTGATCCGCCGACTGCTGGCGCGGCTGGGGCAGGGCGAAGGCGACGTCTCGTCCGCCCAGGAACTGGCCGCAATGATGGAGCTAGGCCGTGTCGGCCTGATCAAGCGCCGCAACCAGCTCAAGTTGAGGCCTCTGAAGACCCAGGCGCAGGAGAGCCGCAGGATCAACCTGCTCGGCCAGGTAACCTTGGCCGACCTGGCCAGGGCTCTGGCCGTGGATGAGAAGGCCCTTCTGGAAAGCATGCCCGTCGGCGAGCCGTGGGTATTGAACAGCTTCATGACCATGGTCGAGGAGACCGCTTCGCCGGCAGCTTGGCGCGCCTTGTTCGACCTGGCGCTGCAAGAGGCCGACGCGCCGGTCGAAATGGTCGCCTTGCTGGCCCGGCGGGCCTCGCCGGAAGAGCGGCGCGTGGCCTTGCCGATCGTCCTGGCGCGGGAGGGCGTCTCGAGCTTCCGGAGCAGTCTCGCGGTAGCCGGTGATCTGCTGGGCGAAACGGGCCGCGGGGCCCTGGCGTCGTCGCCCGGCTACAAGGAACTGCTCGCGCTCGTCGCGGCCAGCCTTTCGGAAGATAACCGCATCGCAGCGCAGCCTCTGTCCGTGGGCCTGGCCAATCTTGGTCTGCTGCTCGACCGCATCGCCGCCCAGGCGGTGATCGACGCTTGCGTCGCGGCCGGGCTTTCAGCCGCCGATCCGCGGCTTGATCCGCTGCATCTCAACATCGCCCTCGAACCGGAGCGTCAGACTTGACCGATATTCTGCGACTGCCCGCGGAGACGACCTACGCCGCCGAGCTCGAGGCCCTGAAGCGCAAGGACGACGCGCCGACCCCGCGCGGCTGGGCGCTGTCGCCCAAGGCCGTGGTCACCTACCTGATGGGCGGCAAGGCGGCGGACGGCACGCCGATCAGCGCCAAGTACGTCGGCGACCGCCGGCTGATCGAGACAGCCGTGGCGACGCTGGCCACCGACCGGGCGCTGCTTCTGCTTGGCGTGCCGGGCACAGCCAAGTCCTGGGTGTCGGAGCATCTGGCGGCGGGGATCTGCGGCGACTCCAGCCTGGTGATCCAGTGCACCGCCGGCACTGACGAGAACCAGATCCGCTATGGCTGGAACTACGCCCAACTGCTGGCGAACGGCCCGTCGCGCGAGGCCCTGGTGCCGACGCCGCTCTATCGGGCGATGGAGACCGGCAAGCTGTGTCGCCTGGAGGAGCTGACCCGTATGGGCTCGGACGTGCAGGACACGCTGATCACTGTGCTGTCCGAGAAGATGATGCCGATCCCGGAGCTGAACGACGCCGTCTATGCACGGCGCGGCTTCAACCTGATCGCAACGGCCAACAACCGCGACAAGGGCGTGAACGAGCTGTCCTCGGCGCTCAAGCGACGCTTCAACGTGGTGGTGCTGCCGCTGCCGGACGACATGGATGAAGAGATCGCCATCGTCACGCGCCGCGTCGGCGAGATGGCTCTGAGCCTCGATCTGCCCGCGCCCAAGAATGTGGCCGAGGAGGTCGCGCGCGTCGTCTCGATCTTCCGCGAGCTGCGCGGCGGATCCACCATCGACGGCAAGGTGACGCTGAAGACGCCCTCCGGCTCGTTGTCGACCGCCGAGGCGATCGCCGTCACCGTCGGCGGCCTCAGCCAGGCGGCCCATTTCGACGGCGGCAAGCTCAATGCAGAGGGGCTGGCGCCCAGCCTGCTCGGCGCCATCGTGAAGGATCCGGTGCAGGACAAGATCGTGCTCGAAGAGTACCTCGAAGCGGTCCTGAAGAAGCGCCCGGACTATGCGGGCTACTATCGCGCGCTGGTCGACCTGGTCTGATCGCGTGGCGGCGGACGTCCATTATTTCGGGATCCGGCACCATGGACCGGGATCGGCACGCCGGCTTCTCGACGCCCTGGGAGCGCTGCGCCCGACAACGGTTCTGATCGAGGGGCCGTCGGACGCGTCGGACCTGCTGCCGATGCTGGCCGACCCGGCCATGGTCCCTCCGGTGGCGCTGCTGGTCTATGCCTCGGACGATCCGGCGCGGGCCGCGTTCTGGCCGTTCGCCGTCTATTCGCCGGAATATCAGGCCGCCTGCTGGGCGGTGCGCAACGGCGCGGCCGTGCGGTTCATCGACGTCCCCGCCGCTTGGGGGTTAGCGTCCGGCGATGAGCCGGCTTCTGAACCAGAGGCTGAACCGAGCGATGCGGCCGAAGCGCCCGTGGATGAGATCGCCGTGCGGCTGGAACGGGACCCGATCGGACTTCTGGCCGAAGCCGGCGGCTACCAGGACGGTGAAAGCTGGTGGCGGGACGTCATCGAGGAGAGCCCGGCGTCCGACGCCGTCTTCGCCGCCGTCGCCGACGCCATGGCGGCCTTGCGCGACGCCGCGCCGCCCGCCGAGGGGCGTGAGGCCCTGCGTGAGGCGCACATGCGGCTGGAGATCGCCAAGGCCGCCAAGGAGCAGGAGGGGGTGGTGGCCGTCGTCTGCGGCGCCTGGCACGAGCCGGCGCTGAAGGCCAAGGTTCCGCTGTCGCAGGATCGAGACCTGCTGAAGAGCGCGCCAAAGCAGAAGACAAGCGCCACCTGGGCCCCCTGGACCTCGCCGCGCCTGGCGTTCCAGAGCGGCTACGCCGCCGGGGTCACCGCGCCCGGCTGGTGCGGCCACCTGTGGGAGACGCCGCGCGAGGAGGTGACGGTCCGCTGGCTGGGCCGCATCGTCCAGGCGCTGCGCGAAGCCGGCCACATCGCCTCGACCGCCTCGCTGATCGAGGCCCAGCGCCTGGCGGTCGCCCTGGCGGCGATGCGCGACCGCCCGCATCCCGGCTTCGAGGAGCTGCGCGAGGCGGCGATCGCCTGCCTCTGCCATGGTGAGCGGCTGGTCTGGGAGACCATCGCCGCCAAGCTGCTGCTGGGCGACGCCGTCGGCGAGATCTCACCTGACGTGCCTCTGGCCCCGCTGATCGAAGATCTTCAGCGCGAGCAGCGCCGCACCCGGCTCAAGCCTGAGGCGCTGGAGCGCGAACTGGCCATCGACCTGCGCAGCGAGGGCGGGCTGGATCGTTCGACCCTGCTGCATCGGCTGTTGATCCTGGGCGTCCCCTGGGGGCGGCAGGTCGACGCCGGCCGCAGTCGGGGCACATTCCGCGAGCGCTGGCAGCTGCGCTGGGAGCCCGAGTTCGTTGTCCGCCTGGTTGAGAACCTGGTCTACGGCCCGACCCTGGCCCGCGCCGCCGCAGGCCGCCTGACCGCGCATTTCGCCGAGGCGGCGGACCTGCCGGCGCTTTGCGGCCTGACCCTGTCGGCGCTGACGGCCCAACTGCCCGACGCCGCACATGCCGGGGTCGAGCGGATCGAGCATCGCGTGGCCCTGACCAGCGACTGCGGCGAGCTGCTGTCTTCCCTGGCCCCGCTGGGCGACATCGTCCGCTACGGCCAAGCCCGACGCACCGACGCGGTGCAATTGGAGACCCTGTTCGTCCGGATCCTGTCGCAGGGCGCTCTGGCCCTGCCGTACGCGGTCAGAGGGCTGGACGCCGAAGCGGCCAAGCTTCTGCGCTCGGCGCTGCTGGCGGCCGACGCTGCGGCGGTGTTGGCTGAGGCCGACCTGACCGACTGGCGCGCGGCGCTGTCGACGGTGGTCGAGGACGAGCAGGCCGCGCCGCTGCTGGCCGGCGTCGCCGCGCGGTTGCTCTACGAGGCCGGGACGATCATGCCCGAGGCGGCCGCGGACCTGCTTGGCCGCATGTTGTCGCCTGGTCGGGCCGTGGCGGACGCCGCCGGGTTCTTCGAAGGTTTCTTCGACGGCGCCGGCGAGCGGCTGATCTACGACCCGGGCCTGCGGGCGGCGGTCGACCGCTGGATGCAGGAGCTGGAGGCGGAGGATTTCACCGCCTTCCTGCCGTTGTTCCGGCGCGCGCTGGGCAATCTGGACCGCATGCAGCGGCGGCGCTTGCTGGACGCCGTCTTTGGGCGGGGCGGGGCGGGTCTGCAGGGGCGGGCTGCGGCCGCCGACGCCGAGGCGATCTGGCCCGCGCATTTCCAGCGCCTGACCGACATCCTGACCGCGAGGCCGGCTCAATGAACGAGGAACGCGAACGCCGCTGGCGGCTGGCCGTCGGCGGCGAGGACGAGGCCTTGCCGGCCGGGGACGATCAGCGGCTCTCCAGCGCCCTGACCATGCTCTATGGAGAGGGGGAGGGGCCCGGTGGCGGCGGCAAGGGGCGCGGCGGCCTGGGGCGGTCGGCGCCGAGCGTCGCGCGCTGGCTGGGCGACATCCGCCAATTCTTCCCGACACCCGTGGTCCAGGTGGTGCAGAGGGACGCCATGGACCGGTTGGGCCTGCAGCAGATGCTGCTCGAGCCCGAACTGCTCGGTGCGGTCGAGGCGGACGTCAATCTCGTCGCCACCCTGGTGAGCCTGCGCAACGTAATGCCGGCCAAGACCAAGGCCATCGCCCGCGAGGTCATCGCCAAGGTCGTCGCCGCGCTGATGGAGCGCCTGGAGCAGAAGACCGCCGAGGCCGTGCGCGGAGCGGTCGATCGTGGCCGCCGTACCGGGCGTCCGCGCTTCTCCGACATCGACTGGCCGCGCACCATCCAGGCCAATCTGCGGCACTATCAACCCGAGCATCGCTCCGTGGTGCCGGAACGACTGATCGGCTTCATGCGGCGTCAGCGTCGGCTGGTGGATCTGGACGAGGTCGTGCTCTGCGTCGACCAGTCCGGCTCGATGGCGCCGTCGGTGGTCTACGCCTCGATCTTCGCCGCCGTCATGGCCTCGCTGCCAACGGTGAAGATCAAGCTAGTCTGCTTCGACACCGCCATCCTGGATTTGACCGAGGATCTGGCCGATCCGGTGGAAGTGCTGTTCGGCGTCCAGTTGGGCGGCGGCACCGACATCAACCAGGCGGTCGGATACTGCGAAAGCCGGATCGAGCGTCCGGCAAAGTCGCACTTGATCCTGATCACTGACCTGTACGAGGGCGGCGACAGCGAGGCGCTGGTCGCCCGACTGGCGCGGCTGGTCGCCTCCGGCGTCAACGTCATCACCCTGCTGGCGCTCAGCGACGAGGGCCGTCCGGCCTACGATCCGCAACTGTCCGGCCGAGTGGCGGCGTTGGGCGTGCCGGTTTTCGCCTGCACACCTGATCAGTTCCCCGACCTGATGGCCGCCGCTTTGAAGCGCGAGGACGTACTGGCCTGGGCGGCCAAGGCGGACATCAAGGCGGTCCGGTCCAGCGACCAGGGATAACGAGATCGGTCCGGACGAAATCGGTTCGTCCCGATGTCCGGATGACGGAGTGATCGCAGAGCCGGAAACTGGCGCGCTTCGGCCCCGCCTCACATCATTTCGGCCGGCCCATCACCCACGGCTCGTCCTTCGTCTCCTAGCGAGCCAGCTTGGCGCCGCCCCAGGCGACGGCGGGAGGAGGGCCTTCGCCGTGCGCGACGGCCACCAGTTCCAGCGTCCGGACGCCTTGGAGCCGCGCGGTGAGGTCGACCGGGGGCTGGCCTCGACGCAGGGGCTTGCTGCGGGCGAGGAGCTGGCCGTCGCCATAGACCAGGAACCGCACCTCGCCGAGCGCCGACGGCGAGGCGTCGTCGACGCCGACCCTGGCCGAGAAGCGCTTGAACTCGGCTTCGGCGCGCACCTCCAGGCGGGAGTTGGCGAGAACGCCGACACCGTGCGGGATGGTGCGCCCGGCGACCGTAAGCGGCGTGCGGTAGGGCGAGGCGTCGATCTGGGCGCCGCCCGGGCGTCCCGCGGCGTCGGCCGGACCGTCGAAGCCGTCGGCGGGCGGCGCCCAGGTCGGCTCCTGCGCCACGTGGATGCGCGCGGGCATTTCTGACAGCAGCACCGAGCCGGCGGAGGCCGTGTCGCGGGTCTCGAACACCAGGGTCTCGTGCGGGCCAAGCTCGAAGCGGCGCCCGCCCTTGAAGGGCGGCAGATCCGCCTTGCTCCAGAGATCGCGCAGGGCGATCGGGACGTCGGCGGCCAGCCGCAGGTGCTGGCTGCTTAGGGTGGCGCCGGCCGGTTTGTCGCCGCGATTGAGCAGGGCCACCGCAGTGCGGCCGCCGCTCAGGGTTTTGACCAGGATCTGCACGTCGCCTTGGTGGGCCGCCAGAGCCGCCTGGTTGCCCAGCGGGTCCTGGTTGACGGCGATGAGGTCGGCGTTGCCCCAGATGTCGAGCAAGGACCTGGGCGCGTCGCGCAGGTCATAGCCGATCAGCAGCGGCGCATTGACCATGGCCCACAGCGTGAAGTGGCTCCTGGCCTCGGTCAGGTGGGCTTCGTCAAAATCGCCGGCGCCGATGAACAGCATGTCCGGGTCGTTCCAGGCGCCGGGGCGGGCGTAGAGCGTGCGGGTGGCGACGCTGTCGAACGAGCGCAGCATCGAGCTCCACCTGGACCCGATGTCGGGGCTGGTGCGCCAGAGGTTGCCGACCTGGCCGCCCCAGGCGCGCACGTCGCCTCGGCCCCAGGTGCAGATCGAAAAGACGTAGTCGCCATCGGGGCTGTGCCTGGCGATCGACTGGCCGACCTCGAGATAGAGGTCGCGCACGGCTTGGGAGCGGTCCGCCGTCGGATCCTTGCGCACGATCAGCGGGTCGCTCGGGCGATAGCCGTTCTTGGCGACCACGGCGGAGCCCGGGGCGTAGTCGGCCAGGCCGCAGGCGTCGACCTTGACGTAGTCGAAGCCCCATTCGCCGAAGAACAGGCCGATGTCCTGGTCGACATGGCCCTCAAGGCCGACCTCGCGTTCCTGCACGGTTCCCACCGGCAGGTTCGGCGACTTCAGGTCCCAGGCTTGCGAGCAGGCGTTGCGGCCGACGTCGGTATAGATGCCGGCCTTGAAACCCATGGCGTGCATGCGGTCGACGAACGGCTTGAACGAGGCCTCGCCGCCGTCCTTGGGCGTGGCGCTCGGAAACAGCGCCGTGCGGATCTGCAGCCGGCCGTCGGAGGTTCGGCGCTGGAGCCACCAGCCGTCGTCGAGATTGACGTACCTGTAGCCGAGCCTGGCCAGGCCCGTATCACGCAGGGCCTGGGCCGAGCCCATGACCTTGGCCTCGTCCACTTCGGTGCGGAAGGCGTTCCAGGCGTTCCAGCCCATGGGCGGGGTGGCGGCGGCGCCCATGCGCGGCGCGGTCCAGCGACCGGTCGGTTGCAGGCCGTCCTGGGCGAGGGCCGGGGAGGCGGCGAGAAGGCTTGCCGCGGAGGCGATCAGGAGTTTGCGCAGCACGTTTCAGGCCTTGGGTTTGACGCGGAAATCATAGTCGCCGGAGCCCACCTTCACGGTGACTCGGCCATGTTCGAGGCTGACCTCGGCGGTCTTCAGCGCCGCCAGCGGCTTGCCGCTCTCGCAGACGGCTGGCGGGGTCATGAGCGTTGGCGGGATGCGGGGGCGCCGATGGACAGGTGATGTTCGGCCGCCGCGCACCGGATCAGCGCCAGCAGGTCGACGATCATGGCGCGCATGAGAAGAGAGGCTTCATCGGCCTGCCGCCCCAGGATCGCCACGACCAGCGCTTCATGGCGGGTCAGGGCGATGGCGCGCTCCTGACGTGCGCTGGCGAACCTGATCGAGATGCGCAGGGCGGTGCTCACCAGGTCCTGAAGGCCGACGTAGAAGGGATTGCGAGTGGCGATCAGGATCGCGCCGTGCAGGGCGATCTCCGCGCCGAGCGGATCGTCGAAGCCGGCGTCGGCGGCCTTGAGCCGCGCCATCGCCGCGCGGATCTCGCGCTGGCCGGCGCTGTTGGCGTGGCTGGCGGCCAGGGCGGCGGCGGCCGGCTCGATGCCAAGGCGCATCTCGGTGAACTGCGACAGGTGCCGAAGCGTCGACTTGCGCTCCAGCATCCAGCGCAGGACGTCCGGGTCCAGCACGTTCCACTTCGCCTGGGGCTCGATCGCCGTGCCTTGCCTGGGGCGGCCGGTGAGCAGGCCCTTGGCGACCAGCATCTTCACCGCCTCGCGCGTCGCCGTCCGGCCGGCGCCGTGCTTCACGCCCAGCTCGCGCTCGGTGGGAAAGTCGGCGTTGTCGTAGGCGCCCGCGACGATCGCCTGGCCGATCTGTTCGACCAGGCTGTAGGTCAGGCTAAGTCCCATGGTGTTGCGCATTCTGCCTTCGCCCCCGCGACGCGTCAGCCGGAGCGAGAATGTCTTGCAGCCTTGCGGGCGGCATAGATCGGGGTCTGGCGGGGCAGCGCGCGGGCCGGCCTGGGCGTTGGTCCGCCGATGGGACCGGCGGTCAGTTCGCCGAACCAGGGCGTGCTGAGGCGCGTACGCTCGGCCCCCGCCAGCAGTCCGACCATCCCCTTGGCGTAGAGCCTGTTTTCGGCTGTCAGCACCACCTGATCGTTGACCAGCCCGGTGATGCGGCTGCCTTCGAACCGCAGGGAGAGCCTGATCCACTGGCCGGCCGCGACGCCGGCCAGCATGGTGTCGCCCAGGACCAGTTCGCCGCCTTCGCCGTCGAACTTGCCGGCCTTGATCTGGGCCTGCTGCTCGGCGTCGCCGATCACGGCCTTGGGGTCCTTCTTGCCGCGAATGGCGACCAGTCGGCAGCGGCCGTCGTGGGCCAACTCAAGGAAGTAGCCCTTCGGGATGAAGCCGTAGCCGGTGCCGACGTGGTTGATCCGGCCCATGACCGCGGCGGTGTCGCCCGGGTTCAGCCAGACCGTGGTCGAGACTTCGTAGTCGCTCCAGGCCGCGTCGCCGAGAATGGTGTAGGGCCGCCAGTCCGGCGCCCAGGAGATGGTCGGGATCGGCACCGCCTGGCGCAGGCAGCGTCCCTTGCCGTCGGGGCGTTCGGTCAGCTCGAAGGCGCCGGCGATGTCGGCGGTGTAGCGCGGCAGCCAGCCGTGGGCCGCGGGCGCGGCGTAGGTCTCGAAGGTCTCGCGGTAGGGGAACGGGAAGGGCGCGGGCTTGGGGATCGCCTCGAAGCTGCCCTTCTGCTGCCCGCGGGTGGTCGACAGCGAATAGATCGCGTTCGGTTCCGCGATCAGGTTCACCACGCCGTCGACGGGCGTCAGGTCGGCCTGGCGGGAGAACTGTTCGGCGGCGGTGCTGCGCCAGACGCAGAGCGGCTTGGGCGACAGGCCTTCGCCGATCTCGATCCTGACGGTCTGGGCCTGCGTCGCCCCCTGGGTCTCGACGACGAGGCTGTAGTCCACGCCGGGAGACTTGAGGGTCGTGTAGGAGCCGCCCCCAGGCAGCATGCCGCTGGCCCCGTCGAGATAGGTCCAGCCGATCTCGGTGAACTGACCGTAGTGGGCGTAGCCCCATAGAGCCTCGCGAACCTTGTAGTGGCCGCTCCACGGCTCGTGGGCCAGCACGGTCGCCGGGTCTTCCGAATAGGGCTCGAGCGGATAGAGGCCGGCGATGTCGTACCAGTTCACGACCTTGGTCGCGCCGCTCAGGATCCAGTTGTGGTTGAAGGCCCGGACGATGCCGATCGCGCAGTCGAAACCCTTCAGGTAGACGTGGTCTTCTGTGTTCCAGATCGGCTTGCCCATGGCCTTGGCCATCGCCTGCTGCTCGGCGCTGGCGTGGGCGTTGGCGTAGAAGACGTGGGCGCTGATGATGTCGATTGCGTCGCGCAGTTCGGCGTCGGTCGTCATGTCCTTGACGAAGTCGAGCTTGTCCTTGGGCCAGTTGTCGAAGGCGTGGACCTTCACCTTGGAGAAGCCCTTGGCGTTCAGCGTGCGACGCAGGGCTTTGACGAAGGCGTAGTCCTGGCCTTTCTCGTTGCGGCAGCCGATGGCGTCCAGTTCCAGCCCGTAGGCGCCGCGCAGGCCCTCCAGCCATTTGACGTAGTAGTCGACGGCGTCCTGAGACCAGAACTTGCCGCCGCCGATCCAGCCCGGCGCGCTCCAGGCCGTGGCGTCCAGCGACAGGGCCGGATTGCGCTTCTTGGCCTCCTGCAGGATCCACCAGATGTAGCCGCGCTCGTAGCTGAGGTCCTCGCGCGTGTGCATGTGGCTGGGCGTCGATCCCTGGGTCGAGTTGCCGTCGCCCGGGATCTCGGCCAGCAGGGCGCTGACCGAGGCGCCGAACTTGGGCTTGTAGAGCAGGTCGAGGATCTGGCTGCGCTGGGGCTCGGGATAGTCCTTGAGCAGCACCGCCGTGGCGCCGCCTCCGGTGACCACGCCGATGCCGTCGAACCGCGCGCCGCCGGCGTCGCCGCGCAGCCTGATCACGTGGGGCGAGGCGGGCTGGGCCAGGGCGCGGCTCAGCGGCGCAAGGCACAGCAACGAGCCGGCGGCCAGCAGGTGCCGACGTCGCGACGGGTCGAAATCGCCGCGCCGATCAGCGGCCGCTTGGCCGCGCGCGCTTGCGCGCTCCATTGTTCCCTCTCCCAATTCTTATGTCGTGAACGCCGAGCTGGCTCGGTGTTCGCCGGTCTCCATCGGCGTTGATCGCGATGGTGCATCCCGAGCGTTTCGCGCGGCGAGAGCCGTGAGAAGCCGTCTCGTCCCTGAGGGGGTATGACCAACTTATTGCACGCATGAAATGAGCGGGCAAGTTATTCATAGGACAAATGTTATTGTTATCCAAAGTCTAAAGTTGTGAGAAAAATCAGTGAAATAGCGCTGTCATTGCCGACTCTTTCAGAGCGTGAGAGTCGCATCCTCTGCAGGCGAACAGGCGATCGAGTGGCACGAAGGCGCCATGTTTCGGCGGTGCTTGAAATCTACTGGTATGACCAATCATGTTGGCTCGGAGCCTGCTCGCAGGCCCACAGGTAGGCGCTTGATCGCAGTCTTGGGTTTTCCCTCAGGCGGCATTTCCGGGAGGGTGTTCGGCTTTGCCCAAGGATGCTGAAAGCTGGCCCGCGGGCGGCTAGAAAGAGGCAGGCTGCCAGTCGGTAGCGCAGAGATTCGGACCATGCGGGCAGCGACCCCCCACAAGAGCGTCACCGACACCATCGTTCAGGATCTCGGTGCGGCGATCGTGACGGGCCGCTACGAGGGCGTGCCGTTCCCGACCGAGCAGGATCTGTCCGAGAAGTACGGCGCTGCGCGCACGGTCACCCGCGAAGCCGTCAAGATGCTGGTCTCCAAAGGCCTGCTGTCGTCGCGGCGCCGGCGCGGCATCGTCATCGAGAACGAAGACAGCTGGAACCTGCTCGATCCAGACGTCATGCGCTGGATGCTGCAGCGCGAGTTCTCGCTCGACCTGCTGATCGAGTTCACCGAGATCCGCCTGAGCATCGAGCCCGGCGCGGCGGCGCTGGCGGCCAGGCGCGCCGACGGCGACCAGCGGGCCGCCATCGACCGCGCGGTCAGGCGCATGTTCGCCGCCGATCGCGGCGAAGACGACCCGCTGCTGTCGGACATCGCCTTTCACGTCTCGGTCCTACGCGCCAGCGGCAACCGTTTCTATCGGCAGCACTGCGAGATGATCGACACGGCGCTGCGCTTCAGCATCCGCAAGACCAACGACCTCAAGGGCGTGCGTTTCGCCAGCGCCGAGGATCACAAGCGGGTCGCCGACGCCATCCTGGCCGGTCACGTACGTGAGGCCGAGACCCGCATGCGCGACCTGATCGGCGGCGCGCTCGACCTGATGCAGCGCAGCCGCGACGAGGAGCGCCGCCGGGATCGCCGCTGAAGGCGAGGGCGGGCGGCGCACGGGCTCATCCTCTAGAGCTTGGCTAGCCGGCCTCCGTCGGCGACCAGTTCCGCGCCGGTGACGAAGCGGGCCTCGTCGCTGAGCGCGAAGGCGACGACGGCGGCTATGTCCTGCGGCTGTCCGACATCCTGCGGATCGAGAACCTCAAGGCCCGCCTTGATGTTGGGGCTCTCGCGCAGCATCGGCGTGTCCACCGCGCCGGGCAGCACGCAGTTGGCGCGGATGCCGCGCGGGCGTCCCTCGATGGCCGCCGTTCGGGCCAGCGAGGTCAGGGCCGCCTTGGCCGCGGCGTAGGGGCCGACGAGGGGCGAGGTCTGGCGGGCGTGGATGCTCGAGACGTAGACGAGGCTGCCGCCGGTCTCCATGCGGTTGAAGGCCTGTCGCGTGAAATAGGCCGCGGCGTAGAAGTTCACCGCCATGATCCGCTCCCAGTCCTGGCCGGTAAGCGCGTCCAGGCCCTTGTAGATCATCGCGCCAGCGACGCTGACCACGCCGTCGACGCGGCCAAAGCGCTGGATGGCCGCCTCAAAGGCGGCCGCCGCTTCGGCTTCCACGCTGACGTCCTGCACGCGAACCAGCACCCGCTCGGGGGCGGCCAAGGTCGATTGGGTCACGGCCAGCGCCTCGGCGTCACGGTCGATCAGAACGAGGTCGGCGCCTTCGTCGTGGAGGCGTCGAGCGCAGGCCTGGCCGATGCCGCCCCCGGCGCCCGTGATGAGGATGGTCTTGCCGGTGAAGCGCATGGTCACCACTCCCGCAGGTCGCCGTGGGGGCCGCGCCAGGCGGGGTTGCGCCAGGCCGGCGCATCGCGGCTGAGCCGGCGGACCTTCTCTTCGTCGATCTCGACGCCAAGGCCTGGGCCGGTGAGCGCCTCGACCGTCCCGTCCTTCACCGAGAAGGCTTCGGGGTTGAGCATGTAGGTCAGCAGGTCGTGGCCGTCGGTGTTGTAGTGGATGCCCAGAGACATCTCCTGGATCACGAAATTGGGCGTCGTCAACGCCAGCTGCATGCAGGCGGCCAGGGCGATGGGGCCCAGCGGGCAGTGCGGGGCGATGGCGACGTCATAGGCCTCGGCCATCGCCGCGATCCGGCGCACTTCGGAAATCCCGCCCGCGTGGCTGAGATCGGGTTGCAGAATGTCGATCGAGGCCGAAGCCAGGAACGGCTTGACGTCCCAGCGGCTGTAGAGCCGCTCGCCGAGAGCGATCGGCACGGCGGTCTGCTGGCTGAGCTGGGCGATGGCCTCGGGGTGCTCGCTGAGCAGAGGCTCCTCGACGAACAGCGGACCCAGCGGCTCCAGGGCCTTGACCAGTTGCCGGGCCATCGGCTTGTGCACCCGGCCGTGGAAGTCGACGCCGGCGTCCAGGCCCTCGGCGCGCACGGCGGCGAGGCGGTCGACCGACGCGGCGAGGGCGCTGGGGCTGTCCAGCCAGCCCAGGTCCTCGACGCCGTTCATCTTCACGGCCTTGAAGCCCTGCGCCTTGCGCACCCGCGCGGCCTCGACGACCTCGCCGGGGCGATCGCCGCCGATCCAGGCGTAGACCGGGATGCGATCGCGCACGCGCCCGCCCAGCAGCTGGTGCACCGGGACCTTCAGGGCCTTGCCCTTGAGGTCCCACAGCGCCTGATCCAGGCCCGACAGCGCCGACATCAGCACGGGGCCGCCGCGATAGAAGCCGAGGCGATAGGCGGTCTGCCAGATGTCCTCGATGCGGTCCGGATCGGCGCCGATGAAGCGGTCGCGCAGCGAGGCGAAGGCGCCCTCGACGGCTTCGGTGTGTCCCTCGAGCGAGGCCTCGCCCCAGCCGATCAGGCCGTCCTCGGTCTCGACGCGCACGAACAGCCAGCGCGGCGGCGCGGGGAAGGTTTCGATGGATTTGATGGAAGCGACCGGCGTCGTTTCGGCCTTGGCGCGTGCGGGGTCGTCGACCATGAACGTCCTCACGGGGATGGCGCGAGACTGTCCCGGATCCCCCTTGTTGTTGCCGGAATGGCTAGCACTTAGACCATCGCCGTCAAAGATATATATTACAAATCAGCTGGAGCGATGGGGCGTTAAGTTGGGCTCTGCCGGTGGGCTTAGCGGTCTCGGCTCCGTCATGGCCGAGTTCCGGTTGACCGTGGGGCCGGAGAGCGGTCTCCATGAAGCGCTGCTGGATGAGATAAGTAATACAAATAGGTTGACGGCGAGGCCGCCGCACGGACTTATGGCCGCGAAAGGCGGGCCCGTCGCTCCTTGCGACCCTGACGGGTACACGCCGAAGCAAGGGGGCGATGTCCGGATGCACACGATGTCGAGCGGCCGAGCCGAGCAGGCTGCTTCGGGCCAACTGAACCTCGCCTACATCTGGACGATCTCGAGCGTGGCGGCCCTGGGCGGGCTGCTGTTCGGCTACGACTGGGTCGTGGTCGGGGGCTCCAAGCCGTTCTACGAACCCTATTTCCACCTGACCAGCGAGGCCCAGGTCGGCTGGGCCAACAGCTGCTCGCTGCTGGGCTGCCTGCTGGGCTCGGTGTTCAGCGGCCTGGTCAGCGACCGGATCGGCCGCAAGAAGCTGCTGATCATCGCAGCGGTCCTGTTCGGCGTATCGTCGATCCTGACAGGCTGGGCGCAGGGGTTCTCGACCTTCGTGTTCTGGCGGATCGTCGGCGGCGTCGCCATCGGCGTCGCTTCCAACATCTCGCCGACCTACATCGCCGAGATCAGTCCAGCCGCCTGGCGCGGTCGGCTCGTCACCCTCAACCAACTGACGCTGGTGGTGGGGATCCTGGCCGCGCAGGTGGTCAACATGCTGATCGCCGGCGATGTCGGCGGCGACATGGGCCACGAGGCGATCCGCGACACCTGGCAGGGCCAGTACGGATGGCGCTGGATGTTCACGGCCGTCGCCGTCCCGTCGGTGATCTTCTTCTTCTGCGCCTTCCTGGTGCCGGAGAGCCCGCGCTGGCTGCTGAAGGCCGGCCGTCGCGATCGCGCCCAGGCCGTGCTGCGCAAGATCGGCGGCGAGGCCTATGCGCGCGAGGCCCTGGCCGAGATCGAGGCCGGGCTGGAGCGCGAGCGCGCCGACACGGGCTCGGCCAACGAACTGCTCGCGCCGGCTGTGCTGGGCGTGCTGCTGACCGGCGTCGGCCTGGCCGTCCTGCAGCAGTGGAGCGGCACCAACGTCATCTTCAACTATGCCGAGGAGATCTATCGCGGCGCGGGCTACGACCTCAGCGGCGTGATGTTCAACATCGTCATCACCGGCGCGATCAATCTGGCCTTCACGCTGGTGGCGACCGCCACCGTCGACCGGCTGGGCCGGCGCACGCTCATGCTGTGGGGCGCGGCGGCGATCGCGGTGATGCACGGGCTGCTCGGGGCGGCGTTCTTCCTGGGGATCCAGGGACCCGTCGTCCTGCTGCTGACCCTGGGCGTCATCGCCGCCTACGCCATGTCTCTGGCGCCGGTGACCTGGGTGCTGCTGTCGGAGATCTTCCCCAACCGCGTTCGCGGGGCGGCGATGTCGATCGCGGTCTCGGCGCTGTGGATCGCCTGCTTCGTGGTCACCTTCACCTTTCCGATCCTCAACCAGCGTCTGGGCGCGGCGGGGACCTTCTGGTCCTACGGCGTCGTCTGCCTGGCGGGCTTTATCTTCATCGCCTTGCGCGTGCCCGAGACCAAGGGGCGAACCCTCGAGGAGATTGAGGCCGCCCTGTCGCATCGCCGCGATCGCTGATCCCCCCGCGCGCCGAAACAGACACCGTCAGGAACCGTTCCATGACCCTTCGCATCCGGACCCTTGCCCTGGCCACGGCCTCGGCGTTCGCAACGGCGATCGCAGCCCAGGGCGCCGACCTGACGGTGGACGCGACCCGTCCGCCCGCCGCGGTGCGCTCCGAGCACCTGCGCATGGGGGCCTCCACAGCACCCGACGGCCAGACGCTGGGCGTCAACAACCGCTACCTGACGCGCAACGGCCAGCCCTGGATCCCGGTCATGGGCGAGTTCCACTACACCCGTTATCCGCCCGAGAACTGGAACGCCGAGCTGGCCAAGATGAAGGCCCAGGGCGTCGACATCGTGGCCACCTACATCATCTGGAACCACCACGAGGAGCGCGCCGGTCAGTTCAACTGGGCGGGCGATCGTGATCTCAAGCGCTTCGTCGCGCTGACCAAGGCCAATGGCCTGATGGTGGTGATCCGCATCGGCCCCTGGGCCCATGGCGAGGTGCGCTGGGGCGGCACGCCCGATTGGGTGGTCAACGCCATGCCCACCCGGCGCGATGATCCGGTCTACCTGACCTATGTCGAGCGCTACTGGCGCGAGATCTACAGACAGGTCGAGGGCCAGCTTTGGAAGGACGGCGGCCCTGTCGTCGGCGTCCAACTGGAGAACGAGTACAATCTCGGTGGTCCTGGCGCCGGCGTCGGGCATATCGCGACGCTCAAGACCCTGGCGCGCAAGATCGGCTTCGACGTGCCGCTCTACACGGTGACCGGCTGGGACAACGCGGTCTATCCCAAGGGCGAGGTCATTCCCGTGTTCGGCGGTTACGCCGACGAACCGTGGAGCGCCAGGCAGGGCCGCCTGCCGCCCAAGGAGGTCTACGCCTTCCGCTTCGCCAGCCGCGTCGGCGGGGATCTCGGCGCGCAGACGACGTCGCGCAATCCCGGCACGATCGAGACCGACATGGACAACACCCCTTTCCTGGGGGCGGAGTTCGGCGGCGGCGTGCCGATCATGTATCGTCGCAGGCCCTATCTGTCGCCCGACGACGTGGCCGCCATGCTGCCGGTGCAGCTGGGCTCGGGGGCCAATCTCTACGGCTACTACATGTTCCATGGCGGCCGTAATCCGCAGGGCCACACCACCCTGGAGGAGGACGACCGCCAGGGCGGCTACAACGGCATGCCGATCATCAACTACGATTTCCAGGCGCCGCTGGGCCAGTACGGCCAGGTTCACCCCGTCGCCGACGCGGTCCGGCCCTACCACCTGTTCATGAAGGCGTTCGGAGCCAGGCTCGCGCCGATGGAGGTGCAGCGGCCAGCCGAAAGGCTGAGCGGCCGCGACGACGTTTCCACCCCGCGCTGGTCGGTGCGCAGCCAGGGCGACCGTGGCTTCCTGTTCTTCAACAACCACGTGCGGCAGTTCGAAACTCCGATTCAGGCCAAGACCCGCTTCGAGGTCAAGCTGCCCGGCGGCCTCGTGACCTTCCCGAGCCGTGCTGTCGACATCCCCGCCGGCGCCTATTTCGTCTGGCCGATCAACCTGGATCTCGACGGCGCCAACCTGGCCTGGGCCAGCGCCCAGCCGCTGACCCGGCTCGAAGACGCCGACGGGCCCGTCTACGTCTTTTCGGCCACCAAGGGCGTGCCGGTGGAGATGGCCTTCTCGGCCGATGTCGTGGTCACGCTGAACGGCAAGCGCCTGAAGGCCGCCGGCGGCCGCGTGGTGACCCCGACCCTGACGCCCGAGGGCGTGCGCGAGCTGGCCGTACGGGCCCCTGGCGGCAAGCGGGTGCGGATCGTGCTGATCAGCGCCGAACAGGCCAGGCAGGCCTATCTGCTGCCGTTCGGCGGCAAGGAGCGGCTGGTGCTCAGCGAGGATCCGATCTTCGCCGATGGCGAAGGATGGTCGGTGCGCTCCAAGGCCGACGCCGGCTTCCGTCTCTCGGTGCTGCCCGCGCTGGACGCCGCGCCGGTCGCCAGCCTGCCGCTGCGCCGCGTGAAGGGGCGGGGAGCCTTCCAGGTGTTCGAGGCCCAGGCGTCCGCCAAGACCCTGACCGCCGAGGTCAAGCCGCTGCGTAAGCCTCAGGGAATGCCGGCACCGGAGATCGGCGGGCGGGCCAAGGCCGTGCTGCAGCCCTATGCCGAGCAGTACGGGCGCTCGGGCGCCTGGACGCTGAGCCTGCCGAAGGGCGCGCTCGACGGCCTGAGCGAGGTCTGGTTGGAGATCGACTATGCCGGCGACGTGGCGCGCCTGTTCGACGACGTCGAAATGCTGGACGACCAGTTCTACTACGGCCCCAAGTGGGAGGTGGGGCTGAGCCGCTTCAGCGACAGGCTGGGCCGCGACTGGACGCTGACGGTGCTGCCGCTGCGCGCCGACAATCCGCTCTATATCCAACCCGAGGTGAAGGCGCCGATCCCGGTCGGCGGCCAGGTGGGCGAGGTGAGGGGCGTGCGGATCGTTCCGGAGTACGAACTGCGGCTGACCTCCGGGACACGCAGGTGACGGCCGGGGC
Source organism: Caulobacter sp. 602-2 (assembly GCF_011043625.1). Taxonomy (GTDB): domain Bacteria; phylum Pseudomonadota; class Alphaproteobacteria; order Caulobacterales; family Caulobacteraceae; genus Caulobacter. The sequence goes on from NZ_JAAKGT010000001.1 coordinate 390,982, forward strand.
GTCCTTCACGCGTCGCTAGGGCGGCGTCGAGCTGGCATGAGGTCGTGTGGCGCGAGCTCTGGTTGTTCTTTGACGCGTCTTGGAATACCGGTTGCTGATTGTCGCCAAGTCGACACAGTTTGCGACCCAGCGCACCAAGATGACGCCCGATCCGTCCCGATATTCCGTCTCGAGCGCGTTCGCCACGTTCACCGACCCCGAGACGATGGCTCTGGCGATCGGCGACATCAATTCGGGCGCGAAGCCTCTTCCGCTCGAACGTGGCAGGCTGCGGTTCGACGGCATGCTGGCGCGGGCGAGCTTTGGCGGACTGAACCTTGGCATGGGTCGGTTCGCTCAGGGCATCGCCCAGACCGCGGCCATCCCCGGCGTCCACACCTTCATGTTCGCCACCGAGCCGGGGATCATGCGGCGGGTCTCGGGGCGCAAGCTCTTCGGCCGGCACATCTTTCACTTCCGGCCCAACGAACGGACCGTCACGAGCTCGCCGCCCGGCATGCCCTGGGCCTTCGGCATCGTGACCATGCCGTTCGAGCGACTTACGGCGCACGCGCCCGATCTGATGGGCGCCGGGCATGGCGCGCCGCTGGACGATGACCGCATGTTCGTCGCGCCGGCGGCGGCGATGAACGAGCTCATCGCGCTGATGGGCGACATTTCCGGCGTGATCCGGAGCCGGCCGCATATCCTCGCCGAGCCGCAACCCTCCAAGGCCCTGGCTGGCGCGGTCGTAGACAGGCTGATGGCCTGCCTCTCACAGGGGCTGGTCAAGCCGGGCAGGGCCGCCCTCGGGCGTCATCGCCAGATCGTCGCCCGCTTCGAAAGCGCCCTGGAGGAGCGGCCGGAGGAGATGCTGTCGCTGGGCGACATCTGCAGGGTCGTGGGTGTTGCCGAGCGGACGCTGAACCTGGCCTGCCAGGAATTCCTGGGAGAAAGCGCGGTGCGCTACGCTCGCAATCGCCGGCTGGACCTTGTCCATGCGCGGCTGCAGGCTTGCGATCCCGCCACTACGCTGGTGACCAACATCGCTATGGACCACGGCTTCTGGGAGCTGGGCCGTTTCGCCCAGGCCTATGGCCTGCGTTTCGGCGAGCGTCCTTCCGACACCTTGCGCCGCAACACGCACTGACCCTTCCGCTCCAAGCGCCGCTGTTCATGCCGGGATTGCATAGGCGCTCACCCGTCCCGCTGGCAGGGACGGTCGACACGCGTCATGCGGATCATCGACGCGGCGCGCGTAAGGCGCCGCCGTCGGCCGCTGTTTGCGCGTGCGTTTCAGGGGGATCGGGCCAGGCCCAGCCGAACGCGTCGCGTGATGCGTTCCGACGTCCCTGCGGTTCAGGAGCGGCTCGCCAAGACGGGCCTGGCAGGTGTCAAAGTGCTGCAGTCGTTCAACAAGGCGCGGGTCATCCGCAACTCGGTCTCGCTCACGGTGCTCGCGCTGGCCGTCGGCCTCGGCGCCCCGATGGCGCAGGCCCGGCAGATCACCAAGGGCGGGGGCGACGGCGCCGGCTATACTCCCCACACGCCTCAGGGCGGTATTGCGGGCGGCGGCGGCGGGGCCTCCGGCGCTGGAAGCTACGGCGGGGCAGCGGCGACTACACCCACCGGTTCGGCGGAAGCCGGGGCTGGTGCGGCCGGAGGGCAGCCTGGGGCGCTGAACGACCTTTCGGCCGGCGGCGGTGGCGCGGCTGGCGGCGGTAGCGGCGGCGCCGGCGGCCTGGGCTCGCAGCTCGCCACGACTGGAACCGCTTCGTTGACCGTCGACTTCATCGCGACAGACGGCGCCAACGGTGGTGCGAGCGCGGCGGGCGGCGGGCGGCGGCGGCGGCGGTGGGCTCGTTCTGACGGGGACGAACGTTCAGCTGTCGACCGCGGGCTATGACGTCACGGGCGGCGACGGCGGCGCGGGCAGTGGCGGCGTTGGCGGCGGCGGTGGCGGCGGTGGCGGCGGCGCCGGACTGGTGTTGCTGAATGGCGGTTCGGTGACCGTCAACGGCGGCGCGGGCGGTTCGGCCAGCGCCATCACGGGCGGCGCGGGCAGCTCGTTCGGCAACGGCGGCGCCGGCCTGTTCCTCTACAGCGGCGGTTCGTTGAACGTCGTCAGCGGCACGATCACGGGCGGGGCAGGGGGCACCTTCGCCAGCTGGGCAGGGGCCGGCGCCGCCGGCGTGCTCAGCAACCTGGGAACCATCACGAACGCCGGCACGATCACGGGCGGCGAGGGCGGCTACGGCTATTCGAACGGCGGCGCGGCCGGAAACGGCGTGATCGCCTGGGGCGGCTCGATCGAGAACAGCGCGACCGGCGTGATCGCCGGCGGCGTCGGCGGGCGCGGCAACGGCGGTTCCGGCAGCAACTATTCCGGCGCGGGCGGGGCGGGCATCGTCTTCACGGGCGGCCAGCCGGGGGTGCTGGTCAACGCCGGAACGATCCAGGGCGGAGCGGGCGGTCGGCCCTCCAACGCGATCCAGCCGGGGGCCGGCGGCCGGGGCGTGGTCGGCGCCAGCACCGGCTCCACCACCATCATCAATTCGGGCACGATCATCGGCGGCGTGAACAACCGCTCCCAGCGCGCCTACGCGATCGAGCTGTTCGGCAGCGACAACCGCCTGGAACTCCATGCGGGCTCGTGGATCCGTGACGTCGTGGCGGTGTCTGGCGGCGGTTCCAACAACGTGCTGGCCCTGGGCGGCGCGGGCGACGACACCTTCAACGCCTCGCATATCGGATCGGACGGGTCCGTCGACGGCTACGGCCTGATGGGCTTCGACACCTTCCAGAAGTTGGGCGCCAGCACCTGGACCCTGACGGGTGCGGGCAGCCAGACCTGGTCGGTGCTTGAAGGCGTGCTGAAGGGCGACAGCAACAGCCTGGCCGGCAGCGTGGTCTTCGGCAGCGGCGCCGGCAGCCGGGGTGTCGTCTTCGACCAGGCGTTCGACGGTGTCTATGCCGGCCAGATCTCCAGCGGCGGCACGGTGACCAAGGCGGGCGCGGGAACGCTGACCGTGAGCGGCGAGATCGCATCGGACTGGGCGATCTCGGGCGGCGGCGTGATAGCCGGGACGGATACGATCCGTGGCGCCATTGCGATCGCAGCCGGCGCGTTCCTCACCTTCGACCAGAGCAGCAACGGAACCTATGGGTTCGAGCTTTCGGGCGCTGGCGCGTTCCGCAAGGCCGGCGCGGGCAAGCTGATCCTGACCGAGGATTCATCGGCTTTCACCGGCGCGACGGCCGTCAACGCCGGAACCCTGTTGGTCAATGGCTCCCTGGCCGGGTCGACCGTCACCGTCGCCTCCGGCGCCGCCCTGGGCGGTTCGGGAACGGTGGGCGCTGCCGTCATCCAGAGCGGCGGCCATCTGGCGGCCGGCAACTCGGTCGGCACGCTGTCGATCGCCGGGAACCTGACCCTGGCCTCCGGCTCCAACCTCGACTTCGAACTGGGTGCGCCGGGCGCGTCGTCGGCTTCCCCGGGCGTCAGCGACCGCCTGGTCGTCGGCGGCGACCTGGCGCTGAACGGCGTGGTCAACCTCTCGCAGAGCGCCGACCCCGCCGACGGCGTCGCCGGCATCGGCTACTATCGCCTGATCACCTACGGCGGCGCCCTGACCGCCAACACGGCGACGATCGGCGCCAAGCCCTCGCTGAGCAACGTGAACTACGCGCTGCAGGCGGGCGGCGGCCGGGTCGACCTTTACATCAGCAGCGCGCTGGTTCCTGGCGACGACACCCTGCAGCACTGGCAGGGCGGCGACGGTGTCTGGAGCGCGACCAGCACGCAGTGGCTGAACGACGGCGGCAACACCCCGTACGCCTGGGTGGGCAAGTATGCGATCTTCAAGGACGCCGGCGCCTTCACGGGCGGCGCGGTGACGGTGGACGGCGCGCAGAGCTTCATCGGCCTGCAGTTCGTCGACGAGGGCTATGAGCTGACCGGAACCGGCCAGTTGGTCACCGTCCCGGGCACGAGCGAGATCCGCGTTCTGGCCGACCTCGCCAAGATCGGCGTGGGGATCACCGGCCCCGGCGCGATCACCAAGACCCAGGCCGGCACGCTGGTCCTGACCGGCGCCAATACCTATGCCGGCGGGACCACGATCGATGCGGGCACGCTGCAGATCGGCGACGGCGGGACTTCGGGCTCGATCGTCGGCAATGTCGCCAACAACGGCGTGCTGGTCTTCAAACGGTCGGACGCCATCACCTTCGATGGCCGGATCACCGGCTCGGGCGCGGTGCGCATCCTGGACGGCGGCGTGACCTTCACCGCCGACAACATCTACACCGGCGGTACGACCATCGCCGCGGGCGCGCAGCTGAACCTGGGCGGAGGCGGCGCGAGCGGTTCGATCGGCGACGTGGTCGTCAACGGGGCCCTGGCGTTCGATCGCTCCGATAATTTCACTTTCTCCGGCGTCATCACCGGCTCGGGTATTGTTCGCCAGGTCGGTTCGGGCCAGTTGGCGCTGACCGGCAACAACTCAGGCTTCACCGGCGCGATTGTCGTCGATGCGGGAAGCCTGATGCTCAACGGGTACATGCCCGGTTCGACGATCACCGTCGGCTCTGGTGCGACGCTGAACGGCGCGGGCGCGGTGGGTGACGTCACCATATTGAGCGGTGGCCATCTGGCGCCGGGCGCCTCCATCGGCTCGATGTCGATCGGAGGGGACCTGACCCTGGCCGCGGGCTCCAACCTCGACATCGAATTGGGCGCCCCGGGCTTCTCGTTGACGTCTCCCGGCGTCAGCGACTACCTGACGGTCAACGGCGATCTGACGCTGAACGGTGTGATCAATCTCGTGGGAACCACGCAGCCGGGCTTCGGCACCGCCGACGTTGGCTACTATCGCCTCATCACCTATCGCGGCGCCCTGATCTCCAATACGGCGACGATCGGCTCGACGCCGTCGCTGAGCAACGTGGACTACACGCTGCAAGCGGGCGGTGGCCGGGTCAACCTCATCATCACCAGCACGCTCATTCCCGGCGACAACACCCTGCAGCACTGGCAGGGCGGCGATGGGGTCTGGAACGCCGACAACAAGCAATGGTTGAACCAGGGCGGCAACACTCTGGATGACTGGGCCAGCAACTACGCCGTCTTCAAGGACGCCGGCTCATTCGCCGGCGGCCAGATCACGGTCGAGGATAGCTTGAGGTTCAAGGGCCTGCAGTTCGTCGACGAGGGCTATGAGTTGACGGGGACGGGGCGCCTGCTCACCGCCGCGGCGGGCAGCGAGATCCGCGTCCTGGCCGATGTCGCCAAGATCGGCGCGTCGATCTACGGCATGGGCCGGATCATCAAGACCGAAGCTGGGACGCTGATCCTGACGGGGGACAACTCTTACGGCGGCACCACCATCCAGGCGGGCACGCTGCAGATCGGCGATGGCGGCGTGTCGGGTTCGATCGTCGGCGACGTCGCCAACAACGGCGTGCTGGCCTTCAACCGGTCGGACGCCGTCACCTTCAACGGCCAGATCTCCGGTGCCGGCGCGGTGCGCATCCTGGACGGCGGCGTCACCTTCACCTCCAACAACACCTATTCCGGCGTCACGACCATCGCCTCGGGCGCGCAACTGAACCTCGGCGGAGGCGGAACGAGGGGCGCCGTCGGCGGCGACGTGGTCGTCAACGGCGCGCTGCTGTTCGACCGTTCGGACAGCCTGACCTACGCCGGCTCCATCAGCGGCTCGGGCTCTCTGCGCCAGGTCGGCGCGGGCAAGACCGAACTGACCGGGGCCTCCGGCGGCTTCACCGGCGCGACGACCGTCGAGCGGGGCGTGCTGGCGGTGAACGGCGTGCTCGGCGGCGCGCTGGACGTCTGGTCGGGTGGTCGCCTCCAGGGCGTCGGCACGGTGGGAACCACCGTCGTGTCGGGCACGATCGCGCCGGGCAACTCGATCGGCGTGCTCAATGTCGCCGGGGGCGTCACCTTCAAGCCTGGCTCGATCTTCGAGGTCGAGACGAACGCGGCGGGGCAGTCGGACATGATCCTCGCCTCCGGCCTGGCCACGATCCAGGGCGGGACCGTCAAGGTGCTGGCGGGCGCGGGAGACTATCGGCCGCAGACCAACTACCTGATCCTGCACGCCAACGGAGGCCTGGCGGCCGGAAGCAAGTTCGACGGCGTGACCTCGAACCTGGCCTTCCTCGATCCGTCGCTCAGCTATGACGGCTTCAACGTCTATCTGCGGCTGCGGCGCAACGACATCAGCTTCACGGACATCGGCGTGACCCCGAACCAGGTCGCGGCGGGGGCGGGGGCCCAGCACCTGGGGTGGGACAACCCGGTCTTCGACGCCGTGGTCAACCTCTCGGCCGAGCAGGCGCGCGACGCCTTCGACCAGTTGGCCGGCTCGGACTACGCCAGCCTGCGCGGCTCGCTGATCCAGGACAGCCGCTTCGTGCGCGACGCGATCCTGGCGCGGGGCGACTTGGCCGGCGTCGAGGGATCGTCGGCCTGGGGAGAGACCTTCGGCGGCTGGGGCTCCATGAAGGGCGACGGCAACGCTCAGAGCTACGACCGCGACGTCCAGGGATTGGTGACAGGCTATGACGCCTCGCTGGGCCGGGACATCCGCGCCGGCGTCGCCGTGGGCTACAGCGCCGGCGACCTGAAGACCGCGCGCGCCAGGCACGACGTCGAGACCTATCACCTCGGCGGCTATGTCCTGGCCGAGCGCGGCGGGGTGTCGTTCCAGCTTGGCGGCGCCTATGCCTGGCATGAGGTCGAGGCCTCGCGCCGGGTCGCGTTCGGAACGTTCGGCGAGACCCTGTCGAGCGACTACTCGGCCCGCACCTATCAAGCGTTCGGCGAAGTCGCCCTGAAGCGCGAGGTGGCCGGCACGACGGTGCAGCCGTTCCTGGGCCTTGCCTATGTCGGCTTGACCGGCGCCGATGTCGCCGAGAAGGGGGGCAGCGCCGCGCTGCATGGCGGCGGCGATGAGCACCTGACCTATGGTTCGGTCGGCGTGCGCCTGAAGAGCGATCTGAAGGCGGGCGAGCTTGGCCTGCGCCTTGCCGGTTCGGCCGCGCTGCGCCACGCCTTCGGTGATCGCGCACCGACCATCGACCTGGGGTTCACCGGCGCGCCGTCGTTCGGGATCATCGGTGCTCCGATCGACAAGGACGCCCTGGCCGTCAATCTGGGGCTGGAGGCCGACCTTAGCCGCAGCGCCGTGATCGGCGTGACCTATTCCGGCGCCTACGGCGATCGCCTGAGCGACCACGGCGCCCGCGCCCAGGTCAGCTGGAGGTTCTGATTGGCGTTGGCGAGGCGACCAGACACTCTGGTCGCCATCGCTGATGGTCTAGAGCGCGATGATGCCGCGGCGCAGCGCCGTGGTGACGGCCTGGGTCCTGTCGTTGACGTCGAGCTTGGAGAAGATGCTGCGGATGTGGGCCTTCACGGTCTCCTCGGACAGCGAAAGCCGGTAGGCGATCGTCTTGTTCGCGCCGCCGGCGGCCATGCATTCCAGCACCTCGATCTCGCGGGCGCTGAGCGGCTCCTCGGCGGCGTGCACGGCGATCTCCTGGGCGACCTCGGGCAGGACGAAGCGACGACCGGCGTGCACCAGCCGGATGGTGTCGAGCAGTTCGTGGCGGAGCGAGGACTTCAGGAGGTAGCCGCTGGCGCCGGCCTTGAGGGCCCGGACGGCCTGGGCGTCGCCTTGATAGGTCGTCAGCACCACGATGCGCGCGTCGGACGCCGTCTCGCGGATCGCGACGATGGCGTCCAGCCCGTTCATGATCGGCATCTGCAGGTCCATCAGGATCACGTCCGGACGGAGTTGCCGGAAGGCGTCGACGGCCTGCCGGCCGTTCTCGCATTCGCCCACGATCATCATGTCTTCCTGCGGTCCGACCAGGGCCGCGACGCCCTCTCGAAAGACGGCGTGGTCGTCCACGGTGAGAACACGGATGGGGCGGCTGGTCATCGTGGCTTCGCGCCGGGCAAGACAAGTCTGCGCCACCAGTACCATGCGGGCCCGCCGTCCAGATAGGCGGTGCCGGCCGGGACCTGGACCTCGACCTCGGAGCCGCCGTTCGGGCGGGTGGAGATCGCCAGTCGCCCGCCGATGCGCTCGGCCCGTTCGCGCATGCCCTTGAGGCCGTAGTGGCCCTCGCGCTCGCCCGCCTCGCGCACCGCCACCGGCAAGCCGACGCCGTCGTCGCCGACCGACAGCGAAAGGCGGCCGCGGCCGAAGGTGAGGCGGACGGAGATGGCCGAGGCCCTGGCGTGGGCGATGGCGTTGCGGATCGCCTCTTCGGCGATCCGCAACAGTTCCTCGCCGACGATCGGCTCGGTGGCCCTGGCGTCGCCTTCGATCACCAGGTCGATGGGCGGCGCGTCGCCGTCGCCAAGCGCGCCGACGATGTCGCTGAGGGCTTCTGCGAGATCCGCGCGCGCCGCCTCGTTCCTCAGGTCGCGGACGCGGGTCCGGCCTTCGGCCAGGACGACGTCGGCGCGGTCGAGGGCCTGGTCGATCTCCTTGCGCAGCGGGTCGTCGCCCGACAGCCGGTTGGCCACGGCCTGGAACCGCAGCATCAGGCTCTGGAAGCCCTGCAGCAGGGTGTCGTGCAGTTCGCGCGCGATGCGCTCTCGCTCGGCGGTGCGAACCTGGAAGCGGGCCTCGAACGCGGCGGCAACTTGGCGGACGCGCAGGCTGTAGAGCGCCCAGGCCAGCAGCATCAGGACCGCCGCGATCAGAAGCTTGAACCAGATCGACTGCAGGAAGGTGGGCGCGATCGAGACCTCCAGGTTCGCGCCGGTGCGGTTCCAGACCCCGTCCTCGTTGGCGGCGATGACCTGGAAGCGATAGGTCCCCGGCGCCAGGTTCGTGTAGAACGCCTGTCGGCGCGACCCGGGATCCACCCAATCCGCATCGTGGCCCTCAAGCCGATAGAGCACCTGGGTCCGACGAGGCATGGCCAGGTTGATCGCCGCGAACCCGATGGTGATGTCGGACGACCCGGCCTTCAGCCGCACGTTCGCGGGATCCTTGATCGTGTTCTGCCCGCTGGTCAGCGAGGTGATGGCGACGCCGGGCGCGACCGGGTTGGAGCTCAGGCGGGCCGGATCGATCCAGGCGATGCCGTCGATCGTGGCCAGCCACAGGCGACCGTCGCCGCCGCGGGCCATGCTCTCGCTGTTCTGGGCGTTGGGACCGTTGGGCAGGCCGTCCTCGTAGCTGAAGGTGCGCGCGGGCATCACGAAGGCGGGGTCGGCGAAGGCCTTTTCCAGGTCGGCGGTCCTGACCCTCGACAGGCCGCCCGCGCCGAACAGCCAGGTGTTGCCCTCGGGCGTCTGGGCCAGGCCCGTCGCGTAGCGCAGCGGCTTGGCCTGGCTCAGCGTCAGGCGCGCCGGACCGTCGGTCGACATCAGCGCCGCGCCGTCGCGCCCTGACATCAGGATCCCCTTGGTGGTGGCGTGCAGGGATCGCACGCCGCTGGTCCCCTTGAGGGTCGCGGCGAACGACCGCGCCTCGGCGAACCCGCCGTCCAGCCGGGTCAGGGTCGAGGGATCGGTCAGGGCCCACAGGCGGCCTTGCGCGTCCCTGACCATCAGGGTCGGGTCGGATGTCGCCGAAAGGTCCTTGGCCGGCACCGGGCGCCAGCTTCTTCCGTCCCGCCAGTACATTCCGCTGGTCGACGCCGGCAGCCAGAACCGTCCGCTGGAATCTGGCCCGCAGTCGTAGAAGCCGGTCTCGCTTGGGGGCGCGGGAAACTCGGTCCGGCCGCCGCCGTGAAGCCGCACGATCCGGTCAGCGGCCGCGATCCAGATCGACTTGTCGCGATCCTCGCAGATCGCCCTCGGCTCGGTCATCGAAAAAAGGCGGACCGGACGCTGGCCCCGATCGACCCGGTAGATCGCGTCGCTCTGGCCGATATAGACGGCGCCGGAAGAGGCCGTCATCAGCAGGTCGCCGTACTTGGCGGCGGCCGTAAGTTCCGGTTCGACCACGATGCTGGGCGTGCTGAAGTGGTCCAGGCTGCGCGGGCCACCGTACCAAAGGGTTCCTCGCCGATCGACGTACAGCAGGGAAGGGCGTGGCGAGGACATCAGGGTTCGTTCGCCCGTCTCGTAGGCGGGGGCGGCGGCAGCGCTCTTCTCGGCCTGCACGAGCTCTGCGACCCGGCCGAAATCCCGACCCTTGACCCAGAGGTTGCCATTCCTGTCGAACGCGGCGGCCAGCCAGCCGGGATCTTGGCTCGTCCAGCGGAAGGGCCGGGAAGGCGGCGCCGGCCAGCGGCCTCCCGGTCCTGTCAGGCGGGCGCCGCCGTCCGCGCGCACCAGCCAGACCCTTCCATCCGCATCGGCGGCGAGCAGTCCGCCCGTGCCCAGCGGCGTGTCCACCCGCTCGAACTTCACGCCGTTCGGCGCGCGCCGCAGCACCGACTTGTTGTAGCCCAGCCAGAAGGCGCCATCGGCCGAGACCAGCGCGTCGCGCAGCATCTGGCGGTCGGGGTTTGGCGAGATCCGCTCCCAGCGCCCTTTCTGATAGCGAAGGAACGGCTGGCCGATCTGCGCCACGCCCGCCCAGATCGCGCCGTCCGGGGTCAGGGTGAAGGTGACGACCTCGCCGCGGGGCGGCGGCGCCTCGACCAGTTGCAGGCGGCCCTGGCGGAACACGCCCAGCCAGCCTTTCGAATACCAGGCCCAGACCGTCCCATCGCGACCGATCTGGAGTTTCCGAGGATGGCCGTACTTGTCGCGGTCGATCTGGGCGTCCATGGGCTCGAACGCGAGGCCGTCGAAGCGGAACAGCCCGTCGCGACTGGCGATCCAGACGAGGCCGCTGGCGGTCTCGGCCATGGCGTGCGGCACCGACGGCGCGCCGTCGTCCCGCGTCCACACCTCGTGCTTCAGCTGGCCCATGGACAGCGCATAGGGCTGGGCGGCGACCTCGAAGGCTGCGGCCGCGCAGAACAGCGCTGCCAACAATCCTCGCCAAAGCCCAACTGGTCCCGACGCCATCGCCACCCCCACAGCCGCCCCACTTATCAAACACTGTTCTGCAAGGGGGCGGAAGGCATCCCCGATCGGGGGAGAGCGCGATAGCTAGATCGGCGTTTCCCGGCGCGCGCGGAGGGTTCAAGACCGCTCGATGAAGATGACGGTCCCGATCTATCCCGCTGGAGCGCTCGGCGCGGGCCTGGTGGTGCTGCGGCTCTCCATGGCCGCCGCCGGCCTCAGCCTGGAGCGTGTCGCGCAGCTTGGCGGGGCCGGCCAGTGGCTTGTGGCGATCGTCTGCGTTTCGCTGGCGCTGGGCGCGGGGACGCGTTGCAGCGCGCTCGTCGGCGCCCTGGCGGCGCTCGCCGTCGGCGCGCTCCAGCACGACCCGGCGACGGTCGGGGGACTGGCGACCCTGGTCCTGGCGGGACCCGGCGCCTACTCCATCGACGCCCGGGTGTGGGGGCGCGTCCGCGTCGGGCCAAGGTCGCGACGATAGCGTAGCGCTCGCACCGGGGAGCGCCCGCTAGATCGCTGGACGCTCGATCGGGCGATCGCGGGCTCCCCCGTTCGAGCTTTCCAAGCCGGCCGACCGCGACATCATTGTCCACCGAAGGCGCCGGTCGTTCGGCGCTGGATCGTGGGGAGACGGGGATGCTTTTCACCGAAGCCGCCAGCAAGGCCAGGACCCTGCCGGACAACCCCTATCTCACCGGGCTGCACACGCCGATGACCGAGGAGCTGACGCTCGAGGATCTGCCCGTCACGGGGGTTATCCCCGCCGGGCTCGACGGCCGGTATCTGCGCATGGGGCCCAACCCGATGGCCCCCAATCGGCAGAAGCATCACTGGTTCGCGGGCGACGGCATGGTTCACGGCGTTCGCCTGCAGGGCGGTCGCGCGGCCTGGTATCGAAACCGCTGGATCCGTTCGGACGCCGTCGCCAAGGCGCTGGTCGAGCCCCGCACGCCGGGGCCTCGTCATCTCTTCGACACCGTGAACACCAATGTCGTCGGGTTCGCAGGCAAGACCCTGGGCGTGGTGGAGGCCGGCAGCACGCCCGTCGAACTGGACGAGATGCTCCAGACGGTGCGCTACACCGACTTTGACGACACGCTGAAGGGCGGCTTCACCGCCCATCCGCATCGCGATCCGCTGACGGGCGAGATGCTGGGCGTCTGCTACGACGCCAGCAAGTGGCGCGCCCTGCGCTTCGTGGTGCTGGGCCCCGAGGGCAAGGTGCGCCGTGAGGTGCGGATCCCCGTCAAGAACGGGCCGATGATCCACGACTTCGCCTTCACCCGGCGCTTCGCGATCATCCTCGACCTGCCCGTCACCTTCTCGCTGGCCGCCGCGATCACCGGCCATCACTTCCCGTATCGCTGGAACGAGGGGCGCGGCGCGCGGGTCGGACTGCTGCCGCGCGAGGGCAAGGGCGCGGCCGTCACCTGGCTGCCTGTCGATCCCTGCTTCGTCTTCCATGCGATCAACGCCTATGACGCGCCGGACGGCACGGTGGTCCTGGACGTCATCGTCCACGACAGGATGTTCTGGCGGCGCACCTCGGGGCCGGATTCCGAGCAGTGCGCCTTCGAGCGCTGGACCCTCGATCCAGTGGCTGGAACGGTCGGACGGATCGTCATCGATCCTGCGCCGCAGGAGTTTCCGCGCCCCGACGAGCGCCGGCTGGGCCAGCCCTATCGCTACGCCTACACCATGGCGTTGACCGATCCGTTCCTGGGGACGGGCCTCTTCAAGCACGACCTCGTCGAGGGGACGCGCCAGGCGCACGACTTCGGACGCGGCCGGCATCCCTGCGAGTTCATCTTCGTGCCGGCGCATGCCGATGCGGGCGAGGACGAGGGCTGGCTGATGGGCTTCGTCATCGACGCCGACACCCGAACCACCGACCTCGTGATCCTCGACGCCCGCAGGTTCGAGGACGCCCCGCTCGCCAGCATCCACCTGCCGCACATCGTGCCGCCCGGCTTCCACGGAAACTGGATCGCCAACGCCGACTGAAGTCCAACGCCGCCAGCCTCTAGGAGAACACGGATGCGCTTGCTTCCGATCAATCGGTTACTTCTCGTCGGCGTTCTCGCCGCCGCCGGCGCTGTGGGGCACGCGGCGCAGGCCGATCCGGGCGACAAGCCGGGCACGATCGTCCTGGTGCACGGCGCCTTCGTCGATGGCTCGGGCTGGGCGGACGTCTACCGGATCCTTCGCCGCGACGGCTACAAGGTCGTCATCGTCCAGAACCCGACCACCTCGCTGGCCGATGACGTCGCGGCCACCCGGCGAGCGATCGCGGCGGCCGAGGGCAGGGTGGTGCTGGTCGGCCATTCCTACGGCGGCGTGGTGATCACCGAGGCGGGCTCGGATCCCAAGGTCTCGGCCCTCGTCTATGTCGCGGCCTTCGCGCCGGACCAGGGGGAGTCGGTGTCCTCGCTGGTGGCCAACGCGCCGCCCGGCGCGCCAGCCCTGCCGATCCTGCCGCCGGTCGACGGCCTTCTGCTGCTGGACCGCGCCAAGTTCTCCGCCGCCTTCGCCGCCGACGTCACGCCCGAGGTCGCGCGCTTCATGGCCGACTCCCAGCAGCCCTGGGGCGCGCAGGCCCTGGAGGGCAAGGTTACCGCCCCGGCCTGGCGGGTGAAGCCCAGCTGGTACCTGGTCGCCAAGGACGACCACATCATTCCGCCGCCGGCCCAGCGCATGATGGCCAAGCGCGCCGGCGCCACCGTGCGCGACGTCGCCGCCAGTCATGCGGTCTATGTCTCCCAGCCGGGCGTGGTCGCGTCGCTGATCGAGGAGGCCGTGGTCCGCTCGGCGGAGAAGGGGGCGCGATGAGCCCGGCCGCTGCGTGCTCTGCATCGTTCGCAGCCTGTGAATTTGCTTCCAGAGTTCTGCGATCGGGACCCGGCTACTGGGCGACGGGCCGGCGTTCTATTTCAGATCTCGAGCCGGGCGACGCGCCCGACACGACACCAGATGGAAGGTTGAGACGATGACGCTCAAGGATATCCTGCCCGGTAAGCTCGGTTTCGGCGCCGCGCCGCTCGGCAACATGTTTCGCGACATTCCCGAGGACGAAGCCCTCGCCACTGTGGAAGCGGCCTGGAACGACGGCATCCGCTATTTCGACAACGCCCCGTTCTACGGGGCGGGCCTGGCGGAGATCCGCATGGGCCGGGCCCTGGCCGGCAAGCCGCGCGACCAATACGTGATCAGCACCAAGGTCGGACGGGTGATCCTGGACGAGGTGGAAGACGTCAGCGCCCGCGATCTCGGCGAGAAGGGCGAGGTCTTCAAGTACGGCCGTCCGAACAAGATCGTGAACGACTATTCCGAGGACGCCACCTATCGCTCGATCGAGGACAGCCTGAAGCGGCTCAACACCGATCACATCGACATCGCCTTCGTCCACGACGTGGCCCAGGACTTCTACGGCGACGAGTGGCTGGGCGTGTTCGAAAGCGCCCGCAAGGGGGCCTTCAAGGCCCTGGACCGTATGCGCGACGAGGGGGTGATCAAGGCCTGGGGCCTGGGCGTCAATCGCGTCGAGCCGATCGAACTGCTGCTCGATCTGGACGAGCCGCGTCCCGACGCCTTCCTGCTGGCGGGTCGCTACACCCTGCTCGACCATGATCGGGCCCTGCAGCGCGTGACCGGCAAGGTGGCCGAACGCGGCCTGGGGATCGTCGTCGGCGGTCCCTACAGCTCCGGGGCCCTGGTGGGCGGACCCAACTTCGAGTACGCGCCGGCGACCCCGGCCATTCTCGACAAGGTGGCCCGGATCAAGGTCATTGCCGACCGTCACGGGATCAGCATGAAGGCCGCCGGCCTGCAGTTCGCGCTGGCCAATCCGGCCGTGGCTGCCGTCATCCCCGGCGCCAGCCGTCCCGAACGCATCGCCGAGGACCGCTCCGCCCTGGACGAAACGATCCCGACCGATTTCTGGCGCGAGCTTCGCGCGGCGGGCCTGGTCAACCCGGCGGCCCCGCTGCCCGGCGCCGACTAGCCCAGACCCTTTCCATTCGCACCGTCGCTCGACGGCCGAGGCTCGCTTCGGCCGAAGGGCTTGCGCACGCCTCGATCAAAGCAGTGAAAAGGAGACAGATCATGCGTAACCCGACATCCCCCGGCGCGGCCGATCCCGGTCGTCGCGAGATGCTGCGCACCACCGGCGCGGTGATGGCCGCCGCCGCCGGAGCGGCCATCGCCGGCCCCGCCGCCGCGCAGGGCGCCAGCGGCCCGTCGGCCGCGGCCCGCAACGCCGGCCCGCTGGGCGCGCGGCTGCAGGGCGTGCAGCACTTCGGCCTGACCGTCCAGAACATGGAGCGGGCCTACGAGTTCTACACCCAGGTGCTGGGCGGCACGGAGGTGTTCCGCCACGGCGACTTCCAGGGCGACGCCGTCCACAACACCCTTCTGGCCGACCAGGACATCCTGGCCAACGAGCTGGGCGTCAATCCGCGCACCATCGGCGTGCCCGACCTGCGCGGCGGGGCCCAGCGGCTCGACGTCCGCTTCATCCAGTTCGACAACGTGGTGATCGAGCTGCTGCAGTACCGCGACGCCGACCAGCCGATGGGCGGCCCGCGCGCCTTCGCCGAGCCGGTGGAGCACATGAGCCCCGCGTTCCCGCGGATGATGCACATCTGCTTCTATGTGCGTGACGACGTCGACTTCAACAAGTTCATCACCGACCTGGAAGCCGAGTCCGCCCGCCGCGGCATGACCCAGGTGCGGGCCAACCGGATCATCCGGGTGGGCACCGAGGCCGAGCGCCGCGCGGCCCCACAGGACGCCAACACCAACAAGGTGACCGTGGCGCCGTCGGACGGCTGGGAGCTGATCTACTGCAAGGGCCCGGAGGGCGAGCAACTGGAGTTCGTCAAGGCGCTGGGGCCGGTGAAGCAGCGCTTCGCCAACACCTTGGCCGCTCGCCAGCGCGCCGTGCGCTGAAGCCGTTCCTTCGAGGAGAGATCACGATGCGCAAGACCATCACGACCTTGCTGGCGGTGACCGTGCTGACAGCCGTCGGCGCCGGGGCGAGCCCGACCCTGGCCCGCGAGCCGAGCGGGGTCCGATACGAGCAGATACCGGCCGGCGCCTACTCGATCGTCGCCCAGGTGCAGGCCAAGCCCGGCCAGGAAGCGGCCCTGCGCGCGGCGACGCTGCCGCTGGTGGAGCTGGTTCGGGGCGATCCCAAGAACCTCGTCTACTTCCTGCAGGAAGACCGCGCCAAGCCGGGCCACTTCGTCTTCTACGAGATCTTCGCGACGAAGGAGGACTTCGAGGCCCACAACGCCATGCCCTACGTCAAGGACTGGTTCGCCAAGCTGCCCACGCTCGCCGAGGGCGGGGTGCAGGTGATGCGGATGGAGGTGCTGGGGCGCGAGCCGCGGTGACGCTTAAGCGGCCGGGGCCAGGCTCCGGCCGCCTTCTCATCCTTCGGCGAGGAACCGCTGCATACGCGGCACGGTGAAGTCGAGGAACGCGCGCACCCTGGCCGGCAGGAACTGGGCGCCGCGGAACAGGGCGTGGATCTCGTCGGTCTCGCCGATGTCGCTGTCCTGCAGGATCTCGACCAGTTCGCCGCGCGCAATGGGCCCCCTCAGGTGGTAGTCGGCGATCCGTGCGACGCCCACGCCGGCCAGGGCCATGCGCCGGAGAGTTTCGCCGTTGTTGGCCAGCAGCGATCCGCTCAGCATGCGCTCGACGATCCGTCCGCCCTCGCGCATTGGCCAGACCGGGTTGGCGCGGCGGAAATTGAACCCGAGGCAGTTGTGGGACATCAGGTCCTCGGGCGTACGCGGGGTTCCGTGCCGGGCCAGATAGGCGGGCGAGGCGACGATCCTCCGGCGGGTCTCGCCGATCCTGCGCGCCATCAGGTTGGAATCCTGCAGCTTGCCGACCCGGATCGCGACGTCGGTGCGATCCAGATAGAGGTCGACCACGTCGTCTGACAGCGAAAGGTCGACGGCGACCCGGGGATAGGCTTGCAGGAACTCCGGCAGGATCGGCTCCAGGGCGGCGACGCCGAAGGTCACCGACGAGGTGACGCGGATCACCCCTTCAGCCTCCGCGCCGCCTTGGGCGATCTGCTGTTCCGTCTCGTCCAGCTGCCCCAGAAGCGCGCGGCTGCGCTCGTAGTAGAACTGGCCCTCGCTGGTCAGCGCCAGCCTGCGGGTCGAGCGTTCGATCAGCCGGACCCCCAGGCGCGCCTCCAGCCGGGCGATCAGCTTCGACACCGTCGAGGGCGTCATCAGCAGCAGCCGGGCCGCTTCGGAGAAGCTGCCGGATTCGACCACCCGCACGAACACCATCATCTCGCCCGCGCGGTTGTCCATGCGCCGCCTGTGACCTCGCCAGAGAAAGGATCAGGCTAGCGCTTCACCACGCCGAAGTCGCCTCGTCTCAGTCGAGGCCCAGGGCCGCGCGGTCCACCGTCGCGGCGGCCAGTTCGGCGCGGGCCGAGGCGATACGGGTCTGCGCCTCGACGAGCCGGACGGCCGCGTCGGTCGCGGTCTCTTCGCGCTGGTTGACCAGGAAGAAGTCGCTCGAGCCGAGTTCGAACCGGCGCCGCTCGGCGACCGCCAGGCGGGCGGCCAGGTCGCGTTCCTGTTCGGCGGCCCTGGCCAGGAGTTCGGCCGCATGCAGGGCGATGCCGATCCCTTCGACCTCGACGGCGATCTGGTCGCGAAGGAAGCGTCCGCGGGCCTGCAGCGCGTCGATCTCGGCGCGGGTCTCATCGATCTTGCCCCTGGCCGCCCGGTTCTGCAGCGGCACGGAAAAGCGAAAGCCGATCACAGCCTCCGTCGGCGTGCGGCTGGGGCCGCCCAGGCCTTCGGGGCCGATATCCTTGCCAAGCTCCATCCTGAGGTCGAAACGAGGCTTCAGGTCGTTTTCGGCCAGGGCGAGACGGGCCTGGGACTGGTCGACGCGCGCCAGGATGCTCTGCAGGTCCGGCCGGGTCGTTGCGGGATCGCCGTTCGCGCCCGCCGTTTGGACGCCGGCCAGCGCGCCGGCTTCGTTCGGCAACCGGCCTTCGTCCACCACGATCGGCTGGCCGGCGGTGTCGCGGTAGTAGAGCGACAGCGCGTTGGCGGCGGCTTGCAGGTCGCCCTCGGCGCGCACCACCAGGGCGCGGCGACGAACCAGGTTCTGTTCGTTCTCCGTCAGCAGGATCTCGGGCTTGGCGCCCAGCTGGACCTGCCGCTGGATGCCGCCGCGCCTGCTTTCGGCCAGGTCGAGCAGGTCGCGATAGGCCTTCAGCCGCCAGCCGGCTGAGACCCAGTTCTGATAGGCCATGATCGCGCGGGTCTGCACGCCGACGGCCACGGCCTGGCGCTCGAAGCGGGCGATGTCGATGTCCGAGGCGGCCAGGGCGCGCCGCGTGCGCCGCTCGTCGACCAGCCGGTCGCGCAGCAGGGCGTAGAGCACGCCGATCTTGGCCTCGCCCAGCTCGTTGGTGTGCGCCTGGTCCTCGTAGACCGGAAAGCGGCCGCTCGAGAGGCGATAGGCGCCGTAGACATAGCCGCCGTTGTCGCCGAACGGCTGTGTGGCGCGCGCCTCCATCTGGTCGCCGTCATAGTAGCCGAGCGCGCGCGCGCGGCCTTCGACGGCGAACACCGTGTCGAAGGCGCCCTCCGCGGTCAGCGCCCGGCTCCTGGCCTGGCGTTCGCGCGCCAGCTGCTCGACGATTTGCGGCGACGAGCGCGCCGAAGCCGCCAGCACTTCGGCGGAGGTCAGCGGCGCGGCGCTGTTCTCGGCCACGGCCGGGGTCTGGGCCGCCGCGAGGGCTGGAGCCGAGAACAGCAGCAGCAGGGTCAGGGAAAGCCGCACCATCACTTGGCCTTGCCCGCGTCCTTGCCGTCGCCCTTCGCGGGCGTCCCGGCGGAGGTGGTC
Organism: Caulobacter sp. 602-2; assembly: GCF_011043625.1. Lineage (GTDB taxonomy): Bacteria > Pseudomonadota > Alphaproteobacteria > Caulobacterales > Caulobacteraceae > Caulobacter. The sequence continues at coordinate 409,856 of NZ_JAAKGT010000001.1, forward strand.
GTCGCGGCCGCCTGGCCGAAGTCGAGCGGGAAGTCGTTGAGCTGCCGCCAGAGCTCGTAGCCGACCGAGACCGTCTCACCCTGCACCCAGCCGCGAACCTTGCCGCCCAGCCTGGCGAAGCGCTGGTCGGGCCATGGGGCCTTGCCCGGCATGGGCTCGACGAGAACCCGAAAGAGGCCCGACGGCGCGGCGGTCGGATCGATCGAGCGGACCCTGCCGTCGAACAGCCCCTGCGCCACCGCCGGCCAGCCGCTGAACTGGATCGCCGGCCAGCCTTCGAACTCCAGCCGGACCGCGCGCCCCGGCCGCACCAGCGGCACGTCGCGTCCGTCGATGAACAGCTCGACCACCCGCTCCGTGCGTTCCGGCGCGACAACGGCCAGCACGGTGCCGGCCGACACCAGACCGCCGCCGGCGGCGGCATTGAGGCTCTGGATGCGTCCGCTGCGGGGCGCGGTGACCATCTGCGCCGACTGCCGGTTCAGCTGCACGTCGATGCGGTTGAGTTTGGCCCGGGCCTCGGCCAGCTTGGCTCCGGCGTCGGCGACCTTGATCTGGGCCTGTTCGAAATCACGGCGCGCGGCCAGGCCCTCGGCGAGGAGCTGGCGGGTGCGGCCGACGTCGATGCTCGCCACCGACTGGGCCTGGCGCACCGCTGCTATCTCGGCCTCGACCTGAGCGCGCTCCTCGGCCAGCCGCGCCAGAAGGTTCGGATCGAGGTCGTTGATGCGGGCGATCGGGTCGCCGGCGTCGACGTGCTGGCCGTCCTGCACGTACCACTGCTCCAGGCGCCCGCTGACCAGCGCCGAAGCGTCCTGAGCGCGGTCGCCGGGGCCGGGCGCGGCCACCAGGCCTCTGCCCTGGGCCGTCTGCATCCACGGCACGAAGAACAGGATGACCAGCGAGACGACGACGCCGGCCGCGACCATCCAGGCCAGCGCCACCACCAGCCGGGGCGGGCGCTGCTGCGCCAGCGTCTTGAAGTGCGAGAGGTGTTCAGGACGGTAGGGCATGGGCCTGCCTCCGGCTGGCGAGGTGGTCCTGAAGCTCGGCGAGCGAGGCGAAGCGGCGTTGTTCGGAAAGGCCCAGGTGCAGCCAGCCGTCCAGGGCCATGTCCTCGGGGCGGCCGGTGAACAGCAGGGTGGTGGCGCCCCGCGCCTTCAACACGCCCAGCACGGCCGTCAGTGTTCGCGAGGGCAGGAGGTCGTACAGTTGCCCGAGCACCAGAAGCTTGGGCTCGACCAGCAGGGCGTTGGCCAGGCGCAGCGCCATCATCGACCCCAGGCTGAGCGGGTGGCCCGTCGCGGCGAGCGGCGTGTCCAGGCCCTTGGGCAACTGGGCGATGCGTTCCTGCAGCCCGACCACGGCGAGCGCCTCCAGCATCCGGGTCGCCGAGACGTCGCTGGCCGCCATCGCCAGGTACTCGCGGATCGTCACCTCGGCGATGGTCGGCCGGTTCAGCACCAGCACCTGCGAGCGCAGCAGGTACATGTCGAGCGCCTCCAGATCGGCGCCGCCGATCGAGACCAGGCCGCGCTCGGGGTGGACGTGGCGCTTGAGCACCAGGGTCAGCTTGCGCTCGGCGCCCGGATCGGCGGCGACCACCAGCTGTTCGCCGGCGGCGAGGGCGAAGTCGAAACGGGCGTCGTCGAGCTTGACGTCCATCAGCCGCAGGGCGCCGTCGCTGGGCGCCTCCGCGCCGCGCGCCGGCGGCTTCTCCTGCGGTATGGAGAACAGCAGCGACAGCTCCTCGGCGCTGGCGACCAGGTCGTAGAAGGTGTCGAGGTAGTAGCCCAGCTGCGAGACGCCGTAGAACACGCCGGAAAGGATCAGCTCGGCCGCCACCAGCTGGCCGATCGACAGCTCGCCCCGCAGGATCAGGTTGCCGCCGAGCATAAGCAGGGCGGCGCTGGCCAGGGCGTAGATCAGCAGGTAGCTCAGAGTCTGGGCGAAGCTGGAGCGGAAGTAGCGCTTGTGCGCGTCCACATAGGCGGCGGTCTTGGCTTCGGACCGGTCCATGGCGAAGGCCAGGTGGCGGCTGGACTTGTAGAAGCCGTTGGATCCGCCGACGCTTTCCAGCCAGCGTGCAGCGTCGTGCTTGGCGTGGCTCAGCGCCACCGCGCCGGTGATCGCGCCGCGCCGCCAGATCAGCCAGACCAGCACGACCGCGACGACCAGCACCACGTTGAAGGCCAGGAAAAACGGGTGATAGAAGCTGGTCACCGTCAGGCCCACCATGCCCTGCAGCAGGATGGTGAAGGCGCCGATGACCAGGCCCGGCACGGCCTTCTGCACGACGGTCAGGTCGAAGTAGCGGTTGAACAGATCGCCGCGGCTGGCGTCGCCGAAGAACGGGTTCTGGGCGTGCACCGCCCGGATGGTGATCTCGGCCACCACCCGCGAGAACACCCGGCGCTCGAACGCCGCCATCAGATAGACCCGCAGGGCGCTGAGCGCGGCCACGATCAGCAGCAGCGACAGCAGTACGCCCGACAGCGTCCAGAGCGGCGCGGGCAGGGCGATGTTGGCCACGCTGTTGATCAGCAACTGGACCGAGATGGGGGTCGCCAGCGACATTAGGCCGATGGCGAGCGTGTAGACGATGCCGAGCTTCACATAGGCTGCGTCGGGACCAACGATCTCCGACAGCCACCTTGTCGCTTCCCTGAACCCGATACGTTCGGTCGTCGCCACGTCCGCCTCTACTTGATCTCGCCAATGAACGCCCCGTCCATGCCGCGTGGTCACAGAGCCTGAGCCCGCGAAGCATTGGAGGTGAAGCATTCGCCTCGAGGTGGGCGATACACCGGGGCCCCGTTCGGCTCCCCATCAATGGCGTTACAAAGTGTGTACGGGCATCGCCTTGCCCGGATGCCGAAGGCGTTCCAGCGACTGTTCGGCTAGTCTGTGGAACGCGCTCTCAAGGGTGGCGGGACGATCGCCTCCGGGCGCCGCGCCGACATCGAACCGACATGGAACCTCATCGGATCCGTCACAGGGCGCTCCTATAGCCACGCTCCGTCGAGGAGGCGTCGCGGGTGATCGGCAACGAGCAGGAGGTGGGGCGGGCGCTGGCGACGCCGGCGCAGAACCGGGTCCTGCTGGCCTATGTCCGCCGACGGCTGGCGACCTCGGTCGACGCCGAGGACGTGGTGCAGGAGGCGATCATGCGTGTCCTGGCGCGCGCTCGCGACACCCTGATCACCGATCCGCTGGTCTACGCCATGCGCGCGGCGCGCAACATCCTGGTCGATCGCGCTCGCCGCGCGGCCAACGTCCAGATCGACGACCTGGAGGCGGCGGAGCATTCGATCCATAGCGGGACGACGCCGCTGGAGGCGCTGGACATGAGCGAGCGGTCGAGGCTGTGCCAGAGGGCGCTGGAGGCGATGCCGCCCTTGAGGCGCGAGGTCTTCGTGCGACGTCGCGCCGGCGAGGAATCCTACGAGACCATCGCCCGCGACCTCAAGCTGTCGATCGAGGCGGTGCAGAAGCATTACAGCCGCGCGGCCCAGACGCTGCGCCGCACGGCGGAGGGCCGCCATGTCGACTAGACCGGTGAACGCCAAGGACGACCGCGAAGCCGCGCTGTGGGCCGACGCCCGCCGCGATGCGGCTTGGTCGCCCGATCAGCAGGCGGCCCTGGAGCAATGGCTCGAAGGCCGGCCCGACCGCCAGGATCTGCTGGCCCGCCACGAGGCCTTGATCGACGATGCGGCGGTGATCTGGGCCACGCAGCGGATGGTCCGCGCGCGGCCGGCGCCTCGTCGGCGCTCCTGGACGTTCGGCGCCGTGGCGGGGACGAGCCTGGCGGCTGTCGCCGGCGTCGTCGTCCTGCTGGCGGGCGGCCTGTCGCCGCGCGGCGAGCTGATCGAGGGAACCAGGGGCGTGCCCCGGCCGATCGCGCTGGCCGACGGCTCGGCGGTCCGCCTGAACGGGCTCAGCCAGGTGCGGGTCGAACTGGGCGAGCACGAACGCCGCCTGCGCCTGAAGGGGGAGGGCTTCTTCGAGGTCGCGCCCGACAAGGCCCGGCCCTTCTCGGTCGAGGTGGATGGCGTGCGGGTCACCGCGGTCGGCACCCGCTTCAACGTCGACCAGCGCCAGACGGCCGCCGGCATGGTGGTGGAGGTCGAGGTCTTCGAGGGGATCGTGAAGGTGGCGGGAAAGGGCGCGCCGGTTCACGTCCATGCCGGCGAGCAGGCCAGGGTCGTCGACGGCGTGGTCCAGCGCATGGCTCTGGCCCGGCCCGAACTCGAGACCGACGTGCCGCCCTGGGCCAAGGGCTGGCTGGAGTTCAACGAGGCCACCCTGGCCAGCGTCGTCGAGGACCTGGAGCGCGCCACCGGCGTCCGCGTCAGGCTGGCCGACCCCGCGGTGGGCAGGGTCCTGGTCAGCGGCCGCTTCGCCTATGACGATCCGGAAAACGCGCTGGCCGCCATGGCCAGGCTGCACGGCTTCAAGCTGACCCGTCAGGGGGCGGATCAATTCGAGATTTCAGGCGGTTAGGCCGACCGGAACAAGTTTTTATGACAGCTGTCAGGACGTCGAGGGCCGCCGTCTAACCCCGTGACGATCAGTTCGATCGGAGGGGAATTTCCAAATGCGTATCCATAAGAGCGGGCTGCTCGCGGCGGCGGCCGTGGCCGTCCTGGCGGCTGTCGCAGCGCCCGCCCACGCCGTGCCGGCGGCCAAGGGCGCCGAGGCCCGCGTCGCCATCACCATTCCGGCCCAGGACCTGGGCCGCGCCTTGCAGACCCTGTCGCGCGACACCGGCCTGTCGATCGTCTTCGATCCAGCGCTGACCCGCGGACGCACCTCCAACGCGGTGTCGGGGCAGATGACGCCCCGTGAGGCTCTGCAACGGATGATCGCCGGTTCGGGCATCGAGGCGCGCGAGGTGCGCGGCGTGCTGACCCTGGAGCGCCAGTCGGCGCAGGCCCAGGTCGATGCGCCCGAAGCCATCGAGGTCGACGGCGTCGTTGTCGGCTACGCGGCCGGCCTGCGCCGCTCGCTCGACGCCAAGCGCAAGGCCGATTTCATTTCCGACGTCATCAGCTCCGACGACATGGGCGACCTGCCGGCCAACAATGTCGCCGAGTCCCTGTCGCGCCTGCCGGGCGTCAACGCCGTGCGCAACCACACCACCGGCGAGGGCGACCGCATCACCATCCGCGGCCTGTCGACCGAGCTCAACAACTACACGATGAACGGCGTGCGGATGGGCGGCGCCGGTTCGCGCGACGACAACTTCTATCGCGGCGTGCGCCTCAGCTTCCTGCCGCCCGAAGGCATCGACTCGATCACCGTCATCAAGAGCCTGACGCCCGACCGCGACGGCGACGCCCTGGGCGGCTCGATCGACATCCGCACGCCCACGGCCTTCGACCACGGTCCGACCTATGGCGTGCTGTCGGCGTCGGCGGGCATGCTCGACAAGTTCGACAACAAGAAGTCGGGCGAGATCGCCGGCTCTTTCGGCCGCCGTTTCAACGACAACTGGGGCGTCTTCGTCACGGGCAGCTGGTCGCGTCGCAAGTCGCAGTTCGAGCAGAACGGCGTGGACGGCGATAACCAGCCGTCGGTCTGGTACGCCGACAGCGAGACCTTGGGCTGGGATCCTGAGACCTTCGTCATGCGCGGCATGGACCTGGCCGTCGGCGAGACCGAGGTGCGGCGGCGCGGCGTCAACACCAGCCTCGACTATCGCGGGGCCAGACACGACTTCCACCTGCGCGGCCAGTTCAACGAGTACACCCAGGACGAGTTCGCCAATCGCCTGAACTTTCGCAATGACACCGGCAAGAACTCGACCCGCCTGACGCAGGTCGACAAGTCCATGACGGGCCTGGCCTCGCCCGAGGCTTCGATCATCGGCACGGACGCGAAGCTCGGCCGGATCTACAGCTACACCACCGCCCAGATCGTCGACCGCGACCGCGACGGCCGCATCACCGACGCCGACCGCTCGACCCGTTCGTACTACTCGCTGGACGGCGCTTCGGGGACCTGGGACCCGCAGGGCTTCCGCCTCCGCCGCTTCTGGGAAGGCTCGCGCGAGACCGGCTCGCTGGCGTCGGTCAACTTCGGCGGCGTCAGCCGCTGGAAGGACTTCACCGTCGACTACGACCTGTCCTACGCCAAATCTGAGGACAATATCGACGACAGCTACGAGATGGAGTTCCGCAGCGACAAGTACGGCTGGCTGGGCAACAAGGGCGTCAAGGTCACCAACTTCGGCGACAGCCGCTTTCCCAAGTGGGTGCTGAACGACGCCGGCATGGCGGCGATCCACGACAACAGCCAGTACGACTTCGCCGGCCTGTCGGGCGAGATCGGCGGCGCGCAGGAGCGGCTCTGGCAGGGCCAGGTCAATCTCGAATGGCGCCCCGTCTCCGACTGGCTGGAAGCGGTCAAGACCGGCGGCAAGGTCTACAGCTCCAAGCGCTCGACCTATAGCGGCGAGTTCCTCGACCTCGACGCCGAGGGCACGCTGGCCGACTTCTCCAGCTTCTACGGCAAGGAAGTGACCAGCCTGTTCGACGGCGAGTACGCCGGCCTCTATCGGCTGGGCACGGTCATCGACAACAAGGCCATGCTGGCCGAACTGCAGCGGGCCATGGCGGGCGACAGCACCTTCTTCGAAGGCTTCGCCACCGATCCGGGCAACGCCGAACTGAGCGGCGAGGACAGCTTCACCTTCAAGGAAGACATCTTCGCCGGCTACCTGATGGCCACCGCGCGGGTCGGCAAGGCCCAGGTCATCGGCGGCGTCCGCGTCGAGAGCACCAGGAACACCATCGACGCCTACATTCTCGACGAGGTGCAGGGCGGCCACTATTCGACCGACAAGAGCGACTTCACCAACGTCCTGCCGTCGATCCACCTGAACTACGGCCTCAACGACCGCACCAAGCTGCGGGCCGCCATCTGGACCAGCTTCGCCCGTCCCGACATCGCCCGCATGTCGTCGGCGCGTGAGTACGGCTACGACACCGACCCGGACGGCGACGGCAAGGAGAACCCGACCAGCGACTGGATCCTCGTCTCGATCGAGCAGGGCAATCCGGACCTGAAGCCGATGAAGGCGGTCAACTACGACCTGTCGATCGAGCGCTACAACGGCGACACCGGCGCCTATTCGGTCGGGCTGTTCTACAAGGACATCCGCAACTTCCTGTACCGCTCCTCGTCGTCGAACATCCGTGACGGGACGGCCGGGACCAATGTCGGCCCCGACGGCGTGACCGTCTCGATGCCCAACAACGGCAAGTGGGCCAAGGTCTACGGGGTGGAGATCAGCGCCCAGCAGGTGTTCCACTGGCTGCCCGGCGCGCTGTCCAAGCTCGGCGCCAGCGTGAACCTGACGCTGCAGAAGTCCGAGGCCGAAACCGGCATCTCCTGGCACCCCGAGGGCTACACCCTGCCGCTGATGGAGACGCCCGAGCGCGTGGCCAACGTGCAGCTGTTCTGGGAGTACAAAGGCTGGGAAGCCTACGCCGCCTACAGCTATCAGTCCGAGTTCCTCGAAGGCATCCAGGACTTCGGCAACAACCCGTATGAGCAGGACTACGAGTTCGTGGACCTGAACCTGCGGCGCAAGCTGTGGAAGGGCGCGACGGCGTCGATGCAGGTCCAGAACCTCTTCGACAACCACACCTACTGGTACACGGCCGGCGACAGCACCAGCTCCAGCCGGGCCTACATCAAGAACGGGCGGTCGATCTCGTTCGGCTTCAACTACGTCTTCTGATCGAGGCCAGCATGAAACCGACCCAAATCCTGATGCTCGGGGCCGCGCTCGCGGCCCTGGGCGGATCCGCGTTCGCCCAGGCCGGCGCCCAGAAGCCAGAGCGTCCGCTGCGCCCCGAACCGGCGCCGGTGCAGGCGTCCGATCTGCCGGCCGTCCCGCCGACGCTCCTGCCGGAGCGGATCGTCCTGAACCTCACCGCGGACCCGGCCCACGAGATGGCGGTGACCTGGCGCACCGCGCCGGGCCTCCTGGGCCATGTGGAGTACGCCGAGGCCGAGGACGGCCCCGACTTCATCCAGAAGGCGGTGCGCATCGACGCCGTCACCGACGATGCGACGATCGCGGTGAGGGAGGATCCGGCGTTCAAGGCGGCCTATCACTCGGCGGTGCTCAAGGGGCTCAAGCCCGAGACCGTCTACGCCTACCGCGTCGGCGACGGCCGGCGCTGGTCCGAATGGCTGCAGTTCCGCACGGCGGCGACCACCGCCAAGCCGTTCACCTTCCTCTACATGGGCGACATGCAGAACAACATCCTCAGCGAGGCTTCGCGCACGATGAGGATGGCGTTCCGCAAGGCCGGAGACGCGGCCTTCGTCATCCACGCCGGCGACCTGATCAATCGCCACGACAGCGACAACGAGTGGGGCGAGTGGTTCGCGGCCGGCGGCTTCCTCTACGCCCAGACGCCGCAGATGCCGACGCCCGGCAATCACGAGTACGGCCGGGGGCCGGTGCTGAACCCGCAGTGGCGGCGCCAGTACACCTTGCCGGAAACGGGGCCCGCGGGCGTCGAGAAGCTGAAGGAGACGGCCTGGACCGTCGACTACCAGGGCCTTCGGCTGATCTCGGTCGATGCGCCGCTGTTCCACGGCGACGAGGCCATGCGAGCCGAGATGGTGCGTTGGCTGGACGGCCTGCTGGCCGACAACCCCAATCGCTGGACGGCGCTGTTCCTGCACTTCCCGCTGTTCTCGATCGATCCCGACCGCGACAACGAGCGGGTGCGCGACGCGCTCAAGCCCCTGATCGACAAGTACGGCGTGGATCTGGTGCTGCAGGCCCACGACCACGGCTATGCGCGCGGGGCCATCGGGACCGGCGCGATGACCAACGCCGGACCGGGTCACACCTCCGACAAGGGGTCGACCTACGTGGTCTCGGTGGCGGGGCCGAAGATGTATCCGGTGGCCGACCTCAGCTGGGCTACGCGCTCGGCGTCGCGCACCCAGACCTTCCAGACGCTGGAGGTGTCGAAGGAGGCCGTGACCTATCGGGCCTTCACCGCGACGGGGCGCGAGCTGGACGCGTTCCGCCTGACCAAGGACGCCAAGGGCGTCGCGCGGATCAAGTCGCTGCCGGTCGACAGCGGCCGCTAGGCGAGGGTGACGCGCCGACGCCCGGGCCAGGCCCGCGCGTCGGCGCGATCGGTCGTCGGGGCTATTTCGCGCCGGCGACCATCAGGATCTGCGCCATGGTGGTGGCGATGCTTTCCACGTCGCGGGCCTTGTTGACCTCCATGCCTTCCTCCAGCGAGTGGCCGCGGAAGGTCACGAAGCCGGCGCCCAGGGTGACGGCCGGCTTGCCCAGGCTCATGGGGATGTTGGCGTCGGTCGAGCCGGCCACGTAGCCCATGGGCTTGCCCAGGGCGTCGCCGACGGCCGCCAGCTGCTGCACGAAGGGCGAGTTGGCCGGGGTTTCGCCCACGGGGCGGTCGCCGACCATCTTGTTGTCCAGGCTGATCACGCCGCGCTTGGTCGAGCGGGCGGCGTTCTCGGCCTCGACGGCCTTGGGCAGGATGGCGAGGTAGGCGTCCTCGACGGCCTTCAGCTCGGCCTTGCCGACCGAGCGCATGTCCACGGTCATCGACACCGCGAACGGGATCGAGTTGACCGAGGTGCCGCCCTCCAGCAGGCCGATGTTGTAGACCGTGCGCGGGTCGCTGGGGACCTTCAGCTCGCCGAACTGGCGGGCGGCGTCGGCCAGGGCGAATGCCGGGTTCACCGTGCCGAAGTCGCCCATGCTGTGGCCGCCCGGACCCTTGAAGGTGGTCTTGTAGCGCTTGGAGCCGACGCCGCCGTTGACGATCACGGTGGGGCCGCTGGGCTCCAGCGAGATGAAGGCGTCGATCTTGTCCTTGTACTTGCCCTTGAAGAACAGCTCCTTCATGCCGCGCAGGTCGCCGGGGCCTTCCTCGCCCACGTCGCCGACGAACAGGATGTCGCTCTTGGTCTGGATGTCGGCGGCGTTGATGGCGCGCAGGATGGCCAGGATCGAGCCCAGGCCCACGGTGTCGTCGCCGATGCCCGGGGCGTAGAGCTTGTCGCCCTCGCGGCGCACCTTCACGTCGGTGCTGGCCGGGAACACGGTGTCGAGGTGGGCGGCCACCACCAGCAGGCCGCCGCCGCCCGTGCCCTTGCGCAGGCCCATGACGTTGCCGGCCGCGTCGGTGTCGAGGTCGGTCAGTCCCTCCTTGGCCAGCATGGCCAGATAGGCCTTGCCCTTCTCGGCCTCGCCGAAGGGTGGGGCGGGGATTTCGGTCAGGGTGACGATGTCCTCGACCGTCTGCTCGTAGCCGGCCTCGAGGGTGGCCTTGGCCGCCTTGAAGGCCTTGGACGCCATCAGGGTCTTGGCCTGCTTGGTGTAGGGCGAGGTCGGCTGCGGCGGGCGCACGTTGCCGAAGTCGACCTGAGCGGCGGGCTTGGCGGCCTCCTGGGCCATGGCGGGCGCGGCGGCGGCGCAGAGGAGGGCGGCGAGGGCCGCCGAAGCGATGCGGGTTTTCATGAAATGATCTCTGTACTGAATGAGCGGGATCAGAAAGTGCGGCGAACCATGACGCCCAGGGTGCGCGGGGTCAGGCTGACCACCTGGTCCAGGGCGCCGGCGGCCGAGGTGATCGAGACCGGGCCGACCGAGTTGGTCAGGTTCTGGGCGAAGGCGTAGGCGCCCCAGCCTTCACCCTCGACGCCCACGCGCGCGCCCACCACCGTGTAGGCCGGAACCTTCTCGTAGTAGACGTAGCTGGGACGGAACTGCGAGGCCGTGCCGCCGGTGTAGCTGGCGTCCAGGTGCACGAGGCCGTTGAGGCCTTCGCCGACCGGCCAGGTGTAGTCGGCGTTCACCGAGCCGCTGAACTTCGGCACGAACGGCAGGCGGTCGCCCGCCAGGCCGGTCGAGCCCGAGACGGTCACCGATGAGTTGGTCATGTCCTCGGTCAGCTTGGCGTCGGAAACGCCGATGGCGCTGCTCAGGGTCAGGCCGGTCATCGGCCGCAGGGTGGTTTCCAGTTCGAAGCCGCGGATGCGGGCCGCGCCGGCGTTGGTGATGATGAAGAAGTTCGCGCCGACGTTCGCCTGGGCCTGAACCTGGATGTTGTCCCAGTCGATCTGGTAGGCCGACAGGTTCACGGTCAGGCGACGGTCGAACCAGTCGCTCTTCACGCCCGCCTCGTAGTTCCACAGGCTGTCGGGGGCGAAGGCCACCAGGCCGGTGGTCAGGCCCGGGATGTTGTTGGCGCCGCCGGGACGGAAGCCCTTCGAGGCCTGGGCGTAGGCCATGATCGACTTGCTGAACTCGTAGTTGACGTTGACGCGCTGCACCCAGCCCTTGGCGCTGGCGTCGACCTGGCTGAAGGCCGTGACCGGCGAGTTGGAGATCACGTTGCCGATCGTCACCGCGCCCGAGACGGTCTTGTCGTAGTCGAAGCGGCGGGCCCCGCCGGTCACCGTCAGGGCGTCGGTCACGTGGTAGGACAGTTCGCCGAAGAAGGCGGTCTGCTTGACGTCGTTGTCAATGTAGCGCGCGCCCAGGGCGTCGAACGGCTGGATGGCCATGCCGGTCGTGGCGTCGGCGCGGGTCTGGATGCTGTCGACGTGGTCCTTGCGGGTCTCGTAGTAGACGCCGCCGGTCCAATCGAGCTTGTCTTCGAACAGGCTGCCGCTGGCGCGCAGTTCATGCGTCCAGGTTTCCAGGCTCATCGGCTGCCAAGAGACGGCCGGGCCGCGCGAGTCGGCCCAGGCGGTGTACTGCGACAGCTGGGCGCTGGAGCAAGTCGTGCCCGACAGGCCGAAGTAGCGGCCGCAGGCGGCGCTGCTGGCGCGGTTGTTGGCGATGTTGTTGGTCCAGTCGCTGTTCCGCAGCATCTTCCACTTGTAGTACGACGAGGTCGCCGTCAGCGTCGCGAAGTCCAGGTTCCATTCGGCCGTGACGTTGTAGAGCGCCAGCTTGGAGTTGCTCTGGGCGATGGTCTTGCGGTCCGACTTGTAGCGGCCGGCGGCGGCCGACCAGCTGGCCTGGCCGTCGACTTCCTCGTTCTGCAGGGCCGCCGTGGTGCGGATCGTCAGGTTCTCGGTCGGGGTGTAGGTCAGCATCAGGCGGCCGCCGCTGGCGGTCGAGCCGTTGATGTCCTGCTTGTTCAGCGGAACGCTGTCGACATAGCCGCCGCGCTGTTCGCGATAGAGCACAAGGCGCGCGCCCAGCTTGTCCTCGACCAGCGGCACGTTGACCATGCCCTTGCCGTAGTAGCCGCCTTCGCCGCCCTTGGTGGTCGTCGCCTGGGCCTCGACCGCGCCGGCGTATTCGTTGGTGTCGGCCTTGTTGAAGATCACCCGCAGGGTGCCGCCCATCGAGCCCGAGCCATAGAGCGTACCCTGCGGGCCGCGCAGCACCTCGACGCGTTCGACGTCGAACAGGTTGATGTCGGGGGTGGTCGAGCCGGCGTCCTGGGTGGTGCCGGTCGGGCCGGTCAGCGGGGTTTCGTCGTAATAGAGGCCGGTCGTCGCTTCGCCGGCGCTGCGCACGCCGCGCAGGGTGATGCGGCGGTTCGACGGCGTGCCGCCGTCCAGCGACAGGTTCGGCACCTGGCGGAAATAGTCGTTGATGCCTGTGGCGCCGATCCGGCTGAGCTGGGTCTCGCCGACGGCCGAGATGCTGAGCGGGGTGTCCTGCAGGCTGGTCGAGCGCTTCAGCGCGGTGACGATGATCTCGTCGACGGCGGCGTCCGGCGCCTCCTGGGCATGGGCGCTGGCGGCGGCCAGGGCGGCCAGGGCGGCCAGGGCGCTGGTGGCCAGGGCCGCGCGGCGGAAGGTGCGGAAGACAGTGCGGTTCAAGTTCATCCCCTTCGTTGAGGACCGGCCAGAAGCTCGGTTCCGGGCCGCAAGACGGGCGAGGGGAAAGCGCCCTTACGACTTTTTTCACTTTCGGGCGTCGGTTTGCGCGCCTGGTCAAGCTGCACGCAAATTGGGCGCATGCTGATCAAATGGGCGGCGCGCGGCCGAAACTCCGGTCTCGGCGCCGGTTCGGCCATCGCCTGGCGGCGAAGTTCGAATAGCCCGGCCCCAGAGCGGGAGAACGAGGTGTCGGTACAGTCCGCGTTCAGTCAGGCGACGATCGCCCAGGCCCGGCCGGGCGATATCGACCAGGTCGTGCGCCGGCACGAGGGAATGCTGCGCCGGTTCATCGCCCTGCGCATCGGCGGCGGGGCCGATGTCGACGACCTGGTGCACGAAGTGTTCGTGCGCTTCGCCCGTCGCCCGCCTGACGAGAGCGTCGAGCGGCTGGATTCCTATCTCTTCCAGACCGCCGCCAACCTGATCCGGGACCGCGCCCGCCGCCAGCAGGTGCGCCGTCTGGCCGCTCCCGAGATCGAGGATGACGCCGCCGCCCAGGCGCCGGCGACGCCCGAACAGACGCTGATCGACCGCGAGACCCTGACGGAGGTCCGTCGCGCCCTGGCCGATCTTCCCGAACGTACTCGCCACGTGTTCTTGCTTTACCGGATCGACGGACTGCGGCATCAGGCCATCGCCGACGCCCTGGGGGTGTCGATCAGCACCGTGGAGAAGGACGTGCGCAGGGCCATGGCCCACCTGACCCGACGGGTTCGCCGTCCATGAGCCTCGTTCCCGCCAATGACGGCCTGGCCGACGTCTACGACGCCGCGGCCGACTGGCACGAGCGTCGGCGCGCGCCCGGCTGGAGCGTCGCGGACGAAGCCGCGCTCACCGCCTGGCTGGAGGCCGGCGCCGATCATGTCGACGCCTACGCGGCCATGGCCGAGGTCGAGGCCGTGCTCGACGACGCGGTCGCCGCCGGCGGCCTGGAGCGCGAGATGGCCCAGGCCCGCGCGGCCTTCGGCCAGGGCAGGGCCCGCCGTTCTCGCCGAAACCTGGCCTTGATGGCGGCCGGCCTGGCCGGCGTGGCCGTACTGGCGGGCCTGGGCGGTCTGGCCTGGATGGGCGCCGGGACGTCCGAACAGAGCTTCGCCGCCGCGCCGGGCCAGCGCAGCGCCGTGGTGCTGGCCGATGGCTCGCACGTGGTGCTCGACGGCGGCGCGCGGCTGACCGCCCGCATCGGCCGGGGCTCCAGGAACATCTTCCTCAGGGATGGGCGGGCCTTCTTCGACGTCGCCCATGACCCGTCGCGTCCGTTCGAGGTCAGCGGCGGCGGCCACGTGGTGCGTGCGCTCGGCACGGCCTTCGAGGTCGACCTGGCGCCGAACGCGCAGGCCTATCGCGTCGCGCTGCTGCGCGGACGGGTGCGGGTCAGCGGCCAGGCCGCCCCCGTCGAACTGACGCCGGGCCAGATGCTGGCGGCCGACGGGCAGGGGCGCGAGACGGTTTCGGCCGCCGACGTCGCGGCCGCCACGGCCTGGCGCGACGGCCGACTGCTGCTCAAGGGCGACGCGCTTTCCGACGCCGCCGCCGAGATCAATCGCCGGGGCGGACGCCGGATCGTCGTGCGTGGCTCGGCCAAGGACCTCAAGGTCAGCGGCGCCTTTGGCAGCGACGATCCGCTGGCCTTCGCCCGCGCGGTGGCCGTGATCCACGGTCTGACGGTCGGCGAGGCCGCCGACGGATCGATCGTGCTGTCTCCGGCCAAGGACACCGGTGCGACGGCGGACTAGCCGCGCGGCGCCGGCCCTGGCGGCCGTGGTGCTGCTGGCGCAGGCCCCGGCGGTCCTGGCGGCTCCCCTTCGTTTCGACGTCCAGGCGGGACCGCTCGAAGGAGCCTTGCAAGCCTATGCCGAGCAGACCGGCGTCGATGTGCTGTTCGCGCCCCAGGCCGTGGCCGGCCGCCGGTCCGGCGGCGGGCGGGCCGTGGCCGAACCGGAAGAGGCCTTGAAGCGCCTGCTGAAAGGCAGCGGGCTCACCGCGCGCCGCATCGGCCCGCGCGCCTTCGCCGTCGCCCCGGTCGCGCCGTCGTCGCGGATGGTCGACCGAACGCCAGAGGCGCGTGAACCCGCTACGAAGGTCGAGGGCGTCGCGCCGCTGGACGCGGTGCTGGTCCAGGCGCGACGCCGCGAAGAGCGGCTGATCGACGTGCCGGCCTCGGTCGCCGCCGTTTCGGCCGCTGATCTGGAACGCTTGGGCGGCGACGGGATGCTGGCCTTGAGGCAGGCGGCCCTGGGGCTGACGGCCGCCGGCCAGGTATCGGTCGAGACGCCGACCCTGGTGATCCGCGGCCAGCGGCGAGCCACGGCCGGCGATTCCGCGCTGTCGGTGATCACCTATGTCAACGAGGCGCCGCTGCCCAACAACGGTTCGATCCTGCCCTCGTTCGACCTGGCGGAAGTGCAGGTGCTGCGCGGTCCGCAAGGCGTTCTGTTCGGCCGCAACACCACCGGCGGCGCCCTGCTGATCCAGACCAACGAGCCGGGGCGCGGGGCCTATGCCCGCATCGCGACCGGATCCTATCGCCTGCGCGAGATCGAGGCGGCGGCCGACCTGACGGATGAGGGCGCGCCTGTTGCCGCCCGCCTGGCCGTCTACGGGCTCAAGCGCGACGGGCTGGTCGAGAACCTCGGCGTCGGCGGCGACCTGGATGATCGCGATCAGGTCGGACTGCGACTGTCACTGGCGTGGAAGGCGAAGGGGCCGCTGTCGGCGCTGCTGGTGCTGGACGGCTTTCGGGCCTGGGAGACGGGCAGCGCGGCGATCCTGTCGGGGACCTATCCCAATCCGCCGGATGTCACCGGCGGCGGCAACGGCCGCACGTCCGAGGCCGCGCCCTATTTCGACTGTGGCGCGGCGGGCTGCGACATCGACATCGCCCTGGCCCGCCAGAGGGTGCGGGGCATACGGGCCACCGACATCGATCTTCCCCCGCGTTCGGATCGCCGCAACGACGGCGCCACCCTGCGGCTCGACTGGCGCGAGGGCGGGCTCGACGTCCGCTCGGTCACCGCCTATCGGCGCAGCGTGCTAGACAGCGCCCTCGACAGCGACGGCTCGCCGCTGCCGTTGAACCAGCTGGTCCGACACATCGACCTTGGCCAGTTCACGCAGGAGGTGCGGGCCAGCCGGGCCGGGCAGGGCGGCGCCTGGCAGGCGGGGCTGTTCTACATGTCCACCGCGCCGGTCGGCGTGCAGCGATCGCTGTGGGCCAGCGTGGTGACTCCCTCCAATCCGGCCAGGGTCGAGTTCCAGTACCGGCGTGGCGAGAGCCTGGCCGGCTTCGTCGACGCCACCCGGCGGCTGGGCGCGGGCTTCGAGCTGGAGGCGGGGCTGCGCTACACGCGCGACGTTTCCAGCGCCTGCCTGGTGCGGGTCGCAGCGCCGGTCGCCGACATCAGCGAGGCGGCCTGCGGCGAGGCGGGGCGCGCCCAATCCTCGGCTCCGACCTGGACCCTGGGCCTGACCTGGCGGGGGCGCCCGAACCTGACGCTCTACGCCGTCACCCGTCGCGGCTATCGGGCCGGCGGCGTCAATGCGCCCAACTTCGGACCGTTGCTGGAGGCCTATCAGGTCTATGCGCCCGAAAGCCTGACCGACCTGGAGCTGGGCCTGAAATGGGTCGGCGGCGCGGGCGATTGGCGCCATCGCGTCGACGCGGCCCTGTTCCGGGGCTGGTCGCGCGACATCCAGCGCGCCCTGTTTCCGGCCGAAAACTTCGATGGCGACGGGATCGCCGCCAACGATCCGCCCAGCCTGATCATCAACGCCGGCTCGGCGCGGATCAGCGGCCTGGAACTGGGTTGGCGAGGCCAGCGGGGCCAGCGCCTGACCCTGTCGGCGTCGGCGACGCTGACGCAGGCGCGGTTCAAGACCCTGACCGTGCCGGCGCTGCTGGCGGCGCTGACCCCGACCGATCCCGCCTCGCTGCGCTTTTCCTATTCGCCGCCCTACACCGCGCGGCTGGCCGCCGACTGGCGCGCGGTCGAGTCCGAGCGCTTCGGGCGCTGGACGCTTTGGGCCGACGTCTTCCAGAGCGGCCGCGTGCGCTATGTCGAGCGGGCCCGCGACAGTAACGGGATGCAGGGCGCCTTCGCGGTCGCCAGCGCGGGCCTAGCCATGCAGCCGGCCGGCCGCGACGACCTGACCCTTTCGCTGGCGGTGCGAAACCTGTTCGACGAGGTCTATGCGGCCGGCGGCGGGGCGATCACACCGGCGGTGACCGCCACGTCGCTCATCTATGGCGAGCCCCGCACTATCGAGGCGGCCGTCAGACGGCGCTTCTGACCACGAGCGGAGATTCTCGGGTCTCGCACCCTCAGGTCGCTTTTTTCGCACCGGCTCGCGGATTGATTGGTCTCAGGAAGACGCGCCTCAAAAAATGGGCTGAGCCCGCCGACGGCGCGGAGGACCTCCTCGATCGTCGTCTAGCCCTTGCGGTAAGCGGTTTCCCTTCGGTCATGCCCGCACACGTCATGGCCCTGTCGTCGTGCGTATTTCCGCCTGACATCCAAATGTAGCGCGCGTGTCACGACGCCGCCCTAAGCGCCCCTCGCGTTTGCAAGAGGGGTCCAGATGTCCAAGCCGTTCGCCGCCAGCCGCCGCCTGATCGCCGGCCTGCTCGCCACCAGCGCCCTGTCGGCGCCGCTGCTCGCCCACGCCGCCGAGGACGAGGCGCCCAACGCGGTCGAGGAAGTGATCGTCACCGGCCAGCGCGAGGCCCAGCGCGCCGCCATCGCCGTCAAGCGCGACGCCTTCGTGGTGTCCGACGTGGTCTCGGCCGACGACATCGGCAAGCTGCCCGACCACAACACCGCCGCCGCCCTGCGCCGCATTCCCGGCATCTCGGTGATGGAAGACCAGGGCGAGCCGCGCTTCCCGGTCATCCGCGGCCTGCGCTCGACCTACAACCGCACCACCATCGACGGCGCCCTGGTGGCCTCGGTCGACGAGAGCGGCCGCACCGTGCCGATGGACATCGTGCCCTCGGTGATGGCCGGTCGCCTGGAAGTCATCAAGACCGTGACGCCCGAGAACGACGGCAACGCCATCGGCGGGGCCATCGACGTCACCACCCGCAGCGCCTTCGACGCCGGCCGGCCGTTCTTCAACGGCATGGCCTCCTACGGTTCGTACGAGCGCCACGGCGACGTGCGCAACGACAAGCCGTCCTATCGCCTGGCCTTCGCCGCCGGCCGCACCTTCGGCGCCGAAGACCAGTGGGGCGTGGTCATCGGCGCCTCGCACGAGCAGCTCGACTACGACATCCCGCAGGTCGAGGCCGCCGATCCCAGCGTGCGCGAGTACACCGCCGCTGGCGCGCCGGTGTTGTCGGGCGCGGCCAACGGCAACGGCATCCAGGTGCCGACCCAGGTGCGCCTGTTCTGGTACAACAACACCAAGCAGCGCAGCGGCGTGAACGGCAAGGTCGAGTACTGCCCGAGCGACGACTTCCGCTGGGAGGCCTCGGCCCTGTTCTCGCGCATGGAGGACGACGAGGAGCGCATCGAGTATCGCATCGAGCCGCTGGGCAACGTCGCAAACCAGACCCAGACCAGCGGCAGCTTCGCCCGCGGCCGCGGCATCATCCAGCTGAACCAGCCGATCACCAAGCGCGAGATCGGCATGGCCCGCACCGGCTTCGACTGGAACCTCGCCCCGCAATGGAAGCTCGACGGCGACCTCGTCTACTCGCAGGCCGGCCTCGAGGTGCCCAACCACTCGGTCGAGTTCCGCACCGTCGACGCCCAGGGCGCCAACTACGGCTTCACCTACGACACCGCCAACCCGCTGTTCCCGATCTTCACCCCGGTGAACGAGGCGGCGATGCGCAACCCGGTCAACTACGTGCTGCAGCAGCACCGCGACGCCCTGACCAAGACCGACGAGAAGACCAGCCAGGCCCGCTTCAACCTGGCCTTCGACGACGACGGCGCCTGGAAGGCCAAGGCCGGCGGCCTGCTGCGCTCGACCAAGCGCGACTTCACCAGCAGCCAGATCAACTACCGCGCCGGCACGGGCTTCACCTATACGCTGGACGAGGTCGACGTCGCCGGTCCCGACCAGCTGATCGCCGGCCGCTACCGCCTGACCCCGCGCATCGGCGCCGCCGAGGCGATGGCCTTCTTCAAGGCCAACCGCGATCGCTTCACGACCACCACGGCCGCCCCGACCGGCAACTACGAGGTCGAGGAGGACATCTACGCCGGCTACGCCCAGGCCAGCTACGCGTTCGGCGACGTCACCGTGCTGGGCGGCCTGCGCTACGAGCACACCAAGGTCTCGTCCGACGCCATCCGCAACACCGGCGGCGTGCTGACCCCGACCAGCAACGACGGCGCCTACGACAACTGGCTGCCCAGCCTGCATCTGCAGTGGAAGCCCGCCGACAAGCTGATCGTCCGCGCCGCCTGGACCAACACCATCGGCCGCCCCGACTACGGCTCGCTGGCCGCGACCGAGACCCTGAACTTCGACGGCAGCCAGCCGACCCTGTCGCGCGGCAATCCCGGCCTCAAGGCGCGCGAGAGCGAGGGCCTGGACCTGTCGGTCGAGTACTATCCGACCGACGGCATGATCTCGCTGGCGGTGTTCAGCAAGGACATCAAGAACGAGATCTTCACGCTCAGCTCGACCGAAACCCTCGACGTCGGCCGCGGTCCCGAGACGGTGCTGGTTTCGACGCCGCGCAACGCCGAGACCGCCAAGATCAAGGGCGTCGAGTTCGCCGTGCAGCAGGCCTTCACCTTCCTGCCCGCGCCGTTCGACGGCTTCGGCTTCAACGGCAACGTCACCTGGCTGGACACCGAGTTCACGTTCCTGACCTCGGCCGGCCCGCGCGTGACGGGCCTGTTCCAGCAGCCCGAGATCACCACCAACGAGTCGATCTACTACCAGCGCGGTCCGTTCGAGGCCCGGATCTCGCACAACTACATCGGCGGCCAGCTGGAGACGATCAACGACGCCAACCCCAACTCCGACCAGTACTGGAAGGGCCGTCACGTGTTCGACGCCAGCCTGTCTTGGCGCTTCGCCAACCACTACACCGTGTTCGTCGAGGGCCAGAACCTCTCCAACACCGGCCGCCAGGAAGTGACCGGCCCGGGCCGCGGCTACCTGCAGGAATGGGCCAACTACGGCCGCACCTACTGGGTCGGCGCGGCGGTAAGCTTCTAGGATAGGGGCGAGGAGAGCGATCATGATCCTGGAACTCATCGCGGCCCTGTCGCTGCAGGCCGAGGTTCCCGCCGCCTCGGCAGCCGCCGCACCCGCCCGCAAGGCCGAGACCGTTCGACGCTACGACGCGGGCGCGTCTCAAGGCGCAGCCGCCGGCCCAGGCGACGTCTACGCCGTCAGCAACTGGCGCATCGTCCGCTTCGACAAGAAGACCGGCGAGAAGCGCGCCGAGTGGACCGGCGACAAGGCCCGCTTTCCGCACATCAACTCGTGCGCGGTGATCGCCAGGGAGCTGGTCTGCGCCAGCTCCAACTTCCCTGCCGTGCCGCAGGTCAGCACGGTCGAGATCTTCGATCCCATGACCCTGGCCCACAAGCGCAGCATTTCGCTGGGCCTGGGCACGGGGTCGATCACTTGGGTCGACCGCCACGACGGCGCCTGGTGGGCGATGTTCGCCAACTACGACGCCAAGGGCGGCGAGCCGCCGCGCGACCACCGCCACACCACGCTGGTGAAGTTCGACGACCAGTGGCGTCGCCTCGAAGCCTGGGCGCTGCCGGCCAGCGTGCTGGAGCGCATCAAGCCGATGAGCATCTCCGGTGGCGGCTGGGGCCC
The DNA here is from genome assembly GCF_011043625.1 of Caulobacter sp. 602-2. GTDB lineage: Bacteria > Pseudomonadota > Alphaproteobacteria > Caulobacterales > Caulobacteraceae > Caulobacter. Next base: position 430,565 of record NZ_JAAKGT010000001.1, read on the forward strand.
CGACGGCCGGCTCTATCTCAGCGGCCACGACCTGCCCGAGCTCTACGTCATGCAACTGCCGATGGGCGGCGGGGTGCTCGACCATCTCGACACCATCGCCATGGAGGCCGAGGGCCAGGCGATCGATTGGGACGAAAGCGATAAGGGCATGCTCTACGGCATCACCCGCCGCAGCCGCGAGGTCCTGGCGATGCGGGTTCCGCTGGCGAAGTAGTTTCTGCGACCAATTCTCATCTATGAACACCTAAGGGGGCCCGACGCCTTGCGAGTCGGGGTCCTGGCGTTTCATCATCGGGGTCAATCGCTTCCCAGCGCAGGACCCAGCCAGTGACCGACCAGGATTCCAAGCAGCGTTCAGGCATCCAGTCGGTCGGCATTGGCCTGCGGGTGCTGGACGTGCTGGCGACCCTCGACGGCCCGGCCGCCCTGGGCGTGATCGCCCAGGCCTCGGACCTGTCGGCCTCGCAGGCCCACCGCTATCTGGCCAGCCTGGTCGCCTCGGGCATGGCCAAGCAGGATCCGGCCACCGGCCGCTACGATCTGGGCCCGGGCGCCCTGCGCCTGGGTCTGGGCGCCCTGGCGCGGGTCGACGCCTTCCGCGAGGCCGACGAGGCCATCACGGCCTTTTCGCGCGAGACCGGCCGCACGGTGCAGATCGCGGCCCTCGGTCCCAGCGGCCCGATCGTCGTACGCTGGGCCATGGGGTCGCCCCCGGTCGCCACCTCGCTGATGGTCGGCTCGTCGCTGCCGCTGCTGCGCTCGGCTACCGGCCACGTGTTCCTGGCCTTCCGGCCCGACAGCCACACCCGCCACATGGTGGAGCGCGAGACGCAGGCCGAGCGCGGCCTGGCGCCCGTCGACGTCGAGGCCCTGCGTCAGCGGGTGCGCAAGACCGGCTATTCGGCCATCAGCGGCTCGCTGATCCCGGGCCTGCGCGCCACGGCCCTGCCGATCTTCGACCTGCAGGGCGAGGCCGTGGTCACCGCCACGGTCCTGGCTACCGACGCCTTCGTGCCCGACCGCGACGATGAGGTCCGCCAGGCCCTGGCTGCTGTCTGCGACCAGGTTACGACCACCATTGGCGGCCGTCGCCCGGTGGTTTGAGCGGGCTTTCACCGCTCACCTGGCGTTGAAAGGAAACGTGTCATCCCGGCCGTAGGAGCGCGATAGCGGTCCGTAGAGCCGGGACCTCCCACGTTCGACGGATCAACCGTGGGAGATCCCGGCGCTCCGCTTCGCTACGGCCGGGATGACAGCCCAATTGGCTATGGAAGCCGAAAGCCTGCAGACTTCTCGTTACTGGAGTGCGGGCCCCAATCCGAGTTTCCCCGCGAAGGCGGGGACCCAAGCCGAGTCCGCGGGGGTCGCTATGGCCCTGCGGTATCCCCGAGGCGGCTTGGATCCCCGCCCTCGCGAGGATCGGGAAGCGCGTTAGGCGACCTCAGGCCGCGGCCTTGCGCAGGTCCGTTCCCGGATCTCCCGCCAGGTCCGCCTTCAGCGGCTTGCCGATCAGCCGGCGGGCCGAGGCGAAGTCGCGGGGCTGGTCGAGGCACGCGGCGCCCACCAGGATCCCGTCGCGCAGGTAGAGCCGCACGGCCTCGCCGCGCGCCACCACCGTGTCGCCGGTGGCCGGATCGCCCAGGATCTGCAGGTTGTGGCCGCACTGGGCGGTCCAGAACCACGGGGCGGGTTCCGCCTCGGCCGGCTGGCCCAGGATCGCCAGCGCCGCCGCGCGGGCCGAGCTCTGGGCGTGGGCCCAGGTCTCCATCCGCTGCGGCGCGGCCGCGTCGCCGAACCGGCGCAGGGCGAGATCGCCGATGGCGTAGACGTTTGCATCGCCGATCGAGCGATAGCGCTCGTCGACCAGCACGCCGGCGCCCACCGGCAGGCCGGCGGCCTCGGCCAGGCCCGCGCGCGGCACGATGCCGATGCCCACGACCACGAGATCGGCCTCCAGAGACGAGCCGTCGTCGAGTCGCAGGGCCAGCGTCTCGTTCGCCGGTTCGATGGCGGCCACCGAACGGCCGAGGCGAATCTCCACCCCGACCCGGGCATGGGCGGCCGCCAGCCAGTCGGCGGCGTCGCCCGGCACGTTGCGGCCCAGGAGGCGCTGGCCGGCCTCGATGACGATGGCGGTGAGGCCCAGCTCCTGCAGGGTCGAGGCCGTCTCCAGCCCGATCACCCCGCCGCCGATCACCACGGCGCGGCCGCCGGGCCTGGCCGCCGCCGCGATGGCCTTGGCGTCGCCTGTCGTGCGCAGCGGAAAGATCTTCGGATGGGCCGGGAAGGGCAGCTGCCGGGGCGCGCCGCCGGTGGCCAGGATCAACTGGTCGTAGGGCAGGGCGCCGCCGTCGCAGAGCGTGACGGTGCGGGTGTCGCGGTCGATCGCGGTGGCCGCGACTCCTAGCCGCAGGTCGACGCCAAGCTCGCTCCAGCGGGATTCCTCGGCGAGGTAAACGGGGGCGGCGTCCTTGCCCAACAGGTACTCCTTGGACAGGCTGGGCCGCTCGTACGGGTGCTCGGCCTCCTCGCCGACCAGCGTGATCGATCCCGAAAAACCCAATTCCCTCAAGGTGATGGCGGCCGCGCCGCCGGCATGGCCGGCGCCGACTACGACGATGCGTTGTTCCATGGCGTGTGCTTCCTCTCGCGTTGCATAATATGCAATGCATTTGACATGGATCAAAACCCACGACAGGGTGAGGGTCAATGGCGACATGAGATCGCCGGTTCGATCACCGTCTGGGAGCTGCCCATGACCATCCCCGTTCGTCCCCCGGAAGGCCGCCTGTGGCCCGCCGATGCGGACGCCGCCGTCCCGTACTGGGTCTATTCAGACCCCGAGGTCTACGCCGAGGAGCTGCGCAAGATCTGGTACGGCCCGCACTGGCTGTACGTCGGCCTCGAGTGCGAAATCCCCAATGTCGGCGACTGGAAGACCGCCACCCTCGGCGAGCGTCCGGTCGTCATGGTGCGCAGCGCCGAGAACGAGATCTCGGTCGTCGAGAACCGCTGCGCCCACAAGGGCGTGAAGTTCTGCCAGGCGCGCTTTGGCCACTCGCAGGAGCTGATCTGCCCGTATCACCAGTGGTCGTACGCGCTGAACGGCGACCTGCAGGGCGTGCCGTTCCGCCGGGGCGTCAAGCGCCAGGGCGGCATGCCGGCCGACTTCGATCTTGCGCAGAACGGCCTGACCAAGCTGCGCGTCGAGGAAGTCCACGGCGTCGTCTGGGCCACCTTCTCCGAAGAGACCCCCGCCTTCCGCGAGTATCTCGGCGAGAAGTTCTGGAAGCACTACACGCGCGTCTATGACGGCCGGAAGCTGGAAGTGCTGGGCTACAACCGCCAGCACATTCCGGCCAACTGGAAGCAGATGCAGGAGAACATCAAGGACCCGTACCACGCGGGCCTGTTGCACGTGTTCTTCGCCACCTTCGGCCTGTTCCGCGCCGACCAGAAGTCGGCCGTCGACATCGACGAGGAGGGCCGCCACGGCATCCTGATCTCCCGCAAGGGCGAGCAGGAAAAGACCGAGGCCATGGCCGACATCCGCAACTTCCAGGGCGACCTGGTGCTTGAGGATCCCCGCGTCATGGACGTGGTGCAGGAGTTCCCGGGCGAAGAGACCGTGGGGATGATCACCATCTTCCCCAGCGTGATCCTGCAGCAGCAGGTCAATTCGCTGACCACGCGCCAGATCGTGCCCAAGGGTCCGGGCGGCTTCGACTTCCACTGGACCCACTGGTGCTACGCCGACGACACGCCGGAGATGCGCCTGCGCCGCACGCGCCAGGCCAACCTCTTCGGTCCGGCCGGCTTCGTCTCGGCCGACGACGGCGAGGTGCTGGAGATGACCCAGCAGGGCGCCACCCCGTCTCCCGACGCGCACATGATCCTGCAGATGGGCGGACGGGCCATCGAGAGCACCGACCACCAGGTCACCGAAACGGCCGTGCGCGGCATGTACCGCTACTGGCGAAAGGTGATGGGCCTGTGAGCACGACCCTGATCGACCGTCCGGCCGCGATCACGCGCGATGCGATCCGCGACCTCTATGACGACTATTATGGAACCCTGGACGAGGTGCGGCTGCACGACTGGCCCGAGTTCTTCATGCAGGACTGCCTCTATCGGGTGATCCCGCGCGAGAACTTCGAGGCCGGCTACACCCTCAGCACCATGCAGGCCGAAAGCCGCGGCATGCTGAAGGACCGGGTGACGGGCCTGACCCGCACCCAGATGTACGCGCCGCGCTACTACCGTCGCTTCCCGACGGCCCCGCGCATCGTGGGAGAGGAAAACGGCGGGGTGCGCACGCGCCACAACCTGCTGCTCGTCCAGACCCTGATCGACAAGCCTTCGGAGATCGTCCTCTCGGCGGTCTGTCACGACCTGATCGTGGCCGACGAGGGCCGCCTGCGCTTTGCCGAGCGCGTAGTGGTCTTCGACTCCGAAATGCTTCCCAACAGCTTGGTGTACCCCGCATGACCGACGTCATCGACAACGCGGCGCTGACCTGGGCGCCCGCCGTTCCCCCGTCCGACCTCGAAGAGTTCGGCGTCGCCGCCGCCAATGTGGCCGGCCTGAAGGTGGCCCTCTACGCCGTCGACGGCGAATACTACGCCACCGCCGACCTCTGCACCCACGGCGCGGCCAGCCTGGCCGACGGCTTCCTCGACGGCGAGTTGATCGAGTGCCCGCTTCACCAGGGCACCTTCAACGTGAAGACCGGCGCGGCCGTCGGCGCGCCGTGCTCGGTGGCCGTGCGCACCTTCCCGGTGAAGCTGGAAGGCGGCCTGCTGCACGTCGGCCTGCCGGGAGGCGCCTGATGGAGACGGTGCTTCGCAACGACCAGCGCAGCCAGCTCGAGGCGCTGTACGAGCAGATGGAGCCGGAAGGTCTCTATCCGCTCTGGGAAAAACTGAGCGCCCTGGTGCTGCCCCAGCCGGACTCGCCGGCCAAGGTCCACAAGTGGTCCTATGACAGCGCCAGGGACTACCTGATGCGGGCCGGCGACTTGATCAGCGCCAAGCAGGCCGAAAGGCGTGTGCTGATCCTGGAAAACCCGGGGCTGGGCGGATTGTCGAGCATCACGCCGAGCCTCTACGCCGGCCTGCAGCTGATCCTGCCGGGCGAGATCGCGCCCGCCCACCGTCACGCCCAGTGCGCGCTGCGCTTCGTGCTGGAAGGCGAGGACGCCTACACCTCGGTGGACGGCGAGAAGGCCGTCATGCGGCCCTTCGACCTGGTGCTCACCCCGGGCGGCCAGTGGCACGACCACGGCAATCCTACGGCCAAGCCGATGATCTGGCTCGACGGCCTGGACATTCCGACCGTTCGCCACTTCGACGCCAGCTTCGCCGAGGGCTATGCCGAGGACCAGTTCCCCGAGCAGGCGCCGGCCGGCGACAGCCTCAACCGCTACGGCCGCAACATGCGTCCGCTGAAGGGCCATACCGCCGACCGCCGTCCGGCCCACCAGCCGCTGTTCCACTATCCCTACGCCGAATGGCGGCCGGCGCTGGACGCCATGGCCAAGGGCGCACAGATCGATCCGCACCTGGGCCACGCGCTGGAGTTCCTGAACCCGGTCAACGGCGGGCCGATCATGTCGACCATCTCGGCGCATGTCCGGCTGATGCCCGCGGGGTTCGAGACTCGCGATCGCCGCTCCACCGACGGCACGATCTTCGTGGTCGTGGAAGGGCAGGGCGAGGCGGTCGTCGAGGGCGAGACCATCGCCCTTGCCCCCCGCGAGATCCTCGTCGTCCCGTCGTGGAAGACGGTCCGTTTCAAGGCCCAAAGCCAGCTCGTCCTGTTCGGCTACTCCGACAAGGCCTGCCAGGAAAAGCTGAACCTCTACAAGGAAGAAAACCTGTGAGCCTGATCTTCGAACCCCAGGCGCCGGTCCTGGCCGCCACCTCCACCGGCGAGCAGTTTCCGGTCCGCCGCATCTTCTGCGTCGGCCGCAACTATGCCGCCCACGCCCGCGAGATGGGCCGCGATCCCGACCGCGAGCCGCCGTTCTTCTTCACCGCCTGGGCCGAGACGGTCGTGCCGGATGGCGCGACGATCGCCTATCCGCAGAAGACCAAGGACTTCCACTACGAGGCCGAGCTGGTGGTCGCCATCGGCAAGACCGGCCGCGATATCGCCGTCGAGGACGCGCTCGACCACGTCTGGGGCTACGCCACCGGCCTCGACATGACCCGCCGCGACCTGCAGCTGGAAGCCCGCGCGCAGGGCCGCCCCTGGGACACCGGGAAGAACGTCGAGCAGTCCTCGCCGCTGGGCCTGATCCAGAAAGCCGGCGAAGGCTTTGATCCGACCAAGGGCGAGATCAAGCTGACGGTGAACGGGCAGACCAAGCAGCAGGCCGATCTGGCCGACCTGATCTGGCCGGTGGCCGACATCGTCGCCTACCTCTCGGGCCTCTACCGCATCGAGCCGGGCGACCTGATCTACACGGGCACCCCGGCCGGCGTCGGCGCCGTCGTCGAGGGCGACGCGATGGTCGTCACCATCGAGGGCCTGGCCCCGCTGAACATCACGGTCGGACCGCCCGCGGCCTGACCTGCGACCACCAAGACTAGGGACAAGGGGAGCGGCCACAGAGCCGCCCCCTGCGAAGAGGAAACGAAAATGGCTACTCTTGAAGCGACGGCGGGCAACGCCGTCGTCGACCGGGCGAGGTTCGGCTCGCTGCAGTTCGGCGTCACCGCGCTCTGCGCCATCATCGCCATGCTCGACGGCTTCGACACGCAGGCAATCGCGTATGTCGCCCCGCGCATCGCCGAGGACTGGGGCCTGACCCCGGCCGCCTTCGGCCCGATCTTCGCCGTGGGCCTCCTGGGCCTGACCGTCGGCGCCTTCCTGCTCAGCCCCGCCGCCGACAAGTTCGGCCGCAAGACCATCATCCTGATCTCGACCGTGATCTTCGGCCTGTTCGCCCTGCTGACGGCGACCTCGGGCTCGATGAACGAGCTCCTGATGTACCGCTTCCTCACCGGCATCGGCCTGGGCGCGGCCATGCCCAACATCATCGCCCTGACCAGCGAATATGCGCCCGAGCGCCTGCGCGCGACGCTGGTGACGGTGATGTTCTGCGGCTTCCCGCTGGGTTCGACCCTGGGCGGGGTGCTGTCGACCGGCCTGATCGACCAGTTCGGCTGGCACTCGGTGTTCGTGGTCGGCGGCGTGCTGCCGCTGCTGCTGGTGCCTGTGCTGATGGTCATGCTGCCGGAGTCGGTGCGCTTCCTGGTCGCCAAGGGCGCGCCGGAAAGCAAGATCGCCCCGATCGTCCGCCGCATCGATCCTTCCGCCTCGACCGCCGAGTTCGTCTCGCACCTGCGCAGCGAGCAGGCCGAGGCCCCCAAGGGCTTCTCGGTCGCCCAACTGTTCACGCAAGGGCGCGCGCCGGTCACGGGCCTGCTCTGGGTGGCGTTCTTCATGAACCTGCTCGTCATGTACTTCCTGGTGAACTGGCTGCCGACCCTGCTGAAGGGCGCAGGGCTGCCGCTGTCGATGGCCATCCTGTCGACCGCCACCCTGAACCTCGGCGGCGTGGTCGGGGCCATCGCCCTTGGCCGCCTGATCGACCGCTTCAGCCCCTACATCGTGCTCGGCGCGGCCTACGCGGCCTCGGCCGCCTTCATCGCCGTCATCGCCCTGGGCGGCACCCACCTGACCACCCTGCTGGTCGGGGCCGCGCTGTCGGGCTTCGGCGTCGTCGGCGCCCAGATCGGCTGCAACGCCCTGGCCGCGTCGGTCTATCCCACCGCCATCCGCGCCACGGGCGTGGGCTGGGCGCTGGGCGTCGGCCGCGTCGGCGCCATCGTCGGCCCCCTCGTGGGCGGCGCGCTCCTCGCCAACAAGTGGGCCCCCGGTTCGATCATCCTGACGGCCGTGGTTCCCGCCCTCATCGCCTCGTTGGCCGTCTTCATCCTCGGCGGCGTGCGCAAGAAGTCCGGAGTCTGACACCACCATGATCCTGCACGGCTATTTTCGTTCGACCGCGTCGTGGCGCGTGCGGATCGCCCTGGGCCTCAAGGGTCTCGCCGCCGACCAGGTGTTCCACCACCTGCGTCGGGGCGAGCAGCGGGCGCCGGACTACCTGGCGATCAACCCGCAGGGCCTGCTGCCGGCCCTGACCCTCGACGACGGCCGGGTGCTGACCCAGTCCCTGGTCATCGTCGAATATCTCGACGAGACCCATCCGCAGCCGCCGCTGCTGCCGTCCGACCCGTTCGCCAAGGCCGAAGTCCGCGCCGTCGCCCAGGCCATCGCCTGCGACATCCACCCGGTGCAGAACCTCAAGGTCCTGGCCCGCCTGCGCGAGCTTGGTCTCGACGAGTCCGCCGTCCAGGGCTGGGCCGCCGGGGTGATCGAAGAGGGCCTCGACGCGGTCGACAAGCTGCTGGCGGGCCAGTCGGGGCGCTTCGCCTTCGGCGACGCGCCGGGCCTGGCCGACCTGGTGCTCGTACCGCAGCTGGGCAACGCCCGCCGCTTCGGCGTCGAGCTGCGCTGGAACCGCCTGACCGACATCGAGGCGGCCTGCCTAGAGCTTGACGCCTTCAAGTCCGCCGTCCCGTCGGCCCAACCCGACGCCGAATAAACCCATCCCCTAAAGCCAAGAACCAAAGAGCGCGGAGCCAACCGCGCCCTCTGGAGGAAACCCATGCTGCTGACCACTGTGGCCGCGGCCGCCTTGCTTGCGCCCGTAGCCGACGCCCCGATCGCCACCCAGGCCCCAAGCCAGGCGACTGATCGCGTCGTTCCGATCCCCGCCCAGAACGCCCCGTCGCCCGGCAACGTGCCGCCGCCGGCTGCGACCAAGGCGCCCGCCTTCAAGCTGATCAATCACGACGAGGACTGGAGCTACCTGGCCGACCCGGCCAAGCGCACCACGCCCTGGTCGAAACTGAAATACATCCCCGTCGGCGAGACCAGCTATCTCAGCCTCGGCGGCGAGTTCCGCCTGCGCCTGGAAGACCGCGGCAACGAGCGTTTCGGTCGCGGCGCCCAGGACGAGGACGGCAACGCCCAGACCCGCACACGCCTGTGGGCCGACCTGCACATGGGATCGCGCCTGCGCGCCTTCGTCGACGTGCAGGACGCCCGCAGCATCGATCTCGACAGCGGCGAGCCGCCGATCGAGGTCAGCCGCTGGGACCTGCACCAGGCCTTCCTGGAAACCAACGCCGAGGTCGGCGACGCCAAGGTCCGCCTGCGCGTCGGCCGCCAGGAGCTGGGCCTGGGCGCCTATCGCATCTTCGACATGCGCGAGGGCGCCAACAGCCGCACCTCGTTCGACATGGCCCGCGTGCTGGTCGACCGCAAAAGCGGCTGGAGCGGCGGCGCCTTCTATGGCTATGCCCTGCGCGAGGCCAAGACCTCGTGGGACGACGCCACCAACTTCGACTACCGCCTGGCCGGCGTGACCGCCTCGCGCACGCTGGGGCAGGGGCCGACGGCGCCCAAGCTGGAGCTGCTCTACGTCAACAGCGACAAGCGCGGCGCGGTCTATGACAGCGTCACCGGCGGCCGCGATCGCCGGGGCTCCTATTCGGCACGCCTGGCGGGCCGCTACGGCGCCTGGGACTACGACCTGGAAGGCGTCTACCAGGGCGGCACGTATCGCGACCTCGACGTCTCGGCCTGGTACGTCTCGGCCATGGGCGGATACACCTTCAAGGCCCCGTGGTCGCCGCGCCTGGGCCTGCGCCTGGAGGCCGCCTCGGGCGACAAGGACCGCACCGACGGCAAGCTGAACTCGTACGCCCAGATGTTCCCGCAGCCTATCTCGCTGCGCACCGACTTCGGCATCACCAACATGGTGGCGATCCAGCCGCAGCTGACCTTCAAGCCCACGACCAAGCTGACGGCCGGCCTGCAGGTGGCGGGCCTGTGGCGTCAGAGTGACGAGGACGGTCTCTACGGCCTGGGCGGCCAGGTGCTGCGCGGCGGGCTCGAAGGCACGGCCCACTATGTCGGCTGGCGCCAGGCGGCCTTCGCCAGCTACGCCGTCTCGCCGTTCGTGACGGTGACCGGCATCCTCAACCACACCACCTCTGGCACGTTCCTCAAGCAGACCGGCATGGCCGACGACCAGACCTATGCCGGCCTGATCGTGGGGTTGCGGTTCTAGAAGCAAACAGCTCGTCATCCCGGGCGGAGGCGCGAAGCGCCGCAGACCCGGGACCCAGGAGACGGCACGTTGCGCCCAGTCTTGCCTGCTGAGGTCGCCGCCTGCCTAGCGGCGGCTCCTGGGTCCCGGCTCTCCGCGGCGCTTCGGCCGGGATGACGATGAGATTTGGGACAGGACGACAGGCAAACAAAAAGGCCCCGGTTTCCCGGGGCCTTTTCATTTCCGAAGCCGGAAAAGCGCTTAGCCGCGCTTTTCGACGTCGATGTAGTCGCGCTGGGTCGAGCCCGTGTAGAGCTGACGCGGACGGCCGATCTTGCGGGTCGGGTCCTCGAACATTTCCTTCCACTGGCTGATCCAGCCGACGGTGCGGGCCAGGGCGAACAGCACGGTGAACATGTTGGTCGGGAAGCCCATCGCGCGCAGCGTGATGCCCGAGTAGAAGTCGATGTTCGGGTACAGCTTGCGTTCGATGAAGAACGGATCGCTGAGCGCGATCTTTTCCAGCTCCATGGCCACTTCCAGCAGCGGGTCGTTGATGCCCAGCTGGCCGAGAACCTCGTGGCAGGTCTTCTGCATGACCTTCGCGCGCGGGTCGAAGTTCTTGTACACGCGGTGGCCGAAGCCCATCAGCTTGTGCTTGCGAGCCTTAACGCCCTCGATGAACTCGGGGATCTTGTCGACCGTGCCGATCTGCTCGAGCATCTCCAGGGCTTCCTGGTTGGCGCCGCCGTGCGACGGGCCCCACAGGCAGGCGATGCCGGCGGCGATGCAGGCGAACGGGTGAGCGCCCGACGAACCGGCCAGACGGACGGTCGAGGTCGAGGCGTTCTGCTCGTGGTCGGCGTGCAGGATGAAGATGCGGTCCATGGCGCGCGTCAGGACCGGGTTCGGCTTCCAGTCCTCGGCCGGGACCGAGAAGCACATGCGCAGGAAGTTTTCCGAGTACGACAGGTCGTTGCGCGGCGACACGAACGGCTGGCCGATCGTGTACTTGTAGGCGCGGGCGGCGATCGTCGGCATCTTGGCGATCAGGCGGTGGGCGCTGATCTCACGCTCGCGGGCGTCGTCGACGTTCATGCTGTCGGCGTAGAAGGCCGACAGGGCGCCCACGGCGCCGGTCATGACGGCCATCGGGTGGGCGTCGCGACGGAAGCCTTCGAAGAACCGGTCGAACTGCGCGTGCAGCATCGTGTGGTAGGTGATGTTGTTCTCGAACTTGGCCAGTTCGGCGGCCGTCGGCAGTTCGCCGTTCAGCAGCAGGTGGCAGACTTCGAGGAACGACGACTTCTCGGCGAGCTGGTCGATCGGATAGCCGCGGTGCAGCAAAACGCCGGCGTCACCGTCGATATAGGTGATCTTGCTCTCGCACGAGGCGGTCGAGGTGAAGCCCGGGTCGAAGGTGAAATGGTCGCTTTCGCCGTAGACCTTTCGGATGTCCAGAACGTCCGGACCCGTGCTGCCCTTGAGGATCGGCAGGTCGTAGCTCTTGTCGCCGATCGTCAGCGTGGCTTTGTCGGTCATGCGAGAGACCCTTTCAATAGTGGTACGATCAGTCCAGTTTTCGCTTTCGCGGGTGCGTTATAGCGCCTCATGCGCGCGACGCCAGCGCATCGTCAAGCCGGCCGAGAGACTCCTCCCGTCCCAGGGCCGCCATGATCTTGTTCAGGTCAGGCGCCTGGGCCCCGCCGGTGAGGATTCCACGCAGCGGGGGACCGAACTTTCCAAAGCCGACGGCCTCGGATTCAGCAAACGATTTCAACAGCGCCTCGAGTTCCGCGACGCCCCACACCGGGGCGGCGGCGAGATGTTCACGAAGTCGTGCGAGGCGCGCGACCGTTTCCTCGGAAAGCTGCTTGGCGGTTTTTTCCTCAAGCGTCAGCGGACGCACCTTCAGCGCGAAGGCCACGTGCTCGCCCAACTCCAGGATGGTTTTCGCGCCTTCCTTGACCTGCGGAACGGTCGAAGCGATGCGCGCCTCGGCGTCGGCCGGCAGGTCGGCCCCGGCGGCGGTCAGGGCCTTCAGGGTCAGCGCGGTCAGGCGCGCGTCGTCGGCCTGGCGCAGGTGCTGGCTGTTGATGAAGTTCAGCTTGGCCCAGTCCAGGCGGGCAGGGGCCTTGACCACGTCCTTGACGTCGAACCACTCGATGGCCTGGGCGTCGTTGAACACCTCGTCGTCGCCGTGGCCCCAGCCCAGGCGGGCCAGATAGTTGCGCAGGCCCTCGGGGATGTAGCCCATGTCGGCGAACTCGCCGACGGCCTGGGCGCCGTGGCGCTTGGAAAGCTTGGCGCCGTCCGGGCCGTGAATCAGCGGGATGTGCGCGAACGACGGCACGGCCCACTCCATGGCCTGGTAGATCAGGCTCTGGCGAGCGGCGTTGTTCAGGTGGTCGTCGCCGCGGATGACGTGGGTCACGCCCATGTCGTGGTCGTCGACCACGACGGCGAGGTTATAGGTCGGCGCGCCGTCGTTGCGCAGCAGGACGAGGTCGTCGAGTTCGATGTTGCGGAAGGTGACCGGGCCCTTGACCATGTCGTCGACCAGGGTCTCGCCTTCCAGCGGGCCCTTGAAGCGGATCACGTGCGGGGCGGACGGATCGGCCGGCGGCGGGGCGTCGCGCCAGGGCGAGCGGATGGCGCGGCCTTCGGCGCGGGCCTTCTCGCGGGCGGCTTCCAGTTCTTCCACGGTCATCCAGCAGCGATAGGCGCGGCCCTTGGCCAGCAGCTCCTGCACCACTTCACGGTGACGGTCGGCGCGGCTGTACTGGAAGATCGGCTCTTCGTCCGACTTCAGGCCCAGCCAGTCCAGGCCCTCGAAGATCGCGGCCACGGCGGCGTCGGTCGAGCGCTCGCGGTCGGTGTCCTCGACGCGAATAAGGAACTTCCCTCCCGTATGGCGTGCATATAACCAGTTGAACAGCGCCGTACGGGCGCCGCCGATATGCAGGAAGCCGGTCGGCGACGGGGCGAAGCGGGTGACGACGCCGCTGGGGGCGGGGGAGGAACTGGACATAGGCTTCGAAGCTGACGGTCTGGAGGCCGCGGGGGCGGCGGGAGGCTCGGCGGCTGCGCGCGACGCAGGCGCGGGCCGTTGGGCGGCGCGTCTTAGCACGGCCGTTCGAAGGTGTCCTAGTCCCGCAACCTTTGTCACACAACTGATCGACGAGGCGCGCCTCAACGCCGCCCGATGGATGTTGTGGAGCCCGGTGGCCTTCGCCTTGGGCGCGGCCGGCTATCTGCAGCTGAAGGCCGAGCCCAGCTGGTCGCTCCTGGCCCTCGTCGCCCTGGCGCTGGGCGTCCTGGCGGTCTGGAGCCGCGGCTGGACGCGCTGGAGCGGCCTGGCCGTTCCTTTGACCCTGCTGGCCTTCGCCGCCGCCGGCGCGCTGGCCGGCAAGATCCGCTGCGACCGGGTCGCTGGGCCCGTCATGCCGGTGGAACGGGGCGTTCGCGTGGTCGACGGATTCGTCGTCGACGTGGTCTCGCCCGGCGCGGCGGGACCCCGCCTGCTGGTCGCGCCGGTGTCGATCTCGCGCCTGGCGCCGGGCCTCACCCCGGCTCGCATCCGGGTCAGCCTGTCCGAGGGGCTGGCGCCGCCGCCGCCGGGATCGGCCTTGCGTTTGCGCGCCATGCTGTCGGCGCCGCCGTCGCCGGCCGCGCCCGGATCCCACGACTTCGCCCGCGACGCCTGGTTCAACGGCATCGGCGGGGTCGGCTTCACGGTGGGCGAGATCCAGGAGGCGAGGCTCGATCCGCCGCCCTGGCGGCTGCGGCTGGCCATGGCGATCAACGCCATGCGCTGGAGCCTGGCCTCGCGCATCGTCCAGCGCCTGGGTCCCGAAAGCGGCGGGATCGCCGCGGCCATGGTCACCGGCCACGAGGCCTGGGTCACGCCTGAGCAGACCGAGGCCATGCGCGCCTCGGGCCTGGCGCACATCCTGTCCATCTCCGGCCTGCACATGGCCATTGTCGGCGGCTTCGTGTTCGCGGCCGTGCGCCTTCTCGTGGCCGCCTGGCCGTGGGCGGCCCTGCGCTTTCCGGGCAAGAAGATCGCCGCCCTGGCCGGCCTCGCCGCCGTCGGGGCTTATCTGGTGATCTCCGGCGCGCCGCCGCCCGCCCTGCGCGCGGCGATCACGGCGGGCGTTGCGTTCCTGGCCATTCTCGCCGATCGCCAGGCCGTCAGCCTGCACGGCCTGGCGCTGGCGGCGCTGATCATCCTCGTGGCCCAGCCCGAGCAGGCCGGCGCTGCCGGCTTCCAGATGTCGTTCGCCGCCACCGCCGCCCTGGTGGCGCTGGCGGAAGCCTGGCCCCGCCAGCCGCGCGAGATCTCAGTGCCCTGGCCGATCCGCTTCACGCAGGCCGCACTGGCCTGGCTGGCGATCAGCGTCGGCGCCAGCTTCGTGGCGGGCCTGGCCACCGGCCCGTTCGCCATGCAGCACTTCAACCGCGTCGCCATCTGGGGCCTGCCGGCCAACCTGGTGGTCTCGCCGCTGTCGTCCTTCGTCATCATGCCGTTCCTGGCGGTGGGCGCGGCGCTGGAGCCGCTGGGCCTGGGCGGGCCATTTCTGGCCGTGGCCGGCTGGGGCATCGAGGTCATGACCGCCGTCGCCCGCTGGTTCGCCAGCGCCCACGGCGCCCAGCAGACCGTGGCCAGCGCGCCGGGCTTCACCCTGGTGCTGTCGTTCCTGGGCGTCATGCTGCTGTGCCTCTGGAAGGGACGGCTGCGCTGGCTGGGCGTTCCGCTGTTCCTGGCGGTGGCCCTGTGGCCGCGCCCGGCGCCGCCCGATCTCTGGATCGCCGCCGACGGAACCACGGCCGTCGCGCGCCGGGGAGGGCAGGCGGTGCTGCTGCGTCCGGACGCCCGGCGGTTCGGCGCCGAACTGTGGGCTCGCCGGCGCGGCCTGGCGCCCGTCGACGGCGGCGGTTTTGCCTGTGATCGCGCCTCGTGCCGGCCGGAACAGGGCGCGCCGGTCGCCGCCAGCCTGTCCTGGACCCGCCGCGCGCCCGACTTCGACGCCCTGCAGCGCCTGTGCTCGGGCGCGGAGGTGGTCGTGCTGCGCGGCGCCAGGCCCGCCGTCCTGCCGACCGCCTGCCGCGATGCCGTCGTGCTGGCGGCCGAGGATTTCGCCGTCGGCGGCGCGGCCGAACTCTGGCGTAGGCGCGACGGCTGGTGGATCGTGTGGACCGCGCCCGGACGCGGCAGGCGTCCCTGGACGCAGGCTGCTGACACGAATGCGCAAGAACCGGGCGGATGATGCCGCGCCGCCGCGGCTATCTGCCGGCGACGACTCGCTTGGAGAGCCAGGATCGATGACCAACGCCACCTTCGCCGCCCGCCGCGCCGCCTTCCGCGCCCTTCACCAGGACGGCTTCTTCGTGCTGCCCAATCCGTGGGACGCCGGCGGCGCGGTTCGCCTGCAGAAGCTGGGCTTCGCCGCCCTGGCCTCGACCAGCGCCGGCATGGCCTGGTCCTGGGGCCGCGCCGACGGGCAGGTCGGCGTCGACGAGGTGATCGAACACCTGGCCCTGCTGGTCGCCGCCACCGACCTGCCGGTCAACGCCGACTTCGAGGCCGGTTTCGCCGACACGGCCGAGGGCGTGGCGGCCAACGTCGCACGCGCCGTCGAGACCGGGATCGCCGGCCTTTCCATCGAGGATCGGGTGGGGACGGACCTTTACCCCATCGACACCGCCGTGCAGCGCCTGGCCGCCGCCCGTGCGGCCATCGACGCCTCTGGCCAGGACGTCATGCTGGTGGGCCGCACCGAGGGCTTCCTGATCGGCCGCGACGACCTGGCGCCGACCATCGAACGCCTCGTG
Organism: Caulobacter sp. 602-2; assembly: GCF_011043625.1. GTDB lineage: Bacteria > Pseudomonadota > Alphaproteobacteria > Caulobacterales > Caulobacteraceae > Caulobacter. The sequence continues at coordinate 446,526 of NZ_JAAKGT010000001.1, forward strand.
GCCTATTCCGAAGCCGGCGCCGACTGCCTCTATGCGCCGGGCGTGACGCGTTACGACGACATCGCCGCCATCGTCGCGGCCGTCGCTCCCAAGCCGGTCAACGTGCTGCTGTGGGGACCCGACATGAAGGTCGCCGATCTGCCGGGTCTGGGCGTTCGCCGCGCCAGCACCGGCGCAGCCCTGGCCGTGGCCGCCTGGAGCGGCTTCGAGGCGGCGGCCAAGGATCTGCTGATTTAGGGCGGATCGGCATTCAACAATTTTGACCCTTTCACCGAGCGCCCCCGCGAAAGCGGGGGTCCAAGCTGCGTTTCGGGAGAAGGCGCGGCCGTGAGCGATCCGCAGACTCCGCTTGGGTCCCCGTCTTCGCGGGGAAAGACGGATTTTGGGGATGGGGGTCGGGTGAACGTCGATCCGGTCTAGGGAACGGGCGGCCGCTTGATCGGCAGGATCGATCCGTCCGGGCCATAGCTCAGCGGCGCCAGGGTGATCGAGCGGCGATGGTCGCCGCCGCCGGGCAGCAGCTTGTCGTGATAGAAGAACCACCACCGGCCGTCGCGCTCGATGATGGCCTGGTGGTTGGTCGAGATCGGCAGGTAGTCGAGGGTCACCCCGCGGTAGGTGTAGGGCCCCATCGGCGACCTGGCGGTCGCGTAGACGATCTGGCCCGGCCAGCCGGTCGAGAAGCTGAAATAGTAGAGGCCGTCGCGCTTATGCAGGAACGGCGCCTCGCCGTATTTCTTCTTCGGATCTTCGGCCGGATAGCCGGCGACCACGAGGTTCTCGATCGGCCCGGCCAGCGAGGCCATGTCTGCGCCTAGCCGCACGATCTTGGGCACGCGGGTGCCGAACAGCATGTAGGCTTGGCCGTCGTCGTCGATCAGCACCTGCGGGTCGATCGGCTCGTCGCCGGCGTTGGCGTCGCGGGCCTTGTCGACCAGCGGCGCGCCGATGGCGTCCTTGAACGGACCCTGCGGCCGGTCGGCCACGGCCACCCCGATCTTGTCGCCGCCGACCGGGGCGAAGAAGTAGTACTTGCCGCCGCGCTCGACCGCGCCCGGCGCCCAGGCCTTGGCGTCGGGTCTGGCCCACTTGAACACGGTCACGTCGAGGAACGCGCCGTCGTCGCTCCAGGTCTTCAGGTCGCTGGAACTGTAGAGCCGCCAGGACGTCGAGTCCCAGTACTTGCCCGAGTTCGAGGCGTCGTCGGTGGCGTAGACATAGACCTTGTCGCCGAACACGTGCGGCGAGGGATCGGCGCTGAACCGCTGGGTGATCGGCTGGGCGGAGGCGTTCAGGCCGAGCGCAAGGCAGAGCGCCGCGCTGAGGGACGCGATGGGCGCGTGGGACATGGTTGCTCCTCCGATCGACCGATGGTGCGGCGCGTCATGAACGACGCTCCGCACGGCCTTGAATCTGGAGTAGCAGCTTAGATTAACTCAGACAAATATAGGCTCAACGCGCGGTGACCCGCGTCGAGCCGCTTCGGGTGACCCTGAAGCTGAGCGAGACGCGCAGCTGGCGGCCTTCGGTGGGAACGCCGGCCTGTGTCGCGGCATCGGTCCGCGCCTCGGCCAGCAGTTTCAGCGTCGCCTGGTCGAAGGCGTAGTCGGCGGCCTCGACCGCCTCGATGCGGCAGTCGACCAGGGCGCCGGCGGCGGCCACACGGCAGAGGGCCGTCGTCTGCGCCGACACGCCGTCACGCATGGCGCGGTCGGGATAATAGCCGGTGAAGGGCCAGCGCCCCTTGTGCAGGCCCACTTCGGCAAGGGTCAGGACGGGTTCGCCGGTCGGCGGCGCGACGGCGGCGGCCTGCAAGGCCAGCAGCAGGAACATCATGGCTATTTCCCCCAAGCAACTGAGCCTGGAGCTCTAAGGCGCGGCCCAGACGCACGCAAGGCGCGAGCGCCTTTCGACACCCGCGCCTTGCGCGTCTTGCCAGGTGAGCGCCGTCGTCAGTGATAGCGACGGATCAGGCCCACCAGCTTGCCCTGCACCTCGACCTGGTCGGGGCCGAAGATGCGGGTCTCGTACTTGGGATTGGCCGCTTCCAGGGCGATCGAGCCGCCCTTCTTGCGCAGGCGCTTGAGGGTGGCTTCCTCGCCCACCAGGGCCACGACGATCTCGCCGCTGTTGGCCGTGTCGCCCTTGCGGATGATCACGTAGTCGCCGTCCAGGATGCCGGCCTCGATCATCGAGTCGCCCTGCACTTCAAGGACGTAGTGCTCGCCGCCGCCCAGCATGGTCTCGGGCACCGGCAGGCGGTCACGCTCGTGCTGGATGGCGTCGATCGGCGTGCCGGCGGCGATACGGCCCAGGATCGGCAGCTCGCGGCTGGTGTCGGAAACCGGCGGAAGCGGGGCGGGCGCCGACGGCGCCGGGCCGCCGCCTTCGAGAACCTGAGGACGGAACGCGCCGCGGCCCTTGGGCGGAGCGGCCGTGGTGGCCTGCTGCGGCAGCTTGACCACTTCCAGCGCCCGGGCCCGATGGGCCAGGCGGCGGATGAAGCCGCGCTCTTCCAGCGCCGTGATCAGCCGGTGGATGCCCGACTTCGACGCCAGGTCCAGGGCTTCCTTCATCTCGTCGAAGGAGGGGGAGACGCCGGTCTCCTTGATCCGTTCGTGGATGAACATCAGCAGCTCGTGCTGCTTGCGGGTGAGCATGACGGCCTCGCAAGTCGTCGCGGAACAAACCGCAAACCTTTCGAATGTTCTCTAGGTGTTCTTGGTTAAGGTCAAGTGAATTGCAGCGATCGGCGTTCTTTGAAATCGCGATCGAGACCGATGTCAGCTATTGCGGGCTAAGTCGCTGATTTTAAGGCGGTATGCCGAGCGCTCCTCAGGCGTAGGAGCCTGCCGCGAACGTGTCCCGGGGTGCGGATTTCGCTTGGGCTGCGCGCCGCCCGGCTGGTCATGGTCGCAGGGAAATGCCCGCCCAAGCGCCGATTCCCGGAGCCTGGGAGCCGATTCTACAGCCGCTGGAACGACCGATTCTGCTTCCCCGCGCAGGCGGGGACGCACCGGCTGATGGGGCGTCGGGAGCGGCGAAGGCCGCTAGCCGATCAGCTCGTGCGTCGCGGCCGTCACGTCGGCCTGGCGCATCAGGCTTTCCCCCACCAGCATGGCCTTGGCGCCCGTGGCCTCCATCCGCACGACGTCGGCGTGGGTGAAGAGGCCGCTTTCGGTGACCAGCAGCGAGCCCTGCGGCGCCAGCTTCGACAGCCGCTCGGTCACCGCCAGGTCGACGACGAAGCTCTTGAGGTCGCGGTTGTTGACGCCGAACAGCGTGGCGCCCAGTTTCCCGGCGCGCTCGGTCTCGGCCTCGTCATGCACCTCGACCAGGGCGTCCATGCCAAGGCGCTGCGCCTCGGCCATCAGCTCGCCGGCCAAGGTGTCGTCGATCATCGCCAGGATCACCAGGATGGCGTCGGCGCCCAGGGCGCGGCTCTCGGCCACCTGCCAGGGATCGACCAGGAAATCCTTGCGGATGCAGGGCAGGGCGGTCGCCGCCCGGGCGGCCACGAGATACTCGTCGGCGCCCTGGAAGCTGGGGCCGTCGGTGAGCACCGAAAGGCAGGCCGCGCCGCCGGCCTCGTAGGCCTTCGCCAGCGCCGGCGGATCGAAGTCGGCGCGGATCAGGCCCTTGGACGGCGAGGCCTTCTTTATCTCGGCGATCAGCGAGAGCTTGCCCGGCGCGTGCCTGGCTTCCAGCGCCGCCGCAAAGCCTCGCGGCGCCGAAGCGGCCTTGGCGGCGGCTTCGACGTCGCTCTGCGAGCGCGCGGCCTTCCGGCCGGCGACGTCCTCGCGCTTGTAGTCGGCGATCTTGGCGAGAATGTCGGTCATGCGGTCAGGGCTTCAGCGTTGGTGGCGGCCACGAGGCCGGCGAGGGCGGCCTTGGCGCGGCCGTCGTCGAGCACGGCGGCGGCCAGTTCGACGCCCTCGCGCAGGGTCTCGACCTTGTCGGCCACCAGGAAGGCGGCGGCGGCGTTGAGCAGCACGATGTCGCGATAGGCGCCGGTCTCGCCGTCGAGCAGTCGGGTCAGGGCCGCGGCGTTGAAGGCGGGATCGCCGCCGGTGATCTCGGCGAGCGAGGCGCGCTGCAGGCCCACGGCCTCGGGCGTGATGGTGAAGAGGCGCATCGCCCCTTCGCGCCATTCGGCCACCTCGGTCTCGCCGGTGATGGTCAGCTCGTCCATGCCGCCGCCGTGCACCGACCAGGCGCGCTCGGCGCCCAGGGCTCCCAGGGCGCGGGCGATCGGCTCGACGAAGCGCGGGGCCGACACGCCCACCACTTGGCGCTTGGCGCCGGCCGGGTTTGTCAGCGGACCCAGCAGATTGAAGATGGTGCGGAAGCCCAGCTGCTGGCGGATCGGCGCCACGTGCTTCATCGCGCCGTGGTGCGACTGGGCGAACAGGAAGCAGATGCCGGCGCTGTCCAGCGCGGCGCGCTGCTGGGCGAGATTGGCGTCGATATTGACCCCAAGGGCCGCCAGCACGTCGGCGGTGCCCGATTTGGAGGTCACCGCGCGGTTGCCGTGCTTGGCCACCTTCAGCCCGCCGCCGGCGGCGACGAAGCCCACGGCGGTCGAGATGTTCAGGGTGTGAAGGCCATCGCCGCCGGTGCCGCAGACGTCGACCACGTCGTACGGATGCTCCAGGTGCACGGCCGCGCGGCGCATGGCGCGGGCGCAGGCGGCGATCTCGCCCACGGTCTCGCCGCGCAGGCGCATGGCGGTGACCGCCGCGGCCACCTGGGCCGGGGTCGGTTCGCCGCGCAGGCAGGCGCTGAAGAAGACTTCGGCGTCGTCTTCGGAAAGGGTCTGGCCGTCGGCCAGCTTGGCCAGCAGCGGCTTGAATGCGTCGGACATGTCTTCAGCCCCGCCCTAGACCCAGATCTGGGCGTCGCGGCGCACGCCGGCCAGGTCGAGGAAGTTGGCCAGGAGCTGGTGGCCGCCCTCGGTGGCGATGGATTCGGGGTGGAACTGCACGCCGTGCACGGGGCGGGTCTTGTGCTGCACGCCCATGATCTCGCCGTCGGCGGTCCAGGCGGTGACTTCCAGCTCGGCCGGCAGGTTCTCGCGGCGCACGGCCAGGCTGTGATAGCGCGTGGCGGTGAACGGGTCGGGCAGGTCCTTGAAGATGCCCTTGTTGGCGTGGCGGATCGGGCTGGTCTTGCCGTGCATGACCTCCTTGGCCCGGATCACCTCGCCGCCGTACGCCTGCCCAATGGCCTGGTGGCCCAGGCACACGCCCAGGATCGCCAGGTCGTCGGGAGCGCCGCGCAGCAGCGGCAGGCAGATGCCGGCCTGGTCGGGGGCCTTGGGGCCCGGCGACAGCAGCACGGCCTGCGGTTTCAGCCCCAGGGCCTCCTGCACCGTCAGGTCGTCGTTGCGATGGACGACCGTCTCGGCCCCCAACTCGTTCAGGTAATGAACGAGGTTGTAGGTGAAGCTGTCGTAGTTATCGATGACCAGGATCATGACGCCGCCTTTCGAGCCTCGCTTCTAGTCCGGTCGGGGGCGGCGCGTCATCCCTTTACGGAAAGAGTTTTTCTGCGAAAGCGACCAGCGGCGAAGCGCCGCGTCGCCGATCCGTTGCCACCGCAGCGGGAAGAGGCGAAATTTCCCGCATGTCCGTCGCTGATTCCGCCATCGACACCGCCGCCATCGCCTACGCCCGTGCGCTGCTGCGCGCGCCGCGCCGGCGCCAGAAGATGCTGCCGGTGCTGCTGGCCGCCGCCTTCGCCGCGGTTGCCGCTGTCAGCTTCGCGACGGTCATGGTGCTGGCCCCGCCGCTGACGACCCAGCACCTGCCCAAGGAGCGCCTGGGCGACTGATCTGCCTCGCCGCCCCAAAATGAGTTCCTAAGGTTGTGAATTCAACTTGAACGACTCTGGCGACACTCTCACCCTCCGGCGTTTTTCAAACGCACGGGGGCATCCATGCGACGACTGCAACTCCTGGGGGGAGCCGCGCTCGCCCTGACCCTGGCCGCGGGGGCGGCCCTGGCGCAGCAGGCGCCGGTTTCCGATCCGCCCATCCTGACCATGGTGGCGCCCGGCGAGACCGCGCCGAGCGCGCCGCTGAAGCTGTTCGGCGCCGTGCCGGCCCCTCCGCCCAAGGGCGACGAAGTGCGGGCCGATCTCGACATCGTCCTGCTGAAGTCGCGGATCTGGAACCCCAACAGCGGCAAGGAACTGGGCAAGGGCAAGTACGAGGGCGCCTACGACACGGTCGAGCTGCGCGCCTACCAGGATCGCCTGCATCCGGCCAAGCCCGACCAGCTCTACGTGGCGCCGGCCCTGGTCTCGCGCCCGGGCCAGACCGTGCGGGTCAAGATCCGCAACCTGCTGCCGCCCGAGGACAAGTGCCCGGGCCACCCGCGGGACATCAACGAGCCGCACTGCTTCAACACCACCAACCTGCACAGTCACGGCCTGTGGGTCAGCCCGGCGGGCATCAGCGACAACGTGCTGCGCCAGTTGCCGCCCAATCGCGACTTCACCTACGAGTACGAATACAACATCCCCGGCGATCATCCGGCCGGCACATTCTGGTACCATCCGCACGTCCACGGCTCGACGGCGATCCAGGTGTCCAGCGGCCTGGCCGGGGCCCTGGTGATCAAGGGCGAGCGCCTGCCGCGCATCGACGACGAAGGCGCGGCCCCGGTGCGCAAGCTGGTGCCGGGCGACGTCGACGTTCTGCTGGCCAAGTCGCCCGACCACATCTTCGTGCTGCAGCAGATCCAGTACGTCTGCCGCGACGGCGAGGGTAAGGTGAAGGCCCGCATGGTCGAGGGAACGGCGCGGAAGAATTGGTACTGCGACGCCGGCGACACCGGCGTGCTCGACAGCTACGACTTCATCGGCGGCTCCAACTGGTCCAATTCGGGCCGGTTCACCACCGTCAACGGCGCCACGGTCGAGGCTCTCGAGCAGAAGGCGGTGGCCGGCGTGCCTGAACGCTGGCGCTTCATCCACGGCGGGGTCTCAGACACCGTGAAGGTCTCGATCCGCAAGCGGATCGGCACGGGGCCGCTGGAGGCCCTGCGCAAGGCCGGCGCCCTGTCGCAGGACGCCCTGATCGCCAAGGAATGCGCGCCCTCCAGCGAGGCCGTCTCGCAGTTCGAGATCGCCGCCGACGGTCTGACCCGGCAGAAGGTGCTGGAGCGCAAGGCCACCTTCCTGCAGCCGGGCTATCGCAGCGACCTGCTGGTCGACTTCAAGGAGCCGGGCGCCTACTGCGTCATCGACGAACTGATCAAGGTGGACCAGTCGGGCGTGGAAGGCAGCGCCGAGCGTCGTCAGCTGCTGTTCCTGGTCGAGGTCGCCCCCGGCGCTAGCACGACCCTGGCGCCGGCTGATGCGGTCAAGCAACTCTTGGTCAGCGCGGCCAAGGGGCTGGAGATCGAGGACGCCGCGCTCAAGCAGTCGATCGTCGAGGGCCTGGATAAGGACCTGTCGCTGGAGGCCTTCTCGCCCCATCGCAGCCTGCTGGCCGACACGATCGACAAGGAGCAGCCGCTGGTGTTCTCGCTGCGGGCGCCGTCGACCACGCCAGGCAACGGTCCAGGTCCCGGCCTCGGCCGCACGGACGCGACCGTCAGGCGGTTCGATCCCAACGACTTCTCGCGCACCCTGGTGCTGGGCGACACCGACCGCTGGACGCTGTCGGTCAAGGAAGGCGATCCCAAGGTCGGCCACCCGTTCCACATCCACGTCAATCCGTTCGAGGTGGAGAAGGTGGTCAGCCGGGCCGGCGTCGACCTGACCAAGGATCCGAACTCGGAGTATTTCGGCCTGACGGGCGTCTTCAAGGACACCCTGTTCGTCGAGCACGACGTGGTGGTGACCACGCGCAGCCACTACGCCCGCTACATCGGCGACTTCGTCCTGCACTGCCACATCCTCAACCACGAGGACAAAGGCATGATGGCGATGGTCCGCATCGCCGACCGCGGCCCCGACGGCAAGCCGATGGCGCTCGGTCACGGCCTGACCGATGTCGCGGGTCCCGAAGGCGCGGCGCGGCCGCACACCGGGCACTGAAACGAAGAAGGGGCGGCCGATGGGCCGCCCCTTCCTTTTCATTCAGCCCTGCCTGCTCAGGCGAAGCGCCAGGCTTCCTCGGCGGCGCGCTTGAGGGCGCGGGACTTGTGCAGGGTCTCGTCGTACTCGGCGTCTGGGTCGCTGTCGGCCACGACGCCGCCGCCGGCCTGGACGTACATCATGCCGTCCTTGACCAGGGCCGTGCGCAGCACGATGCAGGTGTCCACCGAGCCGTCGGCGCCGATATAGCCCACCGCACCGGCGTAGCCGATGCCGCGCTTTTCGACTTCCAGCTCGTCGATGATCTCCATCGCCCGCACCTTGGGCGCGCCCGACAGCGTGCCGGCGGGCAGGGCGGCCATCAGCACGTCGACCGGATCGACGTTCGTGGGCGCGTCGCCCTCGACGTTCGAGACGATGTGCATCACGTGGCTGTAGCGCTCGATCGTGAAGCTGTCGGTGACACGCACGTTGGCGTGCTTGCCCGGCTGGGGCACCTTGTTGGAGCCCGACTGGCCCAGCATGGCCACCCGGCCCACGTCGTTGCGGCCCAGGTCCAGCAGCATCAGGTGCTCGGACCGCTCCTTGGGATCGGCCAGCAGTTCCTTCTCCAGCGCCAGGTCCTCTTCGGGCGTGGCGCCGCGCGGACGAGTGCCGGCGATCGGGCGGATGGTGATCTTGCCGTCACGCAGGCGCACCAGGATCTCGGGGCTGGAGCCCACCAGGTTGAAGCCGTCCATGTCGAGGAAGAACAGGAACGGCGACGGATTGGTCCGGCGCAGCGAGCGATAGAGGGCGAAGGCGTCCAGGCCGAAGGGCGCACGGAAGCGGTGGCTGGGCACCACCTGGAAGATGTCGCCGGCCCGGATGTACTCCTTGGCCTTCTCAACCACCTCCCGATAGTCCTCGCGGCTGACCGGGGTGGTGAACTCCATCGGCCCCTGCGGGCTGCGCGGCGCGTCGTGGGCCAGCGGACGGCGCAGGTCGGCCATCACCGTCTCGATGCGCTCGCGGGCGGCCGCATAGGCGTCCTTGGCCGACACGCCGGGCGTCGGGCGCGCCGTCGTCGTCAGGACGATCTCCTGGGCGATGGCGTCGAACACGGCCACGATCGAGGGCCGCGTCATGATGCCGTCGGGCAGGCCCAGGGCGTCCGGATTGATGTCCGGCAGCTTCTCGACCAGGCGCACGGTGTCGTAGCCGAGCGCGCCGAAGATGCCCGCCGCCATCGGCGGCAGGCCGGCCGGCAGCTCCATCTTCGACTGGGCGATCAGGTCGCGCAGGCTGTCCAGGGCGCCGCCTTCCAGCGGGGCGAACCTGCCGGCGGCGATGTCGTCGCCGCGCGCGATCTCGGCCTTGTCGCCGCGGCAGCGCCAGACGACGTCCGGCTTCATGGCCACGATCGAGTAGCGGCCGCGCCAGGCGCCGCCCTCGACGCTCTCGAACAGGAAGGCGTACGGGCGACCGTGGCCGATCTTCAGATAGGCCGAGACCGGGGTCTCCAGGTCGTCGATCAGGCGCGTCCAGACCAGCTGCGGCAGGCCGGCGTCATAGCCGGCCGCGAAGGCGTCGAAGCCAGGCTCCAGGCTCATTGAGCCGAGGCCTTCTTGGCGGCGCCGCCCTTGGCCGCGCCGTCCTTCTCCGCCTGGGCCAGGGCCGCGGTGTCGACGCCGATGGCCTGGCGAGCCAGGTTCAGGTTCAGCTGCGGCTTCAGCTTGTCGCGGGCGGCCGCGCGGCCGGCCTGACCGATGTCGCGCATGTAGGCCATGCTGGTCTGCGGACGCATGCCCTCGGCGGCGCGGGCGATCTCGTTGGTGTCGCCCGGACGGATGGCGTCGATGCGGCCGACCACGTAGCCGACCTGCGGGGCGCGGGCGGCGAAGACCTGGCCGGGCTTGGCGTCGAACGAGGCGACCAGCAGGTCGCGGCCCAGGGCCTGGTGCTGCTGGGCGTTCTCGCGCGACAGGCCCGCGACCTTGATGACCTTGGCGTTGGCCGAGGCGGCGACGGCTTCCATCGATTCGCCCTTGCGGACGCGGGCGGCCAGTTCATCGGCCTTGGTCTTCAGGCGCTTGACCAGCTCGTTGATCATCCACTGCTGGGTCAGCGGCTGCTTGACCTCGGCCAGCGGGGGCAGGGCGGCCTTGTTCACTTTCTCGACGCGGACGGCGAAGTATTCGCCCTTACCGGCTTCGATCAGGTCGCTCTCGCCGCCGGCCGGCAGCGCGAAGGCGGCCTTCAGCACGTCCGGGGTCAGGCCCGCGGCCGGTTGCCCGCCGAGGTCCGTGCCCTGGGCGGTCAGCGGGGCGGTCGTGACGACCAGGGCGCCGGCTTTGCCGGCGGCGTCGACGACGTTGGCGCCGGCGTCGCGGGCGTCCTGGAAGGTCTGGGTCTGGTCATAGGCCTTGGACTGGGCGGCCTGCACGCGCAGGTCGGCCTCGATCTGCGGGCGGGCGGCTTCCAGCGAAGCGGCCTTGGCGGCGGTGATCTTCAGCACCTTGATGACCGACTGGCCCAGTTCGCCGGCGATCGGCGCGCTGACCTGGCCTTCGCCGAGGCCGAAGGCGGCGTCGGCCACCTTGCGGTCGGGCAGGGCGGTCTTGGGCTTGTCGAGGATCATAACCGGCTGCTTGCCGTAGGCCTTGGCCACGTCGGCGGGGGCCTCGCCCTTGCGCAGGCGCTCGGCGATGGCGGCGGCGGCCTTGGCGTCGGGCGCGACGATCTGCACCAGCGAGCGGGTTTCCGGCTGGGCCAGGGTGTCCTTGCGGAAGTCGAAGGTCTTCTGCACCTCGGCCGGGTCGACGCTGACCGACGGCTCCAGGGCCTTGGCGCTGAAGCGCACGACCGACAGGACGCGGGTCTCGGGCAGGGTCAGGCGGGCGGCGTTCTCGTTCATGAACGCCTGCAGCTGGGCGTCGGTCGGCGCGGCCGGCTGGGCGACGCTGGTCGGGTTGATGGCGAAGGCCGACAGGTCGCGGCTCTCATAGCCGTACACCGCCTGCAGGGCCGAATAGATGCGCGGGGTGCGCAGGCCGTTGGCGACGCTGGCGTAGAACTGCGACTGGGCGATCTCGTCGCGCAGCGAGGCCTCATAGGTGGCCGGGGTCAGGTTATTCTGCGCCAGCAGGGCTTGGTACATCTGCTTGTCGAACTTGCCGGTGACCGGGTCGAACGGGCGGGTGCCGGGCGGCAGTTGGCTCAGTTGCTTGTGCAGCACTTCGCCGACCAGGGCTTCGGATGGGCGCACGCCCATCTTTTTGATCAGCTCGGCCATCGATTCCTGCAGCGCCAGTTCCTGCAGCATGCCGCGGTCGACGCCGCGCTGGACGGCTTCGTCCGGCGTCAGGCTCTGGCCCTGCTGCTGCAGCTGGTTGCGATAGTTGTCGAAGCGCGCCTTGAAGTCGTCGGGCGTGACCGAGCGCGAGCCGACGACGATCACCTTGCTGCTGCTGGGCTGCTTGAAGACGTCGCTGATCCCGAAAACGGCGAAGCTGACGATCAGCAGGCCGAAGAGGACGATCGCGAAGGGCGATTTGGCGAAAGAGCGAAAGCCGGCGAGCATGACGTGTGTGACTACCTTCTTCGATTCCGCCCAATTGCGTGCGCGTGGGCGACCGCCTTGGGGCGACGCATCCGATGCGAGCAAGCGGGTATAGTAGAGGCCAAGGTGCGTGAGCAAGCCGAAGCGGACTTGACTTACCAAGGGAGCGCGTCCCCAAAGCCAACCTCATGACCGTTTCTCTTACGACGCCCCGGCCGTTGATCGCCGGGAACTGGAAGATGTTCGGCCTTGAGGCCTCGCTGGACGAGGCCAGAGCCGTGGCCGCCGCGGTGGCGCAATCCCCGCCCGCGGCGCGTGTCGCCATCTGTCCGCCCGCCACCTTGCTGCACCGCATGTCCGAGGCGCTCTCGGGCGAGTCGGTGATCGTCGGCGGCCAGGACTGCCACGCGGCGCCGCAGGGGGCCTACACCGGCGACATCTCGGCCCCCATGCTGGCCGACGCCGGCGCGACCCTGGTGATTCTCGGCCACTCCGAGCGCCGCGGCAGCTACGACGAGACCTGCGAGGAGGTGTCGGCCAAGGTTCTGGCCGCGCTGGGCGCCGGGCTGGAGCCGGTGATCTGCCTGGGCGAGACGCTGGCCCAGCGCGAAGCCGGCCAGGCCGAGCCCATCGTCACCGGCCAGGCCCGCAACTCCTTGCCCGACGAACTGGCCGGCCAGGCCTTCGCCGTCGCCTATGAGCCCGTCTGGGCCATCGGCACGGGCCTGACCCCCACCATCGCCGACATCGGCGCCATCCACGCGGCCATCCGCGCCGTGCTGGTCGAGCGCTTCGGCGACCATGGCGCGACCGTGCCGATTCTCTACGGCGGCTCGGTGAAGCCCGACAACGCCGCCGAGATCCTGGCCACGCCCGAAGTCGGCGGCGCCCTGGTGGGCGGCGCCTCGCTGAAGGCCAAGGACTTCCTGGCCATCATCGCGGCGGCTTGATCGGGCGGCCAAAAGGCCGGTGGGGAGGTGGCTTCAGCTTTCCGGGCATTCTCCATCACCATCGCTGCGACGGTGCGAGGCCGATAAGCCGTGCGTCCTTCGAGGCTCGGCTTCGCCTCGCACCTCAGGATGAGGGGCCCACTGCACTGAATTCCTCATCCTGAGGCGCCCGCGCAGCGGGCCTCGAAGGACGCAAGGCGCCAACCAAGATCCTCCCCTCTGGGGAGGTGGCCCGAAGGCCTGGAGGGGGAGCGCGCGAGGCGCGTCTCAGAGCTCCAGGTCGAACAGCCTGCCGTCGCGGCGCTCGCCGTCGCGGTCGACCTGGCCCTTGAGATAGGCCGCGCCCTTGAAGCCCAGGCGTTCCAGCAGCTTCTCGGCGCGGGCGTCGCCCACCTGGGTTCGGGCGATGACGTGCTTGAGGTCGCTGGCGGCGGCGTGGGCGAGGAGGGCGGTGACCGCCTCGTGGGCGTAGCCCCGGCCCCAGCTCTCGCGGGCCACGATGAAGCGCAATTCGGCCCGATGGCGGCGCTCGTCGATCTCGACGAACTCGCAGGCCCCGACGAAGTCGCCCGTCGCGGACAGCCGGATGGTCCAGTACAGCGCCGCGCCGGCCTGCATGTCCTCGATCTGGCCGACGACGCAGGCGGCGACCTCGTCAGGATCCTCCAGCGGCGCGCGGTCCCAGTGGGCCATCAGTTCCGGGTCGCTGAGGAACGGATAGATGAGCGGAGCGTCTTCGGCGACCAGGGGCTTGAGCGTCAGGCGTTCGGTCTCGAGAATCATGCGCGCCCTGGAACCTGGAGTTTGCGGAACTGGAGTTGGAGAACTTGAGTTGGCCGGCCGTCGCCCCACCTATGGCGTGCGCGCGCCGGTAGTGGTAGAGGGGCCGCTTCGTTTTTCACAGTCGGTTCGCCGGCTGCCCGGATCGAGAACTGTTTCGTCATGCTCATCGGCATCCTGCTGGCCATCAACATCATCGTCTGTATCGCGCTGATCGGCTTCGTGCTGCTCCAGCGTTCGGAGGGCGGCGCCCTTGGCATGGGCGGCGGCGGCGCCGGCAGTTTCATGACCGCGCGCGGCGCGGGCGACTTCATGACCCGCATGACCTGGATCCTGTTCTCGGTGTTCCTGGTCATCAGCCTGGTCCTCACCGTTCTGACCGGCCGCATTGGCGGCGCCGACTCGGTGGTCGACAAGCTGAAGATCGACAATCTCGACACCAAGACCCTGAACGCGCCCGTCGCGCCCAGCGTCCCGGCTCCGGGCTCGGCCGTTCCGGCTCCCGGCTCGACCGCGCCGAGCGCCGTTCCGGCTCCGCAACTCAGCGTTCCGGCTCCGGCCGCCCCGGCTCCGGCCGCTCCGGCCCAGACCCCCGCCCAGTAAGGGCGGGGGAGCGAAACTTGTTTATGAACGTCGGTCTTTTCGCCGCGATCGCCGAATCGCGGGTAATCTGAGCGCCCATGACGCGGTACATCTTCATCACCGGCGGCGTGGTTTCCTCCCTTGGAAAAGGCCTCGCCTCCGCAGCGCTGGGCGCTCTCCTGCAGGCTCGTGGCTACACGGTTCGCCTGCGTAAGCTCGACCCCTATCTCAACGTCGATCCGGGCACCATGAGCCCGTATCAGCACGGCGAGGTGTTCGTCACCGACGACGGGGCCGAAACCGACCTGGATCTGGGGCACTACGAGCGCTTCACCGGCGTGTCGGCCAAGAAGGCCGACAACATCACGACCGGCCAGATCTACAAGACGATCATCGAGAAGGAACGCCGCGGCGACTATCTGGGCGCGACCGTCCAGGTGATCCCGCACGTCACCAACGAGATCAAGGACTTTGTCCTCTCGCCCGCCATGGACGAGACGGGCCAGAAGCCGGTCGACTTCGTGCTGGTCGAGATCGGCGGCACCGTCGGCGACATCGAGGGCCTGCCGTTCTTCGAGGCCATCCGCCAGCTGCGCCAGGACCTGCCGCGCGGCCAGAGCTGCTACGTGCACCTGACCCTGCTGCCGTTCATCAAGACGGCCGGCGAGATGAAGACCAAGCCGACCCAGCACTCGGTCAAGGAGCTGCGCTCCATCGGCATCCAGCCGGACATCCTGCTCTGCCGTTGCGAGCAGGAGATCCCGGTCGAGGAAAAGCGCAAGATCGCCCAGTTCTGCAACGTGCGCCCGAGCGCCGTGATCCAGGCCCTGGACAGCTCGTCGATCTACGCGGTGCCGATCGACTATCACAAGGAAGGCCTCGACGCCGAAGTGCTCGACGTCTTCGGCCTGCAAGACGCGCCCAAGCCCGACCTGTCGCGCTGGGAAGCCATCGACAACACCGTCCAGCATCCGGACGGCGAGGTCACGATCGCGGTCGTCGGCAAGTACACCGTGCTCAAGGACGCCTATAAGTCCCTGATCGAGGCCCTGCACCACGGCGGCCTGGCCAACAAGGTCAAGGTCAACCTGGATTGGGTCGAGAGCGAGACCTTCGAGGGCGACGAGGGCGCGGCCGCGGCCCGTCTGGAGAACGCCCACGCCATCATGGTGCCCGGCGGCTTCGGCGAGCGCGGCGCCGAAGGCAAGATCCGGGCGGCCCAGTTCGCCCGCGAGCGCAAGGTGCCGTACTTTGGCATCTGCTTCGGCATGCAGATGGCCGTCATCGAGACCCTGCGCAACGTCGCGGGAATCACTGACGCCAGCTCCAGCGAGTTCGGTCCGACCGACCGTCCGGTCGTCGGCCTGATGACCGAATGGATCAAGGGCAACGAGATGGTCTCCCGCAAGGCCGGCGACGACCTGGGCGGCACCATGCGCCTGGGCGCCTACGACGCCGTGCTGCAGCAGGGCTCGAAGGTCGCCGAGATCTATGGCGGGACCGAGATCGTCGAGCGCCACCGTCACCGCTACGAGGTCAACATCGGCTACAGCCACAAGATGGAGGAGGCGGGTCTCAAGCTGACCGGTCGTTCCCCGGACGGCGTGCTGCCCGAGATCGTCGAGCGCGACGACCATCCGTGGTTCATCGGCGTCCAGTTCCACCCGGAACTGAAGAGCCGGCCGTTCGCTCCGCACCCCCTGTTCGCCAGCTTCATCGCGGCGGCCAAGGAGCACGGACGACTGGTCTGAACTGGCGAGTTGCATGTCTGGAGAGATTCAGGCATAAGCGCGCCCTCACGCGGCGGCTAGGGTCGAACCCGAGTCGCCGCTTTCGATTTTCACGCTCAGCGAGCAGAGTCACTCCGATGGCCGTTCCTAAAAGAAAAACTTCGCCTTCTCGCCGGAACATGCGCCGGTCGCACCACGCCCTGGGCGCCAACTCGTTCGTCGAGGACAAGGACTCGGGCGAACTGCGCCGTCCGCACCACGTCGATCTGAAGACCGGCCTGTACAACGGCAAGCAGATCCTGACCCCGAAGGAAGACTAAGGTCTTTCTTCCCGGAGCGGCTTACCGCTCCAGGGATCCTGCCTCGGATTTCGCGTCCGACGATTTCAAAGCGCCGCCCGGCTCGCCTGGGCGGCGCTTTTCGTCGTGTGCGGACCAAAGCGGTGCTACGATGGCGCTCGGGTCGCCATAGGGACGGCCCCAACAAAGCCAGGAGCGCGGTCAGCGCCCATAAGGCGCGATCAGCTTCGGCGGACTGGGAGGTTCGCCATGTTCACGCGTCGCACGCTTGCGTCCGGCCTGGGCGCGTCGCTGGCGCTGGGCGCCGCGCCGTTCTCCGCCCACGCTTTCTCGCCCAGCCAGATCCCGCAGGAAACGCCCGCCGCGCCGCCGCCGGCCGCGCCGCTGCCGCTCTACGTCATCGACGCGGCGATCGACGATTCGGAGCGGATGACCGTCGAGACCATGATCAACGGCCGCGGGCCCTATCGCTTCGTCGTCGATTCGGGCGCCGACCGGTCGGTGGTCTCCGAGACCCTGGCCGCCAGCCTGGCCCTGCCGCGAGGGCGCGACGTCATGGTGCACGGCATCGGCGGCTCGGCAGTGACCCCCACGGCCCACATAGACCAGCTCGCCACCGGCGAGGCCCGCCTGGCCGGGGTGGAGCTTCCCATCCTGCCTCCGGGCCGCGTCGGCGGCGACGGCCTCCTGGGCGTCGACATCCTGCAGGACCGCGCGGTCGTCATGGACTTCAAGAAGAAGCGCCTGGAGGTCCGCCACAGCACGCCGGAATATCGCGGCTTCCGCCGGGCCCAGGAGGTCCAGGTCGTCGCCGACCAGAAGTTCGGCCGCCTGACCATCGTCAACTGCCGGATCAACAACATCCGCACCCTGGCCTTCATCGACTCGGGGGCGGGCTCCTCGATCGGCAACATGGCCCTGTCGCGCGCCATCCAGGCCCGCCAGCGCAAGGACGCCGATCCGGCCGTGGCCGTGCGCCTGCAGGGCGTGGCCGGCGGCGAGACCATCGGCGAGTACCGGATCCTCAAGTCGATGAGCATGGGCGACCTGCGCATGACCAACCTGGCCGTGGTCTTCGCCGACCTGCACATCTTCGATCACTGGAAGATCAGCGACAAACCCGCGATCCTGCTGGGCGTCGACGTGCTTCGGCTGTTCGCCCGGGTCGAGCTGGACTTCGGGGCCGAGCAGCTGCTGTTCCGGCTGGGAGCCCAGCGGCCGACGCTGCAGGCCTGACGCCGCGGAACTTAGAGCTCGTCGAACATTGGTCCCGGTTGCGGCGACGCGGCGGCGCGGCTAAGGGGAAGCGCCTTTTCTTTCGGGAGCTCCCATGACCGAGATCGTCGACATCATCGCCCGCGAAATCCTCGACAGCCGCGGCAATCCGACGGTCGAGGTCGATGTCGTCCTCGAGGACGGCGCCTTTGGTCGCGCCGCGGTGCCGTCGGGCGCCTCGACCGGCGCCCACGAAGCCGTCGAAAAGCGTGACGGCGACAAGTCGCGCTACCTCGGCAAGGGCGTCCGCCAGGCCGTCGACGCCGTCAACACCGAGATCTTCGACGCCCTGTCGGGCGTCGACGCCGAAGACCAGCGCCGCATCGACAGCCTGCTGATCGGCCTGGACGGCACGCCGAACAAGTCGCGCCTGGGCGCCAACGCCATCCTCGGCGTCTCGCTGGCCGTCGCCAAGGCCGCCGCCGAGTCGGCCGGCCTGCCGCTGCACCGCTACATCGGCGGCGTGAACGCCCGCGTCCTGCCGACGCCGATGATGAACATCATCAACGGCGGCGCCCATGCCGACAACCCGATCGACATCCAGGAATTCATGATCCTGCCGACCGGCGCGGCCAGCTTCTCCGAAGCCCTGCGCATGGGCGCCGAGATCTTCCACGGCCTGAAGAAGGCCCTGAAGGACGCCGGCCACAACACCAACGTCGGCGACGAGGGCGGCTTCGCCCCGAACCTGGCCTCGGCCGAGGCCGCGCTCGAGTTCATCGTCAAGGCCGGTGAAGCCGCTGGCTACAAGGCCGGCGACGACTTCCTGCTGGGCCTCGACGTCGCCTCGACCGAGTTCTTCAAGAACGGCAAGTACGAGCTGGAAGGCGAGGGCAAGTCGCTCGACCCGGCCCAGATGGTCGACTACCTGGCCGGCTTGGTCGCCAAGTTCCCGATCGCCTCGATCGAGGACGGCATGGCCGAAGACGACTTCGACGGCTGGAAGCTGCTGACCGACACCCTGGGCAAGAAGGTCCAGCTGGTCGGCGACGACCTGTTCGTCACCAACCCGGCTCGCCTGCAGATGGGCCTCGACAAGGGCCTGGCCAACTCGATCCTCGTGAAGGTCAACCAGATCGGTACGCTGTCGGAAACCATCGACGCCGTCGAACTGGCCCACCGCCACGGCTACACCAGCGTCATGAGCCACCGCTCGGGCGAGACCGAGGACAGCACCATCGCCGACCTCGCCGTCGCCCTGAACTGCGGTCAGATCAAGACCGGCTCGCTGGCCCGTTCGGACCGGCTGGCCAAGTACAACCAGCTGCTGCGCATCGAGCAGCAACTGGAAGACCAGGGCGTCTACGCCGGTCGCGCCGCCCTCAAGGGCCGCTGATCGGTTCGATCCCTCGGATCAAGATCAAGAGCGCGTCGGGTTCGCCCGGCGCGCTTTTTGTTTGGGCTCAGCCGTCCAGCCGGTCGAGCCAGCGCAGGAAGTCGTCGGCCCAGGCCGCTTCCGGCGCGGGCGGTTGCGAACGCAGGGCGAAGCCGTGGCCGCCGGTCGGAAAGATCCGCAGCTCGGCCTGGCCTCCCGCGGCGACGATGGCTTCGGCCGCCTCGCGGCTGTTGCGGACGTCGACCTTCGGGTCGTCCTCGGCGTGGAGCAGGAAGGCCTTGGTCGGCGCGCCGAAGCCGTGAAAGGGCGTCGCGCTCCTGGGCGCTTGCGGGCGATTGAGCCACGCATAGCCCAGGCCGACGAAGTCGGGCAGGGAAGGGCGCGCATCCAGTTCGTCGACGATCGGGTAAAGGGCGCCGCCGCCGCGCGAGGCCAGGGCCGCGGCGATCGTGCCGCCGGCCGAAAAGCCCAGAGCGCCGGTCTTCGCTCCGCCGGCCTTGCTGCGCAGCAGCCGCAAGGCGCGCTGAGCGTCCTGCAGCGGAGCATCGGAGCCCGCCGCCCAGCCGTCGCGCGGCAACCGATAGAGCAGGACGCCCGCCTGGATGTCGTTGGCCGCCAGCCAGCGGGCGATGTCGTAACCCTCCTTGCCGATCACGACCTTGCTGAAGCCGCCGCCGGGCACGACCAGGACGGAAGCCTTGGGGCGCCCGCCCTTCGCCAGCGGATAGAGCGACAGGGTAGGGCGGCGTACGCCCTCGATCGAATAGTCCACCCGCCCGTCGGGCCAGTTATAGGTCACGCGGCGCTCCTCAACGCCGACGCGCTCGCAGCCGGGCGGCCCGCCGGGCCAGAGCTCGAAGGTCTCGGGTGCGGTCTGCGCCCCAGTCGGCGTCGCTCCCGCCAGCACCGCCGCGCCGCCGACGGCCAGCACGCGCCGCCGGTTCCAGTCAGATGTCATAGCCATGTCCCCGTTTGGCGGAAGGCGGCTGCTCAGCCCTTCAACAGCTGCGCCCTGGCCTTCACGTCGGCCAGGGTGATGTCCTTCTTCATGACCATGTAGCCGGTCACGGCGTGCCAGGCGTCTTCGCCGACTCCGCCGGTGTCGCCATCCGTGACCGAGCCGGTGACGCGATCGGTGGTCGGCATCACCGGCTTGCCGGGCAGGGGGATATCGCCCAGCACCAGATCGTTGGCGTCGCTGGTGCGATTGCGCCAGCCGCAGGTCTCGAACCGCACCAGGCGTTCAGGGGCGAAGGCCTGGGTCAGCAGCATCAGCTTCATGGTGCCGGTCGCGGCGACCTCGGCCTGCTGCATCGCCTTGACCTCCAGGCGCGAGACGGCGCGGCCGTAGGTCACCCAGCGGTCTTCGCCCTCCCAGAGCGTGCGGAAGATGGAGGCGTTCATGGGGATCACCAGTCCGCCCCCGAAATCGAGCCGGGGTGGGTCGCCCTTGATCATGTTGGGGCCGCCTCGACGGCCTTTGACGACGCCGTCCTCGCTGCGCTGGCGCGCGGCCGCGGGAAGGGCGAGGGCGGTCCCCGCCAGCGCAAGCATGAGCTCTCGACGAAGCACGTCGTTCATCCCCCTGCATCCCCCCGGGGCGCGTCGACCTGGCGACACTCATGGATGAGCGCCTAGCGGTCAAATCAACCCGTGGGCGTCATTCCGCTGCCCTGACGGTGGCGATTCTGAGACGCGGGCGCCTCAGAAACAGGCTTCACCGGCGCTCGACCAAAAAAGTTCGACCACATTTTTTCTATAAGCGCGGCTGATCCTAGAAAAACAGAGGTTTCCGATGCTCTCGCGGGTGCGAAGGAAATGCCGCGATGCGGTATCTCGATGCCCCTGAAACGGTCTCACTTGAAAGTATTTTCGCGTCGATCGCAGGGGACTTGCAAGCCCTTTGCGGCGTTGGGGATTTAGACCGTGTTAAGCACGTTCTGGCAGCCTATAGCTCCCTGTCCGGGATTCGCCGATGTTCGCTCGACTGCAACCCTACCTGCCGACCGCGGCGCTTCTTCTCCTGATCACGTACTTCGTCTTTCACGCTCTGACGGGCGAGAGAGGCCTGCTTTCCTCGTCTCAACGCAACGCGGACTTGGCCGCCAAGACGATGGAACTTAAGAAGATCCGCGCTGAGAGGATGGACCTGGAGGCCCGGGCTCGTCTATTACGCAGCGGCAGCTTGTCGGCCGATCTTCTGGAGGAACGTGCGCGTTCGCTCCTTGGATACGCCGATCCCAAGGACTACGTGATCCGCACCAAGCGCTGAGCTGGGTCGGTTCTCGCCGGTCCGAAGCTGCCTTGTAGACCACGCTTCGAGTTGCAGCTCGAGGGGCGGTCTAGGCGTCAACACGAGCGCGTTCCTGCGCCAAAAGCCGTTTCGCGGCGGGCAATGGAAGCCTCTGAGATGAAGGCCGTTATGATGATTGGCCAGGGAGAGTTTAATGGCGCGAACGCGCAAGGGTGAAGCCCCGGCGGAGAAGGCTACCGACACCGGTGTCAACGCCTTCGTCGGCAAGGAAGAGCTTCTCAAATTCTATCAGGACATGCTGCTGATCCGCCGCTTCGAGGAGCGTGCTGGCCAGCTTTACGGCATGGGCCTGATCGGCGGGTTCTGCCACCTCTACATCGGTCAGGAAGCCATTGCGGTCGGCATGCAGTCGATCTCGCACAAGGGTGACCAGATCATCACCGGTTACCGTGACCACGGCCACATGCTGGCCGCCGGCATGGACCCGAAGGAAGTCATGGCCGAGCTCACCGGTCGCGCTGGCGGTTCGTCGCGCGGCAAGGGCGGCTCGATGCACATGTTCGACATCGCCACCGGCTTCTACGGCGGCCACGGCATCGTCGGCGCCCAGGTGGCGCTCGGCACCGGCCTGGCGCTGGCCAACCACTACCAGGGCAACGGCAACGTCTCGTACGCCTACTTCGGCGACGGCGCGGCCAACCAGGGCCAGGTCTACGAAAGCTTCAACATGGCCCAGCTGTGGAAGCTGCCGGTCGTGTACGTGATCGAGAACAACCAGTACGCCATGGGCACCAGCGTCGAGCGTTCGGCGTCGGAAACCGCCTTCCACAAGCGCGGCGTCTCGTTCCGGATCCCGGGCGAGGAAGTCGACGGCATGGACGTGGTGGCCGTGCGTGAAGCCGGCGCTCGCGCCAGCGAGCACGCCCGTAGCGGCCAGGGTCCCTACATCCTCGAGATGAAGACCTACCGCTACCGTGGTCACTCGATGTCGGACCCGGCCAAGTACCGCACCAAGGAAGAAGTCGACGAGGTCAAGACGACCCGCGATCCGATCGACCACATCAAGGAACGCCTGGCCGCGGCCGGCGTCACCGAGGACGATCTGAAGACGGTCGACGCCGAAGTGAAGCGTATCGTGGCCGAAGCGGCCGAGTTCGCCCGCACCAGCCCCGAGCCGGATCCCTCCGAACTCTACACCGACGTATACCTGGAGGCCGCCGAGTGACGGACATCCTGATGCCCGCCCTTTCTCCGACCATGGAGGAAGGCACCCTGGCCAAGTGGCTGGTCAAGGAAGGCGACACCATCAAGGCCGGCGACGTGATCGCCGAGATCGAAACCGACAAGGCGACGATGGAAGTCGAAGCCGTCGACGAGGGCGTGGTCGAGGCCATCCTCGTCCCGGCCGGCTCGGAGAACGTCAAGGTCAACACGATCATCGCCAAGCTGGCCGGTGAAGACGGCGCCTCGGCGTCGGCCGCTCCGGCCGCCGCCCCGGTGGTCGCCGAAGCCGCTCCGGCTCCGGTCGCCGCGGCTCCGGCCCCGATCGCCGCCGCCTCGAACTTCGCGGATCCGGAACTGCCGGAAGGCACCCCGACCAAGAAGATCACCGTGCGCGACGCCCTGCGCGACGCCATGGCCGAAGAGATGCGCCGCGACGACCGCGTGTTCCTGATGGGCGAGGAAGTCGCCCAGTACCAGGGCGCCTACAAGGTCAGCCGCGAACTCCTGCAGGAGTTCGGCGACAAGCGCGTCATCGACACCCCGATCACCGAGCACGGCTTCGCCGGCATGGGCGTCGGCGCGGCGATGGCGGGCCTGAAGCCCATCGTCGAGTTCATGACTTGGAACTTCGCCATGCAGGCGATCGACCACATCATCAACTCGGCCGCCAAGACGCTCTACATGTCGGGCGGTCAGATCAAGTCGTCGATCGTGTTCCGCGGTCCGAACGGCGCGGCTTCGCGCGTCGGCGCCCAGCACAGCCAGGACTACGCGGCCTGGTACGGCAACATTCCGGGCCTGAAGGTCATCGCGCCGTACGACGCGGCCGACGCCAAGGGCCTGCTGAAGGCCGCCATCCGCGATCCGAACCCGATCGTCTTCCTCGAACACGAGATGATGTACGGCCACGAGTTCGACATCCCGGACGTCGAGGACTACGTCGTGCCGATCGGCAAGGCCAAGGTTCGCCGTCAGGGCACGGACGTGACCCTGGTCGCCTACAGCCGCATGGTGGGCTTCGCCCTGCAAGCCGCTGAAGCGCTGGCCGCCGAAGGCATCTCGGCCGAGGTCGTCGACCTGCGGACCATCCGTCCGATGGACCACGCGACGATCCTGGAAAGCGTCAAGAAGACCAACCGCCTGGTCACGGTCGAGGAAGGCTGGGGCCCGATGGGCGTCGGTTCCGAGATCGTCGCCCGCATCACGGAGTTCGGCTTCGACTACCTGGACGCCCCGCCGCTGCGGGTCCACCAGGAAGACGTGCCGCTGCCCTATGCGGCCAACCTGGAAGCCCTGTCGCTGCCGTCGGTCGACAAGATCGTCAAGGCGGCCAAGGCGGTCTGCTACCGCTAAGACCGGCGCGGCCCCCGCTCCTGATGGGCGGGGGCCGCATCGTCTTGGCCAACGAATTCATCCCGCCCCAGGGCGGGGTATCGTGGACGCCGGCCAGCTTGGTCGAAGCCGTCCCGAACGCTTGAGGAAAGAGCTCAAATGTCGATCGACATCCTGATGCCCGCCCTGTCGCCCACCATGGAAGAGGGCACCCTCGCCAAGTGGCACGTCAAGGTCGGCGACACCGTCAAGGCCGGCGACGTCATCGCCGAGATCGAGACCGACAAGGCCACGATGGAAGTCGAAGCCGTCGATGAAGGCGTTATCGAAGCCATCCTGGTCGAGGCCGGGACCGAGAACGTCAAGGTCAACGCGCTGATCGCCAAGCTGGCGGGCGAGGGCGAGAGCCCCGCGCCGGCTCCGACCGCTGCGCCCGCCGCCGCCGTGGCCAAGGCCCCGAAGGCCGCCGCTCCGGCTCCCGCTGCTGCTCCGGCCGCGCCGGCCGCTCCGGCTCCGGCCGCCCCCGTCGCCGCCGACGGTTCGCGCGTCTTCGCCTCGCCGCTGGCCCGCCGCCTGGCCGCCGCCGCCAATCTCGACCTGAAGTCCATCAAGGGCTCGGGCCCGCACGGCCGCGTCGTCAAGTCGGACGTCGAAGCCGCCAAGTCGGGCGGCGCGCCGGCCGCCAAGGCCGCGCCGGCTCCCGCCGCTGCTGCTTCGGCCCCGGCCGCCGAGCCGCGGAAGGTGCAATCGCTGGAGCAGATGGGCATCCCCGCCGGCTCCTACGACCTCGTCCCGCTGGACGGCATGCGCAAGACCATCGCGCGCCGCCTGACGGAAAGCTTCCGCGACGTGCCGCACTTCCCGCTGACGATCGACATCGAGCTGGACGGCCTGCTGGCCGCCCGCTCGAAGATCAACAGCCTGCTGGAAGGCCAGGGCGTGAAGGTGTCGGTCAACGACATCGTCATCAAGGCCGCCGCCGTGGCGCTCAAGCGCGTGCCGGAGGCCAACGCCTCCTACACGCCCGAAGGCATCGCCATGCACAAGCATGCCGACATCGCCGTGGCCGTGGCCATCGACGGTGGTTTGATCACTCCGATCATCCGCGCCGCCGAGACCAAGGGTCTGGCCCAGATCTCGGCCGAGATGAAGGACCTGGCCGCCCGCGCCAAGGCCAAGAAGCTGAAGCCCGAGGAATTCCAGGGCGGCACCTTCTCGGTCTCGAACCTCGGTATGTTCGGCATCAAGGCCTTCTCGTCGATCATCAACGAGCCGCAAGGCGCGATCATGAGCGTCGGCGCCGGCGAGCAGCGTCCGGTGGTCAAGAACGGCCAACTGGCCGTGGCCACCGTCATGACCGTCACCCTGACCTGCGATCACCGCGTGGTCGACGGCGCGGTCGGCGCCAAGTTCCTGGCGGCCTTCAAGCCGCTGATCGAGGAACCGCTGACCCTGATCGTCTAAGGGCGGCCTTTCCCTTGAAATCCTCGCCTCGCGGTCAAACGCGGGGCGGGG
Organism: Caulobacter sp. 602-2; assembly: GCF_011043625.1. Classification (GTDB taxonomy): domain Bacteria; phylum Pseudomonadota; class Alphaproteobacteria; order Caulobacterales; family Caulobacteraceae; genus Caulobacter. The sequence goes on from NZ_JAAKGT010000001.1 coordinate 471,390, forward strand.
ATTTCGAAAGCGGCCGGGCGAGGCCCCATCCTGGTCTTTTCAGGACGGGGACGGCCCCGGGGAGAACACGCGATGTCGGTCTACGATTTCTCGGCCAAGACGCTTCAAGGCAAGGACGTCAGCCTGGCTGACTATCGCGGCCAGGTGCTGCTGATCGTCAACACCGCCAGCAAGTGCGGCCTGACCCCGCAGTACGAGGGCCTGGAAGCGCTCTACAAGGCGCACAAGGACCGCGGCCTGACGATCCTGGGCTTTCCCTGCAACCAGTTCGGCGCGCAGGAGCCGGGCACGGCGGAAGAGATCGGCGGCTTCTGCTCGCTGACCTACGACGTGACCTTCCCGATGATGGCCAAGATCGACGTCAACGGCCCCTCGGCTCACCCGCTCTACGCCTATCTGAAGAAGCAGCAGAAGGGCGTGCTGGGCACCGAGGGCATCAAGTGGAACTTCACCAAGTTCCTGATCGACCGCGACGGAAACGTCGTCGAGCGTTTCGCCCCGACCACCAAGCCTGAAGACCTCCAGGTCGCCGTCGAGGCGCTGTTATAGATTTCCCAGGCCGGCCCCAAAGACCGGTCGTTCGACGCCGCCGCTCCCCCGCGCGGCGTCCAAGCTAGGGTAAGACAACTATGTCCACGGAATTCGATGTCGTCGTCATCGGCGCCGGTCCGGGCGGCTATGTCGCCGCCATCCGCGCCAGCCAGCTGGGCCTGAAGACGGCGATCGTCGAGCGTGAGAACCTGGGCGGCATCTGCCTGAACTGGGGCTGCATCCCCACCAAGGCGCTGCTGAAGTCCGGCGAGATCTTCGAACAGCTGTCGCACCTCGACAGCTACGGCCTGGCCGTCGAGAAGCCCTCGTTCGATTTCGCCAAGATCATCGAGCGCTCGCGCGGCGTCGCCAAGACCATGTCGGGCGGCATCGCCTTCCTGATGAAGAAGCACAAGATCGAGGTCATCGAGGGCGAGGCCAAGCTCGAGAAGGGCGCTCCCGCTCCGAAGGTCGTGATCGCGCTGAAGGCCGGCGGCAGCCGCACCGTCCAGGCCAAGAACGTCATCCTGGCCAGCGGCGCCCGCGCCCGCAACATCCCCGCCATCGGCGCCGTCTCGGACGGCGACAAGGTCTGGACCTACCGCGACGCCCTGGCGCCGAAGTCGATGCCCAAGTCGCTGGTCGTCATCGGCTCGGGCGCCATCGGCATCGAGTTCGCCAGCTTCTACCGCGCCCTCGGCGCCGAAGTGACCGTCGTCGAAGCCGTCGACCGCATCATGCCGGTCGAGGACGCCGAGGTCTCCAAGGCCGCCCAGAAGGCCTTCGAGAAGCGCGGCATCAAGTTCCGCATCGGCGCCAAGGTCACCAAGATCGACAAGACCGCCACCGGCGTGTCGGTCTCGGTCGAGGTCGGCGGCAAGGCCGAGCAACTGACCGCCGAGAAGTGCATCGTCGCCATCGGCATCGTTCCGAACACGGAAGGCGTGGAATCGGTCGGCCTGACGCTCGACCGCGGTCACGTCGTCACCGACAAGCACTGCAAGACCAACGTGCCCGGCCTCTACGCCATCGGCGACGTCGCCGGCGCGCCCTGGCTCGCCCACAAGGCCAGCCACGAAGGCATCCACGCCGCCGAGCACATCGCCGGCTACAAGACCCCGAACGTCCACTCGCCGATCCCGGGCTGCACCTACGCCAACCCGCAGGTCGCCTCGGTGGGCTACACCGAAGCCGCCGCCAAGGCCGCCGGCATCGAGGTCAAGGCCGGTCGCTTCCCGTTCAAGGTCAACGGCAAGGCCGTGGCCGCGGGCGAGACCGAAGGCTTCGTCAAGACGGTGTTCGACGGCAAGACCGGCGCGCTGATCGGCGCCCACATGATCGGCCACGAAGTGACCGAGATGATCCAGGGCTTCGTCACCGCCATCACGCTGGAAGCGACCGAGGAAGACCTGCACGGCATCGTCTACGCGCACCCGACCATGTCGGAGGCCATGCACGAAGCCTCGCTCGACGCCTACGGCCGCGTCCTGCACATTTAATCCGTCGTCGAACGATTTTCGCGGCGACTGTCGCGAAACTGTCGTTCAACTGTCGCATTAGGAAGGCCCGTTCGGAGCCCCCTCCGGACGGGCCTTTTCATGTCCGGAGCAACGCCGTGCGCCGATCCGTCCTGCCCCTGCTGGCCACCAGCGCCCTTGGCCTCGCGTCGCCCGCCTTCGCTCAGGACGGCGCCATTAGCGCCGATGAGGCCGCCGCCATGCGCGCCCAGATCTCGGCCCTGAAAGCCCAGATCCAACTGATGGAACAGAAGCTGGACGCGGCCACCGGCGCGCCGCAGAGCACGGCGGCTCCGGTTATCGCGACCGCGCCTCAGCCGGCGACGATCGCGGCGCCCGCGCCGTCCAAGGCCCCGCCGCCGACCGAGATCGCCTGGAAGGGCTCGCCCCAGTTCACCGCCAGCGGCGGCCGCAGCTTCAAGGCCAAGGGCCGGATCCAGACCGACGTCGGCTATGTCGGCCGCCCTGACGGCTCGACGGACCGCGGCCTTGGCTACGCCGCCGAGATGCGCCGCATCCGCCTGGGTGGGGAAGGGGGCCTGGGCGCCGGCATCGGCTACAAGCTGGAGCTGGAACTGTCGGACAACAGCGTCGATCTGGTCGACACCTTCGTTACCTACAAGAACGGCGGCCTGCTGCTGTCGATCGGCAACCAGAACCAGTTCCAGTCTCTGGACGAACTGACCGGCGACACCTCCGGCTCGGTCATGGAGCGGGCGGCCTTCACCGACGCCTTCAACTTCGAGCGCCGCCTGGGGATCGCCGCCCAGTACGAGAAGGCCGCGTGGCTGCTGCAGGCGGGCCTTTTCGCCGACGACATCACTGCGCTGTCCAACGACAGCGATGGCGAGACCGGCGGCGACGAGAACAACAGCTACGGCCTCGACGGGCGCCTCGTCTATGCGCCCAAACTGGGCGACGCCCAGCTGCACTTCGGCGGCTCTGCCCACTGGCGCGACCTCAAGCGGGTCGGCGACGCCGGCACGCGCTACCGCCAGCGACCGTTCGTGCACACCAGCAACACCCGCCTGATCGGGACCTCTACCCTCGACGTCAAGGACGAGGCCCACTACGGCCTGGAGGCCGCCTTCGTGCGCGGCCGCCTGCATGGCGCTGCCGAGACCCACTGGCTGCGAAGCGACCTGGCCGCGGGCCCCGATGCGGAGTTCTTCGGCGGCTATGCCGAGCTCGGCTGGTTCCTGACCGACGACACCCGCGGTTACAAGGGCGGCATCTTCGATCGCGCCAAGCCGAGGAAGCCGCTCGGCGGCGGGGGCCTCGGCGCAGTGCAGGTCAACGCCCGCTACGACTATCTCGATCTCAACGACGGCGTGATCGTCGGCGGCCGCCAGGACGCCTGGATCGCCGCGCTGATCTGGCAGCCGGTCGAGTTCCTGCGCTTCAACGTCAACTACGCCTACCTCTCGTACCAGGACGCCACGCCCCTGGCCGGCGGCGATCGGGACTACGGCGTGCACGTGACGGGTGCGCGCATGGAACTGGATTTCTAGGACCCTCTCCCAGAGGGAGAGGGAGGGGCCCAGGCGAAGCCTGGGAGGGTGAGGGGTTACGCCTTCAACCGGCGTGCCGGCACGCCGTCTAGCGTCTAAACCCCTCATCCGACGGCTACGCCGCCACCTTCTCCCTCCGCGAGAAGGAAGCCGCTACGGCCGCTTTCGCACCTGCGCATCCACGCTCCATTCCCCCGGCCCGGCGAACACCAGGTAGAGGAAGACGAAGCAGAACAGGATCGCGGCCTCGCCTTGATTCAATGCAGGCCAGAAGCCCTTACTGGCGTGGGCGAGGAAGTAGGCCACCGCCATCTGGCCCGACAGGATGAAGGCTACCGGCCGGGTGAAGAGGCCCAGCACGAGCAAGGCCCCGCCGACCACTTCGAGCCAGGCCGCGGCCAGTAGCATGGGCGGCAGCGGATCAGGCGCGCCGGGCTGCGGGGCGGGGAAGTGGAACAGCTTCATCAGGCCGTGCTCCATGAAGAGCAGGGCGGCGATGATGCGCAGCAGGCTCAGCACCCGCGGCGTCCACACGTAAAGTCGTTCCAAGCGTTTCTCCCGTTCGCTGTCGTCCCAAGAACCGGTCGCCGCCGCTGACGGCGACCGTAAGCTCTACTGAAACGCGGCGCGCGGGCCCTGGTTCGTCAGGCCGCGGCCTCGGCCATGCGCTGGATGGCGACATAGTCGGTCTTGCCGCTGCCGAGCACGGGCACCTGGGTGACCTTGAGGATCTTGCGCGGCACGGCCAGTTCCGGCGCGCCCACGGACTGTGCGTGAGCCACCAGGGGCGCGGCGTCGGCGCTCTGGCAGTCGGTGACCAGGACGAGGCGTTCGCCCTTCTTCTTGTCGGGCATCGAGATCACGGCGTGGCGGGCGCTGGGCCACACCGCCACGGCCAGGTCCTCGGCCGCGGTCAGCGACACCATCTCGCCGCCGATCTTGGCGAAGCGCTTCACCCGGCCCTTGATGGTGATCCACTGGTCGTCGGTCATGGTGACCACGTCGCCGGTGTCGTGCCAGCCGTCTTCCGGGGCGTCGACGCCGCCGTCCTCGCGCAGGTAGCCGGCCATGATGTTGGGACCGCGCACGAAGAAGCGACCGCCCTCGGCGATGCCCTCGACGGGCTCGATGCGGGTCTCCATGCCGGGCAACAGGCCGCCGACGGTGCCGGGGCGGTTGTCGGTCGGCTTGTTGACCGCGATCACGGGCGAGGCCTCGGTCGCGCCGTAGCCTTCCAGCACGGGCACGTCGCCGAAGCGCTCCTTGATCAGGGCGTGGGTCTCGTCGCGCACCTTCTCGGCACCGCAGACGATGAACTGCAGGCCGCCCAGCTCGTCGGTTTCCGAGGCGCGGGCGTACTGGTTGACGAAGGTGTCGGTGGCCAGCAGCAGCGAGGCCTTGGCGTCCTTGATCAGCGGCGGGATCTGCTTTGTGTGCAGCGGCGAGGGGTACTCGAACGCCTTCATGCCCTGCAGCAGCGGCAGGATGACCCCGCCGGTCAGCCCGAAGCAGTGGAACACCGGCAGCGGATTGAACATCACCCAGTTCGGATCCAGCGGAATGTGCGCGGCGATCTGGGCGGCGTTGGAAACCAGGTTGGCCTGGGACAGCACCACGCCTCGCGGCGCGCCGAAGCTGCCCGAGGTGAACAGCACCACGCCCTTGTCCGACGGCTTAGCCGGGGCGCGGAACTGGCGCGGGAAGGCCCCGGCGGCGGCGGCGAACAGCTTGTCGGCCAGGCCGATCGTCTTCCGCACGTCCTCCAGGTAGACGACCTTGGCCAGGTCGTCGATGGCGTCGACAACGTCGTGCAGCTTGCCCAGTTCGATGAACTTGTGGGCCGTCAGCACGTGCTTGACGTTGGCCAGCTTCACCGCCGCCTTGATGTTCCGCAGGCCCGCCGTGAAGTTCAGCATGGTCGGCACGCGGCCGAAGGCGTGCAGCGCGAAGAACACCACCACGGCGCCCACGCCCGACGGCAGCAGCACGCCGACGTGCTCGCCCGGCTTGGTGATCGCGGCGACCTTGCGGCCCAGCGCGAAGCTCGCCCGGATCAGGTCGGTGTAGCTGAGCGGATTGCGATCCTGATCTTCGAGGATCGGCTTCTTGGCGCCGAACTTGTCCTTGGCGTCGATCAGGGCGTCGAAGAGCGCTTTTTGACCGTCTTCGGCTTTGAAAACTACCGGCATGCCGGCGAAACCTCCCACAAAGGCGCTTGTTCCGCCCTCGTTCGATTGAGACGGGACCCTAGCGATCCTGACGCGGTTTGCAAAGATCGGTCACGTCGCGTGATCGAACCGCGTTCTTCAGATGGTGCGCCGGCCCTTGCGGCTCAAGGCTTGGCGGCCTTCTGGCCGCCTGCCGCCTTGATGGCGGCGGCCACGGCCGCGAGCCAGGGCGCGCGCACCGAATCCCGCTCCAGGTGCAGGGCGTGGCGTCCGCCCAGCAGGCGGGTTTCGCGGCAGTCGGCCATCGCCTTGCAGACGCTGGTCTGGGCCGAGGCGGGGGTGGTCGGATCGGCGTCGCCGGCCAGCAGCACGGTCGGGATCCGGGCGCGGCCCAGGTCGCGAGCCGTCGCATCGAGCACGTCGTAATAGGCCGCGTACTGGCCGAGGCTAGGCGCTCCCATCCGCAGGTCCGGGTTGGCCGTCTGCCAGGCGTGGTTCACGGCGCCGCGTGTCGGGTCGCCCGTCAGGCCCAGCGCACGATCGTCGGGTCCGTCGCGACGCCAGTCCGCAGCTGTCGGCCAGGCCAGGAACGACAGATTCGCGCGCCGCGCCACGCGGGCGATCCTGATCAGCTTGTCCTTGGGCGCGGGAAGTTGGCCCAGGTCGAAGGTCGGCGAGGACAGGACGAGTGCGTCGGCCATCAGGCCCTCCTCGACGGCGCGAAGGGCCACGAGGCCGCCTTGTCCCTGGCCCAGCACCGTCAGCGGCAGGCGCCCGTCCGGCCGGATCACGACCTTGACCATGGCCTTGGCCGCGGTGACGTCCGGCGCATAGCTGACCACATGGCCGCGGTCGCGCTTGCCGGCCAGACGTTCGGAGCCGCCCTGGCCCTGGCGCTCGAGGATCCACACGACCACGCCCTGGGCGTTGAGGTCGCGCGCCGTCTCGAACCAGGTCTCGGCGCCTTCGCCGTAGTCGGTCAGGATCAGGATCTGTCCTGTCGGCGCGCCTCGCGGCGCCGAGACGCCGTAGCGCTGGATCGCGTCCTCGCCGACCTGCACGTAGCCCCAGGCCCACCCCGGCGGCGGCAGGAACCGGCGCTCCAGGCCCGGCGGCGTGCGGGTGTCGGCGAAAGGCGCGCGTCCGCCTTGCTCGCCGCAGGCGAAAAGGGGCAGGGCGAGCAGCAAAACGAGAGCGAAGCGACGCATATACGCCACTCATTTCGCGCCTTTGCGCCGCATGCAAGATCGAGAGCTTGATCCGGAGGCCAAGAAGGCCGATCTAGGCCCACATGGTCACGTTGATCGACACGCTGAAGGCCCGCGGTCCCGAGGATCGCGCCGTCCGCCACCCCGAAAAGCAGAATCGCCCGGACACCCCGGTCCTGCGCAAACCCGAATGGCTGCGCGTCCGCGCCCCGGGCTCGGGCCAGTACAACGAGACCAAGGGCATCGTGCGCGAGCACAAGCTGACCACGGTCTGCGAAGAGGCCGCGTGCCCGAACATCGGCGAGTGCTGGAGTCAGAAGCACGCGACCATGATGATCATGGGCGAGATCTGCACCCGCGCCTGCGCTTTCTGCAACGTCACCACGGGCCTGCCGACCCAGCTTGATCCCGACGAGCCGCGCCGCGTGGCCGAGGCCGTCGCCAAGATGGGCCTCAATCACGTGGTCATCACCTCGGTGGACCGCGACGACCTGATCGACGGCGGCGCCCGTCACTTCGCCGAGGTGGTCACGGCCATCCGGGCGGCGGCGCCCAAGACCACCATCGAGATCCTCACGCCCGACTTCCTGCGCAAGGACCGGGCCGAGAACGTGGTCATCGACGCCCGCCCGGACGTCTTCAACCACAACCTGGAAACCGTGCCGCGGCTCTATCTGAAGATCCGCCCCGGCGCCCGCTACTACAACTCGCTGCGCCTTCTGGAGCGGGTGAAGGAGCGCGATCCTTCCCAGTTCACCAAGTCCGGCCTGATGGTCGGCCTGGGCGAGACCAAGGAAGAGGTCATGCAGGTCATGGACGACATGCGTTCGGCCGGCGTCGACTTCATCACCATCGGCCAGTACCTGCAGCCGACCCGCAAGCACGCGGCCATCGACCGCTTCGTGACGCCTGAAGAGTTCAAGGCGTACGAGGCGATCGCCCGGGCCAAGGGCTTCCTGATGGTGTCGTCCAGCCCGCTGACCCGCTCGTCGCACCACGCCGGCGAAGACTTCGCCAAGCTGCAGGCGGCCCGCCGGGCGCTGGACGCCAAAGCCGGCTGATCCCTTGCACCGTCACGTCGTCACCCGGGTGCTGCCCTATGCGCCCGAGCAACTCTTCACGCTCGTCGGCGACGTCGAGGCCTATCCGTCGTTCGTTCCCTGGATCACGGGGATGCGAACCTGGAACGCCCATGAGAGCGGCGACGTCAGCAGCCTGGACGCCGAAGCCCAGGTCGGCTTCTCGTTCCTGCGCGAGAAGTTCGCCACCCGCGTCCGCCGCGACCGGTCGGACCTGAGCGTGACCGTCAGCCTGCTCTACGGTCCGTTCAAGCGGCTGTCGAACCAGTGGCGGTTCTCGCCCCATCCCGACGGGGCGACCATCGACTTCGTCATCGACTTCGCCTTCAAGTCGAAGCTGCTCGACGCCATGCTGGCGGCCAACATGGATCGGGCGGTCGACAAGCTGATCGCCTGCTTCGAGGCCCGCGCGGCGCAGCTGTACGGGACCAGGACCTAGTCCCGCTTGGCCGCCGTCTCTTCGACGCGGTCGGCGAAATCCCCAAGGTTGGCGAACAGGTTCTCGACCGCGAACATCAGCCCGAAGGTGCGCGCCGCGTCGTCGAAGGCGAGTTCGCGGGTGGCCCCCACGTCGCGCATGCCCTCGATGGCGTCCTGGAAGGCCTTGTGCCCCTCGGCGAAGGCCACGCGGTCGGGCTTCGCGCCGCCCGAAAGGCTTTGCGCCGCCGCCCGCAGATAGGCTGAAGAGGCCGCCAGCATCGTCGCCGACGGCGGAGCCAGGCCCGGGGCGGGCAGGGGCTCGCGCAGCGCCCGGCCGATCATCACGCAGTCGTTGCGCAGTCTCCACAGCGTGCGGGGCAGGGCGTCCGACACCGATCGGTCGGACAGCTTGCTGGCCGTCTCGCGGTCGGCCTCGGTCATGGCTGTCTGCAGCTTGGCCAAGGCCTTGAGCGTGTCGTCGTAGTGAGCGCGGGGGTCCAGTTCGCTGGGCTTGCCTTCCAGCTTGGCGGCGTAGTGCGACAGGAGATCGGCCAGCAGGCCGGCGGCCGCCTGGCTGCTGGAGACCACCGATTCGTGGGCCCGGGCCGGAAAGATCAGCAGCGTGGCGGCCACGCCGACCAGACTGCCCACCGTGATCTCGGCCACCCGCAGGAAGGCCGCCGTCAGCGGATCCATGTGCGTCGTGGTGCCGATCAGCATGATCACGGCCGTCACCGGCGCCACCTTGAACGCGGGCCGCACCGCCGCGAGGAAAGCGAGGGAAGCCGCCGAAGCTGCCAGGATCACGCCGCCCCATTCCGGATGGCGCATGTGCAGCCAGGCCGCGCCCGCGCCGACGGCCGCTCCGACCACCGTGCCCATGAAGCGCTCGATCGAGGCGGTGATGGTCGCGCCCAGGCTCGACTGCACGACGATCACCGCCGTGAACACCGCCCAGTAGCCCTGCGGCAGCCGCAGCAGTGTCGCCAGCGCATAGGCCGCCACGACCGCCGCCGACACCCGCACCGCGTGTCGAAGCTCGCTCTGCCGGCGCGCCGCGGCCGCCAGGGCTGAGCGCGAAAAGCCGGCGCCGACGAACCGCCGCCAGTCGGAGGGCGCGCCGTCGGGCGTCAACCGGCCACCGCCTCGCGCAGCATCTCCAGCGCCGTCTGGATCGCCGCCAGCTGCACGCCTTCGCGGGGAAGGCCCTCGAAATGTTCGTGGCGATGGGTCACCGAGCGATTGGCCCGCGCCACGGCGAAGTGGACCGTGCCCACCGGCTTCATCGGCGTGCCGCCGCCCGGACCGGCGATGCCGGTGATCGCCACCGCCACATGGGCGTTGCTGTTGGCCAGGCCGCCTTCGGCCATCATCCGCGCCACGGGTTCGGAGACCGCCCCGTGGTCGGCGATCAGGTCGCCGGGCACGCCCACCTGTTCGGTCTTGGCGCGGTTGGTGTAGGTGACGAAGCCGCGCTCGAAGACGTCGGACGCCCCCGAGATCGCGCAGATCGACCCGGCCACCAGGCCGCCGGTGCAGCTTTCGACCGTCGCCAGGCGCAGCTTCTTCTCGCGCGCCTCGTCGATGAGCAGCCGGGCGAGGGTTTCGATCTCGATGGGAAACATCGCCTACTTCCAGTTGCGATAGCCGCGATCCTCAAGTGAAGATGCGTCGTTCAGCCGTCGAGGTGATTATGACCGTGAGTCGCGTCCACGCCATGCTGGCGATCGCCGCCATCGCTACTGCCGGCGCCTATGCCGGGACCGCGCTGGTCAATGAGCCGGCGTGCGTCGAGATCGCCGACCGCGATCCGGCCTGGCTTTCCCCGCTTGCAGCGCGCTACGCCACGGACGGTTTCAGGCTTGAGCGCCAGCGCGGCGTCAGCCAGTGCAGCGGTGAAGGCGGCCGGATGTCGTGCCTGCTGACGGACCCAGGCCGTTTCCGGGTGACGACCGGCGGCGAGCGAAAAACCTTCAGCGCGCCGCCGCTGGCAAAGCTGCGCATTTCCTCGGACGGTCGCTCGATCCGCTGCGCGCCGGTCAAGGGCGTCTAGAGCGGCGTCTCCACCGTCGCCACCGCCTGCGCGGCCAAGCCTTCGCCGCGGCCGGTGAAGCCCATCTTCTCCGTCGTGGTCGCCTTCACGCTGACGCGGTCCAGCGGCAGGTCGAGGATCTGCGCCAGGCGGGCGCGCATCGCCTCGCGGTGCGGCTTGATCTTGGGGCGCTCGCAGATCAGCGTCACGTCCACGTTGATCAGGCGTCCGCCGCGCTGGCGAACCAAGTCGACGGCGTGGATCAGGAACTTGTCCGAGGCCGCGCCCTTCCATTGCGGATCGGTCGGCGGGAAGTGGTCGCCGATGTCGCCGTCGCCGATGGCGCCGAGCACGGCGTCGGTCAGGGCGTGCAGGCCCGCGTCGGCGTCCGAATGGCCGATCAGGGTCTCGTCGTGGGCGATTTCCACGCCGCACAGCCAGACCGACTCGCCCGGGCCCCAGCGGTGGGCGTCGAAACCCTGGCCGATGCGGGTGATGCGGGCGCCGCCCGCCAGCCGTTCGGCCATGGCGAAGTCCTCCGGATAGGTCAGTTTGGTCAGCAGCGGGTCGCCGGCGGAAATGGCGACCTTGCCGCCATGGGCCTCGACCACCTGGGCGTCGTCGGTGGGTTCGGCCTGTCCGGCCCAGGCCGCGTAGGCGGCCAGCAGGCGATCGCGGCGGAAGGCCTGCGGGGTCTGGGCGCGCCACAGGCCGTCGCGCGAGGTCGTGCTCGCGCCCGACTCGCCGGCGCGCTTGAGGGTGTCGGCCACGGGCAGGGCGGGGACCACGCCGTCGGCGCCCTTGAGGGCCTCCAGCACGCCCTCGACCACGGCCTTGGTCAGGAAGGGGCGGGCGGCGTCATGCACCAGCACCGGCTCGTCGGCGGGGCGATGGGCCAGGGCGGCCAGGCCGGACTGCACCGACAGGGCCCGCGTGGCGCCGCCGGGGGCGAACCGCCAGCCGTCGAGGCCGGCCAAGGTTTCGCCAAGCATGTCCTGCATGCTCGGGTCGGTCACGATTGCGAGATCAGCTGCGCCGGAGGCCAGCAGGGCCTCGACCGACCAGCGCAGCACGGGTTTGCCCGCCAGATCCCGCCACTGCTTGGCCTGGCCGGGTCCGGCACGGGTACCGCTGCCAGCGGCGACGACGACGGCTGAGAAGGTCATGGCCCGTGTCTAACGTTGTCGTTGAACATGTCCAGCCAACGGAGGGCTTTACTGCGCTGCACAATGTGCCTAAAAACACAGCGGTGGGGATGATCATAAAATGAGCAAGCAGCTCGCAGTCGGCGCCGTCACGGTGCCCGGGCGGGTATGGATTGCGCCGATGACAGGCGTGTCCGACCTCCCGTTCAGAGAAACGGCCACGCGCCTTGGCGCATCATACGTGGCCACCGAAATGGTCGCCTGCGCGGAATTCGCGAAGGGCCGACCCGACGTCGTCCGCCGCGCGGCCGTCGGCGAAGGCCTGCCGCTGATGGTCGTACAGCTGGTCGGTCGCGATCCGGAGTTCATGGCGCAGGGCGCCCGCCTGGCGGCTGAAGCCGGGGCCGAGATCATCGACCTGAACTTCGGCTGCCCTGCGAAGGAAGTCACCGCCGGCGCCGCGTCGGGTTCGGCCCTGATGCGCGAGCCGGATCTGGCCGAGGCCCTGGTCGCCGCCGCCGTCCAGGCCGTCGACGTGCCCGTCACCGTCAAGATGCGCCTGGGCTGGGACGACGCCAGCCGCAATGCGCCCGAGATCGCCGCTCGCGCCCAGGCCGCCGGCGCCCGCGCGATCACGGTGCACGGCCGCACGCGCTGCCAGTTCTACAAGGGCGAGGCCGACTGGGCCGCCGTCGCGCCGGTCAAGCAGGCCGTCTCGGTGCCGGTGCTGGTCAACGGCGACATCGTCGACGCCGACAGCGCTCGCATGGCGCTGGAGCAATCGGGCGCCGATGGCGTGATGATCGGCCGCGGTGTCTACGGCCGCCCGTGGATCGCCCAGGCCATCGAGGCCGCCCTCGACGGCCGCGCGTTCGTCGAGCCGGCCGCCGAGGAGCGCCTGGCGATCGCGATCACCCATTTCCGCCGCAGCCTGTCGTTCTATGGCGAGCGCCAGGGCCTGAAGATGTTCCGCAAGCACCTGGCTTCGTACATCGAGGCCGCGCCCTGGCCGGAAACGCCCGAAGCGCGCCGTCAGGCTCGCGCCGCCCTTTGCCGGATCGAGGATCCGGCCGCCCTGGAAATCGCCCTGGCCGACCTCTGGCTCGCTGGCGGGAGGATCGCTGCATGACCGACCGCGCCCGCGTTCTTTCCGGTACGGCGCTCGACGCCCTGAAGGCCGCCGCCTTCGAGCTCAGCCCCGAACCGGCTCTGGTGGTCGACCGCGAGGGCGGCCTGGTGGCGGTCAACGAAGCCGCCGAAGCCCTGTTCGGGCATGGCCTGTCGCTGCTGGCCCGTGGCCGTTTCCGCGCGGCCCTGCCGCCGGGCTCGGTGCTGGTCTCGCTGATGGATCGCGCCGTGTTCGAAGGCGCGCTGGTTCGCGAGCACGGGGTCGAGGTCAATCTCTTCGGCCAGCCGCCGTTCGAGGCCGACGGCGCCGCCGTGCCCCTGGGCGACGGCTCTGTGCTTCTGACCCTGCACGTCAAGGGCGCGCTGGGCGTCGAGCGCGGCGCCGACCAGGCCGGGCTGCGCTCGGTTGTGGGCCTTGGCCGCATGCTGGCGCACGAGATCAAGAACCCGCTGGCCGGCATCCGCGGCGCGGCGCAGCTGCTCAAGACCGGCGCCAGCGCCGCCGACCAGCCGCTGGCCCAGCTGATCGTCGACGAGACCGATCGCATCCGCCGGCTGGTCGACCGCATGGAGGCCTTCTCCGATCAAGCTCCGACCCCGCGCGAGGCGGTCAACATCCACCAGGTGCTGGACCGCGTGCGCGCGCTGGTGGCCAACGGCGTGGCCGACGGCCTGCGCCTGCGCGACCATTACGACCCCTCGCTGCCGCCCGTCTGGGGCGACGAGGACCATCTGATCCAGATCTTCCTGAACCTGGTGAAGAACGCCTCTGAAGCCGCCCACATGCGCGGCGACGGCCAGGGCGAGCTGACCATCCACACCGCCTGGCGTCCCGGGATCCGGGTGCGCGGCGCCGACGGCAAGTCGGCCTCCAGCGCCCCGATCGAGATCCGGGTGCAGGACAACGGTCCTGGCGTTCCGCAGAGCCTGCGCGAGCACCTGTTCCAACCCTTCGTGACCACCAAGGCCAACGGCACCGGCCTTGGCCTGGCCCTGGTCACCAAGCTCGTGACGGCCCATGGCGGCCTGATCGATTTCGAATCCGAGCCCGGCCGCACCGTGTTCCGCGTGTTGCTGCCTGTGGCGCCTGAGCCTTCCTTGGGAGACGCGTGAGTACATGAACGCCGCAAACAAGAAGATTCTGATTGCCGACGACGACTCGTCCGTCCGTCTGGTGCTCAGTCAGGCCTTCACCCGTCTCGGATACCAGGTCAGGGCCACCGGCAACGCCACGACCCTGCTCAAGTGGGTCAGCGACGGCGAGGGCGATCTGGTCGTCACCGACGTGATGATGCCCGACGAGAACGTATTCGACGTGCTGCCGCGCATCCGCAAGGAGCGCCCCAAGCTGCCGATCATCGTGATGAGCGCGCAGAACACCCTGCTGACGGCGGTCAACGCCGCCGACGCCGGCGCCTTCGAGTACGTCTCCAAGCCCTTCGATCTCGACGATGTCACCGCCGCCGCCCGTCGCGCCCTTTCGCGTCCGGCCGACGCCGAGGCTTCCAAGGCCCAGGCCCGTGCGATGCGTGACGAGCGCCTGCCGCTGATCGGCCGTTCGGCGCCGATGCAGGAGGTCTATCGCACCATCGCCCGCCTGGTGGGCGCCGACCTGACGGTCCTGATCCTGGGCGAAAGCGGCACCGGCAAGGAACTGGTCGCCCGCGCGCTGCACGATCTGGGTCGTCGCCGCGACGGCAAGTTCGTGGTCATCAACCTGGCCGCCGTGCCGCGCGAGCGGGTCGAAGCCGAACTGTTCGGGCGCGGGGAGGGCGACAACGGCCGCCTCGTCGAGGCCGACGGCGGCACCCTGTTCCTGGACGAGATCGGCGACATGCCGCTCGACGCCCAGACCCGCCTGCTGCGGGTGATCGACGGCACCGAGCCGGTGATCAACCCCAAGACCGGTCGTCGTCCGAACGTGCGGATCATCGCCGCCACCAACCGCGACCTGCGCGGCCTGATCCAGCAGGGTCTGTTCCGGGAAGACCTGTTCTTCCGCCTGAACGTCGCCCCCGTGCGCCTGCCGCCGCTGCGCGACCGCGCCGAGGACATTCCGGATCTGGCCCGCACCTTCCTGCTGCGCGCCAACCGCGAAGGCCTGCCGGCCAAGACCATCGACCAGAGCGCGCTCGACCGGATGAAGAGCCACTCCTGGCCGGGCAATGTGCGCGAGCTGGAAAACCTGATCCGGCGGATGTGCGCCCTCTACGCCGAGGAGCTGATCACTGCCCGCATCGTCGATCGCGAGCTGCAGGACCACGCGCCGGCGCCGCGCGCCGACGAGGGGCCGGTCACCCTGGCGGCCCTGGTCGAGCGTCACCTGGCCTCCCACTTCGCCGAGCAGCCCGACGGCGTTCCGGCGGCCGGTCTCTACGACCGTGTGCTGCAGGAGGTGGAGCGTCCGCTGATCCAGCTGACCCTGTCGGCCACCCGTGGCAACCAGGTGCGGGCCGCCGAGATCCTCGGCCTGAACCGCAACACCCTGCGCAAGAAGATCCAGGACCTGGGCGTCGAAATGAGCCGCGGTCGTCGCTAGCCGACCAACGGTCTTCATTGCTGACGCTTTTTCAGCACATCGGTGTTGAGTTTAGGGCACACCCCGCCCTAAACTCGCATCGATGAGTTCGGTCCCGTCAGTTTCGGAATCGGAAGACCGCCCGCGCCGCTTCAGCCGGTCCTGGTGGCGTGAACTCTTGAGGTCACGCTACGTTCTGGGCGGCGGCTACGTGCTGGCGGCCATTCTGACGGCCACGGGCGTCGGCCTGGCTTCGTCGCCGCCGACGACGGGCCCCATCGGACCGGCCAGCACCGCCATTCTCGTGGTGCTGGGCTTCAACCTCGCCCTGATCCTCTGTGTCGCCGCAGTTGTCGGCTGGCGTCTGCTCGACCTGATCGACGCGCGCTCCAGCGACGCCGGCGCTCGCCTTCACCTGCGGTTCGTCGGTCTGTTTTCCGTCGCGGCCGTGGCGCCCGCCGTGATCGTGGCGCTGTTCTTCGGCGTGCTCGTCAACCGGGGCGTCGACGGCTGGTTCAGCAAGCGCGTGACGACCGTGGTCGAGAACTCGGCCACCGTGGCGCGCTCCTACGTGTCCGAACAGACCAGCTACATCAGCCAGCACATGGGGCCGATGGCCGCCACGCTGAACAGCGCGGCTCCGGCCATGGCCGAGTCGCCGGTCGCCTTCGGCCACTTCCTGCGCACCCTGGCCGAGGACAACGGCTTTTCGTCGGCCTACATCCTTGACCGTGACGGGCGGATCCTGGCGCGAGCCGAACTGGCCGACGCGCCGCCCTTCCTGGCGCCCCCGCCGTCGAGCTTCCGCTGGACCGACACCGGCGAGATCACCTCGCAGCGCTTCGTCTCCGAGGATCTGTTCCGCGCGCTCTACAAGCTCAAGGGCTTTCCCGACGGCTATCTCTACATCGCCCGGCCGATCGACAAGGGCATCCTGGCCCATCTGATCGAGTCGGAAGAGTCGCTGATCTCCTATCGCGACGCCGCCGAGAACCGGGCCCGCATCCAGGCGATCTTCGGCCTCAGCTATGTCGAGACGGCGCTGCTGGTGCTGGTTGCGGCCGTCTGGGTCGGCATCGCCGCCGCCAACTCGATCGCGGCCCCGGTCTCGGGACTGGTGCAGGCCGCCGGGCGGGTGTCGGCAGGCGATCTCGACGCCCGCGTCGACGCCGAGGCCGGGCCGGAAGAGATCCGCGCCTTGTCCAACGCTTTCAACATGATGACGGCCGACCTTCAGACCCAGCAGGCCGCGCTCAAGGACGCCAGTCTGGACGCCGAGTCGCGTCGCCAGTTCATCGAGACCGTGCTGTCGGGCGTCAGCGCCGGCGTCATCAGCCTGGACGGCGCCGGCCGGATCTCGGCCCTCAACCGCCGTGCGGGCGAACTTCTGGCCCTGGACGAGGCGGCCGAGGGGCAGGACCTCGTCGAGGCGGCGCCGGAGTTCGGTCAGGTGCTGGAAGAGATCGGCCAGGGACGCCCCAACGCCGAAGTCGAGATCGACGTCGTGCGCGGCGGCGAGACGCTGCGTCTGCGCGTCCGCGCCGCAGGCCACGCGGCCGAGGGCCAGGTGCTGACCTTCGACGACGTCACCCGCCTGATGGCCGCCCAGCGCAACGCCGCCTGGAAGGACGTGGCCCGCCGGATCGCGCACGAGATCAAGAACCCGCTGACGCCGATCCAGCTTTCGGCCGAGCGCATCCGCCGCAAGTATCGCAAGGACATCACCGGCGATCTCGAGACCTTCGACCGCTGCACCGACACGATCATCCGCCAGGTCGGCGACATCGGCCGGATGGTCGACGAGTTCTCGGCCTTCGCGCGGATGCCCGCGCCGCGCTTCGCCCCGGCCGACCTGGCCGAACTGCTGCGCGCCGGGGTCTTCGCCCAGCGCGTGGTCGACGCCGACACCGACGTCGTCATCGACGAGCCCGGCGGCGCGGTGTGGGTCAACTGCGACGCCCGCATGATTGGCCAGGCCCTGACCAACATCCTCAAGAACGCCGGCGAGGCGGTCGGCGCGCGACGTCACGCGACGCCCGATCCGCGCGGCCAGATCGACGCGACCCTGGTCTCCGACGAGGAGGCGCTGTGCATCGTCGTCGAGGATAACGGCGTCGGCCTGCCGGCCAAGGATCGCGACCGGCTGGCCGAACCCTATGTGACCACCCGCGAGAAGGGGACGGGCCTGGGCCTGGCCATCGTCAAGCGGATCATGGAGGACCACGGCGGCGAGCTGGTCCTCACCGACGCGCATGGCCATGCCGGCGCGCGCGTCGTTCTGAAGTTCCCGGTGTCGGCGCGGCTCGCCGCGGCGCCGACGACCCACGGCGTAGAGGAGATGACATGAGCGCCGACGTGCTGGTGGTCGACGACGAGGTCGACATCCGCGATCTGGTGGCCGGCATCCTGGAGGACGAAGGCTACGCCGTGCGTACGGCGGCCGACGCCGACCAGGCCCTGGCGGCGCTGCGCGCCCGCAAGCCCGCCCTGCTGGTCCTCGATATCTGGATGCAGGGCGGCGGCATGGACGGGCTCGAGCTGCTCGACATGGTCAAGACGCTGGACGCCGACCTGCCCGTGATCATGATCTCGGGCCACGGCAACATCGAGACGGCCGTCAGCGCCATCAAGCGCGGCGCCTACGAGTTCCTGGAGAAGCCGTTCAAGTCCGACCGGCTGCTGCTGGTGGTCGAGCGGGCGCTGGAGGCGGCCAATCTCAAGCGCGAGAACCGTCGCCTGCGGGCTCAGAGCTTCGCTTCCGACGGCCTGATGGGCAAGTCGCAGGCCGCCCAGGCCCTGCGCCAGATGATCGCCAAGGTCGCCCCGGCCAACAGCCGCGTGCTGGTCGCCGGTCCGCCTGGCTCGGGCAAGGAGCTTGTCGCCCGCCTGATCCACGGCGCCAGCGCGCGTACGCGCGCCGAGTTCGTGGCGGTCAGCTCGGCGGGCATGGCCCCCGAGCGCCTCGACGTCGAGCTGTTCGGCGAGGAAGGCGAGGGCGGTCGTCCGCGCAAGATCGGCGTGTTTGAGCGCGCCCACGGCGGCACCCTCTATCTCGACGAAGTGGCCGACATGCCGCGCGAGACCCAGAGCCGCATCCTGCGGGTGCTGGTCGAGCAGCGCTTCCGCCGTGTCGGCGGCGACAGCGACGTGCAGGTCGACGTGCGGGTGATCTCGTCCACCTCGCGCGACCTGCGCGAGGAGATCGCCGCCGGGCGCTTCCGCGAGGACCTGTTCCACCGTCTCAACGTCGTGCCGGTGCGTGTTCCCGGCTTGTCTGAGCGTCGCGAGGACATCCCCGAACTGATCAGCTACTTCATCGAGCGGATCAGCGAGGCCACGGGCATGCAGCGCCGTCGCCTGGGCGAGGACGCGCTGGCGACCCTCCAGGTCCAGGCCTGGCCCGGCAACGTCCGCCAACTGCGCAACAACGTCGAGCGGATGCTGATCCTGGCCGCCGGCGAGCCGGGCGACCTGATCACCGCCGAGATGCTGAACGCTTCGGAACAGCCGGCCAGCGGCGGCTCGGGCGCGATCGGCGCCGAGCGGATCATCGCCCTGCCGCTGCGCGAGGCCCGCGAGCTGTTCGAGCGCGAGTATCTCAACGCCCAGATCCTGCGGTTCGGCGGCAACATCTCGCGCACGGCCAACTTCATCGGCATGGAGCGCTCGGCCCTGCACCGCAAGCTGAAGTCCCTGGGCGTGGCCGGCGGCCGCGGCGAGGAAGAAGAGTAAGGACCACGATGTCGCGTTTCGCTTACGTCAACGGCCGCTTCGTGCGTCACGGCCAGGCCGCGGTGCACATCGAGGACCGCGGCTACCAGCTGGCCGACGGGGTCTACGAGGTCTGGGCCGTGTTCGACGGCAAGCTGGCCGACGCCGAGGGCCACTTCGCGCGCCTGTGGCGCAGTCTCGACGAACTGCGCATCGCCCACCCGATGAGCGAGGCGTCCCTGACGATCGTTCTGCGCGAAGCCATCCGCCGCAACCACGTGCGCGAGGGGCTGGTCTATCTGCAGGTCAGTCGCGGCGTGGCCAGGCGCGACCACGCCTTTCCGAACCCGGCCGTGCCGCCGGCGGTCGTCATTACCGCCCGCTCGGTCGATCGCGCGGCCATCGAGGCCAAGGCCGCCAAGGGCTCGGCCGTGATCACCATGCCGGAGAACCGCTGGGGTCGCTGCGACATCAAGACGATCGGCCTTCTGCCCAACGCGCTGGCCAAGCAGGCCGCCCGCGAGCGCGGCGCCATCGAGGCCTGGTTCGTCGACGACCTGGGTCTCGTCACCGAAGGCGCCTCGTCCAACGCCTGGATCGTCGACGCCGACGGCCGCCTGCGCACGCGCGACACCCAGGCGAACATCCTGCGCGGCGTCACCCGCCTGACGCTGCTGGACGTGATCGCCGAAGCCGGCCTGCCGGTCGCCGAGCAGCCGTTCACGGTCGAGGAGGCCAAGGCAGCCAGGGAAGCCTTCATCACCGGCGCGGGCAGCCTCGTGACGCCGATCACCAGCATCGACGGCGTCAAGATCGGGGATGGAACCGTGGGCCCGGTGGCGAGCCGCCTGCGGGCTCTCTATATCGAGCGGGCGCGCGCGGGGGCGATCTAGGATCGCCAGCCGGTCTGCGTGCATTTTCTCGCCGGAAAGTCATATCAAACGGCGAAAAATGCTCTAGCATGAGCTTGTTTGTGTGGAGGGCGTTCTGCCTTCCGATTTCAACGAGAGGGGAATCCCCAATGTCCGCCGACAAGAAACAGAATCTTCAGGACACCTTCCTGAACAGCGTGCGCAAGTCCAAGACGCCGCTCACCATCTTCCTGGTCAACGGCGTCAAGCTGCAGGGCGTGGTCAGCTGGTTCGACAACTTCTGCGTCCTGCTGCGCCGCGACGGCCAGTCGCAACTGGTCTACAAGCACGCCATCTCGACGATCATGCCGGCTCAGCCCGTTCAGCTGTACGAGCCGAGCGCCGATCAAGACGACTAAGTCCAAGGCTCTTTTGTCAAAATCCACTTCTAAGTCCCCCGATGGACTTATCGATCACGCCGACCCGATCCTTCGGGCCTTCGTGATTCATCCGGTGCGGCCTGCTCGCGGGCAGGCCGCTCTGGAGGCGCGCGATCCCAAGGCGCGCCTCGAAGAGGCCGTCGGCCTCGCCGTCGCCCTCGATCTCGACGTCGTCGAAACGGCCATCGCGCCGCTGCGAACCGTCACGCCCGCCACCCTGTTCGGGAGCGGCAAGATCGAGGAGTTCAGGATCGTCTGCGAGGTCGAGAAGATCGACGTCGCCGTGTTCGACGATCAGCTGACCCCGGTCCAGCAACGCAATCTCGAGCGCGGCCTCGGGGTCAAGGTCGTCGACCGCACGGGCCTGATCCTCGAGATCTTCGCCCGCCGCGCCCGCACCCGCGAAGGCAAGCTGCAGGTCGAGCTCGCAAGGCTCGACTACGAGCGCTCGCGCCTCGTCCGCACCTGGACCCACCTGGAGCGCCAGCGTGGCGGCACCGGCAGCACCGGCGGCCCTGGTGAAACCCAGATCGAACTCGACCGGCGCCTGATCGCCGGCACGATCGGCAAGCTCAAGCGCGAGCTGGAGGAAGTGCGGCGCACCCGCACCCTGCACCGCAGCGCCCGCAAGAAGGTCCCGTACCCGACCGTGGCGCTCGTGGGCTACACCAACGCCGGCAAGTCGACGCTGTTCAACCGTCTGACCAACGCCGAGGTCGTGGCCCAGGACATGCTGTTCGCCACGCTCGACCCGACCCTGCGGACGGTGAAGCTGCCCGACGGCCGCCCGGCAATCCTGTCGGACACCGTGGGCTTCATCTCCGACCTGCCGCACGAACTGGTCGAGGCCTTCCGCGCCACCCTTGAGGAGGTGCAGGAGGCCGACGTGGTGCTGCACGTCCGCGACGTGGCCAATCCCGACACCGACGCCCAGGCGCGCGACGTCCAGGCGGTGCTGGCCGAGCTCAAGGTGACCGTCGACGACGGCAAGACCGTCGTCGAGGTCTGGAACAAGATCGACCTGGTCGAGGGCGAGGAACGCGAGATCCTCGAAGGCCGCGCCAAGCGGGCCGACGCCTCGGCGGTCTCGGCCGTCACCGGCGAAGGCTGCGTCGAGTTGCTCAAGCGCGTCGGCGGCCTGATCGACGACACGCCCCCGATGGCCCTGCGCCTTGGTCCCGCCGATGGCGAGGCCCTGGCCTGGATCTATCGGAACGGCCGCGTCGTCGAGCGCGAGGACGCCGAAGACGGCGAGATCCGCCTCGTCGCCCGCATGGATCCGCAAGCCCTGGGCCGCTTCGAGCGGCAGTTCCCGGGCGTCTGGGTCATGCCGATCGGCGAGTGAATCTGAAGGCCGGGGTGACGGAGGCTTGTCCTCCGCCACTCCGGCTCTCGGTCAGCGCAGGCTGAGTTCGGGCAGGGCTCGTCGCGTGTAGATCGCCAGCGTCGCCGCCGACAGCGCCGCGCTGGCCGCCAACGCCCACAGCCCCGCCGCCTGCATCCCGATCGGCGCCAGCAGCAGCCCGACGCCCAGGAAGTTCAGCGCGATCTTCGGGTGCTCGATAAGGGGAAGGTCGAAATCTCTCCCCGGCAGGACCTGCTGTAGTCCGGCGACGACGAAGTTGCGGCCGATGAGGATCAGCGGAACGGCGATCCAGCCGCCCGCGAAGGCTCCGGCCGCCATCAGCGCGCCAAGGCTGGCCAGGGTCAGCAGCCGATCGGCCAGCAGGTCGAACATGGCGCCGAACTTCGAGGTCAGGCCAAAGCGCCGAGCGATCCGGCCGTCGAGGATATCGGTCAGGCCGGCGCCCAGAAACAGCGCCAGGGCCGCCCAGCCGGCTCCCGCCACGACCGCCCAGACGAGGAACGGCAGGATCAGCAGGCGCAGGCCGGTCAGCAGGTTGGGCAGCATGTCCGCGCCTCCTGGCCCGTTCGTCAGGCCGCTGTTTCCGCCGCCTCGGCCGGCCTCTTCTTCGGCGGATCGACGAGAACCGAGGGCTTCACCGGCTGGCCGGTGGCCTGGGCGATCAGTTCGTTGGTGCGGTTCTCGACCGTCGCCTCCAGCAGCTTCATGAACTCCACCTTCTGCAGGCCCTGGGGCAGGGGCGGCAGGAACTCGACGGTGGCGCGGCCGGGGGTCTTCCTGGCTTCCTGTTGCTTCCAGAAACAGCCCAGGTTGGTGGCGACGGGCACCACCGGCAGGCCGAAGTCCTGGCTCATGTGATAGACGCCGGTGCGATAGCGGAAACGCTCGCCCGGGGCGGCCAGATGGCCTTCCGGATAGATCAGGATGCGACGTCCTTCGGCGGCGACCTGGGCGGCGCTCTTGGACAGGGCCGCGCGAGCCTCAGGGCCGCCGCAGCTGTCGACGACGATGGCGCCGAACTTCTTGAGGATGCCGCCCAGCAGCGGGAACTTCTCCAGATGGTCGCCGGTGACGAAGGACAGATTGTCGACATTGGCGAACATCACGAAGCCGTCGCCCCAGCTGTGGTGCTTGGCGGCGATGATGAAGGCGCCCTGGGGCAGGTTTTCCTGGCCCTTCAGGTCGACCTGCACGCCGGCGAACGTGCGCAGGGCCCACAGCATCCGCTTGGAATAGAGCCGCAGGGCGAAGGTCACGGGGCGGCGGCCGGGCAGCAGGGCCGAGAGAGCCGCCGACAGGCCGTAGAAGATCGACAGAACCCAGTAGTAGGCGTTGAACAGCGCGCTGCGCATCGTTCGGTCCTTCGTGTGACGAGGTCTTGGATCAGCGGGCCTTGAGCACGGCCAGGATGGCCGCGGTCATCAGCGGAGCATGGGCCGAAAGCGCGTCGTCGCCCAGCCGGCCATAGGCCTTGTTCTGGGCGGTCTGGGTGATCACGCCGATGGCCATGGCGGCCACGACGCGCGGGTCGCCCGGCGGCAGCTCCATCTTCAGCATCGCGTACTTGATGATGGTCTCGACCAGGGTGACCGGGTCACGGCCGTCGTCCTGATAATAGGGCAGGAAGTGGTGAAGCTGCAGCAGGTGGAACGAGAACAGGGTCCAGTCCTCGTCAGCGGCCGTGCAGTAGGCCTTGACCAGGGCGGCGGCCTTGGCCGCGACGCCGTGGACGGCGCCAGCCTCGCCCTCGATTAGGTCCGAAAGCCGCTTGTGGGCCGCCATGAACAGGCCGATGGCCAGTTCGTCCTTGCTCTTCCAGTGGCGATAGATCGCGCCCTCCGAAACCTCGGCGCGGGCGGCGATCAGCTTGGTCGTGGCGCCGTCGACGCCGTGGGCGGCGAAAACCTCGAGGGCGGCGCGTTCGATGCGGGGCTTGGCGCTCATGCAACCGACGTTACCGGAAATCCTGTCGTTTGCAAGTAAATGCTCACATACCATTCGCCCGATTGACGGTGACGACGGGCGCAGCCATGCACGGCTCATGGTCCAGACGGTTCTGATCTATTCCATGGGCGAGGTGATCGGCGACGGCCTGATCAAGCTGCCCTTCATCGCCGGGCTGCGCGCGGCGTTTCCCCAGGCGCGGATCACCTGGTGCGCCGCCAAGGGGACCACCGTCTATGACGGCCCGCTCAAGCGCGTCGTGGCCGGCTATATCGACGAGATCATCAAGGACGGCGTGACCGGCGCCGGCGCTCTCGACGTGCTGCCCTGGGTCAAGCCGTTCGGCGGCCGCACCTTCGACCTCGTCATCGACACCCAGGAGAACCTTCGGCGCAGCCTGGTCGCCCGGCGCGCGGCCAACGGGATGTTCGTCTCGGCCGCCATGCAGGCCCGTAAGGGAGATTGGCCGCCGGCCGTCGTCGACCGCATGGCCCGCCTGCTGAGTCTGGCCACGAACGGGCAGGGGGGCTTGCGCCCCCTGGCGCTGACCGAGGCCGAGGCGATCTCGGCGGCCGAGGCGTTGCTGCCGAGCGGCCCGGCCTATGTCGGCCTGGCGCCGGGCGCCGGCGGCCAGGAAAAGCGCTGGCCCTTGGAGAACTATCTCGAACTCGCTCGCGCGCAGGCCGCCGCCGGGCGCACGCCCGTGTTCTTCTTCGGGCCGGACGAGGCCGCCGACGCGGCGATTGCCAGGAGCGAAGTTCCCGGCGCGCTGTTTCCCGAGGCCGACCGCACTGACGGCTATGCAAACGTCAAGGGACCGCTTCTCGCCATCGCCCTGGCGGGGCGCCTTCGTGCGGCCGTGGCCAACGACGCCGGTCCCGGCCACATGCTGGCGGCCGGCGGCGCGCCTCTGCTTTCCCTTCAACTGAACCGCCGCAAGGCCGTGAAGTTCAAGCCCGCCGCCCGGCGCCTTGAGATGCTGTGCGCCGAGGACTACGGAGAGGGCATGGCCGCCCTGCCGCCGCAAGCCGTGCAGGACGCGCTCGACGCCTTGATCGCCGGAGATTCCTGATGTCCATCCTCGCTCCCATCTCCGCCGGCGAGCTCGTCGACAAGATCACCATCCTGCGCGTGAAGGCCGAACGGATCGGCGACGCGGCCAAGGAGGCCAATGTCCGCAAGGAGCTGGCTCTGCTGGAAGGCATCGCCGCCGGCGCTCTGACGCCCAGCGCCGAGCTGGACCGACTGACGGTAGAACTCACGCAGATCAACGCCGCCCTTTGGGACATCGAAGACGGCAAGCGCGCCTGCGAGCGTAACCAGACCTTCGGTCCGGAGTTCGTCGCCCTGGCGCGCCGCGTCTACATGGACAACGACAAGCGTGCGGCCGTGAAGCGCCAGATCAACGCCCTGACCGGCTCGGACATCGTTGAGGAAAAGAGTTACAAGCCGTACTGATTTTTGAGTGAAATCAGATTCTTGTCCGGGGAATATGAGGGGAGACGATCAGGCTGACGTCCCGCCCTTCTGGCTTTCGCCGCCTCAGCGCGCCGAAGGCAGGAACGGCGGAACCCGGGCCTGAAGCAGCGCCACCAGCGCTTGGTCCATGTAGTCATACTCGTCGGGGATACCAAGGCATACTACCTTGGCGCGAAGGTGCTGGCGATACCTCTTCGACAGCTTGCTGCGGTGCGTTTTCTCCATGACGAAGATCACGTCGGCCCAGGCGACGTTCTCCGGCGTCACGGGGTTCTCGGCGTCGTTGTTGAGGCCGGCCGAGTCGACCTCGATCCCCGGCCAGCGCGAAAACACCCGCTCGGCGGTCGGGCTGCGAAGCTTGTTCTGGCTGCAGACGAAGAGCACGTTCATCGTCGCAGCCTAGCTTGTGCTCACCGACCCTTGAAGGCCGCGGGGCGCTTCTGCAGAAAAGCGCTGACGCCCTCGATGAAGTCCTCGCTCTTGCCGCAGGCGCGCTGGGCGTGACGTTCGGCGTGCAACTGGCCGATCCAGTCTGCGTCGAGGCTGTCCCATACGAGGCGGCGGATGGCGCCCAGCGAAGCGGGCCCCTCGGCCAGCGTGCGCGCCAGGCCCAGGGCTGTCGGCATCAGGTCGGCGTCGGCCACGCAGCGATTGATCAGGCCCCAGTCCAGCGCCGTGGCGGCCGGGATCTTGTCGCCCAGCAGCATCATCTCCATGGCTCGCGCCTTGCCCACCAGGCGGGGCAGCAGGTAGGTCGAGCCGCCGTCGGGCACCAGGCCGATGCGACGGAAGGCCTGCAGGAAATAGGCGCTGTCGGCGGCCACGACGATGTCGCCGATCAATGCGAGGGAGCAGCCGATGCCGGCGGCTGGGCCGTTGACGGCGGTGACGATCGGCAGCGGAAAATCGCGCAGCAGCGTCATCAGCGGGTTGTAGACGCTCTCCAGCGCCGCGCCGGCGTCCGGCTTGCCGTCGGGATCCATGGGGCGTCCGGCGGTCGCGCCGGCCGAAAGATTGGCGCCCGAACAGAAGCCGCGTCCTTCGCCGGTGAGGATCACCGCCCGGGCCTCGACCTGGCCTGCGGCCACGGCGCCGAACGCCTGGGCCAGCTCACGGGCGACCTCAGGGCTGGCGGCGTTGAGGGTGGCGGGATCGGACAGGGTGATGACGGCCACGCCGTCTTGGGCTTCCAGCCGGATCTTGTCGTAAGTCGCGTTGGCCATGGGGCGTCCTCCGAGCGTCTTCACGCGCCTGGACGCCAGCTAGGCGCGACTGTCCCTGCGGAACGCAAGAGCCGCCGGCGCCAGAAGCGCCGACGGCTCTCTCAAACCCGGTTCTCTGGAGAAGAACGGGTATCCCTTCAGGCCGCGTTGGCCGATTCACTCTGGGTGTCGGCGGCGGTGACGCGGTTGCGGCCGCTGCGCTTGGAGGCGTAGAGCGCCGCATCGGCGCGCTCCATGACCGAATGGCCGGTCTCGCCCTTGCGGCGCTCGGCGAAGCCCGACGACAGGGTGATGGCGCCCAGGTCCTCGTTGGTCGAGCGGCGCTTTAGCATGCGCGAGGAGACCTCGATGCGGATCTCTTCCAGGGTGGCGCCGACGATGGCGGCCGCTTCGCCAGGGAAGATCATCGCGAATTCCTCGCCGCCGTAGCGGGCGGCGAAGCGGGGCAGGGCGGCCACGCGACCGATGACGCTGGCGACGTAGCGGATGACCTGGTCGCCGGTCTGGTGGCCCCAGGTGTCGTTGAAGCCCTTGAAGTGGTCGATGTCGAGCACCGCCAGGCAGATGGCCGAGCCGGCCTCGTCGGCCTCGGCGCAGGCGCGCTCCAGCTCTTCGTCGAAGGCCTTGCGGTTGGCCAGGTTGGTCAGGCCGTCGGTGGTGGCGTCGCGGCGCACCTGCTCCAGGTGCTCGCGCAGGCGATCGACCTCGGCGGTCGATTCGGCCAGGCGGGTTTCGAGCGCCTTGTTCTCCTTGGCGACGCGGCGGGTGGCGTCGGCCAGGCTGGAGACCACGGCCTTGATGCCTTCGACGCCGGTCGGGGCGTCCAGGTCCTTGGAGACGCCCGCCAGGGTCTTGCCGAAGGCGGCGTTGGTCTTCTGGGCGTTCTGGATGGCCTTCGAGACCGACTCCAGCTCCTTGGAGAGCAGGTCGCCGGCGTCGCGGATCTGTTCGTTGAGGCGAGCCTTGGGCAGGTAGGCCGCGGCGAGCTCCTCGCTCAGCATCTCGGTGATGGGTTCGCCCATCGAGATCAGGCGGGTGATTTCGCGCGCCAGGGCGCCGTCGGGATCGGCGACGTAATGGGTCCAGAGTTCGAAGTTCAGCGCGGTCGGCCAGATCTGGTGGCGTTCCATCAGGTCCAGGGCCCGACGGGCGATCTTGTAGGCTTCCGGGCCGCGCAGCGTGGTTTCGACGTCCGACATCATTCATTCCCCCGCCGATCCGGGCTTCTCCCAGACCGATCGCTTACGCGGCGAGCATAGGCACGAGAGTTCAAACGAGCGGTTAAGGCTGCGCGGGGGCGCTTGCGCCCGTCACAACTCCAAAGCATTCTGAACGCTGATAAGATGAGCCGAGAGGCCGTTTTCGGGAGAGACGCCGCATGAACGCCCCCGCCAATCTCGGCCAGGAAGCCGCCAAGGCCGGCCTCGAGATCATCCTTCAGCGACAGAAGGCCGCGCACTTGCGTGACGGCGCGCCGCCCGTCGAGCGGCGGATCGACTGGCTGAACCGCTGCATCGCGCTGCTGGTCGACCACGAGGCCGAGATCGCCCGGGCGGTCGGCGACGACTTCGGCGTGCGATCCAAGGACGCCACGGCGCTGACCGACGTGGCCGGCTCGATCGGGCCGCTCAAGCACGCGCGCGAGCACGTGCGCAAATGGATGAAGACCGAAAAGCGCCGCACGACGCCGGCCCTGCTGGGCCTGTTCGGCGCCAAGGCCGAGGTGCGCTGGCAGCCAAAGGGCGTGGTGGGCGTGATCAGTCCCTGGAACTTCCCGGTCAACCTGACCTTCGCGCCGCTGGCCGGGGTGCTGTCGGCGGGCAACCGCGCCATGATCAAGCCGTCGGAGTACACGCCGGCCACCTCCGAGCTGCTGAAGGCCATGTTCGCCAAGGCCTTCGACGCCGACGAGATCGCCGTCGTCACCGGCGGGCCAGAGATCGGCCAGGCCTTCGCTGGGCTGGCTTTCGACCACCTGCTGTTCACCGGGGCGACCTCGGTGGCCAAGCATGTGATGCGCGCCGCCGCCGAGAACCTGGTGCCCGTCACCCTCGAACTTGGCGGCAAGAGCCCGGTGATCCTGTCGCGCGGCGCCGATCTCGACACCGCCGCGGCGCGGGTGATGGCCGGCAAGACCCTGAACGCGGGCCAGATCTGCCTGGCGCCCGACTACGTCCTGGCCCCCGCCGAGGACGTCGATCGCTTCGTCGAGGCCGCCCGCGCCGCCGTCGCCCGCAGCTTCCCGACGCTGAAGGACAATCCCGACTACACGGCCCTGGTGGCCCAGCGGCACTATGATCGGGTGAAGGACTATGTCGACGACGCCAGGGCCAAGGGCGGCAAGGTGGTCGAGCTGAATCCGGCCGGCGAGGACTTCTCCCAGCAGCAGCATCGCAAGATCCCGCCGACCCTGATCCTCAAGCCCACCGACGACATGGCCGTGATGCAGGACGAGATCTTCGGCCCGCTGCTGCCGGTGAAGGCCTACGACCGCATCGAGGACGCCATCGACTACGTCAACGGCCGCGACCGGCCGCTGGCGCTCTACTGGTTCGGAACCGACGAGGCCGAGCGCGAGCGCGTGCTGGCGGCCACGACCAGCGGCGGTGCGACCGTCAACGACGTGATCTTCCACGTCGCCCAGGAAGACCTGCCGTTCGGCGGCGTCGGCCCGGCCGGCATGGGCGCCTATCACGGCCATGACGGCTTCCGCGAGTTCAGCCACCGCAAGGCCGTCTTCCATCAGCTCAAGAAGGACATCGGCCCCATGCTGGCGCTGAGGCCGCCTTATGGCGAAGGCATCCGCAAGTACCTGGCCGGCCAGATCAAGCGCTAGAAACCGGCCGTGCGCTCGGTGGTCGCCGAACGAGAATCATTGGCCTTAGAGCTGCATGGCTCAGCTCGCCGCCTTCGATATCGTCGCTGAACGTCAGGCTCTGCCCATGGCGGAGATGGGAGCGCTCCGGCACGCCTTCTTCAATGGGGGCGAGGAGGGGTGGTCGCCGCTGGCGGAAGCCGAGGAGCCCGCCGCGCCGCCGCATCTGGTGCGGGACCTGACCGAGAGCTGGCCGTTTCCCGTCGACGCGCCGCCGCCGGCCTCCGAGCCGGCGATCTGCCATGTCCGGCAGGTCGACTGGTTTCCCGCCTATGGCGTGCTGGCCGGCCCCGGCGGGCGCGTCCTGCAGTCGGCCGGGGGCGAGGCGCTGCATCGCTGGCCCGATCTCGCCCCCGTATCCGAACTGATGACGGACGGGCCTAGCCAAGTCCTGGACCGGGGCGTGGTGTTCATGCCCTGGGGCGGCGGCTTCAACTATGGCCACTTCCTGCTCGACGCCATGCCGTCGGTCCTGGCCGCGGTCGAGCAAGGGTTCGCCGCCGGAGCGCCCGTGCTCGCGCCGCGCCTGAAGCCCTGGCAGAAAAGCCTGCTGGCCGCCGCCTTTCCCGAATGCGAGGTGCGCGAGGTTCGGGGCCGCAGGATACGCCTGGAGCAGGCGGCCTACGCCACCAGCATGGACCACTTCCTTCACGCGCCAACGGCGCTTGTCCATCGCGTGGCGCAGCGGGTGGGCGCGGCCGTTCCCGACCGTCCCGGCAAGGGGCGGCGGGTCTATCTGTCGCGTCGCAGTCAGTCGATGCGGGTGATGGTCAACGAGGCCGAACTGGAGGCGGCGCTGCGAAGGCGCGGCTTCCTGATCGCACGTCCCGAGCGGATGGATGCTCTGGCCCAGGTGGCGCTGATGCGCGACGCCGACGTGGTCGTGGGCGCGTCGGGCGCGGCGCTGGCCAACGCCATGTTCCTGAAGCCCGGCGCGCGGGTCATCGAAATCCAGCCGGCCAACTTCACGAGCCGCTGGGTATGGGCGGCCTGTCGTCAGGTCGGGGTCGAGTGGCGCGGCTACGTCTGCCCGTCGCCCGGCGATCCTCGGCAGGCGTCTTGGCTGGCGCGTGCACGCCGCGGCTTCCGCTTCGCCTATCGGCCGCCGCTGGACGATCTTCTGGCCTTCGTCGACGCCGCGCTCTGAGCGCGTCGGCTCAGCGGCCCTCGGTCCAAAGGTCGAGCGGCTGATGCTGCTCGTGGCGGATCACCGCGAAATAGCCGGCCACGGCCAGCACGACCCCGGCGATCAGGCCGCCCAGAAAGCCCGCCGGCGTGGCGAACCACAACGTCAGCACGGTCAGCGCGACGGCGACGCCGACGATCGACCAGCGCACGAAGACGCTGAATGCGTGATAGGTGCGCTCGTGCACCAGCAGGTCTTGATCTGATTGCGAGGGCGTGAAATCGGCCATGGCGGTTCCTCCGAAGTCTTCGGGAAAAACGCGCGGAGCCGCCTGAGCGACGCGACCGTGGGCAAAGAAAAAGCCGGCGGCTCCGTGGGAGCACGCCGGCCAATCTACGCCCTTTCGGGCCGCTCGTCAGTCCTGGTCGATCAATCCTCGACCTTGGCCAGCTTCGGCGGAGCGCGAAGCAGGAAGGCGGGAATGTCGTTGCCGAAGCCGACGACGCGACGGTCGTCGTCGTCCTCGCGGGCGCGAACCGGCTGCACGCCGCGAACCGGCATCGGCGGACGCTCGCGCGAGGGACGGGGAGGCGGAGCCGCTTCCTCGACCGGGCCGGCCTCGGCGGTCTGCACGGCGGCGCGATCACGCGAACGCTCACGGCGCGGCTTGCGCTCGCGCTCGGGACGCTCGGCGCGTTCGACGGGAGCTTCCGGCGCGGCTTCGACGGCGGCGGTTTCGACGACTTCGGCCTCGGGAGCCGCTTCGGCGCGCTCGCGACGGCCGCGGCCGCTGCGCTCGCCGCGTTCGCCACGCTCGCGGCCCGGACGCTCGCCACGACCGCGGCGGCGGTCGCCTTCGCGCGGCACGGTGACGGCGTTGGTGTAGTCGACGTCCAGAACCTCTTCCTCGGGCGTCTGGCCGATCAGCTTGATGACCTTGTCGAAGCCCTTGTCGTCGGCCGGGGTGACCAGCATGTAGGCCTCGCCCGTGCGGCCGGCGCGGCCCGTGCGGCCGATGCGGTGCACGTAGTCGTCGGCATGGTGCGGAACGTCATAGTTGAAGACGTGGCTGACGGCCGGAATGTCGAGGCCGCGGGCGGCCACGTCCGAGGCGACCAGGATCTTCAGCGCGCCCGAGCGGAAGTCGGCCAGGGTCTTCATGCGCTGGCTCTGGTCGAGGTCGCCGTGGATGGCGGCGGCGTCGAAGCCGTGCACCTTCAGCGACTTGGCGACGATGTCGACTTCGGTCTTGCGGTTGCAGAAGACGATGCCGGTTTCCGGCGCGGCCTTTTCGATGACCGTGCGCAGGGCCAGGCGCTTGGCCTTGGGATCCGAGCTCGGAACCTTGATCAGGCGCTGGGTGATGTTGGCGTTGGTGGTGGCCGGCTTGGCCACCTCGATGCGGACCGGATCGCGCAGGAACTGCTTGGTCAGGCGCGTGATTTCCGGCGGCATGGTCGCCGAGAAGAACAGGGTCTGCTTCTTGGGCGGGGTCAGCTTGAAGATGCGCTCGATGTCGGGGATGAAGCCCATGTCGAGCATGCGGTCGGCTTCGTCGACCACCAGGAACTGCACGCCGGTCATCAAGAGCTTGCCGCGCTCGAAGTGGTCGAGCAGGCGGCCCGGCGTGGCGATCAGCACGTCGACGCCGCGGTCGAGCTTCTTTTCCTGGTCGCCGAACGAGACGCCGCCGATCAGCAGCGCCCACGAGAGCTTGGTGCCCTTGGCGTACTTCTCGAAGCTGGAGGCGACCTGGTCGGCCAGCTCGCGGGTCGGCGCGATGACCAGGGCGCGCGGCATGCGGGCCTTGGCGCGGCCCGAGGCCAGCTTGTCGATCAGCGGCAGGGTGAAGGCGGCGGTCTTGCCGGTGCCGGTCTGGGCGATGCCCAGCACGTCCTGCCCGGCGAGGGCGACGGGGATCGCCTGGGCCTGGATCGGGGTGGCGGTCGTATAGCCGGTGTCGGCGACCGCTTGAAGGGTCGTGGGCGAAAGCCCGAGGTCTGAAAATTCGGTCATGTCACGCTGGTCTAGCTCGGAGCCGCCCGTGCTTGGGCGAGCGGGCGGCGCGGATTCGCCAGACCTGCTCCGAAGGTGCGGATAAATAGGCGCAATCGCCGCAAAGTCAATCTTCGCGGGGCCTGCCGGGCTTTGAGATGGGGCGCAGGATCACAAGATCAAGAGCGAGCGCCGCCCCGATCCTTCCCCCGAAGGACCAGACCAGGACACCGGAGCCGTCGGCATCGTCCTGGCGGGGCGGCGCTCGTCTTGGCGCCGCCAAAGGGGAGGAAGACGGCGCTGATGAATTACTACTAGATCGGTATGGATTCGATCGTCCCAGATTTTCTGATGTCGTCGTCAGCTGTCGGGCTTAGTAGGGAGCGTGCTGCTCGGGGACGCGTGCGGGCTGCTTCTCAGCTTTCCTGGCAGGTTGCGTCCGTTCCATCTCGCCGCCGATCCGCTCCGTCGGCGCTGGAGCCGGACGCGACGGCGAGCTCGGCTCGAACTTCAGCATAAGCAGACGGGCCATGCGGATCTCCTCGAAAGCGTGCGGGGCAGGGGTCTCTCAGTTACGCTCGGCGACGGATTTCAGATTGGACAGTCCCGTCTCGAAATCGCGCCCGATCATCCTGTCCATGTTGAACACCAGGCCCATGAGCCGCGAGACATAGGGCGCGGGCCCCGACATCGCCCAGGTCACGCGCGTGGCGTCGCCGACGGGCTCGGCGGTGAAGGCGGCGGTGTTGCTGGCCTTGAACGGCTTGTCGAAATCCAGGGCGATGGCCACCTCGCGGTTCGTCGTCGAGACGACGCGCATGCGGCCGGCTCCGGCCTTCTTGCCGACCCAGGCGTAGGTCGCGCCGACGCCGCGCTCTGCGCCGCCGTAGGTGCGCTGCATGTCGGCGTCGAGCGCCTCGTAGGGCGACCAGGCGCGCCAGGCCTTGAAGTCGGAAATCTGCGCCAGAACCGCCTCTGGCGGAGCGTTGACCAGCACCGAGCGCTCGACCCGGAAGGTCGGCGGGCGCAGGGCCGCGGCGACAAGCAGGCCGGCCACGGCCAGCACCACGACGGCGGCGAGGATCTTCAGCATCGAGAACTCCATGGGCGAGGCCCGTTTCGGGCCGTTCGCGACAAGGACGTTTCGGGGATCAGCCGTCCGACACCGCGGCGCGATTTTTCTCGCCCTCGGCCTGCAGGCGATCGAGGTGCTGGCGGATATGGGCGGCCTCGGCCGCGCCGCCGGCCAGGGCGATGGCCAGCTGGAACGCCTCGCGCGCGTCGGCGTCGCGGCCAAGCTGCAGGTTCAGCGCGCCCCGCAGGCCATGGAAATGAAAGTAGCCGGCCAGGCGCTCCTCCAGCGGCGCGATCATCTCGAGCGCGGCCTGGGGGCCGGCCACCTTCGAGACGGCGACCGCGCGGTTGAGGCTGACGACCGGGGAGGGGGTCATGTGCTCCAGCGCCGCATAGAGATGATCGATCTGCGCCCAGTCGGTGTCCTCGGCGCGTTCGGCCCGGGCGTGCAGCGCGGCGATGGCGGCCTGGACCTGATAGGGGCCCGGCCTGCGATGGCGCATGGCCTTGTCGATCAGCGCCAGGCCTTCGAGGATCATCGACCTTTCCCAGAGGGCGCGGTCCTGGTCTTCCAGCAGCACGATCAGGCCGTCGGCGTCCAGTCGCGCCGGCGTGCGGGCGTGCTGCAGCAGCATCAGCGCCGTCAGGCCCATGACCTCGGGCTCGGCGGGAAAAAGCCCTAGCAGCAGGCGAGAAAGGCGCAGCGCCTCGTGGCAAAGCGGGCGGCGCGCATCGGCTTCGGAGCCGCCGGCCGAATAGCCCTCGTTGAACACCAGATAGACCATCGCCATCACGGTCAGCAGCCGCTCGGCGCGCTCGGTGGGATTGGGCGCCTCGAACGGCGTGTCGCCCTTGGCCACGCGGGCCTTGGCGCGGGTGATCCGCTGTTCCATGGCGCTTTCGCCGACCAGGAAGGCGCGGGCGATCTGGCGCACCGACAGCCCCGAGACGATGCGCAGGGCCAGGGCGATCTGCTGGGTGGCCGGCAGGTCCGGGTGGCAGCAGACGAACAGCAACCGCAGAATGTCGTCGCGATAGTCGGCGCCGTCCAGCCGCTCGGCCAGCGCGGTTTCGGCGTCGTCCAGTCCGGCCGCCAGGTCGGTCAGGACCTCGTCGGACGGCAGGGCGGTCTGGCGACTTCGCCGGCGTCCGGCGTCGACGCCGCTGTTGCGTCCCACCAGGATCAGCCAGGCGGTTGGATCGCGCGGCGGGCCTTTTTCCGGCCAGGACTTCAGCGCCCGCAGGCAGGCGTCCTGATAGGCTTCCTCGGCGGTGTCCAGATCGCGAAAATAGCGCAGCAGGGCCGCCATCGCGCGCGGACGGGCCGAAACCAGCGCGGCGTCGATCCAGTCAGGGTCGTTCACGGGCGCGCTCCGTGAACGCCGTTCGATTTCCAGAAATCGCTGACAGGCCGAATTTCGTAGCAGCCGCCAGGGTTTGCCGCCGCAAGCTCACGCGTCGCGGCCACGGCGTCTTCAAGGTCTGTGCAATCGGCCAGATAGAAGCCCAGCAATTGCTCCTTGGTCTCGGCGAACGGACCGTCGACCAGCAGCGCCGACAGGCTCAGGCGGCCTTGGCCGGCCAGGTCGTCGCGAACCACGCTCAATCGCGCCATCACGGCCTCGTCATGCGCCGGGCTCCATGCGCCGACGACGTCTTCCATGTGATAGCAGAGAATGGCGTACAGCATCGCGCGGCTCCGACGGCCCAAGCGCCGTGAGCCTAGGACGCCGTCGTGAGCCGCAGGCCGACATCGGCCACGAAGAAAATACGCTCTGTGGCGCACAGAGGCCGTCGCCGTTGACCCGGTGGACGTTGTCACGGGTCACAATTAATGTCCCGAAAAGCGCCAGTTGATGTCCGTTTTTCTGTGTAACCACCTTGTCTCATCCAGCCCAATAATTGTGACGGTCAGAGTTTGTGTCCATCACGTTGTGGCTGCGTGTGGACGCCCAAAAACGTCAAAATTTCTGTCCTCCGGCGTGGGACACAGATTTGATGAACTTTGTATCTAGCCAGTCGATCGCAAGCGGCATTTGGTTATCGGCGATCGGAGCCGTCGATTGCCAAAGCTTTCTGCCGCAGATCGTGAGAGCAAATTGCGCACCCGCTTTAGGGTGGCGCTGGCGTTCGCACAGGGCGATTTGAGCAGTTGCGATTATGGCGAAGCTGCCATCGCTCTTGGAATTTCAGCAAAGACTGTGCAGCGCGACATAAAACGGCTGTTGAAGGCGCCCACGTTTGAGGAGTGGCGACCAGAGAAGCGTGGGCCCAGGAAGGGCAAGCGGCGTACCTTGCCGGCAGTCTATGCGGTGATTGAAGAGAAGGTATACGCCGAAGCATCCAAGAAACTAAATGTTGCAAAGCTTGGCCGCGACCTTGATCATATTCTCCATAACCAAGGATTTAACTCAGTCGACATACCGTCTTTATCAACATTGGAACGTATCGTTGAAGATATTGAAGCTGCAGATCACTCACATTTCGCGCTTCGACGACATGGGCGAAAGGGGCGTCGCGAACACAGCCTCCAAGATGGCTCTTTAAAAACAACGCGGCCCTTGGAGGTCGTTTGTATTGATCACACGCCTCTAGATCACCGCACATTCTCGCTAGGCGATGAAGACGTCAGCATCCGGCCTACCGCCACTGCTGTGATTGATGTTCATACATCTGTATGCTTGGCCGCTTTTGTCTCGCTCTTTCCACCAAGTGCGACAACCGTCGCGCTCGCAATGGCGCTGAGCGCGATCCCAAAAACTGAGATTCTGCAGGCCTATGGCCTTCCGGGCGAATGGGAAGCGGGTGGCCTTGCGGAGACGCTTTATGTCGACGGTGCCACAGAACTGAACTCCGAGGCGGTGCAATGGGGGTGCATAGAGCACAACATCGTGCTGCGGCCCGCTTGGCCAGGCCTGCCCGAACGGCGCGGGCTGATGGAGAGATTCTGGGGAACCCTGACCAGTGAAATCCACAACTGGGAAGGCACAACTTTATCAAACACAGAAGAGCTGAAACGACATGGTGGTCAGAAGCCTCCGGCTTGGAACCTTGAGGAGGTGCAACGGAGGTTCCTGATCGCTGCCATGGAATATAATAACGAAAATTATGATGGTCCAAAAATTCCCCCAATCATGCAATGGCGTGAATTGGCGTCACTTGCAGCGGTGAATCGGCGCATCCCTAGAGATCCGGCAAAAGTATTCATCGACTTCTTGCCCTATAAGACCCGCGAAATAACGTTTGAGGGCATAAAGTTTGAGAACTGCTTTTATCGATCGGGAGAGCTAGCGAAACTGCGCTATGAAAACGTCAAGAGCACAACGATCCGATATGATCCGCGTGACGTGAGGCAGATCTGGATAGAGGTTGAGCGTAGCTACGTGGCCATCCCCCGTACCTATCCTAAACAAGCGCCCTCCGAGCTCTTCGCGCTACGTCGTTGGGGTAAGCGACGATCGCAGATCGCCCAGGAAAAAAAGGACTCCGAACTCCTGCGAAAATTGGCGGCAGCCAAGGAACGTAGGTGGAGTGCATATTTCGGTTTGGACACGACGCGCGATGAGGAGCCCATTCCATTTGGAGGTGGCCCACCGGAACGCGATCACGATCCGTCTGCGCCATCAGCGCTGTCGTTCCTGCCGCCGGAAACTCCTCCAATACCCCAGGTGCCTGGCAAACCTCCCAGCGACACGCTGGGACCCGATCTGCCACCGAACTTTTCGATTCCGAGTTTCAAGCCCCGCCTCAAGTAATGGAGGTCGACATGCGCGCGAACATCATCCCGCAGGCCGCGCGCCTTCTCGAGGCTACGAATGCGACGCGCTTCTCGTTCATTGAACGGGACAAGGTCATCGAGACGCCCATCTTCAATCTCATTCAAGCGCGGCTTGGTGAGCTGGTCGCGCACCATCGGGTCATCCGGCCGCCAAATCTTGCGATTGTGGGCGTGTCCGGCATCGGGAAAACCCACGCGATCACTGATTTCGTTGAGCACCGGAAGCCCCGCCGTTCCCCTGACGGACGATTGAAGGTCCCTGTACTGCATGCGCAGTATCCGCCTCTCACGGACAGCCGCTGGCTCGCCAGGGCGCTCGTCAAGAAGCTGGGCTATCAACTGGCGCTGCCGCGCGGCGACATGGCAATATTCGAGCTTTTGGTCGATCTGCTCGAAGAGGCCGACACCCGGCTCATTATCATCGAAGAGCTCAACCAACTCGTCGACTGGCCGCGCGCCCAGGTGCGGGAATTCTACGGCGTAGCTCGCTGGCTATCCAACGAGTCTCAAATTCCAATTGTTCTGTCTGGCACGGACGAGGTGCTCGATCTCATTGATGGCGATGTCCAACTGACCCGCCGATTTGAACGCCTGCAGTTGCCGCCTTGGAAGCTGGACGAGACATTCGCCGGCTTCGTGAGTGCATATCTCCAGACCATACCCCTGCGTAACGAAACGCTGATTGACCGCAGCTTTATCGAGCAAGTTCACGAAGCAGGGCAGGGGATCACCGACACGACGGTGAAGATCCTCCAACGTGCCGCCAAGCGGGCCATTCTCGATGGCACCGAGTTGATCGAGTCGCGTCACATAATCAGCGACGCGACCCTGCCTCCGCCTACGGCTGGGAAGCGCTTGGTGGCGCGGCGCGTCAAGCGTCGGCGCGCCGCTTGAGAGGGGCGTTCGCTTATGCGCCAACGCCGGCACCCGACGAACTGCTAGGGTCCTGGATCCACCGCGCAGCCCTTGGTCATGGCGTTAGCGGAAGCGCTTTTCTGCAATCTGATCCCGGCGATGTCGACTGGTCGATTGACGAAGAACTGCTGCGCTGGCTGTCCCGCGGCTCTGGGATATCGATTTCGACTCTGTTGTCGATGACCATTCCTCAACGGGCGCCCGAGGCAAAGCGCACGGATTTCGCTATGGCTGCAGGACCCGTGTTCCCAGGATGCCATGCCTTTTGCCCGAGATGCGGCGTGCAAGATCGCCTAGTGCACGGCGAAGTCATTCTTGCTCAAGCAAATGCAGGTCGATGGCGAATGTCGTGCGAAATGCACGGTTTGTTGCTGGATGGGGCCGACGACGAAGATGAACTGACGCCCGCATCCAGCCGCAGGTGGAGGAGGCTGTTAAACGGTCGGCTGCCTGCCGGCCGCGAACTTGAGGCGCCTGCCTTTGTTCTCGCTTTTGAGCGAGCTACGCGAGGAGCAGAGCGAGGGCGTTCGCCCAGCGATCTATGGTGCGTGACGACGCCAGGCGCTTTTCTACAGATCGCCCGCCTGGTTTCGAGTTTCGCGCTGCTGCGTCAGAACTACGGCTCGTATGATGGCTCTGCCGCTGGCGCTGTCCTGGGAGGACGTCTGTCATATCGGATCGGCAGCAATTCATTTGATCCGGGCATTATTGATCGGGCGCGTACGCGTTCGCGTGTCAGGGCGCTAATTGCGACGGCCATGCTCATGCTGAGCCCCAGGGGCGCGGCAGTCTTGCGCCTGTCGGAGTGGCCCATGATCAAGGATCAGATTACGTGGCGACGCCCCTCGATCACAGCGTGGCAAGCGGCCTTGACCCCATGGCATTGGGCAACATTGGATATGATCGCGCGTCACGTTTCTGATTGGCCCTCTGAACTGCGCAGGTCTGTGCAGGAGATGACGGCCGAACGGATTATCTCGACGCCATAGCCGCTTGAAGCGGTTGCATGAAGATCGGCGAAGGCTTTCGTAATTTCGCTTGATCAGGAAGGGGCGTGGGATTCAGAGTCCTATCCATGCAACAGCAGGCTAGACGAGCATCGTTCGCTGATGAGGGGCGTATCGCCTTGTCGGTTCGCTTGCCTCGCACTCTCCATCGACGCATGCGGGAAATCGCCCTGCGGCGGGATGTGAGAGTGAACGATCTCTACCAGGAGACGCTGGCGAGCTACATGGATAGCGGTCGCGCCCGTCCGGTGCTTCTTTTCTCGCCTCCCGCTAGCGCCCAACCTGTAACCCTTTGGTTTGCCCCCGACTTCATGGCTAAGTTTCGCGGAGCCATTGAGCAACACGATTGGCTGCCCGGTAGTTTGGTGCTTACGGCGGTTGTCGAACAGTTTGGCGCCGATCAGTTGCTAGAGGCCGGCTAGCCTCAGCGCTATTGCACCTGTGTGGGACGCCTATAGCGTTTGCGCGCGGCCAGCGGCGACTTCCCCAAAGACCGATATAGCGTCGATCGAGCGACACCAAGCGTGCTCGCTACTTCAGCCCCCGTCGTCTCTGGGTCTGCGAGTAGTCGCTTGGCGTGACCGAGTTGCTGAGGAGACAGCTTGGCCGGGCGTCCACCTAGTCGGCCGCGCGCTTTCGCTGCGGTCAGGCCGGCAAGCGTTCTTTCGCGTATGAGGTCGCGCTCCATTTCGGCCATCGCAGCCATGACGTGGAAAAAGAAGCGACCGGCAGACGAGCCGGTGTTGATACCGTCCGTCAGACTCGCGAACTGAATACCGCGCTTCTCAAGCTGCGCCGTGAATTCCACCAACTGGCGGACTGAGCGACCCAGGCGATCCAGTTTCCAGACCATGAGCGTGTCGCCGGCGCGCAGGTGCGACAGCGCTTCAGTCATCCCAACGCGATCGCCTCGGCCACCGCTAGCGTGGTCGCTGAAGATCCGTTCGCAGCCGGCGTTGGTGAGTGCGTCGACCTGGAGATCGAGCCGCTGATCCGCCGTAGAGACGCGTGCGTAGCCTATAAGCATGCTCCATTGTCTCAAATCTCGTGCCGGCCGCCAAATGCCGGCGTTTGATTTCGCGACACTGTTTTAGGACCCCTCACGTTGAGGTGAAGATAGGGGAGGGGGTCTCTTATCGGCTGGGTCCTGATAACCAGCGTTTTTCGGACGCCACGGATAAGCAAAGCTGCGCCCGCGCGCAGATGCCCTTTGGAATGTCCGCTTAACAGGTTGGCCAAGGCGCGGTTCACTTTAAAGAACGCGCTCTTCAATTGCCTGGTAGGTGGTGCGCACCTTGGCAGCGAAGCCGAGCTTGCGCGACAGAGACCCATCGAGGTGGCCGAAGAAGGGGTTGGCCAGCGGTTGGGACGAGGAGGCCATCGGCGCACCGAGCACCTGCATGATCTCGGAGATCGTCATCGGCGCCTCGTCGACTAGGTTGACGACTTGCTTATCCATCACGCCCTTCACTGCCAGCTCGACCGCGGTGTGGATGTCCCGGTGGTGCAGCATGCTGAGCCGGCTGGCAGGGTGCCACCCGAACATCTCCACAAGCTTCGGGATCGACTGGATATGGCCGTCGGCGTCCCCATAGACGAAGCCGAAGCGAAGGATGACCCAGTTCAGGCCACTTTCGCGCAACTCCAGTTCAGCCGCGACCTTGCTGGCCGGATAGGGCATCTGCGGCGAGGTCGCATCGCCCTCACGCGCAGGATGGGGGGTATCCTGATTGTAGACGAGGCCGGTGCTGGCCATAATCAAACGGGCCCCTGGGGCGTACGCCTTGGCGGTGTTGATCAGGTTTCGCGTCCCCTCGACATTGGCCTTCCAGATGTCGTCGGGATTGGGGGTGCGCAGCACGGCGGCCAGGTGGATGATGTCGGAGACGCCGTCCAGCGCTGTCTTGAGCGAAGCAGGATCCAACAGGTCAGCCTCAATGGCGGTCACGCCATCGGGCAGGGACTTGCCGCCCCGAACGATGGCGCGGCACGGCAAGCCCGCCGCGACCATGCGCTTGAGGAGGCGTGAGCCTACGAGGCCGGTGCCGCCAGTGACCAAAATCGTCATTTGGATGGGCCTTCTTCAATATGGTTGTGGAGTCGTTCGGTCGCGGTGCGCAGCACACGCGTGACCGTCTCGAGCGTGGCGTCGTCGACGCCCACGAAGGCGATTTCGAGAATCTGGGCGATGGGATCGGGCAACTCGTCCCACAGTGCGCGACCGGCGGCCGTGAGGGTCAGGACCCGCTGGCGTTGGTCGTCAGGATCGGGCGCCTGATCGATGAAGCCCTTGCGAACCAGCGCCCGGACGACCTCGCTCAGCGTTGGCTTCTCGACCTGAAGCAGGGCGGGAAAGTCGCGCTGGGGCGTGGGCCCGTGGTGGGCGAGCTGAAAGAGGACGTACCACTGCGTGGAGCCGAGGTCGTAAGGCTTCAGGATCCGCTCGATCATGGCGCGTGCGGCCAGATGGTATCGCTTGGCCCAGGCGCCAGCCGATGCGTGGTTCGAGATTTTCATCTGCGCCTCAATCGTTCGGTGCCGAACGATATAAGTTCGGCACCGAACGAAATGCAAGTCCGCGCCTCTAGAAATCGGTAGGGGACCTCACTCCTTTGAAGCGACGGCGCTGAGTTGGTTCGGTCGATCAGACGCGAGCGGCGCCGATCAGCCCATCGAGCCAGGCCTGGTGGGCATTGAGCATCGGGTTGGGCGTGGTGGCGGCCAGGTCGCGGGCCGGTTGGCCGTTCTGGGTCTCTTGGGTCAGGACTCTGACCCGTCCGCCCGGCAGGTCCTCGATCAGCCAGGCGTGATGGACGTCTAAACGCTGCGATGCGTCACCCTCGACCCAGCCTTGCCAGGCGATACGCGCCGGCTGGCCGGCGGCGGGCGGAACGTGCTCGACCACCTTGCCTTCGACCAGGAAGCCGAAGGTGGTGAAGCCAAAGTGCGCGCCGGCGCTTAGCTCGGGGCCGGGAACATCGTGGAACACGATGTCGGCGGCGTTGGCATAGTAGCTCGGCCAAGCCGTGGCGGTGTTCAGATAAGGCCAGATCTCAGCGGCGCTGAGACCGGCGACGATGACCTCGTTGGAGACGAAGTTGTCTGTCGTCCCGGGCAGGTAACCCTCGGGCCAGATGATCGCGTTCATGATGCTCACTTGATGTTGTCCGCTGGCCGGGCGGATGGGGGTGACGTCCCTGGACGGGGTCCTAGATGCAGCGTACGGCCTTATAAGGCCAATCGTGTTTCGAAATTCAGGTCATAAGAATGCGTGATGTCAGGGCCCTTGATCTCAACCTCCTTCGCGCGCTCGACGTCTTGCTCGACGAGCGCAGTGTTACGCGCGCCGCCGATCGACTGGCGCTGACCCAACCGGCGGTCAGCGGCATGCTGGCGCGCTTGCGCGAGAGCTTCGAGGACCCGTTGTTCGTCCGTGGCCGACGCGGCGTCGTGCCGACCCTGCGGGCTTTGGAACTGGCCGAACCCGTCAAGCGCATTCTGGCGGAGGCCGAAGCTCTCCTGCAGCCGGTGCGCTTCGATCCGGCCTCGGCCAGCTTCACCCTGACCCTTGCGGCGACCGACTACGCCCTGGAGGCGATCGTGGCTCCGTTTGTGACCGCGCTGAGGGCGCGTGCGCCAGGCGTGGTGGTTCGGGTCCGGCCGTTGGATGACGATCAGATCCTCGATCAGTTCGAACGCGGCGCCGTCGACCTGGCCTTCATGACGCCCGACAGCACGCCGGGGGAATTGCACGCCCGTCCGCTCTTCGACGAAGCCTATGTTTGCGCCTTGCGGGCCGATCATCCGGACGCAACTTCATCGACCCTGTCCCTCGACCGGTTCTGCGCCTTGGACCATGCGCTGGTGTCTTATTCAGGTGAGCCGTTCCAGGGCGTGACCGATGTCGCCTTGGCTGCGACAGGGCGCCAGCGGCGGGTGGCGCTTTCGGTGACCAGCTTCCTCATCCTGCTGAAGGTGCTGCGGACCACGGACCTGATCGCTGTGGCGCCCAAGCGGCTTTTGGCCGACGCGGAGGGCCTGGTGTTTCGCCAGCCTCCCGTGCCGATCCCTGGCTTCACGAAGGTGGCGGCCTGGCACGAGCGCACCCATCGTGATCAAGGCCATCGCTGGGTTCGCGACCTCCTGTTCGAGGTAAATGCGACGATCCCAAGCCCGCCCTGCGAGGTCTTTGAACCCCGGTAGATCCGAACGCCGAGAGGCAATGTCGGGCAGGCTCCGAAGTCCGCGGCTCCTATGGCCGATGGAGACCGCCGAGATCGGGTGTGGGCTGGCGGGGATCAGCCGCCGAAACCCGCGCTGTTTGGCATGGTCTCGGCGGCCCTTGTAAAGGGGGGCGACTACGACTGACTGTCGAGCTTGAACAGTCCCGTGAACAGCTCGGGCCGATTGTAGTGGCCGGCCGTGTCGTGGGTCATCTTCGGGATGATGACGTCGCTCAGATCGACCTCGGCGTAGATGATCGGATCGTCCTGGCCCGTGCCATCCGCGATCATGCGGCCGACCGGATCGAAGATCATCGCGCCGTGCTTGGCCGCGCGTTGCTCGAGCAGGTACTCCCGGTCTTCGGGGCG
The DNA here is from genome assembly GCF_011043625.1 of Caulobacter sp. 602-2. GTDB lineage: Bacteria > Pseudomonadota > Alphaproteobacteria > Caulobacterales > Caulobacteraceae > Caulobacter. The sequence goes on from NZ_JAAKGT010000001.1 coordinate 515,023, forward strand.
GACGGCCACGGCATCGATGTACGCCATGGGAATCCGCAGCACCGAGCTGAGCACGAAGCACTTGAGCCCATAGGCCAGGCCGGCCGAAGCCGTCTTGATGGCGTGCGCCATGGGAATGGGCGGGCCGAAGTAGGAGGGCCAGGAGGCGACGTGGACGAGGGGATAGCTGCGCGCTGCGGCGTAGATGCCGAGCGGATTGGAGTTTTCGCCGCAGATCAGGCTCGAAACCGGGCCGAAGTCCGTCTTGAAGGTGTTGTAGTAGCCCGTGGTGCCAGGCGCCTGGACCTGACGCTCGCCGGTCGTCGGGACATACTTCTGATGCTTGCCGGCGATGACGCCGTCGCGCGTGATGTGGACCTGGGTGTTGAACATCGTGCCTGACGTACCCGGGTTGCGCTCGTTGACCCCGACGACGGCGTTGACGCCGGCCCTGGCGCACGCTTCGGCGACCGCCTGGATGTGATCGCCGGGGATCTCCACCGAGTTGAGGAACAAGCGCTTGTCGAGTTCGCGGGCGATCGCCCCCTCGCTCAGGGTCTCGTACCAGTTGGGATAGGCCGGCAGGAAGTTTTCCGGAAAGGCGATGATGTCGGCGCCCTGGCGGCCGGCGTCTGCGATCAGCTCGCAGGCGCGCGCCGTCGCCGCGTCGAGGTCCAGGAACACGGTCTCGGCCTGCACGGCCGCGACCTTGATACGGCGGAAAGTCTGTCTGCTGGTCATGTCTTCTGTCTTTCGGATCTTGTCGTTGTCTTCGCCCCTACTGCGTCGCGACGGATCTCGGCGAGCAGATCCGCGCTCAACGCGGCCGAGGCCGGATCCGCAAGGCCAAAGGTCAGGCCGATGCGGATCCATGGGTCGGGGGAGGCGGCGGAGAGGGCGCGCGGACGCGCCCGCGCCTTTCGGATCAAATCTCCTCGCCCTTCCAGGCCGCCACGCTCGGATCGTCCGTCCGGGGCTTGCCGGCCTTCCACTCACGCAGGCCGACAATAACACCCAGCAACGCCACGCCGCCGCCGATGTAGTGGAAGCCCTGCAGCTGCTCGCCGAGGAACAGCCAAGCCAGCACGGCGACGACGACCGGGATCAGGTTGATCGTCAGGGCCGTGCGCGCCGCGCCGAGCCGGTTGATCCCGACCATCCACAGCAACGGCGCCAGCAGGGAGGCGGGGATCGCCGCGAAGAGGATCAGCGGGATGTTCTGCGCGGTGACGGGCGAGATCGGTCCGAGGGCCCAGATGGGAACCAGGATGATCGTGGCCGCCAGGATTTGCCAGAAGAGCGATTGCCACAAGGGCAGGGGGATCGACCAGCGCTTGACCAGGACGCCATAGAGGGCGTTGGCCAGCACGGCGATCAGCATGATGCCGTCGCCCAGGTGGAAGCCGCCGTTGACCAGGTTGGCGAAGTTACCGCGCGAGGTGAGATAAAGCAGGCCGCCGATCGAGATGATCCCGCCGACGACCCGCGCCGTGGTCAGCTTTTCCGACGCCAGCACGCTGGCCAGCAGGGTCGAGAACAGCGGCATCAGCGCCAGGATCACGCCCATGTTGACCGCCGTCGTGGTCTGGGCCGCGACGTAGGCCAGGCACTGGTAGATCACCATCCCGAAGAAGCCCAGGATGATCATTTCCTTCCAGTAGGGCTTTACCGCCTGCCGGTTGGCCCAGGCCTTCGGCGCGATGAACGGCGTCAGGACCAAAAGGGCGAGAAGCCAGCGATAGAAGGCGATCGAGCCTGGTGCGATGACGTTCGAGGCAAGCTTTGTGACAACCGCATTGCCAGACCAGATCAGGACCGTGGTCAGCGGGGCGATGATCGCCCAGTTGGCGGCCGACGCGCGGCGGGAGGTGATGGCGACTTTCATTGGACTGCAACCTGTTACAGCCCGCGGTGCGCGACTGCGGGCATGACAAAGAGCGCCGCCAGCCTGATCGTCAGGCGCTGCGGATGGACTCTTTTTGGTCTTCATCCGCTTCTCGCGATATAGTGAGTATCGGACATCTGGTAGCGAGTTTCAGGCCATGCCCGATCAAGGCCGCATCGACGGCGACCGACCCCTGCCGGTCTCGTTTCGAACCGAGCGCTTCCACAGCGGCACGGCCTTCCCGCGCAAGCGCCAGCCCTGGGCCGAACTCAACTACGCCCTCTCAGGGGTCTGCGAGATCGAGGTGGCGGGCACGCGGTATCTCTCGCCGCCGGCCTACGGTATCTGGATCCCGCCGCAGGTTGAACACGAGGCCTGGAACCGGGAGGAGATGACCTACGTCACCGTCTATGTCGACGCAGCGCTCTGCGGAAGCCTGCCGGCGAGCGTGCGCACCATCGCGCTGAGCCCGCTGCTCAAGGCGATCCTGGCCGACTTTGCCGCCCGCGGAGTGACCAGCCCAAAAAGCGCTGAAGATCAGCGGCTGGCGCTGGTCCTGGTCGACCAGATCGGCCTGGCCCCCCGTTACGACACCTACCTGCCGGTGACCGACGATCCGTTGGTCGCGCGCGTTGTCGCCGCGCTCGACGCCAACCCTCAGGATAGACGCTCGCTCGCCGAATGGGCCCGAATGGCCGAAGTCACCGAGCGGACCTTGTCGCGCCGCTGGCGCGAGGCGACGGGCATCACCTTCAACGAGTGGCGGCAACGGCAGAAACTGGTCGTCGGCCTGTCTCTCCTCAAAAGCGGACTGCAGGTGCAGCAGGTCGCAATCCGGCTCGGCTACAACGATGCTTCGGCTTTCATCGCCATGTTCAGGCGCCTCACCGGATACAGTCCCAAATCTATAAGCAATTTTTGAGTGGCTTCGGTGGAGCTTACTAAAGCTGAGTGTCGACCTCTAACCAGCGCGCATAGGCCCTGACATCAATCATCGGGACCGTGGCGATTTCTTGTAGTCGGGCGATCAGTTCAAACAAGAACGCCGTCGCCGGCTTCGCAATCGGCGTAAGGACGCCGCAACCGTCGCCGTCACAGCTGAAGAGCCCATGCGCCGCTACGCAGCCAAGGTCGAGCTTCCCGTCCGTCGGGCCATCTGCTAGCGCTTTCAGCAATGGGGTGCCCAGGCCCGGAGACCAGTCGCTTTCGAAGGTGAGCAGACCGCCGAGAATGTGTTGCAGCGGCTTGGGCGGATAGACGCCGCCGGCATGGGGGATGGGCAGGCTCGTCCGGTGCAGCCGCCGCACGCTGGCGACCTTGTTCTGCGCATAAGTCACCTGGGACGCGTTGATCGCCTGTTTGGCCTCGAAGGCGGCGTAGACGCTTTCGGCCGGGATGATGGTCTGGCCCTGGTACTGGAAGATGAACGGGGAATATTGGCGGTCGAAGACCACGACATCGATCTGTTCGCTGAAGGTGCCCGAACTGTCGACGACATGAGCCGTCGTAGCGCTGTAGCGCTTGGGCAAGTAGGTTTGCAGCAGCTCAAGCCAGACCGCTTCGCTGGCGTCACCCTTGGTTCCGGGGTGACCGAAGGTGCGACGCACCGTGGCCAGCTTCTGCTGGATGTCATCGTGCAGGCCAGACAGCAGATGCGATAGGGACCATTCGCTCATGACGCGTTCCAACTAGGCTGCTGCGGTGTCTTTGAAGGGAGGCGTAGGTGCCATGGCGCGGGCAATCTCCAGCGCGCGGCCGGCCTCAATGGGCTTGCTTGGGTAGGCGTCGAGCACGATCGCCGGAAGGAGTCGCTGGGTAAGGTCGGAGAAGGTGAAGCCGAAATCCCGCATGCCCCGCTGCGGCCCGGTTGCGGCCACCAAGGCCTCAACCTGTGTGGCACCGAGGCCGGAGAGCCGCGTGGTTAGGATGTGACGACGCTGCAGATCGCTCGGACGCCCGAAGCTCAGGATGTCGGCAGCGCGGCGGCGGACGGCGGGGTCGAGGGCGCTGAGCCGGTTAGTGCACATGATGATTGCCGCGGGAAGCTTGGCGTTCGCTAGCCGATCGACACCCCGGATAAAGGCGTTCACCCCGGCGCGGTCCTCATGGTGCATCTGCGCGGACTCCCGCGACTGAGCGAGCGCATCAGCCTCGTCCACTAACAGAATCACCGCTCCACGCGAGCGCCCGGACGCGCCCTTCAGCTTACCCGCTTCCTCGACGGTGAAATCGAAAGCAGCTGACAGAAGTTGCGTCATCTCGCCAACACGGCCCTGGCCACGCGTGGACAGGCTGAGCGGGAACAGGGTGATGTCGATGCCTTCTTGGCGGGCCACCGCATCGCCGATGGTCTCCGCCAGCTCCGTCTTCCCGGAGCCGACGTCGCCGGCCAGGACGACCAGGGGCGGCCGGCGAAGGACGGCGTCCAGGAGTTGGCCGGCGTCCTGATGATAGCGACGCGCCCAGGTCTCCAGTCCCGCCGGGTTGACCAGCAGGCCGAGGATCTTTGTCAACCGGCTCTTCTGGTCGTCGAGCCCGATAAGACGGGCGAGGCGGGCTTGGGGTTCGAAGTCGGGGAAGGATTGGCGACGTTCGAACAGTTCGTCGATGCTGGGCTTGGTGTTCACGAATAGCTCCGAACGCTGGAACGGTTGAGGGCGCGCCCCCCCGACGAATAGGTCCGGTCGTCGATCAGGTAGCCGTTGATGGACGGTTCAGTCGCGTTACTGCGCGAGAAGGGCAGGCAGGCTTCGAACGCGGTCTGCTGCGCCGAAGTCAGAGCGTGGTAGGCGGCGCTGTAAGTCAGGTAGCTATGGAAAGTCGCGCCCTCGATGTTCGCCGACGCCCGCAGTTTCCCAGGGTCGTCGTCACCGGACGACGCCCCCAAGAGATCCTTGGCCGTATAGCGCAACGTCGGCTCGATCCATTGATCGTTGCGCTTGAAGCCGTAGCTGACCGTGCCGAGGTAGCCGGCCTTCAGTAGTTCGACCACTTCGGCTTCGAACTGGCCGATCCGTTCATCGGTGGGCTTACCGTAGAAGCGCTGCATCCGCTTCAGGTCGGTCGCCACCTTCGCCGCCATGTGACGGGCGTGGGTGACGGTGAAGGTGGAGCTTTCGGAGATGCTGTAGCTGCTGGACATGCGTGCCTCAGACTTGGAAGGTCGAGCCGAAGACCTTCTGCCAATAGGCGACGGTCAGGGTCTTATTGGGTGCGGCCAGGGCCGCGTCGATTGCATCCCCGGCGTCCATGGCCGCCTCCACGATCGCGTCGGCGTTGGCCTGGGTGTAGAGGCGGGCGACGTTGTTCTCGGCGTTCACCGGGTCGATGATCTGGACCGTGTCGCTGGAGGCCTTGATTGTCGATAGCGGATAATAGTCGCTAAAGGCGATCCGCTCGCGCAGATCGCTGCGGGCGACGTAGGTGAAGAAGTGCTGGAGCGCTTCTGGATAGTCGGAGAAATCCAGACCGTCGTCGCAGAGCTTGGCTAGGACCATCTCGATCATGAACGACTTGAAGCGGAAACCGTCACGCTCCTGCTTCATCCGACGCGCCCAAAACTTCACCAGCCGGACGACCTGCGAGAAATGCTTCTCCTGCTGCTTCTTGCGCTTACCGGTGAACTGCAGGTGTAGCGGGATGCTGGTCTTCAGAAGGGAGCCGTCATCCTGGCTCACCAGGTTGCCATACCAGTCCGGGTCGCCATCGTAGAGGATCGGCACCACATCCACGTCGAGCCCGCTCCCGCGGAACGACACGGTCACCGAATAGGTCTGGGGCTGAACTTGATCCGGTGAGAAGTTCGGGAAGGCCTTGCGAAGGCGCTCGGCGAGGTAGGTCAGCAGCGCTGCAGTGCTGCGCGGCGCGTCGGCGCCGCTGATGTAGCAGGCGACGTCGATGTCGTTCAGCGTCCGCAGGGCGGTGCCTTTGGCGAGGCTGCCGGAAAGCATCATCTTCTTCAGCGTGAAGTCGGGATGCTCGTCGAGGTAGCCTTCCAGCTTTTCGCGGAGCCGGCGCGCCTGGGCGCGGTACTCGTCGGCCTTATCCTTCGGCAGATTCACGCGCTCGGCGGCGAACCGCGCGATGTCAGCGTGGGAAACATGTTCGCGGCTCATTCGCCCCCTCCAATCCCCCGGCCAGGACTTGCACCTGCGGCAGAATGCGTGGATCGTAGAACACGACCCATCTCGAAACTATGTGGGTATCGTGTTTATACCCGTCAAGAGACGATAGGGGTGTTTTTATGGGCGAAAGTGCGGATCGGCGAAGCTGGACGCTCAACCGGCGGCTGGAGTTCGTGGAGTGGAAGCTGTTCTGGGAAGGACGGCTTAATCGCAATGACCTTGAAGAGATGTTCAACATCTCCACACCGCAGGCTTCGGTGGACCTGCGCCACTATCGCGACGTGGCCGGGGAGAACATCGAGTACAACGCGACGGAAAAATCCTACCTACCGACCAAAGACATGCGGCCTCGCTTCCTTCGCGTCTCGGCCAATCGCATCCTCCTTCAGCTCAGGGCTTTCCTGACGGGCGCGCTCCAGCGTGAAGACCTTTGGTATCGGGACCTCCCCGCCGTCGACATGGCACCTGACATCGTGCGCCACGTCGATGCCGACTTGTTGCGCGCGATCCTAATCGCCATTCGGTCGCGGCAAGCGGTAGATGTTCGCTATCAGTCGCTCACTAGCTCTAGGTGGCGGGCTATCGCCCCGCATGCCCTGGCCTTCGATGGCTACCGCTGGCACCTGCGTGCTTGGTGCTGTGAGCGATCGGACTTCCGCGACTTCGTCCTGACCAGGATCGACGAGCTTGGGGTCATGAGGCCTGTCGACTATGACCCTGAAGATGATGTCGAGTGGACGACGAAGGTCACGCTCAAACTTTGTCCCCACGCCGGACTGAGCGAAGAGCAGAAGCAGGCGATCCAGCGCGACTACAGCATGGTCGACGGCTGTCGCGACATCGAGGTGCGTCTATCGATGGCCTACTACTTCATCATGCGGATGAATCTCGACCTGAAGGATCTGCCGCCCGCGCGAGCGCAGATTGCGCTTCAAAACCTTGAGGAGGTCCAGGCCGCAATTCAGGAGGCCAAAATCGCCTCTAAGGAGCGTGTCGAGGCGCGCCTTTCCCGCGCATAGGAGGGGCTTTCAGGCGGCACGGATCGAAGGTCTGACGGTCTCTTTGGCATCAGGTCCATCCATCTTGATGCGCGGATGTCTGCTCTCCGTAAAGGTTCCATCGGCACCCTAGACTTATCGCGGGCGTTGGGAAGGTCTGCCGCTTGCCGGTCAAATGCTGAGGAGAGGCGATCTTCAAACCTGTCGGCATTGGAGCGCCCCGCTGTTCAGCAAAGGCGCTAAACTGGCACGAGGTGCTGGTTGGCGGAGCAAACGATGAGCTGCTTCGCGCCACGGGTCATCGCGACGTAAAGGTGACGATTATCCATTACCGCCGGGTTTAGGATCACCGCCACATCGGCTTCCAGACCCTTGAGCAGCAGCGTGCTCCCGACCGTCCGCCTGGCCAGAGGTCGGCCGATCAGCCGTGCTCGTTCCCGGACCGCCACGGCCGCCTCGGCCGGCGTCGCGCTTTGGGCGCCGCGACACGCGTTCAGCACCTCGTAAGCGCCACGAAGGATCGCCGGACGGTGGGCGCGGACACCGCCTTGGGCATTGATCGTCTCCAACAGTTCAATGGCGCCAGCGTAGCTCGGGGCCTCGCAGAACCTGAGCGCAACGGCCTCCGCTTCGGTGGGAGGGTTGCGGGCACGACCGGCTCGTAAGGTCTCGATGCGCTGGCACATCGCCGTGGCCCCCACATTGACCATCACGCCGCCCGCGAAATTGATAACGTGGTCAACCAGAGTGGCCGACGTGAGGTCGAACCGTTCGCCGAAGACGACGAGGTCGCGCATGTCCACGTTCTCGACGACAACGCCACCGGGGATTTGACCGGCGAACTCGCGCTGGCCCGTGGGGTTGGTGGAATCCGCCATGATTAGCACCCGACCGTCCGCACCGGGCGCCTGGCGCGATCCGGCTCCGACCCGAATACGGTGATCGTTCACGCCGTCCAGGCGGACCCATTGTACGTTGGCGGGGGCCGCCGCTAGGTCGATGGACCCGTTGCCAATCAGCACATGGCGCATGTCGAGCAGCCAGCGACCGAAGGCCTCTTCGCCGGCATTGATCCAGCGCCAGGGCGTATTCAGCGCACCGGCATCAGGGAACTCCGCCTTGACCTGACGCTCCCAATCCGCCGTGGGTCCGGCGAACGTGAAGATCGCCTGGAGCGGATCGCCAAGGACGCAGGTCCGAAGCGCTGTGCTCGCGTGAACCACGATCTCATGCTGGGGGACAGAGCAGTCCTGGTATTCATCGACGATGAGACGGTCATAGCTGGCCGCCAGGATGTCGTTAATGTGGCGGCCAGCCAGCAGGCCGCGTGCGGCGGCGCGGATCGCCGGGTAGTGATTGCGCGGGTTCGTGACACTCAGGATGTCGGGGTCGTGGCCGCAGCGTTGCGGAAACCAGGTCAGCAGCCGCATCGCCCACCCGTCGATCGTCGCCAGCCGATAGGCCGAAGCCGGCACGCGCGAGCGTTCCAGCCTCCCGCGCAGGGCCGCCACCCCGGCGTTGGTGTGGGTCAGAACGAGGATCGGCTTCGCCCCTGTGTGGCGCGACAGGGCGTCAGCGATCAGATGCGTCTTCCCGCAACCGGCCGGTGCCGTGACCGTCCCGCGTTCCACCGCCAGAAGGTCGATCTCAGTCTCCACGAACCATCCACGCTTCCAGCGCCGCCATGGTCCCGCGAAGGGTCTCATCAGCGTTCGCAAGGTGAGGGAGTAGGATGTCGCGGGTTACGCTCTCCATCTTGGTCACCGACTTGAACCACGACCCGCGCTTGGACCGAGCGGCCGCGCCGAGAGTGATGCGCAGCTCCGTCGAGAGCCCGAAGACGCAGGCGGCATAAGTGTGCTGGCCGTTGGATGCTGACTGGATGTGTTCGCCAACAAGATCGGCATCCAGAAACTCGACCGCGCGACCGAGGAGGTTCTGAACACCCTGATCGCCTAGACCACGGAACAGCTCGTCTTCGAGCGCACATCCGGCTCGCCATTTGAAGAGCGCCCCGCCACTGGCGATGAAAGCGTCTTCATCTGCCGCTTCAGGCTGGGCATCGTCATCGCGCAGGACGGCGACCCGATAGCCGAGGCTGCGGAAGGCATTAGCCCGCCCGTAGATTTTACTGACCCCCTGGGCGTCCACCCAAGCGACACCGGCGGCCGTCAACGATTGCTCACCTTGTGCCGCTCGGTGAAGGTCCATGCCTCTTAGCAGGCCGACTTCGCTGGCGCCTTCACAGACAACAATGGTCGGGGCGAGAAAGGCTTCCGGATAGAGCCGGATCGTCCCCTGCGTCGCGTCGCCCGTGCCGACCACGGTGACCTCATGTCGGCCTGCGGTCTTGCGGACCACAAAAAGCTGATCGCCACGCAGCTCGCGAATGGCCACGGGGGAGTGGGTGGTGATGAACGCCTGGATCGGCGGTGCCGCCTCTTTGGCGCCTATGGAGCCCAGCAGGCGGAGAATCCGATGCGGCTCAAGCCCGTGTTCCAGCTCGTCGATCAGGATCAAGGTCGCTTGGTCGGCCGCCTTGCGCTGGAGTCCTGCCAGCAGCAGGCGTGTCGAGCCGATCCCAAGGGCTCGCAGCGGAACGCCGTCGGATCCGTGGAGCGCGATGGTCCCGCCGCTGAATGACACCGAGTGAGTGTCCAGCATCGCCTTCAGGCCGTCACCAATCGGAATGCCTAGCTCCGTGGCGGTCTTCTCGACGATCCGCAACGTTTCGCCGAGTTGGGTTTCGGCCAAGTCGCCGAATGTGGCCCGCGCCGTCCGCGCCGCGTCCGCCAGAGCCGCCGACATCTCGGGCCGCTCGTCAGAGATCCGATTCAGCACGGACCCGCGTCGCCACGCCAGATTGTTATCCGCCAATGCACCGATGCGCGTTGGCGCAATCCGGGTGCGGTCACCCCAGGTCAGGAAGCGCGCCTGGCCGACGGCTTCGGCCCGGTCGGAGGCTAATGTCCAGATCGGATCTAGATCGCCGCCTATAGTGAGACGGATGCTCAGGACAGTTTCCGAACCGGCCTCGGGCTCATCGGCGATCGTGCTCGTCGCTGCGTTGAAGCTGCGGAGGTAGTTGCCGTAGGTCTCCAGGCTCTTCAGCGCATCGTCGAGTTCCCCGATGGTGACGGTGATGACGATGGGGTGTGCGACGTCGAGCAGGTAGAAGTCGGCGTCGGTCATCTGGACCGTTCGGCGTGCGCCCAGGCAGTAGTCGATGGCGTCGAGGATCGACGATTTCCCCGAATCGCCCGGCCCAATCAGGCAGTTAATTCCCGGCGAGGGTGCCCAAGCGAGTTGCTGGATGCACCGGAAGTTCTGAATCTGAACGTGCCGTATCCGCGCCATACTTCGCCGTGCAGCTCCTCAATCGTGTCTGTGGTCACTACCTCTGCGATTGCGGTGTTTGGCAAGTCTCGATCTGGCGTCGTAGGCGCGACGTAGCATGAGGCGGTGTCTTCACCGAAGAGCGCCACGGCGCGTATCATCAGCGCGCTAGCGTTCAAGATCCTAGATCCATGGGTGTGGGGCCAGGGGTGCTCGATCTTCGGCTTTGCGATGTCGATGGCCTGATGGAGGGCGACCTAGCGGCCGATTTCCAGGAGAAAGGCATCCAGAAGGCCCTCCATCGTGGCGCTAGGCGCGGTGCCGTTGTCCTTGTCCTCCAGCATCTTACAGAGCGTATCCACATTCAGATCCAAGACAAGCTTGCCGACATCACGCAACGCCCCATGGGTAGCCGCTCGCGCATCGAGTGAAAGACCTTGAGGGGAAATGATAATCGCCGTTCCCCTCAACGCCCTGGGATAGAGATACTTCTCTGTGATGTGGATCAGGTTTGGTTTGACCGCGTCGGTGTAGTTCTTGAACTCGAACAGGATGTACCGGCTGGAGAAATCTTCGATCAACGTACGGCTGAAGACATCATCTCCGGTGATTTTACACATGGCGTCGAAGCGGTTGGCGTCGCCGCCAACGGCCTGTTGCTCCTCCCACTGATCTAGCAGGCCCTGGAAGATGTAGCTCAAACCTTCCTGGCAAATCTGCTCGAACAGTCGCCAAGCGACACCCTCGCGCTCGGAGCTGAGTTTGATAAAACCGCTGCCTGACGGAAGTTCCCGCAGCTCCGCCGCCAACTCGTGGCCCTTGCGCGACGGCGGCGGACCGGATGGCCCAACGGGAGCGTCTGCGCTTCGCAAGCTGACCAAGGTCTGTAGGGTATCGGGAGCGTCAGCCCGCCGGGACGCCGATGCGCCGTCATCAACTGGACGATCGAAGTCCCTCAAGGCCGAGTTCAGTTCGCGCCCGATCTCCGTCAGACCAGCCTCCAACTCCACGTCGCTTTTGGCCGCATCCAGCATCTCGTCGAACGGAAACAGCACGACCCCGCCGGGAAGGGCGTCGTCGCTGAACGTGTGGCTTCGGTTAAGGTTAGTCGCAAGGACGGCATGGTCAGCGCCGACCGCGGCTTGAGCCGCGAGCAGGCGCTGACAGGCGTTGGAGAGATCGAGGGGATTGGGCGTGCGCGATCGGTAGAGTTTGACGTCTATGACCGACTTCGCGCCTGCCGGGGACGTTACCAGCAGATCGATCTCGTAGGGACGTCCGTCATCCCGAAGCGAAATCCTCTTGTCGGCCTCGACTTTGAAATCGTGTAGCCAGAACAATGCCTCCACCAACCGCTGGAAGCGATAGTACGGCTCGTTGGTCCTACGGTCCGACGACAACGGCATGCTAAGCCCCAAGGCCACTCACGAACTTCTAGGTTGAGTACCGTTCGAGCGCGGTCACGGTCAAGCTGTGCCAATCGGGAGGATTGCGGATTGCGTGGAGCCGTGACTAGGCTGTTCGAGGATGGCGAAAGCTTCGACGCCAAAGTACTTGGCGAAGTCGTCGCTCAGAGCCTCCAGTCCGTCGGTCCTCCGCGCCGTCAGCGCAGGGTCATAGCCTCGCTTCGCCAAGGCGCGCGCGAAGACCTCGCCGATATGCGTTTGCGCTTAACTAGGCTGAAAGCGATCCTTACACTTCAGTCAGCGTCACGACGCTGGCCGAAGATGCGTGAAATCGCCCGGCGGCTGGCGCGGTTTCGAAGACTTTCGAGTTTACTGAGTTAATGGCCGGCAGGCTCGCCGCCGCGTGCGCGAACGTCACGTATCTAGAGCGGAGCCAAGGTCAGCTATTTGTACACGTCTGGCCGACGTAAAGTGGCTCAGGTCGGAATGCTAAAGGTGAGGGGAAGGGTGATTTCGCCGCCCTCCACGGTTGAGCCGTCTAGGGTCCGCAGGCGCATTTGGAACAACGGCGTCAGCTTGAGCGCCGCGGCGCCGAAGCCGTAGCCGTCCGGCGATTCCGAGACGATCGAGCAGTTGGTGAGGCGGCCGCTGCTGTCGACCGTGCAGCGAAGCGTCGCGCGTCCGCCGAGCCCGACGCGTTGGGCTAGATCTGGATAGACGCGGGCGAAGTCCTCGCCGCTCGGTTTGCTGATCCAGTCCGGTCGCGTGATCACGTGCGCGCGGTTCGACGGCATGGCCAGATCCACCCCGAGCGCCTGGAGGGTGGCCAGGTCCATGGCGCCGGTGGCGCTTAGGCCCTGCGCGCCCTGGAATGCCAAGAGGGCCGACTGGGTCTTGGCGTTAAAGGTGCCGGTGGCGGCGCCGACCTTGTAGCCACGAATGGTCAGGGCGATCTGGACCTTGCGGACCATGTCCGTGATCTCGTCCGCTGTCAGTCGTTGGCGCGGCGGAGGCGATGTTTCCGGCGCGCCGACAAAGCCCATGGAAGGCGTGATCGGGGCAGGAACTGGTGTCGATGGCGTGACGCTGGGCGTCGCGACGGCGGGACGCGCGCTCACGCTTGCCTTGGGTTTCTTCTTCTTAGCCGAGGTGGCCTTCGGCGCCGCCGTGGCAGCCGGCGGCGAATAGAGCGGCGCGGGCGTCACGCCCGCGCCTGAGCTCGAGTAGTGGGAGCTGTGGCTGCTGTGACCGCGGCTGCCGCTGTAGTGCGAGCTGTGGCTACGGTGACTGCTGTGGCTTGAATGCGAGCGGTGGCCGGCGAACAGCAGCAGGCGCTGGCGTTCGGCCGGATCGCGGAACACCAGCAGATCCTTATGAACCTGAGGGGGATCAGCGCTCGCGCCCTCTTCCATCGGCGCGGGCGTGGCCAGCACCGGCTCGCCGATCAGAGCGAAGGGACTTGCCGCGCCGAGCAGTAGCGCCAGGTGATCACGCCATTTCATCGGCGAAGTCCTCATAGGTCAGGGGCGCGAGCGCGCGGCTGCGCCATTCGGAGCCGGCTGAGGCGAAGAAGCCCGCGCAGTGATCCTTGACCACGCAGGGCTCGCACTCGTCGGGATAGCGGTTCTTCCATTCGGAGATCGATTGGCGGGCGAACGGCCAGATGGCGCGGGGCAGGGCGCAGAGCGGCAGGTTGTAGACCGAGACGGTCATGCCGCGATTGGCCAGATGGTACGCAGCGGCCTGCAGCGGGGCGGCGTAGTCGACGGGATCGATCCACAGCCGCTCGCGATTGCCCTTGGCTAGGCCCATGGGCTCAAGCCCCATTAGCGCCACGTGTTCAACGAAGGGCAGGCGGCGGTAGATGAACTCGGCGAGCTTGGGCAGGCGCGGGATGGTCAGGCGATGCAGGACCACTCGGATCTCGACCCGAGCTCCGTGGCGGGCCAGCTCATGTAGGCCGTCGAGCGTCTCGTCGAAGGCGCCAGGCGCGCCGACCACCTCGTCATGAAGGTGGGGGACATCTGCATAGAGCGGCACGGCCCAGGTCGTGCGCTCGCCGCCTGCGGCGATCCAGTCGGCGGCGGCCGCGCCGTCCTGGAAGTTTCGGCCGTTGGTCAGGACGTGGAGCTGGGTGTTTGGCAGCTTCTCGCCGCACCGGCGCAGTAGCGCAGAAAGACCATCGCTCAGGAGGGTCGGCTCTCCACCGGTGACGCCGAGCTGTTGGGCGTCGGGATCGACCAGGTCGATGGTCTCCAGCAGCTCGCGCACCCGCCAGCTGTCGTCCTCGTCGCGCGGCGGCTGCGAGCACATCAGGCACAGGCTGTTGCAGCGTTCGGTGGCGAACAGGCTGTTGGTCTTGGCTCCACGGCGCCACAGCACCGAGACCATTGAGCCGTTCTGGCGTAGTCGCACCACATCGCCAGGTTCCGCGACGCGCTCATGGCGCAGATCAGAGAGGACGATCTCGTCGGCCTCGCCGCCGACCCATGCCGCGCCCGTCCAGCGAGCGCGGCTGGCGCGGGGCAGGGGGCTTTTGTCCCACTCCTGCGCCGACAGGAGCTTGAGGATCCGAACGCCCTCGACCCCGCTCGAGCGACCATGAGTGTGAAGCGCTAGGCCCAGGGTCATTGCGGCACGTAGCCTGCGTCGATGACCTCGTCACGGCCGCGGCCAAAGGCCCAGGCGGTGAAGGTGCGCATGTCCTGCGCGTCGCTGCGGGCGATATGGCCAAAGAGGATCTGGAACAGGCCCATGTGCTTGGTGCAGAAATCGCTGGTCGCCCGATCGCCGACCGGATCGCCGTGGGCGGCAGCGTGATAGACGGGGTCGGCGCCGCAGAACGGCACGAAAGCGCAATCGCCGCAGCCGGGCAGGTCCTCGGCGACGGCGCCGGTCGCCAGCCAGCGCATCGCTGGCGAGGCCATCAGATCCTCGAAGCGGTCGTGGACCGACCCTAGCGCGAACCGACCATCTCCAGTTTGCGCGGCCATTCGCGCCTCGTCCGCCGGATAGACCTGGCCATCGTAGTTGTAGACCAGCACCCCAAGCCCGGCGCCGGCCGGTGAGCGCAGGTCGACATAGCCCGAGCCGAACGGCGTGAAGATGTGGCGCAGCAGGATCGCCGCGTAGGTCTCCACCATCGGCTCGCCGGCCCTGTTCAGGGCCAGCAGATAGTCGAGCGCCTGGGCGTAGAACCTGACGAACGCTTCCATTGGATAGCCAATGGCTCGGCGGGTCTTGAGCGCAAAGCCGTAGGGGCTGATCGGCCGCAGGAAGATCGAACCGAAGCCGAGCTCCCGATAGGTGTCGATCACCGCTCTGGGATCATCAAGGGCTGCGCGGGTCAGGGTGGGCATGGCCACGACACCGTCGTGACCGACGATCGCACGAGCGCGCGCCAGACTCTCTACCGTACGCGTGAAGCTGTCGCGGGTCGGGTTGGGTCGCTGGCGGTCATGCAGCAGGGCCGGCCCGTCGATCGAGGTCGAGATGTGAATCTGGTGGTCGCGGCAGAATTCCAGAGCCGCCTCATCGAGGTGGTGGAGCGTCGAGACTAGGGAAAAGCGGATGCCGCGGCTTTGGTCGGCATTGCGTCGCTCGACCTCCAAGACGATGCATTCGACGAGGTCGAAGCGCAGGGCCGGCTCGCCGCCCTGGAATTCGACCGTGAGCGCCTGGGCCGGCGCTTCGAACACACGGTCGATCGCCGCGAGCGCGTCTTCCCACGACATGTCGAAGCCTGTTGCGCCCTCAGCGGCGCGCGAGACCTGACAATAGCCACAAGCATGGTCGCAGCGCAGGGTGACCACGAAGATATGCAGGGCTGGGCCATCAAGCAGGAAGGCTTGGCGCGTGCGCTCGGCGGCCGCCTCAAGCGCCTGGCCACCGCGGCCGGGCCGCTCGATGAAGCCGAGCGCGAGAAGATCATCATACCGGGGGTGGCTGCCCGGCATGGCGCCATCACGCCAGAGCAGATGATCGTCCTGGTTCAGGATCGCATATTCGCCGCGACGGTTGGTGACCAGATGCGACGCCGCCGGCGCCGTTAGTGCGATGGATCGAAGCACGCTCTCCCCCGAAAGCTTCGATCAACCTAACCGGGATGGGCCGTTGTAGGGAAGCTCAAACGTTGCGTCGATAAATTGGCTATCGGTTTCAGAGGCTTGGTGGCCGTATGCGCTGCGGGTGGAAGGTTTCAGATCCAAGATCAGCGTGTTTTCGCGCGCTGGGTGTTGGCGCATCTTCGCCTCGGGCCTTGTCTTGAAGACCCTCGCTGTAGCGGTTGTATTTTGATGGCGTACGCAGGTCCTTGCGGCCTAAGGAGACTTTGTCGGGAGAGTCTCATGCTGAAGTCCATCGTCGCCCTGGCCATGATCGCCGCCCTTGGTGGGTGCGCGACAAGCCAGGCGCGCGCGCCTGCGCCGCTGCGCATCGCCACTTGGAACATGGAGCACCTGTCGGAGGACGGTGCCAAAGGGTGTCGGCCGCGTACTGACGCCGACTATGTGCTGATGCGCGCCTATGCCGAGCGCCTGGACGCCGACGTCGTCGCTTTCCAGGAAGTGGAGTCGGTGAAGGCGGCCAAGCGAGTCTTCGATCCGGCCAAGTACGACGTTATCGTCGAAGCTCGGCCGGCCGGCGCGTCGTTCGACTGCCGAGGCATGGAGGGGCGCACCTCCACGCGCCAGGCCGTCGGTTTCGCCATCCGCAAGGGCGTCGACTACGACCGCGCCGTCGACCTGACCGAGCTGCAATTGGGCGATCCCAATCTGCGCTCAGGCGTCGACATTACCGTCCGTGCACGCGGCCATGCACCGCTTCGGCTCCTGGCCGTGCACCTAAAGTCGGGCTGCGCGTCCGGTCAGAGCGGGCAGGCCTGCCAGACGCTGAGCCGCCAGGTTCCGGTGCTGGAAGCGTGGATCGACCAGGCAGCGCGCGAGGGCGTTCGCTTCGCCGTGCTGGGCGACTTCAATCGCCGCCTGGCACGGGCCGGCGACACTATCTGGGCCGACCTCGACGACGGCGATCCGGCGAATGCCGACCTCTCCCTGGCGGAGGGCCAGACTACTCCCAAGTGTGACCCGCGCTACGGCGAGTTCATCGATCACGTGGTGCTCGACGCCCGCAGCGCCCGCGACCTCGTCGGGTTCGAGGAGTTGACCTACGGCGGCGGAGAGACCCGCCCTTCCGATCATTGCCCTATCGTCGCCCTGGTCCGGTGACGATCTCGCCCGAAGCGCTTGAAGCCATGGCGCGCACGCTCGAAGAGAGCGGACGCTACAGGGTCCTGCGGCGGCTAGATGGTCCGCGGCACATCGGCGGCAGCGCGACAGGGATCGTGCGCCAGGGAATCGTTCTGGATCTGGAGACCACCGGCCTTGATCCCCGCAACGACGAGATCATCGAGTTTGGCCTAGTGCCGTTC
This sequence comes from Caulobacter sp. 602-2, assembly GCF_011043625.1. Classification (GTDB taxonomy): domain Bacteria; phylum Pseudomonadota; class Alphaproteobacteria; order Caulobacterales; family Caulobacteraceae; genus Caulobacter. The sequence continues at coordinate 532,179 of NZ_JAAKGT010000001.1, forward strand.
ACCTACGACGCGGGTGGACGCATCCTCTCGGTCGGCGAGCCGTTCTCGCGCCTACGCCAGCCCGCGGGGCCAATCTCGCCTGAGATCACCAGGCTGACAGGACTCACCGACGCCATGGTGGCCGGGCAGGTCGTCGATCCGGCCGAGGTCGCCGCCTTCATCGCCTCCGCCGCCTTGATCGTCGCCCACAATGCCGCCTTCGACCGGCGCTTCGCCGAAGCCTTCTGTCCGGATTTCGCCTTCAAGCCCTGGGCCTGTTCCTACGCTCAGATCGACTGGCGGACGGCGGGCTTCGAAAGCGGCAAGCTGGCCTTTCTTGCCGCCGGCTATGGCTTCTACCATGAAGGCCATCGCGCATCGCACGACTGCCTGGCCACGCTTGAGATCCTCTCGGCGCCCTTGCCGGGGACGGGCGGCACGGGCTTTCAGACCCTGCTCGCCACGGCCCGCAAGACCAGCGTGCGGATCTGGGCCGACCAGGCGCCCTTTGAGCTTAAGGATGTGCTGAAGGCTCGCGGCTATCGCTGGAACGGCGAGGCGGGGCCCGCGCCACGCGCTTGGTATATCGATGTCGACGAGGCCGATCGCGACGCGGAGATCGCGTTCCTGAGCAGCGATATCTATCGGGGAGCTGTCGATCCGCTGACCCGGCGCATCACCGCATTCGAGCGCTTCTCCGAGCGCGCCTAGGCCCGTTGCCAGGAGGCTGTTGACAACTAAGGCGTTCGAGAGCCCCTCCTTTAGAGTCTAACGGGAAGGATTCCGACGGATGTCAAATTCGGTCGAATTTGCCAGGATGCTGGAACAAGCTCGCCTGGACTGTCGGGAGGGTCGCTGCCTTAGCGGAGTGGAGGCTACGGAGTTCTTGGATCAGATGATAGAGCGCATGGAACGACACTATGAGCAGGTCAGGTTGAACGGCGAAAAGACGCTTCGAAACGAATAAACGCCTGCTCCCGGCGATAATAGACGGAGGAGGGGGCTTTGCTCTGCTATTTCCCAATCCTCCCGCTATTGATGGTATCCCCAAAGCCCGCAGCTACAGGTCTAGCCTGCTCACGAATTTGCAGTGGTTCGCGCCGGTTCGATTGATGCGACCTCGTATGGGTGGGGGCCTCTTGTGGCGCGAATGCGCGATTATATCGCCGGTCGCAACGCCAGCGTTGTATGTCGACTCAATAAAGCCGGCCCTTAAGGATTGGGGGCTGAAATACTCGAAATCACCGCTCTCCAATCCTGCTGCTTGGCAGCGCTTCTTGACGATCTGCCAAACGCCGCCCGCACTCAGTGGGTGCGCTTGCACATGACCCCCGCGCACCACTTTTCGGAATAGTGGACCCTCAGTAATCACCGCCGCCTTTAGCCAGTTTTCGAGCGCTCGGACAGGGCAGGTGGCGGGGTGGCGGCCGACGTCGATGCGGTTGGTGGCTACCTGATGGCTAGCTGGTACGCCCTTGATGAGGATCGTCAGCCCACCGTCAGTCTTGCTAATATCCGCCACCTGGAGAGTGGCCAAATCCGAACGCCTAAGGGCCCCAGCGAAGCCGATTAGAAGCAGGGCTTTGTCGCGCTTTCCCGCTAACGTTTCTTCGCAGGTCTCGACGAGAAGCCTCATGCGTTCAACGGTTACTGCGCCGGCAGAACGTGCGCTCCGTTTGCGATCATTGCCAGATTTGGCGAGGTTGAACGCGATGGCCGGATGACTGGTGTCGATCATTGACCCTGCCAGGCGTGTAGCTTGGGCTATCGCTGCGATCCAACGACGGAGCGTGGCGGTGGCGTGGCTTCCGCTGTGACCGGCGATGTAGGCGCCAATAATCTCGGGTTCGGCCGGAAGCGCCACCAAGCCGCGATGCGCGCACCAGAGGCTATAGCGTTCGACGTCGGCCGCGTAGGCGCTCACGGTCGCTGCGGCCTGGGCCGTGGTTCGATAGTGATGCGATTGAGCTAGAGCCCGCGCAGTCTCCGGGAGACGTTTTGGATCGCCCATTCTCGCTCGCTCCAGTTGAGGCTGGCGCGAGTGTACGACCGGGGCTGCGCCTTGGCGCGGGATAAGGCCTCGGACAGATACTTTGACGCGTCGAGGACAATAACTCTGCCGATTTTCGGGACAGCAACCAACGGGGTCATTAATTCTGACCCGTGACAGACGTTGCCGCGCGTCAGACAGGTCGAGATATTATTGCTGATAATATTCCTTAGGCGATAAACATTGAGGCGCGGCTCGCTGTTTGTATCGTCAGGAAGATATTCCTATTGCCGCGCCCTCACTGCTCCCGGAACGTCCTGAACAGCCGCTGCTGCAACGGCTCAAGCAGGTACTGCAACGCGGTGCGCTTGCGCAGCGGCGCGACCACCTCGACCGGCAGCCCCGGCTTCAGCGCCGGCGGCTCGCGGCCCGGCTGCTTCAGCGCGGCCAGTTCCTCCGGCGGCACGGCGACCTCGGCGCGGAAATAGCGCGCGCCCGTCTTCTCGTCGGTGAAGCCGTCGGCCGAGAGCTTGGTCACCGTGCCCTGCAGCAGCGGCAGATGGCGGTCATGGAACGCCGTGAACTTGACGTCGGCGTTCTGGCCCACGTGCACATCATCGGCGTCGTTGGGAGAAACGCGGGCCTCGATGACCAGCGGCGCGCGCTGCGGCACGATCTCCATCAGCGTGTCGCCGGGCGCGGCGACCCCGCCGACGGTGAACACCTTCAGACCCACCACCTGGCCCGAGGCCGGCGCCCTGACCATGCCGCGCGAGAGCTGGTCGCGCGCGGCGGCCAGCTTGGGCTTGAGGTCGTTGAGCTCGATCTCGGACTGGCGCAGGTCGGCGATCACCTCGTCCATGTGCTCGCGGTCGCCCTGCAGGGCCTGCATGCGGGTCTCGCCGATGCCTTCGCGGGCGCTGGCGGCCTGGGCGCGGTAGGCGCCGTCGGTTCCAACCAGATCGGCCGCGGCGCGTTCCAGCGCCCTCACCCGGGTCAGCGGCGCATAGCCCTGGGCGGCCAGCTTGCGCATGCCCTCCAGTTCCTCGCCGATCAGCCGCTGCTGCTCGCGATTGGCGGCCAGCTGGCGGTTGTAGCCGTTGATCTGCTCGGCCAGCTGGCTGGCGCGTTCGCCCAGCACGCCGCGTCGCGAGGCCAGCGCCGCGCGCTGGGCGGCCAGTTGCCGGCGCTCCAGGCCCATGGCCTCGTCGGCCAGGACCTGGTCTTCGGGCGCCAGCCCGGCGAAGGCGACCGGGGTGACCGGCGCGGCCAGGCCGTCGCGCTCGGCGATCAGCCGGGCCCGGCGGGCCTCGACGGCGAAGACCCGGGCGGCCAGCGCCCGCTCCTGCGCCCTCACCTCCTGGACGTTGAGCTCCAGCAGAACCTGGCCCTGGCTGACCTTGTCGCCCTCTTGCACGCGCAGGGCCGAGATCACCCCGCCTTCCCGATGCTGGACGGCCTGGCGGCTGCCGGAAACCACCACCACGCCTTGCGCATAGGCCCCGGCGTCCAGGGGAGCGAAGGCGGCCCAGCCCAGGAACCCGACGAAGAACGCGCCGGCCGCGGCCAGGCCGACGCGCAGTTCCCAATGCGGGGCGTCGGCCGGATCTTCGGCCTTGTAGGCCTCGACCGTGACCAGAGCCCCTGGTTTGTAGACAGCTAGCGAACCGGTCATGGCGTTCACCCCGAAACCCGAAGATCAGGCGGCGCATTGGCCGGCCGCGGCAGTCCGGCCACCCGCGCTTCCAGCGCCTGCAGCACCTCGCGGCGGGGGCCGTAGAGGTCCATGGCGCCGTCACGCAGCACCAGCAGCTTGTCGGCCACGCCCAGGATGTTGAGGCGATGGGCGATGACCACCAGCGCCGCCCCCCTCGCCTTCTGGGCCGCGATCGCGTGCTCCAGCGCCGTCTCGCCCTCGAAGTCGAGGTTGGAGTTGGGCTCGTCGAGCACGAACACCTGGGGAGAGCCGTAGAGCGCGCGAGCCAGGGCCAGGCGCTGGGCCTGGCCGGCCGACACCCCTGCCCCGCCCGGTCCGAGCGGCGTGTCGTAGGCCTGGGGCAGCCGCAGGATCATCTCGTGCGCGCCGGCCGCGGTCGCCGCCGCCACCGCGCGCTCGTCGATTTCGCGCGGGTCGCTTTCGGTGATGCTGGCGAAGCGGGCGATGTTCTCCTTCACCGTGCCGGCGAACAGGCCGCAGTTCTGCGGCAGGTAGCCGATGTGGGCCGCCAGGCGCTCGGACTGCCAGTCGGCCAGGTCCGCGCCGTCTATGCGCACGCAGCCGAGGTCGGGCGTCAGGGCCCCGACCAGCACCCTGGCCAGGGTGGTCTTGCCCGCGCCGCTGGGCCCCACGACGCCGATGATCTCGCCCGGATTGAGGTCGAAGGACACGCCGCGCAGGATCATGCCCGCGCCGTCCGGCGTACGGACGCCTGCCTGTTCGGCCCGCAGTCGGCCCTTGGGTTCGGGCAGGCGCGTGCGGACCGGCGCGGCGGGAGAGCGCTCGAAGAGGTCGACCAGGGTGCGCAGGCCGTCGCGGGCCTGGATCACGCTCTTCCAGGCGCCGACGATCTGCTCGACGGGCGCCAGGCTGCGGCTGAGCAGGATCGAGGCGGCGATCACGCCGCCGGCCGAGATCTCGTGCCGCACGGCCAGCCATGCGCCGGTCCCCAGCGCCAGCGACTGCAGGGTCAGGCGCAGGAAGCGGATCAGGCCCGTATAGATCCCGCCCGTGAACTGGGCGTCGGCCTGCAGGCCCACGGCGGCGCGGCGGTCGAGCAGCTGGCGCACGATGAGCGGCTCGCGCATGCCCAGCGCCTTAACCAGGCCGCCCTGGCTGGCGATCGCCTCCTGCGTGGCGTAGGCCTGGGCCGAGGCTTCGTTGAGGGCCTCCAGCTTGGCGCGGGTGGCCTGTTCGTTGAGGATAGCCAGGATCAGCAGCGCGCCCGCGCCGATCACCGAAATCATGCCCAACAAGGGATGCAGCACGAAGCAGAGCGCCAGGTAGATCGGCGTCCAGGGCGCGTCGAGCATCGCCGTGGCGGCGGGGCCGGCGACGACGTTGCGGAAGGAATCGAACTCCCGCATGGCCTGGCGCAGGCGCGGCCCGGCGTCGGGACCGAGCCCGCCGGTCAGCCGGGTCAGCACCTCGGGCGCCAGCAGGCGGTCCAGGCGCAGGCCCAACCGCACCAGGATGCGCTGACGCAGGCTGTCCAGCATGGCCAGGGTGGCCAGGGCGAAGACGACCGCCACCGTCAGAAACGCAAGCGACAGGAGCCCGCCGGTGGGCAGGACCCTGTCGTAGATCTGCAGCATGTAGAGGGTCGGCGCCAGGTAGAGGATGTTGACCAGGGCGCTGAAGCCGGCGGCGATTAGCAGATGCCGCCGGCAGGTTCCCAGAGCGCTGGCCAGCGGCTCGGGGAGCGGTCGCCGCCCCGAGCCTCTCGCCCTGCCCTCGCCGCCCCGCCCGCTCATGCGAGGGTGTCCTCGGCGTGGTAGCGGGTCAGCATGGTGACGAACAGCTTGTCGTCGCCGTCGCCGGCGAAGGTGAAGCCGCTGATCGTGCCATTGTTGTTGTAGTCGTCGAGCGCGGTGTGGAGGGCCGCGCCGGAGCCTTGCCAGGCCGCGCTGTTCTGTTTGACGGCCGGTCCGTTGAAGTCGGCGATGCCGTCATGATTGGCGTCGGCGTACTGCTGCAGCCAGTCGATGGCCTGGTTCATCTTGGCGGCGGGGCTGTTCGGATCGAGCGGATCGCCCGAGGCGTTGCCGGCCTCGAAGTTCAGCCAGGCGGCGATGACGTCGCGGCCCAGAACGTAGCGGGCGTCCTGCGAAGGCTTCTGCGAGGCGTCCAGCACCTTCAGCGCCAGGGCCAGCGACATCTGCAGGGTGTCTTCGCCGGCGTCGGTGATCCCGTTGCCGTTGTCGTCGCCCAGCAGGATGTAGCGCTCTTCCTTGTTGCTGTTGCCCGGGTCGGGACCGTCGACGATGCCGTTGTTGTAGGCCAGCAGTTCGCCGTCGGGGAAATCGGGACCGGACTTGGTCTCGTTGCCCACCGTGCCGTCCCAGAAGGTCAGCCCATTGGGCGACAGCCAGAAGCCGGGGGTGCGCACGCCCACCGTGTCGATCAGACCGTAGTAATAGGCCAGGTCGTGGTCGCTGGTCGTGCCGCCGGAGTAAGTCCCCGACGCGGTGGCGTCGTTGACGTGCTGGCCCGAGGTCCAGGGCGCGGTGATCTGGAACTCGGTGCTGGCGCCGACCGCCAGGTTGCCGAGATCACGCGCCGTGCCCGCCGCCGCGCCGTTCAGGTCGAACACCGAGTCCGTCACCGCGGTGTTGGTCAGGGTGACGTTGCCGGTGTTTGTGACCACGAACTTGAAGGCGATGCTGGCGCTGGAGGTGGCGATCGGCCCCATGGGGTCGTCCGCGTCGCTCCAGGTCGCGCCGCCGTCGATCGAGACGTACTTCTCGATGTCGATGCTCGCGCGCTGCTGCACCGGCACATTGGCGTCGTCGGTGTCGGGGCCGGTCTGGTTGGAGTCTGCGGTGGCCGTGTTCTCCAACTGACCGTCGCCGCCGCCGTTGGAGTCCAGCTCGGCCTGGGTCACCGTGTGCTTGGCGGTGTAGCCCCAGGTTTCACCGACCTCCAGGAAGGCGTCGTTGTCGCCGACCACATCCACGCCGCGCATGATCGAGCCGGCGTCGGCATAGGGGTCGGTCACCGTCACGCCGTCCAGCGTCGTGTTGCCGGTGTTGGCGACGGTGATGACGTAGCTGATCTGCTCGCCGGCCGCGTCGGCCGTGCCCCCGGGGACGCTGGCGTCCTTGGTGATGTTGAGGCTGGGCCGGCGGTCGACGGGCACGCTGGCGTCGTCGGTGTCGGGGCCGGTCTGGTTGGAGTCGGCCGTGGCGACGTTCTCCAGGGCGCCGTCGCCGCCGCCGTTGGAGTCGATCTCGGCCTGTGTGACCGTGTGCTTGGCGGTGTAGCCCCAGGTTTCGCCGACCTCCAGGAAGGCGTCGTTGTCGCCGACCACATCCGCGCCGCGCATGATCGAGCCAGCGTCGGCGTAGGGGTCGGTGACGGTGACGCCGTCCAGCGTGGTGTTGCCCGTGTTGGCCACGGTGATCACGTAGCTGATCTGCTCGCCGGCCGCGTCGGCCGTGCCTCCGGGGACGGTGGCGTCCTTGGTGATGTTCAGGCTGGGCCGGCGGTCGACAGGCACGCTGGCGTCGTCGGTGTCCGGCCCCGTCTGGTTGGAGTCGGCCGTGGCGACATTTTCCAGGGCGCCGTCTCCGCCGCCGTTGGAGTCGATCTCGGCCTGGGTGACCGTGTGCTTGGCCGTGTAGCCCCAGGTTTCGCCGACCTCCAGGAAGGCGTCGTTGTCGCCGACGATATCCGCGCCGCGCATGATCGAGCCGGCGTCGGCGTAGGGATCGGTCACCGTCACGCCGTCCAGCGTGGTGTTGCCGGTGTTGGCGACAGTGATCGTGTAGCTGATCTGCTCGCCCGCCGTGTCGGCCGTGCCGCCAGGGACGGTGGCGTCCTTGGTGATGTTCAGGCTGGGCCGGCGATCGACGGGCACGCTGGCGTCGTCGGTGTCCGGGCCGGTCTGGTTGGAGTCGGCGGTGGCCGTGTTCTCCAGCTGACCGTCGCCGCCGCCATTGGAGTCGAGTTCCGCCTGGGTAACGGTGTGCGTGGCCGTGTAGCCCCAGGTTTCACCGACCTCCAGCAGGGCGTCATTGTCGCCGACCACATCGGCGCCGCGCATGATCGAACCGGCGTCGGCGTAGGGGTCAGTCACGGTGACGCCGTCCAGCGTGGTGTTGCCGGTGTTGGCGACGGTGATCACGTAGCTGATCTGCTCGCCGGCCGCGTCGGCCGTGCCTCCAGGGACGGTGGCGTCCTTGGTGATGTTGAGGCTGGGCCGGCGGTCGACGGGCACGCTGGCGTCGTCGGTGTCGGGGCCGGTCTGGTTGGAGTCGGCCGTGGCGACGTTCTCCAGGGCGCCGTCGCCGCCGCCGTTGGAGTCGATCTCGGCCTGGGTCACCGTGTGCTTGGCGGTGTAGCCCCAGGTTTCGCCGACCTCCAGCAGGGCGTCATTGTCGCCGACCACATCGGCGCCGCGCATGATCGAGCCAGCGTCGGCATAGGGGTCGGTGACGGTGACGCCGTCCAGCGTGGTGTTGCCCGTGTTGGCCACGGTGATCACGTAGCTGATCTGCTCGCCCGCGGTATCCGCCGTGCCGCCTGGGACAGTGGCGTCCTTGGTGATGTTCAGGCTGGGCCTGGGGGCGACCGGGACGCTGGCGTCGTCGGTGTCAGGGCCGGTCTGGTTGGAGTCGGCCGTGGCGACATTTTCCAAGGCGCCGTCTCCGCCGCCGTTGGAGTCGATCTCGGCCTGGGTGACCGTGTGCTTGGCCGTATAGCCCCAGGTTTCGCCGACCTCCAGGAAGGCGTCGTTGTCGCCGACGATATCCGCGCCGCGTATGATCGAGCCGGCGTCGGCATAGGGGTCGGTCACCGTCACGCCATCCAGCGTGGTGTTGCCGGTGTTGGCGACGGTGATCGTGTAGCTGATCTGCTCGCCCGCCGTGTCGGCCGTGCCGCCAGGGACGGTGGCGTCCTTGGTGATGTTCAGGCTGGGCCGGCGATCGACGGGCACGCTGGCGTCGTCGGTGTCCGGGCCGGTCTGGTTGGAGTCGGCCGTGGCGACATTTTCCAAGGCGCCGTCTCCGCCGCCGTTGGAGTCGATCTCGGCCTGGGTGACCGTGTGCTTGGCCGTATAGCCCCAGGTTTCGCCGACCTCCAGGAAGGCGTCGTTGTCGCCGACGATATCCGCGCCGCGTATGATCGAGCCGGCGTCGGCATAGGGGTCGGTCACCGTCACGCCATCCAGCGTGGTGTTGCCGGTGTTGGCGACGGTGATCGTGTAGCTGATCTGCTCGCCCGCTGTGTCGGCCGTGCCGCCAGGGACGGTGGCGTCCTTGGTGATGTTGAGGCTGGGCCGGCGATCAACGGGCACGCTGGCGTCGTCGGTGTCCGGGCCGGTCTGATTGGAGTCAGCCGTGGCGACGTTCTCCAGGGCGCCGTCGCCGCCGCCGTTGGAGTCGATCTCGGCCTGCGTGACCGTGTGCTTGGCGGTGTAGCTCCAGACCTCGCCCACTTCGAGCAGGGCGTCGTTGTCGCCCACCGTGTCGGCGCCGCGCATGATAGAGCCGGCGTCGGCATAGGGGTCGGTGACGGTGACGCCGTCCAGCATCACGTTGCCGGTGTTGGCCACGCTGATCGTGTAGCTGATCTGTTCGCCGGCCGTGTCAGCCGTGCCGCCCGGGACGCTGGCGTCCTTGGTGATGTTCAGCGCCGGATTGCGGGTCAGCGTCACGCTTTCGGGGTCGCTGTCGGAGACCGAAATGCCGCTGGCCGACGAGCCCGTGGCCGTGCCGGTGTTGGTGTAGCCGCCGGCCTCGATCTCGGCCTGGCTGAACACGTGCAGCAGACTGCCGGTCGCCGAGGCGCCGACCGCGAGGTCGTCGGCTTGCCCGTCGCCGTCCTGGTCGGTCAGGCCCGTCAGGGCGATCGGAATGTCGTCGGCGGTGTTTCCGGGCGTGCCGTTGTCATCCATCAGGGTGACGTTCAGCAGCTTGATCGTGCCGGTGTTGGTGACCGTGAAGTTGAACACCTGGGTGTCGCCGGCGTCATCGCCGTTGCCGTCGCCGTCGGTGCGCGTCCCGGCCGTCTTGACCACGTCGACCTGGGGCGGGATCGGCTGGTTGCCGATCTGCACATTGTAGGTCGTGGCCGCGCTGAGGGTGACGGTCTCGAAGGCGCCCGTGGTCTGGGTCCAGCCCTCCTGCAGCACCTCGTCGACCTGCACCGTGCCCAGCGACAGCGGCAGGCCGCCGATCTGGAACGTGCCGTCGGCCTTGGTCACCGTCGAGCGTTCGCCCGCGTCGAGCACGCCGTTCTTGTTCTCGTCGACGAAGATCGTCCAGCCGCCGAGGCCCGCCTCGCCGGCGTCCTGCACCCCGTCGCCGTCGGCGTCGAGGAACTTGATCCCGCTGATGACGGCGGCCTGCTCGGTGTTGAATTCCTCGAAGCCGTCATCGGCGGCGTAGTCCGTGCCGGGGCGGCCGAACTCGGCGTAGAGCGTGATGTAGGCCGAGCTCAGGTCAGCGCCGCCGAACAGCGAGACCGGCACATAGAAGATGTAGTCGTCATTGCCGCTGCCCGACGAGTGCGCGTCCATCAGCAGCGTCTTGTCGCCGCTCGCGTCGAGATCGAAGATCTTGGTGAAGTCGGCGTCCAGTTCCTGGGTGCCGGCGACATAGTCCGCGCCCGTGGCCGGAGCCGACGAGTAGTAGATCTTCAGCGCATTCAGCGCGGTGAACGGATTGGCGTTGGTCTCGTTCAGGTCCAGCCGGAATTCCAGGTACTGCACCCCGTCGATCACCCGGATCGGGATCTGGTTGAAGGTCAGGCTGCTGGTCTTGCTCTGGTCGGTGTTGAGCACATCGGTGGCGTCGGTGTTGAAGCCGTTCTCGTTGCCGTCGTTGTCGCGGATGCCCAGGAACGGGGCGTAGATGCCCGTGCCTGAACCGATCGCGTCGCCGCGCGTGATGACCACGCCGTCGATCGTCGTCGTACTGCCAGGTGAGGTGAGGTCTATGTCGGCCATGACTAGCTCCCGAGCGCTCCGCGCGCAGGCCCTCCGGGCTCGTCCGCGCGATCCAAACGAAGGCCTCGATCACAACGTCGACGGGGGAGACGGATGCCGGGTCCGAGGTCGGCGCCGGAGGCGCACGCAAACGCCTGAAGCTCGTGGCCGTGTCGGGGGATGCGATGACCGCCTTCCCCGCCGCTGGCTCAAAGAAGCTCCTGGAGTGCGCAACGCCTACGCGAAGCGAAACAGCGGCTAGCGATCTGCCTAGTTCAGTTTCGCGTCAATAACTTGAGCTTAGCAATGACAAGTCGTCATGCTGAATGCATTATGCCGTATGCCTCAGTGGTCGCCGCAATTTCACATGACGAAATCAATCATTCGCATGCAATAGACTTTCGCTTGAGTAGCGTGGCGTGAAAACTCGCCAGACCTAGAAGCGCCCGCGCAGGGTGACCCGGGCCACCCGTCCCAGGCTGTCCTGGTCATCGCGCCCGTAACCCGGCGCGGGGCGGCCGTCGCCCAGCCTGGCGCGGGGCCGCGCGTCCAGAAGGTTCTCTATTTCAAGGCCCAGGCGCAGGCCCGATATGCGCATGGGAGGCGCTCCGCCCTCCCCGGCCTGGGCCGGCGCGGCGGGCTTGGCGGCGAACATGTAGCCCAGCTTGAGATCGATCCTGGTGAGGTCGGAGACCACAAGGTCGTTCGGCCCGTCGGCGCCCGTGTCGCGGCGGGTGCGATAGGCCTGCCGCCACCGGGCGCTGGCGTTCAGCGTCCATTTGTCGCGGCGCGCGTCCAGCGTGGCCGACAGCGTATTGCGCGCCGAGCCGCCGCCGTCGCCGGCCAGATGGTCCATCACGGGGTAACCCGCGCGGATGACCGTGACGCTCTTTAGCTGCAGCGTGTGGTTCAGCGAGACCCTCAGGCTTGACGTGCTAAGCCCCGGCGGACCCTTGCCGTCGAAGGGCACGATGAAGTTCAGCCCCGAGGCCAGGGTGTCCGACCGCGACGAGAGCAGGTTGATCGCACGCTGGTCGACGCTGATCAGGCGACCGTCGGGGTCGCGCTGGAACCGCTCGGGAAAGGCCGCCTCGACCGCCGGGGTCAGGGCCGGCAGGCCGCTGATGCCGTCCCGGGAGTCGGAGGTGCGGTAGCTGAAATTGCCCGACAGCCGCCACGGCGTCACCGGCCCCACCGAGAGACCCAGCGAGAACCGCTCGTTGGTCTGGCCCTTCAGGTCGGGATTGCCGCCCAGCAGCGGCAGGATCTCCACCGACTGGCCGGTGGCGAAGTCGAACACCACGATCGGCGTTCCGTAGAAGGGCGCGTCGAACAGCTGCTGGTCGGACGGGGCGTCGTAGGAGCGCGCCCACGAGCCGTTCAGCCGCAGGATCTTGTGCGGAGACCACATCAGCGCGCCGTTGACCCCGCCGCCGCCCCCTGAACCTGACTGGCGCCGCAGGTTGCCGCTGAGGTTCAGGGCGGCGCCGCCCAGATTGATCCGTCCGGCGCTCTCGCCGGGCTGAGGCGCGCGCAGGAGCGGGATCGACAGCCCGCCCCGGATGTCGGCGGTCTCGGCGCTGCGCTCGGTCTTTTCGCCCTCGATGGTGTTGGTCGAGCTGGTTTTCGAAACACGGCCGCTGACGTCCATCGTCAGCCGGCCCGCCGGCAGGGTCAGCAGCGGCCGGTCGGCCGACAGGTTCAGTCCGACCGAGCGGTTGTTCGACTTGCGGTCGGTCAGGCCCTCCTGGCTGCCGCTCGAGAGCTGGCCGTCGATGGCGGCCCTGACCGACCATCTGGCGATGTCGCCGTTGCCGCCCGCGTTGAGGGTCAGGCCCTGCTGGCGCCCCTGGATGCCGGCGAGCGCGTCGCCCCGGCGAGAGACCGTCTCGTCCCGCTGGGCCCGCGCGGTGGCGCTGAACGAGCCCTGCCATTCGCCGAGACGGCGATTGACCGACATATTGCCGGTCACGGACGTGTTCTTCGGCTTCAGGACGACGCCGAGGGACTGGGGGTTGTCGCGCAGGTAGTCGGGCCGCTCGTCGGCCCGCAGCGAGGTGTCGTGCGTCAGGCGCACGCCGAGCTGGCTCATGTTCTCGTCGGCGATGGCCGAGCGGCGCACGTCGCCCATAAAGGAAGAGCGACCGCCGCTGGTGGGCCGCGCCTCGGCCAGCTGGGCGTCGCGGCTCTGGAAGCTGCGCTTGAGAACGATGTTGACGACCCGCCGGCCCGGGTCGGCGCCGTACAGCCCCGCCGCCTGCTCGGGCAGCAGTTCCACGCGGGTCATGGCGTCGGGCGGAAACGACAGGTAGTCGCCGGCGTTCTGCACCCGCCGGCCGTTGATGATCACCACGGGCGGCTCGGTTATGCCGTAGGCCGAACTGATCCGGTCCAGCGCCTCGCCGATGTCGTAGGCGCCCAGGGCTTCGATCTCGCCCGGCCCCAGTTCGGTCTCGGGCGGGGTCTTGGCCGCCCCGCGACGGGCCACGACCTCGACGCCTGAAAGCCGCACCGCCGCGTCATCGGCCTCCTCCGCCTCGGCCCGCGCCGCAGCGCTCGCCTGCGGCGGCGCCGGGACGTCGCCTGGGGCGACAGCGGACATGAGAAGCAGCCAGTACATCGGGGGCATCCAGCCGCATCACAGCCGCGAGTTGCAAGGCCTCTTATGCACTTTCTTGTAAATAAAAGCGGGGCCTTAATGTGGCCTCACGTGATCCGGCGCTTCTCCAGCTTGCGCGCCAGGGTCCGGCGATGCATGCCCAGCCGCCTGGCGGTCTCGGAAATGTTGAAGTCGGTCTCGACCAGGGTCTGGTGGATCCGCTCCCATTCCAGGTTCTTGATCGAGGTCGCGCGCTCGCCGATGGCCGCGCCGGCGTCGCCCTCGCGCTTCTCGAAGGCGGCCTCGATGTCGTCGGTGTTCGAGGGCTTGGCCAGGTAGTGGCAGGCGCCCAGCTTGATGGCCTCCACCGCCGTGGCGATGCTGGCGAAGCCGGTCAGCACCACGATCAGCATCTCCGGATCGCGGGCGATCAGGGCCTGCACGCAGGACAGGCCCGACTCGCCGGCCAGTTTCAGGTCGACCACGGCATAGCGCGGCGCGAAGGTCTCAAGCGCCACCAGGGCCTCGTCCAGCCCATGCACGTGCACGACCTGGTAGCCTCGGCGCTCGAACGACTTCTTCAGCGTGGCGGCGAACTTCTCGTCGTCCTCGACGATGATCAGCTTGCGTTCAGCGGGCATGACGCCTCCCGATCTGCAGCGACGCCAGGGGCAGGCTGAGCACCACACGCGCGCCGCCCTCGGGCCGGTTGGCCGCCAGGACCTCTCCGCCCAGCTTGCGCAGCACGTTGACCACCAGGAAGAGGCCCAGGCCGCCCCCTGCCCTGCCCTTGGTCGAATTGTAGGGCGTGCCAAGGTTCTCCAGCGTCTCGGCGGTGAAGCCGGGGCCCTGGTCCTCGACCGAGACGACGATCCAGCCGTCGGCGACGTGCGCGCTCATCCGCACCGCGTGGGGCGAGGCGTCGCGGGCGTTGTCGAGCACGTTGTGGATCACCTGCTTGAGCGTCGATTCCGCGACGATCGGGGTGACCCCCGACAGGTCCGGCGCATAGGTCAGCACCTCGCCGTCGCGGGTGGTCCGCCACTCGTCGACCACCTCGTCGAGGAAGGCGCGCAGGGTGCTGGCGCGCACCTCGCCGCTGCGGGCCTCGCCGGCCGACAGCAGCACCCCGGTGACGATGTCCTTGCAGCGCTTGACCTCGCCGCGCATGTCCTCGAGCTCCTGGGCCAGCTCCGGATGCTTGGCGAACACCTTCATGCGCCGCCAGTCGCCCAGGATGACGTCCAGCGTCGCCAGCGGCGTGCCCAGTTCGTGCGCGGCGCCCGAGGCCAAGAGGCCCATGCGGACGATGTGGGTCTCCTCGGCCGCCCGCTGGCGCAGCTCGGCCAGGTGGGCGTCGTGGCGGCGCAGGTTGCTGTTGATGCGCGAGACGAAGGTGACCAGCAGCACCGCGTCCAGGACGACGCCCATCATCATGCCCATGATGAACAGGCCGAAGAACGCCTGGTCGCTGAGGCCGCTGGCGATCACCGGCCGGTTGGCGGCCACCAGCAGCAGGAAGCAGAAGCTGGTCAGGAACACGATCGCCCAAGTCGCCCACACCTCCAGCAGCACCACGCCCAGGATCACGTGCAGCAGGTAGAGCGTCGTGAACGGGTTGGTCGCCCCGCCGCTGAAATAGAGCTGGGCGGTCAGCGCCAGGGAGTCGAGCGCCAGGGCCAGGAAGAGGTCGTAGGGGCCGATCGGCTTGGCGCTCTTCAGGCGCAGCAGGCTGAACAGGTTCAGCGCCACCAGCACCAGCAGCACCAGCATCATCGCCGCCAGCGGCAGGTGGAATCCCAGGCTGAAGTGCACCGCCAGGATGGTGACCACCTGGCCGACCACGGCGATCCAACGCAGGTGGATCAGCTGCAGCATGTTCTGGCGGGCGATGGCGTCGGCGGGGCCCGCCGCGTTGTCCGCGGCCCGCGCTCCCGAAAGCCAGCCCGACATGCCGGCGATCAGGATGCGGGCGGTAGGCGTCATGGGGTCTCTTTAACCCGGTTCCGGCGCGCGTCGAACAGAACATAGGCCGCCGCCCCGCCGGTCAGCAGCGCCAGGCCGAACCAGGTGAGCATGTAGACGAGGTGGCTGTTGGGGAACTTCACCACCGTCAGGCCGCCGATCGGCCAGCCGCCCGGATTGGGCGCAGCGTCTGCGTCGACGAAATAGGGCGCGAGGTTCGAAAGCCCCCTCGCCTGCCCGATGGCGGCGACGTCGCGGGAGTACCAGCGGTTCTCGGTCGGGGCGTTCTTGCGCAGGAAGCCGCCGTGCGGCTCGGTCAGGCGCAGCAGCCCGACGACGCTGACGGGACCATCGACCTGGGCGGCCAGGCGCGCGCCCGGCGCGCGGCGTTCGGCCGTGACGAAGCCGCGATTGACGAGAACGTCGAAGCCCTGGTCGGTGGAAAGCGGGGTCAGGACCCAGAAACCGGGGCCCTCGTTGGTCACGGCCTGGACCAGCGTCTCGCGGTCGTGACGGAAGCGCCCCGTCAGGCGCAGGCGGCGATAGCCGTCGCTGGCCTGGGTGACGCCCGCCCAGCGGTCGGGGCCGGGCGGCGGGGAAGGCTCTGAATGGATGCGCTGCTCGACCCGAGCGATCAGGTCGAGCTTCCAGGCCCTGCGCTGGACCTGCCAGCCGCCGAGCGCCAGGAAGATCGCCGTGAAGGCCAGGCAGAGCCCGACCAGGGCGATCGTCCGGGCGGCTCGGCCGCCGGACTTCGTCACGGAACTTCCCGCATGTCGTGCGGCATCGGGGCCATCATGTGGGTGTCGAGGTTGTGCATCACCCACAGCGAACCCGAGAGCGTGATCACCACCACGACCAGGGTGAACACCAGGGCCAGCATGGTCCAGCCGCCTTCCGAACGCGAGTTCATGTGAAGGAAGTAGATCATGTGGACCAGCACCTGGATCACCGCCAGGCCCATGACCACCAGGGCGGTCATCTGGTTGTTGGGCAGCACGTCGCCCATGACCAGCCAGAACGGGATGGCGGTGAGGATCACCGCCAGCACGAAGCCGATCACATAGTCCTTCAGCGTGCCGTGGGCGCCGCCTTCATCGTGCCCGTGCCCGTGGTCGTCATGCGCGTGGTGCGCGTCGTGGCTGGCCGCGCTCATTTCAGGACTCCGAGCAGGTAGACGAACGAGAAGACGCCGATCCAGATGACGTCGAGGAAGTGCCAGAACATCGACAGGCACATCAGGCGACGCTTCATCTCGCCACCGAGGCCGCGCTTGGCGACCTGGACCATGAGCGTAACGAGCCAGATGCAGCCGAAGGTCACGTGCAGGCCGTGGGTGCCGACCAGCACGAAGAACGACGACAGGAACGCGCTGCGTTGCGGACCGGCGCCCTCATGGATGAGGTGGTTGAACTCGTACAGTTCCAGCGACAGGAACCCCAGGCCCAGCAGGCCGGTGACGGCCAGCCAGATCAGGGTCGGCTTCACCTTCTTGGCCTGGGCCGAGATCATGGCGAAGCCGTAGGTGATCGACGAGAACAGCAGCAGCGCGGTGTTGACCGCCACGATGGGCAGATCGAACAGATCCGCCCCCGAGGGGCCGGCCGCGTAGTTGCGGCCGAGCACGGCGTAGCAGGCGAAGAGGACCGCGAAGATCAGGCAGTCGCTCATCAGGTAGATCCAGAACCCCAGCAGGGTCCCGTTCTCCGGATGGTGGTCCTCGGTGAGGTAGAAGCGGTCCTTGTCCGCTTCGGTCAGGGCTTGGGCGTGGGCCATGGTTACGCGAGGCTCCGCAGGGCTTCGGTGCGGGCGTCCTCGACACGGACGACCTCCTCGGCCGGAATGTAGTAGTCACGCTTGAAGTTGAAGGTGTGGATGATCGCCGAGGCCACGAGAGCCACGAACGAGATCACCGCCAGCCACCAGATCTGCCAGATCATCGCGAAGCCGACGACCACCGAGATCCCGGCCAGGACGACGCCCGCGCCGGTGTTCTTCGGCATGTGGATCGGGATGAACCCGGTCGTCGGACGCACGTAGCCGCGCTGCTTCATGTCGTGCCAGGCGTCGATCTCGTGGATCACCGGCGTGAACGCGAAGTTGTAGGCCGGCGGCGGCGACGAGGTCGACCATTCCAGCGTACGGCCACCCCAGGGGTCGCCCGTCTTGTCGGCCAGTTGCTCGCGCTTCATGAAGCCGACGACCATCTGCATCACGAACGAGATGATGCCGAACAGGATCAGCACGGCGCCGAAGGCCGAGATCACGAACCAGATCTGCAGGCTGTGGTCTTCGAAGTGGCTGACGCGGCGCGTCACGCCCATCAGGCCCAGCACGTAGAGCGGCATGAAGGCGAAGAAGAAGCCGATCTGCCAGAACCAGAACGACAGCTTGCCCCAGAACGGGTCCAGCTTGAAGCCGAAGGCTTTCGGGAACCAGTACACGATGCCGGCGAACATGCCGAACACCACGCCGCCGATGATCACGTTGTGGAAGTGGGCGATCAGGAACAGCGAGTTGTGCAGGACGAAGTCGGCGGGCGGAACGGCCAGCAGGACGCCGGTCATGCCGCCGATGACGAAGGTGACCATGAAGCCGACGGTCCACATCATCGGCACTTCGAAGCGGATGCGGCCGCGGTACATCGTGAACAGCCAGTTGAAGATCTTCGCCCCCGTGGGGATCGAGATGATCATCGTCGTGATCCCGAAGAACGAGTTCACGCTGGCGCCCGAGCCCATGGTGAAGAAGTGGTGCAGCCACACGATGTACGACAGGATCGTGATGACGACCGTGGCGTAGACCATCGAGCTGTAGCCGAACAGGCGCTTGCTGCAGAAGGTCGAGACGACTTCCGAGA
The DNA here is from genome assembly GCF_011043625.1 of Caulobacter sp. 602-2. Taxonomy (GTDB): domain Bacteria; phylum Pseudomonadota; class Alphaproteobacteria; order Caulobacterales; family Caulobacteraceae; genus Caulobacter. Next base: position 550,220 of record NZ_JAAKGT010000001.1, read on the forward strand.
ACACGCCGAAGGCCGGCAGGACCAGGATGTAGACCTCGGGGTGACCCCAGATCCAGATGAGGTTCACGTACATCATCGGGTTGCCGCCGAAGTCGTTCGTGAAGAAGTTGGTGCCGAGGTAGCGGTCAGACGACAGCAGGGCCAGGACGGCGGTCAGGATCGGGAAGCTGGCGACGATCAGGACGTTGCTGCACAGCGAGGTCCAGGTGAACACCGGCATCTTCATCAGGCTCATGCCCGGGGCGCGCATCTTCACGATCGTGACGATCAGGTTGATGCCCGACAGGGTGGTGCCCACGCCCGCGATCTGCAGTGACCAGATGTAGTAGTCGACCCCTACGTCTGGACTGTACGCCAATCCGGACAGCGGCGGATAAGCCAGCCAGCCGGTGCGGGCGAACTCGCCGACGAACAGCGACAGCATCACCGTGATCGCGCCGCCGACCGTCATCCAGAAGCTGAAGTTGTTCAGGAACGGGAAGGCCACGTCGCGGGCGCCGATCTGCAGCGGCACGACGAGGTTCATCAGGCCGGTGATCAGCGGCATCGCCACGAAGAAGATCATGATCACGCCGTGGGCGGTGAAGACCTGGTCGTAGTGGTGCGGCGGCAGGTAGCCGGCCGCGTCGCCGAAGGCGATGGCCTGCTGGGCGCGCATCATCAGGGCGTCGGCGAAGCCGCGCAGCAGCATGATGATGGCCAGGATGATGTACATCACCCCGATCTTCTTGTGGTCGACGCTGGTCAGCCACTCACGCCACAGGTAGCCCCAGACCTTGAAGTAGGTCAGGGCGGCCAGGACGGTGATCCCACCCAGGGCGACGACACCGAAGGTGCCGATCAGGATGGGTTCGTGAAGAGGAATGGCGTCCCATGTGAGACGGCCGAAGATCGTTTTTACGAGGTCCGGGGACATGAATGATCTCTAGGCTTGATCAGCGCGCTTCGGCGGGCGCGGACTTGGGGGCGCAGAGCGCGGCGATGAACGAGCGGATGCCGCCCTCCCCGCGCCGGGTCCGCTTGTCGTATTCGAGCGTGGTGACGTTGTAGACGCCGGCCATGCCCAGGCCGCCCGACTTGTCGATGGCCATCATGTCGTGCTGGCACATCTTGCCCGGCTCGACGCAGCGGTTGACCGCCTTGTCGAACAGGCCGGCCTCGACCGAGGCGAAGCGCTGGGGCGGAACCTTCTCGCTGGGCTTTTCGAGCACCAGGTAGCGGGTTCCATCGAGACGGTCGTTGCTCTTGCGGACCTCGGCGGCCCACTTGTCGAAGTCCGCACGGTTCATGCCGTGGAACTTGAAGCGCATGTGCGAGAAGCCTTCGCCGCTGTAGTTGGCCGAGAAGCCGTCATAGACGCCCGGCTTGTTGATCACGGCGTGCAGCTTCGTGCGCATGCCCGGCATGGCGTAGATCTGGCCGGCCAGGGCGGGCACGTAGAACGAGTTCATCACCGACGAGGCGGTCAGGTCGAAGTCGATCGGGGTGTCGACCGGCGCGGCCAGTTCGTTGACCGTGGCGATGCCCAGTTCCGGGTAGATGAACATCCACTTCCAGTCGAGCGCGACGACCTGCACCTTCAGCGGCTTGACGCCTTCGGCGGTGCGGCCCGGCGCCAGGCGGTCGAGCGGGCGATAGGGGTCTAGCAGGTGGGTGCTGGTCCAGGTCACGGCGCCCAGGATCATGATGATCACCAGCGGGGCGGCCCAGATCACGATCTCGAGCTTGGTCGAGTGGTGCCAGTCGGGATCGTACTTGGCCGTCTTGTTCGACTGCCGGTACTTCCAGGCGAAGAACAGGGTGAGGAAGATCACCGGCACGATGATGATCAGCATCAACACGGTGGACAGGATGATCAGGTCGCGCTGCTGCGCGGCGATATCACCCGACGGATTCATCACCACCCAGTCGCAGCCGCTCAGCAGGAGCAGCACGGGCAACAGGGCGAGCTTCTTCAAGGAACTCGGTGTCATGAGGGACCTGGACTACGGACGTTGGCGGCGCCGTTAAGCCAGTCCGCCAGTGCGTGACATTGGACCATTTGTCCTAGGGGCAGCCTTATCACACGAAGCCGTGTTCTCCGAGCGGAGCCGAAGAGGCCTCAAGACGTTTGCCAGAAAGGGCAAGTTGGTCTCATGCTCGGACTCAAGACCGTCGAAAAGGCGGCTTGAAAAGAGTTTGGGACGAAAACAACAGGAACAAGGCGCGTAGCTGCATGAACCAGGATTTCGCAATTCCGACGTCATCGGGCCTAGAGCGCGACGCACGGCGATTGCATGCCGATCACAAGGGGGTGCGCCCCGGCGAGATCGCCATCGGCGTGATCATCGGCCGGACCTCGGAATTCTTCGACTTTTTCGTCTACGCCATCGCCTCGGTGCTGGTGTTCCCGCAGCTCTTCTTCCCCTTCGTCGACCGGTTGACGGGGGTGCTGTGCTCCTTCGCCATCTTTTCGCTGGCCTTCGTGGCGCGGCCCATCGGCTCGGCGATCTTCGGGGCGATCGACCGCAACTACGGTCGCGGCGTGAAGTTGACCATCGCCCTCTTCCTGCTGGGCGGCTCGACCGCCGCCATCAGCTTCCTGCCGGGCTACGCCACCGCCGGCGCGGCGGCGATCTGGGCCCTGGCGGCCTTCCGCATCGGCCAGGGCCTGGCGCTGGCCGGCGCCTGGGACGGCATGGCCTCGCTGCTGGCGCTGAACGCGCCCGAGAAGAAGCGCGGCTGGTACGCGATGATCCCGCAGCTGGGAGCGCCCTTCGGCTTCATGCTGGCCAGCGGGCTGTTCGCCTATTTCGTCGCCAGCTTGAGCTCGGGGGACTTCCTCGACTGGGGCTGGCGCTATCCGTTCTTCGCGGCCTTCGCCATCAACGTGGTGGCCCTGTTCGCCCGCCTGCGCATCGTCGCCACGGAAGAGTTCGGCAAGCTGTTCGAGAAGGGCCAGCTCAGCCCCGTGCCGATCACCAGCCTGCTGAAGGCCCAGGGCGGCAACGTGCTGATCGGCGCCTTCGCGCCGCTGGCCACCTTCGCCATGTTCCACCTGGTCACCGTCTTCCCGCTGTCCTGGGTCAGCCTGCATGACGACGGCGGCGAGGCGCTGAACTTCCTGCGCATCGAGCTGGCCGGCGCCCTGGTCGGGGTGGTCGGGATCATGGCCTCCGGCTGGATTGCCGACCGCATCAGCCGCCAGAACCAGCTGGCCCTGTCGGCCGTGCTGATCGGCGTGTTCAGCCTGGCCGCACCGTGGCTGCTCGACGCCGGCAGCGTGGGCCAGACGGTCTATGTCGTGGCGGGCTTCGCGATCCTGGGCCTGTCGTTCGGCCAGGCCTCGGGCGCGGTCAGCTCGGGCTTCCTGCGCCACTACCGCTACACCGGCTCGGCCGTGGTCTCCGACCTGTCCTGGCTGGTCGGCGCGGGCTTCGCGCCGCTGGCCGCCCTGGCGCTGGCCAGCTACTGGGGCCTGCCCGCCATCGGCCTCTACCTGGCCTCGGGCGCGGTGGCCACGCTGGTCGCGCTGAGCCTCGACCGCCGTCGCCGCATTCGCGCCAAGGCCAAGGCCGGCGCCTGATCGAAGGGTTCTGCCCGCGTCGCCCTCAGGCGACGCGGGTCCAGACCTGGGTCTTGCAGAGGAAGTTGCCGAGCACGCAGCCCTTGGCCCGCAGCTTGCCGGCGTCCAGCACCAGCACACGGCCTGAGAACGTCATGTTGACGTCCGGCGCGAAGACCTTGCCGCGCCACTCGCCCTTTTCGCTGGGCGTGAAGTCTCTCAAAAGCTGACGTCCTAGAAGCTCGCCGCCCGAGCCCTTGCGCGCGTCCGTCCGCGCCTCGTCGTTGGCCCACACCACATAGCCGCAGACCTCCGGCCCGCAGGGCTTGATCTCGACGTGGACGCTGCCCTTGGGATTGCGCCAGACGCCGTAGATGCCGTCCGTGGCGGGCGGCGGCTGCACCTGGGCCGAGGCGGCCAGAACCGACAGCGCCAGGCCCGCTACGCCCAATCCGGCCCTCGTCGCCCAGGTTCGGCTCTTCGCCCGCGCCATGACGTGTCCCCCTTCGAAAGGGCTCGCTGCCCTCTTCGCCCGCGGACGGTCTGTCGGACGCGCCTCCGCGTCAAGCGCTCAGCCACCGGCCGGGCCGGGGCGATCGCGAGGCAAGCCGAAAAAAGAAACGCCGGGAGCCCGTGGGGAGGCTCCCGGCGAGACGAGGGGGGAAAGGATCAGGATCCCATTCCGCCGTCGACGCCTTACGGCGTGACGGTGAGGTTCGGGCTGCTGACCAGGGTGCCGGTGATGTAGCAGGTGCTCGGCGAGCCCGGGATGCTGTGGTTGGAGAAGCTCACGCTGCTCGGCTGGACCGTCGGGGTGGTGGTGGGGTTGGTCCAGGTGGTGGCGACCACGCCCGAGCAGTTGCCCAGGATCGAGTTGGCGCCGATGCCCGAGATCGAGATCCCGGTGCCGCCGGTCAGGGTGACGGCCCAGGGGAAGCTGCTGGGCGAAACCAGCCAGCCGCACTGCCAGTCGCCCGGAGCGAACGAGCCGCTCGTGATCGAGGCGCCGGTGCCGCCGAGGTTGGTCGTGCCGCTCAGCGAGACCGCGCAGTTGACGGTGGTCGACTGGCTGAGCTGCAGCGTGCCGCTCAGGGTGAAGCCGGTGTTGGCCGGCGAGATGGTCTGGGCCTGGGCCGAGCCCACGCCGGCGAAACCAGCGGCGGCCAGGACGGCGGCGGCGAGAACAGAAGCGCTCTTCAACATGACGTCTCCTCCTACGATTATTTTGTGCAACCCCTCATTGGAGGTCGAGCTACATGCAACTATCAATCGTGTAAGGAGTCAAACCAAAAATACATAAAATTCAATGCGTTATGGTGAAAAGACGACAACGCGCGCCGCGCTCCGGAGGAGGCGGCGAAAAGGTCGCCGCCCCGGTTTTCCGAGGCGGCGAGTCACCGAGATCGCGCTAGAAGCGCTTGGAGACGCTGACCGCGACGAGGCGCGGATCGAGCGTGAAGACGTTGGTGGTCAGGCCCGTGTCGTCGCTGTTGGTGAAGGCGTCGGTGATCGGCGTCTTGTCGAACAGGTTCTTGACGTAGGCCTGGATGACGAGGCCGTCGGCGGGACGCTCGAGCGTGGCCGAGATGTTGACGTTGTCCCACGACTTCAGGCGGTCGTAGGTGGTGTTGTAGACCCGGGCGTAGCTTTCGCCCTGGTAGTAGTAGTCGCCGCGCAGGGTCAGGGCCCAGTCGTCGCGGTGGAAGGTGTACTGGGCGCCGATGTTGGCGGTCCAGTTGGGGGCGTTGGGCAGTTCGTTGCCGCTCAGGTCGGCCTCGAAGCCGCGGCCGCCGTTCGGCGCTTCCGTCAGCGGGTCGTAGGTGAAGCCGTACAGCCTCCAGAACGGCGCGATCGAGCTGAAGTTCGGGTTGAACGTGCCGGTCCGCAGCGAGCCGCCGCACAGCGCCTGCAGGGCGATCGCGGTCTGCTCGGCCGGGAACGGCCGCGACAGGATCGTCTGCACGTGCCGGGTCGGCGCGATGCAGTTCGACGGAACCTGCAGCCAGGGACGCAGCACGGTCCACTCGCTGTTGCCCTGGGTGCGGTTCATCACGTCGATGGACCCCTCCCCGTCGTCGATCTTGGTGTTCAGGTAGCCGAGGTTGGCGTCGACGCGGAAATTGCGGTTCGGTCGGAACACCGCCTCGAGCTCGACGCCCCAGGTGCGGGAGTCGAAGTTCTCGTTCAGCGAGATCCGGTCGACGATCTGCGAGACCTGGTAGTCCTTGTAGTCGTAGTAGAAGGCCGTCGCGTTCAGCCGCAGCTTGCCGCCGGCCAGGGTGTTCTTGGCGCCGATCTCGAAGGCGTTGACGTACTCGGGATCGAAGGTCTCGGGCAGCGGCTGGTACTGGATGACGGTCGGGTTGATGTCGACCCGCGGCGGGTTGGCGCCGCCGCCCTTGTAGCCGCGCGAGAACGAGGCGTAGACCATGGTCTCGTCGGTGAAGCTGACGGTCGGCTTCCAGTCGACCACCAGGCGGCCGGTGAGCGCGTCCCATTGCTGGTCGATGTCCGGCAGGGCCGGATAGCCGCGGCTGACATAGCCGCCCGACAGCGGACCCGGATTGCCGCGGTCGCCGCCCAGCAGCAGCTGGCTCGGATAGGGCGTGCTGACCTTGCGGTCGTCGGTGTAGCGCAGGCCCGCGGTCACGCGCCATTGCGGCGTCAGGTCGTAATAGGCCTCGCCGAACACGCCCCACGAACGGGTGTGGATCTGGTTCTTGCTGCGGAAGTAGTTGTGGCCGTCGCCCTCGAGCTGGTTCAGCGGCGAGTAGTCGACGTACACGCATTCCTTGGTCGTCTGCGGCGTGCAGCGCTCGGTCGGGCGCAGGATGTTGGGCGCCTGCCCGGGGATGTAGTTGTAGTAGTACTCGGCCAGGAACGTGAACACGTTGTTGAAGACGAAATAGTCGTCGTTCGACTTGAAGTCGATGTAGTTGGCGCCGAGGCTGAAGTTGAAGCGGCCGTCATAGCTCGACTGCAGGCGCAGTTCCTGTGTCCACTGACGGTTGTCGGACCGCGACAAGTCGGCCGAGACCATCCGGTTGGAACGGCCAAGCTGCGGATCGGTGTAGTATCCGCCCGGCGTTGGTGTGGTCGCGTTGATGTACGGCTGGTTCAGCAGGTTGAACAGGCCGTCCGAGTTGCTGAAGATCGGGTTCGAGACGAAGCGGTTGTAGTCCTGGGACGAGTAGTAGTCGTCCTTGGCGTAGGCCGTCTGCGAGATGAGCTTCAGGTTGTCGTTCAGGTCGAATTCCATGTTGAACTGCAAGACGTCGTTCTTCACCCGGAAGATCGGGTCATAGCTGGTGGCGATCTCGCGCAGGTCGCGCGACTGGGTCAGGCCGGCATAGGGGTCGGTGCCCAGCGGGATGGCCGAGACGTTCTGGCCCGCCGCGTTGCGGCCGTACGAGAACGAGGCCAGGAAGATGTGGGCGAAGGCGCCGCCGTTGGGCACGCCATAGGCCGCGTCGTCATAGAGCGACCCGGGCAGGCAGCCCTGGCTGAGGCGGTTGCGAAGGATCGAGTTGGTCACGGCCACCGTGCCGATCTGGGTGGGGCCAGGATCGGTGGTGCACAACTGCTTGCCGGTGCGCGAGCGCTGGTCGTCTTCCTCGAAGTGCTCCCAGATGAAGTTGGTGCGGAAGCGGCTGGTCGGCTCCCACGCGGCCGACAGGCGCGTGGACCACAGGTCGCGGTTGTTGACCTTGGTGTCGTTGAAGCTGTTGTAGTCGAAGCCGTCGCGCTGGGTGGCCGAACCGGCCAGGCGCAGGGCGAAGGTCTCGCCCACCGGCACGTTGATCACGCCCTGCATCCGGCGGCTGTCGTAGTTGCCGACCTCGCCCTTGATGAAGCCCTCGAATTCCCGGCCCGGCAGGTTCGGGATCATGTTGACCACGCCGCCCGTGGCGTTGCGGCCGTACAGCGTGCCCTGGGGCCCGCGCAGCACTTCCACGCGCTGCACGTCCAGGTACTCCTGTTCGAACAGGCGGTTGCGGATCAGCGGCGTGGAGTTGAAGCTGACGGCCACGGCGGGGTCGCTGCTGGCCGAAATCGCCTTGGTCCCGACCCCGCGGATCGAGAAGTTGTACATGCTGAAGTTGGCCTTCGAGAACGACACGTTGGGCACGGCCCGCATCAGTTCTGAACCACCCTCGATCTTCAGTTCGTTCAGGCTTTCGGAAGACAGGGCCGAAACCGCGATCGGCACGTCCTGGATCGATTCCGAACGCTTCTGGGCCGTGACGATGATGTCTTCGACTTGCGTCACTTCCTGCGCGAAGGCCTGGCCCGCCCCGGCGGCGAGCGCGAAAATCGACGCGGTGACAGCCAGACGCGCGCGTGCGCGGGCTGATGAAGCCATGCCCTATCCTCCCCTACCTCGGCCCAGCTCTCCGTCCAGGCCGATGAACGTTTCCCCCGCCCCAAATCAATCTCCGACGGCATTGGCGGATCCGCCGACGGTTGGGTTGTACGATCTACCTATTCACTAGCATGTCAATACATTACTTACACCGATGTTCAGTTCCCTGACGTAAGCTCCGTACGGCTACCTAGGGCCCCTGCCTGACGTGGAATTAATATTTACATCGCTGTAAAAACGGACAATGTCTGCGCCGCACGGGAGGGCAAGGAATGGACGCTGACGTCATCGTCGTCGGGGGCGGGCTGGCCGGGCTGGTGGCCGCCAACGAACTGGTCCAGGCGGGCAAGCGCGTGGCGCTGGTCGACCAGGAAAACGCCGCCAACCTGGGCGGCCAGGCCTTCTGGTCGTTCGGCGGCCTGTTCCTGGTGAACTCGCCCGAGCAGCGGCGCCTGGGCATCCGCGACAGCCTCGACCTGGCCTGGCGCGACTGGCTGGGCAGCGCCGACTGGGACCGGCTGGACGGCGCCCTGCCGCAGGACGAATGGGCCATCCGCTGGGGCCGCGCCTATGTCGAGTTCGCCGCCGGCGACAAGCGCGACTGGCTGCGCCGACATGGGATCACGCTGACGCCGATGGTCGGCTGGGCCGAGCGCGGCGCAGGCCAGGCCCTGGGTCACGGCAATTCGGTTCCGCGCTTCCACGTCGCCTGGGGCACCGGCACCGGGGTCTCCGAACCGTTCGCCGATCGCGCCCGCCAGGCCGCCGGCCGGGGCGTGCTGAGCTTCCATCATCGCCATCGCGTGGACGCCCTGGTCGTGGAAGGCGGTCGGGTGACCGGCGTCTCGGGCAGCGTGCTGGCGGCCGACGACGCGCCGCGCGGGGCGCCGTCCAATCGCCAGGTCGTCGGCGACTTCACCCTCAAGGCCGGCGCGGTCGTCCTGGCCACCGGCGGCATCGGCGGCAACCACGACCTGGTCCGCCGCTATTGGCCCGAACGCCTGGGCGCGCCGCCGAAAAGCATGATCACCGGCGTGCCCGAGTATGTCGACGGCCGGATGCTCGACATCGCCGCCGACGCCGGCGCCCGGCTCGTGAACCGCGACCGCATGTGGCACTATGTCGAGGGCGTGCAGAACTGGGCCCCGATCTGGCCCAGGCATGCGATCCGCATCCTGCCGGGACCTTCGTCGATGTGGTTCGACGCCCTGGGACGGCGGCTGCCCTTCCCCGCCCTGCCCGGCTACGACACCATCGCCACGCTGCGCCATCTGCGCACCACGCCCGACCTGGCCGAACACGACCACTCCTGGTTCATCGTCAGCCAGAAGATCCTGGAGAAGGAGTTCGCCCTCTCCGGTTCCGAGCAGAACGGCGACATCACCAACCGCCGCCGGCTGTCGCTGCTGAAGTCGCGCCTGGGCAAGGGCGCGCCGCCCGAGGTCGACGCCTTCAAGCGCAACGGCGTGGACTTCGTGGTCTCGGCGAACCTGGAGGAGCTGGTCGGCAGGATGAACGCTCTGACGGCGGCGCCGCTGCTCGACCCGGCCCTGATCCGCCGGCAGATCGAGGACCGCGACGCCCAGATGGGCAATCCCTTCGCCAAGGACCTGCAGGTCATGGGCATCCACAACAGCCGCCGCTCTCTGGGCGACCGGCTGGCCCGCACGGCCGCGCCGCACCGGATTCTCGATCCCGCCGCCGGACCGCTGATCGGGGTCAAGCTGCACGTCCTGACGCGCAAGTCGCTGGGCGGCCTGCAGACCGACCTTTCGGGCCGCGTGCTGACGCCTGACGGCCAGGTGCTTGAGGGGCTGTATGCGGCCGGCGAGGCCGCGGGCTTCGGCGGCGGCGGGCTGCACGGCTACAACGCCCTGGAAGGCACGTTCCTCGGCGGCTGCATCTTCACGGGCCTGGCCGCCGGCCGCGCCCTGGCCGGAGCGGTCTGAACCATGGGCGCCGACGCTCTGGCCTCGCCGTTGACCACGGTCGCCCTGCCCGCGGCCCTGGGCCTGATCATGTTCGGCCTGGGCCTCAGCCTGACGCCGGCCGACTTCGCCCGCGTCGGCAGGCGGCCGCGCGCCGCCGTCGTCGCCCTGTCGTGCCAGCTGTTGCTGCTGCCGGTGCTGGGCTTTGGCCTTGCCCTGCTGTTTGGCCTGCCGCCCGAGACGGCCGTCGGCCTGATGCTGCTGGCCGCCTCGCCGGGCGGCACGGCGGCCAATCTCTACAGTCACCTGTTCCGCGGCGACGTCGCTCTGAACATCAGCCTCACCGCGATCAACTCGGTTTTGGCCGTCGTCACCCTGCCGATCGTCGTCAAGCTGTCGGTCGCCTTTTTCCAGCCCGGCGAACTGAGCGTCGGCCTGCGCTTTTCCAAGACGGTCGAGGTCTTCCTGGTGGTGCTGGGGCCGGTGGCGCTGGGCATGCTGGTCCGCCGCCTGCGTCCGGCTTTCGCCGACGCCATGGACCGGCCGGTGCGCGTGGTGTCGGTGGCGTTCCTGACCCTGCTGATCGGCGCGGCCGTCGCCGCCAACATCGCCACCCTGAAGGACGAGGTCGTCGGCCTGGCCGGGGTGACCATCGCCTTCTGCATCCTCAGCCTCACGGTCGGCTTCGTCGTCCCGCGGGTGCTGAAGGTGGCTCGCGACCAGGCCATCGCCAGCGCCTTCGAGGTGGGCCTGCACAACGCCGCCCTGGCCATCGTCGTCGCCCAATCGGTGCTGCAGCGACCGGAAATGAGCCTGCCGGCCGCCGTCTATGGCGTCCTGATGTTCCCGCTGGCGGCGGTGTTCGGATTGGTGCTTACGCGCACGGCGCCGCGCGAGGCGGCGCGGGCGATCACCTGAGCTCGCGCCGCAGCACCTTGCCCACCGGCGTCTTGGGCAGCGGCTCGGCCCGGAACTCGACGATGCGGGGCACCTTGTAGGCCGTCAGGCGCTCGCGGCAGTGGGCGACCAGGGCTTCGGAGGTCAGGTCGGCCGAGCGGCGCACGACCACGATCTTGATGCGCTCGCCCTGCACCGGGTCGGGCACGCCGACGGCGGCGACCTCCTCGACCAGCGGATGGGCGGCGACCACGTCCTCGATCTCGCTGGGATAGACGTTGAAGCCCGAGACCAGGATCATCTCCTTCAGCCGGTCCAGCAGCTTCACGCGGCCGTCGGCCTGCATCACCCCGATGTCGCCGGTGGCCAGCCAGCCGTCGGCCGACAGCACCTTGGCCGTCTCGTCGGGATGGCCCCAATAACCCTTCATCACCTGCGGGCCGCGCACGCAAAGCTCGCCCGGCTCGTCGATCCCGCACCAGGACCCGTCGTCTCGGCGCATGCGCACCTCGGTCGACGGCACCGGCAGGCCCACCGTGCCGTCGAAGCCCATGGTCTGCGGATGGTCGATGTCGACATAGCCGATGCAGACCACCGGCGAGCACTCGGTCAGGCCATAGCCCTCGATCACCGGGGCGCCGGTGACGTCCTGCCACTCCTCGGCGACGCTTCGCTGGGTGGCCATGCCGCCGGCGATCGTCAGGCGCAGGTCCGAGAAGTTGCGGCTGCGGAAAGCCTCGTTGTTCAGCAGGCTGGTGAAGAGCGTATTCAGCCCCGTCAGCCCGGTGAAGCGCTCGTTGCGCAGCACCCACTCCACCCTTTTTGCGTCGCGCGGGTTGGCGATCAGGATGTTGCGCCCGCCCACGCCGACAAACATCAGGAGGTTCGCGGTCAGCGAGAACACATGGTAGAGCGGCAGCATCGTCACGTTGCCGACGGCCTGGTCCTGCGGGATCTGGGTCATGATCCAGGCCCGGCCCTGCAGCACGTTGGCGATGATGTTGCGGTGGGTCAGCATGGCCCCCTTGGCCACGCCGGTCGTGCCGCCCGTGTACTGCAGGAAGGCCAGGTCTCCGGACCGGATCTCCACCGGCGCCAGCTTCAGCCGCCGCGCCTTGCGCATCATCGCCGGCCAGCGCAGCGCGCCGGGCAGCCGCCACTTTGGAACCAGCTTCTCGACGTGGCGCATCATGGCGTTGACCGCCGCGCCCTTGGCCGGACCCATCATGTCGCCCATGGCTGTGACCACCACGTGGCGGATCGCCGTGCCCTCGATGGCCTGCTCCAGCGTGCGGGCGAACATCTCCATGGCCACGATGGCCACCGCGCCGCTGTCCTCCAGCTGGTGGCGCAGCTCGCGCGGCGTGTAGAGCGGGTTGACGTTGACCACCACGGCGCCGGCCATCAGCGTGCCGAACAGCGCCACCGGGTATTGCAGGCAGTTGGGCATCATCAGCGCCACCCGCTCGCCCTGGCGCACGCCGACCGCCTGCAGCCAGGCCGCGAAGGCCTTGGCCTCGGCGAGCGCGCGGCCGTAGCTGACGCCCGTGCCCAGGCTGACGAAGCCGGTCCGATCGGCGTAGCGGCTGGCGTCGGCCTCGAACAGCTCGCCGACCGAACGCCACAGCGCCAGCTCGTCGTCGATCGTGGCCGGCACGTCGGCGCGGTAGCTGCGGGTCCAGAAGCGTTCGGCCCATAGGCGGTCGGCGTCGGCGGCGAGGGTCTGGGCGTTCGTCATTTCTCGAGCACCGCCACCACGCCCTGGCCGCCCGCGGCGCAGATCGAGATCAGCCCCCGGCCGCTTCCCTTGCGATCCAGCATGGTCGCCAGATGCGCCAGGATCCGCCCGCCGGTGGCCGCGAACGGATGGCCCGCCGCCAGCGAACTGCCGTGGACGTTCAGCTTCTCGCGGTCGATGGCGCCGGGCGCGCGGTCCAGCCCCAGTCGCGTGCGGGCGTAGGTCTCGTCCTCCCAGGCCTTCAGAGTGCACAGCACCTGGGCGGCGAAGGCCTCGTGGATCTCGTAGTAGTCGAAGTCCTGCAGGGAGAGGTCCAGCTTTGCCAGCATGCGCGGCACGGCGTAGGCCGGGGCCATCAAGAGGCCCTCGTCGCCCTTGACGAAGTCCACCGCCGCCGTCTCGCCCGCCCGCAGGTAGGCCAGCACCGGCAGCCCCCGCGCCTTGGCCCACTCTTCGCTGGCCAGCAGCACCGTCGAGGCGCCGTCGGTCAGGGGCGTGGAGTTGGCCGCCGTCAGCGTGCCGTGCTCGCGGTCGAACACCGGCTTCATCGTGGCGATCTTGGCCGGGTCGATGTCGGGCCGCAGGTTGTTGTCGCGCTTCAGCCCTCGGAACGGAACCACCAGGCTGTCGAACAGCCCGTCGGCATAGGCCTTCGCCATCCGCTGGTGGCTGCGCACGGCCAGGGCGTCCTGCTCGGCGCGCGGAATGCTCCAGTGCTTGGCCATCACCTCGCAGCTCTCGCCCATCGACAGACCCGTGCGGGGCTCGGCGTTGCGCGGCGGCTCGGGCTTGAACGGCGCGGTAAGGCCAGCCCCCAGCAGCGCCTTGACCTTGCCGCCGTTGGTCTTCTCGCGATTGGCCGCCAGCAGCGCCTTGCGGAAGCCCTCGTTCAGCGCGATCGGCGCGTCCGAGGTGGTGTCGACCCCGCCGGCCACGCCGACGTCGATCTGGCCCAGCGCGATCTTGTTGGCCACCAGGATCGCCGCCTCCAGCCCCGTGCCGCAGGCCTGGACGACGTCGTAGGTCGGGGTGTCGTGGCCGATCGTCGTGGAGAGCAGCGCCTCGCGGGTCAAGGCGATGTCGCGCGAGTGCTTGAGCACCGCGCCCGCCGCCACCTCGCCCAGCCTCAGGCCGTGCAGGTTGAAACGGTCGGCCAGGCCTTGCAGGGCCGCGGTCAGCATCTCCTGGTTGGAGGCCTGCGCATAGGCGGTGTTGGAGCGCGCGAACGGTATGCGGCTGCCGCCGAGGATGGCGACGCGCCGCGGCGCGGGCAGGGTCAGCATGAAAGGTCCTGTGTCTTGAGGCTCAGGCGGCCGCGCAGATGGGTGCGCGCGCCCTGGGCGTCCTTGATTTCGAAGAAGCGCTCCGGCCCCTCGGGACCGGCCAGCAGTTGGACCTGCCCAGGCAGGAGCACCGGCGCGCGGAAGGCGACCTCGACCTCGCCGGCCTCGACGGTGCGGCCCGCTGTCAGCGCCGCCACGGCCCGGGCCTTGACCCACATGCCGTGGGCGATGGCCCGCTTGAAACCGAACAGCCGGGCCCCAAGGGCCGAGGTGTGGATCGGGTTGGCGTCGCCTGACACGCGTGCATAGGCCCGGCCCAGATCCGCCGGCAGCGACCATGTCCCGACGCGCGTGTCGGCCGGTCCGCCGTCGACGACGGGAGCGGGATCGCCCTGCCCCGGCGCGCCCAGCCGCAGGTAGACGCTGGAGCCCTCCCACACGACCTGGCCGTCGCGCCGCGCCGTGGTCTCCAGCGAGAAGGCCTGGCCCTTGTCGTGCGCCAGCAGGCGCCCCGTTCGCACGCTGATGGCCAGGCGGTCCCCCGCCTTCAGCGGCGCATGCTGCCGGATGCGGTTGGAGAGGTGCACCAGCCCCATCACCGGATAGGGAAAGTCCGCCGCCAGCATCAGCCGCATCTGCAGCGGAAAGGCCAGGATGTGCGGAAAGGTCGGCGGAACCCCGGCGCGGGGATTAAAGCCGCAGAGCTCGGCATAGGCGGCGATCGCCTCGCCCCGCAGCCACACCCCGCCGGCCTCAAGCGTCGCGTCCGGAAACGCCCCGCCCCGGCGCAGCAGTCCCCGCAGGGCCCCGCCCGCCAGGGCCAGGGTCGAGACCGGTTCGGCCATGTCGGTCATGGTCAGGCCCCGAGCAGGCTCTGTCCGCAGACGCGGATCACCTGGCCGTTGACGCCGCCGCTGGCGGGATGGGCCAGCCAGGCGATGGTCTCGGCCACGTCGACCGGGCTGCCGCCCTGCCCCATGCTGTTCATCCGTCGCCCGGCCTCGCGGATGGCGAAGGGGATGGCGGCGGTCATCCGGGTCTCGATGAAGCCGGGCGCCACGGCGTTGATCGTCACCCCCTCGCCCAGGCCGTCGCGGGCCAGGCGGCGCACGGCGCCGATCCAGCCGGCCTTGGACAGCGCGTAGTTGGTCTGGCCCATGTTGCCGGCCACGCCGCTGAGCGAGGAGACGGCGACGATGCGCCCGTTGCGGCGGATCGCCTGGGCCTCCAGCAGCGCCCGGGTCAGGGCCAGCGGCGCGCCGAGATTGACCGCCATGACGCTGTCCCACTCGCGTTGGTCCATCCGCGCCAGCGTCCGGTCGCGGGTGATGCCGGCGTTGTGCACCACCACGTCGAAACCGCCCGCCGCCCGCGCCGCCGTCACCAGGGCGGACCCCGCCTCGGCCGCGGTGATGTCCAGGCCCAGCGGCCGCACGCCCAGCTCGCCGGCTAGCGCATCGAGGTCCTCGCGCGCGGCCGGCACGTCCAGCGCCGTGACCTGCGCCCCCTCGCCGGCGAACAGCCGCACGATCGCCTCGCCGATGCCGCGCGAGGCGCCGGTGACCAGCACATGGCGGCCGGCATGGCCCAGGCGCGCGTCCTCGGCGACGCCGGGCGCGGCGACCCGCACCACCTGCCCAGAGACATAGGCCGAGCGCGGCGACAGCAGGAAGTCCAGCGTGCTGGCCGCGGCCTGCTCGTCGCCGGGCGCCACATAGAGCAGCTGCACCCCGATCCCGCGCCGCGCCTCCTTGGCCAGCGAGCGGACAAAGCCCTCAAGGCCCCGCTGTAGGGCCTCGGCCTCGGCGCTGGCCGCCTGATCCGGGGGCGTGCCGACGACCACGATCCGGCCGTGCTCGGCCACCGAGCGCACCGCCTGGTGGAAGAAGGCGTACAGCGCTCTCGCCGAAGCCACGTCCAC
The DNA here is from genome assembly GCF_011043625.1 of Caulobacter sp. 602-2. Classification (GTDB taxonomy): domain Bacteria; phylum Pseudomonadota; class Alphaproteobacteria; order Caulobacterales; family Caulobacteraceae; genus Caulobacter. The sequence continues at coordinate 565,894 of NZ_JAAKGT010000001.1, forward strand.
GCAGTCGCTGGCGTCGAACACCAGGCCGCCATAGCGCTCGTCGGCCGACCAGCGCCGGCGCAGCGGCGCGCCCGACGCCAGCGCCACGCGTTCCAGCACCGGTCCCATCCGGCCGCTTCCGGCCGACTCCAGCAGCAGCGGATGCAGGGCGACGGCTCCGGCCTCGGCGCGCCGTTGCAGCGGCGCGGGCTTGGGCAGGCCAAGGGCGCCGACCATCCAGCCGCCAAGGCCGCTGTTGGCGAACTCCAGGTAGCGGTCGGTCATTGGGCCACCTTCTCGCGCTTGGCGGCGCGCTTGCCGCCCCGGCGCGCCAGGCCCTCGGCCAGGCCGAAGTCCTGCGGGAAGTCGTCGACCTGGATGGCCATGTCGGCCAGCACCGCGAAGCGGGCGAAGAGGTCGCGCTCGGCGCTCGAGATCAGGCCCTTGGCCTGCAGCTCGCCGGCCCAGGCGTCCAGCAGGGTCAGGTTCTGCGGCGCGCGGGCGATGCGGCCCGCCGCGATTTCTGGCTTGAGGCGACGCTCGACGGCTTCCACCTGCGGATGGAGGTCGAAGGCGACGGCCGTGGCGGCGATCGGGTCGACCTCGATGCGCGGGGTCCACGAGCCGGCCAGCAGGCGGTCGCGCGCCGGACCGTGGCGCTGGATCAGCCCCGCCACCTCGGCGGCGACGCGGTCGTCCGGTCCCGCGCGACCTGCGCCGGCGCCGACCAGGCCCAGCACGAAGGCGGCGATGCGGCTGGGGTGATTGGCCAGCAGCGCCCGCCAGGCCTCGCTCGTGCGGGCCAGGGCGTCCTGCGCGGCCCAGTGGACCAGCGGCAGGTCCTCGGCCGGGCGCCCCTCGTCCTCGAAGCGCTTCAGGGCGCTCGACAGGATCAGGAGCTGCGAGAGCATGTCGCCCAGGCGTCCTGTCAGGGCGCCCTTGCGCTTCAGCGCGCCGCCGACCGTCGCCATCGACAGGTCCGAGGCCAGGGCCAGCAGGGTCGAATAGCGGGTGGCGGCCCGGTAGTAGCGGCCCAGCTGCGGGGCGGCGCCCGCCGGCTTGCCGATCAGCAGGCCGCCTGTCAGGGCGAAGGCGCTCGAGCGGGCCAGGTTGCGCAGCAGGAAGCCGACATAGCCGAACAGGGCCGCGTCAAAGTCCTTCAGGTTCTGGCTTTGCGCCGTCCGCATCAGCGTCAGCACGTAGGGATGGCAGCGGATCGCGCCCTGGCCGTAGATGATCAGGGTGCGGGTCATGATGTTGGCGCCCTCGACCGTGATGGCGATCGGGATCTGCTGATAGGCGCGGGCCAGGAAGTTGCCCGGTCCCATGCAGACGCCCTTGCCGCCGACCACGTCCATGGCGTCGTTGACGACGATGCGGGCGCGTTCGGTCACGTGATACTTGGCGATCGCCGACACCACCGAGGGCTTCTCGCCCTGGTCCAGGGCCGCGGCCGCCAGGCGGCGCAAGGCGTCGGAGGCGTAGAGGTGGCCGGCCATGCGGGCCAGCGGCTCCTGCACGCCCTCGAAGGCGCCGATCGGCATGTTGAACTGCCGGCGGATCGCGACATAGGCGCCGACCATGCCGACCGCCAGCTTGGACATGCCCACGTTGGACGACGGCAGCGAGATCGCGCGGCCGGCCGCCAGGCACTCCATCAGCATCCGCCAGCCGTTGCCCACCTGGGCCTGGCCGCCGATCACCATCTCCATCGGCACGAAGACGTCGTCGCCGGTGATCGGGCCGTTCTGGAACACCGCGTTCAGCGGCCAGTGGCGGCGGCCGATGTTCACGCCCGGATGGTCGCGCGGCAGCAGCACGCAGGTGATGCCCGGCTCGGCGCCCTGGCCCAGCAGGCCGTCGGGATCGACGGCGCGGAAGGCCAGGCCGATCACCGTCGCGATCGGCGCCAGGGTGATGTAGCGTTTGCGCCAGCTGACCCGGAAGCCCAGCGTCTCGCGTCCGTTCCACAGCCCCCGGCAGACCACGCCGGTGTCGGTGATCGAGGCCGCGTCAGAGCCGGCATAGGGGTTGGTCAGGGCGAAGCACGGAATCTCGTCGCCGCGCGCCAGCCGCGGCAGGTAGTGGTCCTTCTGGGCGTCGGTGCCGTAGTGCAGCAGCAGTTCGGCCGGGCCCAGCGAGTTGGGCACCATCACCGACACGGCGGCGGCCGAGCAGCGGGTCGACAGCTTCTGCACCACCTGGCTGTGGGCGTAGGCCGAGAAGCCCAGGCCGCCGTAGCGCTTGGGGATGATCATGCCCAGGAAGCCCTTGTCGCGGGCGTACTCCCAGGCGGCCGGCGGCAGGTCCTGCCACACCGAGGTGCTCTCCCAGTCGTTCGACAGGTCGCACAGGTGCTCGGCCTCGATGTCGAGGAAGCGCTGCTCCTCGGCCGACAGCGCCGGCGCGGGCGTGGCCAGCAGGCGCTTCCAGTCGGGCTTGCCGGCGAACAGCTCGGCGTCCCACCAGACGTTGCCGGCCTCGACCGCGGCCTGCTCGGTGGGGCTCATGCGCGGCATGATCCTGGCGAAGGCGCCCATGGCCGGCCCCGACAGCAGCGCGGCGCGCAGCGGGCGGAACGTGGTCAGCACCGCGATCGGCGCGGCGATGGCGGCCAGCACCAGCGTGGCGGTCGAGCCGATCACCCCGGCCGCGAAGCCGGCGCCTATCCATAACGCCGTCGCGACGGCCCACAGAGCGGCCCTGGCCTGAACGAAGGTCAGAACGAAGGCGATGAGCGCGGCGGCGCCAATCCAGATCAGCATGGTCGCAATCCCCCGACCGGCGGGGCGGCCCCCGTCGGCTGTGTCAAAAGTCGGATACTCGGAATGCTGGGCGCCCTGGCGGCGGCCCAGTTACTCAAACTGAGCGGTGCTCAGCGCACGCGCTTCCAGGTCTGGGTGCGGCACAGCAGGGGCGCGATGCACCCCCTGACCGCCAGGGTGTCGTCGTCCACCAGGGTCAGCGTGCCGGTCGACGCGCCCTGCCCCGTCTCGGGGTCGTAGAGCGGACCGCCGGACCACGACTTGGGTCCGCCGGAGAAATTGGCCAGGACCGTCAGGTCCTTGAGCTTGCGGGTGCGCAGCTCGGCGTTGCGGTTGCGCACGTCGCGCTGGTCCGGGTCGGCGCGCAGCGGCTTGGCGTCTTTCAGGCGGCCGCAGAAGTTGTCTCCGCAGCGCTCGATCGCGACCACGCCGTTCTCGGCCGAGGTGCGCCATCGCCCGGTCAGCCCCGCCTCCTGCGCCAGGGCCGGCGCGGCGATCGCCGAAACCGCCAGGGCCAGGGTCGCCAGCAGCCGGCTCATGCCTGGCTCCCGGCATAGGCGTTGCGCATCCCGGCCGGCACCCGCTCGTACAGCGTGGGGCGCGGGATGCGCAGACGGGCGCGCGCCGCTTCCAGGGGCTCGGCCATCAGCGCCACATAGTCCTCGCCGGGCAGCCAGGCGGCCCTGCGGCCGTTGCGCCAGGCCTGCAGAACGGCCCGTCCGCAGGGATGGCCGGTTCGCGCCCGCATGAACTGCACCGCCGCCCCGGCGGCGATCAGGCCGAACCCCGTGCTGCGGGTCTGGGGCAGCGAGAAGGCGACCACGCAGGCCTCGCCCAGCGCGTCGGTCTGGTAGCCGGTCAGCACGTGCCAGATGTCGTGCACGTCGCGGATGCGCCGGGCGTACCAGGCCCGCGGATGGGCCGCCTCGATCTCGGTGTCGGCGACCTTGGCGCTTTCCTCGGCCAGGCCGTAGGCCGACAGGTTGCGGCTGTCGATGAAGGTCCGGTAGGCCGCACCCACCGTCCCTTCGGCAAAGCCCGCCAGCCATTGCCGGTCCTGCAGGCGGTCCGACAGTTCGACCTGCTCGTAGGCCTGGATGCCGCCCTGCGGCGTATCCATCAGGCGCTGGTAGCCCCACTCGATCGAGCGCCCCGCCAGAGCGTTCATGATCTCGAAGACCTGGCGGGTGTCCTCCTTGTCGGCCACCAGCTTGCCGAACGCCCGCATTGCGCGGACCGGCTGGATGCGGCGAGGCGCCGCATGGGAAGGCTGGCGATTCTGGCCGTGAACTGGGCGCAGTACGGGCGCTATGGGCGCAGCTTGCACTTGCGGTTCCCCTTGTTGAAGCCTAAGGAAAAAGCCTTATCTACATGAATGTCATTTACATCGATGTCAATTGAGAAAAGCGCAACCCGCCGTCGACGCCGCGTGCCCGAAGAAGCGCGCCGCGAAGCGATCGCCTCCGCGCGCGCCCTGCTGCTGAAGGGCGGACCCGATGCCGTGACATTGTCGGCGGTCGCCGCCGAGATCGGCGTGACCCACGCCAACCTGATCCACCACTTCGGATCGGCGGCCGGCCTGCAGTCGGCGCTGATGGGCTCGATGGTCTCCGACCTGACCCAGGCCCTGGACGAGGCCATCGCCCGGCTGAAGACCGACGAGGGCGCGCCGCTGGAGCTGGTCAACGCCGTTTTCGACGCGTTTGACACCGGTGGCGCGGGTCGGCTGGCCGCTTGGATCACGCTCTCGGGCGATCTCTCGCACCTCGAACCCGTGCGCGCGGCCGTCCAGAACCTGGTCGAGGCCATCGCCGAGAAGATGGGCGCCCAGGACGCCCAGGCCCGCGAGGGCGTCGGCGCGGCCGTGCTGTTCATCGCGCTCAGCGCCTTCGGCGAGGCCCTGATCGGTCCGCCGCTGCGCGATATGCTGAACCTGCCGGACGGCGCGGGCCGCCGCGTGGTCGCCAGCCTGCTGCCCCGCTTCCTCATCCCCAAGGCGCCTTCGACCGGCGCCGCGGCTACGTAAGGCGGCCTCGGCTCTTGCGAACGGTTCGCGCAGCGGCGACACTAAGATCGGTTTCGGCAAGCAAGGGGGCTCGGTGAGCTCGGCCTGGGGCGAATGGACGAGGCGATGGATGACGGCTCTGGCCGGCATGCTCGTCGTCGTGTTCGTCGTCCAGGCGCCGATGACCAGCCTCGATCGCGCCCTGCACGGCCCGCCCAGCGCGGCCGCCGCGCTCGAGGAGGATCACGACCACGTCCACCAGGGCCGCCTGACGTCCATCGACGTGCATTTCGACGCCGCGATCATCGCGGCCGATGGCCTTGGCGATGATCCGATCGCGCCGCACCACCACCATCACCACCACGACACCCCTTCGGTGTTCGGCGCCCTGGAAGACCTGCCCCATCCGGCCGCCCGCCATGTCGACGACCGCCGCTGGGCGCTCGCCGAGCAGCGGCTGACCGGCATCGGCGGCCCGCAGCAGGAACGCCCGCCCAAGCAGGCCCTCGCACACGTCGCCTGAAGCCGCGCGGCCGCCGCGCCGCGCTCTTTCGACCTGTTTCGAGGACCTTTCATGCATTCCGTTATCCAAGGCCGCCGCGCGCGGTCCTGGCTGCTCGCCACGGCGCTCGCCATGGCGACGCCCCTGGCCGCGCAGGCCAGCCCCCTGACCTTGGCCGAGGCGCTGGGACGCACGGCCGCCGCCGATCCGGCCCGCCCTGCCCTCGCCGCCCGGCTGTCCGCCGCCGAAGCCGGCGTGCGCCAGGCCGGCGTCCGTCCCAATCCCGTCGTCGGCGTCGATGTCGAGGACCTGGCCGGCTCGGGACCCTACTCCCTGGTCGATCGCGCCCAGGCCACCGTCTACTACGAGCAGACCCGCGAGCGCGGCGGCAAGCGCGCCGCCCGCGTGGCCCTGGCCCGGGGCGACATCGCCCTGGCCCGGCTGCGAGACGACGTCCGCGTGCTCGACCTGCTGCACGAGGTCGATCTGGCCTGGGTCGAGGCGGTGTTCGGAGAGGCCGAGGCCGCCCTGGCCGCCGACCGCCTGGCGCTGGCCGAGCGCGCCCGGGGCGAGGTCTCGCGCCGGGTGAAGGCCGCGCGCGATCCGCTGTTCGCCGGCGCCCGCGCCGACGCCCAGGTCGCCGAGGCCCGCATGGCCCTGGCCCAGGCCCGCACCCGCGCCGCCGACGCCCGCCGCGCCCTGGCCGCCTACTGGGGCGGCGGTGAGATCGAGATCGACGCTGCGGCGCTGGAGGACCTGTCGGTCGCCGGACGCGTCGCCGGCCCGGCCTCGCCGGTGGATCTGGCTCTGCTCGACGCCCAGCGCGACCTAGCCGGCGCCCGCGTCCGCGTGGAAGAGAGCAAGGCCGTCCAGGATCCGACCTGGCGCGCCGGCCTGCGCTATCTCAACGGCGACGGGGCCGTGGCCGCCGTGGTCGGCGGCTCGATCCCGCTCGGTCGCCACGACACCAACCGCGGCGCCATCGACCAGGCCCGGGCCGAGCGTCTGGCCGCCGATCTGGACGTGGCCGGCGCGCGCAGCGTGCTGGAGCGCCGCATCGCCGTCGCCCAGGCCGCCCTCGCCCAGAAGGCCGCCGAGGCCCGCCGCATCCAGGGCGAGGTCGTGCCCGCCAACGCCCGCACGGTCGACCTCGTCCGCGACGGGTTCAACCGGGGCGGCTTCTCCTATCTCGACGTGCTGGAGGCCCAGAAGGCCCTGATCGAGGCCAGGAGCCGGCGCCTGACCGTGCTGAAGGCCTTCCAGGTCGACCGCGCCCAACTCGACCGCCTGACCGGCGCCCATGCGCGCCTGATCCCCGCCGCCACCGCTTCGGAGCCCGCCCGATGACCCGCCGCTTCATGCGCGTTTCCGCGCCCCTGGCCCTGGCGATCGCCGGCGCCCTGACCCTCGCCGCCTGCGGAAACACCCCGGCCAAGACCGAAAACCACGCCGCCGAGGAGGCCGAGCAGCGCGGCCCCCACGGCGGCCGGATGCTCCGCGACGGCGACGTCTCGATCGAGATCACGATCTTCGAGGACGGAGTCGAGCCGGAGTTCCGGGTCTACGCCTACCGCAAGGACCGCCCGCTGGCGCCCGAGGGCGTCCAGCTGGCCGTCACCCTCACCCGCCTCGACGGCGAGGTGAACCGCTTTGCCTTCAAGCCCGAGGGCGACTACCTGCGCGGCCAGGGCATGGTGACCGAGCCGCACTCGTTCGACGTCGCCGTGGCCGCTACGATCGCCGGCAAGACCAGCAACTGGCGCTACGACTCATACGAGGGCCGCACGACCATTTCCGCCGAAGCCGCCAAGGCCGGGGGCGTCCGCACCGAGATCGCGGGCCCGGCCCCGATCGCGCAGCTGGTCGACATGGCCGGCCGGGTCGAGATCACGCCGGAGGGCAAGGGCGAGGTCCGCGCCTGGTATCCGGGGCGGATCATGAGCCTGTCCGGCCAACTGGGCCAAACCGTCCGCAAGGGCCAGGTCCTGGCCCGCGTGGAATCCAGCGAAAGCCTGCAGACCTACGCGATCCCCGCCCCGATCGGCGGCGTGATCATCGAGAAGAACCTCAATGTCGGCGACGTGGCCATGGAGCGGCCGATCTTCGTGATCGCCGACCCCACCAAGCTGCACGCCGAGTTCTTCGTCTATCCGCGCGACGCCGAGAAGGTGCGCGTCGGCCAGCCGGTCGAGGTGCGCAGCCTGTCGGGCGACACGCGACTGACCGCGGAGGTCGAGACGGTGCTGCCGACCGCCGATCTCGTCAGCCAGACCCTGCTGGCGCACGTGCACCTGCCCGGTGGCGCCGACAGCGCGTTTCGGCCCGGCATGGGCGTGGAGGGCTCGTTCCAGGTCGGCGCCCAGGCCGCGCCGCTGGCCGTGCGCACCAAGGCCATCCAGCGCTTCCGCGACTTCCAGGTCGTCTTCGTCAAGGTGAAGGACACCTACGAGGTCAGGATGCTGCAGATCGGCCGCCAGACGCCTGAGTGGACCGAGGTGCTCTCGGGCCTCAAGCCCGGCGCCGAATACGTCGTCGACGGCGCCTTCCTGATCCGCGCGGACATCGAGAAGTCCGGCGCGAGCCACGATCACTGAGGGAGGCGAAGATCATGCTCGAACGTATCGTCGCCGCCGCGATCCGGCTGCGCTGGGTCGTGCTGGCGCTCGTCGCCGTCGCGATCGCCGTCGGGGTCTGGAGCTTCCAGCGCCTGCCCATCGACGCCACGCCCGACATCACCAACGTCCAGGTGCAGATCAACACCGAGGCCCCCGGCTTCTCGCCGCTGGAGGCCGAGCAAAGGGTCACCTTCCCGGTCGAGACTGCCATCGCCGGCCTTCCGGGCCTGCAGTACACCCGCTCGATCTCGCGCTACGGCCTTTCCCAGGTCACCGTCGTCTTCAAGGACGGGACCGACATCTACTTCGCCCGCCAGCTGGTGGGCGAGCGGCTGCAGAGCGCGCGCGGCCAGCTGCCGCCGGGCCTGACGCCGGAACTGGGGCCCATCTCCACGGGCCTGGGCGAGATCTTCATGTACACCGTGGAGGCCAAGCCCGGCGCCCGCCGCCCCGACGGCAAGGCCTGGGGCCCCGAAGACCTGCGCACCCTGCAGGACTGGGTGATCCGTCCCCAGCTGCGCAACACCCCGGGGGTGACCGAGGTCAACACCATCGGCGGCTTCGAGCGGCAGTATCACGTCACGCCCCTGCCTGAACGTCTGTCGGCCTACGGCCTGACCATGGGCGACGTGGTCGCGGCGCTTGAACGCAACAACGCCAATGTCGGGGCCGGATACCTGGAACGCTACGGCGAGCAGGTGCTGGTGCGCGTGCCCGGCCAGGCCACGGGGATCGCCGATCTGTCGGCCGTCATCGTCGCCAGCCGCAACGGCGCCCCGATCCGCGTGGCAGATGTCGCCGACGTGGGGCTGGGCCAGGAACTGCGCACCGGCGCCGCCACCGAGAACGGCCAGGAGGTGGTGCTGGGCACGGTCTTCATGCTGGTCGGCGAGAACAGCCGCACCGTGGCCCGCGCCGCCGCCGCCCGCCTGGAGGAGGCCGCCAAGGCCCTGCCGCCGGGCGTCACGGCCAAGCCGATCTACGACCGCACCGACCTCGTCGACCGCGCCATCGCCACGGTCGAAAAGAACCTGCTCGAAGGCGCCCTGCTGGTCATCGTCGTGCTGTTCCTGCTGCTGGGCAACATCCGCGCGGCCCTGATCACGGCGGCGGTCATCCCGCTGTCGATGCTGCTGACCATCACCGGCATGGTGCAGGCCGGCGTCTCGGGCAACCTGATGAGCCTGGGCGCGCTGGACTTCGGCCTGATCGTCGACGGCGCTGTGATCATCGTCGAGAACTGCCTGCGACGCCTGGGCGAGGCCCAGCATCGTCAGGGCCGGCTGCTGACCCGCGACGAGCGTTTCTCCCTCGTCGCCTCGGCCGCCGGCGAGGTGATCCGGCCCTCGCTGTTCGGGATCCTGATCATCACCCTGGTCTATGTGCCGATCTTCGCGCTGACCGGTGTGGAGGGGAAGATGTTCCACCCGATGGCCGTCACCGTGGTCATCGCCCTGACGGCGGCCCTGGTGCTGTCGCTGACCTTCGTCCCGGCCGCCGTGGCCATGTTCGTCACCGGCAAGGTCGAGGAGAAGGAAAGCCGCATCATGGCCGGCGCCCGCCGCCTCTACGAGCCGGCCCTGGAGACGGCCCTGCGCCTGCGGGTCCCCTTCGTGGCCGGGGCTGCGGTGCTGGTGGTCGTGGCGGCCCTGGCCGCCTCGCGCATGGGCGCGGAGTTCGCGCCCAGCCTCGACGAGGGCGACATCGCCATGCACGCCATGCGCATTCCAGGCACCAGCCTTTCCCAGGCCGTGGCCATGCAGGCGGCGCTGGAGAAGCGGATCGCCCGCTTCCCCGAAGTCGAGCGGGTCGTGGCCAAGATCGGCACCGCCGAGGTCGCCACCGACCCGATGCCGCCCTCGGTGGCCGACACCTTCATCCTGCTGAAGGACCGCAAGGACTGGCCTGATCCCAGAAAGCCCCGCGCCAAGCTGGTGGCCGAGCTGGAAGCGGCCGTCGCCGAGGTGCCCGGCAGCAACTACGAGTTCACCCAGCCGATCCAGATGCGGTTCAACGAACTGCTGTCGGGCGTGCGCGCCGACGTGGCCATCAAGGTCCACGGCGACGATCTCGAGCAATTGCTGGCGGTCGGCGAGAAGATCGGCGCGGTCGTCGAGGGCGTCTCCGGCGCCCAGGACGTCGGGGTCGAGCAGGTCACCGGCCTGCCCGTCCTGCAGATCACCCCCGACCGCGCGGCCCTGGCTCGCCTCGGCCTCAATGTCGACGACGTGCAGTCGGTGGTGGCCACCGCCATCGGCGGCACGGTCACAGGCCAGGTGTTCGAGGGCGACCGGCGGTTCGACGTGGTCGTGCGCTTGCCCGAAAGCGAGCGCGGCAAGGTCGACGACGTCGGCCGGCTGCGCATTCCGCTGCCGGGGTCCATAGACCAGCCGCGCGGCTTCGTGCCCCTGCAGGACGTCGCGCGGATCGAGACCGTGATCGGCCCCAACCAGATCAGCCGCGAGGACGGCAAGCGCCGCGTCGTGGTCACCGCCAACGTGCGCGGCCGCGACCTCGGCTCGTTCGTCGACGAGGTGCGCGAGAAGGTCGGAACCGAGGTCGAGGTTCCGCCCGGCTACTGGATCACCTATGGCGGCACGTTCGAGCAGCTGATCTCGGCGGCCAGGCGGCTGCAGCTGGTGGTTCCGGCCGCCCTGCTGCTGATCTTTGGCCTGCTCTACGCCCTGTTCCGCTCGGGCAAGGACGCCGCCATCGTCTTCTCCGGCGTGCCTCTGGCGCTGACCGGAGGCGTCGCGGCCCTGCTGCTGCGCGGCCTGCCGATGTCGATCTCGGCCGGGGTGGGCTTCATCGCCCTGTCGGGCGTGGCGGTGCTGAACGGCGTGGTGATGCTGAGCTTCATCCGCTCGCTGCGGCAGGACGGCATGGACCTCGACCCGGCGATCCGTGAGGGCGCTCTGGCGCGCCTTCGCCCAGTCCTGATGACCGCCTTGGTGGCCAGCCTCGGCTTCGTGCCGATGGCCTTCAACGTCGGGGCCGGCGCCGAGGTCCAGCGTCCGCTGGCCACCGTGGTCATCGGCGGCATCGTCTCGTCCACCCTGCTGACCCTGTTGGTGCTGCCGGCGCTCTACCGGCTGGCCCACCAGGTCCGACTGCGGCCTTAAGCCGCTGTTCAGGCGCGATTAATCCTGAAAAGCCGATCGTGGTGTCGTACCCGCGCCGGATCCCGGTTCGTCTCGCAAGACACGAGCCGGGGTCCGGGGCCTTCAGCTTTCGGAACCCGCGCCATGCTTCGCCGCAAACCCAAGAAGACGCCCTTTCCCGTGGCGGACGGCGACACCGTCGAGCTCGTCCTCCGCTGCGGCCACCGCGCCCGCGCCTCGGTGCTGTGCTCGCAAGGCGGCCTGATCGAACTGGCCTACCGCAAGGCCGACGATCGCTGCGGCCACGCCTATGTCGACGCCGCCACCCTGCAGCCCGGCGAGAACGCCCGCTGGGCCTTCACCGCGCGGCCGCCGGCCTAGTCGCCGGCGTCGCAATTTCAATCTGTCATCCCGGCTGTAGCGAAGCGGAACGCCGGGATCTCCCACCGTTCCGAAGCTGCCGACGTGGAAGATCCCGGCTCTACGGATCGCTGACGCGCTCCTTCGGCCGGGATGACACGCATCAATTGATCAGCGTCGTCCGACCGCCGCCTTCGAGGCCCAGACGATCACCGCCGTCGACAGCAGCACCCCGCTCAGCAGCGCGCCGACCGCCAGTATGCCCGCCGGCGTGACGCGGACCTCCGCGCGATAGCGCAGAGGTCCGGCTTCGAACTCGGCGATGGCGGTTTCGGGCCCGTGGTCGGTGACAAGGTCGTAGGGCATGGCGGTCCGGCGGCTCTCGGCGGCAAGGCCTTGCGACCTTAACGCGATCGACCGCCGGCGTCGCGCCCTTCCCTTTAGAACCGCCAGCTTAGCGCCGCGCCCCAGGTCCTTGTCCGGCCAGGGAAGCGCACGACCGTGTTGGCGTTGCTGCTGACTGCGGTCCAATAGTACTCGTCGGTCAGGTTGCGCCCCCACAGCGACAGCTCCCAGCCCTTGTCGGGCGAAGAGATCCCGACGCTGGCGTTGAGCAGGCCGTAGCTGTCGATCACGAACAGCGGATTGCCCTCCAGGTCGGCGCTCGACTTGCTCTGCCAGCGGCCGTTCAGCGCCGCCTGCAGCTTCAGGCCGCTCTGCAGGTCGTGGTCGAACAGGGCCGTCAGGCCGCCCTGGAACTTCGGGCTGTATAAAAAGGGCCGTCCGTCGAAGTCCTGGGGCTGACCGGCGCCGTTGATGCCGGTGTAGCCCTGGACCTCGGTGTGCAGCCAGGTCGCCGAGGCGAGGAAGGTGAGAGACTTGGTCGCGCGCCAGGTGACGTCGCCGTCCAGCCCGCGGGCCATGCCTTCGGGCACGTTGGCCAGCCGCGACAGCGCCGTATAGATCGGATCGGCGAACGACACGCTGAGCTGCTTGTCGGTGTAGTCGTAGTAGAACAGGCCCAGATTGGCCTGCACGCGCCGTTCGAACAGCGCCGCCTTCACGCCCACCTCGTAGGCGGTCAGCAGTTCCTGGCGCGCCGGGGCGTTCTGGGTCGAGATGTTGGCCGCGTTGATCGGCGTCGCCCCGGCCTTGGCCCCGCGCGAGATCGAGCCGTAGATCAGCACGTCGTCGCTGGCCCGCCAGTCCAGCGCCACGCGCCAGGCGAAGTTGTCCTCGTCCAGGGTCGAGCGCACGAAGCCGAAGGCGGCCGTGGCCGGATCGAAGGTGTTGCACGCGCCCTGCGTGATCGGCGCCACCAGGCCGTAGACGCTGAAGAACAGCGCCCGGTTCACGACATTGACGTTGGGCAGCATGTTGCCGTTGAAGTCGCGCGAGCAGCCCACGTAGTCCTGCTTGTCCTGGCTGTAGCGCAGGCCGACGGTCAGCTTCAGACTCTCGGTCAAGGCCCTGTCGGCGTTGGCGAAAAGGCTCCAGGTGTCGGTCTCGATATTGCCCACGTCCTCATAGGTGCGGAACGCCTGGCTCATCTGCAGCGCCGTGTATCCGCCACTGTTGAACGGCGTGGCCAAGAGGGTCGAGCCGTAGAACCGGATCAGGCCGACATTGGCGTTCTGGCCCAGGATCGTGCGGTTCATGTCGAGGATCTCGTCGTGAGCGATATAGCCCCCGACCAGCCACGAGCCCTTTTCGGTGCGCCCCTCCAGCCGCAGCTCCTCGGCCGTGGACTCGATGTCCCCGTGCGCCTTCTGCACCAGGATCTCGTAGGGCGCGCCGCTCCAGTCGAACACCGCGTCGCGACGCAGCTTGTTGTAGCTGGTCAGCGAGATCAGGCTGACGTCGTCGGAAAGATGCCAGGCCAGCCGCAGCTTGGCCGCATCGAAGCGGTCGTCCTCCTCGGCAGGATCGCGGATGCCTAGGCCCGTCCCGACGTCGGCGCCGCGCACCGACAGCGGCGCCCAATCGGCCTGGCTGCCCTTCGTCGGCTTGTTGGCCGCGATGTAGCTGGTGAGGCCCGCGACGTTGAACGGGCTGGCCGCCGTCGCCGGCGTGAAGCCGATGGCCTGGGCCGCCACCGTGTCGGAGGTGTTGCGCCAGCCGGCGTAGGAGAAGTCGATGTCGACCTTGTCGCTGGGCTGGGCCGCCAGCGACAGGCGCCAGCCCTGCCGGTGGATCTCGCCCTGGCGTTCGCCCCGGCTGTTGCTGACCTGCCAGCCCTCGCCGCTGTGCTCGGCGCGGAAGGCCAGGCGCGCCTGCACCTTGTCGCCCAGCGGACCGCTGAAATAGCCCTCGATGTTGCGGGTCTCGTAGTTGCCGGCCTCGGCCGTCAGCCCGGCCTCGAACGCCTCGGTCGGCTTGTTGGTCACGAAGTCGACCAGGCCCGCCGTGGTGTTGCGGCCATAGAGCGTGCCTTGCGGCCCTTTCAGCACCTCGACCCGTTCCAGGTCGAACATCGGGCCGGTGTTCATGAACGGATAGGCGTAGGCGACCTCGTCGACATAGGTGCCCACGGTCGAGGTGGCCGACAGGTTGATGGTGTTGAAGCCGATCCCGCGCAGCGTATAGGTCGGCACGCCCTGATAGCTCTGGCTGACCGTGAAGCTGGGCGCGACCGTCGACAGGTCCTTGGGGTCGGTGACCCGCAGCTGCTGCAGGGCCTGGCCGCTGAAGGCCTGGATCGGCATGCCGATGTCGTTGGCCGCTTCCTCGCGCCGCTGGGCCGTGACCACGACCGTCTCGATGGCCAGGCTGTCCTTCTCCTCCTGCGCGGGCTTGGCGACCTGGGCCCAGGCGGGCGCCGCCATCGACAGCGCCAGGGCCGACGCTCCGAGCGTCAACGCGACACGCAACGGTCCTTGCATGCGAAACCTCCCTCCGGCCGCGCCTTCATTGGACGCTGGCTCTATCGGAGCGTGCGGGTGTCGCCGGGCTCTAACAAGCTATCGGAACTGATAGGGTGAGCATCCGGGGCCATACGTCCTTCGAGGCTCGGCTTCGCCTTGCACCTCAGGATGAGGGCCTCCTTGCACCGATTTCCTCATCCTGAGGCGCCCGCGCAGCGGGCCTCGAAGGACGCACCGCGCTTCACAGCCCAAGCACCAGCCTGGCGATGATGTCGCGCTGGATCTCGTTGGAGCCGCCATAGATCGAGGCGGCGCGATTGTTGAGATAGCGGGCCATGGTGGTGCGGCCGTGCTCGGGACCGATCAGCGCCGCGTTGGAGCCCGCCTCCCGCGCCGCCGGCTGGTGCACGGCCGCCCAGGCGCCAAGGTGGGCCACGGCCAGCTCGTCCTGCCGCTGCAGCGCCTCGGAGCCCTGCGCCTTGAGGATCGACGAGGCCGGGCCGGGGTTGGCGCCGCCGGCCAGGGCGCTCAGCACCCGCCGCTCGGTGACGTCGATGGCCAGGGCGGCGATCTGCGCTTCGGCCAGCTGGCGCCGCTGGTCGGGATCGTCGGCCGCGCCCGCCTCGCGCAGCCGGCAAAGCCCCGCCTCCAGCCCCGCCGCGTAGCCCCCGCCGCGCTCGAACTCCAGCAGGTGCTTGGCCACCGTCCAGCCCTGGTTCTCCTCACCCAGCCGGTCGACCTTGGGCGTGCGGACCTCGTCGAAGAACACCTGGTTGACCTCGTGCTCGCCGGCCAGGGTGAGGATCGGGTCGACCCGGATCCCCGGCCGGTCCATCTCGACCAGCAGGAAGGTGATCCCGGCCTGCGGCTTGCCCTCGGTGCTGGTGCGCACCAGGCAGAACATGTGCGTGGCCCAGTGGGCATGGGTGGTCCAGATCTTCGAGCCGCTCAGCACGTAGTCGTCGCCGTCGGAAGCGGCCTTCATCCGCAGCGAGGCCAGGTCCGAGCCCGCCCCGGGCTCGGAATAGCCCTGGCACCAGTAGTCCTCGCCCGACAGGATCCTGGGCAGGTAGCGGGCCTTCTGCTCGGGGCTGCCGAACCGCATGATCGCCGGGGCCACCATCCTCAGGCCCATCGGCGCCAGGCCCGGCGCGCCGGCCCGCGCGCATTCGGCCTGGAAGACGTGGCGCTGGATCTCGCTCCAGCCCGGCCCGCCGTGCTCCACCGGCCAGCTGGGCGCGACCCAGCCCCTGGCGTGCAGGATTCTCTGCCAGGCCAGGCTATGATCCTTGTCGCAGAAGACGCTGGTCATCCGCCTTCCCGCCTCCCACAGGTCCGGCGTCAGTTCGGCGTCCAGGAACGCGCGCACCTCGTCGCGAAAGGCCAGGTCTTCGGGCGACAGCTCCAGGTCCACGCGCGCGCTCCATGCCAACGTCGGGGAAACTTGCGAAAGCCTGGGCCCGGTGCGCAAGCTATCGGAACCGATAGGGAAAGAGCGCCCGCATGACGGCGACGACGGGGGAGGATCACGAGCGCCTGGCGCGGGTCATGGACCTGGCGCTGGCCGTGCGCGACCTCGGCGCCGAGATCGGCCTGCCCTATGTCGCCGCCAGCGCCGACATCTCCAGTCCCGAACCGATGCTCGGCTCCGACGGCCTGCCGCTGGCCGAGACCACCTTCCAGTGGCTGGACGCGGGCCTGCGCTACTGGCGCGACCGGGCCTTCGCCCTGCGTGCGCCGTTCATCCTGGCCGCCCGCTACGCCGCCGAGCCGTTCTTCTATCACCAGGGCCGCTTCTGCAGCTGGCGGCCGCTGGCCAAGCTGGAGGCCATCCCGGTGGCCGAGGCGGCCCAGGACTTCGGCGTCGCCGCCGCCATCATCGCCCCGACCTACCTGACCGGCGGGGTGATCGGCGCCGTGGTCTGGGCCTCCGACAGCCCCCTGCCCGACCTGCCCGTCCTCTACGCCGCCCGCGCCGACCAGATGCACGGCGCGGCCCTGCGCCTGGTGTCGGCCTATCGCGACGGACTGGCCGACGACGCGCCGCTGGTGCGCTTGACCAAGCGCGAGATCCAGTGCCTCAAATGGGCGGCGGCCGGAAAGACCGACGCCGACATCGGCCAGATCATCGGCATCTCCGGTCCCACGGTCCGTTTTCACGTCCAGAACGCCGCCCTGAAGCTGCGGGTGGCGGGCCGGGCCCAGGCGATCCACCGGGCCACGGGCCTGGGCTATCTCGGATCCGCCGCATTCTGAGGCGCCGGCGCCCTCGATAGCGCGCGGCAATGCTTTGTCACAAACACGATGCAGAGCCGCAAGGCGGCCTCGCCACCCTAACACCTGTCAGAAGCGCCCGCCGAACGAGGGATCGGCCCGCGCTTCACAGGAGAAGACCATGAGCAAGACCCGCAATCGCCTGCTGGCCCTGACCGCCCTGGGCGGTCTGGCCATCGGCGGCGCGGCCGTCGCCGAGACCGTGAAGCTGCCCGCAAGGCAGGTCGCCCTCGGCGCCGATCACTTCCAGGCCAAGACGCAGGTCATCGACGATCAGCTCGACGTCGAGACCGTCGTCAGCACGCAGGCCGGTTTCCAGACCGGCAAGGGCCTGTTCCGCAACCCGTCGAACGACAACTACCTGCGCGCGGTCGTCGACAAGCGTACCGGCGCGACCCGCTACGAGGTCCGCCAGACCCTGATGTACCAGGGCTCGATGCGCGAGTACGACACGGTGGCCTACGAGACCTCGGCCTGGCCGGTCCAGACTCAGGCGATCAAGATCCGCGACAACGCCGGCCGCTGCTTCCTGTTCGAGGCGCCGGAGCTGTGCACGGAAGAAGTCGCCTTCCCGATCGGCGAAGACGAGCTGCGCAAGGTCGCCGCCAAGCCGCAGGCCTGGGGCTTCAAGTTCAAGTCGCCCAAGGGCTACGAGCATCGCACCGCCATCACCCAGGCCGAGATCGTCGGCCTGCTGAAGAGCGTCGAGGCCTATCGCGCCACCCTTCCCGCGGTCCAGGCGCAAGCCGACACCGCCACCGGCGGCTGAGCCGTCGCGTCCCCGTATCCGGAGTAGTTTCCTGTCATGAAGTTCGCTGCTGTTCTCGGCGTGGCCGCTGGCCTCGTCGCTTTCCCCGCCATGGCCGGTCCGGCCGGCCACGGCCTGACCTTCACCGAAGAGGTCGCCAAGAAGAACCTTCACAAGCGCACGGTGAAGATCGCCGCCTCGGCCGCCTGCGCCGCCCCGGCCGCCGTCGAGCTGGCCAAGCGTGACGACGTCGCCACGGCCAAGGCCAAGGAAGGCGTGGTCCGCGTCGTGTTCCACTCGGCCGACGCCGCCGCCACCCAGGAAGGCGCCGTCCGCGCCGCCGTCTCCGACATCTGCCGCGCGGCCTAAGGGCCAGCAAGCACGGCATACAAGACGGCCGTCCCGACGGCCGGCCCTCGCGCGAGTCCTCTTCCCCCGAAGTGCGCGCGAGGGCGCACCTTTTTCAGAGAACGATGCAATCTGGCCTGGTATTGGCTTGAAGTCGGTGGAAAACAGCCGCTTTCTACCTTGCTCGCGGCCTCATCGTTCCTAGATAGCCCAGGCATATGGATAGCTCAGGTAACGGACTGAACGCTCTGCAGCGGGAGCTGGCCACGGCCCCCGTGGCCCCGACCGTGCTCATCGTCGAGGACGATCCGGCGCTGCGCACCCTGCTGATGCGCCTGCTGCGCGAGGAAGGCTTCCAGCCGCTGAGCGCCGCCCACGGCGGCGAGATGGCGCGCGTGCTCGAGACCAACACCGTCGACATCATCCTGCTCGACGTGATGATGCCGGGCAGCAACGGCTTCCAGCTGTGCCGCAGCCTGCGCAAGGAAAGCGACGTGCCGATCGTCATGCTCAGCGCGCGCGACGACGAGAGCGACCGCCTGATCGGCCTGGAGCTCGGCGCCGACGACTATATCGGCAAGCCCTTCAGCAAGAAGGAGCTGATCGCCCGCATCCGCGCCATCCTGCGCCGCACGCAAGGCGGCGCCCAGGCCAGCCAGCCCCGCGGCGCCCAGCAGATGGTGTTCGCCGGCTGGCAGCTGGATCCGGGCCGCCGCGAACTGCTCTCGCCCGACGGCGCCTTCGTTGATCTGTCGGGCGCCGAGTTCGACCTGCTCCTGGCCTTCCTGTCCTCGCCCCAGCGGGTGATCGGCCGCGAGCGCCTGCTGGAGATGTCGCGCGCCCGCATCTCCGACGCTTCGGACCGCAGCATCGACGTGCTGGTCAGCCGCCTGCGCCGCAAGCTGGCCGTCAGCGGCCAGGCCGAGTCCCTGCTGCGCACCGTGCGCGGCATCGGCTACATCTTCACCGCGCAGGTCGAGCGGCGATGAAGCCTCTGCGGCTGTGGCCGCAGCGTCTGGTCGGCCAGGTCACCCTGGTCCTGATGCTGGCCGTGGCTCTGGAATTCATCGGCAGCTCGATCCTGTTCGAGAACAGCCGCATCTACCCCAACCGCAACAACCAGGTTCAGCGCGCCGCCGAACAGCTGGTGACCGCCGAAGCCATCCTGGAGACCCGTCCCGAGCACGAGCGCATCGCGCGCGCCGCGGGTCTGTCCAGCCGCTCCAGCCAGTTGGAATGGACGCCCCTGCCCCATCTGGTCGACCGCGAGCGCTCGGCCGAACGCAAGCTCAAGGACCAGTTCCGCGCCGCCGAGCCCAGCCTGGCCCGGCGCGACCTGCGGATGAACGCCGAGATCGACCGCACCCTGCCGCGCGACACCCACCTGAAGGTGGCGCTGAAGATGCGCGACGGCACCTGGCTGACCATGAAGACCAAGATCCGGGCCGCCCCCTGGGCGGTGCTGCTCAGCAGCGTCGGCTCGGCCTTCATCCTGGGCCTGGGCGTCATCACCGCGGCGGCCCTGGTGCTGCGCAACCTCAGCCGTCCCCTGCGGGCGCTGGCCGAGGCCGCCGACAAGGTCGGCCAGGGCGCGCGCGTGCGGGTGGCCGAGACCGGGGCCGGCGACCTCAAGCTCGTGGCCCAGGCCTTCAACGCCATGCAGGACCGCATCGCCGGCCTGCTGCAGGCCCGCACCGAGGCGCTTGCCGCCGTCGGTCACGACCTGCGCACGCCGCTGGCCCGCCTGCGCCTGCGCGCCGGCTTCGTCACCGACGACCATGCCCGCGACGCGCTGGAGGCCGACGTCGACGAGATGACCGGCATGCTCGACTCGCTGCTGGCCTATCTGGGCGGCCAGGAAGACCCCGAGCCGCCGCGCCGCACCGACATCGCCGCCATCGCAATGACCCTGGTGGACGACGCCACCGACTCCGAGCGCATCGCCACCTATGACGGCCCCGAGCACCTGCCCGTGCGCGCCCGCCCGCTGTCGCTCAAGCGCGCCATCAGCAACATCGTCGAGAACGCCCTGCACTACGGCGGCGAGGCGGCCCTGACGCTCAGCCGCGAAGGCCGGATGGTCGTGCTGGCGGTCGAGGACAAGGGTCCCGGCATCCCCGAGGCCGAACTGGCCCACGTGCTCGAACCCTTCCACCGCCTCGACAGCGCCCGCGCCCGCAACACCGGCGGCCTGGGCCTTGGCCTGACCATCGTCCAGCAGATCCTCAAGCGCGAGGACGGCGAACTCATCCTCCGCAACCGCCCCCAAGGCGGCCTGCGGGCTGAAATCCGGCTGCCGGCGCTTTAGAAGATCCTCCCCCTGAAGGGGGAGGTGGCCCGGAGGGCCGGAGGGGGAAGTGTCCGATGAGGTCGGTGCATTCCCAACGTCAGCAATCCCTTCCCCCTCAGTCGCTTCGCGACAGCTCCCCCTTCAGGGGGAGCGTCCAAAGGCCACCACGAGAAAGCCCCGTCTCGGAAACCCTTTGTCACAAAACCCGCTGCGTCGCAGCAAAGACGCCACCCCAACTTCCATGGTGCGTGGCGGTTCAGGCCGCGCGCGCCGCGGCGTCCGTTACCCCTTTCCCCGGACGCCGCGGCCATCGCATGGAGGTTCCTCTTGGAACAGTTTCTCGAACGCGCCGCCCTTTTCCGCGGCCAAGTCTTCCCGGCTCAAAGCGCGCTGTACGAGCGCCTGGCCAGCCACGGCCAGAGCCCCTCGGCCCTGATGATCTCGTGCGCCGACTCGCGCGTCGTGCCCGAGCTCATCACCCAAGCCAATCCCGGCGACCTGTTCGTCTGCCGCAACGCCGGCAACATCGTCCCGCCGTTCAGCCAGGCCAACGGCGGCGTCTCGTCGGCCGTTGAATACGCCGTCATGGCGCTGGGCGTTCGCGACATCGTCGTCTGCGGCCACTCCGACTGCGGCGCCATGAAGGCGTTCTCGAACCCGGCCGCTCTCGAAAAGATGCCGAACGTGGCCGCCTGGCTGCGCCACGCCCACGCCGCCCACAGCGTCGTCTGCAACGCCTATCACGGCCTGGACGAGCACGGCACGACCCGCGCCCTGTCGCTGGAAAACGTGGTGGTCCAGATCAATCATCTGCGTACCCACCCGTCGGTGGCTTCGGCGATCGCCCAGGGCAAGCTGACCCTGCACGGCTGGTTCTTCGAGATCGAGACCGGCCAGATCCAGGCCTACAACGGCGACACCGGCCAGTTCGAACTGGTCCGTGAAGGCTCGCCCCTGCCCGTCGCGCAGCGTCCGGCCAAGCGCATGGTCGCCGCCGACCATCTGGGCATCGCGGCAGAATGAGCAACTCCGCCGTTTCCTCCCCGAACGGCGCGAAGCAAGGGTTCGGCGCGATCTTCTCGCGTGACCTGACCGCCTCGATCGTCGTCTTCCTCGTGGCGATGCCCCTCTGCATGGGCATCGCCGTCGCCTCGGGCGTTCCGGCCGAGCGCGGCCTGATCACCGGCATCATCGGCGGCATCGTCGTCGGCGCCCTTGCCGGTTCGCCCCTGCAGGTCAGCGGCCCCGCCGCCGGCCTGGCGGTCATCGTGTTCGAGATCGTGGCCAAGCACGGCCTGTCGACCCTCGGGCCGATCCTCGTGCTGGCCGGCCTCGTCCAGCTGGCCGCCGGCGCCCTGCGCATGGGCCAGTGGTTCCGCGCCATCTCGCCGGCCGTCGTGCACGGCATGCTCGCCGGTATCGGCGTGCTGATCGTGGCGGGCCAGTTCCACGTGCTGTTCGGCGACAAGCCGCGCGCCAACGGCCTGGAGAACCTCCTGGCCATCCCCGGCGCGATCACCAGCCTGTCGATCTCGACCTTCGGCGGCGCCGAAGCGGCCCTGCTGGTCGGCGTGGTCACCATCGGTTCGATCCTGCTGTGGGAGAAGATCCGTCCGGCCAAGCTGAAGCTGGTTCCCGGCGCCCTGCTGGGCGTGCTGGCCGGCACCTTCGTGGCCATGGGCTTTGGTCTCGACGTGCAGAAGATCGCCGTTCCGGAATCGATCGCCGGCGCGATCGCGATCCCGGGCGCGGCCGACTTCGCCAAGCTCGCCGATCCGATGATCATCCTCACCGCCGTGGCGGTGGCGTTCATCGCCTCGGCCGAGACCCTGCTGTCGGCGGCCGCCGTCGACCGCATGCACGATGGTCCGCGCACCAAGTACAACAAGGAGCTGGGCGCCCAGGGCGTCGGCAACCTGCTGTGCGGCCTCGTCGGCGCCCTGCCGATGACCGGCGTGATCGTGCGCAGCTCGGCCAACGTCCAGGCCGGCGCCGTCACCCGCGCCTCGGCCATCCTGCACGGCGTCTGGATCCTGGCCTTCGTCGCCCTGCTGCCCTTCGTCCTGCGTCAGGTCCCCAGCGCCGCCCTCGCTGGCGTGCTGGTGGTCACCGGCTGGAAGCTGGTCAGCCTGGACCACGTCCGCCACCTGTTCGCCCGCTACGGCCTGCTGCCGGCGCTGATCTGGGCCGCGACCTTCGTCATGGTCGTCGCCACCGACCTGCTGACCGGCGTGCTGGTGGGCCTGGCCCTGACCGTCGTCGAACTGCTGCCGAACCTGAAGCGCATGCGCCTCAAGATCGCCCAGCAGAACCTCGGCGAGAAGGAACAGGAAATCCGCCTCGAGGGCGCGGCGACCTTCGTGCAGCTGCCGAAGATCACCAAGGCCCTGGACGCGGCTCCCGACGGCGGCGTCGTCCGCCTCGACACCCGCGCCCTGACCGTGCTCGACCACACCACCACCGAGGTGCTGAGCGAGTGGGTCAAGAGCAAGGAGCGCACCGGCTCCAAGGTCGAACTGCCCAACGCCTGCGTGTTCGGCGAACGGCTGCGGGCTGCCGGCGCCCACTGACCTCACCCAGTCGCCCCGGGGCCGAGTCCGCTCGGTCCCGGGGTTCTTTTTTGCCTGAAGATCCCCAGAGACCCGAGATGAACAAGGCCCAGGAACGCGCCGCCGACATGGCGGCCCAGGTGCTTTGCGCCTATCTGCAGAACAACATCGTCTCGGCCGACGAACTGCCCGACCTCGCCGCCCGCACCTATGCGGCGCTGGAAGCCGTGTTCTCCATGCCGACCGGCGATCCGGTCGAACGGCCCAGCCCCGACGAGATCGCCGCCAGCGTCACCCAGGACGCCATCGTCAGCTTCGAGAACGGCCGCCGCTATCGCTCGCTGAAGCGCCACCTCAACAGCCTCGGCCTCACCGAGGAGGAATATCGCTCCAAGTGGGGCCTGCCGGACGACTACCCCACGGTCGCCGCCAGCTTCTCGGACCTGCGGTCCAACGTGGCCCGGGCCAACCGCTTCGGAACGCGTCGCTAGAAAAGCAGAAGGCCCGCCGGTTTCGGCGGGCCTTCTTCATGTTCACCAGGCGCCGGTGTTGGGCATCGAGACCCACGGCTCGGCCGGTTCCAGATGGCCGTTCTGCAGCAGCTCCACCGAGATGCCGTCCGGCGAACGCACGAACGCCATGTGGCCGTCGCGCGGCGGGCGGTTGATGGTCACGCCCAGGTCGGCCAGACGCTGGCAGGCGGCGTAGATGTCGTCGACCTGATAGGCCAGGTGGCCGAAGTTGCGGCCGCCCTGATAGTCTTCCGGGTCCCAGTTGTAGGTCAGCTCGACCAGGGGCGCCTTGCGCTCCTTGGCGTTGTCGGCGTCGCCCGGCGCGGCCAGGAACACCAGCGTGAACCGGCCCTTCTCGTTCTCCATGCGGTACATCTCCTGCAGGCCCAGGCCCTCGCAGTAGAAGCGCAGCGAAGCATCGATGTCCTTCACGCGGACCATGGTGTGCAGATAGCGCAAGGCGGCCTCCAGATGTTGCGAAGCGCCGATATAGCCGATCGTCTATTGCGCCGCGACCTTGCCGCGCGTCTGACGCCGCCAGAGCGCCGCGTACTCGCCGTCGGCCGCCAGCAGCGCCGCGTGCGGGCCGCGCTCGACCACCTTGCCCCGGCGCAGCACCAGGATCTCGTCGGCGTCGGCGATGGTCGACAGCCGGTGGGCCACGACCAGGGTCGTGCGCCCTTCCCTGGCCTTGCGCAGGGTCGCCTGGATCGCCGCCTCGGTGCGGCTGTCCAGCGCGCTGGTGGCCTCGTCCAGGATCAGCACGCGCGGATCGGCCAGCAGGGCGCGGGCAATGCCCACGCGCTGGCGCTCGCCGCCGGACAGCTTCAATCCCCGCTCGCCGACCTTGGTGGCCATGCCTTCCGGCAGGCCGCCGATGAAGTCGCCGAGTTCGGCGGCGCGGGCCGCGCCCCAGACCTCGTCCTCCGTCGCGTCAGGACGGCCAAACGCTATGTTGGCCGCGATCGTGTCGTTGAACAGCGCCACGTCCTGCGGCACCAGCGCCACCGCCCGCCGCAGCGAGGCCTGGGTCAGGTCGCGCAGGTCATGGCCGTCCAGCGTCACCCGGCCGGCCTGCGGATCGATCATCCGCAAGGCCAGGCGCACCAGCGTCGTCTTGCCGGCGCCCGACGGGCCGACGATGGCCACCGTCTGGCCGGGCGCGGCGGCGAAGCTGACCTCGGCCAGGCCGTCGGAGCGCGCGCCGTGGCGGAACGAGACGCTCTCGAAAGCCACGGCTCCGCCTCGGCGATCCCCCGCCGGCGGCAGGTCGACGGCGTCCGGCGCGTCGGCGACGTCCGCGCCCTGCCGGCGCAGGTCCATCATCGCCTCCATGTCGATGAACGACTGGCGGATCTCGCGATAGGCGAAGCCCAGGAAGTTCAACGGCTGGTACAGGTTCACCAGGATCAGCACGACGGCGGTGATGTCGCCCGGTCCGATCCGGCCATGGGCGGCTTCCGAGCCAGCCAGCACGGCCATGACCGCCAGGCCCAGGCTCATGATCGCCGACTGCACGACGTTGAGCAGCGACAGCGAATTGGTCGCCTTGATCTGCGCTTCGCCGTAGGTCGTCAGCGCCCGCTCGTAGGCGCCGACGGCCCGGGCCTCGGCCCCGAAGGTCTTGACGGTCTCGTAGTTCAGAAGGGCGTCCACGGCCCGCCCGGCGGCTTCGGCGTCGGCCTCGTTCAGCTCGCGCCGATGGGCGATGCGCCAGTTGGAGATCGAGAAGGTCAGGACGCCGTAGATCACCACGGTGACGATCGCGGTGGCCGCGAAGCGCCAATCGTAGGCGCGCGCCAGGACGACGGCCGCCAAGGCCAGCTCCACCAGGGTCGGAACGATGTTGAAGACCAGGCCCCGGATCAGGAAGTCCATGGCCCGCGCGCCGCGATCGATGGTGCGCGACAGGGCGCCGGTCCGCTTGGTCTGGTGGAAGTCGATCGACATCGACAGGGCGTGGGCGAAGGTCTCTGTCGCCGCCCGGTTCTGGGCGGCCTGGGCCACCGGGGTGAAGACCGCATCGCGCGCCTGCGGCGCCGCGGCCGAGATGAACCGCACGCCGGCCCAACCCACCGCCAGCGCGGCGAAAGACAGGGTCACCTGGGTCGCCGCCCCCTGCCCGGCCGTCAGCCGGTTGACCGCCGCGCCCAGCAGCAGCGGCGCGGCCACGCCCAGGGCCTTGCCGGCGAAGGTCAGGGCCAGGGCGGCCACCAGCCGCCAGGTCAGGCCCGGCGCCCGTGACCGCAGGACCAGCCGCAGCAGTTCGGCCAGGGCGGCCCAGCCGGACACCGGCTTGGCCGTATCGGGGGCTGTGCGGGCGCTGTCTCGGCCGGCGGAGGCGTAGCCCCTCACCGCGTCGCTCCGGGCGCGTAGAGCACGGTGGTCTGGACGCCGCCGCCGGGGGTCATCCAGTCGGCGCGCCAGGCCCCGTCCAGGCGTTCGGCGTGAAGGGGGCCGGCGGTCAGGGCGGCGGGCGGCGAGACGGCGATGCGCACCAGATCCTCGCCGCCTTCGCCCGCGACCTGCACCGCGTGCTCGCCGTGGCCAAGCGGGCGGGTCAGCGAGAAGCTGAAGCGCCCCTGCGCGTCGACCTTGGCCTCGGCCTGGGTGACCCGGTCCACGCGGACGCCGAAGCCGGCGCCCGGCCGTCCGACGCCCGAGATCACCGCGCCGCCGTCCTGGTCGTAGTCGATGGCCAGGATACGCAGGGAATCGGAGGGGCCCGACAGCGGCTCGGATCCGCCGCCGGCCTTCAGCAACGCCACCATGCCCTCCGGCGTGACCAGGACATAGCCTTCGGCCTGTACGGTCCGCCCCTCGCGGGTCATCGAAAGGCCGAACAGCCGGGGCTCCGGAGCGCCGGCCAGCACCGCTCGCCACAGGCCCGCGGCATCGGCCTCGACGCTGGTGGCCTCTCCTGTCGGCGAGCCAAGACGCACCGAGGCCCCGGCGGTCGCCGATCCGGACAGCGCCACCCCGCCGCCCTGGATCGCCGCGGTGACCACCTTGGGCGGGGCCAGGTAGGCCGCTTCGGGGTCGCGGGTCGGCTGGGCGGCCGGCGCGGCGCGGCCCCAGTCGCGCCGTCCCTCCTCGCCGCACGCCGCGAGGGCGACGACGAGAACCAGGGCCAGCGGCCACGGCTTGAAAGCGGCCTTGCGAATCCCGATCATGCGCCTTCCAAATCCTGGGCCGGCCAAGCTGGCCTGAACCCGAAACGCCATGGCGCGCCCTTCCCGACGGGAGCCGCGCCTTTTCTTTTGTTGGAGTGGACGACGATGCCCGACCTGTCTAGCCGCCTGGGGTCGGTCTGTGTCTACTGCGGCTCTTCGAACACGGCCGACCCGGCCTATCTGGAGGCCGCCCACCAGATCGGCGGCGACTTCGCCCGCGCGGGCCTCAAGCTCGTCTACGGCGGTGGCGGCGTGGGCCTGATGGGCGCGGCGGCCCGCGGCGCGCACGAGGCCGGCGGCGCCGTGCTCGGGATCATCCCGGAGTTCCTTCGCGGCCGCGAGAAGCCGTTCGACGACGTCGAGACGGTGATCGTCACCTCGATGCATGAGCGCAAGATGCTGATGTTCGAGCGCTCGGACGCCTTCGTCGTGCTTCCGGGCGGCATCGGCACCCTGGAAGAGATCATCGAACTGCTGTCGTGGCGTCGCCTCGACCTGCATCGCAAGCCGATCGTCTTCCACAATCCCGACGGCTTCTGGGACCCGCTTTTCACGCTGCTCAAGCACACCATCGATCGCGGCCTGACCCCGCCCGCCCTGACCACGGCGTGGGTATCGGTGGAAGCGGCCGAGGATGTCACTCCGGCCTTGCTGGCATGGGGATTGGACGTTGATCGAGATCGCGAGATCGACGTTCGGCGATTGACTTAGTTTTCAATAACAACGAACAATGTGATCAGCGTCCACTTACAAATAGGACGCGGGGATAGGAGATGTCCATGCGTATGCTTGTGCTCGGCGTTCTCGCCGCAGCTTCCTTCGCGGGCGCGGCCCAGGCCGCGTCTTCGGAAGGCGCCATGCTCGTTCTGAAGGCGCCGCCGGCCAAGGCCGAACTGATCCAGGACGGGGCCATGTGGCGCTGCACCGGAACGGTCTGCAAGGCCCCGGCCGTGAAGGCCATGCCGGCCGTTCGCAGCTGCCGCAAGATCGTGGCGGAACTGGGCGCCGTTTCGGCCTTCACCTGGCGCGGCGAGGCGCTCGACGCCGCCGGGGTCGAAGAGTGCAACACGGCCGCCAAGCCGTAAGCCTCCTCGCAATCGTGGAATTCGACGCCATCCCGGCTCCTCCGGGATGGCGTTTTCTTTGGACGCTACTTCTTGTCCGAAGCCTTGGGCGGCTGCGACTGTTGCGGCGGCTTGGCGCCGCCGGGGCGAGGCCCGACCAGCAACCCGCCCATCAGGGCGAACGAAAGCATGGCGTGGCTCATCTTCGTTACGTTCATGGCGGCGTCTCCTTGACCAGCCAGGAGCGCCCGCAAGCGCTCCACGTGTTACGGGACCGGCTCCGCGACCGATCCAGCCAGAAAGAGACGCGCGCGGCTTACAGGGACTCGCACCCTCCTAGTCGTCAGCGCGTCAGGCAAAGCATGCGCCCAAGCGCAGGCATGACAAGGGAAATATTCCGAACCCGGATGATATCAGCGTACGGACGATTGACTTGGTCGCTCCTGAAAAGCCGGCCGCCGATACTTTCCGCCCACATACGACCTAGTGCAAAGTCGCGCCGTCCCGAGGCGGAAGGTCCATGGTCGCGACCGCGTCGCCCGAACCGGGCTTGCCGGCTGAGGCGATGATGTTTGCGGCCGCCCGCAGCATCACCGGCTCGATGCGCTCGGCTTCGCAGCCCACCAGTTCCGCGGCCAGTTCCGGCAGGTCGGCGCACAGGCGCAGCTGGCCGGCGATCCTTTGCAGGGCATAGCTTTCCTCGAGGCCCGGATCGTTGGCCACCACGCCCACCAGCAGCGAAAGCGCGGTCTCCAGCTTGTCGGCCCGGGCCTTGGCCTCGCGCGCCTGGTCGAGCAGCAGGCGCGCGCTGGAATCCATCGCCTCCAGCGTGTCGGCCAGTTTTTCCGGGGACAGGCCCATCAGCATTTCGGGGCGGAGCATCGCGTTCACCGTGCAGTCCATCGAGTGTTCTGCTGCGTTGAACGGTCGCACCCCGTCGGGCTGGGCGGTGAAAATGAGGCCGGAACGAGAAAGGCCGCCCGCGTCGGCGTGACGCGGGCGGCCCCGGCTCGAAATCTTGGGCGTTCAGTGGGCGGCTTACGCCGCCGCGCCGAACGACAGGCCCTCGTAGCGGCGCAGGTGGTGGTCCACCGAACCGAACAGGCCCTCGATGATCGTGCCCCGCTTGAAGTAGTGGCCGATGGCCAGCTCGTCGGTCATGCCCATGCCGCCGTGGATCTGGATGGCGTTCTGGCCGACGAACTTGAGCGCGCGGCCGATGCGCACCTTGGCGGCCGACACCGCCTTGGCGCGTTCGGCGTCGCTTTCATCGAGCTTGATGGTGGCCATGTAGGTCATCGACACCGACTGCTCCAGCTCGATGAACATGTCGACCATGCGGTGCTGCAGCACCTGGAAATCCGCGATCGCGCGGCCGAACTGCTTGCGTTGCTTGGCGTAGTCCAGCGTCCCTTCGTGCAGCTTGCGCAGCACGCCCACGCCTTCGGCCAGACTGGCGGCGGTGGCCTCGTCGATCACCTTCTCGACCAGCGGCAGGCCGCCGCCTTCCTGGCCGATCAGGGCGTCGGCCGGGATCGAGACGTTCTCGAAATAGACCTCCGAGGCGCGCCCGCCGTCGACCGTCGGATAGTCGCGAGTGACCACGCCCGGCAGGCTCTTGTCGATCAGGAACACCGACACGCCCGAAGCCTCGCGCTGGGAGCCGCCGGTGCGGGCGGTGACCACCAGGTGGCTGGCGAACGGCGCGCCGACCACCACGGCCTTGTGGCCGTTGAGGATCCAGCCCGAACCGTCCTTCTTGGCGGTCGTCTTCAGGTCGCTCCAGGTGTAGCGCCCCTGGGGTTCGGCATAGGCGAAGGCGATGGTGGTGGTTCCGGCCACGACGCCCTCAATCACCGAGGCGGCGTTCGCATAGCCCGAGTGCTTCATGAAGCCGCCGCCGATGACGACCGTGCCCAGATAGGGCTCGATCACCAGCGCTTTGCCGAACTCTTCCATGATGATCATGTTGTCGATCGCGCCGCCGCCCAGGCCGCCCAGCTCCTCGCTGAACGATGCGCCCAGAATGCCGAGCTCCTCGGCGAAGGCCTGCCAGTAGTCGGCGCGCCAGCCGGCGTCCGAGGCGACGATCTTGCGGCGGGTCTCGAAGTCGTACTTGTCCTGCAGGAAGCTCGCGACCGTGTCGCGGACCATCGACTGCTCTTCGGTGAAGTTGAAGTCCATCCCTGAAGTCCCTTGTTCTCAAGGCTCCGAGGCCGCGTTCGCCAGGCCTGCCAGGAGCGTGTCTGATTGATCGTGCGAAGCGCCCTCCCCGTTTCCAGGGAGGGGCGGGAGAGAGCCTAGTTCAGAGCCCCAGCACCATCTTGGCGATGATGTTGCGCTGGATCTCGTTGGAGCCGCCGTAGATCGAGGTCTTGCGGACGTTGAAATAGGTCGGCGCGGCGCGGTGGGCGAAGTCGGGACCGATGGGATGGGCGTTGTCGCCGTCCTTGGGGAAGCCGCGGAAGTAAGGCGCGCCATAGTGGCCCGCCGCTTCCAAGGCCAGTTCGGTGATCCGCTGCTGGATCTCGGTGCCCTTGATCTTCAGGACGCTGGATTCGGGACCGGGGCCCTTGCCGGCCGCTTCACCGGCCAGGGTGCGCAGTTCGGTGTATTCCAGCGCGGCCAGGTCGATCTCCAGCTCGGCGATCTTGCGCTTGAACATCGGGTCGCGGATCAGGGCGTCGCCATCGTCCGACAGCTCGGTCGAGGCGATCTGGCGGATACGCTCGATGCCGCGCTTGGAACGCGCGACGCCAGCGATGCCCGAGCGTTCGTGGGCCAGCAGGAACTTGGCGCAGGTCCAGCCCTTGTTCTCGTCGAAGATGCGGTTCTCGACCGGCACCTTGACGTTCTCGAGCCAGACCTCGTTGACCTCGTGCTCGCCGCCCAGGGTAATGATCGGCCGCACGGTCACGCCGGGCGACTTCATGTCGATCAGCAGGAACGAGATGCCTTCCTGGATCTTGGCGTTCGGATCGGTGCGAACCAGGCAGAAGATCCAGTCGCCATGCTGGGCCAGCGTGGTCCAGGTCTTCTGGCCGTTGACCAGGTAGTATTCCTTGCCGTCGTCGCCGGTGAAGCGTTCGGCCTTGGTCTTCAGGCTGGCCAGGTCCGAGCCGGCGCCCGGCTCGCTATAGCCCTGCGACCACCAGATCTCGCCCGACAGGGTCGGCGGCAGAAAGCGTTCCTTCTGCTCGGGCGTGCCGAAGGTGTAGATCACCGGCCCGACCATGTTGATGCCGAACGGCAGGATCGGCACGCAGTCGGCGCGGGCGGTCTCTTCCGACCAGATGTAGCGCTGCACCGAGGTCCAGCCCGGGCCGCCGTACTTCTGCGGCCAGGCCGGCGCGACCCATCCCTTGTCGGCCAGGGTGCGATGCCAGGAGAGGAAGTCCTCCTTGGACATCTCCTCGCCCTCTTCCTGGCGCTCGCGCAGGCCTTCTGGATAGTTCTGCGCGATGAAGGCGCGAACCTCGTCGCGGAAGGCCAGGTCTTCGGGCGAAAAATCGAGGTTCATAGCGCGCTCCCGAACAGGCCGGCTGAGCCGGCGTCTTGTTGTTTCGGGAGGATGATAGGGGTCGAACGAGCGTTTGGAAAGATGACGCGAAGGTCAACGTAAACGTCGTTCACCCATCACGGTCAGCGAACCTCGCAGGCCAGCCGCACAAGGGCCAGGGCCGACACGCCGCCCACGCCTTCTTCGTCCTCGATATCCAGCGAGACCAGGGGCGTCTTGCCCAGCGCCGCCAGCAGGCGGCCATGGCCGGCTCCGCCGACGTGGGCGGCGACGGCGTGGGCGATCAGGTCGGGATCGATCGCGTGCAGCACGGCGGCGGCGGCGGTCGCGGCGTAACCGTCGAGCAGCACCGGGATCTTCTGCACCCGGGCGGCCAGGATGGCTCCGGCCACGGCGGCGGTCTCGCGGCCGCCCAGTTGGCGCAGAACTTCCAGCGGATCGGAAAGATCGCCCTCGCCGCGCGCACGCTCCACGGCGGCGGCGACATCGGCGACGGCCTCGCCGACGGCC
The DNA here is from genome assembly GCF_011043625.1 of Caulobacter sp. 602-2. Classification (GTDB taxonomy): domain Bacteria; phylum Pseudomonadota; class Alphaproteobacteria; order Caulobacterales; family Caulobacteraceae; genus Caulobacter. The sequence goes on from NZ_JAAKGT010000001.1 coordinate 597,073, forward strand.
CAGTCCGAAGCCTCGCCGCCCAGCAGCGCCAGCGCGATGGCGGCCGCGTCGCGGTGGGCCTCGGCGGCGATGACGCCGGGGATCAGCAGGTCGGGCTGCTTGGCCAGGGCCTCCATGCCGAAGGCCATGGTGGCGGCGCATTCCTTTTCGCTCATCGAGGCCTTCTGGCGCGCATCCGGCGTCGGGCGATCGATGGCCAGGTCGAAGGCTTCCAGGCCCGCGCCCTGCGAGCCGGCCATGCGGCTGACCGAGGCGCCGCCGGCGGCGATGGTCTCGAGACGGTCACGGGCATAGCCGCGCGGACCAACGCCCTGCCTGGCCCCCGCGTAGAGAGCGACCACGGGGCGGTTGACCGAGGGCGGCGTGCGGCCGGTCCAGGCCGTGAGCCAGGCCGAGATCTCGGCGAGCCGGCCGCCATCGGCCGGCGGTACGAAAACGCCCGGCGCCGGAAGATCGGCGGCCAGGCGGCGGATGTCGGCGAAGGGCGAAGCGGCGGCGGAAGCGGTCATGGCCGCCGACTTAAGCCAGTCCGCGCCCGATGCAAGCGCATAGGACGCGGAACGTGCTCGAAGAGACGGCTCGTAGGCCGCCTCCCCGTATGGATCAGCTGGCGGTCAGGCCCTTGCAGGTCACGTCGCGCTCTTCGATCAGGGCGGCCTTGGCCGTCTCGTCGGCCTTCGAAGCCGCGCGCTTGGCGTCGTTGCGGGCCGCGTCGGCGCGGTCGGAGGTGTAGGTGTGGCGACCGGCGCGCTGGTCCTTGATCACCTGCTTCAGCGCCGCCGGATCGGCCTCGCCCAGGGTCTTGGCCTCGGTCAGGCCCAGGCAGCGGTTGGCCTGGATGAACTGGGCGTCGGTCAGGCGCTCGGCGGCGAGAGCGGGAGCGGCGACGGCGGCGAGCGAGGCGGCGGCGAACAGGACGGTGGCGATACGCATGGTGGTTCCCTCTTGATTGAAAAGTCTGGACACAGAGCCGCATCGCGTCTGGCGACTTGCGCCGGACGCCGCGGATGGCGAAATTCGGTCATGACTTCAGAAAACCGCCCGCCTCGCCCAATCGTCACGCCTTGCGTCAAGGTGTGCGCCGTGGATGGTGCGTCCGGCTTCTGCCTCGGTTGCCGGCGGACCCTGCAGGAGATCGCCGGCTGGTCGCGCTACAGCGACGAAGAGCGCGCGGCGATCATGGCCGCCCTGCCCCTTCGCCCCGATCCGATGGAAAGCCTGATGGCCGCCCAGCCGGGTGCGCGCGGTTGATTGAACTTCAGGTTCTCAAAAGCATTCCCTGGCTTTGCATCTAAGTTCTCCCCGAAGCGTCCATTCGACGAAGAGGAAGATGCCGCCCTCAGCTGCAGCTTTGAAGTTAAATCCAGTCCATGAACTTTATTACACATTGGCCAGCCAATGTTACGGCGAGTTAATTGGAAAGATGGTCAGGGCATTGTTAACCAAGTAAATTCGTCGCCAGATTCACCGCTTGCAAACGCCTTGCCGCCTAAGGTGCGAGGCAAGGGTCGTAGAAACGACCACAAAGCCTGCAAGGCGGGGTGTCTTCGATGTTCAAGTTCACGGCGATCGCGATTGTCGGTGCGCTGTCTGCGGTGGGCGCGGCAAAGGCCGTGACCTCGCTGGACAGCACGCTCCGCCAATCCCCGCACACCGTCCCCGCCACCGCGGCGGCCGCCACGCTCGGCGACGCGGGCGGCGCCGGCGCCGCGCAACTGACCAAGGGTCCCGACGGTCATTTCTGGGCCGAGGCCAAGGTCGACGGCCGCGCCGTTCGCTTTCTCGTCGACACCGGCGCCACCGCCGTATCGCTCAGCAAGGCCGACGCCCAGCGCCTGGGCATCGACGTCAGCAAGCTGAACTACGAATACGACGTCGTCACCGCCGACGGCCGCACGCGCGCGGCCTCGGTAAAGCTGGGCAGCGTGGCGATCGCCGGCGCCAAGGTGGCCAATGTCGACGCCCTGGTCATCGAAAGCGGCCTGGAGACCTCGCTGCTGGGCATGAGCTATCTGGGCCGCCTGTCGCGGTTCGAGGCCACCCCGCGGTCGCTGATCCTCCACCCCTGAGGCCGACCGGGCGCATGATCGCCCGGAATTCTTGCACGATCCTGCAAGAGCGCTTCCGCCCGCATGGGCGCCGGCGCGAGTTTGCGCTAACCTAGGTTCATGCTCATCAACTCAGCGCCAGCTCAGGCTGGCTGCCCTCGCCATCCCGCTCTGGCCGAGGCGATTGAACGATCCGTCACGACCGACGGCGTTCACCCGACCGCGATCGGCGGAATGTGGCTGGCCCGCATGTCGCAGCCGAGCCCGCCGGTCCATGGCATCCACGAGGCCGCCGTCTGCATCATCGCCCAGGGTCGCAAGCAGGTGATGCTGGGCGAGGAAGTCTACATCTACGACCACGCCCGCTTCCTCGTCGTATCGGTCGACGTGCCCGTCGTTGGCCAAGTCATCGAGGCCAGCGCCGACGCGCCCTATCTCTGCGTCCGCCTCGACATCGACCCGCGACGGCTGAACGAGCTGATCCTCGAGATCGACCCGGGCCCCGTCCGCAACGCGCCCGCGCCCAGCCTCGCGCTCGGCGCCACCACGCCCGAACTGTTCGACGCCATGGTGCGTTTGGTGCGGCTGCTGGAGACGCCGGCCGACATTCCGGTGCTGGCGCCGCTGATCCAGCGCGAGATCCTCTATCGCCTGCTGCGCACCGACCAGGGGCCGCGCCTGCGCGAGATCGCCGCCTGTGAAAGCCGCCTGGGGCAGGTCTCGCGGGCCATTCACTGGCTGAAGGCCAACTATCAGCGCCCGTTCCGCATGGAGACGCTGGCGGCCGAGGCGCGGATGAGCCCCTCGGCGCTGCACCAGCACTTTAAGGCGATCACGGCGATGAGCCCGCTGCAGTACCAGAAGCAGCTGCGGCTGCAGGAGGCGCGGCGGCTGATCCTGGCCCAGGGCCTGGACGCCGCCACGGCCGGCCACAATGTCGGCTACGACAGCCCCTCGCAGTTCAGCCGCGAGTACAGCCGCCTGTTCGGTGCGCCGCCGCTGCGTGACGCCACGCGGCTGCGCACCCGCCCCGAGCTCGTCAGGACTGCGTGACCGCGTCGCCTTCCTGGGAAGCGGCGGGCGCGACTCCCGCGGCGGCGTCGTAGGCGGCCTCGTCGAGAATGCCTTCCTGCTTGGCCACCAGGGTCGGCACCAGGGCCTGGCCGGCGACGTTCACCGCGGTGCGGCCCATGTCGAGGATCGGGTCGATGGCCAGCAGCAGGCCCGCACCCTCCAGCGGCAGGCCCAGGGTCGACAGCGTCAGGGTCAGCATGACCGTGGCGCCGGTCAGGCCGGCGGTGGCCGCCGAGCCCAGCACCGAGACCGCGACGATCAGGGCGTAGTCCGTAAGCTCCAGCGGCAGGTGATAGAACTGGGCGATGAAGATCGCCGACAGGGCCGGATAGATCGCCGCGCAGCCGTCCATCTTGGTCGTCGCGCCCAGCGGCACGGCGAAGGCGGCATAGGCCCGCGGCACGCCCAGGCCGCCCTCCGTGACCGTCTCGGTCACCGGCAGGGTGCCGATCGACGAGCGCGACACGAAGGCCAGCTGGATGGCCGGCCAGGCGCTGGCGAAGAACTTCAGCGGATTGAGGCCGTGCGCGGTCAGCAGGATCGGGTAGACCACGAACAGCACGAGCGCGAGGCCCAGATAGATCGCGCCGGTGAAAGCGCCCAACTGGCCCAGCGTGGTCCAGCCGTACTGCGCCACGGCGTTGCCCAGCAGGCCGACCGTGCCGATCGGCGTCAGGCGGATCACCCAGCTCAGCACCTTGCGCACGACCGCCAGAGCCGAGGCGTTGAAGGCCAGGAAGCCCTCGCCGGCCGGACCGACGCGCAGGGCGGCGATGCCGGCCGCCAGCGCGATGACCAGGATCTGCAGCACGTTGAACGACAGCGAGGTGCTGGCGCCGGCCTCGCCGACCTTGGTCGAAGCGTTCAGGCCCAGGATGTTGGACGGCACCAGGCTGGTCAGGAAGTCGAGCCAGGAGCCATTGGTGCGCGGCGCGGCGGCGGTGGCCACGTCGAGGGCCGCATGAGCGCCCGGCTGCAGGGTGACGCCCAGGGTGATGCCGATGGCCACGGCGATCAGAGCGGTGATCCCGAACCACAGCAGCGTCTTCCAGACCAGCCGCGCGGCGTTCTGCAGCTCGCGCAGGTTGGCGATGCTGGCCACGATGGCGGTGAAGACCAGCGGCGGCACCAGCACGCGCAGCAGCTGGATGAAGATCGAGCCGACCTGGTGCAGCGCCTCGGCCAGGGCGTGCCCCGCCTGACCCTCGTCGACGCCGAGCCGACGGGCCAGCAAGCCCAGCGCCAGGCCGACGACCATGCCGACGAGGACCTGCACGCCGAAACCGCTGATGAAGCGGCTGGAAGGGGCTGTCGCCTGGGCCATGGGTCGTTCCTGCTCACATTCGGCGGTGATCAGCCGCCGTTCAACTCAAGAAGCACGCAAAGCCCGGCGACGACACGCACCACCGAGCTTCGAAACTGGAAATTCCTGCTCGCGCATATGAGCGCGGCGGTCGAACCAGTTTTTGTGCGATCCGGCGCCAGTCAAACTTAAAGCTCCACTGCTCCGGTGGGAATTGAGGGCGGCGGCGTGTCACATGGTAAACACGCGTCCGGCTCCCTAGGGTGGCCTCGCCCCTCCCCGTCTCGACTTTCCGGAGCCGCCATGAGCCTCTCCTTCTTGTTCGGCGCGATCATCGGATCCGGCCTGTTCATCCTGCTCGGCCGCGGCCCGGTCGAAAAGCTGCTGGCGGTGATCCAGGAGCGCGTCGGCAAGCGCTGAGAAGTTCCAAGCGACGCCGGCTGATATTCGCCGCCGATACACGCGATCGTGTCGGAACGAAGTCTTGGGAAGCGCCTTTCTTCTGCATCAGACGCGCCAAGGCGCGCCAGGAAATGTTCAGGAGGCGCTCATGTCCATTCTCGCCTGGATCGTTCTGGGTCTCGTGGCCGGCTTCATCGCCAGCAAGCTCGTTAGCCGCAGCGGCGGCAGCCTGCTCGTCGATCTGGTGCTCGGCATCGTCGGCGCTCTGGTCGGCGGTTTCGTGTTCAACCAGTTCGGCGCCTCGGGCGTATCGGGCTTCAACCTCTACAGCCTGCTGGTGGCCACCGTCGGCGCGGTGATCGTGCTGGCCATCTATCACCTGCTGGCGGGCCGTCGCGCCTTGTAGCCAAGGCGACGCACCGAACGAAAAGACGCCTTCGGCCCCGCGGCCGGAGGCGTTTTCTTTTGCACCGACTAGCGCGATGTCCACCGGTGTCATACTCCTGGCGAAAACAGGTCGGGAGGACCACCCTTGGCTCACTACAGTCTGTTCGGGCGACTGGCCCTGGCCGCCACCGCGCTGACCGCCCTGATCGGCGCGGCCCCGCTGCGCCTGACGGTGGCGACGGACGGCAAGGCCGACCACAAGACGCTGCAGGCCGCCATCGACGCCCTGCCCGACACGGGCGGCGAGATCGCCATCACGCCGGGGACCTATCGCGAGAAGCTGTCCATCGTCCGCGGCGGCGTGCGCCTGGTCGGCAAGGGCAAGCGGCCCCAGGACGTGGTGCTCGTCTACGGCGACGCCTCGGCCACCGTCGGCGGCACGCTGAAATCCTCATCTGTGACGGTGTCGGGCGATGATTTCCTGGCCCGCAACCTGACCATCCAGAACGACTATCATCTCCACAACGACAAGCCCTCGCAGGCCGTCGCCCTGGCCCTGATGGGCGACCGGGCCCAGCTCTACAAGGTGCGCCTGCTGGGCGCGCAGGACACGCTCTACGCCGCCAGCCGCAAGGGCAAGCCGCCCAGCCGGCAGTACTTCCGCGATTGCTACGTCGAGGGCCACGTCGACTTCATCTTCGGCGACAGCAAGGCCGTGTTCGACCGCTGCACCATCCACGGCATCGCCAACGGCACGGTGATGATCACCGCCCAGAGCAAGAGCAGCCCCGAGCAGGACAGCGGCTACGTCTTCGACCGCTGCACGATCACCGCCGACCCGAAGGTTGGCGAGCTCTGGTTCGGACGCGCCTGGCGTCCCTACGCCACCGTGGTCTTCCTGCGGACCAGGATCGACGCCGACCTGCAGCCCAAGGGCTGGCGGGAATGGACGCCGGGCAAGACCGACACCTTCAAGACGGCCTACTACGCCGAGTACGCCTCGACCGGCCGCGGAGCGAACCCCGCCGCGCGCGAGCCGACCGCCCATGCCCTGGACGCAAAAACGGCGGAGCGCTGGGCGCCCCGCCGCTTTCTCTCGGGACCGGACGGTTGGACGCCCGGCCGGTTCTAGAAAGGCCTCACTCGGCCGGAGCCGTGGCCAGTTCGTCCTGGGTGAACAGCGCCGGCGCCGGCTTGCGGGCCGACCAGCCGAAGGCGGCGATGACCAGGTAGCAGACCGCCGGCAGCAGGAAGGCCAGGCCGAGCCCGAAGTGGTCGCCCAGCCAACCGGTGGCCGGCGGGATCAGGGCGCCGCCGACGATGGCCATGCACAGCAGGCCCGAGGCCTGGGGCGTACGGTGACCCATGCCCTCGATGCCCAGGGTGAAGATGGTCGGGAACATGATCGAGTTGAAGAAGCCGATGGCGATCAGGGCGTAGCCGGCCTGCGGGCCCACGCTGAAGGCCGAGACCAGGATCAGCACGATCGCGGCCAGCGAGGCGATGGTCAGCACCTTGCCGGGCGAGACCTTGGCCAGGATGAAGCTGCCGAAGAAACGGCCGATGGTGGCGCCGCCCCAGTACCAGGCGACCATGCTGCCGGCCTTGGCCAGCGTCAGACCCATGGTGTTGGACTGGGTCAGGTAGGTGGTCATGTAGGTGCCGATCGCCACCTCGGCGCCGACATAGACGAAGATGCACAGCACGGCGAAGGCCAGGCGCGGATACTTCAGCATGCCCAGCATCTCGCCGACGCCGACGGCCTTTTCGGCTCGCGGGGCGGCGGGGTTCTTGCGCAGCAGCCAGAACAGCACGGCCAGAGCCAGCAGCACGGCGGCGATGATCAGGTAGGGCGTCTGCACGGCCTGGGCCTGGGTGTGGCGCACGACGGCCAGCTGGGCGGCGGTCAGGGTGGCCGGATCCGGGGCCTTCTCGATGTGGCTGAGGATCAGCGTCGCGCCGACGAAGGGCGCCAGGAAGGTGCCGACCGAATTGAGGAACTGGGCGAAGGTCAGGCGGGCCGAGGCGGTCTCGCTCTTGCCCAGGATGGCGACCAGCGGATTGGCGGCCACCTGCAGGATGGTGATGCCCGAGGCCAGAACGAACAGCGCGGCCAGGAAGCCCTCGTAGACGCCGGCGTTGGCGGCAGGAGCGAACATCAGGCAGCCAATCATCATGATCAGCAGGCCGACCACGACGGTGCGCAGATAGCCGACCTTGGCCAGCAGGAAGCTCGCCGGCAGCGAAACGACGGCATAGCCGATGAAGAAGGCGAACTGGGTCAGGCCGGTCTCGAAGTTGCTCAGCGAGAACAGCGACTTCAGCGCCGGAGCCACGAGGTCGACCAGACAGGTCGAGAAGCCCCAGGCGAAGAAAAGAAGAATCACGAAGGGCAGCAGCGCCTGCCCTTTTCCACTCGCAACGCCGCTCGCCGGCGACGTGCCGCCCATGCCTGCCATCTCTGTTTCACTCCCCTGTCCGTCTTTCGCGGGACGGCGTAGTCACCCCGAACGTGACAACGTTGTCAACCTCCAGACCGCTTCGCTCCCCATTGAGACCGGTATCAAGCGGAACCGCGAACCGGTCCCGCCGTTCAGTTTTCGGCTGGGAGAACGGGCATGTCGTCGATCGTCGTGGTGATTGCTTGCGGGGTCGTGGCCATGGTCGCCGCCATCGCCCTGGCCGATGCGTTCGTCCACCTGGCCTGCTGGAGCGCCCGGGGCCTGAAGCGTCGGGATTAGGCTCACGCGTGTCGGACCCCCTAAGAGGGAGAGGATCTAAGCGCCAAGATGCTCCCCCTCTGGGGGAGCTGTCGCGGAGCGACTGAGGGGGGCAGCGCAGGCGCGCGTTCCCAGGCTGGCCCGTCCACAAATCCGTCCGATCCCCGGAAGAGGGGATCCGGAGCACCTAGGCGGCGATGCGGCTGGGGGCGATCACGCGGTTCAGGACCGAGGCGGCGGCCGACAGGCCGGTGCGGATCGACTGGTCCTCGGCGCTGTCGCCATGGACGCCGGCGCGGCCGGCCAGATGCAAGCCAGCGAAGTGCAGGCGCAGGTCCAGGCCGATCATCTTCAGGTGCTCGTCGCAGGCCTCGTCGTGGATCGGGTGGACCTTGCGCTGGCGCACCACCTGGGCGTCGCGGACCGGGCCGGCGGCGATCAGGCCAAGGCGGCGGGCCTCGACCTGCGCCTGGGCGACGAGGGCCTCGTCGTCAGCGGTCCAGAGGGCGTCGCCCTCGAAGCAGTAGTAGTCGAGGGCCAGGGCCTCGCCTTCCAGCGCGCGAGCCCGCGCGGCCTTGATCGACGCACCGTGGATCTCGGCCAGGGCCGGCGCGCGGCGGCGGCCGGGTGCGGCCGCGAAGGCGACCGTCACCTGGTCGCGGTACATCAGCTCGCAGGCGTGGAAGAGGCTGATCGGGGTCGGGGTCAGCGCGCCCATCAGTTCGCGCAACGGCATGGTCGAGATCACCTGGTCGGCGGTGAAGACCTCTTCACGGCCGTCGGGCGTGATCGCCGACACTGTCCAGACGCCGCTGGCTCGGTCGCGGCGCAGGCCGCTGACCTGGCGCTCGAGACGGATCTCGCCGCCCGCCTGGCCGATGGCCTCGGCGCAGGCCTTCCAGAGCTGGCCGGTGCCCAGACGCGGCCGCACCCCGGCCTCGGAGCGGAAGCTCGGGCAGGCCGGCTGGGCGGGCGTTTCCTCGGGGCGCAGCGCCCAAAGCTTTTCGGCATAGGCGCTGAGGCGACGCGCCACGCGGCGGCCGAACCGGCGGGTCAGCCACTCGCCCAGGGTCTTGGAATTGGCGATCGGACGAAGCTTGGCGCTGATCAGGGCGCCCAGCGCCGCGCCCCGCTGGCTGCGGGCGCCGCCCTCGCCTTCCAGGCGCAGGGCGCTGGGGGCGATGTCGAGCTCGTCGGGCAGCAGCGCCGTCCAGAAGGCGCGAATGGCCGGATCGGCCGATGACAGGCGGCGGCCCGAGACGTCCAGCCGGAAGCCGTCGAAGGACAGCGTGCGCGCCGCGCCGCCGACGCAGCCCTGCGCCTCCAGCACCGTGACCGTGCGGCCGGCGCGGGCCAGGGCATGAGCCGCCGAAAGCCCGGCGGGCCCAGCCCCGATCACCAGCGTCTCGACGTGTTCGCCCATGTTCCGCTCCCCGAATTCAGGCATCGAGGATCGGCCGACAAGGTTAAGAACGTGGTTCAGAATTGGCGCTCCCAAGGCCAAAGCGGGGCCTTGGGACGCTATGTCGCGGGGCCTGTTCCGACTAGGCCAGCTGGTCGCCGACCGGCAGGCTGCGGATGCGCTTGCCGGTGGCCGCGAAGATGGCGTTGCAGAGCGCCGCCGGGGCCGGCGGCAGCACCGGCTCGCCCAGCCCCGTCGGGCGATTGTCGCTGAGCAGGTAGTGCACCTCGATCGGCGGGGCCTGGCTCATCCGCAACAGCGGGAAGTCGCCGAAATTGCTCTCGACCGCCGCGCCGTTCTCGAAGGTGATCTTCTGGTGCAGCGTGCTGCCGATGGCGTCGAGGATCGAGCCCTGCACCTGGTGGTCGGCGCCGGTGGGGTTGATGATCTGGCGGCCGACGTCGGCGGCGACCCAGGCCTTCTCGACCTTGACCTGACCCTTGGCGACCGACACCTCCATGACCACGGCCACATAGCCCAGGTGGCTGAAGTGGCAGGCGACGCCAAGGCCCCGGCCCTTGGGCAGCTTGCGGCCCCAGCCGGACTTCTCGGCGACCAGATCGAGCACCCCGCGCATGCGGCCGGTGTGGAAGCTGTCGTTCTGGCCCTCCGGACCGATCAGGCGCGGCTCGCCCAAAAGCTTGCGGCGGAACTCGACCGGGTCGGTCTTGGCCGCCAGGGCCACCTCGTCGGTGAACGACTGGATGACGAAGCCGAAGGCGTTGTTGCCCGGCGCCCGCAGCGGCCCGGTGGGAATGCCCAGCGGCATCACCGAAACCTCGTGCAGGTAGTTGGGCACGGCGCCGGCCGGGAACTGGGTGGAGTTCATGCCGCCCGAACGCACGAAGGTCTCGCCCTCGCCGAAGCTGACGAAATGGTCGCGCCAGGCGACGAGGTCGCCCTTGGCGTCGAGGCCGGCAGTGAAGTTGTGCCAGCCCCCTGGGCGGTAGAAGTCGTGCTGGATGTCGTCCTCACGCGTCCAGATCAGCTGGACCGGCGCGTCGACCTTGCTGGCGATGAAGGCGGCCTCGACCATGTAGTCGTTGATCAGCCGCCGGCCGAACCCGCCACCGCAGCGAACCAGGTGGATGGTCACGTTCTCGGGCGGCACGTTCAGGGTCTTGGCGACCAGGGCGCGGCCGGGTTCGGGGTTCTGGGTCGGGGCCCAGATCTCGACCTTGCCGTCCTTGACCCGGGCCGTGCAGTTCTGCGGCTCCAGCGGCGCGTGGGCGATGAAGGGATAGTCGTAGGCGGCGCTGACGACCTTGGCCGCGCCTTTCAGGGCGGCGGCGACGTCGCCGTCGGCGCGGGCCGCCCGCTGGGCGCCGGTCTTGGCGAATTCGGCGGCCTTGGCGGCCAGCGAGGCAGTGCTCTGGGTGCTTGTCGGGTGATCGGCCCAGGCGACATCCAGGGCGTTGCGGCCCCTGCGGGCCGCCCACCAGCTGTCGGCGACCACGGCGACGCCGGGCAGCAGGCCGTCCAGCGCCGTCCCGCCGTCGACCACGAAGGCGTCGCGCACGCCCTTGACGGCCTTGGCCGCGGCGAGGTCGGCCGAGGCGACCTTGGCCGCGTAGGTCGGGGCCTTGACGAAGGTGGCGTAGACCATCCCCGGCAGACGCACGTCGATCCCGAACAGCGGCTTGCCGGTGACGATGGCGTCGGTGTCGGTCTGGACGTGGCTCTTGCCGATGATGCGGAAGGCCTTGGGATCCTTCAGCGCCAGGGTCTTGGGATCGGGCGGGGCGATGGCGGCGGCGGCCTGGGCGAGGTCGCCATAGGCCAGCTTGCGGCCGCTGGCGACGTGGACGACCCGGCCGGGCTCGGTGGTCAGTTCGGCAGCCGGGACGTTCAGCTTGGCCGCGGCGGCCTGGATCAGCATCCAGCGGCCGGCGGCCCCGACCCGGCGCATGCCGTCCCACTCCAGGGTGGTGGCCATCGAGCCGCCGGCGACCTGGCGGCCATAGACCTTGGTGTCGGCCAGGGCCTGCTCGACGATCACGTCCTCCCAGGCCACGTCCAGCTCTTCGGCGATGATCATCGGCAGGGCCGTGCGCATCCCCTGCCCGACCTCCGGGATCTTCGAAGCGATGGTCGCCTTGCCGTCGGGCGAGACCTTCAGATAGGCGCTGAGCGTGGCCGGTCCGGCGGCCTGGGCCTCGCCCTCGATGTCGAACGACAGCAGGAGACCCCCGCCGACGGCGGTCGACGAGGCCAGGAACAGGCGGCGCGAGAGGACGGGAGCGTTCATGGCCTCAGGCCTCCGCCTGGCCGGAGGCCGACTTGATGGCCTTGCGGATCCGCGGATAGGTCGCGCAGCGGCAGAGGTTTCCGTCCATCGCCTCGTCGATCTGGCTGTCCGTCGGCTTGGGCGTCGCCGTCAGCAGCGCAGTCGCCGACATGATCTGGCCGGCCTGGCAGTAGCCGCACTGGGGCACGTCGAGGCTTTTCCAGGCCTGCTGCACCTTGGCGCCGACCGGATTGGCCGCGACGCCCTCGATGGTGGTCACGGCCTTGCTCCCGACCCGCGAGACCGGCGTCACGCAGGCGCGCACCGGCGCGCCGTCCAGGTGCACCGTGCAAGCGCCGCATTGGGCGACGCCGCAGCCGTACTTGGTTCCCACCAGGTTCAGCAGGTCGCGCAGCACCCACAGCAAGGGCGTGCTGGGCTCGGTGTCGACCGTGTGGGGCGATCCGTTGACCGTCAGGGTGTAGGCCATGCGCGCGACTCCGGGAGGTGGAGCGTCATCTTGCCGCAAGCTGCGCAACCTGCCGAGCGCCATGCGCCTCAGCCCCGGCCAGAGCAGCGATTTGTCACAAAAGTTTCACACGGGGCTTGAAAGCCCGGCGCTTCCGTGGTTCCGGTCCGCCCAATGCGCGGATGCTCCCGGTACGGACGTCCGCGTTTTTCGTTCCGCCGCTTCGAACAGAGGATGAAGCGACATGCTGGGTTTGTTCCGGGCGATCATGCCCAAGGAAGACCGGTTCTTCGACCTTTTCTCCCAGCACGCCGCGACGCTGGTCGCCGGCTCCAAGGCGCTCAGCGACCTGATGAGCGGCGCCGACAGCATCGAGGCCGCCACCGCTCGGGTGAACCAGCACGAGGAAGAGGCCGACGAGGTCACCCGCCAGGTGATGCAGGCCGTCCGCCGCAGCTTCATCACGCCCTTCGACCGTAGCGACATCCAGGACCTGACGACGTCGCTGGACGACGCCATCGACCAGATGCGCAAGACCGCCAAGGTAGTCAGCCTGTTCGAGGTCACGACCTTCGAGCCGCAGATGAAGGCGATGGCGCAGATCATCGTCCAGGCCGCCGACCTGACCGCCGAGGCCGTGTCGCTGCTGCCCAAGATGCGCCACAACGCCCATCGCCTCAGCGACCTGGCCGTCAAGATCACCCAGATCGAGGAACAGGCCGACCAGATGTACGACATCGGTCGCAAGGAGCTGTTCCTGGCCCACCGCGACAAGGATCCGATGGCCTTCATCGTGGGCATCGACATCTACAGCCACCTGGAAAAGGTCGTCGACCGCTTCGAGGACGTGGCCAACCGCATCAGCGGCATCGTGGTCGAGCAGGTCTAAAGAGCCCGCGCCGTGGACCCCACGCTCCTCATCCTGGTGTTCCTGGTGGTCGTCGCCCTGGCGTTCGACTTCCTGAACGGGCTGCACGACGCGGCCAACTCGATCGCCACCATCGTCTCCACCCGCGTGCTTTCGGCCAAGTGGGCGGTGATCTGGGCGGCGTTCTTCAACTTCATCGCCTTCCTGTTCGTGGGACTGGGCGTGGCCAAGACGGTCGGCTCGGGCATCATCGATCCGCACATCATCAGCGACCGCCTGATCTTCGCGGCGCTGATGGGCGCGATCAGCTGGAACCTGATCACCTGGTGGGCGGCGATCCCCTCCTCCAGCTCGCACGCCCTGATCGGCGCGCTGGTCGGCGCCTCCGTCGCCAAGGTCGGCGGCCTGGGCGCGGTGCAGTGGGCGGGCCTGGGCAAGACCGCCGCCGGCATCATCGTCTCGCCCACCATCGGCTTCGCCCTGGCGCTGCTGCTGGTGCTGATCGTGTCGTGGACCTTCCTGAAGAGCTCGCCGTTCTGGGCCGACAAGGTGTTCCGCAAGCTGCAGTTCGTCTCGGCGGCCTTCTACTCGCTGGGCCACGGCGGCAACGACGCCCAGAAGACCATGGGCATCATCGCCGCCCTGCTGTTCGCGCACGGCGCCACGCACCAGCCGGGCCACATCCCGTTCTGGGTGGTGATCACCTGTCAGGCGGCCATGGGTCTTGGCACGCTGTTCGGCGGCTGGCGGATCGTGCACACCATGGGCAGCAAGATTACCCGCCTGACGCCGATGCAGGGCTTCTGCGCGGAGACCGGCGGCGCCATCACCTTGTTCCTTGCGACGCATCTGGGCGTTCCGGTATCGACGACTCACACGATTACCGGCGCTATTGTCGGCGTGGGCGCATCGCGGCGCGTTTCGGCCGTGCGCTGGGGTATCGCAAAGAGCATCGTGACGGCCTGGATCGTCACGCTCCCGGCGGCCGGGCTGATGGCCGTGGCGTTCTACTATCTCGGGTTCTGGATGCAGTGACGGACGGGACGGTCAAGCAGACCGGCGGGGCCAAGGGCGGCGGCAAGCGTCGCCAGGTCGCCGCCCTGCCCTGGCGCGCGCAAGGCGCCGGCCTCGAGGTCCTGCTCGTCTCCTCGCGCGAGACCCGCCGCTGGGTGATCCCCAAGGGCTGGCCGATGAAGGGCAAGCTCGACCACCAGGCCGCCGCCCAGGAAGCCTATGAGGAAGCCGGCCTCGACGGCGTGATCGTCGAGACCCCCTTCGGCGATTACGAGTATCTCAAGCGTCTCAAGAGCGGCGCGGGGCGCCTGGTCAAGGTCGACGTCTTCCCGATGAAGGTCACCGGCGAGCATGCGACCTGGCCCGAGAAGGGCCAGCGCACCCTGCGCTGGATGACGCCGGTCGAGGCCGCGCTGGCGGTGCAGGAACCAGAACTGCGCAGCCTGATCGCCCGTTTCGCGCGCGTTGATCTGCCGCTCGACGAGCGCCCGCCGCTCGATCCGGCGCCGACGCCGGTGCGGGTGGCGCTGCAACGCCTGCGCCGACGGGTCACCGTCCTGTGGGGCCGCGCCCGCCGCCGAGGCTGATCCGCGGCTCGACAATCGCTTCGGTAGAGCATAATGTTCTCATTATGTTCATGCGAGGCGAGCCCATGCAGCTGTCCCTCTGTCTGGCCCGATCGCCGCTGGAAGATGCGCGCGACGTCCTGCTGGCCGCCTTCGGCCCGCAGCGACCCAAGGCGCGGATGGACCCCGTCTCCCAGCTGGTGAAGTCGTCGATCAGCCACCGCACGCTCGACGCGGTGTCCTGGGCCGCGTTCCTTCGGCTGCAGGGCGCGTTCCGGACCTGGGAAGAGCTCGCCGCCGCCGGGCCCGAGCAGGTGCTGGCGCTGATCGCCGACGTCACCCATGCGCAGGACAAGGCCCGCCGCCTGCCGATCGCCCTGCGCATGATCCAGGACCGCATCGGCTGGCTGTCGCTGAGCCACCTGCGCAACCTCACCGTCGAGCAGGCCCGGCACGAACTGCGCGCCCTGCCTGGCGTCGGCCAGAAGGTCGCCGCCAGTGTCCTCAACTTCAGCACCCTGGCCATGCGCGACCTGGTGGTCGACAGCCACGTGCACCGCACGGCCCAGCGCCTGGGCCTGGTCGGCCCCGGCGACCCCACCCACAGCTATCACGCCCTGATGGCCCTGGCGCCCGACGCCTGGAGCGCCGACGACCTGTTCGAGCTTCACTGCCTGATGAAGCACGGCCTGGGACAGCTGGTCTGCACCCACGACGCGCCGCAATGCGGCGCCTGCCCGATGAAGGCGCAATGCCGCCGCGTGGGCGTGGAGGGCGCGACGGTGCTGGCCTGGCGGCCGCGAGGCTGAGGCGGTAAGCACGACCCATGAGCAAGCCCGCCGCGCCCACGTTTCCCGACGCCGCCATGATGGCCGCGCCAGAGGCCTTGGCGCGGTTCCTGGAGACGGCGGACGCCTCGCTGCTGGACGGCGTGTTCTCCGGCGGCGACGTGACGATCCTCGAGAACTTCGCGCCGTACATCTTCCTGGGCCAGCAAGGCCTGGCGCAATGGCGGGCGATCATGAGCCGCCATGTCGGCGCGATCGACGGGCTGAAGCACGCATTCGAAGCGCCGCAGGACTTCGGTCTAGACGGCGACACCGTCCACTTCACCCTGCCCACCCGCTGGAGCGGCGTACGCGGCGGCAAGCCGTTCAAGGAGCTGGGCGGCTGGACCTTCGTGCAGGTGCGCGAGGCCGACGGCTGGCGGATCCGCTCCTACGGCTGGGCCGTCGTCAGCTTCGACTGGCTGGACTGACGGGATCAAGCCCTACCCCGCCAGTTCGGTGAAGGTCCGCGTGCCGATCGGATAGCGGCGCCAGTCGCCATAGTCGAAGTGCCACCACTCTTCCGGATAGACCTCGAAGCCCTGGGCGACCATGGCCTCGCGCAGCACCCTGCGCAGGGCCCGCTGCCTGGCCGTTCCGCCGGCGAAGTCGGCATAGGAGCGCGTCGACATCTCGTCGTAGCGGCTGGGCATCAGGACGACCTCGCCGGTTTTCAGGTCGTGCAGGGTCAGGTCGACGGCGCATCCGCGATTATGGCGCGAGCCCTTGGCCGGATCGGCCACGAAGACGCGGCTGGCCGGCGGCGTGGCCTCCCAGAACATCCAGGTCACGAACCACGGCCGATAGGCGTCGTGGATGGTCAAGCCCCAGCCCTGGGCCGCCAAGGCCTTGGCTGCACGGCCCACGGCCTCGGCGGCGGGGCGCTGCAGCCAGGCGGCCGAGCGCTCGTAGAGCTTCAGCCCCATGAAGTTGTCGCGGCCGGCATAGCGGATGTCGAAAGCGATCGTCGGATCGATCGCGGCCAGGTCGACGAGGTCGGACGGCAGGAAATCGCCCGTCTCGACCGGCGGCGTCGCGGCCAGGGCTCGCTCGCGCAAGGCCTTGGGATCGGCGCGAACGGCGCGGCGGATGCCGGCCTGCACCTCGACGCCGAAGTCGCGGCGCGGCAAGACCGCGCCGTTCAGCCGCACGCCGCGCGCCGTCGCCAGCAGCTCCCCGCCGCCCGCGACGCCATAACGGCCCGGAGCGGTCGGCGACAGCCGCCGGATCGGACCGCCATGGGCGAAGACGGCCAAGGCGCCGTCGTCGGTCTCGAAGATCGTGACGGGCGCCTCGGGCGCACCGTACTGGGCGACCAGCGCCAAGTCGGCAGCCGCCAGGGCCGCGCCAGGCGCAAGGCTCGAGGCCAGGACGCCGGCGGCGACGGTTCTACGGGTCTGCCGCATCGCCGCCGCCCCCCCTTTTTCCTACTTCATCGTCGGGATGACGAAGGCGCTGTCCTCGACATCGCCTTCCGGCCAGCGGGCCGTGACCGTCTTGACCTTGGTGTAGAACTTCACGCCCTCGACGCCGTGCTGGTTGGTGTCGCCGAAGGCGCTGCGCTTCCAGCCGCCGAAGGTGTGATAGGCCACCGGCACCGGGATCGGCACGTTGATGCCGACCATGCCCACGTTGACGCGGGCGGCGAACTCGCGGGCGGCGCGGCCGTTGCGGGTGAAGATCGCCACGCCGTTGCCGTACTGGTGCTCGGACGGCAGGGCGATCGCCTCCTCGAAGCTTTCGGCGCGCACCATCTGCAGCACCGGGCCGAAGATCTCTTCCTGATAGGTCTTCATGCCCTTCTTGACGCCGTCGAACAGCGACGGGCCGATGAAGAAGCCCTTCTCGAAGCCCTGCAGGGAAAAGTCGCGGCCGTCGACCACCAGTTCGGCGCCTTCGTCGACGCCGATCTGGATGTAGTCGGCGATCTTGGCGCGGTGTTGGGCGCTGACCACGGGGCCGTAATGGGCGGCCGTGTCGGTGGAGATGCCGACCTTGAGGGTGTCGATCTCGGCGACCAGGCGCTCGCGCAGTTCGTCGGCGGTCTTCTTGCCGACCGGCACCACGACCGGCAGGGCCATGCAGCGCTCGCCCGCCGAGCCGAAAGCCGCGCCCGACAGGTCCTTGACCACCTGGTCGAGGTCGGCGTCGGGCAAAACAAGGCCGTGGTTCTTGGCGCCGCCCATGGCCTGGACGCGCTTACCGTGCGCCGTGCCGGTCTGGTAGACGTAGTGGGCGATGTCGGAGCTGCCGACAAAGCTGACGGCGCGGATCAGCGGGTGGGTCAGGATGGCGTCGACGGCGCTCTTGTCGCCGTGGATCACGTTGAGCACGCCTTCGGGCGCGCCGGCCTCCATCATCAGCTCGGCCAGCTTCAGCGGAACCGTCGGATCCTTCTCCGAGGGCTTGAGGATGAAGCTGTTGCCGACCGCGATGGCGATGCCGAACATCCACATCGGGATCATGGCCGGGAAGTTGAACGGGGTGATGCCCGCGCAGACGCCCAGGGGCTGGCGCATCGAATAGACGTCGATGCCGGGGCCCGCGCCCTCGGTGTACTCACCCTTCAGGATGTGCGGAATTCCGCAGGCGAATTCAATGACTTCCAGGCCGCGCTGAATGTCGCCCTTGCTGTCGGCGATGACCTTGCCGTGCTCGGACGACAGGATCTCGGCCAGGCTGTTCATGTCGCGCTCGATCAGGCGCTTGAACTCGAACATCACCCGGGCGCGGCGCTGCGGGTTGGTCGCCGCCCAGCCGACCTGGGCCTTGGCCGCGGCCTGGACGGCGGCGTCGATCTCGCCGTCGGTGGCGAACTGGACGCGGGCCTGCACCTCGCCGGTGTTGGGATTGAAGACGTCGCCGAAGCGCCCCGAGGCGCCATCGAAGGCTTGGCCGTTCACGAAATGGGCGATGTCTCGCATGATGCGCTCCCTAACGCTGTTTTTCGGCGTCATTAGCATCCGAAAAACGGCGCGTATCGTGGAAAATCTATCCCCGGCTTCTCAGCCGCCTACTCCGCGTCGACATGCACCCGGCGGAACCGGCCCTGCAGGTAGACCAGCGGCTCGTGGTCGGGGTCGTAACGCAGCTTGACCACCCGCCCGACATAGACCCGGTGATCGCCGGCGTCGAAGACGTGGTGGGTCTCGCATTCGAAATTGGCCATGCAGCCGGGCAGGATCGGCACGCCCGTGCGCCAGGTCTCGGTCTCGACGCCGGCGAAGCGGTCGGTGTCCTTCTGCACGAACTGACGGGCCAGGGCCTGGTGATCGGCGTGCAGCACGTTGACGGCGAAGCGGCCAGCCGCGTCCAGCGCCGGCAGGCTCGACGACTTCAGGTCGACGCAGACCAAGGCCAGCGGCGGGTCCAACGACACCGACGTGAAGGAATTGGCGGTCAGGCCGACGCGGCGGCCGTCCTGCCCCAGCGTCGTGACGACGGTGACCCCCGTGGTGAAGCACCCGAAAGCGTTGCGCAGGGCGCGGGCGTCATGCGCGCCGCCCTCCCCCAGTTCGATCGTGACTGCCTGACTCATCTTGCCCTAGCAGTGCGACAAAGCCGGGCGACGGGCAAGGCGGGATGCCGCGCGACGGGGCTGGAGGAGCGAGGACTGGAGCCGCAATGAAGTTTTTGCTTACTTAGTGATCAGTGGCGGCAGGGCGCTACGCGGTCTTCGGGCCGCCGAGATCGATGGCTAGAGACGCGCCCGCGACGCCGCCGGCCCCATAGGCCTCCGGCGCCACCATGCGGGCTGGCCGGAGCACGGCCCTCAGTTTCAGATCGAGCTTGTCGAGTTCTGCATCAACGACGGCCGACTTGAGAACGACGAGATCACGTCCGGCGTCGCTGTTTACCCGGTCGCGCCCGGCCTTCATCGCGGTCAGCTTGTCCGCGATGGACGTGACCATGCCCAGAGTGAACGAGGCGTTGGCCACATGTCGATCCTTGTGCCGAAATCGCTGATAGTCGGCAGAGGTCTTGTAGCGGCCAAGCTCGAACCGAACAGCGCCGTCGATCAGTTCGGTCAGGTAGTGCGCGACTTCAATATCCGCAGGGAGCCCAAAGAATACGTACCGAGGCTCTCCGGTCGGGCCCTTCTCGCGCCAAACTCGGCAATCACAAAAACTGGCGATGGCGACGATGCAATCGCCCAACGGTATCCGCTTATTGTGGTGCGTTTCGTACTCGCGCCGCTCGCACAGCGTATCGCGGAGTTCAACGTCGGTGAGGGAAAGGTCGTATCGATCGAGCAGTTCGGCGACCTTCGCGGCGGCCGACATGGCTTCGGCTTCCGTGCAGCCATTGTCCGTGGTCTTGGCTCGGAGCCCTGCGATGCGCGCCCTGAGCTTTTCAAGGTCTGCCAGATGTTCGTTCACGGCTGCGCCCCGAAAGTGTCTCAGCGCCAACCCGCCAAGTTCGCCTGCCCCGCCTTCTAGGCGAAGCCTGAGGCTGATCCCAGCACATCGAAGGGCCCAGGATCGAGCACCCTCTTGTATCAGAGGCCAGCTTCCGCTCATTCGGAGCATCGAATGAGCGGAAGGCCTTTCCCGACTAGACCTGAGCCACGCCGCCGTCGATGGCGAAATCCGAACCGGCCATGAAGGCGGAGTCGTCCGAGGCCAGGAAGAGCACGGCCTTGGCGATCTCCTCGGGTGCGCCGACGCGGCCGATCGGGGTCTGGCTGGCCATGTAGTCGAGCAGACCTTGCTGCTGGGCGGGATCCGAGCCGGCAAGCTCGACCAGGCCGGGCGTCCTGATCGGGCCAGGGCTGACCACGTTGACCCGGATGCCGCGATCCTTGAGGTCGAGGGTCCAGCTGCGGGCCAGGTTGCGCACGGCGGCCTTCGAGGCGCTGTAGACGCTGAAGGCGGCGGTGCCGGTGGTGGCCGTGGTCGAGCCCGAGAGGATCACGCTGGCCCCGTCACGCAGCAGCGGCAGCGCCTTCTGCACGGTGAAGATCACGCCCTTCACGTTGCGGCCGAAGATATCCTCGTAGTGTTCCTCGGTGATCGCGCCCAGGGGCAGCATGTCGCCGCCGCCGGCGTTGGCGAACAGGGCGTCGATCTGGGCGTGGCGCTGCTGCACCGCGTCGTAGAGGCGGTCGATATCGGCCAGCTTGGACATGTCGGCCTGGACGCCGACCGTCGCGCCGCCGATCGACTTGACCGCCGCGTCCAGCTCGGCCTGGCGGCGGCCGGTGATGAACACATTGGCTCCCTCGGCCGCGAACGCGCGGGCGGTGGCCAGGCCGATGCCGCTGGTGCCGCCGGTGACCACCACCACCTTGTTTTCGAACTTGCCGCTCATCTGAAGTCTCCTTGGCTTGTGCGGCGAACCGTTCGCCGTTGGTAAGGAGATGCATCTGGAACGATCTGGCCGGTAGTCAGGCAATGTGGCATTCAGTGTCTCGATAATGAGACGATGATATGCCCGACCTGAACGACTACCTGCTCTTTGCCGAAGTGGTGGCCCATGGCGGCTTCGCGCCGGCCGGCCGCGCCCTGCGCCAGCCGAAGTCGACCCTGAGCCGCCGGATCGCCCAGCTGGAAGCCCGCCTCGGCGTGCGGCTGATCGAGCGCACGACGCGCCGGTTTCGGGTCACCGAGGTCGGTCAGGCCTTCTACGAACGCTGCAGAATCGTGGCCCTCGATGTCGAGCAGGCCAACGCCGTCGCCGCCGAGGCCAAGAGCGAGCCGCAAGGCCTGATCCGCTTCAGCTGTCCCACCGGCCTGGTCGAGACCCTGTCAGCGAGCTTGCCGCGGTTTCTGGCGCGGTTTCCCAAGGTGCGGCTGCAGGTGATCGCGGTCGACAGGCCGGTGGATCTCATCGAGGAGCGGATCGACGTCGCCCTGCGGGTGCGCACCGTGCTGACGACCGACGCGGCGCTGACCATGCGCACGCTGGGCCGTTCGCGCCGAATTCTGGTAGCAGGGCCTCAACTCGCCGCCCGTTGCGTCGACCTGGAGATCGACCAACTGGCCGGCCTGCCCACCCTCAGCCCCACCGACCAGTCAGGCGAGCTCACCTGGGACCTGCTGGGGCCGAACGATGCGACCTGCGCGATCCGTCACGAGCCCCGCTTGGCCTGCGGTGACTTCCTGGCGCTGCGCGACGCCGCGGCTGCGAACATCGGCGTCGCTTTCCTGCCGGATCATATCTGCAAGGCCGATCTCATGACCGGCCGTCTGGTTCAGGTCTTTCCGGAGTGGCGATCGGAGGACGGGATCGTCCACATCGTCTTCACCACCCGGCGCGGCCTTCCACCAGCCGTGCGGGCGTTCATCGATCATCTGGCCGCGGTGTTCAGCCAGGATCGGCCGACCCAGTAGGCCGCGCGCCTCTAAGCGCCTTCCACCAGCACCCCAGGCCGCCCAGCGTCCAGGCCGAACGTCACCGGCAGGTGGCGCACGTGCGGGGTCTGCAGGTTCAGGGCCTTGGCGCCGCGGGCGACGGCCAGCTTGCCCAGGGCCGTCGGGCCGAAACCGGCCTGAACCTTGGGATTGGCGCCCAGCCGGCGACGCAGCACGCCGTTGGCGTAGATGACGTTGGCGCGCATCAGGGCCGGCGGCGTCATGAACTCGATCGAGATCGAGACATTCAGCATCGGGCCGTTTTCGATGCGGTGCGGGGCGTTCTGCTTCCAGGTGACCATCGAACCGGGCGTCAGCTCGACGGCCTGGGCGCCGGCGTCCCAGGCGGGGTCGAAGGCGAACTGTTCGGCGGTCTCGCGCAGCACGATCTTCTCCAGCGCCAGGTCGCCCACATAGGGGTCGGCCACCGGATAGACCCACACCTTCTTGACGCCACGGATCTGCCACAGCGACACCAGCGGCACGTCGAGATGATAGAAGACCTGGGCGTTGGCGCTGCTGATCAGCATGCCCAGATCGCGCTTGAAGGTCTTCAGGCCCGGAACCTTGCCTTCCTTCTCGGCGAAGATCTCGTCGCACAGGGCGGCGTACTCAGGCACGTGGTCGTTGGTGTGGCGCAGGTTCAGCCAGATGCGGCCGGCCTTGGCGGCCTCCAGCAGCTGATCGCCCGACAGATTGCCCGCCGAGCCCTTGCGCCAGGTGGTCCAGGCCTTGGGGTCCTCGCCCATGGTGAAGACGCCCAGGAGCTCGCGCGGATAGCGGTCGAGCAGCCGCGCCAGGCCCTCGTCGTCGAACATCGGCCGCTCGTGCAGGCCGTGCTTGAAGACCAGGTTTTCCTTGCCGAAGGCCTTGGCCTTCTCGGGGGTCCAGTCGTGGATGATGGTCATGCCGCCAGCCTCACGCCGTGTGTCCGTAGAAATGGATCTTGAAGGGACCCCACCACAGGGTCTTGCCCAGGCCGCGGGCGGCGCGGTCCAGCCATTCGGCCCGATCGCCCGCGCGCGTCAGCCACTTGAAGCCGGCCACGGCGCCGAACAGCGCCGCCTGGACGACGCCGACGGCCATCCAGCGGGCCACGCCCACGCGGTCGGGGGGCACGGCGGCGGCGCAGTGAGCCGAGGGACCCTGGCCGTAGGCGAAGGCGCGGCGGATCGTGTAGTCCAGCGTCAGGCGGTCGGGCACGGGGTCTTCCCACACCCAGGCCTCGGGCTCCCAGGCGAAGACCGCGCCGGCGGCCCGCATGTGGCCGAACAGCATGTCGTCCTCGCCGCCGATATGATTGCGTTCGGCCGCGAAGGGCGCGACCGGATCGGGCAGGCTCGAGCGCTTCAGCAGGCTGTCGCCGCAGCCGTAGTAGTGGTCGATGACGCCGGCCTGCTCGGGGCCGATGCGCGAGAAGAACCGCTCCAGATAGTCGCGATGCTCGGTGACGGCCTGCGGCGCGCGGGCCCGGACAGGACCGAACACGACGTCGGCGGCGTAACGCTCCTGCGCGGCCAGCAGAGCGGCCAGCCAGCCGGCGGGGGCCTCCTCGTCGTCGTCCAGGAAGGCGACGAACGCGCCCGAGGCCCTGGCCATGCCGGCGTTGCGGGCGTTGGCGACGCCGGCGCGCGGCTCGTGCACGTAGTGGACGGGGAACGGCGCCTCGGCCGCCAGGGTCTGGGCCACGCCCTGGGCGGACGGCGCCTGGTCGTTGTCGACGATCACGAGTTCCAGCTCGGAATGATCCACGCCGGCCTGGGCCAGGACCGAGCGGGCCGCGACGGCCAGGCCGCCGAGCCGACGCTGGGTCGGGATCATGATCGTCACGCGGGCCATCAGACCTCCATCGTCGCGTTTCGGCGCTTGCCCTGGGCGGCGACGGCGTCGACCAGCCCCTTCACCCGGCCGCCCATGGTCAGCTCGGTGCTGGCGATGATGTCCATCCGCCGGCGCAGGCGCGCGACGGGTCCAGCGCCGTTGGCGCCGGCCAGGGCCCAGACGCCCTCGACCGAACCGGCCACCCGGCCGGCCATGCTGGCGGCGGTGGCCGCGCCGTCGGCGATCAGGGTCTGGGTCAGGCCGTAGGAATGCTTGTAGTGGTCCGAGCCCGGCCCCAGGTCGTAACGGGTCAGGCCCAGCTGCGGCATGGCGGCTATGGCGCGCAGGAAGAAGATCTGGCCCGGCGACCAGGCCCCGAAGGCCGGATTGGTCGAGGCGATCCACGGGTGGTAGATCTCGCCCTGGCGCACGCCGAAGTGGCCCGCCACCAGCTGACCGCCGGCATAGAGGTTGATCATCAGGCCGCGGAACTCGCCGTCGCGCTGCTCGAACAGCATCTGGAACAGGTCGCGCGTCCATTGCGGGCGCAGGAAGTCGTGGACGCCGGTGCGCTCGATCTGCTCGCGCTTCCAGGCGATCAGCTGGTCGAAGGCCTCCTGGCTGTCGTCGCCGGCCCGCAGCTCGACCTGCCCCATCTCGCGCTCGAGCTTGTTGTCGAGACGGCGGTAGTTCTTGATCTTCTTGGGGCTGCCGGCGCGCACCGCCTCCAGATAGGCCGCAGCGTCGCCCTGCGTGTCGATGACATAGGCCGGGATGGTCGGCTCGACCTGGAAGGCTCCGGCGGGATCGACCAGGCCCGTATAGCGCATGACCGCCAGGTCTGCGGCGCGCAGCACCTGGGCCGCGTCGATCGTCTCGCCCGGCTTGGCGACCAGGCCGTGATAGTCCGACAGCGGCGCGCCGATAGGGCGGGCCACGCCGCCCGGACGGCGATGATGGGCCAGGAAGCCGATCGTCTCGCCGCCGCGGCGAATCACGGCGACCCGAGCGTCCTCGCGCACCCGGCCGACGGCCTGGGCGAAGTCCGGACCGAGCAGAGGGCCGGCCAGGACTGGATCCGCCATCGCGAACGCTCGCCAGAGGGCGACGTCCGCGGGGGTCAGATCAGCGGGGTGCAGGGTCTCGATGTCCAACATGTCCACCTCTGTCCTAAACCGGCTCGGTTAGGGAATGATGGAAATGTCACTGCAATCCAGGGGCCACGCTCAGGCGCGGAATGTCGCACCCAGGATGCGCTCCAGCCAGGCCTGGTCGACCTCGTCGAAGGCGGCCGGACGGTCGGAATCGACGTCGAACACGGCCAGCAGGCGGCCCTCAGCGTCGAACACCGGCACCACGACCTCGCTGGCCGAGCGGCTGTCGCAGGCGATGTGGCCCGGGAAGGCGTGCACATCTGGCACAAGCTGGGTCTGGCCGGTGGCGGCGGCCGCGCCGCAGACGCCGCGGCCGAACGGGATGCGCAGGCAGCCCAGGGTGCCCTGGTAGGGCCCCACGACCAGCTCGCGCTCCTTGGCGGGATCCACGACGTAGAAGCCGGTCCAGAAATAGTGGTCGAAGCTGTTGGCCAGCATCGAGGCCACGGTCGCCATGCGGGCGGTCAGGTTGCCCTCGCCGTCCAGGACGGAGGCGATCTCCTCGGCGACCTCGGCATAGCGGGCGGCCTTGTCGGCGGAGAGGGTCTTGTCGTTGAAAGCTTCAGCCATGGGCGCGGATATAGCGCGCCCATGGCGTAATGCGAGGGCCTAGAATTCTTCCCAGTCGCCGGGGCGCGACTGCGGGGCGATCTTCAGGGCGTTGGCGCCTTGCACGTAGCGCTCGCGGAACGCTTCGCGACGGGGCGCGGCCGGCTGGCGCGGCGCTTGGCGGGGATGCAGGTCGCGAACCTCGGCGCCCACCTGGAAGCGGCCGATCAGGCGCTCCAGCTCGCCCGCCTCGCTGGACAGGGCGTGGGCGGCGGCGGTCGACTGCTCGACCATGGCCGCGTTCTGCTGGGTCACCTGGTCCATCTGGTTGACGGCGGTGTTGACCTCGGCGAGGCCGACCGACTGTTCCTTGGCCGAGGCGGCGATCTCGCCCACCAGGGCGTTGATCTCGGAGACCTGCTCCATGATCTGCTGCAGGGTCTCGCCGGTCTCGCCGACCAGGCGCACGCCCTTGCCCACCTCGTCGGTGGAGGCGCGGATCAGGCCCTTGATCTCCTTGGCGGCGTCGGCGCTGCGTTGGGCCAGGGCCCGCACTTCCTGGGCGACGACCGCAAAGCCCCTGCCCGCCTCGCCGGCCCGCGCCGCTTCGACCCCGGCGTTCAGGGCCAAAAGGTTGGTCTGGAAGGCGATCTCGTCGATGACGCCGATGATCTGGGTGATCGACTGCGACGACTTCTCGATGCCGCCCATGGCCTGGACGGCTTCGGTGACGACCTTGCCGCTCTTCTCGGCGTTGGCCTTGGCGCTTTCGGTCAGCTGACGGGCGCGCTCGGCGCCCTCCGAGCTCTTCTTGACCGTGGCGGTGATCTGGTCGAGCGCCGCGGCGGTCTGCTCCAGGCCGGCGGCCTGGCGCTCGGTGCGCTGGGCCAGGTCGTCGGAGGCGTGGCTGATCTCGGCGCAGCCGGCGCGGATGCTCTGGGCGGCCGACAGGATGCCGGCCATGGTCTGCTGCAGGCTGTCGACGGCGGCGTTGAAGTCGCGCGGCATCTTGCGGGCTTCGCCCGAGAAGCCGTCCTCGCGCATGCGCCAGATCAGATCACCGTCGGCCAGCTTCTCCATGCCCTGGCCAAGCGTAGCGACGGCGGCGGCCTGGGCCTTGGCGAAGGCCTCGGCCTCTTCGGCGTGGCGCTGGCGCTCGATCTCGGCGGCGGCGCGTTCGGCCTCCTGCTCGGCGCGGCGGCGCTGGCCGTCGGCCAGGTCGTGGCGGAAGCCGTCGAGGGCCCTGGCGATGGCGCCGATCTCGTCGCCGCCGGTCACGCCGGGCACGGGCTGGTCGTAGCGGCCGGCGCTCAGCGCGTCGACCGACTGGGTCAGGCCCGACAGCGGACGGCGCACCAGGCTGGCGCTGGCCAGGAACAGGGCCAAGAGCACCGCGCCGGTGATCACCATGCCGCCGATGAACAGGATCATGGCCAGGCGGTCGGCCGGACCGGTGATGGCCGAGCGCGGCACGTCCATGACCAGCGCCCAGGTGGTGTTGAGTTCGGGCATGGCGATGGGGCGGATCATCCGCTCCATCTCCTCGTCGCCGACCTTGACGCC
Source organism: Caulobacter sp. 602-2 (assembly GCF_011043625.1). Taxonomy (GTDB): domain Bacteria; phylum Pseudomonadota; class Alphaproteobacteria; order Caulobacterales; family Caulobacteraceae; genus Caulobacter. The sequence goes on from NZ_JAAKGT010000001.1 coordinate 623,880, forward strand.
TTCGAAGATCGCCGGCTCGCCGCCGCTCAGCACGGCCTTGACCTTGTCGGCGCCCGCGTCGGCGTAAGCGGTCGTGCGCAGGTCGGCGTTGGGGTGGGCCACCCACTTGCCGCTCGAGGACAGCAGCATCACGCGGCCGCCGCCCAGGGGCTGCATCTTCTCCAGGCGCTGCGAGACGCCGTCCAGCGACAGGTCGACGCCCTCGGCGCCCAGGAACTGGCCGTTCACCAGCACCGGATAGACGACCGAGGTCATCAGCTGGGTCTTGCCGGCGACGGTGTAGGGATAGGGCTCGAGGATCGCGGCCTTACGCGTGTCGCGCGGCACCGTGTAGTAGGGCTGGCTGTATTCGTTGCCTTCGCTCAGCGGCTCGAAGATCACCTTGCCGTCGTTGTGCACCCAGTACGGGGTGAAGTTGCCCTGGGCCGTCGAGCCCATGGCGGTCTGGCCGGCGAACTCGGCGTCCTTGCCGTCCAGAGCGTCGGGCGCGGCCATGAACCAGGCGCCCATGACGATCGGCGTGGCGTCGGCCTGCGGGCGCAGCATCTCGATATAGGCGCGGCGATCGCGCACGCCGGCCGTATGGGCCGCGGCGATCGAGCCGGCGGTGGCGCGTGAGGTGGCTTCGACCTTGCCGATCTCGGTGCGGATCTGCTCGATGGCGTCGTCGGCCACGGCGTCGGCATAGCGATGCGTCAAGCCCGCGACGATGCTGGAGGTGTGCATCGACACCGCCACGGCGGCGGCGATCAGCAGAAGGCCGATGGCCAGACCCGCCACCGTCACCAGCTTCCACGCGATGGTCAGCCGACCGAACGCCTTCATCGAGAATCTCCGCAACCCGAGCCGTTAACCTCGTTGTGGCTGGCGATTCCTAAGCAGCTGTTAACCGTAGTTAAGCTGCGACAATCTGGCGCCCTTATCCTCCCCCTGAAGGGGGAGGTGGCCCGGAGGGCCGGAGGGGGAAGTCACTACTGACGTCAGTTCAGGCGTCGACACAGCGGTCACTCCCCCCTCAGTCGCTCCGCGACAGCTCCCCCTTCAGGGGGAGCATCTTCCGCCCTACCCCTTCGCCAGCTTCACCAGCTGGACCAGGATCTTCTCGGCCGCATCCAGCCGCTGGGCGGGGGTGTCCCATTCGCCCTTCACGACCACCTTCTGGTCGGGCCGGGCCTTCCAGATCAGGCTGTTCTTGCCGATGAACTGCATCAGCGGCAGCGGGTTGGCGAACTCGTCGTTGCGGAAGCTCAGCACCGCGCCCTTGGGGCCGACGTCGATCTTGGCGACATTGGCCTCGCGGCACATGCCCTTGATGCCGACGACCTTGAGCAAGCTGTCGGTCTCGGGCGGCAGCGGGCCGAAGCGGTCGATCATCTCGGCGGCCAGGGCCTCGCGGTCGGCGGCCTTTTCGGCTTCAGACAGGCGGCGGTAGAGCGACAGGCGCACGTTCAGGTCGGGCACGTAGTCGTCGGGGATCATCACGGCCGCGCCGGTGTTGATCTGCGGCGACCAGGCGCGGTCTTCCAGCAGCGCTTCGGCGCCCTGGCGTTCGCGCAGGGCCGCCACGGCGTCTTCCAGCATCTGCTGGTAGAGCTCGACGCCGATCTCCTTGATGTGGCCGCTTTGCTCGTCGCCGAGCAGGTTGCCGCCGCCGCGGATGTCGAGATCGTGGCTGGCCAGCTGGAAGCCGGCGCCCAGGCTGTCGAGCGACTGGAGCACCTTCAGGCGCTTTTCGGCCGACTGGGTGATCTGCTTTTCGGCCGGCGTCGTCAGATAGGCGTAGGCCCGGGCCTTGGAGCGGCCGACCCGTCCGCGGATCTGATACAGCTGCGCCAGGCCGAACATGTCGGCGCGGTGCACCACCAGGGTGTTGGCCGAGGGGATGTCGAGCCCACTTTCCACGATAGTGGTCGCTAGGAGCACGTCGTACTGGCCCTCGTAGAAGGCGGTCATCACCTCCTCGAGCTGGGTGGCGCTCATCTGGCCGTGGCCGACCACATACTTCACCTCGGGCACCTGGGTGCGGAGGAACTTCTCGATGTCCTCCAGGTCCTTCAGGCGAGGCACGACGTAATAGGCCTGGCCGCCGCGATACTTCTCGCGCAGCAGGGCCTCGCGCACGGTGACGGCGTCGAAGGGCGTGATGTAGGTGCGCACCGCCAGGCGATCGACCGGCGGGGTGGCGATGATCGACATCTCCCGGATGCCCGACAGCGCCATCTGCAGGGTGCGCGGAATGGGCGTCGCGGTCAGGGTCAGCATGTGCACGTCGGCGCGAAGCTCTTTCAGCTTCTCCTTGTGCTTGACCCCGAAGTGCTGCTCCTCGTCGACGATCACGAGGCCCAGGTCCTTGAACGCGACCTGCTTGGACAGCACCGCGTGGGTGCCGACCACGATCTCCAGCTGGCCGTTGGCCAGGCCCTCGCGGGTGTCGGCGGCTTCCTTGCCGGTGACCAGGCGCGACAGGCGGGTGACCTTCACCGGCCAACCCTGGAAGCGTTCCTTGAAGGTCTTGTAGTGCTGGCGGGCCAGCAGCGTGGTCGGGCAGACCACGGCGACCTGCTTGCCGCTCATGGCCACCACGAAGGCCGCGCGCAGGGCCACTTCCGTCTTGCCGAAGCCGACGTCGCCGCAGATCAGGCGGTCCATCGGCTTGCCGGACGACAGGTCTTCCAGCACGTCGTGGATGGCGTTGAGCTGGTCGTCCGTCTCCTCGTAGGGGAAGCGGGCGCAGAACTCGTCGAACACGCCCGACGGGGGATCGGTCTCTTCCACCGACTTCAGCGAGCGGGCGGCGGCGATCTGGATCAGGCCCTCGGCCATGACCCGCAGGCGCTCCTTCGCTTTCGCCTTGCGGCCCTGCCAGGCCGCGCCGCCCAGCTTGTCGAGCTGAACGTTCTCGCCGTCGGCGCCGTAGCGGGTGAGCAGGTCGATGTTCTCGACCGGCAGGTAGAGCTTGGCCTCGCCGCCGTACATCAGGTCGAGGCAGTCGTGCGGCGCGCCCTGCACGTCCAGGGTCTTGAGGCCCTCGTAGCGGCCGATGCCGTGGTCGATGTGAACGACCAGATCGCCGGGCGTCAGGGCCGAGGCTTCCGCCAGGAAGTTGGCCGCGCGGCGCTTCTTGCGCGGGCGCGCCAGGCGGTCGCCCAGGATGTCGGTCTCGGAGATGACGGCCAGGCTGTCGGTCTCGAAACCAGCGTCCAGCGGCAGCACGACGCGCTGGGGAACCTTCGGGTCGTTGGCCTTGGCCGCTTGCCAGTAGCCGGCGAACGGCACCTTCTTCAGGCCATGGTCCGACAGCATCGTGCCCAGGCGCTCGGACGAGCCTTCCGACCATGAGGCGAAGAGGACGCGCTTACCCTCCCCGGCCAGCTTCTTGGCGTGGTCGGCGGTGGCCTCGAACAGGTTGACGCTGTCCTGGGCGCGCTCGGCGGCGAAGGTGCGGCCCTGTTTCGCGCCGAGGTCGACGACGTCCAGGCCCTGGGGCTGGAACGGCGTGAACTGGCGGTGCGGACGGTCGGAAACGGCCTCGTCCCATTCCTGGGCGGTCAGGTAGAGCGCCTTGGGCTCCAGCGGGCGGTAGGCCGACTTGCGGTCGGCGGCGGCGCGGGCGTCGTAGGCGTCGGCGATCATCGACAGCCGCTCGTCGCGGGCCTCGGCGGCCTGGTGGTCGACACCGATCAGCGAGCCGGCCGGCAGATAGTCGAAGATCGTCGCCATCCGCTCGTAAAACAGCGGCAGCCAGTGCTCCATGCCGGCGCGGCGGCCGCCGTCGCTGACCGCGGCGTACAGCGCATCATCGCCCGGCGCGCCGAACAGGCGCACGTACGAACCGCGGAAGCGCGATACGGCGTCGGCGTCCAGCAGCGCCTCGCTGACTGGCAACAGCTCGATCGAGGTCAGCTGCCTGGTCGAGCGCTGGGTTTCCGGATCGAAGGCGCGGATGCTCTCCAGGGTGTCGCCGAACAGGTCCAGGCGCACCGGCTCTTCCGATGCCGGCGGATAGACGTCGATGACGCCGCCGCGGATGGCGAACTCGCCACGCTCGGAGACGGTGGAGGCGCGGACATAGCCGTTGACCGCGAAATAGCGCTCCAGGTCCTTGATATCGACGCTCTGGCCGACCTTGGCGCTGTAGCTGGCGCGCAGCAGCACCTCCTTGGTCGGCACGCGCTGCAGCAGCGCCGGAGCCGCGACCACCAGCATGGCCGGCTTGGCCTGGCCAAGGCCGTTGGCCAGCCGGTGCAGGGTGCACATGCGCGTGGCGGCCACCCCGGCCGACGGGCCGATGCGATCATAGGGCAGGCAGTCCCACGACGGCAGCAGAACCGCCTCGATCTCGGGCGCGAAGAACTTCAGGGCGTCGATGAAGGCGCTGGCCCGGGCGGTGTCGCGGGCCACGAAGGCGGTCAGCCCGCCGCGCGCGCGCGCGACGTCGGCCATCACCAGCGCGTCGAAGCCCTCCGGCGCCCCGGCCAGGGTCAGGCCGCCGGCGGCCTTGGCGATCTGTTTGGCGTCGTAGGCCATGCTGCTCTTCAACTGTTGGCGGGCAACAACCCGCCGGAATGCAAAGGGTTCAGGCGCTGATCGACGTGTGTCAGGCGCCGTCGCCGGGCGGCCGCGAGGCGTGGGCCTCGAAGCGGAACTTGCGGATCATCGCCATGATCTCGGTCTCGAACGCCTCGGGCGTCGGCTCCTGGCCGACGATCCAGGCGTAGATCTCGCGATCGGACTGTTCGAGCAGGGTTTCCAGCACGTCGAGCTGGTCGGGGGTCAGGCTCGGGCCATGCGTTTCCGCGAACGGCCCCAGAATGAGGTCCGCTTCACGAAAGCCGCGGTGCCAGGCCCGAAACTTCAGCCGCCGGAGGCGGGCGTCGTGATCGATGGTCATGCGGCCGCCGATATAGAGCGCGCCGAGGCCTCGCGCCAGCGTCGCGGCGTCGATTGACCGAACCTGCTGACGCCTTTAGGCGCGAGGGCATGGCTTCCTTGATGATCCAGGGCTGCGGCTCCGACGTCGGCAAATCGACCCTGGTGGCGGGGCTGTGCCGGCTGTTCGCCAATCGCGGCCTTACGGTGCGGCCGTTCAAGCCGCAGAACATGTCCAACAACGCCGCCGTCACGGCCGATGGCGGCGAGATCGGCCGGGCCCAGGCGCTGCAAGCCGTGGCGTGCCGGGTTCCCGCCAGCGTCCACATGAACCCGGTGCTGCTGAAACCCCAGAGCGACGTCGGCGCCCAGGTGGTCGTGCAGGGCCGCGTCGTCGGAAACTACAAGGCCCGGGCGTTCCAAGGTCTCAAGCCCGACCTGCTGGCCACCACGCTCGACAGCTATGCCCGCCTCACCGCCGAGGCCGACCTCGTGCTGGTCGAGGGCGCCGGCAGCCCGGCAGAGACCAACCTTCGCGCCGGCGACATCGCCAACATGGGCTTCGCCCACGCCGCCGACCTGCCGGTGGCCCTGGTCGGCGACATCGACCGGGGCCACGTGATCGCCGCACTGGCCGGCGCCCACCTGGTGCTGGACGAGGCCGACCGGGCGCGGATCAAGGGCTTCATCATCAACAAGTTCCGCGGCGACCCGGCGCTGTTCGACGACGGGCGGGCGGAGATCTTCCGGCGGACCGGCTGGCCGGATCTCGGCATGGTCCCGTGGCTGCCGCCGGTGCGGTTCCTGCCCGCCGAGGACGCCGTGGTGCTGGAGCGCCCAGCCGGGCCGTTGGACGGTCGCCGCACCAAGGTGGTCGTGCCGATGCTGTCGCGGATCGCCAATTTCGATGACTTCGATCCCTTGCGGAACGATCCGGCGATCGATCTTCAGTTCCTGCCGCCGGGCGCGGTGCTGCCGGGCGACGCCGATCTGGTGATCCTGCCCGGGACCAAGGCGACGCTGGCGGACCTGGCCTTCCTGCGCGCCCAGGGCTGGGACGTCGACATCCTGGCCCACGCCCGGCGCGGCGGGCGGGTGCTGGGCGTCTGCGGCGGCTACCAGATGCTGGGGCGCAGCGTCAGCGATCCGGACGGCGTCGAAGGACCGCCCGGTTCGGCGCCGGGCCTTGGCCTGCTGGACGTCGAGACCGTGCTGGCCGGCGACAAGACCGTGCGGCCGGTGACGGGGCGTCTCGCCGACGGCGCGGCCTTCGAGGGCTACGAGATCCATGTGGGCCGCACCAGCGGCGCGGGAACCGCCCGGCCGCTGCTGACCATCGACGGCCACGGGCCGGACGGCGCGGTCTGCGCCGACGGCAGGATCGCCGGCGCCTATGTCCATGGCCTGTTCGACAAGGCCTCAGCGCGCGCCGCCCTCCTCGCCCCGCTCGGCGTCACGGCCGACGGCCAGGACCAGTCGGCGCGGGTCGATGCGGCGCTGGACGAGATCGCGCTGATCCTGGAGCGCAGCCTCGACATCGACGCCATCGCCCGGATCGCCGGACTGCCCTGATCCGGTTTTCCTGGCCCCGGCCGCCGCCGGCGGCCAAAATCGCCGCCGACGAATCCGAGTTGGGGGCCCTCATGCCGGCACGCGCCGTATCCGCCTTGCGCGACTTCCTGCGCAGCGAATCCGCCGGCGGCGTGCTGCTGATGATCGCGGCGGCCGCGGCGCTGGTCGTGGCCAACTCGCCGCTGGCGGCCGGCTACTTCCACGCCCTGCACGCCTATCTGGGCCCGCTGTCGATCGAGCACTGGGTCAATGACGGCCTGATGGCGGTGTTCTTCCTGCTGGTGGGTCTGGAGATCAAGCGCGAGGTCGTGGCCGGCGAGTTGTCGACCTGGCCGCGTCGCGCCCTGCCCGGCTTCGCGGCCCTGGGCGGCATGATCGCTCCGGCGCTGGTCTATCTGGTCATCGCCCGCGACGCGCCCGACGTGAGGGCCGGCTGGGCCATCCCGGCCGCCACCGACATCGCCTTCGCGCTGGGGGTGCTGTCGCTGCTGGGCCCGCGCGTGCCCGGCGCGCTGAAGATCTTCCTGGCGGCCCTGGCGATCATCGACGACCTGGGCGCGATCCTGATCATCGCCTTCTTCTACACCGACCACCTCACGCTATGGGCGCTGGGCGCGGCCGCCGGCGTGCTGGCCCTTCTGGTGGCGCTGAACCGCCTGAAGGTCGCCGTCCTCTGGCCCTATCTGCTGCTGGGCGCGGTGCTGTGGTTCCTGTTCCTGAAGTCGGGCGTGCACGCCACCCTGGCCGGGGTGCTGCTGGCCATGACCATCCCGCTGAGCGGCTCGCGCGGCGAGCACTCCCCGCTGCACCGGCTGGAGCACGGCCTCAATCCCTGGGTGGCCTATCTGATCGTGCCGGTGTTCGGCTTCGCCAACGCCGGCGTGGCGCTGGGCGGCATGGACGCCTCGGCCCTCACCGCGCCGGCGACGCTGGGCGCGGCGCTGGGTCTTTTCATCGGCAAGCAGGTCGGGGTCATGGCCTTCAGCCTCGGCGCCATCCGCCTGGGCCTGGCGCGCCGCCCCACCGGCGTGACCTGGGGCCAGCTCTACGGCGTCGCCGTCCTGTGCGGGGTCGGCTTCACCATGAGCCTGTTCATCAACAACCTGGCCTTCCAGGACGCCCTGCTGCGCGAGGAGACCAAGATCGGCGTGCTGGCAGGATCGGTGGCCTCGGCCCTGCTGGCCTGGCTGGTCTTCTGCCTGCCGCGCGACAAGGCTGGCGCGCCGGCCCAAGCGGGTTCAAACTAGAACGGTCAGTTCAACGAGGAGCGTCGGCCATGCTGCGTTTCGTCCTCATCGCCGCCGCGGCGGCCAGCCTCGCCCCAGCCGCGGCCCTGGCCGGCGCGCCATCGGTCGCCCAGGTCGAGGTGACCATCGGTCCCGACCTCGCCGCCAAGGCCGACAAGCTGGGCGAGCGCGAGCTCGACTACCTGGCCCGCGACCTGCAGCGCACGGTCGAACGGCGCCTGCAGCGCGCCGGCGGCCTCACCCCGTCGGGCGGGCGACTGCGTCTGGTGATCGATGACGCCACGCCCAACCGCCCCACGCCGATGCAACTGGGACGCAAGCCTGGCCTGTCGATGGAAAGCTTCGGCGTCGGCGGCGCCGAGATCTCGGGCCAGTACGTCGCCGCCGACGGCGCCAGCACGCCGATCCGCTATCGCTGGTACGAGAACGACATCTGGCAGGCCCAGTACGTCGGCACCTGGACCGACGCCGGCACGGCCTTCGACCTTCTGGCCCGCCGCATCGAGGACGGCCGGTTCGTGAAGGACTGAACGGCGCTCGCTTGCCAGATCCCTCGACGCAGCGTCTGATCGCCGTTCAGTAAAGAGGGGCGCGGACGCCGCGCCCCGGGGGAGGAAGCATGACCGCTGCGCCACGACGATCCAACGCCGTGCTGGCCGCCTACGCCTCGCCGACCCTGCCGCTGGCGGGCCTGGGCCTGCCGCTCGTCGTGTACCTGCCCGAATACTATGTCAGCGAGCTTGGCCTTTCGCTGTCGGTGGTCGGCATGGCCTTCCTGCTGGTGCGCCTGGCCGACATCATCCTGGATCCGATCCTGGGCGGCCTGATGGACCGCACCCGCAGCAAGTGGGGCCGTTTCCGTCCCTGGCTGGCGACCAGCGTGCCACTGCTGATGGCCGCCTCCTACGCGCTGTTCATGGCCAGGCCCGGCATCGGCCCGGTGTTCCTCTGGACATGGCTGATCGTCGTCTACATCGGCTTCTCGATGGCGGTGCTGGCCCAGACGGCCTGGGGCGCGGTGCTGTCGCCCGACTACCAGCAGCGCTCGCGCATCTACGGCTTCTGGAGCGCCGGCAACGTGGTCGGCATGATCCTGGTGCTGCTGCTGCCGCCGCTGGTGGCCTTCGCCTTCAAGGGCGACCATGCCGCGGGCGTGCAGGCCATGGGCTGGTTCATCATCGTGCTGATGCCGCTGACCGCCCTGCTGGCTGGCGTCGTCGTGGGCGAGCCGGCCGCGCCGACCCAGCGTCACGAGGCGGGCCTGAAACAGTACCTGGGCCTGCTCAAGCGCCCCACCGTGCAGAAGCTGCTGGCGGCCGACCTTCTGATGGGCCTGGCGCCCGGCATCGGCGGCGCGCTGTTCTTCTTCTTCTTCGAGCGCATCAAGGGCATCCCCAAGGACCAGGCCGGCATCCTGCTGCTGGTCTATTTCGTCGCCGCCCTGGCCGGTGCGCCGCTGTGGCCCTGGATCGCCAAGACCATGGGCAAGCACACCTCGCTGGCGATCGCCAGCATCATGTACGCCGTGTTCCAGGTCGCCGCCGTGATCACTCCCAACGGCGTCAACGTCTTCGGGATCGCGGTGCTGGTTCTGGCCGGCCTGCCCTACTCGGCAGCCCCGCTGCTGGTGCGCTCGATGATGGCCGACATCGGCGACGAGGAGCGGCTGAACACCGGCGTCGACCGCACCGGCCTGCTCTACGCCATCGTCAACGGCACGGTGAAGCTGGGCTTCGCCCTGGCCATCGGCGTCTTCCTGGTGCTGGAGAAGCTGGGCTTCGACCCTAAGATCCCGAGCGCGCAAGGCGACACCGCCCTGATCGTGCTCTACACCGCCGTGCCGGCGGCGCTGGGCGTGCTGGTCTCGGTCATCATCGTGCGCTATCCGCTGGACGCCAAGCGCCACGCCGAGATCCGCGCCCAACTGGACGCGCGCGACGCGGCGGAAGCCAACGCCCAGACGAGCCCGCATGACCGCCTCTCCGACCCCAGCCCCGCGCCCTCTGCAGCTCAGTGAGGAGCACCCGCTCTTCACCCTCGTGGAGATCATGGCCCGCCTGCGCGACCCGCGGGACGGCTGCCCGTGGGACATCGAGCAGACCTTCGCCACCATCGCCCCCTACACGATCGAGGAGGCCTACGAGGTCGCCGACGCCATCGAGCGGGGCGACCTGTCGGACCTGAAGGAGGAACTGGGCGACCTGTTGCTGCAGGTGGTGTTCCATTCGCGGATGGCTCAGGAACAGGGGGCGTTCAGCCTGGAGGACGTCGCCCAGGCGATTTCCGACAAGATGATCCGCCGCCACCCTCACGTCTTCGGCGACCATGCCTATGACGACCTGGCCGACCAGAAGGCCGGCTGGGAGGAACTGAAGGCCCAGGAACGCAAGGCCAAGAAGAAGGGCGGCGTGCTGGACGACGTGCCCGCCGGCCTGCCGGCCCTGACCCGCGCCGTGAAACTGACCAAGCGCGCCGCGCGCGTCGGCTTCGACTGGCCCTCGACAGACGAGGTCCTGGCCAAGCTGGCCGAGGAAGTGGCCGAACTGCAGGTCGAGATCGACGCGGGCGACCAGGCCAAGGCGCGCGAGGAACTGGGCGACATCCTGTTCGTCTGCGCCAACCTGGCCCGCAAGCTCGACGTCGAGCCCGAGGACGCCCTGCGCGCCACCAACGCCAAGTTCGCTCGCCGCTTCGCCTTCATCGAGGCCGAACTGGCCAAGGACGGGCGCACGCCCGACCAGTCGGACCTGGCCGAGATGGACGCCCTGTGGGACGCGGCCAAGGCGGCTGAAAGGAAGTAGTCAGCAGGCGACGGCTGGAGCGCGAGCTGGCGTGCTCCAGATCCTAGGGCCCTTACTCAATTGAAGGGCCCAAGAGACTTGTCATCCCGGCCGCAGGAGCGCGTCAGCGATCCGTAGAGCCGGGATCTCCCACGTCTGCAGTTTCGAAACGGTGGGAGATCCCGGCGCTCCGCTGCGCTACGGCCGGGATGACAAGATCATAAGTGGCTGAAAATGCTCGACCGTGGGTCAGATCAACCGAGATCCGGGCCCTAGTCCTCCAGCGCCTCGGGCGCGGGCTGGATGGTGACGCTCTCGCCACACCCGCAAGCATCGGTCTCGTTCGGGTTATGGAACACGAACTTCGACGACAGCTTGGTGATCTCGTAATCGATCTCAGTGCCGATCAGGAACAGCACGGCCTTCGGCTCGATCAGGATGGTGACGCCCTTGTCCTCGACGACCTCGTCGATGGGGCCCTTCTCCTTGGCGTATTCGAAGACGTACTCCTGGCCCGCGCAGCCGCCGTTCTTCACCCCCACGCGCAGGCCCGCATAGGCCTGGTCGGGATCCTCGACCGCCTTGCGGTCCATGATCTCCTTCACGCGCGCGGCCGCGGCGTCGGTCAGGGTGACGACCTTGGGACGGGGGCGGCGCGGACGGGGGCTGACGGCGGCTTCCATGGCGTGCCTCAGAACATGTTCAGCTGCAGCTTGGCCTCGTCGCTCATGCGCGAGGGATCCCACGGCGGATCGAAGGTCAGGTCGACGTTGCACGACCGGATGCCGTCGATCTCCATCACCGCATCCTTGACCCAGCCGGGCATGTCGCCGGCCACCGGGCAGCCCGGCGCGGTCAGGGTCATGTCGATGGCCACGTCCTTGTCGTCGCTGACGTCGACCTTGTAGATCAGGCCGAGCTCATAGATGTCGACCGGGATTTCCGGGTCGAACACCGTCTTCAGCTTCTCGATCAGCTGGTCGGTCAGGCGGTTCAGCTCGTCCTGGGACAGGGCCGTCGCGGCGGGGGCTTGGTCGGTCATCGGCTCAACTGAAGAAGCTACGGGCCTTGTCCAGCGCGTCCACGAACGCGTCGGCCTCGGCAGGCGTATTATATAGGGCGAAGGAAGCGCGAGCGCTCGACGTCACCCCGAACCTTTTCATCAACGGCTCGGCGCAATGGGTGCCGGCGCGCACGGCCACGCCGTAGCGGTCCAGCACCTGGGCCACGTCATGGGCGTGGGCGCCCTCGACGACGAAGCTCATCACCGCGCCCTTGCCGGGCGCCGTGCCCAGGATCCGCACACCGTTGACGCCTTCGAGGCGGGCCGCGACCCGCTCGTACAGCGCATGCTCGTGGGCCAGGGCCGCGTCGCGGTCGATGGTGTTCAGCCACTCGATGGCCGCACCCAGGCCAACGGCTTCCAGGATCGCCGGCGTGCCGGCCTCGAAGCGGTGCGGCGGGTCGGCGTAGGTGATCTTGTCGAGGCTGACCGAGCCGATCATCTCGCCGCCGCCCTGGTAAGGCGGCAGGGCGGCCAGGCGCTCGGCCTTGCCGTACAGCACGCCGATGCCCGTGGGGCCGTAGAGCTTGTGGCCGCTGAAGACGTAGAAATCGACGTCCAGGGCCTTCACATCCACCTTGGTGTGGACGATCCCCTGGCAACCGTCGAGCAGCACCGGCGCGCCGGCGTCATGGGCCAGGCGCACGATCGTGGCCACGTCGTTGACCGTGCCCAGCACGTTCGACATGTGGGTGACGGCGACCATCCTGGTCTTTTCCGACAGCAGGCCCTGGAAGGCCTCCATGTCGAGGCGGCCGTCGTCGAGCACCGGAATGAACTTCAGGACGACGCCGTAGCGCTCGCGCAGGAAGTGCCAGGGCACGATGTTGGCGTGGTGCTCCATCTCCGACAGCACGATCTCGTCGCCGGCCTTCAGGCTGCGCCCGAAGGTGTCGGCCACCAGGTTCACCGCCTCGGTGGCGCTCTTGGTGTAGACGATCTCGCCCACGTCGGCGTTGATGAAGCGCGCGATGGTTTCACGAGCCTTTTCATAGGCTTCGGTCGTTTCGTTGGCGAGCGTGTGCAGGCCGCGGTGGACGTTGGCGTACGAGGTGCGGGCCAGGCCCGTCATGGCGTCCAGCACCACGTCGGGCTTCTGGGCGCTGGCGGCGCTGTCCAGATAGATCAGCGGCTTGCCGTGCACCGTGCGCGACAGGATCGGGAACTGGGCGCGGATCGCCTCGAGATCGAAGGTCGCGCTCATTCTTCACGCCCCAGCTGCTTGGCCACCCAGGCGGCGGCGATCTCGCGGGCGCCGTCATGCTCGATGCGCTCGACCACCTCGCCGACGAAGGCCTCCGTCAGCATCGCCCGGGCTTCCAGCTCGGGAATGCCGCGCTGGCGGGCGTAGAACACCGCTTCCTCGTCCAGGGCGCCGATCGTGTTGCCGTGGGCGCACGAGACGTCGTCGGCGAAGATCAGCAGTTCCGGCTTGGCGTCGATCTCGGCCTTGTCCGACAGGATCAGGGCGTGGTGGCCCATGCGCGCGTCGGTCTGGTCGGCGCCTTCGGCGACGATGATCCGGCCCTGGAACACGCCGCGGGCCTGGTCGGCGACCATGCCCTTGGTCAGCTGGCTGGTGACGCCGTCGACGCCGCCGTGGGTGACCACGGTGGTCTGGTCGGCGTGGCGCTGGCCGTTCAGCAGATAGATCCCGTCCAGGCGCACCTGGGCGTGGGCGCCGGGATGGGCCACATGCGTCTCGATCCGCTGGCGGCGCGCGCCGCCGGTCAGGACGGTCTGGTTGAAGGTCGCGCCGGCGGCGATCTTGACGATCGCCGTGGTCACGGCCACCGCCTCCGCCGCGTCGTCGGCCAGGACGATACGCTCCAGCTTGGCGCCCTCTTCGAGGAAGATCTCGATCAGGGTGTTGGCCAGATAACGATCGCCACGGCCCTCATGGCTTTCGAACAGCACGGCCGACACGCCGGCCTTCACCACGACGCCGAGACGAGCATGGTGGGACGTGCCGTCGGTGGCCGACACGAAGCGAACACTCGCCGCATCATCGCCGTTGAACTGGATGATCGAGGCCCGCGGCTCAATCGCATTATCGGCGGCGATCGCCGCCATCGGCAGGCTCGCGCGATCGTAGGGATTGTCCGGCGCGCCGTGTTCGAAGAACTCGACGGTCTCGGTGTCTTCGCCCGGCCACCAGTTCTGGCGTCCGTTGGCGATGATCAGCTCGGCGCCCGCCTGGCCTTCGAACGGGCCGCTGGACTTGATCACGTCGAAGAACACCGGCGAGACCGGCGGCACGGTCCGGATCAGGCCGCGCAGATCGGTCCAGCGCCAGTCTTCGTGACGGCGCGACGGCAGGTCGCTGCCTTCGAGAGCGGTCGAAAGGCTCACGCGGCGGCCCCGACGTACTTGTCGTAGCCCTCGGCTTCCAGCTGCAGGGCCAGTTCCGGGCCGCCCGAGGCGACGATCCGGCCGGCGGCCAGCACGTGCACGCGGTCGGGTTTGATGTAGTCGAGCAGGCGCTGGTAGTGGGTGATCACCAGCATGCCGCGCTCAGGGCTGCGCAGAGCGTTGACGCCTTCCGAGACGATCTTCAGGGCGTCGATGTCGAGGCCCGAGTCCGTTTCGTCGAGGATCAGGAACTTCGGCGACAGCATCGCCATCTGGAAGATTTCCATCCGCTTCTTCTCGCCGCCCGAGAAGCCGACGTTCAGGCCGCGCTTGAGCATCTCGAAGTCGATCTTCAGCGAGGCGGCCTTTTCCTTGGCCAGCTTCAGGAAGGCAGGCGCAGCGATCTCGTCCTCGCCGCGGGCGCGGCGCTGGGCGTTGACGGCGGTGCGGATGAAGGTCAGGGCCGGCACGCCCGGGATTTCCAGCGGATACTGGAACGACAGGAACACGCCCTTGGCGGCCCGCTCGTTGGGCTCCAGCTCCAGCAGGTCCTCGCCGTTCAGGCTGGCCGAACCTTCGGTCACTTCATAGCCGCCGCGACCGCTCAGCACGTAGGAGAGCGTCGACTTGCCGGCGCCGTTCGGGCCCATGATGGCGTGCACCTCGCCGGCCGGCACCTCGAGCGTGACGCCCTTCAGGATCGGCTTGTCTTCGACGCGGGCGTGGAGATTGTTGATCGAAAGCATTTAACCGACGGATCCTTCGAGAGAAATCGCCACGAGCTTCTGGGCCTCGACGGCGAACTCCATGGGCAGTTGTTGCAGCACGTCGCGGACGAAGCCGTTGACCAGCAGGGCCACGGCCTCTTCTTGGCTAAGCCCGCGCTGCTGGCAGTAGAACAGCTGGTCGTCCGACAGGCGGGTGGTGGTGGCCTCGTGCTCGAACACCGACTGGCCGTTGCGGGCCTCGATGTAGGGCACGGTGTGGGCCGCGCAGGTCTTGCCGATCAGCAGGCTGTCGCACTGGGTGAAGTTGCGCGCGCCCTTGGCCTTGGGGTGAGCCGAAACCAGACCGCGATAGGTGCTGGTCGACTTGCCGGCGCTGATGCCCTTGGCGACGATCCGCGACTTGGTATTGGCGCCCAGGTGGATCATCTTGGTGCCGGTGTCGGCCTGCTGATGACCGTTGGTCACGGCGATCGAGTAGAACTCGCCCGACGAGCCCTCGCCGCGCAGCACGCAGGACGGATACTTCCAGGTGATGGCCGAACCGGTCTCGACCTGGGTCCACGACACCTTCGAACGATCGCCGCGGCAGTCGGCGCGCTTGGTGACGAAGTTGTAGATGCCGCCCTTCCCCGTCTCCGGATCTCCCGGGTACCAGTTCTGGACGGTCGAGTACTTGATTTCGGCGTCGTCCAGCAGGACGAGCTCGACCACGGCCGCGTGCAGCTGGTTCTCGTCGCGCATCGGGGCCGTGCAGCCCTCCAGATACGAGACGTAGGCGCCCTTGTCGGCGATGATCAGGGTGCGCTCGAACTGGCCGCTGTCCTTGGCGTTGATCCGGAAATAGGTCGACAGCTCCATCGGGCAGCGCACGCCCGGCGGCACGTAGACGAACGAGCCGTCGGAGAACACCGCGCTGTTGAGGCAGGCGAAATAGTTGTCCGAGGTCGGCACGACGCTGCCCAGGTACTGCTTGACCAGTTCCGGGTGCTCGCGGATCGCCTCGCTCATCGAGCAGAAGATGACGCCGGCCTGGGCCAGCTCCTTCTTGAAGGTCGTGACGACCGACACGCTATCGAACACCGCGTCGACCGCGTAGCGGGGCGCGCCTTCGACGCCGGCCAGCACGGCCTGCTCCTTCAGCGGGATGCCCAGCTTCTCGTAGACGGCCAGCAGCTCGGGATCGACCTCGTCCAGGCTTTTCGGCCCTTCCTTGGTCTTCGGCGCGGCGTAGTAGTAGGTGTCCTGGTAGTCGATCTTGGGATAGCTGACCTTGGCCCAGTCCGGCTCTTCAAGCTCGAGCCAGCGGCGGTAGGCCTCAAGACGCCATTCCAGCATCCACTCCGGCTCGTCCTTCTTGGCCGAGATGAAGCGCACGATGTCCTCGGAGAGCCCCTTGGGGGCGAACTCCTGGTCGATGTCGGTCGTAAAGCCGTGCTCGTACTTTTCGAGCGCTGCGACGGTGTCGATCGTTTCCTTGACCGCGGCCATCAAGCCACCTCCCGGCGTCGTGCGCCGATACGCTTCCAGGCGGCGAGCCAGGCGTCGCCGCACACAATCCAATCCTGTTCCGTGCTCGCCCAGCCGCCGCTGACGCGCAGCGCGAAGGGGGCGAGTTCGGGGCGATGCATGGCTTCCACCACGCGGCTGGCCTTGACCTTGCCCGACGAGCAGGCGCTGCCGGCGCTGACCATGACGCCGGCGAGATCCAGGTTCATGACCTGGACCTGCGAGGCGAAGCCGTCGGCGGCGAGACACAGGGTCTGAGGCAGGCGCCCAAGGCCGCCCTCTGGGCCCTCCCCGAGCACCACGCCGCCAGCGTCCTTGACCCGCTGGGCCAAGGCGTCGCGCCAAATGCCCTGATCGGCCGCCAGGGGCAAGTCCCGCAGGGCAGCTGACGCCGCCGCGCCGAAGCCCGAAATCCCGGCGACGTTCTCGGTGCCCGCACGGCGGCCACGTTCCTGGCCGCCGCCGTGCTGCCGGCGCACCACATTGGCTCGCGTGCCGGCGACCAGCGCGCCGACGCCCTGCGGGCCGCCGATCTTGTGGGCCGACAGCGCCAGGGTGTCGGCGCCGAGAGCGGAGAAGTCGATGGCGATCTTGCCGGCCGCCTGCACGGCGTCGACATGCAGCAGGCCGTCGGCCGCGCGGACGATCGCGCTGGCTTCGGCGACCGGCTGGATGACGCCCGTCTCGTTGTTGGCCAGCATCAGGCAGACCAGCGTCCGCCCCTCGCCCGCCAGCAGGTCGGCCAGCTTGGAAAGGTCGGCCACGCCGTGCGCATCGACCGGCAGCACCGCGACGGAGGCGCCGCTGGCGGCGGCCGTCTCGACCACGGCGTCGTGCTCGATGGCGCTGACCACCAGGCGCTTTACGCCGGAAGCAACCGCGCTTTCGATGGCCAGGGCGTTGGCCTCGGTGCCGCCGCTGACGAAGGTGACCGAGCCGGCCACCACGCCGACCAGTTCGCCCACCTGCTTGCGGGCGGTCTCGACCACGTCGCGGGCGGCGCGGCCAAAAGCGTGCACCGAGCTTGGATTGCCGGCCAGGTCGAAGGCGCGCAGCACCGCCTCACGCGCCTCGGGGCGGATCGGGGCGGTGGCGTTGTAGTCCAGATAGATGGCGGGCTTGCTGGTCACGCCGCGACCTTCGCCTCCGGCCGCAGGCGCCCTTCCAGCACGTCGGCGATGGTCACCGAGGCCAGGTACGAATGGATCTGCCGGCCCATTTCCTCCCAGAGGTCGTGGGTCAGGCACTTGGCGCCGCCGGCCATGCAGCCCTTGTGGCCGCTCTTGCCGACGCCGCAGCGGGTGGCGCGCAGGGGCTCGTCCACGGCCATGACGATGTCGGAGATCCGCGTGGCGCGGGCGTCGGCCGCCAGGCGATAGCCGCCGCCGGGCCCGCGGGCGCTGACCACCAGGCCCTTGCGGCGCAGGCGGGCGAAAAGCTGTTCGAGATACGACAGCGAGATCTGCTGGCGAGCCGCGATCTCGGCCAGGGCCACCGCGCGGCCCTCCGCCTCGTCCTGCTTGCGGGCGAGGTCGGTCATGGCCATCACGGCGTAACGTCCCTTCGTGCTCAGGCGCATCCCGCGCTCTCCCTTGCAGATTCCCCGCGCAACCGCATTTGCGTATGCTACAAGCCGCGACTTCGCGCCGCGCCCGGCAAGGGCGCTTCGCGCGATGCGGATTTAGGAAGACCAAGCGCGGCGGTCAAGTATTCCATGCGCCCTTCGCGGCGAATGGCGTGGCCCCCGACGCCCCAACTCGTGACGGGGATCTGAATGCCTGACGTTATTTTGACTGGCGCCGCGGGCCGTATCGAAGGCCGCTATTCGCCGGGCAAGACCGACAATGCGCCGATCGCGCTGATCCTGCACCCGCACCCCAAGGCCGGCGGCCACATGAATCACCCGGTGTCGGTGCAGCTGTACCACCTGTTCATGAAGCGCGGTTTTGCGACCCTGCGCTTCAACTTCCGCGGCGTCGGCCGCAGCCAGGGCGAGTTCGACAGCGGCATCGGCGAACTGGCCGACGCGGCCACCGCGCTCGACTGGCTGCAGGCCAACAACCCCGCCGCCGCCCAGACCTGGGTCGCCGGCTACAGCTTCGGCGCCTATATCGGCATGCAGCTGCTGATGCGCCGTCCGGAAACGGACGGCTTCATCTCGGTGTCGCCGCCGACCAACATGTACGACTTCAGCTTCCTGGCCCCCTGCCCGGCCTCGGGCCTGATCCTGACCGGCGGCGCCGACACCGTCGTGCCGCCCGTCGAGGTCGAGCGCGTGGTCTCCAAGCTGCGCACCCAGAAGGGCATCGTCATCGACTACGAAGTCATCGACAAGGCCACCCACTTCTGGGCCGAGCACCTGCCGTTCGTCGAACAGACCGTCGGCGGCTACATCGACAAGCGCCTGGAAGCCAACCCGATCCCGTAGGGGTCGCCGGTTTCAGGTTTCGAAGAGCCCGCTCTCGGCGACGAGGGCGGGCTTTTTTGTTTGGTCGCCCTGCGTCCTTCGAGGCCCGCTACGCGGGCGCCTCAGGATGAGGAAATCGGTGCAGGGCGCTCCTCATCCTGAGGTGCGAGCCAGAGGCGAGCCTCGAAGGACGCAACTGCGAGACAGCCCCGCCGCAAAGTTCTAAGACCGGAGGTATCGCTATCAGCGGAGATCGTCGGTTCATGCACTATGACATCGTGATCGTTGGCGGCGGCGCGGGCGGACTGGAGCTCGCCGCGCAGCTGGGCCGGAAGCTGGGTCGCCGCCAGGGCAAGGAGCGGATCCTGCTGATCGACCGCTCCGGCTTCCACATCTGGAAGCCCACCCTGCACGAGGTCGCCGCCGGCACGCTCGACGTCCACCAGGAGGGCCTGTCCTACCCGATCCTGGGCCGCGCCAACCACTTCAGCTTCCACCTGGGCGAACTGTCGGCCCTGGATCCGGCCGCCAAGCGCCTGACGCTGAAGGCCATCACCACCAAGGACGGCGCGGTGCTGGTCCCCGAACGCTCGATCACCTTCACCTGGGGCGTGATCGCCATCGGCAGCGGCTCCAACCTGTTCGGCACGCCCGGGGCCGAGACCGCTCACCTGCTGGAGCGCACCGAGGACGCCGAGGCCTTCCACACCCGCCTGCTGGCCGCCTTCATGAAGGCCTCGTTCGCGCCCCAGCGCACCATGGGCGTGGCCATCGTCGGCGGCGGCGCCACCGGCGTCGAACTGTCGGCCGAACTGCTGGAAGCCCATCGCGCCCTGCTGCAGAGCCTGGGCGCCGAACAGCGCTTCCGCCTCGACATCACCATCGTCGAGGCCGCCCCGCGCATCCTGGGCGGCCTGCCTGACAAGACCTCGGCCCAGGCCACGGTCGCGCTGGAGCGCAAGGGCGTGCACGTGCGCACCGGCGCCAAGGTCATCGCCGTCCATCCCGACCGGCTGGAGACCAGCGTCGGCGATATCCCCGCCGACCTGATCGTCTGGGCCGCCGGCGTGAAAGCGGCCGACAGCAATGTCGAGCTGGGCCTGGAGACCAACCGCCTCAACCAGTTCGTGGTCAACGACCGGCTGGAAACCTCCGCGCCCGGCGTCTGGGCCATGGGCGACTGCGCCGCCTGCCCGTGGAAGAACGGCAAGTTCGTTCCCGCCCGCGCCCAGGCCGCTCACCAGCAGGCCAGCTATCTCGCCAAGGCCCTGCTGGCCCGCCTGCGTCAGGCGCGGCTGGAAGAGCCCTATGTCTACAAGGACTTCGGCTCGCTGGTGTCGCTGGGCGAGAACAAGGGCGTCGGCGCGCTGATGGGCGGCCTGGGCGGGCCCAACTTCTTCATCGAGGGCCTGGTGGCCAAGTGGTTCTACGTCTCGCTGCACCTTGCCCACCACAAGGCCATCCTCGGCGTCAGCAAGACCGCCACCCTGGCGCTGGCGCGACTGCTGCAGCAGCGCGTGGCGGGGCGGCTGAAGCTGCACTAGTTCCCCTCTCCTAGAGGGAGGGGCCCACGCGAAGCGTGGGAGGGTGAGGGGTTACGCCGTGGGCCGGCGTGCCGGCACGCCGTCTTCAGTCCCTAACCCCTCATCCGGCGGTCTCCGCCCGCCACCTTCTCCCTCCAGGGAGAAGGATCACGGATTGACGATCCGCCCGCCCGTCATCGGCGCCTTCACCCCCGTCGTCCCCGGAAAGCTGATCGGCAGCCCCCGCGCCGTGCGCGCCGCCAGATACGCAAACGCCTCGGCCTCGATGGCGTCGCCGCGCCAGCCGTAGTCCTCCGCCGCCTTGACCGGCACGGGAACCCGCTGCGCCAGCGCCGCCATGATCTGCGGATTGTGTCGCCCGCCGCCGCAGACGATCAAGGCGCTGGGCGGGGCGTCGTTCTTGTCGAAGGCCTTGAGCACGGCGGCGGCGGTGAAAGCCACCAGGGTCGCGGCCGCGTCCTGCGCCGACAGGCGCGCCACCGCGTCCAGCGAGAAGTCGTAGCGGTCCAGCGACTTGGGCGCGGGCGCCGCGAAATAGGCGCTGGCCAGCAGGCCGTTCAGCGCCGCCTCGTCCACACTGCCCGCCGCCGCCAGCCTGCCGCCCTCGTCGAAGCGGCCAAGCCCGCGCTCCTGCAGCATCAGGTCGATCATGCCGTTGCCGGGGCCCGTGTCGAAGGCCAGCAGGGTTCCGTCCGCGCCGATCAGGGTGATGTTGGCCACCCCGCCGATGTTCAGCGCCGCCACCGGCGCGGCCAGGCCCGAGGCGCGGGCGCGGGCCTCGTGATAGATCGGCGCCAGCGGCGCGCCCTCCCCGCCGGCCGCGACGTCGGCGGTGCGGAAGTCGAAGGCCACAGGCCGCCCGGTCAACTTGGCCAGATGCTCGGCGTCGAGCAGTTGCACCGTACGCCCCACGCGCTCGGCGTTGGGGCGCTCGTGCAGCACCGTCTGGCCGTGCACGCCCAACAGGTCGAACTCGCTCCACGACAGGCCGTGCTCGGCCAGGAAGCTCTCGGCGGCGGCAAAGTGCTCTTCGGCCACCTCATGGCGGGCGTAGGCGAAGATCGCGGGCTCGGGCTCGCCGCGCTTCCAGGCCAGGGCCTGGCGCGTGGTTTCGAGCAGAAGCGCGCGGGTCTCTTCGCGCAGCTTGCGCTCGCCGCTGGGGCCAAAGCCCTGGATCGTCTCGCCGTCGGTGTCGAGCACCGCCATGTCGACGGCGTCGAGCGAAGTACCGGTCATGAATCCGAGAATGCGCATGGTTGCGTTGACTGCCACGCCCCGCCTCGGGTAGCTAGGCCCCATGACCGCCAAGGCCCTCCAGACCCGCGCCTATTACCGCCCGCTGATCTAGCGGGCGAACGACCGGTCATGTCGACGCACCGCCACCTGGCCGGCGATGCGTCCTTCTCCCTTCAAGACGACGTCTCCGGCGCCCAGCCTTCAAGGAGACTATCGATGAAACCCTCGCCACAGACCGCCCCGCCCGTGCTAGACGCGCGGACCAGCGATACAGAGAGTCGAGCCATGTCCGCGCCGCAGAGCTTCAAGTCCGAATTCCTCAAGACCCTGCAGGCGCGCGGCTACATCCACCAGATCACCCACCCGGACGAGCTGGACGCGGCCGCCGCCGGCGGCGTGGTGACCGCCTACATCGGCTTCGACGCCACCGCGCCGTCGCTGCACGTCGGCAGCTTGATCCAGATCATGATGCTGCGCCGCCTGCAGCAGGCCGGCCACAAGCCGATCGTCCTGATGGGCGGCGGCACCACCAAGGTCGGCGATCCGACCGGCAAGGACGAAAGCCGCAAGCTGCTCTCCGACGCCGACATCCAGGCCAACATCGCCGGCATCAAGCAGGTGTTCGCCAAGTTCCTGACCTTCGGCGACGGGCCCACCGACGCCATCATGGTCGACAACGACGAGTGGCTTTCGAAGTTCGGCTACGTGCAGTTCCTGCGCGACTACGGCGTGCACTTCACGGTCAACCGCATGCTGGCCTTCGACTCGGTGAAGCTGCGGCTCGAACGCGAGCAGCCGATGACCTTCCTCGAGTTCAACTACATGCTGATGCAGGCCACCGACTTCCTGGAACTGAACCGGAAGTACGGCTGCGTGCTGCAGATGGGCGGCTCGGACCAGTGGGGCAACATCCTCAACGGCGTCGAACTGACGCGCCGCGTCGACCAGAAGGCCGCCTTCGGCCTGACGACGCCGCTGTTGGCGACGGCCTCGGGCGCCAAGATGGGCAAGACCATGTCCGGCGCCGTCTGGCTCAACGCCGAGCAGCTGTCGCCGTACGACTACTGGCAGTTCTGGCGCAACACCGAGGACGCCGACGTGGGCCGCTTCCTGAAGCTGTTCACCGACCTGCCGCTGGACAAGATCGCCGAGCTGGAAGCCCTGCCGGGCGCCCAGATCAACGAGGCCAAGAAGGTGCTGGCCGACGAGGCCACCCGCATGGCCCACGGCGAGGAGGCCGCCAAGGCCGCCCGCGACGCCGCCGAAAAGGCCTTCGAGCAGGGCGCGCTGTCGGCCGACCTGCCGACGGTCGAAGTCGCCGCCTCGGTCCTGGCCGAGGGCGTGGCCCTGGCCGTGCTGGCGACCGACATCGGCCTCACCGCCTCGCGCGGCGAGGCTCGACGCCTGGCCCAGGGCGGCGGCCTGCGCCTCAACGACGCCCAGGAAAAGGACGGCGACCGCCTGGTGACCAACGCCGACCTGATCGACGGCGTGGTCAAGCTGAGCCAGGGCAAGAAGAAGATCGTGCTGGTCAAGCCGGTCTAAGCTGATGCTTCATCCCGGGTCGCCCGAGCCGACCCGGGATGCTTGCGTGATGGTTTTGGAGAGAGTGCGATGCTGAGCCCCGGCGACAAGGCCCCCGAGTTCGACCTGCCCACCGATACCGGCCGCGTCAGCCTGGCCGGCCTGAAGGGCAAGAACGTCGTGCTCTACTTCTACCCGAAGGACGACACGACCGGCTGCACTTCCGAGGCCCTGCAGTTCTCGGCCGAGGTCGAGGAGTTCGCCAAGGCCGGCGCGGTGGTGATCGGCGTGTCCAAGGACAGCGCCGCCAGCCACGGCAAGTTCCGCAAGAAGCACGACCTGACGGTCGAGCTCGGTTCCGACACCCTGGGCGAAACCGTCGAGGCCTACGGTTCGTGGGTCGAAAAGAGCATGTACGGCCGCAAGTACATGGGAATCGACCGCTCGACCTTCCTGATCGACGGCGAAGGCGTGGTGCGCGAGATCTGGCGCAAGGTGAAGGTGCCCAACCACGTCAAGGCGGTGCTCAAGGCGACCCAGGCCTTGAAGGGCTAGCAATGAGATTTCGCTGGGCTACCATCGGGGTCCAGCCGGAGTCGCCCGTGCGCACCAAGGTCTTGACCGTCGAAGTGCCCGCCCCGCTGGCCGATCAGATCGGCCGGCTGGCCGTTCGCCAGGATCGATCGCAGGACGCGGTCGTTCGTGAGGCGCTGACCGCCTGGGCCGATCGCGAGGAACGCCTGCGCACGCTGACCCTTGAGGGCATGGCCGACGTCGACGCCGACCGCTTGGTCGAGCAGGCGGCGATGGAGGCTTGGGCCGAAGGCCTCGACAGCGATAGCCCGCGGCGCTGATGCGTCTGGTCTGGACCGGCAAGGCCGCGTCGGACCTCGCCCGCCTTCACGCCTTCCTGGCGGACGTGAACCCACGCGCCGCCGCCCGCACGGCCAGGGAACTGGTGGCCGCTCCCAAGCGCCTCCTCGACGCGCCCAGGCTCGGCGAGCGGCTGGAAGAGTTCTCCCCGCGCGAAGTGCGACGCCTGGTGATCGGCGGCTATGAGCTCCGCTACGAACTGACCACGACGACGATCTTCGTGCTGCGGCTCTGGCACACGCTGGAAGACCGGTAGCGGCGCTCACTGTGGCGCCGGCGCCGCAAAGCCGCGCTTTTCGGCCACTTCTCCCGTGTCGCGTGTAGCCAGCCCGTTCATGTCGGGTTAATCGACGCAGGTTCATGGTCGAAACTTGGCCATCCGCGCCTTCGCAGGTGCGAAGAGTCTTGCGCATTTCCGCTTTCTCGTTGCATATCCCCCAGACCTTGAAAACTGGGGGGTTTCCTGGGCATGGCGATCGCGCATTTTCAACGCCTGCGTAAGACCCTCGAAGGTCTGTTTCCGGAACGTCATCTGTATGTCCGCTCGGGCGGCGAGATGCGCGGCTACGTGCTGTCGACCAACAAGCAGCTGGCCTGCGCGGCCGGCGTCGGCGCCGCGGCGCTGTGGATGGGCGTCTGCACCGCCGCCATGCTGGTCAACGCCCTGGCCGTCAGCAACACCGACCAGGTCGTCCTCAAGCAGAAGGCCTATTACGAGCGCATCAACGCCGATCGCCAGGCCCGCCTGAACAGCGCCGTGGCCCAGCTGTCGGCCACCAGCGGCTCGCTCGACGAACTGGCCACCTCGGTCGAGAAGCGCCACGCCGCGCTGGCGCTGCTGGTCAGCGACTTCAAGGGCGCGCCCGGCGCCGCCCAGGCCCTGGCCGTCAACAAGCCGGCCCTTGCCTCGGCCTCGCCCGTCGAGCGGATCCAGGCCACGCGCATGGATCAGGAACGCCTGATCGACGCCGCCGAGGGCTATTCCAAGAGCCGCGCCGAGCGCCTGCGCCAAGCCATGCGCATGGCCGGCCTCGACGCCGGCAGCTTCACCGGCCGCGGCGGCTCGCTAGGCGGCCCGCTGATCGAGGCCAAGGACCCCCGCGCCCTGGCCGCCGTGCTGGACGTCGACGAGGAGTTCGCCGCCCGCATCCACCGCGCCGCCAGCGACATGTCTGACATGCGCGCCCTGGGGGCCGCGGCCCAGCGCCTGCCGTTCAACCGCCCGACCGCCAACCCGGCTCTGTCGAGCAGCTACGGCGTCCGCTTCGACCCGTTCACGCACCGCCCGGCCTTCCATTCGGGCCTGGACTTCCCCGGCGCCTTCTACACGCCGATCATGGCCACCGCGCCCGGCGTGATCTCGTTCACCGGCGTGCGCTCGGGCTACGGCAACACCGTCGAGATCGACCACGGCGGCGGCTTCAAGACCCGCTACGCGCACCTGCAGGGCATCGCTGTCCGCGTCGGCCAGCGCGTCGTCATCGGCCAGCGCGTCGGCGCCATGGGCTCCACCGGCCGCTCCACCGGCCCGCACCTCCACTACGAGGTCTGGGTCAATGGTCGCGCCCAGAACCCCAACCGCTTCCTCAAGGCAGGCGAGTATGTTCAGCAAGCCGGCTAAGGGGTCCAAGACCCCGGTCCAGATCGAGCCCCTTCCCGCCCTGGCGCCCGCGCCGGTCGAGACCCGCAAGGCCCCGCCCCGCGTGGCCTCGCTGATCTCGTCGGACATCACCATCGAGGGCGGCGTCAACGGCGACGGCGAACTGCAGATCGACGGCGTGGTGCGCGGCGACGTCCGCGTCGGCCGCCTGACCGTCGGCGAGACCGGCCATGTCGAGGGCGGCGTCTACGCCGAGGCCGTCGAGATCCGCGGCCGCGTGGTCGGCGCCATCACCGCCAAGCAGGTGCGCCTCTACGGCACCGCCTATGTCGACGGCGACATCACCCACGAGCAGCTGGCCATGGAAACCGGCGCCTTCTTCCAGGGTCGCAGCCTGAAGTTCCAGCGCCCGGCCCCGCCCCAGGCCGCCCCTGTGGCGCCGGCGCCGGCCGCTCCGGCGGCCGACCTGACCCTGACGGCGCGCCCGGTCGGCTAGGGCTCGCCTTGCCATCTTCGCCCGAGCTCGGTTGGCGCGCCTCGCTGAGAGCGCGAGATCGCCGACGTACGCGCCGTTCCATATTCACGATCCTGGCTTGGATAGGCGCGTTGCTCGCGGCCTGTGCGGTTTCCGTGGGTCTGGCCGGGTGGGCCTGGGTCCTGCTTTTCGACGCTGCGCCACCTTGGGACCTACTCGGCGGCGCATTGGCGCTCCTCGAAACGCCGCTCTTCGTATGTTTGGCAAACCGCCGCGTCGCGCCTCTCCCACCGGTCCCCGGCGAGACCGCCGAGGAAATGGCCGCTAACGCCTTCTTTCGCGAGCGCACCTAGACCCCAAACGAAAAACGCCCCGGATCACTCCGGGGCGTTTATCGTTTCAGCAAGGCCCAAGAGCCTCAGCCCTCGGCGTCCCGCGTCGCGCCGACCCGCTGGGCCAGCGAGGCGCCCATGAAGGCGTCCAGGTCGCCGTCCAGCACGCCGGCCGTGTCGGAGGTCTCGACGTTGGTCCGCAGGTCCTTGACCATCTGGTACGGCTGCAGGACGTACGAGCGGATCTGGTGACCCCAGCCGATATCGGTCTTCTGGTCGTGCAGCGCCTGCTGGGCGGCTTCACGCTTCTGAAGTTCGGCCTCGTACATCCGGGCGCGCAGCATCTTCCAGGCCTCGTCGCGGTTCTGGTGCTGCGAACGTCCGGCCTGGCAGGCCACCACGATCCCGGTCGGGATGTGCGTCAGGCGCACGGCCGAGTCGGTCTTGTTGATGTGCTGCCCGCCGGCCCCGGAGGCCCGGTAAGTGTCGGTGCGCACGTCCGACGGGTTGATCTCGATCTCGATGGTGTCGTCGATGACCGGATAGACCCAGGCCGAGGCGAACGAGGTGTGGCGACGGGCGCTGCTGTCGTACGGGCTGATGCGCACCAGGCGGTGCACGCCGGCCTCGGTCTTCAGCCAGCCATAGGCGTTGGCGCCCTTGACCAGCAGCGTGGCCGACTTGATGCCGGCCTGGTCGCCGTCGGTCTCTTCGATCAGCTCGGTGGTCATGCCGTGGGCGTTGGCCCAGCGGGTGTACATCCGCAGCAGGATGCCGGCCCAGTCGCACGACTCGGTGCCGCCGGCGCCCGAGTTGATTTCGATATAGGCGTCGTTGCCATCGGCCTCGCCCGACAGCAGGGCCTCAAGTTCGGCGCGCGCGGCGCGTTCCTTGATGGCCTTCAGCTGCGCACGGGCGTCGTTCAGGGAATCCTCGTCGGACTCCATGTCGGCCAGTTCGGCATATTCCAGCGCGTCCTTGACGTCGCGCTCGATGCTCTGCACCGCCTCGACCTTGGCGGCCAGGTTGGCGCGCTCGCGCGACACGGCCTGGGCCTCGGACGGACGGTCCCACAGCGTCGGGTCTTCGACCCGAGCGTTCAGTTCATCGAGTTTTCTAAGGGCGACATCCCAGTCAAAGACGCCTCCTGAGCAGTCCAACGGACTGCTCGATGTCGGCCGCGGCGGCCTCGACATCCGGTCTCATCACGTAGCTCCGTGACACAAAGTGAAGGGCGCGGGACATAGCCCGCGCCCGGAGTCGGCGCAACTGCGCCGGCTCCACCTAAAGCAAGAGTGAGTCGGCGCAACTGCGCCGGCTCCACCTAAAGCAAGAATGGGTCGGCGCAACCGCGCCGGCTCCACCTAGGACAAGAATGGTTCAGCGCAACCGCGCCGGGGTCAATAAAGCCCGCTGATGTCGGGCTGCTTAGGCTGTGGCCTGGGCTGCGGCTCCGACGGCGAAGGCTGGCCGGTCGGCACGCCGTTGGGCCAGGCGTCGCCGTACGAGATCGGTCCGCCGGTCGGCGTCGGCGCGGCGACCTTGGGCTCGGTGCCCGGACGGAAGGCCTCGCGGATACCGCGCACCATGGCGAACTTGGCCGTCTTCGGCGGCTTGAAGTCGGTCTTGGGCTTGTCCTTCAGCGCCACCTTCATGAAGTCGATGAACACCGGCACGGCGTCCTGCGAGCCGGTTTCACCAGCCCCCAGCGAGCGGTTGTCGTCGAAGCCGACGAACACGCCGACGATCAGGTCGGGCGAATAGCCAATGAACCAGGCGCTGCGGTACTCGTTGGTGGTGCCGGTCTTGCCGGCCAGCGGATAGCCCAGCTGGCTGACCGAGGCGGCCGTGCCGCGCTGGACCACGCCCTGCAACATCGAGGTGATCTGATAGGCCGTGACCGGGTCCATGACCTGCTCGCCCGGCGCGGTGATGCGCGGGCTCTCGTCGCCGTTGAAGCCGTTGTCGCACCGCGAACAGTCACGCTTGTCGGCGCGGAAGATCACCTTGCCCTCGCGGTCCTGCACCAGCTCGATCAGGTGCGGCTCGATGCGACGGCCGCCGTTGGCGAACGGCGCGTAGGCCGCCGTGATCTTGAACGGCGTGGTCTCGCCGGCCCCGAGCGCCATGGCCAGCACGGGCGCCATGTCGCGCGTCACGCCGGTCTTCTTGGACATCTCGATGATCTTCTTCATGCCCACGCCCTGGGCCAAGCGCACGGTCATGGCGTTGACCGACCGCTCCAGGCCCTTGCGCAGCGGCAGGGCGCCGTAGAACTTCTTCTCGTAGTTCTCGGGGCTCCAATCCTGGCCGTTGGCGCCCTTGAAGGTGATGGCGCTGTCCAGGATCACGCTGGCCGGCGTGTAGCCGTTCTCCAGCGCGGTGGCGTAGACGAACGGCTTGAACGACGAGCCGGGCTGGCGCATCGCCTGGGTCGCCCGGTTGAAGTTCGACAGCGAGAACGAATAGCCGCCCACCAGGGCCACCACGCGGCCGGTATAGGGCTCGATGGCCACCAGGGCGCCATTGACGGCCGGGATCTGCTTGAGGCGGTAGGAAGAGGTTCCGGCCACCTGCTCGACGAACACCAGGTCGCCGACCTTCAGGCCCTTGCCAGCCTTGGCCCAGGCGACGTCTTCGCCGGTGAGGCTCCCCTGCCCTTCGTCCTTGACCAGACGCACGCCGCCGCCGGCCGAGGTGATCACCGCCGCGCGCCAGCCGCGCCGCTCCGAAGGCGGACGCTTGGCCTGGGCGGCCTTCTCCCAGCCCTCGTCCAGGCTCTCGACATGGCCCCAGGCCCCGCGCCAGCCGTGGCGGCGGTCGTACTTCTCCAGCCCGTCCATCAGCGAGGCCCGCGCCGCGGTCTGCAGCGTCGGGTCCAGCGTGGTGCGCATGTAGTAGCCGCCCTCGCTGATCCGCTCGCCCAGGGTGGCCATGCCGCGCTGGCGCACTTCCTCGACGAAGTAGTCGGCGTCGGCATAGGCCGCGCGCTTGGGCGCCGGCTGCACGACCAGGTCCTCGGCCTTGGCCTTCTCGGCCTCGGCGCGGCTGACCCAGCCCAGGTCGGCCATCTGGTCGAGGATCCAGTTGCGGCGGGCGATCGCCTTGGCCTTGTTGCGGATCGGGTGGTAGTTGTCCGGCCCCTTGGGCAGCGCCGCCAGGTAGGCCGCTTCCGACAGCGAAAGCTCGGGCAGCGACTTGCCGAAATAGTTGTAGGCGGCCGAGCCGACGCCGAACGAGCGGTAGCCCAGCCAGATTTCGTTGAGGTACAGCTCGAGGATCTGCTGCTTGTCGAGCGACTGCTCCAGGCGCCGGGCCAGGATCGCTTCCTTGAACTTGCGGCCGACGGTGGCGTCGCTGGTCAGCAGGACGTTCTTGGCCACCTGCTGGGTGATGGTCGAGCCGCCTTCCAGGCGCCGACCGCGCATGGCGTTGCCGACGTTCTTGAGCATCGCGCGCGAGAAGCCGCCCACGTCGACGCCGCCGTGCTTGAAGAAGTTGCGGTCCTCGGCGGCCATGAAGGCTTGAGCCAGCTGCGGCGGGATCTGATCGTAGGGCACGAAGATCCGGCGTTCCTTGGAGTATTCGCCGATCAGGGTGCCGTCCCAGGCATAGACGCGCGTCGCCGTCGGCGGACGATAGTCCTGCAACTCGCCGGCGTCGGGCATGTCGTGGAACAGCCACGCGGCATAGATGGCGATGGCGAAACCCGCCACCGCGATCGTCGACAGCACCGCGACGCCGGCTATGGCGATCCATCTTTCGGCGGGCTTCAAGTCCACACGGCCTCCGTCGAGCGACGCGACGGCCGCGCGCTCAAATCATCCAGAGGATGGCTGTAACCCGCATCGGGCGAGGCGCCAACGCCCCTGCCCTCCCAACGGACGTCATCCCGGCCGAAGCGAAGCGCAGAGCCGGGACCCAGGGGCGGCCGCGTTGAGCTGGCTACCGCCAGACAGAAGGACTGGATGCAGCG
The DNA here is from genome assembly GCF_011043625.1 of Caulobacter sp. 602-2. GTDB lineage: Bacteria > Pseudomonadota > Alphaproteobacteria > Caulobacterales > Caulobacteraceae > Caulobacter. The sequence continues at coordinate 653,964 of NZ_JAAKGT010000001.1, forward strand.
CCCAGCCCCCTAGGTCCCGGATAGCCTCTACGAGGCTTCCGGGATGACGAGGATTGTTAGCTGTTACTGCCGGAGAAAACGGCCGCGCCTCAGCGCGCGCTGATCCGGGTCTGGGTCGCGAAGTAGCTCTCGATCGAGCTGGCGACGGCGTTCATCAGCCGCTCGCGGCCGTGCGGGCTCTTCAGCAGCTTCTCGTCCTCGACATTGGTCATGAAGCCCATCTCGAGCAGCACCGCCGGGACGTCCGGCGCCAGAAGCACGATGAAGCCGGCGTCGCGATGGCTGCGGCGCAGCAGCACGGTCTCGTCGCCGACCTTTTCCAGCAGGGTCTCGGCGAACGCGGCCGAACGGTTCTTGGTGGCGCGCTGCGACAGGTCCAGCAGGATCTGGCCGACCGCGCGGTCGCGGCCCGGCAGGCTGGCCTTCATCAGCCAGTCGTCCTTTTCCAGCACCCGGGCGGCGCGCTCGGCGCCCTTTTCCGACAGGGTGTAGACGCTGGCGCCGCGAGTGCCGACGTCGGGCCCCGAGTCGGCGTGCAGCGAGATGAACAGGTCCGCGTCGGAGCGGCGGGCGATCTGCACGCGCGATTCCAGCGGGATGAAGGTGTCGGTGTCGCGGGTCAGCACGACGTTGAAGCGGCCGGACTTCTCCAGCTTGGCCTTCAGCGCCTTGGCCGCGGCCAGGGTGACGTCCTTCTCGTTGGTGTTGGCCCCGGCCGAGCCGGGATCCTTGCCGCCGTGGCCGGCGTCGATGACGATCGTCTTCTTCAGCTTCAGCGTGGCGGGCTTGGCCGGGGTCGAGACGGTGGTCGGACGCATGACGGCGGCGCCGGCCGAGGCCGGATCGGCGGCGGCCAGGTCGATCACGTAGCGAAAAGCGGTCGCGCCGTCGGCGGGCGGCAGCAGGAAGCGGCGCTTGACCACGGCCTTGGACGAAAGATCCAGCGACAGGCGCGCGCCGCCGGCCGCCTCGTCGATGACCCAGCGGTCGACCAGGCCATGGCCTGCGCCCTGCAGGTCGCCGGAAACCGTCACGTTGGGCAGGCCCACGACGACTCGGCTGGCCGCGGTGCCGTCGCCGATCAGCTTGCCGACCGCGGCGCGGTCGAGGTCGATCACGACTCGGGTCTCGGCGCGGTCGCCGCCGAAGCGGACCTTCTGGACGCCGGCGGCGGGCGCGGGACCCTGCACGGTCGCGACGGCCACGCCGGCGAGCGCCAGCGCGCCGACGATCACGGCCGCCTTCGCCCAACCCGTTCGCGCTGCTCCGATGACGACCTTACGCATTACCGCCCAGCCAATGGCGTTACCTGAAAAACCAATGACGGATATCGCCCGGGGCGGGTAGAGAAACCGTTAAGGAAACCGTCGACTTCATCAATTTCGCCGGTTGCTCCACGGCGCTTTTCATTTGTCTTCCGATGTTGCTAAAGTGGCGCCGTGCGCAGAGCGACGTCGTCAGACATGGCGCTTTGCGTGAGTGGTTCCCAAATGACGGACGCGTCCATAGCGCCCTCAAGCCGGAACCGCCGGACTTTTGAGTTTGCGGGCGATGGTCGGCGCGGGGCGGATGTCTCGACGGCCTGAGCCCAAAAGGGCCCGCGTCGGGCCCTGGCCGTTCCCGGCGACGACGCGTCATCCGATCCGCGCCATTCGGCGCGTCAAAGGAAACAAACGAAACCCCATGGGCTGCGCCGCACCCGATCGCCTCTGGCAACCGCCCTTCGAACTTCGCTCCGGCGAAGTCGCGGTCTGCGATGCGCGCGCCCTCCTTTCATATCGGCGCCCGGGCCTCGCGCCCGCCGCGCGCCGTGGAGATTCCCTGTATGTCGAAGAAGATGTTGATCGACGCCGCCCACGCCGAAGAGACGCGTGTGGTGGTCGTGGACGGTTCGCGGGTTGAAGAATTCGATTTCGAGAGCCAGACCCGCAAACAACTTCGTGGAAATATCTATCTCGCCAAGGTGACCCGCGTTGAACCCAGCCTCCAGGCTGCGTTCATCGAATACGGCGGCAACCGCCACGGTTTCCTCGCCTTCAACGAGATCCACCCGGACTACTACCAGATCCCGGTCGCCGACCGCGAAGCGCTGATGCGCGATGATTCGCACGACGACGAGGACGACACCCCGATCTCGCGCCGCGCCACCGGCGGCGATGACGAGGACGACGCCAACGATCACGCCATCGACGACGAGGAAGACGACGTCGAGGAAGAACTGGCGCGCCGCAAGCGCCGCCTGATGCGCAAGTACAAGATCCAGGAAGTGATCCGCCGCCGGCAGATCATGCTGGTTCAGGTCGTCAAGGAAGAGCGCGGCAACAAGGGCGCGGCTCTGACCACCTACCTGTCGCTGGCCGGCCGCTACGGCGTCCTGATGCCCAACACCGCCCGCGGCGGCGGCATCAGCCGCAAGATCACGGCCGTGACCGACCGCAAGCGCCTCAAGAGCGTGGTGCAGAGCCTGGACGTGCCGCAAGGCATGGGCCTGATCGTCCGCACGGCCGGCGCCAAGCGCACCAAGGCCGAGGTCAAGCGCGACTACGAATACCTGCTGCGTCTGTGGGAGAACATCCGCGACAACACGCTGCACTCGGTCGCGCCGGCGCTGATCTACGAGGAGGAAGACCTCGTAAAGCGCGCCATCCGCGACATGTACGACAAGGACCTGGACGGCATCTGGGTCGAGGGCGAGGCCGGCTACCGCGAAGCGCGTGACTTCATGCGCATGCTGATGCCCAGCCAGGCCAAGAAGGTCTTCCCGTACCGCGAAGCCACGCCGCTGTTCGTCAAGAACCGCATCGAGGACCACCTGGCGCAGATCTACTCGCCGGTCGTTCCGCTGCGTTCGGGCGGCTACCTGGTGATCAACCAGACCGAGGCTCTCGTCGCCATCGACGTCAACTCGGGCAAGGCCACGCGCGAGCGCAACATCGAGGCCACGGCCCTCAAGACCAACATCGAGGCGGCTGAAGAAGCCGCCCGCCAGCTGCGCCTGCGCGACCTGGCCGGCCTGATCGTCATCGACTTCATCGACATGGATGAAGCCAAGAACAACCGCACGGTCGAGAAGGTCCTCAAGGACGCCCTCAAGGACGACCGCGCCCGCATCCAGATGGGCAAGATCTCGGGCTTCGGCCTGATGGAGATCAGCCGCCAGCGTCGCCGCACCGGCGTCCTGGAAGGCACCACCCACGTCTGCGAACACTGCGAAGGCACCGGCCGCGTCCGCTCGGTGGAATCGAGCGCCCTGGCCGCCCTGCGCGGCGTCGAGGTCGAGGCCCTGAAGGGCAGCGGCGCCGTGACCCTGAAGGTCAGCCGCGCCGTCGGCATCTACATCCTCAACGAAAAGCGCGCCTACCTGCAGCGCCTGCAGCTGAATCACGGCGTGTTCGTCACCGTGCTGGTCGACGACGGCCTGCGTCAGGCCGAGCACGAGATCGAGCGCACCGAGCTGGGCGATCGCATCGCGCCGCCGGCCATCGCCTACGAGCCCGATCCGGTGTTCGACGACGTCTTCGACGAAGAGGACGAAGACGAGGAAGAAGAAATCATCGCCGACGAAGGCGACGAGGACGAAGACGAGGACGAAGCGCCCCGCAAGTCCCGCTCGGACGACGACCGCAACGGTCGCCGCAACAAGCGCCGCCGTCGTGGCCGCCGTGACGAGGAGGCCTCCGACGAGGTCGCCGAGGACGGCGAAGGCGCCGAGTTCGACGCTGAAGGCGACGCCGACGGCGACGACGAGGATTCGCGCCGCCGCCGCCGCCGCCGTGGCCGTCGCGGCGGTCGCCGCGGGGGTCGCGAGGACGGCGATCGCGCCGCCGACGTCTATGTCTGGAACCGCCCGCGCGTTCCGTTCGGCGACAACCCCTATGTCTGGCACGACCCGGAAGCCCTCGAAGCCCGTGGCGGCGAAGGCCGTCGCGACCGCGGCGAGCGTCCGGAACGCGCCGAGCGCCAGGAACGCCCCGAGGCCGCCGAACGTCCGGAACGCGCCGAGCGTCCCGAGCGCTCGGAGCGCCGCGAACGCCGTCGCGGCGGTCGTGACCGCCAGCCGGCCGCCGAGACCCCGATCGCCCCGGTCGTGGTCGAGGACGTCGCCCCGCTGGTGCTCGAGCCGCCGGTGATCGAAGGCCCGCCGGCCGACGTCTGGGTCGAGCTGCCGACGCCGGAAGAGGCCGCTCCGGCCAAGAAGCCGCGCCGCTCGCGCAGCCGTGGCCGCAAGGCCGCCGCCGAGACCGAGGTCGAGACGACCGAGGCCGTCGAAACGGTGGAAGCTGTGGAAACGGTCGAAGCCGTAGCCGAACAGCCGGCCCAGCCGGTCGTCGACGCCGTCGTCGACGCCACGCCGATCGTCGCCGCCGATGTCGAGATCGCCCCTGAGCCGGCTCCCGAGCCGGTGGCCGAAACCGCTCCGGCGGCCGTCGAGCCCGAACCCGCGCCGGTCGCCGCCGAGCCCGACCCGAACGAGGTCGGCGCTCCGCCCGCCCAGCCCAAGCGCGGCTGGTGGCGTCGCGGCTGATCCGACCGCAAAGGACCGCGGCGGCGCCATGGCGTCGCCGCGGTTCGCGCCTATATCCCCTCCTAGACAAGCCACGCCCTAGCGATTTCCAGCCGTGCCCCGGGCACGCTAGACTGCCGGACGGCGCGGGGGCGCGACCAGGAGACCATCGATGACGTCCCGCAAGAGGACCGTCGGCAAGACGTTCGGCGCCGGCCTTTCCGCCCTCGCCCTGCTGGCCTCCGCAGCCGCCCCGATCGCGGCCAGCGCCCAGGGCCTGTCGCTGATCCGCGACACCGAGATCGAAGAGATCCTGCACCGCGATTCCGATCCCATCTACGCGGCGGCGGGCCTGGACCCCAAGACGGTCCGCATCCTGCTGGTCGGCGACAAGGAACTGAACGCCTTCGCCACCCAGGGCCTGATGATGGGCCTCAACACCGGCCTGATCCTGCAGACCGAGACCCCCAACCAGCTCAAGGGCGTCATCGCCCACGAGACCGGCCACCTCGCCGGCGCCCACCCGCTGCGCTCCGACGAGATGATGAAGGCCGGCCTCAAGCCGATGATCCTGACGATGGGCTTAGGGGTCCTGGCAGCCCTGGCCGGGGCTCCCGACGCGGGCGCGGTGCTGATGGGCAACGCCAGCTATTTCGGCACCCTGGGCGCGCTAGGCTACAGCCGCGAGCAAGAGTCCCGCGCCGACCAGGCCGGCGCCAACTTCCTGGAGGCCACCGGCCAGTCGGGCCGCGGCCTCGTCGAGTTCTTCGATAACTTCCGCTACCAGGAGGTCTTCGACCAGTCGCGGCGCTTCGCCTATTTCCGCAGCCACCCGCTGTCGTCCGACCGCATCGAGGCGCTGCGGGCCAAGGTCGAGCGCCTGCCGCACTACGACGCCGTCGACACCCCCGACGAGCTGGCCGAGCACGAGATCATGAAGGCCAAGCTGGAGGGGTTCATCAATCCCCAGACGGCCCTGATCAAGTACAAGGAAACCGATCGCAGCTTCCCGGCCCGCTACGCCCGCTCGATCGCCTACTACCAGATGAAGGAGCCCGACCGGGCCCTGAAGATCCTCGACGACCTGATCGCCGAGAACGACAAGAACCCCTACCTGTGGGAGCTCAAGGGCCAGATCCTGTTCGAGTTCAACCGCGTGGCCCAGGCCGAGGAGCCCCAGCGCCGTTCGGTGGCGCTCAAGCCCGACGCGGCCCTGCTGCGCATCAACCTCGGCCAGACCCTGATCGGCCTCGATGATCCCAAGAAGATCGAGGAAGGCGTCGCCGAGCTGAAGCGCGCCCTGATCAACGAGGGCGACAACGCCGTCGCCTGGCGCCTGATGGCCCAGGCCTACGACAAGCAGGGCAAGGACGGCGAGGCCCGACTGGCCACCGCCGAGCAGTACTTCAACCTGGGCGCCGTGCAGGAAGCCCGGGTGTTCGCCATGCGCGCCCGCGAGCTCCTGAAGAAGGACACGCCCGACTGGCGGCGCGCCACCGACATCGTGCTGGCCTCCCGCCCCAGCGACCAGGACCTCAAGGCCCTGGCCAAGGAAGGCCTGACGGCGTCCAATCCCTGATCGCCGATTCCCCAAAGACCGAGATCCGAATGCCTCTTCGCCGCTCCCTCGCCCTGGCCGCCGCCGCCCTCGTCCTGACGACCGGCATGGCCGCCTGCAGCCAGCCCAAGAGCGACGAGGAATTCGGCAAGAAGGTCCGGGCCTATCTGCTGGAGAACCCCGAGGTCCTGCTGGAGGTCAGCGCCAAGCTGCAGGAAAAGCAGATGGCCCAGGCCGCCTCGAAGTCGCAGGGCGCGATCGCCAAGCACCGCCAGGCCATCGAGCGTGATCCGCGCGACTTCGTGGCCAATCCGAACGGCACGATCACCGTCACCGAGTTCTTTGACTACAAGTGCGGCTACTGCAAGCTGGCCGCCCCGCAGGTGGTCGAGATCATCGAGAAGAACCCCGACGTCCGCTTCGTCTTCAAGGAGTTCGTGATCTTCGGGCGCGATTCCGAACTGGCCGCCCGCATGGCCATCGGCGCCCAGGCCCAGGGCAAGACCCTGCCCGTCTACAAGGGCATGATGGCCGAGAAGAGCCTCGACGAGGCGGCCATCGCCCGCATCGCCAAGGCCGCCGGCGTCGACGTCGAGAAGGCCCGCGCGGACGGCGCTTCGGCCGCGGTCACTCAACAGCTGCAGGACGTCCAGGGCCTGGCCCAGGCGCTGCACATCGAAGGCACGCCGGCCTTCATCGTCGGCGACAAGATGATCCCGGGCGCCGACATGAAGGCTCTTAGCCTGGCCATCGAGGAAGCCCGCATCGCCGCCAAGAAGAAGGGCTGACGCTCCGGCCGATCGGGCGGCAAGGATCGCCCGGCGGTTGAAACGTCGCGGCAAGCTTTGCCGCTACGGGCCTTGGCTTCCGCGACACGCTGTCGCAACCTTTTGAAATCTTTGGAAACGCCGTGCCAGCCCCCGCTTGCACGGCGTTTGCTTTGCACCTCCCGCCAGTCAGCGGCGGGAGTTCTCATGCTTGTCTCCGGTTCCAATCCCTGGGCGACGATGTCGGCCAACGCGGCCAGCCGCGTCGACAGCGTCACCTCGGCCTTCACGCCCGCCACCAGCGGGATCGGCGGCGCCTCGGCCCGCCAGGAACTCTACGACTACGCCGCCAAGTCTCCGGCCGAGAAGATGCGCGCGGCGATCCTCGGCAAGCTGGGCCTGACCGAGGAAGACGTCGCGGCGATGGATTCCAAGGAGCGCGAAAAGCTGGAAGCCAAGATCAAGCAGATGATCAAGGACGAGGTCACCCAGCAGGCCGAGGAAAAGAAGGGCGTGCTGGTCGACTTCAAGGCCTGACACCAAGATCCTCCCCCTCTGGGGGAGGTGTCCGCGAAGCGGACGGAGGGGGGCCGTTTTCAGCTGTTGCTGAGGGCGGCCGATTTCCCAGCCACTCCCCTCTCCGTCGCCTGCGGCGACACCTCTCCCACGGGGAGAGGGCCTTTGGTCGCTAGATCAGCCCCGCCAGCGGCGAGCTCGGATCCGCATACAAACGCTTCTGCATCCGGCCGGCCAGATACGCCTCGCGACCGGCGATCACGGCGTGCTTCATGGCCTTGGCCATGCGGATCGGGTCCTTGGCCTCGGCGATGGCGGTGTTCATCAGGATCGCGTCGCAGCCCAGCTCCATGCCGATCGCCGCGTCCGAGGCGGTGCCGACGCCGGCGTCGACCAGCACCGGGACCTTGGCGTTCTCGACGATGATCCGCAGGTTGACGCGGTTCTGGATGCCCAGGCCCGAGCCGATCGGCGCGCCCAGCGGCATGATCGCCACCGCGCCGGCCTCTTCCAGCTTCTTGGCGTAAACGGGGTCGTCCGAGCAGTAGACCATCACCTGGAAACCGTCGGCGACCAGCAGCTTCAGCGAGCGCAGGGTCTCTTCCATGTCCGGGAACAGGGTCTTGGGGTCCGACAGGACCTCCAGCTTGACCAGGTCCCAGCCGCCGGCCTCGCGGGCCAGGCGAAGGGTGCGCACGGCGTCCTCGCCGGTGAAGCAACCCGCCGTGTTGGGCAGATACGTGAACTCGGTCGGCTTGATGTAGTCGACCAGCAGCGGCTGGCTCGGGTCGGTCAGGTTCACGCGGCGCACGGCCACGGTGACGATCTCGGCCCCGGCCGCGCGAGCGGCGGCGGCGTTGGTCGCATAGTCCTTGTACTTGCCCGTGCCCACGATCAGGCGCGAGCGGAAGGTGCGACCGGCGACGGTCCAGGTTTCGTCGGCGGAAGCGGCCGGCGCGGCGGATTCGGGGGAGACGTGCGCGTTCATGCGGCCGGTTTACGCCTGGGCAGCCTGGGTTTCAAATCCGTAGAGGCGCGGATCGAGAACCTCCCCCCAAGATCCTCCCCCTCTGGGGGAGGTGGCCCGGAGGGCCGGAGGGGGCAGCGCCGGCGCCAGCCCCCCCCCCCCAGAGGGGGAGCATCTTGAGCGCGAAGGGGATAGAGCCTCGTCCATCCCCGGCGTTCGTCGAAAAGAGTTCCACGAACTCAATCGCTTGCAACTTTCTCGCGGTGCTGGATCAGACGGGCTCAGAACGCCCGCATAATCATCTGGTCCCGTCGCAGGGAGAGGGCGCAAGGATCCGGCCCGAAGCGTGCGACGTGGATGCGATCGAGCGGGGCTGAAGGAGCGGCGTGAGCCGGGCCTGAAGGCTTAAATGAGGATGGGGGACGTAAACCCATCCATCGGGAGCTTGCCTGACTAGGCTTCCGCCCGTCCAAGGGTCCGCGCCGCCATGCACGCCTGGCCGCCAAGAAACGGGGCGCACTGCATGGGGAAGGGGCAAAAGGCGGAAGAGGCCTGCGCGCCCCGGCCTGAGGACAAACGATCGCGCGGGGCGTTCCAGCTTCGTCGAAACGGTACTTGAAACAAACACATCCGGGCGAAGCCCGGACGCCCCGCGCCCTCTCCATCAACTTCCGTGGTTTCCACGAGAGGCCGAGAAGCCGCGCGTGAAGACCCCCTCAGTCGGCTTTGCCGACAGCTCCCCCAGAGGGGGAGCATCTTGCTGACTAGATCCTCCCCCTCTGGGGGAGGTGGTCCGGAGGACCGGAGGGGGTCACCCGCCGCCGATGAACGTCACGATCTCGATCCGATCCCCCTCGGCCAGCGCCGTGTCGGCGTACAGCGAGCGCGGCGCGATCTCGAGGTTGCGTTCGACCGCCACCTTGCGCGCGTCCAGGCCCAGGGCGGCCACCAGGTCCGCGATGCTGGCGACGCCGTCGAATTGGCGGTCTTCGCCGTTCAGTAGAAGTCTCATCTCACCTCCGAAGCGAGCCCTGCTTGTGACGCGGCGGAACCGGCTATACAAGACCTCCGGAATCGACGGCGGAGCCGAATGGTCAAACCGATCCATGTGCTGAGCGGGCCCAATCTCAACCTGTTGGGAACGCGGGAGCCCGAGATCTACGGCAAGGACACCCTGGATGACGTGCGCGTGCGCTGTGAGGCGCGGGCCGCGGCCAGGGGGCTTTCCGTCGTGTTCCGGCAGAGCAATCACGAAGGCGTGCTGATCGACTGGGTGCAGGAAGCCCGCACCGAGGCCAGCGCGCTCGTGATCAATCCGGCGGGTTATGGACATACCTCCATCGCCCTCCTCGACGCCTTGAAGACCTTGAATATCCCGGTCATCGAGTGTCACCTGTCGAACCCTGCGGCGCGGGAGGAGTTCCGCCGCCACACCTTCGTTTCGCTCGCGGCGACCGGCCTGGTCTCCGGCTTCGGCGCTGCGAGCTATGAACTGGCCATCGAGGCCGCCGCCGGACTGATCAGCGTCGACTGACGTCCGCGCCCCGGCCCCAACTGATAAGGTAAGCTTCAATGTCTAATCCGAAGGCCCCCGCCGAGACGGCCGAAACCCCGTCGATCGACGCCCGCCTGGTCCGCAAGCTGGCCGACATCCTGAAGGACACCGGCCTGACCGAGATCGAGGTCGAGCATATCGGCCTGAAGATCCGCGTCGCCCGTGAAGTGACCGTCGCCCCGGCCGCCTACGTCCAGGCCGCCCCGGCCGCCATCGCCGCCCCGGTCGCCGCTCCGGCCCCGGTCGCCGCGCCCGCCGCCGAAGCCGCCGCTGCTCCGGCCCCGGCCGCCGTTCGCGGCGACGCCGTGAAGTCGCCGATGGTCGGCACCGCCTACCTCTCGCCGCAGCCCGGCGCCGACGCCTTCATCAAGGTGGGCGACACCGTCTCGGCCGGCCAGACCCTGCTGATCGTCGAAGCCATGAAGACCATGAACCCGATCGCCGCGCCGAAGGCCGGCAAGGTCGTCGAGATCCTGGTCGCCGACGCCCAGCCCGTCGAGTTCGGCGAGCCGCTCGTCGTCATCGAGTAAGCGCGCCATGTTCGACAAGATCCTCATCGCGAACCGGGGCGAGATCGCGCTCCGGGTTCACCGCGCCTGCAAGGAAATGGGCATCGCCACGGTGGCGGTCCATTCCGAGGCCGACCGCAACTCGATGTGGGTGCGCCTGGCCGACGAGAGCGTGTGCATCGGCCCCGCCCCGGCGGCCAAGAGCTACCTCAACATCCCGTCGATCATCGCCGCGGCCGAGATCACGGGCGCCCAGGGCATCCACCCGGGCTACGGCTTCCTGTCGGAGAACGCCCGCTTCGCCGAGATCGTCGGTGCGCACGGCTTCACCTTCATCGGTCCCAAGCCCGAGCACATCCGGATGATGGGCGACAAGATCACCGCCAAGCAGGCCGTGAAGGACGCCGGCATTCCGGTCGTTCCGGGCTCTGACGGCGGCGTGTCGACCGAGGAAGAGGCCTTCGCGGCCGCCGACCAGATCGGCTTCCCGGTGCTGATCAAGGCCGCCGCCGGCGGCGGCGGTCGCGGCATGAAGGTCGCCCAGACCCGTGAGGACCTGGCCGAAGCGGTTGCGACCGCCCGCGCCGAAGCCCGCGCCGCCTTCGGCGACGACACGGTCTACATGGAGCGCTACCTCCAGAAGCCGCGCCACATCGAGCTGCAGGTCATCGCCGACAGCCACGGCAACGTGGTCCACCTGGGCGAACGCGACTGCTCGCTGCAGCGCCGCCACCAGAAGGTGCTGGAAGAAGCCCCCTCGCCCGCCCTTTCGGCCGAAGGTCGCGCCAAGATCGGCAAGATCGTCGTCGATGCGGTCAAGGCCATCGGCTATCTCGGCGTCGGCACCATCGAGTTCCTGTGGGAGAACGACGAGTTCTTCTTCATCGAGATGAACACCCGCCTGCAGGTGGAGCACCCGGTCACCGAAGCCATCACCGGCATCGACCTGGTGCGCGAGCAGATCCGCATCGCCGCGGGCCTGCCGCTGTCGTTCACCCAGGAAGACGTCGTGTTCGAAGGCCACGCCATCGAATGCCGCATCAACGCCGAGAACGCTCGCACCTTCACGCCCTCGCCGGGCACGGTGACGGACTTCCACGCGCCGGGCGGCCTGGGCGTGCGCCTGGATTCGGCGATCTACACCGGCTATGCGATCCCGCCCTACTACGACAGCCTGATCGGCAAGCTGATCGTGCACGGCCGCGACCGCGCCGAATGCATCGCGCGCCTCAAGCGCTGCCTTGGCGAAATGGTCGTCGGCGGCGTCGAGACCACGATCCCGCTGTTCCAGGACCTCCTGGTTCAGCCCGATATCCTGGCCGGCGATTACGACATCCACTGGCTGGAACGCTGGATCAAGTCGCAGGGCTAAGGCCTTATCTTGGTCGGCCCCGGATCCTTCCGGGGCCGATCGAGACGATCGGAACCCACTGACTCGCATGGACGACGCCTTCGGCCTCGACGATCTCGTCGCCTGCTACGAACGCGGCGTCTTCCCCATGGCCGATGCGCGCCATGACGAACGCCTCTTCCTCATCGATCCGCAATGGCGCGGCGTGCTTCCGCTGGATGCGATGCACATCCCAAGGCGCCTGGCGCGCACCGTGCGCGGCGAGCCCTTCGAGGTGCGTGTCGACACCGCCTTCGACGCCGTGGTCGAGGCCTGCGCCTCGTCCCGCCCGGGTCGTCTCGAGACCTGGATCAACGCCCCGATCCAGAAGATGTACGGCATGCTCTACGCCGCCGGCCGCGCTCACAGCGTCGAGTGCTGGCAAGGCGGCGAACTGGTGGGCGGCCTCTACGGGGTCTCGCTGGGCGCGGCCTTCTTCGGCGAGAGCATGTTCTCGACCGCCCGCGACGCCAGCAAGGTGGCGCTGGTGCATCTGGTCGGGCGACTGAACGTCGGCGGCTACAGGCTGCTCGACACCCAGTTCATCACCGATCACCTGGCGCAGTTCGGCACGGTCGAGATCTCGCGCGCCGACTACAAGCGCCGGCTGGCCAAGGCCCTGACGGCCGAAGCCGACTTCTACTTGCTGGGGCCGGCCGCGACCGGGGCCGACGTCTTGCAGGCGATCAGCCAGGCGTCATAGACCGGGTGCTCCAGCGGGTTCAGGCCCGGCGAGCTGGCGTACATCCATCCCTTGAACACCTGCCGGCCGGCCGGCGCGGCGCGTCCCGGCAGGGCCTTGGGCTGGGTGTCGATGGTCAGATAGGCGATCTGGTCGGGCGCCAGTTCGTCCGCCGCCGTGACCTCGCAGGCGCGGGCGGTGAAGACCAGCGTCTTGTAGCGGATCGGCTGGCCCACCGGGACCTCGAACCGCATCGTCTCGGTGGTGACCTTGTCCAGCGCCTGGATGATGGCCACGCCATAGCGACCGCGCTTGGCGGGCTCGGCCGGCTTGGCGGGCGCGGTGGCGACCGGCTTGGCGGGAACCGGATCGGCCGCCGGCGGCGGGGCCGGCTCGGGCGGCGGGGCGGCGTTGGACGGCGCCGGCTGCTGAACAGGCTTGGGCGTCGGAGCGACCAGCGCCGGCTGGGCCGAAGGCGGCGTCGCGGCGGCCGGAGCCTGCTGCACGGGCCGCGCCTGCTGCGGAGCGGCCTGCAGCGCCCAGGCGGCGCCGACGGCGAACGGAACCGCGGCGACCAGGATCGCCGCGCCCTGCAGGCTGCGCCGCTTGAGGCTCATCTTATTCCGGCGACCAGGACTGGTAGTCGCTGGTGGCGACGGCACGCTCGCCGCCGCGGCCGATGGCGCCCTTCGGACGCCAGGCATGGACCGTGCCGGTCAGGTTCGGCAGGTGGTCCTTTTCCCACGCGCGACGCTTCAGCGGCGCCTGGGTCGGCAGCTCGTCGAAGGTGTAGTGCAGCCAGCCGCTCCAGTCCGGCGGAACCTTCGAGGCTTCGGCGTAACCGTTGTAGATCACCCAGCGACGCTTGCGGTCGTCGTAGCTGTCCTTGTTGTCGCGCGCTTCGAAGTAGCGGTTGCCGAACTCGTCTTGACCAACGAACACGCCCCGGCGGGAGATGTGGAAACGCTGACCGATGGTCACCCCGTTCCACCACGTGAAGATCGCTTTCAGCACTGCGCGGCACCCAATCTAGCAAAGGCCTTCGCGACCGAAAGAGCGCGGCGCGAAGCGGGCGGACTATAGGTCGCCGAGCCCTCATCGTCCAGCCAAGGCGTCGCCGATGGCTCCTTCAAGATGTTGTGGACAGCATTGCATGCAGGCCCAACATCTATTGATGGTTACCGACCCACGGTTTAGGGTTGACACCATGACGAAGCACCCGCCGCGGAATCGGCCCATGCGCTTTGAACGACTCTTCGCCGGCCGCGCGCCGGAAATCGACCTGCGCGAGATCGAACGGCCCGACCGTATCGTCGAGACCCTGGCTCCGCTGGGCTGGCCCGACGCCCGCGTCGAGGCCTGGCTGGACTGGGCCGACACGGCCGCGCCTGGCGTCGCCGATCCGGAATCCGTCCTCGACGGCGCCCTTGAGCGCTACGCCGGGCGCCTGGCCCAGGCGGGTCGCGCTGCAGGCCTTTTCACGTCGGAACAGGACGCGCGATCCTTCGCCGCCGATCTCGTCGACGGCATGATCGCGGGCCTCGCCGCGCCCGCCGCTCCTGCGCCCGCCCTGCCCGCGCCGCTGCACGTTTCCGCCATCGAATTCCGCGCCGCCGCGGCCGAACACGTGGGCCGAGCCCGCGCCGATCGCCTGGCCCGCGAGGCCGCCGCCCGCCTGGAAGCCGCCCTGACGGCCGTGTCCGACGCCGTCCTGCGCTGCGAAGGCGACGCCCGGGCCTGCTCGGATCCCGCCCGCAACGTCGCCCTGGCCAGGGCCGTCCAGAAGGCCCGCGCGGCCGGGGCCAGCGACGCCAGCATCGCCGACGCCGTGGCCAGCGCCGGAGCGCCCGGCTTCTCCACCTTCACGGCCGACGTCGCGACGATCCCGCCTCTCCTCGCCGTGGCCGAACCGGCCGACGTGGCGGCCGGCGACGAGTTCGCCGCCCTCGCCGCCCGCGCCAGCTGGGAGACCGGAGGCGTCACCCTGGCCCTGTCGCCCGTCGACGCCGACCATCTGGCGGCCGGCGCCCAGGCGCGCGCGGCCGTCAACGCCGCCGCCTTCCTCGGCGACGACGGCTTCGACCTGGCCGGCTTCCGGCACGCCGTGCGCCTGTGGGCCGTGGCCCTGGAGCTCGATCGCCCGCAGTCGGGGGCCGCGGCCCTGACCCTGGCCGGCGTCGGCGACTGGCTGCTGGCCCAGAACCTTTCGCCTGCGACCGGCGCTGGGCGAGACGCCGCCGCAGCCCTTTGGGCGCTGGCCGCCGGCGAAGCGCTGACCGCCTCGTCGCACCTGGCCCAAGCGCTCGGAGCCGCCGAAGCCTTCTCCAGCGAGGCCGATCGCATCCTGGCCGGCATCGCCCAGCGCGCCGAGGCCGCAACCGCCCTGAACACGCCGCTCGCCGCCGACGCGGCTGAGGCCCTGCGGACAGCCCTCGCCGGGGCCCAAAGCCACGGCCTGCGTAGCGCCGCCCTCGTCGCGCCGTTCGAGGACACCGAAACCGCCCTGCGCCTCGGCGCGCCCCCCGGCCTCGACAGCGGCTGGCGACTGGTCCTGCCTTCGGAGACCAGCGACGGCGTCGCCGTGCCCCAGCTTTCCGCCAGCGCCCAGGCCGCCCTGCGCGCGGCGGGCGTCGATCTGGACGCCGTGCGCGTTCATGCCCTGGGCGCTGGTTCGCTGGAGGACGCCCCTGGCGTCGATCATCGCGCCCTGGCCGCCGTCGGCTTCACCAGCCACGAGATCGGCCTGGCCGAGGCCGCGCTGCGCACCGTCGGCGACCTGCGCGCCGCCTTCTCCCCGGCGGTCGTCGGGTCCGACTTCATCGGCGACGTGCTGGGCGCCTCGCGCGACGCGCTGGCCGATCCGGCCTTCGACACCCTGGCCTTCGCCGGCTTCGCGCCCGAAGCCGTCCTCGAGGCGCAGCGCCACGCCGTCGGGAGCGGCCGGCTGTTCGACAGCCCCGCGCTGGAAAGCCCGACCCAGGACCTGCTGCGCGCCTTCGAGGCGCCGGGCCAGGCCGATCGCATCGCCTTCACCGCGGCCGTGGAAGCCTTCGCCTGCGCGCCCTGGCCGCTGGCGCTGGTCGCCCCGTTCGACGCCCGCCCGGCCGACCTGCTGCGACTGCAGGCCTCGGCCGCTCGTGCGGGCGTGCGCGCCCTGAAGCTGTCGCGCGCGCCTGCGCCCGCCGATTTCACCCTCGACCTGCCCGAAGCCCCGGCCGAGGCGCCGCGCACCAGGCCGCCCGAACCGATCGTCACCGAACGCGTCGTCGAGAAGGTGGTCGAGCGCCAGCGCGAGCGGCGCAAGCTGCCCGATCGCCGTAAGGGCTACATCCAGAAGGCGGCCGTCGGCGGCCACAAGGTCTATCTGCACACCGGCGAGTACGAAGACGGCGAGGTCGGCGAGATCTTCATCGACATGCACAAGGAAGGCGCCGCCTTTCGGTCGTTGATGAACAACTTCGCCATCGCGATCTCGATCGGCCTGCAGTACGGCGTGCCGCTGGACGAGTTCGTCGACGCCTATGTCTTCACCAAGTTCGAGCCGGCCGGTCCGGTGACGGGCAACGACTCGATCAAGTCGGCGACGTCGATCCTCGACTACATCTTCCGCGAACTCGGGGTCTCGTACCTGGGCCGCGACGACCTGGCCAACGGCGATCCGCAGGAATTCAACGCCGACGGCCTGGGCCGCGGCAAGTCGGCGGACGTCGAGGACGAGGCCGAGGAGCCGACGCCCCTGCCGGCCTCGAAGTTCATCTCCAAGGGCTTCTCGCGCGGCGCCACGCCCGACAACCTGGTGTTCGCCGCCTTCGGCCGGCGCAAGGACGACGCGGCCAAGGCCAACGCGCCCGCCGACCAGGCCGACATCTGCCCGGCCTGCGGCGACGTCGCGCTGAGCCGCAAGGGCGGCCTGGTGGTCTGCGAGAGCTGCAACGGCCAGGCCGAACGGCCCTCGCCGCGCGGCTGAGCCTCTCCGGCGCGGGACTTGCTGTGACGACGGCAAGTCCCGTATCCCGCCCTTTCCACCGTCAAGGACGCGTGCCGAAATGAAACCGCTGGCCCTTCTCGCCGCCGCCGTGCTGTCGACTCTGGCTCTGGCCGGTCCCGCCCTGGCGCAGAACGCCGGCCAGATCGCCAGCGTCCGCCGCGGCGCCGACTGCCCCCGCTGCAACCTCTTCCAGGCCGACCTGTCGGGCCTGACCCTGCGGGCCAAGAACCTTTCCGGCGCCCGCCTGCGGCAGTCGGACCTGTCGCTGGCGGTGATGGGCCGCACGCGGTTCACCGGCGGCGACCTGCGCGACGTCAACGCCTATGGCGGCGTGTTCGGCGGCGCCAGCTTCGCCAGGGCCGACCTGACCAACGCCACCTTCGTCGGCGCCTATCTCGAGGGCGCGAGCTTTGCGCAGGCCAACCTGTCGGGCGTCAACTTCTCGGGCGCCGAACTGGACCGCGCGACCGGCCTGACCCAGGCCCAGCTGAACCGCGCCTGCGGCGATCCGTCGACGACCCTGCCGCGCGGCCTGTCGATCCCGCGCTGCCGCTGATCCGAAGGCTCAGCGCACCGGCAGCATCAGGTGCGCGTAGGGCGTATCGGGGAACATGACGTAGGGCTTGGACGTGTCCGGACGCGCGCCGCCCGGATAGCCGGCCAGCATGCCCGGCGCGCCGACGACCATGACGTGCGGGCCCGTGGTGACCCAGTCATGGCCGTCCATCGGCTTTTGCGCATAGGGATCCATGTTGCCGGGATCCGAGCCGCCCATCAGCATGTAGATGAAGCCCGG
The DNA here is from genome assembly GCF_011043625.1 of Caulobacter sp. 602-2. Classification (GTDB taxonomy): domain Bacteria; phylum Pseudomonadota; class Alphaproteobacteria; order Caulobacterales; family Caulobacteraceae; genus Caulobacter. The sequence continues at coordinate 671,196 of NZ_JAAKGT010000001.1, forward strand.
CTTGCCTTCCGGCGGGGGCTTGCGAGCGAACATGGCCATCGCCCATTCCATGGCGTTGGCGTCGGCGCACATCGGGTCGACGCCCGGCGTCGTCGGAATGTCGGGCATGCAGGTGTAGCCGTTGGTCCCGTCGCGCAGGTGGCGCATCGAGCCGTCGGCAGCGAAGGTCATGATCGCCGCATCCTTGGCCAGCGCCGGCGGCGCGGCCGACATGGCGCTGTCGATGGCCTTCTGGTCCGCCATGGTCGGCGGGGAAGCGGCATGGACGCCCGTCGCGGCCGACAGGCAGAGGCAAAGGGCAAGCGCGGTCCTGAACATCGGGAACCCTCCCAGGGCGCACCCCCGACAGCGGCACCATAGCACGAAAAAGCCCTCCGAGCCGAACGGCCGGAGGGCTTTGTCTTTCAGGCGCTTGCCGCCGGATCCTTAGACCTTGATAGGCGGAGCCGTGCGGATGTGCAGTTCCTTGAGCTGCTTGTCGAGGACGTTGGCCGGCGCGTTCATCAGCAGGTCCTGGCCCTGCTGGTTCAGCGGGAAGGCGATGACCTCGCGGATGGCGACCTGCTCGGCCAGCAGCATGACGATGCGGTCGATGCCGGGGGCCAGACCACCGTGCGGCGGGGCGCCGAAGCGGAAGGCGTTCAGCATGCCGCCGAACTGCTCCTCGACCACTTCGGGGCCGTAGCCGGCGATCTCGAAGGCCTTCAGCATGATCTCGGGCTTGTGGTTCCGGATCGCGCCCGAGCACAGCTCGTAGCCGTTGCAGACGATGTCGTACTGGAAGGCGCGGATGGTCAGGGGATCCTGGCCTTCCAGGGCCTCCAGGCCGCCCTGCGGCATCGAGAACGGGTTGTGCGAGAAGTCGACGCGCTTCTCGTCCTCGTTCCACTCGAACATCGGGAAGTCGACGATCCAGCAGAACTTGAACTGCTCTTCGGCGACCAGCTTCAGCTCGGTACCGACGCGGGTGCGGGCCAGGCCAGCGAACTTGGCGAACACGGCCGGATCGCCGGCCACGAAGAAGGCCGCGTCGCCGGCGCCCAGGCCCAGGCTCTCCATCAGGGCCTGGGTCGGCTCACCCAGGTTCTTGGCGATCGGGCCGCCCCAGCCGCCCTGGTCTTCCGACCAGAACACGTAGCCGAGACCCGGCTGGCCTTCGCCCTGGGCCCAGCTGTTCATGCGGTCGCAGAAGGCGCGCGAGCCGCCGGTCGGGGCCGGGATGGCCCAGATGGCGTTCTTGGCGTCGGCGCCGAGGATCTTGGCGAACAGGCCAAAGCCGCCGTCGCGGAAGTGCTCGGAGACGTCGGCCATCTTGATCGGGTTGCGCAGGTCGGGCTTGTCGCTGCCGTACCAGGCCATCGACTGGGCGTAGGTCAGGCGCTCGAAGCCCTTGTGCTCGAGCGTCGCGCCAAAATCGTTGGTGAAGGTGTGGGTCTCGCTGATCGGCGAGACGGGCTTGCCCGAGCCGAACTCTTCGAAGATGCCGTGCATCACCGGCTCGATAGCGGCGAACACGTCTTCTTGCGTCACGAAGCTCATCTCGACGTCGAGCTGGTAGAACTCCAGCGAACGGTCGGCACGCAGGTCTTCGTCACGGAAGCACGGAGCGATCTGGAAGTAGCGGTCGAAGCCCGAGACCATCAGCAGCTGCTTGAACTGCTGGGGCGCCTGCGGCAGGGCGTAGAACTTCTCCGGGTGCAGACGCGAGGGCACCAGGAAGTCGCGCGCGCCTTCCGGCGACGACGCCGTCAGGATCGGCGTCTGGAACTCGTTGAAGCCCTGCGCGAACATGCGGTTGCGGATCGACTGGATCACGCGCGAACGCAGCACGATGTTCTTGTGCAGGGTCTCGCGGCGCAGGTCGAGATAGCGGTGCTTGAGGCGGATCTCTTCCGGATAGTCCGGCTCGCCGAAGACCGGCAGCGGCAGCTCGTCGGCGGTCGACAGCACCTCGACGTCGGTGACGCGGATCTCGATCTCGCCGGTCGGCAGGTTGGCGTTCACCACGGCGGCGTCACGGGCGATGACCACGCCGTCGACGCGGATCACGCTCTCGGCGCGCAGGCGCTCGACGATGGCGAAGCCCGGGGTTTCCGGGTGCAAGACGAGCTGGGTCAGGCCGTAGTGGTCGCGCAGGTCGATGAAGACCAGGCCGCCATGGTCGCGCTTGCGGTGGATCCAGCCCGACAGACGCACATTGGCGTTGGTGTCGCTGGCCCGAAGAGCGCCGCAGTTATGGGTGCGATAGGCGTGCATCGTGGTCATGAAAGGCTTCGGAACGCGTTGATTTGTAAGGCGCGGAAAGGCGCATGCGGGGGCGTTTATGTCAAGGATTCTGAGCCGGCCGGCAGGATTGGACCGCCTGGCGGTTCGGAGGAGGTTGCCTTGGAGACGCTCCTCCTGGAGGGGGAGTTGAGTGCGGGGGGAGGACTGTTGGCTTCGGGGCCGTGCTGCCCCTCCGGTGCTGCCCCCCCCCTCCGGCCCCTGGGCCACCTCCCCCCAGAGGAGGAGGATCTGGATCGCAAACAAAAACGGCGGGTCCGTGGGGACCCGCCGTTCTGTTTTCAGCGAAGCGTCGCCGGCTTTAGGCCGAGGCGGCGCCGCCCTTCTTTTCCGCGTAGATCAGCAGCGGCTGGGCCCGGCCTTCCACGACCTCGGCGTTGACCACCACTTCCTCGACGCCCTCGTAGTTGGGCAGTTCGAACATGGTCTCCAGCAGGATGCCTTCCATGATCGAGCGCAGGCCGCGGGCGCCGGTCTTGCGGGCGATGGCCTTCTTGGCGACCTGGTGCAGGGCGTCCTCGGTGAAGGTCAGGCCGATGTTCTCCATCTCGAACAGGCGCTGGTACTGCTTGACGAAGGCGTTCTTCGGCTCGGTCAGGATCTTCACCAGGGCGGCCTCGTCGAGGTCTTCCAGGGTGGCGATCACCGGCAGACGGCCGATGAATTCCGGGATCAGGCCGAAGCGCTGCAGGTCGTCGGGCTCGACGCCGCGCAGGATCTCGCCGGTGCGACGGTCTTCCGGATCGGCGACCTTGGCGCCGAAGCCGATCGACTTGGCCGCGCCGCGGGCCGAGATGATGCGCTCGAGGCCCGCGAAGGCGCCGCCGCAGATGAACAGGATGTTCGTCGTGTCGACCTGCAGGAACTCCTGCTGCGGATGCTTGCGCCCGCCTTGCGGCGGCACGGAGGCGACGGTGCCTTCCATGATCTTCAGCAGAGCCTGCTGCACGCCTTCGCCCGACACGTCGCGGGTGATCGACGGGTTGTCGGACTTGCGGCTGATCTTGTCGATTTCGTCGATGTAGACGATGCCGCGCTGGGCGCGCTCGACGTTGTAGTCGGCGGCTTGCAGCAGCTTGAGCACGATGTTCTCGACGTCTTCGCCCACGTAACCGGCTTCGGTCAGGGTGGTGGCGTCGGCCATCGTGAACGGCACGTCGATGATTCGGGCCAGCGTCTGGGCCAGCAGGGTCTTACCCGTACCGGTCGGACCGACCAGCAGGATGTTCGACTTGGCCAGTTCCACGTCGTTGTTCTTCGAGGCGTGGTTCAGGCGCTTGTAGTGGTTGTGCACCGCGACCGCGAGCACCTTCTTGGCGTGACCTTGACCGATCACGTAGTCGTCCAGGACTTCGCAGATCTCGCGCGGCGTCGGAACGCCGTCCTTGGACTTCACGAAGGCGATCTTGTGCTCTTCACGGATGATATCCATGCAAAGCTCGACGCATTCATCGCAGATGAACACGGTGGGTCCGGCGATGAGCTTGCGCACTTCATGTTGGCTCTTTCCGCAGAAAGAACAGTACAGGGTGCTCTTGGCGTCGCCGCTGGCGGCTTTCGTCATGGTCGCTTCTCACGCTAGGGCGGATACGGCGAAAGCCGCTACCGCCGACTCCCAACGCGTATCCCGCCACCGAAGCAACAGGATACCCAACGGGAGTTGTCTAATCCTTGACATTCCCCGATCCGAACGCGCGGCACAAGCCTTGGAGCCCGTTTCCGGCGCCAAGTTCGTGGATGTTTCGGTTCTGACCATGGGATTCCATCCCTAGATGGGACGACTGTAGGCCAAAGCAAGCGATCGGTGGGCTGCGGAACATCGCCGCAGGCTCTAATCTTTCTGTAAGCGACCGGAATCGTGCTGCAAGCGGCGCCGCAAGAAGGAGTTCGCCCGGTGGGCGGAGACGAGATGGCCGAGATTCACGAAGCGTCGGAAGACGCTCACGCCCCGACGCACACCGAAGCGAGCCCACCCCTGGTGGCCTTCGACTTCGACGGCACCCTGACCGTGCGCGACAGCTTCACCGCCTTCCTGAAGTGGCGCGTCAGCAGCGGCCGCTGGACGATGGGCATGATCCGCCTGGCGCCGGCCGCCCTCTCCTACCTGTTCCACCGCGATCGCGGCCGCATCAAGGCCGCGGCCATCCGCGAGTTTCTCAAGGGCGTGCCCCAGGAGCGCCTCGAGGCCCAGGCTCGCACCTTCGCCGAGACCCACGCCCAGAGCCTGTTCCGCCCCGACGCCCTGGCGGTGTGGCGCCGCTGGCGGGCCCAGGGCGCCAAGATGGTGATCGTCACCGCCTCGCCCGACACGGTGGTGGCCCCGTTCGCCCGCGGCATCGGCGCCGACCTGCTGATCGGCACCAAGCTGGCCTACGACCTGAACGGCAAGGTGACCGGCGGCCTTTCGGGCCCCAACTGCCGCGGCCCCGAAAAGGTGGTGCGCCTGCGCGAGACCTTCGGCGATCGCGTGAAGCTGGCCGCGGCCTATGGCGACACCTCGGGCGACACCGAGATGCTGGCCATCGCCCAGGAGCGCGGCTACCGGATCTTCAAGGGCAAGCCGGGCTGACGGCCCCTCCCCTCCGGAGAGGATCCCGATCCCTATTCCACGCTCGCGCCGGCCACGGCCTGGCCCGGCGCCTGGGTGCTCACCGACAGGCTGCCGATCGCCGAATAGGCCTGGTCGAAGACCGCACGCTGGTCGGCGTCGAGGGTCTTGTAGAAACGCGCCATCGCCTTGACCCGGCGCTGCTCGACGATCAGCTGCTCGCGCTGCAGGGCCAGGCCCGCGCGGGCTTGGGCCAGGGGCGTCTCGTCCTCGGGCGCGGCCACGGCCAGGACGACGCCGGCCGGGCGGGCGCTGGAGGCCAGGATGAAGTCGCGCCAGCGCTCCTGCTGAGCCGGCGTCAGGGCCAGGTTCTGGCGCAGAGTGGCTAGGCCCGCCGTCACGCCGTCCTGCAGCAGCCGGTCGGAGACGATCTGCTGCACCTGTTCGGGGCTGACCCCGACCCGAAGGGTGGCGATCCCGTGGCGCGGGACCGGATCGGCCAGGCCCTGGGCGTTGGCGGCCGCGCCGGCCAGGGACAGGAAGGCCGCGAGGGCCGAGAACAGCGAAAGGCGGCGACGCGGGGTCATGGCCGGGCTCCGGAGCGTGAGGATCGTCATGGGATCCGTTGTCCCCGCCCCGCCCGGCCGATCTGGGGCCGGTTTGTTTCGCCTTTCCCCGCCGCCAGGCCCAACTCGGCCATAAAGGGCGCAGTGTTTTGCGGCTGGGCCGCGAACGCTACAGGAAGCGCTGGAACAGGTTGGCCGGCTTGAGCTTCACCTTGCCGGCCGAGGCCTTGCAGATGTAGCTGCCGCCAGGCGTCTTGCCGAACTTCTTCCAGCCGGCCTTGTGATAGACGCGCTTGTTCTGGGCCCAGACCACCTCGTCGCCCTTGCACCCGGCCTGGGCGCGCTGGACCGTCGAGAATTCGGTGATCAGGGCGTCGCCCGTCTCGGCGCCGTTGGGGCACCACATGGCGCACTGGGCCTGCGCCGAAGCCGAGACCAGAAGCGCACCCGCCAACGCCGCCGACGCCAAGCCAGCCGACAGCACCCTTGCCTGATTTCGCATGAAGCCCCCCCCTCCCCGAGACCACGATCCTAGGTCGAGCGGAAGCGCCATGCAACGCGCACGAAAAAGGCCGCCGGTCAGCTGACCGGCGGCCCGTTCCGTTTTGGCGACGAGGCCGACTTAGGCGCCGGCTTCCGAGGCTTCGCGGCTCTCGTTGATGTGGTCGATCAGACCCCAGGCCTTGGCTTCCTCGGCGCTCATGAAGTTGTCGCGGTCCAGGTCGCGCTCGACTTCGTCATAGGTGCGGCCGCAGTGCTTGACGTAGATCTCGTTCAGGCGACGCTTGGTCTTCGAGATGTCCTCGGCGTGACGCATGATGTCCGAGGCCTGGCCGCGGAAGCCGCCCGACGGCTGGTGGACCATGATGCGGGCGTTCGGCAGCGCGATGCGCTGGCCGGCGGCGCCGGCGCAGAGCAGCAGGCTGCCCATCGAGGCGGCCATGCCCATGCACACCGTCGTCACCGGGCTCTTGATGTATTGCATGGTGTCGTAGATCGCCAGGCCCGAGGTCACCACGCCGCCCGGCGAGTTGATGTACATGGCGATTTCCTTCTTGGGGTTCTCGGACTCCAGGAAGAGCAGCTGGGCGCAGATCAGCGAAGCCATGCCATCCTCGACCGGACCGGTCAGGAAGATGATCCGCTCCTTGAGCAGGCGCGAGAAGATGTCGAAGGCGCGCTCACCGCGGCTGGTCTGCTCGACCACCATCGGCACCAGGTTCATCGCCGTCTCGACCGGATCGTACATCATGTGGGGTTCGCCCTTCTCGAAATGTCTTTGCGGGCGCGAATCACCGCCGCGCCGCCGCTCCTGACGCATATCGCGTGGCGCTTAACAGGTTGCAAGGCGCCCGCCCCAAACGAAAATGCGCAAAAGAAAAGGCGCGGACCTTGCGATCCGCGCCTCTCGTTCGTTTCCCGAAGGAACGACGGCTTAGCCGCCGTAGCCTTCCGGCAGGTCGTCTTCTTCAAGGAGCTCTTCCTTGGAGACTTCCTTTTCCTCGACCTTGGCCTTGGCGAAGATCAGGTCGACGACCTTGTCTTCGTAGATCGGGGCGCGCAGCGAGGCCTGCAGGTCGGCGCGCTGGCGGTACATGTCGAACACCTGCTGGGCCTGGGCGCCGTACTGGCGGGCTTCGCGGACGATCGCTTCGTTCAGTTCCTGGTCGGTGACGACGACGTCGTTCTTGCGGCCGATCTCGGCGAGCACCAGACCCAGGCGCACGCGGCGCTCGGCGATCTTCTTGTACTCGTCCTGCAGCTGCTCTTCGGTCTTGTCGGCGTCTTCCGGCGGCAGGCCGCCTTGCGACTTGTCAGCCTGGACCTGTTGCCAGATGCCGGCGAACTCGGCGTCGACCATGCGCGGCGGCAGGGCGAAGTCGTGCTTGCTGTCCAGCACGTCCAGCAGGGCGCGCTTGAGCTTGAAGCGCGAGCTGTTGGCGTAGCGGCCTTCCAGGTTCGACTTCAGCAGGTCTTTCAGGGCGGCCAGGTCGGCCAGGCCCAGGCGCTTGGCCAGTTCGTCGTCGGCTTCGGCGTCGACCGGAGCGCGGACTTCCTTCACGGTGGTGGCGAACTCGGCGTCCTTACCGGCCAGCTCGGCGGCCTGGTAGTCTTCCGGGAACTTCACCTTCACGGTGACGACGTCTTCCGGCTTGGCGCCGACCAGTTGCTCTTCGAAGCCCGGGATGAACTGGCCCGAACCGAGCACCAGCTCGGCGTCGTTGGCCGTGCCGCCGGCGAAGGCGACGCCGTCGATGGTGCCGACGAAGTCGATCAGCAGCTGGTCGCCGTCCTTGGCCTTCAGGCTCTTGCCCTTGCGCGGCTCGTAGGTGCGGGCCTGCTTGGCCAGCTCGGCCAGGGCCTCGTCGACTTCCGAGTCGGCGATCTTGTAGACCGGCTTGACCAGCTCGATCGAGGCCGGGTCGATCGGATCGAATTCCGGCATGATCTCGACGGCCAGTTCGAAGGCCAGGTCTTCGCCGCCGGCGATGACCTTGTCCATGTCGGACGTCGGCTTCAGGTCGGGCTGGCCGGCCGGACGCAGCTTGTTGTCGTCCAGGATCTTCTGGGTGGTCTCGTTGAGCGCCTGCTCGATGACTTCGCCCATCAGGCCCTTGCCGTACAGGCGGCGCACGTGCGCGGCCGGCACCTTGCCCGGACGGAAGCCCTTGACGTTCATCTGGGGCGCGACTTCGGCGATACGAGCCTCGAGACGCGTAGCCAGCTCACTCGCGGGCACCGTAACGCCGTAAACCCGGCTGAGGCCTTCGCCCGACTTTTCAACGATCTGCATCGACATTCTTAGCTTCTCGGATCCGGGCGCCCGCGCCCGTCGTCCGCCCCAGGGGTCAAAAAATCATAGCCGCCCACGTCACCGGGGGCGGCGAAAGAGCGCCCTTATGTCACGACACTTCGCGTCGATCAAAGGGTATGGCGTCGCCGCGCGCAAAACGCTGCGCGCGGCGACATGGTGCGGATGAGAGGACTCGAACCTCCACGCCTCTCGGCGCTGGAACCTAAATCCAGTGCGTCTACCAGTTCCGCCACATCCGCGTGGGGGCGAGCCTTAGCCGTCGTCGCAAGAGATTTGAAGTCTCCGCGAAGAATTTTCACAACTTGCGGAACTGCATTCGAACGACGTCGTTTTCTCCGTGTCCCGTCGAGCGTAACGCCACGAGACATTGACCGGCCCGGGCCTTGCCCCCCCGACTGACGCCCGGGCCGGTTTTCCCTCTCCTTACGGATCAGGTCAGGCGCGCCATTCGGTCACGCTTGAACTTTCGTGGATTCGCACGCAACCATTCCCCATCAGCGACGGTTAACTGCGCCATGGCGTAGGAGAACAGCGTATGCGGACGATCGAGGTCAACCAGACCGAGGCCGGGTGGGAAGTCACCTGCGACCATCAGGTGGTGTTCACCGATTCCCTGGAGCAGCGATCGTTCCAGGCCGCGCTCGACTACGGCAGCCGGCTGTTCGACGAGGGCGTTCGCGCCGAGATCGTCCTCCACCGCCTGGAAGCCTGATCCCCTCTCCCCTCGCCTGTCCGCTGCGCGAGCGCGACGTCGCGTCCCCTTGCGGTCGCACGACCGGGCCTTTAAAGCCAAGCCTGCATCAAGAGTTGGGCTCGCCCAACGCCAACCTGCTTCCCGAGCAAGGTGGCGCCCCGTCGGGGGGATGCGGCCGCGACGGCAACGAAACGGGTGACCCCTAGAGCCGTCACGAGTCTTGGTTTTTCGACGGACGGACGCTGCCCATGCCCATCAAGATTCCCGACAACCTGCCGGCCCGCGCCTCGCTGGAAGCCGAGGGCCTGTCGCTGATGGCCGACACCGACGCCGCCCGCCAGGACATCCGCCCCCTTCGCATCGGCCTGCTGAACCTGATGCCCGACAAGCCCAGCACCGAGCGCCAGTTCGCGCGCCTGCTGGGCGCCAGCCCGCTGCAGATCGAGCTGTCGCTGATCCAGCTGTCCAGCCACTCGCCCAAGACCACCTCGGCCGAGCACATGCTGGCCTTCTACCGCACCTGGGAAGAGGTGCGGCGCGAGCGCTTCGACGGCCTGATCGTCACCGGCGCGCCGGTCGAGACCCTGCCGTTCGAGGAGGTCGGCTACTGGGACGAGTTGACCAGCATCTTCGACTGGGCGCAAACCCACGTGCACGCTGGCCTGGCCGTCTGCTGGGGCGCGCAGGCCGGGGTGAGGCACTTCCACGGCGTGCCCAAGCACGTGCTGTCGGCCAAGCGCTCGGGCGTGTTCCCGCACGCCAACCTGGCGCCGGCCTCGCCCTACCTGCGGGGCCTGGCCGACGAGATCGACATTCCGGTGTCGCGCTGGACCGAGGTGCGGCCCGAGGACCTGCCCGCCGACGGCTCGCTGCGGGTGCTGCTCGATTCGGAGGAATCGGGCCTGTGCCTGCTGGAGGACGCCCGCCGCCGCTGGCTCTACATGTTCAACCATCCGGAATACGAGACCGGCACCCTGGCGGCCGAGTACGCCCGCGACCGCCTGATCGATCCCACCACGCCGCCGCCGGCCCACTATTTCCCGGCGAACGACCCGGCCCGCGCGCCGCGCAACCGCTGGCGCAGCCACGCCCACCTGCTGTTCGGCAACTGGCTGAACGAGGTCTACCAGACCACGCCGTTCGAACTGGAAGCGATCGGGGCGTAGTCGGTCCGCCTCTTCCTATGGGAGAGGCTTTCCGGACGAATCCCACAGCCGCTTGAGCACCATCGGCGCCAGGCCCGGCAGGTCCTCGGCGATCAGGCCCGGGCCGTGCGCGGCCGCGCATTCGGCGTGGATCCAGGCCCCGGCGCAGGCGGCGTCGAAGCTTTCCATGCCCTGGGCGGCGAGGCCCGCGATGAAGCCCGCCAGCACGTCGCCCGAGCCGGCCGTGGCCAGCCAGGGCGAGCCATTGAGATTGACGGCGGTGCGGCCGTCAGGCGCGGCGATCACCGTATCGGGCCCCTTCAGCAGCACGATCGCGCCGGCCAGCCGCGCGGCCTCCCGGGCGGCGGCGATGCGCTCGGGCGAGCGCTTCAGCAGGCCGGGGAAAAGGCGCTCGAACTCGCCCGCATGCGGGGTCATCACGTCGTCGCGGTCCAGACGGGCGAAAAGCTCGTCGGGCGCGTGGGCGAAGCTGGTCAGGGCGTCGGCGTCGACCACCAGCGCCGCGCCGGTGCCGGCCAGGGCGGTGAGGTTGCGCATGGTCGCCTCGCCCACCCCGGCGGCCGGGCCGATCACGGCGGCGGCGGCGCGATCGGCCAGGACGGCGAGATCGGCGTCGGTCTCGAACGGCGCCAGCATGACGGCCTCGAGATGGGCGGCGTTGACCGCCAGCGCGCCCGGCGGCGACAGCAGGGTCACCACGCCCGCCCCGATCCGCAGTCCCGCTCGCGCCGACAGGCGGGCCGCACCCGTGTTCCAGGCCTCGCCGCTGACCACCACCAGCCGCCCTCGGGCGTGCTTGTGCGCCGTCTCGGAGGGCCAGGGAAAACGCGCGCGCCAGAGGCTGGGGTCGTTCTGCACGAGGTCGCCTGCGCCGGTCTCGGAAAGGCCGATGTCGACCACCTCGACCTCGCCGCAGGCCGCGCGCCCCCGGGCCAGCACGTGCGCGGGCTTGCGGCGATGGAAGGTCATGGTGAGCGCCGCGGCGAAGGCCTCGCCGCCCAGCGGCTCGCCGGTGTCGCCGTGGACGCCGCTGGGGGTGTCGATGGCGACGATGCGGGACGACAACCCTCGCGCGGCGTGCGCCAGTTCTTCGGCCGGCCCTTCCAGCGGCCGCGACAGCCCCGCGCCGAACAGGGCGTCGACATAGAGTTCGCCCGGCGAGACGGCCGGGTTCAGGGGATGGACCTCGCCGCGCCAGCGTTCGGCCGCCCAGCGGCAGGAGGCCGAGGCCGGCGGTGCCAGGGCTTCGACCCGCACCGGCCAGCCGCGCCGCTTCAGATGGCGGGCGATGACGTAGCCGTCGCCGCCATTGTCGCCGGGCCCGCACCAGATCACCACGGGGCGGCGCGACCAGCGCGCGCGGATCGCCTCGGCCGCGCCCTTGCCGGCCCGCTCCATCAGGGTGGTCGCCGGCGCGCCCGCCGCCACCGCCGCCGCATCGGCCGACCTCATTTCGCTGACGGTCATGACCTGGCGGGGGCCGGAGGGCGACATGTACGGCTCCATCAAAGAACGCCGGTGGAGGCTTCCTCGCCTTTCTCGACCAGCCGCAGGCGGTTGTCGACGACTTCGAAGACCGTGACGCTGACATGGTCCGGCCGGAAGGCCATCACCGCCGCTGTTCCCTCGGCCGCCGCGACCGCGGCGTTGAGCGCGACGAAGTGGCTGAAGACGGCGCATCCCTCGTATCGCGCCAGCGCGCCGGCGACCTGCGCCGTCCAGGCCAAATAGTCGCGGTCTCCCTTGATATCGGCCCAGTCGCCGGCGAAGGCCTGCCTCAGCCACGCCGGGCGCTCCTGCGGCGTCAGCGCGATGGGGGTCGGAATCTCGCCGACGGCCGGCTCGATCTCGACCGGCACGCCCAGGATCGCGGCCAGCGGCGCGGCGGTCTCGCGGCAACGCCGCAGCGGCGAGGAGATCACCCGCCGGGGACGCTCTTCTTCCGGCAGGGCCGCCAGCACGGCGGCGACCGCCCTCGCCTGCTCCTGGCCGGCGGCGTCCAGGCCAGGATCCTCGTCATCGCCGCCCCAGGTCGAGGCCGGCTTGCCGTGTCGGATGACATGAACCCTGCCCATCAGGCGGCGTCCGGCGTGAACAGGTTGCGGACCCCGTCGGGGTCGGGGCCGACCACGCCCGTCCGCCCGACGCCTTCGCGGCCTTCGAGATCGGCAAGGGTCGCCGCATCGTCCGGCGTGTTGGCCACGAACCGCGCGCCGTCCGGCGTGCGGCCGATGACGACGCCCATCCGCGGCCCCTGCCGGGCGTGGACGACGGTGTAGGTCTCGATGACGGCGCGACCTTGCGGCGCCTCGGCGATCGGCGGATGCGGCAGGGCGTCGATCTCTTTCTGGATCACGGCCGGATCCTCGCGCCGCCACTCCCCTTCGACCGGACGCGTGGAGTAGACGCCGACCGACTGCTTGGTCAGGAACCAGCCGTTGGCGGTCGACAGGCCCCAGGCGCCCGGCCGCGCGCGCAGCCGCTCCATCAAGCGCGCCACGGCATGGAGGCTGTAGTTGTTTCCCGGTCCGCCGAAGTAAGGCAGGCCGCCGGTGACGGTGAGGCCGCGCGGATCGTCGAGGGCCAGGCCCAGTTCCTCGGCCGCCACCTGCACCGCCGACGGGAAGCAGGAATAGAGGTCGATCACGTCGAGATCGGCCAGGTCGATCCCGGCCATGTCCAGCGCCCGCTTGCCGGTGAGGCGGATGGCTGGGCTGGAGTGGAAATCCTGGCGCTGCAGCGGGTACCAGAGGTCGGCGGCGTCGGCGCAGCCGTGCAGGAACACCCAGCGGTCCTGCGGCACGCCCAGTTCACGCGCCATGCCGACGCTGGCCACCAGCACCGCGGCCGACTGGTCCACCTCCATGATGGCGTTGAGGTACTTGGGATAAGGATAGCCGACCATGCGGTTGCGCTCGGTCACCGTGACCAGCTCCTCAGGGGAACGCTCGACCGGGAACCAGGCCTCGGGATCGGCGGCGGCGACCTTCGTGAACGGCGAGAACAGCGCGCCTAGCCTGGCCTGATGGTCGGCGAGGCCGCGGCCGTCGCGGGCCCGCAGCGCGTTCTCGAACAAGGGATAGGTGTTGACCGGATAGCCCAGGCCGTGGGCGGCCTCCTGCCGGGTGACGCCCGGGCGCGGATCGCCGATGCGCATCGGCGCGCTGTCTATGTCGTCGGCCCAGCCCTCGAAGCCTAGGCCGTTCTTCATGCGCTTCATCAGCGAGCCGAGGAATTCGGCGCCCGTGACCAGACCCAGCCGCGACTCGCCGCGGGCTATGCGCTCGGCCAGGACGTTGATCGCCTGCTGGGGGCTGTTGCCGCCGGTCTCGGTGTAGACAGACCAGGCCGGATGCGCCCCGATCGCCCGCGCCAGGCTGGCCGGCGGATCCGACAGGCGGGGAAGCGGCAGTTTCGAAAGACCGCCCGGGGCGTCGATGCTGAACGCTACGACCGCCAGAGCGTCCAATTGCGCAAGAACCGTCCCCTGCAGCCCGGCGTCGGCGACAGCGCGTTTCGCCGCAATCTTCAGCAATTCCAGCGGCGAAGGCGAACTTTCAGCAGGACCGCGAAATGTGAACTGGCCCGCGCCGATCAAAACCGGCGTCTCGTCGCGCATGTTCACCCCCGTTCAAACGATCGTTTTCGTGATCCTAGGCGGCTATCGGGGCGCGACAAGGCCGTTTCCGGCCACAATTCCGAAATGCATATTTTTCGATCAAACGAAGCTCAAGATTCACTCATATGCCTGAATGCACGTCCGAACCGCGACAATCGCTGGAACCCCGGCTTGTAGCGCTCCGGGCGGCGTGATCCTTGCCGCTCAAAGTCAGAGGCCATGCGCCGTCGGGCGCGGAAGAGACCGATGAAAAAGATCGAAGCCGTCATCAAGCCGTTCAAGCTGGATGAGGTCAAAGAGGCGCTCCAGGACATGGGCGTCCAAGGGATGACCGTTCTGGAAGCCAAGGGCTACGGGCGCCAAAAGGGCCACACCGAGCTCTATCGCGGCGCCGAGTACGTCGTGGACTTCCTGCCCAAGATCAAGGTCGAGGTCGTCGTCGAGGACGGCCAGCTCGACGCCGCCCTCGAGGCGATCACCAACGCCGCCCGCACGGGCCGCATCGGCGACGGCAAGATCTTCGTCTCGGAGATCACCGAAGTCGTCCGCATCCGGACCGGTGAAACCGGTCCGTCCGCCGTCTGAACCACGGCCGCCTCCTCTCAGACTTTCTCGCTCAAAGGGGATATCAATGAGCACCGCCAAGGAAATCCTGGACCTGATCAAGGAAAAGGACGTGAAGTACGTCGACGTCCGCTTCACGGACGTTCGCGGCAAGCTGCAGCACGTCACCTTCGACATCGACCTGGTCGACGACGAGTTCCTGAACGACGGCACCATGTTCGACGGCTCGTCGATCGCCGGCTGGAAGGCCATCAACGAGTCGGACATGAAGCTGCGTCCGGACCTGACCTCGGCCATCATCGACCCGTTCTACCAGCAGACCACCCTGGCGCTGTTCTGCGACGTCGTGAACCCGGACGACGGCACCCCCTACAACCGTGACCCGCGCTCGATCGCCAAGGCCGCGCTGAACTACGTCAAGTCGGCCGGCGTGGGCGACACCGTCTACTTCGGCCCGGAAGCCGAGTTCTTCATCTTCGACGACGTGCGCTGGTCGACCGCCCCGCACGACACCGGCTACTCGTACGACTCCACCGAACTGCCGGTGAACTCGGGCAAGGCCTATCCGGAAGGCAACATGGGCCACCGCCCGGGCCCCAAGGGCGGCTACTTCCCGGTGAACCCGGTCGACTCGGCCCAGGACCTGCGCGGCGAAATGCTGGCCGTCATGGGCGAGCTCGGCATGAAGCCGGAAAAGCACCACCACGAAGTGGCGCCGGCCCAGCACGAACTCGGCCTGAAGTTCGACACCATGGTCACCATGGCCGACCGCATGCAGCTGTATAAGTACGTGATCCACAACGTGGCCCACGCCTACGGCAAGACCGCCACCTTCATGGCCAAGCCGATGTTCGGCGACAACGGCTCGGGCATGCACGTGCACCAGTCGATCTGGCAGGACGGCAAGCCGCTGTTCGCCGGCGACAAGTACGCCGGTCTGAGCCAGGAATGCCTGTGGTACATCGGCGGCATCATCAAGCACGCCAAGGCCATCAACGCCTTCTCGAACTCGACCACCAACAGCTACAAGCGCCTGGTGCCGGGCTACGAAGCCCCGGTGAAGCTGGCCTACAGCTCGCGCAACCGCTCGGCCTCGATCCGCATCCCGCACGTCGACTCGCCGAAGGCCAAGCGCATCGAAGCCCGCTTCCCGGACCCGATGGGCAACCCCTACCTGACCTTCGTCGCCCTTCTGATGGCCGGCCTGGACGGCATCATCAACAAGATCGATCCGGGCGCGGCCGCCGACAAGAACCTCTACGACCTGCCGCCCCGCGAGCAGAAGAAGATCCCGGAAGTCTGCGGCTCGCTGCGTGAAGCCCTGGAAAACCTCGACAAGGACCGCGCCTTCCTGAAGGCCGGCGGCGTCATGGACGACGACTTCATCGACAGCTACATCGAGCTGAAGATGGAAGAAGTGATGCGTCTGCAACTGCACCCGCACCCGGTCGAATTCGAGATGTACTACAAGTGCTAAGCCGAAAGGCCTGAGGCACTTTGGGATCGGCCCGGGGCGCAAGCTCCGGGCCTTTTCTTTTGGAGAACAGCCAGATGATCCGCACCAGCTGCCACTGCGGGGCCGTGGGCTTTGCGATCGAGACCGCGCCGACCGAGGTGACGCAGTGCAACTGCTCGATCTGCCGACGCTACGGGGTGCTGTGGGCCTATTATTCGCTGGGCGCCGTGCGCCTGGTCGAGGGCTGAGCGACCGACACCTACGAGTGGGACGACCGCTCGATCGCCTTCCACCGCTGCCGGGCCTGCGGCTGCGTCACCCACTGGAGCTCCAACGACCCGGGACGCGACAAGATCGGGATCAACGCGCGGCTGATGGAGCCGCAGGTGCTGGCCGCGGCGCGGGTGCGGCGGCTGGATGGCGCGGTCAGCGAGCAGTACGTGGACTGAGGAGCGCCCGGCTCCCCAGTCCTGTCGTTCAGATCAGGCTTGGCCCAGATCAGGCCTCGACTTGGGCGATCCCGTCGCGGAACTCGTCGGCGGGTACGAACGCGGCGCCCTCCTCGTCCAGCACCCAGGCGCCCTTGAAGGCGGCGTGGGCAGGGTCGAGATCCTCGTCGAGCAGGTCGCCCTCGTAGAGGCCGACATTGGTGTAGTCGAAGTCCAGCGACAGCTGGCTGGCGAGATCAAGCATCTCGTCGGCCATGCGGCGGGCGTAACCCAGGGCTTCGCTCTCGTTGGAGAACTCGTCCGTCAGGGTGTTCACCTCCGCTGAATCGCTGCCTTGGGTCGCGCTGGTGGTGACGATGGTGAAGGCCGGCATGGGTCATCTCTCGAAGGTGTTGAACCCCTCTCCTAATCCCATTCGCCAGGAAGAGCGGCCATATTTTGAAAGTCCATCCGTCGAGGGCGGCCGCTAGCGAAGGCCGGGTCCAGCCTCAAGCGCCCCCGCGGGCGTCCTTTCTGGCGGTGCGATAGGTCTTCTGGGCCTTGCCCAGGCGACGGCGCTCGGCGTCCTTGAAGGCCCGGGCCGCCTTGTCCTCGACCGCGGCCAGCTCCTGGGCGAGCTTGCGGAAATGCTCCCAGCGCTTGGGGTCGAGCTCGCCGCTCTGGATGGCGCCCTGCACCGCGCAGCCGGGCTCGCCGGTGTGGCTGCAGTCGCCGAACTTGCAGGTCTCGGCCAGCCGCTCGATGTCGTCGAACACCTGGTTCACGCCCTCGTCGGCTTCGACCAGCCCCACCTCGCGCACGCCGGGCGTGTCGATGATCAGGCCGCCGCCGGGCAGCAGCGCCAGCTCCCGGTGGCTGGTGGTGTGGCGGCCGCGGTCATCGGCCTCGCGGATGTCCTGGGTGGCCATGCGCTGCTCGCCCAGGAGCGTATTGACCAGGGTGGACTTGCCCACCCCGGACGAGCCGAGCAGGACGCAGGTCTCGCCGGGCGCCAGGTGGGCCAGCAGGGCGTCCAGGCCCTGCCTCTCGCGCGCCGACACGATGACGACCGGGCAGCCGGCGGCCAGGGCCTCGACCTCGGCGGCGAGCGACGCCGCCTCGGCGCAGATGTCCGACTTGGTCAGCACGACCACGGGGCGCGCGCCGCTCTGCCAGGCGGCGGCCAGGTAGCGTTCGATGCGGCGCGGATTGAGGTCGCCGTTCATCGAGGTGACGATGAAGGCCAGATCGACATTGGCGGCGACCACCTGCGGGGTCTGCACGCTGTCGGCGGCCCGGCGGACCAGGGCGGTGCGGCGCGGCAGGACGGCCTGGATGGTCGCGGTGCGTTCGGCCTGATTCACCGACAGCGCCACCCAGTCGCCGACCGCCGGATGGCCGGCCTCCTTGGCCTCATGGCGCAGTCGGCCGGAAAGCTTGGCGCGCACCTCGCCCTCGGGCGTGATCGCCAGATAGCCGTTCCGCTGCTGGACGACGACGCGGCCAACCGCATGACCTGCGCGCTCATGAGGCTTGAAAGCCTCGGCCAGCAGATCAGACCATCCGTATTGCTCGATCAAGTTTGGCTTCCATGCGCGGACCTAGGCATCATCGCCCCGCCTAGCAGCAAAACGACACGCGCCGGAAGGCCGATCGCGACAGGCAGGAGAATACGACTGTTCCCGCCGGAGACCTACAGCCCCACCCCGCCCACCGGCGTCGTCTCGAACCGATGGCCGAAGCCGGCGATGATCGGGCGAGCCTTGGCGATGGCCGCCTGCACCGAAGGCAGTTTCAGCGAGGCGGCGTGGCTTTCCTTGTCGGTCCAGACCTCGGTGATCCAGATCGCGTCGGCGTCGGTGGGGTCGAGCGCCAGGATGTAGGAGAGACAGCCGGGCATGGCGCCCGTGCCCTCCTTCAGGATCGCCACGAGGTCGTCGCGCTTGCCCGGGGCGGCCTTCATCTGGCCGATCAGTCCGTACATGGTCTTGTCTCCAGCAGCAGCGAGCGACGGGGCCAGAGCCGCCGCCGCGCCGCCGATCATGGCCTGCCTGCGGTCCATTTGCGTCAGGAGGCCTTGCACTCGCCCTCGTGGGCGACGCTGACGCCCTGGCCGGCCGCGCTGCAGGCGTTGCCGTAGGTCTTGCCGTCGCAGCCGCAGACGGGGCGGTAGTCCATGGTGCAGACCTGCGGACGCTTGCGGCAGATCCCCGAGGCGTCGGCGACGGTCTTGCAGGCCCCGACCGGCATGACGCAGGACAGGCCCTCGCCGCACTGGAAGCCGGCGATGCCGCCGCACATGCCGCCTTCGGCGACCGGGGCGCGCGACATGGGGGGCGGAGCCCCCGTGGAGGGGCCGGCGGGCTGGCCCGCGCAGGCGCTGATCAGGAGAGCGGCCGCCAGGCCGAGCCAGGGACGCAGGCGCATCGTGTTCCTCCCAAGCGGATTCGACCGCAGGTCGCGATCCTCGCACGAAGCACGCGCGACAGACAAACGCCACGATCCGGGAAAAATGGGGCGCCGCGCTGCTTGATCAGGGGTCTGAATTGGTCTGTCCTCGCGGCCTCTTCGAGAGTCGGGGAAAATTGATGACACGATGGGGTACGACGGCCGCGGCCGTCAGTCTGCTCGCGCTGGGGCTTTCGGCCTGCGCCACGACCGGAACGACGGCCAAGCCTGAGACGTCGGCCAAGCCGGCCGAAAAGGCCGAGGCCAAGCCGCTGCCCAAGGGGCTGGACGGGCAGGCCTCGTCGGGCTTCCCGTCGACCTATGTCGCCCTGCCCTCGCGCCCGACGGCCTTCGTCGGCGCGACGGTGCTGACGGCGGCCGGCCAGCAGATCGAGAACGGCGTGGTCGTCGTGCGGGACGGCAAGATCATCGCCGTCGGCGGCCCCGAGACCGCCATCCCGGCCGGCGTCACGACCATCGACGCCAAGGGCAAGTGGATCACGCCCGGCATCATCGACTCCCACAGCCACCTGGGCGTCTATCCCTCGCCCGGCGTTTCGGCCAAGTCGGACGGCAACGAAGCCACCGATCCCAACACCGCCCAGGTCTGGGCCGAACACTCGGTGTGGCCGCAGGATCCGGGCTTCAACCGCGCCCGCGCCGGCGGGGTGACCACCCTGCAGATCCTCCCCGGCAGCGCCAACCTGTTCGGCGGCCGCTCGGTGACGCTGAAGAACGTGCCCTCGACCACCATGCAGGGCATGAAGTTCCCCGGCGCGCCCTACGGCCTGAAGATGGCCTGCGGCGAGAACCCCAAGCGCGTCTACGGCGGCAAGGGTCGCACGCCCTCGACGGCGATGGGCAACGTCTTCGGCTATCGCAAGGCCTGGATCGACGCGGCCGACTACGCCCGCAAGTGGGACGACTACCGCGCCAAGAAGGAAAAGGGCGAGAAGGCCGACGCCCCCAAGCGCGACCTGCAGTTGGAAACCCTGGCCGGCGTGCTCAAGGGCGAGATCCTGGTCCAGAACCACTGCTACCGCGGCGACGAGATGGCCGTGATGATCGATGTGGCCAAGGAGTTCGGCTACAAGATCACCATGTTCCACCACGCGGTGGAGAGCTACAAGGTCGCCCCGTTGCTGGCCAAGGAAGGCATCTGCTCGGCCACCTGGGCCTCGTGGACCGGCTTCAAGATGGAAAGCCTGGACGGCGTAGATTCCAACGCCGCCATGGTCTGGAAGGCCGGCGCCTGCGTCGTCATCCACTCCGACGACCCGATCATGACCCAGCGCCTCAACCAGGAGGCCGCCATCGCCATGACCGCGGGCAACAAGATCGGCTACGGCATCACCCGCGCCGAGGCCATCAAGTGGATCACGGCCAATCCGGCGAAAGCCATGGGCATCGCCGACAAGACCGGCAGCCTGGAAGTGGGCAAGGCCGGCGACATCGTGGTCTGGAACCGCGACCCGTTCAGCGTCTACGCCCAGGCCGAGCAGGTCTATATCGACGGCGCCCTGACCTACGACCGCAACGACAAGCGCTATCAGCCCAAGTCCGACTTCGAGCTCGGCCAGCCCGGCCAGGGAGCGTTCAACTGATGATCCGGTCCATCCTCTTCGCCGGCGCCGCCCTGTGCGCCGTCACGGCCGGCTCGGCCAGCGCCCAGACCTTCGCCATCGTCAACGCCCGCATCGAGCCGGTGTCGAGCGCGGCGATCCCGTCGGGAACCATCCTGGTGCAGAACGGCAAGATCGCCGCCGTCGGCGCCAATGTCGCCGTGCCGGCCGGCGTGACCACCATCGACGCCAAGGGCGGGGTCGTGACCCCGGGCCTGGTCGCCCCGTCGTCGAACATCAGCGCCTCTGAGATCGGCGGCGTGCGCGAGACGCGTGACGACGGCACCGGCAGCTCGCTGTCGGCCGGCTTCGATATCGCCTACAGCGTCAATCCCGCCTCGCCGATGATCGGCCTGGCCCGCGACGGCGGCGTCACCAGCTCGGCCGTCACCCCGGTGCTGTCGGGCGTCGGCGGCGGATCCCACGAGCACGCCGACGACGGCGTGGTCGAGGAGATGACCGCCGGCAAGGACGGCGGCGGCGATCCCCCGCTGTTCGGCGGCCAGGCGGCGTTCGTGCGCCTCAAGGCCGGCGAAGCCGACATCGTCTCCAAGTCGAAGACCGCCGTGACCCTGTCGCTGGGCGAAGCCGGGGCCCGCGCGGCCGGCGGCTCGCGCGGCGCGGCGATCGTGCTGGTCAAGTCGGCCCTGCAGGACGCCCGCGCGTTCGCCAGGAACCGCGCCGCCTTCGAACAGGGCGCCACGCGCGACTACGGCCTCTCGCGCCTCGATCTTGAGGCCCTGGTCCCGGTCGTGCAGGGCAAGACCCCGCTGCTGATCCGCGCCCACCGCGCCTCCGACATCCGCCTGGCCCTCAAGCTGGCGGCCGAGGAGAAGATCAAGATCGTGCTGGAAGGCGCCGAGGAAGGCTGGCTGGTGGCCGGCGAGATCGCCAAGGCCGGCGTGCCGGTGATCGTCGACACCCAGGCCGACCTGCCCGACAGCTTCGAGACCCTGGGCTCGCGCCTCGACAATGCCGCCCGCCTGAACGCGGCCGGCGTCACCGTGGCGATCAACGGCGCGCGGGACTTCAACAACCTTCGCCAGGAGCGCCTGAACGCGGGCCTGGCCGTCGCCAACGGCCTGCCCTATCCGGCGGCCCTGGCGGCGATCACCCTGACGCCGGCGAAGATCTGGGGCATGGCCGACCAGATCGGCTCGCTCGACGTCGGCAAGACCGCCGACCTGGTGCTTTGGACCGGCGATCCGCTGGAAACCACGACCTGGGCCGATAAGGTCTTCGTCGGCGGCGTCGAGCAGCCGGCCGACAGCCGCCAGAGCCAGCTGCGCGACCGCTACGCGGCAGGCGACAACGGCCTGCCTCCGGCCTACCGCTAGGACGACCAGACGGCCCGCTTCCCACCGGAGGCGGGCCGTCGCTTTTCGAGGGAACAGATGCAAGCCGCCACCATCGTCATCCGCCCCTACCGGGCCGACGATGCGCCCAGCATGGCCCGGCTCTACTATGACGCCGTCCGCGCGCTGGGCCCGCGCGGCTACTCGCCGGCCCAGGTGGCCGCCTGGGCGCCGCGGCCGCTCGACCCGATCGACGTCCTGAACCGCGCCGCCGACGGCCGCACGACCCTGGTCGCGGCCGATGCGGACGACCAGGCCGTCGCCTATGTCGACCTCGAGGCCGACGGCCACATCGACCACCTCTATTGCCATCCCAACTTCGCCGGCTGGGGCGTTGCCTCGCGCCTTCTGGAGGCGGTGATCGAGCGGGCTGTCGAGACCGGGATCACGGCCCTCTACGTCGAAGCCAGCGAACTGGCCCGGCCGGTGTTCGAGCGCCATGGCTTCACCGTGACCAGGCGGCGCGACTTCGAGGTTCGGGGCGTTCCGATCCACAACTACGCCATGCGGCGCGAACTGGCCTGAACCGTGCCGGTTTTTGTTCACCTGACCCGCCACGACAACGTCGCCGCCATTCGGCGCGGCGGCATAGCGCCCGGAAAGCTGACCAGGCAGGTCTACGCCATGCCGGTGACCCGCAACTTCCAGATCTCGCACCAATGGCTGCGCGAACTGCGTGGCGGGGCGGGCGGCACGATGGTCGCCGTCTATTTCCGGGTCCCCGACGACGAAGCCGTCGAGATCGGCCACTATGGCAGCCCCCGGCAGCGGATGACGGCCGCCCAGGCCGTGGCGATCATGCTGGCGGCGGAAACCGTCGATCCGACCGCGGCCCGCGCGGCCGACGACCGGTCGAGGGCCGTGAGGGCCGGCAAGCGCCTGCCCAGCTCTCCCGAGGGCTTCGAAGTGCTGCTCTCGCGCCGCATCCAGCCCTCGGAAATCCTGCGGGTGAAGGTTCCGCCGCAAGTCGTGGGCTGGCGCCGCCGCCCCGGGTCCAATGGCGCGCCGCCTTGCTTCTGCATCTGCTGCGAGCGCGGCCGACCAGGCGTCGGCAAGCTGCTGCGTACGGTCGAGGAGGCCGAGGCCAAGGGGCGCCCCGTCAAGGCGACGGTCTTCGGCCGCGACGAGCGCTCTTTCGCGCGGGTGGAACGCCTGAAAGCCGAGCGGACAAAGGACTGAGCGCCTCGCCCTTTCTAGACCAAGGTCTAGCCGCCCCCTCCCCATGCCTTCGCGCGGCAAACCCATGGATGGATACCGCCGCGACGTCTCCGCGCCGACAGTCATCGCGTCGCCCGGCGGGCTCATTCAGAGCCTCGGGCAAGCTTTCCACGACTGGAGACGGCAATGTCGGACATCATCATCACGGACAAGCAACTGTCGGCCTCGGCCTATACGGCGGTCATCAACGCGCCGATCGAGACGATCGACATCGCCGAGTGGCTGTTCAGCCTGCCCGAGGCCGAATACCAGCGCTGCTGCGCGCCCGACCACATCTCGGCCGGGGCCACCTTCACCGACGACGGCCGGCGCATGTCGATCAATGTCGAGATGATCGGCCAGACCCTGATGGTGCAGCACTACGTGGCCGAGATCGCCACCCCGACCCTGTGCAAGATGGTGTCGACCTCTGACGCCTTCACCCCGAACGGCCGTACGCGCGTGCAGGTGATCTGGACCCTCAGCGCCAAGAAGATCGACGAGGCGACCTGCGAGTACACCAACAGCGTGGTCGCCCACCCGACGCGGGCCTTCCTCGACTTCATCGACAAGCACGGCATGCCGTTCGCGGACGCCGCCGACGCCCGCCAGCGGGACGGCGGCGACCACAACAGCCGCGAGACGCCGCTGTTCGCCGCCAGCATCGAGCGCCGCGCCCTGGCCCGCATCGCGGCCAAGGCCGCTTGAGGCGGACATTCAAACCCGGTGCGTGATCCTCGTCCTTCGACAAGCTCAGGATGAGGATCATTGACAGGCTCGGGAAGTAGAGAAGCCTCATCCTGAGCCTGTCGAAGGACGCGGGAAACCGCGGCGCCTATGGCCAGACGTTGTTGGACGTCACGCTGTCGCCGCCCGTCGGGACCTGGCAGTCGTTGAAGCTGATGGCCACCGACTGGCCCCAGTTGGCGGAATCCGCCTGCACCTGGAAGTGAAGGTGCGGTCCGGAGGTGCGCCCGGTATTGCCCGAGGTGGCGATCGGCTGGCCGCGCTGGACGACGTCCCCGACATTCACCAGCACGCCGTTCTGCTGGATGTGGAAGTACCAGCTGGTGAAGCCGCCCGGATGGCGGATGCGCACGGCGTTGCCCCAGTTCTGCAGGCTGCCGCCCGGGAACGGCGTGTTGCTGGGCGTGGTCGGGGCGTTGGGGTTGTAGGTCGTGCTCTGGCTTTCCTGCAGCCACTCGACCGTGCCGCCGCGCACCGCGCGGATCTGGGTTCCGACCGGCATCGAGAAGTCGAAGGCGAAGGCCTGGCTGCCGTTGTGCGACCCGCCGGCGTTGTTGTTGCCCTGGCCGACATTGCGGGTGTCGCCCGCCTTCCAGGGATAGCGGTAGGCGCCGACGGCGTCGGCCTGCTGCTCGATGAACTCCATGCGCAGGCCGCGGCTGAAATAGGCCGCGTCCTCGGTCTTGAAGTCGACCGTGCAGCGGCGGTGGCTCCACCACTGGGTTCCCGCGCCGGGCCGCCAGACGGCGGCGTAGGCGTCGCCGTCGACCGACAGCGCCGCCAGCCGCAGGCCCTGGTTGAAATAGGTCTGGTCCTGCGCCTCGGCCTGGGCGCCGGTCATTCCCGAACGCCACCATTGGGCCCCGGACCCCGGCCGCCAGACGGCGGTGTAGCGCCCGCCGTCGACCTCCAGCAGCGTGATGCGCAGGCCGTTGTCGAAGTGCGTCTGGTCCTGGGCCTTCATCTGGTCGACCGTCATGCCGGTGCGCCACCACTGGGCGCCCGTGCCCGGCCGCCAGACCGCGGTGAACCGGCCGCCGTCCAGCTCCAGGGCGGCAAGGCGAAGGCCCTGGTTGAAGTAGGTGGTGTCCTGGGCCTTCAGCTCGTCCAGCGTCATTCCCGAACGCCACCACTGGGTTCCCGTCCCCGGCCGCCAGACCGCCGCGAACCGTCCGTCCCTGACCGACAGCGAATGGATGCGCAGGCCGTTGTCGAAGTGGGTTTTGTCCTGGGCCTTGAACTGGTCGAGGCTCATGCCCGAGCGCCACCACTGGGCTCCGCTGCCGGGCCGCCAGGCGGCCGCATAGCCGGTGTCGGCCAACGCCAGACCGGGCGCGGCCATGGCAACCAGGCCGGCGCAGATCGCCGGCGCGAGGATCGCACGCATCACATCCTCCCTTTCGGACGGCCTCGCGGGCGCGTCTGTCGAAATCCGGAAAAACGCTGGAAACATGCGCCGATCGTCAGCCAGCCGCCGAGCGTAGCGCCGCTGGAGCCTAGCCTTGTCGACCTCGCCCCGGAAGGGCGAACGGCCCCGCGCGGCGGATCCGCCGGCGGGGCCTGTCGGAGGACCGCCTGTCGCGGTCAGGTCGCCCAGGTGATCTTCACGATCGAGGGCCGGTCGCTGTTGTAGGAAACCGTGTGCTGCTCGCGACGGCTGGCGGTGATGGCCAGCTTGTAGGTGTCGCCGGTCTGGTCGGTGAAGGCCAGGTTGATGCTGCCCGAGAACATGCCCGACGGGCCCTGGGCGTCGACCTGCACCTGGTAGCTGTAGATGCCGGCGTTGGGCACCAGCTGGATGCCGTAGACCTTGCCTTCGCTGTTGCCGATGATGCACGAGCTGAGGTCGGTGCTGCCGTTGATCGCGACGGACGAGCCGACCGGCAGCAGGCCGTTGGCCGTTCCGCTGGTGTCGCCGCAGTCGGTGGTGGTGAACACGGCCGTCGTCGCCTGCACGGTCGTCGTCGTCATGACGCTTCTCCCTCTTCCGATGGACCGGCCGCCGCTCGGGCCGGTGGAGAGGAGCATCCGCTCAACCCCGAGCGATATCAACGAAAATACACGTGTAGATTGTCACATTCGTGCATACACACTGAAGCTGCAACCCGATCCACAAGCAGCGCTTTCCTTGGGGGCGAGCTCGGGTCATACGGGGCGAGACACCCGAATCGCCGCAAAATCATCCGATGTCTTCCAAAGACCCCAACTCGCTGTTCTCGCTGTTCGACGACGACGCCCTGGCGCCGCCGAGCGCCCCGCCCCTGCCCGCCCGCGAACCGCATCCCGAGCCCAAGCCGCAGCCGCCGCCTCCCCCGCCGCCAGGCAAGGTCGAAGCCGCGCCCGCCCCGTCGTCGGGCGGCTACGACGCCAGCTCGATCGAGGTTCTGGAAGGCCTTGAGCCCGTGCGCATGCGTCCGGGCATGTACATCGGCGGCACCGACGAGCGGGCCCTGCACCACCTGTTCGCCGAAGTGCTCGACAACTCGATGGACGAAGCCGTCGCCGGCTTCGCCAAGTCGATCGAGGTCAAGCTCGACGCCGACGGCTACCTGTCGGTCAAGGACGACGGCCGCGGCATGCCCGTGGACCCTCACCCCAAGCATCCGGGCAAGAGCGCGCTGGAAGTGATCATGACCGTCCTGCACGCGGGCGGTAAGTTCAGCGGCAAGGCCTACGAGACCTCGGGCGGCCTGCACGGCGTGGGCGCCAGCGTCGTCAACGCCCTGTCGGAACTGGTCGAGGTGACGGTCTGGCGCGACGGCTTCGAGCACCGCCAGAGCTTCGCCCGCGGCAAGCCGCTGGGCCCGGTCGAGAAGATCCAGCCCAGCCGCAAGCGCGGCACCATGGTGCGCTTCAAGCCCGACGACCAGATCTTCGGCGAAGGCTGCGCCTTCAAGCCGGCGCGCCTGTACCGCATGGCCCGCTCGAAGGCCTATCTGTTCCGCGGCGTGCAGATCAAATGGTCCTGCGCCCAGGAGCGCATCCACGACCAGACGCCCGCCGAGGCGGTGTTCCACTTCCCCAACGGCCTGGCCGACTTCCTGGCCGAGCGCACCAAGGGCCTGGAGACCGTCACCCCGACCAGCTTCGCCGGCCGCATCGAGCGCGAGGGCGAGGCCGGCGCGGTCGAATGGGCCGTCACCTGGACCCCGCGAGGCTTCGGCGAGCATGACGGCTTCATGCAGTCGTACTGCAACACCGTGCCGACCCCGGAAGGCGGCACGCACGAAAGCGGCTTCCGCGCCGCCCTGACCCGCGGCCTGAAGGCCTATGCCGACCTCAAGGGCGAGAAGCGCGGCACGATCATCACCGCCGACGACGTGGTGGCCCAGGCCGGCGCGCTGATCTCGGTGTTCATCAAGAACCCCGAGTTCCAGGGCCAGACCAAGGAAAAGCTGTCGACGACCGAGGCTCAGCGCTTCGTCGAGAACGCCCTGCGCGACCCGTTCGACCACTGGCTGACCGGCAGCCCCAAGGCCGCCCAGGCGCTGCTGGAGTTCGTCATCGAGCGCGCCGAAGAGCGCCTCAAGCGCCGCAAGGACAAGGAAGTCAGCCGCGCCAGCGCGACCCGCAAGCTGCGCCTGCCGGGCAAGCTGGCCGACTGCGCCGGCGGCGCGGTCGACGGCGCGGAACTGTTTATCGTCGAAGGCGACTCGGCCGGCGGATCGGCCAAGCAGGCCCGCAACCGCAAGAACCAGGCGATCCTGCCCCTGCGCGGCAAGATCCTGAACGTGGCCTCGGCCTCGGGCGAGAAGTTCACGGCCAACAAGGAACTGTCGGACCTGATGCTGGCCCTGGGGGCCCAGGGCGGCAACAAGTACCGTGAAGAGGATCTGCGCTACGAGCGGATCATCATCATGACCGACGCCGACGTCGACGGCGCCCACATCGCCTCGCTGCTGATCACCTTCTTCTACCGGACCATGCCGGACCTGATCCGCGCGGGCCGCCTCTATCTGGCCCTGCCGCCGCTCTATCGCCTGAGCCACGGCGGCAAGACCGAGTACGCGCGCGACGACGCCCACAAGGACGAGCTCCTGGCCACGATGTTCAAGGGCAAGAAGCCCGAGATCGGCCGCTTCAAGGGCCTGGGCGAGATGATGGCCTCGCAACTGAAGGAAACCACCATGGACCCGGCGGTCCGCACCCTGGCGCGCGTGACCCTGCCGCGCCACGAGGAGAGCGTCGAGGATCTGGTCGAGACCCTGATGGGCCGCAAGCCCGAACTGCGCTTCAAGTTCATCCAGGACAACGCGGCCTTCGCGGCGGACGACCTGGATCTGTGATCACAGGAACCTCCCCCTATGGGGGAGGTGATCGCGAAGCGATCGGTGGGGGGCGTGGCTGCGAGACAAGCCCGTTCGGCGGAAGCTGAAAACCTCCCCCCACCGGCCTTCGGCCGCCTCCCCCACAGGGGGAGGTTCCCCCTCAGTCGCTTTGCGACAGCTCCCCCAGAGGGGGAGCATCTTGATCTGCTGACTTGCTAGATCCTCCCATTCTGGGGGAGGAGGGCCGGAGGGGGTCGGCGTCAGCCGATCAACGCCCGCGCGGCCGCGCGCGCGGCCTCGGTGACTTCGGCGCCCGACAGCATGCGCGCGATCTCTTCCTCGCGCTCGGCCGGCGACAGGGGTTCGACCCTTGTGCGGGTCGAGGTGTCGTCGCCGGACTTGGCGATGCGCCAGTGGGCGTCGCCGCGCGCGGCGACCTGGGCCGAGTGGGTCACGACCAGCACCTGGGCGTTGGACGCCAGGCGTTTCAGGCGCAGGCCGACGGCGTCGGCCACGGCCCCGCCGACGCCCTGGTCGACCTCGTCGAAGATCATCAGCGGCTGGGGACCGCCGCCCTTCCCCGCCAGCGCCGCCTTCAGCGCCAGGGCGAAGCGGGCCAGTTCGCCGCCCGAAGCGATGGCCTCCATCGGACCGAACGGCGCGCCGGGATTGGTCGAGATCTCGAAGGCGATCCGGTCGAGCCCGGACGGGCCGGCCTTGTCTTCGTCCAGCGGCTCCAGCGCGACGCGGAAGCGGGCCTTTTCCAGCTTCAGCGGGCCAAGCTCGGCCTCGACGGCCTTGGCCAGGCGGTCACCGGCGGCGCGGCGCTCGGCCGACAGGGCCTGGGCGGCATACAGATAGGCCTCGCGGGCCTCGGCGGCGTCGGCCTCCGCGGCGACCAGGGCCTCGGCCGAGGTCTCGACGGCTTGAAGGCGCGCGGCGAAATCGGCGCGGACGGCCGGCAGGTCCTCGACCAGCACGTTCAGCTTGCGGGCCATGCCGCGCAGGGCGAACAGGCGCTCCTCGGCCTTTTCCAGGCGATCGGGCTCGAACTCGAAGCTTTCGGCGGCCATGTCGATGGCGGCGCTGGCCTCCTGGGCCTCGACGAGGGCGCGATCGACGGCCTCGCAGGCGGCGGCCAGGCGGGTCATGGCCGGACCGTCGGCGGGCGCGCCGGCGTTGGCGGCGCGGTCGCGGGCGCGTTCCAGCGCGCGGAAGGCCTGGGCCAGCTTGCCCGACAGGTTGTCGCCGCCCAGGGCGTCCTGGGCCGAGGCGATGTCGGCCAGGGCCTTCTCGGCCGAGCCGAGCAGCGCCCGTTCCTCGGCCAGGGCCGCCTCCTCGCCCTCGCGCGGGTCGAGCCGGTCGAGCTCGGACAGGCGCAGGGTCAGTTCCTCGGTCTCGGCCGCGGCGCGATCGGACAGCGCCTTCAGCTCGGCCGCCTTCTCGCGGGCGGCGCGCCAGCCGCTCCAGCCCTGAGCGACAGCGCCGACGCTGACCTGGCCGTAGGCGTCCAGCAGCGTGCGGTGGGTGCGCGGATCAAGCAGGCCGACCGTCTCGTGCTGGCCATGCACCTCGAGCAGCAGGCCGCCCAGGTCCTTGAGCACGCCGACGCTGGTGGCCTGGTCGTTGACGAAGGCCCGGCTGCGGCCGTCGGGCGACAGCTGGCGACGCAGGACGAGGTCCTCGTCACGGGCGTAGTCCAGGCCCTTGTCGTCGAGATAGGCGAAGGCCGGATGGTCGGGCGCCAGGGCGAAGATGGCCGTGGCGCTGGCGTGGCCGGCGGCCCCGCGACGCACCAAGCCCGCATCAGCGCGGGCGCCGGTGGCTAGGCCCAGGGCGTCGAGAATGATCGACTTGCCCGCCCCGGTCTCGCCGGTGAGCGCGGTCAGGCCCGGCCCGATGGCCAGGTCGAGGCTCTCGATGAGCACCACGTCGCGGATGGAGAGACCGATCAGCATGGCCGGAAGGATCACCGGGAATCGGGCTTTTTCAAAGGGGAAGCCGCAGCCGATTGAGAACAAAAGAAAAACGGGCCGTTTTGCAACGGCCCGTCTTTGCTTGGATCTCCGGGACCTACATCCCCAGGACGCCCATCAGGCCGCCCTTTTTCTTCTTCTCGCCGGGAGGCGCCAGCGCGCCGCCCTTGTCCTTGTTGAAGGTGCGATCGAGCAGGTTGCGCTTGTTGCCCGCCTTCAGCGGCTCGACGGCCGGCTTCAGACCCGCGTCGTTCAGCAGCTTGTAGGCGTCGGCGTACCAGCGATCGCCCGGGAAGTTGTAGCCCAGCACCGCGCCGTTGCGCTTGGCTTCCTCGGTCAGGCCCAGCGTCAGATAGGCCTCGACCAGGCGATACAGCGCCTCGGGCGTGTGCGAAGTGGTCTGGTGGCGGTCGACGACGGTCTTGAAGCGGCCGATGGCCGACAGGGTCTTGCCGTCGCGCAGGTACCAGCGACCGATGGCCAGCTCCTTGCCGGCCAGCTGGTCGTTGACCATGTCGATCTTCAGGCGGGCGTCCTGGGCGTATTCGCTGTTGGGATAGCGCTGGACGACGTCGCGCAGCGCGGCGAGCGCCTGTTCGGTGGCGGCCTGGTCGCGATACACGTCGACGATCTGCTCGAAGTAGCAAATGGCCTTCAGGTAATAGGCGTACGAGGCCGACGGGTTGCCCGGATAGAGCGAGATGAACCGGTCGGCGTCGCCGATGGCGTCGGCGTACTGGTTGCCCTGGTAGTGGGCGTAGCCGGTCATCAGGATCGAGCGGCGCGACCATTCCGAATACGGGTGCTGGCGCTCGACTTCGCGGAAGTAGTCGACGGCCTCGTTCCAGTTGCCGCGGTCCAGACGATTGGCGCCGGTGGAATACAGCAGCTCGACCGGACGCTCTTCATAGACAAGCGTCGGCTTCTTGGGCTTGCCCGCGCAGGCGGTCACCGACAGAGCGGCGAGCACGGCCACGATGGAAACGGCCGAACGTCCCGAGATTTTGCGAAGCACGGACTCTCTCACCCTCGAAGCAACCTTGCGCGCCCCCGCGCCGAACCAAGGCTTCTACACCACGTCGATGCGGGCGCAAACGAAAGCCGAGCGGCGGGAGCGATCCCCCGTTTTGATCAGACCGCTTCGGCCAGCTCCGGCGCATAGGCGCGCCAGCGCCAAGCGCGCGGTTGCTCCATCAACGCACGAACAGCGGCGTTATTGAGGCCGTGTCCGGCGAGAATTCCTTCGAACCTGCCAAGGATCGGAGCGCCAACGACATAAAGGTCGCCGACGGCGTCCAGGGCCTTGTGGCGCACGAACTCGTCCGAGCGGCGCAGGCCCTCGGGATTGAGCACGCGGTCGCCGTCGATGACCACGGCGTTCTCCATCGAGCCGCCGCGGGCCAGGCCGATATCACGCAGGGCCTCGACCTCGCGCAGGAAGCCGAAGGTGCGGCAGTTCGACAGCTCCTTGCGGAAGCTGGCTTCGTCGATGACCAGGTCGACTCGCTGGCGGCCGATGGCCTTGCTGGCGAAGGCGATCTCGAAGGCCACCTCGAAGGATTCGGCCGGAGTCAGGGTCGCGCGCTTGTCGCCCTCGATCACCTCGATCGGCGACAGGATCTCGATGTAGCGGCGCGCGGCTTCCTGGCGACGGCGGCCGGCGCGGTCGAGGATCTGCACGAAGGGCTCGGACGAGCCGTCCATGATCGGCACTTCGGGACCGTCCAGCTCGACGACGCAGTTGTCGACCGACAGGGCGGCCAGGGCCGCCATCAGGTGCTCGATGGTCGAGACGCGCACGTCGGCGGCGTTGGCGATGACGGTGCCCAGCTGGGTCTGCACCACGGCGTCGCCGCGAACCGGCACGCGGTTGTCGCGGTCATGGACGTCGGTGCGCACGAAGACGATCCCGCTGTCGGGAGCGGCGGGGCGCACGGCGACGCGCACGTGCGCGCCCGTGTGCAGGCCGATCCCTGCGAAGATCACCGGTCCAGCGACCGTGTGCTGATGATAAGGCGAAACCGACACGAGAAACCTTTGTAAACTTGGGAGCGGCTCTGCGGCCGCCTATTCGTCCCCACTTACCGTCTACGAGCTTCGCCGCGACGCAGCAACGCAAGTCCTGTTTCGGATTGTTACCTTCATAAGTCGTTGTCGGATATGGCATTTTCGTCACGCGAAAGGCCAATTTCCGCCACCTTCGCTAACGGCGCCGCAGCATGGAGCAAAGCTTGCCCTTCGGGCTGGCCTACCCGGCAAGGCCCCGCTAGGCTCGCGCCGCTTTTTGGCAACCTTGCCGCCTGGACCACGACTTCCATGACCAAGACCTTGCGCCTCGCCGCCTCCGCCCTCGCCCTGTCGCTGGCCGCCTTCGCGGTCGTTCCGGCGACCGCCCACGCACAGGGGCGCGGCTTCACCGCCAAGGACATGGTCACGCTGGACCGCGTCAGCGAGCCGAAGGTGTCGCCGGACGGCCGCCAGGTGATCTACCTGGTGCGGACGATGGATCTTCCGGCCAACAAGGCCTCGTTCTCGCTGTGGGTCGCCGACCTCAAGGCCAAGATCGCCCCGCGCCGCCTGGCGGTGTCGGACGGCGGCGTCTCCAGCGCCCGCTGGTCGGCCGACGGCAAGAGCATCTATTTCCTGTCGGGCCGCGCCGGCTCCGACCAGGTGTTCCGCACGGATGCTTCGGGCGAGACCGCCGTCCAGGTGACCAAGGCTCCGTTCGACGTCGGCGCCTTCAAGGTGTCGGCCGACGGCAAGACGGTGGTGATCAGCCAGGCCGTCTTCCCCGACTGCCCCACCCTCGCCTGCACCCAGGAGCGCCTGGACCAGAAGAAGGCCCAGAAGACGACCGGCGTCGTCTACGACAAGCTGTTCATCCGCCACTGGGACACCTGGAACGACGGCACGAAGAATCACCTCTACGCCTACGGACTGGATGCTTCCGGCGTCGCGACGGGCGAGCCTGCGGCCCTGATGGCCGGCTTCGACGGCGACTCGCCGACCAAGCCGTTCGGCGGCGACGAGGACTTCACCATCAGCCCCGACGGCAAGACCGTGGTGTTCTCGGCGAAGATCGCCGGCCGCGACGAGCCCTGGCAGACCAATTACGACCTGTGGTCGGTTCCGGTCGACGGCTCGGCCAAGCCGGCCAACTTGACCGAGGAGAACAAGGCCTGGGACGCCCAGCCGACCTTCTCGCCGGACGGCAAGACCCAGGCGTGGCTGGCCATGAAGCGCCCGGGCTTCGAGGCCGACCGCTTCGGCGTCATGCTGCGCGAGAACGGCAAGGTGCGTGAAGTAGCCCCGACCTGGGACCACTCGGCCCAGTCGATCACCTTCAGCGCCGACGGCAAGACGATCTACACGACCGCCGAGGACGTGGGTCAGACCAAGCTGTTCGCCATCGACGTCAAGACCGGCAAGGTCGCCGCCCTGACCGGCGAAGGCCACGTGGGCGCGTTCAGCGCCGCCGGCGGCTCGACCGTGATCGCCCAGGACAACCTGAAGGCCCCGGCCCAGCTCTACGCCCTGGCCCCGAAGGGCGCGCCGATCCAGCTGACCGGCCTGAACGCCGACAAGCTGCAGGGCGTGGCCATGGGCGAGGCCGAGCAGTTCAGCTTCAAGGGCTGGAACGACGAAACCGTGCACGGCTATCTCGTCAAGCCGGCCAACTTCGATCCCTCGAAGAAGTATCCGGTGGCCTTCCTGATCCACGGCGGCCCGCAAGGCTCGTTCGGCAACCTCTTCCACTACCGCTGGAACGCCCAGACCTACGCCGGCGCCGGTTACGCCGTGGTGATGATCGATTTCCACGGCTCGACCGGCTACGGCCAGGCGTTCACCGACGCCATCAGCCAGCACTGGGGCGATCGCCCGCTGGAAGACCTGCAGAAGGGCTGGGCGTTCGCGACCCAGAAGTACGGCTTCCTCGACCAGGACCGCGCCTGCGCCCTGGGCGGCTCGTACGGCGGCTTCATGATCAACTGGATCGCCAGCCAGTGGAAGGAGCCGTGGAAGTGCCTGGTGAACCACGACGGCATCTTCGACAGTCGCTTCATGGGCTACTCGACCGAAGAGCTGTGGTTCAGCGAGTGGGAGAACGGCGGAACGCCCTGGCAGCCGAACACCACCTACTCGAAGTTCAACCCCGCCGACCACGTGGGCGAATGGAGCGTGCCGACCCTGGTGGTGCAGGGCCAGAACGACTTCCGCGTGCCGCTCGAGGAAGGCATCGCCACCTTCACCGCCCTGCAGCGCAAGGGCGTGCCGAGCAAGTTCCTGTACTTCCCCAACGAAAACCACTGGGTGCTGAAGGCCCAGAACTCGGTCCAGTGGCACGACGAGGTGCTGGGCTGGCTGAACCAGTGGACGGCGAAATAGGCCTTCCAGGCCGGCTTCCTCCCTCGCCTGGCGGGGGAGGAACGCCAGATCAGATGCGGCCCGTCGCGACCGACCAGGTCAGGCGGGCCTTTTTTTCGAGCTCGCCCATCTCGCGGCCCTTGGCCTGGCGCGCCGCCAGGGCTGCGGGGGCCACGGCCGGGAAAGCCGCGATCGGCAGGGCCTTAAGCTCCGAGCCAGCGATCTTGCGCTGCTCAGCGACGCGAGCCTCGACGTCGGCGGCGGTCCAGGCGAGCGGCAAGCGCGAGCGGCCGGCCAGCTTCAGCCGCCACAGGCCTGCGAGACCATAGGCGCGCGCGGCGGCGCGGACGGCGGCGGGTTCGGCCGAGGCGTCCAGGCGACGCGCCGTCAGCCCCGCCAGGGCGCCGGCGGTGGCGTCCAGATAGGACAGCACCGCGGCCTCGTCGGCGAACGGCGCCTCCTCCAGGTCGGCCAGGCGGGCCTCGGCCATCGCCGCCAGGGCCGTGGGATCGACGCCGCAGGCGGCCAGGGCCTCGACGGCCGGGTGCTTGCGCGGCGCCTTGCCGGCGGCCAGCTCCTCCATCGCCTCGCGCCACCAGGTCAGGCGGATCTCGCCCATAAGCGCGCTGGTCACCCCGCCGGCCACCCGGGCCAGCTCGTAGTTGAAGGCGACGAGCGCCACCACATCGGTCCGCGCGGCGATGTCGGAGACGAAGCGGCTGGCCAGCCAGCGATCGTTGTCCATGCGGCGGACCAGATCGTCGAGGCCGGAATCGTAGGGGTTCTCGGGGGCGGCGGACATGGCGCGGCTTATGCCCCCGCCTCGCCCGAAGAGAAAGGCCCGCCTTGCCGCCGGACCAGCGGCCTAAAGAAAAAGGCCCGCCGGATGGGCGGGCCTTCGTCGCGATCCGGCGGGCGGATCAGTTGAACAGCGTCTGGTACATCGTCATCGTCACCAGCATCGGAATGCTGAGCAGCATGTTGATGCGCGAGAACAGCATGGCGGTCGTGGCCGCCTTGGCCTTGGTCGCGTCGTCGGCCGGCACGAGGCCCAGAGCGCGCTTCTGGTTCGGCCAGATCAGGCCCCAGACGTTGAAGAACATCACGGTGGCCAGCCACATGCCCATGCCGATGAAGGTGAAGCCCATGTCGACGCCGCGCTGGTAGCCCTGCCAGGCGCCGAGCGTGATGGCCTCCATCAGGTAGCCGCGGCTGAAGGCCACGATCATGCCCATGATCCAGGTCGCCAGGGCCGACCAGCGGAACCAGAACAGCGCCTCGGGGGCGATGTACTTGCTGACCGCCGGCTTCAGCTCGGCCGGGATCGTCGGCATCACCCGCATCTGCACGAAGTTGAAGTAGTAGAGCAGCCCGATCCACAGGATGCCGAACAGTACGTGCAGCCAGCGGAACACCGCCTGCCAGTAGGCGCCGTGGAAGCCGTTGGGGCTGTGCCCGAAGCCGAACACCATCACCAGGGCCAGCACGAAGCTGACGATGATGGTGCTGCGGAAGTTGGTGAGAATCCCAGTCAATTCAGCCCCCTGAGCCGTGTCTTGCCGCGCAGGATAGTGAGAGTCGGGCAAATGATCCTCCCCCTGAAGGGGGAGGTGTCGGCGAAGCCGACGGAGGGGGGATGTATCTGATGAGGTCGAAGCGGCCGTCGAGGGTAGCAAACTCTGCCCCCTCCGGCCCTTCGGGCCACCTCCCCCTTCAGGGGGAGGATCGTGAGATCAGACCGCGATCAGCGCCGCGGCCAGGCGCCGGCCTTCGCTGGCCAGCACGTTGTAGGTGCGGGCGGCGGCTTCGGTGCTCATGAACTCCAGCCCAAGGCCCGCGGCCTTCAGCGCGTCGCGCACGGGGCGCGGCGGCAGGGCGTTGGCCAGGCCCATGCCCAGCAGCACGAACTCGACCGCGCCGCCGGCGGCGAAGACCGGGGCGAAGGCCTCCGGCGTCAGCTCGGCCAGGCCGGCGACGGCCCAGTCCTGCGGCTGGTCGTCGATGACCAGCAGCGAACCGGGCCGCCAGACGCCGGAGACCCGGAAGCCGCCGCCGCCCCAGGCGTCGATCGACGGGGGCTGGCGGGGATTAAGCCCCTGGCTCACGGCTGGCTGGCCGCGCCGAGCTTGACCGGCTTGGCTTCCTCGTCGCCGCGCTTGACGCCCCAGACCAGGATCAGGGGCAGAGCGATGTAGATCGACGAGTAGGTGCCGATGGCGATGCCGAACACCATGGTGAAGACCAGCGGGAACAGCACCGGGCCGCCGAAGATCATCGTGCCGCCCAGCGCCAGCAGCGCGGTCGAGCCGGTGATGATCGTCCGCGACAGACGCTCGTTCTCCGACAGGTCGATGATGTCGCGCAGCGGCGTGGTCTTGTACTTGCGCAGGTTTTCCTTGAGGCGGTCGAAGGTGATGACCTTTTCGTTCATCGAATAGCCGATGACCGTCAGCAGGGCCGCAACCGAGGTCATCGAGAACTCGATCTGCATCACCGACAGGATGCCCAGGGTCAGGATGATGTCGTGGAACACGGCCACGACGGCGCCGACGGCGAACTGCCACTGGAAGCGGAACCAGATGTAGCCGAGCATCAGCAGCAGGGCGATGCCCAGCGCCTTGAAGCCGCCCATCAAAAGCTCGCCCGAGACCTTGGCGCCGATGACGGTCGGCGCCGGCATGGTCATGCCGGGGAACTTGGCGATGATCTCGCTCTTGATCCGGTTGGCCTCGACGTTGGCGTTGGCGCCTTCGGTCGGCAGGAAGCGGATCATCGCCGAGTTGGGCGAGCCGAAGCCCTGCACCTGCACGTCATGCGCGCCGGTGGCCTTGGCGACCTTGCGCAGGTCGTCCAGATCGATGGCCGTGGGCATGCGGGCCTCCAGGGCGACGCCGCCCTTGAAGTCGATGCCCAGGTTCAGGCCCTGGGTGAAGAACGAAGCGCCCGAACCGATGATCAGGATGAGCGAGAAGACCGCCGCGACGGGAGCCCAGCGCACGAAGCGGTAGTGGGTCGAGCGCGGGATCAGGCGAATGAGGGGCCAAGCAGCCATGAGCTTTGATCCTTACGCGATCGGCAGCTTCTTCGGCTTGGTGGCCTTGAACCACCAGCCGATGAGCACTTGAGTGATGATGATGGCGGTGAACAGCGAGGTGAACACGCCGATCGCCAGGGTCCAGGCGAAGCCCTTCACGGGGCCCGAGCCGAAGCTGAACATGATGCCGGCCGAGATCAGGCTGGTGATGTTGGCGTCGAGAATCGACACCAGGGCCAGCTTGTAGCCGGTATCGGCCGCCGACATGGGCGACCTGCCGGCCGCCGCTTCGTCGCGCATCCGCTCGTAGATCAGCACGTTGGCGTCGACGGCGACGGCCAGGGTGAGGATCAGGCCGGCGATGCCGGGGAAGGTCAGGGTCGCCTGGCTGAACGACATGATGCCGACGATCAGCAGCACGTTGGCCACCAGGGCCATGGCCGCGAACACGCCGAACAGGCCGTAGGCCAGGATGATGAACACGAACATCGCCGCCGCGCCGATGGCCAGCGAGATGGCGCCGGCCTTGACCGCGTCCGCGCCCAGTTCGGCGCCGACGGTGCGTTGCTCTTCAATGTTCAGTTGGGCCGGCAGCGCGCCCGAACGCAGCAGCAGCGACAGTTCGCTGGCGCTTTCGACGGTGAAGTTGCCGGTGATCTGGCCCGAACCGCCGAGGATCGGCGTCTGGATGGTCGGGGCCGAGATGACCTTGTTGTCGAGGACGATGGCGAAGCGCTTGCCGATGTTGCGAGCCGTGGCGTCGCCGAACTTCTTGGCGCCCGAACCGTTGAAGCGGAACGAGACGACCGGACGGCCGCTCTGGCCGTCGAAGGCCTGCTGAGCGTCGACCAGTTCCTCGCCCGAGACGACGGCGCGCTTCTTGAGGGCGTAGAACGGCTGATAGGAATCGCCGGGTACCAGCACCGTGCCAGGCGGCATGCGGCCCGAAGCCATTTCTTCCTGGGTGACCGTCTCGTCGACCATCTGGAAGGTCAGCTTGGCGGTCTTGCCGATGACGGCCTTCAGGCGCTCGGGATCGCTTTCGCCGGCGGCCTGGATGACGATGCGGTCCGCGCCCTGGCGGGTGATCGTCGGTTCCTTGGTGCCCAGGCTGTCGATACGGCGACGGATGGTCTCGATCGACTGGTCGACGGCCTTGGAGGCGTCGGCGCGGGCGGCTTCGGCCGACAGGGTCAGCTCGATGCGCTGGTCGGCACGCGTGGCGACGTTGACGTCGGTGCCCACGCCGGTGGCCAGCGGGTTGCCCAGCTTGCGCAGTTCGGCGACGGCGGCGTTGACCTTGGCGGCGTCATCGATGCGAACGCCGACCACGCCGTTGGTCTGGGCCAGGCCGTTGAAGTCGATTCCCGCGGTGCGCAGGGTGTTGCGCGCGTCTTCGACCAGGTTGTCGAGGCGCTCCTTGCGCAGTTGGGCGGTGTCGACCTCGTACAGGAGGTACGACCCGCCCTGGAGGTCGAGACCCAGGTTCAGCTTCTGCTTGGGAACCCATCCCGGCAGAGCGTCTAGCGTCTTCTGCGGCAGAAGATTCGGCAGGGTGAAGACGATGCCGAAGATCACCGACAGGGTGACGAGGACAATCTTCCAGCGGGATAGGCTCAGCATGGACTACGAGGCTCTCGACGACGCCAGGGGCGCCAGGGCGGGCTTGATACGAACTAGACTTAAGCTCAGTTCTTGGGGTCGTTGGCCGGGGCCGGTTCGCCCTTGGCCGAGACTTCGGTGATCATGGCCTTGCGGACCTTCACCGTGACGCCCTGAGCGATCTCGACGCCGACTTCCTTGTCTTCCACGCGCACGACCTTGCCGATCACGCCGCTGGACAGAACGACATTGTCGCCGCGCTTGATGTTGTTCAGGGTCGCGAGGTGTTCCTTTTGGCGCTTCTGCTGAGGACGGATCAGCATGAAGTAGAACAGCACGACCATGAGGATGATCGGCGCGATGCCGATGAGCTGCTGCTCCAGGCCACCAGAGGGGTTCATAACGTCTCCACGAATTT
Organism: Caulobacter sp. 602-2; assembly: GCF_011043625.1. Lineage (GTDB taxonomy): Bacteria > Pseudomonadota > Alphaproteobacteria > Caulobacterales > Caulobacteraceae > Caulobacter. The sequence goes on from NZ_JAAKGT010000001.1 coordinate 710,367, forward strand.
CTGCGGGCGGAGCGCCTGAAATAGGGTCCCCGCCAAGTCGGCGGAAGCTATGCGTTCACCTCCTCTTTTGCAATGAGGGCGCGAGAGCGTTAGGAGCGTGGCCATGACCGAAGCCGCCCTGCCCTTGCTCGCCCGCATCGCCGACGCCCTGGATCGCCTGGCGCCGCCCGCTCCCGTCGCGCCCAGCTTCGAAGATGCGCGCCTCTTCCGGCACGAGCCGGTCTCGGGCGCCTTCCTGCCCGCGCCCGACTACGCGATGGACATCGAACTGCTGGTCGGCATCGAGCGCCAGAAGGACCGCTTCCTGCAGAACCTGCGCCGGTTCGCCACCGGCCTGCCCTGCAACCACGTGCTGCTGTGGGGCGTGCGCGGCACCGGCAAGAGCTCGCTGACCAAGTCGGCCTTCATGGCCCTGGCGGCCGAGTATCCCGATCTGAAGCTGGTCGAGGTCGACCGCGACGAGGTCGCCGCCCTGCCCCCGCTGTTCGACGCCCTGCGGGTGCGCGCCGAGCGCTTCGTGGTGCTGTGCGACGACCTTTCGTTCGAGGACGGCGCGGCGGCCGCCAAGGCCCTGAAGTCGGCGCTGGAAGGCGGCGTGGCCGGCCCGCCGGAGAACGTGCTGTTCGTGGCCACCTCCAATCGCCGCCACCTGATGCCGCGCGACCACGCCGAAAGCCAGGGCGCCATCGCCTCGGCCGAGAACGCCGAAGAGGAGATGAGCGTCTCCGACCGCTTCGGCCTGTGGATCGGCTTCCCGCCCATGGATCAGCCGACTTACCTGGCGGCCATCAACACCTATGCCGAGCGCTTCGGGCTGCAGGTCGAGAACCTGGAGCGCCGGGCCCTGCAATGGTCGCAGCTGCGCGGGGCCCGCTCGGGCCGCGTGGCGTGGCAATTTGTCCGCGACCTCGCCGGCGAACTGGGCGTACGCTTGCCCGGATAACACTATCCGGGGGGAAACGTGGCCGACGGCAAGCCGTGGTTCAGGGTCAAGCGTCATGGCTATGGCGCGGGGCCGCCATGCAGTTGGGAAGGCTGGGCCGTCGTCGCCCTCTATATCGGCCTGCTGCTGTCCTCGGCCGTCCTCTACGGCAAGGCCCACCCACGTCTGGTCGGCGTGTTCGTCGTGATCATGACCCTGGTCGTCATGCTAGTCGCCCGTTGGAAGAGCGACGCCCCCTGGCAGTGGCGTGACGGCGAGGAAGACTAGGCCGGATCGCCCGTCGTCGCCGGAGGCGTCTTCTTCTCGGTCAGGGCCACCAGGGCGACGCCGACCATGGTCGCGCCGCCGCCGATCACCAGTTGCGGCGACAGGGCGTCGCCCATGAACAGCACGCCGATCGTGCACGAGACCAGCGGCGTCAGCAGGAAATAGGGCGTCACGCGACCCGGCTCGCGCCGCTGCACCAACCAGAACAGCAGGGCGCTGGCCCCGATCGTCGAGACGACGCCGGCGAACACGACGCAGGCCCAGGCCAGGGGCGGCGCGCTCGAGACCTTGGCCACGACGTCGTCCTCGAAGGCGAAGGACATGGCGATCAGCACCGGCGCGGCGACGAAGGCGGTCAGGCCCTGCACCTTCAGCGGCTTGACGCCCGGGGTCTTGCGCACCAGCACCGTGGCCACCGCCCAGATCGCCGCGGCCACGACGCCCAGCACGATGGCCGGCAGCTCGGCCGCGCCGTGCGGATCAAGGCTCATCCACGCCACGCCCGCGAAGGCGACGGCCAGGCCGATGACAGCGGGGACCCGCATCGTCTCGCCCAGCATGCGCCAGGCGAACAGGGCCGTGAACGGGATCCACAGCTGGGTGGCCACCACCAGCGGGCTCAGCGACCTGGCCATGCCGAAGGCGATGTAGATCAAGGCGAAGTGGATCGGCCCCGACAGCAGCACGATGACCAGCAGCCGTTTCCAGTCGGGGAACGGCGGTCGCACGAACGGGAACAGGAAGGCCAGGGCCAAGGCGAAGCGCAGGCCGCCCACCATCATCGGCGGCAGGGCGGCGGTGGCGAACTTGGCCGCGGCGTTGTTCAGCCCCCAGGTCAGGATGATCGCCAGGATGGCGAGACGCTCGATCGTCGTCAGGGGGCCGGTGGACGCGGACATGGGCCCGCTTGGATCAGACCCCGCCGCTTCCTTCAACCCCGCCGGCCCCGATGACCTCGCGAATAGCCGACAGAAGGATGTCGAGGTCCGCGTCGGGCGTCGTGAAGGCCGGCGTCAGGTAGACCACCTTGCCCATCGGCCGGATCCACGCGCCCTTGGCCGCGAAGGCCTGGCAGAGGGCGCCGACGGCCACCGGCGAGGCGAACTCGACGACGCCGATGGCGCCCAGCACCCGCACGTCGACGACGCCGGGCGCCGATCGGCACGGCTCCAGCCCGTTCTTCAGGGCCGCCGAGACCCGGGCCACGTCGGCCTTCCAGGTTCCGGCCTCGAACAGATCCAGCGACGCGTTGGCGGCGGCGCAGGCCAGGGCGTTGCCCATATAGGTGGGCCCATGCATCAGGGCCGCGCCGGCGTCGTCGGACCAGAAGGCCTCGAACACCGTCTTCGAGGCCACGGCGGCCGACAGCGGCAGCGTGCCGCCGGTCAGGGCCTTGGACAGGGTGACGATGTCGGGCTCGACCCCGGCGGCCTGCATGGCGAAAAGCTCGCCGGTGCGGCCAAAGCCGGTGAAGATCTCGTCGAAGATCAGTAGAACGCCGTGCTTGTCGGACAGTCGCCGCAGGCGGCGCAGGACCTCGGGATCGTGGAACAGCATGCCGCCCGCGCCCTGCACCAGAGGCTCGGTCAGCATGGCGGCGATCTCCGCGCCGCGTTCGGCGAGCAAGGCGTCGAGCGCGGCCTCGCCCGCGTCGTCCAGCGGCAGGTCGGCGATCACCTGGGCGGGCATGACGCCCGAGAACAGGCTGTGCATCCCCTCCTCCGGGTCGCAGACCGTCATCGTCGCCAGGGTGTCGCCGTGATAGCCGCCGCGGAACGACAGGAACCGCGTACGGCCCGCCTCACCGCGATTGATGTGGAACTGCAGCGCCATCTTCATGGCGATCTCGACCGAGACCGAGCCGGACTCGGCGAAGAACACGTGATCCAGCTCGCCCGGCAGGATCGCCGCCAAGCGCGCGGCCAGCCGATAGGCCGGCGCATGGGCCAGGCCTCCGAACATCACGTGAGGCATGGCTTCCAGTTGCTCGCGGACCGCGGCGGCGATGTGGGGGTGGTTGTAGCCGTGCACCGCCGTCCACCAGCTGGCGATGCCGTCGACCAGTTCGCGGCCGTCCTCCAGCACGATCCGCGAACCGTGGGTGCGCACGATCGGAAGCGGCGCCGGGGCCGTCTTCATCTGGCAGTAGGGCCGCCACACGTGCTTGGCGCCCTGGGCGAGCCAGTCGGGAGTGGTCATGGCGATCCTTTCGTTGCGCCGGAGGGGCGCCCCGCCTAGACGGGCTCGGCCCCGAGGGCAAACAGGAATCGGAATGCACAGTCTGGACGCCTTCGCGAGCGGCAAGCTCGCGGCCCTGGAGGCCATGAGCCTGCGCCGCCGCCTAAAGCCCACCCGCCGCCTGCCCGGCGCGGTCGTCGAGCGCGACGGCAAGCGCCTGCTGTCCTTCTCGTGCAACGACTATCTGGGCCTGTCGCAACACCCGACCGTCATCGCCGCCGCCCGAGAGGCCGTCGCGGCCCATGGCGCCGGCTCGGGCGCATCACGCCTGGTCACCGGCGACAATCCACTGATCTCGGAGCTCGAGGCGCGCCTGGCCCGCCTGAAGGGAACCGAGGCCTGCGTGGTGTTCGGTTCCGGATACCTGGCCAACACCGGCGTGATCCCCACCTTCGCCGGCAAGCAGGACGTGGTGTTCGTCGACGAGCTGGCCCACGCCTGCATCTGGGCCGGCGCTCAGCTCTCCGGCGCCAAGGTCGTCAGCTTCCCCCACAACGACAGCGACGCCCTGGCCGAGCTGCTGGCGCAGCATCGCGCGAGCTTCCGCCACGCCCTCGTCGCCACCGACGGGGTGTTCTCTATGGACGGCGACGTCGCGCCCCTGGACTGGCTGTCGGCCGTCTGCGAGGCCAACGACACCTGGCTGCTGGTCGACGACGCGCACGGCGTGGGCGTGCTGGGCGAGGGCAAGGGAACCGCCGCCCTGTTCCCCGAAGCGGTGATCCCGCTGCAGATGGGCACGCTGTCCAAGGCGCTTGGCTCGTACGGCGGCTATCTGTGCGCCTCGCAGGCTGTGGTCGACTTCCTGAAGACCCGGGCGCGCACCGTCGTCTACACCACCGGCCTGCCGCCGGCCTCGGCCGCGGCGGCCATCGCCGCGCTGGACCTGATCGAGGCGGACCCCGCCTTCGCCGCGCAGCCGCTGCGCAAGGCGCGTCTGTTCACCCAGGCCGCGGGCCTGCCGCGCGCCGAGAGCCCGATCGTGCCGGTGGTGATCGGCGAGGCCGACGCGGCCCTGGGCGCCTCGACCGCCCTGGAGGCCGAGGGCTTCCTGGTGGTGGCCATCCGGCCGCCGACCGTTCCGGCCGGCACCGCCCGCCTGCGCCTGGCCTTCAGCGCCGAGCACTCGGACGAGGAGGTCCTGCGCCTGGCCGCCCTGGTCCGCCCCTACGTCGAGGCCGGCCAGTGAGCGCCCTGTTCGTCGCCGGAACCGGCACCGACATCGGCAAGACCCACGTCGCCTGCGCCCTGATCCGGGCCCTCAAGAACAGAGACTTCGCCGTCGACGCCTTCAAGCCGGTGGTCAGCGGCTTCGACCCGGCCGATCCTGCTTCCAGCGATCCGGCGCGACTGGCCGCCGCCCTGGGCGACCCGGCCGCCCTGCCCCGCATCTCGCCGCGCCGCTATCTCGCGCCGCTGGCCCCCAACCTCGCCGCGCGCCTTGAGGGCGACGTCCTGCGGATCGAGGACCTGGCCGCCGACTGCCGCGCGGCTCTCGCCGGCGGTCATGACCTGATGCTGGTGGAAGGCGCGGGCGGGGTCATGTCGCCCCTGACCGACGAGGCCACCAATCTCGACCTGATCGCCGCGCTCGACCTGCCGGTGCTGCTGATCGCCGGCTCGTACCTCGGCACCATCAGCCACGTGCTGACGGCCCTGGTCGCCCTGCGGGCCCGCGGCGTGACCGTGGCCGCCATCGTGATGAGCGAGAGCCTGGACGCGCCCGACCTCGTCCAGACCGCCGACGCCCTGGCCGCCTTCGAGCGCGAGACGCCGATCTTCCTTGCACCGCGCGACGAAGCCTGGGACGCAAGCGAACTGGCCGACCATCTGGCGAAGGGGCTCTGACGCATGCGCGTGGCGATGATCGGCCTGGGCGACATCGCCCGCAAAGCCTACCTGCCGGTGCTGGGAACCCGCGCCGACGTGCAGCTGGCCTTCGTCACCCGCAGCACCGCCACGCTCGACGAACTGGGCGCGGCCTGGCGCGTGGACCGCCTGCACACCGATCTCGACGAAGCGCTGGCCCAGGGCCTCGACGTGGCCTTCGTGCACGCCGCCACCGAGGTCCATCCGGCTATCGTCCGCCGGCTGATCGAAGCCGGCGTGCCCACGCTGGTCGACAAGCCGATCGCCGACACGCTGGACGAGGCTGAGGCCGTCGTGGACCTGGCCGAAACGCGCGGCGTGTCGCTGGCTGTCGGCTTCAACCGCCGTCACGCGCCCGCCCAGGTCGAGGCGGCGGCGCTGAAGGCGCCCTTCGTGCTGATGCAGAAGAACCGCACGGGCCATGCCGACGGCGTGCGCCGCACGGTCTTCGACGACTTCATCCACGTGATCGACAGCCTGCGCTTCCTGGCGCCCGGCGCGACCGAGGCCAGGATCAGCGGCCGCCGTGACGGCGACCTGCTGGAGCACGTGATGCTGCACCTGACCGGCCCTGGCCTCGACGCCGTCGGGATCATGAACCGGACCAGCGGCGCCAACGAGGAGGTGCTGGAGGTGATGGGCGGCGGGATCAAGCGCCGGGTGGTCAACCTGTCCGACGTCACCGATTTCGCCGGCGGCGAGCATCTGGTCCGTCGCGGCGACTGGACCAGCGTCGGCCGCCAGCGCGGCTTCGAGGCGATGATCGACGCCTTCCTTTCCGCCGTGCGCGAGGACCGGCGACTGTCGACCCTCGACGCCCTGGAGACCCATCGCCTGTGCGAACAGGTGGTGGCCGAGCTCACGCCCTGAGCGCCATCGCCGTCTCGGCCCGCGCCCGCGGCGTCGCCGCGATCCAGGCCGACAGGCGCCCCGCGTAGCGCATGGCCAGATCGGCGATCTCGCCGTCCGACAGCTTGTTGGCGCTGTAGGCCAGGAACGGCTCGGTCCACGGCAGGCCGCAGCGGTTGGCCGTGGCGCGAAGAGGCTTGAGCAGGTCTTCCAGCGGATAGAGGTTCATGCCGCCCGGCCCGTAGGCCTGCGGCGTGTTCCCGGCCGTGGCGGCCACCAGCAGCGGCGCGCCCTCCAGCCTGCGCCCCTCAGCGTCGTACGCCAGGTAGAACATCCGCGTCAGGATCAGGTCCTGCCAGGCCTTGAGCAGGGCCGGCGTGGCGTACCACTGGACGGGAAACTGCAGCACGATGCGGTCGGCGCTCAGCAGGCGGGCGACCTCGCGGTCGGCGTCGATCCGGCCGTCGGGATAAAGGCCATGGAGATCGGCGATCTCGACGCCCGGCAGGCGCGCGGCGGCGCCCAGCATGGCGGCGTTGGCGCGCGAGCGGGCCAGGTCGGGATGGAAGGCGAGGATCAGGGTCTTGGTCATCGGAAAAGCTCCTTGGCCGGTTGGCGAGAAGCAGGATCGGCCGACGACCAAGATCATTCCAATGGATAGACCATATGATATAAAATCGATCTCATGAATTTACGTGGGATCGACCTCAACCTTCTCGTCGTGCTCGACGCCCTGCTGGACGAGGCGCACGTGACGCGGGCGGCCACGCGCCTGGCCCTGTCGCAGCCGGCGACCTCCAGCGCCCTGGACCGCTGCCGCCACCTGTTCGGCGATCCGCTGCTGGAGCGCGCCGGCGGGGCCATGAAGCTGACGCCCAAGGCCGAGGCCCTGCGCGGCCCGCTGCGGGCCCTGCTGGCCGACGTCGAAGCCGTGATCAGCCCGCCGGTACAGGATCTCGCCACCCTGCGCCGCGCCGTGCGCCTGGTCATGGCCGACCATCCGGCCGCCATGCTGGCTCCCGCCCTGCTGGCGGACCTGGCCGTCAGCGCGCCCGGGATCGACCTCGTCATCCAGCCCTGGCACGGCGCGACGGCGGCCCTGGATAGCCTGGCGCGGGGCGACAGCGATCTTGCGGTGTCGGTGTTCCCCGCCGTCGACAGCGCCTTCCGCCGCGAGCAACTGCTGTTCGAGACCTATGTCGTGGCCATGCGCGCGGGCCATCCGGCCGCCGAAGGCTTCGACCTGGAGCGCTGGCTGGCCTGGCCGCACGTGCTGGTCTCGGGACGCGGCGAGACCCGCGGCGCGCTCGACCAGGCCCTGGCCGCCCACGGCCGCGAGCGGCGCGTGGGCGTGGTGGTTCCAAGCTTCGGCATGGCGCCGCCGCTGCTGCTGGCCACCGATCTGGTGGCCATGCTGCCCCGCCGCTGCCTGCCGGCGCAGGGACGCGAGGCCTTCGCGGTGTTCGAGCCGCCGATCGCCGTCGAGGGTTTTCCGCTGCACATGGCCTGGCACGCCCGCCGCGACGACGACCTGGCCGTGCGCCACGTCGCCGCCCTGGTGCGGGCTCACCTGGCCGAGGCGGCCTAGAAGTCGGCCGACAGCGTCACCTGGAAGGTCCGGTGCGAGCCCGGCCGGAAGCTGGCGGCCGTGCTCACCGTGGTGCTGATCGTGCCCAGGTAGTCCTCGTCGAAGATGTTGTCGACGTTGATGCGGGCCTTGACCTGCTTCAACGGGCCCACGCCGAAGCCGTCGCCCAGGTCCACATAGGCGTTCCAGACCGTGTAGCCGTCGGTCTGCTCGGTGTTGGTGAAGTTGGTGTAGCGGTCGCTGAGGTGGCGGGCCGAGATGTTGACCAGCGCCCAGTCGGTCGGCTCCCAGGTCACCCCGCCCTGGAACAGCCATGTCGGGAAGTCGGGCAGCGTGTTGCCGGCGATGACGTTGGTCCCGAAGTTGTTCTCGAACTCGGCCCGATTGTACGACAGGTTGGCGTTGAAATAGACCTTGCCGCCCAGCAGTTGCGGCTTCCACTGGCCGCTGAACTCGGCCCCGTGGGCCTCAACGCCGCCGACGTTCTGGAAGAAGGTCTCGGTGGTCGTGCTGCCCGGCACCACCGAGGCGTAGGACTGCAGGCGGTTCTCGAAGGCGGTGTAGTAGGCCACGACCGAGGCGTTGAAGGTCGGCCGGTTGGCGCGATAGCCGATCTCGAGGTTCTGCGAGGTCTCGGCGTCGGGCCCGGGCACGGTCGGGCTGGCGGCCGAGAAGATGTCGTCGGCGCCGCGCGGCAGGGCCAGGTTCTCAGAGTACGACGCGAACACCTGGTCGCGGCTATTGATCGAATAGACCAGGCCCACCTGCGGCAGGAAGCTGTCCTTCCAGTTGTCGGTGATCCGGGGCTGACGCCGGGCGATGTAGTCGGCCGGATTGCGATAGCCGGCGATCTCGTAGTCGATGTCGGTGGCCTTGAAGCCCAGCTCGACCTTCAGCTTGTCGTCGAGCAGGCCGACCGTGTCCTTGAGGAAGAACTGGGTCGTCTCGCGGGTCGAGGTGTAGTTGCGCTGCAGGTGCACCGGCTCGTTCAGCAGCGGCGTGCCGTCCGGATCGCCGTTCTGGGTGTTATAGCGCGCCTGGGTGCGGTGGTAGTCGTCCTTCTCCAGCCAGACGCCGGCCTGCAGGGTATGGATCCCCGCCCGCCAGGTTCCGCCGACGGTGATCCCCTTGCGCGTGCCGTCGACGCCCGACAGGCCGTACTGCAGGCCCTTGGGCGCGGTCAGGCCGGGCACGAACGCGCTCTCGGCGTTGTAGCTGCCCAGCGAGACCGAATAGGCCTCGGGCGAGACGCCGTAGCCGCCCTTGTCTTCGTAGTAGGCGGTCGAGCGGATCTCGAAGGCTTCGCCGATCGGCTTGTTCAGCGACAGGCCGTAGAGGTGGTCCTGCCGGGCGTTGACCGCGAACTTGTAGTACTGGTTGTAGGCCGCGTTTGAGTACGCCACGCCCGGGGCCGTCACCGGCAGGTTGGGCACATAGCCGAGATAGGCGAAGTCCCTGCCCTTGCGCCCGAAGAGGTCGCCCGCCGTTCCGGCATACTGGGCCTTGGTGATAGACGGGGAGTCGTAGTCGAAATAGTCGTTGTGCACGGTCTGGAACGTCAGGTTCCCGCCGCTCTCGAAGGCGTAGTCGATCTTGCCCTCGTAGTGCTCGCGCTTGATGAAGCCGGGACCGCGCCACAGGTCGCCCTTGATCCACGATCCAGCGACATAGCCCGACAGCCGGCCGATCTTGCCGCTCTCCAGGCGCAGGAAGCTGCGGCGCAGGTTGTCCTCGCCCAGGGTCTGGCTGATCGAGCCGCCGGCCTCGGTGTCGGGCGTCTTGCTGAAATAGTCGACGACCGGCCCCAGCGAGGCGTAGCTGGGCAGCGACACATCGCCGGCCCCGGCAGAGGCCTGCACCCGCGCCAGGTTCTCGTTGTCGACATAGCGATAGATCGGGCTGCCGCCGAACTGGTCGCTGCGGCCCATCGGGATCCCGTCGAGCAGGAAGCCGATCTGCTGGAAGTTGAAGGCCCGCACCGACACCGAGTTGCCGAACTCGTACATGCCCAGCGCGTCGTTGGCCTGGACGTTGAAGCCCGGCAGGCTCTCCAGCATCTTCAGGCCCGTCACGCCGGCCGGCGCCGAAAGCAGCGCCTCGCGCGTGATCGAGACGGTGGCGGTGGCCTGGTCGGTGCCGATGGCCACACTGGCCTCCGACACCCGCTTGCCGGTGACCACCACGGCGTCGACCTCGTCGGCCCGCCCCTTGGGATCTTCCTCGGCGAAGGCCGGCGCGCCGGCCCCCATGACGCTGGCCGCCAGCAAGGCGGCCTTCAGACGACGAAACGCACGCTGGTTCGACTTGGCTTGGATCACGGCTATCCCCTGCTTTCTGACCCCCACGGCGAGACTGGCTCCCGACCGCAGGTCAAAAAACAGAAATCGCCGTTACAGGAGCCCACTTTTCTTCGTGGTTCCGTCAGCGACAAACGAGATCATTTAATATGCACCAGCACCGTTACTCGACAGGACGGAGAAACACCGTTCCCGCCCGCCCCGCATACTGATGTCGAGGCAGCTCGATACGGATCTGGATTTGACGCCGAACGGCGCCGGGCGACACCCCGCCTGACGACACCCCATGGCGCCGCGCCCTTCTCGTCAAACCCGCAACCTTCCCGATCGCGCCTGCGGCCTCCGGCGCCGCGCTCTCCGGCGCCGAACGCGCAAAGAAAAGGCGGCCGCCCCTTCCGGAACCGGCCGCCTCTTCGTTTTCATCCGATGACGGATGCTTAGAACGGGATTTCGTCGTCCAGGTCGGCCGAGAAGCTCTCGCGCGGGCCGCTGGGCTGGCTGCGCGGAGCGCCGCCGCCGAAGTTGCCGCCGCCCTGACCGCCGCCGTAGCCGCCGCCACCGCCCTGGCCGTAGCCGTCGTCATAACCGCCGCCGCCCGACGAGGCGCCGGCGCCGTCGCCGCGGCCGCCCAGCATGGTCAACTCGCCGCGGAACTTCTGCAGCACGATCTCGGTCGAGTACTTTTCCTGGCCCTGCTGGTCGGTCCACTTGCGGGTCTGGATGGCGCCCTCGATATAGACGGTCGAGCCCTTGCGCAGGTAGCTCTCGGCGACCTTGACCAGGTTGTCGTTGAAGATCACCACCCGGTGCCACTCGGTCTTTTCCTTGCGCTCGCCGCTGGAGCGGTCGCGCCAGGTCTCGGACGTGGCGATGCGCAGGTTGGCGACGCGGTCGCCCGAGTTGAGGGTGCGGATTTCCGGGTCGGCCCCGAGGTTGCCGACGAGGATGACCTTGTTGACGCTGCCAGCCATTGGCGATGCCCTGTTCTCTCGCCCGGCGACCCAACGCGCCGGAATCTCGAAGCCAGGACGTTAACGACTCGGCAAACAGAAAAGCAAGATTTGTTCTACAAACGTTCCTGTGAACGGAGGCGGTTATCCACCGCCCTCTCCTGCTCAATTCAAGCGATCAGCGCGCCGGCAGCGCGCCCGGAACCGCCAGGCGGCCGTCGCCCGTGCGGACCAGCGACATGAACCGGGCGCCTTCATAGCTGTCGCCCAGATAGATGCCTTCCTTCTCCACGAAGATGAACTTGCCCTGGTAGGAGCCGGTCAGTCGCTCGCGGCGCAGGCCCATGCGCATGAAGCGGATGCGCATGCCTTCCAGGGTGGCCGCGCAGGTCTCCATGTTGGGCACGTTGCGCTCGACCGGGTTGAACTGCAGCGTGCCGTCCTTCTTCTCGATCACGTGGTTGCAGATGCCCTGGTCGAACGGAGCCTTGGTCTGCTTCACGCAGCCGGAAAGGGCGATGGCGCCGACGCCGAGCGCCAGGACGGCGGCGATGGAGGAAACACGCATCAGAGAACTCCTTCGGCTCAGCCGACGCTGGGAATGGCGCAGTTGGCGGCCTGTTCGACCACCAGATGGAACGAGCGGTTGTCGGACGAAGCCTCGATGCGGCCCGGCAGCAGGCGCAGCGTCTCGTCGCCCCAACGGCCGTAGGTGGCGCCGCCCGGACGCTCGCACTTGCCGGCGAACAACTGCTGGATGCAGGCGTTCTGGGTGATCTCGCCCGGCAGCTTGTTCCATTGGCCGCCGGAATAGCGCTGGCAGACGGCCAGGGGCGCGCTGCTGGCCGCGGTCGGCCCTGTGGGCGCGGGCGTCGGGGCGGTCGCGACCGGCGCGCTGACGGCCGGCGGCGGCAGCGGGGTCAGGACCGTGCCGGCCTGGTCGGCCGCGGCAAGGGCCCCGGTCTCGTCGACGCCGACGTCGAGGGCGCCGGTGGCCACGCCGTTCTTCTTGGCGCATTCGGCCAGGGTGGTCTCGCCGACGAACTGGCCGCCGACGAAGCAGCGCAGCGGACGGGCCGGATCGTTCAGCTTGGTGTCGTCCGGACGGCCGGTCTCGACGATCAGGCCGGCGCGCGAGGCCGGCGGCTCTTCGGCCGGCTTGCGGTCCTTGCCGCCCATCAGCGCGAAGGCCACGCCCAGGCCAGCGATCACAGCCAGGGCCGCTCCGCCGCCCAGCAGCACGCGTCGGTCTTTGAGAAGTTCCATGCCCCCTGGCTACGACGCGTCGATGACGGTTTCAAGCGTCGCCGCGCCGTGGAGCGCTTACAATTGTCAACCGCCGGTCAGACGATCGAGCGCGGCCTGGTAGTTGGCGATCTGGTTGGTCAGGTAGGCAGGCGCCGTGCCGGTGGTGGCGCTGTTGGTCGAGGACGTGTCGACCTTCACCCCGTTGGCGATGTCGGCCATCTCGCGATAGGCGTTGCGGATCGCCGCCGTGGCCGACTTCAGGAGGTCGGCGGTCGTGGCCCGCGACTCGGCGTCGGCCAGGCTCATGTCGAGATTGAGCTTGAGGCCGTAAACCGGCCCCTTGCCGTCGGCCGAGACGGTGCGGCCGCTCTCGGTCTTGGTGTTTCGCACCACGCCCGCGGCCAGGCCCAGCGCGTCCAGCACGTCGCTGTCGCCCTTGCCCGGCAGGATCTCGACGGTCGAGGTCTTGAAGGCCGGCGTGATGCTGAGCTTGCGCATGTTGCCGTCGCTGCTGATCGACACCTTGGCCGCGCTGCCCGAGGCGCGACGGATCTTGTCGGCCAGGGTCTCGAGCGTGTCGCTGGCGCTGATGGTGATGGTGGTCAGCGGACCGCGCTCGCGCGTGCGGATCTGGAAGGTGTCGCCCGGACGGGCCGAGGTGGCCGAGACAATCTTGTCCGACTGGGTGAAGTTCATCGCCCCGCGCGGCAGGCCGAAGACGTCCAGCGCGCTGGAGCCGGAGGCGTCGACGGCGATCGAGGTCGGGGTCGCGTAGCCGTCCTTGCCGGTCAGGCGCTGCTCCCAGGACGCCGCGCCGGTGTCCATGTCGATCTGGGCGACATAGCCGTCCTTGGTGCCGACGGTGGGCAGGCCCGCCAGGTCCTTGCCGGCCGCCCCGACCAGCCAGACCTGGCCGTTCGAGACGGCCATGCCGGTGACGGTGTCGTCGCCCGTGCCGCCGTAATAGGCCATCGTGTCGTCGGCGGTGTCGGTCAGGTCGAGCGAGATCCGGGCGACGAAGCCGTCCGAACCGCCCGAAGCGGCCGAGGCGACGTTGCCCACCGACAGCTCGCCGTTGGTGGTGTAGCCGCCGATGTAGAGCTGGCCGTCGTCGATGGCGATGCCCGCGATGTCGCCGCCCTTCAGGGTGCCCAGGTCGCGCACCGCGCCCACGGTCATGGTGGCGGCCTTGGTGTAGGTGACGGCCTTGGTCTCGTAGATCCCGGCCGAGTTCAGCGAGGTGCGGTTCTCGGTGACCACGGTCGTGCCCACGTCGAAGCTGCGCAGCTTGGCCTGGCTGCCTTCCTTGCTGGCCACGATCACCTTGCCGCCGTCGACGACCATGCCCGACACGGTGTCGTTCTCGGCGCTGCCGAAATGGGTGGTGAACAGCGCCTTGGGCGTGCCGGCGATATCGGTCGCGAAACCGGTCAGGTAGTTGTCGTAGCCGCCCTGCGAGGCCGAACCGGTCGCGCCCGGCAGGTCCGACTTGGTGCGGCCGGCCACGTAGACGACGCCGTCCTGGCCGAAGGCGACGGCGGTGGCCTCGTCCTCCAGCAGGCCGCCGCGACGGACGGTCCAGGCCTCGTCGCCATTGGCGTCGTACAGCGACACGAAGCTGTCGGTGACCGTGCCGTTGCTGTCGGAGTTGATCGGGCCGGTCGTGGCGCCGTTCAGCGTGCCGGCCACCGAACCGGCGATGGCGACCTTGCCGTCGTCGGAGACCGCGATCGAGTAGCCGGTGGCGGTGTCGGCCGCGCCCAGGCTGCGGGCGTACAGAAGCTTGCCGGCCGAGTCGTACTTCAGCAGGGCGACGTCCTGGTCGCCCTTGATGGTCTGGCTCTCGACGCTCTTTTCGACGTCGGCCAGCACGTAGATCGAGCCGTCGGGGCCGGTGACGGTCTTGTGGACCTTGGCGACCGTGCCTTCCAGCGTGTCGGAGAACACCTTGGCCCCGGCCACGCCGGCGCTGGAGCCCGTGCCGTACTTGGTCAGGGTGTTCTCGATGACCGCATCGTCGGTCTTGGTGTCCTTGTCGGGGTCGGGATTGCCGGCCTCGGTGGTGATGTAGACCGCCGGCTTGGGGGCCGGGGCGGTGAAGCTCAGCTTCTCGATGGAATCGCCGCGGATGCGCAGGGCGAAGTCGTCGCCGGTGGCCGGCAGCTTCACGGTCTGGCCGTTGACGGTCGTCGTGCGCTCCACGCCGGGCGTGCGCTCGACGGCGAAGGTGGTGTTGTAGCCGGCGGCCTGGAGCTTGCTGTTGAAGAAGCTGACCACGTTGGACATCGTCCGCGGCGTCGAGCCCATCTCGGCCAGGTCCATGGTCAGGTTCTGCGTCTCGCCGAACTTGGTGACCGACATCGTGAACTTCTGGTCGCCCTTGAACGCGGGGACCTCGTCATCGAACTGGCCGCTGTAGAGCGTGTTGGTGACGTAGCCGTAGACGTTCTTGGGCACGCCGACCTTGGACTTGTCCTGCGTCATGGCCGCGCCGGTGGTCAGGCGCATGCCCTCGGTATTGGCGCTCTGGACGTAGTTGGTGAGCTCGGTCAGCCCCTTGGTCAGCGCCGTCTGCAGGCGCTTGATCTCGCTGTCGGAAACGTTCTTCTCGCTGGCGCGGTTGGCGATCGCCGTCAGGGTGTTCAGCGCCTGATAGGCCGAGAACAGCTTCTTGTAGTCGCCCTTGATGCCCGGCGCGGCGGCCTCGGCGGCGCCTTCGTCGACGAACTTGCGGCCGTTCAGCGCCGCCTTCACCAGGTCGCTGGGCTCGGTGGTCACCGTGGTCCACGGCGCGGCCGGGATTCCCTGCTTGGCCGTGGAGGTGGAGCTGGTCGTGCCCGACGACAGCGCGGACGCGGCCGTGCCCACACCAAGCTTGGCCTGGTAGTAGCTCAGCAGCGAACTGGTGTCGAAAGTGATCACGACGGCTTCCACAAAGGGCGCACTACGCCACGCGTGGCAATGATCGGATACGAACGCTGACGTTTCGTTAAGACGTGTGAATAGTCTCGATCACGCCGCGATCAGGTGCGCGTCGCTCAACGACCGGCGGGCCTCTTCGCGCAGTTCGGCCCATTCCTCGGCCAGGATGCCCAGCAGCACGACGTCGCGCGGCTCGCCGTTTTTGAGCACATGGCCGCGCAGATAGCCCTCGCGACGGAAGCCCGAGGCCGACTGGGCCTTAAGCGCCGCGTCGTTGTCGGCCATCACCTCGGCGAACACCTTGTGCAGGCCAAGCTCGCCGAAGGCGCGGTCGAGACCCAGAACCTGCGCCGCCCGCCCTACCCCGCGCCGACGCGCGTCGGCGGCGCCGACGAACCAGTTCCAGCCCGCGCGGCGGTGATGCGACTGAAGGCCCGTCAGGGTCAGCAGGCCGGCCGGAGCGCCGGCGCGCACGATCATCCAGCCGCGCATGTCGGGATCGTTGCGCAGGCTTTCGAACCACTCGGCGTGCGCCTCGTGGCTGGGGAACGCCGCGTCGGACATCCAGCGGTCGACCTCGGGCTCGGCGCGCCACTGGAACAGCACCGCCTCGTCCTCGTCCTTCAAGTCCCGCAGTTCGATCATGCCAAGCGAATCCCCTTGCGCTGCAGGAAGCACAGTAACCACGCAAGAAACGCCGGCCTAGCGAAAGACCGGCGTTTCGTATGACAATTACGTAGCGGCAGGCGCTTGCGTCAGCCGTTGCCGAACAGCGACAGGATGATCTGCGGGGCGCCGTTGGCGATCGACAGCGCCTGGGCGCCCAGCTGCTGCTTCACCTGCAGGGCCTGCAGGCGCGCGCTTTCCTTGGCCATGTCGGCGTCGACCAGGTTGCCGACACCGGTCTCCAGCACGTCCGACAGCTTCGAGACGAAGGTGTTGTGAGCGTCGATCTGCTTGGCTTGCGAACCGATCGAGCCGACCGCCTGGTTGACCGTGGCGATCGTGGTGTCCAGGCGGGCCAGCACCGCGGTGGCCTGGGTCAGGGTGGCGATGCTGTCGCCGGCCAGCAGGCTGTTCTTGGGGCTGCCCAGCGACAGGGTCTGCAGGTTCAGCGAGATCACCGTCTGGGCGTCGGCGTCGGCCAGGAAGGTGATGGCGTTGGTCTGGCTGCCGTCGAGGATGTTGGCCCCGTCGAAGGTGGCGCTGTCGACCACCTGGGTGAGGTTGCTGAGCAGCCCCTGGAAGTCGGCGTTGAGGGCGGTGCGGGCCTGGGTCGACAGCGAGCTGTCCTTGGCGGCGACCACCTTCTCACGCATCAGGTTGAGCAGGTCGGAGACCGACTCCCCGGCCGTCAGGGCGACGTCGGCGATCGAGGTGGCGCGGTCCAGGCTCATCTTGACCGAGGCCAGGGCGGAGCGGTCGGCCTGCTGGTCCTGGGCGATCGACCAGACGGCGGCGTTGTCCTTGGCGCTGGAGATCGCAAGACCGGTGTTGATGCGGGTCTGGACGCCCTGCATCTCGTCGTTGGTCTTGTTCAGGTTCTGCAGGGCGATCAGCGCAGGCTGATTGGTGTTCACGCTCAGCGTCATCACGATCTCCGAACGGCGTTCTCGCCGATTTACGAGGAGCTCGGTGCGCGATTCGACGCCCGAGCGGATCGGCCGTGAACTTGCCGCCCGGGGAGTAAGAATATGGTTAACGCGCGTAAACCATGATGCGCCTGCGACGTCGCGCCGCAAGCGTGCATCCGAACCGTGGCGCGCGAAGGCCTGCTAGGTCAGGCCGTCGTAGATGGCGCCGGGGCCGTAGGAGGCCGATTCCTTGAACCGCAGCACGTCCTCGCGGGGATACTGCTTGAGGGTTTCACCCGTCCGCCGATCCACCGTCTTGTAGACGTATACGCCGCTGTCGGTGTCCTGCTCGATCACGAGACGCAGGTCGCCAGGCTGGGGGCCGTCATCGACGACCTTCTGCTCGGCGGGCTTGCGGGCCTCGGCCTTGCCGGTTCCGGAAACGACTTCGCCGTCCGAGGCCTTGCCCGGGACGGTCATGGGAATGATCTGGTTTTGCGCGGGCGGCTCTTGAACCTGAGCCGGCAGCGCGGCCTTGTTTTCCATCTCTCCTGCCACCGCCGTTCAGCGGCGCCTTCTTTGCTCCCCTCCCCGGCCGAAGGCCGAGAGAAAGGCGGGGGCGACCCGAAAGGATCGCCCCCTGCTCGTCCCTTATCGGAACAGGCTCAGAACCGTGCCGGTCGACTGGTTGGCGATCGACAGCGCCTGGATGCCCAGCTGCTGCTTGGTTTGCAGGGCTTGGAGCTTGGCGCTTTCCTTGGCCAGGTCGGCGTCGACCAGGTTGCCCACGCCGGCGTCGAGGCTGTCTTGCAGCTTGCCGACGAAGTTCAGGTGGGTGTCCAGGCCGGTCGAGCTGGTGCCCAGCGAAGCCAGCTTGTTGGTCGTCGTCTGCAGAGCCGTGTCGATGGTGGTGATCATCGTCTTGGCCGCAGCGGCGGTCGTGAAGGTGGTCGTGGTGCTCAGGCCGATGCCGGTCAGCGACAGGGTCTTGGCGTTCACGGTGATGGCCGTGCCGTCCGAGTTGGCCAGGAAGCTGAGCTTCGTGGTCTTACCGTCGATGATGCTGGCGCCGTTGAACTTGGCGTTGGTCACAGCCTTGGTGATCTGGTCGCGCAGCGAGGTGAAGTCCGCTTGCAGCGCCTTGAACGAAGCCGTGTTCAGCGAGGTGTCGGAAGCGGCCAGGGCCTTTTCCTTCATCTTGCCGAGCAGGTCGGTCACCGTGTCGCCGGCCGCCAGCGCGACGTCGATCGTGGACTGACCGCGTTGCAGCGAGTCCTTCACGGCGTTGAGCGAGGAAGCGGTGGCCGACTGGTTCTTGGCGGTGGCCCAGATCGCGCCGTTGTCCTTGGACGAGCCGATCTTCTTGCCGGTGTTGATGCGTTGTTGCGTAACGCTGAGCTCGCTGTTGGTCGAGTTCAGGTTTTGCAGGGCGATCATCGCGCCCGAGTTCGTGTTGATGCTGTTCAGCGCCATAACGAATATGTTCCTATTTCAGGTTGTCCGACGTCATTTTGACTGCCGGGAGCGTTTTGCTCGCTGAACTAGGAAGCAACTACCGGGCCAATCCTGCCCACTCGCCGAAAAATTCTAAGTCATTGAAATTACGACGTTATAGGTTCGTTTAGAACGTTCGATCCCGGCAATTTCTGCCGAGGCGGGCACGCTGTCGGCAAATATTGCCGGGCAGGTTTCGGCAGATGCGACCGAATTGCCCACCCGCAAACCGACCGTCGATCGCCGAAAATCAGCCCTCGGAACAAAAGAAAACGCCGGGCGATCTTTCGATCGCCCGGCGCTTGGTCGCCAGGTTCGGCGCTTCTTCGATCAGCCGCGGAAGAGCGACATGATCGATTGGGGCGCCTGGTTGGCGATGGACAGTGCCTGCACGCCCAGTTGCTGCTTGGTTTGCAGCGACTGCAGCTTGGCGCTTTCCTTGGCCATGTCCGCATCGACCAGGTTGCCGACACCGGCGTCGAGGCTGTCCTGCAGCTTGCCCATGAAGGTCAAGTGCATGTCCAGGCCCACCGAGTTGGTGCCGAGCGAGGCCAGCTTGTTGGTCGCGGTCTGCAGAGCCGTATCGATCGTGGCGATCATCGTCTTCGCAGAAGCGGCCGTCGTGAAGGTCGTCGTCGTCGTCAGACCGATGCCCGTGAGGGACAGGGTCCGCGAGGTGACGGTGAACGCCGCGCCGGTTTCGTTCGCCAGGAACGCGAGCTTGGTGGTCGAACCGTCCACCACGCTGGCGCCGTTGAACTTGGCGTTGGTCACGGCCTTGGTGATCTGGTCGCGCAGCGACGTGAAGTCGGCCTGCAGCGCCTTGAAGGAAGCGGTGTTGAGCGAGGTGTCGGAAGCGGCCAGGGCCTTTTCCTTCATCTTGCCGAGCAGGTCGGTGACCGTGTCGCCGGCCGCCAACGCAACGTCGATGGTCGACTGACCGCGCTGGAGCGAGTCCTTCACGGCATTCAACGAGCTCGAGGTCGCGCTCTGCATCTCCGCCATCGACCAGATCGCGCCGTTATCCTTGGCGTTCGAGATCTTCTTGCCGGTGTTGATGCGTTGCTGGGTGGTGGTCAGCTCCGAGTTGGTGGCGTTCAGGTTTTGCAGCGCGATCATCGCGCCGGCATTGGTGTTGATGGAGTTGGCGATCATAGGAACCTACCGTTTTGGTGGAGAGCCCCGGCGTTTTGCCGGTCGGGCGTTTTGCCCGCGGGAACCATCGCAAGCGGCGGGCCAGTTCAGGCCAAATCGCAATCCACTGAAATAAAACGGAAATTTCGAAACGTAGGCCGGAAACGAAACCGCCCGACGAATGCAACATTCGCCGGGCGGCAGGTTTTTCCGAAGAGGGGCGGCAATCGGCGCCGAGCTGGACCTTAGGGGATCAGGCCGCTTCGGCGCGGGCGGCCAGGCCCTGCATGATCATGCGGTTGATCTCGATCAGCGGCTCGAAGTCCTCTTCCTTGCGCATGACCAGGCTCGAGTGACGACCGACCCAGATGCTCAGCGAGATGATGCTCGCGCGCAGTTCCTTGGTCATGGTGTTCTCGGGCAGGGCGCAATCGGTCGCCAGCGCCGACCAGACGCGACGATTCCAGTCCAGCGCATGGATGCGCGTCTGGATGTCGTTCACGTCGGCCTGCGAAGCTTCCATGAGGGCGCGAGTCACCTGTCCGAACAGGCGATACTCGACCTCGCGCGGATTCTCAGTCCTGGTCGCCGCCTGCTGGTAGGCCCGAAGAGACATTCCCCAACCTCTCGTCTTCGTAATCGATCAACTTACGGCTCAGCATGAGCGCCTTGTAGTACTCGCGGGCCATGACGTGCTTGGAGATCGCGATGCAATCGGCCAGGACGCCAGGGTTACGCACCACGCCCATGAACTCGGTCAGGCGCGTGGCGAACTCGTCGTAGTATTTCTCCGCGCCGCTCTCTTCCAGGTACATCATCATGACCGGGAAGTAGATGTGACGCGATGGCGTGGTCACCTGGTCGGGCTGCATGATGTCCTTTTCACGCAGCACCGAGGCCTTGTTCTGCAGGACCAGCACCCCGCGACGATCGCCGTTCTGGACGACCGCCCCGTTGAGCACGAATTTCTCGCCGGGCTTCAGCGACAGCTTCAAAGGCACTTCTAGCCGTTCCTTTCCATCGCTGCGCCCGTCCGCCTCGATGGCGGTTCGCCGGTATGGCGTTCGACCGGAACCTAGAGGGCAGCGGGTTAACGCCCTATTGCCGGCCACGCGACCGTAAGTCGCAGCTTAGGACACAATTAAGCATACTCGCCCAGAGGATGAAGCCACCCAATCGCCAAGGTGTACGCATGTCCCGCAATCTCGGCTCCGGAATCTCGGCCGCCGCCCTCGCAACCGCCCAGGAGGCGGCCGGTCAAGGGGTCCTTCCGGGCCTGCGCGCGTCGCAACTGGGCGATTCCGCCTCGGCCGATTCGATCGCCCGCCTCAATCGCGAGGCCACCACGGTCCAGGATCCGGCCACCATCAAGCTGCTGAACAAGGCGATCATCGCCGTGCAGCGCGGCGAGTACGCCCTGGCCGAGAAGACCGCTCTGAAGGCGCTCAAGAAGAACGAGCGCGCTGGTCCGGCCTGGCACGTCCTGGCCGTGGCCCGCGAGAAGCTGGGCGACTTCGCCTCGTCGATGCACTGCTACGACGCGGCGCTGAAGCTGCTGCCCGACGAGGCCGCCGTGGCCGGCGACCTGGGCCGCCTGGCCTTCCGCATGGAAATGCCGGACATCGCCGCCAAGCTGTTCATGCACTTCCTGAACGCCAACCCCGCCAGCCTGGAAGCGACCAACAACCTGGCCTGCGCCCTGCGCGACCTGAACCAGGAATCGGCGGCGATCGACATTCTCAAGCCCGCCATCCAGGCCAATCCCACCCAGCCGGTGCTGTGGAACACCCTTGGCACGGTGATGTGCAGCCTCGGCGAGGGCCGCACGGCCGTCACCTTCTTCGACGAGGCGCTGCGCCTGGCCCCCCTGTTCGGCAAGGGCCTGCACAACCGCGCCTTCGCCCGCCTCGACCTGGGCGACGTCGAAGGCGCGCTGGCCGACTGCGACGCCGGCATCCTGGTCGCCGATTCTTCCGAAGACCTGGCGGCCATGAGCTTCGCCCGCTCGACCATCCTGCTGGCGCTCGGTCGCGTGACCGAGGGCTGGGCCGCCTACAGCGCGCGCCTGTCGACCGAACTGGGCGGGGTCCCCAACTACCAGTTCCCGGTCAAGACCTGGAAGCCGGGCGAGGAGCTGGCCGGCAAGCGCCTGCTGGTCGTGGCCGAACAGGGCCTGGGCGACGAGGTGATGTTCGCCAACACCCTGCCCGACGTGGTCGAGGCCCTGGGCCCTGACGGCGAGCTGTCGATCCTGGTCGAGCGCCGCCTGGTGCCGCTGTTCGAGCGCAGCTACCCGCAGGCCAAGGTCGCCGTGCACCGCACCGTCTCCTATCAGGGGCACATCTATCGCGACGCCCCGTTCATCGAGGACTGGTCCAAGATCGACAACTGGGTCCCGATGGGCTCGCTGCTGGAGACCCTGCGTCCGTCGGTCGAGGCCTTCCCCAAGCGCGAACGTTTCCTCACCCCCGATCCCGAGCGCGTCGCCCACTGGAAGAAGGTGCTGGGGGACGCCCCGCCCGGACCCAAGGTCGGCCTCCTCTGGAAGAGCCTGAAGCTGAACGCCGAGCGCGCCCGCCTGTTCTCGCCGTTCGAGCTGTGGGAGCCGGTGCTGAAGACCCCGGGCGTCTCGTTCATCAACCTGCAGTACGGCGACTGCGACGAGGAGATCGCCTATGCCCGCGACCAGCTGGGCGTCGAGATCTGGACCCCGCCGGGCATCGACCTGAAGCAGGATCTCGACGACGTGGCCGCCCTCTCCTGCGCGCTGGACCTGGTGATCGGCTTCTCCAACGCCACCATCAACCTGGCCGGCGCCTGCGGCGCGCCGATCTGGATGCTGACCGGCGCGGCCTCTTGGACGCGCCTGGGTTCCGACCATTCGCCCTGGTATCCGCAGTGCCGCTGCTTCATCGCCCCGGACTACGACGACTGGCGTCCGATCATGGCCGATGTCGCCGGCGCCCTGGCCGACTTCGCGAAGTAATCGGACAGGAACATCGGGCGCGGGGGCGGGTTTGATTCCCTGAACGGGCGGCGATCGTCGCCCCATCAGGGAGCCCGCCATGCCGCCGGAAGCCGACTACGACCCGCAGGATGTCGCCGAGGTCCTGGACGAGACCAACCTGACCGAGGACGGCCAGGACATCGCCAACTTCGACGATATCGACGACGTCTACGACGCCACCCAGGCCGAGGACGACGCCGCCGAGGACGAAGACGACGACTACGACATCATCGACGATTCCGAGCTCGACGATGTCGACGACGAGCTGGAGGGCGGCCGCGACGACGAAGGCCTGGACGTCGAACGCGAGCCCCTGGACCCGGTCGGCGGCGGCCTGTCCGACGAGGACCTGGTCTCGACCGACGACGAGGAGCCGTCCGACTACGAGTCGACCCGGCTGGCCGACGACGACATCGAGGCGCTCGGCTACGAGCGCCGCCGCTAGGCCTGATCCGTCAAAGCCGCGCCAGATCCGTTCTAGCCGCCCCTCGTCTGCGTCCATAGTTGCGCAGTACGCCCCCTCGCGTCAGGCTGCCAGGCGGCCCGACAAGGAGATCACGCATGTCCGACCCGAAGCCCGAAACGCCCCCCGAAACCGACGCCGACCAGCCGGAATATCTGGAAGACCAGTTGGAAGAAGGCCTGGAAGAAAGCTTCCCGGCCAGCGATCCGCCGTCCGTCGCGCGCCGCCATCGCCAGCCGCCGCAGAACCCGTCTTGATCGCGCGGCGCGGCTCTGTAGGTTAGCCCTGAAGATTTGAACACTTGTTCGAGGCGCGCTCCATCCGGGGCCGCCGTCAGGGACACCGCATGAGCTCGCGCTTCGAAGGCACCGCCGACTACGTCGCCACCGAGGATCTGAAGGTCGCCGTCAACGCGGCCGTGGCCCTGGAACGTCCCCTGCTGATCAAGGGCGAGCCGGGCACCGGCAAGACGGTGCTGGCCTACGAGGTCGCCAAGGCGATGAACGCGCCGCTGCTGACCTGGCACATCAAGTCGACGACCAAGGCCCAGCAGGGTCTCTACGAATACGACGCCGTCACCCGCCTGCGTGACAGCCAGCTGGGCGACGAACGCGTCAAGGACGTGAAGAACTACATCAAGAAGGGCAAGCTCTGGGAGGCGTTCGAGTCGCCCGTCCGGCCCGTGCTGCTGATCGACGAGATCGACAAGGCCGACATCGAGTTCCCCAACGACCTCCTGCAGGAGCTCGATCGGATGGAATTCTTCGTCTACGAGACCGGCGAGACCATCAAGGCCAAGGTGCGGCCGGTGATGATCATCACCTCCAACAACGAGAAGGAACTGCCGGACGCCTTCCTGCGCCGCTGCTTCTTCCACTACATCCGCTTCCCGGAAGAGCAGACGATGCAGGCCATCGTCGACGTCCACTTCCCGGGCATCAAGCAGAAGCTGGTCGCCGAGGCGCTGCGCATCTTCTACGACATGCGCAAGGTTCCCGGCCTGAAGAAGAAGCCGTCGACCTCGGAGCTTCTCGACTGGCTCAAGCTGCTGCTGGTCGAGGACATCGACGAGACCGTGCTGCGCGAGAAGGATCCGACCAAGCTGATCCCGCCGCTGCACGGCGCCCTGCTGAAGAACGAGCAGGACGTCCACCTGTTCGAGCGCCTGGCCTTCCTGGCCCGCCGCGAAGGCAGCGCCCGCCCGGGCCAGTAGGCCCGGCGTCCGGCTCGTCGGGGGGATTGAGCCTGGACGCGCGCTCTCCCGTCGGCCAAAGCTTGGCCTCTGTCGGGAGGCCTGCATGAAGTCCCTGGTCTGGACCGTTCTTGGTCTCAGCGTGCTGGCGTCGCCGGCCCTGGCGAGAGAGGCGTGCGAGGCGCGCCCCGCGGCCGCGCGCGTCGCCCTGCCCTCGACCAGCATGTCGCGCGACATGATCACCCTGACCTCGGCGGGGCCGACGCTCTCGGAAAAGGGCCTTCAGTACAAGGCGCTGCTGAAGGCTCAGGCCAAGTGCGATCTGGAGGGCCTGGACGCCGGCGGCATGTCCTACGCCGTCTTCGAAACCGGTGAAGAATCGCCCGTCGTGGTCGTGCGCAGCGCCGCCCCCGACACGCCGATCTTCTTCGTCGCGTCCTTCATGGACCTGACCGCCCTGGTGATGCCCGCTCTCGACGGCAAGGGCGACGCGATCCCGCCCGCCACGCACCTGCTGGGCGTGGCCACCAAGACCGGCGGGACGGTCCTGCGCCTCTACGCCGGCCAGCCGGACGCGGCGATGGTGCGCGAAGACACGCAGGCGGCCCTTCAGGGACGCCTGCCTCCGCTGGCCAGCCGCAGCGGTCGCGGAAAGAACCTCAGCATCAACATCCAGCCCGACGCCTACAAGGATCAGTGATCTTCGCCGCGCCGGGCGCCGTTACCGCGATTTCATTGGACGCCGATCGCCGAGCCGCACACCTTCGCGCCGAACGTGAAGGATATTCCTCGATGCGCCTGATCCTTGTCCTGGCCGCCGGCGCCGCCGCCCTCGCCGCCTGCTCGCCGCCGGCCTCGGTGAAGACCGAGCGGCACGAGCGCGTGACCTACAAGCGCCAGCCGCTGCGCGCCATCGAACGCCTGGACTGCCCCGAGCACCAGGGCAAGCTGACCCGCGTCAGCATCGCCCCCGACGGCAAGTCGTGCGGCTATGCGGGCGACCAGGCCGAGGTCACGCTGCGCCTGGTGGCGCTCACGGGCGACGACGCCGAGGCCGCCCTCGCCCCGATCGAGACCGACCTGAAGGCGCTGATGCCCCACCTCAAGGCCCCGACCGCCCCCGGCGCGCCGAAGGGCAAGGAGACGGCCCATATCAAGCTGCCCGGCGTCAGCATCGACGCCCGCGACCAGGGCGCCGACATCCGCATCGGCGACATGACCATCAACGCCGACGACGGCGAGGCCCAGGTGCGCATCACCAAGAACGTCACCAGCAAGGACGGCGAGCGCACCACCTCGATCGAAGAGCGCAAGGATGGGGGCCGCGAGAGCCGCACGGTGCGGGTCAGCAGCTCCGACGACAAGGACGGCGAGGTCGACATCCGGGCCGACGATCACGGCGCGGTCGTGCGCCACCGCCAGAAGGAAGGCGACGGCGTGCGCGCCACGCTGGTGCTCGCCAGCGACAAGGCCCCGACCGGCTATCACCTGGCCGGCTACGAGGCGCGCGGTCCCAAGGGCGGCCCCTTGGCCGTGGCCATCGTCAAGGCCAAGGACCGCAATTCCGAGGACGGCGACCTGTTCAAGGACATGAAAGCCCTGATCCGCCGCAACGTGGGTGGGTGAAGCGCCAAAGAACCTCCCCCTGTGGGGGAGGCGGCCGAAGGCCGGTGGGGGGAAGTTTTCAGCTTTCCAGGCGTTGGCCGATCTCGCGATCACGCCCCCCCACCGATCGCTTCGCGATCACCTCCCCCACAGGGGGAGGTTCTCAGTTGGCTCCCCTCAGATCGGCGTGACTTCCATCACTTTGTAGGTCAGCGGGCGACCGTCCTCGTCGGTGACGGTGACGTATTCGCCGATGGCGAAGCGGTGCTGGCCCAGGCGGTGGACCGGCTCGTCGTCGATCTGGTCGTCTTCGTCATAGTCGAAGAACCAGCGCTCGCCGCGGCGGGCCAGGCGGCCGTCGGCGGGATCCTCGTCGGGGGCGAAACGGCGCACCGCGCAGTCCTTCTTCGCCTTGGCGTACTCGGCCTCGTCCAGATGACCGTCGTCCGTCAGCGGCGCGGTCAGGGCGTAGCCGCGATGATCGTCGCCGCCGGCGAATTCGGTGCCCGGATTGCGGGCCAGACGCATGACGATGCGCGATAGGGACATGGACTGCCTCCTTCTTCTTGGTTGAACGGTTCAGTGCGACAGGAAGAGCGACGGGCCGTCGGCGTTCAGCAGGCTGCGCGTCGTGCCGCCGAAGATGAACTCCTGCAGGCGCGGGTGACCGAAGGCGCCGGCGACCAGGAAATCGGCGCCTTCGGCCTTCGCCGCCTCCAGCAGCAGCTTGGCCGCGTCGTGCGAGCCTTCCAGCACCCGCACCTGGGCGGAGACGCCCCGGGCGGCCAGGAAATCGACCATCCGGGCCAGTTCGAAGCTGCGCGACGAGGCCGCCGGCGCGCCGGCCACCACCACCCGCGAAGCCTTCTGCAGCAGAGGCAGGGCCGTGCGCAGGGCCCGGCTGGCCTCCTTGCCGCCGTCCCAGGCGACCAGCGCCGTACCGCCGACCTTCAAGCCCTCGCGCGCCACGACCACGGGCCGCTGCTCGTCGGCGATCATCTGCTGGAAGGCCTCCGCCAACGGGCCCTTGCCGCGCGCGGCGGCGCTGTCGAACACGATGACGTCCGACAGGCGGCACTCCATGGCCAGGCCCGCCCACACCGGCGATTCCAGCGTCGTCACGCGCGATTTCGGATAGCCCACGGCCGCGACCATCGCCTCGACGGCGTGCGCGCCCTCGACGGCGGCTTCCTTCAGGCTCTCCAGCGCCGTGACCTGCACGCCGCCCATGAAGCCCTCGCCCATCCACGGCATCAGGTCGGCGACGTCCGCCGGGGCGTGGACGGCGGCCAGTTCGGCGTCGAAGGCGCCCGCCAGTTCGGCCGCCGCGCGCAGCACGCCTTCGTCAGGCCTGGCTCCCGCCAGCGGCGCCATGATCCTTGCCCAGCTCATGATCGGTCCTCCATTTCCTTGACGCGTGACGGTCGTCGAAACCGGTATCCACTTTCGACTGTCACGCTCCTCGGTACGCATTTCCAACAAACGCATTTCCACAGGCGTCGGGCCGGGCCATCATTGATCTTCATCAAGCGATGCGGCACTCAAACCACCTTCACCGTAAGGAACGATCTCGTGGCCAAAGGGCTGCATAAGGGCCCTCCGAGGGCATGGCAGCGGATGCTGTCGGGACGCAGGCTGGACCTGCTGGACCCCTCGCCCATGGACATCGAGATCGAGGACATCGCCCACGGTCTGGCCCGCGTGGCCCGCTGGAACGGCCAGACGATCGGCGAGCACGGCTTCTCGGTGGCCCAGCACAGCCTGGTGGTCGAGGAGATCGCGGCCCACATCAAGCCCGACCTCGAGCCCCGCTGGCGGCTGGCGGCGCTGCTGCACGACGCCTCCGAATACGTGATCGGCGACATGATCAGCCCGTTCAAGGCGGCGCTGGGCGTGTCGTACAAGGACTTCGAGGCGCGGCTGGAAGACGCCATCCACATCCGCTTCGGCCTGCCGGTGAAGACCCCGGCCCCGGTCAAGAAGCTGATCAAGCAGGCCGACCGCGCCTGCGCCTTCTTCGAGGCCACCCAGTTGGCGGGCTTCGAGCACGGCGAATCCCTGTCGATCTTCGGCGCCCCGCCGGCCGGATACGACCTGAAGATCACGCCCCTGCCCCCGTTCGAGGCTCAAGCCCGCTACGTCCAGCGCTTCCACGTGCTGTCGAAGGCGGCCGGCTACGAGTCGGCCCCGGGCGAAGCGTTCGAGACCGAATGACGGCTCCGTCGGCAGCCTCTTCCGGGATCGTCATCGGCCTGTCGGCCGTGGTCGTCGCCGTGCGCGACGGCGAGGTGGTGGTGCTGACCGTGCGTCCGCACGACGCCGTCACCGACATCGCCTCGCCCCTGCCCGGTCTGCCCTTCGGTCCGTTCGACCCCGAGGGCCACCGCACGTTCGAGCTGGCGCTGCGCGCCTTCGTGACCGAGCAGACGCGGTTCCAGCTGGGTTATGTCGAACAGCTCTACACCTTCGGCGACAAGGGCCGCGACGCGCCGCGAGCCGAGGTCGGGGCCGGCGCGGCGCGCGTCGTGTCGATCGGCTATCTGGGCCTGACCCCCAAGGCCACCGACACGCAAGCCCCCGACACCGCCTGGGCGCCCTGGACCCGGTTCTTTCCCTGGGAGGACTGGCGCGCCGGTCGCCCGGCGCTGCTGGACGAGGCCATCGCGCCGGCACTGCGCCGCTGGGCCGGCGACGACGCCGACCGCCTGTCGCGCGCGCGCCTGGCCTTCGCCCTCGACGGCGCGCCCTGGAACGAGGAACGGGTGCTGGAGCGCTACGAGCTGCTCTACGAGGCGGGCCTGGCGCCCGAGGCCGCCCGCGACCGCGCCCGCGCCGACGGCCACGACCCGGCCGAACCCGTCGCCCTGTCGGCCGCGCTGGGCGAGCCGATGATCTCCGACCACCGGCGGATCCTGGCCACGGGCCTTTCGCGCCTGCGCGGCAAGATCAAGTATCGCCCCGTCGCCTTCGAGCTGATGCCGGCCGAGTTCACCCTCTCGGCCCTGCAGCGCACGGTCGAGGCCATCGCCGGCGTGCCGCTGCACAAGCAGAACTTCCGCCGCGTGGTCGAGCGCGAGGACCTGGTCGAGGGCCTGGGCCGCCTCGACAGCGAAACCGGCGGCCGCCCGGCCGAACTGTTCCGCTTCCGCCGCGAGATCCTAGGCGCCAGGCAGGCCGGCGGGCTGTCGCTGCCGTTGCTGCGGGACTGAGAGTCCTCCCCACGTCCCGTCATTCCCGCCCTTGTGGCGGGAAACCCTGGCTCCGCCCGCACATGAAGTGCAAGCGGATCGCTGGCGATCCGCCCCATATCCGCACCTGCGGCTGACAGAGGGGTTCCCGCCACAAGGGCGGGAATGACGGGAAAAGAGGAGCGACAGTTGACCCCGCCCGCAACCTGCGGCCGACTGGCGCCATGAAACTCGACAAGCCCGTCGTCATCGGCGCGATCGCCGCCGTCGTCCTGCTCGGCGTGGGCGGCGGCCTCATGGCCTACGTGCTGCGCGACACCCAGGCCGAAGCGACCCAGGACAGCGCCGACGATCAGCTGGCGATCGCCGGCGCCAAGATCGCCGTGCAGAACCGCTTTCCTGAGGCGACGGCCGTCAATTTCGGCAAGGTCTTCACCCACCAGGACGGCGAGGTCGTCTCGGTCTGCGGCGACGTCGACGTGCAGCAGCCGCAGGACAGCTTCGACGGCCCCGAACGCTTCGTCTGGTCGGACGGCGCGCTGGTGGTCGAGGAGGCCGACGGCACGGATGTGGTCAACGCCAAGTGGGCGGATGTTTGCCAATGACCCCTCTCCCCTTGCGGGAGAGGGTGGCCCTGCGGAGCGGGGTCGGGTGAGGGGTCGCACCAACAAAAACGCCGCGACAGCCGATCAGCTGTCGCGGCGTTTCATGTCTGAGGGACCCCTCATCCGTCGGCTGTCGCCGACACCTTCTCCCGCAAGGGGGAGAAGGACGATGGATCAGCCCGCCACCAGCCCGAAGTCCGCCACCTGGCCCATCGCCGCACGGACGGCGGCGAGGGTCTTGAGGCGGTTGTCGCGGTGCTCGGGGTCGTTGACGAAGACGCCGTCGAGATAGGCGTCCACCGGGCCGCGCAGTTCAGCCAGCTGGGCCATGGCGCCGGTGAAGTCTTCCTTGGCCAGGGCGTCCTTCAGCGGACGATCCAGCAGGCGCAGGGCCTGGTAGAGACCCACTTCCGCGGCGCTGTCGGCGGCCGGCTCCTCGGCCTGGCCTTCCGGCAGCGGGCCCTTCTTCTCCTCGGCCTTGAGGATGTTGGAGGCGCGCTTGTAGCCGGCCAGCAGGTTCTTGCCGTCGTCGGTCTTCAGGAAACCGTCCAGGGCCTCGACCCGAGCGACGATGCGCACGAGATCGTCGTCGCCCAGGGCGAACACGGCGTCCACCAGATCGTGGCGCTTGCCTTGATCCTTCAGCGTCACCTTGAGGCGGTCGGCGAAGAAGGCCAGCAGGTCAGCACTTTGATCTGTGCGGCCGATGCCACCGACCTGCGGTGCATAGAATTCGTCCGCTTGCTTGATAATGCTACGCAGCGAGAGACGCGCTTTGGCTTCAAGTACCTGACGGATGACGCCCAAAGCGGAACGGCGCAGCGCGAGAGGGTCGCGAGATCCTGTAGGTTTCTCATTGTGATTGAAGAACCCGACCAGCGTATCGAGCTTGTCGGCCAGGGCCACGGCCACGCTGACCGGCGCGGTCGGAACCGCGTCGGACGGGCCTTGCGGCTTGTAGTGGTCCTGGATGGCGGCGGCGATCTCGCCGTCGACGCCGGCCTCGCGGGCGTAGTAGCCGCCCATCAGGCCTTGCAGTTCGGGGAACTCGCCGACCATGCCCGAGGCCAGGTCAGCCTTGGCCAGGCGCGCGGCTTCCTTGGCCTTGGCCACATCGGCGCCGACCAGCGGCGCGATCTCGCCGGCCAGGGCGACGATGCGCTCGACGCGCTGGGCCATGGTGCCGAGCTTGGCGTGGAAGGTCACGCCGTCCAGCTTGCCCAGCCAGGCGTCGAAGTTGCCGGCCTTGCGGTCTTCGTCCCAGAAGAAGCGGGCGTCAGCCAGACGCGCCGACAGCACCTTGGCGTTGCCGGCGGCGATCACCTTGCCGCCGTCCTTGGCCTCGATGTTGGCCACGGTGATGAAGTGCGGCGCCAGGCCGGCTTCACCCGGCTTGCGCACGGCGAAGTACTTCTGATGGGTGCGCATCGAGGTGCGGATCACCTCGGGCGGCAGATCAAGGAACGACGGGTCCATGTCGCCCAGCACCGGCGTCGGCCATTCGGCCAGGCCCGCGACCTCCTCGAGCAGGCCGATATCCTCGACCAGCTCCAGGTGACGGGCGAAGCACAGGGTCTTGCAGCCCTCGAGGATGCGCGCCTTGCGCTCCTCGACGTCGAGCACGACGTAGTGCGCCTCCAGGCCCGCGACGTACTCGTCGAAGTCCTTGGCCGTGAAAGGCTTGGCCGCGCCCATGAAGCGGTGGCCCTCGGTGACGTCGCCGCTGGCGATGCCGTCGATCGAGAACGGCACGACCTCGCGATCAAGCACGCAGAGGATGCGCTTGAGCGGACGCACCCAGCGCAGCTTGCCCGTGCCCCAGGTCATCGACTTGGGCCAGGGGAAGCCGCGGACGATGGCTTCCACCATCTCGGCGACGATTTCGGCGGTCGGGCGGCCCTTCTTCTCGACGAAGGCCATCCACACGCCGTTCTGCTCGACCAGCTGGTCCTGGGTCAGGCCGGCCTTGCGCAGGAAGCCGTCCATGGCCTGCTGCGGAGCGCCGACGCGGGGACCCTTGAGCTCTTCCTTGCGGTCGGCCTGGGCCAGCGGCAGGCCTTCGGCCACCAGGGTCAGGCGACGCGGGCCGGCGAAGGTCTTCAGCGCCTCGGGCAGGAAGCCGGCGGCGGCCAGATGGTCGCGCGCCATGCGTTCCAGGTCCTTGGCGGCCTGGCCCTGCATGCGGGCGGGAATCTCTTCGGAGAACAGTTCGAGAAGCAGTTGGGGCATCGGAGTTACGCGGCTTCCTGCAGCTCGACCCACTTCTGGGCGCACATCTTACAGAGGTCGCGGATGCGGCCGATGTAGGAGGCGCGCTCGGCGACGGCGATCGCGCCGCGGGCGTTCATCAGGTTGAAGAGGTGGCTGGCCTTGAGGACCATGTCGTAGGCGGGCAGGACGAGGGTCTCGTTCTTGTAGGAGCGGGCCAGCATCAGCGGCACCTGCTCTTCCATCTGCTCGAACTGCTGCTTGAGCACGGCCACGTCGTAGCCGTGGAAGTTGGCTTCCGACTGCTGGCGCTCGTTGGCCAGGAAGACGTCGCCATAGGTCAGCGCGCCCAGCGGCGAGTCGGGATCGTTGAACGGCAGGTCGTAGACGTTGTCGACGCCGAACACGTACATGGCCAGACGTTCCAGGCCGTAGGTCAGCTCGCCCGCGACCGGGTTCACGTCCAGGCCGCCGACCTGCTGGAAGTAGGTGTACTGCGACACTTCCATGCCGTCGCACCAGACTTCCCAGCCCAGGCCCCAGGCGCCGACGGTGGGGTTTTCCCAGTCGTCTTCGACGAAGCGGATGTCATGGGTGCGCAGATCCAGGCCGATGGCCTCCAGCGAGCCCAGGTACAGGTCCTGCATGTCGGCCGGGTTCGGCTTCAGGATCACCTGGTACTGGTAATAGTGCTGCAGGCGGTTGGGGTTCTCGCCATAGCGGCCGTCGCCCGGACGGCGCGAGGGCTGGACGTAGGCCGCGTTCCACGGCTTGGGGCCGAGCGCGCGCAGCACGGTGGCCGGGTGCAGCGTCCCCGCCCCCACTTCGACGTCGTGCGGCTGCAGGATCACGCAGCCCTTTTCGCTCCAGTAGTTGTGGAGCGTCAGGATGAGGCTTTGAAACGATTTGGGGGCGGCGGGCATGACGTCCGAACAGGGGCCTGAAAAAGTCGGCGGACCATAGGGCCCGCCGACTGTCGCTTCAAGCGAAGTGGACGTC
Source organism: Caulobacter sp. 602-2 (assembly GCF_011043625.1). Classification (GTDB taxonomy): domain Bacteria; phylum Pseudomonadota; class Alphaproteobacteria; order Caulobacterales; family Caulobacteraceae; genus Caulobacter. The sequence goes on from NZ_JAAKGT010000001.1 coordinate 743,007, forward strand.
GTTTATTGACCGCGGCGGTCGAAAACGGCCGTCGCCGCGACGCTTAGTTGCCCTTGGCGCTCGAACGCTTGCCGGCGTTCGACATCGGCGCGCCGTAGGCCTTGCGGTTCTCGGGCGTGTCGGCGACCGGCGGGTTGGAGACGACATTGGCGTCGCCGGCCTTCAGCGTGGCCTGCTGGTCCGGGCCCATCGACGAAGCCGGCAGCGTGGCCGAGGTCGGCGCGGCCGTGCCGGTGTCGGCCGCCGGAGCGGTCGTGGCGGCGGTCGGATCGGCCGGCGCAGTCGAGGTCGTCGGGTTCATGGCCTGGTCGGCGGGAGCATCGGTCGCCGAGGGCGTGGTCGCCTGGTCGGGAGCCGGTGCGGCGGCCGGCGCGGCCTGGGCGGCGACGTCGGCGCCGGCGTCGGTGGCGGCCATGGCGTCGCTGTTGGTCGTGGCCGAGGCCATGCTGGTCGCCGCGTCATCGGTGGCGGCCGCGGCGGCCTGGATCGGCACGTCCTTGGGGATCAGCACCTTGTCGACCACGTGCAGCACGCCGTTGGTGGCCATCACGTCGGCCTGAACGATGTTGGCGCCGTCGACCATGGGGCTGGCGCCGCTGCCGTCGAGCGTCACCGACGAGCCTTCGACGGTCTTAACCTCGCCCTTGGCGCCGCTGATCTTGGTCGAGTCCACCTTGGTGTTGATCACGTGATAGGTCAGCACCTTCTGCAGCTGGGCCGCATTGGCCGGCTGCATCAGGCGATCCAGCTCGCCGGCCGGCAGGGCCGCGAAGGCCGCGTCGGTGGGCGCGAACACCGTCAGGTTCGGATTGCTTTTCAGCACGCTGGTCAGATTGGTGGCGTCCAGGGCCTTGAGGAAGGTCGTGAACTGGCCCGAGGCCTGGGCCGTGGCGATGAGGTCGCCGTTCGGGGTCACCTTGGCGGCCGGGGTCGCGGGCGCCGTGGTCGCGGCAGGCGGCGCGGCCGCCGGCGGCTGGGCCGGCGCCGCCGGGTCGGCGGTCTGGGCGATGGCGACGCCCGACAGCAGCGCCATGGCCGCCGCGGCGGAGAGGAAGCGCGTCACATACATGGCCTGGTCCTTTCGCTTGAAACTCAGGCCGGCTTTACGCTCCAGATTGCGACTCCGTTGCAGCCGATCACGGGCTCGTGATCCAGACTTCGCCGTTACTTGAAAAAGAACACCAGCGCCGCGCCCGCGAAGATCAGTACGAAGCCCAGCATCGTGGTCCAGCGAATGGCCTCGCCGAGGTAGAAATACGAGAACAACGTGAAGACGATCAGGGTGATCGCTTCTTGGCCGGTCTTAAGCTGAGCCGTGGAATAGACGCCGTGCCCGATACGGTTGGCGGGGACCGCCAGCATGTACTCGGGAAGCGCGATCAGCCAACTGCTGAGGATGGCCACGGGCAGCGCCAGCGGCTTGCCCTTCAGATGGCCGTACCAGGCGTAGGTCATGAACACGTTCGAGCAGATCAGCAGCCCCCACGGGGCGATCTTGGCCCACAGGGGCGTCATCTGAGAATCCTTCGGAACGGCGGAAGAGCGGTCATTGTAGACGTTGCGCGACGCCGGGCGCCACGGCGCCGCTGGACGACGGATTTGCCGTAGAAGCGCGCAAACTGAGCGACCAATGATACTTTTTCAGGCGCCTTGCCTCTTTCGTTTCCAATTGCCTACCGCGCGCCCCCGCTCAAGGAACCGTGGCCGATAGCGTGCGAGCGCCGGGGAAACGACGCGGCCGCATCCGGCGGCGTCGCGGTGATCGAGTGAGCAAATCCGCTCTAGCCATCAACAAAGGGGGGTCCGCCCAAGGCGGACCGGAGCAAGCCGGATGAAACTGATCATAGCGGTCGTCAAACCCTTCAAGCTGGACGAGGTCCGCGAGGCGCTGGTCGCCGCCGGCGTCGAAGGCCTGACGGTGTCGGAAGTGAAGGGTTACGGCCGCCAGAAGGGCCAGACCGAGATTTATCGCGGCGCGGAGTACCAAGTGAACTTCGTGCCCAAGGTGAAGCTGGAAGCCGTGGTGGACGATGCGTCCGCGGCCAAGGCGGTCGAAGCGGTCAAGGCCGCCGCGGCCACGGGCAAGATCGGCGACGGCAAGATCTTCGTCCTCAATGTCGAAGAAGCCGTTCGCATCCGGACGGGCGAAACCGGCCCGGCCGCTCTGTAACGATCGTCGGGGAAAGGGGATACCAACGATGAAATTGACCTTTAAGCCGCTGGCCGGGCTGATGCTCGCCGCGACGCTCGCGGGGGCGCCGCTCGGCGCTACCGCCTTCGCCCAGGAGGCCGCTCCGGCCGCCGCCGCCGCGCCCGCCGAGGCCGCGCCGGCGCCCGCCGCAGCCGCTCCCGCCGCTGCTCCGGCCCCGGCCGCCGCTCCGACCATCGTCGACAAGCAGGACAAGGGCGACAACGCCTGGATGCTGACCTCGGCGCTGCTCGTGCTCCTGATGATCCTGCCGGGCCTGGCCCTGTTCTACGGCGGCCTGGTCCGCTCCAAGAACATGCTGTCGGTCATGATGCAGGTCTCGACCGTCGCCCTGATCGGCTTCGTCGCCTGGTTCCTGTGGGGCTACAGCTTCGCCTTCACCGACGGCGGCGCCTGGGACAGCTATGTCGGGGGCCTTGGTCGTCTGTTCCTGAAGGACGTGACGCCCGCCACCACCGTGGCCACCTTCTCGACCGGCATCGTGATCCCGGAACTGACCTTCATCGCCTTCCAGTCGACCTTCGCCGCCATCACCGCGGCCCTGGTGGTCGGCTCGCTGGTCGAGCGCATGAAGTTCTCGGCCATCGTCGCCTTCGCCGTGCTGTGGCCGCTGCTCTCGTACTACCCGATGGCCCACATGGTCTGGTGGTGGCCGGGCCCGAACGCCATCGCCCTCGATCCTGAAGGCGTGGTCAAGGCCGGCAAGATCTGGAGCTTCGGCGCCCTCGACTTCGCCGGCGGCACCGTGGTCCACATCAACGCCGGTATCGCCGCCCTGGTCGGCGCCCTGATCCTCGGCAAGCGCCAAGGCTACGGCAAGGAGCCGATGCCCCCGCACTCGCTGACCCTGACCCTGGTGGGCGCTGGCCTGCTGTGGGTGGGCTGGTTCGGCTTCAACGCCGGCTCGAACCTCGAGTCGAACGCCTACGCCTCGCTGGCCATGGTCAACACCTTCGCCGCCACCGCCGCCGCTGGTCTGTCGTGGATCATCGTCGAGTGGATCACGCGCAAGAAGCCGTCGGCCCTGGGCCTGGCTTCGGGCATCGTGGCCGGCCTGGTGGCCATCACCCCGGCCGCCGGCTTCGCCGGCCCGATGGGCGCGATCATCCTGGGCCTCGTCGTCTCGCCGATCTGCATCATCTTCTGCTCGGCCGTGAAGAACGCCCTGAAGTACGACGACAGCCTGGACGCCTTCGGCATCCACGGCATCGGCGGCATCGTCGGCGCCATCGGCACCGGCCTGGTCGTCAACCCCGCCTGGGGCGGCGCCGGCGTCGTCGACTACATGTCCTGCGCCAAGGACGGCGACATCTCGACCTGCGACACGGCCGCCTACGACCTGGTCACCCAGGTGGTCGCCCAACTGAAGGGCGTCGGCCTGACCGTCGTGTGGTCGGCCATCGCCTCGGCCATCGTCTTCTTCGTCATCAAGCTGGTGATCGGCCTGCGCGCCTCGCCGGACGCCGAAGAAGAAGGCCTGGACATCTCCGAACACGGGGAACGCGCCTACCACAGCTGAGCCTTCGGGCTCCGCTGAAGGCGGTCCAAAAGAAGGGCGCGGAAGCTTCGGCCTCCGCGCCCTTTTTCTTTGCCGGGTCCGTGAGTGATCCTCGTCCTTCGACAGGCTCAGGATGAGGATCAATTCAACGCCGCGCCTGACCTGGAAACCTCTTCCTGAGCTTGTCGAAGGATGAGGTTTTCACTCCCCGCTACGGAACCCGCCTGGCCGAGATGATCTTCAGCGGCGGGTCGATGATCTGGCCCTTCATCACCGGATTGATCGCCTTGCCCGGCGTGGGCAGGGCCAGGATCTTCTGGGCCACGTCCATGCCCTCCACGACCGTGCCGAAGGCTGCGAAGCCCTGGTTGTCGCCCGAGGCGGCGGGATCGGCGTCCAGGCCCGGCGCGTCGCCGATCAGGATGAAGAAGTCCGAGGTGGCCGTGCCCGGCGCGTTGCGGGCGATCGAGACCGTGCCGGAGACGTGCTTGAGCCCGGTCTTGGTGGTCGGCTCGTGGGCGATGGGCGGCAGCACGCGCTTGGGGTCGCCCTGCACCCCGCCCTGGATCAGGCCGTACTCCGGCGCGCCCGGCGCCCGCGAGGCCCGGAAGAAGGTCGCCCCGTCATAGCGCTTCTGGTCGACATAGCGCAGGAAGTTGGCCGTGGTGATCGGCGCTTGCTTGGTGTGCAGCTCGATGACGATCCTGCCCAGCGGCGTCTCGACGGCGACGCGGGTCGGCGGCTTGGCGGCGGGCTGCGGCGGCGCGACGGGCTGAGCCGCGGGGGCCGCTTCCTGGGCGTGCGCCGAAGTGGCGGCGGCCGCAGCCGCGGCGGCGAGGAACAGGCGACGGTCCATATGAGGGCTCCTAAAACTCGAATGATCTTGGCCCGAAAACCTGGCGCTGCGACAAGCCTGGTTTTCCAGTCGGCCGCTTACCTGCGTCCTTCGAGGCTCGGCTTCGCCTCGCACCTCAGGATGAGGACGCTCTTGCACTGACTTCCTCATCCTGAGGCGCCCGCGCAGCGGGCCTCGAAGGACGCAGGGTCGTTAAAACGGACCGCCCAACCGGCACCGCTTCACCCACCAGTCGGGCCGCATCGTCTCGACGCGCTCGGCCAGGCCCTCGGCCTCGATGTCGCTCGCACAGAGCGCGAAGCACGTCGCGCCCGAGCCCGACATCCGCGCCAGCAGCGTCTCGGGCTCGCCGGCCAGCAGGGCCAGAACCTCGCCGATGCGCGGTTCCAGAGCCACGGCCGGCGCCTCCAGGTCATTGCGGGTGACCGCCGACAGCCACGCGCAGACCTCCTCGACGCTCTCGAAGGCGTCGGGCGTGGGCGGCGGCGCCTCGCCGCGCGGATCGACGGCGGCGTCGTAGGCGCGATAGACCGCGCCGGTCGGCGACGGGACCAGCGGATTGACCAGCACCGCGTGCAGGTCGGGCAGCACGGGCGCCGGCGACAGCCGCTCTCCCCTGCCCTGCGCCAGCACCGGCGCGCCCCACAGGCACGGCACGCCGTCGGCGCCCAGCGCGCCCGCCACGGCCTCCAGTTCGACGTCCGACAGGTCGTAGCCCAGCGCCTCGCGCAGCAGGCGCAGGGCCGCGCCGGCGTCGCTGGAGCCGCCGCCCAGGCCGGCCGCGATCGGCAGCGCCTTGTCGAGCAGCAGCCGCACCGGCGGCGCCGGCCCGCCGACGGCCGCGTGCAGGCCCTTGGCCGCGCGCACGACCAGGTTGCCATCGTCGACGGGAATGTCGCGACCGAAGCGGCCGGTGGCCTCGAAGCTCGGCGCGTCGGCCGGCTGGATCGAGACGGTGTCGCCGACATCGGCGAACACCATCAGGCTCGACAGCGGATGATAGCCCTCGGCGTCCGGACCGCCGACGTGCAGGAACAGGTTGACCTTGGCCGGGGCGAAGGCGGAACGGCGCATCGACGAAATCCGAGAAGCTTGGGCTTGCGCCGTAAGACCTACAGCGCGTTGGCGCCGTTGGCCACGGCCGGAGCCTTGGCCGGCCCCTTCGAGCCCAGGCCGTCCTTCAGCTTGGCCTCGGCCGCCGCCTTCTGCTCGTCGGTGGGTTCCAGGCTCAGCACCCGCCGCCACTGGAACTGGGCCTCGGTCTTGCGGCCCAGGCGCCAGTAGACGTCGCCCAGGTGGTCGTTGATGTCCGGATCGCCCGGCTCGATCTCGATCGCCTGCTCCAGCAGCTCGACCGCGGCCTTGTCGTCGCCAAGGCGGTGATAGGCCCAGCCCAGCGAGTCGAGCATGGCGCCCGACTGCGGATTGGCCTTCACGGCCCTCTGCACCATCGAAAGCGCTTCGGGCAGGCGCTCGTTGCGGTCGATCCACGAATAGCCGAGGTAGTTCAGCAGTTCGGGCTCGTTGGGATTGAGCTCCAGGGCCTTTTCCAGGTCGCGCTCGGCGTCTGGCCAGCGGCCGGCGCGCTCCAGCGACACGCCGCGCATGTAGAGCAGGCGCCAGTCGGGCTGGTCCTTCTCGGCTTCGACCAGCGGGTCGATCACGGCCACGGCCTCGGCCCAGCGGTCGTTGGCCCGCAGCAGGTCGGCATAGACCAGCTGGGCCGAGCGGCCGGCGTCGGGCGCCTTGGCGGCGGCTTCGGCCACAGCGATGGCCTTGTCCTTGTCTCCCGCGTTCTGCAGCGTCCAGGCGATCTTGCCCTGGGCCGAGGCGTAGCGGGCCGAGCCGGTCGGGATCTTGGCGTAGGCCGCTCGGGCGCCGTCGACGTCGCCGCCCTGGTCGAGCAGGTCGCCGACCATCAGCAGGGCGTCCTCGCGCTTGGGATCCAGGTGCAGGGCCAGGCGCAGATAGGCCAGGGCGAACTGGCTCTGGCGCTCGCTGGTGAACACCGCGGCGCAGGCGACAAGGGCGTTGGCCGCGCCCTGGCGGCCGGTGACCAGCGCCGGCGGCGTCTTGCGGGCCACGGCGCGAGCGCGCGCGTCCAGCAGCGCGATGTCGTTGGGGGCCTGGGCCAGGATGGAATCGTAGAGCGCCACGGCCTCGTCGCGGCGCTTGCGGCGTTCGAGGAACGCGCCGTAGTCGATGGCGAACATCGGCCGGACGGTCGCCACCTCCATCAGCGCCTTGTAGTCGGCCTCGGCCTCGGCGTGCTTGCCGGCCCGCTCCAGGATCTCGGCGCGGCCGAGCTGGCCGAAATACTGCACCAGACGATCGTTGCGCAGTTCGGGCAGGGTCTGCGCGGCCGTCGCATCGCCGGCGGCCTGGGCCACCCACGGCGTCAGCAGGGCCACGGCCGGGCGGTGGGGGAAGCCCAGGGCCGGATCGGCCAGCAGGCCTTGCGCGTCCTTGGCCTTGCCGCGCGCCAGGGCGTCGACGGCCATGGTCAGCATGCCCAGACGCCGCACGCCTTCGGTTCCGCCCTCGCCTCGCGGCGCAAGCTCGGCCGCGCGCGACACCTCGCCGGCCAGCAGAGAGGCGGTGAAGGCCCGCTCGCCCAGCAGGCCCGGGTCCTCGCCCAGATTGCGGGCGGCCTGGAAATAGGCGGCGGCCTGGTCGCTGCGGCCGTCCTCCAGCGCCGCCTGGCCGGCCAGGAACTGGCCATAGGCCGAGCGGCCGTTCCAGGCCGCGCTGCTCCACCCCTCCTGCGACCCGCGCAGCGCAGGCTCGGACGTGGCGCAGGCGGCCAGCACGGCGGTGGACGCCAGGGACAGGAGGACTCGAAGACGCATCATCCCGCCACCCTCTTAGGTTTCAGGGTTTCGGGCAAGTTCAGATCCTCCCCCTGAAGGGGGAGGTGTCGGCGAAGCCGACGAAGGGGGACGTAACTGCTCAAGACGCAGCCGTCAGAAAGGCCGAAGGGACTTCCCCCTCCGGCCCTTCGGGCCACCTACCCCTTCAGGGGGAGGATAGGCTCATCACATGTTCGGATAGTTCGGGCCGCCGCCGCCTTCGGGCGTCGTCCAGACGATGTTCTGCGACGGATCCTTGATGTCGCAGGTTTTGCAGTGGACGCAGTTCTGGGCGTTGATCTGGAACTTCGGGTTGGCGCCCTGCTCGTCGTACAGCACCTCGTAGACGCCGGCCGGGCAGTAGAGCCGCGCCGGTTCGCCGTACTTGGGCAGGTTGACGTCGATCGGAACGCTCGGGTCCTTCAGCTTCAGGTGCGCCGGCTGGTCTTCCTCGTGGTTAGTGGCCGACAGGAACACGCTCGACAGCTTGTCGAAGCTGATCACGCCGTCGGGCTTGGGGTAGACGATCGGCTTGTAGTCCTTGGCCAGGCCCGTCGAGGCCGCGTCGGTCTTTTCGTGCTTCATCGTGCCGAAGAACGAGAAGCCTCCGAACAGGTGCGTGCACCACATGTCGAACATGCCGGCCGCGCCGCCCAGCGCCGTGCCCAGCTTGCCCAGCAGGGGCTTGGCGTTGCGAACGACCTTGAGCTCCTTGGCGACCCACGACTTCTCGAAGGCGGCTTCGTACTCGACCAGGGCGTCGCCCTCGCGGCCGGCGGCGATGGCCTTGAAGGCCTCCTCGGCGGCCAGCATGCCGGTCTTCATGGCGTTGTGGCTGCCCTTGATGCGCGGCACGTTCACGAAGCCGGCCGAGCAGCCGATCAGCACGCCGCCCGGGAACGACAGCTTCGGAATCGACTGGTAGCCGCCCTCGGTGATGGCCCGCGCGCCGTAGGCGATGCGCTTGCCGCCTTCCAGGTGGGGGCGCACCGAGGGGTGCTGCTTGAAGCGCTGGAACTCGTCGAACGGCGACAGCCAGGGGTTCTTGTAGTTCAGGTGCACCACGTAGCCGATGGACACGTAGTTGTCCCCGAAGTGGTACATGAAGCTGCCGCCGCCCGTCTGATTGTCCAGCGGCCAGCCAGTGCTGTGCTGGGCAAGGCCCGGCTGATGCTTGTCGGCCGGAATCTGCCACAGCTCCTTGATGCCGATGCCGTACTTCTGCGGCGACTTGCCGGCGTCCAGCTCGAACTTGGCGATCAGTTGCTTGGCCAGCGAGCCGCGCACGCCCTCGGCGATGAACACGTACTTGCCGTGCAGCTCCATGCCGGGCTGGTAGTCGGGCTTTTCATGGCCGTCCTTGGCGATGCCGACGACGCCGACGACGACGCCCTTCAGCGAGCCGTCCTCGCGCCACACCATGTCGGAGGCGGCGAAGCCCGGATAGATCTCGACGCCCAGCTCCTCGGCCTGGGCGGCCAGCCAGCGGGTGACGTTGCCCAGCGAGGCGATGTAGCAGCCGTGGTTGTGCATGAACGGCGGCATGGCGAACATGGGCAAGCTGGCTTCGCCCTGCGGGCCCAGCAGCAGGAACTTGTCCTTGGTGACCGGGGTCTCGAGCGGCGCGCCCTTTTCCTTCCAGTCGGGGATCAGCTCGTTCAGCGCCTTGGGATCGATGACCGCGCCCGACAGGATGTGCGCGCCGACCTCCGAGCCCTTTTCCACCAGGGCCACGCTGACTTCGGTTCCGGCCTTCTCGGCCATCTGCTTGAGACGGATGGCCGCCGACAGACCCGCCGGGCCGCCCCCGACGATGACGACGTCGTATTCCATCGACTCGCGTTCGAGGACTTCGCTCATGGCTTCTCCCGCCCCAGGCCCTGCGCGGAGCCTGCCTTCTTCCTGTTTGAGTCGGACTTTATCCGAACGTGACGCCACGGCGGTCAAGGAAAACTGGATAGTTTTTGTTGCACCGCAGCGCGGACATATCGGTGACGCAGCCCATTATACTCGCTAGAGAAACTTCATGAGCCTCGCCGTCGATCCGCGCGCCGTCGAAAGCCTGCTGGCCTTCTGGGCCGATGCGGGCGTCGAGGCCTGCTACGCCGACGAGCCGATCGACCGCCTGGCCGAGGGCGCGGCCCTGCTGCGGGCCCGCAGCCAGCCGCAGCCGGTGGTGGTCGCCGCTCCCCCGCCCCGCCCCGGCGCCTTCGGCGGGATCGACATCGGCGCGGCCGCCGCCCACGCCCGGGAACTGGCCGCCGCCTGCAACGACCTCGAAAGCCTGGCCGCCGCCATCGCCGCCTTCGACGGCTGCCCGCTGAAGACGCAGGGCGCCAAGCAGGCCGTGTTCTCACGCGGCCCGGGCGATGCGCCGGTCATGGTCATCGGCGAAGGCCCCGGCGCGGATGAGGACGCCCGCGGCGAGCCCTTCGTCGGCCGCGCCGGCCAGCTTCTGGACCGCATGCTCAAGGCCGCCGGCCTGCAGGAGCGGGCCTTCATCACCAACACCGTCTTCTGGCGTCCGCCGGGCAACCGCACGCCCACGCCCCAGGAGCAGGCCGTCTGCGCGCCGTTCGTCGAGCGAGCGATCGCGCTGGTTAAACCCAAGCTGATCCTTCTGGTCGGCGGCGCCTCCGCAAAGAGCATGTTGAAGCGCGAAGAAGGCATTCTTTCGCTTCGCGGCCGCTGGTTCGAATGGCGCTCCGAGGACGGCGCGATCGAGGTTCCGGCCTTGCCCAGCCTGCATCCGGCGTTCCTGCTGCGCCAGCCGGCGGCCAAGAAGAAGGCCTGGCAGGACCTCTTGATGCTGGCCGAAAGGCTTGATCGACCCGAACGGCCCCATTAAACAAGCCGCTGACCAGTCGGAACGGGGACGCGCGCCGCCTTTTCAAAGGCTTGCGCGGATACGATTTGCAGCTTTTCGCTCGCCCTCTGGCCGTTGTCTCGGCCCTCGCGCTTTGCCTTAACCTCGCCGCGCCCGCGGCAAGGGCCGCGGGGCTGGAACCGCTGTCGGACAGCGACCTGCGCTTCTACCAGGCCGCCTTCGGCGCCGCCGAGCGCGGCGACTTCGACGCCGCCGAGGCCGCCTTCGCCAACACCCGCAACCGCAGCCTGATCGGCAAGCTGTCACTGGTGCGGCTGATGCACCCGACGGCCTACACCGCCAGCTATGACGACCTGACCGGCTGGCTGAAGCTCTACGGCGACGAGGCCGGCGCCGACCGCGTCTACGCCCTGGCCATGAAGCGCAAGCCGGCCCGCACGTCCGCGCCCAAGGCTCCCGAACTGTTCGTCGACGTCGCCCAGGGCGGCCGCGCCGCGGGCCCCGCCGACAAGGGCCGCGCCGCCCGCGAAGCCTACTATTCCGGCGACGTGAAGGGCGCGCTGAAGCTGGCCAAGGCCTCCGGCGAGCGCTGGATCGCGGGCCTGGCCTCGTTCCGCCTGGAATCCTACGCCGACGCCCGCGCCTACTTCGAGCAGGTCGCCCACGACCAGAGCCAGGACGACTGGCTACGCGCCGCCGGCGCCTTCTGGGCCGCCCGTTCGGCCGGCATGGCCGGCGACAACGACGGCGTGCGCGTGCTGCTGAACCAGGCCGCCCAGGCGCCGCAGACCTTCTACGGCATGATCGCCGCCCGCCAGCTGTCGATGGCCGGCCTGGCCGTCGCCAACGATCCGGACGATCCGATCGCCGCCCTGATCACCCGTGTGTCCTACAGCGGCCCCGATCCCGCCTCGCTGAACAAGCTGCTGGCCGGCGACATCCGCGCCCGCCGCGCCGCCTCGCTGGCGCAGCTGGGCCGCTGGAACGAGGCCGGCGCCGAGCTGCGGGCGGGCCTGTCCCTGGCCGCCGACGACAAGGCCCGCGCCGACTGGAGCGCCCTGACCCTGGCGCTCAACGCCCGCGCCCCGTTCAACGCCGGCCGTCCGGTCAAGAAGATCGGCGGCGAGGACTATCCCCTGCCCGAGCTCGAGCCCAAGGGCGGGTTCACGATCAACAAGGCGCTGGTCTACGCCCTGGTGCGCCAGGAAAGCCGCTTCGACCCGATGGCCGTCTCCGGCGCCGGCGCCGTGGGCCTGATGCAGCTGATGCCCGTCGCGGCCGCCCGCGCCGCCGGCGACGACAAGCTGCTGGCCGACAACACCCCGCTGTTCGACCCGGCCTTCAACCTGCGTGTCGGCCAGGACTACTTCACCTGGCTGATGGACCGCGGGCTGCAGAGCCCTGATCTGCTGCGCGCCGTGGCCGCCTACAACGGCGGCCCTGGCACCCTCTTGAAGGTGCAGCAGCAGCTGGGCGCCGACTGCGACAGCCTGCTGCTGATCGAGAGCCTGCCGGCGCTCGAGACCCGCAACTACGTCGAAAAGGTCATGGCCTCGTACTGGACCTACCGCCGCCTGCTGGGCGCGGAGACCCGCACGCTGGACGCCGTGGCCAGCGGCGCGAAGGTGATCGACTTCAGGCTGGATATGTAAAAGCTCCCTTCTCCCCTTGCGGGAGAAGGTGTCAGCGAAGCTGACGGATGAGGGGTCGAAAGGCCTCTCCGCATAGTTCTGAGAGACCCCTCACCCGACCTCGCTCCGCGAGGCCACCCTCTCCCGCAAGGGGGAGAGGGAATCTCACCCCGCCTCGCCCGTCAGCTCCCGCCGCGCCTTCTCCAGCTCTTCGGCGTAGCGCCGCGTGGCGTAGGCTTCCGACAGCACGCCCAGTACGTTGCGCTTGTCGTCGATCACCGCCAGTTCGTCGGTCTCGCTGCGATCGAAGGCGCGCATGACGTCCTTGATCGACTGTTCGGGCTTCAGCGCCGCCTCGGCGTTGATGGCCAGACCCGCGACCGGCTTCTCTCCATCGCCGCCCTCGGCATAGGCCTTCGCCGTCGGGATCACCCCGGCATAGAGCCCCGCCGCGTCGAGCATGATCACCCGCTTGGTCGAGCCCAGCGGGAAGCGGCGGCGAAACTCGGCCAGGGTCGTCTCGGCCGGCACGGTCTGCACGTCCTTGCGCATCATCCGGCCGGCGCTCAGCGGCCGCATCCACGACACGTCGTGGGCGCTGCGGATGGTCTCGCCGCGCAGGTGCAGCCGCCAGGTCGAGAACGAATAGCCGAAGGTCTCGCGCACCATGGCGCTGGCGATCATCGAGGCCACCAGGGCCGCGGCCGCCACCGTGAAGTCGCCCGTGGCCTCCAGAACCAGGAACGACATGGTGAAGGGCCCGCCGACCACGGCCACGCCCAGCGCGGCCATGCCGACCAGCGCCGCCACCGTCGGATCCAGGGTCGGCGACCAGGGGATCAGCAGCGAGATCGCCGAGAACACCTGGCCCAGCAGCGCGCCCAGGAACAGCGAGGCGAAGAACAGGCCGCCCCGGAAACCGAAGCTCAGCGAGATCACCGAGGCCAGGGCCTTCATGGCCAGCAGCATCAAAAGCAGCTTCAGCGGCAGCTCGGCGGTCAGGTTCAGGTGCAGCGCCCCATGGCCGGCCGACAGGGTCTGGGGCGTGATCAGCGCCAGCGCCGCCAGCCCCACGCCGCCGATCGCCGGCCGCAGCCAGCGCGGGATCGGCGAGCGGGTCACCAGCCGCTCGGCGTTGGCCACCAGGCGCATCAGGGCGATGCCCAGCGCCGCGCAGGCCAGGCCCACCAGGGCGTAGAGGCCGTAGTCGGTCCACGACTGCACCGCCTGGGTGTCGGTCTTCAGCAGGTACGGGATCGCGCCCAGCTTGCCGGCCACCAGCACGGCGGCCAGGGCGGCGGCGGCCACGGGGGCGAGGTTGGCGACCGTGTAGGCCCCGATGACGATCTCGAAGGCGTAGAAGGCGCCCGTCAACGGCGCGCCGAAGGCCGCGGCGATGGCCGCGCCGGCGCCGGCGCCCACCAGAGTGCGCATGTCGGCCCGGCGCAGGTTCAGCCGTTGGCCGGCGAACGAGGCGGCGGCCGCCCCGGCCTGGGCGTAGGCCGCCTCCAGCCCGACCGAGGCCCCCACCCCGTTCGACAGCATGGTCTGGCCGCAGATGAAGGCGCTGTCCTTCATCGACAGCCGCCCGCCGTGCAGGGCGTTGGCCTCGACGGGGTCGACGGCCGGGCGCGGGCGATACTTCATCCAGGCCCAGGTGATCCCGCCCAGCAGCAGCCCGCCGGCCGGAATGGCCAGCAGCCGCCAGGGCGCGACGCGGGTCTGGGCGCTGAGCCGCTCGTTGATGTCGATCTCGAACAGCAGCATCTGCAGGCCGTGCGCCACCTGGGCCTGCACGACCGCGAAGGTTCCGGCTGCCACGCCGATCAGGGTCGCCACCGCGATCAGCCAAAGCTCGCTGGAGCGGATCCGGCGCCGCAGCCAGCCGACCCACTTCACGGATGCGGCGGCGGAGGCGTGGGCGAGCGACATGGCTTTCGATAACGCGGGTTACAGGGACGCCGCAACGTCCCTTCTCCCCTTGCGGGAGAAGGTGTCGGCAATAGCCGACGGATGAGGGGTCGAAAGACCTCTCCGCAAGCTTCTGAGTGACCCCTCACCCGACCTCCTCCGGAGGCCACCCTCTCCCGCAAGGAGAGAGGGATTAGAGAGAAACCCGCCGCGCCTTCAGCCGCCCCGCCAGCGCCTTCTCCGGCGTGCTCCCGGCAAAAGCCGCGCCCGCCGCATAGTCCAGCCGGCGCACGAGCAGCCCCACCGGCGCCGCCGTCAGTCGCGCCAGAAGGCCGCCCGCCGGAACCAGCAGCGCCGCCGCACCGGCCCCGCCGGCCAGATGCGCCTCGACCGGGCCACGCCAGGCCTCCGGCAGGCCGCGCGCCGGATCCAGCGCCAGGATCCAGTCGCCCCGCGCCACCGACGCGCCCGCCGCCAGCAAGGCGCCCCGCTCGCCCGAAGCCGCCACGAACCGCGCGCCGCTGTCCTCGATCAGCGCCTCCAGGCCCGGCTCGGAAGCGCCCGCGATCACCACCTCCTTGACCAGGCCGTCGACGGCCGCCGGCACCAGCTGGGCCAGGAGCTGGGCGAGCGCATGCACGGGCGCGACGGCGGGAAGGATCACCGAGATCATGAGTTGGCCTTTGAAGCCTCGCCGGACCGATCGTCAAGCATCGTTCTTGTTATGTTCTGCATGCAAGCGTAGGATGCCCACATGCAGACCCGCCGCTCGTTCACCGACACCGCCTACAAGCAAGGGACCGCCGCCCTGCGCGGACGCGGCGCGCGCAGCAACGAGACCGGCCGCTACGAGAGCCTAACCTCCCAGCCCTTCGACGACGGCTGGACCGAAGACGACAACGCCGCCCGCGTGCTGACCACCAGCGTGCTGGCCATGAAGTCCAAGACCGTCATCGCCCGCAACAAGAGCCCCGACGTCGGCTTCGACCGCTCGATCAATCCCTATCGCGGCTGCGAGCACGGTTGCATCTACTGCTACGCCCGCCCGGCCCACGCCTATCTCGGCCTCTCGCCCGGGCTCGATTTCGAGAGCAAGCTGTTCTTCAAGCCCGAGGCCGGCAAGCTGCTCGACCGCGAGCTTTCCAAGCCGACCTACAAGGTCGGCAGCGTGCACATCGGCGGCGACACCGATCCCTACCAGCCGCAGGAGCGCTCCCTGCGCGTCACGCGTGGGGTGCTGGAGACGCTCAGCCGTTTTCGCCACCCGTTCTCGATCATCACCAAGTCGGCCCTGATCACCCGCGATCTCGACATCCTGGGCGAGATGGGCCGCGCGGGCCTGGCCAGAGCCGCGGTGTCGATCACCACGCTGGACCGCAAGCTGGCCCGCAGCATGGAGCCAAGGGCGGCCACGCCCGAACGCCGGCTGGACGCGGTGCGGCAGCTTGCCGAAGCGGGCGTTCCGACCATCGTCATGTTCGCCCCGGCCATCCCGTCGCTGAACGACCACGAAATGGAGGCGGTGCTGGAGCGGGCCAAGGAGGCCGGGGCGGTGGCGGCCGGCTACGTCGCCATCCGCCTGCCGATGGAGATCCACGGCCTGTTCGAGCAATGGCTGGCCTCGGACCATCCCGATCGCGCCAAGCGGGTGATGTCGCTGGTGCGCCAGATGCGCGGCGGCGCGGCCTATGACAGCGAGTTCGGCAAGCGCATGACCGGCGAGGGCCCGGTGGCCGAGGTGCTGAACCAGCGCTTCCACGCGGCGCTCCGGCGCTTCGAACTCGACAGCCCCCTGCCCCGCCTCGACACCTCCCAGTTCCGCGTCCCGCCCAAGGCGGGGGATCAGTTGAGTTTGTTCTAGCTTCTCACCGACCGTCATCCCGGAAAGCGCGCAGCGCTTATCCGGGACCCAGGAGCCGCCGTACTGCGCCGGCCGTCGCTTTGGCGGTTCGTGCAAGCGCTGCGCCCAGTCCCCTGGGTCCCGGCTCTCCGCTTCGCTTCGGCCGGGATGACGGGCTTGGAGAGGCGGAAGGATGTTCGAAGGCATCCACGCTTGCGCCTGTCACAGGAAGGTCCATCAATGCCGCCCATGACGAGCGAACAGCGTTATTCCGGTGGATGCCTTTGCGGCGCGGTGCGCTGGAGCGCGACGGGCCGCCCCCTGTATCAGGGCTATTGCTGCTGCGCCGACTGCCGCAGGGCGTCCGGCTCGGGCTTCGTTCCGTTCATGGGTTTTCCCGCCTCGGCGGTGGCGATCACCGGCGAGACGCTGAAGGTGCGCTCGCCGGCCTTCCGCGGCGGAGAGGCCCTGCGCAACGCCTGCCCCGTCTGCGGCGGTCTCGTCTTCGGCGGCGAGGTCGGGGTCGACGACAGCCACACGATCTATGCCGGCTCGCTGGACGACGCCTCGCTGTTCGCGCCGACCATGGCCCTGTTCCTGCGCGACAAGCCGGCCTGGGTGGTGCTGCCGGAAGGCCTGGAGGCCTTCGAGACCATGCCGGGCTAGAAATCACGCGCCGCCTGTCGGGACGGGCCGGCGCCGTTCGTCCTTGCGTCGAAAGCGGCCCGAGCCGGGCCGGAAATAAAGGGAGAGAGCGATGTCCGACACCAACGGGCGGTTTGGCTGGTACGAACTGATGACCACCGACGTGGACGCCGCGTCCGCCTTCTACGCCAAGGTCGTGGGCTGGACCCCGACGGATTCCGGCATGCCCGGCCCGACCAGGTACATGATCCTCAACGTCGGCGCGGCCGGGGTCGGCGGCGTCTTCACGCCCGAGGGCGGCTGCCCCGAAGGCGCCCGTCCCGGCTGGATCGGCTACATCTTCGTCGACGACGTCGACGCCTATGTCGGCAAGGTGGTCGAGGCCGGCGGTTCGGTGTTCATGCCCGCCGACGACATCCCCGGCGTCGGGCGGTTCTCGGTCGTCGCCGACCCGTACGGCGCGGTCTTCACCCTGTTCAAGCCGTTTCCCCAGGACGAGATCCCGCCGCAACCGGCCGACGGCGCGCCCGGCACGTTCGGCTGGCGCGAGCTGATGGCCGGCGACCTGGAGGGCGCGTTTTCCTTCTATTCCAAGCTGTTCGGCTGGGTGAAGACCCAAGCCATCGACATGGGGCCGATGGGAACCTACCAGCTGTTCGCCTACGAGGCCGGCGGCCCCGACATCGGCGGCATGATGACCCGGCTACCCGACATGCCGGTGTCGTTCTGGAACTATTACGCCCAGGTCGACAGCGCCTCGGCCGCCCGCGACCGCGCCGTGGCCGCCGGCGCCACGACTATGATGGATGTCCACCAGGTGCCCGGCGGCAGCTGGATCTACATGGCGACCGACCCGCAGGGGGCGGGTTTCGCGGTGGTGAGCACCGCGCAGTAGCACGGTCCGGGCGGCCCCCTCAGTCGCTCCGCGACAGCTCCCCCAAAGGGGGAGCATCGTTGGCGGATAGATCCTCCCCCTCTGGGGGAGGTGGCCCGGAGGGCCGGAGGGGGTCAGCGCGGCGCCTTCTCCAGCAGCAGCGCCTTGGTCAGGAAGGCCTTGTCGCGCCCGATCACCCGCAGCCCCGCCGTCTGGAACAGCGCCTCCAGGTCGGTCTGCGCGTAGCTGCCGTAGAACGGCTCGTGGAAATAGGCCGGAAAGGCCTCCAACATCCGGGCCAGCTGCGGCTCGTCGCTGGGCTGCACGGAATCGGCGAAGGCCAGCACGCCGCCGGGCCTCAGCACCCGAGCGATCTCGGCGGCGACGATCGGGCGCACGCGCGGCGGCAGTTCGTGGAACAGGTAGACGCAGGTCGCCGCGTCCAGGCTGTCGTCGGCCAGCGGCAGGCGTTCGGCGTTGGCCTGCACCACGCCCCGCCCCGATCGCGATCGGGCCTCGTTCAGATAGGCCGGCGACAGGTCGACGCCCGCCAGGGCCGCGCGTGGAAAGGCCTGCGCCAGATCGCGCAGGAACGCGCCCGAGCCGCAGGCCACGTCCACCGCCCGCAGGTCGCGCTGATCGCGCCCCCGCCAGTGCCGGGCCAGGAGCGAGAGGGCGCGCCGGCGCATCGCTCCGGCCGCGCCGGAGAACAGCGCCTCGACCTGGGCGTCGTAGCGGCGGGCGCTGGCGGCGGTGAACCAGCCGCCCGACTGATAGTGGAAGTTCTGCCGGTAATAGGCTGGATAGCCCTGACTTTTCGGATCGTCGCGCACCTCGACGCCATCGCCCCGGCGGCGGCGCAGATCGACCTCGCGGGCGTCGGCCAGGAAGTCCCAGGCCTTGAGGATCGAGGCGGCCGGATGGATGGGCGCGTCCTCCATCGGCGGATAAAGGCCGGCGGCGACGTCGGCGGCGTCCTTCTCGAAAGCCGCCAGATAGGCCCGGCGCAGGCGCCGCTGCGAGACCGGCGGCGCGTCGGACGCAAAGCGCGGCGCGGCCTTGCCCTCGGTCGGGCGGGTGATGAACTTGGCCAGCCCTCCGGCGGCCGTCCACCAGGCCGCCTTGGCGGCGGCCTTGCCCCGCTGGGCGGCGGCGTCGAGGGCGAAGGCCCCGCGCCGCTGCGCCCCTACCCCATCGTCCCGACCACTGGCTTGGCCCATCCTCGCCTCATCGCGAAAAGACCCCGACCAGCTCAATATGCGGCGACCAGAGGAACTGGTCCACCGGCAGCACCTTCTCCAGCTTGAAGCCGGCGTCGATCAGCAGGCCTGCGTCACGGGCGAAGGTCGTCGGATTGCACGACACGCCGACCACCCGCGAGACCTTGGACTTGGCGATCTCGACCGTCTGCTCCAGCGCGCCCGCGCGCGGCGGGTCGAAGACCACGGCGTCCATCTTGTCGAGCTCGGTCGACAGCACCGGCCGGCGGGTCAGGTCGCGGGCCTCGGCGACGATCGCCTTCAGGCCGGGCGCCGAGCCGACGGCCGCCTTCAGGGCCGCGATGGCCGGCTCGGCGAAATCGGCGGCGTAGACCGAGGCCTCCTGCGCCAGGCGGAAGGTGAAGGTGCCGACGCCGCTGAAGAGGTCGGCCACCCTGGCCGCCCCCGCCACGTGCGCCAGGGTGAAGTCGGCCATAGCCTGCTCGGCGGCGGGCACGGCCTGCAGGAACGAGCCGGCCGGCAACGGCACGATCGCCGGGCCCAGCTTCACCAGCGGCTGGCGGGCCATGTACAGCGTCTCGCCGGCCAGGGTGACGCGGGCGAAGTCGAACTCGCCGGCGGTCATGGCCGCCTGCACGCGGGCGTCGGCCGACAGCCCGCCGCTCTTGCGCTCAACGCCGGTGACGTCGATGTCCAGGCCCGTGCCGGTAAGGGTCACGTGCAGCGTCGGGGCCGATTTCGGGTGCTCCAGGAACGGCTGCGCCAGGCGCGCCAGGCCCGGCAGGGCCGCGACGATCCTGGGGTGGGCGACCGGGCATTCCTCGATCTTCACCAGGTTCCACGAGCGGCGCTCCTTGAAGCCCAGGCGCACGCCGCCCTTGCCGCCGCGGGCGTGCAGGGCCACCCGGCGGCGCGAGGCCGGCGGCGAGGCGAAGGTCGGCAGGATCTCGACCTCGATGCGCTCGCGCTTCAGCTGAAGGCGCACCTGCTCGCGCTTCCAGTCCAGATAGGGCGCGATGTCCCAGTGCTGCAGGGCGCAGCCGCCGCAGTGGCCGAAGTGCTTGCAGGCCGGATCGACGCGCTCGGGGCTGGCCTCGAGAATCTCGGCCAGTTCGCCGCGCGGGCCCTCCATGCGGGCGGTGATCCGCTCGCCCGGCAGGGTCAGGGGCACGAAGGCCGGACCGGCGGCGACGCCGTCGCCCTGGCCGCCGACGGCGTCGATTTTCAGTTCACGCATTCGATAGTCGCCTTCGGGAACCTTCACCGGTTCCGATCCGTTCAAGCCTCGCCGCAGGCGTGGCCCCAATTTCGCCTCTTCCGCGCCAAGTTCGACGCCGAAGAAGCCAGTTCGAGCGCGTCCATACCTCATTCGCCGCCCTCATGCGTGAACGAACTGGTGCGTGAACGAAGATGAACGGTCCGGTCAACGACCGTTCAGGTACGGCTTGGCATGGTGCGGACAACGGACGGTCCCCCGATCGTCACGCCCGCTTTCAGGGAGAGTTTCTCGATGATGATCCGGACCGCCATCAGCGCCCTCGTCGCCGGCGCGGCCCTCGTCGGCGCCGCGGCTCCGACCGTCGCCTCGGCCCAGGCCTATGGCTCGGGCGCCTATCAGGGCGGAGCCTACGACCGTAACGGCTACTACTACGACCCCTGCCGCCGCAGCACGACCAACCGCACCACCGGCGGCGGCCTGGCCGGCGCCGGCATCGGCGCGGCCATCGGCAGCAGCGTCGCGGGTCGCGGCGCCAAGACCGAAGGCGCTGTGCTGGGCGGCCTGCTCGGCGCCGTCGTCGGCGGCAATATCGGCCGCAGCTCGGCCGCCTGCGCGCCCGGCGCGGTTCCCCCGCCGCCGCCTCCCCCGCCCCGCGCCTACAACGACTACGACCGCGGCTACGACAACGGCGGGTATGACGACGCCTACTACGATCGCCGCGGCGGCGCCGGCTACACCTACGAGTCGGAGCGCTCCTACCGCGTGACCGAAGGCCGCGCCGACGCCAACGGCTGCACCCTGGCCGAAAGCCCGATCTACCTGCCCGACGGCCGCACCCAGAAGCGCTTCGTCCGCGTCTGCCCCGACGCCTCGGGCCGCTACCAGGTCGTCGACTAAGTTTCTCTAGGCGGATTTCCTCTCCGGAACTCCACATGACTTCAGGTCGCCGGCTCCCCGAGCCGGCGACCTTTTTGTTTGGGCGTGGCGATCGAAACTAGGCTCCGATCGAGCGAACCAAGGTCTCGACCCAATCGATGAAGGCGCGCACCTGGGGCGGCACGTGCCGCCGGTGGGGGTAGAGAACCGAGACTGGCTTGAGCGGCGGCGCCAGGTTCGGCAACACCTCGACCAGGCGCCCAGCCTCCATGAAACCGCTGACCCCCACCCAGGGCGGCTGGATGATCCCCAGGCCCAGCAGTCCGCATTCGACATAGGCGTCGCCGCTGTTCACCGTCACAGTCGAGCGCAAGGTGAAACTCCGACGCCCGTCATCGGTCTCGAATTCGAAAGGTATCGCTCTGCGGGTTCGGCCGGAATGGAAATTCACCGCCCGATGCGTGGCTAGGTCGTCCAGCGACATCGGCACGCCCTGGCGTTCGAGATAGCTCGGCGCCGCGCAGGTCACCATCCGCAACCTGCCGATCGACCGGCCGACCAGGCTGCTGGCCGGGAACTCGCCCAGCCTGACTACGCAATCGACGCCCTCTGACACCAGATCCATGTCGAGGTCGCCCACACCGAGCACCAGTTCCACCTCGGGATGGCGCGCCGTGAACTCGCCTAGGCGCGGGATGATCAGGGGCCTGGCCAGCGCCGTGGGGATGTCGACCCGCAGCCGCCCGCGCAGAACGCTATCCGGCGGTGCGAACATCGCCTTGGCTTCGGCCACGTCGGCCAGCAGCGTCACGGCGCGATCGATGAAGGCCTCTCCCTCGCCGGTTAGCCTGGTCCGTCGCGTCGTCCGCTGCAGCAGGCGCACGCCCAGTTCGGTCTCCAGGCCAGCGACGGCGTTCGTCACGCCGGGGCGCGACATGCCCAGGGCCGTGGCCGCCCGGGCGAAGCTGCCTGCCTCGGCCACCGCGACGAAGATCCTGAGCTTCTGGGCGAAATCCAATGCGTTTCCCCGTCCAACCGCCACCAACCGGGCGAACAATCGATCCATTGTTATCAATTTCAATAACAGTGAGATAGGCACGGGCGTGCTTCCGGACCGCCTGTCGCCGCCTTAGCTGCTGCATCGTCCGCCCGGCCCTCTTTCCGGGTTTATCGAAACAGGAGCCCAGCATGGCCCGCATCGTTCGCATCCACGACTACGGCGACGCCGACGTCCTGCGGATCGAAGACCTGCCCCAGCCGCCGCCGGCTGCCGACGAGGTGCAGTTCGCCGTCCGCAGCATCGGTCTGAACCGCGCCGAGGTGATGTTCCGCAATCACGCCTACCTGCAGGAAGCACAGTTCCCCAGCCGCCTGGGCTACGAGGCTGCTGGCGTCGTCACGCAGGTCGGAGCCGACGTGACCGACTTCATGCCCGGCGATGCGGTCAGCCTGATCCCGCCGCACGACATCGCCCGCTGGGGAACCTATGGCGAGGTCGCCAATGCGCCGGCCCGCTATCTCGTGCGCCATCCGGAGACGATCTCGTTCGAGGAGGCCGCCGCCAGCTGGATGCAGTACGTCACCGCCTGGGGCGCGCTGATCGAGCAGGCCGCCCTGTCGGCGGGCGATTACGTGATCGTCACCGCCGCCTCCAGCAGCGTCGGCCTCGCGGCCTTCCAGATCGCTCGCATGGTCGGCGCCACCGTGATCGCCACCACCCGCACCGGCGCCAAGCGCGACGCCCTGCTGGCGGCCGGCGCCCACCATGTCGTCGCCACCGAAGAAGAGGATCTCGTCGCCCGCGTCGCCGAGGTCACCGACGGCCGCGGCGCACGCGTGGTCTTCGATCCGGTCGGCGGGCCGTCGTTCGAGCCGCTGACCGCCAGTATGGCGCCCGGCGGCGTGCTGCTGCTGTACGGCGCCCTCAGCCCCGCTCCGACGCCCTTCCCGCTGTTTACGGTGCTGGGCAAGTCACTGACCCTGCGGGGCTATCTCTATAACGAGATCGTCTCCAGCGATGACAAGCTGGCCCGCGCCAAGGCCTTCATTCTCGAAGGGCTGGCAACCGGCGCGCTGAAGCCGGTGATCGCTCGCACCTTCCCCCTGGACCAGATCCAGGACGCCCATCGCTACCTCGAATCCAACGAGCAGATCGGCAAGGTCGTCGTGAACGTCTGAGCGCGTGGTCGGAGGGACAAGCCCGTCTCTCCGACCATCCCCTCACCCCTTCAACCACGCCGCCGCCTCTTCCACGTCCACCACGTCGGCGTACTTCAGCTGCAGGTCGGTCAGGTTGGCGTAGTGGTAGCTCTCGTGCTTGTCGGCCACGCATTGCTCGGGAACGATGGTGCGATAGCCGCGCGAGAGGCTTTCGACCGCGCTGGCGCGCACGCAGCCGCTGGTCGAGCCGCCGGTGAGGATCACCGTGTCGACCTTGTGCCAGACCAGATAGCTCTGCAGCGGGCTCTCGAAGAACGCGCTGGGCATGCGCTTGTCGAAGACGAGATCCACGGCCTGGTCGATCTCGACGCGCGGGTCGAAGGCGTGGCGTTCGCTGTTCTGCTTGATGTTCTGCAGGCTGTCGGGGGTGTCGGTGCGCGTGCCCCAGACGCCGGCGTCGCCGCCGTCGGGCTTGTACATCACCCGCGTCCAGATCACCGGCATGCCGCGCGCCCGGGCCAGGGCCGAGAGGCGGTTCACGTGGGCGATCTGGTCGGGATCGGTGACGTAGGCGCTCTTGGGAAACAGGTCGGGCCGGGTGTAGGCCTGCTGGAAGTCGATATTGACCACCGCCGCCTTGCTCCCGAAGCCGAAGCGGGCGCGGGCCGGATTGGCCTTCACCGCTTCATAGAGCTGGCGGGCGGTCTTGTCCTCGCGGACCATGGTGGGTTCGAAGCGCAGGGTCATGGCGGGGCTCCTTCAGGCGGGGGTCCAGAGGCCGAGCAGCGCGGCGAGGATCAGCAGAATCCAGAGGCTGACGACCACGGGCCGGGTCTTCTCCAGCACCGCGGCGATGGTCGCATCGCCCTCGGGCGTTGGGCCGGTGGTCATCATGGCGACGACCGGCGGGCCCAGCGGGGCCAGAAGCTTGCGGATGAACAGGCCGCAGCCGATGGCGATCGCCAGGATCAGCATCTTCAGGGCCAGGAACAGCGGCGCGGTCGTCAGGCCCACGAGGCTGGCGGCGCCGAAGCCGGCCAGCGCGACCAGCACGCCCCAGCGGATGGCGATGTCGATGCGGCGCACCCCGGCCTTGGGCGGGCTGTGATGAATGTGGATGGCCCAGGCCATGGTCAGCCAGAACAGGCACAGCGCCCAGACCGCGGCCACGCCCTCGGGCGGGACGTCCCACCAGACCTTCAGCTTGGCCAGGGTCAGGCCCGTGGGCAGGGCCAGGATCAGGCAGGTGCGCGGAGCCATGTCGATGTCGGCCAGCACCTTCAGCGCCAAGCCCCGCTCCTTGACCGTGCGGGTCGGGTCGGCGGCGTAGCGCGAGGTGTAGAAGGCCCCCAGGTCCCCGCCCAGCCAGTAGACGAAGACCAGCACGTGCAGCAGCGTGATCAGGGCGAGAAGCATCGTGGAATCCGGCGGTTGTCAGGCCGTCTTGATGCCGCCTGGAAAGGCGCCCCGGCGCGCCGTCGCCGGTTTTCTCGCCTCGCGGATAGGAACCCCGGGGTGCGACGCCGCGGACAGGTGCGAATCCGATGAAGCGTGCTACAGCACGCACCGAGGGGCTTTTCCGTATCGTAGGTTCGTATGCGTTCTTACCGTCGCCCAGGCCTGGCGTTCGCCGGACTGTTGCTGCTCGCCCCCTTCTCACTTTGCATGCCGCAAGTGGCCGCCGCCCAGAGCCAGGAGCAGGCGGTCCTCGACGAGATCAACTACGTCCGCGCCAATCCCCGGGCCTATGCCGACGAACTGCGTCGCGCCGAGCCGCTGTATGGCGAGGACCCCGACGCCCTCGATGAAGCGATCGCCGAGCTGCAGCGCCAGCGCCCCCTGCCGCCGCTGACCGCCGACGGCCGCATCGACGCCGCCGCCCGCGACCACGCCAGCGCGCAAGCCTCCCGCGGCTCGGTCGGCCACGGCGCGAGCGGCGGCCTGGGCCAGCGGCTGCGCAAGTATGGCGTCTTCGCCGGCATGTCGGCCGAGAACATCTCCTACGGCTACGAACACCCTCGCGACGTGGTGCGCCAGCTGGTGGTCGACAGCCGCGTGCCGGGCCGATGCCATCGCCGCAACATCCTGTCGACCGGCTACAGCAGCGCCGGCGTCGCCTGCGGCGGCCACCGCTCGTACGGCGCCATGTGCGTCATCGACTTCGCCGGCGCCATGCCCGAAGGCGTCGCGCGGGCGGCGCGGTAGGGGGGGGGTCCCTCCCAGACCTCCAAGCTCGTCATCCCGGAAAGCCCGAAGGGCTTATCCGGGACCCAGGAGACCGGGCTCGGCGGCGATATCTGGCGCTTCAGCGCATTGCCAGCGCTATGCGGCGGCCCCTGGGTCCCGGGTCTCCGCTTCGCTCCGCCCGGGATGACGAGCTTTGTTGGAGGGGGATTCTAGATCACCCCCGCCGCCTTCAGCGCCGCGACCTCCGCCTGGCTCTTGCCCAACCCTGCCAGCACCGCCGCCGTGTCCGCCCCCAGGGCCGGCGGCGGGCGCTCCACGACCACCGGCGTGCGCGAGGCCCGGATCGGGGAGGCGACGGTGCGGATCGGCGCGGCCAGATCCTCGCGCGCCTGCTCCACCACCAACTGGCGATGCACCGCCTGCGGTTCCTCGAACACCTGGTCGATGCCGTTGATCGGCCCGCAGGGCACGCCGGCGGCCTCCAGCAGGGCGATCCAATCGCGCGTCGTACGCGTGACCAGAACCGGGGCCATGGCCGCCGCCAGCTGCGCCCGCGCGGCCACCCGCTGGGCGTTGGTCGCGAAACGCGGATCCTCGGCGAGCTGCGGCGCATCGGCCGCCTTGGCGAAGGCCCGGAACTGGCCGTCGTTGCCGACCGCCAGCACCATGGCTCCGTCGGCCGTGGCGAACACCTGGTAGGGCGCGAGGTTGGGGTGGGCGTTGCCCAGGCGCCCGGGCGCCTGGCCCGTGGCGAAGTAGTTGCTGGCCTGGTTGGCCAGCACGGCGGCCTGCACGTCGAACAGGGCGATGTCCATGTGCTGGCCATCCCCGGTCGCGCGGGCGTGCAGCAGGCCGCAGAGAATGGCGTTGGCCGCATAGAGGCCGGTGAACAGGTCGACGACCGCGACGCCCACCTTCATCGGCTCGGCGCCGTCGGTCCCGTCCGGCTGGCCGGTGATCGACATCAGCCCGCCCATGGCCTGGATCATGTAGTCGTAGCCGGCCCGCGCCGCGTAGGGCCCGGTCTGTCCAAAGCCGGTGATCGAGCAGTAGACGAGGCGCGGATTGATCGCCGCCAGGCTGTCGTAGTCCAAGCCGTACTTGGCCAGCCCCCCGACCTTGAAGTTCTCGACCACCACGTCGGCCTCGGCGGCCATCTGGCGGATCAGTTCGGCGCCGCGCGGGTCGGCCATGTCGATGGTCACCGAGCGCTTGTTGCGGTTCGCGCAGGTGAAGTAGGCGGCGTCGCCCCGGCTTCCGTCCGTCGTCTCGAAGAACGGGGGCCCCCAGGCGCGGGTGTCGTCGCCGACGCCCGGCCGCTCGACCTTCACCACCTCGGCGCCCATGTCGGCCAGGGCCTGGGTCGCCCAGGGACCAGCCAGCACGCGGGAAAGATCGAGCACCTTGACCCCCGAGAGGGCGGTGCCGGGCCTGACGTCTGATCGCAAGGCGACTGCTCCGGATATTCCTGTTGCGGGCGCCGTTCAGCGCACCAGGCTGCCTCGCCTACCGATGTGATCGCGGCGGGGCAAACGGCGATGGCGAAACTATCCGAAAACCAGGCTGGCGAGTTCCGCCGCGGCTGGCCCTTGCTGCTCAGCGTGGTTCTGGGCGTGGGCCTGGGGCTTTCGCCCCTGCCCTTCTACAGCATCGGCATGCTGGCCCCGCAGTTGGCCAAGGAGTTCGGCTGGAGCTTCGCCTCGATCATGCTGGGCCTGCCGGTCGCCACCGTCGCGGTGATGATCGTCGGCCCGATCATCGGCTGGGTGGGCGACAGGATCGGCGTGCGCCCCGTGGCCATCGCCTCGCTGGTGCTGTTCGCCTTCGCCTTCATGGGCTTTGCGCTGACGAGCGGCTCGCTGCCGCTGTTCTACCTGAACTGGGCGCTGATGGGCGCAGTCGGCGCCGGCACCCTGCCCACCACCTGGACCCGGGCCATCAACAACGGCTTCGAGGCCAACAAGGGCCTGGCTTTGGGGATCGCCCTGATGGGAACCGGCGTCTTCGGCTTCCTCATCAAGCCGTTCCTGATGTGGATGATCGAGGCCCACGGCTGGCGCGCGGCCTATCTGGTCACCGGCGCGCTGCCCCTGGTCATCGCCCTGCCCGTCGCGCTGCTGGCCTTCAAGGACCCCGGCGCCCGGCGCGTCCACACGGAGACCGCGCCGCTGCCCGGCCTGACGCTGCCGCAAGCGCTGCGCGATACGAAATTCTGGCTGATCGCCGGCGGCTTTCTGCTGTTCTCTTTCGCCATCGCCGGCCCTCTGCCCAACCTGGAGAACCTGCTGAAGCTGAAAGGCTTCACCAAGGCCGAGATCGTCAGCCTGGCCCCCGTCGTGGGCCTGTCGGTAATCGTCGGGCGCGTGGCCGGCGGCTGGCTGGTCGACCGCTTCTGGGCGCCGGGCGTGGCGCTGGTGCTGCTGTGCCTGCCGGCGCTGGGCTGCCTGATCCTGCACGGCCAGGACCCGGGCTTCGCCGGCGCCCTGCTGGCCATCGCCCTGGTCGGCATGGCCGCGGGCATGGAGTTCGACCTGCTGGCCTTCCTGATCGCCCGCTATTTCGGGGCGCGATCCTATTCGACGCTCTATGGCTGCCTCTACTGCGCTTACGCGGCGGGCTCTGGCCTGGGCCCCGTGGCCTTCGGGGCCGATTTCGACGCCACCGGCGGCTACCAGCTCTCGCTGATCATGGCCACGGGCCTGCTGGTGCTGGGCGGTATCGTCCTGCTGCCGCTGGGCCGCTACCGCTTCGCCGCCGAGCACGCCGTCGAGGAGCAGCGCATCGAAGCCGCCGCCGGCGAGCGCGCGGCCGTTCCCGGCGCCTGACCCCTGGATTCCTGACAGGCGGATTTTCGCATCGTCACCTCTCCGCCAGGCGCCGGACGAGCGCAAGCTCGCGTCAATTCAGTAGGAGTGCGCCCATGACCGGTCGCGTCAACGAGGGGCCGATCCAGGCCTATGACGGCCCGCCCGACTATCGCAAGGTCGGCCGCCACGGGGTGTTCCCCGACATGTCGCACGACGAGATCGAGCGGCTGAACGTCCTGGCCCAGCTGAACCGCCACCTGTCGACCCGCGTCATCCCCGGCGTGAAGCAGGCCTGGGAGACCCGCGCCCTGCCGGCCTTCGAGAAGGCCAACGGTCGCCCGCCCGAGGATCGCCACGAGGTCCGCAAGGCGCTGCTGAAGGATCCTGCCTTCCAGACCTGGTCGGCCCTGCGCCGCCTGACCATGGAGCAGCGCCAGCAGGCCGGCCGCTGGACCACCCTGCGCCAGGCCGAGGAACTGGCCGCCAAGGCCGCCGCCCTGAACGCCGGCCACGACCGGCTGCAGTTGGATCCGGCCCTGCCGATCCCGCGCTACGTCTCGGCCGTCGACCACCACTGCATGCCCGGCAGCTATCACGTCGAGCGCTTCGAGGGCGACGTCTCGGGCGGCGCCAACTACGACCACGGCGGCTTCGCCACCACCGGCGGCCTGCTGGGCCGCTTCTCCGACGGCGGCGGCCAGGCCGTGGTGCGCTGGGTCCAGCGCCGCCTGCCCGACTTCAAGCCGCGCCGCATCCTCGACATCGGCGCCACCGTGGGCCACAGCGCCCTGCCGATCGCCCAGGCCTTCCCCGACGCCGAGGTGGTGGCCATCGACGTCGGCGGGCCGATGCTGCGCTACGCCGCCGCCCGCGCCGCCTCGCTGGGGGTCGAAAACATCCGCTTCGTCCAGGCCGACGGCGCCGACCTGTCGCGCTTCGAGGCCGGCAGCTTCGACTGGGTGCAGACCACCATGTTCCTGCACGAACTGTCGCTGGCCTCCATGAAGGCCATCTTCGCCGAGAGCCGCCGCGTCCTGGCCCCGGGCGGCGTGGTGCTGCACGTCGAGCAGCCGCAGTACGCCCCGACCATGCCGCTGTTCGAGCAGGCGATGCGCGACTGGGACGCCTTCTACAACAACGAGCCCTTCTGGAGCACGCTGCACGAGATCGACCTGGACGCCCGCATGGTCGAGGCCGGCTTCGCCGCCGAAGAGCTGATCCATGACGGCGTCACCGCCGTGGTCGACCGCGAAGTCTTCCCCGACGCCGCCGACGACGACAGCGAAGACTACGGGCGAAAAGCCGCCTGGCGCGTGATCGGAGCCCGGAAAACGCAATGAGCATCGCAGACGCCCTGGCCGACGCCGGCGCCAAGCCCGCCGGCAAGCGCCCCTATTTCTTCGCCGACCGCGAGGTCGAGCGCGTGCTGGCCATCACCATGGCCGTCGTGCAGGAACTGGCCGTCACCCGCGCCCGGCTCGACACGCTGGAGCGGGTGATCGAGGCCCGCGGCGGCCTGGACCGCGCCGAGATCGAACGCTTCGAACCCTCCGCCGAAGCCGCCGCCGAGCGCGGCCTGTGGCTGCAGGAATATCTCTCCCGCGTGCTGCGCATCGTCCAGCAGGAGGCCGAAGCCGCCACCGCCACGGGCGACGTCGCCTCCGAGGACGTCGCCGTCGAACTGCGCGACTGAAGCCCGCACGATTTCAAGGACATACCGATGAACCTTCTCAGGGCCGCCACCCTGGTGACGCCGGACCTCGCCCAGGCCTCGCAGCGCTACGCCCAGTGGCTGGACTACGCGGTGGTCGAGCAGGGCGAGGTCCCCGCCGACCTCGCCGCCAGCTGGGGCTCCCCGGCCAGCGCCGGCCGCCCCTACGCCGTGCTGCAGCCGGCCAGCGGCGCCGACGTCTTCCTGCGCTTCGTCGAGGGCGACCCGGTTCCGGAATATCGCCCCCTGCGCACCTACGGCTGGGCGGCGATCGAGATCTGCTGCCAGGACGTCATGGCCGTGAACGCCCGCATGCAGGACGCGCCGTTCGAGATCATCGGCCCGCCCAAGCGGATCGACGGCCTGCCCACCATCCACCCGATGCAGGTGAAGGGCCCCGACGGCGAGATCGTCTACCTCACCGAGATCGTCTCGCCCGGCAACGGTCTGCCCTATCCCGGCAGCCTGATCGACAAGCTGTTCATCCTGGTTCTGGCGAGCGACGACATGGAGGCCAGCGGCGCCTGGTTCGGCCAGACCCTGGGCCTGGACGTCGGCGCGCCGATGACCATCGTCTACAACATGATCAACGACGCCTTCGAACTGCCCAAGGACAGCCGCCATGCCCTGGCGACGGCGACTTATGAGAAGGACGTCTTCCTCGAGTTCGACCAGTATCCCGAGGCGGCCACCGTGCGCCCGGGCCATCCCGGCGCCCTGCCGCCGGGCGTCGCCATCTGCACGCTCAAGCACCCCGACTTCGACAGCGTCCAGGGCGACTGGATCGCGCCCCCCACAGTGCGCAACGGCCCCGTCTACGGCGGCAAGCGCGCCGGCGTCCTGCGCGCCCCCGGCGGGGCCCTGGTCGAGGTGGTGGAAGCCTAAGAAACCCCTCTCTCATGGAGAGAGGGAGGGCCCCGCGCCGTAAGGCGTGGGAGGGTGAGAGGTTTCACCGCCAGCAGGCAAATCCCTCACCTCTCCGCCTACGGCAACGGCAGGAACCACCAGACCCAAAACAAGAAAGGCGCGGCCGAACCGACCGCGCCTTTTTCTGTGAGTTTGTTACCTCTCACCCTCCCACCGCCTTCGGCGGCGGGCTCCTCCCTCTCTCAATGAGAGAGGGAGACAACGGCTACAGCTTCACCACGACCTTGCCGAACGCGCCCTGATCGGCCCGCGTATAGGCGCCTTCGATGGCGTCGAGCCCGAACACCGCGTCGACCTGCGGGACGATGCCCTTGGCGGTCACGAAGTCCGACAGCGCCTGGTGATCGGCGCGCGAGCCGACCGAGATCGCCGTGGCCCGCTGGGCCATCATCACCATGGCCGAGGCGTCCAGCGTTCCGCCGAAGCCGTCCAGGGCGCCGATCACGGCCACATGCCCGCCCACGCCCAGGCTGGCCTGCGACCTGGCCAGCGTGCCTGCGCCGCCGAGCTCCAGGGCATGCTGCACGCCGCCGCCCGAAGCCTCCTTCACCACGGCCTCCCAGTCCGGCGTCGTGTGGTAGTTGACGGTCAGATCCGCGCCCAGAGCCGCGGCGCGGGCCAGCTTGGCGTCGTCGCCGCCGACCACGGCCACCTTGGCCCCGAAGGCCTTGGCGATCTGCAGCCCCCACAGCGACACCCCGCCGGTGCCCAGGGTCACCACCCAGTCGCCGGCCTGGATGCCGCCGTGCGTGACCAGCGAGGCCCAGGCCGTGACGCCCGAGCAGGTCAGGGTCGCGCCCTGCACGAAGTCGAGACCGTCGGGCAGCTTCACCACGCCGCCGGCCGACAGCACCACGTGCTCGGCCAGCACGCCCGGTCCGCCCGCGCCCAGAGACGAGATCACCGCCGGGAAGCTGACGCGGCCGCCGGCCCAGTTCTGGAAGAAGGTCGAGGCCACGCGGTCGCCGAAGGCCAGCCCCTCGACGCCCTCGCCCACCGCCACCACCTCGCCGGCGGCGTCCGACAGCGGCGTGAAGCCGTCGGCCTCGCCCACCGGATACCAGCCCTTGCGGATCATCACGTCGCGGCGGTTCAGCGCCACGGCGCGCACGCGCACCAGCACCTCGCCCGGACCCGGCGTGGGGATCGGCACGATGGACTCGGCCAACTCGAAGCCCTGGCCGGCGCGGACGAGGGAGAAACGGCGATTGGTCATGGGCGGGGTCCACTGAAGGGGGCTGTTCGGAGGCGTGGTTTCGACGCCGGCCGCGAAGGCCAGCAAGGTTTCGGCGAAGATCTCGGGTTCCAGTTCGGGCGCGGCCACGCCGGTCTTGCCCTGGGTGGTCACCACCACGCCCGGGCGGGCCTTGCGGATGCGGCCGACGAAGCCGGCCAGCGGGTCGTCCGCGGCCTGCAGCACCGTCACCGGGCAGGTCACGCCCGAAAAGACGCTGGCGAAGTCCTGGTCGAAGATCGCGCCGAAGGCCTGGTTGCGGCCGTCCGGCGCGCCGATGGCGCCCAGGAATTCGGTCTGCACCAGCTGGGCGTCGAACCGGGGCAGCAGCCCCTTCATCACGCCCCAGGACTGGATCAGATAGGCGCCGTGCGCGTCGATCGGCGCGGACTGGCCGACCTGGGCGCGGAACATCTCGCGCTCTTCGGCGCTGGCGAACAGCACGCCGTTCAGCAGCAGCGAACGCACGCGATCAGGCGCGGCCACGGCGATCTCGGCGCCGATGTGGGTGCCGGTATGGTGGCCGGCCAGGTGGAAGCGATCGACGCCCAGGGCGTCCAGCGCCGCCAGCAGCCAGGCGCCGTAATCCACGGTTGAGGGCATGCCTTGCGGCTTGAACGACTGGCCAAAGCCGGGCGTGTCCAGAGCGATCGCCGCGCGGCGGCCGGCGAGAAGCGCCAGTACGCCGTCAAAACAGGCCGAACTGACCGGCGTGCGGTGCAGAAGGACGATCGGATCGCCGGGGCCGTCCACCCGGCGCAGGTGCACCTGGCCGGCGGGCGTATCGGCGTAAGCCTTCACAATCGGGGCTTGGCGAATGAGCGTCACGAACGCGGCTCCAGCGGAATCTTCGAGCCTCGGTCCTAGCGCCACCCCCGCGCGCGCTCCCGGCGGCCGGGGCCGTTATCCGCACAGCGGCGAAGATCGCCGCCGCCCCGCCCTCACCCTTCCGACCGGTTCAAGTCGCCCCAGCAACGAACGAGAGAGCACGCCATGACCACGGTCCTGATCACCGGCGCCAATCGCGGCATCGGCCTTGAACACGTCCGCCAGTACGCCGCCTCGGGCGCGCAGGTCATCGCGACCTGCCGCGATCCGGCCTCGGCCGCCGAACTCGCGGCCATCGCAGACGCCCATCCGGGCAAGGTGCGCATCGAGGCGCTGTCGGTGAACGACGCAGGCTCCGTCGCCGCCTTCGCCCAGCGCCTCGAAGGCGTGGCGATCGACGTGCTGATCAACAACGCCGGCACCTACGGACCCATTCCGCTGCCCGAGGGCATGGCCCACCAGACGCTCGCCGGCATGGACTACGACATCTGGGCCGACATCCTGGCCACCAACGTCGTCTCGCCGTTCCGCATCACCGCGGCGCTGATCGACAACATCAAGGCCGGCGAGACGAAGACCATCGTCATGATGTCCAGCGGCTTGGCCTCGATCGGAACCAACGTCTACGGCGGCTCGCACGCCTATCGCTCGTCCAAGGCGGCGCTGAACATGCTGGCCAAGGGCCTGGCGGTGGAGCTGAAGGCCGACGGCGTCACGGTCATCGCCATGGCCCCGGGCTGGACCCGCACCGCCCTGGGCGGCCCCGACGCGCCCTACTCGGTCGAGGAAAGCGTCGAAGGCCAGCAGAAGGTCATCGCCGGGCTGAGCCTCGCGGATACGGGCAAGTTCCTCGACCTGGCCGGCGCCGAGGTGGCCTGGTGAAGCAGAGGCTCACTCTCCCTGTCATCCCCGCCGTAGCGTAGCGAAGCGCCGGGATCTCCCACGACGGCCGCACCTGGAGTGCGGGAGATCCCGGCTCTGCGGACCGCTGCCGCGGTCCTCCGGCCGGGATGACAAGGAGTTAGAGCTATCTCAAGTTCAGCGCCGCATAGACCTTCTCGACCACCTGCTGCGGCGAGAACGGCTTGAGCAGGTAGGTGGTGGCCCCCGCCCCCATGGCGCTGGCGATGCGGTCCAGGCGCCCGTCGCCGGTCAGCATGACCACCGGGGTCTCGCGATGCTCCTGCCCGCCGCGCAGCAGCTTGAGCAGCTCCATGCCGTCCATGTCGGGCATGCGGATGTCGATCAGCCAGATCGCCGGCCGGTCGATCGACGCGGCGTGCAGCGCGCTGCGGGCGGATTCGAAGGCCTGGACCAGATAGCCGGACTTGGCCAAGGCGCCTTCCAGGAAGGCCAGGAGCACCGGGTCGTCGTCGACCACGAACACACGCCCCTTGATCCAGCTGCGCTCCATCCAGGCCCGCCTCGCGTTAACCTTGCGAACGACTGTCTCACAAGGCTTTGGCAAGGAAAACGGCGCGGAGGTTGCAGGCGCGGCAGATACGCCTGGCGACGGCCGGCGGCTCGGCTAGAGTGGGCGCATGGTCAAGCTTTCCCGCTCCGTGTTCTCCCTCGTCGCCGCCGCGCTGTTGCTGGGCGCCTGCGCCAGCCTGCCCGCGCGGGACGACTACAGCTGGAGCCATACGCCGGCCGAGAACGGCGTCGACGCCAAGCTCTATTACGGCGAGCCCGAAAGCGACGTCGTCTGGCTGGGCTTCACCTGCGCGCCCAAGGGCCGGGCGGAGCTGCTGGTGTTTGTCGACGAAGACCCGGCCGCCTGGCCCAAGACCCTGGCCCTGCGCAGCGGCGGCGCCGCCTTGCCGATCAAGGCCGAACCCGACCCCAGCGCCGAGATCGCCATCCTGAGGGCCCCGATCGACCCCGCCGCGCCCGCGATCGCCGCCTTCGCCCGCACCGGCCGGCTGCAATGGGTGTGGAACGGCGACGCCAGCCCCGTGGGCGCCGAAGCCCCCGACGAGCGCCGGCAGATCGCCGCCTTCTGGCGCGGTTGCGCCAGCCGGCCCTAGCCGGCCGCCATCCCGCGCTTCACCCCCGGCCGTTCGCCGATGAAGGCCTCGTACCGCGCGAGGTTCGGATACGGGTCGAGCCCCCCCGCCAGCCGCTTGGCCGAGCTGGCCACCATCGGGAAGAACAGGGCGTCCAGGATCGTGAACCGCTCGCCCAGCATGTAGACGCGGTCCGCCAGGCGGGCCTCGAACGCGGCCAGCTGCTCGTGGCAGTCGGCCAGCGAGCGCTCGATCGCCCACGGCGTCTTCTCCGGGGCCATGACGGTGGCCACGAACTGGTTGGTGAAGGCCCCGGCCAGCTGCGACGACACCGCCGAGGCCCACATCAGGAACTCGGCCCGCTCGCCCGGCCCTCTGGGCAGCAGGTCGCTGGCGGCCTTCTCGGCCAGATACCAGACGATCGCCAGGGTCTCCGATAGCACGATGGGCGCGCCGCCCGGCCCGTCGGGATCGACGATGGCCGGGGCCTTGCCGAACGGGCTCAGCGCGGCCTTGTAGGCAGGCTTCTTGTGCTCGCCGGCATAGAGGTCGACCGGGGCCAGCGCATAGGCCAGCCCCGTCTCCTCCAGCACGATCCGCACCTTCTGGCCGTTGGCGGTCGGAACGGTGTGAAACTGGATCATCGCGCCCGCCTCACGCCGTCGCCGCTTCGAGCTCGAGGCTCTTGTACATCGACTGCAGCAGCAGGTACTCGCGGCGCTGCTCAGGGTCGGCCAGGATCTGGCGCATCTTGGCCTCGCGCTCGGCATAGGCCTCGGCGGTGCCCGCCTCCATCGCCGCCTTGTTGGCGATGGTCTGGGTCTGGATGAACTTGTGCATCACCGCCCGACGCTGACGGTCGTAGAGCGGCAGCAGCGCCTGCGCATCGCCGTTCTCCTGCAGGATCTCGGCCAGCTTCTCCGTCAGGTTCCACACGTCGTGGATGCCCGAGTTCATGCCGAACCCGCCCAGCGGGTTGTTCAGGTGGGCCGCGTCGCCCGCCAGCAGCACCCGGCCCACATGGTAGGTCTTGGCCACCCGCTGGTGCACCTTGTAGAGCGTGCGGTGCGCGGTCTTGATCGACGCGCCCTCGCCCAGCAGGCCGCCGAACACGGCTTCCTTCTTGGCGTCCGACAGCAGGGCCTCGTCGCTCTCGTCGCCATTGGCCGGCACCAGGATCCGCCACAGCGACGGCACCCGCAGCAGCACGCACCACTCCTTGGGATCGGCCACGTAGTTGACGTGCGCCAGCCCCGGGAAATGGTCCTCCAGCGGCCAGTCGGTCGACAGGGTCAGGAACTTCTCCGGATAGGTGAAGCCCTCGAACTCGACGTCCAGCCACTTGCGGACGATCGAGTTGGCCCCGTCCGCCCCGATCAGGTAGTCGCAACGCACCTGCTCGATGCCGAACGGCGCCTCGATGAAGGCGGTGACGCCCTGGTCGTCCTGGGTGAAGTGGGCCAGCCGGTGCGAGAACCGCACCTCGCCCTTGGGATGCTGCGCCAGCTTGGCGGTCAGAAGGCGCGCCAGCTTGAACTGCTCGCACTGCAGCCGGTACGGGTGCTCTGAGATGTCGCCCAGCTCGCCCATGTCGAAGGCCATCACCTCGCCCGTCACGCGGTTGCGATAGTGATAGACCGGCGCGCGCAGGCCCTGAGCCTCCAGCTCGTCCAGCACGCCCAGCGTCTTCATCATGTCGAGCGTCGGCGGATGCATGGTCGAGGCGCGCAGGTCCTCGGGGCAGCGGGGCGCGGCCTCCAGAAGCAGCACCTCGACACCCAGTTGGGCCAGCCGATAGGCCGCGACCGAGCCTACGGGCCCAGCGCCGGCGACGACGACTTGGAATCGTTCCACGGAACCTCGCTAGTTTTGGATCGGCGTTGCGGGCGCGGTTTCCCCCTCGCGCCCCGGCTCACGCGTCTTGATCAGTCGACGACGATCATGCGGACCACGACGTCGCCTGCGTTCTTCCGCAGGAGCTTGGCGGCCTGGTACTCGTCCGAGTGCAGGTAGGCCTTGGCGGCGGCGGCGTCGGGATAGCGGGTGACGATCACGCGCTCGCCTTCCGGCACCTCGCCCTCAAGCACCTCGGTCACCGGACCGCGGACATAGGTTTCGCCGCCGAAGCGCTCGGCCAGGCCCGAAATGGCCTTCACGTATTCCATGAAGCGCGGCGGGTCGGTGATGACGGTGGTGGCGATGATGAAGGCGGGCATGGTCTCGTCCCCCGAAGGAATTTCCGTTGTGGTTCAACGACGACCCTAGCGACGCCCGCCCTTCCCGCTCTGGCGGCGCCTTTTCCTATCCGCCGGGCGGATATCGGCTCCTGGGGTGCGGCGCGGCCGCTTCGGCTTTGCCATTCCTCGACCATCGAAACGTCGAGGAAGCGTCATGCCGGATTCATTGGGACACCGCCTGAAGTACGCGGTGATCGCGCCGTCGACCAACACCAGCGTGCAGCCGGAATACGACGACATGCGCCCGCGGGGCGTGACCAACCACTTCCAGCGCATCGCCATTCCGGACACCAAGGTCACCGACGACGAGTCGTTCATGGTGATGCTGCAGAACATCCGCGACGCGACCATGGACAGCGTCGACGTCGCCATGACCATGGACCCGGCCTGCGTGGTCATGGGCATGTCGGCTGAAACCTTCTGGGACGGCGCCGACGGCGCCGAGCGCCTGACCCAGCGTATGCTGGAGCGTACCAACGGCGTGCCGGTCGTCATGGGCTCCACCGCCGTCGACGCGGCGCTGAAGGCCCACGGCGGCATCAAGAAGATCGGGGTGATCACCCCCTACATGCCGGTTGGCGACAACCAGGTGCGCAAGTTCTTCGAGGACCTGGGCTACGAGGTCACGCAGGTGAAGGGCCTGAAGTCGCCCTCGCCGATGCTGATCGCCCACGAGACGCCGCAGACGCTCAAGCGCGCGGCCGAAGAGGTCTCCGAAGGCGCCGACGCCGTCGTCCAGTGCGGCACGAACCTGGCCTTCGCCAAGGTCGCGGCCATGGCCGAGTTCTGGCTGGAAAAGCCGGTCGTGGCCATCAACACCGCCACCTACTGGCATGCTCTCCGGAGCATGGGGATCCAGGACAAGATCGACGGCTTCGGCTCGCTGCTGCTCGAGCACTAGGGGTTATCAGTATGGAATACGATTACGTTCCGCTTCCGCACCGCAAGCCGCTGATCTGGCCGAACGGCGCGCGCGTGGCCCTGGTCATGACCTTCAACCTGGAGACCTGGGACCTCACCAAGCCGACCAAGGAGAAGTACTACGCCGGCGGTCCGGCCGTGCTGCCCGACGTACTGGCCGGCGACACCCCCGACTTCCCCAACTACACCTGGCGCGAATACGGCCAGCGGGTGGGCATCTGGCGGCTGTTCGACCTGTTCGACGAGCAGGGCGTCAAGGCCAGCTGCACCACCAACGCGGTGACCTTCGAGCGTCGCAAGGCCATGACCGACGCCTGCCTGGAGCGCGGCTGGGAGCTTCTGGCCCACAACTGGGAACAGGGCGAACTGCTGACCGACTTCGCCCATGAACCGGCCAAGGAGCGCGACATCGTCCTGCGCTCGCTGGAGCAGTACGAGAAGTTCGTGGGCAAGAAGGCCAAGGGCTGGCTGTCGTCGTCCCTGCGCGGCACGCTGCAGACCGCCGACATCCTGGCCGAGCACGGCTGCACCTTCTATTGCGACCTGCTCAACGACGACCAGCCTTACCTGCTGCGCACGCCGAACGGCCCGATCGTCTCGACGCCCTATTCGAACGAGATCAACGACTTCACCCTGCTTACCCGTCGCGGCCACACCACCGACGAGTATCGCGACGTGATGATCGAGGAGCTGAACGTCCTCTACAAGGAGGGCGCGACCTCGGGCCGGATCATGAACGTGGGCATCCACCCGCACGTCTCGGGCCGGGCCTATCGGATCCGGGCGCTGCGCGAGTTCATCCAGCACGCCAAGAGCCTGCCGGGCGTGTGGTTCGCCACCCGCGAAGAGATCGCCGACTGGTATCTGCAGAACCACGAGAGCCACATCCCGACGGGCGCGGCCTCCAAGGCGG
This sequence comes from Caulobacter sp. 602-2, assembly GCF_011043625.1. GTDB lineage: Bacteria > Pseudomonadota > Alphaproteobacteria > Caulobacterales > Caulobacteraceae > Caulobacter. The sequence goes on from NZ_JAAKGT010000001.1 coordinate 781,393, forward strand.
CCGAGTGACCAGCGCCGCCACGCGCCTGCGTCAGCGGCTGGCGGCCGGCCCCGACGGCCGCCGCCGGCTGCTGGCCGCGCCGGGCTGCTACGACGGTTTCTCGGCGCTGCTGCTCGAACAGGCCGGCTTCGAGGCCGCGTTCCTGTCGGGCGCGGCCCTGTCGCTGGCGCGGCTGGGCCGTCCCGACGTCGGCCTGGTCGGGGTCGGCGAACTGGCTGACGCGGTGCGGGCGATCTGCGACCGCGTCGACATCCCGCTGATCGTCGACATAGACACGGGCTTCGGCAACGCGCTGAACACCCAGCGGACGGTCAAGGTGCTCGAACGCGCCGGCGCCGCCGCCGTGCAGTTGGAAGACCAGACCTTTCCCAAGCGCTGCGGCCACATGCGCGGCAAGGGCGTGATCCCGCTGCCCGAGATGGTCGGCAAGGTCCGCGCCGCTCTGGACGCCCGCAACGAGACCCTGCTGGTGGCCCGCACCGACGCCCTGGGCGTCGAGGGCCCGCAAGCCGCCATGGATCGCGCCGAAGCCTATCTGGAGGCCGGCGCCGACATCGTCTTCGTCGAGGGGCCTCGCACCCTAGAGGAGACTAGGGCCGTCGCCGACCGCTTCGCCGCCCGCGTTCCCCTGGTCCACAACCTGGTCGAGGGCGGGATCACCGCCGTGCGCACGGGCGCGGAACTGCAGGACCTTGGCTTCGCCATCGCCCTGCACCCGATGCTGCTGCTGCACGGCCTGGCCCGCCACGCGCCCGACTGGCTGGCCAAGCTGGCCGCCGACGGAACCACCGACGGCCTCGACATTTTCGACCTTCCCCGCCTCAACGCCGTCGCCGGGCTCGACGCCCTGCTGGCCGACGCGGCGACCTATGCCTGAGTACGGAGACTACCCATGCGTCCCCAGCACCTGATCGTCGCCGGCGCCGGCATCGGCGGCCTGACCGCGGCCATCGCGCTCGCCCGGGCCGGCCACACCGTCGAGGTTCTGGAGCAGGCCCCGGCGCTAGGCGAAATCGGCGCCGGCGTCACGCTCGCGCCCAACGCCATGCGCGTCTATCACCACCTGGGCTTGGCGCAGGCCATCACCACGGCCGGGGTCGAGCCCCAGCGCCAGCGGGTGCAGCACTGGGCCGACGGCCGCGACCTGGTGGCCTTCGAGCGCGGCCAGAAGGTGCGCGATCTCTACGGCGCGCCCTACGTCTACATCCACCGCGCCGACCTGCACGCCATCCTGGTCGAGGCCCTGGAGGCCACCGGCCGCGCCACCGTGCGCCTGTCGTCCCCGTGCGTCGCCGCCGAGCCGACCGAAGACGGCGCTATCGCCGTCCTGGCTGATGGGACTGAAATCAAGGGCGACGCGGTGATCGGCGCCGATGGCGTGAAATCGGGCGTCCGCAAGGGCTTCGACCCGGGCGAGCCGCACTTCACCGGCCACGTCGTCTGGCGCGCCATCGTGCCGGTCGAGGGCGCCCTGCTCGAAGACATGGCCCACTTCCCCGGCATCCACATCGGCCCCGGCCGCATGGCCGTGCGCTATCCGCTGCGCAATTCCACCCTGCTGAACCTCGTCTTCTTCGCCCGCCAGGAGGGCTGGGCCGAAGAAGGCTGGACGATCCGCGCGGACCTCGCCGACCTGCGCAAGACCTTCGAGGGCTGGAGCAGCGACGTCCAGGCCCTGCTCGACGCGGTGGATCCGTCGGCCCTCTACAAGTGGGCCGTCTTCGCCCGCCAGCCGCTGAAGACCTGGGTGCGTGGCGGCCGCGTGGCCCTGCTGGGCGACGCCGCCCACGCCATGACCCCGTTCCTCGGCCAAGGCGCCGCCGCCGCCATCGAGGACGCCCTCGTCCTGGCCCGCGCCTTCGAGGCCGCGTCGGACGTCCCCGAGGCCCTGGCCCGCTATGAGACCGCCCGCAAGGAGCGCTGCGGCTTCATCCAGGTCGAATCCAACCTCAACGCCGACCGCCTGGAAGGCGACGAAGCCCACCTCTACGGCATGACCGAGATCAAGAACGAAGAGACCCTGGGGCTGTTCGCTTATGACGCGGGGACGGTGGAGGTCTGACACCTGATCCCTCTCTCCGAGAGAGAGGGAGGGGCCCGCCGCCGCAGGCGGTGGGAGGGTGAGAGGTTTCACCCTCTCCGAACCGGGCGCCGCCCATCCTCTCATACTCCCGTCATTCCCGCCCTTGTGGCGGGAACCCCTGGTTCCGCCCGCACGTGAGACGCTAGCGGCGTGCTGAGCACGTCGCCCCTCCCGCCCTTGCGGCTGAAAGAGGGTTTCCCGCCACAAGGGCGGGAATGACGGGGGGGAAGTCGAACACTCCCCTTCCCCTGCGTCCGCCCACGCCCTGCCCGCCGACAGCCCTCGCCTGCCTACCGCCCGGGCTGTCCGCCTAGCGGAGCATCCGCTGAACGCAATATTTTGACTGATCGGTCCCCTTCAGATTAGCCTCAGTTCGCGCCGCCCTTCCGGGCCGGCTGTTTGGAGGCCGCCATGTCCGCCGAGATGCTCAACACCTTCCAGCAGGTCGACCACCCGATCCTGCCCAAGCCGACCCACGACGAGGGCTCGCGCCAGGAATTCACCAAGAGCTTCAAGCAGTTCATCCAGCAGGGTCTGCTGCCGGGCCTGGGTCCCGTGTTCGGCGTCCGCGCCGCCAAGGCCTTCGAGCGCGAGCATGGCCGCGCCCCCGCCGACCGCCGCGACATTCGCTCGGCCATGGTCAAGGACCTCTATTTCCAGCACTACGCGGCCGCCAACCGCATCGCCCAGGAGCTGCTCTGGGAATCGACCAACGTCACGATCGACCGTGAGCTGCCCGAGCTGATCGAGAAGGCCCGCGGCCTTTCGGCTTCGGCCAAGGGCAAGCTCGACGTGCCGGAAACCTTCGACACCCCGCGCTACGTCACCTCGATCGACATCCACTGCATGCCCGGCGGCTATGCCGGCGAAGTGGCCCCGAACGACATCTCGACCGGCGCCCTCTACGACCGCGGCGTCTATCTCTACGCCATGGGTTATATGGGCCCGTTCAACGACGACATGGGCCGCTCGGTCTGCAACTACGTCAATCGCCGCCTCGACGGCTTCAAGCCCAAGCGGATCCTCGACCTGGGCTGCACGGTGGGCCACTCGACCCTGCCCTACAAGGAGCTGTTCCCCGAGGCCGAAGTCTGGGGCGTCGACGTCGCCGCCCCGCAGGTGCGCTATGCGCACGCCCGCGCCGCGGGCCTCGGCCTCGAAGTCAACTTCGCCCAGATGAACGCCGAGGAGACCCGCTTCGAGGACGGCTCCTTCGATCTCATCGTCAGCCACATCCTGCTGCACGAGACGTCGGGCAAGGCCATGCCGCGCATCTTCAAGGAGTGCCACCGCCTGCTGGCGCCCGGCGGCTACATGATCCACGCCGACCTGCCGCCGTTCGACAACATGGACCCGTTCACCCAGTTCATCCTCGACAACGAGACCTGGTACAACAACGAGCCGTTCTGGGGCGCCATGCGCGAGACCGACCAGGTCGCCCTGGCCAAGGACGCCGGCTTCCCGCCCGAAACCATCAAGTTCGACACCGCGCCGATGGCGATCATGGAGTTCGTCGCCCAGCAGGCCGCCGGCTACAGCCAGGACGCCAGCGCGGCGGTCTCCGACCGCGAGTTCGCCGCCGGCGAATACGCTCCCGGCGGCGGCTGGGAAGTCCTGATCGCCCGCAAGGCCTGAGCAGAGTTCAAGGAAACAGTACGATGAACGCCCACGCTCCGCAGGCCGAGCGCCCGCACGTCATCCGCGACGCCAAGGGCAAGCGCCCGCAGTTCTACGAGGCCCCGGGCCTCGACCAGGCCATGTCGATGATCATGGTCCTGGCCAACGAACTGGCCGTGCTGCACGACCGGCTCGACAGCGCCGAACGCGTCCACGCCGCCAAGGGCCTGGACCTGGCCGCCGAGATCGAGGCCCTGCAGCTGGACCAGGCCGCCCTGGAGGCCCGCGAGGCCTGGCGCCAGGACTTCCTGGGCCGCCTGTTCTACCTGGCCCGCAAGGACGCCTCGGAAGCCGCCGCGGCCGACACGGCCGAGCGCTTCCGCGCCACCATCGAAGACATCGCCCAAACCTGAGTAGAGCCTATGCCCGTCAAGACGCGTACCGCCCCGGCTGACGCCGGCCTCCTTGCACGCCTGGAGGCGATCGTCGGCGCCGGCGGCGTCCTGACGGGCGAGGCCGCCCTGCCCTTCGCCACCGACGTCTATCGCACGCTGGAAACGCCCCTGGCCGTGGTCCGTCCGGCCGATGTCGAGCAGCTTCAAGCGGTCGTGCGCGAAGCGGCTGCGGCCGGCGTCGCCATCGTCCCGCGCGGCGGCGGCGCCTCCTATACCGACGGCTACCTGGCCGTTCGCACCGACACGGTGCTGATCGACACCGGGGCGCTTTCCCGCATCGTCGAGATCAACCAGACCGACGCCTATGTCACGGTCGAGGCCGGGGTCACCTGGGCTCAGCTGAAGGACGCGCTCGACCCACTGGGCCTTCGCACCCCGTTCTTCGGCCCGTTCTCGGGCCTGGCCGCCACGATCGGCGGGTCGATGTCGCAGCACGCCATCAGCCACGGATCGGGCCTCTACGGCAGCTCGGCGGAGTCGGCCGTTTCGGTCGACGTCGTGATCGCCGACGGCTCGTTGCTGCGCACCGGCTCGGCCGCGCGCGGCGCCTCGCCGTTCGCCCGCTGGTACGGCCCCGATCTGTGCGGCCTGTTCCTGGGCGACTGCGGCGCGCTGGGGATCAAGGCGCGCATCACCCTGCCGCTGATCGCCAGGAAGCCGGCCTTCCAATGCGCGTCCTTCGCCTTCGCCGACCTGTCAAGCCTGGCCCGCGCCATGCGCGCGGCGTCGATCGAGGCGCTCGACGACGAGCACTTCGCCATCGACGCGCCCCTGGCCCAGGGCCAGATCGCCCGCCAGGACAGCGCCGCCGTCGTGCAGATGGCCCTGACCGTGCTGAAGAGCTCGCCGTCGCTGGTCGCGGGCCTCAAGCAGCTCAGCAAGATGGCCCTGGCCGGCGACCGCGCCCTGCGCAAGGCCGACTACATGGTCCACTACATCCTCGAAGGGGTGGACGACCGCGAGGCCAAGGCGCGGCTGGACCGCCTGCGCACCCTGATGACGGCCGAGGGGATCGAGATCCCCAACACCATGCCGACCATCGTGCGCGGCATGCCGTTCGCGCCGCTCTACAACGTGCTCGGCCCCAAGGGCGAGCGCTGGGCCCCGCTCAACGGCATCCTGCCCCACAGCCAGGTCGCCGCCTTCCACGACGCGCTCGAGGCCCTCTACGCCAGCCACGCGCAGGAGATGACCGCCCGCGGCGTCTGGCGCGGCGGCATGTTCGAAGTGCTGCGCCCGTCGGGCTTCCTCTACGAGGTGGCCCTCTACTGGCCAGGCGAACAGACCGCCTACCACGCCGGCGTCCTGCCGGCCGAGCACCTGGCCAGCCTGCCGCAATACGCCGAGGATCCCGAAACCACGGCCTTCGTGGGCAAGCTCAAGGCCCAGATCATCGACCTCTACGCCCGGCATGGCGCCGTGCATTTCCAGCTGGGCAAGCTCTATCCCTACGCGGATGTGCTGGAGGCCCCGGCGCTGGACCTGGTGAAGGCCGTCAAGGCCGCGGTCGATCCGAAGGGTTTGATGAACCCTGGGGCGCTGGGGCTGTAAGGCCCTCTCATACTCCCACCCCAATTCCACCTCTCCCCATGGGAGAGGTTTCAAGAAGGGCCGCCCTCGCCCAAGCCCATAAAAAAGGCGCGGTCCTTTCGAACCGCGCCAGGCTACACACTGCGCAGTTGCAGCGGGGACTTCGTCAGCTCCGCGCCTCGGGAGCCGCGCGCAGGGCGCGCATCAGGTTCTGAACGATGGCGTCGCGCTTGGCGTTCAGTTGGGCCTGCAGTTCCGGGCTCGGCTGGAAGGCGTCGACTTCCGCATTGGCCAGCACGCCGTGGCTTTCCAGCACCGCTTCCAGCACGTGGACGCGGTCGGTCAGCACCCAGATCTCGCGGGTCAGCGACAGGATCGCCTCGCCCAGGTCGTCGATCTGGTCGACAGTCAGCATCCGGCGGTTCACCGGCTCGGAGATCGGGCGCTCGAAGGTCTTCTGGTTCATCGCGTTCATGTCGCTCGCTCGTTGTCGGAAGGATCAGGCGGGCTTGTGAGCGCGCAGCACGTAGTAGGAATGGGTCGGAGCCTGGGTCGCGCCCTCGACGTCGACGAAGCCGATGTCCTTGCAGGTCTGGATCAGGTCCATGCTGGCCGAGGCGCGCCAGTAGGGCTCCCCGCCCCACTTGGCCAGGTAGTCGTAGCGCCACGAGGCCATCTTATCGATCTCGGCGTAGCGCGGCACGTCGGCCATGATGATGTCGCCGCCCGGCTTCAGCATCCGGAACGCCTCTTCCAGCACCGCCTTGATGATCCGCGGCGGCGCCTCGTGGAACAGGATGAAGGTGGTGACCAGGTCGAAGCTCTCGTCGGCGAAACCGGAGTTCTCGCCGCCCTTGACCATCAGCTTCCAGTTCCAGCCCTTCTCGTTGGCCACGCGGCGGGCCTGTTCGAGCATGCGGGCCGACCAGTCGATCCCGGTGATCTGGGCCTCGGGGAAGGTCTCCTGCAGGGCCTGGGTGAAGTGGCCCGAGCCGCAGCCGATATCGAGGATTTCCTTGTAGTCGCGGCGCGGGGCCTGCTGAGCGGCCGCCCGGCGCTGGCCGAAGATGTCGCCGCCGTAGCCGCGGGCGACCAGCTGCTTGTGCACCAGCTCGCCGTGGACATAGCCGGTGTGGTCGATGTGGTCCCAGCCGCCGGTGGTGCGGTGGAACCAGACCTTGCTCCAGTAGCTGGGCGGGGTCTCGCCGTCGCCGTAGTCCAGGCTGGCCGGACCTTCGTCGAGGGCCTTGAGGTACGGCTCGATGACCGCGCGACGCTCCTCGAAGGCTTCGTCGCAGTGGGCGCCGTGGGTGCGCGAGGCCCATTCGCCGAACAGCTCGCGGATCTTGAAGATCTTGGAGTCGGCCAGGGTCTCGACGACCAGGGCGTGACGTTCATCCATGTCGTCGGGCATGGTCTGGGCCGTGACGCCCTTCATGGCCAGTTCCGCCTCGGAGGCGAAGTGCAGGCCGAAGGTCGCCTTCGATATGCCCGCCTGGAAATCGAGCGAAGCGCGCCCGCGTTGGGCCAGGGCCGGAGCGTCCATGAGGCACCTCTAAAACCTTGTTTCGATGAAGGACTTTAACCCCGGCCCGAGCCCCCGAAAGGCGCCTCGGACCCGCTATCCGCACAACGGTCAGCGGGTGGTGAAGCTCTCATCGCTCGACCGGGCGGCGATGCGGGCGGCCGCTTCGGCGTCGCCGGCGGCATGGGCCAGCACCAGATCCGCCGACGCCGCGAGCGCTTGCGCCAGACCCTCGGCCTGCGCGGGCCCCGGCAGTTCGGGCCGACAGATCAGCCCGCCGAAATAGTGGTCGACGCCGGGCAGCACCAGCGCGTGGCGGTTCCCCGGCGCCGGCGCCTCGTAGGCGATCAACCGCATCCGCCAGTCGTCGACGAAGCCTGGCAGCACGTCGGCGTCGCCGGTCTGCACCAAGAGCGGCGCGGACGTGCTCGCAAAGCCCTCCGCCCCGATCAGCGGCGGCGTGGCGGGCGGCGGCGACAGGGCGACCACGGCCTTCACCCGCGGATCCAGGGTCGGGGCGCCGGGCGGCGCCAGCACGCCCGCCCCTCCGGCCGCCAGGGCCAGCAGCGCGCCGAACGAATGGCCGGCGGCGGCGAGGGGCAAACCTCCCTGCCCTTCCAGCCAGTCCAGGGTCGCGGCCTGGTCCTCCAGTCGCGTGCGCCAGACCGCGCCCTGGTCGTAGGCCTCCCGGAACGGGTGGTCGGTGCTGTCCACATGCATCGGCGCGGCGACCAGCAGGCCCGCCGCCGCCCAGCCCTCCAGCAGGGCCGCGTACTTGCCCGGCGCCGAAAAGGCCCCGTGCGAGAAGGAAACGGCGGCCAGCGGCGCGCCCTTGGGCCGCGCCACGGCCAACCCGATGGAGCGATCGCCGACGGCGATCTCGACGATGTCCAGGCTCATCAGACGACCGCGCAGACCGTCTTCCATTCCAGGTAGCCGTCCAGCGCCACCTGGCCGCTGTCGCGTCCCCAGCCCGAGGCCTTCACCCCGCCGATCGGCAGGCTGTTGTCGTACATCGAGTGGCAGTTGATCCAGACGGTGCCGGCCTTGATGCGGCGCGACAGGCGGTGGGCGTGCGACAGGCTCTCGGTCCAGATGCTGGCGGCCAGGCCGTACTCGCTGTCGTTGGCGGCGGCGACCACCTCGTCGATCTCGTCATAGGCCTGCACGACCACCACGGGACCGAACACCTCCTCGCGGACGATGGCCATGTCGGGGGTCACCCGCGCCACCACGGCCGGCGTCACGAACGTCCCTTCGTCGCCGCCCTGCACGCCGCCGGTCAGCACCTCGGCGCCCGCCGCCGCCGCGCCGGCCACGAAGCCGGCCACACGGTCGGCCTGCTTGCGCGAGACCAGCGGGCCCATGTGGGTGGCCGGATCCAGGCCGTGGCCCAGCTGCAGCCCCCTGGCCTGGGCCGCCACGCCCTCGACCACCCGGTCGTAGATCGAGCGGTGGGCGTAGAGCCGCGATCCGGCCACGCAAACCTGGCCGGCGTTGAAGAAGATGGCGTTGGCCGCGCCGGGGATGGCCAGATCGAGGTCGGCGTCCGGCAGGATCACCACCGGCGACTTGCCGCCCAGCTCCAGGCTGACCTTCTTGAGGTTGCCCTTGGCCGCGTCGAGGATCGCCCGCCCCGTCGGGGTCGAGCCGGTGAAGGCCACCTTGTCGACGTCCGGGTGCGCGGCCAGGGCCGCGCCCGCCTCGCCGCCCAGGCCGGTGATCAGGTTCAGCACGCCCGCCGGGAAGCCGGCCTGCTGCACCAGCTCGGCCAGGCGTACGGCGGTCAGCGAGGTGTCTTCGGCGGGCTTCAGCACCACAGTGCAACCGGCGGCCAGGGCCGGCGCCAGCTTCATGGCGGTCAGCACCAGCGGCGAGTTCCACGGCACGATGGCGGCGACCACGCCCACCGGCTCGCGCAGGGTCCAGCTGGCCACCTGCTTGCTGGCCGGCTGGTAGTTGATCGAGCTGTCGATCGTGCGCCCCTCGATGGCCGTCGCCAGGCCCGCATAGTAGCGGAACTGGTTCACCGCCCCGGGGATCTCGGCCCAGCGGCCGACATACAGCGGCTTGCCCTGGTCGAGGGTCTCCAGTTCGGCCAGCTCGTCGATATTGGCCTCGATCAGGTCGGCAAGGGTCCACAGCAGGCGCGAGCGCTGCATCGGCGTCAGCGACGGCCACTCGCCGCCGTCGAAGGCCTTGCGCGCGGCGGCCACGGCCGCATCCACGTCGGCGGCCCCGCCCTTGGCGATGTCGGCCAGCACGACGCCGGTGGCCGGGTCCTTGGTCGGGAAGGTGTCGCCCCCGGCCGCGTCCACCCAGGCGCCACCGATGAACAGCTGCTTGCGACGCTTGGCGAGGAAGGCCTTGGCGCCCTCCGTCTGAGGTTCGACCGAACGGACGACGAAGGTCATGGCGCACTCCCCGGGACGCTGGAATTCCAGCCTCGACGCTAGCCCCCGCATCCTCGATTCACAGGGGTCGCGGACGGCCTATCCGCTGTGCGGGCGCCTTTGCGCGCAAGCGTTTGCGAACCGCGCTAGAGCCTAGGTTCACGGCTCGTAACGGATGCTTTTCAGGGGCTTGGGATGACGACGATGAACGGACGCGGCGTGGACGAGATCCACGGCTACGCCCCCCTGCGCCCGGTGCCCGGCGCGGCCGCACCCGACGCCTCGCCGGTGGTCCCCGGCGGCGTCTCCCAAGCCGCCCTCGACGCCGCCCAGGCCTTTTCCGACGCCCATGACGGCCTGGCTTTGCTGGTCTTCGCGGGCGGCGCTCTGCGGCACGAGGCCTATGCCCCGCACCTGACCGCCGACAGCCTGTTCGAGACCTTCTCGATGCACAAGTCGGCGCTTGGCCTGCTCTACGGCGCGGCGATCCGCGACGGCGCCATCGCCTCGATCGACGATCCGGTCGGCCTCTACCTCGCCGAATGGCGCGACGATCCGCGCGGCGCGATCCCGCTGCGCCACCTCTTGGGCATGAGCTCGGGCCTGACCGTGCACAGCCTCGACAAGGGCGACCCGGTCGCGCTGGCCCTGATGCTGGGCGACCGCATCAGCGAAACGGCCCTCGCCGTCCAGGCCGAGCGCCCGTCCGGCGAGGTCTTCGACTACTACAACGTCGCCGCCCAGGCGGCGGGGCTGGCCCTGTCGCGCGCCGTCGCGGCCAAGGGCCTGGGCGACGCGGCGAGCTACCTCTCCAAGGCGCTGTGGACGCCGATGGGCGGCGCCGACGCTCAGCTGTGGGTCGAGCGCGAGGACGGCGAGCCGCGCTTCTTCGCCGGCCTGCAGGCCCGGGCCCGCGATTGGCTGCAGCTGGGCCGCCTGGTCGCCGGCGCCGGAGCGATCGACGGCCGCCAGGTGCTGCCGGCCGACTGGATTTCGACGATCACCGCGCAGAACCCGCTCAATCCCGCCTACGGCCTGCTGGTCTGGCGCGCCGCGCCCGCCCCGGACGGCAAGCGCGCCTACGGCCCCTCTACCGCCTACGCCGCCCCCCAGGGCGCGGCGTTCCTGGCCGACGACCTCGTCTATTTCGACGGCTTCGGGGGTCAGCGCGTCTACGTCTCGCCCTCCCGCGACCTGGTCATCGTCCGCATCGGCCGCCCGCGCCTCGACTTCGACGACGCCGTGCTGCCCAACCTGATCGTCGAAGGGCTGAGCTGAGATCCTCTCCCTTTGGGGGAGGCAGCCCGAAGGGCCGGAGGGGGCCAGCGCCGGCGCCAAGTGGTCCCCCTCAGTCGCTCCGCGACAGCTCCCCCAGAGGGGGAGCATCTGACGGTCGGACGGGGATAGAGCCTCGTCCATCCCCGGCGATTGTCGAAAACTCCTGAACCAATCCAATTACTTCCGATTTTCTCACGGTGTTGGATCAGACGCGCTCGAACCCGCTGCATAATCATTGGGTCCCGTCGCAGGGAGAGGGCGCAAGGATCCGGCCCGAAGCGTGCGACGTGGATGCGATCGAGCGGGGCTGAAGGCGCGGCGTGAGCCGGGCCTGAAGGCTTGAATGAGGATGGGGGACGTAAACCCATCCATCGGGAGCTTGCCTAAATAGGCTCCCGCCCGTCCAAGGGTCCGCGCCGCCATGCACGCCTGGCCGTCAAGAAACGGGGCGCCCTGCATGGGGAAGGGGTAAAAGGCGGAAGAGGCCTGCGCGCCCCGGCCTGAGGGATAACGATCGCGCGGGGCGTTCAGCTTCGTCGAAACGGTACTTGAAACTCACACATCCGGGCGAAGCCCGGACGCCCCGCGCCCTCTCCATCAACTTCCGTGGTTTCCACGAGAGGCCGAGAAGCCGCGCGTCCTTCGAGGCTCGGCTTCGCCTCGCGCCTCAGGATGAGGACGTCGGGTGCGCTGATCTCCTCATCCTGAGGCGCCCGCGCAGCGGGCCTCGAAGGACGCAAGGCGCCAGCCAAGATCCTCCCCCTCTGGGGGAGGTGGCCCGGAGGGCCGGAGGGGGCCGGCCGTCAGGCCGGGATCAGCCCCAGGTTCACGCTCACCGCCTTGGTCTTCAGGTACGAGTCGATCCCCTCGCGCCCGAACTCACGGCCCCAGCCCGACTGGCGGTTGCCGCCGAAGGGGGTCTCGGGGCTCAGGGCGGCGTGGATGTTGACGCCCACCTGGCCGCTGTCGATGGCGCGGGCCATGCGGTGGGCGCGCGACAGGTCCTTGGTCCAGACCGAGCCCGACAGGCCGTAGGTCGTCGCGTTGATCGCCTTGAGGAGCGCCTCGTCATCGTCGCCGAAGCTCTGCACGCCCAGCACCGGCCCGAACACCTCCTCGCGCGCCAGGCGCATGTCCGGCGTCACGTCGGCATAGATGGTCGGAGCCACGTAATGGCCGTGGCCGGTCGGAACGCCGCCGGCATAGGCCAGGCGCGCGCCCTCGGCGGCCGCGGCCTCGACATGCTCCAGCACCCTGCCCTTCTGCCGGGCCGAGACCAGCGGACCGACCATCGTGGTCGGATCCAGGCCCGGCCCGACCTTCAGGTAGGCCGCCGTCTGGGCCAGCCCCTCCAGCACCGGCTCCAGCACCTTCTCGTGCACGAACAGGCGCGTGCCGGCCATGCAGTTCTGGCCCGACAGGAAGAAGCAGGCCATGGCCGCCGAAGGGATGGCGTCGGCCAGATCCGCGTCGGGGAAGATCACGAACGGCGACTTGCCGCCCAGCTCCAGGGTCACCCGCTTGAGGTCGTGGCTGACGGCGCGGACGATCTCCTTGCCCACGGCGGTCGAGCCGGTGAAGGTGATCTTGTCGACGCCCGGATGGGAGACCAGCGCCGCGCCGATCTCGTGGCCCAGCCCGTGGATCAGGTTGAACACCCCGGGCGGACCGCCGGCCTCCAGCCACAGCCGCGCCACCAGGATCGAGGTCAGCGGCGTCAGTTCGGCGCTCTTGAGCACCAGGGTGCAGCCCGAGGCCAGGGCCGGCGCCAGCTTCAGGATGATCATCGAGATCGGCACGTTCCACGGCACGATCGCCCCGACCACGCCCACCGGCTCGCGCACGGTGTAGACCAGCAGGTCCAGCGCCTCGCGGCCGTTGGCCCGGGCCGGGATGGTCGAGCCCTCCAGCTTGGTGGCCAGGCCCGCGTAGTAGCGCACGTAGTCGGCGCAGAAGCCCTTGATGGTGGCGCCCGACAGCGCGATCGGCATGCCGTTCTCAAGCACCTCGACCTCGGCCAGCTTGTCGGCGTCACGCTCCAGGAGGTCGGCGAAGCGCAGCATGATACGCGCACGGTCGGCGCCCGAGGTGCGGCTCCAGCCCTTGAACGCCTTGCGGGCGGCGGCGACGGCCAGGTCCAGGTCCTCGGCCGAGGTCGCGCGCACCGTGGCGATCACCTGCTCGGTCGCCGGGTTCTCGACCTCGATCAGGGTCTGCCCGCGGCCCTCGACGAAGGCCTCGCCGATCAGCTGGCCGTGGGCTTCGGCCAGGAAGGCCACAGCCTCTCGCGAGGGGCCGAAGATCGCTGCGTCGCTGGCGTCCGCCATGGGAAACTCCGTCGAAGGAAACTGAAAGCTGTTGTGAAGCCCGGGCCACCCGGCCGCCGCCTTCCCGCGCGCCCTCCCCGCCTGTCGATCAGCCCGCGCGAAGCGATGGCGCGCCGCGCGCGGGCCGTCGGATGCTCGACTGGGGACATTGGGGCCAGTCGGCCCGGGGGATGTGAAGCGTGAGCGAAGTTCGGGACGAATTCCGCAGGGGCTGGCGCGTGGTGCTCGCGGCCGGGGTCGGGGTCGGCTGCGGCATCAGCCTGCAGCAATATGTCGGCTCGCTGTTCGTGAAGGCCCTGCAGGCCGATCTGGGCTGGACCCGCGGCCAGATCGCCCAGGCCCAGGGCGCGGCCCTGGCGGCCCTGTTCGTGGCCCCCGTGCTGGGCTGGCTGATCGACAAGGTCGGGGTTCGCCCCGTGGCGATGGTCTCCATCGGCCTGCTGGCGGCGGTCTATGCGATGCTGGCGGCCATGCCGCCGTCGCTGGGGGCCTTCTACGGCCTCTTCGCCCTGCTGGTGATCCTGGGCAGCGGCACCGGACCGATCGGCTACACCCGGGCGGTCAACACCTGGTTCGAGAAGGGTCGCGGCCTGTCGCTGGGCCTGACCCTGACGGGTGTGTCGCTGGTCGCCGCGCTCAGCGCTCCGCTGCTGAACTTCGTCATCACCCATCACGGCTGGCGCGGCGGCTATGCGACGCTGGCGGGCCTGTCGCTGCTGGTCGCCTTGCCCACCGTGTTCCTGGCCCTGTGGGAGCGCCCCCGCTGGCTGGCCAGGAAGGGCGCGGCCGAGGGCGAGATCGCCGCCGCCCGGCAGGTTTCCCAGGTCGGCCTGACCGCCGGCCAGGCCTTGAAGACCGGCCGCTTCTGGATCCTGGCCCTGGCCATCCTGCTGGCCACGGCGGGCCTGACCGGCGTGATCAGCCAGTTGCAGCCGATCCTCACCGACCAGGGGCTGGACGCCCAGGCCGCCGGCTGGCTGGTGGCCCTGCTGGCCGTCTCGGTGGCCCTGGGCCGCATCGTCGTCGGCTGGGCGGTCGACCGCTTCTGGGCCCCGATCCCCGCCGCCATCGCCCTGGTGCTGCCGGCGCTGGGCGTGGGCCTGCTGGCGATCGGCCACGGCCAGTGGCCGCTGGCGGTGCTCGCGGTGCTGCTGATCGGCGCGGCGCAGGGCGGCGAGGTCGACGTCGCCGCCTTCTTCGTCGCCCGCTATTTCGGCATGCGCTCGTACGGCGCGGTCTACGCCCTGATCGGCGTGGCGATCTCGCTGGGCGTCCCGATCGGCGCGATCGGCATCGGCGCGCTCTACGACCACGACGGCGGCTACGGCCGCGCCCTGGCGATCGCGGCCGCCGGCTTTATCGCCAGCGGCGCGCTGATCCTCCTGATGGGACGCTATCCGCAATGGGAGACGCCCAAGCAAAAGCCCTGACCGCACCGCCCTCAGGCGGCGCGGGACAGAGGTTCGGACAGGTCGCGGCTGATGGCCGCCGCGGCGATCTTCAGCTTGTCGCCGTACTGCTTCACGGCGTCGGGCATCTTCATCGACGAGGAGAAGAACACCAGCACCAACGCCCCGCAGACGCCCTCGCTGTTGAAGATCGGCGCGCCGATCGACGAGGTCTTGCCGGGCGTCGCCGTGTAGGGGTTGCGCCCCTTGGTCGCCACGCCCGCCTCGATGATGTCGGAGAACATGCCGCCGGACTCCGCGTACTGCAGGGTCAGCGGATCCACCTGGCCCTCGCCGCGGCGATAGGCCTCCAGCACCGCCGCCTGCTCGTCGGGCGAGGCGAAGGCGAGATACGCCTTGCCCGCCGCGCTCTCCAGGATCGGCAGGGTGTAGCCCGGATAGTAGTTGTTCAGCGTCAGCGACGTCATCGTGTGGGTCGAGTCGCGGATCATCATCTGCTGGCCCACCCGGGTGGCGATCGACACGGGCCAGGTCACCTTGGCCGTCAGGTCGACGATGTGCGGCCGGGCGCAGGCCACCAGGCGATCGCTCTCCTGGAACCCGTGCGAAAGCGACTGCACCAGCATCGTCGGTCGATAGCGCTTCCGCGCCGGCTCCCGCTCGATCAGCTTCTCGTGCAGCAGCGTCTGCACGATGCGGCAGGCCGTCGGATAGGGAACGCCCGAGGTCTGGGCGATCTCCATCATCGACAGCGAACCACGCCGGTTGATCGCCTGCAGCACCGAGATGCAGCGGCTGATGGCCCTGATCGGCACACCTTTTTCCATCGAAACGCCTCCTCCAGATTCACGCGAACTCCAGACCGCGGCGGCGGGGGTCTGGCGGAAACCACGTCCCGACTATCCGTTCGCCGGATAGCGCAACGAAGCCCCGCAACGGTCGGAGTCGTCTTTTGTGCGTCGCCTGCTCTTTCGCAGGGCGGATATTTGACCACGCGGTCAACGAAGTGGCAATTCGTGGATTTACGGTCAGGCTCACATAACGTCGGAGCCCGAAATGAGCGCTGAAACTTCCGCAACGTCAGCCGACGAGTCCTTGTATCTTCAGCGCTTTCAGGCTGCCGCCAATGCGCCGCAGGAGACCTACGACACGCTCGAACCCGTGCCCGGCGCCGCCGGCCGCACGCTGATTCCCGCCGCCTCGCCGGCCACGATCGACGCCGCCGCCCTCGACGCCGCCGAGGCCTACGCCCAACAAAGCAACGCCAAGGCCTTCATGGTCTGGCGCGACGGCGTGCTGGAGCGCGAGACCTACTTCGCCGGCGCGACCCGTCCCTCGCTGCTGGCGTCGAAATCGCTGGCCAAGCCGCTGACCGCCGTCGCCATCGGCCGGGCTCTCGACCTGGGCGTCATCAAGTCGCTGGACCAGTCGCTGGCCGACTTCATCACCGAGTGGAAGGGCACGCCCAAGGCCGACATCCTGGTGCGCCACACGCTGGACATGCGCACCGGCTTCCTGCCGCAGGGCTTCAGCACCGATCCGGCCGACGTGCTGAACCGGGCCTATCTGCACCCGCGCCACGACGACATCCTGATCAACGACTACCCGCTCGTGAACCCGCCGGGCAGCCGCTACGACTACGCCAACGCCACCTCCGAACTGGTGGCCCTGGTGATCGAGCGCGCCACCGGCCGCCGCTACGCCGAGTTCATCTCCGAAGAGGTGCTGAAGCCCATCGACGCGCCCGGGGGACAGATCTGGGTCGACCGTCCGGGCGGCCTGGCGCATTCGGGCTGCTGCATCCTGCTGCCGGCAGAAAGCTGGCTGCGCCTGGCCATCCTGCTGATCGACGACGGCGTGCACGATGGAAAGCGCCTGCTGCCCGAGGGCTATGTCGGAGAGATGCGCACCCCGACCGAGCAGAACCCGCACTACGGTCTGGGCGTCTATATCGGGGCTCCGTACGTCGAGCGCCGCGGCTGGGCCGCGCCCGACACGCCCTGGCCCAAGATCCTGCACAGCCAGCCCTACGCCGCCGACGATCTCTATCTCTTCTGCGGCAACTCCAACCAGGTGGTCTACATCGTGCCGTCCCAGCGCCTGATCGTTCTTCGGGTGGGCGACGCCCCGCCCAAGACGCCCGAATGGGACAACAGCGTCCTGCCCAACCTGGTCCTGCGGGGGCTCTAGCGGCGGCGCACGAGGGCGACCCGGGCGATCAGCTTGCGCACGTCGCCCTCCTCCACCCCGTCGCGGCGCATCAGAAGGCGCACGATGGGCTCGGAGAGCAGTTCGTCGAGTGAAGGCGGCGGGTCGTCCAGACCCCGGTCGTCGCGCATGGGGCGCTCCTTTTCGGGCGGGGCGTCCCTCTCGCATTATTGAGATTGAATCGCAACTACTATCCAGGAGCGACGAACGCGACGTGGCCGGCAGGCCTGTCGGCTGCTATCAGCCAGGCATCCGACCCAGAGGCCGCCATGACCGATTTCCCCGTCACCATCTTCCACAATCCCAAGTGCGGCACCTCGCGCAACACGCTGGCGATCATCGAGGCGGCCGGCTACGCGCCGACCGTGGTCGAGTACCTGAAGGCCGGCTGGACGCTGGAACAGCTGAAGGACCTGGCCGCCCGCACGGGCCTGGGCGCCCGCGGCCTGCTGCGCGTCAAGGGCACGCCGGCCGAGGAGCTGGGCCTGACCGGTCCGGCCGCCGCGGAGGATGCGATCCTGGCGGCGATGGTCGAGCATCCGATCCTGGTCGAGCGCCCGATCGTCGTCACGCCCAAGGGCGCCGTGCTCGCCAGGCCGAAGGAAAAGGTGCTGGAAATCCTCGACCGTCACCCTCCGGCGGACGCATCCTGATCCGTGGTCGGACGTTTACCCGCCGCCTGTCGCAAATCTGTCGTCGAACTGTGACAAATAGCCGACCTCGCCGCCGCTAATCTGCGGTCGACGAGGTCGGAGACCATTCCCCCCGAAAGGTCCGCCCGGCACGTCCAAGATTCCAATGGCCCCAAGCCGACCCATCAGGATGTCGTCCATGAAAGCCTTCCTCGGAGCCGCCGCCGCGCTCGGCCTGCTGGCCCTGGCTCCCAGCGCCCACGCCGCCCGCGACTACGTCTGGGCCGCCGGCTCGTCGACCGTCTTCCCGTTCAGCACCCGCGTCGCCGAGAACTTCGCCAAGAAGACCGGCAAGAAGTCGCCCAAGGTCGAGAGCCTCGGCACCGGCGGCGGGATCAAGATGTTCTGCGGCGGCATGGGCGAGGGCTTCCCCGACATCGCCAACGCCTCGCGTCCGATGAAGAAGTCCGAGTACGAGGCCTGCAAGGCCAAGGGCGTCAAGGACATCATCGAGATCAAGATCGGCTTCGACGGCATCGTCATCGCGATGGACAAGAAGTCGCCCGACTACAACTTCAAGCTCGAACACCTCTATCTGGGCTTGGCCCAGAACGCCCTGCGCGGCGGCCAGTTCGTGAGCAACCCCTACAAGACCTGGAAGGACGTCGGCGCCGGCCTGCCGGCCAACCGCATCCTGGTCTACGGTCCCCCGCCCACCTCGGGCACCCGTGACGCCTGGGTCGAGCTGGCCATCGAAGGCGGCGCCAAGAAGTTCCCGACCGCCAAGGCGCTGCACGACAGCGACGAAAAGGGCTTCAAGGCCAAGGTCGACCCGATGCGCAAGGACGGCGCCTGGATCGACGCCGGCGAGAACGACAACGCCATCGTCGGCACCCTGACCAAGACCCCCGGCGCGCTGGGCGTGTTCGGCTTCTCGTTCCTCGAAGAGAACGCCAACGTCATCAAGGGCGCCAGCGTCAACGGCGTGAAGCCCACCCCGCAGACGATCGCCAACGGCACCTACCCCGTGTCGCGCTCGCTCTTCATCTACGTGAAGAAGGGCCAGGTCGGCGTGACGCCGGGTCTGAAGGAATTCCTCAGCGAGTTCGTCTCCGACGCCGCCACCGGCCGCGGCGGCTACCTGCAGGGCCGCGGCCTGATCCCGCTGCCGCCCGCGCAGCACGAAGCCGCCAAGGCCACGGCCAGCAAGCTGACCCTGATGGCTCCGCCCAAGGGCTGATCGGCAGGTCGAACCTTCCAGAAGCGCCCCGTCCGGACCTCCGGACGGGGCGTTTTTCTTTGCGCTCCCCTGCGGCCAAAGCGCCGCAGTCGGCGCTAATCGTCGGCCGCCCCTTGCGTTTCTTGGCGGTTTGGCGTCTTAACGCGCCCTTGCAAATGTCCTCGCTGGCTCAAACGCCTCGTTTTGGCGGCCGGAGAGGTTTATTTTCATGACAAGTGACCAATCAGACGGGTCCGGGACAACGGGGTCGTAATTTGGTCGTGGCGCAGGCCGCGGGCGTTTTTTGTGTGCGCGCCGCCTGCAGGATCGAACTGGACCAAGATGCCCTTCCCCGCCTCCCACCCCGCTCTTGAGCGGGCCCTCGCTGCTCAGGGTTACGCCGAGCCCACCCCCGTTCAGGCCGCCGTGCTGGACGCCGAAGCCGAAGGCCGCGACCTGCTGGTCAGCGCCCAGACCGGCTCGGGCAAGACCGTCGCCTTCGGCCTGGCCGCCGCCACCACCCTGCTGGGCGAAGCCGAGACCTTCGACCGCGCCGCCCTGCCCCAGGCGCTGGTCATCGCCCCGACTCGCGAACTGGCCATGCAGGTGAACCGCGAGCTGACCTGGCTCTACGCCCAAGCCAAGGCCGTGGTCGTCAACTGCGTCGGCGGCATGGACGCCCGTCGCGAGCAGCGCGCGCTGAACTACGGCGCCCACATCGTCGTCGGCACCCCGGGCCGCCTGCGCGATCACATCGAACGCGGCCACCTGGACCTGTCGGAACTTAAGGTCGCCGTCCTCGACGAGGCCGACGAGATGCTCGACATGGGCTTCCGCGAGGACCTCGAGTTCATCCTCGACGCCGCCTCGGCCGAACGCCGCACCCTGCTGTTCTCGGCGACCCTGGCTCGCGACATCATCGCCCTGGCCAAGAACTACCAGAACGACGCCTATCGGATCGACACGATCGACCGCAACGAGCCGCACCGCGACATCGAATATCGCGCCGTGCGCGTGGCGCCGAACGAGACCGAGCACGCGGTCGTCAACCTGCTGCGCTACTTCGAAAGCCCCGGCGCGATGGTGTTCGCCAACACCCGCGAAAGCGTCCGTTCGCTGCACGCCAAGCTGCGCGAGCGCGGCTTCGACGTCGTCGGCCTTTCGGGCGAGCTGTCGCAACGCGAACGCGCCGACGCCCTGCAGGCCCTGCGCGACGGCCACGCCCGCGTCTGCGTGGCCACCGACGTCGCCGCCCGCGGCCTCGACCTGCCCGACCTCGGCCTGGTGATCCACGCCGAACTGCCGATCAACAAGGCCACCCTGCTGCACCGTTCGGGCCGCACCGGCCGCGCCGGCAAGAAGGGCGTTTCCGCCCTCGTCGTGCCCTACACCCGTCGTCGCAAGGCCGAGCAGCTGCTGTTCGCCGCCGGCGTCGAGGGCGTCTGGGGCGGCGCGCCGAGCGCCGACGAGATCCGCGCCAAGGACACCGAGCGCCTTCTCGACGACCCGATCTTCGCCGAGACCTCCAACGAGGAAGATCTGGCCCTGGCCGAGGCCATGCTGGCCAAGCGCACGCCGACCGAGATCGCCGCGGCCCTGATCCGCACCCGCCGCGCCAAGCTGCCGGCGCCGGAAGAAATCTACGACGATCCGCGCCACGGCGCCGATCCGGGCCCGCGTTCGCGCGAACCGCGTGAGCCCCGCGACTTCGGCGACCGTCCCGAGCGCGAGCCGCGCACGAGCATGGAAGGCTCGGAGTGGTTCCGCATCAGCGTCGGCCGTCGCGGCAACGCTGATCCCAAGTGGCTGATCCCGCTGATCTGCCGCCAGGGCCACATCACCAAGAAGGACATCGGTTCGATCCGGATCTTCGACTACGACAGCAAGTTCGAGATCTCGGCCGAAGCCGCCGTGAAGTTCGGCGCGGCGGTGCAGACCACCGTGCGCGAGGACGTCCAGATCACCCCGACCACGGCGCCGGCCCCGCGCGGCCCGCGTCGCGAGTTCGACGGCGACGCCCCGCGTCCGCCGCGTGGTCCCCGTCCGCCCCGCGAGGATGGTGAAGATCGTCCGCGCCGCGAGTTCAAGCCGCGTCCGCCCCGCGACGAAGCCTCACGTCCGTACGACCCGCAAGGGTCTGACGAGCGTCCGAAGCGCGCCTTCAAGCCGCGCCACGACGGCGCCGAGGGCGGCCCGCCCAAGCGGGACTTCAAGTCGCGCGACGAGGCTCCGCGCCCGTACAAGAGCCGCGACAACGCCGACGGTCCGCGCGAATACAAGCCCCGCGCTCCGAAGGCGTTCGGCGACGCGCCGGCCAAGCCGTTCAAGGGCAAGCCCACCTTCGGCGACAAGCCGGCCTTCAAGGGCCCCAAGCCCTTCAAGGCCAAGGGCGAGTTCGGCGGCAAGCCGTTCAAGAAGAAGTAAAAGCGTGGGCCGCCTCTCCTTCGAGAGGCGGCCCAACGTCTTTATGGGGGCGAGCGCTGAGACGCGGAAGTTTCAGCGCAGGCGGAGGGCCTCTAGACCGCTTGCCCCGCGCACCAGCCCGACGCCCAGGCCCACTGGAAATTGTAGCCGCCCAGCCAGCCGGTGACGTCGACGACCTCGCCGATGAAATAGAGGCCCGGCGCGGCCTTGGCCTCCATCGAGCGTGAATCCAGGCCGTCGGTGTCGACGCCGCCCAGCGTCACCTCGGCCGTGCGATAGCCTTCCGAGCCCACGGGCTTGAAGGTCCAGCTGTTCACCACGCCGGCGACCCGGGCCAGCACCTTGTCGGAGCAGTCGGCGATGTTGCCGCCGATCCCCTCGTCCTCGACGATCTTCTGGGCCAGACGCTTGGGCACGATCTCGCCGAGCACGGTGTGCAGCGCCCGACGCCCGTTGGCCGAACGCTCGGCCTTCAGGGTGGCGAAGACGTCGACGCCCGGCGCCATGTCGACGGTGATCTCGCCGCCCTCGCGCCAGTAGGACGAGATCTGCAGGATCGAGGGCCCCGAAAGCCCCCGATGCGTGAACAGCATGCCTTCCCGGAACCTGGTCTTGCCGCTGGCGACCACGGCGTCGACCGAGACGCCCGACAACGGCGACAGGCGCTCCAGCGTGCGGGCCTCGAAGGTCAGCGGCACCAGGGCCGGGCGCGGCTCGATGATGGCCAGGCCAAACTGGCGGGCGATGTCGTAGCCGACGCCCGTCGCGCCCATCTTCGGGATCGACTTGCCGCCGGTCGCCACCACGAGCGAGGCGCAGGCGACGCGGCCGCTGGACAGTTCGACGACGAAGCCTTCGCCCTGCCGGTCGACGCCCTGGATCGCGGTCTCCAGGCGCAGCACGACGCCGGCCTCATCCATTTCCGACAGCAGCATGGCGATGATCTCCTTGGAGGAGCCGTCGCAGAACAGCTGGCCCAGTGTCTTCTCGTGGAAGGCGATGCCGTGCTTCCTGACCAGTTCGATGAAGTTGGCCGGGCGATAGCGGCGCAGGGCCGAGACGCAGAACTTCGGGTTGGCCGACAGGAAGTTGGCCGGCGCGGCGCCGACATTGGTGAAGTTGCAGCGACCGCCGCCGCTGATGCGGATCTTCTCGCCGGCCGCCTTGGCGTGATCGACGATCAGCACCCTGCGCCCGCGCTTGCCGGCCTCGATGGCGCACATCATGCCGGCCGCGCCCGCTCCGAGCACCACGACGTCGAACTGTTCCAAGACCCGGCCCTTTCGATTGAGCGCGCCAAGGACGGGTGCGCGGGGGAAAAGTCAATGCGAACCGAACGTTGACGCCTCAATCCGCCGGAGCGATCCTTGATCCATGGCCGACGGCGCTGACATCCACCTTGATCCCGAACGCGCCGAGCGCCTGCGCGCCGCCGCGGAGGCGGCCGGCGTGACCCCCGAGGCCTTCGCCCTCCACGCCATCGACCAGGCGATCGACGACGATTGGGCGACCTCCATCGAAGCACTGGAGGATTACGAGCGCACCGGCGTCTCGTACTCCGTCGATGAGGTGATGGCCGAACTTCGTGCGAACGTGAAGGCCAAGCAGGCCGGGCGGAAATGACACGGACGGTCCGGCTGGCCAATCGGGCGCGTCGAGACCTTCTCAGACTTGACGATTTTCTGGCGGCGAAAAGTCCCGGCGCGGCTGAGCGGGCCATGGACGCCTTGCACGTTACGCTCCTCTCTCTTGGGGACCATGCGGAACGCGGCCGCATCGGACCGCATCCAGACTTTCGACAAATCAACGTGCGCTTCGGAGATTCCGGCTACGTGATTGAATATCGCATCACCGCGTCTGCCGTGATCGTCACCCACATCAAGCACGCCCGCGAGCGCTGAGCCCTACCCCGCCATCCGATAGCCCCGCGCCTCACTCGCGGTCGACACCCGGAAGCGGCTCGTCATTTCCGCCAGGCCGACGATCTCGCTCTTGAGGGCGTGGGCGACGGCGTTGGCTTCCTCGACCATGGCCGCGTTCTGCTGCACGCCCTGGTCCATCTGGTTGACGGCGGCGTTGACCTCGTTGAGGCCCGTGGCCTGTTCGCCGGCCGAGGCGGCCAGCTCGCGCACCAGGGCGTCGATCTCGCCCACCTTGAAGACGATGCCCTCCAGCGCCTCGCCGGTCTGGCCGACCAGCTTGACGCCCTCGTCGACCTGGCGGGCCGAGGTCGAGATCAGGGTCTTGATCTCCTTGGCGGCGTCGGCCGAGCGTTGGGCCAGGGCGCGGACCTCCTGGGCGACGACCGCGAAACCACGTCCAGCCTCGCCCGCCCGCGCGGCCTCGACACCGGCGTTCAGGGCCAGCAGGTTGGTCTGGAAGGCGATCTCGTCGATGACGCCGATGATCTGGCCGATCTGGCGCGAGGAGCTTTCGATGCCGGTCATGGCCTCGACCGCGCCGCGCACCACCTGGCCCGAGCGCTCGGCGTCGCCGCGGGCCGAGCCGACCACGCGGGCCGCTTCGCCGGCCCCCTGCGAGGCGCGGCGGACGGTGGCGGTGATCTCGTCCAGGGCCGCAGCGGTCTCTTCCAGGCCAGCGGCCTGCTGCTCGCTGCGGCGGGCGGTCTGGTCGGCGGCCGCGGCGATCTCGTCGGAGCCCCGGCCGATGCCGTCGACGGCCGCCAGGATCTGGCCCATGGCCTCGTCGAGATCGCCCATGGCGGCGTTGAAGTCGTCGCGCAGCTGGCGATAGCCGTCCGGGAAAGCCTCGGTGACCCGCACCGTCAGGTCGCCGCGCGACAGGCGCGACAGGCCCTGGGCGATGGCCTGCATGACGAAGGCCTGCTCGCGCGCGGCGACCTCGCGGGCGGCTTCGCTGCGGCCGCGCTCCTCGTCGCCGGCGGCCCGGGAACGGGCCTGCTCGGCCTGGGCGTCGCGCAGGGCCACGGCGTTGTCCTTGAACACCTGGACGGCCCTGGCCATCAGGCCCACCTCGTCGCGGCGACCGGCGCCGGCCACCGCGGCCTCGAGCCTTCCCTCCGCCAGGTCGCTCATGGCCCGCGACAGCCCCGCCACCGGCCGCGAGATCTTCACCGCGCCGATCCACAGCGCGAAGGCCACGCCCCCCAGGGCCGCAGCGACGCCGAACAGCAGGGTCAGCAGCACGCCGCGCTCGGCCTTGGTCCGGGCGGCCGTGACCATGGCGTCGGTTTCCTCGTGATAGCCGTCGCCCCAGGCCTTCACGTCCTTGGCCAGGCCGTCGATGGCCGGATCCATGACGGCCAGATGCGACATGGCACCGGTGTCATCATTGGCCAAACCTTTGTCGGCCGCGCCGCGCGCCTCGGCGTAGAGGGCGTCGATACGCGCCCGGAAGCCCTCGGCCTTCTCGGTGATCGCGGGGTCGAAGCCCGTCATCTTGTCGAGGCTGTCCTTGCCCTCGGCATAGACCTTGTCGAGCTCCTTGGAGGCCGCCGCGGCCTGCGCCGAGGCGCCGTCGTAGGTCACCGTGCGGTGGGCGGCATGGCCCATCATGGCCAGGCGACGGCTGAAGCGGGCCGACTGCACCTCGGCGGGGGCGCGGTGCTCGACCAGGCGGCTGGTGGCCGCATCCAGGCTCTTCTGCTGCCAGACGCCCAGGCCGGTGCAGCCGAGCACCGCCGCGCCCAGCACGACGGCCGGCAAGGCGACCTTCGACGCGATCTTGAGATCGTCGAGCTTCATGTGCGTTTCCCCCCGGATGTTTGTCTGGTCCGCCCCGGATTCGCGGTAGTCGAACGCAGTTTTTCGGCTGCGACGTAAAAACCCGGTTAAGTCGCTTGACCCCCGCGCTCACGGCTGTAGGACGCACGGCCCCTCCCCGGCCCGAGCTTTTCCCATGACGTCCGCCGTCCAGCCGACGATCGGCATCGATTTTGGCACCACCAACACCGTCGTCGCGATCGCCGACGGAACCGGTCCCGCGCGCCTGGTGCGCTTTCCCGTCGGCGAGAAGGACGTCTTCGCGTTCCGATCGGCCCTGAGCTTCCATTCGCTGGCCGGACCGGACGGCGCTCCCAGCGAGCGCATCATCGAGGCCGGTCCCTGGGCCATCGAGGCCTATGTCGAGGATCCGCTGGAGACGCGCTTCGTCCAGTCGTTCAAGACCTTCGCGGCCAGCGCGGCCTTCACCGAGACCCGCATCCTCGACAAGCGCTACCTGTTCGAGGACCTCTTGGCCGCCTTCTTGTTCAAGCTGCGCGACCATGCCGGCGGCCAGATGAGCGACCTGCCGCCGCGGGTGATCGTCGGCCGGCCCGTGACCTTCGCCGGCGGCAATCCCGACGAGGCCCTGGCCCTGCGCCGCTATGAGGCCGCGTTCGAGCGGCTCGGCTTCTCCGACATCCGCTACGCCCACGAACCGGTCGGCGCGGCGTTCTTCTTCGCCCGCCAGCTGAAGGACGACGCCACGGTGCTGGTGGCCGACTTCGGCGGCGGCACCAGCGACTTCTCGATCGTGCGGTTCGAGCGCCACGGGGGCCAGTTGCGCTCGGTGCCCCTGGCCCGTTCCGGCGTCGGCGTGGCCGGCGACGCCTTCGACTACCGGATCATCGACAACGTCGTCTCGCCGGAGCTGGGCAAGGGCAGCCTGTACAAGGCCATGTCCAGCCGCCTGCCGATCCCGCAGCGCTACTACACCGCCTTCGCCCGCTGGGACCAGCTGGCCCTGCTGCGGGCGTCCAAGGACATGCGCGACATCCGCGCCCTGGAGCGCACCGCGGTCGAGCCGGAGAAGATCGCCCGGCTGATCGAGGTGCTCGACGACAACCACGGCTACGCCCTCTACCGCTCGGTCTCAGGCCTTAAGGAGGCGCTGTCGAGCCAGGAGAGCGCGCGGTTCTCGTTCAAGGCCGGCTCGGTGGAGATCGAGCGCGAGGTGGCCCGCGAGGAGTTCGAGGGCTGGATCGCCCCGGAACTGAAGGCCATCGAGACGGCCGTGGACCAGGCCCTGGAGCGTTCGGGCCTGGCCGCGCAGGGCGTCGACCGCGTGTTCCTGACCGGCGGCTCGTCGTTCGTGCCGGCCGTGCGGGACATCTTCCTGCGCCGCTTCGGGGCCGAACGGATCGAGAGCGGCGGCGAGTTCGAGTCGATCGCCTCGGGCCTGGCCCTGATCGGGCATGAGACGGATCTCGACCTGTGGAGCGAACGCGCGCCGGGGTGAGGCCCTCCGGCCCTTCGTCCAAGATGCTCCCCCTGAAGGGGGAACTGTCGCGGAGCGACTGAGGGGGAAGGGACTTCCCACGTCGGGGCCCGACTCAGGCTCATCAGGAACTTCCCCCTCCGGCCCTCCGGGCTGCCTCCCCCAGAGGGGGAGGATCTGTTGGCGTGTGGCTCAGCGTTGCGCCTGCACCGTCTTCACGGGCGGCGCGGTTTCCCAGCCGCCGCCGAGGGCGAGGAACAGGCCGACCTGGTCGGCGGCGACGGCGGCGTCCGAGGCGGCCAGGGAGGCTTCCGCGCCGGCCAGGGTGCGCTGGGCGTCCAGGCCCTGAAGGTAGGGCGCGCGGCCGGCCTTGTAGAGGGCGGCGGCCTGGCGTTCGGCCTTCACGGCCTCGTCGCGGGCGGCGCGCAGGGCGGCGTTGCGGTCGAGTTCGTGGGCGTAGGCGGTCAGGCTGGTCTCGGTCTCGCGCAGGGCGTTGAGCACCACGCCGTCGAACCGCGCCAGCGCCCCGTCGGCCCCGGCCTCGGCGCCGCGGATGCGGGCGCGCTCGCCCTCGCCCGGCAGGGTCCAGGAGATCAGGCCCGACAGGCTCCAGCGGTTGGCGGCCGGCTGGCCGATGTCGGCGAGCAGGCCCGTCGAGCCCGCGCCCATGCCGAAGCTGATGTTCGGATAGAGCGCGCCGCGGGCCACGCCGATGCGGGCGGTGGCGCCGGCCAGAGCGCGCTCGGCCTGGCGCACGTCGGGACGGCGCGCAAGCAGGGCCGCGCCGTCGCCCACCGGCAGGGGCTGGGACAGCTTCGGCGGCGAGGCGCAGGCCTCGACGGCCTTGGGGAACTCCGCGGGCGGTTTGCCGGTGAGCACGGCCAGCTTGTAGAGCGCGGCCTTGCGATGGGCCTCGAAGCTGGGGATCGCCGCGCGCTGCAGGTCGACCTGGGCGCGGGCGCGGGTGGCGTCCAGCGCCGTGCCGCGGCCGGCGGCGATCAGGCGATTGGTGACCTCCAGGCCCTTCTGCTGGAGCTCCAGGCTGTGCTCGGCGACATGGATTTCGTGCCCCGCCGAGCAGGCCTCGACATAGGCCCGGGCGACATCGGCGGCGACGCTGACCCGGGCCAGGTCGAGGGCGGCCTGGCTGGCGTCGGCGTCGGCGTGGGCGGCCTCGGCGGCGCGCTTGAGGCGGCCCACCAGGTCGACCTGGTAGGAGACCTTCACGCCGGCGTCGGCCAGGTTCTCGACCGGCAGGGGCTGGGTCATCAGGTACTGCTCGCCGGACTCGCGGGCGCGCATCGCGGCCCCCGAGGCGCCGACCGAGAAGCCGCCGGCGTCGTCGGCCTCGCCGGCCACGGCGCGGGCGCGGGCTAGGTTGGCGGCGGCGACCCGCAGGTCGGTGTTGGCGCTCAGGGCTTCCTGGACCAGACCGTTGAGGGTCTCGTCGTCATAGAGCTTCCACCAGCCGTCGGGGACCGGATCCTGGCTGACGGCGGCGCTGGAGGCGCCCATGAATGGGGCTTGGGCGGCGGGCTCGTTGATCTTGGCGACGTCGGGACGCTTGTAGTCAGGACCGACGGTGGTGCAGGCGGCGAGCGCCAGCAGCGAGGCCGCGGCCGCCAGGGTGCGGATCGTGCTCACGAGACAGCCCCCTTGCCGGCGACCTTCCCAGCCCCCTGCCCCAGCACGGCCACGGTGGCCGTGCGGCCGGCGATCAGGCGCAGGTCCTTGGGCGTCTCGTCCAGGGCGACGCGGACGGGCACGCGCTGGGCCAGGCGCACCCAGCTGAAGGTGGGGTTGACGTTGGGCAGCAGGCTGGCCCCGGCGGCGCGGTCACGGTCCTCGATGCCGGCGGCGATCGACTGGATATGGCCGTGCAGCGGCCTGTCCTCGCCCATCACCGTGACGCTGACCTTCTGGCCGACGTGCAGGCCCTTGAGCTTGGTCTCCTCGAAATAACCCTCGACCCGGTAGGAGCGGCTGTCGATCAGGGCCAGAACCGGCTTGCCGGCGGTGACGTAGTCGCCGGTGCGCAGGGTGAGGTCCGACAGGAAGCCGTCGGTGGGCGCGACCACCAGGGTGCGCGACAGGTTCAGCGCCGCCAGATCGCGAGCGGCGAGCGCCTGGGCCAGGGCGGCCTGGCCCTGCTCGACCTTGGCCAGGCTCTGCTCGGTGATCTCGCCGGCCACCAGGTCGCCCAGCACGCGGTTGCGGGCCAGTTCGCGACGGGCCTGGGCCAGCTGGGCCTTCTGGGACGCGACGACGGCGTCGGCCTGCCGCAGCGCCAGGGCGTAGCGGTCGCGGTCGACATAGAACAACGGCTGGCCGGCCTTGACCGTCTGGTCGTTGACCACCTGGACGGCGGTCACCAGGCCCGAGACGTCGGGGGCGACCTGGACGATGTCGGCGCGGACGCGGCCGTCACGGGTCCAGGGATCGACCTGGTAGTGGTCCCAGAGGCGCTTGCCCCCGACCACGGCGACGGCGACGACGGCCAGGGTGACCGCGACGCGGCCGGCTTGCGGGAGGAGAGTTTTCAGCTGGGGCATGTTTTTCTTAGGTGCGGAAAGGCCAGGGCGTCGCGACCGCGGCGGCCCAGAGGATGACGAAGAGCGCGGTGTCGAAGAGCGCCGGGTGCCAGACGAAGCGGTAGGCGCCGACCCAGGACAGCACGCGTCGGAGCACGAAGGCGGCGACGAGGGCCACGACGGCCGAGACGAGGACGGACGACAGGAAGACGCCGTCGATGTTGTATTCGCCGGTCATGCGGCGGGCTCCGGATTGAAGGCGGGGGCGTCGGGGAAGAGATTGCGGCGTAGGCCTACGAGGCCGGTGACGCCGCCGGGTACGAACGGGGCTTCGCCCAGGCGGCTCAGCGCCAGGTCGACCCTCTTCAGCAGATCGGCGTGCGGCGGGGCGCGACGACCGGCCGACAGGGCCGCGTAGTGGTCGCCCACCCCGTCGAGGACGGCGTCGAGGCTGGCGCGGGCCGGGCCCGACAGGTCGCCGCGGGCGGTCTGGACGGTGACGAGGTTCATGCCCACCCGCAGGTCGCGCAGCACGTCGACGCCGACCAGATCGTGGCGCGGACCGACCGCGGCCAGCTTGGGGGTCAGAAGGCCCAGGCGGTCGACCAGGGCGGCGGCGAAGGCGGCCGGCTCGGGCGCGCGGCTGGACCGGGCCAGGCGGGCCAGGTTCTTCCAGGTGCGCGACAGCAGGCGCCGGGCGCCGGCGTCGATGCTCATCGAGCGCATGGCGGCGGTGACGAAGATCGCAGCCCCCAGGCCGACGAACTGGCCAAGATTGACGTTCAGGAAGCTGGCGAAGTCGGCGCTGAAGGTCTCCTGCAGGGCCAGCGCGTTGCAGAACCCCATCAGCGTGGCCAGCGCCGCGCCCATGGTCTTGGGGTTGGGAATGAACAGGCCGATGAACAGCAGAGGCGGCGCCAGGGTCAGGACCAGCAGCGGATAGCCGTCGATAGCCGGCAGCACGGCGAACATGTAAAGCGCCGACAGCGGCAACGAGACCAGGGTGAAGACCCCGAAGCTGCGGATGGCCGGCACGGGGTCGTCCATGGCCGCGAAGAAGCAGCAGAACACCGCCGCCATGACCGGCGCCGAAGCGCCGTCGCCCCAGCCCGAAACGATCCAGAGGGCGCAGGACAGCAGCACGGCGATGGCCGCCGCCGCCCCGGACAGCAACGCCAGCGGCAGGTCGCTGTGCATGCGCCGGCGGGCGGCGCTGGCCGTGGCGGCCGCCAGGTTGGGCGACAGCGGGGCGTCGGGGTTCTCCAGCCGGCTCATCAGGGCATGGCCCTCGCCCAGGGCCTGGACGGTCTCGGCCAGCCGCGCCAGCAGGCTCTCGACCAGCAGGGCGTTCCAGTCGCCGCCGCGCCGCTCGGCCGCCTCGGCCTTGAGGCGATCGATCAGGTCAAGGCCCGCGCCGCGGCCGGCCCCGGCCTTGATCCAGGCGACGACGGCGTCCAGCGCCCGGCGGGCGGCGGGATCAGCGACGTCCTTCAGCGCCTGCATGCGGTCGGACAGGCCCGACAGCAGCGGGATCAGGATCAGCAGGCGCTCGTGCAGCGCCCGCACGACGCCGGTGGTCTCGCGCAGGCGGGTGGTGTCGAACGGCAGGTGGGTGGCCAGCATCTGGATCTCGCTGGCGGCGGCGGCCAGGTGGCGGCGATCGCGGGCGAAAGCCTCTTCGTCGGCGCCCTTCAGCACGTCCAGCGCCCAGCGGTCGGCCTCGCCCAGCCAGGCGCCCAGGCGAGCGCGCAGGATGGTCCCGACGGGACGCGGGAAGACGAGACTGTGGACCAGGGTGGCGCAGACGATGCCCAGGCCGATCTCGACCACGCGCCAGACGGCCAGGTCGAAGATCGCGCCAGGCTGGCTGACGGCCGGAAAGCCGATGATGGCGGCGGTGTAGCCAGCCAGCATCAGAACATAGCTGCGCGGCGTGCGGTCGAGCAGCGAGATGGTCAGGCAGGCGCCGACCCACAAAGCCAGGGCCAGGCACAGCAGCACGGGCGCGTTGACCAGGTTGGGCACCAGGGCGACGGCGGCCGCGCCGCCCAGCATGGTGCCGAGCACGCGGTACAGCGCCTTGGAGCGCACGGCCCCGGCCAGCGGCTGGCTGACGATGTAGGCCGTGGTCATGGCCCAGTACGGACGCGGCAGGCCGACGGCGAAACCGATCCACAGGGCGAGCATGGCGGCGACGAAGCTGTTCAGCGAGAACAGCAGCGTCCACCGGTCGAACTTGGGCATGAGAGCCTTACGCCCCCTGCCCGTTGGCCGCTTCCAGGGCCGCCTCGAAGGCGGCGAAGGTGCGCAGGGTGGCGGCCAGATCCTCGTCGCTGACGCCCACCAGCAGACGCGAGCGGACGGACTGGACGGTGTCTTCGGCGATCACGGCCAGGGCCGCGCCGTCGCTGGTCAGGTGCAGGGTCTTGGCGCGGCCGTCGGCGGGGTCGTCGCGACGCTCCACCAGGCCGGCGGCGCACAGCTGGTCGAGCACGCGGACCAGCGACGGGCCTTCGACGCCCAGCTCCTCGGCCAGAACGCCTTGTCGCATGCCGCCGCCGGCGCGGGCGATGTGTAGCACCGGCAGGGCGCGAGCGTCGGAAAGGCCATGCTCGGCCAGGGCGCGATTGACCTCGCGGCGGTAGATGCGCGCCAAGCGCAGCACCGCGCCCGTGAAGGTGCGTTCGCTGGGAATGCGGGACGTCATGTAACGATGCTCAAAGAACGATAGGTAGCTTGCTATCTATTTAGATAGCTTCCTATCGATATCGATGCAAGCCGGCGCGAAAAGAAAAACGGCCCCGCTCGTGGGAGCGGGGCCGTTCATGGTGTCGCAGCTCAGAGGTAGGAGGAACTTCCCCCTCCGGCCCTCTGGGCCACCTCCCCCTTCAGGGGGAGGGTCGTTACTTGCCTGCCAGCGCCGCCTGAGCGGCCGCGAGGCGGGCGATCGGCACGCGGTAGGGCGAGCAGGACACGTAGTCGAGACCGACCTTCTCGCAGAAGGCGATCGAGGCGGGGTCGCCGCCGTGTTCGCCGCAGATGCCCAGCTTGACGTCGGGACGAGCCGCCCTGCCCCGCTCGGCGGCGATGCGGATCAGGTCGCCCACGCCGTCCTGGTCGAGGCTGACGAAGGGGTCCTTCTCGAAGATGCCCTTGTCGATATAGGCGCCCAGGAACTTGCCGGCGTCGTCGCGGCTGATGCCGAACGTCGTCTGGGTCAGGTCGTTGGTGCCGAAGCTGAAGAACTCGGCGTTGGCGGCCAGGTCGCCGGCCCGCAGGGCGGCGCGGGGCAGCTCCACCATCGTGCCGACGGTGTACTTCAGATCGACGCCCTGCTCGGCCAGCACCGCCTTGGCGACGCGGTCGGTCAGGTCGCGCAGGTACTTCATCTCTTCGCCCTTGGCGACGAGCGGGTGCATGATTTCCGGCACCGGAGCGGCCTTGCCCGACTTGGCGATCTCGCACGCCGCCTCGAGGATGGCCCGGACCTGCATCTCGTAGATCTCGGGATAGGAGACGCCCAGGCGGCAGCCGCGGTGGCCGAGCATGGGGTTGGTCTCGTGCAGCTCCTTGGCGCGACGCAGCAGCTTGCCGGCGTCGAGACCGGTGGCCTCGGCGACGGCCCGCACGTCTTCTTCCGTGTGCGGAAGGAACTCGTGCAGCGGCGGGTCGAGCAGGCGGATGGTGACCGGCAGGCCTTCCATGATCGTGAAGAGCTCGACGAAGTCGGCCTTCTGGAAGGGGGCGATCTTGGCCAGCGCCGTGCGGCGGCCAGCCTCGTCGTCGGCCAGGATCATCTCGCGCACCGCGGCGATGCGGGTGTCGTCGAAGAACATGTGCTCGGTGCGGCACAAGCCGATGCCCTCGGCGCCGAACTGGCGGGCGGTCTTGGCGTCGAGCGGGGTCTCGGCGTTGGCGCGCACCTTCAGGCGACGGACCTGATCGGCCCAGCCCATCAGGGTGGCGAAATCGCCGGTCAGCTCGGGCTCGATCATCTTGGGCGCGCCGGCCAGGATTTCGCCGGTGGAGCCGTCGATGGTGATGATCTCGCCGGCCTTGAACTCGCGACCCTTGGCCCGGAACAGACCTTCCTTGGCGAAGATCGACACGTCGCCGGCGCCGGAGACGCAAGGACGGCCCATGCCGCGCGCCACGACGGCGGCGTGGCTGGTCATGCCGCCGCGGGCGGTGATGATGCCGCGGGCGGCGTGCATGCCGTGGATGTCTTCCGGCGAGGTCTCTTCACGCACCAGGATCACGGCTTCGCCGTTGGCGGCGGCCTTCTCGGCCTCGTCGCTGTCGAAGACGATCTTGCCGGTGGCCGCGCCGGGCGAAGCCGGCAGGCCGACGGTGACGACGTCGCGGTGCGCGGCCGGATCGATGGTCGGGTGCAGCAGTTGGTCCAGCGAGGCCGGCTCGACGCGGCTGACGCCCTCTTCCTTGCTGATCACGCCCTCGGCGGCCATGTCGACGGCGATCTTCAACGCGGCCTTGGCGGTGCGCTTGCCGTTGCGAGTCTGCAGCATGTAGAGCGTGCCCTGCTCCACCGTGAACTCGATGTCCTGCATGTCGCGGTAGTGGCGCTCCAGCGTCTCGACCACGGTCTTGAACTGGCCGAACACCTCCGGCATCGCCTCTTCCATCGAGGGGGCCGTGTCGCCCATCTCCTCGCGGGCGGCCTTGGTCAGCGACTGCGGCGTGCGGATGCCGGCGACGACGTCCTCGCCCTGGGCGTTGATCAGGAACTCGCCATAGAGGCGGTTGTCGCCGTTCGACGGGTTGCGCGTGAAGGCCACGCCGGTGGCCGAGGTGTCGCCCATGTTGCCGAACACCATCGACTGGATGTTGACGGCGGTGCCCCAGCTTTCGGGGATGTCGTGCATGCGGCGATAGAACTTGGCGCGGTCGTTCATCCAGCTGGCGAACACGGCGCCGACGGCGCCCCACAGCTGCTCCTGGGCGTCCTGCGGGAACGGCTTGCCCAGCTCGTTGAGGACGGCGGCCTTGTAGTCCTTGATCACGCCGGCCCAGTCGTCGGCGGTGAGGCCGGTGTCGACGTGGACGTCGAGGCGATCCTTATGGTCGTCGAGGATTTCCTCGAACATGTGGTGCTCCAGGTCGAGCACGACGTTCGAGTACATCTGGATGAAGCGGCGGTAGCTGTCGTAGGCGAAGCGGCGGTCGCCCGACAGCTTGGCCAGGCCCTCGACGGTCTCGTCGTTGAGGCCCAGGTTCAGGACGGTGTCCATCATGCCCGGCATCGAGGCGCGAGCGCCCGAGCGCACCGACACCAGCAGCGGATTGGCCACATCGCCGAAACGCTTGCCGGTGATGGCCTCGATCTTGGCGAGCCCGGCGGCGACCTGACCGGCCAGCTCGGCCGGATACTGCTTGCCGTTGGCGTAGTAGTGGACGCAGGCCTCGGTGGTGATCGTAAAGCCGGGCGGAACCGGCAGACCCAGCGACGACATCTCGGCGAGATTGGCGCCCTTGCCTCCGAGGAGGTTCTTCATCGAGGCGTCGCCGTCAGCGCCGCCTCCCCCGAACGAATAGACCCAAAGGGACTTCGTCAGCGTCTCTACCGGCATTTTGAGTTCACCCTGCGATAAAGTGAAAAAAGGCCGCGCCCTCTATCGGGGTCGTCTCGCCCTGGAACAGCCCTGCGAACTTGAATCTCGCAGTGCAATATCCGTGGCCTCCCTAGCATTTTGGCCAAGAACGCGTCCACATGTGCGTTGCGTTCCCGCAGATTTGCCAAGAATTCAGCAAATCATTGCTATGACAACGTTGTCTTGATCGCAGTTTGACAGCACACGCCACTTCAAAGGCACGAAACGTCGCCATACGGAGAATAGCTACGCTTGCGCGGGACTGGTCGGCGACCACCGCGAGCAGCCCGAAACGACAATGATCGCACAGCGAGCGCGCGGCCGCTCAGCGCTTCTTGCCGAGCTCGGCGGCGATGTCCTTGGTCATCCGGCCCACCTTGCGGTGGGCGGTCGTGATCTGCTCGCGCGTCACGCCCCAGCGCTTCATCCAGTATTCGACGGCCTGGCGCTCGGAGAGATCGAGGCGGTCCTTGTCGATGAAGCCGCGCTTGTCCTTGAGACCGGCCATCAGCTGTTCCACGGCTTGGTGGAGCCGGCCGCCTTGCGGGCCGCCTGCTCGCGTTGAAAGCGACCGCCGCGCGGCGGCTTGGGCTTGGCGGCCAGCGCCGCCTGCTTGATGCGCAGGGCCCGCTGGATCGGAGTTTCGCCGGGCGGGCCGTCGTCGGTGGGATCGCTCATGGGAGAGAGGTTAGCACGTAGCCCGTGCGTCCTTCGAGGCCCGCTTGCGCGGGCGCCTCAGGATGAGGAATTCAGTGCAATGGCGTCCTCATCCTGAGGTGCGAGGCGCAAGCCGAGCCTCGAAGGACGCACTGCCCCTCACCCCTCGATGATGTGCGGCACGAACCGGGCCAGGTTCTTGGTGACCTGGCTGTCGTCCTCGCGGATGCCCATGCCGACGGGCTCGGCCCCGACGATCCAGGCGCCGACCACCGGATGCTTGCCGTCGAAGCTGGGCGGCGGGTGGAAGGCCTGGACGATCGCGCCTTCAGCGCCATAGCCCTGGTCGAGCACCGGCTCGGCGCCCTCGCCGACGATCTCGACATTGGCGCCCTCGCGCGAGAACAGCGGCTTGCGCACGTAGTTCGCGCCCAGCGCAGAAGCGGCCGGATCGCCTACGAAATAGGCCTCCAGCAGGTTGGGATGGCCCTTGTGGCGTTCCCACAGCAGCGGAAGGATCGCCTTGTTGGACAGGATCGCCTTCCACGGCGGCTCCAGCCAGCGGACCTTGGCCGTGGTCAGGTTGGCCGCGTAGGGCTCGCGCAGCATGTCTTCCCACGGATAGAGCTTGAACGCCGCCTGCAGCAGGTAGCCGTCGGTGTCGACGAACTGGCCCTCTTCGTTGAGGCCGATGGCGTTCATGGCCACGAACTTGGGGTCCAGGCCCGCCTGGGCGGCCAGATCCTCCAGGAACCGCACCGTCTGGCGATCCTCGACAGCCTCGTCGTCGCTGGCGAAGTGCACGAAGCCGCCATTGGGGAACAGCACCTTGAAGCGGTCGCGCATCGCTTCGAACAGGCTGTTGAACTGGTCGGTCCCGGCCGGTAGGGCGCCCTGCCCCAACAGGTCTTCCAGCCACAGCCACTGGAAGGTGGCGGCCTCGAACAGGCTGGTGGGGGTGTCGGCGTTGTATTCGTAGAGCTTGGGCGGGCCAGAGCCGTCATAGCCGAAATCGAATCGGCCGTAGAGCGAGGGCTCCTTGGCGCGCCAGGAGGCGGCGACGAAATCCCAGTGCTCGCGCGGGATCGCCAGCTTTTCGAGGATCTCCTCGCTGGCGACCGCCTCGTCGACGAGATCAAGGCACAGGTCATGAAGCTCGGCCGCGGCCGGCTCCAGGTGCTCCTCGATCTCGCGCAGGGTGAAGGCGTACGCCGTCCCCTCGTCCCAATAGGCCTGTCCGCCGGTGTGATGGTAGACGAAGCCGACGGCCTCGGCCTTCTCGCGCCAGTCGGCGCGAGGGGTCAGGGTAAGACGACGCACGCTGAGCTCTTATTCGGACTTCGAACCGTCGGCGGCCTTGTCCTCGATCTGCAGCGGGGCGGGCTGCGGCGCGAGGCGGGCCAGGATGTCGTCGGCAGACGACTGGCCCGGCAGGATGCCGGCCACGCGCAGCTTCTCGTCGAGATCGGCGCCGGTGCGGCGGTCTTCCAGTTCGCCGGCGGCCTTGATCTTTTCGCCGCGGATCATCTGGCGCTCCTTGATCCGCGCCAGGCTGTCGGCGGCCGAGCCCAGCGAGGCGCCGGCGCCGGCGCCGCGGGCGGTGACGGCGGCCTGGGCCTTCTGGACCGACTCATTGACCTTCACGACCTCGACCTCGCGCTTGAGCGTGTCGATGCGGCGGTCGGTGGCGGCGATGGCCTGGTGCAGCTGGTCCTCGGCCTCGCGCATGCCGCCGATCTGCGGCTCCTTCAGCGAGATCTCGCTCTCGATGTCGGCGATGCGCTGGGCGACCTGGCGGGCGAGATCCATGTCGCCCTTGGTGACGGCGGCGCGGGCGGAGTTCTCGTACTTGGCCACCTGCTCGCGCAGGCTCTTGACGTCGTTCTCCTGGATGCGGCGACGGGCCACCAGGGTGGCGAGGTTGTCGCGCGCCTTGGCCTGGGCCGTGTCGGCGTCGCGGATTTCCTGGTCGAGGATGCGGATGGCGTTGGCGTCGACGACGGCGGACGTGGCTTCGTGGGCGCCGGCGCGACCCAGGGTGAACAGCTTGCGCCAGATGGACATCGGAAGGCTCCGGGAAATTCTAGGTTTGGGTCAGGCGGCGGACGAGAACGAGGTGCGCAGGTCGGAAGCCACTTCGATGGCGTTCTCGGCCAGGGTGCGCAACTCGATCAGGATGTCCTCGATCGAGGTGGTGGTCGAGAGTTCGCCGAACAGTTCGTAGTAGTCGCGGCCGCCGACGGCGCAGATGCCGAAGTTCGACAGCGGCACCAGCTTCTGGGCCTTGAGCAGGAACTCGTTGAAGGCGTGACGGTCTTCCTGTTCGTCGACCGGCCACAGCAGGGCCGAGGCGGCGACCTGCTGGTCGCTGACGCTGATGTAGATCTCCAGATCGCCATGCCAGTGCATGGTCGCCAGCAGGATTTCGTCGGCGCCGTCCAGGACGCTGACGGTGATCTCGTCGGCGCCGCGTCCGGGCGCTTCGTCCAGGGCCGCCTTCAGCGAGCGGACAGTCCAGGGCGTCTGACTCATCGGGTCGTGATCCTCTTCAGCGGGCCATCTTGGCCGTGTTCATACAAGATGGGAACCCGAACGCCAGCCGTCGAGAGCGAGCGGCGCCCCTTTTACAGCGCAGGCTGGCGCCGTACATGAGGGGCCAGTGTTGCAGGGACCCGCCATGTTCAGTCGCTTATTCGGCCGCAAGGAACCCGCCCCGGAGTCGGCGCTGCCGGCCATCCGCAACGTGACCCTGGGCCGGACGGTCTGGCTGGACCCGCTGGCCTGGAAGCGGTTCGGAAGCGACACCAAGTTCCCGCTCGACCGCGACACGCTGGAAATCACCGCCCAGGGCCTGGTGGACCTGAAGGACGGCGGCTTCGTGCACCGGTTCTACACCGACGACCACGTGATGTTTCAGGCCGTGTCGGACGATCGCGCCGGCCAGCGCCTGACCGACGTCACCATCTTCGTGCCCTGGGACAGCGCCTATCCGGGCGGCCGCGCCGACCGCGACGCCTGGGGCAAGCGCCTGCGCGCCCGCAGCTTCGCCGCCGCCGGCCTGCCGGAGTACTATCGCTTCTGGTTCGGCGACGAGGCCGAGAGCCAGGAGCCGGTGACCTTCTGGGAAGAGCTGCACGACGACCGCGACGGCGTGCCCGACCGCAAGATCTTCCAGACCTGCATGCTGTTCGCCCGCGACCTGCCCGGCGAGGGCCGCGAACTGCTGCTGGCCATCGAGATGGAGACCGAGGACCGCGAGGTCTCGTTCGAAACCATGATCGGCGTGCCGCTCGAAGTGGGCGAATTCCGCGCCTAAGCCTACCTGACAGGGGGAAAGACCATGTTCGACGTCAATGCCTTCGGCGAAAGCGCCCTGGCCTTCCTGGTGGCCTTCGTCGCCGCCGGCGTGTTCACCGTCGCGTTCAAGATCGTCTACCAGGCGGTGACGCCCTATGACGAAGCCAAGCTGATCCGCGAGGGCAACGTCGCCGCGGCCGTCGCCCTGGGCGGCGCCGTGGTCGGCTACGTGCTGCCGCTGGCCTCGGCACTCAGCCACACCGTCAGCCTGATGGAGTTCGCCGCCTGGGCCCTGCTGGCCGGCGTGATCCAGATCGCCGCCTTCACCCTGGTGCGCTTCACCGTGCTCAAGGACCTGATCGACCGCATCGAGAAGGCCGAACTGGCCGCCGGCGTGTACCTGGCCTCGATCTCGCTGGCCGTCGGCCTGCTAAACGCCGCCTGCATGACCTCGTGAGGCCGGACATGAACGCGCTTTCTCCCCTGCCCGCACCAGTCTCGGCTTCGACGCGGCGCCGCAAGCGCTCCAGCGCCGTGGCGCTGACCAGCCTGATGGCCGGCTCGGCCTTCACCCTGGTCGCGTGCGACGATCCCGGCTCGGCCACGCAATGGGGCGATCCGCCCGCCGCCGTCTCGGGCCAGAAGGTCGACGCCTCCAGCTTCGCCAGCCTGGACGAGTGCAAGGCCTCGGGCGACTTCACCGCCGACCAGTGCCAGACGGCCTATGACGAGGCCCAGAAGGCCAGCGCCGAGAACGCCCCAAAGTTCTCCGACCAGAAGAGCTGCGAGGAGCGCTACGGCGTCGACCAGTGCGTGCCGCGCAGCCAGGCCAATGGCGGCGGCAGCTTCTTCACCCCACTGCTGACCGGCTTCATCATCGGCCAGGCCCTGGAAGGCATGAACAACCGCGGCTATCGCGGCGCGCCGATGTATCGCGACCGCGACGGCACCTACTACAGCGGCTCGGGCTACCCGATCTCGCGCGACTACCTCTCGGGCCGCAGCCGGGTGCGCCAGGACAGCTTCGACGCGCCCTCGCGCTACGAGGCCCCGGCCCGGGTGCAGAGCCGCAGCAGCGTCATCTCGCGCGGCGGCTTCGGCGGCGGATCGCGCGGCTTCGGCGGCTGATTGGAACTGATGACCGGTCGTCTCGCGTTGGATCCTCAAGGACCACGCGAGGCGACCGCATGACCGACAAGACCATCACCGGCGTTCCCCACCCGCGTTGGTGGCAACGCCATCCCACCCTGGCGTTCTGCGCCGCCTGGGCCGTGGGCCTGGGATTTTTCGCGACCCTCGTCGCTCTCGGGCTTCAGGCCGCGGCCTGAACCGTCCCGCGCTGCAGCGTACGCACGGCGGTCAGCAGCCGCGCCGGCGTGATCGGCTTTTCCAGCCACATGTCGGGCTCGACCTGCAGCACCCGCGGATCGCTGGCCGACACCATCAGCACCGGCACGTCGCGATCCTCGACCGCGCGCATCAGTTCGGCCCCCGTCATCCGCGGCATCGAGTTGTCGGTGATCAGGAGATCGGGGGCGAAGGCGTCGAACGCGTCCAGCGCCTCGCGGCCGTCACGGCTCCACAGGACCTCGAATCCAGCGTCCTGCAGCAGCATCTCGTAGACGCCGCCGAGGAGAATGTCGTCTTCCGCAATGAGGATCCGTCGCATGGCCAGCCCCAGCCCTGTCGAATGTGTGAACAGGTCTTAACCATGCCGCGACACCCGGTGTCAGCGTGCGCAATCGTCGCATTTCCCGAAGTTGAGCAACCAGAGACCGAGTCGCGCGACTCACTTCATCCGAAGGCTTAGTCCGGCCGCGACCAGATGGACGGCGTCGGCGGCCCGGGCCAGGGCC
The DNA here is from genome assembly GCF_011043625.1 of Caulobacter sp. 602-2. Taxonomy (GTDB): domain Bacteria; phylum Pseudomonadota; class Alphaproteobacteria; order Caulobacterales; family Caulobacteraceae; genus Caulobacter. Next base: position 821,624 of record NZ_JAAKGT010000001.1, read on the forward strand.
TGGTGCAGGCGGCCGGCCTCGTCGCGGAACCTGCGGGCCAAGGCGTTGTCGGGCACGACGCCCCAGCCGACCTCGTTTGAGACCAGCCAAAGCTCGCCGTCGAAGTCGGCGACCGCCGCGACAAGTTCGGCGCCGGCGGACGAAACGTCGCACTCGGCCAGCATCAGGTTGGTCAGCCAGAGGGTGAGGCAATCGACGACCGCCACAGCGCCCGGCGGCAGACCGCGCAGGGCTCCGGCAAGGTCGATGGGCGCTTCCAGCGTGGTCCAGGCGTCTCTACGGTCTCGCTGATGGCGGGCGATGCGCTCCTCCATCTCGGCGTCGAAGGCCTGGGCGGTGACGACCATCACCGGCGTGACGCCGCGCGAGCGGGCCGCGATCTCGGCCGCGCCCTGGGCGAAGGCGCTCTTGCCGGAACGGGCCCCGCCCAGGACCAGGGTGACTGACAACGCTTAGGCCTCCAGATTGACGGTGTGCGGCGCACCATATAGTGCAGCCAGCGCGACAGGTTCCTCCCAAAGAGGATGAAAAGGGAACTCGGGTGTGAAACCCGGGCTGCCCCCGCAACTGTAAGCGGCGAGTTCGCGCGTCACATGCCACTGGGACTGTTCTTCGGAAGAGGCCTGGGAAGGCGACGCGCAGCAACGATGACCCGCGAGCCAGGAGACCTGCCTGTCGCGGTCGTTTTTCGTCCGGCCGGGGTGCGCCGTACGATCGGGTTCTTCCCCGCATGACGACGCTGGTCCGGGCGTGTTCCTCGTGGAGCACGCTCCTTCTTGTCGCGCACGGAGGAACGACATGCGCCTTGTTTCCCTGCTGGCCCTGGCGGCCGCAGTTCCCGCCCTCGCCCTGCCCGCCTACGCCATGGCCGATGACGCCGCCGCGGTCGACCAGGTGGTCGTCACCGCCGGCCGCGAACCGGAAAAGCTGTCGGAAGTTTCGACCAGCATGACGGTGATCGACGCCGAGACCCTGAAGAAGTCGCAGGCCGTGGTGGTCTCCGACCTGCTGTCACGCACCGCGGGCGTGACCGTCACCCGCAACGGCGGCGTCGGCGGCTCGACCCAGCTGCGCATCCGCGGCGCCGAGACCGACCAGACGGTGGTTCTGATCGACGGCGTCAAGCTGAACGATCCGTCCTCGACCGGCGGCGGCTACAACTTCGCCACCCTGCTGGCCGGCAACATCAACCGCATCGAAGTGCTGCGCGGTTCGCAGTCGACCCTGTGGGGCAGCCAGGCCATCGGCGGCGTGGTCAACATGATCACCGCCGTGCCGACCGGCCCGCTGGGCGCCACGGTCTCGGCCGAAGCCGGCTCGCGCGACACCGCCTACGGCAACGCCGCCGTCAGCACCGGCGGCGACTGGGGCGGCTTCCGCCTGGCCGGCGCCTACTACACCACCGACGGCGTCTCGGCCTTCGGCAAGTCGTATGGCGGCAAGGAGAAGGACGGCTACCGCAACGCCGCGATCAGCAGCCGCCTGGACCTGAACGTCACCGACTGGGCCGCCGTTGACCTGCGCGCCTCGTACGCCGCGACCAAGAACGAGTTCGACGGCTTCCCCGCGCCGCTGTTCGCCTTCGCCGACAGCCCCGAGTACGGCAAGACCAAGGAACTGGTCTCCTACGCCGGCGTGCGCCTGAGCGCCTTCGACGGCGCGCTGAAGAACCGCCTCGGCTATGGCTACACCCAGACCGACCGCGACAACTTCGATCCCAGCTCGTCGGTCCCCAAGACCTTCGACGCCCGCGGCACCAACAACCGCTTCGAGTACCAGGGCACCTGGACGATCAACGAGGCCTTGCGCGCCACCTTCGGGGCCGAGACCGAGCGTTCGTGGTTCCGCACCGCCTCGCCGTCGACCTTCGATCCGGCGCCCAAGCCCGACCGTCACGCGGCCAGCACCGACAGCCTTTACCTGCAGCTGCAGGCCAAGCCGCTGGCGGGCCTGGTGCTGACCGGCGGCGTTCGCCAGGAAGACCACTCGGCCTTCGGCGACGCGACCGTCTACCAGGCCGGCGCCACCTACTCGCCCAATGACGGGGTGACGGTGTTCCGCGCCAACTACGGCGAAGGCTTCAAGGCCCCGTCGCTGTACCAGCTGTACAGCATCTACGGCGACGACGGCCTGAAGCCCGAAGAGTCCGAGAGCGTCGACCTGGGCGTCGAGCACAGCGTGCTGAACGGCCGGGTGCGCGCGGGCGTGACCTGGTTCCACCGCGACATCACCAACCAGATCGACTTCGTCTCGAACAACAACCCGCCGAACTATGGCGGCTACGCCAACTTCGCCAAGACCGAGACCAGCGGCGTCGAGCTGGAAGCGACGATCGAGGTGACCTCGGCCCTGCAGGTGACCGCCAACTACACCAACATGGACGCCATCAACCGCTCGGCGACCAACAACGGCAAGCGCCTGCCGCGCCGCCCGAGCGAGACGGCCAACCTGAACGCCGACTATGACTGGTCGAACGGCCTGACCACGGGCGTTTCGGTGCAGTACGTGGGCGAGAGCTATGACAACGCCACCAACGCCCGCCGGCTGAAGAGCTACGCCCTGTTCGACCTGCGCGCGGCCTATCCGGTCAATGAGCAGTTCGAGGTGTTCGGCCGCGTCGAGAACCTCTTCGACAAGGAATACCAGACGATCTACCGCTACGGCTCGGTGGGTCGCGGCTTCTTCGCCGGCGTGCGGGCGAAGTTCTGATGAGCGGCTCGCCGGCGTCCCTTTCCGGACACGGCGGCCGCCTGGCGGCGGCGCGGGCGCGTTTCCCGGACGCGCCCGCGCCGTGGCTCGATCTGTCGACGGGGATCAATCCCCGTCCCTATCCGGTTCCGCCCCAGGCCTTCGAGAACTGGGGCCGCCTGCCCGATCCGGCCGACCTTCTGAAGCTCGAAGCCGTCGCCGCGCAAGCTTTCGGCGTCGAGGATCCGGGCCGGGTCGTGGCCATCCCCGGCAGCGAGACGGCCATCCGGCTGCTGCCCAAGATCCTGCCTCGCGGCCGCGTCAGCCTGCCGCTGCCCACCTATTCCAGCCACGCCCACGCCTGGCGGCGAGTGGGGTCGGAGGTCGTGGCCGATCCGGCCGAAGCCGACGTCTGCGTGGTCGTGAACCCCAACAATCCCGACGGCCGCAGCCTGGCGCCCGAGGCGGTGCTGGCGCTGGGCCAGCGCGGCGCGATCGTCGACGAGGCCTTCGTCGAGTGCGAGCCGGCGCTGTCGGTCGCAAGGTTCGCCGGCGCGCCAGGCCACGAGCGGCTGGTCGTACTGCGCTCGTTCGGCAAGTTCTACGGCCTGGCCGGCCTGCGGCTGGGCTTCGTCATCGCCCGCCAGGCCCTGGCGCGCCGCCTGCGCGACACGCTCGGCGAATGGCCGCTCTCGGCCCCTGCCCTGGCCGCAGGCCTGGCGGCCTATCCCGACGCCGCCTGGGCCGACGCCGCGCGCGCCAGCCTGGCCGACGACGCCGCCCGCCTGGAAGCCCTGCTGGCGGGCGCCGGGTTCGAGATCGTCGGCGGAACCAGCCTGTTCCGCCTGGCGCGCGCGACCGACGCCGCGGCCCGCTTCGAGACCCTGGCCCGGTCGGGGATCCTCACCCGCCCCTTCGACCACGACGCCGGCCTGCTACGCTTCGGCCTGCCCGGATTCGACGCTGACTGGGCGCGCCTGGCCGCCGCCCTGGAGACTTCGCGATGACCGACGAGAACACCCAGCACGCCGAGGCCATGCGCGCGCTGAAGGCCGAGCGCGAAGAGCTGATGAAGAGCAAGACGCTCGAGAAGGGCCTGCTGCTGGTCCACACGGGCGACGGCAAGGGCAAGTCCTCGGCCGGCTTCGGCATGGTCGCCCGCTCGCTGGGCTGGGGCATGCAGGTGGGCGTGGTGCAGTTCATCAAGGGCAAGTGGAAGACCGGCGAGCGCCTGTTCTTCAGCCGCTTTCCCGACCAGGTGCGCTATCGCGTGATGGGCGAAGGCTTCACCTGGGACACCCAGGACCGCGAGCGCGACATCGCCGCCGCCAGGGCCGCCTGGGAAGAGTCCAAGGCGATGATCGCCGACCCGGCGCTGGATTTCGTGCTGCTGGACGAGATCAACATCGCCCTGCGCTACGACTATCTCGACATCGACGAGGTCGTCGCGGTGCTGAAGGCCCGCCCCAACGACAAGCACGTCTGCCTGACCGGCCGCAACGCCAAGCCCCAGCTGCTCGAGATCGCCGACCTGGTCACCGAGATGTCCCTGGTCAAGCATCCCTTCGAGCAGGGCTTCAAGGCCCAGCGCGGGGTCGAGTTTTGAGCGGCCTGAACCGCCGCACGGCCCTGGCCGCGGGCCTGGCGGTCGGGCTCGGCGCGGGCGCGGGCTCGGCCTGGGCAGCGACGCGCAAGCCGCGCCTCGTCTCGCTCAATCCATGCCTCGACGGCGTGCTGGTCGAGGTGGCCGACCGCGACCAGATCGCGGCGCTGAGCCACTACGCCCGCGACCCGCAGCAATCGAGCATAGCCGAGCGCGCCAAGAGCTATCCAATCACCTACGAGAGCGCCGAAGAGGTGATCGCGCTGCGGCCCGACGTGGTGCTGAGCGCGGCCCATTCCTCGCCGGCCACCCGGGCGGCGCTGAAGCGACTGGGCGTGCGGGCCGAGCTCTTCAAGGTGCCCAACAGCTGGGCCGAGAACCAGGCCGACATCCGCCGCATCGCGCAGGCCGCCGGCCATCCGGACCGCGGCGAGGCCCTGATCGCCCGCATCGACCGGGCGCTGGCCGCCTCGGCCCCGCCGCCGGGCTCGCGCCCGCTGGAGGCATTGGTGTTCCAGCCCAACGGCTTCGCGGCCGGCGAAGGCACGCTGGTCGACGAGATGATGAAGCGCGCCGGCTTCACCAATGTCGCCAGCCGCTATGGCCTGAAGAAGTGGGGCAACGTCTCGCTCGAAAGGCTCCTGGCCGATCCGCCGCAGGTGCTGCTGGCCGGCCAGGCGCGACCCGATGCGCCGACCTGGGCCGAGCGGATGCTCAGCCACCCCGCCCTCGCCAAGGTGAGCCACCGCATGACCCGAGCCACCTTCCCCGAACGGCTGCTCTATTGCGGCGGCCCGACCCTGATCGACACCGCCGCCACCCTGGCGGCCGCTCGCCGCCAAGTGCTGAAAGCCCGCGCATGAGCCATTCCCGCCGTTCCTGGCTGCTGATCGGCGGCCTGCTCGTGGCCATAGCCGTCCTTTTCGGCCTGTCGCTGATGAGCGGCCGGGTCTGGGCGCCGTGGAGCGCCTGGATCGACCGCGCCGATCCGCGCTGGGCGATCATTTTCGAACTGCGCCTGCCGCGCACCGTGCTGGCCGTGGCCATCGGCGCGGCGCTGGGCATGTCGGGCGCGGCCATGCAGGGCTACACCCGCAATCCGCTGGCCGATCCTGGCGTGCTGGGCGTGTCGTCCATGGCCGCCCTGGGCGCGGTGATGAGCCTCTATCTGGGCCTGGCCTTCACCGCGACCTGGCTGCTGCCGGCCTGCGCCATCCTGGGCGCGGGCTTCGGCGTCGTCCTGATGCTGGCCCTGGCCGGGACCACAGGCGGCACGGTGACCTTCCTGCTGGCCGGCGTGATCCTCAACACCGTGGCCAGCGCCGGCGTGGCCCTGGCCCTGTCGCTGGCCCCGAACCCATGGGCGGCGCAGGAGATCATCAGCTGGCTGCTGGGTTCGCTGGCCGACCGCAGCGTCGACGAGGTGCGGCTGGCCGTGCCGCTGATCATCGTGGGCCTGGCCATCCTGCTGACCCTGCGCAAGTCGATGGACGCCCTGACCCTGGGCGAGACCGGCGCTACGGCCCTAGGCGTCAACCTGTCGGCCGTGCGGGTGATCCTGGCCGTCGGCGTGGGGATCGCCTCAGGCGCCAGCGTGGCCGTGACGGGCCTGATCGGCTTTGTCGGCCTGATCGCCCCGCACCTGGTTCGCCCTCTCGTCGGGCACCGCCCGGGCGCCCTGCTCATTCCCTCGGCCCTGGCCGGCTCGGCCCTGGTGCTGGCGGCCGACATCGTGGTGCGCCTCACGCCCTCGGCCGCCGAGATGCGACTGGGCGTGGCCACCGCCGCCGTCGGCGGGCCGTTCTTCCTGGCCCTCCTGATCTCCATGCGCCGGAGGCTCGCATGAACGCCCCCCTTCTCTCCGGCTCCACGCTTTCCGCCGAGAACCTGACCGTCTCGCTGGGCGGCCGCGCCGTGCTGCATGGCGTATCCGCCGAGTTCAGGGCCGGCGAGGTCACGGCTGTCGTCGGTCCCAACGGCGCGGGCAAGTCGACCCTGCTGGCGTGCCTGGCCGGCCTGCGCAAGCCGGACGCCGGAAGCGTCAGCCTGGCCGGCGCGCCGCTGGGCGCCCTGTCGCACCGCGATCGCGCCCGCAAGATCGGCTTCCTGCCGCAGACGCCGGAAGTGGCCTGGGCCGTCGATGTCGAGACCCTGGTGGGCCTTGGCCGTACGCCCCACAGCGGCATGCGCGGGCTGTCGGAAGCCGATCGCGCGGCCGTGGCCCGGGCGCTCGAGCGCACCGACCTGCAGGACCTGGCCCGCCGCGAGGTCAAGAGCCTGTCGGGCGGCGAGCGCGGCCGGGCCCTGTTCGCTCGGGTGCTCGCCGGCGAGCCGAGCTGGCTGCTGGCCGACGAGCCGCTGGCCGGGCTTGATCCCGGCCACCAGCTGGACGCCGTGGACCTGATGCGCGGCTTCGCCGCCCAGGCCGGCCAGGGCGTGGTCATGACCCTGCACGACCTGGCCATCGCCGCGCGGTTGGCCGACCGGGTGCTGGTGCTGGTCGACGGCCGACTGATCGCCGACGGTCCGCCGCGCGAGGCCTTGACGCCCGACGTGCTGGCCCGCGCCTATGGAGTCACGGCAAGAGTGGTCGAGGGCCAGTCCGGGCCCCTGATCGAACTTGTGGGACGCCATGGCTGAACCCCTGCTGCTCGCGCCTCCGCTGGCCCTGCTGATCGAGGCTCTGGTCGGCTATCCGCAAGGGCTGCACAAGGCCCTGCCGCATCCGGTGACCTGGATCGGCAAGGCGATCGAGGCGATGGAGCGGCGGTGGAACCGGCCTGAAAGTTCCGAGATCCGCCGCAAGGAGCTGGGCGTCATCACCGTGGCGATCCTGATCGGCGCCGCGATCCTGATCGGCAGCCTCCTGGAGGCGGCGTTCGACAGCGGCCTGCTGGCCACCCTGGCCGTGGCGCTGCTGGCGACGCTGGGGCTCGCGCAGCGCAGCCTGCATCAGCACGTGATGGCCGTCCTGGATCCGCTGGAGGCCGGCGACCTGCCCGCCGCGCGCCAGGCGGTGAGCCTGATCGTCGGGCGCGACGTCGACGACCTGGATCTGCACGGCGTAACCGCCGCGGCGCTGGAGAGCCTGGCCGAAAGCTTCAACGACGGCGTCGTGGCCCCGGCCTCGTGGCTGACCCTGTTCGGCCTGCCGGGCCTGTTTGCCTACAAGGCGGTGAACACCGCAGACAGCCAGATCGGCCACATGGAGCCGCGCTGGCGGTCGTTCGGCTGGGCGGCGGCCAAGACCGACGACGTGATGAACTGGGTTCCCGCGCGACTGGCCGCCGGCCTGATCTGCGTGGCGGCCGGCTGGAAGGGCTGGGCGACCATGCGGCGCGACGCCAGGAAGCACGCCTCGCCCAACGCCGGCTGGCCCGAGGCGGCCATGGCCGGCGCGCTGGGCGTCAAGCTGGGCGGCCCGGCCCGCTACGACGGCGAGACCACCCAGCGCCCGAGCTTCGGCGACGGCCGGGCGCCAGACCTGACCGACCTGCGCAGAGGCTTGCGGATCTATCGCCGGGCCTGCGCCCTCTTGTGGCTGCTGGTGACGCTGCTGTGCCTGGGCGGCTGGAGACTGACCCAATGACCTTCGTTCCGCCCCCCATCGCCGCCGTCGACCGGGCGCTGGAGGCCAGACTGCGCGCGAAACTGGACGGCAAGGCCAAGCCGCCGGGGTCCCTTGGCCGCATCGAGGACCTGGCCGTGCGCCTGGGCCTGATCGCGGACGGCCTGGCGCCCCGCGCCGACCGCACGACCCTGCTGGTGTTCGCCGGCGACCACGGCCTGACGCAGGAAGGCGTCTCCAGCTATCCGTCGAGCGTGACGGTGGCGATGGTCGGCCTGTTCCTGTCGGGCCGGTCCAGCGTCAACGCCTTCGCCAAGGCGACGGGCGTGTCGGTCAAGGTGGTCGACGCCGGCGTCGCCGCCGACCTGCCGAGCCACCCCGACCTGATCGACGCCAAGGTGCGCCTGGGCGCCCGCAACGCCGCCCGCGAGCCGGCCTTGACCCGACAGGAGACCCACCTGGCCCTGACGCGGGGGATCGAGATCGCCGGCCAGGCCCTCGACACCGCCGACGTGCTGGCCATCGGCGAGATGGGCATCGGCAACAGCTCGGCCGCCGCCCTCGTCATGCATCGCCTGGCGCCGGCGCGGCTGGAAGCATGCGTGGGCCAGGGCACAGGCCACGACGCCGAGGGCCTGGCCCGCAAGGCCGCCGCCATCGCCCGCGCCGCCGCCCGCAGCGACGCCGAGGATCCTTTCTCGGTGCTGGCCGAGTTCGGCGGCTGCGAGATCGCCATGATGGCCGGCGCGGTGCTGGGCGCGGCCGCGCGGCGACGCCCGGTGCTGGTCGACGGCTTCATCGCCACCGCCGCCGCGCTGGCGGCAGTGCGCCTGGCGCCCGAGGCGCTGGACTACTGCGTCTTCGCCCACGGTTCGGCCGAGAAGGGCCACGGCGCGATGCTGGCCGCTCTGGGCGTCGAGCCCCTGCTGGACCTTGGCCTGCGGCTAGGCGAAGGCACCGGCGCGGTGCTGGCCGCCCCGCTGCTGGCGGCGGCCGCGAACCTGCTCACCGAGGTGGCCGACCTGGCCGACGTGCTGGGATGATCGGCCGGCAGGTCCAGTTGCTGCTCTGCGCGGTGCAGTTCCTGACGCGCCTGCCGACCCCGCCGCTGCGCGGGTTCGAACCCGACTGGATCACCCGCTCGGCGCGCTACTTCCCGCTGGTCGGGCTGCTGGTCGGCGGGATCAGCGCCCTGGCGCTGCTGGCGGCCAGCGCCGGCTGGAGCGGCTGGCTGCCGGCGATCCTGGCCCTGGGCGTCGGCTTCCTGGTCACCGGCGGCTTTCACGAGGACGGCTTGGCCGACAGCGCCGACGGCCTGGGCGGCGGCCAGACCCGCGAACGCCGCCTGGAGATCATGAAGGACAGCCGGGTCGGCACCTACGGCGTGCTGGCGCTGGTGACGATCCTGGGCGCCAAGGCCGCGGCCCTGGCCAGCCTGACGCCGCTGAACGCGGCCCTGGCTCTTGTGACCGCCCACGGGGTCGGCCGCGTCGCCGCCGTGGCGGCCATGGCCGCCCTGCCCCATGTGAGCGACCGCGACCACGCCAAGTACAAGCCCGCGCCCGACGGCGTGAAGCCGGCCGAGGTGCTGATCGCCGCGATCCTGGGCCTGTGGCCGCTGCTGCTGGCGCCGGCACTGGGCGCGCTGGCGGCGATCGCCTTCGCCGCTCTCCTGGCCACGGCCATGGCCCTGCTGGCCCGCCGCCTGATCGGCGGCTATGTCGGCGACGTGCTGGGCGCGATCGAACAGGTCGCCGAGTTGGGCGTCCTGCTGGGCCTGGCGGCGTTTCTGGCATGAGGCTGGCGGTCTGCCCGCTGAGCCGGCTGGACGCGCATCTGGCCGCGCACCAGCCCTCGCACGTGGTGAGCCTGCTGTCGCCAAGCGCGCAGCCCCCCGAGATCGGCGCGGTGGAGCGGCTGCATCTGGCCTTTCACGACGTCGCCGAGCCGCGCGAAGGCCTGGTTACCCCCAGCGCGGCCATGATCGCCGAACTTCTCGCCTTCGCCGACGGCTGGGACGGCGCCCGGCCGCTGCTGCTGCACTGCTACGCCGGGGTCAGCCGCTCGACGGCGGCGGCGTTCATCCTGGCCTGCCGCCTGGCGCCGGACCGCGATGAGGCCGACCTGGCGCAGGCGCTGCGCAGCCTGTCGCCCTCGGCCACGCCCAACCCGCTGATGGTCGCCCTGGCCGACGCCGCGCTGGAACGCCAGGGGCGCATGATCGCCGCGATCCGTTCCATCGGTCGGGGCGCCGAGGCCTTCGAAGGCGAGGCCTTCACTTGGGATCCCGCTCAGTAGGTGACCGTGGCGATCACCTGGTCTCCGTAGGTGGCGGGCGACGGCGTGGTCTGGGCCGGGACGCGGCCGTACAGGGTCAGCGGCTGGGTTGCGCCCGTGCCGCTGCCGCCGACCGTCAGGCCCGCGCCGGTCCCCCAGGGCGATCCCCGGGCCTCGTCCTTGTAGATGCCGTAGGTGACATACTGGCTGGCGGCCTTCATTCGCCGGGCCGTGGCCGAGGTTCCCTGCTGGCCGTTGTCGAGGCCGATGGCGTAGGGGGTGTCCTTGGTGCAGGTCACCGACATGCCGGTCTGGGCGTCCTTGTTGGCGCTCAGCACGCCGACATTGCCGAAGTTGAGATTGCCGGTCGTGATCGTGCAGTCGGCGATCAGCGTGGCGCTGAAGGTGAAGGTGGCCGGGGTCAGGGTCGAGCCGACGGTGACCCCCGCGCACGACAGAAGGTTCAGCCCCCAGAAGAAGGTCTGGCCCGTGAAGCTGGTGGAATAGGTGCCCGGCAAGGTGGTCGTACTGGTCGACAGCCGCAGATAGACGGTCTGGTTGACGTTGATCGAACTGCCCGTGCCGGGATTGGCGGTGATCGTCGGCACCGTGCCGAACACCAGCAGCACCGACGAGCCCCAGGGCTGGGTGCGGCCGCTGTCCTGATAGATCTGGAACGGCACGGTGGCGCCGCCCGGTCCGGCCATATAGCGCTGGCCCGCGCCGTTGCTGCCGCCGGATCCCGCGTCGAGGTTGGGGCACAGAGAGACCGGCAGCAGCGGGGTCAGTCCCGTACAACTGAAGTTGAGGTTGGCGGTGGCGTCGACATTGCCGGCCGTCAGCGGGCTGAGGGTCGAGCCGAGATTGACGCTGGAGATCGAGGCGCTGCAGCTGGCCGCGGCCCGGGCTTGCGACGGCGCGCCGAACCAGGCCAGGGCCAGCACCAGCAGGCCGGCCAGCGTCGCCAGGCGCAGAGGCCAGCGCCTAGCGGCAGACGGCGTCGACGACATGCCGGCCTCCCTCGCTGGCGGCAGCCCCCAGGACCAGCCGCGCCACGCATTCGTTCCCGTCCTCGACGACCACGCGCAGGTCGCCGTCCGCGATCACGCCGGTCAGGAAGGTCTGGCCATCGTAGCCGACGATGGCGCGCTCGGCGACGCCGGGGCGGATCACCTCGGCGCCCGGCGGCACGAATCCGCCGTCGGGGCGATAGAGGGTCAGCAGCACCGCAGGCGGGCTCCTGCCCACGCCGAAGCGGACGATGGCCCCGCCCCCCGCCGTCGGCGTGACGGTGCGCTCGGTCTGGGCCGCCTCCAGCTCCAGCGGCAGGTCCTGGCTGTCGATCGACAGCCGGTTGATCTCGAAGGCCTCCAGATTGCGCACCAGCAGCCGGCCGTTGCGGTCGCTACGGCCGACCTTCTGGTTCTGATAGAGCACCGGCACGTCGGGAGCGCCGACCTCGACCAGGGCGAAGGCGCCTTCCAGGCGGTTGGTCGCCGCACTCACCCCGCCCAGCCAGGCCAGAGCGCCCTCGACCTGAACCTGACCCCGGGCCGCGCCGTCGGCGTACTGCACCGCGCCCGAGACGCGGGCGTTGCGGCCTCGATAGGCGGCCTGCACCTCGCCCGCCTGCCGGGCGCCCTGCTCGATCCTGGCGCGCCAGCCGTAGCTGCCGTCGGCCTGGGTCTCGGCGCGGCTGGCCTCGACGAAGCCGAAGGTGTCGCCGCCCTGGGCCTGGACGCCGGCGGTGGCCGAGCCGGTCGAGCCCAGGGGGATTGAGATCCCGAAGAAGGCGCCGGTGTCGCGACGCTCGCCGCGGCTGACATAGCCTGTGACGTAGGCCGTCACCCGGTCGGCCAGGGTGTGGCGCAGCGATCCGCTCCACACCTGGCGACGCGGCCCGGTGGCCGGCGTCTGGGCGCTGTAGGAGGCGCTGGCGACGGGCGCCTCTCCGCCGCGCATCAGCAGAGCCAGGCGCAGCGGACTGGAGACCGTGACCTGGTCGATGGCGCGCGGCGGCTCGTCGCCGGCCATCTGCCAGTTGCGATAGAACGACGGACGCGAGGTCACCGAGGCCAGGTCGCGATAGCCCGCCGAGGCCCGCATGCTCATCCCCGAGACGTAGAGACCGGCGAACCGGCTGTCGAAGATCACCGCGGCCAGCGCGCCGGCGCGGTCGTCGACATGGCTGGCGGCCGCCGAGGCCGAAACCACGCCCAGCCCGCCGACCTGCGCCGTGACCCCGCCGCCGCCCTGCACCAGGCCCGCGCCGGCCTCGACGTGGCCCTCGACCGTCAGGGCGTCGAACACGCCGTAGCGCAGGCTGGCCGAGCCGATCGGCGAGCCGGCGTAATCGGCCGACTCCACGCCGAAGCCGCGACGGGCGAACCCCGCCTCCGCCGAGAAGTCGGCCAGTCCCTTGCGCAGCAGCAACGGCGTGGCGAAGAACGGCGCGTCCACCGCCACCTGGCGGCCGGCGGCGTCGGCGAGCACCAGCCGCACGTTGCTGTAGCCCTGGGCCGACGGCAGGCCATCGATCCGAATGGGCCCGGCCCCCACCGGCCTGCTGAGGATGCGGTTGTCGTTGACGTACAGCTCCAGCGTCGACGGCGCGGCCGCGGTGGCCGCCAGCCGCGGCGAGGGCATGGTGACAATGTCGGGCCGGGTGGCGAAATCGCGGCGGATCTGGAAGCCGGCCATGCGGATCGGCCGGGTCCAGGCGAAGCCGCCATTGATGTAGTCGCCGCCGCGCAGGCCCAGCATCCGCTTGGGATCGTACCAGGACCAGGTGGTGTCGAGACGCACGATGCGGGTCTCTTCGCCAACGTGGCTGGCCGAGACCCCGCTGGCCAAGGCGCCGAAACGGCCGAAGACGCGGCCGTCGAGCGCCAGCCCCATGGCGTCGACGCCCAGTGCGTCGTCGGCGTCGACCTGACCGGCGTCGGCCGAGAAGATGTAGTTGAGCACCGCGCCCAGGTCCTGGCGCGGCGCGCCGGCCGCTTCGCGGCGGACGGCCAGGTTGAAGCGCTGGATCGCCAGCCGGTCGAGATCGGCCGTGACCATCAGGCGCTGGCCGGGATCGTCATAGACCGCCGTCAGGCCCGGAACGCCGGTCAGGTCGACCAGGCCGACGGCCGGGGCGGCCAGACCGACGGCGCGCATCTCGTCGGCCTGCATCCGCAGGCGTCCGTCGCCCTCGCGCTCGACGGCCGCGACCAGGCCGGTGTTGCGGCCGTTGATCCAGACTTCGAGCTGCAGGTCCTCGCGCATGGTCGCGACGGTCTTGAGATCGGGGAGCGGCAGGTCCTGGGCCAGGGCGCTGGCCCCGCAGACGGCGAAGACGGCGCTCAGAAGGGCCGCCTCAGTCGCTCTTGAGCGGCGCATCGATCGGCCCGGTGTCGGTATCGGCGATCAGCCGAGTCCCGGCGGCGGGCTGGAAGGCCCCCGCGGGCCAGGAGACTTCCGCTCCAGGCAGAACATAGCCCACCAGGCCCTTGCGTTCGGCAAGGACCGCTCCGGAGGCGTCGCCGATCTTCAGATTGGCCAGACGCAGGCGGCGGGCGCCGGTGTTGCGGCCGACCAGGGCCGCGCCGCCGTCCTCGGACGGCTGCAGCCGCCACTCGATCCGGGGCCGCTCGCGGCCGGAGCCGAAGAACAGCGGAATGGAGTGGCGCATCAGGAGGGTGACCTGCCGGCCGGACTCGCTGAGCGGCGGCGGCAGTTCGTCGACGATGAGACGGTAGGATTCCTCGGCCTCGGGCGGGCGGCCGTCGAGGCGCACGACGCGCACCGTGCGGCTGGCGCCGGGATCGACCTTGGCGATCGGCGGGCTGGCCACCACCCCGGTCGCCGGGGTCAGCACGTCGCGCCCCCCGGACTGCGTCCAGCGGAACACGCGGATCTGGACGTTCAGCGGGGCGACGTCGTCGTTCTGCAGCGTCAGGGTCGTCGCGTTCTGGCCGGCCGGCAGGTCCAGGCTCACGGGGCTGACGCGCAGCGACGCGGCGGTCGCTTGCGCGCCGCCGAGCGCGGCCAGGGCCAGACCGGCCAGGAGGACGACCGGGCGCATCTCAGTAGGTGATCGTCACCGCGACCAGGTCGCTATAGGCGCCCTGGGCCGGCGTGGTCTGGGCCGAGACACGGCCATAGGCGGTATAGGACTGCACGGCGCCGTTGCCGGTGCCGGCCTGGGTGTCGACGTTCTGGGTGACGCCCCACACCTGCGTGCGGCTCGCGTCTCGATAGAGCGCGTAGCCGACCGTGTCGTTGGCGGCGCTGGTCATCTTGCGCGCGCCGACGGTCGCCCCGGTGCCCGCCCCGGCGCTCAGGGCGACCGTGTAGGGCGTGGAATTGGTGCACTGGACGCCGATGGTGCTGGTGGTGTCGATATTGGCGTCGATGACCCCGTGCGAGCCGAAGTCAACATTCGAGGCCGACTGCACCTTGCATTCGCCTTGAATGGTCAAGTTGACCTGAAAAGAACTCGACGCCGTCGCAGCAGTCGCCGAACCAGATATCGCCATGAACGCCATCGTTCCAATGACGAAAACTGAAGTCGCTATTTTCCTCATGTCCGGCCGCCCCTTCTGGAAATTCGAACAGGATCTCACTCGCGTAAGACTTGCGGCGCTCGCTGTTGCCGAGTGATTAACGAGCATTAGGGGTAGCTGCGACAGCCGGTCGCGGAAGTTGCGCTCTCCCAGGTGGAGAGTTGACGAATCCACTTCCCCCGGAAGTGGAGAAACGTCAATTTTCGGGACGTGCTTTGGTTGAGCACAAAGGGAAACGCTGATTTTTGAACGTCGTTATGTCGCGAGCGACTGACATGCATGAAAGTAGCAGGCCGCCGGCCGCCGCAGGGACGTTATGTCGCAGCCGCCGCCGGGCCAGGAAGACGCCTGAGGGCGGCCCTGAAGGCGGCAATGGCGCGCCTCAGCGCCGGGTTTCGACAAAACCGGCCGCCATCCTCCAAGCTGGAGCCGGTGGCGTCGGGCAATCTGTCGACGTTCGATCAGCGCTCCACCGCATCGCACGATCGAATGGCGCGGCCCTCCTCCCCCGCCCTCGAGGCCGCCCGGCCGTCGTCTCGCCGCCACCCCGACCAGGCGAGACGGCGGCCGCAGGGCCGCGATGGAACACAGCGAGGCTTCGCGGCTTCCCTTCCCTACAGAGGAGGCCGCCATGCCCCACGTCCGATCCATCCCAGCCCCCCTGCCCGCCGCCGCCGACGACAAGTCCATCGACCTGCAGGAACCCCGCTCGGTCCGCTACTGGACCGAGACCCTGGGCGTCAGCGAGGAGCAGCTCCACACCGCCTGCGAACACGCCGGCGCGTCGGTCGAGGAAGTGCGCAGGTATCTGGGCAGCAACAGCTGAGGGGGCTGGTAGGCCTGGAGGGACTCGAACCCCCAACCAGACCGTTATGAGCGGTCGGCTCTAACCATTGAGCTACAGGCCCCCATGCCGCGCGGGACGAGAGTCGGCGCGGGCGAGGACCGGTCGATTAGCATGGGCTGCACGCGGCTTAAAGGTGCGGTTCAGGTTGAGTTTGCGACAGGGAAACCAATCGCGGGTCGACGCACTGTCGTGTCCCCGTGCGCAGGAGAACAAGAACATGATCCGCAACCGCTCGACCGTTCCGGCCCTGGTCGCCGCCGGCGCCGCCATCCTGGCCCTGTCGGCCGTCCCCGCGGCCGCCCAGAACAACGACGCGGCCTTCCGCGCCACGACCTTCAACCTGTCGGCCGCCGGCGAGACCGCGATCGCGCCGGACATGGCCACCATCACCCTGGGCGTGCAGAGCGAAGGCGCCAGCGCGGCGGCGGCCCTGTCGGCCAACGGCGCGGCGATGAACAAGGTGATCGCGGCGCTGAAGAAGGCCGGCGTCGCCGAGCGCGACATCCAGACCTCGAACCTGAACGTCAATCCGCAGTACGCCTACGAGCAGAACCAGCCGCCGCGCCTGACCGGCTACCAGGCCAGCAACCAGGTGACGATCCTGGCGCGCGACCTGTCCAAGCTGGGCCAGACCGTGGACGCGGCCGCCTCGGCCGGCGCCAACACCGTCGGCGGCATCAGCTTTGGCCTGCAGAACCCGCAGAAGGCCGAGGACGAGGCGCGCATCAAGGCCGTGGCGGCCCTGAAGGCCAAGTCCGACCTCTACGCCCGGGCCACGGGCTACAAGGTGGTGCGCCTGGTCAGCCTGAATGAGGCCGGCGGCTACACGCCCTCGCCCCAGCCCGCGCCAATGTTCGCCATGGCCAAGCGCGAGATGGCCGATTCGACGGCGATCTCGGGCGGTGAACTGAAGGTGCGGGTCGAGGTCAGCGCCACCTACGAGGCGCAGCAGTAACGACCAGGATCAGTCCTGAAACCGGAAACCTCGCTCCCAGACCGGGAGCGAGGTTTTCCTTTGTCAGAAGCCGGCGCGGACGAAGGCGCGTTCGACGCGGTCCTGGATCTCGATGCCCGGCAGGGCGCGATCGCCCTCCATGACCGCGACATAGCGCAGGCCCGAGGCCTGGCGACCCTCGCCGGCGGGCACCGGCCCCATGGCCCAGCCCACGCGGTTGGTCGGGCTGCTGTCGCAGCTGATGAATTTCGCCTCGCCGGCCAGGTTGGCCTTGAGCACGTCCTGGGCCGTCGAGGTCTTGCCTTCGCAAGTGGGCAGGTTGCGGGCGCAGGAGATGTAGCCCCCGCCCGTCCACAGCACCTTGCCGTCGGCTTGCGCGATCAGCACGCAGGTCGAGGGCGAGCCGATGGCCCGGCCGACGGCCTGGGTCAGGGCGTCCTCGTCGACGCCCTTGGGCAGCTTGGGGCCGCCGCAACCGGCCAGCGCCAGGGCGCCGACCAGGACGAAAGCCGGGACGGCGCCGGACCGCATCAGGCGGCCTTCTTGATGACGTTGCCTTCGTCGAGCAGCACGACGGTCGGGGCGTAGTTGCGGGCCTCTTCGGCCGGCATCTGGCAGTAGGTGACGACGATGACGGTGTCGTTCTTCTGCACCAGGCGGGCGGCGGCGCCGTTGACGCCGATCACCTTGGAACCGCGCGGGGCCTCGATGGCGTAGGTGGTGAAGCGCGCGCCGGTGGTGATGTTGAGCACGTCGACCTGCTCGTTGGGCAGGATGCCCGAAGCGTCGAGCAGATCACGGTCGATGGCGATCGAACCTTCGTAGTCGAGGTCGGCCTGGGTCACCGTGGCGCGGTGCAGCTTGGCCTTCATCATGGTCAGAAGCATGGCGACGCCCCTTCTTATCTCGTTGAAACACTGGGATTTCGCGAGGTCGCCACACACATGACCCGCGTTCAGTCACGGCCATATAGACAGGATGGGCCCCAGGTTCAATCGCAGCGCAGCAAGGCGCGGTGGATCGTCGCGCGGGATCAGCCGGCCCTGGCCTTCAGGAAGGCCGTCATCTGGGCCAGCACCGGCGCCTTGCGGCGGAACGGCCGCGACAGCGCCAGCAGGGGCGCGGCGTGGTCCAGGCCCGGATAGACCTGCTCCTCGACGATCGCGCCGGCTTCACGCAAGGCCTTGGCCAGCTTGCGGGTGTTGCGCGGGCGAACGGTTTGATCGCCCCCTCCCGTCGCCAGGAACGCGGCCGGAGCGCCGGCGCGGACGAAGCTGATCGGCTGGGTGGCCGGAAGATCGTGCGCATGGCCGAAGGTGCGGGTGGTGATGGGGCCGTCGAGCGGCAGGAAGGCGTAGGGTCCCGACAGGCCGGCGAAGGCCCGTACCCTCTCGCCCTCGACCCCGGCGGCCGCCAGATAGGCGCGATCCAGCGCCAGCATCGCGGCGATGTAGGCGCCGGCCGAGTGTCCGGCCAGCGACATCCGCCCCGGATCCCCGCCCAGGCGCGGCGCATGCTCGACCGCCCAGCGGACAGCGAGCGCAGCATCCTCGAGGAAAACCGGATAGCGGACCTCGGGATGGAGGCGGTAGTCCGGTACGACGACCAGGAACCCCCGGGCCGCCAGGGCGCGCGCGGCCCAGCCGTAGTCGCCCCGCCGGCCTGAGTTCCACGCCCCGCCGTAGAAGAACACCAGCACCGGCCAGCCGCCCGCGCCGTCGGCGGGCGCATAGACGTCGAGCCGTTGACGGGGGTGCTCGCCATAGGAAACCCCGCGCACCGGGCGGCGCGCGGGGTCCTTGGGCGTCAGGGCGGCGAAGATCGCCAGCGGCGACCAGGCCTCGGCCAGGCTCAGAGCTTGAACCCGCCGGCCAGGATCTTGGCGTGGGCCGCCTTGGTGATCTTCACATAGCCCTTGCCGGGCTCGCGGAAGTACAGCGGGTCCTTGATGACGGCCGGGTCGAAGCCCTCCTTCACCAGGTCGATCTTGCGGTACTTGAAGGTGCCGGTCGTCTCGATCTCGGGCTGCAGGCGCACGAACACGGGACGGGCGTAGGCCGGCATCTCGCGGTCGACATATTCGGCCAGGTTCTCGATCTCGAACTCGGGACCGACGACCAGCGAGGCCATGCCGGCCTTGCCGTCGAGGTCGCCCACCGGCACGCCGTAGACGTTGATCTCCTTGACGCCCGGGAAGCCCGCCAGGCGCTCGGACACCTCGCTGGTGGCGACGTTCTCGCCCTTCCAGCGGAAGGTGTCGCCGATGCGGTCGACGAAGTAGATGTAGCCGTCGCTGTCCTGGCGCATCAGGTCGCCGGTGCGGAACCAGGCGTCGCCCTTGTCGAAGACGTCGTGCAGCACCTTCTTCTCGGTGGCGGCCTTGTCGGCGTAGCCGGTGAAGTTGGAGCGGGCGTCGCTGGCGATGTGGCCGATGCACTCGCCGATCTCGCCGGGCTTGACCTCGACGCAGCAACCGTTGGGGCCGCGCACGGGGGTCTCGGTCTCGACGTCGAACTTGACGATGCGGATGTTGAACTTCTTCTTCAGGTAGCCCGGCACCCGGCCGATGGCCCCGCGGCGGCCGTCGAAGTTGAACAGCGACACGTTGCCTTCGGTGGCGCCGTAGAACTCCAGCACCCCGCCGACCTTGAAGCGGTCGAGCATGTCGTCCCAGACGTCGGGACGCAGACCGTTGCCGAAGATCAGGCGCAGCTTGTGAGCGCGCTCGAACTCGTTCTCGGGCTGGTTGGCCAGATAGCGGCACAGTTCGCCGATATAGACGAACATGGTGCAGTTCTCGGTGACCACGTCGCTCCAGAAGTGGGTGGCCGAGAACTTCTTGCGCAGCACGATGCTGCCGCCGTTCAGCAGGCCCGCTCCCATGGCGCAGAGGCCGCCGGTGGCGTGGTAAAGCGGCAGGGTCACGTAGATGCGGTCGGTGGAGCGCGAGTCCGTCGAGCCGGCGAAGCCGCGCATGTAGAGCTGGGCGCGCATGTGGGTGATGCGCGCGGCCTTTGGCAGACCCGTGGTGCCGCTGGTGAAGATGTAGAGGGCCGTGTCCTTGGCCACCAGGCCGTCGCGAGCCGTCAGGCGGTCGGGACGCAGCTGGCTGCAGCTTTTCAGCGCGTTGACCAGGTCGCGCTGGTCGCCGTGCACGGGACCCAGAACCCATTGCTGGATGTGGCGGCCAAGCTGCTCCTTGACGTCCTCGAAGCAGGGCGAGGTCTCCGGGTCGACGATGCAGTGCAGCGCCTGGGAGATGTTGAGGCAATGCGCCAGGGCGGCGCCCGTCAGTTGGTTATTTATCAGAGCCGTGGCGACGCCGACCTTCGAAAGGCCGTACCAGATGGCCAGGTACTCGATGCGGTTGGGCATGAAGAGCGCCACGGTCTGACCGCGGGTGATCCCCTGCCCCTTGGCCCAATGCGCATAGCGGTTCGCGATCGCGTCCAGCTCCGCATAGGTGATCGTCTTGCCCTCGAACGTGATGGCGGGATTGTTCCGCCACGTGTCGACCGCCGCTTCCAGATCGTCGCAGATCAGGTTGTCGCTGTCGGGCGCAATGGACTTCACACGCTTGAGGGTGCGGGTCAGCCCCTTCAGGAACCGCCACTCGCGCTTCAACTTGGCCTGCAGACGCATAAATTCACTCCCTTCAAACAACCATTGGAGAGCGCCGGGCTAGCGGTCAAGTCGTTGGAAGGTCTTGAGTGTGCATCTGCGAAAAGCAACCTCGCAATTGCGACAAATCTTTTCGCATGCCGTAGGGGCACTATTGAAAGGGCCGCGTGGAACTGATCCACGCGGCCCCTTTGGTCTCGGATTCGAGGTTGACCTTAAGGTCAGCCTGAATTTCAGCCGTTGGCGACCTTGCGCTGGTTGTCGCGCGCGGCCTTCAGCTTCTCGGCGACCAGGAACGCCAGCTCCAGGGCCTGCTCGCCGTTCAGGCGCGGGTCGCAGTGGGTGTGGTAGCGATCGGCGAGATCGGTCTCCGACACCGCGCGGGCGCCGCCCAGGCACTCGGTGACGTTCTGGCCGGTCATTTCCAGGTGCACGCCGCCCGGATGGACGCCTTCCGAATGGGCCACTTCCACGAAGGTCTTCACTTCGGAGAGAATGCGGTCGAACGGACGGGTCTTGTAGCCGGTCGAGGCCTTCAGCGTGTTGCCGTGCATCGGGTCGGTGGCCCAGACTACCGAGCGGCCGTCGGCCTTGGTGGCCTTCATCAGGCGCGGCAGACGATCGGCGATCTTGTCCGAACCGAAGCGGCCGTACAGCGTCAGGCGGCCCGGCTCGTTGTTGGGGTTCAGGACGTCGATCAGGCGCAGGAGGTCGTCGCCCTCCATGGTCGGACCGCACTTCAGGCCGATCGGGTTCTTCACGCCGCGCATGAACTCGATGTGGGCGCCGTCCAGCTGGCGGGTGCGCTCGCCGATCCACAGCAGGTGGGCGCTGGTGTCGTACCAGTCGCCAGAGGTGCTATCGACGCGGGTCATGGCTTCCTCGAAGCCCAGCAGCAGCGCCTCGTGGCTGGTGAAGAACTCCACGCGCTTGAGGTCTGGCTGGGTGTCGGGGGTGACGCCGACGGCCGACATGAAGGTCAGGGCCTCGGAGATCTTCTCCGACAGTTCGCGGTAGCGCGCGCCCTGCGGGCTGTCGCCGACGAAGCCCAGGGTCCAGCGGTGGATGTTGTAGAGGTCGGCATAACCGCCGCTGGCGAAGGCGCGCAGCAGGTTCAGCGTCGCGGCCGACTGGCCGTAGGCCTTGAGCAGGCGGTCCGGGTCGGGCACGCGCTCTTCGGGGTTGAAGTCCATGCCGTTGATGATGTCGCCGCGATAGGACGGCAGCGTCGTCTCGCCGATCGTCTCGATCGGTTCCGAGCGCGGCTTGGCGAACTGGCCGGCGATCCGCCCGACCTTCACCACCGGCTTGCCGCCGGCGAAGGTCAGCACGACCGCCATCTGCAGGATCAGGCGGAACGTGTCGCGGATGTTGTCAGCGTGGAACTCCTTGAAGCTCTCGGCGCAGTCGCCGCCCTGCAGCAGGAAGGCCCGGCCTTCCGCGACATCGCCCAGCAGCGACTTCAGGCGCCGCGCCTCGCCGGCGAAGACCAGCGGCGGCATCTGGCGGAGGGTCTGTTCAACACGCTCGACGGCGGCCGCGTCCGGGTAATCGGTCGGCACGTGCTTGGCGGGTTTGGCTCTCCAGGTCGCGGGGGTCCACCGGGCGGTCATGATGATCTCGAAGTTCTAAAGGGTAGCGCTCATAGCGCACCCTAGGGGTAAAAGCAAAAATCGTGCGACGAACCGGCTGTAGCCTAGCTGACCGGGGAAATTTCGACCCACTCGTCGCTGTATCCGCCGCTCGAACGACGCACGGCGATGCAGGCGATGACGGCCAGGGCGCCGACGGCGATCCACCACTCCTGCCAGACGCCGAAGCTCAGCGCGCCGACGACCAGATAGCTGGTCAGCGCCGCGCCGCTCATGGCCGCTGCGCCCCGATCGGTCTCGGCCGCGCGAGTGACCCCATGGGCCAGCCAGCAGAAGAAGGCCCCGACCAGCGCCGCCCCCACCGCGCCCAGTTCGAGCCACAGCTGAAGCTGGGCGTTGTGGGTGTGCAGCGGAATGGCGTCGCCGAAGGTGCGGCTGGCGTCCAGGCCCCAGCCGCGGAACGGGTGGTCCTGGATGTGGTCGGCGGCGAAGGCCCAGATGTTCAGGCGCGCGTCCCACGACGGGGGCACGAAGTCATGCAGCCAGCCCCAGAAGCCGGTCTGGATGGCCCACAGCACGGCGATCGGCGCGACGACGAACGGAACGGCCACGATCAGGGTCAGCACGCGCCCGCCGATCTTGCCGGTCGCCTTGATCAGGAACCAGACGGCAGCGCCCGCCGCCAGGGCGACAAGGCAGGAGTCGGCGCTCGACAGCACCGAGGTGGTGATGACGCCGGCCAGCAGCAGCACGACGCCCGCCTGCTTGCCCCGACGCGCCAGCGCCGCGGCCGCCGGCCAGAACAGCACCGCCATCACGTAGCAGCCGATGGAGATCTTGACCTTGGCCAGGTCCGGCCGGATCGGATCGCCGGTCAGCACGCGCAGCTTCTGGAAGATCGACGCGCCGCTCAGGGCGTCGACCCCGACGACCACGGCCAGGGCCAGCACGCCAAAGCCCATGACGGTGGCCGTCCGATCGGCCGCCTGGCCCGAAAGGCGCAAGGCCGCCGCCACGGCGGCCCCATAGAGCGCCAGCTGAAGGAACAGCTTCACCGCGGTGATCTTCTCGATGTCGCCGTAATCCTTGAGTGATCCGGGCGGCGGCGCCGCCGGGCTCCAGGTCATGCTGACGGCGGCCCACACCGCCAGAAGCAGCAGCATCAGGGCCGGCGCCGCCGGCGCGCGAGGCTTGCCCATGATCGGCAGCACCAGCAGGCCCGCGAGCGCCATCAGCGGCGCGAAGCCCAGTTGCGCGGCGTAGCCGAGCAACGGGGTGAGCGCGAAGATGAAGATCATCACGCCCCCGAGCCAGGGCGTGCCCTTCTCGGGAATCGCCGCGGCCTGGCTCATACGCCGCCCACCTCGGCCGGAACGTACTTCTCGCGCATAGTGACGAGTTCCTCGGCCAGGGTCGGGTGCACCGCGCAGGTCGAATCCCACTGCGGCTTGGTCACGCCCATCTTCACGGCGATGGCGGCCATCTGGATGATCTCGGGGGCGTCGGGACCGACGACATGGACGCCGACGACCTGCTCGTTGTCCTGGCGGACGACCAGCTTCATCAGGCAGCGCTCCTGGCCGCCGTAGAAGGTGAGCTTCATCGGCCGGAAGACGGCGCGATAGATGTCGACCTTGCCGAAGGCGTGGCGGGCTTCAGCCTCGCTCATGCCCACCGCGCCGATCGGCGGCTGCGAGAACACGGCCGAAGCGACCAGGTCGTGATCGAAGGAGGTCGGATTGCCGTAGAATTCGGTCTGGGCGAAGGCCGCGCCCTCGCGGATCGCCACCGGCGTCAGGTTGATGCGGTCGGTGACGTCGCCGACGGCCCAGATGCTGTCGACATTGGTCTTGGAGTGGGCGTCGACGGCGATCGCGCCCTTGTCGTTCAGCTTCACCCCGGCGTTCTCAAGCCCCAGCCCTTCGACATAGGGGTCACGGCCGGTAGCGAACAGGACGACGTCGCTCTCGAAGGTGAGGTTGTTGTTGAAGGTGCTGACAAGGCCGCCTTCGGTCTTTTCGATCGACTTGTGCGAGCAGCCCAGCACCACCTTGACGCCGCGCTTCTCCATCTCGTCGGCGAGATGCGAGCGCACGTCGTCGTCGAAGCCGCGCAAGATGTTCGAGCCGCGGTAGCAGAGCGTGGTCTCGACGCCGAGACCGGCATAGATGCCGGCGAACTCGACGGCGATGTAGCCGCCGCCGACCACCAGCACGCGCTTGGGCAGGGTGGGCAGGTGGAAGGCCTCGTCCGAGGTGATCCCGTGCTCGGCGCCCTCGAACTCCGGACGCACCGGGCGGCCGCCGGTGGCTACCAGGATCCGCTTGGCGGTGTAGCGGCCGGCGTCGCCTTCCGAGCCCTCCTTGGGCAGCACTTCGACGGTGTGGGCGTCGACGATCCGCGCCTTGCCGTGCAGCAGGTGGGCGCCGGCCTTGCGCAGGTTGGTGACGTAGATGCCCGACAGGCGCGCGATCTCGACGTCCTTGTCGTGCAGGAAAGTCTTCCAGTCGAACGAGGCCTCGCCGATCGTCCAGCCGTAGCCCTTGGCGGTCTTCAGCTGGCTGGAGACCTCGCTGGCGTAGACCATGAACTTCTTGGGCACGCAGCCGCGCACCACGCAGGTGCCGCCGACCCGGTACTCCTCGGCCACGGCGACCTTGGCGCCCGACAGGGCCGCCAGGCGCGCGGCGCGCACGCCGCCCGAGCCGGCGCCGATGACGAAGAGGTCGAAGTCGTACTCAGCCATCATCGGCTCCGGATCAAAGCGAACTTGAAGTAGCGGGATATGGGATCAAGGCAGAAGCTTGACCACCCCATCGTCGGTTCCCACGAGGGCCTCGTCGGCCAGGTCGAGGAACAGGCCGTGATCGACCACGCCGGTGACGGCCTTCAGCGCCGCGGCCAGGGCCGCCGGCTCGGCGATCGCGCCCGAGGCCATGTCGTAGATCACGTTGCCGCCGTCGGTGACGACGATGCCCCGGTCGGCCATGCGCAGGCGCGGCGGCGGCAGGTCGAACTCGGCGGCGATGTCGGCCAGGCGGCGTCCGGTATGGGGGTGGCCGAAGCGCACCACCTCGATCGGCAGCGGGAACTTGCCCAGCACCTTCACGTGCTTGGCGGCGTCGGCGATGACGACGCAACGCTTGGAGGCCTCCCAGACCAGCTTCTCGCGCAGCAGGGCCGCACCGCCGCCCTTGATCAGGGAAAGGCCCGGGCCGATCTCGTCGGCGCCGTCGACGGTCAGATCGATCGACATGACGTCGTCCAGGGTCGCCAGCGGAATGCCGAGCTCGCGGGCGAGGCTGGCGGTGGCTTCCGAGGTGGGCACGCCGCGGACGTCGAGCTTGCGGGCCGCCAGCGCCTTGACGAACCAGGCGGCGGTCGAGCCGGTGCCCAGGCCCACGACCATGCCCGGCTCCACCAGCAGGGCGGCGGCTTCGCCCGAAGCCTTCTTCTGCGCGTCGGCGCTCATGCCTTCTTGTCCTTCTTGGCCTGCTTGAGGGCGCGGAACTTGGCCGCCCACCCGGTCTTGTTGGATTGCGGGGCGCGGCTCAGCGCCAGGTCCCCGGCCGGCACGTCGGCGGTGATCACCGAGCCCGAGCCGGTCATCGCCCCGTCGCCGATCCGCACGGGCGCGACCAGGGCCGAGTTCGAGCCGATGAAGGCGCCCGCGCCGACATGGGTCTCGAACTTCTCGAAGCCGTCGTAGTTGCAGAAGATCGTGCCGGCGCCGATGTTGGCCTTCGGTCCGACCGTGCCGTCGCCCAGATAGGTCAGGTGGTTGGCCTTGGCGCCCGCGCCGACCTTGACCTTCTTGACCTCGACGAAGTTGCCGATGTGGGCCTCAGCACCGATCTCGGCCCCCGGACGCAGGCGGGCGTAGGGGCCGATCAGGGCCCCCTCCCCGACGCTGGCGCCTTCCAGGTGGCTGAAGGCCTTGATCACCGCGCCCGAGGCGACGCTGACGCCCGCGCCGAACACCACGAACGGCTCGACGGTCACGCCCGCGGCGATCGTCGTGTCCCACGACAGGTGCACGGTCTCGGGCGCGGGCATGGTCACGCCCTCGGTCATCAGGGCGGCGCGGCGGCCGGCCTGCCAGACGGCCTCGGCCGCGGCCAGTTCGGCCTGGGAGTTGACGCCCTGCACCGCGGCCTCCGGCGCGAAGGTGGCGCGGGTGGCCAGCTTACGGTCATGGGCGATGCCGACGATCTCGGTCAGGTAGTACTCGCCCTTGGCGTTGTCGTTGCCGACGGCGGCCAGCAGGTCGAACAGCTGGGCGCGATCGGCGGCCAGGACCCCGGAATTGCAGTGCTTGAGCGCCAGGACGGCCGGCTCGGCGTCCTTGGCCTCGACGATGCGCAGCAGCACATGGCCGGGCGCCAGCACCAGGCGGCCATAGGCGCCCGGATCGGCGGCCTCGAAGCCCAGCACGGCGACATCGGCGCTGGCGGCGCGCAGATCGAACAGCGGGGCGATCACCGGCGCGGTCAGCAGCGGGCAGTCGGCATAGGTGACGACCACGTCGCCGTCGAAGTCGGCCAGGGCGTCCTTGGCGGCCAGCACGGCGTGGCCGGTGCCCAGCGGCGGATCCTGCACGACGGTCGCATCGGGGCCCAGGCGCTTGCGCGCGTGCTCGCCGACCTGCGGGCTGTGGGCGCCGACCACCACGACGATACGCGAGCAGCCCAGCGCCTGGGCCGCATCGATGGCGTGGTCGAGCATGGCGCGGCCGCCGACCCTGTGCAGCACCTTGGGCGTCGGCGACTTCATGCGCGTGCCCTGGCCGGCGGCCAGAATCACGGCGGCGCGGGGGCGACCCGTGTGATGATTGGGGGCGATCTGCGTCATGCTCGGCGCGACTCCGAAGCGAACCAAAGTTGCATTAGCCGCGCCTTTAGCCGAAAGGCCAGAGCATGTCTCTTCCGCACGCCCTCAAAGACACGACGATCGCCTTCGACCTCGACGGCACCCTGGTCGACACCGCGCCGGACCTCGTGGGCGCGCTGAACACCATCCTCGCCGAGGAGGGCCTGCCCGCCCTGCCCTTCGACGACGTGCGCAAGATGGTCGGGCGCGGCGCCAAGGCCCTGCTGGAGCGAGGCTTCGCCGCCGCCGGGGCGCCGCTGGACGCCGAACGCGCCCCAAGGCTGGTCGAGCGCTTCATCGCCATCTATCTGGGCCGCATCGCCCACGAGAGCGCGCCGTTCGAGGGCGTGGTCGAGACGCTGGAAACCCTGAAGGCTGCCGGCGCGCGCCTCGTCGTCTGCACCAACAAGCTGACCCACCTGTCGGTGGCCCTGCTGGACGCCGTGGACCTCACCCGATTCTTCGACGCCGTGGTCGGCGCCGACGACGCCCCCGCTCCCAAGCCGGATCCGCGCCACGTGCTGGCGGCCATCGCCGCGGTCGACGGCGACCCGGCTCGCGCCGTCATGGTGGGCGACAGCATCAACGACGTGCTCAGCGCCAAGGCCGCCAAGGTGCCCGCCCTGCTGGTCTCGTTCGGCTACACCGAGGCTCCGGTGGAGACGTTGGGCGGAGATCTGTTGATAGATCGCTTTTCCGAGGTGCCTAAGGCCGCAATCTCGCTTTTGGCCTCTTGCGGCGCGGAAAAGAGCGGTCTATAGCCCCCTTCCTCTCGCGGCGGGGACTTCTTCGGAAGGCCTAGCCCACACGGCGGATGCGTAGCTCAGCGGGAGAGCACCTCGTTCACACCGAGGGGGTCACAGGTTCAATCCCTGTCGCATCCACCACTTCCTTCCCAAGCATAATCTGGATCGACGCCACGGGCGCACAGGTCCCGTCAGCGCGCGCGAACGCCTGTCGCGCTCCACGCCTCGAAGCGTCAGCGATGTTCATGGATGACGAGCCCGGTGGAGCGGAGAACCGCTCCACCGGTCACGGCCGACTCGATCGCCGGCCGACGGAGTTCCTCAGGCTGCGGCGACGGGTCCGCCGAAGGTGACGCGCTTGCGCTCGCCGGTCTGGGGGTCGGTTCGGTGCAGGTTGACCTGGCGGTTGGCGAACGGGCCGTTCATCAGGTCCAGCAGCATGATCTCGGTCAGCTTGTTCTCGGCCGTGGCGAACGGCGAGATCATCTCGACCAGCCAGAGCCGATCGCCGGAGGTCCAGTCGGCGGCCTCCAGGGGCTCGCCGGCCTCAAGCTTGGCCTCGCCGGCCGCCGACAGGTTGGCCCAGATCGCCACGCCCAGGGGCAGGCTCTCCAGGCCCTCGCGGGTGAGGCCGAGCTTGGCGAACTCGGCCGGGTCGGCGTCGCTCAGCCCCGGGGTGGGACCGAAGCGGAAGATGCGGAACTGCTCGCTGACGACGGCCGGCATGAACGACCACTCCAGCGCCTTGATCTTCAGTTCACGGTGCAGCGGCGACTGGCTGAGCAGCCAGACGATCTGACCGAGGGCCTCGGCCACGGTGCGGGGCGCACCGTGGCTCTGATCGGAAGAAATGGAAGCTGAAATGGTCATCAGGACGCTCGAACATCAGGCAGCGCCGTAAGCAGCGCCAGGGATTGGGCGTGGCCGGCGCGCAGGGCGTCCGGACCGAATGCGCCCTCGTCGACGGTGAAGCCGGCCATGGCCTGCACCATCTTCAGACGGTTCTTCTGGGCCAGCGACAGGCCGCCGTCCAGCGCCGAGGGAGCCTGCGCCCCGATCAGGGAGTCGTAGTCGGCGGTCGACAGGCCCGCCCCCGACAGATCGCCCGCCTGCAGCAGCGCCGACAGGTCGGCGCTGCTCGGACGGCCCGGCGCCAGGGCGGCCAGCAGCGCAGGATCGGCCCCCGCGCCGGCGGTCGCCGGCTCGTCGACCTGCGGCTGCGCGACGTTCTCGCCCGATGCCGCCCGCGACTGCTGGGCGGCGGCCGGGGAAGACGACGAGCGGTCGATCTCGTCGAGCGGCTTTTCCTCCTGGGCCGCCTTCGACGCGGCGGAGGCGTCGACGGCGGTCTCGAGGACCTGCTCGGCGGAGACCTGCTGGTTGGAGGCCCCCTTAGCGGTGACCGAGGTCTCGGCGCCGTTCCACGCGGCCAGCTCTTCCTCGACGAGCGCTTCACGCCAGGCGTGAGGCGAAGCCAGGGCGTCGCCGAAGAGCGCGCTGGAAGGAAGAACCGGCGTCAGCAGGGCGTCGGGTTCGGAGGACTCGACGGCGGCCTCCGCGCCCAGCGGCCTGACGGCCGGCTCGGCGCTGAGGTCGTAGGACAGCATGACGTCGCCCACGGCCAGGTACGAGCCGTCCTCCAGCAGGGCGTTGGCATGCGCCAGGACGAGGTTGTCCTGGGCGCCCGCCTGGCTGGCGCCGGTCCTGGCGCCCGTCAGGTCGAGCCCGACGATCCCGACCTGGCTCAGCCGCCGCAGTTCGTCGGCCTGGCTGACGCCGTCCTGGTTGGCGTCGCGCCAGACCAGGAAGTCGCCAAAGCGCGCGTCGGCGGCGTCCAGCACGCCGTTGCCGTCGGTGTCATAGGCCGCCAGCCCCTCCAGGTCGCTGGTCGCGCCGGCCAGATCCTGGACGAACGAGATCTCCGACCCCGATCCGATGACGCCGTCGCCGTTGCGGTCGAGGGCCAGGAACGCATCGTCCTTGCCGACCCAGCCGGTGCGAACCGCCTGGCCATCGCCCAGCACGTCGAAACGAACCGTCGAGGTCGAGCGCGAGACGAGCTCCACGCCGTCGCCGTCCAGATCGATGACGACGGGCGGCAGCAGGCCGGAGCTGGCCTCCTGGCCTTCAG
The DNA here is from genome assembly GCF_011043625.1 of Caulobacter sp. 602-2. GTDB lineage: Bacteria > Pseudomonadota > Alphaproteobacteria > Caulobacterales > Caulobacteraceae > Caulobacter. The sequence continues at coordinate 851,071 of NZ_JAAKGT010000001.1, forward strand.
CCGGCGCCGAAGCGGGCGGCTCGCCGTCAGCCGGCGGCTCGGTGCTGACCAGCGTCAGCTCGACCTGCGGCGCGACGGCCAGCATCACGTCGCCGGCGGTCCCCCACGTGCCGTCGGCCCGCTGGAAGCTGGTCGTGCCGTGGATGTAGCTGTCGTCGTCGGACGCAGCGCTGTTGACCGTCTCCAGAGTGAGATTGATGGCCGTGACGCCCGCCTGGGTGAGCGTCATCAGCTCGCCCTCGTCGCTGACCGCGTCGCCGTCGAGATCGCGCCAGACGAGGAACTCGCCGAAGCGCTCGTCGCCGGCGTCGAGGAAGCCGTTGCCGTTGCTGTCGTAGGCGCGCAGGCCTTCCAGGTCGGAGATGGCTTCGAGCGCGTCGTTCACGAACGAGATCTCGGTGACGTCGCCGATCCGGCCGTCGCCGTTGCGGTCGAGGGCCAGGAAGCCGTCGCCCGACGAGATCCAGCCCATGGCGGCGTCGTCGCCCTGGCCGGTCTGGTCGAAGACGACCGTGCTGCTCAGCCTGCCAGGCAGGTTGACGCCGTCGCCGTCGAGGTCGAGCACCACCGGCGCGATGCGGGTCACCTCACCCCAACCGGCCTGGTAGTTGTAGTAGCCATACTCACCACGCTCATCGACGACATATAGGGATATCAGCCCCTCGAAGGTCCAAACATCCGGCTCGTACGGATCGATGCGCTGGTGGAGAAGCTTGATCTTCAAAGGATCGCTGCTCGTACCGACCGTCCCCGCCGAGAGCGTTTGGCCAAACCACGAAATGCCGTTCATCAGCGTGAAGGTCAGAGAACCGCCACCGCTCGAGGACACCCCCTGGAAGGTGACGAACTCGTAGTAGGAACCCTTCGTGCGATTACCGACGGTCTGGCTGGTGTGGTAGGTCGTGACCACCGGCGCTTCGTTGGCGTTGGCGACATTGATCGTCAGCAACGCGCTCCGCGGCTCGCCCGCCCCATCCTGATCGGCCACCGTGACGGTGAGATTGTAGGGACCGGGGTGGGCCTCGTAGTTGATCGCGCCGTGGACGACCACCTGCCCGGCCTCGTTGATCGCGAAGTTCTCGGCGCCATAGCCCGACAGGGTGACCTTGAGCTTTCCGTTGAGACCAACGTCAGGGTCGCCGAGAGAAACGGTTCCAACCGGCGTGCCGGGAGCCGAGTTCTCGACAACGGTCATGGTCGCTTCATTGACGAACGGCGCGTCGTTGATGTCGACCACGTTGACGGTGAACGTCTTTTCGTACTGCAGGCCGCCGGCGTCGGTGGCGCGCACCGTGATCGGCCGGCTCGCACCATCGTTGTAGCTGATCGGCGCCGACCCGACCCTCAGTTCGCCATTGGCGCCCAGGGTGAAGCGCCCGCCGACATCGCCGACCAATTCGTACTTGACGATGTTGCCTTCGGGATCGGTTCCGCCGAACGAGGCCAGCAGCGTGCCTTCCGCGGTTCGTTCGGCGACGCTGAGCCCGCCGCCCCCGATGACCCAGATGTCGGTCGGCGCCTCGTTGACGTTGGCGACGTTGACGGTGACCTGTTCCTGGCGTGTAGCCCCCGAAGGATCGCTTGCCTCGATGGTCAGGGTGTAGGACGTCACCGCCTCGTAGTTCAGAGGCCCGTTGAGGATCAGGTTCGGTCCACTGAAGGCGAACGGACCGCCGCCGACCACGCGGTAGGTCAGATTGTCGCCATCCGGGTCGCTGTGATCGAAGGGCGTCACGACCGCGCCGACGCTCGCATTCTCCGCGATCGTCAGTCCGCCCGTCGGCCAGAAGTCGGTCGGCGTCTCGTTGACGTCCTCGAAGCGATACCAGAGCCAGCTGGCGTCGTTGGACTGCAGCGAACCGTCCGTCGATCGGACGACGATGGCCACCGCCGCCTCCAGGCGGCCGTCGCCATCGCTGTCGCTGATGACGAGTTGATCGTTGGCCTGGCCCTTCAAGGTCTCGAAGTCGACGTTGATCCCGGCCCTCAGGCGCAGCTGATTGCCGCTGACATAGAACCAGTCGAACCGATCGAACACCTCGACATAGCCCGGCGTCGTGCCGTCGGGATCCGAAGCCGAAAGCGTCGCCACCAGCGTATCGCTGCTGACCCCCTCCCCGCTCATGCTGGCGACCTGATGCACCGAAGGCGCGGTCGGAGCCTCGTTGACGTTGGTCACGCCGACCGTGAACACCTCGTCGTAATAGGCGCCGTAGCTGTCGGTGACGCGGATCGTCAGGTTGTAGGACGCCGCCGCCTCGTAGTTCAGCCCGCCGTTCACTATGAGGTTCGCCCCACTGAACGCGAACGGACTGGCGCCGCTGACGATGCTGTAGGTCGCGCCGTCCGTCGTGTCGGGATCGGTGCGGGAGAACACGCCCACCACCGTGCCGACGCCGGCGTTCTCGGCCACCGACAGGCTGCCGCCGACGGTGATGTCGGTCGGCGCGTCATTGACGTCCTCGAAACGATACCAGATCTGAGCCGCCGCATTCGACTGCAATGCACCGTCCGTCGAGCGCACGCTGATCGCCAGCGCCGCCTCGTAACGGCCGTCGCCATCGCTGTCGCTGATCGTGAGCTGGCTGTCGGCCAGACCCTTCAAAGCTTCAAAGTCGACGTTGACGCCAGCCTTCAGGCGCAGCTGGTTGCCGGAGATGTAGAACCAGTCGAACCGGTCGAAGACGTCGACATAGCCCGGCGTCGTGCCGTCCGGGTCGGTGGCCGAGAACGTCGCGATCAGGGTGTCGGTCGAGACGCCCTCATTCTGCATGCTCGCGACCTGACTGACCTCCGGGTTTGTCGGACGTTCGTTGACATTGGTGACGTTGACCGTGAAGTCCTTGACGTAGGTCATGCCCGAGGCGTCGGAGACCTCGACCCAGATCCTCACCGTAGAACCGGACTCGTAGTTGACGCCGGTGCGGTCGTTGACCCGCAGCACGCCGTCGCTCGTGCCGATGACGAAGCGGCCATTGCCCCCCACGCCCCAGCCGTCGCCACGGTCGATCAGTCGATAGGTCAGCGCATCGCCATCCGGGTCGACGCCGAGAAGCGTCGCCACCGACTGGTTGGCCGCCAGCGGCGCTTCGGCCGTGTGCTCGGCGATGGTGAGCGCGCCGCTGCTGACCGAAACGCCCGTGGGCCGCGCGTTGATGGGCACTTCCAGCGTACGCGTGACGCTTGTGGCCGAACCGTTGGACGTCTCCTTGGAGATCGCCGTCACGGTCAGCGCCGCGGCGCCGACCAGATCGGCCGCCCAGTTGGCCGGACCGACCAGGGCCAGGCCCGCCAGCTGCGCGGGGCTCAGCGACCAGACGCCGCCGCCCAGGTTGGTTCCCTTGTTGAGGCCCAGGCTGGCCGGGATGTTGGAGATGCGGATCTCCAGCGTCTCGGAACCGTCGAGGTCGGTCAGGCCCGCCTGAATGTCGAGCGCCAGCGAGCCCGCGTCGAGGGTGTTGCCCAGCGGGCGCGCCTGGCCGATCGAGGGCGCGTCGGCGACGGCGTTGACCATCACCTGGAACACCCGCTCGCTCTTCACGCCGCCCGGATCCTCGGCGATCAGCTTCACCGCCGCCAGGCCCGACGCATTGGGCTTGGCCACGATGGTGATCGTGCGGTTGCCCTGGTTGTCGGGCGCGCTGATCGTCGGGGTTCCGATGATGCGCGTGTCTTCGGTGTTGGCGTTGTTGGGGTCGACCGCCTTGGCGGTGAGCGTCACCCCCTGCGGCGGGGCCAGATCGTCGGTGACGACGATGCTGATGATGACCGAACCGTCCTCGGCGATGCTCTGGTTGGCGATCGTGCTGATCGTCGGCGCACTGTTGCCGTCCCAGTAGCCGATCCAGCGCGCGTTGAAGATCGCGTCCTGGCGCAGGGCGTCATAGGCCGCCTGCGTCGTCGGCTTGGCGTGGCCGCTCATCAGGTCGACCAGGCCTTCGGCGTTGATCTGCTTGGCGTAGTGCTCGCCGCTGATGATGAAGTCGATCTTGTAGTTGGCGCGCTCGCTGGCCGTGGCCACGAGGTACCAGTCCTTGATCGTCGTCACGACCGTGGTTCCGATCACCGACACGACCAGGTCGTTGCCGCTGCGCTGGAACCACAGACGCTCGCGGTTGATGTCCTTGTAGCCAAGGACGTCGATGTCGTCGCCGTTGGGGTCGTAGTTGTAGATCGTGTCGGCGCCGGAGTTGATGTCCAGCAGGTAGGTGTCGCTGTCGTCGCCGCCGATCAGGGTGTCGTTGCCCGCGCCGCCGTCGAGGACGTCGTTGCCCGCTTCGGCCGACAGGTAGTCGTCGCCGTCGCCGCCATAGAGGCGATCGTCGCCCGTGCCGCCGTACAGCGTGTCGTTGCCGGCTCCCCCTTCGAGCACGTCGTTGCCGGCGCGCCCCGTAAGGGTGTCATTGCCGCCACCACCGGTCAGCACGTTGGCGTTGGCGTCGCCGCCGATGTTGTCGTCGAAGCCTGAGCCGATGACGTGCTGGACGTTCAGGAAGTGGTCGCCATAGCCGACGGCGACGTTCGCGTCTGAGGCCAGGCGGTTGCTGAGATCAAGGCTGAAGCCGGCGGTGAAGGTCGAGTACGAAACCGTGTTGGAGCCGGCGCCGCCATCGAAGGTGTCGATGGTCGCGCCGCCGTCCTGGTGGACGACGTAGATGTCGTCGCCGCCCTCGCCCCAGGACGCATCCTGACCGGCCCCGTCGATGATGACGTCGTTGCCCTCCCCGGCCCGGACGAAGCCGTTGACGGGCTTGCTCCAGATGTCGCCGGTCCAGTCGGTGATACGGTCGTCGCCGTCGCCGGCCTCGAGCACGTCGTCACCGTCGCCGCCCCAGAGCTGGTCGCGACCGGCTCCGCCGTAGAGCTTGTCGACACCTACGCCGCCGTCCAGCAGGTCGTCGCCGTCTTCGCCGCGCAGGGTGTCGTCGCCGAGTTCGCCGTAAAGCTTGTCGGCGCCCACCCCACCACGGATGTCGTCGGCGCCGTCGCCGCCGTACAGGTCGTCGTTGCCCGCCAGCCCCTGCAGCACGTCGGCGCCGCCAAGGCCGTAGATGATGTCGCGACCGGACTGACCGTTCAGCGTCTCACCCGCGACGGTGCCGATCAGCACGTCATCGCGATCGAGAACGTTGATGGTGACATACTTGCCAAGGCCGTAGCCGCCGGCGGCGCCAGCCTTGTCAAACACCTGAACGAAGACCTGGACCGTAGCGGCCGTCTCATAGTCGAGAGACGCCATCGCGCCGGCCTTAAGCCACAACTCGTTGCCGTTGCGGATTTCGAAGCGGGAGTCCGTGGTCTTGTAGACCAGATCGCCGAACGTGCTGCCGTAGGGCATATCGACATCGGTTCCGACAAGAACCCCGACCTTGACCGCTTCCTGGATCTCGGCGCCGACGCGGTCTCGCTCGACGATGCCCGCGAGGCTGAGGTTCAGCACCACGTCGGTGGGCGGATCGTTGAAGTCCTCGACCCGCAGCGTGACCGTCGTGGGCGCCGACGTCAGGCTTCCGTCGCTGGCGGCGACGGAGATGTCCAACGTGGCTTCCAGCGCGCCGTCGCCATCACTGTCGGCCACGGCCCAACCGGCCGCGACCAGGGACTCGAACTTGAGGGTCAGTCCCGGCTTCAGAATGATCATGTTGCCGGAGATGGCGAAGCGGTTGGCCGCCTCGCCCACGCTGGCCATCACAAGGGTCGGCGTCGTTCCGTCCGGATCGCTGAGCGTGAACGTCGCGATGGTCGAACCGGCCGCCAGGATACCCGTCGGCGTGAGCTGGTTGAGCGTCGGCGACAACACGGGCGCGTTCGGCGCCTCGTTGACGTTGTCGATGGTCACCGTGAAGGTCTTGACCATCGACAGCCCGGTCGCGTCGGTGACGCGCACCTTGATGTCGCGCGTCTTCACCGCCTCATAGTCGAGAACGGCCGAGGTCGAGGTCTTCAGCACGCCGTTCGACGTCATTTCGAAGTACGGCGTGGCCTCATCGAGCGTATAGGTCAGCACGCCGCCGTCGGGATCGGTGGCCGCGAACTGACCGACTGTCGCCCCCAGAGCGTTTTCGACGACACGCAGCGGGGCAAGCGACTGCAGGCCCACCGGCGCCTCGGCGACGTCGTGCACGTCGATGTGCAACGTCAGCACCGAGCTCAGACCGTCGGGATCCGTGGCCAGGATCTTGACGTCGTAGCCCGCGCCGTCGGCGGACTCGTAGTCAAAGCCGCGCGTAATCACCAGTTCACCGCTGCTGAACAGCACGAAGCGACCACCCGCGTCGTCGATGAGCGACAGCGTTACTTGCTGGATGTCGGGATCCGCCCCGCTCAGCACCGCCGCAGTGACCCCGCCAAATTGATTTTCTGCGATGCCCGACGAATGAACGACGACGTAGGGCGCTTCCTTGACGTTCTCGACCTCGATCGTCCAGGGAACATCGATGCTTGCACCCTGATTGTCGGTGACCCGAACGACGATCTGGTGCTGCCACTGCGCTTCCCGGTCGAGCACCACGCCCTCGCGGACGCTGAGCACGCCGCTCGGCGACAGCTCGAACCGGCCGCCGGCGCTGTCGAGCAGGCTGTAGACCAGCTCCGAGGCGGCATTGTCGGGATCGGCGGCGCTGAACGCCCCGACCGTTCGATCGGTCAACGCCCCCTCGGCCACCGTCGCCTTGGACAGGAACATCTGCCTGGGCGCGTCGTTGACCGGATTGACGGTCACCGAAACGGTCTGCTGAACCGTGAAGCCATCGGCGTCGGTCACTGCGATGACGAAAGAATCCTGGCCGTTGGCGTCGGCGTTCGGAACGTAGGTCCAGGAGCCGTTCGTCGCGAGCGTCACGCTGCCGAACGCCGGACCGGTCGCCAGCGAATAGCCGGTGATGTTGTTGTTGGGGTCGAGGGCTCCGACGCTTCCGGAAATGGTGTTGTCTTCGTTGATCGTCGCCGTGAAGGGGCTGACGACGGGCGCAGCCTTTCCGCCCAGGTGCCAGTAGGACGCGATCAGGTCCTTCACCGACTGGGGCATGGCCTCCGGCACGGTGGCGGACGCCGTCTGCATGGCGTTGAAGTACGGCGTGTAGCCGGAGATGTAGAGCGTGCGGTCATCCAGCGCGATCGATTTGACCTTGGAGCTGGATCGGCCGATTTCGCCGCCCAGCACGGTGATCTGCGTGTCCGTGCCCAGGATGCTGATGATCAGGTCGGAACCCGAGCGGCTGAACCAGACCTGATCGGCCGTCACCCCCGTCAGCACGATCTGCGCGCTGACGCCGGTGCGACCTTCAACCGTATCCGCGCCCGAGTTGGCGTCGAAGACGTAGACGTTGTCGCCCGAGCCGCCGTCGAGCACATCGCTGCCCGCGCCGCCGACCAGCGTGTCGTTGCCGGCGCCGCCGGTGAGCGAGTCGTCGCCGTCGCCGCCGACCAGTTCGTCGTCGCCGTCATCGCCGTACATCTCGTCGTCGCCGGCCCCGCCGGAAAGGCGGTCCTTGCCCGCCCCGCCCCAGAGCTCGTCGACGCCGTCGTCGCCGGTCAGCTGATCGTCGCCGTCGCCGCCCTTCAGGGTGTCGTCGCCCGCGCCGCCGGCCAGGATGTCGTTGCCCGCCCCGCCTTCCAGCAGGTCGATGCCGGCCTCGCCCGACAGGGCGTCATCGCCGGCCCCGCCCAGCAGGACGTCGTTGCCCTCGCCGCCGACCAGGACGTCGTCGCCGTCGCGGCCGTCCAGCGTGTCGTTGCCGCCGAGACCGAACAGCCGGTTGCCGCGCGCATCGCCCTGCAGGGTGTCGCCGAAGCCGTCCGAGCCGACCACGTGCTCGATCGTGCTGACGCCATTGGCCATGACGATGATGTCGCCCTGGGCATGACCGCCAGAGGCCGCGCCGGTCGCCAGGTCGATCGCCACCGCCGCGTCGCTGAGGACGTAGCGGATGGTGTCGCCCCAGCCCGAGCCGGCCGTGGCCGCCTGGCCGTCGGTCTGGCTGTCGGTACCGCCGTCGAGCGTGTCGGCCCCCAGCCCGCCTTCGAGGACGTCGTCGCCCTCGTCGCCATAGAGCTTGTCGCTGTTGGCGCCGCCCGCGATCACGTCGTTGCCGGCCAGGCCGTGCAGCACGTCGGCCGTGCCCTGGCCGATGACGAAGTCGTCGTCGGCCGTCGCCGTCTCCCCGACCAGCCGGACCTTGGTCAGGTCGGCCGACTGGCCGTCGGCCAGCAGCAGGGTCTCCACCGCGCCGCCGGCGGCGGCGTAGGTGTTGATGGTGACGTAGTTGTTGCTGTCGACCGCGACCTTCAGGCCCGCGCTGCCGCGCGTGATGGTCAGGTTCGAGAAGCTGATCCCCACGCCCATGGCCAGGGTGTCGGAGCCGCCGTCGCCGGCGTCGATCCGCTCGTTGACGACCTGCGCCCCGTTGCCCGACCGCGAGGCCGTGCCCTTCCACTGCTGGTTGCTGTAGGGCCAGGCCGTGCCGGCCGGCGCGGCCGCCTGCGGCGCGGTGTAGAGGAAGTCGACCCCGGCGCGGCTCTCATAGACCACGGCGCTGTCGGACACCCGGCGCACCACCAGCTGATACTGGTAGAAGTCGCCGGTGACGCCCGTGGCCGGACCGTACTGCAGCAGGGTCCACTCGGCGACGAAGGCGCTGTCCAGCACCCCGGCCGTGTTGACCACCTCCTCGACGACCAACACGCCCTCGTAGACCACCTCGGCGCCGTCGCCGAGATTGAACTCGTAGGTGTCGTCGCCGGCGCCGCCCCACATCCGGTCCGAACCCTTGCCGGCGATCAGGCGATCATCGCCCGCCGAGCCGGCCAGGCGGTCGGCGTTGACCGTGCCTTCCAGGCCCTCGATGTCGGTGTAGACGTCGCCCTTGGCCGCGCTGCTGTTGGCCCAGCTGGCGTCGAGATAGGCCCGCACCGCGTTGACCGCCGAGGCGTAGGAGGCCACGTCGACCCCCGCCCCGCCGAACAGGTAGTCCGCGCCGTCGCCGCCTTCGAGCACGTCGTCGCCGGCCCCGCCGTAGAGGAAGTCGCCGCCGAGGCCGCCCTTGAGCACGTCGAAGCCGTCACCGCCGGTGATCAGGTCGTTGCCCGCCCCGCCGTCGATGACGTCGTCGCCGCCGCCGCCCGTGATCCAGTCGCCGGCCGCCGTGCCCGTCAGGGTGTCGGCAAGATCGGTGCCGCCGCCCACCACGGTGTAGGAGATCATGTTGCTGACGCCGGTGGCGGCGAAGCTGAACTTCTCGATCGGGCGCTGCTCGACGCCCGTGGCCGACCACCAGCCCTTGATCGTCACGCTGTCGGCCGCGCCGGTGAAGCCGACGCTGGAATCGACCGACGAGACGACGATCCGCAGGTCCGAGCCCACCTGCTGCAGCAGCAGGTCCTGGACGTCGACGCCGATGGCGAACTCCAAGGTGTCGACGCCGCTGTTGGCGGCCTCGACGCCGTTCAGGGCGCCCAGATGGCGGCGCAGGGTCTTGGTCGTGTCGTCGTAGTCGTAGTTGTAGCCGTCCACCCACTGGGTGCTGTCGAAATAGACGTCGCCGTTCTTGGTCACCGTGCCGTCGGCGTTGAGGACGTAGCCGTTGACGTAGGCGCCGTTCTGCCAGACGACCTCCCAGTTGTTGACCAGCTCGTCCGACACCGTGTCTCGGCCGTCGCCGCGGGCATAGCGGATGACGTCGTCGCCGGCCCCGGTGATGACGATGTCGTCGCCCTTGCCGCCGGCCAGGATGTCGGAGCCGGAACCGCCGTAGAGGCGGTCGGCGCCGCCGTCGCCCAGCACCGTGTCGTTGCCCGCGCCGCCGATGACGACGTCGTCGCCGCCACCGCCGGCCACCAGGTCGTTGTCGGCGTCGCCGGACACCAGGTCGTTGCCCAGACCGCCGAAACCGAAGTCGTCGCCGGCCAGGCCGAACATCTTGTCGGCCCCGTCGGTGCCGACGATCCAGTCGGCGCCGGCCGTGCCGATGATCACCGAATTGCCGGCCACCCCGACGATGTAGGAGGTGATGTCGGCGATGCGCACCTCGTCGCCGTTGGCGAAGCGCAGCCACTCCACCTTGCGGGTGCTTTCGAACCAATCCTTGATGGTCAGCACGTCGCCGGTCGGAACGATCTGGCCGGCGTCGTTCTTGACCACCAGCTCGATGATCAGGTCCATGCCCGTCACGCCGTCCTCGCTGGAGCGGCGCATGATCAGATTGTCCATGCCCACGCCCAGGCCGAAGACGATCGCGTCCTCGCCGCCCTTGACCGAGCCGTCGACCTCGTAGTCGCCGCCGCCGGCCCAGTTGCGGGCCAAGAGGCCGGCGTTCATCTGGCTGATGCGGCTGTAGATCGAGTCCGCTGTCGCCCCGGCCACGCCGGCCGGATCGGACTCGTCGAAGATCACGTCCCGGCCGTCGCCGAAGCCGAACACGTACTGGTCCGAGCCCGCGCCGCCGAGGATGGCGGCCGCGCCTTCGGCGCCCTGGTCGTCGCCGGCCCCGCCCTCGAGAATGTCGCCGCCGGCACCGCCGACCAGCAGGTCGACGCCCTCGCCGCCCTTCAGCCAGTCCGAGCCCTTGCCGCCGTAGAGACGGTCGTTGCCCGCCCCGCCGTCCAGCAGGTCGCCGTTGCCGCCATTGACCGCGACCGCGGCCTCCTGGTCGAACGCCCCGCCGGCCAGCAGCGTCGCCTGCGACACCACCCCGGCCGACACCACGTCGCCCGCGAACAGCACGTCGTCGCCGTCCTCGCCGAACAGCCAGTCGTCCAGCTTGCCGCCGACCAGGACGTCGTCGCCTTCACCGCCGAGGACGTCGTTGCCGAGATCACCGGCCTGGACATAGTCGTCGCCCGCGCCGGCATTGATGACGGCGGCGACGGGGATGAGGTTGCCGCTAGTATCGAGCTGCACTGCATCCAAAGTGACGCCAGGAGCGAACAAGACTTTGTCGCCCGTGATCATGATCACATCCGCAGCGGAAGATCCGTCTATCTTGGACTTACTGCCTTCGTCGATCTGATCGCCAAGCGTGGCGATAACCTCTCCAAGTTCGTCTACGAACTCGTACCGACGCATTCCATCTTGAAGGACATGATTGAGGATACCTGTGAAGACCGAGTTGCCGTCGATCATCCCGTCGGCGACCTCGTCCAAGAAGACCGTCCACCCCCCGATCCAGTCCGTGAAGCTGCGCTTGTCGAGACCAAGTTCCTGCACGCGCGCGAACGTAAGGGCCCAACCAGCCGCGAAGGCGCTCCCAGGCTCTGCAGCTATGAGCGCGTTAATCGTCGCAGGTTCAAGCAGATACTTCGCGTAGTCTGCTGCAATCGAAAAATCACCGACCAAAGACTGCACATCGAAGTCGGTATAATCTGACATTCTAAGCTGAGCAGCCAGGGTGCGTTTTAGGTAAATGTCGCCCCCCGCCAAACGCGTCACCATATCTGTCAGACCATCGTAGAGGCCGGCAGATATGATTTCCCCCATATCTTTCGATCGGTACTGACCGCCAGGATTGCGATTCCAATAGACATATTGGTTGTTACGCATTCCGAACTGCGGCTTTAGACCGCTTTCACCGAGAAGCGTCCCTCCAGTCGTCTGCAGAACGCCATTAAGGCCATCGGCAACGCTGCCCGCAAGCGCTGCAGCGGCGTCGCGGGACCCGCCGCGCTTGGCGTGAATGTCGTAAACTTTATAGCTTTCGCTACCATCGTCCCAAGAGACAGTCGCATAAGACTTCGAGGCGCCGAACATAGAACCGATCAGTCCGCCCGTTATCTTGTCGATAGCGACGATCAGCACTGCGGCAGCAAACGTATAGATGTTGAAGCCCATCGTCTTCAGGAACATCGCGGCCCGAATGGCGCCGATCCCCTGACCAATGGACGCACCGATCTGACCGTAGGCGCTCGACGGCTTCCAGACGGCGTCAGCAAGCTTCCCACCCGCATAGCTGGCGAGGATGTTGCCAACCTTTATCGAGCCAAGGCCGGCAAAAAGCCCGGTTCCAGTTTGCGCGAAGGTGGGGAGATTGGTGATGATCTGCCCGATGGCTTGCCCACCTATCGAGGTGGCCAAATCGCCAACGACAGTCCCCTCCAATCCAAGCGCGTCGATCAACTCGGCCGCCAAGTAGGAAGAAACCGCGCCGAGTCCAGCACCCGCCAGATTGTTGAGCAATTCTTGCGGCAAGTCAGAGAGGATATTAAACGCTCCTCCCGTCTTAAGCGGCATTAAGATACCACCGGCATCTATGCCCTCCAACACATTCTCGCCTATGGTGCTGAAAACGCCATCAACCAAAACTCTGGCCAACGGATCACTGGTCTGAATAAGTTGAGAAAATACGGAACCCAGCTGCCGGCCTATATCCCCCATTTCCGCGTTATTCTTGAGATCCTCGAAGTCCGTTTGGATCAAGGCCATGCCTCTGAGGGCATCCTCCAACTGGTCGACTTGATTCTGCTCTTTAAAATTCAGACGGCGGAATTTGGCCACATCCTGCGCAGCCAACCCCTTGCCATTGTTGACTATTTCTCCGCCGTCAAAATTCGGCAACGGATCGGAATATTCATAAATGGGTCGATCGGAAAATCCACTCGTATCCCAACCGACGAACGTCTTGCTTGCGTCACTAATCTTTCTAACTTTGTCGGCGATCCGCCAGAAAACCAGGGCCGGAAGCACAAATCCGCCGCCAGCAGCCCTCATAGAATCCGCGAAATTCTCCAAAACCTTCATGTCGCCATCACGGATCATATTCACCATTGTCAATGCAGTGGTGTCCACGAACCTTTGAAGCCGTTCAGGATTGGAGAATATATAATTTCCAATTGTCCCAGAACCACCTCCACTTGGATAGGTTACAACCTGGTGCCAATAGTAAAATGACCCACCCCAACCAGCAAAATCGACAACTCCACCGCCGGTAATGGCGCCATAAACATCGTATTCAATAATATCTCTGAACGACGGAACCTCGCCGCGATCGATAACGCTGTTAATAAACTCAATAGCGATATCATTTGAGGTTTTCTGCAGAAGCTGATTTGACACGGGTCGCCCCGCCATCGCCAAGCCAATTGCAGTATGCGATCGAATGAATATGCTAGCTAGACTGCTACCCTTATTTATGCCAATAGCCTGCTGAAGCCAGAATTTACGACTCGAGTCGAGCTGGCCGCCAACTTCGTCATATATTTTTTGATATGCGGAATTCCATTTCGCAGGATTTGTCGACTTGTAATTTATAAGCCACGACTTCAGCTCTGGGCTAATCCGAATTGCAGCTTCATTAGACATGACTCTTCACCCTTCCCCACAACCCGCATTGAATTTCAGAAGACGACGACCAGATTTCAATATATCCGGGATCTTTTCAGAGGCCGCCCCGGGAACGACCAGATACAATCCCTCACTCGCGCTTCGATCGATTACCCAAATTCGACAAATCGAACTTTCTCGATCCGAGCGACCAAATACCTCTGCGCCATAGCAGGCACCAAATATGTTACCGTCATCATTTCGTATGAAATGACCGTCAGATAGAATACCGCCCCTCCGAATATATTCTCGACCAGTCAATTTTGATCTGGAAGCCACAACCTCACAGGGAGTATTCCGCATAACATCACGAGATACACCTACACACGGCATTATGCGCGCAAAGACTATGCCAGAACTTCCCGTATATCCCCCCTCAAAATCAGACGTTCTTGCTTCAAAATGAGGCCCATCACGAACAAGATCGGGGTACTTTTCAATCGGAACATAGACCCAAGGAGATATCGATCGACTACTTCCGAGGCATCTGGCCTCAACCCTGCCCCTCAAAGCAGAAGGCGAAAAATCGCACCCGGAAAGCACGAAAGAACACGTCAGAGCGATCGTAATCGCTGAAGTACGCGCCCACCCCAACACTCGCCCCTTACTTCCCGTGCTGGGAGAGGCCCTCATCGCTCCCGCCCCCCTTCGAGCACCCGGCGCGCCAGGGGCGACAGCAGGTAACTGATGATCCGCCGGCGGCCGGTCTTGATTTCGGCGGTGGCGGCCATGCCGGGGGTGACGGCGATGCGGCGGCCGTCGACGGAGATCCAGGGGTCCTTGAGGCGGACAATGGCCGCGTAGACTAGGCCCTGTTTCTCGTCCTTTATGGCGTCGCGGCTGACGTGTTCGACCACGCCGTGGATCACGCCGTAGCGGGTGAAGGGGAAGGCCTCGAGCTTGACCTCGACGGGCTGGCCCTCGCGGACGAAGCCGGCGTCGCGGTTGAGCAGCTGGACCTCGACGATCAGTTCGCCGCCGCGCGGCACCAGCACCATCAGCGGGTCGGCCGGCTTGACCACACCGCCCAGGGTGTGGACCTGCAGCTGCTGGATCACCCCGTCCTGCGGGGCCTTGAGCACGGTCAGGCGGGCCTTCTCGCTGGCCTTGGAGAGCTCCTCACCGCGCAGGCGGCGGTTGGCCTCGGCCTCGGTGAGGGCGTCGAGCACCTCGCGCGAGAAGCCGCCGCGGGCCTTGGCCAGCTGTTCGCGGGCCGAGGCGAGCGCGGCCGCGGCCTTGTAGCGCTCGGCGTGGCGGATCGCGAGATCCTGGCGCATGCCGACCAGCTGCTGCTCCATCTCCGAGACCCGCATGCGCGGGGCGTAGCCCTGGCGGGCCAGCGACTTGAAGCCGTCGAGGCGATCGGTCAGCAGCGGGATCTGGGCGCGCAGCTTCTCGATCTCGTTGTCGATCATCCGCAGCTCGCCCTCGCGCTGGCCAAGGTCGGCCTGCAGGCCCGAGACGATGGCCGACTGCTCGGCCTTCTTGGCGGCGACGAAGGCGCGCTGGGTGGCGACCGTCTCGCCGTCGGCCCCGCCAGGCGCAATGAAGCCGGTCCCGCCGCCGCCGGCGTAGCGCACCAGGGCCTTGGCGCGCTCGGCGTCGATCTCGGCGCTGAGCAGGCTCTGGCGGGCCTGGGCGACGTCGGCGCTGGTGGTGGTGGGGTCGAGCTCGATCAGCGGCTGGCCGGCGCGCACGCTCTGACCCTCGACCACGTGCAGGGCCCGCACCACGCCGTAGTCGGCCGGCTGGATGACCTTGACCTGGCCGCGCGGCACGGTCTTGCCCTGGGCAGCGGCGACGACGTCGACCTTGCCCAGGATCGACCAGGCCAGGGCCAGCGCCAGAAAGACCATGATGAACCAGAGGATCGCCCGCCCCATCGGGTTGGGCGGGGTCTCCAGCACCTCGAGCGCGGCCGGCAGGAAGGCGGTCTCGTCGCGCGGGGTCTTTTCCCGCTCGGCCTTGCGGGCGTCGCGCAGGCTGTCCTGCAGCACGTCCCAGTGACGGGTCAGGGTCGCGATCACGCCGCGCCTCCCTCGGTCACGCCCATCTGCTTGCGATAGAGCTGGGCGTAGCGGCCGCCCTGGCGCAGCAGTTCATGGTGGTCGCCGATCTCGGTGATGCGGCCGCGCTCGACGGTGACGATGCGGTCGGCCTGACGAACGGCCGACAGGCGGTGGGCGATGATGATCACCGTGCGTCCGTGGGCCATGCCCTTGAGGTTGGCCTGGACGATCTCCTCGCTCTCGGCGTCGAGGGCCGAGGTCGCCTCGTCGAAGATCAGGATCTTGGGCCGCGCGGCCAGGGCCCGGGCGATCGCCAGGCGCTGGCGCTGGCCGCCCGACAGGTTGGCCCCGCGCTCGTGGATGACCGTGTCGTAGGCGTCGGGCAGTTCGAGCACGAACTCGTGGGCGCCGGCCATCTTGGCGGCGGCCACCACCGTCTCCATCGGCATGGCCGGATCGGCCAGGGCGATGTTCTCGCGCACCGTGCGATTGAAGAGGATGTTTTCCTGCAGCACCACGCCCACCTGGCGGCGCAGCCAGGCCGGATCGACCACGGCCAGGTCGACGCCGTCGACCAGCACGCGGCCACGCTCGGGCGTGTGGAGGCGCTGGATCAGCTTGGTCAGGGTCGACTTGCCCGAGCCCGAGGGCCCGACCACGCCGATCACCTCGCCCGGCGCGATCTCCAGGTCGAGGTCGGTCAGCACCTGCGGGCCGTCGGCCTTGTAGCGGAACGACACCTTTTCCAGCGCGATGCGGCCCTCGATGGCCGGCAGGCGCGAGCGCGAGGTCGAGGCCACCGGTTCGGTCGGGGAATTGAGGATGTCGCCCAGCCGCTCGACCGAAAGGCGCGCCTGCTGGAAGTCCTGGGCCAATTGGGCCAGGCGCAGCACCGGGCCCGAGACCTGGCCGGCCAGCATGTTGAAGGCCACCAGTTCGCCGACGGTGAGGTTGTCGCCCACCACCAGCCGGGCGCCGAAGAACAGCAAGGCCACGCCGGCCAGCTTGTTGATCAGCTGGATCGCCTGGGAGCCCCAATTGGACAGCATGCGCGCATCGAAGCTCGACTTGATGTAGCCGGCCAGCTGCCGCTCCCAGCGGGCCTGCATCTGCGGCTCGACCGCCAGGGCCTTCAGCGTCTCGACGCCGGTCACCGCCTCGACCAGGAACGACTGGTTCTCGGCCCCGCGGGCGAACTTCTCGTCGAGCTTGCGACGCAGGGCCGGCCCGACCAGCAGCACCACCGCCGCGTAGAGCGGCAGGGTGATCAGCACGATCAGCAGCAGCCAGGGGCTGTAGAGCCACATCACGGCCAGGAAGATCGAGGCGAACAGCAGGTCGAGAACGGCCGTCAGGGCCGACGAGGTCAGGAACTCGCGGATGTTCTCAAGCTCGCGCACGCGCGCCACGGAGTCGCCGACCCGCCGGCTCTGGAAATAGGCCATCGGAAGATGGGTCAGGTGCGAGAAGAGCTTGGAGCCGAGCTCGGCGTCCACCCGGCTGGTCGTGTGCGAGAACAGGTAGGTGCGCAAGCCGCCCATGGCGACGTCGAAGACCGAGACCACCAGCAGGCCGACGGCCAGCACTTCCAGCGTGGTCAGGCTCTTGTGGACCAGGACCTTGTCGATCACCACCTGGAAGAACATCGGGGTGATCAGGCCCAATACCTGCAGGAACAGCGAGGCCAGCAGCACGTCGCGCAGCAGGTTGCGGTACTTGACCAGGGCCGGGATGAACCAGCTGACGTCGAACCGCCGCGCCCCGCCCGCGACATGCTCGCGCGTGGTCATCAGCAGGAACTGGCCGCTCAGGATCGCGCCGGCCTCGACCGCGTCCAGAGCCATCGGCCGACCGGCGTCCACGTCGTAGACCAGCAGCCGGCCGCCCTGGGCCTGCAGCAGGACCATGCACGTTCCGTCCTTGCGCAGCGCCAGGGCCGGCGACGGCAACCGCTCGATCCGATCGATACGGGACGAGGCCAGCTTGGCGCGGATCTCCAGCCGCTTGGCCAGTCGCAGCAGATCGCCCGGCGACAGGTCTGCGGCCGGCACGCCCAGGCTGTGGGAGAGCTGCTCGGGATCCAGGCTGATGTTCAGGAAGGCGGCCACCGCCACGAAGGCGGTGAGCAACGGGGTCGCAGGCGCGTTCGAAACGTCGAACGCCGCATCGCCATCAAGCGGCACGACGGCTCTCCATGCAGGAGAACCGGATCTGACGAACGCCCCACATACTCAACCCCACCAAGTTGGAAGCATCGTTGCACAACTGTAATTGATGACAACCAACGGCTGTGTTTAGCTTCGCCTTATCCACACCTTTTGCTACAGTTTGCCCGCGCCCTCCCCGAAAAGTCGTACAGCGGATTCCGCCGGATGACTGCGGCCAGGGACCGACATGGACGCGGGCGGTTGGCCGTCGCGCTCCAGGCAGGGTATCCCGGCGAAATCGAAGCAGAGCACGAAGGGGCCCATCGGCCGCCATGCAGGTTAGCGAGATCTTCTGGACACTGGCCGCGGTCGTCCTGGGACCGTTCGTGGGCAGTTTCATCGGCCTGCTGACCCTGCGCCTGCCGGCGGAACGGCCGTGGGCGGCGAGCCGCTCGGCCTGCGACGGTTGCGGTCGGAAACTCGGCCCGCTCGACCTGATCCCGCTGATCAGCTTTCTGGCGCTGCGTGGCAGGTGTGGCCGCTGCGGCGCGCCAATCCCGCGCCGATACCTGTTGCTGGAGGTGGCGTGCCTGCTGATCGGCGCCTGGAGCGCGGCGGCCTTCGACGGTCCGGTGGCGCTGGCGACGGCTCTTTTCGGATGGTGGCTGCTGCTGCTGGCTGTGATCGACGGCGAGCACTTCTGGCTGCCTGACCGGTTGACCCTGCCGCTGGGGGCCGCCGGCTTTGCGGTCTCGATCCTGGTGCTGCGCGAACCGGTCTGGGCGCCCTTGCTAGGCGCGGCGGTCGGCTTTGCGTCGCTGTGGCTGCTGGCCTGGGCCTACAAGCGCCTTCGTGGGCGGGAAGGCCTTGGCGGCGGCGATCCTCGCCTGCTGGGCGCCATCGGCGCCTGGACGGGCTGGAGCGCCCTGCCCTCGGTCGTCGTCTGGGCGGGGCTGGCCGGGATCAGCGTCGCCCTGGCGCAGCTGGCCCTGCGCCGCCAGGTGACGCTGGACCAGCGCCTGCCGTTCGGCGTGTTCCTGGCCATCGGCGCCTGGCTGACCTGGCTGCTAGGGCCGCTTCACGGCTTTCTCGGCTGACAGGACAAGTCGCGCGGTGACGATGCGCCGGACGCCTGCGGCGTCCTTGACGAAGCCCCGATCGAGCGCGGCCTGCACCAGTAGGGGATCGGCCGTGACCGCCGCGATCTCGGCCTGGAGCCGCCCCGCGCCGTCCGCACGCAAGGTGATCACGGCGCCCGCGCCGCCGGTCGGCGTCAGCCGCGCCACCCAGTCTCCGCCCACGCAGGCCGGCGCACCCGAGAATGTCGCTCCCGCCAGCAAGGGATCCTGGGCGGCGCGGAAGCGGATCTGGCCTGCGGCGCGCCGGCAGCGGCCGTCCCGGAACAGCGCGGTCACGCCCGTGGCCTCGATACGCCCGGGCAACTGATCGGCGCCCAGCGAGATCGGACCGTTCAGACCCTGCACGCCCTTGTCGCGCCCGGCGCGCAGGATGAAGGCGCGACCGGCGACCTTGTCCTTGGCGTGCACGCGGAGATCGCCCGCGAGCAAGGCCCAGGGCGAAAGTCCGATCTGGAAGCTTCCCAACCTGCGCCCCTGGGCGGTGGCAAGCGCGACACGGCCGCGCCAGACCGTGCCGGACGCCTCGGAAACCCGCAGCGCCGCGCCCTCGGCCAGCTGGCCCGTCAACACGGTCGCCGGGGTCAGGGCCGCGACCGCAGCGACGCTCAGCCCCGCCAGCACCGCGATCATCGTCCGCGTCTTCATGGCGTCGTCCTGGCGAAGGTGATTTCGGCCTCGACCAGGCCGTTGTCGAGGCGCGAGGCGGTGAAGCCGTCGACGCGGAGGCTGCTCTGGCGCTCCAGCGACGCGACCCACGGCAACAGGGCGCGCCCTTCGATGGCGGTGATCCAGATCGTGAAGGCGCCCTCGCCTTCCTGGCGCTTGCGCGCGATCGGCACGCCAAGGCCTGCGGCGCTGGTTTCCACGATCGTTGCCACCGGACGGATGTCGGGCCTGGGCGGCGCGGCTTTGACCGAAGCGAGCTTCAGCGCGGCGGCCTGCTCGCGGGCCGCCTGCAGGCGTTCGCGGGTCTCCCCGCTCGCCCGCTTCAGGGGCGTGACCACGCCATAGAAGCCGCCGACGCCCAGGAGCGCCGCGGCCATGACTGCCAGCATGACCCGCTCGCGCGGCGTGCGGCCGTCCCACATCTGGCGCGCGGTTTCCAGGATCTGGCTCATGGCTTGCTCCGGACGATCAGGTCGCTGGTGACGCGCTGGCCTTCGGTGACCGTTCCCTGCTCGACGACGTCGAGCCCCCCGCCCTTCAGCGCCTCGCGCAGCTGGTCCATGTCTGAATAGTTGGCATAGGAGACCGACGAGCGGATCGCGCCGTCCTGGCCATGGACCAGGGTGTCGAGGCGCATGCCCGGCACAGCCCGCACCGCAGCGAGATAGCTGGCGGCGAGATCGCCGAACCCCTGCCGCCCGCGCGCCTGCAGCCGGCCGACGGCGTATCGCGCCGGATCGCCGTAGCGCGCAGCTTCCGGAACCATGCGCACGGCCAGGGCGGCGTTGCGACGTTCGAGCTCGCGGGCTTCCAGCCCGTCCTTGCCGATCTGCGCCAACGGCAGGAGCAGCGGCGAGACCAAGACCAGGACGGCCAGAACGGCCAGGCGCTTCCAGCGGAGGGCCTCCCCCTGGGCGCGCGGCGCGAACTGGCCCTGCAGCAGATCGACCGGCGGGCGCGCCGCGCTCGCCAGCAGCCAGCCGTCGAGCTCGGAAGCCGGGATGTAGCGGTGCGGCCGGTCGCCAACCACCGCCGACGCCAGTTCGGGCTCGACGCCGAACGCCAGACCCTCGGCTCGCACGCCCAGCCGCTCGCCGAACGAGGCCAGGACGGTGCGGCCTTCGGCGTCGTTCGGCAGCAGCAGGTAGTCGGGCACGGCGCCGGTGACGACGACGCCTCGCGCCTGCGCCGCCTCCAGGCCCGAGCGCAACTCTTCGCGGTCGATCCAGACCACCAGCGCCCGTCCTTCGGCGTCGCGCTCGCCCACGGCCAGGTGCAGGCGTTCGGCGCCGGACGCGACGGCGTCGCCGATCCGGAAGACCGCCGCGGCCCGCGCCTGGGCGGGGCTGCCGGCCGGAAGGTCGAGCCAGCGGGTCACGGCCTTGGCGCCCGGCAGGACGAGCACGGCCGAGCCGCCGCCCTGCCCGCTAGGCAGCAGCTTGCGGCGCACCGGCCCGTGGGCGCCGGCCTCGACGATCTCGGCGGCCTCGTCGGGCCTTTCGGGGAGAAGCAGCAGACGGGTCATTCTTCCAGGGTCCAGCGCCGGGCGACGAGACGGACGCGGTTCGTCGGGCCGGCTTCGAAAAGCGAGGTCATGAAGGTTTCGCCGCCGGCCAGGCCGACACGGCTTTCCAGCGAGAAGTAGCGGGTGCGAAAGCGCGCCTGGTCGCGGACGCCGTCGGCCAGCGCCGCGCCGGCCAGGGCGTGCTGGCCCCAGAAGGCCTCAGGGTCCGACCAGCCGCCCGTCGGACGCGCGGCGAGCGCCTGGCGGGCGTTCTCGGGCGAGACGGACCCCAAGGTGATCGCCGACAGCAGCACGGCCCGCTCCTGGGGCAAGGTGTTGACGTTGATCGGCGACAGGTCGGTGGTCGGCAACGCGCAGACATGGGGGCGCAGCAGGGCGTAGACCTTGGCGTCGAAGCCGCGCACGGCTCGCAGTTCGCTGACCTCGGCCAGCGGCGCGCCGGCCGTGCGATACGGAGCCTCGGCCGAGGCGTAGCCGTCGTCCTCCAAGCCCGCCGGCCCCACGTCGTTGCTGTCGATCCATTGCGTCAGGCCTTCGGCGAGGCCTGGGCCGTCGGGCGCGCCCAGCAGGGTCATCAGGCTGGCGAACTGGCGCACGCCCAGCTCGCGGTGGCGGAAGGGCTCGCCCTGGTCGGCCTCGACCACGCTGTTGAGGTTGAAGCATCCGGTGGCGTCGACGAGACGGGCCTGGATCACGCCGCCCTCGATCGGGAATTCCACGGACCGTCCGTTCCAGTCGCCTTCCAGCGACGTCTTGCCGGGGTCGCGCGCCAGAAGCTGATCGATCCGCGAGCGGGCCATCTGCTCGCCGCCGAGGGCGTACCAGCGCGCCTGGCCGCCGACCTGGGCGTTGAACGAGCGGCGCAGGCCAAAGCGGATGTCTTCCAGCACCCCGACGGCGATGATGCCGATGACGGCGACCATCAGCAGCACCGTCAGCAGGGCCGCGCCTTCCTCGTGAGCGCGCTTCATCGCCCCTCTCCCGAGGTCAGGAACAGCTGGTCGACCCGGCCAAGGTCGGCCAGCGTCATGTCGAGACGGACCGCGGTCGGGATGTCGGTCTGCGGATTGCCCTTCCAGGTCGGCGTCCACGCTCCATTGAACAGGAAGGCGGGCCGGACGCCGTCGACATCGCGCAGCAGCACCTGCGGCGGACCCAGGCGCGCGCCGTCCAGCGCCGGGCGCGCGCGGCGCTCCAGGCGACCCTCGACCAGAGTGTACTCGACATATTGGAGCGAGGCGCGGGGGTCGGCGTCGGGGTTCTCCCAGCCGCGCCTCACGAACGCCAGCAGCGGGCCGCCGCCGCCCCAGGGATCACCGCCGGCGAAGGCGGTCAGGGCCGGACGGCCGTCCTCGCCGCGCGTGCGGCGGGCTGCGGCCTGCGAGAGGTCGGCCTTGAGGATGGCCCGGGCGCGCTGCAGCTCGGCATGACGATCGACCGTCGCGCGCACCGCGCCCTGGTTGGAGAGGGTCGAGCCCATCACGGCCACGCCCGCCGCGCTGATCAGGGCGAAGATCAGCACCGCCACCAGCATCTCGACCAGGGTGAAGCCCTTCATCGCGCGCCCCGAAACAGCGAGGCCCGGGCCAGCGGCGCCCGCGCGCGAGGCGCTGCGACGACAATGTCGACGCGAACGATGGCGGGATCGGCGGTGCGGCTGACCTGGCGCGTCCAGGCCCAGGGCCTGCCGCCGGCCGTCTCGATCCCGGCGCTGCGTCCGATGGCGAGCGGCGTTGCGCTGGCCATGGCTTCCACAGCGCGGTTGTCCAGCACCACCTCGGCCAGAACGCGGTCGGAAAGCCGACCGCCGGCGCGCGTGTTCTCGCCGGCGAGGTTCAGCAGGGCCAGCACCGCCAGGCTGAAGATCGCCAGGGCGACCAGCAGCTCAATCAGCGTGAAGCCGGCTTCAGAAGGGGCGCGGGGCATCGAGCGAGACGTTCCCTGCCAGGTCGACGACGACGGTGCGGCGCGCCTGTCCGCGCGCGAAGGTGAACTCGGTGGGGTTGGCCAGCCCTGTGGGATCGAAGACCACGGTCGCATCGGGCGCCGCCGTGAACTGCGTGCCGTCCTCGAACGGCCGAGCCCGGAACGGCGCCTCGTCCAGGGGCCGCCAGTCGCGGCCCGCGCGGCGCTCGAACCGGTAGACGCCGCCAGCCGCCACCACGCGGACCTGCCCGCCGCGGAACACGGCCTCGTCGCGCGCGCGCAGCAGGGCCGCGGCGAAGCGTTCGGCCTCCTGCGGCAGGCTGAGGCGGCCGTCCGGCAGCGCCAGCACCACCGCGCCGGCCAGCAGCCCCATGATCACCAGGACGATCATGAGTTCGACGAGGGTGAAGCCCTCTCGCCGCTGGCGTCCGGGCGGGCGCTGGATGTCAGCCCCAGTTGCCAATGTCGGCGTCCTTGCCCTCGCCGCCCTCGCGGCCGTCGGCGCCGAACGAGAAGACGTCGATCGCCCCATGCCGGCCCGGCGAGCGGTACTGATAGTCGGCGCCCCAGGGGTCCTTCGGCAGGCGGCGCACATAGCCGCCCTCGCGGTAGCGGTCGGGCTGGGCCAGGCTGGCCGGCGGCGTCACCAGAGCCTGCAGGCCGTCTTCGGTGCGCGGGAAGGCGAAGGTGTCGAGGCGATAGCCCTCAAGCGCCTGCTCCAGCACGGCCACGTCGGCGCGGGCCTTTTCCTTCATGGCCTTGTCCTGGCTGGGCAGGACGTTGATCGCCACGACGGTGGCCAGAAGGCCCAGGATGACGATGACGACCATCATCTCCACCAGGGTGAAGCCGGCTTCGCGGGCGCGGCGGCGGGTTTTGTCAAGGGCGCGCATGGTCTTGGCCTCCTAGTTTATGGCCAGGGTGTTGATCTGCAGGATGGGCAGCAGGATCGAGAGGACGATGGTCGCCACCACCCCGCCGAGCACGACGATGATCGCCGGCTCCAGCAGGCTCAGGAGGGTGGCGGTGAAGGTCTCGAACTCGCGCTCGAGATACTCGGCGGCGCGGGTCAGCATGGCGTCGACGCGGCCGCTGCTCTCGCCGCTGGCGGTCATGTAGACGAGCACCGGCGGGAAGACGCCGGTGCGGCGCATGGCGGTCGACAGCGAACCGCCCTCGCGGATGCCGGCGATCATGGCGTCCATGCCGCCGCGCAGGGCGGCGTTGCGCACGGTGCCGGCCGTGAGGATCAGGCCCTCCAGCATCGGCAGGCCGCTGGCGATCATGGTCGCCAGCGTGCGCGCCAATCGCGCGGCGTGGACGTTGCGGATCAGCTGGCCGATGAACGGCAGGCTCAGAAAGAAGCTGTCGGCGCGCAGCTTGAAGGCCGGGTTGCGCAGCGCCCGCCAGTAGGCGACGGCCAGGCCGGCGACGATCAGGGCGACCAGCCAGCCGAAGTTCTGCAGAAAGCCCGACAGGCCGATGACGATGCGGGTCAGCAGCGGCAGGGTCTGGCCCATGCTGTCGAACTGCTCGACGACCTTTGGGATGACGAAGACCATCAGCACGGTGACGACCAGGCAGGCCACCAGGGCCAGCACGGCCGGATAGACCAGGGCCGCGGTGATCTTGGCGGCGACCTTCTGCTGCTGGTCCAGGAGATCGGCCAGCCGCTCCAGGATGGTCGGCAGCGCGCCCGAGGCCTCGCCGGCGGCGACCATGGCCCGATAGAGCGGCGGAAAGGCCCCGGTCGGCCGGGCCAGGGCGTCCGACAGGCGATAGCCCTCCAGCACCGCGGCGTGCACCTGCTCGACCACCCGCTTGAGCTTGGGCCGATCGGCCTGTAGCGCGATGGTGCGCAGGGCCTCCTCCAGGGTCGAGACGGCGACCAGCGTGGCAAGCTGGCGGGTGAACAGCGACCGGTCGCGCCCGCCCAGTCGATCGCCGAACATCCCCTGCCCGCCCTTGGGCGCGACGGGCGCATGGGCCTGCACCTTCAGCGGCGCCAGGCGGCGGCGTTCCAGCTGGCCGCGGGCGTCGTCTTCGTCTCGGGCCTTGATCCGCCCCGAGCGCGTCGCGCCGGCGAGGTCGAGGGCGACATAGTCAAAGCTCGCCATCGCGCGCCCCCGCCCCGGTGATGCGCAGCGCCTCCTCGACCGTGGTCAGCCCCTCGAGCACGTAGCGCCGGGCCTCGTCCCTCAGCCCGACCTCGACCCCGACTTCGGCGATCTGGTCCTCGGAAGCGTTCTGTCCGATCAGGCGGCGCACCGCATCGTCGACGCGCAGGGCTTCATAGACGCCGATGCGCCCCTGGAAGCCGGTGTGGCCGCATTCGGCGCAGCCGACCGGACGCCTCAAGGGCGTTCCGACGGGAACGTCGACCAGCCCGGCGGCGGCTGTGTCGGCGGGCTCCTCGACCGAGCAGACGCGACAGAGCCTGCGCACCAGGCGCTGGGCGATGATCAGCCGCATGGTCGAGGCCAACAGGAACGGCTCCACGCCCATGTCGCGCAGGCGGACCACGGCGCCGGCGGCGTCGTTGGTGTGCACGGTCGACAGCACCAGATGCCCGGTCAGGCTGGCCTGGACGGCGATCTGGGCGGTCTCGGCGTCGCGGATTTCGCCGACCATGACGACGTCCGGGTCCTGGCGCAGGATGGCGCGCAGGCCCGCGGCGAAGGTCATCCCGACCTTGGTGTTGACCTGGGTCTGGCCGACGCCGTGGACGGCGTACTCCACCGGATCCTCGATGGTCAGGATGTTGCGGCTCTTGTCGTTCAGGAGGCCAAGGCCGGCGTACAGCGTCGTGGTCTTGCCCGAACCGGTGGGACCCGTGACCAGCACGATGCCGTTGGGTTCGCGCAGGGCCTGCTCCAGGGCGGCCAGCATGCGCGGCGACATGCCGAGATCCGACAGGCCCAGGCCCGCCTGCTCCTTGTCGAGGATCCGCATCACCACCCGCTCGCCCATGCGGGCCGGCAGTGTCGAGACGCGGACGTCCAGGCTCTTGCCTCCCAGCGCCAACGAGATGCGGCCATCCTGCGGGATGCGCTTCTCGGCGATGTCGAGCTTGGCCATTACCTTGACGCGCGAGACCAGCATGGCGGCGATGCGCGGCGACAGGCTGAGGATCTCGCGCAGCACGCCGTCGACCCGCAGGCGCACGACCAGGGCCTGCTCGTAGGGCTCGACGTGGATGTCGGACGCGCCCGAGCGCACGGCCTCGGCGATCAGGCCGTTGATCAGGCGGATCACCGGGGCGTCGTCCTGCGGGTCGAGCAGGTCGGCGGCCGTGGGCATGTCCTCCAGCAGGTGGCCCAGTGAGCCGTCGAGGTCGTCGCCGGAAGCCGAGGCGAGCCCCGCGCCCGCATAGACCTCGGAGAACTTGCGATCGAAGGCCGCAGTGGCCAGCGGCTGGAGCTTCAGCGGCACGCCCAGCGCGCGCCGCGCCTCGATCAGGGCCAGAGGGTCGAAGCCCTCGCGCAGGCCGATGGTCGCCTCGCCGTCCAGCGACAGCAGGACCAGGCCGTGGCGCTTGGCGAAGGCGTAGTCGAACGCCGTCATTGCGGCTGCGCCGGGGCCGGCGGCGGCGGCAGGGCCGCGGGAGACGTGCGCTGGAAGTCGCGGAGCACAGCGTCCAGCGAGCTGTCGCCTTCCGGCGTGGTCAGGGCGCTCTCGCGGCGCATGCGGTCGAGGCGCGGGGTGGTGACGGCGCGGGCGTCGTCCACCGTCCTGATGATCCGGGGACGGATAAAGACCATCAGGTTGGTCTTGCCGCGCTCGCGGGCGCTGCTGCGGAACAGGCCGCCGATCCCCGGCAGGTTGCCAAGGCCAGGCACCTTCTGCACCGACGAGGTCTCGGTCTGGTCCAGCAGGCCGCCCAACACGACAATGTCGCCGTCGTCCACGAGGGCCGTCGTCTCGATCTCGCGCTTGTTGATGATCAGCTCGCTGGAGCCGACGCTGACCGGGCCGGCGACCGCCGAGACTTCCTGGCGCAGGAACAGGGTGATCCCGCCGCCAGCGTTGATCTGCGGCTTGACCTCCAGCTGCACGCCGACGTTCTGGCGCTGGATGGTGCGGAACGGGTTGGAATTGGCGTCGCCCAGCACCTCGCCGGTGGTGATCGGCACTTCCTGGCCCACCAGGATGCGGGCCTCCTCGTTGTCGAGCGTCATGATCGACGGCGTCGACAGGAGGTTGGAGCCGCTGTCCTTCTTGACCGCATTGATGATCGCGCCGAACAGCACGTCGCCGCTGCGGCCAGCGACGCCGCCGGTAACGCCCGAGGCGTTGAGCAGCGAGTTGATCGCGGCCTGGCGCATCGAGGTCACGGCCTCGGAGTCGCCGTCCTTGGGATCGCCTGCCGCGATCGCACCGGCCAGCGGCAGCAGGCTGGGCGAGGCGTTGGTGTAGTTGGTGGCCATGAACGGGATGGTTCCGTTCGTGCCGCCGAGCAGCAGCTGCACCCCCAGCTGCTTGGCGGCGTCGTCGGAAACCTCGACCACGATGGCCTCGACCAGCACCTGCTCGCGGCGCACGTCCAGCTGGCGGATCACCTCCGAAAGGGTGCGTTGCAGTTCGGGCGGCGCGTTGATGATCAGGGCGTTGGCCCCGGGGTAACGGGCGACGCTGGCGCGGGCGCTTCCAGGGGTCGCCGTCGGGGCGGAGACAGCCGTGGGGGTCGCATTGACAGATCCCGCCGCGCCGCCGGCCGAGCGGCCCTCGCCGGTCGCAGCGCTCGACGGCGCCTGGCCGACCAGTTGCTGCAGCACCGGCAACATCTGCTCGGCGTTGGCGTGGCGCAGGAAGACGACCCGCACGTCGTCGCTCGACTCCGCCCGGCGGTCGAGGTCGGCGATCAGCGGCAGCAGCTTCTGGACCGCGTCGGGGTCGCCGCGCAGCAGCACCGAGTTGCTGCTCTCGACCGCGACGACCGTGACCGCGCCCCTGCCCGCCTTGCCGTCGGCGCCGGGCCCGGCGATCAGGTCGTTCACGACCTGGGCGATCTCGCGCGCCGAGCTGTTGGTCAGGGTCACGGTATGGACGGCGGCGCGGTCCTGGTCGACCTGGGCCAGCAAGGCCCGGATGCGGCGGACGTTGTCGGCGTAGTCGGCCACGACCACCGCACCGCCCCGCGCGTTGGCCACGACCTGCCCCTGGGGACCGACCAGGGGCTTGAGCATGTCGGCCGCCGTCGCCGCATCCAGCGTGCGCAGGCGGAAGACCTCGGTGGAGAACTGGCCGCCGGCCGCGCCGGGCTGGCGGGCGGCGTTCTCGGACGGCTCGATGCGGTAGACGCCGCCGCCCGCCGGGGTGGCCACGAGGTTGTTGGCCCGCAGCGTGGCCAGGAAAAGTTCGAACAGTTCACGGCGGTCCAGCGGACCGTTGCTGGTGACCGACACCGTGCCCTTCACCCGCGGATCGATGACGAAGGTGGTGTTGGTGGTCTTGGCCACGTCCTGAATGAAGGCGCGTATGTCGGCGTCCTGGACGTTCAGCACCTGGGTCTGGGCGAGCGCGGGCGCGGCCGACGGCAGGGCCAGCGCGATCGCGGCGGCCGCGGCGAGGATGCGCAGCGTGGGAGCCTTGGTCATGGACGTTCCGGAAACGAGAGGGTCATGCGGGCGCCGGCCCGCGAGAGTTCGACATGGTCGGCGGCGACGGACGCGAGGGTGACGCCGTCGGCGATGCTCTCGCCCACGGCGTAGGACTTCTGGACCCCGTCGGGGCCGGCGATGATCGCCGAGCCGCCGCCGTCGGTCTGGCGCACGCCGAACAGTCGGAAACCCTCGACGCCGGCCGCGCCGCCGACGCGCGAAGACGCCCCGGCCGAACCGAAGGCGTCGAAGGTGGCGAGGATGCCGGGATCGGCCGCTTTCTGGATCGGCGCGGCCTTGAGCGCCAACGGCGGGGGCGGCGCAGCGAAGATCCAGACCAGCCGCGCGATCTGCAGCGCCAGGACGAGCAGCACCACGAGTTCGAGCGCGACGAACGCTCGTCCTGCGTGGGTCCTGAATGTTTCGGTCAGCTTGGCGAGCATGGGGATCGGCTTGGTCGTTCAACGGCGACGAGCGCTCCCCGCCCGCCAGGGCGAGGAGCGCCGTCGATCGGTCGCGGTCGGTCCTGGCGAGACCTAGAACCGCGTGGAGAGCGAGACCGAGAAGGTCTGGCCCAGGTCGTAGGTGTTGGCGTCCACCCGGCCGCCGCCCAGCACCTGGTATTCCTCGAAGTCCTCGCCGAGCAGGTTGCGGGCCTTGAAGGTGAACTCCAGCTCGCGATCCCGGACGTCGAAGGCCTTGCGGTAGGTGAAGTCGACCGTCACGCCGGGCTCCTGCACCAGGTCGGGCTGGTCGGGGCGACCGCGAGCCGAGATCCGCTTGCTGACGTAGGTTGCCAGGATCGTCGCCTGGGAGCGGTTCTCCTCGTCCTCCCAGCCGAACTGGATGTTGGCCAGGTGCTTGGAAAGGCCCTGCAGCTGGCTGCCGTCCTTGACGTAGTCGAGCGCCCGGCGCGGCGCGCCGGCCCCGGCCAGCGGGTAGACGACGTCGTCCTCGCCCACCTTCACCTGCGAGTCCGAGAAGGTATAGTTGGCGCCGACCAGCCAGCGCTTGCCGCCGAAGAAGGCCCCTTCGAACGGGCTGTCGAACAGCTTCTTGAAGTCCAGTTCGAAGCCATAGAGCGAGGCCTTCGGCGCGTTGACGTAGGTCTGGACGATCGTCGAGCCCTGCTCGCTGACCACCGACTCCACCGGACGATCCAGATCCTTGTAGAACAGGCCGCCCGACAGGTACTGGTTGGCGGCGAAGTACCACTCGACGCGGGCGTCGAGGTTCAGGAGCTCGGTGTCCGTCAGGTACGGATTGCCGATGAACAGGCGGTCGCTGTCCGGATCGAAGTACTGCTGCGGCGCCAGCTCGCGGAACTGGGGACGGGCGATGGTCTTCGAGGCGCCCAGCCGCAGCTGCATGTCCTCGGCGAAGTTGTAGGTCAGGGTCGCGGCCGGCAGGACGTAGGTCTCCTCCAGCGCGGTCGGCGTGGCGGCCGGGCCGCCGAACAGGTCGACGACCTGCACGGTCTGCTCAGCGTCCTCGACCCGCAGGCCGAAGGAGGTACGCAGGCGCGGCAGGAACTCCGCGTCGACCTGGAGGTAGCCGGCGTGGACCTTGAGGCCCGCCTCATAGGCGGCCGCGCCGTCGCCGCCGGTGATCTCGGTGAAGGTCAGGTAGCCCTGGGCCAGGTTGTAGTCCGACAGCAGGAAGTCGACCCGCTCGCGCTGGATGGCCAGCGGAATGGCGCCGCCCTGGTAGCGGAAATCGCGGCGTTCGGCGTCGCGCTCGTTGTCCAGATAGGCGTAGCCGCCGCTGAACTTGGCGTCGCGACCGCTGCTGAGCGGCAGGGTGTAGGCCAGGTCGAAGCCGGCGCTGGCCATGGTGTCGTCGAGCGTGCTGAAACTCGTCGAGTTCTGCTCCTGCGAGGCGGAGTGGTAGTAGACCCCGTTCTCCAGGCGGTAGCGGATGAACTTCTCGTACGGCGCGTCGCGCTCGGACTTGGCGTAGGAGCCGCGCCAGTCGAAATTCCACGCGCCGAACTCGTGCTTGCCCGACAGCTGGGTGTCGTAGAGGTCGCGCTCGAACCACTCGGTGTAGGAGTCGAGCACTTCCTGGCCGGCGGCGTAGTCCTCGCCGGCGCGCTGGCGGGCCGACTTGGTGGTGTTGTGGACGTAGAGGTTCGTCCAGCGCACCTGGTGGTCGCCCCACTCCAGGCCCAGGCCCAGCAGGCCGTTGACCGTGACGTTGTTGCTGGTGTTGCGGAAGTCGTAGCTGGTGCGGGGCTCCAGCACGCCGTTCTGCTCGAGACCCTGCTGCTGCACGCCTTCGCGCGAGCGCCAGCTGTTCTCGAAGCCGGCGATGGCGACCACGCCCAGGCGCGCGCCCGAGGCCAGCTCGAACGAGCGGCCGGCGCTGACGTCGGCCGAGAAGTTGGCCGGGATCTGGTTCTTGACCTGGATGAGGTTCAGCGGCGCGTTGACCAGGCTCGAGCCGATGCGCACCAGCTCGGCGTTGGTGAAGTTGGCCGGGTTGATCCGCTTCTTGGTGGCCAGCG
Organism: Caulobacter sp. 602-2; assembly: GCF_011043625.1. Lineage (GTDB taxonomy): Bacteria > Pseudomonadota > Alphaproteobacteria > Caulobacterales > Caulobacteraceae > Caulobacter. The sequence goes on from NZ_JAAKGT010000001.1 coordinate 881,901, forward strand.
CGTTGCGCAGGTCGCGCGGCATCTTCCGCGTGCCGTCGTCATAGCCGAGGAAGTCGGTGTCCGAACCGTAGTAGGTCAGGCCCTTGTTCAGCGTGGTCTCGGTGTTGCCGCCCGTGCCGAGCTCGACCTCGAAGAACGGCTCGTCGGGAACCGCCACGGTCTGCAGGTCGATGACGCCGCCGCCGAACTCGCCCGGATAGTTGGGCGAGAAGCTCTTTTGCACCGTGGCGCCGGCCAGGATGCTGGACGGGAAGAGGTCGAGCGGCACGACGCGCTGCAGCGGCTCGGGGCTGGGCAGAGGCGAGCCGTTCAGCAGGGCCGACGAGTAGCGCTCGCCAAGGCCGCGCACATAGACGAAACGACCGGAGACCAGGCTGAGGCCGCTGACCCGGGTCAGGGCCTCGGCGGCGGTGCCGTCGCCGGCGCGCTTGAGGTCTTCCTGGGTCAGGAAGCTGGCGACCTCGGAGGTCGTGCGCATCGGCTCGGGAATGTTGCGGCCAAGGACGAGGACTTCCTCGACCGCGTTGGGGATGTCCTCGGGCTCCAGCGCCGCGTACTGGCGCGGCGCGGGGGTTTCAGCTGCGCCCGGCTGCGGCTGGGCGGCGGAAGGCGTCTGCGCCATGGCGATCTGCGGCGCGACCAGCGCCGACGTCGCGAGCAGGAGGCCGCTCAGGGGCCGGAACAGCATGTTCATCACGGAAACCTTGGTGTTTGTCGGGCGTCGGGAAGCGGGGGCGGCGCACGGCCGCCCCCAACCGGATCAGCAGGTCGAGCCGCTGGTCAGGCCGCAGGTCCAGCCCTGCCACCAGGTGTCGTTGCCGTCCTTGACCGCCCCGATGTAGCCGGGGTTCACCAGGAAGCTGCTGAGGCTGGTGATGTTGGCGTAGGGCGTGCGGGCCGCTTCGTTGGCGCCGTTGATGAACGTGCCCGTCAGCGTCGAGGTGTGGCTCGACGTGTTGTTGGAGCCGGCGTTGAACATCGCCGCGACCGCCGTGGCGTCGACATTGGTGTCGTTGGTGAACGGCGTGGCGCAGGCCAGGGCCACCGAGTGGAAGGCGACCTGGGTGGTGGCGTCGTCGATGTCGACGCAGCCGGCGGTGCTGGCGGTCATCTGCACGACCGAATTGACCCAGACGTTGTTGGTCGAGGTGTTGGCCACCAGCAGGTCGTTGCCCGAGCCGCCGCGACCGATGACGGTCCAGTTGGCGAACTTGGGGTTCGAGCGCGGGGCGGTGCCGGCGCTGCTGGTCTCGAAGGCGCGGTTACCGCCGTTGGCGCGCTGGACGATGATGCCGAACTGCAGGGCGCCGTTGTAGCCCGTGTCGGTGTCGATGCTGTCGTCGTCGTTGCCGGTCAGGACCAGGTACTTGCCGTTGACGTTGCCGCCGAAGAACTCGATGCCGTCGTCGCTGCTGTTGTGGACCTGGATGTGGTCGAAGGTGGTGCCCGAGCCGACGCCGGCCAGGGTGATGCCGTTCAGCTCGTTGTTGGCGACGATGACGAAGCCCGAGTGCTGGACGCGCAGGTAGCGCATGACGCCGCTGTTATCCTGCAGGCCGCTGCCGCCGTAGAAGGCGTTGGTGCCTTCGACCTGGGCCTCGCAGCCGGCCGTGCCCGGCGTGGCGCCGGCGCCCGAGCAGTTGCTGATCGGCGCGCGGCCGAGGATCACCAGACCGCCCCACTGGCCGATCGAGTCGACGCCCGTCTGGCCTTCGATGCTCTGCTTGCTGGTGAAGACGATCGGGTTGGTGGCCGTGCCTTCGGCGAAGATCTGCGAGCCGCGGTTGACGACGATGTAGTCGAGACCGGCCGAGCCGAAGACCTTCACGCCGGCTTCGACGGTCAGCACGCCCTTGGTGCGGCCGGCGATCGGCGCGTTCGGGTCGCCGCCCTGGTCCTGGCCGACGTCGACGCGGCCGCTGACCGAATAGACGGTGCCGGCGCGCAGCGGCACCACGAGGGCGCCGGTGATCAGCTGCGGCAGCTGGCAGTTGCGCAGCGTGCCGTTGGCGACGGTGCCGACATTGGCGAAGCCGGTCGGGCAGTCGGCGGCCGGCGTGCCCGGAGGCGGCGTGGTCGGATTGGTCGGGTTTGTGCCGCCGCCGTTGCCGAAGCCGCCCTCGCCCGGCGAGGCGACGCCGTCGGCGCCGCCGCAGCCCGCAAGCGCCAGGGAGGCGCTCAGCGCAAGCGCGATCAAGCTAACGTTTCCAACGCGGTTCATGACGGTTCTCCATTGGCGCAGCCGCAAACAGGGCGGCGAAGACCCCCGGTCCCCACCAATGGAAAAGCCTCGCCCTTCCCGCCCTGGATCGGCGGGCTACAGAGCCGCGAAGACAGTTAGCCCAAAGTTTTGTGACACATTTTCTGAGCAATAATTTGATACAAAGCCGTAATGATCAAATTCGAAAAAGTGGTCGTATGTCTAAAATAGAGCGATACATGCGCTCTTCTTCGGACATCTGCGCGAAGCGGAAATTATCGCGACGCCTGACCTTGAAGCGGCAGACCGATGACGCATTTCGGCTTCCAGTTGCCAGACGAACTCGCCGAACAATTCGACGCCTACGCCGCGGCGCGCGGCGGGCGTTCGGCGGCGCTGCGCGCCCTCGTCTCGCAATGCCTTTCTGACGGACCCAGCCCGCCGCACCGCCCCGCGCCCGAGCCCGTCAGCCAGGCCCAGACGAGTTCGGTGGCCGTGCTGCTGACCCGGGACGACCGGATCCGGCTGGACGAGGAATGCCAGGTCACCGGCATGACCCGCGGCCAATGGCTGGCGGCCTGCGCCCGCAACCGGCTGCACGGCACCCGCCACTTCGGCCAGGTGGATCGCGACCGCATCGCGCGGATCGCCCGCGAGATGCGCGAGATGAAATCGAGCCTGCATCGCTACGCCAGCGCCATGCAGCGGGCCCCGCGCGACCTGGCGGTCGTCGAGAAGCACAGTGGCCTGATCAGCCACCTGTCCATGCAGGTGGAGCGCGGCCTGCGCGCCATCGAAGGCGCCTTCCGGGGCAACGACCATTACTGGGGCGGCAAGCCCGTCGAGGCCCGCCTCGCGGAGGATCGGCGCGGAGCCCCCGCCGCATCGGCGGCGGAGGCGTCGCTCTAGGCTATTCGGCCGCCGCAAGAGCGCCCGCGTAACGGTTGACCGGGACGTCGAGACCCAGGCTCTCGCGGAAGGTCGCCCCCTCGTAGCCAGTGCGGAACAGTCCCCTGCCCTGCAGGATCGGCACGACCAGTTCGACGAACGCCTCCAGCTGGCCCGGCAGGCTCTCGAACAGCACGAAGCCGTCGGCGGCGCGCCCCTCGAACCAGGCCTGCAGGCTGTCGGCCACCGCTTCGGGCGCGCCGACGAAATGCCCGCGCGGGGTTGCGAAGCGCAGGGCCGTCTCGCGCAGGGTCAGGTTTTCGGCCTTCACGGCGGCGACGATGCGATTGACCGCGCTCTGGTTCGAATTGGCGCCGAACGCGGCCGCCTCCAGCGGGAACGGACCGTCCGGATCGTGCCGGCTGAAGTCGTACTCGTTGAACGGCCGGGCCAGCATCGACAGCGCGTTGTCGAGCGAGACGAGCTCGGTCAGCTCCTTGTAGAGCGCCTCGGCCTCCTGCGCGGTCCTGCCGACCACCGGACGGGCGGCGGGCAGCACGTGCAGTTGTTCGGGATCGCGGCCGTAGCCGGCGGCGCGGGCCTTGATGTCCTTGTAGTAGGCCTGGGCCGCGTCGACGTCCTCGTGCGAGACGAAGATGGCGTCGGCGCGGCTGGCGGCGAAGGCCTTGCCGTCTTCCGACGCGCCGGCCTGGAAGATCACCGGCTGGCCCTGAGGCGAGCGGCTGATGTTCAGCGGCTCCTTCACCTGGAAGAACTCGCCCTTGTGGTCCAGCGTATGAAGTTTGGCCGGATCGAAGAACTGGCCGCCGGCCTTGTCGAAGGTCAGGGCGTCGTCCTCCCAGCTGTCCCAGAGGCCCTGGACGACGTCGAGATATTCGCCGGCCAGCCGGTAGCGGACGTCGTGGGCGTAGTGCTTGTCGCGGCTGTAGTTGGCGGCGCTGCCTTCCAGCCAGGAGGTGACGACGTTCCAGCCGGCGCGGCCCCCGCTGATATGGTCGAGCGACGAGAACTGACGGGCGACGTTGAACGGCTCGCTGTAGCTGACCGTCAGGGTGCCCACGAGGCCGATGTTGCTGGTCGCGCCGGCCAGGGCCGACAGGATGGTCAGCGGCTCGAAGCGGTTGAGGTAGTGGGGGCTCGACTTCTCGGTGATGTAGACGCTGTCGGCGACGAACAGGAAGTCGAACTTGCCGGCCTCGGCGACCTGGGCCTGGCGCTTGTAGAACGCAAAATCGGTGCTGGCGCCGGGATGGGCGTCGCGATGGCGCCAGTCGCCCCAGCCGGGGCCGACCCCGTGCAGGATGAAGCCGAGCTTGAGTTGACGGGGCTTGGACATCGGGGCCGTTCCGTTGGCTGAAAGTGACGGGAACTGCTTACGAAGCCCCTCCCCCGCGATCCAACGAGATGGTCTCAAGCCCCTGATCAGGCTTGGAAATATGGAACATCGCCCTTGATCGTCACCCGCTCGACCACGCGCTCCACCGGCCAGTAGTCGAGCACGGCGTAGTGCTGGGTGGCGCGGTTGTCCCAGAAGACGATGGCGTTCGGGCTCCAGCGGAAACGGACTTGGTACTCGGGCGCCTTCACGCGGTCGAGCAGCTCGGCCAACAGACCCGCGGCCTCGTCGTCGGGCAGGCCCAGGATCCGCGTCGTGAAGACCTTGTTGACGAAGAGGTGCGGCTGGCCGGTCTCGGGATGGGTGCGCACCACCGGATGGGCCTGGGGCGGATAGGCCGCGCGCAGCTCCTGGCGCTTGGCCTCGTCGATGCGGTAGCCGTAGCTCTGCAGGATGTCGTGTTCGGCCTGGAGGCCCGCCAGCTTGTCTTTCAGCGGCTGCGGCAGGTCGGCATAGATGGCGGCGGTGTCGGCGAACAGGGTGTCGCCGCCCGACGGCGGCAGGGTGCGGGCGCGCAGGACCCCGCCCATCGACGGCGCGGGGCGGAAGGTGACGTCGGTGTGCCACTTGTTGGCCGCCCGCACGATCGGGACGATGGCCTCGCGCAGCTTCATGCCGTCGGCAGCCTCGATGTGCAGGATCTCCGGAAAGCCCGGCACGTGGGCGGTGACGGGATGGCCTTCCAGGTCGCCGAAGTAGCGGCCGAAGCGGACGTGGTCCTCGTGGCTGATGTCCTGATCGCGGAAGAACACCACCTTGTGGCGCAGCAGGGCCGCGCGGACAGCCGCGACGATCTCGGGCTCCAGGGGCTTGGTCAGGTCGAGCCCCGAGATCTCGGCGCCTAGCACCGGCCCTGCGGGCGTGACCGTCAGGCCGGCGTAGTCGCGCGCGTCGCCCGCTGAGATCGGGGTCAAGGCGTTCATGGCGTCCTCCCAAGGACATCGCCGCTTTCGAGAACGACGTTATCCTACTGTAGGCATGGGAATTGGATGGGCTCAAGTGCGGTGGGATCAGGACGCTCCCCCTGAAGGGGGAGCTGTCGGCGAAGCCGACTGAGGGGGACGTGATCGTGAAGGCGGCGGCTGCGTCGAAGTCACCAGGAACTTCCCCCTCCGGCCCTTCCGGGCCACCTCCCCCTTCAGGGGGAGGGTCTTGATCGGCGAACCTCCCCCACGGGGGGAGGATCATTACCGTCACACCGCAGCCGGCGCAGGGGTCAGGGCGCGGACGGCGGCGATGATGGGGTCGGCTTCGGTGCGGACCAGCCAGTCGGGACTGACGTCGGCGAAGCGGACAACGCCCTGGCGGTCGATCACCACCACGGCCGGCTGCGGCAGGTCCCACGTGCCCGTGCCGGTGACGTCGCCGATGAAGCCGCCCTTGGCGCGCTGGGCGTCCTGGCTGGCCTGGTCGGCGGTGTAGAGCACCCCGAACCGGCGCCCGAGCGCGTTGCCGAGGTCGGCGGCGACCTTGTAGCTGAGCCCATGCCGCGCACGGATCTCGCCCAGGCGCTCGGGAACCTGCGGGCTGACGGCGACCAGGGTCGCGCCGATCGCCTTCAGGGCCGGGGCCAGGCGCTCCTCGTAATAGGGCAAGGCGATGTTGCAGGCGGGACAGCCGGCGAAGCGGAAGAAGACCAGCACCGCCGGCCCCTTGGCGGTAAGGCCTTCCAGGGTCAGGTCGCCGCCCTCGACGTCCTTCAGCACGAACGGCTCGGCCTTGTCGCCGACCTTGACCCATTCGTCGGGATCGGCCGCCTCGACCAGGCGGGCGCGCTGGTCGATGTTGATCTTCAGCGCCGCCGGGTCCCAGGTGCGGACACGTTCGGCATGCAGCGCGGCCAGGCGCTCGCGCAGGGTCTGATGGCTCATGAAGTCCTCCCGTCCTCGGTTCGAGCGGTGTCGGCGGCGTCGATCGCCATCAGGCGGGCGCGCTCGAAGATCGCCCCCATGCGCCAGTGCTGGTTGGTGTGGGTAGCCGCGTGCTCGTCCCAGCCGCTGTCGCGCCGGAAACCGCCGACGTCGCCGGTGGCGAGGGCCTGCTGCGCGGTGACGCCGGCGACACGGTCGGTCTCCGGCCAGACGAACAAGGCGTCTTCCGGGCAGTAGAGCTCGCAGAGGTAACAGGTCTGGCAGTCGGCCTGGCGGGCGATCACCGCCTTGCCGCCAGGCCCGCGCGCCAGCACGTCGCTGGGACAGACGTCCACACAGGCGCCGCAGCCGCCGCAGCGGTCGTCGATCACGACCTCGATCATGCGACGGCCTCCAGGCTGGCGTTCTCAAGGCTGATCGCCTCGAAGCGGGTGACGACGCGGTCCAGGCCATGCGAGCGCTGGCGCGAGGCCAGCCTCGGGTCGAGCCCGGATGCGTCCTCGCGGCGGTGCATGCCCCGGCTCTCGCGGCGCTGCAGGGCGCTGGCCTTGCTCCAGCGGGCGGCGGCGACCAGGGCGGCGGCCTCGCGGGCCCTGAGCAGCCCCCTGCCCCAGCCGCCGGCGTGGGCGGCGATCTCGCGCCAGGCGTCGTCGAGCCTTTCGCCCGAGGCCTCGAGGCCGGCGCCGGTGCGGAAGATGTTGCGGTCGTAGGCGCCCATCTCGTGGCGGACGACCTGGACCGCGGCGAGAAGGTCGACGCCGGCCGAGCGGCTGGTCGGCCGCAGCCCGGCCTGGCCGATGTGGCGCAGGCGCTCGCCGGCCTTGGCGGCACGGCCGCGGGCGAAAGCGGCCGCACCCTGCCCGGCCCACTGGCCCGACGACAGCGCCCAGGACGAGTTCACCGCCCCGCCGCCCGAGATCGCGCCGGTGACCAGCTCGCGGCTGGCCGCGTCGCCGGCCGCGAACAGGCCCGGCGCGGCGGTCTGGCAAAGCGTATCGGTCACCCGCAGCCCGCCTATGCCGCGCACCGTGCCCTCCGAGACCAGCGTGACCTCGAACCGCTCGGCATAGGCGTCGACGCCCATGCGGGCGAAGGGCCGGACGAAGTTGGGCTGGACCTGCGGCATCACCTCGCGGATGTCCTGCGGGATGCGGTCGAGCCGGCAGTAGAGCCGCCCCTTCAGTAGGGCGCGGGCCAGATGCGGGCTGACGTCGGGCCCGGCCGGGATGTCGAGCTCGTCATCGGCCTCGTCGAACCAGCGGGCGAAGGCGAAGCTCATCGAGCGGGCCATGTTCGTGCCGGCCTGCATGGGCGTGTAGTAGTTGGTGAACTCCATGCCCGACAGATCGGCTCCGGCCTCGGCGCCCATCAGCAGGCCGTCGCCGGTGTTGGTCGCCGCTCCCAGCAGGCGCGAGGCGAAGGCGCAGCCGCCGGTGGCCAGCACCACCGCTCCGGCCCGGATCGTCCAGGGCCGTTCGCCGCGCAGCGCCACCCCCGCCGCGCCGGTGACGACGCCGTCGGCGTCGGTCAGCAGCTCCAGCGCCGGATGGTGGTCGAGAATGGTCGCGCCGGCCTCCAGGGCGAAGGCGCGCATGGCCCGCATGTATTCGGGACCGCGCAGGCCGCGATATTGGACGCGCCCCTGCTCGTCGGTCGAGAAGGCGTAGTGGCGGGCCAGCTGCGGCAGGCTGGTCCAGGTGAGGTCGAGGATCCGCGCCATCCAGTCGGGATCGCCCAGACCCAGAGAGCGCTTCTGGCGATCGGCGACGGCCGCCTCGCGATGCTCGGGCGCAACCCACCAGTGGCCCGGACCGGCTGTGGCGGTGACCCCGCTGGTTCCGCAATATCCCTTGTCGGCCAGGATCACCCGCGCGCCTTCCCGCGCCGCGGCGATGGCGGCCCAGGTTCCGGCCAGCCCGCCGCCGATGACGAGGACGTCTGTGTCCCAATGGGGCGTATCGAAGTCGGCGCTCATCCGGCGATCGCCGCGTTGAACGAGGCGTCGAAGGCGCCGGCCGGATCGAGGTCGGACTTGATCGCCCCGGCCGCGCGGAAATGGTCGAGCACCGAGCGCGCCTCGGCCACCGAGGTCTCGTCGATGGGCACGGGCACGGCCTTGTAGTTGCCGACGGTCCAGCGGGCGATGTCGAGCGACAGGCCCGTCTCCTTGGACAGCACGGCGGCGAAGGCGTCGGGGTTCTGGGCGGCCCAGCGGCGGGCCTTGGCCAGGCGGCGCAGGAAGTCGTCGATCTGGGGTCGCTTGGTCAGGATCGCCTTGACGCTGGCGGCCTCGTAGCCGTTGCCGCTGAGCACGCCCTCGCCGTCGGCCAGCACCCGGGCGCTGTCGTGCAGCCGGGCCAGCGCCACGTACGAGCCCCAGGTCACCCAGGCGTCGATGGAGCCGGCCGTGAACGCGGCCTTGGCGTCGCCGGGGCTGAGGAACACGACCTCGACATCGGTCGGCGACAGGCCCGCCTTCTCGATCACCCGCAGCAGCAGGTAGTGGCCGATCGAGCCGCGCCCCGTGGCGATCTTCTTGCCCCGCAGGCCGGCCGCGTCGCGGATCGGCGAGTCCCTGGGCACCAGGATCGCAGTGGAGCGACCGCCGCTGCGGCCGGCCTGCACGGCCTTGATCTTCGCGCCGCCGGCATAGGCGAACAGGAACGGCGCGTCGCCGGCCTCGCCCAGGTCGACCGCCCCCGCGCCCAGCGCCTCGAGCAGGGGTTGGGCGGCGGGGAACTCGCTCCATTCGATCCGGTAGGGAACGCCTTCCAGCGCGCCCGAAGCGATCAGCACCGCCTTGGTGCCGCCGCGCTGGCTGCCGACCTTGAGCGGAGCCTGGGCCTCGCCCTTGCCGCAGGCGGCCAAGCCTCCACTAAGCCCCGCGAGCGCGCCGAAACCGATGATGAGCTGGCGTCGATCCATGCCGCCCTCCCCTTAAAAGCGTTGGGTCAGGCGGGCGTAGTAGTAGCCGCCGGTGATGCCGAAGGGCGAGAACAGGCCGTACTGCAGCGTGCCCTGGTCGGCGTTCACGATGCCGATCTTGTCGGGATACTGGTCGAAGAGGTTATTGGCCCCGATCGCGATGTTGGTGCTGGGACGGACGTCCCAGGCGATGTCGAGATCGACCACCCACTTGGGGCTGTAGGTGCGGTCCAGGCTCACCGACGTGCCGGCCTCGGTGTATTCGCCGTAGCGTGTGGTCCGCAGGCTAGCGCTGAGCGTCTGACGGCTCCAGACCGCGCCCAGAACCACCTTCTCGCGCGGCGTGCCGACGGTCAGGTCGGAGATCTTCTGGCGGTCGAACAGGACGAGGTTCGGATTGACCGCCTTGAGGATGGCCGGGGTCTGCGCGACGTCGCGGACCTTGGTCTTGTTGAAGGCGTAGGCGGCGTTGAGGTTGAGGCGGCCGGCAAAACCCAGGTCGAAGCCGTACTCGGCCACGAAGTCGACGCCCGTCGTCCGGGTCGAGACGGCGTTGGTGTAGTAGGTCGCCGTCAGCCCCTGCGGGAAGCGCGCCAGGAGGCCGACCAGGGCCGGCTGCGATTGCAGCTGGGTCACCGACAGGTCGAGGTTGCTGGTGTCGACGATGCGGTCGTCGATGTCGATCTGGTAGGCGTCCAGCGTCAGGCGCAGCCTGGCCAGCGGCTCGGCGGTGATCCCGAAGCTGTAGTTGGTCGAGGTCTCGGGCTTCAGCGGGCTGGCGCCCAGGGCCTTGGCCTCGGCGGTGTCGGTGCGCAGCACCTTGGTCGGGAAGGTCAGGTACTCGCCCGGCGTGCAGGGAGCGCCGCGGAAGGTGTTGTTGGGCGCGGCCGGGCACAGGCTGCCGGAGATGGTCGAGGTGGCGAACACCGTCTGGCCCAGCGAGGGGGCGCGGAAGCCGTTGCTGACCGTGGCGCGCAGGGCGTAGCCGGGCAGGAACTCCCAGCGGGTGGTCAACTTGCCGCTGGTCGTCTCGCCCACGTCGCCGGTGTAGCGCTCATGGCGGACGGCGGCGCCGACGTACCAATTCTCCGTAAGATCGGTCCCGACATCGAGATAGGCCGCATAGGAATGGCGGGTGGCCGAGCCGGCGTCCTCGGGCGCGGTGCCGGCATAGGACGACAGGCCCGGATTGGGCCGCAGGCCCGCGAACGGCTGGCCGGCCGGGATCACGTAGTCGCCGACGATGTAGGAGGCCTCATCGCCGGCCTCGATCAGGAAGCGCTCGTAGCGGTGCTCCAGCCCCCACGACACCTGCAGCGGCCGGGGCAGCACGCCCTCGAACGAGCGGGTGACGTCGAGGTTGTTGGTCCATTGCTGGAACTGGTGGGTCGACAGGTGGAAGTAGGTCGGGCTGTCGGGGCCCAGCGTGGCGTTCAGCGTGTTCTGGCCGTCCAGTTGGGCGTGGTCCTGGGCGAAGGTGGTCGAGGCGTCCCAGGCCCAGCCGGCCTTCTCGCCGCGCGCACCCAGGCTGGTCTGCCAGTCGAGCTCGAAGATCCGGCGCAGAGCGTTGAAGCCGTTGGGATAGACCTCGGGCAGCGAGTTGCGGTTCAGCGGACGGCCCGCCGTCACGCCGGTCACCGGCGCCAGGTTGGGCAGGAAGCTGCCGGTGACCTTCTTGGACGAGCGGTGGCTGACCGTGCCGCTGGAATAGAGGACGAGGTCGCGCCAGGGCAGCTCGGCGTTGTAGGCCGTGGCGATGATGTCTTCCTCACCCGGACCGTAGCTGGCGCCCCAGAAGTAGCGGTCGGCGGTGGCGTCGCGCGGGTCGGGCGTCACGGTGGTTGCGCCGCCGACGGTCGTGACGGTCGGCTGGTAAAGGTACTGGGCGCGGGAGGACACGGCGCGCGAGGCGGCCTCGTTGTTCTTCCAGTTGATGGCCACCTGCAGGAAGCCGCCCTCGTCGCCCAGCGCGCGGCCGAAATTCAGGCTGGCGGCGCGGGTGTCGCCGTCGCCCAGATAGTTCTGGCCGCCGGTGTAGGAGAACGCCCCGCCTCCCGTGTCCTTCTTGAGGATGATATTGACGACGCCGGCGATGGCGTCCGAGCCGTACTGGGCCGAGGCGCCGTCGCGCAGCACCTCGATGCGCTCGATCGCGCTGGCCGGGATCAGGTCCAGATCGACCGGCACGCCGCCGCGCCCCACCCGGGCCAGGTTGTTGATCAGCGAGGTGGTGTGGCGGCGCTTGCCGTTGACCAGGAACAGGGCCTGGTCGCCGTTGAGGCCGCGCAGCGTGATGGCCCGCACCGTCCACGAGGTGCCGCCGCCGTTGACGCCCGGCAGGTTGAAGGACGGGATCAGGGTATTGAGCACCTCTTTCAGGCCCGTCTTGCCGGTGGCGGTCAGTTGCTCGGACGAGATGACGTCGATCGGCGCGGGGCTGTCGGCCACCGTGCGGCGCACGCCGCGCACGCCGGTGACGACGACGCCGTCCAGGGCGTCGGCCGCCGCGTCGGGCGCCTCGACGCTCGGGATCGGCTCGGCGGCCAGGGCCGCGCCCGAGGCGCAGGCCAGCAGCAGGCCCGCGAAGGCCGAGCGTTTCAGGGTCTTGGACGAGGAAACAAAGGTCAAAAGTCTATCCCCCGCGCGGGGCGCGTCGGCCCCGCGTCGTTCTTGGTCTTGAGAAATCGGAAGGTCGGCGGCGCGGCTTCGGCGGGCCGCGCCGTCCAGGCGTCAGGCGGACTTGCGGTCGCGGTAGGGCACGTCGTCGGAACCGATCAGCACCCGCTCCATCACCCGCGGGAAGTCGCCGTAGTCGCGCACCGCGTAGTGCAGGCCCGCGCGGTTGTCCCACAGGGCCACCGAGTTGGGCCGCCAGCGGAAGCGGGCGTGATGCTCGGGCCGCTTCACCTCGTCATAGAGGCGGGCCAGCAGCGCCCTGCTCTCGTCGGGCGCCAGGTCCACGAAGCGGGGCTTGAGGCTGTAGTTGATCCAGAAGATCTCCTGGCCGGTCTCCGGATGGGTGCGGATCGCCGGATGCGCCGTCAGCGGATAGCGCTCGCCCGAGCGGTTCAGCGCGTCCTGGTAGTCGTGAATGACATAGAGCTCGTCGACGGCGGCCTTGAGGTCGTCGGGCAGGCCCTTCCAGATGGCGTGGCCGTCGGCCCAGATGGTGTCGCCGCCGACCTCGGGAATGTGCACGGCCTTCAGCACCGCGCCGAACGACGGGTTCACGCGCCAGCTGGTGTCGGTGTGCCAGTGGTTCTCGCGGATGTCGTACTTCTTGAAGGCCTCGGCAGAGATCGGCTGCACGGCGCGGTGGGTTTCGACGCCGCCGGTCGGGTGGGCGTAGACCTCGCCGAAGTTGGCGGCGAAGGCCAGCTGCTGGTCGCGGGTGATGTCCTGGTCGCGGAAGAACAGGACCTTGCGGTCGAGCAGCAGCGCCTTCAGGGCGTCGCGCTGCTCGCGGCTCAGGGTCTGGCGCAGGTCGATCCCGGCGACTTCGGCGCCGATGGTCGGGCTGACGGGGGTGACGGTCAGGCCCAGGTCCTGACGGACCTGGTCGAGGACGGCGCTCATGGGAACCTCCTTGCAGCCGACGCGAGCCGGTCGGCGGAGGCGAACATGGCCAGCACGCCCAAACGGTGCGAACGAGTATTTCTCAGAAAGAATTCAGAGATTTATATATCGCGAGCAGCAATATTCGGCATTGGCGGCGCGCATATTTCAGCAGCGCCAATGAGCAGGATCAGCCATCCTCGACAGACGGCTTGCGCGCCGCCCGACGATCGCCGAAGAAACTCCTATCGATTTTATAGAGTTTCCAGACCATGGCCCTGCCTCCAACGCCCGTGATCGCCGTGGTCGGCGCCGGCTTCAGCGGCGTGATGACCGCCCTGAACCTGCTGCGGGACGGCGCGGCGGTGCGCGTGATCCTGCTGGAGCGCAACGCGCCGGTCGGCCTGGGCGCGGCCTACGCCACCCACAATCCGAGCCACCGCCTGAACGTGCGGGCGGGCAACATGAGCGCCTGGCCCGACCGACCGGGCGACTTCGTTGACTGGATGCAGGGCCTCGGTCTGGATGTCGGTGCGGGCGACTTCGCCACGCGAGGCGACTACGGGCGCTACCTGCAGGCCCTGCTCGCGCAGATCGTCGAGGGCCCTCAAGGCGCGGGCCGCCTCGTGATCGCGCCGGACGCCGTGGTCGGGCTGGAGCCCGGCGGCGACGGCTGGCGGCTGACCACCGCCATGGGCCGCCCGATCCTGGCCGACGCCGTCGTGCTGGCGCTGGGCAATCCCCCGCCCTGCCGTCCGCATGGCGTGACGGAGGCGTTGGCCGCCTCGCCGGCCTACGTGGCCGATCCCTGGCGATGGGATCCGGCCCGCCTGCCGCCCGGTCCGGTTCTGCTGCTGGGAACGGGCCTGACGATGGTGGACTTGGCGTTGAGCCTCGAGGACATGGCGCCAGGGCGCTCGATCATCGCCCTGTCGCGACGCGGCCTCACGCCGCGCGAGCACGAAGGCGAACCACCGGCCAGGCCGCCCTCCCCGCCGGCGTCGGACATTCCGCCCCTCGTCGCCCTGGCCTGGCTGCGCCGAACGGCCGCCGAGCACGGCTGGCGCACCGCCGTCGACGCCTTGCGCCCGGCCACCCAGGACCTCTGGCGCGGCTGGAGCGTGGCGCACAAGCAGGCCTTCCTGCGCCATGCGCGCCCCTTCTGGGACGTGCACCGTCACCGCCTGTCGCCCGAGGTGGCCGCGCGGGTCGCGGGCCTGCGCCGCACGGGCCGGCTGAAAGTCGCGGCGGGCAAGATCGTACGCCTGGCCGAAGCCGAGGACGGCCGCGTCGAGGGCGCCTGGCGGCCGCGCGGCGAGACCGCCTCGCAGCCGTTCTCGGTGTCGGCGGTGGTCAACGCCACGGGCCCGACCGGCGACGTGACCCGATCGACCGATCCGCTGCTGCTGGACCTGATCCGGCGGGGCCTGGCCCGGCCCGATCCCCTGCGCCTGGGCCTGGACGTCGACGCCGACAACCGTCTGCTCGACGTGTCGGGCTCGGCGAGCCGCACGTTGCTCGCGGTCGGCCCCGTCACGCGCGGCGCCCGGTGGGAGATCAACGCCGTGCCCGACATCCGCGGTCAGGCCGCGCAGGTGGCGGCGGCGGCCCTGGCGGCGGTGCGACGCGGCTAGGCTGGCTCGACCTTCACTCGCAGGACCGCCCCCAAACCGCCCTTCCCCGCGAAGGCGGGGACCCAAGCGGGGCCTGCGGGTCGCTCACGGACGCGCCTTGTCCTGAAATACAGCTTGGATCCCCGCCTTCGCGGGGATGCTCGGAGAAAGGGTCAGAACTGCTGAATGTCGATCTGACCTAGAGCTCCAGCGCCGCCGTGTGGATCAGCTCCGACAGCTTGCCGATCGACGGATGCGGCGCGGGGCCGGTGCGGCGCACATAGGCCACCTTGGGCAAGCTGGGCAGGGCCGCCTCGGCGATCGGCTGGGCGTCGGGACGGAACAGGCTGGTGCGGCAGGTCACGGCCAGGCCCGACTGCACGGCCGCCCGCAGGGCCGACAGGCTGGGCGTCTCAAGCGCCACGCGGTAGGGCCGCCCCTCCCGCTCCAGAGCCGCCAGCGCCGCGTCGCGGAACCGGCACGGCGCCTCCAGGATCGCCAGCGGCAGGACGTCCAGTTGGGCCAGATCCGCATCGCCGTGCCAAACCATCGGCACGGTGCGGGCGGCGGCTGGGTCGTCATAGGCCCCCATGCACAGGATCACGTCGAGGCGGTCGCTGCGCAGCAGGTCCAGCAGCTCCGGCGAGCCGGCCACCCGCACCTGCAGCTGAGTGTCGGGGTTGAGCTGGGCGAAGCGGGCCAGCACGCCCGACAGCAGCGTCTCGGCGAAGTCCTGCACCAGCCCCACCCTGGCCGGGCCGGCCAGGGCGTCGCCCGTCAGCGCCACCACCGCCCGATCGTTGAGGGCGAGGATGTCGCGAGCATGGCCCAGCAAGGTCTGGCCGGCCGGCGTCAGCGACAAGCGCCGCCCCTCGCGGTGGAACAGCGGCGTCAGCACCGTCTCCTCCAGGCGCTTCATCTGCAGGCTGAGCGCCGACTGGGTGACGAAGACCCGCTCGGTGGCGCGCAGCATCGAACCGCTGTCGACGATGGCCACGAAGCTGCGGAGCAATTCGGTCGGAAGGTTGGTCGGCATCTGGCGTCCCGTCTATCCCGTTGAGGAACTCTAATAAGACCCCTGAGGATAAGTCTATTGATCGAGTAGGAATTCAGCGTCCATCTCTGTGGAGCAACGGCGCCCCCGCCGCAACGGTCACAGCGATGGAAGCGACCCGATGTCTTTGGCGACCGCCGATAGAATTTCTTCAGCCAAGCCATGGCGATGGCCGCGCCTCTCCCGCGCCCGCTGGCTGTCCCCGGTGCTGCTTCTGGCCTTGTGGGAGCTGGGATCGCGGTTCGGAGTGATCCCCGAGCGGGTGCTGGCCGCGCCTTCGACGGTGGCCGAAACCTTCTGGGCGCTGACCATCTCGGGCGAGCTTCCCGCCAACCTGCTCGTTTCCCTGGCCCGCGCCGCCGCCGGCCTGTCGATCGCGCTGGTGGTGGCCGTCACCCTGGGCCTGGCGGCTGGCCTGTCGCGCCTGGGCGAGACGGCGATCGACCCGCTGATGCAGATCAAGCGGACCATTCCGTCCCTGGCCCTGACGCCGCTGTTCATCGTCTGGTTCGGCATCGGCGAGGCGCCCAAGATCGTGCTGATCGCGGTGGCCACCACCTTCCCGATCTACCTGAACCTCTTCGCCGGCGTGCGCGGCATCGACGTGCGCCTGGTCGAGGCCGCCCGCAGCTTCGGCCTGTCGGGCTGGGGCCTGGTGCGCGAGGTGATCCTGCCCGGCGCCCTGCCCTCGTTCTTCGTGGGCCTGCGCTACGCCCTGGGCGTGTCTGTGCTGGTGCTGGTGGTGGCCGAACAGATCAACGCCCAGGCGGGCCTTGGCCACCTGATCAACAACGCCCGCGACTTCATGCGGACCGACATCATCGTCGTCTGCCTGCTCGTCTACGCCCTGCTCGGCCTCGGCGCCGACGCCCTCGTCCGCACGCTGGAGCGCCGCGCTCTGGCCTGGCGGCCCAGCCTCGTGGAGCAATGACCATGGTTCAGCCGCGCATCCGCCGCCGCGCCTTCGACGCCGTATCGCCGGCTCCGGCCACCGCGCCGGTCGCCCCCGCCGTCAAACTGACCGGCTTCGTCCGCCAGTTCGGCGCCAACCGGGTGATCGATGGCCTCGACCTGTCGATCGCCCCAGGCGAGTTCGTCGCCCTGCTGGGCGCCAGCGGGTCGGGCAAGACCACTCTGCTGCGCACCCTGGCCGGCCTCGACCCCGTCGGCGACCAGGACGTGACGACGCCCAACACGCGCGCCGTGGTGTTCCAGGACGCCCGCCTGCTGCCGTGGAAGAAGGTCTGGCGCAACGTCGCGCTGGGCCTGAAGGACAAAGGCGTCCGGGCCAGGGCCGAGGCGGCGCTGCAGGAGGTGGGCCTTGGCCACCGCCTGGACGCCTGGCCCTCCACGCTGTCCGGCGGCGAGGCCCAGCGCACCGCCCTGGCCCGGGCGCTCGTCCGCGAGCCGGGCCTGTTGCTGCTCGACGAGCCGTTCGCCGCGCTGGACGCCCTGACCCGGCTGAAGATGCACGACCTCGTCCTGAACCTCTGGAATGAGCACAAGCCAGCCGTGCTGCTGGTCACCCACGATGTCGACGAGGCCATCTCGCTGGCCGACCGGGTGCTGGTGCTGAACAAGGGCCGGATCGCCGCCGAGGAGCACATCGCGCTGGAGCGCCCGCGTGCGCCCGACGCGCGCTTCCAGGCCATCCGCCGCCGGCTGCTGGGCCACCTGGGCGTCGAGGCCCCCGCGCCGCACGAAGGAGCCCTGGTCGCCTTCCCCACCGGCGAGGCCGTGCAGTGAGCAGCATCGCCGCCCGCAAGCTGGAGCCCGCGCCGCACCTGCCCGACCTCGACGCGGTGCTGCCGCGCCTGACGCAGGCCTTCGCCGCCACCGCCGGTCGTCACGATCGCGAGGCCAGCTTTCCCTTCGCCAATTTCCAGGCCCTGCATGAGGCCGGCCTGCTGGCCCTGACCGCGCCGGCGCGCCTGGGCGGGCTGGAAAGCGACCTGCCGACCGCGCTGAAGGTGGTCTCGGCCGTCGCCCGAGGCGAACCGGCCACCGCGCTCGTCCTGGTCATGCAGTACCTGTTCCACGCCTCTGTCGAGGGACGTTCGGGCTGGCCCGAGCACCTCAAGCAGCGGGTCATCGGCGACGCCATCACGCATGGCGCGCTGATCAACGCCCTGCGGGTGGAGCCCGATCTCGGCACGCCCGCCCGCGGCGGCCTGCCGGCCACCATCGCCCGCCGCACGCCGGAAGGCTGGCGGATCAGCGGCCGCAAGATCTACTCCACCGGCTCGTCGGCCCTGACCTGGTTCGTGGTCTGGGCACGCAGCGACGACGCCGAACCGCTGGTCGGCGGCTGGCTGGTGCGCGCCGACGCGCCCGGGGTGGTCATCGAGGAGACCTGGGATCACCTGGGCCTGCGCGCCAGCGCCAGCCACGACGTGATCTTCGAGGACGTGCTGGTCCCGCTGGACCACGCCCTGGATCCGCAGCCCCTGGGCGCCCCGCCGCCTTATCCGGCCAGCTTCGGGACCTGGTCGTCGGTGCTGACGGCGGCGATCTATGACGCGGTCGCACGTTCGGCCCGCGACTGGCTGGCCGACTTCCTGATCAGCCGCAAGCCGGCCAACCTGGGCGCCAGCCTCTCGACCCTGCCCCGCTTCCAGGAGGCGCTGGGCGAGATCGACGGCCTTCTGCTGTCCAACCGCGTGCTGCTGGACAGCGCAGCAAAGGGCGAGACGGCGGCCGGCGAGAGCGGCCTGGTCAAGCACCTGGTCACCGAGAACGCCATCACGGTCGTCGAGAAGGCGCTGAAGCTGACCGGCAATCCGGGCCTGACGCGCAACAATCCGCTGGAGCGTCATCACCGCGACGTGCTGTGCGGCCGGGTGCACACGCCCCAGGCCGACGTGGTGCTGACGGGCGCCGGCAGGACGGCCTTCGCCGGACGCGAGGGCGCGCAATGAGCCGTCTCGTCGTCGCCAGCCAACTGCCCGAGGTGTTCAACAGCGTCTTCGCCCAGCATGCGGTGGACGCCGAGATCATCGCCGTGCCGCCGGGCCTGACCACGCCGCTGCCGCCCTCGGCCAAGGTTCTGGTCGCCGCGCCCTTCCGCAAGGCTGGCGGCGTGCTGCCCAAGACCCCGCCGCCGGGCTGGCCGTTCGACGTGCGCTGGGTGCAGCTGGTGTCGGTGGGCATCGACTTCTATCCGGACTGGCTGTTCGACGGCCCGGTGGTGACCTCGGCGCGGGGCTCTTCGGCGGTGGCGCTGGCCGAGTTCGCGCTGGCCTCGATCCTCGCCGAGGCCAAGCGCCTGCCCGAGATCTGGATCGACAAGGCCGAGCGCTGGACGCCCCAGCCCTTGAAGCTGATCTCGGGCACGACGCTTGGCCTGGTGGGCTTCGGCGCCATCGGCGAGGCCCTGGCCCCGCGCGCCCAGGCGCTGGGCCTGAACGTCATCGCCACCCGCCGCTCGGACAAACCGATCCCGGTTCCCGGCGTCGAGCGCGTGGCCGACCTGAAGACCCTGTTTTCCCGCAGCGACCACGTGGTGCTGGCCGCCCCGGCGACGCCGGAGACGCAGCGCCTGATCGGCCGCGAGGTGCTGGCCCACGCCAAGCCCGGCCTGCACCTGATCAATATCGCCCGCGGCGCGCTGATCGACGACGACGCCCTGCTGGCGGCGCTGGACGACGGCCGAGTGGCTCGCGCCAGCCTGGACGTGACCTTCCCCGAACCGCTGACCGACGGGCACCCGTTCTACGGCCACCCCAAGGTGCGGCTGTCGCCGCACACCTCGGTGCACACGCCCGACACCCGCATCAACCTGGCGACCCAGTTCGCCGAGAACCTCGCCCGCTTTCGCGCCGGCGCGCCCCTGGCCGACATCGTCGACCTGTCGCGCGGCTACTGACCACAAGGACCCTTCGCGATGACCGCGATCCCTTCACCGCGCGGCTTCGCCGCCGCCCCGCACCCCGCCAAGATCGAAAGCGTGCTGCCGCCGTTCGGCTCGCGCGAGATCCCCCAGCAGCCGACGATCGAGCTGGAGCGGCTCTATCGCAAGCAGCGCCTCGCCGCCGGCTACCGGCTGTTCGGCCGCTACGGCTTCGACATGGGCGGGGCGGGCCACATCACCGCCCGCGATCCCGAGCTGACCGACCACTTCTGGGTCAACCCGCTGGGCGTGCACTTCTCGCGCATCAAGGTTTCGGACCTGATGCTGGTCAGTCACGAGGGCGAGATCGTGCAGCCGCCAGAGAAGGCCCCGGCCCGCCTGAACCGCGCCGCCTTCGCCATCCACTCGCAGCTGCACGAGGCCCGCCCCGACGTGGTGGCCGCCGCGCACTCGCACTCGCTGTACGGCAAGGCCTGGTCGGCGCTGGGCCGGCTGCTGGACCCGCTGACCCAGGACTCGGCGGCCTTCTACGACGACCACGCCCTGTTCGAGGAGTTTTCGGGCGTGGTGCTCGACACCAGCGAGGGCCAGAAGATCGCCAGGGCGCTGGGCCCCAAGAAGGCGGTGATCCTGCAGAACCACG
Source organism: Caulobacter sp. 602-2 (assembly GCF_011043625.1). Taxonomy (GTDB): domain Bacteria; phylum Pseudomonadota; class Alphaproteobacteria; order Caulobacterales; family Caulobacteraceae; genus Caulobacter. Next base: position 901,917 of record NZ_JAAKGT010000001.1, read on the forward strand.
GCATCCTGACCGTCGGCCAGTCGGTGGAGGCCGCCGTCTGGCGCTATCTCGCCCTGGAGAACGCCTGCCAGGCGCAGCTGCTGGCCGAGGCCGCCGGCCCGACCAAGCCGATGCCGCCGGAAGTCGCCAAACACACCGCCGGCCAGGTGGGCACCGAACTGGGCGGCCTGTGGTCGTTCCAGCCCTACTGGGACATCGTCACCGAAGAAGAGCCGGACCTGTTCGACTGATGGCCGGCATTTCGCTTTCCCGCCGCGACCTGATGTCGGGCGGTCTTTCGATCGCGGGCCTGTCGCTGGCGGGCCTGACCACCGTGAACCTGGCGGCCTGCTCGCCCAAGGGCGGCGACAAGGCCGGCTCGCTGGCCGACCTGACCCTGCGCGTGGCGACCTATCGCGGCAATCCCGAGAGCTTCTTCAGCGAAGCCGGCATCGCCGACCCGCCCTACAAGCTGGCCCGCACCCAGTTCGCCGGCGGCAACCTGATCGCCGAGGCGATCAACGCCCGGGCTCTGGACTTCGGCGGCATGAGCGAGATCCCGCCGATCTTCGTCGCCGCCCAGCCGGGCAACCAGGTGCGCATCGTCGGCGTGCTGCAGGGCGACGTGAACAACCAGGTCGTGCTCGTGCCCAAGGGCTCGAGCGCCCGCGACTTCAAGGACCTGAAGGGCAAGCGCATCGGCTACGTGAAGGCCACGACCTCGCACTACATCCTGCTGCGCCTGCTGCAGGAGGCGGGCCTGGCCTGGAGCGACATCACGCCGGTGGCGCTGAGCCCGCAGGACGGCCTGGCCGCCTTCCAGAGCGGGGCGCTGGACGCCTGGGTGATCTACGGCGTCATCGTCTACCAGGCCCGCGAGGCCGGGGCGCGGGTGCTGCGCACGGCGCTGGGGATCCTGTCGGGCAACTACCTGATCACGGCGGCCAAGGAGGCGCTGGACGATCCCGTGCGGTTCCAGGCGCTGGGCGACTATGTCGGGCGCTACAAGCGGGTGTTCGACTGGATCAACGCCGACGGCGAGCGCTGGGCGCTGGCCCGGGCCAAGGTCACCGGCGTCAAGGCCGAGTACTACGCCCAGGAGTTCCGCGAGAAGTCCTCGCCCAGTCTGCTCGGGCCGATCAGCCAGGCGGCCATCGCTTCGCAGCAGGCCGTGGCCGACACCTTCGCCGCCGCCAAGATCATTCCCGCGCGGGTCGACGTGCGCCCGCTGTGGGATGATCGCCTCTCATCGTTTCTGAAATAATGACAAGCAACGCAAATATATCCGATGACTTCGGACGATATGAGCAGAGCTATCCGCTGGATCATTTTATATTCGTTGAGATAAGCGCCTTCACGAAGACAAATCCCCATCGAACAAGTCGGGGATAGATCCGTGCAGACCTTCAAGCTTCAACTTCTCGCCTTCACTTCGGGCCTCGCTGTCGCCGGCGGGGCCTTGGCGGCCGAACCGGCGCCGGCCGCCAATACCGACGACAGCGGGTCGGCCGCCGTCGAGCAGGTGATCGTCACCGCCGAGCGCCGCGCCACCGACCTGCAGAAGACCGCCATCGCCATCTCGGCCTTCGGCCCGCAGGTGCTGGCCGACCGCAAGGTCGACAACATCCGCGACCTGGCCGGCCAGATCCCGAACCTGTCGATCAGCCGCGTCACCATCAGCCACACCACCCAGACCTATGCGCTGCGGGGCGTCGGCGAGGCCGATCCGATCCAGGAGCCGGTGCTGGCCGTCTATGTCGACGACGTCTACGTGCCTCGCCAGATCGGCTCGATGATCGAGTTCAACGACCTGGAGCGCATCGAGGTGCTGCGCGGCCCGCAGGGCACGCTGTACGGCCGCAATTCCAGCGCCGGCGCGCTGCGGATCATCACCCGCGATCCGGGCCAGGACTTCCGCGCCAAGGCCGAGGTTGGCCTAGGCAGCTACGGCGCCGTCGACGTGCGCGCCCTGGTCGAAGGCCCGATCGTCGAGGGCAAGCTGGCCGGCAGCCTGTCCTACATCCACCACAAGCGCGACGGGGTGACCTTCGACCCGACGCTGAACCACGACGTCAACCGCATCGACCTAGACGCCTACCGGGCCAAGCTGCGCTGGACGCCGACCGAAAAGCTGGACGTCCTCTTCACGCTGAACGCCCTGCGCGACCGCAGCGACACCCGCAGCTACATCCCGGTCAGGCAGCCGGGCGGCGGTTTCGACAAGCGCCGGTCCTATTCCGAGGTCGAGCCGACGCAGGACCTGGACCAGATCAGCGGCTCGATCCGCGTGCAGTACGCGCTGAACGACAACCTCAAGATCAAGTCGATCACGGCCTACGGCGGCTTCAACCTCAATCCCGTCAACTACGACAACGACGGCGAGGCGGCGCTGATCCAGAAGAACCTGATCCACTACAACGACCAGTACGTCACCCAGGAAGTCCAACTGAACGGCGACTATGGCCGCCTGACCTTCACCAGCGGGCTGTTCTACCTGCACGAACGCTTCTTCGTGGAGCGCGACGGCTACAGCCGCCGCAACGCGCAAGGCACCGATCCGACGGTGACGCCCGGCAACTACAACTTCGCCCGCGCCCACAACGTCACCAATACCGACGCCTACGCCCTGTTCGGCGAGGCGACCTATGCGGTGACCGATCGCTTCAGCCTGACCGGCGGCCTGCGCTGGACCAACGAGGAGAAGGAATTCACCTTCGACAACAAGGTGCTGAACCTGGCGGGCCAGGTGATCGGCCAATCGATCGCGGGTCGGGCCGACAAGACCTGGTCGGCGATCACGCCCAAGCTGACCGCGCAGTACCAGTGGACCCCGGACGTCTCGCAGTACGTCAGCTACTCCAAGGGCTTCAAGTCGGGCGGCTTCGACAACCGCGCCACGCGGCTCGATCTGGCCACCCTGCCCTTCGCGCCCGAGGACGTGACCACCTTCGAGGCCGGCCTGAAGACCCAAGCCTTCGACCGTCGCCTGCGGGCCAACCTGGCGGCCTTCTACAACGACTACCAGGACCTGCAGGTGTCGTTCTACGACCCGGCCTATGTGGGCAGCCGCCGCGGCAACGCCGGCCAGGCCCACACCTACGGCGTCGAACTGGAAACCGAGGCGCGGCCGACCGAGCGGGTGGGCCTGAACTTCAACGTCGGCTGGCTGTACGCGGTCTATGACGACTACAAGGGCGCCGGCGGCGCGGGCGTGAACGCCGACGGCAACCGCCTGCTCAACTCCCCGCGCTGGAACCTGTCGGGCGGCGTCACCTGGGACGTGCCGGTGCAGATCCCGGGCGCGGTGCGCGTCGGCCTCGACGCCCAATGGCAGAGCGGCGTGGTCAGCAGCGCCACCCCGGCGGCAGGCGGCCAGAACAACATCCCGTCGCAAGGCTTCCTGAACGGCACGATCACCTGGACCGCGCCCGACCCGCACTGGGCCGTCCAGCTGTCGGCGCGCAACATCCTCGACAGCGACAAGCCGGTGAGCTCGACCTACACGCCGTCGACTGGGGTCTACTACCTGAACTTCCCCGATCCGCGGACCTGGCTGGTCACGCTGAAGTACGCGCTGTGACGTCATGAGCAGCGCGCCCAATCTTTCCCGCCTGGCCCAGTTCGTCGGAGACCTCGGCGCCCTGCTCGACCGCACGGGCGACGAGGCGCAGATCCTGCGCGAAGGCCAGGCCCTGCTGGCCGGCCTGATCGCTCAAGACGACTGGCTGCCGCCGGCCTACGCCGAGCCGAACCCGGCCCGCTACCAGCAGTACCTGCTGCATTGCGACAGCCGCGAGCGGTTCAGCGTGGTCAGCTTCGTCTGGGGCCCGGGCCAGGCCACGCCCGTGCACGACCACACGGTCTGGGGCCTGGTGGGCGTACTGCGCGGGGCCGAGCTGTCGCAGCCCTATCGCCGCGACGGACAGGCCCTGGTTCCCGACGGCCCGCTCCACCGGCTGGAACGCGGCCAGGTCGAGGCCGTCTCGCCGACGGTGGGCGACGTGCACCAGGTCACCAACGCCTTCGACGACCAGGCCTCGATCAGCATCCACGTCTACGGGGCCAATATCGGCGCGGTCCGCCGCGCCACCTACGACGCCGAGGGACGCGGGAAGCCCTTCGTCTCCGGCTACTCCAACGACACCCTCCCCAACCTGTGGGACCGGTCCCGGCCGGTCCCCGTCGAGGCCGCGCCATGACCTTGCCCGTCGTCACGCCCCGCGAGGTCCGCCAGGACCTGATCGCCCGCCGCGAGATCGCCCTTCTGGACCTGCGCGAGGAAGACCCCTTCGCCAAGGCTCACCCGCTGTTCGCCTCGCAACTGCCGCTCAGCCGGCTGGAGGTCGAGATCCTCGACCGCGTGCCGCGCAAGGAGACGCGGATCGTGCTGTACGACGACGGCGAAGGCCTGGTCTCGCCGGCCGGCAAGCGGCTGGCGGCGCTGGGCTACGGCAACGTCCGGGCGCTGGCGGGCGGCCTGCAGGGCTGGCGCGACGCCGGTTACGAGCTGTTCCAGGACGTGAACTCCTACAGCAAGGCGTTCGGCGAACTGGTCGAGGCGCGGCGGCACACCCCCTCCCTGCCCGCCCAGGAGGTGCAGGCCCGCATCGACGCCAAGGCCGATCAGGTGATCCTCGACGCCCGCCGGTTCGAGGAATACGCCACCATGAGCATCCCGGGCGGCGTCAGCACGCCGGGCGCGGAACTGGTGCTGCGAGCACGCGAGTTGGCACCGGATCCCGCCACCACGATCATCGTCAACTGCGCGGGCCGCACCCGCAGCCTGATCGGCGCCCAGTCGCTGGTGAACGCCGGCGTGCCCAACCCGGTCTTCGCCCTGCGCAACGGCACCATCGGCTGGACCCTGGCCCAGCAGAGCCTGGAGACCGGCCAGAGCCGCAGGTTCCCCGACGTCTCCAACCAGACGCTGGAGGAGGCCCGCGCCAAGGCCCGCGACGTGGCCTATCGCGCCGGCGTGCGCCGCATCGACGCCGAGGGGCTGGCCGACCTCTCCACCGACCGCAAGCGCACGCTCTATCGCTTCGACGTGCGCACGCCCGACGAGTACGCCAATGGCCACCTGCCCGGCTTCCGCAGCGCGCCCGGCGGCCAGTTGGTGCAGGAGACCGACGTCTTCGCCCCTGTGCGCGGCGGCCGCATCGTGCTGGCCGACGAGCTGGGGCCGCGCGCCGACATGACCGCCTCGTGGCTGGCCCAGCTGGGCTGGGAGGTCTACGTGCTGGAAGGCGGCTTCGAGGGCGAGCTGGAGGTCGGCGCCTGGACGCCGGCCCAGCCGCCGCACCTGCCGGTGGTCGAGACTATCCTGCCGCGCGCCCTGTCCGAAGCCCTGGCCGATGAGGCGGTCGTAGTGCTGGACCTCGCCTCAAGCCCCGTCCATCGCAAGGGGCACGTGCCCGGCGCCTGGTTCGCCATCCGCGCCCAGCTGGCCGAAGCGCTGGAGCGGATCCCCGAAGACAAGCCGATCGTCCTGACCTCACCGGACGGGGTGCTGGCGCGCCTGGCCGCGCCGGAGCTGGAAGAGATCACCGACCGGCCCGTGCGCGTGCTCGACGGCGGGACCGCCGCCTGGATCGCCGCCGGCCGGGCGCTGGAGACGAGCCTCGCCCGCGCCGCCAGCGATCCGACCGACGTCTACAAGCGCCCCTACGAGGGCACTGACAACGCCGCCGAGGCCATGCAGGCCTATCTCGACTGGGAGTTCGGCCTGGTCGACCAGCTGGCCCGCGACGGCAGCCACGGCTTCTTCGTGATCTGAGGCCCCGCCATGACCCTCACCCTCTACATCGCTCCCGGCAGTTCCTCGCTGGCCCCGCTCGTGGCCCTGGAGGAGATCGGCGTCGCCTACGAGGTGCGCCGGCTGGACCTGGCGGCCGGCGACCAGCGCAAGCCGGAGTACCTGCGGGTCAATCCCAAGGGCCGCATCCCCACCCTGCTGGTCGGCGAGGAGCCGGTCACCGAGGTGCTGGCGATCCTGACCTTCCTGGCCCACCGCTACCCGCACAGCGAGCTCCTACCGCTGCTGGAGCCGCTGAAGCTGGCCCACGCCTATGAGGTGATGAGCTGGTTCGCCAGCACGGTGCACGTGGCCTTCGCCCAGATCGCCCGGCCAGAGCGCTATGCCGACGACGAAGCGGTCAAGGCCGCGCTGGCCACGCCCGGCGAGGCCCGCTTCGCCCGCACCCTGGCGGACATCGAGCGCTTGGCCCAGGCGCCCGGCCCCTGGCTCCTGGGCGAGCATTTCAGCGCTGTCGACGCCTACGCCCTGGTGATCTGGCGCTGGGCCGAGCGCCGCCAGATCGACCTTTCGACCTATCCCGCCTGGAGCGCCAAGGCCGCCCGCGCCTTCGCCCGCCCGTCCGTCGTGCGCGCCCTGCGCAAGGAGACGGCCCAGGCGCCGACCCACGCCCACTGACCCCTTTTCATCCGCACATCGAGGACCATCCCATGAGCGTCGAATTCATCGGTATCATCCACACCCAGAACGTCTCGGAGATCCATCCGCCGGCCGGTCCGGTGATCGACGTCGACTATGTCGAGAAGATCGCCCGCGCCCATGACGAAGGCGGCTTCGATCGCGCCCTGGTGGCCTTCCACTCGACCGGCCCGGAAAGCCAGCTCGTGGTGGCGCATGCGGCTTCCGTCACGAAGAACCTGAAGTTCATGATCGCCCACCGCCCGGGCTTCACCCAGCCGACCCTGGCGGCGCGCCAGCTGGCGACGCTGGATCACTTCACCGGCGGGCGCGTGGCCGTGCACATCATCACCGGCGGCTCGGACGAGGAACTGGCCAAGGACGGCGACCACCTGACCAAGGACGAGCGCTACGCCCGCACCAGCGAGTATCTCGACATCGTCCGCGCCGAATGGACCAGCGAAAAGCCGTTCGACTACAAGGGGCAATACTATCAGGTCGACCAGGGTTTCGGCGCGGTGAAGCCCCTGCGCACGCCGCAGATCCCGGTCTATTTCGGCGGCTCGTCGGACGCGGCGATCCCGGTGGCGGGCAAGCACGCCGACATCTTCGCCCTGTGGGGCGAGACCCAGGCCCAGGTGGCCGAGACCATCGCCCGGGTGCGCCACGCAGCCGTCAAGCACGGTCGGCAGGTGAAGTTCTCGCTGTCGCTGCGTCCGATCATCGCCGACACCGAGGAAGCCGCCTGGGCCCGCGCAGACGAGATCGTCGCTCGCGCCAAGGTCCTGCGCGAGGCCGCCGGCCTGCCGACCAGCGGCCATCGCCCGCCCAACGCAGGCTCGCAGCGCCTGCTGGACGCGGCCGCGCAGGGCTCGCGCCTGGACAAGCGCCTCTGGACCGGCGTGGCGGCGGTGACCGGCGCGGCCGGCAACTCCACGGGTCTGGTCGGCACGCCCCAGCAGGTGGCCGAGGCCCTGCTCGACTATTACGACCTGGGCGTGACGACCTTCCTGATCCGGGGCTTTGATCCGGTCGAGGACGCCGTCGCCTACGGCCGCGACCTGATCCCGCTGGTGCGCAGGCTGGTGGCCGAGCGCGAGGCCGCTCCGGCGGCCGCGGCGAGCTGACGCCATGGCCCCGTACGACGCCGGCTCGCCGGCGCAGGCGCCCGAGATCGACTTCCGCGACGTGCTGGCCCACCTGGCGAGCGGCGTCGCGATCATCGCCTGCTGGGACGGCGAGGCGCCGCGCGGCCTGCTGGTCAGCTCGATCACCGGCCTCTCGGTCGCCCCGCCCCGCTTCCTGTTCTGCGTGCGCAGGGAGGCGGGGTGCCACGATGCGCTGCTGCGACGCCCCGACCTGTCGGTGGCGCTGCTGGGCGCGGCCGACGAGGAGGAAGCTCTGCGCTTCGCCTCCGGCTCGCGGGCCCACGAGCGGTTCGATCCGGGCCGCTGGCGACTGCGCCGGCCGACCCCGCCGGTGTTCGCCGGCGGCGTGGCCCGGGCGGTGTGCCGGGTGGACGCCGTGGTCGACGCCGGCGGCCACTCGATCTTCATCGTCGAGGCCGAGCACGTGGGCTTCTCGCCCGGGCCGGCGCTGGTGGCCTGGAACCGGGGCCTGACGGCGGTGGGGTGACCCCCTCCGGCCCGATCATCGAGATGCTCCCCCTGAAGGGGGAGCTGTCGCGGAGCGACTGAGGGGGAAGTGCTGGCGGGGACGCCGACCTCTTCAGTCACTTCCCCCTCCGGCCCTTCGGGCCACCTCCCCCTTCAGGGGGAGGGTCTTCAAGCCACCGCCCGGATCCTCCGCAGCGCCGCGACCGCCCCCAGACACGCCGCGGCGGCTTCGCGGCCCTTGTTGGCGGCGTCGTCGCGGCTGCGGACGAGGGCCTGGTCGTCGTCATAGGTGGTGAGCACACCGAAGGTGATCGGGGTCTCGGTGGAGAGGCCCGCCTGCATCAGGCCGACGCTGGCCGAAAGGCTGATGAACTCGAAGTGGGCGGTGTCGCCCTTGATCACGCAGCCCAGGCAGACGACGCCGTCGTAGCGGCCAGTGCGGACCAGCGCCTGGGCCAGCAGCGGCAGCTCGAAGGCGCCCGGCGCGTCGATCAGGTCGCCCTCGGCCACCGGCGCGCCGCCTTCCTGCAGTTCGGCGAGGGCGCCGCGCAGCAGGCCGCCGGTGACCTCGGGGTTGAAGCCGCTGACGACGACAGCGATGCGGGGAGCAGAATGGGTCATGGAAGGGGTCCGGGTCAGGAGGCGCGAGCCAGGCCGTGGCCCAGCTTGTCGCGCTTGGCGGCGAGATAGGCGGCGTTGTGCGGGGTGACGGGCGCCAGCAGCGGAACCTGCTCGACCACCGTGATCCCGCCGACGCGCAGGGCGGCGGCCTTGCGCGGGTTGTTGCTGAGCAGGCGCAGGCGATCGACGCCCAGACTCCTCAGCATGGCGACGGCGGCGGCGTAGTCGCGCGGATCGTCGGCAAAACCCAGGGCGTGGTTGGCCTCGACGGTGTCGAGCCCCCCGTCCTGCAGAGCGTAGGCGGCGATCTTGTTGGCGAGGCCAAGGCCCCTGCCCTCATGGCCGCGCAGATAGACCAGCGCCCCGCCCTCCTCGCCGATGCGGCGCATGGAGGCCTGCAACTGGGCGCCGCAGTCGCAGCGCTGGGAGCCGAGGGCGTCGCCTGTCAGGCATTCGGAATGCACCCGCACCAGCGGCGCCTCGCCCAGCGGCCCGTTCAGCAGCACGAGATGCTCGACGCCGCCCGTCCGATCGCGGAAAGCGCGGACCTCGAACCGGCCGCCATGGGCCGACGGCAGATGCGCCGCGGCGACCGGCTCGACCGTCTCCCCGCGCAGATGCTCGACCAGTTCGGCGATGGTCAGGATCGGCAGGTCATGACGGGCGCCGAAGACCTCAAGGTCGTCGCGGCGGGCCATGGTCCCGTCGTCGTTCATCACCTCGCAGATGACCGCGGCGGGAGTCAGGCCGGCCAGCCGCATCAGCTCGACCGAAGCCTCGGTGTGGCCCGCGCGGGCGAGCACGCCGCCGGGCACGGCCCGCAGCGGGAAGACGTGGCCGGGCGAGACGATATCGGCGGGCTTTGCGCCCGGCGCGACGGCGGCCTGGATGGTCAGCGCCCGGTCGAAGGCCGAGATGCCGGTGTCGACGCCGACCGCCGCCTCGATCGAGACGGTGAAGGCGGTGCTGCGCCGGGTCCTGTTGTCGGCGACCATCGGCGGCAGGCCCAGGCGGTCGACGGCGTCCGGCTCCATGGCCAGGCAGATCAGGCCGCTGGCCGCCTTGGCCATGAAGGCGATGGCGGGGGCGTCGGCGAACTGGGCGCCGAGCACCAGATCGCCCTCGTTCTCGCGGTCCTCGTCGTCGACGAGGATGATCATGCCGCCGGCCTTCAGGCGTTCGAGGGCGTCAGATAGGCGTGACATAGCCGCTCCACGTATTTGGCCAGCACGTCGACCTCGACATTGATCGGGGCGCCGAGCGCGGCGTGCTGCAGGTTGGTGTGGGTCCAGGTGTGGGGGATGATCGTGATCCCGACCGCAAAGCGCCCCTCGGCGTCGGCCGGGCCGACGTGGTTGAGGGTCAGGCTGATCCCGTCGAGGGCGATCGAGCCCTTCTCGACGCAGAAGGCGCGCAGGGCGCCCGGCAGGCTCAGGGTCAGGCGGCGCGAGCCGCCGTCGTCGACGGCTTCGGAAAGGCGCGCGACGCCGTCGACATGGCCCTGCACGAGATGGCCCGACAGGCGGGTCGACAGGGTGACTGCCCTTTCGAGGTTGAGCACCGTTCCGACGCCGGCCGCGCCCAGGCTGGTGCGGGCCAGGGTCTCGGGACTGACGAAGAAGTCGGCCCCGCCGCCAGGATCGTGGCGCACGACGGTCAGGCAGACGCCATTGACCGCGACGCTCTCGCCCAGCGCCAGGTCGGGAAAGCCGGTGGCCAGCGACAGGCGCAGCGCGCCGTCCTCGGGGGCCACGGCGACGACCTCGCCCAGGGTTTCGATGATGCCGGAGAACATGGGGCTCCTTCAGGCGGCCTTTGCGCGCGGGACGATCTCGACGGTGTCGGGATCGCCGGCGCGGGCGGCCTTGGTGATGACGACGCGCTCGTCCCAGAGGTTGGCGGCGAGGAAGGCGGCCGACAGGGTCGGACCGGCCTCGACCAGCGCCTCCAGCGCGCCGCCTTCGGCCAGGTCGGCCAGCAGCGCGGGGATGTCGGCGTGGAGGGAGGGGTCGAGGCCGCGCTCGCGGGCGGCGGCCAGATAGGCGGCGGGCGTGCGGCCGCGGCGGTCGAGGATGGCCAGGCGGCGCGGCGCGCGGCGGGGATCGGCCACGCGGCGGACGGTCAGCAGCGGGGCGTCGGCCAGGATCGTGCCCGAGCCGGTGATCACCGCGTCGGCGCGGCGGCGCAGGGCGTGGGCGAGATCCAGCGAAGCCTCCGAGGTGAAGGTCCGCTCGCCCGGTGGCGGGATCATCGAACCATCGGCGGTGAAGGCCTGCTTGATGGTCAGCCACGGACGGCCTTGCGTGGCGCGCATGGCGAAGGGGGCGATCAGGCGGGCGCTCTCGGCAGCCAGGGGACCGACGACGAAGGCGACGTCCAGGCCGGCGGCGGACAGGCGCTGCGCCCCGCCGCCCTCGACGGCGGGGTTGGGATCGCGGGCGCCGATCCAGACGGCGCGCGCGGGACCGGCCAGGATCGCCTGGCTGCACGGCGGCGTGCGGCCATGGTGGTTGCAGGGCTCCAGGGTGACGACCAGGGTGTGGACCGCATCCCAGCGGTCGCGGCAGGCGGCCAGGGCGGCGGCCTCGGCGTGCGGCAGGCCAGCGCCCTGGTGAGCCTCCACCGCCAAAACGGAGCCGTCGGCGGCCAGCACGGCGCAGCCCACCGGCGGGTTGGGCGCGGTGGCGCCGGCCAGGGCGCGGGCGGCTTCAAGGGCCAGGCGGAAGGCCTGGGCGATGGCCGGTGGTGGAGGCGAAAGAGCCGTCATGCCAAGCAGTTAGGCCGTGCTTCTCACCCTCGCCAAGCGTTGGTCGCTTTTCGAAACTCTTACATGTTAGAGGCCATGGGAAATGACGGCGGCGCGTTTTGCGCCTACGAGCGTGAGCATGCGCGCGCAGCCATCGAGCCGGCCATGAAGGGCCCCCTGAACAGCGTCGAGCCCCATGGCGACTGGGCGCCGGGACTGCAGAAAGCCCGCCTCTACGAGCTGATCCTGCAGGACATCATCCTGGGCGAACTGCCGCCGATGCAGGTGCTGGAGGAAAAGGCCCTCGCCGCCCGCTACGCCGGCGGGGTGGCCGGGGTGCGAGAGGCGCTGGGGCGGCTGGCCATCGAGGGGCTGGTCGTGCGCCGGCCCCGCGTGGGCACCATCGTCGCGCCGATGGACGTCACCGAGATCGAGCACGCCTTCGAGGTGCGGCGGATGCTGGAGGGGCGCACGGCCGCACTGGCCGCCCGCAACCGCCGCCCGGCGGACCTGGTGGCCATCACCGCCGCCTTCGAGGGAGCGGAGGCGGCGATCAAGGCCGGCGACTTCCGGGCCATGCTGGCCATGGACCACGCCTTTCACCGGGCCGTGGCCTTCGCCGCCCAGAACCCCACCCTGGCCCGCTTCGTCATCGCCCTGCAGAACGTCGCGACGCGGTTCTGGATCTGGCAGATGGAGAAGCAGACGCCAGAGGAGCAGATGGCCGACGTGGTGCTGCACCGGGCCCTTGCTCAGGCCATCGTCGAGCGCGATCCAGCCGCCGCCGAAGCCATCTGCGCCCAGCTGATCGGCGAGCCGCCCAGCGCCCAACGCGCCTGACATCACCCATGATGGGCGAAAAATGGGCCGACCTCGGGTTGCGCATTGTTACGTTATAACATAGTTGACCTGCGATCGTTTTCAGATGGGGTCAGCGTTCCATGCAACTTCGAAGCATCCTTCTCGCCGCCGGCAGCCTTACCGCCCTCGCCGCTCCGACCTGGGCGCTGGCGGCGCAATCGGGACCGGGCGGGACCGACGTCGAGGGCGTGGTGGTGACCGCCGACCCGCTGGGCCGGTCGGGCAAGGACGTGATCTCCAGCGTCGCGGTGCTGACCGGCGAGGCGTTCGTGCAGCGTCGCCAAGCGACTTTGGGCGAGACGCTGAACGGCCTGCCGGGCGTCAATTCCGACACCTTCGGCGGCGGCGCCAGCCGGCCGGTGATCCGCGGCCAGACCGCGCCGCGGGTGAAGGTGCTGAGCGAAGGCGCGGCCCTGATGGACGCCTCGGAGGTGTCGCCCGACCACGCCGTTTCCGGCGAACCGCTGCTGCTTGAGGGCGTGGAGATCCTGCGCGGCCCCAGCGCCCTGCTCTACGGCGGCGGCGCGATCGGCGGCGCAGTCAACCTGATCGACCGCAAGATCCCGACGCAGATCCCGCCGCTGGGCGGCGACGGCGTGGCCGAAGTGCGCTTCGGCTCGGGCGACAACGAGCGGGCCGGCGTGCTGGGCCTGACGGCCGGCGTCGGTCAGTTCGCCGTGCGCATCGAGGCGGCCGGCCGCAAGACCGACGACTACGAGGTTCCCGATTTCGACAGCTCGACGGTTCCCGGCACGTTCAACCGCACATCGACGGCGACCCTTGGCCTGTCGTGGATCGGCTCGCGCGGCTATCTGGGCGCGGCCTACACCCAGCAGGACAGCAAGTACGGCCTGCCGGGCCACAGCCACGAGTACGAGTCGTGCCACCCGCACGGCGCGACCCTGCACTGCGGCGGCCATGACGACCATGAGGACGAGGACGACCACGATCACGACCATGAGGGCGAAGAGCACGGCGCGCCGGTCGTCGACCTGCTGAGCAAGCGCGTCGACGTGCGCGGCGAGATCAACGATCCGTTCGCCGGCGTCGAGCGCATCCGCCTGCGCGGCGGCTACACCGACTATCGTCACCACGAGATCGAGGACGGCGCGATCGCCACCACCTTCGGCAACAAGGGCTACGACGCCCGGGTCGAGGTGCAGCACGCGCCGATCGGCGGGGTGCGCGGCGTGGTCGGCGTGCAGGTGGGCAAGAGCGACTTCTCGGCCGTCGGCGAAGAAGCCTTCATTCCGGAAAGCCGGACGCAGACCCGGGCCGTGTTCGTGGTCGAGGAATACGTGGCCGGCGACTGGCGCTTCGAAGGCGCCCTGCGCCAGGAGTGGCAGGAAGCCAGCGCCCAGGGCCGCGTGGACGCCGACCACAAGCCGTTCTCGGCCTCGGCGGCGGCCAGCTGGACCTTCACGCCGGGTTATGTGGCCTCGCTGTCGGTGGCCCGCTCGCAGCGCGCGCCCAGCGCCCAGGAGCTCTATGCCCGCGGGGTGCACCTGGCGACCAACACCTATGAGATCGGTTCGGCCGACCTGGACGTCGAGACCGCCGCCTCGGCGGAACTGGCGCTGCGCAAGACGCAGGGCGCGACGACCTTCTCGGCCAGCGTCTATCGCTATGAGTACGACGGCTACATCTATGCCGACACGCTGGACCGCTACGAAGACTTCCGCCTGGTGCGCTACAGTCAGGACGACGCCCGTTTCACCGGTGTCGAGGGCCAGGTGACCCAGAAGCTGAAGCCCTGGCTGTCGGTGACCGCGTTCGGCGACTACGTGCGGGCCAGGCTGAAGGACGGCGGCGGCGACCTGCCGCGCGTTCCGGCCGGCCGGCTGGGCGCGCGCAGCGACCTGAAGGACGGCGCCTGGAGCGGCAATGTCGAGTACGTGCGGGTCTTCGACCAGGACCGCACGGCCGCCTTCGAAAGCCAGACGCCGGGCTACAACATGATCAACGCCACGGTGGCCTACGACCTGCCCATGGGTCCGGTGATCGGCCAGGTGTTCCTGCGCGGTACGAACCTCCTGGACGAGCGCGCGCTGAACCACGCCTCGTTCGTCGCCACCGCCGCCCCGCTGCGCGGGCGCAACGTGGTGATGGGTCTGCGGGCGCTGTTCTAGGACAGCGCCCGAAAGGCGGCGCCACGGCCCCCTCCCAGCGCCGCCCAGGCGCTCGTCATCCCGGCCCTCGCCCGGGATGACGAGCTAGGGGCCGTACTCAATTGGAAACTGGAAACGCTTGTCATCCCGGCCGTAGGAGCGCGTCAGCGGTCCGTAGAGCCGGGACCTCCCACGTCGGCGGGGTCTGGACGGTGGGAGATCCCGGCGCTCCCGCCCGCCTTCACGGGCGTACGGCCGGGATGACAAGAGTATAAGCCTTTGAGAATATCAACTATTTCAGCTCGCCCTTTCCCCACCTTCGCGGGGAAGGACGGATTGAACGGGCCGCGGATTACCGCACCAACCTAGTCCGCCTTGGCCACCACCCACGGCGTGATCCGCACGCTGTGCACGGCCCACATCGGCTCGATGGCCTTGCTGGCGAAGGTGAAGCAGATGTCGCCCTTGCCGCGCGGCGGTGCGTCGATGACGATCTCGGTCAGGGCCGAGTTCTTGGCGGCCTGCGTCAGCGGCACGGTGGCCAGGCGCGGACCCTTGCAGCCGAAGCGCACCTCAAGCTCGCCCTCGGGCCGCGAAGGCGGACGCACCGGCAGCGGCTCCAGCTTGTTGCCGAGCTGGAAGTTGTAGGGCAGCTGGCCGACGGTGACGGTCAGCTTGGCGCCGGCCGAGAGATCGGCGTCCTTCCAGATCCAGCACGGGTTGAGGATGTCGAGCAGGAAGGTCGCGCGTTCGCCCTTCTCGTTCGCGCCGTCATCCTCGAGGTTGAGGATCAGGCCCTCGGTGCAGCGCGTCAGCTGGTGCGAACGGCGCGTCAGGGCGGTGTCGGCCGTGACGTTCCAGGCCCGCACGCGGCCCAGCGGATGCTTGCCCTGGAAGGTGCGGGCCTTCAGTTGCGCGCCGGCCGAAAGCTTCAGCGGCCCGGCGTAGCGCGGCGAGGCCGCCGTCGGCTCCGAACCATCGGTGGTGTAGCGCACCTCGCCGACCTGCAGGCCGGTGTCGAGGCTGGCGCCGATCTCGCCGCCCTTGGGCCAGTCGAAGGCGGCCTGCGGTTCGAACGGCACGGCATCATAGGCCAGGCCCAGGTCCGACAGGCGGCCGAGCGTCGCCGGCAGGCGATCCTCGAAGCCCGCCCAGCCCTGCTTGTCGCGCGGGGTCCAGGCGTTTTCGGCCAGGGCCGCCAGACGCGGGAACAGCATGGTCACGGCCCGCTCGTCGGTGCGGATGTGCTCGCTGAACATCGTGGCCTGCATGCCCAGCACATGCTTGTGCTGCTCGGGCGTCAGCTCGGACGGCTCGGCATTGAAGGCGTAAACGCTCTTCAGCGTCGAGAGCTTGCCGCGGCCGGGCGGCTCGTCGGGCGAGGTGCTCTGGCGATGATCGAAATAGAGAACCGGCCCCGGCGCCAGCACGGTGTCGTGGCCCTGCTTGGCGGCCGCCACGGCGCCTTCCAGCCCGCGCCAGGACATGACGGTGGCGTTGGGCGCCAGGCCGCCTTCGAGGATCTCGTCCCAGCCGACCAGGCGACGGCCCTTGGCGTTGAGGTGCTTTTCGATGCGCTGGATGAAGTAGCTCTGCAGGGCGTGCTCGTCGGCCAGGCCCAGTTCCTTCATGCGGGCCTGGATCTTGGGGCTGGCCTCCCACTGGGCCTTCAGCGCCTCGTCGCCGCCGACGTGGATGTACTCCGACGGGAAGATCGCCATCACCTCGTCGAGCACGTCCTCCAGGAAGGCGAAGGTCGCATCGTCGACGTTGAAGATGTCGGGATAGACGCCCCAGTCGGCCATGACACGCTCGGCGGCCGGGCGCGTGCCCAGCTGCGGATAGCTGGAGATCGCCGCCTGGGCGTGGCCGGGCATCTCGATCTCGGGCACGACGACGATGTTGCGGGCGGCCGCGTAGGCGACGATCTCGCGCGCCTGGTCCTGGGTGTAGAAGCCGCCGTAGCGCACTTCCTCGCCGGAGGCCTTGTAGCCCGCCGCCCCGGCCGGACGCCGCCAGGCGCCGTGGTCGGTCAGGTTGGGGTACTTCTTGATCTCCAGCCGCCAGCCCTGGTCGTCGGTCAGGTGCCAGTGCAGCGTGTTGAGCTTGAGGCTGGCCATGCCGTCGATGATCCGCTTGATCGTCGGCAGGCTCTGGTAGTGGCGAGTGCTGTCGAGCATCAGGCCGCGCCAGGAGAAGCGCGGGGCGTCCTCGATGCTGACGGCCTGGACCCGGACCGGCGCGCCGGCCTTGTCCTGACCCGCCAGCTGCCACAGCGACACCGCGCCGTAGAACAGGCCGGCCTTGTCCTTGGCGCGGATCTGCGCGCGCTGGGACGAGACGTCCAGAGCGTAGGCCTCGCCTTCCGGACCGTCGCGCGACAGCACCACGCCGCCGGCGCCCGTGGGCGCGCCTTCCTTGATCGCCAGGCGCACGCCGCGCGTGGCCGCCAGGGTGTCGACCAGCCACTGGGCCGCGCCGCGGGCCTCGGCGTCGCCCGGCGCGATCCAGACGGCGTCGCCCGCGCGCAGGGCCAGCGCGCCCTTGGCCGGCGCGATCTTGGCCGGCGCCGGGGTGACGGCGAAGGCCTGGGCGGCCAGGGCCGGCGCGGGCAGCACGGCGGCGAGCGCGACGGCGGCCGCAATGGGTCGGAGGGTGAAAGGCATGGTCAGCTCCCAGCGGCCTCTTCTCAGAGACTCTTGATCGTTATGTTCGAGATGCGGGCGGCAAAGCCCTTGCCGGCCGGCGAGGCGGCCATGACGCCGAGGTCCACCGTCTGCGGCATCGGCAGGTGGCCAAGGCGGGTGTCGACGAAGGCGCCCTCCCCCACGGCGTGAGCGCAGAACAGGGTCTGGCCCGAGCGACGCAGCTTGACCCGCACGGCGGGTGCGTCGGGGATCTCGAGCGACGAGCCGTCCGACCAGTCGCGGGTGAAGACGGTGGCCGAGTGCAGATGTCCGCCCAGCCGCTCGACCCCGGTCTTCATCCAGAGGTCGGGCGCCAGGCGCAGCATCAGGCCGGTCTGGTCGGCGTCGGCGGCGTAGTCGCCGGCCAGGGCGGCGGTCATCTCGAAGTCGCCGGTCTGGCGACGGAACCAGAAGTGGCCGTTGTCGATCAGCGGACCTCCGGCCGTGCGGCGCCAGAAGTCGGTTCCGGGGCCGGCCTCGCAGGCCAGGGTCCCGTCCTTCCAGGCCCAGGTTCCCGGAGCGTTGAGCCATGACCAGCCGTCGGCGGCGCGGGCCAGGGCGGGCGTCGCCAGCATCGCGGCGGTTGCCCCGGCCAGGACGCTGCGGCGGTCGAAGGCGCGATCAGACGACAAGACTGAGCCCCAGCACGCAGATCAGCCCGACGATGCCGACCAGGCTCTCCATCACCGTCCAGGACAGCAGGGTCTCCTTCAGGGTCAGGCCGAAATACTCCTTGAACAGCCAGAAGCCCGGGTCGTTGACGTGAGAGAACATCAGGCTGCCGGCGCCGATGGCCAGGACCATCAGGTTAGGGTCGACGCCGGTGGTGGCCATCAGCGGCTGGATCAGGCCGGCGGCGGTGAGGCCCGCGATGGTGGCCGAGCCGAGGGCGACGCGGATCACGACGGCGATCAGCCAGCCCAGCACCAGCGGGTGCAGCGGCAGCGAGCCGAGCCAGCCGCCGAGGGTGGCGCTGACGCCGCTGTCGACGAAGACCTGCTTGAGCGCCCCCGCCCCGGCCAGGATCAGCAGGATCGAGGCCACGTCCTTCAGCGCGTCGCCGTAGCGCTGCATCTGCACGGGGATGCCGATCCCGCGCAGCACGCCCAGGCTGAAGGTGGCGTAGATCAGGCACAGCGTCAGCACGACGGCGGGATTGCCGAGGAAGCCGATCAGGTCGTGGGTCGGCGACGGGTTCTTGAAGGCGACCAGCAGCGCCGTGGTGGCGGCGATCAGCACCACGGGCAGCAGCGCGGTCGTGAAGCTGTTGATCGGTCCTGGGGCCTTGGCCTCGGCGGCCTCCTCGGCGGCGAAGGGCGAGTCCGCGGGCGGTCCGCCCAGCGGCAGCAGGTTGACGCGCTTCAGAACCAGGGTCAGCAGCGGGCCGCCCACCATCAGGGCGGCGATGGCGACGATCAGGCCGTAGCCGAGGGTCAGACCGGTGTCGGCGCCGAACAGGGTGACGAGGGCCGCGGGCGACGGGTGCGGCGGCAGGTAGCCGTGGGCCACCGAGAGGCCCGACAGCAGTGGCAGGCCGACATAGACCGGCGGCAGGTTGGCCCGCTTGGCGATCGAGAAGATCAGCGGGATCATGACCACGAAGCCGACGCTGTAGAACAGCGGGATGCCGACGATCAGGCCGGTCATGGCCATGGCCAGCAGGATGAAGCGCAGGCCCACCGCGCCGATCAGGGCGCGGGCGATGCTCTGGGCGGCGCCGCTGTCGGCGATGGCGCGGCCGAACATGGCGCCCAGGCAGATAATGGCGACAAGGCCGCCGAGCATGTCGCCGACGCCCTTCTCCAGGGACTTGGGGATCTGGGCCAGCGGCATGCCGAACAGCACAGCCCCGCCCAGCGCCACGACCAGGAAGGCCAGGAACGGCGGAACCTTGCCCCAGGCGATCAGCACGACCAGCAGCGCGATCAACGCGACAACGGCGAGCACCATCATGACGAGACCACCACCCTACTAGAGGCGGGCGACGTTTCGCTCCGCGGGCGCCAGGAAAGAGCGATTCCCCGGCGCCGTGGGGTTTTGTGGCGCCGGGGAATCTAAAGCCGGACAAGGCAGGGGATCCGCCTTGGGGCTGAGGCCCGGCCGCTTACCGGGGAGGGAGTGGCTTCGCGGCCGGTGATGGGCGCGCTCGCAGAAGCGCGCCCGAGGACAGCGGTCAGAACCGCAGGCGAACGCCCGCGCGGTACATCCGGCCGATGGTGTCGTAGAGGTAGGGGTTGACGCCCGGGCTGACGTTGGTGGTCGGCGCGGCGACGGGATCCTCGTCGAACATGTTGTCGATCTTGAAGTAGGCGGTGACGTTCTGGTTGACGTCGTAGGTGCCGCCGAGGTCGACGTAGGTCGCCCCCTCCATGTGGTTGTTGTCGATGGTGCGGCGCTGCACGGTCGAGACCGGGCAGTTGGTCTGACACTCGATGTATTCGTTGTTGTAGACGCCGTCGCTGATCCAGCGCTGGTAGAGGGTCAGGCTGAAGCGATCCAGCGCCCAGGTCTGGCTGAAGGTGGCCTTCCAGTCAGGGGTGTTGGACAGGTTCACGCCGGCGCTCTCGACCGGGATCGTGCCGAGCACGCCCGAGGTGGTCTTGAAGCTCATGACGTGGGTGGCCAGGGCCCGGATCGACAGCGTGCCCGGCAGGCCCCAGTCTTCCAGGTTCTTGCGGTAGATGGCCTCCAGGTCGACGCCCTTGGTGCGCATGGTGGCCACGTTGAAGGCCTGCACCCGCACGAAGTTGGTGTTGGGCTGGGTGCTGGTCAGCAGCATGGCCCCGCAGATCTCCTGGTTGCCGGCGACGCACAGGTCGACCAGGTCCTGGGCGGCCAGCGAGTTGATGGCGCCGTCGACCTTGATGTCGAAATAGTCGGCCGAGAAGCTGAAGCCCGGCAGCCAGGCCGGCTCGGCCAGGACGACGCCGATCTCGGTGTTGCGGGCCTTTTCGGGACGCAGGTTGCTGTTGCCGACGATCTCCTGGAGGACGTTCACCGCCGTGCCGCGATAGAGGACGGTGGCGTTGGTCACCACCGGCGGCGCGAACAGTTCGCCCAGGTTCGGAGCGCGGATGTCGCGCGAGGTCACCGCCCGCAGGCGCAGGCCCTGGACCGGGGTCTTCCAGACGCCGCCCAGCTTCCAGGTCGTGACGTTGCCCGAGGTGCTGTACTTGGTCTGGCGGACCGCGCCGTTGATGTTGGCCTCGCCGAGGGTCTCCGACTGCAGCACCGGCACGTTGGCTTCGAGGTAGCCTTCGGTGACGCTGTAGGAGCCGTGACCGCCGTGATAGTTGCCGGCGTACCAGTTGTTGCCCGCCGTGCGCAGCAGCGGATCGGCCTTGTAGTCGTCGGTGTAGCCGTTGTCGGCCGTCGCGCCGTCGCCGTAGGGGTCGCCGATGGTGCGGTACTTCTCTTCACGCCATTCCAGGCCGGCGGCGATGGCCACCGGGCCGGCCCACGACTGGAAGGGCTCGCCGGTGACGTTGAACGCGGCGACGGACTCGTTCTGCTTGGAGCGCTGGCGCGGCCCGTTCTTGGGCATCACATAGGCCAGGGCGGCCGGGTCCTGGGTCACGTTGCCGATGATGTTCAGCGGCACGCAGCCGTTGGCGCGGGCGACCGGGTCGCGGCAGATCACCGTGCCGTTCGGGCCGGCGATGGCGTCGATGGCGGCGTTGTAGCGCGGCGTCAGGGTGATGTTGTCGACGTCGATGCTGATGCGGTTAACGCCGTAGGCGTAGTAGGCGTCGTAGGTCCACGACGTGCCGAACAGCTCGCGGCTGCCGTTGGCGCCCAGCACGAAGCGTTCCTGCTCGCGCTTGACGTTGACGTCGATGGGACCGAAGGCGCCGTTGCTGGTGCCCATCTGGAAGCTGGTGATGTTGTTGTTCACGCAGGCCGTACGGATGGCGGCCGGCACGAACGGGTTCTCGCACTGGATGGTCAGGCCGGTGCGCTCGGCGCCGACATTGGGCTGGTTGAGCGAGTTCACCTGAGCGAAGTTGGTGGTCAGGTAGATCTCGTCGTCGTCGCCCCACTTGTAGCTGACGCGGCCGTAGGCGACTTTGCGCTTGAGGCGCGCGGCCAGGGTCGGCGAAGCGCCGATGCCGCCCGACAGGTCGCCGCCGACGCAGAACGGGGCGAAGCAGCCGGTGACGCCGCCGGCGCCGTTGGGCGTACCGCCCGAACCGTACTGAAACTGATAGGGCGCGCCGCCCGGACCGAACGCGATGCCCTGCAGCGGACCGTTCGTGATCAGGCCGTACTTGGCGTACTGGATCTGCTGGGCGCCCTTGATGACGCGGTACTGCGGCAGGCCGTCGGTGGTCGAGGCCAGCGGACGCACCTGGATGGCGGGGGTCTCGTACCAGTCGCGACCGCCGGCCTGCTGCTCGCCGAAGCCGCCGGCCAGGACGCCGGCCTCGCGGCTGTATTCGACGCTGCCGGTGACGCGCAGGCGATCATCGAGGAAGGCGTCGCCGAACGCGGCTTGGGCCACGAAGGTGTCGTTGTCGCGATACTTGCTCTCGCCGCCTTCCAGACGGGCCTTGAAGCCCTCGAAGGTCTTGTCGGTGACGAAGTTGACCACGCCGCCGATGGCGTCCGAGCCGTAGGAGGCCGAGGCGCCGCCGGTGACCACGTCGACCTGCTTGATCAGCAGTTGCGGGAACTGGCTGACGTCGGAGACGCCGTTGATGTTGGCCGGCGTGACACGCTGGCCGTCGAGCAGGGTCAGGGTGCGGATGGGGCCAAGGCCGCGCAGGCTGAACGAGCTCAGGCCCTGCATGCCGCTGCTGGTGCTGTTGACGAAGACCGTCTTGCCGGTGCTGCCCTGCAGGGCCGGCATCTGAACGATGGCCTGGAAGACGTTGGGCTGCGAGGCCTTTTCCAGGTCCTCGGCGGTGACGGTGGTGGTCGGCGTCGGCTGGGTGAAGCCGCGCGAGGCGATGCGCGAACCGGTGACGACGACTTCGGAGACCGTGGCGTCGGCCTCGGCGGCCTGGGTCTCGGCCTGGCCTACGGCGTGCGCGACAGCCCCCCAGGACAGCAGTGCAAGAGCCGAGACCGTGCCGGCATAGGTACGGCGATTCAATTTCAACAACTTCCAGCCCCCTTGCTCGAGGAGTGCGAGCCCGGGCGCACTGTTGGCGCTCGCTGAACCCGACTCCAGCTAAGTGTTATTACTTCCCCACTGACGCAGGGATGCTCTTTATGTTTTCGAATGCCGGACACTCATGCACGGATACTGTTGCGAACCGCGCCGACGCCTTCATTTCCCGCCCTGTTCAGGACGCAGGAAGGATTGTCACAGGCCCTATATAACGTCAATCACAAAACATTCATTTATGTAGCAATCATAAAACGATTGCCTAAGGAGCCACCCCTGAATCCAAAAATACCTTTTATTTTCAGCGCTCAGAGAGGCGCCCACAAATGCGGCGCCGATGAAAGATACGCTTTCCACGCGACGCGAGCAGCCCCATCCACACACGCGGAGCGCATGAGACCGCTATCAAGAGATGGATCAAATTCCGATCGCCGTCTTAGGCGATACGCCGCGGCCGCGAAGCATAGGACGACGAAGCCTCCAGAAGAGAGCCGCCCCTCGCCCGCCACTCACCCGCCACGCCGCCAACAGGCCGTCAGAGGATCAGTCGCCGATCGGCTGCTGCGGCGCGATTCCGTGCAGCCAGGCCACGCTGCCGCGCGCGCGGCGCAGCATCTGGTGGGCCCGCTCGCCGAGCGAGGCGGCCACCGCATAGGCCAGCCGGTCGATAACGAACAGCTGGGCGAAGCGCATGGGGTTGGGCTGAAACTCTTCGACGCCGGACGGCGACAGGCCCACATGCAGGCAGATGTCGGCGTCGCGCCCCAGCGGCGAATCCGCGTCGGTTATGGCGATGCAGACAGCCTTGTAGTGCTTGGCCAGCTCCATGCTTTCCTGCAGTTCGCGCGGACGGCCGGTGGACGACAGGAACAGCGCCACGTCGCCCGGCGACAGGATCGCGGCCGACATCCGCTGGGCGTAGCCGTCGGTGAACACCATGGCCGGCACGTCCAGCCGGAACAGGCGGTTGTGGATCTCGCTGGCCAGGGCGGCCGAGCTGCCGCCGATGCCGTAGATCACCACGCGCGCGGCCTTGGCGACGGCCAGGGCGGCGGCCTGCAAATCCTTTTCGTTCAAGGTCTCGCGCGTGCGCCCCAGGGCGTCGATGATGGTGTCAAACAGGCGATCGCCGACCGCGGCGTCAGCCCCCAGGGCGACATGCGGCTCGGGCCGCGCCGGCGCCGGACGGGCCGCGCGCTCACGCTGGTCGGTCACCGCCTGGGCGTGGGCCAGCTCCTGGATCAGGCGGAACTTCAGGTCCTTGAAGCCCTCGCAGCCGACAGTGCGGCAGAAACGCAGGACCGTCGGCTCGCTGACTCCCAGGTCGGTGGCGACCGACTTGACGCTGGCGCGGACGAACTCGTGCGGCGACTTCAGGATCAGCTTGGCGATCTTGAGATCCGACCGCGTCATCGCCTCCATCATCGCCTCGATGCGCGGAAGGATGTCACCGTCGTCGACGGCGCTTTCAGACTGACTCATCCCCCGATCCCTTCACCAGACAACGCTCGCCCGACGACAGATACCGACAACGATGTCGCGCCGCAATCAAGGCCGAGCCCTCACCAACATCAAGAATGATAGTTTTGCTACATTTTCGTTGACACGATTACATCCGACGTGGCTCCTGAAGGTCGGAACTCGACCTTGAGTCAGGAGAATTTCGTGTCCATCCAACGCATCGGCGCGGCCACCACGGGCACCGGCGGCAACGCCCTGCCCTTCTGCCAGGCCACGGTCGCCAACGGCTTCGTCTTCGTCTCGGGCCAGGTGCCGATGGACGAGAACGGCGTACTGGTCGACGGCGGCGTCGTGCCCCAGACCCACAAGGTCATCGAGAACATCGTCGGCATCCTGGCCAAGACCGGCTGCACCCTGAAGGATGTGGTCAAGGCCAATGTCTGGCTGGACGACGCCCGCGACTTCCACGCCTTCAACCGCGTCTACAACAGCTATTTCGGCGACGCCCTGCCCGCTCGCGCCTGCGTGCAGTCGCCGATGATGGTCGACTGCAAGGTCGAGATCGAGGTCATCGCCCTGGTTCCGCAGGCCTGACGCCGATGATGTCGCCCGCCGATCTCGACACGCTGGTCCTCGCGCCCGGAACCAAGGCCGTCCCGCTGGACGGCTCGGTGCGCACGCTGGGCGACCTGGCCGGTCGCGGCCTGTCGCTGCTCGGCGGCGACATCCCGATGCCGGCCGCGGTGCTGAAACGCCCCGCGATCGACAACAACCTGGCCGTCATGCAGGCCTATGTCGACGCGGCGGGCGCCAAGCTGGCCCCGCACGCCAAGACCACGATGTGCCCGCAACTGCTGGCGCGCCAGATCGACGGCGGCGCCTGGGGCCTGACGGCGGCGACCATGACCCAGCTGAAGCTGTGCCACCAGATCGGCGCCCCGCGCCTGATCCTGGCCAACCAGTTGGTCGGCCGCGCCGAGATCGAATGCCTTCGCGACCTGACGACCCAGGCGCCCGACCGGCCGGTCTACGTGCTGGTCGACGGCGAGGCCGGCGTGCGGGCGATCTCCGACATCTTCGCCGCCGCGCCCGAGGCGCCGCCCGCCCGACTGCTGATCGAACTGGGCATGGCCGACGGCCGCTGCGGCGTGCGTTCGGCCAGCGAGGGCCTGGCGCTGGGCCGGCTGGTTCATGCCCTCCCCGGCGTCGAACTGCACGGCGTCGAGGGCTATGAGGGCCTGGTCTTCAGCGACCACGCCGTGCGCGACGCCACCGAGGTGGACGCCTATCTCGACGGCCTGATCGGCCTGCACCACGCCCTGCGCGCCGAAAGCCTCTATGCGGTGGGCGAGGTGGTGCTGACCGCCGGCGGCTCGGCCTATTACGACCTCGTGGCCCGGGCCCTGGCCGGCGAGGCGCCGGGCGCGGAGATCGTGCTGCGCAGCGGCTGCTACGTCACCCACGACAGCGGCTTCTATCGCGAGCTGCTGAGCCGCATGGACGCCCGCGAAGCCGTCGGCGCCCCGCCGCGCCTGCGGCCGGCGCTGGAGGTCTGGACCCGGGTGATCTCGCGTCCGCAGCCGGACATGGCCATCGTCATGATGGGCAAGCGCGACGTCTCGTTCGACATCCACCTGCCGACGGCCCGCCGCTGGTTCCGTCTCGGCCTGCACGACGCCGCGCAGGCCGTCGACGGGATCGTCACCGCCAAGCTGGCCGACCAGCACGGCTTCCTCACGATCGCCCCCGACGCCGACCTGGCCGTCGGCGACCTGCTGGGCTTCGAGATCTCCCACCCCTGCACGACCTTCGACAAGTGGTCGGTGCTGCTGGAGGTCGACGAGGCCTACGGCGTGCTGGGCGGCCTGAAGACCTTTTTCTGAGTGACCCGTCCCTTGAGCAGCCCGACCCACGACATGGCAAGCGCCCTCCCCGCCGCCGACATCGTCCTCAAGGGCGGCACGGTCATCGACGGTAGCGGCGGCCCGGCGTTCGTCGCCGACGTCGCCCTGGCCGGCGACATGATCGTCGCCGTCAGCCCGTCCCTGCCGGTGGGCGGCGCCCGGGCGATCGACGTCTCGGGCCTGGTGGTGGCGCCCGGCTTCATCGACGTGCACACCCACGACGACCTCGTCTGCATCACCCAGCCCGACATGCTGCCCAAGATCAGCCAGGGCGTGACGACGGTGATCGCCGGCAATTGCGGGATCTCGGCGCCGATGCTGCGCTTCGACGAGGCCGTGGCCGAGCCGTTCAACCTGCTGGGCGCGCGCGAGGACTTCGCCTACGCCGCCTTCGCCGACTATCGCCGGGCAATCGAGGCGGCCTGCCCGCGCATCAACGTGGCCGCGCTGGTCGGGCATTCGACCCTGCGCGTGCTGTGCATGGACGACCTGGAACGCCCCGCCACGGCGGCCGAGCGCGAGGCGATGGACGCCCTGCTGCGCGACGCCCTGTCGGAGGGCGCGCTGGGCATGAGCTCGGGGGTGTTCTACGCCCCGGCCTGGGCGGCCGACATGGAAGAGCTGCAGGCCCTGGCGCGCACCGTCGCGCAGGCCGGCGGCGTCTATACCGCCCACATCCGCGACGAGCGCGAAGGCATCATCGAAGCCCTGAAGGAGGCCTTCGCCGTGGCCGCGCCCAGCGGCGCGCCGCTGATCCTGTCGCACCACAAGTGTGCCGGCGTGCGCAACTGGGGCCGCGCGGCCGAGACCCTGGGCCTGATCGACCAGACCCGCCAGAGCCAGCCGGTGCACCTGGACTGCTATCCCTACACGGCCGGCTCGACGATCATCCGGCCGGACCTGGCCGACGGCGAGGTCGAGATCCTGGTCAACTGGTCCGAGCCGCATCCGGAAATGGCCGGCCGCACCCTGGCGGCGATCGCCGCCGAATGGGGTCTGTCGCAGCCGCAGGCGGCCGAGCGGCTGATGCCCGGCGGCGCCAGCTACTTCCAGATGGCCGAGGCCGACATGCGCTCGATCCTGGCCCATCCGTGCTGCATGGTCGGCTCGGACGGCCTGCCGCACGACAAGCGTCCGCATCCGCGCCTGTGGGGCGCCTTCCCGCGCGTGCTGGGCCACTACGCCCGCGACGAGAAGCTGATCAGCCTGGAGGCGGCGGTGCACAAGATGACGGGCCTGGCCGCCGACACCTTCCGCCTAGCGGGACGCGGCCGGGTGGTCGTGGGCATGAAGGCCGACCTGACGGTCTTCGACGCCGAGACGATCATCGACCAGGCCACCTACGAGGCCCCCACGCGCCCGGCCAGGGGGGTCGAGCACGTCTTCGTCAACGGCGCCCTGGCCTGGAGCGACGGCGACGTCGTGGGCGAGCGCGCCGGCCGCTTCCTGCGCTCGGCCGCCTGATCACTCCAGCCTTACGCCTCAGCGCGCGGTGTCGTGCTTGTCGCGCCGACGCACGCCCATCAGCAGGCGCGCCTCGAGCCGCCTGCGCAGGGCCGCGTAGTAGGCGCTGAGGAAGTCGTAGTCGTCCTCCTCGGGCAGGCGGGTCCAGCCCACCTTGCCGGCGATGCGGTCTGCCACCGCGCGCATGGTCTTGCGGTCGCGCTGACGCAGCACGTCTTCCAGCACATGCAGCTCTTTGGCGCCGTAGGCGTCGATCTGCTCCAGGGTGAAGGCGTAGCGCTGCAGGCGCTCGGCCCCCTCGTCGGCCATGTCGCGCATCAGCTTGCGCTTGGGCGCGCGGACGACCCAGGTGCCGCCGATCAGGTCGCCGGCCCGCAGGCGGTCCTTGTTGAACAGCGGGAACAGCACGAAGACCGCCGCCCAGGTGATCCCCAGCAGGTACATCCATCCTTCGATCCCGCCCTCGCCCATGGTCGGGGCGAACAGCATGCTGATCGGGATAAAGACCTCGAGCTCGCGCATGGCGTTGCGGGCGAAGATCGCGCCGGGCCGTAGGCGGCCGCCGTCGCGCGCCGCGACGCGAATGCCCATGACCCGCTTGCCCGGCGTGGCGGCCGCGGCGCTGAGCTCGAAGCCGACGAAGTAGAAGTTGCGCAGCAGGAAGAAGCCAAGCAGCCACAGCACGGCGATCACCTCGCCGCCCTTCAGGCCTGCCGCGGCCAGGGCTCCGATGCCGAGGATGGCGATCAGGATCGAGGCGACGGTCAGCACGGCGAACATGATCGCCGCGTCCAGCAGGAAGGCGCCGGCCCGCTGGCTGGCGTCGGCCAGCTGCAGCCGCAGGTCCACGCCCTCGGGCGTGACAAAGGGCCGGGTCAGCTTCAGCGTGGCGGCGTCGCTCATGCCTTGGCCCTCCGGCGCGGGCCATAGAAATAGAGGCCCCAGACCAGAGCGGTGGCCGCCGCCACGCCGTAGCGAGCGGGCGTGAAGGTGATCAGCTGGCGGCCGAAGCCCTCCAGCAGGCCGGCGAAGAACAGCATGACCACGACCCCGCCCATGACGGTCGCGGCCAGACGGCCGGCCTCGGCGGCCGCGTCCAGGCGGCTGCGCTCGCCCGGGAAGGCCACCGACCAGCCGATCTTGAGGCCCGCAGCGCCGGCCAGGCAGACGGCGAAGAGCTCGGTCACGCCGTGGATCGCCAGCCAACCCCCGGCCTCGACGCCGAGACCCCGGCTGGCGAACAGCGAGAAGAACACGCCCAGCATCACGCCGTTGTAGATCACCAGCATGGCGGTCGGCACGCAGAGCGCGAAGCCCAGCGCGAAGGCCAGCAGCGCCACCTGGGCGTTGTGGGTGAACAGGAAGGTGGCGAACATCGACAGGCCGCTGCTGCTCTTGCTGCCGTCCAGGGTCGAGCGGAGCATCTCGGTGGTGGCCGCCGGATCACGTCCGCCGGTCATCTCCTTGGGCATGAAGGCGTAGTACCACTCGGCGTCCTGGCCGAAGAGCCAGGCCCCGACCAGCGCCCCGATCACCAGCAGCGCCACGCTGACCAGGGTCTCGCGCCACAGGCTCCGCACGGCCGCCGGCCACCCGCCGGCGAAGAACGCCGCCAGCTGGCCGCGAAGGGTCTCGCGCGAGCCGTAGACGAAGAAGTAGGCCCGGGCGCAGAGCATTTCCAGATAGTCGATCATGCCCCGGTCGAGCGAGGTGGCGCGGGCCACCGACAACGACGACAGGGCCGAACGGTAGAGCACCGGAGCGGCCAGGATCTCCTCTTCGGAAAGGCTGGCCATCGAGCCTTTCTCGACCTTCTCCATCAGCCGTTCCAGGCGCTTCCAGTCGGCCTCGCGCTCCTGGCGGAAGCGCTGGCTCTTCAGGCGACCATCGACCTTGACGTCGATCACAGGAGATCCCTCCGCTTGAGGTCGACATAGGCGTTGATCAGCGCCGGACCGATGCGCGCGGCCGGGGCCTCGACGATGTGGGCGCCCAGGCGGCGCAGGCGGGCGACCACGGCCTCACGTTCGCGCAGAAGACCAGCCGAGACCACGGCGCGGGAAATGTCGGCCGGCTCGAAGGGCTCGGCGGCCGTCATGGCCTCCAGCTCCTCGTCCTGCATCACCACGAACAGCACCAGGTGGCGCCGCAGCAGGTGGGTGCAGGCCTCGATCATCAGCTCGGCGGCGGTGGGGTCGGTGAAGTCGGTGAACACCACCACCAGCGAGCGCCGGCGCAGCTTGGCCGCCAGCGTGTTGAGGGCCAGGGTGTAGTTGGTCTCCTCGGTCGAATAGTCGATGCGGCCGGCGGCGTGCTGCAACTGGCGGAAGGCGTCCAGGCCGCTGACCACGCCGGTGAGCAGGCGCGGCGCGGAGTCGAAGGCGTAAAAACCCGCCCGGTCGCCCGAGCGCAGGCAGGCATAGGCCAGAAGCAGGCCGGCGTTGATGGCCCGGTCGACCTTGGGCGCACCGCCGACCGGCTCGCACATGGCCCGGCCGCCGTCGATGGCCAGGACGACGTGGTGGTTGCGCTCGGTGCGGAACTCCTTGGCCAGCAGGTGCAGGTGCCGCGCCGACTGCTTCCAGTCGATGGCGCGCGGGTCCATGCCGGTCTGGAACTCCTTCAGGGCCTCGAACTCCGAGCCCTCGCCGCGATCGACCTGGGTCTTGCTGCCGATCATGGCGTCGCGGGCCAGCATCCGCACGGCTTCCTCGCGCACGCCCTGCAGGTCGGTTCCCGTCGGTGCGTCGATCTCGAGGGTGAAGGTCTGCTGCTTCCAGACAAGGCCCAGCGGCCCGGTCCAGCGCACCCACAGGCGATGCAGCCGCCCCTCCCCGCGCCGCTCGGGCGTCAGGGAGAAGTCGAAGACGGCGGCGCGCTGCTCGACCTGCGCCCGGGCGAAGCGAGGCTGCAGGCCCAGGCGCTCGTCGGCGTCGAGGGCGGCCTCGGCGCGGCCTGGTACCGGCCCCTTGCCGAAGCGCGTGACGAAGGCGATGGGCGCCGTGCGGGCCACCGACAGGAACGGCCGCTCGGGCTCGTCGAGGACCAGACGCGAGCGCGAGCCGCCCGACAGCGCGTCGGCGGCCATGGCCAGCAGCATGACCCCGATCCAGATCGGTCCGGCCAGCCACCCGGCCGGCGCGAGCACGCCGACGACCAGCGCGCCGGGAACCCCGGCGGCTAGGGCGACGACGGCGCGGCGCGTGGGATAGATCACCGGGGGGCCGCCACCCGCTCGACCAGGCCCGAAAGCACGTGGTCGACCTTGCGGCCCTCGATCTCGGCGGCGGCCGAGAGGATCAGGCGGTGGCGCAGGGCCGGCGCGGCCAGCGACTTGACGTCGTCGGGGATCACGTAGTCGCGGCCGTCCAGCGCCGCGCGGGCCCGCGAGGCGACGGCCAGCATGGCGCCGGCGCGCGGGCTGGCGCCGGTCTCGATGTCGGTGGACTCGCGGGTGGCCCGCACCAGGTCGACGATGTAGCCGACGACCTCGTCGGTCAGGCGGACCTTGGCCACCGTGTCGATGGCCGCGTCGATGGCGGCGCGCTCGGCCACGGCCTCGACGCCGAAGCTCTTAGGATCCATCTGGCCGGTGCGCGAGCCGTGGCCGACGATGATCGCCCGCTCCTGCTGGGCGCTGGGATAGTCGAGCACGTGCTTGAACAGGAAGCGGTCGAGCTGGGCTTCCGGCAGCGGATAGGTGCCCTGCTGCTCGATCGGGTTCTGGGTGGCCACCACGGTGAAGCGCGGGCTGAGCGGATGCGACTTGCCGTCAATGGTGACGTGGCGCTCCTGCATGGCTTCCAGCAGCGCGGCCTGGGTCTTGGGCGGCGTGCGGTTGATCTCGTCGGCCAGCAGCAGCTCGCAGAACACCGGACCGCGCGTCAGGCTGAAGGTCGAGGTCTGGAAGTTGAACAGGTTGGCCCCGATCACGTCGCCGGGCATCAGGTCGGGCGTGAACTGGATGCGGCCGTAGTCGAGCGCAACGGTGCGGGCGAAGCTCTGGGCCAGCAGGGTCTTGGCGGTGCCGGGCGGGCCTTCCAGCAGCACGTGGCCGCCGGCGAACAGCGCCGTCAGCAGCAGGTTGACGGCGTCGTCCTGGCCCACGACGGCCTTGCCGATCTCCGAGCGGATCCGCGCGGCGAGCGCCCCGACTTCACTGACGTCCACGGATGAGCTCCTGCTTCCAAGTATGGAGATCGCGCGCCACGGCCATCAGGTCGGACGGCGTCGCCGTCAGCGCCCGATCGGCCAGGGCCGAATAGGTGTTGGTCGCGCCGACGGTGCGGCTGACGCGATCGAGAAAATCGACGAGATCCTGGCCGTCCAGGCCGCGCGGCGCGCCGATGGCGCGGGCGGCCGAGGCCTGGATCAGGCGGGCGTAGAGCCGCGCCATGCGGTGCTCGCGACCGGCAAGTCGCACGAGGCCGGCGGTGTTGTCGGCCAGCGCCGCCTTGCCCAGAGCAACCGCCCGGCGCGAGCGCAGCGGCGGACCAAAGCGCGCGAAGGCCTGGGCGCCGGCCAGCAGGGCCAGGGCCGCGGCCACCAGGGTCGCGCCGACCAGCGGCGGTTCCAGGATCAGGCGCATCAGGCTGCGCGTGCGCTTGAAGCCGTGCAGGGTGACGTCGAAGACCACGGGGGAGTCTTCGTCGCGGATCAGGTTCAGCATGGCCACGGCCGTGCGCGCGCCGTCGGCGGTCTTCAGGCCCTGGGTGTTCAGGTAGTCCGGATCGGCCAGCACGTAGGTCCAGCTGTCGGCATGCATGGCCAGTACGGTCGCACCGCCCTCGTCGACCAGCACCGGCGTCCAGCCCGGCCCCGATAGGCTGCGGGGCTGGTCGATCTGCACCGGCGCGCCGAAGGCCTCGCCGCTGGGCCGGCGCAGGCGCACCATGCGCTTGCCCTTACCCTGGTTCAGCTTGAGGTCCTTGCGCAGCGACACGGGCAGGACCGACAGGGTCTCGCGGAAGTCGTTGTCGCCGAGGATCGTCACCCAACCCCGACGCTTGGGATGCCCGCCTACCACCCATTTGGGCAGCACGATCAGCGTCGGGCCGATGTGGTCGTTGCGCTCGAGCGGCGCGGGCGACATGCCCGTCGACGGCGTCAGGACCAGCAGCCCCTCCTCGGCCGAGGCCGGCAGGTCGCCACGGCTGGTCAGGACGGGCTCGCCCATCAGGCTGAGCAGGCGCGAGACGGCGCCGAACCCCACCGACGAGCGCGACAGGGCGTGCTCGCCGCCGTTGTCGCCCTTGCGCAGTTCGGGCGCGTAGGCCGACAGCACCGCCAGGCCCGTGAACGAGATAACGCCGACGAGAACCAGCACCAGCATGGTCATCGGCGAGAACATGCCGGCGGACTTGGACTGAGACGCGCTCATCCGCGCCAGCCTTCGGGCAGGGCGAAGGCCTCGTAGGCCGCGCGGCATTCGGCGAAGTCGGCCGCGCCGACCGGGCGGCCGCCGAACAGGCCGCGCTCGACCAGGCGGGCAATGCCCACGAAGGCCGGGCGCGCGCCCTCAGGAATGGCCGGCAGCTGAGCGATCTCGCGCGCCGTCAGCGAGATCTTCACCGCCCGGGGGCGGCGCTTTTCGATGTCCTGGACGCTGCGCAGCAGGATCAGGTGGGCGGCTTCGACGAACAGGCCCTTGGCGGCCAGCTCGTCGGCGGCGGCCAGCAGGTCGCGGGCGTCGGCGGCGTCGGGCCGCCAGCCGGCCTCGGCCACCACCAGCGGCTTGATGGCCCGCGGCGCCGGGGCCCAGATGCGCAGGAGCTCGCGAACGATGGCGTAGATGATCAGCGCCGCCAGCAGCGCCAGCGCGCCCCAGAACACCCACTTGAGGTAAGGCGCGATGAGCTCGAAGAACTTGCCGACGTAGCGCAGCCACTCGGGAACCTTGGGCGGCGTGAACACCGCCCGGTCGAACTGGAACCCGGCGTCCTGCGCCAGCCGCGCGTGCGCCGCGACGACCGCGTCGTCCGACGCCCCTTTCGAAACTGTCACGCCCCGGAAACCCGCATTCGCCCCTCGCCGCCAAGCCCCTGCCCAGCCGCGAACACTCGACTCAACTCTACAGCGTGGCGCCGGCTTGGCTAGCCGTAACCGGTGACAATCGATGCTTTGGCCGACCCGCGAAGCTCATCCGACGAAGAACTCGATCGGCGCCAGCACCTCGACCGGGTCGCCCGGCACGTCTTCTGGCGGCGGCGGCATCGGCGAGGCGCGGCGCACGGTGGCCAGCGCCTCCTCGTCGAGCAGCGGGTAGCCCGAGCCCTTGGCGATCCTGGCGGCCAGCACCCGGCCGGCGCGGTCGACGGTGAAGGCGACGTGGACGACGCCCTCCTGCCCGGCGCTCTGCGCGCGACGGGGATAGCGCCTGTAGGCCTTGAGCCGCCCGAGGATAAGCCCCCGCCAGCTGACCGCCGCGTCGCGCGCGGAAGCGGCCGAGGTGCGCGGCGCGGCGACGACCGGCGCGGGCGGCGCGGCGACGGCCGGCGGCGCGGTCGCCTCGCTGGGCGTGGAGGGCCTGGCCGCAGCGTCGCCCTCGACGGCCCGGGCGGCGGACCGCTGCTGCGGCGGCAGCACGCCGCGTGGATCGGGCGGGCGATCGATCGCCTTCGGCGGCGTCGGCGCGGCGACGGCGGCCGGACTGGCCTTGGCCTCTGGCCCCGGCGGCCGCTCGTCCTTGGGACGCGCGGGGGCGACCGGCTCGACGGCGAACTCCACGGCGATGGCCTCGATCGGCGCCGCCGGCGGCATTTCGGGCTTGGCCAGCCGCAGATAGGCGCCCAGCAGCAGAGCCACGTGCAGCACCACCGCCCCGGACAGGGCCAGGCTCCAGCGGCGCTTGCGTCCCGTGGCGGCGAGCGGCTCGCAGGGGATCTCGAGCACGGTCATGGGCAGCGCCTGCAGCATCAGAACACCCGCTCCAGCTTCAGGCTGGCAGCCGTCTTCTCGTAGGAGAACAGCCAGTCGATGCTGCTGGCGACCTTGGCGTACTGCAGGGTCAGGCTGGGCGTGAAGCCGCCGGGCGCCTTCCAGCGCGGGGCGCGGACGATGGCGGTGAAGCTCTGCTCGTCGTCGCGGCGGCGGGCCTCCAGAGTCTCGTTGACGGCCTCCCAGCGCTTGCGCCGGGCCGAGGCGAACAGCGTGCCGTTGAAGCCCTTCACGGTCGGCGTCGCCGCCCCCAGCCGCAGGCCGGCCTGGCGGTAGGCGTTGACCGCGCGGTCGGCGTCCTTGTCGAGCAGGTCCATGCCGCCGAACACCGTCCAGCCGCCGGAAAGGCCGCGCCAGGCGGTCAGGAACAGCGAGGCCTGGCCGCCGTCCAGCGAGGCGAACGAGGCCTGCCGGTAGCGCATCGTCTTGTAGTCGCCCTCCAGCTTGACCAGGGTCGAGGCGCCGACCACGCGGCTGACCTCGGCGTGCAGGCCGGGGGCCTCGTACAGCCGCTCGGCGCCCAGCGTGCCGACGTCGAGCGACGGCGCGACGCCGAAGGCCAGCTTGGCCGTGCGATAGTCGAGCCCGGCCTGGGCGACGAAGGTGGCCTGGTTGTAGCGCCCCTCCTCGGGATAGAGCTCGCCATAGGCCATGCCCCGGAAGGTCAGGCCGCCCGATCCGCGCAACGGCAGCCGGCGGTTCAGGACCGTCTCGAAGTTCACCGTCGCCGCGCCGACCGGATCGGGCGTCTTGCGATCGAAGAAGCAGATCCCGTCAGGTCCGGGCAGCAGGCAGGCATAGCTGCCCGAGGCCTGGTTGACGTTGGTGCTCCAGCCGGGCCCCAGCGCGAACTGGCCGGTCCAGGCGCGGCGGCGCTTCAGGGCCGCCAGGAAGGTCTCAATGCTGCGGCGCACCCCAGCCGCACGGGGATCGTCCTTCGGCAATTGGGCGAGCACGGCGCGGAAGGTCGCCTCGGCCTCGCGGTCGCGCTGGTTCTCGAACAGCACCCGGGCCAGTTCGATGCGGCCAGGCTGGAAGTCAGGCTGCAGCGCCAGCAGCTGGCGGAAGCTGCGCTCGGCGCCGCGCAGGTCGCCGTCCTGCCGCGACAGCTGCCCCTGGGCGTAGTGGACCAGCATCGGATCCTGGTCGGGCAGCGCCAGATAGGCCTTCAGGAAGCGACGTGCGTCGGCCCACTGGCGGCGGGCCAGGGACAGGTACAGCGCCTTGCCCACGTCGTCGGCGCCGGGTCCCACCGTGTAGGCCTGGCCGTCGATGACCAGCACGTCGGGGGCGGTCTCCTGCCGCGTCCTGGCCTCGCGCCCGGCGGCGCGGCGCGACAGGTCCTGGTCGAGGCGCAGGCGCGTGTCCTCGTCGACCTGGGCGTGCGCGGCGCCGGCCAGGGCCAGAACGACAAAAGCCGCGCAGCCGGCGGCGACGCGGAACGGAGCGGGCTTGAAGCGTGACGACCTGAGCATCGGGGGGCTTGGGGCGAGGACCGACCGGTCCCCGCCCCTCGCGTCCTCAGTTCTTCGTGCCGCCGAAGGCGGTGTCGTAGCGGCTGTTGCCGCCGAAGGTGACCAGACCGGCCAGGGCCGCGGCGTTGGCGCCGAAGAACTGGCCGCTGACCGCGCCGCCCGAGGCCAGGGTGGTGGTCCCCTGCGTCGCCGTGGCGTTGTCGACGGTGCTGGCGATCGTCAGGCCCGAGATGCCGACCGAGCCGATGTCGACCTGGTAGCCGTTCGAGGCGCTCTGCACGAAGCCGGTCAGGGTGCCCGCGCCGAAGTCGGCGTCGAACGTACCGGTCAGCACGCCGTTGGTGGCGTAGTCGCTGAGGCCCTTGACCGAGTAGCTGGCCGTGCCCGAGCCGGCGGTCGCGCCGGTGTCGTCGCCCACGTAGTAGACGGTGTGGGTGCCGTCATTGGCGTTGGCGGTGTCGGACCATTCGCCGAACCAGAAGTCGCCGGTGCTGATCTTGGCGAAGTTGAACACGCCCATGCCGTTGTGGCTGCCCGGCGCGGTCGACGGGTTGTTGATCGTGCTGACGCCGTTCACCGGCGGGGCCGAGGCCGAAAGGCCCTGGAAGTCGACATAGGCCGACAGACCGATCGAGGCGACGGCGACGCCGGCCTTGCCGGCGGTGTGCGGACCCGCGTTGATCACGCTGGCGCCCACCTTCAGGTGGGTCTCGTCGGTGGACTCGCCGACGATGCCGGCGTGGGCCACGCCCGCCAGGGCGACGGCCGTGACGGAGGCCAGGATCAGCGTCTTGAAGGTCGAACGGGACATCTCGTCTTCTCCGATGCTTGTTTGACCGAGCCTCGGTCGAGGCCCGGGGTATCCAGCGGCCGCCGCCGCGCCGGTTGGGGCGCCGGCGCGACGAAAGCCGTGAATTGGGGGATCAGTAGCGGGCGGTCATGCTGAGCTTCAGCGTGCGCCCGGGGGCCGGCTGAGCCGTGCGGGTCAGGGGATCGGTGTAGTAGCGGTCGTTGAGATTGGTTCCGACCAGCTCGAACCGCACCTTCTCGTTGAGCTTGAAGTTGGCGTAGGCGTCGACCGTGACGATGTCGTCCCACAGGTAGGGCGTGTTCAGCGCCCAGCCGTCGACGCGGGTGGCGGTGGCCCCGCCGATGAAGCGGTCGAGCTCGGGATTGTCGTAGCCGCTGTAGTAGACGCCGCGCACGCCCACCTCGAGCCGGCGCTGCAGGAAGCGGGCGCCGAGGTTCAGGTTGGCCGAGTTCTCGGGCGTGGCCTGGGTCAGCAGGTAGCCGCCGACGAAGCCGAAGTTCACGCAGTCGGGCACGATGCCGGTGTTGGGCTGCTTGAGGATCGCCTGCTGGCGGTCGCAGACCTTGTTCTTGAAGTTGTGGGCGGCGGAAAAGTCGGCGAACAGCCGGCCGTTGTCGTAGCGGGCCTGCAGCTCGATCCCCTCGATGATCTGCTTTTCCATGTTGGACAGCTGCAGCTGCGTGCCGCGCTCGATGACGTTGGTCGTACGGTTGCGGAACCAGGTCAGCCTGAAGTCGGCCCGCTGGCCCTCGGGCAGCGACAGCAGCGCCGACAGGTCGTGGATGTAGGCGACCTCCCAGGTGCGGGCGTGCTCGGGCTTCAGCGGCCGGGTCGGATCGATGGCGGCCGAAAAGCCGACCGTGCTCTCGAACAGGCTGGGGAAGCGATAGGCCTCGGCGTAGCGCACATAGGCCCGGGCGTTCGGCGTGAAGTTGAAGGTCGCCGAGGCCGCCGGCGTCCAGCCGTCGCCACGCTGGGTGCGGCTGACGGCGGTGACCGGCGCCTGGTTCAGCGAGGCCACGCAGTAGCCGGTGGCGTTGGCCACGCTGTTGAGGAAGCCGTTGACGCAAGGATTGGTGGCGCGGGTGAACTTGCCGGTGCTGTCGCGCTCCCAGGCGATGCGATTGTTGACCGTGCGGCCGTTGACCAGGGTGCGATAGAGCACCGTGCCGTCGGTGAAGACGTAGTTGGTGAACACCACGCCCTTGGCCAGCTGCTCGGCCAGGAAGTCGTCGAACGCCCAGTAGTGCGAGTAGCGCGCGCCGGCGGTGAGGGTCAGCTCGCTGACCGGCCGCCATTCGAGATTGGCGTGGACGTTGTACTCCTCGCGCCGGCCGGCCCGGGGGTACTGGCGCCAGCCGTCGAACGTGCCGCCCCACTCGTCGGGCGAAGTCAGCTTCTCGTGCTGCCAGTCGCCGGCGACGACGAGGTCGAGGTTCGGCGCAAGCCGCATCTTGTTGCTGGCCGACAGGCCGTAGCGGTCGTTCTTGGCGTTGGCGAGCGCGGTGTTCTTGATGATCGGATTGGCGGCGTTCTGGGCCCAGTTGGGGAAGCCGCCGGCGCTGTAGGTGTGACTGTTGGTGCGGGTCAGCCAGACCGACGTCTTCAGGTCCACCCAGCGGCCGCCGGGCTTGAGGCGGTAGTCGACGTTCCAGGCGGTGGCGTGAACCTCGCTGAGCGGCCACTGCACCTTGCCCATGCCGTTGTTGCCGACCGAGATGATCCGCGAGGGCATGACCTCGCCATAGGTCGAGACGGTGTCGCGCACGCCGAACTTCAGTTGCTGGGCGTCGCTGATCTTCCAGACCAGCTTGCCCAGCCAGGAGCTCATCTCGCTGGAGGTGTTGGGGACCTCGTTGCCGGGCTGATAGTTGAAGGCCAGCCGCTTGATCAGGTCCTGCGGGCCCGACGGCGTGGGCAGGTTGGTCTGGCGGTAGTAGTCGGCCTCGCTCTCGCCGGCGAAGTAGTTGCCGCGCTCGCGCCAGGCGTAGGCGGCCAGCCATTCGAAGTCGTCGCTGCGGCCGGCGATGGCCAGGCGCGCGGCGCGATCGCCCAGCGACAGGGTCTCGTTGTCCGACGAGGTGCGCGGCGTCACCTGCACGTAGGGATCATTGTAGGGACTGTTGGGAAAGCCCGTGGTCCCGGTCGAGCCGGGAAAGCCCGGCACGTTGCGATAATCCTGGCCGGTCAGCAGGGTCGGCAGGCGCGGCTTGGTGGAGTTGTTCCCGCCCTCGATGCGGACTTCCGCGCCATAGCGCTCGCCCTCGCGCAGGATGTCGCGCGGGGCCAGGGTGTCGATGACCACCGCCCCGCCCACCGAGGTATGGACGCCGGCGGTCAGGGACGGGCCTTTCAGCACCTGCACGCCGCCGACCAGGCTGGGGTCGATGTAGCTTCTGTTGTTGGCCCCGTTGTAGCCGCGCCAGACGGTCAGGGCCTGCTCGCCGCCGTCGATGATCACCGGCACGCGGCCAGGCCCCTCGACGCCGCGGACGCTGGGATCGAGCGCGCCGCTGTTGCGGGCGTCGCCGCTGAACACCCCGACCATGCCCTTGAGCACGTCGGCCGGGCTGACGCCCTTGTAGCGCTCGACCTGGCTCTTGCCGGCGTAGGTGGACGCGCCGTCCAGGTCGTAGACGCCGTCGTAGCCCAGGGCGTCGCGGGCGCTCAGCGCATCGCCGCCGCTCGCGCCCTCGACCCGCAGGACGTCGGTGACCACCGCGCCTTTGGCGACGGGCGCGGCCTCCAGGGTGACGACGCCGGGGCGCACCTCGCGCCAGGTGACGCCGCTGCCGGCCAGCAGGCGCGACAGGATCTCGCCCTGGCTGAAGCGGCCGCGCACGGCGGGCGCGCGGCGCCCGTAAGGGGCCTCGACGGCGTAGACGATCTGGACCTTGGTCTGCAGCGAAAACTGGCTCAGCGCCTGGGGCAACGCCTGGGCGGGAATATCGACGGCGTAGGCCGAGGCTTCCTGGGCGGCCGCGGGAAGCGCGCCCAGCGCCAGCGGGCTGGCCGAGGCCAGGGCCAGACACAGCGACAGCCGGCGGATACGCGGAAGCAGGCCGGGGCGGTTAGCGGGCGTCGTCATGTCTGCGGTCGGTCTCGTCTCATGGGTCGCTCTTTATTGCGAGCGACACTCAATTGCATCTTATGATGGAGAGACGAAACCCGACGGCGAGATCCCCTAGCGACCTCGGCGATTTTTTTGCGGAGACGTTACGAGCCGGTCAGTAGAGCAGGACGAAACCGCCCAGGCGCGCGGTGCGCAGGTCCAGCGAGGCGGCAAGGGCGTCGATGGCGGCGTCGGGCCGGGCGACGTCGAAAACCCCCGAGACCGGCCGGCCGGCCAGGGCCTGCCCGCGCACGAACACCTTGCCGCGGCGGTAGCGGCCGATCTCGTCGACCACTTCCGACAGCGGGCGATGATAGACGACGAGCCGTCCCTGCCGCCAGGCGTCGACCGCGGCCGGATCCTCCAGCGCCAGGGCCTTGGGCGCCGCGCCGTCGAGCCAGGCCCCCTGCCCGGCCCGCAGCACCGCCATCCCGCCGCCGCGCGCCGGCTCGACCCGCACCGCACCGCGCAGGACGCTGACCTTGGCGCGATCGCCCTGCAGGCGGACGTCGAAGGCCGTGCCCAGCACCCGTGCGCTGCCGGCCCGGCTCTCGACCACGAAGGGCCGCGAGGGATCATGCGCCACGTCGAAGAAGGCCTCGCCC
The DNA here is from genome assembly GCF_011043625.1 of Caulobacter sp. 602-2. GTDB lineage: Bacteria > Pseudomonadota > Alphaproteobacteria > Caulobacterales > Caulobacteraceae > Caulobacter. The sequence continues at coordinate 941,846 of NZ_JAAKGT010000001.1, forward strand.
TTGACCAGCCGCACGCGGCGGCCTTCGGGGCCGTAGCGGACGTCGAGCACCGCGCCGGTGTTGAGGGTCACGACGCTGCCGTCGGCCAGCACCTGGCGGCGCACTTGCCCGACCTCGGCGACGAGATGGTTCGGGTCGGCGGGCGCGAGCGTCTCGAGCGCGGCGCCCGTTCCGAGCGCCAGCACCAGGCAGGCGGCGACGGCCGCGGGGATCTTCCAGGTCCGGCGACGCGGAACGGCGACGGCGGCGGCCCCCCGCCGTCGTCGCGGCTGGGACTGCGCGCCCTCAAGAGGCGCCGTAGCCGCGCCGATCAGCGAAAGAATGTGGTCGGCCTCGGCCATCGCCTCGGCGCGCTGCGGCTCGGCGGCCAGCCAGGCGGCGTGCTCGGCCGCGTCGGCTCCGTCGCGCAGGCGCAGCGCCCGGCGCGCGGCCGCGTCGAACAGCGCTTGGTCTCCGCCCCCGGTTTTGTCCTTGTCGCTCATGTGGGCTTTTGGTCCTCCCGATGGACAGGACGAACCGGCGCCCGCGCTTCCCCTAGTCTCATCCATCGCCGCGCGCTTCCTTCAGCCGGCGACGGCAGTGGCCCATGGCTTTCGCCAGATGGTTCTCGACCGTGCGCGGCGAGATCCCCAGGCGGTCGGCGACCTGCTGCATGGTCAGGTCGTGGCCGCGATAGAGCAGGATCACCTGGCGGCACTTGTCGGGCAGTTCGGCGATGGCGGCCTGGACGACGGCGATCTCCTGACGGCCGGCCAGCACCTGGAAGGCCGAGGGCGCGTCGCTGCCCGCCTCCAGCGGCAGCTCGCCCGGCGCGATCCGCCGGGCCTGGACGGCCGCCTGGCGCTGGCGGTCGACGACGAGGTTGGCGATGATCCGCCGCAGGTAGCTCAAGGGGTTGCGCACCGCCGAACCGTCGAAGCCCGGCGCGCGGGTCAGGTCCGACAGCTTCAGCCAGGCGTCCTGCATGACGTCGTCGGCGAGGCTGGCCGAGCGGGCCTTGCGAGCGGCGAAGCGGCGGAGGTCCTCATAGTGGGCCTCCAGCAGGCCGGTCAGGTCGGAAGCCGTTCCCCTCTGGCCAGATCGCATCACGCCACCCCGAATGAGAACGATTCTCATTACCGCGCCATGATCTAGCGATCTCGCCGCCCCCCGTCAAAGGCGACCGCTTTCGAGACAGCCAAGATTAGCCGCCCTCCCAAGTCCGCTCATCCCCCGCGAAGGCGGGGCCCAAGCTGATTTCCGGAATGTGGCTCAGCCGCGGATCGTCCGCGATCTCGGCTTGGATCCCCGCCTTCGCGGGATACTCGGGGAAGATCGGCCCAAACAAATGACGCCCAGTCCCGACCTAGGGCAGCGGAACGCCCCGGCTGGCGGTCAGGATCGCGTACCACTGGGCCCTGGTCATGTGGACGTGCAGGGCGTCGGCGGCGGCCTTGATCCGCTCGGGGGTCTGGGAGCCGACGATCGGGATCGGCCGCGACGGGTGGGCCATGATCCAGGCCAGGGCGACGGCGGCGCGGTCGACGTGCTGAGGCCGGGCCACGGCGTCCAGAGCGTCGATCACCGCCCGGCCGCGATCGTCGATCCCCTCGCCCGTCAGGCGCCCGCCGCCCAGGGGCGACCAGGCCAGCACGGCCATGTCGCGCTCCAGCGCCTGGTCGAGCACGCCGTCCGACAGCGGCTCGATGGCCAGGGGCGAGAACTCCGGCTGGATGCTGGCCAGCGGGAACGGCAGGTGCGCCTGCAGAGCGGCGACCTGGCTGGGCAGGTAGTTGGAGACGCCCACGGCGTCGATCTTGCCCTGCTCGCGCAGCTTGACCAGCGCAGCGGCCACCTCGGCCGGATGGGCCAGAACGTCGGGACGGTGGACCTGGTAGAGATCGATCTTCTCGACGCCCAGGCGCTGCAGCGAGGCTTCGCAGGCCGACACCAGATAGTCGGCGCTGGAGTTGTAGGGCACGCCCAGGATGATGCCGCCCTTGGAGGCCAGCACGAACTTCTCGCGCAGGTGCGGGGCGTCGTGCAGCACCTTGCCCAGCAGCACCTCGGCCGAACCGAAACCGTAGGGCGTGTCGGCGCCGTAGATGTCGGCGGTGTCGAGCAGGGTGATCCCGCTTTCCAGCGCGGTCTCGACCAGATGGCGGGCGTCGGCGACGGATTCGCCCTTGAAGCGCCACATGCCCCAGGCCAGCGGCGACACGGAAAGGCCGCTCTTGCCGAGCGGACGGTTTTCGTGGGGCTTGCGGTCGTCGAGCATGGGGAAGCGCACTCTCGGTTCGAAAAGGACGCCGAGATGACCGGCGAGCGGGGCCGAGCGCAAGCTTTACCGGCGGCAATATCGAGCATGAGAACACCGCGTTGGTCGGCGCGGCCCGGCGGCGGCTAGCGTCAGTCCGCCTTCACGAACGCGCCAAGGGGCCCGGCGCGCGGCGAGGCCGCCCTCCCCGATCAACGACAAGAAAGTCGACGCCATGCTTCGCCCCATCCTCCTGGCCACGGCCGCCGCCCTGGCGCTGGCCAGCGCCGCCGCGGCCGCCGATCTCGACGCCGCCGCCGTCCATGCCCGCACCCTGGTGCTCGACAGCCACGTCGACGTGCCGGCCGACCTGGGCGTCGGCGCGCACGAGGCCGCCGTCGACGGCGACGGCCAGGTCGACCTGCCCAAGCTGGAGCGCGGCGGGGTCGACGCGGCCGTGCTGGCGGTCTTCGTCGCCCAGGGCCCCCGCACGCCGGCGGGTTACGCCCAGGCCCGCAAGGAGGCCGACGCCAAGCTGGCCGCCATCCGCGGCGTCGCCGAGCGCCACCCCGACCGCGCCGTGCTGGCCCTGAAGGCCGACGACGTCGAAGCCGCCGCCAAGGCCGGCAAGCGGGCGATCGTGGTCGGCTTCCTCAACGCCTATCCGTTCGGCGACGACCTGGCGCCGATCGACGCCTACTACGCCGGGGGCGTGCGCAGCTTCGGCTTCGTACACGCCGGCAACAACGCCTTCGCCGACTCCTCGCGCCCCAGCGGCGGGACCAAGGTCGAATGGGGCGGCCTGTCGCCCCTGGGCAAGCAGGCGGTGGGTCGGCTCAACGACCTGGGCGTGATCATCGACGTCTCGCAGCTGACGCCCGATGGGGTGAAGCAGGTGCTGGCGATCAGCCGCGCGCCGGTGGTGGCCAGCCATTCGGGCGTGCAAGGCGTCGTCGACAACCCGCGCAACCTGTCGGACGCCGAACTTGACGCCATCGCCGCCAAGGGCGGGGTCGTTCAGGTCGTGGCCTTCGGGCCCTATCTGGTGGCGCTGACGCCCGAACTTCGCCCGAAGGTGGCGGCGCTGCGCGCCCAGTACGGCCTGCCGGCCGCCTTTACCCGCGCGGCCGACGGGACCGAGGCGCTGTCGCCCGACAAGCGCAGGGACTACAGCCACGCCGTCACCGACCTTCTGCCCAAGGCGACGGTCAAGGACCTGGTCGACTCCGTCGATTACGCGGTCAAACGCGTGGGGGTCGATCACGTGGGACTGTCGTCGGACTTCAACCACGGCGGCGGGGTGATCGGCTGGGCCAACGAGGGCGAGGCCGGCAACGTCACGGCCGAACTGGTGGCGCGCGGCTATTCCGAAGCCGACATCGGCAAGCTGTGGGGCGGCAACTACCTGCGCGTCTTCCGGGCCGTGGAGCAGAAAGCCAAGCGATAGCCTCCTGACTGTCATACCGGCCGTAGCGAAGCGGAGCGCCGGGATGACAGATTACGGGTAAGCAGTGCTCAAAAAATGAATGAAGAAAGACCGCCAGATCGCTGATCTGGCGGTATTTTTCGTCACTCGGCTGCGACGCGCAGACCAGCCGAGGCGGCCAGGGCCTGGTCGAGGTCGGCCAGGATGTCGTCGATGTGCTCCAGGCCGATCGACAGGCGCACATAGCCTTCGGAGACGCCGGTCGCTGCCTGGTCTTCGGCGCTGAGCTGGGAGTGGGTGGTCGAGGCCGGATGGATGGCCAGGCTGCGGGCGTCGCCGATATTGGCCACATGGTAGAACAGCTTGAGCGCGTCGATGAACCGCTTGCCGCTCTCGCGCCCTCCCGCCAGTTCGAAGCCGACCAGACCGCCGTAGCCGCCCGACAGGTAGCGGTCGGCCCGCTCGCGGCGCAGACCGTCCTGGGCGGTGGGATAGATCACCTGGATCACCTCCGGGCGCTTGGCCAGGAAGTCGACCACGCCTTGCGCGTTCTGCGAATGGCGGGCGATGCGCAGCGGCAGCGTCTCCAGCCCCTGCAGGATCTGGAAGGCGTTGAACGGCGACAGCGCCGCGCCCAGGTCGCGCAGCAGCACGGTGCGGGCCCGCAGGATGTAGGCGATCGGCCCCAGCGGCTTGGCCGCCTGCGCCCAGACCGCGCCGTGATAGCTGGGGTCGGGCGTGTTGAGCAGCGGCTGGCGCTCGGGATGGGCCTCCCAGTCGAAATTGCCGCCGTCGATGATGACGCCGCCGATCGAGGTGCCGTGGCCGCCGATATACTTGGTGGTCGAATAGACGACGATCGCCGCGCCGTGCTCCAGCGGCCGCGCCAGCAAGGGGGCGGCGGTGTTGTCGACGATCAGCGGGATCCCATGGGCGCGGCCGATGGCGGCGACCTCGGCGATCGGAAAGACCGTCAGCTTCGGATTGGGCAGGGTCTCGGCGTAGTAGGCGCGCGTGCGCTCGTCGGTGGCGCGGGCGAAGGCCTGGGGGTCTTCCGGATCGACGAAGCGGACCTCGATCCCCTGGTCGCGCAGCGTGTTGGCGAACAGGTTCCAGGTGCCGCCATAGAGGTCGGTGGAGCTGACGATGTTGTCGCCGGCCCTGGCCAGGTTCTGGATGGCGAAGGCCGAGGCCGCCTGCCCCGAGGCCACCGCCAGGGCCGCCGCTCCGCCCTCCAGCGCGGCCAGGCGCTGCTCCAGGATGTCGATCGTGGGGTTGCCGATGCGGGTGTAGATGTTGCCCAGCTGGCGCAGGGCGAAGAGGTCGGCCGCGTGCTCGGCGCTTTGGAACTGGTAGGACGTGGTCTGGTAGATCGGCGGGGCCACGGCGCCCGTGGTCGGATCGGCCCGCCAGCCCGCGTGCAGGGCCAGGGTTTCGGGGTGGAGCTTGCGGTCGGACATCGGCTTCTCCTGAAGCTTTTTACGTCGATGTCGAAAACCTGACCCGTCCCGTCCTCCTCCGCACGACCGATATTCTCGCCGTGCGGGCAGAAAAACTCACCCCAGGATTGCGCGGCCGAGCTCCAGCAAGCCCGGCCGCGATCTCACGTCAGTTCTGGCGCTCGACCTGGCTGACGTCGCGCACCGCGCCGCGAGCGGCGTTGGTGGTCATGGCCGCGTAGGCGCGCAGGGCCGGCGAGACCTCGCGCTTGCGGTCCTTGGGCTTCCAGGCGTCCTTGCCGCGGGCCAGCTGGGCGGCATGGCGCTGCGCAAGCTCCGCGTCGGAGACTTCCAGCTGGATGCCGCGGTTAGGGATGTCGATCAGGATGCTGTCGCCGGTCTCGACCAGGGCGATCAGGCCGCCCTCGCCGGCTTCGGGCGAAACGTGGCCGATCGACAGGCCCGAGGTGCCGCCCGAGAAGCGGCCGTCGGTGATCAGGGCGCAGGCCGCGCCCAGACCCTTCGATTTCAGGTAGGTGGTCGGGTACAGCATCTCCTGCATGCCCGGGCCGCCCTTGGGGCCTTCATAGCGGATGACCACGACCTCGCCGGCCACGACCTTGCCGCCCAGGATGCCGCTGACGGCGTCTTCCTGGCTCTCGAACACCCGAGCGGTGCCGCGGAAGGTCAGGATCGACTCGTCGACCCCGGCCGTCTTCACGATGCAGCCTTCCGGCGCCAGGTTGCCGAACAGCACGGCCAGACCGCCATCCCTCGAGAACGGGTGCTCGACCGAGCGGATGACGCCCTTCTCGCGATCCAGATCCAGCTCCTCCCAGCGGGCCGCCTGGCTGAAGGCGACCTGGGTCGGCTTGCCGCCCGGGGCGGCGCGGAAGAACTCCTGGGCCGTGCCGCTGTTGGTGCGGCCGATGTCCCAGCGGGCCAGGGACTCGGCCATGGTCGCGGCGTGGACGGTCGGCTGGCTGGCGTCGATCAGGCCGCCCTTCTCCAGCTCGCCCAGGATGGCGGGCACGCCGCCGGCGCGGTGGACGTCTTCCATGTGCACGTCGGACTTGGCGGGCGCGACCTTCGACAGGCACGGCACGCGACGCGACAGCCGGTCGATGTCGGCCATCGAGAACTCGACCCCGCCCTCGCTGGCGGCGGCCAGCAGGTGCAGCACGGTGTTGGTCGAGCCGCCCATGGCGATGTCCAGGCTCATGGCGTTCTCGAACGCTTCGCGCGTGGCGATGCCGCGCGGCAAGGCCGTGACGTCCTCCTGCTCGTACCAGCGCTGGCACAGGTCGACGATCAGGCGGCCGGCCTCCTTGAACAGGGCCTCGCGGTCGGCGTGGGTGGCCAGGACCGAGCCGTTGCCGGGCAGCGACAGGCCCAGCGCCTCGGTCAGGCAGTTCATCGAGTTGGCGGTGAACATGCCCGAGCACGAGCCGCAGGTCGGGCACGCGGCCTTCTCGATCGCCTCGACTTCCTCGTCGGTGTACTTGTCGTCGGCGGCCACGACCATGGCGTCGACCAGGTCCAGCGAGCGGATCGCGCCCTTGATCTGCACCTTGCCGGCCTCCATCGGACCGCCCGAGACGAAGACCACCGGGATGTTGAGGCGCATGGCGGCCATCAACATCCCGGGCGTGATCTTGTCGCAGTTGGAGATGCAGACGATGGCGTCGGCGCAGTGGGCGTTGACCATGTACTCGACCGCGTCGGCGATCAGCTCGCGGCTGGGCAGCGAGTACAGCATGCCGCCGTGGCCCATGGCGATGCCGTCGTCGACGGCGATGGTGTTGAACTCCTTGGCCACGCCGCCGGCCGCCTCGATCTCGCGGGCGACCAGCTGGCCCAGGTCCTTCAGGTGCACGTGACCCGGGACGAACTGGGTGAAGCTGTTGGCCACGGCGATGATCGGCTTGCCGAAGTCGCTGTCCTTCATGCCGGTGGCGCGCCACAGGCCGCGGGCGCCGGCCATGTTGCGGCCGTGGGTGGAGGTGCGTGAGCGATAGGGAGGCATGGGAAAATCTCAGTGTCGGCTGTGGGGTTATTACCGCCGCTGACGACGCGAGCAAAATATATTAAAAGGCGATCATTAGGTCGCATGGGATATCAAATGGACGTCCGGCAGTTTCGCCACTTCGCCGCCGTGGCCGAGACCTTGCATTTTGGCCGGGCCGCCGAGCGGCTGCGCATGACCCAGCCGCCGCTGAGCCAGTCGATCATGGCCCTGGAAAAGGAATTGGGGGCTGCGCTGTTCGTGCGCACCAAGCGTAACGTGCGCCTGACCCCGCTGGGCGAGCAGTGGCTGCCGCAGGTGCAGGAGGCGCTGGCGGCGCTGGACGCCCTGCCCGGGGCGGCGCAACGGATGCGCGACGGCCAGAGCGGGTACCTGGCGCTGTCGTTCGTCAGCACCGCCGACTACAGCGTCCTACCCTCGTTGGTGCGGCGCTACTCCCAGGCCTATCCGGAGGTGGAGATCCGGCTGTTCGAGGCGACCAGCGACGTGCAACTGCCGGCCCTGGTCGAGGGCGAGCGGCACGCGGGGATCATCATTCCGCCGACCGACCAGCCGCTGCCTTCGGCTCTGGCCTACCGACGCCTGCTGCGCGAGCCGCTGGTCGCGGCCGTGCCCAGCGCCTGGATCGACGAGGGACGGATCGCGGGCGATGCGGTGCTGTCGGCCGACGAGTTGCTGGCCTCGCCGCTGATCCTGTTTCCCAAGCACGTGGCGCCGAACTTCCACGACCTTGTCACCGGCCACTATCGCGCGCTGGGCGGCGAGGCGCGCATCGCCCAGGAGGCCATCCAGATGCAGACGATCATCAGCCTGGTGTCGAGCGGGCTGGGCGTGGCGCTGGTGCCCGCCTCGCTGCGCAACCTGGCGCGCACGGGCGTCACCTACGTGTCGCTGGCCGGCGCCGCCCCGGAACTGGAGACGGGCCTGGCCTGGCGCAAGGGCGAGATCAGCCCGACTCTGGCCAACTTCCTGAAGCTGACCGAGCCGGGCTGATCCTGCGTCGTTCCTAGAACTTCGCGCGCCTAGAACTTCGCGCGGACGCCGAAGTAGTAGCGCGAGCCGAAGGTCTCGTTGCCGATCTGGCGGGCGTCGGCGTTGTATTCCTGGCGGACCTCGTCGGTCAGGTTCACGCCCTCGACGAAGACGGTGATCTTGTCGTTGACGTTGTAGCTGGCCGAGGCGTCGAGGGTGCCGAACGCCTTGTTGAATTCCGGCCAGTTGCCGCGGCCGACCGGGGTGATCAGCCAGTCACTGCGCCAGTTGTAGGACGCGCGGGCGCTGACCTTCTCGTTCTCGTAGTAGAGCGAGACGTTGTAGCTCTTACGCGACAGGCCCGGGAACGGCAGGATCTCCTTGGTGACGAGGTTCTCGCCCTTGTAGCCCTTGTCCTTCTGGTAGGTGAAGTTGGCCAGGACGCCGAAGCCCTGGAACGGCGCGGGCAGGAAGTCGAAGGCGTACTGGCCGCCGATCTCCAGGCCGTTGATCGTCACCTGGTCGTTGCCGTTGACCGGCGTGGTGATAACGTAGTTCTCGCCTTCCACGTCCTCCTGGACGGCCTGGTTGACGATGAACGACGAGATCTCCTTGCGGAAGTAGGTCGCCGAAATGAAGCTGTCGCGGCTGAAGTACCATTCCAGCCCGGCGTCGTAGGCGGTGGCCTCGAACGGCTGCAGGTCCGGGTTGCCGCGCGAGCCGGTCAGGCTGTTGCGGTCGATCGAGCGGCGCAGGGCCAGTTGCGACGGTGCGGCGCGGGCCATCACCTTGCTGGCGGCGGCGCGGCCGATCAGCTTGCCGGGGATGAACTCGGCGCGGATGTTCAGCGACGGCAGGGTCTTGGTGTAGCCGCCCTCGGCCTCGCCCTTCACGAAATTGACGATCTCGTTGGGCGTCGTTCCGGTCTGGACGCGGTTGTAGCCGGTCGACAGGGTCTTGGTGTCGACGACCCGCACGCCCAGCGTACCGCTGATCGGCACCGGCAGTTCCTGGAAGTCGAAGCTGGCCTGGACGTAGCCGCTCTTGGTCTTCTCCTCGACCGACCAGGTGTCCAGGAAGTTCTGATAGCTGCCGGGATTGCCGTAGACCTCGGCCGTGTTGCGGTTCGGATTGACCGCGAACACGTCGTCGTTGCGACCGGCCGTGGCCAGGATCGCCGCATAGGTGGCCATGGTGTTGTCGTTCCATTGGCGCACGCCGCCGGAATAGCCCAGGTCGCCGGTGTGGAAGAACGGGATGTTCTGCACCGTCGAGTTGATGTTGACGATGTCCGCCAGCGTCGAGCAGGAGGCGGCCACGGCGTTGATGGCGTTGCTGCTGGCGTCGTTGCGGCAGTTCAGGCGCGTGGTGCGCTGGTAGAGAACCTGGTCGGTCTCGAACTGGCGCGCCTGGAAGCCGGCCTTGATCGCCGTCAGCCAGGAGATGTTCGGCTTGTAGGTGACGTTGACCTGCTGGGCGGTCTCTTCGGCCGAGTTGTTGCGCGGGTTGAACACGGCGTCGAGGCGCTGGACGTTCTGGCCGGAAGTCACGTCGAGGCCGGGGAACGAGAAGTTCGGCGAGCCCTTGCCGCCCTTGTAGTCGACGATCACGCGCGGCAGGCCGAAGGCCACGGCGGTGGCGTTGATCTCGTTGTTCTGAACCTCGGCGTTCGAGTAGTCGAAGCGCGCGTCGAAGATCCAGTTCTCCAGCTTCCATTCGCCGCCGACGGCGGTCGTGTACTGGGTGCGCTCCAGGTTGCCCAGGATGTTGCGATAGGTCAGGTCGATGGGGAAGCTGGTGCTGCTGACCAGTTCGATGTGGTCGACGGTGTTGCCGTCGGCGCCGAGGGTGGTCTTGCTGTAGTCGATGAGGCCGCTGGTGCCCGACAGCTGCAGGAAGGAGCTGTTCACCTCTTCCCGGGCCGTGGCGTAGGTGGCGTCGAAATAGGCCTTGAAGTTATCGGTCGGACGCCATTCGACGACGCTGCTCAGCGCCTTCCGCTCGGTCTCGCGGCGGTCGATGATCAGGCGGGGGATATCGGGAATGTAGTCGGCCTTGCCGTCGCCGTTGATGTCGGTGGGACGCCCCGGCGAGCCGTCGGTGGGCTTGGTTCCGGCCCGCGTCGTCCAGCCCGTGGTGCGGGCGTTGTTGCTGTTGAGGTGACGGTTCTCCCAGGTGCCGGAGACCAGCACGCCCAGGGTGTCGTTGAAGAAGGTGCGGCTGCCGATCAGCGCCAGCTTGGGGTCGTACTCCTTGGCCAGGTTCGAGTAGACGCCCTGGATCGAGCCGGCGACGAAGGGCTTCTTGCTGTCGAACGGACGGCGGGTGATGACCCGCACGGTGCCGCCGATGCCGCCCTCGGCCATGTCGGCCGTCGGCGACTTGACCACGTCCAGGCGCGAGACGAACTCGACGGGGATGTCGCGGAAGTCGACCGCGCGGTCGGTGCCGCCCACGGTCAGCGACAGGGCCGACGAGCCGTTGATCTCGACGCGGTTGAGGCTGGGATCGGCGCCGCGGATGCTGACGCCCCGGCCCTCGCCGTCCTGGCGGCTGATCTGCACGCCGGTCACCCGTTGCAGGGCTTCGGAGAGGTTCTTGTCGGGGAAGTCGCCGATGTCCTCGGCGGAGATGCTGTCGACCACCTGGAGGGAGTTGCGCTTGACGTCCATGGCGCTGCGCAGCGAGGCGCGGATGCCGGTGACGACGATTTCCTCGACGGCGTCGGGCTCGACGGTCTGGCCCGCGGCGGGCGCGGCCTGGGCATGGGCGATGGCGGGGGCCGAAAGCAGGACGGCCGCGACGGCGAGGCGCGAGGCGCTGGCGCGCAGATGGGCGCTGATGGGGGTCTTCATGGTTTCCTCTCCAGTTGCGACTTGCCGTTGCTCAGGGTCGGGGGATGACGCCAAGGTCGACAAATTTCATATTATGGGATAGATTCCCTATAATCGGGACGATAACCGCTAATTCGCACCAATGTCGAGCGCCACACAGTGTTTCGACGCGGAAATGGCTCTGACCGTGTCCCGGCGGCGACGCCCGGCACGGTTCGTTGACAAAGCCCCGCCCGGTCGCAATGATCCCAATAATTAGAAAATCATTTTAATATGTGGGAGTTGACGCCGATGAATCCGCTTTTGGGCGTTTTCTTCCATTGGCTCGGCGGCCTGGCCTCGGCCAGCTTCTATGTGCCCTTCCGTGGCGTGCGGCGCTGGTCGTGGGAGATCTACTGGCTGACCGGAGGCGTGTTCTCCTGGCTGCTCGCCCCCTGGTTCTTCGCCTCGCTGCAGACCCGCGACCTTCTGGGCGTCATGGGCCAGGTTCCCCCGCACATCGCCGGCCTCTGCATCCTGTTCGGCGTGCTCTGGGGCTTCGGCGGCCTGACCTACGGCCTGACGATGCGGTATCTGGGCCTGTCGCTGGGCATGGCCGTGGTGCTGGGCCTGTGCACCGTGTTCGGCACGCTGATCCCGCCGCTGGTGCGCGGAACCTTCGCCGACGCCCTGCTCACCTCGACCTCGGGCCGGATCATCCTGCTGGGCCTGCTGATGACCGTCGCCGGCATCGTCGTGGTGGCCTGGGCCGGCGCCAAGAAGGACGGCGACCTGTCGCCCGAGGAAAAGCGCGCGGCCGTCGCCGAGTTCGACTTCAGGAAGGGCCTGGCCGTGGCGATCTTCTCGGGGATCATGTCGGCCTGCTTCGCCTTCGGCCTGGCCGCCGGCGAACCGATCAAGGCGATCTCGGCGGCGGCCGGCACCGGCCCGCTGTGGACAGGCCTGCCGGTGCTGTGCCTGGTGATGTTCGGCGGCCTGATCACCAACGGCGTCTGGTGCGCCTTCCTGATCGCCAGGAACCGCAGCTCCGGCCAGTGGATCGGCCGCGCCTCGTCCGGCAAGGAGGCCGCCGACAAGCCGCCGCTGCTGGCCAACTACCTGCTGAGCGCCCTGGCCGGCGTGGCCTGGTACTTCCAGTTCTTCTTCTACACCATGGGCGAGAGCCAGATGGGCAAGTTCGGCTTCTCCAGCTGGACCCTGCACATGGCCAGCATCATCATTTTCGGCACGCTCTGGGGCTTCGCCTTCAAGGAGTGGAAGGACGCCCGCCCGGCCGTGCGCAACATGGTCTGGGCCGGCGTGGCCCTGCTGGTGGGCGCCACCGTGGTGATCGGCTACGGCAACATGCTGGGGGCGTAAGGCCCCCTTCCCTCACGTCTCGATGGCCCTCACGTCTCGATCGGCAGGAACGGCTTGGTGTTGGGATAGATCAGCTCGACCGGCGGCTCGCCCTCGCCCGGCTTCTTCATGCCGTAGCCGTTGACCGGCTGCGAGCGGTTGATCCAGGCAGTGTAATAGAGGTGGTCCGATCTGGGATCGTCCGTGTTCGGATGCAGAAGGATCGTCAGGCCCAGGCTGTTGAGCTGCAGCCAGGGCAGGATCACGTGCAGCAGGTCGTTGGTGAAGCCGAAATAGAACGACGGCGTCACGTGCGGGCCGCGCGGGGTCAGGTTCCAGTCGCCCAGTTCGACCACGAAGCGCTCGGACACCAAGCGGCGCAGCAGGGCCGCCTTCTGCGAGGTGTCCTCGTCGAAATAGACGTGGGCGTGATAGCTCTTGATGTCGGTATAGGCGCGCGGGCGCTCGGGCAGCGGCGCCTCGCCGGGCCGGATCGAGACCGGTTGCGGCGTGGCCTGCTTCCAGGTGTCGTAACCCCACGGGCTCTTGCCGCCGGCCGGCGCACGCGGCTGCCGCGCGGGCGGCGGCACCTGGGAGCCCTCCTGCGCCTTGGCCGCCCCGGGTGCGACGACGCCGGTCGCCGCGGCCGTGACGCCGCCGGCCAGCAGCAGGTCGCGGCGCTGGATCTCCGGTTCGCCGCGAACGGCGGCGTGGGCGGAAGGGGTCGGATCACTCATCGGAGACTCGCACGAACGAAGCTTGGCCTGCGCCCATCAGGCCTCCCGGCGCGCCCAGCCACAATTCAGATCAATTCAATAGGAATTCAGAAAAGCTGACGGTTGCTTGACCCGGCTTGCCGTTACGCACGAGTTTGCGCCCGCCCGTTCGACCTTTCAGGACCGCCCGTGCCCGTAAGCTTGCTCCTCCCCGCCGCGCCGTCCACGACTTCATTCCGGGAGCCGGGCGCGTGACGAGGCTGAGGCGGCGGGGTCTGGCCTCGATCAATGCCGAGGTTCGTGACGGCATCCTGCCCGCCGCCGACGGCGTCACCCGCGCTCCCGCCGCGCCCGAGACTGATACGGCCGGGCGGCCGCCCTATCGCCTGGTCGCCGTCATCATCGCCTGCGCGCTGTTCATGGAGCAGATGGACGCCACGGTGCTGGCCACAGCCCTGCCGACCATGGCGCGCGATTTCGGCGTGCCGGCCACCAGCCTGAGTTCGGCCCTCACCGCCTACCTGCTGGCGCTGGCGATCTTCATTCCGGCCAGCGGACGCCTTGCCGACCGCTTCGGCTCCAAGACCGTGTTCCGCCTGGCCATCGCCGTGTTCGTCGGCGGATCGGTGCTGTGCGGACAGGCGACCAGCCTGCCCTTCCTGATCTTCGCCCGCTTTCTGCAAGGCGTGGGCGGGGCGATGATGATCCCGATCGGACGCCTGGTTCTGCTGCGCTCGGTGGCCAAGCAGGACATGGTCTCGGCGATGTCGTGGCTGATCATTCCGGCCCTGATCGGCCCGATCCTGGGGCCGCCGATCGGCGGCTTCATCGTCACCTATCTGGACTGGCGCTGGATCTTCTACCTGAACATCCCGATCGGCGTGCTGGGCATCGTGCTGGTCACCCTGTTCATCGACGAGGTGCGCGGCGAGGCGCCCGTGCGGGCCGATCCTGTCGGCTTCCTGCTGTCGGGCGTGTCGCTGGGCTGCCTGCTGTTCGGCTTCGAGATGACCAGCCGTGACGGCGAGCTGCCCATGGCGCTGGCGTTGATCGCCGTCGGCCTGGTCGCGGGCGGGCTCTACCTCCGCCACGCCAAGCGAAGGGCCGACCCGATCCTGGACCTGTCGCTGATGGCCGTGCCGTCGTTTCGGCTGTCGGTGATCGGCGGTTCGCTGACCCGCATCACCCAGGGCGCCCAACCCTTCCTGCTGCCGCTGATGCTGCAGCTGGGCTTTGGCATGACGGCGGCGGCCAGCGGCACGATCACCATCGCCGGCGCCATCGGCTCGCTGGCGATGAAGAGCCTGGCGCCGCGCATCCTGCGCCGGTTCGGATTTCGCAACAGCATGATCGTCGGCGGCCTGGCGGCCAGCGCCGGCTACGCGGTCTGCGGCCTGTTCCGGCCAGGCTGGCCGACCTGGCTGATCTTCCTGACGCTGATGGTCAGCGGCTTCTGCATGTCGTTCCAGTTCACCGCCTACAACACCATCGCCTATGACGAGATCCCGCCCGAACGGATGAGCGCGGCGACCAGCTTCTACGCCACCTTCCAGCAGCTGATGCTGTCGCTGGGGGTCTGCGCCGGGGCCCTGGCGCTGCACGTGGGCATGCTGGGCGGCGGCCACGCCTCGCCAAGGCTGGCGGACTTCACCCTGGCCTTCCTGATCGTCACCGCGATCTCGGCCTCGGCGACGATCTGGAACCGGCGGTTCGCGCCGGACGCCGGCGCCGACCTTTCGGGCCGGCGCCGGGACGAGGACTAGCCGCAGGCCTGGCAGGCGGCCTCCGGCGCGGCGCGCGAGGAGGTCCGGCGCACCGCCAGCACCAGGACCACCCCGGCCAGGGCGGCGCTGACGGCGTAGCCTGGGGCGCTGAGCGGGCCCAGGCGGTCGACCAGAACGCCGCCCAGCACCGCGCCAAGGGCGATGGCCACCTGGAAGGTCGAGGTCAGCAGGCCGCCGGCCAGTTCGGCCTGATCGGTGGCCGCCGAGGTCGCCCAGGCCTGGAAGCCGACGGGCAGCATGGCGAAGGCGAAACCCCATACGGTGAGCGCCAGGGCCGCGACCCAGCCGACGCTTCCCAGGGCGACGATGGCCGTGGCGGCGAGCGCGATCAGGCCCGCCCCGCCCAGCACCGACAGGCGCGGATCGCGGCCGACCAGCGCCCCGCCGGCCAGGTTGCCGAAGAAGCCGGCGACGCCGAAGGCCAGCAGGCTGAGCGAGATCGCCGCGACGTCCAGGCCCGCCACCTGCTCCAGCACCGGACGCACATAGGTGAAGCCGGCGAAGTGGCCCGAAATGACCAGCAGCACGCCGACCAGGGCGGCGGCCACGGCCGGGCGCCGCGCCACCTCCACCAGGCCGCCGAGGCGCGGGACCGACGTCGGGGCCAGTCGCGGCAGGGTGAAGGCCTGGGCCGCCAGGGCCGCGAGCCCGACGACACCGGCGATGACGAAGGCCGCACGCCAGCCCAGTGTGTCGCTGACATAGGCGCCGACGGGCGCGGCCGAGACGGTGGCCACCGACACGCCGGTGAAGATCAGCGACATCGCCTTGGGGATCGCCGCCTTGGGCACCAGCCGCATGCCAAGCGCCGCGGCCATCGACCAGAAGCCGCCCAGGCTGGCGCCCAGCAGCACCCGCGCGACCAGCAGCACCGGCAGGTTGGTCGCGAAGATGGTCAGCAGGTTCGACACCGCCAGGACGACCATCAGGCCCAGCATCACCAGCCGGCGGTCGAAGCGGCCCGTCAGCACCGGCGTCAGCGGCGCCGCGAACGCGCCGACCACGGCCGTGGCCGTCACCGCCTGCCCCGCCGCCCCGACGCTGACCCCGAGATCGGCGGCCAGTGGCGTCAGCACGCTGGCAGGCAGGAACTCCGACGTCACCAGGGCGAAGACGCCCATCGTCAGGGCGATCACGCCCGGCCAGAGGGCGGGCGGCTCGGCCTCCGTCGCCGCCTCGCCGTCGTCGACGCGTTCGGCCAATCTCGTACTTTGCATGCTGTCCTCCACCCTCGCAGGTGGGAGCGCCCCGACCTGGATTGGCGGGTTAGGTAAGACCGGAACCTGACCTTCGCCGCGAAACGGGCGGCTAGAAATTCACGACGGAGCCGCAGAACTTTTCCCACCGGCCCGAGCCGCACGGAAACCCGAACCTTTCCAGCAGCTTGAGGCAGCCTTGAGAGGCGCCGATCAGGGTGTTGAGGCTTTCTCGTTTGGCGATCGGCCGGAATCCGGCCTCGCGCCGGTCCGACCATCTGGACGCCGCTCGCGGGAGGGCGTTGAATCCTCCGCGCTCGCCATGCGTTGGATGTTCGGAGGAAACGCCATGTTCGAGACCCGCACCTTCCGCGTCCACGCCCTGCACGACGGTTGCGACCACGCCCACGGCGTCGACGCCGAGACCTTCGAGGAGGCCGCCGTGGCCTTCATGGAGGCCTGGCATCCGGAGGTGGATTCCTACGGCCAGGCCGCCATCGTGGTCCGCGACGTCGAGACCGGCGTCGAGCACTGTTTCCGCGTCGACTTCGAAAGCGGCGAGACCTCGGCCTGCCAGTAGAACCTGCGCCGCGGGCCCGCGCGTTCGACCGTCATGGAGATGTTCATGACCGACCCGATCGCGCCGCCGCACCCCGATCCGGCGCCAGGCAAGCCGCCGCTCGAGATCCCGCCTGACGGGCCGCCGCCGGAGATCGATGATCCGGTCGTTCCCTTCGAGGAGCCGAAGTCGCCGCCCGTCGATCCCGACGAGCAGCGCCCCTACGACACGCCCCTGCAGTAGACCGGCTTAGTCGGTCTCGTCCTTGGCGTCGGGCGCTGCGCTCCAGTCGTAGTCCTGGCCAAGGACGCGCTTGCTGAACCAGTCCATCTGCACGTTCACCTGGAACAGGCGGTGGCGCAGTTCGCGGAAGTTATGCGGCTCGCGCGGGGCCAGATAGAGCTCGGTCTCGACGCCGAGCGCCTTGAGCGCCCGGTGCAGCATGACCGACTGGGTCCAGGGCACGCGCTCGTCCTCGGCACCCGCCAGGATCAGGGTCGGCGTACTGACCTTGTCGAGCTGGCTGAGCGGAGAATTGTCGACATAGAGGTCGCGGCGGGCCGTCGAACCGTAGGGCGGCGTCACGAACCATTCGCTGCGCTGCCAACGGGTGTCAGACGTCAGGTACATCGACGGCCAGTCGACCGCGCCGGCGCCCGAGGACGCGGCCTTGAAGCGATCGGTGACGGTGATCAGGCGGTTGGTCATGTGTCCGCCGGCGCTCCAGCCCATGACCCCCAGCTTGTCCGGGTCGACCAGGCCCTTGGCGATCAGGTTGTCGATGCCCGACAGCACATCCTTGTCGGCGTGGCGGAAGTAGCCGGCGTTCATGCCCTGCAGGAACTCATCGCCATAGCCGGTGCCGCCCCGGTAGTTGACGCTGAGCGTCATCACGCCCTTGGCCGCCAGCAGCGGGTTGAAGCGGCCATAGGCGAAGACGTTGAACACGTCCGACGAGCGCGGACCGCCGTGGCTCTGGACGATCAGCGGATAGCGGCGCCCCGGCTGCCAGTCGAGCGGATAGGTGACGAGGCCTTCCAGCGCCTGACCATCGGGGGCCGTCCACTGGATCGCCTCCTGGCGCGGCAGGCGAAAGCGCGTCGCAATGTCGTCGTTGAGGTGGGTCACCTGCGTCGCCGCGGGCCGCGCGGGATCCAGGCGGAACACCTCTCCGGGCGAGGTCGCCGAGGCCTTGAAGAACACCAGGGTCTTGCCGTCGCGGGTCAGGGTGACGTCGCCGGCGGCGTGATCGCCCCGGGCCAGCGGCCGCACGGCCTGGCTGTTCACATCGACGGCGAACAGTTCGCGGCGAACGCCGGTGGTGGCGGTGATATAGATCTCCCGGCCGTCGGCCGACCAGACGGCGTCCTCGATCTCGTAGGGCAGTCCGTGGGCCAGCTCGCGCGGCGCCCCGCCGGCGGTCGACGCCACGAAGAGGTTCGGATTGACCGTGCCGTAGCGGCCGTTTTCGGCCGTGGCCAGGAACAGCACCGAGCGACCATCCGGCGACAGGCGGGGCGTGCTTTCCTGGAAGTCGTTATCGGTCAGGCGGCGATCGGCGCTCTTCCCTTCCTTGAGCCACAGCTCGGACTTGGGATTATCGTCCAGCAGGTCGGACGGCGCGCGGCGATAGAGGATGGTCTTGCCGTCGGTCGACAGGTCGAAGGCCTCGACCTCGAACTCGCCCTCGACGACGGGTTCGGCCTTGCCGTCGGCCAGGGTGATGCGCCACAGCCGGCCACGGCCTTGCGGCGTCTCGAACGACAGCATGTCGTCCTTCTCGCGCTTGCGCTTGGCCAGGGTCTTGCCGTCGGGCGCGGCCGCCAGGAAGTAGATCGCAGAGCCGTCGGCCGACCAGCGCAGCGACGACGGGCTGGTGCGGAGCTTGCCCAGGCGGCGCGGCTCGCCGCCGTCGATGGCCGAGATATAGATCTGCCGGCCGCTGTCGCCGTCGCGCCGGGCGACGAAGGCGAACGACTTGCCGTCGGGCGCCCAGGCCGCGCCCGAGGCCGGCCCCTCGACCATGCGGCGGGGATCCGAGCCGTCGAGGCCGATCCGCCAGAGATCGTCCTGCACGGCGTTGGCCTTCCAGTCGACGCGGCCGACCGAATAGAGGACGAACCGGCCGTCGGGCGAGACCTTGGGGTCGGAGAGCTTCTCAAGGCCCACCAGGTCCACGGCGGTCATGGTGCGAGGGGCCGACCAGGCCGACGGCGCGGCGAGCGCGAGCAGGCCTCCGGCGGCCAGGGCCGCCAGGCGTGAAAGGGTCATGGGAAGCTCCGGAAAAGAAGGATCGCCGGCGCCCGAAGGCGCCGGCGAAAGACGTCAGAACGCCAGTTGCAGGCCCAGGGTGAAGGACCGGCCGGTGACGCCGTAGACGGCGCTGTAGTTGTAGTCGTTGCCCGACTCCGTGCCGCTGGGCAGGAACGGACCTTCGTTGTCGAACACGTTCCGCACGGTGCCGAACACGCGCAGTTCCTTGTTCTTCGGGTCCGGATAGAACCGCACCGACAGGTCGTGGCGCCAGAAGGCGTCGACGTTCAGGAACAGCGGGTTGGTCACGCCCCGCGCGGCGAAGTCGGCCGCCAGGTCGTTGTCGTCCACGGCCTCGCCGATGTAGTTGGCCGTCCACTGCAGGTTCCAGTGGCGGTTGCGCCAGGCCAGGCTGGCCTTGCCCTCGTGCTCGGAGGTGCCGACTTCGCCCAGATCGTCGGCGATCGTCGTACCGTTGATGCCCGAGTAGCGGGTCTCCAGCTTCAGGCGACGGCTGTAGTTGGCGCGGAAGGTGAAGTCACCCGGCACGTTCCAGCGATCGAGGTCGAAGCGGTAGCGCAGGGCCACGTCGACGCCGCTGGCGCGCAGATCGTCCAGGTTTTCCTCGAGGTTCAGGATCTTGGTGATCTGGCCCTCGGCGTCACGGGTGATGACGTTGCAGAAGCGGTTGTCGGTGCCGCCGGTCGAGCCGTAGCACTCGGCCATCAGCTGGGCGTTCGACAGCGACGAGATCGCGTCGGTCACCTTGATGTCGTAGTAGTCGACGCTGAGGTCGAAGCCGCGCAGGAAGGTCGGCTGCAGGACGAAGCCCACCGTCAGGGTGTCGGCGGTTTCTTCCTTCAGATCGATATTGCCGCCGTTGGGGGCGTTGACGCTGGTGACCTCGGACACGAACGCGCCGTTGGCGGCGATGGCCGCGGCGATGCCCGCGTTGGAGCGGCAGTTCTGCGCGACCTGGCCGGTCGTGCTGGCCGTCACGCCCGAGCAGATGTCGACGATCGAGTCGTAGTCGTCGCGGGGCGGCGAATAGAGCTCGGTGGTGTCGGGGGCCCGCTGGGCGCGGCTCCAGGCCGACCGGAAGCGCAGGCTCTTGACCGGCGCCCACTGCACGCCGGCGCGATAGCTGAGCGTGGTGCCGACGTTCTGGAGATTGTAGTCGGCCACGCGGACGGCGCCGTCGATTTCCAGGCGGTAGGCGAACGGCAGGTCCTTCAGCAGAGGCGCGGAGGCTTCGACGAAGGCTTCCTTGGTCTTCACCACCCCGCTGTATTCGGGGATGTAGGCGAAGTTGGTCAGGCCGTTCTGGGTCAGCTCGTCGGTGGTCGTGCGGGTCTTGTCACGACGCAGTTCGAAGCCGAAGGCCGTCTGGATCGGACCGGCCGGCAGCTGGAACAGCTCGCCGGTCATGTGGCCCTCTACGGTGTCCTGGCGGTTCTGCGGGCGATACCAGACGTTGGCCCGGATGTAGTCGGCCATTTCCGGGGTGATCGAGCCGATGCCGAACAGGTTCAGCGCCACGCAGCCGTCGGCGCGGGCCGCGGCGTCCCTGCACTGGACCACGCCGGCCGAGGTGCGCTCGGCGTTGAGGGCGTTCTTGACGTTGGCCATGTTCAGGCCGTTGCGGCGCACCTGATAGCCGTCGTACTCGCCGTAGCCGTAGGTCAGGCCCCAGTCCCAGTCGCCGAACGCCTTGCCCTCGGCGCCGGCCCAGCCGCGCAGGGTGGTGCGGCGGTTGTAGATCTCGAGCTCGCCCACCTCGGTCATGCGGCGGCGGAAGCTGATCGACGAGGTCGAGGCCGAATAGATCTGGGCCGGCACGAACGGGTTGGCCCGCGCGATGTTGCCGATCGAGAACTCGTCGTTCACGCCGTAGGTGGTCGAATTGTAGAGGCCGTAGGGCTCGCGGACCGAGTTGGTGGTCACGCGCGAAGCCTGGAACTGGCCCCAGATCTTCAGGCTGGAATTGACGTCGTAGACGATCTTCAGGGCGCCGGACGAACGCTTGGCCGGCGTGATCAGCGTGCCGTTGGTGCGGGTCTCGTAGCCGTTCTGGGCGGTGACGAAGTTCTGCTTCAGGCCGCCTTCGTCATAGTAGAAGCTGGTGCTGCGGAAGCGGCCGCCGGGCGTGTAGGTCGACAGGTCCGGACCCGACACGGTGTTGGTCGCCGGATCGTAGACGACCGACTGCAGCGCCCACTTGCGATCGGTGGCGTTCAGGGCGTCCTGCTTCTCATAGGTCGCGCCGGCCATGACGTAGAGGCGGTTGTCGAAGAAGCGCTTGCCCGCGCCCACCGAGTATTCGGTGCTGCTGCCGCCGCCGTCGTCGGTCACGCCGGCCACCACGCGGGCCTTCACGCCGTCGAGCTTGGTGGTGGTGATGATGTTGACGACGCCGGAGATGGCGTCCGAGCCGTAGACGGCCGAGGCGCCGCCGGTGCTGATCTCGACGCGGTCGACGAAGAACTGCGGGACGGAGCTGAGGCTGACCGCGTTCATGTTGCCGGCGTTGGACACCGTGCGGTGGCCGTCGATCAGGGTCAGGGTGCGGTTCTGGCCCAGGCTGCGCAGGCTGACGGTCGACAGGCCGTTGTCCTGCACGGCCGACTGGCTGGTCGACAGGTTGACGCCGATGTCGACGCCCGGCAGGTCGGTCAGGGCTTCGGCGATATCGACATAGCCGCTTTCCAGCAGGTCTTCGCGCTCGATCTCGACGACGGGCGACGGGCTGTCGAAGGTGGTGCGACGCAGGCGCGAGCCGGTCACCACAACTTCTTCAACCTCGACAGCAGGGCTTTGATCTACGGCCTGGAACGAGGCCGGCTGCAGCGTCGCGGCCTGGGTCGCGCCCGGCGCGCGAACGATCAGGGCGCCGGCGCCGTCCTCGACGACGTCCAGGCCGGCCGAACCGGCCATGCGGCGCGCGGCTTCCAGCGGCGTGTACTTGCCGACCACGGCGGCCGAGCGGCGGCCGGCGACCGTCTTGGGCGAGAACAGGATGTTGGTCCCCGTCTCCTTGCCCAGTTCGCGCAGCGCCTTGTCCAGCGACTGCGCCTGGACGTCCACCGTCACGGTCTGGGCCATGGCCGCCCCGGCCGCCAGCAGAACGCCCACGGCCGCCGATCCGGCCAGCATCCGGCGCAGGCCGTCTTTCCCCATCGTCATGAAATTCTAGTCCCCTCTCGGCCCGACGTTTTCGGGCTTAAGAGGCCTGACGACGGAGGTCGATTTTTCCTCAGCAACTTTTTTCGAGCGATCGCGACGACCGGTTCATGCCCCGGTGCGCGGCTCGATCAGCAGGCCGGCGCCGTTGGCGCGGACATCCAGGTCGAGCAGCGTGGCGACCGAACGGGCGAAGGCCTCGTTGTCGCCGGCCTTGTAGACGCCGCTGATCCGCAGGCTCTCCAGGGCAGGATCCGACAGGACGATGCGCCGGCGGCTGTAGCGGTTCATCTCCGCCAGGGCCTCGGCCAGGGTCTGGTCGTCGAACACCGCCTGGCCGAAGCGCCAAGCCGTGGCCGACTGCACGTCGGCGGTCTCGCGACGCGCGGGCCCTTGCCCGGTCGCGACCACGCGCTGGCCGGCAGAGGCGGCGATGCGCCCCGACGGCTGGCCCGGCGTCATCACCAGAACCTGCCCCTCGACCGCGACCACCGACACCGTCTGCGACAGCACCGAAACCCCGAAGGCGTCGCCGCCGTCGCCGACGATCTCGCGCCCCTCGGCGGCCACGACGAACGGCCTGGCCGGATCGCGGGCGGCGCGGAAGAAGGCCCTGCCCTTGTCGAGCCCCGCCCGCCGCTGGCGGCCGTCGATGCGCACGCTCAGCCGGCTGTCGGCGTCGAGCAGCACCGATGAGCCGTCGTCGAGGTGAAGCGTTCGGGTCTCGCCCACGCCCGTGGCGTAGACCTCCGGCGCCAGGGCCAGCCAGCCCAGGCCGACCGCCGAGACGCCGACGCCGGCCAGCACCGCGCGCCGGGCCAGGCGCGCCGGCTGACGCGGCCTGCTGGCGGCGATGTGCGGATCGTGACGCAGGGCGCCCGCCAACTCCCAGGTGGAGGTCAGGGCGTCGAAAGTGGTGCGATGGTCCTCGGAGCGCTCAAGCCAGGCCTTGAAGCCGGCTTCATCGCCCGGCGTGCGCGCGTCGCTGCGCAGGCGCGCGAGCCAGTCGGCCGCTTGCCGGCGAACGGCTTCCAGATCGCGCTCGGGCTTCACCACTTCTCGGTCCATTTCGTCAGGAAGAGGGCCGCCTTGGCCACGTGCTTCTCCACCGCGCTGACCGTGATGCCCAGCCGTTCGGCGATCTCCCGATACTTCAGCCCATCCAGCCGGTGAAGCAAAAAGACTTCCCGTGTTCGCGGACTGAGGCGCGCCAACCCCAGCTTGAGCCGATCCAGGCGCTCGCGCGCGCGCAGGACCTCGTCCTGCAACGGCCCGGCGTCGGCCAGGGCCTCTTCCACGAAATCGAGAGCTTCCTCGGGGCGGCGGGCGCGCTGGCGGCGCTCGTCGATCGCCAGGTTGACCGCGGCGCGGGCGACGAACCCTTCCGGATTGCTGAGCGTGTTGGCGCGCCGGTACTCCAGCATCCGCACCATCGCCGATTGCACGACGTCCTCGGCGCCCGAAGGATCACGGGTGATCCGCGTGATCCGGCGCACGAGCCCGCGCCACCCCTCGTCCTTCAAAACCGCTCGCCTCTGCCCGCCCTCGGTGGCGCGCTTCTTCTTTCCCGGCGCGCCGTGCCGTCAACGCCCTAGCTCTGCAAGCGGACGCGTCGCGCGTCAACTGCCCGTCGGGCAGGCGCCCAAATCGCCAGGAAAGACAGCGCGTTGACACGGCGCAACCCCAGATGAGAGCCCTTTTGCATTGCAACGCTCGCGAGCCGGAGCCAACCTCGACGCCCAGCCAGTGAGGAGTTCGCCGATGACCCACCCCGTCCGCTCGATCCTGGTGGCCACCGACCTCACCTCCCGCAGCGACCGCGCCGTCGATCGCGCCCTGGAACTGGGCCGCGAGTGGAACGCCGACGTGCATGTGGTGCACGCCATCGAACGCGACGCGCCGACCACCGCGCTGGACGTGCGCCGCGTGCTGCCCGATCCCGGCGCCAAGGCCAGCGTCAGCCTGCCTTACGGCCCAGCCCCCAAGGCCATCACCGACACGGCGCGGGAGATGGGCAGCGACCTGCTGGTCACCGGAGTCGCCCGCTACAACGACCTTGGCGACTACCTCCTGGGAACGGCGGTTGACCATGTGGTGCGCAACGCCTCGGCCCCCGTGCTGGTGGTCAAGCAGCGGCCGCACGGGCCCTACCGGCGCCTGCTGATCGGGTCGGACTTCTCGAAGGGCGCCAAGGCCGCCCTGCTGGGCGCGGCGGCCCTGTTTCCGGAGGCCAAGCTGCACCTCGTCCACGCCTATCACGTGCCGTTCGAGAGCCGGATCAAGTCGGAAGACGTTCGCGATCTGGCGCGTGCGGAAGCGCAACGGAAGCTGGACGCCCTGCTTGCCGATCCGGACCTGCCCGAGACCGTCCGCGCCAGGATCACGCCGCACCTGGAGCCGGGAGAAGCCGGCGCGGTGCTGGACGAGGTGGCCCGCCAGGTGTGGCCCGGCCTGGTGGTGATCGGCGCGCGCGGGATCAGCGGCTTCGTCCAGGCGGCGATCGGCAGCGTCGCCTCGACGCTGCTGCAGCGGATCGGGGTCGACACCCTGGTGATCAAGGAAGACTAGCCCTCCTCCGAGCCCTTCTCGCGCGCGAACTCGGTCCGGTCGCGGAACAGGGCCGCGCGTCCGAGCAGGATCAGGGTGACCGGCGTGGTCACCGTCAGGAAGACGCCGATCAGCAGCTCACGCGGCATGAACCGGCCCTCGACCAGCGTGAAGAACAGGATCGAGGCGGCGACGATCAACGCCATGCCCAAGGTCGCCCCCAGGGTCGGGGCGTGCACCCGCTCGTAGAAGGTCTTGAAGCTGCACAGGCCGACGGCTCCGAGGAACGACAGCGCCGCTCCGGCCACGGCCAGCAGGCCCACCGTCACGCAGGCCCAGGCGGGAAGGTCCGCGACGCTCATTCGATCACCTCGCCGCGCATCAGGAACTTGGCCAGGGCCACCGTGGCGGCGAAGCCCAGCATGCCGATGATCAGCGCCGCGTAGAAGTAGATCGAGCCCCCCGTGCGCACGCCGAACACCAGCAGCAGAAGCATGCCGTTGAGATAGAGGGTGTCGAGGCCCAGAACGCGGTCCTGGGCGCGGGGGCCGCGCACCGCGCGCCAGGCGGCCAGCGCCATGGCCGCGACGAGCAGCGCCTGGGCGGCGGTCAGGCACCAGAACAGGATCGCCTGGCTCATTCGAAGATCTCCATCAGGCGGCGCTCGTAGCGGTCCTTGATCAGGCGGATCCACTCGTCCTCCTCGACCAGGTCCAGCACGTGCAGCAGCAGGCGGCCGGTGGCGCTGTCGTACTCGACCCACAGCGTGCCGGGCGTCGCGGTCAGGATCACCGCCAGCACCGCCAGGGCGTAGCGATCCTTCAGATCCAGCGGCACGTGGATGAAGCCCGAGCGGCGCTCGTGGCGTCGCCGCCCCAGGATGATCGCCGCCACCGCCCAGTTGGAGCGCAGCACGTCGACCACGACGCAGCCGGCGAGGGAGACGATGGCCCCCGGCGAGCGGATGCGGATGGTCTGGGCGTCCAGCGCCCGCATCACCTGGGGCGTGGCCAGCGCCAGGACGGCCGCGAGCGCGAGCGCCGGCGGCTCGACCGAGCCGCTCATCAGCAGCGACGTGACGAACAGGCCCAGCGCCAGAAGCGGATGGGGAAGAAGCGCGCGGATCATGGCGTGGCCCCCAGCACGGCGCGGATATAGGCGTCGGGACGGCCCAGCCATTCGGCGGTGTGCTCGGCGAAGCCCAGGCCCGCGCCGCCGAACAGCGCCAGCAGCACGCAGGCCGCCAGCAGGCCGCCCATGCCGGCCAGTTCGGCCGCGCCGACCACCAGTTCGGGCGCATCCTCGTCACGCGCCCACAGAGCGCCGACGCCCAGGCGGGTCAGTCCGATCAGACCGCCGAGACTGGACAGCGACAGGCCGACGATCACGGCGATGCTGGCGGGTGCGAGCGAGCGGGCCAGAGCGTCCAGCATGGCCAGCTTGCCGATGAAGCCCGACAGCGGCGGCAGGCCGGCGATCATCAGGGTGCAGATCAGGAACGCGCCGCCGAGGGCGGCGACGGCGGCGGGGATGACGAGACCCGGCTCGTTGCGCTCGTCGTCGTCGAACGGGTCGCGGTACTCGTCGTCGAACACCGCCCGCTCGCGCTGGGCGCCGGAATCGACGCCCCGCTGCAGCACCTCGGCCAGCAGGAACATCGCGCCGCAGGCCAGGGTCGAGCCGATCAGGTAGAACAGCGCTCCGCCCAGCACGGCCTTGTCGCCCACGCCCGCCACGGCCAGGATCGTCCCGGACGAGACCATCACGGCATAGGCGCCGGCGCGCGACAGGTCGCGGGAGGCGATCAGGCCCAGGGTCCCGAACGCCAGGGTCGCCAGGCCCATGACCAGCAGCCACGACTGGCCGAAATGCGCCGAGGCCCCCGCGTCGTCGCCGAAGGCCAGCAGGCTGAGCCGCAGCACGACATAGACCCCGACCTTGGACAGGATGGCGAAGGCCGCGGCCGACGGCGCGCTGGCGGCGGTGTAGGTCGGCGCCAGCCAGAAGCCCAGCGGCCAGGCGGCGCACTTGATCAGAAAGGCCGTGCCCAGGATGGCCGCGCCGACGTGCAGCAGGCCGCGGTCGTCGGGCGCGATCGTCCGAACCTTCAGGGCGAACTCGGCCATGTTCAGCGTGCCGGTGACGCCATAGAGCAGCGACACACCGATCAGGAACAACAGCGAGGCCGTCAGGTTGATGGCGATGTAGGTCAGGCCCGCCCGGATTCGCGCCTCGCCCGAGCCGTGCAATGCCAGGCCGTACGAGGCCGCCAGCATGATCTCGAAGAAGACGAACAGGTTGAACAGGTCGCCAGTCAGGAAAGCGCCGTTGACGCCCATGATCAGGAACAGGAACAGGGCGTGGAAGCGCGGTCCGGCCCGGTCCCAGCGGGCCAGGGCGAAGGCCAGGACCCCCGCGCCCAGCACGCTGGTCAGCGCCACCATCATCGCCGACAGCCGGTCGGCCACCAGCACGATGCCGAACGGCGCGTTCCAGCCGCCGAGCCGATAGACGCGGGCGGTGTCGCCGCCGTCGGCCGCGCCGGTCATGCTTTCGTGCAGCAGGGCCAGGGCGACCAGCAGGATGGCGGCCATGGCGGTCAGGCTGATGATGCTCTTGAGCCGCCGGCGGCGCTCGTCGAACAGCAGCATGGCCGAGGCCATGACCATCGGCAGCAGGATCGGCAGCAGGATCAGGTGATGGTCCCAGAGGCTCATTCGGCAGGCTCCCGTCCATCGACGTGGTCGCTGCCGGTCGCCCCGCGCGAGGCCAGCAGCACCACCAGGAACAGGGCCGTCAAAGCAAAGCTGATGACGATGGCGGTCAGCACCAGCGCCTGGGGCGTCGGGTCGGCGTACAGCTCCGGCCGCTCGGCGCCCTTGGCTGTGATCGGCGGCGTGCCCGAGCGCAGGCGCCCCATCGAGAAGATGAACAGGTTCACCGCGTAGGACAGCAGCGACAGTCCCATGATCACCTGGAAGGTGCGGGGCCGCAGCAGCAGCCAGGTCCCGGCGGCGGACAGAACGCCGATGGCGGCCGCGAGCACGAACTCGGTCATGCGCCCTCCTCCGCTTGCTCGTTTTCGGCGTCGTCCTTGGCGCGGCGCAGCGACTGGTGGGCCAGGGCCACCAGCATCAGCACCGTGGCGCCGACCACCAGCAGCACGACGCCCAGGTCGAAGATCACGGCGCTGGCCAGGGGCACGCGGCCCAGCAGCGGCAGTTCGACATACTTGAAGGCCGAGGTCAGGAACGGCCGGTTGAACCCGATCGCGACAAGGCCGCAGCCGGCTGCGATCGTCAGCCCCCAGCCGATCCAGAGGATGGGCCGCAGCAGCAGCCGCTCCTCCACCCAGCGCGCGCCGTTGGCCATGTACTGCAGCAGCACGGCGATCGACAGCGCCACCCCGGCCGCGAAGCCGCCGCCCGGCAGGTCGTGGCCGCGCAGGAAGAGGTGCACCGCCAGCACGATGACGAACGGGAACATCCAGCGCATGACCACACGCGGGATCAGCATGGTGTCGCGCACGGCGTCGCCCGCCTTGCGGCCTTCGGCGACGGGGCCGGTACGCTCACGGGCCTGCTTCTGGTTGGGCGCGGGCAAGCTGTCGCTGGCCGGCCGGAAGCGGCGCAGCAGCGCCAGGACGGTCAGGCCGACGATGCCCAGCACCGTGATCTCGCCGAAGGTGTCGAAGGCGCGGAAGTCGACCAGGATCACGTTGACGACGTTGCGCCCGCCGCCCTCGCTATAGGCGCGCTCGACGAAGAAGCGGGATATGCCCTCGACCATCGGCCGGGTCATGACGGCGTAGGAGACGAAGGCCAGGGCCAGGCCGACGACGGCGGCCACGACCAGATCGACACGCCGGCGGCGACGCGAGCGCGCGAGCTCCACCTGCGAGGCCTGGATGTCCTCGCGCCGCTTGGGCAGCCAGCGCAGGCCCAGCAGCAGCAGCACGGTGGTGACCACCTCGACCAGCAGCTGGGTCAGGGCAAGGTCCGGCGCCGACAGCCAGACGAAGGTGATGCAGCTGACGAGACCCGCCCCGCCCATCAGCACCACCGCGGCCAGGCGGTGATACTTGGCCTGCCAGGCCGCCGCGATCGCGCAGCCGCCCCCGGTCAGCCACAGCCCCGCGAACACGAACTCGGCCGCGCCGGGCGCCGACCAGGACGGCCGGATCGCCACGCCCCCCGCGAAGGCCGCCGCCGCGCCGGCGGCCAGGGCGGCCAGGACGACCAGGCGCAGCTGCGGCTGCATCCGCTCGGTTCCCAGGCGGCTTTCGACCCAGCGCGCGCCCTTGACGATACCCGTCATGGCCTTCTCGAAGAGATAGCCGCCGTTGAGGCGCTTGAGCCCCCAGGGTCCGCCGCGCGGATTGGTGTTCAGCTTCCGGCCGAAGATCGCGTAGGCGGCCACGCCGCCGGCCAGGGCCAGCACGCTGAGCAGCAGCGGCATGTTGAAGCCGTGCCAGAGCGCCAGGCTGTAATAGGGCAGATCGTCGAAGCCAAGCACGGCGACAGCGGCGCTGCGCAGGAACGGCCCGACGGTCAGGGCCGGCAGCACGCCGACCAGCAGGCACAGAGCGACCAGGATTTCGACCGGGCGGCGCATCCAGGCCGGCGGCTCGTGCGGGACCTTGTCCAGGGCCGTCGGCGGCGGGCCAAAGAAGGTCGCCAGGATGAAGCGCAGCGAATAGAGCACGCCGAACGCGCTGGCCAAGGTCGCCAGCACCGGCAGGGCGGCGTTCAGGGCGTGGCCGTCGCTGCCGGCCACCACCTCGGCCAGGAACATCTCCTTGGACAGGAAGCCGTTCAGCAGCGGCACCCCGGCCATGGCTGCTGCGGCGACGATGGCCAGCGTGCCGGTGATCGGCATGAACCTGTAGAGGCCGCTGAGCTTGCGCATGTCGCGCGTGCCGGCCTCGTGGTCGATGATCCCGGCGGCCATGAACAGCGACGCCTTGAAGGTGGCGTGGTTGACCGTATGGAAGATCGCCGCGATCGCGCCGAGCGGCGAGCCCAGGCCCAGCAGCAGCACGATCAGTCCCAGGTGGCTGATGGTCGAGTAGGCCAGGAGGCCCTTGAGGTCGTGCTGGAAGATGGCGCACCAGGCGCCGATCAGCAGCGTCGCCACCCCGGCGCCGGCGACGACGAAGTACCAGAGCTCGGTCTGGCCGAAGATCGGCCACATGCGCAGCAGCAGGAAGATCCCCGCCTTCACCATCGTCGCCGAGTGCAGATAGGCGCTGACCGGCGTCGGCGCGGCCATGGCGCGCGGCAGCCAGAAATGGAACGGGAACTGGGCGCTCTTGGTCAGGGCCCCCATCAGCACCAGCGCCAGGGCCGGAACCGATCGCGGATCGGCCAGGATGACGCTCTTGGCGGCCAGCACGTCGTCGAGATCGTAGCTGCCGGAGATCGAGCCGATCAGGATCATGCCGACCAGCAGGCACAGTCCGCCCAGCGCCGTGACCGTCAGGGCCATGCGCGCGCCTTCGCGGGCTGAGGGATTCTGGTGCCAGTAGCCGATCAGCAGGAAGGAAAAGAGGCTGGTCAGCTCCCAGAAGACCGCCAGCTGGATTAGGTTGCCCGACAGCACCACGCCCTGCATCGCGCCCATGAAGGCCAACAGGAACGAGAAGAACCGGGGCACCGGATCCTTCGGCGACATGTAGTAGCGGGCGTAGAGCACCACCAAGGCGCCGATCCCCAGGATCAGGGCGCAGAAGATCCACGACAGGCCGTCCAGCCGCAGGATCAGGCTGACGCCCAGCGACGG
This sequence comes from Caulobacter sp. 602-2, assembly GCF_011043625.1. Classification (GTDB taxonomy): domain Bacteria; phylum Pseudomonadota; class Alphaproteobacteria; order Caulobacterales; family Caulobacteraceae; genus Caulobacter. Next base: position 972,133 of record NZ_JAAKGT010000001.1, read on the forward strand.
CAGCCAGGGAATCGCCAGCCGCAGCACCTCTCCATCCGCGAACATCGGCCAGAGCGCCGCCAGACTCACCAGGGAGACCAGCGAAACCAGCCAGGACAGGATGGCCGCCGAGGTGCGCGCATGGCGCGGAAGGCCGGCGGCCACGGCCGCGCCCAGGAACGGCGCGGCCAGGATCACGAGAAGGAGCAGGTTGGAAGACAAAACGGTTGGGGGCCTCCTGCCACGGAACGGGTCTAGCCGGGGTCCGACGCCTTACAGGCCTCAAGGACCACCATAGGAAGACCGTTCCCATGCGTCAAAGCGACGGTTCCCTGCAGCCACGCTTCGTCACATATGTCGACGTTATTGATATCGATATCATAATCGTCGATGCTGCTGAAAATCCTGGGAGGAAACATGAGCCGACAGAAGACCCTGGCCCATCGCGCAGCCACCACGGCGCTGGCCGCCATGCTGCTGGGAGGCGTGGCGAGCCCAGTGCTGGCCGACACGCTGCTGACCTATCCGGTTCCGCCGCAGCTGATGTACACCGCGCACAACGACGACTTCACCGTGCGGGTGCGCGCGCCGGGCGGCGAGTGGCGCGACCTCTACGAGTACCGGGTGCAGGTCGACACCGACACCAAGCAGAACGCCTCGCTGGTCTATTTCGACTTCGACGGGGCGGTCGAGCTTGAGGTGATGAAGAACAACGGCCGCTTTTCCGATGTATCGGTCGCGCCGCTGTCGAGCGCGATCAAGCCGCAGCGCGAGGGCTCGATCCTGCGCATGACGCTGACGAAACCCGAGCGCTTCTCGCTGCAGTTCGACGACGACCGCCTGCGCAATCTGCACATCGTGGCCGGCGCCCCGCCCCCCGCCCGCCCCGCCGGCGCCGACGTCGTCTATTTCGGCCCCGGCTTCCACGTCCCGCCCGCGGGCCTTGACCACTTCCCGGTCAAGTCGGGCCAGCGCGTCTACATGGACGGCGGCGCGGTGCTGAAGGGCGCGTTCGACCTTTCCGGCGTCAGCGACGTGAAGATCTCCGGGCGCGGCCTACTGTGGGATCCCGGCCGGGCGATCGACCTGGAAAAGGCCAGGAACGTCGAGGTCTCGGACCTGATCATCGTCAACAGCGACCGCAAGGACGCAGCCCGGGTGATGAACATCCGCAACTCCGAGAACATCACGGTCAGCCAGCTGACCGGCTTCACCTCGGGCAAGTGGTCGGATGGGATCAACATCTCGACCTCGCGTCACGTGAAGGTGCGCGACGGCTATCTGCGGGTCTCGGACGACGCCGTGGTGGTCTATGCCGTGGCCGACTGCCCGATCTGCCGCCAGAAGGCCGCCCAGACGGGGATCCCCGATCCCAACCCGCCGGGCGACACCTTCGACATCCAGGTCTCGAACATGCGTCTGTGGGTCGACGTCGCCCACGCCCTCTATATCGGCCACTTCGGCGACAACGCCGATCCGCGCACCATCCGCGACGTGACCTTCGACAACATCGACGTCGCCAACCTGGACGAGGACGACCCCGACTGGGAGGGCGCGATCGCCGCCTATTCCGGCGACAGCACGCTGATCCGCAACATCACCTTCAGCAATGTGCGGGTCGACCGCATCGAGGAAGGCAAGCTGATCAACATCGTGGCCGGCGAGAACCCGCGCTACAACAAGGCGCCCGGACGCGGGATCGAAGGCCTGACGATCCGCAACGTCGCCTACACCGGCCAGGGCATGCCCAGCCTGTCGATCATCCGGGGCCTGTCGCCCCAGGTTGCGGTGAAGAACGTGACGATCGAGAACCTGACCATCGACGGCAAGCCGGTGAAGTCGGCCAAGGACGGCGACATCGCGGTGAGCGGCGAGGTCGTGGGGCTCTCCTTCCGCTGAACGCAAAAAGAAGGGCGCCGTCGTCGACGGCGCCCCGAGGCGGGACTTGATGCGACGGCGGTCAGCCGCCGAACTTGTAGCGCAGGCTGATCCCGTAGACCCGGCCGTTCATGAAGTACTGGCGCAGGATGTCGGTGTCGTAGCCGCCGTCCGGCTCGCCGACGTAGCGGATCGGGGCCTTGTTGGTCAGGTTGGAGGCCGTCAGCGACAGGGTCAGGTCGTCGCGCAGGTTGAGATTCACCGAGGCGTCGAGCAGGCCGTAGCCCTTCAGGTAGCGGCCATCGATGGGGTTGGGAGAGATCCCGAACAGCACGTAGTCCGACCGGTAAGTATAGACGAGGCGGGCCGAGACCTTCTTGTTCTCGTAGAGGCCGGCCAGGCTCCAGTTCTGGTCGGACTGGAACGGCTGACGCACCTTCATCGCCCCGAGCGGGAGCTCGGTCTTGACCCAGGTGTACGAGCCCTGGACGCCGAAATCGTGCAGCATCGACGGCAGGAAGTCGTAGTCGAAGAAGGTCTGGGCCGCGAGCTCGACGCCCTTGGCGAAGCCGGGATCGGCGTTCTGGGTCTGGGTGATGCGGAACTGGCCGGTCGGACAGTTGTTGGGCGTCACCCCGGTATAGGGCTGCGAGGTCGCCACTGTCTGGCAGCTCTCGACCCCGATCGGGAAGCCGTCGACCTTCTTGTAGAACGCCGCGGCCGAGACGTAGCTGGTCGGGCCGAAGTATTTCTCCAGAGACAGGTCGTAGCTGTAGGCCCGCAGCGGCTGCAGGTTGGCGTTGCCCTGGCTGCCCGTGCCGCTGGTCAGGTTGACCGCCACCGTCGGGTTGATGTCGCCGACGCTGGGCCGGGTCATGCCTTTGCCGAAGCCGAAGCGCAGCAAGAGGTCGTCCTGGATGTAGCCCGTCAGGTTCAGGGTCGGCAGCACGTCGGTGTAGCTGTTGCCCTGGCTGCGGGCGACGATCACCGGGGTTGCGCCCGTGGTGTCGGTGACCCGCGCCTCGGCGTCGAGATTGGTGCGCACCACCCGCACGCCGGCGTTGCCCCGGATGCGATCGTTCAGGAAGGCGAAGTCGACCACGCCGTAGCCGGCCAGGGTCTCCTCCACCGCCTTGCGGCGCGACAACAGCACCTCGGGCAGCGAGTCCTCGGCCGCGACGCCGGCCAGGGCGAAGCGGTTGCGGACATTGTCGCCCAGCAGGGCGTCGGGCGAGAAGGTCAGGAAGCCGCCCGAATACCCCGCCTCACCGTCGAACCAGTTGGTGTGCGAACCGGCGACGAGATCCTGCACGGTCGAGGCCAGGACGCCGTTCAACTGGTTGGCCGCCAGGGCCAAGCCGTCTGTCGTCAGGTTCTTGCCGCTGAAGGAGTAGTTGTAGAACTTCGACTTCTTTCGGTAGTAGCGCGCGCCGAACTTCACGGCCTTGATGAAGCTGTCGTTGATGCGCAGCTCGCCGTCGAACTGAGCGGCCAGCCCCGCGTCGTCATAGACGTTGTTGACGCCGTTGGCGTAGTTCAGCAGCACCCAGTTGGCGGGGCTCGACAGGTCGGGCCCGCTGATCGACACGCGCTGGGGCGCGCCGACCGTGCGGGTCACGTCCCAGGTCAGGCCCGCGCGCGGGGTCATGGTCACCGAGCGGTTGTCCTGGTGCTGATCGGCCTTGACGTAAGAGAGGTCGGCCTTGAGATCGAGGTCGTCGGTCGGCGACCACTTGGCGCCGCCGGCCAGGATCCAGGTCTTGTAGATGCGATGCTCGTCGCCGCCGATCGACGAGAAGCTCGAGCCCAGGAACGTGCCGCTGTTGAAGCGCTGTCCGGCCAGCACTGCGTCCTCGCCGCCGTTGGCGTTGCGGTTGGCCAGGCCCTCGGTGGTGCTGAAGGGGGTGGTGGCCAGGCCTTGGACGTAGCGGCTGTCGACGCCGTTCAGGAAGCGGTAGCCCTGGTGATAGAGGTAGGAATTGTAGTTGCCGTCGACATAGACCTCGAGGCCCGGACGCACCTTCCACTGGAAGGCGCCGGCGAAGCCCTTGCGGGTGCGCTGGATGTCTTCCTCGTTCACGTTGATCTGCACGCCGGCCATGTTGACCAGGTTGGCGCGCTCGGCCGAGGTCAGGGCCAGCGGATTGGCCACGTCGGCCAGGAAGGAGACGTCGCTGCGGCCGGCATAGGCCTGGTTATAGGCGCTGTTGCCGATGTATTCGGCGCTGTCGGCGCGCACCACGCGGCGCAGGTTGGTCCCACCGGGACCGGGCGCATTGTCGGAGCGGTTCCAGCTCTTCTGGTAGTTGGCGCCGAGCAGCAGGCCCATCTCGCCGTCGCCCACGTCCCATTTGTGCGAGACCAGGCCGAAGTACTCGGGCTGCATCTGCTTGACCATGTCGTTGTAGCGGCCGGAGATCGCCACGCTGCCCGACATCTTCGGCAGGTCGAGCGGACGGCGGGTCTTGATGTCGACGAGGCCGCCGATGCCGCCCTCGATGTGCTCGGCCGAGGGGTTCTTGTAGACGTCCAGGCCCGCGATCATGCCGGGGATGGCCGCCTCGATGTTGAACTCGCTGCCGCCGGCGGTGAAGTACGAGCGACCGTCGACCTGCGAGGCGGTCTGGCCCGACAAACCCCGGATCGTCAGGCCCGAACCGGCGCCGACCGGCGAAGCCCCCTCCCCGCCGTAACGATAGCCCTGTACGCCCGGAATGCGGGTCAGGGTCTCGGCGACGTTGGGGTCGGGCAGCTTGCCGATGTCCTCGGCGCGGATGGAGTCGACCACCTCCATGGTGTTCTTCTTGACCTGCACGGCCGACTGCAGGCTCTGGCGGATGCCGGTGACGACCACCTCCTCAACGGCTTCTTCGGCAGCCGGCGCCGGCGCGGTCTGGGCGTGGGCGGCGCCGAACGCGCCCAGCGCGACGGCCAGCGTCGAAACGGTGAGGAACAGACGCGATTGAACTTCCGACTTCATGGCTTCCCCTCCTGCGGAGCCTACGCCCGATAAGCCGGCGCGGCCCGTCAGATCCCGCGCGAGGCGGGTTTTCCCTGTTGGCTAGGGCGCTTGCCGCGCCCTCTCTGTTTCACTCCCGGGTCGGGGCGTCGCCTGCACGGCGATCTTCTCCAACCACATAATCTTGTTATCGATATCATACGTTGTTGACAAGAGCTTTTGTCAGACAAATGCGATGATTGAAACTCAGTTGGGCGGCGAGGATCGACGCGCCAGCGCCACGTCGCCGGAACAGGCCTTGGCGGCACCGTCGACCTTGATCGAGCGAGCCCCCTCGCAAGCCAGGCGGACGGCGTAGGTCGGCTGGCCCTGGATGCGGGCCTCGACGCCCTGCCCCGTCCGGTCCTTGACCACGAAGGCCTTGGACAGGCTGTCGAGCTCGACGCGGCCGTCGCGGCGCAGATAGCTGCCATCGGCGACGAACCAGCGGCGCGGCTTGGCCGCGCTGCCGCCCTCAGGATAGGTCAGCGCGAGAATGTAGGCGTCGGTCCGCCAGCCGCCGAGGTCGGCATTGGCGTTGCGGTGACGGATGCGGCCGTCGGCCAGCAGATTGAAATAGACCTCGGTGACCTCGCCCTTCTGGCGCACGCGAACCATCAGCCAGTCCTTGGTCTCGACCTTCTCGATCACGGGCGCGGCAGCCGCACCGTTCGGCGTCAGGGCGACCACGAACTTGGTCCGGTCAGTGACGCCCGGCGCCTGCAGGCGCAGGTAGGGCTGGGCCTCGTCGGGCGCATGGTCCTTCAGGCCCTTGCCCTCGGCCATCCGCATCAGTTCGGGATAGTCGGTGAACAGCCCGGCGTCCGGCAGGGTCTCGGGAAACAGCGGCCGCACCGCGACCTCGGCCTCGCCGTTCCTGACGGTGATCACCTGACCCTGGCGCTTGGCCTCGCCTTCGTAGTGCATCAGCCATTCGAATTGGCCCGGCGCCCAGCCCTTCAGGTCGTCGATGACCAGGATCACGTCGCCGATCCACATGAAGCTGCGGTACTTGCGCTCGAAGGTCCGGGCGTTGGGGCCGGTGGCGTCGGCCCAGACGAAGCGCAGGTCGCCGGCGTCGACCAGGTGGTCCACCCGCCCCACGAAGTGCGAGCCGTTGTAGGTGTTGCTTTCCGGCTCGGCCTTGCCGTCCAGGGTGACGACATTGTGGGCCACGCTCTGGCGGTAGTAGCCATCGTACTCGGGCCGGGCGTAGCTGCTGTTGCCGGAGTCGATCAGCAGCTGCTTGCCCTTGTGCCAGAGGATGAAGCTGCCGGCGTCGGCGTGGTTGTGGTTCCAGGTGAAGCCCGAGCGCAGCGCCAGGAAGGTGGCGTCCGGCGCCCAGGACGAGCGCATCGTCGCTGCGCCCAGATCGGCGTCGATCCAGCTGGTCGGCAGCCCCGGGCCCTTGCCTGCCGAGGCGCGGGCCTTGGCCGAGGGCCATTGGACCATGTTCTCGGGCTCGGCGAAGACGTCCTGCTTGGGATCGGGACGCACGGTGTTCAGATACCAGAGATAGCGCGACTGCTGGTCGCCGCTGGCCCACAGGTTGGCGATGGCGCTGGCCCCGCTGGAGGTCGGATTGCCGTCGCCGAAGTTGGTCGACAGGAAGCCCCCGGTGGTCGGGTAGAGGTTCTGGATGAAATAGTCGCCCAGGCCCGCCAGGCGCGGCGTCGCGGCCGGCCGCTCCTTGAAAGCGTCGAGCCAGGCGCGCTTGAAGCGCAGATAGCCCTCGGCGGCGAAGTCGGCGTAGTTGATGCTCTCGACGAAGGCCCCGTTGGACGCGAAGTGCGCCGGCTTGGTCTCGATGGCGCTGCCGTCGTAGTTGGCCCACTCCTCGGCCGCCTCGTCGATGCGGCGGATCCAGGCGTCGGCCTGGGGCTCTTCGGTCTTGACGGCTATCGCCGCCACCCCGGCGCCGAACACGATGTGGCTGAACCAGTTGTGACCCATGGTGTCGAGGCTGTGGATGCGTTCCGCGCCGTCGATCCAGTCGTTCAGGGTCGGGCGGATCGCGCCTTTGACCAGGGCCTTGGCCAGGCGGTCGCGCTCGGCGGGGCTGAGGGCGTCGTGGATGGCGTCGAACGTCAGGCCGAAGGTGTAGGCGCTGGTCCCCATGCCGAGATCGGAGTTCCAGACCGGGCTGCGGGCCAGAAGCGGCTTGTCGGTCACCCAGTTGGCGCGGTTCGCATAGACGTCGAGCAGGGCCTTGGCGCGGTCGGCGTACTTGCGCTCGCCGGTCATGCGGTAGGTCAGCGACAGGCCCATCAGGGCCGCGTTCAGTTCGCGGTCGTTGGCCGGCTTGCGGGTCAGGGCCGCGTCGGCGTCGGCTCGGGCCTTGGTCCAGGCGGCCTTGGCGTCGGGATCTTCGGCCACGCGGGCCTTGAACTGTGAGACATGGGCGTCGCTGAAGGTCAGGTACGGATGGCTCGACTTCAGGGTCTGGGCGCCGGCCGCTCCGGCCAGGAGGCAGGTCGCCAGGGCCAGCCCCGACACCATCCGCTTTGCTTGGCTCTTCACGCGCTTCTCCCCGTACGCTTCTTCTGACTTTGAATTATGATATCGATATCATTACTGGGCGCAAGCGCCCTCCGCGGCGCTCTGCTCAGGCAAGGGCGAGATTGATCGCCATCGACCGACGCACGCCCGGACTGCGGAACGGGTAGACGCAGTGCAGCATCCACGAGGGCCACAGGTAGAAGTCGCCGACCACCGGCTTGACCGTGAACAGGTTCTTGGCCCCGACGGCGCTGCGGCTGTCGATGAACTGCAGGCAGCCGGCAGTGTTCTGCCTGGCCTTGTCGGCCGCGAACTCGGCCTCGTAGCCAGGCGGAACGCGCAGGAAGCCCACGCTGGAATAGAGGCAGCCCTGGTGGAAATGGGCCGGATTGTAGTCGCCGGCGACCATGTCGTTGATCCAGCCCTCCTTGATCTCGATGCGGAGCTTTTTCGCCTCGAGCTCCTCGGTTCGCTCGTAGTCGGAGAAATGCATCAGGGCGTTCTCGCACCGGTAGGTGTAGGTGCGGGCCACGTCGAACAGGAAGTCGGTGAGTTCGGCGGTCTCGCGGATCACGTCGGTGAAGCGGATCTCGGTGCTGACCGCGCCCGCCAGATGGGCCGACCAGTCGCGGGCGGCGACCTCGTCCTTGCGTCCTACGATCTCGTCGATCCGGGCGTTGAGGCGCTCGACCACGCCCGGCGGCATGGTCGCCTTGATGATCGTCGGGCTGAACGGCGCGACCAGCCGCAGGTCATGGTCGTTGCTCACCACCGCCTCCTCCGCGACTACCGAGACGGCGTGTAGATCACCGCCGTCTGGCCCGGCGCCAGGGTCAGGCTCGCCGCGCCTGACGCCAGCTTGCGCTTGGTGACCAGATCGACGCGATCACCGGCCGCCTTCGGCAGCGCGAGCGTCATGGACTTGTCGACGCTGGCGTTCATGGCGATCAGGTACGGGCCGTAGGCGGCCTCGTAGTAGTAGCCACGCCCGGCGAAGGGATTGTCCTGATCCTTGTAGCGCGCCTCGGGCGGCCCCTTGGCCACGGGCAGCGCCTCGCCCTCCAGCGCGGCGGACGCCTCGCCGGGATAGGCGACGATCGGGATCGAGCCGGCCGAGATGTGCGGCGTGGCCCGGCGCACGCAGGTCTTGCCGCTGGGCTCGAAGTCGACCCGGGCGGCGATGGTGGCGATACGGTCGACGGACGGCGTCTGGTAGTGGAAGCGCGCCAGGCGGTTCACCCCGCAGTTGGCCCGCCAGTAGAGCGACGCATAGAGCACCTCGTCGCCGTTCTTGATCGCCACCACCCCGTCCTCGGGATCGGCGAACACGAAGTCGGACTGGCCGGGCGTCATCGGCAGCTTCACGTTCGATTTCGGCCAAGCCTTCACGGCCAGCCACTCGTCATAGGCGTCGAGCAGGCCGATGGTCGTACGCTGGTTCTTGTCCTTCAGCCGATCGCGCAGCACCGCGTAGTACTGTCCATCGTCGAGGGCCTGGCGGGCGATCGCCATCAGCTGCGGATCGCCCGTGGCGACCGCGACGTTGAAGGGCGTGTTGTCCCAGCCGGACTTCTGCACGTAGGTGGTCGCGCCCGGATAGACCGGGTCGCGCCAGCCGATCGGCGCCTCCAGCAGCATGGTGCGCGCGCCCTCGGCGTCGATCCCCGGATAGCGGAACGCCATCCGCGCCCTGGCCATCTTCAGGAGCTGGTCGCGCAGGACCGGATCGCCCTGCCCGCCCGGCGTCGCGGCCGTGGCCTGGTAGATGCTGGTCGCCCAGTCGAGGATCTCGCCGTAGCTGCCGACGAAGCCGAGCTCCTTGGACAGCCCGGCCTTGGTGAACAGCCTGTAGTCGTCGGCCGAACGGAAGCTGCCGGTGTCGGCGGCGGCGCTGGAATAGGTCGGCTTTCCGGCCTCGTCGAGACTGCCGGTCCACGGCGAAAGACCCATGGACTCGTAGAAGAAGCGCCGCATCGCCGGCTCGGGCCGGGCCAGAGGGCTGGCAAGCGATCGCAAGCCCTCGTTGCTCCAGTAGATCCCCAGATCCACGATCATCGACTGGTTGGTGTAGAGCCGCCGGTGAGTCTGGATGTAGCCGAGCCCGGCGTCGAGCATCCGGGCATAGGCCTCGCGGCGCTTCGGCGTCCCCTCCACGCCCGCGACCGGCGTGTCGAGATACGGCGCGACATCGGCCTGCAGCAGGCGCAGCGCCTTGCCGAACGGGCCCATGGCGTCCCAGTCGGCATTGGTGCGGCTGGCGTCGACATAGACGCTCTTCGGATCGGTCAGGAAACGGGCGTAGAAGGCGTCGCCGCTCTCGATGACCTTGCGGGCCACGGCCGGATTGGCATGGGCCTTGGTCCACGACAGGGCCGCGGCGCGAGCCAGGAACTGCACCTCCAGCACGTTCAGCGGCCCGGGCTGGGCCAGCTTGCGGTCGATCTCGCGGTTCACCCGCGCCTTCAGGTCTTCGAGCACCTCGGGACCCGCCGACGGCGCGGTCGCCAGCGGCGGCGCGACCCCGGCCGGATCGCCGCTGTCCAGGAACGGATCGGCATGGACGTAGAGCGCATAGACCGGCCGCGAGGCCTGGGTCATCGGCTTCTGGAAGCTTTCGAACTGCTGGGTGTAGACCGCGTAGGGACCGCTGGCGCGAATGGCGCAGTCCAGCGCCGCCTTCCCCTTGGTCAGGGTGATCGGCAGCGGGAAGGTGCGGTAGGTGAAGCGCCCGGCGAAGGGCGGCGCCTGGGTTCCGATGTCGAGAAGCTCGATATCGCCCAGATGGCGATAGCCGATCTGCCTGCCGTCGCAGAACAGGGTCAGCTTGCCGTCGTTGACGTCGCCGCCCCACAGGCGGATCGAGGCATAGTTCTGGATGGCCGGATCCACGGTCAGCCGGAACGTCAGGTCGCCGCTGAACCGCGCGCCGGGCTGGGCCGGCGGCAGACGCCGCGCCGCGACGCCCAGGCCGCCGACGACCTGCTCCGAGGCCGAGGCGTTCACGGCGTGAGCGACCTCGGACGCGGCGTCGCCGAACACCACCTTGTCGATCAGCGGCGTGGCCGCCTGGGCCTGCGTCGCGAAAAGGCCGAGCAGAGCGCTCGCGCCGAGGATCAGCCGATGCCGGGTCATGCGCCCCTCGTTGATGATGCTTGAGGTAGGGTCGGCGGGCGAGGAAGAACGCCCTCGTCCGCCGGCCTTCAAGGTTCCGGCCGAGGCCTAGAACTCCTTGCGGACGGTCAGCCACACCGACCGCGGCGCGTTGCGCTTCACTAGGTAGCCGGACTCCGGCAACTGCTCGACGACGTCATAGACCTGCACGCCGGCGGGAAGATTGGTGCTGATCATCGGGTCGTAGGCCGAGATGTAGGCCTTATCGAGCACATTGCGGACATCCAGCGTGACCATCGTCTTCTTCAGGCCGCTGTACTGCACCGAGACGTCGAGATTGTCCTGCGCCGGCAGGAACCGGTGGTCGAGCGAGTTGGTGTTCAGCTTGCGCTCGTCCATCCAGCGATGGCGGACGTTGAGACGGAAATCCTTGTAGCGGTAGGACACCGTGTTGCTCAGCGTCCATTTCGGCGAACGCGCCAGCAGGCCGGCGTCGATGCGCAGCACGTCGTCGTCCGCGCCGTTGCCGTTCGCGCCGGTGTTCAGCCAGACATAGGCCTCGGTGGTCTTGCCGTTGAGGAAGGTCACCGACGGGTTCCACTCGAGGTTCCTGGTGACCCGCCACTTGGCCCAGGTCTCGATCCCGCGCGTGAAGTACTTGTTGAAGTTGTCAGGCAGCAGGTAGGTCGAGACGTTGTCCTTGTCGACGCCGGTCGGATAATCGTTCACCGCGAAGTTCTGGTAGAAGTAGGTGACTTGGCCGTTGAAGCGGCGATCGCCGAAGGTGTAGGCGAACTCGTGGCCCTTGATGTAGGCCGTCGGGCCCAGCGGGCGCACCAGGGTGGCCGCAGTCGAGTAGCGATTGATCACGCCCGACGACGGCTGCTTGGCGTCGGTGTAGCGATAATAGATCTTGTGCTTGTCGTTGAAGTTGTAGCCCAGGGCCACGCTGTAATCGACGAGACTGACCTTCTTGTCGGCGCCGATCACCTTGGCCGGCGCCTTGGTCATGTAGACGTTGTCGTAGACGGTCAGCGGATCGCCATCGAGGCCGCCGTTGGTCAGCGAGGCCGCGCCCGGATTGCGCAGGTCCCAGGTCTCCGAATAGGTCCGGGCGTGGAAGTACTGGTATTTGATGCTGGCGTTGAAGTCCCAGTGCTTGGTCGGCGACCAGGCCAAGCCCGCATAGGGCGACAGCTCCATGATCCGCGCGCGTTGCGAGACGGTGGTGAAGAGGCCGCTGCCGTAGGAGCCCCAGCCGCCCGCGTCGGTCAGCTGATAGCTCGTGCCGCCATTGGTGACGTACTTGACGTTCAGGTTCTGGACCTGGCCGTCGGCCCAGGCCGACACGCCCAGCCCATTGGCCCAGTTGTCGTTCACCTGCTCGGAACGCGACAGGTAGAGGCCGCCGTTCACGCTCCACGTCTCACCGCGATAGGTGGCCGTGAAGTTGCCCATGTAGTCGACGGATTCACGGTAGTTGTCCTCGGCGCGCGTCAGCAGCACGAGATCCTGCGTGGCGCTTTCGATCGGAAGGGTGTGGTCGTAGCTGCCGTCGGGCTTGGGCGTGACGCCCGTTACCACGCCGCCGCGCATGTCGATGTCGCGGTTGGGCAAGGTGTTGCCGACGATGCACAGGCTGGTGCTCTGCCAGGTCGCCGCCGTCACCCGCGGACAGGCCACGCCGGTGCGGTAGTTGGTTCCCAGCTGCGAGCCGGCGACGTTGTTGGCGACGCGCGCCACTTCCTGGCCGGCGGCGTTGGTGAAGACGTAGTAGCCCGGCGTGCGGTCCAGGTTGTTGATGTTCAGGCCGAACCGCTCGCGCGTCGCCGCCGCCGAGGCCAGCGAGGCCAACTGCTGGGGCTTGTAGGACTGGCCGCGATAGGTCGACTTCTGGATCCGCGCCGAGCCGGTGAAGGTCAGGCGCTCGCCGATGTCGTGGTTCCAGCGCAGCGACAGGGCGTCCTGCTTGTAGCGATAGCCGTCGGACGGATCGAGGGTGTGGCTGCCCGGCTTGAAGTAGTTGGGAACGGTCTGCTTGCCGCCGTTCATGAACAGGTTCACGTCGCGACCGAAGCCCGGGATTTCCTCAGGGTTCTGGTAGCCGTAGGTCGGCTGCTGGAACGTGGTCAGCTCGGCGTTGGTGTCGTCCAGGTGCTTGTAGACCAGGTTGAACGAGCCGCCGCCGTTGTCGGTGTTGTAGTCCTTGTAGAGGTTCACCCGGAACTGGCCGCCGTGGTTCAGGTCGAAGCCCGGATCCACCTGGCCGCTGGAGCGGCGGTAGAAGCCGCTGACGCCCAGGCCCAGGTCGCCCGCCTCGTTGACCCAGCCATAGGCGCCGTCGACCTGCTTCCACGACAGGTGCAGGTCCTCGCCCTCGAAGCCGATCCGGGTCTGGATCATCGCGCCGGGCTTCACCTTGCCGGTGATGTAGTTGAAGGTCGCGCCCACCGAGGTGGTGACGCCGGTGGCCGACGAGCCGCCGCGCACGGACTCGACCCGGCTGGTCGAAATGTCGGCGCGATAGAAATAGCCGTCCTGGAAGCCGCTGAACTTGAACGGCACGACCGGCAGGCCGTCCTCAAGGATCGTGGTCCAGAAATAGCCCGAGGTGTTGGCCCCGGTTCCGATGGTCATGCCGCGGGTGAAGACCTCGTTGCGGGCCACGCCGTCGTTGGACTCGACCACCACGCCAGGCATGTCGCGCAGCATGTCGTCGGCGCTGATCGGCGTGAACTTGCTCATGTCGTCCTCGGACAGCACCGAGAACGAGACATTGGCCTTCTTGGCGGCGGTGCCGACCATGACGCCGGTGACGATCACTTCGTCGACGGCCGTGGTCTCGACCGTGACCGGCTTGTCGGCCGACTGCCCCGTCGATTGGGCATGCGCGGCCGTCGCCGACAGCGCGCTCGCGCCGGCGGCCAGCGCCAGGACCATGTGAGAAACCTGCAGCGCGCGGTTACGACCGCGCTGAGGGCCGAGATCAGCCATCCTATCCTCCCCTTCGGACCTTAGGTCCGACGTCGCTCTGCGCCGAGGCCGACACCCCGACCGCGCGCCGCTTTCGAAGACGTCGCGACGACGGCTCCGATCGGCTTGTTGTTATCGATACCAGCGCATTTCAAGAACTGTCAACGGGATTCGCAACGATGTTTTTCGAGAACATTCGCCTGCGATTTTTCGACTCCAGAGCGACCATTTCGACGAATAGCGAAATAGATTTTGCTACACAGGCGCGAGGAAACGCTCGATCAGACGCATGTCGACCGACCACAACCATGCGGATACCAACAACACGTGCGCCGGATCATTACGATCCGAACGCTCGATTACATGGACGAGCTGGAGCTCATGTCCTTCGCGCCTCTCGCCGCCACGTCGTCGATCTCGCCGCGAACCACGGTGCCGTGCCGGCGTCGACGCAGGATCAAGTCGTCCGCCGCCAGCAGATCGAGGGCGGCCCGCACCGTGATACGAGCCACGGTGAAACCGCTGGCCAGCTCGCGCTCGGTCGGCAGGCGACGCTCGCCGTCGAGGATCGCCGCCCGCAGCCGATCAGCAAGTTGCCGATAGAGCGCCACGCGCCCGGTGCGCCTCAGGGGCGCCCAGCAGACGCCGGACACGGAGGGTTCAACCACTCGCCAGCCCTCCCCCGCTACCTGAAGCTCACGCCTTCGACATTGGGCCCGATCTCGATCACCGCAGGATCGGCCGTCTTCAGCCGCTTTCCGCCGATGGTCACGTTCTCGAAGCTGATGTTCCGGACCGGGCGATCGGCGCCGTAGCCCGAGATCGTCGACGGGCTGGGCCAGCCGTCGCCGGAGAAGCGGATGTTGCGGAAACGCACGCCGTCGACCAGCAGGCCGGGGCTCGTTCCGTACTTGGCGTTGAACACCGTGCGCACGTTGACGAGCTTGCCCTCCTCGATCTGCTCGACGCGGATATCGTCGAACAGCACGTCGCGGACGGTGTTGTCGTCGCCGGCGCTGATGGCCAGCGCGCCCTGGTACTCGGGATCGTCCTCGTCGAGCCCCAGGATGTCGATGTTCTCGAAGCGCAGGCCCTCCAGCACATTGCGGGCCTTGGTGTCGCCGTGCAGGCCGATGAAAACCGCATGCGCCACGTCGGGCCAGAAGATCGAGTCGCGCACCCTCACCCGCCGGGTGTCGCCGACGCCCGACTTGCGGGTGGCGTAGACCGCGACGCTGTCGTCGGAGGTGCGGATGAAGGCCCGCTCGACGGTCACGTCGCTGCAGGCGAAGACGTTGACGCCGTCCGACCACGAACCGTTGCTCAAGGTCTTGATGTCCTTGAAGGTCACGTTGCTCGACGAGGCGCAGGCGATCGTGCCGTGCTTGGGGGTCAGGAAGGTCAGCCCCTCGACGGTGACGTTCCGGGAATCCTGCACGACCAGCTGATCGGCGGGCCGGTCGATGATCCCCCGGCCGATGATGCGGACGTTCTCGACCTTCTCGGGCTTGAACACGCCCTGCAGGATCGCGCCGCCGGCGACATAGATCGTCTGGCCCGACTTGACCGGGAACACCCCGCCCGGCGGCGCGTGCAGCCCCGCCTCGTAGAAGACGACGTCCGGGCCCGGCACCGGCCTGGGGATCGGCGCGCCGGCGAAGATGTGCAGGTTGTGCAGGCGATCGCCGTCGAACTCGATCGATAGGTTCTGCGGCTGGTCGATGGTGAACAGCACGACGCCGTTCTCGACCTTGTGCCTGATCGCCTTGCTGGCGGGCCTCACCTCGACACGCTTGAAGTCGCCGTTGTTCTTGCGGACCCCGATCTCCACTCGCCCCTCGAAGTCGAACTGCACGACCGAGACGTCGCTGGGCCCATCGGAATCGACCTTGGCGGTGTATTCGTAGAGGTCGCGCCAGGGACCGCCCGGCTTGCGCACCCGGACCGTGAAGGCGTCGTTGTGCATGCTGTAGAACAGGCCGCCCGGCGGCAGCGGATAGACATGCAACCCCGACGCATCGGCTTGGCCGGCGGCGCAAGCGCCGCTCGCCGCCAGACCCGCCGCGATCGCGGCGGCGCCCGCCAGCCAGGACGATTTTCGAGCCGTGAACCCCATCGCGCACTCCTCCCCGAGCGACGCTCTGCCAGCCTGGCGGCGTCATTGTTCTCAACGTCGAGCGGCCTGATCGACGCAAGCCGTCGAAAAACCTTGCGGATCGCCCGAACACGAATATTGATATCGATATCACATCACTCGCGCAAGCCCCCGGCCCAGCGAGCGACAACGACGCCGAAAGCACTTGGTATCGTTATCAGATCAGTCTATGACCGAAGGGTCGGACCAGTCGCGCCATGCAGCGCGGCCGGCGCGGGAGGGTGTCGAATGGCCATCAGGAAGAACTACGCGCTGCTGAGCGCCTTCCTCTTCTTCTACTTCTTCGCCCAGGCCATGAGCATCTCGCTGCTGGCCCTGTGGCTGAAGCGGACCCTGGGCCTTTCCGGCGCCGAGACCGGCGTGGTGTTCGCCGCCAACTTCATCTTCGCGATGATCTCCCAGCCCTTGTACGGGTTCGTTTCCGACAAGGTGGGGCTGCGCAAGACCATCCTGTGGCTGATCAGCGGGCTGGTCGTGCTGTCGGGCGCTTTCTTCGCGTTCGTCTACGGCCCGCTCCTGAAGACCAACCTGCTGCTAGGCGCGATCGCCGGCGGGGCCTATCTGGGCGTCACCTTCATCGCCGGCAGCTACGCCCTGGAGTCGTTCGTCGACCGCGTGGGCCGAAAGTACGGCTTCGAGTACAGCCGCGCCCGCCTGTGGGGCTCGCTGGGCTTCGCCGCCGCGGCGTTCTTCTCGGGCCGTCTGTTCAACCTCGACCCGCTCTACAACTTCGCCCTGGCCTCGTGCGCGGGCCTCGTCCTGCTGCCGCTGCTGGCCTTCGCGAAGATCGAGCCCAGCGCCGACGAGCGCGAGCGCTCCGACGCCCTCAAGCCCGCCGACGCCATGGCCATCTTCAAGCTGCCGAAGTTCTGGGGCTTCATGGTGCTGATCCTGGGCGTGACGAACCTCTATCTCGTCTACGACCAGCAGTTCCCGGCCTTCTACGCCTCGCACTTCGCCGATCCCAAGCAGGGCGCGGCCATGTTCGGCTACCTGAACTCGGCCCAGATCTTCCTCGAGGCCGGCATGCTGTTCGTCGCGCCGTTCGTGGTGAACAGGATCGGAGCCAAGAACGGTCTGCTGCTGGCCGCTGCGATCATGATCGTGCGCATCGCGGGCTCGGGCCTGGTGCACGGCCCCGTGCCGATCTCGGCGATGAAGATGCTGCACTCGCTTGAGCTGCCGATCCTGGTGGTGTCGATCTTCCGCTACATCGCCTTCCACTTCGAAAGCCGGCTGGCCTCGACGCTGTATCTGGTGGGCGTCAGCTTCGGCCATTCGCTGGGCCTGGCCATGCTGTCGCCGATCGTCGGCAAGAGCTACGACCTGATCGGCTTCCCCAGCACCTACCTGCTGATCGCTCTGTTCGCCGCCGCCTTCTGGGTCGCTTCGGTGTTCGCCCTCTCCCCCACTCCGCGCGAGGCGCCGCCCGCCAAGGACGCCGAACCTGATCCGGCCCTGGCGCAAGCCGACCTGGGCGGAGCCGACGTGGCCAAGGTCAATTGACGATGTCTCATTCCGCTTCCAGCGCGATCCCGCGCGAACCGCTGATCCGCGCCGCCGAGATCCTGGCGCGCCCGCGTCCCGACAGGACCAAGCTCGACACCATCCTGGCAGCCGTCCTGGCCCGCATCGACGCCAGCCTCGACCTCTTCACCGACGCCTTCCCCAAGCCCTCCAGCGAGGGCGGGGTCTATGCGCCGATGGACAACACCGAATGGACCAACGGCTTCTGGACGGGGATGCTGTGGCTGGCCTTCGAGGCCAACGGCGAGACCCGCTATCGCCGGGCCGCCGAGCGCCAGGTCGAAAGCTTCCGCAACCGGATCGAACGCGGGATCAATGTCGACCACCACGACCTGGGCTTCCTCTATTCGCTGTCGTGCGTGGCGGCCTGGAAGCTGACGGGCAGCATGAGCGGGCGCGACGCGGCCCTGGCCGCCGCCCGCCGGCTGATGACCCGCTACCTTCCGGCCGCCGGCATCATCCAGGCCTGGGGCGATCTTTCCGATCCCGAACAGGCCGGGCGGATGATCATCGACTGCAACCTCAATCTGCCCCTGCTCTACTGGGCCAGCGAGGAGACGGGCGACCCGACCTTCAGGATCGCGGCCGACAGCCACATCGCCCAGGCCGCCAAGCACATCGTGCGGCCGGACGCCTCGACCTTCCATACCTTCTACATGGACCCGAAGACCGGCGAGCCCGTCGGCGGCAAGACCCACCAGGGCTTCAGCGACAGCTCCTGCTGGGCGCGCGGCCAGGCCTGGGGCGTGTCGGGCTTTCCATTGGTCCATCGCTACAAGGCCGATCCCGGCCTGATCGACCTGGCCGCGCGGCTGGCCAACTACTTCCTCAACCGGCTGCCGGACGATCTCGTCTGCTGCTGGGACCTCGTTTTCACCGACGCCGAGCGCGACAGCTCGGCCGCGGCCATCGCCGCCTGCGGCCTGCTGGAACTGGCCCGCGCGCTTCCGCTGGCCGACCCCGACCGCGAAGCCTACGAGGCCGCCGCCCTGGCGATGATCGAGACCCTGGGCGAGCGCTACCTGCTGCCGCTGGGCCAGCCCGGAACCGGGATCCTGGCCCACGGCGTCTATCACATGCCCAACCGCGTCGGCGTCGATGAGGCCTGCATCTGGGGCGACTACTTCTTTCTCGAGGCGCTGGTCCGCCTCACCCGGGTTTGGGAGCCCTACTGGTGATTCAGATCGGCGTGGATTTCGGCGGCACCAAGGTGGAGGCCGCCGCCCTGGACGCCAGCGGCAAGCTGCTGGCCAAGGCCCGCGTTCCCAACCCGGGCGACTATGACAAGGCGCTGGTCGCCGTCCGCGACCTGGTGATGGGCCTGGAACACAAGCTGGGCGCGCGAGGGACGCTCGGCGTCGGCGCGCCGGGCTCGATCTCGCCGGCCGCCGGCGTGATGCGCAACGCCAACTCGCTGTACCTGAACGGCCGGCGCTTTCGCGAGGACCTGTCCGAGGCCCTGAAACGGCCGGTGCGCCTGGCCAACGACGCCAACTGCCTGGCGCTGTCGGAAGCCGTCGACGGCGCCGGCGCGGGGGCGAAGGTCGTGTTCGCCATCATCCTGGGCACGGGCTGCGGCGGCGGCCTGGTGATCGACGGCAAGCTGATCGAGGGCGAGAACGGCATCGCCGGTGAATGGGGCCACATGCCCCTACCCTGGCCCACCGCCGAGGAGCGCGAAGGCCCACGCTGCTGGTGCGGCCAGAACGGCTGCCTGGAGATGTGGGTCTCGGGCACCGGCCTGCGGCGCGACTTCGAGGCGACCACCGGCCAGGCGCTGAGCGGCGAAGAGATCATCTCGGCCTGGCGGGCCGGAGATCCGGCGGCGACCACCGCCTTCGACCAGTTGATGGACCGCCTGGGCCGCTCGGTGGCCGTGCTGTGCAACATCCTCGACCCCGACGCCATCGTCGTCGGCGGCGGGCTGTCGAACGTGCCGGAAGTCTGCGAGCGCCTGCCAGAGTTGGTCTCGCGCCGGGTGTTCGCCGATCGCTGGAGCACGCGCATCAAGCCGGCCGTCTGGGGCGACGCCTCGGGCGTGCGCGGCGCCGCGCGGCTGTGGAGCCTGGAAGAGGCCCGTCAGCTTCTGGCCGAGCCAGCCGCTTAAGGCGGCGCGGGGCCGGACGAGTCCCGATCCATCAGGGTGAAGGGCAGCAGGTGATGGACGGGGGCCGGGTCGCCTCCGGTCTTTCGGGCGCGGATCTCGTCGACGATCAGGCGCACCGCCGCGCGGCCCATCTCGGCGATCGGCTGGTGGATCGTCGTCACTTCGGGCCAGACCGTGGTGGCGACGGCGGTGTCGTCGAAGCCGCAGATCGTCAGGTCACGCGGCACCGATATCTGCCGGCCATGGGCCACGGCCAGGGCGGCGGCGGCCATGTCGTCGTTGCTGGCGAAGATGGCGCTGGGTCTCAGGCGCGCCTCGAACAGCTTTTCAGCCGCCGCCAGACCCGAGCGATAGGTGAACAGGCCCTGGGCCACCCATTCGGGACGCACCGCCAGGCCCGCCTCCGACATGCCCGCCAGGAAGCCCTCGTAGCGCAGCTCGGTCGGGGTGTGCTGGGGATCGCCCTTGATGAAGGCGATGTCGCGATGGCCCAGGGCGATCAGGTGGCGGGTCATGGCCAGCGCGCCTTCGAAGTCGTCGATGCGCACGCTGGAGACGTCGATCATCGGCCGGGCGGTGGCCAGGGCCAGCACGGTGACGCCCTCGGCCCGCAGCATGTTGATGGTCTGGCGGGAGTCGCACAGCGGCGGCGGCAGGATCACGCCGTCGACGCCGGCCGCCAGCAGGCGCTTGACCGCTTGCTTTTGCCCGGCCAAGCCCTCGCAGCGCTCCAGGATCAGGTGGCTGGCCAGCCGCGAGCTCTGCTCCAGCCCGCCGACCATGATCTCGCTGAGATAGGAGGCGCTGGGGTTGCTGTAGAGGATCCCCACCCGCGCGGCGGCCGAACGCGAACGCGTGGCGCGGGCGGCGACGTTGACCTGGTAGTTCAGCACGCGAACCGAGGCCTCGACCTTCTCGCGCATCGCCGGGCTGACGTTGCCCGCCCCCCGGATCACCCGCGACACGGTCATCGAGCCGACGCCGGCGTGGCGCGCCACGTCGTGGATGGTGATCGCCTTGGGCCCGGCGGCGGGCGAGGAGCCACGCGCTGAAGACGGCGGGACCGCCTTGGCCTTGCGGGGACTTTTCAACGACGCACCACCATTGTTCACGATACCAATGCATCCTAGCGACGCGCGCCGTCCGCGCCAGAACAAAAACGGATGTTTGGCCTGCAACCGCATATCGAGCGCCGCCGCGCTCTCGCTTGGACTTCCCTGCTCTGTCTTCGCTAGACTGCGCACAGACCCGTAGAGAGTCGTATTGAGGCGAGGACTCCTTGAGCACGCAGAGGCGACAGGCGCCGACCATCCATGACGTGGCGCAGCACGCCGGCGTGTCGTCCATGACCGCCTCCCGCGTGGTCAACGGCTATCCACACGTTCGCCCCGCCGTGCGCGAGAAGGTCGAGGAAGCCATCAAGGCCCTGGGCTATCGCCCCAATTCGCTGGCGCGGGCCACGCGCACCGGCGTCTCGCAGATCGGCATGCTGTACTCGAACGCCAGCTCGTCGAACCTGTCGAACTACCTGATGGGCGCCTTCCGCCAGGCCAGCCTCAGCGGCTGCCAACTGCTGATCGAGCCGAGCCAGGCCCATCCGACGCCCGCCCAGGCGGTGCAGAAGCTGGTCGACGCAGGGGTCGGCGCGGTCATCCTGCCGCCGCCGCTGTGCGACGACGCCGCCATCCTGGAAGCGCTGGAGAAGGCCGGCGTCGGCGCGGTCAGCTTCGCCACGGCTCGTCCCCGGCAAGGCGCTCCGGCGGTGTTCATCGACGATTTCGAAGGCGCCCGGATGATGACCCAGCACCTGCTGGACCTGGGCCATGTCGACATCGCCTTCGTGCGCGGCGATCCCGCCCACTCCACAGCCCAGCTGCGCGAGAAGGGCTTCCGCGAGACCATGGCGGCCGCGGGCCTGAGCGTGAACGAGGCCTATGTCGAGGACGGCGGCTTCAGCTATCGCGGCGGACTGGAGGCGGCCCGCCGCCTGCTGGGCCTGCGTCGCCGGCCTTCGGCGATCTTCGCGGCCAACGACGACATGGCTGCGGCCATCAGCGCCGTCGCCCACGGCCTTGGCCTGGCGATCCCGACCGATCTCAGCATCGCCGGCTTCGACGACACCTCGGTGGCCACGACGGTCTGGCCCGAACTGACCACCATCCGCCAGCCGATCGCCGACATGGCCGCCTCGGCCGTGCTGCTGGCCATGGACCTGGCCCGTCCCGGCGGCGACGGCGGCGGCGGCGGCCATGTGCAGGCCGAACTGCAGCTGATCCAGCGCGCCTCGACCGCCCCTCCCCCAGCCTGAGCGCCCTTGCCAAAGCGTCGCCCCATGTTACTGGTAACGATATCATAACTTGGGATGGAAACGCGGATGGCTGGGTTTGGTCGTGGAGCTCTAGGGCTTGGACTGGTCGCGGCGGCGGCCTTGCTGGCGGCCTCCGCCTCGGCGGCCGACGGCGCCAGGGCCGAGCGGGCCTGGCTGCCCGACCAAGGCGACGGTACCTACAAGAACCCCGTGCTGGCCGGCGACTATTCCGACCCTGACGCCGTGCGCGTCGGCGACGCCTACTATCTGGTGTCGTCCTCGTTCACCAACGTTCCGGGCCTGCCGATCCTGAAATCGACCGACCTGGTCAACTGGACGATCATCGGCCACGCCCTGACCGCGATCACGCCGGAGGCCCACCACGCCACGCCCCGGCGCGGCGGCGGCGTCTGGGCTCCGGCCATCCGGCACAGGAACGGCGAGTTCCTGATCTACTATCCCGATCCCGACTTCGGCGTCTTTCTGGTCAAGGCCAAGGATCCGGCGGGCCCATGGTCGAAGCCCGTCCTGGTGGACGACCGGCGCGGCGTCATCGACCCCGCGCCCTTCTGGGACGACGACGGACAGGGCTGGCTGGTCACCGCCTTCGCCCGCAGCCGGGCCGGCTTCGCCAACGTCGTCACCGCCCGTCGCCTGAACAAGGCCGGCGACCAGGCCGTCGGCGAGGCGATCACCCTGGTCGAGGGCGACAAGCACCCCAAGGTGGCGACCTCGCAGGGGCCGTTCCCGTGGATGACCACCGAGGGTCCCAAGCTCTACAAGCGCGACGGCTGGTACTATCTCTTCACGCCCAGCGGCAGCGTGAAGGGCGGCTGGCAGGGCGTGTTCCGCTCACGCAAGCTGGAAGGCCCCTATGAAGGCCGCAACGTGCTCGACCAGGGCCGCACGCAGATCAACGGCCCTCACCAGGGTGCCTGGGTCAGCACCCCGACGGGCGAGGACTGGTTCCTGCACTTCCAGGACGCCGACTCCTACGGTCGCCGCGTGTGGCTGGAGCCCATGGCCTGGAAGGACGGCTGGCCCGTCATCGGAGAGGACAAGGACGGCGACGGCATCGGCGAGCCGGTGCTGGTCCACCGCAAGCCGGCGTCCAAGACCCCCTCCCCGCGCCTTGCGCTCGAGGACAGCGACGACTTCGACGGCGCGCTGTCCCTGGCCTGGCAATGGAACGCCAACCCGGCCGCCGACTGGGCCGACCTGAAGGCCGCGCAGGGCAAGCTGCGCCTGAAGTCGATCTCCTCGCCCGAAAACCTCTGGGAGACGGGCGCCCTGCTGACCCAGAAGCTGCCGGCCGAGCGGTTCAGCGCGACCACCAGGCTGGATTTCGCGCCCAAGGCCGTCGGAGAGCGCGCGGGCCTCGTGATGTTCGGATCGGACTATGCCTGGATAGGCCTGCAGAACACCGGCGCGGGACCGGCGCTCGTCCGTGTCGACCGCACCGGCGCCGACAAGTTCCAGCCCGAACGGGTCGAGATCATCCAGGCCGAGGCTCCCACAACGGTCTGGCTGCGCATGACCGCCGAGCCGGTCGTCGTGGCCGATCCGCCGCCGGACTTCTCGCCCTACTGGCCTTCGATGCTGCGGTCGCTGCACGCCAAGGTGACGCTGAGCTACAGCCTGGACGGAAAGACCTTCACCAGCGTCGGCCAACCCTTCGTCAGCCGTCCGGGACGCTGGGTCGGCAGCCAGATCGGCCTCTTCGCCCAGGCGCCGGCCGGCACGCCGTCCAACACCTCGACCCGCATCGGCTGGAGCGACTTCGACGGCTTCTGGGTCACGCCCTAGAAGCCGCCCCAAGCTCACTCGACGAACGATGATCGCTTGACTCCGATCTCAATTTTGATATCGATATCAAGCCTTCAGCAGCCTCCTGCGACGCTGCTCTCTTGGATCTACTTCCTCCAACACTCCCAAGGCGGGCGCCCTCTGCAGGCGCCCTTTTTTTTAGCCTCAGGCCGGCTCGAACCGAATGGCCTGGCCGCCGGCGGCGTTGAGCTGCAGACGCAGGCGCGCCCCGGCGTCAACAGCCTGGCGCTCGATCACCACGCGGGTGCGGTTGGCGGGCCTGGCCAGGTCGCCGTCCCTGTAGCGGACGGCGGTCCAGCGCCCTTGCCCCAGGAAGCCAAGATCAAGGGCCAGGCGCCGCTCCATCTCGTTGGTCAGCGCGCCCACGAACCAGAAGCGCCCCTTGCGGCGGGCGATGATCACGTACTCGCCCAGTTCGCCGGCGATCGCCCGGGTCTCGTCCCAGGTGGTCGGACAGGCGTCGAACCATTCCAGTTCGGGCCACGCCTTCTCCTCGTACTTCTCGGGCTTGTCGTACCAATAGAGCAGCGTCAGCGGGCTGTAGCAGGTCACCGCCAGGGCCAACTGGTGGGCGTTGGTGGTCTGGTTGCGCTCCTGGGCGTAGCAGATGGTGTAGTCGATCGGCCCGGCGATCGGCCGCGTGAAGGCCAGGTTCACGTGGTGGCGCGCGGCCGGGAACTGCTCGTTGCCCTTCACGCCCTCCAGGGTGAGGTAGTTGGGCAGGGTTCGCTCCAGCCCGGCGGGCCGCAGATTGTCGTGCAGGTTCACGACCATGCCGTGCTCGCCGAACGCCCGCACGACCTTGGTGATGAAGTCGACGTCCGACTGGCGCCCCTCCCACATGAAGCCCAGCTTCACCCCGGCCAGGCCCCAGCGCTGATACAGGCGGCACATGTCGGCCAGCGCCTTGGTCACCGCGACCCGGTCGATATAGACCAGCACGCCGATGTTCCGGGCCTTGGCGTAGTCGATCACCCGCTGCAGGTCCAAGGCGGCGATCGGCGCGGTCGGGTCCGAGGCGTCGGTTCCGTCGCCGTACCAATGGGCGTCGAACAGCACATAGGCGATGTTGCGCTTCTGGGCGAAGTCGACCGCCTTCAGCGAGGCGTCCGTCGAATAGGGCTTCATGATCCGGAAGGCGTGGCCGGGCTTCACCCACGAGACGTCGCCCAACTGGTTCGGCGTCGCCAGGGTTGGGACCACATGGTGCAGCTCGATCAGTCCCTTGGCGCTGTCGGCCGCCAGCAGAATCCGCCAGGGCGTCTTCTGGCCCACCTCGATCTCGAAGGTCGGCTCCTCGGGCGTGTCGTCCTCGCCGCCCCAGCCAGTGGCCCGCCCGGGATAGCGCATCAGGTAGGTGACGAGGCCGCCCTGCTCGTGCGCCCGCGCCATGCAGCGCGGATAGTGCAGCCGGTCGGACTCCGCCATGAAACCGTAAACGCCGTCGCCGACATCGACGGTGATCGGCAGGTCGGCATAGGCCCCCTTGTCGGACGAACCGGTCAGGTCGGGATGCTCCAGCGGCGCCAGGCCCGCCTGGGTGGAGACATGGATGTCGCCCTCGTCGCGGCTGGCGTAGAGGCGAGCGGCGTCAGGGAACCGGAAACGCGTCCGCTCGCCCATCAGCGCCAGCTTGCCGCCCTTGGGCAGCCCCGTCAGCACGTAGCGCACCGCGACCGCGCCGTTCAGCGCGCGCAGGACGATGTCGAAGCGGACGCCGGCCTTGGGATCGACCATGTGCAGGGTGATCTGCCGACCGGACTGGTCGTAGCGCGCGGACTGACCGAAAGGCGGCCGCCAGTCGCCCTCGAACGTTTCCGGCGTCGCGCCCACGACCTTCGCGCCCTCGCCCAGCAGCCGGCCCTCGGCCAGCCACAAGCCAAGCTCCGACGGCAGCAGCAGCGGCTTGCCGTCATAGGTGGCGCTCCATTTCGGCGTCGGGCCCGAAGCGTCCAGAGCCGCTCTTAGGCGACCGTCGGGCGAGACGACGGCATGGCTCCGAACGGCAAGCGCCGCCGTCGCCTTGGTCCCCGCCCCGGCCGCGGCGCTCGACAGCGCAGCCAGCGCGACCATGTCTCGACGTGTGGGCTTCATGGCCTCGCCTCCCCTGGGACTGCCTTATCGATCTTTCCGGGGAAGCTACACGAAATGATATCGATATCAACAACAGCGACATTCAATGACGCGGACCGGCTCCCGGACCGGGGACCACGTCCCGGACCAGGAGCCGGCCTCGCCGGCCGTCAGGCCGCGGCGGGATCCGCGCCCGCCGCGTCGTCGCGCAGCATCTTGCGGTACTCTCCCAGGTCCAGCAGGCGCGCGCTGGCCGCCGCCTGGCGCTCGTCGGAGATCTTGGTCAGCAGCACGGCGGCCTCGGCCAGATAGGCGGTCAGCTTGTCGCCGGTGATATAGCTGCCCTGCAGGCCGTTCAGCTTGCTGAAGCCGTCCGCGAAACTGCGGTTGAAGGCGTCGGACACCACGCCAACCGCCCGCCACTCGCCCGCCTGCCGGATGAAGAACTCGTCGGTCGCACGAAGCAGCTGTTCGAGGCGGCTCTTGCCGATCGAGCGATTGGCGAGACCCTCGACCACGGTGATTTCGATCCGCGCCTCCTCGGTGACCCGCCCCATGAACTGGGCGAACGAATTGAAGAAGCAGGCGATCTCCTCGATGATCTCCTTGGTCCGCTTCAGGGCGCTGATGCTGAGGTTCAGCGACTTGATGGCCAGCTTGATGGTTTCGTCCCGCGAGAGCTTGCCCTTCAGCAGCGCGTTGATCTTCACCAGCTTGGCGGCCTGCTCGCGCCGTTCGCGCTCGTAGGCCTCGGCCTTGTCCAGCATCTTCATCTGGATTTCGCGCAGGCTGGCGGCTTCGTCCTTCTGGTCCTGCGACAGCTCGCCCAGCCCCTGGGCCAGCGCGTTCAGCGACGCCTGCAGACCCGACAGCACGCCGACCAGGGCGATCACCTTGCTCTCGTCGTCGGTCAGCGTCTGCTTGGCGTCCTTCAGCCGCCCCTTGATCCCCTTGACCTCCTCGGCGTCGCCGGGCTGCTCGACAGTTTCCTTGGCGCCGCCCGCCTCGACAGGCTTGCCCGCGGCCTCCTGGGCGGTCTTCAGGTCCTTGCGCAGCCCGGCGACCTTGTCCTTGCTGTCGGATACCTTCTGCTCGGCGAGCACGAGGTCCTTCTTCTTGGTGGCGATCTCGGATTTGGTTTTCAGGACCTCGGTCGTGGAGTCGGGCTTGGGCGTGTCGCCGCCCTTCCCCGCCCCCGTGATCGAGTTCAGCGTCGAGGCGGCGATCACCGACGCGCCGCCGGTGGCGCCCGCGCCCAGCGCCATCGCGATCGGCGGCAGGGCGGCGGCCACCACCTGGGCGCCGATCTTGACGATCTGCATCACGAACGCCCGCTCCTCGGCGGTCGTGGCGCGCTGCTCGTACGAACGCGCCTTGCTCTCGAACTTCTCGACCTCGTCCTGCAGATCCTTGACCAGGGCCTCGATCTGGTCGCGATCGGCCTCGGCCTCGTTGATCTCCTCCAGCAACGCCTTCTGGTCGGCCAGACGGCTGGAAAGCACCTTCTCGCTGCTCTGCGTCGCGGCCGCGGTGTCGGCGATGATTTCGTCGTAGGTGGCGGCGATCGTCGACAGCTTGCCCCGGATATCGGTCGCCTTGGCCTTGATGTCGGTCGCGGTCTTCAGCAGGTCGGTGGTCAGGAAGGCCCTGACGCCCTCGACGTCGCCGTCGTCCTTGGCGTCCTGCCAGTCGGGCAGGCCGATATCGAGGAAGGTGATCACGTCCTCGGCGGCCTCCATGGCGTCGGACATCACCAGTTGGCTGGTGCGCTGGGCCTTGAGAAGACGATCCATGATCTTGGCGATCTTGACGCGGATATCGCCTTCTTCCTGCGGGGTGGTGTTGTAGGCGATGTAGAGCAGGTCGATGGCGTTGTCGGTGTCGGTCTTGGCGCGCTGGACGTCGTACGCGCCTTCGATCTTGTTGACGTAGTGCTTGACGATCGCCGCGCCGCGCTCGGGCAGTTCCAGCGGGTTCTTGGCCCGCAACGCCTTCACCTCGGTGTCGATCGCCCTCGAGATCTGCTCGGCGCGGCTTTCAAAGGGGATGCTGTCGGGCATGTCTTCGCCTCCTGGTCGGGACTGGAAAATCGGAACTACTGAAAGCAGGCCGTGAACTGCTGCGGGGTCAGCACCGTCCTGGCCTGGTCGTACAAGGCGCTGGACTTGCCCTGCACGCCGTCGACCCGCGCGGCCAGGACCCGGACCAGCCGGCCGGTCCGCGCACGGCCGTCGGCGGTGTCGACGCGCCTGGCCTCGCCGAGAGCGCCGTCGAATTCGTTCAGCAGCTGCATGTTGCGCAGGACTTCCGGGCGCAGGATCGCCAGCGCCGCCTGCAGGCGGACGATCGACGCCTCTGTGGCCTCGATCTGGTCGGAGGTCTGCTTGGCGTCGCGCTCGGCGGCCGTGAGCAGGGTCTGGCTCTCGTCATAGCGCGTCACCGCCGTCTGCATCCCGGCGACGGCGTCGTTCAACCTCTTTTCGGTGGGACCGATCAGATGGTCGTTGTTCTCGATCTGCCCCGTCAGCTGGGCGATCTCGACCGCGAGGTCGCAAAGAAAGCCTAGAATGGTCCAGCTGTCCTTGCAGCGCCGCACCGCCTCTTCCTTGGCGGCCTTGTAGCTCTTGAGCTTGTCGAGATCGCTGCGCAGCTGAGCGAGGCGGCCGCTGGCGTCATTGTATTCGCGCAGGAACCCGTCGTATTCGGCGCGCCTCTGGACCAGCAGCCCCTCCAGTTCGCGCTTGTGAGCGACCAGTTGGCCCAGGCGAAGCTGATCGGCGTCACGCTCGGCGACCATCGCCGCGTCCTGCTGCTCGAAGCATGTGACGCGACCGGCGATGTCGGCCTGCGTCACGCGGGCCACCTCAAGCTTCTGTTCGAAGGCGGCGATCGCCGCGGGCGTCAGGATGTCGTCGCTGGAAGCCGCATTGGCGGAGCCAAGCCCCAGCAGCAGCACACAAGTCGCCGCCAAAGCGGCGCCGAAAGACTGACGCAACGCCTCGCGCCAGCCGCCACGGCGTGCCAGCGCTCTCCCGCCGCGTGACGGCCAAGGCATGACGCCCCCCTGATACGACGCACCCCCGTGCATCGCATCAAAATCGCCTTAAAATTGATCAAAGGCAACACGCGCCGATAGATGGAACTGCCGTGAACGAGGCCAATGGCTGAGGCCAAGGCTTCCGGATCGCTAGAGCTTCACCACCATGCCCCGCCGATACATCACCCACCCCAGCAGCCAGCACACCAGCATGTAGGCGACGGCGCAGAGGAGCGAACCGAGGCCTCCCGGCGCAATCGCCTGGAAGAGGTGGATCCCGATCCACTCATAGGGATCCAGCCCGCCGGCGACCTCGAACTGGCGCAGGGTGATCACGAAGAGTTCCGAGAACAGGTAGATCACCAGCGGATTGAGGCCGAACACCTGGAAGAAGCGCGTCGCCGCGTTTGGTTCACGCCCTTCCAGCAGCGCCGCCAGGGCGGCCAGCAGGATCAGGTCCAGGCCGACGGTCAGCAGCACGAAGCTTCCGGTCCAGAGCTTCTTGGCGATCGGGAACCATGGGCTCCAGGCCAGGGCCGCCAGGATCAGAACCCCGCCCAGACCCGCCATGCGGATCAGCGTCTTGCGGCCGTCGCTGGCCTGGCGCAGGGCGCGGGCGGCCAGATAGCCCGCCAGCACGTTGACGGTCGCCGGCAAGGTTCCCAGCAGCCCTTCGGGGTCGAAACCGCCGTCCTTGCGATAGAGATGGTCGCGGCCGACGACCAGCAGGTCGAGCTTGGTTCCCGCGTTGCCGAGCTTGGAATAGGGGTCGCCGTCGCCGAAACCCAGCAGGATCGCCCAGTAGCCCAGCAGCAGTCCGCCGCAGAGCGCCAGGATCCAGCGCGGCGACAGGTACCGGGCGGCGAAGGCGGCGATGGCGTAGCACAGGGCGATGCGCTGCATCACGCCCATCACCCGCGTCTGGGAGAACGGCGCCAGCGCCCAGTGCCCGTCCACGTGATGCACGAACGGATACCAGTACATCAGGAAGCCGAGCAGGAAGATCAGCGCCGTGCGCTTGGCCACCTTGGCGCTGAACGCCGGCAGCGGGATCGGCCGCGAGAACGCGAACGCCATCGAACAGCCGACGGCGAACAGGAACGACGGAAACACCGCGTCCGCCGCCGTGAAGCCGAACCACTTGGCGTGGACCAGTTGCTCGAACGGACGCGCACCAGGCCCGGCCGTGTTGACCACGATCATCAGGCAGACGGTCAGGCCTCGGAAGACGTCCAGCGACAGGAAGCGGGATGCCGGCTTGGTCATGACCCTCTCCTAGGCGCGGTCGACACGGGCGATCAGCGCCCTGACGGCGCCGACGGGGTCGGACGGACGCGCCTTGCGATAGGCGGTGTCGGCGGCGACCCAGGCCTTCTCCCAGGCGATGCCGTCCTTGACCACGGCGGCCTCGTCGAACGGACCGGTCCCGGCCGCCTTCAGGGCGTCGAGGAACCGGCCCCAGCGCGGCAGGTAGAAGTCGCGATACAGCCCCTGCCAGGCCTTGGAGGCGTAGTCGTTGAGGTTGCCCTCCCCGCCCCAGATCGTGACCTGGGCCTTGGCGTTGGCGACGTAGGCGGCCTTGTCTGTCGGGGTGTCGCCATAGGCTCGGGCGTCGTCGATCCACGTCGCCAGGGTCTCGGGCTGCACGCCCAGCAACGCGTCGACGGCCAGGGCCAGGTCCTCGACCTTGCGGCGTGCGAGGTCGCCGGCGACCGCGTCGCCCTTGCGATAGGCCACGACGGCGGCCTGCAGTTGGACGTCGATCTCCAGGCTGGCCAGCTGGCGCGTTGCGTCGACCAGGTCGATGACGAACAGCGGCTCGTTCGCATAGGCCGGCGCCAGCGCCGCCAAGGCGCGGACGGCGGCGTCGAGCTTGGCGCGGTCGCCCGGATGGCCCGGGAACTCGCCGATGGTCGCCGTCGGCCGCTTGAAGAACAGATAGGCGCCGGCCCTGCTCTTCCACCAGCGCGAGCTCCAGTAGCGGGTCGAATAGGCGCCCTGCGCCAGCAGCGCCATCGCCGCGTCGAGCTCGGGGCTGGTCCTGCCGTAGCGGGCCTTCGAGCGGCTCGACAGCCAGGCGGCGGTCGAGGCCCCGCCCCCGTTCCAGGCCAGGTCGTAGGTCGCCTCGTAGACGATCGAGTTGTTGTGCAGCCCCTCGGGGAACATGCCGAAGCCCGACAGCTTGCCGGTGTCGGGATTGGCGACCAGGGCTGCGATGTCGGTTCGGTAGTAGTCGAGGTCGCCGTAGACCGGGTTGCTGCCGCCGTAGTTATGGACGTAGCCGTAGATCCACGGCTTGCCGCCGAAGGCCTTGGCGTTCTTCCAGACCGCCGGATAGCGGTCGTTGCCGATGTCGAGGATCATCAGCTTGTCGTCGGGCACGCGGCTGAGATAGGCGCTGATCGCGGCCGGATCCCAGAAATGGCTGTCGGCCCCGAACAGCCAGCCCTGCATCACCCACACCGCGTCCGGGCGGCTCTGGCGGATGGAGTCGTAGATCGCCTTGCCATAGGCGGCCAGACGGCTGGCCTTCAGCGCCGGATCAAGCTCGACCTTGGTCTTGGTGGCCGCGGTGTTGGCCGTACCGTCGCCGTAGGCCGCATCGCGGGCGTCGGCCCCGTCGGCGCTGATCGGCGGCAGCATCTCGTTGAAGGAGTCGGCGAGGTAGTAGGTCCCCGCGCCATAGGTCTGGGTGTAGAGCGCCAGGAACCGCCCGGCGATCCTGGCGAACAGCGGATCAGCCGGGTCCAGCCAGTAGGTCTCGTGAAAGCCTTCCCACGGCCGCATGCGATAGATCTTGGCTTGCGGGTGCTTGGCCGCGAAGGCCTTGGGCACGTAGCCGCCGAAGGCCGGCAGGATCGGCGTCATGCCCAGGCTGCGCATGCGAGCCAGGATCTTGACCTGCAGATCCTTCTTCTTGTCGATCCAGGCGGTCGGCAGCGGGGCGGCGTAGCCCTCGATGTTGCCCATCCGGTGCCAGGGCGTGAAGGCCGCGCCGGAGAAGTAGTCGGCAAGTTCGGCCTCGCTCAAGCCGAATTCGCGCCACAGGGCCCGCCAGACATATTCCTGGCCTTCCATGGCCAGCGGCATGTCGACGCCGTGGACCGCCATCCAGTCGATCTCGCGGGTCCAGCGCTCCCAACCCCACCAGGGCGTGGTGTAGCCGTAGGTGCAGGTGTTCAGGTAGGCGCGGTGGGCGAAGGGGCTTTCCACCCGACCGGTGTCGGCGTCGGGCAAGCGGGCCGGCAGGGCGACGCGGTCGCCTTCCCAGCTGACCTGCGCCGCCCCGGCCTCCTTGAGATAGGCGTAGGCGCCGCGCACCAGCGCCACCGGCGTGTCGCCGCTGATCACCAGCTCGCCGCCCGTGGCCCTCACGGCGTACCAGGGCTTGCCGCTCGCTGTCGAAGACAGCGCCAGGTCGATCTTGTCGGCGCGCGGACCGAACCGCCGCTTCAGGACCGCCCTCGCCGCGTCGAGCCCCTCGCCCCCGCGCGTCGCCGCCATGGCCAGCGAAGGCATGGCGGCCAAGCCGAGGACAGCGAAGGTCTGCTTCAGGGTCTGGCGGCGCGAGGGTCGAAACGACATCGAGACAACTCTTCTTCTGAAACGAAAATCTGGTCGCCGCCCAGGAGTCAGGCGGCGACCAGCAGTTGCGCCGCACGGACGGCGTCTCCGGGGAGGGAGATGGGGGAACTACATCTTGTACTGGAACGACAGGTAGTAGCTGGGGCCGGTGACCGAGGTCATCTGCCAGCGGCTCTTGTCGAGCAGGTAGGCCTTTTCCTGAGCGTTGTTGATGTTCATCGCCGCGAAGGACAGGCTGAGGCGTTCGTTGATGTTGTAGCCGAGGTTCAGGTCGAACTGGGTGCGCGAAGCGACCGTGTGGCCCAGCGGACCGGAGAAGAAGCTCTCCACCGAGGTCTGGTCGTAGGCGCTGCGGTAGTTGGCCGACAGACGCGCGCTGAAGGTCTGGTTCTCCCAGTAGACCGTGCCGTTGGCGGTGTGCTCCGACAGGTTGGCCAGCTTGAAGCCCGTCACCGAGGTCGCCGGATTGACGTGCGTGTAGTTGGCGATCAGGCCGAAGCCCTCGATCGGCAGCCAGGCGTCCAGCGACTGCTGCCAGTTCACCTCGTAGCCGTGGATGTCGACCGTGCGGCCGTCGTTGAAGCTCTGGGTGATGTTGTAGGTGTCGCCAGCGCTCGACAGGCAGACGCCGCCGCTGTCACGGGTCAGGGCCGTGCCTTCGTACGACGCCGGGCAGGTCAGCGAGGTGTAGACGCCGTTCTTGACCTTCTTGGAGAAGAAGCCCGCCGACAGGCCGTTGCCCGCCCCGTAGTACCACTCCAGCGTCACGTCGATCTGGTTGGCCGTCATCGGGTTCAGGTCGCCCTGGCCGATGGCGATCGTGTAGACGCGGTGACCGGTGGTGTCGACGGCGCTGGTCATGGTGGTGGCCAGCTGGTTGCTGGAGTCGATGATCGGACGCACCAGCACCTTGGCGGCGGCGAAGCGCAGCAGCAGGTTGTCGGTCAGGTCGACGCTGATGTTCGCCGACGGCAGCACGTTGTCGTACGACTTCTTGGTCGTGTAGGTGCCGGCGACCAGCTTGACCTCGGTATTGCGCGGGTTGGCCGCGCCGCCGATGTAGCCCGCCACCGTCTGGTCGGTGCTTTCGCGCCGGACGCCGAAGTTGCCGCGGAAGGTGCGCGAGAAGATCTCGCCCTTCAGGTTGGCCATCGCGTAGAACGAGGTCAGGTCGCGCTCGACGCGATAGGTGCCGGCCGGGTCAAAGGCCTCGTAGACGCTGATCCCTTGCGCCTTCAGCGCCTCGCGATAGGCGTCGAGGTTCGGCGACACCCAGGTCGACGGCAGGGTCATCTCGCCGTCCAGGAAGTTGCTGACGGTGATGCCGGTGGCGGCCATGGTCGGCGACCACGAGGCCGGAATGCTGTCGGAGCCGTCCTTGCGCACGACGTAGCGCTTGAGCACCTCGTGGCGGATCTTGGCCCCGGCCTGCACCGACTCCAGGATGCCGAAGTTCAGGAACCGCTTGGCGTCGAACTGGCCGGCGTCCTCGTAGGAGTCGATCGTGCGGTAGGCGCCGTTCGGATAGGTGTTCCGCACCAGGGTCGCCGGAGTGTACTGGGCGGTGTCGCTCAGCGCCGTCGAGGTCGTGAAGACGATGTTCTTCGGGTTGCTGATGTCGACCGTCGCGCTCGGGATGTTGATCCCCAGGATCGCGGCCTCTTCGTTGAAGATGGCGTGACCGCGCGAATAGTGGGCCACCGCCTTCAGGTCCCAGTCCTCGAAGCCGGTCCAGCGGGCGCTGGTGGTGAAGGCGCCGGTCGACTGCGGACGGGTCTCGTGCTGGTGGTTGTTCTCCAGGCGGAAGTTGCTGACCTGCACGCGGGTGGCGGTGTTGTTGGCGCTGGCCAGGGTGACGACGTTCGAGGCCGACGGCGTCGTGAACAGGAAGACCTGCTGGTGCAGTTCCTGCGTCGTCTCGTCCTTGGCGTAGGTGGCGATGGCGTCGACCTGCAGGCCCTCGATCGGCTTGAACTGGATGGCGCCGTTGATCATGCTGCGCTTGGTTTCGCGGTCGATCCGGCGATAGCGCAGGCGGGCCGGCGTGTAGACGCCGCTGTTCACGGTCCAGCGGTCCATCCAGAGATAGTCGCCGCGGTCCTTCAGCTCCTGGTAGCCAGCGCCGAGGAAGACGCCGATCTTGTCGTCGAGGAAGTGGTCGACATAGGTCGCGCCGTACTTGCCCGTCGGGCTGCCGCCGATCAGTTCCTGCTGCTGCAGCTTGCCGGCGAAGATCAGCTGGCGGCCCTTCACGTTGAAGGGGTGGACGGTGTCGATGTTGACCGTGCCGGCCAGGCCGCCGGCGTCCATGTCGGCGGTCGGCGACTTGTAGACCTGGATGCCCGAGGCCAACTCGGTCTGGATGACGTCGTAGCGGAAGCCGTCGGTGAAGTTCGAGCTCTTGAAGGTCTGGCCGTTGACCGTGGTCAGGGCGTACTGGGGCCCCAGGCCGCGGATGCTGATCGTCGAGCCGCGGCCGTTGATGTTGGAAATCTGCACGCCCGGAATGCGCTGGATGGCCTCGGCGATGTTCTCGGACGGGAACTTGCCGATGTCCTCGGCCGAGATGCCGTCAGACACCCGCACGTCGTTACGCTTGGTGTCGAGCGCCGTGGCCAGGCTGCGGCGGAAGGCGGTGACGACGACCTCGTCGACGGCCTCGCTGGGCGCCGGTTCGGGCGCGGTCTGGGCGAGCGCGGGGCCCGCGAAGCTGGCGCCGGCCAGCAGGGCCAGCACGAAGGCCTTGCGCAGCGCGTCGGGCCGGGAAGTCGTAAGCTTGTGACCGATCATGATGCTATCCCCTCAAGCGGACGCGGCGCGCGCGCCCAGTGAGCGCCGCTCCCCCGCGGCGCCGTTTCGGGCAGACCATTTGAAGACCTTTTTTCGCTGCCCACTGGAACCGTAGGCGCCGCCCGGAAGGCGGTCAAAGCTTGCAACCCGCTCTAATGCTTGAATTTAACAGCCGACCGCCGGATAGGCGCCGATGGTTTCGGGCTCAACCGACGTGTAACCACTGGCGCGCGACCAAATATCAGAATTATCAATATGATATGCGGATATCACTCACGCATTCGAGCACGAGGCATGATACCAATTTAATGCCTTTTTTGCGACCATTCGCGCATAGCGAGCGCGACCCGCGCAGCCGTGGCGCGCAATTGGCGGATCAGCGCTCGCCCAGCTTGCAACCAAGCCGCAAAAAGCAAGACGCCCGCGCTCCGATCCGATCGGAACGCGGGCGTCGATGCCCCGAGTCGCGGCGCCGTGGCTAGCGGGCGAGACCTCTGGAAAGGCCTTCGCAAACAGCCTCGGCCCTG
>NZ_JAAKGT010000010.1 GCF_011043625.1 Caulobacter sp. 602-2
CTGGACGAGGTGGATCCGGAACTGGCCAAGGCCTCGGCCTGATCCACCCCACGATCATCGAAACAGGAAGGGCGGGACCTCGCGGTCCCGCCCTTTTCTTTTGCCGCCGCCTCGAACGGGACGACCTAAAACGCCCCTTCAGGTGGTAAAAAAGGGGCGGCTTGACCATTGACGGCGAGGCTTCCAGGCCCAATCTTTCGCGCGAGGGACTGTGAGGATGAACGCAATGGTCAAGTTGAAAACCATCGCCCTGGCCGGTCTGGCCGGCGCGCTTCTCGCGGGCCCGGCCCTGGCGACCGAAGGCGCGGCCGCCGCCGAGAAGGCGCCCCGCCAGTGCTTCCAGCTGTCGGACTGGCAAGGCTGGAGCGCCCCCGACAAGAACACGCTCTACATGAAGGTCCGCAACCGCGACGTCTATCGCGTGGACCTGTCGTGGGGCACCAACTCGCTGACCGCGCCCGGCAGCTACCTCGTCTCGAACGTGCGCGGCATCGACACCGTCTGCCGCCCGCTGGACCTGGACCTGCGCGTCGCCGACGGCACGGGCTTCGCCATGCCGATCCGCGCCAAGGCCATCACCAAGCTGACGCCGGAAGAAGTGGCGGCCATCCCGCGCAAGGACCGTCCGTAGGACGCATCCGGCGCAAGGCCGAACACGTGAAGGGCGCGGATCGAAAGGTCCGCGCCTTTTCCTTATGCCCGCTCGCCAAGCGCGCTGGATCGGGTCTTAATCGCTCCCACGTCGGGCGGGCCCGCGGCGGGCCAGCGACGATCGAGCGGAGCGAGACATGAGCCTGCTGGACAATCTGATGGGCGCGCTGGGCGGCCAGGGCGATATCGCCGAAACGGTGAAGAGCCTGGGCGTCACCGGCGGGGTCGGGGGCCTCGTCGACGCCTTCCAGAAGGGCGGCCTTTCCGAAGTCGCCCAGTCGTGGGTGTCGAACGGCGCCAACCTGCCCGTGTCGCCCGAACAGATCCAGGCCGTCCTCGGCTCGGGCGCCGTCGGCCAGTTCGCCGAGAAGCTGGGAGTCGACCCGCAGACCGCGGCGGCCAAGCTGTCGGAGATCCTGCCCGGCCTGGTCGACAAGCTGACCCCCGGCGGCAAGCTGCCCGACGAGGGCCTGGGCGGGGCGGTCAGCGACCTCCTGGGCGGCTTCCTGAAGAGCTAGCCGGCCTCAGGGCGCGGGGCGCGCCAGCCGGCGCGCCTCGGCCAGGAACGGCGCGCGATCGTCGGCGAGAAAGGCGTGAGTGATGCGCCCCTGACGCCCATCGCTCCCGGCCGTCAGAACCACGTAGGCCGCCTGCCGGCTCATGCGCCGGGCGAACGGCTCCGCCCCGCACGACAACAGCGTCAGATCGGCGACCCACGCCCCATAGGCCGCGGCCTCCTTCGTCTGCAAGACCGGTTCGGGCGGCGGACCATCGACGACCTGGATGGCGGACGCCTGCTCGACCCACTCCTCTCGCGACGGCCCCTTCAGGGTCTCGACCACATGCACGCGCGTCCGGCCGGGGATGCAGGCCCCAAGATCTGCCTCATAGCTACGCCAGAGCTCTGCGAACTCAGCCTTCTGGGCCTTTCCTCGCGCCAACTCGGCCGGCGGCGGCGGATGGATGTTTCTGTCGCACGGCATCGGCCAAGCCGCGCCTTCAAGCGGCCCGGCGTCTGACACCATCACGAGATGCACCCCATCCGCCTTGACGAACCACTCGCCGAACGTCTCCCGCCAGGCATCGTCGAGCGGCAGCAGCGCCGGCTTCCGGACCGGCGAGCAGGCGAACGCCTGCTCCAGGGGCTGCAAGGCCAGGATGGCGACGACGGCGGCGGCGAGGACCTTCATGCCCCATCCCACCGCGAACCTGGCTGAACGGCAAGGCTTGTTCGCTACGCCCCCGCCGCCTCCAGCAGCGCCACGACCATGGCGTTGACCGGCGTGGCGACGCCGTGGACGGCGCCCTTTCGGACGATGACGCCGTTGCGGGCGTCGATCTCCATCGGGCGGCCGGCCTGACGGTCGGCGTGCAGCGAGTTGACGCCGTCGGCCGGACCGGCGCGATAGCCGGCGATCACCTGCCGGGGCAGGTCGTCCGGCAGGTCCGCGCCCTGCGCCCGACCGACGGCGACGCATTCGGCCACCAGATCGCGCATGATCGCGGCGATGTCGTCGCGGTGGGCGACGCCGGCCGGCTTCAGGGTCAGGGCGTTGACCGCCCCGGCGCAGTTCAGCGCCAGCTTGCTCCAGGCGACGGTGGCGAAGTCCTCGGTGGTCGCCACATCGATCGGCGCATGGGCGAAAAGGTCGACGAACGCCTGCCCGGCCTGACCGTCCGGAACCTTGATCCAGCCCATCCGCCGCTGGCGGATGACGCCCGGCGCCGTGCGCTCGGCCGGGATGTCGACCACCGCGGGCGTGATGCGCTCGGCCGGCAGCCAGGGCGTGAAGCGCTCGACGTGCTCGACGCCGTTCTGCAGCACGGCCACGCGGGTCTGCGGCCCGACCAGCCCCGCCAGCCAGGCCGCGGAGCCGGCGGCGTCATAGGTCTTGGTCGTAACCAGCACCCAGTCGACGGGCGCGGCGGCGGCCGGGTCGGTCAGCACCGTCGGCGTGGCGACGAGCGGCCCCTCGGGCGTCTCGACCTGCAGCCGGTCGAAGGCGGTGCGGGCGCACAGGGTCACCTCGTGGGCCTGCGAGAGCCAGGCCGCCAGGGTTCCACCGACCGCGCCAGGACCGATCACCGCGATGCGCATGGAATGCTCCCCCAAACGAAAAACGCCGCCGGGAATTACCCGGCGGCGTTCGTGTCGTCACGACGATTTGGCGAGGCTCAGTGCTCGGCCGGAACGTCGGTGCGCTTTTGCAGCATGGCCTCGAAGCTGGACCACACGCCCTCGGCGCCGTGCCACTGCCCCTTGGTCGCGGCCTTCGAGTATTCGGTGGCGCGGGCCTCGAAGAAGTTGGCGTGCTCGACGCCCGACAGCAGGGCCTGCAGCCACGGCAGCGGGTTTTCCCGCACGCCGTAGACTTCCGGCAGGTCCAGCTGGCGCAGGCGCCAGTCGGCGACGAAGCGGATGTACTTCTTGATGTCGTCCGGGGTCATGCCCTGGATGTCGCCGGCCTCGAAGGCCAGGTCGATGAAGTTGTCCTCCATGCCGACCACGGTCTTGCAGCAGTCGACGATGTCGTCGGCCACGGCCTTGGTCACCGCGCCCGTCTCCTTGTTGAAGGCGTGGTACAGCTTGATGATGCCGTCGCAGTGCAGGCTCTCGTCGCGGATCGACCACGAGACGATCTGGCCCATGCCCTTCATCTTGTTGAAGCGCGGGAAGTTCATCAGCATCGCGAAGCTGGCGAACAGCTGCAGGCCTTCGGTGAAGCCGCCGAACATGGCCAGCGTGCGGCAGATGTCGGCGTGGCTGTCGACGCCGAAGGTCTGCATGTAGTCGTGCTTGGCCTTCATGGCCTCGTATTCCATGAACGCCGAGAACTCGGTCTCGGGCATGCCGATGGTCTCGAGGAGCAGGGCGTAGGCCGCGATATGGATCGTCTCCATGTTCGCGAACGAGGCCAGCATCATCTTCACTTCGGTCGGTTTGAACACCCGACCGTAGCGCTCCATGTAGTTGTCCTGCACCTCGACGTCGGACTGGGTGAAGAAGCGGAAGATCTGCGTCAGCAGATTGCGCTCCTTGTCGTTCAGCTTGACGGCCCAGTCCTTGAGGTCCTCGCCCAGCGGCACCTCTTCGGGCATCCAGTGGACCTGCTGCTGCTTCTTCCAGAAGTCATAGGCCCACGGATAGCGGAAGGGCTTGTAACCGCCGGAGGGGATCATGAGGCCGGGCGTGGTGATCAACGGGGCGGACATGGGCGGTCTCCAGAGCGGTCGGACACGAATCGGTCGGGCGGGTAGTCTCTTCGTAGCCTAGGGCGACACGCCCCATCTAGTGGTCAAATTGACCCATGGCACAACATGTTGTGGGCAGAATGGGTAACCAAAGATGAACAGCGATTACACCATCTATGGCGCGCTCGGCTCCGGATCGGTGCCCGTCGAAGCGACTTTGACCCTATTGGGGCAGCCCTACAAGGTGGTCGAGGCGCCCACCTGGGAGGGCCAGGCGCAGCAGGCCAAGGTCGCCCCCGTCAATCCGATGAAGCAGATCCCGGCGCTTGTCACGCCCCAAGGCGAGACGATCACCGAGAGCGCGGCGATCCTGATCTGGCTGGCCGACAACCATCCGCAAGCCGGGCTGGCCCCGGCCATCGGCGATCCGCGCCGGGGCCAGTTCCTGCGCTGGATGACCTTCATCCCGGCCTCGATCTATTCGCTGTTCTGGGTGCGCGACGAGCCCTCGCGGCTGGCCGGACCCGATCCGGAAGCGCAAGCCCGGGTCAAGGCCGCCACCGCCGACCGCATCGCCGACTGCTGGGCGATGATGGACGCCCAGGTCGAACCGGGCGCCTACATCCTGGGCGACGAACTGACCGTGCTCGACCTCTATGTCGCCGTGGTCAGCCGCTGGGGCTCGCGCCGCGTGCGGTTCTACGAGCGCGCGCCGAAGATGGCCGACGTGGTGCGCCGCGTGGATAGCGATCCGCGACTGGCGGACTTCTGGGCCAAGCGGTTCCCGTTCGTCGACGGCTGGGAAAGCAAGGGGGCCAGCGGATGAGCCGCACTGCGTCCTTCGAGGCTCGGCTACGCCTCGCACCTCAGGATGAGGACCATCCTGCACTGAATTCCCTCATCCTGAGGCGCCCGCGCAGCGGGCCTCGAAGGACGCACCGACTTTACGCCGCCCCGCTTGCCCGCTATTAGCCCCGCTCGATGCAATTGGCCGCGACCAAAATTATTACCCGCAAAACGACCCGCTTCGGCGGGGCGGCGGGCATGCGCGCGATCTAAGCGGCATCCTCAGACCAGCCCCGCACTGCGCGGGGCGGCTCTCAATCCACGAGACCTCAAGGCTCCCCGCGCTCCACCAACCAGGAGACGCTACCCATGAGCCGCAAGTTTTCCCGTTCGAACCCGCCCGCCGTCGGCGTCGTCGGCGCCACCGGCCTGGTCGGCGGCATGATGCTGAAGCTGCTGGCCGAACGGGACTTCCCGCTGTCGGCCTTGCGGGTCTTCGCCTCGGCCCGCTCGGCCGGCCAGACCCTGCCCTGGAAGGACGGCCAGGTGGTCGTCGAGGACGCCGCCACCGCCGACTTCGCGGGCCTCGACATCGTGTTCTTCTCGGCCGGCGGCGGCACGTCGCGCGAGCTGGCCCCCAAGGCCGCGGCGGCCGGCGCGATCGTCATCGACAACTCGTCGGCCTGGCGCAGCGACCCGGAGGTTCCGCTGGTGGTGGCCGAAGTGAACCCCGAGGCCCTGGACGACAATCCCAAGGGCATCGTCGCCAACCCCAACTGCACCACCATGGCCGCCATGCCGGTGCTGAAGCCCCTGCACGACCACGCCGGGCTCAAGCGCCTGACGGTCAGCACCTACCAGGCCGCCTCGGGCGGCGGGGTCGAGGGCATCCAGGTGCTGTCCGAGCAGCTGCGCACGGGCGCTGAAGGCGACCTCGACGGCCTGGCCATGAGCCCGGAGGCCGCCCCGCTGCCGGAGCCGAAGAAGTGGGCCGTGCCGCTGGCCTACAACGTCGTGCCGCTGAACTATGTGCTGGGCGAGGACGGCTACACCGAGGAAGAGCTGAAGCTGCGCGACGAGAGCCGCAAGATCCTGGGCCTGCCGAACCTGCCGGTCAGCGGCACCTGCGTGCGCGTGCCGGTGTTCTCGGGCCACGCCCTGTCGATCAACGCCGAGTTCGATCGCCCGATCTCGGTGGACGAGGCCCTGGCCCTGCTGGCCAAGGCGCCGGGCGTGGTGATCGACGATGTGCCAAACCCGCTGGCCGCCACCGGCCAGGACCCGGTGTTCGTCGGCCGCGTGCGGCCCGACCCGACGGTCGAGCACGGCCTGGCCCTCTTCGTCGTCGGCGACAACCTGCGCAAGGGCGCGGCGCTGAACGCCGTGCAGGTGGCCGAGGTGCTGGTCGGGGCCTAGGGGCCCCGATGCGCGGCCGGGGCCTTGCGCCCCGGCTGCGACAGCATGCCACGCAGCCTGGACGTCAGGATTCACACCCTCTTCATGGCGCGAGCGCGAAGGCTGGCGGCGAGATGAAGATAGCCCAGCCCTACGCCACAGAAGCCGCAACCAGCGGGTCGGCCGTCGCCTATCCTGGCGGCGCGGCCGGCGCGGCGGCGGCGCTGAACGACACCGCCGGCGCGGTCGGGCTGGACCAGAAGCTGTCGGCCTATCACGCCCTGTCCAGTCGCTGGGCCGGCGCCGGCCATGCCGAGCGCGCCAGCCTCGCCCCCGCCCTCAACGACTCGCCGTTCGCAAAGACGGTGCAGTCGGCGCTGAACACCTTCACCAAGGCCGCCTGGGCGGGAGCGGACGCCGCGCCGCCGGCGCCGCAGGCCCAGGCGCTGAAAGCCTTCGACGGGCTTTCGCAAACCGACCAGACCATCGTCGCCTCGCTGCAGGTCGGCGTTCCCGGCGCACGGGGGCCGGCCACCGTCGGCGACTACCGCGCCCGCCTGCAATCGGATCTCGACGCCGCCCAGCCGGCCGCGTCGGCCCCGCGCGACACCGTCACCCTGTCGGCCGAGGCCCAGGCCCGCCTGGCCGGCGCCGCCGTGCCGCAGGCGCCCGCCGCGCCGGTGGTCGAAGCCGCGCCCCAGATGGCCGCCGCCCTCAGCGCCTACGGCAAGGCGGCCGGGTAGGCGACCATTGACGGCCAACTCGGCCGGCCATGTTATGCGCGCCCCTCAAGCGAAGCTCGCCCATGCCGATCCAACTTGTCTGCCGCGCCTGCCGCCGCCCCCTGACCGCCCCTCTGTGCTGGACCGATGAGACCAACCACGTCGTCGGCCAGGACCGCGAGCCGAGCGTGCTGGCCGGTTTAGCGGTTCGTTTGAGCAACGAGTCCGCCAGTTCGATCCACGGCCCCGACGGCCAGATCGTCGGCGTCCACGTCTTCTCTCCCGCCGGGGCCATAGCCACTCACCCCGACGACGTTCCGCCCGAGGCGCTGCGCTCTACGGGCGTCGACAATGGTTGCTGCGGCTCCGACGGTTCTGACGGTCCGAACCGGGCCTGCCTCTGCGGCGCGGTCGTCGGCACCGAATGGAGCGACTGCTGGACCCAAGCTGAACTGCGCTTCCACCCCGACGCCGTCGAGGCCGTTCCCGCCGATTGACCGGCGCCTAGACGTCCGAAGCCGCCTCAATCGCCTGCAGGGCCCGGGTGATCTCGCCCAGCGCCCCGTCGGGCGCCGCCACGGGGTCGTAGGCGAGGTCATAGGCCAGATCGAGAACCAGATCGCCCACGGCCGCCTCGTCCGCCTCGGCCGCGTCCCAGATCAGGGCCTGAAGCGTGAAGACCTGCCGCTGGGTCGGCGCTGCGCCGGCCGCGACCAGATCACGCAGGGCCTGGACGATCTCGGGGGTGGCCGCGGCGTGCGCCGGAGCAGGGATCTTCGTCGGCGTCTCCATGCTGTGACCCTAGCGTTGACGGCGGCGTCCCGCCAATCCCCTGGCTAGCCGACGAACTGGGCCAGCGCCGCCGGCTCGGTGCGGCCGACCTTCACCTCGGCCGCCAGCCAGTCGATGAACACCCGCACCCGCGCGGGCAGCTGGCCGCCATGGCCGACATAGACGGCGTGGATCTGCTCGATGTCGCCGGGGTTGAAGGCCTCCAGCACCGGAACCAGCCGGCCGGCGGCGATGTCGGGGCCGACATGGATCACCGACAGCCGGGCGATCCCCTGTCCGGCCAGGGCCAGGGCGCGGGCGCTCTCGCCATCGCCCACCTCGGCCCGGCCGTGGACCGGACGGAAGGCGACTTCGCCGTCGATCTGGAAGCCCCACGAGTCGCAGTGACGGGCGAAGTTGAAGGTCACCAGCTCCTGGCCGTCGAGGTCGTCGGGATGGGCCGGCGTTCCGGCCCGCGCCAGGTAGGCGGGCGAGGCGACCAACACCATGCGGCTCTGCGCGATCTTGCGGGCCATCAGCTGCGAGGCCCGCATAGGCCCCACTCGGATCGCCACGTCGGCCCGCTCGTCCATCAGGTCGATCACCTGGTCGGTGACGGTGATGTCGAGCTGGATCTCCGGATGCTCGGCCAGGAACCGGGGCGCCAGCGGCAACAGGTAGTGCTGGCCGAACGGGACGCTGGCGTTGACCCGCACCCGGCCGCGCGGGGCGGCGCTGGCGGCCACCGCGCGCTCGGCCTCGTCCAGGTCGGCCAGCACGCGCAGCGAACGCTCGTGGAAGGTCTGGCCCTCGGCGGTCAGGATCAGCTTGCGGGTCGAGCGGTTGACCAGCCGCGCGCCAAGCCGCGCCTCCAGCCGGGCCACCAGCTTGCTGACCGCCGACGGGGTCATCCGCAGGCTCCGCGCGGCCGACGAGAAGCCGCCCTGCTCCACCACGCGGGCGAAGACCTCCATCTCGGCCGTGCGATTGATTTCCTGCCGCGCCATCGTGCCTTCACGTCACAAGTGATAGTCTTGCCAGCAATCTAATTCATCGAAGACACCAGCGCTATCTGACGGCTCGAACAATCATCGGAGCCGGCAGCCATGCCTCTCGCCCTCTACGCCCTGACCGTCGGCGCCTTCGGGATCGGCGTCACCGAATTCGTCATCATGGGCCTGCTGATGCAGGTCTCCGCCGATCTCGGCGTCTCGATCCCCACGGCCGGTTGGCTGATGACCGGCTACGCGCTGGGCGTCTTCGTCGGCGCGCCGATCCTGACCCTGGCCACGCGTCGCCTGCCGCCCAAGACCACCCTGCTGGCCCTGATGGCCATCTTCACCCTGGGCAACCTCGTCGCCGCCC
Organism: Caulobacter sp. 602-2; assembly: GCF_011043625.1. Taxonomy (GTDB): domain Bacteria; phylum Pseudomonadota; class Alphaproteobacteria; order Caulobacterales; family Caulobacteraceae; genus Caulobacter. The sequence continues at coordinate 8,883 of NZ_JAAKGT010000010.1, forward strand.
TGGCCCCCAACTTCGCCATACTGATGGGCGCGCGGATCATCACCGCCCTGGCGCACGGCACCTTCTTCGGCGTCGGCTCCCTGGTCGCCGTCTCGCTGGTGCCGCCCGAGCGCAAGGCCTCGGCGATCGCCATCATGTTCACCGGCCTGACGCTGGCCACCCTGCTGGGCGTGCCCTTCGGCGCGTGGCTCGGCCTGGCCTTCGGCTGGCGCTCGACCTTCTGGGCGGTGACCGCGATCGGCGCCGTCGCCCTGGTCGTGCTGGCCCTGCTCGTCCCCAAGGGCGAGAAGGCCGCCGCGCCCGCCGCCCTGAAGGAGGAATTCGCCGTGCTGGCCCGTCCGCAGGTGCAGCTGGGCCTGGCCATGACCGTGCTGGGCTTTGGCGGGGTGTTCGCCGTCTTCACCTACATCCAGCCGATCCTGACCGAGCTGGCCGGCTTCTCGAAGGCCGCCGTCTCGCCGATCCTGCTGGTGTTCGGCGCGGGCCTGGTGGCCGGCAACCTGGTGGGCGGACGCTGGGCCGACAAGGCCCTGAACACGGCGCTGGCCGGCAGCATCGCCATCCTGACCGTGGTCATGCTGGCCGCCGGCTGGGCCTTCCACGACAAGGTCGGCGCGGTCCTGGCCGCCTTCCTGCTGGGCGCGGCGGCCTTCGCCACCGTCGCTCCGCTGCAGATGCGGGTGCTGAGCCAGGCCGGCGGCGCGGGCCAGGGCCTGGCCTCCAGCCTGAACATCGCCGCCTTCAACCTCGGCAACGCCATCGGCGCGGCCCTGGGCGGCGCGGTCATCGCCCACGGCCTGGGCCTCTCGGCCATCGCCCCGATCGCGGCACTGGTGCCCCTGGCGGCGCTGGTCCTGGCCGGGATCAGCCTGGGCCTCGAGCGCAAGACCCGGCTGGCGACGGCCTGACCGACACCGGAAGGGGGCGCCGTGGCGCCCCCTCCCGGACGATCCAAAGCGGCAAGATGCCCGGGGTCGGCCCGGCCCATCCTGCGAAACGACCACGCCCTCTCCCCCTCCCCTTCAGGAGACACGCCATGGAATACCGCAGCCTCGGCCGGTCCGGCCTCAAGGTTCCCGCATTGAGCTTCGGCGCCGGCACGTTCGGCGGCCAGGGTCCGCTGTTCAGCGCCTGGGGCGACACCCGGGTCGAGGAAGCCCGCCGCCTGATCGACATCTGCCTGGAGGCGGGCGTCACCCTGTTCGACACCGCCGACGTCTATTCGAACGGCGCCTCTGAGGAGATCCTCGGAGAGGCCCTGGTCGGTCGTCGCGACGAGGCGCTGATCTCCACCAAGCTGGGCCTGCCGATGGGCGAGGGCCCGCTGGACGCCGGCGCCTCGCGCCTGCGGCTGGTGCGCGGGGTCGAGGCGGCGCTGAAGCGGCTGAAGACCGACCGCATCGACCTGCTGCAGTTGCACGCCTTCGACGGGACCACGCCGGTCGAGGAGACCCTGGCCGCCCTCGACGACCTCGTGCGCGCCGGCAAGGTGCTCTATGTCGGTGCCTCCAACTTCGCCGGCTGGGAGCTGATGAAGTCGCTGGCCGTCGCCGACCGCCACGGCTGGCCGCGCTACGTCGCTCACCAGGCCTACTACTCGCTGGCCGGGCGCGACTACGAGTGGGAGCTGATGCCGCTGGCCGCCGACCAGGGCGTCGGGGCCATGGTCTGGAGCCCGCTGGGCTGGGGCCGCCTGACAGGCAAGATCCGCCGCGGCCAGCCGCTGCCGGAAACCAGCCGCCTGCACCAGACCGCCGACGCCGGCCCGCCGGTCGACGACGAGCGCCTCTACCGCATCGTCGACGCGCTGGACGCGATCGCCGCCGAGACCGGCAAGACCGTGCCGCAGATCGCCATCAACTGGCTGCTGGCCCGCCCCACGGTCTCCAGCGTGATCATCGGCGCCCGCACCGAGGAGCAGTTGCGCCAGAACCTGGGCGCCGTCGGCTGGAGCCTTTCGCCCGAGCAGGTGGCGGCCCTGGACGCCGCCAGCGCGGTCACCCCGGCCTATCCCTACTACCCCTACTGGCGCGAAGGCGGCTTCAGGCAGGTGAACCCGCCGCGGGTGTGAGCGCTTCCCCCATCAACTTCCGTTGTCATCCCGGCCGTAGCGAAGCGGAGCGCCGGGACCTCCCACGCTGGCCACATCTGAAACGTGGGAGATCCCGGCTCTACGGACCGCTGACGCGGTCCTTCGACCGGGATGACACGCTTCTCGCGTGTTCAAGAAGGCGCCCGGAGCATGGTCGGGCGGCGCCCCATGGTCCGCCCGCCCCTCCCCTGCTAAAGCCCCGCCATGCTCACCGACCCCTTCTTCTACGCCGTCGCCATTCCCGCCGTGATCCTGGTGGGCCTGGCCAAGGGCGGGTTCGCGGGGATCGGGGTGGTGGCCACGCCCTTGATGGCCCTGGCGGTCGGGCCGGTGAAGGCCGCGGCGATCCTGCTGCCGCTCTTGATCGTGCAGGACGTCGTCGGCGTCTGGGCCTATCGCAAGACCTGGGACAAGGGCCTGCTGATCCTGATGACCCCGCCGGCGGCCTTCGGCATCTTCCTGGGCTGGGCGCTGGCGGCGCTGGTCTCGTCGGCGGCGGTGGAGCTGGCGGTGGGCCTGGTCTCCATCCTGTTCGCCGCCCAGCGGCTGTGGGCCGAGCGGGCGGTCAAGGCCGCCGCCGCCATCGAGACCGGCCCGGCCCGCCCGTGGCTGGGCGTGCTGTGCGGCATGGCCTCGGGCTTCACCAGCCAGATCGCTCACGCCGGCGGCCCGCCCTTCCAGATCTACGTGCTGCCCCGCCGCCTGCCGCGCGACGTCTTCGTCGGCACCAGCGCCATCTTCTTCGCCGTGGTCAACTGGATGAAGCTGCCGGCCTATATCGCCCTGGGCCAGTTCACGCCTCAGGTGCTGGCCACGGTGGCCGTGCTTCTGCCGGTGGCGATCGCCTCGACCTGGGCCGGCGTCCTCCTGGTGCGCAAGGTGCCGGCCGAGGGCTTCTACAAGGTGATCTACGTGCTTCTGATCCTGGTCGGAACCAAGCTGGCCTGGGACGGCTTCTTCGGATTGGCATGACGATTGGTCACGCTTGCGCGCCGCCCTTTCGGCGCCATGATGATCGACGTTTATACGTCACCGATTTTGAGTAGGCTGGGCGGGCCATGACGATCTCAGACTTCACCAAGCACTACCCGACGACGGGCGCCAAGCTGGCCGACCTGATCGTGCACCTGGCCGGACTGGCCTGCGCCCTGCTGGGCGGCGGCATCCTGCTGGGCCTGGCCTTCGGCCTGGGTTCGCTGGGCCAGATGGCCGCGATCGGGGTCTACACCATCGGCCTGGTGACCATGCTGTCGCTGTCGACCGCCTACAACTTCTCCAAGGCCCGCTGGCAGCCGCTGCTGCGCCGCTTCGACCACGCCGGCATCTTCATCATGATCGCCGCCTCCTACACCCCCTTCACCACCCAGAACCTCGAGGGCTGGTGGGCGATCGGCATGACCACGGCGGTGTGGAGCGTCGCGGCCCTGGGCGTGGCGGCCAAGCTGTTCCTGCCGGGCCTGGACAAGCGTTTCTGGGTCGGCCTCTACATGGCCATGGGCTGGCTGGTGCTGGTCGCCATCAAGCCGATGATCGAGGGCCTGTCGTGGGTGGCGCTGCTGCTGCTGGCCATCGGGGGCCTCGTCTATTCCACCGGCACCGTCTTCTACCTGATGCGCCGGCTGAAGTTCCGCCGCGCCATCTGGCACGGCCACGTGATCGGCGGGGCCGGCCTGCACTATGCGGCCGTGCTGGTCGGGGTCGTCCTGGCCGGCGCCCGGGCCTAGGCCATGGAGCGCGGAGGGGACCGCGGGGGCGACAACAAGATCACGATCCAGGGCTTCTTCCGCGACTGGAAGGGCCCTGATCCCCTGCGCGGCAAGCGCCTGCCCGCCCCGCCGGCCGACGCCCACCACGTCGAGGCGGTCGATTTCCCCGGCGTGCGCCTGTCGATCGAGCAGGCCGAGGACGCGCTGAAGGCCGCGGCCGACCGGCTGGCGCCGGTGCGCTCGCTGATCGGCCTGGACGAATTCAACATCCTGGCCCTGTCGGGCGGCGCAGCGGGCGGAGCCTATGGCGCCGGCGTGCTGACGGGCCTGACCAAGGCCGGCCGGCGGCCCGACTTCGCCATCGTCACCGGCGTCTCGACCGGCGCGCTGATCGCCCCCCTGGCCTTCCTCGGCCCGGCCTGGGACGACCGCCTGACCGAGGCCTATCTGGGCGGTCACGCCGCCGAACTGCTCAGCCTGCGCCGCCTGGCGCCCGCGCTGGGCCCCAGCATCTTCAAGGGCGAAAGCCTGGACGCCCTGGTCGAGCCGTTCGTCGACGAGACGATGATCGACGCCGTGGCGGCCGAGCACGCCAAGGGCCGGCGCCTGCTGATCGCCACCACCAATCTCGACAACCAGCGGGCCTCGATCTGGGACATGGGCGCGATCGCCAGCCGGGGCGGCCCCCAGGCGGTGAAGCTGTTCCGCGAGGTGCTGGTGGCCTCGGCCACCGTGCCCGGCCTGTTCCCGCCCAAGATGATCGAGGTCGAGGCCGACGGCCGGCGGCACCAGGAGATGCACGTCGACGGCGGCGTGGCCGCGCCGCTGTTCCTGATGCCCGACGCCCTGCTGCACTGGCGCAATCTCGGCCAGCGCCTGCGCCGGGGACGGGTCTACGTCATCGTCAACACGGTGCTGGATCCCTCGCCGCGCTCGACCCCGCCGGGCGTGGCCTCGATCATGGGCCGCAGCTTCGAGACCATGCTGCGCTTTTCCTATCGCCAGGCCCTGAGCCTGGCCGAGGGCTTCTGCACGCGCCACAACCTGCCGCTCAGCGTGGCCTCTATCCCTGGCGACTTCGACGGCATCAACATGCTGCGGTTCGAGACGCCGACCATGCGCAAGATCTACGACGCGGCCGAACGTCTGGCGATGGAAGACAAGATCTGGGCCAGTCCCGCGCTGGAGCCGACCGGCTGGCGGGGCCTGTTCAAGCGGGCGGGAGGCCGGCCCAAGGCCGAGCCGGGCGCGAGCAGCCTGGATCCGGCCGCCGACGCTTGAACACCGCCCGTCGTTTCAGGACCGAAATCGAGCGCAGTCATCGCGCAGCACTGCGCCGCTAGGCAGGGCGGGTCTCAGCCACGCTCGATCCGGTCATGCGCAAGTTCATCCTTCCCGCCCTCGCCGTCGCCCTTATCGCCACGACCGCCCACGCCCAGCCGCCCGGCGGCGGTCGGGGCCCTGGCGGCGGCGGCCCGCCTCCCGGCGGCGCGGGCGGTCCGGGCGGAGGCCCCGGGGGCGGCAAGCAGGCCGATCTCGGCAAGGTGGTGGTCGTCGGCGTCGTGCGGGCGATCGATCCCGCGACCGAACGGGTGACCATCGCCTACCAGGCCAACGAGGCGCTGAACTGGCCGGCGGGGGCCATGCCCTTCGCCATGGCCAAGCCCGGCATGCTGGGCGGCGTCGCGGTCGGCCAGACGGTGCGCTTCACCCTGTCGAACCATCGCATCGCCGCCTTCCTGCCGGAGGGCGGCCCCGGCGCCCCGGCAGGTCGGGAAGGCCCTGGCGCGCCTCCGCCGCCCGGCGGCGGGCCGGGCCCCGATGGCGGCGGCGACCGTCCGCCGCCGCCGCCGCGCTGACCTGGCTCAGACCTGGGCCAGGCCGCCGTCGACGAACACCTCGCCGCCGGTCATGAAGCTGGAGTCCGACGAGGCCAGGAACGCGGCCACCGCGCCGGTCTCGGCCGGATCGCCCATGCGCCCCAGCACCGTCGAGGCGCCCATGGCGGCCACGCCGTCCTCCCCCAGCACCTCCTGCGCCAGTTCGGTGGTGATCGGGCCGGGCGACATCACGTTGACCCGAACGCCCGTGCCGCGCAGGTCCAGCGCCCAGCTGCGCGCCAGGTTGCGCACGGCGGCCTTGGTGGCGCTGTAGATGCTGAAGGCCGGGGTGCCCATCACGCCGGTGCTGGAGCCGGTCAGGATGATCGAGCCGCCCTGCCCCATCAGCGGCAGCGCCTTCTGCACGGTGAACACCAGGCCCTTCACGTTGAGATCGAAGATCTGGTCGTAGTGCTCAACCGTGATCTCGCCCAGCGGCGCGAACGATCCAGTGCCGGCGTTGGCCAGCAGGATGTCGAGCCCGCCGCGCTCGGCCTTCACCGTCTCGTACAGCCGATCAAGATCGGCCGCCTCGGTCACCGACCCGCGCACCGCCCGGGCGTTGGGGCCCAGCTCGCGCAGGGCCGCGTCCAGCGCCTCCTGCCGGCGTCCGAAGATGTAGACGAACGCGCCTTCCTCGACGAAGCGCTTGGCCGCGCCCAGGCCGATGCCGCTTGCGCCGCCGGTGATCACGGCGGTCTTGCCTTCAAGTCTGCTCATGTCTTGCCTCCTTCAGTGTGGCGGCAAGGGAGTTGGCGACCTACATACCTATCGACAAGTATGCACCTTTTGGTAAGTGCCCAGAAAGTTCGGATCCCGGAAACATGAGCGACGCTCCCCTCTGCGCGACCGGCTTCAGCTGCGGGCTGGACGCCACGCTTCGCGTGATCTCCGGCAAGTGGAAGCCGCTGATCCTCTATTTCCTGCTGCAGGGCCCCACCCGCTACGGCGAGTTGCGCCGGGCCGTGCGCGGCGTCAGCGACAAGGTGCTGATCCAGCAGCTCAAGGAGCTGGAGGGCGACGACCTGGTCGTGCGCACCGACTACAAGGAGGTGCCGCCCAGGGTCGATTACAGCCTCACCCCGCTAGGGCTGAGCCTGACCAAGGCGCTGGAGCCGTTGTGCCTGTGGGGAACCGAGAACATGGCCGAAGTGGCCCGGGTGCTCGCCCAGCGCCAGAGTTGGCCGGGACGATCGGAGCCGGTCGGCTCGCCTTCAGCTTCTTGAGAACCGGGGCCCGGGCGTGATGGGCAGGGCATCGACCGCCGGACGGATGAGCCCAGACTCGGCGCCCGGTCACCTGGGTCCCGGATAAGCGCTACGCGCTTTCCGGGATGACGGGTGTAGGCGCTTCGATCTTTCGCGTCCGCCCCATCGGATACGGACGCAGGCCTGCGGCTCAGCCGGCCTTCTTCAGGTGGCGGGCGCGCAGCTTGGCGACGTTCGGCGGGTCGGCGCGGAAGTCGGACGCCAGGCCCAGGCGCGCGTTGCACGAGGGGCAGCGCACGTGGTCGCTGTCGGCCAGTTCGACCGGCGGATCAAAGCGGGTGCCGCAGGGCTTGCACTTCCAGTCGCCGACGGCCGGCGGCGGCGGCGGGGCCGGCTCGGGGGTGACGACCTTGGCGGCCTTCTGCAGCCGCTCCAGCGGCGGCGGGCCGCCGGGCGCGGCGACGCCGCTCTTCAGGCTCAGGATCTTGCGGCGCGGGGGCTCGCTCTCGCTCATGACGCTCGACGATTTTGCGGACGGATCGACGCTAGCTGCATGATCGCGGCCGGAAACTCAAGCGCCGCGAGGTCGCGGCGCAAATCAAACGCCGGTCACCAATGCGGTTTGAGGCTGAACGACAGGGCCACGACCGAGTCTTCCTGGGTCGCCATGCCCATGATCTGGTCCTTGGACTTGATCTCGCGGCGGATGTAGCCGACCGAGGCCTGCATCGGCCCGCGCCGCCAGCCCACGCCCGCCTGGGCGTCGCCGACCAGGCGGCTGCCGGTGTCGGAGGTGACGCCGGCCCGGGTCCAGTCGCCGTCCTGGCCGCGCAGAAGATTCATGCCGACCAGCTGACCGCTGGCGCCGGCGAACAGGTACCAGCGCCCGCGGTCGCCGAAGGTTTCGCTGCCGTCACGCACGCCCAGGCCGCTGATCACCCGGTCCTCGACGCTCTTGCCGATGCGAACCATGCCGCCGGCCTCGGCCGAACCGCCGGCCCCGCCGAAGCCCAGGCCCGCATGGGGCGTGAAGTCGACGGCCAGCTTGCCGGCGCCGAACTTGACCGCCGCCGGCCAGCCGCGCGAGACGCTGACATCGACGCTGTCGGCGTCGAAATTGGCCGCGCCGGGGCGCACCAGGCTGAGCGGGGCGCTCTGGGCCAGACGCGAGGAGCTGGCGACCGACACGCGCACGGAATCGACGCTGTGGCCGTTGTCGCCGACCACATAGCTGCCCGAGCGCCAGCTGACCGGCCCGCGCTCGTTGTAGTAGCGGTCGGCGTCCAGCAGGTTGGCGTCGCCATAGAGGCCCGCCGGCGACACCGAGAACAGCTCGCCCTCGGCCTCGACGGCCCGGGAGTCGGCCGGACGGGCGGTGAAGGCGGCGGCCGACGCCGGCGCGGCCTGCGACGGCTCGCGGCGGGTCAGATCCAGTTTCTGCAAGGTGGGTGTAAGAGGCGGCGCGGCGGCCGCCGGCTTGGCCGACGCCTTGCGCTTGCCCTTCCGGACAGCAGCTTCCGACGATGCCGCGGAAAGCGCCAGAGCGGCGCCGCAGCACGTCGCGATCGTCACGCAAACGATACGCATTGCGGATTCCCCAATCCCAATCCTGCCCACCGTATCCGCCTGATCGGATACGTCCACCGGGAAAACGCCGGCGTTCGGTGAACAGTCAGTGACTGTATTGGTTCCGCGCAAAGAAACAGCGGCGCGATGTGTCGCGCCGCTGTGGTTAATCGTCGCTGCCGCGCCCTAGCGCGCCCGCATCACTGGCAGGCGAGGCACTCTTCGTAGTCGGTCTTGGCCGGGGCGTCGAAGCCGCCGGCGGCCTCCTCGCCCTTGCCGTCGGCGCCGGCGTAGGCCGCGCGCTGAACCGACTTGGAGCGCAGGTAGTATAGGCTTTTGACGCCGCGTTCCCAGGCCATCCAGTGCAGCATGTGCAGGTCCCACTTGTCGACGTCGCCCGGCAGGAAGACGTTGACCGACTGGCTCTGGCAGATTTCCGGCGTGCGGTCGGCGGCCAGTTCGACCACCCAGCGCTGATCCAGTTCGAAGGCGGTCTTGTAGACGTCCTTCTCGTCCTGGCTCAGGAACTCCAGGTGCTGGACCGAGCCTTCGTTCTCCAGGATCGAGCCCCAGACCACGTCGGTGTTCTGGCCCTTCTCCTCGAGCAGCTTCTCCAGGTAGGGGTTCTTCACCGCGAACGAGCCCGACAGGGTCTTGTGGGTGTAGATGTTGGCCGGGATCGGCTCGATGCCGGCGCTGGTGCCGCCGCAGATGATCGAGATCGAGGCCGTCGGGGCGATGGCCAGCTTGTGCGAGAAGCGCTCCATCGAGCCGCGGTCGGCGGCGTCCGGGCACGGGCCCTTCTCTTCACCGATCTTGATGCTGGCCTTGTCGGCCTCGCGGCGCAGGTGCTTGAACATCCGCATGTTCCAGCTCTTGGCCAGGGCGCTTTCGAACGGCACGTTCTGGCTTTGCAGGAACGAGTGGAAGCCCATCAAACCGAGGCCCACCGAACGCTCGCGCATGGCGGCGTAGGCGGCGGTCGAGGCCGCGTCCGGGGCGCGATCGATGAAGTCCTGCAGGACGTTGTCGAGGAAGCGCATGACGTCCTCGATGAAGGTCGGGTGGTCGCGCCACTCCAGATAGGTCTCGGCGTTGACGCTGGAGAGGCAGCACACCGCGGTGCGCTCCTGGCCCAGGTGGTCGGTGCCGGTGTGCAGCATGATCTCGCTGCACAGGTTCGACTGGCGCACCTTCAGGCCCAGTTCGCGCTGGAACGAGGGCATGGCGCGGTTCACGCTGTCGGAGAAGATCAGGTAGGGCTCGCCGGTCTGCAGGCGCAGCTCGAGGATCTTCTGCCACAGGCCGCGGGCGTCGACTTCGCGCAGGACCTCGTTGGTCTTGGGCGAGCGCAGGCCGAACTTCTGGCCGTCGCGCACGGCGTGCATGAACTCGTCGGAGATCGAGATGCCGTGGTGCAGGTTCAGGGACTTGCGGTTGAAGTCGCCCGACGCCTTGCGGATCTCGAGGAACTCTTCGATTTCCGGGTGGTGGATGTCGAGATAGACGGCGGCCGAGCCGCGGCGCAGGGACCCTTGCGAGATCGCCAGCGTCAGGCTGTCCATCACGCGGATGAAGGGGATGATGCCCGAGGTCTGGCCCTGGCCCTTGACCTTCTCGCCGATCGAACGGACGCCGCCCCAGTAGGTGCCGATGCCGCCGCCGTTGGCCGCCAGCCAGACGTTCTCGTTCCAGACGCCCAGGATGCCGTCGAGGCTGTCGTTGACGGCGTTGAGGAAGCAGCTGATCGGCAGGCCGCGATCGGCGCCGCCGTTGCTGAGCACCGGGGTGGCCGGCATGAACCACAGGCGGCTCATGTAGTCGTAGACGCGCTGGGCGTGGTCGGCGTCGTCGGCGAAGGCCGTCGAGACGCGCGCGAACATGTCCTGGTAGGACTCGCCCGGCAGCAGATAGCGGTCTTCCAGCGTGGTCTTGCCGAAATCGGTCAGGAGCGCGTCGCGCGAGCGGTCCACCTGGACCTTGCGCACCAGCGCCAGGGCCGGACGCTCCTTGAAGGCCGACGCAGGGCGCGCGGCAGGTTGAATCTTGGTCGCTTCACCAGCGGTCATGAGCAGAACCCGTCCATTTACCATGCGCTTGCGAGAAGCCGTCCGCTTCCAGCGAAGCCGCTAGATATAGTAGGGCGTTGCGCCCCCAGAGCCCATATATGGGGCCACAGGCGCCGCCGTTTCGTCAACGGCTTGTAACGCCTCCGAGGCGAGTTTTTCGTTAACAACCTGTGAACGCGTTGAGGTTCTCGGTGTGGATCAAGGGTTTGCCCACACGATAATTTTTCGCCGCGTCATCGCGCCGCACCGGCGTTAACGAAGCTCCGCGACCGGAGCGCCTGCCCACCCGTCGATTCCGGATTCTTCGGAAGGGTTCGGAGCAAAAAAGAGCGGGGATATTCCAACAGAGATCCCTCTCCCCCTGCGGGAGAGGGTGGCCCCGCAACGCGGGGTCGGGTGAGGGGTCGAAGGCCCTCTGAGCCGCGAAAACCGATCGACCGGGCGCGACGTCAGAATTCTGAGAAACCCCTCATCCGACGGCTGCGCCGCCACCTTCTCCCGCAAGGGGAGAAGGGGAGCCAGACTTGACCAAACAGCAAAAGGCCCCGGAGTTTCCTCCGGGGCCTTCGCATTCGTCGGGAAGCCTGAGCTTCCGTTCGGTCTCGATCTTAGAAGTTGATCGAGATGGTCGAACGGCGGTTCAGCGGTTCCTTCACGCCGTCGCCGGTGGCGACGGCCGGAGCGGTTTCACCCTTCCAGTCGACCGCCAGGGTCGATTGGGCGACGCCCAGACCGACCAGAGCGTCGGCCACGGCCTTCGCACGACGTTCCGACAGGCGGACGTTGTACTTCGGCGAGCCCGAGGTGTCGGTGTGACCGACGACCACCAGGCGGGTGGCCTTGCCGTCGTTGGCGTACTTGGCGGCTTCCGAAACCACCGACTGGGCTTCCGGCGTCAGCACGTACTGATCGAACGGGAAGTAGACGATGAATTCACGCGCTTCGTACACCGGGGCCGGCGGAGGCGGCGGCGGGGGCGGAGGCGGCGGAGGCGGCGGGGGCGGAGGAGGCGGCGGCGGCGGCGGGGGCGGCGGCGGGGGCGGCGGAGCCGCGAACGAGTACCGCAGGCCGACCGTCAGCGACTGGTCCTTGTACTGGCCTTCGAAGGTGCCGGGCTGCAGAGCGCCCGAACCCGTCGACTTCCAGCTGTGGTCGTCGGTCGAGAAGTAACGGTAGGTGACGTCGAGCTTCAGCTTGTCGGTCGCCTTCCAGGCCAGACCGGCGATGCCCTGCCAGGCGATCGCGATGTCGTCGTCGTCGACGGTCAGGTTCTGGATGGCGGCTTGGCCGGCCGGAACGCCCGAGAACTGGCCCAGGGTGGTGACGTCGAGACGGTTGACGCCGAGGCCGGCGCCGACGAACGGGTTCAGCTTGGCGTCCGGAGCGAAGTCGTACAGGACGTTGAACATCAGCGACCACGACTCGATCGAGCCCGACGGCGAACCGCACTTCGGGTTCGCGGCGGTGCGCGTCACGCCCGGGGTGCAGAGGCCGATCGGCTGCTGACGGACGGGGTTGCCGCGGACGCCTTCCAGGTCGCCCGGACGGTAGCCGCCTTCGAGTTCAGCGCGCCAGTTCGGGGTGAACTGGTAGCCCAGACGCACGAAGCCGGCCCAATCGGACTCCGACTTCCAGGTCCAGTGATAGTGCTGACCGTCCGGAGCGTTGGCGTCCGACTCGCTGTTGACAGCCGTCGGCCAGTGGTAGCCGAGGTCGACCGCGCCATACCAGCCGGTCTCTTGGGCCGAAGCGCCCGACGCGGCGAACACCGCGGCCAGGGCGGCTCCCGCCAGGAGTTTGAGTTTCATATCAAGAGCCCTCTATTGCCCTGCACGGCCCAACGGCCGAGCATCGTTATACCAAGGCGCACGTCCCGCGAAAGTGTCGGCTCGGCAACACCGTCCAAAGTTTCACAGCGGCGGAGTCCCCCGCGACACCTCGCGGTCACGCCTTGCGAATTCCCCCCCGCCGAATCCGACGGCGTGGTCTCCTCGAAAGGCGCCCGCGCCTCTCGGTTCGCACGCAAAGCGTTTCCGCGCAAGGCCTTCCGTAGCGTCCGGCCGGTCTTGAGGGCTGAAAAGCGACGCAAATAGTCAAGTTTTGATCGCGGTGTCGGGATACCAACCGGGCGAGCCGGCGATCTCGCCCCCTTCCCCTCACCCCGCGTCGCGAAGACGGCGGCGGCGTCCGCCCAGGGCGTCCGGACGGTTGAGCACCTTGCGATACTCGTCGCGACGCTCGTGGATCGAGGCGATCACCAGCCCCATCGGCACGCCGACGTCGACCAGAACCGCCTCCGACAGCTGCAGCGAGGCCTCGATGGTCTCGGGCACGGCGTCGGTGGCGCCCAGCTCGTACAGGCGCGCGGCGTGGCGGGCGTCGCGGGCCCGGGCGACGATGGTCAGGTCGGGACGATGGCCCCGCGCGGCCTCGACCACCGCCTCGGCGGCTTCCGGACCGTCCATGGTGACCACCACCGCCCGGGCGTGGTCGAGGCCGCAGCGCTCGAGCAGCTCCACGCGTGCGGCGTCGCCGAAATAGACCCGGTGGCCGGCGCGGCGGCCCTGCTCGACCAGGCGCGGGTCGCGGTCGATGGCGATCCACGGCAGGTCGTGGCGGTCGAGCATCTCGCCGACCAGCCGGCCGACGCGGCCGAAACCGACGACCAGCACCCGGCCCTTGGGCTCTTCCACCGACAGGTCGACGCCGTCCGGCGCCTCGGTGGTCTCGGCCGGCGCCTTGCGGCCGAGCCGCGCGCCGATCCCGGTCAGGACCGGGATCAGGAACATGGTCAGGGTGGCCGCGACCAGCACCGCCTGGCCGATGGCCGGCTCGACCACCTCGGCGTCCATGGCGTTGGCCAGCAGCACGAAGGCGAACTCGCCGCCGGCCGCCAGGGCCAGGGCCGCCTCGCCCGAGGCCCGGTTGGAGAGGCCGAACAGCTTGCCCAGGCCGAACACCATGGCGGCCTTGATCACCACCAGGCCCACCGCCGTGCCCAGCACCAGAACCGGCGAGGCGACCAGCAGCGACAGGTCCAGGCGAATGCCCAGCGACACGAAGAACAGCGACAGCAGAAGGCCCTTGAACGGCTCGATCTTGACCTCGACCTCGTGGCGATACTCGGTCTCGGCCAGCAGCACGCCGGCGACGAACGCGCCCAGCGCCATCGACAGGCCCGACAGCGAACTGACCAGGCCCGCGCTGATGATCACCAGCAGGCAGGCGGCCATGAACATCTCTTCGCTCTTGGCCTTGGCGACCGAGCGCATCATCGGACGCAGGGCCAGGCGCCCGACCAGCACGATGACGCCCAGGCCCAGGGCCGCGGGCAGCAGCGCCAGCAGGCCGCGGGCGTCGAACTCGCCGTGACCGCGCCCCAGGATCGCCAAGGTGATCAGGATCGGCGCCACCGCCAGGTCCTGGAACAGCAGCACCGAGAAGGTCGCCCGCCCGCCTTCGGCGTGCAGCCGCTTGCGCTCGGCCAGCACCGGCACGGCGATGGCGGTCGACGACAGGGTCAGGGCCGAGCCGATGGCCAGGGCCGCCACCGGCGTCTGGCCCAGCATCATCGCCACCGCGCCCAGCGCCAGCGAGCAGCCGATCACCTGGGCCGCGCCCAGGCCGAACACGTACTTGCGCAGCAGGCGCAGCCGCTCCCACGACAGCTCCAGCCCGATCATGAACAGCAGGAAGACGACGCCGAACTCGGCCAGCTGGCCGATCTCGTCGGGATTGTCGACGGTGACGTAGTCGAGCCACGGGGCGACGCCGATCAGGCGGCCCAGGCCGAACGGCCCCAGGATCACGCCGGCCAGCAGGAAGCCGAGGATGGGATTGATGCGAAGGCGCTTGAACAGCGGCGCGACGATCCCGGCCGTGGCCAGGAACAGGACCAGATCCTTGTAGTCCGCCGGTGAAACCTCGTGGTTCAACGCCCCCGCCCCTCCTCGATCAGGTTTCTGTCCTAGTCCACGACCATCTTAAGCCGCACGCCCGGTCCCGGCTCGCCGGTCTCCGCGCCCGGGATCAGCACCGCGCCGCCCGCTTCCAGCGCCTCGATGAGGAGCCTTTCGGTGCTATGGTGCAAGGCGTGGCGCTCGGTCTCGAAGTCCTTGACCGTGCTGCGCGACACCCCCGCCTTGTCCGCGAGCTCGCCTTGCGACCAGTTGAGCAGCCCGCGGGCGCCCCGACACTGGGCAGGAAGGAGAATTTTTGCGTGTGGCATCTGGAATCCCACGGGCTCGTCACCCATAATGGGTGAGTACGCCCGAAAAAGATGACCGTCAAGGAGGCCCTTTGCACCACACCTCGCTGATCGCCACCATCGTCGCGGGCCTGGGCCTGGCTTTCGTCTTCGGCGCGCTCGCCAATCGGTTGAAGCTGCCGGTGCTGGTCGGCTACCTGCTGGCCGGGGTCATCGTCGGGCCGTTCACGCCGGGCTATGTCGCCGACCAGGAACTGGCCCCGCAGCTGGCGGAGATCGGCGTCATCCTGCTGATGTTCGGGGTGGGCCTGCACTTCTCGGTCAAGGACCTGATGGCGGTGCGCAAGATCGCCATCCCCGGCGCGGTGGCCCAGATCACCGCCGCCACCCTGATGGGCGTGGGCCTGGCCGTGGCGCTGGGCTGGGGATGGGGGCCGGGCGTGGTGTTCGGCCTGGCCTTGTCGGTGGCCTCGACCGTGGTGCTGCTGCGCGCCCTGCAGGAGCGCCGGCTGATCGAGACCGACCGCGGCCGCATCGCTGTCGGCTGGCTGATCGTCGAGGACCTGGCCATGGTGCTGGCCCTGGTGCTGCTGCCGGCGCTGTCGGGCGTGCTGGGCGGAACCGCCCCGGCCCACGCCTCGGGCGGCATCCTGGGCGCCTTCGCCCTGACCATCGGCAAGGTCGCCGCCTTCGTCGCCTTCATGCTGATCGTCGGCCGCAGGGTCATCCCGTGGATCCTGCATCGCATCGCCCACACCGGCTCGCGCGAGCTGTTCCGCCTGGCGGTGCTGGCCATCGCCCTTGGGGTGGCGTTCGGCTCGGCCGCGCTGTTCGGCGTCTCGTTCGCGCTGGGCGCCTTCTTCGCCGGCATGATCATGGCCGAGAGCGAGCTGTCGCATCAGGCCGCCAACGAGACCCTGCCCCTGCGCGACGCCTTCGCGGTGCTGTTCTTCGTCTCGATCGGCATGCTGTTCGACCCGATGGTGCTGCTGCGCGAGCCGCTGGCGGTGCTGGCCACCGTGGCGATCATCGTGCTGGGCAAGTCGGTCGCCGCCTATTTCATCGTCGTGGCCTTCAAGCGCCCCAAGAGCGTGGCCCTGACCATCTCGGTCAGCCTGGCCCAGATCGGCGAGTTCTCGTTCATCCTGGCGGGCCTTGGCGTGTCGCTGAAGCTGCTGCCGCCGGAGGGTCGCGACCTGATCCTGGCCGGCGCGATCCTGTCGATCCTGATCAACCCGCTGCTGTTCGCCTGGCTGGACAAGGCGCTGGTCAAGGTCTCGGCCAAGGAGGGCGCCAGCGAGCCGGTGGCCGCCGCCGCCCAGCCGCACGCGGTGCTGGTCGGCTACGGCCGGGTGGGCAAGGCCGTGGCCGAGGGCCTGAAGAACCGCACGCCGCTGGTGGTCATCGAGGACGAGGTCGAGCGCGCCGCCGAGCTGCGCGAGGCCGGCTACGAGGTGGTGCAGGGCAACGCCGTGCGCCCCGAGGTGCTGATGAAGGCGGGCCTGGACAAGGCCACCCACGTCTTCGTGGCGGTGCCCAGCCCCTTCGAGGCGGCGCGGATCATCGAGCAGGCCCGCGCGGCCAATCCCGACGCCCGCATCATCGCCCGCGCCTACACCGACGCCGACGTCGAACTGCTGGGCCAGATGGGCGCCACCGAGGCCCTGATCGGCGAGCAGGAGATCGCCCGCGGGATGCTCCAGCGCGCCCCAAGGCGGCAGCCGCCGCCGGCTCCGGCGCATTGAGATCAAAAGAAACGCCGCGACAGCCCAAGCCGTCGCGGCGTTTTCATTCGGGGCGAAGACCCCCTCAGTCGCTTCGCGACAGCTCCCCCAACGGGGGAGCATTCTGGCGCTCAAGATCCTCCCCTTCTGGGGGAGGTGGCCCGGAGGGCCGGAGGGGGCCGCCCCGCCAGGGGCGGCTACTCCTTCTTGTGCTTCCGCTCCGCCGCGCGGCGCGAGAGCATGTTCAGGCCCTCGACGCCGGCCGAGAAGGCCATGGCGGTGTAGATGTAGCCCTTGGGCACGTGCACCCCGAAGCCCTCGGCGATCAGCACCGTGCCGATCATCAAGAGGAAGCCCAGGGCCAGCATGACCACGGTCGGGTTGGCGTTGATGAAGTTGCCCAGCGGGTCGGCGGCCAGCAGCATCACGGTCACGGCGGCGATCACGGCGATGACCATGATCGGCAGGTGATCGGTCATGCCCACGGCGGTCAGGATCGAGTCGATCGAGAACACCAGGTCCAAGAGGATGATCTGGAAGATCGCCGCGCCGACGTTCGAGATCACGACGCCCGTCTTGTCGAGCACGTCGCCGCTCTCGTGCTTGGGGTCGACCGTGTGGTGGATCTCCTTGGTGGCCTTCCAGATCAGGAACAGGCCGCCGGCGATCAGGATCAGGTCGCGCCAGGAGAAGGCCGTCTCGAAGGCCGGCTCGCCGTGGCTGCCCAGCGGGCCGACGATGCCCAGATTGAAGACCGGGGCGGTCAGGCCGACGATGAAGGCGATGGTCGACAGCAGCGCCAGGCGCATGATCAGCGCCAGCGAGATGCCGATGCGGCGCACGCGCTGGCGATGCTCGGGCGGCAGCCGGTTCGACAGGATCGAGATGAAGACCAGGTTGTCGATCCCGAGGACGATTTCCATGGTCACCAGGGTGACGAGGGCGGCCCAGGCGCCCGGGTCGGTGGCGAGTTGAAGGAGTTCGTTCATGGGTCCCGGTTAGGCTGAGTGAGAATTGAGCAGGTCCCAGCCCGCCGCAGAGCCCGCCGCGGCCGCCAAACGGCGGTCGGCGAATTGCGGCGAAACTCGGACACGGAAGAAGCAGATATGCCTGACGCCGCCCATATCAAGCCCCTAACCGCTTTGCGGTTTTTCGCCGCCTTCTGGGTGGTGATGTACCACTACTGGCCAAACCTCGCCGTGGACGGAACGGTTCCCGGCGTCGTGGCCAAGGGCTACCTGGGCGTCGAGGCCTTCTTCATCCTCTCGGGCTTCATCCTCTGCCACGTCTATCTGACGGCTTTCGGCGAGGGCCGGTTCGGCTATGGCGGCTTCCTGTGGAACCGGCTGGCGCGGGTCTATCCGCTGCACCTCTTCACCCTGGCGGGCGTGGGCCTGATGGCGGTCGCCGCCGGGATCGCCGGCATCGCCGTCGACAAGAACATGCTGGCCTGGGACGCCCTGCCGGCCAACCTGCTGCTGGTCCAGGCCTGGGGCTTCGCGCCGGTGTCGGGCTGGAACCACCCCTCGTGGTCGATCTCGGCCGAGTGGTTCGCCTATCTCAGCTTCCCGGCCTTCGCCTTCGTCGCCTGGAAGCTGCGGCAACGGCCGCTGGTGCTGCTGGGCGCGGCTCTGCTGGTGATCGCCGGGCTCTATCCGGCCTTCGAAAAGCTGGCCGGATTCTCGCTGACCGAGGCCACGATCCGCTGGGGCGCCCTGCGCATCGTGCCGTGCTTCTTCTACGGCTGCGCCCTCTACACCCTGTGGAAGAGCCAGGACCTGAGCCTTCGCGGCGCGGGAATCGGCGCCGCTTTCGCGGGCCTCCTGCTGCTCGCTACAGTGCAGCTCCAGGCGCCCGATGCGTTGATCGTGACCATTTTGGGCGGATTTATTCTATCCCTGGCGCGCCTGGCCAAGGCCGGTTCGACCTTCGCTTCGCAAAGCATGTTCGTGTATCTGGGCGAGATCAGCTACTCGACTTACATGATCTGCATCCCGTGGAAGATCCTGGCGATCAACGGCGCGGCAAAGCTCTTGAACATAGAGGGCGACAAACTGCCGCTGGCCGTCTGGGCGTTAATCGTCGCAGCCTTGGTTCCACTGTCGGCGGCGTCGTATCACCTGGTGGAAAAGCCGGCCCGAGACTTCATGAAATCTGTGGCCAAGCGACGCCGTAGCGCGGCCGCAACCGCCACTGTGGCCTAATAAACACTCTTTTCATATTTTTCCGTCAGGGTTATCCCCCTACCCAGTGACGCGGGGGAGTACCCAAGCATGACGAAACGGAAGAGAGCCCTTTGGGGTTCCCTGGCCGCTGCGGCCATGATCAGCCTCGCGCCGATCTCGAGCGCCGTGGCCGACGGGTACTGGCAGTGCGTCCCCTTCGCCCGCCTGATGTCGGGCATCCAGATCTTCGGCGACGCCCGCACCTGGTGGGGCCAGGCCACCGGCAAGTACGAGACCGGTTTCACGCCCAAGGCCGGCGCCGTCCTCTGCTTCAAGCCCACCGGCCGCATGAACCTCGGCCACGTCGCCTTCGTTTCGCAGGTGCTGACCGACCGGGTGATCCAGGTCACCCACGCCAACTGGTCCGTCATGAACGGCGCCCGCGGCCAGGTCGAGAAGGACGTCACCGTCGTCGACGTCTCGCCCGCCGGCGACTGGAGCCAGGTCAAGGTCTGGTACGACCCGATCCGCGATCTGGGCACCACGGTCTATCCGACCCACGGCTTCATCTATCAGAACCAGCAGGCGATCACGATCGCCGCGGCCACCAGCAAGCTGGCGCTCGCCCAGAACGCCGCCGTGTCGCTGGCCAAGCAGGCCGCCAACCAGGTCGCCTCGTCGGTCCGCGCCAACCCGCTGGACATGATCAACCAGGCCGCCGACTCCACCGACCGCATCGCCGCCCTGATCGCCGCCGCCCAAGGCGACGACAAGCAGGCCCAGCAGCCGCGCTGATCTCCGCATCGATCGACGCCCAGGTGCGTTGACGCGACCCAAAGCCCCTGCCACACCCGTGAGGTGAAGGTCCGGGTCGATCCATGCTGAGAGTTCTCCGACAAGGCGCCCCGGGCTTCGAGCCGGGCGGCCATACGCCCGACTGGCGGCTGCCGGCCGACGCCGTCTGGATCGAGCTCGTCGACCCCACCCGCGCCGAGGAAGTGGCCGTCGAGCAGTCGATCGGCCTGCTGCTGCCCACCCGCGAGGAAATGGCCGAGATCGAGGCCTCCTCGCGCCTCTACCAGGAGGACGGCGGCACCTTCATGACCGCCACGATCCTGGTCAACGCCGAGGGCGAGCTGCCCACGGCCGCGCCGGTGACCTTCGTGCTGGCAGGCGACAAGCTGGTGACCATCCGCTACGTCGAGCCCCGCGCCTTCTCGGTGTTCGCCGCCCAGGCCGAGCGCCAGCCCAGCCTGTGCCCGCACGGCCCGCAGACCTTCCTTGGCCTGCTGGACGCCATCGTCGACCGCACCGCCGACATCCTCGAGCGCACCGCCGGCGAGGTCGAGGCCCAGTCGCGCACCATCTTCAGCCGCCCGCGCGGCGCGGCCTTCGAAAAAATCCTCAGCCGCCTGGGCCGGGCCCAGAACGTCAACGCCAAGGCCCGCGACAGCCTGGTCAGCCTGGCGCGCCTGCTGTCGTTCGCCAGCCTCGCCGAGCAGTTCGAGGGCGACAAGGACCTGCGCGACCACCTCAAATCGCTGCAGCGCGACGTGCAGTCGATCACCGACCACTCCAGCTACCTGTCGGGCAACATCACCTTCCTGCTCGACGCGGCGCTGGGCTTCATCAACATCGAGCAGAACCAGATCTTCAAGATCTTCTCGGTGTTCTCGGCCGTGTTCCTGCCGCCGACCCTGATCGCCGGGATCTACGGGATGAACTTCGAGCACATGCCTGAACTGCGCTGGATGGAGGGCTATCCGATGGCGCTGGGGCTGATGCTGGCCGCGGCCCTGTTCCCGCTGATCTGGTTCCGCCGAAAAGGCTGGCTGTGACTTGTTTCACAGCCGCAAAACAAACCGTTCCTTAAGCGGAGCTTCGGCATAAACGGCCGGAACACTTGATAAAAACACCGATGTCGCCCCTTCCCGCCCCTTCGCCGCAGAGCCTGATCCGCAAGGCTCCCGCCGCCGCCGTCAAGGCCGCGGTGGAGGCGCACGCGCGGTACCTCAAGGGCCTGCCGGCCGGGCGGCGCGCGACCCTGGCCTATCTGGACCTGTCGCACTTCGAGCTGGACGGCGCCGACCTGTCCGAGGCCGACCTGACCGGCGCGCTGCTGGCCGGGGCCTCGCTGCGCGGGGCGGTGCTGGATCGGGCGGTTCTGTACGGCGCGGACCTGCGCGACGCCGACCTGCGCGGCGCGCGCCTGACCCGGGTCGACATGCGCGGGGCCTATCTGCGCGGGGCCAACCTGTCGGGCGCCGACCTCTCCGGCTGCGACCTGCGCGAGGGGCTGACCGCCGTGCAGGACGGGGCCGAGGGCTTCCGCCTGCTGCGCCATGCCGAGGACGGCGCCGGCCTCGACTACGCCCTCTTGAAGGGCGCCAAGATGAGCGGGGCCCAGATGTCGGGCGCCTTCGCCCGCGCCGCCGACCTGACCGACGCCGACCTGTCGGGCGCCACGCTGTCGGGCGCGCGGCTGAACAACGCCACCATGAACCGGGTCGACCTGACCAACGCCGAGATCTTCGGGGCCGACCTGTCGGGCGCCCTGCTGCGCCGCGCGGTGCTGACCGGCGTCGACACTTCCGGCGCCAATCTCGAGGACGCCGACCTGGCCGAGGTGCTGCGCGCCCCGCCGCCGCTGATCTATGTCGACGACCAGCCTCTGCACGAGCTTCTGGAAGCCCACGAGGCGTTCTGCGCCAGCAGCGGCGCCAAGGGTCGGGCGGCCAGCATCCCGCAGGTCGACTTCCGCCCCCTGCGCCGCCTGAAGGGCCGCAAGCTGAGCGGCCTTTCCGCCCCCGGCGCGATCTTCTTCGGCATGGACCTGGAGGGCGTCGAACTGCAGGGCGCCAACCTCGTCGGCGCCGACCTGCGCGGGGCCAACCTGCGCAAGGCCGACCTGCGCGGCGCGCGCCTGGCCGACGCCGACCTGGCCCGGGCCGACCTGACGGGCGCCAAGCTGGGACCGCTGGTCATCGGCGAGGGCCGCGCCCTGCGCGCCGACCTGACCCGCGCGGTGCTGCGCGGCGCCAACCTGTCTGGGGCCAGCGCCGCCCGCGCCCGCCTGATCGGCGCGGACCTGTCGCGCGCCAACCTTTCCGGCTGCGACCTGCGCGGCGCGGAGCTTCCCGAGGGCCTCGTCCCGCCCAAGGGCTGAGCAATACCTTTTCCGACTTTCCTTATTGCGCCCACCCGCTACACGAAGGCCCTCGCATACGAACCGGAGGGCGCGATGGGATTTCGAGGGCTTGTGACGGCCGCGGCTCTGGCCGCCCTGGTTCCCGTCCTCGCGCTGGCCCAGCCGCGCCTGGCCCCCGCTCCCGAAACGCCCGCCCTGACGCCCCTGCCCGCCCTGGCCGGCGGCCGCGTCGTCGCCGGGCCGGAAGGCTGGACCTACCAGTGGCCCAGCGCCCGCTTCGAGGCCGCCTTCGCGGGCGAGGCTGTGCTGTTCAAGGTCGGGGCCGGCGACCAGATCCTGCACCTTTCCATCGACGGCGCGCCGGTCGGCCGCCTGGTCAAGCCCGCCCCCGGCCTCTACCGCATCGAGGGCCTGGCCAACGGCCGCCATCTGGTGCGCGCCAGCGTCGTCAACGAGATGCAGGCCGCCCCGGCCCGCTTCGGCGGCTTCTTCCTGGACGGCGGCCAGGCGCAGTCCCTCCCCTTGCCCCTGGCCGCGCCCCGTCGCCAGATCGAGTTCATCGGCGACTCCCACAGCGTCGGCTACGGCGACGCCTCCGACGTCCGCGCCTGCCCGGGTGACGGCGTGTGGATGACCACCGACAACTCCATCGCCTTCGGACCGCTGACCGCCCAGCGCTTCGGCGCCGACCGCCAGGTCAACGCCATCTCGGGCCGGGGAATCGTGCGCAATTTCGACGGCATGGGCGGCGACACCCTGCCGATCGCCTGGCCCAAGGCCCTGCTGGGCGACGCCCCCGGCTACCGCGACGACAACTGGCGCCCGCAGGTGGTGGTGATCAACCTGGGCACCAACGACTTCTCCACGCCGCTGAAGGCCGGCGAGCGGTGGAAGGACCGCCAGGCCCTGCGCGACGACTACGTGGCCGCCTACGCCCGCTTCGTGCGCGACATCCGCGCCCGCCAGCCCCAGGCCTTCGTGATCCTGCTGGCCCCGCCCAGCGCCGAAGGCGAGATCGCCGCCCAGGTCGACCGCGTCGCCGAGGCGCTGAAGGCCGATGGCGAGACCCGCCTGGCCGTCATTCCGGTGGGCGAGATGGAGCTGACCGGCTGCGACTGGCACCCCTCGGCCCGCGACCAGCAGGGGATTTCCGCCCGCCTGTCGGCCTTCCTCGATCAGCGGCCGGAGATCTGGCAGGGACGCTGATCCCGGCGCTTGACGAGGCCCCTCGGCGCGCCTCAACCTTGAGTGATGAACGCGCGTACCCTCCTGGCCCTGTCCGCCGCCGGCGCCGCCCTGCTGGGCGGCGGGGCCCTGGCCGTCTCGGCCGTCTCCAAGCCCGTCGCCCCGCCGAACCTGAGCAGCGAACTGGCGGCCTTCCGCGACGTGTGCATCGCGCCGGCCTCGCACCTCGAGATCCGCCGCAAGGCCCGCGCCACCGGCTGGACGGCCATGGACCCGAAGGCCGCCCCGCCGCTGCTGGCCGGCATCGGCGCCAGCGACATCCAGGAGATCCGCACCGGAACGATCGCCGGCCGCCCGGCCATGCTGATGGTCAGCAACCTGGGCGGAACCTCCGAGTGCCGCCTCTATCTGCAGCCCGCCGATCCGGTCGCCACCGTCGCCCGGCTGAAGGCCGAGCCGGTGCTGGGCTCGCCGCTGGGCGAGCCCGACTTCGACGACGTGATGAACTATCCCGCCGGCTGGAAGGCCATCGGCTGGCATCGCAGCAACGCCGGCGGCTGGCGCACCGTGCACTACAGCTTCGACCCCGACGGCCAGGGCCCCAACGCCGGCTGGCAGGCGATCGAGATCACCCGCAAGATCTGATGCGAGGCGGGGTCAGATCCCCGCCTTGATCGGCGCCAGGTCCGGATAGACCGGTTCGCGCTTGCCCGCCTTGGCGGCGAAGGCCTCGGCCATGTGCGGCCCCGCCAGCATGCCCGACTGCCAGACCGCCAGATAGTCCAGCGTATCGGCCACCGAGTGGTCGCGGGCGTAGTTGATGATCACCTTGCTGCCGGTCACCGCCAGCGGCGTCTTGCCGGCGATCTCGCGGGCGGTCTCCAGGGCGTGGGCGACCACGGCCTCGTGGCTGTCGAACACGGCGTTGACGAGGCCCAGCTCCAGGGCCTTCTGCGCCGGCAGCTTGCGGCCGGTATAGGCCAGCTCCTTGACCCAGCCCTCGGGGATCAGCTTGCACAGGCGCGGGAAGGTGCCCACGTCGGCGGTCATGCCGATGTTGATCTCCTGGATCACGAAATAGGCGTCGGCCGTGGCGTAGCGGATGTCGCAGGCGGTGGCGAAGTCGACCGCGCCGCCGATGCAGCCGCCCTGGATGGCCATGATCACCGGCATCCGCGCCCGCTCCAGACACGAGAAGGTCTCCTGCAGGCCCTTGACCTTGTGGCGGAAGGCCTCGGCGGCCACGTGGCGGTCGACGGGCTCGCCGCCGGTGATGCCCTCGTCGGCGAACACCGAAAGATCCATGCCCGCGCTGAAGTGCTTGCCGGTCGAGGAGATGACGATGGCCCGCACGCCGCCCCGCCCGTCGAGGTCGTTCACGATCGCCGGCAGCTCACGCCAGAACGAACGCGTCATGCTGTTGAAGCTTTCCGCCCTTATCAGCTTGAGGTGAGCGACGCCCGCTTCGACCTCTACCTTAAAGCAGCTATAGTCGGACGGTGTTTCATTACCCATCGTCGCCTCCCTTATCATTGTTCACCTGAACGATAGCACGGGCGGCGGCGGCGACGTCAAATCCGGCGGACGCATCGTCCTTTCCCCAGAGGACGACGATCCGCCCCGCGCAAGGAGCCACGTCATGAGCAAGTCCATCCCCGCCGCCCTGTCGATCGCCGCCCTGCTGGGCGCGGGCCTGGCCGCGCCCGCCCCCGCCCTGGCCCAGGGCAAGCCGCTGGGCGGCCTGTTCTCGTGCGACGCCAGCGGCGGCAAGCAGGAGGGCGGCGCCCTGATCGGGGCCGGCGTCGGCGCCCTGCTGGGCACCCAGGTGGCCAAGAACGAGAAGGGTCTGGGCGCCCTGGTCGGCGCGGCCGCCGGCGCGGCGGCGGGCTCGTACATCGGCTGCCGCATGCAGTCGACCGACACCGCCCGCGCCCAGGCCGCCACCAAGAAGGCCCTGGAAACCGGCCAGTCACAGGCCTGGAGCAACCCGCGCACCGGCGCCTCGGGCCGCATCGACGTGGTGGCCTCGACCTACGGCCCGCCGATCGCCGGCGACCAGCTGCGCTTCGAGCGCAACATCCGTCAGCTCGCCAGCTACGACGCCGTCGGCGCCGACTACACCGTCCGCTCGACCGCCAACCTGCGCGCCGGTCCGTCGACCAGCGAGAGCGTGGTCGGCAAGCTGTCGGCCGGCGAGCGCGTCGAGGTGCTGGGCGGCGTGCCCGGCTCCAACTGGCTGCTGGTCGGCCGCGGCGGCTACGGGACGGGCTACGTGTCGAGCAGCCTGCTGACCGCCAGCGGCTACGGCCCCGAGCCGTCGTGCCGCACCATCGCCGCCCAGATCTCGACCCGCGGCCAGCGCCCGGCCACCGAGCGCTACAACGCCTGCAAGGACGGCCGCGGCGAGTGGCAGCTGACGCAGGTCTGATGGCCGCACGCCTCTCCCGCCCGGTGGGAGAGGCGTCACCATCCGTCAGTCCCGCGCCTCCAGGCCGGAAACATAGGCGTCCACCGCAGCGATCATTCGCGGCCACTCGGCCAGGCGCGGCTCGCCGCGCAGGTCGAAGGTGACCGCAGCGCCCCTTCGCGTGACGAACCACACGCGGCACGACCCCCGCGCAGGCTCGGCCGCGAACGGCATGCAGGAGGCGCCGACGGGTGAAGACCAGACGCGGCCGGCCGGACTGAACACATGGATCGGCCCCTTCGTCGGCGTCACCTCGAAGCCGGCCTCCTCATGCGTGGGGTAAGCGGACGGAGCCAGGCGCTTCGGCGCGACGGGCCGGCCGATGATCAACAGGTCCACCCCCTCCAGCCCGGCGCCGGAAGGACGGAACGAGATCGACGTCGCGCGCGCCGGCGGCTCTGAAGCATCCTGACAATAGGCCCATCCGCCGTGCGCGTCGCGACGGGCGCTGCTCGGAAGGCGCGCCTCGCCTTCCACGCCCAGGATCGCCGGCCGCAGGCGGGTGGGAACGCGAAAGGTTCGCGCGTCGATGCTCACCCTCACCTCGGGGCTCGCCACGCACTCGGCCTGAGGCCGCCCGCAGGCCGTCAGGGATAGAAGCGAAAGCATGGCCACGAGAGCCTTCATCGCCCCTGCCCCTCGAAACACACCCACGTCCAGGTCACCCCCGCCGCCTGATTGCCCGCCTGCACCGAGGCCGCCTCGGCGCGGTGGACCAGCCGCAGCCCGGCGTCGCGCGCCAGCGCCACGGTCGCCTCCACCTCCACCGGCCAGACCGGCCGCGACGGCGCGCCGGGGCCATGGCGCAGCGACATCACCAGCACCCCGTTCCTCGCCAGCAGGTCGGCCAGCACCGGCATCGCCTCGGCGCGGGCCGGATCGTCCAGGTGCTGCCAGACGCCGCTCAGCAGCACGCGGTCGAAACGCTGGCCGCGCAGGCGGGAAAGCTCAGGCAGGCGGTCGTCGATCCAGGCCAGTTCGGGATGCAGCGCCCGGCCCGCCTCGCGCAGGGCCGCGACCGGCTCGACGGCGACCACCGCGTGGCCCAGGCCCGCCAGCCAGGCCGCGTCGCGTCCCGTGCCGGCCCCGATGTCGGCGATCCTGGCCCGCGCCGCCGGAATGAATTGGGCCACCGGCGCGTAGAGCCCGGCGGGGTCTATGGCCTCGAACCGGTCGACCAGGTCCCGCCCGTCGGCCTCGTAACCGGCCAGCACCGCCTTAATCACAGGTCCACGACCTCGCATTTGAGCGCCTGGCGGATGTGGTCGGCGACGATGCGGCGGTGGCAGCAGGCCGGGTCGTCCTCGTAGCACAGCAGGGCAATGCGCTTTTCGCCCGCCAGCTGCGTGGCCTGGGCCAGGGCCAGCTGGGCCTTGGGCTCTTCCAGATGGGCGGCGAAGATCGCCCGCATCTCGTCGGTGCGGCCCGCGCGGGCGGCGTCGCGGCCGGCCTTGGGCGTGCCCAGCGGCTGCAGGTGCAGATAGCCGATGCCCTGGTCCTGCAGGCTGTTTCCCAGCAGGGTCTTGGAGAAACCGGCCTTGCGCGACGAGGCCACCGCCCGCACGTCGACCACCAGCTCCACCCCGGCCGCCTTGAGCCGATCGATCATGCCGCCCTGGGTGTCGGTCTCGTAACCGATGGTGGCGAGCGGATTCATCGTCGGCTCCATTGGACGGCGGGGCTGTGGGCGCCTACGTTAGCGGGAAGAGCCGAAGAAGGAACCTCTGGCCGATGGACGCCGCCGTCTTCCGCGAGCCCAAGCGGCGTTTCATCGCCATCGACAGCCCCGCCGGCGACGGCGAGATGGCGGCGCTGGACTTCGGCCCGGCCAGCCGCGCGGTCGACGTCGTCTTCGTGCACGCCAACGGCTTCAACGCCCAGACCTATCGCGCCCTGCTGGCCCCGCTGTCGGCCGGCCTGCGGGTGCTGGCCGTCGACCAGCGCGGCCACGGCGACAGCCGCCTGGCCGCCGATCCCGACGGCCGCCGCTCGTGGCTCGACCTGCGCGACGACCTGCTGGCGCTGCTGCGCGCGCTGGACCAGGCCCCGGTGGTGCTGGCCGGCCACTCGATGGGGGCCACGGTCAGCCTGCTGGCCGCCGCCCAGGCCCCGGGCAAGGTCTCCAGCGTCGTGCTGCTGGATCCGGTGATCATGCCGCGGCTGGTGGCCCTCTACGCCAAGGCGCCGTGGACTTCGGGGCGCCTCTGGAAGCGCATGCCGATCGCCCAGGCCGCCAGCCGCCGGCGCGAGGTGTTCGACAGCCGCGAGGCCGCCTTCGCCGCCTATCGCGGTCGCGGCGCCTTCAAGACCTGGCCCGAGACCATGCTGGCCGACTATGTCGGCGGCGGCTTCAAGGACCGTCCCGACGGCAAGGTCGAGCTGGCCTGCACGCCGGCCTGGGAGGCCTCCAACTACGCCGCCCAGGGCCACGATCCGTGGCGGGCCGTCAGCCAGTTCCGCGGACCCGTGCGGATCCTGGCGGCCGAGACCGGCTCGACCTGCCGCATCGGCGACGGCGCCGCCTTCGCCCGGCGCGGCAAGGCCGTGCGCATCGAGACCCTGGCCGGAACCAGCCACTTCCTGCCGATGGAGCGCCCCGACCTGGTGCGCGAGGCCATCCTCGACGCGGCGACGTGAGGCCAAAGAAAAACCCCGGGCGGTGAAGCCCGGGGTTTCGCTTATTTAGATCCTCCCCCTCTGGGGGAGGTGGCCCGGAGGGCCGGAGGGGGGACGTTTTCAGCTGCCGCTGAAGCGGACTTCCCTCTCCGTCGCCTGCGGCGACACCTCTCCCTTCAGGGAGAGGGCCTCCCGACAGATCACCAGATCTTCACGCGATCTTCCGGCGCGATGTACAGCTTGTCGCCCGGCTGGACGTCATAGGCCTTGTACCAGCCCGGCTGGTTCCGGATGGTGCCGTTGACGCGGTAGTAGGCCGGCGAGTGCGGGTCGCTGGCGATCTGCTGCTTGAGCGCATCGTCGCGGCTCTTCTGGCGCCACACCTGTGCCCAGCCCAGATAGACGCGCTGGTCGCCGGTGAAGCCGTCCAGCACCGGGGCCGGCTTGCCGTGCAGCGAGGCGTGATAGGCGTCGAGGCCGAAGGACAGGCCGCCCATGTCGCCGATGTTCTCGCCCATCGTCAGGTCGCCGTTGACGTGCACGCCCGGGAAGGGCTCGAACGCCGAGTACTGCGCGCCCAGCTTGGCCTTCTGCACGTCGAACTTGGCGGCGTCTTCCGCCGTCCACCAGTCGCGCAGCACGCCGTCGCCGTCGGACTTGCGGCCCTGGTCGTCGAAGCCGTGACCGATCTCGTGGCCGATCACGCCGCCGATGCCGCCGTAGTTGACGGCCGGGTCGGCGTCCGGATGGAAGAACGGCGCCTGCAGGATGGCGGCCGGGAACACGATCTCGTTGTTGACCGAGTTGTAGTAGGCGTTGACCGTCTGCGGGGTCATGCCCCACTCGGTCTTGTCGACCGGCTGGTTCAGGCGCTCGACGTCATGGCGCCATTCGAAGGCGCCGGCCCGCAGGGCGTTGCCGTAGGCGTCGTCGGCGCGGATCTCCAGCTTGGAGTAATCGCGCCACTTGTCGGGATAGCCGATCTTGACGGTGAACTTGGCCAGCTTGTCGAGGGCCTTGTCCTTGGTCTCCGGACCCATCCAGTCGAGGCCTTCGATGCGGGCCTTCAGCGCGGTGCGCAGGTTGGCCACCAGGTCGACCATCTTGGCCTTGGAGTCCGGCGGGAAGTACTCGGCCACATAGACCTTGCCGACGCTCTCGCCGAGCATGCCGTTGACCTGGGCGACGCCGCGCTTCCAGCGCGGGCGCTGCTCGGGCTGGCCCGACAGGGTCTTGCCGCGGAACTCGAACGCCGCGTCGGCGAAGCGCTTGGACAGCATCGGGGCCGCGCCGTCGACGACCTTGAACGCCTGCCAGGCCTTCAGGGTGTCGAGCGAGGTGTCGGCATAGACCTTGGCGAACTTCGGGAAGGCGGTGTCGGTGGTCACCACCACGCGGTCGAGCTTGGGCAGCTCGGTGCCGACCAGATAGCGGTTCCAGTCGTAGCCCGGGGTCAGGGCCTGCAGCTCGGCCCAGGTCTTGGGGTTGTAGGTCTTGTCGCGGTTGCGGCGCTCGACGCGGGTCCAGCTGGCTTCGGCCAGCTGGGTTTCGAAGGCCACGACGGCCTTGGCGCTCTCGGCCGGATTGGCCCAGCCGGCGAAGCCCAGCATCTTGGCGACGTAGAGCTCGTAGGCGGCCTTCTTGTCGGCGAACTTGGCGTCGAGATAGTAGTCGCGGTCAGGCAGCGACAGGCCGCCCGTGCCGGCATAGACGGCGTAGCGGGTGGGGTTCTTGGCGTCGGTCGAGACGTAGAGGCTGAGGATCGAGGCGAAGGCCGTGGTCGGGCTCTTGCCCATCAGGGCGGTGAACTCGTCCTTGGTCTTGATGGCCTTGATCTGCTTCAGCTCGCCGGCGATCGGCGCGGCGTCCAGCTTCTCGATGCGGGCCTCGTCCATGAAGGCCTTGTAGGCCGCGCCCACCTTGACGCTGTCGGCGTCGGTGGTCTTGCCGGCGGCGGCGCCCTCGATGATGGCGCGGGTGCGGGCTTCCGACAGCTCGGCCAGCTTGTCGAAGTTGCCGTAGCGGGTGCGGTCGGCGGGGATCTGGGTGGTCTCGTCCCACTTGCCGTTGGCGTACTTGTAGAAGTCGTCGCCCGGCTTGACCGAGGTGTTCATGCCCGTGAGGTCGAAGCCCCAGGCGCCGTAGCGCGGCGACTCCAGCGAGACGGCCGAACCGCCGCCTTCCGCGCCCTGGGCGAACAGCGACTGGACGGTGCAGGCGTCGTCGAGACAGGCGTGCTCTTCGTGAGCCTGGGCGCCGAAGGCGGAGATCGAAAGGGCGACCGCCGCGGCGGCGCCGAACCAAGCTTTTTTCATCGAAAGGCAGATCCGTTGGAAAACCGGCGGCAATCTGCGCCGGAGATCGGAATTTCCTGCCTTAAAATTCTGTCATGTTTCCACAGGCGGGCCCGGCGCCCATGCAAGCGCCACCTTGGGTCAGTGCCGATGCGGCGCGGCGGGCGCGGCCGCAGCCACGGGTTGCGGCGGAGCCGTCCGCACCGCCAGTTGCGCCTCGACCTTGCGGCCGCCGTCGAAGGTCAGGGTCAGCGGCAGGCGCTCGCCCGGCTTGAGCGGGCGCTTGAGGCCCATGACCATGAAGTGGTTTCCGCCCGGGGCGAAGGCGACCTGGCCGCCTGGCGGGATCACTAGGCCCTGGGTCATGGCCCGCATCGACGAGACGCCGTCGGCCTGCGTCGTGCGATGGACCATCACCTCGCGGGCCAGCGGGCTGGAAGCGCCCGTCAGGGTGAGCGGCGCGCGGCCGCGATTGGCCAGCACCATGTAGCCGGCGCTGTTCATCCCCGCGGCCGCCACCGGCCGGGCCCAGGCCTGGCGGATGTCGACCTCCACCGCCCGCGGCGCGGCCGCGCCGAGCACGGGGGCGAGAGCCAGCAGAGCCAGCAGCGGAGTGAAACGACGCATGGAACATCCTTGAAAGGCGCCAGAACGACTTACGCCGGTTGGACCCGGGCGGCGAGCGACCAGAGGTTGGATCAAGGATCGGAGAGCCTGCTCCTTCTCCGTGAAGCGGAGCGGGGAAAGTCGGCTTCACCGCCCCTCGACCTGTCTTCGCATCGCACCTGCCCTTGGCCCGGCGAACCGTGCTAGGCGGGGCGACCAAGATCGACGGACCACCGCATGACCGGTCAATTCACCGACGCCGAACGCCGCACCACCCTGGCCGGCCTGATGATCGTCTTTCTGCTCAGCGCGCTCGACCAGACCATCGTCTCCACCGCCATGCCGCGGATCATCTCCGAACTGCACGGCCTGACGCTCTACAGCTGGGTGACCACCGCCTACCTCCTGAGCTCGACGGTGATGGTGCCGATCTGGGGCAAGCTGGGCGACATCTACGGCCGCAAGCCCGTGCTGGTGGTCGGGATCTCGATCTTCATGGTCGGCTCGTGGCTGTCGGGCCTGTCGGGCGAGTTCGGAACCCTGGCCGGCATGAGCGGCATGGTGCAGCTGATCGTCTTCCGCGCCCTGCAGGGGATCGGCGGCGGGGCCCTCTTCACCACCGCCTTCGCGATCATCGCCGACCTCTATCCGCCGCGCGAGCGGGGCAAGTTCGCTGGCATCTTCGGCTCGGTGTTCGGGCTGTCCAGCGTGCTGGGCCCGCTGATCGGCGGCTATTTCACCGACCACGGCACGGTCCACCTGGCCGGCCACGTGATCGCCGGCTGGCGCTGGGTGTTCTACGTCAACCTGCCGCTCTGCCTGCTGTCGCTGTTCATGATCCTGGTGAAGATGCCGGCCCTGCCGCACCAGCGCTCGGGCAATATCGACTTCCTGGGCGCGGCCCTGCTGATCGCCGCCTTCGTGCCGCTGCTGCTGGCGCTCAGCCTCGGCGGCCACGACATCGCCTGGGCCTCGCCCCAGAGCATCGGCCTGTTCGTCGGCGCGGCCGTGGCGCTGGGCCTCTTCGTCTATGTCGAGAGCCGGGTGTCGAACCCGATCGTCCCGCTGCACCTGTTCAGGAACAAGACCTTCGTCACCGCCAACCTGGCCGCCTTCCTGATCTCGATGGCCTTCATGGGGGTGGCGGTGTTCCTGCCGCTCTACATGCAGCTGGGCCTGGGCGTCGACGCCACCACCTCGGGCCTGGCCATGCTGCCGCTGATGGGCGGGCTGATCGTCGGCTCGGCGGTGTCGGGCCAGCTGGTCACCCGCACGGGCAAGTACAAGCCGTTCATGCTGGGCGGGGCGTCGCTGCTGCTGGTCGGCGTGATCCCGATGACCCACCTGGCCGGGATCCAGCACCTTTATCTGCTGTGCCTGCTGCTGCTCGTGGTGGGCGTGGGCCTGGGCCCCAACCAGAGCCTCTTCAACCTGGCCACCCAGAACGCGGTGTCGCCGCGCGACATCGGCGTGGCCACCAGCTCCAACCAGTTCTTCCGGCAGATCGGCTCGACCGTGGGGGTGGCCGTGGCCGGCGCCCTGCTGACCACGCGGCTGGCGGCCTATGGCGGCGGCAAGCTGGATCTGGGCGCCCTGCAGGGCCTGGCGCTGGAAAGCGGCGTGGTCGGCGGAACCCGCGACCCGGCGCTGGGCCAGGCCCTGGCCTTCGCCGTCAGCGGCGTGATGCAGGCCGCGCTGGTGGTGATCGTGCTGGGCCTGGTCGTGATCCTGTTCGTGCCCGCCCTGCCCCTGCGCTCGCGCATGCCCGCCGCCGAGCCGGTGCTGGAAAGGGAAGAGGTCGCGGGCTGATCCGCCCCCGGCCGTCGGCCCCCTCCCCGAAGGGAGGGGGACGCAAGGCTCAGCGCGGGGCCATGCGGATGCCGCCGTCGAGGCGCACGTCCTCGCCGTTGAAATAGCCGCAGGTGATCATCGTCAACGCCAGCTGGGCGTACTCGGCCGGGTTTCCCAGGCGCTTGGGGAACGGCACGCTGGCGGCCAGGGCGTCCTTCACGTTGTCGGGCGCCGCGTTCATCAGCGGGGTGTTGAAGATGCCCGGCAGGATGGTGTTGACGCGGATGCCGTCGTTCATCAGGTCGCGGGCGATCGGCAGGGTCATGCCGATGACGCCGCCCTTGCTGGCCGAATAGGCGGCCTGGCCGATCTGGCCGTCCTCGCCCGCCACGCTGGCGGTGTTGACGATCGCGCCGCGCTCGCCGTCCTGCAGCGGCGGGAGGTCGAGCATGCCCTTGGCCGACTTGGCGATGCAGCGGAAGGTGCCCACCAGGTTGATCTGGATCACGCGGTCGAAGATATCGAGCGGGAAGTGCTTGGTCTCGCCGGTCGCCTTGTCGCGGCTGGCGGTCTTGGCGGCGTTGCCGACGCCGGCGCAGTTGACCAGGATCCGCTCCTGGCCGTGGGCGGCGCGGGCCTTTTCGAAGCCGGCGTCGACATCGGCGTCGCTGGTGACGTTGACCTTGCAGTAGACGCCCCCGATCTCCTTGGCGACCTCTTCGCCGCGAGCCTCGTTCATGTCGAAGATGGCGACCTTCACGCCCTGGGCGGCCAGAGCGCGGGCGGTGGCCTCGCCAAGGCCCGAGGCGCCCCCGGTGACGACGGCGGCGACGGTGTTGTCGAGTTTCATGGACGTTTCCCCTGGGGTTGCGTTTAATTGGTGTGTTGAGGAGCGGTTTAACCCGATGAGCGCCGACGCCAAACCATCCCCCGACGTCAACGGCGGCGTCACGCCCGACGACGTGCTGGATCCGAGGAAGGCCCTGGTGCCGGCCACGGTGCGGGTCAACGAGCAGCGGGTGACGCGCGGCTTCTGGCCGAAGATGCGCAAGGTGGCCTCGAAGATCCCGTTCGCCGCCGACGCCCTGTCGCTGTGGTGGTGCGCGCGCGATCCAGAGACCCCGACGGCGGCCAAGGGCATGATGTTCGCCGCCCTGGCCTATTTCGTGCTGCCCACCGACGCCATCCCGGACGTGCTGCCGGCGCTGGGCTTCACCGACGACGCGGCGGTGATCGCCGCCCTGCTGGCCATCGTCGGCAAGAACCTCAAGGCCCGCCACAAGGACGCGGCCCAGGCCTTCCTCGCCAAGCTCTCCAAGGATGACTGACACGGTCCTGTGGGCGATCTGCGGCGCCTGCGCCCTGGCCTACGGCCTGGTGCTGGTCGAGCGCCCGCCGTCGTTCCTGCGCACGCTGGTCAAGACCGCCGCCACCAGCGCCCTGGCGGTGCTGGCCTATCTGGAAGGCGGCACGGTGCTGCTGGCCGTGGCCCTGACCCTGTGCGCGCTGGGCGACGCCTTCCTGGCCGGCGATCCCAAGCGCTGGCTGCCCTTCGGCCTGGCGGCGTTCCTGGCCGGACACGTCGTCTACGTGATCGTCTTCTGGCGCGAGCGAGCGGCCCCCGGCCAGGCCTTCTTCGTCCTGGCCCCGGTCGCGGCCCTGGTCGGGGCGGTGATGCTGCGGCGGCTGTGGGGGTCGCTGGGGCCGCTGCGGCCGGCGGTGCTGGCCTATGTGGCGGCGATCCTGGCCATGGTGGTCAGCGCCGCGGCCCTGCCGGCCGCGCGCTGGCCGGCCACGGCGGGCGCCGTGGCCTTCATGGCCTCGGACGCCATCCTGGCCTTCGACCTCTTCAAGAACGCCAAGCTGTTCGGCTCGGCGCGCCTGACCGCCTGGGCGGTGTGGTTCCTCTATATCGGCGGCCAGGCCGCGATCGCGGCGGGGATGCTGCGCTAGCCCCCTTCGCCCTAGGCCCGCGCCTTCCATTCCGACCGGGTCTGGCCCCACACCTCGTTGGGGGTGTCCTGGTAGGGCGGGGGCAGCGGCGCCGGCCCGCGGTTCCTCGACCCCAGCCGCGTCGCCACCTGCTGGGAGGGCGTGTTGTCGGGGTGGATGCAGTGGATCACCTCGTCCCAGCCCAGGTGATCGAAGGCCCAGTCGATGGCCGCCTGCGCCGCCTCGACCGCATAGCCCTTTCCCCAGGCGCTGCGCAGCAGGCCCCAGCCGACCTCCGTGCCCGGCCAGCCCTCCGGCCGCCACGGACCGATGCGGCCGACCCACAGGCCGGTGTCGCGGGCGATCAGCGAGAACATGCCAAAGCCGTTGATCGCCCACGAGCCGGCCATGCTGGCCATGCCGCGCCAGGCGGCCTCGCGGGTCTGCTGGCCGCCGATGTACTGGGCGGCCTCGGCGTCGGCCATCAGCTCGGCCCAGCCGTCGAGGTCCTGGGCGCCGGTGGGGCGCAGGATCAGGCGGGCGGTCTCCAGCGTCGGACCGGGGGCGATGGCCATCGTCGTTTCCTTCCCTCTTGTTCTTTGTCTTCGGCTTCTTCGTCGTTGTCAGATCACGCAGGCGGCCAGGCCGTCGCGGCGCACCGTGCCCGAGGCCGCGCCGATCCGGCGCGAGCGCTTCTGGACGTAGCGGCCCGGCTTGACCGCCTTCCACTTCAGCGGGCTGGGCAGGATCGCCGCCAGCCGCGCCGACTGGGCGGGGGTCAGCTTGGCGGCGCTGACGCCGAAATAGCGCTGGGCCGCGGCCTCGGCGCCGTAGATGCCGGGGCCGAACTCGATGGAGTTCAGATAGACCTCCATGATCCGCTGCTTGCCCCAGCCCAGCTCGATCAGCACCGTGAACCAGGCCTCCAGGCCCTTTCGCAGGTACGAGCGGTCGGGCCACAGGAAGACGTTCTTGGCGGTCTGCTGGCTGATGGTCGAGCCGCCGCGGACCTTCTTGCCCTTCTCGTTGTTCTCGTAGGCCTTCTGCAGGGCCTCGACGTCGAAGCCGTGGTGCTCGCAGAACCGCGCGTCCTCGGCCGCGATCAGGGCGCGCGGCAGGCTGGGCGAGACCTTCGACAGCGGCCGCCAGCGGTGATCCCAGCCCTTGCCCTCGGCGGCGCGGATGACCATCAGCGGCGTCGCCGGCACCGGCACGAAGCGATAGACCAGCACGGCCAGGATCGGTCCTGCGATCAGCAGGATGAACAGCGCCAGGAAGATGTTGCGCAACAAGACCTTCAAAACCCGACGCCCCTTGCCTTGACCTTGCGGCCGGATGCTAACCAACGATGGAGACGCTCGATAGGGTGCGTTGGTTAGGGAGGCCTTGATGCCGGAGACGATGAGCGTGTCCGAGGCGGTGGCGCGGCGGTTTTCGGCGCGGGCCTTCAAGGCCGATCCGGTGCCGGGACAGACGGTGCGGGCCATCCTCGAAGCCGCGGCCCGCGCGCCGTCCGGCGGCAACCTCCAGCCTTGGAAGGTGCACGCCATCGCCGGCGAGGTGCTGGCCGAGTTCAAGGCCAAGGTGGCCGCGCGCCTGGGCTCGCCCGACGAGGCGCAGTACGCGGTCTATCCGGCCAATCTGTGGGAGCCGTTCCGCAGCCGCCGCTTCCAGGTGGGCGAGGACCTCTACGGGGCCTTGGAGATTCCGCGCGAGGACAAGATCGGCCGCCTGCGGCAGTTCGCCCGCAACGCCGAGTTCTTCGGGGCGCCCGTGGGCCTGTTCTTCTCCATCGACCGCAACCTCGGCCCGCCGCAGTGGTCGGACCTGGGCATGTACATGCAGACGGTGATGCTGCTGGCCGCCGAGGCGGGCCTGGCCACCTGCGCCCAGGAGTTCTGGTCGGCCTACGGCGCGCTCTCGGCCGAGTTCCTGGGCCTGCCGGACGATCACATGGTGTTTTCCGGCATGGCGCTGGGCGTCGCCGACGAGGCCGCGCCGGTCAACGCCTGGCGCTCGCGGCGCGACGAGTTCGAGGTCTGGGGCGAGCTTCGCGGGTTCTGACGGCGGTTCTCGCCGCAAGGGAGCGCTTCCACCTCGCCGCGAGGCTCTTCGGGGGCGAAACTCCCTGCGCCACAAGGGCCGGCGCGCGAGAAACATAAATTTCGCTCCGGGCAAGGAGATGGTTGATCACTTAAGGTTGCGGGCGTAGCGTCGCCAAAAGCGTTGGAGGAAAGCACCCCATGAAGATGATCCTCGCCGGTCTGGCCGCCCTGTCGTTCGTTGCGCCGGCCGCGGCCCAGGAGTGGCCCAAGCAGGATTGGCGGGTCAGCCGGATCTCCAACCTTTCGGCCCAGGCGCCGTCCTTCTACGAGCCCGACGGCGGCGCCCGGCCGATCCAGAGCGTGTATTCCACGAGCGTCACCTTCCGTCAGCCGGCGCCCACCGGCCGCTCGAACATCGCCCTGGACGTCGGCTCGATCCGCCGCGAGGGCAAGGTCGCCCTGGTCAACTACTTCGTGTGGCCGGACGACAAGTCGAGCTACACCGAGATCTCGTCGCGCATCGACTGCGGCAAGACCGGCGAACAAATCAACGCCGTCCGCCATTACGACCAGGACTTCGCCCTGGTCGGCGGCCACGACATGCGCCTGCGCCGCACCGACGCCACGGCCCGCGCCGTGGCCATCCAGGTCTGCGGCGCGGCCCGCACCAACGTCAGCGGCAAGTCGCTGCCGGAACTGGTCAAGGGCGGCTGATCCTTCGCCCCCCGACGGACAACAAAAAAGCCCCGGCCTTGCGGCCGGGGCTTCTTCGTTTCGAGGGGGCAGGCTGCGCTTAGGCGGTCTGCTTGACGCCGGCTTCGGCCAGCCACTCGACGATCTTGCTCTTGGGCATGGCGCCGACCTTCATCGAGGTCATCTGGCCGCCGCGGAACAGCATCATCGTCGGGATGCCGCGCACGCCGTAGCGGGCGGGGGTCATCTGGTTCTCGTCGATGTCGATCTTGGCGACCACGACCTGGTCGGCGAGCTCCTCGGAGATCTGCTCCAGGGCCGGGGCGATCTGCTTGCACGGGCCGCACCACGTGGCCCAGAAGTCGACGAGCACGGGGCCCTCGGCTTGCAGGACGTCTTGTTCGAAGGTGGCGTCGGTCACCGCAACGGTGCTCATGGTCTGGCTCCTGGCTGGCGCGGCGGGTCGGGGGATCGCGGCGCGAAATTGAGAACAGTGGCGGTTGCGACCGCCTCTTGATCGAAGATGTAGGCGCGGGGGGCGCGTCCGGCAATAACTCAGAAGAGGCGCGAAAGCGCCGCGGCCCGCACGTTTTCTGGAACGACCATCAGTTTGGGACCATCCGTCCACACGATCGCCGCCTCGATCCGGCGGCCCGGGAAGATCTCGGCCAGCACCGCCGCATAGACCGCCATCTGCGACAGATAGGCCGGATCGGCGTCCTCGATGCGGTCGGGCGAGGGGCGGTTGGTCTTGTAGTCGACCACCAGCACCCGCTCGGGATCGACCACCAGCCGGTCGACCCGGCCCGAGATCGCCATGCCCGCCGGCAGCTGCGCGGCGGCCCCGGCCAGCGAGGCCTCGGCCCGCGAGCCCGGCCCGAACACGGCGGCGAACCGCTCGTCCTCCAGCACCCCGAAGGCGGCGGCGGTCATCTCGGTTCTCTGGGCGTCGGTCAGGTCGCGTTCGGCCGCCAGCAGGCGGGCGGCGGCGGCCCGGCGCCCGGCCGGCGCGATGTCGGGCAGCAGCTGCAGCAGGCGGTGGATGATCTCGCCCCGGCGATAGCGGCCCAGGCCCTCGATCCTGGCCAGGGGCGAGGGCGCCGAGCCTGCCGCCTCCTCCTCGGCCTCCAGCGCCGAGGGCGCGGCCCAGCGGGCGCCGGCCGAGACGGGTTCAGCGGCCCGCCGCGCCCAGTCGGGCAGCAGCGCGGGCGGCGCCTCGACCAGCTCGGCGGCCGGCGGCGCGGGCCGCGGATCGGGGCCATAGCGCAGGATCCCGGTCTCCGCGTCGATCGTGCGCACGTCCTCGACGATCCGGGCATGGGCGAAGGCGGCGCGGGCGGCGGCATACCAGCCGCCGACGTTCTCGTCCTTGGTGCGCGCGTCGATGCGGCCGCACAGCACCAGCCGATCGCGCGCGCGGGTCAGGCCGACATAGAGCAGGCGATAGGCCTCCTGCTGGGCCTTGTCCTCCCGCAGCTTGCGCGCCGCCGCCGAGGCCTCGCAGTCCTGCTTGCCCGAGGCGCACCAGAGGAAGCCCTTCTTCTCGGTGGCCAGCAGCGGCGAACCGCGCGCCCCGCCCTTCATCGTCGTCTCGGGCAGGAAGACGATCGGCGCCTCCAGGCCCTTGGCGCCGTGGGCGGTCATCACCCGCACCTGCCGGCGCACGCCCTCCATCTCGCGCTTGACCACGATGTCCAGCGCGGCGAACTCGGCGACCAGGGTCTCCAGATCGCGCACACCGCGGGCCTCGGCGTTGGTGATCTGGGCCAGGAACTCGTCCAGGGCGTCGGCCGCCTCTTCGCCCAGGCGCGTCAGGGCGCGGGCGCGGTTGCTGACGCCGTTGATGTCGAGCTTGCCAAGGAACAGGGCGTAGAACTCATACGGCTGGCGGCGACGGCGAGCGGTCAGGGCCCAGTCCAGCAGGGCGTGGGCCTCGCGCCAGGCCGGGCGCTCGTCGGCCCGCGCCGACAGGACGCCCCACAGCGTTCCCTTGCGCCCCTTGGCCAGGGCGTAGAGATCATCGTCCGTCAGCGCGCAGAACGGGCTCTTGAGCAGCGCCGCCAGCGTCAGATCATCGTCGGGGAACAGGCAGAAGCGGCCCAGCGCCAGCAGGTCGTCGAAGACGATGTGGGCCGACAGCGACAGCCGGTCGGCGCCGGCCACCGGCACGCCGCGCCGCTTCAGCGCCCGCAGCACCTCCTCGAACAGCGCCTTGCGCCGCCGCACCAGCACCAGCACGTCGCCGTAATGGGCCGGACGCCAGACGCGGGCGTCCTTGTCGAACACGCCGTCGCCGCGCTCGACCAGGGCCTTGATCTCGGCGGCGATCCTTTCGGCCAGGCGGCGGTTGGCGCCCTGCTCGGTCTCGATGTCGAGCGGCGCGTCCCAGGCCTCGCGCTCGGCGGCCACCGGCTCGCGCTCCAGCGGCCACAGGTCGACGCAGCCCGGATGATCCTTGCGGAAGGCCACGTGGGCGGGGATGTCCTCGCCGGTGGGGGCAAGA
This sequence comes from Caulobacter sp. 602-2, assembly GCF_011043625.1. Classification (GTDB taxonomy): domain Bacteria; phylum Pseudomonadota; class Alphaproteobacteria; order Caulobacterales; family Caulobacteraceae; genus Caulobacter. The sequence continues at coordinate 48,780 of NZ_JAAKGT010000010.1, forward strand.
CCCAGCCGCGCGTCGGGCGCCTCGAACAGCGCGTCGACGAAGTCCAGCACCTGCCGGGTCGAGCGGTACGAGGTCGACAGCGGCACGGCCTTGCCCACCCGGCCGACGGCCTCGATGCGGGCGATGTAGTCCTGCGTCTCGATCAGCAGGCGCTCGGGCTGGGCGCCCTGGAACGAATAGATCGACTGCTTCTCGTCGCCGACGATGAACAGGGTGCGGCCGTCCGCCGCCTTGCCGTCTCGCCCCGGCGCCCCGGCCCCGGCGAAGAAGTCCTCGGTCAGGGCCGACAGGATCTCCCACTGCTCGGGCGCGGTGTCCTGGGCCTCGTCGAGCAGGATGTGGGAGACCCCGCCGTCCAGCTTGTAGAGCACCCAGGCCGCGTCGACCTTGCGGGTCAGGAGGTCGCGGGTCTTCTCGATCAGGTCGGAGAAGTCGAGCGCCCCCTGCGCCTGCTTCTCGGCGATGAACTCGGCCAGATACAGGGCCGCCAGCCGCATGGCCGCGACGCTGTCCTCGGCCACCCGGGCCGCGCGCATCCATTCGCGGGCCTCGCCCAGGCGCTCCTGCTCGGCCAACAGGCGCTCGCGCAGGTCCTCGCGGCTTTTCAGGCCCGAGGTCTTGCCCGGCCACGTCGCCGGGGTGCCGACGCCCTTCTCGGTGAACAGGACCGCCAGGGCCTCGTCCAGCGTGGCGGCGGGGTTGGTCGCCACCGCCCGCATCTGGTCGGCGCACTTGATGTCGGTCTTGCCGCCGCCCGACAGCACGTCGGCGACCGACCGCCAGAACGTCGGGTCCAGGTCGTCCATCGCCTGGGCGGCGACCTCCTCCACCGTGGTCGGCTCGGCGAAGCCGCACAGATCCCAGATGTCGGCGATCACGCCTTCCAGGCCGCCAGCGCGGTCCAGATAGGCGGCGATGTTGGCCCGCTGGTGCTCGAAGGTGGCGAACATCGCCTCGAACGAAGCGAAGTCCAGCGCCACCGAAAAGCGGGCATAGGCCTGGGAGAATTCGTTGTCGGTGGCGGTGACGAAGGCGGCCAGCTTGTGCAGCGCGGCCTGGGCCACGGCGGCCGAGGCGCCGTCGTCCATCACCTCGAAGCCGGGCGAGACCCCGGCCTCGATCGGAAAGCGCCGCAGCAGCTTCTCGCAGAAGGCGTGGATGGTCTGGATCTTCAGGCCGCCCGGCGTCTCCAGGGCTTTGGCGAACAGGCTGCGGGCCTTCGACAGGGCGACCGCGTCGAACTCGCTCTGCGGCCGGTCGACCAGGCCGGCGATCTCGGCGCGCAGGGCGTCGTCGGGCGTGACGCACCACTTGCCCAGGCGATCGAACAGCCGGTGCTGCATCTCGGCGGCCGCGGCCTTGGTGTAGGTCACGCACAGGATCGCCGCCGGCTCGGCGCCGCCCAGCAGAAGGCGCGCGACCCGGTCGATCAGGGTCTTGGTCTTGCCCGAACCGGCGTTGGCCGTGACGAAGGCCGAGATGGCCGGATCGGCGGCGATACGTTGGGGATCGATCACAGGGAACCTCCCCCTCTGGGGGAGGCGATCGCGCAGCGATCGGTGGGGGGAAACTTTGCGGCGCAGGCCAGCGCGGCGGCAGTTGAAAACGCCCCCCCACCGGCCTTCGGCCGCCTCCCCCAAAGGGGGAGGTTCCTTGAGGCTTTCCCCGCCCTCATTCCCCGTCCCCTTCATCGCCGCTGGTCGACCACTCGAACACCCGCGCCAGGTGGCCGTAGTCCCCGGCGTGGTCGTGCACGAACTGCGGCGCGGTGCGCGACAGGTAGGGGCGGTCGGGTTCGTCGTACTTGCGGATCAGCTCGACCAGGCCGTCGAAGGCCTTGCGGGCGGCCTCCTCGCTCTCCGGGCCGGCGGCGGCGCGCACCTGCTCCTCGCCGGCCGGGCGGCGGCCGGTGACGCGCACATAGGTCAGGTCGCCCGGCGCGCGCGCGCCGATCTCGCCAAAGCCGCCGTTCTGCAGGATCGCCGCCGTCAGGGTCAGCTGCGGGGAGAAGCCGGTGTCGACCTGCTTCTGGCTGGGGGCCGCCCCGGTCTTGTAGTCGAGGATGTGGGCCGCCGCGCCGTCGCGCGTCGGCTCGATGCGGTCGGTCTTGGCCGTCAGGGTGAAGGGGCGGCCGTTCACCTGGAAGGTGATCTCGCCGGCCGCTTCGACGATGATCTTCTGCGCGCCCGCGCGGCGGCGGGCCTCCAGGTCCATCACCCACAGCGCGGCCTCGCGGGCCAGCGCCCGTTCCCGGGCCAGGGCCGAGGGCGGCATGCCGGCGGCGACCAGTTCGGCGATGTACAGGCCCTCGAAGATCTCCGCGCCATTGGCCGGCAGGGCGTCAGGATAGGTCAGGGCGAACACCTCGAAGGCGGCGTGGATCGCCGTGCCCCGCGCCCGCGCCTCCACCGGCTCGTCGGGCCGGTCGAGGGGATAGAGCTTGAGGATGTCGCGCGCCCACACCGCATAGGGGTCGCGGGTCAGGGCCTCGACGCGGGTGACGGCCATCCTGCGCGGCCGATCCTCGACCGGCGGACAGGGCGCCGGGCGCTTGACCGGGGCGTACGGGCCCGGCGCGTCCAGGGCGCGGGCCCAGTCCAGCACATCGCCGCGTTCGGTCAGCGTCAGGCCCGCGCCGCGCGCCAGGGTCTTCATCCGCCACAGCCAGCGGCTCTCGACGGCCGGCGCGCCGCCCCGGCGCTGGCTGTGCACCAGGATGACGTCAGGCGCGCTGGCGGCCTGGGCGAAGTCGTGGGCGGTCAGGCCGATCTTGCGCTCGGGCGGCGGCAGGCCGAGCTTGGCGCGCATCGGCCGCGACAGGAACGGGTCGATCGGCGCGGCCTGGGGCCAGACGCCCTCCTCCAGCCCGGCCAGGATCAGCCGGTCGGCGCGTACGAGACGGGCCTCGATGGCGCCCAGCATGCGCAGCTGCGGATGGGTGGCGCCGCCGACGCGCAGGGTCTCCTCGTCGACCAGCCGGCCCAAGAGATCCAGGAAGCCCAGCGGATTGGTCGGCGGCAGGGCCTGGCCGTCGTCGATCAGGGCCGAGATCAGCGCCGCCAGGGCCTCGCCACCCGAGCCTGCCCACAGCGAAGACGGCTCGACCAGGCTCTCCAGCGCCTTGGCCAGCGCCTCGGCGGCCAGGTGCGGCGGCGCGACGGGGCCGGCGGCGTAGGGCGCGCAGGCGATCTCGACGGCGGCATGGATGCGGCGAGCCAGGTCCGCGGCCTCCGGGAAGGCGGCGATGCGGCGCTCCAGCGCGGCGGCGTCGACGGGCGCTGGCCCGCGCAGCCCCTTCAGTTCCAGCGTGCGGGCGGCCTCGTCGGCCTTCAGCAGCGGGTGCTTGGCCACCGACAGCAGGCCGACGGGGTCCAGCGGCGCCAGCACCAGGCCCGCCAGCTTGCGGGCCAGCACGGCTGGGGCCGAGGCCGCCAGCGGCGCGCCGGCCGAGCTGTCGGGCACGACGCCCCAGCGGGCGAGATAAAGCCCCGCCCGGCGGGCCAGCTGCTGGTCGGGGGTTACCAGGGCGGCGGTCTTGCCCGGCGTCTCCAGCGCCTCGCGCAGCAGCAGGGCGCAGGCCAGCGCCGCCTCCTCCTCGCCCGAGGCGTTGACCAGCGACAGGCCCGACAGGCCCTCGGCGATAGGATCGACCTTCTCGGACTCCGCGCGCAGCTTGGCGATCTGGGCCAGCCAGTCGGCGGTGGCCTCGGCCGGTCGCAGGGCCTCGTTGACCAGGCGGCGGCGCCAGCGCCCCCGGCTGTCGGCCTCGTTGCGCCAACGGCGCACGACGCCGCGATCCACGCCCGCGCGGTGCAGCAGGCGGCGCATGGCGCCCTGCGGGTGCTGCTCGCCGACCTGGTCCCAGGCCTCGCCGGCCAGGTCCTCGTCCAGGCCCGGCAGCACGACGCAGCCCTGCGGGGCGCGCGAGACGGCGATCAGCAGGTCGGCGGTGGCCGGCGCGGTGCCGGTCGAGCCGGCCGCGACCAGCACGCCCGGCGGCGGATTGGCCGTCCATTGCTTGGACAGTTCCCGCAGCAGCGCCACCCGGCGGGCGCTGACGTCCATCATCTGCAGATCGGAAAGGCGCTGGCGCCAGCCCTCGACCATGGCCCGGATGAACCGCGCCGACACCTGCCAGTGGGCGGCCAGATCGCCGTCGGCCAAACCATCGAGGCGCTCGATGATCGGGACCTCCTCGATCTGACAGCTGTCGAGCAGGTCGGAGACGGCTTTCGCCATCTCCAGGGCCTGGCCGGCGCTGGGCGGACTGTCCAGCAGCGAGGCGTTGTCGTGCACCAGGCGCGCCAGCTCGAACCGCCGGCGGCGGCTGGAGACGGCGGGCGGCAGGTCCAGCGCCAGGTCGCCCGGCTCGAACGGCGGCTCGCCCTCGTCGAGGTCGCCCAGGGGACGGATCTGCGGCAGCAGCACGGCCCGTCCGCCGTTCACGGCCAGGAAGGCGTCGGCCAGGGCGCGCGCCCCGCGCCGGGTGGGGGTCAGCAGGGTGGCGTGCGACAGGGCGTCGGGGCCCAGGTGCGACAGCCGCTCCACGAGGCCGGCGGCCACGTCGTCGACGAACGGCCGGTGGGCCGGGATCGAAAACCAGCCGGAGCCGGCCAAGCCGCTCATCCCCCGGCCAGCTTGGCTTCGGCCTCGTCGCGCGCGCCGGGATCGCCGACGTGCATCCAGAAGCCGTCCATCACCACCCCGTGCACGCGGCCCAGCGGCGCCAGCTTGCGCCAGATCGTGGCCAGCGAGAACGCGCCGTCCGGGCCGTCGTCGACCAGGCCCGGCTTGCAGATGTGCACGCCCATATAGGCGAAGGGCGCGCTGGGCGCCTCGCCCCGGAAGGTCAGCGCCCCGTCGTCAGCCAGGAAGAAGTCGCCGGCCCCGTCGAAGCCCAGCGTGCGGTCCAGCCGCGCCAGCAGCAGGCAGACGTCCATGCGCTCCGGATCCCAGGCCTTGGCCAGGCTGTCGATCGCGGGCGCGCCGTCTTCGGTCCAGACGGAGTCGATGTTGGCGACGAACACCGCGTCCTCGCCCAGCAGCGGCCGGGCCTTGCGCAGGCCGCCGCCGGTTTCCAGCAGTTCGCCGCGCTCGTCGGAGATGACGATCGCAGGCGCCCCGGTGCGGGCCTTCAGGTGGGCTTCCAGACGGTCGGCGAAGGCGTGGACGTTGACCACCGCGGTCTCGACCCCGGCGTCGGCCAGACGGTCGAGCATGTGGTCGATCAGGGTGCGGCCGGCGACCTCGACCAGCGCCTTGGGGCGGTCGTTGGTCAGGGGACGCATGCGAGTGCCCAGGCCCGCGGCCAGCACCATCGCTTTCTTGGGAGAGGCGCTCACGAGCGGACCTCCGCCGGCACGTGGGCGTCGAACCAGGCCTTCAGGCCCGAAAGCGCCGGATCAGCCAGGCAGCTGTCGAGATAGCGCCACAGGCGGGGCATGAAGCTTTCGTACTTCGGCTTGCCGTCGCGGGTGACCAGGCGGGCGAAGATGCCGAGGATGCGGGCGATGTTGAGCGCCCCCAGCGCGTGGTAGTCGGCCAGGAACTGCGTGCGGTCGAGGTCGGGCCGGGCGGCCAGGTAGCGGTCGAGGCCGCGCTGCTCGATCTGCGGCGACACGTCGCGGCGGGCGTCGTGCAGCAGCATCGAGAAGTCCCAGGCCGGGTGGGCGACCACCGCATCCTGGAAATCGATCAGGCCGACGCGGGCCGGGCCTTCGCGATCGGGAAGCCACAGCAGGTTCTCGGCGTGATAGTCGCGGTGGCAGAACACCGAAGCGCCGGCCTCGGCCCGGGCGCGGATCGGCGTCCACAGCGCCTGCCACTCGGCAAGAGCGGCCGCGCCGAAGGTCACCGGCTTGAGCTTGGGCAGCCACTCGACGAACAGGTCCTGGGCCATCTGCAAGGCCAGGTCGTCATAGGTCAGCAGCGGCCAGGTCGAGCCGCCCGCCTCCAGCACCGCCGGCGGCCTGGCCGCGTGCAGGGCGACCAGGGCGTCGACGGCCGCGTCGTACATCAGGGGCTCGTCGCCGCCATTGGCGATCACGCTGGCGTAGAGATCATCGCCCAGGTCTTCCAGCACGGCCAGGCCCAGGGCCGGCTCGGCGGCCAGCACCTCGGGGGCGGAAAGGCCTTGGGCCCGCAGCCAGCCGGCCACGGCCACGAAGGCGTCCACCCGGCCCGCGGCCAGGCGATAGGCGGCGTTGAAGCCCAGGGCGCGGCGCTCGTCCGGCGTGGCGCCGGGCGGGCACGGCGCGGTCTCCAGGGCCGGCGGCTGGTCCATGAAGATGAAGGTCGCCTCGCCGCGATACAGGCGCTCGTACGACCGGGTCGAGGCGTCGCCGCCCAGCGGCTGGCGGCGGACGTCGCCATAGCCGTGACGGGCCAGGAAGTCGGCCTTCAGGGTCTCGCGGTCAGAGCTCAAGCTTGCGTTCCTTGAAGGCGCCGTACGGGGTGATGCGGACCAGGCGCGCCTCGCCGTCGGGCGCGTCCAGAACGGGCGAAATCTCTACATCGAGTCGGTGCGGCGGCAGACGGCCCTCCAGGCGCTGGGGCCACTCGATCAGGGCCGCGCCGTCCTCCAGCGCCTCGATGAGGCCGATCTCGTAGGCCTCGTCCGGATCCTCCAGGCGATAGAGGTCGAAGTGGGCCAGCGGGAACTCGGCCGCCTCGTAGAACTGCACCAGGGTGAAGGTCGGGCTGGGCACCTCCTCGTCGGGCGAGGTCAGGGCGCGCACCAGCGCCCGGGCCAGGGTCGACTTGCCCGCGCCCAGCGGGCCGTAGAGGCACAGGGCCGCGCCCGGAAACAGGATCGCGGCCAGCCGCGCGCCGAGCGCCTTGGTGGCCGCCTCGTCGGGCAGGTCGATTTCGAGGGAGGCGGCGCCCCCGGGCGCCTGTGGCGTAGACATCGCGCCAATCTAGAGTCCCCCACGCGGGCCTCAAGCGGCTTTCAGGAATTTTGCCGTCGCCGGGGCGCGCGGGGCGTCCTATCACCAGCAGAACAATCCCGAGAGGATCGGTCGAGATGAAGAACTGGAAGCTGTGGGCCGGCCTCGCCGCCGTGGTCGTGGTGATCGGCGCCGGCTGGTGGGCGTGGTGGAACTTCGAACTGCGCTGGCGGCCCAAGACCATCACCCGGAACCAGGCCGAGATCGCCAAGATCCTCGAAGGCTCTGGCTGGGTGTCGCCGGGCCTCAAAGGGCCCAAGCTCTACATGATCAGCTTCCGCACCTGCCCCGACTGCGTCCGCTTCAAGAAGGAAGAGTACCCGCGCCTGCACAAGGCCGGGATCGACACCCGCCTGATCGAGATCGCCCGCGCCGACCGCAACGGCGTGCCGAAATCGACGCCGGTCGAGCGCGCCACCGTGGCCGAGCTGTGGATCAACCGCTCGTGGGAACTGTCGGAAAAGTGGGACGCCACCCCGGTCGACGCCTGGACGGCCCCGGGCCTCAAGCCCGCCGACGGCGACATCGCCCGCACCGCCGTCATCGAGGCCGGCCGCAAGTCGGTCGAGGACCTGGTTCCGCTGCTCAAGCAGAACGGCGTGAACTTCGCCTATCCGCTCTTGGTGTGGTGGACGCCCGACGGCCAGATGAAGGCCTGCGCCTGCGAGAAGCGCGAGACCTATCGCTTCGTGCGCAAGGACCTGGGGCTCTAGGCCCGCGGGTGGGCCTTGCCGTAGGCCGCCAGCAGGCCTTCGGCGTCCACCTGGGTGTAGCGCTGGGTCGTCGACAGCGAGGCGTGGCCCAGCAGGTCCTGGATCGAGCGCAGGTCGGCGCCCGCTCCCAGCAGGTGGGTGGCGAAGCTGTGGCGCAAGGCGTGGGGCGTGGCCCGGTCGGACAGGCCAAGCCGCCCCCGCAGCAGTTGCATGGCCGCCTGCACGTGGCGCGGCGACAGCGGCCCGCCGCGCTTGGCGCGGAACAGCGGCTCGTTCGGGGCCAGCACGAAGGGCAACGCGGCCAGATAGGCGTCGACCGCCGCCCGCACGGCGTCGAGCACCGGCACGATCCGGGTCTTGCCGCCCTTGCCGGTGATCCGCAGCGTCTCGCCCAGCGGCGCGTCGGCGCGGGTCAGCGACAGGCCCTCCGAAATCCGCAGGCCGCAGCCCCAGAGCAGGGTCAGCACCGCCTCGTCGCGGGCGGCCTCCCACGCTTCACGGTCGGGATCGACGGCGATCTCGGCCAGCAGGCCCCGGGCCTGGTCCTCGGTGACCGGACGCGGCGCGCCGACCTTGATGCGGGGCCCCCGCACCAGGCCGATGGCGGCGTTGGGGGTGGCAAGGCGCGCGTCGAGAAAGCGGTGGAAGGCCCGGATCGACGACAGGCTCTGGCTGACCGACCGCGGCGACAGCGGATGATCGCCCGAACGCCGGAAGGCCAGATAGGCCCTAAGGTCCGCGGCCGAGACCGCGCCGAGGCCGTTCAGCGACAGGCTTCCGCCGTTGTGGCCCTCGATGAAGTTCAGATAGGCCAGCACGTTGTCGCCATAGGCCCGCACCGTACGCTTCGAGGCGCGGCGCTCGTCGGCCAGGTGCGTCAGCCAGGCGGCCAGGGCTTGCCGGGCATGCATCTAGATCCTCCCCCTCTGGGGGAGGTGTCGGCGAAGCCGACGGAGGGGGGAGTGGGGAATGCACGTCCAGCTGTCGGATAGCTGAGAACGCCCCCCCTCCGGCCCTCTGGGCCACCTCCCCCAGAGGGGGAGGAGCTCGACTACGGAACCGGCCAACGTTCGGCCGTGCGCTCGACGACGCGGGCGAGGAACGCCACCAGGTCGGAGCCCATGTCGGGGGTGAAGGCTTCGGGGTCGGTGGAGCCGAAGGCCAGGACGCCCTGGCGCGAGGGCTCCCACAGGGCCATGCGGACCAGGGCCATGCTGCGGATGGTGTCGAGCTTGTCGCCGAACAGGCCCAGCGCCGGAGCGAAGAAGCCCATGCGGGCCACGCCGTGGTCGCCCATCAGCATGTCGACTTGGCCGTCGACCAGAACATGCCAGCCGGCCGGCACCCGGGCGGGGCCTTCCAGGGCCACCGTGCCGGCGGCGAGGCTGAAGCGCAGGGCGGCCATCTCGTCGACCCGGCGGGCGAGGTCGGAATGGTTGCGGGCGTCGAGCAGGTCGATGACGGCGGCATGCACCTGGGCCTGGGCCGACATGTTGGCCTCCGCGGTGGCCTCGATGGTCTTGCGCACCTGAGCCTCGCGTTCGCGGGCGGCGGCGGCGCGGGCGATGGCCACGTGGCCGAACTCGACGACGTTGCCGGTGTCGAGCTTCAGGCCCAGGTCGGACAGCAGGTCGGTGTCCTCGCGCAGCACCTCGGGCTGTTCACGAAGAAAGTCGCGGACCAGATCGGGATCGATCTGGGGCTGGACCATCGCCTGGCTGGATTCGCTCATGACCCCTCGCAAAAACGATCGCCTGCACGCGTCAGGCGAGGCCGATGAAGCCCTGTTTCGGTTAACGCCGGCTTGATGACGACGCCTGCGGCCCCATCTCGACGCGGCGACGTTTCCGTTGCAGAAGGCGGGTCCCATGCCGCGCATCGCCTCCGTCCTGCTGCCCATGCCGCTGCCCGAGGCCTTCGACTATGCCGAGCCCGAGGGCCTGGAGCTGGTCGTCGGCGACCACGTGTCGGTGCCGCTGGGTCCGCGCACCGTGCGCGGCGTGGTCACCGCCCTGCGCGACGGCGTCGGCGGCAACCGCCGCCTCAAGTCCGTGCTCGCCCGCGTGGACGATCCGCGCCTGCCGGCCAACGTCATCACCTTCGTCGAGTGGGCCGCGCGCTACAGCGTCGACGTGCCCGGCTGGCCGCTGGCCATGGCCCTGCGCGGCCTGCGTCACCCGCCGGCCAAGCCCGAGAAGGCCGTGGCCCTGACCGGCGTGCAGCCCGCCCGCATGACGCCGGCCCGGCTGAAGGTGCTGGCGGCCGCGCAAGCCGGCCCGCTGAGCGCCGCCGAACTGGCCCGCCAGGCCGGGGTCTCGGCCGGAGTGGTCAAGGGGCTGGTCGACGAGGGCGCGCTGGAGCCGGTCCTGGTCGCCGCCGACGACAGCGTCGCCCAGCCCGACCTTTCCCTGCCGCCCCAGACCCTGAACCCGAGTCAAAAGGCCGCAGCCGACGAGATGGCCGACATGCTGGCGGCCGGCGGCTTCCAGGCCGCGCTGCTGGACGGCGTCACCGGCTCGGGCAAGACCGAGGTCTATCTCGAGGTCGCCGCCGCGGCCCTGGAGGCCGACCCGGCCGCCCAGGTGCTGGTGCTGCTGCCCGAGATCGCGCTGACCCAGGCCGTCATGGGCCGCTTCGAGCAGCGCTTCGGAGCCGCCCCGATCGAGTGGCACTCGGGCGTGTCGCCGCCGCGCCGCCGCCGCGCCTGGGAGGCCGTGTCCGACGGCCGCGCCCGCATCGTGGTCGGCGCCCGCTCGGCGCTGTTCCTGCCGTTTACGAACCTCAAGCTGATCGTCGTCGACGAAGAGCACGACGGATCGTTCAAGCAGGAAGAGGGCTTCATCTACCAGGCCCGCGACCTGGCGGTGGCGAGAGCCAAGATCGAGGGCGCCCTGGTGGTGCTGGCCAGCGCCACGCCGTCGCTGGAAAGCCTGTGGAACGCCCACCAGGGCCGCTATCGCTGGCTGCGGCTGGGCGCGCGCCACGGCGCGGCGCAGCTGCCCGACGTCCACCTGATCGACATGCGGGCCACCCCGCCCGAGCCCGGCCGCTGGCTGTCACCGACGCTCGTGAAGGCCGTCTCCCTGACCCTGCAGAAGGGCGAGCAATCGCTGCTCTTCCTCAATCGCCGGGGCTATGCGCCGCTGGTGCTGTGCCGGGCCTGCGGCGAGAAGCTGAAGTCGCCCGACAGCGACAGCTGGCTGGTCGAGCACCGCTACACCGGGCGCCTGGTCTGCCACCTGACCGGCTTTTCGATGAAGAAGCCCGAGGCCTGCCCGCACTGCGGGGCCAAGGACAGCCTGGTCTCGATCGGCCCGGGCGTGGAGCGGGTGGAGGAAGAGGCCCGCTACCTGTTCCCCGACGCCCGCATCGCGGTGTTCTCGTCGGACACGGTGTTCGATCCGGCCGGCGCGCGGGCGCTGGTGGACTCGATGGCGGCGGGCGAGATCGACATCCTTGTCGCCACCCAGGCCGCCGCCAAGGGCCACAACTTCCCCAACCTCACCCTGGTGGGCGTCATCGACGCAGACCTTTCGTTGCGCGGCGGGGATCTGCGGGCCGGCGAGCGGACCTTCCAGCTGCTGGCCCAGGCGACGGGCCGCGCCGGCCGTCACGAGAAGCCAGGCCGCGCCTACCTGCAGACCTATTCGCCCGAGCACGCCGTGCTGCAGGCCCTCAAGGCCCAGGACCGCGACGCCTTCGTCGAGGCCGAGATGGCCATGCGCGAGGAGGCGGGCCTGCCGCCGTTCGGACGCCTGGCCGCGGTGATCGCCTCGGGCCCCGACGCCGAGGCGCTGGAGGCCTATGTCCAGGCCCTGGCCGCCGCCACGCCCAATGCCGAGGGGGTGGAGGTCTACGGTCCGGCCGACGCGCCGCTGGGCCTGGTGCGCGGGCGCCGCCGCAAGCGCTTCCTGGTGCGGGCCGGCCGCAATGTCGACCTGCCGGGCTTCATGGCCGCCTGGCGCGCGCGGGCCAAGGTTCCCAACTCGGTGCGCGTGACGATCGACATCGATCCGTACTCTTTCCTGTAGCCCCCTCCCCCCGCGCCACGGGCGAGGAATGCCCCTGGCGCTTTTCTTTTACATGTGTAATCTCGACCTCGAACGAGGAGGAGACACCGTGTCCAAGACCGCGCGCCTCGCGGGCGTCAGCCTGCTGTCATTCCTGACCGCCCTTCCCGCCGGCGCGATCACGCCGGCGCCCCAGGCCCAGGACGGTTCGCCCACCGCCGCAGCCTGCGCCGCCCTCGGCTATCCCAGCGTCGGCGAGGTCCAGACCTCAGGCCTGCAGCGGCGTTCGGGCGTCCAGGCCCGCCCGGCCATCGCCCCGCCGCCCTCGGTCACCCCGCCGCCGCCCCTGCCGATCCCGCCGGTCAAGGAACGCGCGCAGCGCAGCGCCGCCGACACGGCCGTCCTGGCCTACGCCCCGCCGCCCCCGGCCATGGTCCGCTCGCCGTCGTCGCTGCCCATGCCCGCCCCCGCGCCGCGCGACACCGAGCGCTATCCCAGCGCCGTGGCCAACCCGATCAAGCGCACCGCCGACGAGCCGGTCTCGACCTTCTCGATCGACGTCGACACCGCCGCCTACGCCAATGTCCGCCGCTTCCTCGACGACGGCCTGCCCGTGCCGCGCGAAGCCGTGCGGGTCGAGGAGATGATCAACTACTTCGACTATGGCTATGCCCGCCCGGCCTCCGCCGAGACGCCGTTCCGGGCCAGCGTCGCGGTCGTGCCCTCGCCGTGGTCGGCGCAGCGCAAGCTCGTGCACATCGGCCTGCAGGGCTACGAGCGCCCCCGCGCCAACCAGCCGCCGCTGAATCTGGTCTTCCTGGTCGACACCTCCGGCTCGATGTGGAGCCAGGATCGCCTGCCGCTGGCCAAGAAGGCGCTGAACGTGCTGGTCGACCAGCTGCGCCCGCAGGACCGGGTGGCCATCGTCGCCTATGCCGGCTCGGCCGGCGCGGTGCTGGCGCCCACCGACGGCCGCTCCAAGCTGAAGATGCGCTGCGCGCTGGAAGCCCTGCGCTCGGGCGGGTCGACCGCCGGCGGCCAGGGGCTGGAACTGGCCTACGCCCTGGCCCGCCAGAACTTCGACAAGGCCGCCGTCAACCGCGTGATCCTGATGACCGACGGCGACTTCAACGTCGGGGTCGCCGATCCCTCGCGCCTCAAGGACGTGGTCGCCGACCAGCGCAAGAGCGGCGTCTACCTGTCGGTCTACGGCTTCGGGCGCGGCAACTACAACGACCTGATGATGCAGACCCTGGCCCAGAACGGCAACGGCACGGCGGCCTATGTCGACAGCCTGCGCGAGGCCCGCAAGCTGCTGCGCGACGACTTCGCCAGCAACCTCTTCCCGATCGCCGACGACGTGAAGATCCAGGTCGAGTTCAATCCGCGCGAGGTCTCCGAGTACCGCCTCATCGGCTACGAGACCCGCCTCTTGAACCGCGAGGACTTCAACAACGACCAGGTCGACGCCGGCGAGGTGGGGTCGGGCGCCTCGGTCACCGCGCTCTACGAGATCACCCCGGCGGGCGCGGCGCCCTCGTCCGATCCGCTGCGCTACGGCGACGAAAAACCTGCCCCGGCGACCGGCAAGGCGGGCGAGCTGGCCTATCTGAAGGTGCGCTACAAGCCGCCGGGCGGCAGCGCCTCCAAGCTGATCGAGCGCCCGATCGGCCCGGCCGACGCCTATGCCCGCCTCGGCGCCGCCCCGGAGGCCACCCGCCTGGCCGTCGCGGTCGCCGCCTACGGCCAGAAGCTGCGCGGCGATCCCTGGCTCGACCCGTCGTTCGACTGGCCCGCCGTCACCGCCCTGGCCCAGGGCGCCCGCGGCGAAGACCCCTACGGCCTGCGGGCGGAGTTCGTGCAGCTGACCCGCGCGGCGGCGGGAGCGAAGGGGGATTAGATCCCTCTCCCCTTGCGGGAGAGGGTGGCCCCGCGGAGCGGGGTCGGGTGAGGGGTCGCACTTACAGAAACGCCGCGACGGCTGGTCAGCTGTCGCGGCGTCTTGCGTCTGAGAAACCCCTCATCCGTCATCCTTCGGATGACACCTTCTCCCGCAAGGGGAGAAGGACGAGGGATTACTTCTTCACCCAGCCGCCGCCGAGCGGCTTCCAGTACTGGCCGGCCGACAGGCGGGCGTAGAGCTGCTTGGCGGTGGCCTGGCCGGCGGCGTCGGCGGTGACGCCCGTCTTGGCGGCGGTGTCCTTGTAGACGGCCGCGCGGCCGGTGTTGATCTCGGCCACGGCGGCGCGCAGGTCGGCGTCGCCGCCCGACACGATGCCCAGGAAGCCGTCGGCCTGCTCGCCGACCGTGCCGGCGGACTTGGCGGCGTCAACGGCGGCCTTGGCGGCGGCCGACTGGGCCATCACAGGGGCGGCGGCGACCGCGCCCAGGGCGGCGGCGATGGCCAAAACCGTCATCGTCTTGCGGATCATGGCGGTTCTCCTTGCTTAGAACAGGTTCGGGTTCTGCTGGATCAGCGTCTGGACTTCCTTGTCCAGCCGCACCCGCACGTCGGCGTCCAGCTTGGCGTAGATGTTGATCGGGTCGACCTTGACGCGGACGGTCGGGGTGCAGGCCGCAAGGCCTCCCGCCGCCAGCAGGGTCGCGATCAGGACGCGCTTGTGCATGGCTTTGTCTCCAATTCGGGCTTCAGGGTCGTCGTTCACGGCTGAACCGGTGCTGAACGGCGTGTTTCTTCTGTCTCTTCGGCGAAGCGACGGCCCCAGGCGGCGAGAAGCTCGTCGAAATTGAGCGAGGTGTCGAGCGTCAGGTCCACCGGCGTCTTGGCCGGCAGCGGGATCCGCCGCTGGAAGGCCTTGCCGCGGATCAGCTCCAGAATGCCCACCCGGGCCTTCTCGGCGACCTTCGGATCGTGCTCGCCCTTGATGTGGAACAGCATGCCCAGGCGCCCGTTCGGCGTCGAGCTGACGCCGGCCTCCAGGGTGTCGAACGACAGGTTCTCCATGGCCTGGTAGGCGAAGTCCTGGATGGCGTTGACCGGCGCATCGGCGGCCGGCTGGTTGTTGGGGTTGCCCGGGCTGTCGCTTTCGCCCTGGTTGGCCTCGACGCCGGTCAGGGCCTCGCGGGCGATCGAGATGCGGCCGGGCTTGATGGCCGACAGCTTGCCGTCCAGCAGCTTGAAGCCCTTGTCGCTGAACTGGAACGGCAGGCGGCCCGAGACCACCGCGTCCAGCTTGACCTTTTCGGCCAGGGTCGAGCCGGCGGTCAACTCGCCCAGGTCCAGGCCGTCGATGACGATGACGCCGCTGATCGGGCCGCCGTTCAGCGGAACATCGACGGGCTCGATCGAGATCTTGCCCTTGGCCGCCGTCAGGCTGGCCTCGCTGACCTTCAGCGAGGTGGCGCCCAGGGTGAACACCGCGCCCACGGCCTCCAGCGGCACGATGGAGTCGATGCGGGTGATCTTCAGGCTCTGGTCGGGGACGCTGGTCAGCGGCGCCAGGCTGTCGAACTTCACGTCGCCGGCCAGGGTGGCCACGAACCCCAGCGGGCTGGCGCGGAAGTCGAGGCCCTGGGTTGAGACCTCGCCGCTGCTGGTCACGCCCTTGTCGGTCCAGTCGAAGCGGCCCTTGAAGCTGGCCTTGCCCTCGGCCTCGCTGGCGAAGGCGGCCATCGGGCTGACCGCCACCGGCTGCAGGCCCGCCTCCTTGGTGAAGACGATGTTGGAGGCGTCGATCAGCGCCGAGCCGCGCCCGCTCTCCACCGCGTGGCGGATGTCGATGCGGCCCAAGGCGAAACCGCTGGCGGTGCCGACGTCGACGCCGCCGCTCCACACGCCCGAGGCCAGGTTGAGCCTTCCCGTCGCCTTCACCGGCTCGAAGCGCTTGGCCGAGGCCGCGTCGATCAGGCGGCCTTCGGTCAGCCGCACCTCGGCGCGGTCGAAGCCCTGCCCGCCGCCGACGAAGGTCCCGGCCACGCCTTCTGCTTTCGCTTCGGCCGCCGTGATCGTTCCGCGTCCATTGGCGAAGCGGGCCTGGGCCTCCCAGCGGCCATTGGCCACCCGCACCAGCGGCGCGGCCACCGGGCAGACGTCCAGCGCGATGTCCTGGATCGGGCGCTCGCCGGCCTCGCCCGCCTCGATGGCGGCCACCTTGACCGGCGTGCAACCGGAGAGCCGGAAGTCGAACACGCCGTTGGCGGCCCGGGCCTGGCCCTTGATCGCCGCGCTGATCCCCTGCGCCGGCGGCACGTCCAGCGTTCCGGCCAGGGCCACGGGCGAGGAAAAGCCGCCGGCGTCGGCTCGCCAGTCGCTGGCGCTGAGGGTCAGTTCGGGCAGGCCGCCGCCGCCCAGCGCCAGGGTCGCCGCCCCGCGCGAGACGCCATTGACGCTCTCCATCAGCCGCCCGCCGCCGGGGGTCAGGGTCGCCTTGGCGCCGCTGGCCGAGGCCAGGGTCACCGGCTTGCCGGCGAAGGCGGCCAAGCGGCCCTCGCCGATCTCCAGCCGCAGGTCGTCGGCGTCGAGCGAGAACTCGGCCAACGCCTTGCGGGCCGCGGCGGCGTATTCGGGACTGGGCAGGCCGGCGGTCAGGCGCTCGGCGTCGGGGGCGGCCACCGCCCCGTCGGCCCCGGCCCGACCGGCCAGGGTCAGGTTCAGGGTCTGCCCCGCCTGGAACCGGCCCTTGGCGTCCAGCACCAGGGCCGACAGCCCCAGGCCGTCGCGCGCCGCCCGGCCGACGCCCGCGGCCACCTGGATCGGGCCCGACACGCTCATCGGCCGGCCCTTGGGCGCGCTGAACACGAAGGTCTTGGACTTGATGTCGATCGCCGTGCGGGTCAGGGCCGCGCCGCCCGCCACCGCCCGTTCGGCCGTGCCGCGCAGGCGCGCCGGCCCCAGCACCCGCGCGCCGGCCTTGTCGAAGTCCACCCGCAGGGCGTCGCTGTCGAGCTCGGCGGTGAAGCTGCGGGCCTCGACGCCCGGCGCCACCAGCCGCCCGGCCCGCGCCTGGCCCGACAGCCGCGCGGCCGCCCCGCCCTGGGTGAAGTTGCCGGCCACCAGGCCCGCCAGGGTCAGGCGGGTCTCGACGTCCTCGAGGCTGGTCTCGCCGGCCCGCAGGCCCTGGGCCTTGATCGACAGCTTGACGTCGGCCGGCCCCGTGGCCGCCAGCCGCTTGAGGTCGGGATAGGCCACGTCGGCCTCGACCCGGGCGTCGGCGCCCTCAAGGTCCATCTGCGCCGCGTCCAGGGCGTCGACCTGGGCGCGGGCGTCCACCGACAGCCGGTCGCCGCGCTTGCGGGCCCTCAGCACCGCGCCGCGCAGCTCGACCTGCAGGTCGTCGCTGGCGTAGCGCATGGCCGCGATCGCCGCGTCCAGCCGCAGCAGCTGGCCGTCGTCGAGGCTGGCGTCGCCGGTCAGGCGGGCCACGCCTCCCGGGGTCCGCAAGGTGACACGGGCGTCCTCGACCAGCACCGCCGGCCCGCCCTCCTTGGCCTCGCCGGGCGACTTCAGCGCCTCGTCGATCAGCGGCTGCAGCTTGCCGAAGGTCAGCTTTTGCCCGTCATAGCTGGCCTGCAGGCGGGGGCTGGTGATGCGCACGGCCCGGGTGTCGATGGCAAACGGACCGCCCGACCACGGGGCCTGCAGGTCGTAGGCCACCTCGATGCGCTTGGCCGAGAAATAGGGGTCGTTCTTGGGGCCCAGCCGGATCGAGCCGGAGAAGCCCGAGGCGTCCAGGCTCTCGACCGAGATCAGGCCCTCGATGCCGCGCTCGGCCAGCCACGCTTCGGCCAGCGCCTGGCTGATCTCGCGCCGGCCGGCATAGGCCGACATGCCCAGCGCGATGAACGCCATCATGGCGAAGGACGCCGCCTCCAGCCCGGCGTCGGCCAGCGCGGCCTTGCTCAGGCGCGGGCCCCGCTTGGGCTTGGCGGGTTTCTTGACGGAATCGGGGTCGGCGTGCGGCTCGGCCATTGGCCGCACCATGCCGCAACCCGTGGCGTTTGTGAGGCCCCGGTACGAGAAAAGTCAGGAAAGCGACGGTTTGGAAATGTTGCGGGGCGGCGCGTCCTTCGAGGCTCGCCTGCGGCTCGCACCTCAGGATGAGGACGTCAGTGCAATGAATCCCTCATCCTGAGACGCCCGCGCGAGCGGGCCTCGAAGGACGCAAGGCGCCTCAAACCGCCTTGAACCCCAGCACCTGCTGCATGTCGTAGATCCCCGGCGCCTGGCCTTGCGCCCACACCGCCGCCGCCACCGCGCCGCGCGCGAACAGGCCCCGGTCGATGGCCGAGTGGGCGATGGTCAGGCTTTCGCTCTCGCCGGCGAAGATCACGCTGTGCTCGCCGATGATGCCGCCGCCGCGCACCACCGAAAAGCCGATCGAGCCTTCCTTGCGCGGACCGGTGACGCCGTCGCGGGCGCGGTCCTCGACCTCGGAAAGCACCACGCCCCGCCCGTCGGCCGCGGCCTGGCCCAGCATCAGGGCCGTGCCCGAGGGCGCGTCGATCTTGCGCTTGTGGTGGGCCTCGAAGACCTCGATGTCCCAGTCGCTGGCCGGCAGGGCCGCGGCGGCCTGGCGCACCAGGCCCATCAGCATGTTGACGCCCAGCGAGAAGTTGCCCGAGCGCACGATCGTGACCTTTTCGGCGGCCTTGGCCAGCCGCGCGTCCTGCTCGGGCGTGAACCCGGTCGAGCCGATGACCAGGGCGATCCCGCCGCCGGCCGCGGCGATGGTCTCGGCCAGGGCCACCGAGGCCTCGGGGATGGTGAAGTCGATGATCGCCTGCGCGTCGGCCAGCGCGCTCTCCAGCGCGACCAGCCCCTCGCCCTGCGCCCCCGGACGGTCGAAGCGGGCCACGGCTACCGCGTCGGCGCGGCCTTCCAGCGTGGCGGCCACGGCCTTGCCCATGCGGCCCAGGGCTCCGGCGACGGCGATCCGAACGGGGGACGAGGACATGGGATTTTCTCCGGCAAGCAAGCTCGCGCCTCGTCGCCCACCCCCTCTCCGGGGTCAACGGATTTATCCGGCGGGCTTCCGTAGCGGGAGCGATGACGAACCCGCAAACCTTTGCCCAACAAGCGTTTGTACCGGTACCATTTGATATTGTCAGGTTGTAGCCGCCCATGCCCGTCGCTAGGCTGGTCCGTGCATAAGGACGCGTCGCATCGTTCGGCGGGTCCATTTCAACTGGCTACGCAGGACAGGAAACGCCGCCATGAGCGACGCGGAACGCAAGACCTTCACCGACGCGGAGGCCCTGGCCTTCCACCGCTATCCCCAGCCGGGAAAGCTGGCGGTCACCCCCACCAAGCCGATGGCGACCCAGCGCGACCTCAGCCTCGCCTATTCGCCCGGCGTGGCCGTGCCGGTGCACGCCATCGCCGCCGATCCCGACGCCGCCTACGACTACACCTCCAAGGGCAACCTGGTGGCGGTGATCTCCAACGGCACGGCGATCCTGGGCCTGGGCGACCTGGGGGCGCTGGCCTCCAAGCCGGTGATGGAAGGCAAGAGCGTGCTCTTCAAGCGCTTCGCCGACGTCGACAGCATCGACATCGAGGTCACGACGAAAGACGCCGACGAGATCATCACCGTCGTCAAGAACATCGGCGTCACCTTCGGCGGCATCAACCTGGAAGACATCAAGAGCCCCGAGTGCTTCCGCATCGAGACCGAGCTGCAGGAGCTGCTCGACATCCCGGTGTTCCACGACGACCAGCACGGCACCGCCATCATCTGCGCCGCCGGCCTGATCAACGCCTGCCACATCACCGGCAAGAACCTGTCCGACATCAAGGTGGTGCTGAACGGCCCCGGCGCGGCCGGCATCGCCTCGATGGACCTGATCAAGGCCATGGGCGTGCGCCCCGAGAACGTCATCGCCTGCGACAGCAAGGGCGTGCTCTATCGCGGCCGCACCGAGGGCATGAACCAGTGGAA
This sequence comes from Caulobacter sp. 602-2, assembly GCF_011043625.1. Taxonomy (GTDB): domain Bacteria; phylum Pseudomonadota; class Alphaproteobacteria; order Caulobacterales; family Caulobacteraceae; genus Caulobacter. Next base: position 68,348 of record NZ_JAAKGT010000010.1, read on the forward strand.
GAGCGCCCACGCGGTCGACACCGACAAGCGCACCCTCGAGGAAGCCGTCGCCGGCGCCGACGTGCTGCTCGGCCTCTCGGCCAAGGGCGCCTTCACGCCCGAGATGATCGCCAGCATGGCGCCCAATCCGGTGATCTTCGCCATGGCCAACCCGGACCCTGAGATCACCCCGGAGGAAGTCCACCGCGTGCGCAAGGACGCGATCATGGGCACCGGCCGCAGTGACTATCCCAACCAGGTCAACAACGTCCTGGGCTTCCCCTACATCTTCCGCGGCGCCCTCGACGTGCGCGCGCGCCGCGTGAACCACGAGATGAAGATCGCCTGCGCCCAGGCGCTGGCGATGCTGGCCCGCGAGGACGTGCCCGACGAAGTGGCCGCCGCCTATCACGGCCGCCAGCTGAAGTTCGGCCCCGACTACATCATTCCCTCGGCCTTCGACCCGCGCCTGATCTGGTACGTGCCGCCGTTCGTCGCCCAGGCGGCGATGGACACCGGGGTGGCCCGTCGGCCGATCGCCGACATGGACGCCTACCGCCAGAGCCTGGCCCAGCGCCTCGACCCCACCGCCGGCTTCCTGCAGAAGATCGCCGGCTCGGTGCTGGCCAAGCCCAAGCGCATCGTCTTCGCCGAGGGCGAGGAGCCGTCCGTCATCCGCGCCGCCTACGCCTTCCAGACCGGCGGCTACGGCAAGGCCATCCTCTGCGGCCGCGAGAACCTGGTGCACGAGAACATGAAGCTCGTGGGCCTGGATCCGGAGACCGCCGGCCTGGAGATCCACAACGCGCGGCTTTCCGACCGCAACCCCGACTATGTCGACGCCCTCTACGCCCGGCTCCAGCGCCAGGGCTTCCTCAAGCGCGACGTCCAGCGCCTGATCAACCAGGACCGCAACAGCTTCGCCGCCTCGATGGTGACGATGGGCGAGGCCGACGGCATGGTCACCGGCGTCACCCGCAGCTTCGACCAGGCGCTGGACGAGGTGCTGCGCGTCGTCGACCCCGCCCCCGGCGGCCGGATCATGGGCATGTCGGTCGTGCTCGCGAAGGGCCGCACCATCTTCGTGGCCGACACCAACGTCACCGAGCTGCCCGACGCCGACGAACTGGTCGAGATCGCCTGCGAGGCCGCCTCGGCCGTCACCCGCCTGGGCTTCAAGCCGCGCGTGGCCTTCATGAGCTACTCCACCTTCGGCAACCCGATGGGCGAGCGCTCCGACAAGGTGCGCCAGGCCGTCGCCACGCTGGACGAGATGGGCGTCGAGTTCGAGTACGAGGGGGAAATGCCGCCCGAACTGGCCCTCGACCCCGAAAAGCGCCTCGCCTACCCGTTCATGCGCCTGACCGACAGCGCCAACATCCTGATCATGCCGGCCATCCACGCCGCCTCGATCTCGACCAAGCTCGTCCAGTCGCTGGGCGGCGCCACGGTGATCGGCCCGGTGCTGCTGGGCCTCTCCAAGTCGGTGCAGATCTGCCCGCTCGGCGCCTCGGTGTCGAAGATCCTCAACATGGCGATGATGGCCGCCTACGACCAGCCGGTGGAGGCGGGGGAGTAGGGGAAGCGGGGCCATGACCGCCGCTCGCCTTGCGGCGGTCAACCTTCACCTCAACCGGGCAGCGGCCGCCTAGAAGATCCTCCCCTTCTGGGGGAGGTGGCCCAAAGGGCCGGAGGGGGCCAGCGCCGGCGCTGGGGGCCCCCCCTCAGTCGCTCCGCGACAGCTCCCCCTTCAGGGGGAGCATCTGGCCGCAGACGCGAGAATTGCCCCTTTCACCTCATGCGCGAACGGGGCCATGATATCGCTCCCGTCGCTCGCTCCCCTCGGAGACCGCCCGGACCGATGATCGATACGGTCTCGCCCAGCCTGACCACGGCGCTGAAGCATGCGCCGATGGGGATCGCCATCTTCGACCGGTCGATGCGCTATCTGGCCCACTCGGCCCAGTACCTGACCGACCAGGGCCTGCCGGCCGACATGCCGCTGCTGGGGCGGGTGCACTACGAGGTGTTCCACGAGATCCCGCAGTACTGGCGCGACCTGCACGCCCGGGTGCTGAACGAGGGCGTCGAGCTGCGCGAGGACGCCGGCGACCGCTATGTCGACCGCACCGGCCGGATCGAGTGGATCCGCTGGTCGATGGCCCCCTGGCGCACCGAGGACGGGGCGATCGGCGGCCTGGTGCTCTATACCGAGGTGGCCACCGCCGCCGTCGAGGCGCGCCTGCGGCTGGAGGCGGCCGAGGCCCGCTACAAGGCGCTGTTCGAGCAGGCGGCCATGGGCGTGGCGCGGATCTCGCCGACCGGCGCGTTCCTCGAGGTCAACGACCGCTTCTGCGCCATCACCCGCCACGACCGCGCCCACCTGCTGGCCGGCAACGCCGCCGAACTGATCGAGCCGGAAGACCTGCCCGGCGCGCAGGGCCAGACGCGCTCGCTGCTGGCCGGCCGCACCGACACCTACGCCGCCGAGCGCCGCCTGCGGGCCGGCGACGGCGCGCGGCTGTGGATCCGGCTGAACGTCTCGCGCGTGCAGCCCAGCGGCCAGGCGCCCTACCTGGTGGCGATCATCGCCGACATCACCGCCCGCAAGGCGGTCGAGGCCGAGCAGGAGCGCCACCAGGGCCAGCTGCGCCTGCTGATCAACGAGCTGAACCACCGCGTGAAGAACACCCTGGCCACCGTCCAGTCGATGGCCGCCCAGACCCTGCGCAACGAGCCCGACCCGGTCACCGCCTTCGAGAAGTTCGAGTCGCGCCTTCTGGGCCTGTCGCTGGCCCACGACGTGCTGACCCGCGAAAGCTGGCACGGGGCGGACCTGTGCGAGGTGGCCCAGCGGGCGCTGGCGCCGTTCACCGCCGCGGCCGGCCGGGTGCGGGTCGAGGGCCCGCCGTGCTTCCTGCCGCCCGGCGGGGCCCTGACCATGTCGCTGATCTTCCACGAGCTGGCCACCAACGCGCTGAAGTATGGCGCGCTGTCGAACCTCGACGGGTCGGTGGCGGTGGAATGGGCCTTCGATCCGGCCACCCGCGCCCTGTCGCTGACCTGGACCGAGACCGGCGGGCCGGGCGTCGAGGCCAGCCCCACCCGGCGCGGCTTCGGCTCGCGGCTGATCGAGCGCAGCCTGCGCGGCGAACTGCGCGGCCAGGCGCGCATGGACTGGCGGCCCGAGGGCCTGGTCTGCCGGCTGGAGGCCGTGGCGCCCGCGCCCACCCCGCCCTCGCCCGAGCTCGGCGTCGTCGCCAGCCTGGACGAACGGCGCTAAGAGCGCGGCCGGGCCGGCACGCGCCAACCAGGAATTTTGGAGTCTCTATCTATGCAGCTGTCCGACCAGATCGTCCTCGTCACCGGCGCCGGCCGGGGCCTGGGAGCCGAGATCGCCCGCGCCTTTTCCCGCCACGGCGCCCGCGTCATCGTCAACTATCGCGCCAGCAAGGACGCCGCCCAGGCCCTGGCCGCCGAGTTGGGCGGGCCCGAGCGCGCCATCGCCGTCCAGGCCGACGTCGCCGACCGCGCCGCCGTCGAGGCCATGCTGGCCGCCGCCAAGGCCGCCTTCGGCTCGCCCGTGACCACCGTGGTCAACAACGCCCTCGACTACAGCTTCAACGGCGAAGCCCGCGCGCATCTGGCCAACATCGCCTGGGAGGACTTCGAAAAGCAGAACACGACGGTGCTGAAGGGCGCGCTGAACGTCATCCAGGCCGCCGCCCCCGACATGGCCGAAGCCGGCTTCGGCCGCGTGATCAACGTCGGCACCAACCTCTTCCAGAACCCCGTCGTGCCCTATCACGACTACACCGCCGTCAAGGCCGCCCTGCTGTCGCTGACCCGCACGGCCTGCGGCGACCTGGGCCCCGCCGGCATCACCGTCAACATGGTCTCCGGCGGCCTGCTGCGCGTCACCGGCGCCAGCGCCGCCACGCCCGAGCCGGTCTTCGACCTGATCGCCGGCATGACCCCGCTGCGCTCGGTCACCACGCCGGCCGAGTTCGCCGACGCGGTGCTGTTCTTCGCCAGCCCCTGGAGCCGCGCGGTCACCGGCCAGAACCTGGTGGTCGACGGCGGCCTGGTGCGGGACTGATCTCTGGGTCCCTCTCGCCTAACTTTCAGCCCGTCATCCCCGCCCCTGTGGCGGGGATCCCTCTTTCAGCCGCAAGAGCAGTGGGGGCGGATCGCCAGCGATCCGCTGGCGCCTCATGTGCGAGCGGAACCAGGGGTTCCCGCCACAAGGGCGGGAATGACGGGAGAAGAGGCAAGGGGAGAAGGATTTCTGGGTGCGACGCCCTGCCCTCTTGAGCGACTCAGGCCTTGGGCGGACGGTTTTTCGGTGACGCTTAACCGTTGTCGAAAGGTCGCTCTCGATGACTTCCCGCGCGTTCGAACTGCAGATGCTGGGCTACGGCCTGACCACGGCCAACATCTGCTACCACCTGCCCGACCACCCGCACCTGCTGCAGCTCTATGTCTGGCAGGAGTACGACCTGGCCCCCAGGTTCCCCACCCTGAAGGGCTTCCTAGACTTCTGGAGCCGCGAGCTCGACGGGGTGCTGCACTCGGTGCAGGTGGCCCACGACAGGCTGATCGGTCCAGCCGAGTGGAAGGCGGTCAACGGGGTCTTCACCCTGCAGTGAGCCTCGCGGGTTGGGCGGCGGGGGTTGCGCAGCGGGCTTACGCACCGTAACTCCCCCCGATGACCACCAAGGCCAAGATCTGCGGGCTCTCGACGCCGGAGACGGTGAAGACCGCCTTCGACGGCGGCGCGGCCTATCTGGGCTTCGTCTTCTTCGCCAAGAGCCCCCGCAACGTCGAGCCCGAAGCCGCCGCACGGCTGGTCGAGCCTGTTCGCGGTCGCGGCGTGCAGACGGTGGCCGTCACCGTCGATCCCGACGACGCCCTTGTCGACCGGCTGATGGCGACCATGCGTCCCGACCTCATCCAGGTGCACGGCAAGGAGACGCCCAGCCGCGTGCGCGAGATCGCGCAGCGCAGCGGCGTCGGCGTCATCAAGGCCTTCTCGGTCTCCAGTTCCGCCGACGTCGACCAGGCCAGGGCCTACGAGACCGTCGCAGAGCAGTTTCTTTTCGACGCCCGGCCGGTGGAAGGATCCGCCCTGCCCGGCGGCACCGGCGCAAGGTTCGACTGGAGCCTGCTGGAAGGCCGGCGATTTTCTCGCCCGCATTTCCTGGCGGGCGGTCTCGATCCGTGGAACGTGGGCGCCGCCGTGGCCGCCTCCGGCGCCCCGCTGGTGGACGTTTCCTCTGGCGTGGAACGCGGTCCGGGCCTAAAGGACCCGGCTCTGATCACGGCGTTTCTAGACGCCGTCCGACGCGCCTGACCTAATTGGAAACGCCCGTGAACGCTCCTGCCCAAGCTTCTGATCGGCCCAATGACTGGTCCGCCTATCCCGACGCCAAGGGGCGCTTCGGCGAGTTCGGCGGCCTGTACGTGGCCGAAACCCTGATGCCGCTCGTGCTGGAGCTGGACAAGGCCTACCAGGAAGCCAAGAACGATCCGGCCTTCCAGGCCGAACTGCGCGGCTACCTGACCCACTATGTCGGCCGCCCCAGCCCGCTCTATTTCGCCGAGCGCCTGACCCGCCACCTCGGCGGCGCCAAGATCTACTTCAAGCGCGAAGAGCTGAACCACACCGGCGCGCACAAGATCAACAACTGCATGGGCCAGATCCTGCTGGCCCAGCGCATGGGCAAGACCCGGATCATCGCCGAGACCGGCGCCGGCCAGCACGGCGTGGCGAGCGCGACCGTGTCGGCGCGCTTCGGCCTGCCCTGCATCGTCTACATGGGCGCCGTCGACGTCGCCCGGCAGAAGCCCAACGTCTTCCGCATGAACCTCCTGGGCGCCGAAGTGCGTCCGGTGACCTCGGGGGCCGCGACCCTCAAGGACGCCATGAACGAGGCCATGCGCGACTGGGTCACCAACGTCCACGACACCTACTACCTGATCGGCACCGCGGCCGGCCCGCACCCCTATCCGGCCATGGTCCGGGATTTCCAGGCGGTGATCGGGAACGAGACCCGCGAGCAGATCCAGGAACTGGAAGGCCGTTTGCCTGACGCCGTCGTCGCCTGCGTTGGGGGCGGCAGCAACGCCATCGGCATGTTCCACCCGTTCCTCGGCGACGAGAGCGTGAAGATCTACGGCGTGGAAGCCTCGGGCCACGGCCTGGACACCGACAAGCACGCCGCCTCGCTGACCGGCGGGCGTCCGGGCGTGCTGCACGGCAACCGCACCTATCTGCTGCAGGACGACGACGGCCAGATCCTCGACGCCCACTCGATCAGCGCCGGCCTCGACTATCCGGGCATCGGTCCGGAGCACTCGTTCCTGCACGACATCGGCCGGGCCCAGTACCTGACCTGCACCGACGACGAGGCGCTGAAGGCCTTCCAGCTGTGCGCCGAGCTCGAGGGCATCATCCCCGCGCTGGAAAGCGCCCACGCCATCGCCAAGCTGCCGCAGCTGGCCAAGGAGATCGGCGAGGGCGGCGTGATCGTCATGTGCCTGTCGGGCCGTGGCGACAAGGACATCTTCACCGTGGCCGACGCGCTCGGCCGCTCGATCTAACTGATGCAAGAAACCACCCGGAACTGGCTCGTCTGCATCGGCCTCGCGCTGCTCCTCGGGGGTGGCGCGCTGGGCTTTGCGATGCACAAGGGCTGGATCAGTTTCGAAGCCGAGATCAGCACCTGGCCATGACCAAAGACCGCATCGATCGCCGCTTCGCGGCGCTGAAGGCGCAGAACCGCGCCGGCTTCGTCGCCTATGTGATGGCCGGCGATCCCGACGCCGCGACCGCCCTTGAGATCCTGAAAGGCCTGCCGGCCGCCGGCGCCGACCTGATCGAGCTGGGCTTCCCGTTCTCGGACCCGATGGCCGAGGGCCCGACCATCCAGCGCGCCAGCCAGCGCGCCCTGGCCGGCAAGATGACCCTGAACGGCACGCTGGAGCTGGCCCGCGCCTTCCGCGAAGGCGACCAGGACACCCCGCTGATCCTGATGGGCTACCTGAACCCGCTGGTGAACAAGGGCTTCGACGTCTTCGCCAAGGCCGCGGCGCAAGCCGGCGTCGACGGCCTCATCGTCGTCGACTGCCCGCCCGAAGAAGCCGATCCGCTGAGCGACGCGCTGGAGGCCGAAGGCATCTCGCTGATTCGCCTGGCCTCGCCGACGACCGACGAAAAGCGCCTGCCGGCCGTCGTGCGCCGCACCTCGGGCTTCGTCTACTACGTGTCGGTGGCCGGCGTGACCGGCGTCAAGGAAGCCGACGCCGACGCCGTCGCGCCCGCCGTCGAGCGCCTGCGCGCGGCCGCGCAACTGCCTGTGGCGGTTGGCTTTGGCATCCGCACGCCCGAGCGCGCCGCCGAGGTGGCCCGCGTCGCCGACGCCGCCGTCGTGGGCTCGGCGCTGGTGGACGAGATTGAATCAGCGGGCAAGCTGAACGAAAACGTGACCCAAAAGGTTCTTTCCAAGGCGTCGGAGCTGGCTAAGGCTGTGCGATCCGCGCGACAAGAGACGGTGTGAGGCTGTAAGGCTATGGCGATGGCTGAACCCCAAGGCCCGAAGAAGGGCGACAAGACCAAGAGCTCGACCGACCGCCGAGGCGGCTGGCTGTCGCGTATCGCCCCCGGCGTGCGCGGGGCCTTCGCCAAGCGCGAGACGCCCGAGAACCTCTGGGTCAAGTGCCCCGACACGGGCGAGATGATCTACCGCTCCGACCTGGAGGCGGCCCTGTGGGTCACCCCGGCCGGACGCCACATGCGCATCGGTCCCGAGGCGCGCTTCAAGTTCACCTTCGACGAGGGCCAGTACGAGGCCCTGCCGACCCCGTCGGTGGTCGAGGACCCGCTGAAGTTCTCGGACGGCAAGCCCTACAAGGACCGCCTGGCCGCGGCTCGCAAGAGCACCGGCGAGCAGGACGCCATGGCCATCGGCTACGGCAAGATCGCCGGCGTCGACGCCGTCGTCCTGGTCCAGGACTTCGCCTTCATGGGCGGCTCGCTCGGCATGGCCGCCGGTGAAGGCTTCATCGCCGCCGCCAAGGCCGCCCTGCAGCGCCAGGTTCCGCTGGTCGCCTTCACCGCCGCCGGCGGCGCGCGCATGCAGGAAGGCGCCCTGTCGCTGATGCAGATGGCCCGCACCACCCTGGCCATCAACGAGCTGAACGACGCGGCCCTGCCCTATGTCGTGGTCCTCACCGACCCGACCACCGGCGGCGTCACCGCCTCCTACGCCATGCTGGGCGACGTGCACTTGGCCGAGCCGGGCGCCCTGATCGGCTTCGCCGGTCCGCGCGTCATCGAGCAGACCATCCGCGAGACCCTGCCGCCGGGCTTCCAGCGCTCGGAATACCTCGTCGAAAAGGGCATGGTCGACCGCGTCACCGCCCGCAAGGACCTGCCGTCCACCCTCGGCTCGATCCTCGGCACCCTGATGCTGGGCCGTCGCAAGGCGGCTTGAACGAACTGATGCTCCCCCTCCGGGGGGAGCTGTCGCGAAGCGACTGAGGGGGTGCGGCGCAGCCGCCTGGCGGCGGCCCCCTCCACCCCTTCGGGGTCCCCCTCCCCCAGAGGGGGAGGATCTTGGAATCCCCATGACCGACCACCTCCGCGCCCACGACGCCGCGCTGGAGCGCCTGCGGGCGCTGCATCCGCTGAAGATCGACCTGTCGCTGGGCCGCATGCGCCGGCTGTGCGCCGCGCTCGGCGACCCGCAGGACCGCCTGCCGCCGGTGATCCATGTGGCCGGCACCAACGGCAAGGGCTCGACGGTCGCCTATCTGCGCCACATGGCCGAGGCGGCCGGGCTGAAGGTCCACGTCTTCACCTCGCCGCACCTGGTGCGCTTCGTCGAGCGCATCCGCCTGGCCGGCGCGCTGATCACCGAAGAACACCTGGCCAGCGTGCTGGAGCGGGTCGAGGCGGCCAATGACGGCCAGGCCATCACCTTCTTCGAGATCACCACGGCCGCGGCCTTCGTCGCCTTCGCCGAGGTCCCGGCGGACCTGTGCATCGTCGAGGTGGGCCTTGGCGGCGTGCTCGACGCCACCAACGTCATCACCCAGCCCGCCGTCAGCGTCATCGCCCCGATCGACCTGGATCACCGCGAGTTCCTGGGCGACACCATCGAGAAGATCGCCGTCGAGAAGGCCGGGATCATCAAGCCCGGCGCGCCGGCCGTCAGCGCCCGCCAGCAGGACGCCGTCGACGAGGTGCTCGACACCGCCGCCGCCCTGGCCGGGGTTGAGCTCACGCTCATGGGCCGCGAGTTCGACGCCTGGGAGGAGCGCGGCCGCCTGCTGGTGCAGATGGAAGACCGCCTGCTCGACCTGCCCGCCCCCGCCCTGCCCGGCGAGCACCAGTTCGCCAATGCGGGCCTGGCCGTCGCCGCCCTGCTGGCGCTGGACGATCCCAGGATCAATGAGGAGGCCATGGGCCGGGGGATCGCCGGCACGGTCTGGCCGGCCCGCTTCCAGCGCCTGACGGCTGGTCCCTACGCCGAGACAGCGCAGAAGGCGGGCGCCGACCTCTGGCTGGACGGCGGCCACAACCCGCACGCCGGGCGCGCGGTGGCCCGCGCGGTGGCCGATCTGGCGGCCCGCGACGGCCGCCCCGTGGCGCTGATCTCGGGCCTTCTGGCCAACAAGGACGCCGCCGGCTTCTTCGAGGCCTTCCGGGGCGTGGCGACCAAGGTCTTCACCGTCACCTTCGAAGGCCATGCCGCCGCCAGCGCGGCCGAGACGGCCGCCGCCGCCGAACTGGCCGGCCTGCGCGCGGCGGCCTGCGACAGCCTCGACGACGCCCTGGCCCGCGCTCTGGCGTTGGACCCCGTCCCGCACGTGCTGATCTGCGGCTCGCTCTACCTGGCGGGCGAAGTGCTGGAGGCGAGCGAGGAAACCTGGCCCAATTGAGCCCGCCCCCTATCCGCCCGTCATTCCCGCCCTTGTGGCGGGAAACCCTGGTTCGGCGCGCACGTGAAGCGCAAGCGGCGTGCCGAGCACGCCGCCCCATCCGCCCTTGCGGCTGATAGAGGGGTTCCCGCCACAAGGGCGGGAATGACGGGTGGAAAGGCTGCGTGCGCCCTAGAAATTCCGCACCGAGATATCCGGCACGACCAGCACGCCAGCCTCGCCGGTTTCGTCGCCCCAGGCCAGGCGAGAGCCGTCGGCGTTGACCGACAGGCTGGTGATCGGGGCGCCCTTCTCGGCCTTCAGGGTCTCGATGCGGCCCGAGCGCAGGTGACAGGCCCAGATGCGGCCGTTGTCCTGGCCGGCGATCGCCACCGGCAGGGCGTCGACGCCGGCCACCTGCACGACCAGCGAGTCGCGCGAGAAGCCGATCTCGGCGGCTTCCTTGCCCATCGGGCCATTGGCGCCGGCGAACGGCCAGATCACCGCGCCGTTGGCCCCGGCCGTGGCCAGCAGGGCGCCCTTGTCGAGGAAGGCCATGCTCTTGATCTTGGCCGGATAGCCGCCCATCCGCATGTCCTTGCCGTCGCTCAGGCGCCAGCCGTGCAGCTGGTTCTCCTGCATGGCCGAGACCAGGAACTTGCCGTCGGGGCTGTAGACCAGGCCGACGTGGCTGCCGGCCCACTTCATCACCGTCGGCTTCTGGTCGGCGATGCGGCTCCACCACAGCGACACGCCGCCGTAGCCGGCCGCGGCCAGGCGCTTGCCCTTGGGATCGAAGGCCACCGCCGAGACGGTCTTCTCGTGCGCGTAGACGCGGCGGAAATCGGGATCGGCCGTGTCCAGCACGTGCACTTCCTTGCCGGCCGTGAAGGCGATCAGGCCCGAGGCGGCGCTGGCGGCCACGTGCTCGATCCACTTGCCCTTCACCTCGGCCAGCAGGGTGGCCACGACCTCGTCGCCCTCCAGGCGGCTCCAGACCACGCGGCCGTCGTCGCCGCCGGTCACCAGGCCCCGGCCCGACGGGTGGACGCAGGCGGCCAGCGCCGCACCGCCCAGGGCCCCGCCATGGGCCTCGACGGTGACGAAGCCGCCCTCGGCCTCGAATCGGACCGTGCCGTCGCCCAGGGCGAATCCGGCGCGTCCAGCGCGATCGAACAGGGCGGCGGTGACGTAGGCGTCGAAGGAAAAGATCATGCGCGGGGGCTTAGCGCGGCCAGTTTCACAGCGCTAGTCGCGTCTTGCGCGAAGGCTTGAGCGGGAATCCGCCTCCTGAACGCCGTTAGGCCAAAAAGACTCACAAAAGGGGTTGCCATGGCGGCGCGTCCTCGGGCTTTACTTCCGCGCCCGTCTGCGCCAGACGTGGCTTCTAACAATTTCTGGACCGTCCTGGGGGCGGTCCCCGGGAGACAGTCAGGCTATGGCGGCTAAACTTGCTGGCGGCGGCGGCGGTCGCTACTCGCTGAACCAGAATTCCGAAATCAACGTCACGCCCTTCGTCGACATTCTGCTCGTTCTGCTGATCATCTTCATGGTCGCCGTGCCGATGGCCGTGACCTCGATCAAGATCGACCTGCCGCCGGCCGTCCCGCCGCCGCCGAACGCGCCGAAGCCGAAGGAACCGGTCTTCATCTCGATCCAGAAGTCGGGCGCTCTGTTCATCGCGGACAAGCAAACCAGCCTCGACAACCTGCCGATCGACCTGGACGCCTCGTTCACCGCCAAGGGTCAAGCCGGTCCGAAGGACGATCAGCGCGTCATGATCCGCGCCGACGCCGACGTGCTGTATTCGGACTTCATGGGCGTCCTGAACCAGCTGCAGACCGCTGGCTGGTACAAGGTCGGCCTGATCAACGAAGACATCCACTAAGGATCTCTTCGGCGATCGCCGAAAGTATCGAAGGGGCCGGCGGCGAAAGCTTCCGGCCCCTTTTTCGTGCCTGAATGACCGGAGCCCCCGATGCCCGACGCCAAGACCTGGATCGCCTTCAGCCTCGTCTGCCTGGGGATGGCCCTGACGCCGGGCCCCAACATGCTCTACCTGGTCAGCCGGTCGATCTGCCAGGGCAAGTGGGCGGGCATCGTCTCGCTGGCGGGCACGGCCGCGGGCTTCGTGGTCTACCTCGTCTGCGCGGCGCTCGGCATCACCGCCCTCTTGATGGCCGCCCCGATCGCCTACGACATCCTGCGGTTCGGCGGGGCGCTCTATCTGGGCTGGCTGGCCTGGCAGGCGATCAAGCCGGGCGGCCGCTCGCCCTTCCAGGTGCGCGAGCTGCCCAAGGACCCGCCGGCCAAGCTGATGGCCATGGGCTTCCTGACCAACCTGCTCAATCCGAAGGCGGCGATGCTCTATCTGTCGCTGCTGCCGCAGTTCATCGATCCCAAGCACGGGAACGTGCTGTCGCAGTCGCTGCTGCTGGGCGGCAGCCAGATCGCCATCAGCCTGTCGGTCAACGCCATGATCTGCCTGGCGGCCGGAACCATCGCCGGCTTCCTGGCTGCGCGCCCCAGCTTCGCCCTGGTTCAGCGCTGGCTGATGGCCAGCGTCCTCGGCGGCCTCGCCGTCCGCATGGCCACCGAGGCGCGGCGCTAGGCCTCCAGGACTGCTGAGGATCGCTCAGCAGGCCATGGACGAGGCTGCGGCTAATCCCGGCCGCCCGACGGCGCTATGACGCCCTCCTGAGCAAGGAGAGGCCATGAGCCAGGTCATCGTCGTCATCGGGGCCGGCCAGATCGGCCAGGCCATCGCCCGCCGCGTGGGCGTGGGCAAACGCGTGCTGCTGGCCGACATGAAGCCGCAGAACGCGAAGGCCGCCGCCGAGGTGCTGGCCGACGCCGGCTACGAGACCCACGTCGCCACCGTCGACGTCGCCTCGCGGCCGTCCGTCGAGGCCCTGGTCGCCGCCGCCACGGCCCTGGGCGAGGTCAGCGGCCTGATCCACGCCGCCGGTGTCTCGCCCAGCCAGGCGCCGCCCGAGGTGATCCTGAAGGTCGATCTCTATGGGACCGCGCTGGTGCTCGACCTGTTCGGCGCGGTGATCGCGCCAGGCGGCTCGGGCGTCGTCATCGCCTCGCAGTCGGGCCACCGCTTGGCGCCGCTGTCCGTCGAGCAGAACCACGCCCTGGCCACGACCCCGACCGAGGATCTGCTGGCCCTGCCCTTCCTGTCGCCGGACGAGGTCAGCGACCCGCTGAAGGCCTACCAGCTGTCCAAGCGCGGCAATTCCCTGCGGGTGGCCGCCCAGGCCGTGCGCTGGGGCGAGCGCGGCGCGCGCATCAACGCCATCAGCCCCGGCATCGTCATGACGCCCCTGGCCCGCGACGAGCTGACCGGCCCACGCGGCGCGGGCTATCGCAGGATGATAGAGGGCTCTGCCGCCAAACGGGCCGGCACGCCCGACGAGGTCGGGGCGGTAGGCGCCCTTCTGATGGGTCCCGACGGCGGCTTCATCACCGGCAGCGATATCCTGATGGACGGCGGGGTCACCGCCGCCTGGTGGTACGGCGACCTGGCGAAGGGCTGAAGCCTCAGAAGCGGCTCGGATAGGCCCGGGTGGTCGGGCTGTTGTTGTAGCTGGCGGCCGGGCAGTCGACGGCATAGGCGTCGGCCGTCTCGACCATGTGCGCGCCGCGATAGCCGTACGGGTTCAGCGCGCGGCACGACACCGCCCGCTTGTAGACCACCGAGCCGTCGCGGCTGAGCTCGCGCATGAACTGGTCGAACGCCAGGTCGATCAGGCCGCGGGTGGCGGCAAAGCGCCGCGCGGTGCCGTTGAACTCGCCGGAGATGACGTCGCCGGCCGCCACGGCCCGCGTGGCCGGCGCCGGGCCCGCCGCGCCGCTGACGCCCAGGATCGCGCCGCCGGCCAGGATCGCCTCGAGATCGGTGAACCGCCCGCTGGCCGTGCCGACGGCGACGGCCGTGGTGAAGGCCGAGGCCATGCCCGGATCAAACCGGCCCGGACCGTCGATCGCGGCCGCCTGCACGCCGCCGATCACGCCGGCAACGGGCGCCGTCGCGATCGACACCGCCAGTTCCTCGTTGACGTAATAGCCCAGCAGCATGCCGCCCAGCACGCCGCCGACCGGCGCGATGGCCGAGTCCCGGGCGACGCCGATCGGGCCGGCGATCCCCGCCCGCACCATCTCGGGCGTGATCCCCACCCACTGGGTGCGATAGCTGGTCTCGACGGTCTTCTCGACCACCAGCTGGTTGGTGCGCCAGCGCACGAGGCGGAAGGTGATGTGGGCCGAGGCCAGCTTGTCCGTGCCCAGCCACACGTTGGGCCCGCGCAGTTCGTCGAACTGGACGTAGAGCATGTATTCGGCGTCCAGGCGCGGCGCCAGCATGTCGGCGCGCTCCAGGTGGCCCGACAGCTGGTCGAACACCTGCTTGCGGGTCGGACGGGTGGTCATCACCGCGCCGCCGTCGAACCAGCGGAACTCCGGCGCGCCCTGGATCTCCTGGACGGCGATGTTGCGATAGAACGGCCTGGCGGGCGAGGCCTTGGCCACCGCCACCGGCGGCATGGCCGGCTGGCGCAGCGCGCGCATGTCCTCGGAACTGGCGCAGCCGGCCAGCACCAGCGCGGCGCCGCAAAGGGCCAGCGCCGACTTCATGAGCTTGGACGACGTCGCCATGAGAGGTTCCCCGATAAGTCGAGAGACCATCGCGGAACAGTCTTAATGGTTGATTTCCGCTATGGCGGAACAGCGCCAGGTCGAGCGAAAAACGCTCAGCCGCGAGCCTTACGGCGACCCGGCATCCGCCAGTCCCCCCAGCACCGCGAAGGCCAAGAGGCCGCTGAGGACCATCAGGAACGTCCACAGCCGGTAGCGCCAGATCAGGGGGGCGCCCGGGTCGATCGCGCGATAACGTGAACTCACCCGGTTCCAGGTGATTGGATCCCGGTTCACCCCGGTCTCTCTCGGCGCGCCGGGATCGGCGTGGCGATTGACCATGTCGAGAATGGCGGCGACGGCTCGGTTGGCCCGGACGCCGGCGTAGATCGCCAAAGCAAGGCTCAAAATCCCTGCGCCGCAGACGGCCGCGATCAGCAACATGCGCATGCCGCTAGCGCCGCTCTCAGCCCCGCGCCTTCACCGGGGCCGCGCCGTCGACATAGGCCTCGTTCAGATAGACCTCGGCCTCCTGGGGCGAGAGGGCCGGCGCATAGCCGAAGCCCTGGCCGTAGTCGCAGCCGAGCTTCTGCAGCGCATGGGCCATCTCGGCGTTCTCGACGCCTTCGGCCACCACTTCCAGGTCGAGATCCTGGCCCAGCTTGACGACCGAGCGCACGATCTTGGCCGAACCGGCGTTGCCGCCCATGGTGCGCACGAAGTAGCGGTCGATCTTCAGCGTGTCGAACGGCAGGCGCGTCAGGTACGACAGCGACGAGAAGCCGGTGCCGAAGTCGTCGAGCGCAAGACCCGCCCCCGCCTCGCGCAGGGCCTTCAGGATCACGGCGGCCCGTTCGGGGTCGCGCATGATGTCGCTTTCGGTGACTTCCAGCTTCAGCGCGCCGCGCGGCAGGCCGTTCTCGGCCAGCACCTGGGCCACGTCGTGGACAAGGCCCGGACGGTCGATCTCGCCGGTCGACAGGTTGACGCTGACGGTCAGGGCGCCGACGGCCGGGTGGCTGCGGCGCCAGGCGGCCAGCTGCTTGCCGGCGCTGCGCATCATGTGCTCGCCGAGCTCGGCCATCAGGCCCATCTCTTCGATCAGCGGCAGGAACTCGTCGGGCGGCAGCAGGCCGCGGCGCGGATGGATCCAGCGCGCCAGCGCCTCGAAGCCCGACAGGGCGCCGGTCGACAGCCGCACGACGGGCTGGAAATAGGGGATGATCTCGCCGCGGCCGATGGCGCCGCGCAGGTCGGCTTCCAGCGCCAGGCGCGACAGGCCGTCGGTCTCCATCGAGCGGCCGTAGGCGGCGGCCGAGCCGCGCCCGTTGGCGGCGGCGGCCTCGACGGCCAACTCGGCCCGGCGGACCAGCTCGGCGGCCTCCGGCGCGTCCTCGCCGCCCTCGGCCGAGACGGCGCCGATGGTCAGGGTGGGGTGGATGTCGAAGCCGGCGATGCGCAGCGGCTGCTCCAGCGCGGTGCGCAGCAGTTCGGCTGGCTCGTAGCCCTTGGGCTCGCACAGCACGGCGAACTCGTCCTCGCCGACGCGGCCCAGGATCGAGCCTTCGGGGAAGGCGGCGGCCAGGCGCGAGCCCAGGGCGGCCAGGACGAGGTCGGCCCGCTCGTGGCCCAGGGCCTCGTTCAGGCGGCGCAGGCGGTCGAGGTCGGCCACGACCAGTTCGTGCACGCCGTCATGGGTCAGGCGCTCGCGGGCGCGGGCGATGAAGCTGCGACGGTCCAGGAGGCCGGTGAGCTCGTCCTTGCCGGAGGCGGCGAATTTCACTTCCGGGGCGATGACGCCGGCGGCGCGCACGCCCTCCTCCAGCCACACGCCCCGCCAGATGCAGACGCCGCCGCTGCGCATGCGCAGGCGCACGACGATCTCAGCCCCGGCTTCACGCACCCGCAGCAGTTCTTCGGCCTGGGCTCGGTCCTGCGGCAGGGCCAGGGCCCGGAAGGCGGCCGACGAGCATTCGGGAGCCAGGGGCGAGAGGCCCAGGGCCCGCGCCGCGCCGTTGATGCGCAGGCGATCGGCCTCGGGCTCCCAATGCCACAGCGCGACCTCGGCGGCGCCCAGCGCTTCCAGCGTGGTCGTCGCGTCCCAGATGCGTCGCTCGGCAACCTTGAATGACATACCCGTTCCCACGCCGAGAAAGCCGGCGTCACAGCCCGGGCGGTCGCTATGAGGGCGCGATCAACCCGAACAGACGATGATCTCGCCACTCGCCGTTAATTTTGAGATAAGCGCGGGCGTATCCCTCCTCGGAAAACCCGCACCGCGACAACAGGCCCGCCGAGCGCGCGTTGTGCGGCATGCAGGCCGCCTCCAGCCGATGCAGGCCCAGCGGCCCGAAGGCGAAGTCGATCACCGCCTTCACCGCCTCGGTCGTATAGCCCTGCCCCGCATGGGCCTGTCCGCTCCAATAACCCAGCACGCCGGTCTGCGAGACGCCCCGGCGGATGTTGAACAAGCGCACGCCGCCGACGATGGCGTCGTCCTCGCGGCGGAACACGAAGAACGGAAACGCCTCGCCCAGCTCCAGTTCGCGGGCGTAGGCGGCCAGTCGCTGGCGAAAGGCGGTGCGGGTCAGGTCGTCGGCCGGCCAGCTGGGCTCCCAGGGCGTCAGGTAGCCGCGCGAGTCGGCCCGCAGCTGCGCCCACGGCTTGTGATCGGCCAGGCGCGGCAGGCGCAGATAGACCCGCTCGGCGTCGATGCGCGGACCATGGTCGATGCGGAACAGGCGGAGGATGGCGGACAAGAAACGGCTCTTAGCGATATCTCGACACCATCGCGGCTTATCGGCCGGCGAACAACGTCCGCCGGAAGATTTCCCCGGCCGAAAGCGCGGTCTTGGCGCCCAGCACGGCGGTGGCCGCCCGCGCCGGGTCCAGCATGCGCGCGCCCAGGCGGGTGATGTCCTGCGCGGTGACCGCGTCGACCCCGGCCGCCAGTTCGGCGGGCGAGAACAGCTTGCCGAAGGTCAGGGCCTGGCCGGCGTTCTGTTCGGCGCGGGCCAGCGGCTGCTCGCGGGCCATGAACATGTGCGCCTTCAGCTGAGCCTTGCAGCGGGCCAGCTCGGCCGGCTCGATGTGCGCGGCCAGGGCCAGGATCTGCTCGGCGCAGACCTTGGCCGTCTCGGCCGCGTCCTTGGCCGCGCAGCCGGCATAGACGCCCAGGCCGCCGATGTCGGCATAGGTGTCGGCATAGGCGTCGATGTTGTAGGCGAGGCCACGCTTCTCGCGGGCCTCCTGGAACAGGCGCGACGACATGCCCCCGCCCAGGGCCTCGGCGAAGACGCGCAGGGCGAAATAGTCGTCGTCGCGCGAGCCGGCGGCCGGCAGCATCAGCACGATGTGGGCCTGCTCCAGCTTGCGGACCTCGGCGAAGCTCTCGCCGACGAACGGCGCGGGATCGGGCATGGCGACGCCCGGCGTCGCCGGCAGGTCGCCGAACGCCTTCTCGGCCAGGGCCAGGATCTCGGCCTCCTCGACCGCGCCCGTGGCGCTGATCACCAGCCGGTCGGCGGCGTAGAGCGCCGCGCGCCATTCGGAGAGCGCCTGCGGCGTGGCGGCCTCGACGCTGTCGACCGTGCCCAGGATCGGCCGGCCGACCGGATGGTCGCCCCAGGCGCCCTTCTGCAGCAGGTCGAAGACGTAGTCGTCGGGCGCGTCGGCGGCCTCGGCGATCTCTTGGGCGACCACCTGCTTCTCGCGGGCCAGGTCGCCGGCGTCCAGCGTGGGCCGGCGCACCAGGTCGGCGATCACGGCCATGGCCAGGCCCGCCCCGCCCTTCAGCGCCCGCACCTGGAAGCTGGTGCGCTCATAGCCGGTGGCGGCGTTGATCGAGCCGCCCTCGGTCTCGATCACCTCGACGATGTCGCGCGCGCTGCGCCCGCCCCCGCCCTTGAACACCATGTGCTCGAGCAGGTGCGACCAGCCCGAGCGCGCCGGATCCTCATAGCCGGCGCCGCGTCCGGCGACGACGGTGAGGGCCAGGGTCTCGAGGCCGGGCATCGGGTCGCAGACGACACGGACGCCATTGGGGAGCGTATGCAGGGTCGGAAGGCTCATTTCCCTCCGTGTAGCCGCCTAAGCGCGTAAAGGCCACAGATCGAGGAACCTCCCCCTGTGGGGGAGGCGGCCGAAGGCCGGAGGGGGGCCGGTTTCAGCTTCCGACGCGGTGGCCGATTTCACGGCCGCTCCCCCCACCGATCGCTGGCGCGATCGCCTCCCCCACAGGGGGAGGTTCTCTATCTCACTTCCCCGCGAACGCCCGCACGTGGGCCTTCACGGCGGCGGCGTCGGCCGGCAGGCGGTCGAAGCGTTCGGGCTTGGCCGACAGGTCCGGCGCGCCGCGCGGCACGCCCTGGACGACGCCGGTGGCGGCCAGCACGGCCTCGGGGAACTTGGCCGGGTGGGCGGTCGACAGCACCACGACCGGGGTCGTGGGATCCTCCAGGCGCAGGCGGGCGGCGGCGGCCAGGCCGACGGCGGTGTGCGGGTCGACCACCTCGCCGGTCTCGTTGAGGGTCGAGAGCATGGTCTTGGCCGTGTCGGCCTCGCTGACCGAGGCGCCGGCGAACAGCTCGCGCATCATCGCATGGGCGCTGGGCGGGATGTCGAGCGAGCCGGTGGTGGCGAAGCCGCGGAAGGCCCGGCCGGTCTCGACGCCGTCGCGACGCACGGCCTCGAAATAGAGGCGCTCGAAGTTGGAGGCGACCTGGATGTCCATGGCCGGGCTCTGGGTGGCGGCCACCGCGCCGCGGGCGTAGCGGCCGTCCTCGAAGGCGCGGGCCAGGATGTCGTTGCTGTTGGTGGCGGCCACGACCTTGGCGATCGGCAGGCCCAGCTGCTTGGCGACGAAGGCGGCGTAGGCGTCGCCGAAGTTGCCCGTCGGCACGACGAAGGCCACTTCGCGAGCCGGCGCGCCCAGGCTGACGGCGGCGGTGAAGTAATAGACGCTCTGGGCCGCGATCCGCGCCCAGTTGATCGAGTTGACGCCGGAGAGATCAACGGCGTGACGGAACTGGTCGTCCTGGAAGGCCTGCTTGACGATGGCCTGGCAGTCGTCGAACGAGCCCTGCACCGAAACGCACGACACGTTGGCGTCTTCCGCCGTCGTCATGAACCGGCGCTGGACCTCGCTGATCCGGCCTTCGGGGAAGAGCGCGACGATGCGGGCGTTGCTGCGGCCGCGGAAGGCCTCGACGGCCGCGCCGCCGGTGTCGCCCGAGGTGGCGCAGATGATGGTCATGGTCCGCGACTGGCGCGACAGCACGTAGTCGTAGAGGCGGCCCAGGAGCTGCATCGCAACGTCCTTGAAGGCCAGGGTCGGGCCGTGGAACAGCTCCAGCAGGTAGCGGTTGGCGGCCAGCTGCTTGATCGGCGTCACGGCCGCGTGGGTGAAGCTGGCATAGGCCTCGTCGCACATCTGGGCCAGGTCGTCGGCCGGGATGTCGTCGCCGACGAACTTGCCGAGCACGGCGGCGGCGACCTGGGCGTAGGTCTTGCCGGCGAAGGCGGCGATCTCGTCGGCCGTGAAGGCCGGCCACGCCTCGGGCACGTACAGGCCGCCGTCCGGCGCGAGGCCCGCGAGCACCGCGTCCAGGAAACCGATCGAAGGGGACTCGCCCCGGGTCGAGACGTAGCGCATCAGGATCTCATCTTCCGCCAGAGCATGGCGGCATAGATAAACAGCAGGGTTACGGCAAGACCAAACCACGTAAGCGCGTATTCAAGGTGCCGATTGGAAATTTCTGCCGGCAGCGGCGCAGGGGTCACGCCGGCGACGGCGGGCGTGGCGGTCTCGACCATCAGGATGTGCGAGGCGGGCTTGTCGGCGGCGAAGCCGGCCAGGGCCTTGTCGCGATCGCCGCCCAGCGCCTTGGGGGCCATCAGCACGCCGACCACATGGGCCGGCGCGGCGAAGGTCTGGGCCTTGGGCTGGACCTGGCCGCTCAGGGCGTCGACCAGGCCAAGGTCGAGCAGAATGACGCCATGGGGGCCGGCCAGGCGGCACGCGGCCATGGCCCGCCAAACCATGTCGCCGTCGCGCACGCCGTAGACCAGCGGCAGCGGCGCGGTCGCGCCGGGCGCACAGTCTGTGGCCACACGCACGAAGTCGACGTCCTGGCCCTTGTCGGCGCGGGCCAGGACCTGCGCCAGCGGCGCGGCCGGCGCGGTCTTCAGCGTCTCGATCCGCGCCAGCAGGTCCTGTTTCCAGGCCAGGCGCTTCACCTGCCAGGCTCCCAGGCCACAGAGGATGGAGAAGGCGATCAGGGTGGCGATCGTCAGGACGATCGGGAAGCGGGCCTTCCTGGCGGCAGAGGCCTCAGACATCGTCGCGCCCCGCTTGCGAAGCCTTGTTGGCGATCTGGGCGGCGACCATCAGGCCCTTGGCCGGCCGCATCAAGACGAGGCACGCCAGCAGGGTCAGCGGCAGCCAGACGACCAGCAGCAGCCACACCGGCCAGTTCCAGGCGAACATCGAAAACAGCGCCCCGAACGCGCACAGCGCGCCGGCGATCAGGATGACGAAGGTCGCAGCCCCGTCGCCGCTCTCGAGCTTGGACAGATCATAGCCGCAGGCCTCGCAGCGCTGGGCCACCTTCAGGAAGCCCTCGAACAGGAAGCCCTCGCCGCAGACGGGACAGCGCCCGGCGGCGCCGGCGGCGTAGGGATTGGTCTTGGGCATGGCGGTCCCCGCAGACGCTGGAAACGAAAAAGGCCCGGAGCGCGATCGGCGCTCCGGGCCCTTCGATAGTCGGTGACCCTAGTGCGCCGAGGCGCCGAAGATCACGTAGATGAAGGCGAACAGGAACAGCCAGACCACGTCGACGAAGTGCCAGTACCAGGCGGCCGCTTCGAAGCCGAAGTGCTGCTTGGGCGTGAAGGCGCCGTTCATCAGGCGGATCAGGCAGACGATCAGGAACAGCGTGCCCACGAACACGTGGAAGCCGTGGAAGCCGGTGGCCAGGAAGAAGGTCGAGCCGTAGAGGCCCGAATTGGCGGCCGCTTCGCTGTAGAACAGGTTCTCGTGGTTGATGTGGGCGTACTCGTAGACCTGGATGCAGGTGAACAGCGCGCCCAGCAGGATGGTCAGGATCAGGCCCCACTTGGCGCCCTTGCGGTCGCCTTGCTGCAGGGCGTGGTGCGACCAGGTGATGGTCGTGCCCGACAGCAGCAGGGTCAGGGTGTTGACCAGCGGCAGGTGCCAGGGCGAGACGGTCTCGACGCCGGCCGGCGGCCAGCTGGCCCAGGCCGTGCGCACTTCCTCGATGCCCGAAAGCGTGCGGTGGCCGTGGAACAGGGCCATCTCGAAGAAGATCCAGAACCACGCCACGAAGAACATCACTTCCGAGGCGATGAACAGCACCATGCCGTAGCGCAGGCCGATCGAGACGACGGGCGTATGGTCGCCGGCGTTGGCTTCCTGGATGACGTCGCGCCACCAGCCGAACATCGTGTAGAGCACGCCCGCCAGGCCGGCGGCGAACAGCCACCACTGGCCCTTCTCGATGCCGAACACGCCGCCCTTGATCCAGGCGATCAGGCCGATGGCCATGACGGTGGCCGCCATCGAGCCGACGAACGGCCACGGACTGGGCGGCAGGATATGGTAGTCGTGTTTGACGGCGCCGTGGGCCATGTGTTGCGAACCCTCTGATTATTTGAAGTACGCGTCGCGTAGGTCCCCCAAGGCCCGCGCACTCCCTTGTGGATTGCTATAGTCCCTTGGACGGTGTTCCGCCAAGTGGTTGAACGATGCGCGGCGTCGCGTCGGCCTGCTTGCCGCCATCGTCGCCCTCCACCGCCCGGAAGAAGGTGTAGGACAGGGTGATCTCGGACTTGCCCTTGGTCTCCGGATCCTCGGCGAAGCGGGGATCGACGAAGTAGACGACCGGGAACTCGATCGTCTGGCCCGGCTCGATCGTCTGGTTCGAGAAGCAGAAGCACTCGATCTTCTGGAAGTAGGCGCCGGCCTGCTCGGGCACGACGTTGTAGATCGCCCGGCCGGTCTGGGGCTTGTCGCTGTTGTTGGTGACCTTGAAGAAGGCTAGGCCCGACGCGCCCAGCTTGATGTCCTGGCTGACCTGCTCGGTGGTGAAGGTCCACGGCAGGTCGCGGATGTTGGCGTCGAAGCGGACGACGACGCTCTTGTCCAGCACCTTGGTCGGGGCGGCCTCGGCCCGGCGCACCGTGCCGTCGAAGCCGGTGACCTGGCAGAACAGCTTGTAGAGCGGCACCGAGGCGTAGGCCGCGCCGATCATGCCGGCGAAGGCGGCCACGCAGATCAGCGCCACGCGCTTGTTGCGGCGGCCTTGCGCGCTGTCGCCGGCCTTCACCGCCGGCTTCCGATCAGAACCGGTTTCCGACATTGGCGCCGAGCCTCACCAGGGTGACCACGAAGACCAGGGCGACGAAGGCGACGAGACCCAGCGCCAGGGCGATGTTGCGGCCGTTGCGGGCCTTCAGCGCCTGGTCGGCGTCGGGCTTTGCGGAAACGGTCTTCTTCGGATCGGTCAAAGCGGAAGCTCCAGGGCCCGGACGCCGATCATGGCCTCGGCCAGCAGGGCGGCGAACAGGGCGAACAGATACAGGATCGAGAAGGCGAACAGGTTGCGGGCGTCCTTGGCCCCGCCCACCGGCGGCGGACGCTTGCCCGGCTCGGCCTCGGGGGCCGGTTCGGCCGCGGGGGCCTGCACCTCGTAGAGGGCGCGGTCGGCGGCGCGCGGATCGGCCGCGTCGCCGGCGTCGCTGCGGAACACGCGCCAGGCCAGGATCAGGAACACCGCGCCGCCCAGGGCCGAGACGGCCAGGTAGAGCGGGCCGCCCAGGCCCGTGGCCGCCGGCGCCAGGCAGACGGGGATGAAGACCAGGCTGTAGAGCAGGATCTGCTTGCGGGTCTCCTTGGCGCCCTTGACCACCGGCAGCATCGGCACGCCGGCCTTGGCGTAGTCAGTGCTGATGTAGAGCGACAGCGCCCAGAAGTGCGGCGGGGTCCACAGGAAGATGATCAGCACCATCAGCCAGGCGTTCAGCGGCGCCGAGCCGCTGGCGGCCGCCCAGCCGATCGCCGGCGGCAGCGCGCCGGCCAGACCGCCGATGACGATGTTCTGGGCCGTCCAGCGCTTGAGCCACATGGTGTAGACCACCGCGTAGAACACGATGGTGAAGGCCAGCAGGCCCGCGGCCAGCCAGTTGATGGCCATGCCCATCAGCATGACCGACAGCAGGGAAAGCACCACGCCCAGGGTCGCGGCTTCGGAGCCCTCGACCAGGCCGGCCGGCACAGGGCGGCCGCGCGTGCGGCGCATCTTGGCGTCGATGTCGGCGTCGTACCACATGTTCAGGGCGCCCGAGGCCCCAGCCCCGACGGCGATGCACAGCACCGCCACCGCGCCCAGCAGCGGGTGGATGTGGGTGCGGGCGGCCACAAGGCCGGTCGCGGCCGTGAACACCACCAGCGACATCACGCGCGGCTTGAGGAGCTGGAAGTAGTCCTGCCAGCGCGCCGCGCGAACCGTGTCGGCGGGCATGTCGGGCGAAAGGACGGCGGGCTTGGCCATGGGAATCTTGAGTCTTCGAACAGTGTCTTGATGGGCGAAGGGCGCGGGCCGGACTGCCTGTCCGATCCGCGCCCCCCGCGCTTACGCTATCTTACCAGAGTTCAGTGGTGATCGTCGGCCTTGATGACCGGCGGCTCGCTGAACTGGTGGAACGGCGGCGGCGAGGACAGGGTCCATTCCAGCGTGGTGGCGCCTTCGCCCCACGGGTTGGCCTCGGCCTTGCGGCGACGGATGGCCGCCTCGAGCAGCACCAGCATGAAGACGCCGACGCCGAGGACGGTGATCATGTAGCCCACCGACGAGACGTAGTTCCACTTCGCGAAGGCGTCCGGATAGTCGACATAGCGACGCGGCATGCCGTCCAGGCCCAGGAAGTGCTGCGGGAAGAACACCAGGTTCACGCCCACGAACATGATCCAGAAGTGGGTCGCGCCGAGGAACTCGTTGTACTTCACACCCCACATCTTCTCGAACCAGTAGTAAAAGCCGGCGAAGATGGCGAACACGGCGCCCAGGCTGAGCACGTAGTGGAAGTGGGCCACCACGTAGTAGGTGTCGTGCAGGCTGTAGTCGATGCCGGCGTTCGACAGGACCACGCCGGTGACGCCGCCGACCGTGAACAGGAAGATGAAGCCGATCGCCCACAGCATGGGCGTCTTGAAGCTGATCGAACCGCCCCACATCGTGGCGATCCACGAGAAGATCTTCACGCCGGTCGGAACGGCGATGATCATCGTCGCGGCCACGAAGTAGGCGCGCAGGTTGATGCTCATGCCGACCGTGTACATGTGGTGGGCCCACACGATGAAGCCGACGAAGCCGATGGCGACCATGGCGTAGGCCATGGCGAGGTAGCCGAACACGGGCTTGCGGGAGAAGGTCGAGACGATGTGGCTGATGATGCCGAAGCCCGGCAGGATCAGGATGTACACTTCCGGGTGACCGAAGAACCAGAACAGGTGCTGGAACATCACCGGGTCGCCGCCGGCGGCGGGGTCGAAGAAGTGGGTGCCGAAGTTGCGGTCGGTCAGCAGCATGGTGATGGCGCCGGCCAGCACGGGCAGCGACAGCAGCAGCAGGAAGGCGGTGATCAGCACCGACCAGGCGAACAGCGGCATGCGGTGCAGGGTCATGCCCGGCGCGCGCATGTTGAAGATCGTGGTGATGAAGTTGATCGCGCCCAGGATCGACGAAGCGCCGGCCAGGTGGAGCGACAGGATCGCCAGGTCCATGGCCGGGCCGGTGTGGCCCGAGGTCGACAGCGGCGGATAGATCGTCCAGCCGCCGCCGAAGCCGTGGCCCGGGCCGCCGTCGACGAACATCGAGGTGCACAGCAGGATCCAGGCGGCGACCAGCAGCCAGAACGAGATGTTGTTCATCCGCGGGAAGGCCATGTCCGGCGCGCCGATCATGATCGGAACGAACCAGTTGCCGAAGCCGCCGATCATGGCGGGCATGACCATGAAGAAGATCATGATCAGGGCGTGGGCGGTGACCACGGCGTTGTAGCCGTGCTTGCCCTTGAACACGCCCCACTCGGCCAGCAGGCCGGTCTCGGAGAAGATCTGGATGCCCGGGTGCATCAGCTCCCAGCGGATCAGGCCCGACAGGGCCCCGCCGACGATCCCGGCCATGATGGCGAACAGGATGTAGAGGGTGCCGATGTCCTTGTGGTTCGTCGAGAAGAACCAGCGCTGGAAGAAGGGCGGCTTGTCGTCGGCCCCGTGGCCGTCGTGGTGATCGATGTCAGCGGCGTGAGCCATCGGACTGATATCCTAAAGCGTTCTTAGGCCGCCGGCGCGGCGGCGGGGGCCGCGGCCGGAGCGGAAGCGGGTGCGGCCGGAGCAGCGGCGGGCGTGGCGGCGGGCGCGGCCGCCGGAGCGGCTTCGGCGGCGGCCGGGGCGGCGGGCGCCTCGGCCGGAGCCTTGGACTTCACCCACGCGTCGAACTCGGCCTGCGTGACGACCTTGATCTCGATCGGCATGAAGGCGTGGTCGATGCCGCAGAGCTCCGAGCACTGGCCGTAGTAGGTGCCCACCTTCTCGGCCTTGAACCAGGTTTCGTTCAGGCGGCCCGGGATGGCGTCGGTCTTCAGACCAAAGGCCGGCAGGGCGAAGGCGTGGATCACATCGGCGGCGGTGACCTGCACGCGCACCACCTGGTTGACCGGCACGACCATCGCGTTGTCGGCGGCCAGGCGATAGAGGCCGTGCGGCAGGCCCTTGGCCGCCACTTCTTCCTCGCTCAGCACCTTGGAGATGATCTCCGGCACCTTCTGGTCCGGATACTCGTAGCCCCAGTACCACTGATAGCCCGTGGCCTTCACGGTCATGTAGGGCTTGGGCATGTCGTTGTACTTGAACAACAGCCGGAACGAGAAGATGGCGATGATCATCAGGATCAGCACCGGCACGATCGTCCAGATGATCTCGATCGTGGTGTTGTGGCTGAACTTGGCCGGAACCGGGTTCGCCTTCCTGTTGTAGCGGATCATGATCCAGACCAGCAGGCCCAGGACCAGCAGGGTGATCGCCGTGATGATCGGCAGCAGAACCCAGTCGTGGAACCAGATGGCATCGTGCTTGAGCACGGATGCCGCGGGCTGGAGGGCGATGCCCCCCGGCGTCGGCTGACCCAATAGGTCTTCGGCGAAAGCCTGGCCCGCAAACGTCGTCATGACGGCGGCGGCTGCGAAGCCCAACCCTTTCCGTCCCATCCCCTGAACTTGTGCCTTCATTTCCCTCTCGGCCCGTTACGGCGGCGACCGGCTGTTACTCAGCCGTATCCCCGCGCCGACATGCACAATACGACCGGTTACGCGGACTTATGCAATCGACTTGAAACGGTCGAAAGCACTCCCCCCACGGCGCCGGCCGGTCGCAGGCGTGCTTACGCGCTTCAATCCCTGTTGCCAAGCACCCGAAACCACACGCAGCACAGGGGAATCGCGTCAGTTGCGAAGCATTCTCAATAACTTCGCCGATTTCATCCACACGACCACGAGGCGAATCACGTCGATCCTCGAACATTGATAACTTGTAATAACAGCTACCTTGCATAACACACTACCTGGCCGTACAAGGTTCTCACGAACAGGAAACGAGAGCCGTGCCTGAAGCCATCGAAACCCAACTGAAGAAAGGCGTGCTGGCGCTGTGCGTGCTGGCCCTGCTGTCGAAGGCCGACAGCTACGCCTACGAGATCGCCAGCCAGCTGGCCAAGGACATCGACATGGGAGAGGGGACCATCTACCCGCTGATGCGGCGTCTGCAGTCCGACGGCCTGGTCGAGACCTATCTGGTCGAGTCGACCAGCGGCCCGCCCCGCAAATACTACCGCCTCACCGCCGCCGGCCGCGACAGCTTCGCCGCCCAGAAGAGCGAATGGGAAGCCTTCGCCAAGGCCGTGAACGACATCCTGGGAGCCGCCGCATGACCCGCGCCGAATTTGTCACCCGCCTCAAGCGCGGCCTGGCCGGACTGCCGGTCACCACCATCGCCGACGCCGTGGCCGACTACGAGGCCCACTTCGACGACGCCGCCGCGGCGGGCCGCACCGAGGCCGAGACCGCCGCGGCCCTGGGCGATCCCGACCGCCTGGCCCGCGAGCTGCGCGCCGAAGCGGGGTTGAAGCGCTGGGAAGAGACCAAGAACCCGTCGGCCGCGGCCGGCGCCGTGTTCGCGGTGCTGGGCCTGGGCGCCATCGACATTCTTATCCTGCTGCCCATCCTGATGGGCGTGATCGGGGCGCTGTTCGGCTTCTTCATGGCCGGGATCGGCATCTTCATCGCCGGCGGCTTCGTGTTCTCGGCCGGACCGTTCATGGACCCGCCGGGCGGCGCGGCCGTCGCCCTGCTGGGCGGCATCGGCCTGATGGCCGCGGCCACCGCCCTGACCGCCGTCACCGGCCTGGTGACCGTGGGCCTGGTCAATCTGCTGGTCTGGTACGGCCGCCTCCACTACCGGCTGCTGAAGCCGGCCATCGAACCGCAAGCCTGAGGTCGCGCCATGATCCGCAACCTGACCATCATCGCCGTCGCCAGCTTCGTCCTGGCCGTGGCCTGCCTCGGAACGGCCTTCGCCATCGGCGGCCGCGACATCGCCAAGCACGGCTGGACCTTCCCGGCCAACGTCCACATCGAGGACGACGACGGCCGCGTCACCATCCGCCGCAACGGCGACCTGACGATCGAGGACCACGGCCCCAACACCAGCCGCCAGATCGCCTGGACCGGCGGCGAGGCCCTGCGCGTCGACCTGCCGGCCCGGGTGATCTTCACCCAGGGCGAGGCGGCGGGGATCACCGTCGAGGGCCCCGAAGGCCTGGCCCGCCGCGTGGTGCTGACCGGCGATCGCCTGCACTTCGACGGCGACGGCGAGGGCCGCGGCTTCCGCATCGATCGCCACGGCCTGCAGACGTTCGCCGGCCACGACGACCTCGTCATCCGGGTCACCGCCCCGGGCGTGCGCAAGTTCACCCTCAACGGCTCGGGCGACCTCGACATCCAGTCCTACGACCAGCCGGAGCTGTCGTTGACCCTCAACGGCAGCGGCGAGGCCTACGCCTCGGGCAAGACCGGCAAGGTCGACCTGCGCATCGCCGGCTCGGGCGAGGCCGAACTCAGCGCGCTGACGATCACCGACGCCAAGGTCGCGATCGCCGGCAGCGGCGAGGCCAAGCTGGGCCCGACGGGCGAGGCCGACGTCCATATCGCCGGCAGCGGCGACGTCACCCTGACCGAGCGCCCGGCCAGCCTGTCCAAGTCGGTCGCCGGCTCGGGCGAGGTCAACGAAAGCTGGTGAGCGATCCGGGGGCGGAGGGAGATGACGCGGGGCCTGCAAGCGCCTACCTTACAGGAATGACCGCTCCTCTCTCCGCCCCTTCCCTGCTGGACGCCGCCGGCGTCGATCCGCAACGCGCCCGCGCCATCCTCGGCGAGGCCCTGGCCGGGGCCGACGACGGCGAGCTGTTCCTCGAACGGTCCGAGAGCGAGGCCTTCGTCTTCGACGACGGGCGCCTCAAGACCGCCTCCTACGACAGCGGCGAGGGCTTTGGCCTGCGCGTGGTGGCCGGCGAGACGGCCGGCTACGCCCACGCGTCGGAGATCTCCGAGGCCGCCATCGGCCGGGCCGCCTCTTCCGCCAGCCTGGCCAAGCGCGGCTATGCCGGGATCTCGGCCGAAGGCCCGCGCGCGACCAACGAAAAGCTCTACGGCGAGGACGACCCGGTCTCCTCGCCCGCCTTCTCCGACAAGGTGTCCCTGCTGCAGGAGATCGACGCCTTCGCCCGCCAGCGCGACCCGCGCGTGGTGCAGGTGCTGGCCAGCCTGGCCGGCGAGCGCCGCGTGGTCGAGATTCTGCGCGCCGACGGCAAGCTGATCCGCGACGTGCGCCCGCTGGTGCGCCTGAACGTCCAGGTCACCGTCGAGAAGGACGGCAAGCGCGAGGCCGGCTCGTCCGGCGCCGGCGGCCGCGCCGGCTTCTCGGCCTGGATCAGCCCCGACAAGTGGCAGGGCCAGGTCGACGAGGCCCTGCGCATGGCGCTCGTGAACCTCGACGCCGTCGCCTGCCCGGCCGGCGAGATGGACGTGGTGCTGGGCCCGGGCTGGAACGGCGTGCTGCTGCACGAGGCCGTCGGCCACGGCCTGGAGGGCGACTTCAACCGCAAGGGCATCAGCGCCTTCTCGGGCCGCATAGGCGAGCGGGTGGCCGCCAAGGGCGTCACCGTGTTCGACGACGGCTCGATCCCGGGCCGCCGCGGCTCGCTGACCATCGACGACGAAGGCACGCCCACCGAGCGCACCATCCTGATCGAGGACGGCATTCTCGTCAGCTACATGCACGACCGCATGTCGGCGCGCCTGATGGGCATGGCCGCCACCGGCAACGGCCGCCGCCAGTCCTACGCCCACATGCCCATGCCGCGCATGACCAACACCGGCATGCTGGCGGGCAATGACGACCCGGCCGAGATGATCGCCTCGATGAAAAAGGGCCTCTACTGCGCCAATTTCGGCGGCGGCCAGGTCGACATCACCAACGGCAAGTTCGTCTTCCAGTGCACCGAGGCCTACCTCGTCGAGGACGGCAAGATCACCGCCCCGGTCAAGGGCGCCACCCTGATCGGCGACGGGCCCTCGGCCCTCACCCGCGTGACCATGATCGGCAACGACTTCGACTTCGATCCCGGCATCGGCGTCTGCGGCAAGGCCGGCCAGGGCGTGCCCGTGGGCGTGGGCCAGCCCAGCCTGAAGATCACCGGCCTGACCGTCGGCGGCACGAACATCTGATCCGGCCCCCTCTCCCCTTGCGGGAGAGGGTGGCCTCCCGCAGGGAGGTCGGGTGAGGGGTCGGAAACCCTCTCCGCTTCGACTTGCGGCTCGACCGGGCGCGGCTGTCAGGATCTGAGAGCCCCCTCATCCGTCGGCTTCGCCGACACCTTCTCCCGCAAGGGGAGAAGGATGAAAAATGGACGGATTGGTCCATTCCTGTCCGTTATTTAATCCACATTTCAAGCTTGTAACTTTCCCTCCCGGCGACCAAAGGCCCAGTTTGCCAGCACGTGACTGGCGGGGGCCAGGGGACGGAAAGACATGCAGTTCGGATCGCTTTTCGCGGCCCTCGCGGCCGCCACGCCCGAGGCCGCGGCCGAGACCACCGTTCAGGCCCCGGTGATCGCCGCGGCGACAGAGGGCGTCACCCGCTATCCCGCCGCCTTCTTCGCCGAGCGCCAGCCGCTGTCGGCCTACGACATGGTCGTGCGCGTGCCCGGCTTCACCTTCGACGGTGGCGACAGCGTGCGCGGCTTCGGCGGCGCGGCCGGCAACGTGCTGATCGGCGGCCAGCGCCCGGCCACCAAGAGCGAGTCCCTCGAGGACGCCCTGCGGCGCATCCAGGCCAGCCAGGTCGACCGCATCGAGATCGTCGTCGGCGGCGCGCCCGGCGTCGACATGCAGGGCAAGAACGTGGTGGCCAACGTCGTGCTGCGCGCCGACGCCAAGGGCTCGACCCTGCTGGCGGTCGCCAGTTCGTTCCAGCAGGACGGCCGCACCACCCCGGCCATGCGCTTCGAGGGCTCGCGCCAGTACGGCGTCTCCGCCTTCGACTGGTCGATCCTGACCTTCCGCTATGTCGACGACGGCGCCGGCGAGGGCCCCAAGGTCGTGCGCCGGGCGGACGGCAGCGTCAGCCCTTCTTGGCTGGACGAGACCGGCGGCGGCGACGGCCTGACCGCCAAGGCCAACCTCAAGCGCCCCCTGCTGGGCGGCCGGCTGTCGGTCAACACCGTCTACGAGCAGGAAACCTACGACTGGAGCCTGGAAGACATCCCGCCGGCCGGCGGCGACCGCCTCAAGGTCATCGACGCCGACGAGCGCCAGGAGGGCGAGATCGGCCTGGGCTGGGAGAAGCCGCTGACGGCCAGGTCGCGCGTCGAGTTGACGGGCCTGGTGCGCCGCAAGCACGTCGACTACGCCAGCACCTTCACCGACGCGGGCGAGGCGGGCCGCTTCACCTCGGCCCGAGACAGCGGCGAAAGCATCGTCCGCGGCGTGCTGCGCCACACCCTCAATCCCGTCCTGTCGTTCGAGGGCGGCGGCGAGATCGCGGTGAACTTCCTCGAAAGCGAAATCGGCTACCTGGTCAACGGAACGCCCCAGGTGCTGCCGGCCGCCAATGTGCGGGTGGAGGAAAAGCGCGGCGAGGCCTTCGGCGTCGCCACCTGGCGGGCCCACCCCAAGCTCACCCTGGAAGGGGCGGTGCGACTGGAGCGCTCGACCATCGAGCAGACCGGCGACACCAACCTGGAAAAGTCGTTCACCTATCCCAAGCCGCGCCTGTCGGCGACCTGGTCGCCCACTGCCCGCGACCAGTTCCGCGGCCGCATCGAGCGCGAGGTCGGCCAGCTGGACTTCACCGACTTCGTCTCCTCGACCACCTTCTCCACGGGCCGCGACACCGCCGGCGGCGCCGAGCTGGCCCCCGAGCACGCCTGGGTGTTCGAAGCGGCCTGGGAGCGCAAGTTCGGCAAGGACGGCGCCCTGGTGCTGACCGCCCGCCACAAGGAGATCAGCGACGTCGCCGACCGCATCCTGGTGGTCGACAAGGCCGGCAATCTCTACGACGCCCCCGGCAACATCGGCGACGCCACAGGCGACGAGCTGGAGCTGTCGGTGAACCTGCCGCTGGAGCGCTTCGTGCCCGGCGGCCTGCTGCGCGGCAAGGGAACCTGGACCCGCTCGGCCGTCGTCGACCCGATCACCCGCCACAAGCGCCGGATCAGCGACGAGGAGCCGTTCGAGGGCGAGCTGCGGTTCTCGCAAGACCTGCCCAAGCGCAAGCTGCAGTGGGGCGTGGAGCTGTTCTCGGGCTCCACCGAGACGGCCTACGCCTTCAACGAGGTCAGCCGTTTCGAGATCGAGCCGTGGCTCCTGGCCTATGCTGAGGTCAAGCCGCGCCAGGGCCTGTCGCTGCGGGTCGAGGCCCAGAACCTCACCGGCCGCGGCCTCAACCGCCAGCGCGAGGTGTTCCAGGGCCGCGAGCGCGCGCCCGGAGACTTCGCCTATCTCGACGACCGCCGCGTCGACTTCGACCCGTTCATCTATTTCCGCCTGCGCCAGACCTGGGGCTGAGCCCGACGGACACAACGACAACCAGGCCGCCGCCCGCTCCCATCGGTCCCCAACCCAGCGGGCAGAAGCGGCCAACTCGCAAGGACCCCGGTTCGCCTTTGCCGGGGTCCTTTTTCTTTGCGCGCTACTCGCACCCAGAAGCCCTCAGATCAGGGCCAGGCAACTCCCATGGTGGGTGTCGTCGCCCTCGAGCTCGGGACCGACATCCGCGCGGACCTCGCTCGGCGCGCCAAGCCGCCTGACGCCGGAAACCGCGAACGCCTTCAGGCCGTTGCCCCAGAAGGTCAGGCGCACCGCAGCCGCGCGCTTGCCCGGCCGCGCGTCGGGATAATCCCAGCATGGCGTGACCGCCTCCCGCATGCGTTCGGCATGGGCGTTGACGACGAGGAAGCCGCCGGTTCCCGCGGCCGTGACCATCCCCCGCAGCCGGGGCGATATCATCGCCGTCAGGGCGGACGACGAGCGCGTATGGATGATCGTCGCCAGGCAGTGCGCCGGAACATGGCCGCTCAACACCAGCCCGCGATCGCCCGGGACGTAATCGACGCTGAAGAAGTCGCAGCCCGAGTCCCTGGCCCACAGGGTCTTCCCGTCGCATTCGGTGTCATCGACGAGCAGGCAGTGCAGTTCGTCGGCGTTCTCGAAAAAGCCGCGCCCCCGATCGGCGGCGTCCGACGCCTCGACCAGCCCGATGGGCAGAACCGCGGCTCCGGCGCCATCCAGGTCGACCAGCAACGCCGCCCGCGCGTCGGGTTCGCCCGCAAGCTGCGCCAGCAGGGGATAGAGGACCATCCTTCGCCTTAGCCCCTGCTCGTAGCGGCCCAGATAGACGCCCTCCATGAATTTCAGATTGTCGTCTCCCTCCCACCACTCATCTATGTCCTGCCGCCCCTGCCGGATCACCTGAGCCGCCTCGGCGTCCAGGCCGGTGAGTTCGATCCTGAAGTCCAGGACGCGCAAAGGCTGCGAAAGCAGGGAGATGCGCTGGGTCTGCTCGATGCGCCCCAAGGCCTGGTCGCGATCGAGTTTCAGGGCCAGCTCGCGCGCCGCCGCCGAGGCTTCCAGCTGTCTGAGCTGCTGCGCGTTGTCCAGGCGGGCCAGGTTCAAGGCCTGCTCGGAGGCGATCGTGGCCAACTGCAGCCGCCTCTCGTACTCGACTTTTGTCTTCTCGGCCTGTTCGGCGACCGCCTTGCGTTTCTCGGCGCGGCTTTCCAGCCCCTGGGCCGAGGCGCCAAGCCCGGCCGATATCACGGCGAGCCCGATGGCGACCATGCCCGCCCGCGTCAGGCGTGGGCGCCCCTGCTCGTTCTTGGTGGTGGTCTCGTGCATCAGCCCCCAGGCCGCGGCGACGGCCGTGAGACCGAACCCGATGTACTTGAGGGCGCTCAGCAGCAGGTCCGGGCCGAGCACCGCCATCGTCGCGGCTTGATCGAGTTGGTTCGCGTCCAAAGCCCCCTCCGAAACGCGCGACCACGAAGAGATGAGAGCTTAACCATAACACAACCGGAAATGGAAAAGAACGCCCGTCTGCGCGACGGCCGTGCGGGGCCTTCCAGCCCACGCCCAGGACGCCAACCGCGCCCTCTTACTTGTCCACCACCTTGATGATGCGGTCCGACGACGGGCGGCCGGCCAGGCCCTTGCCGGCGGCGTAGGTGACGATCAGGGCGTCGTCCTTGATCGTCGCACCGGGCTTGCGGCCCTCGGCCAGCAGCACGCGGCCGATGCGGCTGAGCAGGCTGCGGTCGCCGTTGCGGGCCATGCGCTCGAAGGCCTCGGCGGTGACGTTGGCGCATTCGGCGACCAGCACCGAGGTCTCGGGCCGGGCGTCCTGCACGGTCTCGAAGCTGACCCGGTGGCGGGCGGCGCGGCTGGCGCGGTCGGCCGCCTGCAGCATGCGCTGGAACAGGGCGTTGGGCGTGATGATCGCCGGCGGCTGGATGGTCTGGGCCCGCCCCATCAGCGCCGCGGCGGCGCCGGCCGGGCGGTCGGCCGTGAACAGGGTCATGCCGCCCAGCTTGGTGGCGCGCAGCACCGGTTCGCCCAGCTCGTTCTTGTAGATTACGTCGCCGCGCGGACCGGCGTGGGGCGACAGCACCCACACCTCGCTGCTGTTCTCGAACTTCAGCAGGGTGGTCGAGGTGGCGCGGTCGAGCACGAAGGCCCCGCCGCCGTCCGAGACGTAGCGGGCCACCGGCGGCGGCGGCGCCTTGCGCGCCTCGGCGGCGGCGCGATCGCCGAACAGGGCGTCGCGGAGATTATGCTTGGACTGGGCCGCGGCGGGCGCGGCGATGGTCAGGCCTGCCAGGGCGAGCATCAGCGCGGCCGCGCAGCCTCCCGGCCCCATCCTTTCCACCGTCGGTCGTATCATGCGAACGGTGATGGTCCCCGACTGGGGCGAATCTTGGACGTGGAGGCGGCGCTTCCTGGCAAGCGTCGCCGTGCGACTTTTCTGCAACGCTTCCCCTGGCGCGCGGCCCCCGCCACCCGCTCCCCTTAGAGCCTGCCCGTTTCCGGTCTCGTGGAACGGGAGAGCAGGCTCGTCCCGAACAAGATCCCGGTCGGCGCGATTGACGCCAACCGGGACCGGCAGGTCAAGACACTAAGGCGTTCGAAGGCGCCTAGGCCAGGTACTGGCCGCCGTTCAGCGACAGGGTCGCGCCGGTGACGAAACCGGCCCGCTCGCCCGCCAGGAACGAGACCATGTCGGCGATCTCCTCGCCCTTGCCCAGGCGACCGACGGGGATGCCGCCGATGATGCCGGCCAGCACCGTCTCGGGCACCGCGGCCACCATCTCGGTGTCGATATAGCCCGGGCAGATCACGTTGACCGTGACGCCCTTCTTGGCGTTCTCCAGGGCCAGCGCCTTGGTGAAGCCGATCAGGCCGGCCTTGGCGGCCGAATAGTTGGTCTGGCCGACCTGGCCCTTCTGGCCGTTGATCGAGCTGATGTTGACGATCCGGCCCCAGCCGCGCTCGCGCATGCCCTCGATCACCGGGCGGGTCATGTTGAAGGCCGAGTCCATGTTGACCCGGATCACTTCGGACCACTGCTCGTAGGTCATCTTGTGCAGGAAGCCGTCGCGGGTGATGCCGGCGTTGTTGACCAGCACGTCGATCGGACCCAGTTCGGCGGTCACCTTGGCCACCGCGGCCTGGCAGTCGTCGAACGAGCCGACATTGCCCTTGACCACCATCACGCCCAGTTCCTTGGCGCAGGCCTCGGCCGCCGCCTCGTTGCCGGAATAACCGGCCGCGACCTTGAGACCGTCGGCCACCAGCCGCTCGCAGATCGCCCGGCCGATGCCCCGGGTGCCGCCGGTCACGAACGCAACTCTAGCCATACAGTAGTCTCCCGTTACCGCTACGTCATGGTTGCACGTGCTCGCGTCCGGAGCGCAAGCCCCGGACGCGTTTTGTCACGAAGACTTCTTCCGGGATCAGACGGCCTCGACGCAGAGGGCCACGCCCATGCCGCCGCCCACGCACAGCGTGGCCAGGCCCTTCTGGGCGCCCGAGCGCTTCATCTCGTGCACCAGGGTGGTCAGGATGCGGGCGCCCGAAGCGCCGATCGGGTGGCCGATGGCGATGGCGCCGCCGTTGACGTTGACCTTGGCCGGGTCGAGGCCCAGCTCGCGCACCACCGAGATCGACTGGGCGGCGAAGGCTTCGTTGCTCTCGACGAGGTCGAGGTCGGAAACGCTCCAGCCGGCCTTTTCCAGGGCCTTCTTGGTGGCCGGGATTGGGCCGGTGCCCATGATCTCGGGCTCGACGCCGGCATTGGCCCACGAGACGATCCGGGCCAGCGGCTTGAGACCGCGCTTCTCGGCTTCCTCGGCCGTGGTCAGCACCAGGGCGGCGGCGCCGTCATTGAGGCCCGAGGCGTTGGCGGCGGTCACCGAGCCGTCCTTGGCGAAGGCCGGCTTCAGGCCAGAGATGCTTTCCAGCGTCACGCCGTGGCGGATGTATTCGTCCTGGTCGACGACAGTGTCGCCCTTGCGGCCCTTGATGGTGACGCCGACGATCTCGTCGGCGAACTTGCCGGCCTTCTGGGCGGCCTCGGCCTTGTTCTGGCTGGCGACGGCGAACTTGTCCTGGTCCTCGCGGGTGATCTGCCAGCGGTTGGCGATGTTCTCGGCCGTCTGGCCCATGTGGTAGCCGTGGAAGGCGTCCCACAGGCCGTCCTTGATCATGGTGTCGACGAAGCCCAGGTCGCCCATCTTCTGGCCGGTGCGCAGGGCCTGGGCGTGCGGGGCCTGGCTCATGCTCTCCTGGCCGCCGACCACGACGATCTTGGCGTCGCCCGACAGGATCTGCTGGGCGCCCAGGGCCACCGCGCGCAGGCCCGAGCCGCACAGCTGGTTCAGGCTCCAGGCCGGGCTCTCGACCGGGATGCCGGCCTTGACCGAGGCCTGGCGGGCCGGGCCCTGGCCGGCGCCGGCCTGCAGCACCTGGCCCAGGATCACCTCGTCGACGTCGGCCGGCGTGATCCCCGCCCGCTCGACGGCGGCGGCGATCGCGGTCTTGCCCAGCTCCGCGGCGGGCAGGCTCGAAAGCGCGCCGAGGAAGGACCCGACCGGCGTGCGAGCGGCGGAGACGATGACGATATCGGTCATTGGCTTTGATTTCCCGTGACTGTTCCGTGACGCCTTCGCAGGTGCGGCGCCCACACTTTTGCAGTGCAACAGCACCATGCCCAAACGAACGGCGTTCGTCACGAATACATTTTCATGTCATCATCTGGCGTCCAAGTCCTCGCGGGACTGGCGCCCTGGCTTTGCATTAGCGATAGTGCGATGCGAAAAGGCGGGCGACACCGCTGTCCCAGGGAACGAAATGTCCGAGAACCCCGATAAAGGCGAAGCCGCCCCCGGCGCCGACAAAGTTTCCGCCGAAAAGGTTTCGGGCCAGCGCGTCGTCATCAAGAAGTACGCCAACCGCCGGCTCTACAACACCGCGTCCAGTTCCTACGTCACCCTCGAGCACCTGTCGGACATGGTGAAGGAGGGCGTCGACTTCGTGGTCTATGACGCCAAGACCAACGACGACATCACCCGTTCGGTCCTGACCCAGATCATCTTCGAAGAGGAAAACCGCGGCGGCGGCCAGAACCTGCTGCCCATCCAGTTCCTGCGCCAGCTGATCGGCTTCTACGGCAACTCGATGCAGGCCTTCCTGCCCAGCTACCTGGAGATGTCGCTGGAAAGCTTCTCCAAGCAGCAGGAGCGCATGCGCCAGCAGTTCACCGGCGCCCCGGGTCTCGCCGGCAAGGCGGCCGCGCCGGGCATGGCGATCTACGAGGAACAGATCCGCCAGAACATGGCCCTGTTCGACCGGGCCATGAAGATGTTCTCGCCCTTCGCCTACAGCCGCCCCGAGGACGCCGCCGCCGAGGCCCCCGCGGCCCCGCCGCCCGCCCCGGCTCCGGCCGCGCCCAGCGAGGACGGCCTGGCCGATCTCAAGCGCCAGCTCGAAGCCATGCAGGAACAGATCGCCAAGCTGGCGACCAAGTCCTAATTTCCATCAACCATGACGGCGCATTCGTTCTTAACGGAGGCGCCGCTAGCCTTGCGACCATGACCGGTCCGATCGACCCCATCCGACGCGCGGCGAACGCGCGCCGGGCGCTGGCCGCGCCCAAGGACTCCGACCGCCACGAGGCGGACGGCGAAGAGGTCGTGTTCGTGCGCGACGAGGAAGAGGCGCCCGCCGATCCGCCGCCGCAGCCGCGCCCGCGCGGCCCGTTCGCTGCCTTCGCCGCCCAGGTGATGGGCCAGCCCGGCCAAAAGCGCGGCCTGCGCGGTGGGCAGGAAGTGCTCGACGCGGCGCGTTCGACCTATCTCGGCACGGAATATTCCGGCCCGGCCGACCGCCGTCCCAAGGCGGGCCTGATCAAGAAGACCGAGATCTAGCCGCCAGCAGCTCGGCCACCTGGCCCTCCAGGCGCGCGACCCTCGCCTCCAGTTCCGCGATGCGCCGCGCGGCCGGGTCCGCCGGCGCCGCATGCGCGCCGACGCCGGCCCGCCTGGCCGCCTCCTCGCGCGAAACGCCCACCATCTCGGCAAAAACCGCCAGTTCGGCCGGCCTGATCTCGCGCTGATCCTTGAAGACCAGGCCGATCTCGGCCGCGCTCAGCCCCGCCGCGGCGGCCAGGGCGGCCCTGTCCAGCCCCCGCTCGGCCAGCCTCGCGTCGTACCACTGATGATCGAAGAACAGCGCCATATGGAATTTCTAGCGCCCTGCGCCGACTTGGCGCCAGTCTTGCTAGGTCGAGGCCCGAGTCTTTTCGGAAAGCGTCTCGACCTATGCTGTCCATCCTGATCCGAGCCTTCGACGTGGCCGTCGTGACCCTGATCTTCTCGGTCCTGACCTGACAGCGTTTTCCTGACAACGCTTCCCTGCGACAAAAGCGCCGAGCGACATCCATTCGCTTGATCGGAGGGACTGGCGGGTCCAATTTAACCGTGTCGCGTCCACCCCCCACAACGCGACATGCGTACCGCCGGCCCGAGGTTGCCCCTAGTCCTCGGGCCGGTTCTACGTCTGGGGTATCCCACCGACATCGCCCAAGCGCCCTGCGTCCTTCGAGGCTCGCCTTTCGGCTCGCACCTCAGGATGAGGACGCTATCGCATTGAGTTCCTCATCCTGAGGCGCCCGCGCAGCGGGCCTCGAAGGACGTAGCGATCCCTCAAGCCGCCTCCAGCAGCATCATCGTGCCCTGGCCGCCGTCGGCGCAGATGCTGACGATGGCCTTCTCGCCCTTGCCGCGCGCGGCCAGCTCCTTGGTCGCCTGGCTGAGGATCCGCGCGCCGGTGGCGCCGAACGGGTGGCCCAGCGCCAGGCTGCCGCCGGTGGGGTTCATCCGCTCCCGCGGGAAGGCGCCGAGGTCGGCGGTGACGCCGGCCCGCTCGGCCAGGAACTTTTTGCTCTCCCAGGCGGCGATGTGCGACAGCACCTGGGCCGCGAAGGCCTCGTGGATCTCCCAAAGCCCGATGTCGGACAGGGTCAGGCCGTTGCGCGCCAGCATGCGCGGCACGCCATAGGCCGGCGCCATCAGCAGGCCCTCGCTGCGCAGGTCGATGGCGGTGACCTCGTAGTCGAGGATCTTCACGCGCGGCGTGCGCGCGGGCAGGCGCGCCAGGCCCGCTTCGGAGGCCACCCAGACGCTGGCCGCGCCGTCGGTCAGGGGCGAGGAATTGCCGGCGGTCAGCGTGCCCTGGCCGCTTACCTTGTCGAAGGCCGGCTTCAGCTTGGCCAGCTTCTCCAGCGTGCTGTCCTTGCGCGGGATGGTGTCGCGACGGGCCTCGCCGACCGGGATGACGAGGTCGTCGAAGAAGCCGTTCTCCCAGGCGCGCACGGCGTTCTGGTGGCTGGCGAAGGCGATGGCGTCCTGGTCGGCGCGCGCAAGGCCCCATTCCTTGGCGGTGATCTCGGTGTGCTCGCCCATCGAAAGCCCCGTGGTGCGGTTGGCCACCTTGGGAACGAACAGCCTGGCGTCGGCGGCCTTGAAAGCCGACAGCACCGCCAGCCGCCCCTTCAGGTCGCGGGCCTGCTGGAAGCGGCGGACCCAGTCCGACAGCCGCACCGACAGGCCGATCTGCACCCGGCTCATGGCCTCGACGCCGCCGACCAAAGCCAGGTCGCGGCCGCGCCCGTCGATCATGCCGGCGGCCTCGAGCACGCCGGTCATGCTGGTCGAGCAGGCCATGACGGTCGAGAACGCCGGGATGGTCGGGTCGGCCCCGGCGTCCAGCAGCACCTCGCGGGCGATGTTGCTCCAGGTGAGGTTCGGGATCACCGTGCCCCAGACGGCGAAGTCGGGCCGCGCGCCCTTCTCCAGCATGGCCTTCACCACGGGAACGGAAAGCTCGATGGCGTCATGGGCGGCCAGCGCCCCGTCGACCTTGGCGAAGGGCGAGCGCAGGCCGGCGGCGAGCCAGAGATTGGAAGCGGTCATTTAACGGCGTCCGTAAGAGGGTCTGTTACCGATAGATAGGAGGCCGGATGCGCCGGCGCTTGTCGAAATCGGCCGCGCTCAGCCGTAGCGCTCTTCGGCCCATGGATCGCCGCGGTTGTGATAGCCGCGTTCCTCCCAGAAGCCCGGCCGGTCGGCCGCCACGAACTCGATCCGCTTCAGCCACTTGGCGCTTTTCCAGAAGTAGAGGTGCGGCACGACCAGGCGCACCGGCCCGCCGTGCTCGGCCGCGATCGGCGCGCCCTCCCAGCCATGAGCCAGCAGCGCGCCCTCATGGGCGAAGTCGTCGACCGACAGGTTGGTGGTGTAGCCGTCGTACGAATGCAGCACGACGAACCGCGCTTCGTCCCGGGGCGCCACGGCCAGCACCACGTCGCGGGTCAGAACCCCGTCCCAGTGGTTGTCGTAGCGCGACCAGGTGGTCACGCAGTGGATGTCGGAGACGGGCGCGCTCTGCGGCTGGGCCAGCAGGGCCTGGAAGTTCCAGGTCGCCGGCCGTGACACCAGGCCGTCGATGCGCAGCCGCCAGTCCTCGCGGGAGACGTCGGGCTTGAGACCCAGGTCCAGCACCGGCCAGTCGCGGGTCAGGTGCTGGCCCGGCGGCAGGCGCTCGCTCTCCGGACGGCTGGTCTCGCCGGTCAGGAACTTGCCCGAGCGCGCCCAGGCCTCCTTGCTGCGGGTCAGCTTGCTGTCTTGCGGCGGCTGGTCGTCGTCCATCGTGGCCTCCTTGCGCGGAAGGCTAACGCGTGACGACGGCTCGCGGCTTGAAGAAACGCCCCACCCCGTCTCGCCCCTAGCGCGTCTCGCCCCTAGCGCATCTCGCCAAAGTCGACGTCGCGACGGGCGGCGACGATGGTGACGATGAAGCCGGCCAGCACGTCCAGCAGCACCATCAGGGTGATCAGGAAGAACACCGAGGTCGCGAACGCCGGCAGAAGCAGCAGCTGCACCAAGCAGACGATGAACAGCACCATCGACAGCGAGTGGTTGATGATCGCCACCTTGCGGCTGGTCGTCGACTTCAGGAGCTCGACGAACAGCACGATCAGCGAGGCGCCGAGCAGCAGGTCGCCCCAGCTGACGATCCAGTCGACGCGCGAGGCCATGTGGATGCGGAACAGCTGCTCGCCGAACCGATAGCTGGCCCCGTCCGACGAAAACCCGCCGCCGACCGTCAGGGCCAGCAGGTTGTAGATCAGCACCGGCAGGGCCAGCAGCGGAAAGGCGGCGAACATTGCGGTGAATTCCCCCGAAGTCGGCTTTCAGGGTTAACCGGTTTTGCCAGGCGGGTGAAGCGGGAGCCGCCTGCCGGGCGAGCGGGACAGCCCTTGCGTCCTTCGAGGCCCGCTGCGCGGGCGCCTCAGGATGAGGACGTCAGTGCAATGAGATCCTCATCCTGAGGTGCGAGCCGAAGGCGAGCCTCGAAGGACGCAAGGCGCCTAAGCCTCGTCGACGCCCTGCGGGTTGCGGGCCCGCGACTGCAGCCACATCACGCCGAACAGGTCGCTAACCGAGGCCTTCAGGCGGCCGAAATTGGTGTACTTCGACACGCCCGTCT
Source organism: Caulobacter sp. 602-2 (assembly GCF_011043625.1). Classification (GTDB taxonomy): domain Bacteria; phylum Pseudomonadota; class Alphaproteobacteria; order Caulobacterales; family Caulobacteraceae; genus Caulobacter. The sequence goes on from NZ_JAAKGT010000010.1 coordinate 110,621, forward strand.
CGCGGTGACGGTGGTTCACCGGCTGGAAGGCGATCTCGTAGCCCTCGCGCAGCATCAGCGCGGGGATGTAGCGGTGGATGTGATCGAAGTAGGGCAGCCGCAGGAAAGCCTCGCGGCGGAAGGCCTTCAGCCCGCAGCCGGTGTCGTTGGCGGTGTCCTTCAGCAGGCGCTTGCGCACGCCGTTGCCGAACTTGCTGGCGAAGCGCTTGGCGTTGCTGTCCTGGCGCTTGACCCGCTCGCCGCCGACCAGAGCGAGCTCGGCGGGCGCAGCCTGCAGCGCCTTGGCCAGGCGCGGAGCGTCGGCCGGATCGTTCTGGCCGTCGCCGTCCATGGTCACCACGATCGGGGCGCGGGCGGCCAGGATGCCGCTGCGGATCGAGCGGCTCTGGCCCGAGTTCTTGCGGTGGCCCAGCACGCGCAGCTGCGGAATCTCGGCCTTCAGCGCCGTCAGCAGGGCCTTGGTGTCGTCGCGGCTGGCGTCGTCCACGAAGATCATCTCGTAGGACTCGCCGGCGAAGGCGGCGGCGATCTCGCGCGCCAGGGCCGGCGCGGCCCCGCCTTCGTCGAACACGGGCACGACGACGGAGAAATCGGGGATCGCGGCGGAATTATCGGATGTCATGGCCGCTTTTACCGCAAAACTCGCGCCATGAAAGGATCGTGCTATTCCAGCACGCATGAGCGCGAACACCAGCCCCAATCCCGGTCAGAACCCTACGCTTGAATCCCGTCTCGACGCCTGGTCGCGCGGCTGGCGCGCGCCGGTCTTCGCCGCCTTGGTGGCGCTGATCGCGGGCCTGCCGGGCCTGTTCGCCATGCCGCCGCTCGACCGCGACGAGTCCCGCTTCGCCCAGGCCACGGCCCAGATGCTGGAGACGGGCGACTATGTGAACATCAAGCTGCAGGACCAGCCGCGCAACAAGAAGCCGGTGGGCATCCACTGGCTGCAGGCCGTGGCGGTCGAGGCCGTGTCGGCGCCGGAAGACCGGGGCATCTGGGCCTACCGCATTCCCTCGCTGCTGGGCGCCATGCTGGCGGCGGCGGCCTGCGCCTGGGGCGCGGCGGCCTTCTTCGGCCCGCGCGAGAGCCTGCTGTCGGGCGCGATTCTGGGCGCGACCTTCCTGCTGTCGACCGAGGCCTTCATCGCCAAGACCGACGCGGCGCTGTGCGGCTTTACGACCTTGGCCATGGCCGGCCTGGCGCGGATCTACGCGGCAGGCCTGGCCAGCGAGAAGGCCGGCAAGGGGCCCAAGCTGGCCTTCTGGATCGGCATGGCCATGGCCGCCCTGATCAAGGGGCCCGTCGGCCTGCTGGTGGCCATCCTGGCCGTCCTGGCCCTGTGGGCCTGGGACCGCAGGATCGGCTGGCTCAAGCAGCTGGGCTGGAGCTGGGGCCTGATCCTGTTCGCCGCCATCGTCCTGCCCTGGGCGACCATGATCACCATCGCCACCGACGGCGCCTTCTGGGGCGCGGCCGTGGGCGGGGATCTGGCCCCCAAGCTGGCCGGCGGCCACGAGAGCCACAGCGGCCCGTTCGGCTACTACGCCCTGCTCTCGCCGCTGCTGCTGTTCCCGGTGACCCTGCTGCTGCCCGCCGCGCTGGTGCTGGCCTGGACCGGCCGCAAGGAGCCGGGGGTGCGCTTTGCGCTGTGCTGGCTGATCCCGACCTGGCTGATGTTCGAGATCCTGCCGACGAAGCTCGCCCACTACACCCTGCCCTCGTTCGGGGCGCTGGCCATGCTGATGGCCGCCGCCCTGCGCGCGCCCCTGGGCCTGGTCTCGCGCATCATCGGCACGGCCCTGCTGGCCATCGCCGGCGTGGCCTTCGCCGCCGTCTGCATCGTGGCGTGGAAGACCTACGCCGCGCCCTCGGCCCTGCCGCTGGCCATCCTTTCGGCCCTGCTGTTCGTGGTCGCCGCGATCGCCGGCGGCTGGCTGATCCTGCGCCGGCAGGCCGCCAAGGCCCTGGTCACCGCCGGGGTGCTGGGCATCCTGGCGCACGGAACCATGGCCGGCCTGCTGGCCCCGCGCCTCGACTCGCTGTGGCTGTCCAAGCGCCTGGCCCGCGCGCTGGAAGGCGCCGACCTGGCGCCCCGCGCCGGCGCGCCGGGCCCGGTGGCGGTGACCGGCTATTCCGAACCCAGCATGGTCTTCCAGCTGGGCACCACCACCCAGCTGACCGACGCGGACGGCGCGGCCGACGCGGTGGATGAAGGCCGTCCCGCCGTGGTCGAAGGCCGCGAGGACGAGAAGTTCCGCGCCGCCCTGGCCGCCCTGGGCCACGCGCCCCGCCTGGCCGGCGAGATCAAGGGCCTGAACTATTCCGACGGCGACGACGAGGTGCTGCGCATCTATCGCGGCGAGCCCCGCCGCCACGAAGCCGTCGAGACCCCCGACGCCGTCACCGGCGCCGAGGCCCCGGCTACGGCGCAAGAGGAGGCCCCGCGATGAGCCGCTTCATCGAGATCGTCGAGGTCGGTCCGCGCGACGGCCTGCAGAACGAGAAGTCCATCCTGACGGTCGAGGAAAAGCTCGACCTGATCCGCCGCCTGGAAGCCGCCGGCGCCCGCCGCACCGAGGTGGTGTCGTTCGTGAACCCCAACCGCGTGCCGCAGATGGCCGGGGCCGAGGAGATCATGGACGCCCTGGGCGGCCCGGATCCGAAGCGCTCGCGCATCGGCCTGGTGCTCAACATGCGCGGCTGGGAACGCTGCGTGTCGACCGGCTGCGACGAGGCCAATGTCGTGGTCTGCGCCTCGGACGGCTTCGGCGTGAAGAACCAGGGCGCCACGGTCAACCAGCAGCTCGACACGCTGGCCGCCATCGTCGAGCGCCAGGCGATCGACGGCGGCCCGCCGATCACCGCCACCATCTCGGTGGCGTTCGGCTGTCCGTTCGACGGCGAGGTGTCGCAAGACCAGGTCGCAGCCATCGCCCGCGAGGCCGCCGCCATGAACGTGCCCGAGATCGCCATCGCCGACACCATCGGGGTCGCCGATCCCTGGACCGTCCGCAAACGCATCGAGGCCGTCCGCGCGGCAGCCCCCGACGCCCGCCTGCGGATGCACTTCCACGACACCCGCAACACCGGCCTCGCCAACGCCTTCGCCAGCGTCGAGGCTGGGGTCGACGTGCTCGACGCCTCGGTCGGCGGCCTGGGCGGCTGCCCCTTCGCCCCGGCGGCGACGGGCAATATCGGCACCGAGGATCTGGTCTACATGCTGCAGCGGGCCGGGTTCGAGACCAGCTACGACCTCGACGCCCTGATCGCCATCGGCCGCGACATCAGCCAGCGCCTGGGCAAGGCCCCGGCGTCGTCGCTGGCGCGCGCGGGCGGGTTTCCCCCGAAATAAGCCTCTCCCGTGGGGAGAGGGAGGGGCCCGCGCCGCAGGCGTGGGAGGGTGAGGGCGTACGCCGTCGGCGGTCCCGTCACCTGATCTGAAGTGTGAAGTCGGCAAGGGTGAAACCCCTCACCCTCCCAGGCTATCGCCTGGGCCCCTCCCTCTCCCTATGGGAGAGGTGGAATTATTACGCCGCGAACCGGCCCAGGTCCTGCTTGCTCTCCACCAGGTCCAGCACGTCGCCCATGCGGAAGCCGGGATCGGCCGGGTGCAGGGCGTCGTAGATCGAGCGGGCGAAGGCGAGATCCGCCGGGGTCTTCACGCGCCAGTCCAGGGCGCTCCAGTCGCGCACGGCCCGCAGGTGGGCGTGGCGGAAGCGGCCGGGCTGATTGCGGATGGCGGCGGTGGGCGAGATGCGGGCCAGCGGGTCGCGCTCCTCGGCGGCCGCGGTGCGCAGGGCCTGGGCCGAGATCACCTCGACCTCCAGGCCGGCCGGATAGGTGCGGTAGACGCGGTTGGAGGCGTAGTCGGCGCCCGTGCTCAGCGCCAGCTTGACGGTCTGGTCGATCAGGCCCGGGTCGACGAACGGCGCGTCGCCCTTCAGGCGCACGATGTGGCTGACGGGACCGGCGGCCTCGGCGCAGCGGGCGATGCGGTCGAGGATGTCGGCGCCGGCGCCGCGATGGACGGTGACGCCGCGCGAGACCAGGAACCCGGCCAGCGCGTCGTCGGCCGGCTGGTCGCTGGTGGCGACGATGATCTTGGAAAGGGTGGCGGCCTGCCGGATGCGCTCCAGCTGGCGCAGGATCATCGGCTGTCCCTGGAGGGTGGCCATCGCCTTGCCGGGCAGACGACTGGAGCCCATGCGGGCCTGCAGGACGGCGAGGATCATGGCGTTGCCTCCCTTCGAGGCGTTTATCGGTTCTTTCTAGAACCTTGAGCTTCGAGTCGGGTCCGCCGCTAGGCGACCCAACGTCGCGGGTCGAGCGCCACCGGATCGTCGATGGCCATCTCGTCCCAGTCCAGGTCCGGCGGCGGGCTCGAGGCGGCGGCGACAACGGCCGACAGTTCGGCGGCCGAGGTCACCCCGACGATCACGGCCGAGGCCTCCGGTCGCGACAAAGCAAAGCCCAGCGCGGCCTGCAGCGGATCCGATCGGCCCTCGGCGATCATGCGGCGCACCCGCGACAGGCGGCCCGAGGCCCCCTTCAGCTGGGCCGGCACGCGGTCGGGCGGCAGGAACAGAAGACCGTTGAGGAAGATCGAGCGCAGCTGCACCTCGACGCCCATGCCGGCGATGCGTTGCAGCGAGCCGTCGGCCAGCAGGCGCTGGTCGAGCAGGCTGGCGGGCGCCTGGATGATGTCGGGCTTGAAGCGGCGGGCCACGCCGACCGGATCGTCGGTGGCGTGGGCGGAAATGCCGATGTTGCGGAACAGGCCCTGCTCGCGCAGGCGGTGCAGGCGGTCCCACATGGCCGGGCCATGGGCGCCGAACAGTTCCGACGGCGATTGGACGACGATGGTGTCGGCGCGCTCCAGGCCCAGGCGGCGCAGCGAGGCGCGGGCCTCGGCCTCGACGAAGTCGGGGCCGCGGTCGGCGCGGGCCGCCGCCAGGGTCACCCGGCACGAGACCGGGCGCGGGATCAGGTCGCCGAGCACGGACTCCGAGCGACCGTAGACGCCCGAGACGTCCAGCACCGACAGACGGGCGCGGGCGGCGATGCTGAGGATGTCGCGGGCCTCGACCTCGGGAGAGCGCGAACGCGGCGACGCGTTCATACCGTCCAGTCCGAACTGGGCGGCGGCAAGACCGAGCTTGGAGACGGTGAGCGACATGAACTTCCGCGTCGGATGAAGCACCAATGTCGGAGAGCCTACGCGCCAAGGTTTGAAGAAGGCGTTTCTGGAACCTTGCCGAGGGGTTAAGATCGGGCCGATGGACCTTACCGATCCCGCCGCCGTTTCCGGCCCCGAATGGCCCATGCACGGTCTGGCCGACGACATGCGGCCCGCCCTCGAACAGGCCCTCGCGCAGGGCCCCGCGGCCCTGGCCACCATCGTCGCCCTGGAGGGCGGCGGCCCGCGCCCGGTCGGCACGCAGATGGTGTTCGCACAAGGCTTCGTGGCCGGTTTCCTGTCGGGCGGCTGCATCGAGGGCGACGTCGAACTGCATGCGCGGGAGGTGCTGGAGACGGGGGCTCCCAAGCGTCTCGTCTATGGCGAGGGCAGCCCCTGGCCGGACATCCGCCTGCTGTGCGGCGCCCGCATCGAGATCCTGGTCGAACGCCTTAACGCCAACGACGGCTCGGTACGCGACCTTTTGACTCACGCCCGCAAAAGACGGCCGGCCCTGTGGTTCACCGACGGGACCAGGCGGGTCTGCGCGCCGGTCGGCGCGACGCCGGTTCCCTGGCCGGGCGTGTTCGTCCGCAGTTTCGATCCCGTCCCGCGCCTGGTGGTGATGGGCGGCGATCCGACCGCCCTTGCCCTGGCCAGCCTGGGCGTCCAGGCCGGGTTCGAGACCACCCTGGTGCGCCCCAAGGGCCCGATGGTCGCCCCGCCGCTGCCGGGCGTGCGCTACAGCCGCGAGGCGCCCGGCCCGGCCCTGGTCGCCGCCGGCCTCGACGCCTGGACCGCCGTGGCGGTGTGCAGCCACGACATGGCGCTGGATCACGAGGCCCTGCTGGCCGCCCTGCCCTCGCCGGCGCCCTATGTCGGCCTGCTGGGCGCGCGGCGGCGGCTGTCGGAGCGGCTCCTGGCGCTGAAGGCCGACGGCCTGACGGAAAGGGATCTGGCCAAGCTGCGCGCGCCCATCGGCCTGGACCTGGGCGGCAAGGCGCCGTTCGAGGTGGCCGTGGCCGTGATCGGCGAGATCATCGCCACCCGCAACGGGCAGCCGGCGCTGGAGCGGCGGGCCGAAGTCGCGCTCTGATCCCTCTCCCGCAAGGGGAGAAGGATCAGGCGCTCCAGTCCCCCGACTTGCCGCCCGTCTTCTCCAGAAGCCGCACGGCCTCGATGACCATGCCCTTCTCGGCGGCCTTCAGCATGTCGTAGATCGTCAGGCACGCCACGGAGACGGCGGTCAGGGCTTCCATCTCCACACCGGTCGGGCCGGTGGTCTTGACCCGCGCGGTCACCGACAGTCCGCCGTCGGCCGGCTCGACCTCGACCACCACCTTGGACAGGGCCAGCGGATGGCACAGCGGGATCAGGTCCGAGGTCTTCTTGGCGGCCATCACCCCGGCCAGCTCGGCCACGGCGCGCACGTCGCCCTTGCGGCCGGTTCCGGAGACGGCCAGGGCCAGGGTCTCAGGCGCCATGCGCACGAAGCCGGTCGCCACCGCCTCGCGGGCCGTCGCGGGCTTGTCGGAGACGTCGACCATGCGGGCGCGGCCCTGGTCGTCAATGTGGGTCAGCTTGCTCACTTCTCCAGGAGCCCTATCGTTCCAGAAGTCGAGGCATCAGCTCGACCATGTTGCAGGGCTTGTGGCGGCTGTCGAGCTGGGCGGCGATCACCTTGTCCCAGCCGTCCTTCACCGCGCCGTTCGAGCCCGGCAGGCAGAACACGAACACCCCGTCGATGATCCCGGCCGTGGCCCGCGACTGCAGGGTCGACAGGCCCACCGTGGCGTAGGAGACGAGGTGGAAGACCACGGCGAAACCGTCGATCACCTTGTCGAACAGCGGCTGCAGCGCCTCGACAGTGACGTCGCGGCCGGTCAGGCCGGTGCCGCCGGTGCTGACAACCGCATCCACCTGGCCGCTGTCGATCCAGCCGCGCACGGTGGAGCGGATCTTGTCGATGTCGTCGCGCACCACCGCCCGGCCGGCGAAGACGTGGCCGGCGGCCTCGACGCGCTCGATCAGGATCTGGCCCGAAGTGTCGGTGGCCTCGTCACGGGTGTCGGACACCGTCAGGATCGCCACCCGCACCGGCTTGAACGGAAGCTCCGGCTTGATCCCGCCGCCCGGGGTGAGGCCTGCCGACATCCGCTTCTCCTTTTCTTTGCTTGTCGCGCGACGGGCGCCGAAACCGCTGACACTTTCGGCTGTCGCGCTTTGGCTCAATCCCAACGCTGAGCGTCGGTCCTATCCTGCGCCGTCGGCTCGATCCAGCGTGCGCCGTCCGGCCCGTGCTCCTTCTTCCAGAACGGCGCCCGGCTCTTGAGCCAGTCCATCAGGAAGTCGCACGCCTCCAGGGCGGCCCGGCGATGCCTCGACGCCGTCGCCACGAACACCACCGCCTCGCCCGGCGCGATCTTTCCGACGCGATGGACGATGCGCCAGTCCTGAAGCTCGAACCGCGCGGCGGCGTCCTTCGCAAAGGCCGCGATCGCGCTCTCGGTGAAGCCGGGATAGGCCTCCAGCTCGAGGATGGACGCCTGCCCGCCCTCGGCGCGGGCCAGGCCGACGAAGCTGGCCACCGCCCCGGTCTCGTCGCGGCCGGCGCAGAAGGCCGTCAGCAGCGCGCCGGGCTCGAACGGCGCCTCGGTCAGGGAGATCATCCGCCGCTCATCGGCGGCAGGAAGGCGACCTCGGCAGCGGCCGCCAGCGAGGCCTCGCCGCGCACAAGCGCCTTGTCGACGGCCACCTGCACGCCAGGACCGGCCAGCGCCTCGGCCAGTTCGGCGTCGTCATTGGCGATGCAGGCGCGCAGGGCCGCCAGGCTGTCCGCCGCGACCTCGCGCTCGCGCCAGCCGGCCTGGTCGGCCAGGCGTCCGAACAGCAGCACGCGGGCCATCCCTAGCCTCCGGTCGTCGACATGTGGCGGGCCACCGCCGGACGGGGCGCGTCGACCTGGAAGTCGTGACCCTTGGGCTTGGACCCGATGGCCGCGTGGATCGCCGCCACCAGCTCGCCGTCGGTCGCCCCGCCGCGCAGCACGGCCCGCAGGTCGCTGGCGTCGTCGCGGCCAAGGCAGGTGTGCAGGGTGCCGGTGCAGGTCAGCCGCACGCGGTTGCAGGCCTCGCAGAAATTGTGGCTGAGCGGCGTGATGAAGCCCAGGCGACCGCCGGTCTCCTCGACCTTGGCGTAGCGGGCCGGGCCGCCGGTGGCGTAGGCGAGATCCGTCAGGGTCCAGTACGAGGACAGCTCGCGCCGCACGTCGCGCAGCGACAGGAACTGGTCGGTGCGGTCCTCGTCGATCTCGCCCAGCGGCATGGTCTCGATCAGGGTCATGTCGCAGCCGCGCGCATGGGCCCACTGGATCAGGCCGGGCAGTTCGGCGGCGTTGTCGCGCTTCAGCGCCACGGCGTTGATCTTGACCTGGATCCCGGCCGCCAGGGCCGCGTCGACGCCGCCGATCACCTTGGCCACGTCGCCGCCGCGCGTCAGCCGCCGGAAGAGGTCGGGCTTGAGGGTGTCGAGCGAGACGTTGATCCGCTTCACCCCCGCCGCCGCCAGCCGCTGCGCGTGCTGGGCCAGCTGGGTGCCGTTGGTGGTCAGGGTCAGCTCGTCCAGGGCGCCGGTCTTCAGGTGCCGCGAGAGGTTCTCGACCAGCTCCATGATCCCCTTGCGCACCAGCGGTTCGCCGCCGGTCAGCCGCAACTTGCGCACGCCCAGGCCCACGAAGGTCGAGGCCAGGCGGTCCAGTTCCTCCAGCGTCAGCACCTCCGCCTTCGGCAGGAAGGTCATGTGCTCGGCCATGCAGTAGACGCAGCGCAGGTCGCAGCGGTCGGTCACCGACACCCGCAGATAGGTCACCGCGCGGCCAAAGCCGTCGATCAGTCGGGGGCTGTCGTCAGGGGACGTCATATCCGCCATAGAATAGGCCTCCGAAGGCGTCGCGGAAAGGGATCGCATGCGACTGGAGGCCATTGTCCTGGCGGCCGGCGCGGGAACGCGCTTCGGCGGCGGCAAGCTGCTCGCCGGCTATCGCGGCCGGCCGCTGCTGGACCACGCCCTGGACGCGGCCCTGGCGGCTCCGGCCTGGCGGGTGACGGCGGTGATCCGTCCTGGCGACGCGGCGGTGGCCGACCTGGTGGCGGCCCGCGCCGGCGAGCGTCTGCGCGCGCTGGTCGCGTCCGACGCCGTCGAGGGCCTGGGCGCCTCGCTGCGGCAGGGCGTGAAGGCCATCGATCCGGCCAGCGACGGCGTGTTCGTGTTCCTGGGCGACATGCCCGACATCCCGGCCGGACTGGCCGGCGACCTGGCCGCGGGGCTGGCCCAGGGCGCCGAGATCGTCGCGCCGGTCCATGCCGGCCGGCGCGGCCATCCGGTGCTGTTCTCGCGCGCCTGCTTCGCGGCCCTGGCGGCGCTGGGCGGCGACCGCGGCGCCCAGGGGCTGATGAGCGCGCGCCCCGTGGCCGTGGTCGAGACCGACGCGCCCGGCGTGCTGTTCGACGTCGACCGGCGCGAGGACCTGGCGCCCTAGACGCTCTCGCCCCGGCGCCGCTCGCGCCAGCTGCGCCAGACCGCCACGGCCAGCACCAGCAGGATGCCGTAGCTCCAGACGGCCAGGCTCAGCTTGTAGGTGTTGATGGTCACGCGATGGTCGATGACCGTCGCCAGGTGAGAGGCCACGCCCAGCATCTGGAACGCCGCGACGACCACGGTCCACAGCCGGCGCGACGACAGCGAGACCCAGACGAACAGCGCCGCCACCACGCCGTCGACCAGCATCAGGCCGATGTCGGCGAAGCGCGCGCTGTTGCGGAAGACGATCAGCGAGATGATCCAGCCGCTCAGCGTGATGACGCCCACGCGGCGCTCGGGCTTGTCGCCGAAACGTATGGCCAGGCCGCAGACGAGGATCGCCACGCCGAAGGAAATCAAGGCTTGTATCAAAGGAGGGGCCCCCGACTCGCGGGGGCAACATGACGCAAGTCGGGCCCGGATCAAGCGTGATCCGGGCCCGTGCTTACTTCAGGGGCGAGCGCGCTTCAGTGGTGCGTCAGCCGCCCTTCGCCGAGGATGCGTCGCACCTCGTCGATCACGACCAGCGCGCCTTCGGCGTCGTTGGCCTCCTCCATCGCGATCAACCGGTGCATCAGCGCGGTCAGCACCCGTTTCTGGACGGGGCAGAGGTCACGCAGGCAGCGGCCGAACTCGGCGGCTTCATCAATCGCCGGCTGAAGCGCGGCGAGAACGGCGGTCATGGATTGGCTCCAGGTAAGAGGGGCGCCGCGGACTAGGCGGCGCGGCCGCCGTCGACGGCGTGCAGACCGAAGGTGCGCGGCGTGTCGCCGTCCGCGGACTTGCCCATGTCGCCGATGGCCAGGGCGCCGCAGCCGATCTGGGTGCGAACCTCGGCGAGATCGCCGTGCGCCTTCACGATCGTCCGACGGGCGGAAAGGATATGGGTCAGGGTGTCGCCGAGGGTCTCGATCGCTTCCTGGCCGATCACGGCCGACAGCTGCGCATCGAGCCGCAGGGAGGGCAGCAGGCCCACCAGCTCGGCGGTTTCGCGCAGGGCCGCATCGATGGCGGCTTCGGCGCGCTTGAGTTTCTCGGCCCCAGCACGGGCCGCGTCGCTGCGTTTCATGCAAGACTCTCCCACTCGCGCGGGAGCCCCCCGCACGTTCAAGGCGATGAATTGTTCGGAACTTGGTTTTGCCGGTCAGTGCGCCGGCGGAGTGCTCCAGCCCTCGCGGAACCGCTGAAGGGCGAAGAGGAATTCATGGGCGCCCATGGTCACCACGCTGAGCAGCACGCCGGCCGCCAGGGCTGAAACCAGGATCAGGCCCATCCATTGGGCGGGAGTCAGGTCATGGCGCCAACCTCCCCGCGTTCGGACCGGATCGGACTGTCGTCCGACAGGAACGCCGTCGCCGCGAGAACCCGCAGCAGCAGCTTCGAAGGAGGATCGCCAGCCGCCTGCGCCTTGCGCAGCGCCGAAACCGTCTCCGGCACCAGGCGCTCCCGCTCCGGCGTGCCCGCCATCAGGGTGAGGCCCTCTTCCAACGACTTCCAGCTCGCGATGAAGAACGCCGAGCCGGGAGGCGTGCCCGAAGGCCTGGTCTTGGGTGAGTTGTCGTTCATGGCCATGGCCGCTCCCGCTGTTGAAGTCAGGAGAGACCGGCTCGGGCTGGACGGCTAGGTCTGGCGATTGCCTACGGTAGTCATTACCGGGGTCCCAATTACCGGGGGCCTGCTCCCAGGCCACGAAGGCCAGGGCGGCGTCGCGGCGCGGCATGCCGGCCAGGCGGCGCCGGGCGCTGAGGACGTGCATCTCGACGGTCTTGGGCGACAGGCTGAGCAGGCGCGCGATTTCCTTCGAGCGCTGATGCTGGGCGATCAGGCGCAGGATCTCGCGCTCACGCGGCGTGAGTTTCTCGAAACCAAGGCTGTCGGCAGGCTCGACCATGGCGCTAAGATGGTCCTAGCACAGCCTCTCGTCCAGCGGTCCGACGTCAATTCCGGTCGCGCCAAGGTTAACGTTCAGACAGATCGGACGAACGGCAGCCTCGTCGTCGACTGGCCCGACAGCGCCAGCAGCGCGTTGGCGACGGCCGGGGCGATCACCGGCGTGCCCGGCTCGCCCACCCCGCTGGGCGGCGCGGCCGATGGGACGATGTTGGTCTCCACGCTCGGCGCCTCGCCGATCCGCAGCACCCGATAGGTGTCGAAATTGCTCTGGTCGACCGCGCCGTCGGTCAGGGTGATCTCGCCGTACAGCGCCGCCGACAGGCCATAGCAGGTCCCGCCCTCCATCTGGGCGGCGATCTGGTCGGGCGACACGGCCACGCCGCAGTCGACGGCGGTGACCACCCGGCCGACCTGGGGCGCGCCGTCGGCCAGCCTGACCTCGGCGACCTGGGCCACCACCGAGCCGAAGCTCTCGTGCACCGCCACCCCGCGCGTCCAGCCGGCCGAGGCGGTCGGCCCGGCCTTCTCGACCGCCAGATCCAGCGCCGCCAGGTGCCGGTCGGCCCCGGCCTTGGCGTAGAGCGCGCGGCGGTACTCGACCGGATCCTTGCCGGCCTTGCGGGCCAGCTGGTCGATCGTGTGCTCCATGACGAAGGCGGTGTGGGTGGCCCCCACCGAGCGCCACCACAGCACCGGCACGCCGACCTCCGGGAAGGCGACCTGGGCGTCGACCACGGGCGTCGCCTTCAGGTAGGGCGAATCCATCGCCCCCTCGACGGCGGTCTGGTCGACGCCCTTCGAGGGCATCGGCGAGTCCTTCATGATCGACTGGCTGACGATGCGATGGCGCCAGGTCGCCGGCATGCCGTCCTTGTCCAGCGTCACGCGCACGGCGTGCGCCACCAGCGGCCGATAGTGGCCGGCGCGCATGTCGTCCTCGCGGGTCCAGACCAGCTTCACCGGCTTGCCGCCCCCCACCTTCTTGGCCACGTGCACGCACTCGGCCACGTAGTCGGAGGTGAAGGTCGCCCGCCGCCCGAACGAGCCGCCCGCGAACAGGGTCTCGACCTCGACCGAGCCCGGCAGGGCGCCGACGATCTTGGCCGCGTTCAGCTGGTCCAGCGTCTGGCCCTGCGAGCCGTGCACCAGCCTGACCGAACCGCCGTCGACGATCGCCACGCAGTTCATCGGCTCCATCGTGGCGTGGGCCAGGTAGGGAAACTCGTAGACCGCCTCGAAGGCGTCAGATCCTCCGGCCGCCTGGGCCGCGTCGCCCTTGGCGCCGAACGACTCCCACTTCTGGTCGGCCGGACCCTTGCCGGTCGCCAGGTCCCGGAACGCCGCGGCGATCTGCGCCGAACCGCGCTTCTCGGCCTTGGCCTCGTCCCAGCGCACCTGCAGCGCCTCGCGGCCCAGGCGCGCGGCCCAGGTGGACCTGGCCACCACCGCCACGCCGGTGGGGATCTCGAACACGTCGACCACGCCGGCGACCTTCCTGGCCGCGTCGGCGTCGAAGCTCTCGACCTTGCCCCCGAACCTGGGCGCATGGGCGACCATGGCCGTCAGCATGTCGGGCAGACGGACGTCCTGGGTGTAGCGGGCCGTCCCGTCGCTCTTGGCCTGCGCGTCCTTGCGGCGGACGCGGTCGGTGCCGATCAGGGTGAAGGACTTGGGGTCCTTCAGCGGCGGGTTCTCCGGCGGCGTCACCTTGGCGGCGTCGGCCATCAGGTCGGCGAAGGCGGCGGTCTTGCCCGAGGCGTGGGTCAGCACCCCGTCCTTGACCACCACCTCGCCGGCCGGGACGTTCCAGCGGTTGGCGGCGGCCTCGATGAACATCGCCCGCGCCCCGGCGCCGGCCTTGCGCAGCTGCTCCCAGCTGTTGGAGATCGCCGAGCTGCCGCCGGTCAGCTGCGCGCCCAGGGCGCCGTTGCCATAGAGCTTGGCGTTGGCCGGCGACTGCTCGACCCGCACCTTGGTCCAGTCGGCGTCCAGTTCCTCGGCCACGATCGCCGCCAGGCCCGCGTGGCTGCCCTGGCCGAACTCGATGTGCTTGGAGATCACCGTGACGAAGCCGTCGGGCTCGAAGCGGATGAACGGGCCGAACGCCCCGACCTCGACCTTGGAGCCGGCGCTCATCAGGTCGGCGGGCGAGCAGCCCACCGTCAGCGCCCCGCCGACCATCACGGCCCCGACCACCACCTCGCGGCGGCTGAGGCCCTGCCTGTTCAGGGGCGCGTTCATCGCACCTCTCCGCGCTGCACCCGCGAGGTCGCGCCCGAAGCCGCCGAGATCGCCTCGTCGACGGCCGCCTCGACCTCGGCCTCCTTGGCGACCGGCGGCGCGGCGACCACCGGGGCGGCCGCGCTGGTCGCGGCCTCCTTGATCGCCGCCCGGATCCGCTGATAGGCGCCGCAGCGACAGATGTTGCCGCCCATGGCCGCGTCGATGTCCTCGTCGCTGGGCGACTTGGTCGCCGCCAGCAGGGCGGCGGCCGACATGATCTGGCCCGACTGGCAGTAGCCGCACTGGGGCACGTCCAGCCTGACCCAGGCCTGCTGCAGCGGATGGGCGCCGCCAAGGCCCTCGATGGTGGTGATCTTCGCGCCCGACAGCGCCGCGATCGGGGTGACGCAAGAGCGCACCGGGTCGCCGTTCACATGCACCGTGCAGGCCCCGCACTGGGCCAGGCCGCAGCCGAACTTCGTGCCGGTCAGGCCCAGCTCGTCGCGCAGCACCCACAGGAGCGGCGTGTCCGGCTCGGCCTCCACCGACACCGTCTTGCCGTTGACGTCCAAGCTCGCCGCCATTGCGTCCCTCCTGCCCCGAAGCGGAGCTAACACCGTTATCCCGATGCGCCGCCAGCGAAAATTAACGCCGTCAGGATCGCGCCCGTCCCCACATCGTCGCCAGATCCTTGAACGCCTGTTGCGAGAAAGGGCTCACGCTCGCGGCCGACGCGCCCTAGCTTTGGGGCTCGACCCGCGCCCCGCCCAGAGGACCCCGCCTTGGACTCCTTTCCCGCCTACTTCCCCCTCGCCGGCCGCAAGGTGGTGATCGCCGGAACCGGCGAAGGCGCCGAGGCCAAGGCCCGGCTGTTCGACGGCTCGCCGGCCACGCTGGTGCGCCTCGACGGCCACGCCGCCTTCCTGCCCGGCTCGTACACCGGCGCGGTGCTGGCCTTCGTTTCGAGCGCCGACGAGGTGTTCGCCCAGGCCGCCGCGCGGGCCGCGCGGGCCGCCGGCGTGCTGGTCAACGTCGTCGACAAGCCCGACATGTGCGACTTCAACACCCCGGCGGTCATCGATCGGGGCGAGGTGGTGGCCGCCGTCGGCACCGGCGGCGCGGCGCCCGTGCTGGCCACGATGCTGCGTTCGGACATCGAGGCCCAGGTGCCCGAGGGCGCCGGCCGCGTGGCCGCGCTGATGCGCAATTTCCAGAGCGAGGTGCGCGGCGCCCTGCCCACCCTGCACGAACGCCGCGCCTTCCTGCGCGAGGCCCTCTCGGGCGAGGCGGCCCAGGCGGCCATGACCGGCGACATGGAAAAGGCCGGCCAGCTGTTCCGCGAGGCCCTGGCCAAGAGCGTGAAGAAGGAAGGCAAGGTCCGCTTCGTGGCCGGCAAGGGCCCCGCCGACCTGCTGACCCTGCGCGCTGTGCGGGCGCTCAGCGCCGCGGACGTGCTGGTCATCGACGAGGCCGCCGATCCCGAAGTGGTCACCATGGCCCGCCGCGACGCCCACCGGCTGTCGCCGGCCGAGGCCTCCGCCCAGCACCTGATCGAACTGGCCCAGAGCGGCCGCCAGGTCGTGCGCCTGGTCGCCGCCCCGGTCGAGGCCGGCGACATCCAGGCCCTGGCGGCGGCCGGCGTGGCCGTCGAGGTGCTGCCGGCAGCGCCGAACGCCTGACGAGACGGCCCTTAGGCCGCCTCGACGTCCAGGGAGTAGCCGGCCGAGCGGACGGTGCGGATGGGATCGGCTTCGGTCGAGCCGTTCAGCGCCTTGCGCAGGCGGCCGATGTGCACGTCGACCGTGCGGGCCTCGACATAGACGTCCGAGCCCCAGACGGCGTCCAGCAGCTGTTCGCGGCTGAACACCCGGCCCGGGTGCTGCATCAGGTAGTCGAGCAGGCGGAACTCGGTCGGGCCGAGATGGACTTCCTTGCCCTGGCGCTTCACGCGGTGGGCCACCCGGTCGATGACGATGTCGCCGACCGTGATGCGGTCGTCGGCCAGGGCCGGGCGGATGCGGCGCATCACGGCGCGGACGCGGGCGGTCAGCTCGACCATCGAGAACGGCTTGACCACGTAGTCGTCGGCGCCGGTGTCCAGGCCGCGGATGCGGTCGCTTTCCTCGCCGCGCGCCGTCAGCATGATGATCGGCACGTTGCGGGTGTCGGTGCGGCCGCGCAGGCGGCGGCAGACCTCGATGCCCGAGACCTTGGGCAGCATCCAGTCGAGGATGACGAGGTCGGGCGCGCGCTCGCTGGCCAGGGTCAGGGCTTCCTCGCCGTCGGCGGCCACCGCGACCTGGTAGCCCTCCTTGTCGAGGTTGTAGTGAAGCAGGGTGGCCAGGGCGTCCTCGTCCTCGACCACCAGAACGTACGGAGTCACTTCGACAGGCCTCCCGAAAGCTTACTGAGCGACGACGTCGAGCTTGGGACGCTGGGAGATGATCTCCTCGCCCGTCAGCTCAAAGTGGATGATCTCGGCGATGTTGGTGGCGTGGTCGCCGATCCGCTCGAGGTTCTTGGCGACGAACAGCAGGTGCGTGCACGCGTTGATCGTGCGCGGATCGCCCATCATGTAGGTCAGCAGTTCGCGGAAGATCGAGTTGTAGTGCTCGTCGACTTCCTCGTCGCTGCTCCAGACGTTGATGGCGCGCTGCAGGTCCGAGGCGGTGTAGGCGTCCAGCACGTCCTTGAGGCGGCTCTGAACCAGGCGGCCCATGCGCTCGATCGAGCGGGTCAGGGCGCTCATCGGCTCGGCCTCGGTCAGGATCAGGGCGCGCTTGCCGATGTTCTTGGCCATGTCGCCGCAGCGCTCGAGGCTCATCGAGATCTTCAGGGCGGCGACGGCGTGGCGCAGGTCCACGGCCATCGGCTGGCGCAGGGCGATCAGGCGGAAGGCCTTGCGCTCGATCTCGGTCTGCAGCGTGTCGAGGCGCTCGTCGCGGCCGACCACCAGCTGGGCCAGCGGGGCGTCGCGACGGGCGATGCAGTCGACGGCGTCGGCGACCTGGGCCTCGGCGAGGCCGCCCATGCGGGTCACCTCGGCGGTCAGGTGGTTCAGCTCTTCGCCGTAGGATTTGACGGTGTGTTCGGTCATGTCCTGGTCCCCCTTCCGCTTAACCGAAGCGGCCGGTGATGTAGTCCTGGGTGCGGCTGTCGCGAGGATTGGTGAACATCTCCTCGGTCGGGCCGCTCTCGACCAGCTTGCCCAGGTGGAAGAAGGCCGTCTTCTGCGAGACGCGGGCGGCCTGGGCCATCGAGTGGGTGACGATGACGATGCAGAACTGGCTGCGCAGTTCGTCGATCAATTCCTCGATCTTGGCCGTGGCGATCGGGTCCAGCGCCGAGCAGGGCTCGTCCATCAGGATCACTTCGGGCGAAACGGCGATGGCGCGGGCGATCACCAGGCGCTGCTGCTGGCCGCCGGACAGGCCGGTGCCGGGCTGGTGCAGGCGGTCGGCCACTTCGTTCCAGAGGCCGGCCTTCTTGAGGCTGCTCTCGACGATGGCTTCCAGCTCGTCCTTGCGGGTGGCCAGGCCGTGAATCTTCGGGCCGTAGGCGACGTTCTCGAAGATGGTCTTGGGGAACGGGTTCGGCTTCTGGAACACCATGCCGACGCGCGAGCGCAGCACCACCGGATCGACGCTCTTGGCGTTGACGTCGGCGCCGTCGATCTCGATCGAGCCCTGCACGCGGGCCGACGGGATGGTGTCGTTCATCCGGTTGATGCAGCGCAGGAAGGTCGACTTGCCGCAGCCCGACGGGCCGATGAAGGCGGTGACCGACTTGGCCGGGATGTCGAGGTTGACGTCGAACAGCGCCTGCTTCTCGCCGTAGAAGACTTTGACGTCGCGGGCGCGGATCTTGAAGTCGCGGCTCTCGACCACGCCGTGGCCCTGCGGGACGGCGGTGTGGATGACGGGCGCGGCGACGGAGGCGTCGCGGTTCTGGGTCGGCATGGCGTGTCCCTGGACGAGGGCCGGAGCTTTGGGATGGGTGAAGGTCATCGGGATCCTACCACCGGCGTTCGAAGCGGCGGCGCAGGATGACGGCCGCGGCGTTCATGACGATCATGAAGATCAGGAGGACGAGAATGGCCGCGGCGGTGCGCTCGTGGAAGGCCCGCTCGGAAGCGTTCTCCCAGATGAACACCTGCACCGGCAGCACGGTCGAGGCGCCGGTGAAGCCTTCCGGCACGCCCGGCACGAACGAGACCATGCCGATCATCAGGAGCGGGGCGGTCTCGCCCAGGGCGTGGGCCAGAGACAGGATGGCGCCGGTCATCACGCCGGGCATGGCCAGCGGCAGCACGTGGTGGAACACGGTCTGGGCCTTGGAGGCGCCGACGCCGAGGGCGGCTTCGCGGATCGAGGGCGGCACGGCCTTGAGGGCCGAGCGGGTGGCGATGATCACGGTCGGCAGGGCCATCAGGGCCAGCACCAGGCCGCCGACCAGCGGCGAGCTGCGCGGCACGTGCAGCCAGTTGATGAACAAGGCCAGGCCCAGCAGGCCGTAGACGATCGAGGGCACGGCCGCGAGGTTGTTGATGTTGACCTCGATGACGTCGGTCCAGCGGTTCTTCGGCGCGAACTCTTCCAGGTAGACGGCGGCCAGCACGCCGACCGGCACCGCGATCAGGGCGGTGATGATCAGCATCAGGGCCGAGCCGACCACCGCGCCCAGCACGCCGGCCTGTTCGGGCTCGGTCGAGTCGGACTTGGTGAAGAAGCCGAAGTTGAAGCCGCCCTTGACGGTGCCGTCCTTCTCCAGCTGGTCCAGCCAGGCCAGTTGCTGGTTGTCGAGCTTGCGGTCTTCCTCAGCGGTCGAGCGCTTGATCTCGCCCTTGTAGTAGAGGTCGGCGTCGGCCTTGACCGGACCGGTGACCTCGATGGTCTTGCCGATCACCGACGGGTCGGCCTTGATCTTGTCGAGCAACTGGAAGCCGAGATCGCGCGAGACCAGGTCCATGACCTTGCCCGAGGTCGTGCCCAGGTCGTCGTCCTGGATGTTCAGCTTCTTCATCACCGCCTCGGCGACGATGTAGTCGTAGTTGACCCCGTCCAGCGCCGTGCGGTCGATGCGGTCCGGGTTCAGATAGACCGGCACGCTGATCGAGTGGGTCTCGAAGGTGGTGTAGCCCTGGGCGACGATGCGGCCGACCAGCACGACCAGGAAGATCATCGCCACGACGATGGCGGCGATGCCCTGGGCCTTGAACCACATCTCCGAGCGGTAGCGCTTCTTCAGGCGCGCCTCGGCGGCCGAGAGCTGCGGGCGGGGACCCTGCTCGCGCGGGGCGGCGCCGGCGTTGATGGCGGCGTCAGTCATATTGTTCCCGATACTTCTGGACGATGCGCAGGGCGATGATGTTGAGCGCCAGGGTCACGACGAACAGCGTCAGGCCCAGGCCGAAGGCCGAGAGGGTCTTGGGGCTGTCGAACTCCTGGTCGCCGGTCAGCAGGGTGACGATCTGCACCGTGACGGTGGTGACCGTGTCCAGCGGGTTGGCGGTCAGCTTGGCCTGCAGGCCCGCGGCCATGGTCACGATCATGGTCTCGCCGACGGCGCGGGAGACGGCCAGCAGCATGGCGGCCATGATGCCCGGCAGGGCGGCGGGAAGGATGACCTTCTTGACCGTCTCGGACTTGGTGGCGCCCATGGCGTAGCTGCCGTCGCGCAGGCTCTGCGGCACGGCGTTGATGATGTCGTCCGACAGCGACGAGACGAACGGGATCAGCATGATGCCCATCACCACGCCGGCCACCAGGGCCATCTGGTTCTGCACCTGCATCAGGTACTGGGCGATCCCGTCCAGCGGGCCGCCGGCCATGCCCTCGCCGATGGCGTTGAAGCCGGCGCGGAACAGCGGACCCACGGTCAGGGCGGCGAAGAAGCCGTAGACGACGGTCGGCACGCCGGCCAGCACCTCGAGCAGCGGCTTGACGATCGAGCGCACGCGGCGGTCGGCGTATTCCGACAGGTAGATCGCCGAGTAGAGACCGACCGGCGCGGCCACCAGCATGGCGATCAGCATGATCAGGAAGGTGCCGGCGAACAGCGGCACGGCCCCGAAGGCGCCCGACGAGGCCACCTGGTCGGCGCGCATGGCGATCTGCGGGCTCCACTCGGTGCCGAACAGGAACGACAGCGGCGAGACGCTCTGGAAGAAGCGCCAGCTTTCCCAGACCAGCGACAGCACGATGCCCAGGGTGGTCAGCACGGCGGCGACCGAGCAGGCGATCAGCAGGCCGTTGATCCAGCCTTCGACGCGGTTGCGGGCCCGGAACTCCAGACCCACCCGCGGCAGCGCCAGCAGCGCGCCGATCAGGGCCACCAGGGCGGCCAGGGCGATGGTGCTGTAGCGGACCGTGGCGGTGACCTTGCGCGACTCCTCGACCTTGGCGTCGAGGGCGGTCTTCAGGTCGCCTTCGTAGACGACTTCCGACGGCGACTCCTTGGCCGCGATGGCGCGGGCGTCGCTGAAGAACACGTCCTGGCGGTCGGGGGTCAGCGAGGCGATGGCGGCCGGACGCTCGGCCTGCAGCACCGCTTCCTCGATGCGGCCGCCGAACACGGCGCCGAGCAGCAGGAGAAGCGCGGCCGGGGCGCCGGCCCACAGGGCGGCGTAGGCGCCGTAGTAGTTGGGCAGCGAATGCAGGCGCACCGAAGCGCCGCCGGCGGCCTTGAGCGCTCGGCCGCGGCCGAGCAGGAACGCCGCCAGCGCGAACAGCGCCAGGAACAGGAGCGAGAGCCAGGTCAGCATGCGTGAAGCGGTCTTGCGCTGGATGCGAAGACGGCGCCCGTTGCACCGCCCCGCCCGTCAACCGATCTATGCCGGCCGGGCGACGACCTTATGCGACGTTTCTACGACAGTTTTACGACACCGCCCGGCGCGGGCTCTTCCGGCGTCGCGGAATCCTTGCCCTGCAAGGCTTTGGCCATCGGCAGGTAGACCCCGAAGGTGGCCCCCTCGCCCCGTACCGACTCCACGTGCAGGCCGCCGCGGTGGCGGTTGACGATGTGCTTGACGATGGCCAGGCCCAGGCCCGTGCCCTGCCGCTCGCCGCTCTTCTGGCCCTCGACGCGATAGAAGCGCTCGGTCAGGCGCGGCAGGTGCTCGCGGGCGATGCCCGGCCCCCGGTCGCTGACCCGCAGGCCGGCATAGAACTCCTCGACGTCGGAATGGTCGGGGGTCAGCAGCGACAGGCGCGCGGCGGCCGGATCGCGCGCGGCGACGGCCGTGGCCGGGGTCAGGCCGGGGAAGATCTCGACCCGCACCGTCCCGTCCTGGGGGGTGTACTTGATGGCGTTGTCGACCAGGTTCTGGATCACCTGGACGATCTGGTCGCGGTCGCCCTCGACCACGGCCGCGCCGCGCGGCGGCAGCACCGCGTCGAAGCCGACCTGCTTGTCACGGGCCTGCGGGGCGAGGGCGTCGATGACGTCCTGGGCGGCCATGGCCAGGTCGACGCGGCCGGCCGGGGCGATGTGCTCGTTCAGCTCGATCCGCGACAGGCTCATCAGGTCGTCGATCAGCCGCGACATCCGCTCGGCCTGGGCCTGCATGATGCCCAGGAACTTGTCGCGGGCGCCCGGATCCTCCTTGGCGTGGCCGCGCAGGGTTTCGATGAAACCCGACAGCGAGGCCAGCGGCGTGCGCAGCTCGTGGCTGGCGTTGGCCAGAAAGTCGGCCCGGGTGCGCTCGGTGCGGCGCACGTCGGTTTCGTCGCGCAGCACCAGCAGGGCCAGGTGCGAGCCGGCCTCGTCGCGGCCCAGCGGCCGGGCCTGGGCGGTCCAGTCGCGCCCCTGCGAGCCGACGCCGGTCCATTCGACCGTGCGCTCGACGCCGCCGAACAGGGCCTCGTCCACCGCCTCCAGCACCTGCGGGCTGCGCACGGCGGTGACCAGCAGGGCGCCCTCGCGGATGCGGAAGCGGTCGCGGGCGGCGGCGTTGGCGAACACGAAGCGCCGGCCGGTCAGGTCGTCGGCCTCTTCGGCGGCGATGACCATCAAGGGGTCTGGCAGGTTCTCGGTGATCACGGCGAAGGGCGGCGCGCGGTCGGCCGAGGCCGCGGCGGGCGCCAGGCTGAGCACGGAATCGTCGAGCCGCCGGCGCAGTCGCCGCAGCAGCATCGCGCCGCCGACGCCCAGCAGGATCGCCGCCGGCAGGGCCACGCCCGGCCGGGCCGCGCCCAGGGCGGTCATGGCCACCAGCGCCGTGGGCCCGGCGGCCACCGCCGTCCATGCGCCGATCCAGCCTCCGGCCACGCCGCCCCCCCAGCGCTCCGGCGCGACGGGCGAGAGGGGAGAGATGGTCGGCATGGCGAGCGTTCGGGCTCCTGGAATGGGCGAAGGCCTCCCACGAAGGGGCGGGGCCAAGGCTCGTAGGCCAGTTTTGTGACGATGCGATGATTCGACGAACCAGATATGGCGCCGTCGCGGAGCATGGGATAGACGGGGAGCCCCCGGATGCGTGTCGGGTGCGGAAGTCACCGCAATTTCGCCGCAACCTGACGCAATCTGGGGATCGAGGGAATTCTCCTTAGGGTGGTCTGTTCGTATGCAGCGCAAGGTCCTGGTCGCGACGGTCGCGGCCGCTCCTCTGATGGCCATGGCCTTGGCCGCGCAGGCCGAGACGGTGGTGAACACCGCGCGGACCACGCCTATCGCCACCGGCTCGGCCGGGACGAACGGCGCGGCCGACGATGTCAAGATCGACACGGCCGGCTCGATCAAGCTGACCGCGTCCGGCGCGCTGGTGACGCTGAACAGCAACAATAAGGTCACCAACAGCGGCACGCTGAGCACCCAGGGCGTCAACGACTCGACGGCGATCCTGATCAACGGCGGCACGACCGGCACGGTGACCAACACCGGCACGATCACGCTCGACGAGGACTACACCCCGACCGACACCGACTCGGACGGCGACGTCGACGGCCTGTTCGCTCAGGGCTCCAACCGCTACGGCATCCGCCTGACCGGTCCGGGCGCCTTCACCGGCGACATCCTCAACCAGGGCTCGATCGTCATCGAGGGCAACAATTCGGCGGCCATCTCGCTGGAAAGCGCCCTCAACGGCAATCTGACGCTGGGCAACACCACCACCACGACCACCACGATCGCCGTCACCGGCAACAACAGCTACGGCGTGCGCGTGGCCGCCCCGGTCAGCGGCAAGGTCTCGATGACCGCCGGCAGCATCTCGGTGCTGGGCCAGAACGCCACCGGCTTCGCCGTCGACAGCGACGTCGGCGGCGCGGTGCTGCTGCAGGGCGCGATCACCGCGACCGGCTATCGCTACACCTCGCGCCCGACCGACAAGACCGTGCGCGACAAGCTCGACGCCGACGACCTGCTGCAGGGCGGCCCGGCCGTGCGCATCGCCGGCAATGTCGGCGGCGGCGTGTTCCTGGACATCCGTCCGGCCGACAACGACACCACCAAGACCGACGAAGACGGCGACGGCATCGAGGACGCCCAGGAAGGCAGCTCGACCCTGGCCGTCTACGGCGGCGCCCCGGCGCTGCTGATCGGTTCGGACACCGGCGCGATCAACATCGGCGTCATCGGCACGGGCGACAACGCCTACGGCCTGCGCGCCCGCGGCTCGATCACCGCCAACGGCGTCTATGACGGCATCGCCTCGACCGCCATCCAGCTGGGCGGCAACGCCGGCCAGACGACCACCATCGCCGGCGGCGCGCGCCTGGAGACCGTCATCACCTCGCAGGCCTACGAGGCCAACGCCAACGGCGTGCGGGTGACCGCCGGGGCCACGACGCCGGTGATCTACAACAGGGGCACGATCACCACCTACAGCGTCTCGGAAGGCGCGTTCGATTCGCGCGGCATCGTCGTCGAGGCCGGCGCCAACGTCCCGAGCATCCGCAACGCCGGCGTGATCAATTCGAACGTCGTCGGCGAGAAGGGCAGCGCCTACGGCGTCATCGACTATTCGGGCAACGTGACCTCGATCGAGAACACCGGCTCGATCATCGCGGCGATCTCGCCCACCGACGACGCCGACGACAAGGACGACGCCGACACCGATCCGACGAACGAGACGATCACCGGCAAGGCCGTGGCGATCGACGTCAGCCGCAACACCAGCGGCGTCACCCTGACCCAGAACGGCCTCAACGACGGTGACGACGGCGCCGACGGCGTGGCCGATCCCGACGCCGACGGCGACGGCGTGGACGACGCCGACGAGCCGGCGATCATCGGCGCGATCCGCTTCGGTTCGGGCGCCGACACCTTCAACGTGCTGAACGGCGCCGTGGTCGGCGACATCTCGTTCGGCGACGGGGCCGACACCTTCCGCATCGACGGCGGCGCGGCCGTCATCGGCGCGATCAGCGACAGCGACGGCCTGCTCGACATCAACATCGGCAAGGGCTCGCTGGGCCTGACCAACGCCCAGTCGATCAACATCTCGAACCTGAACCTGGGCGCCGAGAGCAAGCTGGTGTTCACCGCCGACCCGACCGCCGGCACGCACACCCGCCTGGTGGTTTCCGGCGCGGCCAACATCACCAGCGGCGCGCAGCTGGGCCTGCGCCTCAACAGCCTGCTGACCGAACCGACCTCGTACAACGTGATCTCGGCCGGCTCGCTGACCGCCGGCACCTTCGGCCAAGGCCTGCTGGACAACGCGCCGTACATGTACGTCGCCAGCGCCCGCGCCGACGGCAACGACGTCTATCTGGACGTGCGCCGCCGCACCGCCTCGGAAATCGGCCTGGCCCGCTCGGGCGCCGCCGCCTACGACACCCTGTTCGGCTCGCTGGCCGGCGACAAGGACGTGGCCAACCTCTTCCTGGGCATCAACGACAAGGCCACGTTCCTCCAGAACTACAACCAGCTGCTGCCCGACCAGGGCGAGGGCATGTTCTCCACGCTGCAGAACATCAACCAGCAGATCTCGGCGGCCACCGCCGTGCGTCCCGATCCGGGCGACCGCTATGGCCCCGACAGCATCTGGGTGCAGGAAATCAACGGCCTGGTGCGCCGCGAGGACGGCCCGACCCTGGGCACCGACACCCAGGCCTTCGGCTTCGTGGCCGGCTACGAGGCCATGGGCGACGCGGGCGGCGCCCTGGGCGTGACCCTGGCCTACACCGCGCTGGAAGAGCACGACAACGTCGCCCAGGTGGGCGAGCAGACCACCGCCTCGGTGGTGCAGGCCGGCGTCTACTGGCGCCGTTCGGCCGGCCCCTGGCGCTTCAACGTCGGCGGCGGCGCGGGCTACGGCTGGTTCGACAGCACCCGCGTGCTGTTCATCCGCAACGCCAGCACCGGCGCGCTGGACGCCACCCGCCGCACCGACTCCGACTGGGGCGCGGTGACCGCCAACGCCTTCGCCGGCGCGGCCTACGAGGCCAAGCTGGGCCGCTTCTTCACCCGCCCCGAAGCGCGGATGGACTACACCTACCTGAACGAGGACGGCCACGAGGAAGTCGGCGGCGGCGACGTGCTGGACGGCATCATCGGCGCCCGCAAGTGGAGCAACCTCTCGGGCGACCTGGGCCTGGTCATGGGCGCCGACTTCGGTCGCGACGTGTGGCTGCGCCCCGAAGTGCGCGTCGGCTACCGCAAGACCATCGCCGGCAGCCTGGCCGACACCGTCGTGACCAAGAAGAACGGCAAGTACGTGCTGGAGGCCTTCGACAACCGCGAAGGCGCCCTGACCCTGGGCTTCGCCCTGCGGGCCGGCACGGCCATGTCCTACGTGGCCCTGGAAGGCGGCGCTGAAAGCACCAAGCGCCAGAAGCGCTACAACGTGAAGCTCACCGGCCGGACGATGTTCTGATCGACCGACCAAGGTGGAGTGAAGGGCCCCGCACAACGTGCGGGGCCTTTTTCTTTGGATCGTCCGCCTTCGGAGCGACACTTGGCCGCAGCGGCCAGCAAAACCAGACACTTGGGCCGTCAAAGCTCCGTTAGAGCCTGCCCGTTAATCCTGTTTTCCTTAGCACTAGGACGGCGGCCTCAAAGCCGCCGCGAGGGGAAGACCGTGACCATCAACCGCCTTGCCTCGCGCATGGCCCTGATCGCCTGCGTCTCGACGCTGGCGATCGCGGGCGGCGCCCAGGCCCAGACGCCCGCGAGCGCCGACCAGCAGGCCCGCATCGAGGCGCTGGAAGCCCAGCTGAAGCTGCTGCAGCAACAGATCAACGAACTGAAGGCGGCCACCGTGGCCAGCCGTCCGGTCGCCACGGCCCCCGCCGCTGCGACCCCCTCCTCCCAGGCGGCGCCGGTCCAGACCCAGGTCGCCGCGGCCGCTCCCGCCTCCAAGCCCGCCTCGCCGCTGCCGGCCGCCACCGTCAGCATCGCCGCCGGCCGCCCGACCATCGCCTCCACCGACGGCGCGTTCACCGCCACCCTGCACGGGGTGATGCAGCTCGACACCGCCCACTACTTCCAGGACAAGGGCCTGCCGGCGGTGATCGGCAACGGCCGCGACCTCAACAGCGGCAGCAACTTCCGCCGCGCGCGCCTGGGCCTCGACGGCCGGTTCTTCAAGAACTTCGACTACTCGATCCTGCTCGACTTCGGCGGCAACGGGACCGACGGCCCCGGCATGCTCCAGGAGCTGTTCGTCCAGTACAACTACGCGCCGTTCAAGGTGCGCGTCGGGGCCTTCGCCCCGAACGTGGGCCTCAGCGACGCGGCGTCGCAGAACAGTGCGCTGTTCCCCGAGCGCGCGGCGATCGCCGAGATGGTGCGGGGCCTGGCCGCCGCCGACCGCCGCTATGGCCTGCAGGTGCAGACCTCGGGCGAGAACTGGCTGCTGTCGGCCGCCGCCACCGGCGGCAAGAGCGGCGACGCCCAGACCTTCGACGAGCAGCAGGCCTATGTCGGCCGCGCCGCCTTCGCCCCGGTCAAGAGCAAGGACTGGCTGCTGCACCTGGGCGTCAACGGCGGCTACATCGCCACCCCGGCCCAGACAGCGGTGGGCGGCGCCTACGCCCTGACCCTGACCGAGCGGCCCGAACTGCGCGTCGACGGAACGACCCTGGTCTCGACCGGCGCCCTGGACGCCAAGAACCTGCGCCACCTGGGCGCCGAGCTGGCGCTGCAGCACAAGAGCCTCCTGATCCAGAGCGAGGTGTTCGACCTCGCGCTGGAACGGCGCAACGCCGCCGCCGGGGTCAGCGACCCGAAGTTCGGCGGCTGGTACGTCGAGGGCGGCCTGGTGCTGACCGGCGAGAGCCGCCGCTACAACGCCGCCACCTTCGCCTTCGACGCCCCGTCCATCGCCCATCCCTTCGATCCGAAGGCCGGCCAATGGGGCGCCTGGGAGCTGGCGGCGCGCTATTCGGTGCTGGACCTGAACCACCACGAACTGGCCGCCCTGGCGGCCGACCGGGTGCGCGGCGGCGAGCAGACGATCTGGAGCGCGGGGGTCAACTGGTTCCCCAACTCGGTGACCAAGGTCTCGCTCGACTATCTGGACGTCGACATCGACCGGCTGGACCCGGCCGGCGGCGCGATCCCGCTCAGCCAGGGCTACCAGGCGGTCAACCTGCGCAGCCAGTTCGCGTTCTAGGCCTTCGCGACGACGGGCCGGCCGCCGGCCCGTCGTTTCGCCGCCGCATGCATGGCGACGGTCCGAAGCGCTGTCGCCGAGCCCTCTTTCGGATCGAGCGATAACGTGCGTTCTTCCTCCAATGGACGCTCCCCCTCGACTTAGACCGTCTACACGCTGGTTCCTCGGCGGCGTCACGATCTGCGCCTGGTTCCTGGGCGCGCCATTGGCCCCATTTGCGCCGGCATACTTCTCGATCGTCCCGCCGGGCCTGCATCTGGTTCTGTTTCTCGTCGCCATGGGGGCCCTGATGGCGGCCTGCCGATGCACGAGCTGCGGCCATCCCGTCTGGCTCAAGAAGCTGAAAGGCGGCGGCTATCTCATCGGAGGCTCCGGACGCGATTGCTCGCGTTGCGGAGGACCGATCTAGTCGGTGGCTCAGGGCGCCTCTGACGCCGCCCCTTTCTGATCCCCTCTTCAGAAACACTCGCGCGCGTTGCGGCGGCGCATCGGCCAAGGTCTGGGCGTCATTCCACGAGGACGCCCGATGACCCTGCTCCGCCTTCCTTCCCGCCGGGACCTCGCGCTCGGCGCCGGCGCCCTGGCGGCGGTTCCCGGCAGCGCGCTGGCCCAGAAGGCGCCCAAGGTCGTCACCCTGCTGAACGTCAGCTACGACCCCACGCGCGAGCTCTACCAGGACATCAACCCGGCCTTCGCCGCCTACTGGAAGCGCCGGGTCGGCCAGACGCTGGAGATCCGCCAGAGCCACGGCGGCTCGGGCAAGCAGGCCCGTTCGGTGATCGACGGGCTGCAGGCCGACGTCGTCACCCTGGCGCTGGCGGACGACATCGACCAGATCGCCGCTCGCGGGCTGACGGCGGCCAACTGGCAGTCGCGCCTGCCGCAGAACTCGGCCCCCTACACCTCGACGATCGTGTTCCTGGTCCGCAAGGGCAACCCCAAGCGGATCAAGGACTGGGGCGACATCACAAAGCCCGGGGTGGCGATCATCACCCCCAATCCCAAGACCGGCGGCGCGCCGCGCTGGGCGTATCTGGCCGCCTGGGCCTGGGCGCTGAAGCAGCCGGGCGGCAACGACGCCTCGGCCCAGGCCTTCGTGCGCCAGCTCTACCGCCAAGTGCCGGTGCTCGACAGCGGCGCGCGCGGCTCGATGACCACCTTCGCCCAGCGAGGCGTGGGCGACGTGCTGCTGACCTGGGAGAACGAGGCCCACCTGGCCCGCCAGGAGTTCGCCGCCGACGGGCTGGAGATCGTCTATCCGTCGCGCTCGATCCTGGCCGAGCCGTCGGTCGCCGTGGTCGACAGCGTGGTCAAGCGGCGCGGAACCCGGCTGATCGCCGAGGGCTATCTGAATTTCCTCTACAGCCCGCTGGCCCAGGACCTGATCGGCAAGCACCACTACCGGCCGCGCAATCCGCAGGCGGCGGCCAAGTACGCCAGCAAGTTCCCGAAGATCCCGCTGGCCACCATCGACGGCCAGTTCAGCGGCTGGAAGAAGGCCCAAGCCCGCCATTTCGCAGACGGCGGCGTCTTCGATCAAATCTACCGGCCGTGAGAGTCTTCTTGGGCGTGAAACCTACCTAGACAATAGGGTATGACGCCTCCGTCCGGTTCGTGCGTTAATCGCCCGGACCCATCGGAGCCAAGAGCGACATCGCCATGACCAACGCCTTCAAGTCTCCCACCCGGCGCGGCCTGCTCGGCGCGGCCGGGGCCGGCGCCGCCGCTCTCGGGGCCCCCGCCCTGCTGGCGAGCCAGGCCCAGGCCGCCGGGTCGCTGACCCTGCTGAACGTCAGCTACGATCCGACGCGCGAGCTCTACAAGGACATCAACGCCGCCTACGCCAAGTACTGGAAGGACAAGGTCGGCCAGACCCTGACCATCAACCAGAGCCACGGCGGCTCGGGCAAGCAGGCCCGCTCGGTGATCGACGGCCTGCAGGCCGACGTGGTCACGCTGGCGCTGGCCTACGACATCGACGAGATCGCCGACAGGGCCAAGCTGCTGCCGGCCAACTGGCAGTCGCGCCTGCCGCAGAACTCCACGCCCTACACCTCGACGATCGTGTTCCTGGTCCGCAAGGGCAACCCCAAGAAGATCAACGACTGGAGCGACCTGGTGAAGCCGGGCGTCGGCGTCATCACCCCCAACCCGAAGACCTCGGGCGGGGCGCGCTGGAACTACCTGGCCGCCTGGGCCTGGGCGCTGAAGCAGCCGGGCGGCAACCCCGCCAAGGCCGAGGCCTATCTGAAGGATCTCTTCAACCACGTGCCGGTGCTCGACACCGGCGCGCGCGGCGCCACCACCACCTTCACCCAGCGCGGCATCGGCGACGTGCTGCTGGCCTGGGAGAACGAAGCCTTCCTGGCGCTCGAGGAACTGCCGGGCCAGTTCGAGATCGTCGTGCCCTCGCGCTCGATCCTGGCCGAACCGCCGGTGGCGCTGGTCGACCGCAACGTCGACCGCCACAAGACGCGCCTGGCCGCCACGGGCTACCTCAACTTCCTCTACAGCCCCCTGGCCCAGGACCTGATCGCCAAGCACCACTACCGACCGCGCAACGCGGGCGTGGCCAAGAAGTACGCCGGCAAGTTCAAGCAGATCCCGCTGTCGACGATCGACGACACCTTCGGCGGCTGGAAGAAGGCGCAAGCCACGCACTTCGCCGACGGCGGCGTGTTCGACCGGATCTATCGCCCGAAGTAAGGGGGACAAAAGGGCGTGTCATCCCGGCCGGAGGATCGCGCCAGCGGTCCGCAGAGCCGGGATCTCGCACCCCGGCGGAACCTGGACCGTGGGAGATCCCGGCGCTCCGCTTCGCTGCGGCCGGGATGACAGACCACCTGTTCCCGTCTCCAAACTTGACCATTGCCGACGCGGCGGTCCCCATGGGGCCGCCGCGTTTGCTTTTCCAGACACCCAAGCTTGGTCGGGAACCCGACCCATGACCGGGCGTTCAGGCGTTGACGGGGCGTCCACAGAACAAAGCCGGGGTCGGGCTCAGGAATGACGGATTATCTGAAGTCTCAGCGGGCGGGCGATCAGCTCGCGGCCGAGCACGGCATCGACGACCCTTTCGCCGCCGCCATCCGCGCCACCCGCATGGCCATGATCGTCACCGACGCCACCCAGGCCGACAATCCGATCATCTTCGCCAACGACGCCTTCCTGCGGCTGACCGGCTACGCGCGCTCGGAGGTGATCGGCCGCAACTGCCGCTTCCTGCAGGGGCCCGACACCAGTCCCGCCGCGATCGGCGACCTGCGCCTGGCGATCGCCTCGGGCGAGGACATCGCCATCGACATCCTCAACTACCGCAAGGACGGCAGCACGTTCTGGAACGCGCTGTACCTGTCGCCGGTGCGCAACAAGCTGGGCGAGATCATCTACTTCTTCGGCTCGCAGCTGGACGTCAGCGACAAGAAGCAGACCGAGCTGCACCTGCGCGAGACCCGCAGCGACCTGGAGGACGCCGTCGAGGCGCGCACCCGCGAGCTGTCCCAGGCCCTGGAGCAGAAGACCGCGCTGCTGCACGAGGTCGACCACCGGGTGAAGAACAACCTGCAGCTCATCTCGTCCCTGCTGCTGCTGCAGAACCGGCGCGAGAAGGAGCCGGCGGTCAAGCACAGCCTGCGCGGCATGCTGGAGCGGGTGAACGCCATCGCCACCGTCCACCGCCGGCTGTTCCAGAGCGAGGACGTCGAGCGGTTCGACGTCTCGGCCTTCGTGCGCGACCTGGTCTCGGACATGGCCGGCTCGGCCGCCCGGGACGAAATCCGGGTCAGCCTGGACCTTGAGCGGGTGGACGTGCCGGCCTCGAAGGCCGCGCCGCTGGCGCTGGTGATCAGCGAACTGTTCTCCAACGCCCTGCGTCATGGCTTCCCGGAGGGGCGTTCGGGCCACATCTCGGTATCGATCACTCGCACAAATGGCGAGTTTCGGATCGAAATCGCCGATGACGGCGTTGGAATGCCAGAAGGGGCCCGCACCTCGGGTTTCGGACTGACCATCGTCCAGTTGCTGTGCCAGCAGCTGAAGGCGCGGTCCGAAACCACCGCGGCCGAACCCGGAACCCGCGTCGTCGTCAACCTGCCCGTCAACGGCGCGCATCATTAGGAACCGTTAGACCCATGCCAGGGCGCGCGTTGGATGTGTTGATCGTCGAGGACGAGGTGCTGCTGGCCGCGGAGCTGGAGTTCCTGGTCCAGGAGGTGGGCTACCACCCCGTGGGCTGCGCCATGAGCTCCGACGAGGCCGTCGACCTGGCCAAGTCGCTGCATCCCGATCTGGCCCTCGTCGACGTCCACCTGCGCGACGGCCCCACCGGCGTGGAGGTGGTGCGCAAGATCCACGACGACTGCGGCTGCGTGGCCCTGTTCATGACCGCCAACGTCAAGCGCCTGCCCGAAGACTTCGCCGGCGCCTGCGGGGTGATCGGCAAGCCCTACTCCGAGCACGGCGTGAAGACCGCCCTGGCCTACCTGGCCGTCTGCCTGGAAGAGGGCCATGCGCCCGGCCTGCCGCCGGTCGGCCTGGAGCTGGCCCCCGCCTTCGCGCAGCGCTGGGGCCTGACCGAAATGCCGCGCTCGGCCTGATGGCCGACGCCCACCCGGTCGCCGTCGTGGTCGGGACCGCCGCGGCCCTGCTCTCCATCGCCAGCTTCGCCCCGCAGATCGTCAAGATCCTGCACGACAAGGACGCCTCGTCGGTGTCGCTGCGGACCTACGTGGTGACCGTGGCCGGCTTTTCCTGCTGGCTGGCCTACGGCCTGATGATCAGGGCCTGGCCGGTGGCGCTGTCGAACCTGGCCTGCCTTGCGATGTCGGCCGCGGTGCTCGCGCTCAAATGGCGCTACGGGCGCGGACGATCCGGGGCCGACGCCAAAGGGTGAACCTCGTCAAAGGGTGAACATAGTCAAAGGGTGACAGGGGGGGCGGGGTCCGCTATCGAGGCGCGCCTATTTTCGCGCACCAGGACCACCGCCTTTGACCAACGTCGCCGAGGAAGCTGGCTGGGCCACCGCCAAGACCCTGGCCGAGGCCCTGCCCTACATCCAGATCTACGATCGCGAGACGGTCGTGATCAAGTACGGCGGCCACGCCATGGGCCAGGAAGAGGTGGCCAAGCTGTTCGCCGCCGACGCCGTGCTGCTGAAGCTCCTGGGCGTGCATCCCGTGGTGGTCCACGGCGGCGGTCCGCAGATCAGCCGCATGCTCGACAAGGCCGGCGTCAAGTCGACCTTCATCGACGGCCTGCGCGTCACCGACGAAGCCACCATGGAAGTGGCCGAGATGGTCCTGTCGGGGGCCATCAACAAGGAAATCGCCAACTGGATCACGCTGGCCGGGGCTGAAGCCGACGTGCGCGGCGTGGGCCTGTCGGGCAAGGACGCCCGCCTGATCACCGCCGAGAAGGTGACCCGGACCAAGAAGGATCCGGACAGCAACATCGAGCAGGTCGTCGACCTGGGCTTCGTGGGCGAGCCGACCAAGGTCGACCCGCACCTGATCCAGGCGCTGCTGACCTCGGAAACCGACTACATCCCGGTGATCGCCCCGATCGGCGTCTCCGAGCAGGGCGAGACCTTCAACATCAACGCCGACACGGTGGCCGGCGCGCTCGCGGGCGCGCTGAAGGCCAAGCGGATGCTGATGCTGACCGACATCAAGGGCGTGCTCGACGCCAACGGCGAGCTGATCCGCGAGATGACCATCGACGAGGCCCGGCAGCTGATCGCCGACGGCGTGGCCACCGGCGGCATGATCCCCAAGCTCGAGAACGCCATCCACGCCGTGGAAAGCGGCGTCGAAGCCGTGGTCATCCTCGACGGCCGCCGCCCGCACGCCATGCTGGTGGAACTGTTCAGCGAGCACGGCGCGGGCACGCTGATCTCGAAGTGATCTGATGGTGGACCTCACCCACGTCGACACCTGGCTGTTCGACCTCGACAACACCCTGTACCCGGCCGAGACCGAGTTCATGGGGCTGATCGAGGGCCGGATGACCGACTTCGTCGAACGCTTCACGGGCCTGCCCCGGGAAGAGGCCCGGGCGCTGCAGAAGAAGTACTATCTGGAGCACGGCACCACCCTGGCCGGGCTGATGACCTATCACGGCATGGACCCCGCCCAGTTCCTGGAGGAGGTGCACGACGTGTCGATGGAGAACCTGGTCCCCGACCAGGCGCTGCATGACGCGATCCAGGCCCTGCCCGGCCGGCGGCTGGTGTTCACCAACGGCTCGCTGGGCCATGCCGAGCGGGTGCTGGGGCACCTGGGGCTGCGCGACCTGTTCGGCGACGTCTTCGCCATCGAGACCGCCGACTACATTCCCAAGCCGTCGCTGGCGACCTTCGACAAGATCACCAAGCTTCACGCCATCGATCCGCCGACCACGGCCTTCTTCGAGGACAGCGAGAAGAACCTCGTGCCCGCCGCGCGGCTGGGCATGACCACCATCCTGGTCGGCGCCCACGCGGCCGCCTCGACCTCCGAACACGTCCACCATCGCACCAACGACCTCGCCGGGTTCCTGAGCTCGGCGCGCCTGAAGGGAACCTCGTAAATGACCGGCCTTACCCTCGCCGACCTGCAGACCGAGATCGAAGCCGCCTGGGAAGCCCGCGACGGCGTTTCGACCGCCACCACCGGCCCGGTGCGCACCGCCGTGGAAGAGGCCCTGCTGCTGCTCGACAGCGGCAAGGCCCGCGTCTCGGAAAAGATCGACGGCGAATGGACCACCCACCAGTGGCTGAAGAAGGCCGTGCTGCTGTCGTTCCGCCTCAACCCCAACACCGTCATGCGCTCGGGCGCCCTGGGCGGCGGCGTGGGTCCGTGGTGGGACAAGGTTCCGAACAAGTTCGACGGCTGGGAAGCCCCGCAGTTCGAGGCCGGCGGCTTCCGCGCCGTGCCGGGCGCCATCGTCCGTCGCGGCTCGCACATCTCCAAGAACGTCATCCTGATGCCGTCGTTCGTGAACATCGGCGCCTTCGTCGATGAAGGCACCATGGTCGACACCTGGGTGACGGTCGGCTCGTGCGCCCAGATCGGCAAGCACGTCCACCTGTCGGGCGGCGTCGGCATCGGCGGCGTGCTGGAGCCGCTGCAGGCCAACCCGACCATCATCGAGGACAACTGCTTCATCGGCGCCCGCTCGGAAGTCGTGGAAGGCGTGGTCGTCGGCGAGGGCAGCGTGCTCTCGATGGGCGTCTACCTGTCGGCCTCGACCAAGATCGTCGACCGCAAGACCGGCGAGATCCACATCGGCAAGGTGCCGCCCTACAGCGTCGTGGTGCCGGGCAGCCTGCCCGACAAGAACGGCGGCCCGAGCCTGTACTGCGCCGTGATCGTCAAGACGGTCGACGCCCAGACCCGCTCGAAGACCTCGATCAACGACCTGCTGCGCGACTGATCGCGCGATGGGGGCGGCCGTGAACGAAACACTGGCCGCCCTGCGCGCCGGCGACGTGGTCGGCGCGACGAGGCTGGACCTGTCCGGCGCGGACCTGAACGCGCTGCCGCCGGAGGTCTTCGGCCTGGCCGACACGCTGGAGGTGCTGGACATCGGCCGCACCGCCATCTCGGCCCTGCCCCATGACTTTTCGCGCCTGAGCCGGCTGAAGGTGCTGTTCGCCTCCGGCGCGCCCTTCGATCGCCTGCCCGAGGCCATCGGCGACTGCGCCGCCCTGAGCCAGGTCGGCTTCCGCGGTTGCGGGATCGCGGAGGTTCCCGCCGAGGCGCTGCCGCCGGCCCTGCGCTGGCTGACCCTGACCGACAACCGCATCACGGCCCTGCCGGCCGCCCTGGGCGAGCGCCCGCTGCTGCAGAAGCTGATGCTGGCCGGCAACGGGCTCTCGGCCCTGCCCGAGAGCCTGAGCCAGGCGTCGACCCTGGAACTGCTGCGCATCGCCGCCAACCGCTTCGCGGCGCCGCCGGCCTGGCTGGCGCGGCTGCCGGCGCTGGCCTGGCTGGCCTGGGCGGGAAATCCCTTCGACACGACGACCGGCGCGCTCGCCCCGCCGGTCGCCTGGAGCGACCTTTCCGTCGGCAAGGCCCTGGGGCGCGGCGCCTCGGGCGACGTCTTCGAGGCCGGATGGCGCGGCGGCCGCGCGGCGCTGAAGCTGTTCCGCGGCGCCATGACCAGCGACGGCCTGCCCGAGCGCGAGATGGCCGCCTGCCTGG
Organism: Caulobacter sp. 602-2; assembly: GCF_011043625.1. Lineage (GTDB taxonomy): Bacteria > Pseudomonadota > Alphaproteobacteria > Caulobacterales > Caulobacteraceae > Caulobacter. The sequence continues at coordinate 146,226 of NZ_JAAKGT010000010.1, forward strand.
CCGCGGGGCCGCATCCCAACCTGACCGGAGCGCTGGGCCGCATCGAGGGCCACCCCGACGGCGCCGAGGGCCTGCTGATGCCGCTGTTGCCCGAAGGCTGGCGGGTGCTGGCCGGCCCGCCCAGCCTGGAGAGCTGCAGCCGCGACGTCTATGCGGCCGACCTGTCGCTGTCCCTCGACGTCGCGCGCCGGATCGCCCGCGACGTGGCCGCCGGCGCGGCCCACCTGCACGCACGGGGCCTGCAGCATGGCGACCTCTACGCGCACAACGTGCTGTGGGACGGGCGCGACGGCGCCGCCGTGCTCAGCGACCTGGGCGCGGCGGCCTTCCTGCCGGCCGGCGAGGCGGCGCGCTGGACGCCGATCGACGTGCGGGCCTTCGGCCTGCTGCTGGGCGAGGTGCTGGATCGCGTCGACGGCGAGGCCCCGGCCGACCTGCGCGGCCTGGAGGCGGCCTGCATCCAGCCGGACGGCGCCGCCCGCCCGTCGATGGCCGAGGCCCTGACGGCGCTTTCCTGACGGCGCGAGGCAGGCTCTAGTAGCCGCATGCGCGCCTTCACCGACCGCCTGAAACCGATCTTCGCCTTTTCCGGCCGCACCTCGCGGCTGGGCTACTGGCGCACGCAGGTCGGGCTGGCGCTGGCCACCGCCGTGGTGCTGACCCTGACGGTGCTGGCCACCCAGGCGGGCGGCTGGCTGGGCGCAGTTCCCAGCCTGCTGTTCCTGCCGGTGCTGGTCGCGGGGCTCGCCGTCGCCGTGCGACGCCTGCACGACCGGGGCAAGCCGGCCTGGTGGATAGCCGTCTTCGCCGCCGGCCCCTACGCGCTGAGCGGCCTGGCCAGCGGGCTCTACGCCGGCGACTCCGTGCTGATCCTGGCCGCCCCGCTGCTGGCCCTGGCGGCGCTGGGCCTGTCGGTCTGGGCCTGGGTGGAGCTGGGCTTCCTGCGCGGCGCCCGCGGCGACAACCGCTACGGCGCCGAGCCCGCCCGGCGGTAGGAGAAGGGTCGGACCGACGCGCCAACTTTCACCGAGCTTCCCCGCCTTCGCGGGGAAAGACGGGGTTGAAGATGGCGGCCGGTTGACGCTCCGCTCGCCCCTAGCGGGTGGCCTCGTGCACTTCCTTCTTGGCGGCCTGGCCGGCTTCCTTGCTTTCGCGGGTGATGTCCTTGCCGGCTTCCTGGGCGGCGTCGCCGGCCTTGGCGCCGGCCACCTTGGCCGCGTCGACGGCGTCGCCCGCGGCGGCCTTGAGCTCGGCGGCGGTCTCCTTGCTGCTTTCCTTCAGCGCCGTGCCGGCTTCCTTGACGTCCGGGTCGTTCTTGATCTCGTTGGCGGCGTCCTTGATGTCCTGTCCGGCGGCGGCCGCGCCTTCCTTGATCTCCTGGGCGTGCTGGTCCGAACAGGCGGCGGCCGACAGGGCGAGAACCGAGGCGGCGATCAGGGCGAGGGTGCGCATCTAGTGTTCCTCCGGTGATCTGGGTTGCGAAGAGTCGGGCAGAGAACGGCGCGGCCAAGGTCGAGGTTCCGACTCTGAGGCTCGCTTGGGGCCGCCGCACGGCTTTCCCCCGGGGCTTTCGGCGGCTAAACCCCCGCCATGCGCATCGCCTTTCTCGGAACGCCCGATTTCGCCGTCGCCTGCCTGGCCGAACTGGTCGCCAGCGGCCACGAGATCGCCTGCGTCTATTCCCAGCCCCCCGCCCCGCGCGGTCGCGGCCAGGAACTGAAGCCCTCGCCGGTCCACGCCTTCGCCGAGGGCCTGGGGCTGCCCGTGCGCACCCCGGTCTCGATGAAGACCGCCGAGGAGATCGAGGCCTTCAAGGCGCTGGACCTCGACGCCGCGGTCGTCGTCGCCTTCGGCCAGATCCTGGTCAGGGACGTGCTGGAGGCCCCGAAGCTGGGCTGCTTCAACCTGCACGCCAGCCTGCTGCCCCGCTGGCGCGGCGCGGCCCCGATCCAGCGGGCGATCATGGCCGGGGATCCCGTGACGGGCGTCCAGGTGATGCGGATGAGCGAGGGCCTCGACGAGGGCCCCGTCCTGCTGTCGGAGACCGTGCGCATCGACGCGCTGGACACCGTGGCCAGCCTGCACGACCGCCTGGCGGCCGTCGGCGCGCGCCTGCTGCCGGTGGCCCTGGCCGCCATCGAACGCGGCGGCGCGGTCGAGACCCCGCAGGCCGAAGAGGGCGTCACCTACGCCAAGAAGATCAAGCCGGCCGAGGCCCGCATCGACTGGACGCGGACCGCCGCCGAGGTCGACCGCCACATCCGCGGCCTGTCGCCCTTCCCCGGCGCCTGGTTCGAGGCCCCGTCGGAAAAGGGCCCGGTGCGGGTGAAGGCCCTGCTGTCGAAGGTGGAGGACGCCGAGGGCGCGGCCGGAACCGTGCTGGACGACGCCTTGCTGATCGCCTGCGGCGAGGGCGCGGTGCGCCTGCTCAAGGCCCAGCGCGAGGGCAAGGGCGTGCAGGAGGCCGAGGTCTTCGTGCGCGGCTTCCCGCTGGCGGCCGGGACGGTCCTGGCCTGATGCCCCGCTACCGCCTCCTCGTCGAGTACGACGGCCGTCCCTATTCGGGCTTCCAGGCCCAGGCGACCCTGCCCAGCGTGCAGGGGACGATCGAGGCGGCGGTGAAGGCCTTCAGCGGCCAGGAGCTGCGCATCGCCGCGGCCGGGCGCACCGACACCGGCGTGCATGCGACGGGCCAGGTGGTGCATGTGGATCTGGAGCGCGACTGGCCGGCCCAGACGGTGATGAACGCCCTGAACGCCCACCTGACCCGCGAGGCGGTGTCGATCCTCGACGCGACCATCGCGCCGGAAGGCTGGCACGCGCGGTTCTCGGCCAACGAGCGGCGCTACCTCTACCGCATCCTCAACCGCCGCGCCCCGCCGGCCCTCGACAAGGGCAAGGTCTGGCACATGAAGAAGGACCTCGACCACGAGGCCATGCACGCGGCGGCCCAGGCCCTCATCGGCCTGCACGACTTCACGACCTTCCGCGACATGCACTGCCAGGCCCAGAGCCCGCTCAAGACCCTCGACGTCGCCCGCGTGCGGCGGGTGGGCGAGGAGATCCATCTCGACTTCGAAGCCCGCTCGTTCCTGCACCGCCAGGTGCGGTCGATGACCGGCACGCTGGTCGAGGTGGGCGCGGGCCGCTGGGCCGTGGACGACGTCAGGAAGGCCCTGGAGGCCAGGGACCGCCGCGCCTGCGGGCCCGTGGCGCCGGCCGACGGGCTCTACCTGGTGGGCGTGGGCTACGAGGCGTAAGGGCCCGCGGCCTCCGCCGGCTCGACATCCGGCGAAGGCCGCGAGGAACCGAAAGCCGACCGACATCGGCCCTCGGGTGAAAGTCCCGTAGGTGGAGGGAACCGGGACTTTCGAAACCGTCAGTCCTTGGAGACCCGCTCGGCGATCCAGATCGATCCCAACGCCAGCATGAACACGCCGAAGGCGGCGAGGACAAAACCGAGATAGGCGAGCTGGGCGATCGGCATGGCGGGCTCCATCGGGGAACGGATGGAGGTTGCGCCTGCCGGTGACGGGTCGCCTTGATCTGGGTCAAAGGCCTGGAAAGACCCCCAAACACGCCCGTCATTCCCGCCCTTGTGGCGGGAACCCCTCTATCAGCCGCAAGGACGGCTGGGGCGGCGTGCTCAGCACGCCGCCTGTATCTCACGTATCAGCGGCGCCAGGGCTTCCCGCCACAAGGGCGGGAATGACGGGAGAGAAAAGAAGAAGCCCCTACAGCACCGAACAGTTGGTCAGCTGGGCGAAGGCCTCCAGCGCGCTGGCGCCGACCACCGAGGTGCCGAAGCGGTCGAGTTCGGGCGACCAGACGGCCACCGTCGCCTTGCCGGGCACGACGGCGACGATCCCGCCGCCGACGCCGCTCTTGGCCGGCAGGCCGACGCGATAGGCGAAGCTGCCGACGCTGTCATAGATGCCGCAGGTCAGCAGCAGGGCGTTGAGGCGCCGGGTCAGCCGCTCGGGAAAGATCGTCTCCTGCACCACCGGCGAGAAGCCGCCGGCCGCCAGCGGCAGGAAGGCGCGGGCCAGCTGGCGGCAGCTCATGGTCAGGGCGCACTGGCGGCAATAGGCGGCGACCACGGCTTCCGGGTCGTGGCGCACCGTGCCTTTGCCGCGCATCAGGTTGGCGATGGCCCGGTTCTGCCAGGCGTTGTCGAGCTCGGAGGCGGCCACCGCCTCGTCGATCTCCACGGGACCATCGGCCAGGAAGCAGGCGAAGCCGCGCACCAGGGCGGCGGGGTCCTTGACCTTGTCCAGCAGGATGTCGGTCACCGCCAGGGCGCCGGCGTTGATGAACGGATTGCGCGGAAAGCCGCCTTCGGCCTCCAGCAGCGAGAGGTGGTTGAACGGCGTGCCCGAGGGCTCCTTGCCCACCCGCGTCCAGACCTCGTCGCCGATGCGGTTGAGCGCCAGGCCCAGAGACAGCACCTTGGTGATGCTCTGGACCGAGAAGCCCTCGTCGGCGTCGCCGATCACGTGCTCGCCGCCGTCGACCGTGCGCACGGCCATGCCGAACTTGGTCGCCGGCACATTGGCCAGCTGGGGGATGTAGTCGGGCACGCGGCCCTTGCCGAAGTGCGGCTTCACCAGCACGGCGACCTCGGCCAGGACTTCGTCGATGGAGAGCTCGTTCATGGCGTCGCCGTCCTCCCCGCTTTCCCTTTTATCGTCATCCCGGCCGCAGCGTAGCGGAGAGCCGGGACCCAGGGGCCGCCGCGTTGCGCTTGGCCCCTGGGTCCCGGATAAGCCCTGCGGGCTTTCCGGGATGACGGCTGTTTGGGCGTGAGCCCTACCCCGAAAACGCCTCGAAATAGCGCCGGATCAGCGCGGTGTAGGCGCCGGCCAGCTGGCGGACCTCTTCCACCGGCACGCGCTCGTCGACCTGGTGCATGGTCGAGCCGACGAGGCCGAACTCGACCACCGGGCAGAGGCTGCGGATGAAGCGGGCGTCGCTGGTGCCGCCGGTGGTCGACAGTTCCGGCACGCGGCCGGTGGCGTCGCCCACGGCGCCGACGATCACGTCGGTGAAGGCGCCCGGCTCGGTCAGGAAGGCCTCGCCGCTGATCTTGCACAGCGCCTCGACCCGGCCCGAGAAGCCCTCGGCGGCCTCGCGGCACTCGTGCTCGATCCAGGCGGCCAGGTCCTTGCCCTTGTGGGCCGGGTTGAAGCGGATGTTGACGCGGGCCTTGGCGCTGGCGGGGATGACGTTGGTGGCCGGGTTGCCGACGTCGACCGTGGTGACCTCCAGGTTCGACGGCTGGAAGCCGGTATAGCCCTCGTCCAGCACCCGGGCCTGCAGGCGCGAGAGGATGTCGACCATCACCGGGATCGGGTTGGCGGCGCGGTGGGGATAGGCCACGTGGCCCTGCTTGCCGTCCACCGCGATCCAGGCGTTGATGCTGCCGCGGCGGCCGATCTTGACCATGTCGCCCAGCAGGTTGGCGCTCGTGGGCTCGCCGACGATGCAGTGGTCGATGATCTCGCCCTCGGCGGCCAGGGCCTCGACGACCTTGACCGTGCCGTCCTCGGCCACGCCTTCCTCGTCGCCGGTGATCAGGAAGCTGATCGAACCGGGGACTTCCTCGGTGTGGGCCACGGCCGAGACGAAGGCGGCGATGGCCGACTTCATGTCGACCGCGCCGCGGCCGTACAGCACGCCGTCCTTGATCTGCGCCTCGAACGGGCCGGCGGTCCAGGCCGCGTCGTCGCCCACCGGCACCACGTCGGTGTGGCCGGCGAAGCAGAGGTTGGGCCGCGCCGTCCCGCGCTTGGCGTAGAGGTTCTCGATCTCGCCGAACTTCATGCGACGGCACGCAAAGCCCAGGCCTTCCAGCTGGCGCTGCAGCACGTCCATCGCGCCCTCGTCGGCGGGCGTGACGGAGGGGCGGCGGATCAGGGCCTGGGCGAGCTCGACGGGGTCGATGCTGACGGAAACGGGCGCGGGGCTGGTCATGCTGCAGGCTTTAGGCTTCCCATCGGCGGGACGCAAACCCAGCACGATCCTTTAAAGGCCGACCATGCCCAAGATCGACATCGACCAGGCGCCCACCCGTCACGGCACGGCCTATCCGGCGCCCTTCGACCAGCCCTGCCGGGCCCGCAAGCGCTGGAAGCTGGGCGACGCGGCGGGCCTCACGCAGTTCGGGGTCAACCTGATGCGGCTGGAGCCGGGAACCTGGTCCAGCCAGCGCCACTGGCACACGGCGGAGGACGAGTTCGTCTGGGTGGTCGAGGGCGAGGTGGTGCTGGTCGAGGACCCCCAAGGAGAGAATGGGGGCGAGACGATCCTGCGGGCCGGCGACTGCGCGGGCTTCAAGGCCGGCGTTCCCAACGGCCACCAGATCCAGAACCGCTCGACCGCGCCCGCCGTGCTGCTGGAGATGGGTTCGCGGCGGCCGGAGGAAGACGGCTGCGACTATCCGGACCTGGACCTCGTCATCCATCCCGGCGAGGAGACCTATCGCCATCGCGACGGGACGCCGTACGTGACGGAGAGCGGGCGCAAGCGGTAGGGGTGAAGAGGGCGAAAGTTATCCACAGCCCTGCCCCTTTCGCCCGTCATTCCCGCCCTTGTGGCGGGAACCCCTCTCGCAGCCGCAAGGGCGGATGGGGCGGATCGCCAGCGATCCGCCGGCGTCTCACGTGCGAGCGAAACCAGAGGTTCCCGCCACAAGGGCGGGAATGACGGGAGGCGGGGGACAGGCGGCGTCTATCCCCGCGGCTTCGCACCCCGACGCCAACGAATTCAACGCCCTAAACGAAAACGCACGTTTCCTATCCGACGCCCTCGAACCGGCCTCATGCTTGTCGGCATGACCAGCGAAACCTCCCGCGCCTGGTGCGCGAAGATCCAGCAGCGGCTGATGGCGGCGATGGATGAGCTTTGGGCCGCGATGGAGGAGGGCCTCGACCGCGAGGCGTTGCGCAAGGCGTCCGAGAAGGTGCGGCTATTGGGGCAGATGGCCGGCACGGTGCGCAAGATCGTCCAGGCCCTGCCGCCCGAACGCACGGCAAGGCCGGCGGGCGATTGGCGGCTCCCGACCCTGGAGGCGGAAACCGCGTCGCCCCGGCCCGAGCGCAAGATCGACGCCCTGAAGGGCGGCGCGCGGGGGCGGCTGTGAGCACGGACGCCTCGTCGCGATACCGCCGTTCACCCGCGCCCTTGCAAGCTCCGCAGACGGAACCATATGTCGGGCACGGGCGCTGAATTTACAGACCCGAAACGGACCAGAAACACGCCATGGCGGCCAAGGCCCTCATCGCTCTCGCCATCGTCGCGGCCATCGCGGTCGGCCTGCTGCTGCCCATCCCGGGCCGCTCCCACAAGGCCGAGGCGACCCAGTCGCAGATCGAGACCATCGACATCAACGGCGGCTGACGCCGCCGGCAGGCGCTCCCCATCTTCGTCATCCCGGCCCGAGCGTAGCGAAGAGCCGGGACCCAGAGGCGGACGCATTGCGCCGGCCACAGCCTGTTCGGAACCGACGTCAGAGCCCAGCCCCCCTGGGTCCCGGGTCTGCGGACCGCTTTGCGGTCCTTCGCCCGGGATGACGGGCGTGGGCGGACTGGGAGTCTAAGGCCGCCCCTGCCGGGCCAGGTCCTCGGTCCGCGCCGCGCAGCCCTTGAAGGTCGTCCCGTCCAGCCAGACCTCGGCCGCGTGGCTGAACACGCGGTCGGACATGCCGTCCGAGCACGGCTGCGGCGTCAGGCGGAAGACCAGGCGATGGCCCTCGACGCCCGCCTCGCCCGGCTGTTCGGCGTCCCAGACACCCTGCTGACCGTCGATGCGTACGCCGGGATTGGACAGACTGACGGCCCCGCCCTCCATGCGGTCGAGCGTCAGCGCGCCCTCGCGCACCTTGCCGGCCCAGAAGGGCTCGGTTCCCACCAGATCGAAGTCGCCGGCGTAGTCGGGCCCGGGCGCGACCCCGGCCGGGGCGTCGGCCGGCGCCGAGGTCGCCCCCTCGGCCGCGCCCAGGGGTCCGTCGCCGCATCCGGCCAGCAACAGGCAGGCGACGACGACGGCGGTGGATCGGATCATGCGGGCGCTATCCTCGAAGCGGCGGCTCAAGCTAATCTGCCCGATACGATGAATCACAACGCCCGCCCCGTCTTCTATGAATTCTTCGCCGGCGGCGGCATGGCCCGCATCGGCCTCGGCGAAGGCTGGAATTGCGCCTTCGCCAACGATTTCGACCCGGTGAAGGCGCAGACCTATCGCGCCAACTTCGCCGACGCCGACGATCACTTCCACACCGGCGACGTCTTCAAGCTGGAGGCGGCCGACCTGCCCGGCCAGGCGGACCTGGCCTGGGCGTCCAGCCCCTGCCAGGACTTCAGCCTGGCCGGCGCGCGGGCGGGCCTGCACGGCGGACGCTCGTCGGCCTTCTTCGGCTTCTGGCGACTGATCGAGGCGCTGGAGGACGAGGGCCGCGCCCCGACCACCATCGTCATCGAGAACGTCGTCGGCCTTCTGACCTCGCACCGGGGCGAGGACTTCACCGCCCTGTGCCAGGCCCTGGCCGACCAGGGCTATCGCTTCGGCGCGCTGGAGATCGACGCGGCCTGCTTCACCCCGCAGTCGCGGCCGCGCGTGTTCGTGGTCGCCACCCGGGCCGACACGGATGGCCTGACCGGCCAGGGTCCGTTCCACAGCCGCGCCGTGCGCGAGGCCGCCGCGCGCCTGCCGCAAGCGCTGAAGGACCGCTGGCTGTGGTGGGCCCTGCCCGCCCCGCCGGCCCGCAACACCGATCTTTCGACCGTGCTCGAGCCCGACGACGCCGTCGAATGGCGCAGCGACGAGGCCACGGCCGCCCTGCTGGAGCTGATGGCCCCGGCCCACCGCGCCTCGGTGGACGCCCGCATCGCCTCGGGCGAGCGCGCCGTCGGCGGCGTGTTCCGCCGCATGCGCGGCGGCGAGCAACGGGCCGAGGTGCGCTTCGACGGCGTGGCCGGCTGCCTGCGCACCCCGCGCGGCGGCTCCTCGCGCCAGACGCTGCTGGTGATCGACAAGGGGACCGTGCGCTCGCGCCTGGTCAGCCCGCGCGAGGGCGCCCGCCTGATGGGCCTGCCCGACAGCTACGCCCTGCCCAGGAGCGCCACGGCCGGCCTGCACGTGATCGGCGACGGCGTGGCCGCCCCGGCCGTGCGCTGGCTGGCCGAGCATCTTTTGACTCCGTTGGCTGCCAGGAAAACTGCGGCCCTGGCGGCCGAATAGGTCGCTGACAGGCCAATCCCCACGGCCTAAGGTGGAGATCACCCAAGGGTCGAAATTCAAACGCTCCGAGAGATCACCATGGACGACGCTTCCAGCCTGTACGACGCCGCTCGCTTCAAGCGCGCCGGCCGGGGCAAGATCTACGACTCCATCATCGACACCGTCGGCGACACGCCGCTGATCCGCCTGCCGCGCCTGTCGGCCGAACTGAAGCCCAAGGGCGAGGTCGTGGCCAAGCTCGAGTTCTTCAATCCGCTGTCGTCGGTCAAGGACCGCATCGGCGTGGCGATGATCGAATACCTCGAAGCCAAGGGCCTGCTGAAGCCGGGCGGTTCGATCGTCGAGCCGACCAGCGGCAACACCGGCATCGCGCTGGCCTTCGTGGCCGCCGCCAAGGGCTACAAGCTGACCCTGGTCATGCCGGAAAGCATGTCGATCGAGCGCCGCAAGATGCTGCTGCTGCTCGGCGCCAAGCTGGAGCTGACCCCGGCCGAGAAGGGCATGCGCGGCGCCGTGGCCCGCGCCCAGGAGATCGTCGACGCCACCCCCGGCGCGGTGATGCCCCAGCAGTTCGAGAACACCGCCAACCCGCTGATCCACCGCGTCTCGACCGCCGAGGAGATCTGGAACGACACCGCCGGCGCCGTCGACGCCGTGGTCTCGGGCGTGGGCACCGGCGGCACGATCACCGGCGTCGGCCAGGTGCTGAAGGCCCGCAAGCCGGGCCTGAAGATGGTGGCCGTCGAGCCGGAAGCCAGCGCCGTGCTGTCGGGCGGCCAGCCCGGTCCGCACAAGATCCAGGGCATCGGCGCCGGTTTCGTGCCGGGCATCCTGGACCGCGGCGTCATCGACGACATCGTCCAGGTCAGCAACGACGACGCCTTCGCCATGGCCCGCAAGGCCGCCTCGACCGAAGGCCTGACCGTCGGCATCAGCTCGGGCGCGGCCCTGACCGCCGCCTTCGACCTGGCCCTGCGCGACGAATATGCCGGCAAGCTGATCGTGGCGATCATCCCCAGCTTCGCCGAGCGCTACCTGTCGACGGCGCTGTTCGAGGGCCTGTAGGCGTTCGACGCCAATCCGCCCCTCCGGCCGTCATCCCGGCCGGAGCGAAGCGGAGAGCCGGGACCCCGGGGGCCGCCGCTTCATCGCTCGCCCCTGGGTCCCGGATAGCCGCTGCGCGGCTTCCGGGATGACGAAGGATGGGAACCTGACATGGCGACCGGATCGTCGATCGCGCGATTGAACGCGCCTCCCCTTCCATGACCAAACTCAAGATCGGCATCGTCGGCTGCGGCGTCGGCGGCATGGCCGCGGCCCTGGCGCTGGCCCGCAAGGGCTGCGCCGTGACGCTGCTGGAGGCCTTCGAGCAGCCGCGCCCCGTGGGCTCGGGCCTGCTGCTGCAACCGACGGGCCTAGCGGCCTTGCGCGCGCTGCGGTTGGAGGACGCCGTGCGCGCCGCCGGCGCGCCGGTGCAGGAACTGATCGGCCACGACAGCCACGGCCGCCGGGTGATGGCCCTGGACTATGCCGACTGGCGGCCCGGCGCGCACGGCGTGGGCATCCACCGCGCGGCGCTGTTCGACGCCCTGCACGCGCCCCTGGCCCCGGCCGGGGTCGAGGTCGTCACCGGCGCTCGGATCACCCGGCTGGAAGACGCCGCAAGGCCGGTGCTGCACGACGAGGCGGGGCGATCCTTCGGTCCCTTCGACATCGTGCTGGTGGCCGACGGCTCGGCCTCGACCCTGCGCGGGGCGCTGAAGCCCCGGGCCCGCGCCCCGGTCTATCCGTGGGGCGCGGTGTGGACCAACATCGCCGATCCCGACGACCGCTTCGCCGGCGCCCTGCGACAGGTCTATCACCGGGCCGAGGTGATGTGCGGCGCCCTGCCGGTGGGCCTGGGGCCGGACGGAGAGGAGAACTGCACGGCGGTGTTCTGGTCGGTGCCCGTGGCCGACATGGACGCCTTCCTGGCCGGCGACTTCGCCCGCTGGCGCGACCAGCGCCTGGCGCCGCTGTGGCCGGGTCTGGCGCAGGCCCTGGCCGGCAGGAACGACTGGGCCGGCTTCTCCCGGGCGATCTATCGCGACGTGTCGGTAGGCCGCTGGGACGTCGGGGCCTGCGCTCTGATCGGCGACGCCGCCCACGGCACCAGCCCGCAGCTGGGGCAGGGCGCGAACCTGGCCCTGATGGACGCCGCCGAGCTGGCCGAGCGGCTGGCGGCGACGCCCTCGCCCGCCGCCCTCAAGGGCTGGCAGGCCGACCGGCGCCGGCATGTGGGCCTCTACCAGCTGGCTTCCAAGGCGCTGACGCCGCTGTTCCAGTCGCGCGGCTGGTTCTGGCCGGCTGTCCGCACCTTCGGGTTCACGCCGATGTCGCGCCTGCCGGGGATCAAGCAGCTGGGCGTGCTGCTGCTGACCGGCACGCTGCGACTGGGCCGTTTTCCGCGCATCACGCGGCCCTGAGCGCGCCATGACCGACGTCTTCGACCCCGCCAAGCGCTCGGCCGTCATGGCCAGGGTCAAGAGCAAGGACACCACGCCGGAAAAGACCCTGCGACGCCTGCTGACGGGCCTGGGCGCGCGCTACCGCCTGCACCGCAAGGACCTGCCCGGTTCGCCCGACGTGGTGATGCCGGGCCGCAGGCTGGCGTTCTTCGTCCACGGCTGCTTCTGGCACGGCCACGACTGCAAGCGGGGCGCGCGCGTGCCCCAGGCCAATCGCGACTACTGGCTGGCCAAGGTGGCCCGGAACAAGGCCCGGGACGAGCGCAACGAGGCCGCCCTCGCGGCGGCCGGCTGGCGGGTCGAGACGATCTGGGAATGCCAGATGAAGGACGAGGCGGCGCTGGTGGAGCGCTTGAAGGAAAACCTCTCTCTTGGGGAGGGGTGAATTTTTGGGCCCCTAGGGTCTGGACTCAATTGGCGTGCAAAGAAACGTGTCTTCCCGGCCGGAGGAGCGCGTCAGCGATCCGTAGAGCCGGGATCTCCCACGTTGGCAGGTTCGGAAACTGTGGGAGATCCCGGCGCTCCGCTGCGCTGCGGCCGGGATGACAACTGCTATAGGCTATTGAAACAGATAACCCATTGCCCTCGGCCAATTGAGTACCGACCCTAAGCCGCCGCGGTGCGGGCCGGCGGGTTGGACAGCACGTCGACCAGGGCCGCGTGCAGCTGGGCCGGGTCGATCGGCTTGGCGACGTGGGCGTCCATGCCGGCGGCGCGGCAGGCGTCCCAGTCCTTGGGGGTCGAGGAGGCGGTGACGGCGATGACCGGCGCGTCGCGGTTGGGACCAGGCTCGCCGCGCAGGATGCGGGTGGTCTCGCGACCGCCCAGGCCCGGCATGTAGACGTCCATCAGCACCACGTCGAAGGCGCCGGCCCCAAGCAGCTCCAGCGCCCGCTCGCCGGACTCGGCCAGCACCGGCGTGACGCCGAAGGTCTGCAGAACCAGCTCGACGGCCCGGCGGTTGACCACGTGGTCGTCGACCACCAGCACCCGGGTTCCGGCGATCGAGGCGGCGCTGGCCGCAACCGGCGGCGCCTGGGTCTCGTCGACGCGGACCGTCAGGCGCAGGCGCGCGCCCCTGCCCAGGCCCTCGCTGGCCACGGTGATGTCGCCGCCCATCAGCCGGGCCAGCTCGCGGCTGATCACCAGGCCCAGGCCCGAACCGCCATGGCGGCGCACGACCTCGGCGGTCAGCTGGTCGAAGGGGGTGAACAGGCGCGGCAGGGCCTCGGGCTCGATGCCCCGGCCGGTGTCGACGACGCCGATCTCCAGCGTCCAGCCCTCGCCCTGGCGGTGGGCGGCCAGGGTCACGACGATCTCGCCGCGCTCGGTGAACTTGATGGCGTTGGACAGCAGGTTGTTGAGCACCTGGCGCAGCCGCAGGCTGTCGCCGGCCACCCAGCGCGGCAGGCCCGCCGCGCCCTCGATACGCAGGCGCAGGCCCTTCTTCTGCACCTCGGGCCGCCACAGGCGCAGGGTGTCGGCCAGGGCCTGGCGCAGGTCGTAGGGCGCGCGCTCGACGGCCATGCGGCCGGCCTCCAGGCGCGAGAAGTCCAGAAGGTCGTTGAGCAGGGTGCGCATCATGCCGCCGGCGTCGGCGATCAGCTGGGCGTGGACCTTGGCGCTGGCCTCGGGGACCTCGCTGTGCAGGCGCGCCGCGCCGGCCAGGATGGCGCTGATCGGGGTGCGCAGTTCGTGGCTGATCATGGCCACGAAGGCGCTCTTGGCGGCCACGGCCTCCTCGGCCTCGTGACGGCGGCGCTCGGCCTCGGCCTTGGCGGCCTCCTCGGCCTTCAGCGCGGCCTCCAGGGTGCGGGCGGCCACCGTCACCGAGACGATCAGCAGCAGCACCCCGAACCACAGGGCGTTGGCCAGCGGCGCGTCGGGATTGGCCGCCCGGCCGATGAACGGCGCGATCAGCAGGTAGACGACGTGCGGGATCGCCGCCGCCAGGGTGGCCGACCGGAGGCTGACATTGACGACGATGACGTTGAGCAGCGCCCCGGCCAGCAGCATGCCGCCCAGGGTGGGCGCGAAGCGCTGATGCGAGGCGAACAGCGGCAGGGCCAGGGCCCCGAAGATGATCGAGGTGATCGCCGGCATGATCGCCAGCGACCAGGCCCGCCAGCCGGTCAGGAACCGCTCGGGCGCGGCCTTCAGCTTCCGGAACAGCCACAGCTCGAAGAGCTGGGCCACGGTATAGACCGCCGCCCAGGCCCAGACCCACTTCATGCCGATGAAGACGTGCAGGATGACGGCGATCGAGATCGTGGCGGTCAGGCGCAGATAGACATTGCCGCGCCGCGCCGCGGCGGCGTGGATCATCGCCGCCTGGCGATCCTTCGCGTTGATGGCCCTTCCGCGCATAGCGCAGCCCCCGCTGGCCTCGAAACCCTGGAATTTCTCGCCCCGACTATGGGCGACAGACGCTAAGAGGGCGTGAAAGAACGCCATTCTCTCAATGGCACGCCGTCGGGGGGCTTGGCGAGGGCGGTAAGGGGCTGCCGGGCAATTGGCCGCACCCCGCCCGGGAAACGGTCAGCCGGGACGGCCCAGCAGGCGCTCGAGGTCCTCGGGCGACAGGCCGTCGATCTCCAGCCGCTTGAGGCGCGCGGTCGCGCCGGCGGCCACGCGGACGGCCGAGCGCGACAGTCCCAGGCGCTTGGCCAGGAAGGCGACGAGGGCGGCGTTGGCCTCGCCCTCGACCGGCGGGGCGCTGACCCGCACCTTCAGATAGGGCCGGCCGTCGGCGTCGGCCGCCCAGCCGTCGACGGCGTCACGCCCGCCCCGCGGGGTCAGGCGCACGGCCAGGACGGCGCTGGTCACGGCTGGATCAGCCGAGGATGCCAAGCAGGGTGTTGCGCAGCGGGAACAGCAGGAAGTTCTGCACGCCGATGATCACCAGGATCAGGATGATCGGGGTGATGTCGACGCCGCCCAGCGGCGGGATGACCTTGCGCAGCGGGGCCAGCAGCGGTCGCGTCACCGCGTCGAGGAAGCGGCTGATCTGATAGACCGCGTTGTTGCGCAGGTTGATGACGTCGAAGGCCACCAGCCAGCTGATGATCGCGCTGATGATCACCGCCCACTTCAGCAGGCCGAGCAGGGCGTTGAGAATGAAGAAGACGAAGTAGATCAGCGGGGCCATGTGCGTTCCGTGCTGGAGCGTGGCCACCGAAGATATGTACGGTTTCGGGGCCTGCCACGCTCGGGATGTGCGATCGGGAACCCGCCTGCCAAGCCTCGACGTCGCCGTCGAAAGCCGGCGAGCCCCAGCGACCGACTTCTTGCCCGCCCCCGCCCGCCCTGGCAAGGCCGCGCTGTTTTCACCGACCCCTGCAACTGCCGCTTGACGGACGCTCCAGGCCACCGTATCTCCGCGCTTCCTTGGGGCCGTAGCTCAGATGGTAGAGCGCCTCGTTCGCAATGAGGAGGTCAGGGGTTCGATTCCCCTCGGCTCCACCAAGGACCTTTCCGGACATCGGTGAAGCTTTCAGGCCGGCGCGGTTCAGCCGCGCTCCTGGGGTTGCGCGTGCGTGCGGCGGCGTTCGAGGCGCGCACGAAAAAGGGCGGGGTCTCCCCCGCCCTTCGTCGTTGGTCCGCGTGGCCCGCGTCGTCGGCGTCAGGCCGTCGGGCGGGGGCCGGCGAGGCTGGTGTAGAATTCCGGACGACGGTCGCGGAAGAAGCCCCAGGCGGCGCGGTGGGTGGTCAGGAAGTCGAGGTCGAAGGTGGCGTTGACCAGGCCTTCGTCGGCGCGGCCCAGCTCGCTGACCAGGTCGCCGCGATGGTCGGCGATGAACGACGAGCCGTAGAAGGTCTGGCCGCCGTTGGGATAGCCGTCCCAGGGCTCGAAGCCGATGCGGTTGGCGCCGATCACCGGGATCACGTTGCTGACCGCGTGACCCTGCATGGCCCGGCGCCACGGCAGGGCCGTGTCGAGGCTGGCGTCATGCGGCTCGCTGCCGATGGCGGTGGGGTAGAACAGGGCCTCGGCGCCCATCAGGGCCATGGCGCGGGCGGCCTCGGGGTACCACTGGTCCCAGCAGATGCCGACGCCCAGGCGGCCGAAACGCGTGTCCCAGACCTTGAAGCCCGTGTCGCCCGGCCGGAAGTAGTACTTCTCCATGTAGCCGGGGCCGTCGGGGATGTGGCTCTTGCGATAGACGCCCAGCAGGCTGCCGTCGGCGTCGGCCATCACCAGGCTGTTGAAGTAGTGCGGGCCCTCGCGCTCGAAGATCGAGATCGGGATCACCACGCCCAGCTCGCCGGCCAGCGGCGCGATGGCCTTGACCACCGGGTGCTCGCGCCACGGATGGGCCTGCGCGAACCAGCGCTCCTCCTGCGCCACGCAGAAGTACGGGCCCTGGAACAGCTCGGACGGCAGGATGACCTGCGCGCCCTTGGCGGCGGCCTCGCGGATGAAGCCTTCGGTCTTCTTGATGTTGGCCGCCAGGTCCATGCCGTAGGAGGTCTGGATGGCGGCGACGCTGAGCGTGCGGGTCATGTCGGAGGTCCGGATCACCAAAAAGTTGAAACTGCGAGCGCGCGGCTTTCGCGGAGGCCTCCAAGGCCTCCGACTTGTGTCAACGTACTAAGCGGGTTCTTGCTGGCTGATGCAGTGGAACGAACCGCCGCCGGTGAGGATCGCGGTCGAGGCCAGGCCGATGACCTGGCGCTCGGGGAACAGGCCCTTGATCACCTCGACGGCGAAGGCGCCCGACTCCTCGGCGTAGATCGGCACGATCACCGCCTCGTTGGCGATCAGGAAGTTCATGTGCGAGGCCGGGATCGGCTCGCCGTCCTCGTCCAGGATCTTGCCCGGCGAGGGGATGCGCACGACCTGCAGCGGCGAGCCGCGGCTGTCGGTCATGGCGCCCAGCAGGCGGGCGGTCTCGGCATAGACCTCGGCGTTGGGATCGTCGGCGCCGAAGGCCATCGGGCAGGCGACGACGCCGGGCGCGACGAAGCGGGCCAGGTTGTCGACGTGGCCGTCGGTGTGGTCGTTGAGCAAACCATCGCCCAGCCACAGCACCTTCTTGGCGCCCAGGGCGGCGCCCAGGGCGGAGGTGGCCGAGGCTTCGTCCCAGCCGGCGTTGCGGTTGGCGTTCAGCAGGCACTGGCGGGTGGTCAGGATGGTGCCCAGGCCGTCGTGGTCGAGGGCGCCGCCTTCCAGGATGAAGTCGTTGCGGACCAGCGGCGCGCCCGAGGCCGCGGCGATCTGCTCGGCGACGATGTCGTCGCCCTCCAGGTCGTACTTGCCGCCCCAGCCGTTGAACTTGAAGCCGGCCGCCGAGGCGCCCTTGGCGGTCTCGGTGAAGATCGGACCGGTGTCGCGCAGCCAGATGTCGCCGAACTGGCCGCGGACGATCTCGACGCTGGTGTCGGAGAGCAGGGCGCGGGCGGCGGCCTCGGCCTCGTCGCCGACCACCATCAGGCGCACGCGCTCGCCGCCTGGGCCGGCCAGGGCGCGGGCGAGGTCGGCGACCTCCTGTTGCGCCTGCTCGAGGTCTTCCTGCCAGAGCTCGCCATGGCTGGGGAAGCCCAGCCACATGGCGCGGTGCGGAGCCCACTCGGCGGGAACGGTGAGGGTCATTTTCGAAAGCCTGGTCAAACGGAGCGGCGCAGATGGCCCCTGGGGGACCGGGGGTCAAGCGCGGGTTCTAGCAAATTGGTGCGACAAAAGAAAAAGGGCGGCTCCGAAGAGCCGCCCTTCCGTCTTTCTGCGTCCAGGTTCGGATTAGAACTTGGCGTGCAGGGTGACCATGACGGTGCGCGGGTAGCCCGGCTGACCAAGGCCGGTGCCCGACGGGTTCACCGACAGGTCGCCGAGGTACTTCTCGTCGGTCAGGTTCTTGACGTTCAGCTGGACGTACGAGCCCTTGGCGCCGATGGCTTCCAGGGTGTAGCGCGCGTCCAGGTCCAGCAGAGCGTAGCTCGGCACCTTTTCGGTGTTGGTCAGGTTGGTCCAGCGCTCGCCGACGTACTTGGCTTGAACGCCGACGCTGAAGGCGTCGGTGACGTCCCAGTCGACGCGCAGGCCGCCCTGGTACTTCGGGGTCTCGTACAGTTCCTTGCCCTTGGTCGGCAGGGTGCTGCCGAGCGAGGTGCCCGGGATGTTCGACTGGATCTCGGAGTCGACGTACGAGAACGAAGCGTAGAAGCCGATGTAGCTGGCCGGACGAACGCCGAACTGGGCGTCGAAGCCCTTCAGCACCACGTCACCCACGTTGACCGAGAAGGCGATGTTGTCCTGCTCGTTGAACGCCCGCTCGATGCGGTTGGTGAAGTCGTTGTAGTACACCGAGGCCGCGAACAGGACGGTCGAGTTCTGGAAGCGGTAGCCGATGTCGTAGACGTTGGCGGTTTCCGGATCCGGGTCCGTCATCTTGCGGTCGTAGAGGTCGTCCGTACGCGGCGCCGACAGGGTCTGGGCGTAGCTGACGTAGATCGACTGGCTGTCGGTGAACTTATAGCTGGCGCCCACGTTCGGCAGGATGTCGTCGTACTTGCGCGTGAACTTGCGCGGACGGCCGTACTGGGTGGTGCCTTGACCCGGCAGGGTGACCAGGGTCTGGCCGTTGCCGTCGTCGGAGCCGGCGACCGCGGTCGGGGCCTGGTTGGTGCAGTAGGCGTTGAAGGTGTCGACCTGGTAGCAGAAGTTGTTCAGGTCGCGCTTGAAGAACGGCGCGCGGATGCCGACGTTCACCAGCAGCTTGTCTTCGATGAACTTGCCGCGGTACTCGGCCGAGAACTGGTTCAGCGTGGCGACCGAGACGCGGTCACGACGGCGCAGGATCGAGCCGTCCGACAGACGGATCGCTTGGCCGTAGCCGTCCTTGCCGCCGAACACGTCGTTCGGGTTCATCTGCAGGTCGAAGGTCGTGTACTGACCGGTCTGACGGTGGTTGGCCGTGTCGTAGGTGTAGGCGGCGCGGATGCTCTGGCTGTCCGAGAACTTCCAGATGGCCGACGACGTGATGCCGTAACGACGGGTGTTGGTGATGTTCGGGCCGTACAGCAGGACGGTGTCGAGCGTGTCGCCGTCGCCGTTCAGGTCCAGGGCGCCGGTCAGCGACGAACCACGGATGAAGCCGTTGCCGGTGCCGGTGCCGTCTTCACGGAACAGGGCGCGACCGCCGCCGTTGGCCAGGGTGTACTGGAAGTACGGGTCGGCCGTGACGATCAGGTTCTCGCCGATGTGGAACAGCGACTGACCGCGGATGTTGCCCGTGTTCGACGGGTTGATGTTGTACTTGTAGCAGGTGCCGGTGTTCAGATCGACCTGGGCGGTGCCGGCGACCGGGGTGGCGCGGTTACAGGCGCCAGCCGCGCTCGTGCCCGAAACCGAGTCCGTGTAGCCGACGCCCGTGCCGGCCTGGAAGGCCGCCAGCGACATGCGGTTGATGAAGTTGTTGCGGTTTTCGTTGTAGTTGGCGATCAGGCTGACGAAGTCGCCGTTGTCGCCGATCGGCTGATAGATGCGGGCGTTGAACTGCTTCTTGTGGATCTTGCCCGGGCCGTTGAACACGTCGTTCTTGGCTTCCGCGTAGCTGATCCAGGCGCTGGTGCCGAGCGGGCCGACGGCGCCGGTGTCGATCACGCCGAAGAAGCGCTTGAAGTTCTGCTGGCCGCCCTGCAGCTCGATCGTGGCGCCGAAGTCTTCCGACGGCTTGCGGGTGACGTAGTTGATGGTGCCGCCGGCGGCCGCGGCCGTCGGGCTGTCGACGTCGGTCGTGCCCAGGTTCACGTCGACCTTGGAGATCAGTTCCGAGTCCAGCTGCTGGTTCGGGTAGATGGCGTAGTTACCGCTGTCGTTCAGCGGGATGCCGTCTTGCAGCAGGGCGACGCGCTGGCTGTCGAAGCCGCGGATGTTGATGTCGCCGCCGGCCGAGCCGAAGGCGTCGTTGTTGGTGAAGTTCACGCCCGGCATCAGGTTGAGCGAGTCCAGAACGGTCTGGCCCGGCACCTGGCGGGAGATGAATTCCTGCGTGATCGTCGAGCGCGCCTTCGGCACGGTCTGCGAAACGATCGCGCCGTTCTGGTTGCGGGTGGTGGTCGCCGTGACGACGATGGCCTCGACGGCGTCGGTGCCGGTCGACTGGGCGAAAGCGGCGGTCGACGCCAGCAGGCTGCCGACCAGCGCGGTCGACGCCAGGCAGGCGATTTTTTTCGTCTTCATATGCAAGGATCCCCTCATTCTTTGACGCGAGCCCGAAAAAGTGAGCATCAAACCGCATCGTTTGTGGGGTTTAGCGAAACATTTCGAAGGTTTGGTGACGGAAAGGCCACGATGGCCCAGAAACCGCCAGATTCCTCCGTCGCTTGCGGAAGAATTAGTCATATTTCACTTACTTCGGTAAGAAGCGCGCATGACAGCCAGCCCTTACGCCGCCAAAGATTCCGAAGCCCGAGCCTGGCGCTTGACCGTCATCGCGGCGGGCTTGCTGACAATCGTCCGGGTGCTGGCGATTTTTTCCACGCCGCTGGAACTGTACCCGGACGAAGCCCAGTACTGGCTTTGGTCGCGAACCCTGGACTTCGGCTACTATTCCAAGCCGCCGATGGTGGCCTGGGTGATCTGGCTGACCACCCAGATCGGCGGTGACGCCGAGGCCTGGCTGCGGGTCGGCGCGCCGCTGCTGCACGGCGCCACGGCGCTGGTGCTGTATCGCATCGCCAACCGCCTCTACGGCGGATGGACCGGCATGGCGGCCGCGGCCGTCTACGCCCTGATGCCGGGCGTGGCCCTGTCGTCGGCGGTGATCGGCACCGACGCGCCGCTGCTGTTCTTCCTGGCGCTGACGATCTGGGCCTATGTGTCGCTGCCGGCCGCCGAGCCCGGCCGCAAGCGCCTGCTGGTCGCCGCCGGCCTGGGCGCGGCGCTGGGCCTGGCCTTCCTGTCGAAGTACGCGGCCGTCTACCTGCTGGCCAGCATCGGCGCCCACGCGCTGCTGTCGCGCGAAGCCCGCAAGGTCTGGACCTGGCCGATGGCGCTGACCTTCTTCGGCGTGCTGATCGCCGTCTTCGCGCCCAACCTGATCTGGAACGCCGCCCACAAGTTCGCCACGGTCGAGCACACCGCCGCCAACGCCAACTGGGGCTCGCACTCGCTGTTCAATCCGCGCGAGCTGGTCGAGTTCATCGGCTCGCAATTCGGGGTGTTCGGCCCCCTGCCCTTCGGCGTGCTGCTGGGCGGCGGGATCGTGCTGGCCCTCCGCCGCAAGCTGCAGCCGGCCGACGTGCTGCTGCTGTGCTTTGCTTTGCCGCCGCTGCTGACCGTGGCCGGCCAGGCCTTCGTCAGCCGCGCCAACGCCAACTGGGCGGCCGCCGCCTATGTCGCCGGCTCGGTGCTGGCGGCCGGCTGGATGATGCGCTGGGGCGCGCGCAAGTGGCTGATCGCGGGCCTTGCGGTGCAGGGCGTGTTCGCGGGCCTGTTCCTGGCCTGCCTGACCAACCCGCGCCTGGCCGACGGCATCGGCCTGTCGAACGCCTTCAAGCGGGTGCGCGGCTGGGACCAGACGGTGCAGGCGATCATCGACCGGGCCCGCGAGGAGCAGGCCGGCGTCGGCGTGACCTCGGTGACCGTCGACGACCGCTTCCTGTTCAACGTGGCGGCCTATTACGGCCGCGACTACTGGGGCACGTTCGGCGCGCCGCCGCTGCGCATCTGGGTGCACGAGGCCCATCCGCAGAACCAGGCCGAGACCGAGGCCCCGCTGACGCCGGAATACGGCCGCCGGGCGCTGGTGGCCAGCCTGGAGGGCGTCTACCGCGCCAAGATCGAGCAGGACTTCAAGGCCCATTCGGGCGACGAGATCGTCCGCGTGCGGCTGGACGCCAAGCGCAGCCGCCGCACCGACCTGTTCATCGCCGAGGGCTTCGCGCCCGTGCCGCGCGACCCGAAGACGGGCCTGCCGCCGGATCCTGAGAACGGCGGGTCGACGGCTAGATGATCCCTCTCCCCTTGCGGGAGAGGGTGGCCCCACGAAGTGGGGTCGGGTGAGGGGTCGCAAGCACAGAAACGCCGCGACGGCTGGTCAGCTGTCGCGGCGTTTTGCGTCTGAGAGACCCCTCATCCGTCGGCTTCGCCGACACCTTCTCCCGCAAGGGGAGAAGGAAAGGGATCAGTCCTTCATGCGCCAGGTGGCGCCGGTCGGGCTGTCCATGACCACGACGCCCAGGGCGTCGAGTTCGCCGCGGATGGCGTCGGCGGCGGTCCAGTCCTTGGCCGTGCGGGCGGCGACGCGGCGGGCCAGCAGGTCTTCGACCTGGGCCTTCAGCTCGTCGGAGGCGTCGCCTTCGAACCAGCTGTCGGGATCGGCCTGCAGGAAGCCCAGCAGGGCGCCGGCCTCGAGCAGGCGCGACTTGTGGATCGCCACCTCGGTCAGATCGCCGGCGGTGACGGCCTTCTCGATGGCGCTGGAGACCTCGAACAGCTTGGCCGTGGCGGCCGGCGTGTTGAGGTCGTCGCACAGGGCGTCCATCACCTCCTGCGGGGCCTCGACGGCCTGGTCGGGGGTGACGTCCTTGGCGCGGCGCAGGGCGCCGTACAGGCGGTCCAGCGACTTGCGGCTCTGTTCCAGCAGCTCGGGCGTCCAGTCCAGCGGCTGGCGGTAGTGGGCGCTCAGCAGGGCCCAGCGCACCACCTCGCCCGGCACGGTCTTCACCAGCTCGTGCGGGATGATGACGTTGCCCAGGCTCTTGGACATCTTCTCGCCGGCCATGTCGAGGAAGCCGTTGTGCATCCAGTAGCGGGCGTAGGTCGGCAGGCCGTGGGCGCAGCGGCCTTGCGCCACCTCGTTCTCATGGTGGGGGAACTGCAGGTCGATGCCGCCGGCGTGGATGTCGATCGGCAGGCCCAGCTGCTTGTCGATCATCGCCGAGCACTCGATGTGCCAGCCGGGACGGCCCGCGCCCCAGGGGCTTTCCCACTCCGGCTCGTTCTCCTTGGACGGCTTCCACAGCACGAAGTCGGCCGGGTGGCGCTTGTAGGGCGCGACCTCGACGCGGGCGCCGGCGATCATCTCGTCCAGCGGGCGGCCGGAAAGCTGGCCGTAGTCGGCGAAGCTCTGGGTGTCGAACAGCACGTGGCCGTCGGCGGCGTAGGCCGAGCCGTTGTCCACCAGCTTGCCGATCATCTCGACGATGGCGCCGATGTGGTCGGTGGCCTTGGGCTCCAGCGTCGGGCGCAGCGCGCCCAGAGCATCGGCGTCCTGGTGATAGGCCGCGAGATAGCGGTCGGTGATGACCTTGATCTCGACGCCCTCGTCGGCGGCCTTCTTGTTGATCTTGTCGTCGACGTCGGTGACGTTGCGCGCATAGACCACCGCCTCGTCGCCGAACTCGTGGCGCAGCAGGCGGAACAGCACGTCGAAGGCCACCACCGGACGGAAGTTGCCGATGTGGGCGTAGCCGTAGACCGTCGGTCCACAGACATACATCGTCACCCGGTCGCGATCGGCGGGAACGAAGTCGCGCTTCTCGCGCGCCATGGTGTCGTAGAGCCTGATGGTCATGAAAACTCGGTCGCCTTGACGCAGCGGAAGGGTGTTGTCGGAACGAAAAACCGGACCCATATAGCGGGGAGCGCGTCTTGGAACCACGTCTTTGCGACGTGAAAGGCGCGCCCTTTAACGGGTGGCACGCGTAATTCCAGGACGACAGGCGTTCTGGCGCAACTCAGCCCGTGGAAAGAACCCCCGCCAAAACATGGACGCCCTGACCCGCGAGCGAACCCTGATCGGCTCTGATGACGCCGGTCTTGATCTTGAACCCGCCCAGCGCCCCACCCGCGACGAAGCCATGGCCGCCGTGCGCACGCTGCTGGCCTGGGCCGGCGACAACCCCGACCGCGAAGGCCTGCTCGACACGCCCCAGCGCGTGGTCGACGCCTATGGCGAGTGGTTCGCCGGCTATCACGGCGACCCGGCCAAGGAGCTTTCGCGCACCTTCGAGGACGTGCAGGGCTACGACGACATGGTCATGCTGCGCGGCATCGACGTGCAGAGCCACTGCGAGCACCACATGGCGCCGTTCCTGGGCAAGGCCTGGGTGGCCTACATGCCCACCGGCAAGGTCGTGGGCCTGTCGAAGCTGGCGCGCCTGGTGGAAATCTACGCCAAGCGCCTGCAGACCCAGGAAACCATGACCATGCAGGTCGCCGACGCCATCGAGGATCACCTCTCGGCCGCCGGCGTCGCCGTGCTGATCGACGCCGAGCACCAGTGCATGTCGACCCGCGGCGTGCACCACCACGACGTCTCGACCATCACCACCCAGTTCCGCGGCGTGTTCAAGACCGACAAGGTCCTGCAGCAGCGGTTCATGGATCTGGTTGCTCGCAAATAACGCGATCCCTCTCCCCTTGCGGGAGAGGGTGGCCCCGCGCAGCGGGGTCGGGTGAGGGGTCGCCCCCACGAGAAACGCCGCGACGGCTGATCGGCTGTCGCGGCGTCTTGCGTTTGAGAGACCCCTCATCCGTCGGCTTCGCCGACACCTTCTCCCACAAGGGGAGAAGGACACCTGCCCCCTACACCGCCCCGCGGATGCCCTCGCGCAGGCGTTCGACGCAGGCGTCGAGCGGGCGGTGGACCAGGCTGACCAGCACGAAGCTGATGGTCATCAAGAGGTACCAGGCGCCCAGCTTCTCGATCGGCACCATGTGCCAGCCCTCGCGCTGGCTGGGATAGATCCAGGCCCCGGCGGCCGTGCCCAGGTTCTCGGCCAGCCAGATGAACAGCGCCACCAGCATCAGGCCCAGCAGCATCGGCATGCGACGCTGGACGCGGTCGGGCGTGAACACGAACCAGGTGCGGCCGAACAGCAGGGCCGACAGCACGAACAGCCCCAGCCGCATGTCGGTGACATAGTGGTGCGTGAAGAAGTTCAGATAGATCAGCACCGCCAGGACGTGCGCGCTCCAGAACGGCGGATAGCGGATGAAGGTGATGTCGAAGAGCCGCCAGATGCGGGCGATGTAGCTGCCGACGCAGGCGTACATGAAGCCGGTGAACAGCGGCACGTCGCCGATCCGCAGGAGGCTGTCCTCGGGATAGATCCAAGAGCCGTGGGCGGTCTTGAAGATCTCCATGACCGTGCCGACCATGTGGAAGATCAGGATCACCGCCGCTTCGTCCCAGCGCTCCAGCTTGAGCAGCAGCAGCAGGGCCTGGATGGCCACCGAGGCGAGGACGAGGAAGTCGTAGCGGGCCAGGGCCGCGTCGTGCGGCCAGAACAGGTAGGTGCCGACCAGCAGCACCAGCATCAGGCCGCCGAACAGGCACGCCCAGGCCTGCTTGAGGCCGAACAGCAGGAATTCGTAGGCCCAGCCATTGGCCTGCGAGCGCTGAGCCCATGGACGCATCCGGCGATCCAACGTCGCCACGCCGTCCTTGATCCTGGACTTTAGGTCCATCGTCCCTGTCGTTCCCGTCCCCCGCCGGTGCGCGGAGGCTAGCCTGAACTGGGGGTCATGCGCCATATGTCTTTGATGACCAGCCAGATCTTCCCCTCCGCTCCCGACAAGCAGGCCCTGGAGCGGGGCGTCGTCATTGCTCCGCGCTTCGACGCCAACGGCCTGGTGGCGGCGGTGGCCCAGCACGCCGACACCGGCGAGATCCTGATGCTGGCCTGGATGAACGACGAGGCCCTGAAGCTGACGCTCGACACGGGCGTGGCCCACTATTTCAGCCGCTCGCGAAACGGCCTGTGGAAGAAGGGCGAGACCAGCGGCCAGCTGCAGATCGTCACGCAGGTGCGCATCGACTGCGACCAGGACGCCGTGGTCATCAAGGTGCGCCCGCAGGGCGACGGCGGGGCCTGCCACGTGGGCTTCCGCTCGTGCTTCTACCGGGTCTGGGAGAACGGCCAGCTGGTCGAGCGGGAGGAAGAGCACGTCCATGACCACGCCTGAGGCCCTGCTGGCCTTCACCCTGGCCGCCAGCCTGCTGACCATCACCCCCGGGCTCGACACCGCGCTGGTCCTGCGCAGCGCCGCCACCGAAGGCCCGCGCCGGGCGGCGGCCGCGGCCATGGGCATCGGGGTGGGCTGCCTCGTCTGGGGCATGGCCGCAGCCTTCGGGGCCGGGGCGCTGCTGACCGCCTCGGAACTGGCCTACACGGCCCTGAAATGGGCCGGCGCGGCCTATCTGGTCTGGATGGGCGTCAAGATGCTGTGGAAGCCGCGCGACCGCTTCGAGCCCGGCGCGGTGTCGCCCACCGGCGGCGGGATCGCCGACTCGTTCCGGCGCGGCCTGTTCACCAACCTGCTCAATCCCAAGGTCGGGGTGTTCTACATCTCGTTCCTGCCGCAGTTCGTACCGGCCGGGGCCAATCCCGGCGTGTTCGGGACCATGCTGGCGGGCATCCACGTCCTGCTGGGCCTGGCCTGGGCCGGCCTTTTGATCGCCGCCACCGCGCCGCTGGCCGGCCTGCTGCGCGAAGCCGCCGTGGTGAGGTGGCTCGACCGCATCAGCGGCGGCGTGTTCATCGCGTTCGGCCTGAGGCTGGCGCTGGAGCGGCGCTGATCGAGATCCCTCTCTCTAAGAGAGAGGGATTTCGCTTAGCGCCTTGACCCCGCCGCCGTCCGCCGGGGTGACCACGAAGGTCTTCAGCACGCTGGTCGTGTAGTCGGTCGACAGGATGGTCGACACCGCCACCAGCTGGCCCGTCGCGCGGCCCTTCTCCAGGGTCAGCAGGACGAAGCCCTTGGCGCTGGGGTGGGCGTACTTCACTTCGCGATTGCGCTGGACGAAGGCCTCGCCGATCGGGGCGCCGGGCATCAGGTCGCCATAGCCGGGCGAGGTGATCGAGGTGGCGCCGAACTCGGCCGCCACGCGGCTGGAGCCGGCGTCGTCCCACAGCTCGTTGGCCCAGAACATGTGGCTGTCGCCGGCCAGCACGATCGGGGCGGCCTTGCTGGCCT
Source organism: Caulobacter sp. 602-2 (assembly GCF_011043625.1). GTDB lineage: Bacteria > Pseudomonadota > Alphaproteobacteria > Caulobacterales > Caulobacteraceae > Caulobacter. Next base: position 172,893 of record NZ_JAAKGT010000010.1, read on the forward strand.
TGAAGATGTCGTAGACCCGCTGGCGGTCGGCCGGATAGCCGTCCCAGGCGTCGAGGTTGGAAGGGATGTCGTAGGCCGACATGGCGATCCCCTTCTCGACCCGGCCCCTGGCGTAGTCGGGCAGGGCCGCGACCAGGGCGTCGAACTTGGCCGCGCCCATCGTGGCCTTGAGGTTGGGGGCGGCGACGCGGGCCATGACCACCTGGTTGCCCAGCACCTGCCAGGCCGTGCCGGCCTTGACCGAGGCGTCGACCTCGCGGGCCAGCCACTGCTCCTGGCCCTCGCCCATCAGCCGGCGGGAGGGATCCTTCCACTTGGCCACGAAGGCCTCGACCTGCGGCTTGCCGTCGGCCGAGAAGGCCAGATCCTTGGCGTAGTCCAGCTGCTCGGTGCGGGCCGACAGGCGGGTCTCGACCATCAGCAGGGTGGCGACGTCGCCGAACTGGAAGCGGCGCCAGGCGGCTTCGGGCAGGGCTCCGGCCGAGGGTTCACGGATCGGCATCCACTCGTAATAGGCCTTCAGGGCGGCGGCCTTGCGGGCGGCCCAGTCGCCTTCTCCCTTGTCTGGATCGTGGTTCTCGGCCCCGCCGATCCAGCTGTCGTTGGCGGTCTCGTGGTCGTCCCAGACCACGATCCACGGCGCTCGGGCATGGGCGGCCTGCAGCATCGGGTCGGTCTTGTAGAGGGCGTGGCGGCGGCGATAGTCGCTCAGCGAGACGATCTCGTGCGGCGGGTCGGGTCGGCGCTGGGGCGCGACCGGCGAGCTCATGCCGTAGTCCTTGGGGCCGCCGCCGTACTCGTAGATGTAGTCGCCCAGGTGCAGCACGGCGTCGACGCGCGGCAGCTTGGCGATCGCGTCGTAGGCCGTGAAGTAGCCGTTCGGATAGAGCGAGCACGAGGCCACGGCCAGGACCACGTCCTTGACGCCCGCCTCGGGCAGGGTGCGGGTGCGCCCGGCGATCCCCTCGCCGACCGGCTTGCCGGCCTTCAGCGGACGGAAACGGAAGTGATAGTCGCTGCCCGGCTTCAGGCCCGTGGCGTCGACCTTGACCGTCCAGTCGCGGCCGGCGTCGGTGAGCGCCTGGCCCTGGGCGACGATGGTCTTGAAGCCCTCGTCGCTGGCCACCTCCCAGCGGACGGCCACCGGGGCGGTCGCGCCCTGGGCCGAAACGCGGGTCCACAGGATCACCCGGTCGGCCAGCGGATCGCCCGAGGCCAGGCCGTGGGCGAAGACGACCTCGCCGTCGAAGGTCTTGGGAGCGGCGGCGACGACCGGCGTGGCCGCGCCGGAGCCGAGCAGGGCCAGAAGCCCGCGACGATCGATCTTCATGTGAACGCACTCCCCGACTGGACGCCCGCGACGTCTTGCGGTCGCGTTAGTCCCGCCCGGCGACAACCCTATGACACACACGGTTATTCGACACGGACAAAGGGCTGGGTGCGAAGGCTCACGCGGGGTGCGTCCTTCGAGGCCCGCTGCGCGGGCGCCTCAGGATGAGGAGGTCCGTGCAATGAATCCCTCATCCTGAGGTGAGAGCCGAAGGCGAACCTCGAAGGACGCACGGCGCAGCGCGTTCACGCCCGCCGCAACCGCGTCGCCCCCCGATAGAGCCGCCGCCAGACCCATTCCAGCGGCCCCATCGAAAAGCGCGCGAGCCACCAGCGCGACCACAGCACCTGGACGATCCAGAGCGCGACGACGATCAGGGCCAGGGCCGGGCGGTCGAGGCGGGCATAGAGGCCAAGGCCCCGGCCGCCGTAGAAGATGGCGGTCATCACCAGCGACTGGGCGATGTAGTTGGTGAAGGCCATCTGGCCGACCGGGGCCAGGACGGCGGGGATCTTCCGCCAGAACCCGGCCGAGCGCGCCGCCAGCGCCATCAGCCCGACATAGGCCAGGGTGGTGAGGGGCGCGGTGGCGATCTGCAGCCCCTCGGCCAGGCGCAGGTCGCGCTCGCCCATGCCGCCCAGCACGAAGGCGAAATAGGGCCAGCCCACCAGGGCCAGCGCGCCCAGGCCGATGGCGATCAGCACGCCGTAGGTCCGCATCGAGGCCGCGCCGGTGAACACGCCCGTCTTGTAGGCCCCCAGGCCGACCATCATCAGGCCGGCCGTCTGCAGGAAGACGAGCACTTCGTAGGGCAGCATCTCCAGCCGGTCGGCGACGTTGGCGGCCAGGGACTGCAGGAAGCCGCCGCGATAGGCGGCGATCGCGGTCGCCGCACGGGCGGCCTCCGCAGCCGCTTCAGGGCCGGTGGACGCCGACGGGACCAGCGTCAGCAGGACCAGCGCCGCCCCGGTGACCAGCGAGAAGACGACCCACAGCCCGATCCCCGTGGCCAAGAGCTTGCGGGCCGGCCATGAGCGGGCCTGGGTCACCGCCAAGCCGGCCAGGGCGTAGCTCAGCAGCACGTCGCCCCACCAGATCGCAAAGCCGTGGACGATCCCGAACACGGCCAGCCAGCCCAGCCGGCGATAGAGCAGCCCGCCCCGGCCCTCCGCCCCCTTCTCTCCGCCGACCAGGAACATCGAGATCCCGAACAGCATCGAGAACAGGGCGACGAACTTGCGCTGGAACAGCCACTGGGTGACCAGCCATACCGACATCGTCTCCGGCCCCGTCCCGAACGGCCAGGTGCGGACGCTGTCGCTGAGCTCCATCGGAAAGGCGAAGCCGGGCGCATTGCACAGCAGGATGCCCAGCACGCCCAGCCCCCGCAGGGCGTCGAGCAGGATGATGCGGTCTTTGTCAGCGGCCATCGGGCCCGTTCCCCCGGATTTCGCGGGGATGGTGACCTGCGTCGCGGGCGGCGGGTAGCCCCACGGTCCGTTCGCCAGCGCGGCTTTTGTGCGAGGCGCACGGCGCAGAACTGTCACCCGAACGCCCCGTATCCCGGAAGAATGCGTGCCCGCCCCCAAACCGCGAAGAAACGCCCTAGCGACGCGCCATCAAAGATTTCAATCTATGAGTGCTTCAACAACGCGTACTTCCGGCGGGAACCAACGACCGAGATGATCACCCTGCTCGCAACCGCCGTCCTGGCGTCGACCGTGGCTTGCCAGGATTTCGACTCCGTCAGCCCGCAGCTTTGTCAGGGGGGAAACTTGTCAGGCGATCTGGCCAACGGGGGCCGACTGGTCGCGGTCGAAGAGGCCGACACCATAAGGATCTACTTCAAGGATGGCGGCAAGCTGACCAAGCTGGCGCAGGCAACGCGCCCGTCGGCCAAGGGCCTCTCCATCAAGGTGGCGCCCGCCGGACGCTATCCGCTGGAATGCCGAGGCCCCAGCGAGAGCGACTGCGCGTCGGTGCTGCAGCTGAACCGGCCGGGCGTCATAATCGGCGCCTCCGAAGGCGCAAGCACGCTCTTCTACTTCACGCATGGGGGCGACACCGAGGTCCGCAGCGTCACGATCAGCCGTTAAGCTCTGTGTGAAGGGAGCGGCGCAAAAGCGCCGCCCCTTCTGTCGTCGTCAGCCCTGCACCGACAGCTCGCGCAGCGCCGCGTTGGCGATGGTGAGCTTGGCGAAGGTCCAGCCGCCGCCGGCCTGCTCGATGTCTTCCACCGTGCGCTTGGCGGCCTTGACCCGGTCGGCGCGCAGGGCGGCCCAGGAGGCCACCGCGGCCTTGGCCGAGCCTTCGTCGTCGCCGGCCTGGGCGTTGGCGGCGAACTTCAGCACCGCCTGGGTGATGGCGGCCTGCTCGAACAGCAGGTCCTCGATCAGGCGACGGACGGCCAGGCGCTCGAAGCTGTCGCCGCCGACGAACTGGCCGGCCGCCCAGCGCAGGCGGTCGAAGCCGAGCGCCGCGCCGACCTGGTGGTACAGGCGGGCGACATTCTCGACCGACCAGCTGGACGCGTTGCCCAGGTCGACGAGGTCGGCGGCCGTGGTCACCGGCTGCAGGGCTGCGACCGCTTCCGCGAGTTGCTGCGGGGCGCCGTCGGCGACGTAGAGCTTGGCGCGCTTAGCCGTGGTCTTCTGTTCGAAGCTCGACAGGATGGCCGGGGTGAGACCCTTGAGGGCCGCCACCGACGGACCGTAGGCCTCGACCAGCTGCTGAACGCTGGACTTGTCGCGGAAGGCCCGCCGGGCCAGCCAGAAGGTCAGGCTGCGCAGCGCATAGGCCAGCGCCTTGTAGAGCGCGGTCTGGCCCTCGGCCTCGGCCTTGTTGTCCAGCGCCGAGACCTGATCCCACAGGGCGTCGACGCCCAGGATCTCGCGGGCGGCGGCGAAGCCGACCACCAGGGCCTCGACGTCGCAGCCGGCGGCGGCCTTCAGGCGACCCGGGAAGGTGGGGCCGCACATGTTGACCATCTGGTTGCCGACCACCGTGGCGATGATCTCGCGCTTGAGGCGGTGCTTCTGCATGGCGTCGGCGTACTTGCCGAGCGCCCCCGGGAAGTAGCCGCGCAGGGTGGTCTCGAACCAGGGATCGTCCGGCGCGCGCGAGGCGATGATCTCGTCGAACAGGTCAAGCTTGCCGTAGGCCAGCAGCACGGCCAGTTCCGGACGGGTCAGGCCCTTCTTGGCCTGGGCCCGGTCGGCCAGCACGGTCGCGTCGGGCAGGCCCTCGACCTTGCGGTCGAGGCGGCCGCGGGCCTCCAGCTCGCTCATGAAGCGGGCGTGCGCCTCCAGTTCCTCGGCGCTGTCGCTTTCGAGCAGGGTCAGCGCCAGGGTCTGGTCGTAGTTGTGCTCCAGCACGTGATGGGCGACGTCGTCGGTCATCGAGGCCAGCAGCGTGTTGCGGTCCGGACGGGTCAGCTCGCCCGAGCGCTCCAGGAGGCCCGTGAGGATCTTGATGTTGACCTCGTGGTCGGAGCTGTCGACGCCGGCGCTGTTGTCGATGGCGTCGGTGTTGGAGTGGCCGCCCGCTTGCGCGAACTCGATGCGGCCGGCCTGGGTGAGGCCAAGATTGGCGCCCTCGCCCACGACCTTGACCCGCAGGTCCGAGCCGTTGACGCGGATGGCGTCGTTGGCCTTGTCGCCGGCCTCGGCGTTGGTCTCGCCCTTGGCCTTAACATAGGTGCCGATGCCGCCGAGATAGAGCAGCTCGGCGCGCGACTTGAGGATCGCGGTCATCAGCTCGGCCGGCGAGACGCTGGCGGCCTTGAGGTCGAGCATGGCCTGGACCTCGGGCGACAGCGGGATCTCCTTCTGGTTCCGCGGCACGATGGCGCCGCCCTTGGAGAGCTTGCTGGCGTCATAGTCGGCCCACGAGGAGCGCGGCAGCTTGAACATGCGGTCGCGCTCGGCCCACGAGACGGCCGGATCCGGATCGGGATCGAGGAAGATGTGACGGTGGTCGAAGGCGGCCAGAAGCTTGGTCTGCTTGGACAGCAGCATGCCGTTGCCGAACACGTCGCCCGACATGTCGCCGACGCCGACCACGGTGAAGGGCTCGGCCTGGATGTCCTTGCCCAGCTCGCGGAAGTGGCGCTTGACCGCTTCCCAGGCGCCGCGGGCGGTGATGCCCATGACCTTGTGATCGTAGCCGACCGAGCCGCCCGACGCGAAGGCGTCGCCCAGCCAGAAGCCGTAGGATTCCGCCAGACCGTTGGCGATGTCGGAGAAGGTGGCCGTGCCCTTGTCGGCGGCGACGACCAGGTAGGGATCCTCGCCGTCGTGGGCGACCACGGCCGGCGGCGCGATCACCTGGTTGTCGGCGTCGATGTTGTCGGTGATGTCCAGGAGGCCCGACAGGAAGGTCTTGTAGGCGCGGATGGCCTCGGCCTGGACGGCGTCGCGGTCGCCGCCGCGCGGCAGCTGCTTGGGATAGAAGCCGCCCTTCGAGCCGACCGGCACGATGACCGCGTTCTTGACCTGCTGGGCCTTAACGAGGCCCAGAACTTCGGTGCGGAAGTCGTCGCGGCGGTCGGACCAGCGCAGGCCGCCGCGGGCGACGGGGCCAAAGCGCAGGTGCACGCCCTCGACGTGCGGGGCCGAGACGAAGATCTCGCGATAGGGCTTGGGCGCGGGCAGGTCGGCCAGTTCGCGCGAGGCGATCTTGAAGCTGATGTGCGGCTTGTGACCGCCGTCCTCGCCGGCCTGGTAGAAGTTGGTGCGCTGGATCGCGCCGACCAGGGCGGCGATGCGGCGCAGGACGCGGTCGGCGTCCAGGCTTTCCACCGCCTGCAGGGCCTCGGTGATCTTCTCCGCCACGGCCTGCGCCTGCGCCTTGCGGGCGGCCAGGTCGGCGGCGATGGCCGGGTCGAACTTGATGCGGAAGAGATCCAGGATCAGGCGCGCGACGCCCGGATTGTCGGCCAGGGCCGCCTCTTGCACGGCCTGCGACGGGTCCAGGCCCGTCTGCTGGCGATAGCGGGCCAGGGCGCGCACCAGGGCGGCCTCGCGCCAGTCGACGCCGAGCTCCAGCACCAGGCGGTTGAAGCCGTCGCTCTCGGCCTTGCCCGTCCAGATGGCGACGAAGGCGGCCTCGAAGGCGCCCTTCACGTCGGCGAACGACAGGTGCTCGCCTTCCTCGTCGCGCAGCACGAACTCGTGCACCCAGGTCGGGGCCTTGAGGCCGTCGACGGTGGGCTTCAGCTTGAAGCCGTCTTCGATCAGGGCTTTCAGGCCCATGTGCTCGAGGATCGGCAGCACGTCGGCCAGCGGCGCGGCCGCGCCCGGACGATACAGCTTGAAGCGGAAGGTCATGGCGTCGTCGCCGTCGCGGCGGAAGGCCCGCACGCGCACGGCCTCGCCGGCCTTCAGGTCGTCGACGACGGCGATGTCGGCCAGGGCCTCAGGCGCGTCGTACTGGTCGCGGTAGCCGGGCGGGAAGGCGCCGGCCCAGCGCGACAGGGTGTCGACCACCGGGCGGGTGGCGCCGCGCTCGCGGACGATGGCTTCGAAGCGGTCGTCCCAGGTGCGGGTGGTCTCGGCGATGGCCGCTTCCAGCGCGGCCAGGTCGGGATCGGGATGCACGCCCGGCTTGACGCCGAGGATGTAGTGCACCCGGGCCAGCGGGGCGTCGGAGAAGCTCGGATAATAGGCCGAGACGCGGCCGTCGAAGGCCTGGCTGAGCAGGTCGCCGGCGCGCTGACGCACGCCGGAGTCATAGCGTTCGCGCGGGACGAACAGCAGGGCCGAGATGAAGCGGTCGAACGGGTCGCGGCGGGTGAACAGGCGCACGCGCGGACGGTCGTAGAGGTGCAGCACGCCCAGCGCCATCGCGAGCAGGTCGCTCTCTTCGATCTGGAACAGCTCGTCGCGCGGCCAGGTCTCGAGGATGTTGCGCAGGCGCTTGCCGTTGTGGCTGTCGGGATCCTTGCCGGCTTGCCCGAGCACGTGCTCGACCTTGCGGCGGATCAGCGGCACCTCGTGGGCCGGGGTCTCGTAGGCCTCGGCGGTGAACAGGCCAACGAAGCGGACCTCGCCCGAGGGCTTGCCGTCGGCGCCGTAGCGGCGCACGCCGACGTAATCCATGTAGCCGCGGCGGTGGACCCTGGAACGCAGGTTCGACTTGGCCACGACCAGCGGGGCGCCCAGCAGCAGGTGGTCGCGCACCTGCGGCGACAGGATCGCCGGCTCGCTTTCGCGGCGCAGGACGGTGCGGGCCTGGTCGCGCAGCACGCCGAGGCTGCCTTCGGGCTGATAGAGCGGCTCTTCGGCGGCGTAGCCGCCATCGGCGGTGCGGGGATATTCGTAGACCCGCGCGCCCAGGAACACGAAGTGGTCGCCTTCCAGCCAGTCGAGGAAGTCCAGGCCCTCGGCGCGTTCGTCGGCCGGGATCTCGACCTGCGCGCCGCGCAGCTCGTCGATCGTGCGGCGCATCAGGGCGCGCATGGCGTCGAAGTCGTCGACGGCGCGGTGGACGTCGGCCAGGGCGTCGCGGACGGCGGTCAGCAGGGCCTCTTCACGGTCCTGGCCGACGGGCTCCAGCCACACCTGGATCAGCGAACGGCGCTGGCCGGCCAGCTCGACCATCGGGTGGAACATGGCGCGGACCGAGAAGCCGGTCTCGGCGATGGCGCCCATGATCGAGTCGACGAGGAAGGGACGGTCGGGCTGGACGATCTCGAGGACGTCGCCGCCCTTGGCGGTGCGCACGCGCAGGGCCAGGGCTTCGTTGGCCGAGGTCTCGGCGAAACGGTAGAGGGCGGCCAGCTCGGCGGCCACGTCGCCGGCCTGGACGCCGGGCAGCTCCTCGGCCGACCAGTCTTCCGCGGCCAGGGCCGCGAACTGGGCCTGGGCAGGGGTGAGCGCACCGCCGAAAGCCGTTTCCAGAGCCGCGCTCAGGGCCGTTCCCTGGGCGCTGGACGTCTGTTGGTTCGCCTTGCGGTCACTATCGCCGACCATGGGATTTCCTCGCGAATTTTTGGCGACAACCTAGCCCTTTCCCGTGCGCGTTCAACCGACACGCCCGAGAACCGAACAATATTTTGCCTAAACTGCTGAATTCCGAAGGAAGCGCCACCCACATTTCTATCCGGGCGCCCTGGCCGTGGATTGTTCGGAAACGCTGCTCCGAACACGGAAGCGCCGCCGGTGGGGGGAGACCGGCGGCGCAGGCCCGCCTTGGGGGGGCGGCGGGCGTTTTCCGCGTCCGACGCGCCAGGTAAAGCAGGCTGGCGTCGCGCGGGACCGGGATTGGGGGGCTCCCGGTACCAGACCTAGATAGGAGCGCTCCCAAGAAATTTAAGCCCCTTTTTTCGAACTCGGCCTTTTTCTCGCAGATCCCTGTTTGGCGACGCCCGCCGGGCCGTGTCCGGTGGCCCGTTCGCTGGTCGGATCCCCGTCCTCCGACAGCAGGATGGCGATCCAGCGGGTGCCGTCGAACTGGGCCAGGATCAGCATCAGGGCCACGGTCAGGGGCGTGGACAGGAACATGCCGATGCCGCCCCACAGCGCGCCCCAGACGGCCAGCGACAGCAGGACGACGGTCGGGTCCATGTTCAGGCTGTCGCCCTGCATGCGCGGCAGGACGACATTGCCCACGACGAAGAAGATCACCTGCAGCGACCCGGCCAGGATCAGGGCCGGCAGCAGGCTGTGGGGGAACTGCACCAAGGCAAACAGCGGCGGCAGGATGCAGCCGATGGCGCCGCCGATGATCGGGATGTAGGCGGCGATGAAGATCAGGAAGGCCCAGAAGAAGGCGTTGTCGAGCCCGACCAGGGCCATCACCGCCCAGGCGGCCACGGCGATCATCAGGCCGGTGACGGTTTGGATCCACAGGTACTGCTCGACCCCGTTGCGGATGCGCTGGAACAGGGCCACCGACTGATCGCGCTCGGCGTGGTGCGGGAACAGCGCGACGATCTTGCGCGAGAAGCCCCGGCGCGAGGCGATGATGAAGCCCAGATAGATCAGCACCAGGACGGCGTTGGAGGCGAAGTTCTGCAGGCTGCCGGCGATGGCCCCGACATATTGCTGCGGATTGAGCTGGGCGATCAGGTCGTCCAGCGTGGGGGCGACGCGGATCCCGAAGAGGCCGGCGATCTTGGCGATCACCTCGTTGAGGCGCGGCGCATAGGCCTTGGCCTGGCCGACGAACCCGGCGCCGTTCTCGACGACGATCCACACCGAGCCGCCGAACAGCAGCAGCGACAGCACGATGGCCGTCGGCAGGGCCAGCTTCTCGGGGAACTTGGGCACCCGCACCGTCAGCACGCGGGCGAAACTGTCGATCATCACCGCCAGGAAGATGGCCAGGACCAGCGGGGTGAGAATGCCGCGCATGAAATAGAGGGCCGCGCCGGCCGCGACCACCGCCAGGAAGACGACGGCGTTGCGGCTGGTGATCGAGGGCGTGAAGGTCGTCATCGACGGGAATCTCTGCTGGCGTAGATCTTGGGCGCCATTGTTCAGGCCGATTGGCGAGAGACAAGGCGCCAGCTAGGCTTAAGCCTCAATCATGTAGGGAAGTTGCGCATGACCCTGGCGATCGGCGAAGGCGAGATCCTGATCGGGCTCGGCGAAGGACCTGTCACTCAGCGGCTGGACCGCTCCAATCGCCACGGCGTGGTGGCCGGCGCCACCGGCACCGGCAAGACCGTGACGCTGCAGGTCATGGCCCAGGCCTTCGCCGACGCGGGCGTGCCGGTGTTCGCCGCCGACGTGAAAGGCGACCTTTCCGGCGTCGCCGCGCTGGGAACGCCGAACGAGAAGATGCAGGCTCGCGCCGCGTCGATGGACATCACCCTGACCCCGGCCGCCCCGCCGACCATCTTCTGGGACCTGTTCGGCGAGAAGGGCCACCCGATCCGCACGACCATCTCGGAGATGGGGCCGCTGCTGCTCTCGCGCCTGCTGGAGCTCAACGACGTGCAGGAAGGGGTGCTGACCATCACCTTCCACGTCGCCGACCAGGACGGCCTGCTGCTGCTGGACCTGAAGGACCTGCAGGCGGCGCTGAAATACGTGGCCGACAACGCCGGCGAGATCGGCACCCAGTACGGCAACGTCTCGGCCGCCACGGTCGGCGCGATCCAGCGCAAGCTCTTGACCCTGCAGACGCAGGGGGCCGAGCACTTCTTCGGCGAGCCGGCCCTGAACCTCGCCGACATCATGCGCACCGACGTGGCCGGTCGCGGCTACGTCAATGTGCTGGCGGCAGACAAGCTGATCCAGTCGCCCAAGCTCTATTCGACCTTCCTGCTGTGGCTGCTGTCGGAGCTGTTCGAAGAACTGCCCGAGGTGGGCGATCCGGAAAAGCCCAAGCTCGTCTTCTTCTTCGACGAGGCGCACCTGCTGTTCAACGACGCGCCCAAGCCCCTGCTGGAGAAGATCGAGCAGGTGGTGCGCCTGATCCGCTCGAAGGGCGTGGGCATCTATTTCGTCACCCAGAACCCGGCCGACATTCCCGACGCGGTGCTGGGCCAGCTGGGCGCGCGCGTGCAGCACGCGCTGCGCGCCTACACCCCGGCCGACCAGAAGGGCCTGAAGGCGGCGGCCCAGTCGTTCCGGGTCAATCCCGCCTTCGACACCGCCGAGACCATCCAGGCCCTGGGCGTGGGCGAGGCCCTGGTCTCGGTGCTCGACGCCAAGGGCGCGCCCTGCGTGGTGCAGAAGACCCTGATCCGCCCGCCGGCCTCGCGCCTGGGCCCGCTGACGCCCGAAGAGCGCGCCGCCGCCATCGCCAAGAGCCCGGTGGCCGGCCTCTACGACACCGCCCAGGACCGCGCCTCGGCCTACGAGACCCTGCAAGGCCGCGCCGCCGAGGCCGAACGCCAGCGCGCGGCCGAAGAGAAGGTGCGCGAGCGCGAACGCGCCCGGGAAGAGCGCGAGGAGGCCCGCGCCTCGCGGCCTCGCGCGTCGTCCAGCCGCCAGGGCATGGCCGAGACCTTCGCCAAGTCGCTGCTGCGCACCGTGGCCAGCCAGGCCGGCCGCGAGATCATGCGCGGGCTGCTGGGGGGATTGAGCCGCAGGCGGTAGGTTCCTTCTCCCTGCGGGAGAAGGTGGCGGCCGAAGGCCGACGGATGAGGGGTCTCTCAAACCTGAGCCGTCGCGCCCGGTCGATCAGCCTGGCGAGGCCGACAGGCCTGTCGACCCCTCACCCGACCTGCTTCGCAGGCCACCCTCTCCCGCAAGGGGAGAGGGATCATTTCTGATTGACCGCCTCGGCCAGCGCCCGATGCAGCTGCTCTATCCGGAACGGCTTGCGCAGCACCGGCCAGGGCAGGTCTTCCAGGGCGGCGGCCAGGCGGTCGCCGGCGTAGCCGGTGGTCAGGAGGACGGCGGTGCGGGGCGAGCGCTCGGCGACGATGCGGCCCAGCTCCACGCCGCTGACGCCGCCGGGCATCACCAGGTCCGACAGCAGCACGTCGAAGGCGGCCTCGGCGTCGAGGCGGGCCAGGGCCGCCCGGCCGTGCTCGGCGGTGACGACGACGCAGCCCAGTTCCGACAGTGCGCCCTCGGTGATCGCCCGGACGCTGGGATCGTCCTCGACCAGCAGCACCCGAACACCGGAAAGATCGGCGGCCGGGGCGTCCTCGGCCCGCTCCACGGCCACGCCCTCGCCGGCGGCGGCGGGCAGGTGCAGCGAGACGGTCGTGCCCCCGCCCTGCTGGCTGTCGATGGTCACGGCCCCGCCGCACTGGCGCACGAAGCCGTAGACCTGGGCCAAGCCAAGGCCCGTGCCCTTGCCGACCTCCTTGGTGGTGAAGAACGGCTCGAACACCCGGGCGAGCACCTCGGGCGACATGCCGTGGCCGGTGTCCGACACCGAAACGCGCACATAGTCGCCGGCCGGGGCCTCGCCCGCCTGGCCGTCCTCCAGGCGCTCGGCCGAGACCTCGACGGTGATGGTTCCGTGATCGGGCGTGGCGTCGACGGCGTTGACGACGAGATTGAGCAGGGCCGCCTCGAACTGGGCGGCGTCGACGCGGCTGGATCCCGCCTCGCCGTCGGCGCGGACCACCAGGCTCTTGGCGTCGCCGACGGCGCGGCGGACCAGGGGCTCGACCTGCAGGATCAGGCCGGCGATGTCGACGACCTCCAGCTTCAGTTCCTGGCTGCGCGAGAAGGCCAGCAGCTGGCGGGTCAGGCGCTCGCCGCGCTGGCCGGCGGCCAGGGCCGCCTCGCCCAGGCGCCGCACCCGCGCCACGTCGTCGGGACGCTTGAGGATCATGTCCAGCCCGCCGACCATCACGGTCAGCAGGTTGTTGAAGTCGTGTGCGACGCCGCCGGTCAGCCGGCCGACGGTCTCCAGCCGCTGCGACTGGGCGAGCGCCGCCTCGGTCTTGGCGCGCTCGGCGATGCTGGCCTCCAGGGCCGCGGTGCGCTCGGCCACGCGGTCTTCCAGCTCCAGCGTGGTCTCGACCACCTCGGTATTGTCGAAGCAGCTGCCGATATAGCCCTGGTACTGGCCGTAGGCGTCGTGGCGCGGCGCGCCGGCGCTGCTGATCCAGCGCCAGGCGCCGTCGGCGCGGCGTAGGCGGAAGGCGGCCCGGAACGCGCGGCGCTCGGCCATGGCGGCCGCCGCCTCGGCCTCGGCGGCCTCCAGGTCGTCGGGATGCACGCCCGCCGCCCAGCCGCGCCCCAGCTCCTCGTCCATCGCCCGGCCGGTGAACTTCAGCCAGGCGTCGTTGAACCAGATGCAGGCTCCGTCGGCGCCGGAGATCCAGATCATCACCGGCGCGGCATTGGCCACGCCCCGGAACTGCTCTTCGCTGGTGCGCAGGGCGGCCTGGGCGCGGCGCTCGCGGGTCACGTCGCGAAAGGTCACCGCCAGGCCCTCGGTGATGCGCACGCCGCTGGAGCGCACCCAGTGCTCCTCGCCGTCGATCACCCGGCGCACCTCCAGGTCGTCGGGGCCGCCCTCGTCGAGCAGCCGCGACAGGCGCTCGATCATCTGCTGGCCGGTCTCGTCGGGAAAAACGTCGCGCACCCGGCGGCCGATCAGGCTGGAGACGCCGCGCGGCCGCAGCGCCTGGGCGGCGGGGTTGGCGTAGGTCCAGCGGAAGTCGGCGATCTGGCCGCCGCGCCGCAGCGGCTCCAGGATCACGAAGGCGTCGAGCGAGGCGTCCTGGGCGATGCGGAAGCGCTCCTCGGCGGCCAGGCCGCTGCGCACCGCCAGCCGCAGGGCGGCGACGAACAGCACGATGAGGCCGCCGCTGAGCGCGAAGGTGGCCAGCTGCGCGGCCTGGGCCGTGTCGAGCGGGCCGCCCATCCACAGCAGGCGCACGATCAGCGCGCTGGCCAGCATCGCGGCCAGGCCCGCCCAGAGCCCGCCGACCAGGGCGGCCAGCATGACGGCGACGAAGAACGGCGGGAAGTTGCTGGGGTGGTCGGTCAGGCTGGCCGCGCCGACGCGGGCGGCCACGGCCAGGCCCACGGCCACGCCGGCCAGGCAGAACCTGAGGATCGGGCGGTCGACCGACGATGCGAACCGGATCGTCGCCCGACTGAGAAACTGGCCCATTACGCTAGCCCCGCGTCACCAGGCGCACCCCCGCCGGCGACGCCTTGCAAACGCCGCCGCACGGCAGAGGTTCCCGGAAGGGACGTACGATCAGGCCGCGCCGCGGGCCTTGGTCTCGACCTCGTTGGCGGCCGCCGCGGCGGCGCGCGCCAGGGTCCAGGCCGACAGGCTGTCGATCGGGCCCGGACGGCCGATGGCGTAGCCCTGCAGTTCGGCGCAGGACTCGCCGCGCAGGAAGTCGATCTGCTCCTGGGTCTCGACGCCCTCGGCCACGACCGGGATCTCCAGGCTGCGGCCCAGGCCCAGCACGGCGCGCACGATGACGGTGGCGCGGTCGTGGCGATGGATGTTCTCGACGAAGCTCTTGTCGATCTTGATCTTGTCGAACGGGAACGACTGCAGGGTCGACAGCGACGAGAAGCCGGTGCCGAAGTCGTCCATGGCGATGCGCACGCCCAGGGCCTTCAGGCGGCGCAGGTTGTCGAGCGCGCGCTGGTAGTCCTTGAACAGGGCGCTTTCGGTGATCTCCAGCTCCAGGCGCGAGGGCGACAGGCCGGTGGCGATCAGCACCTCGTGCACCAGGGTGGGGAGGTTGGGCTGGTTCAGCTGCAGCGGCGACAGGTTGACGGCGATGCGCAGCGGGCGGTCCCAGCTGGCGGCGTCGGCGCAGGCGCGGCGCAGGACCCATTCGCCCAGCTGGGTGATCAGGCCGTTCTCCTCGGCCACCGGAATGAACTCCAGCGGCGGGACCATGCCGCGCACCGGATGCTTCCAGCGGACCAGGGCCTCGAAGCCGCAGACCTCGCCGTCGGCGGCGCGGGCCAGCGGCTGGTAGAACACCACCAGCTCTTCGTCGGTGATCGCCTGGCGCAGCTCGCGCGCCAGGGTGCGGCGTTCACGGATGGTCTCGTCCATCTCGCGCTTGAAGAAGCGGTAGACGCCGCGGCCGCTTTCCTTGGCGCGGTACAGGGCCATGTCGGCGTTGGCCAGCAGGGCCTCGGCCGTGCGGCCGTCGTCGGGGAACAGCGAGACGCCCAGGCTGGCGCCCATGGCCAGGTCCTGGCCCTCGTAGACGGCCGGGGTCGACAGTTGCTCGAGCACGCGGCCGGCCAGTTCGGCGGCGGCGGCCGGCTGGTCGCCGGCGGCGATCTGCACAAGGATGAACTCGTCGCCGCCCAGGCGCGCGGCGAAGGACGGGGCGCTGACCGAGTCCTGCAGGCGGCGCGCGGCCTCGACCAGCAGGGCGTCGCCCGCCAGGTGGCCGTGCAGGTCGTTGGCTTCCTTGAAGTGGTCCAGATCGATGCAGACCAGCGACAGGGTCTCGCCGGAAGCCTCGACGCGCTCCAGGGCCGCGGCCAGGCGCGCCTGCAGGGAGTTGCGGTTGGGCAGGCCGGTGAGGCCGTCGTGCTCGGCCAGATAGCGGATCTTCTCCTCGGCCGAGCGGCGCTCGCGCAGGTCGCGGATGGCCAGCACGGTCAGGCCCGAGGTCTCGGTGCGGGCGCCGTCGTCCATCAGGCGCGAGAACACCTCGACCGGGATGGCGCGGCCGCCTTCCAGCGGCTGCAGCAGGCCCTCGCGGCGCACGCCTTCGCGGGCGGCTTCCTTGCCGTCGAAGGTCAGCATGGAGGTGTAGAGCGGCTTGCCGACCAGGTCGCCCAGCTGGGCGCCAGCCAGTTCGCAGAAGGCGGCGTTGGCGTCGTTGATGCGGCCGTCCTGGACCACGACGATGCCTTCGTAGGCGGCGTTGGCCAGGCGGCGGATGCGGTCGAGCGCCGAGCGGCTGGTCGAGGACTCGATGGTCACCGCGCCCAGGCCGCCCAGGATGATCAGGCCGGTGATGGCGGTCACCGCCAAGGTCAGCATCGCGCCCGACAGCAGTTGCTCGGGCACCACGACGTTGACGTCGGGCATGATGGTCACCGCGCCCATGCCGGTGAAGTGCAGGCCGCAGACGCCCAGGGTCAGCACCGTGCCGCCGATCAGCTGCTTGGTCAGCGAGCGGGCGCGACCGGCGATGACCAGGGCGATGGCCGAGAAGGAGACGCCGATGACGACCGAGGCGGCGACGGTGGCTTGCTCCCACAGCACGTAGCCCTGGGTCACGAAGGCCGACATGCCGGTGTAGTGCATCGCGCCGATGCCCAGGCCCAGCAGCAGGCCGCCGGCGCAGTCGTTGGTGCGGGTGCGCTCGGCCGAGGCCACGGCGAAGCCGGCGGCCATGAACAGCACGGCGATCATCAGCGACAGCAGGGTGCCGGCGGGGCTGTAGCCCGTCTTCAGCCCCGGATCGTAGGCGACCATGGCGATGAAGTGGGTGGCCCACACGCCCGAGCCGGCGACCAGGCCGGTCAGCAGCAGCCAGGCGCCGCGGACCAGGCCGCGCGCCCCGCGCAGGCGGGAAAAGAGCCGGAAGGCCGTGAAGCAGGCGGCGAAGCAGACGAGGCCGGCGACAAGCACGAGCCTGAAGTCATGCTGCCCCGTCAGGCAGGTCAGAACCTTCAGCAAAGGCGTTCCCCCAGAGTGGTACGGCGCCACTCTGTGCGGAAAGATACAAAAAAAGAGTTTCTATTACGCGGCCAGGTAGTCGCAGACGCGGCCTATCGCCGCATTTCGTGGTGAATCAAACCCTAATCGGACGATAGCCACGAACAACACCGCGCCTGCTTTGGAGTCCTTAAAAGAAGCGCTCGCCGATACGCACGGTGTCGCCCGGCGCGACCTGGGTCGACGGCGTCAGCTCCATCTTGGTCTCTTTCTCTTCGCCAAGACGCTTGATGTAGACCTTGTTCTTGTCGGCCCGGTAGGTGTAGCCGCCGGCGGTGGCCACCGCGTTCTGCACGGTCAGGCCCGAGGTGTAGGGATAGGTGCCCGGCTTGCTGACCTCGCCCAGGATGTAGAACGGGCGGAAGTTCAGGACCTCGGCGCTGACGCGCGGCTGCTTGAGATAGCCGTTGCGCAGGGCGGCCTCGACCGTCTCCTGGAACTGGCGGACGCTGAGGCCGGCGGCCTTGACCTCGCCGACCAGCGGCAGCGAGACCTGGCCCGAACCGGTGACGTAGAACTCGCCCGACAGGGTGGGTTCGCCGAAGACCGTGACCCGGACCTTGTCGCCCGACCCCAGCTGATAATCGGGGTCGACCGGGGCCGCGGCGGGCATGGCCTGCTGCATTGCAGCAGCGTCCTGCGACGGCGGAAGCGTGGCGTCCTGGGCGTGGGCGAGCGGCGCGGCGGCGCCGAGGGCCAGGCAGAGCGCAGCCGCCCGAATAAAGCGTCGAACGGTAATCATTCTCGTCACGTCTCTCGGCTGCATCCCTCGCAGGTCTCATCGCATGGAGACTCCGGCGCCACAAGCTTCACGCCGGGACGGGGCGCCGTTTTCGCGCTTGCAGCATGGTCGGCGCACCCTCGCCCACGCGGACGGCGGTCAGAACGCCCGTCGCATAGGCTCCTGTGTCGACATTGATCCGGTCACGGCCCAGGAACGGCTCCTCGTCGGGCGTGTGGCCATGCACGACGACGCAGCCCAGGCCGTGCGGCTGATGCAGGAAATCGCCGCGGATCCACAGCAGGTCCTGCGGGTCCTGCTCGGCCAGCGACCGGCCCGGCCGCACGCCGGCGTGGACGAACAGGTAGTCGCCATAGGCGGCGGTCAGCTCCAGCTGCCGCAGGAAGGTCAGGTGGCGCAGGGGCAGGTTGCGCTGGAACTGCTCCTGGGCCGCGCGCCAGGCCTCGGGGTCGCGACCGACCGGCCGCGCCACGCCGTAGGAGGCCAGCGTCTCGCCGCCGCCGAACTCGGCCCAGATCGGCCCGCCCTCGGGCGTGTCGAGGAACTGCAGCAGGGTCTGCTCGTGATTGCCAATCAAGGCCCGCACCTCGAAGCCCGAAGATCCGCCGGCGGCGGCCTTGAGGGCGGCGATGCGGTCGATGACGCCCGCCGAGTCCGGACCACGATCGACATAGTCGCCGACGAACACGATGACCGGCCGGTCCTGCCGGCCGAGGGCGGCGAAGTCGGCCGCCACCGTGTCGAGCAGCTGGTCGAGCAGGTCGAGACGGCCGTGGATGTCGCCCACGCCGTAAACCACTCGGCCGCCGGCGGAGGCCGCCTCGGGCTTGGATCGAGACTTGGGACGCAGGAAGCCGAAGACCATGGACCAGGGAGCGATCGGTGAAGGAGGAAGGAAGCCGATCTCCAAAATGCCTTAGGCGCAAGGCCCCTTCAACCGCTGCCGTTGATATTTACGATAAATAAACCGAGATTTTCGAGATGAATTTAACCGTGAATATTCAGCTCCAATTATCAATAACGCCAAATAAACCAGATTGATTATACGTTAAAACACCAAGCATTTTGACCTCGAATTCAATGGATATCCCGATGATGGGCTCACGAACTTCGCGAGCCAGTCATGAAGATCACCGCCTTTCTCGGAACCGCCGCCGCCAGCCTGGGGCTGATGGCCGCCGCCGGCCCGGCCCTCGCCGCGCCGGCGCCGGCGTTCATGCCGCTGGGCGCGCCCGCCGCCGCCCCGCCCGGGTTCACCGACCTGTGCCAGCGCGACCTGGACAGCTGCGGCGCGGCCCCGCACGAGATCGCCGCCCTGACCGGCCAGGCGCCCCAGCCGGGCCTGGCCACCTCGTCGACCTCGAGCGCGTGGACCAGCGGCCGCCGCCTGGTGTTCGCCTCGCAGGTCCAGGCCGCCGAGCCGCAAGCCGCCGACGAGGACGAGAGCGCCGCCCTGACGGTCGAGACCCTGGCTCCGCTGCGCCTGGAAACCGATTTCGCCGTGGTCTCGCCGGACCAGGCCCTGGCCGCCGCCCTGTCGCCCAGCCCCGTCGCGCCGGCCCGCCCGGCGATCAACCTGGCCTCGGCCCCGGGCGAGGCGCCGCGCCTGTCGCGCGACCAGATGAAGCTGCTCAACGACATCAATCGCCGCGTTAATCGCGAAGTGCAGAAGGCCGACGACTTCGATCTGTACGGCATGATCGAATATTGGAGCCTGCCGCGCGTCATCAACGGCAAGATGTACGGCGACTGCGAGGACTACGCGCTGGAAAAGCGCCGCCGTCTGATCGAGGCC
This sequence comes from Caulobacter sp. 602-2, assembly GCF_011043625.1. Classification (GTDB taxonomy): domain Bacteria; phylum Pseudomonadota; class Alphaproteobacteria; order Caulobacterales; family Caulobacteraceae; genus Caulobacter. The sequence continues at coordinate 191,841 of NZ_JAAKGT010000010.1, forward strand.
GGCGTGCCGGCCGCGGCCCTGTCGATGGCCGTGGCGGTGACCGCCCGCGGTGAAAGCCACGCCGTGCTGGTGGTGGCCATGGAACAGGGCGACTGGGTGCTCGACAACCTGACCCCCTGGGCCACGCCCTGGAGCGAGCTCAACTATCGCTGGGTCGAGCGCCAGGCCCCCGGCTCGGCCGCCTGGGTGACGATCGGCTGATCCCAGACAGTCCTGGCAAAGAAAAAGGCCTCGCTTCCAAGAGAAGCGAGGCCTTTTCCATAATCAACGGCGTCGCGCGCCTAGTAGGCGTTTTCGGCCATCAGCAGGTGCGGAACCGTCAGAAGCAGGATGCGGATGTCGCTCATCAGCGACCAGCCGTCGATATAGGCGATGTCGGCCTTGATGCGGGCCGCCATGTCCTCGACGTCGGTGGTGCCGCCGCGCAGGCCGCGGATCTGGGCCAGGCCCGTGAGGCCGGGCTTGGCCTGGAAGCGCATGTTGTAGGTCGAGATCAGCGCGCCGTAATAGGCGTCGTGCGCCATGGCGTGCGGACGCGGCCCGACCAGCGACATGTCGCCCTTGAGCACGTTGAGCAGCTGGGGCAGCTCGTCGATGCTGGTGGTGCGCAAAAGCTTGCCGGACTTGGTGATGCGGTCGTCGTCGCGACGGGCCTGGGTGACCTTGTCGCCGTTCTCCTCGCACCGCATCGAGCGCAGCTTGTAGATGGTGAAGGTTCGTCCGTTCAGGCCGCCCCGCGTCTGGCGAAACAGCACCGGACCGGGCGACTCCAGCTTGATCCAGAGCGCCGCGAGCAGAAGCACGGGCGCGAAGAAGACCAGGGCAAGGCCAGCGACGACGACATCGATGAAGCGCTTGCCGGGATCCACGGCGACACGAGCAAAAATCTCGCCCGCGACGGCGTTCATGGTTTCGGTGTTCGAGCTTCCGCTCACAGCGTAACCCCCTATCCCACGACACACAAAAAGGAACGAAGCCACCCCACTTCGTCTCTAACTACCTAATGCAACTCTCCGACGACGTCGCGCGGAAACTGATACTTAACCATAAAATACAGTCATTTTGCGTAAACCTTGTTCCTTCATTGGGGCTTAGGGCTGAGAAGCTAAGCTTAAATTCGCGCAGTTGACGAACCTGCGCTGAAGGGGCCTTGAGTTTCATGCCGCACGCCGACATTTCGATGAACAGCATCGCCGAAGCTGTTCCGACCACTACGCGCCGTCTGCCGCGCGCCGTGGGCCTGGGCCTGGCGGCCGTGGTCTCGATCGGCCTGTGGCTGGCCGCGCTGGAACTGGTGCGCGCCGTCTTCTAGGTTTTCGCCCCCGCGGGGGCGACCGCTTCAGGGCAGCTCCAGGCGCAGCGCCGTCAGTTGCAGGGCCATGCCCACCCGCCCGGCCGGGTTGTGCAGCGCATTGGCCATTTCCACGAAAGACTTGCTGTAGCGTCGGCGCCTGTATTCGGCGCTGAGGTGATAGATGGTCTGCGTCCGCGCGTCGGGCGTCAGCCGATCCCAGCGCTCGTAGGCGAACATGGTGCGCGCCCGGAACAGGCTCGATTGCAGCGGAGCCACGGCGTAGGAGCGCTCCAGCGCCTGAGCCGCCGGCCCGTCCAGCCCCGCCGCCGCGTCGATCGCCGCCCGTCGCAGCCAGGCCGAGCCCGAGCCCGGCCGCAGGGCCAGCTCTCGCCGGCTCAGGCGATCCAGCCGCGCCAGATCCTCCGCTCCCGGATTGCGCACGGCCAGGCCGCGCTCGATGCTGCTGGCCAGGGCGTCGGCGGGGGCGGTCGGCCAGGCCGAAAGGTCGCCGCCCAGCTTGGCGGCCAGCATGGGGCCGGCCAGCAGCACCGCCGCCAGAGCGCAGGCGCCGCCGCCGGCCAGGGCCAGGCGTGCGGGGGCCGGATCAGGCTTGGCGCCGCGCGCCTCGCGCCGGGGCGCGACCAGCCCGCCGACCACGCCCAGGCCCAGCACCGCCAGCGCCTGGATGGCCGGCACCTGCAGGGCGAAGTCGCTGAGGCCGTGGATCAGGAACACGGCCGCCGCGCAAACCGCGCCGCGCGCCCAGACGCCGGCTCCGCCCGGACCGAAGGCGGCGCGCGCGATCGGGACCAGGCGCTCGACGAACAGGGCCGCCATCAGCCCCGCGCCGACGATCCCGGCCTCCTCCAGCCACTGGACGTAGAGATTGTGCACGGCGCGCACATTGTGCAGCTCGCGCAGGCCGGCCTCGGTCATCAGCATCTGGTTGACGGTGGTGAACGAGCCCAGGCCGTAGCCGAACCACGGCGACGACAGGAACGCCCGCCAGTGGGGCGCGATGATCTGCCGACGGATGTCGAGGTCGTGCTGGGCCAGGTCGAAGCGCTCGGACACCAGGCCCGCGCCGTTCAGGCCCAGGGCCGCGACCAGCAGCAGCGCGGCGCAGCCCAGGACGACGGCGCCGCCGCGCGACATCCGGCGGCCGGAGAACACCTGCCACAGCGTGAACAGGCCCGCCCCGGCGGCCCCGGCGATCAGCCCCCCGCGCGAGGCGGTCATCAGCAGGCAGACGACCAGCAGGGCCACGAGACCGGCCAGGGCCACAGCGCGCGGGTCGCCCTTGCGCAGCATCCCCGCCCCGCCCCGGCGCAGGCGCTGCGCCAGGCCGGCGGCGGCCATCACCACCCCGGCGGCGAACACCGTGGCGGCGCTGTTGGGGCCCAGCAGGGTGGCGCTCATCCGCCCCTCGGCGCGCACGCCGACGTGCTGCACCAGGGCCCCGGCGGCGTAGATCCCCAGCGCCCAGAGCATGAACGCCAGCAGGCGGCGGCCGCGCGTCTGCGAGGCGCCCACCACGCGGGCGGCGACATAGAGGCAGAACAGTCCCAGCAGGTTGAGCCCGTTGAGCAGCACCGCCGAGCGGTCGGGCGTCGCGCCGCCGAGGCTGTCGGGCAGGTAGGTCCAGACCGGATGACGCCCGTCGGGCGTCCAGGGCGTCAGCGGGGCCAGCACGGCCGCCAGCAGCAGGCCGGCCAGCACGGCCGGAACCGTCCAGCCGCCCAGCCGCGCCAGGTCGCGACGGGCCCAGCCGCAGGCGGCCAGCAGGATGACGAGGAACAGGGCGTAGAGCCCGGCGAAGACGGCCGCCACGGCCGTGTCGCTGGCCCCGAACGCCAGAACGGCGCTGGAGACCAGCGCCGTCAGGCCGATGCAGGCGGCGGTTTCGGACCCCGCTAGCCGCCGGGTCCGAACCCCGTCAGTCCGCATAGTACTTGCGGTAGCTCTTGTAGTAGTAGCCGGCGTCGCCGTAGCCGTAGCGGGACTGGGCCTTCAGGTCGACCTGGGTCAGGGCCACGCCCGCCAGGAAGATGCCGCGCCCTTGCAGCAGCGACAGGGCCGTGGTGATGGCCTTGACCGGCGTGCGCTTCCAGCGGGCCAGCATGACCACGGCGTCGGCGTGCGGCGCCAGGATGCGGGTGTCGGCGATGGCCAGCAGCGGGGCGGTGTCGAGCAGCACCACGTCGAAGCGCTGGCGCAGTTCGGCCAGCAGGCGCTGGAAGGCGGCCGAGCCGAAGACGTCGCGCGGCGTGTAGGCCGACTTGGTCAGCGGCAGGACCTTGGCCCCGCTCTCGTCGGCGTAAAGCGCCTCGTCCAGCGTCGCCGCGCCGTTCAGCACCTCGACGAGGCCGACGGTCGGCGCGGTGGGCAGGAAGCGGTTGATGGCGCCCTGGCGCAGGTCGCAGTCGACGACCACGACATTGGCGCCCGAGGCGGCCAGGGTGCGGCCCAGCGAGAAGGTGGTGGTGGTCTTGCCCTCGCCCGGCAGCGACGAGGTCACCGCGATGACCTTCACGGACTCGCCGACCTTGGAGAACAGGATCGCCGCGCGCAGCTTGCGCAGGCTTTCGGCGAAGCTGGAGAGCGGCTTGTTCAGCAGGTAGTCGGGCGGCGCCAGGCCACGGGCCGCGCGGGCGTCGTCGAGGGTCGAGCTGAGCAGCGGCACCGAGCCCAGATAGGGCACGCCCAGGCGGCGCTCGACCTCGTCCTCGGTGAACAGGCCGGCCATCATGACCTCGGCCAGGACCACCGCGGCGCCGCCGGCGCCGAGAGCGGCCACCAGGCCGATCAGCAGGTTCAGCGAAGGCTTGGGCGCGCTGGGCTTGGTCGGGATCGTCGCCCGCGAGATCACCCGCGCGTCGGGCTGCTCGATGCCCTGCTGGGTGGTGGTCTGCTTGAAGCGGGCCAGCAGGGATTCATACAGGGTGCGGACGGACTCGGCCTTGCGCTCCAGCTCGGCCAGGCGGATGCCGGCGCGGTTGTTGCCGGCCAGGGTGCCGCGGGCGGCGCCGACGCTGCCGGCGACCGAACCGGTGCGCTGGCGCGAGATCTGGGCCTGGGCCTCGAGGTTGGAGATGATGCGCTTGATCTCGGCCTGGATCTGCGTGTCGATGTCCGACAGCTCGCGACGGGCCTTGATCAGGTCGGGCCAGCGCTCGTCGTAGCGCTCGGCCATGGCGTTGACCTGGGCGCTCTTCTCGGCGCGCTGCTTGCGCAGCTGCTGCACGACCGGCGAGTTCAGGGACTCGCCCAGGTCGTCGCCGTTGCTGCCGCGGGCCAGCTGGTTGCGGGCGATGCTGAGACGGGCGTCGGTCTCGGCCTGCTCCGCGCGGGCGGTGGCCAGCTGCTGGTTCAGGCCCGAGATCTCCTGCTCGGTCAGGGTCGCGCCCTGGGCGCTGAGCAGGTTGTTGGCGATCTTGTACTGCTGGACCTCGGCCTCGGCCTGCTGCAGCTGGCCGCGCAGGTCGGCCACGCGGGTGTCGAGCCAGGCGTTGGCCTGCTTGGTGGCCTCGAACTTCGCTTCCAGCTGTTCGGTCAGGTAGAGGTCGGCGAAGGTGTTGGCCAGGCGCGCGGCCTCGGCCGGATCGGGATGGGTGTACTGGACGGTGATCAGGTAGGTGACGCCGGCGCGGCGGACCGTCAGGCCGCTCAGCACGCGATCGACGATGCGCTCGCGCAGGCGCTGGGCCGCGGCCGGATCGTTGGCGGCGGTCGGCGCGACCGTGCTTTTCAGGAACGGCAGCCAGGCCTTGACGCCCTTCGCGCCGGCCAGGTTGGGATTGTAGTACGGGTCCTGGTCGAGCTTGAGCTGGTCGACCACGCGGCCGGCCAGCGAACGCGAGCGCAGCACCTCGACCTCGGTGTCGACCACGGCGCTGTCGGCGGGCAGGCCCGACAGCACGGCGTTCATGTCGGTCACCTGCTCCTGGCGCACGTCGATCATGACCTGGGCCTGGGTCGAGTAGAGCGGCGTCTGCTGCAGGGTGAACAGCACCACGGCCACGAAGACCGCCAGGGCCACGGCCGCGAACAGCCGCAACCGTCGCCGGAAGATCGCGATGATGACGTTGAGGTCAAACGCGGGCGCTCCGGCGTCGGACGCCGGAGCGATCGGGTTCTCGAAGGTCGAGCCGTCCATCATGCGCACTCTCAGTGGTCGATGACCCTCCGCTAGAGGAGGGTCGCGACCTTTTTTGGACTAGAACTGCAGGGCGACCGAAGCGGCCAGCTTGTTGTCGGTGAAGCTTTTGGAGGCCTGGGCGCCGTCCGACTTCTGCTTCAGGTAGGTATAGGTCAGGAAGACCCCGACGCGACGGTTCATCAGATAGGCCACCGAAGCCTTGGCGCCGGAGCGCTTATCTTCGCGGTCGATGCCGTCATAGTCGTCCTTGCCGTAGTTGGCCTGGCCCGACAGCAGCACGTTGCGCAGCAGCTCGTGGTCGACGGCGACCGAGCCGCCGCTCGAGATGAAGCCGCCCGAACCGGAAGCCACCGATTCCTCGATGCTGCGCGCGGCGTTGAAGGTCACCGTCGTCAGTTCGGTGGGGAACCACTCGACCTGGGTCTTGGTGCTGAAGCCGTCGAGGTTCTTCGAGGTCAGGCTGCCGATGTTCTTGTAGTCGTCGTAGCTCTGCCGCATGTAGCCGGCGTCCACCTGGCCGCGCAGGGCCTGGGCCAGCTCGAAGTCGGCGCCGAACAGCAGCACGAAGCCGTCGGAGTCGCGGCTGTAGGCCGGCTGGGCGGGCGTCGCGCCCGAAGCCGGCACCGCCGGGTTCAGGATGTCGTAGTTCTTGGTGTTGCCGGTCAGCGAGACGTACAGCGCCGTGTCCGGGCTGATCGCGTAGTCGGCCTTCACGCCGTAGAAGAACTCGTCGCGGTCGCGGGTGTCCTGCTCGACCACGCCGCCGGCCCCGTTCACGCCGTCCTCGTAATCGAACAGCTTGCTCTCGAACTTGCCGGTCAGGCGCAGGCGGTTGAATTCCTTGACGCCGGTCAGCGAGGCCGTGGTCAGGTCGTACTGGATCGGCTTGGCGGCCGACAGCGGCGAGGTCGGGGCCGAGCGCGGCTCGGTCAGCTTCTGGGTCTGCAGGCCGGCCGACACGTTGGCGCCGCGGACGATGTCGACGCGACCATTGACGCCGAAGGTGTATTCCTCGGTGTTTTCGGTGTCGAAGTCCGAATAGCGGTTGATCGTCGACGAGGCGAAGAAGCCCAGCGAGTGGCGCGACCAGTCCGAACGCACGGCCAGCTGGGGCTTCACGCGCCAGATGGTGTCGTCGGTCTCGCCCGTGGCCACGGCGTAGATGTTGTCGTCGCGTTCGACGTCCACGGTCAGGCGGGGGTAGGCCATGAAGCCGCCCAGGCGCACGCCGGCCGCTTCATAGTCGGGGCGCGGGCGCTGGCGCACGCTGGTGTGCTTGTCGCGCTTGAAGCTGGACGCTTCGCTCTGGGCCGAGGCCACCTGCGGCGCAGCCGCGACGAGAACAGCCGCGATGGCGGCCGAGGCAAGTATCTTCATGGTCTATCCCCACTTCGACGACTTCCGCCGTCTTTCGGAAACCCGACACAAACAAAAAAGGTGTCCGTCGCCGGACGAGGCCGGCGTTGATCTCAGATAAAGGTCTTAGGTGCCGCAGTAGTCGGCGGTCACGCCGGCGCACGGATCATAGGCCGCCGGCGGAGCCGCCGCGCCGCCGTCGCCGCCACCGCCCGCCGCGCCCTGAAGGCTGACCAGCACGCTGACCGAACCGCCGCTGGTCGAGGAGGTGACCGTGGCGGTCTGGCCGGTGGCGTTCAGCTGGGCGACGACGGCCGGCGCGTTGGCGACGGTCGAGGCCATGCCCGGAGCGACCGAGGCGGCGACCGAGACGGCCACGCCGGCGCTGATGACGTTGGAGGCCACGGCCTGGATCAGCGCGGCGGCGATCGCTTCGGGCGCGGCGCCGCTGGCGGCCAGGGCCGCGGCGACGGCGGCCTGGATGGCGGCCAGCTTCTGTTCGGGCGTCTTGGCCGCGAAGCTCGGATCGGCGGCCGCGGCGCGGGCGGCGGCGGCGATCGTGGCCTGCAGCGAGGCCGCGCTCGGTGGCGCGGTCGAGGCCGGCGTCGCGCCGCCCTGGACGGCGGCGGCGGTCGAGACGAACGGCGCGACGGCAAGGGCCAGGCCCGCGACGACTGCGCCCACGAAACGCGATGACATGGCTTACCCCCTGTTAAGAATTCGCGTTCCCTATAGGCCTCAACCCCAGGCTATTCCAGCCCTAAAACATTATAATAGTTAATCCAACGTCCCAAACTTGCGACATTGCACATAAGCGACACAGTTCCGCGACGGTCTGCTTGTGATCATGTCAATTCTTGCGACATCAGCATGACGCAGGCCCAAACCGGGGCCCCAGCGCACGATCTATCCTTCCTGGCGAATATTTCCCGCGAGGATGGTCTCTCAATTCCAGAACCTGACAAGCTTCGCAGTTAGGAAGCTCGACAGTGAAACGGTTTGATTCAACCGTGGGTTATACTCAAACGATCATATGATCAGTTTGCGGATTCACCGACGTCGGCGCGTCAGGCGACGAAATTCTCGACGCAGGGGTCGCTCGAGGCTTGGCCAAAGCAACAGACCGACCAGGGCGGCGATGACGGCGACGGCGAACAGCAAGCTTCCACTCCTGGCTGCAGGCGACATACAACCCAAACGTGACTTTTAGACCAGAGTCCGCGTCGCGCACGAGACGCTTCGGCATTTTCGCGGCGGCGCCCAAGCCGCATGCAGCCGACGACTTGTCTCGCGCCCCCGATTGGCCGATTAGCGGGCGGCAGGTTCGGATCCTCCGGCCCGCCCCATCCGTGGAAAGAGGACATC
>NZ_JAAKGT010000011.1 GCF_011043625.1 Caulobacter sp. 602-2
CTCGCCAAACCCAAGCTGACCCGTCGCCTTCACCGACATCGGCAAGTCTCCTGCTTCAAACAGCAAGGAATCACAGCCAGCCGATTTCGCAATGGTCCCCCTTTGGGGGAGGCGGCCGAAGGCCGGTGGGGGGACGTTCTCAGCTTCCGAGGCGATGGAAAGTCATTGTCTCCTCCCCCCACCGATCGCTGCGCGATCACCTCCCCCTGTGGGGGAGGTTCCTAAAGGTCAGCCCGCCGCGGCGGCCGCCATGTCGCGCCACGGACGCGCTTCGCGGCGGAAGCGGGGGTGGGTCTTGGAGAGCCGCTTGTCGAGTTCGGCCAGGGCCTCGCGGGCCTCGGCCTTGCGGCCGCTCTCGCCCAGGAACACCGCATAGCGGGCCATGCCCTCGAAGCCGGGCATGTGGGCGGCGGCCCAGCGCAGGGAGACGTCAGCCTCCTCGGTGCGGCCCAGCGCGGCCTGGGCGCGGCCCAGGGCCAGGGCGGTCTGCGGCGTGCGGCTCTTTTCGCCCTGCTGGCCCAGGGCCTCGAGCAGCGGCAGGGCCTCGGCGGCGCGGCCAAGCTCGATCAGGCTGTTGGCGCGGGCCAGCATCAGGGTCGGATCGTCGGCATAGTGGCTCTGCAGGGCCTGGGCGTAGATCCGCTCGGCCTCCTCGTGCTTGCCAAGGCCGCTGGCGGCGACGGCCAGGCGCGAGAGGTTGGCGACGGTCGGGGCGTCCTCGGCCTCGCGGCTGGCTTCGCGATATTCACGGTGCGGGTCGAGCGCCTGGCGGGCGGCGGTCTTCATCTGCTGGGCCTTTGCCCCGCCCATGAACTCCGGCGCGATCACGGCCAGCAGATAGATCAGCGCGCCGATCCACGGGAACATCAGGATGATGAACAGCCAGTACATCGCCTGGCCCGTGCGCACGACGTGGACGCACATGACGATCGAGAAGATCAGCGACAGGCCAAGAACGGGGAACATCGACAAGGGTCTCCGGATACGTCCCGGCTATGTGTGGCCCCCATGCCGGGGCGTCAATCGGCGAGGCCTCCGCAAGGCGAGGTTTCGCCGTCCGCTCGCGCAGGTCCGCGCAACGTCGCCTCTTGCGTGTTCGACATGTGTCCGACTAGTGTCGTTATATTGCGAGAGTGCAATCCACTATGTGGGATTATCTCGCGAAACACATAAGCAGACCGGGAAAACCGGCGCTTGGGTTGGAAACATAAGGGCGGGTCCATCGAGGCGCCGCCGTCAGGAGGGACCTATGTCGTCGTCGTCCTCTCGCGCCCTGAAGGCGGGCTGCTCGTTGGGTGTCCTGCTGTCCGCGGCCCTCCTGGGCGGTGCGGCGAGCGCCCAGACGGCCCCTCCGCCCTCGGGCGAGACCACCGAGAACGCCGTGGAGGAGGTGATCGTCACCGGCTTCCGCGAAAGCCTGAAGAGCGCGCTGAACGTCAAGCGCCAGTCCTCGGGCGTGGTCGACGCCATCAAGGCCGAGGACATCGCCGACTTCCCCGACGCCAACCTCGCCGAGTCGATCCAGCGCGTGCCGGGCGTGTCGATCACCCGCGTGGCGGGCGAAGGCCGTACGATCACTGTGCGGGGCCTGCCGCCGAACTTCACCCGCGTGCGCATCAACGGCATGGAAGCCCAGTCGACCAGCGGCGCCACCACCAGTGACCGCGGCGCCAACCTGGGCCGCGGCTTCGACTTCAACACCTTCGCCTCGGAGCTGTTCAGCGGCATCACGGTGCGCAAGTCGGCCCAGGCCGAGGTGATCGAGGGCTCGCTGGGCGCCACGGTCGATCTCGATATCGCCAAGCCGCTGGACCAGAAGGGCCGCACCTTCGTGGTCGGCGGCTCGCTGGGCTACAACGACCTGTCGGAGAAGAACGACAAGAAGTTCAGCGCCGTGCTCGGCGACCGCTGGGACACCGCCTGGGGCCAGTTCGGAGCCCAGGCCTCGGTGGCCTGGAGCAAGCGCGAGTTCCTCGAGGACCAGTGGGGCTCGGGCGGCTGGAACCCGGCGACTTCCGACCAGGGTTTCTGCACCCCCGTCGGCCGTCCGGTACCCAACCCCGCCTTCAACGCCGCCAACGGTACGGACGCGCTGAACTGCGCCACCGGCGTGCCGCGTCCGGCCGCCAGCGACACCCTCTACGACCTGGGCAACCGCTCGACGGTGTTCTTCCCGCGCCTGCCGCGCTACGGCCGCTTCCACCACGACCAGGAGCGCACCGGCGCCACCCTGGCCCTGCAGTGGAAGCCCAGCGAGCGCACCTCGTTCGGCTTCGACGCGCTTTATTCGAAGTATGACGTCGTGCGCGAGGAGAACTGGCTGGAGGGTTTCTCCTTCGCCCGCTCGATCACCCAGAACGGCAAGCCGCAGACGGCGATCCGCGAACTGATCCTGCGCGAGGCCGGAACCAGCCACACCGCCGGCGACAACTTCGGCAAGCCGGTCTACGACGTCGCCTATGCCCGCTTCGACGGCGTCGACGTGCGTTCCGACACCCAGCACGACGAGTTCCAGAACGTCTTCCAGCAGTACACCTTCAACGGCAAGCACGAGCTAACCGACAACATCACCATCTCGGGCCTCGTCGGCTATTCGAAGTCGGACTACGACCAGCCCAAGACCACGACGATCATGTTCCAGCGTCCCAATACGAGCATGACGATCGACTTCCGCGACGACCGCGACCAGCCCAAGATCACCCACGGTTTCGACGTCACCGACGCCAGCCTCTACAGCTTCGGCGCGCCCAACGCCGAGGTGCGGCTGTCGCAGATCTTCACCACCAACATCTACAAGACGGCCGAGCTGAACCTGGCCTGGGCGGTGGACGACGACCTGACCATCAAGTTCGGCGGCCACTTCCACGAGTTCTCGTTCGACACCTCGGCCCGTCAGCGCCTGAACAACTTCCTCGTGCCCACCCTGACCAGCGACCAGCTGAAGGCCGTGACCAAGGTCATCAGCGGCTTCGGCGGCAGCGGCATCAAGGACGGCGTGTTCCCGACCAGCTGGGCGACCATCGACTACGACAAGTTCGTCGACAGTCAGAACCTCTACAGCGACAGCGGCATGTACGCGCTGTCGCCCAATGTCGGCGGCATCCGCCGCGTCGAGGAGAAGGTGACCTCGGCCTATCTGCAGGCCGACCTTCGCACCGTGATCGGCGGCCTGCCGGTGCGCGGCGACGTCGGCTTCCGCATCGCCCAGACCGACCTGCAGTCGCGCGGCTATCAGGTTGGCCTGACGCCCCAGCAGGTGACGGCCGAGAACAGCTATCACGACGTGCTGCCGTCGCTGAACTTCGCCGTCGACCTGCGCGACGACCTGGTGGTGCGCTTCTCGGCGGCCAAGGTGGTGGCGCGTCCTGACCTGACCTTCCTGTCGCCGGGCGGCAGCCTGAACCTGACCGGCACGCCGTCGATCACGTCGGGCAACCCCGACCTGGACCCGATCCGCGCCACGACCGTGGACCTGGGCGCAGAATGGTATTTCGCGCAGGGCTCGGTGCTGGGCGTGGGCGTGTTCTACAAGGACATCGCCACCTATGTGCAGAACCAGTCGTCGCAGACCAAGTTCCGCCAGACCGGCCTGCCGCTCAGCCTGCTGGGCAATTCGATGCTCGATCCCGACGGCACCGACTTCACCATCACCCGTCCGGTCAACACCCCCGGCGGGCCGCTGAAAGGCATCGAGGTCAACTACCAGCAGACCTTCACCTTCCTGCCGGGCTTCCTGCGCCATACCGGCGCGCTGGTGAACTACACCTATGTCGACTCGCAGATCGACTACTTCCTGGCCGCCGGCGGGGTGACCACCAACGACCTCGTGGGCCTGTCGAAGAACGCCTACAACGCCACGCTCTACTACGAAGACGCCAAGTTCAGCGCCCGCGTCTCGGCCTCGTACCGCGACAAGTCGATCGTCGCCCTGCCGGCCAACAACCCGCTGCAGGACGTCGAGGGCTACGACGCCAACCTGACCTTCGACATGGCCGCCTCCTACCAGATCAACGACCGCATGAAGCTGTCGCTGGAGGGGCTGAACATCTTCGATCGCTTCAACCGGCAGTACATCGACTCCGACCGCGACAGCACCTTCGTCTACACCCACACCGGCCGGCAGTTTAACCTGGGCCTGCAGTACCGGTTCTAGGCTCGGGCAGGGGGCGGCCTCCCTCGGGAGGCCGCTACTCGACCATGCCGCCACGCGAGGGCGGGGTTGCCTTGGCCAGCTGTTCGGCCAACAGGGCCGAAAGCTCCTCGCGCACCTCTTCCCGGGGCCGGCCGTAGTGCTGGGACAGGCCATTGGCGACGTGCTGGGTCAGGTCACCGATGATCACCGCCCAGGCGTTGGTCTCGTTCAGGCCGGGGACGTTCTCGTACATCCCGACGTTCAGCGTGCAGTGAAAGCCGCGATCGGCGATCCACAGACGGGCCATCTCGACTCCGTTCGGGTCGAGAGTGGCGGGCGGCGGGATCTGCAGCTCTTTGGCCATGTCGGCTCCTTCGCATCGAAAGCGGGTTTGCCGGTAGCCGGATTCGGTTGAGCGGAATCTACTCCGCGCGCGGCTTTTTCGGATCGGCCTTGGGCGAGGGGGCCAGGCGCAGCACTTCGGCCTGGTAGCGCTCGTCGTCGCCGGCGGCGGCGAAGGGCAGGGCGTCGGTGATCGCGTCCAGCAGCGGGTCCAGCCACTGGTGCTCGACCTTGTGGAAGTCGCCCAGCACGTAGTGCATGACCATGGCCTTGTCGCCGGGATGGCCCACGCCGATGCGGGCGCGGCGGAAGGTGTCGCCGATCTGGCTGGTCACCGAGCGGATGCCGTTGTTGCCCGCGGCCCCGCCGCCGGCCTTCATCCGAAAGCGCCCCGGAGCCATGTCGATCTCGTCGTGGAAGACGATGACGTCGGTCGGCTTCAGCTTGAAGAACTTCATGGCCTCGCCCACGGCGCGGCCGGTCTCGTTGTAATAGGTCTTGGGCTTGAGCAGCAGCAGCTTGACCGGGCCGTTCGGGGTGTCGACCAGGCCCTCGCAGGCCAGCCCCTGGAAGCGCGCGCGCCAGGGCGCCGTGCCCCACTTCCGTGCGATGGCGTCCACCGCCATGAAGCCGACGTTGTGGCGGTTCTTCTCGTACTTGGGCTCGGGATTGCCGAGGCCGGCGAGGATCAGCATGGCGCGGTCAGTTCCGTGTCTATCGGCCCTGCGTCCTTCGAGGCTCCCCTGCCGGGTCGCACCTCAGGATGAGGAAATCAATGCAATGAGGCCCTCATCCTGAGGCGCCCGCGCAGCGGGCCTCGAAGGACGCACGACCCCAAACGAAAACGGGCGGACCCGAAGGCCCGCCCGTCTCTTAAGTCAGTTCGGTCGCTAAACCGAGCCGGGATCAGCCTTCGACGGTGGTGTCGCCGGCGTCCGACTGGGCCGAGGCCGAGGCCTTCAGGGTCGCGATCACGAAGTCGCGGTCCACGGCCGGCTTCACGCCTTCCGGCAGCTTCACTTCCGAGATGCGGATGGTGTCGCCCAGGTCGTGCTTGGCCAGGTCGATGACCAGCTCTTCGGGGATCTGGTCGGCCGGGCAGGCCAGCTCGACGGTGTGACGGATCACTTCCAGCGAACCGCCCTTCTTCAGGCCCGGCGAGGTTTCGTGGTTCTTGAAGTGCACCGGCACTTCGATCTTGATCAGCTGGTGCTCGCCGACGCGGAACAGGTCGAAGTGGACCGGCTCGTCGGTGACCGGGTGGAATTGCACGGCCTTGGCGATGACCGATTGCTTTTCTTCACCGTGCTGCAGCGTGACCAGGTGGCCGAGCAGCTTGCCGGTGTAGAGGGCCTTGCGGAATTCGTTGGACTTCACCGCGACGTTCACGGGGTCCTTGTCGCCGCCGTACAGGACGCCCGGGACGAAGCCGGCGCGGCGGGTTTCACGGGCGCCGCCGGTGCCGGCGCGCTCGCGGATTTCGACTTTCAGGATGATCTCGGCCATGTCTGTTCTCTCTTGAGGGCCCATGCCCTCGGAATGCGAAATCGCCGCACAAGGCCGGATTGCCCCGCTCGGTCGACGTTTTCAGGAGGGCGCCCAATACACGAAGAGGGCCGCCGGTGCAATCCGGCGGCCCTCTCGCTGTCAGCCGGGGAGGCTGGGTCAGGCTTTCTTCTTCTTCACGGCCGCCGGCTTGGCGGTCGTCTTCTTCTTGGCGGCCGGCTTTTCCGGCGGCGGGGGCGGCAGGGGCTCGACCGGCATCGGCGCGCCCGAGGCCTTGATGACGCAGGCGCCGGTGTCGATCATGGCGTGCTGGCCCAGGCAGAAGATGTCCTCGTAGTGCGGCTTGGAGACAGCCAGGCACTGGTAGAGGTTCAGCTTGGCCATGTTCAGGCACGAGGCGCTGCTGGGCTCGGCCATGATCGCGTCGATGGTGGCCAGGTTCTCGTCGCCGGCCGCGCCGAGGGCGGCGAGGGCGGCCACGGCCAGGCTGCGGATGACGGCCGGGCGGTAGGGCGGCGGCGCCGAGCGCGGGCCGGCCGGCGCGGCGGTGGCGTCGAGGGCGGCGTCGATGTTGGCGGCGGCGGGCGCCGGGGCCGGCGGGGCGTTGACCGTCACCAGGGTCGCCTGCTGCAGCTGGGCCACGTCGGCGGTGTCGGCCAGGGCCGGGACGGTCGAGGCGCTCTTGGCATAAGCCAGGCGGGCGTCGCGATCGGTGACGAAGCCCTTGGACCAGGCCACGCGCTGCACGTCGTAGGCCGACTGCTTCACCTTCTTGCCGGCCTGGTAGACCTTGAGGCCGTCGGCGCCGAGGGTGTCGATGATGCGGGCGGCGGCGGTGTCGGAGCCCTTGAAGCCGACGGCGTAGGCCGGGTCGGCGATCAGCTGGTGGATGACCTGCTGGCGCTGGGCGGGATCGGCCGCGAAGGCGCGCACGGCGCTGACGAAGGTCGGATCCTGCAGGGCCAGGACCGCGCCGTACGACATGACGCCGCTGAGGAAATGCTTCTGCTCATAGCCGACGCCGACCTTCAGCGAGGCCTGGATCTGCTCGCCGTTCTGGAAGTTGGCGTCGATGGCGCCGGCGCGCTGCATGTAGCCGCGGAAGGCGCTTGCGCGCTCGACCACCTTGCTCGACAGGGTGATGGGCGGCGGGGCCGGCGGGGCCTGGACGACGGGCGGGGGCGGCGGCGCGGGCGGGGTGGAGCAGCTGGCCAGGACCGAGGCCGCGGCGAGCGCGACGGCCGTGATCGCGGCGCGCGGACGCAGGTTGAAAAGCATGCTGACGACATCCCCGTGTGACTGGAACCGGCTTAACATCGCCGACGGGCGACATTGTGACAGTCAGTCCGTTAACCAGACTTTGACAAGCGGGACTATGTCGCGATTTCCGCGAGAGCGCGGATTCCGTTGGATATTTCGCCGACGGAAAATGTGGCGCCGATGTGGCGGCGCGGTCGTGGGGGTTAACGGCCAGCCCCCGACCAATCCCCGCGAAAGCGGTGACTGGTCGGGACAGGAAGTCTCTTAGTCGAACAGCTTCGACACCGACTCTTCGTTGGCGATGCGGCGGATGGCTTCGCCGATCAGCGGGGCGCACGAGACGTAGCGGATCTTCGGGCAGGTCTTGGCGTGGTCGGAGGCTTCGATGGAGTCGGTGACCACCAGCTCGGTCAGGACCGAGTTGGTCACGCGGTCGACCGCCGCGCCCGACAGCACGCCGTGGGTGACGTAGGCGCTGACCGAGACGGCGCCGTGGTTGATCAGGGCCTGGGCGGCGTTGCACAGGGTGCCGGCCGAGTCGGCGATGTCGTCGAACAGGATGCAGCGGCGGCCTTCGACGTCGCCGATGATGTTCATCACTTCCGACTGACCCGGGCCCGAGCGACGCTTGTCGACGATGGCGAGGTCGGCGTCGTCCAGGCGCTTGGCCAAAGCGCGGGCGCGCACCACGCCGCCGACGTCCGGCGAGACGACCATCAGGTCTTCGCCCAGCGGGTAGTTCTTGATGATGTCGTCGGCCAGCAGGCGCGAGGGCAGCAGGTTGTCGGTCGGGATGTCGAAGAAGCCCTGGATCTGGCCGGCGTGCAGGTCCATCGTCAGCACGCGGTCGGCGCCCGATCGGGTGATCAGGTTGGCCACCAGCTTGGCCGAGATCGGGGTGCGGCCGCCGGTCTTGCGGTCCTGGCGGGCGTAGCCGAAGTAGGGCAGCACCGCGGTGATCCGCTTGCCCGAAGCCCGCTTCAGGGCGTCGATGCAGATCAGCAGTTCCATCAGGTTGTCGTTGGCCGGGTAGCTCGTCGACTGGATGACGAAGACGTCCTCGCCGCGGACGTTCTCGTCGATGGTGACGAACACCTCGAGGTCGGCGAACCGGCGCACCTGGGCGCGGGTCAGCGGCATGTCGAGGTACTCCGCGATGGCCTGGGCCAGCGGACGGTTGGAGTTGCCGGACAGCAGCTTCATGTTGGATTCTCGGTGGGGGGACGCCGTTGCCGGGCCTTCTAGCAGCGATCCGCCCGGGGGCAATCCTCTTAAGGCTCCAGGTTGCGCTTCGTGAACGTTTCGTGTCGTTCAGGCCGCAGGGGACCCCCTCCGGCCCTTCGGGCCGCCTCCCCCAGAGGGGGAGGATCTGCGGCCTCCGACGCTCCCCCTCTGGGGGAGCTGTCGGCGAAGCCGACTGAGGGGGTTCTCCGCTACCCCTCCAGCATGATCGCCGACAGCAGCCGGCCGTAGTCCTTCTGGCCGCTGAGCACCGCGCGGCGGTTGGAGAAGAAGTGGTCGCCCTCGGCGCAGGTGTCGCGGCCGACCCATTCGCGTTGTTCGACGCCGGCGGTCTCGATGCGGTCGAGCACGAAGGCCGGCAGGTCGAAGTAGCGCTTGTCCTGGCTCTTGCCGGGCTTGAAGAACCGCTTGGAGCCGGGGCAGTCGGCCTCGAACTTCGCGAAGAACTCCAGGCCCACCTCGTAGGACTGCGGGCCGATGCAGGGGCCGACGGCGGCGACCATGCGTTCGGGGCGGGCGCCCAGTTCGACCATGGAGTCGACGGCGGCCTGCACCACGCCGTCCAGCGCCCCGCGCCAGCCGGCGTGGGCGGCGGCCACGACCCGGGCCTCGGGATCGACGATCAGCACCGGGGCGCAGTCGGCGTGCAGGGCGCCGCAGACCACGCCCGGCGTCTTGCTGACCACGGCGTCGCCCTGCGGCCGCGCATCGCCCCACGAGCCGTCGGCGACGATGGCGATGGTCGAGTGGATCTGGAAGCAGGTGTTGAGGTCTTCGCGCTCGACGCCGAACCAGCCGGCGGCCCGGGCGCGGTTCTCGATCACGTCGGCCGGCTCGTCCTGGCTGCCGCGGCCGACGTTGAGGCTGTCGTACAGCCCCTGCGAGACGCCGCCGTTGCGGGTGAAGAAGGCGTGGCGCAGGCCCGGCACGGACGCCAGCAAGGGCGACTGGACGGTGGGGAGCGATGCTTTGGTCATGCCTCGTCCTCGAAGAGCGGGGGATTGAGCCCCGGCGCGCTCAGGCACGCGACCTTGAAGAGATCGCCCATCTGCGCCGCTCCGGTCAGGCGATCAAGCTGTCTTGCGAGGGTGTCGGCGCGATCGGGGCGCGCGGCGGCCAGCGCCTGGGCGCGAGCCTCGATGCCGAGGGCGCGCAGGAACTCGCCCTGGGTGATCACCGGCGGGGCGCTCGCGCCGGCCTGCCGCGCCGCGTCCAGCACCGAGGGGAAGTCGGCCCAGACGGTCAGGTCGGCCTGGCCGGGACTGTCCAGCGGGCCTTCCTTCCTGTGGGCGCGCAGGGCCTGCAGGGTGTCGCCGGCCTCGGGGGCGGCGCGGCCGTAGTCGATCAGCAGCGCCGCGCCGCCGTCGCGGGCGACCCGGTGGCCTAGCTCCGAGCCCAGCGCGGCCTGGGCCGGCGAGGATTCGAGGATGGATCCGAGCGCCAGTTCCTCCCCCGCCAAGGCGGGGGACGGGGACCACGAAGTGTTGGAGGGGGCGTCAGGCGGCAGGGAGGCGGTCGCCCCCTCCACCGGCTGCGCCGGTCCCCCTCCCCCGCGACGCGGGGAAGGAGAAAGCGATCGCAGCCCGAACGCCAGTTCGCCGTCTTCGCCCAGGCCCACGACGCGCTCGGCCCAGCCATCGGCGGTCTTCACGAACTGGCGGGCGGGCAGGCAGTCGAGCAGTTCGTTGGCGACCAGCAGCAGCGGCGCGCCGGCCGGAACCTCTTCCAGGCGGTCGGCCCAGCGCACGGACGCGCCGGAAAGCTTGTCACGCTGGGCCGCGCGCAGCACCGGCGAGACCTCGACCAGCCACAGGTCGGTGGCGTCGAGGAAGGCGGGCAGCAGGCGGGCCGCGCGCAGGATGTCGCTCATCAGGGTCCCGTCGCCGGGGCCCATCTCGACCAGGCGGAAGGTCGCGGGGCGGCCCAGGCGATCCCAGGTCTCCATCAGCCAAAGGCCGACGAGTTCGCCGAACATCTGGCTGACGCCCGGCGCGGTGATGAAGTCGCCCCCGGCGCCCAGGGCAGGGCGATTGGCGTAGTAGCCGTCGCGCGGGTCGTGCAGGCAGCGGGTGAAATATTCCGGAACGCTGATCGGGCCGTCCTGGGCGATCTGGGCCTTCAGGCGGCCCAGCAGCGCGGGTTCTCGCAGGCTCAAGGCTGGACCGGCTCCGGCGCCGGGACGGGGGTCTTCAGGGCGCGCCACAGCAGCCAGCCGCCGACCAGCAGCATCGGCAGCGACAGCATCATCCCCATGGTCAGGCCCAGCGGGAAGTTCGGCATGCCCTCGTCGGGGTTGCGCACGCCTTCCAGCGAGAAGCGGAACAGGCCGTAGCAGATCAGGAAGGTCGCCACGAGCGCGCCGCGGCGCTGCAGCCACTTGAAGCGCCAGACCAGCACCTGGAGGATCGCGAACAGCAGCACGCCTTCCAGCGCCGCCTCGTAGATCTGGCTCGGATGGCGCGGCAGCAGGCCCGCAGGGCAGCCGCCATGGGCCGCCTCGATGGTCTTGTTGCAGAACACCACGCCCCACGGAACGTCGGTGGTGCGGCCCCACAGCTCGCCGTTGATGAAGTTGGCGCAGCGACCGAAGAACAGGCCGATCGGGGCCACCGGCGCGACCAGGTCGCCCAGCTTCAGAAGGTCGATGCCGTTGCGGCGGGCGAACAGGATCACCGCCGCGCAGACGCCCAGGAAGCCGCCGTGGAACGACATGCCGCCTTCCCAGACCTTGAAGACGTTCAGCGGATTGGCCGCCAGGACGTCGCGCTGCTCGGGGTTCACCAGCATGTAGAAGAGCACGTAGCCCAGGCGTCCGCCCAGGATGATCCCCAGGGTGATCCACAGCACCAGGTCGTCGATCTGCTCGGCGTTGGCCGTGGGCCGGTGGCCGCCCCAGGGCGTGGGCGATTTGACCAGCCGGATGGCGTACTGCCAGCCCAGCACAATGCCGGCGACATAGGCCAGGGCGTACCAGCGCAGGGCCAGCGGTCCCCATTCCAGGGCCCAGGGACCGATGTGAACGACGGGGTCGATGTCGGGAAAGATCACGCCGTACGGCTCCGTTCGAGACAGATGGTCGCAGGGATACCCGCTTCGTGGTTCGCTTTCATCCCCTGCGCACCATATAAAGAACTGTGGGCGATTTGCGCCCGGCCGGAACGACGATGCACAGCCAGAACCCTTTCCTCGACGAATTCGCCAAGTTCACCCAGGCCGCCATGGGCATCGCCCAGACCGCCGGCGACGAAGCCAAGACGGCGTTCCGCGCCCAGGCCGATCGCTGGGCCGCCGAGCTGGACCTGGTGCGCCGCGATGATCTGGAAGCCCTGAAGGCCCAGGTGGCCGCTCTGCAGGCCGAAGTCGCCGCGCTGAAGGCCGAGAAGACCGCGACCCCGAAGGCCGCCGCGAAGAAGGCGACTCCGAAGGGCGACAAACCCGCCGAAAAGGGCGAATAAATCGTTTACCGCTCGCTTCAAGCGTGAACGCTGTTGTGGCCAAACGCGCGAAGCAGCTTAGACTCTCCTTTCGTGGGCGACACCCGGCGGGTCCCACGCCCGTCATCGCCCCCGGGGGCCAAAGGTTCTGATGGACACCCAACCCGACGACGACGTCCTGCTGGCGCTGGATCCCCTCGAGGTGGTCGAGCACGTGCTGGCCGCCGAAAACCTGACCTTCGACCGGACGGAGGACGGCGATCTCGCCTTCGCCCTGACCGGCGACTGGAAGGATTACGAGCTCTGGTTCGCCTGGCGTCCGGAGGCCGACTGCCTGCAGCTGTGCCTCTCGCTCGACCTGCGGGCGTCCAAGACCAAGCGCCCGGCGGCCTACGAACTGCTGTCGATGATCAACCAGCGCGTCTGGCTGGGCCACTTCGAGGTCTGGACCGACGACGGCGAGGTGGTGTTCCGCCACGCCCTGGCCCTGCCGTCGGGCGAGCGCCCGACCATGGCCCAGGCCGCCTCGATGATCGACGCGGCGGTGGAAGCCGCCGACCGCTTCTATCCGGCCTTCGACTTCCTGCTGCACGGCGCCAAGACCCCAGACGAGGCCATGGCCGCCTGCATGTTCGAGACCGTCGGCCAGGCTTGATCTTCCTTCTCCCCTTGCGGGAGAAGGTGTCGGCGCGAGCCGACGGATGAGGGGTCTCTCAGACTTTCGACGCCGCGACAGCTGATCGGCTGCCGCGGCGTTTTCGTGCGCGCGACCCCTCACCCGACCTCCCTTCGGGAGGCTGCCCTCTCCCGCAGGGGGAGAGGGACCATTCTGGTGGTGACGCGCCCCCCCTGTCGCGCTAAGCGCCCTGCGACACCAGACACGCGGGAGCTGACCCATGACCCCCATCCTTCTGCTCGGCGCAGGCCGCATGGGCGGGGCCCTGATCGAGGGCTGGCGCAAGACCGGGGCGTTTTCGCTCTCCGACCTGATCGTCCGTGATCCGGCCGCGACCGCCGAGGCTTTCCCCGGCGCGGTGGTCAATCCGTCGCTGGAAGCGTTGTCGGCGGCCAAGGTGGTGCTGCTGGCGGTCAAGCCGCAGATCTGGCGCGAGGCGGTCAAGGACGTGGCCCCGCACCTGGCCCCCGACGCCATCGTCGTCTCGATCGCCGCCGGCGTGCGCGCGGCCGACATCTCCGAAGCCTTCGGCGGGCGCCGCGTGGCGCGGGTGATGCCGACGACCGCGGTCGCCATCGGCCAGGGCGCAGCCAGCCTCTATGCCGACACGCCCGAGGCGCTGGACGCCGCCAAGGCCCTGCTGGCTCCCGTCGCCGCCACGGTCGAACTGGCCGACGAGCAGCTGATGCACGCGGCGACCGCCGTCTCCGGCTCGGCGCCGGCCTATCTCTACGCCTTCATCGAGGCCCTGGAGGCCGCCGGCGCCGGCCAGGGCCTTTCGCCGCAGGACAGCGCCCGCCTGGCCCGCGCCACCATCGCCGGCGCCTCGGCCCTGCTGGCGGCGGGCGGCGAAGAGCCGGCCGAACTGCGCAAGCAGGTCACCTCGCCCGGCGGCACCACGGCCGCGGCGCTGTCGGTGCTGATGGGCGAGGGCGGTTTCGGAGACCTGCTGCCGCGCGCGCTGGAAGCAGCGGTGAAGCGCTCGGAGGAACTGGGGGGGTAAGAAAGATCCTCCCCATGAAGGGGGAGGTGGCCCGAAGGGGCGGAGGGGGAAGTGCCTGATGAGGGTAGTGCAGCCTCAAGGACGGCAGCTCCTTCCCCCTCAGTCGGCTTTGCCGACAGCTCCCCCTTCAGGGGGAGCATCTCTTTCTACGGCGCGGTTGCGTCCACCAGCGCCTGCGCCGGCTTGCCCCGTTCGGCGGCCACGAACTCCACGGCCCGCACGATGTGGTCGGCGAACTCCCCGCCCAGCAGGCGGGTGTGGCTGGCGCCGGCCACGTGGTCGACATAGCCGTGCTGCGAGGCGCGGGCCGGGGCGGCCTGCATGTCCTTCCACTGGGCGCGTTCGCCGACGCGAGCGCCGGCGGTGACCACGGCCACCGGCCATTCGGGCTTGAACGGCGGTTCGGCGGCGGCTTGATCGGAAGCCTCGGCCCACAGCGTGACCTCGGCGGCCGAGGTGCGGTTGTGGCGGCCGTTGGCGAAGCCCCAGCGCTTTTCGGCCTTGGCGTCCGGCGGCAGGCCGATCTTGTCGCCCAGGCGGGTGTACATCAAAGGCTTGTAGAGCCCGGTCGAGGCACCCAGGGCGGCGGCGCGCGAGATGAACACGAACGACTTGATGAAGCTCTGGGCGCGGCGGATCTGCGCGGCTTCGGGCGTGGCGGCGTCCACCAGGACCAGGCCCGCCACCTGGTCTGGATTGCGCCCGGCGTACTCGCGCAGGCGCAGGCCGGCCATCGAGTGGCCGACCAGGATGAACGGGCCCTTCTCGCCCGAGGCGGCGACCAGCTTCTCGAAGTCCGAGACGATGGCCAGGCCGTCGCGCGGGGCGGGGCCCTGGGGCGAATAGCCCATGCCGGCGCGGTCGTAGGCGCAGGCCCGCCAGCCGGCGGCGGCCAGGGCGTCCTGGGTGGCGCCCCAGTCGGCGGCAAAGCCGAAGGCGCCGGCTTCCAGCCAGACGGTGGGGCGGTCGGCGTGCGTGGCCTCGCCTTCGCACACCAGGCGCAGCTTACGGCCCTCGCCTATGTCGACGAAGGTTCCGCGCGGGGCCTTGTGGCCGGCCGCGGCCATCACGCCGCCCGTCGCGACGAAGGAGACGAACAGGAGGGTGAAGGCGGCAAGGGCGCGTCCGGCGTGCTTGAGCATGGGTCTCAATGTAGGGGCGCAGGGCCGTTCGTCGAGAGCGTCCGCGACGTCGGGGCGCGGTTTCTTTTCGGCGGATCAATCCGTAGACTCGCCGCCATGCGTCGCGTGCTGTCCGCCCTGT
This sequence comes from Caulobacter sp. 602-2, assembly GCF_011043625.1. Classification (GTDB taxonomy): domain Bacteria; phylum Pseudomonadota; class Alphaproteobacteria; order Caulobacterales; family Caulobacteraceae; genus Caulobacter. Next base: position 14,859 of record NZ_JAAKGT010000011.1, read on the forward strand.
TGCTGGTCGCCGCCCTGGTCTCGTCAGCCGGGGCCCAGACCCATGGCCGCCAGGCGCCGTCGGTCCCCGCGCCGGCGGAGACCTCCGCGCCCAGCGCGCAGGCGGTGATCCCGCCGCCGATCCCGCTGCAGTCGCCAAGGCCCGGCGCCGATCCGGCCGCCTGCAAGGCCGTGTGCGCCAAGACCTACTACTTCTGCCGCGCCAACACCGACGACGACAGCTGCCCGGCCGAATGGGCCCGCTGCGACGCCCGCTGCAAGGCGACGTTCACGCGGCCATAGGATCCTCCCCCCTCTGGGGGAGGTGGCCCGAAGGGCCGGAGGGGGGACGTTCTCAGCTTTCCGGGCGCCGGCCGTCGCATCAGCCACACCCCCCTCCGTCGCCTTTGGCGACACCTCCCCCAGAGGGGGAGGATCTTGATGCATCCCCTCTTGCTCCGCGCCCGGAACGAGGCTCAAATCCTGACGGGGCGTCATTGACGCCGCCCAACAAAAGAGCCGCGCCTCGATGTCGAACATCGCCTATTTCCCCGCCATGCCGCCGCGCGAGGACAATCGCCCGGGCAAGCGCGAGCGCACCAAGACCGCCAACCGCCAGGCCATCCTGGACGCGGCGCGGCAGGTGTTCGGCGAACTGGGCTATGACGGGGCCACGGTGCGCGACATCATCCGCCTGACCGGCCTCGCCTCGGGCACCTTCTACAACTACTACAAGTCCAAGGAGGAGGTGTTCGACGCCCTCGCCGACGACGGCGCGCGGCGCTTTCGGCCCCTGCTGCGCGTGGAGTTCGAGAAGGCGACCGACTTCGCCTCGTTCCTGCGCGGCGCCATGCGGGCCTATTTCGACTTCCTGGCCGCCGAGCACGAGACCTGGCGGGTCAACCGCCCCGCCGGCGAGACCCATCCGCAGGTGCGCGCCACCCCCGAGGTCACCGCCGTGTTCGCCGAGGTGCGCGAGGCCTTCGAGCGGGTGCTGGAGCGCGACCACGCCCCGCCGGTCGACCTCGACTACCTCACGGCCGCCTGCATCGCCGTGGCCCGCGAGGTCGGCGACAAGATGCTGGAGCGCCGGCCGATGGACACCCAGGGCGCCACCGCCTTCGCCGTCGGCCTGATCCTCGGCGGCCTGCCGGCGCTGCCCAGGCCCTAGCGGCCGATCCTTCTCCCCACCTCCAGAAGAAAAGAGCCCCCGAATGGCCGACGTCCAGAAGCTGGTCCTCAAGACGATCCTGTCGCTGCCGACCCCGATCCTGCGGGCGCTGAGCGGCGGGGGCGTCGTCTATCGCGGCGGCCGCACGCTGGACCCGCGCTTCCAGTTCTTCGCCAACGCGGCCAAGGGGCTGCCGTCGATGACCACCCTGTCGCCGGAAGAGGCGCGGGCGGGCAGCGCCAAGGGCCTGCTGGCGGTGTCGGGCCCGCCCGAGGTCGGGGTGCGCAACGAAAGCCTGACGATAGACGGTCCCGGCGGCCAGATCCCGATCCGCGCCTATCGTCCGGCCGAACAGGACAGTTCGGCGCCGCCGATCGTCTTCGCCCACTTCGGCGGCGGGGTGATCGGGGATCTGGAGACCTGCCACGCCTTCTGCGGGATCCTGGCCCGCATCGCCAGGACCGCCGTGCTGTCGGTCGACTATCGCCTGGCGCCCGACCATCGCTTTCCCGCCGGTCTCGACGACGTGCTGGCGGCCTATCGCTGGGGCCGCGACAACGCCGCCCGCTTCGGCGCCGCGCCGGGGCAGGCAGCGATCGGCGGCGACAGCATGGGGGGCAACTTCGCCGCCGTGCTGGCCCAGGAGATGAAGCGCAGCGGAGAGGCCCAGCCGGCCTTCCAGCTGCTGATCTACCCGGCCGTCGACGTGGCCAGCGAGACGCCGTCGATGGCGATCTATGCCGACAGCTATCCGCTGAGCCGCCCGATCATGGAGTGGTTCATGGGCCACTACATGGGCCCGGAGGCCGATCCGGCCGATCCGCGCCTGTCGCCAGACAAGACCGAGGACCTGACCGGCCTGGCGCCGGCCCTCGTCGTCACCGCCGGCTTCGATCCGCTGGTCGACCAGGGCGAAGCCTACGCCAAGCGGCTGATCGCGGCCGGCGTGCCCACCACCTACCGCTGCTACGACAGCCTGGCCCATGGCTTCACCGCCTTCACCGGCGCGGTGCCGGCGGCCGACGCCGCCTGCCGCGAGATCGCGGGCCTGGTGCGGGCGGAGATCGAAGGACGGCGCGGCGCGTGAAGGCGCTTGTCGTCGAGCGTCTGGCGCAGGACTTCGCCGGCTGCGCGGTGAGGGAGGTCGCGACCCCGGCGGCCGCCCAGGGCGAGGCGCTGGTCCGCATCCGGGCCGCCAGCGTCAACTTCCCCGACCTGCTGATGACCCGCGGCGAGTACCAGCTGAAGCCGGACCTGCCGTTCACCCCGGGCCTGGATTTCGCCGGCGAAGTGGCGGCGCTGGGCCAGGGCGTCGACGGACTGGAGGTCGGCGCGGCGGTGGTCGGCGGAACGCGAACCGGGGCCTTCGCCGAGTACATCGCCGTTCCGGCCAAGGCGCTGAGGCCCAAGCCCGCGCGGCTGTCGTTCGGCGAGGCGGCGTCCTACGGCGCGGCCTATCTGACCGCGCGGGTGGCGCTGGTGCGGCGCGCCAATCTCCAGCCCGGCGAGTGGGTGCTGGTGCACGGCGCGGCCGGCGGCGTGGGGCTGGCGGCGGTGGATCTGGCCAAGGCCATGGGCGCGAAGGTGATCGCGGCCTCGGCCTCCGACGACAAGCTGGCGCAGGTCTCGCGGCTCTACGCCCCCGACGCCGTCGTCAATGTCGCCGGCGGTTTCCGCGACCAGGTCAAGGCGATCACCGGCGGGCGCGGCGTCGACGTGGTCTATGACCCGGTGGGCGGCGATGTCTTCGACGAGAGCCTGCGGTGCCTGGCCTTCGACGGGCGGCTGCTGGTGGTCGGCTTCGCTTCGGGGCGGATCCCGACGGTCTCGGCCAACATCCCCCTGATCAAGGGGATCTCGGTGATGGGCGTGCGGGCCGGCGAGTACGGCCGTCAGTTCCCCGACAAGGGCGCCGAAGACCAGGCCGCCGTCTGGGCGATGGCGCAGGCCGGGACGATCCGGCCCCACGTGCACGCCGAGGTTCCGCTGGAGCGCTGGCGCGAGGCGTTCGACCTGCTGGCGCAGCGTCGCGTGATCGGCAAGGCGGTCATCACGCCATGACCGGCGGGCGTTGATAGACCACGAAGCGCGCGACGCGGGTGGAGCGCATGGCCTCGACCATCTCGTCGTCGCTGTAGCCTGGCAGGGTCTCCAGCCAGGCTGCGAACGCCTGGGCGCCCTGGGCCTCCAGCGGGAAGACGCCGACCGGATCGGTCGAGGCGTCGTGGAGCAGGAAGACCACGTCGTCGCCCCACGGCCCGCTGTCGTCGGTGGCCACCACGACCTGCCGCAGGTCGGCGAGCGCCAGGCGGCGGGGCGGCGAGCGCCCGTCGGTGGTGAGGATCGCGCCGTCGACGATCTCCACGCGCCAGGGGCTGGGCGGATTGGCGTGCGACAGCCATGTCTTCAACCAGCCCAGCATCGTGTTCCTCCTAGGCCGGCCGCCTGGCCCTCAGCGCCTGGGCGATCGTGCCGTCGTCGAGCCAGTCGAGGTCGCCGCCGACGGGAACGCCGCGGGCCAGCATCGTCACCGGCACGTTGGTGTTGGCGAGGCGATCGGCGAGATAGTGGGCGGTGGTCTGGCCGTCGACCGTGGCCGGCAGGGCCAGGATGACCTCGGCCACTTGCCCGCTGGACGCGCGCTCCAGCAGCTCGCCCACCCGCAAGGTTTCCGGGCCCACGCCGTCCAGAGCCGACAACAGGCCGCCCAGCACGTGGTAGCGGCCCTTGAACGAGCCGCCGCGCTCCATCGCCCACACCGAGCCGACCTCCTCGACCACGCACAGCAGGCGCACGTCGCGCGAGCCGTCCGCGCACACGGCGCAGGGATCGGTGGTGTCCAGCGAGCCGCAGGTGGAGCAGGTCTTCACCTTGGCCTGGGCATCGGCCATGGCGGCGGCCAGCGGCGCCAGCAGCGCATCGCGCTTCTTCAGCAGGGCCAGCGCCGCCCGTCGGCCCGAGCGCGGCCCAAGGCCCGGCAGCTTGGACAGCAGGGCGATCAGGCGCTCGATCTCGGGTCCGGCGGAGGCGGCCATCAGCGGTTTCTCATCCAGTAGGGGACCCCGTCGAAGTCGGCGAGCGTACCCGTCGATATATGGTCGCCGTCCTCGAACGGCCGCCATGCGCGGTCCTTGCGGTCGGTCCAGCGGACCTTCCGGACGTTCGAGGCGAAGCGCAACTCGCCGACGCCGTGCTCGGCGTACGATCGTTGCGCCTCGACCAGCGACGGCGGGTTGGCGCCGCCGCAGCAGGTCGGATTGGCGAACTGAAACGGATCGTCTTCCCAGAAGCAGATCCGGCAGATCTCGTAGCTTCCTCGTTCGACTAGGCCTACGTAGCCGCAGCAGGCGCAGGCGATGGTCCGCCGGGTCCAGATCAGAACTTCATCCCGGGCATGCCGCCCATCAGCCCGGCCATCGGGCCGGCGGCTTCCTGCATCATCTGGGCCTGCTTGGCTTCCAGCTTCTTCTTGGCGTCGGCGTGGGCGGCGACGATCAGGTCGGAGATCACCTCGCCTTCGCCCGGCTCGATCAGGCTCTCGTCCAGCACGACCTTCTTGAGGTCGCCGCCGCCCGACAGGGTGACGGTGACCATGCCGCCGCCGGCGGTGCCTTCGATGACCACCTCGGCGAGGCGGGCCTGGGCGTCGGCCAGCTTCTGCTGCATGGCCTGGGCCTGCTTCATCAGGCCGCTGAGGTCTTTCATGGTCTGCTCCAACTGCTGGCCCGAAAACCTCGCCCTTCGATGGGCTCAGGGTGGGGTTTCCTACTGACGGGCCTTCAAAGTAGCCCTCATCCCGAGCTTGTCGAAGGACGAGGGCGGTTCTCTCCTAGTCCTCGGCCTCGTCCGGCTCGATCGGCGCGGGTTCGGGGGCCAGGACCTTGCGGATCTCGACGATCTCGGTGCCGGGGAAGGCCGACAGCACCGAGGCGACGAACGGATCGGCCTTGATGGCGGCCAGGGCCTCGCGCTCCTCGCGCTTCTGGCGCTCCATCAGGCTTTCGGCGCCGCCGCCGCCTTCCGCGGCGACCAGCCAGGGCTGGCCGGTCCATTCCTTCAGCGCGCGGACCAGGCGCCCGGCCAGGTTGCCGGGGGCGCCGGGGGCGGCCTCGAAGGTGATCGCGCCGGGACGGAAGCTGATCGGGCGGACGAACTGCTCGACGTCGAGGCGCAGCCCGATGTCGCGCTTTTCGGCGATCAGCTTCAGCACGTCGTCGAACGAGGCCAGCACGGGGGCGGCCGGGGCGGTCCCGATGGCGGCCATGGCGCGCGGCGCGGCCGAGACGGCTCCGCCAGGGGCCGCGCCGCCACCGACGGCGACGCCGCCGCCCGGACCGGCGCCCGGATTGCCGCCGTCGCGCAGGGCCTTCAGCGCGTCTTCCGGACCCGGCAGGTCGGCGGCGTAGCACAGGCGGATGATGGCCATCTCGGCGGCGGCCATGGCGTCGGGCGCGCGGCGCACCTCGTCGTGGGCCTTGAGCAGCATCTGCCACAGGCGAGCCATGGTTCCGGCGCTGGTCTGGGCGCCGACCGAGGTCAGACGCGCGGCCTGCTCCTTGGGCATCGACAGGGCGTCTGGGCCCAGGGCCTTGGCCACCGAGGCGGCGTGGCAGTGGTCGAGCAGGTCGAGCATCACCACCACCGGGTCGGCGCCGAAGCCCCACAGCTGGCGGAAGGTGGTCAGGGCCTCGCCCGGCTTGCCGCTCATCACCTGTTCGAAGAGAGCGATGGTCTGGCTGCGGTCGGCCAGGCCCAGCATGTCGCGCACGACGGCGGCGGTGACCGTCTGGGCCTTCTCGGTCTGGACGATGGCCTGGTCGAGCAGCGACAGGCCGTCACGGGCCGAGCCCTCGGCGGCGCGGGCGATCAGGGCCAGGGCGTCGGGGTCGATCCTGGCGCCTTCGCGCTGCGAGATGCGGTCGAAGTGCTTGGCCAGCACGTCCGGCTCGATCCGGCGCAGGTCGAAGCGCTGGGTCCGCGACAGGATCGTCACCGGCACCTTGCGGATCTCGGTGGTGGCGAAGATGAACTTGGCGTGCGGCGGAGGCTCTTCCAGCGTCTTCAGCAGCGCGTTGAACGCGGCCGTCGACAGCATGTGCACTTCGTCGATGATGTAGACCTTGTAGCGCGCCTCGACCGGGGCGTAGCGCACCCCGTCCAGCAGCTCGCGCATCTCGTCGACCTTGGTGCGGGAGGCGGCGTCGAGCTCCAGCACGTCCATGTGCCGGCCCTCGATGATGGCCCGGCAGTGGCGGCCCTCGGTCGAAAGGTCGACGCTGGGGCCGTGGACGGTGTCGCTCTCGTAGTTCAGGGCGCGCGCCAGCAGGCGGGCGGTGGTGGTCTTGCCGACCCCGCGGACGCCCGTGAGCATGAAGGCGTGGGCGATGCGGCCGGTGCTGAACGCGTTGGCGAGCGTCCTGACCATGGCCTCCTGGCCGATCAGGTCCTCAAAGGTGCGCGGGCGGTACTTGCGGGCCAGCACGGTGTAGGCCGCGCCGGCCTCTTCGGCTTCAGGCTCGGGCAAGGGCTTGGCCGTCACGGGAGCAGGGGCGGGCGCCGACGCCTCGCCGAAGATATCGGCCGTGTTCTCGTCGCGCTCGGGCGCCTCCTCACGATCGAAGGCGGGCTCGTCCCAGGGGGGAGCGGAATCGGGCGTGAGGTCGTGGTCGGCCATGGGCGCAGTCTAGAGCGTCGAGCGGCGCGGCAAAAGGCTCACGGGCGGCCGCGTCGCGTCTGCTGACAGAATTTAAGGGGTAAGGTGGAGACCGGCGGGCGACCCGAGGGTGATCTCGTTGTGGCTGCTGCCTTCCGGCCCTGACCAGGTTGGCGAGGCCATCGTCCGTCGCCGATCTCCGAGGGGGTATATCGCGACTCATCGCGCGATATGCAAGCGCCAAGCGCTCCGTCCGGTGACGACTCTTCGCCGCCGGTCCGTCGCTGGGCGGGCGCCGGACGCCAAAACCCCTTACACTTTGCCCGGCCAGCCTCTACAGAATCGACCCATGCCGCTTTCCGAGATCGTCAACATCTTCGCGGGCAATCCGCTGGACCGCGCCGGCGAGCGCCGAGGCGACGCCAGCTGGATCGCCGAGAAGCTGGAGGACCCCCAGTCCCTGGCCGTCGCCGTCTGGAACGGCAAGGTGCTGGTCGAGGATTCGCCTTCAGCCGACGACGAGCCGACCGGCGTCCAGATCGCCTATCTGCGCGCGGACATGGCCAAGGAGCTGGCCGGCACCGACGAGCGCCTGCTGTTCATGGGCCTGTGGAAGGACATCGCGGTCTTCGCCGTCGACCTGGAGGGCGCGGCCGACCCGTCGGAAGGCGCGCTGCAGGGCCTTGGCCGGTTCGAGGAACTGCGCGGCGCGGCCGCGACCCTGCCCGCGCCCGACGCCGGCATCCTGGCCACCGCCAAGTCGATGTTCGAATGGCGGCGCAAGCACCCGTTCTGCGCCAACTGCGGCAACAAGAGCGACGTCGTCGACGGCGGCTGGAAGCGTATCTGCCCCTCCTGCCACGCCGAGCATTTCCCGCGCACCGACCCCGTGGCGATCATGCTGGCCGTGCACGGCGGCAAGTGCCTCTTGGGCCGTCAGGCGGCCTGGCCCGCCGGCATGTTCTCGGCCCTGGCCGGCTTCGTCGAGCCGGGCGAGACCATCGAGGAGGCCTGCGCCCGCGAGCTGAAGGAAGAGGCGGGCCTGGTGGCCACCAAGGTGCGCTACCATTCCAGCCAGCCCTGGCCGTTCCCCGCCTCGCTGATGATGGGCATGATCGCCGAGGTCGACAGCGACCAGGCCGCCCCCGACCAGACCGAACTGGAAGCCGTCCGCTGGTTCGACAAGGACGAGGCCAAGGCCCTGATCCGCGGCGAAATCGAAGACGCCTTCGCCCCGCCGACCCTGGCCATCGCCCATCAGCTGATCAAGACCTGGTGCGAGTCTGAAGACTGATCCTTCTCCCCCTTGCGGGAGAAGGTGGCGGCGAAGCCGCCGGATGAGGGGTCTCTCAAACGAAAGCCGCCTCGCCCGGCGTTTCCGCCCTCGCAGCGTTGATATTTGAAAGACCCCTCACCCGACCCGCTTCGCGGCCCACCCTCTCCCGCAAGGGGAGAGGGATCAGGAAATGAGCTTCACCCACTCCCTGACCACCAGCGCCACCAGCACCAGCGTCGACAGGCCAAAGGCCAGGAACCGCGCCATCACGATGTTGACGCTCGCCTGCACCAGGCTGTGCGCGATCCGCAGCGCCACATAGGTCCAGGCCAGGGCCAGCGCGGTTCCGTCCGCGTGGCCGGCCACGGCGATGGCCAGGGCCGCCGCGTAGAAGATCGTCGGCTGCTCCATCAGGTGGTTGTAGTTGTGGGCCGCCTGCCGGGCGGCGTCGGGCAGCACGTCCAGCGCGCCGGGGAACCGGGCGTCCTGCGGCTTGATCCCGGCCTTGGTCATCGCCGGCAGCCGCTGGGCGTACATCCACGCCCACATCACCAGCGACCAGCTCACCAGCGCCAGCACCGGCGCGATCATCGTGTTCATCTCGTTGCCTCCCCAGGTCGTGTTTGGGGGAGGCTATCGGCGAACCCGCGCGACGCGAAGCCTGCCGTTTCGTCAGCGCTTCTTCAGCGTCTCTTCCATGCCGCGACGGGCCAGTTCGTCGGCGCGTTCGTTGTGCTCGTGGCCGGCGTGGCCCTTGACCCAGCGCCAGTCGACCTCGTGGCGCAGGCGCGCCGCATCGAGGCGCTGCCACAGGTCGACGTTCTTCACGGGGCTCTTGTCGGCGGTCTTCCAGCCCTTGGCCTTCCAGCCATGGATCCACTGGGTGACGCCCTTCATCACGTACTGGCTGTCGGTGTGCAGTTCGGCCTTGGTCGGGCGGTTCAGCGCCTCCAGGGCCATGATCGCGCCCATCAGCTCCATGCGGTTGTTGGTGGTCGCCAGCTCGCCGCCGCAGATCTCCTTGCGCTTGTCGCCGTACATCAGCACCGCGCCCCAGCCGCCGGGGCCGGGATTACCGCGGCAGGCGCCGTCGGTGTAGATGACGAGCTTGGGGGTCACGCGCGGCCCCCGAACAGCGACAGGCCTTCGCGGTGGACGGCCAGCTTGCGCTCGTACTCCAGCGGGTCCTTCGGGCGCACCAGGGCGCCGGCGGGCGTGGCGTTCCAGTCGGCCAGGCGGGTCAGGAAGAAGCGCATGGCCGCGCCGCGGGCCAGCATCGGCAGGGCGTCGCGCTCGGCCGGGCTCAACGGGCGGCGGCGCTCGTAGCCGGCGATCAGCCCTTGCGCTGCGGTGATGTTGAAGCTGCCGTCGGCCTCGAAGCACCAGGCGTTCAGGGTCACGGCCACGTCGTAGGCGTAGGCGTCGTCGCAGGCGAAGTAGAAGTCGATGGTCGCCGCGAACTTGCCGTCGGTCCGGAAGAAGACGTTGTCGGGGAAATAGTCGGCGTGGATCGTGCCCGTGGGCAGGTTGCGCGGCCAGGCCAGGGCCATCTCGGCCAGGTCCTTGTCGATCGTCGCGGCCAGGCCCGGCTTCAGGTCTTCGGCGGCCTGGCGGTGCTTGGAGAACAGCGGGGCCCAGTGCGGCTGGCCCAGGTCGTTGGCGCGGCGCCCCGCATAGCCTTCGCCGGCCAGGTGCAGCCAGGCCAGGCCTTCGCCGGCCTCGCGGCAGTGGGCGGGGGTGGGCTTGCGCACCGACAGGCCCGGCATGAACTCGACGATGGCGGCGGGCTTGCCGCGCAAGGTTTTGAGAGTCTTGCCCGTCTTGTCGCCGACCGGCCGCGCCGAGGGATAGCCGCGATCGGCCAGCCAGCCCAGCAGGTCGAGGAAGTAGGGCAGGTCCTCGGGGCGCGCGCGGCGCTCGTAGACCGTCAGAATGTAGCGGCCGGTCTCCGTCTCCAGCAGGAAGTTGGAGTTCTCCACGCCCTCGGCGATGCCCTTGAACGCCAGCGGGGCGCCCAGGTCGTACTCGGCCAGGAAGGCTTCGAGCTCTTGATCGGTGATGTCGGTGTAGACGGCCATGGGCGCGGGATGCGGCGCCGCGCGCTGGCGGTCAAGCGGCTCCTGTCGGCGGCAAGAGGGGCGTGCTATGGTTTCTGCCGCAAGGAGCGCTCCATGATCGAACTCAAGATCGAGCAACAAGGCGAGGCGGTTAAGGTCGAACTGACCGAGGAGCTGCTTGTCCTGCTCGGCGCCAAGGCCGGCGATACGCTGGTTATCGACGGCGAGGCGGGTGGCCCGTTCACCCTGGCGGCGCGATCGACGGACGAGCGCTTCGAACGTGGCCGGGCTTTCCTCGAACGCTATCGTTCGACCTTCGAGGCGTTGGCGAAGTAGTCGCCGGTGAACGAGCCGGTCTGGATCGACGAGGCGCTGCTGATCCGTTGGCACGACTTGGTGCTGGCCGAGACGGGCGGCGCAAGCGGCGTGCGGGATCAGGGTCTTCTGAATTCGGCCCTGGCTCGTCCGGTGAACCGTCATGCCTATGAGGGTGTCGCGGACCTGATCGAGCTCGCCGCCACCTATGCCGTAGCTGTCGCCTCGAACCACCCCTTCATCGACGGCAACAAGCGCGCGGCATTCATGGCGCTCGGCATGTTCCTCGAGGACAACGGTCTTTGGCTCGCCGCGGCGCCTGACGATGCAACCGAGGTTATGTTCGCGGTCGCGGCCGGCGAGATCGGCATCCCTGAATTGACCGACTGGCTGCGCTCGCGCGTCATCGACGCGCCCTAGTCGTCAGGCCGTCGTCAGCAGGCGCGGCAGCTTGAAGGTCACCGTCTCGCGGGCTTCGACCAGTTCCTCGATCTCCAGGTCGAAGTGGCCGCTGATGGCGTCGATGACGCCCTGCACCAGGTCTTCAGGCGCCGAGGCGCCGGCGGTCAGGCCGATGCTTTCCACGCCCTCGAACCAGCTCCAGTCCAGGCCCGAGGCGTCGTCGATCAGGTAGGCGGCCTTGGCGCCGGCCTTCAGGCCCACTTCCTTCAGGCGCACCGAGTTGGACGAGTTGCGCGAGCCGACCACCAGAATGAGGTCGGAGGCCTCGGCCAGCATCTTCACCGCGTCCTGGCGGTTGGTGGTGGCGTAGCAGATGTCTTCCTTGTGCGGCGCGGCGATGCCGGGGAAGCGCTCCTTGAGCATGGCCACGATGTCGGCGGTGTCGTCGACCGACAGGGTGGTCTGGGTCAGGAAGGCCACGTTCGAGGCGTCCTTGGGCTGCCAGGTGCGCGCGTCGTCGATGTCCTCGATCAGGGCCACCGTGCCCTCGGGCAGCTGGCCCATGGTGCCCACGACCTCCGGGTGGCCGGCGTGGCCGATCAGCACGATCTCGCGGCCGTTGTCGAAGTGCTTCTGGGCCTCGACGTGCACCTTGGAGACCAGCGGGCAGGTGGCGTCGAGATAGATCATCTCGCGGGCCTTGGCTTCGGCCGGCACCGACTTGGGCACGCCGTGGGCCGAGAACACCACCGGGCGGTCGTCGGGGGCCTCGGTCAGCTCCTCGATGAAGATCGCGCCCAGGGCTTTGAGCCGATCGACCACGTGGCGGTTGTGGACGATCTCGTGGCGCACATAGACCGGCGCGCCGAACTTCTCGATGGCCCGCTCGACGATCTGGATGGCCCGGTCGACCCCCGCGCAGAAGCCGCGCGGGCTGGCCAGGAACAGGCGAAGCTTGGGACGGATCGGGGCGGGCGTGGTCATGGCGCGGAACCTAAGCGTTCGCGGCTCCGGGCGCCAGACGTCGCGAAGGCGCCCGCGCATGGCGTTTTGACGACGCCGCTGCAACGTGCGCCCGTTGCGAGGTCACGCATATGCCTTTATCAGGCTGCATGACGCCGGGTGGGGCCTTTCCCTTTCTGGCAATCCTTCTCGAACCGGACGTTTCATGCGCCGCACGCTTTCCGTCGCCTTCAGCGCCCTGATGGCCCTGTCGATCGCCGTCACCGCCACCAGCGCCTACGCCCAGGGCGGTGGCCGCGGCGGCCAGGGCGGCGGCCAGGAGGACGACGGCTCCAAGAAGAAGAAGCGCGACGAGGAGTGGAACCAGCCCAAGGCTCCGCTGGCCCAGCTGCGCAACGCCGGCCCGTGCCCCTTCGTGAAGGTGCTGTACGACGCCAGCCGCTATGTCGAGTTCAAGGGCGGCAAGGAAAGCGCCGCGGCCACCGCCTACACCGGCGAAATCCAGGGCGTGTCCTCGGGCTGCGCCTACAAGAGCGACGACCCCATCAAGATGCAGGTCGAGGTGCTGTTCTCGCTGGGCCGCGGCCCCGAAGCGACCGAGAGCCGCAAGACCTATCGCTACTGGGTGGCCGTGACCGAGCGCAACAAGGACGTCCTGGCCAAGGAATACTTCGACCTGCCGATCACCTTCCCGGCCAGCGGCGACCGCGTCTACGCCACCGAGAAGCTGCAGACCATCACCATCCCGCGCGCCGAAGCCACGACGAGCGGCAGCAATTTCGAAGTCCTGATCGGCTTCGACGTCACCCCGGAAATGGCCGCCTTCAACCGCGACGGCAAGCGCTTCCGCGTCAACGCCGGCCAGGCCGCCCAAGCCCAGCAAGCAGGGACTCCTCCTAAGCAATGAACGATTTGAAGCGGTCCTTGAGCGAGGCGGCCGCGGCCGCTTTCCAGGCCGCCGGACTGTCTCCCGACTTCGGGCGCGTCACGGCGTCCGACCGGCCCGACCTGGCCGACTTCCAGTGCAACGGCGCCCTCGCCGCGGCCAAGAGCGCCAAGCGTAACCCCCGCGAGATCGCCGTCCAGGTGGTCGAGCAGCTGAAGGCCGATCCGCGCCTGGCCTCGGTCGAGATCGCCGGCGTCGGCTTCATCAACATGCGCGTCAGCCCCGCGGCCCTGGCCGCCCGCGCCGACGAGATCGCCGCCGACGAGCGCGCCGGCGCCAGCCTGCTGGAAGAGCCGCGCCGCGTGCTGGTCGACTATGCCGGCCCCAACGTCGCCAAGCCGATGCACGTGGGCCACCTGCGCGCGTCGATCATCGGCGAGTCGATCAAGCGCCTGTACCGCTTCCGCGGCGACCAGGTGGTGGGCGACGCCCACTTCGGCGACTGGGGCTTCCAGATGGGCCTGCTCATCACCGCGGTGATGGACGAGGACGCCTTCATCGCGGCCCTGATGGACAAGCTGCCGGACGCCCCGCGCGACTTCTCCGACGCCGACGCCGCCAAGGTGCGCGCCGAGTTCACCGGCCGGGTGACCCTGTCCGACCTCGACCGCCTGTATCCGGCCGCCGCCGCGCGCGCCAAGGAAGACGCCGAGTACCGCGACCGCGCCCGCAAGGCGACGGCCGACCTGCAGAACGGCCGCTTTGGTTATCGGCTGCTGTGGAAGCACTTCGTCGACGTCAGCCGCGTGGCGCTGGAGCGCGAGTTCCACGCCCTGGGCGTCGACTTCGACCTGTGGAAGGGCGAGAGCGACGCCGACCCGCTGATCGCGCCGATGGTGCGCCAGCTGGAGGACAAGGGCCTGCTGGTCGAGGACCAGGGCGCCCGCATCGTCCGCGTGGCCCGTCCGGGCGAGACCAAGAAGAAGAAGCTGCCCGACGGCTCGGTGATCGAGGTCGAGAGCCCCGATCCGCTGCTGGTGGTCTCGTCGGAAGGCTCGGCCATGTACGGCACGACCGACCTGGCCACGATCCTGGATCGTCGCCAGTCGTTCGACCCGCACCTGATCCTCTACTGCGTGGACCAGCGCCAGGCCGACCACTTCGAGCAGGTGTTCCGCGCCGCCTACCTGGCCGGCTACGCCCAGCCGGGCGGCCTGGAGCACATCGGCTTCGGCACCATGAACGGCGCCGACGGCAAGCCGTTCAAGACCCGCGCCGGCGGCGTGCTGAAGCTGCACGACCTGATCGAGATGGCCCGCGAGAAGGCGCGGGAGCGCCTGCGCGAAGCCGGCCTTGGGTCGGAACTGTCGCCGGAAGCCTTCGAGGAGACCGCGCACAAGGTGGGCGTCGCCGCCCTGAAGTTCGCCGATCTGCAGAACTTCCGCGGCACCTCCTACGTCTTCGACCTCGACCGCTTCACCAGCTTCGAGGGCAAGACCGGCCCTTACCTGCTGTACCAGACCGTCCGTATCAAGAGCATCCTGCGCAAGGCGGCCGAGCAGGGCGCCCAAGGCGGACCCGTGATCGTCGCCGAGCAGGCCGAACGCGACCTGACCCTGCTGCTGGACGCCTTCGAGGGCGCGCTTGGCGAGGCCTACGACAAGAAGGCCCCCAACTTCGTGGCCGAGCACGCCTACAAGCTGGCTCAGGGCTTCTCGAAGTTCTACGCCGCCTGCCCGATCCTGGGCGCCGACGAGCCGGCCGTGCGCGCCTCGCGCCTGACCCTGGCCCAGACGGCGCTCAAGCAACTGGAGCTGGCGCTGGACCTGCTGGGCGTCGAGACGCCCGAGCGGATGTAAGACGAAGATCCTCCCCCTTTGGGGGAGGTGGCCCGAAGGGCCGGAGGGGGGACGTTTTCAGCCGCCGCCGAATTGGCCGGCCTGGAAGCCTCTCCCCTCTCCGTCGGCTTCGCCGACACCTCTCCCACAGGGAGAGGGCCTACTGCGTCGAAAACCCCGTCACGTTCTCCGTCTTCACCGGTCCGGCGACCTTGCCGACCGACACCCGGCGCAGCCGTACGTCGCGGATCGGCAGGTCCTTCTCGCCCTTGAGGCTGCACACCGAGCCGGCTTCGGCGACGCGCACGTCGCTGACCCGCAGGCCCTCGATCGCGGTGAGCCGCCGCTCGTAGGTCGGGACCAGGGTGCGCCACTGGTAGAGGACGTCGGTGTCGACCGCGAGCACGCTGCCGGCGATCTTCGTGGCGCTGACATTGCGCATGTGGATGTTGCGCACAAAGCCGCCGCGCCGCTCGTTGGTCTTGACGAACAGCAGGTTGGCGATCGGCACGGCCCAGCCGTCCTCGCCCTTCCCGTCGCCGGTGAAATGGCAGTTGTCGACGAAGACGTTCTCGATCCCCGCCGACAGTTCGCTGCCGACGGCCATCAGCTGGTGGCCGTTCCTGATCTGGCAGTCGCGCATGACGACGTTGCGGGTGGGAACCCCTAAGCGCCAGGCGTCCTGGTCGCGGCCCGACTTCACCGACACCGCGTCGTCGCCCTGGTCGAACACGCAGTCCTCGATCAGCACGTTCTGGCTCATCTCCGGATCGACGCCGTCGTTGTTGTGGCCGTGGGCGCGGATCTTCACCCGCCGGATCACGACGTCGGTGCAGAGGAACGGGTGGATCACCCAGAACGGGCTGTCCTCGATGCTGACGTCCTCGATCAATACGTGGCGGCAGCGGTTGAACTGGATGAACTGCGGGCGAAGGTTGGCCTCGCCGGCCGTCATCCGGCGAGCGTCCACCGGCTCGCCCTTGGCGGCCTGGTGATAGAGCGCCACCAGGGCGTCCATGTGCGGCTTGGGCCGCTTGTACCACTCGCGCCAGACGTCGAGTTTCGCCTTCAGCCGGCCGGGGCCGGTGATCGCCACGTTCTCGCACGCGAAGGCGTAGACCAGCGGCGAGTAGTTCCAGCACTCCAGCCCCTCCCACGTCGTCTGGACGGGCGGCAGGTAGTCGGCGGGCTTTTCCGAGAACAGCAGGGTCGCGCCCTTGGCCAGGTGCAGGGCGACGTTGCTTTTCAGGTGCACCTTGCCGGTAGGCCAGGTTCCTGCAGGCACCACCACCACGCCGGCGCCGGCCGCATTGGCCGCCTTGATCGCCGCGGACAAGGCGGCGCTGGTCCTGCCCTGGTCGCCCTGGTCGGCGCCGAAGTCGGTGATGGGAAACCGCCGGGCGCTCGAAAAGTCGGGCACGCCGATCGAGGGCATGTCGAAGGGCGCGGTCGGGCGCACCAGCTTGCGGGGCAGGGGGCGAGCCAGGGCCAGGCCCGGCAGCAGCGGCGCGGCCAGTCCGCCCGCCAGCGCCATCCGCCGGCTCGGTAGGTCGAAAGCCATGCCGCGTCTCCCCATGCGTCGGGCGTCACGCGCCCGTGTTGCAGCATTCCTCACATGTTGGAATTTGAAGTCAATATTCGGGAGTTGGGGCCCGGCGCTGGCGGCGTCGCCGGGTGGGGCGGCGCGGGAAAGCCCTTCCCACCTGATCGCCGATAATTAGAATGAGCGTTTGAAAGAGCGCCGCCCCCGTCCCAGGTTAGAGCGGCCCGGCAGGAGGAACCCATGCGCGACTACCTGAAGTTCTACATCGACGGCCAGTGGGTCGAGCCGAAGTCCGACAAGACGGTGGACGTCATCAATCCCGCCACCGAGGCCGTGGCCGGCCGGGTGACCCTGGGTTCGGTCGAGGACGTCGACCTGGCGGTCCGCGCCGCTCGCAAGGCCTTCGCGACCTATTCCCAGACCAGCCGCGAGGAGCGCATCGACCTGCTCGAGCGGATCATCGCCGAGTACCAGAAGCGCTTCGAGGACATGGCCAAGGCCATCACCGAGGAGATGGGCGCCCCCGCCTGGCTGGCCCAGCGCGCTCAGGCCGCGATGGGCATCGCCCACGTCCAGACCTCGCTGCAGGTGCTCAAGGACTACAGGTTCGAGGAAGATCGCGGCACAACCCGCCTGGTGAAGGAGCCGATCGGCGTCTGCGCCTTCATCACCCCGTGGAACTGGCCGGTGAACCAGATCGCCTGCAAGGTCGCGCCGGCCCTGGCCGTGGGCTGCACCATGGTGCTGAAGCCGTCCGAGGTCGCGCCGTTCTCGGCCTGGGTGTGGACCGAGATCCTCGAGGCCGCCGGCGTGCCGGCCGGCGTCTTCAACCTGGTCAACGGCGACGGCCCCACGGTCGGCGCCGCGCTGTCCAGCCATCCTGAAGTCGACATGGTGTCGTTCACCGGCTCGACCCGCGCCGGCATCGAGGTGGCCAAGAACGCCGCCCCGACCGTCAAGCGCGTGCACCAGGAGCTGGGCGGCAAGAGCCCCAACATCATCCTCGACGACGCCGACTTCCAGCGCGCCGTCGGCGGCGGCGTGGCGTCGGTGATGATGAACTCGGGCCAGTCGTGCAATGCGCCCACCCGCATGCTGGTGCCGGCGGGGCGCATGGACGAGGTGATCGCCATCGCCAAGGCCGCCGCCGAGGCCCACACGGTGGGCGATCCCAGCGGCAATTCCAAGCTGGGCCCGGTGGTGTCCGAGGTGCAGTGGACCAAGATCCAGGGCCTGATCCAGAAGGGCGTCGACGAGGGCGCGACCCTGGTGGCCGGCGGTCCGGGCAAGCCCGAGGGGCTGGAGACCGGCTACTACGTCAAGCCGACCGTCTTCGCCAACGTCACCCCCGACATGACCATCGCCAAGGAAGAGATCTTCGGCCCGGTGCTGTCGATCCTCGGCTACGACAGCGTCGACGAGGCCGTGGCGATCGGCAACGACACTGAGTACGGCCTGGCGGCCTATGTCTCGGGGACCGATGCGGGCGAGGTGCGCAAGGTGGCGAGCAAGCTGCGCGCCGGCCAGGTCAACCTCAATGGCGCCAGCCCCGACCTGATGGCCCCGTTCGGCGGCTACAAGATGAGCGGCAATGGCCGCGAATGGGGCGACCACGCCTTCGGCGAGTTCCTCGAGACCAAGGCCATCCTCGGCTACGCGCCCAAGCAGGCGGCGGAGTAAGGCAGCCCTTCTCCCACTGAGCTCCCCTTCTCCCAGAGGGAGAAGGGGGGGGGCCAAGCCGCAGGCTTGGGAGGATGAGGGGTTTATGCGGTGAGGGCGTAACCCCTCACCCTCCCACCGCTGCGCGGCGGGCCCCTCCCTCTCCCTATGGGAGAGGTTTTCAGGGGCGGCTCACCACCGCACGCTGGCCCGGGTCAGCACCAGGGTCTTGTCGGAGACGCCCCAGCCCATCAGGCCGTCGGGCTTGGCGCCGGGCGAGGGGGCGGCGCGGGGCCAGCCTTCGCGGGTTTCGAGGGCGGCGGCCTCGACGTGGCCGCTGCCGTTCAGGCGGCTGAAGCTCAGGGTCACGCCGTTCGGATCGGGGGCGTGGTAGGTCAGGCTGGTCCATTCGCCGCGCTTGGTGGCCAAGGGGACGGGGCGGCCGTTCAGGCGCGCGCCGGCCAGCATGCCGTCGGGCTTGATGCGCAGGGTGACGTACTCGGCGCCGGGGCCGGGGATCACCCGCACCAGCAGCCGCTCGCCGGCCTGCTCCAGCACCAGCTGCGGCGGATCCAGCGGCACGGGCCGCGTTTCGGCCATCCACACCTTGGAGCGGAAGAAAGGCGGCAGGTCGCGCTGGGCCGGCGCGCCGCCCTGTGCGGTCAGGGCCCCGCGCGACCAGGCGTCCAGGCGCGGCAGGGTCGAGATCCGCCAGGCCTGGCCGCTGGACAGGTCCGACAGGTGGGCCGCCTCGGTCAGTTCCGGCCGGGCCGGCGTGGCGCCCGCCAGCACCGCATAGGCGACGAGGCCGCCGCCCAGCGCGGCGACCAGGGTGGCGGGAATGGCCGCCAGCTTCAGGGCCGAGAAATCGTGGGCCAGCGGCACGAGGGCGGGCAGGGCCAGCAGGCCGAACGCCGCCAGCACGGCCGGCAGGGTCACGCCCAGTCCGGCGAAGGTCCACGCGCCCCAGGCACCGACCTGGGTGACGACCACGATCGCCGCCAGGGCGACGCAGGCGGTCAGGGCCCAGGCCACGCGGCGGTCGCGGGTGCCGCCCTTGGCCAGCACCAGCACGGCGGCGAGCGCGGCGACCAGCAGCGGCCAGACGGCCATCACCGAGCCGCCGGGCAGCAGGATCATGGCCGCGACGGCGATGGCCAGCAGGCCGACCAGGGCGCCGATCCAGGCCCCCAGCACGCCCACCGGCTTGCCCAGCGAGGCCCAGACCAGCACGGCGCTGCCCGCGCCCAGGCCGACGCCGATCGGATCCAGCGCGGGCGGTCCGCCGATCAGGCAGGTCAGGCCGCCGGCCGCCAGCGCCAGCAGGCTGGGCCAGATCCGCGCCGCGCCCTTGGCCTGGCCGATGACCACGGCCAGGGCCACGCCGACCAGGATGGCGGTGCAGCCCAGCAGCAGCGGATCAAACCGCCCCAGCAGGGCGTAGTGGGCCTGCAGGTCGGCGATGTTCAGCAGCTTGCCCGTCAGGTGCAGGACCAGCGCCCCGGAGGTTCCCACCAGCAGGAAGCCGCAGAGGCCCTTGAGCAGCTCGACGGCGCTGGTTCCCCGGATCATCAGGCCGCGCACCAGGGCGTACAGCACCAGCGCCCCGGCCAGGGCCAGCAGACCCCAGCCGACCGTGACCGGATAGCTGACCATGGTCAGGCCGAAGACGTCGGAATAGATGGCGTTGGGCGCCTTGCCCGGCAGGTCGGCGGCGCTGGCCAGGGCGCGGGCGGTGGGCAGCACCTGATCGCCGAAGTGCTGCAGGCTGCCCTGGTCGAGGTGGTCGGCGCGGGCCAGCGGGGTGTGATAGGCCAGTTGGTCGTCGATGAAGGCGAAGTTCAGCCCGGGCAGGCCGGCCTTCACCGCGTGGGTGAAGTCGGTGTCGTTGGGCATCTTCTCGTAGACGGCCGCGGCCAGCGAGTTGGCGGCCGGCCGCTTGGCCTCGCGGGCGAAGAGCGCCATCAGGGCGCCGTTCTGCGGGCCGGTCTGGAACATCGCCGCCCGGCCACTGTCGCCGCGGGCCTCCATGTTGATCACTACGCCGACCTTCTGGCGCAGCGGGTCGCGGGCGAAGAAGGCGTCGGCGCCCAAGAGGCCCTGCTCCTCGCCGTCGGTGAACAGGAAGATCACGTCGCGGGCGGGCGTTGGGCCGGCCTTCAGCGCGCGGGCGACCTCGAGGGCGGCGGCCACGCCGGCGGCGTCGTCGGCCGCGCCCGGCGAGTTGGCCACCGAGTCGTAGTGGCTCATGATCAGCACGGCGGGCTTGGTGCGATCGGCGCCGGGCAGCACGCCGATGACATTCTGCACCGTGCCCGCGGCGAGCCAGCGGCCGTCGTTGCGCGGCCCGGCATAGCCCTCGTCGGCGCGGACCGAAAGCTCCAGTCCCAGGGCGGTGATGCGGGCCATCAGGTGCTCGCGCACCCGCACGATGTCGGTCGAGCCGGTGGGGTGGGGACGCAGGGCGATGGTCCGCACGTCGGCCATGGCGCGTTCGGCGGAAAAGGCGTCTGGCGGGGCGCTGGCGGGAACGACCGGCGGGGATCTCTGCGCCAGCGCGGCCAGCGCCAGGCCCAGCAGCAGGCAGATCCAGAAACCGAGAAGTCTGATCGCTTTCATGCGCGGCTCGCCCTCGCGTCCATCCCCGGCCCGCGTCGAGGGTGCGGGTGTTCGCGCGCGGGGGGAACGGGGAAAGGCGCGCGTGCGGAGCGAAAATGGGGCGAAAACGCCAGGGTTTTCCCCTGTATCGCTGGCCCCCCTTTTGTCAGGCTATGGGGTTGACGTCCCACAAGCTTCGCCGAGGTCACGATGAGCGTCCGCTCATACCGCGCCTCGCTGCGGTGATGGATGCGTGGCCAGGGCGCACCTACAAGGGCGCCGCGAGGCCGGGCGGTGCTGGGGCTGGCCCTCGACGGCGGCGGAGGTTATCGATTGTATTCCATTATTGCTCAATCTGGAGTGATTCATGAGCGTCGCGTTCACGGCATCGATCCTGGTTCTGTCGATCGCCCTGCAGGGGAGCGGCGGCATGTCGGTAGGCGGGGGCAAGACCTTGGTCTGGGGCGCGAATCACGTCGGATCGCTGGAGTGCGACGGGCGCAAGGCGACCATCAGCGGTATCGAGAACACGATCACCCTGACCGGGGTCTGCAAGACCCTGGAGGTCTCCGGCGTCGGGCATTCGGTGGACGCCGCCATCGCGCCTGGAGGTCGTCTAGTCGTCAGCGGCTCGGAGCACCGGATCCGCTGGCGATCCACCGGTGAGATCCGCCGCCAGGTCGGCGGAGTCGACAACCAGGTCGTCCAGGTGAAGTAGGGCGCAATCGACGCGCCGGCGGCCCCGCCATGTTGGGCGGGGCGGGTCCACCGCCTGGCCTTGCGGCCCGTTGCGCCCGCCACGCGCCGCTGGCACGGTCGCCGCCAAGCGGTCTTCAGCGCCGCGTGGAGGCGCGTCGTGACCCCGTTCCACCATCTGCTGGCCAACAACCTGGCGGCCAACATCACCAACTTCACGGTCTGGTTCGCCCTGACCTTCTACGTCTATCTGGAGACCCGCTCGGTGTTCGCCACCGGCATGATCGCCGGGGTCTATCTGGTGCTGACGGCGGCCTGCGGCTTCTGGTTCGGCAGCCTGGTCGACCATCACCGCAAGAAGACGGCGATGCTGGGTTCGAGCCTGGCTTCGCTGGGGCTCTACGTCCTGGCCCTGGCCGTGCACGAGGCGGCGCCGAAGGGCGCGATCGCCGATGTCGGCCGGCCCTGGCTGTGGGTGTTCATCGGCCTGTGCATGCTGGGGGTCATCGCCGGCAACATCCGGGGCGTGGCCCTGCCGACCCTGGTGACGATCCTCATTCCTGAAGGCCAGCGCGACAAGGCCAACGGCCTGGTGGGCATGGTCAGCGGGATCGGCTTTCTGACCACTTCGGTGATCAGCGGCTTCCTGGTGGCCTGGGGCGGCATGCGGCTCGGCCTCGGCTTCGCCCTGGCCCTGACGCTGGCGGCCTTCGTGCATCTGCTGGCCGTGCGGGTCGACGAGCCGCGCGCCGTCGCCGAGGCGGGCGAGCACGCCGCTCCGCGCCGGGTGGACATCGCCGGCACCGTGCGGGTGATCGCCGGGGTGCCGGGCCTGTTCGCCCTGATCCTGTTCGCCGCCTTCAACAACTTCCTGGGCGGGATCTTCATGGCCCTGCTCGACGCCTACGGCCTGTCGCTGGTGTCGGTGCAGGCCTGGGGGCTTCTGTTCGGCGTGCTGTCGACGGCCTTCATCCTCAGCGGGATCGTCATTTCCAGGACCGGCCTGGGGCCCAGTCCCCTGCGCACCCTGCTGCTGGTCAACCTGATCACCTGGGGCGTCTGCTGCGTCTTCACCCTGCAGTCGTCGATTTGGCTGCTGGCCGGCGGCTGCTTCGTCTGGATGCTGCTGGGGCCCTATGCCGAGGCCGCCGAGCAGACCACCCTGCAGAAGGTGGTGCCGTTGGAGCGCCAGGGGCGGGTCTTCGGCTTCGCCCAGTCGGTGGAGCAGGCCGCCTCGCCCCTGACCGCCTTTCTGATCGGCCCGCTGACCCAGTTCGTGGTCATCCCCTTCATGACCGACGGCGCCGGCGCGGCCGCCATCGGCGACTGGTTCGGGCGCGGGGCGGATCGGGGCATCGCGCTGGTGTTCACGGCGGCCGGCGTGGTGGGGGTCCTGGCCACGATCGCCGCCTTCAACTCACGGCCCTACCGGCAGCTGAAGGCCGCCTATGCCGCCGGCTGAGCCGCTCGCCCGGCGAGCGCCACATGCACGCCGCCCCGGATCGCAGGGGTCGGCCGGAGCCCGAAGATGGACCTGATAAGCCTTCCCGTCTCGCCCTTCGCGGCGCGCGTGCGCATCGCGATCTACGCCAAGGACCTGCCGATCGGCGTGGTCCCGCCGCCGGCGGGATGGCGCGAAAGCCGCCACTTTCGAGACCTGTCGCCGACCGGCCGCATCCCGGTGCTGCTCGACGAGCGCGGGCCGATCTGGGAGTCGGCGGTCCTGCTCGAATATCTGGAGGAGCGGTTTCCGCACGCGCAGCCCCTGCTGCCCGCCGACGTCTTCGACCGGGCGACGGCCAGGCTGCTGGTGCGTCACGTCGATCTCTACCTGATGCCGCCGATGGTGCTGCTGGCCCAGCCGCGCAACGACGAGGGCGTCGCCCGCCGGGCGGTCGAGGAGCTGTTGAGCGGCGTGGCCATGCTCGACGGACTCCTGAACGGCGCGGGGTACGCGGTCGGCGACCAGCTGACGATCGCCGACTGCGCCCTGGCGCCGGCCCTGTTCGCGCTGGGCGTGACGGCCGAGCGCCTGGGGATGGACCTGATCGAGCCCGGGTCGGCCGTCGACGCCTACGCCCGGCTTTCACGGCGCGACCCCCATGTGGGGCGCGTGATCGGAGAGATGGAGCAGGGGCTGCGCCTGCTGGTGCGGGTCGACTAGCCGGGTGACGCGGGCTCCAACGAAAAAGGGCGGCCCGTGCGGACCGCCCTTTCCCTGCCCCGGGAGCCCGTCGCCGGGCCCCTAGCCGTCTTGCTTAGAACTTCGACCGCAGCGTCACGCCGTAGGTGCGCGGCGCGCCGAGGAAGGCGTCGTAGGTGAGGGTGTCGTTGGCCGGGTTGTAGACCTTGTTGGTCGCCGACAGGCCCGAGGAGCCTTGCAGCGGGCCGTTGAACACCACCTGGTAGTAGTTCTTGTCGAGCAGGTTCTGGGCCCACAGTTCGACCGCCCACTTGTCGTCGGCGTCGCCCAGGCCGACCCGGGCGTTGAGCAGCGGGAAGGCCTTCTGCTGCTTGAACGGGAACAGGTCCGAGCCGGTGTTGTATTCCGAGGAATACTTGCCGCCGACGTTGTACTTGGCCTTCAGCGAACCGCCGACCGAGTGCTCGTAGCTGATCGAGGCCGAGGCCGACCATTCCGGCGCGAACGACATCTGCGAGCCGGGCAGCAGGACCAGGGCGTTGGTCGGGTCGTTGGCGATCGGCTGGTCGCCGTACTCGGTCTTGGAGTAGGTCGCGCCGCTCTGGATGGTCAGGCCGCGCACCGGGGTGAACCACAGGAAGTCGATGTCGACGCCCTTGGAGGTCACTTCCTCGACCGAGCGCACCGCGAACGAGGTGCCCAGGAAGGTGTTCAGCTGGAAGTCGCTGAACTTCTGGTAGAAACCCGTGACGTTGAACAGCACCGTGCGATTGAACAGGGTGTTCTTCACGCCGATTTCGTAGCTGTCGACGAACTCGGCCGGGAACGAGGTGTCGGTGATCGGCACCACGCCCACGCCGCCCGAGGGCAGGCCGTTCGACGACTGGGTGCGGTCGAGGTTGAAGCCGCTGCCCTTGTAGCCGCGGGCGTACGAGGCGTAGGTGAACACCGACGGGTTCAGGCGGTAGCTGGCCTTGACCGTACCGGTCCACTCACGCTCGCTCAGGCTCTGCTTGGTGCCGCGGCCGTTGAACAGCGGGTTGGCCCAGGGCAGGCACATGTTGCCGACGACGGTCGAGACCAGGCTGGTGCCCGTGGCGGTGCCGAACAGGGCGGCCGGAACGCCGCGGCCCACCAGGGTGGAGGCGACGCGGGCCTGGCCCGCCGGGGTCAGCAGCACGCCGCAGGCGTTGGAGGCGCCCGTCTGGTAGGTGTCGAGGTCCTTCTCTTCGGCCGTGTAGCGCAGGCCCACGGTGATATCGAAGGCGTCGGTGATCTTCAGCGTGTTGTTGGTGAACAGCGCCACGGTCTTGGAGCGCTGGTTGTAGGTGTCGTGCAGGCCGGTGCCGGCGGTGAACGAGCTGCCGTAGGGCAGGGCGGTGATCTGCGAGGCGAACAGCGCGCTGTTGGCCTGGTTGACCGTGATGCCGGCCGGAGCCAGGGCGCCGGCGACGCCCGACAGGACGATCGTCGACATGTAGGCTTCGTAGTCGCTGCCGAAGCGGAAGTTGGCTTCGTTGTCCAGGCGCTCATCGGCCAGGAAGGCGCCGACCAGCCAGTTCAGGCGCTCGGTGCTGCCGGCCAGGCGCAGTTCCTGGCTGAAGGTGGTGAACTCGGCGTAGTTGGTGCCGTCCTTGGCGCGGTAGGTGATGTCGGCGGCGGTGAAGTCGCTGTCCTGGCCGCTGTCGATGCGCCAGTTGCGGATGGCGCTGATCGAGGTCAGCGTGCCGATCGGCAGGTCGATGTCGGCCTGCAGCGAGATGCCCTTGTCCTCGATCTCCTGCGGCGCGCCGCGGTTGGAGTAGGCCACGCGCTTGAACGGATCGGCCGGGTTGGCGATGCCGACGCCGCCCTGCGACAGGGCGTTGACCACGGCCGCGGTCGGGCCGGTGCGGATCTGCACGGCGCCGCAGCAGTTTTCGTCGCGCTTGGTGTAGTCGGCGATGATCTTGAAGGTCGAGTTGTCGTCCGGCACGAACAGCAGCTGGCCGCGCACGGTGTAGAAGTTCTGGTCGGCGTCGTGCTTCTCGCCGCTCGGACCCTTGCCGGTGATGACGTTGTTGAAGCCTTCGCGCTCGCGGGCGGCGGCGTAGAGGCGGCCGGCCCACTTGTCGCTGCCGAACAGCGGACCGGTGACCGAGGCCGCCGCGCCGAAGGCGTTGTAGTTGCCGGCGGTCAGCTCGCCGTTGGCCCCGAAGCCGAACTCCGGCTCCTTGGTCATGATGTTGATGACGCCGGCCGAGGTGTTCTTGCCGAACAGGGTGCCTTGCGGGCCCTTCAGCACCTCGATGCGCTCCATTTCGCCCAGGTCGCCGAACGACACGCCGTTGCGGGGACGATAGACGCCGTCGATGACGATGCCGACCGAGCTTTCCAGGCCGGGGTTGTCGCCGACGGTGCCGACGCCGCGGATGCGGGCGGTGGTCGAGGCTTCCGACGTGGTCGACGTCACCGTGAGACCCGGAGTCAGGATCGTCAGGTCCTTGATGTCGCGCACGCCGGTGTCCTGCAGCAGCTTGGCGCCGACCGCAGTGACCACCACCGGGGTGTCCTGCAGGTTCTGCTCGCGCTTCTGGGCGGTGACGATGATGCTGTCGACGGTAAGGGTTTCGGGCTCTTGGGCGGCCGCCGCGGCCGAGTCCTGAGCATGGGCGACGCCGATGGCGGCGACGCCCGCGAGCACGACGGCGGAGGCCGTGCCGCGAAGCACCTGGGTAAAGCGCATTTCCTACCTCGGTTCGTTATGACGAGAGCGCTTGCACCGCCCCCGCCGGTTTTTTGATTGGCCTTCACCCGAACGATCGTTCGAATGGACAGCCAATGGTTATGGGCGCTCCGTATGCTCGGCAAGCGAAAACCTTGCTGTGAAACGGTTCGAAGGTTCCTGTTGCGAAACTGCGACAGCGTTATGCGAACATGCCGAGGTTCTTAAAATCGCCGATCCGGGGGCTTCCCTTGCGCCGGAGGGGCGGCGGGCGCATCTGGCGTCCATGCCGGTCTCCGCACGCTTCCGCCCCGATTCCCGCTTCGCCCCGCTGGGGAGCGAGTTCGCCGACCCGGTGGAGGCCGCCGACTTTCCGGAAACGATCCTGCGGTTCCGCAACGATCGGGCCGCCGCCAGCGTGGGGCTGGACGAGTTGAGCGACGCCGAGTGGATCGCCCATTTCGGGCGGTTCACCCCCCTGCCGGGCGCCCAGCCGAACCCGCTGGCCATGCGCTATCACGGCCACCAGTTCCGTTCGTACAACCCCGAGCTCGGCGACGGCCGGGGCTTCCTGTTCGCCCAGGTGCGCGAAGCCGGAACCGACCGCCTGCTCGACCTGGCCACCAAGGGCTCGGGCCAGACGCCGTGGTCGCGGCACGGCGACGGCCGGCTGACCCTGAAGGGCGGCATGCGCGAGA
This sequence comes from Caulobacter sp. 602-2, assembly GCF_011043625.1. Lineage (GTDB taxonomy): Bacteria > Pseudomonadota > Alphaproteobacteria > Caulobacterales > Caulobacteraceae > Caulobacter. Next base: position 41,439 of record NZ_JAAKGT010000011.1, read on the forward strand.
TCCTGGCCGCCGGCCTGCTGGAGGCGCTGGGCGTTCCGACCTCGCGGGCCTTCTCCCTGATCGAGACCGGCGAGGCCCTGACCCGCGGCGACGAGCCCAGCCCCACCCGATCGGCGGTGCTGACCAGGCTCTCGCACAGCCACATCCGCCTCGGGACCTTCCAGCGCCTGGCCTATTTCGATCGCGCCGACCTGATCGGGACGATGGTCGACCACGTGGTCGAGACCTATTTCCCGCACCTGGCCGACGCGCCCGACCGCCCGGCGGCGATGTTCGAGGAGGTTGTCGTGCGCACCGCTCGCCTCGTGGCCCGCTGGATGGCCGCCGGCTTCGTGCACGGGGTGCTCAACACCGACAACATGGTCGTCACCGGCGAGAGCTTCGACTACGGACCCTGGCGCTTCCTGCCGCGCAACGACCCCAATTTCACCGCCGCCTATTTCGACCATTCGGGGCTCTACAGCTTCGGCCGCCAGCCCGAGGCGGGGTTCTGGAACCTGCAGCAGCTGGCCGCCTGCCTGGTGCTGGTCAGCCCCGACCAGGCCGGCCTGATCGCGGCGCTGAACCGCTTTTCCGACGCCTACAAGGACGGCCTGCGCGAGGCGATGATCGCCCGCCTGGGCGTCAAGGGGCGGGGCGGCGAGGCCGATGTCGAGCTGGTCAACGCCGCCTTCAAGGCCCTGGCCGAGGGGACCAAGCTGGCCGGCGGCGAGGCCCTGCGCTGGGAGCCGTTCTTCTTCGACTGGTTCGGCGGCGAGGCCTCGCAAGCCCGCGCGCTGGAGGGGCCGCGCGGCGCGCTCTACCAGGATCCGGCTTTCGCCGATTTCCGCTCGCGGCTTTCGGGTTTCGAGCCCGACCGTCCCGAAAGGCTGGAAAACCCCGTGTTCGGACGATCCGAGCCCGAGGAGCTGCTGATCGAGGAGGTCGAGGCCCTGTGGGCGCCGATCGACCAGGCCGACGACTGGGCGCCGCTGAACGCCAAGCTGGCCAGGATCGAGGCGGCGCGAAAGGCCTACGGCCTTCATGTGTAATCTGGACGACTGACATAAGTTTGAGGCATTTATGCCGCATGCTGAGTTTTCCGGAGTCGCGACCGGAACCAACGTCAAGCTTGCGATTTAAGCGTGCTGGACGGTGGTCTAACAACCCTGCGGCCAACCCCCTGCCGACCAGGCCGGGCGGGACAAGGTGGAGAATAACGCATGCGCATCTTCCAACCGATCATGCTGGTCTGCGCCGTGGCCCTGTCGTTCATCGGCGCCCTTGGCCTGCCGGGCTGCGCCCGCGCCATCGGTGAAGCCCTCTCGGACGGTCCTGAACTGGCCTAGAGTTCCTTCTCCCCTTGCGGGAGAAGGTGTCATCCGCAGGATGACGGATGAGGGGTCTCTCAAACGGGAGGCGCCTCACCCAGCCTTTCCGCTGTCGCGGCGTCGGTCATCGACCCCTCACCCGACCCGCTTCGCGGGCCACCCTCTCCCGCAAGGGGGGAGGGGCATATTTGCCACACCGCCCGCAACTTCCGCGCGCGCCGCTCGCTCGACGCTGGCGCGGGTTCGCATAACCCTGTAATCGCCCGCCTCCCGATAAGGACCTCGAAGATCATGGCGCGCAAAGCCCTGCCGATCATGCCCGTCAGCTATCAACTCGACCGCCAGGTCGAGGGTAATGACGCGCGCGTGTCGGAGGGGATGACGGCCTAGGTCCAAGCGGACTTCGGGAAGTACGAGAAAACCCCTCCTGGCCTTGGCCGGAGGGGTTTTTCGTTTTTGCGCGGAAATTCCTTCGCCCATGACGCCGGGAGGGCCGATTGGAAAGGAGAAGCCCATGGGAGGCTTCACGCATATCGAAAGCGAAGGCGCGCCGATCAAGGCGTGGACGCAAGGGGTGCCGATCGAGGACTCGGCGCTCAAGCAGCTGCGCAACGTCGCCAGCCTGCCGTTCATCCACAAGCACGTGGCGGTGATGCCCGACGTGCACTGGGGGATGGGCGCCACCGTCGGCTCGGTGATCCCGACCTGGAAGGCGATCATCCCGGCCGCCGTGGGCGTCGACATCGGCTGCGGCATGATGGCGGTGCGCACCTCGATCCGCGCCGAGCATCTGCCCGACAACCTGTTCGGAATCCGCTCGTCGATCGAGGCGGCCGTGCCCCACGGCCGCACCGACAACGGCGGGCGCAACGACAAGGGCGCCTGGCAGACCGAGCCCCCGGCGATCGCGGCGGCCAAGTGGGCGGAGCTGAAGGCCGGCTACGACGACGTCGTCGACCGCAACCCCAAGGCCGCCCACCCGCGCGGGTTCGGGCACCTGGGCACGCTGGGCACGGGCAACCACTTCGTCGAGCTGTGCCTCGACGAGGCCGGCGACGTCTGGGTGATGCTGCACTCGGGCTCGCGCGGGGTCGGCAACCGGTTCGGGACCTACTTCATCGAGCGGGCCAAGCACGAGATGCGCCGCTGGTTCGTGAACCTGCCCGATGAGGACCTGGCCTACTTCGCCGAAGGCAGCGACGGCTTCGTCGACTACGTGCGGGCCGTGGCCTGGGCCCAGAAGTACGCCCGGGCCAACCGCGAGGTGATGATGGACCAGGTGCTGGGGGTGCTCCGCGAGCATTTCCCGGACCTGGTGGTGACGCAGGAGGCGGTGAACTGCCACCACAACTACGTCTCCAAGGAGAAGCACTTCGGCAAGGACGTCTACCTGACCCGCAAGGGCGCGGTGTCGGCCAAGGCCGGGGAGCTGGGCATCATCCCCGGCTCGATGGGCGCCAAGTCGTTCATCGTGCGCGGCAAGGGCAACCCGGACTCGTTCTGCACCTGCTCCCACGGGGCGGGCCGCGCGATGAGCCGCAACGAAGCCAAGCGCCGGTTCACGGTGGAGGACCACGTCGCGGCCACGGTCGGCGTGGAATGCCGCAAGGACGAAGGCGTGATCGACGAAACCCCGATGGCCTACAAGGACATCGACGCGGTCATGGCCGCCCAGAGCGATCTGGTGGAGATCGTCCACACGCTGCGCCAGGTGGTGTGCGTGAAGGGATAGCCGCGTGACAGCCGAAAGTGTGTGCGGTTTCGGCGGCCGTCACGCGGCCGCTTGGAGACGAGCCTGCATGCAGGCTCTAGGACGCCGTCCGGTCGCAAGACCGGGCGGCGTTTCCGCGTGCGGACGTCAGTCGCTCGCCGGCATGACGACGAAGCGACCTTTGGCCGGAAGCCGCCGGTCCTCGATCCAGGTGGCGACCAGGTCGAACAGGCCGCCGGGATGAGCGCTGACGGTTCCGTCCGGCGTGTGGACGCGCTCGATCAGCCCGTGGTCGGCCTTGGGGTAGACGACGACGTCGAGGTCGGACCGCCGGACCTGCGTCTGGCGCAGGATCTCCTGGGTGGCCTCGCTGGGCGCCTGACGGTCGGCGCCGCCCAACAGCCACAGCTGGCGCGCCTCGATCCTTTCGATGACCGGACGGGGTTCGTAGTCGAAGCTCAGGCCCTGAGCTGCCGTGGGTCCGCCGGCCCTGGCCTCGGCGCCCGACATCGTCAGCAGTATGCCCGTGTACGACCGGGGCTGGATGGCCGCCAGCCAGGGCCGGCCGGCGTGGGTCGCGCGGAAGGCGTCCAGTTCCTCCAGGCCGTCCTGGAAGTTGGAGCGGACGATCCGTTCGGTGAGGGCGGTCAGCGAGCGGGCCTCGGCGAGGACGTCTTCGCCGAAGCCGGCCGCGCGCAGCTGGTTCTCGACGATCCGACGGTCCTGGGCGATCGGCCCTTCGGCCATGGCGAAGGCGGGGATCACGAAATCCAGCGGCGCCAGCGTCGCCGTCAGGGGCGCGACCCAGCCGCCCTGGCTGGCGCCGATCACGCCGATCCTGCGCACGCCCGGCGCCAGTCGCCGGGCTTCGGCGACGGCGGCCGCGGTGTCGCGGGCGCGGACGTGGAAGTCCGCCGAAAGCGATCCGCCCGAGGCGCCCGTGCCGCGCTTGTCGTAGACGAAGACCGCCACGCCCCGCCGCGCCAGTTCGTACTGCCAGACGACGTCGTCGGTGGAGGGATCGTTGTTGGAGCCGTCGATCCAGACGGCCAGGGCCTTGGCCCGGCCGCCCGTCGGGCTCACCAGCTTGCCGTGCAGCGTGACCCCGTCGCCGGCGAAGTCGGTCTGGGTCTCGGCCAGGGGCAGGCGCGCGCCCTCCACGGTCCTTCCCGACCGCGTCAGCCGCAGCCCGCCGCCATCGCAGGGGCCGAAGACGACCCGGAGCGGACCGCCGACATAGGCGCCGTCGGCCTCCTCGCGCAGCCGGCCGAACACGCCGCTCGACAGCGTGAACTGCAGATCTCGCGGATGGCCGCCGTGGCCGGTGATGGTCACGTACTGTCCGTCCGGCAGGGCGTAGGCGCCCAGCCGGCAGCGCAGGGCCGGGTCCAGGCGGGTCTGGGGTACGGCGTCGAGGGAGGGCGCGGTCGCGATCACGGCGGCGAGGGTCGCGGCAAGCAGGGACGGCATGTCGTTCTCTGGGCTGGTTGGGGCGTGGACGGGTTCAGGTCGTCTTGGGGCGCGCGAGCCGCAGCCAAAGCTCCGCCGCGACCAGGTTCGGAACCCAGGCCAGGAAGGAGATGGCGCGATACCAGGGCGGGAGCGGCAGTTCCAGGATCATCACCAGCGGCAGGTAGAGCCGCAGGGTGACGGCCGCCAGGGTCAGGGCCCAGGACCGGATCATCCAGCGGCGGTGCTCGGCCAGGCGTCCCTGCACGGCGGCGCGCCAGCCCAGGATGTTCACGGCGATCCAGAGGACGGCGAGCGAGGAAAAGCCCGCCGTCGCGATCGGGCCGGCCCAGGAGCCGAACGCCAGGATCAGGCCCGCTCCGCCGCCGACCAGGCAAGCAAGGACGTAGACCCGCCCCGTCCAGCGATGCGGCGGCCTCGCGCCCCGGCGCAGGGCCGGAATGAACTGCAGCGATCCGACCACCAGCGCGACGACCGACCCGGCGACGTGGATGACCAGCCAGGGAACGCCGTGCGGATTGCCCAGGGCCTGCCTCGGCGTGGTCGGCGGATGCAGCAGGTAGCGGGCGGAGTAGGCCGCGATCCCGAGGCTGAGCAGCGCTACGGCCGTCCAGGCCAGGCGGGCGCGCCAGGACATGGTCGCGGGGCGGAAGGGGGCGGCGGCGGTGGTCAAGGCGAAGGCTTCCCGAGGTGATTTCTCCGAACCTCGTTGCCGGGCGGGCGGCGGCTCGCTAGGCCTTGCTTCGCGAACGGCGCCGGGGCTGCGCGAACGGGACGGCATGGACAGCGGGACGGACGAACGGGGCGGTTGGGCGATCGCGCGACGATGGGCGGTCGATCTGGCCATGCTGGCGGCGGTGGGCCTGCTGATGGGCTTCCTCGCCCCTTTCGCCTCCGAGCGCCTGCCCGCCGTCGGCCGCTATCTCCACTGGATGATCTGCATGGTCGGGGGCGGGCTGATCGGCATCGCCGTCGACGCGCTGCTGGCGCGGCTGGCGGCTTCGGGCTGGCGACGGGTGCTGGCGGTCTCCCTGGTCATGACGCCGCCGGTGACCCTGCTCGTGCTGGTCGTCCAGCATCTGCTGGCGGGCGGGCCGCTGAGCTGGCCAGGCTTCTGGGTGCTGCTTTGGCAGGTGTGGCCGATTTCGCTGGCGCTGATGGCGGTGCGGGCGCTGGTCTGGCGGCGCCGGGACGCCCGGGTCGAGACGCGGACGATCATCGCTCCGCCTCTGCCCGAGGCCGAGGCGGTGTTCCGGCGGCGGCTTTCGGCCAGGCGCCGCGCGGCGCGGCTGATCGCCGTCGAGGCGCACGACCACTATCTGAAGGTCCACACCGACGCCGGGGCCGAGCTGATCACCCTGCGTTTCGCCGACGCCCTGGGCGAACTGGCCAGCGCCCATGGCTGGCGCGTCCACCGCTCGTGGTGGGTGGCGGCCGACGCGGTCGAGACGGTGCGCTGGCGACGGGGCGCGGGCGAGCTAAGCCTCGCCGGCGGCCTGGCCGCCCCGGTCAGCAGGACCTACGCCCCGGTGCTGAAGGAAGCCGGCTGGTTCTAGCTTCGGCCACCACAGCCCGCTCAATCCCCGCGAAGGCGGGGACCCAAGCTGACTTTCAGGCTCACCTGTGTCGGCGACCAACCTTCCGATCCCGCTTGGATCCCCGCCTTCGCGGGGAAACTCGGAGCAAGGGGCGCGGAAGCTACGCCCCTCACGCCAGGACCGGCATCTTCTCCAGCAGCTTGTCCAGCGTCACCGGGTACTCGCGCACCCGCACGCCGGTGGCGTTGTAGATGGCGTTGGCCACCGCGGCGCCGACGCCGCAGATGCCCAGTTCGCCGACGCCCTTGGCCTTCATCGGCGAAGACATCGGGTCGGTCTCGTCGAGGAAGATCACGTCCTGGTGCGGGATGTCGGCATGCACCGGCACCTCGTAGCCGGCCAGGTCGTGGTTGGCGAAGAAGCCGATGCGCTTGTCGACGACCAGTTCCTCCATCAGCGCCGCGCCGGCGCCCATGACCATGGCCCCGATCACCTGGCTGCGGGCCGACTTCGGATTGAGGATCCGGCCCGCGGCGCAGACGGCCAGCATCCGGCGGATGCGGATCTCGGCCGTCCAGGCGTCGACGCCGACCTCGACGAAGTGGGCGCCGAAGGTCGACTGCTGGTGGGTCCTGGTGAGGTCGCCGTACTCCATGAAGTCCTCGGCGGTGACCGGGCCCGAAGCGGCGGCCTTTTCCAGCGGCAGGCTCTGGTTGTTCAGCTTCACGCGGCCGTCGGCGAACTCGGCCTTGGCCGGGTCGAGGCCCAGCTTGCCGGCGACCGCCTCGCGCAGCTTCATGCAGGCGGCGTAGACCCCGGCGGTCGAGCTGTTGGCGCCCCACTGGCCGCCCGAACCGGCCGAGACCGGGAACGACGAGTCGCCCAGGCGCACGTTCACGCGGTGCAGCGGCACGCCCATCATCTCGGCCGCGGTCTGGGCGATGATGGTGTAGCTGCCGGTGCCGATGTCGGTCATGTCGGTCTCGACGGTGACGACGCCGCTGGTCTCCAGCCGCACGCGGGCGGCCGACTTCATGACGAGGTTGTTGCGGAAGGCCGCCGCCACGCCCATGCCGACCAGCCAGCGGCCGTCGCGGGCCTGGCCGGGCGTCTTGGCGCGCCGGCTCCAGCCGAACTTGTCGGCGCCGGTGCGCAGGCACTCGTTGAGCCTGCGCTGCGAGAACGGCCGGCTGGGCTTTTCCGGGTCGACCTGGGTGTCGTTGAGCACGCGGAAGTCGATAGGATCCATGCCCAGCTTCTCGGCCATCTCGTCGACGGCCACTTCCAGGGCCATCAGGCCGGGCGCCTCGCCGGGGGCGCGCATGGCGTTGCCCTCGGGCAGGTCGAGCACCGCAAGCCGGGTCTTGGTCATGCGGTTTTCGCCCGCATAGAGCAGGCGGGTCTGCTGCACGGCGGTCTCGGGACCGCCGCCGGGCAGGTCGCCCGACCAGCTTTCGTGGCCGATGGCCAGGATCTTGCCCGCCTGGTCGGTCCCGATGCGGATGCGCTGCAGCGTCGCGGGCCGGTGGGTGGTGTTGTTGAACATGAAGGGCCGGGGCAGGGCCAGCTTCACCGGCCGTCCCGCCGCCTTGGCGCCCAGGGCCGCCAGGATGGCGTCGGCCCGCACGAACAGCTTGCCGCCGAAGCCGCCGCCGATGAACGGCGACATCAGCCGCACGTTCTCGCGCGGGATCCCCAGGGTCTTGGCGACGTCGCCGGCGCCCCAGGCGATCATCTGGTTCGAGGTCCACAGGCTCAGCTTGTCGCTCTTCCAGGCGGCGATGCTGGCGTGGGGCTCCATCATCGCATGGGCGTGGTCGGGCGTGGCGTAGTGCTCGTCCAGCTTCACCGGCGCGGCGGCGAAGGCGGCGTCGAAGTCGCCGAAGGCGCTGTCGGGCCCACCGTCCTTGGGCTTGGTCGCGCCGTCCTTGGCCGAGACCAGGTCGAACGTCCCCTTGGCGCGCTCGTAGTCCGCCTTCACCAGGCCTGCGGCGGCGCGGGCCTGCTCGAAGGTCTCGGCGACCACCACGGCGATGGCCTGGTGGTAGTGCTGGATCTCCGGCCCGCCCAGCAGCATGGCGGTGTTGAAGTCGCCCTTGGCCAGCTTGCCGGCCTCGGCGGCGGTGACGATCGCCAGCACCCCCGGCGCGGCCTTGGCGCGCGAGAGGTCGATCGAGGTGATGCGGCCCTTGGCGATCGCCGCGCCGACCACGTAGCCGTAGGCGATGTCGGGGATCGCGTCGTGGCGCTCGTAGGCGTAGGGGGCGCGGCCGGTGGTCTTCATCGGACCGTCGATGCGGTCGACCGGCTTGCCGACCACCTTCAGCTGGTCGATCGGGTTGGTCGTGGCGGGGGTGTCGAACTTCATGGCCTCAGCCCCTCGCTTCGGTGACGGCCGCGCCGATCGCGCGCTCGGCCAGGGTCAGCTTGAAGGCGTTCTGGCTGGTGGTGCGGGCGCCGGCCAGCAGGCCCTCGGAGACGGCTTTCGCGCCGCGCGGCAGGGCGGCCTCGGCCGCCTCCACCCGCCAGGGCTTGTGGGCGACGCCGCCCAGGGCCACCCGTCCCGAGCCGTCCTTGTGGATCACGCTGGCCACCGAGACGAGCGCGAAGGCGTAGGAGGCCCGGTCGCGCACCTTGCGATAGGCGTGAACCCCGCCGATCGGCCTGGGCAGGGTGACGGCGGTGATCAGTTCGCCGCGCGCCAGGGCGGTTTCGACGTGGGGCGTCTCTCCGGGCAGGCGGTGGAAGTCGGCGATCGGGATCGAGCGCTCGGCGCCGTCCGGGCCGACGGTCTCGACGCTAGCGTCCAGCACGCGCAGGGCCACGGCCATGTCGCTGGGATGGGTGGCGATGCAGGCCTCGCTGGCGCCCAGCACCGCGAGGGTCCGCGTGAAGCCGCCGATGGCCGAGCAGCCCGCGCCCGGCGTGCGCTTATTGCAGGGCATGTTGGTGTCGTAGAAGTACGGGCACCGGGTGCGCTGCAGAAGGTTGCCGGCGGTTGTGGCCTTGTTGCGCAACTGGCCCGAGGCGCCGGCCAGCAGGGCGCGCGAAAGCACGCCGTAGTCCTTGCGCACCCGCTTGTCGGCCGCCAGGTCGGTGTTGCGCACCAGGGCGCCGATGCGCAGGCCGCCGTCCTTGGTCGGCGTGATCTCGTCCAGCTTCAGGCCGTTCACGTCGATCAGCCGCGCGGGCGTCTCGATCTCCAGCTTCATCAGGTCGAGCAGGTTGGTGCCGCCGGCGATGAAGCGGGCGGCCGGGTCGGCGGCCAGCGCCGCGGCGGCTTCGCGCGGGCTCTTGGCGCGCTCGTAGGAAAACGCCCTCATGCCTTTGCTCCGGCGACTTCGGCCACGGCCTCGACGATGTTGGAATAGGCCCCGCAGCGACAGATGTTGCCGCTCATGCGCTCGCGCAGCTCGGCCTGGCTGAACTCGACCTTGGCCGTCAGGTCGGCGGTGACGTGGCTGGGCACGCCGGCCCGAATCTCTTCGAGCACCGCCTTGGCCGAGCAGATCTGGCCCGGCGTGCAGTAGCCGCACTGGTAGCCGTCGTGCTTGACGAAGGCCGCCTGCAACGGGTGCAGCTTCTCCGGGCCGCCCAGGCCTTCGATCGTGGTGACCTCGTCGCCCTCGTGCATCACCGCCAGCGACAGGCAGGAATTGATCCGCCGGCCGTCGACGATGACGGTGCAGGCGCCGCACTGGCCGTGGTCGCAGCCCTTCTTGCTGCCGGTCAGCTTCAGGTGCTCGCGCAGGGCGTCCAGCAGGGTGGTGCGGGTGTCCAGCTCCAGGGTCTGGCGCTGGCCGTTGACCGTGAAGGACACCTTCATCAGCGTGGGTTGTTCGGCGGGCGCGGCCGAGGCCATGCCCGGAGCCGCCGCGACGCCCACGGCCGCGCCGGTCGCCATCACTTCGCGCCTGGAAAGCTGAAGGTCGTCGAGTATCGCCATCCCATCCTCCGGTCCTCCACGCGCCAAGGGTCCGCGGTTAAAGCGGCCGGGCGCGCGGGCGGTTTCGTCGCGGGTGTCGGCCCAGCGAAAACGGGAAAGCGTAACAGGGACGGGCTGGACGCATTAGCCGCCCCAAGGTGCACGGGGTGTTGAGCAGCGCTCAACAATCCCGATCGAGTTTCGCGCGTTGGGCTGCGCTCAGAGCTTCGATATGAAGCGCTCACGCAGGGCCGCGCCGCCGATGATCACGGTTACGACGGTGATGCAGAAGAAGGCGGAGGCGGCGAGCTCAACCGCCCCGAGGTGAGGCCATTGATCGACCGAAACGGCGGCGCACACGATCATCAGGATCACCGACCAGACGGCGATCCGCGAGAGCAGCTTCAGGCCGCGAAAGATTTCGACGGCCGCGACGACCAGCCCCAGGGCTGCCGCGCAGCAGAACAGCAGGATTTCCAAGCGCGGTCCTACGCCTCGCCCTTGCTGCCGCCTGAGCGTTGGAAGAGCTGCAGGGTGCGCAGCATCGACAGGCGGGCGCTGTCGGGGTGGTGGCCGCTGGGGGCGACGAAGGCGTGGCCGGCGTCGTACTGGTGGATCGGCAGGTCGGGATGGGCCGCCTCGATCGCCGCCACGTCGGCGAGGGGGATCATCTCGTCGGTCTTGCCGAAGTGCAGGATGGTCGGGACCTTCGGCGTCTCCTCGCGATAGCGGACGATGTCGCCGCCGTAGAAGCACGAGACCGCCGTCACGCCGTGGGCGCGGGTCGAGGCCAGCCAGGCGGTCGTGCCGCCGAAGCAGAAGCCCATGACGAACACCGGGCCCTCCAGGGCGTCGATGGCGGCCTGGACACGCGGCACGCTGGCCGCGCCCCAGCCGGCCTGCTCGCCCAGCGCCATGCGCTGGTCGAGGATCGCAGGGTCGGTGTTGTGCTCGGGCCAGGGGGCGTCGGCGCTGTCCAGCAGGTCGGGGGCGATCACCTCGTAGCCGTGCTCGGCCAGGCTTTCGCTGAACTCGCGGATGTGCGGGGTGATCCCCCAGATGGCGTGCAGGATCACCAGGCCGCCGCGCCGGGCCTCGCCGGGCTGGACGTGGAAGGCCGACAGCGGGCCGCCGTCGCGGTCGCACAGGGCGATGCGGGTTCCGGCGGCGGTCATGCGCCGGCGCCTTCCTGGGAGGCGGCGACTTCCTCGAACAGCGCCACGGTGCGCTCGCGGGCCAGTTCGGCGTCGGCCAGGTCGCTGTCGGGGCGGCCGTCGTTGTTGAAGCCGTGGCCGCTGGCTTCGTAGACGTAGACTGGCGCGTCGGGGTGGGAGGTCCAGATCGCCGCCTTGGTCGCCTCGGCGTCGATGTGGGCGTCCTTGGCGCCCAGGTGGACGATCACCGGGCAGTGCAGGGGCAGGGCCGCATTGGCCCGCACCTGGCTGCCGTAATAGCTGGAGCCGGCGGCCAGGCCTTCCAGCTTCGAGGCCGCCAGCCACACCAGCGATCCGCCCATGCAGTAGCCGACGGCGAACACCGGGCCCTTGTCCTTCAGGGCGTCGATGCAGGCCTGGATGTCCGACAGCATGGCCGGCATGCCCACCTGGCCGACGGCGGCGACGCCGTTCTGGAAGCCCTCGGGGTCATGTTCGGCGACATAGCCGGGGGTGACGCGGTCGAATAGCGATGGCGCGATGGCTTCGTAGCCGCGGGCGGCCCAGCGCGCGAGGTCGGCCTGCACGTACTGGTCCAGGCCGAAGATCTCCTGGATCACCACCACCCCGCCCTTGCGCGGCCCCTGCGGCTGCACGCTCAGGGCGGAGAACGTAAAGCCGTCGATGGCGGAGGTCAGGGTGAGGGTGTCGGCCATGGGGGGCTCCGGCGTCTTGTTCAGGCGCGCGCATCCAGAACCGCGCCGCCTTTGCGGTCAAGGCGCGCCGTCGCCGAAGTTCGACAGCCGGGCGGGTCCCTCAGGCCGCGTTTCGCGGCTTGCGGCCGAAAAGGTGCGGCGCCCGCCTGCGGATGGCGGCCTGCAGGGCGGTGCGCGACAGGTCGAGGCCGCCGACCTCGATGTCCACGGTGAAGGGGCCGGTGCGGTCGGAGGCCTGCTGCTCGACGACCGGCGGCGGGGTCAGGGTCAGGCTCAGCACGTGTCCGTCCTCGCCGCGGTTTTCGTACCTGGCCGACAGGATGCGGGACCAGGGCAGGAAATAGAGCGGGTCCTTGCGCGTCTCGCGCCAGCTGAGACCTTCGCCCGCGATGATCAGGCGCGGGACGCGGTCCCGGATCAGCAAGGGGACGCCGATCACGCACCAGGCGGCGGCCAGGCCCAGCACGATCCAGGGCGGATGGTCGCCCTGCGCGGCGCGCCAGCCCATCCATGCGGCGGCGATCAACAGCATGATCGCCGAGCTGATCACGGCCTTGCGCCAGTCGCGGCGCGCCACCAGCGGGCCGGCGTCGGTGATGTCGGTCATGGCTCTATCCTCACCCGCGCGCCGTCGCGCACAAGTTTCCAGACCTCTTCTATCTCCGGGTCCGTGACGGCGATGCAGCCGTCGGTCCAGTCTCGGCCCTTGTAGAGCGCCGAAAGGGCGCCGCGGCCGTTGGGCAGGCCGTGGATCATGATGTCGCCGCCGGGGTCGACGCCCCGGGCGCGGGCGGCGGCGGCCTGGGCCGGGGTCGGGTAGCCGATCCGCAAGGCCAGGTGGAAGCGGCTGTTGGGATTGCGGCCGGTGATGCGGTAGTCGCCTTCCGGCGTGCGCCGGTCGCCCTGCCGGGTCTTCGGCGCCAGGCCCCCGCCGCCCAGCGAGACCGCATAGGTCCGCACCAGCCTCTGGCCGGCGTAGAGGCGCATGCGGTGGGCGGCCTTCTCGATGACGATGCGATCGACCGAACCTTCGATCGCCGGCGGCTGGGCCGTGGCCGCGCCGCAGCCGGCCAGGACGAGCATCATCGCCGCGAGCAGCAGGGCGCGCATGTTCAGAACTCCGGATCGGCGGTCGCCGAGGGCGGGATGACGATCTCGATGTCGGCCACGTTCGCGTCGGCCGCGACGGGGATCAGCCGCAGGCGTCCGCCCAGCGCCTCCAGCGTGGCGGCGCCGTCCGGGCCTCGGGCCAGGGTTCGTCGCCGGGTGGCCGGCGGCCGGCCGTCGCTTTCGACCTTGAGGTCGATCGCCGCCCCCTCGGGGGTCCATCCGGCGAAGGCGATGGTGAAGCGCAGGGGCGCCAGGCCCTCGATCGGGCCGGGCTCGACCAGCACGGGTCCTGCCAGCGGCGCCTTGGGGGTGAAGCGGCGGATGATCGGGTAGTGCGGCGGCGAGGCCTCGACCCAGCGCACCACGCCGTTGACGAAGGGCAGGCAGGCCGCGGCGTCCTTCGACGGCGCGGACGTCGCGGCGCACCAGATCGTCTGGTTGCCGCCATGGTGCACCTGGCCGATCTGGCCCAGGCGGCGCTGCTCGCGGGTCGTGGCCACGCTGGAGAAGGACTGGCGGACGCCGATGACGCGCGTTCCGGCCGGCAAGGCCACGCGTCCGTCGCGCAGCACGTCCTGGCTCAGGACGCCGGTGAACGCGAGGCGTACGGGCAGGGCGACGAGGGCGTCGCCGACGGCGGCGCGGCCGGCCGGGCGCACGGTCAGGGGGCCGTCCGCCTTGAGGGCGTGAACCGCCTCGCCGCCGGTCGGCCGGGGTGCGGGCGTCAGGGTTTCCTGCGGCGAAGACAGGAGGAGCGCCAGCGCGCCCCCGATGATCCACGAAGCCACGACCTGACCGAACTCCCCACGCTGAGGCGGGCAAGCTCGGCCAGGCGGCGATCTATTTCAAGCCTGCGATCAGACGTTGAAGCGGAAGTGCATCACGTCGCCGTCCTTGACGACGTATTCCTTGCCTTCCGAACGCATCTTGCCGGCTTCCTTCGCGCCGGCTTCGCCGTTCAGCTTGACGTAGTCGTCATAGGCGATGGTTTCGGCGCGGATGAAGCCCTTCTCGAAGTCGGTGTGGATCACGCCGGCGGCCTGCGGGCCGGTGGCGCCCACCGGGATCGTCCAGGCGCGGGCTTCCTTGGGGCCGACCGTGAAGTAGGTCTGCAGGCCCAGCAGCTTGTAGGCCTCGCGGATCAGGCGGTTGAGGCCCGGCTCTTCCAGGCCCAGGGTCTCGAGGAACTCGGTGCGCTCGGCCTCGTCCAGCAGAGCGATCTCGCTCTCGATCTGGGCCGAGATGACCACGCTCTTGGCGTTGTCCTGCTTGGCGCGTTCGGCCACCAGGTCGGAGAACTTGTTGCCCTTGTCGGCGCTGCCTTCGTCGACGTTGCAGACATAGAGGGCCGGCAGCGAGGTCAGGAGCTGCAGCATGGCCCAGGCCTTGGCGTCTTCCTTGTCGATCTGGGCGGCGCGGGCCGGACGGCCGGCGCGCAGCTGCTCCAGCGCCAGGTTGATCAGGCGCAGGGTGGCGATCATTTCCTTGTCGCCGCCGCTCTTGGCGCGCTTCTCGACGTTGGGCAGGCGCTTTTCCAGGCTTTCCAGGTCGGCCAGCATCAGCTCCATCTCGATGATCTCGAGATCGGCGATCGGGTCGATGCGGCCTTCGACGTGGGTGATGTCGCCGTCTTCGAAGCAGCGGGCCACGAAGGCCACGGCGTCGCAGTCGCGGATGTTGGCCAGGAACTGGTTGCCCAGGCCTTCGCCCTTGGAGGCGCCGCGGACCAGGCCGGCGACGTCGACGAAGTTGATGCGGGCCGGGATGATTTCCTTCGAACCGGCGATGGCGGCCAGCGCGTTCAGGCGCGCTTCCGGCACGGCCACGTCGCCGGTGTTCGGCTCGATGGTGCAGAACGGGTAGTTGGCGGCCTGGGCCGACGCCGTCTGGGTCAGGGCGTTGAACAGGGTGGACTTGCCGACGTTGGGCAGGCCGACGATGGCGACTTTCAGGGCCATGGAACTCTCGTGAATTTCGTTGGGCGGGCGCTTAGCACGGATTGTGCTGGAAGTCGCGGGGCGCGGGCGCCGAGGGCATGGCGGTCCGCCGGATCGCTTGCGGGCGACATCGGCCAGCGGCGGTCCTGTCGTTTCGCCAGGGTCAGCCGTCGATGATCGCGCGCATTTCGGCCTTGCCCAGCGCCGTGCCGTTGCCGGTGCGCTCGTTTTCCTGCAGCGCCAGGCGTGCGAAAGCCCTGGCGGCGTCGTCCTGGCCTTCGGCCTTTCTGGTCGTGGCGAAGATGGAGGCGGCGAAGGCCTTGTCGATGGCGAAGCCCCGCAGGTCATAACTCCCCGTCGCCAGGGCCTCGGCGGTCATGATGCGTATCGGCGAATCCGGAGCGGCAAGGGCGGCGAAGGCCGGGCGGCCGATTTCGACATAAACCCGCGCGGCCTTGGCGACGGCGGCGTCCATGCTGGCGCGCGACTTGCCGTAGCGCCACCACTGGTCCGTACCCCGCAGGGCGAGGCGGCGGCCGAACCGGCAATGGATGTCGGTGATCTTGCGAATGTCCTTCAGGCCCTCGATCGGCAGGCTGAGGGGATGGAGGCCGAGATTGATCGCGAACCGGTCGCCGTAGGTCGAGCCCTGCACCTGGACGGTCAGGGCCAGGCCGTCGACGAAGCGGCGGTAGTTGCGTCCCGAGCCGGTGAAGCCGTCCTCGCGCAGCAGCGGCGCGAGGTGCTCGCGGATCGAGGTCTCCAATTTATGTGGAGGCTCGGGCGCCGCCGGCGGGGCAGGGGCGGGCCGCAGTCGGCCGATAAGTCGCGCCAGCCAGTCCATGCTCACCACATCGGGTCGATTTCGGCGCCCTTCAGGGCTTCGGCGATGCGTTGGCGGGTGGCGTCGGTGACGTCGTCGGGCAGGGCGTCGGGGTGGAACCAGCCGATCTCGTGGATCTCGCCCTGCTCGGCAGCCTGGCACGGCTCCCAGGCATGGATGCGGTAGACCAGCACGTGGTCGCCCGGGTGGCGCGGTTCGTTACTGTGGATCGACAGCAGGGTGGGGCGGCCGATGACGCGCACGCCGGCCTCTTCCTTCATCTCGCGCACGAGAGCGGTCTCGGCGACCTCGCCGCGCTCGACCCCGCCGCCGGGCAGGTACCAGCCGGGGACGTAGGTGTGCTGGATCATCAGCACGCGGCCCTCGGCGTCGGTGGCCAGGCCGCGCACGCCCAGGGTCAGCCCCCGGCTCATGCGGAACCAAGCGTAGACGAAGGGGCGGGTGTAGGGTTCGACTTTTCGGCGCCAGAGCATGGGCGCCAGACTAGGCTGCTTCGACGCCGGGCGGCAGGCCTTGCTCCGCCGAACATTGGCCGCTAAAGCCGGAGGCGAGGAAACAACAACCAAGCCGGAGCGGCGCCAACATGCTCGCGATCCTGATCATCGCCATCTTCCTGGGCGTCATCGTCGGCCTGAACGCCTTCGAGTTCGGCCGCATCGACTGATCCGGTCCGCGCGGCGGTTTCCCGCCGCGCTGCTTCTAGTCCCCGACCCGCGCCATCAGCCGCCGGCCGCCGGCGCGCATCAGGAAGCGGGTCTCGGCGTTGGCCGGGATGCGGGGATCGTCCCACAAAGCCAGCTGCAGCCAGGCCTCGATGCGCAGGCGGCGGGTGAGGCCGCGCGCCGTCTCGAAAGCGTCGCCCAGGTCGCGCACGGCCCGGGCCTCGACGGCCTCGGCCACCGCCTCGCCGTCGGCCAGCATCGGATCGGCGCCGGCCAGCACCCAGGCGCGAACGTCCTCGCGGGCCTCCAGCGACGGCGACAGGTCCTCGGCGAAGAACAGCGGCCAGTGCGACAGGGGGCGACGGCCCTCGGCGAGATCGCCGGCCGCCAGTTCCAGGGCGCGGCTGAGCAGCTGGTCGCGGGCCACGGGCGAATGGGCCAGGTCCTCGGCGTGCAGCGACAGTCGCGTGGCGGCCTCGCGCGGCGAAGTTCCGGAAGCGGCCTGGTCCACGTGATCGGCGGCGGCCAGCAGGGCCGCCGCGGCGGCCGCGCCCACGCCATGTCCGGGACTGGGGCAGGGGCCCAGCACGTCGTCAGCCGTCATTGCGCACCGCCAGCACCAGGATGGTCCGCGTCCGGCCGCCGGCTTCCGTCCAGGAAAAGCGCTGGCGGGGTTTGAGGCCCAGCAGGGCCGCGCCGATCGGGGCGGTGACCGACACGCGACGCTCGTCGATGCTGGCCTCCTGGGGCATGGCCAGGCGGATGGTGCGCACCCGGTCGCGGTCGAGGTCGTGATAGTCGACCTCCGAACCCAGGCGCACGCGGTCGGCGGCGGGCCTGCCCTCGACCACGGCGGCGCGTTCCAGTTCCACCGCCAGCAGCGCCTGGCCGGGCGCTGCGCTGGGGTGGGCGATCAGGGCGGCGAGGGCGTCGTAGTCCGCCGCGCAGACGGTGATCGGCGGGCGCGGGTCGCGCTTGGTCGCCCCAGGGGCGGCGCGTGGAGAGAGGGGCGGGGAGGCGGGCATGAAGGCGCTCCTGGCGTTTGGCCATGCGGCATGGCGCGGCGTCGCGGCCTTGGTCGCGCGCCGTAGTAATTGGGGTAGGCGCGCAAGTTTTCTGGACCTCGACCGGTTATGTGTCGAAGTCTTGCGCAACGCTGTTGTCGATGTGGTTTTCGTCCCGAGCCCGGCGCACACGCGTCGATAGGGGCTCGGGACTAGGCTCCTGCGATGAGGTGGCCCGCCCTGTGCTGTTCGCGATTGAAGAATTCGATGCGATACATGGTGACGACATCATAGGTAAGGCAGCGCTGCTGTCAAATCAGGCAATCGGTGTGATCGTCGTTCGCGCGACGCGGGTCGCCGAAGCGGCCGCGGGCGGCTAAACGAGGCGCTGGTCCTTTGCGCCGGAGAGTCGCCCATGTTCCATCGCCTGCCGGCGCTCGCCGCCGCCGTCGCCATCCTGCTGGCCGGTCCCGCCCTCGCCCAGGACCCGAACGCGCCGCCCCCGACCGAGGCGCACTACGCCACCGCCCGGGCGATGATCGCCGACCGCCAGAAGATCGTGGCCCCGAACGGGATCCAGGTGCTGGAGCAGGTGAACCTGAACGGCCTGCCGCAGTGGGTCTCGATCCGCGGCGTCGACAAGGCCAATCCCGTGATCATCTACGTCCACGGCGGTCCGGGCGCGACCGAGATGGGCCGGTCCTGGCCCTACCAGCAGGGCTGGGAGGACTGGTTCACCGTCGTGCAATGGGACCAGCCGGGGGCGGGCAAGACTCTGCGCTCGGGCGGCGAGGCGGCCAACCGCGCGCACCTGTCGCGGGCCCAGATGACCAAGGACCTGCTGGCGCTGATCGACGACGTGCGGGCCCGCGTGGGCGCGCGCAAGGTGATCCTGCTCGGCCACTCGTGGGGCAACGTCATCGCCCTGGACGCGGCCATGGCGCGGCCCGACCTGGTCGCGGCCTATGTGGGCGTCGGGCCGCTGTTCGCCCTGCGCGCCAACGAGGCCGCCCAATACGAGGCGCTGCTGAAGATCGCCGCCGAGCGCAAGGACGAGACGGCCCTGGCCGAACTGAAGGCCATCGCCCCCTATCCCGGCGACGGCGAGATCCCGTTCGCCAAGGTCAATGTCGTGCGCAAATGGGTGATGGCCTACGGAGGGCTGGCCGCCTATCGCGACAACGCCGACTTCTATTTCCGCGCCGCGCGCCTGTCGCCGCTCTATGACTATGCCGACCGCCTGGCCATCGACCAGGGCGGCCAGCTGTCGGTGCCGGCCCTGCTGCCCGACATGACCGCTGTGGATCACACGAAGATCGCGGCGACCAAGTTCCCGGTCTTCATGTTCCTGGGTCGCCACGACATCACCACGCCCTCGTCGGTGATCGAGCCGTGGCTGGGCCGCCTGAAGGCGCCGAAGAAGCAACTGGTGTGGTTCGAAAACTCCGCCCACCTGCCCCCGCACGAAGAGCCCGGCAAGTTCCTGGTCGAACTGGTCGACAAGGTGCGGCCGCTGGCGGTGGAGAAGCCGGCGAAGTAGGAAGGCTGGATGTCCAGCTCTTCCCCCTCACCATCCCCGCGCGGCGGCGCGCTCGTCACCGGCGCGGGGCGCAGGATCGGGCGGGTGCTGGCGCTGGAGGCGGCGCGGGCGGGCTATGACGTGGCGGTGCACTACCGCACCGCGCGGGACGAGGCCGAGGCGGTGGTGGCCGAGATCGCGGCGCTGGGCCGCCGGGCGGTCGCCCTGCCGGGCGAACTCGCCGATCCGGACATCGGCGCGGCCCTGGTCGGGGCGGCGGCAGAGGCGATCGGGCCGCTGACCCTGCTGGTCAATTCGGCCTCGACCTTCGAGGACGATCGCATCGCCGACCTGACCGTCGACAGCTGGGACCGCCACATGGACGCCAACCTGCGCGCGCCGGTGCTGCTGGCCCAGGCCTTCGCCGCGGCCCTGCCCCGGGGGAGCAAGGGGCTGGTGGTCAATCTGGTCGACCAGCGCGTCCTCAAGCCCAATCCGCAGTTCTTCAGCTACAGCGTCTCCAAGGCGGGGCTCTGGTGGGTCACGCGCACCCTGGCCCAGGATCTGGCGCCGGCCATTCGCGTCAACGCCATCGGCCCAGGACCGGTGCTGGCGTCCATCCACCAGGCCCCCGGCGAGTTCGAGGCCGAGGCCGCCGCCACGCCCCTGGGCGGGCCCGTCGATCCGGCCGAACTGGCCGCGGCGATGCGCTATCTCATTGACGCGCCGTCGGTCACGGGCCAGATGATCGCGGTCGACGGCGGCCAGCATCTGGCCTGGCGCACGCCCGACGTCCTCGGTTCCTGAAGGCCCCCGCCCTTGTCCGCCTCCCCCCTCTCCGAAACGCCGTTCCCGGCGCCCGTTCTCGCCAAGGTCATCGTGACCAAGGTCTTCGTGCGCGGCCTCAAGGTCGAGGCCCAGATCGGCGTCTACGACCACGAGCACGGCCGCGTGCAGCCGCTGGTCATCGATGTCGAACTCGACGTGGCCGCCAGCCACTGCGAAGAGCTGGGCGACACGGTCAATTACGAGACCATCCGCACCGCCGCCCAGGACATCGCGGCCGCCGGTCATATCGACCTGGTCGAGACCTTCGCCGAGCGTCTGGCCCAGGCCTGTTTCGACGACCATCGCGTCACCCGCGCCCGGGTGCGGGTCGAAAAGCCCCTGGCCCTGGCCCCCCACGCCGCCGCCGCCGGCGTCGAGATCACCGCCGTCCGCGGGTGAGCGAACTTTCCCACAGCGCCCGCCTGGCCCCGTTCCAGCCTGAGACGGCCTGGAGCCTGGAGGACGGGACGCTGGTGGAGCGCCGCGGCGGGCGTGAACGCCGTTTCGAGCTTTCGCATCTGCGCCGCTTTCGCCTGGCCATGCCGCGGGGCGGCGGCCGCCAGCGCGCCCTGATGCTGAGCTTCGGCCGCCAGCGCGTGGCCATCGCCTCGCAGAGCTGGCGCGGTCCGGGCCTCTATGACGACCGGCTGGAGAGCTTCGCTCTGCTGGCGCGGGCGATCGCCGCCGTCGGCGCTGACCTTTCGCCCCATGCCCGCTTCGAGACCGCCGGCTTCAAGCTGCGCGACGCCACGACCCTGGTCGTCGGCCTGCTGGCGGCGGGCGCGCTGACGCTTCTGATGCTGGCGATCTCGTCGTCGATGCGCGACATGGCCATCGGCCTGGCCGCCCGGATGGTGTTCCTGCTGCTGCTGATCTTCGCGGCCCTGCCGTGGCTGCCCAGGGGCGAGGCGCTGGATCCCCACGACCTGCCCAGGCGCTGGCTGCCCTAGGCGAGGGACGCGGCGGGCCTTCCCTTTCGGAAGCTTCATTTGCATCGCCGCGCGTTTTTGGCGAGCATCCGCGAAACATCGCTTTTCAAGCCAGGAACACCGTGACCGACGTCCAGCCCGATCCCGCCGTCCCGCCCGCCCTGCAGGACGACAAGACCATGCCGATCATCGTCTATGCCTGCTACATCGGCGGCTGGGTGACGGGCGGCGTGTCGGCGATCATCGGCCTGATCCTGGCCTATGTCTCCAAGGGCGCGGCGCCGGAATGGCTGCAGAGCCACTATGTCTTCCAGATCCGCACCTTCTGGCTGTCGCTGCTGTTCGGGGTCATCGGCTTTGCGACCGCGTTCCTGGGCATCGGGCTTCTGATCCTGGCCGGCATCGGCATCTGGGTGACCGTGCGCGCGATCATCGGCCTGTCGTGGCTGCTGAAGGGCCAGGCCTATCCGACGCCCCGCAACTGGATGCTCTGAGGACCGATGACCGACCTTGCTCCCGCCGTCGAACGGCACTCCGAGGACAAGATCGTCCCGGCCGTGGTCTACGGTCTCTACCTGCTGGGCTTCAGTAACGGCCTGACCTTCTTCATCGGCCTGATCGTGGCCTATGTGCAGCGCGGCCAGGCCGGGCCGATCAACGAGAGCCACTACACCTTCGCGATCCGCACCTTCTGGCTGTCGATCGCCTGGTTCCTGGTCGGCGGGGCGCTGGTGCTGTTCGGCATCCCGCTGTCGCTGGTGCTGATCGGTGTGCCGATGATCATCGCGGGGGTGGCGATCATCTCGGCGATCAGCATCTGGTTCATCGTCCGGTGCATCGCCGGAATCGCCTTCCTGGTGCGCGGCGAGGCCTATCCCAGGCCGCGCACGTGGTTGATTTAGAGGCAGGAACGCGCCTCGGCGCCCGCGCGGGCGTCTTCCAGGTTATCAACGTTCCCCTGGCAGGCGAGTATGCTCGACGCCGGTCGCCCGGTCCTATGACTTTCCGCCCCTGGCGGAAGTGCGTCGTGGAGGGGGCGACATGCTGGCTCGCATCGTAGGGATCATCTTGGGGCTGATCCTGGCGACGTCGGGATACGTGATCTCAGGCCTGGGCACGCTGGGGACGTGGGCCGTCGGCTGGGATCTCGGCCCGTTCGAGCCGCATCGGACGACCGCCGGTTGGGCGGCGATGACGTTGGGGGGAATCCTTCTCGTCGCCGCCCTGATACCCCGCATGGGGACGTCGCGTCGGGGGACGCGACGCAGGAAGGGGAGCGCTCGCGGGGGCGAGCGTTCCCTGACCAAACCCTTCGACATGGGCGGGCCCGAGCCGGCGGCGGCGATTCCGGCTATGACGGCGCCCGTCATGACGACCGCTTCCACCGTTCAAGCCGCGCCGGCGCCCGCTCAAGCTCCCGCCAGCGCGCCCGCGCCCGCCGCACCTGTCGGGGCCACCGAATTCGAGATCCTGCGCGCCGAGATGCTGGCGCTGTGCGGCTCGGAGGCCTGGAACCCGGCCGCCCGGGTCCTGGCCAGACTGGTCCGCGCCGCCGAAACCGACCGTGAGCGGACGATCGCCTATCGCGACCTGGGCGACTTCGCCGCCGCGCAGGGGCGGCACGACGACGCCGCCGAGGCCTATGAGGAAGCCGTGTCCTACGCCCGCATGGTCAGGAAGGCCGCGCCGAACGATCCGACGGCGGACGAGCTGCTGGCCGGCGCGCTGGCCGGGGTGGGCGACACGGCCGAGGCCGAGGGACGCCTGAACGAGGCGCTGTCGGCCTTCGAGGAGGCGCTGGCCCTGCGCCGCTCGCCCGGCGGTCGTGAGGCCGCCGATCCCGGCGCGCAGCGGGCGCTGTCGGTGGCGCTGGAGCGCCTGGCCGACCTGCGCGAGGATCGCGGCCACCGCATGCGGGCGCTGGATCTGTATCGCGAGAGCTACGACGTCACCGCGCGCCTGGCCGCCGCCGATCCGGCCCGGTTCGGCCTCGACCTCGTCGCCACCCGCGCGCGCCTGGAAGAGATCGAGGCGCGGGTCGCGGGGTAGGAGAAAGTCTGGCGCCTTGTGGCCAAGCTTTCCCCCCGCCATCATCGCCTGCTTCGGGGACGGTCCCCGCTCTGGGGAAAGTCATGGTCTATCTGCGCTGGCGGCGCTTCATCGAGATGGCGTCGCTGGATCGTCCGTGGCTGGGCGACCTGATGGAGAAGCGCAAGGGCGAGGCCTTCCGCGCGGCTCCGGTCGAGCGCTGGGACCAGGAATATCGTGACGGCGTCTACGACCGCCTGCACCGCTCCGACCAACGCCACCATCACCGCCTGCTGGCCGCCATGATCGCCGACCGCTGGCCCAGCCCCCGCGTGCTCGAGATCGGCGCCGGCGAGGGGGTGTTCTTCGAGGCCCTGCGTAATCACCGGCCCGCGCGCTATGTGGGCGTCGACTTCTCCGAGCCGGCGGTGGCGATGGGGCAAAAGCGCCTGTCGGCCGAGATCGCCTCGGGCCAGGTCCAGATGCTGCTGGGCGACGGCCGCGCCTTCGCCGTCGACGAGACCTTCGACGTGGTGGTGTTCTCCGAGTGCATCGAGCACCTGGGCGAGGTCGAGCCGTTGATCGACCACTACCGCGCCATGCTGGCGCCCGGCGGGGCGGTGGGCTTGACCATGTGGCTGTCGCTCAAGCCCCTGCGCCTGTGGCGACGCCTGAAGGCCATGGGCCAGGTTCGCGACGAGGCGGTGGTCAACACGCCCTGGGGCGGCGGCTGGCTGGTGGCGACGGTGGAGCCCCGCTGAAGCGGGGTCCCCCTCCGGCCTTCCGGGCCACCTCCCCCAGAGGGCGAGGATCTTGGCGCACAGATGCTCCCCCTCTGGGGGAGCTGTCGCGGAGCGACTGAGGGGGTCCTCCTCACACAAAGAAAAACCCCGGAGCGTTTCCGCCCCGGGGTCTTCAGATCAACAGTCCGAACCAGGCCTTACGCCGGCACGACTTCCTCGCGGCGGACCAGGGCGGCGTAGGCGTCCATCAGGTCCAGCGACAGCTTGCCGGGGGTGAAGGTGAACTCGCCGATCTCGGCCACCGGGGTCACTTCCGCGGCGGTGCCGACGATGAAGCATTCGGTGAAGTCGGCCAGCTCCTGCTTTTCGATGTGGCGCTCGACCACCTCGATCCCCTTGCCCTTGGCGATCTCGATCACCGTGCGGCGGGTGATGCCGTCCAGGAAGCAGTCGGGCTTGGGCGTGTGCAGCACGCCGTCCTTGACGAAGAACACGTTGGCGCCGGTCGCCTCGGCCACGTAGCCGCGGTAGTCCAGCATCATCGCGTCGGTGTAGCCGTCCTTCTCCGCGGCGTGCTTGGAGATGGTGCAGATCATGTAGAGGCCGGCGGCCTTGGCGGCGACGGGGGCCGTCTTCGGATCGGGGCGGTTGTACTTGGCCCAGGTCAGGCGGATGCCCTTGGCCTTCAGCGCCGGGTCGAAATAGCTGGGCCAATCCCACACGGCGATGGCCACGTGGATCTTGGTCTGCTGCGCCGAAACGCCGATCATCTCGCTGCCGCGCCAGGCGATCGGGCGCACGTAGCAGTCGGACAGGCCGTTCTTGGCGGCGGTCGCCTTGCAGGCCTCGTCGATCTCGGCCACCGTGTAGGGGATCTCGAAATCGAGGATTTCCGCCGACTTGAACAGGCGCTCGGTATGCTCGGTCAGCTTGAAGATCTCGCCGCCGTACATGCGCTCGCCCTCGAACACCGACGAGGCGTAGTGCAGGCCGTGCGTCAGTACGTGCACCTTCGCCTCGCGCCAGGGAACGAACTGGCCGTCCAGCCAGATCCATCCGTCGCGATCATCGAAGGGAACGAGAGACATCGGTCCAAGACCTCCTTATTTGGAACCCGGTCCTTAGACGCCCGAGGAGCCCGAAGGTCAAACGAAATGGACACCCTCGCATGACGCCACACGCTGATCCCCGCCTGATCCTGCGCGAGGAAGAGCTCGACGGCGGCCTGGAGTTGATTCTCCTGGCCGAGGCGGCGCTGTGGGCGGCGGTCGACGGCGTGCTCGAGACTGAAGGTCCGGGCCTTGGCCGGTCGCACTGGCGGGCGGCGTTCCTGCTGCGGCGGCGTCCGGGCATCGGCGTGCAGGACCTGTCGAAGCTGACCAGCCTGTCGAAACAGGCCGCCAGCAAGACCCTATCGGACCTGCAGCGACTGGGCCTGGCCGAGAAGGCGGCCGGCGACCTGGACGCGCGCCGGCGGCCCGCGGTGCTGACCGAGGCCGGCAAGGCCTTCGAGGCGCGGGTCAGCGAGCGGCTGCGGGCGCTCCTGGGGCGCGCCTATCGCACGGGCGGGCTGGACGGCGTGCCCGGCGCGCGCAGGATCCTTGCGGCCCTGGCCGGTCCGCGCCAAGGGGTTGGCGTCAATCGAAGGGAGGCGCTGTGAGCCCCGAGGAAAGACGCGACCGCCACCTGCTGGTGGTCGACGACGACGACCGCATCCGCGACCTGCTCAAGCAGTTCCTCAGCCGCGCCGGCTTTCGGGTCAGCGCCGCGGCCGACGCCGCCCACGCCGATCGCCTGATCGGGGTGATGGACTTCGACCTCCTGGTGCTCGACGTGATGATGCCGGGCGAGGACGGGTTCTCCTTCACCAGGCGCGTGCGGGCCAAGGGCGGCGAGGTCGGCCGCATGCCGATCCTGATGCTGACCGCGCGCGACACCACCGGCGACCGCATCGAGGGCCTGACGCACGGCGCCGACGACTACCTGGCCAAGCCGTTCGAGCCGCAGGAACTGCTGCTGCGCATCGAGTCGATCCTGCGTCGCGCCGCGCCCAAGCCGATGGGCCCGCAGGAGATCGTCATGGGCGACTGCGCCTTCCTGCCGGATCGGGGCGAACTGACCCGAGGCGGCGCGCCGGTGCGCCTGACCGAGGCCGAGGTCGCCCTGCTGCGTCGCCTGGCCCGCGCCGTGCACGAGCCGGTCGACCGCCTGGAACTGGCCCGCGACACCGCCGACGCCACCGGTCGCGCCGTCGACGTGCAGGTCACCCGCCTGCGCCGCAAGATCGAGCCTGACCCCAAGAACCCGAGGTACCTGCAGACCGTGCGGGGCGTGGGCTATCGGCTGGCGCCGGATTGAAGATGGTCGTGCATCGAGGAACCTCCCCCCTTGGGGGAGGCGGCCGTAGGCCGGTGGGGGGGCGTTTTCAGCTTCCGCAGCGCTGGGCTGATTTCGCAAGAACGCCCCCCACCGATCGCTGCGCGATCGCCTCCCCCAAAGGGGGAGGTTCCTTACCCGCTTACCTCTCCCGCCTCGCGTGGAAGGCCTAGATGCGCCTGCGCACCCGCCTGTTCATTCCCCGCCAGATCAAGCGCTGGCTGCCGACCTCGCTGTTCGGCCGCAGCCTGCTGATCATCGTCCTGCCGGTGGCGGTGATGCAGATCGCCGTCACCTGGGGCTTCTTCGACGCCCACTGGGAGACGGTGAACAGCCGCCTGTCCGAAGGCCTGGCCGGCGACATCGCCTGGGCCGTGGCCACCTATCAGGACGATCCCAGCCCCGCCGCCGTCGACCGCATGGCCCAGCGGGCCGAAGACACCATGGACCTGTCGATCGCCCTGCTGAGGGGGCGCGAGCTGCCCACGGGCAAGCGGCCGGCCATGTTCGCCTCGCTCGACCGCTCGATGCAGCGGGCCCTGGAGGAGCGGCTGGACGAGCCCTTCTGGTTCGACGCGTCGGACCGCTACACCGCCCACGTGCAGATCCAGGTGAAGGTCAAGGAAGGCACGCTGCGGATCTACGCGCCGCGCGATCGCGCCTTCGCCACCCAGGGCCACATCTTCATCCTGTGGATGGTGGTGGCGACGATGCTGCTGACCGCGATCGCCATCCTGTTCATCCGCAACCAGGTGCGGGCCATCGAGCGCCTGGCCGACGCCGCCGACGCCTTCGGGCGGGGGCTGGACCCTGAGTTCAAGCCGCACGGCGCGCGCGAGGTGCGCCAGGCGGCCCAGGCCTTCCTGGCCATGAAGGCCCGCATCCAGCGCCACATCGAGCAGCGCACGGCTCTCCTGGCTAGCGTCAGCCACGACCTGCGCACGCCGCTGACCCGGCTGAAGCTGGAGATGGCGCTCTCCGAGCCGGGGCCGCAGGTCGAGGCCATCAAGCGCGATCTCTCCGAAATGGAGCACATGATCGACGAGTACCTGGCCTTCGCGCGCGGCGAGGGCGGCGAGGCCCTGCAGGCGGTCGAACTGGCGCCGCTGATCGCCGGGGTCTGCGCGGCGGCCGAGCGCGGCGGGGCGCGGGTCGAGACCGTGCTGGAGCAGGACCTGACCGCCAACCTGCGGCCCAGCGCCTTCAAGCGGGCCCTGGCCAATCTGGTCGACAACGCCGCCGCCCACGGCGACACCGTCCGCGTGACGCTGGAGGCGCGGCTGACCGGCGGGGTCAACATCGTGGTCGACGACGACGGGCCGGGTATTCCCGAAGACCGCTACGAAGAGGCCTTCAAGCCCTTCAACCGCCTCGACGAGTCGCGGAACCAGAACGAGAAGGGGGTCGGCCTGGGCCTGGCCCTGGCCCGCGACATGGCCCGCGGGCTGGGCGGCGATCTCGTGCTGGAGCGCTCGCCGATGGGCGGGCTGCGGGCGGTGATGCGGCTGCCGGGCTGACCCTGGACGACGTCCGTTTCCGTCGTCCCGCCGACACAATATCACCGGGTAATTCCGTGAATGCTACTATCGGTTGACTCGCCTTGATGCGTGCGCTTCCGATACCGGCGTTCCTCAAGGAAGGGCCGGGTCATGAAG
Source organism: Caulobacter sp. 602-2 (assembly GCF_011043625.1). Lineage (GTDB taxonomy): Bacteria > Pseudomonadota > Alphaproteobacteria > Caulobacterales > Caulobacteraceae > Caulobacter. The sequence goes on from NZ_JAAKGT010000011.1 coordinate 68,898, forward strand.
ATCAAGGACATCCAGCAGCAACTGGCCGCGCGCGGCTACACGCCAGGGCCGATCGACGGCATCTGGGGGCGGCAGACCATCGCCGCCGTTCGCCGGTTCCAGAGCCGGCACGGACTGGAGGCCGACGGCGTGGTCGGGCCCCTGACCCTGGCGGCCCTGTTCCAGGGAGCGCCGGCCGCGGCCGCCCCGACGCCGTCGTCGCTGACCGGCTTCGACGATCCCAGCCTGGTGTGGTTCCAGGAGGCGCGCCGCCTGATCGGCACGCGCGAGAAGCCCGGCGCCGGCAACAATCCGGAGATCCTCGACTGGGCCACCGAGCAGGGGCTGAAGAACAGCTACACCGGCGACGACATCCCTTGGTGCGGCCTCTTCGTCGGCCACTGCGTCAGCAGCACCCTCGACCGCGAGGCCACGCCCTCCAGCCTGCTGTCGGCCAGGGCCTGGGAGCGGTTCGGGATCCCGATCGCGCCGACGCCGGGGGCGGTGATGGTGTTCTGGCGGGAAAGCCGGACCAGCGGCAAGGGCCATGTCGGCTTCTATGCCGGCGAGGACGACACCGGCGCCTTCCGCATCCTGGGCGGTAACCAGTCCGACAGCGTGTCGCTGGCCTGGCTGGGCAAGGACCGCTTCCTCGGCGCCCGCTGGCCCGCCACCGTGCCGCCGCCGATCCCGCGCCCGGTCAAGGTGGCCCGCAACGCCAGCCTGTCGTGGAACGAGGCCTGAGGGGTCATGCCCCGGACGCCCTGGCGGGGAGCTCGGTCGGCCTAGAACCCCGCGCCGACCTTGGCCAGTTGCTCGGCCATCTGCTTCAGGCGCTTGTCGAGCTCGGCCATGGTGCGGTTCAGCGCGCCCTCGTCGTCGCGCCAGATCTGCAGGGTGCGGGCCCAGACGGCGGTCATGGCCGCCAGGCGCACGGGCGTGGCCTCGACCCCGGCGGCTTCGAGGATCGCCCGGGCGGTCCTGGGAAAGCGCAAGGCGGCGTGCGGCAGGCCCTCGGACTTGGCGATGGCGATCAGGGCGTGGCGATGCGGCTCCATCGCCTCGACCCGGGCCATGGCCGCGTCGAACAGGCGGTCGTGGGCGGCCGCGCCCTCGCCGGCGTCGGCGTTGAGGGCCGCCTGGTCGAAGCGGCGCGACAGGTGGGAGAGCACCTTGGCCTTGCTGTCGGCCTTCACGTAGAGCTCGGCGAACGGCGCCCCGGCGGCCACGGCGATGTCGCGCAGGGCGATCTGGGGCCAGGGGCGGTCGGCGGCCAGCGACAGGGCGGCGGCGGCCGCGCGGTCGAGCAGGTCTTCGGCGGGCGTGGTCATGGAGGAAGACATGGCCGTGCGGCAGCCGTCGAGCAAGAGGCTACCCGCAGCAGTAGTCCGAGCGGAACGTCTCCAGAATCTTTGCTGCCTGCTTTAGGTTCCGCGCCGCGGTCCGATCTTCGTTCGGTCCCAGACCCTCCTCAAGGGCTCTGTAAGCCGCCTGAGCGTCCACCAGGAGAGTTAGAATTTCCGCTGACGCTTTCTGCAGTTCATGCAGCTTGGAGTTTGCCATTGCCGGCTCCGTCTATGGGAAAGGGCGTCATCCGACGGCCAGTACGACTAGGTATGCCGAGCACTTTGGAGGGCGGGAAGGGGGCTCTTCCGGCTTGCGGAAGTTTTTTTGGCGAGGGAAAGGAGCCGCCATGAGCCTTTCCCACTACCGCTGCGACTGGACCCACGCCCACGCCGACGAGCCGGTCACCCTGTTCTACGAGGTCGACGAGGAAGGCCGCGTGCTGCGGATGGTCGACATCTACCGCGACGGCCGCCGCGAGCGCGACACGGTCGCCAACTATTTCGGCCCCGACGCCGAGAACCTGACGGACGGCGACTTCTTCGAAAGCACCGAGAACCTGCGGGCGGGCTACGAGGCCGTCGACGGCGACGAGCGGATGTCGCTGGTCCAGGTGGACGCCGCGGCCTTTGACGCCGCCTGGCGGCTGGACGCCTGATCTCAACTGAAGCCTAAAGAAACTTGTCATCCCGGCCGGAGGAGCGCGTTAGCGATCCGCAGAGCCGGGATCTCCCACGTCGGCAGGCTCGGCAAGCGTGGGAGGTCCCGGCGCTCCGCTTCGCTACGGCCGGGATGACAGGCAACATCGTACGATGCCCTGGGCTTGGGCAATGGGTTAGGCCCTCTAGCCCAGCAACCAGCGCAGCCCGCCGGCCGCGATGACGCCGATCGGCACGACGGCCAGCATCGGCAGGCGCAGGGCCGCCAGGAAGGTGACGGCCAGGGCCAGCAGGTCGGCCGGGCGGGGCGAGACGAAGTGCGGGGCGATCACCGCGATCAGCACGCAGCCGGGCGCGGCCTCCATCACTGCCGTGGCGCGCGGGCCCAGCGTGCGGTTGCGCAGCACCAGATAGCCGCCGATGCGGGTCAGGTAGGTGACGGCGGCCATGGCCAGGATGGTCGCCAGGACGGGCAGCGAGATCATGCGGCGGCTTCCTTCCTGTTCGGCGCGGCCCACAGCCAGGCGGTCAGCAGGCCGGCCAGCGCGCCGGCCGCCACCGTCCAGGCGCCCGGCGCCAGAAGGTGGCCGCTCGCGGCGACGGCCAGGCTGACCAGCCAGGGGCGGGCGGCCCGGAAGGTGGTCCACATGCCGCGCAGCAGCACCAGGAAGATCGCCGGGAAGGCCATGTCGAAGCCGAGGGTCTCGACGTTCCCCAGCACCGGGCCGACCATCGCGCCCAGCGTCGTGAAGGCGATCCAGGCCAGCCACATCGGCAGGGCGACGCCCAGATAGTGCGCCAGGCTGAAGGTCCCGCGGGCCTTGGCGTCGGCCAGGGCCATGGCCCAGCTTTCGTCGCACATCAGGAACAGCGCCGGCAGCACCCGGCGCTTGGGCAGGGATTTTAGGAACGGCGCCAGCGCCGCGCCCATCAGCAGGTGGCGGCTGTTGACCATCAGGGTCACGGCCGCGATCAGCAGCAGGTGCGGCGGCGAGGTCCACAGGCCGATGGCCGCGAACTCCGATCCGCCGGCGAAGTTCAGGCCGGTCATCAGCGGCGTCTCGACGGCGGACAGGCCCTTCTGGGCGGCCTGGGCGCCCAGCACCAGGGCGAAGGGCGTGAACCCGGCGGTCACCGGCAGCGAGGCCAGCAGGCCGCGCCGAAATTCGGATCGCGATCGGTCGCGCCCGGATTCAGGACGCAGTTCGGAGAGCCGCTCGCCAGGCATGGCGGCGGGAGCGCAGGTTTCGATTGTCATGGGCGACCGGGGGAGGGCGGTTGCGGGAAGGATTGGCAGCCTAGCGCAAACCTCGCGCAATCGGGTTGCGATCATGCTCCCATATGATCAATGATTGGCATCAGGGCGAAATTGATCGCCAAATCTTGGTTCTGGATTCCATGAAGCTCGACGACATCGATCGCCGCATCCTTCGCGAACTGCAGAAGGACGGCCGCATCCAGAACGCCGAACTGGCCAAGCGGGTGGGCCTGTCGCCCTCGCCCTGCCTGCGTCGGGTGAAGATCCTGGAGGAGGCGGGCGTGATCGCCCGCTACGTGGCGGTGCTCGACGCCGCCAAGGTCGGCCGGGGGCAGACCTTCTTCACCCGCATCTGGCTGAACGCCCAGCACGAGGACGCCGTCGACCACTTCGTCGCCGAGGTGAACAAGCTGCCCGAGGTGGTCGAGTGCTACGTCATGCTCGGCGACTGCGACATGCTGCTGCGCGTGGTCGCCGCCGACATCGCCGACTATCGCCGCTTCCAGGCCGATCACCTCAGCCGCATCCGGGGCGTGCTGAACGTCAAGACCGACGTCCCGGCCCAGACGGTCAAGCAGACCTTCGCGGTGCCGCTCTAGAATTTCACCTTCTCCCATAGGGAGAAGGGGGGGCGCGCCGTCAGGCGTGGGAGGATGAGGGGTTACGCCTTCGACCGGCGTGCCGGCACGCCGTCGGGCGCCGTCACCCCTCACCCTCCCGTCGCGATGCGACGGGCCCCTCCCTCTCCCCTCCGGGAGAGGGTTGTTATTCCGCGGCCGCCGCCAGTTCAGCCGCCGGGCGGTACTTGTCCAGCCAGTGCGCGTACGGGGCCGGCAGGGTGGCCCAGGTCGGACGATCCACGCCCAGGATCTGTGCCAGCTCGTAGGGGTAGTGCGGGTTGGCCAGATGGGCGCGGCCGATCATCACCAGGTCCATCTGCTCGCTGGCGACCAGGCTTTCGGCCAGCTTGGGCGCGTCCAGGCCCCATGACGAGGCCACCGGCAAGCCGGCTTCCTCGCGCACGCGCTTGGCGATCGGGCCCAGGAACGGCGTGCCCCACGGAATGCTGGTGTTGGGGATGGTGAAGCCGACGCTGACGTTCAGCAGGTCCAGGCCGCCGGCCTTCATCCGGCGGGTCAGGTCGATCGACTCGGCCAGGGTCTGCTCGTCGTGGCCGTCATATTCCAGCACGCCGAAACGGGCGGTCAGCGGCAGGTTCTCGGGCCATTCGGCGCGGACAGCCGCCAGGGTCTCTTCCATGAACCGGCCCCGGCCGTGCGCGTCGCCGCCGTACTGGTCGGTGCGGTGGTTGGAGTGGTGCGAGAAGAAGCTCTGGGCCAGGTAGCCGTGGGCGAAGTGCAGCTCCAGCCATTCGAAGCCGGCCTCGCGGGCGCGGCGGGTCGCGGCGGCGAAGTCGGCCTTCACCCGCTCGATGTCGGCCAGGGTCATCTCGCGCGGGACCTTCGGCAGGCCCGCGCCGTAGGCGATGGCCGAGGGGGCGATGGTCTGCCAGCCGCGCGGATCGCCGTCGGCGATGTGGTCGTCGCCTTCCCAGGGACGGTTGGCGCTGGCCTTGCGGCCGGCGTGGGCGATCTGGATGCCGGGGACAGCGCCGGCCGCCTTGATGGCCGCGGCGATCCTGGCCAGGCCTTCAGCCTGCTCGTCGGTCCAGATGCCGGTGCAGCCGGGGCTGATGCGGCCTTCGGGCGAGACGGCCGTGGCCTCGACGATCACCAGGCTCGCGCCGCCGCGCGCCAGGCCGGCGTAGTGGGGCAGGTGCCAGTCGGTCGTGACGCCGTCCTCGGCGCTGTACTGGCACATCGGCGGAATGGCGATGCGGTTGCGAAGCTGGGCGTCCTTCAGGCGGAAGGGCGTGAACAGTGCGGACATGCGGGCGGGTGCTTTCGGGGAGGAAAGGGAATGGAGGCGGCAGAGGTGTAGGCCCGACCGGTGCGTCTCAAGTGCCGTTCGGGCGCAAGACCTGTGCCCTGGGGGCACAATGCCCGTTATTCGAGCGGCGCTTGCGAGCGCGCCGCGCGGGCCAGGCCGTGGAGCCAGGCCTGGTGGGCGTTGAGCATCGGGTTGGGCAGGGTGGCCGCCAGGTCGCGGGCCGGCCCGCCGTTCTGGGTCTCCTGGGTCAAGATCCGCAGGCGGCCGCCCGGCAGGTCTTCCAACAGCCAGGCGTGGTGGACGTCGAGCCGGGCCTCGCCTTCGCCCTCGACCCAGCCGCGCCAGGCGATACGGGCCGGCTCGCCCGCGACCGGCGGGACGAACTCGACCACCTGTCCTTCGACGGCGAAACCGAAGGTGGTGAAGGAAAAGCGGGCGCCGTCCGCCAGCCGCGGGCCGGGAACGTCGTGAAACGCAATGTCGGCGGCGTTCTCGTAGTAGGTCGGCCAGGCCGTCGCGGTGGCGAGATAGGGCCAGGCGTCGGCGGCGGTCAGGTCCGGGACGATGATCTCGTTGGAGACGAAGTTGTCGGTGGTTCCGGGCAGGTAGCCCTCGGGCCAGCGGATGGCGTGCATGGGGGAAAGCCTTCAGGCGGGGCGGGGAGGCCCCTGGACCCGGCGAGGGATGCGCCCTAAGCCATCATAAGGCCAATCGTCATTCGATATCGGATCCATCAGCATGCGCGATATCAAAACCCTGGATCTCAATCTGCTGAAGGCGTTCGACGCCCTGATGGACGAGCGCAGCGTCACCCGCGCGGCCGAGCGCCTGGCCCTGACCCAACCGGCGGTCAGCGGCATGCTGGCGCGCCTGCGCGAGGGGTTCGATGATCCGTTGTTCGTGCGCGCCCAGCGCGGCGTCACCCCCACGGCGCGGGCGCTGGAGCTGGCCGGGCCGGTCAGGCAGGTGTTGGCCGAGGTCGAAGCCTTGCTGCGCCCTGCGGCCTTCGATCCGGCGACGGCCAGCTTCACCCTGACCCTGGCGGCGACCGACTACGCCCTGCAGGCCATCGTCGCGCCGTTCATCACCGCCCTGCGCGCCCGGGCCCCGAACATGGTCGTCGCCGTCAGGCCGATGGAGGACGCGCGGGTGCTGACGCAGTTCGAACGGGGCGAGGTCGACATCGGCTTCATGTCGCCCGAGACCCTGCCGCCGGGCGTGCATTCGCGGCGCCTGTTCGACGAGTCCTATGTCTGCGCCTTGCGCGCCGACCATCCCGACGCCGCCGGACCGATCCTGCTGGATCGGTTCTGCGAACTCGACCACGCGCTGGTCTCCTATTTCGGCGAGCCGTTCTTCGGCCCCACCGACGCCGCCCTGGCCAAGCTCGGGCGGCGGCGAAAGGTGGCGCTGTCGGTGACCAGCTTCCTGATCCTGCTGAAGCTGTTGCGGACCACCGACCTGATCGCGGTCGCGCCGCGGCGCCTGCTGGACGACGCCGAGGGCCTGGTCTTCCGCGATCCGCCGGTGGCGATCCCGGGCTTCACCAAGCTGGCCGTCTGGCACGAGCGCACCCACCGCGATCCCGGCCGCCGCTGGGTGCGCGAGCTGTTGTTCGAGATCGCGGGCGAGAAGGTCTAGGGCAGCAGGGCGGCCACGGCGTGGTGGCCGGCGTCCTGCGCCACCTTGCGCGCGGTGCGGCCGCTGTCGTCCTTCAGCGACGGATCCGCGCCATGCGCCAGCAGCCAGCGGACGGACTGCGCCTGCCCGAACTGCGCCGCGCCCATCAGCGGCGTGAAGCCGCCGTCGGGCGCCTGCAGATCGATCTTGCCGCCGTGCTTGAGGCAAAGCTCCAGCGCGGCGATGTCGCCCAGGGCGGCGCTGCCCATGAAGGCGCTGGCGGCGCTCTGGTTGAAGTAGTTGGGGTCGGTTCCGTGGGCCAGCAGGTAGGCGCGGATGGTCGCGGGATCCGCGGCAGGGCCGCCCTTGATCGAGTGGAGGTCGCCGACGACCATGAAGGCCGTGTCGCCATAGGCGTTGAGGCCGTTGGGATCGGCGCCGGCTTCGATCAGCATGCGGACCATCTCGAGGTCGGCGTGGCTGGCGGCCAGGGCCAGCGGCTTGCAGATGTCGTAGGGGCCGCAGGGCGGTTCCAGGTCGGGCTTGGCGGCCAGGGCCTCGCGCAGGGCCGCGACGTCGCGCGCCTGGATGGCGGCCTTGGTCGCCTCCTCGGCGGAGGGCGCGCAGCCCGTCGTCAGGATCGCGGCGACAACGGCGCCGGCCAGTTTCCAGCGGGTCATGCTCACGCCTCCGGGCCGTAGCGGTTGTCGTCGGGCTGCCCCGCCCGGCACAGGAAGACCACCAGCATGACCAGCGAGGCCATGTAGGCCAGGTTGTTGGCGAACAGCGGCAGGAACAGGAACATGGTCGTCTCGTCGCCGGCGATCGCGCCTTCGAAGAGGACCGGGAACAGCGCCAGGCCGATCGCCAGGAACACCGCCGGAGGCAGGCCCCAAAGGCCCGAGCGGCCGATGTCGTGCAACCGGCGGGTCACGGCGGCCGCCAGCAGGGCGACGATCGCGGCCGTGCTCGCGCCCATGATCCAGAAGAACGGGCGGAAGCCCGAGCCGCCGTCCGCGAACGGATCGGCGGCGACGAAGGCGGCCGTGAAGATCGGCAGAATGGCCAGGTTCATCCCGATCAGGCCGCCGATCACGACGAGGCCCGCGAACGGCCAGAACCGACCGCGCCGGTCGCGGCCGGAAAACCGGCAAAGGTTCGAGAAGCCGTGGCGGATCGAGGCGAGCATGAACGCGCTCCAGTGAAGCTTGCGCACCAGCCTTAAGCGCCGTCGCCGCTGCAAGGCAAGCGGGTCGTCCTCGTCTCGGAAATCGTCGGTTGACTTCGGTCGCGCTACAAATGTAGCGTCATCGCTAATGAAGTCGTGAGGCGAGCGCATGGGTGATCCGTCCGAACTGGAGCTGGAGGTCATGAAGGCCTTCTGGCGCGATGGCGCGATGAGCGCGCGCGAGGTGCAGGCCGCCGTACAGGCCTCGCTGGGCTGGAGCGGCTCGACCACGCGCACGGTGCTGGAGCGCATGGTCGCCAAGGGGCTGCTGGAGCGCGGGGCCGTGCACGGCCTGGCCGTCTATCGTCCGCGCAAGGCCAAGGTGGCGGTGATCGGCGGGGTGCTGCAGCGCCTGCGCGGCCTGCTCGACATCGACGGGCCGCTGCCGGCCTCGGCCTTTTCGGGCAGCCAGTTGCTCAGCGCCGCCGAACTGGACGAGCTGCAGGCCCTGCTGGCCGCCGCGGACGACCAGGTCCGGGACGAGGAGCCTTCGAAATGAGCCCCCTGCTCGCCGCCTTCGGCTTTGGCCTCGTCGCCGCCTTTCCCGTGGGGGCCCTCGGCTTCCTGCTCGGCTGGAGCGTCGAGGGGCTGACGCCCGCGCCGCGCGTCCGGGCGCTGGTCTGGGGCCTGGCCTTCCTGCTGCCGGCCGCCGTGCTGGCCGCCACCCTGCTGGGCGCGGCGATCCCGCTGCCCCAGCCGCAGCGGGTGTTGCTGCCGGCGCCGCTGTCGGTCGACCTGACCGAGTTCGGCCCGTCCGGTGCGGAGCGCCCGCGCTACTGGGCCGCCTCGGCCGCCTGGATCGCCGGCGGGTTGCTCGCGCTGTCGCTGGCCGGCGTGCTGTTCAGGGCGACGGGTTGGCTGCTGGCCCGCGGGCGTCTGGCCGCGGTGGTCGCCCGGGCGAGGCCGGCCGACGCCGACCTGGCCCAGGCCGTCGCCGTCGAGGCCGGCGCGCTGGGCGTTGCGCCGCCGCGGGTGCTGATCGGCGCCGGCGTGGCCGAGCCGCTGCTGGCCGGCGTGCGCCGCCCGGCCATCCTGCTGCCGGCCGGACTGGTCGAGACCCTGCCGCGCGAGACCCTGATCCGGATCTGTCGCCACGAACTGGCCCACCTGGTTCGCCGCGACAACCTGCGCCTGCCGGTCGAGGAGCTGCTGGCCGGCCTCTTCTGGCTGTCGCCGCTGACGAGCCTGCTGCGCCGGCGGATGCTGGCCGCCCGCGAGGCCGTCTGCGACGAGATCGCCGTCGGCGCCGCCCCGCCCGAAGCCCGCCGGGCCTATGCCCAGGCCCTGGTCGACGTGCTGCGCCAGGCCGCCGCCGACCCTTCCCTGCACCCCGCGTTCACTGGCCGAGAAAGGACCCCGACCGCCATGCGCCTCGACTCCATCCTGCACCCCGCCGCGCCGATCTCCGGCGCCCGCCGCATCGCCGTCGCGGCCCTGACCCTGCTGGTCGCCGGCGGCGGCGTCATGGGCGCCAACGCCCTGGCCGACGAGGCCCGCCACGCCCAGCCCCGGCCCGAGGCGGCGCCCGCCCGGTCGGTGTCGCTGCCGACGATCAGCCTGCCCTCGGGCGCTTCCTTCAGCCCGGTGCGCATCGAGGCCGACAGCATCGAGACCTTCAAGGACAAGCCCGATCGCGTCGTCTACCAGGGCGACGTGCACGTGAAGGGAAACACTGAAAGCACCGAGTTCCGGCTCGACGGCAAGCCGGCGCCGGCCGGCTTCAATCCGCGCGACCTGCCGCCCGGCGCGGTCAAGCGCATGGAGATGTTCCGCGAGGGCGACCGGACGATCATGGACTTGAAGACCAACTAGGCTCGGATCGTCGCGAAAACGAAGAAGGCGGCCTCTCCTGCGAGGGGCCGCCTTCGATCGTTTTTCCGAGGTTCTGGAGGCGGGTCCTTACGCCACCTTCACCCGGGCGGCGCTTTCCGGCAGGTCCTGGCCGAAGGCGCGCTGGTAGAACTCGGCCACGGTGGGGCGCTCGAGTTCGTCGCACTTGTTGAGGAAGGTCAGGCGGAAGGCCAGGCCGATGTCGCCGTCGAAGATCTCGGCGTTCTGGGCCCAGGTGATCACCGTACGCGGGCTCATGACCGTCGAGATGTCGCCGTTCATGAAGGCGTTGCGGGTCATGTCGGCCACGCGGACCATGGCCGCCAGGGTGCGCTTGCCCTCGGCGGTGTCGTAGTGCGGGTTCTTGGCCAGCACGATGGCCGCCTCGACGTCGTGCTCGAGGTAGTTCAGCGTGGTGACGATCGACCAGCGGTCCATCTGGCCTTGGTTGATCTGCTGGGTGCCGTGGTAGAGCCCCGTGGTGTCGCCCAGACCGATCGTGTTGGTCGTCGAGAACAGCCGGAAATACGGGTTGGCGCGGATCACCCGGTTCTGGTCGAGCAGGGTCAGCTTGCCGCCGGCCTCCAGCACGCGCTGGATGACGAACATCACGTCGGGACGGCCCGCGTCATATTCGTCGAACACCAGGGCGATCGGGCGCTGCAGGCTCCAGGGCAGGATGCCTTCGCGGAATTCGGTGATCTGCTTGCCGTCCTTCAGGACGATGGCGTCCTTGCCGACCAGGTCGATCCGGGAAACGTGGCTGTCGAGGTTCACGCGGACCAGCGGCCAGTTCAGGCGCGCGGCGATCTGCTCGATGTGGGTCGACTTGCCGGTGCCGTGATAGCCCTGGACCATCACCCGGCGGTCTTTGGCGAAGCCGGCGCAGATGGCCTTGGTCGTCTGCGGGTCGAAGCGGTAGGCCGGGTCGATCTCGGGCACGTGCGGATCGCGGTGCGAGAAGGCGGGCACCTTCATGTCGCTGTCGACGCCGAACGCGTCGCGCAGCGTCACCCACTTGTCCGGGACCAGGGTGATCAGGGGATCGGCGGCGTGGCTGTCGGTCAGTTCGGGCATGGGTTTTCGATTAGCGCTCCGCCCCTGGGAGGGGAAGGGGGAATTGCGCCAATTATCCTTCTCCCCTTGCGGGGGAAGGTGGCGCGAAGCGCCGGATGAGGGGTGTCTCAAAAGCGAAACGCCGCGACGGCCTTTCGGCTGTCGCGGCGTTCGGGCCGGTGCGACCCCTCACCCGACCCCGCTCTGCGGGGCCACCCTCTCCCGCAAGGGGAGAGGGGTCGGTTGGGCGCCCTAGTTGTTGGCGATGATCACCGAGGCGATGATGCCGGTGGCGACCGCGGCCAGGATGTACTGGTCGTTCACGCGCTGCCAGCGGTAGCCGCGGGGCGGGGCGCGCAGGCCGTGGCGACGGTAGTCGCTGACATAGTAGCCGTTGCCGCGATAGCGGGCGTCGAGGCGTTGGCCCTTGGCCCAGCGGCGGTACTCGCGGCGATCTTCCTTGCGCTCGTAGCGAGCCTGGTCGCGGCGGCCCTTTTCGTAGGCGCGCTGCTGCTCGTAGCGGTCGTGACGGTCGTCGTGACGGGGCTGGGCCATGGCGGTCCCCGACAGGGCGGTCCCGGCCAGCAGCGAGGCGGCGACGGCGGTGATGATGAGACGTTTCATGACAAGTCCTTTCCCTTCGATGCCTCCACCTTAGTGAGGTCGATTTGGACTGGTGATGAACGAAGCAACTCAGGAACGGTTCATGTTTCTTTCATGAAACATTGTAGCTATACACGACGAATACCGGTTGCGGCCAATCTGCTTTTCGCGCGTTGAGGGTGCATGCCGCTCAAGCTCCGCCTGAACCCCCGTCGCGATCTGCCCCTGCTGCTGCGGTCCGCCCGGCGCGAGATCGCCGCCACCGCCGCCCTGCTGGTGGCGGGTCTTGGCCTGCTGGCCTTCCTGAACATCGCCGACGAGGTGGCCGAGGGCGACACCCGCGCCCTCGATTTCCAGATCCTGAAGGCGCTGCGCGTGCCGGGCCAGCCGCACCAGCTGATCGGTCCGGAATGGCTGCACACGGCCGCCGCCGACGTCACGGCCCTGGGCTCGGTGACGGTGCTGACCCTGCTGGTGCTGCTGGCCCTGGCGATCTGCGCCAGCCTGCGCCGCTGGGCCGAGGCGCTGGTGCTGGTGGTCGGCGCGGTGGGCGGTGTCAGCATCAGCCAGGGGCTGAAGCACCTCTTCCTGCGCGAGCGGCCCGATCTGGTCTATCGCGCCGTCGAGGCGGCCAATCCCAGCTTTCCGTCCGGCCACGCCATGCTGTCGGCGGTGGTGTTCCTGACCCTGGGAACCCTGGCTGCGCGCTTTGCGCCCAGGCGCCGGGTCAAGGCCCTGGCCCTGGCGTCGGCGGTGTTCTTCTCGGTGCTGGTGGGGCTTAGCCGCGTCTATCTCGGCGTCCACTGGGCCAGCGACGTGCTGGCCGGCTGGTGCGTCGGCGCGGCCTGGGCCATGGCCTGCTGGCTGGCCGCCTGGGCCTGGGCGCGGTTCTTCCGCTCGCCCCTGGCGGAGACTTGAAGATCCTCCCCCTGGTGGGGGAGGTGGCCCGAAGGGCCGGAGGGGGAAGTCCCTTCTGACGTCAAGGCCGTCGCCGGTTCACAGGCCACATCCCCCTCCGTCGGCTTCGCCGACACCTCCCCCTTCAGGGGGAGGATTGTTCCAGCCGGGCCTTCAACGCCTCAAGGTCGCGGGTCACGGCGGCGGCGTCGCGCTCGAAGGCGGCGTCGTCCATGTCGGGCAGACGAAAGAGCGTGAGGGTCACCTCGGCCCCGTCGCCGTTGGCCACCACGCGCAGGGGGACGGAGATCTCGGTTCCGTCCGGCAGGATCACCCAGTGGTCGAGCACGCCGAACGGGTTTGCGGGAGAGAACCGCACGCGGACCTCGCCGGCGGGGGTGTCGGCGATCCATACCCCGTCTTCGTCGGCCGATCGGCGCAGGCCCTCGCCCAAGCCCGCGGCCCATTCGGACATGTTTTCGGGATCGGCCGCATAACCGTAGACGGCGTCGGCCGGGCGGGCGACGCCGATGGTGATCGGGCGGCAGGGATGCACGGTCATGCGACGCTCCTCGTCATGGGCGAAGGAACGCGCGGGCCCAGAGCCGTTTCGGTGAAAAGGGCCGTTTCCGTGAAATCAGAAGAGGACGGTGGCCAGGGCGATAAGGCCGGCCCAGAGCACGATGCTGGCGCCGACGACGGCGACTCGGCTCCAACGGACTCGGCGGCGCGAGGGCGCGGTATCGGGGCGCGCGCCCATGCTGAGATAAGCCATGTCTTCCTCCCCCGCCTCTGTTCTCCCTCGGGGGCGGGAGCGGGCGGTTTCATTTGATACGATCTCCTGGGTTGCAACGCTTGGCAAGGGCGAACGGAGCCGCGCAGTCACAAAAATGTGCGTTACCACACAGGGGGTTGCGTCGACTCCCCGACTTGGCGGTTCGTCGCCAGGCGCTCAGATCGATCCGGTCCCATGATATGGGCGGCCGACCACCTGGTCTTCGTCGCCCTCCCAGGCCTCGTCGTCGGGCATCGAGACGTTGGCGTCCCAGTGCTCGGCCTGGCTGGAGCCCGAGCCGCTGTCGGTGTGGCGCACGATCTCGTCGATGTCGCGGGCGTTGCGCGGAGCCGTCCCGGGCGGGATGACCGCCGTCTCGGCCGGGCTCAGCGCGTCGTTCTGGAAGTCGACGTGCTGGGGATAGAAGGCCAGGCGTCCGGCCAGGCGCTCCATGCCCGGCAACGGGGCCTCGTAGGACCACACCGCGTCCTCGATGATCTGGCCGTCGCGATAGATCGTGTAGTAGCTGGCCGAGCCCTTGTAGGGGCAGCGGGTGGTCTTGTCCGAGCGGCGCAGGAAGGCCATGGCCACGTCGTCGCGCGGGAAGTAGCGGACGGGCGGATAGTCGGCCTCGCGCAGCACCAGCACGTCGTCGCTGTCGGCGATTTCGTGGCCCTCGAACAGCACGCGGACGCGGCCGCTTTCGCGGGCGCAGGTGATCGGATGGTTGGGGTCTGACGATTGCATGGGCGTTCCCCAGGCGTTGAAGGTGTCGTTGCGGAACTTGCAGCCAATGAAACGCGCGGCGCGCCCCAACCGCTCCCTCCCGGCAAGCCTTTGCTTGTGAAACGGAAAGCCGCGTGATCTTCTCCCCGCGAACCGGGGAGGGAAGGGCGAAACGACCGTTGGCGTCGCCCTATCTGACTTGAATATAGTCAAGGTCGAGAATGAATAGCATTGTCGTTGTCGCCGGCATTCTCGTCACGTTGGTGACGGGCCTGCCGGTCTTTTTGCAGCTCATCAAGGAGCACCCGAAAGGGCTGATCATCCTGTTCTTCGCCGAGATGTGGGAGCGGTTCTCCTACTACGGCATGCGGGCCATCCTGATCTTCTATCTGACGCAGCACTTCCTTTTCGACCCGAAGGTCGCCAACGGCCATTACGGCTCCTATACCTCCCTCGTGTACCTGCTGCCGCTGATTGGCGGCTTCCTGGCCGACAAGTGGCTGGGCACCCGCAAGGCCGTGGCCTTCGGCGCCATCCTGCTGGTCGCCGGCCACCTGGCCATGGCGGTGGAAGGCAAGCCCGCCACCCAGACCCTGACCTACGCCGGCCAGACCTACAGCTTCCAGGCCGAGGGCCGTGGTGGCGAACGGGTCGCCAAGCTGGTGGTCGCGGGCAAGCCCTACGACGTCTCGGCCACCAAGGCCGGCGACTTCGAGATCAAGGATCTGCCGGCCGCCGCGCCGCTGCCCGCCGTGCTGCCCAAGGGCCAGTACCAGCTGGGCGTCGAGGGGCGTGATCCGACCTACCTGAACATCTTCTGGCTGGCCCTGTCGCTGATCATCGTCGGCGTCGGCTTCCTCAAGCCCAACATCTCGACCATCGTCGGCCAGCTGTACCCGCAGGGCGACCCGCGTCGCGACCCGGGCTTCACCCTCTACTACTACGGCATCAACCTCGGCTCGTTCTGGGCCTCGATCCTCTGCGGCCTGCTGGGCATCAAGGTCGGCTGGTGGGCGGGCTTCGGCCTCGCGGGCCTCGGCATGCTGGCCGGTTTCGTCGTCTTCGTGCTGGGCAAGCCCTGGCTGCTGGGCAAGGGCGAGGCGCCCGAGCCCAAGAAGCTGAAGGAGAAGGTCGCCGGCCCGCTGACCCGCGAGCACGTGATCTACGCCCTGTCGCTGGTGGGCGTGCTGGGCGTGTTCTTCCTGGTCCAGCGCAGCGCCATCGTCGGGGTGACCCTGGTGGCCGGCATGATCGGCTCGATCGGCTACGTCCTGTGGTTCATGTTCGCCAAGGTGCAGAAGGTCGAGCGCGAGCGCCTGGCCCTGGCTCTGTTCCTGATCTTCGGCGCGGTGGTGTTCTGGACCCTGTTCGAGCAGGCCGGCTCGTCGCTGAACCTGTTCGCGGCCACCAACGTCAACCTCAACCTGACCTCGGCCCCCGTGCAGTGGTTCGGCGGCGCGGTGACCTTCGCCACGCCCGCCCAGCTTTCGGCCGCGGCCATCGACCCGGCCAAGACGCTGTGGATCGATTCCAGCTTCAACGCCGCCCAGACCCAGGCCCTGAACGCCGGCTGGATCCTGATCTTCGCGCCGGTCTTCGCGGCGCTGTGGACCTTCCTGGGCCGCCGCGACAAGGACCCCAACCCGGTCGTGAAGTTCGGTCTGGCGCTGCTGCAGGTGGGCCTCGGCTTCCTGGTGCTGCAGTGGGGCTCGACCTTCGCCGACGGCGCCTTCCGCATGCCGCTGTTCTTCCTGGTGCTGATGTACATGCTGCACACCACCGGCGAGCTGTGCATGTCGCCCGTGGGCCTGTCGCAGATGACCAAGCTGTCGCCGGCCTCGATGGTGTCGTTCATCATGGCCGTGTGGTTCATGGCCGTGGCCATCGCCCAGTACGTCGGCGGCTTCATCGCCGGCCTGACGGCGGTGGAAACCGTCGGCGGCCAGGTGCTGGACCCCGAAGCGGCGCTGCGCACCTCGCTGCAGGTGTTCAACGTCATCGGCCTGATCGCCGCGGCGATCGGCGTGCTGTTCCTGATCGCCTCGCCCTTCCTCAAGAAGTGGTCGCACGGCGCCGACGAGCATCACGCGGCCCCGACCGACACCGCCACGGTCGCCGACTGATCCTGGCGATCCGTAACCAAGACGAAGGCCCCGGAGCGATCCGGGGCCTTTTTCTTTGCCGCCCTGTCGGGTTTCGCACAGTCGCCTGCTCGCCGATCGCGCGAAGTGACGCTGATGCACGTCAGGGTCGCGATCGCGGCCGAACGGGGAGACGGCCATGGGAACGACCTACACGATCTTCGGCGCGGGGCCGGCGGGGCTCTACACCGCCTGGCGGCTGGTCACCGGCGGCAAGGCCGTCGCGGGCGACGTGATCCGGCTCTACGAGTGGGGCGACTACGCCTTCGACGGCCCGGGCTCGGGCACGCGCCTGCCGGCGGGCCGCATCGTCACCCACTTCTGCAACGACGATCCGCGACAGTCCTACATCGAGGCCGGCGGCATGCGCTTCATCCAGTGGGACGCGACCAAGAGCGAGGGCCACCAGCTGGTGACCCTGACGATCGAGGCGCTGGGCCTGTCGGGCAAGATCATCGACTTCAACACGACCGACAATCCGCTGCTGTTCCTGCGCGAGGAGCACATCTACCAGAACGACCTGGCGACCCATCCCGCGCCGTACAACACGCCCGGCAACAACGAGAAGCCGGCCGCCACCCTGTTCTCGAACATCTCGGCCCTGATCACCGGGGACGCGCCGGTCTCGACCCGCTCCCAGCAGTGCGCCTTCTACGGCTCGGGCCGGCTGCCCGACACCTTCAACTCGTTCGTCTATCCGCCGGGCTCGATCGCCGGCAACATCGGCTACTGGAACGTCTTCTACGACCAGGCCGGCAACGAGGGCTATGAGTACGCCGCCGACGCCGGCGGCTACACCTCCAACGTCATCAACTGGAACGCCGCCAACGCCGCCGTCTACAACGGCGAGTTCGCGCCCGGCGGGGCCTTCAAGACCCTCAGCGGCGGCTATTCCCAGGTCTTCGTCGAGCTCTACCAGCAGACCCTCAAGGCCGCCCAGGCCGCGGGCGTGACCTTCGACCTGACCCAGCGCACGCGCCTGCACTCGATCTGGCTGGAGGGCGAGACGGTCAACTACCGTCTGGCCAGCGCCGAGACGCCGTTCAAGGGCGGGGCGGTGCAGACCACGCAGAACGCTTTCCTCGCCATGCCGCCCGCCTCGCTGGACCTGGTGGCCGAGGCCACCCAGTACGCCGACATGCCGGGCGGCACGCTCGACATCCTCAACGCCGAGGGCGTGCAGCTCTATATCGACGGGGTGATCCGCCAGCCGTCGATGCGGGTGATGCTGTTCTTCGACCGTCCGTGGTGGAACGATGCGGACGTACCCTATCCGCCCAGCCTGACCGGGGCGCCCAACACCTTCGGCCCGACCATCACCGACCTGCCGCTGCGCCAGGTCTACTACTTCGGGAACAACAGCGACGGGGCGGAGAACCCCGCCTACGGCGTCCTCGCCTCGTACGACGACATGCAGTACGTGCAGTTCTGGCAGGAGCTGGAGGTCGACGTCACCGAGCGCCGCAAGGTGCCGATCGACCAGGACCACCAGGTGCTGTTCGGACCGCGCAAGGCCACCGACACCATGATCCGCATGGTGCTGCTGGAACTGGCCAAGGTGCACTGGGGCGATCCCAACGCCGCCCACCAGATCCCCTGGCCGGTCGAGGCGATCTTCAACGACTTCTCGCTGAACCCGTTCGGGGCCGGCTATCACGCCTGGGCCGCGCACTACGACATCTGCGACGTGATGCAGAGGATCCGCCAGCCCACGGGCCTCGTGCCCGGCGCGACGCCGGCCAATCTGTTCATCATCGGCGAGGCCTATTCCAACGACCAGGCCTGGGTCGAAGGCGCCTTCTGCACGGCCGAGTCGGTGCTGGTCGACTACTACGGAATGACCACAATCGCCGATACGACCAACTACCCGCTGATCTGCAGCTGCGGGTGAGGGATCAGGCGGCGGCTTCGGCCGCCGCCTTGGCCGCCTGCACCTTGGGCTGGCGGGCGGCGACCAGAAACGACAGGATGATCGCGGCCACCCCGATCAGGGCGGTGTAGATGAAGAAGGCCACGTAGCCCGCGCCCATGGCCTGGCCGCTGACGCCCAGCTTGGCGCCGGCCGCCGCGAAGGTCTCGGGCGGGGTGCGGGCGAACAGGCCCTTCAGGCCGGCCAGCGCGCCGTGCTCGGCGGCGGCGGCCGAGGCCTCGACGATGCGGCCCGACTGCGAGGCCACCAGCTTGCCCGGCAGGGCGTAGAGCGACGAGAACAGGGCGTACTGGGTGGCCGTAAAGCCCGCCGTGGTCAGGCTGGACATGTAGGCGATCAGCGCCGTGCCGGCGATGCCGCCGCAGATGTTGTCCAGGCAGATGCTGGTGAACAGCATCGGCACGCTGTGGCCGCTGACGGCCAGCACCGCGAAGCCCAGGTTGCTGATCGGCTGGGCGAAGGCGCCGATGATCAGGGCCTTCATCAGGCCGAAGCGGGCGACGATCACCCCACCCAGGAACACGCCGATCATCGAGGCGATGATGCCGAACACCTTGCGGATCTCGGCGATCTCGGTGAGCGAGAAGCCCATGTCCCGATAGAACGGGTTCATGATGTTGAGCACGAAGTCCGAGACCCGGTAGATGCAGATCGCCGCCAGGATCAGGCCGGCGACGCCAGAAAACCGGGTCATGAACTCCTTCAGCGGCGAGCCCAGGGCGGTCGACAGATAGACGCCGGGCTTGGTGCGCAGGCCGGGGATCGGCCAGGCGGCCAGCACGATGACGCCCAGGCCCACCAGGGCGCCGAGAAGCTGCAGCCAGACGCCGTTGGGCTTGGCCTTCCAGGCCTCGGCCAGGGCATCGCCGCCGACGACCTTGGACAGCAGGTCGGCGTCGCCGGCCAGGCCAGAACCCAGGATCAGGGCGCCGAACGCGATGATCGCCAGGCGGGCCAGCCATTCCAGCACCACCAGGGCCTGGGGCTGGGAGACGTCGTCGGTATGGATCGGGCGGATGGTGTGGGCCGCCTCGCGCGGGGCCCACAGGGTGGCGCCGACGCCGATCAGCACGGCCAGGGCCATGATCGCGTAGGAGAAGTTCCAGCCGAAGCTTTCGGCCAGGATCAGCGGCACGGCGCCGGCCATGACCATGGCTCCGCGATAGCCCCACTGCACGGCCACGGCCATCGGGCCCTGGCGCTCGGCGTCGGCCACCTCGATGCGCCAGGCGTCGATGACGATGTCCTGGCTGGCGGTGAGAAAGCCGGTCAGCACGGCCAGGGCGGCCAGCAGACCGAGGTTGGTCGCGGGATTGAGCGTCGAGATCGTCCACAGGCCCAGCATGATCCCGGCCTGGCAGACCAGCATCCAGGCGCGGCGATGGCCCAGGAGGCCGTGCAGCACCGGAATCTTCGTGCGGTCGATCAGCGGCGCCCACAGGAACTTCAGCGAGAACGACAGGGTGGCCAGGCTGAAGAAGCCGATCACCGCCAGCGACAGGCCCGAGTCGCGCAGCCACAGCGACAGGGTGTCGAAGATCAGCATGTAGGGCAGGCCCGAGGCGAAACCCAGGCCCAGCAGGGCCAGGGCCCGGCGCTCGCCGAACACCGCCAGGGCGCCGGCCAGGCTCTTCTTGGGCGCAGCGGTTGCTTCGCTCTTGGTCTGCTCGGTCATGGTCTTCCCCGAAGTGGACGGGGAGGCTGGGACCGTCCCGTCAGCCGGCGACCTTGGCGCGCGTCGCGTCGTTCGTCCAGCGGCGGGGGCGGTCGGGGCCGGTCCAGCGGGAAAGGGCCTCGCGCAGGGCGGCGGGCGTCAGCGGCTTGACCAGGAAGTCGTCCATGCCGGCGGTCAGGCACTGGCGGCGATCCTCGTCGAAGGCGTCCGCGGTCAAAGCCAGGATCGGGGTGTCGACGCCCTTGGCGCGGACGGCGCGGGTGGCCTCCAGGCCGTTCAGGCCCGGCATGCGCAGGTCCATGAAGACCAGATCGTAGGTTCCGCGCGACAGGGCGGCGACGGCCTCGTCGCCGCTGGCGATCCGGTCGACGGTGCAGCCCTCGCGCTCGAGCAGGGTGCGGGCCAGGAGGGCGTTGATCGGGTTGTCCTCGGCCAGCAGCACGCGGGCCCCGGGGGCGGCGGCCGGAGCGATGCGGTCGTCCTGCGCCTCGGCCGGGGTGACCAGGGCCTCCAGCGCCGCGTCGATCGGCTTGGCGGCCAGCACCTGGGTGACCAGCGAAGCGCGGCGCAGCGGCTTGATCAGGTAGCCCGAGAAGCCGGCCTTGGAGAGGTTGGGGATCAGGTCGCGCTGGTCGGGGGTCAGCAGGGCCACCGCGGCGCGGCCGGCCGGCGCGGCCAGCGGGCGGTCGGGGCCGGCCAGGGCCGCGTCGACCAGCAGCACGGTCTGGGCCGGCAGGGTCTCGACCTTGTCGAGGCCTGCGAGGTTCCTGACCCAGGCGCCGCTGGCGATGGCCTGGGCGCCGACGGCTTCCCGGACCACGGGGTTGGGCGAGACGACGGCGACGAACCGGCCTTCCAGCGGCGGGGCGGCCGGGGACTGGTGATGACGCTCGAACGGGGCCTCGAACCAGAAGTCGGCGCCGCCGCCGGGGTTTTCCGAGACGCCGGCCTCGCCGTCCATGGCGGCGGCCAGGCGGGCGACGATGGCCAGGCCCAGCCCCGCGCCGCCCAGCTGGGCCTGATGCGAGGGATCGGTCTGGACGAAGGCCTCGAAGATTTTCTCGCGCGCCTCGGGGGCGACGCCCGGGCCGGTGTCGGCCACGGAAAAGCGCACGCGGCCGGCGCCGGCGTCGCGGGCGGTGATCAGCACGCCGCCCTTCTCGGTGAACTTCACCGCGTTGCCGGCGAAGTTCAGCAGCACCTGGCGCAGGCGGCCCTCGTCGGCCATCAGCGGCGGCAGGCCGCGCTCGACCGCCCAGGCGATCTCGACGCCCTTTTCGTGGGCGCGTGGGCTCATCAGCTCGGCCACCTGGCGCAGCAGGTCCTCGGGGCTCACGGGCGCCAGGTGCAGCTCCAGCGCCGTGGCGCCCAGGCGCGCGAAGTCGAGCACGTCGTTGACCAGGGAAAGCAGGTGATCGCCGCTCTCGCGCAGGGCCGCGACATAGGAGCGCTGCTCGGCGGTGAGGCGGGTGTTCTCCAGCAGACGCGCCATGCCCAGCACCCCGTTCAGGGGCGTGCGGAACTCGTGGCTCAGGGTGGCCAACTGCTCGGCGGAGACGGCGTCGCGGGTCTTGGTCATGGCGATAATTTTACCGGTCACGACTTAACGGGCGGTGGAGGGCTCGCGCAAAGATCCTCCCCCGAAGGAGGAGGTGGCCCGTAGGGCCGGAGGGGGAAGTCTCTACCGGCGTTGAGGCGGTTGCTGGCTCACAGGCCACATCCCCCTCCGTCGCCTTCGGCGACACCTCCCCCTCCAGGGGGAGGGTCTAGACGACCCCTTCCATCTCCCCCGCCGTACTGGTCCGTCGATGCGCCAGGGCTTCGGCGATGTGCACCCGCTTGACCGATCCGGCGCCTTCCAGGTCGGCGATGGTGCGTGAGAGGCGCAGGGTGCGGGTCCAGCCGCGGGCGCTGATGCGGCCGGCCTCGGCGGCCTTGGCCAGCAGGGCGCGGCCGGCTTCGTCGAGGGCGCAGATGCGTTCGAGCAGTTCGCCCTCGGCCCGGCCGTTCAGCGTCTCGGCGGTTCCCGGCATCAGGTCTTCGGCGCGGTCGGCCTGCAGGCGACGGGCGGTCGCGACGCGGGCGGCGACCTCGGCCGAGCCCTCGCTGGCGGCAGGCAAAGCCAGGTCGGCGGCGGTGACGGCGGGCATGTCTACGGCCAGGTCGATGCGGTCTATCAGCGGCCCCGACACCCGCCCCTGGTAGTCGCGGATGCAGCGCGGGGCCTTGCCGCAGGCGCCGCGCCCGGCCCCGCCATGACCGCAGCGGCAGGGGTTCATCGCGGCCACCAGCTGCACCCGGGCCGGATAGCGGATGTGGGCGTTGGCGCGGGCGACCATCACCTCGCCGGTCTCCAGCGGCGCGCGCAGGCTGTCGAGCGCCTGGACGCCGAACTCGGGCAGTTCGTCGAGGAACAGCACGCCGTTGTGGGCCAGCGACACCTCGCCGGGCTTGGCGCGCAAGCCCCCGCCGGTGAGCGCGGCCATGCTGGCGCTGTGGTGCGGACTGCGGAACGGCCGGGCCCTGGTCAGCGCGCCCCTCGCGATCAGCCCCGCCACCGAATGGACCATCGAGGTCTCCAGCAGTTCCTGCGAGGTCAGCGGCGGCAGCAGGCCCGGCAGGCGCTGGGCCAGCATCGACTTGCCCGAGCCCGGAGGGCCGACGAACAGCAGGTTGTGGCCGCCGGCCGCGGCGATCTCCAGCGCCCGTTTGCCCTGTTCCTGGCCCTTGACGTCGCGCAGGTCCCTGACGCGCTCGCCCTCGATCACCGGGCCGGGGACGGGCGGACCCAGGACCTGGCTGCCGCGGAAGTGGTTGATCAGCGCCACCAGCGAGCGGGGCGCCAGGATTCGCGTGCCGCCGGCCCAGGCGGCCTCGGGCCCGCAGGCCTCGGGACAGATCAGGCCCAGGTCCATGGCCCCGGCGGCCATGGCCGCGGGCAGGGCGCCGGCGCAGGCGACGATGCGGCCGTCCAGCGAGAGCTCGCCCATGGCCGCCCAGCCGTCCAGCGCGTCGGGCGGGATCACGCCCATGACGCCCAGCACCGCCAGGGCGATGGGCAGGTCGAAGTGCGTGCCCTCCTTGGGCAGGTCGGCGGGCGCCAGGTTGGCGACGATGCGCTTGCCGGGCATGGACAGGCCCAGACCCGCGAAGGCGCCGCGCACCCGCTCGCGGCTCTCGGCCACGGCCTTGTCGGCCAGGCCGACCACGGCGAAGGCGATATTGCCGCCGGTCAGCTGCACCTCGACGTCGACGCGGCGCGCCTCGACGCCCTCGAACGCCACCGTGACGACCTTGGCCGCCATCGTTCTCCCCCGAAAAACGTTCGACTTATCCACAAGCCAAGCATGGCTGTCGGCTCGGAGCAAGAACGAAAAACGAACGTTTCAGGAAAGTGTGACGATTCAGTCGTCTATGGCCACTTCCTCACGCAGGGGTTGATCGGATGGTTTCGATCCGATCCCAGAGCACCGCGGCGGCGTCGATGCCGCTGAACCGCTTGAGCTGCTGGGCCCCGGTGGGCGAGGTGACGTTGATCTCGGTCAGGTAGTCGCCGATCACGTCGATGCCGACGAACAGCAGGCCGCGCTTCTTCAGCTCCGGGCCGATGATGGCGCACAGCTCCTTGTCGCGGGCGGTCAGCTCGACGGCCTCGGCGCGGCCGCCGACGCGCAGGTTCGAGCGCACCTGGCCGGCGGCCGGCACGCGGTTGATGGCGCCCACCGGCTCGCCGTCGACCAGCAGCACGCGCTTGTCGCCCTTGCTGACGGCCGGGACGAACTTCTGGGCGATGACCTGCTCGCGGCCGATCATAGCGTGCAGTTCCAAGAGCGCGTCGAGATTGGGATCGTCCGCCAGCAGACGGGCCACGCCCGAGCCGCCGCCGCCGTAGAGGGGCTTCAGGACGATGTCGCCGTGGCGGGCGCGGAAATCGTAGATCGCCTCGTGGTCGGAGGTGATCAGGGTCGGGGGCTGCACGCCCGGGAAGTCGGTGACGAACAGCTTCTCGGGCGCGTTGCGCACCTCGGCCGGATTGTTCACCACCAGGGTGTGGGGGTGCACCTTCTCGAGAAAATGCGTGGCCGTGATGTAGGCCATGTCGAACGGCGGATCCTGGCGCATCAGCACCACGTCGACGTCGTCCTTCATGTCGAGCAGCACGGTCTCGCCGAGCTTGGCGTGCGCGCCTTTTTCCGCGAACACCTCCAGCGGCTGGGCGCGGGCGAAGACGCGGCCGTCCTCGAGGGAGAGCTTGTCGGGCGTGTAGAACCACAGCTTATGGCCGCGGATCTTCGCCTCCATCATCATCAGGAAGGTGGTGTCGGTGTCGATGTTGATCCCCAGGACGGGATCCATCTGGACGGCGACTCTCAGCGACATGACGACTCCGGGTTACTTTCCGATCTGGGGCGCAGTCACCTAGTTAGGCCGATTTTTGGCGATTGCGAGGGCGAAGTGCGCCTTGCTTGGCGCGCGCTTGGATGTCCATGTGGGGTGATCGTGTTGGGGGATGGAATGAACGTTCGGGGTGCCGCGCTTATTATGGCCACGGTTTTGCCCGGCGTTGGCCTGTTGGCAGTGTTCGCTCGCGGGGCGAACTTATTTTCCGACCAAAGTTGGATCTACAGATACCAAACTCTTATTGGTGCTGTGGTGGCGCTTCTGGCTGCTTATATTGCGGTCAGGCCTGTTTGGCGTCAGTTGAAATATATAAAATTTCAATCAAGCGCGATGTATCGTGATTTTGTTGATAGGAGATTGTCTGAAATTCATGAGAGATATAAAATTGTATCTGAATTTGTGAGCGGTGACTTAGATAATTTTGAGAGAAAAATTTACGAAGTGGAGGAACTTGGAATTGGAAAGTATGATATAGAATGGCTTTTTGAAAGTGGGCAAAATTTATACTTCGTTGTTGTAAATATGGAATCTTATAAAAGTAAGCGCCTTGATCCTCTATTTATCGAAGATAAGGTTCAAAATATTATTGAATCGATCAGATTTCTTGTGGATAGGCTTGAAGCTGCGCATCGTCCCCATACGGCTGAGCAATTTGGGGAGGATTATGCTATTAGTGATGAAGATTGGGCGCAGATCGAAAAGGAAGGTGCGCTAGCCGAGGAGCAAATAATTGGGGCGGCATCCAAGGTGCGTCGTGACTTCAATGATCTTCGTGCGTCTTTTGAGTTTGAAATCAATCGTATGCGCACTTCGCTCAGGTCAATCGACCAGGAATTGATAAAAGCCTCGCCACTATAAGCAAAGCTAATTCAGCCGCAGCCGCACGCGCTCGCGCGCCGCTCGGGCCGCGATCGTCGCGCCGCCGTCGAGGGTCTGCGCCCGCGAAAGGGCCTGCAATGCCCCGGCCAGGGCGCCCTGGCCTTCGCGGGCCGCGGCGACGTCGAGCCAGGGGTGGTGGTCGGTGGGGTCGAGCAGGGCGCGGCGCAGGGCCGAGCGCTCGGCCCTGGCCCAGTCGCGCGACTGCTGGGCGCGGGCGAAGATGTTGTTTTGCAGGCGGATCAACACCGCGCGATCCGAGATCGGGGCCATCAGTTGGTCGAGGCGGGCGGCGACGTCGGGCATCAGCCCGGTGCGCAGGGCCCGGCGCGAGAGTTCGGACGGCAGCACCACCCGGCCCTCGCTGAACGGATCCAGCGCCAGCGGCCCCTCGTCGGTCTCGATACGCAGCAGGAAGTGGCCGGGGAAGTCGACGCCGTTGACGTCCAGCCCCGTCTCGCGGGCGGCATGGATGTAGAACACGCCCAGCGCCACCGGCAGGCCCTTGCGGCGCTCGGCGATGGCGATGACGTCGGCGTTGTCGGGATGGTCGTAGGTCAGGAGGTCGCCGGTCAGGCGCAGGTCGCCGGCCATGGCCTCAGCGATGGCCTCCTCGGGCGACTCGCTCTGCATGCGGGCCTTCAGGCGCTCGACGGCCGAGCGGGCCAGATCCAGGGCGGGCTGCTCGTCGCGGTCGGGATCGTCGTGCGCGGCGCAGGCCAGGGCGGCCTCGAACAGCGGGAAGCCGTCGTCGTCGTGCTCGCCGGCGCGGGTGAGGATGGCCTCGGCCTCTTCGCGGGTCATGCCCAGGCCCTCCCGTCGTCGGGCCAGGCGTCGGGCACGTGGCGGGGCGGCCGGCCGGGCGTCATGGCCAGCAGGTCGAGACGCACGGCCATGCCCTTGAGACCAGCGCGCGTCGCCGCGGCCAGCGCGCCCGCGCGGCGCAGGCGCATCCGTTGTTCGAAGCTCACCGCCTCCAGCGCCGCCTCCAGGCTCGTCCGACTCTTGACCTCGACAACGATCAAGACGCGTCCGCGTTGCGCCAGGATGTCGATCTCTCCGGCCCTGGTCGCCAGGCGGAAGCCGAGGATGCGGTAGCCCTTCAGCATCAGCCAGGCGGCGGCCCAGGCCTCGGCGCGCCGGCCCGAGCGCCGCGCGGCCGCGCCGCGGACCTTGCGGATCTCGCGCAGCGGCGGGGCCGTCATCCGGCCTCCTTCAGGGCCAGGGCCTGGCGGTAGAGGTCCTTGCGCGACAGGCCCAGGGCCTTGGCCACCTCGGAGGCGGCCTCGCCCAGGGGCAGGCGGGTCATGGCCTCGCGCAGGGCGGCCTCGGCGTCGTCGGCGCTGGCGGCCTTCTCCTCGCCGGGACCCACCAGGATGACGATCTCGCCCTTGGGGGCCTCGAAACGGGGATCGACGGCCAGCTCGCCCAGCGGGCCGCGCACGCAGGTCTCGTAGAGCTTGGTCAGTTCGCGGCACACCGCCGCCGGGCGCTCGGCGCCGAACACGGCGGCCATGTCGGCCAAGGTGTCGTCCACCCGCGAGGCGCCTTCGAAGAAGATCAGGGTGGCGCGGGTCGCGGCGAACTCCTCGAAGAAGGTCTTGCGCGCGCCGGTCTTGGGCGGCGGGAAGCCGGCGAACAGGAAACGGTCGGTGGGCAGGCCCGCCAGGGTCAGGGCCGCCAGGGCCGCCGAGGCGCCGGGGATGGGAAACACCGGATGGCCGGCGGCGATGGCCTCGCGGGCCAGGCGATAGCCGGGGTCCGACACCATCGGCGTGCCGGCGTCCGACACCAGGGCCACGCGCTCGCCGGCTTCCAGCCGTTCGAGGATGGCCGGGATGGCGCGCTCGGCCACGTGCTCGTCGTGGCGCTCCAGCTTGGTGCGGATGGAATAGGCCGACAGCAGCTTGCCCGTCACCCGGGTGTCCTCGGCCAGCAGCAGGTCGCAGGCGGCCAGCACGTCGAGCGCCCGCAGAGTGATGTCGCGCAGGTTCCCGATCGGCGTGGCGACCAGGTAGAGGCCGGGCGCGAGGGGGGCGTCGGACAGGACGGGCGGGGGAAGCAAACGGCTCAAGCGGCGGTACTTTCCGTTGAGTGGGCCGGGCCAGGGCCCGTGAAGCGAGACGTTATCAGGTCGCGAGCACGCCTGTCAGCCGGTCGAGAAGCAATCGGCCTTGGCGCGTGGCGCGCAACCGAACCGGGTCATCGACCAGAAGTCCCGTCTCGACCAGCGATTTCACCTTGGGCGTGTCCGGCGACAGGTCCAGGGCGGCCATCTCGGCGAAGGCGACGCCGTCGTCGATGCGCAGGCCCAAGAGCAGGCGCTCCTCGGCGGCCTCGACGGGCGTGAGACCCTCGCGCTCGAAGCCGACGCCGTCGCGGGCGACGGCGGCGATGTAGTCGGCGATCTTCGAGCGGGCGGTGGTGGCGATCTTGCCGCCGATTGGGCCGGTCTCCAGCGTCAGGCGGCCGTGGGCCCCGGGGCCCACGCCCACATAGTCGACGCCGCGCCAGTAGACGAGGTTGTGGCGCGAGCGGGCGGCCGCGCCCCGGGCGTGGTTGGAAACTTCGTAGGCGTCGAAGCCGGCGGCTTCCAGCACCTCCTGCGTGGTCTCGAACAACTGGGCGGCCAGATCCTCGTCGGGCGGGACGATCTTGCCGCGGCCGACGGCGCGGTCGAAGGCGGTGCCGGCCTCGATGGTCAGCTGGTAGGGCGAGACGTGCTCGGGGCCGTAGGCCAGCATTTCCGCCAGCTCCTCGCGCCAGGCCGCGTCGGTCTGGCCGGGGCGGGCGTAGATCAGGTCGACCGACAGGCGCGGAAAGAGGCGCGCGGCCGTGGCGATGGCGCGGCGGGCCGAGCCGGCATCGTGATTGCGGCCCAGCATCTTCAGCGAGGCGTCGTCCAGCGCCTGGACGCCCAGCGACAGCCGCGCCACGCCCGCCTGCGCCAGCGCCTCGAAGCGCCCGGCCTCGCCGTCGGTGGGATTGGCCTCGAGGCTGATCTCCAGGTCGTCGGCCGCCGACCACAGGGCCTTGGCCGTCTCGATCACCCGGGCGACGGCGGTGGGATCCATCAGCGAGGGCGTGCCGCCGCCGAAGAAGATCGATAGCAGCCGGCGCTCGCCGGTCAGCGCGCGCTGGGCGGTCATGTCGGCGATGATGGCGTCGGCCAGCGCCGCCTGCTCGTCCGTCCGTCCCCGGTCGCGCACGACGTTGAAGTCGCAATAGGGGCAGATGCGGGCGCAGTAGGGCCAGTGGACGTAGAGGCCGAGAGGGGGGAGGGGGCTTTCCAATATCCCGCCCCCTAAGCCGCGCATCCCCGCGAAGGCGGGGACCCGAGCTGAGATGCCGAATGGATCAAGGCGGTGAAGCTTCCGCGCCGCACGCTTTCCTGGACGCCGGCTTGGATCCCAGCCTTCGCGGGGACAGGCGGATTGAAAGGCGGAAGGCCGGGCTTATTCAAACAGCGCCGCCTTCAGCTTCTCGAAGGCCACGGCGCGGTGGCTCATGGCGTCCTTCTGGGCCGGCTCCATCTCGCCGAAGGTCTGGTCGTAGCCGTTGGGCACGAAGATCGGGTCGTAGCCGAAGCCCTTGTCGCCGCGCGCCGGGAACACCAGGGTCCCGTGCACCTCGCCCTGCACCACCACGGCGGGGCCGCCGTTCGGCCAGGCGACGGCCAGCGCGCAGGTGAACCAGGCCGACAGGTCTTCCGAACCGGTCTCCTCGATGCGCTCGGCCACCTTGTCCATGGCCATGGCGAAGTCCTTGCCCGGGCCGGCCCAGCGGGCCGAATAGATGCCCGGCGCGCCGTCGAGCGCAGTGACCGACATGCCGGAGTCGTCGGCCAGCGAAACCTCGCCCGACAGGTCGGCGGCGTGGCGCGCCTTCAGCAGGGCGTTGCCGACGAAGGTCGTCTCGGTCTCGTCCGGCTCGGGCAGGCCCAGGGCGCCGGCGGCCAGCACCTCGAAACGCCCGTCGAGCAGGGCGGCCAGCTCCTTGGCCTTGCCCGGATTGTGGGTGGCGGCGACGATCTTCTGGCCGTTGATCAGTTTCAGGGTCATCGGAGCCTCCGGGCGGAAAAACAGGAGGTCGTTAGACCCCCGGCGCGCGCCCGCCGCAAGGGCGGATCATTGCGAAAGTTTAATATCGTTTATCGATAAGCAGCATTGTCCGCGGGGCGCGGAGCGGCGATCCTGGCGACGTCGGCGAGGATCGTCCGACACCCCCTGTCCGGAACCGCCTCATGACGCCGCCCCGCCTGTTCAGCCTCCTGGAATCCTCGGTCGTCCGCCTGGCGACCCTGGCGCTGATCGCGGGCCTGCCGATCTCGGCCGTGACGTTCCTGGCTCACTCGCTCTAGACTTCAATCCGACGGCCGCCCGGGGAGGCGAGTCGTGACTGGCGGGGGACAAAGCCCATGCGCGCCTTGGGGCCGGGCTCGGTATCGAGCTTCCTGAAGATCATTCTCGACGTCAGCTACTATGCGCTGTGGGTCTGGGTCAGCTTCCTGGCCCTGGTGACGGTGCTGGTGCTGCTGCTCAGCTTCAATCCCGACCTGCTGACCTCGATGCTGCCGGCCGAGGCGGCGGCGGAACTGCGCAAGTACGGGGCCGGCGCGCCCGTCGCCCTGGCGGGCTGGGCGCTGATGTCCGGCGGCTGGATGGCCATCGTCGAGCGCCTGCGCAAGATCTTCGCCACCATGATCGTGGGCGATCCCTTCCACCCCGACAACGTGCGCCGGCTGCGCGTGGTGGGCGCCATTCTGGCCGGGCTGGAGATCGGCCGTTACGCGTTCGCGGCCCTGACCCAGGTGCTGATGCGCGACGAGCAGGTCGTCGACGGATCCTTCACCCTGAACGCGTGGTTCTCGGTTCTGGTCGTCTTCGTCCTGGCCGAGGTCTTCCGCGAGGGCGCCCGCCTTCGCCGCGAAGCCGAACTGACCATCTGACCGCGTCCCTCCTGATCGCGTAGCCCAGAGTTTTCCATGTCCATTCGCGTCAATCTCGACCGCGTGCTGCTGGAACGCCGCATGTCGCTGACCGAGCTTTCCGACCGTGTCGGGGTCACCATCGCCAACCTGTCGATCCTGAAGACCGGCAAGGCGAGGGCCATCCGCTTCTCCACCCTCGACGCCCTGTGCCGGGAACTGGGGTGCCAGCCGGGCGACCTGATGACCTTCGAGCACGGTCCCGGCGACGGCGGCGAAGGCGACGGGGGCTGACGCCGGGCTTGCGAAGCCGGCGGACGGGCCCACCTGTGGCCCATGCAAATCGTCTGTCCATCGTGCGGGGCGGCCAATCGCCTGCCAGAAGACCGTGATCCCGCCGCGGCCAAGTGCGGCCGCTGCAAGAGCGCCGTCTTCACCGGCGCGCCGGTCGAGGTCGACGCTGCGGGCCTCGATCGCCATCGCCGCCTGACCAAGGGCGCGGCCGTGCTGCTCGACGTCTGGGCTCCGTGGTGCGGCCCCTGCCGGGCCATGGCGCCGAACTATGCCGCGGCGGCGACGAAGCTGGAGCCTCGCGTGCGTCTGCTGAAGCTGAATTCCGAGGCCCATCCCGCGCCCGCCTCGGCCCTGGGCGTCAGCGGCATCCCGGCCCTGATCCTGTTTCGCGACGGCGCGGTGGTCGCCCGCCAGGCCGGCCTGATGAGCGCGCCGCAGATCATCGACTGGACGAGCCGGGCGCTGGCCTGACCGGCGAGCTATCGGCCTTCACAACCTGCGGCTAAGCTGTCTGCGTCAGGGACGCGGGGGCGGACGGCATGTCGGAAACGATTTCTCGGCGCAAAGCGCCTTCCCGTCGCGAGGCGGTGGGCGGGATCGCGGCCGGGGCGGCCGTGCTGGCCGCGCCCGCGATCGCCGCGCCGACGTCCGGCCCGATCATCCTCGACGACGTCAGCGGCCTGAACGCCACGCCGGTGGCCCGCCACCTGCGGCCGCCGGTCGGCGAGGGCCTGGTCGAGACGCTGCGGCGGGAGTTGAAGGCGGCGGCCGCGGAGGGGCGTCCGGTCTGCGTCGGCGGGGCGCGCCACTCGATGGGCGGCCAGAGCCTGGCGCGGGACGGCGCGGCGATCACCTTCGACCGCGGCGTCTGCAGGCCGGACGCCGACGGCCGGACCTACCACGCCGGGGCCGGCGCCCGCTGGCGCGACGTGATCGCGACGCTCGACCCGCTGGATCGCGCGCCCATGGTCACCCAGGCCAACAACGACTTCACCCTGGGCGGAGCGTTCAGCGTCAACGTCCACGGCTGGGCCGCGCCGCTGGGGCCGATGGGCTCGACCGTGCGGTCGATCAGGCTGCTGACGGCTGACGGCCAGCTGGTGCGCTGCTCGCGCGAGGTCGAGCCGGACCTGTTCGCCCTGGCCATGGGCGGTTACGGCCTGCTGGGGATCATCGTCGACCTGGAGGTCGAGACGGCGCCCAACGTCCGCCTCAAGCCCAGCTACGAGAAGACAGCGGCGGCCGGGTTCGGGTCGCGCTTCGCCAAGGCTCTGCACGAACCCGGCGTGGTCATGGGCTACGGGCGCCTGTCGGTGTCGCGGCGCGATTTCTTCGAAGAGGCGATGATGACGGTGTTCCGGCGGGTGGACGGCGATCCCGAACGCCTGTCGGGCAAGGGCGATCCGATGGCCGGAGTGGTGCGCGAGCTCTACCGCGCCCAGATCGGTTCGGAGTTCTGGAAGACCCTGCGCTGGCGCGCCGAGACGCGGCTCAAGCCCAGCCTGGACAACAAGGTCTTCACCCGCAACGCGCTGATCAACTCGTCGGTGGATGAGCTGGCCGGCCGCGACCGCCGCCGCACCGACATCCTGCACGAATACTTCCTGCCGCCCGAAGGGCTGGACGGCTTCCTGGCGGCCTGTCGCGGCATCATTCCGAGGTCGGGCCTTGATCTGCTGAACGTGACGCTGCGCTACGTGGCGGCCGACCGGACCAGCGTCATGGCCTTCGCCCCGACCGACCGGGTGGCGGCGGTGATGTCGTTCTCGCAACCCCTGACGCAGAAGGCCGACGAGGCGATGAAGCCCGTCACCCAGGCGCTGATCGACGCGGCCCTGGCCAGCGGCGGCTCGTTCTACCTGCCCTACCGCCTGCACGCGCGGCCAGACCAGCTGGCGCGGGCCTATCCGGGCCTGTCGCGGTTCGTGGCCGAGAAGCGGCGGCTGGATCCCGGCGGGCTGTTTCGCAACACCATGTGGGACCGCTATTTCGCCGGCGTGGCTTGACGGCTGGGGCGCAAGGCGGTCTTGCCGCCGTGAGCGAAGCGATGAGGTTTCAGATGATCGAACGTATCGGCAAGGCCAAGCGGTGGAGCGACGCGGTCGCCTTCAACGGCGTGGTGTTCCTGTCGGGCCACGTTGCCGAGGAGACCCGCGGCCGCTCGGTGCTGGAGCAGACCAAGGAAGTGCTGGCCCAGATCGACGAGACCTTGGCCGAGGCCGGCTCGAGCAAGGACAAGCTGCTCAGCGCCACCATCTACCTGGCCGACATCGCCGGCTTCGACGAGATGAACCAGGCCTGGGACGCCTGGGTGGACAGTGAAAATCCGCCGGCCCGCACCACGGTCGAGGCCCGCCTGGCCCGTGCGGACTACGCCGTCGAGGTGACGGTGGTCGCGGCGCGCTAGGGAGAAACGGATGCGGGTCTTGAAGCAAGCTCTTGTGGCCGTCCTGGCCGTCGCGGCGGCCGGGTCTTCGCCGGCGCTGGCCTGCACCTTGGCGCCGCCGGCCACGCCGGAGGTCAAGCGCCAGCGAACGCTCGATTTCCAGGCCAGCCTGTGGGATCGCTCCGAAGCGGTGTTCTTGGCCTCGGTCGAGCGACGCGGCCAGGTGACGATCGGGGGCGGCGGCTCGATGACGGGGCAAGAGGCCGTGCTCAGGCCGATCCTGCAGTTGAAGGGGCCGCGCGTGGCCTCGCCCGTCACTGTGCGCCACACCAGCGTCACTTCGTGCGGGCCGGCGCCGTTCCTGGACGCCCTGCATCCGCAGGCCGAAGGGGTCTTCGTGGTCTACGCGTCGTCGGCGGCGCCGACGGGCGACGGGATCATCGGGACGCTGGCGCCCAAGGCGGTGATGGAACCGCGCGTCCTGGAGGCCTGGGCGCAGGCCTATGGGCGCGAGACGTCGCGCTAGGGTCGGTACTCAATTGGCCGAGGGCAATGGGTTATCTGTTTCAACAGCTTATAGCAGTTGTCATCCCGGCCGCAGCGCAGCGGAGCGCCGGGATCTCCCACAGTTCAGAACCTGCCGACGTGGGAGATCCCGGCTCTACGGATCGCTGACGCGCTCCTCCGGCCGGGAAGACACGTTTCTTTGCACGCCAATTGAGTCCAGACCCTAGGCCGGATCGATCTTCAGCCAGCCTGATCCACCGAGCTCCCCGCCGTCGCGGGGAAGCCACGGTTTGTGAGGGCGCCAGGCGGCCACGCCGCGTGGCGCCCTCTTCGTTACTTGCCGATCGCCGCGCGCTGGAAGGCGAACAGTTCGCCGATGCCCTTTTCTGCCAGGCCGAACAGGGTGTCGAACTCGCCGCGGGTGAAGCCGCGCTTCTCGCCGGTGGCCTGGATCTCGACGATGTCGCCGCCGCCGGTCAGCACGAAGTTGCCGTCGGCCTCGGCGTTGCTGTCTTCCTCGTAGTCGAGGTCGAGCACCGGGGTGTCCTTGAAGACGCCGCAGGAGACGGCCGCCACCTGGCCCAGGATCGGGTCGGCCTTCAGCACGCCCTCTTCCAGCAGGTAGTTGGTGGCCAGGCGCAGGGCGACCCAGGCGCCGGTGATGGCGGCGGTGCGGGTGCCGCCGTCGGCCTGGATGACGTCGCAGTCGAGGCTGATCTGGCGCTCGCCCAGGGCCTTGAGGTCGACGACGGCGCGCAAGCTGCGGCCGATCAGGCGCTGGATCTCCTGGGTGCGGCCGGTCTGCTTGCCGGTGGCGGCCTCGCGGCGGCCGCGGGTGTGGGTGGCGCGCGGCAGCATGCCGTATTCGGCGGTGACCCAGCCGGCGCCCTTGTTGCGCATCCAGCCGGGGACGTTCTCCTCGACCGTGGCCGTGACCAGCACCTTGGTGTGGCCGAAACCGATCAGGCACGAGCCTTCGGCGTAACGGTTGACGCCGGTCTCAAGCGTGACGGCGCGAAGCTGGTCGGGGGCGCGTTCGGACGGACGCATGGGCAAACTCCGGTCTAGTGGGCTCCAGGAGAGCCGAAGGGTCTGGTCGTATCTGAAGGCGCCGCTTATCCTCCCCCAGGCGGGAACCTCCAAGTCCCCGCTCGATTTTTTCGTCTCTCGCTCCTATCTCGAAGGGCCATGACGCAGCTTTTTCCGGGACCGATCGCTCGGACGCCCGGCCTTACCGAGCTCGACGCCCGCGCCCGCGACATCTTCCGCCGGGTGGTCGAGGGCTATCTGGAGACCGGCGAGCCGGTCGGGTCGCGCACCCTGTCGAAGGGCGGCGTGCAGCTTTCGCCGGCCTCGATCCGCAACACCATGCAGGACCTGGCGCAGCTGGGCCTGCTGGATGCGCCGCACACCAGCGCCGGGCGCATGCCCACGCACGCGGGCCTGCGGATGTTCGTCGACGGCTTTCTGGAGGTCGGCGACGTCGGCGAGGACGAGCGGCGCGAGATCGAAAGCCGCCTCTACGCCAAGGGCCGCACCTTCGAGGAGGCGCTGAACGAGGCTTCGGCCATCCTGTCGGGCCTGGCCGGCGGGGCCGGCATCGTCGTCACGCCGGTGCGCGAGGGCGGGGTCAAGCACGTCGAGTTCGTGGCCCTGGGCGGCGGCCAGACCCTGGCGGTGATGGTCTTCGAGGACGGCACGGTCGAGAACCGGCTGATGCGCGGCGGGGCGGGGCTGACCCCCTCGGCCTTCCAGGAGGCCTCGAACTTCCTCAACGCCCGCCTGCGCGGCCGCACCCTGACCGAGGCCAAGGACGAGATCCGGGCCGAACTTGAAACCGCTCGCCGCCAGCTGGACGAGACCGCCGCGCGCCTCGTGGAGGACGGCCTGGCCGCCTGGGGCGGCGGGGAGGGGGCAGAGCGGGCGCTGATCGTGCGCGGCCGCGCCAACCTGCTGGCCGACACGGGCGCTCGCGAGGACCTGGAGCGCGTGCGCCAGCTGTTCGACGACCTGGAGCAGAAGGGCCAGCTGATCGGCCTGCTGGACGACGTGCGCGACGCCGAGGGCGTGCGGATCTTCATCGGGGCCGAGACGCGACTCTTTTCGCTTTCGGGTTCCTCCGTGATCGCGGCGCCCTATATGACGGGGCGACAGAAGGTGCTGGGCGCGATCGGCGTGATCGGCCCCACGCGTTTGAACTATGCCCGGGTGATCCCGCTGGTGGACTATACCGCCCGCGTGCTCGGCCGGATGATCGATGGATGAGGACTGTTTGAAATGACCGACGAGCAAACGCCGGCCGAAGACGTCGCTTTCGAAGCCGAGGACCTGGCGCAGGAAATCGAGGCCCTGAAGGCCGAAATCGCCGCGATGAAGGACCAGGCGCTGCGCTATGCGGCCGAGGCCGAGAACGTCAAGCGCCGCGCCGAGCGCGAGATGAACGACGCCCGCGCCTACGCCATCCAGAAGTTCGCCCGCGACCTGCTGGGCGCGGCCGACAACCTGTCGCGCGCCACCGCGGCCAGCCCGCGCGATTCGCAGGACGCGGCGGTGAAGAACTTCATCGTCGGCGTCGAGATGACCGAGAAGGAGCTGCAGGCGGCCTTCGAGCGCAACGGCCTCAAGAAGGTCGACCCGACCAAGGGCGAGAAGTTCGATCCCCACCTGCACCAGGCGGTGATGGAGCAGCCCTCGGACGAAGTCGCCGCCGGCGGCGTCGTCGCCGTGCTGCAGGTCGGCTACGAACTGCTGGGCCGTCTGGTGCGTCCGGCCATGGTGGCCGTCGCCGCCAAGGGCTCCACCGGCCCGGCCCCGGCCGAACCGGCGGCCGCCGCGGCCAACCCCTACAAGGCCTCGGGCGAGGACGCCGGCGGTTCGGCGTTCGACACCAAGGCTTGATGAAGAGGCCCTCTCCGCAAGGAGTGGGCCTTTTTCTTATTTCCTTTTGAGTGTCATCCCGGCCGAAGCGCCGGGATCTCCCACGCCGGCCATGACAACCGGCCTTTCATGGGTAAATATCAACCCATGATTGAGCGAGTTTATTTCGTCTACATCATGTCGAACCGCAAGGGCGGCGTGATCTATGTGGGCGTCACCTCGGACCTCGCGACCTGCGTCCTGCAGCATCGCGCCGGCGACACGGGCGGCTTCACCAAGCGCTACAACTGCCGCCGTCTCGTCTGGTTCGAGGGCTTCGACGACGTCCGCGATGCGATCGATCGCGAAAAGCGGCTCAAGCGCTGGCTGCGGGCGTGGAAGGTCGACCTGATCGAGGCGCGTAATCCGGACTGGAAGGATTTGTGGCCGGCGTTGATGGGGCAGGAGCGCTTTCCGTGGGAGACGGAGGCGGACTTCCTGGCCCCCGGTGATCCAGGAACGCTGACCTGGATGCGAAGGGATTGATCGCCCCCTTGAGTTTGTCATCCCGGCCGGAGGCGCAAAGCGCCGTAGAGCCGGGATCTCCCACGTCAGCAGTTTCTGAGCGGTGGGAGATCCCGGCGCTCCGCTGCGCTACGGCCGGGATGACAGAGAAAGTTGCTGCGCAGCCTAAGCCGCCGCCTTTTCCTTCCCCACCTTGCTCCACACCCGCTCATGCAGGTTGAAGGCCACGGTCTGGACCAGCGGCTCGACGATGCCGACGGCCAGGGCCACGCGCCAGTCGCGGGTCAGGGCGTAGGCGACGGCGATGGCCACCGTCAGGTGCATGGTGGCGTAGGTGGCGGTCTTGATGGCGAGGCGCATGGCGCGATCTCTTGTGCGACTGATTATCAATATAAGAAATTGACTTGACCCTGCAAGGGTTCCGAACGGGATTCGCCCACCGCCGGATGCGCCAAAAGGCCGCGTCAGGCTCTTCCCTGTCGGCCCGATTACGGTAATGTCCGTGGTCCATTGACGACGGGGCCGTTGCGCGAGGGGGATTCTCTTGATCGACCAGGCCCTGCGTCCAGCTTGGACCGAGAAATGAAGCTTACCATCGAGCGGGC
This sequence comes from Caulobacter sp. 602-2, assembly GCF_011043625.1. GTDB lineage: Bacteria > Pseudomonadota > Alphaproteobacteria > Caulobacterales > Caulobacteraceae > Caulobacter. The sequence continues at coordinate 105,886 of NZ_JAAKGT010000011.1, forward strand.
GGCGCTGCTGAAGGCGCTGGGTCACGTGCAGAGCGTCGTCGAGCGCCGCAACACCATCCCGATCCTGTCCAACATCCTGCTGTCGGCGGATCGCGACACCCTCTCGTTCTCGGCCACCGATCTCGACATGGAGATCATCGACGAGGGCCTGGCCCAGATCGACGTGCCCGGTCAGATCACCGCGCCGGCTCACACCCTGTACGAGATCGTCCGCAAGCTGCCCGACGGCTCGGACGTGTCCCTGAACTTCTCGGGCGACGACCCGCGCCTGGTGATCCAGACCGGCCGCTCGCGCTTCAACCTGCCGGTGCTGCCGGCCGGCGACTTCCCGGTGATGAGCAACGAGGGCCTGTCGAGCCGCATCGCCGTCGACGTCAACGAGCTGATGCGCCTGATCGACAAGACGCGCTTCGCCATCTCGACCGAAGAGACCCGCTACTATCTGAACGGCCTCTACCTGCACACGGTCAACGAAGGCGGCGAGACCAAGCTGCGCGCCGTGGCCACCGACGGCCACCGCCTGGCCCTGGCCGAGATGCCGGCGCCGGAAGGCTCGGCCGGCCTGCCGGGCGTGATCGTGCCGCGCAAGACCATCGCCGAGGCCCGCCGCCTGCTGGAAGACGCCGGCGAGTCGATCGACCTGCAGGTCTCGCCCCAGAAGGTCCGCTTCGAGTTCGGCCGCGCCGCCCTGACCTCGAAGGTCATCGACGGCTCGTTCCCCGACTACATGCGCGTGATCCCCAAGGACAACGCCAAGATCCTGACGCTGGACAACGACCTGTTCGCCAAAGCCGTCGACCGCGTGGCCACCATCTCGGCCGAGAAGAGCCGTTCGGTGAAGCTGGCCATCGAGCCGGGCCGCATCACCCTGACCGTCCGCAACATGGAAGCCGGCCAGGCCGTGGAAGAGGTCGAGGTCGACTACGACGGCGAGCCCTTCGAAATCGGCTTCAACGCCCGCTACCTGCTCGACGTCTGCGGCCAGATCGGCGGCCCCCAGGCCGAATTCCGCTTCGCCGACCCGGCCTCGCCCACCCTGGTGGTCGACCCGACCGACCCGGGCGTGAAGTACGTGCTGATGCCGCTGCGGGTTTAAGACCGCATATTTTCCGCCTGTCCCCGCGAAAGCGGGGATCCAAGCTGATGTTGAGCCTCCTGGCGCCGCGCCCCTCCTTGCCTCGGCTTGGATCCCCGCCTACGCGGGGATGAACGGTGGAGGGGGCGGTTCCCGGAGACGCCCTCGTGAAATCCCGCCTGCTTGTCCTGACCGCCGCCCTGGCGCTGTCGACCTCGACCCTGGCCCTGGCTCAGACCCAGCCGGTCGAGCGCCGCGAGATCGGCAATCAGATCCTCGAGAACGTGCCGACGGCCGATCCTTCGATCCGGGCCAGCCTGGCGCGCTACCAGAACGCCCGCAGCGCCAGCTTCCAGGACTGGGCCAGCGCCGGCGGCATGCTGATCGTCACGCGTTTCGGCAACACCAACCAGATCCACCAGGTCGCCGCCCCGGGCGCCGACCGCAGCCAGCTGACCTTCCACGACGAGCCGGTCAGCGGCGTCCACACCCTGCCCGCCAATGGGACGTCTACTGGCGAGATCCTGTTTTCCAAGGATACCGGCGGCGACGAGTGGTTCCAGCTGTTCGTGCGCGACGCCTCGGGCAAGGAGACCCAGCTGACCGAAGCGGGCACCCGCAACCAGTCGCCGGCCTGGTCGGGCGACGGCAAGGTGCTGGTCTGGAGCCGCGCCACCAAGGGGTCGGCCAATTACGACGTCGTCATGCGCGACCCCGCCGCCCCGGGCGGTCGCCGGGTGATCTTCCAGGGCGAGGGCCAGGTCTCGCCGATCGACGTCTCGCCCGACGGCAGGACCGTGCTGCTGGGGCGCTATTTCTCGATCGGCGAAAGCAAGCGCTGGCTGCTGGACGTGGCCACCGGCAAGACCACCGAACTGAACCCGGTCAAGGGCAAGGTCTCCTATGACGGCGGCGTCTTCACGCCCGGCGGCAAGTCGGTGCTGATGCTGTCGGACGAGGGCTCGGACTTCATGCGCCTGGTGGAGTTCGACCTGGCGACCGGCAAGAAGGCCCTGGTCTCGGGCGAGCGCCGCTGGGACGTCGAGGACTTCAAGCTGTCGGGCGACGGCCGCGTCCTGGCCTACGTGGTCAACGAGGACGGCTATTCCAAGCTGGTGGTGCAGGACTTCCGCACCCGCCGCGCCCTGCCGCAGCCGGAGCTGCCGGGCGGCGTGGTCTCGAACCTGGCCTTCTCGGCCGACGGCGGCAAGCTGGGCTTCTCGCTGGCCACGCCCACGGCCTCCAGCGACGCCTGGAGCTTCGACCTGGCCAGCGGCCAGGTCACGCGCTGGACGGCCTCGGAGCTGGGCGGCCTGGACGCCAAGGCCCTGGTCAGCCCGGAACTGGTGCGCTTCCCCTCGTTCGACAAGCGCTCGATCCCGGCCTTCGTCTACAAGCCCAAGCTGGCCGCGGGGCAGAAGGCGCCGGTGATCATCGACATCCACGGCGGCCCGGAAGGCCAGTCGCGGCCGACCTTCAACCCGTTCCACCAGCACACGACGGCAGAGCTGGGCGCGGCGGTGATCGTCACCAACGTCCGCGGCTCGTCGGGCTACGGCAAGACGTTTCTCAACCTCGACAACGCCGAGAAGCGCGAGGACTCGGTCAAGGACATCGGCGCGCTGCTCGACTGGATCAAGACCCAGCCTGACCTGGATCCGAACCGCGTCGTCGTCTACGGCCAGTCCTACGGCGGCTACATGTCGCTGGCGGTGATGACCCACTATTCCGACCGCCTGGCCGGCGGGGTCGAGCGCTACGGCATCTCCAACTTCGTCTCGTTCCTGCAGAACACCGAGGCCTATCGCCGCGACCTGCGCCGGGCCGAGTACGGCGACGAGCGCGATCCGAAGATGCTGAAGGCCTTCGAGACGATCTCGCCGCTGAACAACGTCGGGAAGATCACCAAGCCGATGCTGGTCATGCAGGGCTGGAACGATCCGCGGGTGCCCAAGTCGGAGTCCGACCAGGTGGTCGCCAAGCTGCGCGAGAAGGGCGTGGAGACCTGGTACGTCCAGTTCAAGGACGAAGGCCACGGCTTCGCCAAGAAGATCAACAACGACCGCCGCCGCGAGGTCGAGACCCAGTTCCTGCAGAAGGTGCTGGGCGTCGGCGCCGCCCAGTGAGTTCGCGGGGCGGTCCCGCCGGCCTGCTGCGCGAGGACCGCTTCGACGATCTCTTCGAGCGGATGCTGACCCTGTGGGCGGCCATCGACTTCTCGGACTGCTCGACCTGGTTCGAGCGCTCCGAGGCGGTCGCGGCCGCCTTTTCGTCGCTGGAGGGGGCGGTCGACCTGGCGGCCATGAACGCCGCCGTACACCGGGCGATCGCCGTCGATGCGCCGTTCGAGGTTCCGGTGCGGGACCTGGTCGACCGCGCCGTCGCCCGCGAGGTCTTCGAGGTCGAGATGCGCCGCGTGCTGCTGGGCGCGGCCGGCGTGTGGCGACTGACCGAGGTCGAGGTCGCGCGGGGATATTTCGGGTAGGGGGCGCCTTTTATCGCACCTACATTCTTCGTCATCCCGGCCGCAGCGAACCGGAGAGCCGGGACCCAGGAGCCGGCGCAGTGCGGTTGCCCCTGGGTCCCGGGTCTGCGGCCCGCTAAGCGGTCCTCCGCCCGGGATGACGACGTTTGATGGGCTGTGAAATCCGTTGGCTGAGTAGGGATTTACTGCGCTCTTGCCCCTCGCCGTCGGGCCATGCCAACGTCCGTTTCATAAGAAAACGGGAGGCGCCGCCATGGCCAAGATCAGCTACATGACCGTCGGTTCGAACCGGCTGGAGGAGGCCAAGGCCTTCTACGACGCCCTGCTGGGCTCGATCGGCATGCGGCCGCTGTTCGAGCATCCGTCCGGCGGGCGGCTCTATCGCGGCAAGGGCGTGGGCATGTTCGGCGTGCTGGGTCCGTATGACGGCAATCCGGCCTGCATCGGCAACGGCATGATGGGCGGCTTCGACTTCGAAACCCGCGAGGAGGTCGACGCCTTCCACGCCAAGGCCATCGAACTGGGCGGAACCTGCGAGGGCGCGCCCGGCGAGCGGATGCCCAAGGCCTATTTCGCCTATTTCCGGGATCTCGACGGCAACAAGCTGTGCGCCTACCGGCTGGGGGAATGACGGGAAGTAGGGGCGGGGAGCTCTCTGCTAGGGCTGTTCTTTTTTCCGCCCTGATCCGGGCGTAGCGCGGCGGTGTCGCTTCTTCCTCTCTGCTGGAGACACCCCATGCGCCTGGCCTGGGACCGTATCGCCGTCGTGCTCGTGAGCGCCGGGGCCTGGGCCCTGGTGCTGCTGGCCGGTCCGCACCTGATGCACGGCTTGCGGAGCGCGCCGCGTCTTCTGGCCCATGCCGGCGGACGGCGCTGGCAGGGCTGACGGGCGGGCCAGCCGGCGCGTGACGCGGCGGGCGACCTACCGTAAGAGACGCCCATGGCGTCCGCCACCATCGCCCGCCTGCGGCTCACCGACTTCCGATCCTACGAGCGCGCCGACCTGATCACCGGCGGGCGCAGCGTCTACCTGTTCGGGCCCAACGGCTCGGGCAAGACCAACCTCTTGGAAGCCGTCAGCCTGCTGTCGCCCGGCAAGGGGCTGCGGGGATCGAGCCTGGCCGAGGTGGGCCGCCGCCTGCCGGGCGAGGCCGTCGGCCGGGCCTGGGCCGTGGCCGCTGAGATCGAGCAGGCCGACGGCGAGCCGCTGAAGGTCGGCACGGGCACGGAAGCGGCCGGAGCCTCGCGCCGCATCGTCCGCGTCGAGGGCGAGACCGTGCCGCCGGGCCGCCTGGCCGACCATGTGCGGCCCATGTGGCTGACCCCCGCCCAGGACCGCCTGTTCCTCGAGGCCGCCTCTGAGCGGCGCAAGTTTTTCGACCGGCTGGTGTTCGCCGCCGAGCCCGCCCACGCCAGCCACGCCAACGCCTACGACAAGGCCCAGCGCGAGCGCATGCGGCTGCTGTCCGACGCCGCCGACGGCGGGGCGCCGGCCGATCCGGCCTGGCTGACCGTGCTGGAGGCCCGCCTGGCGGCGGCCGGCGCGCTGATGGCGCAGGCCAGGGCCCGGACGCTCATCGCCCTGCAGGCCGAGATCGACGGCCGCGGCGACCGCCCGTTCCCGCAGGCCCGGCTGACCCTGACCGGCGCCTGGGAGCAGATGGCGCTGGACGGGGTTTCGGCCGCCGAGATCGAGCTTCAACTGGCTGGCGCGCTGGCCGCGGCGCGGCCGCGCGACGGGGCCGCGGGAAGGGCCTTGACCGGGCCGCACCGGGGCGATCTGGCGGTGTTCCACGTCGACAAGGACCGTCCGGCCTCGGAATGCTCCACCGGCGAGCAAAAAGCGCTGATTTTGAACCTGGTTCTGGCCCAGGCGGCGAGACTTTCGCGTGCGGAATCCGCGCCGAATCCTATAGTGTTGCTCGACGAAGTCGCCGCGCATCTCGACCTTACCCGGCGAGCCGCTCTGGCCGATGAACTCACGGCGCTCAAGCTCCAGGCCTTCCTCACCGGCACGGACGAGTCGCTGTTCGACCACCTCAAGGGTCGGGCGTTGGGCGTTCGCGTCAGCGAGGCCGGCCTGACCCCCCTTGAGTTTACGGCTCTGGAAGACGAATGACCGAGAATACCGAAGGCCAAGTTCCCGAAGCTCCCGAAGAAGCCGTCGCCGGCGAATACGGCGCGGACTCGATCAAGGTCCTCAAGGGCCTGGATGCGGTGCGCAAGCGTCCCGGCATGTACATCGGCGACACCGACGACGGCTCGGGCCTGCACCACATGGTCTACGAGGTGGTCGACAACGCCATCGACGAGGCCCTGGCCGGCCACGCCACCAAGGTTCAGGTGATCCTCAACGCCGACGGCTCGGTGACGGTCACCGACGACGGGCGCGGCATCCCCACCGACATCCACGAGGGCGAAGGCGTCTCGGCGGCCGAGGTCATCATGACCCAGCTGCACGCCGGCGGTAAGTTCGACCAGAACAGCTACAAGGTCTCGGGCGGCCTGCACGGCGTGGGCGTCTCGGTCGTGAACGCCCTGTCGGACTGGCTGGAGCTGCTGATCCACCGCAACGGCAAGGTCCACCAGATGCGCTTCGAGCGCGGCGACGCGGTGACCTCGCTGGCGGTGACCGGCGAGTCGCCGGTGCGCGAGGACGGCCCCAAGGCCGGCGAGACCCTGACCGGCACCGAAGTGACGTTCTTCCCGTCGAAGGACACCTTCGCGTTCATCGAGTTCGACCGGAAGACCCTGGAGCACCGCCTGCGCGAGCTGGCGTTCCTGAACTCGGGCGTGACGATCTGGTTCAAGGACCATCGCGACGCCGAGCCGTGGGAAGAGAAGCTGTTCTTCGAGGGCGGCATCGAGGCCTTCGTGCGCCACCTCGACAAGGCCAAGGCCCCGCTGCTTAAGGCCCCGATCACGGTGCGCGGCACCAAGGACAAGGTCGAGCTCGACCTCGCCATGTGGTGGAACGACAGCTACCACGAGCACATGCTGTGCTTCACCAACAACATCCCGCAGCGGGATGGCGGCACGCACCTCTCGGCCTTCCGCGGCGCCCTGACCCGGGTGATCACCGCCTATGCCGAAAGCTCGGGCATCTCCAAGAAGGAGAAGGTCAGCCTGGGCGGCGAAGACAGCCGCGAGGGCCTGACCTGCGTGCTGTCGGTCAAGGTGCCCGATCCCAAGTTCAGCTCGCAGACCAAGGACAAGCTGGTCTCGTCGGAAGTGCGCCCCGCCGTCGAAAGCATGGTGCAGGAAGGCCTGGCCACCTGGTTCGAGGAGCACCCGAACGAAGCCAAGCAGATCGTCAGCAAGATCGCCGAGGCCGCCGCGGCCCGCGAGGCCGCCCGCAAGGCGCGTGAATTGACCCGCCGCAAGAGCGCGCTGGAAATCTCCAGCCTGCCCGGCAAGCTGGCCGACTGCTCGGAACGCGATCCGGCCAAGTCCGAGATCTTCATCGTCGAGGGCGACTCGGCCGGCGGCTCGGCCAAGCAGGCCCGCAACCGCGACAACCAGGCCGTCCTGCCGCTGCGCGGCAAGATCCTGAACGTCGAGCGCGCGCGGTTCGACAAGATGCTGTCGTCCGACCAGATCGGCACGCTGATCACGGCGCTGGGCGCCGGCATCGGTCGCGAGGACTTCAACCCGGACAAGGTGCGCTACCACAAGATCGTGCTGATGACCGACGCCGACGTCGACGGCGCCCACATCCGCACCCTGCTGCTGACCTTCTTCTACCGGCAGATGCCGCAGCTGATCGAGCGCGGCTACATCTACATCGCCCAGCCGCCGCTCTACAAAGCCAGCAAGGGCAAGTCGTCGCGCTACCTGAAGGACGACACAGAGATGGACGCCTTCCTGGTGGACGAGGGCGTCGACGGCGCCGAGCTCGACCTGGGTTCGGGCGAGCGCCTGATCGGCCAGGACCTCTTGGCCCTGGTGCAGCTGGCCCGTTCGGCCAAGGCCAACATCGATCGCCTGGCGGCCCGCGCTCCGGCCTCGGCCATCGAGCAGGCGGCGCTGGCCGGCCTGCTGGGCGAAAGCCCCGAAGCGGCCAAGGCCGCCCGCCGCCTCGACCTCTACAACGAGGAGGGCGACGGTCCCTGGAGCGGCGAGCGCGCCGACACCGGCTTCGTGTTCAGCCGCGTGCGTCGCGGCGTGTCCGAGCGCATCGTGCTCGACGACGTGCTGCTGCACGCCGCTGACGCCCGTCGCCTGGCCGAACGCGCGGCCAAGCTGGCCGAGGTGTTCGAAAAGGCGGCCGTCTTCCGCCGCAAGGACAAGAGCACCACGATCCGGGGTCCGCTCGACCTGGTGCAGGCCGTGCTCGACGCCGGCCGCAAGGGCCTGACCATCCAGCGCTACAAGGGCCTGGGCGAGATGAACCCCGAGCAGCTGTGGGAGACCACGCTCGACGTCGACGCCCGCACCCTGCTGCAGGTCAAGGTCAACCACGCCGACGACGCCGACGACATGTTCAGCCGCCTGATGGGCGACCTGGTCGAGCCGCGCCGCGAGTTCATCCAGGAAAACGCCCTGGACGCCGAAGTCGACGTCTGACGAAGCTTCGCCCTTGCGGGTGAGCGATGTTCTGTGAAACCCTCCCAGGTTGAGCGACCTGGGAGGGTTTTTCATGTCGGTTTCGGTGTTGGCGGCCTTGATGCTGGCGCTGTCGGTCGCGCAGGGCGCGGCGCAGCCTCCGGCCGTGGACGAGGTCGAGGTCTCGCCCCAGGGCGTGGATCCCTATCCGGGCTTCGTGCGGCGGGCCACGCCCCTGACGCCGGCCGGCAAGGTGATGATGTGGGCCGGCCCCCTGTGCCCTTACGTGGCCGGCGGGCGCACGGAAGAGAACCGCTACCTGCATGACCGCATCAGCCAGATGGCGCGCGATGCGGGGGTGCGTATGGCCGCCAAGGGCTGCCAGCCCAACCTCACCGTCGTGCTGGCCGACGAGCCCGAAAAGCTGGTGCGCAAGGCCAGGGCGGCGGGCAAGTTCTGGGTCGACCGCGAACGGCCCTTGAGCTTCGAGCGCTACGCCACGACCGATCGTCCGGTGCGGGTGTGGACCAACTTCGCCGAGGTCGACGTGATGCGCGGCGCGGTCAGCGCCGACGGCCTGGGCAACGACCTGCTGATGTTCACCACCAGCAGCGCCGGCTCGCGCGTGCGCACCTCGGTGGTGGGCGTGATCCAGGACCAGTTCGTGGTGGTCGATCGCCGCCGGATGGGCGGCCGCAAGCTGGGCGGCCTCGCCGACTACGTGGCGCTGGCCGGCGTCGCCTCGGCGCGCGCCGATCGCGACTACGAGGGGTTCAACACCGTGCTCAACCTCTTCACCGAGGAAGGCAGGACCGACGCCTCGCCGATGGACCGGGCCTATCTGCGCGGCCTGCAGACGGTGAAGCCCGACTCGCCCGGCGGCTCGCAGATCGGCCAGGTGGTCACCGCGATGCGCGCCGAGCGCGACGGGCGGGCCAAGCCCTAGTCCGCAGGCGGAATGTCGGCCTTGGTCGGGCGGAAGATCTCGAACATGGCCGACGGATCGACGGCGACGTAGTCGCCGCGGCCGCCCCAGCGCAGGATCGGCCGGCCGGCGGGCGCGTCGTAGACGCGGTCGTCACGGATCAGGCGGCGGTCGATGTGGACGGCGACGACCTCGCCGAAGGTCATCCAGGTCTCGACCGCCTCGCCGGCTGCCGTGGTCAGCTGGAACGACTGGGTGACGCGGCACTCGAAATTGACCGGGCTTTCCAGCACGCGCGGCGCGGCGATCAGCGTGCTGTCGACCGGCGTCAGCCCGGCCAGCGCGAACTCGTCCTGGCCGGGGGCGGCGGGGGCCGAGGTCATGTTCATCGCCTGGGCCAGCTCGCGCGTCGCCAGGTTCCAGCAGAACACGCCGGTGGCCTGGACGTTGGCGATGGTGTCCTTCCAGCCCGTAGAGGCGAAGCCGACGATCGGCGGGGTGTAGTTGAAGGCGTTGAAGAAGCTGTAGGGCGCCAGGTTGCGCCGCCCCTGGGCGTCGACGCTGGAGATCCAGCCGATCGGGCGCGGGCCGACGATGGAATTGAACGGATCGTGGGCCAGGCCGTGGCCGTCGCGGGGGTGGTAGAGGTAGGCATCGGCGGCGGCCATGCGGGCTCCGAGTAAAGGGCGCGGACGCCATATAAACCTCTCCCATGGGGAGAGGGAGGGGCCCGCGCCGCAGGCGTGGGAGGGTGAGGGGGTAAGGCGCCGGCCCGCGCATGGCTTGAACGACGGCGCTGGGTTTGGGGGAGGGGACCGCAGGCGGTGCAACCCCTCACCCTCCCATGCTGCGCATGGGCCCCTCCCTCTCCCTCTGGGAGAGGTGTTTCCTTACGACCACCCGCCTCCCAGCGCCTTGTAGATGGCCACGACGTCGGTGTTGACGCCGGTCTCGGCGACGGTCAGCGCGTCTTCCGCCGCCAGCAGGGTGCGTTCGGCGTCGAGCAGCACCAGGAAGTCGATGCCGCCTTCCTTGTACTGGATGCGGGCCAGCTCGGCCGCGCGGCGCGAGGCGGCGGCCTGGTCGGCCAGGCTTTTGAGCCGGGCCTGGCGCTGGGCGTAGGAGACGAGCGCGGTCTCCAGGTCCTCGATCGCCGCCAGCACGGTCTGGTCGTAGGCCGCCAGCGCCGCGTCGTTGCGGGCTTCCGCCGCCTTCAGCCGCGCCCGGGCGCCGCCGAGGTCCAGAGCCGGCCAGCTGACCGCCGGGGCGATCGACCAGGCCTGGCTGGCGCTGTTGCCGAAGCCCGACGAGGTGCCCGACAGGAAGCCGACGAAGCCGCTGACCCGCACGCGCGGGAACAGGTCGGCGGTGGCCACGCCCACCTTGGCGGTCTGGGCCGCCAGGCGGCGTTCGGCCGCCTGCACGTCGGGACGGCGGCGCAGGAACTCGGACGCCTCGCCGATCGGCAGGGCGGCGACCAGCGGCGCGGGCTCCTCGGCGCGGGGCGCGAGCTGGGCGTCCAGTGCGCCCGGGCGCTGGCCGGTCAGGACGGCCAGGCGATAGTTGGCGCGCGTGGCGGCGGTGACCAGGTCGGGGATCGTGCCTTCCGTGGCGTTGAGGCGCGCCTCGGCGCTGGCGACGTCGATGGCCCCGCCGGCCCCGGCCTCGAACCGCACGCGGGTCAGGCGCAGGGTGTCGCGCTGGGTCTCGAGGTTGCGGCGGGCCACCGCCAGGCGGGCCTGGGCGCCGCGCAGTTCCAGATAGTTGCGGGCCACCTCGGCGGCGACGCTGACCTGCACGTCGCGCAGGTCGGCCTGGGCCGCGCCGGCCTCGGCGCCGGCGGCCTGCACGCCGCGGCGCACCCGGCCGAACAGGTCGATCTCCCAGGCCGCGTCGAGGCCGGCGCGATAGCTCTCGACCTCGACCCGCTGGTCGGAGAAGCCGGGCTGCTGCTGCTTGGTGTCGGTGTAGCCGCCCGAGGCGGTGACCCGCGGGATCTGGTCGAGGCGCGCGTCCTTGAACAGGGCGCGGGCTTCGTCGACGCGGGCCACGGCGACCTTGAGGTCGAGATTGGCGGCCAGGGCCTGGGAGACCAGGGCGTCGAGCGTCGGGTCGCCGAACGCCTTCCACCACTGGGCCTCGGGATTGGCGGCGGTGGAGGCGACGGCGGGCGTCGCGTTCTGGAGGGCGACGGGGGCGGGCGTCGGGGCCTTGTAGGTCGGGCCGACGGCGCAGGCCGTGGCCAGCAGCGAGGCGCCGGCGATCAGGGCTGTGCGAAGGAGGGTCATGGGAGCCTCGGAAGTCTCCCTTCCCCCGAGAGGGAAGGGACAGGGATGGGTGTGCTTGGGTTGGGAAGCGAGGCGATCAGCCGTGGGCCTGGGCCTCCGCCGCCGGGGCCGTCTTGACGGTCGCCAGCGACTTGCGGCCCGAGAGCCGGCGGATGACGTAGTAGAACACCGGCGTCAGGATCAGGCCGAAGACGGTGACGCCCAGCATGCCGGAGAACACCGCCACGCCCATGGCCCGGCGCATCTCCGCGCCCGCCCCGTGCGACACCACCAGCGGCCAGACGCCCATGATGAAGGCGATCGAGGTCATCAGGATGGGACGCAGGCGCAGGCGGCAGGCCTCCAGCACCGCCTGGAGCGGCGTGTCGCCCTCGATCTCGCGTTCGCGGGCGAACTCGACGATCAGGATGGCGTTCTTGCACGCCAGCCCCACCAGCACGATCAGGCCGATCTGGGTGAAGATGTTGTTGTCGCCGCCGGTGACCAGCACGCCGACCAGGGCCGACAGCAGGGTCATCGGAACGATCAGGATCACCACCAGCGGCAGGCTCCAGCTTTCGTACTGGGCGACCAGCACGAGGAAGGCCAGCAGCACGCACAGCGGGAAGATGTAGATCGCCGTGTTGCCGGCCAGGATCTGCTGGTAGGTCAGCTCGGTCCATTCGAAGCCGATGCCGTTGGGCAGTTCCTCGGCCGCGATCTTCTCCAGCGCCGCCTGGGCCTGGCCGGTCGAGAAGCCGGGCGCCGGGCCGCCGTTGATCTCGGCGGTCAGCATGCCGTTGTAGTGCATCTCGCGGTCGGGACCGGTGGCCTCCTTGAAGCTGACAAAGGCGCCCAGCGGGATCATCTGGCCGTCGCCGTTGCGGGTCTGCAGGCGCAGCATCTGCTCGGGCTGCAGGCGGAAGTCCTGGTCGGCCTGCACGTTGACCTCGTAGGTCCGCCCGAAGCGGTTGAAGTCGTTGACGTACAGCGAGCCCAGATAGACCTGCAGGGTCTCGAACAGGTCGGTCAGCGACACGCCCTGGGCCCGGGCCTTCTCACGATCGATGTCGGCCTGGATCTTCGGAACGCTGACCTGGTAGCTGGAGAAGACGCCGGCCAGGGCCGGATCCTTCTGCGCCTTGGCGATGATCGCCTGGGTCTGCTTGTAGAGCTCGTCCGAGCCGAGGCCGGCCTTGTCGACGATCTGCATGCGGAACCCGCCGATGGTGCCCAGCCCCTGCACGGACGGCGGCGGGAAGACCGCGATCTGGGCGTCGGGGATGGCGGCGAACTTCTGGTTCAGCTGGCCCACGATGGCCCCGGCCGAGAGCTCCTTGCCGCGGCGGTCCTTGAAGTCGCTGAGCGGGAAGAACACCGCGCCGGCGTTGGGGCTGTTGATGAAGCCGTTGGCCGACAGGCCCGGGAAGGCCACCGAGTGCTCGATGCCCGGGGTCTTCATGGCGATGTCGCCCATCTGCTTGATCACGGCCTCGGTGCGGTCCAGCGAGGCGGCGTCGGGCAGCTGCACGACGGCGACCACATAGGCCTTGTCCTGCTGCGGCACGAAGCCGGACGGGGTGCGGGCGAACGCGAGAGCGGTGAGCAGCAGCAGGCCGCCATAGACGAACAGCGAGGCGGTCGAACGGCCCAGCGTCGCCTTCACGCCGCGGACATAGCCGTTCGAGGCGCGGTGGAAGACCTTGTTGAAGGGAACGAACAGCCAGCCCAGCAAGCGGTCGATCAGCTTCTGGAAGCGGTCCTTGGGCGCGTGGTGCGACTTCAGGAGCACGGCGGCCAGGGCCGGCGACAGGGTCAGCGAGTTGACGGCCGAGATGATCGTCGAGATGGCGATCGTCAGGGCGAACTGACGGTAGAACTGGCCCGACAGGCCGGTGATGAACGCCGTGGGGATGAACACGGCGCACAGCACCAGGGCCACGGCGATGATCGGGCCGGTGACCTCGCTCATCGCCTTGCGGGTGGCTTCGGGCGGCGAGAGGCCGTTCTCGATGTGCCGCTCGACGTTCTCGACCACGACGATGGCGTCGTCGACGACGATGCCGATCGCCAGCACCAGGCCGAACAGGGTCAGCGCGTTGAGGCCGAAGCCCAGCAGCAGCATGATCGCGAAGGTGCCGATCAGCGACACCGGCACGGCCAGCAGCGGGATCACCGAGGCGCGCCAGCCCTGCAGGAAGATCACCACCACGATGACCACCAGGATGATGGCCTCGATCAGGGTGTGGACCACCGAGTCGATGCTTTCCTGCACGAAGGCGGTGGTGTCGTAGATGATCTCGTAGTCGACGCCCTCGGGGAAGTCCTTCTTCAGCTCCTTCATGGTCTTCTTGACCTCGGCCGCCATCTCCAGGGCGTTGGAGCCCGGGCGCTGGAAGATCGGCACGGCCACGGCCGACTTGTTGTCGAGCAAGCTGCGCAGGGCGTAGTTGTTGGCGCCCAGCTCCACGCGGGCCACGTCGCCCAGGCGGGTGATCTGGCCGTCGGCGCCCGAGCGGATGATGACGTTGCGGAACTGGTCCTCGTCGGTCAGGCGCCCGGGGGCGTTGATCGACAGCTGGAAGTCGGCGCCCGAGCCGGCGTTGGGCGGCGCGCCCAGCTGGCCGGCGGCCACCTGCACGTTCTGCTCGCGCAGGGCGCGGACGACGTCGCCGGCGGTCATGCCGAGCGCGGCCACCTTCTCCGGATCCAGCCACACCCGCATGGAGTAGGCGCCGGCGCCGAAGATCTGCACGTCGCCCACGCCGTCGATGCGCTTGAGCCGATCACGCACGTTCAGCTGCGCGTAGTTGCTGAGGTACAGCATGTCGTAGCGGTTGTTGGGCGAGACCATGTGCACGACCAGGGTCAGGTCGGGCGAGGCCTTGTTGGTGGTCACGCCGATGCGCTGCACCTCCTGGGGCAGTTTCGGCAGGGCCTGGGCCACGCGGTTCTGAACCTGCACCTGGGCCTTATCCAGGTCGGTGCCCAGCGCGAAGGTCACGGTCAGGATCATGGCCCCGTCCGAGGCCGACTGGGACGACTGGTAGATCATCCCCTCGACGCCGTTGATGGCCTGCTCCAGCGGGGCGGCCACGGTCTCGCCGATCACCGACGGGTTGGCGCCGGGATAGGCCGCGCGCACGACGACCGTCGGCGGCACCACTTCGGGGTACTCGCTGATCGGCAGGTTGGGCAGGGCCACGAGCCCCGCGATGAAGATGACGATGGACAGCACGGCGGCGAACCGCGGTCGTCCGACGAAGAATTTTGCGAAATTCATGGGAGGCGTCCGGGGAGGGGAGGGACGTACAAGGTCGTTCCCTCCCCCTTTGATGGGGGAGGGGAGCGTTCAGAGGGGCCGCCCTCGTCCTTCGACAGGCTCAGGATGAGGGCTAGTTTTGCGAGGGGCGGGTCGGTTGAGACCCTCATCCCGAGCTTGTCGAAGGACGAGGGGGTCGCGCTCCGCCGTCAGTTCTGCTGCACGGGGCTGGCGACCGCGGCCACCTTCTGCGGGCCGACTTCCAGCTGGCCGAGGTCGGCGGCTTCAGTCTTGACCGCCACCGGCGCGACGGTGTCGCCCGGCTTGACCTTCTGCAGGCCGCCGACGATCACCCGGTCGCCGGGCTTGAGGCCCTGGCGGACGACGCGAAGGTTGCCGGCCAGCGGACCCACCTCGACCGGGCGGTACTGGGCCTTGTTGGCCTGGTCGACGACGATCACATAGCGCTTGCCAAGGTCGGTCGCGATGGCGCGGTCGGGGGCCAGGGCCACCGTCTGGGCGGCGGCGCTGACCAGGCGGATGCGGGCGAACAGGCCCGGCGTGAACTTGCCGTCGGCGTTGGCGAAGATCGCCCGGCCGCTGATCGTGCCGCTCTTGGCGTCCAGCGCGTTGTCGATGAACGACAGCTTGCCCACGTGCGGATAGCCGTCCTCGGTCATCAGCCCCATATAGACCGGGCTTTCCTTGCCGCGCTCGGCGGCGGCGTACTTCAGGAAGGTCTGCTCGTCGGCGCTGAAGGCCGCGTAGATCGGCGCGTCGGAGACCACCGTGGTCAGCATGTCGGCCTGGGTGACCAGGTTGCCGCGGGTGATGCGGGCCTTGGAGACGCGGCCGTCGATCGGCGAGACCACGCGGGTCCATTCCAGGTTCAGGCGGGCGGTCTGCAGGGCGGCCTGGGCGGCGGCCAGATTGGCCTGGGCGGCCTTCTCTTCCGAGGCCAGGCGGTCGAATTCGCTGCGGGCCAGGGCGTTCTGGTCGATCAGCCGCTGGCCGCGCTCGCGGTTGACGACGGCCAGATCAAGGCCGGCCTTGGCGCGGGCCACTTCGGCGCCGGCGCGGGCGGCTTCGGCCTGGAACGGGCGCGGGTCGATCTCGAACAGCACCTGGCCCTTGCGGACATAGGCGCCTTCGGCGAAGCGCACGGCGTTCACGTAGCCGCCGACGCGGGGCCGGATGTCGACGGTGTCGACCGCTTCCAGGCGGCCGGTGAAGTCGTCCCACTGGCGCAGCGACTTGAAGGCCACGTCGGCGACGGTGACCTGCACGGCGGGAGCGGGGCCCTGTTCGGGCTTGGCCTGGGCGCTGCAGGCGGTGAGGACCGCCAGCGCGGCGAGGCCGGCGAAGGTGTTGATGGCTTGGCGCATCGGAAGACCTGTCGAAAAGAACGCCCGGGGGAGCGGGCGGACGGGGAGGGGACGCTTGGGACGGCTATTCCCAGGTCGGCGGGCGATAGGGCCGCGACGACCGGGTGCGGGGCTTGGGCGCGGCGGCCTTGCCGATCCACCGCTGGATCGAACGGCCGTGACGCGCGGCGCTGGCCAGCCACCCGGAGGCGCAGGCCGTGGCGGCTTCGGGGGCGGCGGTGATGTCGCTCGCGTTCGGCATGGCTTGCGCTCCGTTCAAGGGGTAAGAGGGGGAGAAATGTCGCAGGGTCTGTTGCTTGACTTGGCTCGGCGGAATGACGATTTAGGATGTGACGATACCGTTCGGTATCACTCCCTGGCGGAGAGATACTGACCGGTAACTCTCACGTCAAGGCGAGGTGCTGCGAAAATGGCTGCGAGAAAATCTGGGGAGGTCGGCTCGGGGGAGCTGGGAGCCGGGACGGCGTGCGCGCCGGACGGTCCGCCAGCGTCCAAGAGGCCCGCCCGCGACCGGATCTTCGAGACGGCCCGCGAGCTCTTCTACCAGCACGGCATCCGGGCCGTCGGCGTCGAGGCCATCGCGGCCGAGGCCGAGGCCACCAAGATGACGCTGTACCGGAACTTTCCGTCGAAGGACGAACTGGTCGCCGAGGTCCTGCGCGAGCAGGAGCGCGAGTACTGGGCCTGGTGGGACGGGGTGACGGCGTGCTGCTGCACCGACCCGCGCGCCCAGCTGGAGGCGATCTTCGACGCCTTCGAGACCAAGGCCTGCGACATGAACGTCCACGGCTGCCCGCTGTCGAACGCCGCCATCGAGCTGCACGAGGAAAACCACCCGGCCCAGCAGGTGTCGGTGAACTACAAGCGCTCGCTGCACGGCCGGCTGATCGACCTGTGCCGCCGCGCCGGCGCGGCCGACGACGAACTGGCCGACGCCCTGATGCTGCTGATGGAGGGCTCCTACACCGCCCGCGTCACCCTCGGCGCCGACGGCCCGGCCCGCTCGGTCGCCCGCGCCGCGCGGAGCCTGATCCGCGTGCATCTGGGGTAGGGTCCGATGGGGCTGGTCTGGCGCTTCCTGGCCTTCGTCCTGCTGGTCGCCGTCGTGTTCGGCGGCAAGCTGCTGGTGATCGACGGCGGCTGGCCGGGCCAAGACCTCGGCGCCTGGGCCATGTTCGCCGGCGTCACGGTCGGGATCGCCGCGCTGCTGTTCGGGCTTGAGCGTCTGCTCAGCCTGTTATCGCCGCGCCGGGGGCGCTTTGGCCGCCGTAAGCCCGTCGATCTCCTGAAGGACTGGCCGCCCGGGCTCTAGCTCGCGATCTTCGCCGCCAGGCCACGGGCCCCCGCAACGGCGTCGGCCCAGGTGATCTCGAAGCCGGCGTCGTCGCCGTAATAGGGATCGGCCACGGCCTGACCGGCGCGTCCGTCGACATGGTCGAGCAGCAGGCTCAGCCGCGCCGGGCTTCCCGCCGGCGCCAGCCGCCGCAGGTTGCGCAGATTGTCGAGGTCCAGCGCCACCACGTGGTCGAAGCGCTCGAAATCGGCCGCCGTCACCTGGCGGGCCGCATATTGGCCGATCTCGACCCCGTGCCGCCGCGCCGTCGCCTGCGCCCGACGGTCGGGCGGATCGCCCGCGTGCCAGCCGCTGGTGCCGGCCGAATCCACGACGACGTCCAGCCCCCGCCGTTCGGCTTCCTGCCGGAAGGCGGCCTCGGCCAGAGGCGATCGACAGATGTTGCCCAGGCAGACGAACAGCACGGAAACGGTCATGTGCAATCGCTAGGGCCAAACCCGCCGCGCCGACAACGCCTATTTTTGGATGGCTCCCAGGGGGCGACGCCCCGCCGTAAAGGCGACGAGCCGAAGCCCGGCTCGTCGCCCGTCTCATGAAACGGCAGTTGCGCGCGTCAGACGGCGCAGCTGGCGGTTTCGGTGTCTTCGTCGGTCTTGTCGTAGGCGCGCAGGCTGCCGTCTTCGTTGGTGTAGATGAACAGCAGCATGTTCGGATCGGCGGTGATGCCGCGCGGCAGCGTGGTGCTGTTGACCAGGGCGTTGTACTGGTCCCAGTCGCCGCCCACGTGGTTCGACGGCGTGCGGTCGTCGACGCCGGCGACGTCCGGATGGTTGTGGACGTAGCCGACGATGCGGGCGCCGTCCGGCACGCCGCTGGAGCCGATCTGGACCTGACCGGTGTCGTTCTGGGTGTAGATGGCGCCCATGCCGACCGTGCCGTTGAGCTCCCAGATGAGCGCGCCGTACTCGAAGGTCTCGTCGTTGCCGGCGGCGATCTGAGCGGCTGCCGAGCGGGCCGTGTCGAGGATCGCGCCCGGCGCCACGCCCTCGGGCGAGGCTTCGACGCAGGGCGGATATTCTTCGGTGATGCCGTCGCCGCCGCCGTCGGGGCCGACGCCGCCGTCACCGCCGTCCCACCAGCCGTCGCCGCCGTCGCCGCCGTCCCACCAGCCGTCCCAGCCGTCGCCGTCGCCGCCGTCGGCCGTGACGGTGATGCCGTCGACTTCGTCGGCGCCGCCGGTGACGAAGTCGAGCTCTTCTAGGGTCAACTCACGCATACAGAATCCACCTGTCTGGAAAACACCCTCAAAGCGGGTGTTGTGAAATCATGCATGCCAAGGTCGAGCTTGCGAGGCGCCTCTGCGGGCTGCGTGATAACAATATCGTTATCCTGGGTTGCAGTTATGAAAATACGCATTTGGCGCGAAACGGCGAGCCGAAAGTGCGGCTCGCCGTCCGCATCAGGCTGAGCGCGTCAGACGGCGCAGCTGGCGGTGGTCGTGCCTTCGTCGGTCTTGTCGTAGGCGCGGACCTTGCCGTCTTCGTTGGTGTAGATGAACAACAGCATGTTCGGGTCGGCGGTGATGCCGCGCGGCAGCGAGGTGCTGTTGATCAGGCCGTTGTACTGATCCCAGTCGCCGCCGGCGTGGTCGGAAGGCGTGCGGTCGTCGATGCCGCCCACGTCCGGGTGGTTGTGGATGTAGCCCACGATACGGGCGCCGTCCGGCACGCCGCCGGCGCCGATCTGGACCTGACCGGTGTTGTTCTGCGTGTAGATGTTGCCCACGCCGACAACGCCGTTGAGCTCGTAGATGAGCGCGCCGTACTCGTAGGTCTCGTCGTTGCCGGCCGCGATCTGGCTGGCCGCGTTGCGGGCCGCGTCGAGGATCGCGCCCGGCGCCACGCCCTCGGGCGAGGCTTCGACGCACGGCGGATACTCCTCGGCCGGGGGATCGCCGCCGTCTCCGCCGCCGCCGTCGTACCCGCCGTCGCCGCCGTCATAGCCGCCGTCCCACCAGCCGTCCCAGCCATCCCAGCCGTCGCCGTCGCGGGTGCCCGTGACCGTGATCGTCTCGAGCGTATCGATACCGCCGCTGATCAGTTCAAGCTCTTCCAAGGTCAGCTCACGCATTCATCACACCTGTCTGGAGCCTCGCCCTTCCTGGGCGACGCGCTCTTTGACGCATGCTTTCCGCGTATTTCACAGAGAACATTTTAAGGTTGCATTGTCACGTCTCTGTGATCGGAAGTGGCGCTGTGGACGACGCCGACAATCCGGTTGCCAAGGGTTCGTGTACGCCCATAGGTTGTCAGCTTCGAGAGGGGATTCCGTTGACGCCAGCGCCGTTGCCCATCGCGCCCCGCACCCTTGGCGAGGCGCTCGCCCGGAGCATGCGCGAGGCCGGTTTCGAGGCGAGCGCGCGACTGTTCGACGACATCACCTCCAGGCACCGCGTGCCGCCCAAGATGGCTTCGGCCTTCGGCGCCTACGCGGCCTATTGGGGCCAGGCCGACGCCGCCGAGCGGGCCTACGCCCTGGCGGTGGAGCCCGGCGCGTCGCCGGAAATGCTGATGAACCGGGGTCTGGCCCGCCTGCGGCTGGGCGACTGGCGCGACGGCTGGGGCGACATGGAACATCGCCTCGAGGCTCTGCGCCTGACCCCCTTCGCCGAACTGCGCGGCAAGGAGAGCGGGCGCTCGGTCGAGCGCTGGCGCCGGGGCGAGCCCGTTCCCCAAGAGCTGTTGGTGTTTCCCGAGCAGGGGCTGGGCGACACCCTGCAGTTCGCGCGCTTCCTGCCCGACCTGGTCGGGCGCGGGGTCGCCGTCACCGTGGTCGGCCGGCCGTATCTGGAGCCGGCGATCGCCAGCCTGAGCGACGCGCCCGACTTCTCGCCGCTGGGCCGGCCGCTGACGTCGCGGGCCGGGCGCTGGTGCTGCCTGATGAGCCTGCCGGCGCTGCTGGGGCTGGACCACGAGGCCGACCTCGTCCGCCCGCCCTATCTCTTCCAGGATTTCGCGCCCGCGGGCGATCGCCGGCCGGGGCCGTTGCGGGTCGGCCTCAGCTGGCAGGGCAATCCCGACCATCCGCACGACGCCCGCCGCTCGGCGCCGCTGGCGGCCTTCGCGCCCCTGCTGTCCATGCCGGACCTGCAGGTGGTCAGCCTGCAGATCGGTCCCGGGGCGGCCCAGATCGCCGCGACGCCGCAAGCGGCCCGGATGCTCACCCCGCTCGACGATTCGGCGTCGCTGACCGACACCGCGCGGGTGATCGCCGACCTCGACCTGGTGGTCAGCGTCGACACCGCCGTGGCCCACCTGGCCGGCGGCATGGGGCGGCGAACCGCGCTGCTGCTGGCCGCAGCCAGCGTCGACTGGCGCTGGCGTCGCGGGGGCGGGGCCACGCTCTGGTACGGCCAGACCGAGGTTTTCCAGCAGGCCGCGCTCGGCGACTGGTCCGTGCCCGTGGCCGGCGCGCTGAACCTCGCGCGCGCCATGAACGAGCGGCTGAAACAGCGGGTCGCCGGGCGCTGACAGAAAGGTTGCCGTGCCTGCGCTACTTTGTGTTGATTATTGCTGAAATGCACACTTAGGGTGTTTCGCAAGGGCGCGTCGTCGGAAGTTAGCCGATGGTCTTGATCGGGGGTTTGAGCGTGAGTTTGGGTTCAGCTGCGTTGGTCGCCAAGGGCTTGCTGCGGCGTGCAACCCGGGCGGCGAGCGGGTCGTGAAGAATATCGGTTCCCCGATGCATCCGCCCCCGGCCGACGACGCCAAGCCGTCGCCCCTGTTCCGCGAGCGCGCCGTCGAGGCCGCCCGTTCGCGCATCGGATCGCCCGGCGGCACGTTCGGCGTCAGCAGCTGGCTGCTGACCGGCTTCATGGGCGCGCTGCTGGTCGCCGGCTTCGCCTTCCTGATCCTCACCCGCTATTCCCGCGTCGAGCGCGCGCCCGGACTGATCCAGCCGGACGCCGGCGCCATCAAGCTGACGACAACCCGCGCCGGCGTGATCTCGGAGGTCTACGTCAAGGACGGCCAGGCGATCACGGCGGGCGCGCCGCTGATGAAGATCGCGCTGGACGCCACCGTCGAGGGCGGTCACGTCTCGGGCCTCTATTCGGCCGCCACCGCCCAGCAGGAGCAGGCGATCGGCGCCCAGGCCGAAGCGCGCCGGGCCAGCGCTCAGCAGACCGAGGCCTACAGCCTGGCCAAGCAGGACGGGCTGGTCGCCAACATCGCCCAGCTGGAGCAGCAGCTGGACCTGCAGCGCGGCCGCCAGGCGCTGAACGAGCAGAGCGTGGCCTCGGCGCGCGAGCTGTTCGAGAAGCGGCTGATGCCGGCGATCCAGCTGCGCCAGCGCGAAGACAGCCTGCTGGAAGCCAAGATCAGCGTCGCCAACCTGGAGCGCCAGCTGGTCGAGGCGCGCACCAGCCTGCTGCAGGCCAGGATCGAGACGCGGCGGGCCCAGGCCGAGGGCGCCTCGGCCCAGGCCGACATCGCCAAGGCCCGCGCCGAGCTGTTCGAGCGCCGGGCGGCCCTGGCCAGCGAGGGGCAGATCATCCTGACCGCCGAGCGGGCCGGTCGCGTGGCCGCCCTGGCCGCGCGCCCCGGCCAGACCGCCGCGCCGGGCGGGCAACTGGCCATCCTGCTGCCGACCAACGCTCACCAGACGGCCGAACTGTGGGTGCCGTCCAAGGCGGTGGGCTTCGTGCGCAAAGGCGATCGCGTCAGGCTCCTCTACGACGCCTTTCCCTACCAGCGCTTCGGCGTGGGCGGCGCGACCATAACCGAGATCTCCGACGCGCCGGTCGCGCCCGCCGACCAGCCCGCCGGCGTCGCCGGGCCGGAGTCGAAGGAAGCCCTGTACCGGATCGTCGCCAAGCTGGATCGCCAGAGCGTCGCCGCCTACGGCCGCGAATGGCCGCTGATGCCCGGCATGCGGCTGCAGGCGGAGATCGTCCTGGATCGCCACTCGCTCATCGATGCGCTGTTCGATCCCATCCTGGCCATGCGCGCGCGTTCGAAAGCCCAGTAGCCATGACACCCGACTACAGACTGCAGCAGACCGAGGCGGCGGAGTGCGGCCTGTCGTGCCTGGCGGCGGTGTCGCAGATCTTCGGCGACGAGACCGACCTGGCGACCCTGCGCAAGCGCTTCCCCATGTCGTCGCGCGGCATGTCCTTCAAGGACATCATCGACCTGGCCGGCTCGATGAACATGTCGGCCAGGCCCCTGCGCTGCGATCCGCACGAACTGGTCGACGTGAAGTGCCCCGCCATCCTGCACTGGGGGCTGTCGCACTTCGTCGTGCTGATCAGCGTCAAGCGCGACTCCGCCAAGATCTTCGATCCTCGCCGCGGCCACGTGAAGGTGAGCCTCAAGGACCTGGACAAGAAGTTCACCGGCGCGGCCCTGGAGCTGTCGCCGACGCCGGCCTTCCAGCGCCGCCGCGAGCGCTCGCCCCTGAACATGTGGAGCGTGGTGCGCTGGGCCCCGGGCCTGGGCAGCGGGCTCGGCCAGGTGGTGGTGCTGTCGCTGGTGCTGCAGGCCTACATCCTGGTCAGCCCGTTCTACATGCAGTTCGTCGTCGACGACGCCGTCCTCAAGGGCGACTTCGACCTGCTGACGGGCCTGGCCATCGGGTTCGGCGTGTTCGCGATCTTCAACGTCGGGGCCGAGACGCTTCGCGGTTTCGCCACCCAGAAGCTGTCGGCGCTGATGAACTGGGACATGACCCAGCGGCTGTTCCATCACCTGATCCGGCTGCCGCTGCCGTGGTTCCAGCGCCGGCGGCTGGCCGACGCCCTGATGCGGTTCCAGGCCCTCGACCCGATCCGCAACCTGATCGCCGGCGGCCTGATCGCGGTGATGCTCGACGGCGTGCTCTCGGTGGCCACGGCGGTGATGATGTTCGTGTTCGCGCCGGTGCTGGCCGGGGTCACGGTGGCCTGCCTGCTGCTCTATCTCGTCGTGCGGCTGATCTCGATCCCGCTGACCATGAACTATGCGGCCAAGGCGCTGACCTCCAGCATCGCCGAGAACGGCAAGCGCATCGAGACCCTGCGCGCCATCCAGACCATCAAGGTCATGGGCGCCGAGCCCGAGCGTCAGGCCGACTGGTCCAACCGCATGGCCGACAGCATTCGGGCCAGCCAGCTTTCGGCCTTCGCCAATGTCGGGATCAACGGCGTGCAGCGGTTGATCCGCGGGCTGGCCAGCATCGCGGTCATCTATCTGGCCGCGCGCATGATCATGACCGACCAGATGTCGATCGGCGTGCTGTACGCCTTCATGGCCTACCACACCCAGTTCCTCGACCGCGGCGCCAACCTGATCGAGCAGGGCGTGGCCTGGAAGATGCTCGACCTCTACACCTTCCGTCTGGCCGACATCGTGCTGACCCCGACCGAGGCCGACATCGAGAAGTCGACCAGCGGCCTGCCCGAGATGAAGGGCAAAGTCAGCCTCGAAGGGGTCGGGTTCACCTACGCCCCGCACGAGCCGGCGGTGCTGCGCAACCTGACCTTCACCATCGAGCCCGGCGAGTTCGTGGCCGTCGTCGGCCCCTCCGGCTCGGGCAAGTCGACCTTGATGAAGGTGCTGTGCGGCCTCTATCCGGCGACCTACGGGCAGGTGTGCATCGACGACATGCCGCTGAGCGCCTGGGGGCCGCGCGGCGTGCGCCGGAACATCGGCGTGGTGCTGCAGGACGACGAACTGCTCTCGGGATCGATCGCCGACAACGTGACCTTCTTCGACGAGGTGGTCGACATCGACCGCGTCAACGAGTGCCTGCGCCTGGCCGGGCTGGAGGAGGACGTCAACCGCATGCCGATGCGGACCGAGACCTTCGTCGGCGACATGGGCTCGTCGCTGTCGGGCGGGCAGAAGCAGCGCGTCCTGCTGGCCCGCGCCCTCTATCGCCAGCCCAGCATCCTGATCCTGGACGAGGCCACCTCGCATCTGGACGTGGCGCGCGAGCGGCTGGTCAACACCTCGCTGTCGAACCTGAAGATCACGCGCCTGGTCGTCGCGCACAGGCCCGAGACCATCGCGGCGGCCGATCGGGTGATCATGATCCAGGACGGCACCGCGATCGCCGACCGGCGCATGACGCGGGTGTCGTCGACCGGCCCGGCCGAGGGCGAGCAACCCCCGGTGAACGCGGCTTGATCGGCATGGGCAAGACCGCAAGGCGCAGACCCTTCGCGCGAGGGTGGCTGTTGGGCCTGATCACCAGCGGCCTGCTGGGCGTGGCCGGCGGGGCCGGGGCCGAGACCCTCGCCGAGGCCGCATCGCTGGTCTACGAGGGCAACCCCCAGCTTCTGGCCCAGCGCGCCCAGCTGCGCGCGGTGCAGGAGGCCTATCACCAGGCGCTGGGCGCGTTTGCGCCCACCGCGTCGGCGCGGTTCTCAAGGACGCGCACCGACGTTCCCGACCTGGACGTCGAGGCGAGCTATGCGTCCGACCAGTTCTCGCTCGAGCAGCCGCTCTATCTGGGCGGCGCGGGCCATGCGAGCCTCAAGCTGGCCCTGGCGCAGGCCGCCTCGGGCCGCGAGGCGCTGCTGCAATCGGAGCAACAGATCCTGCAGGCCCTGGTCGTCGCGTTCTCGGCGGTCCGGCGCGACGAGGAGGGCGTGGCCATCGCCCGCGAGAACGTCCAGGTGCTCGAACAGCAGCTGAGCGAGACCGAGGCCAAGTTCGCGCTCTACGAGGTGACGATCACCGATCGCTCGCAGGCCGAGGCGCGCCTGGCCGCGGCGCGTGCGCGCCTGCTGGCCAGGGAAGGGCAGCTGGCCCAGAGCCGCGGCGACTATCTGGCGGTGGTCGGCCAGAACCCCGGCGAACTGGCGCCGCCGCCGGTGACGCCCAACCTGCCGGCGACCATCGACGACGCCCTGAGCCGGGCCGAACGCAACAATCGCAACCTGCGCATCGCCGTCTACACCCTGCAGGAGACGCAGGCCCGCCTGGAGATGGCCAAGGCCCAGGCCCGGCCGACGGTGTCGCTGCAGGTGCAGAACGCCGAGTCGCCGCTCAACAGCTTCAATCCGGTCGACAGCGTGCGGGCCACGACGGCCGGCCTGGTCTTTCGTCAGCCCTTCCCGAATGGAGCTGTCCGATCACGGATCGTCGCGGCCGAGGCCCAGGGCCAGCGCGACGAACTGCTGATCGACGACGCCCGGCGCCAGGCGATCCGCAGCGTGTCGCAGGCCTGGAACCAGCTGGCGGCGGCCCGCGCCACGGTCTCGGCGCGACGGCTGGAGATCCGGGCCCAGCAGACCGCCTATGACAGCGTCAAGGAAGAGCAGCGGCTGGGCCTGCGCACCGTGCTGGAGGTGCTGAACGCCGAGCAGGAGCTGCGCGACGCCAAGTTCGGCCTGGTCGAGACCACCTACCAGGAATACGTCGCCTCGACCGCGCTGCTGGCGGCGATGGGCGAGCTGCGGTTCATCGACTTCGTGCCGGGGCTGCAGGAAATCTCGCCCACGCGGCGGCGCGCCTTCCATGCGCCCTGGGTCCATGTGCTGGACAAGGTGGACTCGATCGGCGCTTCGGATCCCGCGCCGATCGAGACGGTCGTCGCCCGGTCCGGGGGGCGGCCGGACCGGTCGCTGGCCTTGCCGCCGGCGTCGCAGGACGGACCCTGAGCGTGGGCCTGCGCCGGCGTTCGCTGTTTGCCTGGCCCGAGTGGCGCGAGGCGTCGGACGAGACCATCGCCCTGGTGCGGCTGGGCGAGCAGCATCTGAACGCCGCCCCGCCCGAGATGGAAGCCAGGACCGAGGCGTGGCTGGCGACCAGGCCGCTGGCGACCGGCGCCGGCTATCCGGCCGAGCTTGGTCTTTCCCATCCGCTGGCCGAGCGCTTCTCGGCCCGGCTCGCGCCCCGGCCCGTCGAGGACGGCCGCTCTCTGCAGGAACGGCGGGTGCTCGACCAGTTCGGCGAGCGCCTGGCCGATGCGATCGTCGCCGACGATCCCCATGACTTCACGCGCGGCCTGGCCACCCTGGCCAGCCACGGGCTGGGGCGGCGGGTCTGTCCGCGCCGCAGGCTGGTGGGCACGCAGCGCGACCTCGAGGGCGAGCAGATCGCCTTTCCGCCGGCCGAGCAGATCGCCGAGCGCCTGGCGCTGGTTCATGGCCGGATGGGCGAGGCGGCGGTTCCGGCCCTCTACCGGGCGGCGGTGGGGATGGCGGCGATCTCCAACTGCCACCCTTTCGAGGACGGCAACGGCCGCACCGCGCGCATGCTGTTCAGCGCGGTGGTCCGGCGCGCCTATGGCCGGCCGGCCTTCTATGCGCCCCTGCACGAGCTGACGACCCTCTCGGGGGGCAGCCTGACGCTGGCCCTGCGCGAGGCCGAGGTGCACGGTCGCTGGGCGCCGCTGTTCCGCTTCGTCGAGCGCTGTCTCTTCCTCATGGCCGGCGATCTTCGGCCGGAAAGGCCCCTTTCGGCGGCGTCTGTGGAAATCAACTCAGAATTGCCTTTTGGCGTCTTGCGCGCGATTCAAGATTAAACCTAGAGTGGCGTTGATCGGCGGCCTCGCACGGGTGAGCGCGGCGTCAGGCGTAGGATCGGCGGGGCGTGTCAGCGAGCTTGTTTCTTCAGCTTCGACCTGTCGCAGAGGCGTCGAAGTGACCGGCCTGGCGGCGGCGCCGCAAACCTTCCGCGAGGTGACGGAGTCCTGCTTCAGGCAGGCCGAGGCGCTTGATTTCCCGCCCTTCGTGACCGCGGAGCGGCAGAGCACGCCGGTCAACGCCACCCCCTATCTGGTCAGTCTCTCGGCCCTGGTCGCGGGGCAGGCGCTGGCCCGTCGCAAGCGCTTCATCGACGAGCTGGCCGTCACCCTGGGCGAGCTTTCCGACG
The DNA here is from genome assembly GCF_011043625.1 of Caulobacter sp. 602-2. Taxonomy (GTDB): domain Bacteria; phylum Pseudomonadota; class Alphaproteobacteria; order Caulobacterales; family Caulobacteraceae; genus Caulobacter. Next base: position 132,984 of record NZ_JAAKGT010000011.1, read on the forward strand.
CCGGCGGGCAGGGCGTCGCGGCCCTGCTCGGCGGCAGCGCGATCGGACCCAAGCCCAATCCCGGCGATCTCGACTGCGCGCTGTTCTATCGATGGACCGCCGGAACCGCCGATGTCACGGCCCTGGCGCGGCTGCAGAGATCGGCCAAGGCGCGCGGCCTGGACCTGCGGCTGCTGCCGGTGGACGGCGATCCGCTGCTGCTGATCAAGACGGTGTCGTTCTTCAGCATGCTCTACAGCAAGAACGAGGGCGAGCGGACGATCATCCGCGGCCTCGTCCTGGTCGACTGCCTGTCATGACGCGCGCGGCGCCGGCCGACCCTCCCCCTTTCTCCCGCCCAAACCGAGTAAGCCAATGAGCGATCTTTCCGACGTCTCGCTTCTGGATCGTCCCGCGCCGGAAGCCGCGCCCTCCGAGCCGTCCTTCGAGGCCAAGCTGCAGTTCCTGAGCCAGTTCGGGGCGGGCGGCGTGGGGCATTCCGGCCATGTCCTGCTCGACCACCTGAAGGGCACCGCGGCCCTGCTGGAGGCCTGGGGCGTGGACGAGGCGGTGCGCGATGCGGGCCTGTTCCATTCGGTCTACGGCACCGAGAGCTTCCAGCGCGCCATCCTCACGCTGGACCGCCGCGGCGACGTGGCCGCGGTGATCGGCGAGCGGGCCGAGCGGCTGGCCTATCTGTTCGGGGCCATGACCAAGCGCAGTTTCATGCTGGCCCTGGCGCCGCGCGGCCCGGGCATGCTGACGCTGCAGGACGGTCGCCAGGAGCCCGTGGCGCGCAGCGACCTGAAGGACCTGGCGCACATCTTCACCGCCAACTGGCTGGAACAGTTTCCCCGCATGCAGCCGCGCCAGCGGGCCGACGCCGGGCCGCGCTTGCGCGGGTTGCTGGCCTGGCTCGACGAGGCCGGCCACAAGGCGCTGTCGGACACCTACGGCTTCGATGCGTCGTCGCGCGTCGTGCGCGGGCCGATCGGCGCGCCGCGGGCCGGCGAGATCCGCACGCTGGAGGGCATTGTTCCGACCGACCTGCAGCTGCAGCTTTCGGGGCTGATGGACCGGAACATCTGGCGTTACGGCTGGCGGGCCAATTCGACCCAGGTCAATCACAGCTTCTGGCACTCGCACTTCGGCGGCGGCGACGAGAACAGCCTCGACAACTGCGAGAAGGAGCTTCTGGGCCGCCCGCTGATCACGCCGGTGATCGCGCTGTGGAAGCTGATCTGCGACCAGGTGGTGGGCGACCACGTGCCGGTGCGGGTCTACGCCAACGGCCATACGTTCGGGGGCGACGGGCACATGCACACCGACAGCGCCCAGCCCGACTACTTCACCACGATCTACTACGCCCACCCCCAGTGGGAGGCCAACTGGGGCGGCGAGACGGTCTTCTTCGACCAGGGCGGCCGGGACGTGATCCGCTCGGTCTTTCCGATCCCCGGCCGGCTGGCGGTGTTCCCGGGCGACATCCCGCACGCCGCCCGCACGCCCAGTCGCGACTGCCCCGCGCTGCGCACCGTGCTGGTGTTCAAGTCGCGCGCCCGCAAGGCCCACGACGGTCCCAGCCTGCTGTAGGCGGGGAAGGGGAAGGGGAAGGGGAAGGGGAAGGGGAAGGCGGCCTCGCCGCCTTCCGAAGGCCTCAGGGCGGCGCGATGGCGCGGGCCAGCGCGGAGAGGTCGCGGCGCCGGCCCGCGGCGTCGAGGCGCTGGTTCACCTCGGCGCGGAAGCGCTCTATCCATTCGGCGCTGGTCTGGTCGGCCTGGCGGGCCAGGGGCTGGATCCGCACCGGGGGGCAGTCGGCGCGTTCGGGCAGGCCCAACGCCGCCCTGATCTGGCCGGCCACCTCGTCCTCGCGGCCCACGCAGTCCTCGTAGGCGATCGAGATGCTGGGCGCGCCGACCAGGGCGAAGACCGTCGCCCACCACTGCTCCTGTCGCGCGATGCTGGTCAGGCAGCGGCCGATGAGGTCGCGGTCGTAGCCGGGCGGCCCGTTCTCCTGGCCCCACGACGCCCAGGCCTGGGTCTGCTGGGCCCGGGCCAGGGATACGGCCTGGGCCACCTTGTCGCGACGATAGAGGTGCACGGTCAGGTCGGCCGCCAGCATCGGCATGAAGCCGGGCTCCTCGCGGGCCGCCATCACGTAGTAGGGCTGAAACAGCTTGTGGCCGAAGACCCCGTTGGGCGAGGTGCGCAGCGCCCACAGGGCGCGCCAGTAGTCGGGCCGGCCGGCCGCGCCCAGCCGCGGCGACATCTGCTCGATGTGCAGCGGATTGAGATATTCGAGCGGCGCGCCCAGGTCGCCGGCGCGCCAGAGGCAGGCGGCCAGGTGCGTGCTTCCGCTGCGCGGCGTGCTGGCGATGACGTAGCTCAGGCGAGGGGCGCCGTCGCGGCGGGGAAAGTCGTGGGCGGCGTCGTAGAGGTCGTGAAGATCGGGCATGTCGGACGCAGGTCTTTCGGACGGTTCGAAGCTCCAGGGTCGTCGAGAACGGGCCCGTTTCTCAAGGTGGTATTTTAAATAAAGACCGCTTAGGCTGCACTGGCTCTGTTCACGGTCGAGTTGTGAAGCGTGCCGCTTTTTCTTCTGATCGCCGCGTTGGCGTCCGCCCAGCCCGAGGGGCGGGTGGAGATTGAAATCCGGCAGAACCGCTTCGAGGGCGGGCCGATACGATACTCGGTTCCGGTCTCCATCGAGGGGCGCGCCCCGGTCGACGTGATGCTCGACACCGGCTCGACGGGCCTGCGCCTGCTGCCGACGGCCGCGCCGTCCGGCAAGGGCCAGCGCGCCCAGCGCTACGCCTACCGCAATGGCGTGGTGCTCGAGGGACAGGTGGTGCGGACCAGGCTGGCGATCGGCGGGTTCGAGACCGAGGCCGACGTCAGCGCGACCGCCACCGTCGCCTGCGCGCCCGATCGACCCGGCTGTCCCGCCGCGGGCCTGCCGCCGGAGCGGTTCAGGATCGGCGGGTCCGGCCCCACCAACGGCTTCGAGGGCATCCTCGGCGCGGGCCTGCGCGCCAGCGACGCCGAGAACCCGCTGACGCACGCCCGCGACCAGGCCTGGATCGTGCTGCTGCCGCGGCCGGGAGAGGCCGCGCCGGGCAGGCTGATCCTCAACCCCAGCCCCGAGGAGCGCGCGAAGTTCACGCTCTTTTCCCTGCAGAAGGATCCGCGCGGGCGCGGTCACTGGGCCGACAACGCCATTCCCGCCTGCCTGACCAGCGGTGCGGCGCGCCTGTGCGCCCCGACCCTGCTCGACAGCGGCGGCCCGGCGCTGAACTTCGTGTCCCGCGCGCCGCAGACGCCGTCCGACTGGCCGGCAGGGGCCGAGGCGGGCCTGACGTTCGGGCCGCCGGACGCGCCGGGGCCCTCGCAGGACTTCGTCATCGGCCGGGGGGCGGGCGCGCGCCTGCAGTTCTCCATGCCGCCCGCGAGCCTGCCGTGGGAGGGGCTGAACGCGGGGGTCCTGCCGTTCTACGACTTCGCCGTGTTGTACGACGCCAAGGCCGGCCAGGTCGGTCTGGCGCCCCGGAAGGTCTTCGCGCCGCCCGCCGCGCCCTGAGGCGCCGAGGGCCGCTTCGCCCAAGTCACGCCGTGTTTGAGAGAGGAAAGCACCGTCCATGACCAGTCTCGTCGCCCTGATCGCTCTGCTGGCGCCCGCCCAGGCCGAGCCCCCGCTGCTGACGATCACCGAGCCCCGCCCGCCCGAGCTGCTCAGCGCCGGCTTCGAGGCGCGGTGCGAAGGCCGAACCCTCGCGCTGCAGGGCGCCGGCGCCCGCCGCCCGACCTCGGACGCCCCCCTGCTGAAGCTCGACGGCCAGAACGTCGCCCTGCCGCCGGCGGCCCTGGCGTTCCTGTCGGCCGACCGCTCGGCCTATCGCTTTGCGGCCGTCTGCGACCGGGGCGGCGCCTTCCACGTCAAGCTGAACCGCGTCTCGGGCACGGCCGACGGCGCGCTGTCCTTCGACGTCCACGCCTTCGACGTCGACGGCCAGGGCAAGCTGACCGACCGAGGCGGCCAGAAGGGCACGGCCGAGGGGTTCTCCTACCGCTAGGCGCGGCCTGCCTGCCGACGTACGCCGAGGAGGCGGGGAAGGGATGTTCGGATAGCCCAGGGCGTGACGGCGCCGCGGTCGACGACCGCGGTGGCTGGGCTTGTCGTGGGAATTTACGGTCCAAGACCGAAGTGGCGCGCCCGGAACGATTCGAACGTCCGACCCTCAGATTCGTAGTCTGATGCTCTATCCAGCTGAGCTACGGGCGCGCATTTCTGAACAAGACGACTGGCGCACCCGACACGATTCGAACGTGTGACCTTTGCCTTCGGAGGGCAACGCTCTATCCAGCTGAGCTACGGGTGCATCCGCCTTGCGGAAGCGCGGTCTTAGCCGAAAGCCGCGCTCGCGCAAAGGGTTTTGGTCAGCCTTTCGCCAGATAGACGAAGCGGATCACGAACAGCGCCGCGAGGATGACGAGCAGCCAGTCGCCCTTGCGCAGCTTGCCGGTCACGGCCTTGAGCACGGCGTAGCTGGTGATGCCGAACGCCAGGCCGTTGGCGATCGAGAAGGTCAGCGGGATGGTGATCACCGTCAGGAAGGCCGGAATGGCCACCGTCGGGTCGGCCCAGTCGACCTCGGCCAGCGAACCGATCATCAACGCGCCCACCAGCACGAGGGCCGGGGCGGTGGCGGCGGCCGGGATGGCCTGCACCAGCGGGGCGAAGAACAGGGTGATCAGGAACAGGATCCCGACCACCACGGCGGTCAGGCCCGTGCGGCCGCCGGCGGTGACGCCCGAGGCGCTCTCGATGTAGCTGCAGACGGTGCTGGTGCCGGCCGCGGCGCCGATCATGGTGGCGGCGGAGTCGGCGGTGAGGATGCGGTTGAGGCGCGGGATCGTGCCGTCGGGCTCCACCAGGCCCGCCTTCTTGGTGACGGCCACCAGGGTGCCGACATTGTCGAACAGGTCGACGAACAGGAAGACGAAGATGATCTCGAGCAGGGCGATGCCCATGCCGCCCTGCAGGTGCAGGGCCGCGCCGACGTCCATCTTGAAGAAGGTGGCCGACAGGTCCGACAGGCTGTAGGCGCCGGGCGTGAACTTCGACAGGCCCAGGAGCCAGCCGGCGACGGCGGCCAGCAGGATGCCGATCAGGATCGCGCCCTTCACCCGCCAGGCTTGAAGCGCGGCGATCAGCACGAGGCCGATCAGGGCCAGGGCGGCCGACGGCGTGGTCAGGTCGCCCAGGGCCACGGCGGTGGCGGGGTTGGCGACGATGACGCCGGCGCTTTTCAGGCCGATGAAGGCGATGAACAGGCCGACGCCCGCGGCGACCGCCGAGAACAGCGGCCGGGGGATGGCCGCCACGATCATCTGGCGGATGCCCGCCACGGTCAGGATCAGGAACGCCACGCCCGAGATGAACACGCAGCCCAGCGCGGTCTCCCACGGCACGCCCATGCCCTTGACCACGGTGTAGGTGAAGTAGGCGTTGAGGCCCATGCCGGGGGCCAGGGCCAGCGGGTAGTTGGCGATCAGGCCCATCAGGATCGAGCCGAGGCCGGCGGCCAGGCAGGTGGCGGCGGCGACGGCGGCGATCGGCATGCCGGTCTCGCCCAGGATCGCCGGGTTGACCACGACGATGTAGGCCATGGTCATGAAGGTGGTGAAGCCGGCCAGCACCTCGGTGCGGACGTTGGTTCCCTGGGCCTGCAGCTTGAAGAGACGTTCGAGCATGGCTTATCGGGCTCCAACCTGGGGCAGGGCCAGCGCGTGGCGGTCCCAGTTCTTGACGAGATCGCGGGCGACGACGCCCCCGACCAGGAATTCGGCTTCGAAGGCGGCCTTGGCGCCGTCGTCGTGCAGCACGCGCGGGAAGGTCGGCTCGCCCAGCGGCGGGCGGGTGTAGTTGCTGGCCGTGCGCAGCACCAGGACCCGGCGCCGGTCGATGCGGCCGCTGTCGGCATGGGCGTCGAGCACGTCGAGGATCCCCTGATCTTCGCAGTCGCTCATGGTGAAGGTCCCCGCGCCGTCGGTCCAGAGCTTGACCCAGTCGCGGGCCCACTGGGTGCGGTGCGTCCCGTGCCAGAAGCGCACCGCGCCCAGGGCGTCGCCCTGCAGCACGAACGGCGGGCGCAGGGCCTGCGGCTCCTTCACATAGCCGGCGCGCAGCTTCGCAAGGTCGGGGTTGTCGGGCAGCTTCACGCCCTTGGTCAGGTCGTAGGCCCAGTCGACCAGGCCGCGGTCCAGCGTCCAGACCATGGCGCTGGAGCCCTCGGCCTTGCCCTTCACGTTCGGGCGGTCGGCGTCGTTGGAATAGAGGCCATAGGGCCAGTCGGCCGGGATCTCGCGGTCGTCGACCTCGTAGATCGGGTCGGCGTCGACGACGTAGCGGGCCCAGGCGGCGCTGCCGACCGAGGCCGAGGCGGGATCGACGCCGGCGATGCCGCTGACGATCCAATAGGCTTTCGTGAGGTCGAACTGGTTCGACAGGATCAGGGCCGCCACGCTTTCACGGGTGCGGCCGCGCATGTCGCTGACGATGGCCAGCACGCCGTCGTCGGAATAGCGGGCGACGTGGCGGATGCCCGGCACCTTGATCTCTTGCTTGAGGGGCCAGCCCTCGACCCAGGGCTGGAACTCGCCGGCCACGTCGCCGGCATCCGCGCCGATCTCGAAGGTGGTGACGACCACCACCTTGATCGGGATCGGCTTGGAGGCGGCCTGGGCCAGTCCCGGAGCGCTCGCGCCCAGAAGGGTCGCCAAAACGACCAATGTTCTTAGAATCCAAGCCCTCATGCCTGCCCCGCTCACTTAAAAACGGCGCGAAAATCGTCGGAAGCGGCCGGCGATGCAACAGCCTGGCCGTCGGCCCTTCCGGCCATGGCGCGCCCGAGGCTAGGGTGCCGCCGAATCGATCATCGGAAGCCTCCGCCCATGCGTATCGCCGCGCCCCTCGCCCTGACCTGCGCCGTCCTGCTGTCGCCCCTGGCCGCCAGCGCCGCCGAACGGCTGGACGCCGCGCCGCGCACGGCCGTGGTCAGCGCCTTCCCGCCGGAGATGGCGGCGCTGGAGGCGGCGACCTCGGGCAAGCAGGAATTCACGGCGGCCGGCGCGCGTTTCGTCACCGGCACGCTGGAGGGCAAGCCGGTGGTGCTGTTCCTGTCGGGGATCAGCATGGTCAACGCGGCCATGACCACCCAGGCGGCCCTCGACCGTTTCCACGTCACCCGCATCGTGTTCTCCGGCGTGGCCGGCGGGGCCGATCCCGACCTCGAGGTCGGCGACGTGGTGGCGCCGGAGACCTGGGCCCAGACCTCGGAAATGGCCTATGCCCGCGAGGTTCCAGGCGGCTTCGCGCCCACGCCGGGCCTGGTCAGCGACCTGCCCAATTTCGGCATGATGCATCCGCGCGCGGTGACGGTGACGCAGGACCCGGCCAAGCCGGAGGATCGGTTGTCGTTCGCCGCCGATCCGGCGCTGATCGCCCTGGCGCGCAAGAGCGTCGAGGGCCTGGCCTTGAAGCGCTGCGCGGCCGACCAGTGCCTGACCAAGCCGCCCAAGGTGGTGGTCGGCGGGGCCGGCGGCTCGGGCCCGGTGTTCGTCGACAACGCCGCCTTCCGCGACTACGCCCACAAGACCTTCGGCGCCCGCGTGCTCGACATGGAAAGCGCCGCCGTGGCGCAGGTGGCCTATGTGAACAAGACCCCGTTCATCGCCTTCCGCAGCCTGTCGGACCTGGCCGGCGGCGACCCGGCCACCAACCAGTTCCCGGTGTTCCTGCGCCTGGCGGCGGACAACTCGGCGACGGTGGTGCGGGCGTTCGTGAAGGCGCTGCCGTAGTAAAAACCCTCTCCCAGAGGGAGAGGGAGGGGCCCATGCGCAGCATGGGAGGGTGAGGGGTTAGGGACCTTTCCGGACAGGGCGGGATTTGGGGGATGAAACGTTTGACGTCTTACCCCCTCACCCTCCCACGCCTTCGGCGCGGGCCCCTCCCTCTCCCCATGGGAGAGGTTTCCCGTGGTCGCCCCCTCAAGTCTTCAGCGGATCCTTGGCGTTCGGATCGCCGTAGGTCAGCGACACGAAGACGTCCTCCAGGTCCGGATCCTCGGTGGCGATGTCCTTGATCGACACGCCGGCGCCGCGCACGGCGGCCAGCACGTGTTCGACGCTGGACTGGCCGGTGCGGTAGCTGACCGAGAAGGCGCCGCCCGCGCGACCCTTGGTCTCGAAGCCTTCCAGCGCCGGGGGCGTCGCCAGCGGGCTCTCCGGCGTCACCACCACGTTGCGGATGTCCATCCGGCCCAGCAGCGTCGGGGTCGGCTCGCACACCACCACCTCGCCGCGGTTGACGATGGCGATCTGGTCGCACAGCTCCTGGGCCTCTTCCAGGTAGTGGGTGGTCAGCACGATGGTCACGCCCAGCTCGTGCAGGCCCTTCACATACTCCCAAAGCTGGCGGCGCAGTTCGACGTCGACGCCGGCGGTCGGCTCGTCGAGGATCAGCACCGGCGGCTGGTGGACCATCGCCTTGGCCACCATCAGGCGCCGCTTCATGCCGCCCGACAGCTGGCGGACATAGGCGTTGGCCTTGTCGCCAAGGCCCAGCGCATTGAGCAACTCGTCGGTGCGGCGCTCGTTCTTGGGCACGCCGTAGTAGCCGGCCTGCACCTCGAGCGACTCGCGCGGGGTGAAGAAGACGTCGGCGGCCAGTTCCTGCGGCACCACGCCGATGGCGGCGCGGGCGTCGCGTGGGCGCTCGTCGATGTCGCGGCCCCAGATCCTCACCGTGCCCGACGACTTGCGGGTCAGGCCGGCCAGGATGTTGATGAAGGTCGACTTGCCCGCCCCGTTGGGACCAAGGAGCCCGAAGATCGAGCCGCGCGGCACCTTAAGGTCGATGCCGTTCAGCGCGCGCTTTTCGGGCGCGGTCTTGGTGGCGGGGTAGGTCTTGAACAGGCCCTCGGCTTCGATCGCGTAGGCAGGCAGGTCCATGAAGCGTCCAATCGGGGGCCGAAGGCTTTGAAAACAGAGGCGTGCGCGGCTTCGTCGAATTGACGCGGCGCCGACGCGTCGCATAGGTATGCCTCGTTCGCCGCCTAGCCAAGGCCGCGCTCAGAATTCGAAGGTAGTTCCCCCATGGCCAAGGCCAAGTCCGAAGCTCCGACCGCCCCCACTGCCATGGACGTCGCCGCCGTCGCCGGCCCGGCGCCCGAGATCGTCCACGTCCATTCGCACCGCATCGCCTGCGACGGCGTCGGCGGCGCGCTGGGCCACCCGCGCGTGTGGCTGGAGATGGGCGCGGCCGGCTCGGTCGACTGCCCCTACTGCGACCGCCGCTTCATCGCCGCCGAGCATGCCGGCCACGACGAGGACGAGCGCCTGGCTCCCGGCGTCTATGAAGGTCCGAGCGGCCACTAAGGCCGACTAGCCGAGATGGACGATTCCTCGCTGACCGGCCCGCGCGCCGAGACCCTCGCCAAGGCGTGGGAAGCCGCCGAATGGCCGCACGACCCGCCGGTGCTGCGGGCCATCGCCATGCCGTCGGACACCAACCCCGAAGGCGACATCTTCGGCGGCTGGCTGCTGTCGCAGATGGACTTGGCCGCGGCCTCGATCGCCTTTCACCGGGCGGCCGGCCGCTGCGCCACGATCGCCGTCGACGGCATGGTGTTCATCAGCCCGGTGGTCGTCGGCGACGAGGTCAGCCTCTTCGCCCGCATCATCCACACTGGGCGCACCTCGCTGAAGGTCGAGGTCGAGGCCTGGCGCCGGCGCCGCGACGGCGAGAAGGCCCACAAGGTGACCCAGGGCGTGTTCACCTTCGTCGCCATTGGCGAAGACCGCAAGCCAAGGCCTCTGCCTTGATAAGACGCTCCCCCTGAAGGGGGAGCTGTCGGCGAAGCCGACTGAGGGGGAAGTGATCGCGGCGTTTCGGCAGCCGCTTCCCCCTCCGGCCCTTCGGGCCACCTCCCCCTTCAGGGGGAGGGTCTCCGAAACTACTCCAAACCTTTGGCCACGCCCTCGCGGCGCGGATCCGCGCCGCCTTCAAGCCTGCCGCCCCCTCCTGCTTTGTTTGGGCGCACGATCACGCCGTGCAGGCCCGAATTCTCGTTCTGGCCTTCCTTGACCATCACGCCGCGCGCCTGCAGGGCGGCGGTCAGTTCGGGGCCGAAGCGGTTCACCTCGCCCGAGAACACGTCGCCGCGCGCCACCAGGTTGGGCAGGGCCACGGCGTCCTGCATCGACAGGCCCCAGTCGAACACCCCGACCATGGCCTTGAGATTGTAGGACAGGATGGCCGAGCCGCCCGGCGAGCCGACGGCGGCCAGGAACTTGCCCTTCTTGTCCAGCACCACCACCGGCGACATCGACGAGCGCGGGCGCTTGCCCCCGGCCACGGCGTTGGCGCCGGGCAGGCCGTCCTTGTCGGTCGGCGCGAAGTTGAAGTCGGTCAGCTGGTTGTTGAGGAAGAAGCCGCCGACCATCCGGCCCGAGCCGAAGATGCTCTCGACCGTGGTGGTCATCGACACCACGTTGCCGGCCGCGTCGACGATGACGAAGTGGGTGGTGCCGCCCGGCTCGACCGTCGAGTCCGGGCCGACCTTTGGCGCGCCCTTGGGCAGGCCGAAGCTCGGGGCCGGGCCGGCGCTCGTGCCGATCAGCTTGGCCCGTTCCTTGACATAGGCCGGCTCCAGCAGGCCCTCGATCGGCACGGTCACCTTGCCGGGGTCGCCGACATAGCGGTCGCGGTCTGCGTACATCACCCGCTCGGCCTCGGCGATCTGGGTCCAGGCGACCGGATCCTTGGGGCCGCGCTTGGCGATGTCGGTATGCTCGAGCATCAAGAGGGCCTGCAGCAGCGACACGCCGCTCGACGACGGGTTGGGCACGCAGACGCTGTAGACCTTCCACGGTCGGCACAGGGCGTCGGCCGAGCGCGGCTTGTAGGCTTTCAGGTCGGCCAGGGTCATGGCTGACGGCCGCTCGCCCTCGTGCAGCTTGGCGACGATGGCCTGCGCCAGCGGGCCTTCATAGAGCGCCGAGGCCCCCTCGGCGGCCAGGCGGCGCACGGTGGCCGCGTAGGCCGGGTTCTTCAGGGTGTCGCCGGCCTGGTAACGCTGGCCGTCGGGCTTGGTGAAATAGGCGGCCGCGTCGGGCGTCTGGCCCTGCGGCGCGCGGCCGTTGATCATCGAGGCCAGGCGCGGGCTGACGACGAAGCCCTGGTCGGCCAGTTGCTCGGCGTCGAGGAACAGGCGATCCCAGCCGATGGCGCCATGCTCCTTCTGGGCCTGGGCCAGCATGGCCACCGCGCCCGGCACGCCGGTCGAACGACCCGACAGCACCGCCGAAATGAACGACACCGGCTTGCCGTCCTCGCCCAGGAACAGGGCCGGCGTCGCGCCGGCCGGGGCGGTCTCGCGGCCGTCATAGGCCGTCACCTTGCCGGTCCTGGCGTCGTAGAAGACCATGAACGAGCCGCCGCCCAGGCCCGAGCTCTGCGGCTCCACCAGGCCCAGCACGGCCTGCACGGCCACCGCCGCGTCGACGGCCGAGCCGCCTTCGCGCAGCACCCGCAGGCCCGCCTCGGTCGCCAGCGGATTGGCCGAGGCCACCATGCCGCGCGGGCTGTAGGCGGCCGCGGCGCCGGAGGTCTGTGGAGCGCTCTGCGGAGCGGTCTTCGGGGTGGTCGCGGCCGCCTGCGGCCCCATCGCGGTCGCGCAGCCGGCGATCCCTCCGCAAGCGGTCAGGACGGCGAGGGCGGCGAGAACGGGCAGACGCATGGGCGGATCCTTCGGAAGACCTGGCGTTGGGGCGCGGAACGGGCCGTCGAAGCGTCGGAAATCCGACTCGGACGGCGGAGATTCGACGAACCATGCCCCCGACGCCGCCACCACGCTCGCGAAAAATCGCTCCCGCGCGCCCCTGCGACATCTTTTTCTCGCCCGAAAACCCTTATGCGCCAAGGGATCGGGCACTTATCCACCGAACTTGGCGACTTTCTTACGACAAGACGCTTGCGCACCCCCGGGGTACGGGGTATCTCCCCCGCCTCGCCGCAAGGCAGTGCGCGCCCGTAGCTCAGCTGGATAGAGCATCAGACTACGAATCTGAGGGTCGGACGTTCGAATCGTTCCGGGCGCGCCATTCTTCTTCTCCCCTGAAAATTCAGACGGTTCGAGCGGCGCGGTGCGTCAGGCTTCGGGCGATTTGGCGCGTGGGGCCAGGGCGGTTTCCAGGCAGCCGATGATGCTGTCGCCGCTGAAGGGCTTCTTCAGAAAGCAGGTGGCGCCGAGGTCGAGGCCGCGGGTGCGGGCGCGTTCGTCGTCGAAGGCGGTGATCAGGATCACCGGGGTGGGCACGCCGCGTTCGCCCAGGGCCTGTTGCAGGTCGAAGCCGGAAAGGCCGGGCATCTGCACGTCGCTGATCAGGCAGTCGGCGCCGTCCGAGATCTCCGAGGCCAGGAAGGCGGCGGCGGAATCGAAGGTGGCGACGCGGTGCCCCAGCGAGCGGATCAGGGCCTCCAGCGAGGTCCGGACGGCTTCGTCGTCGTCCACGACGGCGATCAACGGGGCTTGCGACACCAACTCGTCCTCTTTCGTCCCGTCGGCGCGTCCAGGCAAGCGGCGGCGACGAGGCTTCTATCTGCCGCAAGCGGCGAGCGGACGGAACTATACTCGGGTGTGTGGCGTCAGGTCGCGGCGGCGCCCTTGGCGCCCAGCTGCTCGGCCATGCGCACGAACTCGACCACCGAACGGGCCTGCATCTTCCGCATGGCCGCGCCGCGGTGGATCTTCACGGTGATCTCCGACAGGCCGATCTCGAAGGCGATCTGCTTGTTCATCAGGCCCTCGGCGACCAGGCCCATCACCTGGCGCTCGCGCGTGGTCAGGGTCTCGTAGCGGCGGCGCAGGTCGTCCAGGCCCGAGCGCTCGGCGCGCTGGGCGTGGTCGCGGTCCATGGCGGCCATCACCGCGTCGAGCATGTCCTGGTCGCGGAAGGGCTTGGCCAGGAAGTCGACGGCGCCGGCCTTCATGCCGCGCACGGTCATGGGGATGTCGCCGTGGCCGGTCATCAGCACCACCGGCATGCGGATGTCGGCGGCGTTCAACTGGGCCTGGAAGTCGAGGCCGCTGACCCCGGGGAGTCGAACGTCCAAGACAAGGCAGCCGGCGTCATGCGCATGTCCCGAGCGGAAGAAGTCCTGGGCGTTGCCGAACAGGCGCGTCTCCAGCCCGACGGACCTGAACAGGCTGTCGAGGGCCTCCCGCAGGGGGCCGTCGTCGTCGACAATGTGCACCGTCGGACCGGACATGGGCAAATAGCTGGACCCGCCGCCAGCGCGGCGTCAACAATGAGGGAGCGCATCCTTCGGTGAGCTCGATGCACGACCATCCGGGCGACGTCTTGCACATATCGGCCAATAGTCTGGCCGGGCTCCTGGACGCGGCCCACGAGCCGATCCTGGTGCGCGACCTGGACGGGCGCATCCTGTTCTGGAACCAGGGCTGCGAGGCCCTGTACGGCCATGGCCGGCAGGCCGCGCAGGGCGCGCTGGCCCGCGACCTGCTGGGCACGGTGTTTCCCGCGCCGCTCGACGAGATAGAGGCGCGCCTGCTGGCGCAGGGGCGCTGGGAGGGCGAGGTCACCCGCCGCCTGGCCGACGGCCGCGAGGCGGTGATCGCCCTGCGCTGGTCGCTGCGCCGGGATGCTCTCGGCGCGCCCGCCCAGGTTCTTGAGACCGGCCGCGACGTTACCGAGGCCCGCAGGGCCGAGGAGGCCCTGCGGCGCAGCGAGTACCGCTTCCGCAACGTCTTCCACGCCATGAGCGTGTCGTTCTGGGAGCTGGATTTCTCGGCCCTGGCCGGGATGTTCGGGGCCCTGCGCGCCAAGGGCGTGACCAGCCTTCGGGCCCACATCGCCGAGAACCCGCGCTTCGTGCGGCAGATGATGGAGGCCAGCCAGGTCGTCGACGTCAACGAGAAGTCGCTGCAGCTGTTCTCCGCCACGCGCGAGCAATTGCTGGGGCCGGTCGACCGCTTCTGGCCGCCGTGCAGCGAGCACGTCTTCGCCGCCAGCGTGATCGCGGCCCTGGAGAAGCGGCCGCACTATGAAAGCGAGGCGCGCTTTCGCACCTATGACGGCCGCGAGTTCGACGGCCTGTTCACCTGCTGCTACCCGCGCGAATACCTGCCGCAGGGTGCGACCCTGGTGGGGGTCATCGACATCACCGACCGCCTGCGCGCCCAGGAGGACCTGGCCCGCGTACAGGCCGAGCTGGCCCACGCGGCGCGGATCTCGACGCTGGGCGAGCTGACCGCCTCGATCGCCCACGAGGTCAACCAGCCGCTGTCGGCCATCGTCACCAACGGCGAGGCCGGGCTGCGCTGGCTGCGGCGCGACGCGCCGGACCTGGACGAGGTGGGCCGCGCCTTCGACCGGATGATCGGCGAGGCCAACCGCGCCTCGGGCGTCATCGGCCGCATCCGCACCATGGCCGTGAAGGGCGAGCCGGAGAAGGCGCGCCTGTCGCTGGGCGCCCTGGTGGAGGACGCGGTGCTGCTGGTGCGGCGCGAGCTGACCACCCACGACGTGGCCCTGCGCGTGCAGGTCGCGCCCGACCTGCCGGAGGTCGAGGGCGACCGGGTCCAGCTGCAGCAGGTGATGGTCAACCTGATGGTCAACGCCGTGCAGGCCATGGCCCATTCCGACGAGCGGGTGCTGGTCGTGCGCGTCCAGGCCGGCGAAGAGGGGGTGACGGTGTCGGTCTCCGACACCGGGCCCGGCGTGCCGCCCGAGCGCCTGGGCCAGCTGTTCAACGCCTTCTACACGACCAAGGCCGGCGGGATGGGCATGGGGCTGTCGATCTGCAAGACGATCGCCCAGGCCCATGGCGGCGAGATCGCCGTGGTCTCGCGGCCGGAGGAGGGGGCGAGCTTCGTGCTGAAACTGCCGCGAGCGGTTGATCCGCAAGAGGTCGATTGATGAAATGTGCTCATCAGCCCGTGCAAATCTGAGCGGCTAATTTTACGGTCGCGCGCGCGCTAGTTTGGCTTGGCGAGATCCTCCGGGGTCTCCGCCTCCCCCAAAAAGCCAATCGGAACATCCTGCACATGGCCATCAAAGCCTATGGCGCCTTCGCCGCCGACAAGCCGCTGGAAGCGATGGACATCACGCGCCGCGCGGTCGGCCCCAACGACGTCCAGATCGAGATCGCCTATTGCGGCGTCTGCCACTCGGACCTGCACACCGTGCGCTCGGAATGGGCCGGCACCCTCTTCCCCTGCGTGCCCGGCCACGAGATCGTCGGCCGCGTGTCGGCCGTCGGCGGCCAGGTCAGCCGCTTCAAGGAAGGCGACGTCGTCGGCGTCGGCTGCCTGGTCGACAGCTGCAAGCACTGCCACTCTTGCGACGAGGGCCTGGAGCAGTTCTGCGAGAACGGCTTCGTGGGCACCTACAACGGCCCCACCAGCGACGCCCCCGGCCACACCCTGGGCGGCTATTCACAGCAGATCGTCGTCAAGGACGACTTCGTGCTGAAGATCAGCCACCCCGAGGAGCAGCTGGCCGCCGTGGCCCCGCTGCTGTGCGCCGGCATCACCACCTGGTCGCCGCTGCGCCACTGGAACGTCGGCCCGGGCAAGAAGGTCGGCGTCGTCGGCATCGGCGGCCTGGGCCACATGGGAGTCAAGCTGGCCCACGCCCTGGGCGCCCACGTCGTGGCCTTCACCACCTCGGAAGCCAAGCGCCAGGACGCCCTGGACCTGGGCGCCGACGAGGTCGTGGTGTCGCGCAACGAAGGTGAGATGGCCGCCCACGCCAATTCGTTCGACTTCATCCTCAACACCGTCTCGGTCAGCCACAGCCTCGACGCCTTCACCGCCCTGCTGAAGCGCGACGGCACCCTGTGCCTGGTCGGCGTGCCCGAGCACGCTCACCCCAGCCCCGACGTCGCCGCCCTGATCTTCAAGCGCCGGTCGATCGCCGGTTCGCTGATCGGCGGCATCGCCGAGACCCAGGAGATGCTCGACTTCTGTGCGCAGCACGGCATCGTCTCGGAGATCGAGAAGATCGACATCCAGGACATCGAGACCGCCTACGAGCGCATGCAGAAGAGCGACGTGAAGTACCGCTTCGTCATCGACAGCGCTTCGCTGGCGAAGGGTTAAGCCTCCGGTTCCGCGCGGCCTTCCGGGTCGCGCGGACCACCCCTGGCGATAGCGGTCTCATACCTGGGTATGACGCCGCCAAACCCAGGGAGCGCGACGATAAGCCCAGGTGCGATGGCGGCGCGCACGCCCTGGGAAGAACAATGATCCCCGAAAAGAGAGTGCCCTTGGGGGGCGCTCCAGCCAGGGATCGAAACCATGTCCTTCCTCGCCATCGACACCGCCTCGGCCGTTTCCGTCCCGGGCCTGCTGGCCGGCCACGAACTGGCCGGCGAGGCGCGCAGCTTCGCCGACCTGCGCGAGGTTCTGGAGGCCCTGGAACGCTCGCTGGAGCCGGAGGCGCAGGCCGCTCGCGCCCTGGTCGCCCGGGCCTCGGCCATCGTCGTCGGCGTGGGCGCGCCGGCCGCCGTCGCCCCGATCCAAGGCGGCCTGGCCCCCTGGCAGGCGCGCAAGCTGCGCAAGCACATCGACGAGAACCTCGACACGACCCTGACCACGGCCGTGCTCGGCGACCTGGTGGCGCTCAGCGCCAGCTATTTCGGCCGCGCCTTCAAGTCGACCTTCGGCGAGACGCCCCACGCCTACATCACCCGCCGCCGGCTGGAGGCGGCCAAGGACCTGAT
Organism: Caulobacter sp. 602-2; assembly: GCF_011043625.1. GTDB lineage: Bacteria > Pseudomonadota > Alphaproteobacteria > Caulobacterales > Caulobacteraceae > Caulobacter. The sequence goes on from NZ_JAAKGT010000011.1 coordinate 149,770, forward strand.
GCTGGCCACCCGCGACCCGCTGAGCCAGATCGCCTACCAGTGCGGCTTCGCCGACCAGTCGCACCTGTGCCGCCTGTTCCGCCGCTCGGCGGGCATGGCGCCCCAGGCCTGGCGCCGGGCCAACCGCATGGCGGCTTGACTATTGGCGGCTCGGCTCGGGCATAAGCGGGGGCGTGGTGTCCATGAACTGCAGCCAGTTCAGCCAGACCTGGTGGGTGCGCGCCTTGGTGACCTCCTGCCAGCAGCCTTCGTACATCGACCCGCGAATGGTGCCGCCCATGTAGCGGCTGTAGGTGGCCGAGCATTCGGCCTTGCGGAAAGACTCCCAGGTCTTCTGAGCGGCGTCGAACTCGGCCATCGCGCTTTTCGCCTCCGGGTCGGCGAATTCGCCGCTCAGCTCCTCGGTCAGGTTCTTGCGGGCTGCGGCGAGATAGCGGTCCAGCTCCCGGTCGGCGCGGCGTGAGTACTCGGCCCCGCACGCATTGACGTCCATCGTGCTGCCTGCGCTCAAGCAGATCGGCGGCTCGTCGAAGACCGCGCCCAGCTGCTTGATCTGCCGCTGATAGGCGGCCGACAGGCAGGCGACGTCGGCGCAGGCGTCGCGCTGCTTCAGCCAGGCCAACTGCCTGTCCTTCACCGACGCGGGCTGGTTGGAGCGGTCCAGCGCCCCGCGATAGGCGCCGTCGAGCTGGGAATCGAACGAGTTGAGTTCGGGGTCGTCGCAGACCAGGCGCTCGATCCGGCTCGCAGCCTTTTTGCAGTCGAAGCTCGCGGCCTGGGCCGCGTCGCCCCAGAGACCGCTTAGCATCATGAGGGAGGCGACCATCGCGGCGCCCGGAACGATCCGGCCAGTCAGGAGACCCTTGAACGCTTTCAAGCCGATCCCCTCGTCTGGCCGTCTGCTCAACCCAGACTAGCCGCGGGCCGGGCCGTTTTCCAACCCGTGTCGATGCATCGGAGCGGTGTTCGCGGCTCCTCACTACGCGACCTTTCCTGCCGAACGCCGTGTTGCCGGCGCCGATCCGGGCCACACCTCCTGCCGGGAGACCCCAGGAGGACAGGACCATGGCCAGGTGGTTGAAGACCGGCGCCGACGCCGGCGCGGTGGCGAACGCGGATCGGGCGGTGCGCGAGACGGTGGAAGGCATTCTCGCCGACGTGGCCGCGCGCGGCGACGCGGCGGTGCGCGACCTGTCGGTGAAGTTCGACGGCTGGGACCGTGAAAGCTATCGCCTGTCGAACGCCGAGATCCAGGCCTGCGTCGACCAGCTGTCGGCCCGCGACCTGGCCGACATCGAGTTCGCCCAGGCCCAGGTGAAGGGCTTCGCCCAGAAGCAGCGCGAGACGCTGCTGGACCTGGAGGTCGAGACCCTGCCGGGCGTGGTGCTGGGCCACAAGCACATCCCCGTGGGCGCGGCCGGCTGCTACGTGCCCGGCGGCAAGTATCCGCTGCTGGCTTCGGCCCACATGTCGGTGCTGACGGCCAAGGTGGCCGGCGTGCCCCGCGTGGTCACCTGCGCCCCGCCGTTCGGCGGCGAGCCCGCCCCGGCCATCGTCGCGGCCCAGGCCCTGGCCGGCGCCGACGAGATCTACTGCCTGGGCGGCGTGCAGGCCGTGGCCGCCATGGCGCTGGGCACGCAGACCATCGCGCCGGTCGACATGCTGGTCGGCCCCGGCAACGCCTATGTGGCCGAGGCCAAGCGCCAGTTGTTCGGCCGCGTGGGCATCGACCTCTTCGCCGGTCCGACCGAGACCCTGGTCATCGCCGACGACACGGTGGACGGCGAGCTGTGCGCCACCGACCTTCTGGGCCAGGCCGAGCACGGTCCCGACAGCCCGGCCATCCTGCTGACCACCTCGCGCAAGCTGGCCGAAGACACCATCGCCTGGGTGGAAAGGCTGCTGCAGGTGCTGCCCACCGCCGCCGTGGCCCGCCGGGCGTGGGAGAGCTTCGGTCAGGTGATCCTCGCCGACAGCGACGCCGAGATGGTCGAGATCGCCGACCGCATCGCCTCCGAGCACGTGCAGGTGATGACCGCCGACCCGGACTATTTCCTGCGCAACATGAGCAACTACGGCGCGCTGTTCCTGGGCGAGCGCACCAACGTCTCGTACGGCGACAAGGTGATCGGCACCAACCACACCCTGCCGACCAAGCTGGCGGCCCGCTACACGGGCGGCCTGTGGGTGGGCAAGTTCCTCAAGACCTGCACCTACCAGAAGGTGCTGACCGACGAGGCCTCGGCCCTGGTCGGCGAGTACTGCTCGCGCCTGTGCGCCCTGGAGGGCTTCGCCGGCCACGGCGAGCAGGCCAACATCCGCGTGCGCCGCTATGGCGGTCGCGAGGTGCCTTATGCGGGCGCGGCCTCGCCCGTGCTGGCGGCGGAGTAGGGGCCTTGGATCTGCCGCGCACGCCCTCGTTCCGTCTCGACGGGCGTCGGGCCCTGGTGACGGGGGCGGGGCGGGGCATCGGCCTGGCGGCGGCGGCGGCCTTGGCCCAGGCCGGGGCCGCGGTGACGCTGGCGGCGCGCTCGGCCAGCGAGATCGAGGCCGCGGCGCAGGCGATCCGCGCCGAGGGCGGGACGGCCGACGCCCTGGTGCTCGACGTCGGCGATCTCGCGGCGGTGAGGGCGGCCGTGGCCGCGCGACCGGCCTTCGACGTGCTGGTCAACAACGCCGGAACCAACCGTCCCAAGCCCTTCGTCGAGGTCACCGAAGACGACTACGACGCCGTGCTCGACCTCAACCTGAAGGCCGCCTTCTTCGTGGCCCAGGCCGTGGCGGCGCGGATGGTCGAGGCCGGCGTGAAGGGCTCGATCGTCAACCTGACCTCGCAGATGGGCCATGTGGGCGGGGCCCGGCGCAGTCTCTATTGCGCGTCGAAATGGGGCCTGGAGGGGCTGTCCAAGGCCATGGCGCTGGACCTGGCACCGCACGGGATCCGGGTCAACACCATCGCCCCGACCTTCATCGAGACCCCGCTGACCAGGCCGTTCTTCGAAGACAAGGCGTTCCTCGACAGCGTGCTGGCCAAGATCAAGCTGGGCCGCCTGGGCCAGGTCGAGGACCTGATGGGCGCGGTGGTGTTCCTGGCCGGCGACGCCAGCGCCCTGATGACCGGTAGCGCCCTGGTCGTCGACGGCGGCTGGACGGCCGACTGAGGGCTCGACGCCTTCCGCGAGCTAGGCTAGGCCTCGCTTACCAGTGCGGGCATGGCGAAACTGGTAGACGCAGCGGACTTAAAATCCGCCGGCCGCAAGGCCTTGCCGGTTCGACCCCGGCTGCCCGCACCAGGTCGATCCGCCGATCAGATGATCGTCAGCGAGGGCGAGGTCTCGAGCGTGCCGTTGACGACGCAGGCGCCCGGCGTGCCGGGAATGACGGCGCTTGAGAAGATCACCTTGCCGGGGCTGCCGTTGGCCCATCCGGTGGTCAGCGACCCGCTGCACGATCCAAGGATCGTGTAGAAGCTGAAGGTCGAGAACTGCACCTGGGTGGTCGTGTTGGGGTAGATGTACCAGGGGAAGGCGGTGGGGAACATCAGCCAGCCGCATTGCCAGTCGCCCGGCGAGAAGTTGCCGCCCCTGATCTCGGCGTGAAAGCCTCCGGCCAGGACCTTGGCGTCCAGCAGGACGCGGCAGGTGATCGGGGCGAGCCCGCTCTGCTCGATGGTGATGTCGCCGCTGAAGGTGACCGGGTCGAGGGGATTGGGGACGAAGTTCGCGGCGGACGCCGAAGCGGCGGGGATCGTGGCTGCGGCGACGGCGGCGCAAAGGACGGCGACGCTTCTCGACATGATGAGACCTCCCTGTTTGTTGTTCAGTCGTGCTGGCGGGCCGCAGGCGGGCGCGGCTACTGCAGGGTGACGCCGTCGGAGACGACGAGGTCGCCGGTCAGGCGGCAGTCGACGGGCAGGCCCGCTACCGGCGTGGACGAGAAGCGCACGATGCTGGTGGGCCAGACGTAGGGATTGTTCCAGGACGCGTGGGCGCTGCCGCTGCATGCGCCCAGGGTGGTGACCAGGGCCACGCCCGTCAGGGTGATCGCGTGCGCGCCGCTCGGCGTGATCGTCCAGGGGAACGCGACCGGATAGATCAGCCATCCGCACTGCCAGTCGCCCGAACTGAAGGAGCCGCTGGTGATGGTTATCGAGGCGCCGGTGGGGTTCACGGCGCCGTTCAGCGTGACCTGGCAGTTGAGGGTGGTCGCCTCGGCGATGGTCACGTTGCCGGTGAGGGTGACGTAGCCGGGAAAGGTCGGCGTGAACGTCTGGGCGAAGACCTGGGTCGGAGCGGTGAGGCCCGCGACGGCGAGCGCGAAGGCAGAAGCAACAGTGGCGCGCTTGAACATTGAGCGACTCCCTGAATGCAACTTATGATTTTGTCGCTATTTACTCCGATATAAATTGTATTGCAACGATTGCGTCAGCGCGCCCGGCGCCGCCGCCACGCCAGCGCCCCCAGCCCGATCACGAACGCCACCAGTTCGGCGTAGCTCCACAGGTAGTAGGCCGAGAAGAAGCCCCACTGGCGCAGCGAGCGGTCCAGCGCGAAGGCGACGTGGGTCAGCACGATCAGCAGCTGGAAGGCGGTCATGAACAGCAGCCAGATGCGGCGGTCGAACAGGGTCAGGCCGACCAGCACGCTGAGATAGACCAGATCGATGGCGAAGATGCCCCACTGGGTGAGGCTGTGGTCCTCGATCTCGGCCAGGGCCGAGCCGACCCAGGCCAGGACGGTGGCGACCGCCAGCAGCCGTTCGAGCCGGCCGCCCATCCACAGCGCCACGCCGCAGACCACGAACATCGCGCCGGCGCCGAGCTGGGTCGGCAGGATGCTGAACATGAGGCCCCCGAACAGTGTCCGGGGGCCATTGTCGCGACGAATCGCACGGGTCGGAAGGGGTGGGTCGGCAAGCCGACGCTTGGGAGGGCCCTCAGGCCGAGCGCACGATCTCCAGGCGGCCGGCGACGCGGTCTTCGACATAGCCCTCGGGGCGCGGGGGATCGGTGTCGGACTTGTCGCCGCCGCCGACCAGGGTGACGCGGCGCAGGCCGATCTGGTCCTTGGCGTCGGCCAGGGCGCCGTGGGCGGCGATCAGCGAGCGGCGCACGTCGGCCAGGCCCGAGGCGGCCTCCATCACGTGGTCGACGGCCTGCTGGCCGACGCCGGCGGCGACGCGGGCCTCCAGCCGGGCGCGGGGCATGGCGGCGATCAGCTCGCCCATGGCGGCCAGGGTGTTGTCGACGGCCTCCTCGGCGGTGAACAGGCGGGTGGCGAGATGCTCTGCGACGATGCGACGGTTCATTGAGCGGGGGTCCCCTCGGTTGTCCGGCGCTCCGGCAGGCGCGATCCGGACGATGATCGAAGGCGCCGGCGGGCGCCTCCTTGGGGAAGGCCGCCTCAGCCGTGGCGCAGGTTCTGGAAGAGCTCGACCACCTGGCGGGCGCTCAGCAGCCCGCCGATCAGCATGGCGAAGCCGAGCGCGATGGCCAGGACGGCCAGGAGGCGGAAGGCGGGGGTCAGAGCATGGTCGAGTCCTCCGCGTATTTCTCGCGGAAGCCCTCGTCCAGCACCGTGGCGGTGATGGTCAGGATCTCCCTCAGCACCATCTCGGCCGGCTTGGCCGCCGACTCCTTGCGGATCGCCGAGACCAGGTCGGCCACCAGCGGCGAAAGCTCGGGCGGGGCCAGGTCCGTCAGCTGGCGCTGCAGCTGCGACCAGCCGAAGGCCGGGACCGCCGGCTCGGGCGGCAGGGGCGGCCAGGCCTGCTCGAAGGCGCTCACCGCCTGGCGGATCTGGCGGGCCTTCCAGACCAGCAGCCCCAGGCGATGCTCCTGCAGGCTGGTCGGGCTGGCGGTGGTCGGGACCGGATTGTCTGGAAACTCTTTCACTGGGGTCGAAGGCCTCGGTTGATTGCGAGGCCGACGGTGGCGAGGCGGAGGGGGCGTCCGCCAGTCGGATTGGATCGGGGTGGGATTGAATCCCATAGTCGCCGCCGGCGAATCCCACACCCGCGGCGACCCGCTCGTGCTCGCTCAGCACCCGCGCGGCGGCCCTGCGGCCGTTGACGCCCAGCTTGCGGCAGGCGCTTTCCACCAGAGCGTCGGCGCGCGACTTGGAGACCCCCATCAGCGGGCCGATCTCCTTGGAAAGCCGGTGCTCGCTGACGAGGCGCAGGGCTTCTCGTTCGCGCTTGGTCAACAGTTCGAGGCCGGCGGCGATGTTGCTGGGTTCGGTCATGCGGGCGAGCGGAAGGAAACTACTCGATCTAAGAGGGAGGTGCGTTGCGGCCGGTGACGGCTACGTCGATAGATAGCCGAGTTCTGCGAGCTTCGGACAATATCGATGACGACAACCGGCCCGGATCCCATCGACCTTGCGGTCGGAACCCGCATCCGTATTCGTCGTCGTTATCTGAAGGTCAGCCAGGACGACCTGGCCGCGGCGCTGGGCCTGACCTTCCAGCAGATCCAGAAGTACGAACGCGGCGAGAACCGCGTCTCGGCCTCGATGCTGGTGCGCATCGCCGGACGGCTGGAGACGACGGTGGCGGCCCTGGTGGGCGAGGACGCCCCCTCCGGCGAGGATTCGGCCATGCTGGCGGCGCTGACCCTGCCGGGCGCGCTCGACCTGCTGCACGCCTACGCCGCCGCCGGCCCCAAGACCCAGCGGGCCCTGCTGGGCCTGGCCCAGTCGCTGCTGGCGGCCGACGAGGAGTAGGCGCGGCTCAGGCCTGCAGCCGTTCGACGTTGGAAACGCCCAGGTCGGCCAGGGTCTTCTCGAGCTCGACGGCGGCGGCCTCGACCTCGACCGGGTCGCGGCCGCGGATCACCAGGCTGGCGCCGTAGAGGTCCGGCGGGGCGAAGAACGGATAGCTGCCGATCGACAGGTCCGGGTGGGCCTTGGCCACGGCTTCCAGCGGCGCGGCGATCGTGCCCTCGCCCGTGCCGGTGACCCGCACCGTCGTGGCCACGACCACGGCGCCGGTGCGCAGGCGGGGACCCACGTCGTCGAGCATGCCGCGCATGATCGCCGGCACGCCCGCCAGCACGAACACGTTCTCCTTCTGGAAGCCGGGCGGGCCCTGCACCGGGTTCTTCACCAGGCTGCCGCCCTCGGGCACGTGGGCCATGCGGCGGCGGGCGGCGTTGGGCTCGCCCCAGCGCTCGCGCAGCATGGCCATGATCTCGGGATGCTCGGGCGCGGTCACGCCGAAGGCCTTGGCGACCGAGTCGGCGGTGATGTCGTCGTGGGTGGGGCCGATGCCGCCGGTGGTGATCACGTAGTCGTACTTGGCGCGCAGGGCGTTGACCGCGTCGACGATCTCCTGCTCGACATCGGGCACCACGCGGGCTTCGGCCAGGTCGACGCCGTAGGTCGCCAGGTACTTGGCGATGGCGTTGAGGTTCACGTCCTGGGTGCGGCCCGAGAGGATCTCGTCGCCGATGATCAGCACCGCCGCCGTCACCCGATCCTTGCTGGCCGTCATGATCGCCGTCCCCTACACCCTGTCTCAGACACCTATCCGACTTAGGCCCCGCATGCTTCTGCCGCAACCGCTTACCCACGGCCGCATCGTCCAGCGCTACAAGCGCTTCTTCGTCGATCTGGTGCTGGACGACGGGCGCGAGATCACCGCCCACTGCCCCAACTCCGGCGCCATGCTGGGGGTCAACCTGCCGGGGCAGGGGGCGTGGGTCTCGTATTCCGACGATCCCAAGCGCAAGCTGGCCTGGACCCTGCAGTTGGTCGAGGCCGCCGGACCGGACGGGACGGGCCTTGTCGGGATCAACACCATGCTGCCCAACAGGCTGGTCGCCGAAGCCCTGGCGAGCGGGACGATCCCCGAACTGACCGGCTACGCCAACGTGCGGCCCGAGGTGAAGTACGCCGCCGCCAGCCGCGTCGACTTCCTGCTGACCGATCCCGAGCGCCCACCGTGCTGGCTGGAGGTCAAGAACGTCCACCTGTCGCGCAGCCCTGGCCTGGCCGAGTTCCCCGACTGCAAGGCCGCCCGCTCGACGCGGCACCTGGAGGACCTGGCCGCCCAGGTCGCGGTGGGCGACCGGGCCGTGGCGCTGTTCGTCGTACAGCGCGAGGACTGCGAGGAATTCATGGCCTGCCGCGAGCTGGATCCGGCGTTTGCGCGCGGGCTCGACGTGGCGGCCGAGGCGGGCGTCGAGATCATGGTCTGGGCCTGCGCGATGAGCACGCAGGAGATCAGGATCGCAAGGCCGATCGCCTGGAAGCGTTGAGAGGCGGGATGGGCGAGGACCTTCTGGAGGAGAACGCCGACGTGCTGGCCGATCTGGCGGCGCGGGGCGTTGACCTAGCGCGCACTCGGCAGGTCGATTTTACGGCGGTTTTCGCGTCGGAGGCCGCAGCCGATCGGTTCGCCGCAGTGGCGGCCGCCGAGGGCTTTTCGGGCAAGGTGGAGCGCAGCGGCTGTGTGGAAGCGCTGCCTTGGGACGTCGTCGTCTGCTGCGAAATGGTTCCGTCGACCGAAGCCGTGACCGGAGCCGAGATTCGTCTGGGCATCCTGGCAGCCGCCGAGGGTGGTCGAACAGACGGTTGGGGCTTTCCAGGCTGACACGGGGCACACAGCCGCGCCCCCAGTTGAAATTTCATGCTATGGTCGCGACATAAGCCCGACCGGCATCTGTGTTTGCGGCGCGCCCTCGCGGCCGCGCCCCGTTTTGAGATTGAACCGCCCATGACCCTCGACGACGCCTTCGAGATCGAGACCGAGACCCGCACGGGTCAGATCAAGATCCACAAGCCCGAAGACTTCGAGGGCATGCGCAAGGCTGGCCGCCTGGCCGCCGAGTGCCTGGACATGCTGATCCCGCACGTCGTTCCGGGCGTCTCGACCGATCACCTCGACGCGCTGGCCCGCGAGTTCATCCTCGACCACGGCGCCTTGCCGGCCTGCCTGTTCTATCGCGGCTATCCCAAGACGGTCTGCATCTCGCGCAACCACGTGGTCTGCCACGGCATCCCGGGCGACTGGACCCTGCGCGAGGGCGACATCGCCAATATCGACGTCACCGTCATCGTCGACGGCTGGCACGGCGACACCTCGCGGATGTACGGCGTGGGCGAAGTGGGGCCGCGCGCCCGCCGCCTAGTGGACATCACCTACGAAAGCCTGGCCCGCGGCCTGGCGGCGGTGAAGCCGGGGGCGACCCTGGGCGACATCGGCCACGCCATCCAGTCCTATGTCGAGGCCCAGCGCTGCAGCGTCGTGCGCGACTTCTGCGGCCACGGCCTGGGCAAGGTGTTCCACGACGCCCCCAACATCCTGCACTTCGGCCGTCCCGGTCAGGGCGCGGTGCTGAAGGCGGGCATGTTCTTCACCGTCGAGCCGATGGTGAACCTGGGCAAGCCGGCGGTGAAGGTGCTGGGCGACGGCTGGACGGCCGTGACCCGCGACAAGTCGCTGTCGGCCCAGTGCGAGCATTCGATCGGCGTGACCGAGGACGGCTGCGAGATCTTCACGGCCTCGCCCACGGGCCTGTTCCAGCCGCCGATGCAGGGCGCCTGAGGCCAAGACCCTTACGGGCGCGAAGCCACTAGGCGAAACTGACATTTCAGCCTACCTATCAGTCCGAGGATAATACTCGGAGCGGTTTCGTGCGCCAGCCTTCGCCCCCTCGGGCCCCTGACGACGCCCCCTACAACGTCGCTGGCGGCGGCGCGCGTTCGCGCATGCTGGTGCTGGACGTCTGCTCCTCGTCGGGCCTGGAAGACTGGTCGCCCGACCTGCAGAAGGCCAAGGTCTACGAGAAGATCCTGCTGGACCTGATCCTGGGCGAGCTGCCGCCGGGCGCGCGCCTGGACGAGCAGTCGCTGGCGGCGCGCTACGACGCGGGCCTGGCTGGCGTGCGCGACGCGCTGGGGCGCCTGGCTCTGGAGGGGCTGGTGATCCGCCGCGCCCGTTCGGGCACCACGGTGGCGCCGCTGGACCTGGTCGACCTGCGCCAGGGCTACGAGGCCCGCGCCCTGATCGAGCCGCACTGCGCGGGCCTGGCCGCCCGCCATGCTTCCAAGGCCGACATCGCCGCCATCAAGGCCGTGTTCGACGACGCCGAGGCCGCCGCGAAGGCCCGCGACCTGCCGGCCCTGGTGGCCATGGACCAGCGCTTCCACGCCGCCGTGGCGCGCGCTTCGGGCAACCTGGCGCTGGCGCGGATCCTGATCCCGCTGCAGCACAAGGCCGCCCGCTTCTGGGTGTTCTCGTTCGGCGGCGCCACCGAGGCCGAGCTGATGGCCGACATCGAGCAGCACCGCGAGGTCGCCGACGTGATCGCCAGCGGCGACGTCGAGGCCTCAAAGGCCGCCATGATGCGCGTGCTCAGCGTCACGCCCGAGGCCGTGCAGCGGCCGCCGGTGGAGGCTTAAGGGCCTTCATCCGTCGCGTTGTCATCCCGGCCGGAGCGCCTGGACGACAGGGAAAGCGGGCGTCCTCTTTCGCAAAGTCCAGATTTGGACTATATGTGGATCTGGATGGAGGTCCGCATGTCGCTCGCCAAGCACCGACCTGTCGAAGTCGCCGCCGGTCCGGGCGTGCTGGACCTGTCGCGGTTCTCGGCCGCCAATCGCCGCCGGCTGAGCGGGGCGGGGCTTCGCACCTTCCTGTCGATCGCCGACCTGTGGGGCCTGACCGAGGACGAGCGCCTGCTGGTGCTGGGCCTGCCGTCGCGCTCGACCTACTACAACTGGATCAAGGCGGTGCGGGAGCATCGCGACATCACCCTCGACCTCGACATGCTGACCCGCATCTCGGCGGTGCTGGGCGTGCACCAGGCGCTGGGCGTGCTGCATGCGAGCGAGCGCGAGGGGATCGCCTGGCTGCGCAGCCCCCACGCCGCCCCGCTGTTCGGCGGCCGCCCGCCCATGGCGCTGCTGACCTGCGGAACGCAGGACGGCCTGATCAGCGTGCGCCGCTTCCTCGACGCCGCGCGGGGCGGGCTCTACATGCCGCCGGGCGACATCGACCGCGACTTCCGCCCGTACGAAGACGGCGAGATCGTCTTTTCGTGAGCGGCGAGCCCCACGCGCCCGCGCCGCGTCCGGCCTGGCGCCTGATCCCCTCGCGCTTCCCGCCGATCGGCCTGTTCGACACCGTGGCGACGGCGGCCGATCTCGACGCGGTGATGGACCTGGCCGGCTGGACCAACGACCGGCTGGTGGCCGAGCGCATCGCCCGCCTGCCGTCCGAGGAGCGGGTCTATGGCCGGCCCAACGCCAGCATCGTCATGGCCTCGTTCCTGCACGTCGCGCCCGGCGGCATGCGCTTCAACGGCCCGGATCTCGGCGCCTGGTACGCCGCCGAGCGCCTGACGACGGCTGTGGCCGAGGTGGCCCATCACCTGCGCCGCGAGGCGGTCGCGACGGGCGTCGAGACGATCAGCCGCCAGTACCGCGTCTATACCGCGCGGCTGGAGGGCGACTATCTCGACATCCGCGGCCAGCAGGCGTCGCGGCCAGGGGTCTACGCCAGCGACGACTACACCGCCGGCCAGGTGCTGGGCGAGGCGGTGCGGGCCTCGGGCGGGGCGGGGATCCTGTTCGACAGCCTGCGCCACGCCGGCGGCGTCAATGTCGCGGCCCATCGCCCCCGCAACGTTCAAGACGTGACGCAGGGCGACCACTACGAACTGCGGGTGCAGGCCGCCTCGCGCCGCATCGAGGCCAAGCGGCTGGCGGCCTGAGGCGGCGGGCAGCTCCGTTCTTCCCCGCGAAGGCGGGGATCCAAACGGAGACTGCGGAGGAGGGCTCGGCTGTGCTCCATCCCGAAAGCCAGCTTGGGGCCCCGCCCTGGCGGGAAGAACGGGCAGGAGCCGGAACATCCCGCCAACTGTGAGGCTTTCCCGACACAGGCCTTCGCAATCCAGTGTAAAATGTCAGAAGAGATTTTGACGAACGTCAAGTCATCCCCATTTGGTGCGGCGAGACGGGGCCGTGGCCCCGCTCCCCGGAGCCCGCTTGCATGTCCCGCCGCCTCGCCCTGCTCGCCGCCGCCTCGTTCATCGGGGCCTTCGCCGGCCTCGCCGCCGTTTCGGCCGCGCATGCCGACGACCAGCTGGCCGAGGTCGACGCCGTGGTGGTGGTCGCCCGCGATCGCAATGCGGGCCTTCTGGAAAAGCAGCCGAACGACACGGTCTTCGGCCTCGACAAGCCGCTGATCGAGACGCCGCGCTCGGCCAGCTTCGTCTCGGGCCTGACCCTGCAGCGCTATGGCATCGAGACCCTCGACGGCCTGACCGCCGTCTCGCCGGGCACCTACACCGCCAGCTTCTATGGCGTGCCCGGCGCGCTCAACATCCGCGGCACCCTGGCCGAGAACTACTTCCGCGGCTTCAAGCGGATCGAGAACCGCGGCACCTATTCGACCCCGATCGGCGCGGCCGACCAGATCCAGATCGTGCGGGGACCGCCGACGCCGATCTACGGCTCGGGCAAGGTCGGCGGCATGCTGAACTTCATTCCCAAGTCGGGGAAGGGCGAGGGCGGCTACCTGACCGCGCCCGAGGGCGAACTGACCGCCACCTTCGGCAGCTACAATCGCAAGAACGCCACCGCCCAGATCGGCCTGCCCGCCAAATTCGGCGAGGTGGTCGGCGGCGTGCATGTCTATGGCGAGATCGAAGACAGCCACAGCTACTACAAGGGCGTCTATCCGCGCCGCCAGACCCTGCAGGTCTCGTCCGACTTCGACCTGGGGAACGGCTGGAGCACGGCGCTGGGCGGCATGGTCTATCGCTCGAAGGGCGACGTGCAGACCGCCGGCTGGAACCGCCTGACCCAGGACCTGATCGACAACGGAACCTACGTCACCGGCCGCGATACGAGCCTCGTGGACGCCGACCGCAACGGCCGCCTGACGCCGGGCGAGATCGGCGGGGCGCTGTACCTGCCCTATTACGGGTTCCCGAGCAGCGACGCCGCCCACACCCTGGACGTCGGCGTCGGCACGACCAAGCTGTCGCCGCGCACCGTCTACATCTCGGGCGCGGACTTCTCGAAGACCGCGACCAACACCCTCTATTTCGACATCGCCAGGAAGCTGTCGCCCGACAGCGCGGTGAAGCTGCAGCTGTTCTACGACGACCTGGAGAACAAGCGCTTCGTCTCCTACGGCTATCCGGCGCGCTTCGACAGCAAGGTCTGGGAAGCCCGGGCGACCTACGAGTTCGCCAATCGCTTCCTCGACGACGCCGTGACGGCCCGCTCGTTCGTCGGCGCCTCGTACCGTTCGTTCAAGGGCCGTCGGCGCGAGAGCTACAACAGCGGCCTGATCGCGCTGGACCGGCGCGACCTGTCGGTGGGCCAGACCGCCACCGACCTGATCGGCAGCCCGTTCACCGATCCGTCGATGACCTGGGAGAACGACAACCACACCACGTGGACGCAGGTCGGGATCTTCTTCACCACCGACATCAAGGTGGGCGAGCGCCTGAACCTGATGCTGGGCGGCCGCTACGACGACTACGACGTCACCTCCGAAGACACCGGCTCGCTCAGCTTCACCACGCCCGGCGTGCAGAGTGACGCCAAGGGCAAGGGGACCTACACCGCCAGCGTCACCTACAAGGCGCCCTTCGGGCTGATGCCCTACGTCTCCTACGCCAAGGCCAGCGCCCTGGAGATGAGCCAGGCCGGCGACGTCAATCCGGGCCTGGTGGCCGACGCCGGCGACGCCTGGCTGTCGGACAGCGATCTCGCCGAAGCCGGCGTGAAGTTCCAGTGGCTGAAGGGTGCGCTGATCGGTTCGCTGGCCGGCTATCGCCAGAACCGCACCCAGCTGATGGGCATCAACGGCGATCCGGCCGGCACGCGCTCGAAGGGCGTCGAACTGGAAGTACGCTGGCTGGCCTCGCAGCACTTCAGCTTCACCTTCTCGGGCAACACCCAGCACACGACGGTGAAGGGCCCCGACACCTCGTTCCAGTACGTGCCGACCTATACGGCCGGCGTGTCCGGCGCCCAGGGCTATGGCGGCTCGTACGTGGTGTGGAGCTTCGCCAGCGTCCGGCCGGGCGACTACGACTACACCCTGATCCCGAAATCGGTGGTCAGCCTCTACGGCGCCTACGCCTCGGACCAGCACGACTGGGGCAAGCTCTATGGAACCCTGGGCGTGACCCATGTGACCAAGACCTCGGGCACGGTTCCGGGCGCTGTGGTCTATCCGGCCTATGCGGTGGTCAATGGCTCGCTGGCCTACGAGTACGGCCCCTACACGGCCACGCTCAACGTCGATAACCTGCTCGACGAGCTCTATTTCACGCCCGTCGCCGACACATACGCCAACCTCGCCGCCCTGCCGGGCAAGGGGCGCGAGTGGCGGATCACCCTCGCAAGGCGCTTCTGATGACCAACCACCAGATCCAGCACCGCCCCTGGCTGCTGCTGGGCGCCTTTTCCCTGCTGCTGTTCCTGATCACGGCGGCGACCTATTCGTCGCTGGGCGTGATGATCCCGGCCATGGTCCCGGAACTGGGCTGGAGCTGGCAGAACGCCTTCCTCGGCTTCACCGTCATGGGCGTGGCCACCGGCGCCTCGTCCTGGCTGCCGACGATGCTGATCCGCCGCTGGGGCGTGCGCGCCACGCTGGTGGCGGGCGCGGCGGTGATGGCCGCGGGCCTGGCCTTGCTGGCCAAGGTGCAGGGCCTGCCGGCCTATTTCCTGGCCACGGCCCTGCTGGGCGTCGGCTTCCAGGCCGCGGCCCTGATCCCGGGCACCCACGTGCTGTCGGCGATCTTCCGCCAGCGGGCGCTGCCGTTCGGAATCTACTTCACCTGCGGCGCCCTGGGCGGCGTCGCCGGACCTCTGCTGGTGCTGGCCAGCCAGGACGTCTTCGACGGCCAGTGGCGGATGTACTGGGCGCTGCAGGCGGTGGTCATCGGCTTCCTGGGCCTTCTGTGCGCCGCCGTGGTCGGCGGTCCGAAGTGGCTGGAAGAGGCCGGCCGGGCCATGGACCGTCTGACCGCCGCCGAGGCCAAGGCAGCCCCGGCCCACCCGCGCGTCTATCGCACCGACCACGACTGGAGCGTCCGCGACGCCGTGCGCACCCCGCAGTTCGCCATCCTGGTGGCGGCCTATTTCAGCCACCTGCTGGCCGGGGTCACCGCCGCCAGCCTGACCCAGGCGCACCTGACGCAGCTGGGCGTGGCGGGCGTCGTCGCGGCCGGCGCGCTCAGCGCCGAGGGCCTGATGCAGGTCGTCGCGCGGATGGCCGGCGGGGCGGTGGGCGACCGCATCGATCCGCGCTGGCTGCTGGTGCTGGCCCAGGGGCTGCTGGTCGCGGGCCTGCTGGCCCTGGCCCACGCCACGACCCTGCCGCTGCAGGCGCTGTACGCGGTGGGCGTGGGCCTGGGGTTTGGCCTGACGGTGCTGGCGGTCAGCCTGCTGCTGCTCAACTATTTCGGCCGCCGCAACAACGTCGAGCTGTTCTCGCTGGTCTGTCTGGTGGGCGCGGTGTCGGCGGCCGGCCCGTTCGTCGGCGGCTTCATGCGCGACCGCCTGGGCAGCTTCACCCCGACCTTCCAGTTGTTCGCGGCCCTGACGGCGGTGGTGTTCCTGGCCGTCCTGATGATGCGGCCGCCCAAGCCGCGCGCCGCCGCCGTGGCGGCCCAAGCCGAAACCGGGGTCGCCGCCGACGCCTGAGCCCGGCCTCGCGCGGTCATGCTTTTGGTCTATGGTCGCGCCTGACTCGAAGTTGAGCGAGCAGGCGTGGAGGCGACGATGGGGCGAGAAGTCGGGCGCAAGGAGTTCGGCGTCTTCCTGCCCGTGGCCAACGGCGGCTGGATCGTCTCCAGCACGACGCCGCCGCTGGACGGCCTCTATCCGCAGAACCGCGCCGCCGCCGTGCTGGCCGACCAGATCGGCATGGACTTCGTGATGTCGATGGCCAAGTTCCGCGGCTTCGGCGGCGACACCGACCACTGGGGCGCGGCGCTGGAGTCGGTGACCCTGATGGCCGCCCTGGCCGAGGCCACCAGCCGCGTGAAGATCTGGGCCACCCTGCACCCGCTTCTGCAGAACCCGGCTGTGGCGGCCAAGATGATCGCCACCCTCGACCACATCAGCGGCGGCCGCGCCGGGCTCAACATCGTGGCCGGCGCCTATCGCGACGAGTTCGCCCAGATGAGCGCCTGGGACGACGCCCTGAGCCACGACGACCGCTACGCCCTGGCCGAGGAGTGGACCCGCCTGGTCAAGCGCCTGTGGGTCGAGGACAGCGTCAGCCACGAAGGCCGCTTCTTCACCCTGACCGACTGCCAGTCCAAGCCCAAGCCGCTCAGCAAGCCGCGTCCGGACCTGATCTGCGCGGGCGTTTCGGAGCGGGGCTTTTCCTTCGCCGTCGCCGAGGCCGACGCCTGCTTCATCGGCGGCGAGGACGAGGCGGCCCTGCGCGACGCCAGCCGCCGCGCGAGGACGCGGGCCGCCGACCTGGGCAAGACCATCCGGACCTACGCCATGTGCACGGTCGTGCACGCGGACACCGACGCCCAGGCCCAGGCTCTGGCGGATCGCTATCGCGACGGGGTGGACATGGGCGCGGTCACCACCATGTTGTCCAACTGGGGCGTGCCGCCCGAGCGCCTGGCCGAAACGGCCGCGCGGCAGGGGGCGTTCATGACCCGCACCGTGATCGGCGCGCCGGCGACCTGCGGCGCGCGGATCGGCGACCTGGTGGAAACCTGCGAACTGGACGGGCTGATGCTGATCTTCCCCGACTACGAGGCGGGCCTGGCGATGTTCGGGGCCGAGATCCTGCCGGGCCTGCGCGAGGCCTATCCGTGAACGCCGTGCCGACCGACGAACAGCGCGGCATGGCCGCCTGGATCGCGCCGTCGCGAACGGCGCTGGTGATCGTCGACATGCAGGTGGACTTCGCCGCGCCCGACGGCGTCATCGGCCGCTTCGGGGTCGACCTGGCGTCGACGGCCAAGGCCGTGGAGACGGCGACCTGGCTGGCCGATGCGGCGCGGGAGGCCGGGGCGCCGGTGGTGTTCGTCGGCCTGGAGACGACGCCGGGCAGCGACTCGCCGGTGATGCTGGAGCGCATGCGCCGGCGCGGCGGCGACCCGGAGATCGAACGGGTGATCTGTCGCAAGGGCGCGCCCGGGGCGCAGTTCTACGGCCCCACGCCAGAGCCGGGCGAACTGGTGGTGTGGAAGCCGCGCTACAGCGGTTTCGTCGGCACCGACCTCGACGCGCGGCTGCGGGCGCGGGGCGTCGACACGCTGGTCGTGTGCGGCCTGACCACCGAGTGCTGCGTCGACAGCACGGTGCGCGACGCCTTCCACCGCGACTACCACGTGTTCGTGGTCAACGACGCCTGCGCGGCCTACGAGGCCGACCTGCACGAGGGCGCGCTGAAGAGCCTGGGCCTGTCCTTCGCCCTGGTGCTGGGGGCGAGCGAGGTCTCGGCCGCCTGGGGCGTCGGCTGAGCGCACGAAAAAGCCGCCCGGGGTGACCCGGGCGGCTCGTTCGTCGTTCCGAAAGCCGTGGCTTAGAACGAGGCCTTCAGCGACACCGCGACGCGCGAGTCGTAGATG
The DNA here is from genome assembly GCF_011043625.1 of Caulobacter sp. 602-2. Classification (GTDB taxonomy): domain Bacteria; phylum Pseudomonadota; class Alphaproteobacteria; order Caulobacterales; family Caulobacteraceae; genus Caulobacter. Next base: position 167,342 of record NZ_JAAKGT010000011.1, read on the forward strand.
TTGCCCCACTCGTGGACGTCGGTGTCCCAGTAGCGCAGGTCGAGCGACAGCTTGTCGTTCAGGGCGTAGGCGACGCCCAGGTTCCAGGTGGTGTAGTTGGCCGAGTCTTCGATCGCCTGCTTGCCCAGGGCCCCGCTCAGCGAGAACTTGTCGGTCAGCGGGTACGAGCCGTTCACTTCCACGTAGGTGGCGGTGCCCAGATCGCCCGGCCATTCCGGCGAGAAGTACACGGCGCCGCCGATGGTGGCCTTGGCGATCGGCTTCGACACGGCGGCCTTCAGTTCGGTGTAGCTGTACTTGCCCGGGTTCAGGCCCTTGTCCTTCGAGTAGCCGTAGTAGAGCACGCCGAAGTCCATCGACACGTCGCCGACGGTCGGCTTGATGCCGGCGTAGAAGTCGACTTCCACGGTCGGGTCGTCGGTGCCGAAGTCGACGTTCGAAGCCCACACGCCGGCGTAGCCGACGCCGTAGCCGAGGTCGACGCCGCCGAACACCTGCGGATCTTCCTGGGTCTGGCTGACGCCGCGGAACACGTAGTCGCTGGCGATGCCGACGTTGTACGAGAGGCTGATTTCCTCAGCCATGGCGGCGCCGCCGAGAGCGACCGAGGCGGTGGCGGCGGCCAGCGCGAGCTTGAAGATCTTCATCCGTGTTATCCCCTTTTTTGTGTAGCCCGCCGGGAGTGTGGTCCCAACTTGTGCGGCGCCTGCAAGCGCGTTCATTCACAAGCCGGGATTAACCGCGGGCCATGCTTTAGTTGCAATCAGCGGGGGCACAGCGCCAGCAATAAGAACATGGATCGCTCAAAACGTGAGCAACTGTGGCGTATTTGCCGCGAAAGCGGCAGGTCGGCCACAGTTGTTCGCAAGTTGTCGATCCGCGTTTGCGTGCGACTTCAGCGCATCGACAGGCCCGCCGCGCCCAGATGCAGGCCGGCGTCGACCAGCAGGGTCTCGCCGGTGACGTGACGGGCGGCGGGCGAGGCCAGGAACACGGCGGCGCCGGCGACGTCCTCGGCGGTGGAGGCGACCTGCAGCGGCGTGGCCGCCGCCGCCCCGGCCCGCAGGCGCGCCACCCGGTCCTCGTCCATGGCCTTGCCGAACCAAGGGGTGTCGATGAAGCCGGGACAGATGGCGTTGACCCGGATCTTCGGGGCCAGGGCGCGGGCCAGCGACAGGGTCATGGTGGTCATCGCGCCCTTCGAGGCGGCGTAGGGGACCGACGAGCCGTTGCCCATCACCCCGGCGATCGAGCTGGTGTTGACCACGGCGCCCGGACGGGGCGCGGCCTCCAGCAGGCTGCGGGCGGCGCGGACCATCTGGAAGGCGCCGACCACATTGACCGAATAGAGCTTGAGGAAGTCCTCGGCGCTCACCGCATCGAGGTCGCCGTGCTGCGGGGCGAACTTGGTCATGCCGGCGTTGTTGAACAGGGCGTCGATGCGGCCCGACGGCGCTGCGGCCTCGACGATCCGGCGGCAGTCGGCGTCGTCGGCGACGTCGCCCTGGGCCAGCACGGCCCTGGCGCCCAGGGCCTCGACCTGGCGGGCGGTCTCTTCGGCTTCCTGCGCGCTGCGGGCGAAGTTGACGACCACCAGGCCCGCGCCCCGGCGGGCCGTCTCGACCGCGATCGCCCGGCCCAGGCCCGTCGAGGCGCCCGTCACCACCACCGTGAAGCCGTCGAAGTCCGTCATGGCGTCTCTCCCAAACGATTGTTTGCGACACCGTAGCGGGGGCGCCGGCGCTTGTCTCGCCGCGGGCGGAGGCCTAAATCGCCGCCATGACCGAACTTTCCGTGACCCAGCTGGGCCAGACCGTCGCCGCTCCCGAAAACCCGGAAGCCGCCGTCCTCGAGGCCGTGCCGAACCCGCAGAGCGACGTGCTGTACCTGGCGCGCTTCGTGGCGCCCGAATTCACCTCGCTGTGCCCGGTGACGGGCCAGCCCGACTTCGCCCACCTCGTGATCGACTACGCGCCGGGCGACTGGCTGATCGAGAGCAAGTCGCTGAAGCTCTACCTCACCAGCTTCCGCAACCACGGCTCGTTCCACGAGGACTGCACGGTCAAGGTGGCCCGGAAGATCGTCGAGGTCGCCAAGCCCCGCTGGCTGCGCATCGGCGGCTACTGGTACCCGCGCGGCGGCATCCCCATCGACGTGTTCTGGCAGACCGGCCCGGCGCCGGAAGGCCTGTGGGTGCCCGATCAGGGCGTGGCCCCGTATCGCGGCCGGGGGTGAGCGCCCGACCCTCCCCCCGAAGGGGGAGGTGGCCCGGAGGGCCGGAGGGGGAAGTCCCTTCGGCCGCCCGGCGTTGCATCGAGGGCAGAGGATTCCTCCCCCTCCGTCGGCTGCGCCGACACCTCCCCCTTCAGGGGGAGGGTCTTGTTACGCGCTCCACTCGCTGGTGATCGCCGCGATATCCGGCCGCACGCGTTCCTGCGGCTGTTCGGCCGACGTGCCGATGTAGAGGAAGCCGGCGACCTTCTCGTCGGCGCCGACGCCGAGGATGTCTAGCGCCCGCTGGTCGAAGCTGTACCAGTCGGTGATCCAGTTGGCGCCGTAGCCCATGGCCGAGGCGGCCAGCAGCAACTGGGTGCAGACCGCGCCGGCGCTGAGCACCTGCTCCCATTCGGGCACCTCGTGCGGCACGGGGCGCGAGATCACCGCGATCGCCAGCGGCGGGGTCGTCAGCTTGCGCATGGCGGCCGTGGCCTTGGTCGGGTTGGCCTGGTCGGCGGCCAGCGGCGCGATCCTGGCCGCGAAGGCGGCCTTGGCATCGCCGCGCAGGATCACGAACCGCCAGGGAAAGAGCTTGCCGTGGTCGGGCACGCGCGCGGCCAGGCGCAGCAGGTCGGAAAGTTCGTCCTCGCTGGGGCCCGGCGCGACCAGGGCCATCGCCGAGGCCGAGCGGCGGCGCGCCAGGAAGGCGAGAACCTCGGGCGCCGCCTCGATCGCGATCGGTTCGCCGAATTCGGGGGCGGGGGGAATGGAACCGGCCAAGACGATCTCCTGAAAGCGCGCTACAGGCACGTCACCTATGGCCGAGCCACGGCCGGCACAAGTCGCGAGCCGTTCGCATGTCCGAGAAATTCGCCTGGCTGAAACCACACGGCGAGGCCTGGGGCGTCACCAGCGCCAAGGTCGTCTACGACAATCCCTGGATCGAGGTGACGGAGTACCAGGCGGTGGCCCCGACCGGCCGTCCGGCCCTGTATGGCAAGGTCGGCTTCAAGAACCAGGCGATCGGCGTCGTGCCGCTGCATGCCGACGGCACGGTGACCCTGGTCGGCCAGGCCCGCTTTCCGCGCGGCAACTACAGCTGGGAGATCCCCGAGGGCGGCGCGCCCATGGGCGAGGATCCGCTGGACGGGGCCAAGCGGGAGCTGGCCGAGGAGGTCGGTCTGGCCGCCGCCGACTGGCGTCCGATCCTGACCATGGAGCTTTCCAACTCGATCAGCGACGAGATCGCCTACGGCTTTCTGGCGCTCGATCTTTCGCCGACCCGGGCCGAGCCCGACGACACCGAGGACCTGGCCGTGGCGCGCGTGCCGTTCGGCGAGGCTCTCCACGCGGCGGTCACGGGAAAGATGCCGGACTCGTTGACGGTGGCGTTACTGCTCCGGGTGCACCATATGGCGTCCGTGGGCGAGCTGCCGGCCGATCTGGCCGCGCTGGTCCTGCGCCGCTAAGTCCGCGTCGCCTGTTCGGCTGGAGCGTTTTGAATAAATATGCTCTAGTCTCCGCTGGGAAGGGAGAGCCCCGTGGCTAAGCCTCTGGAAGTCGTGACCGATAAGGCCGCGCCGCCCGTCTGGGCCGCGCTGCGCAACCAGGCCGAACACGCCGCCAAGGCCGAGCCGGCCCTGGCCTCGCTGCTCAACGCCGTGATCCTCAGCCACGACAACCTGGCCGACGCCCTGACCTTCCAGCTGGCCCGCAAGCTGGGCGACCAGGAGATGCGGGCCATGACCGCCCGCGAATTCGCCGCCGAGGCCTTCGAGCGCGACCCGGCCCTGGTGGCCGCCGCCGAAGCCGACCTGCGCGCGGTGTTCGAGCGCGACCCGGCCACCAAGGGCTATGTCCAGCCGTTCCTGTTCTTCAAGGGCTTCCTGGCCCTGCAGACCCACCGCGTGTCGCACTGGCTGTGGGAGAACAATCGCGAGACCCTGGCCTTCTACCTGCAGAGCCGCGCCAGCGAGGTCTTCCAGGTCGACATCCACCCGGCCTCGCGCGTGGGCGCGGGGGTGTTCATCGACCACGGCACCGGCATCGTCATCGGCGAGACGGCGGTCGTGGGCGACGACGTCTCCATGCTGCACGGCGTGACCCTCGGCGGCACCGGCGCCGAGCGCGGCGACCGTCACCCCAAGATCGGCAAGGGCGTGCTGCTGGGCGCGGGCGCCAAGGTGCTGGGCAACATCCAGATCGGCGACTACGCCAAGGTGGCCTCCGGCTCGGTGGTGCTCAAGCCGATCCCGCCGCACTGCACGGCCGCCGGCGTGCCCGCCCGCATCGTCAACTGCCCCACCTGCGAAGAGCCGGCCCGGACCATGGACCACACCCTGGCCGACGTGGTGTACGACTACGTGATCTGAGGCGGCGGCCTCAGCGGACGTGCCCGACAAGCCGAAGGGCGTCGGGAGCCTCCTCGATCGGCAATTGCTTTCCCGTGGCGGCCAGGGCCGCGCGTACGGCGTCCAGGTCGTGGAGGTGACGCCGCGCCGGCGCGCCAGGGATGACGGCGACGCCCGGGATTTCGAGCCATTCGATTCCGATGATGGGGAAGGGGCCGAACTCGACGCTGTCGAGGAACCCGTCCGCCGCCGCCGTCCACGGCCGCCCCATCGAGACGGGCTCGTCCCGGTCGGCGAACTTGAGCCGGACCTGACGAATATCCAGCCCCGACGCCGCCAGAGCGTCCAGCGCCGCCCGCCACTTGGCGTTGGACATCAGCGAGCCGGCGAAGACGTGGTGCGCCAGGCGGCGCTCACGGTGAAGATCTTCGACGAGGTCGTGGTCGGAAGCGGCCATGTTGGCAGTATCTCCGCGCCGCTTTCTCAGCGCAACTTGGCGGCGTCAGCGGCAAGCCGTCAGCTGTGCCGTCTCCAGGCGCGGCGCCGGCTTGGCTGTCATGCCGTAGAGCGCCAGCGCCCACAGGGCCGCCACCGCCGCCCACTGCGCCGCGCCGATCGGCGACCGTCTGCCGTGCTTTTCCATGCCTTGCTTATCCGGCGGTTGCTCTGGCGCGGCTAACGACTTATCGGTCGAGGTCTGTGAGGTTTCATCACATGGCCCGACGTCCGCTGCCGCCGCTGAACGCCCTGCGCGCCTTCGAGGCCTTTGGCCGACGCGGGCGCATGACCCTGGCCGCTGACGAGCTGTGCGTCACCCATGGCGCGGTCAGCCGCCAGATCCGGCAGCTGGAGGATCACCTGGGCGTGGCCCTGACCGAAGGCCCGCGCAACCGCCTGACCATGACCGAGGCCGGGCTGAGGCTGGCCCAGGGCCTGACACGGGCCTTCGACATCCTCGACGAGGCCGTGCCGCGGCCGCCCGAGGACGAGCCGCGCCCGACGGTGGTGTCGTGCCTGCCGACCTTCGCCATGAAGTGGCTGATCCCGCGCCTGCCCGACTTTCTCGAGCGCTTTCCCGACACGCCGGTGCGGGTGGCCGAGTCCAACGGGCCGTTCGACTTCCGCGCCGACGGCATCGACCTGGCCATCCGCATGCGCGATCCCGACGGCCCAGACTCACCGGACGGCGAGGCGACGGCCTTTCTCGACACCCATGTCGGCCCGGTCGTCGCGCCGGACCTGGCGGCCAGGGCTTCCAGCGTCCAGGGGCTGCTGACCCTGCCGCGCCTGCACACCAAGACCTTCCTGCACGGCTGGGACCAGTGGGCGAACGAGGCGGGCGTCGCCTTGCCGCCGGCCGGGCTGGTGCGCGAGTTCGACCACTATTTCTACATGATCGAGGCCGCGGCGGCGGGGCTGGGCGTGGCCATGGTCCCGCACGCCTTTGTCGAGCGCGACCTTGCGGCCGGACGGCTGGTGGCGCCGCTGGGCATGGTCCCGCAGCCCACCCTGCTGTGCGCGCTGACCCCCAAGGCCGGAGCCTCGCGCGGGGCGCGGCGGTTCCGCGACTGGCTGGTCGAGCAGGGCAGGGCCGCCTCGCCGCCGCGGTTTTCTCAACAGACCTGAGCGGGCGCCCGCGCAAAAGGCCTTACACTTTGCGCCGTGGACCTCTAGTTTCCCGCCATTCCGCCCCACGGGGGCGAAAGACCAACAACGAGATCAGGAGCCCCCCGTGGACGCCGCCGCCATCGCCAAGCTCGAAGCCCACCTGAAGCGCACCTTCGGCAACCCGCACATCGCCGTGAAGGCCCGTCCCAAGCAGAAGGACTCGGCCGAAGTCGAGGTGAAGGGCGAATTCATCGGCGTCGTCTTCCAGGACGAGGACGAGGACGGCTCGTACATGTTCGAGATGGCCATCCTGGCCGAAGACCTCGATTAAGCCTTTCGCCTGTTCAGGCAGGAAGCGGCCGCTCCGGTGCATCCGGGGCGGCCGTTTTCTTTTTCAGCTTCCAATCCCGTCATTCTCGCCAAAAGGGCGGGAATGACGGGAGGTAGGAGTGGCGGACCCTAGACCGCCATCGCCTTGACCTCGCGGCGGATCAGCAGCGAGGCGCCCGCCGCGATCAGGCCGGCCACGCCCGCCAGCACGAAGGCCTGGACGTACTGGCCCTGTGCGGCGCGGATCATGCCCGCGCCCACGGCCGCCGTCGCCGCGCCCAGCTGGTGGCCGGCGGCGATCCAGCCGAAGACGATCGGGCCGTCTCGGTCGCCGAAGGCCTGGGTGGCCAGGCGCGCGGTCGGCGGCACGGTGGCGATCCAGTCCAGGCCGTAGAACACCGCGAACACCGACAGGCTGACGATCGAGAAGTCCGAATAGGGCAGGTAGATCAGCGAGAGGCCGCGCAGGGCGTAGTAGACGAACAAGAGCTTGCGCGGGTCGTAGCGGTCGGTCAGCCAGCCCGAAGCGGTGGTGCCGAAGAGGTCGAACAGGCCCATCAGCGCCAGCAGGCCGGCGGCGCGCACCTCGGGCATGCCGCGGTCGCCGCAGAAGGCGATCATGTGCACGCCGATCAGGCCGTTGGTGGTCAGGCCGCAGATGAAGAAGCCCAGGAACAGCAGCCAGAAGGTGCGGGTCTTGGATGCGCGGGCAAGGGCCCCGAAGGCGCCGGCCAGGGCGTTGGAAGCCGAGCCGCGCGGCGGCTCCACCCAGTCCTCGCCCGCGCCGAACGGCTTGTGGCCGATGTCGGAGGGGCGCTCGGGGATCAGCAGCCAGGCGATGGGGGCCATGAGGGCGGCGACGGCGGCCACGGTCAGCACCACGGGGCGCCAGCCGCCATGCTCGGCGATGAAGGCCATGGCCGGCAGGAAGATCAGCGAGCCGGTCGCCGTGGCGGCGGTCAGCAGGCCCAGCATCAGGCCGCGCCGCTCGACGAACCAGCGATTGACGATGGTCGCGCCCAGCACCATGGCCACCGCGCCGCTGCCAAAGCCCGCCAGCACGCCCCAGGTGGCCACATAGTGCCAGCTCTGCGTCATGAAGGCCGACAGGCCAGTGGAGATCGCCATCAGCACCAGGGCCAGGCTGACGGTCTTGCGCACGCCGAACGACTGCATCAGCGCCGCGGCGAAGGGGCCGGTCAGGCCGTAGAGGAAGATGCCGATGGCCGCGGCCAGCGAGATCGAGCCGCGATCCCAGCCGAAGCTCTTTTCCAGCGGCAGGATCAGCACGCCAGGCGCTGCCCGCAGGCCGGCGGCGGCCAGCAGGGCCAGGAAGGTCACGCCCGCCACCACGAAGGCGTAGTTGCGGCCGAAGGGGCGTCGGATCGTCGCCATGCGGGCTTCCTCGTGGAAAATGTAACCGATCGGTACGGGTCTTGATGGCGTTGTACGTACCGGTTAGTAACATCGTCAAGAGGCCTTCTGAGCTATGACGAAAAACGACGCCGACACGCCCCTCCACCTGCAGCCGTACGCGCCCGGCGCGCGGGCGGCCGAGAAGATCTTCGAGACGGCCCGCGACCTGTTCTATCGCGAGGGCATCCGCGCCGTCGGGGTGGACGAGATCGTCAGCAGGGCCGGCGTGACCAAGCCCAGCCTCTATCGCAGCTTCAAGTCCAAGGACGACCTGGTCGCCGCGGTGCTGCGCGAGGTGGAGGACGGCTTCTGGGACCGCTTCAAGTCGGCCGAGGATGCGTTTCCCGACGACCCGAAGGCGCAGATGATCGCCTATTTCGAAGGCCTGGCCGCGCGTTCGGGCGGGGCCGATTATCGCGGCTGCGCGCTCAGCAACGCGGTGGTCGAGTATCCCGACCGCGCTCATGCCGGCCGCGCCGTGTCGCAGGCGCACAAGCAGGACCTGCGCGACCGCCTGCGTGAAAAGGCCGCCCATATGGGCGCGTCCGACCCCAAGGCCCTGGGCGATGCGATGATGCTGCTGATCGAGGGCGTCTTCACCTCCAGCCAGATGTTCGACGACGACGACAAGCCGGCCCTGGCGGTGGTGGGCGCGGTGAAGGCCCTGATCGCGGCCTATTGCTGAGGCTTGGGCGCCTGGGCAAGGCAGGCGTCGGCGGCCTTGAGTATCGGAACGACGTGGGCCTCGACCGTCTTGCTCGTGGTCTCCAGGGTCACGGCTCCGTCCTCGCGCATCAGGCCCAGGGTGTAGACCCATTGGCTGGAGTGCGGCATGGGCGCTCTGGGAACAGCGTCCTTGCCGACGCCGAACAGGTCCAGCCGCAGATCAAGGCTCGCCGCGTCGAGCGCCGCGAAGGCCTTGGCCATGGCGGGGCAGTCGCGGGAATCGACACGCTCGACCCGGAGTTCGGCTTTCAGGGCGGCGGCCGGCGAGGCCGAGGCGGCGAAGATCCTGGCGCGGTCGGCGAACCACCAGTCGGTCTGCGGCGAGACGCCTTCGGCCTTCAGATGCCGGGCCAGGGCGGGGCCGTCGAAGTTCTCTCGCATCCAGCGTGACAGCGAGGTCGGCTTGCTGTGGCCGCCGACCTCGACCGGGATGCTGACCTTGCGCAGCACGATGTGGCAGCTGTCCTTGTCGAAGCCGTAGGGCTGGGCAGGCCTGCAGAAGAGCTGGGCGTCGCCGCCGGCGAACAGGCCCATCTCCCCAAAGCCCTTGAAATAAAGCTGCCGCTGTCCGAACGCCCTTTCGCCCGGCGGAGGCGTGGCGGGCGTGTCGATCACCGCCTCGATGATCGGACCCTTGCTGCGCTCGATCCAGTACCACCACAGCTGGTAAGGCGTGCGCAGGTCGTAGCCGTCGATCGGCTTTTCCAGTTCCGGCGGGGTGGGAACGGGCGGCGACGGCGCAGCGGCGCCAGGACCGGCGATCATCAGGGCCAGGGCGAGGCTCGCGATCGCGGCTGCGGACTTCATCGGCGCCTTTCGGGTGGCGGTGGGGACGATGCAATCCTAGATCGCTGTCGTCGGCGGCGAAACCTCTGTGAAGCTTGCGTCGCGTTGCAGGGAGCCGCCATGTCCGCCCATCCTCTCGATCGTCCCGTCTGGTCCAGCCTGACCGGCCGGCAGGCGCATCTGGCGATCCCGCGCGGCGGGGCGCTGCGGATGGATCCGGACTTCGGCCTGTTCGCGGCGCTGGCCGAGGTGTCTCAAGAGAGCCTAGCGGCCCTGGGCGACCTGGTGCGCCAGCATGGACCCTCGGGCCTCGTCGAGCTTGCCCCGCCGCCGCCGGTTCCCGGCGCCGACGCAGCCTCCAGCGCCCTGTGCTGGCAGATGACGGCGCGGGCGATCACGCCGCTGAAGCCGCTCGACTTCGAGATCATTTCGCTGGGCGACGCCGACGCGGCCGAGATGCTGGCCCTGGCCACGCTGACCAAGCCCGGCCCGTTCTTCTCGCGCACCCATGAACTGGGCGACTTCGTCGGTGTGAAGGTCGACGGCGAACTGGCGGCCATGGCCGGCGAGCGGATGCGGCCGGACGGCTTCACCGAGGTCAGCGGCGTCTGCACCCGGCCCGATTTTCGCGGCAAGGGCTACGCCGCCGGCCTGATGGCCCACGTGGCGGGCGCGATCCTGGCGCGGGGCGAGACGCCGTTCCTGCACAGCTACGCCGACAACGCCGGGGCCAACGCGCTGTACCAGGCCCTGGGCTTCGAGCGGCGGGCCGACGTGTGGTTCACGGTGCTGGCGCCTGGATAAGGAAAAGGCCCGGAAGCGTACGCCTCCGGGCCTTTCGGTTTCGATAGGGAGAGACCGATCAGGCCTCTTCCATCTTCCGCGCCTGGATCCGGCACCAGCCGTAGAGGCCGGCGACCACGACCGCCGCGACGATGATGGCGATGATCATGCCCAGGTGCTCGGGCGGCGGGTTGGCGATGGCCAGCGGCGCGCCCTTGTTGGTCGAGACGATCAGCAGGGCCAGGGCCACGTTGAACAGGCTCTCACCGACGATGAAGCCCGAGGCGATCAGCACGCCCAGGCGCTTGGCGACCTCGGCCTTGCGGTCCTTGGAGACCACGCGCTCGAAGATCCAGCCGGCCAGGGCGCCGACGACCACCGGGGCGGTCACGGCGCTGGGCAGGTAGATGGCCAGGCCCACGCCCAGCGGCGGCAGGCTGAAGCGGTCCTTGCTGGCGCGGCGCAGCACGATGTCGACCACCACCAGCGCCAGGCCGATCAGGGCGCCGACGCCCAGGAGGTCCCACTGCAGGTTATGGCCGATGACGCCCTTGGCCAGGGTCGAGATCAGCGTCGCCTGCGGCGCGGCCAGCGGTTCGGCGCCGGGCACGACATTGAGGTTCGGCGCACCGACGAAGCCGTTGGACTTGGCCAGCAGGTCCAGCACGAAGGGGATCACCACGGCGCCCGACAGCACGCCGATCACCAGGGCCGACTGCTGCTTCCACGGGGTGGCGTCGACCAGCTGGCCGGTCTTCAGGTCCTGCAGGTTGTCGTTGGCCACGACGGCCACGGCCAGCACGGTGGCGGTGACATAGAGGGCGAAGGCGACCAGGGCCTTGGCGGCGTCCGGACCGATCAGGCCGCGGCCGATGGCCCCGACCAGCAGCGAGGCGCCCAGCACCGTCAAGATGGCGATGCCCGAGACGGGGCTGTTGGACGAGCCGATCAGGCCGGCCATGTAGCCGCAGACGGCGGCGGCCAGAAGGCCGGCGAACACCAGGTAGGCGACGGCGGCGATGGTCAGCGGCAGGGCCAGGGCGCCGGCCGGACCGCCCAGGGCGAAGGCCGCCAGCAGCCAGCCGGCCGGAGCCAGCAGGGCCACCGACACCAGGCCGACGACGAACAGCGGGATGTCCTGCTCGACGCGCGGCAGGTCGCCGCCGCCCGAGCGACGGGCCTTGCCCGCCTCGAAGGCCGAGACCAGGCCGCGCCAGATCGGGACGACCAGCTTGCCCAGGGTCCAGATAGCGGCCGCGCCGATGACGCCGGCGCCCAGGAAGCGCACCTTGGTGGCCCAGACGGTCAGGGCGTGGTCGGCGACGCTGGCGCCGGCTTCGGCGGGGAACACGCCGGTCAGGATCGGCACCAGCACCGCCCAGGCGATGAACAGGCCGGTGAACATGGCGATGCCGACGGTGATGCCCATCAGGTGGCCCGCGCCCATCAGGGCCAGCGAGCTGGACGCGCCGATGCCGGTCGCGCCCTTGCCCACCTTGACGAAGGCGGCGACCTCGGCGGCGAAGATCTTGGCCGCGCCCAGGGCGGCGAAGGCCGCCGAGCTGAGGGTGCCGGCGATCACGGCCCACAGGCCCGCCTTGCCCTCGGCCGCGCCTTCGCGCGAGCCCGAGCCGACCTTCAGCACCTCGGCGGCGGCGACGCCTTCGGGGTAGGGCAGGGGCGAGTTGGTCACCAGGGCCCGGCGAAGGGGGATGGTGTACATCACGCCCAGGATGCCGCCGACGGCGCAGATGCCGAAGGTGGCCAGGAACGGGATGTTCGACCACCAGCCGATCATCAGCAGGCCCGGCAGCACGAAGATCACCGACGACAGCGTGCCCGCGGCCGAGGCGATCGTCTGGACGATGTTGTTTTCCTGGATCGTCGAGGTCTGGAAGAAGCGCAGCAGCGCCATCGAGATCACCGCGGCCGGGATCGAGGTGGCGAAGGTCAGGCCGACCTTCAGCCCCAGATAGACCTGGGCGGCCGTGAAGACGACGGTGATGAGTATGCCCAGGATCACGCCGCGGAGCGTGAACTCCGAGCGCGGGGCGGCGGTGATATCGGACATGCGGGTTCCGCAAACAGTTAAGGCGGCCGGACCTTGCCGTCCGACCGCCCCATACTCAAGCCCGGAAGGGCATGAACTGTTATGAAATTACAGAATGAGGGTCACAGAACGCCCAGCATCTCGGCCACCAGCGGATGGCGGACGATGTCCTGGTCGGCCAGACGGACCACGGCGATGTTCGACATCTGCTCGAAGCGATCGGCCACGTCGCCCAGGCCCGAGATCCCCGGCAGCAGGTCCGACTGGTTCGGGTCGCCCGTGACCACCATGGTCGAATGCCAGCCCAGGCGCGTCAGCAGCATCTTCAGCTGCATGTAGGTGCAGTTCTGGGCCTCGTCGATCACCACGAAGGCGTTGTTCAGCGTGCGGCCGCGCATGAAGCCGACCGGCGCGATCTCGATCGCCCCTTCGGCCATCAGGGCCCGCATGCGCTTGACCGACAGGCGGTCGGTCAGGGCGTCGTAGAGCGGCCGCAGGTAGGGAGCCAGCTTGTCTTCCATGTCGCCCGGCAGGTAGCCGATCGACTCCCCGGCCTCGACGGCGGGGCGCGACAGGACGATGCGGTTGACCCGGCCGGCCTCCAGCGCCTCGACGGCCTTGGCGATGGCCAGGTAGGTCTTGCCGGTGCCGGCCGGACCCAGCGCCATGACCAGGTTCTTGCTGTCCATCGCTTCCAGCAGCTGCGCCTGGCCTGGCGATTTCGGTTTTATCGTCTTGATGTAGCTCTGATCCCGGGGCGCGTTGTCCGCTTCACCCAGCGGCGACCAGCCGCCGCGATGCTCCACCGGCAGGCGACGCACCTTGGCGTCGTCGTCGTAGCGGCCGTCAGCGCCTTCGCGCACCATCCGCTTCAGGGCTCGCTTGGTCATCAAAGCCTCCATTCAGGCATGAAAAAAGGACGAGGCCGTAAGGCGTCGTCCTTGGGTCGATGAGAGGAGCAGAAGACGGAGCCGCAGGCGCGGCCAGGCGGCTCGGTGGAGCCCCAGGAAGGCGGTGCTGTACGCCGGAACGCCGAACGCAAGACCTGTTTCTCCGTCGTCAGGAGGCCGCGGACGGTATGGACCGCGGCGGATACGGTAGGAAAGTCCCCCGATGGAAGGATGTTCCACCCCGAATCACCGGATCTACAATAGGGGCTTTTATGGTTTATGAGCGATTAAAGGTCGCAGCCTTGGAAGAACACGGGGTGTACGGATGACTGTCTATTCGTTGGGCGATATCGCGCCGAACCTTCCGTCGGAAGACGAATACTGGATCGCGCCGACCGCCAGCGTGATGGGCAATGTCGTGCTCGAACAGAACGCCAGCGTCTGGTGGGGCGCGGTGGTGCGCGGCGACAATGATCCGATCACCATCGGCCGGGGCAGCAACATCCAGGACGGCTCGGTGCTGCACACCGACGCCGGGATCCCGCTGACCATCGGCGCGAACGTCACGGTCGGTCACATGGTGATGCTGCACGGCTGCACGATCGGCGACGGCTCGCTGATCGGCATCGGCTCGATCATCCTCAACGGGGCCAAGATCGGGAAGAACTGCCTGATCGGCGCCGGCGCCCTGATCACCGAGGGCAAGGAGATCCCCGACAACTCGATGGTGGTCGGCGCGCCGGGCAAGATCATCCGCGAGGTCAGCGAGCACCAGGCGATGATCCTGCAGGCCTCGGCCCTGCACTATGTCGAGAACTGGAAGCGCTATCGCGCCGGCCTCAAGGCGATCTGAGCGAAAAGCGCAGGAGCGCCGCCCGGAGGGGGGGGGATGGGCGGCGCTCCTGTCAGACCCGCGCAAAGGGGCTGGATGCGCGGGGCCTTCTCACGGCGGCGGCGGGACTGTCGCCGGCGTGGAAGTCGGACGGGCCGGTAGGGCGCTCTCCACGAAGCCGCCGGCCGATCTGATGACCGTCATGATGTCGGCCGCCCCTTCCGATCGGATTAAGGTTGAGTTCGCGCAAAATCCGTAACGGCGTTCTTCGCGGCGTTTCATGCCCTCTTGCCGCCGTCCCGGGACCGGGTCACTGTGCTGTCTAAACAACGATAACATTGTGGGAGGGACGCCATGTCGGGCACGCGCTACGACTACGTCATCATCGGCGCCGGTTCGGCGGGTTGCGTGCTGGCCGCGCGGCTGACCGAGGATCCGGCCGTGAAGGTGCTGCTGCTGGAGGCCGGCGGCAAGAACGGCTCGGTGCTTGTGCGCATGCCCGCCGGCGTGGGCGAGCTGATCAAGGCCAAGGGCGAGTGCAACTGGGGCTTCTGGACCGAGGCCGAGCCGCATCTCGACGGCCGCAAGCTGTGGTGGCCGCGCGGGCGGGGCCTGGGCGGATCCTCGGCGATCAACGGCATGATCTACATCCGCGGCCATGCGCGCGACTACGACCAGTGGCGGCAGATGGGTCTGTCCGGCTGGTCCTACGCCGAGGTGCTGCCCTACTTCAAACGCTCGGAAACCTTCCATGGCGGGGGCTGCGCCTATCACGGCGACAGCGGGCCGCTGCACGTGTCGGCCGGCGAGTCCGACAGCCCGTTCTACAAGGCGCTGATCGAGGCGGGCCGCCAGGCGGGCCACCCGGTGACCAAGGATTTCAACGGCTTCCAGCAGGAGGGCTTCGGCCCGTACGACCTGACCATTCGCGACGGCAAGCGCTGGAGCGCGGCCGCCGCCTATCTGGCCCAGGCCCTGTCGCGACCCAACCTGACCTGCCTGACCGAGGCGCGCACCACCCGCATCGTGGTCGAGAACGGCAAGGCCGTGGGCGTCGAATATGTCGCAGGCAAGGGCGGCCAGACGGCGATCGCCTACGCCGACGCCGAGGTGCTGCTGAGCGCCGGCGCGGTGCAATCTCCGCAAATCCTGCAACTTTCGGGGATCGGCGATCCCGACGCCCTGAAGGCGGCCGGCGTGGCGCCCGTCCACGAGGCCCGCGGCGTCGGCCAGAACCTGCAGGACCATCTGGACGTCTGCCTGTCGTGGACGACCAAGGGGCTGAAGACGGCCTACTCGGCCAACAAGGGCCTGAACAAGCTGGGCGTCGGCCTGTCCTACCTGCTGATGGGCAAGGGGATCGGGCGGCAGAACTTCCTGGAATCGGGCGCCTTCCTGCGCTCGCGTCCCGATCTCGACCGGCCCGACCTGCAGATCCACGCCGTGCTGGCGATCATGCAGGACCACGGCAAGGTGGTGGTCGAGAAGGACGGCTTCACCCTGCACGTCTGTCAGCTGCGTCCGGAAAGCCGGGGCTCGGTGGGTCTGCAGTCTTCGGATCCGTTCGCCGACCCGAAGATCCTGGCCAACTATCTGGCGACCGAGGAAGACCGCCGGGCCATGCGCGAGGGCGTGCGGATCGGCCGCGACGTGGCCGCCCAGGCCGCGCTGGACCCCTACCGCGACAGCGAGTACGCGCCGGGGGCGGCGGTGAGGAGCGATCAGGAGATCGACACCTGGATCCGCGCCAAGGCCGAGACGATCTACCACCCGGTCGGCACCTGCCGCATGGGCGCGGCGGGCGATCCGCTGGCGGTGGTCGACGACCAGCTGCGCGTGCAGGGGATCGACGGCCTGCGGGTGATCGACGCCTCGGTGATGCCCACCCTGATCGGCGGCAACACCAACGCCCCGACGATCATGATCGCCGAGCGCGCCGCCGACCTGCTGCGCGGCAAGGCGACCCTGGCGCCGCAGGATGTCCCGGTGTTCGACGGAGCCTCCGCGGTGGCGGCCTGAGGGCGCGTTTCGGATAGATCCGCAGTTCGCGCCCAATAGGTCTTATTTCGAAGTTTGATTGGGCGGGGGCGGGGAAACCCGCCCACACTTCCGGCCGTCTTGCGAACAAGGACCCGCTCATGAGCCAACGCCCCCTCGGCCGCTCCGGCCTTTCGATCGCCCCGCTGGTGTTCGGCGGCAACGTCTTCGGCTGGACGGCCGACGAAGCGACCTCGTTCCGCCTGATCGACGTCTTCGTCGACGGCGGTTTCGACGCGATCGACACGGCCGACGCCTATTCGGTCTGGGTTCCCGGGCACGAGGGCGGCGAGTCGGAGACCGTCATCGGCCGCTGGCTGGCGGCCGGCGGTCGGCGCGACCGCATCAAGATCCTGACCAAGGTGGCCAAGTCGCCCAAGCGCCCCGGGCTGTCCGCCGCCAACATCGTCGCGGCGCTGGAAGACTCGCTGCGCCGGCTGAACACCGACTATGTCGATCTCTACCAGTCGCACGAGGACGATGCGGCCACGCCGCAGGACGAGACGCTGGAGGCCTTCGACCGGCTGGTGAAGGCCGGCAAGGTGCGGGCGATCGGCGCCTCGAACTTTTCGGTCGACCGCCTGGAGGCCTCGCTGAAGACCTCGGCCGACAAGGGCCTGGTCCGCTACGAGTCCATCCAGCCCAAGTTCAATCTCTACGACCGCGACGAGGTCGAGGGGCCGCTGGCCGACCTTGCGGCGCGCGAGGGGGTCGGGATCATCCCGTTCTACGGCCTGGCCGCCGGCTTCCTGACCGGCAAGTACCGCAGCGAGGCCGACCTGGAGGGCAAGGCGCGGGGCCGCACCGTCGCGCGCGACTATCTGAACGAGAAAGGCTTCCGGGTCCTGGCCGCGCTCGACGAGGCGGCCGAGGCCACGGGCGCGACCCAGGCCCAGGTCGCCCTGGCCTGGATCGTCGCCCACCCGGCCATCACCGCCCCGATCGCCAGCGCCACCAGCGTCGCCCAGCTGGAGGAACTGCTGGCCGGGGTGCGCCTGACCCTGCCGCCCGAGGTGATCGCGACGCTGGACGCGGCCGGGCGGTAGTCGACAGACGCGGCGTCAGCGATTACATCTTGTTGAGATTAATTCTCAACTAAGGGGCCGCCGATGACCGAGCGCAACGTGAACCAGATCGCCGACTGGAACGGCCGCACCGGCGAGCGCTGGGTGGCCAACCAGGCGCGGCTGGATCGCATGCTGGGGGCCTATGGCGCCGAAGCGATCGCCGCCGCCGCGCCGGCCGCGGGCGAGCAGGTGCTGGATATCGGCTGCGGGGCTGGGGCGGGCAGCCTGGAGATCGCCGCCCAGGTCGGGCCTTCGGGCGCGGTGTTGGGCGTCGACGTCTCCGAGCCGCTGGTCGCCCGGGCGCGGGAGCTGGCGGCGGATGTCGTCAACGCCCGGTTCCAGGTCGCCGACGCCAGCCGCGCCCTGCTGCCGGTCGAGCAGTTCGACCTTCTGTTCTCGCGCTTTGGCGTGATGTTCTTCGACGAGCCGGCGGGGGCCTTCGCCCACATGCGGCGGGCGCTGAAGCCGGGCGGGCGTCTGGCCTTCGTCTGCTGGCGGGGGGCGGCCGAAAACGACTGGGTGCGCCTGCCGATGAAGGCGATCGCGCCGATCATCGGGGCGCCCGCCCCGCCGCCGCTCGAGGCGCCGGGGCCGTTCTCGTTCGGAGACAAGGTCCGGGTGGAGCGGATCCTGCGCGAGGCCGGCTTCGTCGACATCGCCTTTGCGGCCATCGATCATCCCATCACCTTTGGCGAGGGCGAGACCCGGCAAGCGGCGATCGAGGATGCGGTGGACCTGGCCTTCCAGGTCGGCCCCCTGACCCGGGCCCTGGCCGATCAGCCGGACGCCGTGCGCCAGCAGGCGATCCCGCTCGTGCGCGAGGCCTTCGCGGCCAAGGCCGTGGACGAGGCGGTGGTGATCGCGGGCGCGGGCTGGGTGGTCACGGCTCGGAACCCGAGCCTCTAGGGGCGCAAGGGTCGGACGGAGGGGCGCTCCCGCCGTGGCGGCGCTCTCCCGAGCACCCCTCCGTCCTTCCGGCGTCGTCTCCGGCAAGCCGACGCAAAACCTCCCGCCAGAGCACGGGAGGAAACTCGTATGTCGCCGCCTCAGGCGATCAGGCGATCAGGCGGCCGTCCAGGCTGGCCAGCCGCAGGCGCGGCGCCTCGGCGTTGGTCGGGGCCAGGGCCTGGATCCGGCGCACGCCCAGCTCGTAGGCCGGCCGGCCCATCAGGCGCTGCATCATGGCGATCGGCTGGTAGAGGCCCAGGAAACGGTCGGCTTCGCCGCTGGATCCGGTCATCGGGGCCAGCAGCACCTCCATGCCCACCGAGGCCACGCCGTGGGCGCGGATGTCGGCGGTGACCACCACCGGCTCGCCCCGGCGGCGCGCGACCTCAAGCGCCGACTTCACCTCCAGCCGGTGCGACAGCGCCCACATCGACAGCTGGTCCTCGCCGCGCAGGTCGCGGGCGTGCAGGTCGGTGACGAAGCCGCCGGCCAGGCGGAAGGGATAGCGGCCGGCGCCGCGTCCGAGAATGAACACCTGGGGCAGCAGGTCGAGGAAATCGCCCGGATCGACGCTGGCGCGCGCGGGCATCCGGCCCTCGCCGGCCCGGCTTCGCCAATAGTCTATCAACCGTTCCGTGCTTGGATGGAACATCGTCGTCCCCTTGCGGGTCCTTTCGCGGTCCAGATCGACCGCATGGGGCTTGCTAGGAGAACCGGGCCAGGAGCCCCGTCGTATCGTCTTGGCACAGAGTCGGGGCGTGACGGGCCGATGGCTTGTTTCTTGCTGGAGAACCGGCTGGAAGACGCACGCTGTGTGAAGGGGAGACGCCATGACGGCGCCGAAACTGACCGTGTCCAAGCTGTGGATCGCCATCGGGGCGGCCGTGGCCGGACTCTTCGTGGGCGGCGTCGCCTACGCCCAATGCAACAGCGGCTGCACGCCGACGCCTCCGACCTGCTGCGCGCCTCCGCCCGCGCCCCCGCGCCCGCCCAAGCCGCCGAGCGGCTGCGATAACGGCTGCGGCGGCGGTGGCGGCCACTGGGGCGGCGGCGGCAAGACCAACGTCAACGTGAACGTCAACGTGAACGCCAATGCGAGCGCCAACGCCTCGGTGCGGGCCGGATCGAACGCCTCGGCCGGCGCGACCGTCTATTACGGCGGCGGCGCCCACGGCGGCTACTATTCGGGGCCCCAGCCCACCGGCTACATCCAGGGCCTCAACGTCACCGGCGGCGAAGCCGCGCGCCGCACGGCCTACGAGGCCACCCGCACCCGCTTCAAGCGCGTGGTCGTCCGCGCCGTCTGCCTGGACGACAAGGACATCCCGCACCCGGCCTCGCAGGTCACCCCCGACCGCGAGATCGACGACCTCTATGACGGCGAGCTCTATCGCTGCATCGCCGGCAGCCGCATGCAGTACGTCGTGGGCGAATATTCCGGCCTGATCGACGCCAGCACCGGCGGCCAGACCTATATCTGCGCCAAGAACGAGGCCCTCTATCACGTGCCCGGCGCGCGTGGGGGGCAGGGCGGCGAAGCCGGCGGGACCCTGGTCTGCCGTCCGCAGCGCCCGGCCCGCGACTGCAACGAGCGCTCGCTGCTGCGCCGCTACGGCGCCGGCGTGAAGATCCTGTCGATCCTGACCACCGAGACCTACACCGCCTATCGCGAAGAGACCGTGCGCGAGTCCAGCTCGAGCATGAGCCTCAGCCTCGACGGCGGCGTCGGCGGCGTCGTCTACTGATCGCCCAGGGCCGCGCTTTCCTAAAGCGAAGGTCCAGAAAAGAAGGCCTCCGTCCGAAAGGACGGAGGCCTTCTTTTCTGGCTGGTTCAGTCTCGGGCGGCGGCGACGTCGCGCTCCGCCTGGAGCTGTGCCTTTAGCTTGGGGTCGAGCGACAGATCCGACTCGATCTCAAGTTCGAAGAGCAGGAAGTCCAGCACGAGGGCCCGGCGCACGTTTCCTTCGTTCGACAGCAGCCAGGGATTGCGCTTCACGAGCTTCCTGAGCAGCCAGCGCGGCAGCTTGATATCCATCCAGTCCTCCAGCCTCACGCATATCAATGTGCGGCGGAGCTGCGTCAGATCCGGTCGCCCCGTCCCTTCGCCGTGAGGAGAAGGGACGGGAGGCAGTTACTTGCCCTCCGGCTTGACCTCGAAGGTCCAGCTCTTGTCGTCGGACAGGAAGGTGCGGGCCGCCTTCTGCACGTCGGCGGCGGTGACGCGCTGCAGGCCGGCGATCACCGAGCGGGTGGCGTCCAGCAGGCGCGGGTCGGTCTGCGCGCCCGACAGCGCGCCCAGCCAGTACTCGTTGGTCTCGCGCGCCTTCTCCAGCTGGTCGATGCGCGGCAGCTTGGCCCGCTCCAGCTCGTCGGCAGTGACCGGCTTGTCGCGCAGGTCGGCGGCGATCTGACGGACGCTGGCGATCACCTGGTCGATCTTCTCGGGCGGGACCTCGACCGACAGGCCGATATAGCCCCAGCCGGGGAAGGTGGCGTTGTGGGTCGCCGAGACCGAGGGCGAATAGGTCGCGCCCTGCTTCTCGCGCAGCTCGTCGGTCAGCCGCAGCTGCATCACCGAGGCCAGGACCTGGGTGTTGCGCGAGCGCTGCAGGTCGCTGAACAGGTCGTCGGTCTTCCAGGCCATGAACAGCAGGCCCTGGTCGGCGCGGCCCTTGTGGGTGCGCACCACCGGAACCTTGGACGGGGCCGGGAAGGCGATCTGGGCGGCGTCGGCCGGCGCCGGGACGCCGGTGCGGGCGGGCAGGGCGCCGAAGGTCTCGCCCACGGCGGCGATGGCTTTCTCGACCGTGGTGTCGCCAACCACGACCACCTCGATCTGGCCGGTCGCCAGCGGACCGCCCACGGCCGACTTCAGCTGGTCGATCGAGCCGTCGGCGATCTCCTTGCGGTCGGGGAAGGCGAAACGCTCGTCGCCGGGGTGCATCAGCGCCGACAGGTCGCGGGTGACCACGCCGCCGCTGGTGCGCTCCAGCTGGTCGTGGACCGTGCCGTAATAGGTCTTCACGCGGTTGAAGGCCTCGGGCCGCCAGCCGGCGTCCGACGCGTAGGCGGTCAGCACCTGCAGCTCGGTGGAGAGGTCCTCGGGGCGGGTGCGGCCCGACAGCACGAAGGCGTCGTCCTCGACGCCGAGGCCGGCGTTCCACACCTTGCCGGTCAGCACCTGCTCCATGTCCTGGGCGGTGATCTGCTTGAGGCCGCCCTCGATCATCGACGAGGCCGACCACAGCGGGCTCTGGCCGGTCTTGGCCAGGTCGAGCAGGCCGTTGCCGATGCGGGCCTTCACCAGGATCTGGTCGTCGCGGAACTTGGTCGGCTTGACCGTCAGGCGCACGCCGTTCTCGAAGCGCACGAAGACGGTGTCGAGATCGGCGACGTCCTTCTGCTCGACCGCCTTGCCGGTGGAGCCGAACACCGCATAGGGCCAGGTCGTGGTCGCGGGCGCGGCCGGCGGGGTCACCGGCGTCTTGCCGGACTCCTGGTAGGCTGCGGTCACCGTGGCCTCGCCGCCGTCGATGGCGGTGGGCGTGGGCAGCACGATCAGCGGGCCCTGGCCCGCGAACAGCGTCTTGACCGCGGCCGAGACGGTCTCGGCCTTGAGGTCCTTGGTGATGGCCTCGAAGGCGGCCAGGTTCTGCGAGGGGCTGGTGACCACTTCGCGGTCGCCCAGCGTGCCGACGATCTGGCCGGCCAGGGCGGGCGTGCGCTGGGTGGCCTCGCCGGCGGCGGCCGCCACGTACGAGGCGCGCATGGCGGCCAGCTCGCGGTCCAGTTCGTCCTGGCGCACGCCGAACTGCATCAGGCGGCGCTGTTCCTGGTCGAGCACCTGCAGGGCCGCCTTCCAGCCGCCCGGCTTCACCTGGGCGAACAGGCCGTTGATCTGGGCGGCGTGGTACTGGTCGTTGCGCAGGGCGCCGGCCGAGATGAACGGCGGTTCGGCGCTGCGGGTCAGGGCGCGCAGGCGACGGTTCAGCACCGCCATGCCCAGCGACTCCAGCATGTACTCGCGGTCGGAGGCCTTGCTCTCGATGCGCAGGTCGGGCGACTGCACCCAGCCCAGCTGGACGGACTCGCCCGAGCCCGGCTCGACGATGACCTTGGCGGTCAGGCCGCGCTGGGGAATGGCGCCGAGGTCGGGACGCGCGCCCGGCTCGCCCTTGCCCTTCCAGTCGCCGAAGCGGGCCTTGATCTTGGCCTCCATGGCGTCGACGTCGAAGTCGCCGACGGCCACGAACACCGCGTTCTCGGGCCGGTACCAGGCCTCGTAGAAGTCGCGGATGCGCTGGGCCGGGGCGGTGGAGATCACCTCCGTCTGGCCGATCGGCAGGCGCTGGGGCGGGCGCTGGCCTTCCAGGTTGAAGGCGAAGCCCTGCTTGAACACGCGATAGCCGGGGCTGTCGCGGGTGCGTTCCTCCGACAGCACCACGCCGCGCTCGCGGTCGACGGCGGCCTGGTCGATGGTCAGCTCGCCGGCGGCCTCGCGCAGCAGCATCATGGCGTCGTCGACGGTCGGGTCGTCGGTCTTGGGCAGGTCGAGCGTGTAGACGGTCTCGTCGAAGCTGGTCGAGGCGTTGGTGTCGGCCCCGAAGGCCAGGCCGCGGCGCTCGAGGATCTTGACCATCTCGCCTTCGGGCACGTTCTTCGACCCGTTGAAGGCCATGTGCTCGAGGAAGTGGGCCAGGCCCTGCTGGTCGTCGGCCTCCATCAGCGAGCCGGCGTCGAACCACAGGCGCAGGGCGCCCTGGCCGGGCGGGGTGGCGTTCTTGCGGATGGCGTAGCGCATGCCATTGGGCAGCACGCCGAAGCGGATGGCCGGATCGACGGCGACGTCCGAGACCTCCTGCGGCCACTGGCCGGGCTTGAGATCCGAGAACTGCGGGCCGGCGGTCTTGACCGGCGCGGCGGGCGCCTTGGCCGGAACCGGGGCCGCCGACGACGGCGCGGCGTCGGCCTTCTTGTCCGAACCGGGCAGGACCGAAGACAGGGTGGAGCAGGCGGTGAGCGCCAGGCCGGCGGAAACGACGAGCGCCAGGCGCGAGACAGAGATCATGGAGACCGTTCGATTACCGGAAGTGTCGGGGCGGCAGCTAAGCCTTCGCGCGTGGCGCAAGCAAGGCCGACCGGCGGCGAAGTCGGCGTCCGTCGCTTCAGAATTGCAACATCCGCGCGCCTGGCCTGTGGGAAACTGGGCGGGCCGCCTTGCGCAAGGGCGATCGGCCGCCCACTCCCTATGGGGCCGGAACGCTTCCGGCGACGAGGGAGTGCCGACATGCGTCTTTGGCTTGCGGGCGTCGCCGCCCTGGCTGTTCTGTCCGGCGCGCCGGCCATGGCCCTGGCCCAGGCGGCCCCGGCCGTCGTCCCCCTGGCCCCGGACGCCGCGCTGTCGGCCCGCATCGACGCCGTGCTCGACCGGGCGGTCGCCGACCAGCGGCTGGTGGGCGCGGTGGTGCTGGTCGCTCGCGACGGCAAGCTCGTCTATCACCGGGCCGCGGGCCTGGCCGACCGCGAGGCCAAGGCGCCGATGCGCGAGAACACGGTCTTCCGCCTGGCCTCGGTGACCAAGCCCTTCGTCAGCGCGGCGATCATGCGGCTGGCCGAAGAGGGCAAGCTGTCGCTGGCCGACCCGGTGACCAAGTGGCTGCCCGACTTCAAGCCGGCCCTGGCCGACGGCTCGACCCCGACCATCACGCTGGGCCAGCTGCTCAGCCACACCGCCGGCCTGACCTATGGCCTGTCGGAAAAGGCCGACCATCCGTACCACAAGCTGGGGGTCTCGGACGGGCTCGACATCTCGGGCCTGACGCTGGACGAGGACGTGGCCCGCATCGGCAAGGGGCCGCTGGCCTTCGCGCCCGGTTCGGCCTGGCGCTATTCGCTGGCCATCGACGTGCTGGGCCTGGTGGCGCAAAAGGCCGACGGCCGGCCGCTGCCGCAGGTGGTGGCGCGCACCGTCACCGAACCCCTGGGCCTGAAGGACGCCGGCTTCCAGGCCGCCGACCCGGCCCGCCTGGCCACGCCCTACGCCAACGCCGCGCCTGCGCCGACCCGCATCACCGACAACCAGGACGTCTCGCTGGGCGCGACCGCGGTGCGCATGGCGCCCAGCCGCGCCGTCGACCCGACCGCCTTCCCCTCGGGCGGCGCGGGCATGGTCGGCACGGCCGGCGACGTGCTGGCCCTGCTGGAGGCGGTGCGCACCGGCGGCGGCCCGATCCTGTCGGCCGCCAGCGTCCAGGCGATGACCACCGACCAGGCCGGGATCAAGGCCGCGACGCAAGGTCCCGGCTGGGGCTTCGGCTACGGCTGGGCCGTGCTCGACGATCCGGCGATCGCCAAGACCCCGCAAGGCGCCGGCACCCTGGCCTGGGGCGGAGTCTACGGCCACAACTGGTTCGTCGATCCGCAAGCGAAGCTGACCGTGGTGCTGCTGACCAACACCGCCTTCGAAGGCATGAACGGCCAGGTGACGCGCGAACTGCGGGACGCGGTGTACGGGCGGTAGACGGCGCCAAGATGCTCCCCCTTCAGGGGGAGGATCCTGGCTGGCGCCTTGCGTCCTTCGAGGCCCGCTGCGCGGGCGCCTCAGGATGAGGAAGTCAGTGTGCCGAGGAGAGCCGTGCAACCAGGGTCCTCATCCTGAGGTGCGAGCCGAAGGCGAGCCTCGAAGGACGCACGGCTTCTCAGCCTCTCGTGGAAACCACGGAAGTTGATGGAGAGGGCGCGGGGCGTCTGGGCCTCGCCCGGATGTGTTTGTTTCAAGTACCGTTTCGACGAAGCTTAAACGCCCCGCGCGATCGTTATTCCTCAGGCCGGGACGCGCAGGCCTCTTCCGCCTTTTGCCCCTTCCCCATGCAGTGCGCCCCGTTTCTTGGCGGCCAGGCGTGCATGGCGGCGCGGACCCTTGGACGGGCGGAGGTTCATGACAGGCGAACCAACCGATAGGCGGGTTTACGTCCCCCGCCCTCTAAACCCGCTCGATCGCATCCACGTCGCCGCTTCGGGCCGGATCCTTGCGCCCTCTCCCTGCGACGGGACCAGATGATTATGCGCCGGGATTCAGCGCGTCTGATCGATGGGCGTGAGAAATTTGCAAGTGGTTGGATTGGTTCAGGAGTTTTCGACAATCGCCGGGGATGGACGAGGCTCTATCCCCGTCCGACCGTCAGATGCTCCCCCTCTGGGGGAGCTGTCGCGGAGCGACTGAGGGGGACCACTTGGCGCCGGCGCTGGCCCCCTCCGGCCCTTCGGGCTGCCTCCCCCAAAGGGAGAGGATCCCGACGCCTAGTTCGACTTCACGTAGAAGGCCGCGTCGTTGCCGACGGCGCGGGCGCTGCTGGTGATCGAGCGGGCCGAGCCGGTGACGGTGGTGGTGGCGCGCGAGGAGACGTCGGCGTTGTTGACCTGGGTGTTGCTGCTGGTCATCGAGCCGCCGCAGGTTCCGCAGACATAGGCCCCGACCGAGTTGCCGACCGCGGTGGCGCGGGCGCCGATGTCGTAGCCGTCGTGGCCCTCGGCGCTGGCGATCACTTCCACGCCGCCGCCGTCGTTGGTCTGCACGTTGTCGAGCACCAGGGCCGCGCCCGTGTTGCTGACGACCGCGGCGTTGCCCACGCCATAGGCGCTGCTGTTCGCCGCGCCGAACTGGTAGGACGTGGTCTCGGCCTGCGAGCGCACATAGGCGGTGTTGTACTGGTGGTTGGCCACGTCCAGCAGCGGGCCGACATTGGTGGCGTTGAGGTTGTTGCCCGCCGCCGAGGTCGAGGTCTGCGTCAGGTAGGCGTTGCCGTAGGCGGTGAACTTGCTGGCCTGCACGAGGTCGGACGTGTTGCCCTGGTCGGTGATGACGCGGGCGGCCGACTGGTTGGCGCCGTCGATGTCGATGTGGTTGCCCGCCGCCGTGCCGGCCACGGTCGAGGTTCCGCTGACGTACTGCACGATCGCGCCGCCGTCGGCCATCACGTCGCCCGAATTGGCCTGGCTGATCCGCGCCCCGGCCGCGCCGTTCTGCAGCCACAGCCCTTGCGTGTTGCCGGTGGCCTGGGTGTCGACGGCGATGTCGCCGGCCCGGGCGGTCTCGCCCTCGACCTGGCCGCGGGCGGTGACCGCGCCGCTGTTGGTCTGCACCATGAAGCCGCGGTAGGTCGCTTCTTCCGCCCCGGCGTTGCCGAAATTGCCGGCCGCCTGGGTGGCCACGACGCTGGAGGCGCCCATCGAGCCCGAGGCGTTGACCACGGTGTGGCCGTAGACCGAGCCCTGGTTGACCTGGTTGGAGGTGGCGTCGACGTCCACGCGCGCGCCGGCGATGCCGACATTGTTGCCGGTGGCGGCGGTCGATGCGCTGACGCCTTCCTCGACGGTGACGACGTTCAGCGTCTGCTCGCTGAACACCTCGCCCAGGTTAAGCTGGTCGTTGAGAACCTGGCCCTGGGCGAAGGCGCTAGTAGCGGCCGCGACGCACAGAGGGATCGCTGCGATCGTTCCAGCGAGACGGATCTTCGCGGGTCTGCGCATTGTTGCTTCCCAGGTTGTTGTAGGCGGGCGTGAAGGCGCCCGTGACGCCGACGGTGTCGGCCCCGAACGGATCCGACTGCAGGCAGCTTTGCGGACCCGGCATGCCGTAGAGGTTGGCGCTCATCTCGACGACCGAGCGCTCGATCAGCGAGCGCACGGCCAGCTGCACCGGCTCCAGCGCGCCCTTGCCGGCCGACAGGTCGAACAGGTTGTTGTTGGCGAAGGCGAAGATGCCGGCGCTGACTTCGCGGCCGATCACCTGCTTCTGGTAGGAGATGACGTCTTCCACCACCAGTGTGCGGCTGTTGATCAGGCGCAGGTCCATGGCGATGTTCATCACGAACAGGCGGCGCTTGAAGTTGGCCTTCAGGCCGTCGGTGTCGATGTCGCCGCCATAGAGGTCGGCGCCCGCCGAGTGGATGTTGTAGTTCAGCTCGGTGACGCCGCCGACGAGATAGAAGTCCGAGCCCGCGACCTGGCCGGCGACGATCTTGCGATAGTCGGCCGGGGCGTCCGGCGTCGGGGCCGGGCGGTCGGAGATCAGCTTGTTGTTGGCGTACTTCAGCTCCAGTTCGGAAACCGAGGTGTCGAAGCGCTCGACCATCGGCATGCCGGCCTTGGCGAAGGCGGTCATCGCCATCAGCGAGGCGCCTTGCGTGACCTTGCGGCCCGAGCCGTCGGACTCTTCCTTGCCGGTGTAGTCGGCGATGCGGCCCACGGCGATGCGCGGGGCGGCGACGCGGTTCTGGCGGGCGTAAGACGCCAGGCAGTTCAGCGCGGTGGAATAGGGGGTGGGATTGGCCGTGACCGGCGCGGTGCCGATCGGGCGGGCGTAGTTGCCCGCGTCCAGGCGCTTGGGCACGCCGCCGCCGCAGGCGCTGAGCGCCGTGCAGGCCGCCGCGACCATCAGGAAGACGCGCTTAGTTGCCATTGGAGACACCGCCGTTGGTCGACGCGCCGGCGCTGACATTGCCGTTGTTGACCTGGTTGGAGTTGACGATCACCGTGTTGTTGTTGCCCTGGGTGATGACCGTCAGGTTGTTGCCGATCGCGGTCGAGCCGGAGAAGCCGCCCAGGCTCCCCACGCCCGAATAGCTGTCGAGCGAGCCCGACGAGCTGCGGCTGGAATAGACGCTCTGGTCGCTGCCGGTCAGCATGACGCCGTCGACGATGACGCGGTTGCCGTTGGCGTCGCGGGTCGAATAGTCGACGACGTGGTTTTCCTGGCCGGCCACGCGGCCGTAGCCGGCGTTGAACGACGCGGAATTGCTGCTCATGGTCTGGGCCATGGCCGGAGCGGCGGCGTCCAGGATCAGCACGCCGGCGACGGCGGCGACCGCGCCGAGGGCCCGAACCAGGGGCTTGTTGTTCTTCTTTGAGGCCATGACGGGCTCCGCGACTGTCTGTCCGGGGCTTGCAAGCAACCCCCGTGCCAAAACCGGACACGTCATCCTAGGCGGTAAGGTATCCAGAATTGGTTAAACGCGCCGGGCGCGGCCAATTGGGCGCGCCGTGTCGCGGTCGCCGGCGTTCCGCCATTGATCCGGGCGCGGGTTTGCGAGACCCTCGTTACGCAAAAGAGCGATCAGGGAGG
Organism: Caulobacter sp. 602-2; assembly: GCF_011043625.1. Taxonomy (GTDB): domain Bacteria; phylum Pseudomonadota; class Alphaproteobacteria; order Caulobacterales; family Caulobacteraceae; genus Caulobacter. The sequence continues at coordinate 195,506 of NZ_JAAKGT010000011.1, forward strand.
ATTGCGTTTTGTTGGTGTCTCAGATCCTGAAGACCAAGGGCGACCTGGTGTTCACCGCCTCGCCCCAGGAAACGGTCGGCGCGGCCGCGGCGCTTCTGCACAGCCGCAAGGTCGGCGCCATGGTGGTGCTCGAAGCCGACGAGTCCATCGCCGGCATATTGTCCGAACGCGACATCGTGCGGCAGATCGCCAAGGAGGGCGCGTCCGCGCTGGCCAAGCCGATCTCGGCCTGCATGACGCGCGACGTGATCTTCGCCCAGCCCGATGAAAGCGTCGACGACCTGCTGGCCAAGATGACCGACCGCCGGATCCGCCACCTGCCGGTGGCCAAGGGCGGACGCCTGGTCGGCATCATCTCGATCGGCGACCTGGTGAAATACAAGATCCAGGAAGCCCAGGCCGAGGCCGACGGGCTGAAGGCCTACATCGCCGCCGGCTGACGGCGGGATCTTCGCGATGGGGTAAGGCGCTCTTCTTGTAGAGAGCGCGGAAGCAGGCTCGTCCTCGTCGAGGGCGGGCCTTTCTCATGCGCGCTCTCTTATAGGAGAGGATCAGCCGATCAGTTCGGCGCCCTGGCCGGCGACCGCGTCGGCCAGGCTGTAGCCCTCGAGCACGGCGGCGGTGGCGTCGCGGGCCCGCAGCAGGGCCTCGCGCAGGGCGCAGGTGGCCAGGTCGCTGCAGTCCTCGCAACGGCGGAAGGCGGTGCGGCTGACGCAGGGGGCCAGGGCCAGCGGGCCGTCGACCAGGCGGATGATCTCGGCGAAGCTGATCTCTTCCGCCGGACGGGCCAGCAGGTAGCCGCCGAACTTGCCGCGGCGGCTGGTCACCAGCTTGTGGCGGGCCAGGCCCAGCAGGATGGCTTCGAGGAACTTGCGGGGGGCGTCGGCGCGCAGGGCCAGTTCGCCGGCCGTGACCTGCTCTTCCGCGCGGGCTAGTTCGACCATGGCGCGCAGGGCGTAGCGGGCTTTCTGGGACAACATCGGCGGCGTCTCTCCTTATAGAGCGCTCTATGGAGGCTGCATGGCGGGGTGCGCAAGCGGTTCCGCTTGGCCAGGCCCGGGCGCCCGAGAGGGATTTCATGCACAGATCCGCTCACAGCTAACCGGCGCGGCCGGACGAAATTGGGTTGCGGCGGGGCAGGGGGCTGTCTAGAAGCCGCACCTCGCCGCGGGGGACACGCTCCGCCGCTCGGAAATGAAGGTTTCGACTTGCATTTCCAGCGCCGG
>NZ_JAAKGT010000012.1 GCF_011043625.1 Caulobacter sp. 602-2
GGGCGCGATGATCATCTTGATCAGCCGCAGGAAGATGTCGGTGATCAGCGACAGGCCCGAGGCGGCCGACTTGGCCCCTTCGGCGTCCAGGAACTGGTTGCAACCCCAGCCGACGAGCACCCCCAGCACCATCGCGCCGACGATCAGATAGGCGAAGCGTTTGTTCATAGGGTCTTCCGTTCCCCCTCGGCCGCGTGGCGACCGGGCCTGCTGAAGCGCCCTCCCAGCAGGCGCATTCGTTTCATGGACGCCCCGAGAGGGGGCATGTGGCGCCCCTTTTGGCCGAGCGTGGCGGCTTCGTCCATGCCCGGGGCGTCACAAAGGCGCAGGCTGGGGGCGCTATGCTCGCCCCAGGGCCGGGCCGCGCCCCGCTCTGGTCAGGCTGCGGCAAGGCTGATATAGGACGCCATGTCTAACCAAGAAAAAGCGATCGCCGTCGTCGAACGGCTCAACTCCGAATACGAACGCGCCGTCGAGGCGCTGCGCACCGCCCTTCGGGCCTATCTCGAAAATGGAACCCGCCCCGACCCGCAGATGCGGTTCGACGGCTCGTTCACCTATCCCGAGCTGCGCCTCACCTACGACCCCGAGGCCCTGCCGCCCAAGCTGGCGCGCTCGTTCGCCCGGGTCAGCCGTCCCGGCGTCTACTCGACCACGGTCACCAAGCCGGCCCAGTTCAAGGACTATCTGGTCGAGCAGCTTTCCCTGCTGATGGACGACTTCGACGTCGAGATCGAAGTCGCCCGCTCCGAGCAGGAGATCCCCTATCCCTACGTGCTGGACGCCAGCATCGACCTGAACCAGGCCGATGTGCGCAGCGAGGACATCGCCCGCTTCTTCCCGACCACGGACCTGGCCTTCATCGGCGACGAGATCGCCGACGGCGTCTGGAGCCCGGTGCTGGAAGACACCCGGCCGCTGGCCCTGTTCGACGGCCTGCGCACCGACTTCTCGCTGGCCCGCCTGCGCCACTACACCGGCGCTCCGGCCGAGCACGTGCAGCCGTTTATCCTGTTCACCAACTACCACCGCTACGTGGACGAGTTCGTCCGCTGGGGCGTGGAGCAGCTGAAGAAGCCCGATAGTCCGTACACGGCGCTGTCGTGCTCAGGCGGCGTGGTGGTCACGGCCGAGACGCCGAACGCCGAGCAGGCGATCGCCGACGGCGCCTGGCGCAAGCACCAGATGCCGGCCTACCACCTGATCGCCCCGAACGGTCAGGGCGTCAGCCTGGTCAACATCGGCGTCGGCCCGTCCAACGCCAAGACCATCTGCGACCACCTGGCGGTGCTGCGCCCGCAGGCCTGGCTGATGATCGGCCACTGCGGCGGCCTGCGCGACACCCAGACCATCGGCGACTACGTGCTGGCCCACGCCTATCTGCGCGACGACCACGTGCTGGACGTGGTGCTGCCGCCGGAGATCCCGGTGCCGTCGATCGCCGAGGTGCAGCGCGCCCTCTACGACGCGGCCAAGGCGATCAGCGGCGACACCGGCCAGGAGCTGAAGAAGCGCCTGCGCACCGGCACCGTGGTCACCACCGACGACCGCAACTGGGAACTGCGCCACAGCCTGTCGGCCCTGCGCTTCAACCAGAGCCGCGCGGTCGCCATCGACATGGAAAGCGCCACCATCGCCGCCCAGGGCTATCGCTTCCGGGTGCCGTACGGGACGCTGCTGTGCGTGTCGGACAAGCCGCTGCACGGCGAGATCAAGCTGCCGGGCCAGGCCAACGCCTTCTACGAGCGGGCGATCAGCCAGCACCTGCAGATCGGCATCCTGACCTGCAAGCTGCTGCACGAGGAAGGTCCCAACCTGCACTCGCGCAAGCTGCGCGCCTTCGACGAGCCGCCTTTCCGGTAAGGATCGGCGTCCGTCTGAAAACGACGAAGGGGCGGTGGTCATCCACCGCCCCTTTTTGCTGGTTGTCGCCCGAACCTACTGCGGGACGGAGAAGAGGATCGGGATCGTCACCTGGCCGCCGGCGGTGGGCTGGCCGTCCAGGGTCTTGGGCTGCATGCGGAAGATCTGGCTGAGCTGCATCGCCGCCTCGCCGAAGGCGTAGGGGCTGTCGCTCTGCCCCAGGACCCGGCAGTTCTCGAGATTGCCGGCGATGGCGACGGTGCAGGTGATGGTCGCCCGGCCGCCGGCCTTGGCCGTCACGGCGTCGGCCGGATAGAAGCGGGCCAGGTCGTTGGCGTCAGGCTTCTGTGCCCAGTCGGGGCGGGTGATCACGGCCGGTTCCAGGGCGGGGGCGGCGGGATTGGCGGCCCAGACCGCGCCGGCGGCCGTGGAGGCCAGCAGGGCGACGAGGGCCAGGCCCGCCTTGCGGCGCAGAGGGGTGACGGAGGCGGCGTTCAGCATGGTCAGTCTCTCCTTCAGGGGATGGGGCCCCGCCGCCGGCCAATGGCAGCCGAGCGGGGCGGTGTCGGCCGTCAGCACGGTGCTGAGCAGCGTTTCGGCATAGAGGCGGCGGGCGTGCGGATGGCGCTCGATCACCGCCGCGTCGCAGGCGATCTCCTGGTCGACCCGCAGGGCGCGGGCGGCCATGTGGACCAGCGGGTTGAACCAGCACAGGCATTGCAGGGCCACGGCCAGGCCGTTGATCGTGGCGTCGCCGCGCCGCAGGTGGACGTCCTCGTGAGCCAGGACCAGGGCGCGGGCCTCGCCTTCGAAACGGTCGGCGAAGTCGGCCGGCACGACGATGCGCGGCCGCAGCCAGCCCAGCACCAGCGGGCCCGCGTCGACATGCTGGCCGCGCAGCACCGAGGGGCTTTCATCGAGCGGCGTCAGTCGGCCGACGGCGCGCACGAAGCGGGCCTGGCGCACGGCAAACAGGCCCAGCGTCAAGACCACGCCGATCTCCCAGGCGACCAGGGCGATTGTGGTCAGGGCGGGGGCCTTGGCGGCCATCGGCGCGACGGCCTTGCCGGCGGTCGCGGCGAACGCCAACGCCGGCGCCATCACCGTGGTCGGCGCGGGGATCGGGATCAGGCTGACCAGGGCGCACAGCGGCGCGGCCAGCCACAGGGCGTAGGCCGCCAGCGGTCCGAAACGGCGGCGGACGGGCTTGCGCAGCAGCATGATCGCGACGATCGCCACGGCCAGAGCGAGGTTGGCGCGCAGAAGCGCCTCCAGGATCGCGCCGCTCATTTGGCGATCCTTTCGACCAGCGCCTTCAGTTCGGCGATGTCCTCGTCGGTCAGCTTGCCGGCGTCGGAGAACTGGGTGACCAGCGGCGCCAGGCGGCCCTCGAACAGCCGGTCGAGCAGGCCCTGGCTCTCGGCCTCGACATAGGCCCCGCGCGCGACCAGCGGCGCGTACTGGTAGCGGCGGCCCTCGGGCGTGGCGCCCACGGCCTTCTTCTTCACCAGGCGGCTGAGCAGCTGCTTGACCGTGCCTTCGGTCCAGCCGTTCGGCTCGCCGACCTCGGCGATGATCGCTTCGGAGGTCAGCGGGTTCTTCCGCCATAACGCCTCCATGATGACGCTCTCAGCCGTGCTGATCTTCATGGCCTCGCCCCTCCTTGTGGTCGATGACATCTGTCAACGTCGTAATCGTTGACAGATGTCATCGATGTGGTCAACCGGCGTTTTTCGAGGGGGCTAGAGTGCGCTCGCGGTGGACAGGGCCAGCATCAGGACCGGCAGCGCGACGCAGACGAGGAACCGCAGATCGTGCACGCCGAATTGATGCGCGCATAACGGGGTTACGCCAAGGGCGCTCGCGTGGCGGGAAGCGTTCGGCGCCGCGCCGGCGCCCTGCCTAGCGCGACACGCGATCTAGGAAGCCGACGATCCCCGCCGCCAGGCTCGGCTCCATCACCGCGCTCATGTGGTCGCCGGGCACGCGCTGGGCGCGGCCGTTGGGCAGCATGCCGGCCAGGGCCTCGGCCGAGCCGTTGTCGTCGTCGCGCTGGCCGGCGATGACCAGGGTCGGAACCTCGATGCGGGCGATGTCTTCCGCCGAGGTCGGGACGAAGGCGTTGAGCACGCCCAGCATCGCCTCGGGCTTGAGGTCGCTCGCCGCCATCATCGCCCGCACCCGGCGGCCGGCGCGGGGATCCTTGGCCTGGTCGCCGTTGCGGATGGCGTCCTCGAACATGGCCGCCCGTTCGCCCGCGCCCATCAGGCCCGAGGCGCCCATGCCCGCCAGGACGAGCCGTTCGGGGCGGGCGCCGCGCACCATCATCCGCACCGCCGTGCGCGCACCCAGCGAATAGCCGACCAGGTCGTAGTCGGTCAGGTGCAGGTGGGCGATCAGGGCCTGCTGGTCCATGGCCAGCACGTCGGCGGGCCAGGCGGCCGGATCGGTCGGCGCGTCCGAGCGGCCGTGGCCGCGCAGGTCGGGGGCGATCACCTTGCGACCGGCGCCGACCAGGGCCTGGACGATGCCGGGCAGGAACCAGTTGCTCTCGGCGCTGGCCAGGAAGCCGTGCAGCAGCAGGGTCGGCCAGCCCTCGCCCAGGGTGCGGTAGGCGATGGAGACGCCGTCGAAACTCTGGAATCGCTGGACCGCAAGCATGGCGGCACAATCTGCGCGGACGCACGATCCGTCCAGAGCCTTTAGCCTCACATGAGATCATGTGAGGCGTGAAAAAGGCTCTGAATCAAATACTTGCGGCGTGGCGTCCGCCGAAGCCGCTCATACTTTCGGCTGCCACGCCGTAGACTCTCGATTTCGTCACACGGTGCGACTACATGCACGCCATGACCCGTCACATCCCCCTGCAAGGCGTCGAGAACTTCCGCGACTATGGCGACTACGCCGCCGGGGCGGGGCGGTTGAAGAAAGGGCTGCTGTTCCGCGCCGCCCACCAGGCCGACGCCACCGACGAGGATCTGGCCGCGATGGCGGGCCTGGGCATCGTCACCATCGTGGATCTGCGCCGCGCGCCCGAGCGCCAGCGCGAGCCGTCGCGGCGCTGGAGCGGTTTCTCGGCCCAGGTGATCGACAACGACCTGGGCGGCGAGGGCGACGATCCCTGGCAGACCTTCCTGCGCGGCTGGGACCATTCGGAAGGCCCGCTGCGCGGCTACATGGTCGAGTCCTATCGCAGGAAGCCGTTCACCCCGCGCCACGTCGACCTCTTCAGGCGCTACTTCGCGGCGCTGGCCGAAGCCAAGGGGCCGGTGCTGATCCACTGCGCGGCCGGCAAGGACCGCACGGGGCTGCTGGCCGCGCTGACCCACCACCTGGCCGGCGTGTCGCGCGATGACCTGGTCGAGGACTATCTGGCTACCAACGATCCCGAACGCTACGCCCGCATAGGCGAGCGGATCGGCCGCTACCTGGCCGGCTACACCGGCTCGGTCCCGCCCGAGGCGGCGATCCGCGCGGCCCTGGCGGTGGAGGCCGAGTACATCCTGGCCTCGATCGAGGCCATCGAGGCCGCCCACGGCAGCATCGACGCCTATCTGGAGACGGTGCTGGGCGTGGATGCGGCGACCCGCGAGGCGATCCTGGCCCACATCCTGGACTGAGGCTTGGCGCCCCGCGCGATCTGGGATTTCGTGCCGGGATGCGCATCGAAACCCTTATCGACGGGCTGATCGCGGCCGCGCCGGAACTGGCGCCGAGGCTGGCCGAGCACTACGCCGACTACGACGAACGGCTGGACTACGTCTTCTTCTCCCACGACGTCGTTGCGCAGGCGATCGCCCTGCGCCGGGGCTCGCACGAGGATCGGGTTCGGCTGGCCGCCATGCTGGCGCTGATGGAGCAGGCCTGGGCGGAGGAAGGCGTCAGCCACGTCGACGCCGAGACGGTGGCCGTCATCGCGTTGTCGTTCCTGGAAAGCCTGGGTGATGAAGAACTGCAGGCCCTGAGGCCGATGCTCGGGCCCGAGATGGGGCGGGCGGCGGATCGCCATTATCTGCCGCAGCCTCCGCCCACCCTGCGCCAGCGGGGTGTGATGCTCCTGCATCGGATGTTCCTGGGGTTTCCCAAGAAGGCGTGACAAACGCTCGTTCGCGAGCGAGGCTCCGCTTCAGGGCTGCGTCAGACGGCCCGCAGCAGGGCGGACACCATGAGCGAGGTCTTGGACGGCGCGCCCGCGCGCCTGGGCGTCGAGTCGAAACCGGCGCGAAAACCGCTGACCCGGGGCGGGTGGTCCTGGGTGCTGCACCAGGGCTCGCGCGACGTCTATGTGGTGCTGGTCACCATCTACATCTTCGCTCCCTATTTTTCCGGCGTGCTGGTCGGCGACCCGGTGCGGGGCCAGGCCATGATGGCCCAGATCGCCACCACCTACGGCCTGATCGTCGCCCTGACCGCCCCGATCCTCGGCGCGGCGGTCGAAAAGTACGGCCCGCGCAAGCCGCTGGCCGCGACCCTGCTGACCCTGATGCTGCCCATGCTGATCGTGCTGTGGTGGGCGACGCCGGCCGGCGGACTGCCGCTGGCGGCGACGGCCGGGGCGCTGATCGTGCTGGGCGTGGCCTACAACTGGGGCGACGTGGCCGCCAATTCCCTGCTGCCCCGCGCCGCCGCCGAGCCCGGCCAGGCCTCGCTGCTGTCGGGGCTGGGCTATGTGTTCTCCAACGGCCTGTCGGTGCTGATGCTGATCCTGATGCTCTGGGGCTTCGTGCTGCCGGGGCAGGTCGACTGGCCGGGGATCCCCCAGGCGCCGCTGCTGGGGCTTTCGACCGGTCACCATGAGCCCAGCCGCCTGTCGGGGCCGCTGTCGGCGCTGATCATGGCGCTGGGGGCGATCCCGTTCCTGCTGTGGACGCCGGACGCGCCGCGCACCGGGCTTGGCGTCGGCGCGGCCTTCAAGGCGGGCCTTGCCCTGCTGCGCGACACCTTCGCCAACCTTCGCGGCCATCGCGACGTGGCGACCTTCCTCGCCGCGCGGATGCTCTATTGCGACGGGATGACGGCGCTTCTGGTGTTCGGCGGCCTGTTCGCGGCCGGGGTGATGGGCTGGGGCGCGCTGGAGATGCTGGTCTACGGCGTGTCGCTGAGCCTGGTCGGCGCGTTGGGCGGCTTCCTGGCGCCCAGGCTCGATCGCGTGCTGGGGCCCAAGCGCGCCGTGCAGATCGAGATCGCCGGCTGCCTGGCGGCGCTGATCTGCCTCTTGGGCATGCGGCCCGACCGCATCCTCTACGTCTTCGCCTATGACCCGGCAGGCCCCGCAGCGTGGGACGGACCGATCTATCGCACCTTGCCCGAGCTCTTCTATGTGGGCCTGGGCCTGATCATCGCCGTCTGCGTCACCGCCCAGTACGCGTCGAGCCGCACCTTGTTGGTGCGCCTGGCGCCGGCCGATCGCACGGCGGCCTTCTTCGGCCTCTACGCCCTGTCGGGCACGGCGACGGTGTGGCTGGGCTCGGCCCTGGTGGCGGCGGCGACGACGCTGTTCCACAGCCAGGTGGCGGGCTTCGTGCCGATCGTCGCGCTGATGGCCATGGGCGCCCTTGGCCTGTTCGCCGTCCGCGGCGGCGGGCGCGAGGCTTGAGGCGGGCCACGGACGCGCCTATCACCCCGCGATGCGCGACGTCGCCCTCATCGCCGCTCCCTGGCGCGACCCCCTGTGGGCCGCGGCTCCCTTTCGGGACGAGCCGTTCGCCTGCGCCCTGCTGTCGGGCGGTCCGGGCGAGCGGTGGTCCTATCTGCTGCGTGCGCCAGACCAGACCCTGGTCCTGGAGGCGTCCGATCGGCGCGATCCGTTCGCGGCCCTGGCCGACATGGTCGGACCCGCCCTGCCGGCCGATCCGGAGGGCCCGCCCTTCCAGGGCGGCGCCGTGGGCCTGGCCGCCTATGAGCTGGGCGACCGGGTCGAGGCCCTGAACCTGGCGCGGGGCGACTGGCCCGACCTGGTCTGCGCCCGCTATCCGGCCCTGCTGGCCTTCGACCACCTGCAGCGCACGGTCGTCGCCGTCGGTCGCGGCGAGGGAAGGGCGCAGGCGCAGGGCCGCGCCCGCGAGGCCCTGGCCTGGCTGGACGCACCGGCCCGCGACCCGTTCGAGGGACGTCTGTGCCAGGCGCTCGAAGCCGAGCCCCCGGCCGACTACGAGGCGGCGGTGGCCCAGGTGGTCCAGCGGATCCTGGACGGCGAGATCTTCCAGGCCAACATCGCCCGGGCCTGGCGCGGCCGCCTGGCGGGCGAGGCCGACCCCTTCGACCTGTTCGCCCGCCTGCGCGGCGCCAGCCCCGCGCCGTTCTCGGCCTATCTGCGCCTGCCGGGCCGGGCGATGGTGTCCAACTCGCCCGAGCGGTTCCTGAAAGTGCGCGGCGGCGAGATCGAGACCCGCCCGATCAAGGGCACCCGGCCGCGCGGCGCCAGTCCCGCCGAGGACCGCGCCCTGGCGTTCGAGCTGTCGGCCAGCGCCAAGGACCGGGCCGAGAACCTGATGATCGTCGACCTGATGCGCAACGACCTGGCCAGGGTCAGCCCGCCGGGCAGCGTGCGCACGCCGCAGCTCTTCAAGGTCGAGACCTTCGCCAACGTCCATCACCTGGTCTCGACGGTGGAGGGCCGGCTGAAGCCGGGCCTGGGCGTTTCCGACCTGCTGCAGGCGACCTTTCCGCCGGGCTCGATCACCGGCGCGCCCAAGGTGCAGGCGATGAAGGTGATCGCCCAGCTGGAGGGGCCGCGCGGGCCCTATTGCGGCTCGCTGTTCTGGGCCGGGTTCGACGGCGCCTTCGAGTCCAGCGTGCTGATCCGCACCGTGGCCCTGGCGCAGGACGACCAGGGCTGGCGGCTGGAGGCCAAGGCCGGGGCGGGCATCGTCGCCGACAGCGATCCGTTGTCCGAGCGGCTGGAGACCGAAGCCAAGATCGACGCCCTGCGCCGGGCGCTGACGGGGGAGGGGGCATGATCGCGCTGACCGACCGGGGCCTGCTGCTGGGCGATGGCCTGTTCGAGACCCTGCTGGCCGTCGACGGCCAGGTCCGTCACCTCGAAGCGCATCTGGACCGCATGGCGTCAGGCTGCGCGGTGCTGGGCCTGCCGGTCCTCGACCGCGAACAGGCCCGCGACCTGGTTCTCGCCGCGCCGGACAAGGCCGGGCTGACCGCCGGACGCGCCGCCGTGCGCCTGACCCTGACCGCCGGTTCGGGCGGGCGCGGCCTGGATCGGCCCGAGGCGCCGGCCTGCGTGCTGTTCGCCGCCGCCGCGCCCGCGCCGCCGGCCGGCGCGCCGGCGTCGGCCATCCTCGCGTCCGTGCGCCGCAACGAGGGCTCGCCGGCCTCGCGGCTGAAGACGCTGGCCTATCTCGACAACGTGCTGGCCCGGGCCCAGGCGCGCAACGCCGGCGCCGACGAGGCCCTGATGCTGGACAACCAGGGCCGCCTGGCCTGCGCCTCGGCGGGCAATCTGTTCTGGCTGGACGGGGACGTGCTGGCGACGCCGGCGCTGGACTGCGGCGTGCTGGCGGGGCTGGCGCGGGGGCGGGTGATGGACGCGGCCGCTCGCCTGGGGCTGAAGGTGCGCGAGGTCCACGCCGGGATCGAGGCCCTGGCCGGCGCCGATGCGGCCTTCCTGACCAACAGCCTGACGGGCGTGCGGCCCCTGGTGTCGCTGGACGGCCGCGCCCTCGGCGTCGATCCGCGCGTGGCGGCCCTGGCCGACGCGCTGGCCTAGGTCTTGAGCCACTCCACCGTTTCGGTGCGGCGCGGGCGCAGGAAGTAGGTCCGCCGGAAGGTGAACGAGGCTTTGTTCAGGCTGGTGGCGGGCGTGTAGTTGTAGCTGGTGGTGCTGACGATGACGCTGCTGCCGGCGGGCAGCACGCTGTCGGGGACGTTGGTCACCACGGCGGCGGCGGCCGGGCAGTCGGTCGGGCTGTTCTTGGGGGCGACCCAGGCCACGGTGTCCTTGCCCTTGCTGTCTGACACCACGCTGTAGAGGCACAGGCGCATGGGCGAGGCCGGGAACGGCTTCATCACCGCCAGGCTGATGTTGTAGATGTCGTTGACCCGGGTCTGGTTGATCTGGCCGTTCTGGGCGGCCATGTCGCCGATCAGCGAGGTGGCGTGGAACAGGCGTCGCTGGGCCATCATCGCCTGGGTCAGCTCGGCCATGCCGAAGTAGAACAGCAGCAGCAGCGGGGCCAGCAGGGCGAACTCGACGGCGACCGCGCCACGGACGTCGCGGGTGAAGCGGGGACGGCGCGGGGTCATGTGGGGCAGCTCACGGCGACGACGGCTTCGTTGTTGAACGGCTCGTTGGCGAAGGCGGTGGTGAAGCCGAGCGTCTTCTTGCCCTTCGAGGTCTCGATGACCGAGGCCAGCAGCGGCGTGATCACCGGCCAGTCGTAATAGGCGCGCACGACGACGAGCGAGCTGGCGCCGCCGGGATCCCAGCACATGGTGTTGGGCGTCGTCAGGCTGCTGGTCGAGGTGAAGGTCGACACCGTGCGCACGTCGACGCGCAGGCGGGTGCTGCAGTTGTCCTGCAGCCAGCTCATGCGCTGGCAGACCTTGGTCTTGAAGGCGGTGGCCGAGTTGTCGCTAGAGGTCTGGACTTGGCCCGTGCGGATCTCGCGGCCGGCGTCGATGACTGCGTTCTCCAGCATCATCGAGACGAAGAACACCAGCGCCAGTTCGATCAGGCCGAAGAACAGCAGCAGGAACGGCGCCAGCAGCAGGGCGAACTCGACGGCGGTCGCGCCGTCCTGCGCGCGCGCGAACCGGTGCAGCCGGCGGCGGACGGCCTGCCTCAGGCGGGCGTTGAGCGTGGCGGGAGGCTTCCCCATGGAGCGGTCCGAGTTTGCGACGAGGCCGACCATAGCGGCCGCTCCCTAACCGCGTCCTAAGCCGCTCCACGCGCGCTCATGCGTGCGTGGAGTCGTCTGATAAGGGGTCAGGGCTGGCCGGGCGCCGGGGCCGGCGCCGGTTCGGCGGCGGTCAGGGCGGTGCAGCGGCCGTCGCAGGCGTAGGCGGAAGCGTTCACGCCGCGCTGGACGGTCACGGCGTCGGCGGTGACGTCGGTCACCAGCACCTGGCCGCCGGCCAGCGGGCGGCCCTGGGCGTCGAAGGCGAACAGGGTGGTCACGCCCACGCGCTTGCCCAGGATCACCAGAGTGCGGTCGTTGATGACGCTGACGTCGGCGATCTGCGGGTCGCCGACCACGATCTCGCGGGCGGGCCCGCCGAGGGGCACCGTCGTCGCCTGGCCGGCGGCCACGGTCATGGTGCGGGTGGGCGCGGAGGCGGTCGGCGCGGCCGCCTGGGCCGCCACGGCGGCGCCGAAGAGGCTGAAAACGGCGGCGATGGCGAGCGAGAGGCGGCGCATGGCGGTCCTGTCGGAGCGAAATCTATGACTTCACCCTGACGAAGAATGGTCAATAAAAACCTAAGATCGGCCAGGGTGCGACAAGCTGCGCATCTGCGAATTCCTTGAGAATCAACGGGTTTCCGCGCTCGAATGGTGACGTGGTTAAGAGTTGATAATGGTAAACTTGAGTAAACCAAAAGAAAAATCGGCAGAATGTCTCGGTGTTTACTGCCGATTAATCGAGGTGGGCGAAATTGATCGTGTTTTCGGGGGTGAACAAGTCGCCATGGCTTGCAGGCCCAGCCAAGTTTTCTCAGCAGGAGATCAAGTCATGTCGAAGTTTGTCACGCGCTTCCTGAAGGACGAGTCGGGCGCCACGGCCATCGAATACGGCCTCATCATCGCCCTGATCGCCGTCGTCATCGTCGCCGCTTTCGGCGTCCTGCGTCCGGCCATCGAAGGCGCCTTCGAGCGTACCGCTGGTCAGCTGGACGCCGCCCAGTAAGGCTTGGACCGCTCAAGGGAGACGGCCGATGGTCGCCTTTATCGATCGTTTTCTGAATGACGAACGAGGCGCAACGGCCATCGAGTACGGCCTGATCGCGGCTCTGATGAGCCTGATCGTGGTCGCCGCCGTCCCCGTGCTTCGCGAACCCCTGCTCGGCGCTTTCGACCGGGTGCGGGGCCACCTCGACGCCGCAGGCAACTAGCGGCGAAGAGGCGGGAAGCCCAAAGGTCTTGAAGGGCCGCGACGTTCCGACGTCGCGGCCCTTCTTCTTTTCTGGTCTCGAATACAGAGAACACTGCGGCCAAGCCCGGCAACGATTGCTTCATCGGCGCCGGGATAGATTGGCGCAAGTCGAGGTTAGAGGCCCTGCCATGCAGACCCTGCAGATCCTTCCGCTGATCGTCTTCGCCGGCCTCGCCGTCGTCGCGGGCCTGAAGGACGTCACCAGCTACACCATTCCCAACTGGATCTCGCTGGCGCTGATCGCGGCCTTTCCGCTGGGCGCGGCGATGGGCGGGATCGGCTGGGCTTCGGCGGGCCTGTCGCTGGCCGTGGGTTTCGGCCTGCTGGTGGTCGGCATGATCATGTTCGCCCTGCGCTGGGTCGGCGGCGGCGACGCCAAGTTCCTGGCCGCCTGCGCGCTGTGGATGGGCGTGCCCGGCATCGCGCCGTTCCTGCTGACCACGGCCCTGGCCGGCGGCGCGCTGACCGTGGGCCTGATGAGCCTGCGCTCGGGCTGGCTGGCGCCGGTGATCGCCGGCGGTCCGGCCTGGGTGCGCCGTCTGGGCGACAAGAAGGGCGACGTTCCCTACGGCGTGGCGATCGCCGCCGGGGCCCTGGCCGCCCTGCCGCAAAGCGTCATCGGCCAAGCTTTGCTCAACTAGCTGCGGACCGCTCCCGGCTTTCGGGAGTCCGCGTCAGGCTGTCGCGGCTCGAAACGCCGTGGCGGCCTACTTCCTTTAGTGGCTGTTAACCATGGGCGCCGCAGTTTGCGATGCGGCCAGAACGGCTGTTCGATCCCTGCGTCCGGCGGAGTGAAGCTCTCCAGGCGCGCCGAACCCGTCCTGCCGACGCCAGAGCTCCGCCGCGCATGAACCCTGTCAGAATCATCATCGTGCTGGTCGCCGCCGTTTCGGCGATCGGCCTGGCCGTGCTGATGCAGAAAGCCCTGGGCGGCAAACCCGCCAAGTCGGAAGCGGTGGCTTCGGCGCCTGCGCCCACCCTTGACGCCAAGCCGATGACCCTCGTTCTGGTCGCCAAGCGCGACCTGGCGATCGGCACGCGCCTGACCAAGGACGACGTGGAGTGGAAGGCCTGGCCGGCCGACGCCGTCAGCCCCGTCTATCTCACCAACGGCGCGGCCCCGGTCGAACCGGCCAATGGCGCGGCCAAGGCGGTCAAGACCGTCGGCGAGGCCGCCGGCGTGCTGGGCGGCGGACCGCCCGAAGCCAGCGTCGAGGGCGCGATCGTTCGCGACCCGCTGCTGGCCGGCGAGCCCATCGTGGCCCGCAAGATCGTTCGCGGCGGCGAGGGCGGCTACCTCTCCGTCGTGCTGTCGCCCGGCGCCCGCGCCATGGCCGTTCCCGTCACCTCCGAGACCGCGGCCGGCGGCTTCATCCTGCCCGGCGACCGCGTCGACGTGCTGATGAGCCGCGACGCGCCCAACGCCGACACCAACGGCGGCGGCAAGCAGGTGGTCGCCGAGACCGTGCTGCAGAACATCCGCGTCCTCGCCCTCGACCAGGCCACCGCCGCCGAGAAGGACGCCAAGACCATCGTCGCCGCGACGGCCACCCTCGAGGTGCGACCGGCCGAGGCCGAGGCCCTGACCCGCGCCAAGGCGTCGGGCCCCGTCACCCTGGCGCTGCGCGCTTATACCGACCTGGGCGGCCCCTCCGGCGTCGCCGCCCCCACCCAGGACTCCACGGTCATCCGCATCAATCGCGGCGGACAGACCTCCAGCATCGCGGTGCGCCAATGATCCGCCGATCCGCCCTCGTCTCCCTCGCCGTCCTGGCGGCCCTGGCCCCGGCGGCCGCGGCTCATGCCGACGGCTATGCCGGCAACCGGGTCTACCGTCCGGCCCGCGCCGCGCCGCGCGCGCCGGCCCCGGTCGTCACCTATGCGCCGCAACCGGTCGCCGACCAGGTGCTGCGCGTCGACCTGACAGCCGGCCCCGACGCTCGGGTCCTGAACCTGCCGCGCGGCAAGTCGGCGATCATCGAGCTGCCGGTCGACGTGCGCGACATGCTGGTCACCAACCCGCAGGTGGCCGACGCGGTGCTGCGCAATCCGCGCCGCATCTACGTGCTGGGCGTGGGCAAGGGCTCGACCGACGCGGTGTTCTTCGACGCCGCCGGCCGCCGCCTGCTGTCGCTGGCCATCCGGGTCGACGAGGATTCCGGCCTGCTGCAGGACACCCTGCGCAAGGTGCTGCCCGACGCCCGCATCGAGGTGCAGCCGGTGCGCGACAGCGTGATCCTGACCGGTACGGTGGCCAACGCCTCTGACTCCAGCAAGGCCGTGCTGGTCGCCCAGCAGTTCGTCTCCAAGCCCGAGCAGGTGGTCAACATGCTCAGCATCGCCGGCAAGGACCAGGTGATGCTCAAGGTGCGGGTCGTCGAGGTCCAGCGCAACATCATCAAGCAGCTGGGCGTGTCGACCAGCAACCTGCTCAACGACGGCTTCAAGACCTATGGCCTGGGCCGCGAGAACACCTTCGCGGTCAACGGCGGCATGGTCGGCGGCGCCGACCTCTGCTACGGCCGCAACAACGTCCGCACGACGAACTACACCAACAACGCCTCGCTGACGAACAACGGCAGCGTGACGAGCGGCTCGACCGGGTCGACGACCGCCACCACCTCGACCAGCGTCAGCGTCACCGATCCGGTGACCGGCGCGGTCACCACCACGACCACCTCGTCGGGCAACAGCGGAACCTCGGGCAGCAGCAACTCGCTGACCGGCCTGGTCTCCAGCGCCGCCAGCACCGCCTACAGCATGGCCACCGGCAACAACCTCAACGCCTGTCTGCAGGCGTTCGAGCGGGTGGGCTTGATCCGCACCCTGGCCGAGCCGAACCTGACGGTCGTCTCCGGCGAGGCCGGCAAGTTCCTGGCCGGCGGCGAGTTCCCGGTGCCCACGGGCAGCGACGAGAACGGCCGCGTGACCATCGAATTCAAGCCCTACGGCGTGGGCCTGGGCTACACCCCGGTGGTGATGTCGGGCGGCCGCATCTCGCTGAAGCTGTCGACCGAGGTCTCGGAGCTGTCGAGCCTGGGGGCCTTCACCGTCTCCACCGGCACCAGCTCGACCCTGGTGGTGCCTGGCCTGTCGGTGCGCCGCGCCGAGACCACCGTGGAGCTGCCTTCGGGCGGCGCCCTGATGATCGCGGGCCTGCTGCACCAGCAGACCAAGGAGAACATCGACTCCCTGCCGGGCATGACCTCGCTGCCGATCCTGGGCTCGCTGTTCCGCTCGCGCGATTACCTGAATGGCGAGACCGAGCTGGTGGTGATCATCACCCCCTACATCGTCGACCCCACCCGGCCGCAGGATCAGCAGACGCCGGCCGACGGCCTGCAGATCGCCGGCGACATGAGCACCGTGCTGCTGGGCCGCCTGAACAAGGTGGTCAAGGCCCCCGCGGGCGCCAACGTCGAGCGGACCTACCAAGGTCCGGTCGGCTACGTGATCGAATAAGGACGCGGACCATGACGCGAGCCAAAACCTTCCGCGCCATCCTCGCCGGCGCCGGCCTTGCGGCCCTGGCCGCCTGCGCGTCGACCGAACGCGCGCCGCCGCCGGCCGCGGTGGCGATCACCCCGACCGAGCAATGGACCGACAAGGTCAAGGTCAGCGCCGCGCCCGACGAGGTGCTGCTGGCCGTGCACCCCGAGGGCCTGTCGCCGACCCAGGTGCGGGCGCTGGACTCGTTGCTGGCCCGGTTCACCGAGGCCGAGGCCAAGGAGCTGGTCGTGCTGGCGCCGGTGGGCGGACCCGAGGCCCCGGCCGCCGGCCGCATGGCCGCCGCCGCCCGCGCCTACCTCATCGACGCCGGCGCGCCGCGCTTCGCCGTCCGCATCGACTCCTACCCGTCCGACGGCGACAAGGCGCCGCCGCTGCGCGTGGGCTACCTGCGCCATGAGGTCGAGGTCCCGCGCTGCGGCTCCTGGGACAACCTGACAGCCACGCAGAGCAACCAGGCCTACGCCAACTTCGGCTGCGCCGTGACCGCCAACATCGCCTCGCAGGTGGCCAATCCCGCCGACCTTCAGGGCCCGCGCCGCGAGGACGCGGCCGACGCCATGCGCCGCGGCGTGGTCATGGGCAAGTATCGCGCCGGCGAGCCGACCGCGTCGCAGAAGGACACCCAGTCCGACGGCGCCGTTTCTCGGGTGGTGAAATGACGACCTTCCGGACCACCGATCCCGATCCCTTCGACCTGGGTTTCGAGGCCGACGACGAGTTCGCGCCGGTCGGCGGCGATCCGTGGCGCACGGCGCCCGCCCCGGCGGCGGCGGCCAGCGACCCGTTCGCCGACTTCCCGCCCGCCCGGCCTCGGCCGGAGAGCCGGCCCGAGCCCGCCCCGGGCCTCGCCAGCCTGGCGTCCAACCCGTTCGCCGACCTGGCCCCGCCGGTCCAGGAGGCGCCGCGCCCGGCGCCCGTGGCCGCGCCCGAGCCGGCCGCGATGGACTGGGGCGTCTCGGCGCATGACGAGATCCTGCCCGGCGTCGAGGCCGGCGTCGAGGCCGGCGTCGGCGAGGCCAGCGTGCCGCGCATCGCCATCCACGCCTTCGGCGTCCGCGCCGAGACCCTGGCGGTGATCGAGGCCGCGGCCGCCGATCGCCGGATGAACCGCGCCTCGGTCGTCACGCGTTCGGGCGGCCTGGAGGCGGCGGTCGACTTCTACCAGAACCAGCCGACCCCCTCGCTGGTGCTGGTCGAGACCATGGACTCGGCCCAGCGCATGCTGGCGCTGCTGGATGGCCTGGCCCAAGTCTGCGACCCCGGCACCAAGGTCGTGGTCATCGGCCAGACCAACGACATCGCCCTCTATCGCGAGCTGATGCGTCGCGGGGTCAGCGAGTACCTGACCCAGCCCAAGAGCCCGCTGCAGGTGATCCGCGCGGTCACCGCGCTCTATTCAGACCCGTCGGCGCCGTTCGTCGGCCGCCAGGTGGCCTTCGTCGGGGCCAAGGGGGGCGTTGGTTCCTCGACCCTGGCCCACAACTTCGCCTGGTCGATGGCCGAGCGGATGGAGGCGGCCACGGTCATCGTCGACCTGGACCTGCCGTTCGGCACCGCCGGCCTCGACTTCAACCAGGATCCGCTGCAAGGCGTGCTCGACGCGCTCAGCCAGCCCGAGCGCCTGGACCCGGTGCTGATGGACCGGATGATGGTCCGCTGCGGCGACCGCCTGTCGCTGCTGGCCGCCCCGGCCACGCTGGAGCAGGACTACGACATCGGCGCCGACGCCTACGAGGAAGTGACGCAGAAGATGCGCGGCGCCGCCCCGTTCGTGGTGCTGGACCTGCCGCACAGCTGGGCGCCCTGGACCCGCAAGGTGCTGGTCGGCAGCGACGACCTGGTCATCGTCGCCACGCCGGACCTGGCCAGCCTGCGCAACGCCAAGAACATCGTCGACCTGGTGCGCCAGGCGCGTCCCAACGACATCCCGCCGCGGCTGGTGCTGAACCAGGTCGGCGTGCCGGGGCGTCCGGAGATCCCGGTCAAGGACTTCGGCGAGGCGCTGGGCGTGACGCCGTCGCTGGTGCTGCCGTTCGATCCCAAGCTGTTCGGCCAGGCCGCCAATAACGGCCAGATGGTCGCCGAGGTGGCCCCCAAGTCGAAGGCGGCCGAGGGCGTCGATCACCTGGCGCGGCTGATCAGCCGTCGCGAGGCGCCGGCGGCCGCCAAGTCGGCCTCGATCCTGTCGGGTCTGTTCAAGAAGAAGTAGGGGCGAATGTTCGGCAAGCGCGATCAGGCCACCGTCACCGAGCGCCAGGCGCCGCCTCCCGCCCCCACCGGCGGGACGGCCATCGCCACGCGCCCGCAGCGCGTCGATCCCGCCGCGGCGCCGGCCGCCGCGCCCGCCAAGCCGTCCGCCGCGCCCAAGGCCACCCAGGGTCTGGAGCAGTTGCGCGCCGCCCAGGGGCAGCAGCAGACCACCACGATCGTCCGTGAGCAGAGCGACTACTACCACGCCACCAAGACGACGATCTTCAACGCCCTGCTCAACACCATCGACCTGTCGCAACTGGCCCAGCTGGACCAGAAGGCGGCGGCCGAGGAGATCCGCGACATCGTCGCCGAGCTGGTGGCGATCAAGAACGTCTCTATGTCGGTGTCCGAGCAGGAGCACCTGGTCCAGGACATCATCAACGACGTCCTCGGCTACGGCCCGCTGGAGCCGCTGCTGGCCCGCGACGACATCGCCGACATCATGGTCAACGGCGCCCACCGGGTGTTCATCGAAGTCGCCGGCAAGGTGCAGCTGACCAACGTCCGCTTCCGCGACAACCTGCAGCTGATGAACATCTGCCAGCGGATCGTCAGCCAGGTCGGCCGCCGGGTCGACGAAAGCTCGCCGATCTGCGACGCCCGCCTTCCCGACGGCAGCCGCGTCAACGTCATCGCGCCCCCCTTGGCGCTGGATGGTCCCACCCTGACCATCCGGAAGTTCAAGAAGGACAAGCTGACGATGAAGAACCTGGTGGAGTTTCTCTCCATCAGCCCCGAGGGCGCGCGCGTCCTCGGCGTCATCGGCGCCTGCCGCTGCAACGTCATCATCTCGGGCGGCACCGGCTCGGGCAAGACCACCTTGCTCAACACCATGACCGCCTTCATCGACCCCACCGAGCGGGTCGTGACCTGCGAGGACGCGGCCGAACTGCAGCTGCAGCAGCCGCACGTGGTGCGTCTGGAAACCCGTCCGCCCAACCTGGAAGGCCAGGGCGCGGTGACGATGCGCGATCTGGTCAAGAACTGCCTGCGGATGCGTCCCGAGCGGATCATCGTCGGCGAAGTCCGCGGCCCCGAGGCGTTCGACCTGCTGCAGGCCATGAACACCGGCCACGACGGCTCGATGGGCACGCTGCACGCCAACAGCCCGCGCGAGGCCATCAGCCGCGTCGAGAGCATGATCACCATGGGCGGCTACGGCCTGCCCTCGAAGACCATCAAGGAGATGATCGTCGGCTCGGTCGACGTGATCATCCAGGCCGCCCGCCTGCGCGACGGCAGCCGTCGCATCACCCACGTCACCGAGGTCGTCGGCCTGGAAGGCGACGTCATCGTCACCCAGGACCTGTTCGTCTACGAGATCACCGGCGAGGACGAGAACGGCAAGGTGCTGGGCAAGCACCGCTCGACCGGCATCGCCCGGCCGCGCTTCTGGGACCGCGCCCGCTACTACGGCCTCGAGCGCGAGCTGGCCGAAGCGCTGGACGCGGCGGAGTAGGGCGCGGCGATGTTCATCCTGATCGCGGTCCTCGGCTTCATCACCATCGCCGGGCTCGGCTTCGTGCTGACCGGCGGGGGCGAAAGCGCGGGCGCCAAGGCGGCCAAGCGCGCCCAGGTGATCGTCGGCGGCGGCGAGCGCCAGGCCGCGGCGCGGGCCAAGGTCGCGGCCAACACCCCCGACGCCCGCCGCAAGCAGATCCTCAAGACGCTCAAGGAGCAGGACCGCAAGCAGAAGAAGGCGACGCTGACGATCGCCGCCCGCCTGCGGGCCGCAGGTCTCGGCGAAAACGCCAAGATGTTCTGGATCATCAGCGGCGGGCTGGGGCTGTTCGTCACCCTGTTTCTGCTGATGCTGCGCCAGATGCCCCTGGTCGCCCTGGGCGCCGGCTTCGCCGCGGGCTTTGGCCTGCCGCGCTGGGTGATCGGCTTCATGGGCAAGCAGCGCACCAAGAAGTTCATCGACGCCTTCGCCGACGCCATCGACATCATCGTGCGCGGCATCAAGTCGGGCCTGCCGGTGCACGACTGCCTGAAGATCATCGGCAAGGAGAGCCCCGAGCCCCTGGCCGGCGAGTTCCGCACCCTGACCGAGAACATCGCCATGGGCATGCCCCTGGATACGGCGCTGGAGCGGCTCTACGAGCGCATGCCCACCGCCGAGGTGCGGTTCTTCGCGATCGTGCTCAACATCCAGCAGAAGACCGGCGGCAACCTGGCCGAGGCCCTGGGCAACCTCTCGACCGTGCTGCGCTCGCGCAAGCTGATGGCCGAGAAGATCAAGGCGCTGTCGGCCGAAGCCGTGGCCTCGGCCTTCATCATCGGCTGCCTGCCGCCCGGCGTGATGATCCTGATCACGGTCATCGCCCCCGAATACATGAGCACCCTGTTCACCGACCTGCGCGGCCGCCTGATGCTGCTGGCCGCGGCGATCTGGATGAGCATGGGCATCTTCATCATGCGCCGCATGATCAACTTCAAGTTCTAGGGAGGCGCGCGCATGGTCCAGATGCTGACCGATCCCTCCAACCTGCTGACCGCCTTCGTGGCGGTGGTGGTGTTCGCCACCATCATCACCCTGGCCGCGCCGGTGATGAACAGCAACGGCCTGGAAAGCCGCCTGAAGTCGGTGGCCAACCGTCGCGAGGAGCTGCGCCGCCGCTCGCGCGCGGCCATGGCCCAGAAGGGCGCCTCCGGCTCCAGCCTGCGCCACACCGACGAGGGCCTCTACAAGACCATCGTCGACCGCCTGCAGCTGTCGAAGCTGCTGGAGGACCCGAAGGTCGTCGACAAGCTGGCCCAGGCCGGCTTCCGCGGTCCCAAGCCGGTGTCGACCTTCTACTTCTTCCGCTTCGTGATGCCGTTCGTCTTCGCCCTGTTCGCGGCGGTCTACCTGTTCGGCATGAACGGGCTGGGCCTGCAGACGATCCAGAAGGTGGCGATCTGCGTCGGCGCGCTGACCGTCGGCTACTACGCGCCCAACCTCTACATCCAGAACGCCGCCCAGAAGCGGCGCGAGTCGATCGTCGCGGCCTTTCCCGACGCGCTGGACCTGCTGCTGATCTGCGTCGAGAGCGGCATGTCGATCGAGGCGGCCATCCAGAAGGTCAGCAACGAGGTCGGCGCCAGCTCGATGGAGCTGGCCGAGGAGCTTTCCCTGCTCACCGCCGAACTGTCCTACCTGCCCGACCGGCGCCTGGCCTATGAGGGCCTGGCCCGGCGCACCAACCATCCGGGCATCAAGTCGGTGGCCACGGCCATGATCCAGGCCGAGCGCTACGGCACGCCCCTGGGCGCGGCCCTGCGGGTGATGGCCAAGGAAAACCGCGAACTGCGCCTGTCGGCCGCCGAGAAGAAGGCGGCCAGCCTGCCGCCGAAGCTGACCGTGCCGATGATCGTGTTCTTCCTGCCGGTGCTGTTCATCGTCATCCTCGGCCCGGCGATCCTGAAGATCTCCGACACCATGGCCAAGAAGCCGGTCGGCTGAGCCTCCCCGAAAAGGCGACCCTCGCCGGCGCAGGTTCCGGCGAGGGTCAGTCAGGGGAAGGGGATCAGCCCGCCAGGCGCGGCTCGGGCTCGGCTTTCACGCCGGCCAGGAAGGCGGCGTGGCCGGGTAGGGACGCCGCCGTGCGCTCGGCGATGCGCGCCAGGTCATCCAGCCAGCCGTCGACCTGGGCGTCGGCGACCACTGCGGTCATCGGGTGGGGCGCGGCCGGGCTCAGGCCCTGGCCCAGCAGCACCTGCACCCAGCTGCTTTCCTTGAAGAGGTCCTCGTCGCGGCTGAACACCCGGCCGGAGCTGGCGAACAGCGCCATGCGTTCGGCCAGGCTTTCGGGGACCTCCATCGCCTTGCGGCTGGCCCAGAACGGCGTGTCCTCGCGCTGCGTGGCCTTGTAGTGCAGGACGAGAAAGTCACGGATGCAGGCGTACTCCTGCTCGGTCTGGCGGTTGAATTCGGCGGCCAGCAGCGGGTCGAAGCCCTGATCGGGAAACAGCGCCAAGAGGCGCGCCAGGCCCGATTGCACCAGGTGGATGCTGGTCGACTCCAGCGGCTCCATGAAGCCGGAGGCCAGGCCCAGGGCCACGACGTTGCGGTTCCAGCTTTTCTTGCGGCGGCCGGTGACGAAGGTCAGCA
Organism: Caulobacter sp. 602-2; assembly: GCF_011043625.1. Classification (GTDB taxonomy): domain Bacteria; phylum Pseudomonadota; class Alphaproteobacteria; order Caulobacterales; family Caulobacteraceae; genus Caulobacter. Next base: position 21,826 of record NZ_JAAKGT010000012.1, read on the forward strand.
GGCGCGGCTCGGCTAAGGCCTCGCCCTCCAGGTTGTCCATCAGCGTGCGGGCCGCGGCGTCCTTGTCGGTCCAGGCGCTGGAGAACACGTGGCCGTTGCCGGTGCGGTGCTGCAGGGGGATGCGCCACTGCCAGCCGGCGTCGCGGGCGCAGGCGCGGGTGTAGGGAACCGGCGGGGCGGGATCGCGGCTGGGAACGGCCCAGGCGCTGTCCATCGGCAGCCACTTGCGCCAGTCCTCGTAGCCGGACTTCAGCGCCTCCTCGATCAGGAGGCCGCGAAAGCCCGAGCAGTCGATGAAGAGCTCGCCTTCGACCCGCCGCTCGCCCTCCAGGGTCACGGCGCGCAGGAAGCCGGTCTCGCCGTCCTGGTCGACGCCGACGATGCGGCCCTCGACGCGGCGGACGCCCCGCGCCTCGGCATGGGCGCGCAGGTGGCGGGCGTAGAGGGCGGCGTCGAAATGAAAGGCCCAGGTCAGGGGCTCGGCGCCGGCCGCGCTGGCGGCGCGTCCGAAGCGTTCGGCGCGGGCGGCCAGGGCGTTGGCCGACCAGGCCCAGAAGTCGTCGCTGGCGGTTCCGCGCCGGCGGGCGTCCAGCCAGTAGTGGTGGAAGGGCGTGACGCCCAGCGGCCGGCCGACGGGGCCGAAGGCGTGCATGTAGCGATGGCCGGGCGCCAGCCAGTCGACGAACTCGATGCCCAGCTTGATCGTGCCTTCGGTGGCGCGAAGGAAGGCGTCCTCGTCGAGGCCGATGAAGGCGTTGAAGTTGCGCAGCTGCGGGATCGAGGCCTCGCCGACCCCCACCGTGCCGATGGCCTCGGACTCCACCAGGCTGATGGCGACCGTGGGCCCCAGGGCGCGCGACAGCATCGCCGCGCTCATCCAGCCGGCCGTGCCGCCGCCGACGATGACGATCCTGCCGATGCGGTTTTCCGCCATGGCCTTGCGTCCTTGTCTCCCTACTAAAAGCAAAAAGCCCCGCCGGCGGACCGGCGGGGCTCTTCGAAGACGTGTTCGGGGCCTTAGAACTTGTAGGCGACGCCGAACATGTAGGTGGTGCCGTACTTCTGGTAGTCGATGGTCCGGCGCTTATCGCCGTTCTCGTAGGTCTTGAACGGCTCGTCGGTGATGTTGTTGGCTTGCAGCATCAGCGACAGGCCCTCGAGGCGGCCTTCGCGGAACTCGTAGCCGATCTGGGCGTCGAGCACCGATTCAGCGTCCACCGTACGGTAGATGCGCGAGGCCGACAGGCCGGCCACCTCGCCCAGGAACTTGCCGCGGTAGCGGTTGCTGATCCGGGCGTTGAAGCCGTTGTTCTCGTAGTAGAACGTGGTGTTGACCACCTTCTTCGACAGGCCGGGCATGTCGATCGGGTCCATGTTGTCTTCCAGCTTCACTTCGCTGTCGGTCAGCGAGGCGCTGAACTGCAGGCCGAAGTGGCGCAGGGGCTCCCACAGCAGGTCGCCCTGCAGCGAGGTCGAGAACTCGACGCCGCGGATGAAGCCGCCCTTGCCGTTGTCGGGACCGGTGACCAGGCCGACGGTGGTGCCGAGCGCGGCCTGCTGGGCCGGGGTCAGCAGGTAGGTGAAGGCCGCGAAGTCCTTGTAGCTCGACGAGTTCGAGTTCACGTAGTTCGACAGCTTCTTGTAGTAGGCGGCCACCGAGACATAGGCCGAGCGGCCGAAGTACTTCTCCAGCGACAGGTCGACGCCGTCGGCGATGTACGGACGCAGGCGCGGGTTGCCGCCATTGGCGCTGAAGTACGACTGGTTGGGGTTGGTCGAGGTCAGGTAGGCCGGGTTCTGGTTGAACGACTGGCTGGCGCGCAGTTCGTCCATCCGGGCGCGGGCCAGGGTGCGGGCCAGGCCGACGCGCAGCAGGGTCTCGTTGCTGAGGTCGAAGGTCAGGTTTAGGCTGGGCAGCACGTAGGTGAACTTGTCGCCGTCGTCGGTCGACATCGGGTTGGCGACGTTGTTGGGATCCACGGCCACGCCGGTCGAGAACTGGTCGGTGTAGACCACCTGGACGCCGGCGTTGCCGGTCACCGGGACGCCGCCCACCGTGCTGTCGATGCCGAACTTGGCGTAGGCCAGGTGAACCTCTTCGCGCACCGACCAGTTGCGGGTCTGCACGGCGGGGTTCTGGTCGGCGATCAGCGTGTAGACGCCGTTCTTCAGCAGATACATCGGATCATAGGCCAGCATGCCCTTGATGCCGATCATGTCGAGGCTGACCGTGCCCAGGATCGCCGCGGTCGGGATGGCGCGGCTGGTCGGGGCGCCGTCGGCGATGCGGCCGCCGAAGGTCAGGAAGCTTTCGTGCACTTCCTTGGACTTCTCACGCAGGCTGCCGTTGTAGGCGAACTCGACGCTGTTGATCGGGCCCCAGGACAGGTCGCGCTTGGCGGCCAGCTTGATGGCCTTCAGCTCGTCCTCGATTTCCGGGGTGTTGTAGAAGCCGGCCTGGGTCAGGGCCCCGCCGGCGGCGCCCGCGCCCCACCCTTGCGGGTCGGTCAGCACGATCTGGGCGGCGTTGGTGTAGTCCAGCGTCGAGCTGAACATGGTGCCCGCGCCCGGCGTGGTGCGGAAGCTCAAGGTGTCGGTCGCGCCGCTGCCGCTGGGGCCGGTGCCCGAATAGGACTCGAAGATCACGTCCTTGCGCTCGGCGTGCGACCACGAGAGGTCGGCGACCGCCGTCCAGCCGTTGTCGAACGTGTAGGCGGTGTTCCAGCCCAGCGAGGCCAGCTTGGCGTTGCGGGTGTTGAGGTCGTTGCGCATCACGCCCTTGACCCCGGTGTAGGTCCCGGCGGTCACGAAGCCGTCGGTGACGGTGTAGCCGGGCTGCAGCGTGGCCGAGCTCCAGTAGAGCGGCAGCTCGATGCCGCGCAGGATCTGCTTTTCCTTGAAGTCGGAATAGTAGGCGTCGAGCGCGGTGTGGAACTTGTCGTTCGGCTTGTACTCGAGCACGCCGATGACGCCGGTGCGCTTGAGGTTGTTGGACTGGTTGTAGGGCTTGGCGCCGCCGATCACCAGGTCGTTGGCCGTTCCCGTGGTCGGGTAGCCCCAGGCGTTGAAGCGGCGGCTCTGGGTGGGCGAGGAGATGTGCGAGGCCGAGATCGCCACGCCCACCGTGTCGTCGGCGAACTGGTCGACGAAGGTGGCGCTGAAGCGGCCGCCCTTGTCCTTGGCGTCGGGGTTCAGCTTCTTCTCGCCGTTCATCTCGTAGCGGGCGTTGGCCGAGATGACCGTCTTGCCGTAGTCGAGCGGGCGGATGGTGCGCAGGTCGACCGTGGCGGCCAGGCCCTGGCCGACGACGCCGGCGTCCGGGGTCTTGTAGACCACCACGCCGCTGAGGATTTCCGACGGATACTGGTCGAACTCGACGCCGCGGTTGTCGCTGGTCGAGACCTGCTCGCGGCCGTTCAGCAGCACGGTGTTGAAGTCGGGACCCAGGCCCCGGACCGAGATCGACTGCGCGCGGCCGTCCAGGCGCTGGGCGGTCAGGCCCGGCAGGCGGGCCAGCGACTCGGCGATCGAGGTGTCGGGCAGCTTGCCGATGTCTTCGGCCGAGACCGTCTCGACGATCGAGCTGGAGGCCTTCTTCAGGGCGATCGAGTTCTCGATCGAGGCCCGGATGCCGGTGACGGTGATTTCCTCGACGGCGTTGTCTTCGGTGGTCTGGCCGGCGGCCGGGGCCTGGGCGTAGGCCGCTCCGGCGGCCAGCAGCAGCGCCAGGCCGGTGGCGGCCCCGCTCATCAGCGCCGCGCGGCGCGGCTTGAATCGGATGTCCATGTGTTCCCTCCCGCAAGTTGGTCCGCGCGGTTCTCCCGCGCCGTGTTGCGCAAATTACTGCAAACGCATCGAGACTTTTGCAACTGAAAAATGGACGGATTGTCATGTTCCGCGACGTCAGGGTGCGAGATATCCATGTTTCAAAGGGTTTTTGCGGCTATTTCGCCACAGTGCGACAGGGCGTGGCGGGCTGATCGCGAGGCGAATGGATTGACAGTCTGCAAACGGCTTTGCAAATCTATGCAAAATTGACCTGGGCGACGCATCGTTCAGGATCGCGACGCTAGGGATGGAGGGGCAGGGGATGGACACCCGCAATCGGTGGGGGCGGCTGGCGGCCGCGCTCGGCTGCGCCGGCATGACCCTGGCCTCCGCCCCGGCCCTCGCCGCGCCGGCTTCCGAAGCCTTCCGCGACCGGCCTGCGCAGGACGAGGTGATCTATTTCGTGCTGGCCGACCGCTTCGCCAACGGCGATCCGGGCAATGATCGCGGCGGCCTGAAAGGCGACCGCCTGGCCACCGGCTACGACCCTGCCGACAAGGGCTTCTTCCACGGCGGCGACTTCAAGGGCCTGGCCGGCAAGCTCGACTATGTGCAGGGCTTGGGCGCGACCGCGATCTGGCTGGCGCCGATCTTCGTCAACAAGCCGGTGCAGGGTCCCAAGGGCCAGGAAAGCGCCGCCTATCACGGCTACTGGATCACCGACTTCACCGACGTCGACCCGCACCTGGGAACCAAGGCGGACTTCAAGGCCCTGGTCGACGCCGCCCATGCGCGGGGGATGAAGGTCTATCTCGACATCGTCATCAACCACACCGCCGACGTCATCAAGCTGAAGGAATGCGAGGGCCGTCGCTGCGAGTACCGCAGCAAGGCCGACTATCCGGTCAGCCGTCGCGGCGGCGTCTCGGGGGCGGCGATCAACGCCGGTTTCGCGGGCGACGCCGACGGTTCGGTGGAAAACTTCGCCAGGCTGACGCGGCCGGACTTCGCCTACACCCCGTACGTTCCGGCGGCCGAGGCCCGGGTCAAGAAGCCCGACTGGCTGAACGACCCGATCTATTATCATAACCGCGGCGAGAGCGATTTCGTCGGCGAGAGCTCGCTCTACGGCGACTTCGCCGGGCTGGACGATCTCTACACCGAGCACCCGCGCGTGGTGGCCGGCTTCATCGACGTCTATGGCCAGTGGATCGACGAGTTCGGGATCGACGGCTTCCGCGTCGACACCGCCCGCCACGTCAATCCGCAGTTCTGGCAGGCCTTCGTGCCGGCCATGCGCGAGCGCGCGGCCAGGCGCGGCATCCCCAACTTCCACATCTTCGCCGAGGTCGCCGATCCCGATCCGGTGGCCCTGGCCCGCTCGACCGTGGTCGACGGCTTTCCGGCCCCGCTGGACTTCGCCTTCCAGAAGGCCGCCGCCGAGGTCGTCTCCGGCAAGGCCGGCACCGACGCGCTGGCCAAGGTCTATGCCGCCGACGCGCTCTATCGCGGCGGCGAGGCGGCCGGCCCGCAGATCCCCACCTTCCTGGGCAACCACGACATGGGCCGCTTCGGCCGCCGGCTGCTGAAGGACAATCCCGACGCCTCCGACGCCGAGCTCGTCCAGCGCGCGACGCTGGCCCACGCCATGCTGATGTTCCTGCGCGGCGCCCCCACGCTGTATTACGGCGACGAGCAGGGCTTCACCGGCGACGGCGACGACAAGGACGCCCGCGAGGACATGTTCGCCAGCCAGGTGGCCGTCTACAACGACAACCGGCTGATCGGCGGCAAGGGCGGCTCGGCCGACCGCTATGACCCTTCCGCCCCGCTCTATCGCGCCCTTTCCGGCATGGCCAAGGCCCGCGCCGCCGAGCCCGCCCTGCGGTCCGGCCGCCAGGCGGTCCGCGCCGCCGGCGACAAGCCCGGCCTGCTGGCCGTCTCCCGCCTCTTCCAGGGCCGCGAAGCCCTGGTCCTGTTCAACACCGGCGCGGCGCCGGTGGACGCCCACGTCGAGGTCGAGACGACCTCGGCCGCCTGGCGCTCGGTGGTCGGGGCCTGCGCCCCGGCCGCCGCCGCGCCCGGCAGCTATCGCGTGACGCTCGCGCCGCTCGACTACAAGATCTGCGTCTCGGAGGGCGCGCACCAGTGACGACCGAAAGCTTGACCAAGCCCGCCGCGCATCCCGTTTCCGCAGCCGGCGCCGAGTGGTGGCGCGGCGCGGTGATCTATCAGGTCTATCCGCGCAGCTACGCCGACTCCAACGACGACGGCGTGGGCGACCTGCCGGGGATCACCGCGCGCCTTGAGCACATCGCTTCGCTGGGCGTGCAGGCGATCTGGCTGTCGCCGTTCTTCGCCTCGCCGATGAAGGACTTCGGCTACGACGTTTCGGACTATCGCGACGTCGACCCGATCTTCGGAACCCTGGCCGACTTCGACGCCCTGATCGACAAGGCCCATCGTCTGGACGTGAAGATCATCATCGATCTGGTGTTCTCGCACACCAGCGACGAGCACGCTTGGTTCGCCCAGAGCCGGGAAAGCCGGGATAATCCGTATGCGGACTGGTACGTCTGGGCCGACGCCAAGCCCGACGGCTCGCCGCCCAGCAACTGGCAGTCGGTGTTCGGCGGCCCGGCCTGGACCTGGGACGCCCGGCGCGGCCAGTACTACATGCACAACTTCCTGGCCTCGCAGCCGCAGCTGAACCTGCACAATCCCAAGGTCCAAGAAGCGCTGCTCGACGTCACCCGCTTCTGGCTGGAGCGCGGGGTCGACGGCTTCCGCTTCGACGCCATCAACTTCTCGATGCACGACCCGTCGCTGAAGGACAATCCGCCCCTGCCGCCGGGCGGCAAGCGCACCCGGCCGTTCGATTTCCAGGACAAGGTCCACAACCAGGGCCACCCGGACATCCCGAAGTTCCTGTCCCGCCTGCGGGCCCTGACCGACCAGTACGAGGGCCGGTTCTCGGTGGCCGAGATCGGCGGTGACAGGGCCGACGAGGAGATGAAGCGGTTCACGGCCGGCGAGGATCACCTCAACAGCGCCTACAGCTTCCTCTACCTCTATGCCGACGAGCTGCGCGAGGAGCTGGTGCGCGGCGGCGCGGCCGACTGGCCGGGCGCGCCGGGCGAGGGCTGGCCCTCCTGGACCTTCTCCAACCACGACGCGCCGCGGGCGGTGTCGCGCTGGGCCCGGGGCCGCGACCGCAAGGCCTTCGCCGAGATGGGCCTGCTTCTGCTGATGACGCTGCGCGGCAACGTCTTCGTCTACCAGGGCGAGGAGCTGGGCCTGCCCCAGGCCCACGTGCCGTTCGAGCGGCTCGTGGATCCCGAAGCCATCGCCAACTGGCCCCAGACCCTGGGCCGCGACGGCGCCCGCACGCCGATGCCGTGGACGGCCGCGGCGGCCAACGCCGGCTTCTCGACGGTGGAGCCGTGGCTGCCGGTCGATCCGGCCCACCTGCCGCTGTCGGTCGATGCGCAGGAGGCCGACGCGGCCTCGACCCTGCACGTCGCCCGCCGCCTGATCGGCCTGCGCGCGCAATGGCCGGCGCTGAAGACCGGCGGCATGCACCTTGTCGACACCAACACCCCGCTGCTGGTTTTCGAGCGCGGCGAGGGCGAGGCGGCGATGCTGTGCGTCTTCAACCTCGGCTTCGAGGCCGTGGCCTGGGACCTGCCGCAGGGCTGGACCGTGGTCGACAGCGTCAATCTCGGCGCGCCGGGCGCCGTGCCGCCGCTGGGCGGCCTGCTGGCGAAGCGGGGGTGATCTCTCACCCTGCCACCTATCCGCCCGTCATTCCCGCCCTTGTGGCGGGAATCCCTTTGTCAGCCGCAGGTGTGAGTGGGGCGGATCGCAAGCGATCCGCTTGCACCGCCTTTGCGAGCGGAGCCAGGGTTTCCCGCCACAAGGGCGGGAATGACGGGTTGAGAGGTGGGGGAAGGGCGAAGGGCTCTTCACCCCCCGCAGCTCTCGCGGATGATCAGATCCGTCGGCACCCGCTCGCTGCGGCTGGCGCCCTGGCCGCTCGCGTCCAGCAGTTTCGACACCATCAGCCGGCCAGCCTTGGCGGTGTCCTGCGAGATGGTCGACAGGGCCGGGCGCGAGTAGCGTGCGAAGGGCACGTCGTCGTAGCCGATCACCGAGACGTCGCCGGGCACCGACAGGCCCGCATGCTGCAGCGCGCGGATGGCGCCCAGCGCGATCAGGTCGGAGGCGGCGACGACGCCGTCGAACTTCACGCCGCGCTGAATGAGAGAGTCGATGCTGGCCTCGGCCGACTCGACCTCGAAGTGGGCCGGCACGATCAGGTCGGGATCCACGCCCAGGCCGAACTGTTCGACCGCGTCGAGATAGCCGCGGTGGCGCTGCATGGCTTCGGGCGCCTCGGTGTCGCCCAGGAAGACGATGCGCTTTCTCCCGAGACGGGCAAGGTGCAGCGTCGCGCGCTTGGCGCCCAGCGGGTTGTCGGAACCTACCGAGCAATAGGCCTGGTCGGGCAGTTGCGCGCCCCAGACCACGAAGCGGGCTTCCGTCTCGGCCAGGCGGTTGAAGGCGGTGTGCAGCCAGGACTGGCCCAGGAAGATCACCCCGTCGGCGCGGCTGGTGGTCATGGCCGCCGACAGGTCCTCGAAGCTGCCCGGGGCCACGTGACTGACCAGGATGTCGCAGCCGCGCTCGCGGGCGGCCTCGCCGACGCCGGCGAACAGTTCGAGGAAGAACGGATCCGACAGGCGCCCCTCGCGGTGCTGCGGACGCGGCACGACGATGGCGATCGTGCCCTCGGCGCCGATCGGGCCGGCGGGCATGTAGCGGCGGAACGGATAGTCCATCTCGCGCGCCAGCTTCCAGATCAGCTGCTTGGTGCGCTGGTTGACAGCGGGGCTGTCGTTCAGCGCCCGCGAGGCGGTGGAGATCGAGACGCCGGCCATCCTGGCCAGGTCTTCCAGACGCGTCGCCCCCTTGCTCACCGTATCCCGCCCCTGTCGTCCCTAGCGCCAAGGATTGCTGATGCAAAACTTGCCGCAAACTTTTTCACTGACCTGTTTAACGCATCGCCCGCCGTGCTTGGCAAGTGCGGCGAGGCGAGGTTTTCCGGAGTAGAAGCATGATCCTGCGCCTTCTCGCCGCGGCCGCCCTGGCCCTGGCGGCCTCGCCCGCGCTGGCGGCGGTCACGGCCGTCGCGACCTCGCCCGACAAGGTGCTGAGCGTGACGGTGACCACCGACAACGACGGCCAGCCGACCTATGCGGTCAGCCGTCTGGGCCGGCCGGTGATCGCCCCGTCCAAGCTGGGCTTCATCCTGGTCGACGCCCCCAAGCTGCAGCGCAATTTCGAGGTGACCGACCAGCAGACCCGCAGCGTCGACGAGACCTGGGACCTGCCCTGGGGCGAGCGCAAGAGCGTGCGCAACCGCTTCAACGAGCTGCGCGTGACCTTGGTCGAGAAGACCCCGCTGCACCGCAGGCTCGACGTGGTGTTCCGGCTCTATGACGACGGCCTGGGCTTCCGCTACGAGTTCCCCGAGCAGGCCAATCTGAAGACCGCCCGCATCGGCGAGGAGCTGACCGAGTTCTCCCTGGTCGACGAGGCCACGGCCTGGTGGATCCCGGCCTATGAGTGGAACCGCGAGGAATATCTCTACAACACCACGCCGGTCGAAGAGGTCAGCGTCGCCCAGACGCCGATGACCCTGCGCACCAAGGACGGCCTGCACGTGTCGCTCCACGAGGCCTCGCTGGTGGACTACGCCGGCATGAACCTGGCCCGCGCCCAGGATCGTCGCTTCAAGGCCAGCCTGACGCCGGGGATCGGCGAGGCCAAGGTCGAGCGCACGCTGCCGTTCCCCACGCCCTGGCGCACCCTGCAGATCGCCGACAGCGCCGGCGGCCTCGTGACCTCCAGCCTGATCCTCAATCTCAACGATCCCAACAAGCTGGGCGACGTCTCGTGGATCAAGCCGATGAAGTATGTCGGCGTCTGGTGGGAGATGCACCTCGACCACAAGACCTGGGGCTCGGGCCCCAAGCACGGCGCGACCAACGACAACGTCATGCGCCACATCGACTTCGCCGCCAAGCACGGCCTGGGCGGGGTGTTGGTCGAGGGCTGGAACAGGGGCTGGGACGGCGCCTGGTTCGCCGACGGCTCGGAGTTCAGCTTCACTGAATCCTATCCGGACTTCGATCTTGCGAAGCTCACCGACTACGCCCGCAAGAAGGGCGTGGTGCTGATCGGCCACCACGAGACCGCCGGCAACACTGTCGTCTACGAGCGCCAGATGGATGCGGCCTTCGACCTCTACAAGTCGGTCGGCGTGCCGGCGGTGAAGACCGGCTATGTCGCCGACGCCGGCGGCGCCCAGGTGCTGGGGGCGGACGGCAAGACCCACTTTGCCTGGCACGAAAGCCAGGCCATGGCCGAGCATCACCTGCGGGTGCTGGAGGCGGCCGCCAAGCGGCAGATCGCCATCAACGCCCACGAGCCGATCAAGGACACCGGCCTGCGCCGCACCTATCCCAACTGGATCAGCCGTGAGGGCGCGCGGGGTATGGAGTTCAGCGCCTGGGGCCAGCCGGGCAATCCGCCCGAGCACGAGGCCAACCTGGTCTTCACCCGCCTGCTCGCCGGGCCGATGGACTACACGCCGGGTATCTTCGGCATGAAGACCAAGGCCCCCGACGGCGTGGCCACCACCTGGGCCAAGCAGCTGGCGCTGTATGTCGTGATCTACAGCCCGATCCAGATGGCCGCCGACCTGCTCGAGAACTACGAGGCCAATCCTGCGCCCTTCAAGTTCATCGAGGACGTGCCGGTCGACTGGGCCGACACCAAGGTGATCAATGGCGAAATCGGCGACTTCGTCACCATCGCCCGCAAGGACCGCAAGAGCGACGACTGGTACCTGGGCGCGATCAGCGACGAGCAGGGCCGGGTGCTCTCCGCGCCGCTGTCGTTCCTGGATCCGGGCCGCAAGTACCGCGCCGAGATCTATCGCGACGGCGACAAGGCCGACTGGAAGACCGCCCCGCAGGACATCGTCATCGAGTCCCGCGAGGTGACGGCGGCCGATACGCTGACCTTGAAACTGGCCCCCGGCGGCGGCCAGGCGATCCGCTTCGTGGCGCTGAAGCGGTAGAGCTCTTCAATTGTCATCCCGGCCGTAGCGAAGCGGAGCGCCGGGGATCTCCCGCGGATGATCCGTCCAGCGTGGGAGATCCCGGCTCTGCGGGCCGCGCGCGGCCCTCCGGCCGGGATGACAAGATAAGGGGAGGGCGCCCTACCCGAACACCAGCGACCGGTGCGCGCCCACCCCCGCCAGCACGCCGTCGGCCGAGGCCAGGGTGGCGTTGTGGTTGGCCCGCGCTGCGTCGCCGGCGGCGAACACGCCCGGCACGCTGGTCGCCTTCCAGTCGTCGACGCTGATCAGCGGCCCCAGCGGGCCGTCCTCCAGCGCGCAGCCGAGTTGCTCGGCCAGCGGGCTGGCCATGCGCACGGTGGGCGAGGCGAAGATCGCCTCGATGGCGACGATGCGGCCGTCGGCCAGGCGAGCGCCGCAAAGCTTCGGCTCGTCGCCCAGCAGTTCGACCACCGGAACCTCCTCGATCGCCACGCCGCGCGCGGCCAGTTTCTCGCGGGTCTCAGCGTCGATCGCCAGGCCTTGGCTGAACAGGGTGGTGGGGCCCCAGTCGGGGATCATCTGGGCCTTGTGCAGGTCCATCGCGCCGCTGGCCAGCACGCCCAGCCGTCGGTCGCGCGCCTCGTAGCCGTGGCAGTAGGGGCAGTGCAGCACGCTGGCGCCCCAGCGGGGCTTCAGGCCCGGAATGTCGGGCAACTGGTCGGCGACGCCGGTGGCCAGCACCAGGCGTTTGCTCCGCAGGGTGCGGCCGTCGCCCAGGGCCATGGCGAAGCCTTCGCCCTCTTGGCTTGCGTCGCGGGCCTCGCCCTCGACGAACGACACGGTGGGATAGGCCGCCAGCTGCCGGCGGGCCTCGCGCAGGATGTCGAACGGCGCCTTGCCGTCCTGGCCGAGGAAGCCGTGCGAGGCGTCGGCGAAGCGGTTGCGCGGCAGGCCCGCGTCGACCACCAGCACGTCGCGGCGGGCGCGGGCCAGCTGCATGGCGGCGGACAGGCCGGCGAAGCTGCCGCCGACGACGATGACGTCATGATTCATGATGAGGGTCCTTGCAGCCCGCCGCCGCCAGTACGACGCGGCGCGGGCCGATCTGGGCGGCCAGGTCCGCCAGGGTGATCTTGGAAAGGCGCTCGTCCAGCAGGCGGCGGGCCTGGGCCACCGCGTCGTCGAGGGCGGCGTTGACCGCCTGCTCGACCAGGCAGCCGGGGCTTTCCTCGGCCTTGCCCAGCGCCAGCAGCGGCTCGTCCAGCGCCGCCTGGATGTCGGCCAGGGTGACGGCGTCGAGCGGTTTCAGCAGGGTCCAGCCGCCGCCGTGGCCCTTGGTCGAGCCGACGATGCCGGCGTCGCGAAGCCCTGCGAAGGTGCGGCGGATGACCACCGGATTGGTCGCGGCCCACGAGGCCAGGACTTCCGAGGTCAGGGCCTTGTCGGCCTGCTCGGCCATGTGCAGCAGCACGTGCAGGGCGACGGAGAGGCGGCTGTTCCGTTTCATGTAATTATATATGTTACGTGATGGGGCGAGGCGCAAGGGGCGCTCACCTCATCCCGTCATTCCCGCCCTTGTGGCGGGAAGCCCTCTGTCAGCCGCAAGGGCGGGTGGGCGGATCGCTGGCGATCCGCTGGCGTCTCACGTTTCAGCGGAACCAGGGTTTCCCGCCACAAGGGCGGGAATGACGGGAGGGTGATGCAAATTTATGAGAATTGTTGCCAGATAAGGGTGGTCGTCATCTCGGGGAGACCGCGCGGGTGCCAAGTGGCGGGCTCGTTTGGGCGTCATTTCGGCCCACAAGAGCAGACAAAACCCCACTTCCTCATTGCATCACTCCCCGCCCCATGCGCAAATGCGCGTCGAAAAGCGCATTGCAAATATTTGCGCAAACGGCCGGGGAAACCGGCGGCGTCAAGGCGGGGAAGCGATGACCAAGGCCAGGCTGAGCCTCTTCCAGATCTGGAACATGTGCTTCGGGTTCTTCGGGATCCAGATCGGCTTTGGCCTGCAGAACGCCAACACCAGCCGCATCTTCCAGACCCTCGGCGTCGAGATCGACCACCTGGCCATCCTGTGGATCGCCGCCCCGGCCACGGGCCTCCTGGTGCAGCCGATCATCGGCCACCTGTCCGACAAGACCTGGGGCCGGCTGGGCCGCCGGCGGCCCTACTTCTTCTGGGGCGCGATCCTGACCACGGCCGCCCTGATCCTGATGCCCAACTCGCCCACGCTGTGGATCGCGGCCTCGGCGCTGTGGATCATGGACGCCTCGATCAACATCACCATGGAGCCGTTCCGGGCCTTCGTCGGCGACAACCTGCCCGACGAGCAGCGCGCGACCGGCTACGCGATGCAGAGCTTCTTCATCGGCATCGGCGCCGTGCTGGCCTCGTGCCTGCCTTGGATCCTGACCAACTGGCTGGACGTGGCCAACACCGCCCCGGCCGGCCAGATCCCGCCGTCGGTGCGCATCGCCTTCTATGTCGGCGGGGCGGCGCTGCTGGCCTCGGTGCTGTGGACCGTCTTCTCCACCCGCGAGTACTCGCCCGAGCAGATGGCGGCCTTCGAGGCCGCGCAAGCCGCCGCCAAGGGCGAGGCCGTCTCGGCCGAGGCGGGTCCGGGGCGCGCGGTTTCCGCCTACCTGACCGGCGGCGCGATCTGGACGGTCGCCGGCCTGGCGGTCGCGGCGGGCGTCTATGCCGCCAAGCTGGAGAAGGAGCTCTACGTACTGGCCGCCCTGATCGGCGGCTTTGGCCTGGCGCAACTGGCCGCCGGCCAGCTGAAGCGGGCGGGGCGTACGGCAAACGGCTTTTCCGAGGTGGTCGAGGACCTCTTCGCCATGCCCGCCACGATGAAGCAGCTGGCGGTGGTGCAGTTCTTCTCGTGGTTTGGCCTGTTCGCCATGTGGATCTACACCACCCCCGCCGTGGCGGCCTTCCACTACGGCGCGTCGGACGCCACCTCGGCCGCCTACAACGCCGGGGCCGACTGGGTGGGGGTGCTGTTCGGCGTCTACAACGGCGTGGCGGCCCTGGCGGCCCTGCTGATCCCGGTGATCGCGCGCCTTTTCAGCCGCCGCGTCGCCCACGCCCTGTGCCTGGTGCTGGGCGGGCTTGGCCTGCTCTCATTCCTGGCGGTCCGCGATCCGAAGCTGCTGGTGATCGGCATGGTCGGCGTCGGCTTCGCCTGGAGCTCGATCCTGTCGTCGCCCTATTCGATCCTGTCGGGCTCGGTGCCGGGGCGGAAGATGGGCGTCTACATGGGCATCTTCAATTTCTTCATCGTCATCCCGCAGCTGCTGGCCGCCACGGTGCTGGGCCTGCTGCTCAAGACCTTCTTCGGCGGCCAGGCGATCTATGCGCTCGTGCTGGGCGCGGCCTCGTTCCTGATCGCCGCGGTTTCCGTCTTCGCCGTCAACGACCCGGGCGAGCCCAAGCGGCTGGCCAAGTCTGCTTCGTGAGGCCCCTCATGCGTACCCTCAAGACCCTGATCCTGGCCGCCTCGGCCCTGACTGCAACCACGTCGCTGGCCCAGGCCGCCGAGCCCGCCGCCAAGCCGACGACCACCTGGGCCTATTCGGCCAAGACCGCCGTCGGCGCCTCGTACGAGGCCTATGTCGACGGCGCCTACAAGGACGGCGGCCCGACCGGCGCGGTGTCGAAGGTGTGGTTCTCGGTCGCCGACGGCGTGCTGACCGAAACCATGTACGGCCTGATCCACGAGGCCCAGATCAAGCAGATGCGGATCGCCGTGAAGACCGCCGACGGGCTCGCCGTCGAGGGGCGCGACACGACCGCCAGGACTGAATATCTGTATACGGATAAAAAGGGCCGTCCGCTGTCGCCGGCCTACAAGATCACCACCACCGACAAGGCCGGCCGCTTCGTCATCGAGAAGCGGATCTTCACCGATCCCGATCGCCACGCCCTGTTCCTGCGGGTGACGATCAAGGCGCTGAAGGGCTCGGTGACGCCGTTCCTGGTGCTGGAGCCGCACATGGCCAACACCGGCGGAGGCGACGTCGGCTCGGCCGGCGCCCAGGCGCTGACGGCGGGCGAGGGCAAGGTCTATCTGACCCTGCGCGGCGACCGCCCCTTCGCCAAGGCCGCCGCCGCCAAGCTGGAAGGCGATGACGCGTTGAAGATCCTCGGCGAGGACGGCGTGCTGGCCGGCGACTCCGAAGCCAAGGGCGCGATCGTGCTGGCCGCCCAGCTGCCGACCCAGGCCTCGGGCGTGGCCACCTACGACTTCGCCATCGGCTTCGGCGCCGATCCGGGCGCCTCGGCCCAGACGGCCATGGCCAGCCTGAAGACGGGCTATGACGAGGTGCTGGCCCGCTACAACGGCGAGGGCGCCCATGTGGGCTGGAGCGACTACATCGCGTCGCTGACCGAACTGCCGCGCGTGGCCAAGGAAAGCGCCGACGGCGGCAAGCTGGCCTATGCCAGCGCCCTGATGCTGAAGGTGCAGGAAGACCGCACCTATGCCGGGGCCCTGATCGCCTCGCTGTCCAACCCCTGGGGCGACACGGTGGACGCAGGCAAGCCCTCGACCGGCTATAAGGCCGTCTGGCCGCGCGACTTCTACCAGTGCGCCATGGCGCTTGCGGCCCTGGGCGACAAGCAGACGCCGCTGGCGGCCTTCCACTACCTGCCCACCGTGCAGGTCGGCGAGAAGACCCCGGGCAACAAGGGCGCCGGCGGCTGGTTCCTGCAGAAGACCGAGGTGGACGGCACGCCCGAGTGGGTCGGCGTCCAACTGGACCAGACGGCCATGCCGATCATGCTGGGCTGGAAGCTGTGGAAGCTGGGCTGGCTCTCCGAGCCCGACCTGAAGGCCTACTACGCCCGCATGATCAAGCCGGCCGCCGACTTCCTGGTCGACGGCGGCAAGGTCGGCATCGGCTGGAACAAGGCCACGATCGTTCCGCCCTACACCCAGCAGGAACGCTGGGAGGAGCAGGACGGCCACTCGCCCTCGACCACGGCCGCGGTGATCGCGGGCCTGGTCACCGCCGGCGAGATCGCCGACCTGGCCCGCGACGCCAAGTCGGGCGACCGCTACCGCGAAACCGCCGACGCCTATTCGGCCAAGGTCGAGGCGCGGATGTTCACCACCAGCGGCAAGTTCGGCGACGGCAGCTACTTCATGCGCCTGAACAAGAACGAGGACCCCAACGACAAGGCCCCGATCGGCGCGGCCAACGGCCAGATCGCCCCGCCCGAGGACGAGGTGGTCGACGGCGGCTTCCTGGAACTGGTGCGCTACGGCGTGCGCCGGGCCGACGACAGCCACATCGTCGGCAGCCTGCCCGAACTGGACGACACGGCCCGCGAGGACATGTACCGCGTGCGCTACGATTTCAGCTTCCCCGGTGTGAAGGGCGAGTTCCCCGGCTGGCGGCGCTACGACGTCGACGGCTATGGCGAGGACGCCAAGACCGGCGGCAACTATGGCGAGGGCGGGGAGATGTCGCCCGGCCAGCGCGGCCGGGTGTGGCCGATCTTCACCGGCGAACGCGGCCATTACGAGCTGGCCCTGGCCGCCGAGAAGGGCAAGCCGAGCAAGGCCCAGATCGCCGCCATCCGCGCCCGCTACGTCAAGGGCATCGAGCTGTTCGCCAATGACGGCCTGCTGATCCCCGAACAGGTGTGGGACGGCGTCGGCGCCAAGACCCGTCATCCGTATGTCACCGGCGAGGGCACGGATTCGGCTACGCCGCTGGCCTGGTCGCACGCCGAGTACCTGAAACTGCTGCGCTCGCTGGCCGACGGCCAGGTGTGGGACCGCTATGAGCCCGTGGCGGCGAGGTACGCCAAGTAGGGGGCATCTGCTGGCTTCCCACTCGGTCCGTCTTCCCCCGCGAAGGCGGGGGCCCAAGCTGACCTCCCGGAAGGGGCGCGGCGGTTGATAGTCTGCCGTCTCGGCTTGGATCCCCGCCTGCGCGGGGAAGCTCGGTGAGAAGCTGGCTCAGGCTTTGGACCATTTGCCCAGGCCACGGCCTCGGCTAGGTTTCCACCCCGGGAGGAACGCCATGACCGGTCAGCCGATCACGCTGAGGCTGCGCATCCAGGATCCGGTTCCTGGCGTGGCCTACAGCCTGCAGGACAAGAAGAACCACCCCGTGGGGCCGGTGGTCGCGGGCGACGCCTCCCTGGCCTTCGACGTATCCTTGCGCGTCGCGCCGGGGCCGCGGTTCCTGGGCGAGTTCGTGCGCAGCGAGGGACCCAGCCGGCGCTTCGTCTACATCGCCATCGGAACCTCGGCCGGCGATCACGGCTCGACCTGGAGCCGCAGGGCCAAGATCGACATCCACACGATCCCGGCCGACCTGCTGGCGAAGGCGCTGGAGGGCGCGGTGCTCGAGGTCCTGCTGCCCGGCCGCGCCAAGGACGGCGGCCCGGCCTGCGCGACGGTGGTTCCGCTCCTGGCCTGGCGCGTCGCGGACTGAAGGTCCGGCGCGCCGCCCGCCTTTCTTCGGTCGTCGACTCCGGCTAAGAACGGAGCATGAACGACGCCGTCGACCCCTACCTGATCCTCGCCCTGGTGTTCCTGCTCGCCGCCGCCGGCGCGGCGGTCTGGGCGATCGTGGCCCAGCGCAAGGCCGCCGCCGCCCAGCAGGAGGCCTGGCGGCTCTCCGCTCAGCTGGAGCAGGCGCTGGAGCGCCATCGCCACCTGGAAGACCAGTCGGCGACCCAGATCGAGCTGATCCGCGCCCAGGCCGAAAAGAGCGCTCATGCCGTGGCCGAGCAGCTGATCAAGCGGGCCGACGAGAACGCCAAGAGCCGCGACCAGCTGACCCACGCGCGCCTGGAGGCCCAGCTCAAGCCGGTGGCCGAGACCCTCGCCAAGTTCGAGGCCCAGGTCACCGCCGTCGAGAAGGTGCGCGCCGAGGAGACCGGCGGCCTGAAAGCCCAGATCGCCGCCCTGATGGAGGCCTCGACCGCCACCCAGACCGAGGCCCGCAAGCTGTCGGCCGCCCTGCGCCGCGGCGCCGGCGTGCAGGGCCGCTGGGGCGAGCAGATGCTGCGCAACGTTCTGGAGATGGCGGGTCTCAAGCACGGCGTCGACTTCACCGAGCAGGTCCAGCTGGACGGCGGCCGCATCCGTCCCGACGTGGTGGTGCGCATGCCGCGCAACGCCGCCTTCGTCATCGACGCCAAGTGCTCGCTGACCGCCTATCTGGAAGCCCAGGACGCGGCCGACGACGTCACCCGCGAGGCCGCCTACCTGCGTCACGCCGCCTCCCTGCGCACGCATATCCAGCAACTTTCGGCCAAGGCCTACTGGGACGCGCTGGAGGTCTCGCCCGACTTCGTGGCGATGTTCGTGCCCGGCGACGGCATCCTGGCCGCCGCCCTCGAGCGCGCGCCCGAACTGATGACCGAGGCGATGGAGAAGCGGGTGATCATCGCCACGCCCTCGACCCTGTTCGCCCTCTGCAAGGCCGTGTCCTACGGCTGGCGCGTCGAGGAGCAGGCCAAGAACGCCGTCGAGGTCGCCGCCCTGGGCCGCGAGCTCTACAAGCGGGTCGCCGACATGGGCGGCCACGTGGCCGGCATGGGCCGTTCGCTGTCGGCCGCCGTCGACAAGTACAACGCCTTCGTCGGCTCGCTGGAGAGCCGGGTGCTGCCCAAGGCGCGCGAGTTCGAGAAGCTGAAGGTCGAGCACGGCGGCAAGGGCATCGAGGAACTGGCGGGGGTCGACACCGCCGTGCGGCCGGTCACCAAGCTGGAAATCTCGCAAGCTGATGAAGGGGTGGGACAAAACCCCGCCTTGACCCTCGGAAACGGGACGCCTACCTGAGTCCCGTTATGGCCATCCGTCGCATCCTCACCATCGACAACGCCGCCGACCTGGCGACGCTGAAGCAGATATCCAAGCCCGTCGAGGCCGTCACCGACGAGCTGCGCGTCCTCATGGACGACATGCTGGAGACCATGTACGAGGCGCCCGGCATCGGCCTGGCCGCCGTGCAGGTCGGCGAGCCCGTGCGCATCATCGTCATGGACCTGGCCCGCGAGGGCGAGGAGCCGGAGCCGCGCTTCTTCGTCAATCCGGAGCTGTTCGACCCGTCCGAAGAGCTGTTCGTCTACGAGGAGGGCTGCCTGTCGGTGCCCGACTACTACGACGCCGTCGAACGTCCGGCCCGGATCAAGGTGCGCTACCTGAACTATCAGGGCGAGAAGGTGGAAGAAGAGGCCGAGGGCCTGTTCGCCGTCTGCATCCAGCACGAGATGGACCACCTGGAGGGCGTGCTGTTCATCGACTACCTGTCGCGCCTGCGCCGCGATCGCGCCATGGCCAAGGCCAAGAAGGCCCGCCGCGCGGCCTGATCCGCCAGCGTCCAGCCGCAAGAACAGCCCCGGTCCGAAAGGCCGGGGCTTTTTCTTTGCCCGCCCCGTCGCCTATGGTCGTGGGGCGGGGACGCGGGGGCGTGCGATGGCGAAGAGTTCGTGGCGGGCGTCGAACGCCCTGGCGCTGGTCGTTGGCGCGGGAGCGCTGGCCGGCTGCACCTTCGTGGACGAGCCCCGGCGCGACGCCCGCGAGTTCCTGGCGGCGACGCCGGCCGATCAGATCATGTGCATCATCAGTCCCGACGATGCCGGCGAGATCTGGTTCTCGACCGCCGCCCATCAGTTCCAGCTGGTCATCGCCCAGTCGCGCGTCGGCGACCTGGCCAAGTGCAACGTCTGGCTCCGCAGCCTGCCGCTCCATTACGTCAGGGGCGACACCAACATCACCTTCGTGATGGACGGCTGCCGCGTCGCTCGCTCCTACACGCTCGAGGCTCCGAACCAGGGGATGGTCGATGTCGCCAACAAGGGGTGCGGGCGCCGGTCCGATTTCACCCTGGTCGAACACGAAGCCGGTTTGCCCCACTACCGAATTACCCTGCGGGAGGAGCAGGGCGGCGACTAGGTTGCGTCAGCTTCCGCTTCCCCCGCGCGGCTCCACGCGCTAACCCGCATCCCCGATGCCCCAGTCCGTACGCACCGCCTATCGTGAGCGTCTCGCCGCCGGCGAGATCCGCCCCGATGTCGCCCAGGCCGCCGCCATCGACGCCTTGGCCCGCCTGGAATCCGATCTCGACAACGCCGGCGAGCCCAGCTTCTCGTTCTTCGGCCGCAAGCCCAAGAGCCAGCGCGGGCTCTACATCTGGGGGCCGGTCGGGCGCGGCAAGTCGATGGTCATGGACCTGTTCTTCGACAGCGCCCCGGTGCACCGCAAGCGCCGCGTGCACTTCCACGTCTTCATGGCCGAGGTGCACGCCCACATCGACGCCTGGCGCAAGGGCGACGGCGCCGAGCGCAAGGCGCGTTTTGGCCGCCACAAGGGCGACGACCCGATCGCGCCGACGGCCGAACTGATCGCGGGCGAGGCGAGGCTTCTCTGCTTCGACGAGCTGCAGGTCACCGACATCGCCGACGCCATGATCCTGGGCCGGCTGTTCGAGGCGCTGTTCGCCGAGGGCGTGACCCTGGTGGCCACGTCCAACCGTCCGCCCGACGACCTCTACAAGGACGGCCTCAACCGCCAGCTCTTCACCCCCTTCATCGCCATGCTGAAGGAGAAGATGGAGGTGGTGGCCGTGCGCGGGCCGGTGGACTTCCGCCTGGATCGCCTGCGGGCCGGCCGCACCTGGCTGTCGCCCGTCGACAAGACCACCGAGGCCGAGTTCGACACGCTGTGGGCCGACATGCTGGACGGCGCCGAAGAGACCGGCGCGACGCTGGAGGTGATGGGCCGCAAGCTGCGCCTGCCGCGCGCGGCCGGCGGCCTGGTGCGCAGCTCGTTCGCCAGCCTGTGCCAGCAGGCGCTGGGGCCGCAGGACTACCTGGCCCTGGCCGAGCGGTTCCACACCATCTTCCTGGAAGACATTCCGCTTCTCATTCCCGAAAAGCGCGACGCGGCAAAGCGCTTCAACACCCTGATCGACGCCCTCTACGAGGCCGACGCCAAGCTGGTGGCCCTGGCCGCCGGCGAGCCCGAGGCGCTGTACCCGGCCGGCGACGGCTCTTTCGAGTTCGAGCGGACGGTGTCGCGCCTGCAGGAGATGCGCTCGGCGGACTATGTGGGGCGGGTGCGGGACTAGAGATCTGAAACCTCTCCCATAGGGAGAGGGAGGGATCTAGAACGCCCGGTCCAGCGAGACCGTGAACCGGCAGGCCAGTCCCTCCAGCGCGTAGTCGATCGCCACCTGCCCGCGCAGTTCGGCGCCGATGCTGCGTTCGATCAGGCGTGAGCCGAAGCCCCGGCGGGCGGGGGCGACGACGGGCGGGCCGCCTTCCTCGCGCCATTCGAACACCAGCGCGTCGGACGGCTCGACCCGCCAGTCCAGCAGCAGCCGGCCGGCCTCGCTGCTCAGCGCGCCGTACTTGGCGGCGTTGGTGGCCAGTTCGTGGAACACCATGCCCAGCGACAGGGCGACGCGCGCGGGCAGATTGACGTCCGGGCCGTGCATGACGATGCGCGCGGGATCGTACGGCGCCAGTTCCTGGGCCAGGATCGGGCGCAGGCCGGCGCCCGCCCACTGGCTGTCGGTCAGGGCGTTGTGGGTCTGCGACAGGGCCAGCAGCCGCGCCTCGAAGGCGCGCACGAAGGTCTCGGGCCTGTCGACGCCGCGCAGGGTCTGGCGGGCGATGGCCTGCACGGTGGCCAGGGTGTTCTTGACGCGATGGTTCAGCTCGTCGAGCAGCAGGCGCTGCTGCTCGCCGGCCAGCACCTTTTCCGTGACGTCCGAGCCCTCGACCAGCACGCCGGAGACCGAGCCGTCCGGCTCGACGATCGGCTGGTAGATGAAGTCGAGAAAGCGGTCTTCCAGCGGACCGTCTGGCGTGCGCTGCAACGCGACCTTGATCTCGCGGCCGATGAAGGCCTCGGCGGTGGCGGTCACCCTGTCGAGCAGGGCCACGAAGCCCTGTTCCACCACCTCGGGCAGGGCCTCGCGCAGCGGCAGGCCGACCACGTCGCGCCAGCCGATCAGTTGGCCGTAGGCGTTGTTGACCAGGTCGAAGCGGTGCTCGGGGCCGCGCAGCACGGCCATGAAGCTGGGGGCCTGCATGAACAGGCGCCGCAGGTCGTCGTTCTGGGCCCCGGCCGCCCCGGCCCGCAGCAGCACGTCGTCCTGCAGCATGGTCATCTCGCCCCTGCCGAACGCCACTTCCTTCAGGCGCTGGATGGCGGTGACGTCCTGGGTGTGCTGGACGATGTAGGCGGTCCTGCCGTCTGGGCCGGGAATCGGGGTGTGGGTGGCGCTCCAGATGCGGTCCTCGAACCCGCCGCCCAGGTGGGCCGGGCGCTCGATGGCGTAGGGGATCAGCGGCAGGTGATCGACCCTGCCCAGGTCGCGGGCGCGCAGCAGCGAGCTCTCCAGCCGCTCGCGCGACTCCCCCTGGCTGGGGAAGGCGTCGAACAACGCGACGCCGTCGAGTTCGACCCAACTGCGGCCGACCGTGTCGAGATAGGCCTGGTTGGCGGCCACGTAGCGCAGCCCGCGATCGAGCATCATGTACGGGGTCGGCAGACGATCGAACACCGTCGCGAAATCGATCGGTCCGGTCATCGCCTGAACATCATCCCCAACAAGCAGCCAGCGATAACGCAAGCTTGGCTTGAGAGGTTCCTTCTTTCTCCCGAAGGGCGAAATGCGAACGTATCTCAAGTAACGGCCGTTTCGTTGACACCCCGGCGCTCGCGCTTAAAAGCGTCCCGCAACGCACAAATCCACAGGTTGGACGTAAATATGACCGAGACGAGCCGGGGGCTCCCTGAGCGTCCGCTGTCGCCGCACCTCCAGGTCTGGCGCTGGCACATCACCATGGCGTGCTCGATCCTGCACCGCGCCAGCCTGTTCGCCCTCTATGTCGGCGTCCTGCTCCTGGCCGGTTGGGCACTGGCCCTGGCCTCGGGCCCCGAGCACTACGCCTGCTACACCGGCGTGCTGGGCTCGCTGCTGGGCAAGCTGGTGCTGTTCGGCATCACCGTCGCGGTCTTCTACAACGTCGCCTACATCGTCCGTCAGAGCTTCTGGGACCTGGGCAAGGGCTTCGATCCGAAGACGGCCAACCTGACCGGCGTGGTCGTGATCGCGTTCGCGATCGTCGCCGCCGTCGTCACCTGGATCATCGCCTTCGCGACCGGAGCGATCTGACCATGAGCACCTCCAAGAGCCAATTCCGTACCCCGCTGTCGCGCGCGCGCGGCCTGGGCGCGTCGCACCACGGCGTGGGCCATTTCATCGCCGAGCGCGTTTCGGGCCTGGCCCTGATCCCGCTGTTCCTGTGGGGCGCCTTCGCCGGCATCCGCCTGGCCGGCGCCGACTTCGACACGGTCGCCGCCTGGGTGGCGATCCCGATCAACGCCGTCCTGCTGTCGCTGCTCTTCATCGCCCTGCTGGTGCATCTGAAGAACGCCATCCAGGTGGTCATCGAGGACTATGTCGAGGCGTTCGCCCCGAAGGCCGCCCTCGTCATCGGCAACCTCTTCGTCTGCATGCTCGCGGGCGCCGCCGGGATCGTCTCGATCCTGAAGATCGCCTTCACCGGAGCCCTTTGATGTCGGCCTACACGTTCATCGACCACAAGTTCGACGTCGTCGTCGTGGGCGCCGGCGGCTCGGGCCTCCGCGCCGCGCTCGGCGCCGCCCAGGCCGGCCTCAAGACCGCCTGCATCACCAAGGTGTTCCCGACCCGCAGCCACACCGTGGCGGCCCAGGGCGGCATCTCGGCCAGCCTCGGCAACATGGGCCAGGACGACTGGCGCTGGCACATGTTCGACACCGTCAAGGGTTCGGACTGGCTGGGCGACCAGGACGCCATCGAGTACCTGACCCGCAACGCTCCGGCGGCGGTCTATGAACTCGAGCACTGGGGCGTGCCGTTCTCGCGCACGGCCGAGGGCAAGATCTACCAGCGCGCCTTCGGCGGCATGACCAAGAACTTCGGCGAAGGTCCGATCCAGCGCACCTGCGCGGCGGCCGACCGCACCGGTCACGCCATGCTGCACACGATGTACGGCCAGTCGCTGGCCCACGACACCGAGTTCTTCATCGAGTACTTCGCCCTCGACCTGATCATGGAAGACGGCGCCTGCCGCGGCGTGACCGCGTGGAAGCTCGACGACGGCACCCTGCACCGCTTCCAGGCCCAGACCGTGATCCTGGCCACCGGCGGCTACGGCCGGGCCTACTTCTCGGCCACCTCGGCCCACACCTGCACGGGCGACGGCAACGCCATGGCGCTGCGCGCCGGCCTGCCGCTGCAGGACATGGAATTCGTGCAGTTCCACCCCACCGGCATCTACGGCGCCGGCTGCCTGATCACCGAAGGCGCCCGCGGCGAAGGCGGCTACCTGACCAACTCGGAAGGCGAGCGCTTCATGGAGCGCTACGCTCCGTCGGTTAAGGACCTGGCGCCCCGCGACATGGTCAGCCGCGCGATGACCATCGAGATCCGCGAAGGTCGCGGCGTCGGTCCCAACAAGGACCACATCTTCCTGCACCTCGACCACCTGGATCCCAAGATCCTGGCCGAGCGCCTGCCGGGCATCTCGGAAACCGCCAAGGTGTTCGCCGGCGTCGACGTGACCAAGGCGCCGATCCCGGTGCTGCCGACCGTCCACTACAACATGGGCGGCATCCCGACGAACTATCACGGTGAAGTCGTCACCAAGTCGGGCGACAACCCCGACCAGGTGATCCCGGGCCTGATGGCCGTGGGCGAAGCCGCCTGCGTGTCGGTGCACGGCGCCAACCGCCTGGGCTCCAACTCGCTGATCGATCTCGTGGTGTTCGGCCGCGCGGCCGGCCTGCGCTGCGCCGAGGTCCTGACCCCCGGCGCCAAGCAGCCGGAACTGAAGGCCAGCCAGACCGAAGCCCACATCGAGCGCTTCGACCGCATGCGCAACGCCAACGGCTCGACCCCGACCGCTGAACTGCGCCTCGAAATGCAGAAGGCGATGCAGGAAGACGCCGCCGTGTTCCGCACCGGCGAGAGCCTGGACAGCGGCGTGGCCCGCCTGCAGGCCGTCTGGGACAAGAAGGGCGACGTCAAGGTCTCCGACCGCGGTCTGGTGTGGAACACCGACCTGATGGAGACCCTGGAGTTCGACAACCTCATCGGCCAGGCGGTCGTGACGGTGAACGGCGCGGCCAACCGCACCGAAAGCCGCGGCGCCCACGCCCGCGAGGACTTCTCCGAGCGTAACGACACCGAGTGGATGAAGCACACCCTGGCCTGGCTCGACAACGAGACCGGCAAGGTCAGCATCGATTTCCGTCCGGTGCACAACTACACGATGTCGACCGACATCGATTACATCCCGCCGAAGCAACGGGTTTACTAAGGGAACGCAGATGGTCCAGCTCTCTCTTCCCAAGAACTCCCGCGTTCAGAGCGGCAAGCACTGGCCGGCCCCGGCCGGCGCCAAGAACGTGCGCTCGTTCAAGATCTACCGCTACGATCCCGAAACCGGGATGAACCCGCGGTGGGACACCTATGACGTCGACGTCGACGCCTGCGGTCCCATGGTCCTGGACGCGCTGCTCTACATCAAGAACACCATCGACCCGACCCTGGCCTTCCGCCGGTCGTGCCGCGAGGGTGTCTGCGGCTCCTGCGCGATGAACATCGGCGGCCGCAACACCCTGGCCTGCACGCACGGCCACGGCGAGGTGCCCGGCAAGGCCGTGCAGATTAGCCCGCTGCCGCACGCGCCGGTGGTCAAGGACCTGATCCCGGACCTGACGCTGTTCTACGCCCAGTACGCCTCGATCGAGCCGTGGCTGCACACCACGACCCCCGAGCCGCAGAAGGAATGGCGCCAGGCCCCGGAAGACCGCGAGAAGCTCGACGGTCTCTACGAGTGCATCCTGTGCGCCTGCTGCTCGACCTCGTGCCCCAGCTACTGGTGGAACGGCGAGAAGTACCTGGGCCCCGCGGCCCTGCTGCACGCCTACCGCTGGCTGATCGACAGCCGCGATGAAGCCACCGGCGAGCGCCTCGACGACCTCGAGGACCCGTTCAAGCTCTATCGCTGCCACACGATCATGAACTGCGCCCAGGTCTGCCCGAAGGGTCTGAACCCGGCCAAGGCCATCGCCTCGATCAAGAAGATGCTGGTGGAGCGGGTGGTCTGACGACCCCTCGCGCCTTCGGTCTCGCCGCATTCCTGTGGGGCGCGGCCGAGGGCTTCCTGTTCTTCGTCGTTCCGGACGTGCTCATAAGCCTCGTCGCTCTGCGGCGAGGCTTTCGCATGGGGGCCATGGCCAGCCTGGCCGCGGCCCTGGGGGCGATGGTCGGCGGGGCCTTGATGTGGCTGTGGAGCGCCAATGCGCCGGATGCGGCGCGCAAAGCGGTGGCGGCCGTGCCGTCGGTCTCCGACGCCATGATCGACAAGGCCCGCGCCGACATGGCCCGCGAGGGCTGGATCCTGGCCAGCCTGAAGGGGCCGCTGACCTCGACGCCCTACAAGGTCTATGCGGCGCTGGCCCCGCAGGCGGGCGCCGGCCTGCCGGCTTTCGCCGCCGCCGCCCTGCCTGTTCGCCTGCCGCGCTTTCTGCTCGTGGCGGCGGCGTTTTCGCTGATCGGCGCCATCATGCGCGGGCGGGCCGGTCCGAAGATCACCCTCGGCGTCTTCACGGCGGGCTGGGTGCTGTTCTATGGCTGGTTCTGGGCGACCCGTCCCGGCTAGCGTCGGCTTGCAAAAGATGACGGGGTCGTCAATTTTGTTCCGTGCGGGAGACAAACGCGTTGAGTGAAGCGGTCGTGAGCGATCCGAAGGCCAAGGTGGTGATCGTCGGCGCCGGCCATGCCGGCGGTTCGGCCGCCGCCTTCCTGCGCCAGTACGGCCACGAGGGCCCGATCGTGCTGATCGGCGAGGAGCCGCTGCTGCCCTACCAGCGTCCGCCGCTCTCCAAGGCCTGGCTGAAGGGCGAGGCCGACGCCGACAGCTTGGCCCTCAAGCCGCAGGACTGGTACGCCGAGGCCAATGTCGCGCTGCGCCTGCAGGGCGTGGCGACCAGCCTCAACCGCGGCGACCGCACCGTGACCCTCGCCTCGGGCGAGGTGATCACCTACGATTTTCTGATCCTGGCCACCGGCGCGCGCGCGCGCGAACTGCCGATCCCGGGCGCGGATCTGGCCGGCGTGCTGGCCCTGCGCACGGCGGCCGACGCCGAGGCGCTGAAGGCCGCGCTAGGGCAGGGCAAGCGCCTGGCCGTGGTCGGCGGCGGCTATGTCGGCCTGGAGGCGGCGGCTTCGGCCCGCGCCCTGGGCGCGGAGGCCACGATCATCGAGCGCGAGAGCCGGGTCCTGGCCCGCGTGGCCTGCGACACGCTGTCGACCTTCTTCCAGGACTATCACGGCGCCCGTGGCGTGGCGTTCGAGCTCAACGCCAATGTCGAGGCCTTCGAAGGCGAGGGCGGCCATGTCACCGGGGTGCGCCTGAAGGGCGGGCAGGTCGTGGCCTGCGACGCGGCTCTGGTGGGCGTGGGCGCCCATCCCAATGTCGAGCTGGCCCAGGACGCGGGCCTGGAATGCACGGGCGGCATCGTCGTGGATCTCGAGGCTCGCACCAGCGACCCGCGCGTCTTCGCCATTGGCGATGTCACCCACCGGCCGCTGCCGCTGTACGAGCGCCAGTTCCGCCTCGAAAGCGTGCCCAACGCCCTGGAGCAGGCCAAGCAGGCCGCCGCCGCCATCGTCGGCCGCGCCGGGCCCTCGCCGGAGGTGCCGTGGTTCTGGTCCGACCAGTACGACCTCAAGCTCCAGATCGCCGGCCTGCCGTTCGACGCCGACAGCACCATCGTGCGCGGCGACGTGGCCGCCGCCAAGTTCGCCGTCTTCCACCTCAAGGGCGACCTCGTCCAGGCCGTGGAAGCCGTCAACGCGCCGCCCGAGTTCATGGCCGGCAAACAATTGATCGCCAAGCGGACGCCCGTGTCTAAGACAAAGCTCGCGGATCCGGCGATATCCATGAAGGAAGTGGCGGCCTGAAGCCGCCCAGAGAGTGCAGGGGAACCATGGCCAAGATCACCTACATCGAATTCGACGGGACCGAGCACGTCCTCGACGTCAAGCCGGGCCTGACGGTCATGGAAGGCGCCGTGAAGAACAACGTCCCCGGCATCGACGCCGATTGCGGCGGCGCCTGCGCCTGCGCGACCTGCCACGTCTATGTGGACGACGCCTGGACCGACAAGACCGGCGACAAGTCGGCCATGGAGGAGTCGATGCTCGACTTCGCCGAGAACGTCGAACCCAACAGCCGCCTGTCCTGCCAGATCAAGGTCAGCGACGCCCTGGACGGCCTGGTCGTGCGCCTGCCGGAAAGCCAGCACTGAGGCGTCCTGGGGCAGGGCGCCGGAGACGGCGCGCCCGCCGCCCGGCCGCTTCTTCCCCGCCCGCCCGTCCATGAGGCGGGCGGCATGCTGTCGAGGGTCTCTTGAAGTTCAAGCCAATCTATCTCGGCGTGGCGGCCGCGCTGCTGGTCGCGGGCGTCGTCGACGCGCGGGGCTTCGGCCTCGCCAAGGGCGATTTCCGCGGCTTTGGCTCGCTGCTGGAGTGGAAGCCCAAGTGCATCGAGCCCGTGCGTCCCTACGGCAAGGACCCGCGGGCGCTGCGCGCCTACATGCGCGAAGTCGATGACTGGAGCGCCTGCGTCGACAGGCAGGCGGAGGCCGACGCGGCCTACGCCGTCGAACAGGTGCAGGACGGCCGCGACAAGGCCCTGCGCCGCATGCGCGAGCAGGTTCTTCTCGGTTACTGAGGGATCGCGCCCGGCTCCAGGAACGCGTGGCGCGAGCCTCGCGGAATGGCCTCAGTCCTGCTCTACGGCGCGCTTGCGAGATTTGCGCCAGTTGTTCAGGGCGTCGTAGGCGCTTTCAAAATGAAGCGGAACGTCGACCAGATAGTCGTTGAAGCAGGCCGCCTTCAGAACATACTCGTACATCGTGTCCGGGACGATGTGCTCGGGCGGCTTGCGGCTGCTTCGCGTGTAGGTGCGCGTCCCATCTGCCAGATGCGCCATCATGGCGAGATCCGACATCGTGCGCTCCTCGCAGTTCAGCTCAACCAGCTGAAGGGATAGGTCGGCGTTGAAGGTGGTCTCGGTGAAGGCCATCGTGATCCAGACCGTCTTCAAGTTCTCACCCCTCAGGGTGGACTGGTCCATGTAGACGCCAAAAGTGTTGGCGGCGGTCACCATGCGCCATTCCCCCGCGCATACGGGCGTGGCGGCGATCATTGCGGCCGCGAACGCCGCCCCGAATATCCAGCGCATACTGCCACTCCAGTTCAATGGCCGTCCAACTGGGGTGCTCCCAATCGACGTCCCCCTGCCATCCACCGTGCTCGCGCGCGGCCGAGCGTCGACGCGATCGAGCAGGTCGAATCAACTTGAGCGTACAGCGCAAAGCGCGCTGCTCATCTCGCTAAGCCGCGCGGTTGGCTTGGAAATTCATCTGTCGAGGAAAGTGGTGGTGCCGCCTAGGTGACTCGAACACCTGACCTACGCATTACGAATGAGGTGCGTGCGACTACGGCGCTCTACGTCCATGCACGTCGATGTATCGTAAGTTGCTGATCCAAAAGGAATATGTGGATCGTTCGTGCGGGCATCTACGGCGCTCGACGGCCAACCACGAGCTCGCTTGCTTCCATATTGCTTCCACGCAGGGCGTCCGTAAGGAAGCTTGGGAAAGGAGCAAAGCATGCCAAAACGAACGAGCCTTCGCCTCACCAAGCGGATCATTGATGATGCGAAGCCGGACAGTCAAACATGGGATAGCGAAGTTCCTGGCTTTGGCGTTCGGCGGACGGCAGCCGGTACACGGTCGTTCATCTATGCCTACCGGACGCGAAGTGGTCAGCAGCGGAAAATGGCGCTGGGAGGCTACCCGGCGCTCACCGTAGAGGCTGCCCGGAGCATCGCCCGCGAGCATGCGGTGAAGATCGCGCGTGGTGAAGACCCGGCGGCCGAGCGTCGAGCTCAAAGGCAAGCCGAGACGCTCGCCGACATGGTGGTCCACTACTGCGACGAGTACGGGCCTAACGTCAGGCTCAAGGCGCGATCCATCCGGGACGCCCGCCAGGTGCTTGTCGCCCACGCCCTCCCGAAGTTCGGCAAGACCCGTATCGCGGACTTCCGGCCCGACGACATTCGCCGCATCCACGGCGATGCTCAGGACCGCGCCGGCCCTTACCAGGCGAACCGACTCCTCGCTGCGCTGAGCAGGATCTTCAACCTCGCGATCGAACAAGAGGTGAGGGCGACCAACCCCTGCAAGGGGGTGAAGAAGTTTCCCGAGGAGGAGCGCTGGAGAAATCTCTCGACCGAAGAGGTGCGACGCCTTCTGGAGGCCTGCGATCGCTGTCCCTACGAGGATGGTGCGAACGCCATCCGCCTGCTGTTGTTCACCGGCGCGCGCCTCCAAGAAGTGCTGAGGGCCGAGTGGTCGATGTTCGATCTTTCCGCTGGCGTCTGGGAAAAGCCGTCGAGCCACACAAAGACCAAGAGGCTCCACCGGGTTGAGCTAGCCGGGCCATCGCTGGACCTACTTCGGCGCATGAGGGGCGAGGATCTGGCGGGGAAGTACCTCTTCCCGGGAAGACCTGGCGGGTACGGGGCGGTGAACCCACGGACGGACTTGAAGCGTCCTTGGTCGTGGCTGATCCGAGAAGCTGCTCTCTCCGACGTCAGGCTTCATGACCTACGTCGAACGACGGCAAGCTTCATGCTCGATCAGAACGCGCCGCTGGTCACCATTGGTAAGGCGCTCGGCCACACCCAGGTGGCGACCACTCAGCGGTACGCTCAGCTTCGGTCTACCGCGCAAAGAAACGCGCTAGAGGGAGCTGGCTTGGCGATGGTTCGTTCTCTAACTTAACACGAACTTCACATCTTCTTGCGGCTGCAGCGTCGTAAAAATAGATTTTTGGTGGCTGAAGGCGTGCCGGCGTATTGGTTTAGCCTAATAGAGACACGCCTTTCTTTGGGTATAAGTGCATATATGTGGGCGGGTTGTGGGGGATTATTTCAGGAGTCTATCGTCTATAAATCGATATATGGCGATATGGGGTTCTTCCCCCCCCTGTGGCTACAGTGACTAATTGTGGGCCGCAACTGAGGCTAAGGCCTCAGTTGGCGTGCGAGCCTTGCGCCGCTGAGTAACGCGTGAGGACGAAGTCCCATACCTGATGGACTTTTGCATCCCAGAGATCCTGGGGGTACGGCTCCTCGGGGAGATCGTTCAGCTTCACGCGAATTTCAGACCAAACCGCGCCTCGAGACTGCTGATTGCCGGTCCAGTTCACGGCCTTAACAAGCTCGTCCAGCCGGACCAGCAGGCGTCGGGCGACCGCTTTGACTTCGGCCTCCTGGGTCTTTGTCAGCTTAGGCTCCGGGGTCGTGAGCAGGTCGAAGATGGCCAACTCCTCCTCGGATAGCTCCTCGCGGGCTGCACGCTGCTGCTCTTGGTTCAACCCGGCTATGAGCGTCTGTAGGGCCTCAAAGAAGCGCTCGGGGTCGATCGCACCCGAGTTGTACTCGGCAATCAGCTTTTCCAGACGCTCGACTAACGGGATGCGCGTGGGGTTGGCTTGAGCCATACTCTGAACTTGCTCTTCGGCCTCTTCGCGCATGCGCTCGACAGTGACCCTGGGGCTTTGCTCAAAGAGCTGGGCAAGGGCCTCGAAGTCGATGCCCGACAAGTCCACGCGACCCTCTGGGGTGTCGCCCTCGACGATCGGCGTCAGGATCGCAACGCCTTCCAGCCGCTCGTCGATGATCTCGGCAATGCGGTCGGAGATGGCCGAGATGTCAATCGGACCCAACTTGGCCTTCACGGCATCTGACAGAGTGTGCAGGACCGCCACGGGCTTCATGAAGGGTGCAGCACGCTCGTCGGGCAAGATGGCTTTGTAGGCATTCGTGACCGCTGCCGTCAGGCGCAGGAACTCCCTGCGCCGGTCGTCTGGTGCCACCAGCGTTTCGACGGCGCCTGAGATGAGCTTGAGCCTGTCGAAGCTCTTCTGCGAGGCGCCACCTATTGCATCCGCATCGACGCCCAGCGGCTCTGCAAAAGCCCGTGCGGCCCTCAACGCTTCCTCAAGGGCGCCAATGAGTGCTTCCTTGCCTTCGATAGGCTCGCGCCCATCCTCGCCGCTTCGACCTCCTGCATAGACCGCCAGGGCCTTCTGGAGGTTATTAAACACACCCACGTAGTCGACGATAACGCCCGAGGTCTTGCCTTCCGCCCTGCGATTGGCGCGGGCGATGGTCTGCATGAGCGTGTGGTTCTTCATCGGTTTGTCGAGGTAGACCGTGCCGATCGAGGGCACGTCGAAGCCTGTGATCCACATGGCGCAGACGAACACCAGCCGCAGCGGGTCGTCCTTGTCCTTGAACTTGGCCTCCAGGTCCTCCTTCTGCATCCGCTCGCGGTGGGGCAGGATGTCGAGGCCCTTCTTCTTGAGGTCGTCGATTTCGTTCTGGCCCTGGCTAACAACCACCGCCATGTCGAGTTCACGCAGCCATTGTAGGCGGTCGACGATCGCGGCGCCTTCCGCCTCGTGCGCGGTCTTGAGTTTGACCTCGTCCTCGGCGATCCGCCGGGCGACGGACGCCTTCACGCGGTCGTGCATGGCGACGGCGGTGGCCTTGTCGATCGCCACGAACATCGCCTTGCCCCTATAGCCGCGCTGGGCGAAGTGGAGCGCCACGTCGTCGGCTACCTTATCGAGACGGTCGGGCGCGGTGATGAGCGTGTATTGGCGGGCGAACTGGCGCTGGAGTTTCTTCTCCTGCTCCTCGTCGAGCATGGCCGCCTCCAGGAGGTCGTCCAGCTCTTCCCTCAGGGCACCAGCGTCCATCTGCAGCTCGGGCTTGCGGGCCTCGTAGTATAGCGGAACCGTCGCGCCATCGCGCACCGACTGCGCGAAGTCGTACTTGGACACGTAGCCGCCGAAGACCTCGCTGGTCTTGCTGTCCGCGCCCTGGATCAGCGGGGTCCCGGTGAACCCGATGAAGGCTGCGTTGGGCAAAGCCGTCCGCATGTTGGCCGCGAGCTGATCGTACTGGCTCCGGTGGGCTTCGTCGGTGATTACGATGATGTCCGAGCGGTCGGAAAGGACCGGCATGGGTTCGCGCTCGGCGGTCGAGAACTTCTGGATCAGCGTGAAGACGTAGCGCTCATTGCCCGCCAGCAGCGTCTTGAGGTGATTGCGGCTGCCCGCCTGAGCCTGGTCGATGTTCTTGGTGAGGGCGCCTGACGATGCGAACTGTCCGGCGATCTGGTCGTCCAGTTCGGTGCGATCGGTGACGATGACGAAGGTGTAGTTGCCGCCCAGCCGCCGCAGGACCTTCTCTGCGAACATCACCATCGAAAGGCTCTTGCCCGAGCCTTGCGTGTGCCAGAACACGCCGAGCTTTCCCTGGTTGTCAGCGATGTCCTCCACGGCCTGGATGGCGCGGTTTACGCCCAGCACCTGGTGGTATTTGCCGATGATCTTGCGCAGGCCGCCGGGGACCTCGTCGAAGAGGATGAAGTTCTCGATCAGGTCGAGGAAGCGGGCAGGCTCGCAAGTTGCCCGCAGCATCGTTTCCAGGCTCGAGTCCTCGGGCCCGTCTTCGTCGAGCTTCATCCAGGGGGCGTAGAACTCGTAAGGGGCGTGGCTCGCCCCCATCACCGACTCCAGGCCGTTGGAGAGCAACACGAAGCCGTTGGCGTCGAACAGGCGGGGCACTGTGTCTCGGTAGTCTCGCAGGTTCTTCTCGTAGGCATCGGCAATTGGGCAGGTGGGAGCCTTCCATTCGGCTAGGAGCAGGGGCAGGCCGTTGACGAAGCCGATCGTGTCGGGTCGGCGCTTGTGGAGTACGCCTTCGACCCAGACC
This sequence comes from Caulobacter sp. 602-2, assembly GCF_011043625.1. GTDB lineage: Bacteria > Pseudomonadota > Alphaproteobacteria > Caulobacterales > Caulobacteraceae > Caulobacter. The sequence continues at coordinate 55,619 of NZ_JAAKGT010000012.1, forward strand.
TGGCTTGCCACCAGGAAGTCGTTCGCCAACGGGTCTTTCCAGTCGATTACGCGAACGGTCAGGTCCTCAAACTTGTCGTTGTCCTTTCGTACCCGGACGCGCACGCCGTCGACCAAGAAGCCGTGCACCTCGCGATTGGCGTTGGGCGCAAGGGTGCCCGTGCGGTCCTTCGTCAGGGCCTCCTCAGCCAACTTCAACGCCTCGGCGGGGAGATCGGGATTGAGCTTCGCCAACGCTGCCTGCAGCCGCGCTGGGAGCCAGGTCTGGCGGAAGCTCGTCCGGCCTGTCGGGTTCGACGGGCCGGGCTGCTCGGACATGAGGTTCGCGTGCGTCCAGCCCACCTCCTGCAGGAGGCCGAGCGCAGGCTGCTCGATGACGCCGTCTTCGGAGGCGATGGTCCCGGTCAGTGAGGGTGCCATTAGGCCTCGTCTGCCTCCTCTGGGCCCGAGTCGTCGGTCTCGTGCACCTGAGCTTCGTTGCCGTCGCTCAGGGCCAAGGCGTAGGGCTTGAAGATGCTGTAAAATCGCTCGAGTTGCTCAACGATCCACGCCTGCTGGGCTGGCCAATCGGTCTCGTTGGTCGGGTTCGTGTTCTCTCGGTAGAGTGCGATGCGGCACTGCTTCCGGCCGTCCAGGCGTTGCCAGGAGAGCGGATGGCCGAACTTGGCTTCCACTTCGCCCTTCTGGGCCAGCATCTCGTCGAACCAGACCTTGCCCGGCGGCCCCCGGAAGGAGAACTCGACGGCGACGTACTGCTTGCCGCTGTTGATCGTCGCGGTGAGCCAAGTGTTCGCTCGGCCGAGACGATAGTCCGCCCAGTGCTGCGGGTGGGCCTTCTGGGGGCGGACCTTGCTATTCTTCTCCAGCAATCGCGAACGCACGCCCTGCCAGAAACGCTGCTGCTGTTGCTTCAGGTCCGAGACGGTGTTTTCGGCGGACTGCTTTACCTCGCGCGTCCACTCGTTCGGCTCAGCCAGAACGTTGAGCATCGGAGCAGGATCGGAATTGCCGATCTGCCACAGCTCGATCTGGAGGCCGAAGAACTGGTAGGCGTCGCTCGTGATGTCGTTCAGCCAATCGAGCGCTGCGCGGTGCTCCTCGGCGAAGTACTGGGCGACCCAGACGATCGTCGCGGCCTTGAGGCCCGCCGCGTAGGTGAGGAGCTGGCCCAGGTGGCGATGGTCGGTCTTCTCCAACTGGTTCTCTATCAGCACCCAGTGCTCATCGGGCGTATCGGTGCGTTTGGCGAGAATGTCCGCTCTGAAGGGGCCGATGAATTGCTCGGTGGCCTCTACTTCCAGGTCCATGCCGAGCGCGTCCTGGAGCAGCTCCAGGCCGTCCGGCGAGGCCAGCCAGGGGGTGAAATGCGCCGCTTCGTTCGGCCAGGCCCTGCGGACATCGACTTGGGTCACTTTGCCCAGCTTCACGGTCACGCGGCTAGCTCCAGTTCGCGCTCGGCGGCGTCGACCGAAAGCTGGCCGGAGATGAGCCGTGGGAGCAGTAGGTCGCGGGAGGCTGCGAGGCGCTCGTTCATGCTCCCCAGCTTGCCGACTAACTCCAGCATGGGCCATGCCGTGCTCTCGAACCGATCAAGGGGGTCATTCGAGGCCGGAATGGCCATCGTGTAAGTCTCGACGCTTTCCGTGCGCGCCCGTTGGCGCCCGCTGGCTCCTGACATGGACGACTGGGCATGATCGCGAAATCTGGGAAGGCGCGAGAGGCAATAAGCGAACGCAGGCCCCGAACGTTCACCACGCATCACGATGAACTCGGTGGAGCCGAAGCCGACGCCGCCGGGGAGGTTTCGAACAAGACCCGTCTTGCCGTTTTCCAGACAAGGCGTGATGCGGGCGAAGAGTGTGTCGTCATTGCGAAACTTGGCGCCCGAGTTGCCTGTACGGCTTTCAGGAGAGGCGATCAGTGATGTGACCGTGTCCAGATGTCCCATGGGGATGAATGGTTTGTAGCCGTCCTTTGGGACCTTGGTCTTGGGATCGAAGGCAACGAGTTCCTTGGCCGGCCCCCACGTCCACCCCTGTGGGAGCGGGCCGTCCGGGCTTTCGACGAGAGGCGCGTTCTCGTGGCCGGGGAAGCGGAAGTGGACGAACCACTCCTCGAACAGCCCCCGCGCGATTTCTTCTAGCGCCGCCACCCGGCGCCGGTTTACCTCGATCAAGTCGTCATAGCTTCCCAAGATCGACGCGATGCGGCGTTGGGTGTCGAGCTCAGGGCGAGCAGTCGGCAGCAAGTGGAGCTGGTTGCGATTGAGCGTCGGATTAGCTGCGCCGACGTCGTATTTGGCCAACTCCATGCTGCCGAGAAGGTAGAAGCAAAACTTCGGGTCGTTGCCTTTGAAGTCCTTCACCCACAGAGTCGTGTCATGGGGCCAATAAGGCTCGTCGAGGTAGAAGTAGGTGCCTAGTGTCCCCTTTCTACCGATGATCACCCCTGGTCCTTGGATTTTAGCTTCATCATGGTGGCTGTTGATGCCGGAGGAAGACACGACCGGAACGGAGCCGTCGCGCTGTGTCGCCTTGGTGATGTCGAACCCACGTTGAAGGGTCAGCACGTCTCCAAGTTGGCAAGCTGTCCACTCGTTCATGCCTGCAGCACCTCGGCCACGTTTTGCGCGATCACAGTCTGCAGTCTCGCAGCCTCAATATTCAGCCCCTCCAGCTCCTCCTGCAGGGCTTCAAGCCGCTCCTTGAAGTCGACGCCGTCTACTTGCTCGCCTGGGGGCACGCCCACATAGCGGCCAGGGTTTAGGCTCCAGTCTTGACCGGCAATCGCGGTCCGGGTGGCGACCTTGCACAGGCCGAGCACGTCCTTGTAGCCATCGTCACCGAAGATTTCGGTCATGCGCTCGCCGCTGCCGGCTTCCAGCTCCTTGTCCTGACCACGCCACAGGCGCACGATGTTGCCCAAGAACTCGATCTGGTCGGGCGTGTAGTCGCGGTGGGCGCGGCTGACCTGGCGGAACACGTGCTTGGCGTCGATGAACAGCACCTCGTCGGCTCGCTCCCCCTTCGCTTTGGCCTTGTCGAGGAACCAGAGGGTTACCGGCAGGGTGACTGTGAAGAACATTTTTGGCGAGGTGGAGACGATCACGTCCACGGCCCCGCTCTCGATCAGCTTGCGGCGCATCTCCCGCTCCGACCCGTCCGCGTCCGAGGCCGAGTTGGCCATGACGAAGCCTGCACGGCCCGTCTCGTTCAGGGCCGCGTTGAATAGGCCGATCCAGAGGTAGTTGGCGTTGTTGGTGGTCGGGATGCCGAGCGAAAACTTTGCGTCGACATGGCCAGTCTCGGTCACCAGGCGGCTGCGATCGACTTCCGACTGGTTGAAGGGCGGGTTCGCCATGACGAAGTCGAACTGGCCGACCATGCCATGCGGGTCCTCGTAGTAGCTGTTGGCGATCTTGATGTCGCCCGAGACCCCGTGGACCGCCAGATTGAGGCGGCACAGCTTCTGGGTGTCCGACATCTTCTCGGCCCCGTAGATGCCGATCTCACGCGTAGGGTTCTTGTGGTGGCGTTTCACGAACTCGGCGGAGTGGACGAACATGCCGCCTGAGCCGCAGGCGGGGTCGAAAATCTTGCCGTGGTAGGGTTCCAGGATCTCGACGATCAGCTTCACGATCGAGCCGGGGGTGAAGTACTCGCCGCCCTTCTGCATGTACGACGAGGCGAACTCGCCCATGAAGTACTCAAAGATAAGGCCGTAGGCGTCCCCGTCGATCCTCACCGGCTGGAGTAGGCGCAACAGCTCCCTCAGGACGCTGTTGGGCAGCGATCCATAGCCTTGAGGCATGACCCCCGCCAGGTCCGGGTTGTTCTCCGTGATGGCCTTCATAGCCTTGTTTAGAGCCTCGGCCAGATTTTCTGTCTCCGGCAGGGACAGCAGGTAGGAGAAGCGGGCATGCTCAGGCAGGAAGACGGCGCCGTGGCCGTGGTAATCCCCTGGTGTGGGCTTCAGGCGCCCTGTCATCGTCTTGGAAAGCCCGGAATGGACTAGGTCAAACTTGGCCTCCATCTGCCGCAGAGCGATCAGGGCAAGCACCGGTTGGGCGTACTGGTCCGGGCGCAAGTCGGTGTTGGTCCACAATTGGTTCGCCGTCTGGAAAAGGCGGCGGGTGAGGTCCTGCAGGTCTACTTGCACTTGGTGAGGAATTCCGATTGTCGAGCGTGTCGTGGACCATACCCAAGGAGGCTTTGAGGTCCACCTAATTCACCGGCATCCCTGCGGCGGTGGCATGGCGTGCAGGGGGGCCTCACTTTGCAACGGGTTGCACGGTCGTGGTGGCGCAAAGGCAGGTCCTCGATGGCCCCTTCGAGCGTGAGTTCCTCGATGAGGGGGAAGGGCGGCGCAGCATGTCTCATCGGGCTATACCCTGGCGAGACGTCTCGCCGACCCTTCAAAGCCGTCTCATTTGGGTTGATCCCAAATTTTTGGGACATTAGACTCTGAGGGTCTAAGATCCATACGAGACGGAGTGGTGGGTGGCGGTGGTTGGTTACGCTCGCGTATCGAGCGCGGGGCAATCCCTAGAGGTTCAGCAGGAGCAGCTTGCTGCGGCCGGCTGCATGAAGGTGTTCGCCGAGAAGCGCTCTGGCACGACCACCGAGGGGCGCGAGCAGCTTGATCTTGCATTGTCCTATGTGCGGGAGGGGGATGTCTTCGTTGTCACCCGTCTTGACCGCCTTGCGCGCTCTCTCGTCGACCTGCGTAGGACTGTCGATGCGCTCACGGCGAAGGGGGTCGGCTTTCGCTGCATCCAGCAGACGATCGACACTACCAGCTCGGAGGGGCGGCTGATGCTCAACATCCTTGCCTCATTCGCCGAGTTCGAGACCGACATACGGAAAGAGCGGCAGCGCGACGGGATCGAGAAGGCCAAAGAGGCAGGCAAGTACAGGGGACGCCCGGCGTCGATAGACGTGGCGCAGATCCGCGCGCTGGAGGAGAAGGGGGTCGGTCCGGCGGAAATCGCCAAGCGCCTGGGAATAGGCCGTGCCAGCGTCTATCGGCTCAAGGCCTCAGCTCCTGCGGCACCCGCGAGCTAGCTGCCAAAGAAGCAGCGCAGCCCACATCGCCATAACTTGCAGGCAGAAAATCGCCTGTGCGGAAGACAAGTGCATGAGTAACGTCAACACCCTCATTGATCCGCGTAAGGTGGCGGATCTTGAAGCCATCCTGGTGGGGCTGGACCCAAAGATCGCCGCCAGGTTTCGAACTCGCGAAATGCAGCGGTTGCAGGACGAGGCGAACTCGGCAGCCGTCAACCGGCGGCTTTACGCGAACGCATTTGAGCAGGCTCAGCTCAATGGGCATCCGGATCCGCAGGGTTTTGCTCTGGACCAGGTACAATTACAGGGCGTCATCAAGCTTCACGAGCGGCGGACGGCCGCGATCTTCAAACGCATCAACCATCAGAACAGGATGAGGGCGAATAAGCTTGCCGCCAAGGTGGAGGCGTCGTCCAAAACTGCGAAGAAGGGCGTTCGTCGCTTTCCTCAAGCGGACCGCCACTATGTTGATATTGTTGGCAAAGCCGAGCGGTTGGGCCATCTCGACAACGCACCTTTAGTCCTGTCGACTTTCCCCTCTTACCTGAGAACCTACAAGCTGCCTCACTGGGACAAGGCGACGATCAGCCTCAAGGTTATGGCCATGTCGCTAGAGGCCGCAAAAGAAGGGGCTCAAACGATCAATCTCCGTGTGAGCCCAAGCGTCAGGGCCAGCGCCCTGGCCTCACCTCGAGGCCCGGCCAGTTATATGCAGGACGCCATACGGCGAGCGTTTCGCTCCGTGTTTGGCTCCGATGGGTGCCCGGAGTTCTGGTTCGTCATAGAGCTGGATGGTTCCAGCGCGGATGCGTTCCACCTCCACGGAGCTGTTGCAACGCCATCAGTCGCTAACGGTCGCGAGCTGGTCGACGCCGCTCTCAGAAGCGCTGCCGGAGGATGGGGCGTTCCTGGCGGAGCCTATCACCAACAGGTGTCACGCGAACTGCTGGATCCGATCTACTGGGCGTCCTATGCCGTCAAGACCATGAACATTTCCGGCAGGGAGATAGAGCGTAAGCTTCTTGCGAGCACCAACGGGATCCGGGCGTGGGCTAGAGGATCCTGGGAAGATGTTCGAGCAAGCTTGCCTCAGCCGGGAATGTAAAGGCCGAATCTGGGAAATAGATAGTCATTAAATGCTATTTATTATCTTCATATATTCGCCTTTAATTTCGTGAAGACTCACTTCATCGTCTGCTCTTATTGGTGTGGGGGCTTGGCGGTGTTTCCATTTTTTGTGCGGAGCTATGAGGATAGGCGCAAAGCGATGCGTCTCATGCGAGATCGGTTCTCGTCTACGGATGGTGCCTATGTAGTGCTAGATGCCCAGTGCTTGGCTCTTGGCCCCTACGACCTATCAGCTATCGTGTCAGGGGCTATGCCACTCCTCTATGTCGGCTCATCGAGACATCAGAGTCGCAGGCTCGGTTACTTTGCTCGGACCGTTGTCGAGGGCTCCCACTTTAACGGCGCCCATGGGTTTGGTGAGTTCTACAGATCCATTGCCAACGAGGTGCCGCTCGAACGCCTAGCGGTCATCTCGTTCCACTGGCCTTTCGGATACGAGCTCGAGAAACGCATCTACGACGGGCACGTGCGCGCGTTTGGAGCGCCTCCATCAGGCAACCTTCGTCGTCCGGTCGCGAGTTCACGTCACGACCGCTTTCCTCATCGGATGCGCTGATGGTGCGCGATTGCGTTGGCGCATATGCAGATGCGGCCTCTCCGGTCGCTACGCTGGATCTCTCGACGCTCAACCTCACGCTTGCGGTGCTGATGATCGCTGCAGGCGTGCTCGTTGCAATCTTCCAATGGCGCCTTTGCAGGCTGCGGAAGCGACACCGAAGTCGAACAGCGAGCACTCCGCCGTCTTGTCCGCTTTCAGGCGACGATCGGCCCGCTCAGAGTGTGCCAGACCCCTCAGGTAAGGGTGGCGATGGGTCCTGATGCGCTCGCGTTCGCAATGCTGGTCACCCTAGGCATCACTGTAGGTGCGATCATCGTCGCAACTTGGCGTTTGCACGCCCTGGAACGTCAGCAGCGCAGCCTTAGGAGCGAGGCGCGCTCGGCGATCGAACGGGTGCAAGGGATCGACGGTGATGGAATATGAATGAGACTTTGGCACCTTCCGATTACTGGGCGAGCCTGCAGCGTTCTTGGGGCGCTCCGCGTCACGAAAAACCGAAGTCTTAGAGCAATGCGCCGCTTGCGGATCCGGGTCCCGTCAATCGCCGGGGGCGGGCAAGCTCAGCTCCCTTACACGTAAGGGAGCTCTCCCTCTTTGGCGGCCGAGACCTTCATTGGAGCGTTCTAGCGGAGGCCATGCTGCGCCTTGGCGACTACCACGCCGCCTTCGAACGTAACTACGATGCTGCTCCCGTCAGCGTTCTCCCAGGACTTTACAGTGGCGTTTGCCGGCGCGCCGTCAGGCATTGCCGTGCTTGCGCTTCCCAATAGGTGGCCAGGCCCGTTGAGGATTCGGTTGATGTCGCTCTCGAGATAGCCTTCTCGAACCATCGCATAGTCCGCGAGCGTAAACCGTGCGGCCTCGCTCTGACGCGAGAGCTGATCCTGCTCGACGAAGTGGCGAAGGCGCGCTCTCGCCTCCTCCAGCTTCCGCTCCTCGCCGGCCTCATGCTTCGCTCCGGCGACGACGCCAGCCGCTACGAGCGCAACAACCACGCCAGCCCCCCACAGATAGACCGAGGCACTTCCGCTCTTTGGTGCGGCTTCAGAAGCGCGAGTAGTGGTCATGAAGTCCCAGCTCAGTTTTGCTCCCAATCTGGTAGCAAAACGACGCCGTTGCACAAGCCGCTTTCCCTCCCAGGAAGGCGCGCATGGCACGAGCTTGGGTTTCCTCGCCCGCCTACGAGGTCGCAATCGGCCTTCTGATCGCCAAACGGCATGCCGCTGGCCTGACGCAGCGCGACCTAGCTGCCAAGCTGGAAAAGCCACCATCGTTTGTTGGAAAGCTCGAAAGTCGTGAGCGTAGGCTCGACTTGATTGAGTTTATCGCGATAGCGCGCGCTCTTGGCCTTTCTGCACCCGCCTTGATGCAGGAACTTGACGACAAGTTGCTCAACGTTGGGAAAATCTAACGCCGTCCGGAGAGAGGTATGAGCAGGATAGGGGGGCTATTCCTGAACCTCAGTGCGATTGCCGTGGCGATAAGAATGGCAAGCACAGCAGCGGCCGCTTGTGACAGCCTTCACCGCCAAGGGGTGTGACAAGGTCGAGCCAGGGGCGGATGGGCGCGCGTCGTAACCATTTGATATGGCAGGGTTAATTTTGGAGGTCGTCTAAAGGTGAAAAAGCGACGGCGGAGATAGAGAACCTGTTATAAATAGAGGAGTGTGACAAAGCCTTCCGCACAGCGTGTTGAAACACTTGCGGCACTCCTCAAACGGGTGGGTCCCTCGCTTAGCACCGAGCTGGTGGAACGTCTGGTGGCCGAAGGTGTCTCACCAGACGCCGCCCGCCAGCGTATCGCCCGAGGGGGGCGCGACTTCGATGTCAAAAAGCTGGCTGGCGTACGCTTCCAGCATAACGCTCGCTTCTACTATCTCGACCATCAGTTCGGCGATGCTACGTTCTGGGTCGCGGTGGAGCGCGCGTTCGAACGGGCCGGTGCCTCATACTGGGCCGCTGTCACCGGGGTCAGGGCGAGGGGCGGTCGCGTAAGGCTGGACCACTTCGCAGTTGCATGCGGTGCACCGGCTTCGCGCAAGGGCCAGTATTCGCCGGAACATCTTCTAGATCGCCTTAAGGCGATCCAGATGCTTGAGACTGAAGAGATCGGTGACGACACCTGGGTGAAATTCAGACCCTACGCCTATCATTGTGACCCGCCCGAAGTGGCACGCGCCAGGCTTCTGGCGGAATCCGTCGCCCTAGAAGGCGTGCGCGGCTGGATGCGTACGTTAGGGTTCACGAGCTACTCGCAAACCCGCATACGCGGAGAGGACCCAGCACCCCAAGTCTCGTCCATCGCCTGGGACCTGACGGGGCCCTCCTATATTCGCCCGATGGCGAAGGTCGTCGGTGGCCGCCTGCGGCAAGGGTTCGTCGTCGCTGATATCATTCTGGGCCCCTTGGTTGGAGCGCCTGCCGTGGCGACCGTCGTACGCAAGCACGACATGGCCTCGGCCCTGCCGACCATTCCTCCGATCATGCCGTTCCTGATCGCCGACGCCTTCACCCCGGAGGGTCATCGACTGGCCAAGCAAAAGGGTTTGCTTCCGACCACCACGGCGCAGTTGCTGGGCGACATCATTGCACGCTCCCTTCGGGAACTCGTCGACATGTTGACGAACCTGGGTGCGACCGTCGCTGTCAATCCAGAGCACCTGGAGAAGGTTCTGAAAGAGCTGACGCGGATCGAGGGCGCTGCCGATAACCTCCGAGGTGCGCTGTTCGAGCTGGCGGTCGCCTATCTGGTCAAGGAGGTCGAGGGTGGGTTCGTCAAGGCGGGGGTCCAGGTCACCGATCCCTGGACGAAGCGCTCCGCCGACATCGACGTGCTGCTTGATCGACCCGAAGGTCAGTCCATTCTCGTGATCGAGTGCAAGGCCAAAATACCTGGCAATACCGTCACGCTCGACCAGGTTCGCAAGTGGCGGGAAGATCGGGTGCCCTTGATCTGGTCAGCGCTGGACAACGGAGACCACTATAAAGGTCGCAAGTTCACCTTCGAGCTCTGGAGCAATGGCGCTTTTCGCCCTGAAGCCGAGGCTTGGCTCGCTGCTCAACACCACGACCCACGCTTCGAAGTCGCCTGGCGGAACGGCGCGGCTGTTCGGTCCTACACCGGAGAGGCTAAGTCAGCGACAATCTCCAAGATCATGAACGAGCACTATTTTCGTCATCCATTGGCGCAAGCACCTGGCGGCAAACCAAAGGATAGAGGGAGACGCTCCTAATAGCTGCCGATGATCGTGAGGACCTTGCGACAATGGGCCCGCAATTCTCCGGGCACGGGTGCATTGCCGCCTCCATGCATATTGGGCCGTGTATATTCGTTCAGCGCGTAAAGGTCCGCGACGTTACTGGCCATCGGGTCCGTCCCGCCAGCGTCGCGGATCGCGTTGGCCATGTCGTGGATATGGGACTGATCAGGGAACCGCCCAGGGAAACGTAGCCGCAAATAGTCTTCCATGAACGGCCGGATCGATTGATGGACGCTGTTGAGAGTCTGTCCCTTCAGCAGTTTCTGATGCGAAGCGTACTCTCGGATGATCTCAGACTGCTCGATATAGAGCGACTTCAATTCATCAGCGCTGGACCAACGCTCAAGCGCGCCTTCCCCGCTGTCGCTGCATTGAAGCTGAAAGGTCCGAACCAGGTTCTTATCGGCGTTCTTTTCGATCATCTGCAGGAAGCGGGGGTCGTGTGACAACACGATCGTCTGGCAGGCTTTGTCACAGATGGAGCGGATGTGGCTCGTGGTCTGGAACTGCCGCTCCATATCCTGACTGTTGAAAGGATCGTCGAAAACTACGACGGCGTCCTGCAAGTTGGGGTCACCGCCGATCTGGGCGATGAAGAAGGCCAGCGCCAGCGTCGTCTTGTCGCCGGCGCTGAGCACGGTCTTGAAGCTGGGCGCGGAGTCCGACTTGTCTCCGGCTTTGATCTTGTGGGTGCCGATCTCGATGGCGAACTCGGTGTTGGGCTCACGACCGATGAAATTGGTCTTGGCGTCCACAACCCGGAAGTTCGCGCCGAAATCGGCCAGGAGGTCATTCACGGTCGCCTGCCGCGCGGCCATAGTTGTGGAAGTGTAGTTGGTCAGGGCGGTCTGAGCCGAGACCTTTTCGATCTTGATCGCCTCGAAGCGCGCGTCGGCGACCAGATATCCTTCGACAGCGGCCTTGACCGGATCCCTGGCCTTTTCAGCCATCGCCAGCCATTTCTGATGATTGGACTCGGCCTGCTGCAGATTGAAGTCGTCGACTTCCGACCGCACCTTCTCGATCGCAGCCGAGGCCGCCGCAACGCTCTCATTATAAGCCGCTAGCCGACCGAGAGCCGCCTGGATGCTGGCGCCGCCATCGGCGGCCTCAACCGGCTCCAGCGGATTGCCAAGCTTGAGCCCAACCAATGCCTTGAGACTCTCCAGCGCCGCATTGACGGCAGCCTGCTCCTCGCCGGTTAGAACCGGAATAGAGGGCAAATCGCACAGCTTCGCCCAATACGCGAAGTCCGCATCGTTCCTCTTGATGAGCTCGGTGAGCCGCTCGGGGGACACCTCGGACAAGATGCGCTGGCATTCGTCGATCCGCGCCTTCAGCGCCTTGAACGCCTCGCTGAAATAGGCGCGATAGGCCGCCACCAGCAGAACGCCGGTCGTTTCCTGTGCGCAATAGGGACACTGTTCCTCCGGTGCATGACGCGTACCGTATTCCAGCCAAGCGTGGGCTCGCTCGCCCAGGCTCGTAACCTCAAGATGCTGGCTGACCAACTGGGCCGCATTCTCGCTGACCCCGTCGATCGTAGTGGCCAGGATATCCGGGATTTTCGCTAGGTCCCCTATCGGCGTTGGGGCCGGGCTGGGCTTCTGCTTGATGACCGTCGCCTGCTTAGCACGCTCCATGCGCTGAGCCGCATTGCGGATCTTCTCGTCGAGGTCCTCGGGAGCCACTGCCTTGCAGAACGCCGAGACTTCCTTGTCCTGGATGCTTTTGCACCTCAGCGAGATCGCCCGGCCGTGGTTCTTGCGCTGCTCATCGACTTCGCGTTGCTCCTTGTCGAGCGCGACGACTTTCTCGGCCAAGGCGACACCCTGGTCACCAAGCACTACGGGCAGAAGGCTGCGCTTGTTCTCACGGGTGACGCTGTCACCGACGTGGAGATTCTTGGCCACGTATTCGTTGTCGAAGATGTAGATCCGGCCAGGACATCCGTTCCATCCGCCGGCGCTATAGGCGAAGGTCGAGCCCGACGCCCAAAGCGACTCGACCCGGGAGTCGTTCACGGCGCCAAGGCGTCGGCGCGCAGTGATATGGGCGGCCTTGCCGTCGGCGGCGGATCGCAAGATCGAGCAGAGCGTGCTCTTGCCGTAGCCGTTCCTCCCAAACACTAGGGATAGCTTTGTCAGCGGCTCCGCCTTGTGCGTCAGTTTGGAGAACCGTCCAATTTCTTCGATGGCCTTGAACTTCTGGAGCATTGGCCTCTCTCAATAAGAAGAGAAACCTACGAGGATGATGGCTCGACCTCAAGTCGAAGGATGTGTTGCGTTCGCCCGTCCGGTAGCGACAGTTCAACCTGCCAGCGTCTCGGTGAGGAAGCGCAAATAGTCGACAGTGCGCGTGTCCACCCTGCTCGACGTTTTGAGGACGGCGATCGACGCGATCCTGCATTTTGCCCCCAGCGCTCAACACCAGTCACCACCGAGCCGTCCCGCCGGACGCTCCCGCATTGGAACTTGCGAGAGCGTCGGCTTAAGGCGTTTCAGTCGTGCGATTGGCGAAGACCGCGCCTGATGATCAAGCCGCCCAGCCTTGGCTGGATTGCCTCGGCGCAATCTGGCCAGTGTTGGTTCTGCGCGCTCCGGTCAGAAAGAGCTCCAGATCGTCCTTGGCGTAGCGCACCAGGCGGCCGCTGAGTTTGCGGAATGGTGGGCCCAGGCCGCGCAGCCGCCAGTCCTCCAGCGTGCGAGGAGACACGCTCAGGAAATGCGCCGCCTGCGCGGTGGTCAGCAGGGGCGAAGAGGGAATGCTGTAGGGGTGGTTCATGTGACGCATGGCTCCAGAGGAGATTTCAGTGCGTCGGACTATCTATACCAAAAAAGCCGAGCTGGTTTTGGCAAGTGAGGGCCTCTTTCCTCAGCGAAAACAATGCCTGATTGCGCGCACACCGAAATCACAACGGAATCGCGTTGCTCGCGGACCGGGCGCGCGGGCGTCTGATCACGAGGTTTTTTCCTAGCTTCCACGTAGCTTCCATGACTGGCGCACTATGGCGCAGTCCGGTAAATTTCTTCAATGAAATCAAGAGTTTGGTGGTGCCGCCTAGGTGACTCGAACACCTGACCTACGCATTACGAATGCGCCGCTCTACCGGCTGAGCTAAGGCGGCCCACGGCGCTTCGGCAGAATCGCCGGGCGCGAGGAGCGGCCTATTTAGCGGGGCGCGAGCCGCTTGCCAAGCGTCGTCGTGCGCTTGTGTTGCGACGGGGCGCCGGAGCGGGGCCGGGGGCGTCGGGCGAGGGCGGATCGTCGAGCTCGCCGGGGTCGTCGAGGGCCGGGTGGTCGAGGAACGGGATCAGGGCCCCGCCGGTCTCGGCCGCGTGCACGAAGGCGGTGGATTCGGCCAGGGTCGACTGGGCGTAGGCCGAGGGCAGCTGCGGCAGGTCGCTCATCGTGCGCTCGCGGCGCTCGAAGCGCGGGTGGATCAACTCGCCGGTCTCGGCGTAGCTGGCGGCCAGGCGCGCCCAGTCCTCGCGGCCGTAGGCGAAGGCCTGGCCCTCGGGGTCGAGATCGCTCCAGTCGGGCTCCTGCGGGGCGGCCACGCCCCGGGCGACCCAGGCGCGGGCTTCGTCGGGCTCGCCGCACGCGAAGGCGACGCGGGCCATCAGGCCGGCCAGACGGGCGGTGGGCGCGGCCTCCTCGGGCAGCAGGCGGGCGGCGGCGCGGGCGGCGACGGCGTCGCCGGCGATCAGGGCGCTCTCAACCTTGAGAAGGCGGCTCTCGCGGGCCTCGGGCTTCAGCTGGGCGAGGGCCGAAAGGCGGGCGGCGCGGGCCTTGGGCGTCTCGCTGGTCTTCAGGTCGCGATAGGCCAGCCACAGGGCCGGATGCGGCGCGCCCTTCCAGGCGGCCTCGATCAGGGTTCCGGCCTTGGCGGCCTTGCCGTCGGCGGCCAGCAGGCGGGCGGCCATGACCACGCCGGGGGCGAAGTCGGGCTTGAGCTTCACCGACTGCAGGGCGAAGTCGAGGGCCTGGTCGAGCGCCTTGGGATCGTCGCTGTCCTCCAGGTTCGCCGCCGAGGCGGCCAGCAGCGCGGCGCGGGCGCGCTCGGCCACCAGCGGCGAGACGATCTTGCGTTCCTGGCCGCCTTGGACGAGCTGCAGGGCCGCGGCCCAGTCGCCGGCCTCCAGGCGGGCTTCCAGCAGGGCGCGCCAGGCCCACAGGGCCGAGCGGGCCAGGCCGTAGGCGGTCTCGGCGTGGCGCAGGGCGAGCTGGCGGTCGCCTTCGGCCAGGGCCAGCTGCATCAGGCCGCGCAGACCGGCCAGGCGCATCTCGGGAAAGCCCAGCATGGCGTTCCAGGCCTGGCGCGCGGCGACGGTGTCGCCCGCCGCCTCGGCGGCCTGGGCGGCCAGCACGCGCACGAGGCCGGGGGCGTCGTCGGTCAGGTCGGCGGCCTTCTGGGCCAGGCGGCGGGCCTCGGAGCCGTCGCCGGCGGCCACGGCGAGAAAGCCGCGCGACAGGGCCTCGGTCGCCTGCTTGCGGCGGGCCTCGGCGCGAGCGCGGGCGGCGCGGCGGGGGGCCTCGATGATCCACAGCAGGCCGCGCCACAGGGCGGCGGCGGCCAGGGCCAGCAGGAGGGTCAGCAGGGCGGCGGCGGCGGCCGTCATCTCGACCCGCCAGCCCAGCCATTCCAGGCTGGCCGCGCCCGGCTCGCCGGTCAGCGAGACGACGATGACGGCGATGATTGCGATCAGGACGAGGGCGAGGAGGGCGCGGATCATTGCGGAGCCCCGGCCAGCCGGGCGTTGTCCTGGGCGCGCGAGACCTGCATCAGGCCGGCCAGGGCCTCGTCGCGGACGGCGGCGACCAGGCGGTCGATCTCGGCGCGGCGCTCGGCCTCGGCCCGCCAGGCGGCCAGCACGGGACGGGCGCCGGGCGGCAGGGCGTCGAGGGCGCGCAGGGCGCCGGTCAGGTCGCCGGCGTCGAGCCGGGCCTGGGCGCGGGCCAGCACGGCGTCGGGGCCGTTTCCGGCGGTCGAGCCGACCTGGCGGATGGTGACGACGCGCGAGAGGGCGTGCTGCAGCTTGGCCAGGGCGCCGGCGTCGGGGCCGGGCTCATGGGCGGCCACCGAGGCGCGGCCGGCCAGGTCGTCGAAGCCGGCGGCCAGGCCCGCGAGCGTGGGCGCGCCCTGGCGAGCCAGGCGCTCCAGCGCGCGCACCTCCGACGACGGCGGCAGCACGCGTTCGAGCGCGGCGACGGCGTCGGCGAAGGGCTCCCCGCCTTGGGCCGCCTGGGCCAGGCTGGCGGCGGCCAGGGCCGCGCCGGCGGCGTCCAGCGTGCGGCGCTGGCCCGATTCGAGCAGGGCGATGCGCGCCTCCAGCCGGTCGACCTCGGCGGAGGGCGAGGGCGCCGGCGGGGCGGCGACCACCGGGACGTCGGCGGCGGGGGCGGAGAAGCCGGCCGAGACCGGGGCCTGGGCCGTCGGCGGCGCCTGCGGCGACACGTCCTTGCGGGCGAACCAGGTCGGGCCGAAGCGGGCGATGGCGACGCCTGCGCCGACGCAGGCGATGCACAGCACGATCATCACCCAGAACATCGGGCCCAGCAGGGGCTTCCTGGCGTAGAGGGCCGGGTCGCTGGGGGCGGCGATTTCGGCGGGGTCGGGGGCGGCGCTCATGGCCTCCATTCGTGCCCCACGCGCGATTTGGGTGCAACTTCGCCTTAAGGCGAGAGCAGGTCGAACAACGCTGTTTCGCGGGGGCGCGGCGCGGCGGCCACAGGCCCAAGGCGTCCGTCGGCGCAAAGCGGGCCCAGCGGCGCGGCGACGGCGGGCGACAGGCAGAAGGCCTTCAGGCCTGGCGCGGGATGCGCGGTCAGTACGGCGGCGAGCGCCCGGGCGGCCTTGGGCGAGTGCAGCAGCACGGCGCCAAGATCGTCGAGGACCGCCAGGGTTTCGGCTGCGGGGGCGCGCACGACGCTTTCGTAGACGGCGATCGCCAGGGCCTGGATTTCGGCGCGGGCCAGCGGCGAGACGAGGTCGCCGGCCGGTTCCGCGGCGGCCGCATGCAGCACCGCGCCCTCGAAGGCTTCCCGTCGAGCCGCGATCAGGGCGGCCAGGGCGGCCACGTCGCCGTCGGCCGATTCGATGCGCGAGAAGCCGGCCTCGGCCGCCAGGTCGGCGGTGGCCGCGCCGACCGCGAACACCGGCAGGTCGCGCCGAGCGTTGGCCCGGGCGAAGGCGGCCAGGCCGTTGCGGCTGGTGAAGGCCAGGGCGCCGACGCCGGAAAGGTCGGCCGTCCACGGCAGGTCGCGGACCTCCAGCAGCGGGTCGATCAGGGGCGAAAAGCCGAGCGCCGAAAGGCGCGCGGCGGTGGCCTCGGCGCCGGGCCGGGCGCGGGTGATCCAGACGCGGGAAGCGTCCGGGCTCATTCCGTCGGCGCGATGATGGCGTCGCCGCCCTCGGCCTTGACCGCCGCGCCCAGCGACAGGCCCAAGGCCAGCGCCTGGCCGGCGTCGTCGTCGCCGGTCAGCACCACCTCGCCCTCGTGGCGGACGCGAATGACGCCGTCGGGGCTGAGGGCCTCGACCAGCAGCGACAGGCGCGATCCGTCGAGGCGGCCATAGGCGCCGACGGCCGTGCGGCACGAGCCTTCAAGGGCGTAGAGCGCGCCGCGTTCGGCGGCGACGGCGATGGTGGTGGGACGGCAGCGGATCGCCGCCAGCCAGGGGGCGTCGACGTCCTCGGCCCGGCTCTCGATGGCCAGGGCGCCCTGGCCCGGCGCGGGCGGCGCGGCCAGCGGGTCGAGCCAGCTTTGCGGGATGTGGCCCATGCCCAGGCGGTTGAGGCCCGACTGGGCCAGCAGGATGGCGTCGGCCTCGCCGCGCTCGAGCTTGGCCAGACGGGTGTCGACATTGCCGCGCAGCATCACGACGTCGAGGTCGGGGCGCACGTGCAGGGCCTGGGCCTGGCGACGCAAGGAGGCGGTGCCCAGGCGCGCGCCGTGGGGCAGGTCTTCCAGCCGCTGGGCGACCTTGCTGATGAAGGCGTCGCGGGGGTCTTCGCGTTCAGGCGTCGCGGCCAGGACGAGGCCCGGGGGCAGTTCGGCCGGCATGTCCTTGAGAGAATGCACCGCGCAATCGATGCGGCCGTCGAGCAGGGCCTCCTCGATCTCCTTGGTGAACAGGCCCTTGCCGCCGATCTCCATCAGCCGGCGGTCCTGGATGCGGTCGCCGCTGGTGACGATCGGGATCAGCTGGGCGTAAGCCGCGATCTCTTCGGGGCCGGCGTCCAGCGGCGCGCCGAGGGCGTGGGCGATCCGCGCCTGCATGTGGCCGGACTGGGCGAGCGAGAGCTTGGAGCCGCGCGCGCCGATGCGGATGGGTTGCCGGGACACGGTCTGGACGTTACCTGCATGCGAAAGACAAGCCTTCGCTGCTACAGGAGCGGCGGGAACCCCGCAACCGCATGACAACCCTTACGAAGTTTGGCCTTACGATCCTTGGTCTTGAGACCAGCTGCGACGAGACCGCCGCCTCGGTGGTGCGCCGCAGCCCGGACGGGCGCGTCGAGGTGCTGTCGTCGATCGTCGGCACCCAGTTCGAGCAGCACGCGCCGTTCGGCGGCGTGGTGCCCGAGATCGCCGCCCGCGCCCATGTCGAGGTCATCGACAGCGTCGCCGCCGAGGCCATGCGCGCGGCCGGGATCGGCTATGACGCGCTGGACGGCGTGGCGGCCACGGCCGGCCCCGGCCTGGTCGGCGGGGTGATGGTGGGCCTGGCTTTCGGCAAGGCGGTGGCCCTGGCCCGCGACCTGCCGCTGGTGGCGGTCAACCATCTTGAGGGCCACGCGGTCTCGGCCCGCCTGGGCGCCGAGGTGGCCTATCCCTTCCTGCTGCTGCTGGTTTCGGGCGGGCACTGCCAGTTGCTGGAAGTCGGCGGCGTGGGCGCCTGCAAGCGCCTGGGCACAACGATCGACGACGCGGCCGGCGAAGCCTTCGACAAGATCGCCAAGAGCCTTGGTTTGCCCTATCCGGGCGGTCCGGCGCTGGAGAAGCTGGCCAAGACGGGCGATGCTTCGAAGTACGAACTGCCGCGCGCCTTGCTGGGCCGCAAGGACTGCGACTTCTCGTTCTCGGGCCTGAAGACGGCCGCCGCCCGCATCGCCGCGACGCTGACGACGGAGCAGGAGCGCGCCGACCTGGCCGCCGCCGTGCAGTTCGCCATCGCCCGCCAGCTTTCCGAGCGCACCGACCGGGCCATGAAGCTCTATGCGGCCGATCACGAGGCCGGCGAGCGCCGCTTCGTCGTGGCCGGCGGGGTGGCCGCCAACGGCGCGGTGCGCGCGGCGCTGCTGAAGGTCTGCGAGGACAACGGCTTTTCGTTCGACGCGCCGCCGCTGGCCTACTGCACCGACAACGCCGCCATGATCGCCCTGGCCGGGGCCGAGCGCCTGGCGGCGGGCATTTCCGACGATCTGGACGCCGTGGCGCGTCCCCGCTGGCCCCTCGACGAGGCCGCGGCGTTATCCAATCCGAGCAACAGTTTCGGTCGCAAGGGAGCCAAGGCATGACCTTCACGCACGCGGGCGTCGTCGGCGCCGGGGCCTGGGGCACGGCCCTGGCCCAGGTCGCGGCCCGGGCCGGTCTCCAGGTGACCCTGCAGGCGCGTGAGCCGGAGGTCGTGGCCTCGATCGCCGACAAGCGCGAGAACACGATGTTCCTGCCGGGCGTGACGCTGGAGCCGGCGATCACCGCCGTCGCCGACATGGCGGGTCTGGCGTCCTGCGACCTGATCCTGGCCGTGCCGCCGGCCCAGCACCTGCGCTCGGCCATGGCGGCCCTCGCCCCGCACCTGAAACCGGGCGTTCCGGTGGTGCTGTGCTCCAAGGGCGTCGAGCAGGGCTCGCTGAAGCTGATGACCGAGGTGGCGGCCGAGACCCTGCCGGGCGTGGCCATCGCCGTGCTGTCGGGGCCCAGCTTCGCCGGCGAGGTCGCCCGCGGCCTGCCCGCCGCCGCCACCCTGGCCTGCGAGGACGAGGCGCTGGGCAGGCAGATCGTCGAGGCCATCGCCATTCCGACCTTCCGCCCCTACTGGGCCGCCGACGTGATCGGCGCCGAGGCCGGCGGGGCGGTGAAGAACGTGCTGGCCATCGCCTGCGGCATTTCCGAGGGCAAGGGCCTGGGCCGCAACGCTCACGCCGCCCTGATCACCCGCGGCTTCGCCGAGCTGACCCGGCTGGCCGTGGCGGCCGGCGGCAAGGCCGAGACCGTGGCCGGCCTGTGCGGCCTGGGCGACCTGGTGCTCACCTGCTCGTCCAGCCAGTCGCGCAACATGAGCGTCGGCCTGGCGCTCGGCGCGGGTCAGACCCTGGAACAGGCCCTGGCCGGCAAGGTCAGCGTCGCCGAAGGCGTCGCCTCGGCCCCGGCCGTGCGGGCGCTGGCCCGCAAGCTGAACGTCGAGACCCCGATCTGCGAGGCCGTCGCCGCCATCCTGGCCGGCGAGGTCGACGTCGACAGCGCCATCCTCGGCCTGCTCTCGCGGCCGCTGAAGGCGGAATGACCGTGCGTCCTTCGAGGCGCGCCTTCGTCGCGCACCTCAGGATGAGGACCATCTTGCACTGAAATCCCTCATCCGGAGGCGCCCGCACAGCGGGCCTCGAAGGATGCAGGGCCTTGCCGAAACACCACGAAGGAAACCGCCCATGCCGCTCTACGCCATCGTCTGCAAGGACAAGCCCGGCGCGCTCGAAACCCGCCTGGCCGTGCGTCCCAAGCACCTGGAATACCTGGCCCAGTCGACCAACCTGAAGCTGGCCGGCGCCCTGCTGGACGACGCGGGCAATCCGATCGGCTCGATCCTGGTGGTCGAGGCCGACGATGTGTCGGTGGCCCAGGCCCAGGCCGACAACGACCCCTATACCGCCGCCGGGATCTTCGAGAGCGTCGAGATCAATCCCTGGCGCCTGGCCGTCGGCGCGCTCTAGGCCCGATGGACGACAATCCCGCCCGCCCTGCGCCCGGCCAGGCGATCTGCGCCCTGGCCGACATCCCCGAGCCGGGCGCGGCGGGCTTTCGATATCGCGAGGGCGAGGCGATGTTCGCCGGCTTCGTCGTCCGCAAGGACGGCGGGGTGTTCGGCTATGTCGACAGCTGTCCCCACGCCGGCTGGCCGCTGGCCGGGTTCAATGGCCGGTATCTGACCCGCGAGAACGACCTGATCCTGTGCGCCGGCCACGCGGCCCTGTTCCGCATCGCCGACGGCGCCTGCGTGGCGGGTCCGTGCGGCGGCAAGCACCTGACGCCGTGGCCGATCCGTGTGGAGGCGGGGCAGGTCTTCGCGGCCTGACCCTTCCTTAACCGATGGTCGGTTAGGGTTCCTCGACCTTGAGAGGAGCGCGCCGCCATGGCCGACGGAACGACCCCCGCCCAGACCGGCGCCTTCGACGCCGAACTGACCGACGCCGTCGACGCGCGGGGCGCGGGCGCCAAGCTCCGCTCGCTGGGCAAGATCAATCCGCGCCTGGCCCCGCAACTGGCCCGCACCATGCTGGGCAAGGCCCGCGACAACGACAGCGCCGGCGCCTTCTCCACCTACTGCGAGGCCAAGGGCTTCGAGTTCACCTCGGCCTGGGCGGCCAACAACATTCCGTTCGTGGCCCCGCTGCTGCGCGACTTCATGGCCAAGCGCCCGGCCGACGGCCCCAAGGTGCGCTACATGGAGATCGGCGCCTATGAGGGCCGCAACCTGGCCTTTATGGACTGGATGTTCCCCGACCGCCTCGACGTGACGGTGATCGATCCCTGGTTCGACGAGGGCCTGAACCCGGAAGAGAAGTACCTGGCCGTCGAGCCGCGCTTCCACCGCAACATGGCCCGCACCACCTTCGGCAAGGTGGCGACCCACAAGGGGTTCTCGACCTACGAACTGCCCAAGATGCTGCAGGCCGGCGACAAGTTCGACCTGATCTATGTCGACGGCAGCCACACCGCCCTGGCGGTGATGATCGACCTGTGCTGCTGCGCCAGCCTGCTGGAGGTGGGCGGCATGATGGTGCTCGACGACTACTGGCACGACATCAGCGAGATCGGCGGCCCGGGCGTGAAGCAGGCGGTGGATCACTTCCACGCCGCCTTCGGCCGCTATTTCGAGGTCGCGGCGGTCTATCGCCAGGTGGCCCTGGTCAAGACGGCCGAGATCCCGCGCTAGCCGCTTGAGCCTGGACGACCTGCACGCTCTGGAAGCCTGCGACGACGCGCGCGAGCGCAACGCCATGGCCCTGCGCCTGGCCGATGCGCGCACGCCGGGCCTGGACGCGGTGCTGGCCCGCCTGATCCTGCGGCCCGACCTCGCCGGCCAGCGGGGCACGCTGGTCCACGCCCTGGCCATGTACGACTGCGGCCCGCACCTTGGCCTGCTGGTCGACCTCGCGATCGAGGGCGGCCTCGAGGTCGCGCACGAAGCCTTCTCCGCCCTGAACGGGATCGACCATGTCGACGGCGAGGCGGTGGCCGAAGCCCTCGCGCGGCTGCAGGCCGCTCGCGCCGCCGGACCGGCCGAGGCCTGGCGGCGGGACCTGCTGACCGACCTGGCCGAGCTCTTCGAGTAGCCCTCGGCCTCGCTCAACCGCGCGCGGGCTGATATGGGCTGCGCACGGAGTTTCTGACCACATGACCGATACGATTTCCGACGCCGTGGCCGTGGGCCGCCGGGTGCTGAGCATCGAGGCCCAGGCCCTGAACCAGATGGCCGACGGCCTGGGCGAGGCCTTCGCGCGCGCCGTCCAGGTGATGCACGACGCCAAGGGCCGCATCGTCTGCACCGGCATGGGCAAGTCGGGCCACGTGGCGCGCAAGATCGCCGCCACCCTGGCCTCGACCGGCAGCCAGGCGATGTTCGTCCATCCGGCCGAGGCCAGCCACGGCGACCTGGGCATGATCGGTCCCGACGACGTGGTGCTGGCGCTGTCGAAGTCGGGCGAGGCCCGCGAGCTGGCCGACACCCTGGCCTACTGCAAGCGCTTCTCGATCCCCCTGATCGCCATCACGGCGGTGGCGACCAGCCAGCTGGGCCAGGCCGGCGACGTGCTGCTGCTGCTGCCCGACGCGCCGGAAGCGACGGCGGAGGTCAACGCGCCGACCACCTCGACCACCCTGCAGATCGCCCTGGGCGACGCGCTGGCCGTGGCGCTGCTGGAAAGCCGCGGCTTCACCGCCAGCGACTTCCGCGTCTTCCACCCGGGCGGCAAGCTGGGGGCCGTGCTGCGCACGGTGGCCGACCTGATGCACGGGCAGGACGAACTGCCGCTGATCGGGCAGGGCGCGCCGATGAGCGAGGCCCTGCTGGTGATGAGCCAGAAGCGTTTCGGCGCGGTGGGCGTGGTCGACGGCGCCGGCGCGCTGGTCGGCCTGATCACCGACGGCGACCTGCGCCGCCACATGGACGGCCTGATGGGTCACGCCGCCGGCGAGGTGATGACCAAGGGCCCGCTGGTCATCGGCCCCCACGCCCTGGCCGCCGAGGCTCTCAAGGTGATGAACGAGCGCCGGATCACCGTGCTGTTCGTCGTCGAGGGCGGCAGCCCGGTGGGCGTGCTGCACGTGCACGACCTGCTGCGGGCGGGGGTTATCTAAACCCCTCTCTCAAAGAGAGAGGGACTTGGTTCTACGGCCGCGCCTCGCTGCCGAACGCCGCCAGGTCCTTGATCAGCGACACCACGGCCTGTTCCACCAGCTCGCCGCCCTTTTCGGGCGTGGCCAGGGCGGGGTCGGAGCCCATGCGGCCGTCGGCGTAGCGGGCGCGGAAGTCCAGGGCCTCGCGGATCGGGCCGGTGGGGGCGATCTTGGGCTCGTACTCGGCGGTCTTGATGCTGTCGGGATAGCCCCACTGGGTCACGGCGATCTCGGACGGGGTGGCGTGGCTGCCGTGGCCGACCGGGAATTGGCGCATGGCCAGGGCGTTGACGCCGTCGAGGTCCCACCAGTTCTTCAGCTTCATGGCGAAGGGGCAGCGCTCCTTGCGGAAGCTGTACTCGGCGTAGATTTCCGAGAACGCCGCCTCGATGGTGGCGACGTTGCCGCCGTGGCCGTTGAGGAAATAGATCTTCTCGAACCCGTGGGCGCCCAACGAGCGGGTCCAGTCGCCGATGGCGGCCATGAAGGTCGACGGGCGCAGGAAGATGGTGCCCGGGAAGGCCAGGTGATGCTGGGCCATGCCGACGTTGAAGGTCGGCGCCACCAGCACCTCGTCCGAACGCTTGGAGGCCTCGTGGGCGATGATCTCGGGGCACAGCCAGTCGGTGCCCAGAAGGCCCGTCGGCCCGTGCTGCTCGTTGGAGCCGATCGGCACGATCACCGTCTTCGAACGCTGGAGGAAGGCTTCGATCTCGGGCCAGGTCGAGAGGGCGAGCAGCATGGCGGGGTACTCCGGAAGGCGTCGGCGGCCGGGGTTGCGACCGGCCTTGCCAGCGCTTTACGCCCGAAGTCGGGCTTAGCCGACCCCCAATCTGCCCGAACGGCGTGCGGCCGAGCCGCGGCGCACTCGACCTGCGCGTGCTTGCCCCCGGGCGGCTGCCGCGCGCAAGGTGCCGGCCCGGCGTCATGCAGAACGCCGGGGAGGAGACCGCTGATGGCCCAAGCCCACGCCCGGGACGTGCTGGCCGTGCTCGACGGCGCGGGGCCGGCCCTGTCGCCGGTGGCGGCGTCCTGGCGGCGCAGCCTGGTGCTGCACGGCCTGGATCCCGAGAACCGCAAGGCCCCCGAAACCCTCTCCGAGCGCGAGCTGCTGGAGGCCCAGGAGCGCATGGGCGCCCTGCGCGCGGCGGCGTCCGACACGCTGGACGCCCTGTTCCAGGCGGTCGGCGCGCAAGGCTCGTGCGTACTGCTGACCGACAGCGTCGGCGTGCCGGTCGACCGCCGGGGCGCGGCGGCCGACGATCCGGTGTTCCACCGCTGGGGCCTGTGGACGGGCGCGGTGTGGAGCGAGGCCAGCGAAGGCACCAACGGCATCGGCACCTGCATCGCCGAGCAGCGCACCCTGACCATCCATCGCGACCAGCACTTCCACACCCGCAACATCGGCCTTTCCTGCACCGTCGCGCCGCTGTTCGATCCGCAGGGGCGGCTGGCCGGCGCGCTGGACGTCTCGTCCTGCCGACAGGGGCTGGAGGGCATGACCGGGTTGATGGAGGCGGTGGTCAACGACGCGGCGCGGCGCATCGAGTCCAGGGCCTTCCGCGAGGCCTTCCCCGGCGCGCGCATCGTGCTGCTGGCCGACGGTCGCGCCGACCGGGCCTCGACGCCGATGCTGGCCGTCGACGCCGACGACGTGGTCATCGGCGCCACCCGCGCCGCCCGCCAGGCCCTGGAACTGACCGACGACAAGCTGCGCCGCGGCCTGCCGTCTCCCGACCGCGGCGCCGATTTGGAAGACGCCGAACGCGCCGCCGTGCGCCGCGCGCTGGGGGCTGCGGGCGGCAACGTCTCCGCCGCCGCGACCGCGCTGGGCGTCAGCCGGGCGACCCTGCACCGGAAGATCAACCGGTTGGGGCTGGGGCGGGGCTGACCGCCGCCCCGCTAACGTTGTGGAAAACCGCGTCGTCACCGATAGTCCGGTGATGTTTGGAAACTGGTTCAAACTCAAGGTGCGTTCTCCGAAAACCGATCGCTGCGGCATGTGTGGCCGCAGTCTCGGTCAGCAGAGCGATCCGCTTTCCGGTGATTGTGGAGGCGATTGTTGGGGATGCGTTGGAGAGGTTGAATCCGATATGGGCTGGACCCCCTCCGTCCAGTCCGTCCGGCGGGAAATCCGCGAAGGCTGGCGTGACGGAAAAGGTAAGGCGCGATCGCCGACCGCCTTGGCCTCCCTTGAAGCGATCAAGCAACTGCTGCGCGACGATTGGGATCCCATCGCCTTGATGCCGCACCTTCCCCCTGACGAGTACGACAGCTACGCCATCCAGGTGTTTTCGATGCTGAGCGCCAGCGCATCGGTGTCGGAGGTCGCGGACTATCTGAGCGACGCGGAGATGACCGGAACGCCGGATCGCGAGCGGGACCTTCGGGTGGCTCAGAAGGCCGCTATGATCATGAGCGGTCTGGAACTGTCGCAAGCCTGAGACACTCGGCCGCCGCCGCCGCCTCCACCCCGTTCCACATCAAGAATCCGGGCGCAAGCTCCTCCCTGCGACGCCGAACACGGCGCGACGGAGGAAACCATGACCAAGCCCGAGTTCATCGACTCGCTGTCCCGCCCGCCGTTCAAGGCGCGCTACGACAACTTCATCGGCGGCCAGTGGGTCGCACCGGCCGACGGCCGCTATTTCGACAACGCCTCGCCGATCACCGGCCGCAAGATCTGCGAGATCGCCCGTTCGCAGGCCGAAGACGTCGAGCGCGCCCTGGACGCCGCCCACGCCGCCAAGGACGCCTGGGGCAGGACCAGCGCCGCCGACCGCTCGCGGATCCTGCTGAGGATCGCCGACCGCATGGAGGAGAACCTCGCCGTCCTGGCCAACGCCGAGACCTGGGACAACGGCAAGCCGATCCGCGAGACCACGGCCGCCGACCTGCCGCTGGCCATCGACCACTTCCGCTATTTCGCCGGCTGCCTGCGCAGCCAGGAAGGCGCGATCTCCGAGATCGACCACGACACCATCGCCTACCACTTCCACGAGCCGCTGGGCGTGGTCGGCCAGATCATCCCGTGGAACTTCCCGCTGCTGATGGCCTGCTGGAAGCTGGCCCCCGCGCTGGCGGCCGGCAACTGCGTGGTGCTGAAGCCCGCCGAGCAGACCCCGGCCTCGATCATGGTGCTGTTCGAGCTGATCGGCGACCTCTTGCCGCCCGGCGTGGTCAATGTCGTCAACGGCTTTGGCCTGGAGGCCGGCAAGCCGCTGGCGTCCAGCCCGCGCATCGCCAAGATCGCCTTCACCGGCGAGACGAGCACCGGGCGCCTCATCATGCAGTACGCCAGCCAGAACCTGATCCCGGTGACGCTGGAGCTGGGCGGCAAGTCGCCCAACATCTTCTTCGCCGACGTTGCCGCCGAGGATGACGACTATCTCGACAAGGCGCTCGAGGGCTTTGCGATGTTCGCCCTGAACCAGGGCGAGGTCTGCACCTGCCCCAGCCGCGCCCTGGTGCAGAAGTCGATCTACGACAAGTTCATGGAGAAGGCGCTGAAGCGCGTTCAGGCGGTGGTGCAGGGCAATCCGCTGGATCCCGCCACCATGATCGGCGCCCAGGCCTCCGAGGAGCAGCTGAACAAGATCCTCGGCTACATGGACGTGGGTCGCAACGAGGGCGCGCGCCTGCTGACCGGCGGCTCGCGCACCGTGCTGCCCGGCCAGCTGGCCGACGGCTTCTATGTCGAGCCCACCGTGTTCGAGGGCCACAACAAGATGCGGATCTTCCAGGAAGAGATCTTCGGCCCCGTCCTGGCGGTGACCACCTTCGAGACGGAAGAGGAGGCGCTGGAGATCGCCAACGACACCGCCTTCGGTCTCGGGGCCGGGGTGTGGACCCGCGACGGAGCCCGCGCCTACCGCTTCGGGCGCGGCATCCAGGCCGGCCGGGTATGGACCAACTGCTACCACGCCTATCCGGCACACGCGGCCTTCGGCGGCTACAAGCAGTCGGGCGTGGGCCGCGAGACCCACAAGATGATGCTCGACCACTACCAGCAGACCAAGAACCTGCTGGTCAGCTACAGCGCCAAGGCGCTGGGCTTCTTCTAGGCCTTTTCGGTTCCTCCCCCTGGGCCTTCGCCGACGACGGCGGAGGCCCCCTTTCTTCCGCCTGGGCAGGCGGCAAGGGCGGCGCTGGCGGCCTCAAAACCGACAAATCGAACAAGACCAACTTTCTGTCGTCAGAAACAGAATTGGTCTGCTTGCGCGGGGGGGATGCTTCGCATACTCCCGCTCGCAAGACGACGACTGACGCAGCGGCAAGACCGCTGGCGACGACAAGATCGACTGAAGAGACGTTAGGGAGACGCGTGGTGAGCGACGGACAGCTGTTTCCGGTGCCGGAAGACTGGGCGGGCAAGGCCCATATCGACGCCGAGGGCTACGAGGCCGCCGTGGCCCGCGTCGAAAGCGACCCCGAGGGCTACTGGCGCGAACTCGCCGCCCGCCTCGACTGGATCGAGGCCCCGACCAAGATCAAGAACGTCTCCTACGCCAAGGACGACTTCCGCATCCGCTGGTACGAGGACGGGGTGCTGAACGTCAGCGCCAACTGCATCGACCGCCACCTGCCGCACCGCAAGGACGACGTCGCCCTGATCTTCGAGGGCGATGAGCCGGGCGTCTCCGACAAGATCACCTACGGCCAGCTGCACGACCAGGTCTGCCGCATGGCCAATGTGCTGAAGGACCTGGGCGCCAGGAAGGGCGACCGGATCACCATCTACCTGCCGATGGTGCCCGTGGCGGCGATCGCCATGCTGGCCTGCGCCCGCATCGGCGCCATCCATTCGGTGGTGTTCGGCGGCTTCTCGCCCGACAGCATCGCCGGCCGTATCCAGGACTGCGACTCGCGCCTGGTCATCACCGCCGACCAGGGCCGCCGCGGCGGCAAGACCGTGCCGCTGAAGGCCAATATCGACGAGGCCCTGACCCACTGCCCGCAGGTCGAGAAGGTGCTGATGGTCCGCTGGACCGGCGCCGACGTGCCGGTGGTCGAAGGCCGCGACGTGATCTGGAACGACGTCAGGGACGCCGCTTCGCCCGACTGCGCGCCTGAGCCGATGAACGCCGAGGACCCGCTGTTCATCCTCTACACCTCCGGCTCGACGGGTAAGCCCAAGGGCGTGCTGCACACCACCGGCGGCTACCTGGCCTGGGCCAGCTGGACCTTCGAGTCCGTGTTCGACTACCGCCCTGGCGAGATCTTCTGGTGCACCGCCGACGTGGGCTGGGTCACCGGCCACAGCTACGTGGTCTACGGTCCGCTTGCCAACGGCGGAACCAGCCTGATCTTCGAGGGCGTGCCCAACTACCCGACCCCGTCGCGGTTCTGGGACGTGGTCGACAAGCACAAGGTCGAGATCTTCTACACTGCGCCCACGGCCCTGCGCGCCCTGATGCGCGAGGGCGACGAGCACGTTCTCAAGAACGACCTGTCGTCGCTGCGCCTGCTGGGCAGCGTCGGCGAGCCGATCAATCCGGAAGCTTGGCTCTGGTATCACCGCGTGGTCGGCAAGGACCGCCTGCCGATCGTCGACACCTGGTGGCAGACCGAAACGGGCGGCATCCTCGTCTCGCCGCTGCCCGGCGCGACCGACCTCAAGCCGGGCTCGGCCACCAAGCCGCTGCCGGGCGTGAAGCTGCAGCTGGTCGACGCCGAGGGCGCGGTGCTTGAGGGCGCGACCGAGGGCAACCTCGTGATCACCGACAGCTGGCCGGGCCAGATGCGCACGGTCTATGGCGACCACCAGCGCTTCTTCGAGACCTATTTCTCGACCTATCCCGGCAAGTACTTCACCGGCGACGGCTGCAAGCGCGACGACGACGGCTACTACTGGATCACCGGGCGGGTCGACGACGTCATCAACGTCTCGGGCCACCGCCTGGGCACGGCCGAGATCGAGAGCGCCCTGGTGGCCCATGAGGCCGTCGCCGAGGCCGCGGTGGTGGGCTACCCGCACGACATCAAGGGCCAGGGCGTCTACGCCTATGTCACCCTGAAGGCCGACGCGGTCGCCACCGAGGAGCTGCGCAAGCAGCTGGTGCTGTGGGTGCGTCACGAGATCGGCCCCTTCGCCGCGCCGGACGTGCTGCAATGGGCGCCCGGCCTGCCCAAGACCCGCTCGGGCAAGATCATGCGCCGCATCCTGCGCAAGATCGCCGAGAACGCGGTCGACGCCCTGGGCGACACCTCGACCCTGGCCGATCCGTCGGTGGTCGACGACCTGGTGCGCAACCGGGCGGGCGCGAAGGCGGCTTAAGGTCGAGTCCGTCATCCCGGGCGAAGGACCGCGCAGCGGGCCGTAGACCCGGGACCCAGGGGCCGGCGCAATGCGGCTGTCTCTGCGAAGGGGCAGTCTGAATACCGCTCCCAGTCCCCAGGGGCCCGGCTATCCGCTGCTCTCCGGCCGGGATGACGAGGGGGTGGGTGTGGAACTTGTCCACAGCCCGCCTTCGGCCTATAGTCAAAACGCCGCTGATGTAGCGGCGTTTGGTTGGCATCGCATGGCCCCGGTCGTAAAAATCCAGGAACTGCTTGGCGGTGAGGCGGTAACAGGCCCGCTGGCCACGGAGTTTGACGTGGTCCGGCTGGTCCGCAGGGGCCTGCCGGTCGCTTCGGTTGATGGCTTCCTGGCGGCCACGCATCAGCCGTTCTCGGCCATCGAGCCCTATGTGATGCCGCGGCGCACCTTCAATCGCCGCCGCGACGCCGACCAGCCGCTGGATCCGGCCGAGTCCGACCGCATGGTGCGGATCGCCCGCATGGTGGCGGCCGCCGAGGACGTGCTGGGCGACCAAGAGCGCGCCTGGCGCTGGCTGGAGCGACCCAACCGCACGCTGGAAGGCCAGACACCGATCTCGATGGCCGACACCGACCTCGGCGCCCAGGGCGTCGAGCGGCTGCTGGGCCAGATCGCTCACGGCCTGGCGGCTTGAGGTGTGCGTTTGACGCCGCACGCCATGCGGTATGAATCCGAAGACGGATCACTTCTGAGGGTTTGTCGATGATCGTCCATCACATCGCCAAAGCCGCCCATGTCGGCCTGGACGGGGAGGGGGCTCGGCTCTACGGCGGCCGCTGGAACTCGCCCGGCCGGCCGATGCTCTACACCGCCGCCAGCCCTAGCCTGGCGGTGCTGGAGGTGCTGGTGCATCTTGACCTGTCGCCCGACCTGCTGCCGCTGGACTACCGCCTGCTGGGGATCGAGGTTCCCGACGACGCGCCCCGCCTGGCACTCGACGCCGTTCCGGACGACAGCGTGGCGGTGGGCGACGCCTTCCTCGAGGCTGGCCGGGCGCTGTGTCTGCACGTTCCCAGCCAGATCGTGCCGCAGGAGATCAATACCCTGCTCAATCCCCGCCATCCGGCCTTCGCGGGCGTACGGCTCTTGCGCGACGAGCCGTTCCGGTTCGATCCGCGCCTGTTCTGACCTGACCCTAGCCTCATTCCCCGCCAGGGTTTATACGCGCGGCCATGTTTGAAGGCCTCTCCCCCCTCGCCCGCGAAGCCCGCTCCTGGCCGTTCGAGCAGGCGCGCGCCACCATCGCCCGCGTCCTGCGCGTGCGCCTCCCCGACCGCGCCGATCAGGAGGCCGCGAAAGCCCTGATCGACGCCGGCAAGACCGACGAGGCGGTGAAAGCCTATCCGGCCCTTTCCAAGGCCGTGATCTTCGAGACCGGCTATGGCCCGTCCGGCCTGCCGCACCTGGGCACCTTCGGGGAAGTGGCGCGCACGACCATGGTGCGCCAGGCCTTCCGCGCGCTCACCGACGACGCCATCCCGACCCGCCTGATCGCCTTCAGCGACGACATGGACGGCCTGCGCAAGGTTCCGGGCAACATCGAGAACCAGCAGCCGCTGATCGAGGACATGGGCAAGCCGCTGACGGTCGTCCGCGACCCCTTCGGCACCCATGACAGCTTCGGCGCCCACAACAACGCCCGCCTGCGCGCCTTCCTCGACAGCTTCGGCTTCGAGTACGAGTTCGTGTCCTCGACCGAATGCTACAAGGGGGGCCTGTTCGACGAAGTCCTGCTGACGGCCCTGGCCCGCTTCGACGCCATCCAGAAGGTGATGCTGCCGACGCTGGGCGAAGAGCGCCGCGCCACCTATTCGCCGTTCCTGCCCATCAGCCCGTCGACCGGCAAGGTGCTGCAGGTTCCGACCCTGGAGCGCAACGTCGAGAAGGGCACGATCGTCTTCGAGGACGAGGACGGCTCCAAGGTCGAGGTCCCGGTCACCGGCGGCCACGTGAAGATGCAGTGGAAGCCCGACTGGGCCATGCGCTGGACCGCCCTGGGCGTCGACTACGAGATGAGCGGCAAGGACCTGATCGACTCGGTCAAGGCCTCGGGCGCCATCTGCAAGGCCCTGGGCGGCATCCCGCCCGAAGGTTTCAACTACGAGCTCTTCCTGGACGAGAACAACCAGAAGATCTCCAAGACCAAGGGCAACGGCCTGTCGATGGAGGACTGGCTGCGCTACGGCGCGCCGGAAAGCCTGTCGTACTACATGTTCCAGAGCCCCAAGTCGGCCAAGAAGCTCTATTTCGACGTCATCCCCAAGGCGACGGACGAGTACCTGCAGCAGCTGGACGCCTTCGGCCGCCAGGAAGGCGCCAAGCAGCTCGACAACCCGGTCTGGCACATCCATGCGGGCAAGCCGCCGGAGCAGGGCTCGCCGGTGTCGTTCAGCCTGATGCTGAACCTGGTGTCGGCCGCCGACGCCTCGACCAAGGAGATCCTCTGGGGCTTCCTGTCGCGCTACATCCCGGGCGCGTCGGCGGAAACCCAGCCGCTGCTGGACCGCCTGGCCGGCTACGCGATCAACTACTACGAGGACTTCGTCAAACCGACGAAGACCTTCCGCGCCCCGACCGACCAGGAACGCGCCGCGATCCTCGACCTGCTGGCCAAGCTGAAGGCCATGCCGGCCGGCACGCAAGACGCCGAGCTGATCCAGAACGAGGTGTTCGAGGTCGGCAAGACCCACGGCTTTGATCCCCTGCGCGCCTGGTTCCAGGCCCTGTACGAAGTGCTGCTCGGCCAGAGCCAGGGTCCGCGCTTCGGTTCGTTCGCGGCGATCTTCGGGATCGATCGCACGATCGCCCTGATCGAAGAGAAGCTGGGCTGAGCCTGACGGCCGATCTTTCGGCCCTGATCGCGGGCTATGAGGCCGTCCCGGCGAGCGCGGGGGAGGGCGGCGCAAGCGTCCTTCGCCTGACCGCGCCGGGGCGGCCCACCCTCTATCTGAAATCCGGAGCGGGGGCCGTCGCGGCCGAGATCCGGGCCGAGGCGCAGCGCCTGGCCTGGCTGGCCGGCCGCGCGCCGGTTCCGTCGGTCCTGGCGTTCGTCCAGGCTGCGGGCGAGGCTCGGCTGCTGACCACGGCCGTTCCCGGCGTCAGCGCTCATGACTGGCTGTCGGCTCATCCCGAACGGGGGGAGGCGCCGGTCGCCGAGCTGGCGCGGATGCTGGCGGCGCTGCACGCCCTGCCGGCCGCCGACTGCCCGTTCGACGCCGCGCCCGCGGCGCGCGTGGAGGAGGCCGCCCGCCGCCTGGCCGCGGGCCTGGTCGACACCGAAGACTTCGACGACGAGCGGGCCGGCGCCGATCCGGGGCGCCTGCTGGAGCAGCTGCGCACGACCTTGCCGACCAGGGTCGAAGCGGTGGTCGCGCACGGCGACTGCACGCTCGACAACATCCTGGTCGAGGACGGTCGACCGACCGGCTTCATCGACGTCGGTCGCCTGGGTCTGGCCGACCGCTGGCAGGATCTGGCCCTGATGCGCCGTTCACTTTCAGAATTCGGGAACGAACTGGCCGATCGCTTCCTGGCGGCCTACGGCGCGGCGCAAGACCAAGACAGGGAAGGCTTTCACCTGTTGCTGGACGAGTTCTTCTGATCGCCGGCCTGCGACACCGTGCCTCGTTTCATGAACGCTTTCTGAATTTCGAATTAAGGGTTTGTGCGAACTTCGGAGTCTAGGCTCGGAACCATCAGAACCAGGAATAGTCCGATGGCTTCCTTCACGCTTCGCCCGCACGACCGTTCGGAATTCGACTCCCTGATCGGCGGCATCGCTTCGCAGTTCCCCGGCGCCCGCATCGAGGCCGCCCACAACGACACCTGGGCCTCCTACCGGGTCGACGTGTCATGCGAGGATCCCCGCGCCGCGGCGCTGCGCGACTGGCTCAACGGCCACCACGCCGACTGCCCGCGCACCTGAGGCGAGCGTTCCCCGATAAGTGCGAAGCGGTTATCGGATGAAGGAATGCTCGAAAGAAAGGTCGGGTCGGCTTACTGGCTGACCCACTGCACGCAGGCGACCCAGGCCACCGCCATGCGGTCGAGCGTGCGGTCGTCGCCGTCGCGCAGGACCGAGGTCAGCTCGATCGTCCGGGCCGTCAGCCGGCCCAGTTCCTTGATCAGCACCTCGCCATCGGTGGTCATCACCACCACCCGGTCGCCGCGCCGGGGCTCGGCCGTCGCCGAGACCAGAAGCCGGTCGCCGTCGCGATAGACCGGCGCCAGGGCGTCGCCCTCGACCTCCAGGGCGTAGAGCCCGTCCTCCCGCGGCCCCGGAAGCTCCATCTCCTCCCAGCCCGCCCCGCGCGGCGCGCCCGCCTCGTCGAACAGGCCCGGCGCGGCCCGCGCCTGGCCGATCAGCGGGATGCCCGCCCGCCGGCCCTGGGCGCTTTCGGTCAGGGCCGCGAACTCCGAGAAACCCACGCCCGTGGCTTCCAGCACCTTGGCCAGGCTCTCGGTCGAGGGCCAGCGGGGGCGCGTGTCGACGTCGCCGCGCTTGGAGCGGTTGAAGGCGGTGGGATCCAGGCCCGCCAGCTTGGCCATGGCCGACGGCGTCATGTCGAACCGCTTGGCCAGCGCGTCGATCGCGGTCCAGATTTCGGCGTGCGAGAGCATGGGGTCCTCCACGCGTCCAGGTGACGGCACGGAAAGGAAATTAAGCCCGCGACCTAGGAATGTAAACCTATGTCCCAAGGTCAAGGTTGACGTTTACGTAAGCGTTGACGTTCCGCAAGGTCCGGTCTAGCGTGAACGGCGATAACCAATGACCCGGCCGGGAAGGCCGGCCGCACCCTGGGAGGGTACCGATGGCAGCCGATCTTCGACGTCCCGAGCGCACGTTCTCGATCCGTCAGCTGTGCAACGAATTCAAAGCCACGCCCCGGGCGCTGCGCTTCTACGAGGACAAGGGCCTGCTGACGCCGGCCCGCGAGGGCCTCAACCGCGTCTATTCCCACAAGGACCGCGTCCGCCTGCAGCTGATCCTGCGCGGCAAGCGCGTGGGCCTGTCGCTGTCGGAGATCCGCGAGCTGCTCGACCTCTACGACGAGAACGACGACGGCGCGGCCCAGATGGC
This sequence comes from Caulobacter sp. 602-2, assembly GCF_011043625.1. Classification (GTDB taxonomy): domain Bacteria; phylum Pseudomonadota; class Alphaproteobacteria; order Caulobacterales; family Caulobacteraceae; genus Caulobacter. The sequence goes on from NZ_JAAKGT010000012.1 coordinate 89,652, forward strand.
CCGGTCGCTGAAGAAGTTCCGCGAGCGCGCCTCGGCGCTGGAGCAGCAGCGCGAAGACATCGACGGCGCCCTGATCGAGTTGCGCGAGGCCTGCGATCGCCTCGAGAAGCGCCTGGCCGAGATCCGCCCCGACCTCCTGCCGCGCTCGGCCGACTACGAGCAGCTGCTGCGCGCCCGCCTCGACGGCGCCGAAATGGCCCTGGGTAAGTAAGACCCTGGGCAAGTAAGGCTCAAAACACTCAAGGCCGCGCCTGTTTCCGCCAAGACCGGGGGGATGGGCGGGCCTTGGTTCCACCTCCCCGATCCGACCCATCAGGACTGCTTTAAATGACCTATCAGCCGCCCGTTCGCGATCACATGTTCCTGCTGCGCGACGTGCTCAACATCGAGCAGTACGGCAATCTGCCGGCCTTCGCTGACGCCTCGATCGACGTCGTCGAGCAGATCGTCGAGGGCGCGGCCCAGTTCACCGGCGAGGTCCTGGCCCCGCTGAACAGCGTCGGCGACAAGACCGGCTGCAAGCTGGACCCGGTCACCAACACCGTCACCACCCCGCCGGGCTTCAAGGAAGCCTACAAGGCCCTGTGCGAAGGCGGCTGGACGGGCCTCGGCTCTGATCCGACCTACGGCGGCCAGGGCCTGCCGCACGTCGTGAACCTGTCGTTCTCGGAAATGTCGAGCAGCGCCAACATGGCCTTCTCGATGTACCCGGGCCTGGCCCACGGCGCCTATTCGGCGATCCACACCGGCGGCACCGACGCGCAGAAAGAGACCTACCTGCCCAAGATGATCACGGGCGAGTGGACCGGCACCATGAACCTGACCGAGCCGCACTGCGGCACGGACCTGGGTCTGCTGCGCACCAAGGCCGTTCCGCAGGTCGACGGCAGCTACAAGATCACCGGCCAGAAGATCTGGATCTCGGCCGGCGAGCACGACATGTCGGACAACATCGTCCACCTGGTGCTGGCCCGCATCGAGGGCGCCCCGGCCGGCGTGAAGGGCATCAGCCTGTTCATCGTGCCGAAGTTCTTCCCGAACGCCGACGGTAGCGTCGGCGCGCGCAACGAGGGCGCCAAGTGCGTGGGCCTCGAAGAGAAGATGGGCATCCACGGCAACGCCACCTGCGTCATGCAGTACGACGACGCCGAGGGCTATCTGATCGGTGAAGAGAACAGCGGCCTGAAGCTGATGTTCGTGATGATGAACGAAGCCCGCCTGGGCGTCGGCCTGCAGGGCGTCGCCCAGGCCGAAGCGGCCAACCAGGCCGCCGTCGCCTTCGCCAAGGACCGCCTGCAGGGCCGTTCGCTGACGGGCCCGAAGAACGCCGACGGCCCGGCCGACCCGATCATCGTCCACCCGGACGTGCGTCGCCTGCTGCTGGAGAACAAGGCCATCATCGAAGGCGGCCGCGCCTTCCTGTTCTGGACCGCTCTGCACGGCGACCTAGCCCACGCTCACCCGGATGAAGCTGTGCGCACCAAGGCCGAGGACTACATGGGCCTGCTGACGCCGGTCCTGAAGGGCTACCTGACCGACCGCGGCTTCCAGGCCTGCTCCAACGCGGTGCAGGTGCACGGCGGCTCGGGCTTCACCGAGCACTTCCCGGTCAGCCAGTACCTGCGCGACTGCCGCATCGCCCTGATCTACGAAGGCACCAACGGCGTGCAGGCCCTCGACCTCGTCGGCCGCAAGCTGGCGGCCAAGGGCGGCCGCGGCGTGATGACCTTCTTCCAGGAGATCGACCAGTTCGTCGGCGAGAACGACGGCGACGCCGAGCTGAAGCCGTTCATCGACGCCCTGGCGGCGACCAAGGCCCAACTGCAGGACGGCACCATGTGGCTGATGCAGAACGGCCTGCAGAACCCCGACAACGCGGGCGCCGCCTCGACCGACTACATGCACCTCTTCGGCCTGACGGGCCTCGCGTACATGTGGGCCCTGATGGTCAAGGCGGCCAACGCCAAGATCGCCGAAGGCTCCACCGACCCGTTCTTCACGACCAAGGTCGCCACGGCCCGTTATTTCATCGAACGGGTCTTGCCTGACGCTGGGGCGCATCTGGCCAAACTGAAGACCGGCTCGGCGACCCTGATGGCGCTGCCCGCGGAGGCCTTCTGAAAATGAGCGTGCTCGACGTCGAAAAGCCGGCCTTCATGGCCGAAGAGGACATCGCGATCTTCGAGGACGCGGTCGGCAAGTTCTTCGACGAGCACGCTCCTGAAAACGTCGTGGCGACCTGGCGCAAGAACCACTGCGTCGATCGCGCGATGTGGAACAAGGCGGGGGAGGCCGGTCTGCTCGGCCTCTCCACGCCGGAAGAATACGGCGGCTCCGGCGGCGACTATCGCCACGAGGTCGTCCTGATGGAGCAGCTGGGCAAGAAGGGCGTCGACGGCTTCGGCGCCAGCCTGCACAACGCCATCGTCATGCCGTACATCTTCCACTACGGCACCGAGGAGCAGAAGCAGCGGTGGCTGCCGCGCCTGTCGACCGGCGAGCTGGTCGGCGCGATCGCCATGACCGAGCCGGGCGCGGGCTCCGACCTGCAGGGCGTCAAGACGTCGGCCAAGAAGGTCGGCAACCAGTACGTCGTCAACGGCTCCAAGACCTTCATCACCAACGGCCAGACGGCCAATCTCATCATCGTGGTGGCCAAGACCGACCCGGCCGGCGGCGCCCGCGGCACCAGCCTGGTGGTGGTCGAAACAGACGGCGCTGAAGGCTTCGAGCGCGGCCGCAACCTCGACAAGCTGGGTCACGAGGCCCAGGACACCTCCGAGCTGTTCTTCAACGACGTGAAGATCCCGACCGAGAACCTGCTCGGGACCGAGGAAGGCCAGGGCTTCTTCCAGCTGATGGCCCAGCTGCCGCAGGAGCGGCTGAACATCGCCGTGCAGGGCATGGCCACCATCGAGCGGGCGCTGGAGCTGACCATCGCCTACGTCAAGGAGCGCCAGGCGTTCGGCAAGCCGATCATCGCCTTCCAGAACACCCAGTTCGTGCTGGCCGAGTGCAAGACCGAAGCCACCGTCGCCAAGGTGTTCGTCAACCACTGCATCGAGCGCCACCTGAAGGGCGACCTCGACGCCTCGACCGCCTCGATGGCCAAGTACTGGGTGACCGACCTGGAGAACAAGATCGTCGACCGCTGCCTGCAGCTGTTCGGCGGCTACGGCTTCATGAACGAGTACCCGATCGCCCGGATGTACAAGGACAGCCGCGTCCAGCGCATCTACGGCGGCACCAACGAGATCATGAAACTGCTGATCGCGAGGACGCTCTGATGATGTTCGCCGACGCTCCGCCTCCGCCCCCTAACGACACCGCCCGCTCGGCCGTGGTCTGCATCAAGGCCGAGGGCCGCCGCCCGCTGCAGTTCTCCGGCAAGCTGGAGGGCAAGCGTCCCCAGCCCGGCGCCTTCGACCTGCCGCTGAAGCCCGGCGTCGAGCAGTGCAACAACCTGCTGCGCTCCAAGATCGCCACCTGGACGCTGACAGTGAACACCTCGGGCTTCACGCCCTGCCGCCTGCCGCCGCCGGAGTTCGGCCAGCGCGTCGTCTATTCGGCCAAGGCCAGCGCCCGCGGCCTGACCTGCGCCCCGATCCACAAGTCGCCGATCGGGACCTGGAAGAAGTAGCATGTCGATCCACGTCGCCATCGTCGACTGGAAGCTGGAGCCTGGGGCGGACTTCCCCAGGGGCCGTTACAGCCGCGCCCACACCCTGTCGTTCGACGGCGGGGTCACGGCGCTCGGCTCGGCTTCGCCGTCGGTGGTGCCGCTGCCCTGGTCGGACCCGGCGGGCGTCGATCCCGAGGAGATGTTCGTGGCGGCGCTGTCGTCCTGCCACATGCTGACCTTCCTCGACCTGGCCCGTCGCGCCGGCTTCTTCATCAGCGCCTATCGCGACAGGGCCGAGGGAACGATGACCCGGAACGAGCATGGGGCTCACTGGGTTAGCCATGTCGTTCTTCGTCCCGACATCGTCTTCGAGGGCGACGCGCCCGACGAAGCTAAGCTGGCGGCCCTGCACGAGGCCGCCCACCACGCCTGTTTCATCGCCAACTCGGTTCGGACGGATGTCCGGGTCGAGGCGGCGCTCGAAAACGCCCTGCAAAGCCTTTCCACTTCCAATGTTCACATTGGAAGTGGGTGAAAAGGCTTTGAAAACAAAAGTCTAGAGCGCGATCGCGCTCTGGGGCCAACACACTTAAAAGATCGCAGGAAGGAGCCATTCAATGGCCGACGCTTACATCTTCGACGCCGTGCGCACCCCGCGCGGCAAGGGCAAGAAGGACGGCTCTCTGCACGAGATCACCGCCCTGTCGCTGGCCAGCCAGGTCCTGGAAGCCATCCGCGACCGCAACGGCCTGGACACCTCCAAGGTCGACGACGTCGTCCTGGGCTGCGTGGCCCCGGTCGGCGAGCAAGGCTCCGACATCGCCCGCACCGCCGTGCTGACCGCCGACTACGCCGAGAGCGTCGCCGGCGTGCAGATCAACCGCTTCTGCGCCTCGGGCCTGGAAGCCGTGAACATGGCCGCGGCCAAGGTCATCTCGGGTGAAGCCGACCTCACCATCGGCGGCGGCGTCGAGAGCATGAGCCGCGTGCCGATGGGCAGCGACGGCGGCGCCTGGCCGACCGACCCGTCGTCGGCTTTCAAGACCTACTTCATGCCGCAGGGCGTGTCGGCCGACCTGATCGCCACCCTCTACGGCTTCAGCCGCGACGACGTCGACGCCTACGCCGTCGAGAGCCAGCGCCGCGCCGCCCAGTCGTGGGCCGAGAACCGCTTCGCCAAGTCGGTGGTGCCGGTGAAGGACCAGCTGGGCCTCAACATCCTGAGCCACGACGAGACCGTTCGCGGCGCCACCACCATGCAGACCCTGGCCTCGCTGAACCCCTCGTTCACGGGCATGGGCGAGATGGCCTTCGACGCGGTCGCCACCCAGCGCTACCCGCAGGTCGAGCGCATGACCCACGTGCACCACGCGGGCAACAGCTCGGGCATCGTCGACGGCGCCGCCGGCGTGCTGATCGGCACCAAGGAAATGGGCGACGCGCTGGGTCTGAAGGCCCGCGCCCGCATCAAGGGCATGGCCTCGATCGGTTCGGAGCCGTCGATCATGCTGACCGGCCCCTCGCTGGTCACCGAGAAGCTGCTCAAGAAGCTCGGCATGGAAGTCGGCGACATCGACCTCTACGAGCTGAACGAAGCCTTCGCGGCCGTCGTCCTGCGCATGATGCAGGCGCTGGACATCCCGCACGAGAAGATGAACGTCAACGGCGGCGCCATCGCCATGGGCCACCCGCTGGGCGCCACCGGCGCGATGATCCTGGGCACCATGGTCGACGAGCTGGAACGCTCCGACAAGGAAACCGCCCTGATCACCCTGTGCGTCGGCGCCGGCATGGGCACCGCCACGGTCATCGAACGCGTCTGATCCTAATGTCGTAACCCCTCATCCTCCCACGCCGCGATGCGGCGCGGGCCCCTCCTTCTCCCTTTGGGAGAAGGGCGCGCAAGGGTCCACCTCTCCCATGGGGAGAGGGAGGGGCCCGGCCCGAAGGGACGGGAGGGTGAGGGGGTACGGCCTCAAAATCTGAGGAACATCACCATGGAAAACTTCAAGATCGAGGTCGACGGCGACGGCATCGCCCTGGTCACCTTCGACGTCCCCGGCCGTTCGATGAACACCCTGACCGCTTCGGTGATCAAGGAAGTCGGCGAGCTGGTCGAGACCATCAAGACCGACGCGGCCATCAAGGGCGTCGTCATCACATCGGGCAAGGCCTCGGGCTTCTGCGCCGGCGCCGACCTTGGCGAACTGGGCGGCTCGGGCGGCCTGGGCGGCAATGACCTGCAAGCCGCGTTCGACGCCGGCTTCGCGCTCAACAAGGCCTTCCGCGGCCTGGAAACCAGCGGCAAGCCGGTGGCCGCGGCCATCAACGGCCTGGCGCTGGGCGGCGGCCTGGAATTCGTCCTGGCCACGCACTACCGCGTGGTCGCCGACCTGCCGAAGCTGCAGCTGGGCCTGCCGGAAGCCAAGGTCGGCCTGCTGCCGGGCGGCGGCGGCACCCAGCGCCTGACCCGCCTGATGGGCGTGATGGCCGCGGCCCCCTACCTGCTCGAAGGCAAGTCGATGAAGCCGGCCGAGGCCCTGGGCCTCAAGGTCGTGCACGAAGTCGTGCCGGCCGGCACGGAAGTCGAGGCCGCCAAGACCTGGATCAAGACCAAGGGCGACCCGGTCGCTCCCTGGGACAAGAAGGACTTCAAGATCCCCGGCGGCGGCCCCTACACCCCAACCGGCGCCCAGGTGTTCATCATGGGCAACGCCATGCTGCGCAAGAACACCTACGGCAACTATCCGGCCCAGCAGAACATCATGAAGGCCGTCTATGAAGGCCTGCAGGTTCCGTTCGACGCCGCCATCCGCATCGAGACCCGCTACTTCATCAAGACCCTGATGACGCCGCAGGCCAAGGGCATGATCCGCACCCTGTTCCTGTCCCTGCAGGAGCTGGGCAAGGGCGCTGGCCGTCCGGCCGGCGTGCCGCACTACGACGTCAAGAAGGTCGCCGTCCTGGGCGCCGGCATGATGGGCGCGGGCATCGCCTACGTCCAAGCCATGGCCGGCATCGAGACCGTCCTGATCGACCAGTCGCAAGAAGCCGCCGACAAGGGCAAGGGCTACGCCGAGGGCCTGGTCAAGAAGGCCGTCTCGCGCGGCAAGATGACGGCCGAGAAGGGCGAGGCCATCCTGGCGCTCATCCACCCGACCGCCGACTACGACAACGTCAAGGGTTCGGACTTGGTCATCGAGGCCGTGTTCGAGAATCGCGACATCAAGGCCGACGTGACCAAGAAGGCCGAGGCCCAGCTGGCCGACACGGCCATCTTCGGCTCCAACACCTCGACCCTGCCGATCACCGGCCTGGCCGAGGCTTCGGTGCGTCCTGCCTCGTTCATCGGCATCCACTTCTTCTCGCCGGTCGACAAGATGGGCCTGGTCGAGATCATCATGGGCGAGAAGACCAGCCAGGAAGCCCTGGCCAAGTCGATCGACTACGTCCTGAAGATCAAGAAGACCCCAATCGTCGTCAACGACAGCCGCGGCTTCTACACCTCGCGCTGCTTCGGCACCTTCGTGCAGGAAGGCATGGAGCTGCTGAGCGACGGCATCGCGCCTGCGATCATCGACAATGTCGGCCGCGCCACCGGCATGCCGCGCGGTCCGCTGGAAATGCACGACGACGTCGCGCTGGACCTGTCGCACAAGATCGCCGTCCAGACGAAGAAGGACCTCGGCGACAAGTACGAGGAGCGTCCGTTCACCGCGATCATCGCCAAGATGGTCGAGGATCTGGGCCGCTACGGCCGCAAGAACGGCAAGGGCTTCTACGACTATCCGGAAAACGGCCCCAAGACCCTGTGGCCGGGCCTCTCGGACTTGGTCGAAGTGACCGTGAAGGACGCCGACAAGGCGCTGATCGAGCAGATCCGCACCCGCCTGCTGTACCGCCAGGCCGTCGAGGCCGCGCGCTGCTTCGAGGAAGGCGTGATCGTCGATCCGCGCGAAGCCGACGTTGGGGCCATCCTGGGCTGGGGCTTCGCGCCCTGGACCGGCGGTCCGATCAGCCTGATCGACGGCGTGGGCGTGGCCAAGTTCGTCGAGACCCTCGACCAGCTGGCCGCGGCCTACGGCTCGCGCTTCACCCCGCCGGCCCTGCTGCGCGAGATGGCCGCCAAGGGCGAGACCTTCTACGGCCGCTTCGGCGTCAAGGAGAAGGCGGCCGCCTAAGGCTCGCTTTCGCCCTTCAGGCGAAATGAGGAGGCCCGGCGGCGACGCCGGGCCTTTTTCTTTGCGCCGCCGCATCAATGCCGCCATCGCCGCGCCCCATCGGCCGGATACCTCGACCTTCACCGCGCGTTGTCAGCCGGAAGCAGGGATTCTGGATGGCCGGCAGGCGATCGACAGTTCGCCGCAAGAGGCCTTTCACCCTCGCCCTGATCGTGGCGAGCGGCCTGCACGTGCTGCTGGGCGTGGGGCTGCTGGCCGGGATCAAGGTGATGCCGCCGCTGGTCGAGCAGAACCTGATCGTCGACCTGGTGGACGCCGCCCCGCCGCCCGCGCCGCGCGTCGAGGCGCCGGCCGCCCCGGCCGCTGCGCCGGCGGCCCCGAAGGCGCCTCCGGCCCGCGCTGTCGTTCCGCCGCCTCCGCCCGCCCAGGTGGCTGCGGCGCCCGCGCCGAGCCCGGCGCCAGCCGCGCCCGAGGCGCCGCGCGCCGCCGTCGCCCCGCCGGGTTTCAAGTCGAGGGGAACGCCCACGCCCGGCGGCGATGATCTGCGCACGGCCGCGCGCCAGGGCGGGGGTTGCAACCACGCCGACCTCTACCGCCTGACCAAGGCCGAACGCGCGGCCTGCGACGACAAGCTGGGGATCAAGGCCAAGGACGCGCCGATGTACGCGGTGATCGACCAGGCCAAGAAGGACTTCTTCGACGGCGCCTGCAAGAAGGACGACGAGTGGTGCCTCTACCGCACCGGCCAGGGGCCGTATCCGGGCCTGCTGGCCCTGATGAAGAAGAAAAAGAGCGACTGGTGAGGGCCCCCTCAGTCGCTCCGCGACAGCTCCCCCAGAGGGGGAGCATCTTCTTCTAGATCCTTCCCCTCTGGGGGAGGTGGCCCGGAGGGCCGGAGGGGGTCCCACGACACGAAAAAGGGCGGCCCTTGCGAGCCGCCCTTTCCGTGTTCGAACCCGAACCCTTCGCCTACCAGCTCTTGCTGACGCTCAGGAACAGGCGGCGTTCGACTTCCAGGCCGGCGCTCTGGCGCTGGCGGTTGTCGCCGAGGTTCTGGCCGCTGATCGCCACGGTCACGCCGTGGTCGAAGGTGCGGGCCACGCGGCCGCCGATGGCGGCGTAGCTTTCGATCTTCACCAGGCGCGGGTTGGCGCCGACGGCGTACAACGCATAGGCCTCGTGGTCGCCCACCAGGGTGACGAAGCCGTCGGCCGTCCAGGCGCCGCCGGTCCAGCCCAGCGAGGCGTTGGCGCGGTTCTCCGGCGTGGTCGCGCCGAAGGCGGCCGAGCGCAGCAGCGGCGAGAAGCCGGCCAGCGGCTCGTCGTCCACCTCGGTGTGGGTCCAGTCGGCGTTCCAGCGGAAGCCGGCGCCGAACTCGCCCGAGGCGGCCAGCTCAAAGCCGTTCATCTTGCTCTCGCCGATGTTGCGGTAGCTGAGCACCGGCAGGCTGACCTGCGTGGCGGGCACGTCGATCTGGGCCGAGGTCGGCTGGCCCTTCACGTCCTCGGTCTTCTGGATGAAGGCCTTGGCGCTGATCTGGGCCTTGATGGCCGGCAGGGCGCGCTCATAGGTCAGCTGGTAGTTGGTGACGATCGCCGGTTCCAGGGTCGGGTTGCCGGCCAGGCCCAGGGTGTAGGGACCGACGCTGACGCGGGCCTGCAGGGCGCCCAGGTCGACCAGGGTCGGCACCTGCACGCCGCGGGCGGCGCTGGCCTTGAAGGTGTCGGCGTCCGTGGCGCGCCAGACGAGGCCCAGGTTCCACGACGGCTCTTCGATCTTGCGATCCCAGTAGCCGTTGCCCAGCGGCGGCGAGCCGGCCGGGAAGGCGCCGTCGCGCGACAGGTCCAGGCTGTCGTAGCGGCCGGCGGCGGTGAAGGCGAGCTTGTCGCTGATCGCCCAGTTCCACATCGCCGAGGCCGACAGCACGTCGTAGCTGACTTCCGCGCCGCCGATCGGGGCGGTGTTGACCTCGTTGTGGCGGTATTCGCCGCCGAGGCGGATCGTGTGCTTCGCGCCGATCTTGAACAGGTCCTGGGCCGAGACGACCGTGATCTTGTTCTCGAAGCGCGCCTTCTGGCCGAGGATCAGGTGCTTGGCGGTCAGGTCGTTCTGGTAGGCCGAGAGCTGCAGCTGGCCGGCCTTGGTGTCGGCGGTCAGCGTGCCCTTCAGCGAGCTCGTCAGGTACTTGCTGGGCGAGTAGGCGTAGTTGGACAGCATGTCGCTGACCTGGACGTTCGAGTACGAGCCCTCGACGCGCAGCTCGGCCTTGTCGGTCAGCTGGGTGACGGTGTCGATGTTGGCCGAGATCTTGGCCGGGTCGTTCAGCTGGCTCTTGGCCACGCCGGCGACGGTGCTCTTGAACTCGTCGCTCTGGCTGGCGCCGCCCGAGACGCGGGCGCTGAAGCGCTCGCCCAGCTTGAAGGTCTTGGCCAGCGAAACCTCGCCGTAGCCGAAGTTGCCGCCGCGCACGGTGATGTCGCCGGCGTCGTCGAACTTCGGGTTGACGGTGATGATGTTGACCACGCCGCTGACGGCGTTGAAGCCGAAGAGCGCGCTGTTGGGGCCCTTGACGACCTCGATCTGGCGGATCTCCGACAGCTGCACGGGCAGGGTGGCCCAGGCGGTGTAGCCGTAGTGGTCGAGATAGACCTGACGGCCGTTGATCAGCACCAGCAGGCGCGGCGACATGGCCTGGTTGTAGCCGCGAACGCTGACGTCGGCGGCGCCGGCGCCCCAGGTCGTGACGTCCAGGCCGGCCACGCGCGACAGGATGGTCGGCAGGTCGACGGCGCCCGAGCGGGTGATGTCGGCGGCCGAGATGATGGTCATGTCCACCGGCGCTTCGGTCGAGCGCTGCGGGGCGCCCGTGGCGCTGGTGGTGACCGGCTCGTTGAACAGCTGCTCGAGCGAGCCGTAGTCGATCGATTGGGCGTGAGCGGCCGAGGCGGCGGCGACGAGGAGGCCCGCGGAAACGCCGGCCAGGAGAGTCTTCTTCATGGATATGTCTCTTGTGCTGGCGGCGATCAGACTTCGCGGATCATCATGCGGAAGGCGGACTTGAAGACCGCGCCCACGGCCGCGGCGGCGCCGCGGTTGACGATGATCTCGACCTTGGGATCGGCCGACACGCTCATGACGCAGGCGCCGCTGGCGGCGCAGGACGCGTCCGAACCGATGGTGATGATCTTCTTGGCCTTGGCGGCCGCGCCCACGGGGGCGGCGTTGACGCCGGTGGTGACGTAGAGGGCGGCCACGCCGCCCACGCCCGAGACGGCGCCGGCTTCGACCGGCTTGGCCGTCAGGGTCAGGGTCCCGGTGTTCAGGCCGCCGCCGATGGCGGCCATGACGGCGTTCTTCTCGGCGACCGAGGCCGGCTTGGACGGGTCGAACACGACGCCCAGCACCGCCTTGCCGGTGGGGCCGTTCTCGAGGAAGGTCAGCGCGCGGCCGGCGATCTGCACGTCCTTGGCGGCGTCGGCATGGGCGCTGATCGGCGCGATGGTGAGGAGCGCCGCGGCCAGCGCCACGACGGGTTTCTTCTTCGACATTCTGTTGAAATCCCCTGCCCTTTGTTGGGCTTGTGGGCGGGGTGATGGCGCGCTGGGTGTAAAGAAGACGTAACGGCGACGAGGTGACGCCGTTATGCAAACGTTTGCACTGGTCGGGTATCCGACAGTGAGACAACTTCAGGTCAGCAAGTGACCTTGCGTTATGGAAGGTCTATTCGCGTCGTGGCCTGATCTTGAGTTGTATTTGGACAGAATGTCGCAGTCCGAACTTATTTCAGATCGCGCGGGTCAGATCGCCAGGCGCTCGGCGGCGACCCCGGCCGCCCGCAGGGCCGCCAGGCGGGCGAAGGCCAGGGTCAGGGCCTTGCGGCGGGCCCCCGCCAGCGGCGTGACGGGCGCGGCCCGCACCACGGCGCCGCCGAAGCCGTCGGCGACGATCAGGCCGGGCTCCTCCGGCAGGATCCCCTCGGGAAACTGCGGGGCGACGGCGAAGTGGAAGGCGTCGCAATAGGGGCCGTACTCGCCCCACTTGCGGTCGACGCGATAGTCGTCCAGCCCCGACTTCACCTCGACGATGACGATGTCGCCCTTGGGGCCCAGCGCCATCAGGTCGGCCCGGCGGCCGTTGGGCAGGGTCACCTCGGCCAGCGGCGCATAGCCCAGGTCGACCAGCAGCCGCGCGGCGCCGCGGGTGACGGCCAGGGTGGTCTCGGGGCGTCCCATGGCCGAGGGGGGGAGGCTGATGTCGACGACGACGTCCATGTCGCCACCATGTTCCATCTTTGTTCGCGGCGCAAGCGAGGCTTCCTTCGAGGCGCGCCCTCACCCCCGCGCGTGCTTGGTCACCCTCAGGCGCGAGACGTCGTAGCCCATGGCCTTGGCCCGGTCGGTCAGGGTCTGGGTCAGGCCGGGCGTGGGCTTGTCGCGGGTCAGCAGCCAGAGATAGCGGCCGCTACCCTCGCCGACGATCGCCCAGCTGTAGTCGTCGGCGTGGTCCAGCACCCAGTAATCGCCGACGAAGAAGGGGCCGAAGAACGACACCTTCAGCTTGGCCCCAGTGGCCTTGTCGACCACCTTGGCCTTGCCCAGGCTGACCTTCTCGATGCCCTCGGGGCCGCCCTTGCGGCAGGTGTTGCGCACCTCGACCAGGCCGTCGGGTCGCAGCGCGTATTCGGCGGTGACGCCTTCGCAGCCCTTCTCGAAGCGGAAGTCGTAGCGGGCGGCCTCGTACCACAGGCCCAGATACTTGCTCAGTTCGACGGGCTTGGCCGGCTGCGGGGGCCGGGGATTGCCGACGGGGCCCGCGCCCGCGCAGGCGACCGCCGCGCCGAGGGCCAGCACGACCGCGCCGGCCAGCGCCAGGTGGCGTCGCCGCACGCTCAGGCCTCCGGCTGCTGCGGGAAGACCAGCTTCTCGTAGCCCAGCGCCTTGACGCGGGCCAGGGCGGCCGCCTTGGCGGTCTCGTCCATCACCGGCTTGCGCGCCAGCAGCCAGACGAAGTTGCCGCCGGGCGTGGCCATGATCGCCCACGAGGCGTCCTCGGCGTGGTCCAGCACCCAGTATTCCTGCTTCTTCAACCCGCCCAGGAAGTTCATCGAGAACTTGGCGTTGTCGGATCCGGCGACGATCTTGCCGCTGGTGTTGAAGGTCTTGGCCTTGCCGGTGGCGCTGTCGCGCCGGCAGACCTGGCGCACCGAGAAGCTCTCGGCGGTCTTGGCCGTGAACTCGGTGGTCGGGGCCTCGCAGTTGCGCTGGCCCGAATTGGGCGTGCGGGCGATCTCGTACCACTTGCCCGAATAGAAGGCCGCCGCCACCGGTTTGGACGGCGGCTGGGCGCCGGCCAGGGCCGGCATGGGAAGGGCCATGGCCGACGTCGCGGCCAGGCTCGCCGCCAGGGACAGGATCAGGCTTACGCGCATTCCGACACCTTGCTGCTTGGCGGGCTTTGCGCCCTGCTCAAGTTCATCCCCCGAAAGGAGGCAAACGCAAGGGCAGGCGGCGGTGTTCCCGGCGCAGCCTTCGCCATTCCGGCCGGGAGGAACGGGTGGTGGTCCTACGGGGCGTCCTGAACCCCCAGCACGGAGGACACGGATAGTTCCGGCGCCACGATGGCGAGATCGTAGCCGCGGATGATCGCGCGCCACTCAGGCGTCAGGGCTTCCAGATCGATGCTGCGCAAAGGGCGCAGATCCACCAGGAACCAGTCGCTTTGCGGCGTGCCCGACGGGCGGGCCAGCATCACGTCCTTGGACCAGTCGCTGTCCTTGCCCGTGGTCGCATCAAACTTGCGCACGGTCCTTTGGCGACCGACCCCGCCGTATCCGGCCTGTTCGCCTTTCGCGCCGGTGACGACGATGTGGAGGGACTTTGCGCCCTCTCCGTCGGCGCGTTCAGCGACGAAGTTCCCCAGGTCGCGCTGGCCGAGTGGATTGTAGCCCTTGTAGAGGTGGTAGGCTCCGAACTTCATCAGGAGGCGCGCCTGCGGGGCCTCGGCAAGGTGCGTCGCCAGCGTCCGCTTCATCAGCCGCGCCCTGCGCCCGTTCGGATCGCCACGGCGAGACTGCGACGCCTGATAGATGGCGCGCGTCTCGCGCAGGGCGGCGAACAGCGCCTTGGCCCGGTCGCCGCCGTCCTGGTCGATGGCCGTTCCAGCCTGATCCAGCGTCGCATCGTCGGCTTTGAGCAGGAACAGGTCCATGGGCGAACCAGAGGTGAGCGCGGCCCGCGTCGCCGCTTGCTCCTGCTTGGCCAGCGCTTCGATCTGGGCGCGAGCGCGCGGCCCAGGGCCCGCCGCCAGCATCTGTTCGAACAGGTAGCCGCTGGCGCCCAGGAATTCCTGGTCCAGTCCCCACAGCTTGAAATCCGGTCCGGCGACGCCCGCGCAATCAGCCGCCGTCCGTCCCTCGTCGCGGCTGTTGAGAAAGGCCATGGCGTCGGGATGAGAGCGCATGAAGTCGGAAATCTGCTGTTCGCGGTCCGGCGCTCTCATGCGTGCGTTGACCGCTCCAGCGGCCTCCGGCCCGGTCTCGACGGCCATGGCCGTCAGGCCGCCGGGGGCCATCAAGCGACAGACGTTCGTGGTGAAGGCGGGGATCTCGCGCGAAAAATGGCTCTCGCCGATGAGGACGTACCGGCTGTCGCCCACAGCCTCCGACAGTATCGCGGCTCCCGGGCCCGCGAAGCCATCCGGCCGGACCGTCAACGGCGATCCTGCCTGCGCCAGACGCTCGGCGAACGTGGGCGGTGCAACAGTCTCGGCATGGGCGAACGCCGCCCACAGGCTTGCGAGCGCCAAAGCGGCCACAGTCGATTTCAGATTCATAGCGCACGCCCCGTTAGACGCAGCAGCCTTACGGAGATCACCAGGAGGTCGCGAGCTAAATCGCGATCATCGGGAAGTTGATCCTCAGTAATGTCGATCGCGGGGCGCAAGCGAAGCCAGGCCAGGCATCTGCTTGCGACGCCCAGATGGTCGCCGCGAGCAGACGCCTGCCTTCGTCGACACCCGCCCTTGCGGCGGGTGCGACGGGAGAGGAGAGGGGCTCTCTTAGTTCAACCTACTCCGCGGCGATGGTCACCGGGACGGCGCGGTCCTTGAAGTTGATGGCCTGCAGGTGGCGGATGCCTTCCTCGGCGATGTCGTCGCCGACCATCCGGTCGCCCTCGGCCTTCAGTTCCTCCAGGTCGACGTACATGGCGTAGAACGCCTTGGTGCGGTCGGTGATGATGCCGGCGTTGAGCAGTGTCTTCACCAGCACCCGGAAGATGTTGGTCTGTTCCTTCATGTGCTCGCGGCGCAGGTCGTCGGTCATGATCTGCCCGTACTCCTCGACCACCTTGTCGGGGTCCAGGCCGAACTCGCGGTAGAGATCCAGCTGCTGGTGCGGCGAGACCAGGTTGAACAGCAGGGTCTGGAAGCAGTGAGCCGCCCAGTCCTCGATGATGGCGTGCTCTTCCGGCGAGAGCTTGGGCACGGTGCGGTCGGCCCAGATCTTCCCGAACTTGTGGTGGAAGGCCTCGTCGGTCATCACCAGCTGCAGCAGCTTCTTGCCGAGCGGATCGTGGATTTCCTTGAAGAAGGTGGCGAAGGCGCCCATGGCCAGGCCCTCGACCAGCATCTGCATGCCGATGATCTTCTTGTAGACCTCAGGCGCGGCGATGATCTCGACCAGCAGGCTCTTGAGCGCCGGGCCGCATTCGACCGGCTTGCCCCAGCGGGCCTTGATGTACTTGGCGAAGGCGGTGACGTGGCGCGCCTCTTCGCGGGTCTGGTTGGCGGCGTATTCCTGCGCGCCCTGGTCTTTCAGCACGTGGCACAGGCTGGCCGACAGGTTCAGCGCGCCCTGCTCGCCGTGCAGGATCGACGAGAAGCTGCGCAGCACCGACTGGTTGATGAAGCGGGTGCGCTGCTTGGGATCGGAGAGGTGGTTGGAGACGTAGTCGGTCGACAGGGCGATCACCAGGTCCTCGGGAACCAGCGGCTGGTTCTCCATGTCGAACGGCTCGTCGAAATCGATATAGGCCTTGTCGAGCGGGTCCCAGAAGTGGTCGTGGGTGGCCGAGATGATCTTGTCGAAGGCGCTCGATCGGTTTCCGTACCGGTCGAGTTCGAGCATGGACTCGAAGTCGTCGGGCGCCACCGCATCGTACATGGCGTCCTTGGTGATGTTCTTGTCCGTCACGGTCGGCTCCTCTCCTGTAGGCCTCTCGGCTGCTCGACGGGGCCCGTCTGGCGCGGGCCTCTCCTCGAGTGAACACTGTCCACTCAAACTTCCGGTACGGTCAAATTAAAAATGACGGACCCGTCACCTTCGCCGCAGCCGCTTGAACCAGAATGGGAAACATCGCCGTGGGCCTGCCAATGGGACTGAATGTCTTTGTGCTGACCGGAGCAGGGGTGTCCGCCGAGAGCGGGCTTGGCACCTTCCGCGACGAAGGCGGGGTATGGACGCAGTACGACCTGGCCGAGGTCGCCACGCCCGAGGGCTTCGCCCGCGATCCGGCCAAGGTTCGGGCCTTCTACAACGCCCGCCGCGCCAACCTGGCCGCCGCCGCGCCCAATCCCGCCCATTTCGCCCTGGCGCGGCTGGAGCGCGAATTGGCGGCGCGGGGCGGGCGGCTCTTTCTGTGCACCCAGAACGTCGACGACCTGCACGAGAAGGCCGGATCGACCGCCGTCGTCCACATGCACGGCGAGCTGGCGGTCACCCGCTGCCATGCCTGCGAGGCTGTCCGTCCCGACCCCGGCCCGCTGGACGCGGAGGCGGTGTGCGGATCCTGCGGCGCGGGCGGCATGGCGCGGCCGCACGTCGTCTGGTTCGGCGAGGTCCCGCTATTCATGGACGAGATCTTCGACGCGCTGGAGGAGGCCGACCTGTTCGTCGCCATCGGCACCTCGGGCTCGGTCTATCCGGCCGCCGGCTTCGTGGGCGAGGCGCGGCGGATGGGCATCCGCACCTGCGAGATCAACCTGGAACCCTCCGACAACGCCCGCGCCTTCGACGAGCGCCTCTACGGCCCGGCCGGCGAGGTCGTGCCGGCCTGGGTGGAGGCGGTGCTGCGGTAGGGGCGCCCTGCGATCCCCAACGTCCCATCATTCCCGCCACAAGGACGGGAATGACGGGAGATGAGGGGCGGCGCCGGCCTCCGCCTAGTCCTCCACCACCGGCGGCGGGATCAGGGCCAGGAAGTTGCGTACCAGGGGCGAGGCGTCGCCGGCCCGGGTGGCGATGGCCAGCGGCACCTGGGGCGCCGCGCCGTCGAGCGGGCGGTAGACGACGCCGCGCACGGCCAGCTGGGCGATCGAGCCTGGGGCCATGGCCACGCCCAGGCCGGCGGCGACCATGTTGATCATCGCCACGATGTGCGGCGTCTCCTGGCCGATGGTCGGCTCGAACCCTTCCTGGGCGCAGGTCTCGCGGATCAGGCCCAGGAACGTGCGGCCGATCCCCTGCGAGAAGATCACGAACGGCTCGCCCGCCAGCGCCGCCACCGGCACCCGGGCCTGGGCGGCCAGGGGGTGGCCGGCCGGCAGGGCCAGGATCAGCGGCTCCTCGCCCAGGGGCAGCAGGTCCAGACCCTCGGCCGCGACGTTGCCGGGGCGCACGAAGGCCGCGTCCAGTTCCGAATGCAAAAGGCGCTCGGCGAGGCGCGCCGAGTGGCTTTCCTCGACGATCAGGCTGGCGTCGGGATACTTCCAGTGGAACACGGCGAAGGCCTCGGTCACCGCCGGATGGAAATTGGCCGACGAGGTGAAGCCGACCCGCAGCGCGCCGACATGGCCGCCGCCGGCCCGGCGGGCGGCTTCCTTGGCGCGTTCGGCCTGCTCAAGGATCAGCCGGGCCTCGGCCAGGAAGGCGCGGCCGGCCTCGGTCAGTTCGGCGCCGTGCGGCCGGCGCAGGAACAGCGGATAGCCGATCTCCTTCTCCAGGTCGCGGATCTGCTGGCTCAGCGGCGGCTGGCCGATGCCCAGACGCGCGGCCGCGCGCGTGAAGTTCAGCTCTTCCGCGAGGGCGACGAAATAGCGGACGTGGCGCAGTTCCATGGGGTGGCGCGAAACTCGGCGGAAAGTTCAGGCGGGCGGAAGCTTGCCCCGGACGGTCGGGCGGGCGCCTTTCCAGAGGAACACGGCCAGAGCCGCCAGAGCCGCTGGGATCAGGGCCAACAGCCATACGATCACCACGACCGTCAGTTGCAACACCGATAACGCGACCACGAGGGTCTTGTTCTCCGGCTTGCTTGCCTTGGGGCCTGTGATGGACACTGACGCAATCTCTCGCAACGCGGCTGGCAAGACTGCGCACGGCGAGCGAGCGCGTTCTGGCCAGTCGTCAGCGGTGTTGCATCGACCTCCGACGAATCTGCGATAAGTATTGCGCAGAATCCGTAATATTCAATCGCAAACTCCCGCGACGGGGGATATTGTGTATTTGCGCACCGTTCGTTGCGCGAATTTTGAGGCAAAATATGGACGGCGCTCCAGGTATATCTGGAAAGTATTGCCTCATATCTTTTGAGTATCGCTGATCAGCCTTCCAGCGTCGCCAGCACCTTCGGGTCGCGGCGGGCCAGATCCACCAGCCGCTCGACCAGGGCCTCGCGGCTGTCCAGGGCCAGGCCGTCGCGCAGGCGCGCCATGCGATCGCGCACCGCCTGCAGGCCCGGTTCGTCCAGGGCGTTGGTCGCGACGACCACGGCGGCCTGGTGCTTGCAGGCGCCGAACTTGGCGAACCCCGGACAATCGCAGCGGCCCTCGCCGGCCGGCGCGCGAAGCTCGACCACATAGAGGTCGCCGGCGCTGCCGGTGACGTGGGCGGTCACCGCGTCGTCCTCGATCGACACCAGGTCGACGTCGCCCTTGTCGGCGATCGCCGCGCCGCTTTCGAACCAGCGCTCGTCCATCCGCTCGCGCCAGGTTTCAGCGTCAAACAGGCTCATGCCTCGTCCTCGATGCGATGGATGTCGTCGTCCGACAGCCCGAAATGATGGCCGATCTCGTGGACCAGCACGTGCTCGATCAGCGCGCCGAGGGTCACATCGCCGCGTTCGCACCATTCGTCCAGGATCGGGCGGCGATAGAGGAAGACCATCGAGGGCTGGGCGCCCACGTCCAGCACCGAGCGGCGCGACAGGTCCACGCCCTGGTAGAGGCCGGTCAGTTCGAACGGGTCCTCGATACCCAGGCTGTCAAGCACCTCGTCGGTCGCGAAGTCGTCGATGCGGAAGACGACGTCGCCGGTCAGGCGGCGGAACTCGTCGGGCAGGGCGTCGAAGGCGGCCTTGGCCAGGGCGGCGAAGTCGTCCAGCGAGGGGGCGAGGCGGTCGGTCCAGGTCATGAACCTGAAATAGCGTGATTGCTCGCTGGGGGAAGGGGCCAGATCGCGCTCGCGCCGCGCGCGGTCTAAGCTGCCAAATCTGATTCGACCCTTACGCCTTCTGGGGCTAGCGACACGCCGGATGACATCGCTCGATCTGATCCTGGCCGCGGCGGCCGGCGCGGTCTGCCTGGCGATCTGCGCCACGCTGTGGGCCCTGGCCCAACGACGCGCCTTCGACGCGCGCATCGCCGGCATGCGGCTGCGCCTCGACGCGCTGGAGAGCGGTTCGGTGGCGGCCCAGGCCTCGGCCGAAGCCTTCGACAACGCCCTGGTGGCGGTCGAGGACGGCGCGGCCCGCCTGGTGTCGGGCGACGACAGCCTGCACGCCTGCGCCCAGGTGCTGAACGTCGAGGCCACGCCTGACGCCCTGGTCGAGGCGCTGATCGCCGGCGATCCCGACCACGCCGCCCGCCTGAAGGCCCTGTTCGAGCGCGGCGAGGCCTGCGCCTTCGAGGCCCGCGGGCCTGGCGGCCGGGTGATCGTCGAGGGCCGCGCGGCCGGCGCCCTGGCCTGGCTGCGCCTGGCGGCCCAGACCGGCGACCTTGGCCTGCCCAGCGCCGCCCGCTTCGCCGCCTTCGTCGACGGCCTGTCCGAACCGGCCTGGATCGCCGCCGCCGACGGCGCGCCGACCTGGGCCAACGCCGCCTATCTGCGCGCCGTGGGCGTCGACAACGCCGCCCAGGCCGCGCGCGCGGGCAAGACCTTCGATCGCGCGGTCGACGCCCTGGCCGTCGAGGCCGCCGCCAAGGTCGAGCGTCGCGAGAGCGTGCGCTGGACGCCGATCGACGGTCGCCGCCGGGCTTTCCGCTTCACCGTCAAGCCGCTGGACGGCGGCGGGGCCGGGGTGTTCAGCGCCGACGTCACCGAGGTCGAGGACGTCCGTGAGACCCTGAAGAACCACGTCGCCGCCCACGACGAGACCCTCAACCACATCGCCGACGGCGTGGCGATCTTCAGCGCCAGCCGCCGCCTGTCGTTCCACAACACCGCCTTCGCCGAGCTCTGGGGCCTGGAGCCGGCGTGGCTGGCCGAGCGTCCGACCCACGGCGAGGTGCTGGACCGCCTGCGCCAGCGCCGCCGCCTGCCCGAGACGGTGGACTATGCGAAGTGGAAAGCCGCCGAGCTGGCCCGCTACGAGGACCTGGGGCCCCAGGCCGACGAGCTGTGGGACCTGCCCGACGGCCGGACCCTCAAGGTCGTGCGTCAGCCTCACCCGCTGGGCGGCATGCTGCTGCTCTATTCCGACATCACCGGCGAGCTGCGCCTGAAGGCCCAGTACAACGCCCTGATCCAGGTGCAGCAGGCGACGCTCGACAAGCTGAACGACGCCGTGGCCGTGTTCGGCTCGGACGGCCGCCTGCGGCTGCACAACGAGGCCTTCGAGACCTTCTGGAACGTCACGCCCCAGGCCCTGCAGGCCGCCGGCGACTTCGAGGGCGTGGTCGAGCTTTGCGTGCGCCGCCTGCACGACCTGTCGTTCTGGCGCGAGCTCAAGGGCCGGGTGGCCGATCCCGATCCGCAGATGCGCGCGCCGACCTCGGGCGAGGTGCGCACCTCCGACGGCCGCATCGTGGTCTATCAGAGCCGGCCGCTGCCCGACGGCGCGACCCTGATCGCCTTCGCCGACGTCACCGACACCCGTCACCTGGAAAGCGCCCTTGCAGATCGCTCCGCGGCTTTGGCCGAGGCCGAGCGGCTCAAGCGCGACTTCGTCGGCAATGTCTCCTACGAGCTGCGCACGCCGCTGACGACGATCATCGGCTATTCCGAACTGCTCGAGCGGGCCGAGGGGCTGCATGAGCGCGGCAAGGGCCACGTGGCCGCCGTGCGCGCCGCCGCCACCCAGCTGGCCCGCTCGATCGACGACGTGCTCGACATGGCCCAGATCGACGCCGGCGAGATGGCGCTGGAGATCGAGGACATCCGCGTCGTCGACCTGCTGCAGGGCGCCTATCAGCGCGGCGGCAAGGACGCCGAGATCGGCGGCGTGACGCTGGAAGTGATCTGCGACGAGGACGTCGGCCTGATCCGCGGCGACGCCAAGCGCCTGAACCAGACCGTCGACCACCTGGTCGAGAACGCCCTGCGCCAGACCCCGCCGGGCGGCAAGGTGACGATCTCGGCCCAGCGCGCGCTCGGCGAGGTCAAGCTGCACGTCAAGGACACCGGCCGCGGCGTGCCCTTCCACGTCCAGGCCCACATCTTTGACCGCTTCGTCGGCCGTGATCGCGGCGGCCCGGGCCTGGGCCTGGCGCTCGTCAAGGCGCTGGTCGAGCTGCACGGCGGCTGGGTGGCCCTGGAGAGCGAGCCGGGCGCCGGCTCGACTTTCACCTGCCACCTGCCAGAGACCCAGCACCCGGGCGCGGCCCAGCCGGAGTTCGGGTTCTAGGCGATCCCTCCCACCCCCATCGTCATCCCGGGCGGAGGGCCGCGCAGCGGCCCGCAGACCCGGGACCCAGGCGACTGGGCGCCGTGGTTGGGTTCACCGCCAGCAGGGCGTGGCCGAGGTCGCGTCGCCGGCCCCTGGGTCCCGGCTCTCCGCTGCGCTGCGGCCGGGACGACGACGCAAGTGTGAAAACAAAAAGGGCCTCCCGAGATGCTCGGGAGGCCCTTTCCTTGTCTAGAGGGCTCCTGGTCGCCCAGGAGCCCTTTGGCCATCAGTACTTGTAGGTGAAGCCCATGAAGAACCGGCGGCCGAAGTAGCCCAGTTCGGTCAGGCGGATGTCGCCGGCCGTGGAGCGTTCCTCCTCCTTGGTCAGGTTCTTGCCTTCCACGAAGAGCGACAGGCCCTTGGGGCCTGGCTTCCAGGTGATCTTGCCGTCCAGATAGCCGGTCGGATCGCGGAACACCGGCTGGCCCGAGGTGTCGGCGGCCGAGACCAGGTACTTGGAGCGGTAGTTGTAGGCCAGGCGGGCGTTGATCGGGCCCTTGTCGTACCAGACCGTGAAGTTGGCGCTGCTCTTGGACAGGCCCGGGAAGGGCAGCGGCGAGCCGTCGAGGGTGGAATAGAGCTCGACGTCCTTGGCTTCCTGGTAGGTGTAGTTGGCGTCGACGCCCAGGCCCGACAGCGCCCCCGGCAGCCAGGTGAAGGCCGTCTTGCCGGTCAGCTCCAGGCCCGAGATCTTGGCCCCGTCGCCATTGATGTAGGTGTTGTAGTTGTAGAGCACCCCGTCGCCATAGACGTCGACCTTGCCGATCAGCGTGCGCGACGAGACGTAGAACGACTCGATGTCCTTGTAGAACAGGCCCAGCGAGATCTGGGTGTCGCTGTTAGGATAGTACTCGAACGACAGGTCGTACTGGTTGGCGCGATAGGGCTTCAGCTCCGGATTGCCGGCCGAGCAGCTGGGTTCGTCGAACTCGCCGTTGGCGTCGGGCGAGTTGTCGGTGGTGCAGCTGACCGTCGGCATCAGGTAGTCCATGCGCGGACGGGCCATCAGCTGGGCGAAGCCGGCGCGGGCCGCCAGCTTGTTGGGCGCCAGCCACAGGCCCACGTTGAAGCTGGGCAGCCACACCGTGTAGTCCTTGGTCATGGTGGCGATGCTGTTGCTCAGCACGTAGGTGGTCGAGGTGCCGCCGTTGGTCGCCGCATAGGTCTCGCTGCGGGTCTGGGCCCCGGTGCCTTGCGTCTTGGTGTGGACGCGCCGCCAGCCGAAGTTGCCGTTCACGTCGTAGCCCAGGAGCGGGAAGGCGTAGTTGAACTTGATGTACTGGGCGTCGGTCTGTTCCTGGATCTTGTAGGGGATCTGCTCGTAGGTCTCGCCGTCGTTGCCCGTCGTGGTCTCCAGGTTGTTCAGGTTGAAGTGCGACGTGTCGAGGTACTGGGCGACCTTGTTGAAGTCCGGATACAGCCAGGTCGAGGGCAGGCCGCCGCCACCGAAATAGAAGGCGCTGGGCAGCTGGGTCATGGCCTGGGCGAAGACGGCGTTCGAGAACGCCCGCGACCAGGTCTCGCTCGTCGACCAGTAGCCGGTGGTGTAGGCGGCCGAGGCGTTGGCCGGGTTGGTCTGGTCGGCCGTCTGGCTGGCCAGGATCGTCGCCGTCGAGTTCACCGCGTTGCTGTAGATCACCGTGTCGTCGGTGGTCGAATAGGCGTTGGCGCCGCCGTCGATGATGTAGCCGCCATAGCCGTAGCCCGAGGTCGAGAAGTCGGTGGCGCGGCCGCCGAACTCGATCTTCTTCAGGAACGGCAGGTCGACCTCGTAGTCGAAGTCGATCTTGTACTGCTTCTCCTCCGACTGGGAGTTCGACGGGCGGTACTGGATCTGCCACTGGCGGATCGCCGAGGCGTCCGAGGGGCTGTAGCCGTCGGCGAAGGTGAAGGACGGATTGCCGGTCGACGGGTCAAGCGTGACCGTCATGCCGGGGGTGTCGAAGCTGACGCTGACATTGTTGGTCTGCGAGACGGTCGAGGTCTCGGCGCTGGAGGCCTGGAACTCGATCTGCAGGCGGTCACCCCGGTAGTTGGCGCCGATGTTGTAGTAGTCGCTGGTCGACTCGTAGGCGAAGTCGCGGGCGCTGATGCCAAAGCCGTTGTAGCCGCCGGCCCCCGAGGTGGTGAGGCAGTTGCCCAGGGTGTACTGGATGACGTTGTGGTTGGCGTCGGTGACCACCGAGCCGGCGGTGGTGTCGGTGCTCGAGCACGACGTGCCGTTGGCGGCGGTGTTGCGCAGCCTCGTCGCCGAGGTGAAGTCGGTGCCGTAGTTGATGTCGTTCAGCCGCTGGCTGCGCTCATTGCGGTTGTAGCTGACCCAGGCGTCGATCTTGTCGGTGAACTTGTACTGGGCCGTGAACTCGGCCGAGATCCGCTCGTCGGTGCGGGTCCAGACGCCGTAGCGGGCCACGCGCGGGGCGTAGTCGTACCACTGGCTCTGGCAGGCCGTGCGCAGGTTGCTGGTCGAGATCTGGGTGGCGTCGGGCGTCACCAGAGACGAGCAGCCGGCATAGGTGTCGACGCCGCTGGCCAGATCGACGATGTCCTGGCTGTAGGCGGTGGAGTAGTAGTCGACGGTCTTGTCGGCCGAGTTGTCGAAGTCGGCGAACCGGCCCCACGACGAGTTGCGGACGTAGTCGCCGCGGGTGTTGACCTTGTCGTAGGTGACGTTGGCCATCAGCCCCAGGCGCCCGTCGAACAGCTGGGTGGCGGCGAAGACGTTGCCGCGCGGCTTCCAGCCGTCGACCGTGTCGAGGTTCTGCATCGAGCCGGTGAACGACAGGGTCGGCTTCTTGAAGTCGAGCGGCTTGCGGGTGGTGACGCTGACCGTGCCGCCGACGCCGCCTTCGGTCATGTCGGCGGTGAAGCCCTTGAACACGTCGATCGACTTGACCAGCTCGGAGGCCAGTTCGCGGAAGTCGTTGGAGCGGCCGCCGCCGCCATAGACCTGCAGGTTGCCGGCCGTCGACAGGGTGCTCATGCCGTTGATCTCGACCCGGTTGAGGTCGGGCTCGACGCCGCGGATCGACACCGCGTTGCCCTCGCCGAAGTCGCGGGCCAGCTGCACGCCGGTGACGCGGCCGAGCGCCTCGCCGACGTTCTTGTCAGGGAACTGGCTGATGTCCTCGGCGACGATGGAGTCGGAGATCGTGCCGGCCCGCTTCTTGCGGCCCATGGCCGACTGCAGGCTGGCGCGAGTGCCGACGACGACGATCTCCTCGACCTTGTTCTCGACCGTGGCGCCGGGAGAGGGGGCGGTGGTCTGGGCCAGGGCGGCGGGGGCGCCGATCCCCAGGATGGCGACGGCGAGGCCCGTGGTCGCCAGCAGTTGGTGTTTCATGGGTTTCCTCCGATGAGAGACTGGCGGTGAACCGCCTTCTTTCGCCGCGAGAGCGCGCTCCGCGGCGTGTTGCTGGATGGCTGGAGGCAAGGCGCGACGAAGGGACCGGTCGCGACCGGCGGGGCGCGACGGAACGACTGTCGATGCGGGCTTGCATGGACGCCGAGGCTCGGGGCGACGCGCGGCGGGCGTCGGAGCGCTGGCCGGTCGCCGGGATCTCCGGCGTCGGGCTTCGGCGTATCGCGATCGGGCGGGGGTTTGCGCCGTCGCGAGCAATGAGCGGTCTTCACGGTCGCCGCGGATCTCTTGATCTCTGCGACGACGTCAAAAATCTTATCGAAGAGGCGTCGTTGTCAATCTCTGTTGTCTGAGTTTTGACAACATAACCATGTATTCGGCTGTCTTTGCGTATCTGAAAACTGACGATCACTTAAATATCATAAAGTTTCAATTCTGAAACTATTGATACGCGCTATTCTCAACGTGTGAAACTACATCGCAGAAAGCGGGATTCGACTTGCCAGATCGGCGGTCTGGGCATAGGGACTGGCTCAGGCGGCAGGCTTCGACCGTAGGGCGGGCCTGTCTGGGAAGGGGAAGCGGGAGGACCAGGATCATCGGCCTCGCGGGCGCGCCAGGACGCGCGCGGCGGGCGCCGGCGGACTTCACGGATAGAACTAGGAACTGCGCATGGCGGGTTTTGTTTGTGCCCCGCCGAACACCCCGTCGGGACGGCCGGGTTCAGGCCGGGCGCCAGCGCATGGCGACGGCGATCTCGGTCTCCGACGGCGCCTCGACGAAGCCGGCCTTGCGGTAGAGCGCCTGGGCCGGAGCGTTGTCGAACCCGACATCCAGTGTGATCGACGCGGCGCCGGCCTGGGCGGCCGCGTCCTTTATCCACGTCATCAGGCCAATGCCCAGGCCAAGGCCCCGGGCCTCTGGCGCCAGCAGCAGGTCGATCAGCCGCCAGTCGTCCCGCGCGCGGTCGAGCAGCAGCTGGCCGGCCGGAACCGAGCCCGCCAGCACCAGCCAGCGATCCGCCTCGGGATAGGCGCTGGCAATGTGGATCTGCTGCAGGCGGAACTGGTCGGCCATCATCGCGGCCACCTGCGCCTGGCTCCATCCCATCGCCAGGAAGGACGCGCCCCGGAAGGCCGCGTGCCATTGCGTCAGCAACGCCGTGTCGCCGTCCTCGATCGTGCGGACGGTCACGTCGCGGGCTTGCAGCGCCGCGGGCAGGGGCGGCATGTCGAATGGTGATTTCATCGCGACGACTCGCGGGTGAATGGGCTAGATCGACGCATAGGTTGCGTTTTTCGCGCGATCGGCCAAGACAAGTTCAAGACGGGCCAAGTTCAAGACAGGCGAGGGGGATGTCATGCTGCTGCTGAAGCCGGAAGATTTCGAAGCGTGGGTGGGCAAGCAGGTGCGCGTCGCCACCGTTCCGCATCCGGTCGAGATCACCCTGGCGGCGATTTTCCGCCCCGGCTATCCGAACGACATCCGCGAGCCCTTCTCGCTGATGTTCGAGTCGCCGATGAACATCAGCCTGATCGACGGGGCCTACGAATTCGACTGCGGCAAGGGGGGGCCGCACACGATCGTCATCACCCAGCTGAAGCCGCTGCCCAACGCACGGGTCTACCAGGCCATCTTCAACTGACGGCGCCGGCTGGGCCGAAAAAGCGCGATCAGAAATAGAAAACGCCGGCCCGTGGACAGCCACGGGCCGGCGTTTCCGTATTCGGTGATCAGTTGCGCGACGGGAAGATGCCGGCGGTGCAGATGATCGATTGCAGGCCCAGATAGGGTTGCATGGAGTCGAACGGCTGGCTGTTGCCGGTGACGCCGACGGTGACGCTGCCGGCGATGCCGGCGACGTTGCCCGCGCTCAGGTTGACGGCGGTGCCCGCCGTGCCGGCCGGGGCGAAGATGCTGGCCGACGAGAAGTTGGTGGCGTCGTAGGCGTTACAGATCTGGGCGTTGGCGGTCGGTTGCACGGCTTGCGAGCCGTTTGCGACGCCGCTCAGAGCGGTGACGTTCACCGTCGGCGAGCCGGTCGGGGTGAACACGGCCGCGTGGTTGTGCGCCGGCATGTTGAGGATGCTCAGGGTGGTGGTCGGCGAACCCGCCATCTCGCCCTGGACGTAGGTCGGCAGGCCGGGGCCTTGGCCCGGGCCGATCGCGGCGCGGCCGCGCAGGTCCGGCAGGGAGAAGGTCGTCTGGCCGTTGCCGCCGAAGGTGGTGCCGAGCAGCGAGAACAGGGCGGTGTTCTGAGCGATGCTGATGATCTGACCGTTGCAATACATGAAGTTGCGCGGGGCGAAGTTGCCCGCGAACTGCACGATCATCGCCATATAGAAGTCCATAGTGTCGGGCCCTCCCACAATGTTGAGTTGCTAGGCTATACAGCGACGCCCCTAGCGCGCAAGACGCTCGTTTCACGCGGCCGCCCCAGCTCCGATCAGGCGCGCGGCAAGTCCCGGAAATCCCTTGAAAACCGGTCACGCACATCGGTGTCTCAACTTTGGGACACACCCTTGACGCGTGATGTGACAATTCACACGGGAAACGCCTTGGGGCTGTGCATAATGTACAGTTACGTGTAGTGGGCTGTTAATGCGCGCGGACGGAGAGTCCGGGGCGGACAACCGCGCGTGGATAATTGGGGCTGGGGAAATCGATGTTCCAGGGGTGGCTGACCCGCGTTCTGCGGGATTTGGCGTCGTTCGCGACCAAGGGTGAAAAGCTCGAGCGGCGTGCGGGAGGCCTGCGGCTTCGTCACGTCGCCATTGCGCTGTTCGCCATGCTGACGACCTTGGCGCCGACGCTGGCGGCCGCATCCACCGGGTGCGCCGCCGTCAACGCCGGTGCGCTGAACCAGACCACCAGCATCGCCAGCGGCGCGGTGACCAGCACCGACGCGCGGCAGAACACGGGCGCGGCCACCTTCCAGGGCGTCAATGTCAACCTGACCGGGGGGGCCTTGGCGCAAAGCAGATGGTATCCGGGCGGGCCTCACAGTTTCGCCGTCGGCGACACGATTTCGGTCACGATGACCTCGACCGGACCGCTGGTTCAGTTCCAGCGGTCGACGGATTCGGGCGGAACGGTCACCAATATCGGGGTCGGGGGCGGAACCTATGCCTACGGCCCGACTGCGACCGAGTTCGCGTTCCAGACCCGCATCGCTCCGAGCTCGGACGGGACGGCCACGACCACGGCCACCTGCACGCCCGCCCCGCCGACGATCTCGGGCCTGTCGCCGAACGAAGGCTCGACCGCGGGCGGCACCTCGGTGACGCTCGCCGGTCAGAACTTCCTGGGCGCCAGCGTCACCGTCGACGGCGTCACGGTCACCCCGACCACGCATAACGACACCACGATCGTCTTCACCACGCCCGCCCATGCGGCCGGCCTGGTCAGCGTCGCCGTGACCACCACCGGCGGCACGGCGATGTCCAGCTTCACCTATGTCGCGCCGCCGACGGTGACCTCGGTCACGCCGAACGCCGGCCCGCTCACCTCCGGCACGTCCGTCACCCTCGCCGGCACGAATTTCCTCAACGCCTCGGCCGTGGCCTTCGGGGGCACGCCCGCCGTCGGCTTTGTCGTCAACGGCGCCAGCCAGATCACGGCGGTCGCCCCGGGCGGCTCGGCTGGCACGGTCAACGTCCGCGTCACCACCGTCGGCGGCACCAGCGCCACCGCTGTGGCCAACCAGTACACCTACCTCGCCGCGCCCACGATTTCCTCGCTCACGCCCAGTTCGGGACCCACGGGCGGCGGAAACAGCGTGAACATCGCTGGCACGGGCCTCTCGAACGCCACGCTGACCGTCGACGGCGTGACCGTGACGCCGAATTCGACAAGCCCGACCTCCGTCGTGTTCACCACGCCCGCGCACGTCGCCGGCTCTGTGCCGGTTGTCGTGACCACCGCCGGCGGCTCGGCCTCGTCCAGCTTCAACTATGTCGCGGCGCCGACGATCTCGTCGCTGTCGCCCGCGGCGGGTACGACGGCCGGTGGAACGTCCGTGACGATCAGCGGCACGAACCTCAGCGGGGCTACCCTCACCGTCGACGGCGCGAGCGTGACGCCGACGTCCGTCAATCCGACGTCGGTCGTGTTCACGACCCCGGCCCACGCGTCCGGGAGCATCGTCGTGGCCGTCACGACGGCCGGCGGCACGGCCACGTCCGGCTTCACGTTCGTCGCGCCGCCGATCGCCGGCTCGGCGAGCTACGGCTCGATCATCGCCTATAACGACGGCTCGAACCTGACGACGAACATCGGCCTGTCATTCTACCTCACGGGGGGCGACACGCCGACCAGCTATGCGGTCGGTTCGGCGACCACGGCCCAGGGCGGCAGCGTCAGCGTCGACAGCAGCGGGAACGCGACCTATACGCCGCCCGTCGGCTATCGCAACGCCAACGACAGCTTCACCTTCACGGCGACCAACGCCGGCGGCACCTCGGCGCCGGCGACGGTCACCGTCACGATGGGCAATCCGACGATCCTGCTGACCCTGCCGTCGGCCACCGGCACCGTCGAACGGGTCTATAACGCCGGCGGCAACCCCGTCACCTTCTCGGGCGGCCGGGCGACCTACACCGTCAACAGCATCAACGGCCTGCCTTCGGGCCTGAGCGCCGTCGGCGCCGTCATCAGCGGCACGCCGGCGGTCCAGGGGTCCTTCACCGTCACCGTGAACGTCACCGACAGTTCGCTGGGCGCTGGTCCGTACAACGCCAACACCACGGCGATCTTGTCGGTGGGCACCCCGCCGGCTCCGGTGGCCTCGTCCTTCTCCATCACCGGCCTGACCTACAACAGCGGTTCGGCCACGGCGACGACCTTCAGCGCGGCTCCGCACGCCACCGAAAGCCCGACCGGCTACCAGGTCGGCGCCTCGTCCTATGGCGGGACGGTTTCCGTCGATAGCGCCGGCCTGATGAGCTACACCCCGCCGGTCGGCTTCCGCGGCACCGACACCTTCAACTGGGTCGCCACCAACGCCGGCGGCACCTCGAACGTCGGCCAGGTCTTCGTGACCGTGAACAATCCGGTGTTCTCGCTCACCCTGCCGGCGGCCACCGGCCAGGTGGGCGTCGCCTACAACGCCGTCGCCTCGCCCGTGACCATCAGCGGCGGCAACCCGCCCTACAACAGCTACTCGGCCACGGGCCTGCCTGCCGGCCTGACGATGAATAGCTCGGGCGTCATCAGCGGCACCCCGACCACGGCGACCAACGCCACGGTCGTGGTCACCGTCACCGACAACTCGGCCGGCAACGGCAGCTACACCAGCACGGCCTCGGCCTCGCTGAGCATCGCCCTGCCGAACATCACCCTGTCGCCTGCCGCCGGCGCCCTTCCAGGAGCCCAGGCAGGCGCGTCGAGCTACAGCCAGGGCATCTCGGCCTCGGGCTCGATCGCGCCCTATACCTTCGCCGTCACCGCCGGCGCCCTGCCTCCGGGCATGAGCCTCAGCAGCGGCACGATCTCCGGCACGCCGACCAGCACCGGGACGTTCAACTTCACCGTCACCGCCACCGACGGCAGCGGCAACAACTACCAAGGGCAGGCGGCCTACAGCATCACGGTCTCCGCGCCGACGATCGCCGTTGCGTCGACGCCCGATCCGCTGCCGCGAGGCACGGTTGCGGCCAGCTACAGCGCCAGCTTCTCCGCCAGCGGCGGCACGGGGCCCTACACCATCACCCTCGACAGCGGCACGCTGCCGGACGGCCTCAACTTCTCGGCCGGCGGCATCTCGGGCACGCCGACCGAGGGCGGTTCGTTCCCGATCGTCATCCGGGCCCAGGACTCGACCGCCGGCGGCACGTACTCCGGAACGCAGAGCTTCACGCTGATCGTCGATGCGCCGACCATCGTCCTGTCGCCGGCCTCGCCGCTGACCGGCGGTACGATCGCGGCTCCCTACACCGCCACCGTCAGCGCTTCGGGCGGCACGGGGGGCTACACCTTCGCGGTCACGGGGTCGCTGCCTCCGGGCCTCACCCCGTCGCTCGTCGGCGGCAACCTGCAGATCAGCGGCACGCCGACCGGCGCGGGGACCTACAACTTCACCGTCACGGCCACCGACTCCAGCACGGGCGGCGGCAGCGGCGCGGGCGGCGCCTATACCGGCGCTCTGCCTTACGCCATCACCATCGCCGCGCCGACGCTCTCGCTGACGCCGAACACGCCGGTGACCAACGCGACGATCGCCAGCGCCTACACCCGCACCTTCACGGCGTCGGGCGGCACTGCGCCCTACACCTACAGCTGGGCCGGCAACCTGCCGACTGGCATGACCATTACCGGCAACGTGCTCTCGGGCACGCCGACGGAAGGGGGCGGTCCGTTCAACTTCAGCGTCACCGCGACGGACAGCTCGGCGGGCACCGGGCCGTTCCAGATCACCCAGAACTACGGCCTGACGGTTGACGCGCCGACCATCACGGTCTCGCCCGGAACCCTGACGGCGGTCGCGACCGGCACGACGGTGAACCAGTCGATCACCGCCAGCGGCGGCACGGCCGGCTACACCTTCTCGCACACCGGCACGCTGCCGACCGGCCTTGGCCTGTCGACCGGCGGCCAGATCACGGGCACGACGACGGCCGCGGGCACGTTCAACTTCACGGTCACGGCTCAAGACTCCAGCACCGGCGCCGGCCCCTATACGGGCTCGCAGGCCTACAGCTGGACCATCGACGCGCCGACGATCACCCTGGATCCGATCTCGCCGGCCAACGGCCAGATCGGCGCCGCCTACAACCGGACCCTCACCGCCACCGGCGGCGTGGCCCCCTACCAGTACGCGGTCGTGGGCGCGATGCCGGCCGGCCTGTCGCTGTCCTCCAGCGGCCAGATCACCGGCACGCCGACCCATGGCGGCGCCTACAGCTTCACGGTCACCGCGACGGACTCGTCGACGGGCGCCGGCGCGCCGTTCCTCGGCACGCGGACCTATACGGGCACGTTCAACGCCCCGGCCCTGACCCTCACGCCCAGCACGCTGAGCGGGATGAAGGCCGGCGTCGCCTACACCGCCACCATCACGGCCGGCGGCGGCACGGCGCCCTATACCTACTCCATGTATGGCGGAACCGTGCTGCCGCCTGGTCTCAGCCTGTCCACGACTGGCGAGATCACCGGCACGCCGACGGCGTCGGGCACCTTCAGCTTCACGATCGCGGCCCAGGATTTCTCCACCGGGATCGGTCCGTACACCGTGGCCAGGGCGTACATCAACGTCGTGGTCGACGCGCCGACGCTGACCATCACGACGGCGGCCGGCCTGCCGGCGGCGACCCAGCACACGGCCTACAACCAGGCCATCGACACCGCCGGGGGCACCGCGCCCTATCAATACAGCGTGGTCTCCGGCGCCACTCCGCCCGGGATCACCCTCGGCGGCGGCGGCGTGCTCTCGGGCACGCCGACGGCGGTGGGCTCGTACAACTTCACCGTCCGGTCGCAGGACAACACCACGGGCGGCGCCTACGCCACGACCAAGGCCTTCACCCTGGACGTGAACGTCCCGGCTCCGCCGACCGCGAACGCGGTCAGCGCGACCGTGGCCGCCAACAGCACCACCAACACGATCGCTCCGAACCTGACCGGCGTGCCGGCCACGTCGGTCGCCATCGCCAGCGCCCCGAGCCACGGCACGGCGACGCTGGTCGGAGCGGGCGCCAGCGCCACCTTCGACTACGTGCCGACGGCCGGCTTCTCGGGTACGGACAGCTTCACCTATACGGGCGGCAACGCGGGCGGGTCTTCGGCCCCGGCCACGGTCAGCGTCACGGTGACGGCCCCGACCCTGGTGGTCGCCGGCACGCCGGTCGACGGCATCGTCGCCACCGCCTATCCCGGCGCGACCTTCACGGCCTCGACGGGCACGGCGCCCTACACCTTCACCGTCGTCGGCGCCTCTCTGCCGACGGGTCTGGCGCTCAGCACGGCCGGCGTCCTCTCGGGGACCCCGACCGCGGCCGGGACGTTCAACGCGGTGATCAAGGCCACCGACGCCTATGGCGCCGAGGGCCAAGGGACCTTCCCGATCAACATCCTGGCTCCCCTGGTGACGATCACCGCCCCGACGGCCGGCGCCCTGCCGACCGCCACGGCCTTCGTCCCCTACAGCCAGACCTTCACGGCCACGGGCGGGGTGGCGCCGCACACCTTCGCGGTCACCTCCGGCGCCCTGCCGGCCGGCCTGACCCTGACCTCGGCGGGCGCGCTCTCCGGTTCGGCCACGGTCACCGGTTCGTTCGCCTTCACCGTGACGGCGAGCGACGGTTCGGTGGCGCCGGGTCCCTATCCGGGTCCTGGGGTCGCCTACACCCTGGTGGTCGGCGCGCCGGCCATGACCCTGTCGCCGGCGGCGGGTCCGCTTCCGGCGGGCACGGCCACCGTGCCCTACACCGCCACCTTCTCGGCGGCGGGCGGCACTTCGCCCTACAGCTACGCGGTCACCGCCGGCGCCCTGCCGAACGGCCTGACCCTGAGCACGGGCGGCGTGATCTCGGGCGCTGCGCTGCAAAGCGCCACGGGCGTGGCCAACTTCACCGTCACCGCCACGGATGCGAACGGCTTCCCCGTCTCGCAGGCCTATAGCGTCGACATCGCCCAGGTGACCCTGGTCACGGCTTCGCCCGCCAACGGCGTCGTCGGCCAGAGCTACAACCAGGTGCTGTCGACCTCCGGCGGCACGGGTCCCTACAGCTACAGCGTCACCGGCGTCCTGCCGGCCGGCCTGAGCCTCAGCAGCAGCGGCGTGCTTTCGGGCCTGCCGACCGCCGCGGGGACCTTCGGCTTCAGCGTGACCGCCACCGACAGCTTCGGCGCCGTCGGTACCGACGCCCTGTCGATGGATATCGCCAGCCCGACCATGACCCTGTCGCCGACCTCCGCGCCGGCGGCCGACTACGGCATGGCCTACAGCTTGACCTTCCAGGCGACGGGCGGGGTCACCCCCTACCGCTACGCCCTGAGCGGGACTCTGCCGACCGGTCTGTCGTTCGATACGACCAGCGGCGTCCTCTCGGGCACGCCGACCGAGGCCGGCTCCTTCCCGATCGTCGTGACGGCGAGCGACTCCTCCACGGGGCCGACTCCCTTCTCGACGAGCGTGAGCCCGACCCTGGTGGTCAATCCGGCGCCGCCGCCGGTGGTCGAGCCGGTCTCCACCGAGACCGACCCGGGGCAACCCACGACCATCGACGTCTCGAGCCTGATCGACGGCTTCTACGACAGCGTCATCATCACCCGGCAGGCCGATCACGGCACGGCCGTGGTCAATGGCGGCGCGGCGCGGATGCGGTCGCAGAGCGGCGGGGCGGTGACCATCACCTACACGCCGAACCCGGGCTACTACGGCACCGACAGCTTCTCGTACGCCGCGACCGGTCCTGGGGGCACCTCGACCCCGGCCGCGATCACGGTGGCTGTCGCAGCGCCGGCTCCGGTCGTCGTCAACGACACGGCCAGCCTCAACGCCAACGCCACGGTGGTCATCCCGGTGACCGCCAACGACACCGGCCCGATCTCGACCATCGCCATCGCCACGGCTCCGACCAACGGCACGGCGACGATCTCGGGCCTCAACGTGACCTATGCTCCGGCCCAGAACTTCTTCGGTACGGACACCTTCACCTACACGGCCACCGGCGAAGGCGGCACGGGCGGTCCGGCGACGGTCACCGTCACGGTCGCTCCGCTGGCGGTCCCGGCCCAGTCGGCCCAGACCATCACGGTCCTGGCCGGCCAGTCGGTCACCCTGGCGGCGACGCAAGGCGCGACCGGCGGTCCGTTCACGGGCGTGGCGGTCGTGGCCGCCCCGACCAAGGGCGCGGCCGCGGTCAACGGCGAGACCATCGTCTACACCCCGGCCGCCGGCTTCTCCGGTTCGGACAGCTTCACCTACCGGATCAGCAATCCGTTCGGTGACTCGGCTCCGATCCCGGTGACCGTGACCGTCAACCCCGCGCCCCTGACGGCGCCGCCGATCACCGTCGAGATCCTCGCCGGCCAGAAGGCGGTCGTTAATCTGGTCAGCGGGGCGAGCGGCGGACCGTTCATCGGTGCGGCGGTGGTGGCCGTCACGCCCGCCGGCTCCGGCGCGGCCGTGGTGACCAACCCCTCGTCGGGCGCCTACACCCTGACCTTCACCCCCGACAACGCCTTCGCGGGCACGGCGGTGGTGACCTACACCCTGACCAACGCCTTCGCGACGTCGGCTCCGGGTCGGGTCAACGTGATCGTCACGGCTCGCCCGGATCCGTCGAAGGATCCTGAAGTGAAGGGCCTGATCGCGGCTCAGGACGCGGCGGCCATCCGCTTCGCCGACGCCCAGATCAGCAACTTCAACCGTCGCCTCGAGCAGCTGCACAACGGCGGCGGCGCGGGTCGCGGGTTCGGGGTCAGCGTCCGTGGCGGCGATGTCGAGCGCGACGACGGGCTGGAGGCGCGCGAGCGGTTCCGCAAGTACGCCAGCCTCGGCATGAACGACGCGGCCGATCCGTCCAGCCCCCTGCTGCCCGAAGCCAAGGCCGGTTACTCGGCCCAGGACGACGGCGAGGACGGCCAGGCTGGTCCCAAGCGTTGGGGCGTCTGGGCGGCCGGTTCGGCGGACTTCGGGATGCGTGACGCGGTCGGGTCGCAAAGCGGCTTCCGCTTCACCACCGACGGCCTGACCGGCGGCGTCGACTACCGGGTGAACGAAGACTTCGCCTTCGGCCTGGGTCTCGGCTACGGCCGCGACTCCAGCCGGATCGGCAAGTCGGGCACCAAGAGCCGCGCCGAAAGCTACAGCGCGGGCCTCTACGCCAGCCTGAAGACGGGCGAGAAGACCTTCATCGACGGGGTCCTCGGCTACGGCACGCTCGACTTCGACACCCGCCGCTACGTCACCACGACGGGCGAGCTGGTGAACGGCGAGCGTGACGGCGACCAGGTGTTCGCGGCCCTGACCTTCGGGATGGAGCACCGGACGCCGACCAGCCTGCTGTCGCCCTACGGCCGCTTCGCCTTCAGCCGCTCGCAGCTGGATGCGTTCTCCGAAGACGGCGGCGGGCCCTACGGCCTGACCTACCACGCGCAGACCGTGAAGAGCCTGACCGGCACCCTGGGTCTGCGTGGCGAGTTCCTCCGCAAGACGGCGGCCGGCCTGCTGGCTCCGCGCTTCCGGGTCGAGTACTCGCACGACTTCGAGAAGGCCAACGACGCCCTGCTCAGCTACACCGACTGGGTGGGCGGGCCGACCTACCGCCTGACGGTGGATCCGATCGACCGCGACCAGCTGCGGTTGGAGCTCGGGGCCGACCTGACCATCAGGAACGGCATCCGGTTCGGCCTGGACTTCGACAACATGGTCAGCAAGGACAGCGACAGCCAGGGCGTCAGGCTCTCGATCCAGTCGCCCTTCTGATCGAAGGCGAAGACCTGAACTAAGGAGGGCGGCGCCGGCGACGGCGCCGCCCTTTCCTTTTCTCCTCCCTCGCGAAGCGGGAGAGGGGGATGGGTGAAGATGGTGGAGGGGGCGAGACGGGGCGCTGCGCCGGCCGTCGTTATCTCTTTCGTTGCAGGGGGAAGGCGCCGCAGCCCAAAAACAAACGCCCGGCGGGTCGGTCCCGCCGGGCGTTCGTCGTTTCAGGCTCGAAGGTCGCGGAGGCCCGCGCCCAGGCTTACCGGTCGAAGTTACGGGCCAGCAGGAAGCCGAACACCGCACCGGCCACGAAGGTGCCCAGCGCCAGGGCCAGCGGATGTTCCTCGGCGGCCTTGTGGGCGGCCTCGGCCTTGGGCTTGGACCAGGCGACGGCCGCGTCGGTCTTCTCGTGCACGTACTCGCGAGCGACCTGGGTCTTTTCGGCGGCCGTCTCGGCGACGGTGGCGGCGGCCTTCTTGACGGCCGCGGTGGCCTTGGCGGCGGTCTTCCGGGCGCTGGCCTTCGCCGTGTCGGCGCCGCCGGCGAGGTCGGTCTTGATGGTGGCGTCGGTCATCGGCGTCTCCCGTTATGAAAGGGCGTGTTCCCGGGGCGCGGCGCAAGGCGCGCCGCCGGGCGTCTGGAGACTAACACCTGGCGAGCCGGTTTGGTTCGGGCAAGAGGCGATCACGCACGTTTTGCGCGAACCGGCCGCGGGGCTCCTGTCAGTTGTCGCGGACGACCTTCAGCACCGCCTCGCCATAGCGGTCGAGCTTGCCCTGGCCCACGCCGCCGGACTTGCCCAGGGCCGCCAGGGTCAGCGGCCGGGCGGCGGCGATCTCGGCCAGGGTGGCGTCGTGGAAGATCACATAGGGCGGCACGTGCTGGGCCGAGGCCTGTTCCTTGCGCCAGGCGCGCAGGGCCTCGAACAGCATCTGGTCGCCCGGCGGCACGGTCAGGGCCTGGCGTCGGCGCAGGCTCTTGCCGCCGCCTGCGCCCTTGCCGCCGGCCTCGCCGCCCGGGGCCTGGCGCAGCGACACCTGCCGCTCGCCGCGATAGACGGCCCGCACGCCCTCGCCGTCGCCCAGGCCGATCAGCGGCCGGCCCTCGTTGGGGTCCTCGCGCAGCAGGCCCTCGAACACCAGGGTGTCGAGCAGGTCGCGCCAGCCCTGCGGGCTGAACTCGCGGCCGATGCCGAAGGTCGACATCTGAGCTTCCTGCTGCGTGACGTCCTTGGTCTTGCCCAGCAGGTGGTCGATCAGGCGTCCGCGCCCAAAGCGCCCGCCAAGACGGTGGGCGGCCGACAGCGCCTTCTGGGCCGCCTGGGTGGCGTCGACGCCGCTCGGGGGCGAGATGCAGATGTCGCAGGTTCCGCAGCGTTCCACGCCCTCTTCGCCGAAATAGCGGCGGACGGCGGCGGCGCGGCAGGTCATGCCCTCCAGCATGGCGTAGAACTGGCGCAGCTTGCGGGCCTGCACCTGCTTGACCTCGTCGGGCGCCTCGCGGGCGTCGATGCGGCGGCCGGCCCAGGCGAGGTCGGCGCTGCTATAGAGGGTGATGCCCTCGGCCGGCTGGCCGTCGCGGCCGGCGCGGCCGATCTCCTGCCAATAGGCCTCGATGGCGGCCGGCGGATCGGCGTGGATCACGAACCGCACGTCGGGCTTGTCGACGCCCATGCCGAAGGCGATGGTCGCCACCATCACCGCCTCGTCGGCCTCAAGAAACTGTTCCAGCCGGCGGGCGCGGACGTTCTTGTCCAGGCCGGCGTGGTAGGCCAGGGCCGGCACGCCGTTGTCGATCAGCATCTGGGCCAGCTTCTCGGTGGAGTCGCGGCTGCCGGCATAGACGACGCCCGCGCGGCCCGGCCGCTCGGTGACCAGTTCGATGACCCGGTCATGGCCCTTGCCGCGCTTGCGCTCGGCGTTCAGCGCCAGTTCGGGCCGCGCGAAGCTGTCGACGAACTCGGCCGCGCCCTGCAGGCGCAGTTCGGTGCGGATGTCGTCGCGGGTGCGGGCGTCGGCGGTGGCGGTCACCGCCAGGCGCGGGGCGTTCGGGAACACCTCGGCGATGCGGCCCAGCATCCGGTACTCGGGCCGGAAGTCGTGGCCCCACTGGCTGACGCAGTGGGCTTCGTCGACGGCGACCAGCGACAGCGGCAGGCGCGACAGCCGCTCCAGCATCCAGCCCTGCATCAGGCCTTCAGGCGACAGGTACAGCAAATCCAGCTGCCCGGCCTCGATGCGCCGCCAGATCTCGGCGCGCTCCTCGGGCAGGGTGTTTGAGTCCAGGCGCTCGGCGGCGACCCCGGCCTGCTGCAGGCCCGCCACCTGGTCGGCCATCAGCGCGATCAGCGGCGAGACCACCAGGCCCAGGCCCGGGCGCACCAGGGCGGGGATCTGGTAGCACAGGCTCTTGCCGCCGCCGGTGGGCAGCACCGCCAGAGCGCTGCGCCCTTCCAGCAGTTCGCCGACCACCTGGGCCTGCAGGCCGCGGAAATCCTGGTGGCCGAAGGTGCGGCGCAGGACGTCGCGCGCGGCGTCGAGCGAGGGCGGGGAGGCGAGGGCGGTGGACACGGCGCTCTTTTGGCAGGGGCGCGAGTCCGCGCCAAGGCCGGAAACGGCGGATTTTTTAATCCCTCTCCCCTTGCGGGAGAGGGTGGCCTCCGAAGGAGGTCGGGTGAGGGGTCTCTCGGGACTCGAAACCGCGCGAGGCGGTCAGGCCGGGTGCGGCGTCTCAAGTTTGGGAGACCCCTCATCCGTCGACTTCGTCGACACCTTCTCCCGCAAGGGGAGAAGGGTCAGAGAAGCGGATCGCTTGACTCTTAGTCAAAAGGCTAATTAGCCTTCTGGCTCATGAATGAGGTGTTCAAGGCCCTGTCGCATCCCGCTCGCCGCCGCATGGTCGCCATGCTGCGCGACGGGCCGCTGGCCTCGGGGGATATCGCCTCGCGGTTCGATATGGCCTGGCCGACGGTCACCGCCCACCTGGCTGCGCTGAAGGCCGCGGGCCTGGTCGAGGCCGAGAAGGACGGGGCCTCGGTCCGCTACCGCCTGATGATCTCGGCGGTCGAGGAAGCGGTGGCCTTCATGATGGAGCTGATGGGAACGGGCGAGGCCGTCGCGGCTGGGTCGGCGCTTCCATCCACTGAAGAGGGGAAGAAGGCATGAACAGTGCGGACAAGCGCGGTCTGACGCCGCTGGACGGCGTCTCGATCCTGACCACGGCGGCCATCGCCGGCGCGGCCCTGGCGGTCTGGCGGCTGGGTCCGACGGGACCCATGCCGATGCATTTCAACTACGCCGGCCAGGTCGATCGCTGGGGCGACCGCGCCGAGATGGGTCTGGCCATCGGCGTCATCGCCATGGTCGCCGGCGCGGTGGCCGTGGTCTGCGCGGCGATGGAGCGCCAGGTCAGGGACCGGCGGGGCGACCGCTTCACCTATCGCCTGGGACGGATCGTCGGCCTGGCCGCGCCGGCCTTCGGGGCGGTGATGCTGACCTCGACGGCCTTCGACCTGCTGCCCCGGCAGGGCGGCCAGGCGATGTTCCTCAGCCTGATGATGGGCGGCATGGCCCTGCTGTTCCTGGGCATGGGGGCGTTCCTGGGGCGGGTGAAGCCCAACCCCGTCATCGGCGTTCGCACCTACTGGGCGCTGCGCAGCCGGCTGGCCTGGGACAAGTCCAACCGCCTGGCCGGGCGGCTGATGACCCTGGTCGGCCTGCTTGGCCTGGCGGCCGCGCCGGTCGCGCCCCAGCCGATCGGTTTCCACGTGCTGATGGCCGGTGTGATCGCCTCGGGCCTGGCCGCCGGCTTCGAAAGCTGGCGGGTCTGGCGCACCGATCCGGATCGCACCTGAGGCGAGGAGCCAGGTTCTCCCCCGCTTGGTTAAACCGCGTTCACCTGTCGTCAATTCTATCGCGTGTTTGGTCGTCGTGAGCTATGACACCGCCACGCGGGCGGGGCTAACGAGACCTAGGGTTACAGATGGCTAACGGCGCCTTCGGCGGAAACAAGCCGGCGAAGACTCAACGCACGCCCCTCCAGGCGCTGCTGTACTGGACGACGGTTCTGGGCGTGTGGGGGCTGATCTTCGTGGTCACCTTCTTCGCGGTGTTCGCGCGCGACCTGCCCGACACCTCCAAGCTCTACGACGTCACCCGCCAGCCCTCGATCAACTACCTGGATCGCTCGGGCGCCCTGCTGGCCGTGCGCGGCAGCCAGTACGCGCCGCCGGTCGACATCGACGCCCTGCCCGAATACGTGCCGGCCGCCTTCGTCGCCATCGAGGACCGCCAGTTCTATCACCACTTCGGGTTCAACCCCTGGGGCATCGCCCGCTCGCTGATCTGGAACATCACCCATGACGGCGGCCCCCAGCGCGGCGGCTCGACCATCACCCAGCAGCTGGCCCGCAACCTGTTCCTCAGCCCGGCCCAGAACTACAAGCGCAAGGCCCAGGAGCTGATCCTGGCCGTCTGGCTGGAGCTGAAGTTCAGCAAGAAGCAGATCCTGGCGCTCTACATGAACCGGGTCTATTTCGGCGCCGGCGCCTACGGCATCGAGGCCGCCTCGCAGCGCTACTTCAACAAGCCCGCCAAGGACCTGACCATCGGCGAGGCCGCCCTGCTGGCCGGCATGATGAAGGGGCCGGCCCGCTATTCGCCGGTCAGCGCCAGCGAGCGCGCCGCCCGCCGCGCCACCGTCGTGCTCGACGAGATGGTGCGCCTCAAGGCCATCACGCCTGAGCAGCGCGACGAGGCCTTCAAGACCCCGGTGCAGGTGTCGGCCACCCTGGCCAACCAGCGCGCCCAGTACTTCACCGACTATGTCGACGCCCAGGTGCGCTCGCTGGTCGGTGAACCGACCGAAGACCTGGTGGTCGAGACCACGCTTGATCTGCCGATCCAGGTGGCGGCCGAACGCGCCGTGCAACTGGGCGTCGAGGGCCATCTGAAGCAGGGCGTCCAGCAGGCCGCCCTGGTGGCCATCGACGGCGAGGGACGCATCCGCGCCTATGTCGGCGGCGAGGACTACGGCCAGAGCCAGTTCGACCGCGCCACCAGCGCCCGCCGCCAGGCCGGCTCGGCCTTCAAGCCGTTCGTCTACCTCACCGCCATGGACCAGGGCCGCAATCCCAGCGTCATGGTGGTCGACGAGCCGGTGAAGATCGGCAACTGGGAGCCGCGCAACTACACCAACACCTTCCTCGGTCCGATGACCCTGCAGACGGCCCTGGCCCAGTCGATCAACACGGTCGCCGCGCGCCTGGCCAACGAGGTGGGCACCAGCAACGTGGCCGCCACCGCCCGTCGCCTCGGCATCACCAGCAAGATCCAGCTGGACCCCTCGATGGCGCTGGGCGCCGTCGAGGTCAGCCCTCTGGAAATGGCCCAGGCCTACGCCCCGTTCGCCAACGGCGGTTTCCTGGCCAAGGGCTACGGCATCGAGCGCATCCGCACCGCCTCGGGCAAGGTTCTCTATGACCACAGCGTCGACAAGCAGCCGCGCCCGTCGGTGATCGGCTCGCCGTCGCTGCAGTACATGAACCAGATGATGCGCCAGGTGGTGAACGGCGGCACGGGCGGCCGCGCCAAGGTCGCCGGCTACGACATCGCCGGCAAGACCGGCACCACCAGCGACTACAAGGACGCCTGGTTCGTCGGCTACACGGGCGGCTTCGTCGCCGCGGTGTGGACCGGCAAGGACGACAACACCGCCATGAAGCGCGTCAGCGGCGGCGGCCCGCCGGCCGAGATCTGGAAGGTGTTCATGAGCTCGGCCCTGCCGCGCCTGAAGGCCACCCCGATCCCCGGCGGCGTCGCCGAGGTCCCTGCGCCGGTCGAGGACCCGATCGGCGACATCCTGGGCGGCGGCGAGACCCCGACCGCCGACCCGGGGGCGACCCCGCCGCCGCCCGCCGGAACCCCGCCGGCCCAGACGGCGCCGGAACTGCCTTACTGACAAGACCCATCGCCCCGGACGTCACGCGACGCCCGGGGCGATCCGTTTCAGGGGTGAGCCTTCACCAGGCTTTTCGGCGCCACGATCGTCCAGGCGGTGCGCAGCAGGCCCGCCAGCTCGTCGGCCTCGATGGCCGCCAGCCGCACCAGCACCGCCGGATAGCCGCGATAGTGGTCGTCGTCGAAGAAGCGCTCGGGCGCGGCCTCGATCAGCATCTGCTTGGTCTCGATCCGGCAGCGCACGGCGATGACGCCGGGCACGAGCACCCGCCTGGCCTTGGGCGCGGGCCGGGCCAGATAGCCCCAGGCCAGTCCCTTGCCGGCCACCTCGTAGGCGACCTGCTGGCCGTTGGAGGCTTGGATCACCTCGGGCAGGGCCGTGGCCAGGGCGCGCAGGGTTTCATCGTCGACCATGGAAGGATGAGGCGCCCATCTCCTCCCTCGTGCAACGGGGGAGGGGAGGGCGTTCCAGGCCTTGCCCGGCCCAGATCCGGCCAACAGCGTAAACCGTTGTTAAGGCTCACTGTTAAGGTCTGCGACACCTCTCCGAAAGCCGGTGTTTACCCCCGCGCTGTATCACTCTGAACCAACAAGAGTCGCTCTCCACGTGGGCGCGGCCGGTTCTGGTGGATGGCCTTCAATGACCAAGACGGTGCTCGTCGTCGACGACGATCCGACCCAACGTCGACTGATCCAGGCGGTGCTGGAGCGCGAAGGTTTCGCGGTCTGCCACGCCGAGAGCGGCGACGCGGCCATGGCGCATCTGGCCGCCGGCGCGCCGGCCGACGTGATCCTGCTGGATCTCGTCATGCCGGGCCTGCCGGGCCAGGAGGCGCTGAAGGAGATGCGTGCGCGCGGCTACGCCCAGCCGGTGATCGTGCT
This sequence comes from Caulobacter sp. 602-2, assembly GCF_011043625.1. Lineage (GTDB taxonomy): Bacteria > Pseudomonadota > Alphaproteobacteria > Caulobacterales > Caulobacteraceae > Caulobacter. Next base: position 132,897 of record NZ_JAAKGT010000012.1, read on the forward strand.
GACCGCCAGCGGCGGCGTCGACACCGTGGTGAAGGCCATGCAGGCCGGCGCCACCGACTTCTTCATCAAGCCGGCTTCGCCTGAGCGGATCACCGTGTCGATCCGCAACGCCCTGTCGATGGGCGACCTCAAGGGCGAGGTCGACCGCCTGAACAAGCGCGTGGCCGGCCGCACCACCTTCTCCGACCTGATCGGAACCTCGCCGGCCATGACCATGGTCAAGCGCATCGGCGAGCGCGCGGCCAAGAGCGCGATTCCCGTGCTGATCACCGGCGAGAGCGGCGTCGGCAAGGAGCTGATCGCCCGCGCCGTCCACGGCTCGTCCGATCGCGCCGGCAAGCCGTTCGTGGCCGTCAACTGCGGCGCCATCCCCGAGAACCTCGTCGAGTCGATCCTGTTCGGCCACGAGAAGGGCAGCTTCACCGGCGCCACCGACAAGCACGCGGGCAAGTTCAAGGAAGCCGACGGCGGCACCCTGTTCCTCGACGAGGTCGGCGAGTTGCCGCTCGACGTCCAGGTCAAGCTGCTGCGCGCCCTGCAGGAGGGCGAGATCGACCCGATCGGCTCCAAGCGCTCGGTCAAGATCGACGTCCGCATCGTCTCGGCCACCAATCGCGACCTGTCGGCCGCGGTCGCCCAGGGCCTGTTCCGCGAAGACCTCTACTATCGCCTGAACGTCTTCCCGGTGGAGGCGCCGTCCTTGCGCGAACGCCGCGAGGACATCCCCGCCCTGGTCGAGGCCTTCGTGCGCCGCTTCAACGTCGAGGAAGGCAAGCGCGTGGTCGGCGCCTCGCCCGAGACCCTGCAGATCCTCTGCGCCTTCGACTGGCCCGGCAACGTGCGCCAGCTGGAGAACGCGGTCTATCGCGCCATCGTGCTGGCCGATGCGCCCTACCTGCAGCCCTACGACTTCCCGGCCATCTCGGGCGTCGTGGCGCCGCCGCTGGAGCCTTCGCCGATCGAGCCGCTGCCGGTGATGATCCAGGCCGCCGCCGCCCACGCCGAGACCGGCGTCGCTGGCGAGGCGCCGGTGCGCATCCTCGACGGCCATGGTCACCTGCGCACCCTGGAGGAGATCGAGCGCGACCTCATCCAGCACGCCATCGAGGTCTATGCCGGCCACATGAGCGAGGTCGCCCGGCGCCTGGGCATCGGCCGCTCGACCCTCTATCGCAAGGTTCGCGAGCAGGGCATCGACGTCGACGTCAAGGAAGCCTCGTAGGCGGGCTTTTCGGGTAGGGGCGGCTCAGGCCGCCTCTTCCTCGTCCAGGGCCGTCCAGCCCGCGCCGTCGCGGCGGGCGCGATGGTCGGTTTCCAGCCCCTGCAGTTCCAGCAGCACGGCGGCCAGCGGCAGGGCGCGGTTCCAGCGTCGCTCCAGCTGACGCACGATCTCAGGCACGGTCATGACCGCGCCTTCGCGGCCCAGCACCATCAGGATCATGTCGCGGGCGGCGCGCGGCTTGCGGCCGCGACGGGCAGGAGCCGCGAAGGTCGCCGGTTCGCCGGGTGCAGCCAGGCCGGCGCGCTCCAGGGCGCCCAGGGCCACGCCGATCGCCTTCAGCTCGCCCTCGAAGGGCTCCTGCGCGCGGCGCTGGGCCTCGATCATGCGCACTTCCAGGTCGGCTTTCCTGCGCAGGAGGAATTCGTAGGTGTTGGCCATCGCCTCGTTCCCGTGAACGGGTCGCCAGGCCGGTCTCCACGCACCGACCCCTCCGACGCCGCCTTTCGGCCGCTCCGCTCACTTAGTTCAATGATTGTAATGATTTACGCTGGCGACAGTTTGTCGCATCAATCTTAACGCGAGCTTAATCGCAATCCGCGAACAACGGTATTTAGTAAGAAATAAAGACTGTTTTCGTGTCTTTCGGCACAGATGCTCGGTCAGATTGCATCGGCCGTGGGGGTGGGAGTTCCTTGTCCAGCTTGGCCTTGGCCCCAGCGGGCGACCAGGGCGAGGGGGATGCCGACCAGCACCAGGTGGGCGCCGAGGTTGTTAATGAAGCGCGGCCAGGCAAAGGCGCTGGCCGGGCCCACCGCGCTGAGCGGCAGCACCACGTAGTTCATGACCACATAGGTCGCCGCGCCATAGGCCAGGCCCATAAGCAGCGGGCGGCGAACCAGCACCAGCAGGCGCCGCGCCGCTAGCACATAGACCGCCGCCATCACCGACATGATGAAGTAGTGCAGCAAGAGGCCCAGGGCCGCCGCGCCGGTCCCGCCCTGGAAGGCCGCCTTGCCCAGGAGGCCGCTGGCGATCGACTGCAGGATCCGCTCTGGCGGCACGGCCTTGGTCACGCCCCAGAAGGTGAAGGCGTCGAGGATGTCGAGCGTGCCGGCCAGCAGGGTGGCGGCGGCGATGACCAGCAGCAGCGGGCGCGTCGCGCCGCGTTGGGTGACCATGGGACGGTTCCTCCCCCGTTTCCGGCCGGAGGCTAGTCCGGCGAACGTCGTTCGGCAATCTGGGCGTCAGGCGCCTTCCAGGTCGTGCTTCAGCCGGTTCAGGAGATCGGTCGCGGCCAGGGCGTAGGGACCGATCCAGCGGTCGTGGATGTCCTGGAAGGGGCCGGCGTCCAGGTGGTTCCAGCGTACGCGGCCCTCGCGCCGCACGACGATCAGCCCGGCCCGCTCCAGCACGCCCAGGTGCTGCATGACGGTGCAGCGGTCCAGGGCGCCGGCGAAGTGCTCGCACAGCTGCCCGGTCGTACGCGGGGCGGCCTTCATCAGGTCCAGCATCTGCCGCCGGCGCGAGTCGGCCAGGGCCTTGAACAACAGGTCGTCTTGGGCGGCGCTTGACATGTTATAGAATTATAACCTTACATGCCGGCGTTCGCCAAGGGAGGACCGCCATGTCCAGCGACGCCGATCCCAGACAGACCCCGCTGGCCTTCGAGGTGCAGCTGAAGATCCGCAAGCCCCCGGCCGAGGTGTTCGACGCCGTCGTCGATCCAACAAGGCTCAGCGGCTATTTCCTGCGCGCGGGCAGCGGCCCGCTGGTCGCCGGAACCACCGTGCTGTGGCAGTTCCCCGAGTTCGAGGAGCGCTATCCGGTGGTGGTGCGCGAGGTCGTCGCCCCCGAGCGCATCGTGCTGGAATGGGGCTCGGCGATCGCCGGCGACCCCGACACCCGGGTGGTGATGACCTTTGTGGCGCTCGACGACGGAAGCACCATGGTCAAGATCAGCGAGTCCGGCTGGCCCCACACGGCCGAGGGCCTGAAAGCCTCGCACGGCAACGCCGGCGGCTGGATGCACATGATGGCCGCGATGAAGGCCTATCTGGAGTACGGGATAAACCTGCGCGAGGGCGGGGCGTTCTGAGCGTCCCTCTCTCTTTGAGAGAGGGAGGGGCTTAAGGCTACCCCTCGTCCTCGGCTTCTTCCGCCGCCGGCTCCGGCCGGCCCTTGCGGGTGAAGCCCTTGCCGCGCTTCATCGGCTTACGCTGGCCCTTGGCCTTGGCGGTGATCTCTTTGAGCTTGATGGTCTGGTTGACCGACAGGGCCTGGCCGGCGCCGCCCTTTTCCGGGTCGCCGAAGGCCCGGCCATAGGTCTCGATGCGCTGGGCCACCGAGCCCAGGAATTCGCCCTCCCAGTCGGAGAGCTCGATCCCGCCCTTGTCGGCCATCCGCCTGGCCTTCTTGAGGGCGCTGAGGGCCGCTTTCCTGGCCTGGGCCCGCGGATCCTGGGCTTTGCGATCGGGCGGCTTGGCGCGCATGGCGTCAGCCTAGCAAAAAGGCCCTCTCCAGGGAGAGGGCCTTTTCAAAATCAGATCTCGCCGATGGCCGAGAGGTAGAGGTCGAGGATGGCGTCCTCTTCCTGGCGCTTGGCGCGGTCGGTCTTGCGCAGGCGGACCACCTTCTTGAGCACCTTGACGTCGAAGCCGTTGCCCTTGGCTTCGAGGTAGACTTCCTTGATCTGCTCCATGATCTCGGCCTTCTCGACCTCGAGGCGCTCGACGCGCTCGATGATCGACTTCAGCTGGCCCTGGGCGGTGGAGTTCAGAACGTCGGCGTGCGGGATGGCGTCGTCGGCCATGGAGATCTCTCGCGAAAAGGGGCTGAAAACCGGAGGCGCGGAAACTAGTTCGGACGCGCCCCGAGGGAAAGCCGATTCCGAGCGCCGGACGCGCGGAGGCCTTCAAAACCGATGGTCCAGACATGCGAAAAGAACCGGCCGAGAACGACCGGTTCTTTCGAAGAACCTTCGCGTGGAGCGCGGCCGGCGGGGCCGCTGCTTCAACGTCGCGGACGTCCCGGAGCGAGGCCCCGGGCGCGCGTCATCAGCCTTGCTTGGCCTTGAAGCGCGGGTCGGTCTTGTTGATGATGTAGATGACGCCCTTGCGACGCACCATCTTGCAGTCGCGGTGGCGACCCTTCAGCGACTTCAGCGAGCTGCGAACCTTCATGACCGTCTCTGTTGTCAGCGGAGAGGTTCGGGCGCGCCATCAAGCTCGCCGGAACATCCGGATGTTTCGGAGGGCGTGCGTATAGGCAAGACGGGGCGATGAGTCAATCGGCCAAGGCCCCGCTGCGCGCAGGGGTCGCGACCTGTGGCCCTCAAGCCTCCGTCGGAAGGGCCGGCTTCAGCTTCACGCCGCGCGGCGGCGGCGGTCCGAAGCGGTTGTCGGCCGCTTGGCCAGCCAGGCCGCCCAGGGCCGACAGCAGCACCGGCAGCACCAGAACGGCCACGCCCAGGGTGTTCTGGTAGGCCTGGGGCGGAATGACGAAGCCGCCGCCGAAGAACAGGGCCATCAGGGCGATGAACACCCCGCCGGCCCACCAGCCGGTGCGGCCAAGGTCGTGCAGGCGCGGGATCGCCGCGACCAGCATCACCACCAGGGCGGCCGGCAGCGGGCGGCGGAACACCAGGGCCGAGACCAGTATGGCGGCCAGGGCCGCCCCGACGATGGCCCAGTAGCTGGCGCGGTTGATCCGGCCTTTCAGCAGTTGCACGTCGAACCCCTCGCGCCGACTTCGGATGGCGAAAGCCTCTTAAAGCAAAGCCTTGGCGGTGGCGATGCGAACCGGGAACTCACTTTGTCCTGGCGTCCTTGTGATTGAAGCTTTCGCACGAACCCCGGTAGCCTGCCTCAATGGATAGACGCGTATTCCTCGTTCTGCTGCTGGCCGGTTGCGCCGACACGACCGTCAACGCCCCGCTGGCGCCGTCGACCCCGGTCGCGCCGCCCCCGGCCGTCTCGACGCCCGCCGCCCCGACACCGCCCTCGGCGGTCACCGCGGCGGAGACCGGCGGCCAGGTCGCCGCCTTCAACGCCTGGCTGGAGCAGTTCAAGCCCAAGGCCGTGGCCGCCGGCGTGCCCCAGGCGGTGGTCGATCGCGAGCTGAACGGCCTGACGCCCAATCCGCGCGTTATCTCGCTGGACGGCCGCCAGCCCGAGTTCTCCAAGCCGGTCGGCGACTACATCAAGGGCGTGATCAGCGACGACCGCGTGGCCGTGGGCCGCGGCAAGCGCGACCAGCTGGCCTTCCTGCCGGCGGTCGAGCAGCGCTACGGCGTGCCGCGCGACATCCTGCTGGCCGTCTGGGCGATGGAATCGGCCTTCGGCAAGATCCAGGGCGATTTCGACGTTGTGCGCTCGATGGCCAGCCTGGCCGCCGACGGCCGCCGTCGCGCCTGGGCTGAGGGCGAGCTGATCGCGGCCCTGAAGATCATCGCCTCGGGCGAGGACACCCGCGACCAGCTGAAGGGCTCGTGGGCCGGGGCCATGGGCCAGACCCAGTTCCTGCCGTCCAACTACCTGTCGACCGCCGTCGACTTCGACGGCGACGGCCGCCGCGACATCTGGCGCAGCGACGCCGACAGCCTGGCCTCGGCCGCCAACCTGCTGGCCAAGGGCGGCTGGAAGCCGGGCGTGGGCTGGGCCAAGGAAGTGATCCTGCCGGCCGGCTTCGACTACAGCCTGGCCGAGGGCCCGCGCGAGGTTCCCTCGTGGTGGGAAGCCAAGGGCGTGAAGCGGGCCGACGGCCTGCCCTGGACGGCCGCGGACGCGGCGTCTCCGGCCGGCCTGATCCTGCCCGCCGGTGCGGCAGGCCCCGCCTTCCTGGCCCTGCCCAACCACTTCGCCATCCGCAAGTACAACAACTCCACCTCCTACGCCCTGGGCATCGGCCTGCTGGCCGACCGCTTCGGCGGCGGCGGGCCGCTGGTCGCGTCCTGGCCGGTGGAGCAGCCGCTGTCGCTGGCCGACCGCATGGCCGCCCAGATCGCTCTGGCCCGCCTGGGCTTCGACCCCGGCCCGGCCGACGGCGTTATCGGCGCGGGCACCCGCAAGGCCCTGCGCGCCTGGCAACAGAGCCGCCAGCTGCCGGCCGACGGCTATCTGTCGTCGGACATGGTGGGCAAGCTGAAGGCCCAGGCGGCGATCACCTGATCCCTCTCCCCTTGCGGGAGAGGGTGGCTCCGCGGAGCGGGGTCGGGTGAGGGGTTTCTCAAACGCAAAACGCCGCGACAGCCGATCGGCCGTCGCGGCGTTTTTGGTATCCGGGGAACCCCTCATCCGTCGGCTTGCGCCGACACCTTCTCCCGCAAGGGGAGAAGGAGATCAGGCCGCCTGGCTGACCTGCGGCGGGAACACGTCGTCCATGCGCAGATAGGTGATCAGGCGGGTGTCTACCGACAGGATGGCCTGCACGAAGCGCAGCTCGTCGGCGCCCATGTCCGGGGCCGGCTGCAGGTGGTCGCGGGTGATGGTGAAGGTCTCGGAGACGGCGTCGACCAGGATGCCGGCCAGGCGGTCGTGGCACTCGACGACGACGATGACGTGGCGGGTTTCCGGGATGGTGACGCCCAGGCCCAGGCGGTTGCGCAGGTCGATGACCGGCATGATCGCGCCGCGCAGGTTGATGACGCCCTTGAGGAAGCCCGGGGCATGCGGGATCGGCGTCGCCGGGGTCCAGCCGCGGATTTCACGGACGGTCTTCACGTCGATGCAGAACTCCTGCTCGCCGATGCAGAACGAGATCAGCTCGAGGGCCGGTTCGGCTTGGTCGGTCATCAGGAAATCCCCGGGGTCTGGAAGGCTGGTGCGGACGTCTCCGCTCGCCTGCCACAAGAGCCCGGGCGCCGTTTAACAACGGTTAATGCTGAAGTTTCTCGTGGCGCGCGAGGGCGAGACCGATTGTCGCGGGCAGTCGGCGCCTGTGGGGTGATCGATTTGCATCAGCATGGTCGGCTCTATCACCGAGCATCCCCGCGAAGGCGGGGATCCAGGCCGAGGTCGCGAATGATCCAAGGCCGCGCCAGGCTATGAAAGTCAGCTTGAGTCCCCGCCTTCGCGGGGATTGGGCGGTGGAGGGCTGCAGCCTGAGCTTTCAGCCGGCGGCCAGGCGCGCGCGCTTCTTGACGAGCATCGCCGCGCCGGCCTCGGCCAGCGAGGTCTCCGGCTCGGCGCCGGTCTCGATCTCGCGCACGCCGAACGAGACGTGCAGGGGCGCGCTCCATTCGCCGAACTGCACCGGAACGCCGCGGATGGCGCCGGCCAGGCTTTCGCCCTTCATCTCGGCGGTGGCCTTGTCGGCCTGGGCCAGCAGGACGGCGAACTCGTCGCCGCCCATGCGGCCGACGATGTCGCTCTCGCGTACATTGGCCAGCAGGCGTTCGGCCACGGCCTTGAGCGCGCTGTCGCCGGCGGCGTGGCCGAAGCGGTCGTTGACGGCCTTGAAGTTGTCGAGGTCGAAGAAAACGAGGCTGGCCGGCGATCCATAGCGCTGGGCGAAGGCCGACACGCGGCGAACCTCGCGCAGGAAGGCGCGGCGGTTCAGCACCGGGGCCAGCACGTCCATGTCGGCCAGGGTCTCGGCCTCGTTCAGGCGATACTTCAGGCGCGAGACCTCGGTGCGCAGGTCGTCGACCTCCGACATCAGGGTCTGCAGGGCGGCCTGCACCTTGGGCGTCAGGTCGGCGGGCTCCAGGCCCAGGAACCCGGCCTTGTCGACAGGCACGGTTCCACGCGGCGCGGCCGACACGCCGGCGGCGTCGGCGAGCGCCCGGCGGCGGATCGCGGAGAAGGTTTCGGTGCGGGCGCCTGAGATCTTCATCGGAGGGGCGGCGAATCACTTCTGGTCAAGCTGAAAGGAAATCTGCGTTTTCTCATTAACCATGACAATGCCGGTGGTAGCCGGGCGCCAATAAGCCGCAGGTGGAGAAGCAGGGGCGCCGGGGCGGGGAGGGCGCGCGCAACCTGCGGAACAGCGGTCGAAAACGTCCGAGAACGGGCTTTGGTCTGGAAGGGCGACCCGCTATAAGGCGCGCGATTCAAGGGGCCGCTGCGGCGCTTTTCGTCGCCCCCTTCGTTGTTCGAGGAAGACGCCGATGACCACGTCCGCGCCGCCTGTCGCCATCGTCATGGGCAGCCGCTCAGACTGGCCGACGATGAAGAAGGCGGCCGACGCCCTCGACGAACTGGGCGTCGCCTACGAGGCCAAGGTCGTCTCGGCCCACCGCACCCCCCAGCGCCTGGTCGAATTCGCCACCGGCGCCAAGGCGGCCGGCTACCAGGTGATCATCGCCGGGGCCGGCGGCGCGGCGCACCTGCCGGGCATGGTTGCAGCGATGACCCCGCTGCCGGTGCTGGGCGTGCCGGTGCAGTCCAAGGCCCTCAGCGGCCTCGATTCCCTGCTGTCGATCGTGCAGATGCCGGGCGGCATCCCGGTGGCCACCCTGGCCATCGGCGAGGCGGGCGCCAGGAACGCCGGCCTTCTGGCCGCCCAGATCCTGTCGCTGGCCGATCCCGCGCTCGCCGAGCGCCTGGACGCCCAGCGCGCGGCCCAGACCGACAGCGTCGCGCAAAGCGTCGAGGACTAAGACCATGACCGCCTCTCCGGCTCTTCCTCTGCCCCCCGGCTCCACCCTCGGGATCCTCGGCGGCGGGCAACTGGGCCGGATGCTGGCCCAAGCCGCCTCGCGCCTGGGCTTCGACGTGGTCATCCTCGATCCCGAGGAAAACAGCCCGGCCGGCCGCGTCGCCGCCCGCCAGATCGTCGGCGCCTATGACGACCGCTGGGCGCTCAAGCGCCTGGCCGAGGCCTGCCACGTCGTCACCTACGAGTTCGAGAACGTGCCGGCCGAGACCGTGGCCGAGCTGACGGCCCTGGGCTGCGAGGTCGCCCCCGGCGCCCGCGCCCTGGCCGCCGCCCAGGATCGCGTGGCCGAAAAGACCTTTCTGGCCGAGATCGGCGTGCCCACCGTGGCCTTCGCCCCGGTCGACGACGAAGAGAGCCTGCTGGCCGCCGTGGCCAGGATCGGCGCCCCCAGCCTCCTGAAGACCCGCCGCGAGGGCTATGACGGCAAGGGCCAGGCCTGGATCCAGCGCGCGGGCGACGCCATCGCCGCCTTCGAGAAGATCGGCCGTCAGCCGGCCATCCTCGAGGCCCCGGCCGACTTCGGCCGCGAACTGTCGGTGATCGCTGCGCGCGGCCGCAACGGCGAGATCGTCTGCTACCCGCTGTCGGACAACCACCACGAGGGCGGCGTCCTGCGCCGCACGATCGCGCCGGCCAAGGCCACGCCGTCCGAGCGCGACCAGGCCGAGGCCATCGCCGCCAAGATCCTCACAGCGCTGGATTATGTGGGCGTGATCGGGGTGGAGCTGTTCGAACTGGCCGGCGGCAAGCTGCTGGTCAACGAGTTCGCCCCCCGGGTCCACAACACCGGCCACTGGACCCAGGACGGCTGCGAGGTCGACCAGTTCGAGCAGCACATCCGCGCGGTCGCCGGCTGGCCGCTGGGGCCGACCGCGGCCCTGGCCCGCGTCGAGATGACCAACCTGCTCGGCCCCGAGGTCGACGCCTGGAAGAAGCTGGCCGCCGAGCCCGAGACCCGCATCCACCTCTACGGCAAGGGCGAGGCCCGCGCCGGACGCAAGATGGGCCACGTCAACCGCCTGCGGCCGCTGGAGGGCTGAGGGGGGCGGACTGGTGATTGCCCCGGGCCCGAAAGGCCCTAGTGTTGAAGTTTCCTACGCTCGTCATCCCGGCCGTAGCGAAGCGGAGAGCCGGGACCCAGGGGCCGCCGCATTGCGATTCCCCCTGGGTCCCGGCTCTGCGGCCCGCGAGGCGGGCCTCCGGCCGGGATGACGATCGTTTGTGTGTGGCGCGCTGAGCGCCCAACCCCCAGCGAGACCCCATGACCCTGACCATCGGCCTGATTGGCGGCATGAGCTGGGAAAGCTCGGCGCAGTACTATCGGCTGATCAACGAGGCGGTGCGCGCCCGGCGCGGCCCCACCGCTTCGGCCCAGTGCCTGATGTGGTCGTTCGATTTTTCGCAGATCGAGGCCCTGCAGCACGCGGGCCGCTGGGACGAACTGGCCGACCGCCTGGCCGACGCCGGCAAGGCGCTGGAGCGGGCCGGGGCCGATTTCCTCGTCCTGTGCACCAACACCATGCACCGCCTGGCCGGCGAGCTTCAGGCCGCCGTCGACCTGCCGCTGCTGCACATCGCCGATCCCACGGGCGAGGCGATCAGGGCGGCCGGCCTGCGCAAGGTCGGCTTGCTCGGCACGGCCTTCACCATGGAGCACGCCTTCTATCGCGGGCGGCTGGAGGAGCGGTTCGGGCTGGAGGTGGTCGTCCCCGGCGAGGCGGACCGCGCCCTGGTTCATTGCGTGATCTACGAGGAGCTGGTGGCGGGCGTCGTGCGCGAGCCCTCCCGCCAGGCCTACCGCGAGGTGATCGCCCGCCTGGTCGAGGCCGGCGCCGAGGGGGTCATCCTGGGCTGCACCGAGATCATGCTGCTGGTCGGGGAGGGCGACAGCCCGGTTCCCGTGTTCGACACCACGACCCTGCACGCCCTGGCCGCGGCCGAGCGGGCGCTGGGGTAGGAGAGCCCCCTCAGTCGGCTTCGCCGACACCTCCCCCAGAGGGGGAGCATCTTAGATCCTCCCCCTCTGGGGGAGGTGGCCCGGAGGGCCGGAGGGGGTCAGCTGCGCGCGTACCGCATCTTCGCCAGCGCGGCGAGGAACTCGGCCGCCAGGTTCGGGGCCTTCACGCCGGCCTTCCACTTCTCGAAGGCCATCACGCCCTCGATGCGGGCGTCCAGGTGCTTGAGGGCGGACTCGCGGCCCGAGGCCAGGTCGACCGCCAGGGTCGAGACCAGGATCCCCGACAGGATCGCGCGCTTGGAATAGTGGTTCTCGTCGGTTGCGGTGTCGCCGGCCCAGCGCCAGAGCTGGTCGGCGCTTTCCCACAGCAGCGACAGCGCCAGCGGCAGATTGGTCGGGAACGCCAGGAACGCGGCCCAGCGTCGCACGGCCTCGCTGTCGTGGGCGGCCGCGTCGATGCGGGCGACGACGCCCTCGCGGATCTTTTGGCGGATCTTCAGCGCGGCCGGATCGAGCTTGGAGAGGGTTTCCATGGCCTTGGCGTCGTGACGGCGGGCCAGGATGGCGGCCAGATCGCGCGGGCCTTGCGGCAGCAGAAGGTCGGTTTCCCCCGGCGACAGCTGGGCCGCGGCGGCCGCCGCGCGGACCAGGCCGGTGTTCCAGCCCAGGCGCGGCGACAGGCGCAGAGCCTCGTCCAAAACCCGTTGTTCGGCCTTGTCGGCCCAATCCTGCGTTGCTTCGGCGGCGGTCTGGCTCATGAATCCGAGTCTACACCGGTGTTTAGCGCTCGTCGCGCATGGACACGCGGCCTTCGCTCTGCTATCTGCCGCCCCTCGTCGCCCGGAAGCACCCCTTCCAGGGCGTAAGGTTTTTATTCGCCCGCCCGGCCCCTCAAGAGGGACTTGGGAAATTGGTCGGGCCGTCGAATGGAGAGTCACCCCTGGTCCAGATTTTCGTCCGCGACAACAACGTCGATCAAGCCCTGAAGGCCCTCAAGAAGAAGATGCAGCGCGAAGGCTCGTTCCGCGAGATGAAGCGCCACGTCCACTACGAAAAGCCCTCGGAAAAGCGCGCACGTCAAAAGGCCGAAGCCGTCCGTCGCGCCCGCAAGCTGGCCCGCAAGCGCGCTCAGCGCGAAGGCCTGCTGCCGATGCCGAAGAAGGCTTCGCGTTAAGAGCGCCGTCGAGGCGCGGATCTTCGCGCCTCCGCGTTCCACGCACCCGAAAACAGACGAAACCCGCGCCGGGCGACCGGCGCGGGTTTTGTTTTGCCTGCTGCACGGAAACTCCCCTCGACGGGCGAGCGAGCCTCGCCTAGGTTTCGCTTTCGGAACAAGAAGGGAACGCGCGTGCGGCGAGCCTGGCTGTTGGGAGGGATATGCGTGATCGGCGCGGCCGGCGCCCTGGCCTGGCCCAAGGTCGACCGCTGGCTCGATGTCGACGTCTGCCTGGACGGCGGTGGGGCCTATATCCACGACCAGGGCCGCTGTTCCCACGACCAGTCCGAAATCGACGCCTACAACAAGCGAAAGGCCGCGACGCCATGACGGGACAGATTCGTATCGGCATCGGCGGCTGGACCTTCGAGCCCTGGCGCGGCCACTTCTACCCGTCCGACCTCAAGCAGAAGGAAGAGCTGGCCTACGCCAGCCGCCAGCTGACGGCGATCGAGATCAACGGCACCTACTATTCCAGCTTCAAGCCCGACAGCTGGAAGAAGTGGCGCGACGAGACGCCGGACGACTTCGTGTTCGCGGTGAAGGCCTCGCGCTTCACCACCAACCGCAAGGTGCTGGCCGAAGGGGCTGAGTCGGTGGGCAAGTTCCTCGACCAGGGCCTGACCGAGCTGGGCGACAAGCTGGGCCCCATCCTCTGGCAGTTCATGCCGACCAAGAAGTTCGACGAGGCCGATTTCGGCGCCTTCTTAGGCTTGCTGCCCAAGGAGAAGGACGGCGTGCGCCTGCGCCACGCCGTCGAGGTGCGCAACGACACCTTCATGACTCCGGCCTTCCCGGCGCTGCTGCGGGAACACGGCGTGGCCGGCGTCTACGCCAAGCACTTCGACTATCCGGAGTTCGCCGACGAGGCGGCCGATTTCGTCTACGCCCGCCTGCAGACGGGCTCGGATGAGGTGGCCACGGCCTATCCCGAGCCCGAGCTCGACCAGTGGGCTGACCGGCTGAAGACCTGGGCGGCCGGCGGCGCTCCGGCCGACCTGCCGCGCATCGACAAGGCCGCCGTCCCGTCCGCCAGGCAGCGCGACGTCTTCGCCTTCATCATCCACGAGGGCAAGGTGAACGCGCCGCACGGGGCGATGGCGCTGATCCAGAAGGTGAAGTGACGCCCTGAGGCCTTCAGGAACCTCCCCCTTTGGGGGGCCGC
>NZ_JAAKGT010000013.1 GCF_011043625.1 Caulobacter sp. 602-2
CAGGGGGGAGGATTTGGCCTACGCCCGCACCGCCTCGGCGAACGCCTTCAGGTGCCGGCGCAGGGCTTCGATCGTGCGCTCGTCGGTCAGGACGCCGTCCTCGATCTTGGTGTGGGCCTGGCCGACCAGGACGTCGCCCTGGGGTTCGGTGCGGGCGCCGGCGCGGCGCAGGGACAGGCGAAGGGCGTCCTGGGCGCGCACCGTTCCGGTCATGCCGGGCGAGGCGCCGACCAGGCAGCACAGCTTGCCCGCCAGCGGCGCGGGCTTGCCGCGCGAGGCCCAGTCGACGGCGTTCTTCAGCACGCCGGTGATCCCGCCGTTGTACTCGGGGCAGGCGATCAGCAGGCCGTCGGCGGCGTGCACCGCCTCCTTCCAGGCGACGACGGCGGCGGGGTCGCCCTCGGCCTCGAGGTCCTGGTCGAAGAAGGGCAGGTCGCGCAGCGAGAACAGGGTGATCGACACGCCCTCGGGCGCCAGCGCCTGCGCGGCGCGCAGGAGGGCGGTGTTGAACGAGCCGGCCCGCAGGCTGCCGGAAATGCCGAGAAGGTTCATGCGCGACTCCGAAACTTTAGGAGCCGCGACCATGCCCGCCGCCGGGCGGGCCGGGCAAGGTTCAGCTGGCGCGGGCGGCCGGGACGGCGACCGGCAGGGCCAGCTGGCCGGCGACCTGGGTCCACAGGCGTCCGATCTCCTGGGCGGCGGCGCCGGCGGGCTCCCATTCCAGCACCGAGCGGCCGTGGGCGATCGACTGCTGGAAGGCCGCGCGCGAGCGCAGGCCCACGCTGGCCAGCGGCAGGCCGCAGAACCGCAGCGCCTCGGCGGCCTTGACCACGCTGGCCGGCTCCTGGCCGCCGCGCTTGGCCGGCGCCTGGTTGATGACGATCAGGCCGTTCTTGCCCAGGCGCCGCACGGCCTCGGCCGAACGGGCGACGGCGGCGATGTCGAGGAAGGTGGGCCGGCAGACCAGCAGGCACAGGTCGGCGGTGTTGATGGCGGTGACCACGTCGGCCTCGGGCGAGGCGGGCGTGTCGATCAACATCAGGTCCACCCGCTCGTGCTCGGCGTGGTAGCGGGCCTGGAACAGCTTGCCGGCGCTGCTTTCCAGCAGGGCGGGGCCTTCGCTCTCGCGGCCGCGCAGCACGTCCGACGCCGAACGCTGCGGATCGATGTCCGCCAGGATCGTGCGGCAGCCGGCCAGATGGGCGGCGATCGCCAGATTGACGGATAGAGTGGTTTTGCCCGCGCCCCCCTTGCGCGAGATGACGGCCAAGGTCTTCACGTACGTTTCCTCACCAAGCGCCCGCGTCCCCCTGTAGGCCTGTGGATAAGTAGCGTCGCTCTACGACGTTATCGCAACGTAAATGTCGCGAAGCGGGAATCCCGGCTCAGGCGCCCGCCTGAACGGCGAAGTTTGGCCGCGAATGCGCAGCGGCCACGCTTTTGACGCCATCGGGGCGCTTGACCCGGCGATAGCCATGCGCGAGGCAGGGGCCGTGATCATCCGCCGTCTCATCGATTTCTTCACCAACATGGACGCCCGCGCCTGGCGCGCGGTGGCCGTCTCCTTCGTGCTGTTCGGCGGGGTGGGGATCGTCTTCCTGTTCGGCGCCCAGCTCCTGGGCCTCGACGGCGAGACCACGGTCGAGCACTGGCTGAGCGCGGCGCATGGCCCCTGGGCCCTGCCGGTGGCGGTGGGCGCCTTCGCGGCCCTGGCCTTCGTGGGCGTTCCGCAGTTCGTGCTGATCGCCGCCGCGGTGGTGGCCTTCGGGCCGTGGAGCGGCTTCGCCTACAGCTGGATCGGCACCCTGGTCTCGTCGATGGTCGGCTTCTGGGTCGGCCGGGCGTTCGGCGGCAAGATGCTGGCCAGCCTGCCCAGCGACGGCGTGCACAAGTTCATGAAGCTGATCGGCAAGAACGGCTTCATGGCCAGCCTGATCGTGCGCCTGGTGCCGTCGGCGCCGTTCATCGTCGTCAACATGGCCGCGGGCGTCACGCCCATGAAGGTGCGCGACTTCGTCGCCGGCACGGCCATCGGCATCATTCCGAAGATCGCCCTGACCGCCTTCGCCGGCAACACGATCGTCCAGGCGATGCGGGGCGGCGGCGTGCAGCACTTGATCCTGCTGGTCGTTGCGGCCGCGATCTGGATCGGTGCGGGTTGGGTCGCCCGCAATTGGCTGAAGGCCAAGGAAGAACAAGCCGACCAATAATCCGGTTTGAGGCATTTATTGCCTCCGTCGCGGCGAATTGACTGCATTGTGAGCAAACGGCTTGCTGGATTTGGCGTGGTTGGGTAATACAACCGCATGTGCCGCGAACGCGACAACCTTCTTCTCCTTGCGCTGGGGCTTAGCCGCCCCTGGGCGTCCGTCTAGCCGCGCGTACGTATCGTCGCGGCCGGTCGCTCAGGGGACAACCGCCCTTCAGCCCTCCGGACCTCGCGAAAGACACCCCCATGACCGCCCCCATCTCGCCCGTCGCCGTTGACTCCAAAATCGGGTCGGGCCGCGACAACGTCGTCATCTTCGACACCACCATGCGCGACGGCGAGCAGTCGCCCGGCGCCTCGATGTCGCTGGAAGAGAAGCTGGAGCTGGCCAAGATCCTCGAGGAGATGGGGGTCGACATCATCGAGGCCGGCTTCCCGATCGCCTCGAACGGCGACTTCCAGTCGGTCAACGAAATCGCCAAGATCGTCAAGAACAGCACGATCGCCGGCCTGTGCCGCGCCCACCAGGTGGATATCGACCGCTGCGCCGAGGCCCTGAAGCCCACCCAGCGCGGCCGCATCCACGTGGTGATCGCCACCTCCGACCTGCACATGAAGCACAAGCTGCAGATGGAGCCGGACGCCGTCATCGACGTGATCGCCCGTTCGGTGACCCACGCCCGCAACCTGCGCGACGACGTCGAGTGGTCGGCCGAGGACGCCACCCGCAGCGACCGCCAGTTCCTGCGCCGCGCCATCGAGACCGCCATCAAGGCGGGCGCCACCACGATCAACCTGCCCGACACGGTGGGCTACACCTACCCGTCGGAATACGCCGACCTGTTCAACTGGATGGTCAACAACGTCGAGGGCGCCGACAAGGTGATCTTCTCGACCCACTGCCACAACGACCTGGGCCTGGCCGTGGCCAACAGCCTGGCCGGCGTGCAGGGCGGGGCGCGCCAGATCGAGTGCGCCATCAACGGCCTGGGCGAGCGCGCCGGCAACGCTGCGCTGGAAGAAGTGGTGATGGCCCTGAAGGTGCGCGGCGACAAGCTGCCCTTCCAGACCGGCATCGACACCACCCACATCACCCGCGCCAGCCGCTACGTATCGGCCATCACCGGCTTCCCGGTGCAGTACAACAAGGCCATCGTCGGCAAGAACGCCTTCGCGCACGAGAGCGGCATCCACCAGGACGGCATGCTCAAGAACCGCGAGACCTACGAGATCATGACCCCGGAATCGGTCGGCCAGGCGCCGTCCAGCCTGGTCATGGGCAAGCACTCGGGCAGCCACGCCTTCCGCGCCAAGCTGAAGGACCTGGGCTACGAGCTGGGCCAGAACGCCCTGAAGGAGGCCTTCGGCCGCTTCAAGGACCTGGCCGACCGCAAGAAGCACGTCTACGACGACGACATCATCGCCCTGGTCGACGACGCCCTGGCGCGCGGCTCGGAAAAGATCCGCGTCTCGCACCTGCGCGTGGTGGCCGGCACTGACGGCCAGTCGGCCGAGTTGACCCTGGACGTCGACGGCCAGGCCAAGAGCGCCGAGGCCTCGGGCGATGGTCCGGTCGACGCGGTGTTCAACGCCATCCACAAGATCGTGCCGCACAGCGCCGCCCTGCGCCTGTTCCAGGTGCACGCGGTCACCGAAGGCACCGACGCCCAGGCCCAGGTCTCGGTGCGTCTGGAAGAGGACGGCCGCATCGCCACCGGCGCGGCCGCCGACACCGACACCCTGACCGCTTCGGCCAAGGCCTACGTCAACGCCCTCAACAACCTTTTCGCCCGCAAGGAAAAGAGCGCGCCGGCGGCCATCGCCAGCGGCTTCTGATCGGGTCCTGAAACGACATCGCCCGGACGAGCCGGGCGATGCGTTGCGGACAAGTGGGGAAGGGCGGCTTCAGGCCGCCTTGCGCCAGCCCCAGCGGCGCGTCGCCAGGATCTCGGCGGCGAGGTGCGCCTGCGGCTGCACGTCCAGACCCAGCTGCGACAGGCCTTCGCACAGGGCCATGCGCTGCTCGGCGTCGACCAGGGCGCCCACGTCGATCACCATCACTCCGCCCGGGCGCAACAGGCCCAGCGTCGAGGCCGCGGTCGCGCGCATGTCGTCGGCCGTGGGGCAACCCACGACCAGCAGTACGTCGCTGCGCTCGTCGGCGGCCACGCAGGTGGCCCGGCGGGCGATTTCCACCCGCTGGTAGCCGCGCCGCCACAGCTGTCCCATGGCCTCGGCGGCGTCTGGTCCGGTCACCGCCACGAAGCACAGCGGCGTGGCCTGGGCCAGTTCCAGCATACGGTCGAGCGTCGGATCGATCCCGTCGGTCGGGACGCCCAGCAGAAACTGAGCGGCTTGACGGAGCGGATGGAGAGACATGGTGAACGCCTTGTTAGGAAACGCAGCTTATGTGCGCCAACCCCGCTGTTCTGACGCCGCCCCGCGTCAGGGCGCCATTCGTAAACCCGCCGCCGGCGTAAGGGCGGCATAAGGAGCCAATCGATGGGTTCGACCTTGGAAAACAGCGTTGCTTCGCCGCCCCGCTGGCACGAGATCGCCAGGCGCACCATCGAGGCCGGCTTCGACATGTCGTCCGAAGCGCGCATCGGCGAAATGCTCCGCACGCTCGCCGTCGGCCGCAAGGCGCTGCTGGAGATGGGCACGGGCACCGGCTCGGCCACCGCCTGGCTGCTGGACGGCATGGACGAGGACGCGCGCCTGGCCACCGTCGACAACGACCCCAAGGTCCAGGCCGTTGCCCGTGAAGTGCTGGGCGAGGATCCGCGCGTCGACTTCATCACCGAGGACGGCGCGGCCTATCTGGCCGGCCAGAGCGACGGCGGCTTCGACCTGATCTTCGCCGACGCCATGCCAGGCAAGTACGAGGGTCTGGAAGACGCCCTGCGCCTGCTGCAGGTGGGCGGCGTCTACGTGGTCGACGACATGTCGCCCCAGCCGAACTGGCCCGAGGGCCACCAGGCCCGGGTCGACGACCTGGTGCTGCGCCTGGCGGGCGATCCGCGCTTCGCGATCGTCGGCATGGACTGGGCCTCGGGCGTGCTGGTGGCGGCCAAGAGAGCGGCATGATCTGGATCCCCATCACCATCGCCGCCGCGGCCCTGCAGGTCGCCCGCAACGCGGCGCAGCGCTCGGTGATGGGCGGGGCGGGCCCTTGGGGCGCGACCCTCGTGCGGTTCCTTTTCGGCCTGCCGTTCGCGATCGTCTTCGCCGGGATCGCCTTCCTGGTCACCAAGGACCCGCAGGCGCACCTGACGATGCGCTTCTGGCTGGCCGCCTTCGCGGGCGCGGGCCTGCAGATGGCGGCGACCGCGGCGCTGCTGGTGGCCATGCAGCGCTCGTCGTTCGCGCTGGGCACCGCCATGCAGCAGAGCGGCCTGCCGTTCGCGCTGGTCTGGGGCGCGCTGCTGTTCGGTGATCGGATCACCGCCATGCAGTGGGGCGGGGGGCTGGTGGCCACCGCGGGGCTGGCCGCCCTGTCCTGGCCGCGCGGGGCGGTCGTTCTCAAGCACGGCGCGGTGCTGGCGGGCCTGGGCTCGGGCGCGATGTTCGCGCTGAGCGCCAACTGCTTCCGCCAGGCCTCGCTGACCTTCGATCCTTCCCACCTGGCCTATTCGGCCTTCGTGACGGTGATGGTCGTCCAGGCCATCCAGTCGGTGGTGCTGACCTCGATCCTGCTGGTGCGCAATCCCGACGCCGTGGTCGCCGTGCTGGCGGCCTGGCGCAAGTCGCTGGGCGCGGGCTTCTGCGGCGCGGCCGCCTCGGGCCTGTGGTTCACGGCCATGGCGCTGTCGCCGGTGGGGCCGGTGAGGGCGGTGGGCGTCGTCGAGATGCCGATGGCGGCCCTGGCCGGACGTCGCCTTTTCGCCGAGCGGTTGAGCCTGTTTCAGATGGCCGCCGGGGTCGTCACGGCGCTCGGAGTCGTCATGGCCGCGCTCGGCTAGAAATAGACACTTTTATGCGTTCCCCCTGCCGGCTCGCACACGAGTTTGAAACAGGTGAGAAGGCTTGGCGAATAGACCTTGAAATCAACGCTTTCGCGGTGCAAACGGGCGGCGTCTCCCTCACTCTTCCGGTGGTTGGACGACGGCGCGGCCCGGCGGCGGCGCTCCCGTCGCCACAAGAAGGCGCAAGGCGGGAAGGGACGATGATCCGCGTACGCGGGGAATCATGTTGTCCTCTTCCTGATTTGCAGTAGGAGCCTTTTTCTCGCCTGCTCCTCCGGTCATTCGGCGGAAAGGGCTCCGCACCCGCGGTCTTCTCCGTGGTTTTTGACGTCTCGCCCCTTCTACCCCTCAGTCAGGGTTTTCGATGTTCTCTTCCCTCTTCGGCGTCATCTCGAACGACATCGCCATCGACCTGGGCACCGCCAACACCCTGATCTATCAGAAGGGCAAGGGCATCGTGCTGAACGAGCCGTCCGTCGTGGCTCTGCGCAACGTCGGCGGCCGCAAGGTCGTGCACGCCGTCGGCATCGAGGCCAAGCAGATGCTGGGCCGCACGCCCGGCCACATGGAAGCCATCCGCCCGATGCGCGATGGCGTCATCGCCGACTTCGAAGTCGCCGAGGAGATGATCAAGTACTTCATCCGCAAGGTTCACAACCGCAAGGGCTTCGTGAACCCGAAGGTGATCGTGTGCGTGCCGTCGGGCGCCACCGCCGTGGAACGCCGCGCCATCAACGACAGCTGCCTGAACGCCGGCGCCCGCCGCGTCGGCCTGATCGACGAGCCGATGGCCGCCGCCATCGGCGCGGGCCTGCCGATCCACGAGCCGACCGGCTCGATGGTTGTGGACATCGGCGGCGGCACCACCGAGGTGGCCGTTCTGTCGCTGTCGGGCATCGTCTACTCGCGCTCGGTCCGCGTCGGCGGCGACAAGATGGACGAGGCGATCATCAGCTACATGCGTCGCCACCATAACCTGCTGATCGGCGAGACGACCGCCGAGCGCATCAAGAAGGAAATCGGCACTGCCCGGGCCCCGGCCGACGGCGAAGGCCTGTCGATCGACGTCAAGGGCCGCGACCTGATGCAGGGCGTGCCGCGCGAAGTCCGCATCAGCGAAAAGCAGGCCGCCGACGCCCTGGCCGAACCGGTCGGGCAGATCGTCGAAGCCGTGAAGGTGGCCCTGGAAGCCACCCCGCCGGAACTGGCTTCGGACATCGCCGACAAGGGCATCATGCTGACCGGCGGCGGCGCGCTGCTGCGCGGCCTGGACGCCGAGATCCGCGACCACACCGGCCTGCCGGTGACCGTGGCCGACGACCCGCTGTCGTGCGTGGCCCTGGGCTGCGGCAAGGTGCTCGAGCATCCCAAGTGGATGAAGGGCGTCCTGGAATCGACCCTCGCCTAAGCCCTAGTACAATCCGCATCGGCGCCGGGGGGCGCCAGGAGAACAGTTCGTGCCCTTTCGCGAAGGTCCGCTCGGCGACCTGAAAGTGCCGCTCACCTGGACCGCGGCCGTGGCGCTCATCGTCGCGGTCGTGATCGCGGTGGCCTTCCTCCTGGCCGACCGGCGCGAGACGCTGCAGCAGCAGGCCTACGGCGTCACCCGCCAGACCGTCGACACCGTCTCCAAGCCGGTCAGCGGCGTCATCGCCGCGCCGGGCCGCTGGACCGGCGTCGGCGTCGACGCGGTGCGCAACTACTTCTTCGCCGGCTCCGAGAACGCCCGGCTGAAGGAAGAGCTGCGCGAGATGCGGGTCTATCGCGACCGCTACCTGGCCCTCGTCGACGAGAACGAGCGCTACAAGTCGCTGCTGGGCCTCAAGACCGATCCGCCGATCCCGATGGTCGCCGCCCGCGTGGTGGCCGACAGCCGCGGCCCCTTCGCCAACACCCGCCTGGCCGACGCCGGCAAGGAGAAGGGCGTCGTGGTCGGCAATCCGGTGATGAACGAGCGGGGCCTGGTCGGCCGCGTCGTCGGCGTCGCCCCCGGGGCCAGCCGCGTGCTGCTGCTGACCGACATCGCCTCGCGTACGCCGGTGATGATCGACCGCACCAATTCGCGCGCCATCCTGACCGGCGACGGCGGCCCCAACCCCAAGCTCGAATACCTGCGCGGCTCCGAGCCGATCCAGGCCGGCGACCGGGTCGTCACCTCGGGCGACGGCGGCGTCGTGCCGCGCGGCCTGCCCGTGGGCGCGGCGGTGAAGGGCCTCGACGGCCGCTGGCGCGTGGTGCTGTTCGCCGACAGCGCCTCGATCGACTACATCCGCATCCTGCTGTTCAAGGACTTCGCCCAACTGGCGGACCAGCAGGCCCTGGCCGCCAAGGTGCTGCCGCCGGTGATCACCGAGAACCCCGAGCAGTCGATCCTGGGTCCGGCCAAGCCCGCGACCCCGCCGCCGGCCGCTCCGGCGGCTCCGGGCGCGACGACGGGGGCGGCTCCGGCCGCGCCCAAGCCGACGACGACGCCCGCCGCAACGACGACCCGGCCGCCCGCCGCGACCCGTCCCGCAACCAGCACGCCGGCGACCGCGCCGGCCCGGACGCCGCAATGACCGGCGCCCGGCCCCTCAATCCGGGGCGCTGGCTGGGCGTCCCCATGCTGTTCGTGATCCTGGCGACGATCCTGTTCGCGGCGCCGATCCGCATGTGGGGCCTGCAACTGCCCGAGCCGATCTTCGCCATGGTCCCGGCCTTCGCCTGGGCCGTCATCCGCCCGTCGATCCTGGCGCCGTTCGCGCTGCTGCTGCTGGGCCTGTTCCTCGACACCTTCTGGGGCGGCCCCACGGGCCTGTGGGGTCTGTCGCTGCTGGTCGCCTACGCCTGCGTGCTGGCGGGCCGCAACATGCTGACCGGCCAGAGCCGGCCGATGCTGTGGGCCTGGTACGCCGGGGCCAGCGCGCTTTCCATGACCGCCGGCTTCCTGTTCACGATGATGGACAGCCTGGCCATGCCCAGCCTGGTGGCCGTGTTCTGGCAGTTCCTGGCCACGGCGCTGCTGTTCCCGTTCGCGCACCGGCTGATCGATCGCTTCGAAGACGCCGACGTCCGGTTCCGGTGAGGCGATGAGCGAACCGTCGATCTTCTTCTTCGAGGTCAACGAGCGGCAGGGGGTCTTCCACCGCCGCGCGTTCCTGCTAGGCGGCCTGGCCGGCGCGGGCCTGCTGACCCTGACCGGTCGCCTGGCCCAGCTGCAGCTGGTCGAGGCCCAGCGCTACCAGAAGCTTTCGGCCGGCAACCAGTTCAACTACCGCCTGGTGCCGCCGCCGCGCGGCCTGATCCTCGACCGCAACGGCGTGGCCCTGGCCTCGAACCGCCCGAACTTCCGCCTGATGGTGATCAAGGAGAAGGGCATGGACGTCGAGGCCACCCTCGACGACCTGGCGACCCTGGTGCCGATCGACGGCACGCGCCGCGCCCGCCTGCTCAAGGACATCAACAACGCCCCGCGCAAGGCGCCGGTGGTGGTGATGGAGGACATGACCTGGGAGGAGTTCTCCCGGATCAATATCCGCGCGCCCGAACTGCCCAACATCAGCGCCGACATGGGCGAGGTGCGGGTCTATCCGTTCGGCGGCGCCTTCGCCCACGTCATCGGCTACGTCGCCAAGGTGTCCGACCGCGACGTCGAGGCGGCCAGGAAGGATCCGACCCAGGACCAAGAACTGCTGCACAACCCCGGCTTCCGCATCGGTCGCCAGGGCGTGGAGAAGGCCTTCGACCTCGACCTGCGCGGCCGCGCGGGGGCCATCAAGGCCGAGGTCGACGCGCAGGGCCGCGTGGTCAGCCTGGACCCGGCCGGCGACATCCCCGCCACGCCCGGCAAGGAAGTGCGCCTCACCCTCGACGCCGACATCCAGAACCGCGCCCTCGAGGTGATGGGCGAGGAGAGCGGCGCCATCGTCGTCATGGACGTGCGCAACGGCGACCTGCTGGCCATGGTCTCGGCCCCCAGCTTCGACGCCAACCGCTTCGTGAAGGGCCTGTCGGGCGCGGAGTACCGGGCGCTGTCGGAGTACGAGCGCAAGCCGCTGCTCGACAAGGCGATGACCGGCACCTATCCGCCGGGCTCGACCTTCAAGCCCACGGTGGGCCTGGCCGCGCTGGCGGCCGGCATCGATCCGAATATCCGCATCAACTGCCCGGGCAGCTGGTACTACGGCGGCCGCACCTGGCGCTGCTGGCAGAAGGGCGGCCACGGCCCCCAGAACATGCACGACGCCATCAAGAACTCGTGCGACATCTACTTCTACCAGACGGCGCTGAAGATCGGCCCCGACGCCATCGCCACGGCCGCCCGCGGCGTGGGCTTCGGCGAGATCTTCGACATCGGCATTCCCGGCCAGAAGAAGGGCATCGTCCCCGACCGCGAGTGGAAGAAGCGGGCCTTCAAGCGCAATCCGGCCAACCAGATCTGGTTTCCGGGCGAAACCCCCAGCTACGGCATCGGCCAGGGCGCGCTCAGCGTCAACGCGCTGCAGCTGGCGGTGATGACCGCGCGCCTGGCCAACGGCCGCAAGGCCCTGAACCCGCGCCTGATCAAGTCGGTCGGCGGCGTCGAGCAGCCCAGCGGCGCCGACGTGCCCGACATGCCGTTCTCCAAGGAGCACCTCGACTACGTGCGCGGCGGCATGGCGGCCGTGGCCAACGACGTGCGCGGCACGGCCTATCGCCAGAGCCAGCTGGGCCTGGGCGACGTGCAGATGGCCGGCAAGACCGGTACGGCCCAGGTCCGCAGCTACGACAAGGTCAAGAGCCGCAACAGCGCTTCGGTGCAGTGGAAGCTCAAGGACCACAACCTGTTCGTGGCCTTCGCGCCGTTTGACGATCCGCGCTACGCCGTGGCGGTGCTGGTCGAGCACGGCGGCCTGGGCGGCGCCACCGCCGGCGCGCCGCGCGCCCGCGAGGTGATGCGCGTGGCCCTCCTGAAGGATCCGGAGATCCGCGCCCGCATCGAACGTCCCATGCCTCTGCCCGAGGCCCCGGTCGAGACCGCCGACGGCGTCGTCGAAGGCGCCGCGCCCGACGAGCCGGAGGAGGGCGCTCCGCCGCCGCCCGAGGCGACCCCGGCGACCGGCCAGCCACCCCAGGGAGGCCACATATGACCCTCAGCGGCGGCCTCTCCCGGCCCGGCGAACGCGACCGGCCGATCATCAAGTTCATGGAGATCGACTGGACCTTCTGCCTGCTCCTGTGCCTGATCGCGGGCTCGGGCGCGCTGATGCTGTTCTCGATCGCGGGCGCCTCGTGGGAGCCCTGGGCCGACAAGCACCTGCTGCGGTTCGGCCTCTATTTCATCATGATGATCATCCTGGCGATGGTCGACCTGCGGGTCTGGTTCACCCTGGCCTATCCGATCTATGGCGTCGGCCTTCTGCTGCTGGTGGCCGTGGAGCTGATCGGCGACGTGTCGCTGGGCGCCCAGCGCTGGCTGTCGATCGGCGGCTTCCGCTTCCAGCCGTCCGAGATCATGAAGATCGGCGTGGTGCTGGCCCTGGCCCGCTACTACCACGGCCTGTCGGCCGACAGCGCCCGGTTCTCCTGGCGGCTGCTGGTCCCGGCGGCGATGATCGGCGCGCCGGTGCTGCTGGTGGCCCACCAGCCCGACCTTGGCACCGCCATGCTGATCGCCATGACGGGCCTGGCCATCGTGGTGCTGGCCGGGCTGTCCTGGCGGGTGATCGCCACCGGCGTCATTGGCGCCCTGGTGGCCATCCCGCCCTTCGTGCTGTTCGTGCTGCACGACTATCAGCGCAAGCGCGTGCTGACCTTCCTCAACCCCGAGGCCGACCAGTCGGGTTCGGGCTACCACATCTACCAGTCGAAGATCGCCCTGGGCTCAGGCGGCCTGCTGGGCAAGGGTTTCGGCCTCGGCTCGCAGAGCCAGCTGAACTTCCTGCCGGAAAAGCAGACCGACTTCATCTTCGCCACCCTGGCCGAGGAGTTCGGCTTCGTCGGCTGCCTGTGGGTGCTGGCGCTGTATGGCGTGGTCATCTTCATGGCCCTGCGCATCGCCTCGATCAGCCACAGCCACTTCGGCCGCCTGGCGGCCTCGGGCGTGACGGCGACCTTCGCCCTCTATGTGCTGATCAACGGGGCCATGGTCATGGGCCTAGCGCCGGTCGTGGGCGTGCCCATGCCGATGCTGTCCTACGGCGGCACCGTGATGATGACCGTGATGATCGGCTTTGGCCTCGTGCAGGCCGTGCGCGTGCACCGCTACACCGAAGTGACCAGCGGCAAGGGCTCGCTGATGTAGTCAGCGCGGCGGCGCGATCGGGTCCTTCAGGATCACGATCACGCGGTTGTTGAGGGGCTCTGCGACCTCGTCGCCGCTGGACACCGCCGGCTGGCTCTCTCCCCGGGCGACGATCTCGAGCCGGTCCGCCGGAGCGCCGGCCTTGATCAGGGCCTGCCTGACCAGCTCTGCGCGCCGGGCCGAAAGCTGCATGTTGCGATCCGCCGGACCCAGCGAGTCGGTGTGCCCCGTGACCAGGATCCTGGCCGGCTTGTAGAGCTCGATCTGCCTGACGGCCTCGCCGATCGCCGGGCGCGAACTGTCCCGCATGTCCATGGGGCCGGGGCCGAAATAGATCAGCAGCTCGTCATAGGTGTGGAGCACCGGCGGCGGAGGGGGCGGAGGCGTCGGGGCTCCCTGCAGGGCGGCGACGATAAGCAATGCGATCATGGCGAGCGCCACTGTGGCGCCCGCCATTCCGTCGTTCAATCCTTGCTTGCGTCAGTCGATCCCTTCGACCAGTTCGCGCAGATAGGCGACGTGGTCCCGGAAGGCCTTGGCGCCGGTCGGCGTGACCTTGGCCCGGGTCCGGGGACGCTTGCCGACGTGGTCCTTCAGGATCTCGACATAGCCGGCCTTCTCCAGGGCGGTCAGGTGGCTGCCCAGGTTGCCGTCGGTGGCCTGGGTGATCGTCTTCAGGCGCGAGAACTCCGGCGGCTCGCCGTCGCGCTCGGCATAGAGGGCGGCCATGATCTTCAGGCGCAGGGGCTGGTGGATCAGGTCGTCGGCCTTGGCCATGCTCACGCCCTCGCCAGCCAGACGCCGCTGACGAACAGCGCCACGCTGGCGCTGGCCATCCAGAAGGCGAGGATCTCGGGGAAGGCGTAGAACCCGACCAGGGTCAGGGCGAACATCACCGCGCCGATCCCCAGATAGCGCCCCGCCACGAACACCCCGACAGCCGCGTAGATCGCGCCCACCATCAGGCCCGGAAACGCCAGGTAGGCGGCCGGATCGGTGGGGCGCAGCACGTAGAAGGTCGACATCACGAACACGATGGCCACCGCCATGCCGCCCATCATCTTCAGCGAGCTGCGGTCGCTCTTGGCGCCGGCGACGCGCGCCGCCTTTTCCGCGGGACGGGCCAGCAGGATCGAACCGATCGCGCCGACCGTATCGAGCACCAGCCACACCCATCCCCACTGGTGCGACGGCAGCAGGCCCATGCTGAGATAGCCCAGCATCCAGATCACGCTCCACAGCATCAGGATCGGTCCGCCGATCCGATAGCCGCGCAGGGTGGCGCCCCGGCGGGTGGTCGCCTGTATGTCGGCCAGCGCGGCGGCGGCCTCGTCCTTGGTCAGCACCATCACATCCTCCATGGGGCTCAAAGTTCTCTGTGGTGCAGAGTGATAGCGCTAGGTGACTCTGTCAAGCAGAGTTCTCTGAGTTTGGTGCGCCATCCTCCGAGCGCCCCCGCGAAGGCGGGGGTCCAAGCAGGGGCTCAGGATGAGGCTGGGCCGTGAGGAAGCCGCCCACTCGGCTTGGATCCCCGCCTTCGCGGGGAAAGTCGGACATGGGAACGACGGCCGACGTATTGAGCGCCGACCTTGCCTACCGACCCTGCTAGCGGCCGGCCGCCCCGACCAGCAGGCTGGCGGCCAGCAGCAGCATCACCGCCCCGATGACGAGATCGAGCACGCGCCAGGCGGCGGGGCGCGCGAACAGCGGGACCAGGAAGCGGGCCCCAAAGCCCAGGGCCGAGAACCACGACAGGCTGGCCAGGGCCGCGCCGGCCATGAACAGCGGCCGCTCGCCGGTCGGCAGGCTGGCGCCCACCGCGCCCATCAGCATCACGGTGTCGATATAGACGTGCGGGTTCAGGAAGGTGAAGGCGGCCGTTCCGGCCAGCGCCGCGCCCAGGGTGATGCTCGGCTGGTCGGCCAGGGCCAGGGCCTCGGGATTGGCGGCTCGCCGCAGCGCGCTGACGCCGTACCAGGCCAGGAACGCCGCGCCGCCCAGGCTGAGCGCCAGCGACAGTCCCGGAACCAGCGCCAGCACCGCGCCCAGCCCGTTGACGCCGGCGATGATCAGCGTGGCGTCGGCCAGGGCGCAGAACAGCACGATCGGCGCCACGTGCTCGCGCTTCAACCCCTGGCGCAGGACGAACATGTTCTGCGCGCCGATGGCGACGATCAGGCCGGCCGAGAGGGCGAAGCCCTTTGCGAAGGCCGGGGCGAAGGCGGGGAGGAGGGCGGTGCTCATGGCCGTCTTGATGGCGGCGGCCGCGCCTGTAGTCTAACTAAGGATGCTAATTCAAAATTAGGCTGGCTAATGCTGGACTACGCTTCCCTGGCCGCCGTGGCGGCGGTCGCCCGCGAGGGGGCGTTCGACAAGGCCGCCGCGGTGCTGGGCGTCACGCCCTCGGCCGTGTCCCAGCGGGTGAAGGGGCTGGAGGAGCGCCTGGGGGCGGTGCTGCTGACCCGCGGCCAGCCTTGTCGTCCCACGGAGATCGGCGCGCGGCTGTGCGCCCATGTCGAGCAGGTGCGGCTGCTGGAGGGCGATCTGGTCGCCGACCTGCCGCGCCTGGCCGATTTGGCCGAGGGACCGGCCGTGGTCCGCATCGCCGTCAACGCCGACAGCGTCAGCACCTGGTTTCCGCAGGCGGCCGCGCGCTTCGCCGAGGAGACCGGCGCCATGCTCGATCTCGTCATGGAGGATGAGGCGCACACCGCCCAGCGCCTGCGGGACGGCGAGGTGCTGGCCGCCGTCACCGCCGATCCGGCGCCGGTCGTCGGCTGCAAGACCTATCCGCTGGGCGCGATCGAGTATCTGGCCACCGCCAGCCCCGCCTTCATGGCCCGCGTCTTTCCGGACGGTTTCGACGTCGAGCGCCTGCGCCACGCGCCGCTGCTGCGCTTCGACCGCCGCGACGGCCTGCAGGCCCGCTGGGCGCAAGAGGCGCTGGGCGTGCGCCCCGAGGGACCGGTGCACTGGACGCCCGCCACGCAGGGCATGCTCGACATGAACCTGGCGGGCCTGGGCTGGGCGATGACGCCGCGCGCGCTGGCCGAGCCGCATCTGGCCTCCGGACGCCTCGTCGAACTGCCGCCGGGCCACGCCATATCCGTCACGCTCTACTGGCAGCGCTCGCGGCTGTCGGCGCGGCTGCTTGACCAGTTAACCCAGGCCGTGCGGACGACGGCGGGCGAGGCGCTGGTCGAGGCTTCAGTGGACAGACGCTAGCCAAGCCGAGCCTTTCTCCACCGTCCTTCCCCGCGAAGGCGGGGATCCAAGCCGAGCCTGCGGGCAATCCGTCGCCGCGCGCCCTCCCGAACGTCAGCTTGGGTCCCCGCCTTCGCGGGGAAGAGCGGCTGTTTGGCCCCTATTTGCTCTTCAACGCCCGGCCGGTGACGACGGCGCTGATGCCGAACTTGCCGCGCAGGGCGTCGATGGCGGTCTCGCTCTTCAGCGCCCGGCGCTCGTCGCCGGCGAAGAAGTCGTCGGCCGCGCCGGCGGCCGGGACGAACTCGGTAAGGCCCGCGCCGATCAGGCGGTAGGACCGTCCGGCCGGCTCGGCGGCCAGCAGTTCACGCGCCACCTGGAACAGGGTCTGGGCCGTCTGGGTGGGGACGGGCAGGGTGCGGCGACGGGTGTGGATCTTGAAGTCGGGCGTGCGCAGCTTCAGCGTCGCCACCCGGCCAGCCACCTCCTCGCGCCTCACCTGCCGGGCCACCTTCTCGCAGAGGGGCCACAGCTGGTCTTCCAGGTCTTCCCGGCGATAGAGGTCGTCGTTGAAGGTGGTCTCGGCGCTGATGGTCTTGCGCACGCTGTCGGGATCGACCGCCCGGGCGTCCTCGCCATGGGCCAGGCGATGCAGGCGCAGGCCGCCCGCACCAAGTTCCCTGGCCAGCATCTTCAGGTCGGCGTTGGCGATGTCGCCGACGGTGCGCAGGCCCAGCCCCGCGAGGCTGCTCACCGTGGCCGGACCCACGCCTGGCAGGATCGACACCGGCTTGGTCGCCAGGAACGCCACCGCCTCGGCCGCGCCGATGGCCGAGAAGCCGCGCGGCTTGTCCAGCTCCGAGGCGATCTTGGCCAGGAACTTGTTGGGGGCCAGGCCGATGGAGACGGTCAGGTTCTGCTCGGCCTCGATGTCGCGCTGCACCTTGGCCAGCATCACCGCCGGCGGTGCGCCGTGCAGGCGTTCGGTGCCGGAAAGGTCGATCCAGGCCTCGTCCAGCGACAGCGGCTGCACCAGCGGGGTCAGGGTCGAGAGGCGGGCCATGATCAGCGCGCTCTCGTGCTTGTACTTGGCGAAATTGGGCTTCACCACGACCGCGTCGGGGCACAGCTGCAGCGCCTTGAACATCGGCATGGCCGAGCGCGCGCCGCTCATGCGGGCGATGTAGCAGGCCGTGGTGACCACGCCCCGCTTGCCGCCGCCGACGATCACCGGCTTGTCGCGCAAGGTGGGGTCGTCGCGCTTCTCGACCGAGGCGTAGAAGGCGTCGCAGTCCAGGTGCGCCATCGACAGGGCGCCCAGTTCCTCGTGGAAGACCGTGCGCGGCGAGCCGCACGACGGGCAGCGCGGCGCCTTGCGATCGCCCGTCCAGAGACAGTCCCTGCAGAGGGCCTTCATCGTGCGTCGAGCGCCAGCGCCTCGCGGATGGCGACCTTGAGGTCGGGCCACAGGTCGATGCGGGCGTGGCGGTCGGGCGCGCTGGGGGCCAGAGGGCGCAGCCGCTCGTCGGCCACCATCTGGAAGCGACGCACGCTCGGGGCGTACTCGGCCACTGATTCCAGCTGCGGCAGCAGGTCGTCGACGAACACCGCGGGGGCCTCGACCCGTCCGGCCAGGTCGGCCGCGGACGGTCCCTTGGGGCCGGCGTTGATGATCAGCGGATAGTCGAAGCCGTGGGTCTTCAGCCAGCGGGCGCGGGTCTGGCGGCCGTGCTCGGGCGCGTTGGTCAGGATCACGACGTTGGCGTCCAGCGACAGGTCGGCCAGGGCGTCGGCCGCGCCCACGGCCGGCTCGAGGTCCTCGCCGCCGTCACGGAAGAAGTCGTCGAACAGCGCCCGGCCGGCGATCAGGTCCAGGTGCTCGGTCTCGCCCGGGCGATAGATGTTCTGGAACAGCGCGAAGCGATCGACGCGCAGTTCGAAGCCGTGCCGGCCGATGAACGCGCCGAAGCCGGCCATGAAGCGGGCCAGCACTTCGTCGACGTCCACGATGACGAGCGGGCGGTGCGCATCCAGCGTGCAGGTCTTGAGGTCGGGAGAGCGGGCGTCCATTTGTGTGCGATCGGTCGTTGGAAACGCGATTAGCGCGGGCTTAAGGATATTCGTGCGATCTGAGGATGAAGAAGCGGCGCGAATCCCTCACGTGTCGCCACGGACCGTATGGTCGGGGTCAGGATGACGAAGAAGGTCCTCATCGTCGAGGATAACGAGCTGAACATGAAGCTGTTTCATGATCTGCTCGAGGCCCAGGGCTACGAGACCCTGCAGACCCGCGAGGGACTGCAGGCGCTGTCGATCGCCCGTGAACACCGCCCTAACTTGATCCTCATGGACATCCAGCTGCCCGAGATTTCGGGCCTGGAAGTGACCAAGTGGCTCAAGGAGGACGACGATCTGTCACATATACCCGTGGTCGCTGTTACGGCATTTGCGATGAAGGGCGATGAAGAGCGGATTCGCGAGGGCGGCTGCGAGGCGTATATCTCGAAGCCCATCTCGGTGTCGCACTTCCTCGACACCATCCGCCGACTGCTGGAGAGGTAACAGGCCGTGAGCGCGCGAATCCTCGTCGTCGACGACATCGAGGCCAATGTGCGCCTGCTCGAGGCCAAGCTTTCGGCCGAGTATTATCAGGTCTCCTACGCCTATGACGGCCCGACCGCCCTGGCCAAGGCGGCCGAGGAACTGCCCGACATCATCCTGCTCGACGTGATGATGCCCGGCATGGACGGCTTCACCGTCTGCCGCAAGCTCAAGGAAGACGCCGCCACCCGCCACATCCCGGTGGTGCTGGTCACCGCCCTCGACGGGCGCGCCGATCGCATCCAGGGCCTGGAGGCGGGCGCCGCCGACTTCCTCACCAAACCCATCGACGACGTCATGCTGTTCGCCCGCGTGCGCAGCCTGACCCGCCTGAAGATGGTCATCGACGAACTGCGCCAGCGCGAGGCCTCGGGCCGCCGCATCGGCGTGATCGCCGGCGCCGCCGCCCGCCTCGACGGCATCGGCGGCCGGGTGCTGATCGTCGACGACAACGAACGCCAGGCCCAGCGCGTCGCCACCGAACTGGCGGTCGAGCACCGCCCGGTCATCGAGACCGACCTGGCCAAGGCCGAGATCAGCGCCAGCGGTCCGGTCGACCTGGTCATCGTCAACGCCGCCGCCCGCGGCTTCGACGGCCTGCGCTTCTCGGCGGCCCTGCGCTCGAACGAACGCACCCGCCATCTGCCGATCCTGGCCGTGGTGGATCCCGACGACCGCCCGCGGATGGTCAAGGCGCTGGATATCGGCGTCAACGACGTGCTGCCGCGCCCGATCGACCCGCAGGAGCTGGCCGCCCGCGTCCGCACCCAGGTGCGTCGCAAGCGCTACACCGACTATCTGCGCAACAACCTCGACCACTCGCTGGAGCTGGCCGTCACCGATCCGCTGACCGGCCTGCACAACCGCCGCTACATGACCGGCCAGCTGTCGGCCCTGGTCAACCGCGCCACGATGGGCGGCGACCCGGTCTCGGCCCTGCTGATCGACATCGACTACTTCAAGAAGATCAACGACGGCTTTGGCCACGACGTCGGCGACGAGGTGCTGCGCGAGTTCGCCCTGCGCCTGGCCTCGAACGTCCGCGCCATCGACCTGCCTTGCCGCTACGGCGGCGAGGAGTTCACGGTGATCATGCCCGACACCCAGCTGGCCGACGCCGTGCGCATCGCCGAGCGCATCCGCATGCACGTGGCCGGCTCGCCGTTCCGCGTGGCCGGCGGCCAGGAAATGCTGACGGTGACCATCTCGGTCGGCGTCTCGGCCACCACCGGCGCGGGCGACACGCCCGAGGCCCTGCTCAAGCGCGCCGACAGCGGCGTCTACGAAGCCAAGGCCGCCGGCCGCAACGCCGTGGTCTGCAAGGCGGCCTGAGCGCCGCCTACTTCGCCACCTTGATCTCGAACAGCCACGGCCAGAACTTGCCCGTGACGAAGATGCGGTCGGCCTTGGCGTCGTAGGCGATGCCGTTCAGCACGTCGGCGCGGGCGGCTTCCTGCGGCGTCAGCAGGCCGGACAGGTCCAGGCGTCCGACCACCTTGCCGGTCTTGGGATCGATCCGCACGATCTGGTCGGTCTGCCAGATGTTGGCCCAGACCTCGCCCTTGATGAACTCCAGCTCGTTGATCTGGTCCACGGGCTTGCCATCGTCGGTCACCTTCACCCGGCCGGTTTCCTTCAGGGTCTTGGGATCCAGGAAACGCAGCTCGTCGGTGCCGTCGCTCATGATGATGCGGCGGTCGTCCTTGGTCAGGGCCCAGCCTTCGCCGGTGTAGCTGAAGGTCGATTTGACGGCGAAGGTCGAGCGGTCGCGCACGAAGCCGATGCCGTTCTGCCAGGTCAGCTGGATGATCTGGTCGCCCCAGTCGACGATGCCTTCGCCGAAGTACTTGGGATCAAGGTCGGCCTGCTGCTGCACCGCGCCGGTCTCCAGGTCCACCTTGCGCACCCACGAGCGGCCTTCCAGGCCCGTGCTCTCGTAGAGCTGGCCGTCGCGCACCAGGAGGCCCTCGGTGAAGGCCTGGCGGTCGTGGGGATAGGTGCGGACCACCTCGTAGCTCTGCACCGGCGCGGGCTCGGCGCAGGCGGGCAGGGCGGCCATGACGGAGAAGGCGAGGGCGAGGCGAACGATCACGCGATGAACCTATTCCAGGGACCGGAAAAACAAAAACGCCCGACGTTGCCGCCGGGCGTTTTCGAGAATCGTCGGTGCGACGAGGCGATCTTACTTGATCTTGCCTTCGCGGAATTCGACGTGCTTGCGCACGACCGGGTCGTACTTCTTCAGCACCATCTTTTCGGTCTTGGTGCGGGCGTTCTTCTTGGTGACGTAGAAGAAGCCAGTGTCCGCCGTCGAATTCAGGCGGATCTTGATCGAAGCCGGTTTGGCCATGGTCGTATCCCTGCGGTGGTCGCGCAGGTCTCCGCGCGGTCGAAATGAGAGGCGCGGAACATACGCATCAACGGGCCAAAGTCAATCGGCGCCTGAACATCGTTTGTACGGGAAGTCCACGGACCGCGCCTTGCCGCCGATTTCGCCCTCGATCCGGCCCAGAAGCCCGTCCGCGCCCTGGCTTTTGTAGATCACGCGCTGGGGAAAGTCGTGGGCGGGGTTCTCGAACACCAGCTCGCCGGGAGCGGCGCTTTTCAGCGGGAAGGCCGCGGCCGGCTGGCCCGAGGGCAGGGCGAAGAAGGTGAGTCGCCCTTCGGCCTCCTGGATTCGCGTGAACTCGTAGGCGCGCGCCTTGCCCTCGCGCACCGTGCGGCTCATGCCCAGCATCATGCCGCCGCCGGGCGCCAGCCACTGCTCCTCGACGACGCCGTTCGGGCGCTCCTGCCGCCAGCAGCCGGCGAGGAAGGCGGCCTGGTCGATCGCGGGCGCCGGGGCGGCCTGCAGGGCGAGGAGGAGGGCGAGCATGGTCAAAGCTCCGTCAGCACGGCGTTTCCGCGCAGGAAGCGCATGAACGGCGCGGGGCGGTTGGGGTCTTTCAGGCGAAGCGCCGACTCGCGCAGCACCATGCGGGTGATGCTGGGCAGGTCGAGGTCGCGGGTCTCCTCGAAGGTGACCCAGGCGATCTCGTCCAACTCGCCGCAGTCGGGCTGCGGCTCCAGGCTGAGCAGGGCGCTGGCCGGGGCCATGAAGAAGCGGGCGTCGAAGCGGCGCGGCCGGTAGGGCGGGGTGATGGCCCTGGCCACGAAGCTCAGCGGCGACAGGTCGGGCAGGGCGCCCTGGGTCAGGAACGGCCGCCAGGCGCCCGCCGCCGGGCGGGCCTGCGCGCTCCGGGCCAGCAGCAGGCCCGTTTCCTCGAAGGTCTCGCGCACGGCCGCCAGGGCCAGGGCCCGGGCCAGACGCGCGGGCGAGGGGTGGCGGGGCTCGGTGGTCAGGCGCACGGCGACCTCGGGGGCGAGCTCTGTCGCCGACGGCGCGCCATAGTCGCCGCGATCGACCCGGCCGCCGGGAAACACCCATTTGCTGGCCATGAAGGCGTGGCCGCGATTGCGACGGCCCATCAGCACCCGCGGGGCGGGGCCGTCGTCGCGCACCACGATCAGCGTGGCGGCGTGGCGCGGACGGATGACGCCGGAGGCGGGGTCCAGCGCCTCGCCGTCGTCCTTGGAGTCGAATGCAGGCTCGGTCATGAGCGAAGCTTAGTCTTCGGCGGGCGCGTGGAAAGCCGTTCCTTAGGTAAAGCGTCGGCGGCCTTGACCCGGCGGCCGGAACCGCCAAGCTCGCCGCAAAGTCTTCTCTAGGAGTCGGGAATGGGCGTGCGCGCGAAGGTTTCGGTTCTGGCCCTGATGGCGGCGAGCGCCATGTCCGTCCCCGCATTGGCCGCGCCAGCCGCAGCCAAGGTCGAGGCGGCGGCCAAGGCGGCCCAGCCCAAGGTGGTGGCCTGGCGGCGCGACGTCCACGAGCATCCGGAACTGGGCAATCAAGAGGTCCGCACTGCGGCCCTGGTGGCCAAGGAACTGAAGGCGCTCGGCCTGGAGGTTCGCGAGGGCGTCGGCAAGACCGGCGTCGTGGGCGTGCTCAAGGGCGGCAAGCCCGGCAAGGTCGTGGCCCTGCGCGCCGACATGGACGCCCTGCCGGTGCTGGAGAAGACCGGCCTGCCGTTCGCCTCCAAGGCTACCGCCACCTGGGAAGGCAAGACCGTGCCGGTCATGCACGCCTGCGGCCACGACACCCACGTGGCCATGCTGCTGGGCGCGGCCACGGTGCTGGCCGGCATGAAGAACGACATCGCCGGCACGGTGGTGTTCATCTTCCAGCCGGCAGAGGAAGGCCCCCAGGCGGGCGACGAGGGCGGCGCCAAGCTGATGATCGCCGACGGCGCGCTCGACAACCCCAAGGTCGACGCCATCTTCGGCGTCCATATCGGTCCGGGCGACGCCCACGCCCTGAACTATCGTCCCGAAGGCTTCTATGCCGGCGCCGATCGCCTCACGATCACCGTCAAGGGCAAGCAGACCCACGGCGCGCGCCCCTGGGCCGGCATCGACATGGCCAGCATTTCGGCCGACATCGTCCAGGCCCTGAACCAGATCGCCGCCCGCCAGATCGACGTCGGGACCTCGCCCACGGTGCTGACCATCGCCACCATCAACATGGGCGTGCGCAACAACATCATCCCCGAGGACCTGGTGATGAGCGGCACGCTGCGCACCTTCACCCCCGAGCGGAAGGCCGAGGTGATCGCCAAGACCCAGAAGGCCGTGGCCGCCATCGGCGACCGCTATGGCGCCAAGGCCGAGGCGGTGTTCACCCAGCCCTATCCGGTCACCTGGAACGACGCGGCGTTGTCCAAGTGGGTCAAGGCTTCGCTGGAGAAGGCCTCGCCCGGCAAGGTCGATGACCAGGCCGCCCTGGTCACCGGCGCCGAGGACTTCTCGCTCTACGGCCAGAAGGTCCCGGCCGTGTTCGTCCAGCTGGGCGGCCGCAAGGCCGACGTGCCGGCCGCCGGCGCCCCGGCCAACCACTCGCCCTATTTCGACATCGACGAGGCGGTGCTGGAGACCGGCGTGAAGGCCGAGGTGTTCATGGCGCTGGACTACCTGGCGAAGAAGTAAGGGGAGGACCCCCTCAGTCGGCTTCGCCGCCAGCTCCCCCAGAGGGGGAGCATCTTTGCGCCGGCGCTTATAAATCCTCCCCCCTCTGGGGGAGGTGGCCCGGAGGGCCGGAGGGGGTTTTGCACCGCCCCCTCGCATTTTCCCACAAAGCGCCTATCTAACCGCCCCATGACCGACGCCGCCCCCCAGATCCTGTCCGACGACCTCGTTTCCGCCTTCCAGATCGAAGGCCTGCCCGTGCGTGGCCGCGTGGTGCGGCTGGGTGCGGCGGTCAACGAGGTGCTGACCCGCCATTCCTATCCCGAGCCCGTGGCCAACCTGCTGGGCGAGGCCTGCGCGCTGGCCGCCCTGGTCGGCTCGAGCCTGAAGTTCGAGGGCCGCCTGATCGTCCAGGCCCAGGGCGACGGCCCGGTGCGCTACGTGGTCGTCGACTACGACACCAGCGGCGGCATGCGCGGCTACTGCCGGTTCGATCCCGATGAAGTGGCGGCCGTCTCGGAAGGCTTTTCGCGTCCGGGCGCCAAGACCCTGCTGGGCGGCGGCGTGTTCATCATGACGCTCGACCAGGGCGCCGACATGGAGCGCTACCAGGGCGTCACGGCCATCGAGGGCGAGAGTCTGGCACTGTGCGCCGAGCAGTACTTCATGCAGTCGGAACAGATCCCGACTCGCGTGCGCCTGGCCGTCGGCCAGGTCGACACCGGCGAGGGCCTGTCCTGGCGCGCCGGCGGCATCCTGATCCAGACGATCGCCGGCGACGAGACGCGCGGTGAGACCAAGGAAGCCTGGAACCACGCCCAGGCGCTGTTCGAGACCACGGGCGAGGACGAGCTCATCGACCCGACCGTGCCGACCACCACCCTGCTGTGGCGCCTGTTCAACGAGGACGGCGTGCGCCTGATCGACGAGAAGCCGCTGCGCGCCTTCTGCCGCTGCTCGGAAGAGCGGATCGGCGTGGTGCTGCAGTCCTTCTCGCCCGAAGAGAAGGCCGAGATGATCGAGCCGGACGGCAAGATCCACGTGACCTGCGAGTACTGTTCGCGCGTCTACGCGCTCGAGCCCGACGGCGCGGCGTAAGCCCCCTCAGTCGCTCCGCGACAGCTCCCCCAGAGGGGGAGCATCTTGAAGAGCGCCTGCGCCAACAGATCCTCCCCCTTCTGGGGGAGGTGGCCCGGAGGGCCGGAGGGGGCCTAGTGCCGCCCCTCCGGTCGCCGGATGACGTACTCGTGCGTCAAGTCCAGGTCCAGTCGCACCGAGCCGGCCGGCGGTTCGCCTCCGTCCAGGTGGGGGCGCTCGCCCAGCACCAGATAGGCCTGGGCGCTGGGTTCGAGATTGTTGAAGCTGATCTTCGACGAGCCGCCCGGCGGGATCGACCGCGCCAGGCTCACGGGCCTGGTCGGCGCCTTCTGAAACACCACGACCGTCGAGTTCTGGACGTCGTCGCTCTGGTTGATGAGGGTGAGCTCGTAGTCGGCCACGCCGCAACCTCCCTATGTGTTCGCGGTCTTGCGCCGCCAGGGAAGTAAACGCGTAACATCGTTACTTGGCAACGGCGCCGTTCGGCGGCCCCGTCAGCCGTAGGTGACCGAGAAGGTTCCGTCCGGCTGCTGGATGACCGTGGCGGTGGTCTGCGCCCGTCCGGTGAAGTCGATCTCGGCGGCGCCGGCGACCAGGCCCGCGTCCATCACCTCGCCCGGCGCATAGTCCCCGACGGCCACATAGTAGGTGTGGATCGGCCGGATGGTGCTGATCGTGTTCGGCAGGGCCAGGAAGGTCATGGTCGGGACCGGGATCGGCGAGGCGGCCATGCGCGCCACCCCCAGCACGTAGCCGTTGCTCGGGGTGAAGTCCGATCCCGTGACGATCGCGAAGGTTCCCGGCGGGGCCGAGCCCGGGCTGGTGACCGAGGTGAAGCCGGTGGGCGAGCCGCCGCTGAAGGCGACCGTGTCATGGGTCTGGGTGTTGACCGGCGCCACGCCGCCGCTTTGGGTCCGGCCGTTGGCCGGCGGCTCGCTCCAGTAGGCGTAGATGGTCTCGTCGAAGGTGATGCGGTCGAAGCCGCCGTTGGTCACGCTGGGAAAGGTCGCCCAGGCGTTGGTGTAGCCCTGCGGCGAGCCGGCCGAGGCCAGCTCAGGCTGCTGCACGAACAGCACGTAGCTCCTGGCGGCCTGGGACTGGTTCCAGATCTGGATGGTGTAGGACGTCATCGCCTCGGTTCCCCCGTTCGAGAACGATGACGTACTATCTCAAGGTTGCGTTTTCGGAAACGCGATCCTCGCGTTAGTTCACCCGGCGCGAGGCGCCCGGCAGGTGCAGCGAGAACTCGGGGATGTGCGCGTCGAACGCCTCGCCGGCCTCGGTCACCATCTGGTAGCGGCCGACCATCGTGCCCGAAGGGGTGGGCAGCGGGCAGTTGGAGACGTAGCGGAACGCCTCGCGCGGCTTCAGCTCCGGCTGCTCGCCGACCACGCCCGAGCCCTCGACCTCGTTGCTGCGGTTCATCGCATCGGTGACCTTCCACCAGCGCGCGACCAGATGCACGGTCTCGACGCCGTGGTTCTCGATTTCGACGGTGTAGGCCCACAGGTAGAGACCCTGCTCGGGCGAGGATTCCTCGGGCAGATAGCAGGGCGCGACCCGCACGACGATGTCGCGCGTGCGGGCCTCGTAGATCCCGGTGTCGGGGCCGCGGCGCCGACGGATCCGCTTCAGCGGCGGGCTGGACTCACGCCTGGTCGAGCGCACGGGTCACGTCTCGCGTCAGGTCGGGCAGGCTTTCGAGGCCGACGGACAGGCGCACGCCGCCCTCGGTGACGCCCAGCAGCGGGCGCATTTCCTCGGGCACCGAGCGGTGCGTGGTGGTCGGCGGGTGCGTGGCCATCGACTTGGCGTCGCCCAGGTTGTTGGAGATGTCGACGATC
The DNA here is from genome assembly GCF_011043625.1 of Caulobacter sp. 602-2. Lineage (GTDB taxonomy): Bacteria > Pseudomonadota > Alphaproteobacteria > Caulobacterales > Caulobacteraceae > Caulobacter. Next base: position 26,185 of record NZ_JAAKGT010000013.1, read on the forward strand.
TCCAGCGCGTTCAGGAACTTGAAGGCCGCCTCGCGCGAGCCGAGGTCCAGTGCGATCACGGTGCCGCCGCCGGTCATCTGCTTCTTGGCCACCTCGTAGCCGGGGTGGTCGGTGCGGAACGGGTAGAGGACCTTGGTCACCTTCTTGTGGCCGGCCATGACGTCGGCCAGCGCCGCGGCGGTGTCGGTCTGGCGGCGAACGCGCAGGTCCAGCGTCTCCAGGCCCTTGAGCATCACCCAGGCGTTGAACGGCGACAGCGACGGGCCGGTGTGGCGCATGCTGTCGCGATAGAATTCCTCGTTGATCGCCTCGGTGGTCAGGATGGCCCCGCCCAGCACGCGGCCCTGGCCGTCGATGTGCTTGGTGGCCGAATAGACGACGACGTCGGCGCCCAGCTCCAGCGGCTGCTGGAAGATCGGGGTGGCGAACACGTTGTCGACGATGACCTTGGCGCCGACGGCGTGGGCCAGCTTCGACACCGCGGCGATGTCGGTGATCTCCAGAACCGGGTTCGAGGGCGTCTCGATCAGCACGGCCTTGGTGTTGGACTTGATCGCCGCTTCCCAGGCCGAAAGGTCGGTGGCGTCGACGAAGGTGGTCTCGACGCCGAAACGCGGCAGCCACTCGGCGATCAGCCAGCGGCACGAGCCGAACAGGGCGTTGCCGGCAACCACGTGGTCGCCCGCGCGCACCAAGCCCATCAGCGCCGAGTGGACGGCGGCCATGCCGGTGGCCGTGGCGCGGCACACCTCGGCGCCTTCCAGCAGGGCCAGGCGGTCCTCGAACATCTTCACGGTCGGATTGTTGAAGCGCGAATAGACGAAGCCCGGGTCCTCGCCCGAGAAGCGGCGGTCGGCGCCCTCGGCGCTGTCGTAGGTGAAGCCCTGGGTCAGGTAGAGCGCCTCGGCGGTCTCCATGAACGGCGAACGGGCCAGCCCTCCGCGGATCAGCTTGGTGGCGACGTCCCAGTTCTTCGGATCTTCGGACACGGCTTCCTCGACGCAGCAGTCACAATTTGGCGGCATAAGGGGTTTGGCGGCCCGCAGGGTCAAGCGCCCAGGGTCTTATTTCAACATCAGAATGCCTGGAGGCGAGCCGCGCGCGCTCAGCCTTGCCTTACGCGCGAGGTTTAGAGAGTGTGCCGCCGATGACCGACGCCCACGCCGCAGGGATTCTGCCCTGCCAGACCATCGAGTCCCTGATCGCCCAGGAGGCGATCACCTCGCAGACCCCGTTCGACCGCGACCAGGTCCAGCCCGCCAGCCTCGACCTGCGCCTGGGCGTGCGCTGCTGGCGCGTGCGGGCCTCGTTCCTGCCGGGCGTCGCCCGCCGCGTGCCCGACCGCCTCAAGGACGTGGCCATGCACGAGCTGGACCTGTCGAAGGGCGCGGTGCTGGAGAAGGGCTGCGTCTACATCGCCGAGATCCAGGAGCGCCTGGCGCTGCCGGCCAATGTGGCCGCGCGCGGCAACCCGAAGAGCTCCACCGGCCGGGTCGACGTGTTCGTCCGCCTGCTCAGCGACCACTCCAAGGCCTTCGACGACATCGAGGCCGGCTATGAGGGCCCCCTCTATATCGAGATCGCGCCGCAGACCTTCTCGGTGCTGGTCCGCGCCGGCACGCGCCTGAACCAGCTGCGCCTCAAGCGCGGCGACCCGGTCAAGCTGGCCATCCGCAGCGTCGGCGTCGACCTGACGCCGGGCGACACGGGCATCGTCGGCTTCCGCGGCCGCCGCCACGCCGGCGTCGTCGACCTCGACCACGAGGACGGCCACGACCCGCGCGACTTCTGGGAGCCGCTGGAGACCCGCCATGGCGAGCTGCTGCTCGATCCGGGCGAGTTCTACATCCTGGCCTCCAAGGACGACGTCGAGATCCCGGTCATGGAAGCGGCCGAGATGACCCCGATCGATCCGTCGGTCGGCGAGTTCCGCGTCCACTACGCCGGCTTCTTCGACCCGGGCTTCGGCACCGAGGAGGCCGGCGCCGTCGGCTCCAAGGGCGTGCTCGAGGTGCGCAGCCACGAGACGCCGTTCCTGCTGGAGGACGGCCAGACGGTGGCGCGCCTGGTCTACGAGCCCCTGACCGAGCGGCCCGCGCGCCTCTACGGCGAGGGCGGTTCGCACTACCAGCGCCAGGGCCTGAAGCTTTCGAAGCACTTCAAGGCGTGGCGTTAGGCCGCGGCGCGTCGCGCTCGCCTGGTTAACCCGCTCTCGCCTAGCGTGGTCCCCGTGTTTTAGTCGGGGACGGCGTATGGTTCTGGCTTGGATCAGGGGCGCGGCGGCGGCCGTCGTGGCGCTGGCCGCGCTGTCGGGCGCGGCCCATGCGGCGCCGGCCATGTGGGAGGTCAGCGACGGCGACTCCCGCATCTATCTGTTCGGCTCGATGCACGTGCTGTCGCCGGATGTGCGCTGGCGCACCCCGGCCTTCGACCGCGCCTACGCCCGCGCCGACAAGCTGTGGTTCGAGACCCGCGTCGACGCCGATCCGGTGGCCGTGAAGGCCCTGGTCGACCGTTACGGCGTCGACCTCGACCGTTCCCTGACCGAGAAGCTGCCGCCGCGCACCGTGGCCAGCCTGCGCGCGGCGCTCGACAGCCGCGGCGCCAGCCTCGACCGCGTCGACCGCCTGCGGCCCTGGGCGGCGGCGATGATGCTGTCGGTGCTGCCGATGACCCAGGCGGGCGGCTCGGTGGAGGCCGGAGCTGACGCGGCCGTCACCCGCCAGGCCGTGCGCGCCGAAAAGCCGGTGCTGGCCTTCGAGAGCTTCGAGCAGCAGTTGCGCCTGTTCGCCGACCTGCCCGAGACCGTCGAGGTGCAGTACCTCGACGACGTCGCCGCCGAGCAGGTCGCGCCGCCGCGCCGGGGCGTCGATCTGCAGCAGGCCTGGCTGAAGGGCGATGTCGACCGCCTGGGCGCGATCCTGGTCGAGGGCATGCGCCGCGACCGGCCAGAGCTCTACGAAGCCCTGCTCAAGCGCCGCAACCTGGCCTGGGCCGAAGTCCTGGATCGCGAGATGGCCGGCGCCGGCGTCGAGCTGGTCACGGTCGGGGCCCTGCACATGGCAGGACCCGACGGCCTGCCGGCCCTGATGAAGGCGCGCGGCTATCGCTTGCGGCGGGTGCAGTAACCGCGCGAAGCGGTGCATGGTCGGCCCATGACCGCGCCCGACCCCTACTGGCTTGCCGACTTCATGCGCGTCGAGCGCCTGGACGCCGGCTTCGTCGAGATCTTTCGCCGCCTGCACCGTCCCCTGGCTAAGCGGATCGGGGCGGCGGCGCGCGCCCATGGCCGGCCGGGCTTCGTCGCCGGCCTGTCGGGACCGCAAGGGTCGGGCAAGTCGACCCTGATGGCGGCGGTCGCCCGGCTGCTGGAGGGCGAGGGCCTGAAGGTCGCCGTCCTGTCGCTGGACGATCTCTATCTGACCCGTGCCGAGCGCCAGGTCCTGGCGCGGGAGGTCCATCCGCTGCTGGTCACGCGCGGGCCGCCGGGCACGCACGACGTGGATCTCGGCCTTTCGGTGCTCGATGGACTGGCCGGGCAGGGGGCGATCGCCCTGCCGCGCTTCGACAAGGCCGCCGACGACCGCGCCCCACGCCAGGACTGGCCGGTGTTCGACGGGCCGGCCGACGTGGTGCTGCTGGAGGGCTGGTGCCTGGGCGCGCGCCCGCAGGGGGCCGCGGCGCTGGTCGCGCCGGTCAACGCCCTGGAGCGCGACGAGGACCCGGACGGCGCCTGGCGCGGCTTTATCGACGCCGCCCTGGCCGGATCGTACTGCGATCTGTTCTCGCGGATCGACTGGCTGGCGGTGCTGACCGCCCCCGACTTCGCCGCCGTGCGGCTCTGGCGTCGCGAGCAGGAGGCCAAGCTCCAGGCGAAGCTGGCGGCGTGCGGGGCGCGGGGCGGGCTGGATCCGGCGGCTCTCGAACGCTTCCTGGACCACTACGAACGGCTGACGGCATGGTGCGCCCAGGACCTTCCTGGACGGGCCGACCTGCACGTGGCGCTGGATGCGGCGCGGCGACCGCTTACGCCGTCCTGAGTCGCGCAAAGCGCAAGTCGATGAACATGTTCAAGCTGTCGCGCGGCATGGCGTCGCACTACATATGGTGTCGGCTACGTTAACCGTCACCAAGTGCTAGTGTCGGGTTGTTGCGATTACACGCAGATTCGATTTTCGATCCGCGCCGCGTCGACGGGAGCCCCGCGTCATGAACCGCCTCTTCTCCGGCCCGTTCTCGACCCACAGCCAGCGCGTGGCCGCCTGGGAGCGCGCCGAGCGTATCCCCGGCTGCGACAAGGCCGTGTGGCGCTGCGACGCCGACGGGCGGGTGATCCGCTGGGACGACTACGGCGACCGCTTCTCGCAGTACGGCTGGCTGATCCATGCCGATCCCAAGGCCCACTGGCTGGCCAAGGCCCTGGGCGTGGCCGCCCCGGCGCCGCTGCACTGGCGCAGCGGGCGCATCGCCGCCTAAACGCGAATTTTGTCCAGGGTCCTTGACACGGCTCTGCGCTTTGATGTCAATGTTCCTTGTCATTTTGACGGGGGAACTTGGCATGTCGGGGCAAAGACTGGCGCGGCGACGGCTTGTGGCCGCGGTGGTTTATTCGTTTGGCGCGGCCTTGGTGCTCGGCGTCGCGGCCTCCCTGATCGGCGAGCTGGGTAAGCGAAAGCCCGAGTTCGCCGTCTTTTCGCTGGTCGCCATCGCGTTCTCGGTCCTCGCGGTCATGGCCCTGGTGCTGTGGCTCTGCGCGCGCTGGTGGCGGGCCGCCGACGAGGCCGCCCGGGAAGCCCATAAGTGGTCCTGGTACTGGGGCGGCTCGACGGGCCTGGCCCTGGCCGCCGTGCCCTACATCCTGCTGCACGCCATGCCCGGAGCCACCGAGGCCGTGTTGCCGGTCGGCATGACCACCACCGAGGCGGTGCTGTTCGGCATGGCCTTGCTCGGCGGCTTCCAGCTGGTCGGTTACGGCCTGTTCTGGATCGGCTGGTGGCTGAAGCGGCGCTAGGGGAGGGAACGCCATGAACGCCTTTCTCAAGAACACCCGCCCGGCGCCGGCCAAGGTCGCCATTCTGGTCCTCGTCGGCGTGGTCGGCGTCGGCGGCTCGATGGCGATGCTGCTGCTCGGGCGCGGCCAGTGGCCCACCTATGTCGGCGCCGTCGCCATGGCCTTCGCGGCCGCGGCCTTCGCCTCCACCGCCCGCCGGCTCTATGGCGGCGAGCCGGTGCGTCCGGCGATGCGCGGCTTCCTGATCGGCTTCCTGGGCGCGATGACCGCCTATGTCGTCCTGCTGCTCGGGGCGGTCCAGCTCTACATGGCGGGGCTGACGCAGGGCGCGCTCGGCTACGCCGCAGCCCTGGCCCCGGTGATCGCCCTGGTCGCCGCCTTCGCCAGCCTCGGCCTCTACGTCTTGCGCGAGACCGACGAACTGTTGCGGCGGATCACGGTCGAGAGCCTGCTGTGGGCCCTTGGCGCGACCCTGTCGCTGGCCACAGCCTGGGGCGTGCTGGAGGCCTTCGGCAAGGCGCCGCACCTGCAGCTGTGGGTGGTCGCGCCGGTCTTCGCCGTGGTGTTCGGCCTCGCCCAGGGCCTGGTGTCCTGGCGCTACCGCTGAGGCCGCGATGAAGAACCGCCTCAAGGTGCTGCGCGCCGAACGCGACTGGAGCCAGGCCGACCTGGCCCAGAGGCTCGACGTCTCGCGCCAGACCATCAACGCGCTGGAGACGGGCAAGTACGATCCCAGCCTGCCGCTGGCCTTCAAGATCGCCCGCCTGTTCGGCCAGCCCATCGAAGCCATTTTCCAGGACGAGGACTGACATGACCGTCGCTTCGGAAAGCCAGAAACTTTCGCCCCGCACCCGTCGCGCCCTGATCATGCTGGCCGTCGGCGCGCCGGCGGGTTTCATCGCTGGTCGCGTCCTGATCTGGCTCAAGCGCCAGGGCTACTGGCAGGGCCTGGAGCTGTCGGGCGGCGACGTCGTCTCGCTGGGACTGGCCGCCTTCCTGGTCACCGTGGGCCTGGCGACCATGATCGTCAGCCTCAGCCGCAAGGCGCTGGGCCGCCAGATCAACGGCGACGACCAGACCAGGGCCGCCACCCCGGCCCAGGCCAGCTTCTATGCGGGGCAGGGCGGGGTGCTGGTGCTGGCCGGCGTGATGCTGGCCGCGCCGCCCCTGGCCGGCGCGCTGTTCGTGCCGCTGTCGCCGCTGCTGGCCTCGGCGGTCATGACCGGCCTGATCACCGTCTTCCTGGTCCAGACCGTCGGCAACATCACGCTGTGGGTGCGCAGCGACGAGCTGATGCGCCGGACCATGGCCGAGACCGCCGCGGTCTCCTACGGCCTGCTGCAGGGGCTGCTGTTCCTGTGGGCGGCCGGCGAGAAGCTCGCCCTGTTGCCGCCGCTCACCCTGTGGGACGCCGTCAACGTCAACATGATCGGCTACCTGCTGATCTCGATGATCATCGCCTGGCGGCGAGGCTTCGTCGACTAGCCCCCGGTTTCCACCACCGTTCCCGAACCGATTTCACTCAAGAGGATCCGTATGCTGCGTTCGTCCGTCAAAGCCGCCCGTCGCCTCGTCGTGGGCCTGGTTTCCGTCCTCGCCCTGGGCGCGGCCACGCCGTCCCTGGCCGATCCGGCCCTGTGGAAGATCAAGGACCACGACTCCACCATCTATCTCTTCGGCACCGTCCACGTGCTGCGTCCCGAGACCCAGTGGCGTTCGGCCAAGCTGGACGGCGCCCTGAAGTCGACCGACGAACTGGTGCTGGAAGTGGTCGGCGCCGACGACATGGCGGTGATGCAGCCGCTGATCATGAAGTACGGCATCGACCAGTCCACGCCGCTGTCCAAGAAGCTGTCCCCGGCCGACTGGGAGAAGACCAGGGCCTACGGCCAGGAGATGGGCATGCCGGCCGCGGCGCTCGAGGCCTTCCGTCCGTGGATGGCCGCCATCACCCTGGCCATGGCTCCGATGGTCAAGGCCGGCTTCGACCCCAAGAAGGGCGTCGAGCAGGTGCTGACCGCCGAGGTCAAGGCCGGCGGCAAGGGCCTGGGCTCGCTGGAGACCGCCGAGCAGCAGATCCGCTTCTTCGCCGACCTGCCGGCCGCCGACGAGGTGTCGCTGCTGCAGTCGACGCTGGAAGAGGTCGATGAAGGTCCCGCCAAGCTCGACGCCCTGGTCAAGGCCTGGGCCGAGGGCGACCTGACGACCCTGGAAAGCCAGTTCGTCACCGAGATGCGGACCAAGTACCAGCCGCTCTACCACACCCTGATCGTCGGCCGGAACACGGCCTGGGCCGACCAGCTGAAGACCAAGCTCGACGGCAAGGGCGTCAGCTTCGTCGCCGTCGGCGCTGGCCACCTCGTCGGTCCCGACAGCGTCCAGGCGCTGCTGGCCAAGCGCGGGATCAAGGTCGAGCGCGTCCAGTAGGACGCGTTCAGCCCTCCGCGGTCCGCAGGTAGATCGATCGCTTCGGCGTGCTCATCACGCGCCGAAGCATCGGCTCGAACGCCTCCAGCGGCATCGTCTCATAGGCCGGATCGAAGGCCGGCTGGTCGTACTGGTGGCAGAACTTGGCCGTACGCTCGAAGTGCGGATGGCCCCGGAAGGCCTCGCGCATGTCGCGGTCGAGCCCCAGGTGATGAAAGAAGTAGTAGCCCTGGAAGATCGCGTGGTTGGCCACCATCCAGTGGTTGGCCTCCGACACGAAGGGCTGGACGATGGCGGCGGCGATGTCGGCGTGGTTGCGCGGGCCCAGGATGTCGCCGATGTCGTGGAGCAGGGCGCAGACGACGTACTCTTCGTCCTCGCCGGCCAGGTGGGCCCGGGTGGCGGTCTGCAGGCTGTGCTCCAGCCGGTCCACCGCGAAACCCCCGCAATCGCCCTGCAGCAGCTGCAGGTGCTTGATCAGCCGGTCGGGCAGCTCGCGCCCGTACTCGCCGGCCGCCTGGGCGATGATGCCCCAGTCCTCGGCCGTGCCCTCGGTCATGGCGTGGAAGCGCGCGCGGGGGTGATCCTCGCCGTCGGCCATCGCGTTCTCCTCCCGAACGTCTGTTTGACGGCCAGCGTGCGCCGCGCGCGGGCGGGCGTCAACGTTTCGAGATGAGGCGAGGAGATTGGAGCGGGCGAGGGGAATCGAACCCCTGACATTCAGCTTGGGAAGCTGACGTTCTACCTCTGAACTACGCCCGCACGGGTCGCGAGCGACCGTGGAGGTCGTGCTTAGCCGGTCTTGCCGCATCGCTCAAGCGTTGAAGGACGGCCTTTCACAGCCAAAGAAAAAGGCCCGCCGTCGCCGGCGGGCCCCCTTCGTTTCCGGGCGGCGGGATCAGGCCGTCGCCGGCGTCTTGGTCAGCCGCACCGACAGCGCCAGCACAGCCGCGCCCAGCACCAGGCTGGCGTCCATGATCCAGGCGACCGGATCGACGCTATGGCCGGTGTTCAGCGCCAGGTGGACCAGGGCCACCAGAACGAGGCTGACCGCAGAGGCCAGGCGCAGGCGGATCGAGATCACCTGCGGGGTCCACAGGAACGCGCTGGCGGCGGCCAGCAGGGTCACTCCGCCCCACACCGCCACCGGCGGGACGCCCTGGGCCAGCAGGGCGACCATGGCCGCCACGCCGTAGGCCAGGGGCTGGCTCCAGCAGAAGGCGACCCACACCCGCTCCCAGCGCGGGGCCGGGCGGCCCTTGTCGCGTCGGCGGGCCAGCCAGATGGCCACGCCGCTGGCGGTCACCGCCGTCAGTCCCAGGCCCAGCAGGAAGTAGGCGACCTTCACCGGCCAGCCGCCGAACCAGCCGAAATGCAGCGGCGTCAGGCTGGCGTAGATGGCCATGCCGACATTGCCGCTCTCGAAGCCGGCCTCGCCCAGCACCCTGGCGTTTCCGTCGACGATGAACATCTCGCCGCGCGACAGCTTGCCGGGCGTGACGCGGTTGATGGTCAGGTGCTGGCCGGTCTCGCCGGGATGTTCGACGAAGATGTAGTTGAAGCCCGCTTCGGGGTGCTTGGCCTGCAGGACCGAAAGGCCCTTGGCCACGTCGACCACCGGCGCCGGGCGCGGGTCGTCGGCCACGGCCGGGCCGCTGAACAGGGCGAAGACCTTCTCGCGGTTCCCGTCGAACACCACCATGGCCAGCACGCCGACGATCAGGACGGAAAGCCCCAGGAACGCGCCGGTCAGCGACACGACCACGTGGAAGGGCAGGCCCCACACCGAGATGCGGTTGTGCAGGTCGGCCTCCTGCAGGCGCTTGGAGCCGCCCCAGCGAAACGCGAACGCGTCCTTGAACACGCGCGGATGCGACAGCACGCCCGAGACCAGCGACGACAGCAGGGCCACGCCCGTCAGGCCGACCAGGAAGAAGCCCCAGCTGCCCGGCAGGTGCAGGGCGGTGTGCAGCTTGGCCTGGAACTCGCTGAACGGCGTGCGCTGCTCGGCGACGATCTTGCCCGAAGCGTCGGCGAAGAAGGTGTGCTCGCCGCCCTTGGCGTCGTCGCCGTGCACCGACAGGCGGGGCAGGGCGGGCTCGGGCATGCGGATGAACAGGTCGTGGGCCTTGGGGTTCCTGGCCAGCACCTCTTCGAAGGCCGCGCCGACGGCGGCGGGCGTCACGCTGTGCAGCACGGGGACGGTGGGCTGCTCCCAGCGATTGAACTCGTTGGTGAACACCGCCACCGCGCCCGAGAAGCAGACGAGGTAGATCAGCGCCGCGAACGTCAGGCCCAGGGCCGAGTGGCCGGCCAGCATGGCGCGCACGAAGGGGGCAGGGATCTTCGGCCAGATCGGCTTGCCGGGTTTGGGTTTTTGTTGCGGGGCATGCATCAGAGGGAGCCCTTCAGGAACACGGCGCCGAAGCCGGCGACGGTGACGCCGATCAGCACGGCCAGGGCGCGCAGGATCTTGTCGTCCGACAGGGTCCAGGCCATGCCGCCGGCCCACAGGAACGGCACCAGCATGCCGCCGATGATCAGGCGGGTCTTGACCTCGGCCGGGAAGCAGACGGCCACGGCCAGGCCCACGGCCATGGCCGCAGCGCCGCCCAGCGGACCGGCCAGGAAGCCGCGCAGCCAGCCGCGCCAGGCCACGCGACGGCGGTCCGACGGCTCCAGCGCCAGCTCGCGCGGCGCCTTGCGCTTGGCCTCGCGCAGTTCGACCCCGGCGGCCACCAGGGCCAGGGCCGCCGTCGAGGCGAGCGCCAGCACGATTGAGGGACCGCGCGCCGCGCCCAGGAACGGCACGGAAAGGGCCACGGCGATCGCCAGCAGCGCCCAGCCGCCGACGATCAGCCAGGGCCGCCGCGCGTCGGCGTGGGTCCAGGCGCGCCGAAGCAGCAGCGCGCCCCCCAGGGCCAGCGGGGCTAGAGCCAGTCCGCCCAATCCGACCATGGGCCCGATCACCAGCGCGCCTCCAGGCTGACGCCCAGTACGCGCGGCTCGCCCAGCAGGGCGACCGGAATGTCCGAGCGGCTGTACTGGCTGTACTTCTCGTTCAGCAGGTTCTTGCCGAACACGTAGGCGCCCCAGGCGCGGCTCTCGTAGCCGAAGCGGCCGTTGACCAGGGTGCGGGCGTCGGCGATGCGGCCGTCCTGCTCGCCGCCGGCCTCGGTGAAGGCCTTGGCGCGGTAGTTGGCGTTGAGGTTGGCCACCAGGCCGTTGTTCCAGCGATAGTCGCCGCCGATCGCGAAGGTCCAGTGCGGGGCGTAGGGGAACTCCGAACCCGACAGGTTGCGGGTGTCGGTGCCGGTCTGGACGTTGAACTCGTCGAACTCGGTCTTGGTGTGGCCCAGCGAGGCCCACCAGCCGGCGTTCGGCGTCACGCGCTGGGCCAGTTCCAGCTCGAAGCCGTAGAGGTGCGAGGAGCCCGCGTTCTCGACCTGGTAGTCGTATTGGTTGAGGCCCAGGTTCAGCGACACCTGCTGGTCGGTCCAGTCTACATAGTAGGCGTTGGCGTTGGCCGTCAGGCCCCACTGCGGCCAGTAGGTGCGCAGCGAGAACTCGTAGTTCCAAGTGTATTCGGGATCATAGGGCACGACGGTGGCGCGGGCGGTGTTGATCGCCGTGCCGCCCGAGCGGTAGCCGCGCTGCACCACGAAGCTGGCCGAGACGTCGTCGGTGAGGGCGTACTTGGCGCCCAGCTTGGGCAGGAAGGCCTCGAACTCACGCGTCGTCTCGGGCGAGGGCGCGCCGGCTTGGGCGACCATCGAGCCGACGAACTGGTTCACCAGCACCACGTAGGGCGCATAGGCGCCGAAGGCCGACGGGGTCGGGTAGACGCCGGCGAAGCGCGCGGTCTGCACCGAGCTCTGGGTGTTCTTCTCGCGATCGTAGCGGAAGCCGGCCAGCACGCTGAGCTTGGGAGTCAGGGCGAAGCTGCCGTCGGCGAACAGCGCAGTGGTCTCCACCAGTTCCGGCGCGTCCGAGGTGTAGTCGACCGGGATGACGGGCAGGGCGGCGATGTAGAGGTTGGCGAAGGCGTTGGCCTGAGCCTGAGCCTGGGGCTGGGTGATGCCCGGCACGCTGCCCATCAGGGTCGAGGTCAAGACGCTGACCAGGGTGGCGCGCGGGAAGGCCACGTTGGTCAGGCTGGCCGAGCTACGCTCGGCGTCGCGGGTGGCGCGATAGACGCCGACCACGCCCTTCAGGCGCTCGCCGTCATAGTTCAGGCGCGCCTCCAGGCTGGAGGTCTCGACCAGTTCGTTCTGCCCGCCGTACGACAGGCGCTGGGGGCCGAGGTCGGCGTCATAGCGCTGGATCAGATCCACCTGGCTCCACGAGGCCACGCCCGACAGGGTGAAGCGCTCGCCCAGCTTCTGCTCCAGTTCCAGCGTGGCGATGTCGGTGGTGATGTCGCTGGTGTTGGGATCGTTGGTGGTGGTGACGCGGTGGTCGAAATAGTCCGGCGTGTCGGTGCGGCTGTAGGTGAAGACATAGCCCGACTTGCGCTCGTTGTGGCTCATCGTGGCCACGGCCTTGAAGCCTTCGGCGGCCGCCGGGGTCAGCAGCAGCTTGCCGCGGATCATGCGGGTGTCCAGCGCGTCGTCGTCCAGCTTGCGCGTGGTGTTGTAGATGAAGCCGTCGCTCTGATGGTCCTCGAAGGCCAGGCGGAAGGCCAGCTGGTCCTGAACGATCGGGCCGCCGCCGGCCAGGGCGATCGCGCGGTCGTCGCCGCTGGCCGAGGTCACGCGGGCCTTGAAGTTCCAGTCGTTGGTCGGGTCGGTGGTGCGCACGATGACCGCGCCGGCCAGGGCGTTGCGGCCCTGCAGGGTCGATTGCGGACCGCGGAAAACTTCCACCTGGCCCACGTCCCACATGTCCAGCGGGCCGCCGTACATGGCGCGCTCGGGGATCGCCGCGCCGTCGACATAGACCGTGGCCAGGCCGCCGGTGCCGCCGCCCGAGACGTTGTTGTTGGCCACGCCCCGGATGGTGAAGCCGGTCTTGCCGTAGGTCTCGCTCATGTTCGCGGTCTTGGCGACCACGTCATAGAAGTCGCGGATCTGCTCGCGCTCGATGGTGCGGGCGGTGGTCACGGCCACGCTGGTGACGGTGTCCTGCACGCTGCGGCTGGTCTTCTCGCCGGTGACGACCACCTGGTCGACCTGCGTCGGCGCTTCCGGCGCCGTGGCGACCGGGGCTTCGGCCTGCGCCAGGCTGGCCAGCACCGCCCAAACGCCGACGGCGCTCGCCATCATCAACCGCGACTTCATGCATTCCCCCGTTATTTAAGAACGGGTCGCAGCTAGCGGCGGTTTAATTGCGAGTCAAATGCAATCTCATTCTCAGGATTAATCGCCGGGCGAGCGCTTGCGCGAGGGTTGAAACCTTCGGGATCGCTTGAATTGGCGATCGGTCGGCTGCATGCAATCTAGGGTGTTGGCGTGGGGCGGGGCATGGGTGTCGGCAAGAGGTTGGCGATCGGGGTAGGGGTGGTGCTGGGCGCAGCGGCGACTTCGGCGGTCGCACTGGCCCTATGGCTGCACGATCCCATCGACACCGCCGAGCACGTCGCCCGCGAGTGCCAGGTGGTGGCCTCGATTGAGCGCCAGCGCTTGTTCGATGCGGACGAGCGGGTCGCCGCCAAGCCGATGGTGTGGCGGCGCGCCGAAGCCGTCGAAGGCGCTCCTGGTCGGCTGCGAGGGGAGGGGCGTTCGTTGAAGGTCAAGGCGATCGGTGCGTTGCTCGCGTTTTCGCGACCCGGGCGCGCCGGAGCGATCGACTGTGACGCGGCCCTCGATCAGGCGCGTGTTCCCCACTCAGTCGGCAACCATGCCGGCGTGCCCGAAGAGCAGCTGAGTGTGCTGGGGCGGATCCGCTACTCGCGGGTCGTCTTCCTGCCCGGCGGTCGCTATGCGCTGATGTCGACGACGCATTGCGAGGTGAGGCGCGACCGAGACCCGGTCTGGACGGGCTGGGACCAGAAGACCGAAACCGAAATCTGGATGCGGCAGGGCCAGGAATGGCGAGCGGCCGAGCCCTTGCCGGTCCATCTCGTTCTCCATTCGCCCGAACGCAAGCTGCCGGCCCGCTGCTTCAGCCCGGGTTATGCGGGATAGCGGTTCCGGCCGCCTTGGCCGCGTCGTAGGCGGCCCATTCCTCTTCCATCTGCCGCTGCCAGCGGGCGCGCAGCACGGCGGGGCGCTGGCCGTGGCGGTCGTCGAGGAACTGCGCGGCCACCACCCGGTCGGTGCGGAAGTTGCGGAAGTCGTCGCGAAGCTCGCACCAGGCGATCAGCATGCGCGTGGTGGCCATGTAGCCGACGGTCACCGGCCAGACGACGCGCTGGCTGACCGCGCCCTTCTCGTCGCGATAGTCCAGGCGGATCTTGCGGCCGGCGTGGATCCAGGCCCGGGTCTGGGCCATGTCGATGCCGTCGGGCGCCGGGTTCCACGGGGCGGGGGCGCGGGTGGCGGGCTCCAGCACGTAGGGGCGCAGGTTGTCGGGCACCGCGGCGGCGATCTTCGCGATCAGGTCGCGGGCGGCGGTGGCCAGGGCCGGATCGCCTCGGCCGGCCACCCATTGGGCGCCCAGCACGGCGGCTTCGATCTCGTCCGGCGTCAGCATCAGGGGCGGCATGTCGTATCCGGCCTCCAGCACGTAGCCGACGCCCGCCTCGCCGCGGATGGGCGCCCTCTGACCGACCAGTGCGGCGATATCGCGATAGACGCTGCGCTTTGAGGTCTCCAGTTCGGCGGCGATGGCGTCGGCGGTGACCGGCGCTCGGCTGCGGCGAAGGATCTGGATGATCTGGAATAGGCGTTCAGCGCGTCTCATGGGTCTCACTGTGCCGGATCGTTGCTGACAGCATGCTGGCAGCAGGGTGGCGGCAGTCTCTCCCCATCGCAATACCGCACGAGAGGGACCTCGAGATGATCACGCTCTACGCCGCCGGCCCGGCCTACGGTCTCCCCGAAGGCAGCCCCTATGTCACCAAGACCGAGATCCACCTGATGATGGCGGGCCTGGCCTACCGCAAGGTCCCCGCCCATCCGGAGACCTCGCCCAAGGGCCAGCTGCCCTGGATCGACGACGACGGCGTCAAGGTCGCCGACTCCACCTTCATCCGCGCCTATCTGGAGCGCAGCTACGGGCTCGACCTGGATGCGGGCCTCTCCCGCGTCGAACGGGCCCAGGCCTGGGCGATCGAGCGGATGGTCGAGAACCAGCTGGGCTGGGCCAACTGCTACTTCCGCTTCTTCGACTTCGACAATTTCGAGAAGGGGCCGGCCCGCTGGTTCGACGGCGCGCCCGAAGCCATCCGCCAGGACCTGAAGGCGGGGCTGCTGGATGCCGTCGAGGCCAACCTCAAGGCCGTCGGGATCGGACGCCATTCGCCTGACGAGATCGTCGAGCTGGCTTCGTGGTCGCTGACCGCCCTGTCGGAGATGCTCGGCGACAAGGCCTTCATGATGGGGCCGGCGCCGACCAGCGTCGACGCCATCGTCTTCGGCGTGCTGGCCCAGATCCTGACGCCGTTCTTCGACTCGCCGATCCGTCGCCGGGCCGAGGGCTTCTGCAACCTTGTGGCCTATGCCGAGCGGATGCTGGCGACCTTCTACCCCGCCTTCGCGTCGGACATTGCGCCCGAGGCGCTCAAGGCGGCCTAGGTAGCCGCCCGGGCGTTGTGCCGGGGCCGTCCATCCTGTAGATGCGACGCATTCTTATGACTGTCGCGGAATCCATAGGCCTGGGACGATCCCGGACGCGCCGGCGGGGCGGGGACAAGGTCCTCGCCGCCGGCGTGTCGGTGGGGCTGCATGCGGCCGTCATCGTCGGGCTGGTGGGCTTTGTTCGCGCCATGCCGGGCCTGGCCGAACCGCCGGCCATGGAGGCGGCGCTGTTCGAGGCCATCGCGCCCAGTCCCGAGCCCTCGCCGTCCCGTGCGTCCAGCCAGCGGCGCGAGCGGGCCGTACCTCGGGAGATGCGGGCCGTTTCTCCGATCCGGCCACGTCCGGTTCCGATTCCCGCGCCCGACCCGCTGATCGCCGCGCCGCAGGTCGCGCCCCAGCCCGTCGAGATCCGCTCGGCCTCGACGGCGACGCCCGTGGCGGTCGCGACCTCGGCCGCGTCGGCCCCGGCCGGCGGCGGGGCCCCCGCGCAGGTGCGCGGCGAGGCGGCCAAGAGCCACGATCCCTACGCGGCCCAGGTGCTGTCGTGGATCGAGGCGCGCAAGGTGATGCCCGAGGCCCTCAAGCGCCGCCGCACCCACGGCGTGGTGGTGGTCGCCTTCACCCTCGACCGCTTCGGCCGGATGTCGCGGGCGGTGATCGTCGAGAGCAGCGGCGACCGCGCGCTCGACGCGGCGGCCATGGACCTGCTGTCCACCGCCGCCCCGTTCCCCAAGGCCCCCCGCGACTCCGACTGGAACCGCCGCCGCTTCGAGACCCCGATCTCCTACGCCGTGAAGGGCTGATCGAGGTCATTCCACTCTGGGGGGAGGTGGCCCGGAGGGCCGGAGGGGGCTGGCGTAGGCGCCAGGAACCCCCTCAGTCGGCTGTGCCGACAGCTCCCCCAGAGGGGGAGCATCTTGGCGCTCCCGAGGGGCAGGCGCCTACAGCGTCTCCAGGAACGCCACCAGCGCGGCCTTCTCCTCGCGGCTCAGGCCCAGCGGCCTCAGCAGCGGGGTCGTGGTCGGGAACAGGCGGTCGCCGGCCTGTTCGGGCTTGGGCCGCGGGCGCGCGCCGCCCTCGTTGTAGAAGTTCACCGTCCCCTCCAGCGTGGGGAAGATGCCGTTGTGCATGTAGGGCCCGGTCTTGGAGATCCCGCGCAACGACGGCGTCAGGAACGCGCCGACGTCGGCCGGGTCGCCGCTGACCTCGTAGCGGCCCAGGTCCTGCAGCTTGCGGCCGTAGAAGCTGAGGCCGATGTTGTGGAACTTGCCGTCCGACAGCAGCGGGCCGTTGTGGCAGTTCACGCAGCCGGCCTTGCCCTGGAACAGCTCCAGCCCCTGCAGTTCCTGGTCGCTCAGCACCCGGCCGCCCAGCGACAGCATGCGGTCCCACTTGCTGCTGCGCGGCTTGAGGGTGCGCTGGTAGGCGGCTAGGGCCCTGGCCGCGTCGGGCAGGGTCGGGCGACGGGCGCCGAACACCGCCTGGAAGTCCTTGCGGTAGTCGGGATCGGCGGCCAGGCGGCGTTCGATCTCGCGCGGGTCGCCGGCCATCTCCTTGTGGTCGACCACGGGGCCCAGGGCCTGGGTCTCCAGGCTGCCGGCGCGGCCGTCCCAGAACAGCGGCGTGCGCCAGGCCACGACGCTGAGCGTCGGGGCGTTGCGGCGGCCGCGCTGGCGGTCGTGGCCGAACGAGGTCTTCACCCCGTCGCCGAAGGCCAGTTCGGGATTGTGGCACGAGGCGCAGGCGATCTGGCCCGAGCCCGACAGCTTGGGATCGTCGAACAGCTTGCGGCCCAGGGCGATCTTTTCCGGCGTCTGGGGATTGTCGGCCGGGACGCTCGGGGCGGGCAGGGCGCCGAAGGGCGTGAAGCTGGCCCCCGGCAGCAGGGTGGGGGCGGGCCAGCTGTCGGGCTTGCCCACGAAGGCGGCGCGGCGAAGCGCCGTCGGGTCCGGAAGCGGCGCCAGCCCGATCAGGGCCGCCGCCGTTCCCAGCAGGAGAAGGAGATTCGCCGCGCGCTTCATGGATTAGAACTTGTAGCTCATGCCCACCCAGAACGACCGGCCCATGCGGTAGGGCTGGCTGATCGAGGAGGCCGTCACCGTCTGGGGCAGGGTGTCGAACAGGTTGGTCACCTTCACGTCCAGCCGCGCCTCGCCATAGGCGGTCTTGGCCACCAGGGCCGAGACGTTGGCGTTGAAGGTGGTCTGGGCCTTGTAGCGGATCACGTCCCACACCGCATAGCGCACGCCGTCGACGGTCTGGGTCGAGCCCGTCTCTTCGATCTGGTCATAGCCCGAACGCCAGCGGGCGTTGAGGTTGGTGCGGATCCGGCCCTTCCACCAGTCGGCGCTCCAGTCGCCGTTGATCAGGCCGGGGGCGGCGTAGTTCAGGCGCTGGTTGGTGGCGATCACCGACAGCAGGCTGCGGACCTGGCCCTTGTAGTAGACCAGTTCGTCGCCGTACTCGGCCTCGTCCGAGGGATCGACAAGGGTGTTGTCGCCCATGTTGTCCTCGGTCTTCGCCCACGAGCCGTTCACGCTGAAGGTGTGACGGCCCACGCCCCGGGTCCATTCCGCCGACAGGCTGCGGAACGAGGTCTCGCCGTCGTTGCCGAGATAGGTGGTGCGGTAGGTGTAGGTCTGGCCGTTGGTCTCGCGGATGTAGTTCTGCACCTCCTCGACGCCGGCCGTGAACTGGTCGCGGGTCTCGCGGGCCACGCCCTTCAGGCGCGCCACGCCGCCGAACAGCGGCTTGGAGAGCGCGAAGGTCAGCTCGTCCGAATAGGGGATCGCCAGGCCCGAGCCGGCGACGCCGGCCGACACCGAGTGCGTGCTCAGCGTCCAGGCGTTCATCACCCGCTGGCCGTTCACGATCGAGCTGGTGCGGTTGTAGACGTAGTTGCCAGGGTACTGCGACTTGATCGCGTAGCCCAGGAAGTCCCGCGAGTAGTAGCGGTTGGCGCCGACGGTGGCGGTGACGTCCCACGGCATCTCGTAGACCACCGACAGGCGCGGGGCGAAGTTGTGCTTGGCGACCAGGCTTTCGTGGTCGTAGCGCAGGCCGGCCCGCACGGTCAGCGGACCGCGGCTGACCTCGTACTCGGCGAAGGCGGCCACGGCGTCGACCTCGGCCGAGGCGTCATAGGCCTTGTAGAGGCTGTAGACGGTCAGGGCGGCGTCGCCGGCGATGCAGGCCGGGTCGCCCTGCGAGCAGACGATGCGGCTGTCGACGGTGGTGGTGCGGTAGGCGTAGTTGTCGACCGGGCGGCTCTTGCGGGCCTCCACGTGGCTGTAGTCGATGCCCAGGCGCAGGTCGCCGCCCAGCAGCGGCTGGTTCCAGCGCGCCTGCAGGCCCAGGTCCTCCTGCCACTGGTCGAGGTCGCCGAAGCTGCCGTCGACGCAGTTGGTCGCCGAGCACCAGTTGGCGTAGGCGGCGGCCGACGACCAGGTGAACAGCGTGGAGGGGGCCTCGCGGCCGCTGCGCGCCTTGGCGTAGGTGGCGGTCAGCGACCAGTCGGCCTCGCCGCGCTTGCCCAGCAGTTCGATCTTGCTGGTCACGCCGCCGCCCTTCTGGGTCATCACCGCGTTGCGCGAGTTGGAGGCCGAGTTCTGGCTCGTATAGGGGCTGTAGGCGACCTGGCCGCGCAGGGTCAGGTCGGGCGCCAGGTCGACCTCGACCTTGGCCAGGGCGTTGTCGGTGCGGCTCTTCAGGCCGAAGGGCGTGCCGCCGTAGTTGGCGTGCCGGTAGTAGGTCATGTCGGTCTGCTGGCGGCCGCCGGCCAGCAGCACGCGAACCTTGTCGTTGATCGGCAGGTCGACCGAGCCGCTGACGCGGCACTTCTCGTAGTTCGGCGGCTCGGGCTCGGCGCCGTTCAGGGCGTCGCGGACGACCCCCGGGATCTTGAACGAGGTCATGCTGTCGTTGGTGCAGCCGGCCGTGACCGAGGCGCCGAAGACGTGCGCGGGCTGGCGGGTCTCGATCTGCACGACGCCGCCGGTGAAGCCGCCATAGCGGGCCGAGACGTTGCTGTCGCGCACGGTCACCGATTCCAGCAGGTTGCTGTCCAGCCAGATCGACTGGGCGCTGCCGCCGGCGGCCTCGTTGTAGTCCTGGGGGTTGCCGATATCGACGACGTCCAGGCGGCTGTTCACGCCCACGCCGTCGATCGAGAAGTAGTTGTCGTAGAACTGGCCGCCCGAGATCGAGACCTTGGCCGGACGCATGTCCTGGATGCTTTCCTGCGTCGCCAGGCCCTGGTCGGAGTCGAAGTTGGCGAACGGCAGGATCTTCAGGGTCTCGATGACGTCGCCGGTGCCGGGCGAGCGGTCCTCGATCGCGCGGCGGGTGATCTTCGAGGTGCCGGAATCGACCGGGTCGTTGGCCTCGTAGGCCGCGGCGGGCGGCGCGGCGCTGGTCGCCTCGATGCTGACTTTCGGCAGGCGCTCGGCTTTTTCGTCCTGGCTCCAGGCCTGGCTGGCCGCGCCCATCGCCACGGCCATGGCCGCGGTCGTCATCATCACTCGCTTCATCACTCGCCCCGTATCAACGCTCGTGCGTATCAATCGCATCAAGGGCGGGGGTCATACGGACGTTGAGAGTGGTTCGCAACTAAGGGATCGCCGCAGCCGGCAAAAAATGGGCGAAACCTGGGAAGAACTGCGAACCGGTCGTCGGTTGGCGACTACCGTTACTTGCGTCGTTCTTTCAGCTCTTCCAGGAAGCGATATTCCAGCGCCTGCTCGAACTCGCTGGCCTCGACGAAGCGGCGCTTCATCGAGAGGCCGGGAAACCCGGCTTCGTCGGCCCGCTCGGTCTTGGCGCTGGCGGGCCTGAAGCGCGGACCCCGGTGGGGCGCGCTCTCCGGCTCGGCGGCGGGCAGTTCGGCGGCGTTCTGGGAAGCCAGCTGCTCGGCGGCCTCGGCCGGGCTGACCACGCCGTCGCCGTCCCGGTCGGCCAGGTTCAGCACCAGCCTCTGCGGCGCCAGCGGCGAGGCGGCTGGCGCCTGGGCCATGGCCGGAGCGGCCAGCAGCAGGGGCAGAGCGAGGGCGGCGAGGCGGATCATGGCGCGTCTCCACGGAACGCCGCAGCGTGACTCAGACCGCGGCGGCGCGCAACTCGGGCGAGAGCCGTCAGTATTCGTCGTCGCCGTCGAGATCGAACGGCAGTTCGTCCTGGTCGCCCTTGGCCTCGCGGGCGGCCTTGGACACCGGCTTGTAGGGACGATCGGGCGGCAGGTAGGCCGGTTCGTCGGCGGTATCGCCGTCGTCGGCCCAGCCCTGGATCGGCGCGTCCGGGTCCGACCACGGCGGATCGGCGGCCTCGGGGCCGTCGTCGATCTCCTCGAACAGCGGCGCGGTGGCGACGGCCGCGGCGGTCGCGCCGGCGCCGGCGGTCACCGCCTCGCGGGCCGAACGATAAGGCTTGGGCTTGTCGGCCTGGGCGGCCGGTTCCGGTCGGCGGGCGATCTCGGGTTCGGAGGCCTTGGCGGCGGGCGAGGCGCCGCGCGGGGCCAGCGGCCGGCGCACGATCGCTTCGGCGCGGGCCAGCCAGCGGTTGGCCTCCTGGATCGCCAGGGCGGGCGAACGGCTCTGGCGCTGCTGCTCGTCGCCCTCCAGCCAGAGGTCGAGTTCGAAGTCGGGGTGGCGCGGATCGTCGAAGATCAGCCGCAGGCAGACGCGGGCGGCCTGCTGCACGATCTGGTCGATCGCCCGGCGCTGCTCGCCGCGGAACACCCGGCCCACCACCTGGTTGTCGACCGACAGCTCGGCGCCCATCAGCTCGTCGATGCGATAGAGCAGGCACCAGGTCCCGCTGTCCCAGGCGACGGCGGCGGTGTTGGTGTCGAACGAGAAGCCCACGCCCTTGCCGCGGCCGCGAGCGATGATGACGGTCTCCGGCTCGCCCTTGAGCACATGGCGCAGGGCGCGGCGGATGCGACGCTCTTCGTCCATGAACCAGATGGCCGCGCTGCCCATGAAGGTGACGGCCGACCCGGCGATGGCGACAAGCAACAGGAGGCGCCAGAACTCGCTCATGGCGCGGAGGCTAGCGGCGTTCGCGGATTCGCGACAGAGGCGCCGGCTACCGGCGCCGTGAGCGCTTGCGCGGCGCCGTTTCAGAAGGACATTCTAGCTGCGCACAACTATGGAGCGCGATATGCGGATGCCGCTCATCGGAATGGCGATCGGCGCGGCGATGCTCTCAGGGTGCGCTTCGGCCTCGTTCGAGATCTCCAGGCAAGATCAGATCGACGACGTCGAGCGGGTGCGCGCCGGGTTCGACGCCGGCATTCTCGCCGCGGGAGGCTCGGTGAGTTATCCGGCGATGGATTACTCGACGGCCCGTTGCCGCTGGGCGGCGGGCGATCCGACCCTCGCGGTCTGTCGCACTCAGCGCAAGTTCCTGAATCGGCCGTGGAGGTCCGTTACGGTCAGCTACCGTCGCGACGCGGCCGGACTCTGGGCCCAGGTGGACCGTCCGGGCTCCTAGAGCGCCAGCGTCGCCACCACCGGCACGTGGTCGGAGGGCTTTTCCTTGTCGCGCTCGTCGCGGTGGATCTTCACCTCGGCCAGCTTGTCGGCCGCCTGCGGCGACAGCAGCAGGTGGTCGATGCGGATGCCCAGGTTCCGGGGCCAGGCGCCGGCCTGGTAGTCCCAGAAGGTGTAGCCGCCGGGCGTCCCGTCCGCCTGCATGTAGGCGTCGGTGAAGCCGAGGTTCTTGAGCGCCCGGAAGGCCGCGCGGCTCTCGGGCTGGAAAAGGGCGTCGCCCAGCCAAGCCTCGGGATTGGCCACGTCCTCGACCTCGGGGATGACGTTGTAGTCGCCCGCGATGACCAACGGCTCCTCGAAGGCGAGGAGGCCCTTGGCGTGTTCGTGCAGGCGGCGCATCCACGACAGCTTGTAGGCGAACTTCTCGGTGCCGATCGGATTGCCGTTGGGCAGGTAGATGCCGATCACCCGCACCGGCTTGGGGCCCGAGATCACCGCCTCGACATAGCGGGCCTGCTCGTCCTCGGCGTCGCCGTCCAGCAGCGGCAGGCCCTTGCGGACGTCCTCGACCGGGTGCTTGGAGAGCAGGGCCACGCCGTTATAGGTCTTCTGGCCATGGACGACGACGTTGTAGCCCAGGCGCTCGAAGGCCTCGGCCGGGAACTTTTCGTCGACGCACTTGATCTCCTGCAGCACCGCGACGTCGGGCGCCTCGGCCTCGAACCAGGCCAGGACGTTTTCCAGGCGGGCGTTGACCGAATTGACGTTCCAGGTGGCGATGCGCATGGCGGGCTCCGATAGGCGCGCGGAGGCTAGGGGGCGGCGGCCTCGCGCTCAAGCCATGGCAAGGAGATTTCCGGGGATAGGGAGGGACGCCGCAGGGCGTCCCTCCGTTCGCGCGGTCAGGCGTTGCGGGCCTGGCGACCGGCGCGCACCGCGGCGGCCAGTTCGTCCAGCACGCGCACCGACGTGTCCCAGTCGATGCAGGCGTCGGTGACCGACTGGCCGTAGGTCAGGGCCTTGCCGGGAACGATGTCCTGGCGGCCGGCCACGAGGTTGCTCTCGATCATCACGCCCATGATCGGCGAGGCGCCGGTCGCCACCTGGGCGGCGATGTCGGCGACCACGGCCGGCTGGTTCTCGTGGTTCTTGCCGCTGTTGGCGTGGCTGGCGTCGACCATCAGGCGCGGCGGCAGGCCGGCCTTCGTCAGGGCCTCCGCCGCCGCCGCGACGCTGGCGGCGTCGTAGTTGGGCGTCTTGCCGCCGCGGAGCACGACGTGGCTGTCGGCGTTGCCGGTGGTGGTGGCGATGGCGGCGCGGCCTTCCTTGGTCACGGCCAGGAAATGGTGCGGCTGGGCCGCGGCGGTGACCGCGTCGACCGCCACCTTCACGTCGCCGTTGGTGCCGTTCTTGAAGCCCACGGGGCACGACAGGCCAGACGCCATCTCGCGGTGGATCTGGCTTTCGGTGGTGCGGGCGCCGATCGCGCCCCAGGCCACTAGGTCGGCGATGTACTGCGGGGTGGTGACGTCCAGGAACTCGCAGGCCGCCGGCAGGCCCTGGGCGGCGACGTCGAGCAGCACCCGGCGCGCCAGGCGCAGGCCCTCGTTGATGTGGAAGCCGCCGTCCAGGCCCGGATCGTTGATCAGGCCCTTCCAGCCCACGGTCGTGCGCGGCTTTTCGAAGTAGACGCGCATGATCACTTCCAGCTCGCCGGCGTGGCGCTCGCGTTCGGCGGCCAGGCGGCTGGCGTAGTCGATGGCGGCCTTGGGGTCATGGATCGAGCAGGGGCCGATCACCACCACCAGGCGGTCGTCGCGACCGTGCAGGATCTCGTGCACCGCCTGGCGGGAGTCCTTGACGATCTCGGCGGTCGTCGAGGTGGCCGGCGCCTCGCCGATCACCTGGGCGGGCGGGCTGAGGGTCTGCAGGCGGGAAATGCGCAGGTCGTCGGTGGGGACGGGCAGCGAGACGAGATTGGCGGCGGTCGAGGATGGCATGGCGTGCTCCGGAAAATTCGCGGGGTCCGGCGGCCATCAAAAAAGCCGCCCGGGGAACCCCTGGCGGCTGGTGAAAGGCGTTTTTGGCGGCCAGATCTCAGGCCAAACGATCCCCTCCCGGCGCCAGAGGCGTCGGATAGCTAAAGTACCAAAACAGCTGTTGGCTGGCGGCGAGGGTCATCGACCTGACCGTAGAGCGTAGTTTGCGGCCTGTCACCCCCTTACTGCGTCGCGAGCGTCCAGCCGCGTTCAGGCGGGGAAGATCAGCACTTCGTCGGGGGCAAGCGAGCGCAGCGCGTCCAGCCGGTCGCCGCGCGGCGGGGCGTCGCGACGGCGCGGCGGCGTGATCTCGTCCTCGAGGCCGCCGGAATAGAGGTGCAGGAAGAGGCCCGCTCGGGGCAGGCGCAGGGAGGATTGGACGTCGGCGATCACGGCCGCCCACAGTTCGAAGCTGTCGACGCCCTCCTGCGAGCGGGTCGAGGCCTTGCGGCGATCAGCCAGCGCGCGGTCGATCTTGGCCTTGGACCATCCCTTGGCGGCCAGGCGCCGGGCTTCGTCCCCTTCGGCGGGGCCTTCGAGCGACGGCGCCAGGACCGTGCCGCAGTCGCACTCTCGCATGCAGGTCAGGTACTGGCGCTCGTCGGCGCGCAGGACGCGGCGCACGGACGGATTGTCGATCGCCTCGGCGGTTCGGCCATGCCGCTTCATCACCGCCCGCAAGGCGGCCTCGTCCTCGGTGGGAACGATCAGGGTGATGAAGTGGCACATGGCCCTTGGGCCCGTGCGTCAGATCGAGAAGCTGACGCCGCAGCCGCAGCTGGACTTGGCGTTGGGGTTCCTGACCCGGAACTCGGCGCCGGCCAATTCGTCGACGAAGTCGATCTCCGAGCCCTTCAGCAGGGCCAGCGAGACCACGTCGACCAGGGCCGAGGCGCCGTCGCGCTCGATCTTCAGGTCGTCCTGCTCGGCGGCCTCGACCAGGTCGAACCGGTACTGGAAGCCCGAGCAGCCGCCGCCGTCGACGGCCACGCGAAGCATCACTTCGCGGCCTTCGGCCTGGGAAAGGGCGTGCAGCCGGCGTGCGGCGTTGGAAGAAAGCGTAACGGTGGTGTCGGTCATGGCTGTGGAAACTTGATCTATCGCATATATGAGGGCGACCGCGTCCCGGGAAAAGGGGCGATCAGCAAAGGCCGCTCATGTCGACGTCTCCGTTCGCCGTCCCCCGCGCCCCCTACGCCGAAGATCCGAGCAAGTCGCGCGGGCGGCGCTACCAGGAAGACGAGAGCCGCACCCGCACGCCCTTCGCCCGCGACCGCGACCGCATCATCCACACCTCGGCCTTCCGCCGCCTGAAGGAAAAGACCCAGGTGTTCGTCGCCCACGAGGGCGACCAGTTCCGCACCCGCCTGACCCACTCGCTGGAAGTGGCCCAGATCGCCCGCTCGCTGGCCACCGCGCTGGGCCTGGACGCCGACCTGGCCGAGACCATTGCGCTCGCCCACGACCTGGGTCACCCGCCGTTCGGCCACGCCGGCGAGGACGAGCTGGAGCTGCAGACCAAGGAGTTCGGCGGCTTCGACCACAACGTCCAGACCTTCCGGGTCGTGACCGAGCTGGAGCACCGCTATCCCGACTTCGTCGGCCTGAACCTGACCTGGGAGACCCTGGAAGGGGTCATCAAGCACAACGGCCCGGTCATCCATAAGCTGGGCCAGCCGTCGTGGAAGGCGATCTCCAAGTACGACGGCGAGTACGGGCTCAAGCTCGACACCTGGGCTTCGGCCGAGGCGCAGGTGGCGGCCCTGTCGGACGACATCGCCTACAACAACCACGACATCGACGATGGGGTCGAGGCGGGGCTCTTCACGCTGGACGAGCTGATGGACGTGCCGCTGATCGGTCCGATCCTGGCGGCCGTTCGCAGCGAGCGGCCCGACCTCGACGCCCGCATCACCCGCCTGGAAGCCGTGCGCCGGATGATCGGCGCCATGGTCGACGACGTGATGGGCGAAACCCTGCAGCGGGCCGCCATCACCGGCGTCGCCTCGGCCGACGAGGTGCGGGCCCTGCCGCACGCGCTGGTGTCGTTCTCGTCCGACATGCTTGAGGACCTGGCCCGCCTGCGCGAGTTCCTGCATGCCCGGATGTACCGCCACTGGCGTGTGAACCGCACCCGCAGCCAGGCGCGCCGCATTCTGGCCGAGATGTTCACGCTGTTCTTGGCCGAACCCGAGGTGCTGCCATCGGAATGGTTCGCCAAGTCGCAGAACCGCGACCAAGCCGGAAGGGCTCGCGTGGTGTGCGACTACATCGCCGGCATGACCGATCGTTTCGCCATCGAGGAACACCGCAAGCTGTTCCATCTGGATGTGTGGAGCTGACGGGGCGAGCGCCGGGCGACGCACGACCGTCGAGGGTGCGACAGTTCTGAACGGCCATCGGGTCCAGTAGAGTAGGAACTTGCGCGCGTGATTCGCACATGGTGAACGCGCGCCGGAATTCTGGAGCCTTTTTCGATGTCCGACCCGCACCGCGGCGCCTATGCGCCGCCCACCGATGCGCCGCTTTCGTTCGATGCGCGCCAGCCGGTGCGCGGGTCGCGGCCCTTGCCGCTGACCCTGATCATCAGCGCCGTGGTGCTGGGCACCCTGCTGGTGGCCGTTTTCCTGATCTACCGCAACGGCATCCGCGGCCCCAACGAGCCGCCGCGCACCGTGGGCGAGCCGGTGGCCGAGATGAAGGCCGCCCCGGCGCCTGACCAGAACAAGCCCGACGAAGCCGCCGGCCTGCAGATCTACAGCCACGAGAACCCGACGGCCTCGCCGACCTACGCCGCGCCGCCGGAAGAGCCGATGGCCCGTCCGACCGCGCCGCCGCCGGCCGCTCCGGTGCAGAGCGCCAGCCTGCCGCCGGCCAAGCCCGCCGCCACGGCGCCCAGCGCTCCCGTGGCCGCGCCGCCCGCGGCCAAGCCGGCCGCCAAGCCCGCGCCGGCGCCCAGCATCGAAAGCCTGGCCACCGCCGCCGTCGCGCCGCCCAAGCCGGCGCCCGTCGCCGCGCCCAAGCCGGCCGCCGCCGCCTCGGGTCCGGCCAGCGTCCAGATCGGCGCCCTGTCGTCGACCGCCCTGGCCGACAAGGCCTGGAACGACGCCGCCCGCATCGCGCCGGGCCTGGCCGCCGGCAAAGGCAAGAAGGTCGAGGCGATCGACAAGAACGGCTCGACCCTCTACCGCACCTCGGTCACGGGCTTCTCCAGCCGCGCCGACGCCAAGGCGTTCTGCGACGCCCTGAGCGCCGCCGGCAAATCCTGCTTCGTGAAGTAGGCGAGGGGCCCATGAGCACGTCGTCCGCCGCCATCCTCGGCTGCGCCGGGACCGTCCTGTCGGCCGAGGAAGCCGCCTTCTTCCGCGACGTGCGGCCCTGGGGCTTCATCCTCTTCAAGCGCAACATCGACACGCCCGACCAGGTTCGCAAGCTGACCGCCGCGCTGCGCGATACGGTCGGCCGCCCCGACGCGCCGATCCTGATCGACCAGGAGGGCGGCCGCGTCGCCCGCCTGCAGCCGCCGCACTGGAACAAGTATCCGCCGGGCCGCGCCTATGGCGAACTCGTCGCCAACGACCCGCTGGTCGCGCGCGAGATCACCCGCCTGGGCGCGCGCCTGATCGCCCACGACCTGACCTCGCTGGGGATCAACGTCGACTGCGTGCCGGTGCTGGACGTGCCCGATCCCAAGGGCCACGAGATCATCGGCGACCGCGCCTATGGCGACACGCCCGAGCAGGTGGCGACCTTGGGCCGCGCCGCCGCCGAGGGCCTTCTGGCCGGCGGCGTGCTGCCGATCATCAAGCACATCCCCGGCCACGGCCGCGCCATGAGCGACAGCCACCTGGAACTGCCGGTGGTGAAGGCCAAGCTGGCCGAGCTCGACGCGCGCGACTTCGCCCCGTTCCGGGTGCTGTCGGACATGCCGATGGCGATGACCGCCCACGTTGTCTACACGGCCATCGATCGCCGCCGTCCGGCGACCACCTCCAAGAAGGCCATCAAGCAGATCATCCGCGGCTCGCTGGGCTTTGACGGCCTGCTGATGAGCGACGACCTGTCGATGAAGGCGCTGTCGGGCGACTTCAAGCAGCGCGCCAAGGACAGCCTGTCGGCCGGCTGCGACGTCGTCCTGCACTGCAACGGCGACATGGACGAGATGAAGGCCGTGATGGCCGGCGTCGGCAAGCTGTCCAAGGAAGCCCGCCGCCGCGCCCAGGCGGTCATGGGGCGTCTGGTCAAGGTTCCCGAACCCTTCGATCCCGCCGAGGCCCGCGCCCGCTTCGACGCCGCCTTCGACGGCCGGTACGCCGGGTGAGCACGGGCTTTCAGCCCACATTCGACTTCGCGGCCGCCCGGGAGGCGGCCGAAGACGGCGCGGCCCTGGTCATCGACATCGATGGCTACGAAGGGCCGCTGCACGTTCTGCTGGCCCTGGCGCGAAACCAGAAGGTCGACCTGCTGCAGCTGTCGATCACCCGCCTGGCCGAGCAGTACCTAGCCTTCGTGCAGCAGGCCCGCCGGGTGCGCTTCTCGCTGGCCGCCGACTACCTGGTGATGGCCGCCTGGCTGGCCTACCTGAAATCGCGCCTGCTGCTGCCCAAGCCCGAGCGCCCCAAGGCCGAGGAGCCGCCGGCCGAGGAGATGGCCGCCCAACTGGCCTTTCGCCTGGCCAAGCTGGACGCCATGCGCCGTTCGGTCGAAGCGCTGAAGGAGCGGCCCCAGCTCAAGCGCGAGGTCTTCATGCGCGGCGATCCGGACGCGGTGAAGATCGTCTCCTCGACCCGCTTCGAGGGCGATCTCTACGCGCTGATGAGCGCCTATATCAGCCAGCGAAAGCGCGAGCACGGTCGCCACTACGCCCCGCGTCCGCCCCAGGCCTATCCGCTGGAAGACGCCCGCGACCGCCTGCGCACCTTCCTGCCGAGGATGGAGGAGTGGACCGCCCTGTCCGGCGTCGCCCCCGTCGAACGCTGGGAGGAAGACCCCGAAGGCCCAACGCCCGCCAGCTACCTGGCCTCGACCCTGTCGGCCAGCCTGGAGCTGGCCAAGGAGGGCGCGCTGACCGTCCGCCAGATGGGCGCGTTCGAGGAGATCTACCTGCGCACCCGGACCGATGGCGGGGAGGGGCTGTTGTGATGTTGGCCGCTTCCAGGAACCTCCCCCCGTGGGGGAGGCGGCCGAAGGCCGGTGGGGGGGAGTTTTCAGCCTCTTCGGCGCCGGCGAATTTCCAAGCTACGTCCCCCCACCGATCGCTGCGCGATCGCCTCCCCCACGGGGGGAGGTTCCTCGTCATCGGCCCGCACAGCGCATGACCCTCGACCCCATCTTCACCGAACGCTGCATCGAGGCCCTGTTGTTCGCGGCGGCCGAGCCGCTGAGCGTCCAGGATCTGGCCAAGCGCCTGCCCGACGGCGCCGACATCCGCCAGGGGATCGCCGACCTGCGGCTGACCTGGGGCGGGCGGGGGATCGAGCTCGTCGAGGTGGCCGGCCGCTGGCGTTTCCAGACCGCCGCCGACCTTGCCTTCCTGATGACCGAGGAGCGCGAGGAGCCGCGGCGCCTGTCCAAGGCCGCCCAGGAAACCCTGGCCATCGTCGCCTACCACCAGCCCGTGACCCGAGCCGAGATCGAGGCCGTGCGTGGCGTGCAGGCCAGCCGCGGCACGCTGGACGTGCTGCTGGAGCTGGGCCTGATCCGCATGCGGGGGCGGCGCCGCACGCCGGGCCGGCCTGTGACCTTCGGCACCACCGACGCCTTCCTCGAGCACTACGGCCTGGCGAATCTGGGTGACCTGCCGGGCGTGGCCGAGATGAAGGCCGCGGGCCTGCTCGACCTCAACCTGCCGCCGGGCTTCACCGTTCCCGATCCGCTGGGGCTGCGCGACGACGAGGGCGAGGATCCGCTCGACGAGGGCGAGACCCCGGAATTCGCACAGGATTTCCTCGGCGAACTGGAGGGAAGCGACAAGGCCTAGCCTGTCTTGGCCGGGGCGCAATCGCCGCATTCCGTTCCGCTTGGCTCCACGCCACGCGGACGCCTATATTATCTGAGACATTGTAACGACACGCCGCAGCGGCTAAAGCGCCGCTGTCGCAAGGAGCACCGCCGTTATGGGTAGCATGAGCTGGATTCACTGGGTGATCGTGATCGCGGTCGTCGCCCTGCTTTTCGGCGGTCGCGGCAAGCTGTCCGGGATCATGGGTGACGCCGCCAAGGGCATCAAGGCGTTCAAGGACGGCCTGAAGGACGACAGCAGCCAGGAAGTGGCCGACAACAAGTCGACCGGCGCCCTGCCGCGCACCGAGGCCGAGAAGGAAGACCTGCGCAAGTCGTAAGGTCAGTCTAGCCGCGCCTTCCGAAACGAGGGCGCGGCCGCGTTTTTCATACTGCGCGGCCCAGGCCCTCCGCGGAGAGCCGGGCCGGTCTGAGGCGGTTGCATGCTTCCTGATATCGGCGGCGCAGAACTCCTGGTCATCGCCGCGGTCGCCCTGATCGTGGTCGGCCCCAAGGATCTGCCTGTTCTTCTGCGCAAGCTGGGCCAGTTCGTCGGCAAGATCCGCGGCATGGCCAATGAGTTCCGCGCCAGCTTCGACGAGATGGCCCGCCAGTCGGAGCTCGACGAGCTTCGCCGCGAGGTCGAGGCCATGCGCGCCGGCCAGTACGCCAATCCGGTGCAGAGCGCTGTCGACGAGGCCAAGGACGCCGGCGTCGACCAGGTGTTCGCCGACATCGACGCCAGCCTGAACAGCGGTTCGGTGCAGGCCCATCCTTACGCCGCCCACAATCCCGAGCCGGTCGCCGAGCCGCAGGCCGATGCGGCCGCGACGCTGGAGCCGCCGGCCAAGCCGGCCCGCAAGCGCGCGCCCAAGGCCGTCGCCGAGCCGACCGTCGAGATCGTCGCCAAGAAGCCGCGCGCCAAGGCCGCCTCCAAGGATGTCGGCGTCGCCGCCAAGCCTGCCCGCAAGCGCGCCGCCAAGGCCGCCGCCTCCAGCTCGGACATCGTTTCGTGACCAATTCGATCGGACATGATCCCGAAGACGAGATCGAGGCCTCGCGCGCCCCGCTGCTCGAGCACCTGACCGAACTGCGCTCGCGGCTGATCGTCTGCGTCGTGGCGCTGTTCGTCGGCTTCGGCGTCTGCTTCGCGTTCTCGACCCAGCTCTTCCTGTTCCTGATCCACCCGTTCGAGGTGGCCGCCGGCATGGTCGCGGCCAGCAAGAACGGCGCGCACCACAACCCCTTCGACCTGATCATGGTGCTGGTTGGCCTCAAGGACGCGCCGGTCGACGTGGCGCACCAGAAGTTCGTGTTCACCGCGCTGCTGGAGCAGTTCTTCACCAAGCTGAAGCTGTCGGCGTTCGGCGCCGTGGTCGTCACCTTCCCGGTGCTGGCCTGGCAGCTCTATCGTTTCGTCGCGCCGGGTCTCTACAAGAACGAGCGCAAGGCCTTCCTGCCGTTCCTGGTCGCCTCGCCGGTGCTGTTCCTGATGGGCGCGGCGCTGGTCTACTACGTGATGCTGCCGTTCATCGTCTGGTTCTCGATGAACCAGCAGATCTTCGGCGCGGGCATCTCGGTCGAGCTGCTGCCCAAGGTTTCGGACTACCTGACCCTGGTGACGTCGCTGCTGCTGGCCTTCGGCCTGTGCTTCCAACTGCCGGTGGTCGTGTCGCTTCTGGGCATGGCGGGCATCATCGACTCCAAGATGCTGCGCGCGGGCCGTCGCTACGCCATCGTCGGCGTGTTCATCGCCGCCGCCATCCTGACCCCGCCCGATCCCATCAGCCAGCTGACCCTGGCGATCCCCATGTGCCTGCTCTACGAGATCGGCATCTGGTGCGTCTGGATCATCGAGCGCGGCCGCGCCAAGCGCGAGGCCGAGGAGAGCACGGACGTCGTGGCGGTCTAGGCTGTCGTTTGACAATCCAGACCGTCGGTCCCAGGCTGACGTCATGGCGACGATGAACGTCTCTTTGTCGAAAGCGGACAAGGATTGGGTCGAGGAGCAGGCCCGAACCGATCGCTACGACACGCCCGCAGACTATGTGCGGGACCTGATCGAGCGTGATCGGGCGCGCCACGCCAAGATCCAGGCCATGCAGGTGCTGGTTGACGAGGCCTTGGCGTCCGGCGACAGCGAGCATGGCATGTCCGAGATCCTCGATATCGCCCGGGCGCGGGCCTGCGCACTTGGCCTATAGGCTCAGCCGCCGAGCCAGGGACGATCTCGTCGATATCTATATCGAAGGCGTACGCGCTTTGGGCCGGCAGCAGGCCGAGCGCTATCACGCGGGCCTTGAAGAGGTCTTCGGCTTCCTGGAAGCCTTTCCTCGGGCCGCTCCCGAACGCTCCGACATTACGCCTCCGGTTCGCGTCCATTCCTACAAGGCGCACATCATCGTCTACATGCTGGACGGTCACGACGTGCGTGTGCTGCGTGTTCGGCATGCTCACGAGGATTGGAGTGTCGATCCCGTCGGCTGAACGCCGCGCGAAAAGGTTGGCGCCCTTGCCGACGCGCCTTAGAGAAGGGCGTTTCTTAACGACTTCCTGCCGAGCTCATTCCGATGCACGACATCAAGGCCATCCGCGAAAATACCGAAGCCTATGAAGCCGCCTGGTCGGCCAAGGGGCGGTCGGGCGCGGCGTCGGAAGCCGTCAAGCTCGACGCCCAGCTGCGCGCGGCCCAGACCGCCCTGCAGGAAGCCCAGGCCAAGCGCAACGAGAGCTCCAAGCTGATCGGCATGGCCAAGGCCAAGAAGGACGAGGCCGAAGCCGCCCGCCTGATGGCCGAGGTCGAGGCGCTCAAGGGCCGCATGGCCGAGGCCTCGGAAGAAGAGCATCTCGTCGGCGCCAAGCTGAAGGACCTGCTGGCGTCCTTGCCCAACATTCCCGCCGCCGAAGTGCCCGAAGGCGAGGACGAGGCGGGCAATGTCGAGCAGCGCCGCTGGGGCGACGCCGCCAAGCTGCCGGCCGGCCGCCTGAACGCTCCCAAGGATCACGTCGACCTGGGCGCGGCCCTGGGCGGCATGGATTTCGAGGCCGCCGCCCGCATGAGCGGCGCGCGCTTCGTGGTGCTCAAGAAGGAGATCGCCCGGCTCGAACGCGCGCTCGGCCAGTTCATGCTCGACCTGCAGACGGTCGAGCACGGCTACACCGAGGTCAGCCCGCCGGTGCTGGTCAAGGACGACGCTCTGTTCGGCACGGGCCAACTGCCCAAGTTCGCCGAGGATCTGTTCCGCACCACGGGCGACCACTGGCTGATCCCCACCGCCGAGGTCTCCCTGACCAACCTCGTGCGCGAGCAGATCACCGGCGAGGAAGAGCTGCCGCTGCGCCTCACGGCCCTGACCTACTGCTTCCGTTCGGAGGCCGGCGCCTCGGGCCGCGACACCCGCGGCATGATCCGCCAGCACCAGTTCCAGAAGGTCGAGCTGGTCTCGGTCACGACGCCCGACCAGTCTGAAGCCGAGCACGAGCGCATGGTCGAGTGCGCCGAGGCCGTGCTGAAGAAGCTGGAGCTGCCGTTCCGCACCATGCTGCTGTGCAAGGGCGACATGGGCTTCGGCGCCCGCAAGACCTACGACCTGGAAGTCTGGCTGCCCAGCCAGGCGACCTATCGCGAGATCAGCTCGTGCTCCAACTGCGGCGACTTCCAGGCCCGCCGCATGGACGCCCGCTACAAGAAGGCCGGCGAGAAGGGCACGCACTACGTCCACACCCTGAACGGCTCGGGCCTGGCCGTCGGCCGCACCCTGGTGGCCGTGCTCGAGAACTACCAGGACGAAGCCGGCCGCATCGCCATCCCGGCCGTGCTGCAGCCCTACATGGGCGGCCTGACCCACATCGGGGGCGCTGCGTGAGGATCCTCCTCACCAACGACGATGGCATTCACGCTCCGGGGCTTGCGTCCCTGGAGCGCATCGCCGCGGCCCTGTCGGACGACGTCTGGGTCGTCGCGCCGGAATACGAGCAGTCGGGCGCCAGCCGCGCCCTGACCCTGGCCGACCCGCTGCGCGTGAGGAAGATCAGCGAGCGTCGGTTCGCCGTCGAAGGCACCCCTACCGACTGCGTGGCGCTGGCGTTCCAGGAACTGGTGCAGGGCGCGCGGCCCGACCTGGTCCTGTCGGGCGTCAACCGCGGCCAGAACCTGGCCGAGGACGTCACCCTGTCGGGCACCGTGGCCGGCGCCATCGAAGGCATGGTGCTGGGCGTTCCGTCCATCGCCCTGTCGCAGGCCATGACCTATTTCGCCGACGAGGTCGTCGCCCACTGGGAAACGGCCGAGCATTTCGCGCCGGGCATCGTGCGCCGCCTTCTGGAAGTGGGCTGGCCGTCGGACGTGGTGATGAACGTCAACTTCCCGCCGATCCCGCCCGAGCGCGTCGATGCCGTGGAAGTGACCCGGCAAGGCTTCCGCGACTCGCACTTGCGGCGCATTGAAAAGCGGACCGACCTGCGCGGTCGCGACTACTACTGGACGGGCTTCACCGCCAAGCCGTCCAATCCGCCGGAGGGCACCGATCTGAAGGCCGTTTACGAAGGGCGCATCTCGGTGACGCCCCTGCATATCGACCTGACGCACAACGCCACCGTCGCGGCCCTCAAGGGCGTGCTGGGCGGGGCGCCGCCCAAACTCGCCTCCAAGCCGGAGCCTGGCCTGTGATGGCGAGCGCCAAGCGCCCGGAAACGCCAGAAGCGCTGCTGAAGCGGCTGCTCGACGCCCTGCGCGCCCAGGGGGTGACCGATCCCGGCGTGCTGTCGGCGATCGAGAAGACCCCGCGCGACCTGTTCACGCCCGACCTCTTCAAGGAGCGGTCGTGGGAGGATTCGGCCCTGCCGATCGCCTGCGGCCAGACCATCAGCCAGCCGTTCATCGTCGGCCTGATGACCCAGGCCCTGACGGTCGAGCCGCGCTGTCGCGTGCTCGAGATCGGCACCGGCTCGGGCTACCAGACGGCGATCCTCAGCCGGGTGTCGCGCCTCGTCTATACGGTCGAGCGCTATCGCACCCTGATGAAGGAGGCCGAGGCGCGCTTTGCGACCCTGGGCCTGACCAACGTCATCACCAAGTTCGGCGACGGCTGGGAAGGCTGGCGCGAGCAGGCGCCTTTTGACCGTATTATGGTCACGGCTGCGGCGCAGGAAGAGCCTAAGGGGCTCCTGGCCCAGCTCAAGCCCAACGGCGTGCTCGTCGCGCCCGTTGGACGTGGGCCGGTCCAGAGCCTCCGCCGCTATGCCGGCGACGGGAAGGGGGGCTTCACGGTCGAAGCCCTGTGCGACGTGCGTTTCGTCCCGATCCTGGAAGGCGTCGCCCGCGAGTAGAGCGGGCCTGGCGTCCACAGGTTCGGTGACGTCGCGCGTGTTTGGTTAAGGTTTGATTCACCCTTGCGGCGGCGAGCTTGAAGGCTCCGCGAGGAAAGGAGAGGTCATGAGGCAGTTGTGGACGCAAGCGGCGGTGATCGCGCTGACGGCTGGAACGCTCGCGGCCTGCGAGACGACCGGCGCCCAGTATCCCACCCGCGCCGACGCCGGCGTCAGCCCGCCGCTCGTCCAGGCTCCGCCCGCCGCTCAGACCCCGCCGCCGGCCGCCCAGCCGCCTGAGGACGACGCCCCGCCGGTGACCGCGCCGGTCGCCGCCGGCGCGGTGTCCAGCCAGCCGCTGGCACCCGTGCCCTCCGACATTCCGCCGCCGCCCCCGCCGCCGGCCGACAGCCGTCCGATCCCGGCGCCGGCTCCCGTGCAACAGGCGCCGGCCATGCGTCCGGTCGTGGTGACCACCACCGGCGGCAAGGTCGTCGACGTCAGCGGCGGCCCGCAGACCTACACCGTCCAGTCGGGCGACGGCCTCGACGCCATCGGCCGCAAGATGGGCATCTCGCGCGTCGAGCTGGCCAAGCTGAACGACCTGGAAGAGCCCTATCGCCTGAAGCCGGGGCAGAAGCTGAAGGGCCCCTCGACCAAGGCCAAAGCCTATGTCGTCGAGAGCGGCGACACCCTCAGCGCCATCTCGCGCCGCTTCGGCGTCACCCCGGCCGCCCTGGCCGAGGAGAACGACCTGTCGACCGGCGCCTCGATCCGCGCCGGCCAGAAGATCCGCCTGCCGGAAGGCTACAAGGACAAGGGTCCGTCCAAGACCACGGTGATGCAGCCCGTTCCGGGCGGCTCGTCCACCCTGGCCGGGGCCGCGCCCGCGCCGACCCGCACGCCGACCGCCTCGGCCCCGCCGATCGGTTCGCGCCCGGCCGCGGCCCCGCCGCCGTCGCGCCCCGTGGTCGACGACGAGCCCACGCCCGCCGCGACCACCACCACGACCGTCAGCATCACCGGCAAGGTGATCGAGGTCGCGGGCAAGCCGAAGATCCACACCGTGAAGTCGGGCGACGCCATCGACTCGATCGCCCGCGATCTTGGCACCACCCGCAAGGACCTGGTCGAGGACAACGACCTGAAGGCCCCGTACGTGATCCGTCCGGGCCAGAAGCTCAAAGGCCCGGCCACCACCGACAAGGCCTATGTGGCCGAAAGCGGCGACACCCTGGCCGGCATCGCCAAGCGCTTCAACGTCAGCGTCTCGGCGCTGGCCAAGGAGAACAACCTGCGCACCGGCGCGTCGGTGAAGAAGGGCCAGAAGGTCGTCCTGCCCGACGGCTACAAGGACCGCGGCCCGGTCCGCACGACGGTGACCACGCCCGCGCCGCGTCCCTCGACCCCGGCTCCGACCACGACCGCCCAGGCGCCGATCGGCGCCTCGCCGGCCCCCGGGCCGTCGACCAGCGGCCTGCCGTCCAGCCCGCGCCCGTACACGCCGTCGGGCTCGTCCTCCAGCTATCCGCGTCCCAGCGCGCCGGTCTCGGCCCAGCCGATCACCCCGCCGCCGGCCCCGTCGCGTCCGATCATCGAGAGCAGCGCCCCGCCGACCGAGGCCGAGATCACGGCCGCCGGCCGTGGCCGCTTCGTCTGGCCGGTGCGCGGCGAGACCATCTCGGACTTCGGCCCCAAGGGCACGGGCCAGCGCAACGACGGCCTCAACATCCGCGCCTCGGCCGGCGCGCCGGTCAAGGCCGCCGCCTCGGGCGAGGTGGTCTACGCCGGCAACCAGGTGCCGGGCTTCGGCAACCTCGTGCTGGTCAAGCACGCCGACGGCTGGGTCACGGCCTACGCCCACCTGGCCACCACCGACGTGAAGATGCGCCAGCAGGTCGGCCAGGGCGAACAGCTCGGCACGGTCGGCCAGACCGGCGGCGTCAACGAGCCCCAGCTGCACTTCGAGGTCCGCTACGCCCCGACCCCGAAGGACAAGGCCAAGCCGATCGATCCGGGCCTGGTGCTGCCGCGCTAGGGTTCTCTCGCTGGATATGCAAAAGGCCTCCGGGACGCCCCGGAGGCCTTTTTCTTTGGCTCAAACTTCGTCATCCCGGCCGTAGCGTAGCGGAGAGCCGGGACCCAGGGGCCACCGCAGTGCGCCGGCGTCCGTCTGGGGAAAAGGTTGCGCACAACGCCCGGTCCCCTGGGTCCCGGATAAGCCCTGCGGGCTTTCCGGGATGACGCATGTGGGGCAGGCGAGGGGCGGCAGAGCCTGGCCTACTTCACCACCCCGCATGCGCTGCGCGCGCCGGCGCCGCCGATCGGCTGGCTGGTGTGGTCGTCGGGGCTGGCGTGGATGACGATGGCCGAGCCGTCGGCGTCCAGCAGGGCGGGGCGGCCGCCCGCGCCCTTCAGCGACACCAGGGGCGAGAACACCTCGGTCACCGCCACGCCGTCGGCGGCGGCGTAGAGGTTGGGCAGGTCGCCGTTGTCGTTGCCGTTCGGGTTCAGCAGGCCGTGGACCACCGTGGTGGTCGTGTGCACGTGAGCGCCGGCCGACTTGAAGTCGGGCGTGCCGCAGTCGCCCTTCTCGTGGAAGTGCAGGCCGTGCCAGCCGGGCGTCAGGCCCTTGGCCTCGATCTTCAGCAGCACGCCGTGCGGAGCTTCGGTGATCGTCCCGGTTCCGATGGTCTTGCCGTCGGCGCCCTTGATCTCGGCGGTCGCGACAGCGGGCGCATCGGCGGCCGAGGCCGTGGTGGCGGCCGCGAGGCCGGCGGCGAGGAAGAGGGCGGTCAGACGCATGAAACTGCTCCGGTTCGCTTAGGAACGTTGGGGCGGCGAAGGTGGCGCCGTCCGTGTCAGAATGCTAACTGTTTCCGACTGTTCCGTGTTCGATTCTGACGGCGAAAAATCCCCTTGAGCGACGATCAAAACACTCTGCCTCCCGAAGGGCCGCGCGGAGACATCGCCCCGATCAACATCGAGGACGAACTGCGCCGTTCGTACCTCGACTACGCGATGAGCGTCATCGTCAGCCGCGCCCTTCCGGACGCGCGCGACGGCCTCAAGCCGGTGCACCGCCGGGTGCTGTTCTCGATGCACGAGCAGGGCCAGACGCCCGAGCGCCCGTACGTCAAGTCGGCCCGCGTCGTCGGTGACGTCATGGGTAAGTATCACCCGCACGGCGACGCCTCGATCTACTTCACCCTGGTGCGCATGACGCAGTCGTTCTCGATGGGCCTGGTGCTCATCGACGGCCAGGGCAACTTCGGCTCGGTCGACGGCGATATGCCCGCCGCCATGCGATACACCGAGTGCCGCATGGCGCCGCCGGCCATGTCGCTGCTGGCCGACCTCGACAAGAACACGGTCGACTTCGCCGACAACTACGACGGCAAGGAGCAGGAACCCACCGTCCTGCCGTCGCGGATCCCCAACCTGCTGGTCAACGGCGCGGGCGGCATCGCCGTCGGCATGGCCACCAACATTCCGCCGCACAATCTGGGCGAAGTCATCGACGCCTGCCTGCTGCTGATCGACGAGCCCGAGGTCACCACCGACCAACTGCTCGACCTCGTGCCCGGTCCGGACTTCCCGACCGGCGGCGAGATCATCGGCCGCTCGCCGCCGCGCAACGCGCTGCTCACCGGCCGCGGCTCGGTCGTGATGCGCGGCGTGGCCAGCGTCGACGAGATCCGCACCGGCCGCGAAGCCATCATCATCACCGAGATCCCGTATCAGGTGAACAAGGCCAACCTCGTCGAGCACATCGCCGAGCTGGTCCGCGACAAGAAGATCGAGGGCGTCGCCGACATCCGCGACGAGTCCAACCGCGACGGCATGCGCATCGTGGTCGAGCTCAAGCGCGACGCCTCGGGCGAGGTGATCCTCAACCAGCTCTATCGCTTCACGGCGCTGCAAAGCTCGTTCGGCGTCAACATGCTGGCCCTGAACCGCGGCCGTCCCGAGCAGATGGGCCTGCGCAAGCTCCTGGAAGTGTTCGTCGAGTTCCGCGAGGAAGTCGTTGTCCGCCGCACCAAGTTCGAGCTGGGCAAGGCCCGCGACCGCGGCCACGTGCTGGTCGGCCTGGCCATCGCGGTGGCCAATATCGACGAGTTCATCCACATCATCCGCTCGTCCAAGGACCCGGCCGAGGCGCGCGAGCGCCTGGTGGCCAAGGCCTGGCCGATGGGCGATATGCTGCCCCTGGTCGAGCTGATCGCCGACCCGCGCTCGGTGCAGGAAGACGGCGGCTTCATCCGCCTGACCGACGAGCAGGCGCGCGCCATCCTGGCCCTGACCCTGTCGCGCCTGACCGGCCTTGGCCGTGACGAGATCGGCAACGAGGCCGAGGCCCTCGCCGAAGCCATCCGCGGCTATCTCGAGCTGCTCTCCGACCGCGCCAACATCATGGCCGTGGTCCGCGAAGAGTTGGTCGAGGTGAAGGACAAGTTCGCCATCCCGCGCCGCAGCCAGATCGTCGACGGCGACGCCGACGTGGAAGACGAGGACCTGATCGTCCGCGAGGACATGGTGATCACCGTCACCATGGGCGGCTACGTCAAGCGCACCCCGCTGGCCAACTACCGCACCCAGCACCGGGGCGGCAAAGGCAAGTCCGGCATGGCCACCAAGGACGAGGACGCCGTCACCCGCGTGTTCTCGGCCTCGACCCACGCGCCCCTGCTGTTCTTCACCTCGGGCGGCAAGGTCTACAAGATGAAGGTGTGGCGCCTGCCGCTGGGCGCCGCCAATTCGCGCGGCAAGGCGTTCGTCAACCTGCTGCCGATCGAGCCGGGCGAGACCATCACCTCGATCCTGACCCTGCCCGAGGACGAGGCCACCTGGGACGGCCTGGACGTGATGTTCGCCACCCGCTCGGGCAGCGTGCGTCGCAACAAGCTGAGCGACTTCGTCGACGTCCGCCGCAACGGCAAGATCGCCATGAAGCTGGACGAAGGCGACGGCATCGTCGGCGTCGCGGTCTGCAACGGCGACCAGGACGTGCTGCTGACCACGGCGGCCGGCCGCTGCATCCGCTTCTCGGTCGACGAGGTGCGGGTGTTCGCCAGCCGTGATTCCACCGGCGTTCGCGGCGTGAAGCTGGCTTCGGG
Organism: Caulobacter sp. 602-2; assembly: GCF_011043625.1. GTDB lineage: Bacteria > Pseudomonadota > Alphaproteobacteria > Caulobacterales > Caulobacteraceae > Caulobacter. The sequence goes on from NZ_JAAKGT010000013.1 coordinate 66,253, forward strand.
CGACACCGTCATCTCGATGGCCGTGCTGCGCAGCGTCGACGCCACCCCGGCCGAGCGCGCCGCCTATCTCAAGCACCAGCGCGCCTTGCTGCGCGCGGCCAACGGCGAGGAGGGCGAGGAAGCCCCGGCGCCGGAGGAGACCGACGAAGAGGCCGGCGAGGCCAGCCTGACGGTCGAGCGCATCGCCGAACTGGGCGCGGCCGAAGAGATCATCCTGACGATCTCGTCGGAAGGCTACGGCAAGCGCACCAGCGCCTATGATTTCCGTCGCACCGGCCGCGGCGGCCAGGGCCTGGCGGCCCAGGACCTGTCCAAGCGCGGCGGCAAGCTGGTGGGCTCGTTCCCCGTCGACGAGAGCGATCAAATCCTGCTGGTGACCGACGCTGGTCAGCTGATACGGTGCCCCGTCGCGCAAATTCGTGTTGCAGCGCGGAATACTCAGGGCGTAACCGTCTTCCGCACGGCGGCCGACGAGCATGTCGTGAGCGTCGAACGTCTGGCCGAGGCCGGCGGCGACGAAGGACAGGACGACGCAAGCGGGGCGGATGAGACCCCGTAAGTCTGGAAACGCAGGGGGTTTCATGCGCATCGGTCTCTATCCCGGGACGTTCGACCCGGTCACCAACGGCCACCTCGACATCATCGGTCGGGCGGTGAAGCTGGTTGATCGGCTGGTCATCGGGGTAGCCGTGAACATCGGCAAGAACCCCCTGTTCTCGCTCGACGAGCGGGTCGCCATGCTGCAGCGCGAGACCGCCCACCTGGGCGGCGCCGTGATCGACGTCCGGCCGTTCGACAGCCTGCTGATCCACTTCGCCCGCGAGGTCGGCGCCCAGATGATCGTCCGCGGCCTGCGGGCCGTGGCCGACTTCGAGTACGAATTCCAGATGACCGCGATGAACCAGCAGATGGATCGCGAGATCGAGACCGTCTTCCTGATGGCCGACCCGCGCCACCAGGCCATCGCCTCCAAGCTGGTCAAGGAAATCGCCTCGCTCGACGGCGAAGTCGGCAAGTTCGTCAGCCCGGGCGTCGCCACCGACCTGATCGCCAAGATCAAGGCCCGCTGACCTCAAGGTCCTCCCCTTAGGGGGGCGGCCCGAAGGGGCGGAGAGGGCGCCGCGATCTCAACCCCGAAGGAACCTCCCCCGTGGGGGAGGCGGCCGAAGGCCGGTGGGGGGAAGTTCTCAGCTTGCGGGGCGCTGGCCGTTTTCCTCCAACTCCCCCCACCGATCGCTGCGCGATCGCCTTCCCCTTCAGGGGAGGTTCGCCGATCAAGACCCTCCCCTGAAGGGGGAGGTGGCCCGAAGGGCCGGAGGGGGAAGTTCCTGATGAGGTCTGTTCAGCCCCAGCGCAGCAATCCCTTTCCCCCTCAGTCGGCTTCGCCGACAGCTCCCCCTTCAGGGGGAGCGTATTGGACGGAGGGCCGGAGGGGGCCAGCGCCGGCGCCGCAACACCCGCAACCAGGAAGGGTTCGGTGTCGCGATCGCCCACAAGTCGTCGAAATCATCGACGACGCTTGTGGTTCCGCTCCGCCCGTTCTACGCGGGGCGACGAGATCTGTTCGGGGAAATCCATGAAGTCTGCGTTCCGCGCTCTCGGCGTCGCCGCCCTGGCGCTCGTTTCGGCCTCGGCCGCCTCTGCTCAAGTCGCCGCCCAGGGCGGCGAATGGCGTACGCCCGACCCCGAGAACGTCCTGGTCGTCGAGACCAACAAGGGCCGCATCGTCGCCGAGCTGGTGCCCGAGGCCGCGCCCGGCCACGTCGAGCGCGTGCGCGAGCTGGCCCGCGCCGGCTTCTACGACGGCCTGACCTTCTTCCGCGTCATCGACAGCTTCATGGCCCAGACGGGCGACCCGAAGAACGACGGCACCGGCGGTTCGGACAAGCCCGACCTGACGGCCGAGTTCACCTTCCGCCGCCCCGGCTCGGGCGGCTCGTTCACGCCGACCGGCAAGATCGGCTCGCTGGAGACCGGCTTCGTCGGCCCGCTGGCCGTGACCAGCCAGTCCTCGATGCTGGCGGCGATGACGGCCGACGGCAAGGTGCAGACCTGGGCCAACTTCTGCCCCGGCGTGCTGGGCATGGCCCGCGCCGGCGACCCCAACAGCGCCAACAGCCAGTTCTTCTTCATGCGCCAGCACTACCCGTCGCTGGAGAAGGTCTACACCGGCTTTGGCCGCGTGCTGTCGGGCCTGGATGTGGTGCGCGCCATCAAGGCCGGCGAGCCGGTTCCCGATCCGCAGGACAAGATGCTGAGCGTGAAGGTCCTGGCCGACATCCCGGCCGACAAGCGCCCGACCGTGCAGGTGATGGACACCCGCAGCGCCGCCTTCGTCGAACTGGTCAAGAAGAAGCAGGCCGAGCTTGGCGCCGGCTACAACATCTGCGACGTGGAAGTACCCGCGAAGGTCAGCAAGTAAGCCGAGGTCGACTGAATGCGCCTGCCGATCGTCTCCGCCGTCGCTCTCCTGGCCGCCGCGGCGGTCGTTCCGGCGGCGCAGGCCGCCCCAAAGGGAAAGCGAGCCAAGGCCGCCGCCGTGGCAGCGCCCGCCGGCCCGCGCGAGACCGACTGGCGCACGCCGGCGCCCGAGACGGTGATGGTCATCGACAGCACCAAGGGCCGGATCCTCGTCGAGCTGGTCCCCGAGGTCGCGCCCGCCCACGTGGCGCGCCTGCAGGAGCTGACCCGCGAAGGCGTCTACGACCGGCGCACCTTCTTCCGGGTCATCGACCGCTTCATGGCCCAGACCGGCGACCCGGAAGACACCGGCCAGGGCGCCAGCGACAAGCCCAACCTGAAGGCCGAGTTCACCTTCCGCCGCGACCAGGCCCTGCCGCTCGTGGTCGCCGCCTCGCCGGCCGGCACGGAAGTGGGCCTCCTGAAGTCGCTGCCCGTGGTCAGCCAGGCCCTGAGCTGGAGCAGCATGACCAGCGACAAGAAGGTCGCCGCCTGGGGGACCTATTGCCCCGGCGTGCTGGGCATGGCCCGCGACGACGCGCCCGACAGCGCCAACAGCCAGTTCTTCCTGATGCGCCAGCCGTACCCGTCGCTGGACAAACGCTACACCGCCTTTGGCCGGGTGATCTCAGGCCTGGAGGTGGTGCGGGCCATCAAGACCGGCGAGCCGGTGCCCGACCCGCAGGACGAGATGACCAAGGTCCGCCTGCTGTCGGACATCCCGCAGGCCGAACGGCCCAAGGTGCGGGTGATCGACCCGAACAGCCCGTGGTTCCGCAACCAGATCGCCGCCGTGCGGCGGGCCAAGGGCGCGGATTTTTCGGTCTGCGACCTGGAAGTCCCCGTCAGCGTTCAGTGACGGCGGTTCACAGCCGCTTTGCGGCGGGCTAAAGAGCGCCAGACTCAATTCTCCCGGCGGGCTCGGCTCGCCAAACCCCGTACCGAAGGGACGACCATGTCGGCTGACCTCGAAAACACCCTGATCCTGACGCTCGAGACCGGTCCGGTCACCATCAAGCTGCGTCCCGACCTGGCTCCGGGCCACGTCGAGCGGATCAAGGAACTGGTCCGCGAGGGCTTCTATGATGGCGTGGTGTTCCACCGCGTGATCCCGGGCTTCATGGCCCAGGGCGGCGACCCGACCGGCACCGGCCGCGGCGGTTCGTCCAAGCCCGACCTGAAGGCCGAGTTCTCGGCCGAGCCGCACGTCCGCGGCGTCTGCTCGATGGCCCGCACGCCCGATCCGAACTCGGCCAACAGCCAGTTCTTCATCTGCTTCGACGACGCCACCTTCCTCGACAAGCAGTACACCGTCTGGGGCGTGGTCACCGACGGCATGGACCACGTCGACAGCCTGCCCAAGGGCGAGCCGCCGCGCGCGCCGGGCAAGATCGTCAGCGCCAAGATCGCCGCCGACGCCTAAGTCCAGGAAAGGGCCCCTCCGGAAACGGAGGGGCCCTTTTTCCTTGGAGACCGCATGACCGCTCGCCCCGAGCCGCCACGCCAGGCCTATCTGGAGCCGCACCGGCGCTATCACACGCTGGTCCACATCGAGGACTGCCTGGCCAGGCTGGCGGCGACGCCGGGCCTGGACGATCGCGAGCGCGGCCTGCTGGTCCAGGCGATCTGGTGGCACGATGCGGTCTACGATCCGCTTCGTCCCGACAACGAGGCCCGCAGCGCCGACCTGGCCCGCCAGGCCCTGGCCGCGGCCGGAGCGCCCGAGGCCGACATCGCCGAGGTCGAGCGCCTGATCCTGCTGACCAAGGGCCACACGGTCGAGGCCGGCGATCGGCTGGGGGCGCTGATGGTCTCGATCGACCTGTCGATCCTGGGCGCCGAGCCCGCCGCCTACGCCGCCTACGCCCAGGCCATCCGCGAGGAGTACGCGGCCGTGCCGGACGAGGTCTATCGCGCCGGCCGGGCGCGGGTGCTGGAGGCCTTCCTGACCGCGCCGACGCTGTTTCCCGATCCAGCCTTCGCCCAGGCGCTGGACGCTCCGGCGCGCCGCAACCTGGCCGCCGAGATCGACAGCCTCAGGACCGCTTGAGCGTGATCACCACCGGCCGGTGATCCGAGCCCAGGTGCGGGCCGCGCCGCACCGAGACCGTCTTCCACTGCCGGCCCGCATAGACGTGGTCGATCGGCATCAGCGGGAAGGGGGCCTTGACCAGCCGGATGAACGAGCCCGACGGCCAGGAGGGCAGGGCCAGGGTGCGGCGCTCCAGCCCGAACCGCTTGTCCTGCCGGCGCAGGCTCCACGACCAGGGCGTGGAGTTGAAGTCGCCGGCGACGATCATCGCCTTCTTGTCGAAGCCCTCCAGCATCGCGGCCAGGCGGCGGCTCTGGGCCTGCTGGGCGCCGGCCGGGATCGGCCAGACATAGTGCGTGGCGACCACCGTGAAGGGCCCCTTCGGATCGGCCAGAGTGGCCCAGGCGACCGACAGCGGCCGCTCGCGGTCATAGATCCCGCCCCGGGCGACCATGCGCTTCTTGCTGAAGATCCAGCTGTCGCACGGACGGTTCGTGCCGACGCAGGAGACGACGAAGGGATAGAGCCGGCGCAGGTGGCTGATCAGCGGCCAGGCCTCGCCGCCGCCTTCCTCGACGAACAGGATGTCGGGGTCCTCGGCCAGAACCCATTCCAGCGCCTGGCTGGGGTCGTCGTTCGAGGCCCAGACGTTGAACTGCATGACCTTCAGCGTCGCAGGGCCCGGATCGAGCTTGCGGGTCTGGGCCGCGATCAGCTCCGGGGCCATCAGGCCGCCGTGGGCCAGGATCGCCAGAGCGCCCATGGCCACGATCGCCCAGCGCTCGCCGCGGCGCGAGACGATCGCCCCCAGAAGCGCGCCGGCCAGGCCCAGGACCAGCCAGACCGGTGCGAAATGGTTGGCCACGTCCAGCCGATCGCTGAAGGCGCCGCCGAGGCCCGCCAGGCCCAGGGCCAGGGCCAGCAGGACCAGCGCCAGGGCCGTGCCGCGGAAGAACAGTCGGGCGAGGTGCAAGATCAGCTGCATGGCTCGCCCCTTAGCACGGCCAGGCGACGGTCGTGTAAGCCGGCGTCGGTTCGAAGGCCGCGGGAAGGGCGATTGCGCAGCCGCGCGGCGCCCATGCGGCCGCGCCGCGCCTTGACCTTGCGCCCCCTTCGTGGCCTTGAAGCCGGCCCATGCGCCTTTCCGACTTCGACTTCCATCTTCCCGACGACAGCATCGCCCTGCGCCCGGCCGAACCGCGCGACAGCGCGCGCTTCCTCGTCGTGCGCCCGGGGCAGGGCCTCGAGGACCGCATCGTCCGCGACCTGCCCGATTTCCTGCGTCCCGGCGACGCCTTGGTGTTCAACGACACCCGGGTGATCCCCGCGCGCCTGTCGGGCCTGCGCGAGGGCCGCACGACCGGCGGCGCGGACGGCACGCCCGTGGCCGTCGAGGCGACCCTGCACCGCCGCATCGCGCCCGACCGCTGGAGCGCCTTCATGCGCCCGGGCAAGCGGCTGAAGGCCGGCGACCGCGTGGCCTTCGCCGCCGAGGGCGCCGAGGAGCGCCTGGACGCCACCGTCGTCGAGAAGCACGAGGGCGGCGAGGTGGTTCTGGCCTTCGACCTGTCCGGGCCCGAGCTCGACGTCGGCATCGCCCGGCACGGCATGATGCCGCTGCCGCCCTATATCGCCGCCAAGCGGGCCGAGGACGACCGCGACCGCGCCGACTACCAGACCGTCTACGCCCGCGAGGACGGCTCGGTGGCCGCGCCGACGGCGGGCCTGCACTTCACTCCGCAGCTGCTGGAGGCGCTGAAGGCCAAGGGCGTTTCCCTGCACTTCGTGACCCTGCACGTCGGCGCGGGCACCTTCCTGCCGGTGAAGACCGACGAGGTCTCCGAGCACAAGATGCACGCCGAGTTCGGCGAGGTCACCGCCCAGACCGCCGACGCCCTCAACGCCGTGCACGCGGCCGGCGGCCGCATCGTGTGCGTGGGCACCACGTCCCTGCGTCTGATCGAGAGCGCCACGGGCGAGGACGGCGTGGTGCGGCCGTTCGCCGACGAGACGGCGATCTTCATCACGCCGGGCTACCGCTTCCGGGCGGTCGACGTGCTGATGACCAACTTCCACCTGCCCAAGTCGACCCTGTTCATGCTGGTCAGCGCGTTCGCCGGCCGCAAGACGATGCGCGAGGCCTACGAGCACGCCATATCGACGGGCTACCGCTTCTATTCCTATGGCGACGGCTCGCTGCTGTTCCGCGCCGAAACCGAGACCGTCTAGATGGCCGCTTTCCCCTTCGAGATCAAAGCCACTGACGGCAAGGCCCGCACGGGCGTGCTGAAGACCCCGCGCGGCGACATCCGCACGCCGGCCTTCATGCCGGTGGGCACGGCCGCGACGGTGAAGGCCCTGACGGTCGACCAGGTCAAGGACACGGGCGCCGACATCATCCTGGGCAACACCTATCACCTGATGCTGCGGCCGACGGCCGAGCGGGTGAAGCGCCTGGGCGGGCTGCACAAGTTCATGCGCTGGGACAAGCCGATCCTGACCGACAGCGGCGGCTTCCAGGTGATGAGCCTGTCGGGGATCAGCAAGGTCACCGAAGAGGCCGTCACCTTCGCGAGCCACATCGACGGGACCAAGCACGTGCTTTCCCCCGAGCGGTCGATGGAGATCCAGGCCGACCTGCTGGGTAGCGATATCGTCATGCAACTGGACGAATGCGTGGCCTGGCCGGCGGAAGAGAAGAGGGCGCGCGAGGGCATGGAGCTGTCGGCGCGCTGGGGCCTGCGCTCCAAGACCGCGTTCGGCACGCGCGATACGCAGGCCTTGTTCGGCATCCAGCAGGGCTCGACCTTCGAGAACCTGCGCCGCGAGTCGTCCGAGCGCCTGCAGGAGATCGGCTTCGACGGCTACGCCATCGGCGGCCTGGCGGTCGGCGAGGGGCACGAGGCGATGTGCGAGGTGCTGGACTACGCGCCGGGCCTCTTGCCCGCCGACCGGCCGCGCTACCTGATGGGCGTGGGCAAGCCGATCGACCTGGTGGAAGCCGTCTATCGCGGCGTCGACATGTTCGACTGCGTGCTGCCGACCCGCTCGGGCCGCCACGGCCAGGCCTGGACCTGGGATGGGGCGATCAACATCAAGAACGCCCGCTTCGCCGAGGACGAGAGCCCTCTGGACGAGACCAGCGACTGCCCGGCCAGCCGCGACTATTCCAAGGCCTATCTGCGCCACCTGTTCAAGGCCGAGGAGATCCTGGGGCAGGTGCTGCTGTCGTGGCACAACATCGCCTTCTTCCAGGCCCTGACGGCGGCGATGCGGGATGCGATCGCGCAGGGGCGGTTCGAACAGTTCCGCCGGGATTTCGCGGCCCGGCAGAAGGGCTAGGCTCGCCGTCGGCGAGACCCCCTCCGGTCCTCCGGACCACCTCCCCCAGAGGGGGAGGATCTTGGCTGGCGCCTTGCGTCCTTCGAGGCCCGCTGCGCGGGCGCCTCAGGATGAGGAAGTCAAGCTCCTCATCCTGAGGTGCGAGCCGAAGGCGAGCCTCGAAGGACGCACGGCTTCTCAGCCTCTCGTGGAAACCACGGAAGTTGATGGAGAGGGCGCGGGGCGTCCGGGCCTCGCCCGGATGTGTGAGTTCTAGGTACCGTTTCGACGAAGCTGGAACGCCCCGCGCGATCGTTGTTCCTCAGGCCGGGGCGCGCAGGCCTCTTCCGCCTTTTACCCCTTCCCCATGCAGTGCGCCCCGTTTCTTGGCGGCCAGGCGTGCATGGCGGCGCGGACCCTTGGGCGGGCGGGAGCCTAGTCAGGCAAGCCCCCGATGGACGGGTTTACGTCCCCCATCCTCATTTATGCCTTCAGGCCCGGCTCACGCCGCGCCTTCAGCCCCGCTCGATCGCATCACCGCCGCACGCTTCGGGCCGGATCCTTGCGCCCTCTCCCTGCGACGGGACACGTTGATTATGCGGCGGGATTCACCGCGTCTGATTGGGGAGGCTGAGAAAGTTGCAAGTGGTTGATCACGTTCAGGACTTTTCGCTGAACGCCGGGGACCCACGCTGCTCTATCCCCATAACCAGGAACCTCCCCCGGGGGGGGCAAAACAAAAAGGCCGCCTGGAGCGATCCAGGCGGCCTTTCCGTGTTCAGGAACCTAGAAGGCTCAGAACGTCCAGCGGACGCCGGTCGACAGGACCGTGGCGTGGCCGGTGGCCAGGCCGTTCAGGGTCACCGACGAACCGGTGGCCGTGGCGTCGGTGCGGTGGATCTCGGAATCGTCGAACGAGATGTAGGTCGCGGCGATGTCGAGGTTCAGGTTCGGCTTGGCGGCCCAGGTGGCGCCGACGGCGTAGAGCATGCGGTCGCCGTCCGGAACGCGGGCGGTGCGGCCTTCGTCCGGGGTCGGGGTCGGGTCCTTCTGGACGCCGCCGCGCAGGGTCAGGCGCGGGGTCAGCTGGTGATCGACGCCAAGGGCCACCGTGGTGATGTCCTTGTAGTCCTGCTCGCTGACCGAGCCGCCGCCGGCGAAGGTGACGCGGATGGCGTCGAACTCGCTCCAGCCGACGCGGCTGACCTGGGCGTTCAGGGTGGTCTTCGGGGTCACGGCCCAGCGGGCGCCGAGGCTGGCCATCCACGGGGTGGTGATGGTGGCTTCACCAGCGACCGTGCGGTTGGCCGTGGTCGGCAGCGGGGCCAGGATGCCCGAGACCGCCACGTCGCCCTTCAGGGTGTGCTCGGTCTTCGAACGGTAGCTGGCGCCGAAGGTCAGGGCCGGGGTGGCGTGGAACTGGGCGCCCACGGTCCAGCCGTAGCCCCAGCCGTCGCCGGTCAGTTCCTGGCGGCCGTCGGCCTGCAGCGGCGAGGCGTTCGGCAGGGCGTTCGACAGTTCGGCGTCGGCGTAGACGCCGCTGATGCCCACGCCCAGGTCGAGCTTGTCGTTGACGCGGTAGGCCAGGGTGGCCTGCAGGTCGGCCGTGGTCAGGCGCGACTTGATGGCGTCGTAGCGAGCCCAGCTGTTGGCTTCGTACTCGGTGGTGAAGTTGTACGGCGCGGCCATCGACAGGCCGACGACGATCTTGTCGTTCAGGCGCCAGGCGCCGGCGAAGTTGGGCACCACGCCGTCATTGATGACGTCGGTGGCCGTGCCCGTGCCGCCCACCGGGGTGGTGATCGGAACCGGACGGGTGATGGTGGAGCCCTTGTTGGCGACCTTGGAGTTCACCAGCACGGCGTGCAGGCCGCCGTAGACTTCGGCGTGCTCGACGCCGGCGATGGCGGCGGGGTTCCACCACAGGCTGGCGGCGCCGCTGTCGGCGACTTCGCCCGAATAGGCGCGGCCGGCGCCGCGGGCCGATTGTTCCTGCAGATAGAAGCCCGAGGCGGAGGCTTGCGAAGCGGCGGCGAGGGCGGCGAGGGCCGCACCGGCGGCGAGGACTTTACGCGAGAGAGCCATGTGACTGACAGACCTTCTTGGGGAGGTTAGGTCCATCCAACACCTTGCGATGCTGGAGGTTGCCGCCGGCTCTAACGCACTTTTTCAAAAACCGTTGCTATTTATTCGCGTAACGGTGAATTTTGTTCTCGGCGTCAAAGAAATCGTGCCTTTTTAGCCTCTATTCATTCAGCGTTATGTCAAAACGCGAGGCTTCCCTTAGGTAAAGACTTGTATTCGCCTCAATTCTCGCAGGTGCAGATTTTTGTAATTTACGTCAATTGTGGCGATCGCGGGCGCGGATGTTCCGGCGCCCGCGACCTTTGGATCAGCCGCCGGCCAACTTGCGGAAGAACTTCTGGCCCTGCTCGCCGCCGTTGAAATAGGCCTGCTGGCCGGGCTCGGCGGTGATGGCCTCCCAGCTGTCGCGAACCTCTTCGGCCGACAGGCCGCCTTCGCCCAGATAGACGCCCTCGGTCTCGAAGATCCGGGCCAGGGCGAAGACGCCGGCCCCGGCGGTCAGGATCGCGCCGGTGGGGGCGTCTTCCGACACCAGGTAGACGACGCCGGGGGTGACGTATTCGGGGTTCAGCTTGGCCAGGATCTCGGGCGGCATCAGGCCCTCGGTCATGCGGGTGGCCGCGACCGGGCTGATGGCGTTGATCTTGACGTTGTTCTTGGCGCCTTCGAGCTTCAGCGTGTTCATCAGGCCCAGCACCGCCATCTTGGCCGCGCCGTAGTTGGACTGGCCGAAGTTGCCGTACATGCCCGACGACGAGGTGGTGACGACGATGCGGCCGTAGTTCTGGGCCTTCATGATGTCCCACACGGCCTTGATCGGCTTGAAGGTGCCGAAGACGTGCACCTGCATGACCGCCTCGAAGTCGGCCAGCTCCATCTTGCTCAGGGTCTTGTCGCGCAGGATGCCGGCGTTGGCGACGAGGATGTCGATGCGGCCCCAGGTGTCGATGGTGGTCTTGACCAGGTCGGCGACGCCGGCGTCGTCGGTCACCGAGGCGCCGTGGGCGATCGCCTGACCGCCGAAGGCCTCGATCTCGGCCACCACGGCCTTGGCCGCGTCGGACGAGCCGCCCGAGCCGTCGACGCTGCCGCCCAGGTCGTTGACCACCACCTTGGCGCCGCGACGGGCCAGTTCCAGGGCGTGCTGGCGGCCGAGGCCCCCGCCCGCGCCCGTGACGATGGCCACCTGACCGTCGAAGCGAATGTCGTCCGCCATGCCCGTAGATCTCCCTCAAACGCGCGTTTGGTTTGACGCGTTTGTGCGACCGGGAGGAGGGGGCGTCAAGGGCGGGAAGGGGTGTGGGGCGGGAAGGGGAGGCGGGGCCTCCCCTCGGCCGCGATCAGGTCTTGGGCGGATCGGCGGCCTGCGGGCCGGTGCGCTTGGCGCCGGCGACCTGGCCAGGCTTCATGAACTTCACCAGCACGCGCTGGCCGATCAGGAAGGGGGTGTCGTCGGCGCTGACCACCACCTCGACCACGCGGGCGTCGGTGCGCTCGGAAGGATCGTCCGACTGCAGCTTGCGGGCCCCGAACACGGCGGCGCGGCGCAGGACCTTGCCGGTGTAGGTCTTCTTCTGGTCGGCCTCGGGGATGATCTCGACCGACTGGCCGATGGCGACGAACGGAATGGCCGACTCGCTGATCTCGGCGCGGACGATGCGGGCCGTGGCCGGCTCGAGGTCGAACATCGAGGTGACGTTCAGGGTCGAGGCGCCCGAGCCCGGATTGGCGTAGCGGCGGGCGATGCGGCCGTCGGCCGGGGCGCGGATGACCGTCAGTTCCTGGTTGTAGCGGGCCTGGTTCAGCTGGGCGGCGAAGGTGGCCACCATGGCGCGCTGGGCCTCGAGCTCGGCGTCGGCGCCGGCGATGGCGTCGCGGGCCTGGTCGAGGCGCTGGCCGGCCACGAAGTTCGAGGCGGTCAGGCCCTGCAGGCGGGTGAACTCGCGCTGGGCGGTGGCCTTGCGCACCTCCAGCACGCGGATCTGGGCGCGGGCCTGGGCGAGGTTGGCCGCGGCGGTCTCGGCGGCCAGGCGGACGTCGTCGTCCTCCTGCTTGGCCAGCGGCTGGCCCTTGCGGACGGTGTCGCCCTCCTGGACGTAGACCTCGCTGACGATGCCCTGGCGGCGGGCGGCGACCGAGATCACCCCGCCCTCGACGTCGGCCTTGCCGTCGGCGACGGCGCCGTACGGGGTGGCGGGCGTGGCGGCGGCGACCTTGGCGGCCTCGACCTTCTTGGCCTTGGCCTGGCCGCTGTACCAGACGCCTCCGCCCAGGATGGCGAGGGCGCCGACGGAGATCAGCCAGAAGCGGCGGCGACGGAACAGGGCGGGCATCTCAGGCTCCGATGAGAGGACGGTCGGCCGCGGCGGGCGCGGGCTGCGACGTGACGCGGCGGTCGTCGAGGATGCGGCCGTCCTCGATGTGGATGACGCGGTCGGCGAAGGATTCCATGCGGTGGTCGTGGGTCACGCAGATCACGGCCGCCCCATGCTCCTTGGCCGCCCGCTGCAGCAGGCGGGTGACGATCTGGCCGTTCTCGCCGTCGAGGGCCGAGGTCGGCTCGTCGGCGAACAGCAGGCGGGGCTGCTTGGCCAGGGCGCGGGCGATGGCCACGCGCTGTTTCTCGCCGCCCGACAGCTCGGACGGGCGCTGGTTGACCCGGTGGCCCAGGCCCACCTCGTCGAGCGCGACCATGGCCATGCGCCTGGCCTCGGCCACGTCGTAGCCCTGGTACTTCAGCACGGTGGTGACCTGCTGCAGGGCGGTGAGGGCGGGGAACAGGTTGAAGCCCTGGAAGATGAAGCCGCAGTTGTCGAGGCGGAACTTGTCGATCCGGCCGGACGGCAGCGACCAGATCTCCTGGCCCATGGCCTTGACCCGGCCCTCGTCGGGCCGCAGCAGGCCCGAAAGGCAGGCCACCAGGGTCGACTTGCCCGAGCCCGACGGGCCCATGACCATGGTCACGTCGCCGTGCAGGGCGTCGAAGTCGACCGATTTGAGCACCTCGATATAGGTGCGGCCGGTCTTGAAGCGCTTCTGCAGGCCCTTGGCGACGATCGCCGTCTTGCCCATCGAAGACTGGTCCGGGACGAGGGGGGAGGGGGATTGGCTCATCGCAGCAGATCCGCCGGTTGGCTCTTCTTGAGGATGCCCAGGGCCAGCAGGCCCGAGACGATGGCGATCAGCATCAGGAACCCGGCCGAGGCGATCACCATGGGGATCGGGAAGCTCATCGGCAGGCCGCCCATCTTGGCCAGCTGCGCGACGGCGCCGACCAGCACGGCGGTGGCCGCCAGGCCCGCGACGCCGGTCCAGAAGCCCAGCTCGATGACGATCATCCGTAGCGAGCCCATCGACACGCCCAGCGCCCGCAGGGAGGCGAACTCCTTGATGTTGGCCAGGATCGCGCCGCGCAGGGTCTGGGAGGTGATGCCCACGCCGATCAACAGGCCCAGGAACACCGAGAAGCCCAGCATGATGCCGATGAAGCTCTCCTTCATCATCGCGCCGTCGTTGGCTTCCGACAGCTCGGCCCGGGTCCAGGCGCGATAGGCCTTGTCGGAGGTGGCGTTCAGCTGGTCGCGGACGATCTCGGCGCGGGCCGGATCGCGGATGCGCACCATCAGCGGGCCGACGCGGCTGCCGGTCGAGGCCTGGCCCAGCAGGCGCAGGGTGTCGCGCGAGACCACGATGGTCGGCTGCATCATGTTCGGATAGCCGTCGAGGATGTAGCGGACATAGACCGTCTTGCCGTTGATGGCGGCGCGGTCGCCCAGCTTCTGGATGCCCAGCTTGGCCATGCCCGTGCGGTCGATCGCGACCGAATAGGGCTCCAGCAGCGCTACGCGGATATTCTCGTTGTAGTCGCGCGGCCAGGTCACCGCGTCGCTGCGGGTGTCGACCGCCGAGGTCTGGATCCACTCGCGCACGCGCTTCTTGCCGGGGGGCGGATCGTTGGTCCAAAGGCCGCCGCCGCCGTCGAGGTCGGCGACCTCGACCACCTCGGGGTGCATGTACATCTGGGCCATGACCCGGCGCGGCAGTCCGTTGCCGCCGTTCATCAGGCTTTCGGCCTTGGGACCCAGCACCATGATGTCGGCCGGCGAGCGGTCGATGGTGGCGGTGAAGGCCTTGCCGATGCCGGTGAACATGCCGACCTGGGCGAGCACCAGCAGGCCCGAGAAGGCCAGCGCGATGATCGCCGCCAGGTATCGCCGCCATTCGTACAACAGTGTGGCCAACGCCAGCGACATGCCGACACGCTCCCCCAATCAACGGTTGCACAAGAGCAGCGCAGACCCGCTTAGGCCAAGTTAAATCGGGGTAAGACGGAACTCTTCGACGGAATGTGATCGCGGCGCACGTTTGTTGCGTCGAGAGCCCGACCGCCGAAACGGCCGTGGCGAAACAGGGGTGGCTCTGCCGGCCTGGCTTGGCTATGGCTGTTACATTGTACGCCACGACGGCGTTGCGCCGTGCAAGGACGACTCATGAAGACTTTGACGCTGGCCGCCTCGGCCCTGGTTCTCTCGTTCGCCGCCGCCGGCGCGGCCCAGGCCGACGAGGGCATGTGGACCTTCGACAACTTCCCCTCGGCCAAGGTCAAGCAGACCTACGGCGTCGACATCGACCAGAAGTGGCTCGACACCGTGCGCGCCTCGGCCGTGCGCCTGACGACGGGCTGCTCGGCCTCGGTGGTCTCCAAGCAGGGCCTTGTGCTGACCAACAACCACTGCGTGGCCGACTGCACCCAGGCGCTGTCGAGCGAAGGCAAGGACTACGTCAAGGACGGCTTCCTGACCGGCGCGCGCGAAGAGGAACTGAAGTGCGCGGGCATGCAGGCCGAGGTGCTGCTGTCGATCACCGACGTCACCGACCAGGTCAAGGCCGCCGGCGCGGGCAAGACCGGCCAGGACTTCGTCAAGGCGCGCGACGCGTCCTTCGCCACCGCCGAACTGGCCGCCTGCGGCCAGGACAAGACCCTGCGCTGCCAGACCATCAGCTTCTACCGCGGCGGCCAGTACAAGGTTTACAAGTACCGCCGCTACGCCGACGTGCGCCTGGTGTTCGCGCCGGAATACGCCACGGCCTTCTTCGGCGGCGATCCGGACAACTTCAACTTCCCGCGCTTCAACCTCGATAGCGCCTTCCTGCGCCTGTACGAGGACGGCAAGCCGGCCGTGACCCCCAACCACCTGACCTGGCGCGCGACCGCTCCGGTCGAGGGCGAGCCGACCTTCGTGGCCGGCAACCCGGGCACCACCCAGCGCCAGCTGACCGTCTCGCAGCTGGAGACCAACCGCGATCTGGTCATCCCGATCGGCCAGCTGCAGCGCTCGGAGATGCGCGGCCGCCTGATCCAGTTCGGCGAGCAGTCCGAAGAGAACAAGCGCATCGCCAACCAGCCGCTGGCCGGGGTCGAGAACAGCTACAAGGTGTTCTTCGGCCAGCAGTTCGTGCTGAACGACAAGACGTTCATGGACGCCAAGCGCGCCGCCGAGACCGACCTGAAGACCAAGGTGGCGGCCGATCCGAAGCTGTCGGCCGAGATCGGCGACCCGTGGGCCGAGATCGACAAGGCCCAGCTGGCCGTGGCCGACCAGTTCGTGCCGATGCGCCAGCTGGAAAGCGCCGCCGGCGGCGGTTCGGACCTCTACGGCTACGCCCGCACCCTGGTGCGCGGCGCCCAGGAACGCGCCAAGCCGGCGGCCGAGCGCCTGCCGGAATATGCCGACACCCGCCTGCCGCTGCTGGAAAAGCGCCTGCTGGACGTGCGTCCGGTCGATGCGCCGCTGGAGCGCCTCTATCTCGAGCACTGGCTGCTGAAGACCCGCGAGTACCTGACCGCCGACGCCCCGGCCGTGAAGCTGCTGCTGGGCAAGGAAAGCCCCGAGGGTCTGTCGGCCCGTCTGGTCGCCGGCAGCAAGCTGGCCGACCCGGCCGTGCGCAAGGCGCTGTGGGACGGGGGGCTGGCCGCCATCCAGGCCTCGGACGATCCGATGATCCAGTTCGTGCTGAAGACCGAAGGCCAGGGCCGTGAGCTGCGCAAGGCCTATGAGGCCAGCGTCACCGCCCCGACCGACGCGGCGGCCGAGCGCATCGCCAAGGCCCGCTTCGCGGTGCTGGGCGACAGCGTCTATCCGGACGCCACCTTCTCCTTGCGCCTGTCGTACGGCAAGGTCGCCGGCTGGACCCATCGCGGCCGCACGATCACCCCGTTCACCGACTTCGCCGGCTTCTACGACCGCGTCACCGGCGCCGAGCCCTTCGAGGCCGCCCCGCGCTGGATCGCCGCCAAGGACAAGTTGAACCTCAAGACGGTCTACGACTACGTCACCACCAACGACATCATCGGCGGCAATTCCGGCTCGCCGGTGATCGACGCCAAGGGCCGGGTGATCGGCGCGGCCTTCGACGGCAACATCCACTCGCTGGGCGGCGCCTTCGGCTATGACGGCTCGATCAACCGCACCGTCGTGGTCTCGACTGCCGCCATCACCGAGGCGCTGACCAAGGTCTATGGCCGCGACGCCCTGGTGAAGGAACTGGCCGGGAAGTGATCCTTTCCCTCGTCCCTCTCCCCTTGAGGGAGAGGGTGGTCCCCGCGAAAGCGGGGATCGGGTGAGGGGTCTCTCAAAAGCAAGACGCCGCGACAGCCGATCCGCTGTCGCGGCGTTTTTCGTTAGCGCGACCCCTCATCCGTCGGCCTGCGGCCGCCACCTTCTCCCGCAAGGGGAGAAGGACTGGAGAAGCTCGCATTTCAGCGCCGTAACATCCCGAAATGTGGAATGTTTTTCGCTGGATCCGGCGTGCGCCCAGGGCAAGGGCGCGCGTAACGCCCGCGCCTTGATGCGCATCACCGGTTCCAGGAGACATCGCCTTGAGCGTTTCCAGCCTGAGCAGCACCTCGATCATGCAGCAATTGCTGCAGTCGATGCGCGGCTCCCAGACGACGTCGGCGGCCAGCGCCGCCTCGTCATCCAGCGGCGCGTCCGCTGGGCAACAAATGCAGGTCGGCAGCGGCGAGCCGCCGCCGCCGCCTCCGCCGCCCATGAGCTCGCAGGGCTCGAGCGGCGAGAATTTCAGCTCTGAAACCCTGGGCTCGCTGCTTTCGATGCAGGAAGGCGGCATGCCGGGCATGGGCGGTCCCCAGGGCATGGGCGGCGGGCAGGGGATCTTCGAGAGCCTCGACACCGACGCCGACGGCGCGCTTTCGACCGACGAATTGACCTCGGCCCTGACCAACGCGCTCGGCGAGTCGGACGACGTCTCCTCGGCGGTCAGCAGCCTGATTTCGGACGGCGACAGCGATGGCGACGGGGTGCTGACCGGCGGCGAGTTCGCGGCCCTGGCCCAGGCCTCGGGCGGCCCCGGCGGCCCGGGCGGAATGGGCGGTCCGCCGCCCGGACCTCCGCCGTCGGGCGGTGGTGAAGGCGGCGCCGGCGGGGCCGGCGGAGGCGGCGGCGTCAGCCAGGTGTTCGACAGCCTCGACACCAACCAGGACGGCACGATCTCGGCCGCCGAACTGGCCGCGGCCAACACCGACAGCACCGATGCGGCCAGCGCCGCCTCCGACCTGATCTCGGCGGCGGACACGGACGGCGACGGGGGCCTGTCGGGCCAGGAGTTCGCGGACATGCTGAAGCAGGCCTCGGATTCCGCCGACACGACCTCGACCCTCGCCAGCACGCTGTCGAGCTCGTCCCTGGCGTCCGACATGATGCAGAAGCTGCTGCAGCAACTGGCCGACGCCGCCACGAGCAGCGCCGCCAGCGGGGAGGGCGTCAGCTCGGCCTCGTCGGTGAGCATCGCGGCGTAGGGATAATGGCTGCGGAGCAAGGGCTTTGCGGCCATTTCCCCATCCACCGCTCAGATCGTCATCCCGGATAGGCGCTTGGCTTCGGCCGGGATGACGAGCTTGAGGCGTGCTTCAGGTGAGCGGCCAACTGTTCGCCGAACGAGCACGCGCCCCCGCGACGCCGAAGGTTAAGCAAGCCGCTTGCGCCCGGCGCGCTTGTGTTGGACAAACTGGCCCCTTGGTCGGCGTCGCGGGGGCGTCGCTTCACAATTCAAGGTTCTGCCGTCTTGCTTTTCCGTCCTGAGAACGTTCAGGCCCTCGCGGGTCTGGCGCTCACCCTGGGCCTCTGCTGGCTCGTCTCCGAAAACCGCAAGCGCTTCCCGTGGGTGCTGGCCATCGGCGCCCTGATCATCCAGGTCGGCCTGGTGGTGCTGCTGTTCGGCCTGCCGCAGGCCCAGCAGATGCTGCGCGGCGTCAACGGCGCGGTCGAGGGCCTCGGCGCCTCCACCCAGGCCGGCACGGCGTTCGTGTTCGGCTTCCTGGCCGGCGGCGACCAGCCCTATCCGGTCAGCAACCCGGGCGCGGGCTTCATCTTCGCCTTCCGCGTGATGCCGGTGATCCTGGTGGTCTGCGCCCTGTCGGCGCTGCTGTGGCACTGGAAGATCCTGAAGTGGGCCGCCCAGGGCTTCGGCTTCGTGTTCCAGAAGACGCTGGGCCTGCGCGGCCCGCCGGCCCTGGCCACCGCCGCCACCATCTTCATGGGCCAGATCGAAGGCCCGATCTTCATCCGCGCCTATCTCGACAAGCTCTCCCGCTCGGAACTCTTCATGCTGATCACGGTCGGCATGGCCTGCGTGTCCGGCTCGACCATGGTGGCCTACGCCACCATCCTGGCCGACGTGCTGCCCAACGCCGCCGCCCACGTGCTGACCGCCTCGATCATCTCGGCCCCGGCCGGCGTGCTGCTGGCCCGCATCGTGGTGCCGTCGGATCCGATGGAAAAGGGCGGCGACCTGGACCTGGCCGCCGAGGACAAGACCTACGGCAGCTCAATCGACGCCGTCATGAAGGGCACCACCGACGGCCTGCAGATCGCGTTGAACGTCGGCGCGACCCTGATCGTCTTCGTGGCGCTCGCCACCATGCTCGACAAGTTCCTGGCCATGCTGCCGGCCATCGGCGGCCAGCCGCTGAGCCTGACCCGCGGCCTGGGCGTGATCTTCTCGCCGCTGGCCTGGTCGATGGGCATCCCCTGGAAGGAAGCCGGCAGCGCCGGCGGCCTCCTGGGCACCAAGCTGATCCTCACCGAGTTCACCGCCTTCATCCAGATGGCCAAGACCGGCGCGGCCAGCCTCGACGAGCGCTCGCGGATGATCATGACCTACGCCCTGTGCGGCTTCGCCAACATCGGCTCGGTGGGCATGAACGTCGCCGGCTTCTCGGTGCTGGTGCCCCAGCGTCGCCAGGAAGTGCTGAGCCTGGTGTGGAAGGCGATGATGGCCGGTTTCCTGGCCACCTGCCTGACCGGCTCGCTGATCGGCCTGATGCCGCGGGTGCTGTTCGGGCTGTAAGGCCCTTTCCTTCCGCAGCGAAAACCAACGATCCTCCCGGCCAAAACCGGGAGGATTTTTCGTTGAAGCTCTATGACAGCCGGCGTGCGCCCAATCCCCGGCGGGTGCGGTGGTTCATGGCCGAGAAGGGGATCGAGGACGTCGAGATCGTCGAGGTCGACATCTTCACGGGTCAGCACCGCACGCCCGACTACCTGGCCAGGACGGGGCTGCCCAACGTGCCCGCCCTGGAGATGGACGACGGGACCACGATCACCGAGTCGGTGGCCATCTGCCGCTATCTGGAAAGCGTCTATCCCGAGCCCAACCTGTTCGGCGTCGACCCGCGCGAGGTCGCGGTGATCGAGATGTGGGCCAGGCGCGCCGAGATGCTGGTGGCCACGCCGCTGATGCTGACCGTGCGCCACAGCCATCCGGCCCTGGCGGCGATCGAGACCCAGATCCCGGAAGTGGCCGCCAGCAACCGCGCGTCCGCCGAGAAGGGGGTGAAGGTGCTGGACCGCAGGCTGGCGGAGAGCCCGTTCATCGCCGGCGACCGGGTGACCATCGCCGACATCCTGGCCGTGACGGGCATCGACTTCGCGCGGATGGCCAGGTTCCGGCCCGATCCGGAGCTGGTGCACGTCAAGCGCTGGCTGGACGAGATGAACGCCCGGCCGGCGGCGAAGGCGGGGGTTTAGGGGAGGGGCGCATCCCAGGTTCGTCATCCCGGCCGAAGCGAAGCGCAGAGCCGGGACCCAGGGGCGGCCGCACCGCATCGGCCGGCGCCGGGGCGGAGGATCTACCTGCAGCGCCCAGTCCCCTGGGTCCCGGATAAGCGCTACGCGCTTTCCGGGATGACGACCGTTGGTTGGGAGCCGATGAACAGCCCCCAGCCCCGCTTGGCTCGCTCGGCGCATCTGGCATAACCTCGTTCCATGGCCGTCTCGCTGTTCACCCATGCCGACATGCTCGACCACCGGCCGGGTCCCGGGCACGTGGAGAGTCCCGCGCGGCTGCAGGCGGTGATCGACGCGCTGGAGGACGAGGCGGGCCTCGATCTCGAGCCCTTAGAGGCGCCGATGGTCGATCCGGCCGACCTGCGGCGCGTGCATCCGGCCGCGTTCGTCGATTCGATCTTCGCCGCCGCGCCGCACGCGGGGATCCATGCGCTGGACCCCGATACGGTGCTGTCGACCGGCAGCCTGGCCGCCGCGCGTCGCGCCGCAGGAGCGGTTGTCGCGGCCGTGCGGCAGGTGGCGGCGGGGCAGGGCAGGCGGGCCTTCTGCGCGGTGCGGCCGCCGGGGCATCACGCCGAGCCGGCCATCGCCATGGGCTTTTGCGTGTTCTCCAACGTCGCGATCGCCGCCCGCGTGGCCCAGGCCAGCGGCCTCTCGCGCGTGGCCATCGTCGATTTCGACGTCCATCACGGCAACGGCAGCCAGGCCGCGTTCGAGAACGACCCGACGGTGATGGTGGCCTCGATCCACCAGTCGCCGCTCTATCCCGGCACCGGCGATCCGTCGGAAACGGGCGTCGGCAACATCGTCAACGCCACGCTGGCGCCCGGCGCGCCGCGCGAATCCTGGCGGCGGGCGTTCGAGGGGCTGATGGAGCGAGTCGACGCTTTTGCTCCGGACCTCGTGCTGGTCTCGGCCGGATTCGACGCCCACGAGCGCGATCCGCTGGCCTCGCAAAGCCTTCGCAGCGAGGACTTCGCCTGGGCCACAAGGGCGATCGTGTCGGTGGCCGACCATCGGGCCAGAGGGCGTATTGTCTCCTCGCTCGAGGGCGGGTACGACCTCGAAGCGCTCGGCCGTTCGGCCAAGGCGCATGTCAGAGCGCTTCAGGAAGGATGAGGCCCGGTCCCGCGTCAGCGGCCGCCGGGTCGCCGAGGAAAATGGCCGACGCACCGACCGCCGACCAGACCGCCTCGAGCGTGGTCCGCCCGCCTGGGGCCATCGTCCTGGCCCGCCACGGCGAACCGGCCCTTTCGCGCAAGGTGCGCTTCGACGCCAGGACCTATGGCGACTGGTGGGCGCGCTACGAGGAGGGCGGCCTGCTGCCCGGCCAGACCCCGCCGGACTGCCTGCTGGAGATCGCCGCGCGTTCGCAGGTGATCGTTTCGTCGACTCGCCGGCGCTCGATCGAGACCGCCCAGGCCGTGGCCGGCGGCCGCGACTTCCCGCGCGACGCGATGTTCATCGAGGCGCCGCTGCCGCCGCCGCCGTGGCCCAGCTGGATCAAGCTGTCGCCCAAGAAGTGGGGCTTCTTCGCCCGCTTCTGGTGGTGGTTCTTCGATCATCACATGGGCCAGGAGAGCCGCAAGCAGGCCGAGGCCCGCGCCGAAGCCGCCGCCGACGCCCTGATCGCCCTGTCGCAGGACGGCCGGGACGTGCTGCTGGTGGCCCACGGCTTCTTCAACGTGATGATCGGCAACGCCCTGCAGGCGCGGGGCCTGAAGAAGACGCTCGACCAGGGCTTCCAGTACTGGTGCGTCAAGCGCTTCGAGCGCGCCTGACCTTTCACAGCCGTTGCCCGCCGGCCCCACGCCAACTAGGGTGCCAGCTTCTCCTTGGAGTAGAAATGACCGACGCCGCTTCTCCCGTGCACGACCTCTCGGCCCTGAGCTTCGAACAGGCCTTGGCCGAGCTCGAGAAGATCGTGTCTGAACTGGAATCGGGCCAGGCGCCGCTGGAACGCTCCATCGACATCTACGAGCGCGGGGCGGCCCTGAAGGCGCACTGCGAAAAGAAGCTCGAGGCCGCGCGCCTGAAGGTCGAGAAGATCGTCCTGGGCCAGGGCGGCGCCGCGGGCGTCGAGCCGGCCGAGTTCTCCTGATGGGCCAGGCCTCGCCGAAACTGTCGCCGACGATCGCGTTCGAGGATTTCGAGCGCGTGGACATCCGAGTCGGCACGATCGTTTCGGCCGAGGCCTTCCCCGAGGCCCGCAAGCCGGCCTACAAGCTGGCGATCGATTTCGGACCGACGTTCGGCGTAAAGCGTTCGTCGGCCCAGGTGACCCGCCACTACACGACTGACCAGCTGGTCGGACGCCGGGTGGCGGCGGTGGTGAACTTCAAGCCGCGTCAGATCGGCCCGTTCATGTCGGAAGTCCTGTGCCTGGGCTTTCCCGACGACGAGGGCGAAGTCGTCCTCGTGACGGTGGATCGCGCGGCGCCCAACGGGGGAAAGCTGTTTTGAGCGACCTTGGCAAGCGCATCGCCCAGGCGGCCGACATCGTCACCGTGGCGCTCGACGAGCTGCTGCCGCGCGCCGACGGGCCCGAAAGCCGCCTGACCGAGGCCATGCGCTACGCGGCGCTGGGCCCGGGCAAGCGCCTGCGGCCGTTCTTCGCGCTGGAAACCGGCAAGATGTTCGACCTGCCCGAGCGGCCGGTGCTGCGCGCGGCCTGCGCGCTGGAGTGCATCCACGCCTACAGCCTGGTGCACGACGACCTGCCGGCCATGGACGACGACGACATGCGTCGCGGCCGTCCGACCGTGCACGTGCAGTACGACGAGGCCACCGCCATCCTGGCCGGCGACTCGCTGCAGACGGCCGCCTTCGAGATCATGGCCCACCCCGACACCCACGACGACGGCCACGTCCGTTCGGAACTGGTGCGCAAGCTGGCCATCGCCTCGGGCGCGCGCGGCATGTGCGGCGGCCAGATGATCGATCTGCTGGGCGTTCGCGACGACCTGGGCGCGGTGGCGCGCATGCAGCGCCTGAAGACCGGCGCCCTGATCGCCTTCGCCTTCGAAATCCCGCTGATCATCGGCCGGGCCAAGGAAGCCGAGCGCGCCGCGCTGATGGGCTTCGCCCAGGACCTGGGCCTGGCCTACCAGATCGTCGACGACATTCTCGACGCCGAGGGCGACGCAGCCCTGCTGGGCAAGGCCGCCGGCAAGGACGCCGCCAAGGGCAAGGCCAACTACGTCACCCTTCTGGGCCTGGACGCCGCCAAGGAGCGCGTGGAGCTTCTGGCCGCGCAGACCAAGGCTCACCTCGATATCTTTGGCGACAGGGCCGATCATCTGCGCGAAAGCGTTGATTTCGTGCTGGACCGCCGCAACTGACCGCGCTCTTTACAGACATGCCGACGCAAACTCCTCTTCTCGACACCGTTTCCTCGCCCGCCCAGACGCGCGGGCTGTCGATCGCCGAGCTCAAACAGCTGGCGCAGGAGGTGCGCGCCGAGATGATCGACGCGGTCTCCGTCACCGGCGGCCACCTGGGCGCGGGCCTGGGCGTAGTCGAGCTGACCGTGGCCTTGCACCACGTCTACGAGACGCCGAAAGACATCCTGATCTGGGATGTCGGCCACCAGGCCTATCCGCACAAGATCCTCACCGGCCGCCGCGACCGCATCAAGACGCTGCGCCAGGGCGGGGGCCTGTCGGGCTTCACAAAGCGGGCCGAAAGCGAATACGACCCGTTCGGCGCGGCCCACGCGGCCACCTCGATCTCGGCGGCGCTGGGCTTCTGCGCCGCGCGCGACGCCAAGGGCGAAGACAACGCCGTCGTGGCCGTGATCGGCGACGGCTCGCTGGGCGCGGGCATGGCCTATGAGGCGATGAACGCGGCCACCGACGCCACGCGCCAGCTGACCGTCATCCTCAACGACAACGACATGTCGATCGCCCCGCCGGTGGGCGGCATGAGCGCCTATCTCGCCAACCTCGTCTCGGGCGGCGCCTATCGCAAGGCGCGCAAGCTGGGCAAGACGGTGGTCGAGAAGCTGCCGACCCCGATCCGCGACGCGGCCCGCAAGGCCGAGGAATACGCCCGCGGCATGGTCACCGGCGGCACCTTCTTCGAGGAGCTGGGCTTCCACTATGTGGGCCCGATCGACGGCCACGACATGGACGCCCTGGTCTCGGTGCTGAAGAACGCCCGGGAATTCAAGGAAAAGCCGGTCCTCGTCCACGTCGTCACCCAGAAGGGCAAGGGCTACGCCCCGGCCGAGGGCGCGGCCGACAAGCTGCACGCTGTGGCCAAGTTCGACGTGGTCACCGGCCAGCAGCAGAAGGCGGCCGCCGGCCCGCCCAGCTACACCAAGGTGTTCGCCCAGGAACTGGTCAAGCAGGCGGCCAAGGACGACAAGATCGTCGCCATCACCGCCGCGATGCCCTCGGGCACGGGCCTGGACCTGTTCGAAAAGGCCTATCCGACCCGCACCTTCGACGTCGGCATCGCCGAGCAGCACGCGGTGACCTTCGCCGCGGGCCTGGCCGCCGACGGCATGAAGCCGTTCGCGGCGATCTATTCGACCTTCCTGCAGCGCGGCTACGACCAGGTGGTCCACGACGTGGCCATCCAGCGCCTGCCGGTGCGCTTCGCCATGGACCGCGCCGGCCTGGTCGGCGCCGACGGCCCGACGCACGCCGGCAGTTTCGACATCGGCTTCATGGGCGCTCTGCCCGGCATGGTGCTGATGGCCGCCGCCGACGAGCTGGAACTGGCCCGCATGGTCGCCACCGCCGTCGAGATCGACGACCGCCCCAGCGCCTTCCGCTATCCGCGCGGCGAGGGCGTTGGCGTCGAGCTGCCCACGGGGCCGGCCGACCCGCTGGAGATCGGCAAGGGCCGCATCGTCCGCGAAGGCACCAGCGTCGCCATCGTCTCGTTCGGCACGCGCCTGTCGGAAAGCCTGAAGGCCGCCGACCTCCTGGCCGCGCGCGGCCTGTCGGCCACGGTCTGCGACGCCCGCTTCGCCAAGCCGCTGGACCTTGACCTGCTGCTGCGCCTGGCGCGCGAGCACGAGGCCATCGTCACGGTGGAAGAGGGCGCCATGGGCGGCTTCGGCGCCTTCGTGCTGCAGGCCCTGGCCCAGCACGGCGCGCTCGATCGCGGCCTGAAGATCCGCACCCTGGGCCTGCCAGACGTGTTCCAGGACCAGGACAAGCCCGACCTGATGTACGCCGAGGCGGGTCTCGACGCCGAAGGCATCCTGCGCGGGGCGCTGTCGGCGCTGGGCATGGACAATGTCAGCGCCGCGGGGCGGCGGGCTTAAAGCCGCCAAGCCGGGTGAAACAACAAACGCCGCGACGCTCGCCGTCGCGGCGTTTTGCTTTTTTGAACTTCGGCTGCCCTTGCCACGGCTAACCTTGGGTCGAGCCCGTCGCGCGGCCGGGAAAACTTGCTGTAGGCTGCCAAGGCTCGGGCGCGCCGTCCGGTCTCGTGTGTGGCGGCGCTGACCCCGCGCCGTGTGGGGCTTGCATGAACAAGAATGTGAGGATCAGGCGGTGGCGGACAGCTTTCGCCTTGGTGGCGATGCTGTTCATCGCAGGCTGCACTGGGCGGCGGCCGGTCGACCAGCCGCCTCGCCCGGGCGAGGTGAGGGCAAGCACGCGCTATCTGCTCTCGGGCCTGTCGGTCGTCCGCTACGAGCTGGGCCACATCTATGTGCCGGAGAACCGGGCCCGACCTGGCGGCCGGCTGATCGCTGTCCGCTACATGCGGATCAAGGGAACGGCTTCCCAGGCGACGCCGCCGGTGTTCATGCTGCCGGGCGGCCCGGGCGACAGCTATATCGACGCCTTCACAAGATCCGGGCTGGACTGGTTCGGCGCGGCCAGGCAGCGCGGCGACGTCCTTCGTTTCCGGCGTGCGGGCGACGTTGTCGTCATGGACCAGCGAGGCGCATCGGGAGCCTCTGAGCGGCTGGGCTTCAACTACAATCCCGATGGCCAGCCGCTGGATCGGCCGGCGCGCCTGGATGACGAACTGAAGGCCGCTCCATCCGTGGTTCGCCGGGCGCTGGCCCGCTATCCTGATCATGACCTCGCCGGCTATACCGTCGTCGAGTGCGTCGAGGACCTGAACGACCTGCGTCGGGCGCTCGGCTACGCCAGGATCAACCTCTTCGGGCTCAGCTACGGATCGCAGTGGAGCTTCGCAGTCATGCGGCTGCATCCAGAGACGGTCAGCCGAGCGCTCCTGTCGGGCGTCGAACCGCTGGACAACGGCTACGACATGCCGTCGCACGTCTGGGCGGCGCTGATGCGGATCGCTGTGGAGGCGCAAGCCGATCCACGCCTCGCGGCGTCGCTTCCGCCGGGCGGCCTACGGCAAGCCGTCGACGAGATCCTGGCTCGCCTCGAGAACGCGCCGGTCGTCGTCCGGCTCAAGTCTGGCGAAGACGTCGTGCTCGGCCCGGAGGACTTCCGGCTGAGCCTCATCGCTCGCCCGTCCGAATGGCCGGCGCGTATCATCGACATCCATCGGGGGCGGTACGTGGCGTGGGCCGAGGAGGTCGCGGCCAGCCGGCGGCCCCTGGCGGCCACGCCGTCCGCGCTGATCGGCCCCTTGATCGACACCAGCCTGAACGTTTCGGAGGCCCGCGGCCGGCGCCTCTTCAACGATCCCGCTGTTCGATACCTCGGAACCTGGGGTTTCGCGCCGTCGATGGCCGCGGTTTCGCTGTGGCCCACGCCGGACGTCGGGGACGCGCTTCGACTTCCGGCGATGAGCCCGATCCCGGTGGTCTTCCTCCACGGAGACTGGGACACCTCCACGCCCATCGAAAACTCGCGGGAGATCCAGCCCTATTTCCCGAACAGCCGTCTGGTCGTCGTCAGGCGCGGCGGCCATGGGGCGATCTATGATCTGGCCGACCAGGATCCGAAGGTGCTGGATCGGTTTATCGACTATCTCCGAACGGGAGACATGACAGGGCTGCCGGCCGAGGTCGTTCTCGCGCCGCCGAAATTCCGCGTTCCGGTGCCCTGATCGCGACGCCGCCTAGCTGGTCTCGAGCGGTGAGGGGAAAGCCCGGCCTAAGCCCCGCATGCCTCGAAGAACGCCTTCACGCGGCGGCGCTCGTCGGCCTTGGCGGCGATGCTGTGGCGCTTGTCGCCGTTAACGATTGCCAGATCGCCGGTGCGGCGAAAATTGCCTAGTGCAGGGTCGCGCGTGGTCGCCGAGGCCAGCAACAGGCTCCCGGTTCCACCGCCATCGACGGTTCTGGCGGCCAGGTGCGACGTCCGGTCGCGGCTGGTCAGCCCTATGGTTCCGCCTTCCAGCCCGCTGGCCGAGACCTCGACCGGCCCGCCCGGCGCGGGGCAGACCAGCATCAGCAGCACCTCGTCGCTGGAGGGGCGGCCGTAGGCCAGTTTCGGACCTTCGCCGGGCTCGTTGAGATAGGCCCAGGCATAGGCGGGATTTGCCGCCTGCTCGTGCGCGCAGCCGGCCAGCCCGAGGGCGGCGAGCAGTGCGGCGGCGACGAGGCGGGAAGACATGGCGGCGGATCTCCTTCGTCAGGAGAACGCCTCGCCGCCTAGGCGGTTTCTGCCGGTCTGCCTCCGCTCACCCTGGGGGCGGCGGAGGAGGGGCGATTGTACGCTGTCGTCCGGACCTGTCCGGAACGACCCCTAGATCATCAGAACGGCGAGAACTTCTCGACCAGCGACTGGCCGGCCGGGGTCTTCTGCACGCGGCTGATGTCGCCGCGGCCGCCGTAGTTGATGCGGGCTTCGGCGATCTGGGTGTGCTTGATGGTGTTGGCCGAGGAGATGTCTTCGGGGCGAACGATGCCGGCCACGGTCAGCTGGCGCAGTTCGTTGTTGGTCTTCACTTCCTGGGTGCCCTGGATGACCATGTTGCCGTTGGGCATGACCTGGGCGACGATCGCGGCGACCGTCAGGTTGATCTTCTCCGAGCGGCTGACGCTGCCGGCGCCCGAATTGGAGAAGGCCGAGTTGGTGCCCACGGCGTTGGCCGGGTCGAAACCGCCCGGCAGAACCTTGCCCAGGCTGGATTCCAGGCCGAAGAAGTTGCTGACCCCGGCGTTGCCCGTCGAGGTGCGCGAGGACTTGCTGGTGTTGGAGGTGCTGACGCTGTCGTCGATCTCGATCAGCACGGTGACGATGTCGCCGACGCGGCTGGCGCGCTGGTCGTTGAAGAAGGCGCGGGCGCCGACGCGCCACAGCGAGTTGGCCGAGGCGGCCTGCGGGGCCGGTTCACGGGCCGAGACATAGGTCGGGGCCATGGGAGCGAGCGAGGCGGGATAGCCGACGGGAGCCAGTTCGGGGCCCTTCACCGCTTCGGTGACGGTCGAGCAGGCGGCGATCGGGGCGAGCAGGGCGAGGGCGACGAAGGCGGCGGGGCGCATGGGTGTCTCTTGCTCTCTTAGCGGGCGGCGTAGCGCACGGAATTGGAACGGGCCTTGAGGGCTTGCGCCTCGGGGCCGACGGCGGCCGAACCGGGGCCGGTGGCCACCGCTTCGATGATCTTCTTGCTGGCGGTGTTCTGCACGCTGACGGCTTCTCCGACGGCGGCGGCGCTCATGGCCTTGCCTTGCAAGGTGAGGGCCACGCCGGCGTAGTCGTAGGTGACTGCGACAACATCGCCCTTGGCGATGACCTGGGCGGCGGCGACGTCGCGCATCGAGGCGGCGGAACCCTCGCGCAGCGGGCGCTTGGTGGTCATGCCGATCATGGCGTCGGCGTCGGACGGGGCGTCGAAGGGCGCCGAGGCGACCTTGATCCAGACCAGATCCTGCGGCTGCACGGTCTCGCCGGCCGCCAGGCTGCGGGCGTAGGCAAGAACCTCCACGTTGCCGCGCGGAGCGGCGGCCGAAGCGCCGGCCAGCTGGCCGCCGCCTTCGGCGCCCTGGCGGATGATGATGCGGCGCAGGCCCTGCGGATTGGCCCACTCGAGGCCGGCGCGGCGAGCGGTCATCTGCACCTGGGCGGCGTCGAGCACGGCGCTGGGACCAAGGCGGCGGCCAACGACGATCGAACCGGCCGAGCCGGCGCCGTCGAACAGTTCGCCCAGCGTGATGACGCCGTCGGCGTCGGTGGTGTCCTGGCGCAGGCTGACCGGCTGGCCGGCGAAGGCGGCCGGGGCGGCGATCAGCAGGGCGGCGGCGGCGAGAAGCAGGGTTTTCATGAGCTTACGACCGCAGGTTCGAGGTGGCCTGGAGCATCTGGTCGGCCGTGGTGATGACCTTGGAGTTCATCTCGTAGGCGCGCTGGGCGACGATCAGCGAGGTGATTTCGCTGACGGCGTCGACGTTCGAGGCTTCGGTGTAGTTCTGCAGCAGGGTGCCGAAGCCGGGCTGGCCGGGGGCGGCGATGTTGGCCGCGCCGGACGCGCCGGTCTCCAGGTAGAGGTTGTCGCCGATGGCCTCGAGGCCGCCTTCGTTCATGAAGTTGGCCAGTTCGATCTGGCCCACCGTCTGGGCGTCGGTCTGGCCGTCGAGATTGACCTGCACCAGGCCGGTCTTGCCGATGGTGATGCCGGTGGCGTTCTCGGGAATGGTGATGCCCGGCTGGACCAGGTAGCCGTCCTCGGTGACGATCTGGCCCTGGTCGTTGGTCGAGAAGTTGCCGGCGCGGGTGTAGGCGGTCTCGCCCGAGGGCAGCAGGATCTGCAGGTAGCCCTTGCCCTGGATGGCCACGTCCAGCGGGTTGTTGGTCATGGTCGGCGTGCCCTGCTCGGTGATGCGGTACACCGAGCCGGCCTTGACGCCGCCGCCGACCTGAACGCCGGTCGGGACCACGTTGCCGTCGCTCGACGACTGGGCGCCGGCGCGCTCGATCGTCTGGTACAGCAGGTCCTGGAACTCGGCCCGTTGGCGCTTGAAGCCGACGGTGTTCATGTTGGCGATGTTGTTCGAGATGACCTCGACGTTCAGCTGTTGGGCCGACATGCCGGTCGCGGCGGTGCGCAGAGCTTGCATTGTTCGTTATCCCTTACTGGACCTTGCCCATGCGCTCGACGGCGGAGCGCGAGAGTTCGGCGGTCTGGTCCATCATCTTGGCGATGCTCTCGTAGGCGCGGCTGACCTCGATGAGCTTGGTGATCTGCTGGATGGGCTGGACGTTCGACCCCTCCAGCATGCCTTGGTGGATGATCGCGTCGGTGGCGGACTGCGGGGTCTCGTTGCCGACGTTGCGATAGAGGTTGTCGCCGTCCTTGCGCAGCGAGGCGAGGTCGGAGAAGCG
Organism: Caulobacter sp. 602-2; assembly: GCF_011043625.1. Classification (GTDB taxonomy): domain Bacteria; phylum Pseudomonadota; class Alphaproteobacteria; order Caulobacterales; family Caulobacteraceae; genus Caulobacter. Next base: position 96,453 of record NZ_JAAKGT010000013.1, read on the forward strand.
GGCGACGCCGATCTTGCCCACCCGCACCTGGCCCTGGGTGACGATGCCGTCACGGCCGATGCTGACGGGGCCAAGTTCCGGGTCGATGGTGATCTGACCGCCGCCGTCGTCCAGCACCGGAGCGCCTTCCTGGGTGGTCAGGACGCCTTCGGGGTTGGTGGTGAAGCGGCCGTCACGGGTGTAGCGCTCGCCTTCGCCGGTCGAGACCTTGAAGAACCCCTGGTTCTCGATGGCCAGGTCGAAGGTCCCGCCCGTCTGGTTCAGGGCGCCGGGCGTGAAGTCGCGGACCACGCCGTCGTCCAGCACGAACTTGATCGGCGCCGGGCCGCCCGCGGTGCGCGCGGGCTTGGCCGGTTCGGTGCGGACCATCAGGTCCTCGACCTTGAAGCCGGTGGTGTTCGCGTTGGCGATGTTGTTCGCGACGATGTCCAGCTCACGACGGAGCGTCATCTGCCGCGAAAGGCCCACATACAGCGCGTTGTCCATGACGATTAACTCGCAGTTTGGCGCGACAAATGCGCCGCAACCCTGCAAGCAAGCCGCGTGCCAACTCGAAAATCGCAATAAAATCAGCGGGGAGGGTGGTTAACGCTGGCGCTTTGCAGAAGTCCGCCGGGCAGATTCGACCTGCGACCAAATGGCCTTCAAAAGAGATCGTTAACCATGCTCGCGCATGAGTACGGGTCATAGATTTCAAGGAACCTGCGCGTGGCCAAGAAACCCCCCAAGGAAGCTCCCGCCCCGGAAGGCGAAGAGGGCGCGGCCGAGGGTGAAGCTCCCGCCAAGAAGAAGCCGCCGATCATCCTGATCGCGGCGGCCGCAGGCGTGCTCGTTCTGGGCGGCGGCGGGGCCGCTGCGTTCTTCATGCTCAAGCCCAAGCCGGCCGCCGAGGGCGAAGCTGGCCACGGCGAGGAGAAGAAGGAAAAGAAAAAGGAAAAGAAGAAGGAAGAGGGCGGCGAGGGCGCCAAGACCGCCGAGGGCGGCGCCGGCGCGCCGGTCGTCAAGGAAGGCCCCGACGGCGTGGTGTTCTACACCCTGCCCGACATCGTCGTGAACATGCAGTCGGCCGACGGCAAGTCGACCTTCCTGAAGCTGAAGCTGACCTTCGAGCTGCCCGACGAGGAGACGGCCGAGGCGCTGACGCCCAACCTTCCGCGCCTGACCGACATGTTCCAGACCTTCCTGCGCGAGCTGCGTCCCGAGGACCTGGCCGGCAGCCAGGGCAGCTACCAGCTGCGCGCCGAGCTGCTGCGCCGGGTGAACCTGGTGGCCGCGCCTTCGAAAGTGAACGCCGTCCTGATCGAGGAGATGCTGATCAACTAGCCTTCGGGCCGGCTGAGGCGAACCATCATGGCAGACGAGATCGACGATCAGGCCGCGATGGCCCAATGGGCGGCGGAGAACCCCCCGGGGACCTTCGACGCCTCGGGCGGCGGCGAGCTGAACAACAGCTTCGGCGACTTCAGCGGCGGCATGGCCGGCATGGCCGGCTGGGACGACGGCGGCGGCGACGGCATGGGATCCGAGCGGATCCTGAACCAGGACGAGATCGACAGCCTGCTGGGCTTCGACCTGTCGGGCGACGGCGGCGACGACCGCACGGGCATCCGCGCCATCATCAACTCGGCGCTGGTCTCGTACGAGCGCCTGCCGATGCTGGAAATCGTCTTCGACCGCCTGGTGCGGTTGATGACGACGTCCCTGCGCAACTTCACCTCCGACAACGTCGAAGTCAGCCTCGACAACATCAGCTCGATCCGCTTCGGCGACTACCTGAACTCGATCCCGCTGCCGGCGATCCTGGCGGTGTTCCGGGCCGAGGAGCTGGACAACTACGGCCTGCTGACGGTCGACTCCAACCTGATCTACTCGATCGTCGACGTGCTGCTGGGCGGCCGTCGCGGCACCGCGGCCATGCGTATCGAGGGCCGTCCCTACACCACCATCGAACGCGTGCTGGTGCAGCGGATGGTCGAGGTGGTGCTGAACGACGCCAAGGCCGCCTTCGAGCCGCTGCATCCGGTGTCGTTCACCCTGGACCGCCTGGAGACCAACCCGCGCTTCGCCGCCATCGCCCGTCCGGCCAACGCCGCGATCCTGGTGAAGCTGCGGATCGACATGGAAGACCGCGGCGGCCGCATCGAGCTGCTGCTGCCCTACGCCACGCTGGAACCCATCCGGAAGATGCTGCTGCAGCAGTTCATGGGTGAGAAGTTCGGCCGCGACAACATCTGGGAAGGCCACTTGGCCACCGAGCTCTGGACCACCCAGATGGAGGTGCGCGCCGTGCTCGACGAGCAGCAGCTGCCGCTTTCCAAGGTGCTGAACCTGCAGGTCGGCGACACGTTGATGCTGAACGCCACGCCCGACAGTCTGGTGGAGTTGCGGGCGGGGTCGATTCCGCTTACCCGCGGCCGGATGGGCCGCCGTAACCATTCCATCGCCATCCGGGCCGACGCCCCGCTGACGCCCGCGGCGAAGAAGGCGGTTCAGAAACTGAAATGAGCCTGATCTCGGTCGCCCTGCAGGTTCTTCTGGCGGTGCTGCTGATGGTGGCGCTGGTCTTCGGCTGGCGCCTGGAGCGCAAGCTGAAGGCGCTGCGCGACGCCCAGAGCGGCTTCGCCAAGGCCGTGGCCGACCTGGACAACGCCGCCCAGCGCGCCGAACAGGGCCTGGCCGACCTGCGCGCGGCGACCGACGAGGCTTCCGAATACCTGGCCGACCGCATCGAGAAGGCCAAGGCCCTGGCGCTGCAGCTGGACGAGCGCATGACCCGCGCCGCCGCCGCGCCGCGCATCGAGGCCCGTCCCGAGCCGGCGCAGCGTCCGGCCCGCGATCCGCGTGATTTCGCCGCGCCGCCGGCGCCCGAAGCCGCCCCGGCCGGCGGTCGCCGCCTGAACGCACAGGACTTCGAAGCCATGCTGGAGCGCGAGGCTCGCGCCCGCGGCGCCGGCCCTGCGACCTCGCGTCCCGCGACGGCCGCCAATTCCTCGCCTATTTCGTCGCCCACGCCCGCGCGTGAAACGCCCCGTTCACGGGCTCGGGTGGATGATGACCTGTTCGACGGCCCCGACCCCGCGTCGCGGCCCGGATCGCCATTCAGAGACCGTCGATGAAGAACGTTCCCCGCATCCTGCCGATCGTCGGCGTCGCCGTCGTCGGCGTCCTGGCGGTCAACGCCCTGGCCGGCGCCAAGTCGGTTCCCGACCTGCTGAGCGGGGCGAAGGCCTTCGCCGAGGGCGCCAAGGCCGAGAAGAAGGACGCCAAGGGCGAGGAAGCCGCCTCGGCCGAGAGCGCGTCGAGCGACGCCGCCGCCAAGGCCGCCCCGCCGCGCATCTGCGCGCCGTCGGCCACGGACCTTGCCAAGGAAGCGGGCCTGTCGCCGGCCGAACTGCGCGTGCTGCAGAGCCTGGGCCAGCGTCGCGGCCAGCTGGACCAGCGCGAGCAGGACATCGACGTCCAGCTGCAGTTGCTGGCCGCCGCCGAGGCCAAGCTCGACGCCAAGATGAAGACCCTCAACGGCATGAAGGGCGAGATCCAGGGCCTGCTGGGCCAGGCCGACAGCCAGAAGGCCGCCGAGGTCGACCGCATGGTCACCGTGTTCTCGGCCATGAAGCCCAAGGATGCGGCCGTGCGCCTGACGGTGCTGGAAGACAGCGTGCGCCTGCCGATCGCCGCGAAGATGAAGGAGCGGACGCTGGCCATGATCCTGGCCAACATGGCGCCCGCCGACGCCAAGGTGCTGACCGAGCGCCTGGCCAGCCGCTTCTCGGGCGACGCCATCGCCAAGGGCAAGGCCGCCGTGGCCGAGAACGCCGCGGCGCCCGCCGCCGGCGGCCAGCAGGCCGCGGCTCCGGCCCTGGCCGGCGCCGGCGCGCCGAAAAAGGCCGGCTAAGGGGAAGCTGGGGGGCTCATGAACCTGCGGGGGGCGTTGAAGGCGAGCGTTGCGGCGATCTGCATCGCCGGCGTCGTCGCGCCCACGGTTCTGGCGGCCGCGCCCGCCGCGGCCCAGGCCGTGCAGGGCGATCTGGTCGTTCGCGTCGCCCAGGCCCCCGACTTCTCGCGCCTGGAGTTCCGCTGGAGCGGACGCGTTCCGGTGATGAAGATGCGCCGCGAGGGCCAGCAGGCGATCCTGCGCTTCGGCCGCGACGCCAATCCCAATCTGGCCAGCCTTCGCATCGCCCCGCCGCGTTGGGTGAAGACGGTCGAGGCCCGCCATGTCGGCGGCGCGCTGGAACTGGTCCTGACCCTGACCGACGACGCCGACCTGCGGGTCGGGCGCGCCGACGGCATCGACTTCGTCAACGTCTTCGCCAAGCCGCCGCAGGCCGGAGCGCCCGCCGCGGCGACCGCGACGCCCGCGCCCGTTCCGCGCGATCCCCGCCGTCCCAATCCCGCGCCCGCCAGCGGCGTGGTGGCCGTGACCTACAACAAGGCCGACGGCCAGACCCAGTTCGTGACCACCTGGGCCGCGCCGGCCGCGGCCGCCGTGTTCAAGCGCGGCGAGGCGGTCTGGGTGGTGTTCGACGCGCCCGTTCGCCTGGACCTTGGCCGCACGCCGCAGACCGGGCCCAGCCACACCAAGATCCAGGTCTTCCGCGGCGCCGACTATTCGGCCCTGCGCATCTCGGCCAAGCCCGGCGTGCCGGTCTATGCCGAGGGGCAGGGCAACAGCTGGACCGTGGCCCTGGGGGCCGGCCTGCAGCGCGAGCCCGATCCGGTGAAGGTGGCCCGCGACGAAGCCGCCACCCCCGCCAGCCTGTCGGCCAACCTGGCCGGCGCGGCCCGTCCCGTGTGGGTCAGCGATCCGGCCGTGGGCGACCGCATCGGCGTGGTCCCGGCCCTGGCCCCCTCCAAGGGGCTGGCCTCGCGCCGCGAGTATGTGGAGATGGCCCTGCTGCCGTCGGCGCAGGGTCTGGCCGTCGAAGCCTTCGCCAGCGACGTGCAGATCCTGACCGAGGGCGACATCGTCCGCATCGGCCGACCCAAGGGCCTGGTGCTGTCGCCGGCCGGGGCCGGCGGGGGCGCAGCCGAGATCGTGACCGGCGCGCCGCAGCCGGCGGCCATGCCCGCTGTCATCGACCTGGAGCACTGGCCCAAGACCGGCTCGGGCGGCTTCCTGGCCCGCTACAACGCCCTGCAGGCGGCCGTGGCCGCCGTCGATCCGGCCGACCGCCAGGGCGACATCGCCGCCCGCATGGCCCTGGCCCGTTTCCTGGTCGGCTCGAACCTGTCGTTCGAGGCGATCGGCGTGCTGAACGCCGCGGCCCGCAAGCAGCAGGGCCTGCTGGGCGACGCCGAGTTCCGCGGCCTGCGCGGCGCGGCCAAGGCCATGGCCGGCCGCTGGGCCGAGGCCGAGGCCGATTTCTCCTCGCCCGTGCTGTCGGACGACCCGTCCAGCGCCCTATGGCGCGGCTATGTCGCCTACAAGCAGGGCCAGTGGGTGGACGCCCGCAACAAGTTCGCAGGCGGCGCCCAGGCCATGAACCTGTTCCCGGCCGTGTGGCAGGCCCGCTTCCTGGGCGCCCAGGCCGAGTCGGCCGCGGCCACGGGCGACGGGGTCGGCGCCGAGCGTCTGGTCAACCAGGCCCTGAAGCTGCCCAAGCTGCCGATCGTCGACCAGTTGGACCTGCGCCTGACCCTGGCCAAGGCCTTCGAGCTGCAAGGGCGCAAGGACAAGGCGCTGAAGATGTTCCAGGCGATCGGCAAGGCGCCGAACGACCGCATCGCCACGCCCGCCGTGCTGCACGCCACCCAGATCCGCCTGGAGAAGAACCAGATTTCGCCGGCCGAGGCCGCCAGGACGCTGGACCAGCTGCGCTTCCGCTGGCGCGGCGACGGCGTCGAACTGGACGTCGTGCGGGCGCTGGGCAAGCTCTACATCGACCAGGGCCGCTATCGCGAGGCGCTGGAAGTGCTGCGCTCGGCCAACAAGGTGCTGCCGGACCTGCCGCAGGCGGTGGCTCTGCAGAACGATCTCTACGGCGCCTTCCGCACCCTGTTCCTCGACGGCCTGGCCGACGGTATGCAGCCGATCCAGGCCGTGGGCCTGTTCTACGACTATCAGGACCTGACGCCGATCGGCGCCGACGGCGACCAGATGGTCCGCAACCTCGTGCGCCGGCTGGTTGACGTCGACCTGCTGGACGAGGCGGCCAAGCTGCTCAAGTACCAGGTCGACAACCGCCTGAACGGCGTGCCCAAGGCCCAGGTGGCCACGGACCTGGCCTGGATCTACCTGATGGACCGCAAGCCCGAGGACGCGCTGGCGGCGATCAACAACACCCGCACCACCATCCTGCCGCCGGCCCTCAACAGCGAGCGCCGCCTGGCCACCGCCCGCGCCCTGATGACCCTGGGCCGCTACGACGACGCCCTGGAGGTGATCGAGGGCGACAAGGGCAAGGACGCCCAGGACATCCGCGGCGACATCGCCTGGAAGCAACGCAACTGGGCCCTGGCCGGCAAGCTGTACGAGGCCGCGCTGGGCGACCGCTTCAAGAACGCGGCCGGCCTGTCGCCGTCGGACGAGGCCAAGCTGATGCGGGCCGCCGTGGCCTTCAGCCTGTCGGACGACGACGCCTCGCTGGGCCGCCTGCGCACGCGCTACACCAACCTCATCGGCACGGCCCGCAATCCCGAAGGCCTGCGGGTGGCCCTGGCCGGCGTCGACGGCGTGGCCTCCAGCAGCGACTTTGGCCGCGTGACCGCCGAGAACGAGGTGTTCAACGGCTGGGTGGCCAAGATGAAGGACCGCTTCCGCGCGGCCGCGACGCCGAAGGTCTAGGACCGGGCCTTCCTTCTCCCCTTTTGGGAGAAGGTGTCGGCGCTAGCCGACGGATGAGGGGTCTCTCAGATCTCGAGCACTTCACCCGGCCTGGGCCTCGGTCGCAGCTGGCCGGCCTATCGACCCCTCACCCGACCTCCTTCGGAGGCCACCCTCTTCCGCAAGGGGAGAGGGATCAGACGGTCTCGATCGCCAGCGCCGCGCCTTGCCCCACGCCGATGCACAGCGTCGCCAATGCCCGCTTGCCGCCGGCGGCCTCCAGCTGCCGCAGCGCCGTCAGGGCCAGGCGCGCGCCCGAGGCGCCGAGCGGGTGGCCCAGTGCGATCGCCCCGCCGTTGGGGTTCACGTGCGCGCCGTCGTCGGGCAGGCCCAGCTGCCGCAGCACCGCCAGGCCCTGGGCGGCGAAGGCCTCGTTCAGCTCCACCACGTCGAAGTCGCCGATCGAGAGGCCGGTGCGCGCCAGCAGGCGCTGGGTGGCGGGCACGGGACCGATCCCCATGACGCGCGGGGCGACGCCGGCCGTGGCGTAGCCCAGCACCCGGGCGCGAGGCGTCAGGCCGTGGCGCTTCACCGCGTCTTCCGAGGCCAGGACGATGGCGGCGGCGCCGTCGTTGACGCCCGAGGCGTTGCCGGCGGTGATCGTGCCGCCCTCGCGGACGATCGGCTTCAGCTTGGCCAGGGCCTCCAGCGTGGTCTCGCGCGGGTGCTCGTCGCGATCGACGATCGTGGGGCCGCCCTTGCCGGGGATCTCGACCGGGGCGATCTCGCCGTCGAAGAAGCCGGCCTTGATGGCGGCGGCCGCCCGCTGCTGGCTGCGCAGGGCGAAGGCGTCCTGGTCGGCGCGGCTGATGGCGTAATCGGTCGCGACGTTCTCGGCGGTCTCGGGCATGGAATCGACGCCATAGGCCGCGCGCATCGCCGGATTGACGAAGCGCCAGCCGATCGTGGTGTCGAAGATCTCGGCGTTGCGGGAAAAGGCGCTGTCGGCCTTGCCCATCACGAAGGGCGCGCGGCTCATGCTCTCGACGCCGCCGGCGATGACCAGGTCGGCCTGGCCCGAAAGGATGGCGCGGGCGGCGTAGCCGACGGCTTCCAGCCCCGAGGCGCACAGCCGGTTGACGGTGACGCCGGGCACGGTCTGCGGCAGGCCCGCCAGCAGCAGGGCCATGCGCGCGACATTGCGGTTGTCCTCGCCGGCCTGGTTGGCGCTGCCGTAGACCACCTCGTCCACCGCGCTCCAGTCGAGGCCAGGGTTGCGCGCCATCAGCGCCTTCAGCGGGATCGCCGCCAGGTCGTCGGCGCGCACCTTGGCCAGCGCGCCGCCATAGCGGCCGAACGGGGTGCGGATGGCGTCGCAGATATAGGCGGTCATGGCGGCTCCGGGGCGGCGTTCGGCGCACATTCAAACGAACGTTTGCGGGAAGCGCAATGCGCTTGCGACGAGCGGGTAGGGGACTAGGCTGGGGGCATGAGCCCAACCGTGCAGCCCTTCCTGATGTTCCAGGACGGCGTCGGCCCCGACGCGCTGGACTTCTACGTCTCGGTTTTTCCAGGCAGCGTGGTCGAGGAGGTCGAGCTCTACGGTCCTGCCGGCCCGGGGCCGCAGGGTACGATCAAGACGGCCCGCTTCACGATCGGCGGCCAGAGCGTGATGTGCAGCGACAGCTTCATCAAGCACGCTTTCACCTTCACGCCGTCGTTCTCGTTCTTCGTCACCTGCGCCTCGGCGGCCGAGGTCGATCGCCTGGCCGGGGTGCTGGGCGAGGGCGGCGGGGTGCTGATGCCGCCTGGAAACTATGGGTTCAGCCCCTGGTTCGCGTGGGTGTCGGACCGCTTCGGCGTGTCCTGGCAACTGAACGTCGGGGAAGATTGACGTCAGTTTCGAATTAGGACTATGTCGGTCGCGCGCCGCTCCAGGCGTGGGAGACCAAGCACCGTGCCCAGCTACAGCGAACTGATCGACGCCCTGCGGATCGATGGCGAGACGGTGGTCGCGACCGTGGGCGACGACTGGAAGCAGGGGCGCACCACCTATGGCGGCCTGTCGGCGGCCCTGTGCCTGGAAGCCGCCGCGCGCCGCCTGCCGCAGGCCCCGCCGCTGCGTTCGGCCCAGTTCGCCTTCGTCGGCCCGGCGGCCGGCGAATTGTCTGCAAAGGTGGAGGTGCTGCGCCAAGGCAAGTCGGCGCTGTTCGCCAGCGTCGACCTGACGGGGGAGGGCGGCCTGGCCACGCGCGGCACGTTGACCTTCGGCGCCGAGCGCGCCTCCAGGCTCGATCACCTCGACCTGCCGGCGCCGGCCGCGCCCGCGCCCGAGGCCTGCGAGCTGTTCATCCCCGAAGGGGCCGGTCCCGCTTTCGCCCGCCAGTTCGAGTTCCGCTACGTGGCTGGCGGACGGCCCTTGAGCGGCGGGCCGCCCGACTTCCTGGTGTGGATCCGTCACCGCGACGCGGCCGCCCGCTCGCTGGCGGCCATGGTCGCCCTGGCCGACGCGTTGCCGCCGCCGGCCCTGTCGGTGTTCGACCAGTTCGCGCCCATCTCGACCATGACCTGGTCGATGGACGTGCTGGGCGATGCGCCCGACGACGACGGCTGGCGACTGATGAGCAGCCGGGCCGAGACGATCCGCGAGGGCTATTCGGCCCAGGCCATGACCCTGTGGAGCCGGGACGGAACCCCGCTGATCGCCGCCCGCCAGACGGTGGCCGTGTTTCTCTGAAGCTTGCCGGGGCGAAGGGCGGGGGCATTGCCTCGCCCCGTCGACTGCGGCTAAGGAGAACGCCCGTTCGCGAACATGCGTCGGCGCGCCGGTTTAGCTCAGCGGTAGAGCAGCGGTTTTGTAAACCGAAGGTCGGGGGTTCAATCCCCTCAACCGGCACCACGTCTCCCTCCCTTCGAAGGTCCAGGATCGGTTGCTCCGGCGCCCGCAAAGGCGACGCCGCGTCTGCGCCTTTCGTCCGTATTTGTTCGTTCACGGATCGTTGTTCGGGTAAGTCATGTCTTACTTGCCGGTCAGGCGGGCCAGATCGCTGCGCCATGGATGCGGAATAAGATCATATATTGCTGTTATTCTTTCTCTGGTTTCTCCAGTAAATGCAGCGTGCAAGCTGGAGCCTCTTTAGGCAACGTCCAGTTGTCGTGAAAAATTCAAGCAATAGCGCCGGTTTTTTATGGCGCTGGCGTAACGTCGCGGCGTAGGCAGCGCCCCTATAAATTACAGGGGATAGACCTATGAACCATCGCCACACTTGGCTTGCTCTGTCGGTGAGCGGGCTTGCGCTGCTCGCCAGCGCTCCGGCCCTGGCCCAGCAGGCGCCGGCGGCCGACGCCACGATCACCGAAGAGATCGTCGTCACCGCCCAGCGCCGCAGCGAAAACATCCGCGACGTGCCGTTCGCCGTGACCGCCCTGGGCGGCAAGACCCTGGCGGCGGTCTCCGCCGGCGGCGGCGACGTGCTGTCGCTGTCGGCCCGCGTGCCCAGCCTGCAGATCGAAAGCTCCAACGGCCGCTACGCCCCGCGCTTCTACATCCGCGGCCTGGGCAATGTGGACTTCGACTTCAACGCCTCGCAGCCGGTGTCGGTGGTGCTCGACGACGTGGTGCTGGAAAACGTCTTCCTGAAGGGCTTCCCGCTGTTCGACGTCGAGCAGCTTGAAGTGCTGCGCGGCCCGCAGGGCACGCTGTTCGGCCGCAACACCCCGGCCGGCGTGGTCAAGATCGACACCGCCAAGCCTTCGGACGACTTCGGCGGCTTCGGCTCGCTGGCCTACGGCAACCTGGGCGCGGTGCGCGCCGAGACCGGCGTCTCCATCCCGGTCAGCGACACCCTGTCGGTGCGCGTGGCGGGCCTGTGGAACCACCGGGACGACTGGGTCAACAACGCCTACAATCCCTCGTTCGCCGGCGACGGCGACGACCTGGGCGGCTTTGACGACGTCGCCGCCCGCGTGCACGTGGCCTTCAAGCCGACCGAGCGCCTGTCGACCCTGCTGACCCTGCAGGCTCGCGACTACATCGGCACGGGCACGCTGAACCGCGCCAACGTGCTGACCAAGGGCTCCAACGAGCTGAACGGCAACTTCGACCGCGACACGGTCTATTACGACGGCGGCCGCAACAACCCGCAGAAGCAGCACACCACCTCGCAGAGCCTGCAGGCGGCCTATGACTTCGGCCCGGTCACCCTGACCGGCGTGGTCAGCGCCTATCAGGGCCGCTCGTCGGGCGACGGCGACATCGATGGCGGCGTGGCCTCGGCCGCGGCGACCGCGCCCTACAAGACGCCGTTCAACTCCGAGACCGGCACCCTGTCGAGCGACCTGGACCAGAAGACCATCGAAGTGCGTCTGGCCTCGAACGGCGACGGCCGCTTCGGCTGGCAGGTCGGCGCGTTCTTCTGGGACGAGCGTTTCAACCTCGTCTCGGGCACCTTCAACGGCACGGGCGGCCTGGCGCCGACCGTGATCGGCGACGTCGTCCAGCGCTCGGAGTCGTGGTCGGTGTTCGGCCAGGCCAACTACAAGGTCACCGACGCCCTGAAGATCACCGGCGGCCTGCGCTACACCGAAGACAGCCGCGACTTCCAGGGCGACCGGATCATTCCCACCGGCAGCACCAGCACGGCCCGTCCGCTGTTCGACGTGCGTCGCTCGGTCGGCGACGAGCAGGTCAGCTGGGATCTGAGCGCCCTCTATGAGGTCAATGGCGACCTCAACGTCTTCGCCCGCGTGGCCAAGGGCTATCGCGGTCCCTCGCTGCAGGGCCGCATCACCTCGTCCGACCTGATCACGGCCGCCAATTCGGAAACCGTGATGTCGTACGAGGCCGGCCTGAAGTCGCGCCTGTGGGAAGGCCGCGCGCGCCTGAACGCCACGGCCTACTACTACGAGGTCTCCGACCCGCAGTTCACGGCCATCGGCGGCGAGGGCAACTTCAACCAGCTGATCAACGCCGACAAGGGCGTGGGCTACGGCCTCGAGATCGACGGCGACGTCTATCTGGGCGCCGGCTTCAGCCTGGCCGGCGGGTTCGCCTACAATCACACCGAGATCAAGGACAAGGACCTGCTGGTCGCCTTCTGCGGCGCCAACTGCACCGTGACCGATCCGATCGTGACGGTGGGGACGACGCGCCGCGCCAACATCGACGGCAACCCGTTCCCGCAGGCGCCCAAGTACACGGCCAACATCACGCTGAACTACGTGCATGGCCTGAGCAACGGGACCGAGCTCTTCGCCTCGACGGACTGGGTCCTGCAGAAGGACTTCAACCTGTTCCTCTACGAGTCGGTCGAGTTCATGCAGGACACCAGCTTCGAGGGCGGCGCCCGCGCCGGCTGGCGCAGCCCGGCCAAGGGCCTGGAAGCGGCGGTCTACGTCCGCAACCTGACCGATGAGGCCAATGTCATCGGCGCGATCGACTTCAACAACCTGACGGCCTTCGTCAACGAGCCGCGCACCTACGGCGTGCAGGTGACGAAGCGATTCTAAGACTGACGGTCCCGGCGGCGCTTTTCGAAGCGCCGCCGGGGATCCGGGATTCGTCCCGGACGATGATTTCCGGCGCGAGCGACGCGCCGAAGCGGCGTCGTTTCGACGGCCGATTCCCGCCGAGGCCGGCGGATGACCCGATTTTCCAGCTCCTGTTCAGTCGTCTCGCCGTCCCGCGCCTGTTCACGGGCGAGGGGAGGGGACTTCCGCCACCCATATGCGGCGGGCTTTTCGGGCGGTTTGCGAAGAAAATCGTCAAAGCGCGTTGCAGTGCGCTTGACTCAAAATGGGCTCCCGCATAAACACCGCCCTCCCGACGCGGCCCGCCGCTTCGGGGGCTCATTCGAAGCTCTCTTTTCTTTCCGAGGCGCTGAAGTCCATTCGGCGCCGCGGAGCGGTTCGGCCTCCTCGGAGGCGGGGCGGTTCGGAAAAGAAAGTTGAAAATAGAGTTTGACAAAATGAGGCGCTGGTTTAAATAGCCGCCTCCGCCGACACCGGGCGCTAAACGGTGGGGCCGCTCCCCGGTTTT
>NZ_JAAKGT010000014.1 GCF_011043625.1 Caulobacter sp. 602-2
CTCTGGGGGAGGTGGCCCGGAGGGCCGGAGGGGGCCCTTCCCTAAACCAGCAGGTCCGCGCAGGCGTCGAGCACCGCGTCGGCGTCCAGGCGGTACTTCGCATAGAGGTCCGGCAGATCCCCCGACTGACCGAAGGTCTCCAGGCCCAGCGCCCGCAGGCGGTGGCCATGCACCGAGCCCAGCCAGGACAGCGTGGCCGGCGCGCCGTCGACCAAGGTGACCAGGCCCGCATCGCGCGGCAGGTCGGCCAGAAGGCGCTCCACCGTCGAGGTCCGCTTGGTCCCATCCGTCCAGCGCGAGCGGCCAGCGGCGGTCCAGTCGCGGTGCAGCACGTCGGCCGAGGTCACGGCCAGCAGGCCCGCGCCCGGTTCGTCCTCCAGAAGCGCGGCGTGGGCCTCCAGGGCTTCGGGCGCGAGGGCGCCGCTGTAGACGATGGCCAGGCGCGCGTCCGGCGCCGGACGCTTCAGCCAGTAGGCGCCTTCGACGACGCCCTGCTTCCACGATCCGTCCGGCCGCTCAGGCTGGGCGATGCTCCTGGTGGACAGGCGAAGATAGGTCGAGCAGCCGTCGGCGGCCTGGATGCGCTCGAAGGCGTGAGCCATCAACACCGCCGTCTCGTCGGCGAAGGCGGGCTCGTAGCTGTCCAACCCCGGCTGGCTCATGCCGATCAGCGGCGAGCCGATCGACTGGTGCGCGCCGCCTTCCGGGGCCAGCGTCAGGCCCGACGGCGTGGCCACCAGCAGGAAGCGGGCGTCCTGGTAGCAGGCGTAGTTCAGCGCATCGAGGCCGCGAGCGATGAAGGGGTCGTAGAGCGTGCCGACCGGGAACAGACGCTCGCCGAACAGCGGCGCGGTCAGGCCAAGCGCCGCCAGGGCGATGAACAGGTTGTTCTCGGCGATGCCCAGTTCGACGTGCTGGCCCGTCTCGCCCATCGACCACACCTGGGCCGAGGGGATGCGACGGCGCTTGAAGACGTCCTCGTGGGCTCGGCGGTGAAACACCCCGCGCCGGTTCACGAAACCGCCCAGGTTGGTCGACACCGTCACGTCTGGCGAGGTGGTCACCACCCGGCCGGCGAACTCATCCTTGCGGGCGGCGATGTCGAACATGACCTTGCCGAAGGCGGCCTGGGTCGACTGCTCGGCCCCGCCAGCCACCGCCGCCAGCAGTTCGTCCTGGGTCGGCGTGGCCAGGGTCGCCGCCGTGTAGTTGCGATCGTTGGCCGCCGCGAAGGGCGCGCGGGCCACGAGGCCCTTCAACGCCGTGCGCTCGGCCGACGACAGGCCCGACAGCGCGTCCCACTCCTCGCCCTCGACCACGCCCAGCCGCTCGCGCAGCTCGGCGATCTGGGTGGGGTTCATCAGGCCCGCGTGGTTGTCCTTGTGGCCCTGGAACGGCAGTCGCAGGCCCTTGACGGTGTAGGCGATGAAGAACCGCGGGGCGTCGTCCCGGGAAGCCCGTTCGAAGGCCTCCAGGATCGTCTCCAGGCAGTGGCCGCCCAGCTCGGTCATCAGCTCGCCCAGATCGACGTCCTTGTACGACGCCACCAGCGCCAGGGCGTCGGGCTCGCCGGCCAGGTCGGCGGTCAGGCGCTCGCGCCAGGCCGCGCCGCCCTGATAGGTCAGGGCCGAATAGAGGTCGTTGGGCGCGGTCTCGATCCAGGCCTTCAGCGCCGCTCCGCCCGGTCGTTCGAAGGCTTCGCGCTGGCGCTTGGACCACTTCAGGGTCTCGACGGTCCAGCCGGCGGCCTCGAAGATCTCGCCATAGCGGGTGAACATCCGGTCCTTGGTCGTCGCGTCCAGGCTCTGGCGGTTGTAGTCGACGATCCACCAGGTGTTGCGCAGGTCGTGCTTGCAGGCCTCGATCAGGGCTTCGTAGATGTTGCCCTCGTCCAGTTCGGCGTCGCCCAGCAGCGAGATCATCCGCCCCATGCTCTCGGGCTTCACCGAGCCGCGCGCGGCCAGATAGTCCTGGGCCAGAGAGGCGAAGGCCGTGACCGCCACGCCCAGGCCCACCGAGCCGGTCGAGAAGTCGACGTCGTCGACGTCCTTGGTGCGCGAGGGATAGGACTGCGCGCCGCCCAGGGCGCGGAAGGCCTTCAGCTTGTCCAGGCTCTGGCGGCCGAACAGATGCTGGATGGCGTGGAAGACGGGGCTGGCGTGCGGCTTGACCGCTACCCGGTCCTGCGGCCGCAGCGCCTTCATGTAGAGCGCCGTCATCAGCGTGGTCATCGAGGCGCACGAGGCCTGGTGACCGCCGACCTTCAGCCCGTCGCGGCTTTCGCGAAGGTGGTTGGCGTTGTGGATCGTCCACGACGCCAGCCAGAGAATGCGTTCCTCGAGACGTCGCAGCAGCGCGATTTCCTGCCGCTTGGCCGTCAGAGACCCGTCAGCCATGCTTCCTCACCCGTTTATACGGGTGAGGTATGCCCCTCGCCCGCCTTTTCGCGCGCTTCATAGTCCTCGATCTGCCGCGCCGTCCACTCCGGAGATTTCGTGAAGCGTGCGAGCAGGTTGTAGAACACCGGAACGATGAACAGCGTTAGCAGGGTCGCCACGATCGCGCCGAAGAAGATCACGGCCCCGATCGTCTGGCGGCTTCCCGCCCCGGCCCCGGTCCAGAGCAGCAGCGGCAAGGCGCCCATGGCCGTGGCGATCGAGGTCATGATGATCGGGCGCAGGCGCAGGGCCGCCGCCTCGATCACCGCCTCGGTGACCTTCAGGCCCTCGTCGCGCAGTTGGTTGGCGAACTCGACGATGAGGATGCCGTTCTTGGCGGCGATGCCGATCAGGATGATCAGGCCGATCTGGCTGTAGGTGTTGATGGTCGAGCCGGCCATCACCAGGCCGAACAGGCCGCCCAGCACCGCCAGCGGCACGGTCAGCATGATCACCGCCGGGTGGATCCAGCTTTCGAACTGCGCGGCCAGCACCAGGAACACCAGCAGCAGGGCCAGGCCGAAGGCGATGGCGATGCCGCCCGAGCCTTCCAGGTAGTCCTTGGCCTGGCCGCCCCACTTGATGCTGACGCCGGGGGTCGGATGTTGCGCGGCCTGGGCCTGGAAGAAGCTGACGGCGTCCTCGACGGTGTAGCCGGGCGACAGTTGCGTGGTCAGGGTCACCGAGCGCAGGCGGTCGACGCGCGGGCGGTCGGGGGTGTCGCCTCTAAGCTCGGTCCTGACCACCGTCGACAGCGGCACCAGCCCGCCGGCGTTGGTGCGCACCTGCAGCTTGTCGAGGTCGGCCACGCTGCGGCGCTGGTCGAGCTCGGTCTGCAGGATGACGTCGTATTCCTGGCCGTTCTTGATGTAGGTCGTCGCCTGGCGCGAGCCGAACATCGTCTCCAGCGCCCGGCCTACGGCCTGGGCCGAGACGCCGAGGCTGGCGGCCTTGTCGAGGTCGATCTGCACCGACAGGCGCGGCGCGGTCGGCTCGTAGTCGATGCGCGGGCGCGAGAAGCCCGGGTTCTCCTGCGAGGCGGCCAGGATCGGCTTCAGCCAGTTGGACAGCTGGACGTAGTCGTTGCCGACGGCGATGAGGTCGACATTGGTGCCGCCGCCGCCACCGCCGCCCCCGCCGCGCTGGAAGGCGCCGCGAACGCTGGCCACGGCGCGCACGCCGGTGATCTTGGAAAGGTCCTTGTTCAGCTCGGCCGCCACGTCGTCGGCGGTCTTGTCGCGCTCGCCCCAGCCTTTGAGCACCACCACGCCGTTGCCCGAGTTGAACTGGCTCTGGCCAAAGCGCGGAATGGTCAGGATGGTCCGCTCGGCAACGCCGTCCTCGCGATAGCGGGCCATGATCTTCTCGATCCGGGCGCCGATCGCGGCGGTGTAGTCGAAGCCGGCGCCTTCGGGCGCGCTGATCTGGATGTCTACGCGGCCGCGGTCCTCGGCCGGCACCAGTTCCTTGGGCAGGCTGACGAACAGCAGGGCTGCGAAGCCGGCCAGCAGGATCACCGCCCCGCCGGCGGCGAAGCTGGCGGCCCGCACGCCCAGCAGGCTCTCGAGCGAGGCGCGGTAGCTGTCCTTCAGCCGGTCCATCGCCCAGTCCATGCGCTTGTTGAACCAGCCCCCGCCGTGCGCGGGCTTGAGCAGCTTGGAGGCCATCATCGGCGACAGCGACAGCGCCAGCAGGGCCGAGAAGGCCACGGCGGCGGCGATGGCCACGGCCAGCTCGACGAACAGGCGGCCGATATAGCCGGGCAGGAACATCAGCGGCGCGAACACCGAGATCAGCACGATGGTGGTCGCCACCACCGCGAAGAACACCTGGCGCGAGCCGCGCTGGGCGGCGATCAGGGCCGGCTCGCCCTCGTCCACCCGGCGCTGGATGTTCTCGACCACGACGATGGCGTCGTCGACCACCAGGCCGACGGCCAGCACCAGGGCCAGCAGGGTCAGGAGGTTCAGCGAGAAGCCCAGCGGCGCCAGGACGATGAAGGTCGACAGGATGCAGATCGGCGCGACGATCGAGGGGATCAGCGCCGAGCGCCAACTGCCCAGGAAGATCAGGTTGACCAGCGCCACCAGGGCCACGGACATGCCCATGGTGATCCAGACCTCGTGGATGGCCTCGGCGGTGAACACCGAGTTGTCCACGGCCACCACCAGCTTGGTGCCCGGCGGCAGGGTTTGGTTGATGACCTCGACCTCCTTGCGGACGGCCTCGGAGATGGCGACGTCGTTGGCCTGCGACTGGCGGGTCAGGCCGATGCCGACCTGGTCGACGCCGTTGCCCCGGAACAGGCGCCGGCGCTCGTCCGGCCCTTCCTCGATACGGGCCACGTCCGACAGGCGCAGCACGAAGCCGTTGCCGTCGGCGGCGCGGATCGGAAGACGGGCGAAGTCGGCCGGCGTGGCGTAGGCGCGGGCCACGCGGATGGTGAAGTCCTTGGCGCTGCTCTCCAGCGAGCCGGCGGGCAGTTCCAGGTTCTGGGCGTTCAGCGCGTCCTCGACGTCGCTGACGGTCACGCCGCGGGCGGCCATGGCGTCGGCGTTCAGCCAGATGCGCATGGCGTAGATCTTGGCCCCGAACAGGTTGGCCTGGGCCACGCCGTCGATGGTCGACATCCGCTCGACCAGGTAGCGGTCGGCGTAGTCGGCCAGTTCCAGCGGATCCAGCGTCGTCGAGGTCAGGTTCAGGATGATGATCGGCGAGGCGTCGGCGTTGGCCTTGGCGATCTGCGGCGGGTCGGCCTGGTCGGGCAGGTTGGCCGAGACGCGGCTGACGGCGTCGCGCACGTCGTTGGCGGCGGCGTCCAGGTCGCGGTCCAGGCGGAAGGTGATGCTGATCTGCGAGCGGCCGTCGCGCGACGAGCTGTTGACCCGGTCGATGCCCTGGATGCCCGACACCTGGCGCTCGATCACCTGGGTGATGCGCTCTTCGATGACCTCGGCCGAGGCGCCGCGATAGACGGTCGAGATCGACACCACCGGCGGGTCGACATTGGGCAGTTCACGGATCGGCAGCGAGCCGAAGGCCGCCAGGCCGATGACGCAGAGGATGATCGCCGCGACGGCGGCGAATACCGGGCGGCGGACGGAGATGTCGGACAGCATCAGCCGGCCTTACGGTCTTGGCCGGGCTTTCCGCCCTGCGCGCCCGGGCCGCCGGCCGGCTTGGCGACGTCGCGCACAGCGCCGCCGTCCTGCACGCGGTTGAGGCCGTCGGCCACCACCACGTCGCCGGCCTTCAGGCCCGAGCGGATCTCGACGAAGCCGTCGGCCGTCAGGCCGGTGGTGATGTTGGTGCGGCGGGCGACCTGGCCCTTCTCGCCCTTGGCGACCAGGAACACCGAGGCCTGCTGGCCTTCGAACTGCACGGCCGCTTCCGGCACGGCCAGGCCCTGGCGCACGCCCTGGTCGATGGCGACCTTGACCAGCATGCCCGGCTTCAGGCGACCGCCCGGGTTGGGGAACTCGGCGCGGGCCTTGATGGCGCGGGTGGCCGCGTCGATACGGGTGTCGATCTGGGCGATCTGGCCCTGGAAGGTCTCGCCCGGCAGAGCGTCGGGGCTGGCCTTGATCGGCAGGCCCTCGCGCAGGGTGGCGAGGTAGCGGTCGGGAACGGCGAAGTCGACGCGCACCACCGAGGCGTCGTCGAGGCTGACGATGGCCCCGCCCGGCGCGATCAGCGTGCCGGGAGCGACGTCGGAGATGCCGACACGGCCGGCGAACGGCGCGCGGATCACGCGGTCCAGGCGCTGGGCCTTGGCAGAGGCCAGGGCGGCCTTGGCGCTTTCATAGGCGGCCAGGTTCTGCTCGGCCGTGGCGCGCGGGGCGATGCCCTTGTCGGCCAGGGTCTTCCAGCGGTCGTAGTTGCGCTTGGCCTGGTCCAGGTTGGCCTGGGCCTGGGCGATGTCGGCGGTTTCCTGGTCGTCCTTGAGGGTGACCAGCACCTGCCCGCGCGAAACCAGCTGGCCGTCGCGGAAATGGACAGCGGTGATCAGCTCGGTGGTGTTGGAGGTGATCGTCACCGACTGGCGGCCCTTGGCCACGCCCAGCACTTCGATGCGGTCGGTGAAGGGGCGCTCGCCCACCTTGACCTGCGAGACGGCCGTGGCGCGGCCGCCAGGGCCGCCCTGCCCTTCGGCCTTGCCGCCGAACAGCAGCTTGGCTCCGCCGGCCAGGATCATCAGAACCAACGCGACCCCGGCCGCGATGAGGAAGAAGTGCCTGCGGATCACAAATACGCTCCGGCGCCGTTGAACCGGCGCCCTTAAGGTCTAGGTTGGGGCGACATATGACCCCACCCTAGACCCGCGTCTAGTGACACTAGAATTACGCGGCATTTCAACTCTGCAACACTTGAACGCCATCAACTTGACGTAACGTCGGTCGCCAAGCTTGGCCGTTCGCGTCTAGGCCGCGTAGCCAGGGGACTCCCGGTCGAGCTTGCGCAGGCAACCGGGCCAGGCCAGGCCCGCGATCATGCCCAGGCCCATGCCCGTCTGGCTGCGAACCTCGGCCTGCGCTGCCTCAGGAGCGAGCAGCACCTGATCGCGCCCTGCGCTGAGAGCCATCACCTGCTGGGCGCAGGCGCGCTCCAGGAAGAACATCCCGAGCCAGCATTCGGCCGCCGTGCGGCCCACGGCCAGGGTGCCGTGGTTGCGCAGCAGCATCAGACGCCTGTCGCCCAGGTCGGCCACCAGGCGCTCGCGCTCGTCGAGGTTCAGGGCGATGCCCTCGTAGTCGTGATAGGCCAGCTGCGGCGTGACGATCAGCGCCTGCTGGCTCAGCGGCAGCAGGCCCTCGGCATGGGCGGCCACCGCCACGCCCTGGTCGGTGTGCAGATGCATCACGAACTGGGCGTCCTCGCGCGCGGCGTGGATGGCCGAGTGGATCGTGAAGCCCGCCGGATTGATGAAGTACGGCGTCTTGTCGACGACATTGCCGTCGAGATCGACCTTCACCAGGCACGAGGCGGTCATCTCGCCGAAGAACATGCCGTACGGGTTGATCAGGAAGTGGTGCTCGGGCCCCGGGATCCGCGCCGAGATGTGGGTGAAGATCATGTCGTCCCAGCCGTGCACCGCGACCAGGCGGTAGAGGGCCGCCAGGTCGACCCGGGCCTGCCATTCGGCCTCGCTGACCTGATCCTTGATCGATGCGGCGATCGCGCCGGTTCCGTCGGCCATGACGCTTGCTCCCGTAAGTTATCATTGTTGAGTTGAGCGTCGCGCCGTCGGGCGCCGACGTCAAGCGACCCGCGTTCGATCGGATCGTACTTGCCAGCGCCCTTTCCCCGTCGGACGGTCCTGGCGGATTCGAAGACGGGGGATCTGCCGCATGTTGCCCTTGATCGGCGTGGGCGTGATCGTCCTGGGCTTCGCCCTGCGGTTCAATCCGCTGCTGGTGGTGGTCTGCGCCGCCATGGCCTCGGGCCTGGCCGCGGGCCTTGGCCCTCTGGAGGTGCTGGCCGCCTTCGGCAAGGCCTTCAACCAGAACCGCTATGTCAGCATCGCCTGGCTGATCCTGCCCGCCATCGGCGTGCTCGAGCGCTCGGGCCTGCAGGAGCGCGCGCGTATGGCGATCAAGAGCCTGAAGGCCGCCACCGCCGGCCGGATCCTGGTCGTCTACCTGCTGCTGCGCCAGCTGACAGCGGCCATGGGCCTGATCTCGATCGCCGGCCACGCCCAGACCGTCCGCCCCCTCGTCGCCCCGATGGCCGAGGCCGCCGCCGAGAACCAGGGCGAGCTGGACGACGCCACCCGCGACCAGGTCAAGGCCATGAGCGCCGGCACCGACAATGTCGGCGTCTTCTTCGGCGAGGACGTCTTCATGGCCATCGGCTCGATCCTGCTGATCGTCGGCTTCCTCGACCAGAACGGCCTGGTGGTCGAGCCGCTACACCTTTCGGTCTGGGCCATCCCGACGGCGATCTGCGCCTTCCTCGTACACGGGGCGCGCCTGCTGCTCTTCGACCGCAAGCTCTCGAAGCGCGAGGTGAAGGCATGATCGGCCTGCCGCTCGTCTACCTGCTGGCCGGCTTCATGTTCACGGCCTTCGCAGCCCTGAGCCTTAGCGACAAGGCCAACCCGAAGCGCCTGGGCAACGCCGCCTTCTGGGGTCTGTTCGCGATCAGCTTCCTGTTCGGCGACAGCCTGGGCGACCTGGGCAACGGTTTCCTGGTGGTGGCGCTGGCCCTGCTGGCCGGCACGGGCCGCCTGGGCGTCGGCCAGCCCAGGACCACCACGGGCGAAGAGCGTGCGCAGATGGCGCAGCGCTTCGGCCTCAAGCTGTTCCTTCCCGCCCTGCTGATCCCAATCATCGTGCTGGCGGGCACCTTCACCTTCAAGGCCCTGACCTGGCACGGCCAGCACGTCGTCGATCCCAAGCAGGCGACCCTGGTGTCCCTGGCCATCGCCGCCGTCGTCGCCGCCGTCCTCGCCCAGCGCCTGTTCGGCCAGCCCGCCGCCTCGCCCCTGCAGGAAGGCCGCCGCCTGATGGACCTGGTCGGCTGGGCCGCCCTGCTGCCGCAGATGCTGGCGGCGCTGGGCGCGGTCTTCGCCCTGGCGGGCGTGGGTCAGACCATCGGCGACATCACCCTGGCGATCACGCCGGTCGACAGCCGCCTGGCCGTGGTCGTCGCCTATTGCCTGGGGATGGCGATCTTCACGGTGATGATGGGCAACGCATTCGCAGCCTTCCCGGTGATGACCGCCGGCATCGGACTGCCGCTGGTGATCGGCCGCTTCGGCGGCGATCCGGCCGTGGTCTGCGCCATCGGCATGCTGTCGGGCTTCTGCGGCACCCTGCTCACGCCGCTGGCCGCCAACTTCAACCTCGTTCCCGCCGCTCTCCTGCAGCTGAAGAACCGCTACGCCGTCATCCAGGCCCAGGCGCCGACGGCTGTGCTGATGCTGCTGATCAACATGGTCCTGATGTATGTCCTCGCTTTCCGCTGAGACCGCCGCCCGCTTCGCCCAGGCCGCCCTGGGCCACGTCGCCCGCGAGTATCCCAACAAGCTCGACCACGTGATGGCCAGCGACGCCGACGCGCAGGGTCCGCGCGCCCTGCACCCGATCTTCTTCGGCAGCTTCGACTGGCACTCCTGCGTCCATGGCTACTGGACCCTGGCGACGCTCCTGCGCCTGCATCCCGAAATCGCCGAGGCCTCGGCGATCCGGGCCCTGTTCGATGACGCCTTCACCGCAAAAAAGGTCGCCGCCGAGGTCGCCTATCTGGCCCGCCCCGAAAGCCGTGGCTTCGAGCGCCCCTACGGCTGGGCCTGGCTGCTGAAGCTGCAGGCCGAACTGCTGGCCCACGACGCGCCCTGGGCCGCGACCCTGCAGCCCCTGGCCGACGCCTTCGTCGCCCGCTACCGCGCCTTCCTGCCGATCGCCGACTATCCGATCCGGGCCGGCGTGCATTCCAACACCGCCTTCGCCCTGGCGCTGGCCGCCGACTATGCCGACGCGACCGGCGACGCCGAGTTCCGCGCCCTGCTCGCGGGCAAGGCCGCCGCCTGGTACGGCCAGGACCGCGCCTGCCAGGCCTGGGAGCCCTCGGGCGACGACTTCCTGTCCTCGGCCCTGGTCGAGGCCCTGGCCATGCGCCGCCTCCAGCCCGACACCTTCGCGACCTGGTTCGCCGCCTTCCTGCCGGACCTGGCCGAACGCCGGCCCGCCACGCTGTTCTCCCCGCCCAGCGTCAGCGACCGCACCGATGGCAAGATCGCCCACCTCGACGGCCTTTCGCTGTCGCGCGCCTGGTGCTGGCGCGCCGTGGCCAAGAACGCCCCGCCGGCTATCGCCGCCGTCGCGCTGGAGGCCGCCGACCTGCACCTGGCCGCCGCCCTGCCCCACGTGACCGGCGACTATATGGGCGAGCACTGGCTGGCGAGCTTCGCCCTGCTGGCGATGCTGGAGGAGTAAGCGGCGATCCTTCTCCCCTTGCGGGAGAAGGTGGCGGCGAAGCCGTCGGATGAGGGGTCTCTCAGAAATTGGACGCCTCGCCCGGCCTGACCGCCACGCGCAGCTTCGAGGTTTGAGAGACCCCTCACCCGACCTGCTCCGCAGGCCACCCTCTCCCGCAAGGGGAGAGGGATCGCACCGATTCCATTGCAGGAAATGGGACCTCCGGCCCTTCGGGCCACCTCCCCCAGAGGGGGAGGATCATCTAAGTTGCCCCGCCGACCGCAACCGGATTCGTCTACCCGTGCTCCTGATCTCCGTCGCCGACCTCACCGAAGCCCAAGCCGTCGAGGAACTGGAGCGTCTCGCCGACGAGATGGCCGGCCACGACCTGCGCTACTATCAGGACGACGCGCCGACGGTCAGCGACGCTGAGTACGACGAGCTCAAGCGCCGCAACGCCGACATCGAGGCGCGCTTCCCGCACCTGATCCGCGAGAACTCGCCGTCGCTGAAGGTCGGCGCCGCGCGCTCGGCCCAGTTCTCGCCGGTCGAGCACGGCGTGCCGATGCTCAGCCTCGACAACGCCTTCTCCAACGACGAGGCGACCGAGTTCGACGCCCGCATCCGCCGTTTCCTGCGCATCGGCGCCGACGAGCCGGTGTTCTACACCGCCGAGCCCAAGATCGACGGCCTGTCGGCCTCGATCCGCTACGAGAAGGGCGTGCTGGTCCAGGGCGCCACGCGCGGCGACGGCCGCGTGGGCGAGGACGTCACGGCCAATCTCAAGACCATCGCCGACATCCCCCATAAGCTGAAGGGCTCGGGCTGGCCGGACGTGATCGAGATCCGCGGCGAGGTCTATGTCGAGCTCGAAGCCTTCGCCGCATTCAATCGCGCGGCCGAGGAAGCCGGCCAGCGCACCTACGCCAACCCGCGCAACTTCGCCGCCGGTTCGCTGCGCCAGATCGACCCGAAGATCAGCGCCACGCGCCCCTTGCGCTTCTTCGGCTACGCCTGGGGCCTGGCGTCCGAGCCCTTCGCCGCGGGCCAGTGGGAAGCGCTGGAAAAGCTGGAGGAATGGGGTTTCGTCACCACCGCTCCGCCGGCCCAGAAGGTCGAGGGCGCGCAAGGCTTGCTCGACGTCTATGCCCACTTCGAGACCCTGCGCCCGCAGCTGCCCTTCGATATCGACGGCGTGGTCTACAAGGTCGACGACCTGGAGCGGCAGCGCCGCCTGGGCTTCGTGTCGCGCTCGCCCCGCTGGGCCATCGCCCGCAAGTTCCCCGCCCAGCGCGCCAAGACCATCCTTGAGGCCATCGACATCCAGGTCGGCCGCACCGGCGCCCACACGCCCGTCGCACGCCTCAAGCCCGTCACCGTCGGCGGCGTCTCGGTGACCAACGCCACCCTGCACAACGCCGACGAGATCGCCCGCCTCGACGCCCGCATCGGCGACACCGTCGTGCTGCAACGCGCCGGCGACGTGATCCCGCAGATCGTCGAGGTCGATCTCGCCGTCCGTCCAGACGATGCAGTCCCCTACGACTTCCCGCACGTCTGCGAATGCCCGCTGAAGACGGCCCTGACCCAGGAGATCAACGCCAACGGCGTGGAGTCCGTGGTCCGCCGCTGCACCGGCGAGTTCGCCTGCCCGTTCCAGCGCGTCGAGCACCTGCGCCACTTCGTCTCGCGCCGCGCCTTCGACATCGAAGGCCTGGGCGAAAAGCAGCTGCAAGCCTTCTTCGAGGAGGGCTGGATCAACGAGCCGGCCGACATCTTCAAGCTGGCCAAGGACGAGGAGAAGCTGGCCGCCTTGCGTGAGCGCGACGGCTACGGCGAGACCTCGGTCAAGAACCTGGTGGCCGGCATCGAGGCCCGGCGCACGATCGGCCTCGATCGGATGATCTACGGCCTGGGCGCGCGCGACATCGGCGACACCACCTCGACGGTGCTGGCCCGTCACTTCGACACCTTCGCCGACCTTCGGGCCGCGTCCGAAGCCGCCGCCGCTGGCCTGCCGGGCGCGACCTATCTGGAACTGTCGACCGCCGCCGGCGTCGGCCCCAAGGCGCTGGATCTTCTCGTGGAGGCCGGCCGCGCCGGCGTGCCCGCCGACCCCTGGCCCCAGTCCGAAGACCTGGAGCTGAAGATCGGCCAGGTGGTTCCGAAACTGACCAAGCCGGCCCGCGCGGCGCTGGCCCAGCGCTACGGAACCTGGGACGCCTTCGCGCAAGGCCTGGCCGAGGCCGCCAAGGGCGCGCCGGGCGAGGACTACCTGCATCTGGCCGCCGTCGACGGCGTCGGCCCCGTGGCCGCCCAGTCGCTAGCCCGCTTCTTCGCCGAAGAGCACAACCGCCAGAAGGTCGAGAACCTGCTGGGCGAGCTCGACGTCCAGGCCGTGGCCAAGCCCAAGACCGACACCGCCGTGGCCGGCAAGACCGTGGTCTTCACCGGCTCGCTGGAGAAGATGACCCGCGACGAGGCCAAGGCTCAGGCGGAGTCGCTCGGCGCCAAGGTCGCCTCGTCGGTGTCCAAGAAGACCCACCTGGTCGTCGCCGGCCCCGGCGCGGGCTCCAAGCTCAAGACCGCCCAGGACCTCGGCATCCAGGTGATGACCGAAGACGAGTGGCTGGCCCTGGTCGCCGGCTGACATGAAGGTCGTCGCCATCGACTTCGAGACGGCCAACGAGACCCGGTCGAGCCCCTGCTCGATCGGCCTGGCCTTTATCGAGGACGGCGCGGTCGCACGCGTCGACCACCACTACATCCGGCCGTGGGACATGCGCTTTGCGCCGTTCAACATCGCCTTCCACGGCATCGGCCCCGACCACGTGCGCGAGGCCGACGAGTTTCCCGCCGTGCTCGACCGGCTGCGCGAGGATCTGGACGGCGCCCTGGTGCTGGCCCACAACGCCGCCTTCGACATCAGCGTCATCCGCCGCACCTGCGAGCACTATCGGATCACGCCGCCGGCCTTCGACTACATGTGCACCGTGCAGGTCGCCCGCAGCGTCTGGCCAAGCCTGCCCTCGCACAAGCTGAACGTCGTCGGCCGTCACCTGGGCGTCAGCTTCAAGCACCACGACGCGGCCGGCGACGCCTATGCCTGCGGCCAGGTCGCCCTCGCCGCCGCCGGAGCGACGGGCGCGGGCCGTATCCACGACCTGCCCGGCCGCATCGGCCTGACGCTGGGCCGGCTGAGCCGGGACGCCTACGCCCCCTCGCAGAGCCGCAGCCTTCCCAGGAAGGCCCCGCCCCCGCCCCGCCCCGTCCTGCCGCCCGGCGCCGAGCGCCGGCTGGCGGGCCGCACGGTGGTCTTCACCGGCCAGCTCGACACCATGAGCCGCCCCGACGCCCAAGGCCTGGCCGCGGCGATGGGCGCGCGCGTGGTTCTCTCGGTGACCAAGGCCGTCGACCTGGTGGTCGCCGGCCCCGGCGCCGGCGCCAAGCTGCGCACCGCCCGCGAGCGGGGATTGCAGATCATGGACGAAGAGGCCTGGCTGGCGCTGGTGGGGTGATCCCCCTCCGGCCCTCCGGGCCACCTCCCCCAGAGGGGGAGGATCTAGTCAGCAAGATGCTCCCCCTCTGGGGGAGCTGTCGCGAAGCGACTGAGGGGGTCTTCCCCTACTTCCCCAGAAACGCCGCCAGCCGGTCCTTCCACAGCACCGCCCAGGTATGGCTGCCGTGGCCCTTGGTCTTCTCGCTGGCCGGCAGCAGCACGAACTGCCCGTGCTTCAGCCGCTTCACCTCGCGCTCGGCGATGCCCAGCTCTGGCGGATTGATGAAGTCGTCGGCCGAGTTGATCCACAGCACCGGGACCTCGATCTTCTCCAGCTCCGCCGATGGGTCGTAGGTGCGCGAGGCGTCGACCTGGTAGAGCAGGTCATTGGCGTCCAGGCCCGCGATGCGGCGGTTGAAGTCGGCCTCCAGCGCCTTGTCGGTCGCCTCGCGGGTCGGCAGGGCCAGCTGCATCGGCAGGGCCGAGGCGCCGGCGATGATCAGGAAGTCGGTCGCCGTGCGCAGGCCCTGCATCGGCTGCTGGGCGTAGTCGCCGCCGTTCCAGGCCGGATCGGCCTTGATGGCGTCCATGGTCATCTTGCGCCACATGCGGTTGCGGCCGGCGATGGCCACCGGCTGGCAGGCGAACGGCGCGAGCTTTTCGGCGAAGCCCGGGTAGGTCTCGCCCCAGACGAAGCCGTGCATGCAGCCCATCGAGGTGCCCATCAAGAGCTGCAGGCGATCAACCTTCAGGCCCTCGACCAGCAACTGGTGCTGGGCCCGCACCATGTCGTCGTAGTCGTAGTGCGGGAAACTGGCCTTCAACCCATCCGAGGGCTTGGAAGATTTCCCGTGGCCGATGCCGTCGGGCAGGATCACGTACCACTTGGCCGGATCCAGCAGGCCGCCGGGAACCAGCAGTTCGTCGGCGAACTGCGGCGACAGGAACTGCTTTCCGCTGCCGCCTGTGCCGTGCAGCACCATCACCGCATTGGTCACCCGCCCTTGCGCGTCGCGCCGCGGCTCGCCCAGGGTCGTGTAGTGCAGCCGCAGTTCCGGCAGGGTCTCGCCCGAACCGAACTCGAAGTCCTTGACGACGAAGTCGCCTTCCTTGTGCGTCACGGCCGGCGCGGCCAGGGCCGAGGTCCCGGAAAGAGCAACACCCAGGGCCAGGCTGGCGGCGAAACGACGGATCATGGCGCTCCTCATGCGCGGACGGTTTCGAACACCTGCCGCAGGTTCGCCGCGCGCGCCCCCTGCGACCGGATCATCAGGAACTTGCCCGAGAACTCGCCCGGCAGGGTCCAGGTCCCCTCCACTTCCGAGCCGTCGGCGCTGAGCACGCCGGCGTAGAACACGTCGTGCTCCCAGCCGTTCGCGCCGTCATAGGTCTTGGTGAAGGTCAGGCTGGCGCCCGAGCGCTTGCCCAGCAGGGTCGAGAACACCTCGGCCACGCCGTATTCGTCGTAGGCGACCTCGTGCACCGCCCCGCTGACCCACGCGCCGCTCTCCAGCACGGTGGCGGTGAACGGCACGGGCGCGACGGCGGCCGGGTAGGAATAGAGCCCCTGCCACACGCCGGTCAGGTTGGTGAGCGCCTCGCTCATGGCTTCACTTGTTTTCGAGACGGGCCACGAGGCTGGAAGTGTCCCAGCGATTGCCGCCCATGGCCTGCACCTCGCCGTAGAAGCCGTCGATCATCCGGGTCATGTCGAGGGCCGCGCCGTTGCGGGCCGCCTCGTCCAGCGCGATGCCCAGGTCCTTGCGCATCCAGTCGACGGCGAAGCCGAACTCGAACTCGCCGCGCGACATCGTCCCCCAGCGGTTCTCCATCTGCCAGGACTGGGCCGCGCCCTTGGAGATCGCCGCCAGCACGTCGTCGGTCGGCAGGCCCGCGCGCTTGGCGAAGTCCAGCGCCTCGGCCACGCCCTGCACCACCCCGGCGATGGCGATCTGGTTGCACATCTTGGTCAGCTGGCCCGCGCCCGACGGCCCCATGCGGCGCATGGCCTTGGCGTAGACCGAAAGCACCGGCTCGGCGGCGGCGTAGGCGGCCTCGTCACCGCCGACCATGATGGTCAGCTGGCCGTTCTCGGCGCCCGCCTGGCCGCCGGACACCGGCGCGTCGAGGAAACCGACGCCCTTCTGGGCGCAAAGGTCGGCCATCTCGCGCGCCACCGTGGCCGAGGTGGTGGTGTGGTCGACGATGATCGCGCCGGCCTCCAGCGCGGGGATAATTTCCGCCACCACGGCGCGGACGTCGTCGTCGTTGCCGACGCACAGGGCCACCAGCTGCGCGCCCTTGCTGGCGCCCGCGATGGTCGGATCGCTCGTCCCGCCGTGCTTTTCCACCCAGCGTGCGGCCTTCTCGGCGGTGCGGTTGTAGACGGTCACGTCATGGCCGGCGGCCTGCAGGTGGCCCGCCATCGGAAAGCCCATGACGCCAAGACCGATGAACGCCGTCTTCATACGCGAGACTCCTTGCCGCACCCTGCGAATTGGCCCCGTGCATGAGCCCTTCGGGCCCGTATCGCAACGCCATTTTAACGTCCTGCGGGCAGGTTGCCCCGACAGGGTTAAGCAGGCTTAAGCACGATGGCGTCGACCGGCGAAGCGCCGATCATCATCAAGAAGGTCAAGAAGGGCGGCGGCCATGGTCACCATGGCGGCGCCTGGAAGGTGGCCTATGCCGACTTCGTGACGGCGATGATGGCCTTCTTCCTGCTGATGTGGCTGCTCAACACCACCAGCCCCGAACAGAAGCAGGGCATCGCCGACTACTTCGCGCCGGCCTCGATCTCGTCCAGCACCAGCGGCTCGGGCGGCATCCTGGGCGGCACCTCGCTGGGCGACGACGGCGCCAAGGCCGACGGCAAGATGTCGGTCGTCCAGCAGATGGCCCCCGAAGCCCCCGACCAGACCAACCAGGACGGCCAGTCCTCGACCACCGCCAGCCTCGACTCGGCCAGCGAGCAGGCCCTGCGCGACGCCCTGGCCAAGAAGGAGCAGGACAGCTTCGCCTCGGCCGCCCAGTCCCTGCGCCAGTCGCTGCAGGACATGCCCGAACTGGCCGAACTGTCCAAGCAGATCCTCATCGACCAGACCCCGGAAGGCCTGCGCATCCAGCTGGTCGACCAGGAAGGCCGCTCGATGTTCAAGGAGGGCTCGCGCGAGCCCAACGACCGCGCCCGCCTGCTGCTGCGCGCCGTGGCCAAGGTCATCAACCAGCTGCCCAACCGCATCACCGTCTCGGGCCACACCAGCGCCGACCAGCGCGGCCGCAAGGCCGACAGCGACTGGGCCCTGTCGGCCCAGCGCGCCGACTCCTCGCGGCAGATTCTCCGCGGCGCCGGCGTCGACGACGACCGCATCTACCAGGTTTCGGGCAAGGCCAACTCCGAACCGCTGTATGCGGACGATCCGACCCTGGCCGGCAACCGCCGCATTTCCATCGTTCTGCTGCGCGAAAAGCCCGTCCTGCCCGATAACCTGTGACCGTTAGCCGCGTCGCGCGTTTGTCCTGCTTGCACAACGGCCCGGCATGCCGCCTAATCACCTTCACGGTTTAGGCGGGGGCCTGACCGGGCGTAAGGGGATTGGGAAGACGTGACGCAGCATTTTCCGACGCGACAGCTTCGGTTCTTCCTGACGGCTCCGACCCCTTGCCCGTACCTGCCCGGCCGCCAGGAACGGAAGGTGTTCACCCACCTGCCCCTGTCCGACGGCCCCGGCGTCAACGACAGCCTGACCCAGGTCGGCTTCCGTCGCTCCCAGAACATCGCCTACCGCCCGGCCTGCGAGACCTGCCGCGCCTGCCAGTCGGCCCGCGCTCCCGCCGCCGATTACGAATTCTCGCGCTCCGAGCGCCGCGCCCTGAACCGCAACAACGATCTGGTCCGCTGCCTGGTCGAGGCCGAGGCCACGCTGGAGCAGTTCGAGCTGCTGCGCCGCTACCTCACCGCCCGCCACGCCGACGGCGGCATGGCGGAAATGACCTGGCCCGACTACGTGGCCATGGTCGAGGACACCGCTGTCCGCACCCACCTGATCGAGTACCGCCGCCCGTCGGTGGATCGCGGTCCCGGCGAACTGGTCGCCTGCGTGCTGGTCGACGTGCTCGCCGACGGCCTGTCGCTGGTCTACAGCTTCTACGACCCGACCGAGGAACGCCGCAGCCTGGGCTCGTTCATCATCCTCGACCACATCGTCCAGGCCCGCCTGACCGGCCTGCCCTACGTCTATCTGGGATACTGGGTCCCGGGGTCGGAGAAGATGGCCTACAAGGCCCGCTTCTCGCCGCTGGAGATCCTCAAGCCCGGCGGCTGGTCGCTGATGTCGGCCCGCGAACGCGGCGCCCGCCCGCCCAAGGCCGCCCCGGCCCCCGCGGTGCGCGAGATCGAACTGTCCGACGCCGTGCCGCTGACCGAACTGCCGGCGGCCGGAAAGCCTTAGGACCCTCTTCCTGTCATTCCCACCTTGGAACCAGGGCCTTCACCGCCATCGACACCCGCCCATAGCGGACGCGTCGAGTGGCTGCGAAGGGGGGATTGTGGACACGGGAGCGTCCTAGTTTGATCGAATGCCCAAGCATCTGAAAATCAAGCTGGAACCCTTGCGCGAGATCGGCTGGCGCGACTGGAATCCCATTGGCGCTGGCTTGCCGGCGGATGAGTATGACACCTATCTCCTCAACGCCGCCGGGCAGATCGTCAACGGCAGGTCAGACGATGCCGTCGCGGACTACCTGGTGTCGGTCGAAGTCGACACCATTGGGCTCACACCCTCTCCCGGTGTCCGTGAGCGTGCGTTGGTCGTCGCTTCAGCAATCCGCACCTACGTGCAGACGTTAAGCTAACAACCGTCCGCAAGGTCGATTGACGTTCGTGCTAAATAGCGAGTTTTGTTGTGAGCAGACGATACTATCGGTGCGATTGGAAAAGCCTCGACGAGGCAAATCCGACCGCGATCTTCTACGAAGTGGATGCGCAGGATCTGGTGACTCGAACTATAAACGTCTTCGCTGACGACGAAGCTGTCGGGCATGAGGCGAGCGAGTTCCCAGCCGAGACAAGGATGGGCCAGAGCCTAGTGGACGGAACGTTCTCGCGAGCTACCGAAGGTATGGCGGTCGGCGAGACCGATCAGACCGGTGATGGTGACATCACTCTGCACGAGATTGATGAGCGCGAGTTTGAAACGGCTTGGGAGCTGACCCTTACGTCCAACTAGGGTGGAAGCTGGTCTTCAGTGGCTGCTGACGCGCAGATCGGCCGAGGCCGCTCTGCCCTGCCGAAGCGGACGCTGTCATGCCGATCGGCATCACCGTTTCCGGCTTGGATACGCAGCGTTCGAAGTGCTGGCCTGATGGGCCAAAGCCATTTTTGAAATGAATGAGACGCGTCGTAGCCTTCGCGTCGATATAGGCGATTACGACTTCGAACTCTTCTACCGGGGCCAGTCGAAATCCCCCTGAGGCGGCGGCCATGCGGCGCTGCTCGGCCTGCGGGACGCGCACGCCCATGCGTTCGAGTTTTTCCACCGGATCGGTATAGCCCCCAAAGAGACAGGCCGTCGTCCAGCGGCCGCCGTTGAGGGGCGCAAGGTCCAGCGTGTCCCGCGCCGTAGGTTCACGGTGTTCGAACGCAGACACCAGCCGGTCGAACTCACGGGTGAAATGGGCGTAATCAGGGTCGGCGACGTCATAGGCGGGTTCAAAGACCCAAGCCTCATGAACTCGCCAACCGAGAAACAGGGCAAGAGCTACTGCGAGAACGATCGTCGCCCCGGCGGCATAAGAACGCCACTTCATGATCCGTCCACCCACCGCGAGCGTTTGCCGGCTCCCGCCATTCCCGCCCTTATGGCGGGAACGACGGGAAAAGTAAGGGCTACGCGCCCCCTACCGCGACCAGGCCACGCCGCCGTCCACCGCCAGCGTGGACCCCACCACATAGTCCCCAGCCCGCGAGGCGAGATAGATCGCCGCCCCCGCCATGTCCTCGGCCTCGCCGATGCGGCCGGCGGGAATGAACTTGGCCACCGCGTCGGCGTGGTCGCGGGCGACGCGGTTCATGTCGCTGGCGAAGGCGCCCGGCGCGATGGCCGACACCGCGATGTTCTCCGGCGCCAGGCGCAGGGCCATGCGCTTGGTCATGTGGATCAGGCCCGCCTTGCTGGCGCCGTAGGGATAGGTCTCCTCCTTGGTCACCGACAGGCCGTCGATCGAAGCGATGTTGATCACCTTGGCCACGCGGGCCTTGGCCGCCTCGCGCAGCGGGGCCAGCAGGGCCTGGGTCAGGAAGAAGGGCGTCTTCATGTTGAGGTCGACGGTCTTGTCCCAGCCGGCCTCGGGGAACTCGTCGATGCCCGCGCCCCAGGCCGCGCCGGCGTTGTTGACCAGGATGTCGAGCTTGCTCTCGCGCTCGAGGATGCGGGCGGCCAGGCCCTGCACGCCCTCCATCGTCGAGATGTCGCCTGGCAGCGAGACGCACTCGCCGAACTGCGACAGCTCCTGTGCGGCCTCGTCGCAGGCGGCGGCCTTGCGGGCGGTGATGTAGACCCTGGCCGCTCCGTGGCGCAGGAAGCCTTCGACGATCATTCGGCCGATGCCGCGCGAACCGCCGGTGACGAGGGCCACGCGGCCCTCGAGCGAAAACAGATCCTGCATGTGATTTCCTCCGTCAGCCCTTTGGCGGGCCTTATTTTTCGGGATTGATGAGCGCCTGGTAGACCAGGGTGGAAGCGCGGTCGCCAAGGTCGCGCAGGGCCGGATCGCCGTCCTTGGCCAGCACGTGGATCATGCCCAGGAAGAAGAGGTCGTTCTCGGGATCGATCCAGAACCAGGTGCCAGCCGCGCCGCCCCAGCTGTAGGTCCCCTTCCCCGCCAGCGTGCCCGCGCGGGCCGGATCGGTGATCACCATGAAGTCGAGGCCGAAGCCCTTGCCGCTGGCCTTGGAGAACTCGGCCTTGGGGTCGTCGAGGATCGCGTCGGGCAGATGGTCGGAAGCCATCAGCTTGACGGTGGCCGGCGACAGGATCCGCGCCCCGTCCAGTTCGCCGCCGTTCAGCAGCATCTGGCAGAAGCGGGCGTAGTCGGCGTTGGTCGACACCAAGCCGCCGCCGCCCGAGGCCACCACCGGCGGCTTGGTGACGTCCAGCACCATGAAGCCGTCGGCCGGCTGGATCTTCTGCTCCTTGCCGTTCCACATGTAGAGACTGGCCAGACGATCGGCCTTCTCGGCCGGCAGCCAGAAGCCGGTGTCCTTCATCTTCAGCGGGTCGAAGATCCGGGCCTGCATGAAGTCAGGCAGGCTCTGGCCCGACAGCTTCTCGACGATGAAGCCCTGGATGTCGACGGCGACGCTGTACTTCCACTGCTTGCCGGGCGGGCCCACCAGCGGCAGCTTGGCCACCTTCTCGACGAACTCCTGGCCGCTCTTGGAGCCCAGCACGCCGGTCGAGACATAGGCCTTGTCGATCGGGTTGTTGGGCACGAGGCCGTAGGCGAAGCCGCCGGTGTGGCTCATGATCTCGCGCATGGTCGGCGGCCGGTCGGCGGCCTCGGTCACGAACGAGCCGTCGGCGTTGACGCCCTTGTAGACGCGCAGGTTGGCGAACTCCGGCACGTACTTGGTCACCGGGTCGTCGAGGCTCCACTTGCCCTCCTCGAACAGGATCATCATCGCCACGCCCGTGACCGGCTTGGTCTGGGAGTAGATGCGGAAGATCGTGTCCTTGGTCATCGGCGGGCCGCCGAAGCCCCGCGCGCCATAGGTTTCGAAGCTGACCACCTTGCCGTGGCGCACCAGCATGGTCGTCGCGCCCGGCAGGTGGCCGGTGGCGACCAGATCCGTCATCAGGGCGTCGAGGCGCTTGAGCCGTTCGGGCGAGACGCCGACGCTTTCCGGCGCGGCCGCGACCAGATGATCCTTCGGCGCGGCCAGGGCGGGCGCGCCGCTCCACGCCAGGGACAGAGCCAGGGCCGTCGCCAACCCGAAACGCCGCCCCGAACCTTGCCTAGCCATCGCGTCACCCCAAACAGCCGTTTGAAGCGACCTTACCCAGGATTGCGACAGGCGCAATCGCGCCGCGCCCGGTCGGCGCGGCGCGATCGTCGAAACACGGCTACTTTTTCTTCTTCGCGTTGGCGGCGAACACCGCCAGGAACACCGTTCCCACCCCGGCGAACACCGCGATCAGGCTGGCGAAGATCGCCACCGACTTCCTGGAGTCGCCGTCGGCGGCATGGGCCAGGGCTGGCGTCGCCAGCAACATCGCGCTGGCCAGCAGCGTCTTCACGGTCTTCATCGAGAAAGCCCCCACAAACGGATACCGGCCCGAGCTAACCCGCCCGCCACCCTCGCGGCAAGGCGGATCACGGATCTACTTGCCCGGGAACAGCGCCTTGTCCGCCGCCTGGGCCATCAGCTCATACCCGGCATCGTTGGGATGCAGGTGGTCGCCGTTGTGCAGGCCCTCGCGGATCCGGCCCGGCTTGGCCGCGTCGCGGACGGCCCCGTCGAAGTCGATGACGCCGTCGAACTCGCCGCCGGTGCGGATCCAGGCGTTGACAGCCTGACGCGTGGCCTCGCCCTTATCGTGATAATAGGCCGCGCCCTCGAACGGCGGGATGACGCCGCCATAGACCTTCACGCCGCGCGCGTGGGCCCGGGCGATCAGCTGGCGATAGCCGGCGATCAGGTCTTCGGGACCGACGACGTCGGCCGTGAAGCCCGGCTGCACGGCCCGGCCGATGTCGTTGATGCCCTCCAGCACCACTACCGCTTTGA
Organism: Caulobacter sp. 602-2; assembly: GCF_011043625.1. Lineage (GTDB taxonomy): Bacteria > Pseudomonadota > Alphaproteobacteria > Caulobacterales > Caulobacteraceae > Caulobacter. Next base: position 22,645 of record NZ_JAAKGT010000014.1, read on the forward strand.
CGCCCGCCACGCTCAGCACGTCGCGGTCGAAGCGCGACAGCGCGCTGGGGCCCGAGACCTCGCGCAGCAGCCGCCCGCCGCCGACGCCCATGTTGACGACGCTCCAGCCCTGACCGCGCGCGGCCAGGCGGGCCGCCAGCTGCTCGGGCCAGCCCTTGTCGGCGTTGGGGGTCGAGCCCGAGCCTTCGGTGATCGAGTCGCCGATGGCCACCAGCACCGGCGCCTCGCCCTGCCCGCGCACCTCGACGCCGCTGATCAGGCCAGGCCCCTTGAGGGCTTCCTCGCCGGGGATCGCGTCCTTGGCGACATGATTGCCGGGCGGGGCCACGAACAGGCGCACGCGGTGGCCGGCCGGGGCCTGGGTCCCGACGTAGAAGACCGCCGCCGACACGTAATCCATCGCCTTCACCGGCAGGATCACCGGATCGCTCAGCACCGGCGCGCCCGGCGGGATCGTGAACTCGGCCTTGCCGCCGACGGTCACCGCGATCGGCGCGCCCAGGATCTTTCCGTCAGCTCCGGCCCGCGCGAGCGTGATCGCGCCCACCGCCAGCGGACGCTCGTTCAGTTCGTTGGACAGGCGCAGCCGCACGGCTTCGCCGCCGGCGTTCAGGCGCATCACCTGGCGCACGGTGACGTCGGTGAAGGCCCGCGCTTCGCCTGGACGGGCGACGGCCTGCGGCGCGATCGGCGCGTTGCCCCAGGCGCTGCGCCAGGCAGGCGCCGGGGCGACGGCGGCCGCGGGGGCTTTCGGCGCGGCCAGCAGCGGCGCGGGCGCCAGCGCCAGCAAAAGGGCGGCGGACAGGATGGATCGGTTCATCGGCGTTTCCCCACAACGGCGGTTGACGTCCGCCGCCTCAGTGATATTCTCAATATATCGATCAATTGTCCATATTGTGAGAATTGATCGATGGATCGAAGCTCGATCCTTCCCTGTTCTGCCTGACCTCGTACTTCCCCCTCTGAGGTCCAGGAGCGCCGGCCCCGCCGTCGCTCCTTTCTTTTTGCCTCAAGCTCAGGGACGGCCCGCGCAGGTGGGCTCGCCACGCGCCGAGGCGTCGGCGACGGCGCGCAGCACCAGCTTCGAGGCCGGGACCTTGGCCCCCTTCAGCCCCTTGGCCACGATGCCGGCGGCCATGCGCGCGCCCAGCTCGTTGGGATGGGTGGTGTCGTTGATGCCCTCGGGGTGGCTGGCGATCTTGTCGGCCGCCGAATAGATCATGAAGCGCTTGGCGCCTTCGGCCTCGCCCAGCTTCTGCAGGACGGCCTGGCTTTCCTTGTCCAGGTCGATCAGCGGGGTCTTCGTTTCCGCCGCCACCCGCCGCACGGTCGCGGAATACGGGCCGTGGGTGTCCTGGATCTGGCCGTCCTTGAAGATCAGCTTGGCGATCGGGGTGATCAGCACCGGCTTGGCGCCGGCCGTGCGCACGTCGGCCACGAACCGCCGCAGGTTGTCGGCATAGGCCCCGTTCGGGTCGGTGAAGCGGACGATCTTCTTGGTGTCGGCGTCGTTGTGGCCGAACTGGATCAGGACGGTGTCGTCCTTCTTCAGCTGCGCCATCAGCACCGACCACAGCCCCTCCTCCTGGAAGGTCTTGGTCGAGCGCCCGCCGCGGGCCAGGTTGACGATCTGCGCCTCCGGCTTCAGCGAGCACTTCAGCACCATGCCCCAGCCCATCTGCGGGAAGCTGCGAGCGCTGTAGTCGGCGGCGGTGGAATCGCTGGCGATGACGATCCGGTTCGGGTCGGCCAGGGCGGCCGGCGCCGCCCCCATGACCAGAGCCAGTGCGAGGGCGGCGGCGATCTTCATCAGCGGGTCTCCGCCAGGATTGAACGGTCGATCTCGGAGACGGAGTTGACGCCGGTCAGCGCCATGGCCACCCGCATCTCCTTCTCCATCAAGTCCAGAAGCTGGGTCACGCCCGCCTGGCCACGCGCGGCCAGGGCGTAGACGGCGGCCCGGCCCAAAAGGACGCCCTTGGCGCCCAGGGCCAGCATCCGCACCACGTCGAGGCCCGAGCGCACCCCGCCGTCGGCCAGCACGGTCAGCTTGTCACCCACCGCCTCGGCGATAGCCGGCAGCGCCTTGGCCGACGACAGCACGCCGTCCAGCTGGCGGCCGCCGTGGTTGGACACCACAACCCCGTCGGCGCCGATGTCGGCGGCGGCCTTGGCGTCCTCGGGGTCGAGCACGCCCTTGATGACCAGCGGCCCCTTCCAGGACTGCCGGATCCATTCCAGGTCCTTCCACTGGATCGAGGGATCGAAGTTCGCCCCCAGCCAGCCCATGAAGTCCTCAAGGCCGGTATTGCCCTTCAGCACCGGGGCCACGTTGCCCAGGGTATGGGGACGGCCCATGACGCCGACGTCCCACGCCCATTGCGGCCGGCCCATGGCCTGCAGCATCCGGCGCATCGAGGCGTTCGGACCGCTCATGCCCGAATGGGCGTCGCGGTAGCGCGCCCCCGGCACGGGCATGTCGACGGTGAAGACCAGGGTGGTGGCCCCCGCCGCCTCGGCCCGCGCCAGGAGGTCGCGCATGAAGGCCCGGTCGCGCAGCACATAGAGCTGGAACCACAGGGCCCGGCTGGACGCCGCCGCCACCTCGTCCACGTCGCACACCGACACCGTCGACAGGCACAGCGGCACGCCCTTGGCCGAGGCCGCGCGCACCGCCTGGCATTCGCCGCGCCGGGCGTACATGCCGGTAAGGCCCACGGGGGCCAGCACCACGGGCATGGACTGCTCCACGCCGAACAGGCTGGTCGCCGTCGAGACCTTGGACACGTCCTTGAGCACCCGCTGTCGCAGGGCCAGGTCCGCCAGGTCGGAGACGTTGCGGGCCAGGGTCCGCTCGGCGTAGGCGCCGCCGTCGATGTAGTCGAAGAGGAAGCGCGGCAGCTTGCGCCGCGCAGCCTCACGGAAGTCGGTGGTGGACGAGACGATCATGGAAGGACGATCGATCTACTGCAGGTTCACGAACGCGCCGCCGTCGACCAGCAGGGCCGCGCCGGTGACGTAGTTGGCCAGGTCCGAGGCCAGGAACACGATCGGGCCGGCCAGGTCGTCGGGCTCGCCCAGGCGGCCCAGCGGGATGCGGCCGCTCATGTATTCGCGCTTGGCGACGTCGGCGAGGTCTTCCTTGTTGATCGCCGTCTCGATCGTGCCCGGCAGCACCGAGTTGCAGCGGATGCCATACTTCCCGAGCGCGATAGCGGTCGATTGCATGAGGCTGTGCACGCCAGCCTTGGTCGGGGTGTAGTGCGTCTGCATGCCGCCGCCGACCAGGGCGCTGATCGACGAGACGGCGATGATCGAACCGCCGTGACCCTGCTTGACCATCTGGTTGGCCGCCGCCTGCACCATGTAATAGGCGCCGAACAGGTTCACCTTCATGGTCCGCTCCATCACTTCCGGCGGCATGTCCAGGAAGGCGTGGAACGGGCAGATGCCGGCGTTGTTGACGAAGACGTCGACCTTGCCGAAGGCGGCGACGGCGGCGTCGACGAAGGCCTGGGCGGTTTCGACCTGGGCCACGTCGCCCTTCACGGCGATGGCGCGACGCCCAAGGGCCTCGATCTGCGCCACGGCGTCGGCCGCGCCGGCCTCGTCGGAGTGGTAGTTGATCGCCACGTCCGCGCCGTGACGCGCGGCGCCGATGGCGGCCGCCTTGCCGATACCGCCCGAGGCGCCGGTCACCAGCACCACCTTGTCCTTCAGAAGCATAGTTCCTCCGTCTTCACTCACGCGCGGGGAAGCGTCAGGTCTTTGCGCCTGACCCCCGCTTGCCGTTCCAGCCCAGATCGCGGCTGATCGCGTCGGCGGCCGAACGGATGTCGTCCACCAGGACCCCCATCCGCTCGTCGTCCATGTATTGAGCCGCGCCCGAGACGCTGATGGCCGCCACCACCTGCCCGCCCGCACCGCGCACGGGGGCGGCGACGCAGCGGATGCGGTCCTCGTTCTCTTCAAGGTCGAATGCCACGCCGCGCTGGGAATAGTCGTGCATCCAGGCGATCCACTGCTCTTCGTTCGGCGCGCCGGCCGCGGCCGGGCCCTCCTTGCGATAGAGCGCGCGCCAGCGGCTCTCGTCGTCGTCCAGCACCAGGGCCTTGCCCAGGCCGGTCGAGCGGATCGGCTGGCGATCGCCCACGCGCGAAGAGATGTTGATGCGGCGACGCCCGGTCAGCTTGTCGAGATAAAGAGCGCGGTCGTCGTCGAGCACGCCCAGGTGGACGGTGTCCTCCAGCTCTTCCCACAGCTTTTCCAGGTGCGGGCGCGCGATGCGCGGCAGGTCCATCTGCTGGCTGGCCAGATAGCCCAGCTCCAGAAGCTTCGGACCCAGGCTGTAGCCTTCGCGCGGGGTCTGGGTCAGCAGGCGACGCTCGACAAGGGCGGTGGCCAGTCGGTGCGTGGTGCTGCGGGTCAGGCCGAGTCGGGCCGCCAGCGCCGGCAGGCCGATGGCCCCCGCATCGGCCACCACGTCGAGCACGTCCAGGCCGCGAAACAGCGTCTGGCTGCCGCTTGGGCTCTTGGTCGCCGCGCCTTCGTCGTCCGCCACCGGTTCCGCTCCCCTTGACGTGCTGGGTTTCATTTTGTAGCACTACCTCTCATAATATGGAACGCAAGACAAGGGCTCGCGTCAGCGACTCTTTCGGTCGCGGGGGTCCTGCGATCAGCGTGTCATACGATGTTCTGGGGAGGTAGCGCGAACAGTCGTTCGCGTCGTTCGGCGGCCCCGCTGGCGCGCCTCCCTTGGTAGGGGCAGATCCGGTCGCGAGAAGACCGGGCGATGGTTGGAGCACGAGATGCCGCTTCCCTTGATCAAGGCTGTTCGCGCCTATGTGGTCCGCGGGGGCGGCGCCGACTATCACGACCAGGGCGAAGGCCACTGGATCGACGACCACATCGCCACCCCGATGTCGCGCTATCCGGAATACCGCCAGAGCCGCCAGAGCTTCGGCATCAACGTGCTCGGCACCCTGGTCGTCGAGATCGAGGCCGTCGACGGCACGATCGGTTTTGCGGTGACCACCGGCGGCGAGCCGGCCGCCTACATCGTCGAAAAGCACCTGGCCCGCTTCCTCGAAGGTCGTGATCCGACCGAGGTCGAGAAGATCTGGGACCAGATGTACTTCTCCACCCAGTACTACGGCCGCAAGGGTCTGGTCGTGAACGCCATCTCGGGCGTCGACCTGGCGCTCTACGACCTGATCGGCAAGCTGCGCCAGGAACCGGTCTACGCCCTGCTAGGCGGCAAGGTCCGTGACGAGCTGACCTTCTACGCCACCGGCGCCCGTCCGGACCTGGCCAAGGAAATGGGCTTCATCGGCGGCAAGATGCCCCTGCACCACGGCCCGGCCGAGGGCGAGGAAGGCCTGCGCAAGAACCTCCTGGAACTCGAAACCATGCGCAACCGCGTGGGCGAGGACTTCTGGCTGATGTTCGACTGCTGGATGTCGCTGGACCTCAACTACGCCACCAAGCTGGCCCACAAGGCCCACGAGTATGGACTCAAGTGGATCGAAGAGGCCCTCAGCCCCGACGACTACTGGGGCTATCGCGATCTGAAGAAGAACGCCCCTCCCGGCATGCTGGTCACCACCGGCGAGCACGAAGCCACCCGCTGGGGCTTCCGCATGCTGCTGGAGATGGAATGCTGCGACATCATCCAGCCGGACGTGGGCTGGTGCGGCGGCGTCACCGAACTGATCAAGATCGCCAACCTGGCCGACAGCAAGGGCGTGATGATGATCCCGCACGGCTCGTCGGTGTACAGCTACCACTTCGTCATCACGCGCCATAACAGCCCGTTCGCCGAGTTCCTGATGATGGCGCCCAAGGCCGACGAGGTCGTGCCGATGTTCCATCCCCAGCTGATCGGCGAGCCCGTGCCGGTCAACGGCAAGCTCAAGCTCGGCGACGCGCCCGGCTTCGGCGTCGAACTGAACCGCGACGTCGGCCTGCATCGTCCCTACCCGCGGTAAGCCGCGTCCCCCTCCCCCATTTTCCCCTAGAGCCAGAAGACCATGAAACTGTTGCGTTACGGCCCGCGGGGCGCCGAAAAGCCCGGCCTGCTGGATTCCGAAGGCAAGATCCGCGACCTCTCGGGCCACGTGTCCGACATCACCGGCGCGGAACTGACCCCGGAAGGCCTGGCCAAGATCGCCGCCATTGACCCGACCACCCTGCCGGTGGTCGAAGGCTCGCCGCGCTACGGCGTGCCGATCGCCAATGTCGGCAAGTTCCTGGCCATCGGCCTGAACTTCGCCGACCACGCCAAGGAAGCGGGCCTGGAGCCTCCGCCCGAGCCGATCTTCTTCACCAAGGCCATCTCGTGCCTCAACGGCCCGAACGACCAGGTCATGCTGCCCAAGGGCGCCGAGAAGGGCGATTGGGAAGTCGAGCTGGGCGTCGTGATCGGCAAGCGCGCCCGCTATGTCGAGCAGGACGAAGCCCTGGACTACGTCGCCGGCTACGTGCTGGTGAACGACGTCTCCGAACGCGCCTTCCAGAAGGAGCTCGGCTCGCAGTGGGACAAGGGCAAAGGTTGCGACACCTTTGGCCCCGTGGGCCCGTGGGTCGTCACCGCCGATGAAGTGGGCGACTGCCAGAACCTCGACATGTGGCTCGACCTCAACGGCAAGCGCATGCAGACCGGCAACAGCAAGACGATGATCTTCGGCGTCGCCGAGCTGATCGCCTACATGAGCCGCTTCGTCACCCTGGAGCCGGGCGACATCCTGACCACGGGCACCCCTCCGGGCGTCGGCGAAGGCCAGAAGCCCGAGAAGATCTTCCTGAAGGCCGGCGACGTCATGACGCTGGGCATCGAGAAGCTCGGCACGCAGCGCCAGGAAGTCATCGCCTGGACCAAGGAAGGCGTCTCGTGACCGTTTACGCCAACCGCTTTTCGGGCCGCACCGCCGTCATCACCGGCGGCGCCTCGGGCCTGGGCAAGGAAACCGCCCGCCGCATCGTCGCCGAAGGCGGCAAGGTCGCCCTGTGGGACCTGAACGCCGACGCGCTGGAAGCCGCCGCCAAGGAAGTCGGCGCGACCTTCACCGTCGCGCTGGACGTCTCCGACGAAGGTCAGGTGGCCGCCGCCACCACGGCCAGCTTCGAAGCCCTGGGCAAGATCGACGTGCTCGTGAACTCGGCCGGCATCACCGGCGCCACCGTTCCGGTGCATGAGTTCCCGCTCGACAGCTGGAAGCGCGTGATCGACATCAACCTGAACGGCCTGTTCTACTGCTGCCGTTCGGTGGTGCCGCACATGCTGGCGGCCGGCTACGGCCGCATCGTCAACGTCGCCTCGGTGGCCGGCAAGGAAGGCAACCCCAACGCCAGCGCCTATTCGGCCTCTAAGGCCGGGGTCATCGGCCTGACCAAGTCGCTGGGCAAGGAACTGGCCGGCAAGGGCGTCATCGCCAACAGCCTGACCCCCGCCACCTTCGAAAGCCCGATCCTGGAACAGCTGCCCGCCAGCCAGGTCGAGTACATGCGTTCGAAGATCCCGATGGGTCGCCTGGGCGAAGTCGAGGAAAGCGCCGCGATGGTCTGCTTCATGGCCAGCGAAGAGTGCAGCTTCACCACCGCCGCGACGTTCGACACGTCGGGCGGCCGGACGACCTTCTAGTTTGAGACCGGGCCCGCCTGTCCCTCGGGATGGGCGGGCCTGCAGCTTGCGAGACCAAGGGGACAGGCATGGCGTACGCGGGTCCGATCATCGACGCCCACATGCACCTGTGGGATCTCGACAAGCACTACTATTCCTGGCTGCAGGACGTCCCCCTGCCCAATAACCCGGCGGGCGACATGAGCCTGATCGCCGGCAAGAACTACCTGCCCGCCGACTACGCCGCCGACGCCCTGCCCTGGCGCGTCCAGAGCCTGGTCCACGTCGAGTGCGGCCTGCCCACCGACAAGCAGCTTTCCGAGACCGACTGGCTGGAAGGCCTGATCGCCGCTGGGGCGTCCATTGGCGCGCCGATCGGCGCCATCGTCGCCGGCGCCAACCTGGATGATCCGAACGTAGAGGCCCTGCTGGAGGCTCACGCCTCGCGGCCGCACGTGCGCGGGATCCGCCAGATCGTCAATTTCCACGCGGACCCGGCCAAGACCTACGGCCCGTCCGATCTCTTGCTGAACGACCAGTGGCGCGCGGGCTTCAGCCTGCTGGCCAAGCACGGCCTGTCGTTCGACCTGCAGCTCTATCCCGCGCAGATGGAAACCGCCGCGGCCCTGGCCGACGCCCATCCCGACATCGCGCTGGTGGTGAACCACGCCGGCATGCCGACCGACCGCGATGAGGCGGGCCTGGCGCTGTGGCGCTCCGGCATGGCCGCGCTGGCCCAGCGCCCGAACGTCACCTGCAAGGTCTCGGGCCTGGCCATGGTCGACCGCGCCTGGACGGTGGACAGCCTGCGTCCGTTCATCCTGCAGGTCATCGAGACCTTCGGCGTCGAGCGGACCATGTTCGCCAGCAACTTCCCGGTCGAGAAGGTGCACGGCTCGTTCGACGCCTTCTACAGCGCCTACGACGCCGTCACGGCCGGGTTCAGCGAGGCCGAGCGCCAGCGCCTGTTCGCCGGCACGGCCGCCGCCGTCTACCGCATCGCCTGAAAACCAAGAAACGACGCCAGGAGGAAACCATGAGCACGCTGACCGAGGGCCGCCCGATCGCCTTCCGCATGCAGCTGAAGCCCGGTGTCGCCGCCGAGTACGAGCGCCGTCACGACGAGCTGTGGCCCGACCTGGCGCAGGCCCTTCGGGAAGCCGGCATCTACGACTATTCGATCTTCCTCGACGAAGAGACCATGAGCCTGTTCGCCGTGCTTCGCCTGAAGCCCGACAACAACAAGGACGCCCTGCCCCTGCAGCCGGTGATGAAGCGCTGGTGGGACTTCATGGCCGACCTGATGGACGTCCATCCGGACAACAAGCCGGTCGAATGGCCGCTCAAGCCCGTCTTCTACTTCGAGGGCTGAGCCAGTGATGATGAAGCGTCCCGCCCTCTTCGGCCTCGCCGCCGCCCTGCTCGCCACGACCGCGCTCTCCAGCGCGAATTCGGCTGAGCCGACGCGCTACGTCATGACGGCGTTCACCAACGCCAGCCAGTCGAACATGAGCGTGTACGACTCGGCCGACGGCTCGCGCTTCACCCTGCAGAAGCCGCTGGCCTACACCCCGCCCAAGGGGCTGATCCGCGATCCCAGCGTCATCAAGCGCAAGGACGGCTTCTACTACGTCGCCTACACCACCGGCTGGACCGGAAACACGATCGGCCTGGCCCGCAGCAAGGACCTGGTCGACTGGACCTTCCTGCGCGACGTCACCGTCGACGTGCCTGGCTCGACCAACACCTGGGCGCCGGAGTGGTTCGTCGACGCCGACGGCTCCGAGCACCTGATCCTGTCGGTCTCGACCACGGGCATCGCCGGGCAGTTCCAGCCTTACCGGATCACCGCGCAGGACGCCGACCTCGCCAGCTGGAGCGCGCCGCGCCCGCTGTCGGGCATGGGCCCCAACTACATCGACGCCTTCGTCGTGCGCGAGGGCTCGCAGTACCAGGCCTTCGCCAAGAACGAGACGACCAAGTTCATCGAGCTGCTGACCGCCCCGTCGCTGGATGGCCCCTGGCAGGTCAAGGGCGGCGGCGACTGGGCCGGCTGGGGCAAGTTCCTCGAAGGTCCCGCCCTGACCCGCACGCCTGAAGGCGCCTGGCGCATCTATTTCGACGAGTACATGTCGAAGCGCTACTGGTACTCCGACAGCACCGACGGCTTCCGCACCTGGACGCCCAAGAAGGAACTGCCCGAGCTGTCGGGCACGGTCCGCCACTTCACGGTGCTCAAGGAAGGCGGCGAGCAGGCGGTCGCGGCCAAGCCGGCGCAAGCCCACAAGATCACCTGGGACAAGTACTCCCTGAAGGTCGACGGCAATCGCATCTATTCCTGGGGCGGCGAGTTCCACCCCTTCCGCGTGCCCAGCCCCGACCTGTGGCGCGACATCCTCCAGAAGATGAAGGCCAGCGGCTACAACACCGTCGCGATCTACATCGACTGGGGCTACCACTCGCCCAAGCAGGGGGTCTACGACTTCTCGGGCATCCGCGACATGGATCGCGTGCTGACCATGGCCAAGGAAGAAGGCCTGTACGTCATCACCCGCGCCGGGCCGTACGTGAACGCCGAGCTGACGCGCGGCGGCTTCCCCGGGCACCTCGTCAACCAGCAGGCCCGCGCCCGCACCGACGCGCCGGAATACATCCAGGCCGCCGACGAGTGGCTGAGCCAGATCAACAAGGTCATCGCCCGCCACCAGCTGACCACCGGCCAGGGCACGGTCATCGCCCACCAGATCGAGAACGAGCTCGACGTCGTCGGCGCCCCGCAGCAGCGCTACATGCAGTGGCTGGCCGACAAGGCCCGCGCTGATGGCATCACCGTCCCGCTGTTCCACAACGACAAGGGCCGCAACGGCTACTGGGTGCCCAAGGGCTCCAACGTGCCGGGCGCGGTCGAAGGCCCGACCGACCTCTACGCCTTCGACGGCTATCCGGGCGGCTCGTGCAAGGTCGACTCGACCCCCTCCTCGCCCGGCGTGGCGCCCGACTGGGGCCTCTACGGCGCCGGCGGGGCCAAGGGCGGCGCTTCGGCCAGCCCCAACACGCCCGGCTTCGCGGCCGAGTTCGGCGGCGGCTGGTTCGACTACTGGGGCAGCAACGGCGACTACGACTGCACCGCCATCCATCGCGGCGTCGGCTACCAGCGGGTGTTCTACGGAACCAACATCGCCAACGGCCTGACGATCCAGAGCTTCTACATGACCTATGGCGGCACCTCGTGGGGCTGGTCGCCGGCCCCGGTGGTGTTCAGCTCCTATGACTACGGCTCGGCCATCGACGAGGCCCGCGGCCTGCGCGACAAGGCCCGCATCATGAAGCAGATGGGCCAGTTCCTGAACGCCGTTCCGGACCTGCGCCGCATGGACAAGGGCGAGGCCGTCGTTCCCTCGAACGACAAGGTCCGCGTCTATCACAACGTCAACGCCGAGACCGGCAGCCACCTCTATGTGGTGATCCACAACCCCAGCAGCGCCACCGGCGACGAGGCCTTCACCTTCAAGGTCAAGACCCGCGACGGCGAGTACCTGGTCCCCTCGCGGATCAAGGGCCAGGACAGCAAGATGCTGATGGCCAGCTACGACCTGGGCGGCCAGCGTCTCGTCTATTCGACGTCCGAGATCCAGACCCACCTGCCCTGGAACGGCGGCGACCTGGCCCTGATGTACGGCCGCGCCGGCGAGGCCGGTGAGACCGTCCTCCGTTACGCCGAGGCGCCCAAGGTCGAGGTGCTGGAAGGCCAGGTCTCGTCGAGCTTCGACGCGGCCAAGGGCGACCTGAAGCTCTCCTACACCCACACGGGCCTCGCCCGCGTGCGCATCACCGGCGGCGGCCGTCCGCCGCTCGTGCTGCTGCTGGCGGATGAAGCCACCGGCCAGACCTTCTGGCGCCAGGACACCGCCGCCGGCCCGACCCTGCAGCGCGGCCCCGGCCTCGTGCGCTCGGCCAGCGTCAAGGGCGCGGTCCTGTCGCTGACCGGCGACACCGAAGCCGAGAGCGCCCTGGAAGTCTTCGCGCCCAAGGGCGTCAAGTCCGTCCGCTGGAACGGCGCCGCCGTCGCCGCCAAGGCCACGGCTTCGGGTTCGCTGCTGGCCAGCAAGTCGCTGGCCGGCCCCGCCGCCGTCACCGTGCCGGATCTTGCCAAGCTCGACTGGAAGACCGCCGCCGGCTCGCCCGAGTCGGAACCCGCCTTCGACGACAGCGCCTGGGCCAAGGCCGAGGGCAAGCGCGGCGGCTCCACCGTGCGTCCGCCGACGGGCCAGCCCGCGCTCGACATGAGCACCCACGGCTTCCACCACGGCGACGTCTGGTATCGCGGCCGCTACAAGGGCCGCGCCGACATCGACACCCTGACCCTGCACTACGGCGCCGGCGGCGCCGGCATGCTGCAGGTCTGGCTGGACGGCAAGTTCCTGGGCCAGCACGAGCTGGACGGCGGCCTGCCCCGCCCGATCACCACGGGCGTGGCGACCTTCAAGCTGCCGGAAGACCTGCGCGGCGACGGCGAGCATGTCCTGTCGGTGATGGTCCGCAACAACGGCCACAACTGGGACCTCGACGCCGACGACTTCCACAAGGAAGCCCGCGGCCTGGTCTCGGCCTCGCTGTCGAGCCCGACCAGCTACAGCTTCGCCGTGCCGATCAGCTGGAAAATCCAGGGCAACAAGGGCGGCGAGGACATCGCCGATCCGGTGCGCGGCCCGATGAACGAAGGCGGCCAGTACGGCGAACGCAACGGCTGGCACCTGCCGGGCTTCCCCGACCAGGGCTGGACCAAGGCCGACATGGGCGCCACTCAGCCCTACGCCGGCACCACTTGGTATCGGACCAACTTCGACCTGGCTTTGCCCAAGGACCAGGACGTGACGCTGGGCCTGACGATCGGCGATCCGAAGACCCCGCGCTCGCCCGGCCGCTATCGCGTGCTGATCTTCGTCAACGGCTGGAACATGGGCCAGTTCATCGCCCACGTCGGCCCGCAGCGGACCTTCGTGCTGCCCAACGGCATCGTCGATCCGCACGGCAAGAACACCATCGCCCTGGCCGTGACCAGCGACGGCGCCCCCGGCGACGCCCTGGAAGCGGTCAAACTGGAAGTGCTGCGCAACGTGGAAGGCGGCGTGCCCGTCGCCCGCGTCCCCGCGCCGAACTACAAGCAGTAGGCCCCCGCCTACCCCGAACTTACCTTTAGGAGACTACCGTGCCCAATCTCGCTCACGGCATCGAGGCCAAGGACGTCAAGGCCAAGATCGCCCTTCTGATCAGCAACCTCGTCGACATCACCGACGAGACGGGCGAGTTCCTGCTGCGCCTCGACGACGGCCGCGTCATCGACACCAAGGGCTGGAACGACTGGGAATGGACCCACGGCGTGGGCCTCTACGGCCTGTGGAAGCAGTACGAGATGTACGGCGACGAGCGCGCCTTCGACATCATGACCAAGTGGTTCGCCGACCGCTTCGAGGCCGGCACCCCGACCAAGAACATCAACACGGTCTCGCCGTTCCTGACCCTGGCCTACCTCTACGAGGCCACCGGCGACCACACCTACATCCCCTATCTCGAGACCTGGGCCGACTACGTCATGTACGAGGGTCCGCGCACCGAGGAAGGCGGCTTCCAGCACATCGTGTTCAACAGCGAGAACCCGCAGCAGCTGTGGGACGACACGCTGATGATGAGCGTGCTGCCGCTGGCCAAGATCGGCCTGCTGCTCGACCGCCCCGACTTCGTCGAGGAGGCCAAGCGCCAGTTCATGGTCCACATCAAGTACCTGGCCGACCGCAAGACCGGCCTGTGGTTCCACGGCTGGACCTTCGAGGGCCGTCACAACTTCGCCGACGCCCTGTGGGCCCGCGGGAACTGCTGGGTGACGATCGCCATCCCGGAATTCATCGAGCTGCTCGACCTGAAGCCGGGCGACGGCCTGCGCGCCTTCCTGATCGACGCCCTGGAAGCCCAGATCAAGGCCCTGACCGAGTACCAGGACCAGGAAACCGGCCTGTGGCACACGATCATCAACGACAAGACCTCGTACCTTGAAGCCTCGGCCACCGCCGGCTTCGCCTACGGCGTGCTCAAGGCCGTGCGCAAGCGCTACATCGGCAAGGAATACGAAGCCGTCGCCATCCGCGCCATCAAGGGCGTGCTGGCCAACATCGACGACGCCGGCGAACTGCAGCAGGTCTCGTTCGGCACCCCGGTGTTCGACACGATCCAGGGCTACAAGGACATCCCGCTGACCTCGATGCCGTACGGCCAGTCGCTGGCCATGCTGGCGCTGGGCGAGTTCCAGCGCGCCTTCATCTAACTCTCTCACCGACCTTCCCTGCGGAGGCGGGGATCCAAGCTGGCTCTATCGCGAGAGCGCCGGAAACTCGGCTTGGATCCCCGCCTGCGCGGGGAAGAACGGATGGGGGAATACAATTCAGAGGCTCACCAGAAGCCTTTCGAAGTTTTGGGACACGAAACGAACATGGCCACGCCAGACGCCCGCAAACCGTCCTGGATCAACTATTGGGGCTGGGGCTCCGGCGACATGCTGGGGGCCGGCGCGCAAGCCGTGATCACCGGCTGGCTGGCCTACTTCTTCATCACCTTCTGCGGGCTCACGCCGATCGAAACCGGCATGATCCTGGGCCTGCCGCGCCTGCTCGAGGCGATCACCTGCCCGCTGATCGGCTACATCTCCGACAACCTGCGCCACACCTGGATCGGCCGTAAGGTCGGGCGGCGGAAGATCTTCCTGCTGCTGACCATCCCGCTGCTGCCCAGCTTCGCCCTGATCTTCGTCTCGGGGCAGACGTTCACCTACTACCTGGTGACGTTCATCTTCTTCGAGTTCGTCTACACGATGTTCCTGATCCCGTGGGAAACCCTCGCGGCGGAAATGACGAAGGATTACAAGGAGAAGGCCAAGTTCGCGGGCGCCCGCATGCTGATCGCCCAAAGCTCGGCGATCCTGGCCTCGTACCTGCCCACGCTGATCATCAACAACTTCGGCGGCAAGGACAGCTCCAACACCTTCCTGATCATGGCGGCCATCTTCGGCGGCCTGTTCAGCCTGGTCGTGGTGCTGGTGGTGCTGTTCACCTGGGAGCGCCCCTACACCGAGGACGAGAAGCTGATCCAGCCCGAGGCCATGGACTGGGGCAAGGCGGCGCTGATCCCGGTCAACATGTTCCGCGACCTGTTCTCGACCCTGAAGCTGAAGGCCTTCCGCCAGCACCTGTCGCTCTATCTGGGCGGCTACATCAGCCAGGACATCTTCAACACCGCCTTCCCGCTGTTCGTGGCCACGGTGATGGTCGGCTCGACCCTGGTGATCTCCCAGGCGATGACGATGATGTACTTCGCCCAGCTGATCTCGGTGATGATCGCCATCCGCGTGATCATCAAGACCGGTCCGACGGCCGCCTACCGCATGGCCATCACCTTCGTCGGCGCGGCCCTGCTGCTGTTCCTGGGCTTCTACCTCGTCAAGCCGGCCGGCTTCACCGCGAGCGTCGAGGGCCTGCACGGCAACATCTTCAACGCCGCCGGTTCGGGCTTCAACCCCACGGTCCTGTTCTGGTTGTTCCTGCCGATCATCCTGGCGGGCCTGGGCCGCGGCACGCTGAACTTCGTGCCCTGGGGCGTCTACAACTACCTGCCCGACGTCGACGAGGCGGTCACCGGCCAGCGTCGCGAGGGCATCTTCGCCGGCGTCATGACCTTCGTGCGCAAGATCGCCCAGTCGGGCGCCATCCTCCTGACCACCACCCTCCTGGGCCTGGGCGGCTTCGTCTCGGGCGGCAAGGGCCAGGTGGTCCAGCAGACCCCGCAGGCGATCCACACCCTGGTGCTGATCATGGTCGGCGGCCCGATCCTGGTGATGGTCACCGGCATGATCATCTCGTGGAAGTTCCGCCTCAACGCCAAGACCCACGAGGTGCTGGTCCACGAGGTCGAACGCCTGCGCGCCGGCGCGACCGAGGCCGAGACCCCCGAGTCCAAGGCCATCGTCGAGGACCTCACCGGCTGGAAGTACGAACGCCTCTGGGGCCGCGGCGAAAAGGCCAGCCCCCCGGTCGGCAGCGACCAGATCCCCGACATCAACTGAGACTGATCCCTCTCCCCCTGCGGGAGAGGGTGGCCTCCCGAAAGGGAGGTCGGGTGAGGGGTCTCCCAGAAGCCAAACGCCGCGACAGCCGATCGGCCGTCGCGGCGTTTTCGTTCGTGCAACCCCTCATCCGTCGACTACGTCGACACCTTCTCCCGCAAGGGGAGAAGGACGAGACCCAAGACCCTCCCCCTTTCGGGGAGAGGGCCTGTCAGGCCGCCTCGGCCTGCCCCCAGCGCGCCACCATCTCCAGCAGCCGCGAGGGATTGATCGGCTTGCCCAGGTGGTCGTCCATGCCGGCTGCCATGCACGTGGCCACCTGCTCGGGCAGCACGTTGGCGGTCATGGCCACGATCGGGGTGCGCAGGCCCATCGGCTCCAGCGCCCGGATACGGCGGGTGGCCGTCAGGCCGTCCATTACCGGCATCTGCACGTCCATCAGCACCAGGTCGTAGGCCTTGCCGGCCTTGAAGGCGTCGACCGCCGCCACCCCGTCGACGGCCGTCTCGACCTCGACGTCGAACGGCGCCAGCAGCGCGCCGATCAGTTCGCGGTTGGCCGCGTTGTCCTCGACCAGCAGCAGCCGAACGGGCCGGTCCAGCGCCGCCGGCTGCGGCGCGGGGGGCAGGTCGTTGGCCACCGTCTCGGTCACCGGCAGTTCGACCTCGAACCAGAAGGTCGAGCCCTGCCCGGCGACGCTGTCGACGCCGATCTGGCCGCCCATGGCCTCGATGATCCGCTTGCAGATCGCCAGGCCCAGGCCCGTGCCCCCGAACCGGCGCGAGACCCCGGCGTCGGCCTGGATGAAGCGCTCGAACACCGCCTCGTGCATGTCGTCGGGCAGGCCGATGCCGCTGTCGCGCACCGCCATCCGCAGCCGCTGGCCCAGGGCCGAGCTCTCCTGGTTCACGCTGATGACGATCTGCCCCTCGCTGGTGAACTTCACCGCGTTGGACAGGAAGTTCAGCAGCACCTGGTTCAGCCGCGCGGCGTCGCCCAGCAGCGGCTTGAGGCCCGGGCCGAACTCGATCAGCACCGGCAGGCCCTTGGCCTGGGCCTGGCTCTCGATCAGGGCCGCGGCCGAGCGGGCGATCTCGCAGGGCTTGAACGGCTCGGCGTCCAGCTCCAGCCCCGCCTCCAGGCGCGAGAAATCCAGCACGTCGTTGATGACGCCAAGCAGGGTGTTGCTGGCCTCGTGGATCAGGCGCACCTGCCGCGCGTCGGTCTCGTCCAGGGCCGACGACTGCCGCAGCAGGCCCGAAAAGCCGATGATCGCCGTCAGCGGCGTGCGCAGCTCGTGGGTCATGTTGGCCAGGAAGTCGGCCTTGGCCGCCGCGGCCGCCTGGGCCTGGTGCGCGGCCGTCGCCAGCTCCTGCGCCAAGCGTTTGCGCTCGGTGATGTCGCGGCTGGTGGCGATGAAGCCGCCGCCCTCCTCCTTGGGCACCAGCGAATAGGTGCTCTCGATCCAGATCGTCTGGCCGTCCTTGCGGCGGAACTGGTACTCCAGCGTGCTGCTGTCACTGGGCGTCTGCAGCGTGCGGATGGCCGCCACGGCCTGGGCGCCGTCCTCCTCGCTGACCCCAAGCAGGTTGGGCGCGACCAGGAACTCGGCGGGGGTGTAGCCCGTCAGCCGCTCGATGGCGGGCGAGTTGTAGCGCCTGCGCCCATCGGGCCACCACATCGACAGGGCGTCGGTCAGGTTGTTGGCCAGGATCCGGTACAGCGACTCGTGCTCGCGCAGCCGCGACAGGGTCCGCTCGGCCTCGCGGCGGCGGCGCTCGGCCTCCTCGGCCGTCTGGCGCTGGATCTTCAGGCTCTGCGACAGGTCAAGCTTGGCGGCCTTCAGGTTCAGCCGCTGGCTGTGCAGGACATAGAACAGCGGCCCGCCCACGATGACGACGATCACCATCGTCATCCACGGCGTGAAGACCTCGGCGCGCTTCAGGATCAGGATGTTGACGCAGTAGTCCGTCGTCACCGCCATCAACGCGGCCAGCACGACAGTCGCAACGGTTCTCAGGAACGTGGCTAGAAACATGGCCCCAGGGTCGACGTCACGCCGGATCGAAACAGCTCGATCCCGTTCCTTTTCGCTCATCTAGGAAGCGAAGGTGCTAAAATCGACGCGCATGGGTCATCAAATCGACCCGCGCGACGCTAAGCCGCACTGTCGGGCTCGTTCCGAGAAGGCCGCGCCGGGCTACCGCCCGGCGAAACGCTCGGCCGCCATGTCCTGGCCGTCGATCCGCACCGCCGCCCGGGCGTCGGCTCCGCCGCTCAGCGCCAGACCCTCGATCACCAGCCCCCGTACGTGCCGCGCCCACAGGCCCCAGGCCGGGGGATCGCCGAACATCCGCGGCTCGGGATAGGCGTCCTCCAGTTGCGCCGGCTCGACGCCCGCCTCCCCCGCCCCGCCCAGGAAGCTGAGGGTCAAGTTCTCCAGCCGCACGTCCTCGATCGGATGCTCGGCCAGGCCCGCCAGGATCACCGGCAGGTCGGCCTTCGCCGTCTCGCCCGACAGGTTGCGCACGCTCACCCGGCGCAGCGCGCCCGGCCGCGTCCCCTCCGGCCCGCGCAGCCGCGCGCCCAGCCGCAGGAACAGCGGCGCGCTGGTCATCTCGACCAGGCGGACGTTGTCGATCTCGACGTCCTCGATGGTCCCGCCGTCGACGGTCTCCAGGGCCAGCCCGCGCGAGCGCTCCAGCACGCAGTCGGTGATGCGGATCCGCCGGAAGCCGCCGTTGCTCTCGGTGCCGATCTTGATGCGGCCGGTCACCCGGTCCTGGTCGGGCGAGATCTGCTGCTCGCGCCCCAGCGTGCCGTCCAGCACCGTGCCCGGATCGAAGCCCGAGACGTGGCAGCGGGTGATCTCGACGTCCTGCGTGGGCAGCGCCGCGCCCAACGCCATCGAGGCCTTCAGCACGATCGCGTCGTCGTTGGGGGTGTTGACCCGGCAGTCGCTGATGCGCACGCGCGAGCAGCCGTCGATGTCCAGGCCGTCGCGGTTGGTGTCGACCAGCAGGTTCTCGATGACCAGGTCCTCGCAGCCGGTGGCCAGCACCGCGAAGTGCCCGCCGCGCACCAGCGTGAAGCCCGACAGCCGCACGTTCCGGCAGCGCTTGAGCCCGATCGCCTTGTTGCCCTGGCCGATCATCGCCGCCCGTTCGGGCACCAGTTCGGCCATCGCCTCGGCCGAGAGGCCCACCATGCTCAGCGGAAACTCGCCCGCCTGCCGGCGCCAGCGCGAGCCCGGCCCCTCGCGGGTCAGGCCCTCGCCGTCGATGCGGCCGGGCCCCTCGATCGCCACGTCCTCCAGGTCCTCGCCCCAGAGCAGGCTGTTGCGCCAGTGGCTGTGCCCGAAGTCCTGGTAGAGGTCGTGGGGGTTGTCCTCCGGCGGATCATAGGCCCCGCCGTGCCGGGCCGGATCGGCGGCGACCAGCACGCAGCCCTCCTCCAGCTTCAGCCGCACGCCGCCGGCCAGCCGGATCGAAAAGCAGAGATAGCGCCCCGCCGGCAGCCGCACGGTCCCGCCGCCGGCCGCGCGGGCGGCCTGGACGGCGGCGTTGATCGCGTCGGTGTCCAGCGTCTCGCCGTCGCCCCTGGCCCCGAAGGACCGGACGTCGAAGACCTGGCTCACGTGTAGAGGCCGTGGCGACGCAGGAACGGCGGCAGTAGCTGCGGCCAGCCCATGTCCATGCCCTGCGGACCGGTCACGCCGAAGCCGTGGCCGCCCTTCTCGAACATGTGCAGTTCGCTGGGCACGCCGGCCGCGCGCAGGGCCGAGTACAGGAGCAAGCTGTTGTCGGCCGGCACCACCTTGTCGTCGGCGGCGGTGGCGATGAAGGTCGGCGGGGTGTCGGCCGGCACGTCCAGCTCCAGCGACGCGGCCTTGCGGCGCGCTTCGGAGGCGTCGCCGGCCAGCAGTTCCCGCATCGACGCGCCGTGCGCGAACGGCGCCTGCATGGTCACCACCGGATAGAACAGCCCCGCCACCGACGGCCGGGTCGACAGCTTGTCGATGGCGTCGATCGGCGCGTAGGTGTCGCGCTTGAACTGGGTGGCCAGGCGCCCGGCCAGGTGTCCGCCGGCCGAGAAGCCCATCACCCCGACGCGCGCCGGATCCAGGCCCAGCTCGCCCGCGCGCGAGCGGATGATGCGGATGGCCCGCTGGGCGTCCTGCAAGGCCACGTCCGGCCCCGCCGCCCAGCCGTCGGCCGGCAGGCGATAGGTCATGACGA
Organism: Caulobacter sp. 602-2; assembly: GCF_011043625.1. Classification (GTDB taxonomy): domain Bacteria; phylum Pseudomonadota; class Alphaproteobacteria; order Caulobacterales; family Caulobacteraceae; genus Caulobacter. The sequence continues at coordinate 42,611 of NZ_JAAKGT010000014.1, forward strand.
AGGCGGTCACGCCCTGGTCGGCGATCCACTTGTCGATCGCCCCGCCGGCCTTGCTGACCGCCACGCGCTTGTAGCCGCCGCCCGGGATCATAAGGATCGCCGCGCCGTTGGGCTTTTCCGGCCGGCGCATCATCAGCACCGGGTCGGTGATGTTGAGGAAGGCCGTGTCGTTGGGATCGCCGCCAGGCGTGCGCAAGATCACCTGCTCCTTGACCGTCACCTTCTCGCCGCCCGGAGCCTTGCCCGGCCAGATCGGCTGGATCTCCAGCGTCGGCCTGACGGCCGGAGCCGTCTGGGCCAGGGCGGGGCTGGCGGCGGTCGCGCCGGCCAGGGCCAGCAGGGAGCGACGGTCGATCATCGGATACCTCTTACCTCGCAAGGAGGATCAATTGCCGCGCAGGGCCGCGTTGCTGCGGGCCGCGCTGGGAGCCATGACGAAGCTGTCGGGAGGCGTCGGCTTGGCCGGATCGAACGCACCGGCGTCGGCGGAAAGATGGCGCGCCAGTTCGGGAACGCCGGCCCTGATCCCCTCGACGATGCAGCGCGCCAGCTCATAGGCGCCGTAGTTGTCGTGGTGGGTGATGTCCTTGCCGCCGTCGGCGAAGGCCTTGGGCGACTGCGCCGGGCCCAGGGCCTCGTAGAAGGCGCGGCTCATCGCGGCCAGGTCGATGACCGGCACGCCCAGCTCGGCGCCCACCGCCCGCACCGCAGCCGGATAGTCGCCGTGGGTGTTGATGATCCTGCCCTCGCCGTCGAACCGGCGGCGATGCATCGAGGTCACCAGCACGGGCGTGGCCTTCCTGCGCCGGAATTCGCCGACATAGGCCCGCAGGTAGTCGCGATAGGTGCTGTCGGCCGCCACATAGGTCTGGGGCCAGTTTTCCTTCTGGTCGTTGTGGCCGAACTGGATCAGCGCGAAATCGCCGGCCCGCGTCTGGCTCAGCACCTTGTCCAGCCGGTGCTCCATCAGGAACGACTTCATGGTCTCGCCGGACTCGGCGTGGCTGGCCACCGACACGGTCGGCGCGAAGAACCTGGGCAGCATCTGGCCCCAGCCGGCGGCCGGCTCGAACGGCTGGTCGGTGACCGTGGAATCGCCCAGCAGGAAGACGCGCGGCACGCTGGCGGGCTCGACGGTCATGCGGGCCACCTTCGGGGCAGGCCCGCAGAACTCCACCGTCAGCCTGTCGTCCCAGTTGGGCGTGCCCTTCTCGCGCGGATTGAGGATCACGCCGGTCCCGCCCGGGGCGTTCTTCGGCGGCGGCGGCAGCGAGGCGTCGCGGACATTGACCACGAACGTCACCTCGCGGCGCTCCTTGGCCTTGGTGCGGATCTGCTCGGCCATCAGCCGCCGGGACTCGGCCTTCACGGTCAGGTCCGCGCCGCCCTCGACCTCCAGCGTCACGCGCCAGTCGCCTTCCGGCGCGGCGACCGAGAACGACCGCCCCTCGCCCGGCTCGAAGCCGTAGCCCAGAGCGGCGTCGTACAGCCGGTCGGCGGCGACGGGCGTGAAGCCCTCGCGCGGCCTGGCGGTGAAATCGAACCTGCGGGTCGTCACTTGTCGCGCCTGTGCTCCAACGGGCGCCAGCAGCGAGGCCGACACCACCCCGACCAGGACCTCGCGCCGTCGCGCGCCCTTGACGTCCATGATCGCACCTCCCGAACGGCCACGCGTCGATCCCGGAAGGTCGACGTCCTTGGTCGGACCATCCCGAAGAACAGGAGGTAGCGCAAGCAATTTCACATATCAGAAAGCAATCCCGAATTGTGGGATTAAAGGATCCGCGACGTCCGGCGTCGAAGCCTCAGTTCGCCTTCGCGCTCCAGCCCTGCAGCACTTCGTCCTGCGGGAACAGCTGCAGCCCGTTGCGAAGCCCGACCGAGGTCCAGAACGCCGACTTGCGGATGACCAGGCCACGGTACGCGATCGAGCGATAATAGATCGGCACCTTGCGGCGAAGCGGCTTGAGCAGCCGGCGCAGCGCCCGCAGGTCGCCGTCCAGCGCGGCCCGGAACATCACCTTGGCCGTCTCGCTGCTGGCGACCATGCGAATCGTGTCGTGGTCCATGAAGGGCGCATGCACCTCTTCGATCCGGCCGACCTTGCGGATCAGCTCCACGTGCTCGCGATCAAGCGGCTGATAGGGGTCGTAGACGATGATCGAGCGCCCCGGCAGGCTTCGCACGGCTTCGCCGCCGTTCAGGTCCTGGCGGAAGAACTCCTGGTAGCGCTTGTCGTGCGGGACCAGCGCCGGATCCAGCGAGAACTGCGGCGAGAACGCCAGGGTGGTGGTGGCGCCCAGCGTCTTGCCGTGCGCCAGCGCGGCGTACGCGCCCATGCTGTTGCCGTAGGCCAGCACCTCCCGATAGTCCGACAGTACGCCGCGAACGCGCCTGGCGATCTCCTCGATGTCCTTGGCGGGGAACCAGTTGGGCCGCTTGGCGACCACGCCGACGCAGCCGATGTCCAGCTTGCGCACGACCGGCGAGGCCCAGAAGTCTTCTTCGTCGGGCCGAAATCCGAGACTATTGAAGGTAATGAGGGCGTAGGGCGCACTTCCCAACCGGAAGTACGCCTTCAGATTCTCGGTTTCGATCCAAGGCTGCATCATTGATTGCAGATTACCATCGAAGCCCGACCTCGAAACCGGATATTTTGCAATGTATCCGATGTGAAACCTAAACGAAGGCTCTCCGGGACGACGGCGCCGCACGGCCCGCGACGCCCGGCCGGCGGATTCGGCGATTCGATCCCCGACCGTCCCCGAACCGGGCTTCGGACCAGGCGCGCACTGTTCCCGATGATGCGTCGCCTCGGCGGACGCCCCGTCGGGGCGATCCGCTAAGTCGTTATTCTTCAAAGGAAAGTTGGTAGGCCGGCTGGGACTCGAACCCAGGACCATTCGATTAAAAGTCGAATGCTCTACCACTGAGCTACCGGCCCGCTGTCGACACGGAGGTAGGCCGTGGAAGCGGCGCGGAACATAGTCGGGCCACGTCTGCGTCGCAAGCTCGCTTTCATGTTTCACGGCGGATGACGACACGGCTCGTCGCGCGTTAGGGTCAAGTCATGCGAAGCCTGCTTCTCCTCGCCGTCGCGCTCCCCCTGCTGGCCGCCTGCGCGAGCACGCGCCAGCCCGAGCCCGAGGTTTCCAAGGCTCCGGCCGAGGTCGACTCTCCAGACAAGATCCAGACCACCTCGGAGGCCAACAAGGACGGCCTGTCGGGCGCGGTCACCGCGCCGCTGCGCGACGTCAACCTGATGCGCACCAAGATCCCGCCGGTGCTGCTGGAGGCCATGCAGGATCCCTACGCCCGGCCCCAGCCCTCCAGCTGCGGCCAGCTGACCGCCCTGGTGAAGCCGCTCGACGCGGCGCTGGGGATCGACCTCGACCAGGTGCCGCCGGGCGAGGACGAAGACCTGATGGACCGCGGCCGCAAGGCGGCCGGCGACGCCGCCCTCGGGGCCATGGCCAGCGCGGCCCAGGACCTGATCCCCATGCGCGGCTGGGTCCGCAAGCTGTCGGGCGCCGAGAAGCACGACCGCCTCGTGCAGTCGGCCATGGCCGCCGGCGCCGTGCGCCGCGCCTATCTCAAGGGCCTGGGCGAGGCACGCGGCTGCATGCCCCCGGCCACGCCCCAGCATCGCGGCGAGCCCCAGCCCGAACCGGCCAAGAAGCGCCGCTTCCCGTTCATGGGCGGCAAGGACGAGCCGCCGCCTACCCCGCCCAAGCCCAAGCCCTCGGTCGTCGGCCCCACCGTCGAGCCGATCCCCGACGTCCACGCCCCGCCGGCCGCCGCCGCGCCTGCGCCCGAAGCCGCCAAGGGCAAGCGCAAGCCCGCCTACCCCATCACCCCCGTCCCCGCCGCCCCGCAACCGACACAGCCCACGACGCCGCAAGGCCCGACCAGCGATTGACGCGCGGCGGCGCTCTCCGGAGGACACCAAATAGATCCTCCCCCTCTGGGGGAGGTGACCCGGAGGGCCGGAGGGGGTCAGCGCCGGAGGCTCAGCGCGACCATGAAACCTGCGGTCACCGCCCCTCCAGGAACAACAACCCTCACCCTAGTGCGAAATGCTCTTCCACACCGCGCTGGCCGCATCGACGAAAGCCTTGGCCGCGGCGCTTTCGGGCGCGGCCAGCACCGCGGGCCGGCCCGCGTCGCCGGCTTCGCGCACGCTCATCTCGATCGGCACCTGGGCCAGCACCGGCGTGCCCAGCGCCTGGGCCTCGGCCACGCCGCCGCCCGAGCCGAAGATCGGGATCGGCGCGCCCGTCGCCGGGTCGGCGAAGAAGGCCATGTTCTCGATCAGGCCCAGGATCGGCGTCGCGGTCTTGGCGAACATCGCCGCGGCCCGGCGCGCGTCGATCAGGGCGATCTCCTGCGGGGTGGTGACCAGCACCACGCCGTCGATGCGCAGCTTCTGCACCAGGGTCAGGTGGATGTCGCCGGTGCCCGGCGGCAGGTCGACGACCAGCACGTCCAGCGGCTCGTCCTCGGTTCCCCAGGCCACGTCGTGGATCAGTTGGCGCACCGCCGACGAGGCCATCGGCCCGCGCCAGATCATCGCCCTGCCCTCGTCGACCATGAAGCCGATCGACATCAGCTTCACGCCGTGGGCCTGCATCGGCAGCAGCTTCTTGTCCTCGAAGGTCGGCTCGCCCTCGACGCCCATCATGCGCGGGGCCGAGGGGCCGTAGATGTCGGCGTCCAGCAGGCCCACCTTCAGGCCCAGCCCCGCCAGGGCGCAGGCCAGGTTGGTCGAGACCGTCGACTTGCCCACCCCGCCCTTGCCCGAGGCGACGGCGATGACGTGGCGCACGTGGGCCGGCTTTTCAGAGGCCGGCGGCGGCCCCACCTGGGCCTGGGGGTCGTCGGCGACGCGGGCGCCCTTGCGCACCCGGGTGGTCTCGGCGGCCGCCTGGGCGGTCAGCACCACCTGGGCGCGGGTGATCCCCGGCAGCGCCGCCAGCGCCTTCTCGGCCGCCTCGCGCACCGGTCCGTAGCCGCCGACGCGCGCGGCCGGCACCTCCAGCACGAAGCCGGCCTTGCCCTCGCGCACCACCAGTCCCTGCACCAGTCCGGCCTTCACCAGGCCAAGGCCGGTGGCCGGATCCTCGATGCGGTCGAGGGCCTCGCGGGCGTCGTCGGGGGTGGCGGAAGGGCTCGCGGTCACGTCTTTGTCTTGCCTTGTCGTGCGGGGGTCCTCATATCCGCGTACGGGGGGGCTTTTACAACCCCGCCATCCGCAAGAACGAGCGACGGGAAGATAGCGCCGCCCATGCCCTGGAACGACAACGCCGGACCCGGCCCCTGGGGATCGCCCCCTCCGGGCGACGACAAGAACGACGGTGGGCGGAACAAGTCCGACCCCGGCCGCCGCCCCTCCGGTCCGCCTGGCGTTCCGCCGCCCCCGATCGACGTCAGCGAGCTGGTCGAGCGCGTCACCGAGCGCCTGCGCGGAACCTTCGGCGGCCCCGGCCGCGGCAAGGCGATCGTGCTTGGCGCCGGGGCCGTGGTCGGCCTGTGGCTGCTGACCGGGACCTATGTCGTCCAGCCCAACCAGCAGGGCGTGGTCACCACCTTCGGCGCCTACAGCCGCACCAGCGATCCTGGCCTGCGCTATCACCTGCCCTGGCCGGTCGAGGCCGTGCAGCGCGTGCCCGTCACCTCGATCCAGACGCTCGACATCGGCGGCGTCCCCGGCGCCGAGGTGCCGGCCGAACGCCTGATGCTGACCGGCGACGAGAACATCGTCGACCTGTCGTTCACCGTTCAGTGGCGCGTGTCCGACGCCGGCAAGTACGTGTTCAACGTGCGCGAGCCCAACGTCGTGCTCAAGGACGTGGCCGAAAGCGCCATGCGCGAGGTGGTCGGCAAGACCGCCCTCACCCCGATCCTCACCAACGGCCGCGGCGAGGTCGAGGCCCAGACCCGCATCCTGATGCAGCGGGTGCTCGATCGCTACGACATCGGCGTCCACATCGAGGGCGTCCGCATCCAGGTGGCCAACGCCCCCGAGCCGGTCGTCGACGCCTTCCGCGACGTGCAGCGCGCAGCCCAGAACGCCCAGTCGGCCGCCAACGTCGCCCGCGGCGAAGCCGCCCAGGTGATCCAGCAGGCCAAGGGCTATCGCGAGCAGGTGGTGCGCGAGGCCGCGGGCGACGCGGCCCGCTTCAACCAGGTCTACGACCAGTACAAGCTGGCCCCGGCCGTGACGCGCGAGCGCCTCTACATCGAGACCATGCAGCGGGTGCTGGCCAACTCCAACAAGGTGATCGTCGACAACAAGGGCGCCAACGCCCCGGTGATCCTGCCGTCGGACACCTTCCGCGCCAGGTCCGTCGCCCCGCCGGCCGCCGCCGCCCCTGCCGCCACCGACGGAGCCGCCCGATGAGCCGTCTTGCCAACAACACGCCCCTGATCGCCGTCGGCATCGCCGCGATGGGCGCGCTGATCCTAGTCAGCACCACGGTCTACAAGGTCGACCAGCGCCAGCAGGCCCTGGTGGTGCGCTTCGGCAAGCCGGTGGCCGTGGTCACCTCGCCCGGCCTGCACCTGAAGTCGCCGATCGACAACGTGCTGCGCTTCGACAAGCGCAACATCGACCTGTCGGCCAACCAGGAGGAAGTGACCGCCGCCGACCAGCAGAAGCTGGTGGTCGACGCCTTCGTCCGCTACCGCATCTCCGACACGCGCCAGTTCTTCCGGGCGCTGGGCAGCGAGACCGTGGCCCGCGACCGCCTGGACCGCATCGTCAACGCCGCCCTGCGCGAGCAGATCGGCCGCGCCGACTCCGGCGACGTGATCGCCGGCAAGCGCGCCCAGATCATGGCCGCGATCCGCGACGAGGTGGCTCGCCAGGTCAAGGCCTCGAACCTCGGGATCCAGATCATCGACGTGCGCATCAAGCGCGCCGACCTGCCCCAGCCCAACCAGCAGGCCGTCTACGAGCGGATGCAGACCGCCCGCAAGCAGGAAGCCGCCGAGCTGCGCGCCATCGGCGACCAGCAGCGCCGCGAGATCGTCGCCACCGCCTACGAGGAAGCCGAGAAGATCCGAGGCGAAGCCGACGCCCAGCGCGCCCAGCTGTTCGCCTCCAGCTTCGGCCGCGACCCGTCCTTCGCCGCCTTCTACCGCTCGATGCAGGCCTACGAGCAGTCGATGGGCAGGGGCGACACCACCTTCGTCCTGTCGCCCGACAGCGCCTACTTCAAGTATTTCGAGAAGGGCCCGGGGGGCTGACGCCCCCTCAGTCGGCTTCGCCGACAGCTCCCCCAGAGGGGGAGCATCTGCTCGGTAGATCCTCCCCCTCTGGGGGAGGTGGCCCGAAGGGCCGGAGGGGGCTCACCCCGCCCGCTTCAGCAGGTCCAGCACCACGTGCAGGCTGTCGGCGATGTGGACGCACTTTTCGTGCATCTCCTCGGTCGGGTCGAGGATGTCGGGCACCATGATGGTCATCATCCCCGCCCCGTGCGCCGCGCGGACGCCGGGATGGGAATCTTCCAGCGCCAGGCAGGCCAGCGGATCCACGCCCAGCCGCTGGGCGGCCAGCAGGTAGGGATCCGGGTGCGGCTTGTGCCGCGTCACGTCGTGGTGGGCGACCACCGCGTGGAAGCGCGGAAGAAGATCGAAGCGGCCCAGATACCGCTCCACCGCCGGCAGGCCGTTCGAGGTGGCGATGGCCCGCGGCAGGCCCATCTCGTCCAGGTGGTCGAGGATCTCCTGCACGCCGGCCTTCAGCCGGATCTCCGCCTCCAGCAGCAGCTCGACGTCGGCCCACAGCCGCTCGAAGAACGGCTTGACCGGAAAGGTCTCGCCATAGAGGTCGCGCAGCATCACCGCGCATTCGGGATTGGTCTTGCCGACCATCGAGGCGTAGGTCGCCGCCGTCACCGGAACCCCGAACGCCTGGCCGGCGTCGATCATCGCGGCGCGATAGACGGTCTCGGTGTCGAGCAGCAGGCCGTCCATGTCGAAGACCACCGCCTCGACGCGGCGGGGGAAGCTCACCGCCAGAACTCCTCGGCGCGATAGCCCTGGAAGTAGAGCAGCGCGGTCAGGTCGGCATGGTCGACCTTGGCGTCGGCCTGGGCGGCCACGATCGGCTTGGCGCGGTAGGCGACGCCCAGGCCGGCGGCCTCGATCATCGCCAGGTCGTTGGCGCCGTCGCCCACGGCCAGGGCGTCGGCCGGGGTCAGGCCCAGAGCGGCGGTCTCCTCCTCCAGGGCGGCGAGCTTGGCCTCCTTGCCGAGGATCGGATCGCCGACCTCGCCGGTCAGGGCCTCGTCCTGCTCGATCAACGTGTTGGCGCGGTTCAGGTGGAAGCCGGCGGCGTCGGCCACCCGGCTGGTGAAGAAGGTGAAGCCGCCCGAGACCAGGGCGCAGCGGGCGCCGTGGGCGGCCATGGTCCGAACCAGCGTCTCGGCGCCGGGATTGAGCCGCACGCGCTCGTCGAAACAGGTCTGCAGCGCCGTGGTCGCAAGGCCCTTGAGCATGCCGACCCGCTCGCGCAGGGCGCCTTCGAAGGCCAGTTCGCCACGCATGGCGCGCTCGGTGATCTCGGAGACCTTGTCCTTGACGCCGGCGAAGTCGGCCAACTCGTCCAGGCATTCGACGTTGATGATCGTCGAGTCCATGTCGGCGATCAGCAGGCGCTTCCTGCGGTTTTCGACGGGCTGGACGGCGAAGTCGACGGGCCTGTCGCCGATCGCGGCGATCACCCGCTCGCGGACCGAAGCAACCTCGCCCTCGAAGGTGACGTCGACGGCGTTCGGGCCGAGCGGAACGATCTGGCCCAGCGCAAGAGCGGCGGCGAGAGTTTCGGCCTCCGGGCCGACGAGGGTCAGGACGTGCATGGCGGGGCGGCTAAGCCAGTCGCCCCCCGCCGTCAACCCGCATTAGTCCATCTGGATGCCGGTGCAGCGCTGCATCAGGGCCATGGCCGCGCGCCGACCGCCCTGCTCGGCGGTTTCGCCCTCGACCGGCTGGGCGTTCTCGAACAGGAAGCTGAGGCCTTCCTCGTACACCTTCGAGGGCTTGAGGCCGCGCTGGGCGCCGTCCTCGAACGCCTCGTCCATCATGATCCGGCCCTTGGCGCCGAAGGCTTCCAGCACGAACTGGATGCCGCGCCCGTCCTGGCCCTGCTTGGCGAACAGCTGCGGATAGCTGGTCGAGACCTGCCCCAGGATCACCAGCACCGCGCCGCAGCCGGCCTTCTCCTCGCTGGACATCGCCTGGGCCGGCGCAGCGGGAAGGCGCGAAGCCGCCGACGGGGCGGGCGCCTTGGACTTGGCGGTCTCGGGCGTGGCGGCCTGAACCGAACCCGCCGCCAAGGAGGCGACCAGCGCCGCTGCGATCATGTATGTACGCTTCATGGACCGTGACGCCCCCAATGCAACCGTCGAAACGCCCTTCGCGCCCGACTCGCGCGTCTGGATGATCGCCGGGCCCACAGCCAGCGGCAAGTCGGCCTATGCGCTGGACCTGGCCGAGCGCACGGGCGGCGAGATCGTCAACGCCGACTCGATGCAGATCTACGCGGGCCTGCGGGTGCTGACCGCCGCCCCCTCGCCCGAGGAGGAAGCCCGCGCCCCACACCACCTGTTCGGCGTCGCCGATGCGGCCGAGGGCTGGTCGGTTGGCCGCTGGCAGACGGCGGCCGTCCGGGCCCTGCACGACATCGCCGCCCGCGGGCGGCCGGCCATCGTCGTCGGCGGCACCGGCCTCTACTTCCGCGCCCTGACCCATGGCCTGGCCGACGTGCCGCCGGTGCCCGAAAGCCAGCGCGAGATCTCCGGCCTGCTCTATGCCGCCCAGGGCGAGGCCGCGTTCCGCGATCTTCTGCGGCCGCTGGACCCGGTCGCGGAGGCCCGCATCGAAAGCGGCGACCGCCAGCGCCTCGTTCGCGCCCACGCCGTGGCCGTGGCCACCGGCCGCGCCCTCTCCGACTGGCAGGCCGACACCCGGCCGGTGCTGCAGGCCGGCGAATGGAGCGGCGTCGTGCTGGATCCGGCGCGGACCGAACTCTACGCCCGCTGCGACGCGCGCCTGGGCGTCATGGTCGAAAGCGGCGCCCTGGACGAGGTGGCGGCGATGGAACAGCGCGGCCTCGATCCGGCCCTCCCCGCTCTCAAGGCGGTCGGCTATCGCGAGCTCGCATCGCACCTGCGCGGCGAGACCAGCCTGGAGCAGGCGCTCGACGCCGCCCGCCAGGAAACCCGGCGCTACGCCAAGCGCCAGCTCACCTGGTTCCGGAACCAGACGCCGGACTGGACGCGGGTTTCGTCGGCGACCGCTCCGTCAGCCTGACGCCGGAGGCCAGAAGCCCCGGACGGACCCTCTGCTCGTACTCGGCCTTGAACAGGGCCGGGCTGCGCGCCTGGACGATCGCCCCCAGCCGGTCGGACGCCCGCGAAACCTCGGGCAGCTCCAGGCTGCACGACGCGTCGGGCCCGCTCGGGGTCTCTCCGGACTCGGTCTCGGTCAGGATGCGGGTCATCGGTTCGGTGCAGGCCGTCTGGCCGGTGATCGAGCTGAAGCAGAAGTCCCGCTGGTGATAGGCCTCGATGACCCACCGGCACTTGAAGGCCAGCCCATCGCCCAGGGCCGCCGAAGCCGCCTCCTCACGAGCCGACATCTTCAGGAAGACCGCCTGCCGCGCGAGGGCGGCTTCCGAGCGCCCGTCCTTGACCAGCACCAGGGGCCGGTCCTCCGTCGCGATGGACACCAGGCGATGCATGGCCGGCGGCTCGGCGGCGACGGCGGGCGGCGTGTCGGCCTGTGGCATTTTGATCCCCCTCTGAACTCTCGCCTCAGCTTGGCCCGCAGTCGCCAGCCGCGGCAAGTCCGAAGCCAGGCGGCGCCCGCATGCCCGCAGCCGCAAGATTGCAGGCAGGGCGTGACCGACTGACGGCCATCGCGAGCAAGCTCATTGCGCGTTGCATGGCATGGTCGGAGCAAGTTGCCGCCCACAATCGCGCCGGCGCGGCCGGTCGAGGTCTTTTATTGCGCCAAAGCGCGCCTTGACGCCCTTTCGCGAGCATGGCATTCCCCGATCATCCATTTGGAGCAACACTCGTGCGCAACACCATGATCGTACTTATGGAGCGGCCGTTCACGGCGTGACCTCGAAGTCACGCTGATAGATCGGTCGCGCGCACAAAGGTCCTTCGGGGCCTTTTTTCTTTTTCCGCCGCCTCCAAAGCCCAGTTTCACGTCCATCCGGGACTTTCGCCATGACCGCCCACCAGACCATCGAGAGCAACGCTCCCGCAGACACCGCGAACCGCGCCATGACCGGCGCCGAGATCGTGGTTCGCGGCCTCGTCGATCAAGGCGTCGAGGTGCTGTTCGGCTATCCCGGCGGCGCGGTCCTGCCGATCTACGACGCGCTGTTCCACGAGCCGCGCCTGCAGCACATCCTGGTCCGCCACGAGCAGGGCGCGACCCATGCCGCCGAAGGCTACGCCCGCAGCTCGGGCAAGCCGGGCGTCGTTCTGGTCACCTCGGGTCCGGGCGCGACCAACGCCATCACCGGCATCATGGACGCCCTGATGGATTCGATCCCGATGGTCGTCATCACCGGCCAGGTTCCGACCCACCTGATCGGCACCGACGCCTTCCAGGAAGCCGACACCGTCGGCATGACCCGCTCGTGCACCAAGCACAACTACCTGGTCAAAGACGTCCGCGACCTGCCGCAGATCATCCACGAGGCCTTCAAGATCGCCACCACCGGCCGTCCGGGCCCGGTGCTGATCGACATCCCCAAGGACGTCCAGTTCGCCAAGGGCGAGTACTACGGCCCGACCGAGGTCGCCTCGAACCACGCCTATTCGCCGCGCATCAAGGGCGACGCCGGCCGTATCGCCGAAGCCGCCAAGATGATCGCCCAGGCCCGCCGGCCGATCTTCTACACCGGCGGCGGCGTCATCAACGCCGGCCCCAAGGCCAGCGAGAAGCTGCGTGAGTTCGCGGCCCTGACCGGCGCGCCGGTCACCTCGACCCTGATGGGCCTGGGCGCCTTCCCGGCCGCCGATCCGGCGTGGCTGGGCATGCTGGGCATGCACGGCACGTTCGAAGCCAACAACGCCATGCACGACTGCGACGTGATGATCTGCGTCGGCGCCCGCTTCGACGACCGTGTCACCGGCCGCCTGGACGCCTTCTCGCCGGGCAGCAAGAAGATCCACATCGACATCGACGCCTCGTCGATCAACAAGAACGTCCGCGTCGACCTGCCGATCGTCGGCGACGCCGGCAGCGTCCTCGAGGATCTGATCGAGGCCTGGAAGACCGCCGGCCACCAGCCCAACAAGGCCGCCCTGACCGACTGGTGGGCCCAGATCGACGCCTGGCGCGCTCGCCAGTGCCTCGCCTACAAGCGCTCGGACACGGTCATCAAGCCGCAGTACGCCATCCAGCGCCTGTACGAGCTGTCCAAGGACAAGGACGTCTACGTCACGACGGAAGTCGGCCAGCACCAAATGTGGGCCGCGCAGTTCTTCCGCTTCGAGGAGCCGAACCGCTGGATGACCTCCGGGGGCCTGGGCACCATGGGCTATGGCCTGCCGGCCGCCCTGGGCGTGCAGCTGGCCCACCCCAAGAGCCTGGTCGTCGACATCGCCGGCGAAGCCTCGATCCAGATGTGCATCCAGGAACTGTCGACCGCCATCCAGTTCGACCTGCCGGTCAAGATCTTCATCCTGAACAACGAATGGATGGGCATGGTCCGCCAGTGGCAGCAGTTGCTGCACGGCGAGCGCTACAGCCACTCCTATTCCGACAGCCTGCCCGACTTCGTGAAGCTGGCCGAGGCCTATGGCGCGGTCGGCATCCGCTGCTCGGACCCGGCCGAGCTGGACGGCAAGATCCTGGAGATGATCAACAGCGACAAGCCGGTGATCTTCGACTGCCGCGTCGAGAAGCACGAGAACTGCCTGCCGATGATCCCCTCGGGCAAGGCCCACAACGAGATGATCATGGGCGAGGTCGAGGACATCGGTAACGTCATCGGCGAAGAGGGCGCGGGGCTGGTCTGATCGACCTCGCCCTTCGCCTTACACTGTTCTAGGCTTGATTCATGACCGCCAACGTTCAACCCGCCCCCGCCTCGGCCTACGATCTCAGCCCCAACGAGCAGGCCGAGCAGACCGCGACCTTCGCGCTGCTGGTCGACAACGAGCCGGGCGTGCTGCACCGCGTGGTCGGCCTGTTCGCCGCCCGCGGCTACAACATCGAAAGCCTCACCGTCGCCGAGACCGACCGCAAGGCTCACACCAGCCGCATCACCGTGGTCACCCGCGGCACGCGCCAGGTGCTCGACCAGATCGAGGCCCAGCTGAACAAGGTGGTCAACGTCCGCCGCGTGCATGACGTGACCCGCGACCCGAACGGCGTCGAGCGCGAGCTGGCCCTGGTCAAGGTGCGCGGCTCCGGCGCCGAGCGCGTCGAGGCCCTGCGCATCGCCGACATCTTCCGCGCCAAGCCTGTCGACACCACGCTGGAGAGCTTCGTGTTCGAAATCTCGGGCGCGCCCTCGAAGATCGACAAGTTCCTCGACCTGATGCGTCCGCTGGGCCTGGTGGAACTTTCCCGCACCGGCGTCCTTTCCATCGAGCGGGGCTTCGAAGGGATGTAAGCCGCATGGGCGTCGTCGGACCGGCCATTATCGCGGGAGCCCTGGCGCTCGCGGCCCAGGCCCTGCCGGTCACGCCCCTGGTTCCCGCCGCCCCCGCGCCGCCGCCCGATCCGGCCGCCTGGTGGTCGAACGAAATTCCGCGCCCCGCCTCGGAAGTCGATCCGCTGGCGGGCCGCCGGCTGGGGCGCAAGGAACAGCCCATCCCGATCGACAACGGCGTCGATCCCCTCCTCTATCGCCTCTGGGGCCTCCAGCCCCTGCAGACCCAGCTGGTGCGCGGCGGCGAACTGGTGCTGGAAGCCTGGGCCCGGCCGGCGCGCGGCGTCCGCCAGGCCGTCGTCCGCGTCACGGTGCGCCGCGACGGCCGCGCCTTCGTCCAGGCCCGCGCAGGCCTGGGCTGCTGCACGCCAGAGATCGGCCGTCGCGTCGACATCAACGCCGAACTGCCCGACGATCGCATCCCCGCCCTCAAGGCCCTGGCCGGCGATCCGGCCTGGGGCCAGCCCCGCAGCGTCATCGTCGACTACGGCGGCGGCGCGGTCGAAGGCGTCTGCGTCGACGGCGTCTCGTGGGACGTGACCCTGCTGGTTCCCGGCCAGGCCCGGCACCTGCGCCGCGCCTGCGACGACGCCGAGGTCGGCTCGATCGCGAGCGTGCTGTCGGCCGTGGTCGGAGCGGCGGCCGGACGCGATCCGCTGTTCGACGCGGTGCTGCCGCGCGGCGGCGACTTCTCGCGCCAGGCCGCGGCCTATGCCGATCTCAAGGCGCAAGGCGGCCAACTCAAGGCCGGAACCTCCAGCCGCCCCCAGCCCGCGGCCGTGCCCGTCGCCGAGGACGAACCGGAACCGGCCGAGCCGCCGGCGCCCGCTCCCTCAACGCCCGAGCCGCGCTGACCGCAGATCCGTAGGATCGTGCAATCAACCCGGAGCATCGCTCTACCGACTGGACGACCGGCTGGGTCATAGTGACCTCGTTCCGCCGTAGCTCCCCTGCGGCGCTCCCCCAAAACCAAACCCCAAATCAAAGCCTGGCCATGACCCGCCACATGCCCCGTCGCGCGACGGCGGCGCCGCGCTGGTTCGCCGTCGCCCTCTGGGCCGGCGCCTGCGCGATGGCCGCCCTGCCCGCCCTGCTCTCGTCCGCTTCCGCCTGGAGGATCCTGCCATGATGATGATCGACCACCTCCCTGTCTCCGGCGTCTGGTCCTCGCCTGATGGCCGCTTCAGCCTCGAACTGCGCCCCGACGGCCGCTTCGTCGAGGTGCACGCCGACCCAGACAGCGTCTTCACCGGCGCCTACGTCCTGGTCGGCGAAACCCTGAAGCTGTTCGAGGACCACGGCGCGGTCGTCACCGGCCGCCTCGCCGAAGGCCGCCTCAGCCTGGGGACGGTTTAGCCGCGCCCCTTCCATCCGCAGGCCCTAGGGCCTATATTGGGTTTGTCCGGCTTCGGCCGAACTATGGGGATAAACGCGCACGTAATAAGCGGACTGGACCCGGGTGCGATTCCCGGCGGCTCCACCAAATCTCTCCCGAGTTATCACGGGACTGCATGGGGCCGATCAGCATCGACAGACGTGTAAAGGTGTTTGCTTTCTCTCGGCTTGGCCCACCGTTTCGGGCCATTAAACTAAATGCGAACGATAACTTCGCTGAAGAGTTCGCCGTCGCTGCGTAATGCGGTGCAGGTGAATTCGCCTCTTAAGTCCTAGGGGTTCAGATCCCTAGGCGGGGCCCGGAGGGAGCCTGGCAACAGAATCCCTCCACTTTCCAGATACCAAGATGTCTCGCGCCCGCCATTTCCAAGGCGATTTCAGCGTGCTCGACGACGGAATCCTGTCGCTTTTCGACACCGCCGGTCACCCTCGAAAATTTGTACGCCGCTACCGTATACGGGCGCCTTTGCCGCAGGCCCGCGACAGGTTACGCTGGCCGCTGGATTTGTCGTTTTTGCTTAATCGAAGACCCATGGCCCGCACTCCTCCGACCGAAGACCTGATGCAGTACGAGGCCATGGCCCAGGACGCCCTGCGCGGCGTCGTCAAGGCCGCGCTGAAGAAGGCGGCCGCGCCCGGCGGCCTGCCCGAGCCGCACCATCTCTACATCACCTTCAAGACCCAGGCCGCCGGCGTCTCCGCGCCGCAGGACCTGCTCTCGAAGTATCCGGACGAGATGACGATCATCCTGCAGCACCAGTACTGGGATCTCGCTCCCGGCGAGACCTTCTTCTCGGTGACGCTGAAGTTCGGCGGCCAGCCCAAGCGCCTGTCGATCCCTTATGCGGCGGTGACCCGCTTCTACGATCCTTCGGTGCAGTTCGCCCTGCAGTTCGAGGCGCCCGAGATCGAGCCCGCCCCGGTCGAGCCCGAGCCGGAGCCGACCCCGCCCGCCGCCGACGGCGACGAGGCGCCCAAGATCATCTCCCTCGACCAGTTTCGGAAGAAGTAGGCCTTGAGCGACATCGCCTCGGACGAGCCTCAAACCCTCACCGACGAGGCGATCCTCGCGCGTTTCACGGCCTCGAAGAACGCACCGCCCAGCGCCCGGACGCTGGGTTTCAAGCTCATCGGCGTCAGTCAGGCCGAGCGGCGCGTCGAGATCGCCTTCGACGCCCGCGCCGACCTGCTGGCCAATCCGATGGGCCAGGTCCAGGGCGGCTTCGTCTGCGCCATGCTCGACGAATGCATGTCGGTGGCCGGCATGATCGCCTCGGGCATGACCCACGTGGTTCCCACGCTTGAGATGAAGACCAGCTTCCTGCGGCCGGCCATGCCCGGCGCGCTGCGCGGCGTCGGCCGGGTGGTGAAGTGGGGCCGCACGGTGTGCTTCATGGAGGGCGAGCTCTACGACGCCGAGGGCCGGCTGCTGGCCACGTCCACGGGCACGGCGCTGCCGACGCCCTTCGCCAAGTTCAAGAAATAGGCGCGCCATGGCCCGGGCGGCGAGCTTCCTGATCGGCCTGCTGCTGGCCCTGCTGGCCATCGCGCCCGCCCATGCCGAGGGGCCGTTCGACCGCTGGGCGGCCGTAGTCGTGGCCGGCGACTTCCGCGCCCATTCCGGCGGCTCGACCGAGGCTTTCGACAACGCCCGCCGCGACATCTCGCAAAGCCTGACCGCTCTTGGCTTCCCCGCCCCGGCGCAGTTCTCGACCCGCCCCAAGCGCTATCCCTCCCAGGACGTGGCGGCCTCCGACGCCAAGTCGATCCAGGCCGGGCTGGCCTCGGCCGCCCAGGCCGCGCCGGCAGGCTGCTTCGTCTACATCACCTCGCACGGCGCGCCCGAGGGCGTGGTGATGGGCGAAAAGATCCTGCGCCCCCAGCGCCTGGCGGCGATGGTCGACGACGCCTGCCCTGGCCGGCCGTCGATCGTGGTGATCTCGGCCTGCTTCTCGGGCGTGTTCGTTCCGGTCCTGGAGCGCGACGATCGTATGATCCTGACCGCCGCGCGCCCCGATCGCACCTCGTTCGGCTGCGGCGAAAGCGACCGCTATCCCTATTTCGACGACTGCTTCCTGTCCGAGATCGGCAAGGCCCGCGACTTCGCCGCGCTCGGCCGCGCGGTCCAGGCCTGCGTGGCGCGCAAGGAGGTCGACACGGGCATGACCCCGCCGTCGGAGCCGCAGATGTGGATCGGCCCCGAACTGCGCCCCCTGCTGCCCCTCTATGCCTTCTCCAAGGCGCGAAAGCCGGCGCCGCCCCCGGTCTCGACGAGCCAGCCGGCTGGAAACTGAACAGCCCGACTGACGCAGCGGCAGTTTTCTTCCCGGGGCCGGTGTCCCTCGCCGCGCGAATTGGCCTAAGAAGGCCACGAGGGGCTCTATCGGCGAGGTGGGATACGTGACGTTGCGTTTGTCGTCCAAGGTCGCGCGGTGCGCGGCGGTCGTTGGGATCTGGCTGGCTGGCGCGGGCAGCGCCACGAGCCAAAGCACGGCGCCGACGGCTCCGATACCGACCGCGCCGCGCGCCCCGGCTCCCGCCACGACCACGCCGAGGACCACGCCGCCCGTTCGCGCCGCACGCCCGGCCACGCCGGCCGCCGCTCCGGTCGTGACGCCGCCTGCCGCGCCCGCCCTGCCCGGCGTCACGCCCCTGCCCGCGCCCGAGCTGGAAGCCTTCGTCGACGGCTTCGTCCGCCGGTCCATGAACCAGGACCACATCGCCGGCGTCACCGTCTCGGTGGTTCAGAACGGCCAGGTGGTGCTGAAGAAGGGCTACGGCGTCGCCAGCCTGTCGGGCGGCCGTCGGGTCGATCCGGACCGCACGCTGTTCCGCATCGGCTCGATCTCCAAGACCTTCACCTGGATCGCCCTGCAGAACGAGATCGACGCCGGCCGCATCCGCCCCGACACGCCGATCAACGTCTATCTGCCCGAGAAGCTTCAGGTCCGCGACCAGGGCAAGAAGAACCCGGTGCGGGTGCGCGACCTCTACAACCACACCCCCGGCTTCGAGGACCGCGCGCTGGGCCAGCTCTTCGAACGTGAAGAGCGCCGTATCCGGCCGCTGGACGTCTATCTGCGCCAGGAGCGCCCCAACCGGGTGCGCGAGCCGGGCGTGCTGCCGGCCTACTCGAACTATGGCGTGGCCCTGGTCGGCGCGGCCCTGGCCAACACCGGCGCCAAGCCCTTCGAGGACCTGATCGCCGAACGCGTGATCGTGCCGGCGCGCCTGACCCGCACCACTTTCCGCGAGCCCCGCGCCTGGCGCGACGACCTGCCCGCACCCATGGCCCCCGCCCTGGCCGCCGATATGGCGGAAGGCTATCGCTGGACGCCGCTGGGCCTGCAGGCCCAGCCGGTGGAGTTCATCGGCCAGATCGCCCCGGCCGGCTCGGCCTCGAGCACCGCCGCCGACATGGCCCGCTACATGACCCTGCTGCTGAACGGCGGGACGATCGACGGCCGCACCGTGTTCTCGGCCCGCGCGGCCCAGGCGTTCCGCACGCCCAGCTATCGCCCCGCGGCCGGCGCCGCCGGCCTGAACAGCGGCTTCCAGGACATCGCCCTGCCCGGCAATCGTCGCGGCTTCGGCCACGGCGGCGCGACCCTCTGGTTCCACTCCAACATGGTGATCGTCCCGGACCTGGGCCTGGGCGTCTTCGTCTCGGTCAACACCGACACCGGCCAGAGCCTGCCCGCGACCCTTCCGTCGGCCATCGTCGAGCGCTTCTACGCGCCGGCCCGCGCGGTCCCGGCCTTCACGCCGCTGACCGCCGAAGCGGCCGCACTCTATGCGGGCGACTACCTGACCGACCGGCGCGCCTATGGCGGCCTGGAAGGCTTCGTGAACCGTCTGATCGGCGTGGCCAAGGTGCGCGCCAGCGCCCAGGGAGGCCTTGCCGTGACCACCGACGGCCAGACGCGCCTGTGGATTCCGACCGACCGCGAGGACGTCTTCAAGGCCGCGGACGGCACCGACATGCTGGTGTTCCAGCGCCAGGACGGAACGCCCGCGCGGTTCTTCGCCCCCTCGGGGATCTCCGCCTACGAGCGGGTCGGCCCGCTGTTCAAGCAGGGCGTCCTGTCCGGCGCGACCCTGCTGGCCGCCCTGGCCTCGATCGCCACCCTGGCGGGCGTGTTCGTGCGCAGCCGCCGCGACACCCGCCAGACCACCAGCCAGGCCCGCGCCAGCCTGCTGCAGACCACCCAGGCCGTGCTGTGGCTGACGGCCATCGCCTGCGTTGGCGTTTTCGCGCTCGGCTCGGGCGACGTCGCCTCCGTGGTCTTCGGCTGGCCCAGCGGCTGGCTGCTGACGGCCTCGGCCTGCGCCTTCATCGCCACCATCCTGACCCTGGTGACCCTGGCCATGACGCCCGTCGTCTGGCGCGGCGGCCGTCGTGTCGACAGCTGGAACGACCTGCGCAAACTGTGCTTCACAGTCACCGCGCTGATCTTCATCGGCTTCGCCATCGTGCTGGCCGCCTGGGGCTTCCTCGAGTTCTGGAACACCTGATCCGGCACGCCGCGTGCAGGCTCCCCCGTCGTAGCGACGATGGGGGAGTTCGCGCGTGTCGAAACGGAACGTCTGTATCCTGGCCGGGGCGGGCCTGGGCGTCTGGCTGGCGGCGACGCTGTTCTACGGGGCCTTCGGCAGCGCGCTGATCGAACGGGCCTTCTGGTTCTACGCCCTGAACGCCTTTCTCGCCGCAGCGCTGGGCGCCTTCGCCTTCCAGGCCACCGCTCGGCTGCTGCGCATTCCCCGCGCCCGACGCCTTTATCCGGCCGTGGCCTTCGCGCTGCCCGGGGTCGCCGCTGCGAACCTGATCCTGCTTGATCTCGTGCCTTTGGCCCCCGGGGCCGAACCGTCGAGCACCGGCCGCTACCTGGCCTTCCTGATCGTGCTCTACATCTCGGTCGGCGCGTCAGTCTTCGAGCGTACCCCGCAGAAAGCGCGACTCTAGCTTTCGCACCACGATGACGATCCGCTCGCGCTCGCCCGGACGCCGCTCGACCAGCAGGCGGGCGACCTGGGCGTCGTCGTGGAAGGCATAGCCCTTGATGGCGTCCAGCAGCGCCTTGGCCAGGTTGTCGAGGTCCAGCCACGGCGGCTCGCCGACGAACTCCATGCCGATCTCGACCGAGAACTCTCCCCAGGCCGGCCGCGAGCCG
Organism: Caulobacter sp. 602-2; assembly: GCF_011043625.1. Taxonomy (GTDB): domain Bacteria; phylum Pseudomonadota; class Alphaproteobacteria; order Caulobacterales; family Caulobacteraceae; genus Caulobacter. The sequence continues at coordinate 62,861 of NZ_JAAKGT010000014.1, forward strand.
CGCCAGGACTTGCGGAAGAACTCGTAGATCAGCGGCTTGTAGTACTTGGCCTGGGTGGTCAGGCCGTCGACCACGATCGTCAGTTCGCCGCCCGCCTCGCGAGCGCGGACCTTGCCGTGATGCGTCCAGTCGTCTTGCAAGCGCGCGGTCTCCAGGCCCGCCGGCGCGGCGGGCGTTCGAGCGCTGTCTACGCGCACCGTCCCTAGAGGCGCAAATGGATCCCGCGCCGGTGCAGCGGGATCAGGATCGCTAGGATGAAGGCCAGCACGGCGAAGGCGCAGGCCAGGGACGCGGCCTTGAGATCGGGGATGACCCGCAAGGCCAGGTCATAGACCAGACCCTGGGCCGAGTTCCCGCCCGGCAGCAGCCGCATCGAGCCGAAGATCCCCAGCAGCTGCGACAGGATGAATGCCAGGATGGCGTTGCCGCCGAAGATGCTCAGCGGCGCGGCCACCTTCAGTACGGCCCTGGAACCCGACAGCAGGTCGAGCACGAACAGCGCCGCCATCGAAAGGCCGCTGCTGAGCAGGGCGAAGCTGGGCGTCCAGATCGACTTGTTGATCGGCATGACGCCGTCCAGCAGCAGGCCGCCGGCGATCAACGCCGCCGACAGCAGCGCCAGGGCGATGCGGCTCGCCCCGCCCCGCGCCAGCAAGGCGGCGGCGATGGCGCCGATCAGCACGTTGACGACCGCCGGAAGGGTCGAGAGCAGGCCTTCGGGATCGTAGGTGACGCCGACGCCCTCGGTCGTGCCGTGCTTCCAGAGGTGCGGAATGGTGATCACCGCCCGGTCGATGAAGGCCGGCAAAGAGCCGTGCGAGTCGAGCCGGCCGGCGCCGAACCCCGGGACCGGAGCAAAAGCCAGCAAGGCCCAGTAGATCGCCAGCAGGACGAAGGCCGCCGCGGAGACGGCGACGAAGCTGAACTTCAGACGGCTTCCGGCCCGCGGCGCGGCCAGCACGCAGATCGCCACGCCCAGTGCGTAGCAGAGGCCGATGCGCTGCAGGATGCCCGGCAGGCGAAGATGAGCGAGATCGAACTTCGGCAGGGCGTTCAGCAGCAGGCCCAGCAGGATCAGCAGCGCCGTGCGGCGTGCGACCTTGATCCAGAAGGCCGCCGAGGATCGGTCGCCGGGCGTCAGGCGCGGAACCGACAGGCCGATGGCCATGCCGACGCAGAACAGGAAGGTCGGGAAGACCAGATCGGCCGGCGTCCAGCCGTGCCAGGGCGCATGGGCCAGCGGCGCGTAGACCTGGCTCCACGATCCCGGGCTGACCACGATGATCATGCCCGCCACGGCCAAGCCGCGCAGCAGATCCAGCGCGACGATCCGACCGCCGCCCTTGCCCGACGCCATGAACGCTTCCCCCGAACTCTTTTTCTGGGCGCGGAGGGTTCGCATGCTCGCGCGTGCTGTCAACCGGCCTCGCGAGCGTTGCCCTGGCGGCCCTCAGGGTCTAGACCCCCCTCGACCGTTTTCCGGGAGACCCGCATGACCGCCACGCGCACCGAGACCGACACCTTCGGCCCCATCGAAGTCGCCGCCGACCGCTATTGGGGCGCGCAAGCCCAGCGCAGCCTCGGCAACTTCAAGATCGGCTGGGAAAAGCAGCCGCTGCCGGTCGTCCGGGCCCTGGGCATCGTCAAGCGCGCCGCCGCCGAGACCAACCACAAGCTCGGCAAGCTGGACGCAGGCCTGAAGGACGCCATCGTCCAGGCCGCCAACGAGGTGATCGAAGGCAAGCTGAACGACCACTTCCCGCTGGTCGTCTGGCAGACCGGTTCGGGCACCCAGTCGAACATGAACGCCAACGAGGTGATCTCGAACCGCGCGATCGAGATCCTGGGCGGCGAGATGGGCACCAAGAAGCCCGTCCACCCGAACGACCACGTCAACATGAGCCAGTCGTCGAACGACACCTATCCGACGGCGATGCACGTGGCCTGCGCCGAGCAGATCGTCTCGGATCTGCTGCCGGCCCTGAAGCACCTGCACGCCTCGCTCAAGGCCAAGTCCGACGCCTGGGCCGACATCATCAAGATCGGCCGCACCCACACCCAGGACGCCACCCCGCTGACCCTGGGCCAGGAGTTCGGCGGCTACGCCCAGCAGGTCGAGAACGGCATCGAGCGCATCGAGAGCACCCTGCCCAAGCTGATGCAGCTGGCCCAGGGCGGCACCGCCGTCGGCACCGGCCTGAACGCTCCGATCGGCTTCGCCGAAGGCGTGGCCGAAGCCATCGCCGCCATCACCGGCCTGCCCTTCACCACGGCGCCGAACAAGTTCGAGGCCCTGGCCGCCCACGACGCCATGGTGTTCAGCCACGGCGCGATCAACACGGTCGCCGCCTCGCTGTTCAAGATCGCCAACGACATCCGCTTCCTGGGCTCGGGCCCGCGCGCGGGCCTGGGCGAACTGGCCCTGCCGGAAAACGAGCCGGGTTCGTCGATCATGCCGGGCAAGGTCAACCCGACCCAGTGCGAAGCGCTGACCCAGGTCTGCGTGCAGGTGTTCGGCAACCACGCCGCCCTGACCTTCGCCGGATCGCAAGGCCACTTCGAGCTGAACGTCTTCAACCCGGTGATGGCCTACAACTTCCTGCAGTCGGTGCGCCTGCTGGCCGACGCGGCGATCAGCTTCACCGACAACTGCGTGGTCGGCATCGAGCCGCGCATCGACAACATCCAGAAGGGCGTCGAGAACTCGCTGATGCTGGTCACGGCGCTGAACGGCCGCCTGGGCTACGACATCTGCGCCAAGATCGCCAAGACCGCCCACAAGAACGGCACCACCCTGCGCGAAGAAGCCGTCGGCGGCGGCTATCTGACGAACGAAGAGTTCGACCAGTACGTCCGCCCGGAAAAGATGGTCTCGCCGGGCTGAGGTCCGTCGCTATCGCGATGACGATGGAGGGGTCGCTTCGGCGGCCCCTTTTTCATGTTAGGCTTCCTGCCATGGGCAAGCCCGAACTCGATATCGCGGCCGAACGGGGCATCGATCCGGAACTGCTGGCGCAGGCCCAGCGGCTGGGGATTTCCGTCGACGGCATGAGCGAGACGCAGCTGCGGCTGCATCTCCAGAAGGTCGATCCGGCCGGCGCGGAGGAACGCGCGCGGCGCTGGGCGGAAGAGAACGCCGAGGCGATCAAGGCGCACAACGCCTTTGTCGAAGAGCATGGGCCTTTCGGCGCGGAGTGGCGTCGCTGGTGATCCGGCAGTTCGACGTCTTCGCCAATCCTGGGGCGTCGACGCGTTCGAGCGTTCCCTACATCGTAGTCCTGCAATCACACATGTACGACGCGCTCGACACTATCGTCGTCGCGCCGCTGATGCGCATGCCCCAGGCCTTCGAGCCGACCAAGGTCTGGGTGGAGGTCGAAATCGACAGCGAGCGTTTGGTCTTGGACGTGGCCCTGATGGCCAATCTCGAACGCAAGGCGCTCAATCGCCGCATCACCTCCCTCGCCGCCCACGAGGACGCCATCCGCCGGGCGTTGGACCGGCTGTTCACTGGCTTCTAGCGGCGCACGACCGTGCGGCCGATCGGGGCCAGGGCGATGTAGGCCAGCTGCAGGTCCTTGATGGCGAACGGGATGCCGATGATGCTGATGGCCTCGGCCACGGCGATCAGCAGGTGGCTGAGCGCGATGTACCAGCCGCCCAGCACGAACCAGATCAGGTTCAGCAGGAAGCCCAGCGGGCCCGTGCCGATGTCGCTTCGGCCGGTGACGATCTCGCGGCTGACGATCTCCTTGCCGAACGGCCAGAAGGCGAAGCCCGCGATGCGCCAGGCCGCCCCGGCATAGGGCAGGCCGACGATGGTGATCGCCAGCAGCAGGCCGCCCAGCAGCCACAGGAGGCCCGACAGCCAGCCGCCGAGGAAGAACCAGAGCAGGTTGAGGATGAAGCGGATCATCGCGGTCCTTTCGTCTCGACCAAGACTTGGGATCTGGCCGGCCTGTTGTCGAGCTTGGCGGCGCGACCTTACGGCGAATTCACCGCAGCAGTTGCCAGCGCTTGGCCCAGCGGCCCTTGCCGAAACGCGAGAGCGCCAGGAGATAGAGGCCGGCATAGACGACGACGCCCAGGCCGATCAGGGCCCAGGCCCACGGCCCGGGCGCATGCCAGGTCGGAGCCGTGGTCAGCCAGTCGTGCGGCGGCGAGGTCAGCTCCAGCCACAGGCCGCCGACCCAGGCGATGGAGAACAGGGCCACGGCCGGATAGCGCAGCAGCGGGCTCTTCTGCACCAGCAGCAGGAACTGGACGAAGACCGCCAGGGCGGCGGCGGATAGGCCGGCCAGCCAAGGCTGCCAGGTTCCCGGCGCCAGGCGCGCCGCGCCGAGGCCCGCCAGCAACGGCGCCCATAGCAGCGGCCCGAAAAAGAGAAGAATGAGGGCCAGCCCGACCAGCACCCCCACCCCTCCGCCGATCACCTTGCCGGCCGCCTCGCCGGCGGCATGCGCGCCGTGATGGCGGTCGACGCCGTGAGGATCGCCGGACGGGTTGTAGCCCTTCGCCATCAGGCCCGGCGGCTGACCGCGAAGTCGGCGAGGCTTTCGAGGCTTTCGCGCCAGTCATTGGCCGGGAAGACCGCCAGGGCCGCCTTGGCCTTGTCGGCGTACTCGGCGGCCAGATCCAGCGTGGCGTCCAGGGCGCCGGTGCCGATGATCAGCTCGCGGGCGCGGCGGAAGTCGGCCTCGGTCTGCTCGCGGCGACCGATGGCGCGCTCCCAGAACTCGGCCTCGCGCGGGCCCGAGCGGGCGATCGCCAGCAGCAGCGGCAAGGTGGCCTTGCCTTCGCGGAAGTCGTCGCCGGCGTTCTTGCCAAGCGTCTCGGTGGCGCCGCCGTAGTCGAGGGCGTCGTCGGCCAGCTGGAAGGCCAGCCCCAGGCTCATGCCGTAGTCGCGCAGGGCCTTGGACTTTTCGGCGTCGACGCCGGCCGAAACCGCGCCCGCCTCGGCGGCGGCGGCGAACAGTTCGGCGGTCTTGGCCGCGATGATCTCGAGATAGACCGCCTGCGACAGGTTGAGGTCGTGGCTGCGCATCAGCTGCAGCACCTCGCCCTCGGCGATGACGCGGCTGGCCTGGGCCAGGATCTGCAGGGCGCGCATCGAGTCGGTCTCGACCATCAGCTCGAAGGCGCGGGCGAACAGGAAGTCGCCGACCAGCACGCTTTGGGCCGCGCCCCAGATCAGGTGCGCAGCGACCTTGCCACGACGCAGCTGGCTGCCGTCGACCACGTCGTCATGCAGCAGGGTCGCGGTGTGGATGAACTCGACGGCGGCGGCCAGCTTCAGGCAGTGATCGTTGTCCGAACCGGCCAGGCGCGCGGCGGCCACGGTCAGCAGCGGGCGCAGGCGCTTGCCGCCGGCGGCGATCAGATGCTCGGCCAGGGCCGGGATCACCGGGACGTCGCTTTGCATGCGATCGGTGATCAGGCGGTCCACGCCGCCCATGTCGGCGGCGGCCAGGCGCACGAGACGATCCACCGATCCCGGCTGACGGGCGAGGGTCGCTGCAGCTGCGTCCAAGACCATGTACTCCTCAGGCGACGCCGCTCGTAGCGCCATGGGCGTTGCGAGCGACAATGGTGGCGGGATAGGTCAGGGTCAAGGCGAGCACAAGGCCCGAAACGTTGTCCGACCCCACCTCAGTTCCCTCCGTCACCGAAGACCGCGTGCTCGACGGGCGCGTGAAGCTTCGCCAATCGGCCGCCGGATACCGGGCCGGGCTCGATGCGGCGCTGCTGGCGGCCGCCTGCGACGCGCGCGACGGCGATCGCGTGATCGAGGCCGGATGCGGCGTCGGCGCGGCCCTGCTGGCCGCCGCGACCCGTCGTCCCGGCGCGCGATTCGTCGGGCTTGAGCGCGATTCCGCCGCCGCGGCCCTGGCCCGCGAGAACGCCGCGCTGAACGGCCTGGCCGATCGGGTGGACATCGTCGAGGGCGACGTGGCCGCCGGTTTCCGCGCGCTGTCGCTGCCGGTGTTCGATGCGATGATGAGCAATCCTCCGTTCTTCGACGACCCCAGGACCCTGCGCGCGCCGGCGCCCGAGAAGACCGGCGCCTGGATGGCCGACGCGGGCCTCTCCGCCTGGACCGCCTTTGCGCTGAAGGCCGTGCGCGAGGGCGGAAGCATCACCCTGATCCACCGCGCCGACCGCCTGGCCGACATCCTGGCCCTGCTGGCCCCCAAGGCCGGCTCGTTCCGCATCCGCCCGATCCAGCCCTTCGCCGACGCGCCGGCCAAGCGCGTGCTGGTGCGGGCGATCAAGACCGGCAAGGCGCCGCTGGTGCTGCTGCCGCCGCTGGTGCTGCACGACCGGGACGGCGGGAAACATTCGCTGGAGGCCGAGGCGATCCTGCGGGGGCAAGCGGCGCTGGAGTGGTGAGGCGTTTTTCAAAGGCGATCGATGCGGGCTTGGGGGATGCGCCCCCCTCCCGCCCTCCGTCCAAGATGCTCCCCCTGAAGGGGGAGCTGTCGCGGAGCGACTGAGGGGGAAGGGACTTCCCACGTCGTGGCCCGGCTCAGGCTCATCAGGAACTTCCCCTCCGGCCCTTCGGGCTGCCTCCCCCTTCAGGGGGAGGATTTGAGGAGAGGATCTCTCCTTATGGGAGAGGGATCCTGGAATGGCGCTTTTTACGCGTCTCCTAACGTTCTGCTAACGCAACGCGTGCATAGCTGCGCTTCGGACGCAAAACGCGCCCTTGGCCAGAAGGCCGCACCGGGAACAACGGGTCGATGCCGCAGAACAGCATCAACACGAACGTCGGGGCGATGATCGCCCTGCAGTCGCTGAACACGATCAATCGTGACCTGGCGACGACGCTGCGCCGTATCGCGACCGGCCTGAAGATCTCATCCCCCAAGGACAACCCCGCCGTCTGGGCCACCGCCAAGATGCAGTCGGCCGAGGCCAAGTCGCTGGACGCCGTGCGCGCCTCGCTGCAGCGCGGCCAGTCGACGGTGGACGTGGCCCTGGCGGCCGGCGACACGGTCACCGACCTGCTCGACCAGATGAAGCAGAAGATGCTGGCCGCGTCGGATCCCAGCCTGACCACCGCCAGCCGCAAGCTCTTGAACGACGACTACGTCTCGCTGCGCAAGCAGATCGACCGCGCGGTCGAGAACGCCAGCTTCAACGGCGTGAACCTGATCTCGGCCGGGACCAACGGCAACATCCGCGCCCTGGCCAACGCCAAGGCCGACCAGACCATCGATGTCGACCACGTGGACCTGTCGACCGGCGGCGCGGCCCTGGCCGGCATGCGCGCCGACCTGCTGACGGCCCCCTCCTCGACCGACATCAAGGCCATGGACACGGCCATGCAGAACGTCACCTCGGCCCTGTCGCGGCTGGGCACCCAGGCCAACGGCCTCGACACCCACCTGACCTTCATCGACAAGCTGCAGGACACCCTGGAGGCCTCGGTCGGCCGCCTGATCGACGCCGACATGGCCCAGGAGGCGACCCGGCTGCAGGCCCTGCAGATCAAGCAGCAGCTGGCCATCAAGTCGCTGTCGATCGCCAACGCCGCGCCGAGCTATATACTCAAGCTGTTCGGGGGCTGAGCCTTCCGACCTGGCGGGAGGACGGCATGGACCTGGACGAGCGGGAGCAGATCCATTTCGGCGCGATCAACGCGGCCGAGGACTTCGCTGGAACCTGCGCGCGCTATCACGCGGCCAACCCCTATCCCGGCGCAGCCGCCCCGCTGGACCTGGCGATCAACGTCCTGATGACCGGCCTTTGGGATCAGGGCTTCAGCCAGACGGAGATCCGCGCGGCCTTCGAGGCGGCCCTGGCCGACATGAACCGCTACGCCGCGGGCGAGGAACGGCGATGACAACGGCCGGGGCGCGGTCATTATCCCACGCGCCCCCTTTTCGATCCGCAGCGTGAGTCGCCATGGCCCAGCATCTCGCCCTCCTGTCCCTGCTCGTGCGCGACTATGACGAGGCCCTGGCCTTCTATGTCGGCAAGATGGGCTTTGATCTGGTGGAGGACAGCGAGCTGGGCGCGGGCAAGCGCTGGGTGGTGGTCTCGCCGGGTCCGGGCGGCTCGCGCTTCCTGCTGGCCAAGGCGGCCGACGAGCGCCAGGCCGCGATGATCGGCGGCCAGGGCGGCGGCCGGGTCTGGCTGTTCCTGCACACCGACGACTTCGATGGCGACCATGCCCGCCTCAGCGCGGCCGGCGTGAACTTCCTCGAGGAGCCGCGTCACGAGGCCTATGGCAGCGTGGCCGTGTTCGAGGACCTGTACGGCAACCGCTGGGACCTGCTGCAGCCGCGCGGCGGCAAGGCCTGAGCCCATGCGCGCCCTGCTGGCCCTCGTCGCGATCGTCTGCTCACTGGCGACCGGCGCGGCCGGCGCCGCGGAAGCGCCGATCCGCGTGCTCTATCTCGACCAGTCGGTCGGCTGGCGCCATCGACCGGTGACCCGGCCCGCCGAGGGCCTCGCGCCGTCGGAGACGGCGATGATCTCCATCGGCAAGGCCAGCAGCGCCTTCGAGACGCAGGTGACGCAGGACGCCAGCGAGATCACGCCCGAGCGCCTGAAGGACGTGGACGTGCTGGTGTTCTACACCACCGGCGCCCTGCCCATCTCACCAGAATCCTGGGCGGCCGTGCAGCAGCGGTTCGCGGCCGGCAAGCTGGGGTTCGTGGGCCTGCACAGCGCCGCCGACACCGCCTGGGGCTATGAGGGGCCGGGCCTCGACTACACGCGCTTCGTGGGCGGCCAGTTCGCCGGCCATCCCTGGACCGAGGACCAGAAGGTTCGGATCAAGGCGATCGACAACCATCCCCTGGCCGCGCCCTGGGGGCGCAGCGTCGACCTGGTCGAGGAAATCTACCAGTACAAGCGTTTCGACCCGGGCGCCGTGCGGGTGATCCAGAGCCTGGACTACTCGGGCACGCCGCTGAAGCGGCCCTACGCCGTGCCGGTGAGCTGGGTGCGGAGCATCGGCAACGGCCGCCTGTTCTTCACCAACCTGGGCCACAACGAAGCCACCTGGGCCGACCCGCGCTTCGCCGAACAGATCGTGCGGGCGGTGCGGTGGACGGCCTGGAAAGCCCGCGGCGGTGCGACGCCCAACCCGCGCGAGCAGGCCATCGATCAGCTGCGGGCGCTGCTGGTCTATGCTGGAGAGGCCGACGTCGAGGCGCGGCTGGCGCGGGTGAAGGACGAGGCGTGGCTGCTGGACCTCGCGCCCCGGATCGCGGCGCTGCGCGAGGTCTATCCGGGCAAGCCGGAGGCGGATCGGGCGAGGTTCGAGGCGGCGTACGGGACGGTGCTGGCGGAGGTCAGGGCGAAGACCTCGCCCTGATCCCTCTCCCCCTGCGGGAGAGGGTGGCCTCCCGAAGGGAGGTCGGGTGAGGGGTCGATGGCCCGGTAAGCTGCGTGTAGCGGATAGGTTGGGCGGAGCGTCTCAAGTCTGAGAGACCCCTCATCCGACGGCCTTCGGCCGCCACCTTCTCCCGCAGGGGGAGAAGGATCTAGAACTCAGCCAGCGCCCTTGCATGAGCGGCCACGTCGGCCGGCCAATGCGCCAAGCCGGCCTCGAACCCTTCCTGATCGCCCGCATAGAGCGCCCGCATGGCGGCCTCGAAGCCCGGGGCGTCGCCGGCGGCGGCGCTGGCGAAGCGGTAGGCGGCGTCGCGGGCGCGGCGCTGGCGGTCGGGGGCCTCGGCCTCGCGACGGGCGGCCTCGACCAGCTTGCGCAGGGCCACCGACGCGCCGCCGGGCTGGCTGGCCAGCCAGTCCCAGTGGCGGGGCAGCAGGGTGACCTCGCGGGCCACCACGCCCAGCTTGGGGCGGCCGCGGCCGCGCGGGGCCTCGGGTTCGGGCTCGGCCGGCGCCAGGCGTGCAGCCAGGTCTTCGGGCGAACCGCGCAGGTCGAAATCCACCTGCCGGCCGTCGGGATCGAAGATCAGGATCGGAGCGCCAGGACGCTGCCCGACCACCGCCTGGGCGGCCAGGGCGACGGCGAGCTTGTCGCCGGCGGCGAGGCGCTCGCCGGATTCGAACAGGGCGTAGGTCATCGGACGAGGTCTACCGCGTTCAGGGCTTCGCACCAGTGCCTGCGGCGATCGGCCAGGCGCAGCGCCCTGCCCTTCGGCTCCAGGCCCTCGTCGTCGATCGTCTCCAGCACCTCGAAGGCGAAGCTGGCCTCGCCATGGGCGTTCCAGGCGCCCTGCAGGCGGGCGTTGGGGTGCGAGCCCAACCTGAGGCTGAACCAGACGCCGTTCCTGCGCGTCGCGACATTCTCGGTCCCGCCGACAAAGGCCTGGCCGGTGCGCTCGCAGCGCACGGCGTAGACGCCGGGCGTGGGCTTTTCTTCCTTGTAGGCGCGTAGCAGCGCCTTGCGCGGGTTCATGGCCGCCTCCTTGTTGGCGGCTTTTTACCCGGGTTATTTATGAAGTCAATATTACCCGGGTGTTTTTCCGCGCATCAGCAGGCCGTACAGCGTCCCCGCCAGGAGGGCGCCGACGAACCAGGCGTACTGGTAGATCGTGGTCCAGGGCTGGCCGATCCCGGCGAAGGCGTGCGGGGCGGCCGCGTGCAGGAAGCCCGGCAGGTTGGGCGCGACCCCGACGGCGAAGGCGATCAGCGCCGCCGGGTTCCAGCCGCTCCGGTAGGTGTAGGCGCCGGCGCGGTCATAGAGGGCGGGCACGTCCAGGACGGTGCGGCGCAGGATCCAGTAGTCGACGATCAGGATGCCGGCGATCGGCCCCAGCAGCGCGCCATAGCCCGTCAGCCACACGAAGATGTAGCCGGCGGTGCTCTCCAGCAGCTTCCAGGGCATGATCAGCACCCCGATCCCGGCCGTGATCCAGCCGCCGATGCGATAGGTGATCCGCTTGGGCCAGAGGGCGGCGAAGTCGTAGGCCGGCCCCACCAGGTTGGCGGCGATGTTGCAGGAGACGGTGTCGAGGCTGATGATCACCAGGCCCACCAGCACGGCGATCCCGCCGATGTCGCCCGACAGGGCCACCGGGTCCCAGATCGCCTTGCCGAAGATCAGCACCGTGGCCGAGGTGACGACGACGCTCATCGCCGCCAGCAGGGCCATGGGCCCGGGCAGGCCCAGGGCCTGGCCCAGGATCTGGTCCTTCTGGCTGCGGGCGAAGCGGGTGAAGTCGGGAATGTTCAGCGCCAGGGTCGCCCAGTAACCGGTCATGGCCGTCACCGCCGGGCCGAAGTCGGCCCAGAAGCGGCCGGCCTTGGCGCCGCCGGGGTCGTAGGCCGAGGGCTCGTGCAGGATGGGTCCCAGGCCGCCGGCCTTGGACAGCGCCCACCAGACCAGGGCGACGCAGACCACCACCTTGATCGGCGCGGTCCAGGTCTCGAGCTTGCGGACGGTCTCCAGGCCCTTGGTGACGAAGGCCAGCTGGATCAGCCAGAACGCCAGGAAGGCCAGGAGCTGGCCGACGCCGATGCCCAGCAGCGGGATCGGCGGGCCATCGAGCCTGGCGCCGACCATGACGCCCAGCAGGGTCAGCAGCGCGCCGCCGCCGATCCAGGTCTGGATGCCGTACCAGCCGCAGGCGACGATGGCCCGGGCGAGCGCGGGCAGACGCGCGCCGCGCCAGCCGAACGAGGCGCGCGCCAGCACCGCGTAGGGCACGCCATGGCGCGCGCCCGCATGGCCGATCAGCAGCATCGGCGCGAGCACGATCAGGTTGCCCAGCAGCACGGCCCAGACCGCCTGCCCCGCCGACATCCCCTGCTCCACCAGCCCCGCGGCCAGCATGTAGGCGGGCACGGCGATGACCATGCCAAGCCACAGGGCCGCGAAGTGGCGGGCGCGCCAAGTGCGCTGGGCCGCCGTCGTCGGCGCCAGGTCCTCGTTCCAGAGGTTTCCGCTTTCGTCGCTCATGCGCTCCCCCGAGCCCGCACTCAAGACATGAGCATGCGCGGCGAGGGACAGGCCGTCACCTTGGAAAACGCCGGTCGCGGAAGGTTTCTAGAACGCTGCGTAGGCCCAGGTCGCAAGGCCCGCGCCGAACAGCAGCACCAGGGCCACGATGCCCACGCGATCCCACTGGATGCAGGGGCCGGCGTGGCGCAGCTCGGAGCCTTCGGGCTTGTTGACGTCGCACTTCCTGAAGAACACGGGACGCGCGGAAACACGCATGGCGTGGGCCATGGCTGAACCTCCCTGACGATCGAGCGCCTCTGACGGGCGCGTGGCGGAAGGTTAACACGGCTCGCCCGAAAGGCGAGAAATTCGCTCAGTAGGCGAAACGCAGGCTCAGCCCCACGCGGCGCGGCTGGGGCGAGAACGACTGCGGCAGGCGGCCGGCCGTGATGAACAACGGCGCGTCGGAGTCGAGCAGGTTCTCGACGAACACCCCCACCGAGCGCCGGCCGACCTCGATCGCCGCCCGGCCGTCGATCAGGGTGACGCCGCCCAGGTCGCGGCCCGAGCCGGGGCTGACCGACTCGAAGGTCGAGCGCGACTCGCCGACATAGGCGGCCGAACCGCCCAGGATCAGCGTCGCGCCGCCGGCCAGCTCGCGACGGGTCTCGCCCCACAGGGTGAAGGCGGTGCGGGGCACGGCCGGCAGGTGGTCGCCCTTGCGGCCCAATCCCGCCATGGCGCCGGTGGTCTGGTCCTGGGTCAGGACGGCCTCGGTGGCGGCGAAATTGAACCCGATCTTCGAGCCGCCCCGGCTCCAGGTCATGTCGAACTCGGCGCCGTCGATGCGCGCCCGGCCCAGATTGGTGACGAAGGCGAAGGCGCCGTTCTCGCTGGTGGCCGAGTACTGCATGTCGCGCCAGTCGATGCTGTAGAGCGCCAGGTTGGCCGACAGCCGCCCGGCCAGCCAGCGCGACTTGAGGCCCAGCTCGCGGTTCCACAGCGTGTCGGAGCCATAGGCCTGCAGCGCGGCCGGCAGGCCCGGCGCGGTGTTGATGCCGCCCGGCCGGAACCCCTGCGAGACCTGCATGTAGCCCATCATGCGCGGGGTGAAGCGGCGCGAGACCAGGCCCTTGACGCTCCAGCCGTCCTCCTCGACCCGGTTGCGGAAGTTGCCGCCGGAGGTGTCGGAGATCACGTTGACCACCAGCACCTCGCCGACGGTCTTCTTGTCGTAGGAGAAGCGGCGCGCGCCGATAGTGACGTCGGAGCGGTCGTCGACCGCCAGGGTCGCCTCGCCATAGACCGCCACCTGGTCGAGACGGGTGTCGACGATGCGCCGGCCGGTGAAGCCCGCCGCGTCGATGGGCCTGCCGGTCGTGGGATCGGCGACGCGCACCTGGCTGTCGATCGTGTCGCTGCGGGTCTCGGAGAACACGCCGACGGTCCATTGCAGCGCGCCGTCATGGTCGGAGGCCAGGCGCGCCTCGCGCACGTCGGCCGTCAGGTCGATGGGCTGGTACAGCAGGCCCGGCGTGCGGCTGTCGACATAGGAGGCGTAGGCCCCCATCTGGCCCGCGCTGCAGGCCAGTCCCGTCCCCAGGGCCAGCCAGCGGGCGCAGCCGGCGGCGCTGCCGCGCTCGGACTGCAGGGTGCCGGTGTAGTCGATCTGGCGGGTGTTGTTCCATTGGTAGTGGGCCAGCGAGGCCGAGAAGCGCGCCCCGGCGAGCTTGGACTCCATCGACAGCGCGCCGAACCAGACCTCGCTGTCGAAGGGCGTGCGGACGAAGTTGCGCGACACGTGCGAGGGCTCGCCGGGCGCGCCGGCGCCGGTGTCGTTCAGGCGCGAATCCTGGCCGGCCAGTAGCAGGTCGAAGCGCATCGCCTCGGTCGGTCGCCAGACCGCGGCGAGGCGTCCGCCGACCGTGCGCCCGGCGTTGACGCCTTGCAGGCCCAGGCGCGCGTTGTCGGCGAAGGCGGCCTCGTCGCGACGATAGGCGGTCAGGCGCACCGCCGCGCGATCATCGGCGAAGGCCTTGTTGGCCACGGCGGTCACCGCCCCGCCCGCCTCGCCGCCGACCACCCCGCCCTCGACCTCCAGGCCCAGCTGGTCGCGCGAAGGATCGGCGCGATTGAAGCCCACCTTCACCGCCCCGCCCATGGCGCTGGAGCCGTAGAGCGTGCCCTGCGGGCCGCGCAGCACCTCCAGCCGGTCGATGTCGACCAGCAGCAGGTCCGGAAACGAGCCGCCGGGGTCGGCCGTCGTGCCGCTGGGGCCCGAGACCGGAATGTCGTTGTAGTAGAGGGCCGTGGTCGCCTCGCCCGAACCGTAGACGCCGCGCAGCGTCATGCGCATCCGGCCGACGCCCGTGCTGGTCAGGGTCAGGCCCGGCAGGCGCTGGGCCACCCGCTCGAAGGTCACCGCTCCGTTGGCGGTCAGGGCCTCGCCGCTGATCACGCGGATCGACAACGGGGTGTTCTGCTCGGCCGTGGCCCGGCGCAGGGCCGTGACCATCACCGCGTCGATCTCGGCGGCGACCACCGGGGCCGGCGGCGCAGCCCTGGGCGGCGCACGCTCGGGGACGCCGCGCTCGATCAGCAGCCGCCCCCCGTGACGCCGGGCCACCAGGCCCGAACCGGCCAGCAGGCGATCCAAGGCCTCGTCGGCCTCCAGCTGGCCGCGCACGCGCGGGGCGCGAAGACCGGTGACCAGGGCCGGATTGAACAGGATCTCGATGTCGGTCTGGGCGGAAAAGGCGTTCAGGGCCCTGGCCATCGGCGTGCCGGCGGCGATGTCGACCCGGCGCGGCGCGGCGGCCGCGACCACGGGGGTCGCGAACGCGGCGAGGGCCAGCCAACCTGCGAGCGCGCAGCGGCGATGACGTGTGTGCAATACCCCCGGGGCTCCAGTACGCGGCAGCGCCCCTTCCTTCACTGCTGCGTTCGCCAAGGCCAGTCCCCTCGTCGCCGTTGGCCGGCGATCCGGTCCCCTCGCCCGGCCCAGGGGGACCATGCGGAAGACTCTGCCTGATAATCTGGCAGGCGGGGCGCCCCGACGGCAAGTGCGAGAGTGTGGGTTGACCGCGCCGTCACGCTGCTGACGAATGAACGCAACAAAAAAGACTCGTTGTGTCGGGGACGACGAATGGCGCTGGCGAATCTTGCCGCTGGAGCGCGTGGAGGCGAGGGCTTGGCCCATGCTTCCCTGCCCTACCAGCAGGCCCTGAAGGCTTTTTTCCGCCGAAGAGTGGAAGGCGGCGAGGTCGACGACCTCGTGCAGGAAGTGCTTCTTCGACTGCATAACCGCCGTGACGGCGGTGAAGTGGCCAATCTCGGCAGCTTCATTTTCCAGACCGCCACCAACGTCCTGCTCGACCGCCGTCGCCGCGACACGGTGCGCAAACGCCAGGCCCACTGCGAGCTGGAGGAGGTTCACCACCCCCTCGACGAGCTTTCGCCGGACCGTATTCTCCAGGCCAAGGAGCAGGCCGCCGTCGCCGCGGCCGCCCTCGGTGACCTTCCCTTAAGGACGCGCGCTGCATTCATGCTCGTCCGATTTGAAGGCATGAGTTACAAGGCGGCGGCCGCTCAACTGGGACTCTCCGTCAGCGCGGTCGAAAAACACGTCGCCAAGGCTCTCAAGCACCTGACGAGCCGCCTGCAGGAACACGATGCGCCACACCGTCCCAAACCTGGCTTCTTCCGGTGAACCGGACGCCGCGGAATGGGTCGCGCGCCTGCAGCATCGGCCGAACGACCTGGGACTGCGGCGTGACTTCGATTCCTGGCTGAAGGCCGATCCGGCCAACAAGGACGCCTACGCCTCGGCGTCGGACGCCTGGGCTCGCCTGGGCGCCCTGTCGGACGAACCCGAGATTCTCGCCGCCCGCGCCCGCCTGAAGGCCGACCTGGCCGCCGACCAGAAGCGCCGCGCCCGTCCGCAGATGCGCTGGGCCGCGGCCGTCGCCGCCCTGGTCACGGCCGGCGGCTTCGGCACGGCCCTGTGGCTGGCCACCGCGCCGTCGGACCATGCGCCGGCCGTCGCCCCCGCCCAGACGGCCCAGGTCGTCTATCGCACCGGCGTGGGCGAGCAGAAGATCATCACCCTGGCCGACGGCTCGATCGCCACCCTGTCGACCGACTCGGTGCTGCGCGTCACCGAGATGGGCGCGCGCCGCGCCCTGACCCTGGATCGCGGCGAGGCCTTCTTCCAGGTCGCCAAGAACCCGCACCGGCCCTTCGTGGTCACCGCCGACGGCCGCACGGTCACGGCCCTGGGCACGGCCTTCAACGTCCGCATCGATCCGGGCAAGTGGTCGGTCAGCCTGCTGGAAGGCAAGATCCGCGTCGCCGATCCGGCCGCCCACAACAGCGTCGACCTGCTGCCGGGCTCGCGCCTGGAGCAGCAGGCGGGCTCGACCTGGGCCGTGGCCGCCGCCGACGTGGCCGCCCTGACCAGCTGGCGCGACGGCAGCGTCACCTTCGACAACCAGCCGCTGGCCGACATCGTCGGCGAACTGAACCGCTATTCGGTGCGCAAGATCCGCATCGACTCGCCGCGCGTCGCCGCCACGCCGATGAGCGGCCGCTTCAAGACCGGCGATGTCGCGGGCTTCGTCGACGCGCTCAGCGCCTATGGCGCGGCCAAGGTGAAGACGGGCCAGGCCGGCGAGATCGTCCTGGTCGCGCCGTAAGGGCGAGCCCTCAAGAGGCTGACAGCCGGATCGAGGTCACCTTCCCGTTCTTGATCTCGAAGCTGAACGCCCACGGGCTGTAGGACCAAAGTTCAGCCCCGTTGTCCGCCACAGGCGAGCGCGAGAACGGCTCTCCAAGAGAGGCGAGAACCGCGGTGTCCGGGTCGCCCAGGCGAACGGCGGAAAACGCCCAGTCACCCACCGGCGGCGCCTTTTCGCCCGACAGCTGGAGAAGCCTTACTTGGTCTTTCGTGTCGTAAGCCACCGCCGCGTAGGCGAGCAGGTCGCTTGCCTCGGGGGCGCCGCTCCATGCCAGCGGATAGATAAATACGGCGTCCCCGCGGTCCTCGATCGTGGTCAGCGGGCGACCGAGATGTGCTTCGGCCTCTTTCCGAGGCAGTCCCAGAACGACGGGGCCTGTGCGCATGCAGGGGCCGTCCGCGCTGAGGGCGTCCATGTCGTCCATGGTCACGCCGTCCTTGAGCGTGAACACACAGGCCAGGCCGGCGCCGCTTCGTTTGAATTTGCCAACGATCGCGGTCGCCCCGGTGGAAGCCAGGGCCTCGCTGGACGCCGCAGGCGCTGCGACCGTCAATGCGACCATCGCGGCCGCCAATCCGCCTATCCAGTGACCCGACATGTCCCCTCCCGACCTGTGGCGACGCTACGCCGGCCAATGCCCGGAAGCCACCCCTTGCGTGCACTGAGGGCGTCCGCCCACTGAGATTGCATCGGGAGCGGTCGAGGCCTCCGGTTCCCGGGCGGGAGTGACGGGAAGTTGGGCGGGCGCGCACCCACTTTCTCCCCTCCCCGGTTGAGGAACCGCCTCCGGCCTGCGTCATGACTACTGACAGCGGCGCCGTTCGCGCCGTTCGCAGGGAGGCTTTTCGTGACTTCGATCCTCAAGACCGCCGCCGCCGGGCTGGTTGGCGTTTCCATGCTGATGGCCAGCAGCGCCATCGCCGCGCCGCTGAACGCCGCGCAGAAGACCCAGCTGAAGGCGAACGTCGACGCCTACACCCCGCAGATGAACGAAGCAGCCCTGAAGATCTGGGACTTCGCCGAGCTGGGCTATCTTGAGACCAAGAGCTCGAACGTGCTGCAGGAGCAGCTGAAGACCGCCGGCTTTACGGTGAACGCGGGCGTGGCCGACGAGCCGACCGCCTTCGTCGCCAGCTTCAAGCAGGGCAAGGGCCCGGTGATCGCCATCCTGGCCGAGTTCGACGCCCTGCCGGGCCTGTCGCAGGCCGCCGCCCCGACCAAAACCCCGCGTCCCGAGACCGACAACGGCCACGGCTGCGGCCATAACCTGTTCGGCGCGGCCTCGGTGGCCGGCGCGGTCGCCCTCAAGGAGTGGATGATCCAGAACAAGGTGCAGGGCGAGATCCGCGTCTACGGCACCCCGGCCGAAGAAGGCGGCTCGGGCAAGGTCTACATGGTGCGCGAAGGCCTGTTCAACGACGTCGACGTGACGCTGCACTGGCACCCGGGCAACGAGAACTCGGCCCGCCAGGGCACCTCGATGGCCAACATCAGCGGCAAGTTCCGCTTCCGCGGGAAGTCGTCGCACGCCTCGGGCGCGCCGTGGGCCGGCCGCTCGGCGCTGGACGGCGTGGAGGTGCTGGACACCGCCGCCAACTTCATGCGCGAGCACATCCCCGACGGCACCCGCATCCACTACGTGATCACCAATGGCGGCAAGGCGCCGAACGTCGTGCCGGACTTCGCCGAGGTCTACTACTACGTCCGCAACTCTGACCCGAAGATCGTGGTCAGCGTCATGGACCGCATCAAGAAGGCCGCCGACGGCGCGGCCATGGCCACCGAGACGACGGTCGAGTTCGAGCAGACCGGCGGCGTCTACAACCTGCTGCCCAACGACGTGCTGGGCAAGGTGATGCACGACAGCCTGACCAGCGTGGGCGGCATCACCTGGACGCCGGAAGAGACCGAGTTCGCCAAGACTCTGGCCAAGAGCCTCAACGGCGGCGGCGGCGACCTGGCCTCGGTGGGCAAGATCCAGACCTACGCCCCGGCCGACACCAAGGGCGGCGTCGGCGGCTCGACCGACGTGTCGGACATCTCGTGGGTGACGCCGACCGTGGGCCTGTCGACGGCGACCTTCGTCCCCGGCTCGGCCGGCCACAGCTGGCAGAACGTGGCGGCGGCGGGTTCGTCGATCGGCCTCAAGGGCGCGGCCGTGGCGGCCAAGACCCTGTCGATCACCGGCGCCGAGCTGTTCATGAACCCCAAGCTGATCGCCGACGCCAAGACCGAGCTGAACGCCCGCCGCGGCGACGGCTTCCAGTACAAGGCCATGGTCGGCGACCGCAAACCGCCGCTCGACTACCGCAAGGCCGGCGGCGCGGAGTGATCTAGCCGGACGGGAGCGGCTGCGCCGCTCCCGTATACTCACAGTTCGTCATCCCGGCCGTAGCGAAGCGAAGAGCCGGGACCCAGGGGCAGGCGCACGGCACAGGCCAACGCCGGGGTAGTGAACCCAAGCGCCGCGCCTAGTCCCCCTGGGTCCCGGACAAGCCCTTCGGGCTTTCCGGGATGACGACTGTTTTTAGACTAGATCGAGCAGTCTCTCTCCGCTCAGCTCACAGCAGCTTCGGCGCCAGGAAGATCGCCAGGGCCGCGACCAGCCAGGCGGCCAGCCCGCCGAGAATGGCCAGGCGATAGTCGACGCGATCGACCAGCAGCCACGACACGCCCAGGAAGACGAGATAGGCCGGAATGGTCTTGGCGCCGGCCAGGCACGCGGTGCGAAAGCCGCCCGCCTCGCCCTTGGAGCCGACGGCCAGCAGGGCGATGATCGCGAAGGTCGGCGCCAGCGGCAGGATGCCGGGCAGCACGTTGCCCTTCTTCGAGGCCAGCACGATCAGGGCGGTGACGACGCCGCCCAGCAGGCCCTTCCAGAGAACCTCGACAAGCAGCGGCGGCATCAGGCCTGGACGCCCCGCGCGCGCAGCTTGGCCTTCAGCTCGCGCACCGGCCGGGCGAGCAGGAAGCCGAACGACACCGCGCCCTCCTTGGTGTGCACGGCGTGATGGATGCGGTGGGCCTGGATCAGGCGCTTCCAGTAGGCCGACTTGCCCAGCGGAACCTTGAAGCGCTGATGCACCATGCCGTCGTGGAAGATGAAGTAGACCGCCCCGTAGGCGGTGATCCCCAGGCCCACCGGCAGCAGCCACGGCAGGCCGTTGGTCCCGAAATAGATGGCGACGATGGCCGGGGCGGCGAACACCACCGCGAACAGGTCGTTCAGCTCGAAGGCGCCGTGGCGCGGCTCGTGGTGCGAGCGGTGCCAGACCCACCCGAAGCCGTGCATGACGTACTTGTGGGTGAACCAGGCGAAGCCTTCCATGAAGGCGAAGGCCGCCAGGAACAGGGCGACCTTGAGACCGAAGGTGACCATCGCTTCTCTAACTCCAGAGCCTTCGACCTGACTGCGTCGGGTCTTGGGCTCCCGTCCTTGTTCTAGCGCAAAGTCCTAGCGCAAGCGCCGCGCCCTATCGCTGCGGATCGCGCGACAGAACCTGGGCCACGATGAGGCCCGCCGCACCGATGGCGGCCAGCACCAGCCAAGCCTTATACACCGCCGCGATCCCCGCGTCGCGCCACAGCACGGCCTGATAGGCGTCGATCACCCAGGCGTGGGGCGTGAACCAGCCGAGATTCTGCAGCCAGGCCGGCATCAGGAAGCGCGGCGCCATGCTGCCGCCCACGGCCGCCAGCACCAGGATCACGAAGGTCGACAGCATCTGGGCCTGGTCGCGCGTGCGGCACAGGCTGACGAGGCCCAGCGCCAGGCCCGCCGAGCAGACGCCGGCCGCCAGGGTGGTAGGCAGCCACAGCCCGAAATGCTGCAGCGCCTCGACGCCGTAGACACCCTGCGCGACCACGAAGATCATCACCGCCTGGACGATGGCCTGGGCGGTCAGGAACAGGAACTTGCCGGTGACCACCGGCCCCATGCCGGCCACGCCCGCCAGCAGGCGGTCGGCGACGCCGGCGCGGCGCTCCTCCATCAGCGACAGCGCCCCCTGCATGGCCGAGAACAAAGCAAACAGGATCATCACCGCGCCGGCGTAATAGGCGATCACCGCCCCGCCCTTGCGGGCGCCGGTGATCTCCTGGCGGTCGAACAGGTCGTCCTTCACGGCCTGGGGCTTGGCGCGAAGCTGCTCCGCGGCCGCCTCGACGCGGGCCGACTGCACGGGGGTCAGCTCACCCAGGGCCGGCGCGACGGAGTCGATCGAACGGCGCAGGGCCGCATCGGGCGCGGCGACGGCCAGGGCCTGTTGGGTGCGGGCCTGGGCCAGCGGCGCGGCCACGGCCCGCGACGGGTCGGCGACGATCAGGAACGGCTTGCCAGGCGCGGCGGGATCGGCGCGGATCACCAGGCCCGCGTCGACCTGGCCGGACTTGACCCGCACGCGCACCGTCGCGGCGTCGGGCGCGGTCTCGGCGCGCAGGTCCGGGCTCTTCAGCAGGGCGGCGGCGACCCGGCGCGAGGCGTCGGTGCGGGCCAGGTCCGCGACCGCCAGCTTGGGCTGCAGGTTGTCGCCCGAGGTTCCGGCGAACACCGACGAGAAGATCAGGAACACCAGCGGCGGCAGCAGGAAGGTCATGACCAGGGCCGCGCGGTCGCGCCACAGCTCCAGCGCCATGACCCGCATCATCGCCAGCGACATGGCCAGTCGCGCCCTCATGCGGCCTTCCGCTCGGCGACGAGGCTGAACAGGTTGGCCAGCGACGGCTGGCGCACGCGGATCTCGCGCGGGGCCAGGCCCAGCTGGCGCAGGCGCGCGTCCAGCCGCCCCGCCGCGCCGTAGCCGCCGCTGTCCAGCCGCGTCCAGACGCCGGGACGCCGCGTGGGCTCAAGCCCCTCGGCCGCCAGATGGATCTCGCCGGCCATGTCGAGCCCTTCGGCGAGATGGACGAGGATCTCCATCTGGTCGCCGAAGGCTTCGGCCACCAGGGCCCGGGGATCGCCCTCCAGCACCATGGCGCCGTCGCGCAGGAAGCCGACGCGGTCGGCCAGGGCCCCGGCCTGGTCGAGGTCGTGGGTGACGATCAGCACCGCCACGCCCAGGCCCCGCAGGTCGCGGATCACCGTGTCGACGGCTTCGCGGGCGTCGATGTCGACCCCCACGGTCGGCTCGTCGAGGATCAGCAGGGTCGGCTCGTGGACGATGGCGGCGGCGATGTTGGCCCGGCGCTGGAAGCCGCCCGACAGCGTGCGCACCGGCGCGCCTGCGCGATCGAGCGTGCGGGTCAGCTCCATCGCCCGACGCACGGCGGCGGGGATCTGCGCGCGCGGCACGCCAGCCAGCGTGGCGAAGGTCTCGATGTTCTCGCGGACCGACAGGTTGGCGTAGAGGGCGATCTCCTGCGGGACGAGGCCAAGGCCGGCGCGGGCGGCGGGCACGCGGGCCGGATCGGCGCCGTTCAGCAGCACGCTGCCGGCGTCGGGCCGCAGACGGCCGCAGATGGCCCGCACCAAGGTGGTCTTGCCCGCCCCGTTGTGTCCCAAGAGGGCGTAGATCTCGCCCGGCCGCAGCGACAGGTCCACGCCCTTGAGGACGCGCCGCTCGCCATAGGACCGCACAACGCCTTCAGCCTTCAGAATAGGCTCTGGATTCACGCCGCCGCCTTGCGCGCGGCGAACAGCCGTCCGGCATAGGCGCCCAGCAGCCCGCCGCCCCCGGCCGCGGCCAGGGCCGCCTCCGCCGCGGCGAGATGCGCCTCCACGGCCGCGCGGGCGCCCGACAGGCCCAGGCGCGAGACGGCCGTGGTCATCGACGCGTCCTGGCCGACATCCTTGCCGGCCGCCTCGACCGAGCCCTCGGCGTCGATGATGTCGTCGCGGATCTGGAAGGCCAGGCCCACCCGGCGAGCGAACTCGCCCACCTGCTCGACGGCGGCCGCGTCGGCCCCGCCGATCAGGGCGCCGACCTGGGCGGCGGCGATGATCAGGACGCCGGTCTTCTCGTGGTTCAGCCGGTCGATGGCGGCCATGTCGCGCAGCTGGTCGCGGTCGAGCAGGTCGCGGGCCTGGCCGGCGACCAGACCCATGAAGCCCACGGCGTCGGCGGCGCGAGCGCAGACCTCGGCGCGCAGGTCGCCCGACAGCCCCTTGTCGGCGGCGATGACGGCGTAGGCCTGGTTCAGCAGGCCCACGCCCGCGAGAATGGCGGTGGCCTCGTCGAAGGCGCGATGGATGGTCGGCAAGCCGCGACGCAGGCCTGCATCGTCCATGGCCGGCAGGTCGTCGAGGATCAGCGAGGCGGCGTGGATCATCTCGAAGGCGCAGGCCGCATCGAGCGCCGCGCCCTCGTCGGCGCCGAACGCCTCGGCGGCCAGCAGGGTCAGCATCGGACGGAAGCGCTTGCCCGGGGCCAGCAGCGAATAGCGGACGGCTTCGACCAGGCGGTCGGGCGCGGTTCCCGGCGCCGGGGCCAGCTCGGCCAGGCGGCGATCGACGCGCGCCCTCAAGGCCTCGATCCGCGGCAGCAATCCCTGATGCAAGGCGACCTGGTCGTCCATCTCGCGAGTCGATGCCTCCCCCGCCCCTCCGCGGGCGAGTCATTTGAAGGCGCCCCGTCGCGGCGTCAACCCGAGCGGGCGCCCGGCGGCTCTTGACCCCGGCCGTCCGGGGCGCGTCCATGGCGGCATGTCCAAGCCCCTGCCCTCTCCCGCCGACCACGCCCGCGAGATCCTGGCCCGCCTGGGCGTGAGCGGCCTGTCCGCCGACGGCGGAACCGCCGTGCGCACGCCCATCGACGGTTCTGTGCTGGCCCACGTCGCCTTCGACGACGCCAAGGCCATCGAAGCCAAGGTCGCGGGGGCCGCCCGCGCCTTCCGCGCCTGGCGCTGCGTTCCGGCGCCGCGCCGGGGCGAACTGGTCCGCCTGCTGGGCGAGGAGCTGCGGGCGGCCAAGGCCGACCTGGCCGCCCTTGTGACGCTGGAAGCCGGCAAGATCGCCTCCGAAGGCGCCGGCGAGGTCCAGGAGATGATCGACATCTGCGACTTCGCCGTCGGCCTGTCGCGCCAACTGCACGGCCTGACCATCGCCTCCGAGCGCCCCGGCCACGCCATGCGCGAGACCTGGCATCCACTGGGGCCGGTCGCGGTGATCAGCGCCTTCAACTTCCCGGTGGCGGTGTGGGCGTGGAACGCGTGCCTGGCGCTGACCTGCGGCGATCCGGTGATCTGGAAACCGTCGGAGAAGACGCCGCTGACGGCCCTGGCGACCCAAGCCCTGCTGGACCGCGCCATCGCCCGGTTCGGCGACGAGGCCCCGGCCGGCCTGTCCTCGGTGGTGCTGGGCGGCCGCGACGCCGGCGAGCGGCTGGCCCGCGATCCGCGCATCCCTCTGGTCAGCGCCACCGGCTCGACCCGCATGGGCAAGGCCCTGGCCCCGGTCGTGGCCGAACGCTTCGGCCGCTCGATCCTGGAGCTGGGCGGCAACAACGCCATGATCGTCACGCCCACCGCCGACCTGTCGCTGGCCCTGCGCGCCATCGTGTTCTCGGCCGCCGGCACCGCCGGCCAGCGCTGCACGTCCCTGCGCCGGCTGATCGTGCATGAGAGCCTGGTCGACAAGGTCGGCGACGCGGTCGCGGCGGCCTTCGCGCGTCTGCCGGCCGGCGATCCGCGCCAGGACGGCGTGCTGCTGGGCCCGCTGGTCGACAAGGCCTCGTACGAGGCCTTCGTCCACGCCCTCGACCAGGCCCGGGGCGACGGCGCGCAGGTCGTCGGCGGCGAGCGGCTGCGCGAGGCCGAGGCCCCCGAGGCGTTCTACGTCCGCCCGGCCCTGGCCCGCCTTTCAGCGCCGACCGCCGGCATGGCCCGCGAGACCTTCGCGCCCCTGCTCTACGTCGTCCCCTATGCCGAGTTCGAGGACGCGGTGGCGATGCAGAACGACGTCCCCCAGGGCCTGTCGTCCTGCGTGATGACCAACGACGTGCGCGAGGCCGAGGCGTTCATGGGCCCCTGGGGCAGCGACTGCGGCATCGCCAACGTCAACATCGGCCCGTCCGGCGCCGAGATCGGCGGAGCGTTCGGCGGCGAGAAGGAAACCGGCGGCGGCCGCGAGAGCGGCTCGGACGCCTGGAAGCAGTACATGCGCCGCCAGACCGCGACCGTGAACTATTCGGGCGCCCTGCCCCTGGCCCAGGGCGTGCGGTTCGACCTTTAGGGTAGATAAACATCGAAGGTCGCCGAGAAATGAAATTCTCATTTCTCAAAAACTCTTTATTACAATATACCAACGATCACGGAATCACCTCACACCTGAACGGTCAAATGGAATTCAGGCAGAGGCACTAAATCATGCCACGCATGAACCTAACCACCTTCTTGGCTAACGACGCCGCGGATTCGGCAACCAAGACAAGCAAGATACTAAAATATGTAGATCGCCCCGGTGGCGCAGATTATTACTGGGCGCTTAAGTCGGCTGCCAAAAAGATGTTCCTCGACGGCGAGCCCTACGATCAGGCTGTCGGCGTGATGGCCAATATGACTGTCGACCACCAGCGCCTGAACAATCAGCAAGCTCTGAAAGCTGCATACGACTGGAAGATCCAAAACCCTGGCGAAGCCTTACCTCCGCCATCGGGATCCGTGTCCGCTCCAAAGGGAGAACTCACGATCAAGCTCGAACCGGCCTGGGCGATTAAGCGTAAGGGGAAATTCGAAGCTTATGTTCCTTGGACGTTCAAAAATGAACGCCTGTCACGCCCTACTGCAGGCATCGGCATTTGGCTGCTGGAGAGCGGCCTACAGCACGATGATTATGAAAACTGGGATTTCTATCTTATAGATTTGGTGACGAAGAAGCGCTTCGGGCGAAGCTGCATTACAAAATCAACAGCACTTGCCACCATGTCTGCTCTCGAAGCACAGGAAAATATCTATCTGAACGCAAAAAAATCTGCCTGACCTTCTGACAAGCCTGGCCTTGTAAACTTTTTGCGAGAGTGCGGAAAATCACACCCTGAAGTTGTTATCGGCCGTAGCGTGCGCCCGCTCATTTCCGAGCCGGAGGCAAACGTCATGTCGGCCTATCCCATCGCGATCTACGGCAACGGCCTGTTCCAGGACGGCTATCCCACGCCGCCCGTGCCCTACGCCACGCAGGCCCAGCAGCTGAACCAGGGCATCACCACCGTGATCCTGTGGTCGATCCACATCCACGACGGCGGCGACCTCTACCTGAACAACACGCTGTTCGTCAGCAAGGGCCAGATCCAGTACGCCACCGACGGCTCCAGCGGCGTCAATCCGGACTATCCGGCCCTGGTCAAGCAGCTGACGAGCGGCGGCAGCGTGCGCGACCTGCTGGTCTCGGTCGGCGCCTGGGGCACCACCAGCGACTTCACCGCCTGGCTGGGCGCGCGCGAGCAGGTGAAGGCCAACCTGGCCGTCCTGCAGTCGACCTTCGGGATCACCGGCGTCGATTTCGACTACGAGGGCGTCTATGGCGACGACCCCCAGAAGATGATCGTCACCCTGACGCTCGACGTCGGCTCCCTGGGCCTCTACGCCACCTACTGCCCCTACATGCAGTCCAGCTTCTGGACCGGCTGCCTGGCCGACGTCTACGCCCAGAACAACAGCCAGCAGATCGTCAAGTGGATGAACCTGCAGTGCTACGCCGGCGGCGCCAACAACGACCCCCTCCAGTGGGCCCAGGCCGTGCAGCAGACGGCCAACACGGGCGTGAGCGACCCCTACGCCTTCATCGTGCCCGGCTATGCGGTCGAAGGCGCCGACGGCGAAGGGCCCTCGTCCATCCAGCAGGCGTTCTCGCAGCTGGCCGGCTCGGGGATCACCGGCGGCTTCCTGTGGAACAGCGGCGGCATCTTCTCGACCGAGCCCTCCGGCGGGCCGACGCCGGCCGACTACGCCGCGGCGATCAACGCCGGCCTGGGCGCGTCGACCTCGGCGCGCGAGGCGGTCGACGCCTGACGTCCATCCTGGCCCCCGTCGCGCAATCGGCGGCGGGGGCCTTTATGGGTCGCATCCCTGGACGCATCACCCTACGGTAACCGCCACTTCAATGGTCGTGAGGTGAGCGTGCAGACTGTCGAGATCGTCCTGGCCCTTCTGGCCGCCGTCGTCCTGAGCGGCGCGGCCGCCCGGTTCCTCCCCCTGGCCGTGCCCGCCCCCCTGGTGCAGATCGGCCTGGGCGCGCTGATCGCGATGGTCACCAAGACGCCGGTCTCGCTCGACCCGCACCTCTTCTTCCTGCTGTTCCTGCCGCCGCTGCTGTTCCTCGACGGCTGGCGCATTCCCAAGGACGAGTTCTTCAAGGACTTGCCGATCATCCTGGAGCTGGCGCTGGGGCTGGTGGTGCTGACCGTGGTCGGCGTCGGCCTGCTGATCCACTGGATGATCCCGGCCATGCCGCTGGCCGTGGCCTTCGCCCTGGCTGCGGTGATCTCGCCCACCGACCCGATCGCCGTCTCGGCCATCGCCCAGCGCGTGCCGATCCCCAAGCGGCTGATGCACATTCTCGAGGGCGAGTCGCTGCTGAACGACGCCTCGGGCCTGGTCTGCCTGCGCTTCGCCATCGCCGCGGCCCTGACCGGCAGCTTTGTCCTGCACGAGGCCGTGCTGAACTTCGCCTGGGTCGCCCTGGCCGGCGTCGCCATCGGCGTGGTCACCACCCTGGTCGTCACCACCCTCAACGCCTGGCTGACCCGCGCCGGGGCCGAGGACGCCGGTCCCCAGACCCTGGTCAGCCTGCTGATCCCGTTCGCCGCCTACCTGCTGGCCGAAAAGGTGCACGCTTCGGGCATCCTGGCGGCCGTCGCCGCCGGCGTGGCCATGAGCTTCTCCGAGGTCGCCCGCCAGACCGTGGCCGCCACGCGGGTGCGCCGCAACATGGTGTGGGACACCCTGCAGTTCACCGCCAACGGCGTGATCTTCGTGCTGCTGGGCGAGCAGTTGCCGTCGATCTTGGCCGGAGCGGTCGAGACCGTCCGCACGACCGGCCACCACGAGCCCTGGTGGCTGGCGATCTATGTCGTGGCCATCACCCTGAGCCTGGGCGTGCTGCGCTTCGCCTGGGTGTGGGGCTCGCTGAAGCTGACCCTGCTGCGCGCCCGCCGACGGGGCGAGGACCGCGCCAGCCCGGACTGGAAGATCATCACCGCCACGGCCTGCGCCGGCGCGCGCGGGGCCATCACCCTGGCCGGCGTGCTGACCCTGCCGCTGGTCACCGCGGCGGGCGAGGAATTCCCGGCCCGGGACCTGGCCATCTTCCTGGCGGCGGGCGTGATCGTGCTGTCGCTGCTGATCTCCAGCATCGCCCTGCCGCTGCTGATGAAGAACCTGCAGCTGCCGCCCGAGACGGCGGGGCTGGAGGCGGCCGAACAGGCGCGCGCCACCCTGGCCATCGCCGCCGTCCACGCCATCGAGCGGCTGCAGGCGTCCTCGCCGCACGCCGCCGACGCCGACTTCCAGACCGCCTCGGCCCGGATCGTCGACGTCTATCGCGACCGCCTGGACGGCCTGACCCAGACCGGCGAGGTGGCCATCGCCGCCCGTCGCGGCCGCGCCTTCGAAAAGGAAGTCCGCCTGGCGGCCGTGCAGGCCGAGCGCCAGGCCCTGCACGGACTGCTGCGCCAGCGGGCCGTGGACGGCGCGATCCAGGCCAGGCTGACCCGCGAGCTCGACCTGGCCGAGGCGCGCCTGCGGGTCTGACCGGCGGCTAGAGGGTCAGGGCGACGTCGATGATCGCGCCGGCGCCCGGCGTGAACGGCCCCCAGTCCTTCTGGATCGGGGCGCCGGCCTTGTCGGCGCCGGCCAGGCGCAGGGTGTAGGTCGCTCCCGGGCTCAGCACATGGCCGGCCACCGGCGGGAACCGCACGTCGTTGGAGACGAAGTCGGCCGCCCACGGCGGCGGCGGAGTCTTGCCGGTGATCATGCCCACCAGCACGGCCGGCCCCGTATCGCCCACCAGCAGCACCTGCACCGGACCGACGGCGTCCTTGCGCTGCAGGGTGACGCTGAACCAGGCCTCGGTGGCGGCCGGGCGCGGCGTCGCGCCCTCGGCCGGACCGATCCGCCTGAAGCCCAGGGCGCGAAGGATGTTGTTCACCCCGGCGCTGCCGCCCGCCAGAACGAGGCCGGTGATGAAGACGCCCAGCCCGCCGAGCGGCGAGACCTCGCCCTGCCCGCCGTAGAGGGCCTGGTACAGCGAGGCGACGACGTCGAACTTCAGGCCGTGGGCCACCAGCCAGCCGACGATCACGGCCACCGGCGTGCGCAGGCCCCGACTGCTGAAATGGTTCTGGAACACCCGCCAGCCGAACAGCACCGCCAGCGCCGACTCCAGCACCACGGCGATGGCCAGCACGCCGAACAGGATGCGGAAGATGGTCTCGTATTCGAGCTCCGAGAGGTCGGCCGCCTCGGCGCGATCCTGGGCCTCGCCGGTCAGGCCGCCGGCGTCGGGCGCCGGCTGCGGGACGGGCGTCGCCGGCGGCGAGAAGGTCACCACGCCGTCCTGCAGCGGCGGAGCCGGGGCCGCGATCTGGGCCTGCGCGGTCCCGAGCCCCAGCGCGGCGGCCAGGCAGAGCGCGGCCATCCCGCGGCCGGCCCAGTGGATCGTCTTCATGGTCCCCTCCCCCGAAGCATCGAGGGGCAACACAACCACGAAGCGACAAGCAAGATCAATGTTATCGGAGGGGGAGAAGTCATAGAACCTCCCCCTGTGGGGGAGGCGATCGCA
>NZ_JAAKGT010000015.1 GCF_011043625.1 Caulobacter sp. 602-2
TCACGGCTTCACCTACGCCTCGGTGGGGCGCGGGGCATGACCGACGGGCCGATCCTCGTCACCGGCGCGGCCGGCTTCATCGGCATGCACGTGGTCGAGCGGCTGCTCGATCGCGGCGAGACGGTGATCGGCGTCGACGTCTTCAACGCCTATTACGACCCGGCCCTGAAGGCCGCCCGCGCCGCACGCCTGGAAGGCCGCCCGGGCTTTACGATGATCCGCATGGACATCGCCGAGCACGAGGCCCTGCTGGCGCTGGTCAGGTCGTCGGGCGTGAAGCGGATCGTCCACCTGGCCGCCCAGGCCGGGGTTCGCTACTCGATCGACAATCCCTTCGCCTACGAGCGCTCGAACCTGGCCGGGCACCTGTCGGTGCTGGAGGCCTGCCGCCACGGCGGGGTCGAGGCCCTGGTCTACGCCTCGTCCAGCAGCGTCTATGGCGACCGGCCCCTGGCCGGCGAGGGCTTCAAGGAAACCGATCCGGCCGAGGCCCCGGTGTCGCTGTACGCGGCCACCAAGCGCTCTTGCGAGCTGCTGAGCCAGAGCTACGCCAGCCTGTACGGCTTCCCGCAGGCGGGCCTGCGCTTCTTCACGGTCTACGGCCCCTGGGGCCGGCCCGACATGGCCTATTTCAGCTTCACCCAGAAGATCCTGCGCGGCGAGCCGATCGAGGTCTATGGCGAGGGCAGGATGGCCCGCGACTTCACCTATATCGACGACATCGTCGACGGCATTATCGGCGTGCTCGACAACCCGCCCCCGCGCGGCGGGCACGAGGTCTACAACATCGGCGACAGCAATCCCGTCGGCCTGATGGACATGATCGCCGCCCTGGAGAGCGCCATCGGCCGGCAGGCCGAGAAGGTCTTCCTGCCGATGCAGCCGGGCGACGTGCCGGCCACCTACGCCGACGTCTCCAAGCTGCACGCCCTGACCGGCTACAGGCCCGCGGTCGGCGTCGCCGAGGGCCTGAAGCGCTTCGCGGCCTGGTACGCCGACTTCTACGGCTAGAGTCTACTCCGCGGCCTGGCCGGCGATCATCGCCGCGCGCATGGCCTGCGCCTGTTCGGGCGAGACGCCCATGGCCGCCAGGATCGGCGAGGGCGTGCGCACGTCCCAGCTGCTGCGCGGGCCGATGGTGATGCCGCCGTCGACGACGATGTGGGTTCCGCTGACGAAGGCGCTGTCGTCACTGGCCAGATAGAGGGCGGCGGCGGCGATGTCGTCGGGCAGGCCGGCCTTGGCGATCGGCTGGATCTTGGGGCCGACCTCGGCCACGCGCGCGGCCATCTGGTCGGCGACCTCGCGCGGCAGGCCGATCGAGGCCCCGAAGATCGAGGTGGCGATCAGGCCCGGACAGATGGCGTTGACCCGCACGCCCAGCGGCGACAGCTCGGCCGCCGCGCAGCGGGTCATGTGGATCACCGCCGCCTTGGCCGAGGAATAGGCCAGCGGCCCGAAGCCCGCCTGCAGGCCGGCGATCGAGGCGGTGTTGATGATCGAGCCGCCGCCGCGCGCCAGCATGGCCGGCAGGGCGTGCTTCATGCCCAGCACCGGCCCGCGCAGCAGCACCGCGAAGGTGGCGTCCCAGGCCGCGCCGGTCATGTCGGCCACGCCGTTGGGCGCGCCGCCGTGGCCGGCGTTGTTGAACAGGATGTCGAGGCCGCCGAAGGCCTTGGTCGCCAGGCCGATGGCGGCGGCGATGTCGTCCTCGACGGTGACGTCGCAGCGAGAGAAGCGCACGGCGTCCGGGAAGCGCTGCTCCAGGATCGCGCCCTTTTCGGCCTGCAGGTCGGCGGCGATCACCTTCGCGCCCTGGGCTGCGAACAGTTCGACGGTTCCCAGGCCTATGCCCGAGCAGGCCCCGGTGACGACGGCGACCTTGCCGTCCAGACGTCCGCCCATGCGGCATCCTCCCTTTTGGCGCACGGCCTCTGGAAGCGGGCCGCTTGGCGCGGGAGGATCATGGGACGGGCGGCCGCCAGCGGCCAGCCTTACGTGGCGTCAGTCAGCCGGCGGCGCGGCCGAACAGCTGGCGGCCCTGCGCGGGACGCCGGGCGATCAGGCTGAACAGCAGCCAGAGGGCGCACGGGACCAGCATCACCGCCCAGGCCAGCACCAGGCCGGCCAGGCCGAAGACGGCGCAGACGCGCTGCCAGGCGTTGGGCTGCTCGGCGGCCCGTCGACGCGGCTTCTTGTCGATCTTCAAACCCATTGGTCCCCCACGGTCCGGTTAAGGCTTGAGCGCGAGATCGGTGGCGCGCCGATAGGCGGCCTCCGGCGGAACGGCGTTCTTCTTTTTGCCCGGCTTCAGCTGCCGCGCAAGAGCGTTGCGGGCGTCGACCATCGCCGGACCGAACAGATGCCACGGTTCGACGCAGTAGCGGGTGAACAGCCGCTCGGGATCGGCCATCAGCCGGAACAGCCATTCCATGCCCACCTGCCCCATCCAGCGCGGGGCGGCCAGCTGCACGCCGGCCTCGTAGTCGAAGGCGCCGCCGACCGTGAAGCCGACGCAGGGGTCGAGCTTCTTGTGGTTCTCCAGCAGCCACTTCTCCTGGCGCGGCATGCCCATGCCCACGAACAGGATGTCGGGCTTGTAGGCCTTGATCTTGGCGACCACCGCCTCGTTCTCGGGCGAACCGTCGGTGACGTCGAAATAGCCCTGGTGGCTCTCGACCTGGGCGCCTGGCCAGTCGCGACGGATGTTTTCCAGCGCCTTGTCGGCCACGCCCGGAGCGCCGCCGACGAAGAACACCTTCCAGTTCTCCTTGGTCGCGCGCGCCCAGAAGTCGTTGCGCCAGTCGAGGTAGGTGCAGCGATGGAAGCGGCGGCTGGCCCGGCCGACGATGCGCGCCCAGAAGATCAGCGGCACGCTGTCGACCTCGATCAGCTCGGCGGCCTTGAAGAACTCGACGACCTGCGGGTCCTTCTGGATCAGGTAGAGGCTGTGCAGGTTGTGGTTGGCGACGATCGCGCCCTTGCCGCCCGCGATCCGGCCCGCCACGAAGTGGAAGACCTCCTCGGGGCGCACGAGATCCATCTCGCCCCCGAGCACCTTCACGCGCTCCTCGGGACGCCGGTTCATGCGGTACGGGCGGCGCGCCTCCACGGGAAACGCGTCGCGAGCAGGAAGGAACATCTGAACGCCGCCTCCGACTATTCGAAGAGCAGCAATAGCCCAGTTGATCTCACCGCTTTGCTAAGGGACGTCCTTACCGACCGTTTAACCGTATGATTTTACTGTTGTTTCAGAACGGGACGACAGGCAGGCGATTTGCGAAGACTTAACCACGCCGCGGCCTGTACGCCTGCTGCGGGGGCGGGACCTGCTTCAGCTCCCTCTCCCATAGGGAGAGTGCCGGGGTGAGGGGTTACGGCGTTTGACGGAGCGCCGGCGCGCCGTCCGACCTCGTAACCCCTCACCCTCCCACCGCTTCGCGGCGGGCCCCTCCCTCTCCCTATGGGAGAGGGTCTTTGCAAGCGCCGTCCCCTACTCCGTCGTCACCACCACCTTGCCCATGGCCTTGCGGCTGGCGAGGTGGGCGATGGCGTCGCCAGCCTTTTCCAGGGGAAAGCGCTCGGAGACGTACGGCTTGATCTTGCCGGCGGCGTAGAGGTCCATCAACTCGCGCACGTTGGCGGCGTGGCCGGCCGGATCGCGAGCCACCGCCGCGCCCCAGAACACGCCGACGATGTCGCACGACTTCAGCAGGGTGAGGTTCAGCGGGATCTTCGGGATGCCCGACGGGAAGCCGATCACCAGCATGCGCCCGCCCCAGCCGGCGGCGCGGATGGTGGCTTCGGAATAGTCGCCGCCGACCGCGTCATAGGCCACGTCCCAGCCATTGGGGCCGCAGGCGGCCTTCAGCTGGTCGGCCAGGGCCTTCTGGCCGTCCTTGTCGAAGGGGCCACGGGCATAGACGACGCCGGCGTCGGCGCCGCGCGAGATGGCCAGATCCACCTTCTCCTGGCTGGAGGCCGCCGCGATCACCCGCGCGCCCATGGCCTTGCCCAGTTCCACCGCCGCCAGGCCCACGCCGCCGGCCGCGCCGAGCACCAGCAGGGTCTGGCCCGGCTTGAGGAAGCCGCGGTCCTTCAGGGCGTAGTAGGAGGTGCCGTAGGTCAGGATGAAGGCCGAGGCCTCGTCGAAGGGCATGGCGTCGGGGATCGGCGTGCAGCGGGCGGCCTCGACGGCCAGCTTGTCGGCCATGCCGCCCCAGCCGGTGGACGCCAGCACCCGCTGGCCGACCGACAGGCTGGTGACGCCCTCGCCCAGGGCCGCCACCACGCCCGAGACCTCGCCGCCGGGGGCGAAGGGGCGCGTGGGCTTGAACTGGTACATGTCCTGGATGATCAGCAGGTCGGGATAGTTGACCCCGCAGGCCTTGACGTCGATCAGCACCTGGCCGGGCGCGGGAACCGGATCGGGCAGGTCCTCCAGCACCAGGGTCTCGGGACCGCCGACCGCCTTGCTGAGCACCGCCTTCATCTCGCTTCTCCCAGTCTCTTTGTTTAGAAGGCCGACGCTAGCGCAGGCGCGACGACCGAGAAAGCCAAATGTCAAACAAACGTTTTACCCTCGCCCTGCACGGCGGCGCCGGCGCCAAGCGCAGCCATGACTACTCGGTCGAAATCGCCCACATGCGCGGCCTGATCGAGGCCGGCCGCGAGCGCCTGGCGGCGGGCGCCGCGGCGCTGGACGTGGTGGTCGAGACGGTGGCGGCGCTGGAGGCCTCGGGCCTGTACATCGCCGGCAAGGGCGCCTCGCCCAACGCCGACGGCGAGTACGAGCTGGACGCCAGCCTGATGGACGGCGCCACCAGCCGCGCCGGCTCGGTGGCCGCGCTGCAGGGCTTCGCCAGCCCCATCCGCGCCGCCCGGGCGGTGATGGACCAGACCCCGCACGTGATGCTGGCCGGC
The DNA here is from genome assembly GCF_011043625.1 of Caulobacter sp. 602-2. GTDB lineage: Bacteria > Pseudomonadota > Alphaproteobacteria > Caulobacterales > Caulobacteraceae > Caulobacter. The sequence continues at coordinate 4,924 of NZ_JAAKGT010000015.1, forward strand.
GAGGGCGCCATGGCCTTCGCCCGCGCCCAGGGACTGGAGACGATCTCCGATCCTGAGGGCTACTACACCCGCGCCGGCGCCTTCGAGGACAACGCCCCGCCCGGCGGGCTTCCCACCGGCACCGTCGGCTGCGTCGCGCTGGACCAGGATGGCCGTCTGGCCGCCGCCACCTCGACCGCCGGCGTGTTCGGCAAGCTGCCGGGCCGGGTGGGCGACAGCCCCATCATCGGCGCGGGGGCCTGGGCCGACGGCTGGGCGGCGGTGTCGTGCACCGGCCAGGGCGAGTACTTCATCCGCACCGCCGTCGGCGCCCAGATCGCCCACCGCATCCGCTTCGGCGGCCAGGGCCTGGACGAGGCCGCGGCCGGCGCCATCCAGGGCGTGGCCGATCTCGGCGGCCACGGCGGCCTGGTGTCGGTGGACCGTGACGGCAATGTCGCCATGCCGTTCGCCTCCAGCGGTCTCAAGCGCGCGGCCCTGATGCCCGACGGAAGCATCCTCGCCGAAGCCTTCTGAATGGGCGACGGCGACCGCAAAGGCGTCATAAGTCCCCGCTAGGCCTCGTCGCGTCTTGACCCGGCCGGGGCGTCCGCCAAGAAGAGCCGGGGGGATCCTCAACCCATCGCTGAACGGAGCGCGATCTTGGGCGAAACCATCCTGGTGGCCGGCGGCGCGGGCTATATCGGTTCGCACACCTGCCTGCGGCTGGCCGAGGCCGGCTTCACGCCCGTCGTCTACGACAACCTGAGCAACGGCTGGGAAAGCTTCGTCCAGTGGGGCCCGCTGGAAGTGGGCGACATCAACGACGCCGCCCGCCTGGACGAGGTGCTGGCTAAGCACAGGCCGGCCGCGGTGATCCATTTCGCCGCCTTCATCGAGGTCGGCTTCTCGGTGGCCGAGCCCGGTCCATTCTACGGCAACAATGTCGGCGGCACGATCACCCTGATCGAGGCCGCCCGCCGCGCCGGGATCGACAAGCTGGTGTTCTCGTCGACCTGCGCCACCTACGGCGCGCCGGTGCGCGTGCCGATGGACGAGACCCACCCGCAGGCGCCGCTCAATCCCTATGGCCGCAGCAAGCTGATGGTCGAGGAGATCCTGCGCGACATGGACCGCTACAAGGGCTTCCGCTCGGTGGCGCTGCGCTATTTCAACGCCGCCGGCGCCGACCCCGAAGGCCGCATCGGCGAGAAGCACGAGCCGGAGACCCACGCCATCCCGCTGGCCATCGCCGCCGCGCGGGGCGAACGCGACAAGTTCATGCTGTTCGGCGAGGACTACGACACCCGCGACGGCACCTGCGTGCGCGACTACATCCACGTGCTGGACCTGGCCGACGCCCACGTGGCGGCGCTGAAGTGGCTGCTGGCCGGCAAGGAGAGCGCGGCCTTCAACCTGGGCACCGGCACGGGCACCACGGTCAAGGAACTGGTCGGCGCCATCGAGCGGCGCTCGAACCGGCCGTTCCCGCTGGAGCCGGCCCCCCGCCGCGACGGCGACGCCCCCAGCCTGGTGGCCGACAACAGCAAGGCCCGCGCGCTGCTGGGCTGGACCCCGCGCTACGGGCTGGACGAGATCATCGAGCACGCCTGGGCCTGGCACGCGGGCGGCGCGGCCGCGCTGAGGCGATAGGCGGCGAAAGCGGCTTTCCCGCCAGGGTGGAAACCCTCTAGCGTGGGGTCATGAACGGCCTGGCCCTCGCCCTTCTCTGGCTGGCCGCGACGCCCCCGGCGATCGCGGCGGACGGCGCCGCCGACGTGCGGGCCGGGGCCGACGGACGCGGCGAGGTGCGGGCGTCCATCGACATTCCCGCCCCGCCCGAACGGGTCTGGCGCACCATCCTCGACTGCCGGCTGGCCTCGCGCATGACCCCCAGCGTCAAGCGCTGCGCCGTGCTCGAACGCTCCGCCGACGGCCGCACCGAGACCCGCGAGCACTGGATCAAGCGCGGGCTGTTCTCGCCGATGCTGCGGTCGGTGTCGCGGCTGGAGCTGGAGCCCGGGCGGCGCATCGGCTTTCGCTGCATCGGCGGCGACATCGACGACTGCGAGGGCCAGTGGCTGCTGACGCCGCTGGACGACGGGGCGGCCACCCGGGTGGTCTATGAAAACAAGGTCAGCGCCCCGTTCGGCCTGCCCGCGGGGATGGCGGCGGCGGCCATGCGGCGCGACGTGCCCGCCGCGCTGCAGGCCCTCAAGCGCGAATGCCTGGAGAACCGGCCGTGAGCCATCCTCAGCCGCTGTGGCTGTTCGACGGGGTCTGCAACCTGTGCTCGGGCTCGGTGCGTGCGGTGCTGGCCATCGACCGCAAGGGCGTCATGCGCTTCACCCCTATCCAGTCGGACTACGGCCGGGCCCTGGCGATCGCCCACGGGATCGATCCAGACCATCCGGCCAGCTTCCTCTATCTCGACGACGGGCGGGCGCTGGAGAAGAGCGCCGCGATCCTGGCCCTGCTGCGCCGGCTGGGCGCGCCCTGGTCGTGGCTGGCGGCCGTCGTCGGTCTGCTGCCCGAGCCCTGGCTGGACGCCGGCTACGACTGGCTGGCCGCCAACCGCTATCGGCTGATGGGCAAGCGGTCGAGCTGCATGGTCCCGACGCCGGAGCAGCGCGCCCGCTTCCTGCTGGAGCCGCCGACCGCATGACCCCCCTCCCCCTCGGCGATCGCAAGCGCGTGGTGCTGGTGGGCGCCAGCGGCGTCTTCGGCGCGCGCCTGGCCCGGATGCTGGCCCGGCGGGCCGACATCGACCTGGTGCTGGCGGCCCGCCGCCTGGAGCCGCTGGAGGCCTTGCGGACCGATCTTTGCAATCAGGACCCGGCGGCCGGGATCGAGATCGCCCTGGTCGATCGCGAGCGGCCCGGGAACCTGGAGCGCCTGGGCGCGACGGTGGTGATCGACGCCGCCGGGCCGTTCCAGGGCCAGGACGGCGCCTTCGCCAAAGCCGCGCTGGCGGCCGGCGCGCACTATGTGGACCTGGCCGACGCCCGCGACTTCGTCGCCGCCTTTCCCGAGCGCCTGGCGGCCTGCGCGCTCGAAGCAGGGCGATGGGCGATCACCGGGGCCAGCTCGACCCCGGCCCTGACCTGTGCGGCGGCGGACCGGCTGACGGCGGGCTGGACCCGCATCGACCGCATCGAGGCGGCGATCTCGCCCGGCGCGCGGGCGCCGCGCGGCCTGTCGGTGATCCGGGCCATCCTGCGCTGGACCGGCGGCCCGGTGGCGGTGTTCTCGGGCGGACGCCTGGTCGAGCGACCGGGCTGGAGCCGCCCCCGGCGCCTGGCCTTTCCCGGACTTGGCCGGCGCTGGACCAGCCTGGCCGAAACGCCCGACCTCGACCAGTTGCGCCAGCGCTACGCCCCCACGCGCGATGCGCTGTTCGGCGCCGGGCTTGAACTGGCGCCGCTGCATCTGGGCCTCTGGCTGCTGAGCTTCCTGCGCCGCTGGCGGCTGGTCTCGACGCTGGAGCCGCTGGCCGCCGCGCTGAACGCGGGCGCGGGCCTGCTGGCGCCGCTGGGCTCGGACCGGGGCGGCATGACCGTGCGCGCCGAGGGACTGGACGCCGCCGGCGCGCCGATCGCCGCCCGCTGGAGCCTTTGGGCCGAGCGGGGCGCGGGACCCAACGTGCCCGCCGCCCCGGCCGCGGCCGTGGCGGGCGCGCTGCTGGACGGCGCCCTCGATGCGCCCCGAGCCTGCTCCTGCGTCGGCCTGGTCGACCTTTCCGCCTTGCTGGCCCCGCTGGACGGCCTGCCGATCACGACGCGGATCGACACCGCCGCCCCCGCCGCGCCGGGAGTGTTTCCGCGCGCGCTCGGCGCGGCGTTCGCGGACCTGCCGGCCTTCGTCCGCGCCGCCCATCTGGGCGAAGAGACGACAACCCTGGTCGGCCGCGCCCGCGCCCGTGGCGGCGGCGGCCTGGCGGCCCTGGCCCGCCGTCTGCAGGGCCTGCCCGAGCCGGGAACCCACGCCACCACGGTGTCGATCGCCCCGCGGAAGGACGGCTGCGAGGCCTGGACCCGCCGGTTCGACGGCCGGACGTTCGCCTCCCGCATCCGTCCGGCGGCGGACGATCCGTTCGCCTTCGAGGAAACGGTCGGCGCGCTGACCTTCCGCTTCCACGCCGCGCCCTATGCCGGCGGTTTTTCCTGGAACTTCGAAAGCTGGCGGCTGGGGGCCCTGCCCCTGCCCGCCGCCTGGGCGCCGCGCACCCGGGCGCGGACCTTCGAGCGCGACGGGACCTATCGGTTCCGCGTGCTGGTCGCCCATCCGTGGCTGGGCGTGATCTTCGGCTATGCGGGGCGGTTGAAACCCGCCCTCTAGGCGTGGCTCTTGGCCTTGGACTTGCGCAGGCGCGCATTGATGGCCGGCCGGCAGACCGACAGCCCCAGGATCAGCGGAGCCAGCATCACCGCCAGCACGTAGCGCTGGATGTTGTCGGCCCGCTTGATGAAGTAGCGCGCCAGGCCCACGCCCTTGTGGAACTCGACCTTGACCGGGTGCTCCAGGCTGGTGTGGCCCAGGTGGATGACGCGAGCGTTGGGATGGAACAGCACCTGGCCGCCGGCCTGGCGCGCGCGCCAGCACAGGTCGACGTCCTCGACGTGCAGGAAATAGCCCTCGTCGAAGCCGGCCAGGGCGTCGAAATCGACCCGCCGCAGGGCGAAGCAGGCGCCGGAGATGGTCGGCATCGGCGTCGGCTCGGCCGGCAGCGGGTCGTGTTCGCGGTGGATCTCGAAACGCTTGAAGCGCGCCATCTTCTGGCTGAGCTGCGAAAGGCTGAGCAGGGTGGTGACCGGGGTCACCTCGCCGCGACGGCCGCCGCGCTGCTCGGTGCCGTCGATGTTCATGACCCGCGCGCCCATCACGGTCGGCACCGGCTGGTCCCGGAAGGCCGCGACCATGGCCGGCACGCAGTCGGGCTGCACGTTGGCGTCGGGATTGAGGAAGATCAGGTATTCGCCCTGGCTGACCGAGGCGCCCAGGTTGGCGCCGCAGGCGAAGCCGACATTGCCGTGCCCCTGGACCAGTTGCACGCGGGGCTCGGTCAGGCCGAGCGCCCGCAGCATGTCGGCGTCCTCGGGCGAGGAGCCGTTATCGACGATGACGAACTCGTCGACCATCGGCTCGGCCAGCACGTGGCGGATGCTGTCGACCAGCGCTTCTCCCGTCCAATAGACGACCATCACCACCGAAACCAAGGGCTTGGCGGGACGCGCGCCTGCGGCGAGGACCGTGAAGGACGGGAGAATGCTGTTCATATCAAACCTGGGCGAGCTCCGGCGCGACCTGCGGCGCGCGGGCCCGCGCGAGGTCGGGCGGCGTGGCTTCCAGGCCGAGCACCGACAGCGCCTCGTCGAGCGACAGGATCTGCTGACCCTCGCCGCCCAGGCGCCGCAGGGCGACCTGCCCCGTCTCGGCTTCCTTGCGCCCGACCACCGCGATCACGGGAACCTTGGCGAGGCTGTGCTCGCGAATCTTGTAGTTGATCTTCTCATTGCGCAGATCAACTTCCGCACGCAGCCCCGCGGCCGTCAATCGCTCCACGACAGTGCGCGCATAGTCGTCGGCGTCGGACGTGATCGTCGCCACGACGATCTGCGTCGGCGCCAGCCAAAGCGGCAGATGGCCCGCGTAGTTTTCCAACAGAATCCCGATGAACCGCTCGAACGACCCCAGGATCGCGCGATGCAGCATCACCGGCCGCTTCTTGGATCCGTCTTCGGCAACGTACTCGGCGCCCAAACGTTCCGGCAGAACGTAATCAAGCTGCAGCGTGCCGCAGGTCCACTCGCGGCCGATGGCGTCCTGGACGATGAAATCGAGCTTGGGCGCGTAGAAGGCGCCGTCGCCCTCGGCGATCACCGGCTCGACGCCAGCCAGGCGGGCGGCCTCGGCCAGCATGCCCTCGGCCTTGTCCCAGAACTCGTCCGAACCGGCGCGCAGTTCCGGACGCGTGGCCAGGGCGATGTACTTGGTCGTCATGCCGAGGTCGGCGTGGATCATCCGCGTCAGGCGGATGAAGCGCTCGGTCTCCTCGACGATCTGGTCCTCGCGGCAGAAGATGTGGGCGTCGTCCTGGGTGAAGGCGCGCACGCGCATCAGGCCGTGCAGGGCGCCCGACGGCTCGTAGCGATGGCAGGCGCCGAACTCGGCCATGCGCATCGGCAGTTCACGGTACGAGCGCTGGCCGACGTTCCAGATCTGCACGTGGCCGGGGCAGTTCATCGGCTTGAGCGACAGGATCTCGCCTTCGACCGTCTCGCAGACGAACATGTTGGCGCGGTACTTGTCCCAGTGGCCCGAGTTTTCCCAGAAGGTCTTGTCGAGGACCTGGGGCGTCTTGACCTCGATATAGCCGGCGCGGTCGAGGCTGCGGCGCATGTAGGCCTCCAGCGTCTGCCACAGCTTCCAGCCCTTGGGGTGCCAGAACACCATGCCGCGACCCTCTTCCTGCATGTGGAAGAGGCCCAGCGACTTGCCCAGCTTGCGGTGATCGCGCTTCTCGGCTTCCTCGATGCGCTTGAGGTAGGCCTCGAGGTCGGCTTCCGAGGCCCAGCTCGTGCCGTAGATGCGCTGCAGCTGGGCGTTGTTCTGGTCGCCGCGCCAGTAGGCGCCGGCCAGCTTGGTCAGCTTGAAGGCCTTGCCGACATGCTTGGTCGACGGCAGGTGCGGGCCGCGGCAGAGGTCCTTCCAGTTCCCCTGGCGATAGACCGTGATCGTGTCCGTGCCCGGCAGGTCGCGGATGATCTGGGCCTTGTACTGCTCGCCGATCTCGTCGAAGTGCTTGATGGCCTCGTCGCGGTCCCAGACCTCGCGCGTGATCTTCTCGTCGCGGTCGACGATCTCCTTCATGCGCTTTTCGATCGTCGCCAGGTCGTCCAGGCTGAACGGCTCGTCGCGGGCGAAGTCGTAGTAGAAGCCGTCCTCGACGTTCGGACCGATCGTCACCTGCGTGCCGGGGAACAGCTCCTGCACGGCCTCGGCCAGCACGTGGGCGGTGTCGTGGCGGATGGTGTCGAGGGCCTCGGGGGCCTCACGCGTCAGGATCTCGAACTTGCGCTCGCCCGTCAGCAGGTCGGGCGTCAGGGCGCGGTCGAGGTCGAGCACCTGACCGTCCAGCTTGATCAGCAGGGCCTTCTTCTCGAGCGACTTGGAGATGGCGGCGGCCACGTCGCGCCCCGTCGAGCCGTCGGGGTACTGACGGGAGGAGCCGTCGGGGAAAACCAGATCGATCATTCTTCACACATCCATTTGCGCGGCTCGCGCGGCGGAGGCGGCGGGTCGTACCCCCAGCCTCCGAACGGATTGCAGCGGCAGATCCGTCGCAGAGCGAGCCAGGACCCCATGCCGGGGCCATGTTCCTTGAGCGCCTGCGCCGCATACTCCGAGCAGGTCGGAAGGTAGCGGCACTGGCGCCCGATGAGAGGCGAGAGCGTCAACTTGTAGGCGCGCAGGCCGAAGTCGACGACGCGGTGATAAAGGCTCATGCCGGCGCTTTCGCGAACGGAGTCGGGGACTTATCGCACCCGCGAAAAGCTCCGATCAAGCGGCGCCGGCGCGGCTAGTTCGCGTTTGGGTCGCCCCTGTGGCCTTCCGGACAGCCTCGACCGCGGCTTCGAACGCCAGAAGCGTCGAGGCGTGACGGGCGGGATAGTCCTTGACCGGCTCCAGCACGGCGAGCTCCGCAAAGCGGCCCGCAGGGTGCGGGCCGTTCGTTTTCAGCATAGCGGCCAGGGCGTCGCGGGCCAACTCAAGTTCGGCGAGATCCGCGCCGATCACATTGCCCCCCAGCACCGCGGCGCTGGCCTGGCCCAGGGCGCAGGCCGAAACCTCCTGGGCGAAGTCGGCGACCTTGCCGCCCTCGACCACGACGTCGACGACGATCCGGCTGCCGCACAGCTTGGCCGTCTTCTCGGCGCTGGCGTCGGGCGCGGCCAGCCGCCCGGCCCGCGGCATGTTGGCCACGAGCGTCAGGATGCGGGCGCTGTAGAGATCGTCGATCATCCGGCTTCAGATGGGGCGGCCGCGCGCGCCTGCCAGAGGGCCTCGGCGCGGTCGCGCACCGCCTCGCCCATCGCCGTGAAGGCGGCCTTCAGGGCGCGGCGCTCGTCCTTGGAGATCCACTTGACCAAGAGGCCCATGAACAGTTCGCCGTTCGAGAAGGTGGCGTTGGTCTCGCCCATGTTCTCGACCTCGAGATAGCGGATGGCCGTGACGAAGCCGCCCAGGCGCTGGGAGCGCCAGTGAAGCTGCTCGAAGGGCACCCAGTCCTGGACGATCGGCTGGATCACCTTGACCGGGCGATCGCCGATGGCCTCTTCCAGGGTCAGGGCCGTGCCGATCTTCAGCTGACCGGCGGCCTTGACGTAGAGCGGGTTCCACTCGTGCCAGCGCTCGAACTCGGACACGACTTCCCAGACGATCTCGGCGGGGGCCTGGACCCCGATGCGGTGTTCGACGGCGCGTTTCATGGTCGCGATCTAGCACATCCCGGGGGTGGAGCTACAGGCGTGAATTGATCAGCCCTTCGCCGGCAGCACGGCCATCAGGGCGCGGGTGAAGCCGACCGGGGCGACGGTCAGGTGATCCTCGCCCTCCAGCACGGTCGACCGCACGCGCAGGCCGGGATAGCCGTGCGACTTCAGCGTCCGCTCCATGGCCCGCATGTCGGCGACCATGTCGGGCCCGGTGGTGTTGCGCGGATCGGGTCCGGGGGCCTCATAGGCGCCGATGTACATGAAGACGTCGGCCGGCAGGTCCTTGTGGGCGCGGGCGTAGTCGGCCTCCATCGTCATGATGTGGCGCTTGTCGAACCAGAAGGACGGGCTGCCCAGGACGTAGGCGTGAAACAGCGTCGGGTCGGTGAACAGGATCTGCGCCCCCAGCAGGCCGCCGTACGAGTGGCCCAGCAGCACCCGGCGGGCGGGATCGGTGCGGAAGCGCCGGTCGACGAAGGGGATCGCCTGGCTTTTCAGATAGGCCTGGTAGGCGCCGCCCTGGCCGTGCAGCGCCGCGCCGGCGCCGCGGGGACCGTTGGGGGTGGGCGTGTAGTCGCGGTTGCGGCTGACGACGCCGCTGTCGCCGCGCGAATAGGACAGGCCCACGAGGATGAACTCCTCGATCACCGGCCCTTCCAGGTTCACCCGGCGAGCGACCTGGCGAATGATCGGGAAGGCGTAGTCGGCGTCGGTGACGAAGACGACCGGATAGCGGCGCTGGGGATTGGCCTCGTAGCTGGCCGGCAGGCTGACGAAGACCTCGTAGTCGCGGCCCGAGACCGGGTCGGGCACGGTCCAGACCTGCGTGCCCTTCAGCACGTAGGGCCCGCCCTCGGCCTGAGGCGCGGCGACGGCGGACGTCGCGGACGACGCCGACTGGGCGTCGGCCCGCTCGGCGCAGGCCGGAAGAACGCAGGCCGCCAGCAAGGCCGCCGCTAGTCCAGATCCCCTCATGCCCGACTCCCCTGAAAGCTGCACCAGGGCACCCTAGGGGCGAATGTGGCGAAACTCGGCCGTGTGAAGACGCAGCTCCAGGATCAAGCGCCCGCCTCGCGCTGATAGACCGGCAGGTCCAGCGACGGCGGCGCCACGCCCGCCTGGCCGATCAGGTCGTGGGCCTGGCCGCGATGGTGGGTCTGGTGATTGAACAGGTGGGCGAGCGTCTTCCACAGCGGCCCGACCACCTCGACGCCGTCGGACTTGCGCACCCAGCGGAACTGCCCGGCGCAGGCCTCGTCGGTGAGGTCGGCGACATAGGCGACCAGCGCCGCGTCCTCGACCGCCCTCGCCGCGCGAAGCCCGGCCAGGTCGGCGAACAGCATCGTGTCCAGGCCGTAGGGCGGCAGCGGCGTTCCGGCCAGGCGGGCCGTCCAGATCCGGTCGGTCACCAGCAGGTGGTTCAGCGTCCCGGCGATCGAGCCGAAGAAGCCGCCGCGATCGGCGGTGAAGCCTCCCGCCGGCAGCGCCTCGCAGGCGCCCAGCAGGCGGTCGTTGGCCCAGGCGTTGTAGCCGGCCATCAGGGAGAAGAACTCACGCACCGGGCCGCCTCCGCGCTAGCGTTTGGGGCCGCGCGGGCCCTTGAAGCCCTCGGGCCTGGCTGGACGCGCGGGTCCGGCCTTGCCGGCGGGACGCGCGCCGGGCTTGCCCGCGCCCGGCTTGCCCGCGAACTTGCCGACGCTCTTGCCGGGGCCCTTGCCGCGCGCAGGAGCCTCGGTGACGAACTTGGTCTCGATCGACTTGGCCTTGCGCGGCTTGGACTTGTTGGGATCGACCTTGATCTTCGCCTTGGCCCAGCCGGCCTTGTAGACCTTCTTGGGCTCCTCGACCTTGGGCGTGGCGATCTGCGGCGACCGGCCGGTGGGCGCGCGGCGCTGGATCTCGCCGCCGCGCAGGCGCTCGCCGTCCTTGGCCACGCCCGGGGCGTACAGCGGGTCGGCGACGCCGACGAACTGCGGCTTGTCGCCCGTGGGCATGTTCTCTTCGGAGATGACCCCGGCCAGCAGCTCGCGGATCACCCGGGGGCCGACCTCCTCGACCTGGCCCGCCTGCAGCGTGCCCAGCGCGAACGGCCCGTAGGACAGGCGGATCAGGCGGTTGACCTTCAGGCCCACCGACTCCAGCACCTTGCGGACCTCGCGGTTCTTGCCTTCGGTCAGGGTGACCGTGATCCAGACGTTGCGGCCGCCGCCGGCCTTTTCCTGGGCCTTGTCGAGGCGGGCCTCGATCGGGCCGTAGCGGACGCCCTCGATGGTCGTCCCGTCCTTCAGCTTGTCCAGCGTCTCCTGGGTGGCGTGACCGAAGGCGCGGGCGCGATAGCGGCGGGTCCAGGCGTTCTGCGGCATCTCCAGGGCGCGCGACAGCTCGCCGTCGTTGGTCAGCAGCAGCAGGCCCTCGGAGTTGAGGTCGAGGCGGCCGACCGAGATCACCCGCGGCAGGCCGTGCGGCAGCGCGCCGAACACGGTCGGGCGCTCCTTGGGATCGTTGTGGGTGGTCACCAGGCCGGTGGGCTTGTGATAGCGGAACAGACGGGTCTGCTGGCGGTCCTCGACCAGCTTGCCGTCGACGACCAGCAGGTCGCCCGGAAACACCCGCACGGCCGGGGTGGTCAGCACCTGGCCGTTCAGCACGACCTTGCCGGCCTCGATCAGCCGCTCGACCTCGCGGCGCGAAGCCACGCCCGCGCGGGCCAGGGCCTTGGCCACGCGCTCGCCGCCCTCGGCGTCCGGATCATGCTCGACGGCGTCGTGCAGGGCGGGCTGGTACTTGTCGGTCATGCCTTGGTTCCTTCGATGGGAGGGGGCGCATCTCACGATGGGCTGCTTGTGGTGATGGCGCCGAACCGCCATAGGATCAAGCGCTTGCAGCCGGAGGCCCTGCCATCACCGACGAAGACGCCATGGCCCTGGCCCTGGAGGAGGCTCGCGCGGCCGCCGAGCGCGGCGAGACGCCGGTGGGGGCGGTGATCCTCGATCCTGCGACCGGCGAGGTGATCGCCAGGGCCGGCAACGGCCCGATCGCGGCGCACGATCCGACGGCCCACGCCGAGATCGCGGCCATGCGGCTGGCGGCCGCCAGGCTGGAAAACTACCGGCTGACGGACCTGACCCTGGTGGTGACGCTGGAGCCCTGCGCCATGTGCGCCGGCGCGATCAGCCACGCCCGCATCGGCCGGGTGGTCTGGGGCGCGGACGATCCCAAGGGCGGGGCGGTGATCCACGGCCCGAAATTCTTCGCCCAGCCCACCTGCCACTGGCGGCCGGAGACGACGGGCGGGGTGATGGCGCAGGAAAGCGCCGACCTGCTGCGCGGCTTCTTCCGCGCGCGGCGGGCCAAGAAGGCTGGCAAGGATGGCGCGACGTGAAGGTCATCCAGATCATAGACGGTGCGGACAACGCGACCTTCAGCCTGTTCCTCGCGACCGAAGAGCAGTTCGCCGTGATCTTTCCAGAGCCGGGCCAGGACATTGAACTGGTCGAGGACCTTTTCGATCGCGTCGGTGCCCCGAAGGCGCGGGAAGTGCTGGAGCCGATCTGGGAACAGCCGGTTCTCAAGCGCGAGGCCCCCGGGCTGCACGGCACGCTCTACTACGGCTGGGCGGACCGCCGGCGGCACTTGCCGGCCAGCAAGCGCGAGGTCGATACGCCTGAGCGGAACCTGAGCCCCGCGCAGCGCGACCTGTTCGCGCGTCGTCGCGGCGAAGCCTAGTTCACCATCGCCGAGCCGAGCAGCACCTTGGCGCCCTTGCGGCCCAGCACGCGATCGGCGGCCTTCTGCATCTCGGCGCCGACATAGTCGAGGTCGGGCACGGCGCCGCGGCGCAGGCCCGAGGCGTAGGTCATCAGCACCTGGGCGAAGGCCGCGCGCAGGCGAGGGGTCGAGGCCTGGGCGTGCTCCATGACCTTGGGATCCTTGGCCTCGATGCCGGTCTCCAGGGTCATCACGCCCTTGCGGCCGTCGCGGCGGATCGCCGTGGCGGTGATGGTCGGCAGGGCGAAATAGGTCGGCGGCGCTTCCTTCTTGGCTTCGCCGCCGCTGGCCAGGGCGGGCGAAGCGCCAAGACCGGCGAGCGTCAGGACGGCGGCGAGGAGGGCGAGGGTGCGGCGCATGGCCTTCCGCATAACCCGTCGTGGTTGACGTCCTCTTTACGTCTGGCGCCGCACAAACGCGTTAACCTAGATTCCCCGTGCGTCAGATGCGCGCGCGGCGGGTGCGAGGAGGCTGATCTTGGGACGCTTTTCACCGCAATCCCTCGACCTTGACGGCAAGGTGATCCTGGTCACCGGCGGCACCGGCTCGTTCGGACGCCGGTTCATCGAGACGGTGCTGAAGCGGTCGAGCCCGCGCAAGGTCATCATCTATTCGCGCGACGAGCTGAAGCAGAGCGACATGCAGCTGGAGCTGCGCGAGCAGTTCGACGAGGCCGACTTCGCCAAGCTGCGCTTCTTCCTCGGCGACGTGCGCGACCGCGAGCGCCTGACCCTGGCCCTGCGCGGCGTCGACATCGTCATCCACGCCGCCGCCCTGAAACAGGTGCCGGCCGCCGAGTACAATCCCTCGGAGTGCATCCACACCAACGTGCTGGGCGCCGAGAACGTGGTCTGGGCCAGCCTCAACAACCACGTGAAGCAAGTTGTGGCCCTGTCGACCGACAAGGCCTGCAATCCGACCAACCTCTATGGCGCGACCAAGCTGGCCTCGGACAAGACCTTCGTGGCGGCCAACAACCTGTCGGGCGACATCGGCACGCGGTTCTGCGTCGTGCGCTACGGCAACGTCGTGGGCTCGCGCGGCAGCGTCGTGCCGCTGTACCGCCGCCTGCTGGACCAGGGCGCGACCGAGCTGCCGATCACCGACCCGCGCATGACCCGCTTCTGGATCACGCTGAACGAGGGGGTCGACTTCGTGCTGTCGTCGCTGAACCTGATGCGCGGCGGCGAGATCTTCGTGCCCAAGATCCCGTCCATGGCCATGCCCGACCTGGTGAAGGCCATGTCGCCGAGCGCGGGCGTCAAGGTGATCGGCATCCGCCCCGGCGAGAAGCTGCACGAGATCATGATCAGCGCCGACGACGCCCGCTCGACGGTGGAGTTCGACGACCGCTTCGCCATCGAGCCCAACTTCGCCGAGTTCGGCCGCGAGCCTTATTCGGAAGCCGACGGCGCCAAGCGAGTCGCCGAGGACTTCTCCTACAGCAGCGACAACAACCACGACTGGCTCTCGCCCGAAGGCCTGCTGGCCATGCTGGAGGAGAAGGCCGCGCGATGAGCGGCTTCCTCCCCTACGGCCGGCAGACGATAGAGGATGACGACATCGCGGCTGTCGCGCAGGCCCTGCGCGCCGACTTCCTGACCACCGGCCCGACGGTCGAAGCCTTCGAGACGGCCTTCAAGCAGAAGGTCGGGGCGCAGCACGCCATCGCCGTTTCGAACGGCACGGCGACCCTGCACCTGGCGATGATGGCGTTGGGGGTCGGCGAGGGCGATGTCTGCATCGCCCCCTCGGTGACCTTCCTGGCCACCGCCAACTGCGCCCGCTACGCCGGGGCCGAGGTGGTGTTCGCCGACGTCGACCCCGACAGCGGCCTGATGACCCCCGATACCCTGGCCGACGCCCTGTCCCGCGTGGGCGAGCGCCGCGTGCGGGCCGTGCTGCCGGTGCACCTGCGCGGCGACGTCTGCGACCTGCCGGCGCTGAAGGCCATGGCCAGCGCGGCCGGCGCGGTGCTGGTCGAGGACGCGCCGCACGCGCTGGGCTCGATCGCGACCTTCGGCAACGAGGCCCATCCGGTGGGCGACTGCGCCTATTCGGCCTTCGCCAGCTTCTCGTTCCATCCGGTCAAGACGCTCGCCACCGGCGAGGGCGGCATGCTGACCACCAATGACGCCGCGCTGGCGGCCAAGGCCCGCAGCCTGCGCGGCCACGGCATGGTGCGGCCGGCCGGGGCCGAGCCCTGGGTCTACGAGATGCCCGAACTGGGCTTCAACTACCGCATCCCCGACGTGCTGTGCGCGCTGGGGATTTCACAGCTGGCCAAGCTGGACCGCTTCGTCGAACGCCGCCGGGCGCTGACCGCGCGCTACCAGGCCCTGCTGGAGCCGCTCTCGCCGCTGGTGCGCCTGGCCGTCAGCCCATCCTGGTCCGACCCGGCCCTGCACCTGCTGACCGTGCTGATCGACTTCGAGGCGGCGATGACCAGCCGCGCGGCCGTGGTCGAAAGCCTGAAGGCCCACGGCGTGGGCACGCAGGTCCACTACATCCCCGTGCACCGCCAGCCCTACTACGTGAACCGGTATGGCCTGGCCGATCTGCCCGGCGCCGACGCCTGGTATGGCCGCTGCCTGACCCTGCCGCTCTATCCGGGAATGGCCGACGAGGATCCGGAGCGGGTGGTCGAGGCGCTGGCGCGGGCGCTGGGCGTGTAAACTACCCCGCCGCGTAGATCTCGATCACCGGCGCGATGTCGGTGAAGTTGGCCACGTCGGCGTGCAGGCCGGGCGCCGCCGGACTTTCCAGGCAGGCGCGCATGGCGGCCTCGTCACGGAAGGTCAGGTGGGCCATGGCCACGAACGGCGCCGGGCCGCCGTCCAGGGCCGACACGCCGCGAAAGACCCGGGCGTCCAGCAGGCCGGTTTCCGCCAAGGCCTCGCGCACCATGCGGATATGGGTTTGCGCATAGTAGTCGTGGTCGAAGCGCGCGCCGTCGCGGGCCGGGTAGACGATGCTGATGAAGGCCATGACGAGTTCCAGGCGGGTCGCGAGCGGGCCGACAGATTGGCCGCCCGCGCCCTCCGGTCAAGCTTGCAGGCGCCCTACGGCTCGACGCTGATCTGGATCACCGGCGTGATGTCGGTGAAGTTGGCGACGTCGGCCTGGACGGCGGGGGCCTCGGGGCCGCCCAGCGACGCCTGCAGCGCGGCGGCGTCGCGGAAGGTCAGGTGCACCATGGCCACGAACGGCGGCGGCGAGCCGTCGGGGCCGGGCACGCCGCGCAGGATCCGCGTGTCGACGAGGCCGGTCGGGCCGAAGGCCTTCTGCGCCAGCGGGATGTGCACCGCCTTGTAGTAGTCGTGATCGAACTTGGCCCCGTCGTGGGCGGGATAGAAGACGCTGAAGACGGCCATGTCGGGCTCCGTACTCTTAGGAGCACGGATCTGGGGACGCGTCAGGTCGCGGACAAGCTTGGAAGCGCGCCTCAGGCCGCCTGTTGCTGCTGCACCAGGCCCTTGAGCAGGTCCAGCGTCTCGGGGCTGGCGGCCAGCGCTTCGCGGGCTTCGGGCGCGCGGGCCAGCTTCAGGGCCTCGAGGCGGGCGCGGTCGGCGACCGGGCCGGTGGGACCGGCCTCGCCCATGGCCAGGCGGGCCAGCAGGGCCAGGCGCTGCGGCAGGGGCGCGGGCGCGCGGGCCAGCAGCGACAGCAGACGGGCGTCGGCCTCGACCATGCCGCCGACGTCGCCGAGCTTGGCGCACAGCGGCCCGTAGTCCTCGACCACCAGGCCCGAACGGGTCAGCGACTTCTGCAGCGCCGCCAGGGCGGCCAGCTTCACCGACGGGCTGTCGGGACCCTGGCGCATCTCCTTCTCGAAGCGCATGGCCTGGATGTTGGCCGACAGCCAGCGGGCGGCATGGCGCTTGTTGACCGCGCCCATGACGTTCTCGGCCAGGCGGATCAGCATGACCACCTCTTCGCGGGCCGAGCGGTCGCGACCCAGCAGGGCCTCGATGAAGTCGCCGTTGAGCAGGGTCTTGGAACGGGTGGTGAAAGCCGCAGTGATGTCCTCGGCCGGCAGGATGCGCCCCGCGGCGGCCGTCAGGCTCATGGCCAGGGCGCGCAGGTGCTCGATCTCGCTCTCGGCGTCGGTCGGCTTGAGACGGCGCACGCCGTTCAGTTCCTTGAGCACCCGGCGGGCGATCGAGGCGCGCACCGTGGGGAAGTTGTCGCCGCACAGCCACTGGCCCAGGCGCTTGGCGGTGCCCGACAGCTCCGGCATGCAGGCTCGCACGCTGGCCTCGACCTTGATCAGCATCTCGACCTGCGCGCCACCGGCCAGGCGGGTCATGGCCGCCAGGGTCGAGCCCAGGTCGTCGGCGGTGTTGAGAAGGTCGGCCATGCCGGCCTTGGAGCCGATGATCTCGGCCAGCGGCGTCTCGATCGCAGCCAGAGCGGCGGCGCGGGCCTTGGGCTCGGACGGCGCGGCGTCGGCCAGATCGAGCAGGCGGGCGATCTTCTCGCTCCAGTCCTTGGCCGGGGCGATCGAGGCGGCGACGCCGGCCCCCAGCAGGAAGGCGCGATCGGGATCGGCGGCCAGGCGCTCGGCGGCTTTCGCAAAGCCTTCCTTGTCGAGGTCCGGCAGCTGGCCCTTCTTGAAGGCCTTCATCAGGTTGGCGACCGAGCGCTCGACCAGGCCCTGGAAGTTGCGGATCAGCTCGTGGACCGACATGCCCCGGGCCTCGGCCTCGGGAATGGCGATCTTCTGCAGGGCGTGCTGCAGGTCGGTGCCGGAGGCTTCCAGCTTTTCGACCAGGTCGGGACGGTGCAGCAGCTCGAAGGGCGTGGCCTTGTGGCGCTGCAGCCAGCTTTCCAGCAGGCGGCCGATGCGGTCGCGGGCGTGGGCGGTGTAGAGGTCGGCCGGCTGCACGCACAGCGGCTCCATCTCCTCGACCGGCTTCTTCGGCTTGCCGCCGTCGACCATGCCCTTGGTGAAGATCGAGATGGAGCGGTATTCCCGGGTTTCGGGATCCAGCGTCTCTTTCGAGACCCGCACGGCGACGGCGCGTCCCGAGTTCAGCACTTCCTCGGCCTGGGCCAGGGCGTGGCTGCGAATCTCGGTGGCCATGTCCAGAGTCCATTGCGCGCCGACCTTGCGGCGCACGAATAGCTCGTAATGGACCTGATCGCTCATGGGCTTTATGGGGCTCCTGGATCGTGACTATGACTTGCGAGACCTTAAGGCGAGGTTGAAGGGCGAAGACCATCGTTCGGCGCCGCTGCCGCAAGTGTGTCCAACCCCGCCACGCCCCGGCCGCAATGGCGTTCGACAAGGCGCGATGGAAAGCTTGGCCGCTCCGTGCGTTGTAGCGGGGCGCGGTGGTCGATAGGATCACCGGGAAGGTATTCGGAGGAATAGACGGCTTGGCCGAGATCACGCTCATCGACGACGACGAGAACATCGTCGCTTCGGTCTCCCTGGCCCTGGAGAGCCACGGCCACACGGTGAAGGCCTATTACGACGGCGTCTCGGGTCTCGAGGCGGTGGAGAGCAATCCGCCGGACCTCGTGATCCTCGACGTCAAGATGCCCCGCATGGACGGCATGGAAGTGCTGCGCCGCCTGCGCCAGTCGTCCGAGACGCCGGTCATCATGCTGACCTCGAAGGACGACGAGATCGACGAGATCCTCGGCTTCAACCTCGGCGCCGACGACTATATGCACAAGCCGTTCAGCCAGCGCCTGCTGCTGGAGCGCGTGAAGGCCGTGCTGCGTCGCGCCCGCCCCGAGGAAGAAGATCCGGCCGCGCCCGGCCCGGCCGGCGCCGCGGGCTCCAAGGTCATGAAGCGCGGCAAGCTGACGCTCGACCCGGCCCGCCACGACAGCCTGTGGGACGGCAAGCCGGTGCGCCTGACGGTCACCGAGTTCCTGCTGCTGCAGTCGCTGGCCCAGCGTCCCGGCTTCGTGAAGAGCCGCGACAACCTGATGGACGCCGCCTACGACGATCAGGTCTATGTCGACGACCGTACGATCGACAGCCACATCAAGCGGATGCGCAAGAAGTTCCGCCAGGTGGACCCCGAGTTCGATTCCATCGAAACCCTGTATGGCGTCGGCTACCGCTACCGCGAAGCCTGAGGCGGGCCTCGATCCCGGCGCCGAGGATGCGCCGCGCGATCGCCGGCGGCTGTCCTGGCCGCGGGCCTCGCGGCTAGGCCGGCTGATCGTCGGGCTGAACCTGCTGGCCCTGGCCATCCTGGTGGTCGGGGCCCTGGTGCTCAACGAACTGCGCAGCGGCCTGATCAACGCCCGCATCGACAGCCTCAGCACCCAGGGCGAGCTGATCGCCAACATCATCGAGCGGGCCGCCACGCAAGGCGAGCCCGAGCCGACGCTCGACGTGGCCGCGGCCAACGACATCCTGCAGTCGTTCTTCAGCGGCCATTCCCAGCGCGCCCGTCTCTATGACGGCGAGGGCCGCCTGCTGGCCGACTCTTACCTGGTCGAGGACCGGGTGGAGTGGAAGGTGCTGCCGCCGGCCCGCAAGTCGGGCGACAACGGCTTCCGCCTCTCGCTGCAGGACAAGGACGCCAAGCCGCGCGCCCTGGAGCGCGCCAAGGCCGAGTTCGAGCAGGAAATCGAGCGCGCCCGCATGGGCGAGACCGTCAAGCAGGTGCGCCTGGCCGAGAACGGCGAGCGGGTGGTGTCGGTGTCGATCCCGATCCAGCACGTGCGCGCCGTGCTGGGCGTGCTGACCGTCGAGGCCGGCGACGTCGACGAGATCATCGGCGCCGAGCGCAAGGCCCTGCTGCCCTTCGTGCTGGTGGCCGTGGGCGCGGTGCTGATCTCCAGCCTGCTGTTGCACCGGCTGGTGGCCCAGCCCGTGCTGCGCATGGCGAGGGCCGCCGACCACGTGCGCCTGGAGGGCGCGCGGGCCATCAGCCTGCCCGACATCTCGCGCCGCAACGACGAGATCGGCGACCTGTCGCGATCGCTGGAAGAGATGACCGAGGCCCTGTCCGAACGGATGGGGGCCATCGAGCGCTTCGCCGCCGACGTGGCGCACGAGATCAAGAACCCGCTGACCTCGATCCGCTCGGCCATCGAGACCCTGGACCTGGTCACCGAGCCCAAGGCCCGCCAGCGCCTGCTGGGCATCCTGCAGCAGGACGTCGGCCGCCTGGACCGGCTGGTCACCGACATCTCGAACGCCTCGCGTCTCGACGCGGAGCTGTCGCGCGAACTGCCCAAGCCGATCGACCTGGCCCGCCTGCTGAGTGAGGCCGTCAGCATCTACGAGGCCCAGGTGCGCGGCGAGGAGCCGCCGTTCAGCGTCCGCGTGCGCCTGACCGGCGCGCCCAGCGGCGCCTCGCGGGTGATGGCCCGCGAGATCCCGGTCAGCCAGGTGTTCCGCAACCTGATCGACAACGCCCGCTCGTTCAGCGCCGGCGACGGCGAGGTGCGGGTCGCCCTCGTCCGCCAGAACGGCCGCCTGGTCGCCACGATCGAGGACGACGGCCCCGGCATCCCGCCCGACAACCTGGAGACCATCTTCGAGCGCTTCTACACCTCGCGGCCCAAGGGCCGGGCGTTCGGCGGCAATTCGGGCCTTGGCCTGTCGATCGCCCGCCAGATCGTCGAGGCCCACGGCGGCAGGATCCATGCCGAAAACCGCCAGGACGACGACGGCAAGGTGATCGGCGCGCGGTTCGTGGTCGAGCTGCCCGAGCATCGCGAAGGCCGCGACGGGCATCACCATCACGGGCACCACGGCGGCCATCACGGCCACGGCGGCCGGGAATGATCCGCCACGCGGGCCTCATCGCCCGGCGCGTTCGCGGCCTGTGGCGGGGCGTGCTGATCGAGGGCGCGTCCGGCGCGGGCAAGAGCGACCTGGCCCTGCGGGCGCTGGAGGAGGGCTTTCGACTGGTGGCCGACGACCGGGTGGTGACCTTCGCCTCCGAAGGCCGCCTCTATGGCCGCGCGCCCGATCCCCTGAAGGGCCTGGTCGAGGTCCGCGGCTTCGGGATCGTGGCCGAACCGGCCCTTCCCTTCGCCGAAATCGCCCTGCTGGTGCGTTGCGTCGACGATCCGGCGCGCGTCGAGCGGCTGCCCCAGCCCCGCACGGAACGCCTTCTGGGGTTGGATTTGCCGGCTTTCGAGCTGTGGCCGCTAGAGCCCGCCGCACCCGCGAAGATCGGCAGGATGCTGGAGCATCTTGGAGTCGCCCCCTAACAAGCGTATCAAGGCGACCCGCGCGGCGCCTCCCTGCCGTATCGGGCGAAGGGGATCCCGTTTGAGAGACCAGGCATGATCGGGCTCGTGATCGTCACGCACGGGCGTTTGGCGGAGGAATTCGTTTCCGCCATGGAGCATGTGGTGGGGCCGCAGACCGCGGTGAAGGCCATCTGCATCGGGCCGGAAGACGACATGGAGCGTCGCCGGTCGGACATTCTGAAGGCTTGCGCCGCCGTCGACGACGGCGCGGGCGTCATCCTGCTGACCGACATGTTCGGCGGCACGCCCAGCAACCTGGCCATCTCGGTCATGGAGCAGACCAAGGCCGAGGTCATCGCCGGGCTGAACCTGCCGATGCTGATCAAGCTGGCCAGCGTGCGCGGCCGCGACGACCTGGACGCCTGCGTCGCCCATGCCCAGGAGGCTGGACGCAAATACATCTCCGTGGCCTCCTACGTGCTGGCGGGAGAAAAATGAGTCGGACGGCGGCGGCCACGGTCGAGATCATCAACGAGCGCGGGCTGCACGCCCGGGCCTCGGCCAAGTTCGTCAAGCTGGCCTCGGGCTTCGACGCCGAGGTCACCGTCGCCCGTGAAGGCTCCAGCGTCGACGCCCGCTCGATCATGGGCCTGATGATGCTGGCCGCCGGCATCGGCTCGACCATCGACATCGCCGCCGAAGGCCCCGAGGCCGAAGCCGCCGTCGACGCCCTGGTCGAACTGGTCGGCAACCGCTTCGACGAAGAGCGCTAGGGCGCGGCTCGAGCCGCTTCCCTATCCGCCCGTCATTCCCGCCCTCGTGGCGAGGTCTCCACCGCTGCCGACACAGCCCGATTGAGCGGACGCCTTCAGTGTCCGCTGAGGGTGGGGAGGAGACCTTGCCTACGGAACCTCGAATGCGCTCACCCTGCCGCTATCGGGATCAACCAGAAAAACAACAGGTCCATCAACGAGCGAACCAGAGGGACTGTAGATATCGAACACCACGCTAATCCGGCCATCAAAAACCCGATGAACCGCACCGAACTCGTATCGCCACCCTCGCAAGTCCAGCTGTCCGACGTGCGCTTTGGCAAGTGAAACAGCATCATCGTCCGAGATTCGGAGTCCTTTGCGTCCCATCGCTGATCCCATCCGTGAAGGGCGAAAATATCAAATGGCAAAGGGACCTAGTCGATGGGCCAAATCTCAGTGCCGATTGGCACCTCATCCTTGTCGATGCCCTTGAGGAGACAGGCCCAGCGCCGCTCGTTCGGCGGTGGAGTTTGGAAAACTTCGCCCATCCGCAAGACTGCCGAAGCAGTCGAACTGTCCGGTCGCCGCAGCAAAACGGGACCCTCGGGCCTTGCTGGACCGTCAGCAACGAGCGGGCCGGGAGCTATGACCAATCCACCCCGGCTTTGGATGTCAAATACGCTCTCGACGACCATGAGCGGCTTCATGCTCTAACTCTAGAGCGGCGCCGAACATCCGCAAAGGGTCGTGAACCGAAATCGGCTCCTCCGCCTGTTTCGGACTTTCAAACCGGCGTCGCGAGCGGGCATCTGTTTTGGTCGATATCCGCCACAAGGGCGGGAATGACGGGAAGTGAGGGGATGGGGAGACCTACCCCGCCTTCGCCGCCATCCACCGCGCCGCCAGCTCCGGCCAGCTCCCTTGCGTGCCCGCGAGCTCGCGCAGGGCGAAGCCGTGCGGGGCCTGGCCGAAGACGTGGGCGTCGAGATCCAGCTTCAGGTCGCGCGCGGTCTTGATGAAGTTCAGCGCGTGCTCGACCGGCACCACCTCGTCGAGCAGGGCGTAGGCCAGGAACACCGGACAGGACGGAACGCCGTGCGGCTGCGCGGCGATGCCGATCGGCCAGGCGTCGTAGAAGGCCTGCTTCTCCGCGGGCGGATAGTCGGGCTTGCCGGCCGGCGCCTTGTAGTCGCGATGGTTGGCGTTGATCGGGGCGTAGGCGATCAGCACGCCGGAAAGGTCCGTCTTCGGCTGGCAGGCCAGGGTCCCGGCCAGGTGGCCGCCGGACGACAGGCCCAGCACCAGGCGCGGCAGGTCGGTCGGGATCGCCGCCAAGGCCGAGAGACCGTCGCTCAAGGCGATGTCGAAGGGCCAGACGCCTTCGGGCGCGACCGCGCCCGGCAGGCGGTGGGCCAGCACATAGGCATCGTAGCCCAGGCCGTTCAGCCACAGCGCCGCCTCGACGCCCTCGCGGTCGTGCATCAGCCGCAGATAGCCGCCGCCGGTGCAGACCAGCACCCGCCCCTTGGGCGCGGCGACGCGGAAGGCGTGCAGTTCGACCCGCGTGACCACGTCGATTGTGCGGTCGGGCCAGGCGCCTTCGATGACGTTGGCCGGGCCGTCGCTGAGGACGATGATCTCGGTCGGCTGCTGCACGGCGCGTCTCCTGGTCGGGTTGCCTGGCGGCTTATCGCGGCGCCCGCCCCTCTCTACAAACGAAAAGGGCGGCCCGTGAGGACCGCCCTTCGCGCTTGCCGTCTGGCCGGCCCTACTGGACCGGCTTGCCGTCGGCGTCGATCACCTTGATGTCGAGCTTCAGGGCCTTGAGCTTGGGCTCGATCACGGCGCGGTCGCCGACGATCACCCAGACCAGTTCGTCCGGCTTGATCGCCTTCTTGGCCGCCGCCGTGGCGCTCTCGACCGTAACCGACCGCACGTCGGCGGGGTACTCGTCGAAATAGGTGTCCGGCAGGTCGTAGTTGAGCAGCTCGGTGATCGAGCCGGCCACGGCGCTGCCCGTCTCCCAGTTGCCCGGCATCGACAGGGTCAGGCTGTTCTGGGCCTTGGCCAGTTCGGCCGCGGTCACCGGACGCGGGCCGATGATGTCGGTCAGCTCCTTGCGGGCCTCGGTGAACGACTCGGCGGTCTTGTCGGTCTGGACCGGCGCGCGGATCAGGAACAGGCGCGAGCCGCGGGCGTCGCGCACGCCCGAGAAGGCGCCGTACGACCAGTGCTTGTCCTCGCGCAGGTTCATGTTCAGGCGCGAGACGAAATCGCCGCCGAACAGGGTGTTGAACGCGTCGAGCGCGGCCTGGTCGTTCGGATCGCGCGGACCCAGCAGGTTGCCGGCGGCGATCACCGACTGCTGGGCGCCGGGCTTGTCGATCAGGTAGACGGCGGCCTTGCTGGCCGGCGCCTGGACCGACGGCTTGGTCTTGCCCTGCGCGCCCTTCCAGCCGCCCAGCTGGGCTTCCAGCTTCGGCACCAGCTCGGCCAGGGTGGTGTCGCCCACCACGACCAGGGTGGCGCCCTGCGGCTGCAGCCAGGTGGACTGGAAGCGCACCAGGTCGTCGCGCTGGATCGAGGCCAGCGTGGCCTCGGTCGTCAGCTGGCCGTAGGGCGAGCCCGGACCGTAGGTCAGCACCGGCAGGATGCGGCTCGACATGGCCTGCGGGTTCTGCTTGGCCTGCTGGACGCCGGCGATGGCCTGCTTCTTCAGGCGATCCAGGTCCTCGGGCTTGAAGGCCGGGTTCTTGAGCACGTCGGCATAGATGGCCAGGGCCGGATCCAGCGTCGTGGTCAGGGTGTTCAGCGACACCGAGGTCAGGTCCAGGGTGCTGCCCGAGTTGATGCCCGCGCCCAGCTGGGCCAGTTCGCGGCTGATGGTCAGGCCGTCGCGGTTCTTGGTGCCTTCGGTCAGCATGCTGGTGGTGATGCCGGCCAGGCCCGGCTTGTCGCCGGCGTTGGCGGCCACGCCGGCGTCGAACAGCAGGTCGATGCGGACCTGCGGCGTCTCGTGACGCTCGGCCAGGACCACCTTGATGCCGTTCGACAGGGTGGCGCGCTCCAGCTTGACGAAGGCCGGGGCCTTGGTCGGACCGACTTCCGGCATCGCCTTGCGGTCGGCGCCGGCCGTGGTCGTGTAGTTGGGGAACGGCGACACGGTCAGGGTGAAGTCGCCGTCGGTCAGCCAGGCCTTGCCGGCCGCCTGCAGCTGGGCGGCGGTGGCGCCGCGGATGCGCTCCAGGCTCGTCTTGTAGGCTTCGGGCGAGCCCAGATAGACTTGGCTTTCGGCCAGGATGTCGGACTTGCCGCCGAAGCCGCCGATGCGCTCGACCCCGCGCACGAAGTTCGACAGCGTCAGGGTGCGGACCTTGGCCACTTCCTCGGGCGTCGGGCCGTCACGCAGCAGGCGCTGGAACTCCTCGTCGAAGGCCTTCTCGACCGCGGCCGGGTCGCCGCCCGGCTTGACGGTCAGGGTGACGATGAACTGGCTGCCGATCTCGCTGTCGGACACCCCGGCGCCGACATTGGTGGCGATCTGGTCGGTGTAGACCAGGCGCTGGTAGAGGCGCGAGGTCTTGTCGGAGACCAGCACGTCGCCCAGCAGGGCCAGGTAGTCGGACTCGGCGGTGCCGTACTGCGGGATGTTCCAGACCTTGTAGATGCGCGACTGCGGCACGCGGTCCTGCATCTCGGCGCGCTGGCTGCCGGTGCGCTTGGCCACCCAGGCCTTCTGGCGCATGACCGGCGGGCCCGACGGAATGTCGCCGAAGTACTTCTCGGCCTTGGCCTTGGCTTCGGCCGGCGTGATGTCGCCGGCCAGCACCAGCACGGCGTTGGCCGGGCCGTAGTACTGCTTGAACCAGCTCTTCACGTCGTCCAGCGAGGCGGCGTCCAGGTCTTCCATCTCGCCGATGACCGTGTGGCCATAGGGGTGGTCGGCGTCGTAGGTGCTGGCGGTGATCACGTCCCAGACTTGGCCGTACGGCTGGTTCTGGCCCTGGCGCTTCTCGTTCTGGACGACGCCGCGCTGCTCGTCGAGCTTGGCCTTGTCGATGGCGCCGACGAGGTGGCCCATGCGGTCGCTCTCGAGCCACAGCACCTGGTCCAGGGCCGCGGTCGGCACGTTCTGGAAGTAGTTGGTGCGGTCCTCGTTGGTGGTGCCGTTCATGTCGGTGGCGCCCAGCTTCTCCAGCGCCTTGAACCAGTCGTCGTTGAAGTTCTCCGAGCCGTTGAACATCAGGTGTTCGAACAGGTGCGCAAAGCCGGTGCGGCCCTTGGGCTCGTTCTTCGACCCCACGTGGTACCAGATGTTGACCGCCACGATCGGGGCCTTGTGGTCCTCGTGGACGATCACGGTCAGGCCGTTGGCCAGGGTGAACTTGGTGTAGGGGATGTCGACGCTGGGCAGCTGGGCCAGCTGGCCGGTGACCTTGGCGGACGGCTTGGGCGCGGCTTGCGCGAGCACCGGATTGGCGAGGAGCAACGCCGCGACGGCGGCGGAGGCGAACAGCTTCATGAAGGGCCCCGAATAGGTTTTCGCGCAAAGCGAAGATGCCCCGCACCATAGGTTGCGGGGCATCCGGGACAAGCGAGCCACGCGGCCCGCCTTCATTAAATTTCGTCCAGAAACGGCGAGCCTTACTCGGCCGGAACCGCCTCCGGAGCCACTTCCGCCTTCACCATGACCATCGGCTTGAGGTCGAGGTCGTGGAACAGGCGGCTGTCGTCGTCCATGTCAGGCAGCGGCGTGGTCAGGAGCTTGCCGCCGACGAAGATCGAGTTGGCGCCGGCCATGAAGCACAAGGCCTGCAGTTCGCGGTTCATGCCCTCGCGGCCGGCCGACAGGCGGACCATGGCCTTCGGGCAGACGAGGCGGGCCACGGCGATGGTGCGCACGAACTCGATGGAGTCGATCGCCTTCTCGCCTTCCGCCAGGATCTGGTCGCCCAGCGGCGTGCCGCTGATCGGCACCAGGCCGTTGATCGGCAGGCTGTCGGGATGCGACGGCAGGGTGGCCAGCTGGTGCAGCAGGCCGGCGCGGTCGCGGCGGGTCTCGCCCATGCCGACGATGCCGCCGCAGCAGGTGCTCATGCCCGCGTCGCGGACATAGGCCAGGGTGTCGAGGCGCTCCTGGTAGGTGCGGGTCGTCACCACGTCCTTGTAGTAGTCCGGGCCGGTGTCGAGGTTGTGGTTATAGTAGTCCAGGCCGGCGTCCTTCAGCTGCTTGGCCTGCTCGGCGGTCAGCATGCCCAGCGTCGCGCAGGTCTCCATGCCCAGCGCTTTGACCCCGCCGATCATCTCGGCCAGCTTGGGCAGGTCGCGATCCTTCAGCTCGCGCCAGGCCGCGCCCATGCAGAAGCGCTGGGCGCCGCCGGCCCGGGCGGCCTTGGCCTTGGCGATGACCACCGCCGGCTCCATCAGCTTCTCGGCCTTCAGGCCGGTCTTGAAGTGGGCGCTCTGGCTGCAGTAGCCGCAGTTCTCGGCACAGCCGCCGGTCTTGACCGACAGCAGTTGCGACAGCTGCATCTCGGAGGGGTCGAACCAGGCGCGGTGCACGCGCGCGGCCTCGAACACCAGCTCCATGAACGGCAGGGCGAACAGCGCTTCGACCTCCTGGAGGGTCCAGTCGTGGCGGGGCTGTGCGGAGATGTTGATCGGCGTCATGGCGCGCAGGTTTGAACTTGGGCGATCCGAATGGCAAGACGGCCCGCGCATCCGCACGATGTTGCGTTGCGGAAGCCAAACGCCTGCAAGGTGGTTATAGTCGGATCATGGATCGCGAAATCGAACTGAAGTTCCTGATCGCCCCGGAGGCTTCCGACGCGATCCTGGCCCGCCTGGGGGCCGACGGCGCGGTGCGCCGGCTCGACGCCACCTATTACGACACGGCCGATCACGCCCTGCGCCGGGCGGGCTTCGGCCTGCGGGTGCGCGACGGCGACGGCGGCCGCAAGCAGACCCTGAAATCGGCCTCGGCCGGCGGCGTCTTTTCGCGCGGCGAGTGGGAGGCCCCGGTCAGCGGCCCCGGCCCCGATCGCGACCTGCTGGACCAGACCCCGGCCGGCCGCATCGTCAACGGCGACGTGCTGGCCCCGGTCTTCGCCGCCAAGGTCGAGCGCACCCTGCGGCTGGTCGAGCACGCCGGGGCGGTGATCGAGGCGGCGCTGGACCGCGGCGAGCTGCAGGCCGGAACCGACCGCGCCGCCGTCAGCGAACTGGAACTGGAGCTGAAGACCGGCGAGCCGGCCGCCCTGTTCGACCTGGCGCGCGACCTGATGACCCACGCGCCGCTGCGCCTGTCGCTGGTCAGCAAGGCCGAGCGCGGTTACGCCCTGGCTCTGGGCGAAGCGCCCGGCGCCCGCCGCGAGGCCGCCGTCCTGACAAAGGGCATGACCGCCGCCGAGGCGTTCCAGGCCCTGGGCAACACCGCGCTGGGCCGCCTGTGCGTCGCCGCCGAGGCCCTGGCCGACCTGCCTGGCCCTGACGCGCTGCACAATCTGCGCGTGGCCGCCCGCCGCCTGCGCGCCCTGCTGAAACTGTTCCGCCCCGTCACCGGCAAGCTGGCGGCCACGCCGGCGGCCGATGCGCTCAAGGCCCTCGCCGACGCCCTGGGGCCGGCCCGCGATCTCGACGTCTATGTCGCCGAGACCTGGCGCCCGGCCGCCGAGGCCGATCCGCAGCCGGTCGAAGGCCTGGCCGCCCTGGGCAAGGCGCTGGTCGAGGCCCAGCAGCGCGCCTATGCCGACGCCCTGAAGGCCGCCGCGCCCGGGCGCTTCGGCCCGCTGGCGCTCGACATCGCCGCCTGGCTGGAAGCCGGCGACTGGCTGGCCGATCCCGAACGGGTCGAGGACCGCGGCGCGCCCGCCAAGGCGTTCGCCGCCGCGCGGCTGAAAAAGCTGTCCAAGGCGGTGCTGACACGCGGCGCGGACCTGGAGGCGCTGGACGCCGAGGCCCGCCACCGCCTGCGGATCCAGGGCAAGGGCCTGCGCTACGCCATCGACGCCCTGGCGCCGCTGTTCCCCGACCACCCCAAGCGGCTGGAGCGCTGGTCGGCCGCGACCCGCGACCTGCAGGACGCCCTGGGCGGCCTCAACGACCACGCGCTGGGCGCCGCCCTGGCGCGCCAGGCGGCCCTGGCCGACGGCGACCCCAAGGCCGCCTACGCCGCGGGCGCCCTGTCGACCTCGCCGGACGCCACCGACCGGCTGATGCGCGACGCCAAGGCGGCCCTGGCCGAACTGAACGATCTCAAGCCGTTCTGGTGAGCCCTACGGCCGCCCGTAACCCCGCGCCGCCAGGAAGGCGTTGAGCCGCGCGTCGCCGTCGCGGTCGGCCTCGGGATCGATGTCGAAATCGCTCTCCTGGTTCTTCAGGTTTCGCGTCAGCAGGTGGCCCAGGCCCGGATAGACGTGCAGCTCGCACGGGCCGCCGGCGGCCTTCAGGCCCGCGCAGAAGGCCTCCGCCCCGCGGAGCGGGGTCAGGGTGTCGGCCGCGCCCTGCACGATCGCGGCCGGCGGACCGCCCCGCGCGGCCAGCGACACGGGTGAGATCGAGGACGGATCGGCCCCGCCCATCAGCTTGCGGAACCAGCCGTCCCTGGCCAGGTCGAGCGCCGGCGACCACAGCAGCATCAGGTCAGGGCCCTTGGTCCCGCCCGGACAACCGCCCAGGCCGGCCGTCGCCACCAGCTGGCCGCCCGCGCTGACGCCGTAGCCGGCCACCCGCGCCGGATCGATCCCCAGACGGGCGGCGTTGGCCCGCGCCCAGGCGAACGCATCGCAGGCGTCGGCCAGCGCATCGGCGGGCGTGACGCCCTGGCGCGACAGGCGGTACTCGATGGGGATGGCCACCAGGCCCTGGCCGTTCAGCACCCTGGCCGCGCCGTAGGTCCAGGCCGGCTCGCCCGCCACCCAGCCGCCGCCGTGGAAGATCAGCGCCGCCGGACGCGGCGCGGCCGCATCGCCGGCCGGCGCGAACACGTGGGCCTTCAGCGAGACGTCGCCGAGCGTCTTGTAGGTTTCGATCCGGGGCGTCGCGGGCTGGACCTGCGCGCCCGCCGCCGGGGCCCAGCCCGCGACCAGCAGGCCCGCGATCGTCGCGACCTTCGCGCAAAGCCTCATCCGCGCCCTCCTCGTCCAGCCCGTAAACTCTGGAGCGAGGACGC
This sequence comes from Caulobacter sp. 602-2, assembly GCF_011043625.1. Lineage (GTDB taxonomy): Bacteria > Pseudomonadota > Alphaproteobacteria > Caulobacterales > Caulobacteraceae > Caulobacter. Next base: position 34,266 of record NZ_JAAKGT010000015.1, read on the forward strand.
CGGCGGCGCCACCCAAAAGCGCGCCGGGGCTACTTGCCCTTCTTCGGCGCCGCCTGGGTGGTCTGGGTGGTGCGCACCGCCACCCCCTCGCCGCGCGCCTCGGCCACCAGGCCGGCGCAGTCGGCGTCCTTCTCCAGGCCGGGCGTGACGAACGGCAGGATCGCCGCCAGCGGGCTGAGCAACGAGCCCAGCGCCGCGGCCACGCCGCCCTGGGCGATGGCGCCGCCGGGCTGCAGGTCGATGTCGGGCCGGCCCAGCGGACCCTTGATCTCGATCGGGATGAACAGCCGCACCAGGCGCGGCTTCTTGCTGTCGCCCTCGATGCGCAGGTCCAGCCGCTCGGTCTTCAGGTTGATCGTGCCCTCGCCCTTGGCGACGACGACGCCGGTGTCGGCGATGATCTTGTCGGCTCGCATGACGCCGTCCTTCACGTCGAAGCTGGCGACGGCGCAGCGCAGGCTGGTCTCCTTGGGGTCCTTCGACAGCAGCATCAGCAGGCCCTTGGAGGCGTTGACGCCCAGGAGTTCGGCGAAGGCCTGGCGCACCTGGCCCTTGGGCGCGACCAGGGTCACCGTGCCGTTCGACGAGGCCGCCGCCCGATGCACCGAATTGCCGACCCCGCGCAGCTTGGCCCGGGCCACGATGCCGCCCTCGATGGCGGGCTTGCCGGCCGTCTTCAGCGGGATGAAATCCTCCAGCTTGGCGTTGGTCAGGCGCAGGTCGAGATCGGTGACCGGCACGTTGGGCCGCGCGTCGAGCCGCACCTTGCCGGCCAGGTCGCCGCGCGAGAAGGTGAAGGCGATCGGGTCCATGTTCAGCACGCCCTTGTCCAGCGTCAGGTCCAGGCGAACCTTCTGCAGGGGCAGGTTGGGGGCGTTCACCGCCAGGGCGCGGTAGGTGACCTTGGCGTCCATGGCCCGCACGCGGTCGGTCTGCAGGGTGGCGTCGGGCAGGATGCGGCCGGTGGCCTCGCGCTGGCCGGCCTCGACCTTCTGGCCGGCCGAGGCGGTCTCGCCGCGACCCGTGGCGGGCGCGGCGCCGACCAGGCTGCCCAGATCGTCGAAATCCAGGCGCTTGGAGCGCAGATCGGCCTCCAGATAGGGCCGCTCGCGATCGACCAGCACGAAGAGGTCGCCGTTGACGTCGCTGTCGCCGATGCGGCCCGAGAACTTCTCGAAGTCGAACCGGCCGCCCTTGCGCGCCAGGTGGCCGCTGATCCGGTAGGGCGGGGTGTTGGGCAGGGTCAGGCCGGTCAGGCCGTAGAGGCGGTTCAGGTCGGTCCCCGCGATGGTCAGGTCGCTCTCGAACCGGCCCAGGTCGAAGGGCTTGGTGATCGAACCCTCGGCCGAGACCCGCGTGGTCCCGGCGCTGACCTGCGCATCGAACGGATAGGGACGATTGGGCGAGATGTTCAGCAGCGGGCCGCCGGTCACCCGCGCCAGGAACGGCTGGCGGTTGTAGGTCCCCTTGCCCTCCAGCACGAAACGACCCTTGCCGTCGCCGCTGGCGTGCTCGTTGGAGCTGACCGTGCCGGTGAACAGCACGTCGCGCTGGCGATCCTCGACCCGCAGGGCGCCTTCATTGATCACGAAGTGCTGGATGGCCGGCAACTTCAATGGCTTGGTGCGCTTCTTGTTCGGGTCGCCGAAGGTCCAGTTGGCGCGGCCCGAAGCCTCGCGCAGCAGGCGCACGTCGGGACGGTCGACCGCCACCAGCGGCAGGATGACGTCGCCCTTCAGCAGCGGCAGCAGCTTGATCTGCACCGCCACGCGATCGACGCGGGCCATGTGGCCGGCCTGCGGACCGGTCTTGGGCGCCCAGTCGGGCTGACCCAGGAACAGGCCGTAGGCCTCGGCCTTGGGCGAGAACGACCAGGGATGGACGCGCAAGTCGCCGTCGATCCGCACCTCGCGCTTCAGCTGGGCCGAGGCGAAGCGGCCGACAGGCCCGCGCAGCATGTTCCAGTCGAACCAGACGAAGAAGGCGACGATCGCCGCCAGGATCAGCAGGGCGCCGCCGATCCCCCAGCGGGCGGATCGGGGCAAGGCGCGCCAGCGGCCTCCGGGCTTGCGCCCGGGGCTGCTCGGCGGCGGCGATGTCGAAACGGAACCTTCCGGCATCCGCCTACAACGCGCGGCGAACGGCGTTCCGTTCCCTGGACGGTCCGACGGGCCGGTCTAGTAGACGAGTTTCAGGCTGCCCACGACGGCGGCGACGATCACGAAGGCCACGATGGCCACGACTTCATAGGCCTTGAAGAAAGGCCGGCTCGGCGAACGCATGTTGATATTCCCCCACATCCCACTTTGGCACTAGAGCCGCCCTTGTCCGCAAGGGTCACGCCAGTTCTCCCGTCAGGCGTATTGCTTTCTGCCCAATTCACTGGCGCACGGACATAAGGAAATCTTTATGTCAGTTTGCCACTCTCCGCCGCCCGCGCTATAACGCGGCCAAGACATTTCCCCCGATCAGGAGCCGCCCGTGGCCGACTACATCGTCAAGGACATCTCGCTCGCCGACTTCGGCCGCAAGGAACTCGCCATCGCCGAGACCGAAATGCCGGGCCTGATGGCCACGCGCGCCGAGTACGGCCCCGCCCAGGTTCTGAAGGGCGCCCGCATCGCCGGCAGCCTGCACATGACGATCCAGACCGGCGTGCTGATCGAGACCCTGACGGCCCTGGGCGCCGAGGTCCGCTGGGCCTCGTGCAACATCTTCTCGACCCAGGACCACGCCGCGGCCGCCATCGCCGCCGCCGGCATCCCGGTCTTCGCCTTCAAGGGCGAGAACCTGGTCGAGTACTGGGAATACGCCCACAAGATCTTCGAGTGGCACGACGGCGGCTACCCGAACCTGATCCTCGACGACGGCGGCGACGCCACCCTGCTGTGCGTGCTCGGCCCGAAGGCCGAGAAGGATCCGACGATCCTCAACAACCCGCAGAACGAGGAAGAAGAAGCCCTCTTCACCGTCATGAAGCGCTACCTGGCCGAAAAGCCGGGCTTCTACACCGCCATCCGCGACGCCATCGGCGGCGTCTCTGAAGAGACCACCACGGGCGTGCACCGCCTGTACCAGATGGCCGCCAAGGGCGACCTGCCGTTCCCGGCCATCAACGTCAACGACAGCGTCACCAAGAGCAAGTTCGACAACCTGTACGGCTGCCGTGAAAGCCTGGTCGACGCCATCCGTCGCGGCACCGACGTGATGCTGTCGGGCAAGGTCGCCGTGGTCTGCGGCTACGGCGACGTGGGCAAGGGCTCGGCCGCCAGCCTGCGCCAAGGCGGCGCCCGCGTGATCGTCACCGAAATCGACCCGATCTGCGCCCTGCAGGCGGCGATGGAAGGCTACGAGGTCCAGACCCTCGACGACGTCGCCGACAAGGCCGACATCTACGTCACGGCGACCGGCAACAAGGACGTCATCACCGTCGACCACATGCGCCGGATGAAGAACAACGCTATCGTCTGCAACATCGGCCACTTCGACAGCGAGATCCAGGTCGCCGGCCTGCGCAACTTCAAGTGGGACGAGATCAAGCCGCAGGTCCACCACGTGGAATTCCCGGACGGCAAGAAGATCATCCTGCTGTCGGAAGGGCGCCTCGTGAACCTGGGCAACGCCACCGGCCACCCCTCGTTCGTGATGTCGGCCTCGTTCACCAACCAGACCCTGGCCCAGATCGAACTGTGGACCAACAAGGCCGCCTACAAGAACGACGTCTACACCCTGCCCAAGCACCTCGACGAGAAGGTCGCCTTCCTGCACCTCGAAAAGCTCGGCGCGAAGCTGTCGAAGCTGAACAAGGAACAGGCCGACTACATCGGCGTGCCGGAAGCCGGCCCGTTCAAGCCGGACCACTACCGCTACTAAGCGGTCCGCCAACCGGCAGATCCAAGGAAAGCCCGCTCTTCGGAGCGGGCTTTTTTGTTGCGGATCGACCATCGGACAGGCGGTCGTCTTTTTGCCTTCGTGACGCCCTGTTCAAGTTCTGCAGGCTCGGCTAACTGCTTTGGCCATGCCGCTCGCGCTTCTCATTTCCAGCCACGTCGCCGGCAGCCAGGTGGGCGCCACCGCCCAGGCCGCGGCCCTGACCCAGTTCCGCATCGACACCATGGTCGTGCCGACGGTGCTGTTCGGCCGCCATCCCGGCTGGGGCGTGCCCGGCGGCGCGCCGGTGCCGATCGAGGTGGTCGAGGGCATGCTCGACGGCCTGGAGGCCAACGGCCTGTTCGGCCTGGCCGACCTGGTCATCACCGGCTACTTCGCCACCGCCGCCCAGGTGCGCGCGGCCGCCCGCGCCATCGACGCCGTCCGGGCCGCGCCGCGCGACGGCGCCTCGGGCCGCAAGCCGACGATCATCGTCGATCCGACCATGGGCGACGCCGGCAAGGGCCTCTACGTGCCGGCCGAGGTCGCCGACGCCATCGCCGCCGACCTGATCCCCCGCGCCGACATCGTCGCTCCCAACGCCTGGGAGCTGCAGCGCCTGACCGGCGCGGAGGTGCGCGATCCGGCCGGCGCGGTGCGCGCCGCCCGCCTGCTGAACAAGCCGGTGATCGTCTCGTCGGTGCAGCGCGGAAGCGAGATCGGCGTCGTCTACGCCGACCGCAAGGAGGCCTGGCTGGCCGCCCACGCCAAGGCCGAGCGCTCGCCCAGCGGCACCGGCGACCTTCTGACCGCCCTGTTCGCCGCCTCGATCCTGGAAGGCCAGACCCTGTCCTACGGCCTGGCCCGCGCCGTCGGCGGCGTCGCCGAGACGGTGACCGCCGCCAACATCTGGAACGCGCCGGAACTGCCGATCGTGGCCATGGCCGCCCGCATCAAGCAGACCTCGCCGACCGTGCGGATCGAGCGGCTGGCTTAAGGGCCCTCGCGGCCCTTCTCCGTATTCCCGTCATTCCCGCCGAAATGCTTCGCCAAGTTCTCCAGAACCAGCGCGGCCATCGCGCTGCGGGCCTCTTCCGTGGCGCTGCCCCGGTGCGGCTGCAGCACCACATTCTCCATGGACCACAGCGCCTCGGGCACGTTCGGCTCGTCCTCGAACACGTCGAGACCCGCGCCGGCGATCGTCCCGTCGGTCAACGCCGCGACCAGGGCCGCTTCGTCGACCACCGAGCCGCGCGCGACATTGATCAACAGGCCGCCTGGCCCCAGCGCCGCCAGCACCGCCGCGTCGACCAGGGGCGGGGTCCCCGCGCCGCCGGGCGTGACCAGGAACAGCACGTCGACCGCCTCGGCCAAGGCCTCCGGGCTGGCATGGTAGGCGTAGGCAACGCCCTCCACCGGCCGGCGGCTGTGATAGGCGATGCTCGCCGCGAAGGGGGCGGCCATCTGCGCGATCGCCCGGCCGATCTGGCCCAGGCCCAGGACCCCCACCTTGCGTCCGCTCGCCCGCCGCGCCAGGGGCAGGCGCTCAGCCCTGGGCCAGCGGCCTTCGCGCACGTAGCGGTCGGCCGTGACCATCCGGCGCGACAGCGACAACCATAGCCCGATGGCCAGTTCGGCGACGTCTTCGGTGAGCACGCCCGGCGTCGTGGTCACGGCGATCCCGCGCGCGGCGGCGAGGTCGAGGTCGACCTTGTCGAGGCCGACGCCGTGCACGGCGACGATCTCCAGGGCCGGCAGGCGATCCCACAGCGCGGCGGGCACGCCCAGGTCGCCGCCGGTGACCACCGCGCGCACCTGGTCCGCGACCTGGCCGATCAAGGCGTCCGGATCGGCGGCGCGATAGGGGCGGTGAACCGTATAGGCCGCCTCCAGGCCGGCTTCGAGCTGGGGCGACAAGGCCTTGAGCTGCAGGACGTCGGGCTTCATCGGTGGGCTCCGGTTACGCGTTGCACTGTCCTTCGGATGACAAACCCCGGCCCGGCGGGCTAGACGAAACTTCATGAGCCTCGACATCACCGGCGTCTGCCCCGCCCCGTTCGCCCAGGTCTACGAAGCCTTCGAGGCCAATTTCGATCCGGCCTCGCCGGGCGGCGGCGAGCTTGGCGCGCGCTTCACCCTGGCCGTGGACGGCGAGGTCGTGGTCGACCTGATGGCCGGCTATGCGGACCGCAAGCATCAGGTCGCCTTCGGCCCCGACACCCTGACCCCGCTGTTCTCGACCACCAAGGCGATCGCCGCCCTGCTGGTCGCGCGTCTCGTCGACCAGGGCAAGCTTACCTATGACCAGACCGTGGCTTCGGTCTGGCCGGAGTTCGCGCAGGCCGGCAAGCAGGACGTCACCGTCGGCCAGGTGATGTCGCACCAGGACGGCCTGTCGGGCTTCCTCCACGAGGTCGACCCGGCCATCTGGTTCGACTGGGAGGCGACGACCGCGAAACTCGCCGCCATGGCCCCGCTGTGGCCGATCGGCTCGGCCAGCGGCTACCACCCGGTGACCTTCGGCTTCACGGCCGGCGAGATCTTCCGTCGCGTCGACGGTCGGAGCATGGGAACCGCGCTGCGCGAGGACCTGGCCCAGCCGCTGGGCCTGGACATCTGGATCGGCCTGCCCGACAGCGAGCATGCGCGCTGCGCCGACCTGATGCGCCCGACCGCCTTCCCGAAGTTCGGCGAGATCAACGACGCGGTGAAGGCCGCCTTCATGACCAAGTGGGCCGCGCCCGGCGGCCGCGGCACCGGTGAATGGCGGCGGGCCGGGATCCCTTCGGCCAATGGCCACGCCACCGCCCATTCGCTGGCCCGCCTGATGGGCGCCCTGGCCAGCGGCGGCACGCTGGACGGCGTGAAGATCCTCTCGCCCGAGACCATGGAGCTGGCCCGGGCCGAGCGCATCGCCGGCCAGGACCTGGTGCTGCCCTACCAGATCAGCTGGGGCGCGGGCTTCATGCGCAACACGCCCAACTTCTTCTACGGCCCCACGGCCGACGCCTTCGGCCATTCGGGCTGGGGCGGATCGTGCGCCTTCGCCGATCCGAAGACCGGCGTCTCGGGCTCGTACGTGATGAACCGCCAGGGCAACGAACTGATCGGCGACCCGCGCGCGGTCGGCCTGATCAAGGCGGCCTACGCCAGCCTCTAGACCAGGCCCCGGGTCAGGCCCGCCGCAGCAGCTTGCCGGCCAGCCAGCGGCGCGCCGGCTCGTCATAGAGCTTGAGGCAGGCCCAGGCGATCGCCACCGCCGCCACGAACACCCCCGCCCCGACCAGCGCGCCCTGGGCGGCGGGGATCTTCTTGTCCACGACCCAGCCGGTGTAGATGTAGATCAGCGGATAGTGGGTGATGTAGAGCGGGTAGGACAGGTCGCCGAAGAAGCGGGCGATCCGCAGGCTGGGGCCGTCGACGTCCTTCTCGCCGGCGCCGATGGCCACGATGAGTGGGAACAGCAGGATCACGCAGGCGGCCTCGTACAGGCCGTTGACCCACAGCCGCTCAGGGCCGCCGAAGCGCGGCAGCGACAGAGCCGCGATCAGCAGCACGCTGCACACCGCAAAGCCGTGGCGGACCTTGATCCGCTTGCCCAGGCGCATCAGCAGCACGCCGGCGAAGAACGGGAACATCACCCGGGTCAGGCCGATGTGAACGCCGCTGGCGTTCAGCGCCCAGCCGCCGATGACGTCGCCGCGCGGACCCAGCACCAGAAGGCCGACCAGGGCCAGGGCCGAGACCGCCACCAGCGCGCCCAGCCAGCGGATGGGCAGCTTCCGCAGGCCGACGGCGTAGAGGATGTTGGCGACGTACTCGTAGAACAGCGACCATTGCGGGCCGTTCAGCGGATAGATCTCGCCCCAGCCGCGGATCTCGGCCGACGGGGTCATGGGGATCATCAGGGCGCCCAGCAGCATAACCCCGATCACCTGCCAGACCGTGACGGCCTCGAGCTTGGGGAACAGCGACCAGTGCTGCAGGCCCAGCAGGGCCGCGCCGATCAGGCCGCCGACGATGATCATCGGCTGCAGGCGCACCAGGCGCCGCTTGTAGAACTGCCACTGGGTCATGCCGCCCCAGCGGTCGTCATAGGCGTAGGCCACCACGAAGCCCGACAGCAGGAAGAAGAAATCCACCGCCAAGTAGCCGTGGTTGATGATCTGCTTGTGCGGGCTGCCGCCGGAATAGGCCTCGAACAGGTGGAAGACGACCACCATCAGGGCCGCAACGCCCCGCAGGCCGTCGAGGATGACATAGTGGCCTTTGGCGGGCGCGGTGGCGTCCGTCGAGGTCGCGGCGGCGGAAGAGGTCATGGGCCAAGCTTCACTGGATTTGAGAGTCGCGCCGAAGGGTTGCGAGGTTTATCGTTAAATCACAACCCCCTTTCGGAGCGCCCTTCACGGGCCCTTCAACCCTCCGGGATCCGACGACCATGCAGCGCGCGAGGCGCCCCCGCGAGCGGGCCAGGGTGACGATCAGGGACGTGGCGGAAAGGGCCGGCGTCTCGGCCATGACCGTGTCGAACGTCTTCAACGGCACGGGCAAGTTCTCGACCGAAACCCGGGATCGGGTGATGGCCGCCATCGCCGCCCTGGGCTACGTGCCGAGCTCGGCCGCGCGGCGGCTGGTCGGCGCGGCGCCGGCGAGGGTGGGCCTGCTCTATGCCGGGGTCGACAGCATGTTCATCCACGCCGTGCTGGCCGCCGCCGCCGTGGCCAGCGCCGAGCGCGGCCTGCAGCTGATCACCCGCAAGGCCGCCTCGCCCCACGAGGCCCTGGAGACGGCGCGCTCGCTGCAGCGGTCCGGCGCCGACGCCCTGCTGCTGCTGCCGCCGTTCGACACGGTGCTGAGCGGTTCGGCCGGCTTCGCGGCCCTGGGCCTGGCGACCGCCTCGATCGCCACCGCCGCGCCCTTGCCCGACATGATCACCGTGCGCATCGACAACCGGGCCGCCTCCTGCGCGATCACCGAGCGGCTGGCCGCCAAGGGCCGGCGACGCATCGCCGTCATCGCCGGGCCGCAGGACCATTCCGACAGCATCGAACGCCTGGAGGGCTGCCGCCAGGCGCTGGCGGCGCACGGACTTTCCCTGCCGGACGAGCTGGTGGTCGAGGGCCGCTTCACCTTCGAGTCCGGCCTGGCGGCGAGCGAGCGGCTGCTGGCGCTGCCGACGCCGCCCGACGCCATCGTCGCGGCCAATGACGACATGGCCGCCGGCGCGTTGTGGGTGGCTCACCGCCAGGGCCTGGCCCTGCCCCGCGACCTGGCCGTGGCCGGCTTCGACGACACCCTTCTGGCGACGCGGGTCTGGCCGCCGCTGACCACGGTGCGCCAGCCGATCGACCGCATGACCGGGCGCGCGCTGGATCTATTGCTGGAGGCCTTGCGTCGCCCGCCCGGCGAGAATCCGCCGGCCGACGTGCTCGAAGCCTACGATGTCGTGGAGCGCGCCTCGGCCTGATACGGCGGGCGCCCTCGGGCCGTCTCAGAGATTGAGCAGCAACCGGCCGGCCACATAGGCCGTGGCCAGCCAGAACAGGCCGCTGAACGCGCCGCCGAACAGCACCGCCCGGCGGAACTCGCGGTTGTGCAGAAGGCCGGGCGCGGCAGGGGGCCGCGAACCATGCGTGTGGAACACCGTGGGCTTCCTCCGTGGCTCGGCGCTGTGGGGGCTCGCGCCGTTAACCACGGGAACGACGATGTCACGAAACTGACGAAACACAACCTGAGCCGTCGCCTTTTCGGCGGGTTTCGGCCGCTTTTTCGCCCAAATTAGTGCGTCCACACGGAAAATTCGACCTTCCGCCCTCAGACGGCCTTCACCGCCGCGGCGATGTCGCCGACCACCTTGCGCACCAGGGCCGGATCGTCGCCCTCGGCCATGATCCGGATCAGCGGCTCGGTGCCCGAGGCGCGGACGACGATGCGGCCGGCGCCGTTCAGCTGAGCCTCGCCGTCGGCGATGGCTTCTTTCACGGCCTTGGCCTCCAGCGGCTTGCCGCCGGCGAAGCGGACGTTTTCCAGAAGCTGCGGCACCGGCTCGAACTGGCGGGCCAGCGCGCTCATCGGCTTGCCGCTCTCGACCATCACCGCCAACACCTGCAGCGCGGCGATCAAGCCGTCGCCCGTGGTCGAGAAGTCCGACAGGATCAGATGACCCGACTGCTCGCCGCCGACGTTGAAGCCGCCCTCGCGCATGCGTTGCATCACGTAGCGGTCGCCGACCGAAGTGCGCTCCAGGGTCAGGCCCAGCCCGCCCAGCTGGCGCTCCAGGCCCAGGTTCGACATCACCGTGGCCACGACGCCGCCGCCCTTCAGCGCGCCGGCCTTGGCGAAGGCGGCCGCGATGATGGCCATGATCTGGTCGCCGTCGACGACCAGGCCCTTCTCGTCGCAGATCACCAGGCGGTCGGCGTCGCCGTCCAGCGCGATGCCGATGTCGGCGCGATACTCGCGCACCAGCTTGGCCATCGCGTCGGGATGGGTCGAGCCGCACTCCTCGTTGATGTTGGTGCCGTCGGGCGTGACGCCCAGGCTGATGACCTCGGCGCCCAGCTCGTAGAGCGCGGTGGGCGCCACCTTGTAGGCCGCGCCGTTGGCGCAATCGATGACGATGCGCAGACCCGAAAGGCTGAGATGGCGCGGGAAGGTCGCCTTGACGATCTCGACATAGCGGGCCTGGGCGTCGTCGATGCGCTTGACGCGGCCCAGGTCGCGCGGGGCCGCCAGGCCTTCCTGCAGGCCCTCGTCCATCAGGGCCTCGATCTTCAGCTCCTGCTCGTCCGACAGCTTGTAGCCGTCGGGGCCGAACAGCTTGATGCCGTTGTCGGCGAAGTTGTTGTGGCTGGCGCTGATCATGATGCCGAGGTCGGCGCGCATCGAGCGGGTCATCATCGCCACGGCCGGGGTCGGCAGCGGGCCGAACAGCCGCACGTCCATGCCGACGCTGGTCAGGCCCGCCACCAGGGCCGGCTCGATCATGTAGCCCGACAGGCGGGTGTCCTTGCCGATCACCACCAGGTGGCGGCGGTCGTCCTGCGAGCGGAACAGCTTGCCGGCCGCCAGGCCGACGCGCAGGGCGACTTCGGCGGTCATCGGGTGCTTGTTGGCCTGGCCGCGGATGCCGTCGGTGCCGAAATAGGCGCGCTTGCTCATGGTGATGGTCTTCGTCGCTGTCGGGTCGCTGTGTGAATCGGAGCAACGCCCATATAGAGCGTCTTCGAAGTCTCGTACGGACCGCGAAACGATCCGAAATGCAGATTTACGTCGCCGCCCCCTGCACGAGTGCTAAAGGCCGCGCTCGAAATATCCCGTGCTGGTAGCAATAGTCCTCCAGGCGCGTTCTACAAAGGATCATGTCCCATGTGCGGCATCATCGGCATCGTCGGTAAGGCCCCCGTCGCCGAGCGTCTGGTCGAGAGCCTCAAGCGGCTCGAGTATCGCGGCTACGACTCCGCCGGCGTGGCGGGCGTGGTCGGCGGCGGCGTCCAGCGCCGCCGGGCCAAGGGCAAGATCAAGGCGCTGGAAGAGGTTCTGGCCGCCGATCCGCTGACCGCAACCACCGGCATCGGCCACACCCGCTGGGCCACGCACGGCGCGCCCAATGTCGCCAACGCCCACCCGCACAGCGCCGGCCGGGTGACCCTGGTGCACAACGGCATCATCGAGAACTTCGCCGAACTGAAGGCCGAGCTGTCCGCCGCCGGCCGCACCTTCGAGAGCGACACCGACACCGAGGTCATCGCCCACCTGATCGATGCCGAGCTCGCCACGGGCCTGGCCCCCATCGACGCCTTCAAGGCCACGCTCGACCGGCTGACCGGCGCCTATGCGCTGGCCGTGCTGATCGACGGCTTCGAGAACCTGGTGCTGGGCGCCCGCCGCGGCAGCCCGCTGGTGGTCGGCGAGGGCCAGGGCGAGATGTTCCTGGGCTCGGACGCCCTGGCCGTCGGCCCCTTCACCAACCGGGTGATCTATCTCGACGAGGGCGACTACGTGGCCCTCGACCATGACGGCGCGAAGATCTTCGACGCCTCGGGCGCGACCGTGACCCGCCCCGTGCGCGTGGTTCCGACCAGCGCCGTGATGATGGAGAAGGGCGAGTACCGCCACTTCATGGAAAAGGAGATCCACGACCAGCCCGAGGGGTGCCAGCGCACCATCGCGGCCTATGTGGACGCCCTGACAAGCCGCACCGCCATCCCCGGCGACGTCGACTGGGCCAAGCTCGAGCGCATCCAGATCGTCGCCTGCGGCACCTCCTACATCGCCGGCGTCATCGGCAAGTACCTGATCGAGCAGCTGGCCGACCTGCCGGTCGACGTCGAGATCGCCTCGGAGTTCCGCTATCGCCAGCCGGCCCTGCGGCCGGGCGCCCTGGTCGTGGCCATGTCGCAGTCGGGCGAGACCGCCGATACCCTGGCCGCCCTGCGCTACTGCAAGGCCAAGGGCATGAAGAGCGCCGTGGTCGTCAACGCCACCGAGTCGACCATGGCCCGCGAGGTCGACGTGGTCTGGCCGATCCACTGCGGCCCCGAGATCGGCGTGGCCTCGACCAAGGCCTTCACCGCCCAGGTCAGCGTGCTGACCGCCATCGCCGTGGCCGCCGCCAAGGCCCGCGGAACCATCGATGCGGCCGAGGAGCAGCGCCTGGTGAAGGTGCTGCTGGAAGCCCCGCGCCTGATCGCCGAGGCCATCGGCCTGGAAGGCGCGATCAAGGAGATCGCCGCCGACGTGGCCAAGGCCCGCGACGTGCTCTACCTGGGCCGAGGCCCCATGTCGGCCCTGGCCCTGGAAGGCGCGCTGAAGCTCAAGGAGATCAGCTACATCCACGCCGAGGGCTACGCCGCCGGCGAGCTGAAGCACGGTCCGATCGCCCTGGTCGACGACAAGACCCCGATCGTCATCCTGGCGCCCCACGACAGCTGGTTTGAAAAGTCGGCCTCGAACATGAGCGAGGTCATGGCGCGCGGCGGCCAGGTGATCTTCATCACCGACACCGAAGGCGTGAAGCACGCCCCCGAAGGCGCCAAGGTGGTGGTCACCGCCCCGGCCAGCGACCCGCTGGTCTCGACCCTGGTGATGTCGGCCCCGATCCAGCTGCTGGCCTACCACGTGGCGGTGATCAAGGGCGCGGACGTCGACCAGCCGCGCAACCTGGCGAAATCGGTGACGGTGGAATAGCGCCTACCAGTCGGGCGTCTCGCCCTCAGCGAGACTGTAGCTGTGGAAGAAGGCGCCGGCGAACCGTGCGCCTTCCATCTTCGCCCCCTTGAAGGTGGTTGCGCATAGGGCCGCATCGCGGAAATCGGCCCCCGTCAGGTCTGCGCCGGTGAAGTCGCAGGTCTTGAGATTGCAGCGCATCCAGGAACTGCGGAGCGACGTCCCGCGCAGCGAAACGGCGAGGCAACAGCCCCGCATCTCGACACCGTCCAAGACGGCGCTTTCGAGGGCGTCGGACCCGTCGGCGACGATGTCGAGGTTCGAGAACACTCTCTCTCCCCGCCCATACCGGGCGAGGAGTTGGCTCTCGGTGATCTGCGCGTCCATGGCGAGACAGTATCAGCGACGCCACTTCAGTCCAGACGCGCTCAGCCCGCCGCCAGGCCGGCCAGGATCGACGGCTTCACCTTCAGGCCGGTCTCGCTGAACACCAGGTCCTCGCGGCCGAAGTATTCGTGCTGGCGGCCCGCGCACCAGTCGGTGGTGACGAGGGTCAGCTGGGTCTTGTCGGGTCGTGTGGGACCGCTGGCGTAGGCGAAATCGCCGGTGAGCTTGTCGAACGGGAAGCCCCGGTCCTGGTCGGTGCGGGTGAGGATGTCGGCAAGAGTGGCGGCGTCCACCTGCGCCTTCACGATCCTGCCGTCGAAGCGCACCACCGCGTCGTAGGCGTAGCGGGAAAGGTCGCCGGCCGGCAGGCCCATGCCCAGCGTGGTGTGGCCCATGAAGCCGATGTCGGCGCCGGCCGCCCTGGCCATCAGTCCGGCGACATGGCGGCCGGTGTCGCCCAGCGACAAGGCCTTGGGGACCTTGGCGACCACCGCCCGCTCCTCGGGCGTCAGGGTCGCGGCGAGGGTGTCGCTGACCTGGCGCGCCAGGGCCGGATCGGCCGGACCGTGCGGATCCACGACCACGCGGGAGATGCGGATCGGGTCGGCCCTGCGGGCGCGGTCGATCGTGGCCACCGTCAGCGGCTGGCCCCAGGCGCCGGTGTGGACGTAGCGGCTGGTTCCTTGGCGGTGCTCGACCGTCACGTGGTTGTGGCCGCCCAGGAACAGGGTGCGCTCGGGCAGGCCCGCCAGCAGCGGACGGTCGGCGGGAAGGCCCGCGTGGCTCATCACCACCAGCATCCCGTCCTGCGGCGGCGCGGCCGGCAGGTTGGCCTGGGCCCAAGACGTCGGGGCCGGGATAGCGAGATCCGGACGGATCGCCTTGGGATAGGTGTCGATCGAGTTCGTCGCCCAGCCGATCAGGTGGACCGGGAAGCCCAGGTCGAGCGTGGCCCGCGAGGAGGCCACCGGCCGGCCGGTGCGCTTGTCGACGATGTTGCTGATCACGGTGATGCCCAGCGCCCGGGCGCGATCGGCGGCGGCGGCGATGTCCTCCACCAGGTCGGCGTCGTGGTTGCCGATGTTGATCACCGTCGGCGCCAGCTTGGCGACAGCTTCCAGAAAGGCCCAGTCGAGCGCGCCGTCGGTGCGCTTGGCCACCACGTTGCCCGCCTCGAACAGGTCGCCGTTGAGCAGGATCAGGCTGGGCGAGGCGTCCCGGCGGACGATGCGGCGCATGGCCGCAAGCAGGGCCGGGGTGATGCCATAGGCCGAATGCAGGTCCGACAGCATCAGCACCTTGGCCCGCCCAGTCGCGGCGAAGGCCGTCGGGGCCAACGAGAGCGCCAGGCCCGCGGTCGCGCCGCCCAGCACCGTACGCCGATTGAAACCGTCCATGCCCGCCTCGCCTTCAGCCTATCGGCGCCTTGCCTAGACCGCTCCAGGCGAGGCGCCAACCGACCTTTGGCGGGTCGGCGTTCGGCCAGCGCCGCCTGAGCCCTCCGTGGCCGCCATCCGACGCCAGCGCCCAGAAACGCGAATTTTCGCGCCGTTTGCCGCCTGTTCACCGTCGCCTGCCATGCTGACCGGCGAAAGAACCAGGGGTCGTCGCCAATGATCGTCCGCAGCCGCACCATCGCCCGCATGGGCGAGGCGTTCGCCCGCGCCACAGCGCGCCTGCGCGGCTTTCGATCCGACCGCCGCGGCGCCCTCGCCGTCTGGGTGGCGCTCAGCCTGATCCCCCTGTGTCTGCTGGTGTTCGGCGTCTTCGATCTCAGCCGCATGAGCGTCGAGCGCCGGCGCCTGCAGGACTCCCTGGACGCGGCCACCCTGATCGCCGCCCGCTCGACCGCCACCGACACCGCGACCCTGACCGCGCTGGGCCAGGCGGCGCTGGTCGCCGAGCTCGGCAAGACCGCGACCAGCTCCAACTTCGTCGGCTCGACCAACGGCAAGCAGGTCACCGGCACCGCCAGCGTCACCATCGACCCGATCATCCTGGGCCTGATCGGCAGGAACAAGCTGACCGTCGGCGCCCAGTCGGTGGTGGTGCGCGCCGCCAACAACCTGGAAATCGCCCTGGTGCTCGACATCACCGGCTCGATGGCCGGCACCCGCATCACCGACCTGAGGACCGCCGCGACCGATCTGGTGGACATCGTCGTGCAGGACGTCCAGACGCCCTACTATTCCAAGGTCGCCATCGTGCCCTACTCGATGGGCGTCAATGTCGACACCTACGCCGACGCCGTTCGCGGCGCGATCCCGAACTCGCCGCTGGCCACCGCGGCGTGGAACACCGGCGTCAGCAAGACCGTGTCGAGCTTCACCGGCAACACGACCTCGCCGACGGTCACCACCTCGGCCGCCCACGGCCTGGCCGTCAACGACTACGCCATGGTGTTCGGCTCCAACCAGAGCAGCATGAACGGCAAGGTGCTGAAGGTCACCTCGGTGGCCTCGACCACCAAGTTCACCGGGGCCAACCAGTCGGGCACGTCGGTCACCGCCGGCACCGGCGGCTCGGTCTACAAGTGCCTGAACTCGGGCTGCACCTTCGTCTTCACGACCAAGGCCTCGCACGTCTTCCAGTCTGGCGACCAGCTGAAGCTGACCGGCATCACCGGCCTGACTGCGCTGAACAGCGCCACCCCGACCATCACGGCGGTCTCGGGCCTGGCCATGACCAGCAACCTGTCGCCCACGGCCAGCACGACCTACGCCGCCACCACGGCCGGCGCCAACGGCGCCGGCTCGTGCCAGAGCACCTCGCGCAGCGACATCAGCTGCGCCAACCTCAACTTCACCAACGCCAGCGGCAGCGCCAAAACCCTGGCGCTGAGCACCTGCGCCACCGAGCGCACCGGAACCTACGCCTACACCGACGACGCCCCGACCACCGCCCTGGTCGGCCGCAACTATCCGGCCTCGTCCAACCCCTGCCCCGAGCCCAAGATCACGCCCCTGAGCGCCGACCGCACGCTGCTGAAGAACCAGATCTCGGCGCTGGAGGACGGCGGCTCGACGGCGGGCCAGATCGGCCTGGCCTGGGGCTGGTACATGGTGTCGCCCAACTTCAGCTATCTGTGGCCGAACGCCGGCCAGAAGCCGGCCGCCTACGGCACGGCCGAGACCATGAAGATCGTCGTGATGATGACCGACGGCGCCTTCAACACCCCCTACTGCAAGGGCGTGATCGCCTCCAACGCCGGCTCCGGCTCCGGCTCGGCCTCCGACCACATCAACTGCAACGCCACCAACGGCGACGCCACCGCCCAGGCCAAGGAGCTGTGCACCAAGATCAAGGCCAAGAACGTGATCATCTTCACGGTCGGCTTCGACGTCGACTCCACGGCCAAGTCGATGCTGACGGCCTGCGCCACCAAGACCACCCAGGCCTATTTCCCGGCCACCGGCGGCGAGCTGAAGACCGCGTTCAAGTCGATCGCCCAGGAGATCTCGGCCCTGCGGATCGCCAAGTAGCGGGCCGCCAAGCAGCCAACCGCCGGGCGCGGCGCATGAAAAAGGCCCCGTCCGCGAGGACGGGGCCTTCGTCGTTCTGGATCCAGCGCCGGCCCGATCAGGCCAGCTTGATCTCACGCAGGCGCTGCTGGAGGAACTCGTCGGCGGTGATCGACTCCGGATAGCGGTCCGGATTTTCCGGCGTGACGCAGTTGGCCAGGGTCTTGATCTCGTAGTCCGACGCGAAGTGCAGGAAGAACGGCGTCGAGTAGCGCGGCAGGTGGCGGCGCTCGGGCGGCGGGTTCTGCACGCGGTGGATGGTCGAGGGCAGGACGTGGTTGGTCAGGCGCTCGAGCATGTCGCCGATGTTGATGACGATGCAGCCCGGCGGCGGGTTGATCGGCAGCCACTCGCCGTTGCGGTCGAGCAGTTCGAGACCGCCCTCCTCGGCGCCGAGCAGCAGCGTGATGGTGTTGATGTCGCCGTGGGCGCCGGCGCGCACGCCGGTGGCGTCCTGCGGGATCGGCGGATAGTGCAGCAGGCGCAGCACCGAGTTGCCGTTCTCGACGGTCGGCTTGAAGAACTCGCGGTCGAGCTTCAGGTAGGTGGCGATCGCCTCCAGCACCTTGCCGCCCATGCTGTCGAGCGCGTTGTACAGCCAGCTGACGTCATGCTTGAAGGCCGGGATCTCGGCCGGCCAGACGTTGTCGGCCATGGTGGCGCGGAAGCGGTGGCCGGGCGGCAGGTCGCGGCCCATGTGCCAGAATTCCTTCAGGTCGTAGTGGGTGGCGCCCTTGGCGGTCTCGACCCCGAACGGGATGTAGCCGCGCGCGCCGCCCTTGACCCCGGCGTACTGCTTCTTGGTCTCGACCGGCAGGGCGAAGAAGGCCTTGGTGTCGGAGATGGCCGCGTCGATGCGGTCCTGCGGCAGGTCGTACTCCGACAGCACAGCGAAGCCATAGCGCTCGAACGACGCGCCCAGCTCCTGGGCGAAGCGCGCGAAGTCCTTGCTGTAGAGGGTGAAGGAGATGGGCTCGATGGCGGATGCGGACACGGTTGGCCTTCGCGGATTAGTAAGACGGGCCTTACTACACCCAACAGGCGGCGGAACGAAGGCCGTTCATTCCCCGCTCATCTGGTTTGTCGGAACTTGACTATAAACGGGCGCGTTTGCCCAGCTTAGCCTACTCTCGGCACGAACAACGACAGGATCCCGGTGATGATGACCAAGAAGACCGCGTTCCGCGCCGCCGCTCTCGGCGCGCTCCTGATCGGCGCTGGCGCGATGACGGCCTGCACCACCACCGACCCCTACACGGGCATGCCCGTGCGCAACAACACCGGCACCGGCGCCCTGGCCGGCGCGGCGGGCGGCGCCCTGCTGGGCTACCTGACCAACACCAACAAGGGCGAGCAGGGCCGCAAGAACGCGCTGATCGGCGCCGGCATCGGCGCCCTGGCCGGCGGCGCGGTCGGCAACTACATGGACCGCCAGCAGGCCGACTTCCGCCGCAGCCTGGAAGGCTCGGGCGTGATGATCCGCCGCAACGGCGACCAGATCGTGCTGGTCATGCCCAGCGACGTGACCTTCGCGGTCGACAAGTCTGACGTGCAGCCGCAGTTCACCCGCGTGCTCGACGACGTGGCCCGCACCCTGAACGCCTATCCGCAGACCACCATCGACGTGGTCGGCCACGCCGACAGCAGCGGCCCGGACGACTACAACCAGGCCCTGTCCGAGCGTCGCGCCGGCTCGGTGGCCAGCTATCTGACCGGCCCCGGCCGCGTGCTGCCCGACCGCGTCTTCGTGGCAGGCCAGGGCGAACGCCAGCCGATCGCCTCCAACGACACCGCCGAGGGCCGCGCCCAGAACCGCCGGGTCGAGATCATCCTGCGCCCGCTGACCCAGTAGTCGGCCAGGCAGGATCGCCTTCTGGAGGGCGGGGCGGCTTGACCAGCCGTCCCGCCTTTCGCTTTACAGGGGCCATGAAGACCCGCGCCGACCTCATCGCCTTCTTCGACGCCAACGACGTCGACCACGCCACCCTCGACCACCCGCCGGTGTTCCGCGTCGAGGAAGGGCTGGAGATCAAGAAGGCCCTGCCCGGCGGCCACACCAAGAACCTGTTCCTCAAGGACGCCAAGGGCCAGCTGTGGCTGATCTCGGCGCTGGGCGAGACGGCCATCGACCTCAAGAAGCTGCATCACGTGATCGGCTCGGGCCGGCTGTCGTTCGGCCCCGAGGCGATGATGGTCGAGACCCTGGGCGTCACGCCCGGCTCGGTCACCGCCTTCGGCCTGATCAACGACAAGGACCGCCGGATCCGCTTCGTGCTCGACAAGGCGCTGGCGCAGGCCGACCCGGTGAACTTCCACCCGCTGAAGAACGACGCCACCACCGCCGTCAGCCAGGCGGGCTTCCGTCGGTTCCTGGCGGCGCTGGGGGTCGAGCCGATGATCGTCGACTTCGAGGCGATGGCGATCGTCGGCTAGCGCCTGGCCCCGACGTTGACGCGCACGCACGGGCCTTCATCCTCGGAGGAATAGCCCGTGCAGTCGGTGTTGACCTTCACGGGGCGCTTCGCCGACAGCCGGCGGCCCGCCGGCGTCGAAAGGCAGTCGCGCAGCTGCCGGGCCATCGTCTCCAGCACCACATGGTGGAGCTGCCCGCGATAGCCGTCCCACAGCAGCCTGCGCGCCTGCGTCGGCGTCTCGGGGGAGCTGGCCAGGACCGGGTTCATGTTGAATGCGCCCAGATCCCCCTCGGTCGAGCGGTAGAACACCGCCTCGTAGCTGTCGGACGGCGGGATCGCGCGGATGAAGGCGTAGAGCGGCTCGCAGGACAGCCGGGCCGCCATGGCCGGACCGCCCAGGCCGACCGCCGCCATGCACGACAGGGCCAGCGACAGCTGAAGCGGATGGCGGCGGATCATGTCGGTCCCCGTGGAACGCCCCCGGCGGGCGAGGCTTACCATCGCCACCGAACCGCTTCCCGGCAAGAAGCCTTCTCCTCCCGATTGCGAACCGCCTCGCCAAGGACCATCTTGCGGCGCTGAGCGTCCGCGCACGAGAGAAGAAGCAGTCATGTCCCTGATCGGTGAAAAGCCGGCCCCCATCCCGGCCGGCGGCAAGAGCGAGCACATCAAGGACGGCACCGACGCCAGCTTCATGGCCGACGTCATCGAGGCCTCGAAGACCCAGCCAGTCATCGTCGACTTCTGGGCCACCTGGTGCGGCCCCTGCCGCCAGCTGACCCCGGCGCTGGAGAAGGTGGTCACCGCCGCCAAGGGCGCGGTGAAGCTGGTCAAGATCGACGTCGACAAGAACCCGGGCTTCGCCGGCCAGCTGCGCGTGCAGTCGATCCCCACCGTCTACGCCTTCGTCGACGGCCAGCCGGTGGACGGCTTCCAGGGCGCCCTGCCCGAAAGCCAGATCCAGCAGTTCGTCGACCGCATCTCGGGCCCTCCGGAGGCCGGCGCCGTGGACGAGCTGCTGGCCATGGCCAAGGAGAGCCTGGAACTGGGCGATCTGGGCGGCGCGGCCCAGGCCTTCGCCCAGGTGCTGCAGATGGAGCCGGAGAACATCAAGGCGCTGGGCGGGCTGGCGCGCTGCTACCTGGCCGGCGGCGACGCCGATCTGGCCGCCGAGATCGTCGCCCGCGCCCCCGACAACGCCAAGGATCCGGACCTGGAAAGCGTGCGCGCCGCGCTCAAGCTGGCCGAGGCCGCCCCGTCCGAGACCGCCGCCTTCGAACAGCGTCTGGCCGCGAACGCCGACGATCACGAGGCCCGCCTCGAACTGGCCAAGGCCCTGGCCGGCGCCGGCCGCCTGGACGCGGCCTGCGACCACCTGCTGACCATCATCCAGCGCGACCGGACCTGGAACGACGACGCGGCCCGCAAGCAGCTGCTGACGGTGTTCGAGGCCGCCGGCCCGACCTCGGAAGTGGCCAAGCAGGGCCGCAAGCGCCTGTCGTCGATCCTTTTCAGCTAGAAATCCAGGGACCCGTTCCGCCGGAACAAGCGTTCAGAACCGACCCAGTCAAGGAGGCCGCCATGCCGGGCGTATACCGGAAGACCCTCGACCTGCCGCTGGTGATCCCCGTGTTCCCGCTGGACGGGGCGCTGCTGCTTCCCGGCGGCCAGCTGCCGCTCAACATCTTCGAGCCGCGCTATCTCAACATGCTCGACGACGCCATGTCGGGCGAGCGGATGATCGGCATGGTCCAGACCCGGCCCGGCGGCGACGCCTCGCGGCCGGCCCTGGCCCCGATCGGCTGCGCGGGACGGGTGACCAGCTTCGCCGAGACCAGCGACGGCCGCTACCTGATCACCCTGACCGGGGTGGCGCGGTTCCGGCTGGGCGAGGAGCTGCCGGCGCGCACGCCCTATCGCCAGGTGCGAGCCGACTTCACGCCCTTCGACCTGGATCTGCGCGAGGACCAGCAGGAGGCGGTCGGCGACGCCGCGCCGCTGCTCAACGCCCTGCGCCGCTATCTCGACCACCGCGGCCTGGCCATCGACTGGAACGAGGCCCAGGCCGCGCCGTCCGACGCCCTGATCAACAGCCTGGCCATGGCCCTGCCGTTCGATCCGCTGGAGAAGCAGGCCTTGCTGGAGGCCCGCACCATCGCCGACCGCCGCAGCACCCTGGTGGCGCTGCTGGAGATCGACGCCGCCCAGGACGACGACGAGCCGCCGTCGGTGCAGTAGCGGCTCAGGCCGCGATGGCTGGGCCCGCAGCCTTCGGCTGCGGCGGTCCGAAGCGGTTATCGCCGGCCGTGCCGTCCTGCAGGACGAAGACGATCAGCACCGCGATCCCGCCCGGCACGAGGTTGAGCAGCAGCCACCAGCCGCTGCGGTCGATGTCGTGCAGCCGGCGGATGGCCAGCGACAGCGCCGGGATCGCCAGGAACAGGCCGACATAGGGCAGCAGCGAGGCCGGCTTGTGCGGCGGCAGGCCGCGCAGGCCGTCGGCCAGGCCCCAGGCCATGCTCCAGGTGCAGGCCGTGACCACCGCCAGGGTCAGGGCCAGAAGCAGGAACTCCGACCGGTCCGACCGACCCTTGAAGTCAGCGAACCGGGTCAGCGCCTTGAAGATCGACATCGCGAGCTCTCCGTTGATCACCACCCATGGTAGCGAAGCGGAGGGCGCTGGAAAGTCCCTGCGGACGAATGGCGACGGTCAGGGCTTCACTGCATCCCAGGCGGCCACCTGGTAGCCGTTTTCGGACAGGCACTGCCCCATGGCGGCCTTGTGCCGCTCGTCCAGCGCCGCGCGCACGCCCTTGGAGCCCTTGGCCTTGTCGTAGGGGACCTTGAGCACCAGACCGGTGGACCCGGGCTGCAGGTCGCGGGCCGTGGCGCTGGCCGGGTGCACCTTGAAGCCGCTGGTCTTGCCCGCGCGCACCTCGTCGCGGCACGAGACGAAGGTGCTGGCGAAGGCCTTCTCGTCGCTGGCCCCCGTGGACAGCCGCGGGCTGTAGGCGCTTTCGCCGCCCATCCCCCCACCCATGGAACCGCAGGCGGCCAGGGTGAGGGTGCTGGTGGCCACGGCGGCGGCCAGGAAGGTCCGTTCGATGACGGTCATGTCGCTATCCGAGATCGTTGTTATCGCTTCTGCGACAACCGCGAGCCTGCGCGAGAGGTTCCGGCCGCGGGGCTTTCCCAATCGGCCGGCCGGCTCTAGAACAGCGCCATGACCGCCGCTCCTCCGCCACCGCCCGTCGACGTCGATCCGCGCCTGCTGGAGGTGCTGGTCTGCCCGGTGACCCGCGCGCCGCTGTTCTACGACCGCGCCCGCGGCGAGCTCGTCAGCCACACGGCCAAGCTGGCCTATCCGATCCGCGACGGCGTGCCGATCATGCTGCCGGAAGAGGCCCGCAGCCTGGCGGACGGGGAGTAGGAAAAACACCTCTCCTTACAGGAGAGGTGATCCTCTGAGCAATTTCGGCAGGTCGCCCACCCCGCCGCCGGCTTCGTGCATGAAGAACCGGCGCGCCGGGGCGATGCGGTTGACCGCCGCCATGCCGACGCCGCGCGCGACGCGCAGCAGCGGATTGTCGTTCGAGAACAATCGCACGAAGCCGTCGAAGGCCAGCGCGTTGGTGACGTTGTCGAACCGCCGCCAGCGGGCGTAGCGCTCCAGCGTCGCCTCGGCGCCGATGTCCTCGCCGTTGCGGATCGCCTCGACCACCACCTCGGCCAGGGCAGCGGCGTCCTTGAGACCCAGGTTCAGGCCCTGCCCGGCGATCGGGTGCACGCCGTGGGCGGCGTCGCCGATCAAGGCCAGACGCGGGGCGACCAGGCGCTCGGCCAGCGACAGCGACAGCGGATAAACGAACACCGGCCCGGCCATCTCGACCTGCCCCAGGAAATCGCCGAACCGGCGCATCAGGTGGGCGTGGAAGGCCTCGGGGCTGGCATGGCGCAGGGCCTCGCCCCGCGCGGTGCTCTCGGTCCAGACCAGGCTGGCGCGGTTTTCGGTCAGCGGCAGGATGGCGAACGGGCCGCTGGGCAGGAAGTACTCGTGCGCCACACCCTCGTGCGGGTGCTGCATCTTCACCGTGGCGACGACGCCGCTCTGGCCGTAGCCCCAGCCGATGTCGCCGATGCCGGCCGCCTTGCGCAGGGCCGAGTTGCGTCCCTCGGCGCTGACCGCCAGCGGCGCGCTCAGCACCCGGCCGTCGCTCAGGGTCACGCGAGCTTCGGAGGCGTCGACCTCCAGGCCGGTCGCGCCGGCCGGGGCGATGACCTCCAGGCCCTTTTCGATCGCCACCTTGGACAGGGCCGCGCGGATCTGACGGTTCTCGATCAGATAGCCGAGGGGCTCGCCTTCCGAACGGTCGGCGATCTCGCCGCTGTCGAAACGCAGGAAGAAGGGCGAGGGCTTGCCCGACGCGGCGCCCGGCGCCTTGCCGTCGGTGACCAGGATCTGCTCGATGCGCTGGGCATGCGGGGCCAGGGCCTCGCCCGCGCCGATCGCGCGCCACTGGCGGAACGACGAATAGGCGATGGCCGACGATCGGCCGTCAAAGGTCGGCGCCAGCTGGGCGTCGAAGGGCTGCGGATCGACCAGCAGCGGCTTGACGCCGCCGGAAGCGAGGGCGAGCGCCAGGGTGGTTCCGGCCATGCCGGCCCCGGCGATGATGACGTCGGCGTCGTGCTTGCGCATGGCGTGGGTATGCGCCCGGCGCGGGCTTGCTGTCCAGTTGGACGAAGGGTCCGACGAGCCCTTAGGGAGCCGCCCGATCCTCCCCATATAGAGGCTAGCAAGATTTTTCCTCCAGGCGCGGCCATTCGCCGCCACCTTTGAAAAACCATGCCCTTGCCTACCCGCGTTACGAGGCGTAACGGGACGGCGCATTTCCCCTTGTCGGGGCTGAAAGATTGGAGACTGCGATGGGTTACCGGGTCGCCGTGGTCGGCGCCACGGGCAACGTGGGCCGCGAGATGTTCAACATCCTCGAGGAAGTGAAATTCCCCGTGGAGAAGATGCACGCCATCGCCTCGCGCAAATCCATCGGCACCGAGGTCTCGTTCGGCAACCAGATCCTCAAGTGCGAGGACCTGGAGCAGTTCGATTTCTCGAAGGTCGACATCGTGCTGATGAGCGCCGGCGGGTCGATCTCGGCCGCCTGGGGCGAGAAGATCGGCGCGGCCGGCGCCATCGTCATCGACAACTCCAGCCACTTCCGGATGGACCCGGACGTGCCGCTGGTGGTGCCGGAAGTGAACCCGGACGCCGTCAACTCGATCCCCAAGAACATCATCGCCAACCCCAACTGCTCGACCGCCCAGCTGGTGGTGGCGCTGAAGCCGCTGCACGACGAAGTGCCGATCAAGCGCGTGGTGGTGTCGACCTACCAGTCGGTTTCCGGCGCGGGCAAGGAAGGCATGGACGAGCTGTGGGATCAGACCAAGGGCGTCTTCGTCCTGGGCGCGCCTGAGCCCAAGAAGTTCACCAAGCAGATCGCCTTCAACGTCATCCCCCACATCGACGTCTTCATGGACGACGGCTTCACCAAGGAAGAGTGGAAGATGACCGTCGAGACCCAGAAGATCCTGGATCCGGCCATCCAGCTGGTCGCCACCTGCGTGCGCGTGCCGGTGATGGTGGGCCACTCGGAGTCGGTCAACATCGAGTTCACCGGCCCGCTGGACGAGGACGACGCCCGCGAGATCCTGCGCGACGCCGAAGGCATCGTCGTGGTCGATAAGCGCGAGAACGGCGGCTACATCACGCCGAAGGAAAGCCAGGGCGAGTTCCCGGTCTACGTGTCGCGCATCCGCAAGGACCCGACCGTCGAGCACGGCATCGCCCTCTGGTGCGTCGCCGACAACCTGCGCAAGGGCGCGGCCCTGAACGCCGTGCAGATCGCCCAGCTGCTGCACGACAAGGGCCTGATCAAGCAGAAGACCCTGGCCTAGGACGACTTCCCCCGTCGTCCTTCCGCCAGCGGAGGGACGACGGGAACCGCCTTTCGGCGAAACTTCGCACCCTTCCGCAAAGCGCGGGCCCGCAAGATGTGGGCGGACGCCGGGATCCCCATCTGTCAGATCCCTCCGCGAAAGGTGCGGTCCATGACTTCCAGTACGAGTCCCAGCGGCGACGCGCGTTCGGCCTATCTGGCCGGCGTCGGCTGCTATCTGCTCTGGGGCTTCCTGCCCCTCTATTTCCACACCCTGTCGGTCATGGGCGTCACCTCGTTCGAGATGATCGCGCACCGGACACTGTGGTCGGTGATCTGGGCCGGGGGCCTGGTGCTGCTGGCCAAGCAAGGCGGCCAGGTGGCGCAGGTGCTGCGCCAGCCCAAGACCCTGGGGATCCTGCTGCTCTCGACCCTGGCGATCTTCGGCAACTGGACGATCTACGTGCTGGCGGTGAACGCCGGCCGGGTGATCGAGGCCAGCCTCGGCTACTACATCAACCCGCTGATGAACATGGCCGCCGGCGCCCTGCTGTTCCGCGAGCGGATGAGCACCGAGGGCAAGGTCGCCATCGGCCTGGCGGCGATCGGCGTGGCCATCCAGACCCTGGCCCTTGGCCACCTGCCGCTGGTGTCGCTGGGCCTGGCCTTGAGCTTCTGCATCTATGCGATCCTCAAGAAGCAGGTGAAGGCCGACGCCCAGACGGGCCTCTTCATCGAGTGCGCCTATCTGGCGATCCCCGGCCTGCTCTATGTCTGGCATCTGCAGTCGACCGGCGCGGGACACTTCACCCAGGACGCCCGCACAGCGATCCTGCTGCTGGCCGCCGGCCCGGCGACGGTCGTGCCGCTGGCCCTGTTCGCCTGGTCGGCCCGCCGCCTGCCCTTAAGCGCCATGGGTTTCCTGCAGTTCATCGCGCCCACCCTGCAGTTCCTGCTGGGCGTGTTCCTGGGCGAGGCCTTCACGCCGCTGCGGGCCTTGTCGTTCGTCTTCATCTGGCTGGGCGTCGCCGCCTTCGCCTACGGCGCCTGGAAACGCACACGGAGCGTTCCTTCGGCGGCGTGAGAACCCACGCCGCCAAGAAACGTTGGTCAATTTGTCGCACCGCCGCCGGCCCTTAAGTCGGCGGCAAGACGCGCTGCGTCAGGTATGGCGACAGACTTAATGCTGGGGGAAACCATGTCCGCGGAAACCATCACCACGCCCGATCTGGCCGCCGTGCTCGAAGCGCTGGCCGTAGAGATGTCGCTGGCCGCCGAAGCCTGCGGACACCTCGACAGCGCGCTGGGCAAGATCCTCGAGAACACGCCGCCGGAATCGCGCCTGGCCGTGATGCAGGAACTGCACACGGTCGACCATCTGGCCCAGCACATCACCGCCATCACCGACTTCACCAGCAAGCTGGTGCAGGCCGCGCCCGAGGGGGTGCCGCTGGCTGTGCAGGACGCCCTGTCGACGATCACCCTGGGCGCGGTGGCCGAGCGCCTGCGGGGGCGGCTGGGGGTCTGAGCCCCGCCGTCAGAACCCGATCTTCGGGGCCTTCAGGCGGCGCTTGTTGACGTGGCCCTTGGGGGCGGGGGCCTCGATCTCTTCGGGCAGTTCGCCCTTGAAATAGAAGCGCTGCCAGGCCTCCTTGGTCGCGGCCGGATCGCGGGCCGCGATGCGGGCGTTGAACTCGCCGCGCTTCTCGGCCCAGACATCGTACTGCTTGCGCATGTCGGGGTTGGAGTTGAAGTGCCGGATGACCGGCTGCACCGTCTCCAGCGGCTTGTCCTGGATCATGGTGATGAAGCAGAACGGCTCGCCCTTGGCGAACTTCACCGTGCCGGGACGCGTGAACACCCAGTTCATCGTGAAGGGGAAAGGCAGCCAGTCGGTCTCGACCAGGCCGGCAAGCGGCTGGATGCCGTCCTTGATGTGGTTGGGCGGGCCCATGGTCCAGATCAGCCAGTCCGGCGGCGTGCGGAACAGATAGCCGGTGTGGAAGGTGATCGTCCCGCGCGAGAAGTGCGACTTGACGAAGTCGTCGAAGCCCGGGTGCGGGTGGTCGGACTTGAAGGTGATGTCGTTCTGGTGGACGCCGCCGTTCCAGGTGGCCTCGAAGCCGACCGGGCACAGGATCTCCCAGCCGGTGGTGTTGGCCATGGTCAGCGGCAGGCAGCGATAGGGGTGGCGGTCGGCGAAGTTGTCCATCCAGGCCCGCTGCGGGCGCCCCGGCACGATCTCCGGCGGCCGGCTCTCGGTGGGATAGCACTCCAGATACATGCCGCTTCTTTCCCGTCGTTCCCGGACCGTCCCGGCCCTTCCTTGATCCAGCCTTAGCCCTGCGGAGGCGTTCCCGTCCAGCCGTCGGCGTCGGCCGGTTGGGCTTCACCGCCCGCGCCGCCCTTGCGCTGGGCCAGCTTGCGCAGCTCCTCGTCGCGGGCGGCCGTATCCCAGGCCCCGCCGGCCTCGCCCGGACGCATGCGCGCAAGGTCGGCGGCCAGCAGCCGGTCCATGGTCTGGGCCGCGTCGCGCGAGGCCAGGATGTAGGCCTCTTCCTGGCCCCACATCGGCTTGAGGTCCTCGAAGGTCTTGCGGTCGTGGCGGCGGAAGAACGAGGTGGCGCGGAAGGCCTTGTGGGCCCGGAAGCCCAGCTTCTGCAGCGCGGTGCTGCCCAGCGCCAGGGCCGCCTCGAAGGTCTCGCGCTCCACCGCGTCGGCGCCGTTGGCCAGAAGGTCGTAGGCGTGGCGGCGGTCCCAGGCGCGGGCCAGGATGATCAGGTTGGGGAACGCCCGGCGGGCGGTCTCGACCAGCTCGGCGGTCTTCTCGCGGTCATCCAGGGCGACGATCAGCATGCGGGCGTGCTCGGCCCCGGCGGCGCGCAGCAGGTCAAGGCGCGTGGCGTCGCCGTAGTGCACCCGCCGGCCGAAACGGCGCAGCAGTTCGATCTGCTCGATGTCGCTGTCGAGAACCGTCGACTTGAAGCCGTTGGCCTGCAGCAGGCGACCGGTGATCTGACCAAAGCGCCCAAAGCCCGCGATGATGATGTCGGGCTCGCCCTCGTCGAACTGCGGGGCCTCGGGCTCGACGTCGGGAACCGCTGCGTTCATCAGCTCGGCGATGCGCTCGTAGAGGATCATCGCCACCGGCGTCAGCGCCATTGAGACCGCGACCGTGGCGGTCAGCAGGGCGGCCAAGTCCGCGCCGATGACGCCGGCCCCGACCGTAAAGCTCAGCAGCACGAAGGCGAACTCGCCGCCCTGGGCCAGGGCCGTGGCCACGGCGGCGGCGCTGCGCCCCTGCGCCCCGGCGATGCGGGCGATGCCGAACATCACCGCGAACTTCAGGACCATCAGGCCCAGCACCAGGCCGATCAGGGTCAGGGGCTGGCGGGCGATCAGGGTCAGGTCGATGCCCGCGCCGACGGTGATGAAGAAGAGACCGAGCAGCAGGCCGCGGAACGGCTCGATGTCGGTCTCCAGCTCGCGGCGGAACTCGCTTTCGGCCAGCACCACGCCGGCCAGGAACGCCCCCAGCGCCGGCGACAGGCCCACCGACTGCATCAGGCCCGCGACGCCGACGACGATCAGCAGGGCGGCGGCGGTGAAGATCTCGCGCAGGCGGGCCTCGGCGATGAAGCGGAAGATCGGCCGCACGATGAACCGGCCGCTGCCGACGACCACGCCCACCGCGCCCAGAACGGCCAGGCCCTGAGCCCAGGCCGGCAGGTGCGAGATCAGGCTCGCGCCATGGCCGCCGGCGTCGCTGGCATGAGCGTCGGGGGCCACGGTGGCCAGCAGCGGCAGCAGGGCGAACATCGGGATCACCGCCAGGTCCTGCAGCAGCAGCACCCCGAAGGCGGCGCGGCCGACCGGCCCCTGGCGCAGGCCCTTCTCGTCGAGGGTCTGCAGCACGATGGCGGTCGACGACATGGCCAGGACGAGGCCCACGGCCAGGGCCGTCTGCCAGGGCAGGCTCAGCAGGTAGCCGATGGCGGCCACGGCCAGGGCCGTGCCCACCACCTGGGCGCCCCCTAAGCCGAAGATCGTCTTGCGCATCTCCCACAGGGTGGAGGGGCGCACCTCCAGGCCGATCAGGAACAGCAGGATGACGACGCCGAACTCGGCGAAGCGCATGACGTCGTGCTGCTCGCCCACCAAGGACAGCATGGCCGGGCCGATCAGCACGCCGGCGATCAGATAGCCCAGCACCGAGCCCAGCCCCAGGCGCTTGGCGATCGGCACCGAGATGACGGCCGCGCCCAGATAGACCAGGGTCTGCTTCAGGAACGGTTCCATGGCTTACGCTCCTTCGGCCGCGTGGTCGGCGGCCAGCAGGGCCGACATCCGCGCCTGATAGCGCAGGGCCTCGGCCTTCAGCTGCTCGTCGTCCTTCATCGCCGCCCCGTGCACCACGAACGGCGTCTCCCAGACCATGCCGCACAGATAGGCCGTCTGCTCCAGCGGACGCAGGAATTCGTCGAGCGTGAAGCGGTTGTAGCCCTTGGCGTGATAGGCCTGGGCCGGCCCGCCGGTGGTGCAGGCCACGAACAGGCGCTTGCCGGCCAGAGCGTCGCCGCCCAGGCCGTAGGCGAAGCCGTGCAGCCAGACCAGATCCAGCCACTCCTTCATCAGGGCCGGCGGCGAGTACCAGAACAGCGGGAACTGCAGGGCGATGATGTCGTGGTCGACCAGCTTCTGCTGCTCGGCCTCGATGTCGATCGAGAAGTCCGGGTAGGTCTCGTACAGGTCATGGAAGGTGACGCCGGAAAGGGCCTTGGCCGCCTTGGCCAGGGCGCGATTGGCGCGCGAGCGTTCAAGCGCCGGGTGCGCCAGGGTCAGGAGGGCGCCGGCGGTGGCGGGCGTCACGATCGGGGTGCTAGGGTCGGTGGTCACGCGTAACCGCCTACCGTCGTCGCGTGACGGGAAAATTTATTCATCAAGGCTTGAATTTCTCCGGCCGGCGGGCGAGAGCAGTCGGCGAACGTCGCTCCGGGAGGAAGCATGGTCGACAAGGTGAAGTCCGACGCCGCAGAAGCGTTGGCGGGTCTGCTGTTCGACGGCATGACCATCATGGCCGGGGGCTTCGGGCTCTGCGGCATTCCCGAAAACCTGATCGCGGCGATCCGCGAGACGGGGGTCAAGGACCTCACGGTCATCTCCAACAACTGCGGGGTCGACGGATTCGGCTTGGGCATCCTGCTGGAG
The DNA here is from genome assembly GCF_011043625.1 of Caulobacter sp. 602-2. Taxonomy (GTDB): domain Bacteria; phylum Pseudomonadota; class Alphaproteobacteria; order Caulobacterales; family Caulobacteraceae; genus Caulobacter. Next base: position 64,770 of record NZ_JAAKGT010000015.1, read on the forward strand.
AACCGTCAGATCAAGAAGATGGTCTCGTCCTATGTGGGCGAGAACAAGCTGTTCGAACAGCTATACCTGAGCGGAGAACTCGAACTGGAGTTCAATCCGCAAGGCACGCTGGCCGAACGCATCCGCGCCGGCGGCGCGGGCATCCCGGCCTTCTTCACGCGCACCGGCTACGGCACCCTGGTGGCCGAAGGCAAGGAAACCCGCGAATTCGACGGCGAGATGTACGTGATGGAACGCGGCCTGACCGCCGACCTCGCCATCGTCAAGGCCTGGAAGGCCGACGCCGAGGGCAACCTCGTCTACCGAAAGACCGCCCGCAACTTCAATCCGATGATGGCCACGGCCGGCAAGGCCACCGTCGTCGAGGTCGAGGAGCTGGTCGAGATCGGCGCGCTCGACAAGGACAACATCCACACCCCCGGCATCTTCGTCGACCGGCTGATCAAGGGCGCGAAGTTCGAGAAGCGCATCGAACGCGTCACCACGCGCCCCCGCGAAGCCAAGGAGCAAGCGTAATGGCCTGGACCCGCGACGAGATGGCGGCCCGCGCCGCCAAGGAGCTGCGCGACGGCTTCTACGTCAACCTCGGCATCGGCATCCCGACCCTGGTGGCCAACTACATCCCCGAGGGCATGCACGTGACGCTGCAGAGCGAGAACGGCATGCTGGGCATGGGCCCCTTCCCCTATGAGGGCGAAGAGGACGCCGACCTGATCAACGCCGGCAAGCAGACGATCACCGAACTGGATAGCAGCTCGTACTTCAGCTCGGCCGACAGCTTCGCCATGATCCGCGGCGGCCACATCGCCCTGTCGATCCTGGGCGGCATGCAGGTGTCGGAGACCGGCGACCTGGCCAACTGGATGGTGCCGGGCAAGATGGTCAAGGGCATGGGCGGGGCCATGGACCTGGTGGCCGGCGTCAAGCGTGTGGTCGTCGTGATGGACCACTGCGAGAAGTCCGGCGCGCCCAAGCTGCTGAAAGCCTGCTCGCTGCCGCTGACCGGCGCCGGCGTGGTGGATCTGCTGATCACCGAGCTCGGCGTGTTCGAGATCAACCGCGGCAAGACCCCGGTGAAGCTGATCGAGCTGGCGCCCGGCGTCTCCGTCGACGAAGTGCAGGCCAAGACCGAAGCGGCGTTCGAGGTCGGCGTCTAGCGCCGGTCGGCCAGCCGCTCGGCCAGGGTGCGCGTGCGGCGGACCACGGTGATCAGGGTTCCCGCCGCGATCACCGCCAGGCCCGCCGCCAACACCTCGCCACGCCCGCTCCACAGAGGCTCGAAGGCGGCGATCGCGCAGGTCGCCGTCAGGGCGGCCATGCGGTGCGGCTTGGCCATCGGGCCGGAGAAGTCGGCGGCGAAGCCCAGCCCCCGGCCAAGCTCGCGCACATAGGCCGTCAGCAGGGCCAGCGCCGCGCAGATCCAGCCCAGGGCCGGACCGCCGGAAAAGCCGGCGCTCATCGCGCCGTAGCCGGCCCCGGCCAGCAGCAACACGTCGGCGATGCGGTCGGGCAGCTCGTTCCAGATCGGGCCGTAGGGGCTGGCGCGGCCGTGCTCCACCGCCACCATGCCGTCGAGCAGGTTGCAGGCCAGGCGCAGCTGCACGCAGGTCGCCCCCAGGATCAGGCACAGCGATCGCCAGCCGTCCTCGACGCCGCCGCTGGCCGCCAGCAGCGCCCCGCCCAGCACGGCGAACGCCAGGCCAAGGCCCGAGATCACGTCGGCCGAGATCCCCTTGCCGGCGATGGCCGCGGCCAGGCGGCCGGCCCAGGCCGCGCCCCGGGTCTTCAGCGGCCGGCGGTTGGTCAGGTCGGGAGCGTCGGTCATGGCGCGGTCTTCCTCCGGTCGGCGACCAGGCGAGCATTGTAGGCGACGGCGTACAGCGTCGACATCGTCCAGGGAAAGGCGATCGTCGCCAGAAGTTCCGGCGTGCCGATCAGGCGGTGGACGATGGTCAGGGTCGCCAGGATGGCGCTGGCGGTGATCGCCGGCGGCAAGGCCAGGGCGACGAAGCCCGAGAACCGCCCGTCCAGCCGCTCCAGCGTCTTCTTGAGCAGCGCCGTCAGCCCGGCCGATAGCAGCCCCTGGGCCAGGGCGGGACCCCAGACCAGGCCGTGGGCGTGGTTGGCCCACAGGGTCCAGCCGCCCATCAGCAGAAAGCCGAAAGCGGCGTGGACCAGGCTGGAGCGCAGCAGGTGCGGCATGCGACGAAAACTCCCCGGGTCGTAACCTTCGCCAAACAGGCTATACCGGGAGTAGTGCGAACGGGAGCGTTCATGGATTTCGTCGGCGACCTGACCGGACACGCAGGCCGTTTCCTGGCCGCCCAGCCGCCCGCGCTGCTGGCGGGCCTGGCGGGCGTGGTGATCCTGCTGGGCGTCGCCAGCGCCATCGCCGCCGTCCTGCCGCGCCTGAAGCCCGACAAGTCGTACGAAGAGCTGCGGCTGCGCATCGTCTCGTGGTGGGGGATGGTGGCGCTGCTGGCCGGGGCGCTGCTGCTGGGCTGGCAGGCGACCACCGCCGTCTTCGCCTTCATCTCGTTCCTGGCCCTGCGTGAGTTCCTGTCGCTGGCCGTCCGCCGACGCGAGGACCGGCCGGCGATCCTGGCGGCCTATCTGTGCCTGCTGGCCGCCTACGGCTTCATCTTCGCCGACCGCTACATGTTCTATCTGGTGTTCATCCCGGTGTGGGTGTTCTTGGGGTTGCCCGCGCTGATGGCCCTGATCGGCCAGACCAAGGGCTACCTGGCCAGCGCTGCGACCTTCCACTGGGGCCTGGTCACCTGCGTCTACAACCTGGGCTTCGTCGCGTTCCTGATGCGCGTGCCGCAGACTGAGAACCTGCCGGCCGGCGCCGCGGGCCTGGTCTTCTTCCTGCTGCTGGCCACCGAGTTCAACGACGTGGCCCAGTACGTCTGGGGCAAGCTTTTCGGCCGTCGCAAGATCCTGCCCAGCGTCAGCCCCAACAAGACCTGGGAAGGGTTCCTGGGCGGCTGGATCACCACCGCCGCCCTGATCTGGTTCGTCGGGCCTGTGTTCACGCCGCTGTCGGGCCATGGCCTGGCCATCGTCGCCTTCGTGCTGCCGGCCGCGGGCTTCGCCGGCGACGTGACCATGAGCGCCATCAAGCGCGACATCGGGGTCAAGGACACCTCGCACGCCATTCCCGGCCACGGCGGCGTGCTGGACCGGGCCGACAGCCTGACCTTCACCGCCCCGCTCTACTTCCACCTGCTGGCGCTGTTCGCGCTGGACCGGTTCTGATCTAGTCGCCCCGTGCGCCTGCTCCGCTTCCTCCTGCTCGTCCTCGTCGCCCGGCCGCTGGCCCTGTTCATGACCGGAGCCGACGTCTCCGGCCGCGAGCGCCTGCCGCTGAAGGGCCCGGCGATCATCGCCGCCAACCACGCCAGCCACGTCGACACCCTGCTGATGCTGTCGATCTTTCCCTCGCGGGCGGTGTCGAAGCTGCGGCCAGCGGCGGCGGCCGACTACTTCCTGCGCGATCCGGTCATCGGCTGGTTTTCGCGGCACGTGATCGGCATCGTGCCGGTGGCCCGCAGCAAGGCCGGCCGACGCGCCGCCTCCGGCGAGGGCGAGGACGTCCTGGCCCCGGCCCGCGCCGCCCTGGCGGCGGGCGAGATCGTGCTGGTCTTCCCCGAAGGCACGCGCGGCGACGGCGCGACCGACGCCATGGGCCAGCTGAAGGGCGGCGTCGCGCGCCTGGCCGAGGCCTTTCCCGAGGCCCCGGTGATCCCGGTGTGGATACAGGGCGCGGGCCGCGTTCTGCCCAAGGGCGCCAGCGTGCCGGTGCCGCTGAACTGTGCGGTGCTGGTGGGCGAGCCCGTGGCCTGGACCGGCAAGCGCGCCGCCTTCATGGACGCCCTGCGCGGGGCGATGCTGGCGCTGAAGGAACAGGCGCCGCCGCTGCGCTGGTCGGACGAGCCCTGAGAAAGACCTAGGCGGTCGCCACCCCGGCCCAGCGCGACAGGCGCGGGGTGCGGGCCACCAGCTCGGCCAGGCCGACATGGATCGCCAGCATCACCGCGCAGATCGGCAGCACCTGCCAGCGGAACGGATGCGGCGCTTCGGGCGCGAGGGTCATCGGCTGCAGGAAAAGCACGATGATGATGTTGTTGGCCGCGTGGGCGCCGACCGCGAACTCCACCCCGCCCAGCCGCAAGGTGGCCCAGGCCAGACCGATGCCCAGCACAGCCCGCACCAGGAAGGCGTCGGGATTGGGGTCGAGGTGGACCGCCGAAAAGGCGACGCCGTTGATCAGCAGGATCATCCACACCTTGCGGGTGAAGGCGCCCGTCAGCTTCAGCAGCCAGCCGCGGAACACCAGCTCTTCGGCGGCGGCGGCCAGCAGCAGCAGGATGATGGCGCCGACGGCGTGGGCGAGCCGGCCGTCGAAGCTGGAGGTCAGGGTCAGGATCGGCGTCGGCGGGGCGTGCGGGTCGAGCCGCGCGCTGGCCGCCAGCAGCGGGCCGACGATCAGGGAAAACAGCGCAAGGCCCAACAGGGTCAGGCGCCAGCGATAGACCGGCGCGCTGGTCAGGTAGCTGCGCAGGCGGCGATGGTGCAGCAGGGCCGCCACGCCCGCGAAGGCCACCGCCATGCCGCCGTTGGTGGCGGTCGCCAGGCACAGCACGAACAGCAGGGTGATCAGGTCCGACACCCCCGCGCCGGGCTTGGACAGCGATTCCAGCAGGGCCTTGCTCTGGTCGAAACCGCCGTCGAGCAGCCCGGTGAACAGCGCCATGACGAAGACGCCGCCGATCACGGCGGCCAGGGCGGCGGCGAGCGCCCCGACGGGCAGGGTCAGCAGCGCGCGCCCGACATGCCGGTCGGCCGGCGTCAGGTCGTCCAGAAACGCCGAACGTCTCACGTCCTCGAACACAGCCGCCCGTTCCAATACAGCACCCGCCTCCTCGCTAATCGGGCGCGGGCCGAAGGAAAAGAGGTTTCGAGCAAAGTCGCCCCGCGACTTGCCGTCTCGCGGCAATGACGGCACACATCGGCGGTTGTCGATGGGGGTTTCATGAGCAAGTCGCCGAACCAGACCGAGCACGAGGCGGACGACCGCCACCTGCATCGCCTGGTGCTGTTCTCCGACGCGGTCTTCGCGATCGCGATCACGCTGCTGGCCATCGAGATCCATCCGCCCGAGCACTGGCATGGCGTGGCCGACCTGTTCAGCCAGATGGGCCACAAGCTGTGGGCCTATGCGGTCAGCTTCGCCGTCATCGGCGTCTACTGGATCAGCCACCGGCGGATCTTCGCCCGGCTGCGGGCCGCCAACGGCGTGCTCGACGTGCTGAACCTGGTCGCGCTCGGACTGATCGCCCTGCTGCCGCTGACGACGGAGCTTCTGTGGGAGCACGCCTCGTCCGAGGCGACCTTCGTCTATGTCGGCCTGGTCGCGGCGATCGGCGTCGCGATGTCGATCGTCTGGGGCTATGCGGCCTTCGCCGGCGAACTGGCCGGCCCGGTCCATCGCGGCGAGGCCCTGTTCACCCTGGCCCGCACGGCCGTCGCGCCCGGCCTGATGTGCGGCCTGATCCTGTTCAGCCTGAACCACGTCTGGGGCCTGATCCCGCTGGCGGCGGCGATCGCCGCCTTCGTGGCCGGCGGCCGTTTCATGCGCCGCCGCGCCGCCGCCCAGGCCGCCGAGCAGGCCGCGGCCTGATGCGCATCGTCTCGGGCCAGTATCGCGGCAAGGCCATCGCCACCCCGCCGGGCGACGCCACCCGCCCCACCTCCGACCGCGCCCGCCAGGCCGTGTTCAACATCCTGGAGCACGCCGCCTGGGCGCCGGAACTGCATGGCGCTCGGGTGATCGACGTCTTCGCCGGGTCTGGCGCCCTGGGCCTCGAGGCGATCTCGCGCGGCGCCGTGAACTGCCTGTTCGTCGAGACCAACGAGGCCGCGCGCGGCGCGATCCGCCAGAACATCGACGCCTTCGGCCTGTTCGGCCAGACCCGCGTGCACCGTCGCGACGCCACCGACCTTGGTCCCCGTCCGGCCAGCGCCGGCGCGGCCTTCGACATCGCCTTCCTCGACCCGCCCTACGCCAAGGGCCTGGGCGAAAAGGCCCTGGCCGAGCTGGTCGCCGGCGGCTGGCTGGCCCCGGGCGCCATCGTGGTGTTCGAGCGCGGCGTCGGCGAGCCCGACCCGACGCTGGAGGCCTTCGAGACCCTGGACGCCCGCGACTACGGCGCGGCCAGGGTGCTGTTCCTGCGGCTGCTGTAGGGCTTCAAAGGCCCAGGGCGCCGGGCGCCTGGCGAAGGACGTCGTTCATCGCCAGGTCGTCCTGACAGCCGAGATCGACGAAAAGGGTCACGCGCTCATCGCCTTTCGACCACTCGATGCTCACCGCATCCTGATCAGTCCAATAGGCTTGGCAGCTGTCCTGCTGCACTGACCGATCCGCTGCCGGCCTGTAAGGCTCCAGCGCCCGCCTGAACGCAGCAACCCGCTCGGGCGTGACCTGGCGCAGGATGCGCCGCCGGCGCCAGTCGCCAAACCGCCCGGGCTGATAGACGGTCTCGCCGCGCACGACGCCGTCGATCCCGACCGTGAAGGTCGTGGTCTCACACCGACCGCCGCAGAAGGGCGGCGGAGAAGGCCTGTAGGTAATGCTTTCGATCCCGGGCGGCGACGACGGAACGCTGGCGCAGGCGGACAGAGCCAGCCCGGCGCCGATCAGCACCGCACAGATGCGATAAAGGCCACGCTTCATGGCGACAGTCATGCCGCGTAAGCGCGCGGTTGTCGAACGCTCAGAGACGAACGATCAGGGCTGCTTGCCCGGCCAGACCAGGAAGCCGTACGCGTCGCGACCAGCCGAGGTCCAGGTCGCGTAGCCGTAGCCGCCCTGGGGCGGCGGCGGGGGATAGGCGCCGTAGCCGCCGCTGTCGTGGCGGCTCTCGCGGCTGTACTCGTAGCCCTCTTCCTGGCGCGAATAGCCCTGGACAGAACCGCCGGCGGCGTAGCCGTTCTGGGCGTAGGCCGGCGGGACATAAGCGGGCGGGGCATAGGCCGGACCATCGTCGTGGCGGCGGCTGTAACGGTCGGGCGCATAGTCCTGCTGCGGCGGAGGCGGCGAAGCATAGGCCGAAGGCGGCGGCGCGCCGCGATCATCGACCCGCAGCGGCGGGCGGCCATAGCTCCAGCGGTCGAAGTCGCTCCAGCCGCGCTCGCCGTCGTCGCACTCCACCCGCTCCCAGCGATAGGCCCCGCCGGGACCGGTGACGCGGCGGTTGACGCATTCGCCGGGCCGGGTGTCGGGCGGCAGGATCTCGGGGTCGACCGGCAGGTTCGAGCGATCGGGCGGACCGCCGGCCAGGCCGTAGCGATCTGCGGCCAAGGCCGGCGAGGCCAGGGCGATCCCGGCGGTGAAGGCGATGAGGACGAGTTGGCGCATGGGGGATACTCCAGGCCGCCAGTAGACCAGAGCCCGGCGAGCCGCGCGCGCTTTTTCGCCGTGAAGGCGAGCTTAACCATTGTTCGACGTGGCTTTTCCCCGCCGCCGTCCCCGCCTAGAGTGATTTCAAACAATTGTTCGATGCGGGCGAGGCGATGGCGATCGAGGCGGTGATCTGGGATTTCGGCGGGGTGTTCACGACCTCGCCCTTCGAGGCGTTCCGCCGTTACGAGGCCCGAAACGACCTGCCGACCGACTTCATCCGCGGCGTCAACGCCATCGATCCCGACACCAACGCCTGGGCGCGGTTCGAGCGGGCGGAGATCGACGCGGCGGCTTTCGACGCCCTGTTCCTGGAAGAGTCGACGCGCCTGGGCCACGCCGTGCCCGGCCGCGACGTGCTGCCGCTGCTGTCGGGCGACATCCGCCCGCGCATGGTCGCGGCGCTGAAGGCCTGCAAGGCGCGCTTCAAGGTCGGCTGCATCACCAACAACGTGCCCGGGGCCGGCCATGGCGCGGGCATGGCCGCCTCTGCCGAGAAAGCCGCCGCCGTGGCCGAGATCATGGCCCAGTTCGACGCTTTGATCGAAAGCTCCAAGGCCGGGGTGCGCAAGCCCGACCCGCGCATCTACCTGATGATGTGCAACCTGCTGGGCCTCGCGCCCGAGCAATGCGTCTACCTCGACGACCTGGGGGTCAACTGCAAGCCGGCGGCGGCCCTTGGCATGGTCGCCATCAAGGTCTCTGGAGAGGATCAGGCGCTGGCCGAGCTTGCGGCGGCGACGGGATTGTCGTTCTGAAGGAACAGCAGTTTCCAGGAGTCGTCCGCATGACCGCCCCCGCCAAGATCGGCGCCGCCGCCGCCCTCGCCCAGCTGACCGGCTGGACCCCCGCCGAGGGCAAGGACGCCATCGAGAAGACCTTCCGCTTCGCCGACTTCAACGCCGCCTTCGGCTTCATGACCCGCGTGGCCATCGAGGCCGACAAGCGCGACCATCACCCCGAGTGGTTCAACGTCTACAACCGCGTCGAGGTGACCCTGACCACCCACGACTGCGACGGGGTCAGCGACCGCGACGTCCAGCTGGCCAAGTTCATGGATGGGATCGCGGGGTAGCGCCCTTGCGGCGCATTGCGTCCTTCGAGGCTCGGCTGCGCCTCGCACCTCAGGATGAGGAGGTGCTTGCACAGCGTTCCTCATCCTGAGGCGCCCGCCAAGCGGGCCTCGAAGGACGCAGGGACGAACACTCTCCCCCTTCCCCTCCTCCCGCATCCAGTTCAAACTATCGTTTGAATTACAGGGAGGACGCCGAATGGCGCAGACCACGGGCCGGGTCGCCGGCAAGAAGGCCTTCATCACCGGTGCGGCCCAGGGCCTGGGCGCAGCGGCGGCGCGCAAGCTGGCTTCGGAAGGCGCCAAGGTCGCCCTGGCCGACATCAATGTGGAGGGCGCCAAGGTTGTGGCGGCCGAGATCAACGCCGCCCACGGGGCCGGGACGGCCTTCGCCTACGCGCTGGATGTCACCCAGGAAGACCAGTGGATCACGGCCCTGGAAGCGGCGGCGGGCGACATGGGCGGCCTCTCGGTGCTGGTCAACAACGCAGGCGTCGCCGGCGACAAGCCGCTGGAGCAGATGGAGTTCGACCTCTGGAAGAAGATCATGTCGATCAATGTCGACAGCGTCTTCCTGGGGGCCAAGCACGCCCTGACCCACATGCGCGCCCACCAGCCCGGCTCGATCGTCAACATCAGCTCGATCGCCGGCCTGATCGCCAACCACAACTCGCCGGCCTACAACGCCTCCAAGGCCGGGGTCTGGCTGCTGTCCAAGAACATCGCGCTCTACTGCGCCAAGCTCGGGCTCGACATCCGCTCGAACTCGATCCACCCGACCTTCATCGACACCCCGATCCTCGACCCGCTGAGCCAGCGCCTGGGCAAGGAAGAGGCCCACGCCAAGCTCGGTCGGCAGATCCCGCTGGGCCACATCGGCGAGCCCGACGACATCGCCAACGCCGTGCTCTACCTGGCCAGCGACGAGAGCAAGTTCATGACCGGGGCCGAGCTGAAGCTCGACGGCGGGATTTCGGCGATGTGATCCGCCTTCCTTCTCCCCTTGCGGGAGAAGGGGTCGGCGAGAGCCGACGGATGAGGGGTCGCACTTACGAAGACGCCGCGACGGCCGATCGGCTATCGCGGCGTTCGACATCTGAGCGACCCCTCACCCGACCTCCCTCCGGGAGGCCACCCTCTCCCGCAAGGGGAGAGGGAAATTACCGCGGGGCCCTTTTCGCCAGGATCCGCTGCAGGGTGCGGCGGTGCATGTTGAGGCGGCGGGCCGTCTCGGAGACGTTGTGGCCGCACATCTCGTAGACGCGCTGGATGTGCTCCCAGCGCACGCGGTCGGCGCTCATCGGGTTTTCCGGCGGAGCGGGGGCGGCGTCCTTGGCGGCCAGCAGGGCGCGGGCCACGTCGTCGGCGTCGGCCGGCTTGGAGAGGTAGTCGACCACACCAGCCTTCACCGCCGCCACGGCGGTGGCGATGTTACCGTAGCCGGTGAGCATGATGATCTTGGCGTCGGCGCGGGCGTCGCGCACGGCTTCGACCACCTTCAGGCCCGAGCCGTCCTCGAGCCGCATGTCGAGCACCGCGTGGGCCGGGGCCTGCGACTTCAGCGAACCGATCGCCTCGGCCACCGACGCACACAGCGTCACCTCGAAGCCGCGCTGTTCCAAAGCTCGACCAAGACGGGTGCGCAAGGGCGCATCGTCGTCGAGCAGAAGCAAGGACTTGTCGGGCAGCGCCGCGACCAGTTCTCCGATATCCGCCATCAACTCAGCGCCTCCCCGCGCCATTACTCAACCGGGTGTCGTGTCCGCATCATGTCTACGACTTGCAAAACTTCGCAAGTCTTTCGTATTCAAACCCCGATGAAGCCAGGAGCTTCCATCGCCGGACGGGGCCACCGGGCCGCGACCACCGCGCCGCCGCGACGGCCGTTCCTGAAATCCACGGCCGCGCCAGTCCGTTCCAGGAGGGTCTTGGCGATGAAGAAGCCAAGGCCCATGCCGATGTGGCCGGTACGCGAGCCTTCGGCCCCCGGACGCGAGGTGACATAGGGCTCGCCCAGCTTGGCCAGCACCTCGGGCGAGAAGCCGGGGCCATCGTCGCGCACCTCGATCAGGATCGAGCGCGGATCGAAGCGGGCCACCACGATCACCTCCGAACGGGCGAAGTCGACGGCGTTCTCGACGATCGAGGTCAGGGCGTGGATCACCTCGGCCCGCCGCCAGACGTCGGGGGCGGACTCGCCGGAAGGACCGTTGACCACCGCCTCGACCCGCACGCCGTGGATCATGTGCGGCTCGATGATCTCGTGCACCAGCTGGGTCAGGCTCATGCGCTCGTGCACGGCGTCCTGGGCCTCGGGCATCTCGGTCAGGCGCTGCAGGATCTCGCGGCAGCGGGCGGCCTGGCCGATCAGCAGCTCGGCGTCCTCGCGGGTCTGCTCGTCGGGCGCGCCGCGCGCCATCTCGCGGGCGACGACCGAGATGGTGGCCAGCGGCGTGCCGAGTTCATGCGCCGCCGCCGCGGCCAGGGCGCCCAGGGCCGACAGCCGCTGCTCGCGGGCCAGCACGGTTTCGGTGACGTTCAGCGCCAGCTCCATGCGGGCCGACTCCGTCGCCGCCTGCCAGGCATAGAGACCGGTGACGACGATGCCGAGGATCCGCGCCGCCACGATGCCGGCCAGCAGCGACGCCTCGGGCCTGGGCGGCGGCACGCCGATCGGCGTCGGCAAAGGCATGTAGACGAAGGCCAGCACGATGGTGGCGATCACCGCCAGCACGCCGAGACCCAGGGCGTAGCGCGCCGGCAGGGTGGCGGCCGCCAGGGTGACCGGCGCGATCAGCAGCAGCGAGAACGGATTATAGACCCCGCCGGTCAGGTACAGCATCCCCGACAGCTGCAGGATGTCGAAGGCGATCTGGGCGGTGGCCTCGACGTCGCGGGCCAGGCGCTGGCCGGTCGAGGCCAGGCCGATCAGCACATTCAGCCACGCCGACAGGGCGATCAGCGAGAAGCACAGGGCGTACGGAATATGGCGGTCGAGCACCAGGCCGCAGAACAGCACCGTCACCGACTGGCCGGCCACCGTCAGCCAGCGTTGGGCGATCAATGTTCGAACTCGAAGGCGTCCCTGACGAAGCCCGGGACCCGCCCAGGACCAGTCGTCGCTGTCTTGCGCACCTGCGCCGTCGGGCCTATCGAGCCCGTCGGGTGATGGTTTCTTCGGCGCGTCCTTGAACGAAGCGTCGGCCATGACGCCACATTAAGGCCAGAAATTTCGATCTGGCGAGCCCCAAAGGATGCAAACCCATGAACCGCAACCGCCTGATGGTCCTGGCCGTGTGCGTCGTGGGCGTTCTGCTGGCCGGCGCGCTGATCATTCGGAGCGGCGTTTTCCACGCCTCGTCCAAGCCGGCGGCGGTGGGCGGGCCGTTCCAGCTGGTCGACTATGACGGCAAGCCGGCCGACGAGAGCGTGCTGAAGGGCAAGTGGACCGCCATGTTCTTCGGCTTCACCTACTGCCCCGACGTCTGCCCCGGCACGCTTCAGGCCCTGGCGACCGCCAGCGACCAGCTGGGGCCCAGGGCCAAGGACCTGCAGATCGTGATGATCTCGATCGATCCGGCCCGCGACACCCCGGCCCAGATGAAGACCTACCTGACCGCCGGACACCTGCCCAAGAACATCGTCGGGCTGACCGGAACACCGGAACAGGTCGACGCGACGGTGAAGGCCTATCGCGCCTACGCCAAGAAGGTCGGCGACGGCCCCGACTACACCGTCGACCATTCGACGACGATCTATGTCATCAATCCCAAGGGCCGCTTCCACAGCATCATCGGCTACGGCTCGCCGCCGGACGAGATCGCCCGCCAGCTGAAAGCCGCGATGGCGGGCAGGTAGCAACCCGCCCGCCAGGCGAGCGGCCGCCCATTTTTTGCGTCACGGCGCCCTTAGGTCACCTCTGGGCTGTACCTTCTTAACGGCCCGCGTGTTATGCTGCAGCGCACAATCGCTGGAGACGGCATGCTTTACGCCCTGCACGAAGCGAGCTTCTACGCCTCGACCCCCATGCGCCTGGCCGCCCGCGCGGCCCGGGACTTCTGGGGCTCGCCGCTGAACCCGGCCGCCAACACCGAGCTCGGCCGGCGGCTCTATGCGGGTGCGGACCTGTTCTCCAACGTCACCCGCCGCTACGGCAAGCCCGACTGGCGCATCGACAGCGTCCAGGTCAATGGCGTCGACGTGCGCGTGCGCCCCACCGTCGTGTGGCAGAGCCCGTGGGCGCGGCTGATCCAGTTCGACCGCGACATGGCCGACATGCGCCGGGCCGGCAAGTTCGAGCTCGACCCCGCCGTGCTGATCGTCGCGCCGCTTTCGGGCCACTACGCCACGCTGCTGCGCGGCACGGTCGAGGCCTTCCTGCCCGACCACGCGGTGTTCATCGTCGACTGGCAGAACGCCCGCGAGGTTTCGGTCCTGCAGGGGCGCTTCGACTTCCACGACTATATCGACCACATCCGCGACATGCTGCGGGTGCTGGGCCCGCGTCCCAACGTGCTGGCCGTGTGCCAGCCCGGACCGCCGGTGCTGGCGGCCGCCGCGCTGATGGCGCAGGACAACGACCCCTCGCGCCCGGCCAGCATGACCTTCATGGGCTCGCCCATCGATGCGCGCCTGTCGCCGACCGTGACCAACAACCTGGCGGAGGAAAAGCCCTTCACCTGGTTCCAGTCGAACATGATCTACACCGTGCCCGCGCCCTATCCGGGCATGGGCCGGCGCGTCTATCCGGGCTTCGTGCAGCTGGCCAGCTTCATGAGCATGAACGCCGACAAGCACCAGGAAGCCCACCAGCGCTACTTCAAGAGCCTGGTCGAGGGCGACGGCGACAGCGCCGACAAGCACCTGGAGTTCTACGACGAGTACCTGTCGGTGCTGGACCTGACCGAGGAGTTCTATCTCCAGACCATCGACATCGTCTTCCAGCGCCACCTGCTGCCCAAGGGCGAGCTGATGCATCGCGGCCGCAAGGTGGATCCCGCGGCCATCACCGACATCGGCCTGATGACCGTCGAGGGCGAGAAGGACGACATCTCCGGCATCGGCCAGACCCAGGCCGCCCACGACCTGTGCGTCAACATCCCGGCCGACCTGAAGGAAGACTACGTCCAGCCGGGCGTCGGCCACTACGGGGTGTTCAACGGCCGCCGGTTCCGCGAGGAGATCTATCCCAAGGTCCGCGACTTCATCCTGCGCACCGACCCCAACTTCGCCGGCAAGAAGGCCTAGGGTCGGTACTCAATTGGCCGAGGGCAATGGGTTATCTGTTTCAATAGCTTATAGTAGTTGTCATCCCGGCCGCAGCGCAGCGGAGCGCCGGGATCTCCCACAGTTTTCGAACCTGCCGACGTGGGAGATCCCGGCTCTACGGATCGCTGACGCGCTCCTCCGGCCGGGAAGACACGTTTCTTTGCACGCCAATTGAGTCCACACCCTAGTCGGCCGGACCGCGCAGGCGGCGGTCGCCGGGCCGGACGGGGGCGGTGTAGAGGCCAGGATCGGCCGGAGCGCCCTCGCCCAGCCCCGCCAGCGACAGTCGCCGGCCGTCTGCGAGCGACACGAAGACCTCGGCCTTGGCCCGCTCCAGGGCGTCGGCGCTGACGGCCTGCAGGGTGATCTCGTGCAGGAAGGGCGCGCTGCGATCACGATACGCCCCCGCCTGCCACGAACAGGTCAGGCCCTCGCACCAGGTCCGGAACACCACGCAGGCGTCGTCGGCGCAGGTCTGGCGCAGGCCGTCGGCCGCCAGGGTGACGAAGTTGTCGCTGACGACGAAGCGCACCCGCACGCCCAGCCGCGCCACCGCCTCGGGCGAGGCCTCGATCGGCCGGCCGTCCCGCATCACGCGGTACATGCCCGCGGCTTCCGAGGCCGGCGCATAGGCCTGGGTGACGCAGAACGGTTCGGACAGGCAGACCAGGTCGAGCATGGGTCCTCGATGACGTCAGTTGAAGACCGCCGGCAGGCTGCGCCCCAGCGACAGCCGCTCGGGCGCGGCGTCGTTCCACAGGTGGAAGCCGCCCTTAAAGTGCCGGACGATATGGAACTCGCCGCCCCGGTTCCAGAAGTGGTGATAGAGGAACGAGTCGTGGGCGATCGGATTGCCGATCAGGGTGTAGGTCTCGAAACTCGACGGACCCGAGCCATGCCGCTGGCGGACCACGCCATAGAGATTGAGGTCGTCGGCGATCACGCGGGCCAGCCGCGTTCCGGCGATCTCGGTCGCGCGGATCGGGTCGTTGGGCCTGATGTAGTGGCGGCTGGCGGCGATGGCCTGGGCGTCGACCGCTCCCAGCCCCCGCGCGGCGGCCACCGCCTGGATAGCGGCGGCGAACGGCGCGGAGGCGAAGCCCGTGCAGGCGATCGGCAGGTCTTGCGACAGGCCGGCGGCGGCGCGAAACAGCGCGGCCTGCGCCTCGGCCATGGCGCCGCCCAGCGAATGGCCGGTGAAGGTGACGCGACGCACCGCCAGCCCCCGGGCCGTCAGCGCCGCGTGCGCGACCAGCGCGTAGTCGAGGGCCGCGATGATGGTGCGGGTGTCGGTCAGCACGGCGGTCTTGAAGTTCAGCAGCCAGTCCAGCTCGCTGTCGGTGCCGCGGTTGACCACCACCAGCTCGCCCGGACCCGGTGCGTAGAAGGCGAAGGCGTCGTAGCCGTTCGCCGGATCATTGGCCGGCGGAACCGGCGCGACCAGGTCCAGTTCGGCCAGCCACAGCGGCGCGGTGGCCTGGGTGGAAGGGTTGTGGAACGAGCGGTAGACCCAGGCGCTGAGCGCGGCCAGGGCCTCGTGCCCGGCGCCGAACGGCGCGCCCGAGCGCGCGTGGGCGCGGATGGCCGCGGCCAGGGCCGGGCTGCGCTCGCTGCGCGTGGGAACCTTCAACGGCACGGCCATGGCTCGCCCCCAGGTCGCTCGCATGTCGATGACATATCAAGGGTAGATCGACGCCGCCTCGCCGGTCAACGCCCGCCCCGGTCCAGCCTCTTGCGCCCGGCCGCGAGCGGCGCGATCTAGGGAGCGATGAACCTCTTCCGCCCGCAGCCGAAAGCCGCCCCCCGACGCTTCGCCGACGGCGACCGGCTGGAGATCGAGCGCTGCGCCGTGCGGCTGAAGGTGGACGGCCGCGCGCGGCGGGTTTCGCTGCGGGTCGATCGGGCCAAGTCCGAGATCGTCGCCATCGCCCCCAACCAGCGCCGGCTGACCGAGGCCGTGGCCTTCGCCCACGAGAAGGCCGGCTGGATGAGCTTGCAGCTGGCCGCCCTGCCCGGCCGCCAGGTGATCGAGCCTGGCGGCGTGCTGAAGATCTGGGGCAAGGCCTATCGACTGGAGATCGGCCCCGGACGGGCGCGGATGACCGAGGACGCCCTGATCGCGCCCGACGACGCCAACTGGTCCTTGAAGATCCTGCGGCTGGTCAAGCACCAGGCGCTCGAGATCCTGACCGAACGGACCGCCCATCACGCAGGCCGGCTGGGACGGCCGATGCCGTCGGTGGCGGTGGCCGATCCCAAGGCGCGCTGGGGTTCGTGCCGGCCGGCCCGCCCCGGCGCGCCGGCGGCGATCCGCTACAGCTGGCGGCTGGTGCTGGCGCCGGCGGCGGTGGCCGACTACGTCGTCGCCCACGAATGTGCGCACCTGGTCGAGGCCAATCACGGGCCGCGGTTCTGGGCGCTGTGCGAGACCCTGATCGGCGATCCCGCGCCGCACCGCGCCTGGCTGCGGAGCCACGCCGCCGAGTTGCACGCGATCTCGGCTTAGGCCCCTCTCCTCCCCCCCCCAACGAAAAATCCCCGCGAAGGCGGGGACCCAAGCTGACTCCAGGGATGCGGCCCGGCGTGTGACCGGCTCACATCATCAGCTTGGATCCCCGCCTACGCGGGGATGCTCGGAACAGAAGCTCCGGGCCAGGACAGCCTTACAGCTGGCCCAGCATGTAGTCGGCCGACGAGACCTTGAATTCGCCGGCTTCCTCGACGTTCAGCGTCGTGACGACGCCGTCCTTGGCGATCAGCGAGTAGCGCTGCGAGCGCGTGCCCATGCCGAACTTGCTGCCGTCGAAGTCCAGGCCGATGGCGCTGGTGAACGCGCCGTTGCCGTCGGCCAGCAGCACCACCTCGTCGGAGATGCCCTGGTCGGCGCCCCAGGCCTTCATCACGAAGACGTCGTTGACCGAGACGCAGGCGATCGTGTCGACGCCCTTGGCCTTCAGTTCGGCGGCCTTCTCCTTGAAGCCCGGCAGGTGCTTGGCCGAGCAGGTCGGGGTGAACGCGCCGGGGACGGCGAAGAGGGCGACGGTCTTGCCCTTGAAGAGTTCGTCGGAGGTGACCGGAGCGGGGCCTTCGGCCGTGCTGGTCATGAACGTGGCCGCCGGAAGCGTGTCGCCAACCTTGATCGCCATGGTGTGATCCTGTGCTGAAAGGGCCGTCCGGAGATAAAGCGTCCGGATCGGTTCGCCAATAACGTGGTTTGACTTGAAACCGACGCGTTGTGTGCCGATCCTCAACAGATGGACGCTCCCGAGACCGCTCCCCTCGACGGCGAGGGCCAATTCCTCACCGGCCGGCTCCTGGTGGCCATGCCGGGCATCGAAGACCCGCGCTTCGAGCGCGCCGTGGTCTATCTGTGCTCCCACGACGACGAACAGGCCATGGGCCTGGCGGTCAATCGCCCGGTCGAGGGCCTGACGGTCTACGAACTTCTCGACAAGCTGGGCGTCGAGCCCGAGGTGCGCGCGCCCAGCGACCTGGTCATGCTGGGCGGGCCGGTCGAGCGCGAGCGCGGCTTCGTGCTGCACACCGACGACTACGTCTCGCCGGATTCCACCTCGCCGGTCGCCGACGGCCTGGCCCTGACCGTGACCCGCGACGCGCTGGACGCCCTGGGCAGCCGCATACACCGACCGCGCCGCGCGATCCTGGCGCTGGGCTATTCCGGCTGGGGCCCCGGCCAGCTGGAACAGGAACTGCGCGACAACGTCTGGCTCATCTGCGACGCCGACGAGGCGCTGCTGTTCGGCGACGACCACGAAAGCAAGTGGACCCGGGCGCTGGCCAAGATCGGCATCACCGCCGACCACCTTTCGGCCCAGGCCGGACGGGCTTAAAGACCCTCTCCCTGAAGGGGGAGGTGGCCCGGAGGGCCGGAGGGGGTGGAAACTCGGCGCCCCATCCGCTCCACAACGACCACGCAGACTTCCCCCACCGTCGGCTTCGCCGACACCTCCCCCTTCAGGGGGAGGGTCTTCAAACGCAAAACGGGCGGCCCCCTTCGGAGCCGCCCGCTGCATTTTCAGGTCGCCCTGAAAGCCGTCATCAGGTGTTGACGGCTTCCTCCGGGGTCACTTCGGCCTTCTTCGACAGGTCTTCGCCCGTCGTCTGGTCGACGACCTTCATCGACAGCTTGGTCTTGCCGCGGTCGTCGAAGCCCAGGAGCTTCACCTTGACCATCTGGCCTTCCTTCAGCACGTCCGACGGCTTGGCGACGCGTTCGTTGCTGATCTGGCTGACGTGGACGAGGCCGTCCTTGGCGCCGAAGAAGTTCACGAAGGCGCCGAAATCGACGACCTTGACGACCTTGCCGTCGTAGATCGCGCCGACTTCAGCTTCCTGCGTGATCGACTTGATCCAGTCGATCGCGGCCTTGATCTTGGCGCCGTCCGAGGCCGAGACCTTCACGGTGCCTTCGTCGTTGATGTCGACCTTGGCGCCGGTGGTGGCGACGATCTCGCGGATCACCTTGCCGCCGGTGCCGATCACTTCACGGATCTTGTCGGTCGGGATGGTGATGGTCTCGATCTTCGGAGCGAACTCGCCGACGTCTTCACGCGGCGCTTCCATGGCCTTGTTCATCTCGCCGAGGATGTGCGCGCGGCCTTCCTTGGCTTGAGCCAGGGCCTGCTCCATGATCGCGGGCGTGATGCCGGCGATCTTGATGTCCATCTGCAGCGAGGTCAGGCCTTCGCTGGTGCCGGCCACCTTGAAGTCCATGTCGCCCAGGTGATCTTCGTCGCCGAGGATGTCGGACAGAACGGCGAAGCCGTCCTTTTCGAGGATCAGACCCATGGCGATGCCCGACACCGGACGGACCAGCGGAACGCCGGCGTCCATCATGGCCAGCGACGAACCGCAGACCGTGGCCATCGAGGACGAGCCGTTCGACTCGGTGATCTCGGAGACCAGACGGATGGTGTAGGGGAAATCTTCCTTGGCCGGCAGCATCGGGCGCAGGGCGCGCCAGGCCAGCTTGCCGTGGCCGATTTCGCGGCGGCCCGGCGAGCCCATGCGGCCCGTCTCACCCACCGAGTAGGGGGGGAAGTTGTAGTGCAGCAGGAAGGATTCCTTGTAGGTGCCTTCCAGGGCGTCGATGAACTGCTCGTCGTCGCCGGTGCCCAGGGTGGCGACCACGATCGCCTGGGTCTCGCCGCGGGTGAACAGGGCCGAACCGTGGGTGCGCGGCAGGATGCCGACTTCGCCCAGGATCGGACGGACGGTCTTCACGTCGCGGCCGTCGATGCGCAGGCCGGTGTCCAGGATGCCGCGACGAACGACGTCGGCTTCCAGTTCCTTGAAGATCGCGCCGAGCTTCAGCGGATCATAGCCTTCCGGCTTTTCGTCCGACTTGCCGAGGGCCGCGACGGCCTTCTTCTTGGCGGCGCCGATCGCTTCGTAGCGGTCTTGCTTCTTGGTGATCTTGTAGCCGGCGGCGATGTCTTCGCCGACGATGGCCTTCATCTCGGCCTTGATCGCGTCGGTGTCTTCCGGCTCGAACGCGAAGGGCTCCTTGGCGGCGTGCTCGGCCAGGTCGATGATGCCGTCGATGACGGTCTGCATCTGCTGGTGGGCGAAGTTGACGCCGCCCAGGACGATCTCTTCCGAGAGTTCCTTGATTTCGCTTTCGACCATCATCACGGCGTCGGCGGTGCCGGCCACGACCAGGTCCATCGCGCTTTCCTTCAGCTCGTCGAGCGTCGGGTTCAGCACGTACTCACCGTTCACCCAGCCGACGCGGGCCGCGCCGATCGGGCCCATGAACGGGGCGCCCGACAGGGTCAGGGCGGCCGAGGCGGCGACCATGCCCAGGATGTCGGGATCGTTCTCGAGGTCGTGCTGCAGCACGGTGACGACGACCTGGACTTCGTTCTTGAAGCCCTTGACGAACAGCGGACGGATCGGACGGTCGATCAGGCGGGAGACCAGGGTCTCCTTTTCCGACGGACGACCTTCACGCTTGAAGTAGCCGCCGGGGATCTTGCCGGCCGCGAAGGTCTTTTCCTGATAGTTGACCGTCAGCGGGAAGAAATCTTGGCCCGGCTTCTGGGTCTTGGCGAACACGGCGGTGGCCAGGACGACGGTTTCGCCCATGGTGGCCAGAACGGCGCCGTCGGCTTGACGGGCGATGCGACCGGTTTCGAGGACCAGCGTCTTGCCGCCCCACTCGATCGTCTTGCGCTTGATATCGAACATTTATCTTCTTTCGGTTCCCGCGGGCGGATTCCCGTCGGGCGTGGACAGGGGCGGACGGCCAATGGAGCCGGCCCGATGATCCTCATCCTAATGCGACAGGCGGGGGTTTGAGGACGTGAACCCTCGCACGTACTGGGCGCCGCCCCGTCAGGAGCGATACCCTTGGATCGTCCACCTCGGCCTGTCTCGAGATGGCTGATCCCAAATAGCGTTCCGCCGCCTTACCGGGGTAAGGCGGCGGAAATGCGCCTTAGCGGCGCAGACCCAGCTTCTCGATGAGAGCCGCGTAACGGCCTTCGTCGGACTTCTTCAGGTGGTCGAGGAGACGGCGACGCTGGGAAACCAGCTTCAGCAGGCCACGACGGCTGTGGTTGTCCTTCTTGTGGGTCTTGAAGTGCTCGGTCAGGTTCGAGATGCGCTCCGAGAGGATCGCGACCTGGACTTCAGCGCTGCCGGTGTCACCCTCGGTGCGGGCGTGCTCGGCGATAAGAGCGCTCTTGCGCTCGGCAGTGATCGACATCGGGTTGTCTCCGCTCAGGTGAGTTGGAAGACCCGCACCGGATTGAGCTTTCCGGCGCGCATCTCGCACAAGGCGACCAAGCGTTCTCCGGACATGGCGGAAACGGTGCGATCGCCGGGCGTAAGCTCGGCTTTCAGCGTTTCCACCTGCCTGGGTAGCAGAACGATGGCGCGTCCTTGCGCAAGCCGGAAGGCGTCTTCGTCGGTCACGGCCAACGCCGGGATGTCGTCCAGCGCGGTCTCGACCGGAAGCAATGCCTCCGACAGACGGGCCTCATAGCTCAAATTCTCCAGAGTTTCCAGGCTTATCGCCGTTTCCTCCGAGAACTGGCCCACCCGCGTTCGGCGAAGCTGGCTGACATGTCCACAGGCGCCGAGCGCGGCCGCCAGATCCCGGACCACGGCGCGCACATAGGTGCCCTTGCCGCATTCCATCTCCAGCTCCACGTGGTCGACATCGGGAACCGACAGCACGCGCAGGGCGTGGATCGTCACCTTGCGGGTCTGAAGCTCGAACTCCACCCCGTCGCGGGCCAGGTCATAGGCCCGCTCGCCGTCGACCTTGATGGCCGAGAAGTTCGGCGGAACCTGGTCGACCTCGCCGACGAAGGCGGGAAGAGCGGCCTCGATCGCCGCCAGGACCGGGCGCACGTCCGACGACGCGGTCGTCTCGCCCTCGCGATCCAGCGTGGTCGTGTTGCGGCCCCACTCGATGGTGAAGCGATAGGCCTTGTCGGCGTCCATCAGGAACGGGACGGTCTTGGTCGCCTCGCCCAGGGCCAGCGGCAGGATCCCCGTCGCCAGCGGATCCAGCGTGCCGGCGTGGCCCGCCTTCTGGGCGTTGAACGCCCGGCGTACGCGGGAGACGGCGCTGGTCGAGGTCAGGTCGTAGGGCTTGTCCAGGCACACCCAGCCGGAGACGGCGTCGCCCTTCTTGCGGCGGCCCATGGATCAGTCCTCGTCTTCTTCGTCGAGCACGTCCGAGAGACGGCGCTCGGTGTCCTGGCGCACGCGCGGATCGAGGAACAGCTTGTCCATGTAGGCGGCCGTGCCGAAGCTCTCGTCGTGCAGGAACTTCAGGTCGGGCGTGAACTTCATGTCGATCGAGCGGCCGAGGCGCCCGCGCAGGAACTTCGAGACCCGGTTCAGGCCCTTGATGATCTCGTCGACGTTCTGGGCCACGCCCTGGTCGACCAGGCCCGCGCCCAGCGGTTCGACGAAGCAGACGGCGTGCCGCAGGTCGGGGCTCATGCGCACTTCGGAGACGGTGATGGTGACGCCGGCCAGGGCCTCGTCCTGCAGCTCCTCCTCGCGGAGGATGTCGACGAGGGCGTGGCGGATCAGTTCGCCGGCGCGGAGCTGGCGTTGCGACGGACCCACCGGGCCCGTCTTGGACTTGTCGGAATGGCGCTTCATGGCGCGGATAGCCTTTGCAGCCCGGCCGGCGGATCGAACGCCGGTAGCGCGGGGGAAAATCGAAGGCGCGGTGTCTAGGCGCGTTAGGGCCGGAAGTCCAGCCCGCGGGCCAGGCCCGGCGAGAGTCCGGCGAACTCCGAGACATCCGGATGGGTCAGGCCCGGGCCCCGACGGCGCCCGCCGGTGATCTGGCCGGCCGCCTGCGCGGCGGCGGGCTGCGACGTGCAGGCCGAAGCGGCCTCGGCCAGCGCCCAGGGCTGTCCGCTCGTCCGCGCCTTGAAGAAGTCGATGACCCGACGCGCGACCCTCATGCCTTCGCCGTCGGGCCGATCGCGGTCGAGATGGACGGTCAGCACCGAATGGGGATCGGGCAGGCCGGGCTTCTGCGGCGCGTCGGCGTCCTCCAGGCTGATCAGTTCGGCGCGGGGGCCGAACTCGTTCTTCAGGCGGCGAAAGCGCGCGCAGGGCACCAGCCGGTCGGACTTGTAGCGCAGGGCGATCAGCGAAAGGTCCTCGTTCTTGAAACGCTCGCGGGCGTGGTCGAGCTCCTGCTCCGAGCAATCCAGGCCGCTCTTGCCGAAGAATGGCAGGGACGGCTCGGCCAGCACCGGGGCCACCACGGCCGGCTCGGTCATCATCGCCAGCGCGAAGCCGCCGGTGAAGCACATGCCCACCGCGCCGACGCCCTTGCCGCCGCATTCGGCGTGGACCTGCCGCGCCAGCGCCTTCAGCCAGTCGACGATCGGGCTGGACTGCCCACCGCGCCATATCGTGAACTCGTGGTTGACGCAGGCCAGCCGAAAGGTGGTGGCGTTGACATAGCCCTTGGTCACCGCCCGCCCGGGTTCGCCGAACAGGCTGGGGCAGAAGACGGTCATGCCGGCGGCGGCGACGTCGCGGGCGAACTCGAGCACCGTCGGATGCAGGCCCGGGATCTCGTGGATGACGATCACCGCCGGACCCGACCCCATCCGCCAGACCGGCCGGGCCCAGGGGCCGTGCTTGAACTCGAACTTGGAAAAGCCCTCGAACACGTCGTCCATACGCCCCTCCCCCCGTCAGGATCAGCCCGCCTTGGGTCCGATCAGGAACTGTTCGACCTTGCCGTCCGGCGTCAGCCGCATCGACACCGACAGGGTCCGCGCGCCGAAGGCCGCATCGAAACCATGCCAGGTCATGCCCCCGCGCACTTGGACGCCCTGGCCCTCGAGCATGCGCAAGGGTCCAAGCGGCGACAAGCTGGCCTTGAAGTCGGCCTGGCGCGCCGGCGTGAACCAGGCCTTGCCATTGGCGGTCAGCAGGGCCGGGTCCAGGCGCCCCGCCTGGAACTGGGCCACCAGGGTGCGCGCCGTCGCCGCCGGCCCCGTCGAGGGCCGCAGCAGGAAGGCGATGCGTTGCGAGATTGCGGTCTGCGGCTCGCCGAAGTCGGCGTTCGCGATCACGGTAAGCGCCCGCTTTTCACTCGGCCAGACGGTGTTGCTGGTCAGGACGCCCGACAGCATGCCCCCGTGACTGACGCTCGTGACCCCGTCGCGCACGCGCACCGAAACGCCCAGACCGTAGCCGGCCGGCGCTCCGCTCGACAGCTCGACCGAGGTGGTCATCGCCTCCCACGAGGCGGGCTTCAAAAGCTCGCGGCGGATCATCGCCCGGTTCCAGCGCGCCAGGTCCGACGGCGACATCGCCAGTTCGGCCGCGCCGAACAGCCAGCCGGGGCCTTCCTTGTCGGCCAGGACCACGGGCCCCAGGCCATAGCGGGTGTAGTGGCCGGCGTCCGGCGCCGACAGGGCCTTGCTGTCATCCTCGGTGACGCCGGTCATGCCCAGCGGATCGAAGATCCGCCGCTTGAGGAAGGAGAACAGGGGCTCGCCCGAGACCTTCTCGACCACCAGGCCGGCGATGACGAAGCCGGTGTTGGAGTAACGCCACTGCTCTCCGGGCGGGTAGTCGAGCGGGATCCTGGCCCAGCCGTCGAGGATCTTCTGCTGGGTGATCGGCGCGCGCATGGCCTCGAACACGAAGTCCTGGGGCCAGTAGTCGCGATAGCCGGCCGTGTGCGACAGCACCTGGCGCAGGGTGATCCGATCACCCTCCGTCAGGCCGGGCACGTACTTGCCGACCGGGTCGTCCAGCGAGACCTTGCCGTCCTCGACCAGCAGCAGGATCGCCGCGGCGGTGAACTGCTTGCTGACCGAGGCGATCCCATAGCGGGTGGAGGTCGCCGCCGGAACCGCCGGCGACAGCCGCGCCAGCCCGTAGGCCTGGGCGTAGACCGTCTCGCCGTCCTCGACGACGGCCACCGAGGCCGAGGGAGCCCCGGTGGCGGCCAGCACCTCGCGGGCGATGGCGTCGACCTCGCGGGCCTCGTCGGGCGCCAGCGGGCCGGCCGACGCGGCGTTCGCCAGGGCCAGGGCCATGAGGCCGCCCGCCAGAACCGTCCGTCGCCGCATCGAAGATCCCCCGCCCGTCAGATCCGCAGACTGAGGGCGAGCCGGGCGGCAGGCAAGACGCCTTAGAGGGTCACGCCCGCATGGGCCGGCATCTGGATCAGGTTGAAGAAGGTCAGCACCGGCTCGGCGTGCTGGTTGGTCACCCGGGTGAAGGTGCGGATGGTCCCGCGATCGGGCTTGGAGCGCGAGCGGGTCACCTCGACGATCTGCCGATGGACGGTCAGGGCGTCGCCCGGGCGCACGGGCTTGAGCCAGGTCAGTTCGTCGATGCGGATGCCCAGCATCGGGGTCGCGCCGAACGGAGCGGTGTCGACATATTCGCGCATCACCCGCGAGGCCACGTGCCAGCCGCTGGCGATGATCCCGCCGAAGCGCCCGGCCGCGGCGGCGTCGATATCGACGTGCATGGGCTGGGGATCATAGGCGCGGGCGAAGTCGAGGATCTCGGCCTGCGACAGCACGAACGGCTGGCCGGTCCAGGTCTCGCCGACGCTCAGGTCGTCCAGGTAGCGGTCGGTCATGGGCGGATCCCGAAACGACAAAAGGCCCCCGCGGAAGCGAGGGCCATTTGTAGGAATT
>NZ_JAAKGT010000016.1 GCF_011043625.1 Caulobacter sp. 602-2
CACAGGGGGAGGTTCCTTACGGCCGGCTCTACGCCGCCCTATGCGTGTGGATCACCTTCTGCGGGCCTTCGCGGAAGCGCTTTTCGGCGGTGACGATGCGCTCGCACAGGGCGTCCAGATCGCTCAGCAGCGAATAGGTGGCGTAGATGGGGATCTCCATCATCGCCACCTGCGCGCGCGGCATGAACTCGCAGTACTTCTTCCACGAGATGTGGTTGTCGCGGGCGGTTAGCGCGCGCTGTCCCAGCGGGTTCCACAGGTTCAGGTCGACGAGCTCGTCGCGGCATTCCTTCATCACCGGCAGGGCGATGTAGAGGAACAGGAAGGTCGGCGTGGCCGCGCGGCTGAACTGCGGCTGCACCTGCATGTGCCAGATGCGGAAGGCCTCGAAGAAGTTGGCCTTGCGGGCCGGATCCGGCGGCAGCCAGCTTGCTTCGGTGTTGATCACCTCGGCGGCGCTGGCCGCGCGCTTGACCAGTTCGTCGGCGCTGCGGCCGCCGGCCATGGTCTTCGAAAGGGCGGCGACCGGGATGTTCAGCTTCTTGGCCACGTCGGTGAAGCTGACCTGCTGGCCGGCCATCGGCGTGAACTGACCGAAATTGGGGGCGTTGGGGGCCTTGGCGCGGCGGATGGCGGCGGCCTCGTGCTCCAGCTTCTGGGCCTCGCGCTTCTTCTCGGCCTGGACGCGGTCGAACTCGGCCTCGTGCGTCGACTGCTCGTCGGGCGTCATCCAGCGGGCGCGGCCGGGGCCATAGGTGCGCTCGAGCCGGTTGATCAGCACCAGCACGTGGTTTTCGGACGGCTTGGGACCGATGTCGCCGAGGAAGGCGCGGAAATCGCGCCACGTCCCGGTCACGCCGGTGCCGCGGCTCATCAGGATGTTCCGGTGGATCGACGCTTCGCCCGCATACTTGCGGCATAGCGTCTGCAGCGTCAGGTCCTTGAGGTCCTGATCGAGTTCATCCCTGACGTTCGCTTCCGTCGACAACGGACGCCCTCCCCCTCCACGAGAAATAGAGAATTTTCGCCCCGGGACCGTTTGTCGCACTCCGTGTTTAACATTTCGTCACGACGCCGAACAGCGTTCAAGGCAGCGCTTCTTTGTCGCAATATCGACACGGGCGGCGCTTGGTCGCGCGTTCCACAGGTTGCGCCAAGTCCATTTCGCTCGACGCGAAACCCGTGTTGGGACAAAAGACGCCCATGAAATTCCTGGATCAATGCAAGATCTTCATCCGCTCCGGCAACGGCGGCGGCGGGTCGGTCTCTTTCCGACGCGAGAAGTACATCGAATACGGCGGCCCCGACGGTGGGGACGGCGGTCGCGGCGGCGACATCTGGATCGAGGCCGTCGAGGGCCTCAACACCCTGATCGACTATCGCTACCAGCAGCACTTCAAGGCCGGCACCGGCGTGCACGGCATGGGCCGCCAGCGCCACGGCGCCGCCGGCGACGACATCGTGCTGAAGGTCCCGGTCGGCACCGAGGTGCTGGAAGAGGACAAGGAGACCCTGATCGTCGACCTCGACGAGCCGGGCATGCGCGTGCTGCTGGCCAAGGGCGGCAACGGCGGCTGGGGCAACCTGCACTTCAAGGGTCCGGTGAACCAGGCCCCGATGTGGGCCAATCCCGGCCAGGAAGGCGAAGAGCGCTGGCTGTGGCTGCGGCTGAAGCTGATCGCCGACGTCGGCCTGGTGGGCCTGCCCAACGCCGGCAAGTCGACCTTCCTGGCGGCGGCCAGCGCGGCCAAGCCGAAGATCGCCGACTATCCCTTCACCACCCTGACCCCGAACCTGGGCGTCGTGGACCTGTCGACCAGCGAGCGCTTCGTGCTGGCCGACATCCCCGGCCTGATCGAGGGCGCGTCGGAAGGCGCAGGCCTGGGCACCCGGTTCCTGGGGCACGTCGAGCGTTCAGCCACGCTGATCCACCTGGTGGACGCCACCCAGGACGACATCGTCGGCGCCTGGACCACCATCCGCGGCGAGCTCGAGGCCTATGGCGACGAGCTGGCGGTCAAGTCCGAGATCCTGGCGCTGAACAAGATCGACGCCCTGGACGAGGAGACCCGCGCGGCCAAGCAGGCCGAGCTGGAAGCCGTGGCCGGCGTCAAGCCGATGCTGATCTCCGGCGTGTCGGGCGAGGGCGTCACCGAGCTGCTGCGCGCGGCCTATCGCCAGGTGCGCGTGCGCCGCGGCGACGCGGTGGCCGAGATCGAGGAAGACGAAGACCACATCGAGGAGACGCCGGGGGGCTGGCAGCCGTGAACCTGGGGGTCGGGGGACCTCTGGGCCAGGCCCGGAGGATCGTGTTCAAGGTCGGCTCGGCCCTGCTGGTCGACGCCGCCACCGGCGCGGCCAACAAGGGCTGGCTGGAGGCGTTCTGCGCCGACGCCGCGGCCCTGCGCGCGGCCGGCAAGCAGGTGGTGGTGGTCTCGTCCGGCGCGGGGGCGCTGGGACGCCGGCGCCTGGGTCTTTCGGGCCGCAAGATCACCCTGCCGGAAAAGCAGGCCGCGGCCGCCGCCGGCCAGAGCCTCCTGATGCGGGCCTGGGAGGAGGCGTTCGAGCCGCACGGCGTCGGCGTCGCCCAGATCCTGATGACCCGCGACGACACCGAGACCCGTCGCCGCTGGCTGAACGCCCGCGCCACGGTCGAGACCCTGCTGTCGCTGGGCGTGGTTCCCGTCGTCAACGAGAACGACACGGTGGCCACCGAAGAGATCCGCTACGGCGACAACGATCGCCTGGCCGCCCGCGTCGGCCAGCTGGCGGGCGCCGACCTGCTGGTGCTGCTGTCGGACATCGACGGGCTCTACACCGCCGACCCGCGCCGCGACCCGGCCGCCACCCACATTCCGCGCGTCTCGGAGATCACGCCGGCGATCGCCGCCATGGCCGAGGGCGCCAACGCCGCCGCCGGCGTGGGCACCGGCGGCATGGCCACCAAGATCGCCGCCGCCCGCATCGCCCGCGCGGCCGGCTGCGCCACCCTGATCACCCTGGGCTCGCGCCCGCGTCCGCTGGCCGCCATCGAGGAGGGCGCGCCCGCGACCCTGATCGAGGCCGCCGCCTCGCCCGCCGCCGCCTACAAGGCCTGGATCGCCGGCTCGCTGGCCCCGCAGGGCTGGGTGACGGTCGACGCCGGCGCCGCAGCCGCCCTGAAGACCGGCAAGAGCCTGCTGGCCGCCGGGGTGCGCGCCGTCGAGGGTCCGTTCGAAAAGGGCGACGCCGTGCGCGTGCGCGACGAGACCGGCCACGAGGTCGCCCGCGGCCTCGTGCGCTACGACAGCGCCGACGCGTTACGGATCGCCGGCCTGCGCAGCGACGCCATCGAGGCCGAGCTCGGCTTCACCGAAGGCCCGATGATCCACGCCGACGACCTGGCGGTGGGGGGGTAAGCCCCCCTCAGTCGCCGAGCCAAAGATCCTCCCCCTCTGGGGGAGGTGGCCCGGAGGGCCGGAGGGGGGGCGTTTTCAGCTTCCGCTGAACCGGCCAATCTCCAAGAGACTTCCCCCTCCGTCGCCTTCGGCGACACCTCCCCCTTCAGGGGGAGGGTCCTCTACTTCAGGAACCTCTCCACCGCCTTGGCGAACGCTTCGGGCTGGTCGGCCATGATGAAGTGGCGGCTGCCTTCGACGCGGACCAGCTTCACGCCCGGCAGAGCGTCGTACTCGCGCATCCACAGCGCCCCGACCACGGCCGGCGGCAGGGCGCCCTCGGCGTCGGCGGCGTAGAGCGCGGTGACCGGAACCTTCATCGCCGCCAGGCCCGGACGGGCGTCCAGCGTCATCACCTCGAAGATCGCCTTGGCCACCGCCTGGCGATCCGAGGCCAGCGACCAGGCGACGATGGCCTCCTGCATGGCCGGGGTGCGCGACAGGCCCTTGGCGGCGGCCGCCTGCTGGGCGGCGAAGGCCTCGGGGCTAGCCGACAGGACCCCCGCCGCCATGCGGTCGGCGAAGGGCCTGGCGCTGGCCGGCGTGGCCGTCGGGCCGAACATGGCGCTGTAGAACGGCAGGGTGTCGACCGTCATCACCCGGCCGACCAGCTGCGGATTGCGCTGGGCCAGCAGCAGGGCCGACAGTCCGCCCATCGAGTGGCCGATCACCGCTGGCCGAGCCAGACCGGCAGAGCGGACATAGGCCGCCAGGGCCTCGACCGCCGGGTCGACGAACGGGCCCTCGCCGCCGGTCCAGGGCTGGCCTGCGAAGCCCGACAGCTGAACCAGATGCACGCGATGCGTGGCCTTCAGCCGGTCGGCCAGCGGCCGGAACACCTCGCGCGAGGAGGCCAGGCCCGGAACCAGGATCACGTCAGGCCCCTGCCCGACCACCTCGACCGACAGCCGGTCGCTCGTGAAGGCCGGCTCGGCCCGGGCGACGGAAATGGCGATCCCGAGGCCCAGCAGGGCGGCCAGGACGATGATGCAGGCGCGCGCGACCGCGCGGCCGCCGAGAAAGGCGAGCGACATGGACTGGGTCTCCTTGAGTCTCTGGAAACGTCCTCAGCGGACGTGCGGGTTCTCGAAGATCTCTTCGATCGGCCGCTCGAAGATGGCGGCGATGCGGTAGGCCAGATCGAGCGACGGATCGTGCTTCTCGGTCTCCAGGGCGTTGACCGCCTGGCGCGAGACGCTGAGCGCCTGGCCGAGCTGCTCCTGGGTCCAGCCGCGCTCGACGCGCAGCAGCTTCAGACGGTTCTTCATCGCGTGCTCCGGATGAACGGCGAGACGACGCCGAACACCGCCCAGAACAGCGGATAGATCAGCCAGCCGGGCAGGTGCGGCGCGTGGGCGTAGCTCTCGCCGAAGCCCCACACCGAGAACAGCGCCATGGCCACGCCCGAGGCGACGATGAACTGGCGGGCGACCAGGGCGCGGACGAACTCGTCGGACTCGGCCATCAACGCCAGGGTGGCCCAGATCTGGCCGACCACCGGCGCCGAAACCACCAGCGCCAGCGCCCAGGCCGCCACCGGCGTCCTGATGTCGTCGAACGCCCCGAAGATCGCGCCCATATTGACCAGCACATAGGGGATCATGAACGCCATGGTGCGGATCACGTAGCGCCGATGCGCCGAGCTGTGGAACTTGCCGATGGCCAGCATGGCTGCCTCCCGTTGATGTAAGGCAAACCTGACAGCATCAAAATGTAATGTCAACCTGACATCATGTCAGGAGATCATGACTTCATGTCAGGCCGTACTGACATCACGGCGCGGCGATCGCCGCGGTCATCGCCGGCCCGTAGGCCGGCTCCAGGTAGAAGCGCGAGTGCTTGCCCTGGGCCAGCGGCACGAAGGTCACCGCCCTGCCCTGCGCCTCCAGGCGCGCGGCCAGGCGGCGCGAGGCCTTGAACGGAATGGTCTCGTCCTGACGCGAGGCGGCGACGACGATCCTGCCCGGATAGGCCTTCAGCAGTTCGGGGGCCTTGTAGTTCATGGCGCCCGGATCGATCCGCAGGCGCACCAGCGGCCGCGCCGCCCCGGCCATGGCGTCGGCGATGTCCTCGATCGAGGCGAAGCTGCCCTCCATCACCAGGCTCGACGCGACCTTGGTCTCGGCGGCCAGGGCCGCGCAGTAGGTCCCGCCCAGCGAATGGCCCCAGAAGATCACCCCGCCGGTCCGCTGCGCCGCCATGGCCTCGATCTTGCGGGCCAGGGGCGCGCGGGCGGCCTCGAAGGCCTGGCGCGTCGGCGCGCCGGTCGACTGGCCCCGGCCCGGATAGTCGAACATCAGGACGTCGCCGAACCGCCCCAGCACCGCGCCGCGCGAGGCCCCGCCGGCGCTTTCCCTGAACATGTTGCCGCCGCAGAACACCACCAGCGGCCGGGCGGGGTCGGCCTTCGCCAAGACGTAGTGGATCTCGCCCGAGGCGAATGGAACCGTGCCGACGGCCACCTGCGCGCCGGGAATGGCGGCCGCCGACAGCGGCGCCCCGGCCGGCTGGGCGCCGTCGAAGGGCGGGACGACGTCCCTCTGGCCGATGTTCACGGTGATGCAGGCGCTCAGCGACAAGACCAGGACGGGGGCCAGCAGGGACAGGGTGCGACGGATCACCGGCGATCTCCTAGGAAGCCGCGGACCGCTCCGGCAAAGCTTCACCGCCATTCAACCCGAAGACGAACGCCGCACAAGGCCTGCACCCGCGCTGACAGGCTTTCTCGGCGCTCCGCCAGCAATTGGCCATTTCCCCGAGCCCCCAAAGAGCCTAGGTAAGCCTCAATCTGAGCATATCCGGGGACGGACGAGCCATGGACGACGCGGCCGGGGGCCTGCAGGCGACGATGAGGGCGATGGGCCAGGCGGCCCGCGAGGGCGCGCGCGCGCTCCGCCTCGCCACGCCAGCCCAGCGCACCGCCGCCCTCGTCGCCATCGCCGCCGCCATCCGCGCCGAGGCCCCGGCCATCCTGGCCGCCAACGCCCGCGACCTGGAGAAGGCCGGCGCCAACGGCCTGACCCCGCCGATGATCGAGCGGCTGATGCTGAACGAGGCGCGCCTGGAAGGCGTGGCCGCCGGCGTCGAGGCCGTGGCCGCCATTCCCGACCCGCTGGGCGTGGAGACCGCCCGCTGGCAGCGCCCCAACGGCCTGGACATCGCCCGCGTGCGCACGCCGATCGGCGTCATCGCCATGATCTACGAAAGCCGTCCCAACGTGACGGCCGACGCCGCGGCCCTGACCCTGCGCTCGGGCAACGCCGTGATCCTGCGCGGCGGTTCGGAGTGCATCGAGTCCAACCTCGCCATCCACGCCGCCGTGCTCAAGGGCCTGGCCGCCGCCGGCCTGCCGGCCAACGTGGTGCAGATGGTCAGGACCACCGACCGCGCCGCCGTCGGCGCCATCCTGTCGGGTCTGGACCGGTCGATCGACCTGATCATCCCGCGCGGCGGCAAGAGCCTGGTCGCCCGCGTCCAGGCCGAGGCCCGCGCCCCGGTGCTGGGCCACCTGGAAGGCCTCAACCACGTCTTCGTGCACGAAGCCGCCGACCTGAAGAAGGCCGCCGACATCGTGCTGAACGCCAAGATGCGCCGCGTGTCGGTGTGCGGCTCGGCCGAGACCCTGCTGATCGACAGCGCCGCGGCCGGCAAGCTTTTGCCGCCGATCGCCGACGTGCTGATCAAGGCCGGCTGCGAGATCCGCGGCGACGCGGCCGCCCGCGCCATCGAGCCCGAACTGAAGGCCGCTGCGGTCGAGGACTGGACCACCGAGTACCTGGCGCCGATCATCGCCGTGGCCGTGGTCGACGGCGTCGACGGCGCGGCTCGGCACATCGCGACCTACGGCTCGGGCCACACCGACGCGATCGTCACCGAGGACACGGCCGCGGCCGAACGTTTCATCGGCCAGGTCGACAGCGCCATCGTGCTGGTCAACGCCTCCACCCAGTTCGCCGATGGCGGCGAGTTCGGCTTCGGGGCCGAAATCGGCATCGCCACCGACAAGCTTCACGCCCGCGGCCCGGTCGGGGCCGAGCAACTGACGACGTTCAAGTATGTGGTTCGCGGGACCGGCCAGACTCGTCCCTGAAGCCGGCCGCCCCAGCGCCCATCGCCTCGGCTTCCATCTGGAGCCGGGCATGCGCGTCGGGCTGTTCGGCGGCAGCTTCAACCCGGCGCATGAGGGCCACGCCCACGTGGCCGAGACCGCCTTGCATCGCCTGAACCTGGACAAGGTGATCTGGCTCGTCTCGCCGCAGAACCCTCTGAAATCTTCGCGCGAGACCAGGCCCCTGGCCGAGCGCATGGACGAGGCCCGCCGTTGGGCGCGCGGCTCCAGCATGATCGTCTCCGACGCCGAGACGCGGCTGGGCTCGCAATACACGATCGACACCCTGCGGGTGCTAAAGGCCCGCTTCCCGGGCGTGAAGTTCGTCTGGGTGATGGGCGCCGACAGCCTGGCCACCTTCCACCGCTGGCGCGGCTGGACCCAGATCATGCGCGAGGTCCCGGTCGCCGTGGTCTCGCGTCCATGGGCGGCGCTCAAGGCGCGAAGCTCGCCGGCCGCTCGCCGCTTCGCCTTCGCCCGCCGCCCGGCCAGCGCCGCGGCGACCATCGCCGACGCCGAGGTTCCGGCCTGGGTCTATCTCACCGGCCCGCTGAACTTCGCCTCGTCCACGGCCCTGCGGGCGCGCCAGACCAAGGGCTAGCTCGGCGGCGTCGGCCCGGTCCACAGGGTGGCGACGTCGTCCTGCGCCGACATCATGATCGCCCAACTGGTCCGCCCGGCCATCTCGCCGTTGAGGGTCAGTTCGCCGTCCCGCTCGCCCCATATGCTGCGCAGGTCCTGGATCCGTATCTTCGAAAGGTCGCAGCCGGGCTGAACGCAGCTGAACCGCCAGCGCTCGGGCGCGGCCAGCAACGCCTCCAGCCGGCGGACGCCGTTGCCGGCCACGATGTCGGACGAAGCCTTGAACGGCGGCCAGGCGGCGCCGGCGCAATCCGAACGCCCCGGCGCGACCAGCCGATAGTGCTCGACGACCGTCAGCCGGTCGACGACGGACGGCGGATCGATGGCGCGCGTCGTTGTGGCGGACAGGGGCGCGAACCGGAAGGTCAGGACCTGCTGACGGCACACGCGGTCGGCGACCGGGCGCAGCGCCAGAGGGGTCTCGACCGTGCTCAGCGCATAGCTGTCGGGAAGGGTGTCGGTGACCGTGGCCTGAGGCTCCGTCTCGAGGGACGAGGCGAAGGCGCGGGCGATGACCTGCTCAGGCGACAGGGCGCGCAATGCCTTCAGGGTCAGGGGCGGCTCGGCTGCCAGTGTCGGCGGCGCGGCCAGGACGGGCAGCAGGGCGACAAGAGCCAGCTTGCGCATCGCCGCTTCAGGCCGCCGCCGCTTGCGCCGGCAGCCGCTTGCGCAGGTGCTCGACCAGCAACTGAGCTTCGGTCTCGTCCAGGCCCTGGCCCACCCGGACGCTCCGCGCGCCATAGCTGAACTGGATCGCGCCCATGGCCTTCATGGCGAACGGGCCGCTGAACTGGAAACGGGCCAGCATCGGATCCTGGTGCGAGGGCTTGAGGTCGCGGATCACCGCCCCCTGATAGAGCTTCCGGCGCGACCACGGCCCGCAGACCATGGCCGTCTCCAGGTCGCCCTGGACCACGCGCAGGGTCTCCACCCCGCCGATCATCCAGACCAGGGTCCCGGCCGCGAACACCCAGCCGAGGACCCAGGCGCAAAGCCAGATGGCGAGGAAGGGCTCGAATTCGGTGAGCAGCTGGTGGATCGCCACGATCCCGCCGACGGTCCAACCCGCCAACCACACCGGCAGGAAAAGCAGGGGAAAGACCTGCCTGACCGCCCGGATCCGGATGGTCTGGCCTTCGTCCAGGTCGATCTGGAACCGGGCCTTGCCCGCGGCTTCGTACTTCATCAACGCCCCCTCGAACCCCGCCCCAAGCTCTATCGCGCCGCGAGCGGCAAGGCCAGCGGTCGCCGCCCATCGCCCCTGCGACCACGATCCCCCTCACGTTTCGAGTCTTTCCGTGCTATGAGGGGCTTTGCGCGAAGCCAATAAGGAGCATTCCGCTGCGTAGCGACCCCGCGCCGACGGCGCACGAGGGACCGGCTGGTGCCGAATCCTCGACTGAAAATCCGACGCTCAGTACGGACCTGAACATCAAGGCGCTGGAGCGCCTGATCCTGGACCGCCTCGACGACGACAAGGCCCAGGACATCGTCCACATCGACCTTACGGACAAGAGCTCCGTGGCCGACAGCCTGATCGTGGCGTCGGGCCGCTCGCATCGTCACGTCGGCGCTCTCGCCGACCACGTGCTGCGCGCGCTGAAGGACCATGGCCTGGGCAAGGCCCGGGTCGAAGGCCTGCCGCACTGCGACTGGGTGCTGATCGACGCCGGCGACGTCGTCGTCCACCTGTTCCGCCCCGAAGTGCGCAGCTTCTACAACATCGAGAAGATCTGGGCCGTCGACGCGCCGCACCGCATGCCGGCCGCCTCGTCGAACTGATCTCCTCCGGGCAGGCCCCGCTCCTGAGCATCGCTCGGAGCGGGGTTCTCCGCCCTGCTCTCCCAAAATGAAGATCACCATCCTCACCGTCGGGAAGCTCGGCCGCATGGTCGAGGCGCAGCTGGCGCTGGACTACGCGTCCCGCGCCACCGCGTCGGGCCGCGCCCTGGCGCTGGGTCCCGTCGAGATCCTCGAGGTCGAAGCCCGCAAGCCGGGCAAGGCCGCCGAGGCCGAGGTGCTGCGCCCGCACCTGGAAGGCGCCTATGTCGTCGCCTGCGACGAGCACGGCAAGGTCCACACCTCGCGCGCCTTCGCCGGCCGCCTGGAGCGCCTGCGCGACGACGGCCAGCGCCGGATCGTGTTCCTGATCGGCGGCGCCGACGGGCTGGACCCGTCGATCCTGGCGCAGGCCAACGAGCTGCTGGCCTTCGGCCCCCAGACCTGGCCCCACGCCCTGGCCCGCGCCATGCTGGCCGAACAGATCTACCGCGCCGCCACCATCCTGGCCGGCTCGCCCTATCACCGGGACTGAGCCCTGCGTCCTTCGAGGCCCGCTGCGCGGGCGCCTCAGGATGAGGAATTCAGTGCAATAGCTTCCTCATCCTGAGGTGCGAGGCGCAGCCGAGCCTCGAAGGACGCACCGACCGCCCCTTTGAAACCGCCGCGCCCTCAGGCAGATAGGGACGCAATGCCCCGCCGCTTCGCGATCGCCGCCGTCAGCGCCTGCGCCCTGCTCCTCGCCGGAGCCGGGGCCGTCGTCGCGCAGCAGATCGGCGACCAGCGCACCCGCGACCTGCAGCAGGCGGCCGACACCCGCCGCGAGATCGAGGACCTGCGGGCCGAGCTTTCCCGGCTGAACCAGCAGCAGGTCTCGGCCGGGGCCGACGTCGACGTCAAGCGCGCCCGGCTGGAGACCCTGCACCGGCGGGAGTCGGCGCTGATCGGCGAGCTGGGCCGCGACCGGGGCCAGCTGGCCCGGCTGCTCAGCGCCCTCCAGCTTTTCCGCCGCAACCCGCCGCCGGCCCTGCTGGTCAATCCCGGCGACGCCCGCGACGCGGTGCGGGCGGCGATCCTGATCCGCGCCATGACGCCCGACCTGCAGGCCCGCGCCGACGCCTACGCCCGCCAGGCCCGCGCCGTCGGGGCCCTGCGCCGCGAGGCCGCCGCCGCCTCCGAGCAGCTGTTCACCGCCGAGAGCGCCATGGCCGACCGCCGGGGCGAGCTGGAGCGGATGATCGTCGAGAAGACCCAGTTGGAGCGCGCCTACGCCCAGGACGCCATCGCCGCCGACCAGGAACGCCAGACCCTGGGCGCGCTGACCGACGGCCTGTCGACCGGATCGGCCACCGGCCCGCTGACGCTGCGGGCTCCGGCCCCCGGCGAGGTGGTGCGCCGCTGGGGCGACGCCCAGCCCGTCGGCGGCAAGGCCGAGGGCCTGTCGATCCGCACCGCCAAGGGCCAGGCCGTCGGCAGCCCCGCCGCCGGCGTGGTCGAGTACGCCGGCCCGCTGAACGGCTGGGACATGGTGGTGATCGTCCGCGCCCAGGGTGCCTATCATCTGGTCATGGCGGGCCTGGCCGACGTTTCGGTGGCGCCCGGACAATCGGTCGCAGCCGGCGCCGCCCTCGGACGCATGACGGACCGTGGACCTTTGGAGCCGGAGCTCTATCTTGAGGTGCGTGAGAACGGCGTTCCGGCCGACCCGGGACGCTGGCTCAAGCAAGAGTCGCGGTAGACGACTTTTTCAGCAATGATGGGCGTTCATCATGACGCGCGGCCTGCGTCGGGGATGGACGGGGCCGGACTATCGAACGCGGCGTTCGCGCCGCTCTTGAGTATCGGACGCGGCGCCCGCGCCGCAAGGGAGCCTTTCAGGCCTTATGCGCAAGTACCTGCTCATCGGTGTTTCGGCCTTTGTCCTCGGCGCGGGGACCATGGCCTATGTCAGCCCGATCGCCCAAGCGACCATCCCCTCGCAGAAAGCCAAGACCTACAAGCTGCTCGAACTGTTCGGCGACGTGCTCGCCACCGTCGAGGACCAGTACGTCACCGAAGTCGACGACAAGAAGCTGATCGAGGCCGCGCTTGACGGCATGCTGACCAGCCTCGACCCGCACTCGGGCTACCTGTCGCCCGACAGCTTCGAGGACATGCAGGACACCACGCGCGGCGAGTACGGCGGCCTCGGCATCGAGGTCACCAGCGAGGAAGGCGTGGTCAAGGTCATCTCGCCGATGGACGGCACGCCCGCCGATCGCGCGGGGATCCAGGCCGGCGACTACATCACGGCCGTCAACGGCCAGTCGGTTCTGGGCCTGACGGTCAATGAGGCCGTCAAGCAGATGCGCGGCCCGGCCGGCGAGACGGTGACCATCACCATCGCCCGCGAGAAGACCGACCCGTTCGACGTCAAGCTGGTGCGCGAGGTCATCAAGCCCAAGGCCGCCATCGCCCGCATGGAAGGCGACTACGGCTATGTGCGCCTGCCCGGCTTCAACGAAAAGTCGACCGACGCCCTGTCGGCCTCGATCAAGGACCTGCAGGCCAAGAACCCCAAGATGAAGGGCCTGGTCTTCGACCTGCGCAACAATCCGGGCGGCCTGCTCGACCAGGCGCGCGGCGTGGCCGACCTGTTCCTGGAAGGCGGCGAGGTCGTCAGCCAGCGCGGCCGCAATCCGCGCGACATCCAGCGCCTGAACGCCACCCCGGGCGACATCCTGAACGGCCTGCCGATGGTGGTGCTGATCAACCAGGGCTCCGCGTCCGCGGCTGAAATCGTCGCCGGCGCCCTGCAGGACCGCCACCGCGCCGAGCTTGTCGGCATCACCAGCTTCGGCAAGGGCTCGGTCCAGACCGTGATCCCGCTGCGCGGCGGCGCCGACGGCGCCCTGAAGCTGACCACGGCCCGCTACTTCACCCCGTCGGGCCGCTCGATCCAGAAGACCGGCATCGAGCCCGACCTGGAAGTGGCCCAGACCAAGGACCAGGCCCAGGACATCGCCAACCGCGTGTGGTTCAGCGAGGCCAGCTTCAAGAACGCGCTGAACGCCGACGAGGGCAAGACCCGCAAGGGCGCCCACGTGCCGGCCGAAGCGCCGCCGGCCGGCTTCGACGAGAAGAAGGACGACTTCCAGCTGTCGCGCGCCCTGGCCGTGCTGAAGGCCGGCTCGGTCGAGGCCGTGCCGAAGCTGCCCAAGCCGCAGCCGAAGATCGCCGAGGTCACCGCCAAGGCCGCAGCCGCTGGCGGCAAGCCTCCGGTCGAGAAGAAGTAAGGGCTTTCGAGCCCGCGAGAACGAGCCGCCCGTCGAAAGATGGGCGGCTTTTTTCGTCCTTCTCCCCCTTTTTCTGAACCTCTCCCATAGGGAGAGGGAGGGGCCCATGCGCAGCATGGGAGGGTGAGGGGTTTAAGCCTATCCAGATGAGGCTGGGTCGAAGAGTGATGGGACCGCAGGCGGTTTAGCCCCTCACCCTCCCACGCCTTCGGCGCGGGCCCCTCCCTCTCCCCATGGGAGAGGTTCTTCTAGGCCATCCCCAACGCCGCGATCACCACCACGGCCAGGCCGACGACCAGCCCCGCCCCGGCCCGCAACACGGCGGCCAGGCACACGGCGCGGTCTTCGGCGCGCGAGGGATCGGAGAAGCGGGCGAACTCGGTCAGGCTCATGGCGAGGTCTCCTCACGAGAAGCTTGCGCCCGAGGATCGACCGGCGGAAAGGTCTCGCCACCGCTTTTGCGTCCAACCTCGCCTGTCGGTCATTTCCGCGCCGCGCTTCGCTGAGAAAAGCAGCGATCCGCCATTTCGCCGCAGGTTTGGGCGAACCCTGTTAACCATATCTTGGAAGCTTGCCCGCTAAGCCCATCCCATGGCCGCCGTGTTCTCCCGCAAGCCCGCCTACACCGCCGCCGCGCCCGAACCCGCCGACGGCGGCGACCTGCGCGCGCGCCTGATGGCGGCCGCGGCCAATCCCTATATCGGCGCCAGCGGCGCAGCCTTCCTGTTCCTGCTGAGCCTGGCGGTGCTGGTGCTGGTGACCGGCGACCCCAAGGCCGGCGCTCCGGTGATCCGCCTGTCGCTGTCGGAGATCGGCGCCACCAAGGGCGCGCCCGACGGCTGGCGCGAGGCGCTTTCGACCGAAGGCGACGAGGAAGCCCCGCTGCTGCCCGGCCAGATGGACCTGTCGGCCCAGCCCTTCGCCCGCCACGCCCAGGCCGACGCCGCGCCCGAAGACTTCACGGACCTGGCCGCCGCGCCCGCCCCGTCGGGCGGCGCCCTGGTCCAGGCCCCGCTGCCTGGCCTGTCGGTTCCTGGCCCCGGCGGCGGCCCGCTGCCGGTGATCGCGCCCGACGGCCGCACGGTCGCCGAAGCCTATGCCCGTCCGTTCACGCCCGACGGCCGCCCGCGCGTGGCCCTGGTGATCGGGGGCCTCGGCCTCAACGCCCAGACCACCCGCGCCGCCATCGAGACCCTGCCGCCCGAGATCACCCTGTCGTTCGCCCCCTATGCCGAAGGGCTGCAGGGCTGGATCGACCTGGCCCGCTCGCACGGGCACGAGGTGCTGCTCGAGACGCCGATGGAGCCCAACGACTATCCGGCCAACGATCCGGGCCCCTACACCCTGATCGCCGCCAACCGTCCCGACGAGACCGTGCGCAAGCTGGAATGGCTGATGTCGCGCGCCACCGGCTATTTCGGCCTGACCAACTATCTGGGCTCGAAGTTCCTGGATTCCGACCCGGCCATGGCCACCTTCACCACGGCGCTGAAGGCCCGGGGCCTGGCCTTCGTCGACGACGGCGCGGCCGCCCGTCGCGGCGGCCCGATCCCGCGCGCCTCGGCCGAACGCGGCATCGACGACGACCTGTCGGCCGAGGCCATCGAGGGCCAGCTGCGGGCCCTGGAATCGGGCGCCAGCGCCCGCGGCCAGTCGCTGGGCGTGGGCTTCGCCTATCCGGTGACGATCAGCCAAGTGCGCAACTGGGCCGGCGGCCTCAATGCGCGGGGCGTGCAACTGGCGCCGGCTTCGGCTATCGCCAAGCGATGACCGCGCAGATCGACCTTTCGCTCTACCGCCCCAATGTGGGCGTCGCCCTCTTCCATCCCACTGACGGCCGGGTCTGGCTGGGCATGCGCCACAAGCAGGAGCCGCCCTATAACTGGCAGTTGCCGCAGGGCGGCGTCGACGAGGGCGAAGACCTGGAAACCGCCGCCCGCCGCGAGCTCTACGAAGAGACCGGCGTGAAGTCCGCCCAGTTGCTGGGCCGCACCGAAGGCTGGCTGACCTACGACTATCCGCCCGAGTTCATGGGGACCAAGCGCGCGCGCGGGTACCTTGGCCAGAAGCAGGTGTGGTTCGCCTTCCGCTTCACCGGCGACGAGGGCGAGATCGACCTGGCGGCCCATGGCGACATCGAGTTCGACGCCTGGCGCTGGGGCGCTCTCGACGAAACGCCCGAACTAATCGTACCCTTCAAACGCGGCGTCTACGAACGAATGGTCGCCGCTTTCTCGGGGTTCGCGCGCACCGCCTGACACCGAAGGCTCAGCGCGCCGGCCCTTCATGGGGTTCGGAGGCGCGGGCTTGAGCAGAACCATCCTGATGATCCACGGCTATGGCATGACCGGCGACAGCTGGGCGCCGGTGGCCGATACCTTCCGCAAGGCGGGCTACGCG
Source organism: Caulobacter sp. 602-2 (assembly GCF_011043625.1). GTDB lineage: Bacteria > Pseudomonadota > Alphaproteobacteria > Caulobacterales > Caulobacteraceae > Caulobacter. The sequence continues at coordinate 15,642 of NZ_JAAKGT010000016.1, forward strand.
GTCGAAACGCCGACCATCCGGCCCGCCCTGCGCACGGCGGGGCCGCCCTCGCCCGACCTGGCCGGCCTGTCCCTGGCCGACTATGTCGCCGAGCTGAGCGCGGCGGCCGCCGTGACCGCCGCCCGCGACGGGGTGAAGCCGATCGTCTTCGGTCACTCCATGGGCGGGCTGATCGCCCAGAAGCTGGCCGAAAGCGGCCTGGCCTCGGGCATCGTGCTGTTCGCGCCGGCCTCGCCGGCCGACGCGCGCGGCAAGCCCAAGCTGTCGCCGATCATCACCTTCCTCAACGCCGTGCTGACCCAGGGCGGCGCGCCCAAGCCGGTGAAAATGTGGAAGACCGGCTTCAAGTTCGGCGTCGTCAACGCCGTGCCGGCCGCCCGCCACGACGCCCTCTACGCCACGGCCGTCTACGACTCGGGCCGGGTGCTGCAGGACCTGGCCTATCCCGACCGCGATCCCTCGCGCACCGTGCATGTCGACGCCGCCAAGGTGACCGTGCCGGTGCTGGTGCTGGCCGGCGCGCGCGATCGCACCACGCCCGTCGAGGACGTCCGCCTGGTCGGCCGCAAGTACGCCGGGGCCGACTATCGCGAGTATCCCGACCACGCCCACTGGCTGATCGACGAGCCGGGCAGCGAGGCCCTGCTGGGCGCGGTGCAGTCCTGGTTGTCGGAAAAGGGCCTGGGTCCGGCCTCGGCCGCCCCGCCCAAGGCCAAGCCCGAACCCGCCCCGGCTCCGGTCGCCGCAGCGCCCGAACCGGCGGCCGCGCCGGCCGTGGAGCCGGCGCCCAAGCCCCGGGCGCCCGCCAAGGCCAAGACGCCGAGCAAGGCCAAGGCCGTCGTCGCCGAACCGGCCGCCAAGCCGGCGGCGAAGGCCGCGCCCAAGCCGAAGGCTCCTGCCAAGGCGGCGGCCGCCAAGGCCAAGGCGGCGCCTCCCGCGGAAACCCCGCCCGTTCCGGCCGCGAAACCGGCCAAGACCCCCGCCAAGGCCGCTCCAAAGGCCAAGGCGGTCGCAAAGCCCGCGCCCGCGCCGGAACCGGCCAAGACCGCTGCGAAAGCTCCGGCGAAGGCCCCCGCGAAAGCCAAGGCCGCGCCCGAGGCCGCCCCTGTAGCCAAGCCCCCGAAAACCAAGGCCGCCAAGCCGACGACGGAAGCCAAAGCCCCGACCGCCAAGGCCCCTGCCAAGCCCAAGGCCGCCGCCAAGCCCGCATCCAAACCCAAGCCTGCGACAACGACGCCCGCCAAAACTTCGCCACGCGGCAAGAAGAGCGTGTAGGCTCCATTGAAACGCTCGTATCAGTCACACGAGCGGAGTTGACCTAAGAGGCGGGCGTGAAGGCTCCGGTGATCATGGTCCACGGCGCCTTCTGCGGCGGCTGGACGTTCGACAGCTTCCGAGAGCCGTTCGAGGCCGCCGGTCATAAGGTGCTCACGCCCGACCTGCCGGGGCGCGGACCCGGCGGCTCGGTCGTCGGCCTGTCGATGAGCGACTACGCCCGCGAGATCGCCCGCCTGATCCGCACGTGCGAGCGGCCGCCGATCCTGATCGGCCACTCCATGGGCGGGTTGGTGGCCCAGCTGGCCGCCGGCCGCGCGCCGGTGGAGCGCCTGATCCTGCTGGCCCCCTCCCCGCCCTGGGGCGTGCATGGCGCGAGCCTGGAAGAAGCGGTCTCGGCCGTCAGCCTCTATACGCTGGGCCCCTACTGGCTGCAGGCCATCGCGCCCGACTACGGCGTCGTGCGCCGCTACAGCCTCGACCGCCTGCCGCGCGAAAAGCGCCGGGCGCTCTACGCCCGCATGACCTCGGAAAGCGGCCGCGCGCTGTGGGAGACGCTGAACTGGTGGCTGGATCCCTTCATGACCACCAGCCCTGGCCCGGTGAAGGCCCCGGTGCTGGCCATCGCCGGCGGCCAGGACGTCGTCCATCCCCCCGCCACCGTCCGCCAGACCGCCGCCCGCCTGGGCGGGGCGTTCCACGAGTTCCCCGAGATGAGCCACTGGCTGCCCGGCGAGCCGGGCTGGGAAGCCGTGGCGGCGCTGTGCCTGGACTTCATCGCTGCGGAGGACCGGGCGGCGGCTTGATCCACAAGGAACCTCCCCCAGGGGGGGGAGGCGATCGCGCAGCGATCGATGGGGGGGCGTGTCGCAAAACTGATCCGCCGCCGCGAAAGCTGAAAACGTCCCCCCTCCGGCCTTCGGCCGCCTCCCCCAGAGGGGGAGGTTCCAAAGAAAAAGGCGCGGAGGTCACCCTCCGCGCCTTTCGCGTTTCAGCTCGACGAGCCTCTGACCATCACTGGGTGGTGTAGAGGATCTGGGCTTGTTCGAAGTTCTTGCCGACCGAGCTGTCGTCCAGCTTCTTGATGCGGACGTAGACCAGACCGGCCTTGCCGCCGGCGGCGTTGTTGTCCCAGGTCACGGTCAGGCGCTTGACGTCGGTGACCAGCTGGTCGTTGCGGATCAGCTTCAGCTGCGGGCTGTTCTCCCAGGTCGCCCAGTCGTGCAGGGCGGTGGCCAGGTGCTGGGCCTGGTCCGGACCCTGGGCGTGCTGGACGTTCAGGGTGCAGACGTTCTTGTTCGAACCCGGGTTGTCGAGGACGATCTGGTAGGGCTTGCCCAGGTCCAGGGTCCACAGGTCCTTCTTCTTCTTGAAGCCCGCGGCCTTGGCCAGGGCGTTGAAGTCGCCGCCGACGACGGCCGGCTTGCAGATGGTGTCGAGGACGCTGAGGATCTTCACCGAGACCGGATCGGTCGGCGGCGGCGGACGCACCGCTTCCGGAGCGGCCGCGGCGGCGGCGGCTTCCGGGGTGCCGGCGGCGGGCGCCGGGACGACGGGCGCGGCTTGATCGGCAGGCGCGGCCTGATCAACGGGCGCGGCGGCCGGGGCGGGAGCCGGGGCGGCGGCGGGAGCGGGTTGCTCCTGGGCGACGGCGGTCGAAACGACGCCGAGGGCGATCAGGCTGGCGAGCGCAAGGCGCATAGGTCGGATATCCCCTAGAGACTTGGAGGTCGGCATTAAAACCGACAAGCGTTCCCTCGCAACCCTTATGGTGGCCGATTACGGCGGGGATGGGGTCACAAACGTAATTTTTTCGATCGAGAGCTTCGATCCTTCTCCCCTTGCGGGAGAAGGTGGCGGCCGAAGGTCGTCGGATGAGGGGTCCAAAGGCTTGTCCGGAGAGGTCTGAGAGACCCCTCACCCGACCTTGCTTGGCAAGGCCACCCTCTCCCACAAGGGGAGAGGGAACAAACAAAAACGCCCCCGCCGTTTCCGGCGAGGGCGCTCTCAAATCTTCCGAGAGAAGCGGCTCTTACGAGGCCACTTCCACGGCGTGTTCGGCCAGGATCGTGAAGCCGTCGGGACCGACGTCCGCAAAACCGCCCTGGATGTCGAACAGCTTGACGGTCGAGCCGTCGCGCACCGTCACCCGGCCCTCGCGCAGCGTGGTCATGAACGGGGCGTGGTTCGGCAGGACGCCGAAATCGCCTTCCGCGCCCGGCGCGTCGACCTGGTCGACATCGGCCGAGAACAGTTCGCGCTCGGGCGCGACGAGGGAGAAGTGCAGCTTGGCCATCAGTCGTAGGTCTCCACGGCGCCCAGGGCCGCTTCGATGTCTTCGTCGGTCTGGATCTCGGTGCCGCAGAACGGGCAGAAGCGGATGGTGGTCAGGACCGTGCCCGTCTCACCATCGGCTTCCCGCTGACCCAGGTTCAACAGGATCAGGCCGCTGTCGTGCTCGATGAGGGAGGCCTCGGCGTCCGAAGACACCGCGTCCTCCAGCTCCTCGCAGCAGAAGTGGCCGAGATCGCCGTCTTCCTCGTTCATCAGGCGTCCGCCGCCAGCTTTTCAGCCTTGGCGACGGCCTCCTCGATCGGGCCGACCATGTAGAAGGCGGCTTCCGGCAGGTGGTCGTACTCGCCGTCCACGATGCCCTTGAACGAGCGGATGGTGTCCTTCAGCTCGACGAAGGCGCCCGGGGTGTTGGTGAACTGCTCGGCGACGTGGAACGGCTGGCTCAGGAAGCGCGAGATCTTGCGAGCGCGCGAAACGATCAGCTTGTCCTCTTCCGACAGCTCGTCCATGCCCAGGATGGCGATGATGTCCTTCAGGGCCTTGTACTGCTGCAGGACTTCCTGGACGCGGCGAGCCACGGTGTAGTGCTCTTCACCGATGACCAGCGGGTCCATGATCCGCGAGGTCGAGTCCAGCGGGTCGACGGCCGGGAAGATGGCCTGGGCGGCGATGTCGCGCGACAGAACGGTGGTGGCGTCCAGGTGGGCGAACGAAGCGGCCGGGGCCGGGTCGGTCAGGTCGTCGGCGGGAACGTAGATGGCCTGGACCGAGGTGATCGAACCCTTGTTGGTCGAGGTGATGCGCTCCTGCAGGTTGCCCATCTCGGTGGCCAGGGTGGGCTGGTAGCCCACGGCCGACGGGATGCGGCCCAGCAGAGCCGACACTTCGGCGCCGGCTTGGGTGAAGCGGAAGATGTTGTCGACGAACAGCAGCACGTCCTTGCCTTCTTCGTCACGGAAGTATTCCGCGATCGACAGGCCGGTCAGGGCGACGCGGGCGCGGGCGCCCGGCGGTTCGTTCATCTGGCCATAGACCAGGGCGCAGCGCGAGCCTTCGGTCGAGCCGTTGTTGGCCTTCGGGTCGACGTTGACGTTCGACTCGATCATCTCGTGATAGAGGTCGTTGCCTTCGCGGGTGCGTTCGCCCACGCCGGCCAGAACCGAGTAACCGCCGTAAGCCTTGGCGATGTTGTTGATCAGTTCCTGCATCGTCACGGTCTTGCCGACGCCGGCGCCGCCGAACAGGCCGATCTTGCCGCCCTTGGTGTAGGGGCACATCAGGTCGATGACCTTGATGCCCGTGACCAGCACTTCAGCGGTGTTGGTCTGCTCGGCGAAGGTCGGGGCGTCGCGGTGGATCGGGCGCGACAGGTCCGACTGGATCGGGCCCTGCTCGTCGATCGGCTCGCCGATGACGTTCATGATGCGGCCCAGCGTGCCCGGACCGACCGGAACGCGGATGGCTTCGCCGGTGTCACGCACGGGCTGGCCGCGGACCAGACCTTCGGTGGCGTCCATGGCGATGGCGCGGACGGTGTTCTGGCCCAGGTGCTGGGCGACTTCGAACACCAGACGCTGGCCGGTGGCCTGGTTGGTGGTCTCGACGGCGTTCAGGATGGCCGGCAGGGCGCCGGTGAACTCGATGTCGACGACGGCGCCGATGATCTGCACCAGCTTGCCGGTGGCTTCGCCGGCGACGGGAGCAGCGGCCTTCGGAGCAGCGGCGGCCTTCGGGGCGGCCGGCTTCTTGGCGGCCGGAGCCTTGGGAGCAGCAGCAGCGGCCGGGGCGGCGGCGGCCTTCGTGGCGGCGGGCTTCTTGGCGGCGGCCGGCTTTTCAGCGGCGGCTTCGGGAGCCTTAGCAGGGGTCTTGGCCATGGCGTGCGGGTCTTTCGTGCGTCTCTGCGTGCGTTTTTGGCGTTAGGCTAGATCAGACGGCTTCGGCGCCGGAGATGATCTCGATCAGCTCCTTGGTGATCTGGGCCTGGCGGGAACGGTTGTACTCGAGGGTATAGCGCTTGATCATGTCGCCCGCGTTCCGCGTGGCGTTGTCCATCGCCGTCATCTGGCTGGCGTAGAAGCCGGCCATGTTGTCGAGCAGCGCCGACAGAATCTGGACCGTCAGGTTGCGCGGCAGCAGGGTCTCGAGGATGGCCTCTTCCGAGGGTTCGTACTCGTAGACCGCGGCCGGACCGGACGCGGGCTCGCCGCCCTCGACCACGGCCGGGATCAGCTGCAGCGCGGTCGGGACCTGCTGCACCACCGACTTGAAGCGGCTGTAGAACAGGGTGACGACGTCGGTCTCACCGGCTTCGTAGAGCTTGGTGACGACGTCGGCGATCGGCTGGGCCACCGACAGCGTCAGCTGGCGGTAGGACGACAGGTCGAAGTTATCCACCACCTTGTCGCCGTACGGGCGCTTCAGCTGGGCGGTCACCTTCTTGCCGACGCAGACGATCTTCACGTCCTTGCCCTGGGCGATCAGCCCGTCGATGTGGGCGCGGGCCGCGCGCACGATCGACGAGGTGAAGCCGCCGGCGAGGCCGCGGTCGGCCGCGGCCACCACCACCAGGTGACGATCGTCCCGGCCGGTGCCGGCCAGCAGCGCCGGAGCGCCGTCGCCCGACACGCCGGTCGCGAGGTTGGCGATGACGCTTGCCAGACGCCGGGCGTACGGACGGGCGGCTTCCGCCGCGTCCTGGCTCCGGCGCAGCTTGGCAGCCGCCACCATCTGCATCGCCTTCGTGATCTTTTGCGTCGCTTTGACGCTCGAGATCCGATTGCGCATTTCCTTCAAGCTGGCCATTCGGCGCTACTCTCTCCGAGCGGTTCCGAGGGGGCTTAGGCGAAGGTCGACGAGAAGCTGTCGAGCGCGCTCTTCAGCGACGCTTCCAGGTCCTTGTCGAGGGCCTTCTTGGTGGCGATGCCGGTCAGCAGGTCCTGATGGGCGCTGTGCAGGCGGGCCAGGAACTCGGTCTCGAAGCGACGCACCGACGAGGTCGGGATCTTGTCGAGATAGCCGCGGGTGCCGGCGTAGATCACGCAGACCTGCTCTTCGACCGACAGCGGCGCGTATTGCGGCTGCTTCAGCAGCTCGGTCAGACGCTCGCCGCGGGCCAGCAGCTTCTGGGTCGAAGCGTCCAGGTCCGAGCCGAACTTCGCGAAGGCGGCCATTTCGCGATACTGGGCGAGCTCGCCCTTAATCGCGCCGGCGACTTGCTTCATGGCCTTGATCTGGGCCGACGAACCGACGCGCGACACCGAGATGCCGACGTTCACGGCCGGGCGGATGCCCTGGTAGAACAGGTCGGTTTCCAGGAAGATCTGGCCGTCGGTGATCGAGATCACGTTGGTCGGGATGTAGGCCGACACGTCGTTGGCCTGGGTTTCGATGATCGGCAGAGCCGTCAGCGAGCCCGAACCGTTGTCTTCGTTCAGCTTGGCGGCGCGTTCCAGCAGGCGCGAGTGCAGGTAGAACACGTCGCCCGGATAGGCTTCGCGGCCCGGCGGACGACGCAGCAGCAGCGACATCTGACGGTAGGCGACGGCCTGCTTGGAAAGGTCGTCATAGATGATCAGGCCGTGCAGGCCGTTGTCGCGGAACCACTCGCCCATGGCGCAGCCGGCGAACGGGGCCAGGTACTGCAGCGGGGCCGGCTCCGAGGCCGAGGCCACCACGACGATGGTGTATTCCAGGGCGCCTTGCTCTTCGAGCGTCTTGACGATCTGGGCGACGGTCGAACGCTTCTGGCCGATGGCGACGTAGACGCAGTAGAGCTTGGCGCTCTCGTCCTTGCCGGCGTTGGCGGCCTTCTGGTTCAGGATGGTGTCGACGGCGACGGCGGTCTTGCCGGTCTGACGGTCACCGATGATCAGCTCGCGCTGGCCGCGGCCGACCGGGATCAGGGTGTCGATCGACTTCAGGCCGGTCTGCACGGGCTCGTGCACCGACTTGCGCGGGATGATGCCCGGGGCCTTCACGTCGACGCGGCGACGCTCGGTGTACTGGATCGGGCCCTTGCCGTCGATCGGCTCGCCCAGCGGGTTGACGACGCGGCCCAGCAGGCCCTTGCCGACCGGCACGTCGACGATCTCGCCGAGGCGGCGGACTTCGTCGCCTTCCTTGATCTCGGCGTCAGCGCCGAAGATCACGGCGCCGACGTTGTCGCGCTCGAGGTTCAGGGCCATGCCCTTCACGCCGGCCTTGGGGAACTCGACCATTTCACCGGCCTGGACGTTGTCCAGACCGTAGATGCGGGCGATGCCGTCACCCACCGACAGGACCTGACCGACGTCCGAGACGGCGGCTTCCTCGCCGAAGTTGGCGATCTGCGACTTGAGGATGGCCGAGATTTCGGCGGCGCGGATATCCATGGCTGGGTCGGGCTCTTTCTTGAGGCTCTCTGCGTACGTACGTTTTTGCGCGGTTATACGCTTAGGCGCGCTTGAGGGCGAATTTCAGGGAATCGAGCTTCGAACGAACCGAAGCGTCGAACAGTCGGGAACCGACGCGCACCTTGACGCCGCCCAGGATGGACGGGTCGACGCGGGTCGAGATTTCGGGGGTCTGGCCGAGCGCGCTCGACACGGCGGCCGTGACGGCCTTCAGCTGGGCGGCGCTCAGCGGGGCGGCCGAGGTGACCTCGGCGGCGACCACGCCGCGGTGCTTGGCCGACAGGGCCACGAAGGCGTTGATCGCGCCGACCAGTTCGACCGCGCGGCCGTTGGTGGCGATCAGGCCCAGGAACTTGGCGGTCAGCAGGTCGAAACCGGCCTTCACGGCGACGGCGGTCAGGCCCTTGGCCTTGTCCTCGGCCGAGAACGCGGGGGAATCCAGCAGGCGGCGCAGGTCGGCGCTATCGGCGATCATGCCCTTCAGCGATTTCAGGTCGCTTTCGACCTTCGCCAGGTTGCCGCCTTCGATCGTCAGTTCGAACAGGGACTGCGCATAACGCTGACCCGCATCCGTCGCCTTGGTTTCGTCCGCCACTTGTTCCGCCCGGTGTGCGTTGCAATCGCCGCGGAAGAGAAGCTCCCCCCTCTCCCCGGCTTAAAGACTTGATCGCGCTTGAGAAAAGCGCACGGGCGGCCCGCGCATTCACGCTGCCCTTCCCGAAGCCCGGCGCCTGATAACACGGGGTGTTCGCAGTCGCAACCAAGCCGAGGTGATCGTGTTCGGCCAAGTTCGCGAAAAAATGTGTTTATCCGTCAGACGTTGACGCGGCGGAACACGCCCGAGGCCGCCCCGGCCAGGGTCCCGTCGGCGGCGCGCGCCTCGGCCTGGGCGAACACCAGGCTGCGAGTGGCCCGCTCGATCCAGCCGCGCGCCGAAAGGCCCGCGCCGCCCTGGCCTGCCCTGCCCCGGCCTGCATAGTCGATCGTCACCGACACCGGCGCGGCGTCGGCGCCGGCGGCCTGTCGCAGGGCGTCTTCGAGTTGGACGGTCAGCGGCTGGGTCATGGCGACGATCTAATCCCTGCGCGGACGAAGACGAAAGACAGGACAAAGAAAAAGGGCGGCGGAAGCGATCCGCCGCCCCATCAGGCGAATGGTCGAGGAAACAGCCAGAGAGAAAGACGTCTCCGGGTACGCTTACGAATAGAGCGGGATCAGGCCGCCTTGGCCGAAGCGTTGCAGCGCTCCAGCTCTTCGGCGGCCAGGGCCTTGGCGTCGCCGCCGAAGGCCGAGACGCGGCCGGCTTCTTTCGCCAGCGCCTTGCACGAAGCGACGCTGAGGGCCCGCGACGGGGCCGAGGTGGCCACGCAGGCGGCGTCCTCGCAGACGAAGACCGCGCCGCCGGCGACGATCTTGGTCTTGGCGGAGACGGGTTTTTCGAGGGTGACCGCCAGGCGGCCATCGGCCAGGGCGGGCGCGGCGACGAGCGCGGAAACGGACAGGGCGGCGACAGCCGCCAGGGCGCGGAGCTTCATGGGAAAAGCCCTCCAGCTTCGGGGATGATGGAAAGATCGATGATCGCGGCTTAAGCTGTACTGGCCGGTCGGTCCCGTGGGATGTGGACGCCAGTTATCCCCACCGGCGTCGCGAAACCGAACTAAGCACTGCTTAGATATCAGCGTTCAGAAATCGCGCAAGCCGATTTTCGTTCGCGTGCGCATATTTTTTCGAAACTGAGATTTTTGGGGGTGTGGGGACGACCGAGAGGCCCCCGATATCCCGTCTTTCCCGCCCTTGTGGCGGGAAACCCTGGCTCCGCTCGCACGTGAAGCGCCAACGGCGTGCTCGGCGCGCCGCCCCTCCCGTCCTTGCGGCTGACAGAGGGGTTCCCGCCACGAGGGCGGGAATGACGGGAAGAAAAGAATGACGGGCGGAGAAGAGAGCGCGCTCGGCGCTCTACAGCCCCAGGATGGAGTCGATCCGGCTCTCGGCCTTGGCGTGGATGGCCCGATCCTGGACCATGCCGTCCATGCGGGCGAAACGGCCGTCCTTGCCGGCTTGGCGGCGGATGCCGTCGGCGGTGACCACCACGGGCGGGCGGCGGGCGTCGGTCAGGCCGCCCAGCAGGGCGGCGAACACCGCGCCGACGGCGGCGGCCAGCACCGGCCCGGCGAAGTCGATGGCGGTCTCGCCGAAGACGGCGTGCAGCTGGACCAGAATATGCTCGCGATTGACCTGCTCGGACAGGATCTGCAGCGACCAGGCGGCCACGCCCTGGATGACGGCGGCCAAGACCACGGCGATGACCACCCCCAGGAAGCGGGGGCGCCAGAAGAGCCCGAGCAGGGCTCCCACCAGGGCGAAGGCGACCATCAGGATCATGGCGGCGATCCTGCGCCCGTCTCCTCAAAAGGAAGTTAAGCCCCGGATGGACGCGAGTTAATCCGATACGCGGATGACGAGAGCCGGAGACGGGGCCATATAAATGCGATCGGCGGCCGCGGGCCGCCCCACGAGGGAGCCTTCATGTCGCAGCTGCGTTCGCCGGCCCGCCTGGCCCTTGCCTCCGCCGCCCTGGCCGTGACCCTGGCCGGCTGCGGGATCAACACCATCCCCACCCAGGACGAGAAGACCAAGGCCGCCTGGGCCGAGGTGCAGAACCAGTATCAGCGCCGGTCCGACCTGATCCCCAACCTGGTGGCCACCGTGAAGGGCTACGCGGCCCAGGAAAAGGACGTCCTGACCTCGGTCACGGCCGCTCGCGCCAGCGCCACCCAGGTCAAGGTCGACGCCTCGACCATCACCGACCCGGCCGCCTTCCAGAAGTACGCCGCCGCCCAGGACCAGCTGACCGGCGTGCTGGGCCGCCTGATGGTGATCCAGGAGCAGTATCCGGACCTGAAGTCGAACCAGAACTTCCTGGCCCTGCAGAGCCAGCTGGAAGGCACCGAGAACCGCATCACGATCGCGCGGCGCGACTACAACGAGACCGCGCGGGTCTACAACACGAGCCTGCGCACCTTCCCGACCATCCTCTGGGCCAAGACCGTCTATGGCGGCCAGAAGCCCGCCCAGCTGTTCGAGGCCTCGGCCGCGGCCCAGACCGCCCCGACCGTCAGCTTCGACGCCCCGGCCGCGCCCGCCGCCCCGGCCCAGCCGGCGCCGGCGCATTAGGGTGACGAACCTCGCCTCGGCCCAGCGCCTCCCCCGCATGCGGGGGAGGCGCTGGCTGGCCGCTCCCCTGGCCTTTCTCGTCGTCCTGCTTCTCGCCGCCGCCGCCTTCGCCGCCCCGACCTTTCCGCCGCTGAGCGGCCGGGTCGTCGACCAGGCCGGCATCCTGTCGCCGGCGGCCGAGCAGAAGCTGGCCGACGAGCTGGCGACGCTGGAGAAGCAGACCGGCCGCCAGCTGGTGGTCGCCACCCTGTCCAGCCTGCAGGGCTACGAGATCGAGGACTACGGCTACCAGCTGGGCCGCGCCTGGGGGATCGGCGAGAAGGACAGGAACACCGGCGCCCTGCTGATCGTCGCGCCCAGCGAGCGCAAGGTCCGCATCGAGGTCGGCTACGGCCTGGAGCCGGTGCTGACCGACGCCCTGTCCAGCGTCATCATCCAGAGCGCCATCCTGCCGCGCTTCAAGGCCGGCGACATGGAAGGCGGCATCGTCGCCGGGACCGACGCCCTGGTGAAGCAGCTGTCGCTGCCCGACGGCGAGGCCAGGGCCCAGGTCGCCCAGGCGGCGGATGCGGAGCGACAGGACGATAGCGGCGGCGTGCCGGTGGTGGCGATCTTCATCGTCTTCATCGTGGCCGTCATGATCCTGCGGGCGATGTTCGGCCGTCGCCGCTATCGCCGCAGCGGCCTGGGTTCGGCGGTGGGCGAGGCCCTGCCCTGGATCCTGATCAACGCCCTGACCAGCAGCAACCGCGGCGGAGGCGGCGGCTGGAGCAGCGGCGGCGGTGGCGGCGGATTCTCCGGCGGCGGCGGCTCGTTCGGCGGCGGCGGATCCTCGGGGAGCTGGTGATGAACGACATTCTTTCCCGCCCCGACCAATTGCGGATCGCCGACGCCGTGCGCGCCGCCGAGGCCGGCACGATCGGCGAGATCCGCTGCGTGATCGCGCCGCGCATCGAGCCCGACCGCCCCGCTCCCGTCCTGGCGTGGGCGGCGGGCGCGGCCCTGCTGCTGCCGGCCTTCGGCCTGCTGGCCGGCCTGCGGCCCGAGTGGCTGACCCGCCTGTTCGGCGGCTGGAGCGTCGGCCACGCAGCCGCCCAGGACGGCGCGATCCTGTCGGCCCTGCTGGTCTATCTGACCCTGCAGGCGGCCGTGTTCGCCCTGGCGGCGGCCGTGCTGTCGATCCCGCCGCTGCGGGCCCGGCTGCCCACCGGCGAGAGCCCGGCCGAACGGGTGCGGCGAGCGGCCATGGACTACTTCCTGTCCAGCGACCTGCGCGCCACGCAAGGCCGCACCGGCGTGCTGATCTTCGCCGCCCTGGCCGAGCATCGCGTCGAGGTGCTGGCCGACGAGGGCGTCCACGGCCTGGCCCCCAAGGACGCCTGGTCCGGCGTCGTCGCCGACCTCGTGGCGGGCCTGAAGGCCGGCCGGACCGCCGACGGCTTCGTCGCCGCCGTCGGCCGCGCCGGCGCGATCCTGGCCGAGCACGCGCCGCGCACGGGCGGCGACAACCGCAACGAACTGCCTGACGCCCCGACCATACTGAACTGATGATCCGACCTTTTCTCGCCCTGGCCGCCGTCGCGGTCCTGAGCCTGGCGTCGCGCGCCCATGCCGCAGACGACGTTCGCTTCGAAACCTGGAACGGATCGCTCGTCCAGCAGGTGGAGGTCCTGTCGCCTCAACAGGCCGATGACCTCAAGCATCGCATCGCCGACCTGGAACGGCGCACCGGCCGCCGGCTGGCCGTCGTGGTGCTGGGCCATCCCGGCCGCTTCTCGATCGAAGACCATGCCGACTTTCTGGAGCGGAGTTGGGCGATCTCGCCGGCGGACAAGGCCAACGGCGTCATCCTGGTGATCGGCGCCCACAACGGCGGCGAAGCGATCGTCGTCGGCCACGACCTGGCGGACGTGTTCGGCGAGGGCGTGGGGGCCGAACTGCTCGACGCCGTCCATCGCAAGAGGGTGGGTGACGGGCTCGTGAGCCAGGCCGACGCCACCGGGGCCGTGCTGGCCGGCGCCGACGCCGCGCTGAGCCAGCTGTCCCTGCCCGACGAGGAAGCTCGCCGCCTGTCCCAGGCCGCCGACGAACGCCTCCAGGCCCGCGTCAACGAGGACGAGGCGGCCAGCGGCGTCGGCGCCGGCGTCATCGCGGCCTGCCTGCTATTGTTGATCGGCGGCGGGATCTGGCTGAACCGCATCGAGGCCCGGCTGCCGCCCCACCTGCGGCGCAAGCACAAGGCCGGAATCCAATGGGGCCGCTACTGAGGCCGAGCCCGCGCGGCGCCTTACGCTTACGTGATCTTCCCCCCGGCGAATTTCCGGCCTACGGTGCCGGCAATTCAAACTAACGTTTAAACAGGGAAGAAGCGCCATGCGCGAAGCGGTCATCGTCTCCTACGCCCGGACGGGCCTGGCCAAGTCCAATCGCGGCGGCTTCAACAACACCCACGGCGCGGCCATGGCCGGCCACGCCATCCAGCACGCGGTCAGCCGCGCCGGCCTCGACGGCCCGGAAGTGGAGGACGTGGTGCTGGGCTGCGGCGGTCCCGAAGGCGCCACCGGCATGAACGTGGCCCGCAACGCCGCCATCTGGGCCGGCTTGCCGGTCACCACCTCGGGCCAGACCGTCAACCGCTTCTGCTCGTCGGGCCTGCAGGCCATCGCGACCGCAGCCAACTACGTGCGCAACGACGGCGCGCCGGTGGCGATCGGCGGCGGCGTGGAGTCGATCTCGCTGGTGCAGGGCGGCGGCCACATGAACCGCTTCCACATCACCGAAGACAAGCTGATGAAGGAAAAGCCGGCCCTGTGGATGGCGATGATCGACACCGCCGACATCGTCGCCAAGCGCTACGGGATCAGCCGCGAGTACCAGGACGAATACTCGCTGCGCAGCCAGCAGCGGATCGCCGCCGCCCAGGCCGCCGGCCTGTTCGCCGACGAGATCGTGCCGATGGCCACCAAGATGAAGGTGGTCAACAAGGAGACCAAGGAAGAGAGCCTGGTCGACTACGTCGTCACCAAGGACGAGTGCAACCGTCCTGAAACCACCCTCGAAGGCCTGGCCAAGCTGGAGCCGGTCAAGGGTCCGGGCAACTTCATCACCGCCGGCAACGCCAGCCAGCTGTCGGACGGCGCGGCCGCCGTGGTGGTGATGGAGGCCAAGGAGGCCGCCCGCCGCAACCTCGAACCGCTGGGCCTGTTCAAGGGCTTCGCCATCGCCGGCTGCGAGCCCGACGAGATGGGCATCGGCCCCGTGTTCGCCGTGCCGCGCCTGCTGGAACGCCACGGCCTGAAGGTCGACGACATCGACATCTGGGAGCTGAACGAGGCCTTCGCCAGCCAGTGCCTCTACAGCCGCGACCGCCTGGGCATCGATCCCGAGAAGTACAACGTCAACGGCGGCTCAATCGCCATCGGCCACCCCTTCGGCATGACCGGCGCCCGCTGCGCCGGCCACCTCTTGCTGGAAGGCAAGCGCCGCAAGGCCAAGCTGGGCGTCGTGACCATGTGCATCGGCGGCGGCATGGGCGCCGCCGGCCTGTTCGAGATCTTCTGATCTCGATCGGAACATAGAGAAGAGAGCTCAATCACCCCGGAGGTCCGCCTCCGGGGTGATGTCGTTTCGGGGCGTCCTCAGCTGAGGTCGCGCGCCTCCAGCGCCGCCAGCAGGGCCGCCAGGCGGTCGACCTGCGGCTGCAGCGCCGGGTCTAGCCGCGCCTTGGGCGGGTCGGCCTGCACATGGACGAGGTTGGTCGTCTCGTTGGGGTCGGCGACCAGGTCGTACATCTCCCACTCCTGGCCAACGCGGCCCGACGGGTCGAAATAGCGGGTCAGCTTGTGGGTCAGGGTGCGCACCGAACGCACGTGGTTGGGCTGGCGCACCGAGCCGGGAGCGATATCGACCGGCGGCCGCGCGGGGTTGCCCTTGCGCACCTTCTCCACCGCCGCGTCGAACACCGCGTACTCCTTCTCGCACTTGGTGTTGTGCGGGTTGTTCAGCGGCGGCGAGGGGGCGGTGATCTCGTCGTCGGTGATGAACAGCACGCCCAGACGCTCGTTGCCGTCGGGCTCGATCACCCGGTCGGTCTCGCCGCGGATCAGCGGCGCGAGGTTGGCGCCCGGCAGCGGCGGCGTCGGCCGGGTCTTGGCCAGCACGGAAGCGATGGCGTCGCGCTCGGCCTCGCCCACCCCGGCCAGGCCAAGGATGGTCGGCACAATGTCGGCGTGGCTGGTCAGGGCCTCCTTGGCCAGTGGGACCCCGTCGGGCAGGCCTTGGGGCGCGAGGCCCGGCGGGAAGCGCACGACCACCGGCACGTGCAGCACCTCCTGATAGGCGGTGTGCCACTTCTCCAGCATCATGCCGTGGGCGCCGGCCATCTCGCCGTGGTCGGTGAGGAAGACGACGATGGTGTTGTCGGCCTGGCCCGTGGCCTCCAGCGTCTCCAGCACCGCGGCGATGTGCACGTCGACCACGCTGTGCAGCCAACCATAGAGCTGGACGAAAGCCTTGACCCCGCCGCGCGGGTCGCTGGTCAGCTGGAACGGGATCGGCCCCTGCAGGGCGATGTCGGCCGCCGCCTCCAGGGCCTTGTCGGTATCGGTGATCCCCATGCCGCGCGCGACGTTGAAACCGGTCTTGGCGTTCAGCGCCAGGCCCATCTTCCAGGCGTAGTCGTGCTGGGCCGAGGGCTTGGTCGACAGGTCCTCGTCCCAGGTCGGCGGCACGTGACCGCAGTCCGGGTCGAAACCGCCGGGATTGAGCGGGATGGTCGCCGTGCCCGCCGTCGGCGGCGGGGTGCGCTGGCCCTGCAGCGGCACGGTCAGCGGCTGGAAGATACCCTGCACGCCGCTGTCGTCGGGCTTGGGCAGGGCCTGGCCGATCACGGCCGGATAGGTGGCGATGTCGTGGGGGTTGGTGAACGAGGCCACCGCGAACCACGGCTTCAGGTCCGCCGGATCGGGACCCGAGGCGTAGGGGTCGTGCGACTGGGCGGTGGCGACGGCGCGGTCGTAGTTCACCGCCAGGGCCTGGCGGCGGATGAAGGCGCAGGCGGTGTCGGAAAAGCCGGCGTCGCGATAGAGGCCCAGGTTGTTGATCGCCGCCCCGTGCGGCTCGGGCCAGCTTTCTTCCCAGTCGTCGAAGCCGTAGTCCTCGAGCGTGTGGCGAGCCGGGTCGCTGACGTGCCACTTGCCGAAGTAGTGGGTGGTGTAGCCGGCCTGCCGCATCCAGTCGCCCAGGGTCGGGATGCCGTCCTGCGCCAGCCACGGGAAGTTCGGCGAGTCCCCGCTCTTGAACAGGCCGTCGGTCTGGGTGACGCCGGTGCGCGTGCCGTACTGGCCGGTGTAGATCACCGTGCGGCTGGGCGTGCAGGCGCTGGCGGCGATGGTGTGGTTGGCCAGCAGCACGGCGTTGTCGCGCAGGGCCGCAAGCCCCGGGAAGTGCTGGATGTAGTCGTTGCCCGGCTTCAGCGGCTGGAAGCCCAGCACGTCCTTCAGACCCTCGGCCAGGCCGTGAGCGGCGCCGTAGCAGAAGCGCGGAAAGCGATACTGGTCGCAGGTGATCAGCAGGATGTTGGGTCGCGTGGTCATGTCGGCCTCCCCTCGGACACGTGACGGCCCGAATGTCGGGAAGCTGACGCCGAAGTTGTGACAGGACTGTGCTCGCCTTCACAGAACGGCGCTTTCGCTGATGTCTCGCCGAACCGAGAAACCGTCGTTCACCCTGCGACAAGGAGTCGCGCGGGTTGGCGAAAACGCCGCGCTTAACCACGCTTTTACCGCGCGCCCTGCTTTGTGGATCCAAAGATGAAACACCTCCGCCGCGCTCGGTGCGCACGAGAGGACGCTGAAAGCGGGACAGTCCTGATGAAGCTCGACGATCTGAAGATCGCCACCAAGGTGATGCTGCCTGCCATCGTGCTGGCGGTCGTCGCCGTCGCGTGCGTCGGCATGGGCGTGTGGCAGCAGAAGAAGCTGGAAGCCACCACCTCGACCATCGTGCAGCAGCGCGCCCCGGCCGAGCTGGAAATGGCCCGCTTCAACCGCCGCGTCGCCAGCATCGGCTACGCCGCCTACCGCACCGTGGCCAACGAAGGCGCGTCCGACGCGGCCAAGCAGGCCTCGCAGGAAATCGACGACGCGCTGAAGAGCGGCAACGAGCGCCTCGACGCCGTGGTCAAGGCCGACCCCTCGACCGCCAAGGACGTGGCCGGCTTCCGCAACCGCTTCAAGAAGGTCTACGACAGCGGCCGTCAGGGCGCTGACCTGGGCCTGCAGGACGCCAACGAGGCCGGCATCATGGTCATGGCCGTGATCGATCCGGACATCACCGCGCTGACCAAGGACGTGTCGGACTGGACCGACAAGCACACCAACGACACCAAGGCCATCGTCGCCAAGGCCAGCAAGGACGCCCAGGCCGGCATCATCGTCAGCCTGCTGTTCGGCCTGATTTCGGCCGCCGCCGCCATGGTCTTCGCCGTGTGGATCGGCCGCAGCAAGATCTCGCGCCCGCTGGTGCAGCTGTCCAAGACCATGGAGATCCTGGCCCAGGGCTCGGTGGACGTCGACGTCAACGGCGCCCAGCGCCGCGACGAAGTCGGCGCCATGGCCCGCTCGGTCCAGGTGTTCAAGGACAACGCCCTGGCCCTGCGCACCGCCGAGGCCGCCCAGCAGCGCGCCGCCGCCGAGACCGAGGCCGAGCGCCGCCGTAACGAGCAGGTCCGCGAAGCCGCCGCCAAGGAGCAGGCCTTCGTCATGGAAGAGATCGCCACCGGCCTGAACCGCCTGGCCGAGGGCGACCTGACCTACCGCGTCGACGCCGACTTCCCGGCCGACTACAAGCGCCTGCAGTCCGACTTCAACGGCGCCATCGCCCAGATGGAAGAGGCGATGCGCACCATCGTCCACGCCGCCAACGGCATCGGCGCCGGCAGCGACGAGATCGCCTCGGCCGCCGACGACCTGTCGCGCCGCAGCGAGCAGCAGGCCGCCAGCCTGGAAGAGACCGCCGCGGCCCTCGACGAGATCACCGCCACCGTCCGCCGCAGCTCGGCCGGCGCCCAGGAAGCCTCGCGCGTGGTCAGCTCGACCCGCACCGACGCCGAACGCTCCAGCGTCGTCGTCAAGGGCGCGGTCGACGCCATGCAGCAGATCGAGAAGTCCTCGACCGAGATCAGCCAGATCATCGGCGTGATCGACGAGATCGCCTTCCAGACCAACCTTCTGGCCCTGAACGCCGGCGTCGAAGCCGCGCGCGCCGGCGACGCCGGCAAGGGCTTCGCGGTCGTCGCCCAGGAAGTGCGGGCCCTGGCCCAGCGCTCGGCGGAAGCCGCCAAGGAGATCAAGACCCTGATCTCTACCTCGAGCCAGCAGGTCAATCAGGGCGTGTCGATGGTCGGCCAGACCGGCGAGGCCCTGCAGGCCATCGTCAGCAAGGTCGGCGAGATCGACGCCCTGGTCAGCGAGATCGCGGCCTCGGGCCAGGAGCAGGCCACCGGCCTCAACCAGGTCAACGCCGCCGTCAACCAGATGGACCAGACCGTCCAGCAGAACGCCGCCATGGTCGAGCAGTCGACGGCCGCCAGCCACTCGCTCAAGGGCGAGGCCAACGGCCTGATGCAGATGATCTCGCGCTTCCAGGTCTCGGGCGCCGAAGCCCGCCGCGTCTCCGCCGGCGGCGGTTCGACCCGCCGCGCCGCGCCGCCGCCGGTCTCGCGTCCGGCGCCCGCCGCCGCCAAGCCGGCCGTGTCGCTGGCCGGCGCCGACAGCCGCCCGGGCGTCAATCCGGTCCGCTCGGCCCAGGCCAAGCTCGCCGCCTTCGCCTCGTCGGCCCCGGCCGCCAGCAGCGACGACTGGGAAGAATTCTGATCGCGTAACGCGCCCCGCGTATCGGGGGCGTATCCTCCCTGAACTGAAGACCCCGCCGGTGAAAGCCGGCGGGGTTTTTGTTTGCCAGGAGGCTTCCTTCTCCCCCGACGGCAGAAGGGCTACTTGACGTCTCTGACCGCCATCGGCGCATCCACCGGGCAGCCATCGACGCTGCGCATCACGGCGTAGCGCAGGCCCGAGCGGGGTTCCTTGGAGAGCGGGCGGGCGCGATCTTCGCCCTTGGCGTCGTCGGCGGGCGTGACCTTGCTCAGGGGGCAGCCCGGCTTGGCGGGCCGGATCACGCGGCCGTCCTCGATGCGGGCGGGCGGCGGCGGGGCGTCGGCCTGGAGCGCGGGGCCAGACGTTTCCGGCAGGGTGTAGACCCGATCGACGGGCGCCGCCTGCACCGCGACGGCCAGCAGCAGGGTGGACAAGAGCATGGCGGGTCTCCGTTGCCGAACTCCGCCACTCTACGTCCGATTGCCTGGATGCGTCTTCAACTTACCGGATCGGGTGACGGCGAGACGCGATGCGTTCGGCCTGACTTCGACCAGGCGTCTCAAACTGAGCCGTCCCCAGCCGATGCTGTTGCGTCGCCAAGGCCGTGGCGCAATTTGAGATTGATCAGAAGGGCGGCACACGCTGGCCGCTCGCCGATCCGCGCCATTCACTGACCACGCCATGCACTGGGGGAAACGCCAATGACGACCGGGACCACGACCGACAACCTTTTCGCCGACATCGCCGCCATCAGCTACGTTCTGAGCGACACCTGGGTAGGCAACGCCCAGGTCGGGGTCTGGAACTCCGAGATCTCCGTCATGGGCAAGTCGATGTCGGTCCAGCAGTCGCACAGCACCGACGTCTACGACTACTTCCTGATCGAACTGGTCGGCCAGAGCTCGCTGGGCGTCAACCAGGGCAACCGCCCGCCCGCCGGCTACAGCCTCAACATCGATTTCATCACGCCCAACGAACCGCCGCCGCCCGTGGAATTGGTCCTCAGCTCGCCCGACACGACGGTGACCACGACGACCTACACCGACAGCATCAGCTACACCTTCAACGGCAGCATCGGTTTCTCGCCGTCGGGCCCCAGCGTCTCGATCGGCAGCTCGCAGACGATTACCAACACCACCACCAGCTCGATCGCCAGCCTCGAGGTCCTCAACCTCTCGGGCGTGAACGGCAGCGCCGCCGGCTCCTGGGAGTACATCATCGCGGCGAAGTCGCTGGAGGCGCAGGGCGCGACGCCCCTGCTGGGTCAGGTGCTGGTGCGCCGTCCGCACTCGTCGGAGCCGCTCAGGGTCAACGTCGAGGTCGCCGTCTACTTCAGCAACAAGCACATGCCCGCCGGCTTGGACTGGAGCGGCGTCAGCCAATACATCACCGGCTACCAGGGCGACCACATGCCGCCGCTGACGAAGGGCAACGCCAGCGTCGGCATGCTGTACACCCGCATGCTCGACGCCCCGCCGCTGCCGCTTTCAGTCACCGCCGAGGCCGTCGGCTGAACGAAAAAAGCCCCGCCGTCGCCGGCGGGGCTTTCCGATCTCCAGGACGATGTGCGGCCCGTTAGGCCTGCCCCGTCCTTAGGCCTGCATCGTCCAGCCTTCGACGCCCATGGCCGCCTGGCGCAGGGCTTCCGAGCGGGTCGGGTGCGGGTGGCAGGTGCGGGCGACGTCTTCCGACGAACCGCCGAACTCCATGGCCACGCAGATCTCGGCGATCATGTCGCCGACGTTGGGACCCACGGCGTGGGCGCCCAGGATGCGGTCGGTCTTGGCGTCGGCCAGCACCTTCACGAAGCCGTCGGTCTCGTGGTTGATCTTGGCGCGGCTGTTGGCCAGGAACGGGAACTTGCCGACCTTGTAGGCGACGCCCGCGGCCTTCAGCTCGTCTTCCGTCTTACCGACGGTGGCGACTTCCGGCTTGGTGTAGATGACGCCCGGGATGATGTCGTAGTTCACGTGGCCGGCCTTGCCCGCGATCAGCTCGATGCAGGCCACGGCCTCGTCCTCGGCCTTGTGGGCCAGCATCGGACCCGAGGTCACGTCCCCGATCACCCAGATGCCGTCGACGCCGGTCTTGTAGTGGTCGTTGGCGATGATCCCGCGCTTGTCGGGGGTGATGCCCACGGTTTCCAGGCCAAGGCCTTGCGTGAACGGGCGACGGCCGATGGCCACCAGCACGTAGTCGGCCTGCAGGGTCTCGGCGGGACCGCCGGCGACCGGCTCGAGCGTCAGTTCGGCCTGCTTGCCCTTGTCGGCCGCGCCGGTGACCTTGGCGCCCAGCTTGAACTTGAAGCCCTGCTTGGTGAGGATCTTCTGGAAGGCGGTGGCAACTTCGGTGTCGGTGCCCGGGACGATGCGGTCCAGGTACTCGACGACGGTGACTTCGGCGCCGAGGCGACGCCACACCGAACCCAGCTCCAGGCCGATGACGCCGGCGCCGACCACGATCAGGCTCTTGGGAACCGACGGCAGCGACAGGGCGCCCGTCGAGTCGACGATGCGGCCGGCGTTGTCGATGGTCACGCCCGGCAGCGGGGTGGGCTCCGAACCCGTGGCGATGACGATGTTCTTGGTCTCGAGGATGCGTTCGCTGCCGTCTTCGGCCTTCACGACGACCTTGCCCGGCCCGTCGATGCGGCCCCAGCCCTTCACGTACTCGACCTTGTTCTTCTTCATGATGAACTCGACGCCCTTGGTCAGGGCTTCGACGCTCTCGGCCTTCTGGGCCATCATCTGGTCGAGGTTCAGCTTCGGCTTCACTTCGATGCCGAGCTTGGCGAACTCGCCGCCGGCGGCGGCTTCATAGTATTCCGAGGCGTGCAGCAGGGCCTTCGAGGGCATGCAGCCGACGTTCAGGCAGGTGCCGCCGAGCTTGCCGCGACCTTCGACAATGGCCGTCTTCAGGCCCAGCTGGCCGGCGCGGGTCGCCGCGTTGTAGCCGCCGGGGCCGCCCCCGATGATGACGACGTCGTATTGGGCCATGGGATCTTCGCCTTGCAGCAACGCGCCAGGAACGGCGCCGGACAGAATATGGTGTCGGCAAGACGCTTTGGCAGGCCTTGCCGAGGCGGGGCTACTCCTAGTGCGGCGGGGGACAAAACGGAACCCGTTTTTCGCCCTTATGCGTGATCCAGAAAGGGAAATTCCGCCTTGCAGCCCGCGTCTTGCACAGGCGCGCCCTGCTCGGCCGGCGGGCACGTTCTTGCCGCCCGCCCACTTTTCCGCGTCGTCCTTGCCGACAGCTTGGCCATGCTCTAGCCATTTCGTCCTTCACCGGAGCCCGCCATGCCGCGCGCGCTCCAAATTCAAGACGGCAAGGCGCCCCGGTTCAGGTCGAACCGGGCGGCGCTCGGGAGGCGACATTGCTCAGCACTTGGAAGTCGTGGACCGCGGGGGCGGCCCTCGCGATCGGCATGATGGCCGGCGGAAACGTCATGGCCCAGGAAGCCAAGCCCGCGCCTGAAAAGGCCCCGGCCGCCGAACTGCCGGCCTTCCCGGCCGACAAGTCGGTCAAGCAGACCACCGTCCTGGCCGGCAAGACGCTGTCCTACACCGCCACCGTCGGCTCGCTGCCGGTGCGCGACGAGAAGGGCAAGAAGATCGCCGAGGTGGTGTTCACCGCCTACACGCTGGACGGCCCGCGCGATCCAAACCGTCCGGTGACCTTCGGCTTCAACGGCGGCCCCGGCGCGGCCTCGGTCTATCTGAACTTCGCGCTGGGTCCCAAGCGCGTGCAGTTCGGCGCCGAGGGCGACAGCCCCTCGGCCCCCACCCGCCTGCAGGACAATCCGGCCAGCTGGATGGACTTCACCGACATGGTGTTCATCGACGCCGTCGGCACCGGCTTCTCGCGCAGCCTGACGACGCCCGAAGAGACCAAGAAGCGCTTCTACGGCGTCAAGCAGGACATCGACTACCTGTCGCGCATCGTCTTCGACTGGCTGGTCAAGAACGAGCGCCTGCAGTCGCCCAAGTACATCGTCGGCGAAAGCTACGGCGGCTTCCGCGGCCCGCGCCTGACCTACACCCTGCAGACCGACTACGGCGTCGGGATCAACGGCCTGGTTCTCGTCTCGCCGCTGCTGTCGAGCGCCGGCCGCACCGCCCAGGAAATCTCGCCCCTGCCGTCGATGTGGACCCTGCCGTCGATCGCCGCCGCCAAGCTTGAGCGCGACGGCAAGCTGACCCCGGCCGCCATCAAGGAGGTCGAGGACTACACCCGCGGCGAATACATGGTCGACCTGATGAAGGGCAGCGACCCGGCCGCGCTGGATCGCCTGACCACCAAGGTCTCGGCCATGACCGGCCTTGACCCGACCTATGTGCGCCGCGCCGGCGGGCGTCTGGAGACCCAGTCGTTCCTGCGCGAGGTGTTCCGCCAGACCGGCCGCCTGGGCAGCCGCTACGACAGCAACGTCACCTCGCTGGACCCCTTCCCGTTCGCCCCCGAGCAGGAAATCAACGACCCGATCCTCGACTCGATCATCGCGCCGACCACCAGCGCCATCGTCGACTTCACCACCCGCACCGTCGGCTGGAAGGTCGAGGGTCGCTACGACGCGCTGTCGGGCGAGGTGAACCAGGCCTGGGATCGCGGCCGCGGCCCCGACACCGAGTCGGTGACCGACCTGCGCAAGTCGGTCTCGGTCGACCCGAAGCTTAAGGTGCTGATCGTCCACGGCTACAACGACCTGTCGTGCCCGTTCTTCGCCTCGCGCCTGGTGGTCGACGCCATGCCGGCCACGGCCAACGGCCGCGTGACGCTGTCGAACTATCCCGGCGGCCACATGTTCTACAGCCGCCCCGACAGCGGCGCGGCCTTCCGCGCCGACGTCAAGAAGCTGTACGGCGCCAACTAGGTCGTCGACTTTCAGAGACTTCGCAGGGCCGTCCCGGGAAACCGGGGCGGCCTTTTGCCTGTCCGCTCCGCGAGCAGGCCCGCATCCCGCCTCGTAGAAAAACTGGCCGGTCGCGGAGCCATTCTCCATTTCACCGATAGGAATAGGTAGATATCACCGCAGCCCAATCGCCGAATGGCGTTATCTCGAATTGAGGGGGCTCTCTGATGATCGCACTTTCGGCCAAGCGGCTCGGCCGCGCCGCCCTGCTGGGCGCGCTTCTGTCCACCACCGCGGGCCTGGCCCTGGCGGCCGAGGCGCCCGCCGCGCCGCTCGCCGCCCCCCCGGCCGATCCGGCGGCCGACCCCGCCGCCAACGACGACGCCAGCCTGGTCGGGCAGATCTTCGTCACCGCCCGCCGCCGCGAGGAAAGCGCCCAGGAGGTGCCGATCGCCCTGACGGTGACCTCGGCCGAGACCCTGACCCAGACCGGCGTCAACAGCATCGTCGCCCTGACCCAGCTGGTTCCGACCCTGCAGGTGCTGTCGCCCAACCCGCGCAACACCGCCCTGACCATCCGCGGCCTCGGCGCCTCCTACGGCCTGGCCAACGACGGCCTTGAGCAGGGCGTCGGCATCTATGTCGACCAAGTCTACAACTCGCGTCCGGGCGCCGCGACGCTCGACTTCATCGACATCCGCCAGATCGAGGTGCTGCGCGGCCCGCAGGGCACGCTGTTCGGCAAGAACACCACCGCCGGCGCGCTGAACATCACCACCCTGGACGCCACCCAGGACTTCGAGGCCGACGTCGAGGCCAGCTACGGCAGCCTCAATTTCCGCCAGTTCAAGGCCACGGTCGCCGGCGGCCTGATCAACGACAAGCTGGCCGCCCGCCTGTCGTTCGTCGGCACCTGGCGCGACGGCGACCTCTACAATCCCAAGAGCAACAGCTACCAGAACGCCCGGGCCAGCACCGGCTATCGCGGCCAGCTGAAGTTCACGCCCAATGACAAGCTGACGGTCAGGGTCTACGGCGACTACGCCGTCCAGCAGCCCGAGTGCTGCACCCAGGTCTATGTCACCGTCGGCACGACCCTGAAGCCCGTCGCCCAGCAGTACGCGGCCCTGGCCGCCGGCAAGAACTACACGGTCGCCAGCAAGAACCCCTACGACCGCATCTCCGACATCGACGACCCGATCCAGGCCGACCAGTGGGTCAACGGCCTGTCGGCCGTCGCCGACTACGACTTCGGCCCGGTCACCCTGACCTCGGTCACCGCCCACCGCGAATGGGACTGGGAGCCGCGCAACGACCGCGACTACACCGCGCTGGACGTCACCCGCCGCTCCAACAACCCCTCGCACCAGAAGCAGTTCAGCCAGGAGTTCCGCCTGTCCAACAACGGCGGCGGCCCGATCGACTGGACGGCCGGCCTTTATTACTTCGACCAGAACGTCACGACCCACGGCGTCACCGAGTACGGCTCGGACGCCTCCTACTGGCTGCTGCCCGCCACCAACACCCCGGCCTCGCTGCTCGAGGGCTACACGGTGTTCAACGACAGCACGATCGACACCACCAGCTACGCCGCCTTCGGCCAGCTGACCTGGAAGGTCAACGATCGCCTCAGCGTCACGCCCGGCGTTCGCTACACCCAGGAAAAGAAGGACGGGACCTACATCCAGACCACCACGGGCGGCTCGGTCACCACCGACACCGTGCTGCTCAACCGCCGCCTGGGCATCGCCCGGCCGCAGAACTTCACCGCCAAGACCGACGACGGCGCGTGGTCGGGCCAGATCGCCGTGGTCTACAAGCTGACCAAGGACGTCAACGCCTACGCCACCGTCTCCAGCGGCAACAAGTCGGGCGGCATCAACATGACGGCCCTGCCGCTGACCAGCGCCGGCACGCCCTCGCTGGCGGCCGCGGTGATCCGTCCCGAGAAGGTCACCACCGTCGACGTCGGCCTGAAGACCCAGTGGTTCGAGAACCTGGTCACCGCCAACCTCGCCGCCTTCGCCACCGACGTGAAGGACTTCCAGGCCAACGTCGTCGACAGCGGCCCCGGGGCCCTGCGCGGCTACCTGGCCAATGTCGAGAAGGTGGAAGTGCGCGGCGTCGAGCTGGACGCCTCGACCCGCTCGATCGGCGGCTTCAAGTTCTACGGCAACCTGGCCTACACCGACGGCAAGTACGCCAGCTTCAAGAACGGCCCCTGCCCGCTGGAGAAGATCGGCACGTCCACCGCCGCCTGCGACCTGTCGGGCAAGGAGCTGCCGGGCCTGTCGAAGTGGGCCGGCTCGGCCGGCGCCGAGTACCGCACCAAGACCAGGCTCGGCCGCCTGACCGGCGAGGCCTATGCCGGCGTCGACGCCAGCTTCCGCTCGGCCTACTACGCCGACAGCTCGGACTCGCAGTACACCCGCATCAAGGCCTACGAGATCGTCAACCTGCGCGCCGGCTTCCAGTCGGACAGCGGCTGGGAGGCCTTCGTGTCGGTGCGCAACGCCTTCGACGCCGAGTACCTGCAGAACATCACCGTGGTCTCGGGCAATTCGGGCCTGGTCGTCGGCACCCCGGGCGACGCCCGCGCGGTCGCCTTCACCCTGCGCGCCAGCTACTAGGCGCCAGGCTCGAAGCGAAGATCGGGGGCGGCCTCTCGCGGGGCCGCCCCTTTTTCCTGGCCCCTACTTCACAGCCGCGTTGCCGCCGTCGGCGAAGAGGGCCGAACCGGCGACGAAGCTGGCCATGGGGCTGGCCAGGAACAGCGCGGCGCTGGCGATCTCGTCGGGGTCGGCGATGCGCTTGAGGGCATGCAGGCCCGCAGCCCATTCCTTCTGCGCCGCATCGCCGCCCATCGGCGTGTCGGTTCCGCCCGGCAGCAGGGCGTTGGCGCGGATCCCCTGCGCGGCGTAGTCGGCGGTCAGCCCCTTCACCAGGCCCATCAGCCCAGCCTTGGAGGCGCCGTAGGCGGCCATGCCGGGAATGCCGACGCTGGTCCCCACGAAGGTCGAGACGAAAACCAAGCTGCCGCCGCCGCGCGCCAGCATGGCCGGAATCTGCGAACGCGCGCCGAGAAAGGCCGAGGTCAGGTTGGCGGCCAGCACGGCGTTCCAGTCGTCCAGCGCGATGTCGGCGAGCGGCGCGTAGGGACCGACCGCGCCGGCGTTGTTGATGGCGATGTCCAGCCCGCCGAACCGCTCGACGGCGGCGGCGACCAGGGCCTCGTGGGTGGCGGGGTCGACGACGTCGCCGGCGACCGCATGGACCTGTCCGCCGCGACCACGGATCTCCTCGGCGACGATCTCCAGGGCGTGGCCGCCCCGGGCGTTGATCACCACCGCCGCGCCCTCGGCGGCCAGCCGCAGGGCGGTGGCCCGACCGATCCCCGACGACGCGCCGGTGACGATCGCGACCTTGCTGTTCAACATCGACATGCTTGCCTCCTGATTGGGAGGCCAAGGTCTAGGAAAAGGCGGCGCGGGGCGGCCACCCGGATCCTGCTGTCGGCTCAGGCGTAGGCCGGATCGGCGGCATTGATGTCGGCAGGCGCCGCGCCGCGCAGGTTCTGGCGGCGCCAGGCGTTGGGGCTGATGTCGAAGGCCCGGCGGAAGCGGTTCGACAGGTGGGCCTGGTCGGAGAACCCGCAAGCGATGGCGATCCGGCCCAGCGGCTCGGCCGAGTCCAGCATCATGGCGCGGGCCTGTTCCAGGCGCAGGTTGAGGATGTGGTCGCGCGGGGCCATGCCGTAGCTGGCGGCGAAGGCGCGCGAGAAGTGGCTGACGCTGAGCTTGGCGATCGCCGCCAGATCCGTCACCCGCACCGAGCCGTCGAGATTGGCGGCCAGGTGGGCGTCGATGCGGCGCATCTGCCAGGGCGCCAGGCCCCCGCGGTCCAGCTCGCCCGGCGCGGCGGCTTCCAAGAGGCGCAGGCCCTCGCGCTGGACCAGGGCCATGGCTTCCTGGATGCGGCGCTCGGCTTGGCCGCGGTCCTCGCGGGCGGTGCGCTGGGCGTCGCGCAGCAGGTCGGCGATGCGCTTGGGCAGGGCGCTGGCCTGAACGTCCTCGCGAGGGGCGAAGCTGCGCGAGGTTTCACCGATCTGGGCGGCGCGGGCGGTCATCGTCGAAGTGGCGAACATGGTCTGAAATCTCCCCTGGCGGGCCCGGCGGCCGCGGCGTCGAAGGAGAGAATGGCGGGGCTCGAATGATCGCGAAATGGAAATGATGGAAAGTTATCTTTTCCAATTATTGCATCATAACCGTGAGGTCTTGGACATTCCGGTCGTCGATTTCACAGCCGGCCTGTCCCAATCACGGCCTGGGCCGGCGTGGCGAGGCGCCCATCTATCGGCGACAAGCCACGAGGCCATCCATGACGCCCCCGATGACGACCAATCCCCCGCCCCTGACCACCAGCCGCTGGTTCAACAGCAAGACCCCGCTCGACCTGCCCGCCCTGGCCGGCCGGGTGGTGGCGGTCTACGCCTTCCAGATGCTGTGCCCCGGCTGCGTGGCCAACGCCCTGCCCCAGGCCCAGCGCCTGCGCGAAGCCTTCGCCGAGTCCGACCTGGCGGTGATCGGCCTGCACACGGTGTTCGAGCACCACGAGGCCAACACCCCGGCGGCGCTGCAGGCCTTCCTGCACGAGTACCGCATCAGGTTCCCGGTCGGGATCGACGCGCCCGACCCGAAAGGCGGCCCGATCCCGCAGACCATGGCCGCCTACGCCCTGCAGGGCACGCCCAGCCTGCTGCTGTTCGACCGCCAGGGGCGCCTCGTGCACAAGCTGTTCGGCCATCCGCCCGACCTGACCCTGGGCGCGGCCGTCCAGGCCCTGGTGCAGTCGGGGGCGGTCGCGACGTCCGCTGGATCGGCCGATGCGGCGGATGGCTGCGCGGACGGCCTCTGCGCCGCGCCGGTGGGCTGAGCCGGTTTCCGCTTCATCGTTTTCATTGTCATCCCGGCCGCAGCGAAGCGGAGCGCCGGGATCTCCTGCAGCTGATGAACCCGCGGGCGTGGGAGGTCCCGGCTCTACGGACCGCTGGCGCGCTCCTCCGGCCGGGATGACACATTTCTCGCCGTCCCCAAGGAAGCGCCCCCTACCGCGCCAGCCGCCCGTCGCTCAGCGCCGCCGGCTCGAAGCGGAAGATCACCTCCGGATCGGGCTCGGGCACGCCCTTGAGGATCTTCTTGCCCGCCGCCCCGCTGGGCGCGGCCGCGTGCAGCAGCCAGCGGATGATGTTCAGCCGGGCGGCCTTCTTGTGGTCGGCGCGCACGCACACCCAGGGCGCGGCCTCAGTGTGGGTGCGGGTCAGCATGTCGTCGCGGGCGGCGGTGTAGTCGTCCCACTTCTCCTGGGCGACGGCGTCCAGCGGGCTGGTCTTGAAGGCCTTCAGCGGATCGTCGCGCCGGGCCTTCAGCCGCTCGGCCTGCACGTCCTTGCCGATGTCGAGCCAGAACTTCGACAGCCGCATGCCGTTCTCGACCAGCATCCGCTCGAAGCCGGGCACATCGCGCAGGAACTGCTCCTGCTGCTGCGGCGTGGAAAAGCCCATCACCCGCTCGACCCCGGCGCGGTTGTACCAGGAGCGGTTGAAGATCACCGCCTCGCCGCAGGCCGGCAGCCATTCCACATAGCGCTGGAAGTACCACTCGCTGGCCTCGCGGTCGCTTGGCTTGGGCAGGGCCGCGACGATGGTCTGGCGGCGGTGCAGGTGCTCGGTGATGCGGGCGATGGCGCCGTCCTTGCCGGCGGCGTCGCGCCCCTCGAAGATCGCCAGCAGCTTCCACTGCTTGTCCATGGCGTGCTTCTGCAGGGCGATCAGCGCGATCTGAAGGTCGCGCAGCTCTTCGTCGTAGTCGCGGTCCTTGCTCATGGGAACGAGCCTACCCCCGAAAGCGAAACCTGCGCTAGAAGGAGCGCATGATCCGTCTTTTCGTGCCCCAGCCGCTGTCCAAGGACGCCGGAATCGCTCCGACCCAGGAGCAGTCGCGCTATCTCGTCCAGGTCATGCGCCTTGGCGTCGGCGACGAGATCCTCGTGTTCAACGGGACCGACGGCGAGTGGCGCGCCAGCCTGGTCGACGCCGGCAAGCGCGGCTGCCTCCTGAAGGCCGAGGAACAGACCCGCGAGCAGACCACGCCCCCCGACCTCGACCTCGTCGTCGCCATGGTCAAGCGCGGCCGCGTCGAGACCATCGTCGAAAAGGCCGCCGAACTGGGCGCCCGCCGCGTGCGCCTGACGGTCACCCGCCGCACCAATGTCGACTACATGAAGCTGGCCCGCCTGGACGCCATCGCCATGGAGGCCGCCGAGCAGACCGGCCGCCTCGACGTGCCGGCCATCCTGGATCCCGAGAAGCTCGACAAGATCCTCGACGGCTGGGACGAGAGCCGGCGCCTGGTGTTCTGCGACGAGGGCGGCGATGCGAAACCCGCCATCGAGGCCCTGGCCGGCACGGGCGGCCCCGCCGCCATCCTGATCGGCCCCGAAGGCGGCTTCGCCCCCGAAGAACGCGAGCGCCTTCGCGCCCTGCCCTTCGTCACCCCGGTGTCGCTGGGCCCGCGCATCCTGCGCGCCGACACGGCCGCGATCAGCGCCATGACCCTGTGGCAGGCCGCGGCGGGGGATTGGCGCGCCTAGAGCCCGCAGGCCTTGCGCACGAACTCGCCGTCCTTGGCGCCCTGCGCCGACGGCGCGCCGCGGCCCTCGTACTCGTAGAAGGTCACGCTCGAGGCGCCGCCCGACACCTGCTTGGGCCGCGCGACGCTGTAGCCGTCGATCTTGAGCCGGACGGCGCGATACCGGGTCGCGGCGATCATGCCGCCGTCGTCGGGGCCGTACAGCGCGACAAAGTCGCCGCCCGAGCCTGCCGCGCGCACATACTCGTTGGCCTTGCCGAACATGGCCGTGGTGGTCTTGGCGCGCTCGTAGCCCAGGCGTTCGATCGCCTCCTTGGCGCAGGCCAGCTTCTGGTCCTCGGCCTTGGCGATCCTGGCCAGTTCGTTGAAGGCGGGCATCGAGCCGTGCCGATCGGCCCTGACCAGGTAGTCGACGGCCTCGTCGCGATCGGCGGGCAGACCCTGGCCGTTCAGGTAGCGCAGGCCCAGGCGATACTCGGCGTCCATGTGGCCGCCGTCGGCCGCCTGCCGCAGATAGGCCAGCGACCGGCCGTCGTCCTTGGGCACGTCGCCGCCGCTCTCGTAGGCGCGCGCCAGGAAATAGGCGACCAGCACATTGCCGGCCTTGGCCGCCAGGTCCATCTGCCGAAAGGCCTCGTCCTTGTTTCCCGCCTTGGCGGCTTCCTGGGCGGCGGCGATGTACTGGGCCCCGGGCGTCTCTTCCTGGGCCAGGGCCGGCGTGGCGGCCACGGCCGCGGCGACGAGCAACGTTGCGAACTTCATTCTTCCCCTCCCGGCCCCTGCCTCGCGGCAGGCTCGCCCACGGCCCATGTCTAGGGTTTTTCGCCCCGTCCCAGAACAAGGATTTTTGTCGCGCCCGTCCCGCGCCCCGTCGCGGCGAGACCGAACGGTAACGCTAATTGTAGCGGACCCTCTTGAGGTCGGCTAAGACAGCGCCCAACTGCGCTCCACGCGTTTCGTGGCGGTCGGGGGGAATTGGGCCCCTCCCCTCCTGTGGCGTTCGATTTTAGGGGAGACGGCGATGGCCGACACCGCCAGCCTGGATCAGCGCCCGCTGACCCTCGAAGACCTGACCGCCTATTTCGCCAAGGGTTGCAAGCCAAGGTCGGCCTTCCGCGTCGGCGCAGAGCACGAGAAGTTCGGCTTCTATCTCGGCTCCCATGCGCCGGTCCCCTACGAGGGCGACAAGGGCGTGCACGCCCTGCTCGTGGGCCTGCAGCGCTTCGGCTGGAAGCCGGTGATGGAAGGCGATGTGATCATCGGCCTTGAGCGCAACGGCGCCAATGTCAGCCTGGAGCCCGGCGGCCAGTTCGAGCTTTCCGGCGCCCCGCTGCTGACCATGCACGACATCTGCGAGGAGACCGGCGGCCACCTCGACGAGGTCAAGGCCGTGGCCGACGAGTTGGGCCTGGGCTTCCTGGGGGTCGGCTTCTCGCCGCAGTGGAAGCGCGAGGAGGTGCCGGTCATGCCCAAGGGCCGGTACGTGATCATGCGCAACTACATGCCCAAGGTCGGCAATCTGGGCCTCGACATGATGCTGCGCACCTGCACTGTGCAGGCCAATCTCGACTTCGAGAGCGAAGCCGACATGGTCGCCAAGTTCCGCATGAGCCTGGCCCTGCAGCCGATCGCCACGGCGCTGTTCGCCAATTCTCCGTTCACGGAAGGCAAGCCCAACGGCTTCCTCTCCGCCCGCGCCAACGTCTGGACCGACACCGATCCCAACCGCACGGGCCTGCTCGACTTCGTGTTCCAGGACGGCTTCGGCTTCGAGCGCTACGCCCAGTACATGCTGGACGTGCCGATGTACTTCGCCAAGCGCGGCGACCGCTACATCGACCTGGCCGGCCGCTCGTTCCGTGACTTCATCGACGGCAAGATCGAGGAAGTCGGCGGCGAGCGCGCCAGCCTCAAGGACTGGGCCGACCACGCCACCACGGCGTTCCCCGAGGTGCGCCTGAAGACCTATCTGGAAATGCGCGGCGCCGACGCGGGTCCGTGGAGCCGCCTGTGCGCCCTGCCGGCCCTGTGGACCGGCGTGTTCTACGACGACGCGGCTCTGGCGGCGGCCTGGGACCTGGCCAAGGACTGGACGGTGGAAGACCGCGAGGGCCTGCGCCGCGACGTGCCCAAGCTGGGCCTCAAGGCGCAGGTCGCCGGCCGCAGCGTGCAGGACGTCGCCAAGGACTTCGTCGCCATCGCCAAGCAGGGCCTGAAGGCCCGCGCCCAGCTGAACGGCGGCTTCCTGGACGAGACGATCTATCTGGGCGAACTGGAAGAGATCGCCGACAGCGGCGTCACCCCCGCCGAACGCCTGCTGGAGAAGTTCCACGGTCCGTGGGGCGGCGACATCGGCAAGCTGTTCGACGAAGGCGCCTACTGAGAAGGCAGGCCCCCTCCCCCGAGGGGGGGCTCCGCCCTAGACCTTGGGCCGCCAGTCTTCCGGCGCCAGCTCGAAGCCCTCGAACCGGAAGCCCGGCGCGACGGTGCAGCCGACCAGGGTCCAGGCCCCCAGCGACACGGCCGTCTGCCACCAGCCGACCGGCACCACCACCTGCGGGCGGCAGCCGGCGCGCAGGTCCGGACCCAGGGTGTGGGGCGTCGCGCCGACGCCGTCGGGCGGCGACAGGGTCAGGCGGATCGGGGCGCCGGCGTACCAGTGCCAGACCTCGACCGCATCGATGCGGTGCCAGGCCGACATCTGCTCGGCCTCCAGCAGGTAGTAGATCGCCGTCGAGGCCGGGCGGCCTTCGGCGTTCGGCGCGTCCTCGAACATGCGCACGTACCAGCCGCCCTCGGGGTGGGGCTGCATGCCCAGCAGGCGTACGATCTCCTTGGCCCCCAGATCGCCCGAAATCCCCGCAACGCTCATCGCACTCATCCCTTGAAACTGTCCTTGGCCGCGCGGATCTCGGCGAAGGCCTGGGCGGGCGCAAGGCCCGGCCGCAGCGCCGGGGCGCGCAGGAACGGATTGGTGGCCTTCTCCAGGCCGATGGTGGTGGGCACGGTGGCCTCGCCGCGCTCGCGGGCGGCGAACACCTGGTCGGCCCGCGCCCGCAGCGCCGGATCGTCGTCGACCGACAGGGCGAAGCGGGCGTTGGAGGCGGTGTATTCGTGGGCGCAGTAGACGACCGTGTCGTCGGGCAGGGCCGCCAGCCGCGACAGCGAGGCCCACATCTGCTCGGGGTCGCCCTCGAACATCCGGCCGCAGCCGAGGGCGAACAGGGTGTCGCCGACAAAGGCCACGCCGCCTTCGGCGTCGTAATAGGCAAGATGGCCCAAGGTGTGGCCCCCGCTGTCGATCACCGCCAGCTGGGTCTCGCCCAGCAGAACGGTCTCGCCCGGGCGCGCCTCGTGATGCACCGGCGCGATGCGCGTCACCTCCTGCGGACCGATGATGGTCGCGCCGGTGGCGGCATAGAGCTTCTCGTTGCCGCCCGCGTGGTCGGGGTGCCAGTGGGTGTTGAGGATGAAGTCGAGCTCCCAGCCCAGCTTTTCCAGCTGCACCAGGATGGCTTCGGCGTCCGGCGTGTCGATGCAGGCGGTCTTGCCCGTCGCCACGTCGCGCACGAGAAAGCCGTAATTGTCGGAGAGGCAGGGAAACTGGTGGATTTGCAGCGGCATGCGATCGGCCTCGGTCACGGACTGGGTCGGCGGGCGTGACGCGGAGGATTCGCCCGCCTACATAGATGGCCTCGACGCCACGGAGAGACAATGCGCCGCGACGTGCTCGACCTCAGAGCCTTCTACGCCGCCCCGCTGGGCCGGGTGGCGCGGGAGATGCTCGGCCGCAAGGTGGCCGAGGCCTGGGGCGACGCCAACGGCCTGGACGTGCTGGGCCTGGGCTACGCCACGCCCTTCCTCGACGAGTGCCGCGCCAAGGCCCGCCGGGTGGTGGCCGCCATGCCCGCGACGCAGGGCGTGGAAGTCTGGCCCGTGGGCGAGCGTAACCAGGCCGCCCTGGTCGAAGAGACCGCCCTGCCCTTTCCCAACGCCATGTTCGACCGGATCCTGGCCGTCCACGCACTGGAAGAGGCCGACGATCCGCTGGCCGTGCTGCGCGAACTGTGGCGGGTGATGGCCCCGTCCGGCCGCCTGATCGTCGCGGTGGCCTCGCGCGACGGCGTCTGGGCCCGCGCCGAGGGCACCCCGTTCGGCCACGGCCGCCCGTTCAGCCGCGGTCAGCTGGAAAGCCTGCTGCGCGAGGCCGACCTGGAGCCCGCCGGCTGGACCCGGGCGCTCTATGCGCCGCCCGCCGGCTTCACCGTCGGCTGGGCCGAGGGCTTCGAGCAGGTCGGCGCGCGCCTCTGGCCGCGCTTCGCCGGCCTGATCCTGATGGAAGCGGTCAAGCAGACCTTCGCGGTCAAGCCGCGCGGCAGCCGGGCCCGCGCCCGGGTGTTCGCCCCGGTCATGCCGCCCGCGCCGGCCGGCGTGGCGCCTGTTCGAAAGGCGCCGGGAACCGTAAGGACCGGAATACTATTGGAAGCTGTGGCGCCAGGGCCTAGCCTTGAGTCGCCGACACAGCCGTAAACCGGCCGCGTAAAGGGGAATTCGCGCCATGAAGATGATCGTCGCCGTTATCAAGCCCAGCCGCCTGGACGCCGTGCTGGAGGCGGTCACCGAGGCGGGCGCGTCGGGCCTGACGGTGACCGAGGTGCGCGGCTACGGCCGCCAGAAGGGCAAGACCGAGGTCTATCGCGGCGCCGAGTACGAGGTGAAGCTGCTGCCGAAGGTGAAGCTGGAGATCGCCGTGCCCACCGACGTGGCCGACGCGGTCATCGAGGCCCTGCAGCGCACCGCCAACACCGGCAAGATCGGCGACGGCAAGGTCTTCGTCCTCGACCTGGAACAGGCCCTGCGCATCCGTACGGGCGAGCGCGACGCGGCCGCCATCGCCGGCTGATCCGCCGCGACGCGCGGCGGGATGATTTGGGACAAGCCGCGGCCACAAGCGGAGCCTTACACTGCCCCGTGCGTTTCAGTGGCAGTACGGGCGTAGGGGCGACATGGCCGAGATCGAAACCGTCTTCACGCCCGGCTCGACCTGCTGGCGGGTCGAGACCGCCGAACGCCTGGCGCTGTTCATCGACAACGACGAGGCCTTCGACGCCCTGAAGGCCCTGCTGCTGTCGGCCAAGCACTCGATCTGGATCCTGGCCTGGGTGTTCGATCCGCTCACGCGGTTGGACCCCGACCGGGTGAAGAGGAGCCGGGACCCCGTCCACGCCGACCGCATCGGCCTGCTGCTGCGGCGGCAGGCGGCGCTGAACCCGGCGTTGGACGTGCGGGTGCTGGCCTGGGACATGCCGTTCCCGATCGCCGCCTCCCAGTTGTTCGGCCCGCAGCGGGGCGCGGCCTTCTTCGCCGGCTCCAAGGTCAAGTACCGGCTGGACAACACCCTGCCGGCCAGCGCCAGCCACCACCAGAAGGTGGTCGTGGTCGACGGCGTCACGGCGCTGGTCAGCGGCGGCGACATCGGCGTCGACCGCTGGGACACCACCGCCCACCTCGACAACGATCCGCGCCGCCGCCTGCCGACCGGCCACCATTATCCGGCCCGCCACGAGGTCGCCGCCCTGGTCGACGGGCCGGTCGCCGGCGCCCTGGCCGAACTCTTCGCCGAGCGCTGGCGCAAGGCCACCGGCGAGACCCTGGATCCGCCCGAGCGCCCGCTGACGACGCCCTGGCCCGAACACCTGGCGCCGCTGCTGCGCCGCCTGCCGGTGGCCATCGCCCGCACCCAACCGCACTGGCGCCGCGACGCCGAGATCAACGAGTGCCTGCTGCTGCACCTGGAGATGATCCGCACGGCCCAGTGGCTGATCTATATCGAGAACCAGTACCTGACCTCGCCGATCGTGGTCGAAGCCCTGGCCGAGCGCCTGGCCGAACCCGACGGCCCCGAGGTGGTGACGGTGGGCCCCGCCCGCAGCCCCAGCTATTTCGACCAGGTCACCATGGACAGCGCCCGCACCGCGGCCATCAACCGCCTGCGCGAGGTCGACGTCCACGGCCGCTTCTTCGCCTTCAGCGCCCGCACGCCCAAGGGCGCGCCGATCATCGTCCATTCCAAGGTGGCGGTCGCCGACGACCGGGTGCTGCGCCTGGGCTCGGCCAACCTCAACAACCGCTCGATCGGCCTCGACACCGAGTGCGACATCGGCTTCGAGGCCCGCGACGAGGACCAGCGCCTGGCCATCGCCGCGTTCCTGGGCCGGCTGATCGGCCACTTCCTGGGGGTCGAGACGGAAAGCGTGCTGGAGGCCTTCATCGAGCACGGCGGCCTTGGCCCCGCCATCGAGGCCCTGGACGGCAAGACCGGCCCGCGCCGGCTGGAGCCGGTGGGCGTCATGCCGCTGAAGGGGATGAAGAAGTTCGTCGCAGACTGGAGCCTGGGCGACGCCATCGCCCCCGACGACGCCTGGCGCCCCTGGGGCCGCCGCAAGCGCCTCAAGCACGACCTGGCCAGGCTGACGGCGCCGCCGCCGGAGCCGCCGGAACACCTGCAGCTTTAGAGGGCGCCGCCGAAAATACCCTCAAAGGTGCATAATTAGTTCAATTCAACCCTTCCGGGATCATGTAAGCTCAAGCTTGCAAAATCTGCCAGGGAGGGACCGATGCGACTGTCGGCTAGTGCCTGTGGCGTTCTGGTAGCGGCCTCGATTTCCGGCTGCACCACTGTTCCGGACAAGCCTTATCACCCCGTGGCCTGCGGCTCTAAGGACTGCACGCCCGAGGAACTGGATCTGGCTACCGGCTCCAGGACCGTTCAAGTCCGGGGCGACGGCTGGCTGACCCAGCCCTGCGCTCGCTCGGCCTACTTTCCGATGACCTACGACCAGGCGTGGCTCGAGGTGAACGAAGACGGCTATCTCGCCGTGCCGGCCCAGTTGCGGGCGATCGAGCGACGTATCCAGCGGGCCCATGCGAGCGGTGTTCCCGTGCTGCTTGCGGCCTATGTGCACGGCTGGAACGGCAACGCCGACGAGCGCCCCTTGAAGGACTGCCAGGCGCAGTCGGGACAGGTGAACCTGTTCTACGCCCAGATGGGGCGCGTGACCGATACGGTCCAACGCCTGCACGACTCCAAGCTGATCGCTCGCAAGCCGCTGGTCATCGGCGTCTGGGTCGGCTGGCGAGGTCGCGACTATCGCGACCCGATCGGGCTGTCGGCGCCCGCGTCGTTCCTGAGCCGGGGCCGCACGGCAAACGCCATCGGCGTCCAGCGCGGCTACGACGGCGAGGGCCGCCCCTCCCTGCACGCCGCCCTGGACGAGCTTTCAAAGACGCTCAACGACCCCGCCTATCCCGAAGACAGGATGATGCTGTCGGGCCTTTCCTTCGGCGGCAGGATCATCACGCGCCTCTACCGCGATCGCCTCGAAGCCGGCGACACCACGCCTTTGGGCAAGAACAGCCTGATCGTGACGTTCAACGCGGCGGTGGGATCTGACTGCTACGAAAAGGCCCTCCAGGCCAACGCCAGCAAGGTTCCCGTCACGCCCCCGCGCTGGATCAACGTCACCAGCCGCGCCGACAGGGCTCGCCGGATCTACTACCGCATCGGCACGCTGCTGATGAAGGATGGGGATTTCTGCGACCCGTCGAGCCGGCTTCGCCGGGTCGCCATCGGCTTCGATGACGCCCAGAAGACCCACGAACTCACCTTCGTGAGCTACGCCGAGGACGTTGACGCCCCGCTCATCAATCAGGGGCCCGTGAACTGGTCGTCGACCGAGCCCGCGCACGCGCCGATCTATTACAGCCGATGGGACGGCGTGAGCTACAGCCTCAAAAGTCGCATGTACGACATGCGCTTCCAGCGCAAAGCGCTGAACGCCGGCGCCCTCTGGGTGGTCGATACCGACCACACGGCGATCGCCAGCGCCGGGTCGCACTACAGCATCAACGACCTGCACAGCAACGTGTTCGCCACCAATCTCACGCGGCTCCTGATCACCTCGCTCTACGACCCCGGACGCTGAGCACGGGGCCTGCGCCTCACTCCCCCTCGATCTCCAGGTCGACCACTAGCGGCAGGTGGTCCGACGCCACCCTGGCCAGGGCGTCGTAGGGGGAGAACACGTTCACCGTGCGCAGGCCCTTGGTCAGGAACACGTGGTCGATGCGCATGAACGGGAAGGTCGAGGGGAAGGTCGCGGTCGGGGCCTTGCCCCAGCCGGCCGAGACGCTCTGAGCATCGCGGGCGGCGGCTTTCAGCAGGCGGTAGGTGGCCGAATAGGGCGTGGCGTTGAAGTCGCCCAGCAGCACGCCGGGCGCCTTCCAGCGGTCGGACGACATCCAGCCCTCGCCGACCAGGGCGGCGGCCTGGCGCTTCTGCTCCTGCGGGATCAGGCCAAGGTGGGTGTTGATGATCTGCACCGGCGTGCCGCCCACCATCACCTCGATCCACAGCGCCCCGCGCGGCTCCAGCCCCGGCACGGCGCGGTAGAACGGCAGCGGGCCCGACTTGATCAGCTTCTCGGGCAGATGGGTGAGGATGGCGTCGCCATAGAGCTCTTCCTCCACCGTCATGGCCGGGTGGAAGTGGAAGCCCATCTTCAGGAGTTCGGCCAAGCGATGGGCCTGGTCGACATGGCCGGTGCGCAGCCGGCCGACGTCGAGTTCCTGCAAGGCCACGACGTCGGGCTCGTGGGCCGAGATCACCTCGGCCACGCGTTCCACGTCGAGCCTGCGGTCGCCGCCCACGCAACGGTGGACGTTGTAGGTCATCAGCCGCAGCTTCATGGGATCAGAAGATCGCCTGAAACGGCGCTGGGTTCCACACGCTCTGCGGGCGCCCCGCGGCTGAGCAGGAAAAGACAGGTCTCCGAGCGCCAGTTCTCCAGCGCCCTGGTGGGGTCGATCGGGCGGGCCGGGCCGGTTCCGGCGAAGGCGGCGCTGGAATCCACCCGCACGTCCAGGTCCTGCGTCAGGGCCATGAAGTCGGCCAGGGTGCACAGGTGGATGTTGGGCGTCGACCACCAGGGCATGGGCAGGGCCTTGGTTTCGGGCATCCGCCCCCGGCTGATCAGCGACCAGCGCACCCGCCAGTGACCGAAATTGGGAAACGAGACGATGGCGCGGTCGGCGATGCGCAAGAGCTCGTCCAGCACATGGCGCGGATTGCGGGTGGCCTGCAGGGTCTGCGACAGCACCGCGTAGTCGAAGGTCTTGTCGGGGAAGTGGTCGAGGTCCTGGTCGGCGTCGCCCTGCACCACCGACAGCCCCCGCGCCATGCAGGCGGCCACGCCGTGGGCGCTGATCTCCAGCCCCCGGCCGTCGACCTCCTTCTCCCGGGTCAGCAGCTCCAGCAGCGCGCCCTCGCCGCAGCCCACGTCGAGCACCCGCGCGCCGGGACGCACCAGGCGCAGGATCTCGCGGAAGTCCTCACGGATGAGGGTCATCGCGATCCTCCCCCTCTGGGGGAGGTGGCCCGGAGGGCCGGAGGGGGGACGTTTTCAGCCGCCGCTGCGCCTGCCGGCCCAGCAACGACTTCCCCCTCAGTCGGCTTCGCCGACAGCTCCCCCTTCAGGGGGAGCATCTTGAAAAACGTCCTCATCGCCCGATCCCCCTCTCGCGCTCCACCGACGCCATGAACCCCGTCAGGGCCGCGTCCATGACCGGCTCGTCC
Organism: Caulobacter sp. 602-2; assembly: GCF_011043625.1. Classification (GTDB taxonomy): domain Bacteria; phylum Pseudomonadota; class Alphaproteobacteria; order Caulobacterales; family Caulobacteraceae; genus Caulobacter. The sequence goes on from NZ_JAAKGT010000016.1 coordinate 55,784, forward strand.
AGCAGGAAGGCGTCGTGGCCCTTGTCGCTGTCGATCTCGGCGAAGGCCGCCCGGCAGCCGGCGGCGGTCAGGGCGCGGACGATGTGGCGGCTCTCGGCGGTCGGATAAAGCCAGTCGCTGGTGAAGCTCAGCACACAGAACCGCACGTCGCGCGCGGCCTTGAAGGCGTTGGCCAGCACTCCGCCATGCGGCGCGGCCAGGTCGAAATAGTCCATGGCCCGGGTGATGTAGAGATAGGAGTTGGCGTCGAACCGGTCGACGAAGGCCGCCCCCTGGTGGCGCAGATAGCTCTCGACCTGGAAGTCGGCGTCGAAGCCCCAGGACAGGCCGTCGCGCTGCAGTTCGCGCCCGAACTTGCGCTGCAGGGCCGGCTCGGAAACATAGGTGATGTGGGCGGCCATGCGGGCCACGGCCAGGCCCTTCTCCGGGCGCGCGCCCTGGGCCGCGTAGGCCCCGCCGCGCCACTCCGGATCGGCCATGATCGCCTGGCGACCCACCTCGTGGAAGGCGATGTTCTGGGCCGAGTGGCGCGAGGTCGAGGCCACGACGACGGCGCTGAACACCCGCTGGGGGTAGTCGACCGCCCACTGCTGCACCTGCATGCCGCCCATCGAGCCGCCGACCACCGCCAGCAGGGTGTCGACCCCCAGGGCGTCGATCAGCATGGCCTGGGCCCGCACCATGTCGGCGATGGTGATGATCGGGAACGACAGGCCCCAGGCCTGCCCGGTGGCCGGATTGACCGAGGCCGGCCCCGTCGAGCCCATGCAGCCGCCGATGACGTTGGAGCAGATGATGAAGTGCCGGGCCGGATCGATCGGCTTGCCGTGACCGACAAGGCGCGTCCACCAGCCGGGCTTGCCGGTGGCCGGATGGGTCGAGGCCACATACTGGTCGCCGGTCAGCGCGTGGCAGATCAGGACGGCGTTGGTCCCGTCCTCGTTCAGCGAGCCGTAGGTCTGGTAGGCCACCTCCAGACCGCTGATCTTCGCGCCGGAATCCAGCACCAGCGGCCGGTCGGCGGGGAAGCGCCAGACACCGCCGCCGAGCGGCGCGGAAACGTCCAGATCAAGGTCGGCCATGTCGCCTTGGACCGCCTGTCGACGAAGGTGTCAACCATGCGCTTTGCGCCCGGCCCCGCGCCCCTTAAGAGGAGATCGTCGCCACGGCGTTTCTCGCCATTTGCCCAGCTTTAAAACCGCTTTATGGAGTGCGCCATGGACCGTCTGATCCTGATGCGCCACGGCAAGGCCGAGCGGCACGCCGCCCAGGGCGGCGACTTCGAGCGCGCGCTCGCCGAGCGCGGCCGCCAGGACGTGGCGCTGATCGCCTCGGCGCTGGCCGCCGAAGGCCTTGCGCCCGACCTCGTCCTGGTCTCGGCCGCCCGCCGCACCCGCGAGACCTGGGAGGCCGCCGCCGGCGCCTTTCCGGGCGCGACCGCGCAGGTGCTGCGCAATCTCTACCACGCCGAGGCCCAGGAGGTGCTGGCCGCCGTGCGCGAGGCCGACGCCCCGGCCGGCACGGTGATGGTGGTGGGCCACAATCCGGGCCTGCACGACCTGTCGCTGCGCCTGGCCATGGGAGCGCCCGCCGACGCCGGCGAAATGACCAAGCTGCGCGGCCGCTTCCCCACCGCCACGGCGGCGGTCTTCGACATCGACGCGTCCGGCGCCCCGCGGCTGGCGCGCGTCTTCTACGCATCCGAACACGGCGGGCACGGCGGCGAATGACCCTGGTCTACAAGATCCTTCCGAAGACGCTGTGGGACGAGGCCAAGGCGGCCGGCCGCTTTACCGGCGCCCCCATCGACCACGCCGACGGTTACATCCACCTTTCCGGCGCCGACCAGGCCCAGCAGACCGCCGCGCTCTATTTCAAGGGCCAGGAAGACCTGCTGCTGGTCGGCTTCGACGCCGACGCGCTCGGCCCCGAGCTGAAGTGGGAGGCCTCGCGCGGCGGGGCCCTGTTCCCGCACCTGTTCCGCAGCCTCGATCCGTCCGAAGCGGTTTCGGAAAAGCCGCTCTCCCTCGACGCCGACGGCGTTCCCCAACTGGGTCTCGCCTGATGAGCCTGCACGACATCGCCGCCCGCGCCCTGCACGCGCTGGATCCCGAGGACGCCCACGGCTGGGCGATCCGCGGCCTGAAGTGGGGCCTGGGCCCTCGCGACGGCGGCGTCGACGATCCGATCCTGGCCACCAGCGTCGCGGGCCTGCAACTGGCCAACTGCGTGGGCCTGGCCGCGGGCTTCGACAAGAACGCCGAGGTTCCCGACGCCATGCTGGCCGCCGGCTTCGGCTTCGTGGAGGCCGGCACGGTCACGCCGCTGGCCCAGGCCGGCAATCCGCGCCCACGTCTGTTCCGCCTGACCGACGACCAGGCGGTGATCAACCGCATGGGCTTCAACAACGAGGGGCTGGAGCCCTTCGCCGCGCGCCTGGCCGCTCGCAAGCACGCCCACGCCGACCGCCTGGGCGTGTTCGGCGCCAATATCGGGGCCAACAAGGACGCCGAAGACCGCATCGGCGACTACGTCACGGGCCTGACCCGCCTGTGGGGCCTGTCGGACTACTTCACGGTCAACATCTCCTCGCCCAACACGCCGGGCCTGCGCGCCCTGCAGACCAAGGCGGCGCTGGAGGAACTGCTGGGTCGCCTGGCGCAGGCCCGCGCGGAGCTGAAAAAGGGCGGCGCCGACTATCCGATCTTCCTCAAGGTCGCCCCCGACCTGGAAGAGGGCGAGGTCGAGGCCATCGTCGAGACCGTGCTGGCCTGCGGCCTGAACGGCATCATCGTCTCCAACACCACCATCGCCCGCCCCGACACCCTGAAGTCGGTGCAGAAGGCCGAGGGCGGCGGCCTGTCGGGCGCACCGCTGCTGGTCGCCTCGACCCGCGTGCTGGCCGAGTTCCACGCCGCCGCCAAGGGCCGCGTGGCGCTGATCGGGGCCGGCGGGGTGGCCAGCGGCGCCGACGCCCTGGCCAAGATCAAGGCCGGCGCCTGCGCGGTGCAGCTCTATTCGGCCCTGGTCTATGGCGGCCCGGGCCTGGTGGTCCGCATCAAGAAGGAGCTGGCCGCCCGCCTGCGCGCCGAGGGCTTCGCCAGCGTTTCGGACGCGATCGGGACCGCATGAACCCTGACCAGAGCCTGGCCTGGCTGCGACGCTTCGGACCGCTGGCGGTCCTGGCGCTGCTGCTCGTGGCGGCTCTGGCCTCGGGCCTGACCGGCAAGCTGTCGCTCGAGACCCTGCAGGCCCAGGGCGAGGCCCTGCAGGCCTTCGCCCACCATCATCCGCTGCAGTGCGCGGTGCTGTTCGTGCTGCTGTATGTGCTGGTGGTGTCGATCTCGCTGCCCGGAGCGCTGATCCTGTCGCTGAGCTCGGGCTTCCTGTTCGGGCCGTGGGGCGGGTTCCTGGCCCTGACCGGCGTGACCGGCGGCTCGACCGTGGTCTACGCGGCCTGCCGCACGGCCTTCGGCGACTTCCTGCGCCGCCGGCCCGGCGCGCTGCTGACTCGCATCGAGGAGGGGTTCAAGGCCGACGCCTTCTCCTACCTTCTGACCCTGCGGCTGATCCCGGCCTTCCCGCTGCTGCTGGTCAACGTGGCCTCGGGCCTGATGAAGATCCCGCTGCGCACCTACCTGCTGGCCTCGGTGCTGGGCATGGCGCCCAGCTCGTTCGTCTATGCCGGGATCGGTTCGGGCCTGGGCCATCTGTTCGCCGAGGGCGATCCGGTGACCATCGCCACCCTGGCCTCGCCGCGCATCTACCTGCCGATCATCGGCCTGGGCGTCCTGGCCCTGTTGCCCCCGCTTTGGAAGGCCGCGCGCAGGCGCCGCGTTGCCCCCGCCGCCGACGTGAAGTAACCCAGACGAATGGCCGAACCGGTCACGCCGCCCGCCGCTCCCGACAAGCCGCCCGGAAGACGCCTTCCGTGGCCCGGCGGCCTCTCGGCGCGCCTGCTGCTGCTGACCGCACTGTTCGTGTTCCTGGCCGGCGCCTTCATCCTGCCGCCGGCCCTGGCCGACCTCGAAAAGCAATGGCTGCTCGACCGGGTGCGGGCCGCCGAACTGGCTTCGACCATCGCCGACGCCGACCCCGAGCGCCGGGTCACCGACCAGGTCTCCCAGCGCCTGCTCGACCAGGCCGGCGTCGTGATCGTGGCCCTGCAGGTCGACGGCGCCCGACGCCTGGTGCTGCCCACCGAGCCGCGCGCCATCGAACAGCCCTACCTCGTCGACCTGCGCGGCCAGAACCCCGGCTCGTGGCTGGCCGCCCCGTTCTTCACCCTGAAGAGCAAGCCCGGCAGCCTGGTGCGGGTGATGGCCGAGCCGCGCTTCCGCCAGGAAGCCGAGTTCGTCGAGATCGTGCTGCCCGACGCCCCGCTGAAGGCCCACCTGATCTCCAACTTCTGGCGGCTGGCGGGCGTGACCCTGTTCGCCGCCGGCCTGGCCGGGGGTCTGATCTACCTGTCGCTGAACTTCCTGCTGGTGCGGCCCATGCAGCGCATCACCAAGGCCATGGAGCGCTTCCGCGCCGATCCCGAGGATCCCGAGGCCCGGGTGGTGGTGTCGCGCCGCCGCGACGAAATCGGCCGCGCCGAGGCCGAGCTCGACGCCATGCAGACCGACCTGCGCACCGCCCTGCAGGCCAAGGCCCGCCTGGCCGCGCTGGGCGAGGCGGTGGCCAAGATCAATCACGACCTGCGCAACATGCTGACCAGCGCCCAGATGGCTTCGGACCGCCTGGCCGCGCTGGGCGACCCCAAGGTGGCCCAGGCCCTGCCCCGTCTCGAACGGGCGCTGGACCGCGCCATCACCCTGGCCAGCGACGTCATGGCCTATGGCAAGTCCAAGGAGCCGGCGCCGGTGGTCCGCACCGTCGGCCTGCGCGCGGCGCTGGAGATGGCGGCCGAGGACTCCGGCCTGACCCCGCAGGGCGTGGCCCTGGAGACGGTGATCGACCCGCGCGAGCAGATCCAGGCCGATCCCGACCAGCTGCACCGCATCCTCACCAACCTGCTGCGCAACGCCCGCGAGGCCATCGAGGGCGCGCCCGACCGCAGCGGCAAGGGCCGGGTGTTCGTGGAACTGCGCCGCGCCGACGGCATGAGCCATTTGCGGCTTTCGGACGACGGCCCCGGCGTGCCGGCGCGGGCGCGGGCCAACCTCTTCCAGCCGTTCGTGGGCTCGGTGCGTCGCGGCGGCACGGGCCTTGGCCTGGCCATCGCCCGCGAACTGGCCCAGGGCCACGGCGGGGATCTTGCGCTGGTGGAGACCGGCCCCGGCGGCTCGGTGTTCGACCTGACCCTGGCGGGCGCTCCCGAACCCGCGCCGGCGCCCGAAGAGAACGAGCCGGCCAAGTCGAAGCCTTAGCCGGGCTCTCTGTCGCCCCTATCCGCCCGTCATTCCCGCCCTTGTGGCGGGAAGCCCTGGTTCCGCTCGCACGTGAAGCGCCGACGACGCGCTCGACGCGTCGCCCCATCCGCCCTGCGGCTGACAGAGGGTTTCCCGCCACAAGGGCGGGAATGACGGGAGGTCTAAAGCCTCAGACCACGTACTGCTTGGGCAGGGGCGCGCCCTGCTCGGCCGGCGCCAGCGGCGCGCGCAGTTCGACGGGCTCGCTGGTCAGCGTGTCGGGCGCGGGCGGCGGGGCCAGGATCCCGGTCGCCAGAACGCCGGCGACCACAAGGCTGCAACTTCCCAGGCCAAGGCCCAGGGCTATGGTCTTCTTCAAGGTCATGTTCAAAAAAGTATCCGCGTCGGGGAGGGCGCTTTTACTCACCAGGAACCAAGCCTCTGATGGGCCCTGAGGTTCCCAGGGCTCGCCAGAAGGATTGCGTCCGTCTCACGAGCGGACGTGCTTTTGCCTGTAAACCATCCACAGGTCCAGCATGGGGCGCCTTAAGGGCGATCTCGCCTCATTTGGGCGAACAGCGGTTGCAAAGCGGCGCCGTGGAGCGCGCCGCCGCCGCGCGTCAGCAACCGTCTATAGCGTGCTTGGCGAGGGTTCCGGCGCAAGCCCGATCCCCTTATGTTCGCCGCCATGACCGACGCCGCCGCGCCCGAATCCGCCCAGACCCGTCCGCTGACCCAGGACGGCCCCGCCCTGCGCCTGTTCCTGGTGGACGGCTCGGCCTATCTGTTCCGCGCCTATCACGCCCTGCCGCCCCTGACCCGCAAGAGCGACGGCCTGCCGGTCGGCGCGGTGCAGGGCTTCTGCAACATGCTGTGGAAGCTGATGCGCGACATGCAGGGCGACGCGCCCACGCACCTGGCGGTGATCTGGGACCACTCGGAAAAGACGTTCCGCAACAAGCTGTACGACCAGTACAAGGCCCACCGCCCGCCGCCGCCGGAAGACCTGATCCCGCAGTTCCCGCTGGTGCGCGACGCCACCCGGGCCTTCGGCGTGCCGGCCATCGAGCTGCCCGGCTACGAGGCCGACGACCTGATCGCCGCCTATGCCTGCGCCGCCCGCGACGCCGGCGGCGAGGCCGTCATCGTCTCGTCCGACAAGGACCTGATGCAGCTGGTGGGCGACAGCGTCTCGATGTTCGATCCCATGAAGGGCGTGCGCATCGGCCGGGCCGAGGTGTTCGAGAAGTTCGGCGTCTATCCCGAGCAGGTGGTCGATGTGCAGTCGCTGTGCGGCGACAGCGTCGACAACGTGCCCGGCGCCCCCGGCATCGGCATCAAGACCGCCGCCCAGCTAATCACCGAGTACGGCGACCTCGACACGCTGCTGGCCCGCGCCGGCGAGATCAAGCAGCCCAAGCGCCGCGAGACCCTGATCAACTTCGCCGACCAGATCCGCCTGTCCAAGGCCCTGGTCACGCTGGACTGCGACACCCCCCTGCCCGAGCCGCTGGACGACCTGGTGGTGCGCGAGCCCGACAAGGCCGTGCTGGCGGCCTTCCTCGACGAGATGGAGTTCCGCACGCTGGCTCGGCGCGTGGGCGACGGCAACGCCGCGGCCGCGCCGCGCACGCTGGACGCCCGCCCGTCGGACAAGGCCGTCACCGCGCCGGTGACCAGCGTCTCCTACGTCTCGGCCGCCGCCCGCGCCGCCGCCAATCCGGTGGCCGAGCCCGTCGCCATCGACACCGCGTCCTACGTCTGCGTGCGCGACCTGGCCACGCTGCAGGTCTGGATCGACAAGGCCCGCGCCAAGGGCGTGGTCGCCTTCGACACCGAGACCGACGCCCTGTCGTCGGCCAATGCGGGTCTGTGCGGCGTGTCGCTGGCCATCGCGCCGGGCGAGGCCTGCTACATCCCCGTCGGCCACGAGGAGAAGGCGCAAGACGGGGGCCTGGCCTTCGAGGCCCCGGCCAAGCTGGAGCAGATCTCCGAGGAAGAGGCCATCGCCGCGCTGAAGCCGCTGCTGGAAGACCCGTCGGTGCTGAAGGTCGCCCAGAACGCCAAGTACGACGTCGCCGTGATGGCCCGCCGGGGCGTCAAGGTCGGCCCGATCGAAGACACCATGCTGATCAGCTACGTGCTGGAAGCGGGCCTGCACGGCCACGGCATGGACGAACTGTCGGAGCTGTGGCTGGGCCATAAGCCCATCCCGTTCAAGGAAGTGGCCGGCACGGGCAAGAGCCAGATCAGCTTCAAGCACGTGGCCCTGGACAAGGCCACGGCCTACGCCGCCGAAGACGCCGACGTCACCCTGCGACTCTACAACGTGCTGCGCCCGCGCCTGGCGGCCGAGGGCCTGCTGACCGTCTACGAGACCCTCGAGCGCCCGCTGCCGACCGTGCTGGCGACGATGGAGAACGACGGCGTCCGCGTCGATCCCGAGACCCTGCGCCGGCTGTCGAACGAGTTCTCGCTGCGCATGGCCGAGTTCGAGGAGCAGGCGCAGAAGCTGGCCGGCCGCCCGTTCAACCTGGGCAGCCCCAAACAGATCGGCGACGTGCTGTTCGGCGAGCTGAACATGAAGGGCGGCAAGAAGACCGCCACCGGCCAGTGGTCGACCGACAGCGACGTGCTGGAAAGCCTGGCGGGCGAACACGAGCTGCCGCGCGTGCTGCTCGACTGGCGTCAGCTTTCCAAGCTGAAAGGCACCTATACCGAGAACCTGATCGCCGCGATCAGCGAGCGCACGGGCCGGGTGCACACCTCCTACGCCCTGGCCGCCACGACGACGGGCCGCCTGTCGTCGTCGGATCCCAACCTGCAGAACATCCCGGTGCGCACCGAGGAAGGCCGCAAGATCCGCAAGGCGTTCGTGGCCGAGCCGGGCAAGGTGCTGATCAGCGCCGACTACAGCCAGATCGAGCTGCGCCTGCTGGCCCATATCGGCCAGATCCCGCAACTGCAGCAGGCCTTCCGCGACGGGCTCGACATCCACGCCATGACGGCCTCGGAGATGTTCGACACCCCGATCGAGGGCATGGACCCGCTGATCCGCCGCCGGGCCAAGGCCATCAACTTCGGCATCGTCTATGGCATCAGCGCCTTTGGCCTGGCCAACCAGTTGGGCATCGGCCAGGGCGAGGCCGGGGCCTACATCAAGACCTATTTCGAGCGCTTCCCCGGCATCCAGGCCTATATGGACGCCACCAAGGCCTTCGTGCGCGAGCACGGCTACGTCACCACGATCTTCGGCCGCAAGATCAACATCCCCGACATCCACGCCAAGTCAGTGGGCCAGCGTCAGTTCTCCGAACGCGCCGCCATCAACGCCCCGATCCAGGGCGCGGCGGCCGATGTCATGCGCCGGGCCATGGTGCGCATGCCCGGCGCGCTGGAGGATGCGGGCCTGTCGGCGCGCATGCTGCTGCAGGTGCACGACGAACTGGTGTTCGAGGCCCCCGAGCACGAAGCCGAGGCCGTCTGCGCCGTGGCCCGCCGCGTCATGGAGGGCGCCGCCGAGCCCGCCGTGGCGCTTTCGATCCCCCTGACGGTCGAGGCCCGCGCCGCGCTCAACTGGGACGAGGCGCACTAGAGCCGAGCCGCGCTCGCCGGTCCGACACCGCCAGATCCGCCTCAGAGCGAAATATTTTCGGGCTGAATTTTTGTCGCACCCCGCTCCGCCTCAGGTGGAGCGGGCTTGCCGCCATCTGCGGTAACCCCTTACGCAGCGCAACCCTGGGAAGTTGGGAGCGCTCCGTCACCGACCGACGGCATGTAACGGCGGTCGTCGGGTGCGACATTCCGCCACGGTACGGTTAATCCCGTGGAAACCGCGATCTCGCCAGAGCTTGCAGCGAGGACGTGTGCGGTCGCGCATATCGTCGGGGCAGATATCCGGAGGCGGGTCGTGCGTTTTGGTGACTTGAAGATTCCCCAGAAGCTGATGGTCGTGTTCGGCGTGATGCTGGCCGCCATCATGGCCATGGGCGTTACGCTGTTCATCAACCAGCAGGCCTACAAGGGCTCGGTGCAGCGCACGGCCGTGGCGCACGCCAGCCTGCGCGCCGCCGACACGGCCGCCTTCCGCCTGACCCGCCAGGAGAACTCGCTGCGCGGCTTCCTGCTGTCGGGCGACGCCTACTACGTCGACCGCCTGGAGAACGCCCACAAGCCGAAGTTCGTGGCCGCCCTCGACGAGCTGCGCAAGCTGGCCGGCAAGGACGAGGCCGACCTCGCCCGCATCGCCGCCGTCGACGCGGCCTACGCCGCCTACCGCGCCCAGGCCATCGAGCCGGCCGAGAAGCTGGGCGCCGATCCGGCCACCCGCGCCCAGGCCATCGACCTGGTCAAGCACGACGGCGTCGCCGACAAGGCCGTCGAGCCGGTCGAGAACGCCATCGAAGCCATCACCACCGACGCCGAGGCCGTCGTCGCCGCCGAGACCGCCGCCCAGGCCGCCGCCTCGCTGCGCAGCACGCTGGTCCTGGCTCTCGGCATCGCCGTCACCCTGGCCGTCGCCGTCGGCGGAGGCCTGATGCTGACCGGCGGCATCGCCGCCCCGGTCGCGGCCATGACCACCGCCATGCGCCGCCTGGCCTCGGGCGACAACAGCGTCGCCGTGCCGGCCTCGGGCCGCAAGGACGAGATCGGCGAGATGGCCGGCGCCGTCGCCACCTTCAAGGACGCCGCCATCCACAAGCTGCGCCTGGAAGAGGAAGCCGCCGCCGCCGCCGCCCGCACCGAGCGCGAACGGACCGAGCGTGAAGCCGAAAAGGCCGCCGAGGCCGAGGTCGACCGTATCGCCATCCACGCCCTGGCCGAAGCGCTCGGCTCGCTGGCCGACGGCGACCTGACCTACCGCATCGACGCCGAGTTCGCCCCCAAGGCCCAACAGCTGAAGACCGACTTCAACGCCGCCGCCGGCCGCCTGCAGGACGCCCTGCGCGGCATCAACGGCGCCACCGGCGGCATCCGCGCCGGTTCGGAAGAGATCGCCCAGGCTTCCGACGACCTGTCGCGCCGCACCGAACAGCAGGCCGCCAGCCTGGAAGAGACCGCCGCCGCCCTCGACGAGATCACCGCCACCGTTCGCAAGACCGCCGCCGGCGCCAAGGAGGCCTCCAGCGTGGTCGCCGCCGCCCGCGCCGACGCCGAACGTTCGGGCGCCATCGTCAGCCAGGCCGTCAGCGCCATGGCCGGCATCGAGCAGTCCTCGGGCCAGATCGGCAACATCATCGGCGTGATCGACGAGATCGCCTTCCAGACCAACCTTCTGGCCCTGAACGCCGGGGTCGAGGCGGCTCGCGCTGGCGACGCCGGCAAGGGCTTCGCGGTCGTGGCGCAGGAAGTGCGGGCTCTCGCCCAGCGCTCGGCCGAAGCGGCCAAGGAGATCAAGACCCTGATCTCGACCTCGACCCAGCAGGTCGGTTCGGGCGTGTCGCTGGTCGGCCAGACCGGCGAGGCCCTGCAACGCATCGTCGAGCAGGTCGCCACCATCGACGCCCTGGTCACCGAGATCGCCGCCTCGGCCACCGAGCAGTCGACCGGCCTGCATCAGGTCAACACCGCCGTGAACCAGATGGACCAGGTCGTCCAGCAGAACGCCGCCATGGTGGAAGAAGCCACCGCCGCCACCCACTCGCTGAAGGGCGAGACGGGCGAGCTGGCCGCTCTGGTCGGCCGCTTCAAGGTCGGCGGCGACGGCGCCGCCCGCGCCTCGGCCCCGGTCCCGGCCGCCCCGCGCGCCAACCCGGTGCACGCCGCCCAGGCCCGCGCCCAGACCTTCGTCCGCCCAGGCCGCCCCGGCGGCTCGGCCGCCCTGGCGACCAAGGTCGACGAGTGGGAGGAGTTCTGAGCCGGACGGTTCAGCCAGTAACGGAAAGGGCGGCTCGCAAGGGCCGCCCTTTTTCGTTGCGCTCCGCGCCCCTCCGTATCTCCAAGCGGCGGGGACGCGCCCCCTAGAACCAGCCCGCCTCGCGCAGGGCCTTGGCGTAGGCGCGGCTGACGGGAGCCTCGGCGCCGTTGGCCAGGGTCAGCACGGCCCGGCCGTCGCCGCGCCTGGCGTCCGCCACCGCCGCGCGGGCCACCCACCAGGAGCGGTGGGTCTGGGCGCCCTCGATGCCCTCCAGTTCGGAGACGGCGTCGGACAGGCGCATCAGGATCAGGTCCTCGCCCTTGGAGGTATGCAGGCGCAGATAGTGGTCCTGGGCCTCGACGGCGTAGAGGGTCGCGCCGCGCAGCCTGGGCGGCAGGCGCTCCAGAAAGCGCGGCGGCGCCGCCTCGGGCGCGCCGGCATGGGTCTCGATCGGCCGACGGGCGGCCAGGAAGTTCAGCGCCGTAATCGCCGCGGTGATCACCAGCACCGGCAGGAAGAAGCGCCCCAGGGTCTCCAGGCGCGGCAGGCCGCCGAACATCAGGCTCGACACCGCCCAGACGTACAGCGTGCCGGGCAGCGCCACGCCCAGGGTGATGACCGCCCCGCCGACGAACGGCCGCCGCTCGGTCAGGCCGCTGTTCTGCACGATCCCGCCGACCACCGCGCCGGCCGCCGCGCCCGACCAGCACAGCACCAGCCAGTAGACGAGCCGCATCCACAGCGGCGCATCGCCCGTGCCGAACGCGCCGACGAAGGCCAGGAACAGGCCCGCGATCCCCGCCACCAGGACGCCGCGTCCGTGACGCGCCGCCAGGGTCGCCATTCGCGAAGCGTGAACGGCGGGCGGCGGCGACTGGCGAAGCGAAGCCGGCTGCTCACGTAACGGCGATTGAGACACGGCCCGGGCGGCTCCTATCGGTTCGTCGGCGGCGACGCACCCCGACGCCGCACGGAGATCAAGATGTCCCAGCCCGACCTGTCAATGCACGACGCCGCCGCCCGCCGCTTTCGCCGCCGGGGCCTGGCCGGCGTGCTCGTCGCCACCGCGATCGCCGCCGCGCCGATCCTGATGCTGAAGAGCGCCCCGCACCTGCCGGACCTGTCGCTGGTGGCGGCCGCGCCGCTGAAGATCCAGATCCACATCGCCGCCGCCCTGACCGCGCTGGCCATCGGCACGGTGCTGATGATCGGCGTGAAGGGCACGGCCCTGCACCGCACCCTCGGCTGGACCTGGGTGGCGGCCATGGCCACGACGGCGGTCAGCTCGCTGTTCATCCGCGAGATGAACCACGGCGCGATGAGCTGGATTCACCTGCTGTCGGGCTGGACGATCATCGCCCTGCCGATGGCCGTCTACGCCGCCCGCCGCCACAACGTCCACCTGCACCGGCGCTTCATGACCGGCCTGTTCTTGGGCGGACTGATCGTCGCCGGCGGCTTCACCTTCCTGCCCGGCCGCCTGCTGTGGCGCGTGTTCTTCGGTTGAGCGCGTTGTCGTTTCACAGTCTGTTGCCTTCGCGCCCTTCAAGGACCCTCTTCATGCGTCTCGCCGTCTTCCTCGCCGCCGCCCTGATGGCCGTTCCGGCCGCCGGCCTCTGCCAGGACATTCCCCTCGTCGCCGCTCCGCCCGCCGCCGCCGCGCCCCGGAACGAGGCCGGCCTGACCCTGACCTTTCCCACGCTGAAGGCCCATACAGGCGCGCTGCACGTGGCCGTCTACGACAACGCCCAGGCCTGGAAGGGCGGTGCGGCGGTCGCGTCGGTGAACGTTCCGGCCGCCGAACCCACGCCGAGCGTGCGCCTGGACCTGCCGGCGGGGACCTACGCCGTCCGCGTGTTCCACGACGTCGACGGCGACGGCCGCCTGGGAACCAACGGCTTCGGCATCCCCGTCGAGCCCTACGGCTTTTCCAACGACGCCAAGGGCATGATGGGCCCGCCGTCCTTCGAGGCCGCCGCCTTCACCGTCGCGCCGGGCGAGAACGCCCAGGCCCTGAGCCTGCAGTGAGGCCCGGCCCGAACGGCCCCGCTCTTGCCAGGGCGCCGCGCACGGGCCTATCCGAGGAACAACGATAGTTCGGGAGGGGCCCGCTCGACATGACCGCCGCCAAGACCCGCGCCCGTTCCGGCGGGCGGGGCCGCCCTTCCAAGGCCACGGGCCTGGACCTCAAGGAGACCATTCTCGACTCCGCCGAGGGCCTGTTCGCGCGGCACGGCTTCCACGGGGTGACCACCCGCCAGGTGGCGTCGGAGGCCGGCGTCGACACGGCCCTGATCCACTACTACTTCGGCGCCAAGCGCGAGCTGTTCGACGCGGTGTTCCTGCGCCGGGCCGAGATCCTCAACCAGGCCCGCAGCGTCTCGATGAACGCCTATGTGGAGACCTTCGGCGAGCGCATGACGGCGGAAGGGGTGATCACCGCCTTCATCGATCCGCTGCTGCGCATCTCGCAGGAGGGCGGCGGCGGCTGGAAGAGCTACTTCGCCCTGGTCGCCCAGGTGAACAACACCCCGGCCTGGGGCGGCGAGACCATGGCCCGGTTCTTCGACCCCGTCGTCCACCAGCTGGTCGACACGCTGAAGATCGTTCGTCCCGACGCCGAGTATCGCGACCTCTACTGGTGCTACCAGTTCCTGACCGGCTCGATGATGCTGGCCCTGTCGGAGACCGGCCGCATCGACTCGCTGTCCGAAGGCCTCTGCCATTCCAGCGACCTTGAGGCCGTCCGCGCCCGCCTGTTCGCCTATTGCGCGGCCGGCTTCGAGGCCGTGATCGCCAAGCAGAACAAGGCCTGATCCGTACACCGATCACACTTTTCACCACCTGGTGAAAAAAGGCTGGCGCAATCCCTCAACCTAGGTGACAGTGAAGTCGAATTCTCGCGACGGTGAAATCGTGCGGGAAACGCTGGAAACGAGACCGCCAAAGACGGTCCGGCCGGCGTGAGGGACGAAACGCATCTAGGTAAGAGGGGCTGTCCATGAAAACGATGTGGAAGGCTGCGCTGCTGGCTGGCGCGGCGTGGGGCGCTGCGAGCAATCTCGCGGTTGCACAGGAACAGGCGACCACGACCAGCGAAACGGGCGTCGGCGTCGAGGAAGTCGTCGTCACCGCCCGCCGCCGCGAAGAAACGCTGAAGGACGTGCCCGTGGCCGTCTCGGCCTACAGCGCCGGCGCGCTGGAGCGGATCGGCGCCTCCGACATCACCAGCCTGCAGCAGTCGACCCCGAACCTGACCCTGCAGGTGGCTCGCGGCTCGAACTCGACCCTGATCTCGTTCATCCGCGGCGTCGGCCAGCAGGACCCGCTGTGGGGCTTCGAGCCCGGCGTGGGCCTCTATGTCGACGACGTATACATCGCCCGTCCGCAGGGCGCGGTGCTCGACGTGTTCGACATCGAGCGCATCGAAGTGCTGCGCGGCCCGCAGGGCACGCTGTACGGCCGCAACACCATCGGCGGCGCGGTGAAGTACGTGACCCGCAAGATCGGTCCCGATCCCGAGGTCCGGATCAAGGGCACGGTCGGCAACTACAACGAGCGCGACGGCCTGATCTCGGTGAAGGCGCCGATCAACGACAAGCTGGCGGTCAGCTTCGCCGCCGCCAAGTTCGACCACGACGGCTACGGCAAGAACCTCAACACCGGCGCCGAGCACTACGACAAGGACGTCGCCACCGGCCGCGTCAGCGTCGAGTACACCCCGAGCGACGCCCTGTTCTTCCGGCTGTCGGCCGACACCACGCGCGACGAGTCCAACCCGCGCCACGGCCACCGCGAAGTGCGCGCGCTGAACATCCTGGGCCAGCCGATCGCCGGCGGCGAGGTGCTGCCCGACGTCTACGACACCCGCGCCGGCTCGGGCGACAGCAACCTCGTCAAGAACAGCGGCGTGTCGCTGCTGGGCCAGTGGACGATCAACGACCTGATCACCGTCAAGTCGATCACCGCCTACCGCTCGGGCAGCACCGAGGGCACGATCGACTTCGACGAACTGCCGGGCGCCTATCTCGACATCCCGGGCCGCTACAACGACCACCAGTTCAGCCAGGAATTCCAGGCGCTGTTCACCGGCGACCGCTGGCAGGGCGTGGCCGGCGTCTACTACATGAACGCCACCGCCGCCGGCGCCTTCGACACCGTGGTCAGCCAGATCAACACGACCATCGCGACCGCCGGCAACGTCGACACCGAAAGCTATTCGGCCTTCGCCGACGTCAGCTACGACCTGACCGAGCGCCTGTCGGTCTCGGTCGGCGGCCGCCTGACCCGCGACGAGAAGTACGGCCGGGTCTATCGCCAGAACTTCACCGGCATCCGCAGCCCGCTGTTCGGCAACAACGCCGCGGTTCCGGGCCTGCTGCGCTCGAGCTTCACCAACAAGAAGACCTTCTCGAAGTTCACCCCGCGCCTCAGCGCCAAGTACGAGATCAGCGACGACCTGAACGCCTATGTCTCCTACAGCCAGGGCTTCAAGTCGGGCGGCTTCGACATGCGCTCCGACCAGATCCTGACGCCCAACTCGGCCGAGGGCTACGAGCCCGAGACCGTCGACTCGTTCGAAGGCGGCCTGAAGGGCTACTTCTTCGACCGTCGCCTGAGCCTGAACACCGCGGTGTTCTACTCCAAGTACAAGGACATGCAGGTCACCCAGCAGACCCCGGTCGGCGCCTCGATCGCCAGCCAGGTGCTGAACGTCGGCCGCGCCCACATGTCGGGCTTCGAGGTCGAGGGCGTCGCCAAGCTGGCTCACTGGGTCAGCGCCAACGTCTCGCTGGGCTACATCAAGGCCGAGTTCGACGAGTACCGCGCGCTGGACCTGACCTCGACGCCGCCGGTGGTGCGCGACTTCTCCGACTCGCGGGTGTTCCAGAACACCCCCAAGTGGACGGGCAATTTCGGCCTGAACTTCAGCCACGACCTGGGCGACAACGGCTCGATCACCTTCACCCCGACGGCCTCGTACCGCTCGTCCTACCACATGTTCGAGATCCCCTCGGCGCTCGATCAGGGGGCCTACTGGCTCTATGACGCCAGCCTGATCTGGACCTCGGCGCAGGGCCGCTACAAGGCCGCCCTGACCGGCAAGAACCTGGGCGACGAGCGCTATCGCATCGGCGGCTACAACTTCCCGCAGTCGGCGGCCGTGTTCTACGGCAACTCCGTCAGCGCCTTCTACGGCCCGCCGCGCACGGTGACGGCGTCGTTCGAAGTGAAGTTCTAGGCGAACGCCTCGGGCGACGGCTTGCTGCAACAGGCCGTCGCCCTTTTCTTATCCGGGCTAAACAAAGCCGAGTTTGATTCCCTGGGGGCATGGCGATGGACGACGGTCGCAAACCTGACGAGGCCGCGCCGGCCCCGAGCTATCGCTACGTGGTGCTGGCCACGCTGATCCTCGTCTACACGCTGAACTTCCTCGACCGGCAGATCCTCGGGATCCTGGCCAAGCCGATCAAGGACGAGTTCGGCCTCACCGACGGCCAGTTCGGCCTGATGGGGGGCCTGGCCTTCGCCCTGCTCTACACCACCCTGGCCATCCCCATCGCCTGGCTGGCCGACCGCTTCAGCCGCGTGTGGATCATGACCGCCGCCTTGACCGTGTGGAGCGGCTTCACCGCCCTGTGCGGCTTCGCCGGCGGGTTCTGGCAACTGTTCTTCTCGCGCATGGGCGTGGGCGTCGGCGAGGCCGGCGGCGTGGCCCCGGCCTATTCGCTGATCGCCGACTACTTCCCCAAGAGCCAGCGGGCCCGTGCGCTGGCCGCCTACGCCTTCGGCATCCCGCTGGGCTCGGGCCTGGGCACCCTGGTCGGCGGCCTGCTGGCCGCCACCTACGGCTGGCGCACCGCCTTCATCGTCGTGGGCCTGCTGGGCGTGGTGCTGGCCCCGGTCTTCCGGGCGATCGTCAAGGACCCGCAGCGCGGCGGCGCCGACCGGATCGAAAGCGGCGCGCCCCCCGCCCCGGCCGCGCCGCCCCCGCCGTTCGGCGACGCGGTGCGCCTGCTGGCCGCCAAGCCGTCGTTCTGGCTGCTGTCGTTCGGCGCGGCCGCCTCGTCGGTGTGCGGCTACGGCGTCGCCGCCTGGCTGCCCAGCTTCTTCATGCGCAGCCTTGGCCTCACCCTGTCGCAGACCGCCTGGTACTATTCCGGCATCGCCCTGTTCGGCGGCCTGCTGGGCATCTGGCTGGGCGGCGTGGTCGCCGACAAGCTGGGGGCCAAGTCCAAGTCGGGCTATCCGATCACGCCGGCCATCGCCTTCCTGATCTCGGTGCCGTGCTTCCTGCTGGCCATGAACAGCGGCGCGCTGTTCGGGGGCCTGGGCAAGTCCGCCGCCATGACCGCGGCCTTCCTGATCTTCCTGATCCCCACGGGCCTGAACCTGGCCTGGCTGGGCCCCATCACCGCCGCCGTCCAGCATCTGGCCCCCGCCCCGATGCGCACCACCGCCTCGGCCCTGTTCCTGCTGATCAACAACCTCTTGGGCATCGCCGTCGGCATCTACTATTTCGGCCTGGTCTCCGACCTGCTGAAGCCGGTGTTCGGCGCGGAGTCGCTGCGCTGGTCGATCTACACCGGCATGGCCTTCTACCTGGTGGCCGCCGGCCTGTTCTTCCTGGCCAGCAAGCGGCTGGAGAAGGACTGGGTGGACTGATCAGCCGCCTCTCAATTCCGCCCGTCATTCCCGCCCTTGTGGCGGGAGCCCCTCTGTCAACTGCAAGGGTGAGAAGGGCGGACTGCTGAGCAGTCCGCTTGCGCCTCTTGTGGGAGCGGAACCAGGGTTTCCCGCCACAAGGGCGGGAATGACGGGAGAGGGGGGCCTACAGGGATCCCCCGCCAAAAAGTCGCAGTCGCTTCAAGGCCGTTCAAGCGCCACCGTTCGGACATGATCGAGGATCATTGCGCCGCCGAAACCGTGTTATCAGCGGTATGAACGGGGCACGGCGCGATGAGCGGCGACGATCGGCACATCTTCCATGATCCCACCGGCAAGCGGCGGCGCAGGTTCACCCTGGCGGCGGGCATAGGCCTGTCGCTGGTCGCGGCGATCGTCGCCGGCTTCCTGGCCACCCTGGCCTTCGCACCTCGCCTGCCGGCCGTCACCCTGAAGGACCCGCACGTCCTGTCGGCCCTGCACGAGGAGACGGTCCATCGGCTCAAGCCCGGCAAGCCGCCGGCCTGGCGCGCCCTGCCCGCCCCCAAGACCCCGACGGCCGCGGGCGCGGCCAAGCCGCTGAGCGTCGGCTTCTACGTACCCTGGGACGAGGACAGCCGCGAGTCCCTGCGCCGCCACATCGGACAGCTGGACGTGGTCTCGCCCCAATGGGTGGCGCTGAACGGTCCAAAGGGCCAGATCGCGGTCGACGACGACCCGGTCGGCTCGGCCCGCATCGCCGCGGCGACCAACCACCCCACCGTGCTGCCGCTGGTCCACAACTCGGCCGACGCCAGGTTCGACGGCCCGATGGCCGACGCCCTGCTGGCCGATCCGGCCGCCCGCAAGGCGCTGATCGACAACCTGGTCGCCCTGGCCCAGCGCCGTGGCTTCGGCGGCTACATCTTCGACCTGGAGGCCCTGTCGCCCAAGGGCCTCTCCAACTACCCGCTGCTGCTGGACGAGGCCCGCGCGGCCTTCAAGGCCTCGGGCCGCGAGGTCTGGGTCACCGCGCCCTTCGACGAGCAGGGCTGGCCGCTCAAGCGCCTGCAGCAGTCGGCCGACACCATCGTGCTGATGGCCTACGACCAGCACTACGGCGGCGGCGATCCGGGCCCCAACGCCGGCCAGGACTGGTACGAGGCCGAGCTCGACAAGCGCTTCTCCGCCCTCGACCCGGCCCGCACGGTGCTGGCGCTGGGCGCCTACGGCTACGACTGGACGCTGAAGCCCGACGGCGCGGCGGCCAGCGGCGACGCGGCCACCTTCCACGAGGCGATCCGCAACGCCCAGGACGCAGGCGCGGACATCCGCATGGACGACGACGCCCTGAACCCCACCTACGCCTACGCCGCCGACAACGGCGACAAGCACGTGGTGTGGTTCCTCGACGCGGCCACCCTGTTCAACCAGGTCAAGGCCAGCGACGCGTTCAAGCCGCGCGGCTATGGCCTGTGGCGCATGGGCGGCGAGGATCCGGGCGTGTGGAGCGTGCTGGGCCAGCCCTACGGCAAGGGCGCGGCGGCGGGCCTGGCCCGCATCCCGGCCGGCCAGAGCGTGGATTTCGACGGCGGCGGCGAGGTGCTGCGCGTCTCGTCCCTGCCCACGCCCGGCAAGCGCTCGCTGGAGTTCGACCCCGACACCGGCCTGATCTCGGGCGAGACCTACGACGTGCTGCCCAGCTCCTACGTCATCGAGCGCTACGGCCAGAAGCCGGGCCTGGTGGCCCTGACCTTCGACGACGGCCCCGACCCGCGCTGGACGCCGAAGATCCTCGACATTCTCAAGGCCAAGAACGCGCCCGCGACCTTCTTCGTCATCGGCCAGAACATGCAGAAGCATCCGGGCCTGGTCGAGCGCGAGATCCGCGAGGGCCACGACGTCGGCGGCCACACCTGGACCCACCCCAACATCGGCGAGACGCCGCTGCCCCAGACCCAGGTCGAGCTGAACGCCACCCAGCGCCTGTTCGAGGTGGTCACCGGCCGCTCGATGCGCCTGTTCCGGCCGCCGTTCTTCGGCGACGCCGAGCCCTCGACCCCGCGCGAGGTCGATCCACTGGTGATCGCCCAGACCCTCGGCTACCTGATCGTCGGCCTGCGGATCGACACCGACGACTGGCAGAAGCCCCCGCCTCAGGTGATCATCGACCGCGCGCTGGACCGCCTGGACCACCCCGGCGCCAATCCCGGCCAGGTGGTGCTGCTGCACGACGCCGGCGGCAACCGCGAGAACACCATCAAGGCCCTGCCCGGCCTGATCGACGGCATCCGCGCCCGCGGCTACCGGCTGGTGACGGTCGGCGAGCTGGCCGGCATGACGCCCGAGCAGGTGATGCCGAAAAGCGAGCGCGACCCCGTCGGCCTGGCGCTGGACCGCCTGGGCTTCGGCTTCTTCCGGGGACTGAACGCCCTGCTGGCCGGCCTCTTCATCACCGCCATTGCGCTGGGCGTGGCGCGCCTCGTCTTCCTGGCCTGCCTGGCCCTGGTCCACAAGGCGACCGAACGCACGCCCGAAGACCTGGACGCCGGCGCCGGCCCGCTGGTCAGCGTGCTGATCCCCTGCTTCAACGAGGAGAAGGTGATCGCCGCCTCGGTGGCCCGGATCCTGGAGAGCGACTGGAAGAACATCGAGGTGCTGGTCCTCGACGACGGCTCCAAGGACCGCACGGCCCAGGAGGTGCGAGACCACTTCGAGGGCGATCCGCGCGTGACGCTGCTGTCGTTCGAGAACGGCGGCAAGGCGCGGGCCGTCAACCGGGGTCTGGCCGTGGCCAGGGGCGAGTACGTCGTGGCCCTGGACGCCGACACCCTCTTCCCGCCCGAGACGATCGGGCGCCTGGCCCGCTGGTTCGCCGACCCGAAGATCGGGGCCGTGGCCGGCAACGCCATCGTCGGCAACCGCCTCAACATCGTCACCCGCTGGCAGGCGCTGGAATACGTCACCGCCCAGAACCTGGAGCGGCGCGCGCTGGCGGCGCTGGGCGCGGTGACCGTGGTGCCGGGCGCGGTCGGCGCCTGGCGCAAGAGCGTGCTCGACGCCCTGGGGGGCTATCCCTCCGACACCCTGGCCGAGGACCAGGACTTGACCATCGCCTGCCAGCGCGCCGGCTGGAAGGTGGCCTTCGATCCGGAGGCCCGGGCCTATACCGAGGCGCCCGACACTGTGGCGGGCCTGCTCAAGCAGCGCTTCCGCTGGTCGTTCGGCACCCTGCAGTGCGTGTGGAAGCACCGCGCGGCGCTGTTCAATCCCAAGACCCCGGTGCTGGGCTTCGTGGCCCTGCCGCAAATCTGGCTGTTCCAGATCCTGCTGGCCGTGGCTGCGCCGCTGGTCGACCTGGCCGTGATCTGGAGCCTGGTCTCGGGCCTCTACGCGGCGGTCGCCCACCCGCTGGAATGGCGGCCCGACGACATGGTGCGGGGCCTGCTCTACTGGGCGGTGTTCATCCTCGTCGACCTGTCGGCGGGCGCCCTGGGCATGGCCCTGGAGAAACGCGCGCCCTGGGCCGACCTGCCCTATCTGCCGGTCCAGCGCTTCGGCTATCGCCAGCTGATGTACTACGTGGTGGTCAAGTCGGTGCTGACCGCCGTGCGCGGCGGTCGGGTCGGCTGGGGCAAGCTGGAACGCCGGGCAACGGCGGCGGTCAAATGAAACACCTCTCCCAGAGGGAGAGGGAGGGGCCCATGCGCAGCATGGGAGGGTGAGGGGTTTCAAGCCTATCCGGACGAGCTGTGACTGAGGGGTGATGGGACCGCTGGCGGTTTACCCCCTCACCCTCCCACGCCTGTCGGCGCGGGCCCCTCCCTCTCCCCTTGGGAGAGGTTTCAGGATCAGGCCCGCCGCCTCGCGGCCGTCTTCACCGTCCCGCCGCTGCTGACCTCGAACTGCGAGACCAGCTGCGCCAGCTCGCCGGCCTCCAGCTTCAGGCTGGCCGAGGCGACGGTGGCTTCCTCGACCATGGCCGAGTTGCGCTGGGTGACCTCGTCCATGCGATTGACGGCGGTGTTGACCTCCGACAGGCCCGTCGCCTGCTCGCGCGAGGACTGGGCGATCTCCAGGATCAGGCCGTCGATCTTGCCGACCTTGTCGACGATGGTGGCCAGGGCCTCGCCGGTCTCGCCGACCAGCCGCACGCCGCGCCCGACCTGCGAGGTGCTCCGGGCGATCAGGGCTTTGATCTCCTTGGCGGCCTCGGCCGAGCGCTGGGCCAGGGCCCGCACCTCGGAAGCCACGACCGCGAAACCCTTGCCCGCGTCCCCGGCCCGGGCGGCCTCGACCCCGGCGTTCAGGGCCAGCAGGTTGGTCTGGAAGGCGATCTCGTCGATCACGCCGATGATGCTGGTGATCTTGCCCGAGCTTTCCTCGATCTCGCCCATGGCCGCCACGGCCTCGCTGACGATCTCGCCCGAGCGGGTGGCGTCGATGCGGGCGGCGGAAGCCACCTGCGAGACCTCGCGCGCGCCCTCGGCGCTGCGGTTGACGGTGGCGGTGATCTGGTCGAGGGCGGCGGCGGCCTCCTCCAGGTTCGAGGCCTGGATCTCGGTGCGTCGCGACAGGTCGTCGGCGGCGATCGAGATCTCCTGCGCCCCGGCCCCGACGCTCTGGGTGGCCGAGGCCACCACGCCCATGGCGCCGTCCAGCGCCGACATGGCGCTGTTGAAGTCGTCGCGCACCTTGGCGAACTGCGCATCGACCGGCTTTTCGATGCGGTAGGTCAGGTCGTTGCGGGCCAGGTGATCCAGGCCCGTGGCGATGGCGTTGACCGCGTCGACGCGGCCGGTGACCACGGTGGCGAACTTCACGACCTTGGCGATGCGGCGCTTGTGGTCGAAGATCGGGTTGTACGAGGCCTGGATCCAGACCTCGCGTCCGCCCTTGCCCAGGCGCTTGAACTCGGCGGCGACGAACTCGCCGGCGTTAAGCCGCGCCCAGAAGGCGGCGTAGCCCGGCGCATTGGCCTCGGCCGGCTCGACGAACATCCGGTGGTGGCGGCCCTGGATCTCGGTCAGCGAATAGCCCAGGGCGTCGAGGAAGTTCTGGTTGGCGGTCAGGATCTCGCCGGCCGGGGTGAACTCGATCACCGCCTGGGCCCGACCGATGGCCTCCATCTTGCCATGCTGCTCGGCGGCGCGGCGCTTCTGCTCGGTGATGTCGGTGGCGATCTTGACGATGCGGGTCACCGCGCCGCGCGCGTTGCGGATCGGATTGTACGAAGCCTGGATCCAGACCTCGCGGCCGCCCTTGCCCACCCGCAGGTACTCGCGGGCGTCGAACTCGCCGCGGCCAAGCTTGGCCCAGAAGGCCGCATAGTCGCTGCTGGCCGCGTAGTCGGGCTCGACGAACAGGCTGTGGTGCTGGCCGACGATCTCGGCCAGGTCGTAGCCCATGGCCGTGCAGAAGTTCGCGTTCGCCGTGAGGATCCGGCCCTTGGGGTCGAACTCGATGGTCGCCAGCGACCGGTCGAGGGCCGCCAGGGTCAGGGCGGCCTGAACTTGCGAGCGGTTGAACATGGAGCGTCTTCCGTTGCCTGACCGGGGTTTTCCCCAGGGTGCGTACGGCAAGGAGAAGCTTCGGGACGGTCAATAAATGATTGATACTTTCAAGCCTTGACGTCGCACCGAGTATATCCTGCCTCTCCTTGGCGATTTTGCACAAAATGAATCGTATTTAAGTCGTTGTTTTTCCAAGTTCGGCCGCACGACGGTCGCCGACCGCAGCAATACTTCGTCACGAACTGCGGCATATCCGCCGGCCGCCCGAGCAGGCGCAACCGCAGTGCACAAACGGACAGCTCTCGCGATTAAAGTGAGCGGTAACATGGTTCTTTGAGGCCCCTTGCGCCCCCGAACGCCTTGCCAGCCTGGGGCTGTGGACGATTTGCGAAAAGATCAGGCTTTTCGATCGCCCGGCCCAGGAAGGGGGCGCCGTTGTCCAATCGGACAACGGATCGAAAATATGGGGGCGCCTTATCGTCCAAGTGCGGTTGCGCCTGCGAAATCACGCTCCTATAACGCCGCCACATTCAAGAACCGTCGCGGAAGACCGGTCCCTCATGAACATTCACGAGCATCAAGCCAAAGCCGTCCTCGCGGAGTTCGGCGCCCCCGTCCCGCGCGGCTACGCGGCGTTCACCGTCGACGAAGCCGTCGCCGCCGCCGAGAAGCTGGGCGGTCCGGTCTTCGTCGTGAAGAGCCAGATCCACGCCGGCGGCCGCGGCAAGGGCAAGTTCGAGGGCCTCGGCCCCGACGCCAAGGGCGGCGTCCGCGTCGTCAAGTCGGTCGAAGACGTCAAGACCAACGCCGCCGAAATGCTCGGCCGCGTGCTGGTGACGCACCAGACCGGCCCCAAGGGCAAGCAGGTGAACCGCCTCTACATCGAGGAAGGCGCCGCGATCGCCAAGGAATTCTACCTGTCGCTGCTGGTCGACCGTGAAACCTCGATGGTTTCGGTCGTCGCCTCGACCGAGGGCGGCATGGACATCGAAGACGTGGCCCACGCCACGCCGGAAAAGATCCACTCGTTCTCGATCGACCCCGCCACCGGCGTGTGGCCGACCCACCAGCGCGCGCTGGCCAAGGCCCTGGGCCTGACCGGCGGCCTGGCCAAGGAAGCCGCCGTGCTGCTGACGCAGCTCTACACGGCGTTCCTGGCCAAGGACATGGCGATGCTGGAGATCAACCCGCTGATCGTCACCGCCGACGACCACCTGCGCGTCCTGGACGCCAAGCTGTCGTTCGACGGCAACTCGCTGTTCCGTCACCCGGACATCCGCGCCCTGCGCGACGAGAGCGAAGAAGACCCCAAGGAAATCGAAGCCTCGAAGTATGACCTGGCCTACATCGCCCTCGACGGCGAAATCGGCTGCATGGTCAACGGCGCCGGCCTGGCCATGGCCACCATGGACATCATCAAGCTGTACGGCGCCGAGCCGGCCAACTTCCTCGATGTCGGCGGCGGCGCTTCGAAGGAGAAGGTCACCGCGGCCTTCAAGATCATCACCGCCGATCCGGCCGTGAAGGGCATCCTGGTCAACATCTTCGGCGGCATCATGCGCTGCGACATCATCGCGGAAGGCGTCATCGCCGCCGTGAAGGAAGTCGGCCTGACCGTCCCGCTCGTCGTTCGCCTGGAAGGCACCAACGTCGAACTGGGTAAGAAAATCATCTCGGAAAGCGGCCTGAACGTCATCGCCGCCAACGATCTGTCTGACGGCGCCGAGAAGATCGTCGCGGCCGTGAAGGGTGCTCGCTAATCATGTCGATCCTCATCGGTTCTGAAACCAAGGTCATCACCCAGGGCTTCACCGGCGCCCAGGGCACGTTCCACTCGGAACAAGCCATCGCCTACGGCACCAAGATGGTCGGCGGCGTCACCCCCGGTAAGGGCGGCCAGACGCACATCGGCCTGCCGGTGTTCGACACCGTCGGCGAAGCCAAGGAAGCCACCGGCGCCGACGCCTCGGTGATCTACGTCCCGCCGCCCTTCGCGGCCGACTCGATCCTGGAAGCCATCGACGCGGAAATCCCGCTGATCGTCTGCATCACCGAAGGCATCCCGGTGCTGGACATGGTGCGCGTGAAGAAGGCCCTGCAAGGCAGCAAGTCGCGCCTGATCGGCCCGAACTGCCCGGGCGTCCTGACCCCGAACCAGTGCAAGATCGGCATCATGCCGGGTTCGATCTTCTCGGAAGGCTCGGTCGGCGTCGTGTCGCGTTCGGGCACCCTGACCTATGAAGCCGTGTTCCAGACCACCAACGCCGGCCTGGGCCAAACCACGGCCGTCGGCATCGGCGGCGACCCGGTCAAGGGCACCGAGTTCATCGACGTGCTGGAACTGTTCCTGGCCGACGAAGCCACCAAGTCGATCGTCATGATCGGTGAGATCGGCGGCTCGGCCGAAGAAGAAGCGGCCCAGTTCCTGAAGGACGAAGCCAAGCGCGGCCGCAAGAAGCCCATGGTCGGCTTCATCGCCGGTCGCACGGCTCCTCCGGGCCGTCACATGGGTCACGCCGGCGCCATCATCTCGGGCGGCAAGGGCGGCGCCGAGGACAAGATCGCTGCGATGGAAGAAGCGGGCATCCGCGTCTCGCCGTCGCCGGCGAAGCTGGGCGAGACCCTGCTCGAAGTCCTCAAGGGCTAATAGACTACCGAAACCCCGCCTCGCGCGGGGCCCAGGTTTTTTGCGACCGCCAGTCGACGATCCGAAAAAATCACCTGGGCCCCGCCGCATGGCGCGGGCGACGGGTGATTGAGAGACTATATTTACGGGACCGGTGTCTAACCGGTCCCGTAAACGGATCCGAAGCGCAGCGGCCGAAAATGGATAGCGGCCAACCGGTCGTCGCGCTTCATGTTTGAAACGAGCTCGTGATCCCGCCGGATGGCCTCGGCGGGCGAGCATCGAGGCGAAGACGATGGCGGACGACGCAGGCATCATCAATCAGGTCTTGACCGAGACCTCCTTCCTCTACGGCGCGAACGCCGCATTCGTTGAGGATCTCTACGCCCAGTGGGCGGAGAACCCCGGGTCGGTCGAGCCCTCTTGGAACGCCTTCTTCTCCTCGCTGGCCGAGCAGGCCGATCAGGTCAAGCGCGCCGCCAAGGACCCGGCCTGGACGCCCAAGAGCGTTCCCACCGCCCGTCCCGACTGGCTTTCGGCGCTTGACGGCCAGTGGGCCAGCGTCGCCCCCGCCGTCGAAGCCAAGATCTCCAAGGCCGTCGAGGCCAAGGCTCCCGGCGCTTCCGCCGAAGCCGTCCGCGCCGCCACGCTGGACAGCCTGCGCGCCATCATGATGATCCGGGCCTACCGGATGCGCGGCCACCTCGCCGCCAACCTCGACCCGCTGGGCCTGGATCCCGCCAAGGACGCCAGCGAGCTCGACCCGGCCACCTACGGCTTCGCCGAGGCCGACTACGACCGTCCGATCTTCCTCGACTTCGTGCTGGGTCTGGAGACCGCCACGATCCGCGAGATCCTGTCGATCCTACGCCGCACCTACTGCGGCAACGTCGGCGTCCAGTACATGCACATCTCCGACCCGGCCGAGAAGGCCTGGCTGCAGGAGCGCATCGAGGGCCGCGACAAGGAAATCACCTTCACCAAGGAAGGCAAGGTCGCCATCCTCAAGAAGCTGGTCGAGGCCGAAGGCTTCGAGCGCTTCCTGCACAAGCGTTTCCCCGGCACCAAGCGCTTCGGCCTCGACGGCGGCGAAGCCATGGTCCCGGCCATGGAACAGATCATCAAGCGCGGCGGTTCGCTGGGCGTGAAGGACATCGTCCTGGGCATGCCGCACCGCGGCCGCCTGAACGTGCTGGCCGCCGTGATGGGCAAGCCCTACCACGTGATCTTCCACGAATTCCAAGGCGGCTCGTCGGTGCCCTCGGACGTCGAGGGTTCGGGCGACGTGAAGTACCACATGGGCGCCTCGTCGGACCGTGAGTTCGACGACAACAAGGTCCACCTGTCGCTGACCGCCAACCCGTCGCACCTGGAAATCGTCAACCCGGTCGTGATCGGCAAGGCCCGCGCCAAGCAGGCCTTCACCCTGCGCGAACAGCCGGACGCCGGCCGCGGCCACGTGCTGCCGCTGCTGCTGCACGGCGACGCGGCCTTCGCCGGCCAGGGCGTCGTGGCCGAGTGCTTCACCCTGTCGGGCCTGAAGGGCTACCGCACGGGCGGCACCATCCACTTCATCGTCAACAACCAGATCGGCTTCACTACCAGCCCGCGCTACTCGCGCAGCTCGCCCTACCCGAGCGACATGGCGCTGATGGTCGAGGCCCCGATCTTCCACGTGAACGGCGACGATCCCGAAGCCGTGGTGTTCGCGGCCAAGATCGCCACCGAATATCGCCAGATGTTCGGCAAGGACGTGGTCATCGACATGGTCTGCTACCGTCGCTTCGGCCACAACGAAGGCGACGATCCGACCATGACGTCGCCGCTGATGTACGCGAAGATCAAGGGCCACCCCTCGACCCGCGAACTGTACGCCAACCGCCTGATCGCCGAAGGCCTGGTCACCCAGGCCGAGTCCGACGGCTGGGTCGGCGAATTCGAGACCTTCCTCGACAAGGAATTCGAGGCCGGCAAGAGCTACAAGGCCAACAAGGCCGACTGGCTGGACGGCAAGTGGAAGGGCCTGGCCCAGCCGGGCGACGAAGAGCGTCGCGGCAAGACCGACGTTCCGCTCGCCAAGCTGCAGGAACTGGGCGCCAAGATCACGGCGATCCCGGAGCGCATCGAGGCCCACAAGACCGTCAAGCGCGCCATCGAGAACCGTCGCGACGCCATCAGCAAGGGCGAAGGCCTCGACTGGGGCACGGCCGAGCACCTGGCGTTCGCCACCCTGCTCGACGAAGGCTTCCCGGTCCGCCTGTCGGGCCAGGACTCGGTCCGCGGCACCTTCACCCAGCGCCACTCCGACGTCATCGACCAGAAGACCGAAGAGCACTACACGCCGCTGAACAACATCCGCGCCGGCCAGGCCAACTACGAAGTCATCGACTCGGCCCTGTCGGAAGAGGCGGTGCTGGGCTTCGAGTACGGCTTCTCGCTGGCCGACCCGAACACCCTGACCCTGTGGGAAGGCCAGTTCGGCGACTTCGTGAACGGCGCCCAGGTGGTGATCGACCAGTTCATCAGCTCGGGCGAACGCAAGTGGCTGCGGATGAGCGGCCTCGTGATGCTGCTGCCGCACGGCTACGAAGGCCAGGGCCCCGAGCACAGCTCGGCGCGCCTCGAGCGCTTCCTGCAGTCGTGCGCGGAAGACAACATGCAGGTCGTCAACTGCACCACGCCGGCCAACTACTTCCACGCCCTGCGTCGCCAGATGCACCGTGAGTACCGCAAGCCGCTGATCGTGATGTCGCCCAAGAGCCTGCTGCGCCACAAGCGCGCCGTCTCGAACCTGTCGGACCTGGCCGAAGGCACCGCCTTCCACCGCGTGATGGTGGACGGCGCCGAAGCCGGCTGCGACGTCGGCGGGATCACGCTGAAGAGCGACGATCAGATCAAGCGCGTCATCATGTGCTCGGGCAAGGTCTACTTCGACCTCGTGGACCAGCGCGCCAAGAGCGGCCGCGACGACGTCTACATCCTGCGCCTGGAGCAGTTCTATCCGTGGCCGATGAAGTCGGTCATGGGCGTCCTGAACCGCTTCAAGAACGCCGAACTGGTGTGGGTGCAGGAAGAGCCGAAGAACATGGGCGGCTGGACCTTCGTCGATCCGTGGATCGAGCTGACCCTCGACAAGATGGACGTCAAGGCCAAGCGGGCCCGCTACGTGGGCCGTCCGGCCAGCGCCTCGACCGCCGCCGGCCTGATGAGCCGCCACCTCAAGGAGCTCGAAGCCTTCCTCACCGAAGCCTTCGCCTAAGAGCACCAACCTTCAAGCCGCCGCGTCCTCGGACTTGTTCGATGGGCGCGGCGGCCTAAGTTCGTTTAGACCCCGACCGCCAGATCAAAGAGACATCGGAACCTGACATGGCCGACATCATGACCCCCGCCCTGGGCGAATCCGTCACCGAAGCGACGGTCGCCCGCTGGACCAAGAAGGCCGGGGAGGCCGTGAAGAAGGACGAGCTGCTCGTCGAGCTGGAAACCGACAAGGTCAGCCTCGAAGTCGTCTCGCCGGCCGACGGCGTCCTGGCCGCGATCAGCGCCGAAGAAGGCGCCACCGTCGTTCCGGGCACGGTCCTGGGCGTGGTGACCGAAGGCGCGACCGCCTCGGCCGCTCCGGCCGCCGCCGCTCCGGCTCCGGCCGCTGCTCCGGCTCCCGCCCCGGCCCCGGCGCCCGCCGCCGCGGCTCCGGCCGCCCCGGCCGCCGCTCCGGTCAGCCCGGCCCCGGCCCGCGTCGCCGCCGAGAACAACCTCGACCTGTCGAAGGTCGTCGGCACCGGCAAGGACGGCCGCGTGACCAAGGGCGACGCTCTCGCCGCCCTGGAAGCCCGCGCCGCCGCTCCGGCTCCGGCCGCCGCTCCGGCCGCGCCGCGCGCCCTGCACGAGCGCGAAGAGCGCGTGAAGATGACGCGCCTGCGTCAGACGATCGCCCGCCGCCTGAAGGAAGCCCAGAACACCGCCGCCATGCTGACGACCTTCAACGAGGTCGACATGAGCGCGGTCATGGCCCTGCGCGCCCAGTACAAGGACGTGTTCGAAAAGCGTCACGGCGTGAAGCTGGGCTTCATGTCGTTCTTCACCAAGGCTGTCGTGGCCGCGCTGAAGGCGATCCCGGACGTCAACGCCGAGATCGACGGCCAGGACGTGATCTACAAGAACCACTACGACATCGGCGTCGCCGTCGGCACCGACAAGGGCCTGGTGGTTCCGGTCGTGCGTGACGCCGACGTGCTGAACCTGGCCGAGATCGAAAAGACCATCGGCGACCTCGGCAAGAAGGCCCGCACCGGCGGCCTGGCCATCGAGGACATGCAGGGCGGCACCTTCACGATCACCAACGGCGGCATCTACGGCTCGCTGATGTCGACCCCGATCCTGAACGCGCCGCAGTCGGGCATCCTGGGCATGCACGCGATCAAGGAACGCGCCATGGTCATCAACGGCAAGATCGAGATCCGTCCGATGATGTACCTGGCCCTGTCGTACGACCACCGCGTCGTCGACGGCGCCGGCGCCGTGACCTTCCTGGTCAAGGTCAAGGAAGCCCTGGAAGACCCGCAGCGCCTGCTGCTGGACCTGTAAGGTCTGGTCATCCCAGAACGACGAAGGGGCCGCGAAAGCGGCCCCTTTTTCTTTGCCTGAAATCCTCCCCCGCTGGGGGAGGTGGCCCGGAGGGCCGGAGGGGGCCAGCGCGGCGGCCGGACCCCCTCAGTCGCTCCGCGACAGCTCCCCCAGAGGGGGAGCACCTTCAAAAGTCACTCCGCATCCCACCGGAACGCCGCGTCGATCCAGTCGCCGATGCGGCCGTCCGGGCGGGCCAGGGCGTAGACCGCCGCCATCTCCTCATCCGTCAGCGTGAAATCGAAGATCGCGAAGTTCTCGGCCAGGCGGGCGGGGTTCTTGGTGCGCGGGATGGTGACCACGCCCTGCTGCACCTGCCAGCGCAGGGTGACCTGGCCGGGGGTTTTGCCGTACTTGTCGCCGATCGCCTTCAGCACGGGATCGTCGCCGACCTTGCCCTGGGCCAGGGGCGACCAGGCGGTGATCGAGGCGCCCAGCTTGTCGGCGACAGCCCGCAGGGTCTTCTGCGACAGGTAGGGGTGGTACTCGACCTGGTTGGTGGCCAGCGGGGCCTCCGACAGCCTGGCCGCTTCCTCCCACAGCGCCGAGGGGAAGTTCGACAGGCCGATCGCCCGCGTGCGGCCGTCGGCCTTCACCGCGTTCAGGGCGGCGATGGTCTCGGCCAGGGCCGGCTTGGGCTTGGGCCAGTGCAGCAGCAGCAGGTCGACCTGGTCGACGCGCAGCTTCTTCAGGCTCTCGTCGACCGAGCGCTGCAGATCGCCCTCGGCGAACTTGTCGATCCACACCTTGGTGGTGACGAAGATCTCGTCGCGGGGCACGCCAGTCGCCGCCAGGGCCGCGCCGACGTCCTGCTCGTTGCCGTAGATCTGGGCGGTGTCGACGTGGCGATAGCCGAGCTCCAGCGCCTTCTCGGTCACGCCCTGGGCCAGGCCGTTCTCCAGCTGGTAGGTGCCCAGGCCGATGGCGGGGATCTCGACGTCGCCCGAACGGACGCCGGGGGTGGGGTTCGACATGGAAAGCTCCGCAAAATCTGGTCAGCCGGATATAGGCGCCGCGCCCAGCTTCGCCAGCCGAAGTTGCAGATGCTGCAGGCCGGTCAGCAGCAGCGTGAGCGCGTAGAAGCCGGCCGACATCACGACCATGGTCACGAGAACGGCGGGATAGCCGCGCTTGGCCACGTCGAGGAACGGATACGGATAGAAGCCCGAGACCGCCCCGTGCAGCAGCGTCCAGACGCCGAAGGCGGCGGGGAAGACCAGCGCCTTCCAGGCCTGGCTCCAGCGCGCGGTCTCGCGGGGCGGGACCGCCAGCAGGTCGGCCAGGTAGAGCAGCGGGGCCGCCGTGTGCAGCAGGGTGTCGGCGACCCACTGCCAGCCCTTGGGGTCCCACAGCCCTGCCAGCAGCCAGTGATAGATCGCGCCGGTCACGGCGATGTAGACGCCGACCGCCACGCGGGTCCCCGCGCGTCGCGCCCACCCCGCCAGCCGCGATCCCGGCGCCAGGCCCGACAAGGCCAGCACCAGCCCGACGGCGATGTTGCTGAGGATGGTGAAGTAGCTGAAGAACCGCACGGTCGAGACCGCGGCCCGGGCGGCGTCCTCGCCCGCCACCATCAGGGCGTACTGCAGCACGACGCCGAACCAGACGACGCCGGCGGCGATCAGGCGCCAGGGGCGGATGCGATCAGGCCCGCTGGTCATGGGCCTTGAGCACCTTCTTCGGCACGCAGGCGCGCCAGTGGCGCTCGAGCAGGCGCATGACCGTTCCGGCCTCCGCCGCCGACAGCCGCGCCAGCACCATGGGATAGTTGCGATAGTGGTCGGTGAAATAGAAGGCCT
This sequence comes from Caulobacter sp. 602-2, assembly GCF_011043625.1. GTDB lineage: Bacteria > Pseudomonadota > Alphaproteobacteria > Caulobacterales > Caulobacteraceae > Caulobacter. The sequence goes on from NZ_JAAKGT010000016.1 coordinate 88,201, forward strand.
CGGGCGCGGCCTCGATCAGCATCTCGCGCTCGTCGAACGGCACGCCGGGCAGGACCAGGCTGTCGCCGTCCTCCTTCAGCCGGGTCAGGAACTTGCCGTTCGCCTTGAGGCAGGGATAGCCATAGGACGTCCCGTCCGCGACCAGCGGCAAGGCGAAAGCAAAGGCGCGGACCTCGTCATAGGTGATGGGCATGGGCGAAGCTTCCTTTCCGCGACTATAGAGGGACCATGAGCGCGGAAAACACCCTGAAGACGCCGATCCTTGTGCTGGGCGCCACCAGCCTGATCGGGACGTTCCTGATGGACCGGCTGCAGGCCGCCGGCCACGAGCCGATGGGCCTGTCGCGGAGACCTCCGGGTGGAGACGCCTGCTGGATCGACGCCGACCTCAAGGGCGAGGACCTGGCCGAACAGCTGCCCGGCGCGGCCACGGTGTTCTCGCTGTCGCCGATCTGGCTGCTGCCTGACGTGCTGCCGCTCTTGCAGGCGCGCGGCATGAAGCGCCTGGTGGCCTTCTCCTCGACCAGCCGCTTCACCAAGGAAACCTCGCCCGAGGCCTCCGAGCGCGCCGTGGCCAAGGCCCTGGCCGACGCCGAGGACGCCGTCGAGGCCTTCTGCCGGGAACACGGCGTGGCCTGGACGATCCTGCGCCCGACCCTGATCTATGCCGAAGGCCGCGACGGCAATGTCAGCCGCCTGGCAGGCCTGATCCGCCGCTTCAAGGTGTTGCCGCTGTCAGGGATGGGCGAGGGCCTGCGCCAGCCGGTCCACGCCGACGACCTGGCGGCCGGCGCCATCGCCGCCGCCACGGCGCCCGCCGCCCGCGACCGCGCCTACGCCCTGGTGGGCGGCGAGACCCTGCCCTATCGCGAGATGGCCCGCCGGGTGTTCGAGGGCCTGGGCCGCCGTCCGGCGATCCTGGTTTTGCCGCCCTGGCTGTTCGGCCTGCTCCTGACCCTGGCCCGCCCGTTCTTCCCTGGCGCCACGGCGGCCATGGGCGCGCGCATGAGCCAGGACCTGACGTTCGACTCGTCGGACGCGGTCAGGGATTTCGGATGGGCGCCGAGGGATTTCAGGCCGCGGTTCTGACCCCCTCCGGCCCTCCGGGCCACCTCCCCCAAAG
>NZ_JAAKGT010000017.1 GCF_011043625.1 Caulobacter sp. 602-2
GAAGGGGGAGGTGGCCCAGAGGGCCGGAGGGGGAAGCGGCTGCTGAGCCGCCGCTGTCACTTCCCCCTCAGTCGCTCCGCGACAGCTCCCCCTTCAGGGGGAGCATCTTCCTACTTCAGCTGCGACGGGTCGTAGTTCGGGCCGAAGTCCAGAACGAACAGCGGGCCCAGCACCACGGTCTGCTTGCTCGAACCCAGGTGCAGCGAGACCGCCGCCCCGCCCTTGTCGGCGTCCATCGTGGCGCGGCCGCTGACGCTGTAGATCTTCCATTCGGCGCTATCGACCTTGATCGCCCCGCCCTCGACGATGCCGCCCCACGGCTCGGCCGACTGCTGGACGCGGACATTGGCGACGGTGGCGGCCGCAGCGCCGCCTTCGACGGGCTCGGCCTTGGCCCAGAAGGCCACGGTGATGACGTCGCCCTTGGTGATCTTGCCGTTCACCGCCTGGCTGCCCGAGACCCGCCAGGCCGCCGCCGGATCGGGCGCGCCCACCACCACCCGCACCCCGCCGCCGCCGACCACGGCCTTGTCCTTGACGTAGGCGTTGGTCTGGCCGGGACCGTAGACGTTCCAGGCCGTCGACGGCTTGTTGATGGCGTACTTCATGATTCCCTCGTCGGCCGCCGTGGCGACCGGCGCGGACAGCGACAGGGCGAGCGCCGCGACGGCGGCCCCGAGAATCGTCTTCTTCATGTGGCTTCCCCCTTCCGAAAGGCATGATCTTGCTCGCCCGCGCGATGCGGACGAACGGCCGTCTCCTTCCCTGGAGGATTGTCGAAAATGCTCCGACCACGTCCCCCGACGCGGGGTTCCGTCGTGCGCGCGACGGAACCTTGTTCTTCAATGGTAGCGGTAGCGCGAGCGACACATCCTGGCAAGAAGCCGCGCTTTCCGGCCGCTCCCGCGTTGCGCCGCGAGGGGGTCGGGCGTAAAGACCGCCGCAATCCTGAAACCGGTCCTTTCCAGGGGAGTCCAAGACAATGTCGCTCGAGTCCGCCGCCCTGCGGCGCATCGCACCGTCGGCCACCATCGCCATCAGCGCCAAGGCGCGCGCGCTGAAAGCCTCCGGTCGCGACGTGATCGCCCTTTCGGCCGGCGAACCGGACTTCGACACCCCAGACAACATCAAGGACGCCGCGATCGCCGCCATCAAGGCCGGCAAGACCAAGTACACCGACCCCGACGGCATGCCCGAGCTGAAGGCCGCCATCTGCGCCAAGTTCAAGCGCGAGAACGGACTGGAGTACAAGCCGAGCCAGGTGCACGTCGCACCGGGCGGCAAGCCGGTGATCTACAACGCCTTCGTCGCCACCCTGAACCCCGGCGACGAGGTGATCATCCCCGCGCCGTACTGGGTGTCGTACCCTGACATGACCCTGCTGGCCGGCGGCACGCCCGTGTCGGTCGAGACCACCGCCGAAAGCGGCTTCAAGATCACGCCGCAAGCGCTGGAAGCGGCGATCACGCCCAAGTCCAAGTGGCTGATCATCAACAGCCCGTCCAACCCCTCGGGCGGCGCCTATACCCGCGCCGAACTGCAGGCCATCGCCGACGTGCTGCTCAAGCACCCGCACGTCTGGGTGCTGACCGACGACATGTACGAGCACCTGGTGTTCGACGACTTTGAATTCACCACCATCGCCCAGGTCGAGCCCAAGCTCTATGACCGCACCCTGACGATGAACGGCGTCTCGAAGGGCTATTCGATGACCGGTTGGCGCATCGGCTACGCCGCGGGTCCCGAAGCGCTGATCAAGGCCATGGGCAAGATGATCAGCCAGACGACCTCGAACCCCTGCTCGATCAGCCAGTGGGCGGCGCTGGAAGCCCTCAACGGCCCGCAGGACTTCATCAAGCCGAACGCCAAGCTGTTCCAGGAACGCCGCGACCTCGTCGTGTCGATGCTGAACCAGGCCACCGGCCTGCACTGCCCGACCCCGGAAGGCGCGTTCTACGTCTATCCCTCGTGCGCCGGCCTGATCGGCAAGACCGCCCCCTCGGGCAAGGTCATCGAAAGCGACGAAGACTTCGCCGTCGAACTGCTGGAGACCGAGGGCGTGGCCGTGGTGCACGGCGCGGCGTTCGGCCTGTCGCCGTTCTTCCGTATCAGCTACGCCACCAGCAACGACGTGCTGGAAGACGCCTGCGCCCGCATCCAGCGCTTCTGCGCCAACGTGAAGTAGGCGCTGGTTTGAGCGCTAGATTGTGGATCTAGTGGTGTAATCGAAGGGGGATCAGCCAGCGGCTGGTCCCCCTTTTTCGTTTGAAAGGCCTTGCGTCCTTCGAGGCCCGCTGCGCGGGCGCCTCAGGATGAGGTTCTCCTTTGCACTGAGGTCCTCATCCTGAGGTGCGAGGCGAAGCCGAGCCTCGAAGGACGCAACGACCCTCAGTGCTTCTCGCGCCAGCCGGCCTTGGCGTCTTCCTGGGTCATGCTCAGGTGCACCGCGTCGTCGTCGACATAGTCGACCCACGACAGCGGGATCATGTGGTGCTTGAGGCCGGAACCGAGATCCAGCTTGGCCAGCTCGATCTCCGTGCCGACCACGTGGTCGACCCGTCCGACATGCTTGCCGTCGGAACCGACCACCTCAAGATGCTCGCGAATTAGAGATGCATCCATCATCGGACATGTCCTCCCGTCGGCGCCGTCTCCACGGCGGCGCCATGGCTCTTCAAACGGCTGTGGGCGACCATTGGTTTCCCGATTGCCGAGCCCTCGCGTTCGCCTTACGTTCGCCGCCAAGACCCGCAGGCCAGACGGTTCACGGAGACGCCCGATGCTCACCCTCTTTCACGCCCCGCGATCGCGCTCGACGCGCTTCCTCTGGCTGCTGGAGGAACTGGGCGCGCCCTACCGCATCGAGAAGGTGGACATCTTCCGCAGCATGAGCGGCACGGGCGCGCGCGACCCGCGCAATCCCCACCCGCACGGCCAGGTGCCGGCCCTGCTCGACGACGGCGTGCTGATCACCGAAAGCGCCGCCATCGCCCTGTACCTGACCGACAAGTTCCCGACCGCGGGCCTTGGTCCGATGATCAGCGACCCGCACCGCGGCCCCTATCTCGGCTGGCTGGCCTACTACGCCGGCGTGCTGGAGCCGGCCGTGACCAATCTCTGGAAGCAGCGTCAGGACGACCAGGACAAGGCCCAGTACCAGGCGCTGGACGAGCGCCTGCGCACGACGCTGGAAAAGCAGCCCTGGCTGCTGGGCGAGCAGTTCTCGGCGGCCGACATCCTGTTCGTCAGCCTGCTGCAGTTCGCCCGTCAGATGCTGCCGCCCCATGCGGTGTATGACGACTGGCTGGCCCGCGCCAACGCCCGCCCCGCCCTCGCCCGGGCGCTCGCCAAGGACGACCTGTCTTGAGAAAAGCCGCCCTCGCCGCCCTTTCCCTGCTGGCGACCGCGACGCCGGCCCTGGCCGGCCGCATCGACGCCGCGCTCAGCGACGACGCCATCACCATCACCGAGGACGGCAAGACGGTGCTGGTCTATCGGACCAAGCCGCTGGATCCGGCCAGGGAGCCGGGCCGCTCCAACTACGTCCATCCACTGTACGCGCCGGACGGAACGGTGCTGACCGAGGATCGCCCGGCCGACCACCTGCACCAGCGGGGCGCCTTCTGGAGCTGGCACCAGGTGCTGGTCGACGGCAAGAGCATCGGCGACGGCTGGTTCATGCAGGGCCTGTCCTTCAACATCCACGATCGCGGCTTCGAAGGCGACGCGGCCGGGCGCGGCAAGCTGACGGTCAAGGCCGACTGGCTGGTCAATTCCGGGCCCGAGGTGGTCTACGCCGCCACCGAGACGACCTCGGTGCTCATCCATCCGCTGAAAGGCGGCGCGCGGCGGATCGAGTTCGACACCGTCATCACCGCCCGCACCGACAGCCTGGCCCTGGGCGGCAGCAACGACGTCAAGGGATACGGCGGCTTCTCGATCCGCCTGGTGCGTCCCGACGCCATGGTGTTCGGCTCGGGCGGCAAGCAGGTCAGGCCCCAGAACGAGCCGGTCGAGGCCGGCAAGGCCATGGGCTTCGCCTGGTCTTCGACTTCGGGCGTGCCGGCCTGGACCGTGGGCCTGAGCTGCAAGGCCAATGGCAAGCCGGTCACCCGCTGGATCCTGCGCAACGAGCTCTCGATGCAGAACTGCGTCTTCCCCGGCCGCGCGCCCTATGTGATCAAGAAGGGTGAAAGCCTGCGCCTGCAGGAAACCCTCGTCATCCGCCCGGCCAGCAAGCGCACGCCCGCTCCAGCCGCCGCCAAACCCCAGCCCCAACCCCAACCCAAGACCTGAAGACCCGACCATGGCCGAGATCCTCAACCTCAACCGCGCCCGCAAGGCCAAGGCCAAGACCGACGCCAAGCAGACGGCCGTCGAGAACCGCGCCCGCTTCGGCCGCACCAAGGCCGAAAAGACCCTGGACGCCGCTCGCGCCGAGAAGCTTTCGCGGGCCCTCGACGGCGCCAAGCGCGAGGACTGATTGCCCCGCTCCCCCTGGCCGTTCCAGGCCCTGGCCTTCCGCTTCGCGCCGGTGCTCGTCACCGTCATCGCCTGGAATGCGATCTGGGATTGGGCGACGCCGGGCGATCCGGCCTGGACGCCGCCACCCCGCGAACGGACGGTCCTGACCATCGGCGTCTTCAAGACCGCCACCGATGCTCCCAGGGGCGACGGCTACGCGTTCGAGACGATCGATGGACGCCGCCTGCAGTTGCGCTGTCGGCCGGTAGGCGCGGCCGCCGACGATTGCCTGAGCGGCGGCGGAAAGGTCGGCGACCATTCGGGCCGCTACGCCACGGTGCGTTACTATGCGTGGATCGAGGGCCGGGGCGCCGCGCCCAGGCTTGTCCTGCTCGGCGCGAAGTCCGGTTCGGACTGGCTGCTGCGCACCCAAGACCAGAAGGCCAGACTGACCGCGCTGGGCGAGGCGGAACGGCGGCGCAAGGCCCATTGGCGCACGGCGATTTCGGCCGCTCTGACCCTGGCGGCCGGCTTCATCGGCCTTCTGCTCTATCGCCGCCAGCAGCGCTGACGTCGCGGCTCATCGCGGCGCCAGGTAGCGCGCGCCCTTGGGCAGGCTGTCGCAGCAGCCGACCACAGGCGGGGTCGGGACCTCGCCCATCCGCTTCCAGGCGGCGAGCAGGCGCTCGATCGCCCACACCCAGCCAAACGTAGTTTCCTTATGGGTCTTGTGGAACTCTTCCATGGCCGCATCTCCTGTTCCCCGGCGACACAGGGAAGATCGGCTTGATCGACGCCCGCGACAAACGCGGTTCGTTGAGCTATGGATAAGCCAACCTTATGGCTGACATCCTCGCTTCATATCCGCTGGGCGCCATCCGCGTCTTCGAGGCCGCCGCCCGGCTGAAGAGCTTCACGCGCGCCGCCGACGAGCTGGGCGTCACCCAGGCGGCCGTCAGCTGGCAGGTGAAGGGCCTGGAGCAGCGGCTTGGCCAGCCGCTGTTCCTGCGCAAGGTGCGCGAGGTCGACCTGACCCCGGCGGGCGAGCGCCTGGCCCGCGCCGCCACCGAGTCCATGAGCCTGCTGCGGGCGGCGCTGTCGGACCTGGTCGAGGCCGACCAGGGCGTGCTGGCGATCACCACCATGCAGAGCCTGGCCAACCACTGGCTGGCCGCGCGCCTTGGCGCCTTCCAGCTGGCCCATCCGAAGATCGCCGTGCGGCTGGAGGGCAGCCACGTCCTGCGCGACCTTGGTCGTGGCGAGGCGGACCTTGGACTGCGCGCGGGCAATGGCGCCTGGCCCGGCATGGTCGCCCACTTCCTGATGCCCTTCGTCCAGACCGCCCTGTGCTCGCCCGAGTTCCTGGCCCGGCATGGACCGTTCGAGCACCCGGCCGACCTGCTGGCCGCGCCGCGCATCGGCGCCGCCAGGGAGTGGGAGGTATGGTTCCGCGCCGCCGGCGTCGCACCGCCGCAGGGCCCCGAAGCCCCGCGCCTGGAGGCCGACGCCCAGTCGATCGAGGTGGCCTCGGCCCTCGCCAATCAAGGCCTGGCCGTCGGCTCGCCGATCTTCTTCGCCGCCGAGATCGCCTCCGGGCGGCTGGTGCAGCCGTTCGACATCTCGCCGCACTACGGCGGCGGCTACTGGCTGGTCTATCCGGAAGAGCGCCGTCGGGTGGGCAAGATCGTCGCCTTCCGCGACTGGATCCTCGAGGCCGTGGCCGCCGACCCGTCGATCGCCCGCCATACGGCGGACGGCGAGCGGATCGGCTGACCGGTCAGCCCGCCGAGGCCGTCTCGACCGTGCGCGGCGTGCGCTTGAGCACCAGCCGCAGGTCCAGGCGATCGTGCTTGAGGACCAGCGATCCGTCCTTGGCCACGCGATAGTCGAAGACCAGATCGGATTCCGGCAGGGCCAACTGATCCTCGTTGGCCTCGTAGTCCTCGGGCTCGTCGGCCGTGAAGGCGCCCCGCTTGCGGCGACTGACCACCAGCTCGTCGTCGCTGAAGCGCAGTTGATCACCGCGCCGCACGTCGATCTGGCCGTCGCCGTCGATGCGCGCCACCGTCCACGAGCCCAGCAGGTTCACCGGTCCCTCGGCCCGGGCCTCGCCCGCATAGCCCGCCAGGAAGGCCGCCCGGGTCAGCATCTCGGCCACCAGCTTGCGCTCGGGCTCCAGGCGCGGATCGGCCTGGGCCTTCAGACGGCCGTCGAAGCCGCGCAGCACCTGATAGGTCCCTTCCTCGTCGCCGTCCCTGTGGTGCAGGGTGGCGGCGCGGTGCAGCGACTGGAACTCGTCGAGCAGCACATGGGCAAGCCGCAGCCCCTCGGACGCGTTGTCGGTCGGGGCGGCGACGGCCAGGATCTGGCGGGCCTCGGTTCCGTCAGCGGCGACGACATAGCGCAGATCGACGTCCAGCAGGCGCTCGCCCTTCGTCAGGACCGGCTCGGGCAGGAAGGCCGCGCCCTGGGCCTTGGCCAGAGACACGAACAGCCCGCCGCCCTCGGTGCTGAGGAAAGCCGTCGGTACGGTCATCGACACCGCGCCGTCCGGGCCCGCCTTCAGCTCGTCGCCGGGAACGCCGTAGACGCCGCTGATCCGATAGCCCGGCCGCGCCTTGACCGTCAGGGTCAGGTCGTAGGCCAGTTCCGAGACCATGGTGTCGAGCTTGGCCGAGAACACGCTCTCGACGTCGGCCTTGTCGCGCAGGAAATAGAGATTGCCGCCGCGCACGCTGGAAACCTTGGTCGCCAGGGGCGCGTCGAACTGCGTGCCGACGCCGATGGTGGTCAGGCCCACGCCCTTGCGGGAGGCCTCCTTGGCCATGCCCATGAAGCTTTCGGCGTCGGTGCGGCCGACATTGGGCTGCTCGTCGGTGAACAGCATCACCCGCGTCACACCGTTGAAAGCGTCGCGGGTGGCGAAGGCGGTCTCGTAGCCGACCTTGAGGCCGGCCTCCATGTTGGTCGAACCGGCGCTCTCGATGGCGTCGATGGCCAGGCGGATGGCCGCTCGCTTGTCGCCGATCACGGTCGGCTCCAGGTGACGGTAGGAGCGGTCGCCATAGAGCACGATGCTCAGTTGGTCGCCGGGACGCAGCTGTTCCAGGATCTGGTGCAGGCTTTCGCGCACCCGCATCAGCGGCCCGCCCTGCATGGATCCCGACTTGTCGACCACGGCCACCAGGTTCAGCGGCGCGCGCTTCCAGGTCGCCGCGTCGATGCTGGAGTTGAAGCCCAGGCCCACCAGCATCTTGTCGGCCGGAGACAGCGGCAGTTCGGCCCGCATGGCCTCGCCTGTGAGGCACAGAACCCGGGCGCAAGCCTCCTTGCCGGGGATCTGCAGGTCGTAGCCGCCCATCAGGCCCTCGGGCGTCAGGGTGTCGGGCATGGGCATGCGGCTGGCCGCGGCCTCGCCGCGGAAGTGGTTGATGTCCTGGGCGCCGCCCTGCCGCACCCGCATGCTGGTGACGACCACCTCATGGACGTCCTGCTCGTCCTGCGGCGGCGGGGTCTGGGCGAAGGCCGGAGCGGAAACCAGCGACAGCGCCAGGATGGAGGCGGCGGACCAAAGGCGACGCGACATCGAAACCTCCCGTTTTGATTGCAGGAAGGCTAACGCCGCGCGCTCAACGAGAACAAGCGAAATTGCTAAGGTTCAGGCGGCGCGCTGGTAGTGCTCGCGCAGGTCCTGCGGAATGGCCTGATAGGTGGCCGGCGGGCGTATGCCCAACGCGCGCCGCGCCTCTTCCAGGGGCATGGCGAACAGGGCGGGATAGTCGACCTCGGGCAGCCAGGCGGCCTTGCGCCCGGCCCGCCAGGCCTCGCGCACGGCCCGGCCGTAGGGCTGGCCGTCCTTGAGGCGACGGAACTCCTGGGCGCCGGCGAAGGCGATCAGGGCAAAGCCCAGGCTGCGGGTCTGAGCGTAGGAGAAGGCCACCACGCAGACCTCGCCCAGCGCGTCGGTGCCGTAACCAGTCAGCACGTGCCACACGTCGTGCACGTCGCGCAGGCGGCGGGCGTACCACAGCAGCGGGTGGGCCGCGTCCATGTCGGCGTCGGCGACCTTGCGGCTCTCCTCGGCCAGGCCCTCGGCGGTCAGGCCGCGCGGGGCGATGAAGTCGCGATAGGCCGCGCCCACCGTGCCGGGCTGGAACTGGGTCAACCAGGCCTCGTCCGACAGCCAGTCGGCGAACTCCTCGCGGCGATAGGCGATCGCCCCGCCCTGCGGGGTCTTCAGCAAGCGGGCGTAGCCGTTGGGGATCGCGCGGCCGGACAGGGCCCGCATGACCTCGAACACCTGGGCCGTGTCTTCCTTGTCGGCGATCAACCGACGGACGGCGCGAAACGCCCGCAAAGGCTGCAGGCGGAAGCTCGCATCGCGGGCGCCCAGGGGAGGACGCGCGGAAGTAGCGTCAAGGACTTGCGCAGCTGTGCTCATCAGGCATGCTCCCGGCGTGGCGTCACTAAAGATGACACGCCGTCATTTTTAATCAAGAGCCGAACCGACGTTCCGCCGGAGAGTTGCGCCGATGGGCAGTTTGAAAAAGCGATCGGTGAACCTGGCGGGCCACGCCACCTCGCTGGCCCTCGAGCCCGAGTTCTGGGCCGCGCTCGAGCGCATCGCCAAGCAGGACGCCGTCAGCATCGCCGCCCTGATTCAGCGCATCGACGTGGGTCGCGGCGAGCGCCCCCTGGCCTCGGCCTGCCGGGTGTACGCGCTGCAGCGGGCTGGGGGCTGACTCCTCCTCATTCGGCAAAGCCGACTGAGGGGCCCTCCCCTAGCCCGGCCGCGGCACGGGGGTCGGCAGCGGCTCGGGATTGGGCGCCGGCATGGTCGGCGGCGCCAGGTCGGGCAGCCGCAGTTCGGCGATGTCTGGGCGCACGGCCAGCAGGCCCGAGCGCCAGATCGCGTAGATCAGAATGGCCACGAGCAGCAGGACCGCCAGCAGCGCCGCGCCGCTCCAGGCCCCTTCGTGATGATGTTCATGATGGCGAGCCATGCCCGCCTCCTTTCGTCAGCCCGGCGACTTGGGCGCTTCGGGCAGCTTCGGCGCGTCCGGCAGCTTGGGCGCGGTGGCCGTGATGTCGACGTCCACCGACTTCTTCTGGGTGAAGCCTCCGGAGAACATCATGAAGGCCAGCACCGCGACGACCACCACCAGGGCGCCGACGATGAAGGCCAGACCGCTGTTGCCCCCGCCCGACTTGCTCTCTTCCGCCATGTTCCTGCTCCTGTTTCGTCCCTGCCGATCAACGGGAGGGCCGCGGCCAGGGTTCCGCAAAGCCGCCTCTGGGGCTTAAGCCTGGGGAAGTTTGTGCTACATATGTTCCCATGTCTTCCGGTTACGACTCGACCGACCCGTTCGGCGACCTTCCCGCTCCGCGCATCTCCGACCTGGCCCGGCCGCAGGCTCCCGGCGGCGGCGGGCCCGCGCCCGACTACCTGAACGGCCTGAACACCGAACAGCACGAAGCCGTCGTAACCACCGAGGGCCCGGTCCTGGTGCTGGCCGGCGCGGGCACCGGCAAGACGCGGGTGCTGACAACGCGCCTGGCCCACATCCTCGCCACCGGCCGCGCCCGGCCGTGGGAGATCCTGGCGGTCACCTTCACCAACAAGGCCGCGCGCGAGATGCGCGAGCGGATCACCCACATCATCGGCCCGGAAGCCGAAGGCCTGCGGTGGCTGGGCACCTTCCACTCGGTGGCCGCCCAGATCCTGCGCCGCCACGCCGAACTGGTGGGGCTGAAGTCGAACTACACGATCATCGACACCGACGATAACGAGCGGCTGCTCAAGCAGCTGATCGAGGCCGAGAACATCGACGCCAAGCGCTGGACGCCGCGCATCCTGTCGGGCCTGATCGACGCCTGGAAGAACCGCGGATGGACGCCCGACCGCGTGCCGCCCAGCGAGGCCGGCGAGTTCGCCAACGGCAAGGGCATCAGCCTCTATCGCCAGTACCAGGAGCGCCTGCGCATCCTGAACGCCTGCGATTTCGGCGACCTCCTGCTGCACAACATCACGATCTTCACCGGCAATCCGGACGTGCTGGCCGACTTCCAGCGGCGCTTCCAGTACGTGATGGTCGACGAGTACCAGGACACCAACGTCGCCCAGTACCTGTGGCTGCGCCTCTTGGCCCAGGGTCGCCAGAACGTCTGCTGCGTGGGCGACGACGACCAGTCGATCTACGGCTGGCGTGGGGCCGAGGTCGACAACATCCTGCGCTTCGAGCGTGACTTCCCTGGCGCCAAGGTGGTGCGGCTGGAGCGCAACTACCGCTCGACCGAGCACATCCTGGCCGCCGCCTCGACCCTGATCACCGCCAACAAGGGGCGCCTGGGCAAGACCCTGTGGACCGAGGCCAGCGGCGGCGAGAAGGTCAAGGTTTCGGGCGTCTGGGACGGCGAGGCCGAAAGCCGGATGGTCGCCGACGAGATCGAGAAGGCCAAGCGGGCCGGTCGCCGCTACAACCAGATGGCCATTCTCGTTCGCGCCAGCTTCCAGATGCGCGCCTTCGAAGAGCGCTTCGTGATGCTGCAGATCCCCTACAAGGTGGTCGGCGGCCCGCGGTTCTTCGAGCGGGCGGAAATCCGCGACGCCCACGCCTATCTGCGCCTGATCCAGTCGCCCGACGACGACCTGGCCTTCGAGCGCATCGTCAACACGCCCAAGCGCGGCATCGGCGACACCTCGGTGCAGAAGCTGCTGCAGATCGCCCGCAGCGAAGGGATCTCCACCGTCGAGGCGGCGCGGGTGATCATCGGCAGCGACGACCTGCCCGCCCGCACCCGCACGGCGCTCAGCAACTTCATCCGCGACCTCGACCGCTGGCGCGCCCAGATCGGAAACATGCATCACCAGCGCGTGCTGGAGATGGTGCTGGAGGAGAGCGGCTACACCGACGCCCTGCGCCTCGACAAAGGTCCGCAGAGCCAGACCCGCCTGGAGAACCTCAAGGAACTGGTCCAGTCGATGGGCCAGTTCGACAGCCTGGAGGCCTATCTGGAGCACGTGTCGCTGGTCATGGACCTCGACCGCGAGGCCACCGGCGACGCCGTCTGGATCATGACCCTGCACTCGGCCAAGGGCCTGGAGTTCCCGCTCGTCTTCCTGCCGGGCTGGGAGGAAGGCGTGTTCCCCAGCCAGCGCAGCATGGACGACAAGGGCGAGAAGGGCCTCGAGGAAGAGCGCCGCCTGGCCTATGTGGGCATCACCCGCGCCCGCGAGGAGGCTCGCATCAGCTTCGTGGCAAACCGGCAGGTCTATGGCCGCTGGACGAGCCAACTGCCTTCCCGCTTCGTCGACGAACTGCCGCTGGAGCACGTCGATGCGGGCTCGGAGACCGGCTATTACGGCGGCGGTCCGGGCATGCAGCAGACGGTGTCCTCGCGCTGGGACGATCCCGGCGTCAGCGCCTTCCAGAGCGGCAGCTACGACAGCCCCGGCTGGAAGCGGGCCCAGGACCGGGTGCAGCAGACCGCGCGCGGCTTCGGCGAACGCTCCGGCGGCGCCGCCTGGCGCGGCGGCGGCTCGGCCGCGCGCGCCAAGCCGATCGAGGGCGAAGGCCACCTGGTGGCCGTCTCGGCGCCCACCAACAGCGCCTACAGCCGCGGCGACCGCGTGTTCCACGTCAAGTTCGGCTACGGCAAGGTCGCCTCGATCGAGGGCAACAAGCTGACCGTCAACTTCGACAAGGCCGGCGAGAAGAAGGTCATCGACAGCTTCGTCGAAAAGGCCTGACGCACCCGGTGCGGGAATTTTTCATATTTCAATTTTAACGCGCACCTAAAGCTTGACCGCCGACCTGAGGCCGATCGATGCTCGCATTGAGCGTCAATCAGCCAAGGACACTTCATGCGCGAACTTACGATGGAAGAGCTGGATCTGGTCGCCGGCGGGCTGCAGACCTACGACGGCGACGGCATCACCATCGTCGACGACGGCATCGGCGGCGACGGCGATGGTGACGGCGCGGATGGCTGGGACGGCTGGTGGGACGGCGGCTATGACGGGGGCGGAGGCGGCGGCGGCGGCCCGACCGACCCGCAGCCCGACTACGGCCCCGACCAGCAGGCGCGCGACGCCGCCCAACTCTTCTTCCAGGCCGCGGCCGCCGAAGGTCACGATCTGGCCTATCGCGAGCGCGCCGCCTTCATCCTGCGCAACGACGACGGCAGCTACAGCCTTGGCCCGATCGCCGAAGGCGCGCCGCTGAGCGGCTCGGTCAGCCCCAACACCAGCGGCGTCACGCCGTGGAACGTCGTCGGCATGATCCAGAACCAGTCCGACGGTTCGATCACGCCCTCGGCCAGCGAGACGGCGCTGATCACCAGCTATCAGAACGCGATCTACGACAATGGCGGCGCCCAGGAGTTCCGCCTCTATGTCGTGGGCGGCGACGGCAAGATCTACGTCTACGACAAGGACAACATGAACAGCGGCCCGTCGAACACCGAGATCTCCGGCGGATAGGCGCGGCGGTCGGCGCCCCTGCCCCTATGGGACCAGGAGGCGCCGACCTTCGTCAGGCCCTCGCGGGCGTCAGGCCTTGGCGGGCGCCGGCGCAGCCTGTTTGGCGACGGCCGGCTTCTTGCGGCGCTTGGGCAGGCCCGAAGGATTGCCCCAGAAGGTCACCACGGCCAGCGTGCCCAGCAACGTCAGGGCCAGGCCCGACACGGTCATCACCAGGCGATAGGGCAGCCCCCCGACCTTGGCCGCGTGCAGCGGGAAGTCGGCGTTGGTGATGCGCGAGCCCAGCGGCATGGCCTGGGCGTCGCGCGAGGCCACCATCTTGCCGGTCGCCGGATCGAACCAGGCCATGCTGCGGCCGTTGGGCAGCCACTCGGCCTGCTGGCGCAGGCGGATGGAGACAAGGCCGCCGGTCTTGGCCGGCAGGCCGATCGTGCGCACCTCCGCCCCCGGGAAGCGGGCCTGGGCCTGGCCGATCACCTTGGCCCAGTCGAGGTCGGCGGCCAGCTTGCCGCCCTTGATCTTCGGCGCGGCGGCGGCCTTCTCCATCGCGGCGGGCGAGGTGAACGGCGCACGCAGGGCCTGGGAGAACCATTTCAGGTTCATGGTCGCCCCCGTCGCCAGCGACAGGACCAGCAGCGGCGCGACCAGCGCGCCGAGGTCGCGGTGATGATGGACGATGGCCGCCCGCTTCATCATCCGCGGCCAGGCTCGCAGGTGGAACATCCGCCGGGTCGGCCACCACAGGATCAGGCCGGTGATCACGAAGGCCAGGCCGAACAGGCCCGCGATCCCGCCGACGATCTCGCCCGTATCGCCCGCGAACAGGTGATGGTGGAAATCGAACAGCCACACCTCCGGCCGGGCCCAGTTGCTGGTCCAGGCCTGGACGATGACCCCGTCCTGGTCGGCATAGGCGCCCTTCTCGGTCTCGCCGGGATAGGACAGCTTGTGCAGACCCTTGCGCTCGGTCGCCAGCACGATCGAGCGCGGACGCTCCTGCGCCGCGAAGATGCGCGTCGCCGCTGTCGCCAGGGTCGCGGTGTCCTGCCGCTGGGCGTCGGCCGCGTGGGGCACGGTGGCGCGCAGGAAGGCGTCCTCGTGCACCAGCAGGGCGCCGGTCAGGCCCAGCACCGCCAGCAGAAGGCCGATCAGACCGCCCGACCAGCGGTGCAGCAGCCGCAGGATCTTCATCAGAAGCGCGCCGACCAGCCGAGCGTCGCGGTGCGGCCGCGACCGGCGTAGAACTTGTCCTTGGCCGGGGCCACGGTGTCGGAGTTGTAGCTGATGTACTGCTTGTTCAGGAGGTTCAGCACGCCCAGCGACAGGTCGCCCACCGGCAGTTCGTAGCGCACGAAGGCGTCGGTCAGGGTGTAGCCGTCGAAGTCGTCCTTCACGAGCGCATTGCTCATGTCGCGCTCCAGATAGGCCCGCACCTGCAGGCGCAGGGCCCACTTGCCGGTCTGGTAGTCGGCGGCCAGGTTGATGCGGTCGGGCGAGATGTTGGCCCCGTCGAGGTCGGTGTCCAGGCGACCGTCGCCGTTGGCGTCGGTCTCGCCGCGAAGGCGGGCGTAGCCGGCCGACAGGTCCAGGCCTTCGACCGGGGTCTTGGCCTTGACGTTGAACTCCAGGCCCTCGATGGCGACCTTCTGGCGCTGCACGTCGAAGATGCCGCCCGAGTTCTTGACCAGCAGCTGGCCCAGCTTCGAGGACGACCAGAAGTAGGCGACGCTGGCGTCGAACGGCCCGCGCTTCCACTCGCCGCCGATCTCGCGGTTGTTCGACACGATCGGCTCGATGCTGAGATAGGTGTCGACGTCGACGCCGTCGATGTTGATCGACCGCAGGATCCGGCCAACGTCGGGCACGGTGTAGCCCTCGGCGTAGCTGGCGTAGAGGCGCAGGCCCCTGGCCGGCTCGAACACCACCCCGCCGTTGGCCAGGGTGGCCTTGAAGTCGGGATTGCCGCCCGCGACCCTGCGCGAACCGTACGAGGCCAGGGTCACGAAGTCGTCGACCTTCAGCTCGACGTTCTCGAAGCGCACGCCGCCGGCCAGGCGCAGCTTGCCGTCCAGCAGGGCGTAGTTGCCCTGGATGAAGGGCGCGAGGCTCTGGAACTTGGTCGGCGGCACCCAGGCGCGGCCGGTGGCGATCAGCATCTGCTCGGTGCGGTCGTTCATGGCGTCCAGGCCGACGGTGGCCGTCAGCCCCTCGATGCCCGGCACTTCGCGCTCGTAGTTCATGCGCGCGCCCAGCTTGCGCGAACGGTTCGACGACTGGTCGAACAGCGTGCCCGTCGGCGCGATGCGCACGTCCTGGAAGGTGGCGCTGATGTCACCGCCGAAAGTGTCGCGCGAGCGGTTGTAGAAGACCTGGGCGGTGAAGTCGCCGCCCAACAGGTCGCTGTCGCTCAGCTGGGCCGAGACGGTCTCGACGCGGTTGGCGGCCGGCACGCCGGGAACCGGACCGCGGATCGAGGTGGTCGGCAGGCGCCTGGCCCGATTGCCGTCGGTGACGGCCGGCGCCGTGCCGGTGACGGTCACGTAGTCGCCATCGCCCTTCAGCTCGAAGCGGTTGGCGACTAGGTCGAGGCGGACGGTGTCGTTCAGTTGCCAGCCGAAGCGGCCGAAGAACGACAGGGCCTTGGAATCCTGGACGTCGCCCTGGGTGTTGTCCATGCCGATGCGACGGCCGTCGGCGTCGTAGAAGGCGCCGCGCTTCTCGTAGGCGACGCCGGCGGTGACGTCGAACGCCCCCTGGCGCCAGGCGACCAGACCGCCGACCTTGGCGCCGACGCTGTCGCCCATGTCATGACCGATCGTGGTCTGGGTCAGCACCTTGCCCGAGATCCCGTCCTTGCGCGGCGGGCCGACCGTGACCTGGTTGACGACCCCGCCGGTGGCGCCGATGCCCTGCAGGGCGTTGGAGCCGTAGATCAGCTCGACGCGCTCGACGAAGAACGGATCGATCGTGTAGCCGTCGCGCGAACCGTCGCGGATCGGCGTCGACTGCGGAATGCCGTTGATGGCGAACAGCGGCGAGCGGCCGCGCAGGCTCTCGCCCGAACCCGACAGCTTCTCGCGGGTCGGCGAGAACGAGGGCGACAGGTTCGAGATGGCGTCGACCACCGAGCCGCTGACGGCCAGTTGCTGGGAAAGCATCTCGCTTTCGATCACGTCCACCGTCAGCGGCAGGGCCGTGACCGGCAGCTTGGTGCGGGCGGCCGTGACGACCACCTGCTCGACGTCGCTCGCTTGGCCTTGCGAGGCCTGGGCGTGGGCGGCGGCGCCCGTCGAGAGCGCCGCCAGGCTGAGCGTCGAGAACAGGGCGCGCCGGGCGGCGGCGCGCGAGAAACGAAGTCGCATGGACCATCCCTTGAAACGAGACGGCGGCTATAGGCGCAATTGCGACTGAGTTTCAATCCTGAAATCTTGTCCGACAGACGATCAGCCGCCCTGCTCCATCGCGGCCATGTCCATGTACATCACCTCCCAGACGTGGCCGTCGGGGTCCTGGAAGCTGGCGCCGTACATCGGACCCATGTCCATGATCGGCTTCCACGCCTTGCCGCCGTTGGCCAGGGCCTTGGCCAGCAGATCGTCGACCTCCTCGCGGCTGCCGGCCGAAAGGCAGGTCAGGACCTCGGTGGCCGCATGGGCGTCGCTGATCTCGCCGGTGATGAACTGGCGGAACTTGTCGTGCGTCAGCAGCATCACGAAGATCGTCTCCGACACCACCACGCAGGCGGCGGTCTCGTCGCTGAACTGCGGATTGATGGAAAAGCCCAGGGCCTCGAAGAAGGCCTTGGAACGACCAAGATCGGCGACCGGCAGGTTGACGAAGATCATGCGCATGGTGGCGGCTCCCTAGTGTTGGTTGTCGGGCCAAGGACGCGCGCGGCGGCCCCGTCCCGACAGCTTGCCCGAACTTTTTGTCGGGCTTTTTGTCTTCAGGCCTTCACGCGGGCCGGATTGCCGACCGCCGTCGCGCCGGCCGGCACGTCGCGGGTGACCACCGCCCCCGCCCCGATCACCGCGCCGTCGCCGATGGTCACGCCCGGGACGATGATCGCCCCGCCGCCGATCCAGACGTCCTTGCCGATGATCACCGGCCGCCCGAACTCCAGACCCGTCTTGCGGGTGTCGGCGTCGCGCGGGTGGTCGGCGGCGAAGATCTTCACGTGCGGGCCGATCATGGTGCGGTCGCCGATGGTCACGGCCACCACGTCCAGGATCACGCAGCCGAAGTTCATGAACACCCCGTCGCCCAGGGTGATGTTGTAGCCGTAGTCGCAATGGAACGGCGCGCGGATGTTGGCCCCGCTCCCGACGCTGGCGAAGCGCTCGGCCAGCAGGACCTGCCGCTGGGCGATCGTCTGGCCGGGCGCGTTGTAGCGCTCCATCCAGGCCAGGGCCTGTTCCTGGTCGGCGACGATCTCGGCGTCCATCGGGTCGTAGAGATCGCCGGCCAGCATGCGCTCTTTGTGGGTGCGATTGTCGGTCAAGGCGGCCTCCGTATACGAAACAGACCCCGGGGATGGACCGGCGGCGAGCTGCAAACAATGAAAAACGGACCCCAGCCCGCCTGATCGCCTGTCGAGCGCTCACGCAATGGGAACATCCGCTCCCGGAGCGCAGCCGAAAGTTGCCCCCACGGTTAGCTTGGCTATTGTCCGCGCGAGTACCAAGGGGGCTTTCGATGAGAGTTTTGAGCATCGCCGCGGCGATCCTGGCCGCGGCCGGGAGCGCGCACGCCGGATCGCGCACGGTCCTTTACGGCCCGGCGCCGTCGTGGATCTCGCCGCCGCCCGCTCCCACCGGAACCGCCGCCCCGGACGGCGCGGCCGTGCAGGTGCTCTACACCGACACCCAGATCCGCATCGGGGCCGACGGCGACGAGTTCTACACCGCCTACCGGATGAAGATCCTCAAGCCCGAGGCCCTGTCCATCGGCAACGTCTCGGCGGTGTGGAACCCCAGCTCCGACGACCTGAAGGTCCACCGCCTGCGCATCCTGCGCGACGGGCGCGAGATCGACATCCTGGCCAAGACCAAGTTCACCGTGCTCCAGCGCGAGAACAACCTGGAAATGTCGACGCTGTCGGGCGACCTGACCGCCACGCTGCAGGCGCCGGGCCTGCAGGTGGGCGACGAGGTCGAGTTCGCCGCCACCACCAAGCGCCGCGACCCCACCCTGGGCCAGCATTCGCAAGGCGGCATGGTCCTGCCGCCGACCGAGACCGCCGGCGCCTACCGCATGCGGCTGACCTGGCCCAAGGGCCGCGACCTGACCTGGCGCGCCACGCCCGACCTGGGCGCCCTGAAGCCTGTGGAACAGGGCTCCGACTACGTCCTCGACGTCGAGATGCGCGACCCCAAGAGCGCCATCGCCACCGACGGCGCGCCGCTGCGCTACAACATGCGGCGGCTCGTGCAGTTCAGCGGCTTTTCCGACTGGGCCGACGTCTCCCACCTGATGCTGCCGCTGTACGAGCAGACCTCGGCCCTGGCGCCCAATTCGCCGATCAAGGCCGAGGCGGACCGCATCGCCGCCTCCACGACCGATCCGCTGGCCCGCGCCACCGCGGCCCTCGCCCTCGTCCAGGAGCGCATCCGCTATGTCTTCGTCGGGCTCGACGACGGGGCCTATCGCCCGGCGAGCGCCGACGAGACCTGGAAGCGCCGCTACGGCGACTGCAAGGGCAAGACCGTGCTGCTGCTGGCCCTGCTGCGCGAGCTGGGCGTGCCGGCCGAGGCGGTGCTGGTCAACACCCAGAGCGACGACGGCGTCAACGAGCGCCTGCCCATCGCCGCGGCCTTCGACCACGTGCTGGTCCGCGCCGTGATCGACGGCCGGACCTACTGGCTGGACGGCACCCGCATGGGCGACACCGACCTGACCCGCCTGCCCGAACCGTCGTTCCGCTGGGTCCTGCCGCTGCGCGCGGGCGCGGTGTCGCTGGAGCCCGTGGCCGCCGTGCCGCCGGTCCTGGCCGAGGGCGCGATGGCCCTGACCATCGACGCCTCGCGCGGCGTGGACAAGCCGGCCCGGGTCAGCGGCGAGCAGATCATCCGCGGCGACGCCGCCTTCGGCTTCAAGGTCGGCATGTCCCAGCTGTCGAAGGACGACGCCGAGCGCAAGCTCAAGGCCTATTGGGCGGACTCCTACACCTGGGTCGATCCCGAGACCGTCGCCTGGCGCTATGACGAGGCTCGCAACACCGTGATCCTGACCTTCGAGGGCGAAGGCGAGATGGAGTGGGAAGGCGACGCCGAGAACGGCCGCTACTACTACCTCAACATCGTCGGCTTCGGCGCGCCCGCGCCGCTGCGGCGTCCGCGCGAGCAGGACCAGACCGCGCCCTGGATGACCGACTTCCCCAGCTACAACCGCTGGAGCGCCACCGTGCGCCTGCCGCCGGAGAAGGACGGCTGGAAGTGGGGCTATGCGATGGACTCGATCAACGCGTTGATCGGCGGCGTGTCCTACGAACGCGAGACGTTCATGGACCACGGCGTGCTGCGCGCGGTCACCAGCCGCCGCACCCTCGTGCCGGAGATCAGCGCCGAAGAGGCCAAGCTGGTGGGCAAGCAGGCCAGCAAGTTCGACGACCAGGTGCCGCGGATCTATCAGTTCAAGGCCGACCCGAAGGAGACCGCCAAGACCGCCTGGCCGATCGCCATCGCCAAGGCCGACGACGGGACCGTGCTCGCCGGGATCGGCGACTATCTCTACGCCGACGACCAGTACGACAACGCCCTGCTGGCCTACGAGCGCGCCCTGACGGTCAGCCCGGGCTTCCGCCTGGCCGTGCGCGGCAAGACCGACGTGCTGCGCGAGCGGGACGGCGACGCCAAGGCCCTGGCCTACGCGACCGCGGCGCTGAAGGCCGACGACGATCCCGTGCTGGCCATCAAGCGCGCGATCCTGCTGATCCGCATGGGCAGGGCCGCCGAAGGCATGGCCGCGCTCGAGGCGGCCTACGCCGCCAACACCGACGACGCCGAGGTGGTCGGGGCCTATTCCGACGCCATGGTGCGGCAGAACCTTCTCGACAAGGCCCTGGCCTCGGCCGACGCCGCCATCAAGCTGGAGCCCGAAAGCGCGCTGCAGCGCCGCCGGCGGGCCGCGGTCCTGATCGTGATGAACCGCCCGGCCGACGCGCTGGTCGACTTCGACACCGCGCTACGGCTGGAGCCGACGGCCTACCAGAACCTGCTCAACCGCGCCGAGGCCTACCGGCGGCTGGGCCGGCTGGACGACGCCGTGGCCGACCTCGACGAGGCCGATCGCATGGCCCCGACGGAGGTCGGCGCGCTGGACCAGCGCGAACGGCTGCTGCGGCTTTCCGGGCGCGGCGTCGAGGCCGCCGCGCTCTACGACGCCCGCATCCCCGACGACACCGACGGCCAGGTGTTCAACAGCCGCTGCTGGTCGCGCGCGCTGGCAGGCGTCGAGCTGGCCAAGGCCGAGGCCGACTGCGCCGAAGCCGTCAAGCGCTCGCCCAGCGCGGCCGGTTTCTGGGACAGCTATGCCCTGGTGGCCCTGCGCGACGGCCGGCTCGACGAGGCGGTGCGCCGCTACGACACGGCGCTGAAGTACGACGCCAAGCTGTCGGAGGCGCTGTTCGGCCGGGGCCTGACGAAGCTGCGCAAGGGCGACGAGGCGGGCGGGCGTGGCGACATCGCCGCGGCCGAAGCGATCTATCCGCTGGCCGGGCGCGAGCTGGCCGAGGCCGGCCTCAAGCCCTGATCACCCCTCCCCCAGCCGCCGCGCCAGGGCCGCCACGAACAGGCGGACCTTGGCCGGCGCCTGGCGGGCCGTGGGATAGACGGCCCAGATCGACCACCCCGGCAGGGCGGCGTCCTCAAGCGGCAGTTCGACCAGGCGTCCGGCGGCCACCTCGTCGCGCACGTCCCAGGCCGACAGCGGCGTGACGCCCAGCGCGCCCAGGCAGGCCTGGTGCAGCCCTTCAACCCCGCTGGCGGTGAAGCGGCCGGCGATCTTCTGCTGCACCTGACGGCCGCCCGCCTCGAAGGCCCAGTGCGTGGCGCCGCTCATCACCAGGCAGTCGTGCTCGGCCAGGTCGGCGAGCTTTCGGGGCACGCCGCGTCGCTGCAGATAGTCCGGCGCGGCGTAGAGGGCGCGCGGATTGTCGGCCAGGCGGCGGGCGACCAGCGAGTTGTCGCGCAGCGGGGCGATGCGGACGGCCAGGTCGACGCCGCCGGCGACGATGTCGACCACGCTGTCGGTCAGCAGCAGGTCGATCGAGACCTCGGGATTGGCGTGCATGAACTCCGCCGCCGCCGGCGCCACCACCTTGCGACCGAAGGCGGCCGAGGCGGTGATCCGCAGCAGGCCCGAGGCCCCGGCGTCGGACGGCCTGATGGCCGCGCGAGCCGCGGCCTCGCCCTCCAGCATGGCCTGGGCGTGCGGCAGGAAGGCCTCACCCTCGGTGGTCAGCGACAGCGAGCGGGTGGTGCGATGCACCAGCCTGGCCCCGACCTCCTGCTCCAGCGCCGCCATGCGGCGCGAGGCGGCCATCGGGGTGATGCCGAGACGCCGCGCGGCGCCCGCCAGGCTGCCGGCCCGGGCCGCTTCCACGAAGACGCCGACGTCGGCGAGATCCATTCTATCGAATTCCGTTATGCTAGCTTACCACAAAGCCATACTATAAACGATCATGGGATGCTCTATATAGCTCGGCGACTGACACGGAACGCCGCCCCCTCCCCCCCAACCCGGGCGGCCTGGAGCCGATCATGAGCACCGCCGCCCTTCCCGCTGACTCCACGCCCGCCCTGGGCCGGGGCCTGACCTTCGCCATGGCCGCCGCCGCCGGCCTGGCCGTGGCCAACATCTACTACAACCAGCCGATGCTGGGCCTGATCGAGCGCGACCTGCCCGGCGCGGCGACCGCCTTCGTGCCTACCGCCACCCAGTTGGGCTACGCCGCCGGCCTCTTCCTGCTGACGCCGCTGGGCGACCGGATGGAACGCAAGAGCCTGATCGTCGGCCAGTTCCTGGTGCTGGCCGCGGCCCTGGTCGCCGCCGCCCTGGCGCCGAGCACAGCCCTCCTGCTGCTGGCCTCGCTGCTGGTCGGGGCCGGGGCCACGGTGGCCCAGCAGATCGTGCCCTTCGCCGCCCACCTGTCGGCGCCCGAAAAGCGCGGCGCCACGGTCGGCACGGTGATGTCGGGCTTGCTGTGCGGCATCCTGCTTTCGCGCACCCTGGCCGGGTTCGTGGCCACCCACGGCGGCTGGCGGGCGATGTTCTGGCTGGGCGCGCCGATCGCCCTGGCCGCCGCGGCCTTGATGGCTGTCGCCCTGCCGCGCAGCAAGCCCGACACCGACCTCTCCTACGCCGAACTGCTGGCTTCGCTGGGCAAGCTGTGGCGCGAGTTCCCGGAACTGCGCCTGGCGGCCCTGACCCAGGCCAGCCTGTTCGCCGCCTTCACCGCCTTCTGGACCATCCTGGCCCTGCAACTGCAGCAGCGCTTCTCGCTCGGCGCCGACGTGGCCGGCCTGTTCGGGATCGTCGGCGTGGTCGGCGTGCTGGCCGCCCCGGTCGCCGGTCG
This sequence comes from Caulobacter sp. 602-2, assembly GCF_011043625.1. Lineage (GTDB taxonomy): Bacteria > Pseudomonadota > Alphaproteobacteria > Caulobacterales > Caulobacteraceae > Caulobacter. Next base: position 22,521 of record NZ_JAAKGT010000017.1, read on the forward strand.
TGTCGCCGACAAGCGCGGCCCGCACCTGACCATCGCGCTGGGCGCGGTGCTGACCCTGGCCTCCTGGATCCTGTTTGGAACCTGGGTTTCGATCGCTGGCCTGCTGGTGGGCGTCGTGCTGCTCGACTTCGCGGTGCAGGGCTCTCTGGTCTCGAACCAGCACCTGGTCTACGCCCTGCGCCCCGAAGCCCGGGCGCGACTGAACACCCTGTTCATGGGCGGGATGTTCCTGGGCGGCGCGGCCGGCTCGGCCGCCGCCGCGGCGGCCTGGAACCTGGGCGGCTGGAGCAGCGTGGCCCTGATGGGCGCGGGCCTGGCGGCCATCGCCACCGTGCTGCAGATGACGAGCCTGAAGCGGCGGCGCTGAGGCCGCCGCGCACGCCTCACTCCGTCGAGTGCTCGACCGCCAGGGCCAGGTCGAGCGCCCGGGCGGCTTCCTCGCCGGTGACCACGGGACGCGGAGCCTCGCCGCGCACGGCCTTGAGGAAGCCGGCGACGCTCTGGCCCAGGGGATCCTTGCCGGCCGGGGTCTCGGTGAAGTCCTCGATCAGCGGGAACGGGGTGGTGTTGCGGAAGGTGCGGGCCAGGAAGTCGATCTCGACCTCGCCCGAGGGATAGACCACCTTCATCGTCCGCTCGCGGGCCTGCGCCACGCGCGAGCTGTCGAACACGGCGGTGAAGCCGTTGGCGAAGGTCGCCTCGACCTTCACCCAGTCCAGGCCATAGCCGCGATCGGCCTCGCCCTCGCCTTCCACCGCCACCGGATCGGCGGCGCACAACGCCAGGGCCAGATCGATGTCGTGGATCATCAGGTCCAGCACCACCGAGACGTCGAGATTGCGGTCCGACGGCGTGCCGCGACGCACCGCCTCAAGGCGGGTGGGCTGCTCGGGAATGTCCAGCAGGCCCATGGCCTGGAACACGACCCGTTCCTGGTGGCCGCAGGCCAGCGGCACGCCGGCCTTGGCGGCGGCGGCGATCAGGGCGTCGGCGTCTTCGGGGCTCACCGCCAGCGGCTTTTCGGAATAGACCGGCTTGCCCGCCTTCAGCGCCGCCAGCGCCGCCTTGGCGTGGTGCACGGCCGGCGTGGCGACGGTGACGACGTCGACGGCGGCCAGGAAGGCGTCCATGTCGTCGAAGGCCGCCGCGCCCAGCGAGCCGGCCAGGGCCTGCGCACGCGAGAGGTCGATGTCGAACACAGCCACGAGCTCGACGCCCGGCAGCTCGACATATTTCTTCGCGTGGTAGCCACCGAACACGCCGGCGCCGACAACACCGGCTTTGAGGGCTTGGACTTGCGCTTCTTGGGTCATGGGCCCGTCTCTAGCCGCTTCGACGAAGCGCGAAAAGCTTTGGCGGCGGAGACGAGCCAGCGCTAAACATTCGTTTGAACCAGAACATTAAGGGAGGTCGCCATGACCACGTCGCGTGAGATCCGCCTCAAGAGCCGCCCCGTCGGCGTGCCGACCGCCGAGAACTTCGAACTGGCCAGCGTCGAGCTGCCGCCGCCCGGCGACGGCGAGATCCAGGTCAGGAACCTCTACATGTCGGTCGACCCCTACATGCGCGGCCGCATGACCGACCGGAAGAGCTACGTGCCGCCGTTCGAACTGGGCAAGGCCCTGCAGGGCGGCGCGGTGGGCGAGGTCACGGCCTCCAACGATCCGGACTTCAAGGTCGGCGACATCGTCAGCTCGATGTTCGGCTGGCGCGAGGCCTACAACGCCAATCCCAAGGCCCTGGCCGCCGCCGGCCCGATGGGCGGGATCATGCGCCTGAGCACCCACGGCATGCCGCCCCAGACCTTCCTGGGCGTGGCCGGCATGCCCGGCATGACCGCCTATGCCGGCCTGCTGCGCGTGGCCGCCCTCAAGGAAGGCGACATCGTCTTCGTCTCGGCCGCCGCCGGTGCGGTGGGCTCGGTCGTCTGCCAGATCGCCAAGATCAAGGGCCACACGGTGATCGGCTCGGCCGGCGGGCCCGAGAAGGTCGCCTTCCTAAAGGAGATCGGCGTCGACCACGTGATCGACTACAAGGCCACCCCCGACGTGACCGCCGAACTGGCCAAGGTCGCCCCCAAGGGCATCGACGTCTATTTCGAGAACGTCGGCGGCGTGCACCTGGAAGCCGCCCTCAATTCGGCCCGCCCCTTTGGCCGCTTCGCCCTGTGCGGAATGATCTCGCAGTACAACGAGACCGGCCGCCCGACCGGCCCGGCCAACATCATCCAGGCGGTGGGCAAGAGCCTGCGGCTGGAGGGCTTCATCGTCTCCAACCACTACGACCTGTTCCCGGCCTTCGTCCGCGACATGGCCGACTGGATCAATTCCGGGAAGCTGACCTGGAAGGAGACCGTGGTCGAAGGCGTCGAGCGCGCCCCCGAAGCCTTCATCAAGCTGTTCTCGGGCGAGAACCTCGGGAAGATGCTGGTGAAGCTGTAGGGGGCTCTTAGATCCTCCCCCTGAAGGGGGAGGTGGCCCGAAGGGCCGGAGGGGGAAGCGGCATCTGAGCCGCAGCAGTCACTTCCCCCTCAGTCGCTTCGCGACAGCTCCCCCTTCAGGGGGGAGCATCCTTCTACCGCCCCCGCATCTCGGTCAGTTCCCAGCCCTCGCCGACGGCGACCTTGCGGAACTTGAACGTCACGCGCGCGCCGGGCTCCAGCGGGGCCTCGGCCAGCACGTCGCCATAGGCCTGGAAAGTGGTGCGGCCGGCGGCCAGCGGCGCGGCGCTCGCGCCGTCGTGATCGAGCGTGAGCACCTGGCCTTCGATCGCGGCGATCACGCCCTGAGTCTCATGCTGCGGCGCCGTCGAGATCGGCGGCGCGGGCTGGGCGGCGGGCGATTTCGAACCCTGGCCCTTGTCGCCCGGTCCGCAACCGGCCAGGGCCGAAACCACGATAAGCGCAAAAACAGCCTTGAATTTCATAAGCTTGCTCAATTCTCCAAGGCCTCCCCGCGGCCCAGTTATGCGCATTTGCACAATTTTTTCGCCGCACCTGCGAAATGGATCACATTTTCGATAGCGATTTCGTGATCGAAGTTTTACTCTAACTGCGTCGGCGGTTTTCCTCCGCCGGACTTCGTTCAACGCCAGACCCTTGCTGAACGCGCCCGATCCCTAGCGGACCGGAGGCGTCCCGTGAAGGCGTTCGGCGCGAAAACGAAGCTCTGCATTTCGTCCGACCACGGTCGGATCACCGAGACGGACCCGATGACCGAACGCGGCGCCTTCTTCGACCTGGCCACCTCGACGCCCGTGGCCTTCGAAACCGTGATCGCCCCGCGCGACCGCGTCGAGATCCCGGCCGAGGCCCCGCTGGCCATGCCGGTGCAGCCGCTCGGCTTCTGGCAAGGCGCGGCCCGCGCCGTGCGCGGCCCGGGCTCGGAAACGGTCATGCGCCGCTGGGTGATCTTCATCGCCACGGCGATCATGGGCGCGGCCGGCTGGAAGGCCACGTTCGACACCGTCGCCCTGGGCGGCGTCACCCGCCTGGAAGCCGTCTGCCTGACCCTGCTGGCCCCGCTGTTCCTGGCTCTGGCCCTGTGGTTCGTCACCGCCGTCGCCGGCTTCGTGGTGCTGCTGCGCACGCCGAAGGACCCGCTGGGCATCGATAGCAGCAAGCCCATGCCCAAGCCGCGCGCCCGCACGGCGATCCTGATGCCGGTCTACAACGAGGACGCCCAGGCGGTGTTCGCTCGCCTGCGGGCCATGGACGCCTCGATCGCCGAGACCGGCAACAGCCGCGCCTTCGACATCTTCATCATCTCCGACACCCGCGACGCCGCCGTGGCGCTGGCCGAACAGGCCTGCTTCGCCCGCTTCCGCCGCGAGGCCTCGAGCCACGTCTTCTATCGCCGCCGCGCCGACAATACGGGCCGCAAGGCCGGCAACGTCGCCGACTGGGTCGCCCGCTGGGGCGGCGACTACGAGCACATGCTGGTGCTCGACGCCGACAGCCTGATGACCGGCGACGCCATGGTGCGCCTGGCCGACGCCATGGAGCGTCACCCGGGCGTGGGTCTGATCCAGACCATGCCGACGATCATCAACGGCCAGACGATCTTCGCCCGCACCCTGCAGTTCGCCACCAAGCTCTATGGCCGCGTGGCCTGGACGGGCCTGGCCTGGTGGTCGGGTTCGGAAAGCTCGTTCTGGGGCCACAACGCCATCATCCGCACCAAGGCCTTCGCCCAGACCTGCGGCCTGCCCTCGCTGAACGGCCCCAAGCCCTTCGGCGGCGAGGTGATGAGCCACGACGCCCTGGAAAGCGCCCTGCTGCGCCGCGGCGGCTGGGCCGTGCACCTGGCCCCCTACCTGGAAGGCTCGTACGAAGAGAGCCCCTCCAACCTGCTCGACTTCGCCACCCGCGACCGCCGCTGGTGCCGGGGCAACGTCCAGCACGTGCCGCTGATCGGCCTGCCGGGCCTGCACTGGATGAGCCGCCTGCACCTGGTGATCGGCGTGCTCAGCTACGCCCTGTCGCCGATCTGGTTCGTCGCCCTGTCGGCCGGCGTCATCTCGCGCGCCCTGATGCCCGAGGTGAAGAAGGCCGCGTTCACGATGGCCGACCTGCAGGCCGCCGCCCACGCCCTGATCGACTGGCGCGAGATCCAGGCCACGGCCTGGGCGATGATCATCACCTTCGTGCTTCTGTTCGGCCCCAAGATCCTGGGCGCCACCCTGATCTTCATGCGCAAGCACGAGCTGAAGGGTTTCGGCGGCCGTCGCCGCGTGATGGCCGGCCTGGGCGTCGAGATGCTGCTGTCGGCCCTGGTGGCCCCGATGCTGATGTTCACCCAGACCCGCGCCGTGGTCGAGATCCTGGCCGGCCGCGTCGGCGGCTGGAGCGCCCAGCGCCGCGACGCCGACAAGGTCGCCTTCAAGGAAGCCTGCGCCGCCATGGGCTGGATCAGCGCCACGGGCCTGGTTCTGGCCGGCCTGTTCTGGTTCACGCCTGACCTGCTGACGGCCACCGCCCCGATCCTGGCCGGCCTGATCCTGGCCGTGCCGCTGACCATGCTGGGCGCCAGCAAGGCCGCGGGCCTGGCCCTAAAGGCCAACGGCCTGTTCATGACCCCCGACGAGCGCCAGCCGCCCGCCATCGTCCGCGCCGCCCTCGGCCCGGTCTGCGAGCCGCCGGTCCGCTGGAACGTCGGCAAGGCCAAGGCCCCCGCCCTGGCGCCCGCCGAACAGACCGCCGCCTGACGGCCCGATCGCCGAACCTGAGAAACCTCGCCCCTCCCGGGCGAGGTTTTTTGTTGGCCGTCGATATGGCCGAACCAGAAAGACCTACTCAAGCTTCGCAACGGCTGGCGGCTCGCCCTTTGGGGGAGTAGAAGCGCGCTTCGTTTGGATTTGACGGAGCCTCCGCCGTGTCGCGGCTTTTCAGCGCCTATGTGATCGTCGACTGGAGCGCGGCGGCCAAGCCGACCACCGGGGCCGACTCCGTCTGGATCGGCGTGCTCAAGCGCGACGTGCGTTTCCGCCTGACCTTCGAGAGCTTCAACCCGGCCACGCGCAACGAGGCCGAGGCCAAGCTCGCCGTCATCCTCGACGACCTCAAGAAGCGCGGCGAGCGCGCCCTGGTGGGCTTCGACTTCCCGCTGGGCTTCCCGCGCGGCTTCTCCCAGGCCCTGAACCTGCCGGGCGAGACGCCCTGGCGCGCGGTCTGGGACCAGCTGAACAAGATGGTCAAGGACAAGGCCGACAACACCAACAACCGCTTCGGCGTCGGCTCGGAGATCAACCGCCGCCTGACGGGCGGCCCGTTCCCGTTCTGGGGCTGCCCGCCTAAGGACGCTCTGACCACCCTGCAGCCCAAGCGCACCCGCGAACATGGTCCCGATGACCTGCCCGAGTTCCGCCACGCCGACGTGGCGGCGAAAGGCGCGCACTCGATCTGGAAGCTCTATTACAACGGCTCGGTCGGAGGTCAGGCGATCATGGGCATCCCGGCCGTGCGCCGCCTGAAGGACGCTCGTGGCGAGGCCGTGCGGGTCTGGCCGTTCGAAACCGGCTTCAAGCCCCTGACCGAGGCCGACCTCGACGGCGTCGAAGCCGTGGTCGCCGAGGTCTATCCCTCGCTGATCAAGGCCGTCCCCGGCCCCGGCGAGATCAAGGACCTGGCCCAGGTGCGCGGCCTTGCCGAACACTTCGCCAAGCTCGACGAGGCGGGCAAGCTGGCCGCCCAGTTCGGCCCCGCCAAGGACGCGCCCGCGCAGCTGGTCGAGGACGTGCAGACCCAGGAAGGCTGGATCCTGGGGGCGTAGCCGCTTCGCGGCTCCCCCTCCGGCCCTGCGGGCCACCTCCCCCAAAGGGGGAGGATCTTAGCCGCGCCAGATGCTCCCCCTCTGGGGGAGCTGTCGGCAAAGCCGACTGAGGGGGTCCTACCCCTTCAGATCCAGCATCCGATACCGTCCCAGCAGCATCGCCGCCGCCGCGAAGCTGGTGACGATCACCGACCAGACGATGCCGTCCAGGGCCATATTCATCGGCAGGGCCAGCCACCAAGCCAGCGGCCCCATGATCAGGGCGTAGGCGACCATGTGGGTGCCGGCGGGGATCCAGACCTCGCCGCGGGCCCGCAGGGCCTGGGCGCAGACCACCTGCACGGCGTCGGGCACCAGGAACAGGCAGGTCAGCACCAGCGCCGGCGCGATCAGGGCGATGGCGGCCGGATCGGCGGTGTAGGCGCCGGCCACCAGGTGGCGCAGCGGATAGAGCAGCACCGCCACCACCAGGGCGAAGACCGCGGTGACGGCGAACGAGATCCAGCCGGCCCGGCTCATGCCCGCCGGATCGCGCGCGCCGTGGGCGCGGGCCACCTGCACGGCGGTGGCCGTCGCCAGGCCCAGCGGGACCATGAAGATCACGCCCGCCACGTTCAGCACCACGGCCCAGGCCGCGACGTTCAGTCCGCCCAGCCAGCCGGCCACCAGGCTCATGCCGGCGAAGGCCGAGACCTCGAACAGGTTTGAGCTGCCGGCGCCGTAGCCGACCCGGCGCTGCTCCTTCTCGGCCGCGCGATCACGCGGCGGCTTGTCGAACACGCCCATGGCCCGGGCGTCCTTCAGCCGCCAGATCACCACCGCCAGCATGATGGTGAAGGCCGTGCGGGCGACGAAGGTGGCCCAGGCCGCGCCCACCGCGCCCAGGGCCGGCAGGCCCATGACGCCGGGCACCAGCAGCAGGTTGACCGCCAGGTTGATGATGTTGGCGATCCACATGTTCACCGTCACCAAGCCCGGCCGCCCCAGCCCCTCGAGCCAGAAGCTCAAGGCCACGCTCAGCGCATAGGGCGTCAGCGACAGCGAGAAGACGATCAGCGGCGCGGCCGCGCCGTCGGCCAGGGCCTTCTCGATGCCCACGTGATGCAGCAGCGGCGGCGCGGCGAGCGCCAGCAGGGCCGAGCCGCCGACGCCCAGCCAGAAGGCGTAGACCACGCCCCGCCGCAGCACCGCGCCGGCTTCCTGGGGCCGCCCCGCGCCCATGGCGCGCGACCCCATCACCTGGGTCCCGACCAGAAGGCCGACCGTCACGGTGACGAACACCGAGGTCGGGGCCCAGGCCATGGCGTGGAAGCCCAGCTGCTGGGCCGAGAAATGGCCGACGACGATGGCGTCGGTCAGGCCCATGACCATGATGCCCAGGCGCGACAGCACCACCGGCCCGGCCAGGCGCAGCAGTTCGATCAGGTCAGTGGCGATGACGCCGCGCGACTTCCCGGAAGCCGGCGCGGCCGCGGGACGCGACATGGAGTGGGCCTTTCGAAACGGGGCCGGAAGGTGGCCGATGCCCATCGATTGGGCAAGGGGCGCCTCACCCCCTCCGGCCCTTCGGGCCACCTCCCCCAAAGGGGGAGGATCTTCAAGCGCCCAGATGCTCCCCCTCTGGGGGGGGGGGGGGGGCTGTCGGCAAAGCCGACTGAGGGGGCTCTCCCCCTACTCCGCGTAGAGCCTCAACGCCTGCAGGCACATCTCCAGCCCCGTCAGGTCGTGCAGCGGCTCGGGCGTGACGATGACGAACAGTCGCCGCGCCTCGGCCCACAGCATCACGCTTTCGGGCAGGCCGAGATCCTCGACCACGCAGCCCTGTTCGTCGCGCCAGACCCCGTCCTCGCCCCGCTGCGCGCCGACCAGCACGTCGACCCGGTCGACATACTCGGCCAGGCTTTCGTCCTCGACGTTGAGATAGGCGAAGACCGGCTTGCCCAGGCCCGCCAGAACCCCGGCCTCGAACGCCACGCCGGTGTCGCAGGACGGACCCCGCCAGGGGGTCAGGTTGACGATGGCCGCATCCACCTGACGCAATTGGGCCATGCGGTCCATGTAGAGTTCGCGGGCCTGGATCTCCGAACTGAAGTCGTCTCCCGGCGCGGCCTGGCCGCCCGAGAACGGCGTGAAGCCGGCGTCCAGGCACAGGGCCTTGCGGCGCAGGTCTTGAGCTTGCGCGTCAGGGAGCCAGGCTTCGGGGCCGGCCAGCCAAAGGGAACGGACAGGTCGCATCCGGCCTTAGAGCGGGCGACCGGCCCGCCCTGTCAACCGTCTTGGAGCACGAACCGTCCGCCGATGACCGCCCTTTCCCGCCGCTCCGCCCTGGCCCTGGGCGCCGCCGCCCTGACCGCGCCGGGCCTGGCCAAGGCGGCCTCCGCCCAGACCTTCCTCGCCTACGAAGCGCGCCTGCGCGGCCAGCTGGCCGACCGGCGGGGCGATTTCGACGCCGATTTCGAACGCGATCTGCTCGACCAGGGCGATGCTTTCCGAGAGGCCCGGGGCCTGTCGCCGCTGCGGTTCGATCCCGGCCTGGCCCTGGCCGCCCGCGCCCACGCCGCCGACATCGCCCGCAGCCGGATCTACGACCACATGACGAGGGAAGGCTTCGGCCCCGCCGCCCGCGTCGGCCTGCTGGCCCGCGACCTCGTCGGCGCCCCGGCCGAGAACATCGCCATGCGCCGCAACGCAGCCGGCGTCGTGCGTCCTGACCAGATCATGGGCCAGTGGAAGACGAGCCCCGGCCACCGCGCCAACCTGCTGGCGCCGGGCTTCACCCACGCGGCCTACGCCGCCCTGCGCGAGGGTCCGCAGGTGATCGCCGTGGGCGTATACGCCGAGGTCTCCGCGCGCCTGGCCGCCCCCGCCCCGCTGCGCGCGCAGAGCGTCGAGGCGATCGCCGCGGCCCTGTCGCGCGCCAGCCCGCGCATCGATCAGTTCTCGCTGTCGGAGCCCGGCGGCGACGTGCTGACCCAGACCTATGTCGAGCGCCCCCAGCCGGTGAGCATCCCGCCCGGCGCCTGGCAGCTTCGGCCGCACCTGAGCAGCGGAACCCACAAGTACCAGGTGGCCTGGGGTCCGGTGTTCGTGCTCGGCTAGGGCAAGGGCGTCATGCGGGCGAACACGGCCGCGACATTGGTCTCGATCTTCGGCGTCAGCCGGCAGGCCGCGCCGTTGGCGATCGGCTCGCACCCCGTCCACTGCACGGTCCAGTCGGTTCCGAAGCGCCCCTCGGCCTGGGCGGTCAGCAGGGTCTCGCGCTTGCGCCGCACCCACAGCCAGCACTGGCGCAGCTCTTCGGAGGTGAAGCGATAGGCCGAACCGCCGCAGTCGATGCCCAGGGGCGCGCTGGACACGAAGGTGCGCGGGCCGATGTCGCCGCCGACGGCGACCGACACCTTGACCTCCAGGGAGGCCGACACCTCGACGGCCGAAACCTCGTCGGTCTTGCCCGACACCTGCGCGACGGCCCCGCCCGCGCCGGCCAGAAGACCGGCGGCCGCGATGGTCGCGACCCAAATTCGAAACATCCTGCAGCGCCCCTCGCCGGAAAGGCGCGACCCTGATCCGCTCCGCGCCGGCGCGCAATATCGACAAACGAAAAACGGCGGGCCCTTTCGAGCCCGCCGTTCCCGGTTTCAGCCGTAAGGCCGAGACTTAGTTCTTGGTGACGTCCACCAACTTGTTCTTGGCGATCCACGGCATCATGCCGCGAAGACGCGCGCCGACTTCCTCGATCTGGTGCTCGGAAGCGCGGCGGCGGGTCGCCTTGAAGGACGGCTGGCCGACGGCGTTTTCCAGCATGAAGTCGCGGACGAACTTGCCCGACTGGATGTCTTCCAGCACGCGCTTCATCTCGGCCTTGGTTTCGGCGGTCACGACGCGCGGGCCGGTGACGTACTCGCCGTACTCGGCGGTGTTCGAGATCGAGTAGTTCATGTTGGCGATGCCGCCTTCGTAGATCAGGTCCACGATCAGCTTCAGCTCGTGCAGGCACTCGAAGTAGGCCATTTCCGGTGCGTAGCCGGCTTCAACCAGCACTTCGAAGCCGGCGCGGATCAGCTCGACCGTGCCGCCGCAGAGGACGGCCTGCTCGCCGAACAGGTCGGTTTCGCATTCCTCGCGGAAGTTGGTCTCGATGATGCCCGAGCGGCCGCCGCCGATGGCCGAGGCGTAGGCCAGGCCGAGGTCCAGCGCGTTGCCGGTGGCGTTGTGGTGCACCGCGATCAGGCAGGGCACGCCGCCGCCCTTCTGGTACTCGCCGCGCACGGTGTGGCCCGGGCCCTTCGGCGCGACCATCAGCACGTCGATGGTGTCCTTCGGCTCGATCAGGCCGAAGTGGACGTTCAGGCCGTGGGCGAACAGCAGGGCCGCGCCGTCACGGATGTTGGGAGCGATGTCGTTCTTGTAGATCGCGGCCTGGTGCTCGTCCGGCGCCAGGATCATGATCATGTCGGCCCAGGCGGCGGCTTCGGCCACCGACAGCACCTTCAGGCCTTCGGCTTCGGCCTTCTTGGCCGAGGGCGAGCCCGGGCGCAGGGCGACGGCCACGTTCGGCACGCCGCTGTCACGAAGGTTGAGGGCGTGGGCGTGGCCTTGGCTGCCATAGCCTACGATGGCGATCTTCCGGTCCAGGATGCGGGCGAGGTCGGCGTCGCGGTCGTAGTAGACGCGCATGATTTCTTCTCCAGGACTGGTCAATCTGCCCGCCTCACGCAATCTGAAAGCGGGAAAGGCGGGCGTTTGAGCGTTTTTTTGCCGCTTCGTCAAGGCAGCGCGCGCCATGAGCGACGTTCGGCGACGCTTAATTACCGCGAGTGAGGCGAAAAAGCCCTTCCAAAGCGCCGTCCAGCCCGAAAACGAAAAAGGCCGCGCCTCCCGATGGAAGCGCGGCCTTCGCTCCGGCGCGGTCGCCCGCTTACCAGAAGAGATCGTAGTAGACGCTCAGGACGCGACCGCTCCAGACGTCGACCAGGACGGCGTCGTCGCCGACCCGGACCCATTCGCAGCCGATCGGCGGCATGGGCAGGCCGTAGCGGAACCAGTCGAGGTAGTAGTAGCTGGAGAACCAGCCGCCCGGCAGGTAGTCGCCGAAGCTCCAGCGATTGACGTACCAGCCGCGCGGATAGCGGTAGGCCGGGGCGCGGTAGCGCTGGGGCGAACGGTAGCTGGGCCGCCAGCGACGCTGGTCGTACTGGGGACGACCGTTGTCGCGGTCGCGCCAGCGCTGGTCGCCGGGACGCGGACCGGGACGATCCCGGTCACGATCCCCGCCCTGCCAGCCGCCGCCGGGACGGCCGCGGTCGGGACCACGGTCGCCGCGATCGCCTTGCCAGCCGCCATTGGGACGATCGGGACGATCGCCGCCCGGACGGCTCGGACCATCGTTGCGGTCGGGGCCGCGGTCGCCGCCCTGCCAGCCGCCGCTCGGGCGGTCGGGGCGCTCGCCGCGATCCGGTCGTTCGCCACGGTCGGGGCGGGATCCGCCCGGATTGCGATCCTGGCCGCCTTGCCAGCCCCCGGTCGGGCGATCGGGACGATCGCCCCTGCCCTGCCAGCCGCCGCGGTCGCCGCGATCGGGTTGCTGAGCCTGGGGCGCCTGCGGGGCCGGACGGGCCTCGGGCGGCCGCTGGGCCTGCGGGGCGGGCTGGCCGCCGCGATCGCCGCCGCCACGCCAGCCGCCGCCGTCCTGGCGGTCGCCACGTTCGGGGCGCTCGGGGCGCGGCCCACGGTCGGCGCGGCCGCCACGATCGCCGCGGTCGCCACGCTCGTTCTGCTGCATCGCCAGGACCGTCGCGGCGGAGCCGGCCTGGGCCGCCGCGCCGCCCGTCAGCGACAGGATCATCGCGACGGTGATCAGACGTTTCATCTCTTGCTCCAAGGGGCCTTGCGCCGGCCCGTGGCTCATCCCTTGATCACAGTGTCGCGCTTGGCGCATGAACCGCAATTGAACGAAACCCGCAGGAGAAGGCCATGGCCGCCCGACCGCAGGACATCCTGGGCTTCTGGACCGAAGCCGGCCCCAAGCAGTGGTTCGACAAGAACCGGGCGTTCGACGAGGCCATCCGCCTGAAGTACGAACCCACCCATCACGCGGCCGCCCGCGGCGACTATGACGGCTGGGTCGAAACCCCCGAGGGCTCGCTGGCCCTGATCATCGTGCTCGACCAGTTCCCCCGCAACCTCTACCGCCGCAGCGGCCACGCCTTCGCCACCGACGGCAAGGCCCGCGCCGTGGCGCGCGCCGCCATCGCCAAGGGCCACGACACCGCTGTGGCCCCCGAGCTGCGCTATTTCTTCTACCTGCCGTTCGAGCACTCCGAATCCCTGGCCGACCAGGAACTGTGCATCGAGCTGTGCGCCGGCATGCAGGCCGACACCGGCGACGAGGACGCGATGAAGTGGGCGATCATCCACCGCGACATCATCGCCCGCTTCGGTCGTTTTCCGCATCGCAACGTCGCGCTGGGCCGCGAAACCACCCCGGCCGAGCAGGCCTTTCTCGACGAAGGCGGGTTCGCCGGTTAGGCGAGCTTGGCTTGCGTGCAATCGATACTGTAGTGTCCGCCCGAAATTCGAAGGGGCCTGGAGGGCGCTGTCTATGTCGATGAAGAAACTCATGCTCGCGGCCGGCGCGATGGTTTGCGTCGCCGCTCCGGTCGAGGCGTTCGCTCAAGCCAAGCCGACCAAGGCCCAGCAGATGCAGGCCCAGGCCGAAGTGCCGCGCTGCACGCGCAAGCTGGGCACGCTGTCGATCATCGACGGCGACGATCCCCGCGGCTGGACCCAGTACAACCTGGCCTCGCCGCAGAAGCTGCTGCGCGCCATCGTCCAGAAGTCGGGCTGCTTCAACCTCGTCGACCGCGGCGCGGGCCTGAACGCCGCCCAGATCGAGCGCAACATCGGCGGCAATCTGGGCCTGCAGCGCGGCTCGAATGTCGGCCAGGGCCAGATCAAGGCGGCCGACTACGTGCTGGTCGCCGAGGTCCAGGCCAGCGACAGCAACGCCGGCGGCGGCGCGGTGGCCGGCGCCATCGGCGGCCTGATCGGCGGCCGCGCCGGCGCGCTGGTCGGCGGCATCAAGACCAAGAAGCTGGAAGCCAACACCGTCTTGTCGCTGACCAACGTGCGCACCACCGAGACGGTGGCCGTGCAGGAAGGCTACGCCGTGAAGAATGACATCGGCTGGGGCGCGGGCGGCGGCATCGGCTTCGCCGGCGCGGTCGGCGGCGGCTACGAGGACACCGAGATCGGCCGTATCATCACCCTGGCCTTCATCAACAGCTACTCGAAGATGGTGGGCGAGCTGGGCCTGGTGGGCGACAGCGCCCAGGCCGCCCAGGCGGCGCCGACCAAGACCTTCGTGGCCACCCGCGTCGTCAACATGCGCGCCACCCCGGTCGCGGCCGGCAAGCTGATCCGCGCCCTGCCGGCCGGTTCGATCGTCTACCCGACCGGCAAGAAGCAGGAGCTGTGGTGGGAAGTGGCCGACGAGAACGACAACGTCGGCTGGGTGCTGAACACCGGCCTGGAGCCGTCGAAGTAAGTCCGAACTCGTCCTGAACGAGAACGCCCCGCCGGCTCGCCGCGCGGGGCGTTTTTGTGATTGGCCACGGGCTCGATTCGTCGCGATTGTGCGCCCCATGACCACCGACGTCCTCGACGCCCCGAAAGCCGCCGCCGACCATCCCGAGCGGCAGTACCTGACCCTGCTCGCCGACATCCTCGAGAACGGCGTCCAGCGCGGCGATCGCACCGGCACGGGCACCCTGGGCGTCTTCGGTCGTCAGATCCGCTTCGACCTGGCCAAGGGCTTTCCGGTCCTGACCACCAAGAAGCTGCACCTGCGTTCGATCATCATCGAGCTTCTGTGGTTCCTGAAGGGCGAGACCAACATCGCCTATCTCAAGGACAACGGCGTGCGCATCTGGGACGAGTGGGCCGACGAGAACGGCGAACTCGGCCCCGTCTACGGCAAGCAGTGGCGCTCGTGGGCGACGCCCGACGGCGGCTCGATCGACCAGATCGTCAATCTGGTCGAGGGGCTGAAGACCAATCCCAACAGCCGCCGCCACATCGTCAGCGCCTGGAACCCGGCCGATGTCGAGGACATGGCCCTGCCGCCCTGCCACTGCCTGTTCCAGTTCTTCGTCGCCGACGGCAAGCTGTCGTGCCAGCTCTACCAGCGCAGCGCCGACGTGTTCCTGGGCGTGCCCTTCAACATCGCCAGCTACGCCCTGCTGACCCTGATGGTCGCCAAGGTGGTCGGCCTGCAGCCGGGCGAGTTCGTGCACACCTTCGGGGACGCCCACCTTTATCTGAACCACCTGGACCAGGCCCGCGAGCAGCTGACCCGCGAGCCCAAGACCTTCCCGACGATGCGGATCGCCGACAAGACCGACCTCTTCGCCTTCGAGTATGAGGACTTCGCGCTGGAAGGCTACGAAGCCCACCCGCACATCAAGGCGGCGGTCTCGGTCTAGGGCGCCGCGACCGGCGCCGCCTTCGCCTTCAGCCGTGCGTCGCAGCGCGCCTGGCCCTTGGTTTCGGCGTCGGTGACCAGGAGCGCCGCCAGGGCGGGGCCGGCGGCGAACAGGTCGCCCGTTCCGAATTTCGAAACGTCCCGCGCCGTGGCGATCTTGTCGCCAGCCCAGCCTCGCGAAACCAGCAGGTAGGACATCAGCACGTCGGCCTGCAGCTTGTAGGCCTCGGCCGTATAGGCGGCCTTGATGTTGCGCGCATCGGCCGCCGGCGCGACCGGAGCCGTGTTGACGTAGGCGGCCAGAGGCGTGAGCTGCTGGTAGTAGTCGAGCGTGGTGCTGACCAGGGCCAGCTTGGCCGCCCCGGCGTCGCTGCCGGACGCCGCCACGCAGGTCGTTCCCGCCGCCGGCTCGACATAGGCCAGTTCGGCGTAGTCGGCCGCCGTCGCAACGACGCTCTTCCAACCCAGCCGCACAGTCGCGACGTTGTTGTCGCGATAGGAGGTGAGCATGCGCTTTTCGACCATGTCGTTGATCTGGCTCGCCTGCACGGTCGTGCGCGCGTCCAGTTCGGCGCCGAGGTCCGACAGGGTGGCCAGGGTGACGGCCGCGCTTTCGGGCAGGCCTTTCACGACGCGGAAGCTGAGATAGGTCTCTTTGCGGAACCGGTTGTCCGCGGTGACGTCGCAGGGCTTGCTCGCACCGACGTCCTCCTTCTTGACGTTGTAGAGCACCCCGTCGTCAGCCCCCAAGCAGACCGTGCGCCAGTCGAAGGCGGCCTGCCGGTCTTCCTTGCGCAGAAGGACGTAGCGCCCCTCGACCAGCGGCAGGGTCTGCAGGCCCTTGGCGCCGATGTCGAAATAGACCTGGTATCGCAGCTGGGTGTCGTCGTGATCGGCCGCCAGCAGCGAGGTGCCCAGCTTGACCAGCGGCACCACCGCCGGGTTCGACAGGTTCAGCGCCGTCGCCCCCTGGTCGGCCAGTTCGGTCAGCAGGGTTTCGACCTGGGCGCTGGTGCGGTCCATCTCGATCATGGCGAAGTCGAGCTGCAGGCGGCCCGAGGGCACCTTGGACGGCCCGAACACCGGCAGGTTGCGCCCATTCAGGGGCTGATCGACCTCGACGTCGCCGGAATAGAAGATCACCCGGTGCCCGTCGAGCTTGGTCCAGGACGGCACCGCCTGGTTGGACTGGTCGATGACGACGGCCTTGGCCAGCAGCGCCACCTCGCCGCTCTTGGCGGTCCAGCCGCCGGACAGGAAAGCCTGCTGCGGGCTGATCGGCGGTTCGATCAGGCCGTAGACGTGGATATGGTCCATCGTGATCGAGACCGTGTCGTCCAGCCCGATGACGTCGCCGGCGTTGGAGGGCGCCTTGTGCATCACCCAGTCGCCCCAGCTGCTGCTGTCGGCGGCCGGCGGCTGCATCCGGCGCAGGTCGCTCACGCCCTCGTTCGTCAGCGCGCACGCGCTCATGCTAAACGCCAAGCCGGCGGCTAGGCACACCCCAGTCCAATGTCGCATGATGATCCCCCGATCCTCACAGAACACCGTTACACAACCTTAGCCTGAATTCAACGAGATCGATCGCCTTGACCACGCCTATCCTCACCGTCGGCCCCGTGGCCCGCTCGCTCAACGGCGTCATCGGCCGCGACAACGACCTGCCCTGGCGGCTCAAGTCCGACCTTGCGATGTTCAAGGCCGCCACCCTGGGCAAGCCGGTGATCATGGGCCGCAAGACCTGGGACAGCCTGCCTCGCAAGCCCCTGCCCGGCCGCCTGAACATCGTGCTGACCCGCGACCACAAGTTCGAGGCCGAGGGCGCGGTGGTCTGCGACACCTGGTCCGAGGCAGTGCAGATCGGCAAGGAGCAGGCCGCCGAGGACGGCGTCGAGGAGGTCTGCGTGATCGGCGGCGCGGCCCTGTTCGAACTGGCCCTGCCCCGCGCCAGGCGCATCTACGTCACCGAAGTGCAGGCGGAGGTTCAGGGCGACGTGGCCTTCCCGGCCTTCGACGAAAGCGCCTGGACCGAAGTGCGCCGCGAAGAGCGTCCCGCCGGCGAGGGCGACGACTTCCCGTTCGTGTTCCGCGTGCTGGAACGCAAATGAGCGCCGTGCTGGCCGCCCTCGTCCTGGCCCAGGCGGCGTCGTCCACGGCGCCGCAGCCGGCCGTCGACGCACGCCAGCTGGCCCGCGACAAGGCCGCCGAGATCGTGGTGGTCCAGGTCAAGCATGTCGGCGTTCCGCGCGGCGTGCGCGGCCGCTGCTTCGTGGCCGCCACGGTCGTCCGGGCCGAACCGGGGGTGCAGGTGAAGGTCGGCCGGAACCTGCGCCTGTCGGTGCCCTGCTCGGCGCCCGGCGCCAGCGGTTCCGACGTCGAGCACGGCGTCGACCAGGCCGCCCTCCAGCGTTCCAGCTACGGCCGCGCCTTCTTCGACGAGCGCCTGCAGCTGATCGCCTACGACCTCTTCGACCTGAACTGAGACCTTCCATGAGCGCCTGGCCAGACCGCCGGCTGATCGACCTTCTCGGGATCTCAGCGCCCGTCCTCCAGGCCCCGATGGCGGGGGCGACGACGCCGGCCATGGCCATCGGCGCGGCCCGCGGCGGCGGCCTGGGTTCGCTGGCCTGCGCCCAGTACACGCCCGACCAGGCCCGGGCGGCGATCGCCGAGTTCCGGGCCGTGATCGACGCGCCCCTGAACCTCAACTTCTTCGCCCATACCCCGCCCGTCGCCGATCCGGCGCGGATGCTGGCCTGGCGAGCGCGCCTGGCGGCCTACTATGTCGAGGCCGGGCTGGATCCCGCGCCCCCGCCGCCCGCCGGGGGCCGCGCCCCCTTCGACGAAGCCTTCTGCGCCCTGGTCGAGGACCTGCGGCCCCAGGTGGTCAGCTTCCACTTCGGCCTGCCGGAAAGCGCCCTGCTCGATCGTGTACGGGCCACCGGCGCCAGGGTTCTGTCCTCGGCCACCACCGTCGCAGAAGCCGTGTGGCTGGAGCACAACGGCGTCGACGCCGTCATCGCCATGGGCGCCGAGGCGGGCGGCCATCGCGCAACCTTCCTGCCGGGCTTCGGCGAGTCGATCGACAACCGCCTCGACACCGCCGCCCAGCCGGGCCTGTTCTCGCTGCTGCCGCAGGTGGTCGCCGCCGTCTCCGTTCCGGTGATCGCCGCCGGCGGCATAGCCGAGGCGCGCGGCGTCGCGGCCGCCCGGGCCCTGGGCGCGTCCGGCGTGCAGGTCGGCACGGCCTACCTCTTCACGCCCGAGGCAAGGATCCCGGCGGCCCACCGCGCCGCCCTGGACGAGGCCCGCGACGACAACACCATGATCACCGACGTCTTCACCGGCCGCCCGGCCCGAGGCGTGGCCAACCGGCTGATGCGCGAGGTCGGGCCGATCGGCGGCGCGGTGGTCCCGCCCTTCCCGCTGGCTGGCGGCGCCCTGACGCCCCTGCGCCAGGACGGTGCGAACGGCGACTTCACCAACCTCTGGGCCGGCCAGTCGGCCCGCCTGGCGCCGCGCGGCCTCGACGCCGAAGCGCTGACCCGGCTGCTCGCCGACGCCTGAACGGGTTGCGGCCCGGTTCAAACGACCGTTTACTCCCGCACAGACACCCGCAGAGGTGCAGCAAGGGAGCGAGACGACATGGACCTGACCCTCGTCGCCGAAGGCCTGCAGTTTCCCGAGGGCCCGATCGCCATGGCCGACGGTTCGGTGCTGCTGGTCGAGATCCAGCGCCAGACACTGACCCGGATCACGCCGGACGGAACGCGAACCACCGTCGCCGACCTGCCAGGCGGCCCCAACGGCGCGGCGATCGGCCCGGACGGCGCGGTCTATGTCACCAACAACGGCGGCAGCTTCCAGTTCTACGACATGGGCGGGCTGAACGTCCCCGGCCCCACGCCCGACAGCCACAAGGGCGGCTCTATCCAGCGCGTCGACCTTTCCACCGGCGCGGTGACCACGCTGTACGAGGCCTGCGACGGCAAGCGGCTGGTCGGGCCCAACGACCTGGTCTTCGACAGGCACGGCGGCTTCTGGTTCACCGACCACGGCTGCTCCACGCCCGACGGCCGCCGGTACGGCGCGCTGTACTACGCCAAGACCGACGGCAGCCGCATCGTGCGAGCTCGCGACCACCTGATCTCGCCCAACGGGGTTGGCCTGTCGCCGGCCGAAGACGTGGTCTATGTGGCCGACACCATGCTGGGGCGGCTGTGGGCCTTCGACGTGGCCGCGCCGGGCGAACTGGTCCCGCCCGCCCCGCTGCAGCCGGGCCGCGTCGTCTGCAACCTGCCGGGCTATCAGCTGCTCGACAGCCTGGCGGTCGAGGCCGACGGCCGGGTGTGCGTGGCCACCATCATCAACGGCGGCATCACCGCCTTCTCGCCCGACGGCGCGACGCAGCACGTGGCGGTTCCGGACGTGATCACCACCAACCTCTGCTTCGGCGGCGCCGACATGCAGGACGTGTGGATCACCGCGTCGGGAACCGGAAAGCTCTGGCGAGGCCGCTGGGAGCGGCCGGGGCTGAAGTTGAACTTCGGGGCCTGATCCTTCTCCCCTTGCGGGAGAAGGTGTCAGCGAAGCTGACGGATGAGGGGTCGCCACCACGAAAACGCCACGACGGCTGATCGGCTGTCGCGGCGTTTGATTTCTGAGAGCCCCCTCACCCGACCTCGCTACGCGAGGCCACCCTCTCCCGCAAGGGGAGAGGGATCGCGGTCGATCAGTACAGAACCCCCAGCGCCTCGCGGCTGAAATTCTGCAGTTCGTCGCTCCGCCCGTCGCGGATCTTCACCACCCACTCAGGGTCCTGCAGCAGGGCGCGGCCGACGCCGACGAGGTCGAACTCGCCGCGGTCGAGGCGCTCGAGCAGGCCGTCGATCGAGGCCGGCTGGCTGCCCTCGCCGCCGAAGGCCGCGATGAACTCGCCCGACAGGCCCACCGAGCCGACGGTGATCGTCGGGGCGCCGGTCAGCTTCTTGGTCCAGCCGGCGAAGTTGAGGTCTGATCCCTCGAACTCGGGCTCCCAGAACCGGCGTTGCGAGCAGTGGAAGATGTCGGCGCCGGCGTCGGCCAGCGGCTGCAGCCAGGCTTCCAGCAGTTGCGGCGTCTCGGCGTTCTTCACCGCATAGTCCTGCTGCTTCCACTGCGACAGGCGGATGATCACCGGATAGTCGGGACCGACGGCGGCCCGGACGGCCTTGAGGATCTCGGCAGCGAACTTGCTGCGCTCGGCGATGGTCGGGCCGCCGAAGGCGTCGTCACGCAAGTTGGTGCCGTTCCAGAAGAACTGGTCGATCAGGTAGCCGTGCGCGCCGTGCAGCTCGATGGCGTCGAAACCCAGGCGCTTGGCGTCGGCGGCGGCCGTGGCGAAGGCGGTAATGGTGTCGGCGACGTCGGAATCGCTCATCGGCTCGGTGAACTGGCCGCCGCCCGCCTTGGATACGCCCGACGGGCTGTCGACCTTGCCCAGCTGCGCCGGCCCCTTGGCCGAGCCCACGTGCCACAGCTGCGGGGCGATCAGGCCGCCGGCCGCATGCACCTCGTCGACGACCGTCTTCCAGGCCGCCAGTTCCTTTTCGCCGTGGAAGCGCGGCACGTTGGGATCGTTCAGCGAGGCCGGCCGGGCGACGCCCGTGCCCTCGGTGACGATCAGGCCCACCTGGGCCGCCGCGCGGCGGGCGTAGTAGGCGGCCACGTCGTCGGTAGCCACGCCGCCGGGCGAGAACGACCGGGTCATCGGCGCCATCACCACCCGGTTGGGAAGCTTCAGCGACTTGAATTCGAACGGCTTGAAGAGGGCGTCGAGGGCCATGCGGGCGCTCCAGCGGGAAATGAACGTTCCTGATCCAAACACCTGTTCGGATCATCCGCCATACAGAAATACTGCAACGGACGCTGTATCTGGTGAAGACCGTACAGAAAGAAAACCCCCTACCGGCCCATTAGCCCGTCATCCCGGCCGCAGCGAAGCGGAGAACCGGGATGACGACAGGAGAGCTACCCCAGGATCTCGTCCAGCGCGCCCAGCAGGCGGTCGATCTGGCCGTCGGTCCCCACGGTGATCCGCAGGTGGTCACCGATGCGCGGCGCGTCGAAGCGGCGGACGATCACCCCTCTCGTACGAAGCTCGGCCGCCAGCTCCGCGCCCGGCCGCGAGGCGTGGCGGGCGAAGACGAAGTTGGCCGACGAGGCCGGGGCGGAGAAACCTCGCGCCTCCAGCCCCTCGACCAGGCGGCGGCGGCCGGCGATCACCCGCGCGCGGCTGTCCTGGAAAAAGGCCTCGTCCTCGACCGAGGCGATCGCCCCGGCCTGGGCCGGCCGGCCCAGCGGGTAGGAGTTGAAGCTGTCCTTGACCCGCGTCAGCCCCTCGATCAGCGCCGCGTCGCCGATGGCGTAGCCCACCCGCAGGCCAGCCAGGGCTCGCGACTTCGACATGGTCTGCACCACCAAGAGGTTCGGATGATCGGCGACCAGCGGGATGGCGCTCTCGCCGCCGAAATCGACATAGGCCTCGTCGATCACCACCGGCTTGTCGGGGTGCTCGGCCAGCAGCTGGGCGATCTGCGCGCGGGTCAGGGCCACGCCCGTCGGGGCGTTGGGATTGGCGATGATGATCGCGCCGGCCGCTCGCCGATAATCCTCGATGCGCACCGAAAGGTCGCCCGACAGCGGCACGGTCTCGTAGGCCACGTCGAACAGGCGGCAGTAGGTCGGGTAGAAGCTGTAGGTGATGTCCGGAAACAGCAGCGGCGCCGCGTGGCCCAGCAGGGCGCGGAAGGCGTGAGCCAGCACCTCGTCAGAGCCGTTGCCGACGAACACCTGCTCCACGGACACGCCGTGATAGGCCGCCAGGGTCTCGCGCAGCGCGCCGGACGTCGGATCGGGATAGAGCCGTAGGGCCTCGCCGGCGGCCGCCGCGATGGCCTCGACCGCCTTGGGCGAAGGCCCGTAGGGGCTCTCATTGGTGTTCAGCTTGACCAGGTCGGCGATCTTCGGCTGCTCGCCCGGCACGTAGGGCGACAGCGTGTGGACCAGCGGGCTCCAGAAACGGCTCAAGGTCTTGCTCCAACGACTTGCGCCGCCGGGATGCGGAACCTTGGGCCGTCCGTCAAGCGCGGGCTTGGCCCCTACTCCACCGCGTCGAGATATTCGATCTCGGGACGACCGGCCAGGAACGGCGCCATGGCCGCGCCGGCGGCCTTGAAGTAGTCGGTTCCGCCGTGGTGCTTGAGCGCATCGCCCGAGGCGTAGAGCTCCAGCACCTTGTAGACGCCGGCCTCGGTCTTGGACCTGGTCAACTGATAGACGATCGCGCCCGGCTCGTTGGCCTTCACCTTGGCGGCCAGGTCGAGAAACACCGCCTCGAACGCCGAAGCCTTGTCCGGCTGCACCTTCAGGGTCGCCACCACGCCGATCATGCACCACCTCCCAACGTTTGTTTGAACGCACGGTGGACGAGGTTCCGCTGCAGGGCAAGCGCCAACGAAAAACGCCGCGACAGCCCGTGGCGTCGCGGCGTTCGAAACTTGCAGAGAAGGTGGTGCGATCTAGCGGCGCTCGTTCCAGCCGTAGGCGACCCAGGAGTGGCCGCCGACGTTGCGGGCCTCGATCAGGTTGGGATCGGTCGAGGCCTTGGCCCGGGCCGGACGCCGGCCCCGCAGGGCGAAGGCCGCCAGGCCCAGGAGCGCGGTGGCCATGAAGCCCACCACCACCAGGGTCGCGGCGAACACGACCGCCACCACGGCGGCCACCGAGACCGCGATCGCCGTGGCCACGCCGCCGACCACCGCGGCCAGGCCGCGCAAGGCCGAAGAATGCGTCGCGCCGATGTTCGCGCCCAGGGTCATGGTCATCGTCGTCCTCGATCGGCGCCGGGGCGCCCAGAATCTCCGTCCTCGTCCCTTAGGTTGGCTCTGGAGGTCTGAACGTCAACTGAACACCCATTGGGTTCAATCACAAAGACTTTTCCGTTCAACCCGCGGCGGCCAGCCCGAGTTCCCGCCGCTCGCGCATGACGGTGCTGAAAGCCGCGTTGATCGCCGCGGCCTTGGCCTCGGCCACCTCGATGAATTCGGCCGGCAGGCCGCGAGCCCGGGCCCGGTCGGGGTGGGCGTCCGACAGGGCCGACCTCCAGGCCTTGCGCACCACCTCGTCCTCGGCGTCGGCCGGCACGTCGAGGATCACGTAGGGATCGTCGGCGCCCGCCCCCAGGTGGGTGGCGCTGAGACGGCGGAAGGCCAGCGGCGACAGGCCGAACAGTTCGGCCACCCGCTCCAGGTAGTCCAGCTCGTCCTGGGTCACCGCGCCGTCGGCCTTGGCGATATGGAACAGGCCGTCGAGCACGTCTTCCAGCAGCTGCGGGCACGAGCGGTAGCGCTTGGCCAGCCGCTTGGCGTAGCTCTCGAAGCCGTGCGTGGTCTGGCGGGCCAGGTCGTACAGGCGGTGGATGTTCTGCTCGGACGCGGGGTCCGGATGGAACACCTGCGAGAAGGCCTCGAACTCGTGTCCGTCGGCGCTGCCGTCGGCCTTGGCCAGCTTGGCGCCCAGCGCCGTCACGGCCGTCGAGAACGCCGGATCCTGCCCCGGCGGTCCGGGCGGACACTCGGCGCATTCCGCCAGATCCAGCCGACGGGCCGCGATGCTTGCGATGTTGCGCCAGAAGGTCATGCGGAAAGTCTAACGCCGGCAGGTCGTGGAAGATACGGATCCGGGCGGCGCCAGGATGACGCACCGGAAGGGCCTTCTAGCATACGCATCGCACGCGACCCACCCGGCGATTGCTGCATCGCACATGTAAACTTGTTCAGAATTGCCGCCATCTTCGGAGCCATCCGGCGCGTTCGTCGTTATGGCTGAGCTTGGCGCGGGACTTTGTCCATACGGCGCCATGCTGAGGTCCCAATGCGGCCCGAAATGCTCTAGTCAGCTTACTGACGCTACCGAAAGGATTCCCGGCCGTATGGCGACCGCTCTTCTCTTCGCCCTCGCCCTGATGGCGCAGGACGCGCCCGTGACCACCGCCGCTCCTCCCCCGCGCACCCAGCCCGCCGCCACGCCGCCGACCGACGAGTACGGCTACATCGCCTGGTGCTACGGCGCGCTCGGCGGCTATGTCGACCTCTACGACAAGGTCATGCCCGAGGTGACGCGGATCGAGAAGGCCTTCCCCGGTCCCGACGGCGCGGCCGCCGCGCTGAAGGAATATCCGGCGATGCGCATCCAGGCGCGCGGCGACCTGAAGACCTACGCCGCGGCCATCACCGCCGCCGAGAAGGCCAGCCCCCGCCCGATCGCCGAGTACGGCGCGGCCGCGATGAAGAAGGGCCGTTCGATCTGGGGCGGCTCGGAAGCCGTCGACAAGGCGCGCCTGGCCCAGGTGTGGATGAGCTGGTCGCCGCCCGGCGACTGCGAGACCCGCGCCAAGGCGCTGGAAAGCAAGTCCAACCTGTTCGGCCAGGCCTTGAACTACAACGTCAAGAGCGCCGTGCCGGTCGAGCCCGAAGCCGCCCCCGCGCCCGAACCGGAAGCCCCGCCGCCCCCGCCGCCGCCGGCCGAAACGCCCGCCCCGGCCAAGATCGAGGCCTCGGCGCCCGCCGCGCCCGCGCCCAAGCCCGCCGTTCAGAAGCCCCCCGTCCAGAAACCCGCTGCGAAACCGGCGTCAACGGCCGCAGCCCCCGCGGCCAAGCCCGCCGCCAAGCCGCTGGCCCCGATCGGCTCGACCCCGGCCAAGCTGCCGGCCAGCCGCGAGATCATCATCGACCCGAACAACCCGCAGGCCTGCGCCGGCAGCCTCGTCCCCGCCAAGCGCGGCGGCAAGGACGTGCTGATCTGCAAGCCGGATTGAGAGGCGGCGCACACCCCCTCCGTCCCTTCGGGCCGCCTCCCCCAGAGGGAGAGGATCTGAGGCGGCAAGATGCTCCCCCTCTGGGGGAGCTGTCGCAAAGCGACTGAGGGGGCCGCCGCCAGGCGGTCCTCACGGCGCCGTCGGCAGCACCCCGCTCCGCGCCAGGCCTGCGTACCAGCCGTACGAGGCCTTGGGCTTGCGCTCCCCGCTCGCGCGGTCGTGGCTGACCAGGCCGAACTTCGAGCGATAGCCCAGCGCCCATTCCCAGTTGTCGATCAGGCACCAGGCGAAGAAGCCCTTCACGGGCGAGCCCGCCTCCATGGCCGCCTTCACCGCCTGCAGGTGGCGGCGCAGGAAGGCGATGCGGAAGGTGTCGGCCTGGATCGCCCCGCCGTCGCCGAACGGATCCGAGCAGCCGTTCTCGGTGATGAACACCGGCGGGTTGCCGTACTCGGTGCGCAGCCGCGTCAGCACCTCCAGCAGGCCCGAGGGATCGATGTGCCGCCCGAAGGCGTCCAGCTCGGCGCCCCTCGGCGGATCGGCCGGCTTGATCCGCCCCGGCGACAGCGGCGCCAGGCGCATGTAGGCCGGTGCGTAGTAGTTCACCCCCATGAAGTCGACCCTCTGGCGGATCGTCGAGAGGTCTTCCGAGCGCACCCGGTCGCCCAGGAACTCGTCCATCTGGTCGGGATAGTCGCCCTTCAGCAGCGGATCGAGCCAGGCGCGGTTCCACAGCGCGTCCAGGCCGTCCGAGGCCAGCCGGTTCCAGAACGCCAGCCCCCCGCCCGCCGGCCGGCAGGGCTGCAGCGCCAGGGTGGTGCCGATCGACAGGTCGCTTTGGGCGGCGCGCAGGGCCTGGATGGCCATCCCCTGCCCCAGGTTCATGTGGTGGGTCACCGGCCCCAGCAGGGCCACGTCCTTCAGCCCCGGCGCGTGCTCGCCGGTGACGTGGCCGAACACAGTGTGCACCGCCGGCTCGTTCAGCACGATGATCTTCTTGAGCCGGTCGCCCAGCCGCTCGCCAACCAGGGCGGCATAGTCGGCGAAGGCCTTGGCGCTGTCGCGCGTCGCCCAGCCGCCGCGGTCCTGCACCGCCTGCGGAAGGTCCCAATGGAACAGCGTGGCGTAGGGCGTCACGCCCTTCTCCAGCAGCCTATCGACCAGGCGGCTGTAGTGGTCGACGCCGGCCTGGGCCACCGCACCCGCCCCCGTGGGCAGCACCCGCGACCACGAGATCGAGAACCGGTAGGCGCCCAATCCGGCCCCGGCCACCAGGTCGACGTCCTCGGCCCAGCGGCGATAGCTATCGGTGGCGACCTTGGCGTTCGAGCCGTCGATGATCTTGCCGGGCTGGTCCTGGAACACGTCCCAGACGCTGGGCCCTCGCCCGTCGGCGGTCGGCGAGCCCTCGGTCTGGAAGGCGGCGCTGGCCGCGCCCCAGACGAAATCCTTGGGAAAGTCCCGCGACCTTGGCCGCACGTCGCCGCCCTTGGGGCCCGCGCATCCCGCCAGTCCCGCAGCCGTTCCGCCCACCGCCAGCGCGCCCAGCGCGCGGCGGCTGATGCCCCCGTCCTCCACGCCTCACTCCCCCAAGGCTTGTCTCTTGGAAGCAGGATGACCTGAAAGCGAGGGGCTTGGCCAGAGCGGCCAGCCCCTCCCTCTTCAGCGGGAGGATGTTGGGCCCTTAAGCCGCCTCGCCGCGCGCCCGGGCCAGCGGGTCGTAGTTGAGGATCGGCGACAGCCAGCGCTCGGTCGTGGCCAGGTCCCAGCCCTTGCGGCGGGCGTAGTCCTCGACCTGGTCGAAGTCGATCTTGCCGACTCCGAAATAGTGGCTCTGCGGGTGGCTGAAATAGAGGCCCGACACGGCCGCGCCGGGGCTCATGGCGAAGCTCTCGGTCAGGGCCATGCCGGTGGCGGCCTCGGCGTCCAGCAGCCTGAACAGCGTGCCCTTCTCGGTGTGGTCGGGCTGGGCCGGATAACCGGGCGCAGGGCGGATCCCCTGGTACTTCTCGGCGATCAGGCGCTCGGCGTCGAAGCCCTCTTCGGGCGCGTAGCCCCACAGCTCAACGCGCGCCTTGTGGTGCAGCCACTCGGCGAAGGCCTCGGCCAGGCGGTCGGCGAGCGCCGACGCCATGATGGCGCTGTAGTCGTCGCCGGCGTCCTTGAAGCGCTTGACGATCTCGTCCTCGCCATGGCCGGCGGTGACGGCGAAGCCGCCCACATAGTCGGCCGGGCCGCCCACGGGCGCGACGAAGTCCGACAGCGCCAGATTGGCCTTGCCCTCGCCCGGGCCCTTGTCGATCTGCTGGCGCAGGGTGTGCAGGCGGGCGATCTCGACGTTACGGGTCTCGTCGGCGTACAGCACCACGTCGTCCTCGACCGCCTGGGCCGGCCAGAAGCCGATCACGCCCTTGGCCCCGAACCACTGCTCGGCGATGACCTTGTCGAGCATGACCCGGGCGTCGCGATAGAGATCGGTAGCCGCCTCGCCGACCACGTCGTCTTCCAGGATCTGCGGATAGCGGCCGATCAGCTCCCAGCTGGCGAAGAACGGCGACCAGTCGATGAACGGCTCCAGCTCGGCCAGGCTCGGCTCGAAGGTGCGCGCGCCGGTGAACAGCGGCTTGGGCGGCGTATAGCCCTTCCAGTCGATGGCGTACTTGCGCTTGCGGGCCTCGCCGATGGCCGTGCGGGCCTTGACCGTCTGGCCGCGGGCGTACTGCTCGCGCACCTTGACGTACTCGGCGCGGGTGTCAGCCGTCACCCTGTCCTTCTCGGTCGGCGACAGCAGCGAGGACACCACGCCCACCGCCCGGCTGGCATCGACCACATAGGTGGTCGGGCCGCGGCTATAGGCCGGCTCGATCTTCACCGCCGTGTGGGTGCGGCTGGTCGTGGCCCCGCCGATCAGCAGCGGGATGGTGAAGCCCTGGCGCTCCATCTCGGCGGCCACGAACACCATCTCGTCCAGCGACGGGGTGATCAGGCCCGACAGGCCGATCATGTCGACCTCGTGCTTCTTGGCCTCGTCGAGGATGCGGTCGGCGGGCACCATCACGCCCAGGTCGACGACCTCGTAGTTGTTACACTGCAGCACGACGCCGACGATGTTCTTGCCGATGTCGTGGACGTCACCCTTCACCGTGGCCATCAGCACCTTGCCGGCTGCCTTGCGCTCCTGGCCTTCCTTCTCGGCCTCCATGAACGGCATCAGCCAGGCCACGGCCTGCTTCATCACGCGGGCCGACTTGACCACCTGCGGCAGGAACATCTTGCCCGCGCCGAACAGGTCGCCGACGACGTTCATGCCGTCCATCAGCGGGCCTTCGATGACGTGCAGCGGCCGCTCGGCGGCCAGGCGGGCCTCTTCGGTGTCGGCGTCGATAAACTCGGTGATGCCGTGCACCAGGGCGTGGGTCAGGCGCTCGTTCACCGTTCCCTCGCGCCACGCCAGGTTTGCGACCTGCTGCTGGCCCTTCTCGCCCTTGTAGCGCGGGGCCATGTCGACCAGGCGCTCGGTGTTGGTCTGCACCGGATCGCGCTGCGGACGGTTGAGGATCACGTCCTCGACGGCCTCGCGCAGGGTCGCGTCGATGTCGTCATAGACCGGCAGGTCGCCGGCGTTGACGATGCCCATGTCCATGCCGGCGTTGATGGCGTGGTACAGGAACACCGAGTGGATCGCCCGGCGCACCGGCTCGTTGCCGCGGAAGCTGAACGAGACGTTCGACACCCCGCCCGACACCCGGGCGAACGGCAGCAGCTGCTTGATCCGGCGCGTGGCTTCGATGAAGTCGACGGCGTAGTTGTCGTGCTCCTCGATCCCGGTCGCCACGGCGAAGATGTTGGGATCGAAGATGATGTCTTCCGGCGCGAAGCCCACCTTGTCGACCAGGGTGTTGTAGGCGCGCTGGCAGATCTCGACCTTGCGGGCCTCGGTGTCGGCCTGGCCGACCTCGTCGAAGGCCATGACAACCACCGCCGCGCCGTAGCGTTGGCAAAGGCGGGCCTGCTGGAGGAACTTCTCCTCGCCTTCCTTCAGGCTGATCGAGTTGACGATCGCCTTGCCCTGCACGCACTTGAGGCCGGCTTCGATCACTTCCCACTTGGAGCTGTCGATCATCACCGGCACGCGGGCGATGTCGGGCTCGGCGGCCATCAGGTTCAGGAAGGTGACCATCGCCTGCTCGCTGTCGAGCAGGCCCTCGTCCATGTTGACGTCGATGACCTGGGCGCCGGCCTCGACCTGCTGGCGCGCGACCGACAGGGCCTCGCTGAAGTTGCCCTCGACGATCAGCTTCTTGAACTTGGCCGAACCGGTGACGTTGGTCCGCTCGCCGATGTTGACGAAGACAGGTCTCATTGGGATGCGCTCAGGATAGTCTGCAGGCTGGCGATGTGGGTCAGCCACGCGTCGTGCGCGTCGCCTTCCTGCCAGAGTTCGTCGATTTCGGACGCCGGGGCGACCACCCTGGCCAGGGCCGCGCGGGCCAGGCGCACCAGGCCTTCCGGCGGCGCGCCCAGGGCGTCCTTGAGGCCGCGCTGGTCTTCGGGCAGCACGGCCAGGTCGCCGACGCAGGCCGCCACGATGGCGGCGGCGGCCACGGCCATCTCGCCCTCGGGCGCTTCCAGATAGCCCGCGGCCTTGGTCACGTGCTCGAGGATCCGCACCACCGTGCGCCAGTCCGGCGCCTCGGCCAGATCCTCGATGAAGTCGGCCGCCTCGTCGTTGTCGAACGGTCCGTTGTCCCAGGCGCCCATGGTCAGGCCGCCGTCTCGGCTTGCCGGGCGCGGGCCTCGGCCAGGGCCAGCTGGCCGCGCAGGAAGTCGCCGAACTCGATCCCCTGCGCCTTCAGCGCCTTGGGATACAGCGACGAGGCCGTCAGACCCGGCAGGGTGTTGGTCTCCAGATAGACGAGGCCATGGTCGGAGACGATGAAGTCCGAACGCGAATAGCCGCGGCAGCCGAGCGCCTTGTGGGCCTTCAGGGCCTGGTCCTGCAGGGCGGCGTTGATCTCCGGCGCGAAGGTGGCCGGGCAGATCTCGACCGTGTCCTTGGCCAGGTACTTGGACTTGTAGTCGAACTTGCCGGCCGACGGACGGATCTCCACCGGCGGCAGGGCGATGACCTCGCCATCGGCCAGTTCCAGCACGCCGCAGGTCGACTCCAGCCCCTGGACGAAGGGCTCGATGACGTAGGGCATCTCCTTGGCCGCCTCGGCGACGGCCGCCAGGTCGGCGGGACCGTCGACGAAGATCAGGCCATAGCTCGAACCGTCCTCGGCCGGCTTGGCGATCAGCCGGCCGTAGTCGGCCAGCGCGCTCTGCGCGCCCTCCAGGAAGATGCTCTCGGGAACCGACACGCCTGCCCTGCCGACGACTTCCTTGGCCAGGATCTTGCCGAAGGCCAGGCGGCTGGCCTCCGAGCCCGAGCCGGTGAAGGCCACGCCCTTGGCTTCGCACAGCGCCTGCAAACCGCCGTCCTCGGCGAAACCGCCGTGCAGGCTCAGCAGCAGGACGCGGTCCTCACGGGCCGCGACGTCCAGCGCCGCCTCGATGTCGCCGATGGGCGCGCCTTCGGTCGGCAGGTCCAGTTCGAAAGGACGCTCATGGCCCAGAAGCACGCCCTGGCTGGCGACATAGACCCAGCCGTCCGGAGCCCAGAACCAGAGGTCGGCTTCAGGCAGGGTTCGCGACAGGCCCTGGGCGCTGGCCACGGCCACGAGACGCTCGCGGCTGGGGCCGCCGAAAAGGATGGTGGTGCGCATCGTCTCGTACTCGATCAGGCCAGCTCGAAGGGTTCCAGGCCCGCCAGGCGCATGGCCTTGGGGCGTTCCGGGATAGCGCGCGGCTGAACGCCGCGCACCTCGTCCGCCACGTGGCGGATGTGGTCGGGGGTGGTGCCGCAGCAGCCGCCCAGGATGTTGACGAGACCGTCCTTGGCCCACTCGTGCAGGGCGTGGCCGGTCTCGTGCGGCTCCTCGTCGTACTCGCCCATGGCGTTGGGCAGGCCGGCGTTGGGATAGGCCGCGACCAGGGTGTCGGCGATGCGGGCCATCTCGGCGATGTGCGGGCGCATCAGATCCGCGCCCAGGGCGCAGTTGAAGCCCACCGCGAACGGCTTGGCGTGCTTGATCGAGTTCCAGAACGCCTCGGCGGTCTGGCCCGACAGCGTGCGGCCCGAGCGGTCGGTGATGGTGCCGCTGATCCAGATCGGCAGCTCCTCGTGGCCCTCGTCGCGCCAGTCGAGGATGGCCTTGATGGCGGCCTTGCAGTTCAGGGTGTCGGTGATGGTCTCGATCAGGAAGAGATCGACCCCGCCCTGGTACAGCGCGTCCACCTGCTGGCGATAGGCCTCGTAGACCTGGTCGAAGGTCACCTTGCGCGCGCCCGGGTCGTTCACGTCCGACGACATCGACAGCATGACGTTCAGCGGGCCGATCGAGCCGGCGATGAACTTCGGACGCTCGGGATTTTCGGCGTTCCAGCGGTCGGCGACCTGGCGGCCGATCCTGGCGCCTTCCAGGTTGATGTCCCAGACGTCCTGTTCGCCCAGGCGGTAGTCGGCCTGGGCGATGGTGGTGCCCGAGAAGGTGTTGGTCTCGGAGATGTCGGCGCCGGCCGCGAAATAGGCGTCGTGCAGCTCGGCCACCAGATCGGGCCGGGTCAGGCACAGGATGTCGTTGTTGCCCTTCATCTGGCCGTCGAAGTTCGCGAAGCGCTCGGCGCGGTAGTCGGCCTCGCCCAGCTTCTTCTTCTGGAACATCACGCCCCAGGAGCCGTCGAGGATGAGGATGCGTTCCTTGGCGGCGGCCTTGAGGGCGGCCACGCGGTTGGCGCGAATGGAAAGGTCGGTCATTTGGCGGCTCCCTGCTGGCGCGCCAGTTCCTGGTTGAACCGGGTCTCGTAGCCGTCGACGAACTTGCCCAGTTCAGTCGGATCGATGAACGCGTCGGCGTCGCCGCGCAACTGCTTCTGACGCTTGGCCAAGAGGTCGCCCTGCTCCTCGTGGCTGGGCAGCATCACGTCGGTCGGGATCGCCCGCAGCGCCGCGAAACTGGCCCGGTAGTCGGCGACGATCGACTTGTGGGTCTTGTTGCCGACCAGCACGTTGCCGGCCACCGACAGCGAGCACGGGAAGGTCACGTTCAGCGCCCGGCCCCGCTCGACCACCTGGGTGGTCCAGCTGGTGCAGCCGATGGTGTGGCCCGGCGTCAGGTGGGCGACGAGCGTCGAGCCGCCCATCTTCAGCTTGGTCTCGTCGCCGAAGGTCTTGTCGACCTTCACCGCCGGAAACGGCGTCAGGCCGTTGGCGTTGTCGCCGAAGTGCTGGCCCTTCTCCAGGGCCGGCTTGTCGGCGCGCGAGGCCCACAGCTTGGCGCCGGTGTCGGCCTTCAGCTGGGCCAGGCCGCCGGCGTGGTCGTAGTGGGCGTGGGTGTTGATCAGCACCTTCACGTCGGAGAGCTTGAAGCCCAGCGACTGGATGTTGCGCTCGATCAGCTTGCCGCCTTCCGCCGACGGTCCGCCGTCGAGCAGCACATGGCCTTCCGACGTCGTGACCAGCCAGGCCGACAGCCCCTCGGAGCCGACGTAATAGATGTTGCCGACCACCCGGTAGGGCTTGATCGGCCGCACCCAATTGGCGTTGTCGTCGGCCTTGGCGGCGACGCTCGTCGAGGCCAGGCCCAGCGCCAGAGCGAAGACCAGCGCCCTCATGCGGCCGCCTCCTGGGCCGGCGCGCTCTCGCGCACGCCCAGCACGCGGCAGATGGCGTAAACGAGGTCGGCGCGGTTCAGCGTGTAGAAGTGGAAGTCGTTGAAGCCCTGCTCCTGCAGCTTGGCGCACATCTCGGCGGCCACCGAGCAGGCGATCAGGCGGCGGGTCTCCGGATCCTGGTCCAGCCCCTCGAACAGGTTGGCCAGCCACGACGGCACCGAGGTCTGGCAGGCCGCCGACATGGTCTTGAGGCCGTTGAAGTTGGTCACCGGCATGATGCCCGGCACGATCGGAATGGTGATCCCCGCCGCGCGCGCCTTGTCGACGAAGCGCAGGAAGGCGTCGATGTCGAAGAAGAACTGGCTGATGCCCAGGGTCGCGCCGGCGTCGACCTTGGCCTTCAGCACGTCGATGTCGTGGTCCAGCGACGGGCTCTCGGGGTGCTTTTCGGGATAGACCCCGACCAGCACCTCGAACGGCGCGATGCCGCGCAGCGCCGCCGTCAGTTCGGTGGCGTTCTTGTAGCCGTCCTCGCGCGGCACGTAGACGCCGCCGATGCCGCCTTCGCCGGGAGGCGGGTCGCCCCGCAGCGACACGATGTGGCGCACGCCGATGTTCCAGTAGTCGTGGATCACCTCGTCGACCTCGGCGCGGCTGGCGCCGACGCAGGTCAGGTGGGCGGCCGGCTTCAGCGAGGTCTCGTCGAGGATGCGCTTGACCGTGCGGTGGGTGCGCTCGCGGGTCGAGCCGCCGGCGCCGTAGGTCACCGACACGAAGGCCGGGTCCAGCGGGGCCAGGCGGGTGATCGCCTCCCACAGGCTGGCTTCCATCTTCTCGGTCTTGGGCGGGAAGAACTCGAACGACACGCGCGGCCGGGCGGCGCCGACGGGGCGTTCGCCGGCGCGGGCCACCGGCCCGATCACGCGGCGGGTGGGCGGCAGGGTCATGCGGCGGTCCTTTCGGCCAGGGCCGCGCCGGGTCGACGGGCGGTCCAGATCTTGACGGTCAGCCCCTCGGCCGTGGTCGGCGGCAGGGCGATGTTGGTTTCGGGCACGAGGCCGCCGGCCTCGATCCAGGGCAGGATCTCGTCGTCGGCGAAGCCCAGGCGGCGATGCTGGTGGGCCTCGCGCAGGAACTCGTGGTCGTGCGGGGCGAAGTCGGCGATCAGCAGCAGCCCGCCGGGGGCCACCAGGCGCGCGGCCTCGGTCACGGCCGCGGCGGGGTCGCCCAGATAGTGCAGCACCTGGTGAACGGTGACGAGGTCGGCGCAGCCGCCCGGCAGGCCGGTGTCGAAGATGTCGCCGTGGCGCAGCTCGCAGGCCGTCAGCCCGGCCTTGGCCACCTCGTCGCGGGCGATGTTCAGCATCTGCTGCGACAGGTCCAGGCCCAGCGCGTTCACCGCCCGGCCGCCCAGCAAGGTCAGCATGCGGCCAGCGCCCGCGCCCAGGTCGACCATCTCGTCGAACGGCCCCTCGCCGGTCGCGCGCAGGATGGCCGCCTCGACCTCCTTCTCGTCGACATAGAGCGAGCGGATCTCGTTCCAGCGCGCGGCGTTGCGGGCGAAATAGGCCTGGGCGCCGGCCGATCGCTCGGCGCGCACGGCGGCCAGCTGGCTGGCGTCGCTCCGCACGACCGCGTCGTCGGCCTGGATCAGAGCCAGGGCCGCGGCGACCACCGCCCCGCCGCCGGACGTGCCGGCCAGGCGATAGAACACCCAGGCCCCGTCGGGAAAACGCTCGACCAGTCCAGCCTCGGCCAGAAGCTTCAGATGGCGGGAAACGCGCGGCTGGCTCTGGTCGAGGATCCGGCACAGCTCGAGCACCGAAAGCTCCTCGACGGCCAGCAGCGCGAGGATGCGCAGACGGGTGCTTTCGCCCGCCGCCCGAAGTACGTCGACAACCTGTTCGCTCGTTAGCGCCATAGGGACATAAAGATATCTTTATGTCCGATTTGGCAAGCGAATTCTGCGCCGACGGGACGCTCCTTATCCCGCCGGCCGGAGATCAAAAAGCCCCCCTGGCGCGACCACCGCGCCATGATCGGGGATAAATCTTCCAATTCCGCCCGGCTTCAGCCTTCGGCGGCCGGCTGCCAGAGCTCGACCTTGAAGCCCGCCGGATCGACCAGCCAGGCGAAGCGCCCGTACTCCTCGTCCTGCCGCCCCGTCGGCTCGACGCCCTCGGCGGCGGCCTTGGCCAGCACGCCGTCGATGTCGTCGACGATCAGGTTGATCATGAACGGCGCCGTCGAAGGCTCGAAATAGCGGGTATCGGCGGGGAACGGCGACCAGTTGGTCATGCCGACCTTGGGATGCGGAAACATCGCCCCGCCCCAGTCCTCGACCTTGATCCCCAGCACCCGCGCGTACCACGCGGCCAGGCCCTTGGGGTCCTCGGCCTTGAAGAACACCCCGCCCAGACCCAGCACCTTGGCCATGCGATCCCCTTCCCTCTTTCCAGGCGCCGACCCCGTCAGGCCGCCACGGGGCTGGCCAGGGGCTCGCCGTGGAAATAGCGGCGCAGGTTCTCCAGGGTCAGGTTGACCATGGCCGGAATGCTGTCGAGCGTCGCGCCCGCCATGTGCGGCGTCAGCACGGTGTGGGGCACGTCGGCCCAGCGCGCCGGCGGCGTCGGCTCCTGCTCGAAGACGTCCAGGGCGGCCATGCCCAGGCGTCCGTCCTTCAGCGCGGCGACCAGGGCCTCCTCGTCGACCAGCGACCCGCGCGACACGTTGACCAGCAGGCCGTGCGGCCCCAGGGCGTCGATGACCCCGGCGTTGACCATGTGACGGTTGGCGGCGTCCGGGCGGGCGCAGACCACCAGGATGTCGCTGTCGCGGGCCAGGGCCAGCAGGTTCTCGGCGCGCGGCCAGGCGGCCTCCTTGGGACGCGGGCCCCACCAGGCGACCTTGACGTCGAAGGCCTCCAGACGGCGGGCGACGGCCTCGCCGATATGGCCAAGGCCGATGATCCCGGCCTTGCGGCCGCGCAGGCCGTGGCGCGCGCCCATGCGGTCCATCGAGGTCCAGCGACCGGCCCGCACCCGGCGGTCGCCCTCGGCGATGCCGCGCCAGGCGCTCAGCAGCAGGCCCAGGGCGTGGTCGGCCACGTCGCCGGCGTTCAGCCCCACCGAGTGGGTGACCGCCAGGCCGTGGGCCCGGCACCAGGGCACGTCGACACCGTCATAGCCGGCGCTGACGCAGGCGATCAGGCCCAGACGCGGCATTTCCGAAAGCAGGTCGCGCGGCAGCACCATCTCGCCGGCGTGGACGATGGCCTGCACCTGCTTGCCCGGCCCCTCCAGGAAAGCCAGGCGATCGGGATAGTCCCACAGGCGATGCACCTCGTAGGCGCCTTCCAGCAGCGGCTGCATCGGCAGCAGCATCTCGTGCGAAAGGACGATGTGGGGCTTCACGACGGGGGTCTGCGACATACGGCTTCTCCAGTCCCGGCGCGCGGCGGACTATCTCCGCCGCCGATCCGCGGGACGATCGTTCTTGGCTGGGACAGGCTACTCCTCTGACGCCCGCGCGCCAGCACTCAACACGCGACGCACGAACATCTGAAGCGCCGCTCTCAACCCGCCATGGTCGCCGACGGTTCCGTGCGCGGCGAAGCTGTGAACGCCTTGACCGCGAAGGGGTTTTATCGACTGGCGCCGAGAACGGCGCTTTAGGGAGAGCTCCCATGTTCACGAAAACCCTCCTGGCGGGCGCAACGCTCGCCCTGATCGCCTCCGGCGCCGTGTCGAGCGCGGCCGTCGCGAACCCGAAGATCAAGGCCTCGGCCGCCGTGGCCTCGCCCAAGCAGCCCATCCCCTACGGCCAGCTGGAAGCCTATTCCAAGGCCTCGCCCAAGCAGCGCGCCACCATGGACTGGTGGGCCGGCGAGGCAGCGACCGGCGCCGCGGCCGACACCTCCGCCACCCTGCCGCCCGCCACGATGAACGGCGCGATGTCCGGCGACGCGGCGGCCAGCACGGCGGTCAATCCGCCCAGCGCCGACGCCCCGCCCTCGATGCCGACGACGCCGCCGACCAACACCCCGCCCGACGACATGATGGCCCCCGATCCGGGCTCCAACCTGCCCGGCTCCGATCCGAACATGCCGCCCAAGGAACCCAAGTAGGCGCGCAAGAAAAAAGGGGCGGCCCCGATGGAGCCGCCCCTCTCTCTGTTTTCGACCTTCGGCCGCCGCGCTTAGCGGGCGAACTTCTGGAACTTGATCCGCTTGGGGATCAGGCTGTCGGCGCCCAGGCGGCGCTTCTTGTCTTCCTCGTACATCTCGAAGTTGCCTTCGAACCATTCGACGTGGCTGTCGCCCTCGAAGGCCAGGATGTGCGTGGCCAGGCGGTCCAGGAACCAGCGATCGTGGCTGATGACCACGGCGCAGCCGGCGAACTCTTCGAGCGCCTCTTCCAGGGCCTGCAGGGTTTCGATGTCCAGGTCGTTGGTCGGTTCGTCGAGCAGGATCAGGTTGCCGCCGGTGGCCAGGGTCTTGGCCAGGTGGACGCGGTTGCGCTCACCGCCCGACAGCAGGCCGACCTTCTTCTGCTGGTCGCCGCCCTTGAAGTTGAAGCTGCCGACATAGGCGCGGCTGTTGATCTCGCGCTTGCCGACGACCATCACGTCGGTGCCGCCGCTGACTTCTTCCCAGACCGTCTTGTTCGGGTCCAGCGCGTCGCGCGACTGGTCGACATAGGCCAGCTTCACGGTCTCGCCGACCTTGATGGTGCCCTGGTCGGGCTGCTCGCGGCCGGTGATCAGCTTGAACAGGGTCGACTTGCCGGCGCCGTTGGGGCCGATGACGCCGACGATGCCGTTCGGCGGCAGGCGGAACGACAGGTCCTTGAACAGCACCTTGTCGCCGTACTCCTTCTCCAGGCCGTTGACCTCGAGAACGACGTTGCCGAGGCGCGGGCCGGGCGGGATCTGGATGTGGGCCTGGGTCTGGGCGGCGCGGGCGTTCTCCTGCGCGGCGACCATTTCCTCGTACGAGGCCAGGCGGGCCTTCGACTTGGACTGACGGGCCTTGGGCGAGCTGCGGACCCATTCCAGTTCGCGGGTGAGCGCACGCTGGCGGGCTTCCGATTCCGACTGCTCCTGGACGACGCGCTTCTGCTTCTGCTCGAGCCAGCCCGAGTAGTTGCCCTCGTAGGGGATGCCCTTGCCGCGATCCAGTTCCAGGGTCCACTTGGTGACCTGATCCAGGAAGTAGCGGTCGTGGGTGACCAGGATCACGCAGCCCGGGAACTCTTCCAGGTGGTGCTGGAGCCAGGCCACCGACTCGGCGTCCAGGTGGTTGGTCGGTTCGTCGAGCAGCAGCATGTCGGGCTTGCTGAGCAGCAGGCGGGCCAGGGCGATACGGCGCTTTTCACCGCCCGACAGGCTTTCGATGTTGCTGTCGTTGGGCGGGCAGCGCAGGGCGTCGATCGCCATCTCGATCTTGGAATCGATGTCCCACAGATCCTTGGCGTCGATGATCTCCTGGAGCTTGGTCATCTCCTCCATCAGCTCGTCGGTGTATTCCTCACCGAGCTGGGCGGCCAAGGCGTTGTACTTGTCGAAGACCTTCTTGTCCTCGCAGTCGGCGATCACGTTGCCCCAGACGTCGAGCGTCGGGTCCAGCTGCGGCTCCTGCGGGAGGTAGCCGCGCTTGACGCCGTCGGCGGCCTTGGCCTCGCCGGAAAATTCCTTGTCCAGGCCGGCCATCACCTTCAGCAGGGTCGACTTACCCGAGCCGTTGACGCCGACCACGCCGATCTTGGCGTCGGAATAGAACGACAGCCAGATGTTCTCGAAGACCTTCTTGCCGCCGGGATAGGCCTTGGTCAGGCCCTGCATCTGGAAAATGTATTGCTGCGCCATGAGGGGCTTTTCGTCTCTCGGGTCGGGGTGCGGGGATCGGCCGCTCAAATAGCGGCTGGGGCCGGTTTGCGCAATCTCGGCCCCTTCACACGTTCGTCGCCGGACTGTCGACCAGGCGACAAATAACCGTCGCAGCCCCGTCGCCGATCCACGTTAGGCGAACAGCCCCAGACGCGCCCCGGCGGCCTCCCCGCCCCCGGCGCACTAGGGGATAGTTCAGATGAAGTCCGCCCTCCTGCTCAGCGCCGCCCTCGGCGCCCTTCTCTTCGCCGCGCCCGTGCTGGCCGCCGAGAACCCAGCGCCCGAACCGGCGCCCGACGCCGCCGCCGAGGTCGAGGCGGTCATCGTCATCGGCCAGGGTCAGAGCCGCCAGGTCCAGATCCTCAACGAGGACAGCATCTCCGCCCAGGCCGCCGGCACGAGCCCGCTGAAGGCCATCGACAAGCTGCCGGGCGTCTCGTTCCAGTCGGCCGACCCGTTCGGCGCCTATGAGTGGTCGACCAGCCTGTCGATCCGCGGCTTCAACCAGAACCAGCTGGGCTTCACCCGCGACGGCGTGCCGCTGGGCGACATGAGCTACGGCAACCACAACGGCCTGCACATCAGCCGCGCCATCGCCAGCGAGAACATCGGCCGGGTCGAACTGGCCCAGGGCGCCGGTTCGCTGGGCACCGCCTCGACCTCCAACCTCGGCGGCACGCTGCAGTTCTATTCGCGCGATCCGTCCGAACAGATGGGCGGCCAGCTGAACCTGACCGGCGGCTCGGAGAACATGCACCGCGTGTTCGCCCGCTTCGAGACCGGCGCCATCGACCAGATCGGCGGCCTGCGCGCCTTCTTCTCGGTCGCCGACCAGAAGACCGACAAGTGGAAGGGCGGCAGCGAGCAGAAGCAGCGCCAGTACGACGCCAAGGCCGTCCTGCCGATCGGCGAAGGCTCGCTGACCGGCTTCTACACCCGCTCGGAGCGCCGCGAGCAGGACTACCAGGACATGTCGTTCGAGATGATCAAGCGTCTCGGCCGCGACTGGGACAACCTGATCCCCAACTGGAATCTGGCGATCGCCGCGGCGCGCGCCTACCAGACCGGCACGGCCCTGCCCGCCCCGTTCGCCACGGTCGACGACGCCTATTACGCCGGCGCCGGCGTGCGTGACGACGACCTCTACGGCGCGATCCTGGCCCTGCCGTTCGGCGACCGCGTCGACTTCAAGGCCACCGCCTACCAGCACAAGAACAAGGGCCAGGGCCTGTGGTACACGCCCTACCTGGCCAGCCCGGGCTTCGGCACGGCCGGTTCGGACGCCGCCCCGCTGTCGATCCGCACCACCGAGTACGACATCGACCGCGGCGGCCTGATCGCCAGCCTCTCGGTCGACCTGGGCGCCCACAAGCTGAGCGGCGGCTTCTGGACCGAGACCAACCACTTCAACCAGGCCCGCCGCTTCTACGCCGAGACCGTCTCGCGTCCGTCGCGCGATCCGCTCGACTTCCAGCAGAACCCGTTCGCCACCCAATGGCAGTACCGGTTCAAGACCGAGACCCTGACCGGCTACATCGAAGACAGCTGGGCCGTGACCGACGCCCTGAAGATCAACTTCGGCTTCAAGGCCATCAAGGTCGAGAACAGCGTCAAGACCGTGGTCGGCAACCCGCTGTCGGGCACGATCAAGAGCGAGGAAAGCTTCCTGCCGCAGGTCGGCGCGGTCTACGCCTTCGGCAACGGCCTGGAGCTGTTCGGCGGCTACACCGAGAACATGGCCGCCTACGTCTCGGCCGCCACCGCCGGTCCGTTCGCCTCGCAGAGCCAGACGGTGGTCGACTACGTCGCCAAGACCCTGGAGCCGGAAAGCTCCAAGACCTGGGAAGGCGGCGTCCGCTATCGTAACGGCGCCTTCCAGGGCGTTGCCGCGGTCTATGACGTGACCTTCGAGAACCGCCTGCTCAGCGCCTCGACCGCCTCGCCGATCCTGGGCCTGCCCGCCGTGCTGTCGAACGTCGGCTCGGTGAAGACCCAG
Source organism: Caulobacter sp. 602-2 (assembly GCF_011043625.1). Taxonomy (GTDB): domain Bacteria; phylum Pseudomonadota; class Alphaproteobacteria; order Caulobacterales; family Caulobacteraceae; genus Caulobacter. The sequence continues at coordinate 62,726 of NZ_JAAKGT010000017.1, forward strand.
GGCGTGGAACTCGCCGGCGAATACCGCCTGACCGACGCCTGGTCGGTCTACGGTTCGTACACCTACAACACCTCCGAATACGAGGACGACGTCACCAACGGCGACGGCACGATCGCCGCCCGCACGGCTGGCAAGACCGTCGTCAACACGCCCAAGAACCTGTTCAAGGGCGAGGTGAAGTTCGAGCAGGGCGGCTTCTTCGCCCGCCTCGGCGTCAGCTACACCGGCGAGCGCTACTACACCTACGAGAACGTCGGCGGCGAGGTCGACGGCTACACCGTGGCCGACCTGACCCTCGGCTACCGCTTCGACGGCGAAGGCTGGAGCAAGGGCCTGGAGATCCAGGCCAACATCACCAACCTGACCGACGAGGACTACATCTCGACCGTCGGCTCGGGCGGCTTCGTCAACCGCGACACCGCCGGCACGACCATGACCCTGCTGCCGGCCCCGCCGCGCCAGGGCTTCGTGACGATCAAGAAGGCGTTCTAGGCCCTCTTCCGGTCCAGACCGCGCGGCCGGGAGGCGACTCCCGGCCGCGTTTCGTTCAAGCTTCGCCTAAAAAGACCTTCGAAGAGCCCAGGGGAAACGCCCGTGACCGATCTCTCCCGCCGCTCGGCGCTCGGCCTGTCGGCCGCCGCCCTGGCCGTCGCGCCCGCCGCCGCCCAGGCCGTCCAGGCTGTCGTCGATGCGCCCCACCCCGCCCTCGACAAGCCGCTCACCCGCATCGCCTTCGGCTCCTGCGCCAAGCAGGACAAGGACCAGCCGATCTGGGAGGCGATCTTCGCGACCAGGCCCGACCTCTTCATGTTCCTGGGCGACAACATCTACGCCGACACCCGCGATCCCAAGGTGATGGCCGCCAAGTACGCCATGCTGGCCGCCAAGCCGCACTTCAAACGGCTGCGCGACGAAATCCCCGTCGTCGCCATCTGGGACGACCACGATTTCGGCGAGAACGACGCCGGCGGCGACTATCCGATGAAGGCCGAGAGCCGCCGCCAGTTCTGCGACTTCTGGGGCGAGCCCGACAACTCGCCGCGCCGCACGCGCGACGGCGTCTACGCCGCCTACGTCTTCGGCCCCGAGGGGCGCCGGGTGCAGATCCTGCTGCCCGACCTGCGCTGGAACCGCACGCCGCTGGCGGAAAAGACCTTCAAGGGCGGCTACAAGGCCTGGGCCGTCGCCCGCGGCCTGCAGGGCAAGGAGACGCCCGGCCCCTACGACCGCATCCCCGACTACGACGCCACCATGATCGGCGAGCCGCAGTGGACCTGGCTGGAGGCCCAGCTGGCACAGCCGGCCGATCTGCGGATCTTCGGCTCCAGCCTGCAGGTGCTGGCCGACTTCGCCGGCTGGGAAAGCTGGATCAACTACGCCCGCGACCACCAGCGGCTGTTCGAAGCCATCCGCCGCCAAAGGGCCGAGCGCCTCTTCTTCGTCAGCGGCGACACCCACTACGCCGAGGTCTCCAAGTTGGACCTCAACGTCCCCTACCCGATGTGGGACGTCACCTCGTCTGGCCTGACCGAGGTGTGGCCGGTCACCCCGCCCAATGCCCTGCGCGCCTCGGCCGTGCTGCGCGAGCGCAACTTCGGCCTGATCAACATTGACTGGTCCCCGCCCGCCCCCAAGGTCACCGTCGAGATCCGCGACGAGAAGGGCCAGGTGCGCATCACCCAGGCGATCGACGCAGGGACGCTGAAGGTGGGGTGAGTCAGAGACAAAAATCCTCCCCCTCTGGGGGAGGTGGCCCAGCGGGCCGGAGGGGGCAGGCGCGGCGCTAAGACCCCCTCAGTCGCTCCGCGACAGCTCCCCCAGAGGGGGAGCATCTGACGCCCTCTACTGCGGCCTTTGCATCAGCCGCTCGGCGCGGCGGCGCATGGCGGCGGCCAGTTGCAGCAGGGCCAGGGCCGAGGCCTCGTCGCGCTCGGCCGCGCGCATCGAGTAGACGCGGGCCAGCACCAGCAGCGCCTCGGCGCGATCCAGCCCCTCGGCGCCGAACATCTCGGCGATGGAGTTGTCGAGCTCCGCCAGCTGATCGTCGGTCAGCAGGTTCAGCAGGTCGTCGTCGGTCAGGTCTTCGGGCGTGGTGCTCATGTCCGCGCACCATAGCGGGAATCGTGGCGGCTAGGCGACCTCGACGGGACGCGGCTCGGCCAGCAGCGGATTCACCAGCCTCGAAAAGCTCTCATAGGTGAAAGAACCGGCCTTGGCGTGGCGGATCACGCCCTTGCGGTCGATGACGAAGCTGGTCGGCACGGCCTTGTCGATCGTGCCGTAGCCCTTGCCGATCAGCTTGCGCCCGACGGGGAACGACAGCTTGTCGGCCACGCGCTGGACGGCGCGCCGGTCCCAGTTGCTGTCGGACAGCACGGCGTAGATCCGCAGGCCCCGGCTGGCGCTCTCCTGCATGACCCGGTCCATCGCCGGCAGTTCGGCCCGGCACGGACCGCACCAGGTGGCCCAGTAGTTGAGGACCACGACGTCGCCCTTCATGTCGCTGAGCTTGGCGACCTCGTGATCGAAGGTCAGGACCGAAAAGTCGGGCGCGACCGAGCCCAGGGTCGCCTTCGGCGAAGCCCCCAGGGCCAGCGACGGCGCCACGAGGCCAAGGCCGCCCAGGCCCCCGATGATTTCACGCCGACGCATCGTACTCGCAACTCGCCCCAGAACTGCAACTCTAGACCGCGTTATCGCCGGGGTTGCCCAAGGTCAAGCTTGCCGGCGCCATCGATCACCCGCCGCGCAGAACCGACGAAGCGCCGTTCACACGGACAAGCAAAGCGCCTAGGCTCGCGCCATGGACCGTCACGCTTCACTCGCAGCCATGTCCTCCATCGGCCGTCGCGGCCTCCATCGCGAGGTCGAGCCGTTCTCCTTCGGCTGGCTGCCCACCGGAAGCGCCCACGAGATCTATTACGAGGAATGCGGCGCGCCGCGCGGCAAGCCGGCGGTGATCCTGCACGGCGGCCCGGGCGGGGCGATCAACCCGACCATGCGGCGGTTCTTCGACCCGTCGCGCTGGCGCATGACCCTGTTCGACCAGCGCGGCTGCGGCCGCTCGCGACCCAACGCCAGCCTGGACGACAACACCACCTGGAGCCTGATCGCCGACATCGAGCGGCTGCGCGAGCACCTGGGGATCGAGAAGTGGACCGTGTTCGGCGGCTCCTGGGGGTCGACCCTGGCCCTGGCCTACGCCATCAAGCATCCCGACCGGGTCGAGGGCCTGGTGCTGCGCGGCGTCTTCCTGCTGACCCGGAAGGAGCTGGCCTGGTTCTACCAGGACGGCGCCTCGATGCTGTTCCCCGACGCCTGGGAGCGGTTCCTGGCCCCGATCCCGGTCGAGGAGCGCGGCGACCTGATGGCCGCCTATCACAGGCGCCTCGTCCACCCCGACCGCCGCGTCCAGGCCGAGGCCGCCAACGCCTGGAGCCAGTGGGAGGGCGACACCATCTCGCTGCGCGGCCCCGAGGCCCGGCCGCCGAAGTTCAACGAGGAAGACTTCGCCATCGCCTTCGCGCGGATCGAGAGCCACTTCTTCGTCAATGACGGCTTCTTCCCCGAGGACGGCTGGATCCTCAACAACATCGACACGATCCGGCACATCCCGGCCTGGATCGTCCAGGGCCGCTTCGACGTGGTCACGCCCCTGGCCAGCGCCTGGGCCCTGCACCGCGCCTGGCCCTCGGCCCATTTCGAGATCGTCTGGGACGCCGGCCACGCCTCGACCGAACCCGGGGTCATCGACGGCCTGATCCGCGCCACCGAGGCGGCGTACGGACGCTAGGCCGCCTCGCCGATCAACTCGCGCACGTCGATCGCCTTGCAGCCGGCCGCCGCGGCCGCCTGCAGGCCCTGGATGCTGTCCTCGAACACCAGGCAGTCCTCCGGCGCCACGCCCAGCCGGCGCGCGGCTTCCAGGAAGAGGTCCGGAGCCGGCTTGGCCGCCGCCACGTCCTCGACCGTGACGATGGCGTCGAACAGTACGTCCAGTCCGCGCGACTTCAGGCTCAGCCGCACGAAGTCGGACGGACCGCTTGAGGCCACCGCCATGGGCAGGCGGCCGTGGAACTGGCGGGCGATGGCGGTGACCGCCTCGATCTCGGCCAGGCTGTCGATCCCGGCGCTGTAGGCGGCCCAGACCGCCTTCATCACCTGCCCCCGGTCCAGCGTCTGGCCGACCTCCTGCTCGAAGGCGTCCATCAGCATGTCGCCGGAAAAGCCGCCCCGTTCCAGGTACCAGGACGCCTCCATCGCATGGCCCGTCGACCTCAGGCCCGCCGGCCAGGCGACGGCGTAGAGGCCCAGGCTGTCGACCAGGGTGCCGTCGCAATCGAAGATCAGGGCCTTGGTGTCGGGGAAACGCGCGTTGATCACTGGATGTCCCGGTTGCGGCCGCGCGAGGAGGAGCGCGGCGCTTCTGGCGCGCTTCTATAGACGAGTCTTGCGGCGCCGTTGCGGCGCTGTGTCACCCGCGCAGCTGATGCCCGCGCCGGCGGATCGCCAGACTCTCCCAGCCGCCGACCAGCACCAGCACGCCGGTGGTCAGCAGCGACAGCACGAGCGGCGAGACCAGCGGCGAGACGGGGATCAGCAGCAGCAGGGCCGCCATGCCCGCCCCGCGCGACGGCGACCAGATGCGGAACACCGCCCGCTTGAACAGCACCCCGCCCAGCAGGAACAGCAGCGGCCCGCCGATCAACGCGGCCGAGATCTTGGGGTCGGCGTGGCCCACCGGATGGTGGATCACCCACTCGTCGCCGACGGCGGCCACGATGATCCCCGCCACTGGCAGAAGGTGGCTGTAGGTGTAGGCGATGCGCGCCACCCGGCCAGGATCGTCCGAATGGCTGATCGCCTGGCTGGCGGCCTCGGCGGTGAACGAGAAGTAGATCCACCACATGGCGATGCTGGCGACGAAGGACGAGGCGAACGAGGCCGCCACCACGGGCGTCCACTCCAGCCCCGCGGCGGTGGCGCCCATCACCAGGATCGACTCGCCCAGGGCGATGATCGTGAACAGGGCGCAGCGCTCGGCCAGATGCGCGCCCTCCACCGTCCAGTCGGCGGTTTTGCTGCGGCCCAGGCCCGGCGTCCAGAAGCCGGCGGCCGGCGAGGCGTACTCGATGGCGATGGCCGCGGCCCAGCAGGCCAGGCGCGCCTCGTCGTGCAGCAGACCGCCGCTGATCCACAGCACGCCCGACACCGACAGCCAGGCGGTGATGCGCAGGAAGTTCAGCCGCAGCCCACGGTCGTGACGCACGCTCCAGGCCGTGAACAGGCTGCGCCCCACCTGGATGCCCACATAGGCCAGGGCGAACAGAAGGCCCCGCCCCTCGAAGGCCGTGGGGATCGACATGGTCATCACCATGCCCGCGGCCATCACCAGGAACAGCATGATCTGGACGGGCGGCCGCTCGGGATCCAGCCAGTTGGTGACCCAGGCGGTGTAGATCCAGGCCCACCAGACGGCCATCAGCAGCAGGCCGGTCTCGAGCAGGCCCATCAGGCTGGGGTGGCCGATCAGCCCGTGCGACAGCTGGGTGATCGCGAACACGAACACCAGGTCGAAGAACAGCTCCACATAGGTCACCCGCGCGTGGCCGCCCTCGCGGATCCGCAGCAGGCCGCCGCCCCTGGTCTTGCTCATGATCGCTCGCGCCTTTCCGCCCGGAATCGAACCCCAGCCTAGAACGAATCCCCGGCTCGAACGCTATGTGGACATGAAGCCGCTCGACCTCTTGAAGACACGGGCCGCCATCGTCGGCCTCCCCGTCGCCCTGACCCTCGGCGCGATCGCCGGCGTCGCCATGCAAATCGGCCCGCAGGAGCCCGAGCCCCAGCCCTTCGCCGAGGCCCACGGCAGCCAGTACGCCGAGGCCGCGCCCATGGTCTGGCCCGCCGGCAAGGTTCCCGACTACGTCATCGGCCAGGATTTCCTGCGCCCGCCGGTCGACGAGACCCCGGTCGTGCTGACCTCGGCCGACATGGCGCAGATGGGCCTGATCGAACCCGCCAGCTACGAGCCGGCCGAACCGACCGACGCCGACATCGTCTCGGCCTCGGGCGCCACCACCGCGATGCTCGACGACCAGCCGACCGTCCCCACCGAACCCGCCGACGCCCCGCGGCGCAGCTTCGCCTCGACCTCGGGCGACATCCTCGACACGCGCCTGCCGGAAGAGGTGGTGGCCGGCCCGCCCGCGGCGACGCAAACCGAGCTCGCTCTTAGGTACTGATCCTTCTCCCCTTGCGGGAGAAGGTGGCGGCCGCAGGCCGACGGATGAGGGGTCGAAAGCCCTATCCATAGAATTCTGAGAGACCCCTCACCCGACCTCGCTCCGCGAGGCCACCCTCTCCCGCAAGGGGGAGAGGGTGGCCACCATACCGGCCCTCCCCTTGCAGCCTCCCGTCCATGCGACCGGTAACTGTGCCGTTTCGCGCCACACGGGAACGACCATGGACGCCGCGGCGCCGGACAGGATCGAGGAGGAAGGCGGGCTTTTGCGCACGCTGGAAGCCTGGGCCTGCGGCTTTGTGCTGTTCATGCTGTCCAACGCCCTGATCGGACCGTTTCTCGATCCGGAACAGGCCGGCGGCGAGGACATGCCGATCCTTCGCCTGATGTGGCTGCCGGTCTATGCGCTGATCCTGGCGCTGGTGCTGTGGCGCGCGCCCCGGCTCGCGAAGTTCTGGCTGCCGGCCGGGATCCTCAGCCTGCTGGTGTTCTGGGTGTTCGCCTCGGCCTCGTGGTCGTTCGACCCGGGCACCACCAACCGCCGCGCCCTGGCCGCGGCCTTCACCACCCTGTTCGGCTTCTACTTCGCCGCCAGCTTCGACGGCCGCCGCATGGCCGAGATCCTGGCGACCACCTTCCTGGTGCTCGGCGCCGGCGGCCTCCTGGCCGCGATCGCCTATCCGAAGATGGGCGTGCAGCACGACATCAACGCCGGAGACTGGCGCGGCCTGTGGTTCGAGAAGAACCAGATGGGCGCGATGATGGTCTACGGCGCGCTGGGCGCCATGGCCGCCATCCTGGCCGGAACCCGGCATCGCAGGCTGTTCATCGGCGCCATCGTGCTGTGCGCCTTCATGATCGTGATGAGCAAGTCCAAGACCTCGCTGATGGTGCTGCTGATCGGCCTTACGGGCTCGGGCCTGCTGGGCATGATGCGGCGCGGGCCGGCGACGGCCATCACCATGGTCTGGCTGGGCGTCACCGTCATCGGCGGGGCGGCCATCGTCATGTGGCTGGCGCCCGAACTGCTGTTCAAGGCGCTCGGCAAGGACCCCACCCTGACCGGCCGCACCGAGATCTGGGACGCCCTGATGCGCCAGTCGGCCAAGGCGCCGCTGACCGGCTACGGCTACGCGGTGTTCTGGCGCGACGACTCCGTGCCGGCGCTGTTCATCCGCAAGGAGACCGGCTGGAACGTGCCCACCGCCCACAACGGCTGGCTGGACGTGCTGGCCCAGCTGGGCTGGATCGGCGTGGCCCTGTCCGCCCTGGTTCTGGGCCTGCCGCTGCTGATCGCCCTGGGCCGTTTCGACAAGGTGCGCGACGGCTACTGGGCCACGCTGTTCCTGGTCATCTTCCTGATCACCACCTTCTCGGAAAGCTTCATCCTGGAACGTAACGGCATCGCCTGGGCCCTGGCCTGCGCGGCCGCCACGCGCCTGCTCGGACCTGCGCTTGGCCTCGCCGCCGCCCCGCGCGCCGAGCGCCAGAGGCGCCCTCGCGAGGAGCCGCCGCTGACCTGGCGACTGGCGCCGCCCGACCCCGCGCCGGAAATTTGGAGCCCCGCCCCCGCTTTCGGACGCCGGACGGTCTCGCCTTTGGCCTCGCGTCCGACTATTGGAGCGGCATGACCGACTACACCCACCAGCAGATCGTCGCCCGCGGCGCGCGCGCCGACGCCGAAGCCGCCGCCGACGCCATCGACAACATGCCCGGCCTGGAAGGAGCCACCTACTCGATCCTGGAAGAGGACGAGGACAAGGGCATCTGGCGCATCGACGCCTTCCCGACCACCGAGGACGAGGACGCGGCCCTGCTGGAGTTGCTGGGCGGCTATCCGCTGAAGGTCGAGCGCGAGGCCCTGGCCGACGCCGACTGGCTGGCCATGGCGCTGTCGGGTCTGCCGCCGGTGCGCGCCGGGCGCTTCTTCGTCTACGGCATGCACGACCGCGGCCGCCTGCCCGCCAGCACGGTCAACCTGCGCATCGAGGCCGGCGCGGCCTTCGGCACCGGTCACCACGGCACGACGGTCGGCTGCCTGCAGGCCTATGACCGCCTGATCAAGGCCAAGAAGTTCAACAAGGTGCTCGACGTCGGCGCCGGCACGGGCCTCTTGGCCATCGCCGCCGCCCGCACGGGCGCCAAGCTGGCCGTCGGCACCGACATCGACAAGCCCAGCGTGCGGATCTCCAAGGAGAACGCCAAGGTCAACATGGCCAACGCCCGCTTCGTCCACGCCTCGGGCCTGTCCAACAAGCTGGTGGCGCAGAACGCTCCCTACGACCTGGTGTTCGCCAACATCCTGGCCCGCCCGCTGATCAGCCTGGCCCAGGACATCAAGCGCGCCCTGGTTCCGGGCGGCACGGTCATCCTGTCGGGCCTGCTGCGCACCCAGGAACGGATGGTCAAGGCCGCCTACCTGTCGCGCGGCTTCAAGGTCGTCAACCGCATCCACCGCGACGCCTGGGCGACCCTGGTCCTGCAACGTCCGTAAGCATTCGCGCCGCCCCTCGGCGACGAGGGGCGGAACGCCTGCGCTTGGCTCCACGTTTTCCCGGACAACATCGTTCGAGGAAACGACCATGACCTACACCGATCCTTCGCTTCAGCCCCAGGCCCCGCGAGCGCCCGAGCGCGTGGTCGAGATCCGTCGGGAGTCGAGCCCCCTGGGCTGGCTGGTCGCCGGCGTCGTGGCCATCGTGGCCGTGATCGCCGTGGCCTTCATGCTGACTTCGCGTCCGATGGACGCCAGTTCCGACCAGATCGCCCAGGCCCAGGAACAGGGCCGCGCCGCCGGCCTGGTCGAAGGCGCGCAGGTCGGCCTGCAGACCGGCGCCGACCAGGCCCGCCAGGCCGCCGAGGCCTCGGCCCGCGAAGCCGCCTCCGCCGCCGAGAGCGTGCGCCGCCAGACCGAGATCCAGGCCCAGACCGCCGCCGACGCGGCGCAGGACGCGGCCGCCACGGCTCCGGCCACCACCGACGGCACGGCTCCGTCGCCCCAGGCCGATCAGCCGCAATAACGCCCCTTTCCAGTCTGGCGCATGCGGCATACATCGTTCGACATGCGCCAGACCTTCGATGAATCCACCGATCCGGGCTTCGGCCCGCGCCACGTTCCGCTGATCCGCGAGGCCATGGCCCGCCAGGGTCTGGACGGCTTCCTCGTGCCGCACGAGGACGAGCACCAGAACGAGTACCTGCCCGCCGCCAACGACCGCCTGGCCTGGGCCAGCGGCTTCACCGGCTCGGCCGGCGCCGGCGTGATCATGAGCGACCGCGCCGCCGTGTTCGTCGACGGCCGCTACACCCTGCAGGTCCGCGAGCAGGTCGACCAGGGCGTGTTCGAGATCCGCGACCTCGTCGAGGGCGGCGTGCCGGCCTATCTGGAGACCGCCAGCAAGGGCGCGGTCATCGGCTATGACGCCCGCCTGCACAGCCCGGCCGCGCTGGACGTGCTGAAGGCCGCCGCCGCCCGCGCCGGCGCCACGCTGAAGCCCGTCGTCGCCAACCCGCTGGACGAGGCCTGGGGCGGTCAGCGCCCGGCCCAGCCGCAGGCCCCCGTCGTTCCCCACCCCGTGCAGTACGCGGGCGAGGAAAGCTCGGCCAAGCGCGCCCGGGTGGGTTCGGGCCTCGCCTCGACCTTGGGCGCCGACGCCGCGGTGATCACCGCCCCGTCCTCGATCGCCTGGCTGTTCAACATCCGCGGCGGCGACGTCATCCGCACGCCCCTGCCGCTGGCCCAGGCCGTCCTGCGCGCCGACGGCAGCGCCCGCCTGTTCCTCGACCCGGCCAAGGTCACCGAGGACCTGCCGGCCTGGCTCGGCAACGAGGTCTCGCTGGAAGCGCCCGAAGCCCTGGAAGGCGCCCTGGCCGACCTCGCGGGCAAGAGCGTACTGGTCGACCCGGCCCAGTCCTCGGCCTGGTACTTCGACACCCTGGTCGCCGCCGGCGCCAAGGTGGTGCGGGGCATGGACCCCTGCACCATGCCCCGCGCCTGCAAGAACGACGTGGAGCTGGACGGCACGCGCGAGGCCCACCGCCGCGACGGCGCGGCCCTGACCCGCTTCCTGCACTGGCTGGCAACCGAGGGCCAGGTCAGCCCGCCGGACGAGAAGGAGGCCGTCGCCAAGCTGGAAAGCTTCCGCGAGGCCACCGGTGTACTGAAGGATCTGTCGTTCGACACCATCGGCGCGGCCAACGGCCACGGCGCCCTGCCCCACTATCGCCCGACCGAGCGCTCCAACGAGCGCGCCGCCCTGGGCTCGCTGCTGCTGGTCGACAGCGGCGGCCAGTACCTGGACGGCACCACCGACGTCACCCGCACGGTGGCCATCGGCGAGCCTTCGGCCGAGATGGTCCAGCGCAACACGCTGGTGCTCAAGGGCCACCTGGCCATCGCCCGCCTGCGCTTCCCGGCCGGCACCACCGGCTCGGCCATCGACGCGCTGGCAAGAATGGCCCTTTGGGCTCATGGGCTGGATTACGACCACGGCACCGGCCACGGCGTCGGCGTCTATCTGGGCGTCCACGAGGGCCCGCAGCGGATCAGCAAGGCGCCCAACACCATCGCGCTGCAGCCCGGGATGATCGTCTCCAACGAGCCCGGCTACTACAAGGACGGCGAGTACGGCATCCGCATCGAGAACCTGGAAGTCGTCATGCCCGCCGAACCGGTGGCCGGCGGCGACCGCCCGATGCACCGCTTCGAGGCCCTGACCCTGGCCCCCATCGACCGCCGCCTGGTCGACAAGGCGCTGCTGACGACCGAGGAAGTCGCCCAGTTCGACGCCTACCACGCCCGCGTGCTGAAAGAGATCGGCCCGCGCGTCGAGCCGGAGATCCGGACCTGGCTGGAAGAGGTGTGTCAGCCCCTGTGATCCCTCTCCCCTTGCGGGAGAGGGTGGTCCCCGCGAAAGCGGGGATCGGGTGAGGGGTTGCACGAACAGAAACGCCGCGAAAGCCGATCAGCTTTCGCGGCGTATTGCGTTTGAGAGACCCCTCATCCGTCAGCTTCGCTGACACCTTCTCCCGCAAGGGGAGAAGGATGGTTCTTACTTCACCCGGGTCCAGGTCTGGGTCTTGCACAGCGGCGCGACCACGCAGCCCTTCAGCTTCAGGGTGTTGGCGTCGGTCATGGTGATGGTGCCCGAATAGGTCGCGCCGTCGTCGGCCTTGTAGACCTTGCCGCCGGTCCACTTGTCGGGACCGCCGCTGAAGCCCCACAGCAGCTGCAGGCCCTTCAGCGGACGCGTGCGCAGCGACGGGTCCTTGTTCTTCTCGTCCTTGAGCGTCGGGTTCTTCTTGATGTTGTCCGAGGTCAGCAGCTTGCCGCACAGGCTGTTGCCGCAACGGCTGATCTCGACCTGGCCGCCGTTGGTCTCGGTCTGCCAGAGGCCGGTGATGTCCGCGGCCATGGCCGGCGCGACGAAGGCGGCGCTGGCGACGGCGGCGAGGATGGCGGTCCTGAGCATTTTGAATGCGACTCCCTAGAAGCCACGCGTTTGGAACGCGCGTTTTATCCCTCGTCGCCTATCTCGCCGCGAACGGCAAGGCGATTTCAGGGCATGCCATTCAAGGCAGGGGCGTAACCATCGCTTGCGCCGCCTGGTTCCGCTCGCGCTTCTTGCCCCAGCCGGCGGTCGCCTTCTCCAGGCGGGGTTTCAGCCAGTCCTGCAAAGGCGCGTCGACCAGGCGCTCGAAGATCCAGGCGAATACCAGAGCCGCCGGGAAGGCCATGGCCCAGATCGCCCAGTGGGCGGCCTCGTGCAGTTCGACCTTCTGGTCCAGCTGGCGCTGCAGCGCGAACCAGATCGCGCCGACGAACTGGTTGGTCAGATACAGCGAGAACGACAGCCGCCCGCCGGTCTTGGCCCAGCCCCAGCCGTTCTGGGCCGAGCCGCTGGCGGCGAAGATCAAGAGGCCAAGCAGGGCCAGGCTCGGATAGGCGAACTCGCCGACGATGTTCAGCACCACGAAGCCGACCACCGCGAAGACGGCCAGGGCGTCGGCCAGCTTGGGGCCGATCACGACCTCGCGGGCCAGGCGGGCGATCAGCACGCCCATCAGGAACAGCGGAATGGCGCGGTAGAGGCCGTTCTTCAGGTGCAGGTGGAACGACGGCAGGCCAAAGGCCTGGCGCGAGAACGCGTCCACGGCGACGAACACCGCCACGCCGGCCAGCAGCGCCATCCAGGGCGAGCCGATCCTGCCGAACGCCCGCCAGATCGTCGGAAACAGCGCGTAGCAGACCAGCAGCGCCGACAGCGTCCAGGTGGGCATGTTCCAGCCCGACGGACCCTGGAAGCCCCAGGTCTGGATGAGGAAGATCTGCTGGGGCAGCTGGTCCCACTGGTACCATTGCGGATTGCGCGGCTGCATGCCCAGCGCCGTGGTGCCCAGCACCAGCGCCACGAAGGCGGCGATCATGACCAGGTGCGCGGGCCACACCCGGCCGATGCGCTTGATCAGGAAGGCGCCGTCGTGGATCTGCCCGGCCGACACCCGCGACCCATAGGCCCGGCCCAGCACGTAGCCCGACAGCATCAGGAAGAAGTCGGTGGCCAGATAGCCCCGCCCGAACGCCGGGTGGATCGCGAACAGCGAGACCGGCGCCTGCTCGGCGTAGTGATAGACCACGATGAAGAAGGCCGCGAAGAAGCGCAGCGCGTCCAGCGGCCCGCCGCGGGACAGCGGACGCGCGACCTTGGCCGTGTTTGCACCAGTATCGGACATGGCGGACTCCTTCGGGCAGGAAGGAGCAAAAGCGGCGCCAGGATCAAGCGCGAAGTCGCTTCGCCGACATAAGATCCTCCCCCTCTGGGGGAGGTGGCCCAGAGGGCCGGAGGGGGTCAGCGCGGCGGCAAGACCCCCTCAGTCGCTCCGCGACAGCTCCCCCAGAGGGGGAGCATCTCGCATCACGAACCTCCCCCTGTGG
>NZ_JAAKGT010000018.1 GCF_011043625.1 Caulobacter sp. 602-2
GCTGCCGCCGAACACCGTGAAGTCCTTGGAGAAGACGTAGACGACCTTGCCGTTGATCGTGCCCCAGCCGGTGACCACCCCGTCGCCGGGCACCTTCTGGTCGGCCATGCCGAACTCGGTTCCCCGGTGCTCGACGAACATGTCGAACTCCTCGAACGAGCCTTCGTCCAGCAACAGGTCGATCCGCTCGCGCGCCGTCAGCTTGCCCTTGGCATGCTGGCTCGCCACCCGCTTCTCGCCGCCGCCCGCTCGCGCCTGCTCGCGACGCCGCTCCAGCTCTTCCAGGATGTGTTGCAAGGCTTACTCCGACCGAGCTGTGAACGTCGCAAAGAAGAGATTTTGCGTGGCTTCGGGCGCCGGTCTCAAGGAAATTGAGGCTGTGGCGAGGGCTTGCGAACTTGCATCTTGTGAAATAGCAAAGTTGCGAAATGGGAGAGAAGCTGTTCATCGGGCCGCGCCTGCGGCTGTTGCGCCAGGCCAAGGGCTGGAAGCTGGAGGCCTGCGCCGCGCAGCTTGGCCTGTCGGCCAGCTACCTGTCGCAGATCGAGGCCAATCAGCGACCGGTCACCGCCCGGGTGCTGATCGACGTGATGCGGGTGTTCGAGGTGGACGCCGCCTCGCTGGACGCCGCCGACGACCAGCGGCTGATCGCTGACCTGCGCGAGGCCACGGCGGATGCTCCGGTGGGCGGCGAGGCGCCGGCCCTGTCGGAGATCAAGGCGGCGGTGGCCAACACGCCGAACCTCGCCAAGGCGTATCTCGACCTGCACCGCGCCTATCGCCGGCTGGACGAACGGCTGAAGGCGACCGAGGAGGCCGTGTCGCTGGACGAGCGCGGGGCGGCCAGCGCGCTGTTGCCCTACGAAGAGGTCCGCGACTTCTTCCACTACAAGAACAACTACATCCACAGTCTGGACGTCGCCGCAGAGGCCCTGGCGGTCGAGATCGGCGGGGGCGGCGAGCGGGCGCTGGAGGCGTATCTCGCCGACCGCCTGGGCGTGCGGGTGGTGCGCGGCGACGAGCCGGACCTGCTGCGTCACTGGGATGCCGCATCGCGCACCGTAACTATCGGGGCGGCCCATCCCGAGGCGACCCGCAGCTTCCAGCTGGCCTACCAGATCGCCGCCCTGACCCTGCCCGACATCGTCGAGAGCGAGCTGGCCGCGGCGGGCTTTCGCAGCGACAGCGCCGCCAAGGTCTGCCGCACGGGCCTTCTGAACTACGCCGCCGGCGCGCTCGTCCTGCCCTACGAGCGGTTTCGCGAGGCGGCGCGGGCGGCGCGGCACGACATCGAGCGCCTGGCCCTGACCTTCCAGACCAGCCTGGAGCAGGTGTTCCATCGGCTGTCGACGCTGCAGCGGCCGGGGGCGCGGGGCGTGCCGTTCTACTTCGTGCGGCTGGACCGGGCCGGCAACATCACCAAGCGCCATAGCGCCACGCGACTGCAGTTCGCCCGCTTCGGCGGAGCCTGCCCGTTGTGGAACGTGCACGACGCCTTCGCCCGGCCCGACGCCTGGCTGGTGCAACTGGCGCAGATGCCCGACGCGGTGCGCTATGTCTGCATCGCGCGCGGTGTGGTGAAACCGTCGGGCGCCTATCGCCAGGCCGAGCGGCGCTATGCCCTGGGACTGGGCTGCGAGGCCCGCTACGCCGACCAGCTTGTCTATGCGGATGGGTTGGACCTGGCCGGGCCGTCGGCGCCGATCGGCGTCAGCTGCCGCATCTGCGAGCGCGACGACTGCTCGCAGCGGGCCTTCCCGCCGGTGGACCGGGCCTTTGAGGTGTTCGAGGACGACCGCCGCTGGGTGCCGTTCTCGCTGCGAGGATAGGAAGCTTCAGTCGATATGGTTTAGCAGGGCCTGGCCCGCTTCCGTCCAGGCTCCGCCGCGCCCGGACGGTGCGATCAGGCCGTAGTCGACGAGGAGCCCGATGGCGCGTTCGCCGGCGGACATGCTGAGATGGTCGAGTTCGCCATCACGGTCTTCAAGATATTGGGCGCACATCCAAGCAAGGGCGGAGAGCAGGCGCTGTTCTTGGCTGGTCATCCCGAGAGGATGTCGCCGAGAGACAGCGCCCGCAAGGTTGTTACGCCTCGATGTCGACGTCCTTGGTTTCCTTCAGGAACAGCATGCCGATGATCGCGGTCACGGCCGCCACGACGATCGGATACCAGAGGCCGTAGTAGATGTTGCCGGTGGCCGCGACCATGGCGAAGGCCGTGGTCGGCAGGAAGCCGCCGAACCAGCCGTTGCCGATGTGGTAGGGCAGGCTCATCGAGGTGTAGCGGATGTTGGTCGGGAACAGCTCGACCAGCATGGCCGCCACCGGGCCGTAGACCATGGTGACGTAGATCACCAGCAGGGTGAGGACGAAGATCACCAGCGGCTTGTTGATCTTGGCCGGGTCGGCCTTCTCGGGATAGCCGGCGGTCTTCAGGGCCTGCGCCAGCTTGGCTTCCCAGGCCTTCTTCTCGACGGCGAACTGCTCTTTCGACAGCGTCTCGCCGCGGAACGAGGGCAGGGTGGTCTCGCCGATGCGGACCTCGGCGATCTCGCCGGCGGCGACGGGCTGGTTCTCATAGCTGACGCCGGCCTTGGCCAGGTAAGACTTGGCCAGGTCGCAGGAGGTGTTGAACACCGTCTTGCCGACGGGATCGAACTGGAACGAGCAGTCGGCCGGATCGGCGATCACCGTCACCGGCGCCGAGGCCGTGGCGGCGGCCAGCTGCGGGTTGGCCGCGGCGGTCAGGGTCTTGAAGAGCGGGAAGTAGGTGAGGGCGGCGAGCGCGCAGCCCAGCATGATGATCGGCTTGCGGCCGATCTTGTCCGACAGCCAGCCGCAGACCACGAAGAACGGCGTGCCGATCAGCAGGGCGACGGCCACCAGGGTGTTGGCCACCGCGCCGTCGACCTTGAGCATCTTCTCCAGGAAGAACAGCGCGTAGAACTGGCCGGTGTACCAGACCACGGCCTGGCCGGCGGTCAGGCCCACGAGGGCCAGGATCACGATCTTCAGGTTGCCCCAGCGGGCGAAGCTGTCCTTCAGCGGCTGCTTGGTGCCCTTGCCCTCGCTGACCATCTTCTGGAACGAGGGGCTTTCCGACAGCTGCAGGCGGATCCAGAGCGACACGCCCAGGAGGGCGATCGAGATCAGGAACGGAATGCGCCAGCCGAAGGCCTGGAAGGCGTCTTCGCCGACGGTCGAGCGCGTGGCCAGGATCACCACCAGGCTCAGGAACAGGCCGAAGGTCGCGGTGATCTGGATGAAGCTGGTGTAGAAGCCGCGCCGCCCGTGCGGGGCGTGCTCGGCGACATAGGTGGCCGCGCCGCCGTACTCGCCGCCCAGCGCCAGGCCCTGCAGCAGGCGCATCAAGACCAGCGCGATGGGGGCGGCGACGCCGATCTGCTCGTAGCTGGGCAGCAGGCCGACCACGAAGGTCGACAGGCCCATCAAGAGCATGGTGACGAGGAAGGTGTTCTTGCGGCCCCACAGGTCGCCCAGGCGCCCGAACACCAGCGCCCCGAACGGACGCACGGCGAACCCGGCCGCGAAGGCCAGCAGGGCGAAGATGTAGCCCGTGGTCTCGTTCACGCCCGAGAAGAAGTGGTGGGTGATGTAGGTGGCCAGGGAGCCGTACAGGTAGAAGTCGTACCACTCGAAGACCGTGCCCACCGACGCCGCGCCGATGACCAAGGCGTCCTTGCGCTGAACGGTCTCTCCGTTCTTTGCGCCTGACGTCGCTACGGCGTCCGCCATACTCGTATCCTCCTCAAAGCGTCGCCGCTTTGCGCGGCTGATCGTTGCGGGGGATGATGGCAGGCGCCTCGCGACTTACGTAAAGGGGAACTTTCGTGGAACGCAGGGTTGCGAACGACGATTTTCGGGGATTGAGCCGGTCGATGCTGCCACCGGTGGCATGACGAGCCCGCGCAGAGGTCAGGCCAGGACGTAGATCCAGGCCTCGACCGGGCCAGCGTCGGTTTCGACCGTGATGCTTACCCTGCGGTAGCCGGCGCCCTCGAAGGCGTCGAGCCGGGGCCAATGCGCTTCCAGCGCCTGGCTCTCCAGCACCTGCACAGCGATCGCCTCGCCGCCGGGATCCTGAACGAGGCCGGGAAAGCCGATGGCCGCGCCCCAGCCTTCGGCGACCAGGCGGCCGCGCACCACGCCGGCGGTCCAGGTTCCGCCCAGCGGCGCCAGGTGATGGTGGTTTGGGCGGCCCGGAGCGAGCGAGCCGTAGACCGCCAGGCGTTGCGTCGGCATCTCAGGTCTCCGTCAGCCAGGCGCGCAGCAGCGCGGTCGTCTCGTCGGGGCGTTCCATGGCCGGCAGGTGGCCGCAGTCTTCGAAGACGTGCAGGCGCGAGCCGTGGATCGCCTCGTGGATCGCGCTGGACTCGGCGGGCGGGGTCAGTTGGTCGGAATCGCCGACGGCCACCAGGGTCGGCATGGCGATCGACGGCAGCAGCGGGCAGGAGTCGGGCCGGCCAAGGATGGCGCGCTGCTGGCGCAGGAAGGCCGGGCCGCCGACGCGGGCGGCCATTTCCTTGACCTCGGCGCCCAGGGGCTCGTCCAGGCGCGAGGCGTGCAGCAGTTGCGGCAGCATGCGCTGGGTGACGCCCAGGAACCGGCCGACCTCCAGTGCGGCCATGGCGCGGCGGCGGTTCTCGGCGCGGGCGGGCGTGTCGGGCGCGGCGCTGGTGGCCAGCAGGGCAAGGCGTGCGACCCGTTCCGGCGCTTGGCGCAGGATCTCGAAGGCGACGTAGCCGCCCATGGAGAGGCCGGCCAGGGCGAAGCGCTCGGGGGCGGCGGCCAGCACGCGCCGGGCCATGGCCGCGACGCTGTCGTCCAGGGTCAGGTCGGCGATGATCGGGTCGGCGATATCCGAAAGGTCCGCCGCCTGGTCGCGCCATAGGCGGGCGTCGCACAGCAGGCCGGGCAGGAAGACGAGGGCTTGGCGGTCGGTCATGACGGGTCTTCCCGGGGAATGCGCAGGGCCAGGGCTACGCCGGCCAGGACGAGAGCGGCGGTGAAGCCGGCGACGGCGGGCCAGGCGCCGTGTCGCCAGAACCACCCGCCGATCGCGCCGGCCAGGCTCGAACCGGCATAATAGAACAGCAGGTACAGCGCCGCCGACTGGCTCTTGGCCGGTCCGGCCAGCCGCCCGACCCAGCCGCTGGCCACCGCGTGGGCGATGAAGAAGCCGGTGGTGACCAGCGCGATCCCGGCGATGACGGAAACCAGGCTGGCCGGCAGGGTCAGGACGATCCCGGCCAGGATGAGAGCGAGGCCGACCAGCAGCAGGCGGCGACGGCCATGGCGCTCGGCCAGCCGTCCGGCGGTCGACGAGGACCATACTCCGAAGGCGTAGACCAGAAAGATCAGGCCCACCTGGGTCTGGCTGAGGTGGTAGGGCGCGGCCTCCAGCCGGAACTCGACATAGTTGAACAGGGCCACGAACACGCCGGTCAGGCAGAAGCCCAGGCCGAACAGGGCCGGCAGGCCGGGGCGTCGCCAGGCCTGGCCCCACGTCCTGAGGCGATCGGACAGGTGTTCGGGCGCGGGGGCGCGCACATGGCGGGGCTTGGGCAGCAGGGCGAAGAAGGCGAGGGCGGCGATAAGGTCGATGGCGCCGATGGCCGCCATGGCCATGCGCCAGTCGAAGGTCGCCAGCAGCAGGCCCATGCCGACACGGCCGGCCATGCCGCCGAACGCCGTGCCGGCGACGTAGAGGCCCATGGCGGCGGCCAGGTCGGAGGCTTCCGTCTCCTCGGCGAGATAGGTCATGGCCACGGCCGGCACGCCGCCCAGCAGCAGGCCCTCGGCGGCGCGGGCGACCAGCAGCAGCGGCCAGCTCGGAGCCAAGGCGGCGGCGAGGTTGCAGGCGGCGGCCAGCACCATCGAGCCGAACATCAGCGTCTTGAGGTTCAGCCGCTGGGCCACGCCGCCGGCCATCAGGATGGCGATCGCCAGGGTGGCGGTGCTTAGCGACAGGGCCATGGCGCTGTGGGCGGGCGACAGGCCGAAGGAACGGGCGAAGGTCGGCAGCAGGGGCTGCACGCAATAGAGCAGGCTGAAGGTCGAGAAGCCGCCGAGGAACAGCGCCAGCGACATCCGGCGCAGGCGTCCCGCATCCTTGGCGGCAGGGGCGACGATGGTGGCGCAGGCGGTCATGACGGTGATCTAGAACCGCGCCTTTTGACAGTCCAATATATGGTGATCGGATTTTCGATAGCTTTTGGAGATGATGTGGAGCTGCGTCACATCCGCTACTTCCTGGCCGTCGCCGAGGAAGGGCACTTCACGCGAGCGGCGGCCAGGATCGGCATCGGCCAGCCGCCGCTGAGCCAGCAGATCAAGGACCTGGAGGTCGAGCTGGGCGTGACCCTGTTCAAGCGCCTGCCGACCGGGGCCGAGCTGACCGAGGCGGGCAGGGCGTTTCACGCCGCCGTACGCAACATGCCCGATCAGGCCAGGTCCGCCGCTCTCCTGGCGCAGAAGGCGGCGCGGGGCGAGAGCGGCTCGCTGCGCCTGGGCTTCACCGGCTCGGCGGTGCTCAATCGCGCGGTGCAGGCCTCGGTGCGCGCCTATCGCCGGCGCTATCCGGACGTGGAGCTGTCGCTGGCCGAGACCAACAGCACCCACCTTGCGGCCGAGGTTGCGCAGGGGGCGCTGGATGCGGCCTTCCTGCGGCCCGGGGCCGTCGATCTTGCGGGCCTGCGGGTGCACGACCTGGACGGCGAGGAGATGGTGGCCGTGCTTCCAGCCTCGCACCCGGCGGCTTCGGGCGAGGAGGTCGACCTGCACGACCTGCGGAGCGAGGCCTTCATCCTGACGCCGCGCGGCCTGGGCCCGACGGTCTTCGACGCCGCGGTCGAGGCCTGCCGGCGGGCCGGCTTCGAGCCTACCCTGGGCCAGCCGGCGCCGCAGATGCTGTCGCTGGTGGCGCTGGTCGCGGCAGAGCTGGGCGTGTCGATCGTACCGGTCTCGATGGCCCGTCTGGCGCTCGACGGCGTGGTCTTCCGGCCCATCGCCGGCGGAACGCCGATCGCGCAACTCAGCCTGGTTATTGGGAAAACACCGTCACCCGCCCTGCAAAACTTTGTCAGGATCGCGCTCGGCTCCGAGGGTTGATTTGTAATATCAATACGAAGATATTCCGCCCCGAAAACCCCGGCCGGGCCTTCATCGCAGCCGGGAAGACAGAACGGGAGCATTCGCCATGTCGGGACAACTTCGGAAGCTGGGCCTGGGGCTTATCGCCGGCCTGATGGCCTCCACCGCCGCCGTCGCGGCCGAACCCGCCAAGGGGCCGAAGACCTATCTCGGCGTCGACATCTCCTACGCCAACGAGATGGACGACTGCGGCGCCGTCTACCGTTCCGGCGGCAAGACCGTCGAGCAGTACCAGTTCTTCAAGGACGCGGGCTCAAACATCGCCCGCATCCGCCTGTGGAACGACCCCAAGTGGACGAACTATTCCAACATCGCCGACGTCACCAAGAGCATCAAGCGCGCCAAGGCCGCCGGCCTGCAGGTGCTGCTCGACTTCCACTATTCGGACGACTGGGCCGACGGTGAGAAGCAGCTGGCCCCCAAGGCCTGGGAGAAGCTGTCGACGCCCGACCAGGCCAAGGCCCTCTACGCCTTCACCTACGACACCCTGACCAAGCTCGACGCGCAGGGCCTGATGCCCGACCTGGTGCAGGTGGGCAACGAGACCAACGGCGAGATCGTCTCGACGCTGGAAAAGGCCAAGGACCCGATCAACTGGGAGCGCAACGCGCTGCTGTTCAACGCCGGCATCAAGGCCGTGCGCGACGCCGGCGCCAAGGGCTCGAAGAACCCGCGAGTGATGCTGCACATCGCCCAGCCCGACACTGTCGAGGACTGGTTCGCGGCCGCGGCCAAGGCCGGCGTCACCGACTACGACATGATCGGCATCAGCTACTACAGCAAGTGGTCCAAGCGCTCGATGGCGCAGCTGGGCGAGTCCATCAACCGCCTGCGCCACACCTATGCGGCCGACGTGGTGGTGGTCGAGACGTCCTATCCCTTCACCACCGAAGGCGCCGACAGCTCGCCCAACCTGCTGGGCGAGGACTCGCTGATCCCGGGCTATCCGGCCACTCAGGAAGGCCAGAAGAAGTACCTGATCGACCTGACCCAGCTGGTGTTCGCCAACGGCGGCACGGGCGTCTTCTACTGGGAGCCGGCCTGGGTCTCGACCAAGTGCAAGACCCGCTGGGGCACGGGCTCGAACTGGGAGAACTCGACCCTGTTCGACTTCAAGGGCCAGCCCGTCCAAGGGATCAAGTGGCTGTCGACCACCTACGTCATGCCGGTCGAGACGACCTTCAAGGTGGCGGCCGGCGACAAGCCCGCAGCGTTCATCGACGGCGACTTCCTGGGCGGGGCCGGGCCGCGTCCGATGGTTCGCGAAGGCGCCGACTTCGTCTACCGCACGCGCCTGATGCCGGGCGCCGCGGTGACCGTCGCGACCGCCCCGACGGCGGAAGCGGTGGGCGAGGCTTCGGCCGTCAGCGCGACCATCTCGGCCAAGCCCAGCGCCGTGCGGTTGCCCGCCCAGCCCTGACGACTTGTCAGATGTGATTGATATGATAAATAGCACTGGCGTGTCGGTCCGCAGAGCCGGCGCGCCAGCGCCCGTCAGAGGCGCGGCTCTCCTTTCGGCGCGGACCGTCGCGCCTCACTGATCCGGCCGTTTGACGCCGGTCCTCTCCACAAAACCAGAAGACAGCCACGCCCGCAGAAGGCGTCGCGTCCTAATTGGGGGAACTAGATGACCCGACAATCCATGCTGCTCGCCGCCGCCAGCGGTCTGAGCCTGCTCGCCGTTTCGTCCGCCGCCTGGGCGCAGGACGCCGCTCCCGCTGCCGACACCCAGGTCGAAGAAGTCGTCGTCACCGGCGTGCGCAAGAGCCTGCGCGACGCCCTGGGCGTGAAGCAAGGTTCCGACAAGGTGGTCGAGGCGATCTCGGCCAAGGACATCGGCCAGCTGCCCGACGTGACGATCGCCGAGTCGATCGCCCGCCTGCCTGGCGTGAACGCCACCCGCGACCGCGGCAACGACAGCCAGGCGGTGGTCCGCGGCCTCGGCGCCCGCCTCGTGCTGGGCACCATCAACAACCGTGAAGTCGCCTCGTCCGAGCCCGACCGCAACGTCCGCTGGGAAGTCTATCCCTCGGAAGTCGTCCAGGGCGTGCAGGTCTACAAGTCGCAGTCGGCCGACCTGATCGCCGGCGGCGTCGCGGCCACCATCAACATCCAGACGATCGACCCGCTGGACTACCGCGGTCCGTCGGTCGTGCTGCGCGCCGGCCCCGTCTACTACGACGGCGGCAAGGACATCCCGGACTACGGCCAGACCGGCTACCGCGCCAGCGGTTCGTTCGTGCACAAGTTCAACGACGACCTGGCCATGGTGCTGGGCCTGACCTCGCAGAAGCAGAAGAACGGCTATGTATCGTTCCAAGGCTGGGGCTGGAACGACTCCAACATCCGCACCCCCGTCGGCGCCAGCGACTTCAGCGGCGACCTGAACGGCGACGGCAAGACCGACGCCACCCCGTGGGGCCTGCAGCTGGAAGTCAAGAAGCTCGAGCAGAAGCGTGACGGCGTCTCGACCGGCCTGCAGTGGAAGCCGACCGACAACTTCGAACTGAAGTTCGACGCCCTCTACTCGAACATCAAGATCCGCGAAGACCAGGACCAGGCCGTCTACGCCCGCAACCGCGGCAACTGGGACAACGGCAACTGGGGCGACTACAACGGCGCCGGCGCGTCCTACGTGCTGGAAAACAACACCGTCGTCGCCGCGACCCTGCCGTACGGCTCGATCACCTCGATCCTGGCTCGCTACACCGAAGACAAGACCCTGTTCGCCACCGGCCTGAACGGCAAGTGGAACAAGGACCTGTGGACCATCGCCGGCGACATCTCGTACTCGAAGGCCGAGCGCGAGAACAACTGGCGCGCCGTCCGTATGGACAGCTGGCCCTCGTCGCTGAGCTACGACGTCCGCGCCGGCGCCAAGCCGTTCGTGACCGCCTCGCAGGATCCGATCTCGCTGGCCCAGACGGTGCAGAGCGGCTCGGCCGGCAACAACGGCGGCCAGAACGACGGCCTGGAGCAGCTGAACGACGAACTCGTCGCCGGCGCCCTGGACTTCACCCGCGACCTGAGCGGCACGTTCAAGAGCCTGCAGTTCGGCTTCCGCGTTTCGGACCGCACCAAGGACCACAGCCAGGGCCAGTGGTTCGTCTGCGCCAACCCGGGCAACCTGAGCAACATCTACGACGCCAGCCTGCAGGACGAGTGGGGCAACTGCCTGCAGTCGACCACCGTGCCGGCCAACCTGCTCACCTCGTACAACATCGGCGGCTTCAACGTTCCGGGGATCATCACCGGCGACCTGGACGCCGTGGCACGCGCGATCTACGGCGACAACGCGTTCAACTACGCCAACGCCCGCGACAACCTGGCCCAGCGCTGGAAGGTCAACGAGAAGGTCGGCGAGGCCTACGCCAAGCTGAACTTCGCCGCCGACAGCTTCGCCGGTTCGTGGCTGACGGGTAACGTCGGCGTGCGCGTGGTCACCACCAAGACCAGCAGCGACGGCTATCGCCAGAACGCCGGCGCCAACACCTTCTCGGCCGTGACGGTCGACAACGACTACACCGACGTCCTGCCCTCGGCGAACGCCAAGTTCGACTTCGGCGACGGCAAGGTCGTGCGCGTGGGCCTGGCCCAGGTCGTGGCCCGTCCGCCGCTGGACGAACTGCGCGCCAGCAAGACCCTCAGCACCTGGGCGCCGTACACCGGCTCGGGCGGCAACCCGAACCTGAAGCCGTTCAAGGCCGTCCAGTTCGACCTGTCGGGCGAGTGGTACTTCCGTCCGGAAGCCCTGGTGGCCCTGGCCTACTACTACAAGGACGTCGACACCTACATCGGCTGGACCCAGACGCCCGAAACCTACAACGGCACCACCTACGCCGTGGCCACGCCGGTCAACGGCGGCGGCGGCTACATCCAGGGCGTCGAGGCGACCTTCCAGACGCCGTTCTTCTTCCTGCCGTCGGGCTTCGACAAGTTCGGGATCTACTCGAACTACGCCTTCGTCGACTCCGACCTGAACGAGATGACGCCGTCGACCAAGCCGCTGTCGCTGACGGGCCTGGCCAAGCACACCGCGACGGTCGACCTGTGGTACTCCAACGGTCCGATCGAAGCGCGCCTGGGCTACAAGTACCACAGCCCGATGACCGTGATTTACGGCTGGAACGGCTCGGAACTGCAGACCCTGGGCACTGAAAAGACCCTGGACTTCAGCACCTCGTACCAGATCAACGACATGGTCGGCGTGCGCTTCCAGGCCAACAATCTGACCAACCGCGCCATGCGCACCTACCGCGACGGCGACGAGAACCGCCTGGGCCGCTACGACATCTATGGTCGTCGCTTCCTGATGGACGTCACGGTGAAGTTCTAAATCCGTCTATCCTCCCCCTCGCTTCGGCGAGGGGGGCTTTTCCTAGGACGTCACTCCTCCCCGACGATCCTTTGCTGGGGGAGGAAACCTCGCCGGTTTCCTCCCCCTTTCTTTTGCTTACGAGAGGTCCCCGATGGTCGAGTTCAGCCGCCGGCAAGCCCTGGCCGCCACCGCTGGCGTCGCCGCCTTCGCCGCCGCGTCTTCCGCCCGCGCCGCAAAGCCCGCCGCAGCTCCCGCCAGGAAGGCCGCGCCCGTCGTCGTTGACCTGGGCCCGCGCGAGCGCACCAGCCTGGACTTCGACTGGAAGTTCCACCTGGGCCACGCCCAGGATCCCGCCCGTGATTTCGGCTATGGCGCCAACCAGCGCACCTACGCCAAGGCCGGCGCCGACGCGCCCAACTGGTGGGTGGCCGCCGCCGCCCAGAAGACCTTCGACGACAGCGCCTGGACGCCGGTGACCGTGCCGCACGACTGGGCCGTCACCCTGCCGTTCGAAAACAACCCCGACTACAAGCCCAGCGGCAAGCCCGACGACGAGGACCTGCGCGCCGCCCACGGCTACAAGGCCATCGGCCGCGAGTTCCCGCAGAACAGCATCGGCTGGTACCGCAAGACCTTCGCCCTCCCGGCCGTTGAGCCGGGCACGCGCCTGTCGATCGAGTTCGACGGCGTGATGCGCGACGCCGTGGTGATGGTGAACGGCTACGTTCTCGAGCACGAGGAAAGCGGCTACGCCAGCTTCCGCGTCGACATCACCGACATCGCCAATGTCGGCGGCGACAACCTGATCACCGTGCGCGTCGACGCCAGCCTGGGCGAAGGCTGGTTCTACGAGGGCGCGGGCATCTATCGCCACGTCTGGCTGGTCAAGACCGCGCCGGTGCACGTGCCCCAGTGGGGCGTGTTCGTGAAGTCCAAGGTCGACGGCACGCTGGAGATCGAGACGGATCTGGCCAACGAAGGCGACGAGGCCGTTGCGTTCGAGCTGGTCCACACCGTGCTCGACGGCGCGGGCAAGCCGGCCCTGGCCGTCGCCCCGGCCGCCGGCCGCCTGCCGGGCTGGCAGCGCCAGTCGCTGTCGCAGACCGTGACCCTGGCCAATCCGGTGCTGTGGTCGCTGGAGAACCCGCACCTCTATACCCTGGTCACCGAGGTGAAGGTCGGCGGCGCGGTGGTCGACCGCTACGCCACGCCGTTCGGCGTGCGCTCGGTGCGCTTCGATCCGAAGGAGGGCCTGTTCCTCAACGACAAGCACGTCAAGCTGCAGGGGACCTGCAACCACCAGGACCACGCCGGCGTCGGCGCGGGCATCCCCGACACCCTGCAGACGTGGCGGATCGAGCAACTGCAGTCGATGGGCTGCAACGCCTATCGCGCCTCGCACAACCCGGCCACGCCCGAGCTGATGGACGCCTGCGACCGCCTGGGCATGCTGTTCATCGCCGAGACCCGCCGGATGTCCAGCGACCCGACTTCGCTGGACGAGATGGAGCGGCTGATCCGCCGCGATCGCAACCACCCCTGCATCATCCTGTGGTCGATCGGCAACGAAGAGCCGCAGCAGGGCACGGCGCGCGGCCGCAAGGTGGCCAAGACCATGAAGCGCCTGGTCAACCGCCTCGACCCGACCCGCGGCGTCACCGCCGCCATGGACTCGGGCTTTGGCGACGGCATCACCGCCGAGCTCGACGTCATCGGCTTCAACTACCGCCACGAGAAGATGGACGACTTCCACGCCCGCTTCCCGAACCTGCCGATCATCGGCAGCGAGAGCGGCAGCACGGTCACCACGCGCGGCGAGTACCTGCGCAGCGACGCCAAGAGCTACGTCCCGGCCTACGACACCGACCACCCCTGGTGGGCGACCACGGCCGAGAAGTGGTGGAGCCACGCGGCTGACCGTCCGTGGATGGCCGGCGGCTTCATCTGGACCGGCTTCGACTATCGCGGCGAGCCGACCCCCTTCAACCGTTGGCCCAGCATCAGCTCGCACTTCGGCGCGCTCGACACCTGCGGCTTCCCGAAGGACAACTACTATTACTACCGCGCCTGGTGGCGGAAGGAGCCGCTGCTGCACCTGTTCCCGCACTGGAACTGGGAAGGCCAGGAAGGAAAGCCGGTCGCCGTCTGGGTTCACAGCAACTGCGACAAGGTCGAGCTCTTCTTGAACGGCAAGAGCCAGGGCGTGCGCGAGGTGAAGGCCAACCACCACGTCGAATGGTCGGTGCCGTACGCGCCGGGCGTGATCGAGGCTCACGGCTACAAGGACGGCAAGGTGATCCTGCGCCAACGTCGCGAGACCGCCGGTCCCGCCGCCGCCGTGCGCCTGACGACCGACCGCTCGGCCCTGGCGGCCGACGGCCAGGACGTCGGCATCCTCAAGGTCGAAGTCGTCGACGCCAAGGGCCGCGTCGTGCCCAAGGCCGAGGACCTGGTCACCTTCGCGGTGACCGGCCCGGGCGAGGTTATCGGGGTCGGCAACGGCAACCCGACCAGCCACGAGAGCGATGTCGCAAGCTCGCGCAAGGTCTTCAACGGCCTGGCCCAGGCGATCGTCCGCACCAAACGCGGCCAGGCCGGCGAAGTGCGGGTCCTGGCCTCGGCCCCCGGCCTGAAGCCGGCTTCGCTGGCGCTGAAGGCGGGGTAGGCTTCTATCTCCATTGTCATCCCGGCCGTAGCGAAGCGGAGCGCCGGGACCTCCCACGGGGGCCATATCCTGAACGTGGGAGATCCCGGCTCTACGGCGCCTTGCGCCTTCGGCCGGGATGACAAACGGATGGCGCGCTCCCGCGCAAGATCCTTCCAAGGGGACCGGAATTAGGGGTGGACGCTGGCCGCGAGCGCGGCAGTATCCACCCCTTCTTTCGAAAGCTTCGCCAGGATCGTCCATGCGCCGCCCCACCAAACTGCTGCTCGTTTCGCTGCTGGCCCTGGCGGCGGCGAGCCCGATGGCCGGCGTCGCCGCCGTTCGCGAGGCGCCCCAGGCCCTGTTCACCGGCCGCGACCTGTTCGGCCTGGAAGTCGCCTCCGATCCGCAGATCCGTGCCGACGGCGACCTGATCGCCTATGTCCGGGCCTCCAACGACATCATGGTCGACCGCGCGGTGCGCTCGATTTGGCTGGTCGACACGAAGACCGGCGCCCAGACGCCGCTGGTGGCGGGGCAGGGCTCGGCCATGTCGCCGCGCTGGTCGCCGGACGGCCAGCGCCTGGCCTATGTGCTGGTGACGCCCGACGCGGGCGCGCAGCTCTATGTGCAGTGGGTCGCCACCGGCCGCACCGCGCGCCTGGCCACGCTGGTCGAGGCCCCCAGCGACCTGACCTGGTCGCCCGACGGCAAGACCATCGCCTTCACGATGCTGACCGCCGACGACGGCGCCAAGCTGGGCTCGGCCCCCGAGGGCAAGCCCGAGAACGCCAAGTGGGCGCCGCCGCTGACCGTCGAGACCCGCGTCACCTTCCGTGGCGACGGCGAGGGGACGCTGAAAGCCGGCTTCTCGAAGATCTACACGATCTCGGCCGAAGGCGGCGCGCCGCGCCAGCTGACCTTCGGCAAGTTCGACGACCGGGGTCCGCTGTCCTTCACCAAGGACGGCCGCTACCTGCTGTTCTCGGCCAACCGCGCCGAGGGCTGGGAGCGCAATCCGGCCGAGGCCGAGATCTGGCGCCTGACCCTGGCCGACGGCGCGCTGAAGGTCCTGACCAGCCGCGTCGGTCCGGACGCCAACCCGGTGGTGTCGCCCGACGGCCGTCAGGTGGCCTATGTCGGCTATGACGACGCCCGCCGCCGGGGCTACGAGAACACCCGCCTCTACGTGATGGACATCGACGGCGGAAACAGCAGGGTGCTGACCGGCGATCTCGATCGCTCGATCGACAACCCGGTGTGGTCGGCCGATGGCCGCGGTCTCTACGTTTCCTACGACGAGAACGGCTCGGTCCGCGTCGCCCGCGCAGACCTGTCGGGCAAGGTGGAAACGGTGGTTACGGGCCTGACCGGCGCCGGCCTCGACCGCCCCTACAGCGGCGGCGCGTTCAGCGTGGCGCGCGACGGCGCGGTGGCCTTCACCCAGGGCTCGACCATCCGTCCCTCCGATATCGCCATCGCCAGGAAGGGCGGCGAGGCCAAGCGCCTGACCGCCCTGAACGCCGACCTCCTGGGCGCCAAGACCCTGGGCAAGGTCGAGGCCCTGCCGGTGAAGTCGTCCTTCGACGGCAAGGACATCGGCGCCTGGATCGTCACCCCGCCCAACTTCGATCCGGCCAAGAAGTATCCGCTGATCCTCGAGATCCACGGCGGGCCGTTCTCGGCCTATGGCCCCAGCTTCTCGACCGACAACCAGCTCTACGCGGCGGCCGGCTACGTGGTGGTCTACGCCAACCCGCGCGGCTCGACGTCGTACGGCGAGGCCTTCGCCAACGAGATCGACCGCAACTATCCCAGCCACGACTACGACGACCTGATGAGTGCGGTGGACGCGGCCATCGCCAAGGGCTTCGTCGACACCGACCGGCTCTACGTGACCGGCGGTTCTGGCGGCGGCGCCCTGACGGCCTGGATCGTCGGCAAGACCAATCGCTTCGCCGCGGCCGCCACCCAGAAGCCGGTGATCAACTGGTCCAGCCAGGTGCTGACCACCGACGCCTACAGCTTCATGGCCTCGTACTGGTTCGGCAAGATGCCGTGGGAGGATCCGCAGGGCTACTGGGCGCGCTCGCCGCTGTCGCTGGTGGGCAACGTCAAGACGCCGACCCTGGTCGTGGTCGGCGACCAGGACCTGCGCACGCCGGTGGCCGAGTCCGAGCAGTACTACCAGGCCCTGCAGCTGCGCGGCGTGCCGACGGCGCTGGTCAAGGTGCCCGGCGCCAGCCACGGCGGCCTGGCCGTCCGCCCCTCGCAGTCGGCCGCCAAGGCCTCGGCGATCCTGGCCTGGTTCGAGAAGTTCCAGTCGCCGCCGAAGTGACGCCCCCTCCGGTCCTTCGGGCCACCTCCCCCAGAGGGGGAGGATCTTAAGCGCCACGATGCTCCCCCTCTGGGGGAGTTGTCGCGGAGCGACTGAGGGGGATCGCCCAAAGAAAAAGCGGCGGGGCCTTTCGACCCCGCCGCCTGATCTCGTCCTAGACCCGAAGGCTTAGAACTTGGCCTTGATCGCCACGTAGAAGCGGCGGCCGAGCACGTCGTAGGTCGACGGATCGGTGTTGGCCTGCACGTACGAGGTGAAGTAGGGCGGCTGCTTGTCGGTCAGGTTCGTGACGCCGCCGCGGATCGCGTAGGTGTCGTTGATCTGCCAGCTGCCGTTCAGGTCGAGGTAGTCGACGGCGTCGATCTTCTCCGAAGCGTCGGCGGCGTCGACCATGTCGCCGATGTGGCGCCAGCGCACGCCCAGGTCCACCGGACCCAGAACCCAGCTGGCCGAGGCCGCGAACTTCCACTCGGGGTGGGAGACGGCGACCGAGCTGATCGAGGTGTTGCCGATCGTGCCCTTCAGCTCCTGGAACGCTTCGCCGGCCAGGCTCTGGACCTTGAAGCTGTCGAGGTAGTTGCCCACCACGTTGAACTTCAGCGAACCGTACTTGTCGTCGAGGCCGACCGCGCCCAGGCCGAAGGCCCAGTCCGCCTGGAAGTCGACGCCCGTGGTCTTGTAGCGGGCCAGGTTCAGGTTGGTCAGGGTGAGGGTGTCGATCTCGCCCGTCGAGCTGTTGCGCGAGAACAGGCTGCAATAGTAGGCGCTGTTGGCGTCGCCGTTGTAGCACTTGTCCAGCACGGTGGCCGCGTCGATGGTGCCGATCGCGTCCTTGATGTCGATCGAGTAGTAGTCGACCGACAGCGACAGGCGCTCGAACAGCGGGTTCTCGAAGCGCGGGCTCCAGACGAAGCCGACGTTGTAGGTGTCGGCGGTCTCTTCCTTCAGGTCCGGGTTGCCGCCGGTCAGGGCGTTCACCTGGCTGTTGGGGTAGGTGTAGCTGTCGATGATCGCCGACGGCACGCCTTGCGACAGGCAGAGCGTGCGGACGGCGGCGGCGTTGGAGCCGGTCCGGTAGCTGCTGTCATAGGCGCAGGGGTCTTCGCTGATCGACGGATAGCCCTGGTTCTGCGGCGAGTAGAGTTCGCCGATCGACGGGGCGCGGACGGCGCGCTGGTAGCCGCCGCGGATGCGGAAGCCGTCGACGACCTCCCAGTCGCCGTCGACCTTGTAGGCGCCGACGGTGCCGATGGTCTCGTAGTCCGACATGCGGTAGCCGGCGTCGAGGTTCAGCGACTTGATGAACGGCAGGTCCTTCAGGACCGGCACGAGGATTTCGCCGTACAGCTCGTAGACGTCGCTCGAGGCGTTGATCGCGTCGGCGGCGTTGAAGCCGACGACGTCGCCGGTCGAGAGCAGGCTGTCGGGCACGTACTGGAAGCTGTCGAACTTGTAGTCCGCGCCCCAGGCGCCGCGCACTTCACCGGCCGGCAGGTTGAACAGGCCGCCCTGGAAGTTCAGCTCGACCATGCGCTGTTCGGCGGCGGTCCAGTTCTTGGTCGTGCGCGAGATGTACGAACGGCACGAATCCGACAGGGCGTTGTTGCCGAAGGGATCGTAGCCGCCGGTGCAGATGCTGGCGCCGCCGTCGGCCGCGTCCAGCAGGGTCTGGACCGCCGAGTGGCTGACATTGCCCGACTGGGTCTCGTTCTGCTCCGAGCGGCCGAACGAGGCGTAGAGGTCGTAGGTCCAGTCCTTGAAGCCGGTCGTGCCGCGCACGCCGCCGGCCAGCTGGAAGACGTTGAAGGTGGTTTCCGAGATCCGGGCGCCGACGTCGGTGAAACGCTTGCGCAGCAGGAAGTCGGCCGTCGGGTCGGCGCGGCTGGCCAGAATGGTCGACAGGTCGTCGGGGATGAACGGGTTGGTCACCGGCACGGTGAAGCCCGTCGTGGTGGCGGCCGGCGACGGCGCCAGGATGGTGCGCGAGTCGTAGTGGGTGAAGTTGAACGAGCCGTAGACCTCGGCGTGCTCGTTGACCTCGTACTCGGTGGCCGCATAGGCCGAGTAGCGGGTCAGCGGCAGTTGCAGCAGGTTCAGGGCGCCGGTGTTGTAGGTGCCGTTGACCGGGATCGTCGAGTAGTCGATCGCGTCCGAGCCGGTGTAGTTGACGCCGTTGTAGAACAGCGTGCCGTCGTTGTTGAAGCCCAGGTTCGACGAGGCCTTCACGGTGCCGGCGGCGTAGCCGTACTTGGCGAACACGGCGTCGATGGCGGCCTGGGTCGGCAGGTTGGTGCCAGTGGCGTCATAACGGCCGTACGGCGTGGTCGACGAGGCGCCGGAGATCTTCGCGAAGTCGCGGGCGGCGTTATAGACCTCGCCGCGCTGCGAGTAGCTGACCGAGAACACGGCGTGGCCCTTGTCCTCGGCGTACTTGCCGCCGGCGGTCAGGCTCAGCGAGCTTTCCTTGCCGTCGCCCTGCTCGGTGACGCCGTACTGGGCGTCCATCTGCAGGCCGGTGAAGTTCTTGTTGAGCTTGAAGTTGACCACGCCCGACAGGGCGTCCGAGCCGTAGGTCGCCGAGGCGCCGCCCGAGATCACCTCGATGTTCTGGATCAGGGCCGAGGGGATGATGTTGACATCGACGGTGCCGTCCGAGTTGGACGGAACCACGCGGTGGCCGTCGATCAGCACCATCGTGCGCTGGGTCCCCAGACCGCGCAGATCGATGTTGGCCTGACCGCCGTTCGACGGGTTGTTCGAGGTCGACGACACGGCCGGCACGAACTGGGGCATCTGGTTGAGCAGGGTGTCGACGGTGACCGAACCGGTCTTCTCGATCGCTTCCTGGCCCATCGTGACGATCGGGCTGTTGGAGACGTAGTCGCGGCGCGCGATGCGCGAGCCGGTGACCACCACTTCTTCGACGGCGGAGGCGTCGTCGGTCGTCTGGGCCTGCGCCAGCATCGGCGCGGTCGTCATGGCGATGACGAGCGCGGAAGCGCCCAGCAGATAGGTATTTCTAGCCATTCAAAGTCCCCAGTAATCGCCAAGGCGTCGCGGCCAAGGCCATGGAGGCGGAATAAAATTTCGCCGTGGGGCAGGGATGGGCGGGCTTTGTTTCGTGATTGTGAGGTGAAAGTTCTGTAACGTTCCGATGAATTACAGGAACGGCGGAATATGATTTGGCTACAATCGTATACCGACGTCTATCGGCGGATCGGGATATCAGCGGGAAATCTGTCGCGCTTCCTTTGAAGCAGAACGCCGTTTTGTGTTCGTCTTGTCGCAAAAGGGGCGCGTGGCCCGGCGGCCACACCCCCGTGTTCGTCTTTCGCCATGGCGGCGGCGGCGCCCAAACTGTAGTCTTCGCGTCATGTCCGATGCTTCCGCCCGCCTCCGATCCGCCCTGGAATGGCGCGCCCCGGGACGCGCCGCGACGACCCAGCGCTGGACCCCCCAGGAGGTCGCCGTGGGCCTGTCGTTCGACGCTCGCCCACACACCGTGCTGATGGCCACGCCCGCCGACGTCGAAGACCTGGCGCGGGGCTTCACGATCACCGAAGGGATCGCCCGCGCCGACGAGATCGTCTCGGTGGAGGCGCGGACCGAGGATCTTGGCATTCTCGTCGACGTGCGCCTGTCCGAGGGCGTGGTTCGCCGGAAAGCCCGGCCTCGCAACCTGGAAGGCCGTTCCAGCTGCGGCCTGTGCGGCGTGCAGCGCCTGGCCGACGCGGTGCGGCCGCTGCCGCAGGCCGTCGAGGGCGTGCGCGTCTCGCATGAGGCGGTGCCCGCGGCCCTGGCCAATCTCGAAGCCGCGCAGGCCCTGGGCCGCAGCACCCGCGCCACCCATGCGGCGGCGTTCTGCGATGCGGACGGGCAGGTGCTGCTGCTGACCGAGGACGTCGGTCGTCACAACGCGCTGGACAAGCTGGCCGGGGCGATGGCGCGCCAGGGCCGCGACGCCGGCGCCGGCTTCGTGCTGGTCACCAGCCGCTGCTCGTTCGAGATGGTCGAGAAGGCCGTGCGCATGGGGGCGGGCATGATCGTCGCCGTTTCGGCTCCCACCGACCTGGCCGTGCGTCGGGCCGAGGAGTCCGGCCTGACCCTGGTCGCCCTGGCCCGGGCCGACGGCCACATGGTGTTTTCCCGCCCCGACCGCCTGGTCGAGGCAGCGCTGGAGGTTGCGTGATGGCCGACGATTCCAATCCCGCCTCGGGCAAGATCCCGGGCGTGAAGCCCTATGACGCGCCGGCCGGCGGCTGGGGCGCGCTGAAGGCCGTGGCCGGGGCCCTGGCCGACCAGGAGACCATCGTCGAAGGCGGCAAGACCCTGATGCGGGCCAATCAGCCCGAGGGCTTCGACTGCCCCGGCTGCGCCTGGCCCGATCCCAAGCACACCTCGTCGTTCGAGTTCTGCGAGAACGGCGCCAAGGCCGTGGCCTGGGAGGCCACCGCCAAGCGCGCTAGCCCCGAGGTCTTTGCGGCCCACACCGTCAGCGAGATGCTGACCTGGAGCGACCACGCCATCGAGGACCTGGGCCGCCTGACCCACCCCATGGCCTATGACGCCGCCAGCGACCGTTACCTGCCGATCGCGTGGAGCGAGGCCTTCGCCCGCACCGGCGCGGCGATCCAGGCGCTGGAAAGCCCCCACGAGGCCGAATTCTACGCCTCGGGCCGGGCCAGCAACGAGGCGGCGTTCCTGTTCCAGCTGCTCGGGCGCAAGGTCGGCACCAACAATTTCCCCGACTGCTCGAACATGTGCCACGAGCCGACCAGCGTCGGCCTGCCGGACTCGATCGGCATGGGCAAGGGTTCGGTCAGCCTGGAGGACTTCGACCACGCCGACCTCATCCTGTGCTTTGGCCACAACCCCGGCACCAATCACCCGCGGATGATGGCCACCCTGCGCGAGGCCTCGCGCAGGGGCGCGACGATCATGGCCTTCAACCCGCTGGTCGAGCGGGCGCTGGAGCGCTTCGCCTCGCCGCAGGACCCGGTCGAGATGGCGACCCTGTCGTCGACCCCGATCGCCTCGCGCTACTATCAGGTGTCGGTCGGCGGCGACGCGGCCGCGGTGCAGGGCCTGATGAAGGCCGTCCTGGCCTTCGACCGGGCCGCCCGCGCGGCGAACGAGCCGGCGGTGCTCGACGACGACTTCATCGCCGAGCACACGGCGGGCTTCGAAGCCCTGGCCGCCCATCTCGACGCGCTGTCCTGGGACGAGATCGTCGCCGTCGGCGGCCTGTCGCGCGCCGAGATCGAGGAGGCCGCGGCCATCTACGCCCGGTCCAGCGCTGTGATCCTCTGCTATGGCATGGGCCTGACCCAGCACCGCAATTCGTCCAGCACCGTCCAGCAGCTGGTGAACCTGCTGCTGCTGCGCGGCAACATCGGCCGGGCGGGGGCGGGGATCTGCCCGCTGCGGGGCCACTCCAACGTCCAGGGCGACCGCACGGTCGGCATCTGGGAAAAGCCGTCGGCGGCGCTTCTGGACTCGCTGGGCAAGGTGTTCGGTTTTACGCCGCCGCGCGACCATGGCCACACCGTGGTCGAGGCCATCGAGGCGATGGGGGAGGGGCGGACCAAGGTGTTCGTCGGCCTGGGCGGTAACTTCGCGGTGGCGGCGCCGGATCCCGTGCGCACCCACGCGGCCATGCGCAAGGTCGACTTCGCCGCCCACATCGCCACCAAGCCCAACCGCACCCACCTGCTGGTCGGGCGCGAGGCGCTGCTGCTGCCGTGCCTGGGTCGCACCGAGATGGACCTGCAGGGCGGCGTGCGCCAGTCGGTGACGGTCGAGGACTCGATGTCGATGGTGCACGCCTCGCGCGGCCTCAACGCGCCGGCCTCCGAGCACCTGATGTCCGAGCCGGCCATTGTCGCGGGCGTCGCCCGCGCGGCCCTGGGCGCCGACGATCCCGTCGACTGGGAAGGGCTGACCGCCGACTACGACAAGATCCGCGACCTGATCGAACAGGTCTTTCCGACCCAGTTCACCGACTACAACACGCGCGTTCGCCAGCCGGGCGGCTTCCGCCTGCCGGTGCCGCCGTCCGAGCGCAAGTGGAACACCGCCTCGGGCAAGGCCAACTTCCTGCCCCACACCGGGCTGGACGATCCGCGCCGGGGCGACGCCTCGGTGATGCTGCTGACCACCCTGCGCAGCCACGACCAGTACAACACCACCATCTATGGCGAGAACGACCGCTATCGCGGCGTGTTCGGCCGGCGCGACGTGGTGTTCGTCAATCCCGACGACCTGGCGGCGCTGGGCGTGAAAGAGGGACAGCGCATCGACCTGGCTGCGGCCTTTGATGAAACCGGAGCACGAGTCGTGCGCGGCTTCACGGCTGTCGCGCGAAAAATTCCGCGCGGGTGCGTGGCCGCATACTATCCGGAAACCAATGCTCTAGTAGCACTAGAGGATCACGACCGGCGTAGTGGTACGCCGGCCTACAAGTCGGCGCCGGTGCGGTTAACCCTACACGGCGCCTGACGGAGGGCCGCTGATCCACGCCCGGCGTAGTCCGCGAGGACGGGGAGCAGGGTGCTGGATACGGGATTGCAGGCGCGGGTCATCGAGGTCGCCG
Source organism: Caulobacter sp. 602-2 (assembly GCF_011043625.1). Classification (GTDB taxonomy): domain Bacteria; phylum Pseudomonadota; class Alphaproteobacteria; order Caulobacterales; family Caulobacteraceae; genus Caulobacter. The sequence goes on from NZ_JAAKGT010000018.1 coordinate 23,066, forward strand.
ACCTCAACGCCGCCGAGCGTGCGCGGTGGGCCGCCTTGCGCGCCGCCGAGCCGATGCTGGCCGGACCTTATTTCGATCTCCGCTACGCCGAGGCGGCCGCGGCCTGCGCGCCGGGCTCGCGCGTCGCCGTGCTTGAGCAGGGCGGCCGCGTCGTCGGATTCCTGCCGTTTCAGCGGCGCGGCTCGTCGATCCAGCCGCTGGGCGCGCCGATGAGCGACTTCCACGGCCTGGTCGCCGAACCGGGCGTCTCGCTGCCCGCCGTGCTGGCCCTGCTGGGCGCCGAGCGCATGCGGGTCAGCGGCCTGGTCTCGCCCGAGCCTCTGCCCGAGCTTTCGGTTCGCTACGCCATGGCCGCCGACCTGTCGGGCGGCTTCGAGGCCTATCAGGCCACCCGCAGCGCCGCCTTCCTGAAGGACAAGCGCCGCCGGGCCCGCGCCCTGGAGCGCGATCACGGCCAGATGGTCTTCACCTTCGAGCGGCCTGCCCTGGACCTGCTGGCCTGGCTGGTCGCCCAGAAGCGCGCCCAGATCCGCCGCACGCACCAGCACGACATCTTCGCCTGCGGCTGGACCATCGATCTGCTGAACCGTCTGGCCGAGTCCGACGCGCCGGACTTCGGCCTGCGCCTGGCCGTGCTGCGCGCCGGCGGAACCATCGTGGCGGCCGAGCTTGGCCTGACCGCCGGCGATCGCCATCACCTGTGGTTCCCGATCTACGACCCGGCCTTCTCGCGCTATTCGCCCGGCGCGCTGATGACGCTGGAGACCTTGCGAGCGGCCGCCGAGCGCGGGGTCGCCCGTGTCGACTTCGGGCCCAGCGAGGAAGCCTACAAGGAAGACTTCGCCGTGCCGATGGAGCCGGTACTGGAGGGGGCGGTGGCCATGCGGCCGTCGCTGATGACCCACCTGCGCGGGGCCCCGGGCGCGGATCGCATCGACGAGGTCGGCCGCCGCCTGGCGCGCCGCCTCGATCGCATCGCCGCCTGCGAGCCGGGTCTCATCGGCCAGGTCAAGGGCGGCGCCAGTTTCGTCACCGGCCTTGGCCGGCGTCATCCGGCCGTCGGGGCCGGAATCGGCGTCGGCATCGGCCTTGGCTTGAGCCTCGGCCTGCTGGCCGACTGAGGGAGGAGTAAGGCTTATGACCCGTCTCGTCGCGCCCTGGTCGGACGACCAGGTCAAGGGCTTCCTCAAGGCCCCGATCACCTTCCGCCACAACCTCGCCGAAACAGGCCTGTTCGACGACGAAGCCCTGGCGCGCCTGCTCGACGCCTATCCGGCCGAGCTCTACGACATCAACCTGTTCGACTTCGACGCCGAAGGCCAGGCGACCATGCGCACGGGCGCTCGCGGCCGCCTGCCGGGGCGCGAGGTGCTGGAAGGCGTCAAGCAGGGGCGCATCTGGGTGCAACTGCGCCGGGCCGAGGCCTGGTATCCGGCCCTGACGCCGCTGATGAAGCAGGCCTTCGCCGAGATCGCGGGCGAGGCCAAGGGGTTCTCGCCCGTCCAGCTGAACGGCCAGCTGATCCTGTCGGCCCCCGGCGCCAAGGTGCCGTTCCACGCCGATGCGCCGGGCGTCATCCTGTTCCACCTGCGCGGCCGCAAGCGGATCTGGATCTATCCGGCCGACGAGGCGCACATGCCCCAGCAGGGCATGGAGAACATCATGCTCAAGCAGCAGACCGAGGACCTGCCGTACCGGCGCGACATGGACGCGGTCGCGGCGGTGTTCGACCTAGAGCCGGGCATGGCCGCCAGCTGGCCGCTGCATGCGCCGCACCGGATCGAGAACCAGGGCGCCTTCAACGTCTCGCTGTCGGTGGATTACCAGACCTGGGGCTCGCGCCTGACCAACGGCGCCCATTTCGCCAACGGCGTGCTGCGCCGCTGGGGCCTGCCTGTGGCGGCGATGGACAAGACCCCGATGGCGGCGCGCGCGGGCCTGTGGGCCGCCTCGCTCGGCCTCAAGCGGATGGGTCTGGTCGAGGACAAGATCAAGGCCTTCGAGCGCAGCTTCGAGATCGGCGACGCGCAGAAGGCCGCCTGACGGGGGTCGTGACAACAGCGTCATGACCTCGAATTAAGTCGTGCGGCGCGGCCCGCCCGACTAGCGTTCCCTCAACGCAAAGCCATCCGAGGGGACTAAAAAGATGCGCGCAATCATCAGCCTGGCCGCCGGCGCGGCCGTTCTGGGCCTGGCCGGCGCGGCGGCGGCCGCCGAACCGTCGGTGAAGATCAAGGACGCGGTCGCCCGCGTCACCATCATTCCCGAAGCCCGCAGCGACGTGAAGGTCGAGTTCCTGACCACCAACGGCCGCCTGCCGCTGGAAGTGCGCAAGGTCGGCGGCCAGACGATCATCGACGGCGACCTGCGCCTCAAGCGCATCCAGAGCTGCAACGGCCGGGGCGACAATGTCACGGTGAAGGTGCGCGACCTGGGCGAGGTGCGCTGGCAGGACATGCCGCAGGTGGCCGTCCGCGTGCCGCTGAACGTCTCGGTCGGCGCTTCCGGCGCCGTCTACGGCAGCATCGGCCGCAGCGACAGCGTCGAGCTGGCCAACGCCGGCTGTGGCGATTGGACGGTGGCCAACACCAGAGGCAAGCTCGAGATCAGCCTGGCGGGATCGGGCGACACCAAGGCCGGCAGCGCCGCCAAGGCCGAGATCAACCTGGCTGGCGCCGGCGACATCAGCCTGCAGGACGTCTCCGACCTAGAGGTCTCGATCGCCGGTTCGGGCGATGTGAAGGCCGCGGCGGTGCGCGGCGGCGACATCGACGTCAGCATCGCTGGCTCGGGCGGCGTCAAGGTCGCAACGGGCCGAGCCCGCGATCTCGACGTCAGCATCATGGGGTCTGGCGGCGTGACCTTCGGCGGCGAGGCCGATCGTGTTTCGCTGTCGGTGGCCGGGTCGGGCGACATCCGCGTGGCCAAGGTCAATGGCGCGGTCAAGAAGTCGGCGATGGGCTCGGGCACGATCCATATCGGCCCGTAAGCCGCGCCGATCGGCGCACGCACATATATATAAAGAGAACGCCCCCGGAGCTTGCGCTCCGGGGGCGTCTTGCTTTCGCCAGGGCCCGCCCCTGCAGGAGGGGAGGGGGTCCTGGAAACGCTGCCCGTGATCCTCCGGCCGGGGCCGGAAGATCACGAAGCTTCCGGCTTAGCGGGCCAGGAAGCCGAACAGGTCGCTGCCGGTGGCCAGGTCGGCGCCGGCGGCGTTGCGGGCCTTCAGGCTGCCGCCGAAGGTGTAGCGCAGGCCAACCTTCACGGCGTCCGACTTCAGGTCGGCCAGGTCGTCGGCTTCGCTGTGGGTGTACTTGGCGAAGGTCGACCAGCCGGTGTTGGCGAACTTGTATTCACCACCAACGTTGATGTCCCAGATGTCGGCGTCGACGAGACCGTCGACGTTCGACCAGCCGAGGCCGGCGTCCAGACGGAAGTCGTCCGAGACGAAGTAGTTGGCGCCGGCGCGGACGGTCCACAGGTCGGCGTCGAGGTCGTTCGACTGACCGTAGGCGGCCAGACCCGTCAGGGTCACGTTGCCGAGGTACTTCTGGGCTTCGCCGCCGACGGCCCACAGGGTGTCGTTCGACGGACGCGACAGGGCGGTGAAGCCGCCGATGCGCAGGCCGTTGCCGATCACGGTCGTGGCGTGAGCAGCGCCCGAAGCGACGGTGCGCTGCGAGACGTCGCTGTCGGCGATCGAGACGTCGCCGCTGGCGGTGATCGTCCACGAACCGGTCGGGATGGCGACCGAGCCGTCGATGACGACCGAGGTGCCGTCAGCGTCGCCGACGCTGGTGTCGACGTTGGTGTAGTCGACGGCGGCGCCGACCGAACCGATGTTCTGGGCGAAAGCGGGAGCCGAGACGGCGACGGCCAGCACGGCGGCGGCGGCGAACAGTTGGGTCTTCATAGTGGGTAATCCCCTTACTCATGTGGTCTCGACGGCGGGCGGTCGTTTTGGGGAGGGCCTCCCTTCCGTCGAGCGGGGCGGATCTATGAAGGTTCGATGACGGCCGCAAGGCTCTGTCAGACCGTTAGAGGCGTTATGGTGCGCAAATACTACACTTGCAGGAACGAATTCGGTTTCTATACGCGCGGGTCGCGCACAAAGATTGTGTGTATCGCCGATAAGTCGGTGAACATTGCTTTTTGGTCAGCCGCGTTTTGGCCATAAGTGTTAAGCCGCCGGCGTCCGGGGCGGGGCTTTACGCCTTGTTAAACAAGCCGCCGCGAAAGCCCTGCGGGACCGCTTGACGAAACCGATTCAGGCACGTAAAAGCGCCCCTCTGTTGGACCGGCTGTGAGCTCTAGGGCTCAAACGCGGTTCGCAAGCGACCCGTAACCAGGCGTCCTTCTCATCCAGAGGAGGGTTCTCCTCGGAGGACGGCGTGGTTGCGGATCACCGGCCCTCGCAAGCGATTGCGCGGGCCAATTTGTTTTGCGGACGCTGCGTTCGGAGTTCTCGAAAGAGGAGTCCGGGTTGGTCTTTGAAATGGTTCGAGACGCGGGCGCAGCCCACTAGGAAACCGAGCGATATGGATCGTCAGAACATCCGCATCCGGCTCAAGGCCTTCGATCACCGCGTGTTGGATCATTCCACGCGCGAGATCGTGAACACGGCCAAGCGCACGGGTGCGACGGTGCGGGGCCCCATCCCCCTGCCCACGCTTATCGAAAAATTCACCGTCAACCGTTCGCCGCACGTCGACAAGAAGTCGCGCGAGCAGTTCGAGATCCGTACGCACAAGCGCGTCCTCGACATCGTTGACCCGACTCCGCAGACCGTGGACGCGCTGATGAAGCTCGACCTGTCGGCCGGCGTTGACGTCGAAATCAAGCTGTAAGGAGGGCCGAACTGATGACTCTCCCCGCTAACCGCACCGGCCTGATCGCCAAGAAGCTCGGCATGACCCGCTTCTTCGACGAAGCTGGCCAGCACGTGCCGGTCACCGTCCTGTCGCTCGACGGTTGCCAGGTCGTGGCTCAGCGCACTGTCGAGAAGGACGGTTACACCGCCCTGCAACTCGGCGCCGGCGCCAAGAAGCCCAAGAACACCTCGAAGGCCGAGCGCGGCCACTTCGGCAAGAACTCGGTCGAGCCCAAGCGGGTCGTCGCCGAATTCCGCGTCGAGGAATCGGCCCTGATCGAAGTGGGTGCGGAATTCACCGCCGACCACTACGTCGCCGGCCAGAAGGTCGACATCCAAGGCGTCACCGTCGGTAAGGGTTTTGCCGGCGCCATGAAGCGCTGGAACTTCGGCGGTCTCCGCGCCACCCACGGTGTCTCGGTCTCGCACCGCTCGCACGGTTCGACCGGTAACCGCCAGGATCCGGGTCGTACGTTCCCGGGCAAGAAGATGGCTGGTCACCTCGGTCAAGAAACCGTCACCACCCTCAACGTCACCGTCTGGAAGGTCGACGTCGAGCGCGGCCTGATCCTGGTCAAGGGCGCCGTCCCGGGCCACGAAGGCAGCTACGTGAAGATCCGCGACGCCGTGAAGAAGGCCGCTCCGGCCGACCTGCCGCGTCCGGGCGCCTTCCGTAAGGCTGGCGAAGCTGCTCCGGCTGCTGAAACCCCCGCTGAAGAGGCCCCCGCGGCGACGACCGAAGAGGGCGAAGGCTAATGAAACTCGACGTCATCAAACTTGACGGCGGCAAGGCCGGCTCCGTGGATCTCGACGACGCCATCTTCGGCATCGAAGACATCCGCGGCGACATCCTGCAGCGCGTCGTTACCTGGCAGCTGGCCAAGCGCCGCTCGGGCAACCACAAGATTCAGGTTCGTAACGAGGTCTCTCGTACGAGCAAGAAGATGTACAAGCAGAAGGGCACCGGCGGCGCTCGTCACGGTTCGCGCCGTGCGGCTCAGTTCGTCGGCGGCGCCAAGGCCCACGGCCCGGTCGTCCGCAGCCACGCCTTCGATCTTCCCAAGAAGATCCGGGCTCTGGCTCTGCGTCACGCCCTGTCGTCGAAGGCCAAGGCCGGTTCGCTCGTCGTTCTCGACAGCGCCGTTCTGACCGAAGCGAAGACGGCCGCCCTGCGCGCCAACTTCGACAAGATCGGTCTGAAGAACGCCCTGGTCATCGCCGGTCCGGAAGTGGACGCGAACTTCAAGCTCGCCGCCCGCAACATTCCGAACGTGGACGTGCTGCCGAACGCCGGCCTGAACGTCTACGACGTGCTGCGTCGCAAGACCCTGGTCCTGACCAAGGACGCGGTCGAAGCGATCTCGGCTCGTTTCGCTGAGAAGGAAGCCGCGTAATGGCCGCTACCGCCCGCCACTACGACACGATCCTGTCGCCGGTGATCACCGAAAAGACGACCCTGCTCAGCGAGCAGAACAAGGTTGTCTTCAAGGTGGCCGCCGATGCGTCGAAGGACGAAATCGCCGCCGCAGTCGAAGAGCTGTTCAAGGTCAAGGTCACCAAGGTCAACACCCTGGTCGCCAAGGGCAAGACCAAGCGCTTCCGTGGCATCGTCGGTCGCCGCACCGACGTCAAGAAAGCGATCGTGACCCTGGCCGAAGGCCAGTCGATCGACATCACGACGGGGCTCTAAGACATGGCCTTGAAGCACTTTAACCCGACCAGCCCCGGCCAGCGCGGCCTGGTGCTGATCGATCGCAGCGAGCTCCACAAGGGCCGTCCGGAAAAGAAGCTCGTTGAGGGCCTCTCGAAGTCGGGCGGTCGTGGCGGCAACGGCCGTATCGCCGTTCGCTTCCGCGGCGGCGGCGCCAAGCGCCTGTACCGCCTGGTGGACTTCAAGCGTCGTAAGCAAGGCACGGCCACGGTCGTTCGTCTCGAGTACGATCCGAACCGCACCGCGTTCATCGCCCTGATCAAGTATCAGGACGGCGAGCTGGCCTACATCCTGGCCCCGCAACGCCTCAAGGCCGGCGACGAAGTCGTCACCGCCGAGAAGGTCGACGTGAAGCCGGGCAACGCCTCGCCGCTGCGCACCCTGCCGATCGGTACGATCATCCACAACGTCGAGCTGAAGCCCGCCAAGGGCGGTCAGATCGCCCGTTCGGCCGGCGCCTACGCCCAGCTGGTCGGTCGTGACGCCGGCTACGCCCAGATCCGCCTGAACTCGGGCGAGCTGCGCATGGTCCTCGACACCTGCATGGCCACCGTCGGCGCGGTTTCGAACCCCGACCACATGAACGAAAACCTCGGCAAGGCCGGTCGTGTTCGTCACATGGGTCGTCGCCCGCACGTCCGCGGCGTCGCCATGAACCCGGTCGACCACCCCCACGGTGGTGGTGAAGGCCGCACCTCGGGCGGTCGCCACCCGGTGACCCCGGCTGGTAAGCCGACCAAGGGCGCCAAGACCCGCGTCAACAAGGCCACGGATAAGTTCATCATCCGTTCGCGCCACAAAGCGAAGAAGGGCCGCTAAGCCATGACCCGCTCCGTCTGGAAAGGCCCGTTTGTCGACGGGTACCTCCTGAAGAAGGCCGACGCCGCTCTGTCGTCGGGCCGCAAGGACGTCATCAAGACCTGGTCGCGTCGCTCGACGATCATGCCGCAATTCGTCGGCCTGACCTTCGGCGTCCACAACGGCCAGAAGCACGTCCCGGTCTCCGTGTCGGAAGACATGGTCGGCATGAAGTTCGGCGAGTTCGCTCCCACGCGTAACTTCCCGGGCCACGCCGCCGACAAGAAGGCCAAGAGGAAGTAATCATGGCCAAGCAAAAGCAAGCTCGCCGCCTGGAAGGCGTTGAGGCGATGGCCAAGGTGCGCACCCTGCGCACCAGCCCGCGCAAGCTGAACCTGGTCGCTCAGTCCATCCGTGGCCTGAACGTCCAGCGCGCTCTGAACGAGCTCGAATTCAGCCACAAGCGTATCGCCCAGGACGTCCGCAAGGCGCTGTACTCGGCGATCTCGAACGCCGAGAACAACCACAACCTCGACATCGACTCCCTGGTCGTCGCCGAGGCCTATGTGGGCAAGAACCTGGTGATGAAGCGCTTCTCGCCCCGCGCCCGCGGTCGTGCGACGCGCGTGGAAAAGCCGTTCTCCGAGATCACGATCGTGGTCCGCGAACTGGGTGAGGCCGCCTAATGGGTCAGAAAGTCAATCCGGTCGGGCTGCGGCTCGGCGTGAACCGCACCTGGGACAGCCGTTGGTTCTCCGACGGCGACCAGTACGGCAAGATGCTGCACCAGGACCTCGCGATCCGCGCCGCCCTGAAGAAGCGCCTGTACCAAGCTGGCGTCTCGCGCATCATCATCGAGCGTCCGCACAAGAAGTGCCGCATCACGATCTATGCCGCCCGTCCGGGCGTCATCATCGGCAAGAAGGGCGCTGACATCGAGAAGCTCCGCAAGGACCTCTCGGTGATGACCGAAGGCGAAGTCCACCTGAACATCGTCGAGATCCGCAAGCCGGAAACCGACGCTCAGCTGGTCGCCGAGTCCATCGCTCAGCAACTCGAGCGCCGGATCGCCTTCCGTCGTGCGATGAAGCGTTCGATCCAGTCGGCCGTGCGTCTCGGCGCCAAGGGCGTCCGGATCAACGTCTCGGGCCGCCTCGGCGGCGCCGAAATCGCCCGCATGGAATGGTACCGCGAAGGTCGCGTTCCGCTGCACACCCTGCGCGCGGACATCGACTACGGTTTCGCTGAAGCCAAGACCACCTACGGCATCATCGGCGTGAAGACCTGGATCTTCAAAGGCGAAGTGCTGGAGCATGACCCGATGGCGCTGGACAAGCGTCTCGCTTCCGAATCCGGCCCGGCCGGTGAAGGCGGTGGACGTGAGCGCGGCGATCGCCCGGACCGCGGCGACCGCGGCCGCCGCAATCGGGACTAAGGATAGAGCGCTATGCTGTCACCGAAGAAAACCAAGTTCCGCAAGCAGTTCAAGGGCCGTATCCACGGCGCCTCGAAGGGCGGCACCCTGCTGAACTTCGGCTCCTACGGCCTCAAGGCCGTTGAGCCGGAGCGCATCACGGCTCGCCAGATCGAAGCTGCTCGTCGCGCCATCACCCGCCAGATGAAGCGTCAAGGCCGCGTCTGGATTCGTATCTTCCCGGACGTGCCGGTCACCGGCAAGCCGGCCGAAGTCCGGATGGGTAAGGGCAAGGGCGCCGTCGATTACTGGGCCGCTCGCGTGGCCCCCGGCCGCATCATGTTCGAAATCGACGGCGTGCCGGACGATATCGCGCGTGAAGCGCTGCGCCTCGGCGCGGCGAAGCTGCCGATCCGCACCCGTGTGGTCACCCGCCTCGACGCGGGCGTGGCCGTGGAGGCTTGAGGCTCATGAAGATCGCCGACATCCGGGGCCTGACCCCCGATCAACTCGCCGAAACCCTGATCAGCCTGAAGAAGGAGCAGTTCAACCTGCGCTTCCAGGCCGCCACGGGCCAGGTCGAGAAGACCCACCGCGTCAACGAGATCCGCAAGGATATCGCGCGGATCAAGACCGTGCTGCGCGCCAAGGCCGCGGCGTAAGGAGAACGATATGCCCAAGCGTATCCTCGAAGGGGTCGTCGTCTCCGATAAGGGTGACAAGACCGTTGTGGTGAAGGTGGAACGCACCATCGTTCACCCCCTTCTGAAGAAGATCGTGCGCCGCTCTAAGAAGTACCACGCGCACGACGAAGCCAATGTGTACAAGACGGGCGAAACCATTCGCATCGTCGAGTGCGCTCCGAAGTCCAAGCTGAAGACCTGGGAAGTGCTTCCCAAGGCTTCGGCCTAAGTCTGGAAGGTCTAAACCATGATCCAGATGCAAACTAACCTGGACGTCGCCGACAACTCTGGCGCTCGCCGGGTCATGTGCATCAAGGTGTTGGGCGGCGCTGGCCGTCGCTACGCCAGCGTTGGCGACGTCATCGTCGTCTCCGTGAAGGAAGCCATCCCGCGCGGTCGCGTGAAGAAGGGTGACGTTCTGCGCGCCGTCGTGGTTCGCGTGAACCAAGGCCTGAAGCGCAAAGACGGTTCGATGATCCGCTTCGACAAGAACGCGGCCGTCATCGTCAACAAGCAGAGCGAGCCGGTCGGCACGCGGATCTTCGGCCCGGTTCCCCGTGAACTGCGCGCCAAGAACCACATGAAGATCATCTCCCTCGCGCCGGAGGTGCTGTAATGGCTGCTAAGATCAAGAAGGGCGACCGCGTCGTCGTTCTCGCCGGCAAGGACAAGGGCAAGCAAGGCGCTGTGACCCAAGTCCTGCCGAAGGAAAACCGGGTTGTCGTGGAGGGCGTGAACATGGTCGCCCGCCACACCAAGCCGACCCAAGCCGACCCCCAGGGCGGCATCAAGCACAAGGAAGCCGCGCTGCACGTCTCGAACGTCGCCGTCGTGGACTCCAACGGCAAGCCCACCCGCGTCGGCTTCAAGATCGAAGGCGACAAGAAGGTGCGCGTCGCCAAGACGACCGGCGAGGTGATCAATGGCTGATCAAGCTTACGAGCCCCGGCTGAAGACCGTCTATCGCGAGCGCATCCGCGCCGCGATGAAGGAGCAGTTCGGCTACACCAACGAGATGCAGATCCCCAAGCTGGACAAGATCGTCCTGAACATGGGTATCGGCGAAGCCGTGGCCGACTCGAAGAAGGCCCAGCTGGCTCTGAAGGAACTGGAAGCGATCGCCGGCCAAAAGCCCGTCGCGACCCGCGCCCGCAAGTCGATCGCCGGCTTCAAGCTGCGCGAAGGCATGGTGGTCGGCGCCAAGGTCACCCTGCGCAAGGACCGGATGTTTGAATTCCTCGACCGCCTGGTCACGATCGCGCTGCCGCGCGTGAAGGACTTCCGTGGTCTGAACGGCAAGAGCTTCGACGGCCGTGGCAACTACGCCATGGGCCTGAAGGAGCACCTGGTGTTCCCGGAAATCAACTATGACCAGATCGAGCAGATCTGGGGCATGGACATCATCGTCTGCACCACTGCGAAGTCCGACCAGGAAGCCAAGGCTCTCCTGAAGGAATTCCAGTTCCCGTTCGTCAACTAAGAGAGCGGGAAGGGAAAGAAACCATGGCCAAGAAAAGCGCCGTCAACCGCAACGAAGCCGTCAAGGCTCTCGTGAAGCAGTACGCCGAAAAGCGCGCCGCGCTTAAGGCGATCGCCAACGACGAGACCCTGCCGCTCGAGGAACGCTTCGAGGCTCGCCTCAAGCTGGCGAAGCTGCCCCGCAGCAGCTCGCCGATCCGCATTCGCAACCGCTGCGAAGTCACGGGCCGTCCGCGCGCCTACTACCGCAAGCTTAAGATGAGCCGTGTGGCCCTTCGCGAACTCGGTTCGCAAGGCCTGATCCCCGGCCTCGTCAAGTCGAGCTGGTGAGGACGATCAGATGTCGATGAACGACCCCCTGAGCGACATGATCGCTCGCATCAAGAACGCCGCCCTGCGCAAGCGCAACAAGGTCTCGACGCCGGCTTCCAAGCTGCGCGCCCGCGTCCTCGACGTGCTGGCCGACGAGGGCTACATCCGCGGCTACTCGCTCGTCGAAAAGCCCGGCGCGTTCCCCGAATTCGAGATCGAGCTCAAGTACTTCGACGGTGAGCCCGTGATCGCCGAGATCAGCCGCGTGTCCAAGCCTGGCCGTCGCGTCTATTCGTCGATCAAGGACCTCAAGCCGATCAAGAACGGCCTGGGCATCTCGATCCTGTCGACGCCGAAGGGCGTCATGTCGGACACCGCCGCGCGCGACGCTAACGTCGGCGGCGAAGTCCTCTGCCGCGTCTACTAGGCGCGGGAGGGAAAGAGCATGTCACGTATCGGTAAGAAAGCCGTCGCAATCCCCTCGGGCGTGCAAGTCACGCTCGCGGGTCAGACGGTCACGGTGAAGGGCCCGAAGGGTCAGCTGTCGTGGACGATCGCCGACGAAGTCGAAGTCAAGCAAGAGGGCTCCGAGCTCCTGCTGGCTCCGCGCGTCGACACCAAGCGCGCCAAGGGCATGTGGGGTCTGTCCCGCACTCTGGTGGCCAACATGGTGCACGGCGTCACCGCCGGCTTCGAGGAAAACCTCGAGCTGGTCGGCGTCGGTTACCGCGCCGCCATGAAGGGCACCGCCCTGAGCCTCCAACTCGGTTTCAGCCACGACGTGGACGTTGAGGCTCCGGCCGGCGTCACCTTCGCTGTGCCGAAGCAAACCGAAATCAAGATCGCCGGCATCGACAAGCAGGCGGTCGGCGAGATTGCCGCGAAGATCCGCCGCATTCGTCCGCCTGAGCCGTACAAGGGCAAGGGCGTGCGCTATGCTGGCGAGAAGGTTCGCCGCAAGGAAGGCAAGAAGAAGTAAGCCATGGCGCTCTCTCCTCGTGAATCGGCGGCCAAGCGCGCTCAGCGCAACCGGACCCGCCTCAAGTCGCTGGCCAACGGCCGTCCGCGTCTGTCGGTCTTCCGCTCGTCCAAGAACATCTACGCCCAGATCATCGATGATGAACGCGGCGTGACCCTGGCGTCGGCTTCCACCCTGGAAGCCGAAGGCAAGGGCGCGGATAAGGACGCTGCGGCCGCCGTCGGCAAGCTCGTCGCCGAGCGCGCGATCGAAAAGGGCGTCAAGGACGTCGTCTTCGATCGTGGCGGCTACATCTTCCACGGACGGGTGAAAGCCCTGGCCGACGCCGCGCGCGAAGCCGGCCTGAACTTCTAAGGGAAACACAATGGCTCGTGGTGACCAACAGCGCGGTGAAGGCGGTCAACGCCGTGACCGTCGCGACCGCAACGCCCCCGAAGAGCGGGTCGACAGCGACATCGTCGAAAAGCTCGTCCACATCAACCGCGTCGCCGCCACCGTGAAGGGCGGCCGTCGCTTCAGCTTCGCCGCTCTGATGGTCGTTGGCGACCAAAAGGGCCGCGTCGGCTTCGGTCATGGCAAGGCGCGTGAAGTGCCGGAAGCCATCCGCAAGGCGACCGAAGAAGCCAAGAAGACCATGATCCGCGTCCCGCTCCGCGAGTCGCGCACCCTGCACCACGACGGCGCTGGCCGTTGGGGCGCTGGTAAGGTCATGATGCGCGCTGCCCCTCCGGGCACGGGCGTCATCGCCGGTGGTCCGATGCGCGCGGTTCTCGAAACCCTGGGCGTCCAGGACGTCGTGGCCAAGTCGACGGGTTCCTCGAACCCGTACAACATGGTGCGCGCCACGTTCGAAGCCCTCAAGGTGCAGTCGTCGCCCCGCCAGATCGCCGCCAAGCGCGGCAAGAAGGTTGGCGACATCCTCGGCCGTCGCGCCGACGGCGCTTCGTCGCCGGAAGCCATCGAGGGCTAAGTCATGGCTGAAGCTAAAACCGTCACCCTGCGCCAGACCGGTTCGCCGATCCGTCGTGAAAAGGACCAGCGCGCCACGCTCGCCGGTCTGGGTCTCAACAAGCTGGGCCGCACGTCCACGCTGGAAGACACCCCGTCGGTCCGCGGCATGATCCGCAAGGTCCAGCACCTGCTGGAAATCGTCGAGTAAGTCTGTTACACGACGACCCAAGATCGCCACCCCGGTGAAAGCCGGGGTGGCTTTCGTTTGAAGTTTCACCTTTTTGGTGACGCTTCACCTCAAAGTTTTCAACGCCGAGTCCGGCCATGCGGCCGGGCGCAGATCTCCAAGGAGAGGCACATATGACCAAGCTGAACGAACTGGCTCCGGCTCCCGGCTCCACCAAGGGCCGCATGCGCGTCGGCCGCGGCCCGGGTTCGGGCAAGGGCAAGACCGGCGGTCGCGGTGTGAAGGGCCAGAAGGCGCGCTCGGGCGTCGCCATCAACGGCTTCGAAGGCGGTCAAATGCCGCTGCACATGCGCATGCCGAAGCGCGGCTTCAACAACCCCTTCCGCCTGGAGTTCGCTGAAGTGAACCTGTGGCGCCTGGAGCAAGCCGTCGAAGCCGGCAAGCTGAAGGCCGGCGCTGAAGTCAGCGTCGCCGACCTGGTCGCCGCCGGCGTCATCCGTCGTGAACTCGACGGTGTGAAGCTGCTGGGCAAGGGCGAAATCAAGTCGGCCCTGAAGCTGACCGTCTACTCGGCCACCGAAGCCGCCATCAAGGCCGTCGAGGCCGCTGGTGGTTCGGTCACCGTGACCAAGAAGGCCAAGGCGCAAGCCGAAGCCTAAGACCACAGTGTCATCCCGAGCCGCCCAGCGTTCCTAGGGGATCCGGGCGGCGCGGGAGCCGGGCGGGGTAGGGGCCTTTGCGCACCAGCCCGCCATAAAGCCCCATCGGGATGACGATCTTACGAGGCTCGCCGTGACATCACGGCGAGCCTCACCTATGTGTGGCTCCGCACTGGGGCCTAAGCCAAGAGCGTCGGCGATTCCGCCGATCTCCGGCCAGGCCCCGTACAATACTTGGAGCGCGCTCCGCGTCGTCGCCTTCGACGATCCGGCCGCGCTCTCGTCGTGGGGAATTGAATGGCCTCGGCCGCCGAACAGCTCGCAGCCAACATGAACTTCGGGTCCTTCCAGAAGGCCACCGAACTTCACAAGCGCATCTGGTTTACGCTCATCGCCCTGGTGGTGTTCCGCCTGGGCACCTACGTGCCGATCCCGGGCATCAACCCGGAAGCCTTCGCCAGCGCCTTCGCCGGCCAGTCGAAGGGCATCCTGGGCATGTTCAACATGTTCTCGGGCGGCGCCGTCGAGCGCATGGCGATCTTCTCGCTGAACGTGATGCCCTACATCAGCGCCTCGATCATCGTGCAGCTGATGGGCTCGGTGTATCCGCCGTGGGAAAAGCTGAAGAAGGAAGGCGGCGAAGCCGGCCGCAAGACCCTCAACCAGTACACCCGCTACCTGGCCGTCATCCTGGCCCTGGTGCAGTCGTTCTCGATCGCCGTCGGCCTGCAGAGCCAGCCGAACCTGGTCTATTCGGAACTGCCGGGCTGGTTCTTCGTCCTGTCGACCGTGGTCTCGCTGACCGGCGGCACCCTGTTCCTGATGTGGCTGGGCGAGCAGATCACCAGCCGCGGCGTGGGCAACGGCGTGTCCCTGATCATCTTCGCCGGCATCGTCGCGGCCCTGCCGCGCGGTCTTGGCCAGCTGTTCGTCACCGCCCAGAACACCGGCAACTACTTCCCGCTGATGGTGATCTTCGTGCTCGCCGTGGCGGTGATCTTCGCCATCGTGTTCATGGAGCGCTCGCAGCGCCGCCTGCTGGTGCACTATCCCAAGCGCCAGCAAGGCAACCGCATGGTCGGCGGCGACAGCTCGTTCCTGCCGCTGAAGATCAACACCGCGGGCGTCATCCCGCCGATCTTCGCCTCGTCGCTGCTGCTTCTGCCGACGACCGCCATGCAGTTCCTCAACCCGGCCAACCTGCCGAGCTGGGGCCAGTGGCTGCCGACCGTGGTTGGCGCCATGCAGCACGGCCAGCCGCTGTTCATGCTCAGCTACGCGGGCCTGATCATCTTCTTCTCGTTCTTCTACACCTCGGTGGTGTTCAATCCGGACGAGACGGCCGAGAACCTGCGCAAGTACGGCGGCTTCCTGCCGGGCATCCGTCCGGGCAAGCGCACCGCCGAGTACCTCGACTACGTGCTGACCCGCCTGACCGTGATCGGCGCGGCCTACATCACCGCCGTCTGCCTGTTCCCCGAACTGCTGATGGGCGCTCTTGGCAACAAGAACTTCGCTCTGGGCGGCACCTCGATCCTGATCGTGGTGACGGTGACCATGGACACCGTGGCGCAGATCCAGTCCCACCTGCTGGCGCACCAGTACGAGGGCCTGATCAAGAAGTCGAAGTTGCGCGGCGGCCGCGGCGGCCGCTGACGCAAGCGTGAAACCACCCGGAAGCCGGATTGTCACAATCCGGCTTCCGTTTTCTTTGAACGCATTCTAGGTCTGCCCTCGGTGAGGGGCGTCAGACCCTGGGAAACGCGTGAAGGGGCTTTTATGAACTTGATCCTGTTTGGCCCTCCCGGGGCGGGCAAGGGCACCCAGGCCAAGCGACTGGTCGAGCAGCGCGGCATGGTCCAGCTGTCGACCGGCGACATGCTGCGCGCCGCGATCGCCTCGGGCTCGGAGCTCGGGCAGAAGGTCAAGGGCGTGCTGGATCGCGGCGACCTGGTCACCGACGAAATCGTCATCGCTCTCATCGAGGAACGCCTGCCCGAGGCCGAAGCGGCCGGCGGCGCGATCTTCGACGGCTTCCCGCGCACCGTGGCGCAGGCGCAGGCGCTGGACGTCATGCTGGCCAAGCGCGGCCAGAAGATCGACTCCGTCGTGCGACTCGAAGTAGACGAGCCCGCCTTGATCGAGCGGATCACCAAGCGATACGCGGAGCAGGGGCGGTCGGACGACAACCCCGAGACCTTCGTGAACCGTCTGGCCCGCTACAACGCCGACACCGCGCCGCTGCTCCCGTACTACCGCGAGCAGGGCAAGCTGGTGGAAGTGGACGGCATGGGGGCGGTGGAAGCCGTCGCCGCTTCGATCGACGCGACCCTCACGGTCGTGGCGTAAGTTTTAATGGAATCCGTTCCCAGAACGGATTCCGCCATTGACGGATGCGCAACGATCCCTATAACGGGGCGCTTCCGCGAAAGGGCGCGATCTGTGCGCGTCGGTCTGGGTCTTCGGATCGGGCCGAGCGCGCCGTTCGCGTCTTTGGTGCGTGACTAGGAGAACATTAGACGTGGCCCGTATCGCAGGCGTCAACATCCCGACGAACAAGCGCGTTGTCATCGCGCTTCAGTACATTCACGGCATCGGCCCGAAGTCCGCTCGTGACATCGTCACGAAGGTGGGCATCGAGGACGCCCGTCGCGTCAATCAACTGACCGACGCGGAAGTCCTTCAGATCCGTGAAACGATCGACCGTGATTTCACCGTGGAAGGCGACCTGCGTCGCGAAAACTCGATGAACATCAAGCGTCTGATGGACCTGGCCTGCTACCGCGGCCTGCGTCACCGCAAGGGCCTGCCGGTCCGCGGCCAGCGCACCCACACGAACGCTCGTACCCGCAAGGGTCCGGCCAAGCCGATCGCCGGCAAGAAGAAGTAAGGTAGCCTGACCGATGGCCAAGGAACCGGGTCGCGTTAAAAAGCGCGAACGCAAGAACATCACCTCGGGCGTGGCGCACGTGAACGCCTCGTTCAACAACACCATGATCACCATCACGGACGCTCAGGGGAACACCATCTCCTGGTCGAGCGCCGGCATGATGGGCTTCAAGGGCTCGCGCAAGTCGACCCCGTACGCCGCTCAGATGGCCGCCGAAGACGCGGGCAAGAAGGCTGCGGAACACGGCGTGAAGACCCTGGAAGTCAACGTTTCGGGTCCGGGCTCGGGTCGTGAATCGGCTCTGCGCGCTCTGCAGGCCGTCGGCATGACCATCACGACGATCCGCGACGTCACGCCGATCCCGCACAACGGCTGCCGTCCGCCCAAGCGCCGTCGCGTCTAGTATTTTTTAGATCCAATTCTCCTTCGCCGGCTGCGTCAAACGCGGCCGGCGAGTCGCGTTCAAGGGACACCACGTGATCGAAAGAAACTGGAACGAGCTGATCCGTCCTGAGAAGCCGCAGATCGAAACCGGCGCCGACGCCAGCCGCAAGGCTCGCATCGTTGCTGAGCCGCTCGAGCGTGGTTTCGGTGTGACGCTCGGCAACGCCCTGCGTCGCGTTCTCCTCTCGTCGCTGCAAGGCGCCGCCGTCACCGCCATCCAGATCGATGGCGTGGTGCACGAGTTCTCCTCGCTCGAGGGCGTTCGTGAAGACGTCGTCGACATCGTTCTGAATATCAAGCAACTCGCCGTGCGCATGCACGCCGAGGGCCCCAAGCGCATGACCCTGCGCGCCTCGGGCGCCGGTCCGGTCACCGCTGGCCAGATCGAAACCCCGGCCGACATCGAGATCCTCAACCCCGACCACGTGCTCTGCACGCTGGACGAGGGCGGTTCGGTGCGCATGGAATTCACGGTCAACACCGGCAAGGGCTACGTCCCGGCCGACCAGAACCGTCCGGAAGACGCGCCGATCGGCCTGATCGCCGTCGACGCCCTGTACTCGCCGGTGAAGCGCGTGGCCTACAAGGTCGAGCCGACCCGCGAAGGCCAGCGCCTGGACCGTGACAAGCTGACCCTGGAAGTCGAGACCAACGGCGCCGTCACCCCGGTGGACGCCGTGGCTTACGCCGCTCGCATCCTGCAAGACCAGCTGCAGATCTTCATCACCTTCGAAGAGCCCAAGGCCAAGGCCGCGGACGAAACGAAGCCCGAGCTGCCGTTCAACCCGGCTCTGCTCAAGAAGGTCGACGAGCTGGAACTGTCGGTCCGTTCGGCCAACTGCCTGAAGAACGACAACATCGTCTACATCGGCGACCTGATCCAGAAGACCGAAGCCGAGATGCTCCGCACCCCGAACTTCGGTCGCAAGTCGCTGAACGAAATCAAGGAAGTGCTCGCCGGCATGGGTCTGCACCTCGGCATGGACGTGCCGAACTGGCCGCCGGAAAACATCGAAGACCTGGCCAAGAAGTTCGACGACCAGATCTAAGATCGAGACTTTCGCGCTGAATCCGGGCCGCCTTTCGATCCCTCGGGACCGTAAGGCGGCCTGGGCCTTTTGAAGCCGCCATGCGGTGGAGGGCCCCGGCGCATCGCTCTGAACTCGGCCGGGACGAGGCTGGGATTGGTGACCAACAGGCGCCTCATTCGCGCCGCTCGGGCTTAGAGCCCAGGAGATAAAGAAATGCGTCACGGCTACGCCCACCGCAAACTCGGCCGCACCTCGGCTCACCGCACCGCCATGTTCGCCAACATGTCGGCTTCGCTGATCAAGCACGAGCAGATCGTCACCACCCTGCCGAAGGCCAAGGAACTGCGCCCGATCGTCGAAAAGCTGGTCACCCTGGCCAAGCGCGGCGACCTGCACGCTCGTCGTCAGGCCATCAGCTCGGTCCGCGACGTCGAGCAAGTCGGCAAGCTCTTCGCCGTGCTCGGCCCGCGCTACAAGGACCGTCAGGGCGGCTACATCCGCGTCCTGAAGGCCGGCTTCCGCTACGGCGACAACGCCCCGATGGCCGTGATCGAGTTCGTCGACCGCGACGTCTCGGAAAAGGGCAAGGACTCGGGTCCGGTCTACGCCAACGAAGCCGAAGACTAATCTTCAGCCCAGGCTGAAACGAGAAGGCCCCGGAGCGATCCGGGGCCTTTTTGCTGTTTTGGCTGTGCGTCCTTCGAGGCTCGCCTGTGGCTCGCACCTCAGGATGAGGACGTCTTTGCACTGCATTCCTCATCCTGAGGCGCCCGCGCAGCGGGCCTCGAAGGACGCACGATCTAAGTCGCCCATGACGGCGGTTCAGCGGCTGACGATGATGCCGTCGAACTCGGGCAGGGCCAGTTTCAGCTTTTCGCGCGCGAAGGCGCCGGCCGTCAGGGGGCCGTGCACCGTCCCAGGGCCGTCCTTGGCCGCCTGGACGTAGTAGTAGCGGACGGTGTCGTCGGGCGCGTCGCGGCGGGCGATGACGACATGGCGCTCGTCGCCGCCGTACTGGTCGATGCGCGGTCCGAGCACCGTCTCGCAGGTCAGGGCGTCGCGCTCCCAGCACAGGCGCAGGGCCTCGCCCTGGGCGTCGGAGGCCAGGCGGTAGCGGCCGGCGACGACCTCGTAGGTTCCCTGGAAGTCGAGCCAGCCCGCGCCGCCGGCGCCGCGCACGTAGCGGACGTCGCGTTCGGTCCACTTGCCCTGCAGGCGCACCGTCTCGTGACACAGCGCGACGTCGGGGATCGAGGTCATGCGGCAGGTCGCGGGCTTGCGCTGGGTGGGCGAGGGCGGCGGCGTCGGGGCCGGCAGCCTGCGCGCCTCGGCCAGCGCCGCCTCGCGCGCGATGGCCGCCTTCTCGATGCTGGCCTGCAGCTCCGGCGACAGCGTGAAGTCCGGCTGGGCGGCGCAGGCGCCGCCGGCGGCGGCCAGCAAGGCGGCCGCCCCGGAAAAGCAGGCGGCGCGCAGCGGAAACAACCTCGTCATTCGCGCGTCAGGTCCTGCCGCTGGAAGAGCGCCAGAGCCGCGGCCGACAGGCCGGCCAGCCAGGCCAGCAGGAAGCCGAGCGCCAGGGCCCAGGGCGCGGGCTCGTCGGTGACGCTGCGCGGCATGAGCAGGACGGTCTTGAGCAAGTCGCCGGAGAAGGCCGGGATGGCCAGGGCCTTGAGGCTGGGCTCGTGCATCTGGCTGGCGACGATCGACTGGACGGCGGCGAACGCCAGCCCGACGATCAGCGCGCCCATGGTCGAGCGCGTGACGACGCCCACCAGGGCCGACAGGGCGACCAGCACCATCAACTGCAGCCAGCTGATCGCGAAGGTCCCGGCCAGGTCGACGAGGGGCGAGCCGCCCGGGTAGCCGACGAGCGGTCCGCCGCTGGTGGCGGCGCTGAACAGGCCGCCCACGGCCGCGGCCAGGGTGTAGAGCACGAGGCTGATCGCCACCGCGGCCGCCACCGTCGCCAGCTTGGCCAGCAGCAGGTTCACGCGGCCGTTGCGCGGGGTCAGCAGCCGCCAGGTCTCCCAGCGATAGTCGCCGGCCAGCACCGCGGTCGACAGGATCAGCACGAACAGCCCCACGACCGGCGAAGCGCCGCCGGCCAGGGCCTTGACCATGCGCCCGACGATGTCGACGGGGATCGGCGGGGCGCCCTTCATCAGGCTGCGCGCGAAAAGCTCGCCGCCGATGTTGAGGACGAGGCCCGCGATCGGGGCGAAAAGCACGCCCCAGAACAGCGTCCCGCGGTCCTTGAGCAGACGAAAGCGTTCGGCGGAGATGGCGTCAGCGAGCATCGGCCGGCTCCTTGGCTTGCAGGATGTCGAGATAGGCGCTCTCCAGGTCGGCCTCGCGCCAGCGGGCCTCGTGGATGTCGACGCCGGCGCCCACCAGGGCGCGGATCAGGGCGGGGGCCTCGTGGCGCTCGATCTGCGCCAGCGCCGCGTCGGGGCCGTCAGCCGCGCCCTGCTCGCCGAGGATCTGCAGAACCTGGGGGAGGGGGCTGGCGACGATGCGCAGGGCGGGCTTGCGACCGGCCAGGGTCTCGACCGGCCCTTCGGCCACCAGCTTGCCCTTGGCCAGGATCGCCACGCGGTCGCAGACGCGCCGCACTTCGTCCAGCTGATGGCTGGCCAGGATGATGGTCGCGCCTTCCTCGGCGGCCAGGCGGCGGATCAGTTCGCGAATCTCCTGGATGCCGGCCGGGTCCATGCCGCTGGTCGGCTCGTCCAGGATGGCCAGGGTCGGGCGGGTGAAGAACACCGCCGCCAGTCCCAGCCGCTGCTTCATGCCCACCGAATAGGTCGAGGTCTTGCGGTCGGCCGCGCCCGTCAGGCCCACCCGGTCCAGCCAGCCGTCGATGTCGACGTCATGGGCGCCGCTCTGCAGGGCCAGCATCTTCAGCGCGTCGCGGGCGGTCAGGTAGGGCGGATAGCGCGGCGTCTCGATCATCGCGCCCACCCGGCGCAGCGACGAGGCGTGGCCTGCGGGCGATCCCGACAGTCGCGCGACGCCGGACGAGGGCCGCACCAGGCCCATGGCGATGCGGAACAGGGTGCTCTTGCCCGCGCCGTTGGGGCCCAGCACGCCGAACACCCCGCCGGCGGGGATCCTCAGGGTCAGGTCGTCCAGCGCCCGCACGGCACCATAGGTCTTGGTCAGCCCTTCGGCCTCGAGCGCGTAACTCATGCGGCGCGGGCCCGGCTCGGCGACATCGGACGACTCCCTTATGAACTTGTCGCGACTATGGGCGATGGAACGCAGGTCGGCCAAGTTGTTTGGCGGCTGCAATACGAATTGTCGCCGAGCTGTCCTATAGGGGCGGAACTCTTTGCTTCAGGGCCCGGCCATGACCGTTCTTTCCCGCTTCGCCGCATTCCTGGCGATCGCCGTCCTTTCCGGCTGCGCCACGGCGCCGCGTCCCGTCGCCGAGGGACCGCCCGTACAAGCCGCCAAGGTCAAGGCGCCGCTGACCATCCTGATCTCGATCGACGGTTTCCGCGCCGACTACCTCGACCGCGGCGACACCCCGGCCATGAAGGCCCTGGCCGACGACGGCGTGCGCGCGGCCATGCGCCCGTCGTTCCCGTCGCTGACCTTCCCCAATCACTACGCCCTGGTCACCGGCATGCGCCCCGACCACAACGGCATCGTCAGCAACACGATGGAGGACCCGCAGATCCCGGGCGTGACCTTCACCCTCTCCAACCGCGACGCCGTCACCGACACCCGCTGGTGGAGCATGGCCACGCCGATCTGGTCCACGGCCGAGAAGCAGGGCGTGCGCGCCGGCACCATGTTCTGGCCGGGCTCGGAAGCCGAGATCGCCGGCGTGCGGCCCACCAAATGGGCGGTGTTCGACCAGAAGAAGCCGTCCAACGACCGCGTCGACACCCTGCTGTCGTGGCTGGACGAGACCAGGGACGCGCCGCTTGGCCTGGCCACCCTCTATTTCGACATCGTCGACAGCGCCGGCCACAAGTACGGACCGGACTCGCCCGAGGTGCGCAAGGCCTCGGCCGACGTCGACGTGGCGATCGCCCGTCTGGTCGAGGGGCTGAAGGCTCGCGGCCTCTATGACCGCACCAACCTGATCATCGTCGCCGACCACGGCATGGCCCCGCTGCCGGCCAGCCAGCGCGTGGTGCTCGACGACAGCGTCGACCTTTCCAAGCTGCGCTATGTGGGTCTGGGCGCCATCGCCAGCCTCTATCCCAAGCCCGGCGAGGAGAAGGCCGTGACCGCCGCCCTGGTCCGTCCGCACCCGCACATGACCTGCTGGGAGAAGGCCAAGATCCCGGCTCGCCTGCACTACGGAACCAACCGCCGCATCGGTCCGATCGTCTGCTCGGCCCAGACCGGCTGGTACATCACCACCGCCGCCTCGCAGAAGAAGCGTGAAGGCGAGGGCGGGGAGATGCGCGACGGCGGCGCCCATGGTTTCGACAACGCAGATCCGCTGATGCAGGCGGTGTTCGTGGCCCACGGTCCGGCCTTCAAGTCGGGCAAGACCCTGCCGGTGTTCGACAATGTCGACGTCTATCCGCTGCTGGCCAAGGTGATCGGCGTGAAGCCGGAAAAGGTCGATGGCGAACTGGCGCCGGTGAAGGCCGCTCTGCGCTGAACCAGGAAAGGGCGGGTCGCAAGGCTCGCCCTTTTTGCTTGCCCAGATAATTGCGTTATGCGTTAAATATTGCGTTCCAACGCAATAGGAGAGAGGCGCATGGCTCGCCTGACTTCCGCGCTTTGCTACAAGGACCCCAAGGCCGCCCTGAAGTGGCTGGAAGCGGCTTTCGGCTTCGAACTGGTGCTGCTGATCGAGGACGGAGAGGGCAATCTGGCCCACTCGCAGATGGCGCTGGGCGAGGCCCACGTGATGGTCGGCAACGAATGGAGCGCCGATCACGCCAGTCCCGCCTCGCTGGGCGGCAAGAACACCCAGACCGTGCACATCCATATCGAGGACGACGTCGACGCCCATTGCCAGCGCGCCCGCGCAGCCGGGGCCGAGATCCTGCAGGAGCCGACCACCCAGTTCTACGGCGACCGCAGCTATCGCTGTCGCGACCTGGAGGGCCACATCTGGACGGTCGGCCAGACGGTCAAGGTCGTCACCCGCGAAGAGGCCGAAGCCGCCACCGGCCTGAAGATCCAGGGCTGGGCGTGAGCCCGGACGACTTCCGCCGGCTGGCGCTGGCCCTGCCGGGCGTCGTCGAGGGCGCGCACATGGGCACGGCCGACTTCCGCGTCGGGCGGATCTTCGCCACCCTGGGCTATCCCGACGCCCGCTTCGGCATGGTGCAGCTGACCCGCGACTTGCAGGAGATGCTGGTCGCCGCCGAGCCGGCCGCCTTTGTTCCGGTCAAGGGCGGCTGGGGCTTGAAGGGCGCGACCAACGTCGTCCTCGACGCCGTCGACGAGCCGACCTTGAAAAGCGCCCTGGAACAGGCCTGGCGGCTGAAGGCCGGCAAGCGGCTGCTCGCCGAACTGGATGCCCGGGCGTGAGCGTCGACCGCACCCTGGCGGCCCTGGCCGAGCCGCATCGCCGGCGCACGGTCGAGCTGCTGGCCGATGGTCCGCGCCGGGCGGGCGAACTGGCGCAGGCGCTGGGCCTTTCGGCGCCGGCCATGAGCCGCCACCTGCGGGCGCTGCGCGAGGCGCGGCTGGTCGAGGAAAGCCATCCGCCGTTCGACGCCCGGGTGCGGGTCTACGCCCTGCGGCCCGAGCCGATGACCGAGCTGAAGGCCTGGGCCGCCGCGGCCGAAGCGTTGTGGAGCGACCAGCTTCTGGCGCTGAAGGCCCACATCGAGGCTGAGCAGGCATGAGCGCCCGCATCCTGGCGGCCCTGCGGATCAAGGCGTCGCCGGCGCGGGTGTTCGACGCCTTCGTCGGCGAGATCGGCGCCTGGTGGCGGCCCAATCCGCTGTTCTCGTTCACCCCGCGCTCGCCGGGCGTGCTGGCTTTCGAAGGCGAGGGGGAGGGCGCGCGCCTCGTCGAGCGCCTGGCCTCGGGCAAGGTGTTCGAGATCGGTCACGTGCGGACCTGGGCGCGCGGCGAGCGGCTGGTGTTCGGCTGGCGGCAGGCGGCCTTCGCGCCCGGCATGGACACCGAGGTCGAGGTGACCTTCGAGGCCGTCGGCGAGGAGACGCGCGTGACCGTGCAGCATCGCGGCTGGGAGACCGTGCCGGCCGACCACGTGGCCCGCCACGGCTTTCCCGACCAGCTGTTCCTGCTGCGCCACGGCCAGTGGTGGACGGGACTGCTGGAGGGGCTGGCCGCGTATGTCCGCTGACGGATCCTGCGTCCTTCGAGGCCCGCTGCGCGGGCGCCTCAGGATGAGGTCGTCCTTGCACTGAACTCCTCATCCTGAGGTGCGAGCTGAAGGCGAGCCTCGAAGGACGCAACGCCCTTGCCGATTATCCGACAGGCGGTCAAACATCCCGCCCCCGGGAGGTTGCATGTCCGAACCCATCGTCCATCCGGCCCGCAAGGCGGCGCTGGGCTTCATCTTCGTCACCGCCCTGATGGACGTGCTGTCGCTCGGCCTGATGATCCCCGTGCTGCCCAGCCTGGTGAAGGAGATGGCCGGCGGCCACACCGACGCCGCCGCCCAG
This sequence comes from Caulobacter sp. 602-2, assembly GCF_011043625.1. GTDB lineage: Bacteria > Pseudomonadota > Alphaproteobacteria > Caulobacterales > Caulobacteraceae > Caulobacter. The sequence goes on from NZ_JAAKGT010000018.1 coordinate 48,088, forward strand.
TGGACGGCCGCCTTCGGCATGGTGTGGGGCGCGATGCAGTTCTTCTGCTCGCCGATCCTGGGCATGATGTCCGACCGCTTCGGGCGGCGGCCGGTGATCCTGATCTCGATCTTCGGCCTGGGCGTGGACTACATCTTCATGGCCCTGGCCCCGACCCTGTGGTGGCTGTTCGTCGGGCGGATCATCCACGGGGCCACGGCGGCCAGCTTCTCGGCGGCGGGCGCCTACATCGCCGACGTCACGCCCGAGAAGGGCCGGGCCAAGGCCTTCGGCCTGATCGGCGCGGCCTGGAGCGTGGGCTTCATCGCCGGTCCCGCCCTGGGCGGCCTGCTGGGCAAGATCGACCTGCACCTGCCGTTCTGGGTGGCCGCGGCCATGGCCCTGCTGAACTGGCTGTACGGCCTGCTGGTGCTGCCCGAATCCCTGCCGCCGGAAAAGCGCATCAGGCGCTTCGACTGGACGAAGGCCAATCCCGTCGGTTCGCTGAAGCTCCTGGGCTCGCACCCGGACCTGCCGCGCCTAGGCGTCGTCAGCTTCCTGATGCAGCTGGCCCATAACGCCTATCCCAGCGTCTTCGTGCTCTACACCGGCTATCGCTATGGCTGGGACACCGCCCAGATCGGCCTTCTGATGATGCTGTCGGGCGTGCTGGGGGTGATCGTCCAGGCCCTGCTGATCGGGCCGATCGTCGATCGCCTGAAGGAGCGCGGCGCGGTGATCTTGGGTCTTGTCTGCTTCTTCGTGTCGTTCGCGGTCTTCGCCTTCGCGCCCAACGGCTGGATCTTCGCCTCGGGCCTGTTCGTCAGCGCCTTCGCCGCCCTGATCCAGCCCGGCCTGATGGGCATGATGACCAAGCGCGTCGGCCCCAGCGAGCAGGGCCAGCTGCAGGGCGCCAACTCGGCGATCATGGGCCTGACGGCGATCATCGGCCCGGCGCTCTACGGCCTGTCGCTGGCCTTCGCCGTGCGCCACGAGCAGACCCTGCACCTGCCCGGCCTGCCGCTGCTCATCGCCGGCCTCCTGGCCCTGGGCGGCCTACTGGTCATCCTGGGCACCCGCAGGGCCCGTCCGCTGGCGGTCGCGGAACCGGGCCTTGATCCCGCGCGCTGAACGCCTTGATTGCGCCTGAAAACTTCGCTGTTTAAGGGGCGAGAGCGCGCGTCTGGGCTCTCGGAGACCGGGCGCGCCGCAAGATCTGACGGAGCCATCGACTTGTCCAAGCCCGCCCTTCGCGTCCTGCTTCCGACCCTGGCCCTCCTGGCCGCCTGCTCGGATCCGGCCTCGCGCAGCCAGGCCCAGTCCATCCCGGAACTCGCCCAGCCCACCCGCAAGGCGCCCACTGATCCCGGCTCGATGAAGGCGTCCTTCGCCCCGGTGGTGAAGAAGACCGCCCCCGCCATCGTCAACGTCGCCAGCCGTCGCGTCGTGCAGCGCCAGCAGTCGCGCGACCCGTTCTGGGACTTCTTCATGGGCGGGGCGGGCGGCACGCCGCGCGCCCAGGTGCAAGGCTCGCTCGGTTCGGGCGCCATCGTCCGCGCCGACGGGGTGATCATCACCAATCACCACAACATCGAGAACATGAGCGACATCACCGTGCAGCTCGCCGACCGCCGCGAGTTCCCGGCCACGGTGCTGCTCGACGACCCGCGCTCGGACCTGGCGGTGCTGAAGATCGACACCAAGGGCGAGCGCCTGCCCACCATCGCCATCGACGACCAGGAACAGCTCGAGGTCGGCGACCTGGTGCTGGCCATGGGCAACCCGTTCGGCGTCGGCCAGACCGTCACCAACGGCATCGTCTCGGCCCTGGCCCGCACCGACGTCGGCGCGGCTGAGTTCGGCAGCTACATCCAGACCGACGCGGCCATCAACCCGGGCAATTCCGGCGGTCCGCTGGTCGACATGGACGGTGATCTGATCGGGGTGAACACCTTCATCATCTCGCGCTCGGGCTCGTCCAGCGGCGTCGGCTTCGCCATTCCGGCGGCCGTGGTGCGCCAGGTGGTGCAGACGGCCCTGGGCGGCGCTCATAGCGTCGTGCGGCCGTGGCTTGGCGTGCGCGGCCAGCCGGTGACCGGCGACCTGGCTAAGAGCCTAGGCATGACCACCCCGCGCGGCGTGCTGGTTTCCGACGTCTATGCCGGCGCCTCGGCCGACAAGGGCGGCATCAAGGAAGGCGACGTCATCCTGTCGATCGACGGCCAGGCGGTGAACGACGAGGGCGGCGGCGCCTTCGCCATCGGCACCCACAAGGTCGGCGATCGCGTGCCGGTGCTGATCCGTCGTGGCGACCGCGAGCAGACCCTGACCATCCGCGCCGAGGCCGCGCCGGAAGTTCCGGCCAAGGACGAGCGCACGATCAGCGGCCGCAATCCCTTCGACGGCGCGACGGTGATGAACCTGTCGCCCGCCGCCGCCCAGGACATCGGCGCCGACGCCTTCGCCGGCAAGGGCGTTCTCGTCACCAAGGTCGGCCAGGGCTTCGCCTTGAACGCTGGCCTGCGCCCGGGCGACTTCGTGCGCGAGGTCAACGGCCGGGCGATCAACACCACGGCCGATCTGGCCGCCGCCACCCGCGGCGACGCGGCGACCTGGAACATCGTCATCGAGCGCAACGGCCAGCGCATCGCGGCCCGCTTCCGCACCTGAGGCCTTGAACCCTCTCCCTTCGGGGAGAGGGTTTCCGCTGACCGCGGAACCCCCTAAATCTGCTTTCCATGTCCGATCTCTTCCAAGCCGCCGGCATCGCGCCCCATGCGCCCGCGCCGCTGGCCGACCGCCTGCGTCCGCAAAGCCTCGACGAGGTCGTGGGTCAGGAGCACCTGCTGGGCCCCGACGGTCCCATCGGCCGGATGGCGGCCGCCCATCGCCTGGCCTCGATGATCCTTTGGGGGCCGCCCGGCACCGGCAAGACCACCATCGCCCGCCTGCTGGCCAAGGCCGGCGGCTACGAGTTCATGCAGATCTCGGCCGTGTTCTCGGGCGTCGCCGACCTGAAGAAGGCCTTCGAGCAGGCCCGCATGCGCCGCCAGTCGGGGCAGTCGACGCTGCTGTTCGTCGACGAGATCCATCGCTTCAACCGCGCCCAGCAGGACGGCTTCCTGCCGTTCGTGGAGGAGGGGATCGTCACCCTCGTCGGCGCCACCACCGAGAACCCCTCGTTCGAGCTCAACGGCGCCTTGCTGTCGCGCTGCCAAGTGTTCGTGCTCAAGCGCCTGGACGAGGCGTCGCTGGAGGCCCTGCTGGCCAAGGCCGAGGCGGCCGAGAACCGCAAGCTGCCGGTCGACGCCGAGGCCCGCCAGGTGCTGGTCGCCATGGCCGACGGCGACGGCCGTTACCTGCTGACCCTGACCGAGACCCTGCTGTCGATCGGCACGGACACGCCGCTGAACCCGACCCAGCTGGGCCAGCTGCTGCAGAAGCGCCGCCCCGCCTACGACAAGGATCGCGAAGAGCACTACAACCTCATCTCGGCCCTGCATAAGTCGGTGCGGGGCTCCGATCCCGACGCGGCCCTCTATTGGCTGGCGCGGATGCTGGAGGGCGGCGAGGACCCGCTGTTCATCGCCCGCCGCCTGGTGCGCATGGCCAGCGAGGACATCGGCGCGGCCGATCCGCTGAGCCTGCTGCTGACCACGGCGGCCAAGGACGCCTACGACTTCCTGGGCAGCCCGGAAGGCGAGTTGGCCCTGGCCCAGGCCGTCGTGCACATGGCCAGCGCGCCCAAGTCCAACGCCGTCTACACCGCCTACAAGGCCGCCCGCCGCGCGGCGAAGGAGACCGGCAGCCTGACGCCGCCGGCCCATATCCTCAACGCCCCGACCAAGCTGATGAAGACCCTCGGCTATGGCGACGGCTATGCCTACGACCACGACGTCGAAGGTGGTGTTTCGGGCCAGAACTACTTCCCCGACGGCATGGCCCGTCCGAAGTTCTACGAGCCCAAGCCGATCGGCGCCGAGGCCAAGGTCAAGGAGCGCCTGGACCACTGGAGCCAGCTGCGCCGAGGCGGTAAGTGACCGCGATGTCCAAGCCGCCCCGCCGCCCCCCCGCCCAGCCCAAGCCGAAAGCCTCCGACACCCCGATCGAGCTGACGCCCGACGAGGTCGCCTTCACGCGCTCGCTGGTGATCCACGAGGACGACAGCGTCTTCGTGCTGAACAAGCCCGCGGGCCTGTCCAGCCAGGGCGGCCGGATCAAGGCCCATACGCTGGACGACCTGCTCTGGGCCCTGGCCCGGCGCGACCGGCCGCGGCCTCGCCTGATCCATCGCCTGGATCGCGACACCTCGGGCGTGATCCTCACCGCGCGCACCAAGCCGGCGGCGACCTTCCTGGGCAAGGCCCTGATGGGCAAGCGCTTCCGCAAGACCTACCTGGCCATCGTCGCGCCCGGCGCGCCCGAGCCGCGCGGCGGCCAGATCGACAGCCCCCTGCGCCGCGAGTCGATCGGCCGCGAGGCCTACATGCGGGTCTGCGAGCCCGATCATCCCGACGCCGAGACCGCCCGCAGCCGCTATCGCACCCTGGCCGCCAACGCCCAGGCGGCGCTGGTCGAGCTGTCGCCCGACACCGGCCGCATGCACCAGCTGCGCGTCCACATGGCCTCGATCGGCCGGCCGATCGCCGGCGACAGTCGCTATGGCGGGACGCTGATGCTGGCCGGCGCGCCGGTGCCGCGGCTGATGCTGCACGCCGCCCGGCTGGTGTTCCCCCATCCCGAGGGCGGCGAGCGGCGCATCGAGGCCCCGCTGCCGGACGACTTCAAGGCCGTGCTGGAAAGACTGGACTTGGCGCTGCCGGAACGCTGAACTTGGCCGAGCCGTTTGAGAGGCAAGGGAGAAACGCCATGAAGACCCCGCTCGCTCTCGTCGCCAGCGCCCTCATCCTCGGCGCCTGCGCCACCGCCCAGCCCACCGTCTATCGGCCGCAGGCCAGCGCCACCGACGTCGGTTTCGCCCAGTACAAGATGGAGGACGGCCGCTATCGCGTGACCTTCCGAGGCGGCCCCGGCGCGCCGGTGGGCCAGGTGACCGACTACGCGCTGCTGCGCGCGGCCGAACTGGCCCTGGCCGACGGCTATCCCTGGTTCCGCGTCGCCGACCGCGTCACCCAGTCGACCGGGGGAGGGGGCGGTCCCACCTTCTCGGTCGGCGGCGGCTCGGGCAGCTACGGTCGCCGCTCGTCGGTGGGCCTGGGCGTGGGCACGAGCTTCAACCTTGGCCCTGGGCCGGCGCTCAGCACCACGCTGGAGGTCGTGTTCGGCAAGGGTCCCCGCCCGCCGGGCGAGGCCTACGACGCCCAGAGCGTCGTCAACACCATCGGCAAGGGCATGGGCCGGGTCTGAGACCGCTGGTCGGTCTCAGCGCGTCTGTTAAGCCGCGTTGCGCGCCGCGTAGGGGTGGGCCGCCCGCAGCGAAGCGTGGCTGAGGCCGGCGGTCTCGGCGGCGGCGAAATAGCCCTCGGCCGGCAGGCCCTGCAGGCTGACCATCGGCGCCAGGCCGCGGGCCTCGCGGCCGAAGGCCATGATGTCCATGGCGATCTTCTCGGCCGGGCCGCCAAGGTCGCAGGCGTCCAGCGTCAGGCCGGCCAGGCGGGCGTCGCGCAGGTGCTTGAAGGCTTCCTTGTCGGGCGGCACGCGGGCGATGACGCCGCGGGTAAGGGCCTTCAGCAGGCCCACCACTTCCAGCAGGCGGCCGGCGGGCGTGCCGCGGGTGACGTCCACCAGCTCGATCATCACCCCGCCGCGCAGCAGGGCCAGCGACAGGCCCGAGGTGCCGGTGAGCAGGTCGCGGCCGCGCTGGGTGCCCAGCGTGCGGAACGAGGCCGGCAGCACCAGGTCGGGGCGCTCGTTGCCCTGGGCGGCCTTGGCGAAGGCCGCGCCGTAGCGCAGCGTCGCCTCGTCGATGAAGGCGATGTCCTTGTCGGCCAGCTTGGTGATCGCGCGGCCGCTGATCGAGCGGCCGGTGCCCAGGTGGGTGACGATCGGCTCGACGCGGATGGCCGTGGTGACGTTGCGGCGCAGGCCGATGACGTGCTCCAGCGCGAAGTCGACGCGCAGGGCCGCGCCGCCGCTGGTGGTGAAGGCCACCGGGGTGCGGCGCATCTCGTCGCTGACGTCGATGTCGGCGCGGAACGGCGAGCGTTCAGAGTCGCGGCGGGCTCGGGCGGCCAGCACCACGGACGGATCGATCGGACGGCAGACGACGCCGCCGGGCTCGATGCCGATAACCGAGCGCACACCGATGTCCTTCAGTTCGGCCGCGCCCAGCAGGTGGGTCAGCACGTCCTCGAGGATGCGGATGCTGGCGGCCTGGGCCGACAGGCCCTGGTCGTTGTGCGTGGCGATCAGGAAGTCGTCCTCGCTGACCCGGCCGCGCAGGTCGGCGCGATCCAGATGTTCGTTCAGCTTGCGCTCGACATAGGTCCACACGTCGGTGCGCTTCTGGTCCCACCAGTCGCCGGCCCAGCGGCGGATGGCCTTGATGCTGATGACGTTCACCGCGCCGCGGCCGACCAGGTCGGATCCGGCCAGGCGGTTCAGCATCGCCGGCGGCAGGGCCAGGCGTTCGGTCGTGTCGTCCTTGGGGGGCAGGGAGGCGGGCATCTGACCGTGGGATTCGCGAGTGGAGCCCATAGGTTGCGCCCGCCGCCGTTAACCCGCCGTGCAGGAACAGGGTTGAGGTGACCTTTACCCTTTCGGCAAAACCTTGTCGGGCAAGACTCTTTCTGGTTTCGGGGCGTTAATTTTGTGCGCTGCGGGATAGTGATGTCGAGGCGCGGGCGCATCACCCTTGCGACGCATCGACCGCCCGGCTCGCCCCGGCCTTGGCGTTCGGCGCCGCTCGGCGCATAAGGGGCCCATGAACAAGGTGCTTCTCGTCGCCGTGGGCGGCGCCGCCGGCTCCGTCGCCCGCTATCTGGTGGGCATGGCCGCGCTGCGCTGGATCGGTCCGGGCTGGCCCTGGGGCACGCTGACCGTCAACATCGTCGGCGGTTTCCTGATGGGGGCCGTCACCGGCTGGCTGGCGTTCCGTTCGGCCGGCCAGCAGGAGACCTTCCGCGTGCTGCTGGCCACCGGCGTGCTCGGGGGCTTCACCACCTTTTCGGCCTTTTCGCTGGAGACCGCGCTGATGATCGAGAAGCGCGCCTACGGCTCGGCCCTGACCTACACCGCCCTCAGCGTGATCCTCGCGCTGTCGGCCCTTTTCGCGGGCCTCATGCTTGCCCGCAGGATGTTCGCATGAAGGAAGTTCGCACCCTGTACGTCGACGGGGGCGAGGACGGGGTCCGCCTCGACCGCTGGTTCAAGCGCCGCTGGCCGCACCTGAACCACGTCCAGCTCAACAAGCTGTTCCGCTCGGGCCAGGTCCGGGTCGACGGCTCGCGCGCCAAGGCTGACACCAAGCTGGCCGCCGGCAGCCAGATCCGCGTGCCGCCGCTGCCCGACGCGCCCGATCCGGCCGACAAGGGCAAGCTGTCGCCGCGCGACATCGCCTACGCCCGTTCGCTGGTGCTCTATGAAGACGAGGACGTCCTGGCGCTGAACAAGCCGGCCGGCCTGGCCGTGCAGGGCGGCACCAAGACGACCAAGCACATCGACAAGCTGCTCAGCGCCTGGGGCGAGGGCGTCGATCGCCCGCGCCTGGTGCACCGCCTCGACCGCGACACCTCCGGCGTGCTGCTGCTGGGCAAGAGCCCCAGCGCGGCGGCCAAGCTGTCGGGCGCCTTCGCCAAGCGCAAGGCGCAGAAGACCTACTGGGCCATCGTCGTGGGCAATCCGCACCCGACCGAAGGCGTGATCGAGCTGCACTTGGCCAAGCGCGGCGTCAACGACCGCGAGATCGTCGTGCCCGCCGATCCCAAGGACAAGGACGCCTCGCCGGCCGAGACCGAGTTCGTCACCATCAGCCGCGCGGGCCCGCGCGCCTCGTGGATGGCGCTGCGCCCGCACACCGGCCGCACCCACCAGCTGCGCGCCCACATGAAGGCCATCGGCCACCCGATCCTGGGCGATCCCAAGTACGGCGACGACAAGTCCGCGCCGCTGTCCGAGGGGCTGAAGCTGCAGCTGCACGCCCGTTCGATCCTACTGCCGCACCCCAGCGCCGGCATGCTGCACATCGAAGCGCCGCTCAGCCCCGAGATGCAGGCCGGTTTCGCCAAGTTCGGCTTCTCCGAGGACGAGGCCGAACAGAACCCGTTCGCCCGCCGCCAGACCAAGCGGCGATGAACCAAGGCCTCGTCCAGCAGGCCTGGGATCTGGTCGGCAAGGGCCAGGCCGAGCAGGCGATCGCCCTGACGGCCGCCGCCGCGGCGCGGCCGACCGCCATGCCCGGCCTGCTGGTGGCGCACGCCGCCGCGCTGAAGGGCGCGGGCCGGCACGCCGAGGCCCTGCCGTTCAACGAGCGGGCCGCCCGCGGCGCGCCGCAGGATCGCCTGACCTGGTACAATCTGGCCGCCACCAACGGCGACCTGGGTCGCCAGCCGCAGGCCGAGGCCGCGGTGCGCAAGGCCATGTCCCTGGGCCTCGACGCGCCGGAGGCCTGGCTGGTCCTGGCCCGCGCGGTGCAGTTCCAGCATCGCTACGACGAGGCCGAGACGATCTTCCAAGAGGCGATCGCCCGCCGCCCGGCCTTCGTCGACGCCCACCGCGATCTGGCCCAACTGCGCTGGATGCGGACCGCCGATCTCGACCATGCCCTTGCGCCGCTGAAGGCAACGCTGGCCCGGCAGTCCGACCCGCGCCTGCTGCACGTGCAGGCCCTGGTCGAGGAGTTCGCCGGCCGTCTGCCCCAGGCGCTCGACACCCTGCGGGCGGGCCTGCGCCGCCATCCCGGCGACCTGCACCTTTTGGTCACCGCCGCCCATGCCGCCGCCGAACTGGGCGAGACGGCCGAAGGGCTGGCCCATGCGCAGGCCGCGGCCCGAGCAGCGCCCGGCGTCGCGCCGGTGCTCAAGAGCCTGGCCGAGGCCCTGCTGGCGGTTGGCGACGCGGCCGGCGCCTCGTCGGTGGCCGGGTCGGTGTTGCAGGCCTTTCCCTACGACCAGCACGCGCTGTCGCTGCAGGCCCTGGCTTGGCGGATCCTCGGCGACCCCCGCTACGGCGCGCTCTACGACTACGCCGCCTTCGTGCGGCCCTACACCTTGCCCACGCCGGAAGGCTGGAGCGACCTCTCCAGCTTCCTGGCCGACCTTCGCAAGCGTCTGGGCGAACTGCACGACCTGGAGACCCATCCGCTGCAGCAGTCGCTGCGCGGCGGCGCCCAGGTGCAGTCGCTGCACACCTCGCAGGAGCCGATCTTCCAGGCCTTCTTCGCCAGCGCCCGGGCCACCGTCGAGCGCTACGCCGCCGAGCTTGGCGAGGGAAGCGACCCCTTGCGCATCCGCCGCACCGGCAAGGCGGTGGTGCAGGGCGGCTGGTCGGTCAGCCTCAAGCCCAACGGCTTCCATACCGACCACGTCCATCCGCAGGGCTGGGTGTCGTCGGCCTTCTACATCGACCTGCCGCCGGGCGTTGACGATGCGGAGCGGCGCGAAGGCTGGATCAAGTTCGGCCAGCCCGGCTGCGTCACCTCGCCGAAGCTTCAGGCCGAGCACGCCGTCAAGCCGGCGCCGGGCACGTTGGTGCTGTTCCCGTCCTACATGTGGCACGGCACCGTGCCGTTCACCGGCGAGGCGCGCCGCCTGACCATGGCCTTCGACGCGGTTCCGGGGTGACCTCCTCCGGCCCTCCGGGCCACCTCCCCCAGCGGGGGAGGATCTGCGCTGCGGATGCTCCCCCTCTGGGGGAGCTGTCGCGGAGCGACTGAGGGGGGCCGCGCAGCGGTCCCTCAAACCAGCCCGGTCACCGCTTTTGCATCGGCGCTGTCGGCGAACACCTTCTTTTCCACGGCGGCCCGGTCCACGCCCAGGTGGTCGATCAGCACGCCCTTGAACAGGCCGCGCATGTCCAGCGTCGGCGCGACGTCGCGGTTCTCGAACAGGGCCGGCTCGGCCAGGGTCGGCCAGTCGCCGACGATGCCGCCGCGCTTGAGGGCGCCGCCCAGCAGCAGGGCGGTCGAGGCCGTGCCGTGGTCGGTGCCCTGCGTGCCGTTGACCCTGGCGGTGCGGCCAAACTCCGTCACGGCCACCACCACCGTGTTCCTCCACTCGGGCCCCAGGCCCTCGTGCAGGCCGTCGAGCACGGCGTCCAGATAGGTCAGCCGCGTGGCGATCTGGCCGACCTGGCCGGCGTGGGTGTCGAAGCCGTCCAGCGACAGGGCGGCGATCTGCGGGCCGTCGGCCTGGCGCATGAAGCCGGCCAGGGTCGAGCCCAGCTTGCGCGCGGCCTCGCGGCCCTGGCGGTTGTCGGCGGGACGGCCTCCAGGCTGGTTCATGGCAGGCTGATTCATGGCGGGCTGGCTCATGGACTGGGCCATGCTCTGAGCCGGCGCCAGGGCCGTCATCGCCGCCTGGGCCATGGCCTCGGTCTCCAGGCCACGGGCGAAGGCCGGGCCCAGCAGCGGGTCGCCCTTGTAGAGGTCCTGCAGCAGCGTGGGCAGGCGCGCGGCCTCGTCCAGGCCCTTGCCGGGCGACCAGCTGGCCGCCTGCACCTTGCCGCGCAGGATCAGCGGAGCGGTGGTCCCCACCGACAGGGCCTCGACCTTGCCCGGCCCCATCACCTCCAGCGTGCGGTTCAGCCAGCCGCTGTCGGCGCCGTAGACCTTGGCCTCGCCGGTCTCCAGAACGTCCTGGGCCTCGAAGTGCGAGCGGGCGCGGTCAGGCGTGGCGATGGCCGGCGCGATGCGGGCCTGGCCTTGCCTGGCCAGGGCGTGGACGGTGGTCAGCGACGGGTGCAGGGCGAAGGTGTCGTCGAGCTTCAGCGCCTTGTCGGGGCTCATGGCGATGCCGCCGCGCAGCGCCGCATAGCCCGGGTCGCCGACGGGAGGAGCCACCGAGAGGCCGTCCATGCCGCCGCGGCAGACCACCACGACCAGCTTCTTGGTTCCGTCGGCGGCCTGGGCCTGGCGTCCGACGAAGCTGACCGACACGCCCAGGCTGGCGGCGGCCGCCAGGAACGAGCGACGGGAAGGGGAGAGGGTGCGATCGGTCATCGGCGTTGGAACTCCGGACTCATCACCAGCAGGGCGAGGGCTTCGCGGCGGGTCTCGGCGCGGGCCACCGCGCGGGCGGTGGGCTCGCCCAGGCGTGCGCCCAGGGCCGAGCGGGCCAGGGCGTCGGGATCGCGCGCGTCGGCCACGGCGGCGGCGAACCCTTGCGTCCACTGCATGCGCTTGACCAGGCCGTCGGGCGAGGCCCAGGCGCCGGCCTCGTCGGGCCAGCCCTTGGGCGAGGGCGGCGAGAACGGCTTCTGGCCCAGGCTGGTCAGGATGGGGTTCAGCCGCTCGAACGCCGCCGGACGCCCGCCGATCGCGCGCCAGGCCGAGATCGTGAACTCGTAGGGCGTCTTGACCTTCATGGGTGTCGGGTCCCAGGCCTCGGGCGCGGCGATCAGCGCTCCGGCCACCGCGTCCAGCCGGCCGCCGGTCTCGATCCAGCGTTTCTCCAGCCGCGCGACGAGGGCGGGGGGCGGGGCGTCGGCGACGAAGTGGCGGGCGATCTTGCTGCAGACGTGGCGCGCGGTGCGCGGGTCGGCGGCCAGGGTCTTCAGCACCGCCAGGCCCTGGTCCTGGCCGCCTTGGGCGAAGGCCTTGCCGAGGATCGCGCGGGCGCCGGGCTCGTGGGCGTTGGCGCGGAAGACGAAGGCGCCGATGTCGGGGTCCTGGACGCGGCCGACGCTGAAGCCGGTGAGGGCGCGGGCGAACTCGGTGACGTCGGCCTGGCTGTAGCCGGCGTCGACGCCCACGGTGTGCAGTTCCAGGATCTCGCGCGCCAGGTTCTCGTTCAGCCCCACGCGTCGGGGCCGACCGCCGCGCGCGGCGTACTGCGCCGCCCGGCTGCCCGGACCGATCGACTGGGCCTGGTCCAGATAGGTCAGCATGGCCGGATGGGTGCTGGAGGCGACCAGCAGGTCCTCGAAACGCCCGAACACGTGCGGCCGGATCGCCTCGCGCTCGAACGGCCCGATCACCACGGCGGTGGCCTGCTTGGTGGACGATACCGTGAAATGGTTGGCGAAGAACAGCGCCCAGCGCTCGCGAAAGCCCGCCTCGGTGTCGGCGGCCAACTGGGCGCGGGCCAGGAAGTCGGCGTTGGTCTTCTCGCGCAGATAGCGCTGAGCCTCCTTCTGGGCCTCGCGCAGGATGTTGGCGTTGGGCGGGGCGTCGACCACGGGGATCGGCTTCATGTCGCCGTCGGCCGCGGGCGTCCTGGTCTCGCGGCGGGCGGCGCGGCGTTCCTGGCGGTAGTCGGCGAAGGCGGCGTAGCGCGTCGGCGCGCTCTCGCCGTCATCCTTGGGCAGGTCCGCGCCCTCGCGGCGGATCTGGCCCTCGAGGAAGCCGCGCGGGTCGCCGCGCGCCGCCTCGATCTCGCCCGGCCGCGCGCCCAGCCCGAAGCGGGTGGCGGCGATGGCGGCCATCATGTCCTTGGACGGCAGGCTCAAGCCGGGCTCTCCCTTGCGATATGGCGTCCGATCGACCATTCAACGCGCAGGCTGCGGAAATCCGTCGCCAGCCTTCCGTGAAAATGAGCCGTTCCCGTGTCCGACAAGCCCGACCTGATCGAAAAGCCGCGCCGCTTCTACAAGGCCGCGACCGCCGGCGAGGCCAAGGACGGCCTCTATCCGGTGCTGCTGGACGGCCGCACGCCCAAGTCGCCGCAGAAGAAGCCGCTGGCCCTGCCGACCCTGGCCCTGGCGCAGGTCGTGGCCGCCGAGTGGGAGGCCCAGGAGAAGGTCATCGACTCCACGGCCATGCCGGCCACTCGCCTGGCCTTCACCGCCATCGATCGCATCGCCGAGACGCGCGCCGAAGTCGCCCGCGAGGTCGCCGCCTATGCCGGCTCGGACCTGCTCTGCTACCGCGCCGACGGCCCCACGCCCCTGGTCGAGCGCCAGGCGCGCGAGTGGGGCGCGATGCTGGACTGGGCCAAGGCCGAGCATGGCGTGGCGCTGGAGCCTGTGACCGGGATCATCCACGCCCCGCAGCCGCCGGCGACCCTGGCCGCCGTCGAGGCCCTGGCCCTGCGGCTCGACGATTTCTCGCTGGCGGGCGTGGCCTATGCGGCGGGCCTGTTCGGCTCCACCGTCCTGGCGCTCGCCGTGCGCGCGGGGCGGGTGACCGGCCAGAAGGCGCTGGACCTGTCGCGCCTGGACGAGATCTACCAGGCCGAACAGTGGGGCGACGACCACGAGGCCGTCACTCGCGCCGCCAACCTGGCGATCGAGGCGGCCGTTCTCGAGCGGTGGTTCGCCGCCCTTCGCCGATGAGACCGGTCCGGTGAGGAGCGCGCTGGTCTACGTCCTGGCCGCGGTCTGCGAGATCGGCGGCTGCTTCGCCTTCTGGGCCTGGCTGCGGCAGGGGCGCTCGGCGCTGTGGACCATCCCCGGCGTCCTGGCCCTGGTCGCCTTCGCCTGGCTCCTGAGCCGTGTCGAGGCGCAGGCGGCGGGCCGGGCCTTCGCGGCTTATGGCGGCATCTACATCCTGTCGTCCATCGTCTGGATGCGGACGGTCGAGCAGGTGCGCCCCGACCGCTGGGACCTGATCGGCATGGCCGTGTGCCTCGCCGGCGCGGGGATCATCCTGTTTGGCCCGCGCGCCGCCTGACGGCTGCGCCTTGCCAGCCCCGCCGGGGCTCTTTACGCCTTTGGTTCCAGTCCCAGCTTGGAGCCGAAGACCTTGCAACACATCCTGGAAGAGCTGGAGCGGCGTCGCGAGCAGGCGCGAGCGGGGGGCGGCGAGAAGCGGGTGGCGAGCCAGCATGCCAAGGGCAAGCTGACGGCGCGCGAGCGGATCGACCTGCTGCTCGACGAAGGCTCGTTCGAGGAGTTCGACATGTTCGTCGAGCACCGGGGGACCGAGTTCGGCATGGCCGACCAGAAGGTGCCCGGCGACGGGGTGGTGACCGGCTGGGGCACGATCAACGGCAAGGTCGTCTACGTCTTCTCCAAGGACTTCACGGTGTTCGGCGGGTCG
>NZ_JAAKGT010000019.1 GCF_011043625.1 Caulobacter sp. 602-2
CGCTTCTTAGCTTCGGCTGACAAAGCGAAGGCCCCGGAGGGAAACCTCCGGGGCCTTTTCTTTTGATCCTCCCCCTCTGGGGGAGGTGGCCCGAAGGGCCGGAGGGGGGGGGGCGACGGGGATAGAGCAGCGTGGATCCCCGGCGCATCGCCAACGGAATTCAACGATCTCAACCCCTTGCAACTTTCTCGCGCCCCTGGATCAGACGCGATCAAACCCGCCGTACACTCAAAGCTGTCCCGTCGCAGGGAGAGGGCGCAAGGATCCGGCCCGAAGCGGCGACGTGGATGCGATCGAGCGGGGCCGCCGGAGCTGCGTGAGCAGGGCCGGGCCAGGCTTAAATGAGGATGGGGGACGTAAACCCATCCATCGGGAGCTTGCCTGACTAGGCTCCCGCCCGTCCAAGGGTCCGCGCCGCCATGCACGCCTGGCCGCCAAGAAACGGGGCGCACTGCATGGGGAAGGGGCAAAAGGCGGAAGAGGCCTGCGCGCCCCGGCCTAAGGAAAAACGATCGCGCGGGGCGTTCCAGCTTCGTCGAAACGGTACTTAGAACTCACACATCCGGGCGAGGCCCGGACGCCCCGCGCCCTCTCCATCAGCTCTGCGCAATCGCGCGAGAGGCCGAGAAGCCGTGCGTCCAAGATCCTCCCCCTGAAGGGGGGAGGTGGCCCGAAGGGCCGGAGGGGGTCAGCCGCAGGCGGCTCAGGCCGTCGCCGGTTCCAGTTCCGCAGGCTTCGCCCGCCAGCCGCGTTCCAGGCTCCAGGCGGCGATGCCCAGCCACAGGAGGCCCAGGAACGCATGTCCGCGCTGCCAGAAGCCGACGTCATTGCCCGTGCGCACGTTCCACACGCCCGTCAGCAGGGCCAGCACCAGCAGGAGGCCGAAGAACCAGCCCAGCGAGAAGTGCGCCAGGCGGCGATAGCCCGGCTTGCCCCACAGGGCCCAGGCGGTGAACAGCGGCGCGAACTGGATGGCCAGGCCCACGCCGCAGGCCCGGTGCATCGGGTCGGGCCAGTGGAAGATCCCGGCGAAGAAGGCGCCCAGGCCGGTCATCGCCACCCACAGGCCGGCGAAGGCCGAGACCTGCCGGCGGCCGCCGGCCTTTTCCAGGGCATGGGCGAAGCCCGCCCCGGCGAACAGGCCCGCTGCGCCGGCCAGCATCATGCCCAGGTTGAAGACTTCCGGGGTCGGGGCCGCCGGGCCGCCCAGCTCGCTGATGAACTGGGCGCCGGGGTCGAAGCCGGGGAACAGCTTCTGGGCCAGCCACACGTCGGCGACCATCGCCACCGGCGTGATCACGCCGAGCTTCAGGAGCGCGCCCACGCTGGCCACAAGATTCCCTCTCGATAAGGACATGAGCGTGGCAGCCGAAAGTGTAAGCGGTTTCGGCGCTCGCCACGCTCAAGTGTATGAAACTGAGCCTGTTTTATCCGCTTCTGATGGAATCCATCAGAAGCGGACAGGCTCAGGAGCAAAATCAGCCTCTCCGTCCTTCCGGTCAATGGGTCGTTCAGCGCGCGGCCGAGGACGGGTGCCCCTTGGGCGCGAAGGTCGAGCCGAAGAAGTCGCCGGCCTTCCAGGTCGGGCGCTCGGGGGCGTCGGCCAGGTCGTGGGCGATCTCGTAGTTGACGAGCGCGAACTTGGCGGCGGCCTGATAGTCGATCGGCTGCTTCAGGTCGTCATTGGGCTTGTGATAGTGCGTGGCCAGGAAGTCCTTGAAGGCTTTCTCGCCGCCGTTCTTGAAGCCGGTCATCAGGAACACCGACGGCACGCCCTGCTCGACGAAGCGATAGTGGTCGCTGCGGGTGAACAGGCCTTCCTCGGGCATCGGGTCGGGCGACAGGGCGATGTCGACGCGGCCGGCCGCCTTGGCGACGATCGGGCCGATGGTCGAGCGGTCGGCGCCGAACGCGACCACGTCGGTGAACGGGTACAGCAGCACCGGCATGTCGAGATTGACGTCGGCGGCCAGGTCGGCCTTCGGCACGGTCGGGTTGTGGGCGAAGTAGTCCGAGCCGATCAGGCCCTTTTCCTCGGCGGTGACGGCCAGCAGCAGGATCGAGCGCTTGGGCCGGGCCTTGCCTTGGGTGAAGCCGCGGCCGACCTCGAGCAGGGTGGCGATGCCGCTCGCGTTGTCGAGGGCTCCGTTATAGACGGCGTCCTCGCCGGGCTTGGGGTTTTCCTTGATCCCCTCGTGGTCGAGGTGGGCGCTGAGGACGATGGTCTGGGCCTTCAGGCTCGGGTCCGAGCCCTCGATCAGGCCGGCGACGTTGCTGCTGCGGCGCTGCTCGATCTCGCTCTTCAGGGCGATGGCGGCGGTCGTCGGCAGGGCGAAGCCCTCGACCTTGCCGTCGGGCGTCTCGGCGGCGGCGTAGGCGGCCTCCAGGCGCGTGGCGGCCGTCCCGAACAGCTTCTGCCCGCCCTTGACGCTGATCGAGGCCAGGCTGGGCGCTGCGCCGCCGCGGACGAAGGGCGCGCCTTCCGGCGTCTTCCAGGTCATGCGCCATTCGCGGTTGCCGGCGACGCCGCGCGCGAACGGGCGGCGCTTCTCGCCGGCGGGCGTGCCCAGGGTCAGCACGCCGATCGCGCCGCGACGGGCGGCCTCGGCCCGCTTGACGCCGACCGAGCCGTAGTGGGCTCGTTCTTCGGTCTGGAAGCCCTTGGGGGCGCCCGACAGCACCACGACGATCTTGCCGGCGACGTCGAGGCCGGCGAAGTCGTCGCGACCGCGCTCGGGGGCGCTGACGCCGAAGCCGACGAACACGAGCGGCGCATTGAGGGCCAGCTCGGCCTTGTCGGCCTGCGGGCTGGGCAGGAAGTCCTCGCCGAACACCAGCGAGGCGGGGGCGGCGGCGCCTTCGGCGACCTTGACCTCGCCGTCGCCGGCCGGGCGGTAGGCGACCAGCGGCACGGTCTGCAGGTACGAACCGGCGTCGCCGGCGGGCTTCAGGCCCAGCAGGGCGAACTGGGCGGCCACGTAGTTGGCGGCCAGGTCGTAGCCGCGCGTGCCGGCCTCACGGCCTTCCATCAGGTCGTCGGCCAGGAAGGCCATGTGGGCGCGGATGGCGTCGGCCGAGGGGACGAAGGCGTCCTTGGGAGCGGCGAGGGCAGGGTGGGCGACCAGCAGAAGGGCGGCGCTCAGGCAGGCGGCGCGGCGCGAGAAGGGCATTCGGTCAGGTTCCAGGCGCGGCGGATCCGCGGAGCCGGCGACCTTGCAGAGGGGCGGGCGGCTTGTCGAGCAAGCTGTGCCTGAACGTTTTGTAATGTCGGCGATGGGAACGTTCGCGCCGGTAACCTTAACGAGAAAAATTCTCTACATAATTGGGTAAGGTCGATGGAAATTCACCCTATTTATGAAGATCCGCTTAACCGAACCCCGTCAGCTTCGCGATAAGACAGGGGAAACGGTTCATGCAGGCCTTCTCGATCTCCGCCGCGGGCATGGGCGCCGCCGCCGGCCGGCTGGCCGCCAGCGCCCAGCGCGTGGGGAGCGATGCGGGACTTTCCGCCAAGACGGATCTCGCCGCCGAGCGCGTCGAGCAGGTCTCGGCGCGAACCGACTTCTCCGCCAACGCCGCGGTGCTTCGCACCGCCGACGCCATGACCGGCGTCCTGCTCGACCTTCTGGCCTAGCAGTCCTCCGGTCATTGTCCGCGCCCGCCTCGCGTCCCCCCCTGCGAAGGGCGCGGATACGCCGCCTCCTGGATTTTCCCCTAGTCTTTCCAGGAGGCGGCGACCCTATCCGCCTTCCGATCTAGCTTATCGCCAGTTGCTCTTGAGGGCCTGGGCCTCGCCGGCCGCGTCCAGCGGCGCGCCGGTGATCATGCCGTCGACCACGGCCATCACCGCCGCCGGCGTCTCCGAGCCGGCCTGGCGGTACTCGCCGGCGGCCGGCGCCGCCACGGGCGAAGAGGCCAGCACGCGCCAGGCGCCGTCGGCACGGCAGGCCACGCCCGCTTGGTCCTGGCCCTGGAAGGTGCGGCACCAGCGTCCGGACTGGCTCTTGAAGGTCACGCCGATCCGCACCGGACCCTGGCCCTGCGCGGCCGCGCCGTCCTCCAGGGCCCGGGCCAGCGGCCCGACGGCCATCGGCAGTTCCGCGGCGCGGCCGTCGGCGGTCGGCGGCGAGGGCAGGGCCAGGCGGCCGATCGCCAGGCCCGCCACCAGGCAGGCGGCCATCGCGGCCCAGGCCGGCGGCTTGCGGAAGGCCGGCCGGCCGGCGACCGGCGTCGCGGGCTTCTGGACCTTGGCCTTGTCCTTGATCTTTTCCTTGGGCTTGGGCTGGGGGAAGGCGATCACCTCGGCCGGCTTGCCGCTGGCGCTCGCCGCCGCCTTCAGGCCGGGAGGAACCGGTTCGCGCAGCACGCCGGCGTGGGCGCCCGACAGCAGGCGGCGCAGGTCGCGCTGGGCCTGGATCCGTGCGGCCAGCGCCGGATCCTTGGTCATGGCCGCAGTGATCCTGGCCATGGCCTCGGGCGGCAGCTCGCCGTCCACATAGGCGAAGACCTCTTCGTCGCTCACGGTCATGGCCTGGCTCCTTGGTCGATCAGCGCGGCCTGCAGGGCCGTGCGGCCGCGTGCGAGGCGGCTGGTGAGGGTTCCCATCGGGATGTCGAGACTGTCGGCGGCTTCCTGGTAGGACAGGCCTTCGATCAGCACCAGGGCCACGGCGATCCGCTGGTCCTCGGGCAGGGCGTCCAGCGCCGCCTCGACGGCGGTCAGGGCCAGGCGTCCGTCCAGCGAGGGCGCGGCCGGGTCGGCGGCGTGCACGCCGGCCTCGGGCGGGGCCAGGACACGGCCGTGCCGGGCCCTGCTTCTGCTTTCGTCGATCCAGGCGTTGCGCATGATCCGAAACATCCAGCTGTCTTGTCGCGTGCCTTCCCGCCACTGATCGCGGCGCGCCAGCGCGCGCTCGATGGTCAGCTGCGTCAGGTCGTCGGCGTCTGCGGGATCCCTGGCCAGCACCCGCGCCATGCGGCGAAGCCGCGGCAGCAGGTCCAGCATGTCCTTTTGAAAAGAATCCAAGGTCCGCCTACGTCGCCTAAGGGAAGAAACGCGCCGCTTCCGGCGTTTAATCCATGAACCGGATAATTATTCCACTCCGCGCGGGTTCCGGCCATCGTTCTCGCGCAGCAAGCCTCGGAGATCGCGTTGCGGAAGAAAGTCCATGTCCTGGTCGTCGCAGTCTGCGCCCTGGCGCTGGCGCCGGCGGCGGACGCCCAGCTGCTGCCGGGCGGGCTGCCGTCGCTGCCTGGCCGCCTGCCGGTGGTGTCCGACGTGGTCGACGGGGCCGAGGACCTGACGACGCGGACGGCGCGGGGCGTGCGCGACCTGGCGGGCCTGGATCGGCTCCAGGCCCTGCTGCGGGCCAATCCGCGCGTTCTGGAGCCCGACGATCAGGGCCGGCCCGTCGTGCGCGGCGAGGTGCTGGCCGTCTCGCCGAGCGCCGAGGCCCTGCGGCGCGCCCTGGACGCCGGCTTCGTCGAGACCCGGCGCGAGCGCTCGGGCGATCTCGGCATCGAGCTCGTGACCCTGACCCCGCCGCGCGGCATGGACGCCCGCCAGGCCGTCCGCCGCCTGCGTGCGCTGGATCCGGCCGGCGACTACGACTTCAACCACATCTACGCCGGCGCCGGCGTGGTCGAGGCCGCCGGTCTGGCGGCGACGGCTTCGACGGCGAGCGGCGCGGGCGCGGCCCGGGTCGGACTGGTCGACGGCGGCGTGGAGACGGGGCATCCCGACTTTCGCGGCGTCGCCATCGAGCAGCGGGGCTTCGCCAAGGGCGCGCCCAGGGCCGGGGCGCACGGCACCGCCGCGGCCTCGCTGATCGCGGCCCGCGACTACGGCTCGGCCGGTCCGGGCGCGCGGCTGCTGGCGGCCGACGTCTATGGCTCGACCCCGACGGGCGGCTCGGCCTCGTCGATCGTCGGGGCGCTGTCCTGGATGAGCGCGGCCAAGGTTCCGGTGGTCAACATCAGCCTCGTCGGGCCCGACAACGGCGCGCTGCGGGCGGCGGTCAGGGCGCTGGTCGGCCAGGGCGTGCTGGTGGTGGCGGCCGTCGGCAACGACGGCCCGGCCGCGCCGCCGCTCTATCCGGCTTCCTATCCGGGCGTGGTGGCGGTCACCGGCGTCGACCGGAGGGGCAGGGCGCTGCCCGAAGCCAGCGCCAACGGCCAGGTGGCGTTCTCGGCGCTGGGGGCCGAGGTGCGGGCCGCCGCGCCCGGCGGCCGCAAGGCGACCCTGCGCGGCACCTCGTTCGCCGCGCCAGTTGTGGCCGGGCGCCTGGCCCGGCTGACGGCCAGCCCGGACCCGGCCAAGGCGCGGGCGGCCGTGGCCGCCCTGGGCCGCCAGGCCAAGGACCTGGGCGCGCCGGGGCCCGACAAGGTGTTCGGCGCGGGCCAGGTCGACGCCGGCCGCTAAAAAATCAGCGGCGATGGAAGAAAGCCGCACGCGGCGTCGTTGGACGGGTCAGGAGGCGGAAAGACGCCCCACGGAAATGACCCTTCAAGGAGACGTCCCATGCGTAAGATCTCGTTCCTCGTCACCGCCGCCTCGGCCGCCGTCCTGCTGACCGCGCCGCTGGCCAACGCTCAGATCCTGGGCGGTTCGGGCGGCGGCGGACTGACCGGCGGCCTCACCGGCGGCATGGGCGGGCTGGGCGGCCAGCTGGGCGGCTCCGGCGGTCTCGGCGGCGGCCTGACCTCGCCGGACGCCAGCGGCCTGGGTTCTAGCGTCCGCGGGACCACCGGCCGCATCCGCGACCGGGCCGGCGAGACCACCTCGACCGTCCGCGGCAAGGCCCGCGACGCCGCCGGTCGTACGCGCGGCGCCGCTGAAGGCGCGGCCTCGACCGCCCGCACCGCCGCTTCGAGCGCCAAGGCCGGCGGTTCGGCCGAAGGTTCGGGCTCGGGCTCGGCTTCGGCGGGCGCCGGCCAGCTGACCGGCGCCCTGGCCGGTTCTGGCTCGGGCGGCGGTTCGCTCGCCGCGCCCGACGCCAGCGGCCTGACCTCGACCGCCTCGGGCGCCGCCTCGAACGCGGCTTCTCGCGCCCAGGGCGCGGCCGGTTCGGCGCGTGACCGGGCCACGGGCGCGGCCAGTCGCGCCACGGGCGTCGCCCGCAACGCCGCCGGCTCGGCCCGCGACGCGGCCGCCTCGACCAACGCGACCGGCGACGGCGCCCTGACCGGCGGCGGCTCGATCAGCCGTGACGGCGCCTCGGGCTCGGCCGGCGGTTCGGGCTCGTCCAGCGCCTCGACCAGCAAGGGCGGCGCCGGCCAGTCCGGCTCGCTGGGCCTGTCGGGCTCGGCCTCGCGCAGCGGCGTCTCCGGTTCGGCCAATGGCGCCGGCTCGGCCGACGTCAAGACCGGCAACAACTGAGCCGGCGTTCTCCGTCGAACTTCGAGGGGCGGCTTCGGTCGCCCCTTTCGGCGGGCCCAAAGAAAAAGGCGGCGTCCTTGCGGGCGCCGCCTTCGTCTTGTCTGGTCTTGCAGCCGATCAGCTGTCGAGGAAGCTGCGCAGCTTGCGCGAGCGGCTCGGGTGCTTGAGCTTGCGCAGGGCCTTGGCCTCGATCTGACGGATGCGTTCGCGGGTGACCGAGAACTGCTGGCCGACTTCTTCCAGCGTGTGGTCGGTGTTCATGCCGATGCCGAAGCGCATGCGCAGGACGCGCTCTTCACGCGGGGTCAGCGAGGCGAGCACGCGGGTGGTGGTTTCCCGCAGGTTCGACTGGATGGCCGCGTCGATCGGCAGGACGGCGTTCTTGTCCTCGATGAAGTCGCCCAGGTGGCTGTCTTCCTCGTCGCCGATCGGCGTTTCGAGCGAGATCGGCTCCTTGGCGATCTTCAGGACCTTGCGCACCTTTTCCAGCGGCATGGCCAGCTTTTCGGCCAGCTCTTCCGGGGTCGGTTCGCGGCCGATCTCGTGCAGCATCTGGCGGCTGGTGCGGACGATCTTGTTGATCGTCTCGATCATGTGGACCGGGATGCGGATGGTCCGCGCCTGGTCGGCGATCGAGCGGGTGATGGCCTGACGGATCCACCAGGTGGCGTAGGTCGAGAACTTGTAGCCGCGGCGGTACTCGAACTTGTCGACGGCCTTCATCAGGCCGATGTTGCCTTCCTGGATCAGGTCCAGGAACTGCAGGCCGCGGTTGGTGTACTTCTTGGCGATCGAGATCACGAGGCGCAGGTTGGCCTCGACCATTTCCTTCTTGGCCTGACGGGCCTCGCGCTCGCCCTTCTGCACGGTCTGGACGATGCGGCGATAGTCGTCGATCGGCACGCCGGTCTCGGTGGCCAGGGCGGCGATTTCCTGACGGATGTCGCTGACCGAGCTGGTGTCGTTCTCGACGAACTTGGTCCAGCGCACGCCCATGCCCTTGACCTGTTCGGTCCAGGTCGGGTTCAGCTCGGAGCCGAAATAGGCCTTGAGGAACTCGGCGCGGCTGATGCCGTAGCTGTCGGCCAGGCGCAGCAGACGGCCTTCCAGGCCGATCAGGCGCTTGTTGATCGCATAGAGCTGCTCGACCAGCGCCTCGATGCGGTTGTTGTTCAGCTTCAGCGTCTTGAGGTGCTGGATGATCGTCGCCGACAGGCCTTCATAGGCCTTGCGGTCGGCGTCGCTCAGGTCCTGGCCCTTCAGGCGGCTGCCGACCAGCTTGTCCTGCAGCTTGCGGAAGGTTTCGAACTCGCTGGCGATGGCGTCGAGGATGGCCATCACGCCTTCGCGCAGTTCGCCTTCCATGGCGCTGACGGTCGGGCCGGCGCCGTCGTCGAAGTCGTCTTCGTCGTCGCCTTCGCCCTCGGGCTTGGCTTCGCCGGCTTCCTGGTCGACCGGCTCGGCCGGTTCGCCGTCGTCGTCTTCGGCCGCGGGCTGGGCCGCGCCGCCGTTGATCGCCGCGTAGGTGCCTTCCAGGTCGATGACTTCACGCAGCAGGATGCGGCCGGTCGAGAGCTCCTCGCGCCACACCATGATGGCTTCGAAGGTCAGGGCGCTTTCGCACAGGCCGCGGATCATCGTGTCGCGGCCGGCCTCGATGCGCTTGGCGATGGCGATTTCGCCCTCGCGGCTCAGCAGTTCGACCGAGCCCATCTCGCGCAGGTACATGCGCACCGGGTCGTCGGTGCGGTCGTAGGCGGCCGGCTTGTCGCTGGTGATGACCGCGGTGCTCTCGTCGCGCGTGGCGACTTCGCCGCCCTCGGCGTTCTCGGCGTCTTCCTCGGCCTCGACGACGTTGACGCCCATCTCGCTGAGCATGGCCAGCGTGTCTTCGATGGCGTCGGGGCTGACTTCTTCCGACGGCAGCACCTTGTTCAGCTCGTCCATCGTGACGTAGCCGCGGGCCTTCGCCTGTTTGATGAACTTCTTTACGCCGGCGTCGGTCAGGTCGAGGAGCGGACCATCACCACCGGTGGCTTCGGGCGCTTCGGTCTCGGCCGTGGAATTGTTGCTCATCAAGCTCTCCGAATTCGGCGCCGTCCCCTTTGCGGCGGGGGACGGGCCGAGAATGCCTCAACATGTCGCCGGCCTTCCGCGGATCCTCGCGAGTTCGGGTCGGCGACTGCTTCCTCAAGGGTTAGGACCCCGCTGCGCAGGCGCTTCAGGCTTCCAGCAGGATCGGCGAAAATTTTTTCGACGTTCTGTGAACTAACGCACGAAACGCCACGGGGTAACGCTCCGCACGAACTGGGCGGAGGGCGGCGGCTTCGAGCGCGGCGTTCATGAACGTCGATCTTTCGACCGACGACCGCTGGGACCTGGCGCTGCGAGGATGACATCCTGTTTCAAAGAGGGCGCGCGCTGTGCGTTGGCGGCCCGATCGATGTCAAATCAGCTGCGTGGCAAATCCTTGAGTCGGCAAATGGCCGTGGGTGACGCCGGTGTCAAGATGGCGAGCAGCGGGAAGGGCGGTTTCTTTGGCTTTTCAGGGCGCCGCTGGCCCCCTCCGGCCCTTCGTCCAAGACGCTCCCCCTGGAGGGGGAGCTGTCGGCGAAGCCGGCTGAGGGGGAAGCGGTTGCTGCTGTTCGGGCGCGTGTCGACCTCATCAGGAACTTCCCCCTCCGGCCCTCCGGGCCACCTCCCCCTTCAGGGGGAGGATTTTGAGCGGCGAACCTCCCCCCGGGGGGAGGATCTGATGCGGGCCCTCGGCCTCCCCCACAGAAGGCGTCCCTAGTGCGCGGGCTGCCAGAATTCGAGGTTGCTGATCTGGCGTTCGAGGATGGCGATGCGGTCGCGCAGGTCGCGGGTGGCGGTCAGGCTGGCGGCGGTGACCGGCTCTTCGCGCATGGCCCGCAGGGCGCGCTGGGCGTCGCCGACCTCGACGATGGCCTCGTAGCAGGCCGCCCACAGCAGGCGGGCGCGCTCGCGCTCCATCTTGGGATCGAGGAACGGCGGCTTGAGCGTCAGCGCCAGGCGGTCGAGTTCGGCCAGCTCCTCGCCGCGGCCCTTGCGGACCAGGATGTCGCGGAAGGGCGTGTCCTCGCCGATGTCGTCGATCAGGGCCTCGAAGATCTCGTGCGCCAGGCCCTTCAGGCGAGGTTCGCCAAAGCCGATCCGCTCCAGCGCCTCGTCATAGGGACGCGCCCAGGCCGGATGGTCGACGGCGGCGATGGCCACGGCCGCGTGGAAGGGGTTCAGCCGGCGGCCGATCTGCTCGCGGGCGACGCCGCGGATGCCGGGGTCGGGCGGGCCGCGTTCGCGGCCTTTCCAGCCGCCGCCACCGCCGCCTCGCGGGGTGAAGGGGCGATCGCCGCCCTGGCCGCCGCCTTGCCCGCCTCCATAGGCTGGCTTGGGGAACAGGGCGTCGAGCTTGCCGTAGAGGTCGTCCTTGTAGGCGGCCGCCAGGTCCTTGTCGGCGATGGTTCCGGCCGCCGCGCGCAGGCGCTGCTTGAGGCCGGCCTTGCGCTCGGGCGTGTCCAGCGGCTCCAGGTCGCGCTCGCGCACGAACAGCGCCTCGACGAAGGGCGTGGTCTGGGTGACCTGGGCCTTCAGCGCCGCCGGGCCCTGCTCGCGCAGCACGTCGTCGGGATCCTTGCCGCCGCTGACGATCGAGAAGCGGAACGAGCGGCCGGGCTTGAGCAGGGGCAGGGCGCGATCGATGGCGCGGCTGGCGGCGCGCTGGCCGGCCTTGTCGCCGTCGAAGCAGAGCGTGGGCTCGGGATGCAGGCGCCACAGCGCCTCCATCTGCTCCTCGGTCAGGGCCGTGCCCATGGCCGCCACCGCCGGGAGGCCCGCGCGCTGGCAGGCCACGACGTCCATGTAGCCTTCGACCACCAGCATCGGGGTCTGCTCGGTCGGCGCGGCGGCCTGGGCCGCGTGCAGCAGCTTGCGCGCGTCATAGAGGCCGTAGAGCACCCGGCTCTTGTGGAAGAGGCTGGTCTCGGGGCCGTTCAGGTATTTGGCGCGGGCGTTGGGATCCATGGCCCGGCCGCCGAACGAGACGACCTTGCCGCGGGTGTCGGTGATCGGAAAGATGATCCGGTCGCGGAAGCGGTCGTAGGGCGCGCCGCCGTCCTCGGGCGCGATCAGGAGGCCCGCCTCGACGAGGTCGCCGGGCTTGGCGCCCTTGGCGACCAGATAGTCCTTCAGCGCCGTGCGGCCATTGGGGGCGAAGCCGATGCGGAAGCGGCTCCACTGGTCTTCGGGCAGGGCGCGGCGGTCGAGATAGGCGCGGGCGTCCTTGCCCACCGGGCGGCGCAGTTCGGCCTCGAACCAGGCCGCCGCCAGCTCCATCCAGTCGCCCAGCCCCGCGCGCTTGCGGTCGTCCTGGGCGGCGCGGGCGTCGGGCTCGGG
Organism: Caulobacter sp. 602-2; assembly: GCF_011043625.1. GTDB lineage: Bacteria > Pseudomonadota > Alphaproteobacteria > Caulobacterales > Caulobacteraceae > Caulobacter. Next base: position 11,791 of record NZ_JAAKGT010000019.1, read on the forward strand.
CAGGGACATGCCGGCCTCGGCGGCCAGCCGCTCGACCGCCTCGGAGAAAGTGAGGCGCTCGGTCTCCTGCAGGAAGCTGATGATGTCGCCGTGCTTGCCGCTGGAGAAGCAGTGGTAGAAGCCCTTGTCGTCGTTGACGAAGAACGAGGGGCTCTTTTCCTTGGTGAACGGCGAAAGCCCCGCGTACTCGCGACCCTGCCGCCGCAGCTTCACCGTCTTTCCGACCACGTCGGAGGGGCGAAGTCGGGACTTCAGTTCTTCAAGGAAGCGGTCGTCGAAGCGCATGGCGGAATGGCCCCAACATAAGCCTCCCCGCGCGCGAAGGCACGCCCGTGCTTGCGACAATCTACAGGCGGCGAGCGACCTATCCCGTGGTCATCCACAACTGGCTGCCGGCTCGCCCAAAGAAGCGTCGCATTAGGAACAGGGCTTTCGGCCGCTCCGTTCTGACGCCGTGGGACGCCTCGACGCGCCCCGACGCCACATGAGCCACGGAGAACACCCATGCCCGAGTCCCGCTGGAACGACCGTGAAGGCCGCTTCGAGATCGATCGTGATCGAGATTTCGACGACGAGCGCGGCTACGGCTACGACGCCTCGCGCGCCGATGGGCGCCGCCAGGACCGCTACGCCCAGGATCCCGACTGGCGCGACCGCTACGCCGCCCGCGAGCAGCGCAGCTACGGCGAGCCGCGCCATCATTCGTCCGGCCGGGCCGAACTGCGCCGGGCGGTCAGCCAGGGCGGCGACATCGGCTATGGGACGATCCGCTCGGGCTCGGACTACGCCTCGGGCCGGGGCTATCGCGCGCCGGGGGACTACGGCCAGGTGGGCGGCTTCGACTTCGGCGGTTCGGCGGCCGACTACGGCGGGGGCGGCTATCGCGGCCAGGCGCCGGACTATGGCGATCGGGCCTATTTCGACCGTCGCCACGAGCGCGAGCGCAACTACTACACCGACGGACCGGGACGCGGCCGCTACGACCAGGACCACTGGGCCTACGCCCGCCATCCGCGCGATCGCCATGACGAGGATCGCGGCTGGTTCGAGCGGGCCCGCGACGAGGTCTCGGCCTGGATGGGCGACCACGACGCCCAGCGCCGCCGCGAGCACGACGCGGCCCTGCGCGCCGACCATCGCGGGCGCGGCCCCAAGGGCTATCGCCGCTCGGACGAGCGCATCCGCGAGGACGTCAGCGACCGGCTGACCGACGACGGCTGGCTGGACGCCTCGGCCATCGAGGTGGCGGTCAAGGACGGCGAGGTGACCCTGAGCGGCACGGTCCACGCCCGCGACGACAAGCGCCGGGCCGAACTGCTGGCCGAGAGCGTCAGCGGCGTCGACAACGTGCAGAACAACCTGCGCCTGGATCGCGGGCCCGAAGCCAGGGCCGGTGACTGGAGCCTGCAGGGCAGCGCGCCCCAGCAGGGCGTGACGGGCAAGGCTTGAGGCTCCTGCGCCAAATACCTCGTCATCCCGGACGGCCGCAGGCCGATCCGGGACCCAGGGGACCGGGCGCAGCGCCCAGGGTCGCCTCCTGACGACAGCCGACGCACTGCGGCGACCCCTGGGTCCCGGCTCTACGCGCTGCGCGCTACGGCCGGGATGACGGCTTGGAGGACTCTGAAGTCATAAGTGATGATCCCTAGCTTGGCTGCCGCCTCGCTTGGGACCATCTAGGGGCCATGTCCGAGCCCGCCCTCAAAGAACCGACCTTCACCGACGCCGAGATCGACGCCCTGGTCGAGGCCTTCTACGCCAAGGTCCGCCGCCATCCGCGCATCGGGCCGGTGTTCAACGGCCAGATCGCCGAGGAGGCCTGGCCCCACCACATGGCCACGCTGAAGGACTTCTGGGCCACGGTGCTGCAGGGCTCGGGGCGCTACAAGGGCTCGCCGATGGCGGTGCACCAGCGCATCGAGGGCTTCCAGGAGTGGATGTTCACGCCGTGGCTGAACCTGTTCCACGCCACCTGCGTGGAACTGTTCGACGCCCCGCGCGCGGCGATCATCGGCGAGAAGGCCGAGCGTATCGCCCGCTCGCTGCGGCTGGGCCTGTTCTTCCGGCCGGGAGCCCCGGCATGATCGCCGAGAAGATCGCGGCGGACGGCTTCGCCATCGTTCCGGCCGGGGAGACGCGCGCCCTGCTGGGCGGCCTGACGGACTGGGACCTGTTCGCCGACAGCTGGAACGACCTGGGCGTCGACGGCTTCATGGCCGACGGCGGGCGCTATCGCCGCCGGCGGTTCGCGGCTTTCGCCGTGGGGGCCGACGGCGCGATCGCGCGCAAGCCGCACCAGCCGCACTACCAGAGCCGCGACTACAACGCCCTGAACGGCGGCGTGCAGCGCTGGTTCGAGCCGGTGACGCAGGCGATCGCCGAGCATCCGGTGACGCAGGGCCTGCTGAAGGCGGGCCTGGAGACCTTCCAGCCGCTGACCGCCCAGCCGCCGAAGGCCTGGCACGTGGAGCTGCACCAGTTCCGCATCGAGGCCCATGACGGGCAGGCCGGCCTGCCCACGCCGGAAGGCGCGCACCGCGACGGCGTCGACTGGGTGATTGTCATGCTGGTCGAGCGGCGCAACGTGGCCAGCGGCGTCACCGACATCTTCGCCCCCGACGGCGCCTCGCTGGGCTCGTTCACCCTGGTCGAGCCGGGGGACGCGGTGCTCATCGACGACCATCGGGTGCTGCACGGGGTGACCGCGATCCGTCCCCTCCGAGCGGGCGAGGAGGCGCGGCGCGACGTGCTGGTCGTGACCTTCCGGCGAGAAGACTGACGGGCAGGGCCGCGACCGTTTGTCTCACTCCACCTTGGGAGGTGGGCATGCAAGCCTGCCGCTCCTTCGCGAAACGAGCGCCGTAATCCATGACCGACGACGCCCCTTCGCCCTCCCACGCCGGCCGACGGGACACCTTCTCGGCGACCATGGCCGACGCTGTGCCGATCCTGATCGGCTATGTCGACGCCGACCGCCGCTACCGCTTCGTCAATCGCGCCTACGAGACCTGGTTCGGCGTCCGCCGCGAGGATATCGAGGGCCGCTCGCTGCTCGAGGTGATGGGCGCGGACGCCTATGAGCGGGTGCGCGACCATGTCGACGGAGCGCTGGAAGGCCAGAGCCTGACCTTCGAGGGCGAGGTGCCCTACCAGGCCGCGGGCCTGCGCCATGTGGAGGCCAAGTACGTGCCCGACGTGGCGCCGGGCGGCGAGGTGCTGGGCTACTACGTGCTGGTCACCGACATCTCGGCGCGCAAGCGGGCCGAGGCCGAACTGGCGCGCCTTCTGGTGCGCGAGCGGCGACGGGCCCTGATGCTCGACCTGGGCCGCCAGCTGCGCGAGGAAAGCGAGGTCGCCGCCATCGCCGACAAGGCCTGCGCCGTGCTGGCCGCGCAGCTGGGCGCCCAGCGGGCGGGCTATGCCGAGGTCGATCTGGCCGGCGTCTCGACCCAGATCATCGGCGAGTGGGGCGGGGAGGGCGTACAGCCCCTGGTCGGCCCGCTGTTCGTGCTCGACGACTTCGGCCCGGCGATGAGCGACGACCTGCGCGCCGGCGTGCAGGTGGTGATCGACGACGTCCGCGAGGACGCGCGCACCCGCCACAGCCTGGAGGCCTATGTCGCGCTCGACATCCGCGCCTTCGTGGCCGTGCCGCTGGTCAAGGCCGGGCGGCTGGTCTCCTACCTGTTCGTCTGCCAGGAGCGGCCGCGCACCTGGGGCGTCGACGAGGCGGCCTTCGTCGGCGACGTGGCCGAACTGATCTGGGCCGCCAGCGGCCGGGCCCGCGCGGACGCGGCCCTGCGCCAGGCCGAGGAGACCGAGCGCCTGCTGATCCGCGAGGTCGATCACCGGGCCAAGAACGTGCTGGCGGTCGTGCAGTCGCTGGTCCAGCTGACGCCCTTCGTCGACAAGCGCCAGTACGTCACCGCCCTCAGCGGCCGCATCGGCTCTCTGGCCCGCTCGCACAGCCTCCTGTCGACCACCCGCTGGACCGGAGCGGTGCTGCGGGCGCTGCTGGAGCAGGAGCTCGAGGCTTACAGCGTCGAGCATGAGAGCCGCGTCGTCCTGGACGGCCCGCCGGTGCTGATCCGCGCCGAGGCGGCCCAGTCGCTGGGCCTGGTGGTGCACGAGCTGGCCACCAACGCCAGCAAGTACGGCGCCCTGTCGACGCCCGGCGGCGTGCTGGAGGTGGCCTGGAGCTGGGACGCCGGTCGGCTCGTCGTCGACTGGCGCGAGAGCGGCGGGCCGCCGGCGATCGCCCCGGCCCGGCGGGGCTTCGGCTCGACCCTGATCCAGAACGCCGGCAAGCAGCTGGGCGCGCAGGTCTCGCACGACTGGCGCGCCGAAGGCCTGCATTGCCGTATCGAGCTTTCGAGGGGCGCGCTGCCCCATGCCGGCGGCGGCGAGCGCTCGGCGGCGACGACCAGCCCCTTGCCTGACGGCGGCCTGCAGGACCAGCGGGTGCTGGTGGTCGAGGACGAGGCCCTGGTGGCCATGGAGCTGGCCCGCGTGCTGGCCCTGGCCGGCGCCCAGGTGGTCGGCCCGGCCGGCGACGTCGAGGAGGCCCTGGAGCTGATCGAGAGCAGCCTGATCGACCGGGCGGTGCTCGACGTGAACCTTGGCGGCCGCATGGTCACGCCGGTGGCCAGAGCCCTGGCCGAGCGGGCCATCCCCTTCGTCTACCTGACCGGCTACCAGGAGCCCGGCCTCGACGACGGCCCGGTGCTGCACAAGCCCGCCGCGCCCGAGGCGCTGGTCAGCGCCCTGGCGGGACGGCGGGTGGAGCGGGTCTAGGGCGGTTCTCCACCATTTAAGCTCCCGTCATTCTCGCCCTCGTGGCGGGAACCTCTGGGTCCGCCCGCACGTGAAGCGCAAGCGGATCGCCGGGGATCCGCCCCATCCGCCCTTGCGGCTGAGAGAGGGTTTCCCGCCACGAGGGCGGGAATGACGGGGTGACAAGGAGACTTCCAGCGACGCCCCGCCGCATTCGGCGACCTTGACTCCCGCGCCCATCAGGATCAGAACAAAATGGGAACGGAGGTCGCCATGCCCGGCTCGCGCGAGGCGCGTATCGAGGCCCTGAGAGGTCGGATCGCCGCCATCGAGGCGGGGACTCGGACTCCGACTCCGGTCCTGCCGTTCGGCGATCCGCGCGTCGACAGCCACCTGCCCGGCGGGGGGCTGCCGAGGGCCGGCTGGCACGAGGTGGTCGGCGAGGGGCTGGAGGGCGAGAGCGGGGCGGCGACGGCGGCCTTCGCGGCGCTGCTGGCCCGGCCGAGAGCCGAAAAGGGCGCCGTGGTCTGGGTGCTGCGGCGCTCGGATCTCTATGCGCCGGGCCTGGTGAACCTGGGCTTTCCGGTCGAGCGGTTGGTGATGGTGCGGGTGCGCGACGAGGCCGAGGGCCTGTCGGTGCTGGAGGACGCGCTGGCCACGCCCGGCGTTTCCGTCGCCATCGGCGAGGTCGAGGCCCCCGACCTGGTGGCCGGCCGCCGGCTGCAGCTGGCCTGCGAGCGGGCGGGGGGCTTCGGGGTCGTGCTGCACCGCCGGCCCTATGGCGGACCGGCCAAGGGCGCGACCGGCTCGGCCGCCTTCAGCCGCTGGCGGGTGGGGCCGGCGCGGGGGCGCGCCCCGCCGGATGGGCTGGGGCTGGGCCCGCCCGCCTGGCGCGTGGCGCTGGAACGCTGCCGGGGCGGACGCCCCGGAGCGTGGATCCTGGAACATTCGGAGGCCGACCATGGCCCGCATCCTTTCCGTGTGGTGTCCGAACTGGCCGATCACGACCTGGCGCCGGCGCCACCCGAACGCCTTCGCAGAGCGGGGTGAGGAAAAGACCCTCCCCCAGAAGGGGGAGGTGGCCGCGAAGCGGTCGGAGGGGGAAGGGTCTTCGGCGGGAACTCCCCCCTCAGTCGCTTCGCGACAGCTCCCCCAGAGGGGGAGCATTTACGCCGCGCCAACCGGATCCTCCCCCCCTGGGGGAGGTGGCCCGGAGGGCCGGAGGGGGCTCGCTCCACCGCCGCAAGACCCCCCCTTCGCCCTGCTGGTCTCCGAGCGCGGCACGCGTCGCCTCGCCGCCGTCGACGCCGCGGCCATGGCGCTTGGCCTTTCCGCCGGCCAGAAGGCCGCCGACGCCCTGGCGCTGGTTCCCCAGCTGGTCACCGCCGACCATGACCCCGACGCCGACCGGCGGGCGCTGGGGAGCCTCTGCGACTGGTGCGTGCGGTTCTCGCCGGCCGTGGCGGTCGACGGCGAGGACGGCCTGCTGCTCGACATCACCGGGACCGACCACCTGTGGGGCGGCGAGGACGCCATGCTGGCCGACCTTCTGGAGCGCCTTGCGCGCTGGGGCGTGCCGGCGCGGGGGGCGATCGCCGACACCGCCGGGGCGGCCTGGGCCCTGGCCCGCTATGGAGAGCCCCGTTTCGGATCCGGGCGAGCGGTGGTTCCGCCCGGCGGCCAGCGCGAGGCCCTGGCCCGCCTGCCGGTGGCGGCCCTGCGGCTGGACGAGGCCGCCCAGGCCCAGCTGCCGCGCCTGGGGCTGCATCGGGTGGGCCAGCTCTACGCCCTGCCGCGCGCCCAGATGGCCAAGCGCTTCGGCCTTGCCTTCACCCAGCGGCTGGACCAGGCCCTGGGGGCGGCGGGCGAGGCCCTGGCCTTCCGGCGGCCGGCCAGCCCGTGGTTCGCGCGCCTGGCCTTCTTCGAGCCGGTCAGCGCGCCCGAGGACCTGGCCCGCGTCGCCGCCGACGTGCTGGCCCTGATCTGCAAGCGGCTGGAGGGCGAGGGGCGCGGCGCCAAGCGGTTCGAGGTCGTCTATCATCGCCTGGATGGCAAGGCCTTCGCCGTGCCCGTCGGCCTGGCGCGTCCCGGCCGCGACGCCGTGCGCCTGGCCAAGCTGGTCGCGCCCAAGCTGGACGTCGTCGATCCGGGCTTCGGCATCGACGTGATCACCGTGCACGCCTTCGCGGTGGAGGCCCTGGCGCAGGGGCAGGCGCGGATCGACGCCGAACTCGACGCGGCCGAGGCCCTGGCGCCGCTGGTCGACCGGCTGGTCAACCGCCTGGGCGAGGGGCGGGTCTGGCGGCCGGACCCCGTGGAGAGCCACGTGCCCGAGCGGGCGGTGGGACGGTCCGCGCCCCTGGCCGCGCCGGCGGCCGCTCGGCCGTGGAGCCCCGACCTGCCGCGCCCGACGCGCCTGCTCAAACGCCCCGAGCCGATCGAGGTGATGGCCAAGCTGCCCGACGACCCGCCGCTGCGCTTCACCTGGCGGGGGCGACATCATCGCGTCCAGGCGGCCGAAGGCCCCGAGCGCATCGGCCAGGAATGGTGGCGCGGCGATTTCGACGCCGCGGGTCCGGGCAGGATCCGCGACTATTACCGGGTGGAGGACGAGGCCGGCGGCCGGTTCTGGATCTACCGCCAGGGGCTCTATGGGGACGGCGATCCGCCGAAATGGTGGCTGCATGGCCTGTTTGGTTGAGGGGCCAAAGATCCTCCCCCTGAAGGGGGAGGTGTCGGCGAAGCCGACGGAGGGGGAAGTCATTCCTCGGGGTCTTGCGCGCGCCGATTTCAGCAGTCTCTTCCCCCTCCGGCCCTCCGGGCCACCTCCCCCTTCAGGGGGAGGGTCTGTAGACGTGGGCGCTAGAAAGATCCTCCCCCTCTGGGGGAGGTGGCCCAGAGGGCCGGAGGGGGGGCGTTTTCAGCTTCCGCGGCGGCCGACGCTCATCAACTGCTCCCCCCTCCGTCCGCTTCGCGGACACCTCCCCCACAGGGGGAGGATCCCATGACCCCTGCCTATGCCGAGCTCCAAACCACCACCAACTTCTCGTTCCTGCACGGGGCCTCGCGCGCCGAGGAGTTGATGCTGACCGCCGAGGCCCTGGGTCTTTCCGCCGTGGGCGTGGTCGACCGCAACAGCCTGGCGGGGGTGGTGCGCGCCTGGACGGCGGCCAAGACGCTCAAGGTGCGGGCCCTGGCCGGCTGTCGCCTCGACTTCGCCGACGGCACGCCCAGCCTGCTATGCTATCCCTCCGACCGCGAGGCCTTCGCGCGGCTGACCCGGCTTTTGACGCTGGGCCAGCGGCGGGCGGGCAAGGGCGAGTGCATCCTGTCGTGGGATGACTTCGCGGCGCACGCCGAGGGGCAGCTGGTCCTGGTCGTGCCGCCCGAGACGCTGGACGCGGCCTTCGAGGCCGACCTTCACCGTATCGCCGGGGCGCTGAAGGGTCGGGTGTGGCTGGCCGCCAGCCGCGCCTACGCCGCCCGCGACCTCAAGCGCCTGGCCCGCCTGGACGCCCTGGGCCAGGGCGCGGGCGCGCCGATGGCAGCCACCAACGACGTGCTCTATCACGGCCCCGAGCGGCGGCCGCTACAGGACGTGATCACCTGCGTGCGCGAGCATTGCACGATCCAGGAAGCCGGCTTCCGGCTGGAGGCCAACGCCGAGCGCCACATCAAGGCCCCGGCCGAGATGGCGCGTCTCTTCGAGCGCTGGCCGAGGGCCATCGCGCGCACCGTCGAGATCGTCGCTCGCATCGGCTTCGATCTTTCCGACCTGCACGAGGAGTATCCCGACGAGCCCGTGCCGCCGGGCAAGACCTCGATGCAGCACCTGACCGACCTGACCTGGCAGGGGGCGGCCTGGCGCTATCCGGACGGCGTGCCCGAGAAGGTGGCCGCGCAGCTGAAGGAAGAGCTGCGGCTGATCGCCAAGATGGACTACCCCAACTACTTCATCACCGTGCACGACATCGTCGGCTGGGCGCGGGGGCAGGGCATCCTGTGCCAGGGGCGGGGATCGGCGGCCAATTCCTCGGTCTGCTACTGCCTGGGCGTCACCGCCATCGATCCCACCAGGCACCGCCTGCTGTTCACCCGCTTCATCTCCGAAAACCGCGGCGAGCCGCCCGACATCGACGTCGACTTCGAGCACGAGCGGCGCGAGGAGGTGATGCAGTACGTCTATGAGCGCTATGGCCGGGAATATGCGGCCATCTGCGGCACGGTGATCCATTACCGCCCGCGCAGCGCCATCCGCGACGTCGGCAAGGCCCTGGGCCTGACCGAGGACGTCACCAGTCTGCTGGCCGGCACGGTCTGGGGCAGCTGGGGCGACGGCCTGCCCGAGGAGCACCTGCGCAATGCGGGCCTGGACCCCAAGGCCCCCGAGATCGCCCGCGCCGTGGCCCTGGCCACCGAGCTGATGGGCTTTCCCCGCCACCTGTCGCAGCACGTCGGCGGCTTCGTGCTGACCAAGCGGCGGCTAGACGAGACCGTGCCGATCGGCAACGCCGCCATGAAGGACCGCACCTTCATCGAATGGGACAAGGACGACATCGACAGCCTGGGCTTGATGAAGGTCGACGTGCTGGCGCTGGGCATGCTGACCGCGATCCAGCGGGCCTTCGGCATGCTGCGCGCCGATCACGGCGAGGCCATCGTCGACCTGGCCGACGTGCCGGCCGAGGTGGCGGGCGTCTACGACATGCTGTGCGTGGCCGACAGCATCGGGGTGTTCCAGGTGGAGAGCCGGGCGCAGATGTCGATGCTGCCGCGCCTTAGGCCCCGGCGCTTCTACGACCTGGTCATCGAGGTGGCGATCGTGCGGCCCGGCCCCATCCAGGGCGACATGGTGCATCCCTACCTGAAGCGCCGGAACGGGATCGAGCCTGTGGACTGGCCCAAACCCGCTCCCGAGCACGGGCCGGAGAACGAACTGCAGGAGATCCTCGGCAACACCTACGGCGTGCCGCTGTTCCAGGAGCAGGCCATGAGCCTGGCCATCGAGGCGGCCAAGTTCACGCCCGACGAGGCCGACGGCCTGCGCAAGGCCATGGCCACTTTCCGCAACCTGGGCACGCCGGCCGAGTATCGGGTGAAGTTCGTCGAGGGCATGGTCCGGCGCGGCTACCAGCGCGACTTCGCCGAGCGCTGCTTCAAGCAGATCGAGGGCTTTGGCCACTACGGCTTTCCTGAAAGCCACGCGGCCAGCTTCGCCAAGCTGGTCTATGTCTCGGCCTGGATCAAATGGGCCTGGCCGGACGTGTTCTGCGCGGCCCTGATCAACTCCCAGCCGATGGGTTTCTACCAGCCGTCCCAGCTGGTGCGCGACGCGCGCGAGCACGGGGTGGAGGTGCGGCCGCCCGACGTGATGGCCAGCGACTGGGACTGCACGCTGGAGGTCAGGTCGCCCCTCGCGTCAGGCGGGGAGAGGCGCCGGGATCCCCGCAAGATCTCCTGCGAGGAGACCCGCCCGCGCTGGAAGGCGCTGCGTCTTGGCCTGCGCCAGATCAAGGGCTTGAAGGAGGCCGACGTCAAAGCCCTGGTGAAGGCGCGCGACGAAGGCGCGCGCGCGCCGGCCGAGTTCGCCCAGGGCGGGGTGCCCCAGCGGGCGCTGGAACTGCTGGCCGAGGCCGACGCCTTCGCCTCGACCGGTCTTGCGCGGCGCGACGCCCTGTGGGCGGTGAAGGGACTGAAGGGCGAGCACAGGGCGCCGGTGCAGGCGCCGCTGCTGGCCGGCCTGCCGCTGTTCGAGGACAGGGTCGCCCTGCCGGCGATGGCCGCGCCCCAGGAGGTGGCCGAGGACTATCGCACCACCAGCCTCTCCCTGAAGGCCCACCCGTGCGGCTTCTACCGGCCGATGCTGGAGAAGATGGGCGCGGTCACCGCCGACCAGCTCCCGAGGTTCAGGAACGGCCAGAAGGTGTCGGTCGGCGGGCTCGTGCTGATCCGCCAGCGGCCGGGCACGGCCAAGGGCGTGGTGTTCGTCACCCTGGAGGACGAGACGGGGGTGGCCAACGCGGTGGTCTGGAAGGACCGCTTCGAGGCCGACCGCAACGTGGTGATGACCGCCTCGTTCCTGGTGGTGCACGGCCGGGTGCAGGCGGCCGAGGGCGTGATCCACATCGTCGCCGAGGGCTTCACCGACCTGTCGGCCCAGCTGTCGAGCCTGCGGGACGAGCCCGACGCGCCCGCGCCGCGCGTGCGCCAGAAGGTGTCGGGGCGGCTGCTGAGGAGCCGGGATTTCCACTAGTTCTTCCCTCTCCCCTTGCGGGAGAGGGGGGCCTCGCGAAGCGGGGTCGGGTGAGGGGTCTCTCAGAATGTCGCGAAAGGGCCTTTCGACCCCTCATCCGTCGGCTACGCCGCCACCTTCTCCCGCAAGGGGGGGGAGGATTTACGCCCGCGTCGTCTCGGCCGTCGTCGAGCGCAGGCGCTCGACCAGCGCGAACAGCTGGGTGCGGACGCCGAACTCGTCGCCGGCCAGGGCGGCGGTTTCGAGGGCGGCCAGGGTCGCCTCGTCGATGCGCGGGGCGGGGGCGACGGCGGTGGCCTCGATCACGCCGGCCGACTTGGGCGCGGCGGTCTCGTTGACGTCGACCAGTTCCTCGGTGAGCTTCTCGCCGGGACGCAGGCCGGTGATGCGGATCTCGATGTCCTTGCCGGGAACCAGGCCCTGCAGCTCGATCATCCGGCGGGCCAGATCGATGATCTTCACCGGCTCGCCCATCTCCAGGGTCAGCACGCCGGCCGGCGGGGCGGCGTCGGCGGCCGACTGGGCCACGGCGCGCAGCACCAGCGACACCGCCTCGGGGATGGTCATGAAGTAGCGCTCGACATTGGCGTCGGTCAGGGTGACCGGGCCGCCGCGGGCGATCTGGTGGCGGAACACCGGCACGACCGAGCCGGCCGAGCCCAGCACGTTGCCGAAGCGCACCACGCCGACCCGCATCTTGCCGCCGCCGCCGAACTGGCGGGCGATGGCTTCGGCCACGCGCTTGGTGGCGCCCATGACGCTGGAGGGGGCCACGGCCTTGTCGGTCGAGATCAGGGCGAAGTGCGAGGCGCCGGCCGCCTTGGCGGCGAGGGCGACGTTGCGGGTGCCCAGAACGTTGGTGCGCACGCCCTCGCAGGGGTGGCTCTCGACCATCGGCACGTGCTTGAGGGCGGCGGCGTGGAAGACGATGTCGGGCTGCTCGGCGGCCAGCAGGCGCGAGACGCGGCCCTCGTCGCGCACGTCGCACAGGGCCTCGCGGCGCGGCAGGGCCGGCCAGGCCTCGGCGATCTCGCGGTCGATCAGGAAGAGGTTGGCCTCCGAGGCGTCGACCATCGTCAGGTGGGCCGCGCCGCTGGCGGCGATCTGGCGGCACAGCTCCGAGCCGATGCTGCCGCCGGCTCCGGTGACCAGCACGCGGCGGCCGCTGACCAGGGCCCGGACCGGGGCGGGGTCGAGGCGCACGGGGGCGCGGCTGAGCAGTTCCTCGAGGCTGATCTCGCGCAGGGCCGCGGCGGTGGGGCCCTCGCCCATCTCGACCAGGCCGGGGCGACGCAGCAGGCGCACGCCCTCGCTCTTCAGGCGGCCCAGGCGCTCGGCTCCGAAGGCGCCCAGCGGGGCCTCGGCCAGGAACAGCACGGCGGCCGGCGACAGGCCGCCGTCGCTGAGCTGGCGCATGACGGCGTCGAAGCGGTCGATGGCGCCCAGCACGCAGACGCCGCGGATCTCGTCGCCGGTCTCGCGGGGCTCGGGGGTCAGAAGGCCGACCACGGCGTAGCGCTCGGCCAGGCCGGGGGCGCGCAGGAAGGTCTCGGCCTCGGCCGCCGTGCCGATGATCAGCAGGCGCGGCAGGGCCGGGTGGGCGGGGGCGGGGCGCAGACGCAGCAGGGCCTCGGCCAGCACGCCCTCGTGCAGGGCGCGGCGGCCGACGCGCAGGGCGGCCAGCAGGCCGATCTGCACGACCAGGGCCGCCAGGATGGTGCGCAGGCCGCCGTCGAGGTCGGGCAGGATCAGGAAGGCCAGCAGCGAGAAGGTCAGGGCCGTCAGCGCCGCCGAGCGGGCGATGCGCAGGTGATCGGCGGCCGCCACGAACCGCCAGGGCGCGCGCTCCAGCCGGAACAGCAGCTCCACCAGGAAGGCCGACAGGGCGTAGAGGCCGGCGTGGGCCAGCAGGCCGGGCCGGTCGGCGTCGAGGCCCACGGCCAGGACCTGCCCGATCAGCAGAGCCAGGAAGGCCAGGAAAACATGCGCTGCGATCTTGCCGGCGCGACCCATGGACGCTCGAACTCCGTTCAACTTTCGCGGATTAGCACGCTCCTCGCCCGTCGTCGCCGATTCAGGTGCGCGCCAGCGGCAAGGTCACGACCAGGTCGCCGGCCTGGGCGGGCGGCGCGCCGGCGGGGCGCATGACCAGGGCGTCGGCCCGGGAAAAGACGCCGATCAGCGAGGAATCCTGGTCGGGGAAGGGCGTGACCAGCAGCCGGCCCTCGGCGTCGACGGCGCGGGCCGCGCGCATCCAGTGCTCGCGCGGGCCGTTGGCGGGCAGGGGGGACGACAGGCGCGCCGCCCCGAACGGCAGGGCCGGATCGGCGCCCGACAGGGCCGCCAGCAGCGGACGCAGGAAAAGCTCGGCGCAGACCAGGGCCGAGGCCGGATTGCCCGGCAGGCCCAGCACGCGGCGGCCGTCTTCGAGATGGCCGAACCAGGTGGGCTTGCCCGGGCGCACGGCGATGGTCTGGACGCGAAGGTCAAGGCCCAGCCGGCTCATGGCCGGCTTGACCAGGTCGTAGTCGCCCACCGAGGCGCCGCCGATGGTCACCACCAGGTCGACGGCCGCATCGGCCACGGCGGCGGCGATGGCCTCGACGGAGTCGGCGGCGGGGGCCAGCTTGATCGCCTGTCCGCCCCAGGCCTGGATCAGGGCCGCCAGGCTGAACGAGCCGGACTCGAAGATCTGGTCGGGCAGGGGCGAGCCGCCGGGCGGGACCAGTTCATCGCCGGTGGCCAGGATCGCCACCTTGGGCCGGCGGACGACGGGCAGGTCGGCCAGTCCGGCGGCGGCGGCCAGCGACAGTCGCCAGGGATCGATGCGCACGCCCGCTTCCAGCAGGCGGTCGCCAGACCGGAAGTCGCCGCCGGCGGGCCGGATGTTGGCCTTGGGCGCATCGCCCGCCGTGAAGGTCACGTGGTCGCCGTCGCGGGTCGCCTCTTCCTGGATGACCACGAGGTCGGCGCCGGCGGGAACCGGGGCGCCGGTGAAGATCCGCACGGCCTGTCCCGCCTGCACGGCCTCGGGGTAGGCGCGGCCCGCGGCGCTTTCGCCGGCGATCTTGAAGGCTTCGAGCACCCCGTAGTCGGCTCGCCGGATCGCCCAGCCGTCCATGGCCGAGGCGTCGAAGGGCGGCTGATGGCGGCCAGCGACGAGATCCTCGGCCAGCACGCGGCCGACGGCTTCCGGCAGGGCGACGGCCTCGACGCCCAGGCGCGCGGCGCCGTCCAGCATCCGGCCGCGGGCGTCCTCGACGGTCAGGTTCTTCAGGGCTTGGCTCACGGACCGGAGGTCTCCGTCAGGGGGCGGCGCGGGTCAATCGAAACCTGCGCCGGCTCCGCCCGGCTTGTACCGGTTTGGCGGAATGCCCAGCAGGCGCTTGAACATGGTCGAGAAGGCCGCCGGGCTGTCGTAGCCGAGGTCGAGGGCGATGGTCGTCACCGGCTCGCCGGCCGCCAGGCGGGGCAGGGCGGCCAGCAGGCAGGCCTGTTGTCGCCAGGCGCCGAAGCTCATGCCGGTCTCGCGGCGGAAGGCGCGGGTGAAGGCTCGTCGGCCAAGGCCCAGCTCGCCGCACCAGTCGTCGATGGTCTCGTGCGGGGTCGGGCGCTCGAGAAAGGCGTGGCAGCGGCGGGCCAGGGCCGGCGCGGCGGGGAAGGGCACGGCCAGCGGGATCACCGGCGCGCGGGCCAGTTCGGCCAGCAGCAGGTCCATGACCAGGCCGTCGCGGCCGGTCTCGTCATAGTCGACGGGGATGTCGCAGGCGGCGATCAGCAGATGGCGCACCAGCGGCGAGACGCCGATCACCCGCCCGGCGTCGCCCAGCGCGGCCGAGGCCCGCTCGTCGAGCAGCACGCTGCGGGTGCTGACCGCGCCGACCATGCGCACCGAGTGCGGCACGCCCGCCGGGGTCCAGACGGCGCGCTCGGGCGGGGCGATCCACGCGCCGTGCGGGGTGGAGACCACCGCCACCCCGGCTGCGGCGTAGAGCAGCTGGCCACGCCCGTGCTGGTGCCAGTCGAGCTCGAACGAGGGCGGGTACTCGTTGCCGGTGGCGACCACCGGACGGGGCGTGGCGTCGTAGTCGGCGGGATGCACCCAGGGCTTGGCCATCTGTCCCACTCGCGAAGGTGAAAGTCCCGATGCGGAATGCGGGACGCTGTTTCAGGTCCTATCGCGGTCGCACCTTCACTGGAAGAGCCCGATGACCGACACCGCGATCCGATCCCCCGCCGCCGACCCGTCCCATGACCAGGCGCAGACCACGGTGTTCGGCGTGATCCTGGCGATCAGCGGCTGCCACCTGCTCAACGACATGATGCAGTCGCTGTTGCCGGCCATCTATCCGAACCTGAAGACCGACCTGCATTTGAGCTTCGGCGAGATCGGCCTGGTCACCCTGGCCTACCAGATCACCGCCTCGATCCTGCAGCCGCTGGTGGGGCTCTATGCCGACCGCCGCTCCAATCCGTGGGTGCTGCCGGGCGGGACGCTGTTCTCGCTGGCGGGCCTGGCGGTGCTGTCGGTGGCGCACGTCTATAGCCTGGTTCTGCTGGGCGCGTGCCTGCTGGGCGTCGGCTCGTCGGTGTTCCACCCTGAGTCTTCGCGGGTGGCGCGAATGGCGGCGGGTGGACGGCCGGGCCTGGCCCAGTCGCTGTTCCAGGTGGGCGGCAACGCCGGCCAGGCGCTGGGGCCGCTGGCGGCGGCGCTGGTCGTCGTGCGCTGGGGCCAGTCGAGCCTGGCCCTGTTCGCGCTGCTGGCCCTGCTGGCGGGGGCGGTGCTGTGGAACGTCGCCGTCTGGGCCCGCCACCACGGCGCGGCGCGCCTGGCGGCCGGCGGCGGCCGCAAGATCGCGATCGACCTGCCCAAGGGCGCGGCCGGCAAGGGCATCGCCATCCTGCTGGTGCTGATCTTCTCGAAGTACGTCTACATGGCCAGCCTGACCAGCTACTTCACCTTCTACCTGATCGAGCGCTTCCACCTGACGGTCGAGAACGCCCAGATGCATCTCTTCGCCTTCCTGGCGGCGGTGGCGCTGGGCACGATCGCCGGCGGACCGGTGGGCGACCGCTTCGGCCGCAAGGCGGTGATCTGGATCTCGATCCTGGGCGTGCTGCCGTTCACCCTGCTGCTGCCCTATGCCAGCCTGTTCTGGACCGGACCGCTGGTGGTGATCATCGGCCTGCTGCTGGCCTCGGCCTTCCCGGCCATCGTGGTGCTGGCCCAGGAACTGGCGCCGGGCCGGATCGGCATGATCTCGGGCCTGTTCTTCGGGTTCTCGTTCGGCATGGGGGGGCTTGGGGCCGCGGTGCTGGGCGAACTGGCCGACTGGAAGGGCGTGGAGACCGTCTACAAGCTGTGCGCGGTTCTGCCGGCGCTGGGCCTGCTGGCCGCCTTCCTGCCCAACACCCGCAAGCGGTGAGGGCGGGCGCTGCCTCGCGGAAAAGTCGTTGCGAGGCGGCCCATCCCACGGCACGGTCCAGGCATGGTCGCGCCGTCCCCGATAAGGCCAGCCCCGCTCGGGTTCTACGGCCTGGCCCTCGTCCTGGCGGGGCTGGCCGCGCTGAGCGCCTCGGCGTTCTCGTCGCCGGGCTGCATCGGCCCGCAAAGCCAGCAGCCCTGCGACTACGTCCAGAGCTTCAAGCACGCCGTGACGCGCCAGGCCGGTGGCTACTCGACGGCCCTGCCGTTCCAGGTGCTGGACCTGGGCTCATCGGTCTATGTGGGGCAGGCGGCGCCGGCGGGGGCCGTGGCCCATACGCCAGGCGCGGTCATCGACAAGAAGAGCTGCAGGGTCTGCCGCGTCGACGCCGTCGGCGCCTACCTGGCCGAGGACGGCCTGCGCGTGCTGGCGGTGCATTCGGCCGAGCGGCCTCGTCCCTGAGATCCGCCGCCTGCTGATCCTGTCCAACACCGACACCGGCGCGGTCTGGACGTTCGAGCCGGGAACCCAAGTCCGCCTAATCCCCGCGAGGGGGGAGCTCGGTGAACAAGCTGTTCGACCCGAGCGCCGCCCTGGAGCGCGCAGCAAAAAGGCCAGCCTGACGGCTGGCCTTTTCAATTCGGTGCGATGCTCGCCGGATCAGCCGACGAAGGCGCGCTCGATGACGAAGTCGCCGGGCTCGGCGTTGGAGCCTTCGACCAGGCCGTGGGCCTCCAGCAGGGCGGCGGTGTCCTTGATCATGGCCATCGAGCCGCACAGCATGGCGCGGTCGTGCTCGGGATCGAACTTGCCGCCTTCCAAGCCGAGGTCGGTGAACAGCTTGCCGCTCTCGATCAGGTCGGTGAAGCGGCCCTGGCGCTCGAACGGCTCGCGGGTGACGGTGGGATAGTAGACCAGCTGGGCTTTGGCCTCGTCGCCGACCAGCGGGTCGTCGTGGATCTCGCTGGTGAAGAGGTCGCGATAGGCCAGTTCCTGCACTTCGCGCACGCCGTGGGCGACGATCACCTTCTCGAAGCGGCTGTAGGCGTCGGGGTCGCGGGCGACCGACAGCCACGGGGCCAGGCCCGTGCCGGTGCCGAACAGGAACAGGCGCTTGCCCGGCTTGACCGCGTCCAGCACCAGGGTGCCGGTCGGCTTCTTGCCGAGCAGGACCTGGTCGCCGGCCTTGATCTGCTGCAGGCGCGAGGTCAGCGGGCCGTCGGGCACCTTGATCGAGAAGAACTCGAGTTCCTCGGCGAACGAGGGCGAGCCGATCGAATAGGCGCGCAGGATCGGCTTCTTCTCGCCCAGTTCCTCGCGGGCGGGCAGGCCGATCATCACGAACTCGCCCGAGCGGAAGCGGAAGCTGGCCGGACGGGTGATGGCGAAGCTGAACAGCCGGTCGGTCCAGTGCTTGACCCAGAGAACGGTCTCGAGGTTGTGCGGGGACTCCTTGGCGGGAGCAGGGGCGGCGGCGGTGGCGGTCTCGGCCGTCATGTCTTCGGTTTTCGATCCTGTTCGCGCGCAGCGCACGCAAGAAAAGTCGGGCGTCGCTCCGGCCCTGAAGGCGACACGGGTGTCATGTGAGAAGTTGAGAGCGGATGTCAACTTTTGCTCTCTGAACCCGCTGTGAGAAAAAATTCTACGAGCGGTCCAAAATATCGCCGTTCGCTTTTTCTGACTGTGTCAAAAATGTGATTGCCGACCACCCCAACGGGGCGCAGACTTCCTTTTGCTTCGTTCGCGAAGCCAACGATACGGAGGAACGTATGCGGGTGAGGTTCGTCATGGCCGCCGCGGCGGCCAGTCTGTTAGCGTTAGGCGTAGCGGGTTGTGAAGGCGGCGCCCAATCCAAGTCCGCCAAGGCCCAACAAGTGACCCTGGAAGGCAAGTCGGTGACGGCGAGCGGCTGCGTGCGGCCGGTCGAGAACACCAAGTGCCTCGTCGTGCGCGGCCCCAACGGCGGCTATTACGACGTCTCCAGCGCCAGCCCGGCTCCGGACCCCGCCAAGGGGGTCGGCGTCTCGCTGCGGGGTCGCGACCAAGGCAAGAACACCGAATGCGGCCGTGAGCTCACGGACGTGAAATGGTCGTACCTGAACGTCCAGTGCGCGGCGGCGACGCCGAGCGCCTCGACCGGCGCCGAAGAGAAGAAGGACGGCTAGCGCCGCCTGATCGCTTCGCACGGCTCTAGAGCTCCGGTGAAGGCTGCGCTTCAGCCTTCGCCGGAGCCGGGGTCTGTGCGGGTCTTGGGCGTGTCGACGCTGTCTTCACCGCCGACCGGTTCGGTGGCGGGACGCGGCGGCTTGCCGTCGGCGGAGGGATTCGTCCGTTGATTCTCGTGCTCGACCTCTCGATTGGAGGGGCGCACGCCTGTGTTCGCGGCCATTCCTGAGCCTTTCCTGAAGCGTTCGGGCGCGTTGCGGACCAAGAAACCTGTGAAAAGGCGCCGTTTGGTCCGCGACTTAGGCAACAACGCGTGTCGAACGCGTCCTGATCCGCTTGCCGGGCGCAAACGACCCTGCTACACGACGCCGCTCTGGCGCTGGGAAGCGTCGGCGGCGCCGCTCGCGGCCCTCCGGCCTCGACCGTCGCCAAGGCTGCGGTCCTCTCTATCGGGACCGGAGTTCTGCAGGAGTGTAGCTCAGCTGGTAGAGCATCGGTCTCCAAAACCGAGGGCCGGGGGTTCGAGTCCCTCCACTCCTGCCACTATATGTCATCGGCCGGTCCGGCGTTCGGCCCGGCCTGTCAGATACGCGAGCCTCTGAAACCATGGCCAGGAAACCGGGATCCAGCCCGTCAGCGATCAAGAACCGCGCCGCCCGTACGGCCGCGGCGCTGGCCCCTGCCGGTCAGGCTCCTTCCGCGGCTGCCGCCGCCCCCAAGAAGCCCTTCAACCCGGTGCAGTTCTTCCGCGAAGTCCGCGCCGAGGCCCGCAAGATCACCTGGACCACCCGCAAGGAGACGTGGATCACCTCGGTGATGGTCTTCATCATGGTGATCGTCGCCTCGGTGTTCTTCTTCGGCGTCGACTGGATTCTGGGTACGCTGGCCAATCTGCTGCTGAAGTTCGCGGCCGGATAAGACATATAAAGACCATGAGCACCGAAACCGCGACCAACCCGAACCACAAGTGGTACATCGTCCACGCCTACTCGAACTTCGAGAAGAAGGTGGCCGAGAGCATCCGTGAGCAAGCCAAGGCCCAGGGCCTGGAAGACAGCTTCTCCGAGATCCTGGTGCCCACTGAGGACGTCGTCGAGATCCGCCGCGGCCGCAAGGTCAACGCCGAGCGCAAGTTCTTCCCGGGCTACGTCCTGGTGAAGATGAACCTCTCGGACGAGGCCTACCACCTGATCAAGAACACCCCGAAGGTGACGGGCTTCCTGGGCAGCGGCTCCAAGCCGACCCCGGTCTCCGAAAAGGAAGTCCAGCGCATCGTCGGCGCGATCGAAGAGGGCGTCGAGAAGCCCAAGACCGTCGTGCTGTACGAAGTCGGCGAGAACGTCCGCGTCATCGACGGCCCGTTCGCCAGCTTCAACGGCTCGGTCGAGCAGGTCGACGAGGAAAAGGCCCGCCTGCGGGTCACCGTCTCGATCTTCGGCCGCGCGACCCCGGTCGAGCTGGAATACAGCCAGGTCGAAAAGATCGCCTAAGCGGCCTTTCCGCACCGAAGCTTTCGAAAACCCCGCGCCGGCGACGGCGCGGGGTTTTTGCTTGTTTGCGGGCCGGGCGGGCGAGGGGGTCTTTGACTCTCCGCCGCTCTCCTGCTAAACGCCGCGACCTCGCTTCGGGACCTGGTTCCGAGGCGTGTTCGCCGTTTTGGCGAACCCAAATCCGTGGAAGGGCCGCCAAGCCCGCACCACGGCTCACCAGCGAGGGCTTCGGCCCTCACGAGAGGACACTATGGCTAAGAAGATCCTGGGCTACATCAAGCTCCAGGTGAAGGCTGGCTCGGCCACGCCTTCGCCCCCCATCGGCCCGGCTCTGGGTCAGCGCGGCGTCAACATCATGGGCTTCTGTAAGGAGTTCAACGCGCGCACCGAGAACGTCGAAAAGGGCACCCCCCTGCCGACCGTGATCACTGTCTACCAAGACAAGTCGTTCACCTTCATCACCAAGACGCCCCCGGCGACCCACTACCTGAAGCAGATCACCGGCCTGAAGTCGGGTGCGAAGCTGACCGGTCGTGAGACCGTCGGCGAAGTGACGCGCACGCAGCTGCGCGAAATCGCCGAAAAGAAGATGAAGGACCTGAACGCCAACGACATCGAGGCCGCGGCCAAGATCATCGAAGGCTCCGCCAAGGCCATGGGCCTGAAGATCGTGGAGGCCTAATCCAATGGCTACGCAACCCAAGCGCATCAAGGCCTGGACCGGCGACCGTGACGCCACCCACGCCGTCGCCGACGCCATCGCTCTGGTCAAGGCCAACGCCAAGGCCAAGTTCGACGAGACCATCGAGATCTCGGTGAACCTGGGCGTCGACCCGCGTCACGCCGACCAGCAGGTCCGTGGCGTCGTTCAGCTGCCGTCGGGCACGGGCCGTGACGTTCGCGTCGCCGTCTTCGCCAAGGACGCCAAGGCCGCCGAAGCCACCGCCGCCGGCGCCGAAGTGGTCGGCGCCGAGGACCTGGTCGAAAAGATCCAGAACGGCTTCATGGACTTCGACCGCGTCATCGCCACCCCGGACATGATGGCCCTGGTCGGTCGTCTCGGTAAGGTGCTGGGCCCGCGCGGCCTGATGCCGAACCCGAAGGTCGGCACCGTGACCCCGAACGTCGGCCAAGCCGTTAAGGACGCCAAGGGCGGCGCCGTCGAGTTCCGTGTCGAGAAGGCTGGTATCGTCCACGCCGGCATCGGCAAGGCCTCGTTCACCGACGAAGCCCTGCTGATCAACGTCAAGGCCCTGATCGACGCCCTGAACAAGTCCAAGCCCTCGGGCGCCAAGGGCGTGTTCGTCAAGCGCGTCGGCCTGTCCTCGACCATGGGTCCGGGCTTCAAGGTCGACATCGCCTCGATCACCGCCTAATCGGCTGATCCGAAGCGAACTGACTTCGCGGGCGGGCGCTGGAGCGATCCAGCGCCCGTCTTGCGTTTGGGCGGGTGTTTGGCGCTCTGGCTAGCCGATGTTATCTTCCGTCTAGACGGAGAAGATCCATGGCCTTCCACATCCGCGATCCCGAAACCGACGCCCTGGTTCGCCAATTGGCCGAGAAGGCTCATGTGGGCATCACCGAGGCGGTGAAGCTCGCCGCCGGCGAAGCGCTGGCTGCGCGAGAGAAGATGCGCGAAGAGAAGCTGGCCAAGGCGCGCGCCATATGCGCCGAGGTCGCCGGCCAACCCCGGACGGGTCTGAAGGCGGACAAGGCGTTCTTCGACAGTCTCAACGACGACTGATGTTTGTCGACGCTTCGGCCTGGACGGCCATGCTCCTGGAGGAGCCCGAGGTGGAAGCCTTCAGGACCAAGTTGGCGGACGCGCCCGCCGTGCTGACATCGGCCATCGCGGGGTGGGAGACCGTTCGGGCGGTTTCTCGCGCGACCACCCTCGGTCAGATCGAGGCCGCCGGGAGGCTCGGCGACCTGCAGTCGACGTTTGATGCACGCCCGGTTCCTATCGCTGAAGCCGAGCAGGCCTTGGCCCTCGATGCCCATGCCCGCTTCGGCAAGGGTGTTCATCCCGCCAAGCTGAACATGGGCGACTGCTTTTCCTATGCCTGCGCCAAGGCGCATGGCGTTCCGCTGCTCTACAAGGGCGACGACTTTGCTCTGACGGACATCGAGGCCGCGTGACTTCTGACGTTTCCAGCACCATCGACGTCGCCGTGGTCGGCGGCGGGCCCGCGGGGCTGATCGCCGCCCAGCGTCTGGCGCAGGCCGGTCGCTCGGTCGTGGTGTTCGAGAAGCTGCCGACTTTCGGCCGCAAGTTCCTGATGGCCGGCCGCGGCGGCCTGAACCTGACCCACTCGGAAGACTTCGAACGCTTCGCCGGCCGCTACGGCGATCGCGAGGCGACGCTGCGGCCGATGCTGGAGGCCTTCACGCCGGCCGACCTTATCGCCTGGGCCGAGGCCCTGGGGCAGGAGACCTTCGTCGGCGCCAGCGGGCGGGTGTTTCCCAAGGTCATGAAGGCCTCGCCGCTGTTGCGCGCCTGGCTGGCGCGGCTGGAGGCGCTGGGTGTGAGCTTGCGCACGCGCTCGGCCTTTGCGGGCTGGGACGACGACGGCGCGCTGCTGATCGACGGCCCGGGCGGCCGCGAGACCTGGCGGCCGCGCGCGACGATCCTGGCCATGGGCGGCGCCAGCTGGCCCAAGCTCGGCTCCGACGCGGCCTGGACGGGCCTGCTGGAAGGGCAGGGCGCGGGCGTCGCGCCGTTCCAGGCGGCCAACTGCGGCTTCGAGGTTTCGTGGAGCGAGATCTTCCGCGACCGCTTCGCCGGCGAGCCGCTGAAGAACGTCCGCCTGACCTGCGACGGCCGCCAGGCCCGCGGCGACGCCATGGTCGCCGGCTACGGGCTCGAAGGCGGGGCGGTCTACGCCCTGGGGGCGGCGCCGCGCGCGGCGATCGCCCGCGACGGCGCGGCCGTGCTGACCATCGACCTGCGGCCCGACCTCCCGGCCGAGACCCTGGAGCGGCGCTTGTCGGGCGCGCGCGGCGGCCAGTCGCTGGCCAACCACCTGCGCAAGGCGCTGAAGCTGTCGCCGGTCGAGGTGAACCTGCTGCGCGAAGCCCACGGCCTGGACCTGCCGAGCCAGCCGGCGGCGCTGGCCGCCGCCATCAAGGCCGCGCCGATCCGGCTGACCGCCGCCCGTCCGCTGGACCGGGCGATCTCTGCGGCCGGCGGTGTGGTCTTCGACAGCCTGGACGGCCTGGCCCTGAAAGCGCGGCCCGACGTCTTCCTGGCCGGCGAGATGCTGGACTGGGAGGCGCCCACCGGCGGCTATCTGCTGCAGGCCTGTTTCGCGACGGGGGTGGCGGCGGCGAAGGCGGCGACCTTGGTCGCCGTGCGTTGACCGCTGGGTCCCGGGTCTGCGGCGCGCCTCCGCCGGGATGACGAGCTAAAGGGAGCTTCAAAAACTCCCCACGTGATGGATGTTGCCGTCCGGGTCCTTGAACCACACGAGCTTCATGTCGCCGGCATGGTGCACCCCGTCTTCCACCTCGATCCCCGGCATGTCGTAGGTCTCGAAGGCCACGCCCTTGTCCCGCAGGGCGGCGACGACGGCGTCGAAGCGCCCGCCGACGGGCCAGGTGACGGCTGTGCCCTGGTTGGTTCCTGCGAACGCGGACTCGTAGACGGTCAGGCTCACGCCGCCAGCGCGATAGGCCTGGACGCCCATCTCGGAATCGCCCGCGGGCGGAAGGCCCAGAACGTCCTCGTAGAAGCGCCTGGCTCGCGCCAGATCCTTGACGGGCAGAGTGGGGGAGGCGTCGAACTGGCCAAGCATCGGAAGGCTCCTTCTCGGGGTTCACCGCCTTGAAGACGTTCGAGCGCGCCGCGTTCCGACACCCGGTTGCGTTCCCTGAACAAATCCTCTATACGGCCCGCCTCTCCGCTGGACTCCGGTTTGGCGGCGAACCTGTTTGAGAACTACGGGGCGTGGGGTCACCAACGCCATAATCGAGGAAGGGCCCTTCCTCGCCGTCGGGAGACAGGGATAGAGACGCCAAGACCTCCTCTCTCGCGGCTTTGCCCGAGTCAGGTGCGCGGCCGACTTTCCTTGGAACAGGCTGATGCAACTCGCGCGCGGGAGCAATTCCGCATGGGACGAGCATCTGGCTGCCGGAATGGTCCGGCCGCCTGCAACTGAGTAGGAGACCGCAATGGACCGCGCTCAAAAGCAGGAATCGATCGAGTCGCTGAAAAGCGTCTTCGCCGATGCCGGCGCTGTCGTCGTGACCCACTACATGGGTCTGACCGTTGCGGAAATGACCGACCTTCGTCTTCGCCTCCGCAAGGAAGGCGCCGCGATCAAGGTTGTGAAGAACACCCTGGCCCTCAAGGCTCTGGACGGCAAGCTCGGTGAAAAGGGCGACACGCTCTTCACCGGTCCGGTCGCCATCGCCTTTGGCCCGGACGCCGTCTCGGCCGCGAAGATCGCGGTGCAGTTCGCCAAAGAAAACGACAAGCTCAAGATTGTCGGTGGCGTTCTGGACCAGACCAACGTGCTCGACGAAGCCGGCGTGCGCGCTCTGGCGACCCTGCCGTCGCTGGACGAACTGCGTGGCAAGCTCATCGGCCTCATCCAGGCTCCGGCGACCAAGATCGCTGGCGTCCTGCAGGCCCCGGCTGGCCAGCTGGCTCGCGTCTTCAACGCCTACGCGACCAAAGACGCCGCGTAACGGTCATCCCCGCAAATCTATCCCAATCTCTCTAAGGAACTGACACATGTCGAAGCTCGAAAAGCTGGTCGAAGAACTGTCCACCCTGTCGGTGCTGGAAGCCGCTGAACTCTCGAAGCTGCTGGAAGAAAAGTGGGGCGTCTCGGCCGCCGCTCCGGTCGCCGTGGCCGCCGTCGGTGGCGCCGCTGCTCCGGCTGAAGCCGCTGAAGAGCAAACCGAGTTCACCGTTGTCCTGGTCGACGGCGGCGACAAGAAGATCAACGTGATCAAGGAAGTCCGCGGCGTCCGTCCGGACCTCGGCCTGAAGGAAGCCAAGGACCTGGTCGAAGGCGCTCCGCAGAACGTCGTCGAAAACGTTTCGAAGCAGCAGGCCGACGAAGTCGCCAAGAAGCTGACCGAAGCCGGCGCCAAGGTCCAAGTGAAGTAATCCGGTTCCGCGTCGTCTGACGCGGATCTGGTCTTCATGACCTTACGAGACGGGCCCGGAGGGAAACCTCCGGGCCCGTTTTCTTTGGAACCTCCCCCAGAG
The DNA here is from genome assembly GCF_011043625.1 of Caulobacter sp. 602-2. Classification (GTDB taxonomy): domain Bacteria; phylum Pseudomonadota; class Alphaproteobacteria; order Caulobacterales; family Caulobacteraceae; genus Caulobacter. The sequence continues at coordinate 37,117 of NZ_JAAKGT010000019.1, forward strand.
GGGGAGGCGGCCGAAGGCCGGTGGGGGGAAGCTTTCAGCTTCCGGGGCGTCGGCCAATCTCGAAGTTACGCCCCCCCACCGATCGCTGCGCGATCGCCTCCCCCAGAGGGGGAGGTTCCTTCCATTCATCCCATAAATCGCACCTTCTGCGTTGACGGCGCTGTCAGCCCCCACTACGCCAGCATCAGGAAATGATAGCGGTAACTTAGTGGAGGAATCGCATGGCTTGGCTGGGTAGCGGCGCGCGGGCGCGCGTCCTGGGACTGGTTTCGGGCCTGGCGCTCAGCGCCGGGGCGGGCATGGCGCTCGCCGCGCCGCAGACGACGGTCGACCGCAACGGCGCCTATGTGTCGGTCGAGACCTACGCTCCCAACGTGATCCGCGTGACCATCAGCCAGGACAAGGACCTGGCCAAGGCCGCCCCAGGCTACGGCGTCAACGGCGTGGCCACCGACAAGGGCTGGCGCCACGACCAGAAGGCCGGCGCCGACATCTTCACCTCGGCCGAGCTGTCGCTGGAAGTTGTCGCCCAGCCGTGGCCGGGCGCGCCCAGCCTGCAGGAGCGCTACTTCGCCCCGGCCCTGCCGCCGGTGTCGATCAAGGTGCGCAAGCCCGACGGCACGTCGCTGGTCGACATGAACGGCTGGGAGATGTCGCCCCACGTCGTGAGCGGCGAGAAGACCTATCGCGCCGGCGCCAGCTTCTCGACGACCGCCGACGAGCACTTCTACGGCCTTGGCCAAAACCAGGAGTCGGAAGGCGCGCTCGACCTGCGCGGCCGCACCATCGACTGCAAGCACGACTACGATGCGCCGCACGGCGAGAGCGTCTGCGTGCCGTTCCTGGTGACTTCCAAGGGATACGGGATCCTGTGGGACAACCCGTCGGCCACCAAGATCTATCCGGGCGTCAACGGCCGCACCCTGTGGCAGAGCAATGTCGGCGAGCGCGTGTCGTTCTTTGTCATCACCGGCAAGACCACCGACGAGATCTACGCCGGCTACCGCGCCCTGACCGGCGTGACGCCGCTGCCGCCCAAGGCCGCCTTCGGCTACATCCAGTCCAAGGCCCGCTACGAGAGCCAGGCCGAGTTCATGGCCGTGGCCGACGGCTACCAGAAGCGCCAGCTGCCGCTCGACATCATGGTGCTGGACTGGTTCCACTGGACCCGCATGGGCCAGATCGACATCGATCCGGCGCAGTTCCCCGACCCGGCCGGCATGAACAAGACGCTGCACGATCGCGGCGTTCACACCATCATCAGCGTGTGGCCCCGCTTCGAGCAGGAAGGCCGCTACTTCAACTACCTGGCCGAGAAGGGCTGGTTCCTGAAGGACGAGAACGGCAATCCGGTCGACGGCCTGCCGTTCCGCAGCGACCGCACCGGCGCGCTGATCGACAGCACCAACCCCGAGGCCCGCGACTGGTTCTGGGGCAAGATCCGCGACAACATCATCTCGCAGGGCTTCGACTGGCTGTGGCTGGACGAGACCGAGCCGGACCTTGTGCCGTCGGGCTTCTTCTTCAAGGCCGGCTCGGGCGACCGCATCCGCAACGCCTTCCCGCTGATGCACGCCCAGCTGGCGGCCGACGGCTCGCGTCGCGATCGTCCCGACAAGCGCAACCTGATCCTGGCCCGCGCCGCCTACACCGGCGCCCAGCGCAACGGCTCGCTGTTCTGGTCGTCCGACATCCAGCCGACCTGGGAGGCCCTGCGCCGCCAGGTGCCGTCGGGCCTGAACTTCACCGCTTCGGGCCTCGCGTACTGGGGCAACGACATCGGCGGCTGGCAGTGGCTGCCGCAGACCACGACGGCGACCAAGGCGCCGCTGCTGGATCCGTCGGACGCCCGCGACGTGGTCGGCCAGAACAACGACTATCCCGAGCTCTTCACCCGCTGGTTCCAGTACGGCGTGTTCACCCCGACCCTGCGGGTGCACGGCATGCGCAAGGGCAACGAGCTGTGGTCGTTCGGCAAGGAAGCCGAGGGCGTGCTCTCCAAGTACCTCAAGCTCCGCTACGAGCTGATGCCGTACCTCTATTCCATGGGCAAGACGACCTACGACACCGGCGCGCCCTTCATGCGCGGCCTGTTCATGGACTTCCCGAACGATCCGAAGGTGGCCGACATCGGCGACCAGTACATGTTCGGCCCGGCCTTCCTGGTGGCACCGGTCACCCAGCAGGGCCAGACCGAGCGCGACGTCTACCTGCCGGCCGGCGCCGACTGGTACGACTACTGGACCAACCAGAAGTTCACGGGCGGCCAGACGATCCGGGTGAAGGCGCCGATCGACGTCATCCCGCTGTTCGTGCGCGCCGGTTCGATCGTGCCGATGGGCGCGCCGATCTCCAACACCAGCCAGGTCCAGGCGATCAGCGCGGTGAAGGTCTATCCGGGCCGCGACGCCGAGTTCTCGCTCTATGACGACGACGGCGTCACCAACGCCTACGAGAAGGGCGTCGGCAAGACGGCCAAGCTGCGCTGGGACGACAAGGCCGGCAAGCTGACGGCCACGGGCGACAAGGGCCTCGCGGCCCAGGCCCAGGCCGCCGTGCAGGTGGTGAAGTAAGAAGACGAAGAGGGGAGGGCGGAAACGTCCTCCCCTTTTTTTCTGGCGGCGACGACTAGCGCGCCACGATCGCCAGGGCGCGGTCCAGCTGGTAGTCGCCGGCCTCGGTGTCGTAGCCGGGCGGCGGCAGCTCGGGCGGTCCGACGGAGGGGGGAGGCGTGACCGGGCCCGTCGTGGGAGCGTCGAGCGCGCCCTTGATGTTGATCTCGCGCGGCTGGGGCGCCAGGTCTCGCGCGTCGGCGGCGACCACGACATCCGGTGTGATCCCGCTCTTCTGCAGAGGGCGCCCCGAAGGCAGGTACCAGGCGCCGGTCGTCAGGCGCAGGGCGCCGTCGCGGGCGCCATTCAGTGGAATGACCGTCTGGATCAGGCCGTTGCCGTAGGTGGGCATGCCGACGACCCTCGCCCGGCCGCGTTCCTGCAGCACCCCCGCCACGATCTCGGCCCCCGCCACCGTGCGGGCGTTCACCAACACGACCACGGGGTGGCCCGAGAGCAGTTCGTCACGATCGGCCTTTCGGCGCGTCACGTCGCTGGCCTCGCGTCCGCGCTGGGTCAGCATCGGGCCGCCGGTCAGGAAAAGGTCGGCGATGCGCAGCGCCTGTTCCAGAAGGCCTCCCGGGCAGTCGCGAAGATCCAGGACCAGTCCCTTCAGGCCGGGCGTCTGGGCCTGCATGGTCTTCACCGCTTCGGCGAGCCGACCCACGGTTCCTTCATCCAGGCTGTCGATCCGGACATATCCCACGTTTCCGATCCGCCGGGCCGAGATCTCGGCGCCGGCCTGCTTGGCGGCGCGTTCGGCGACCAGATCGAGCGTCTTGCCATCGCGCCTCACCGTCAGGCGCACCGACGTTCCCGCCGGGCCCCGCATCCGATGTCGCAGCGCGTCCTCTGATTGGCCGGCGGTCGGCTCTCCGTCGATCGCGACCAGGATGTCGCCGGCGCGCACGCCCGCGGCCCGGCCGCCGCCGGCCGACCTGCCGACAAGCGGTTCAGGCCCCGAAGTCGCCGCCAGGGGCAGCAGCAGCACGCCCGGGTCGACGGTCGAGGCAAAGGCCTGAAGGCGACGGATCTCGGCCACCGAGAGGTAGCTGGACTGCGGGTCGAGCCTGCCGAGCAGAGTCTCGTCCGCGGCGCCGTCGACCGCGATCGGAAGCAGATAGTTGTCCTTCACCAACTGGGCGATCTGCGCCAGGGCGGCGGGGCTGGGCGCCTCGTCTGGCTGCGCCCGCGGCGCCGTTGGCAACAGGGCCAGGGCGCCCGCCACGACGAGCGCCGCCCGCACGCCTCGCCGGGGCGCGATCGCAGCGCTATGGGTTGTGCCGGGGGCGGAAGCTGTCGCCAGGGTTTTGCTCATGACTCCTCTTAGCCGAGGTCTGGAGCTTGGCCTATGGCCTCCTCGAGCGCCCGCCCCAGGACTTCCAGCCTCGGCGTCCAGTCGTCTGGTCCTTCCGGCGCGAAGGCCCGGACGCACGCGTACCAGGGCCAGCCGCCGGTTCCCAGCATCGGCCAGGGCGGGTTGCCGGCGAGGATCCAGGTTTCGACGCCGCACGCGGCGGCGAGGTTACTGGTGGCGGTCATCGGGCCGACCATCAGGTCGAGGGCGCAGGCCAGGGCGGCGACGCCCTCGAGATCCTGCATCAGGTCCAGACCGGGCGGCGTAAGGATGTCGAGGCCTTGCGCCTTGGCCTGGGCCAGTTCGGCCTCGGGCTCGCCGTACTGCAGATTGACGAACACCGCGCCGCGCGCGCGCAGCACCGGGGCCCAGGCCTCGAACGGGGCGAAGCGGCGGGCTCGCAGGCCCCCCATCAGCCGGCTGCGCCACATGACGCCGACCTTGCGGCCGGGAGGCAGGGTCGCCAGCCAGTCATGCCAATGGGCCAGGCGTTCGGGATCGGGCGACAGGAAGGCCCGGGGGGAAAAGCGCTCGGCGCTGGGCCGCAGCACGGGCAGCAGCGCGCCCATGGGCGCCCAGGCCCCGTGCCGCTCGCCGGCTGGTGGCGCGCTGCGGATCGTGCGCCCGGCCAGGGTCGCGCTGGCGTGGGCGACCACGCGTGCGGCCGGAAACCCCCGGGCGAAAAGCGGGACCAGGCGCGGCTCGACGGCCAGGGTCAGGCGCCCCGAAGGTCCCAGGGCGGCCAGCAGATCGGGGATCATCGACCCGAACATCACCTCGTCGCCCAGGCCCTGCTCGCCGACCAGCAGCAGGTGCAGGCCGCGCAGGGGCTGGGCGGGCGTCCAGCGCGCTCCGGGGATGTCAAAGGCCAGGGCCTCGCGGCGTTCGGGCGCCAGGCGGGCGGCGTAGTCGTCCCAGCCGCCAAGGTCGCCCAGGCACAGGCGGGCGGTGGCGCGGGCCAGGCGCACGGCGGCGGCCTGGGGCGGGGTGGGCCCGGCGGCCAGGGCCGCGTCGCACGCCGCCTTCGCGGCCGCCGCGTCGCCGACGTCGAGGCGGGCCAGCGCGGCGTTGGCCAGGATCGGCACGTCGCGGGGCGCCAGCCGCAGGGCCTCGTCGTGGAACACGCAGGCGTCGGCGTCGTCGCCCTTCTGGGCGGCGATCGAGCCGAGCAGGCTCCACAGGTGCGGCGCGTCGGGAGCGCCGGCCATCGCCTCGCGGACGATCGCCAGGGCCTCGTCGCAGCGGTCGAGGTCGCGCAGCACGGCCGCAAGGTCCTGGGCGTCGGCCAGGTCGCCGGGGCAGGCGGCGCGCACGCGGGTCAGCAGGTCGGCGGCCAGGGCCGGCTGGCCCATGCGCCGGGCCAGGCGCGCCAGGTCGCGCACGCCGTCGGGATCGGCGGGGGCCAGCAGGTGGGCCTGCCGCAGGGCGTCGAAGGCCTGGGGCAGGGCGCCAGCCCGCTCGCGCACAAGGCCGATCAGGCGCAGGGCCAGGCTTGCGCCCTCGGGCAGGGTGGCCGCCGCCAGGCTCTCGGCGCGGGCGAAGTCGCCGTTCGCCAGCGCATCCCCGGCCGCGATCAGGCGCTTGCGGGCCGCGGGGGGCGCCTCGTCGAGCCGCGCGGCGATGCGGTGCAGCGGCGACAGGGCGCGCGCGGCGGGGCGGGTCTTGAGCGCGGCGGTCATCGGCGGGCCTTGGCCAGAGGGAAGCGTCGCCGCGTTGAACGAGCCTGCGCCTTCAAATTGGTCGCTGTTTCCCCCTTTTCATCCTCGCTTCGATCCCCTATATCGGCCCGTTCACGAAGACATTTCGGCGGAGTGCGTCCACGCACGTCCGCTCTTCAACGCCCCGAGGCGCGATCAGCCGCCCTCCGATACGCGCGAAGGGGCGCCCGACAGGCTTCCGGTCCCGGTCGCCAGTCAGGGGAATTCCAGCGTCCAGCGCTTCCCGGCAAGGGGAGCGGCGAGGGTGGACGCGACGGACATTCGAACTCACGCGCGGAGTCCATCCGCGCCGCAGGGAAAAAACATGGCGCAATCCTTCACCGGCAAGAAGCGGATCCGGAAGTCGTTCGGCCGCATTCCCGAGGCTGTGCAGATGCCGAACCTCATCGAGGTTCAGCGCTCCTCCTACGAACAGTTCCTGCAGCGCGAGGTCCGTCCGGGCCAGCGTCGCGACGAGGGCGTCGAGGCGGTCTTCAAGTCGGTGTTCCCGATCAAGGACTTCAACGAGCGCGCCGTGCTCGAATACGTCTCGTACGAGTTCGAAGAGCCGAAGTACGACGTCGAGGAATGCATCCAGCGCGACATGACCTTCGCCGCGCCGCTGAAGGTCAAGCTGCGCCTGATCGTGTTCGAGACGGAAGAAGAAACCGGCGCCCGCTCGGTCAAGGACATCAAGGAGCAGGACGTCTACATGGGCGACATCCCGCTCATGACGGACAAGGGCACCTTCATCGTCAACGGCACCGAGCGCGTCATCGTCTCGCAGATGCACCGTTCGCCGGGCGTGTTCTTCGACCACGACAAGGGCAAGACCCACGCCTCGGGCAAGCTGCTGTTCGCCGCCCGCGTGATCCCGTACCGCGGCTCGTGGCTCGACTTCGAGTTCGACGCCAAGGACATCGTCTACGTCCGTATCGACCGTCGCCGTAAGCTGCCGGCCACGACCTTCCTCTATGCCCTGGGCATGGACGGCGAAGAGATCCTGACCACCTTCTACGACGTCGTTCCGTTCGAGAAGCGTTCGGGCGGCTGGGCCACCCCGTACAAGCCCGAGCGCTGGCGCGGCGTGAAGCCGGAAGTCGCCCTGATCGACGCCGACACCGGCGAAGAGGTCGCTCCGGCTGGCCAGAAGATTAGCGCCCGCAACGCCAAGAAGCTGGCCGACGGCGGTCTGAAGACCCTGCTGCTCGGTCCGGAAGCCCTGACCGGCCGCTACCTGGCCCGTGACGCCGTCAACTTCGAGACCGGCGAAATCTACGCCGAGGCCGGCGACGAGCTGGACGTCCCGACGATCCAGGCCCTGGCCGACCAAGGCTTCGACACCATCGACGTGCTCGACATCGACCACGTGACGGTCGGCGCCTACATGCGCAACACCCTGCGCGTGGACAAGAACGCCGTCCGTGAAGACGCGCTGTTCGACATCTACCGCGTCATGCGTCCGGGCGAGCCGCCGACGGTGGAAGCCGCCGAAGCGATGTTCAAGTCGCTGTTCTTCGACGCCGAGCGCTACGACCTGTCGTCGGTGGGCCGCGTGAAGATGAACATGCGCCTCGAGCAGGAAGTCTCGGACGAAGTCCGCGTCCTGCGCAAGGAAGACGTCCTGGCCGTCCTGAAGCTGCTGGTCGGCCTGCGCGACGGCCGCGGCGAAATCGACGACATCGACAACCTCGGCAACCGCCGGGTGCGTTCGGTCGGCGAACTGCTGGAAAACCAATACCGCGTCGGCCTGCTCCGCATGGAGCGCGCCATCAAGGAACGCATGTCGTCGGTCGATATCGACACCGTCATGCCGCACGACCTGATCAACGCGAAGCCCGCGGCCGCCGCGGTGCGTGAATTCTTCGGCTCCTCGCAGCTGTCGCAGTTCATGGACCAGACGAACCCGCTGTCGGAAATCACCCACAAGCGTCGTCTCTCGGCCCTCGGCCCGGGCGGTCTGACCCGTGAGCGCGCCGGCTTCGAAGTCCGCGACGTTCACCCGACCCACTACGGCCGGATCTGCCCGATCGAAACGCCGGAAGGCCCGAACATCGGTCTGATCAACAGCCTGGCGACCCACGCCCGCGTGAACAAGTACGGCTTCATCGAGAGCCCGTACCGTCGCGTGAAGGACGGCAAGCCGCAGGACGAAGTCGTCTACATGTCGGCGATGGAGGAATCCAAGCACGTCATCGCCCAGTCGAACATCAAGGTCGACAGCGGCGAGATCGTCGAAGAGCTGGTTCCGGGCCGCATCAACGGCGAACCGACCCTCCTGCAAAAGGAGACGGTGGACCTGATGGACGTGTCGCCGCGCCAAGTCGTGTCGGTGGCCGCCGCCCTGATCCCGTTCCTCGAAAACGACGACGCCAACCGCGCCCTCATGGGTTCGAACATGCAACGTCAGGCCGTGCCGCTGGTGCAGTCCGACGCTCCGCTGGTCGGCACCGGCATGGAAGCGGTCGTCGCCCGTGACTCGGGCGCCGTGGTCATCGCCAAGCGCACCGGCGTCGTCGAGCAGATCGACGGCACCCGTATCGTCGTGCGCGCCACCGAAGAGACCGATCCGGCCCGCTCGGGCGTCGACATCTACCGGATGTCGAAGTTCCAGCGCTCGAACCAGTCGACCTGCATCAACCAGCGTCCGCTGGTGAAGGTGGGCGACAAGATCAGCGCCGGCGACATCATCGCCGACGGTCCGTCGACGGAACTGGGCGAACTGGCCCTGGGCCGCAACGCGCTCGTCGCGTTCATGCCCTGGAACGGCTACAACTTCGAAGACTCCATCCTGATCTCCGAACGCATCGTCCGTGACGACGTCTTCACCTCGATCCACATCGAGGAATTCGAAGTCATGGCCCGCGACACGAAGCTCGGTCCGGAAGAAATCACCCGCGACATCCCGAACGTCGGTGAGGAAGCCCTGCGCAACCTCGACGAAGCCGGCATCGTGGCCATCGGCGCCGAAGTCCAGCCGGGCGACATCCTGGTCGGCAAGGTCACGCCGAAGGGCGAAAGCCCGATGACCCCGGAAGAGAAGCTGCTGCGCGCCATCTTCGGCGAGAAGGCTTCGGACGTCCGCGACACCAGCCTGCGCCTGCCCCCGGGCGTCGCCGGCACGATCGTCGACGTGCGCGTCTTCAACCGTCACGGCGTCGACAAGGACGAGCGCGCGCTCGCCATCGAACGCGCCGAGATCGACCGTCTGGGCAAGGACCGCGACGACGAGTTCGCGATCCTGAACCGCAACATCTCGGGCCGCCTGAAGGACCTGCTGATCGGCAAGGTCGCCCTGTCGGGTCCCAAGGGCCTGCAGCGCGGTGAAATCACCGCCGAAGGCCTGGCCGGGGTGGCTTCGGGCCTGTGGTGGCAGATCGCTCTCGAAGACGAGAAGGCGATGGGCGAACTGGAGTCGCTGCGCCGTCTGTTCGACGAGAACCGCAAGCGCCTCGACCGTCGTTTCGAAGACAAGGTCGACAAGCTGCAGCGCGGCGACGAACTGCCCCCGGGCGTCATGAAGATGGTCAAGGTCTTCGTCGCGGTGAAGCGCAAGCTGCAGCCGGGCGACAAGATGGCCGGCCGTCACGGCAACAAGGGCGTCATCTCGCGCATCCTGCCGATCGAGGACATGCCGTTCCTCGCCGACGGCACCCACGTGGACCTCGTGCTGAACCCGCTGGGCGTGCCTTCGCGCATGAACGTCGGTCAGATCTTCGAAACCCACCTGGGCTGGGCCTGCGCCAACCTCGGCAAGCAGATCACCGGTCTGCTCGAGGACTGGCAGCACGGCGGCCAGAAGGAAGCCCTGGTCGAGCGTCTGCGTGACGTCTACGGCCCGGACGAAGAGCTGCCGGACACCGAGGAAGACCTGGTCGAACTGGCCAAGAACCTGGGCAAGGGCGTTCCGATCGCCACCCCCGTGTTCGACGGCGCGCGCATGGAAGACATCGAGGACCACCTCGAGATGGCCGGCGTGAACCGTTCGGGTCAGTCGATCCTGTTCGACGGCACCACCGGCGAGCAGTTCAAGCGTCCGGTCACGGTCGGCTACATCTACATGCTGAAGCTGCACCACTTGGTCGACGACAAGATCCACGCCCGTTCGATCGGTCCGTACTCGCTGGTCACCCAGCAGCCGCTGGGCGGCAAGGCCCAGTTCGGCGGTCAGCGCTTCGGGGAAATGGAAGTGTGGGCTCTGGAAGCCTACGGCGCGGCCTACACCCTGCAGGAAATGCTGACGGTGAAGTCCGACGACGTGGCCGGCCGGACCAAGGTCTACGAGTCGATCGTCCGCGGCGACGACACGTTCGAAGCCGGTATCCCGGAAAGCTTCAACGTGCTGGTCAAGGAAATGCGCTCGCTCGGCCTGAACGTCGAGCTGGAGAACAGCTGATCCGGATCTCCCTCCTCGGTCGAGCCGACCGGGGAGGGGCCCCCTTCAGCCTCTTCTCCACTTTGAATTTTCGCGGGTAGTCCCGCAGAAGGAACCAAGATGAACCAGGAAGTCCTGAACATCTTCAATCCGGTCCAGGCCACGCCGACCTTCGACCAGATCCGCATCTCGCTCGCTTCGCCGGAAAAGATCCGTTCGTGGTCGTTCGGCGAGATCAAGAAGCCCGAGACCATCAACTACCGCACGTTCAAGCCCGAGCGTGACGGCCTGTTCTGCGCCCGTATCTTTGGCCCGACCAAGGACTACGAATGCCTGTGCGGCAAGTACAAGCGCATGAAGTACAAGGGCATCATCTGCGAAAAGTGCGGCGTGGAAGTCACCCTCGCCCGCGTTCGCCGTGAGCGCATGGGCCACATCGAGCTGGCCTCGCCGGTCGCTCACATCTGGTTCCTGAAGTCGCTGCCCTCGCGCATCGCCATGATGCTCGACATGCCGCTGAAGGACATCGAGCGCGTCCTGTACTTCGAATACTACATCGTCACCGAGCCGGGCCTGACCCCGCTGAAGCAACACCAGCTGCTGAGCGAAGACGACTACATCCGCGCCCAGGACGAGTACGGCGACGACAGCTTCACCGCCGAGATCGGCGCCGAGGCCGTCCAGAACCTGCTGAAGGCCATCGACCTCGAAAAAGAGGCCGAGCGTCTGCGCGAGGAACTGGCCGGCACCGTGTCGGACATGAAGCAGAAGAAGTTCAGCAAGCGCCTGAAGATCCTGGAAGCCTTCCAGGAGTCGGGCAACCGTCCCGAGTGGATGGTGCTGACGGTCGTTCCGGTCATCCCGCCGGAACTGCGTCCGCTGGTGCCGCTGGACGGCGGCCGCTTCGCGACCTCGGACCTGAACGACCTGTACCGCCGGGTCATCAACCGTAACAACCGCCTGAAGCGCCTGATCGAACTGCGCGCGCCCGACATCATCATCCGCAACGAAAAGCGGATGCTGCAGGAGTCGGTCGACGCCCTGTTCGACAACGGCCGTCGCGGTCGCGTCATCACGGGCGCCAACAAGCGCCCGCTGAAGTCGCTGGCCGACATGCTGAAGGGCAAGCAAGGCCGCTTCCGTCAGAACCTGCTCGGCAAGCGCGTCGACTACTCGGGTCGTTCGGTCATCGTCGTGGGTCCGGACCTGAAGCTGCACGAGTGCGGCCTGCCCAAGAAGATGGCTCTGGAGCTGTTCAAGCCGTTCATCTACGCGCGCCTGGACGCCAAGGGCCTCTCGGGCACCGTCAAGCAGTCCAAGCGCATGGTCGAGCGCGAACAGCCCCAGGTGTGGGACATCCTCGAAGAGGTGATCCGCGAGCACCCGGTCCTGCTGAACCGCGCTCCGACGCTTCACCGTCTGGGCATCCAGGCGTTCGAACCGAAGCTGATCGAGGGCAAGGCCATCCAGCTGCACCCGCTGGTCTGCGCCGCGTTCAACGCCGACTTCGACGGCGACCAGATGGCCGTGCACGTCCCGCTGAGCCTGGAAGCTCAGCTGGAAGCGCGCGTCCTGATGATGTCGACCAACAACATCCTGTCGCCCGCCAACGGTCGCCCGATCATCGTGCCGTCGCAGGACATCGTCCTGGGTCTGTACTACCTGTCGGTCGCTCGCGAAGGTGAGCCGGGTGAAGGCAAGATCTTCGCCGATCTGGGCGAAATCGAAGCCGCCATGGACGCCGGCGTCGTGTCGCTGCACGCCAAGATCAAGTCGCGCTTCACCGAAGTGGACCCCGATGGCGTGGCTCGCCGCCGCGTGATCGACACCACCCCGGGCCGCATGAAGATCGCCGCCCTGCTGCCGCGCCACCCCGCGATCGGTCACCGACTGATCGAGAAGGCGCTGACCAAGAAGGAAATCGGCAACCTGATCGACGTCGTCTACCGCCACTGCGGTCAGAAGGCGACGGTGATCTTCGCCGACCAGGTCATGGGCCTGGGCTTCAAGGAAGCCGCCAAGGCCGGCATCTCGTTCGGCAAGGACGACATCATCATTCCGAAGCGCAAGGAAGCGATCGTCGCCGAGACGCGCGCCCTGGCCGAGGAATATGAACAACAGTACGCCGACGGCCTGATCACCAAGGGTGAGAAGTACAACAAGGTCGTTGACGCCTGGGCCAAGGCCACCGATCGCGTCGCCGACGAGATGATGGCCGAGCTTCAGACGAAGCATAAGGACGAGAACGGCCGCGAGAAGGAAATCAACGCCATCTACATGATGGCCCACTCCGGCGCCCGTGGTTCGCAAGCCCAGATGAAGCAGCTGGGCGGCATGCGCGGCCTGATGGCCAAGCCCTCCGGCGAAATCATCGAGACCCCGATCGTCTCGAACTTCAAGGAAGGCCTGACCGTTCAGGAGTACTTCAACTCCACCCACGGCGCCCGTAAGGGTCTGGCCGACACCGCGCTGAAGACCGCCAACTCGGGTTACCTGACCCGTCGTCTGGTCGACGTCGCGCAGGACTGCATCATCGTCGAGGAAGACTGCGGCACCACCAAGGGCATCACCCTGCACGCCGTGGTCGAAGGCGGCGACGTGCTGGTCTCGCTGGGCACCCGCGTCCTGGGCCGCTTCACGGCCGAGGACGTCAAGGATCCGTCGACGGGCGAACTGGTCGCTCCGGCCGACACCTACATCGACGAGAACATGGCCGACGCCATCGAGGCGGCGGCTGTCCAGTCGGTGAAGGTCCGCTCGGTCCTGACCTGCGAAGCCAAGATCGGCGTCTGCGGCGCCTGCTACGGCCGCGACCTGGCTCGCGGCACCCCGGTCAACATCGGTGAAGCTGTCGGCGTCATCGCCGCCCAGTCGATCGGTGAGCCGGGCACGCAGCTGACCATGCGTACGTTCCACATCGGTGGTACGGCGCAGGTGGCCGAGCAGTCGTTCTTCGAAAGCAGCAACGACGGTGTCGTCCGCGTCAGCGGCGCGACCGTTACGGCTTCGGACGGCGCCCTGGTCGTGATGAGCCGCAACACCTCGGTGAGCGTGCTGGTCGACGGCAAGGAACGCGAGAACTACAAGCCGCCGTACGGCGCGCGCCTGAAGGTGAAGGACGGCGACACGGTCAAGCGCGGTCAGCGCCTGGCCGACTGGGACCCCTATACCACGCCGATCATCACCGAAGTCGGCGGCCGCATCCGCGCCGAAGACCTGGTGGACGGCTTCTCGGTCCGCGAGGAAGTCGACGAAGCGACGGGCATCGCCCAGCGCGTCATCGCCGACTGGCGTGCGTCGGCCCGCGGTTCGGACCTGCGTCCGGCCATGGGCGTGCTGGCCGAAGACGGCTCGTACAAGCGTCTGTCGAACGGCGGCGAGGCTCGCTACCTCCTGTCGGTCGGCGCCATTCTCTCGGTGGCCGACGGCGACGAAGTGAAGCCGGGTGAAGTCATCGCCCGTATCCCGACCGAAGGCGCCAAGACCCGGGACATCACCGGTGGTCTGCCGCGCGTCGCCGAACTCTTCGAAGCCCGCCGTCCGAAGGACTGCGCGGTCATCGCGGAAATGGACGGCCGTGTCGAATTCGGCAAGGATTACAAGAACAAGCGCCGGATCAAGATCACTCCGGACGTCGACGCCGACGGCAACCAGCCCGAAGCGGTCGAGTTCCTGATCCCGAAGGGCAAGCACATCGCGGTGCATGATGGCGACTACATCACGCGCGGCGAGTACATCATCGACGGCAACCCGGATCCGCACGACATCCTGCGCATCCTGGGCGTCGAGGCCCTGGCCAACTTCCTCGTCGACGAGATCCAGGAGGTCTATCGACTGCAGGGCGTGCCGATCAACGACAAGCACATCGAGACGATCGTTCGTCAGATGCTGCAGAAGGTCGAGATCATCGAGCCCGGCGACACCGGCCTCATCAAGGGCGACCACCTTGATAAGCCGGAGTTCGACAAGGAACAGGACAAGGCGATCGCCCGCGGCGGCCGTCCGGCTGTGACCCAGCCGGTGCTGCTCGGCATCACCAAGGCCTCGCTGCAGACCAAGAGCTTCATCTCGGCCGCGTCGTTCCAGGAAACGACCCGCGTCCTGACCGAAGCCTCGGTGCACGGCAAGACCGACACCCTGGAAGGCCTGAAGGAAAACGTCATCGTGGGTCGCCTGATCCCCGCTGGTACGGGTTCCTACCTGCGCAGCCTGCAGCGCGTCGCCGCCAAGCGCGACGAGCAGCTGGCCGCTCAGCGCGAAGAGGCGATGGAGCCGCTGCCGGCGGAAATCGCGCTCTCGGACGCCGAATAGGCGTCCGAGACCACTCGGAAACCTGGATGCCGATAGGCATCCAGGGCTGACGCCGAGTAATCGGCGGCTGACGACCTTACAGGTTGTGCTAGACAAGGAGCGGTCGGGGAAACCCGGCCGCTCTTTTGTTTTGCGCGGTCGCCGGGGGCGGCCGGATGTCGGGGGACGTCCATGCTTCGCAGCATCTCGATGGCGGCGGTCGCGGCCGTCCTGTGCCTGGCCGCCTGCGCGCCGGAGATCCCGCCGGACCCCAAGCCCTCGGACGGCTTCACCGGCGCCGAGAAGGTGGCGGTCGACGAGGTGTTCTCGATCATCTCCGCCACCTTCCCCGAGCCCCAGGAGGTGCTGTTCCGCGACCCCCTGGTCAGCGACGTCGAAGGGGAGGGGCGGTTCGTCTGCCTGGATGCGGCGATGCCGGGCGATCGCTGGACGGGCTTCGTCGCCACCAAGGCCGAGAACGAACAGGCCTATCACGTGGTCCGGGAGAAGGACGCCCTGTCGCCCAAGGCCAGGCCGCAGTGCCGGGCGCTGGTGCTCAAGTATCTGGGGGAGCAGGACGTCGACTGGTACGACGCCGAGGTCGCCTACAACAAGGCCGGCTGCGCCCACCTGGACACCGCCTACTGGGAAGCCTGGAAGCTGGCCTGCAACGGCAAGATCACCCGGCCCGCCAAGACGCCGAAGCCCGCCGCCTAGATTTGGCAACCTTCGGTGGAAATGTGACGTATTGTAAAAAGACTCTCGTTATTTCAGCGCGTTAAATGAAATTTCAGCCGGGCGGGCTGAAAAGGAGTGCAAATTCCTTCCTCTCGCCCGGACCCCATGCGCTCGGACATCTCCACCAAGGTCAGCCTGACCATCGCCGCCGCCTTCGCCGTTCTGCTGGCCGGGCTGCTCGCCGTGGTCGCCTGGAGCTCGCTCGGCTTCGCCAAACGCCAGGCCGTGGCCCAGCAGGAAACCAGCATGCGCGTGGCCTGGGACGTCATCGGCCGCCAGGGCCAGGCGTTCCGCCGCGAGGGCGACCAGCTGCTGATCGGCGATCATGCGCTGAACGGCGACCTGGCCGGCGTCGACCGCGTCAAGGCCCTGGCCGGGGGCGTGGCCACCGTGTTCGCCGGCGACAAGCGCATCAGCACCAACGTCGAAAAGCCGGACGGCTCGCGCGCCGTCGGCACCAGCCTGGCCCAGGGCCCGGTCTATGACGCGGTGCTCGGCCGCGGCGAGCCCTATCGCGGCGAGACCAAGATCCTCAAGCGCGACTACTTCGTCGCCTACGACCCGATCAAGGACGCTTCGGGCCAGGTGATCGGCGTGATGTTCGTGGGCGTGCCCAAGGCCGACTATTTCGGCCCCGTCTATCGCCAGCTGGCCTGGCTGGGCGTGGCCGGCGTGGTGCTGGGCCTGGCCGGCGGCGTCGCCTCGGTGCTGACCGTCCGTCGCCAGCTGGCGCCGCTGAAGACGCTGCGCGAGGCCATGGCCCGTCTGATGAAGGGCGACCTGAACGTCGCCCTGCCGTTCGCCGGCCGCCGCGACGATATCGGCCTGATGGCCGACGCCGTGCACGCCTTCCGTGACGACGCCGAGGCCAAGCGCCGCATCGAGGCCGACGCGGCCAGCGATCGCGACCAGGCCGAGGCCGACCGCGCCGCCGCCCAGGCCCGCGACGCCCGCTCGGCGCGCGAGCAGAGCCAGGTGGTCGACAGCCTCGCCCAGGGCCTGGGCCGCCTGTCGAACGGCGATCTGACGGTCCGCCTCGACCAGCCCTTCGCCCACGACTACGAGGGCCTGCGCAGCGACTTCAACCAGGCCGTCGAGCGCCTGGAAGCGGCGATGAGCTCGGTGGTCGACGCCGTCGGCGCCCTCAACGCCGGCGCGGGCAGCATCGCCGACGCCTCGTCCGACATCTCCGACCGCACCGAGCAGCAGGCCGCCAGCCTGGAAGAGACGGCCGCGGCCCTGGAAGAGATCACCGTCACCGTTCGCCGCACGGCCGAAGGCGCCCGCGGCGCGCACATGGCCGTGCGCGAGGCCCAGACCGAAGCGGGCCGTTCGCGCAGCGTGGTCGAGGAGACCATCGCCGCCATCGGCGGGGTCGAGGCCTCGTCGCACCAGGTGGGCCAGATCGTCGGCGTGATCGACGAGATCGCCTTCCAGACCAACCTGCTGGCCCTGAACGCGGGCGTCGAGGCGGCTCGCGCCGGCGACGCGGGCAAGGGCTTCGCGGTCGTCGCCCAGGAAGTGCGGGCTCTGGCCCAGCGCTCGGCCGAAGCGGCCAAGGAGATCAAGGTCCACATCGCCGACAGCGCCCGCCAGGTCGAGGCCGGCGTGAAGCTGGTCGGTCGCACGGGCGAGGCCCTGCAGAAGATCGTCGCCCAGGTCGAGGCCATCGACGGCATCGTCAGCCAGATCGCGGCCGGCGCTCAGGAGCAGTCGGTCGGCCTGTCGCAGGTCAACACCGCCGTGAACCAGATGGACCAGGGCGCCCAGCGCAACGCGGCCCTGATCAGCCGCTCGGCCGGCGACAGCCGCAACCTGGTGACCGCCGCCGACGAACTGTCGGGCATGGTGGCGCGCTTCCGCACCTCGCAGGCGGCCGCGCCGGGCCTGCGCCGCGCAGGCTGAGGGCAGGGGGCGTCAAGCTTCACTGTGAGCTTGACGCAAGGCGGGGTCTCGCCTTGAGTGCATGGTGCTGACGGGTGTCGTCGCGCGTGTGCTTGGGGGCGAGCGTTGCTTGGGAAATTCGGGGCCGCGGCCCTTCTGTCGATCCTTTCGGTTCAGGCCGCGGGGGCGCAGGGGGCGGCGCCCGCTTCAGCGTTCGGGCGGCTGCCGGCCGTGCAGGACGCGGCCATGTCGCCGGCCGGCGACCAGCTGGCCATCATGGGCGGGGGTCCCGTGGCCCGCACGGTCCGCTTCGCCACCATCGACAAGCCCGGAGAGGCGCTGCTGGGCCTGGGCGACATCCAGACCATGGACGTGCGCTGGGTCGGCGAGAACTACGCCCTCGTCCGCGCCGCCTACTGGCAGAGCACCGGGCCGCGCAACGCCTACCGGTTCGAGCGCAACATCGTCGTCGACAACAAGGGCAAGGTGATCAGCCAGCTGCTGGAGGGCGACAGCCCTTCGGTCTACGCGCTGAGCCAGCCGGTGCTGGGCGTGGTCGACGGCGAGAAGCCCAAGGCGCTGGTGCTGGGCCTCGAGGAGCTGGTCGACAACGGCGAGGGCAATCTCAACACCCGTCTGGTCCGCAAGGGCGTGGTCAATCCGCTGGTCTGGACGCTCTGGCGGGTGGACGTGGTCAGGGGGCGCGGCAACATCGCCGAGCGCGGCACGCCCGACACCAAGACCTGGAGCGTCGACGCCACGGGCGAGGCGCGCGTGCGGATCGACGAGGACGCCCTCAATCACAAGACCACGCTGTACGGCCGGGCCAAGGGCGAGAAGATCTTCAAGCTGCTGGCCAGGCTCGACGGCGACACCGGCTACATGGGCTATTCCGACACCGAGGACGCGGCCTATGTCGTCGAGACCGCCGCCGACGGCACCTCGCAGGTCGTGCGCCGGCGCCTGGCGGGCGGCGCGGCCGAGCCGGTGGGCAAGCCGGTCAGGAACCTCGACGTCGGCATGCTGTGGGACCAGAACCTGACCACCCCGGCGGCGATCGTCTCGGGCGGCGAGCGGCCGACCTACGAATGGCTGGATCCCCAGCTGGCCGGCGTCCACGGCTCGCTGTCGCGACTGTTCAAGGGACGCGACGTGCTGCTGACCGGCTGGTCGAAGGACCGCACCCGCTTCGTCCTGCGGGTGACGGCGCCGGACCAGCCGGCCGTCTGGCACCTGTACGACAAGGCCCGCAAGGAGATCTCGCCCCTGGGCGAGGAGTATCCCGAGCTGAAGGACCAGCCGATGGGGCAGACCCGCTGGCTGACCTACAAGGCCCGCGACGGCCTGGAGATCCCGGCCTATCTGACCCTGCCGCCGGGCGCGCCGGCGAGCGGCGGCAGGCTGCCCCTGGTGGTGCTGCCGCACGGCGGTCCGGCCGCGCGCGACCGCTTCGACTTCGACTGGTGGGTCCAGTTCCTGGCCTCGCGCGGCTATGCCGTGCTGCAGCCGCAGTACCGGGGCTCCTCCGGCTTCGGCGACGCCTTCCAGAGGGCCGGCGAGCGCGAGTGGGGCGCCAAGATCCAGGCCGACCTGCTGGACGGGATCGCCAGCCTGGGCGCGGAGGGGGTGATCGATCCGGCCAGGGTCTGCATCGCCGGCGCCAGCTTCGGCGGCTATTCGGCCCTGGCCGGCGCGACTCTGAACCCCGACGCCTATCGCTGCGCGGTGTCGGTCAACGGCGTGGCCGACCTGCCCCAGATGCTGAGCGAGACGGTGACGGCCTACGGCCAGGAATCGAACTCGTTCCGCTACTGGCGCAGCGTCATCGGCTCGACCGCCAACGACCCGACGGCCCTGACCTCGATCTCTCCGGCCCGGCGGGTGACCAAGGCCACCCCGCCGGTGCTGCTGGTCTGGGGCGAGCGCGACACCACCGTGCTGCCCGCCCAGTCCGAACGGATGCGCGACGCGCTGCGGGCCGCCGGCCGTCCGGTCGAGACCGTGGTGCTGGAGAAGGACGACCACTACCTGTCCAGCTCCGCGGCCCGCACCCGGATGCTGGAGGCGACCGAGCAGTTCCTGGCCAAGCACCTGCCGGTGAAGCCGTAGGGAAGGGCGCTAGTCCTTCTTCGCCTTCTTCTGCTTCATCTCCAGCAGGCGCAGCTGCTGCTGGGTGGCGTCGCGCTGGCGGCCCAGGCCGTCCTGCTCCAGGCCGCCGACCATCGGGATGTCCTTGCCGCGGCCGGGGCCGTCGCGGCTGCGATGGTCGACGCCGGGGCCCATGGGCGCGTCGCGATAGGCGCGCTCGGCCTCCTGGCGCAGCGCCTGCATGTCGAGGTCGCGGCGTTTTCCGGCTTCGATGGGGGCGGCGTATTCGGGCGCCTTGCGGGCGGCCTCGCCCCAGCGCTCGTCGCAGCGTTCCCGCTCACGCCGGTTGAGGCCGACGGCGCGGTCGTTGGCGCAGCCCGTGCTGCTGCCGCGCAGGGCGCTCTTGAGGTCGCCGCCGGGCTGGGCGGCCGGCAGGGGCGCGGGATGGCTGGCCGATCCGCGATCGCGCGCCCCGGCCGAGGGGGCGGCCACGAAGGGGGAGGGAGCGATTCCCGACGGCGCCGGGCGTCGCGCCTCCCGTGGAATCGGCTGGGCGGCGGCGGTCGCCGCCGGCGCGGCTTCGGCGGCTTCCAGGGGCGTCTCGCGAGGGGGCTGGGTCATCAGTTCGATGGTCACGGTCGAGACCGTGTCCTGGTCGGGGAACACCGCCCGCACGGGCAGGGCGAGCCAGGCCAGCACCGCCAGGTGCACGACCGCCGATCCGCCCGCCACCGCCCAGAACCGCTTGTCGGGCTTGGCTTCGGCGGGGCGATCCAGCAGAAGGGTTATCGACCGCGCGGCGGCTTCGACCACGAAGAACTCGACGACAAGGGAGGGTTGCAGGTCCAGGCTGGCGATCGCTGATGGCGAAAGCGTGGCCGTCTCGCTGGGCGAGTAAACGTCCCATTAACCGACGCAGAAGGCGACGATTGACGTGGAGCGCCTTCGCGAGTAGGTTCCGCGCTCTTTTCGAGGTGGGTCTTGCGCCCGTCCTGATGAGCGTCCGTCCCTTAACCGACGGCAGGCCCGCCGGAACGCTTTCCGCGTCCCGGCGAGTTTCGTGTTTATCGGGTCTCCAATCGGAGCCTTGAAGCCGGAAAGAACAACGACAAGGACCCTGAAGCGCTTCGGCCGAAAGGCACACGCTTCCATCAGAGCAGAGACTTAATGCCTACCGTCAACCAGCTCATCCGCAAGCCGCGCTCTCCGAAGCCGGTCCGGAACAAGGTGCCCGCCCTGAAGGGCTGCCCCCAACGTCGCGGCGTCTGCACCCGCGTCTACACGACGACCCCGAAGAAGCCGAACTCGGCTCTGCGTAAGGTCGCCAAGGTCCGTCTGACCACCGGCATTGAAGCCGTGTGCTACATCCCGGGCGAAGGCCACAACCTGCAGGAGCACTCGGTGGTGCTCATCCGCGGCGGCCGCGTCAAGGACTTGCCCGGCGTTCGCTATCACATCCTGCGCGGCGTCCTCGACACCCAAGGTGTCAAGGATCGTAAGCAGCGTCGTTCGCTCTACGGCGCCAAGCGTCCGAAGTAAGGAAGAAGAAGAATGTCCCGCCGCCGTCGCGCCGAGAAGCGTCAAGTCCTGCCGGACCCCAAGTTTGGGGATCTGGTCGTCACGAAGTTCATGAACTACGTGATGTACGAAGGCAAAAAAGCCGTTGCCGAAAACATCATCTACGGCGCCTTCGACATCCTGGAAGCCAAGCGCAAGGACCAAGGTCCGCTTGAAACCTTCCACTCCGCCCTGGACAACGTCGCCCCGGCGATCGAAGTCCGTTCGCGCCGCGTCGGCGGCGCCACGTACCAAGTGCCGGTTGAAGTCCGTCCGGACCGTCGCCGCGCCCTGGCCATCCGTTGGCTGGTGACCGCCGCTCGCAAGCGCGGTGAAAACACCATGACCGAAAAGCTGGCTGGTGAGCTGCTCGACGCTTCGAACAACCGCGGCACCGCCGTGAAGAAGCGCGAAGACACCCACAAGATGGCTGAAGCCAACCGGGCCTTCTCGCACTACCGCTGGTAAGCTTTCTTACCAGCACCCTTTCAGGCGCGGGCGGTTTGCGATAAACCGCCCGCGCCGCACGTTTAAATCCCGGTCGTGTCCGTCAGGGCCGCCCCGTTTCGCAGAGCGATCGCTATGCCCCGCACGCATAAAATCGAAGACTACCGCAACTTCGGCATCATGGCCCACATCGACGCGGGCAAGACGACGACGACCGAGCGGATCCTGTATTACACCGGTAAGTCGCACAAGATCGGTGAAGTCCACGATGGCGCCGCCACCATGGACTGGATGGAGCAGGAGCAAGAGCGCGGCATCACCATCACGTCGGCCGCGACGACCGCTTTCTGGAACGACAAGCGCCTCAACATCATCGACACCCCCGGGCACGTCGACTTCACCATCGAAGTCGAGCGCAGCCTGCGCGTCCTCGACGGCGCCGTGACGGTGCTGGACGGCAACGCCGGCGTCGAACCGCAGACCGAAACCGTCTGGCGCCAGGCCGACAAGTACAAGGTTCCGCGGATCGTGTTCGTCAACAAGATGGACAAGATCGGCGCCGACTTCGACAAGTCGGTCGAGTCGATCCGCGACCGCCTCGGCGCCAAGGCCGTGCCGATCCAATTCCCGATCGGTTCGGAAAGCGCCCTGAAGGGCCTGGTGGACCTGGTCCGCATGAAGGCCGTGGTCTGGGACAACGACGGCCTGGGCGCCTCGTACCGCGACGAAGAGATCCCGGCCGACCTGCTGGACAAGGCCGTCGCCGCGCGCGCCTACCTGGTCGAGAACGCCGTCGAGCTCGATGACGACGCGATGGAAGCCTATCTGGGCGGCGAAGAGCCCTCGGAAGAAACCATCAAGAAGTGCATCCGCAAGGCCGTGCTGACCGGCGCCTTCTACCCGATCCTCTGCGGCTCGGCCTTCAAGAACAAGGGCGTGCAGCCCCTGCTCGACGCCGTCGTCGACTACCTGCCGTCGCCGCTGGACATCCCGCCGACCAAGGGCATCGACTTCAAGACCGAAGAAGAGATCACCCGCAAGGCCTCGGACGAAGAGCCGCTGTCGGTTCTGGCGTTCAAGATCATGGACGACCCCTTCGTCGGTTCGCTGACCTTCTGCCGCCTGTACTCGGGCAAGATGGAAACCGGCATGAGCCTGCTGAACTCGACGCGCGACAAGCGCGAGCGGGTCGGCCGCATGCTGCTCATGCACTCCAACAACCGCGAAGACATCAAGGAAGCCTACGCCGGCGACATCGTCGCCCTGGCCGGCCTCAAGGAAACCCGCACGGGCGACACCCTGTGCGATCCGCTGAAGTCGCCGGTGATCCTGGAGCGCATGGAATTCCCGGCCCCGGTTATCGAAATCGCCGTCGAGCCCAAGTCGAAGGCCGACCAGGAAAAGCTGGGCGTCGCCCTGCAGAAGCTGGCCGCCGAAGACCCGTCCTTCACCGTCTCGACCGACTTCGAAAGCGGTCAGACGATCCTGAAGGGCATGGGCGAACTGCACCTCGACATCAAGATCGACATCCTGAAGCGCACCTACAAGGTCGAAGCCAACATCGGCGCGCCGCAGGTGGCCTACCGTGAATCGCTGGGTCGCAAGGTCGACATCGACTACACGCACAAGAAGCAGACCGGTGGTACGGGCCAGTTCGCCCGCGTCATGATCACCTTCGAACCGGGCGAGCCGGGTTCGGGCTTCGTGTTCGAGTCGGCGATCGTCGGCGGCGCCGTGCCGAAGGAATACATCCCGGGCGTCCAGAAGGGCCTGGAATCGGTCAAGGACAACGGCCTGCTGGCCGGCTTCCCGCTGATCGACTTCAAGGCGACCCTGACCGACGGCAAGTTCCACGACGTCGACTCGTCGGTCCTGGCCTTCGAAATCGCCTCGCGCGCCGCCTTCAAGGAACTGCGCGAGAAGGGCAACCCGAAGCTGCTCGAGCCGATCATGAAGGTCGAGGTCGTGACCCCGGAAGAGTACCTGGGTTCGGTCATCGGCGACCTGAACAGCCGTCGCGGCATGATCCAGGGTCAGGACATGCGCGGTAACGCCACCGTCGTGAACGCCTACGTCCCGCTGGCCAACATGTTCGGCTACGTGAACACCCTGCGGGGCATGTCGCAAGGCCGCGCCCAGTTCAGCATGGTCTACGACCACTACGATCCGGTGCCGCAACACGTCGCCGACGAAGTGATCAAGAAGTACGCCTAAGCCTTTCCTCGCGGAAAAGCCTAGACGCCGGAATGGGAAGGGGCTCTATGGGCCCCTTCCGACCAACCCCAGACGTCCAACCGTTTTGATAAAGGCCCCTCTGGGGTCCTGGAGCTAAGAA
>NZ_JAAKGT010000002.1 GCF_011043625.1 Caulobacter sp. 602-2
TTTCTGGGGGAGGTGGCCCGAAGGGCCGGAGGGGGTCCGCCCCGAACGGAGGAAACCGATGGCGCTGATCCTGCACGCCCACCCGCTCTCGTCGTTCTGCCACAAGGCGCTGACGGCGCTGTACGAACTCGGCCTGCCGTTCGAGCAGCGGATGGTCGACTTCGGCGATCCGGCCTCGGCGGCAGCGTTCCGCGCCCTATGGCCAATGGCTCGCATGCCGGTGCTGGAGGATACGGGCCGTGGCGCGATCGTGCCGGAAAGCTCGATCCTGATCGAATACCTTCAGATCCATCACCCGGGCGCCGTCTGCCTGATCCCGCAGGATCGCGACCTGGCGCTGGAGGTGCGGGCCAGGGACCGGTTCTTCGACCTGTCCGTGCAGGTCCCGATGCAGAAGATCGTCAACGATCGCATCCGGCCGGCGAACGCCAAGGATCCGCACGGCCTGGCCGAGGCGCGCGCCCACCTGGCGACCGCGCTCGACATCGTCGAACGCGACATGGAGGGCCGCACCTGGGCGGCCGGCGAGACGTTCTCGATGGCCGACTGCGCCGCGGCTCCCGCGATGTTCTATGCCGACAAGGTCATGCCGCTGGCGCCGCAGCGCCCCAACGCGGCGGCCTATCTCGAACGGCTGAAGGCCCGGCCCTCCTATGCGCGGACGCTGAAGGAGGCCGAGCCCTACATGCGCTTCTTCCCGACGGCTTAGGGTCTGGCCTCAACTGATCCGCCCCACGACCCAGCATTTCAACCATCTATGAGCTTGTCATCCCGGCCGTAGCGCAGCGAAGCGCCGGGATCTCCCACCGTTTTCGGATCTGCAGGCGTGGGAGATCCCGGCTCTACGGATCGCTGACGCGCTCCTTCGGCCGGGATGACAAGTCTCTTGGAGCTTTCAATCAGTACGGGCCCTAAACCGCGGCCTCCCAGGCCAGGAACTCCGGCGTCTCCAGCAGGCGCTCGCAATAGGCGCCGGCCGCGCCGGTGTCGCCATAGTCCGACAGGTGCACGCCATAGGTGCGGAAGCGGGT
Organism: Caulobacter sp. 602-2; assembly: GCF_011043625.1. GTDB lineage: Bacteria > Pseudomonadota > Alphaproteobacteria > Caulobacterales > Caulobacteraceae > Caulobacter. The sequence continues at coordinate 1,032 of NZ_JAAKGT010000002.1, forward strand.
GGCGACTGGGGTGTAGAAGGCGTCGGCGATCGACCACTCGCCCAGCAGGAACGGCCCGCCCGAACGCTTCAGCAGCTGGTTCCAGCGCTCGGTGATCTTGCGCACGTCCTTCTGGGTGGCTTCCGACAGGTCGGCCTTCTTGATCAGGCCAAGATCCATCGGGCACTCGCCGCGCAACGACGAAAAGCCCGAATGCATCTCGGCCGCGGCCGAGCGGGCCAGGGCGCGAAGCTCTGGATCGGTCGGCCACAGCTTGGCCTCCGGGAACTTCTCGGCCAAGTATTCGCAGATCGCCAGCGAGTCCCAGACCACCAGGTCGCCGTCCTTGAGGGCCGGGGCCAGCTTGCTGGGCGAGTGCTTGGCGATGTCGGCCTCGGTGGCGTCGCCGCGCCGCAGCTCGATCTCGATCTCCTTGAAGGGCGCGCCGACGCGCTTGAGCACGAGCCAGGGCCGCAGCGACCAGGTCGACCACTTCTTGGTGCCGATGACGAGTTCCATGACGGTCTCCTGTTCGATGCAGACTGGCCTTCCGGCTTAACGCGCGTCTACAGTCGCCTCAACGATTAGAACAACCGTTCGAGGAGGAACGCCCATGGCGGAGACGGCAACCCCGTCGCCGGTGATCGCCCCCGTGTCGAGCGGCTATCGCCGCTACGCCCTCTGGGTGCTGCTGATCATCTACACGCTGAACTTTCTCGACCGGCAGGTGGTCAACATCCTGGCCGAGCCGATCAAGCGCGACCTGGGGCTGGCCGACTGGCAGCTGGGCATGATGACGGGCCTGGCGTTTGCGATCTTCTACACGGTGCTGGGCATCCCGATCGCGCGGCTGGCCGAGCGCAAGAACCGGCCGCGGATCATCGCCGCCTCGATCCTGGCCTGGAGCGCCTTCACCGTGCTGTGCGGCTTCGCCCAGAACGTCTGGCAACTGATCGCCGCCCGGATCGGCGTGGGCGTCGGCGAGGCCGGCTGCACGCCGCCGGCCCACTCGCTGATCACCGACTATGTGCCCAAGGAAAAGCGGGCCAGCGCCATCGCCTTCTACTCGATCGGCACGCCGCTGGGCACGCTGGCGGGCATGGCCATGGGCGGGCTGATCGCCGACGCCTACGGCTGGCGCGCGGCCTTCATGGTCGCCGGCGCGCCCGGCGTGCTGTTCGCCATCATCGCCGCCTTCACCCTGGTCGAGCCCCGCAAGCAGCTGGCGGCGGATCTGGCCGGCCGCGCCGCCCACCAGGTCAGCTTCGGCGCGGCCCTGGCGGTGCTGATGACCAAGAAGACCTTCTGGCTGGTGGCCTTCGCCGCCTCGATCAAGGCCTTCGTCGGCTATGGTCAGGCGCCGTTCATCGCCTCGTACTTCTTCCGCAACCACGGCGCGGACGTCGCCGCCCTGGCCGCGCAGTTGGGGCTGAAGTCGGCCGGGTTCCTGGGCTTGGCGCTGGGCCTGATCGGCGGCACGGCCGGCGTCATCGGCGCCTGGCTGGGCGGGCAGCTGGCCGACAAGCTGGGGGCCAAGGACCTGCGGGCCTACGTCACCGTGCCGGCGATCGCCTCGCTGGTCACCCTGCCGTTCTACATCGCCGCCGTCAGCCTCGACTCGGTGACCGCCGCCATCGGCATCCTCACCATCCCGATCCTCTTGGGCACGCTGTGGTACGGACCCGTCTACGCCACGGCCCAGAGCATCGTCGACCCGTCGATGCGGGCCACCGCCTCGGCCGTGCTGCTGTTCGTGATCAACCTGATCGGCCTGGGCCTTGGCCCCGTGGCCGTGGGCGCGCTGAGCGACATGTTCGCCGGACCGATGGGGCTTGGCGAAGCGCAGGGCGTACGCTGGGCGCTGATCGTCTCGACCATGTTCGGCCTGGTGGCGTTCGCGCTGTTCTGGGCGGCGCGCAAGACGATCCGCGAGGACATGGTGGGGTAGTCAGAGAACCTCTCCCTCTGGGGGAGGATCTCTTCAGCGGCCTTCGCGCGGGAAGCAGTAGGCGAAGGGGTACGGGTCGGCGGGAACGCCGATGTCCCAGCGCTCCAGCGCCTTCATCGAGCGGGCGTGGTTGAACTGGGCCAGCGAGACGATCTCGGCGTCCCGGGCGGGCGTTTCCTGACGGGTCTTGCGGGGGGCGGCTTGCATGAGAGACCTCCGACGCGACGGCCGTTCGAGCGACCTTGTATGACGCCACTAGGCGCTCTCTTTCCTGAACCTTCCCGCCCTCGGCCGTTATCTGCGGTTCATCCCCGCGCCGCAAAGCCGCCACCATTCCCAAGCTTCGAAAAGGGGGGTGGCGCTCTGCCTGACCTTGGGTCACAGTCGGCGCAAATAGAACAAACGTTTGAAGGGAGAGAGTCAGGATGGGCCAGGCGCGTGCGCCGGGCGGCGAGCCGCCGCTCTATTCGAAGGGCTACAAGGCCTCGGTGCTGGCGCTGCTGCTGGCGACCTACACCTTCAACTTCATCGACCGCACGATCATCGCCACCATCGGCCAGGCCATCAAGGTCGACCTGCACCTGACCGACACCCAGCTGGGCCTGCTGGGCGGCCTCTACTTCGCCCTGCTCTACACCATCCTCGGCATTCCGATCGCCCGCCTGGCCGAGCGCTGGAACCGGGTCAGCATCATCTCGATCTCGCTGGTCATCTGGTCGGGCTTCACCGCCCTGTGCGGCACCGCGGCCAGCTTCGCGCAGCTGGCGCTCTACCGCTTCGGGGTCGGGGTCGGCGAGGCCGGCTGCTCGCCGCCCAGCCACTCGCTGATCAGCGACTACTACGCGCCCAAGCAGCGCGCCTCGGCCCTGTCGATCTACAGCTTCGGCATTCCGCTGGGCACGATGTTCGGCGCCGTCGCGGGCGGGTGGCTGGCCCAGGAACTGTCCTGGCGGGCGGCCTTCGTCATCGTCGGCCTGCCCGGCATCCTCCTGGCCCTGCTGGTCAAGCTGGTGGTCAAGGAGCCGCCGCGCGGCCATTCCGACGTCGTCGAAACGCCGCTGGAGCCGGAGGCCGTCACCCCCGCCGAACCGGCCAAGCCGGCCTTCTCGCTGAAGAAGGAGTTCTCCGAACTCTGGGCCGTGACCAAAATCCTGTTCGGCAAGTGGCCGGTGCTGCACATGGTGCTGGGCGTGACCATCGCCTCGTTCGGCTCCTACGGCTCGGGCGCGTTCGTGCCGCCCTACTTCGTGCGCGCCTTCGGCCTGGGCCTGGCGCAGGTCGGCCTGATCGTGGGCCTGATCGGCGGCTTCTCGGCGGGCCTGGGCACGCTGGTCGGCGGCTTCCTCAGCGACTGGGCCGGCAAGCGCAGCGCCAAGTGGTACGCCCTGACCCCGGCCATCGGCCTCATTCTCTGCACGCCGATCTACATCATCGCCTACCTGCAGACCGAGTGGCAGATGACCGCCCTGATCCTGCTGATCCCGGGCGTCTTCCACTACGTCTACCTCGCCCCGACCTTCGGCGTGGTGCAGAACTCGGTCGAGCCGCGCCGCCGCGCCACCGCCACGGCCCTGCTGTTCTTCTTCCTCAACCTGATCGCCCTGGGCGGCGGGCCGGTGTTCACCGGCTGGCTGATCGACCACCTGGCCGGCTTCCACCTCAACCATCCAGACGCGAGCGGCATCTTCGGGGCCCTCGGCGGCATGTTCTCGCCCGGCCCGATCGACTTCGCGAGCGCCTGCCCCGGCGGGATCGCCCCCAAGGGCGCGCCGATCGAGGCGGCCAAGGCCTGCGGCGGCGCCATGGCCCGCGCCACCCAGCAGGGCATCATCGTCTCGCTGTGCTTCTACGCCTGGGCCGGGGTGCACTACGCCCTGGCGGCCATCGGCATGGTCAAGCACATGAAGGCGCGGGGGTGACACTCAAAACCCTCCCCCTGAAGGGGAGGTGTCGGCGAAGCCGGCGGAGGGGGATGTGACCGCGTCCATCAACGACGTCATCAAACGCGTCAGAACCTTCCCCCTCCGGCCGTTCGGGCCACCTCCCCCTTCGGGGGGGGGAGGATCCGGCGAAGCTAAGTAATAACCCGCTTCCCTTGACTCCGCGGCCCCGCGCGACGAAACCCCCGGCCCATGATCAGCCGCTACGCCCGCCCCGAAGCCGCCGCCATCTGGTCCAGCCAGACCAAGTACAAGATCTGGTTCGAGATCGAGGCCCATGCCGCAGACGCCATGGCCGAACTGGGGGTCATCCCCAAGCTCGCCGCGGAGACCATCTGGGAGAAGGGCCGCGACGCGGTCTGGGACAGCGACCGCATCGACGAGATCGAGCGCGTCACCAAGCACGACGTCATCGCCTTCCTGACCCACGTGTCGGAAATCGTCGGCCCCGAGGCCCGCTTCCTGCACCAGGGCATGACCTCGTCCGACGTGCTGGACACCTGCTTCGCCGTGCAGCTGTCGCGCGCCACCGACCTGCTGCTCGACGGTGTCGACCTGGTGCTGGCCGCCCTCAAGCGCCGCGCGCTGGAACACAAGTTCACCGTCTGCGTCGGCCGCAGCCACGGCATCCACGCCGAGCCGATCACCTTCGGCCTGAAGCTGGCCGGCTACTACGCCGAGTTCCAGCGCGCCAAGGAGCGCCTGGCGATGGCCAAGTTCGAGATCGCCACCTGCGCGATCTCGGGCGCCGTCGGCACCTTCGCCAATGTCGATCCGCGCGTCGAACAGCACGTGGCCGACAAGATGGGCCTGGCCGTCGAGCCGGTCTCGACCCAGGTCATCCCGCGCGACCGTCACGCCGCCTACTTCGCCGCCCTGGGCGTCGTGGCCTCGTCGATCGAGCGCCTGGCCACCGAGATCCGCCACCTGCAGCGCACCGAGGTGCTGGAAGCCGAAGAGCCGTTCGATCCGGGCCAGAAGGGCTCGTCGGCCATGCCGCACAAGCGCAACCCGATCCTGACCGAGAACCTGACGGGCCTGGCCCGCCTCGTCCGCTCGGCCGTGGTGCCGGCCATGGAGAACGTCGCCCTCTGGCACGAGCGCGACATCAGCCACTCGTCGGTCGAGCGCGGCATCGGCCCGGACGCCACCATCCACCTCGACTTCGCCCTGCGCCGCCTGGCCGGCGTCATCGAGCGCTTCAACATCTATCCCGACAACATGGCCAAGAACCTCGACAAGCTCGGGGGCCTGGTGTTCTCGCAGCGGGTCATGCTGGCCCTGACGCACAAGGACGTGTCGCGCGAAGACGCCTACGCCGCCGTGCAGGGCAACGCCATGAAGGTGTGGCGCGGCGAAGGCCGCTTCCTCGACTTCCTCAAGGCCGACCCGGTGGTCTCCAAGGCCCTCACCGACGCCGAGCTCGAGGAGCTGTTCGACCTCGGCTACCACACCAAGAACGTCGACGTGATCTTCAAGCGCGTCTTCGGCGAGCAGGCCTGAACGGCGTGAGCGAGCCGCCGATCCTTCGTCTCAATCCGGCGCTGGATCCGGCGGCCCTCGCGGCCGCCTACGCCCGGGACGGCATGGTCCGCATCCCGGCCATCTTCGAGCCGGCGGTGGCCGACATCCTGGCCCGGATGCTCGAAAAGGCCATCGACTGGGACGTCGTCTGCTCGACCGAGACCGGCAAGGCCGAGGTGCTCGATCGCGCGACGATCCAGAAACTGGGCGGGGCGGCCGTGGCCGAGAAGCTGAAGGCCGCCACCCTGCGGGCCCGCAGCGGGTTCGCCTATGTCTATCTCGGCTACCCGATGATCACCGCCTACCTGGCCGGGCGCGACAAGGGCCATCCGATCCACGACCTGACCGAGTTCCTCAACGGACCCGAGATGGTCGCCTTCGGCGCGCAGGTGATCGGCGTGCCTGGACTGACCAAGCTGGACGCCCAGGCCACGCTCTACCGGCCGGGCGACTTTCTCACCCGCCACGACGACACCGGCGACGGCGACCGCCGCGCGGCCTACACCATCAGCCTGACGCGCGAATGGCGAAGCGACTGGGGCGGCCAGCTGCTGTTCCACGACGACCTGGGCGACATCGAGCGCGGCTACGCGCCGGCCTTCAACACCATGACCATCTTCAAGGTGCCCAGGCAGCATTCGGTGGCCCCCGTCGCGCCCTATGCCGGCGCGCCGCGGCTGATGATCACCGGCTGGCTGAAGGACAGCCCGCCCGACGGCGCGCCGCGGGCCTGAGCGGCGCGGGCGAGATGACCGGCGAGGTCCACAAGCGCGGCTTTCCCCCCGTCGTCGATCCGGACGTGCGCCTGCTGGTGCTGGGCAGCCTGCCGGGCGACGCCTCGCTGGCGGCGGCGCAATACTACGGCCATCCCCGCAACGGCTTCTGGCGGCTGGTCGGCGCGGCGATCGAGCAAGACCTGCCGGCCCTGCCCTACGAGGCGCGCCTGGCCGCCCTGCTGGCGGCCGGCGTCGGGCTGTGGGACGTGCACGCCGAGGCCGTGCGCCCCGGCAGCCTGGACGCGGCCATCAAGGACGCCGCCGACAACGACCTTCTGGGCCTGATCGACAGCCTGCCGCGCCTGCGGGCAGTGGCGTTCAACGGCGGCGCGGCGGCCAAGGCCGGCGCGCGCCTGCTGGCGGGACGACCCGACCTGGCGCTCGTTCCCCTGCCCTCGTCGAGCCCCGCCCATGCGGCCATGGGGTTCGAGGCCAAGCGCGAAGCCTGGCTGACGCTGCGGGCGTACCTCTAGCCTCAGCCCGCGGGCTTGACCGGAACCTTCGAGACCTTGGTCTGCAGGTAGTCGAACTGGCCCTCGCCAACCCAGGCCTCGTCGACCGACAGCACGGCGTTGAACCGGGCGGTCTGGCCGCCGTGCGGGAACTCACCCGCCAGCGCCACCCGCAGGCCGAAGGGCGCGTCGCCGGTCGGCGAAACCTCGCCCGACACCTCGAACCGATGCTTGCCGCCGATCACCGCCTGGTTGATCTCGGCCACGCCGTTGGCGCGGTCGGCGGCGAACTGCAGGTCCAGCCGCACGATCGGCGCGCCGGGCATGCCCAGCTTGCCGACCACCAGTTGGACGGCCGATGCGTCCGCGCCGCACATTTCGCTGCCGTCGGCCATGCCTGAACTCCCCCGAGCGCCGAGCGGTCGCCCCCTGCGCCGCTTCGATCGTCTTGGCCGAGTTAAAGCACACGCCGCCGGCTTCGCCGTGCGATTTCACACAACGCCGATCAATGAGAACGGCAAAGGTCCGGCCGGCGCCCGGCCGGACCTCGCTCTACGTCGCCGAAGGGGTCAGACCCGCTTGACCGGCACGTTGTCGATATGGGTGTTCAGGTAGTCGAAGCCGCCGTGGCCGTTCCAGGTCTTGTCGACCACCAGCCCGGCGCGGAAGTTCGCCAGGAAAGAGCCGATGGCGGGCGGCGGCACGCTGTAGACGAACTGGCCTTGCAGGGCGACCAGCAGCTGATCCTGGCCCAGGCCCGTGTGGTAGATGTGGCCCGAGACCGGGAAGCGATGATTGCCGCCCTGCACGGCCTGGGTGATCTCGGCGATGCCGCTGACATTGCCCGAGGGCGCGTCGACGGTCAGGGCCAGGTTGACGATCGGAGCGCCGGGCGTGCCGACGTCGCCGACCACGACCTTGACCAGGTAGAGGCCGACCGGGCCGATCTCGGCCGATTGGGAATGCAGGTTGCCGACGTCGTCAGCCATGTTTGCGTCCTCCGGGTTATCGGAGCGGTCGCTTGTTCGCCGCCCCGTTGTCGACGATGCGCCTCACGGGCGAATTCGCCGCCCGATAAAGCCTGAGGACGATTGCAGTTTTTTGACAACCTAAAGGTGCGCAAATTCACAGATGCGCGATAGCGACCAAAGAAAAAGGCCCGGCCGGTGCGAAACAGGCCGGGCCTTTTCGTTCGCCTTTCGGCAAGCGGCTTACTCGCCGGCGCGAACCTGTTCGCGGGCGAAGGCCAGCAGCTCGGCCATCTTCATGCGGACCTCGCCTTCCGAGGCCGCAACGCCCGAGCCCTTCAGGTCTTCGAAGACCTTGCGGAACACGTCTTCGTCGCCGGGCTGCTCGAAGTCCGACTTGACGACGGCGCGGGCGTATTCCTCGACCGTGGCCAGGCCCATCAGGCCGGCGGCCCATTCGCCCAGCAGGCGGTTGCGGCGCGCGGTGGCCTTGAACTCCAGCTCCTGGTCGTTCGCGAACTTGCGTTCGAAAGCCTGCTCGCGGTCGTCGAAGGTCGTCATGAAAGCCCCAAGTTTCCCGAAACGCTTCCCGCCGAAGGGTGCAACCCAGGGCGGTAGTACGGCGCTCCAGTGTAAGAGAGTAGTTCGGTTTCGTCCCCTGCGAACATGGTATGTCCGCGAGACGAAGTGTTCTTGTGGCGGCTCCATATCCCGCCCAGCGGCGGGGGGCAATCGCCCGCGACGCCGCAGGGCGAAGGTTTACCACGATGGCAGCCCGCGTTTGCGGAAAAGGCTGCGTTCGGGTAGGTTCCGCCGGACATTTTTCAGTGAGCGGCCTTGAGTCGAACGCCGCGCGCAGCTATCCGCCGCGCGCGCTTTTCGTTTTCTCGGGAGTCATCCGGGCAAGGACGGCGCGCTTATTCGCAGGAAGGGCCTCGACGAGAGCCATGACCCGTCGCAAGAAGATCTACGAAGGCAAGGCCAAGATCCTGTACGAGGGCCCCGAGCCCGGCACCCTGATCCAGTACTTCAAGGACGACGCCACCGCGTTCAACGCGCAGAAGAAGGCCGTCCTGGAAGGCAAGGGCGTGATCAACAACCGCATCAGCGAGTACATCATGACTCGCCTGAACGCGATCGGCGTGCAGAACCACTTCATCCGCCGCCTGAACCTGCGCGAGCAGCTGATCAAGGAAGTCGAGATCGTTCCGCTGGAAGTCGTCGTGCGCAACATCGCCGCCGGCTCGATCGCCACGCGCCTGGGCCTGACTGAAGGCCAGCCGCTGCCGCGCTCGATCATCGAGTTCTACTACAAGGACGACAAGCTCGGCGACCCGATGGTCTCCGAAGAGCACATCACCGCGTTCAACTGGGCCGCCACCCAGGAGATCGACGACATGATGGCCATGGCCCTGCGCGTGAACGACTACCTGTCGGGCCTGTTCGGCGGCGTCGGCATCACGCTGGTGGACTTCAAGATCGAGTTCGGCCGCGTCTACGAAGGCGACTTCTCGCGGATCATCCTGGCCGACGAGATCAGCCCCGACAGCTGCCGCCTGTGGGATTCGGCGACCAACGAGAAGCTGGACAAGGACCGCTTCCGCCGCGACCTCGGCAACGTCATCGAGAGCTACACCGAAGTGGCCCGCCGCCTCGGCATCATGAAGGAAATGCCCACCGTCATCCAAGGCGGCGTGCACTAAGGTCAGTCAGGACGCCTCCCTGGCGGGAGGCGTCGCGGCGCTTTGCGTCGCTGGGGAGATTTTGCGTTGAAAGCCACCGTCCACGTGTTCCTGAAGCCCGGCGTGCTCGACGTCCAGGGCAAGGCCGTCGAGAACGCCCTGCACGGCCTGGGCTGGCCGTCGGTCAAGGACGCCCGCGTCGGCCGGGTCATCGAGTTCGACCTCGACGCCGCCGACGCCGAGGCCGCCAAGGCCGAGGTCAAGGCCATGTGCGACAAGCTGCTGGCCAACACGGTCATCGAAAGCTACCGCATCGATATCGCCTGAGGCGGGTCGTGGGAGAGGCCAGCCTCCATCCCACCCGCCAGCGGATGCTCGACGTCTTCGGCGTCGAGCGCCTGCACGACTTCCGGGGGCCGGCCTGGACGCGGATCGAACTGATCCCCGACGCCACGGCCCCCGACCGTCTTCCCCAGCCCTTCACCGCCTCCGCCCGCCTCCTGCGCGAGCTCGACACCGCCCGCGCGGTCGTCGCCGCCATGTTCGGCCGATCCGAGCGCGTGACCCTGGAGCTGGGCTGGAGCTCCCACGAAAAGCCGCCGTTCAAGCGCCTGTCGCACCTGGGCTTCGACCTGCCGCGCGATCCGGCCTGGCGCCTGCGCCCCGATCCGCAGGACGCGCCCGACTGGTGGTGGAACCTCGCCTATGTCGAGACGCCCGCCGCCGCCGACGCCCTGGCCCCCTTCCTGCTGGCCGCGGTCGGCGGCTTCCAGAAGCGCGGCCTGATCAACCTGTCGGTCGGGATCGTCGACTTCGAGACGGGCCTGGCCCTTGAGTTCTACGACGCCAAGGGCATGACCCCCATGGCCGTCACGCCCGAGCGCCTGGCGCCGGTCTACTGGCGGTTCCGCGACTGGGTGCGCGACGTCGAGATCGAGCGCTGCGACGCCCTGCTGGCGCCCTGGCGGGACGCCGCGCCCCGCCTGACCGTGGTCTGAGCCGGCTCGCCAGAAATCGCCCGCCGGTTGTGCGCCCGCGCACATTGCAGAACGACGTTACGCGATATTGACGACCAAGCTCCAGCGTGAGCTACTTTTCAGGTTGCATTCCAAGCAAACACTCTGAAAGCGCGCACGGATGTGCCCAGACCCCGCCCGCCCGGAGCCCTGCTCGGCCACGCCGCTGCGGGCGACCCTGCCGCAGCTGATCGGCTGCGGGCTGGGCCTGGCCCTGGGTCTGGCGGTCGACTGGGCCAATGGCGCGGGCGCGATGCTCGCGGGTCTCTGCACGCGCTCGGGCGGCTATGGGCCGGCCTTCATGGCGATCTGCGAGCTGGGACATCTGGGCATGGTCGTCGGGGCGCTGGCGGGTTGCTGCGCCAGCCTGGCCCGACAGGCGCCGTGGCGAGCCGAGGCCCCGGCGCGCGACCGCGTCCTGCTGGCCTCGGGACTGGCGCTGGGCGGCATGCTGCTGGCGATGGCGGGCCTGAGCGCCCTCCCTGCCTGGGGCGGCGAAAGCCTGGGCGCGACGCTCGCGGCGATGCTGGCGGCCATGGTCGCGGGACACGGGCTGGGCCTGCTGGCGCACGGATGGATTTCTAGCGGCGCCGCGCGCGCGCGACACGGGGGACGGGCGTGATGCGTGTGGAGATCGACATCGAGGGCGAGCTGCCCGACGGCCGGGTGTTCCTGACCTGGGCCCCCGTCAAGGCGACCGCGCGGGTGATCGACGGCGGCGCGGGCGGCGACGTGGACGTCCTGCTCGAGAACGGCGGCTCGGCCGGCGGCGGCAAGGTGGTGTTCGACACCAAGCGCCGCCACGACGGCGATCCGAGCCTTCGCCTGCGCCTGCCGCGCAACGGAACGCCCGTCGCGTTCTGGGTGGCCGGCGAGTTCGGCGAACCCAGCAAGAGCTACGGCGACGCCGGCATCAAGGCCAGCGTCGGCGGCGCGGTCGTCGGCACGACGCCGCTGATGGTGCGCATCCGCAAGGACGCTCAGACCCTGACCGAGGCCGAACGCGACCGCTTCCTGGTGGCGCTGGCCCGGCTGAACGACGCCGGCGCGGGCCCCTTCCGGGCGTTCCGCGACATGCACACCAACCTCTCCAGCCGCGAGGCCCACGGCGGCCCCGGCTTCCTGTCCTGGCACCGCTCGTACCTGCTGGACCTCGAGCGCGAACTGCAGGCCATCGACCCGAGCGTGGCCCTGCCCTACTGGCGCTTCGACAAGCCCGCGCCCAACATCTTCGACTCGCACTTCCTGAGCATGCCGGCGGCCTCGCCGACGGCCGGCGACCTGGTGCGATTTCCGCCCGGCCATCCGCTGGAGCACTGGTCGACCGACAGCTTCACCGGCGTGATGCGGCGGCCCAACTTCGACGTCAGCGCCGCCCCGCCGTCGCGCCGCGCCGGCCGCGCCTACGTGCTGACCGAGCGCGAGACCCTCGACCTGGGGGTCACCTTCCGCCAGCTGCGGGCGATGGAAAGCGCCCCGCACGGGCCGGCCCACGTCAGCTTCTCGGGCTTCATCAGCTCGATCCCAACCGCGGCGAAAGACCCGCTGTTCTTCCTGCTGCACGGCAATGTCGACCGGCTGTGGGCCAAGTGGCAGTGGGCCAACCGGCGCTTCGACACGGCCGATCCGGACGCCTTCCAGGCCGGCGGCCCGCTCGGCCACCGGCTGCCCGACACCATGTGGCCCTGGAACGGCGTCACCGGCGGCGAGCGCCCGCCCACGGCGCCGGGCGGGCCGCTGAAGGACTCGCCCGTGACCCGGCAGCCCGGCCCCAAGCCCACCGTGGGCGTCATGCTCGACTACCTCGGCGTCAGGAGCGGCCTGGACCAGGGCTTCGCCTATGACGACGTCCCCTTCGAAGCCGCCTGACGCGGGAGCCAGACGATGAAGGCCAGTGACTATCGCCGGCAGTACGAGGCCCAGCTCGCCGCCTCGTCCTCGTTCACCGACGGCCTGCGCGCCGCCGCCGCGCCCGAGATCGACGCCGAGGACGACATCCCTTCCCTGCTGGCCATCGCCGCCGACAAGACCGCCTCGGAGGACGATCGCCAGGCAGCGCTGGAGCAGGTGCACGCCGCCACCTTCCTTGGCCAGGCGTTCGACGGCCATCGCGCCGAGTATCTGGCGGCGCTGCGCAAGCTGATCACCGACGACGCGCCGGCCCTGCGGCGCCTGGCGCTGGAATGGCTGAGCGCGGTCAAGGACGACGTCGCCCAGAAGGCCCTGGCCGAGGGCCTGAAGAACCCGGCCAAGGCGCTGGTCTCGGCGGCCAACGCGCTGGAGTTCCTCAGCCTCGACGAGCACAGCGCCGTGACCCCGCTGGCCCGGCTGGTGCTGGAGCGCGACAAGGACCTGGAGACCAGGGTCGCGGCCCTGCGCACCCTGACCGCCGACCCGAACGCGGCCGACCTGTTCGAGCGCTTCATGCGCGACAAGGACGAGTTCAAGGAAGTGCGCCAGATCAGCGCCGTCGGCCTGCAGAAGCTGAACGAGAACCTGTTCCAGAAGGTGGCCCAGCAGATCGCCGTCGACGACCACGACTTCGACGACATCAGGGCCACCGCCCTGAACGGCCTGGCGCGCAGCCCGATCGCCGAGCAGTTGCTGAGCAATCCGGCCGTGCGGGCCTCGGCCAAGGCGATCGGCGAGAAGCTGTCCTCGAACGCCTTCTCGGCCCTGCTCTCGCGCATCAGGCCCGGGTCGGACGCCTGAGATGCCCGCCGGGGCCACGATCGACGCCACGGCGCCGGCCGACGAACGGCAGGCGGCCATCGACCTAGCCCTCGCCGGCCCGGACGCGTCGGCGGCCCTGACCCGGCTGCTGGCCGAGGACGGACCGCTCTATCGCGACCTGGGCGCGTCGGAGGCCGAACGCCTGCGCGGACGGGTGCTGGCGGGCTTCGCGGTCGCCGGCCTGCCGCCGGCCGCCCTGCCCCAGGTGCTGGCCGAGCTGGAGACGGGGCTGAACCCCCAGGTGGTGGCCGGAGCCGCCCTGGCGCTGGCGGGAACCACCTCGCCGCCGATCGAGGCTCTGGACCTGCTAGCGGCCGCCGCCCTGCGCATCCGGCCGGTCGACGACCTGACGGCGCTGGGCGCGGGTCCGCCCGCCAGCGCGGCCGCGCAGGTCGTGCGCGCCATGGCCGGCTACGGTCCGCCGGCCGCCTCGCGACTGCGGGTTCTGCGGGCCGAAGGCGGCTGGTCGGCGGCGGTGACCACCGCTCTCTCCGAAGCCATCGCCACGGCCGAAGCCGCCGCGCCGAAAGGCTGCTGCGGCGGACGGTCCGGCGCCGTCCCCGCCGCACCCGCCGTCACGCCCGGAGCCGTCGACGACGTGCAGATCCAGGACCAGACGGGCGCGGTGATGCGCTTTGGCGACCTGTTCGCCGGCCGGCCGGCGGCCATCGCCTTCTTCTACACGCGGTGCATGAACCCGCAGAAATGCTCGCTGACCATCTCGCGCCTGGCGACCGTGAAGGCGCGGCTGAGGGCGGCGGGACTGGACGAGCAGGCCAGCGTGGCGGCCTTCACCTACGACCCCGCCTATGACACCCCGCGCCATCTGGAGACCTACGGCCGCGACCGCGACTTCCCGTTCGACGCCCGCTGCCGGCTGCTGCGCACCACCGGACCACTGGAACCGCTGCAGGCCCATTTCGAGCTCGGCGTCGGCTTTGGCCCGGCCACGGTCAACCAGCACCGCATCGACCTGGCCGTGATCGACGCTGCGGGCCGCATCGCGCTCAGCCACGCCCACCGGCTGTGGGACGACGGCGAGGTGTTCGAGACGCTGGCCGGGCTGATCCGCGCCTGACCCCTCTTTCGAGGCGCCCCTTTCGGAACCACCGGGCGGCGCCTACCTCCAGGACAAGCACAACCGGGAGGACGTCATGGCGGCATTCGAGCTGGCCCAGGTCAATATCGGCCGGCTGAAGGCGCCGATCGACCATCCGTCGATCAAGGACTTCGCCGACAACCTCGACCGCATCAACCTGCTGGCCGAGGGCTCGCCCGGGTTCGTGTGGCGGCTGAAGGGCGACGGCGGCAACGCCACCGACCTGCCCATCGGCGGCGACCCGCTGCTGATCCCCAACCTGTCGACCTGGACCGACATCCCGTCGCTGGGCGCCTATGTCTATCGCTCGGCCCATGTCGTGATCATGCGCCGCCGCCGCGAATGGTTCGAGCCGGCCGAGGGGCCGCACATGGCCCTGTGGTGGGTTCCCGCCGGCCATCGCCCCACCGTCGAGGAGGCGATGGAGAAGCTGGCCCTGCTGGCCGCCCACGGCCCGACGCCCGCAGCCTTCACCTTCCGCCAGCCCTTCCCGGCCCCGGCCGGCGAGGCGGTCGGGCCCGTGCTGGACGAATGCGCGTGAGTTTCAGCGCCTGCGCCGCTGACATCCGCTTCGAACGGTGCTACAGGCCCGCGCCATGAAAGCCGCCGTCGTCGTCTTCCCCGGTTCCAACTGCGATCGTGACTGCAAGGTCGCCGTCGAACGCTCCACCGGCGCCCGCGTCGAAATGGTCTGGCACCAGGAGACGGCCCTGCCGGACGACCTGGACCTGATCGTCCTGCCCGGCGGCTTCTCCTACGGCGACTACCTGCGCTGCGGCGCCATGGCCGCCCAGAGCCCGGTGATGAAGGAAGTCGTCACCGCAGCCAACCGCGGCGTGGCCGTCGTGGGGATCTGCAACGGCTTCCAGGTGCTGACGGAAGTCGGCCTGCTGCCCGGCGCCCTGCTGCGCAACGCCAAGCTGAAGTACATCTGCAAGCCGGTCGAGCTGGACATCGTCAACGCCCAGACCCGCTTCACCGCCGCCTTCGGCGAGCAGCGCGACGCGGTCATGACCGTGGGCAACGGCGAGGGCAACTTCTTCGCCGACGAAGAGACGCTGAACCGCATCGAAGGCGAAGGCCAGGTCGTGTTCCGCTACAAGGACAATCCCAACGGCTCGGCCCGCGACATCGCCGGCATCGTCAACGCCGGCGGCAACGTCCTGGGCCTGATGCCCCACCCTGACCGTTCGTTCGACGCCGACCTCGGCTCGGAAGACGGCGCGATCCTGTTCCGCAGCGTCTTCCAGAGCGCCTGACGTCAGGCCGCGGGCGGGATCAGCTTCCAGCCCGCGCCGTCGCGCACCACGCGCGCAATCCTCCAGTCGGACGGCTTGCGCTCGGGCGCGTCCGCCAGCTTGGCCAGCGCAGTCGGCAGGACCTTCACCTCCAAGGTACTGTCGTCGGCCCAGCGCGGGTCGCAGGCCGACGGCGCATCGAGCTCGACCAGCTTGAAGGCGCCGTCCCGGTAGTCGGCGATCTGCAGGCCGTTCAAGCCCTCGCCGCCCACGTCGTCCCCCGCCGCGGCGAACGCGCGCCCGCTCGGCGAGCTCAGGGGCGCTCCCGCCAGTACGACCTCGCGGCCACCCGCATCGACCAGCGTCCAGGCCTCGCTCTCCCCTCGAGCGCCATGCACGACATCGATCGGCGCGTCGGCGACCCGTCCAAGATAGCGATAGGCGCCGGACATGTCGTTGTGCTCCTCCCGCGTGCGATCGACGAACCGAACGCCCGAGACGGTCAGCACCTCGCCCTCGCGGCGTACACGCCCTCGGGTGGACAGCACGGCCGGCGCCTCGGCGCGGTTCTTGGCCGCCATGTCCTCCCTCTGCATCGCCAGGAAAACCGCCGGATCGTACGGGACGTCAGCGTAGCGCCCGGGCGGCGAAGGCGCCGCAGGGGTCCCGTGGCACAGGGAGCGCTTTTGCCCGACCTTGAAGACCTCGCCCGTGAACGGAACTTCCGGCGCGGCCTCGACGACGCCGCCTGAAGGCGAGGCGGCCGCCTTGGGGTCGGTCTCGCGCCCGCAACCGACGGCCACCGCCGCCACCAGCACCATGACGCCCGCGTATTTCCAGCCCATCGCCCCCCCTTCAGGTTGAGACGAAGGAACCACGCGCGCGATCGACGCTCAAGCTGAATGCGCCCACGAAAAAGGGCCGGCGGAGCGACGCCGGCCCTTCCTCCGATGGAGCGCTGCTAACGCTGCCTAAGATCAGCGGTCGCGATCGCGCTCCGGCTGCTTTTCCTGGCCGCCCGGGTTGCGGCCCTGCTCGTTCTGGCGCTGCTGCTGTTGCTGGCCCGGCGCCTGTCGCTGCGGGTTCTGCTGTTGCTGCTGCGGATTGCGGGTTTGTTCGCCCATGGGCCTTACTCCTCTTCGTTCCGCGCGCTGCGATGCGCACGGGAAGAAGAACGGGCGCGAGACTCGCCCCGTTCCCCCGGCGTAGCTGCCTTAGTTCCTGCTTAGCTTCTGTTTTCGCGAGAGTTTTCGCGCCAGGCGTCAGATCGCCGGACGGATGTCGGTATGGGCGAAGTCGTCGCCCTTGAAGAGCAGCGGCGCATTCAGCGACTTGGCGAGGGCATAGGAGAAGCTGTCGCAGATATTCAAGCGCGCCGGATGCCGCCCTTTTCCGAATTGCTTCATGGCCTCGGTCGCCAGCCGCCACTGCGCCTCGTCGACTGGAACGACCTTCAGGCGATAGGTCTGGATAAACTCCTCGAGGACTTCGAGAGGAGCCATACCAACCTGCTTGCTGAGCAGAACCGCCGAACATTCGGTCAAGGTCGCCGTCGAAACCACTGCACCTCCAGCCGTGGCCAGGACTCGAGAAAATCGCTCCCGCTCAGGCTCGCCGGCCAGGATTGCGTAGATCGCCGACGTATCGACGACCATCAGCGCGGAAGCCCGCACTCATCGTACATCTCGGCTTCGATCTCTTCGCGGGTCAGATCGTTGCGCGGCATGGCGTCGAGCTTGGCGAAGAAGGCTGCGATCTCGCGCTGGCGCTCAGCGGTAATCTCGGGCTCCGCCCCCAGCGCCTTCAGCGTATCGGCCAGGGCGTTATGGATCGCGTCGGTCAGGCTGACGCCCGTGGCTTCGGCCACCTGGCGGGCCAGGGCCTCGGTCTCGGCGCGCTTGATGCTGATGCCCATTTCTAGAACCACCTTCAGCTTTCTAGAATATAGCGGAATCCCCGCAGCCGCGCTAGAAGGCGCGCCCATGAGCGCACCGACCAACGCCCCCGCCAAGTCCCCCGCCAAGACGATGGCCGATACGGCCGCCGAGTTCGGCCTGAAGCCCGAGGAATACGCGGTCGTCCTCGACCGTCTGGGCCGCGAGCCCAACCTCGTCGAGCTGGGCGTGTTTTCGGTGATGTGGTCCGAGCACTGCTCGTACAAGTCGTCCAAGAACCAGCTGAAGAAGTTCCCGATCAGCGGCCCGCGCGTGATCTGCGGTCCGGGCGAGAACGCTGGCGTCATCGACATCGACGACGGCGACGCGATCATCTTCAAGATGGAAAGCCACAACCACCCCTCGTACATCGAGCCCTACCAGGGCGCGGCGACGGGCGTGGGCGGCATCATGCGCGACGTCTTCACCATGGGCGCGCGTCCCATCGCCCTGCTGAACGCCCTGCGCTTCGGCGAGCCCGCTCACCCCAAGACCAAGCGCCTGGTGGACGGCGTGGTCGCCGGCATCGCCGGCTACGGCAACTGCGTGGGCGTGCCCACGGTGGCCGGCGAGACCAACTTCCACAAGGGCTACAACGGCAACATCCTGGTCAACGCCATGTGCGTGGGCCTGGCCAAGGCCGACAGCATCTTCTACTCGGCCGCTCCGGGCCCGGGCCTGGCGGTCGTCTATTTCGGCTCCAAGACCGGCCGCGACGGCATCCACGGCGCGACCATGTCGTCGGCCGAGTTCTCGGAGGACAGCGAAGAGAAGCGCCCGACCGTGCAGGTCGGCGACCCCTTCGCCGAAAAGCTGCTGATCGAGGCCACCCTGGAGCTGATGGCCACCGGCGCCGTCGCCGCCATCCAGGACATGGGCGCTGCTGGTCTTACGTCGTCGTCGGTCGAGATGGCCGGCAAGGGCGGCGTCGGCATCGAGCTGAACATGGACATGGTCCCGCAGCGCGAGACCGGCATGTCGGCCTACGAGATGATGCTGTCGGAAAGCCAGGAGCGCATGCTGGCGGTCCTCAAGCCCGGCCGCGAGCAGGACGGCCACGCCATCTTCGAGAAGTGGGGCCTGGACGCCGCCGTCATCGGCTACACCACCGACACCGGCCGCCTGGTGCTCAAGCACCACGGCGAGACCGTCTGCGACGTGCCGCTGGCCCCGCTGTTCGACGACGCGCCGCTCTATGACCGTCCCTGGACGGAACCGAAGGTCGACGCCCGCCTCGACCCGGCCAAGGTGGCCGCGCCGCAGAACTGGGAAGAGGCCGTGCTCAAGGTCCTGGGCTGCCCCGACATGGCCTCCAAGCGCTGGCTGTGGGAGCAGTACGATCGTCACGTGATGGCCGACACCCTGGAAGACAGCGCCACCGGCTGCGACGCCGGCATCGTGCGCATCCACGGCACCGGCAAGGCCGTGGCCGTGACCAGCGACTGCACCCCGCGCTATGTCCAGGCCGACCCGTACGAAGGCGGCAAGCAGGCCGTGGCCGAAGCCTGGCGCAACCTGACGGCCGCGGGCTCGCTGCCCATCGCCATCACCGACAACCTCAACTTCGGCAGCCCCGAGAAGCCCGAGACCATGGGCCAGATCGTGCGCGCCACCGACGGCATGGCAGAGGCCTGCCGCGTGCTCGACTTCCCGGTCGTGAGCGGCAATGTCAGCCTCTACAACGAGACCAACGGCGTCGCCATTCCGCCGACCCCGACCGTCGGCGCCGTGGGCCTGCTGGCCGACTACGACCTGCGCACGGGCTTCGGCAACGTGGCCGAGGGCGACACCCTGGTGCTGATCGGCGAGACGCACGGCGAACTGGGCGCCTCGATCTATCTGCGCGAGATCCTGGGCCGCGAGGACGGCGCCCCGCCGCCGGTCGACCTGGCGGTCGAGAAGAAGAACGGCGACTTCGTCCGCGGCCTGATCGGCTCGGGCCTGGTGGCCGGCGTGCATGACCTGTCGGACGGCGGCCTGCTGGTCGCCGCGGCCGACATCGCGCTGGCCAGCAAGGTAGGCGTCACCCTGAACGCCACCAGCCACGCCCACGCCCACCCCTACCTGTTCGGCGAGGACCAGGCCCGCTACCTGGTGGCGACGCCCGATCCGGACGCCTTGCTGGAAGCGGCCAAGGAAGCCGGCGTGCACGCCAATCTCGCGGGCGTGGCCGGCGGCGAGGCCTTCGCCTCGACCGACCTGTTCTCGATCCCGCTGGCCAAGCTGCGCGAGGCGAACGAAGCCTGGCTGCCGGCGTTCATGGGCTGATCGCCGAGAGCGGCGAGAGTATCGAGAAGAGAGTGTTCCTGATGCGCCTGCCGCTGATCGTCGCCGCCCTGCTGACCCTGGCCGCCTGCGCCCCGACGGCTCCTCCGCCGGCGGGGCCCGCCCAGACCGCCTCGGCCGGCGACTCCGCCGAGGCCTGCGCCGCGCGCGGCGGCCAGATCGAGATGGTCGGCCGCCGCGGCCTGCCCACCTGCGTCGTGCCCTATGCCGACGCCGGCAAGGCCTGCACCGACAACGCCCAGTGCCAGGGCGGCTGCATCGTCGAGGGCAACCTCGAACCTAACGACGCCCCGGTGACCGGCCAGTGCAAGCGTTCTAACGTGCAGTTCGGCTGCTACGCCAAGGTGGTCAACGGCAAGGCGGTCGGCGCGATCTGCGTCGACTGACTAGATCGCCCCGTAGGTCACCGAGAAGCCGCCGTCGGCCGCCTGCAAGACGGTGGCCTTGGCCCGCTCGCGGCCGGTGAAGTCGATGACCGCCCCGGCCCTGGCCGACAGGTCCAGCACCTTGCCGCGCACGTAGCGCCCTTCGATCAGGTGGAACACCGGCCGCGGCCGGATCTGATAGGTGACCTGCGGCCGGGCCGCGAACACCGCCGCCGGCACGGGCTCGTTGCTGTCGATCTGCTTGGTCATGCCCAGCACCACCCCGTCGCCGTTGGGAAAGTCGGCCTTGGTGCGGATCGCGAAGTGGCCGGGCTCGGCCGCGCCGGAGGTCAGCTCCTCGGCGAAGCCCCGGCTGCCGCCCTGATCGTCCATGTGGGTGATGGTGACGAGGTCGCGGGCCAGCGGGTTCACCGGCACCGCGAACAGCCCCTTGATCACCCGGTCGACCTGCACGACGGCGGGAAAGTCGACCAGGGCCTGGACCGCCTCGCTGAAGGTGGTGGTGCGGGGCGCGCCCGGCTCGACATAGTCGAACGCCGCGCAGACCGCGGGCAAAGCCGCAACCGGCGCGCCGTCCTGGGTGACGTCCGGCGGCGCAGGCAGCAGCCCATAGCTGCGAACCGCATCGCCGCCGTTCACGATCTCGATCGTCCAGACCGCCATGCCCCCTCCGCCGGCTCAGTTCGCGCCGTAGACGACGGCGAAGACCCCGTCGGCCCTGGCCGTGATCGTCGCCTTCAGGTCGTCGACGTCGAAGTCGATATCGACCAGCGACGGCGGATGCAGCGCCAGCGCCTCGCCGCGCAGCGGGCGTCCCTGCGCCAGGTGGAAGCGGCGCGACGGCTTGATCACGAACACGCCGCCGGGCTTGGGCGCGAAACCGGCGATCGGATACGGCAGGTCGCTGTCGCCGAACTTGCCCAGCCCGACCGTCGATGGCGGCGGGAAACCCTCCCTCACCAGCGGATCGGACGTGTGCAGCGAGACCGTGCCGTACTCCGACTGCCCATGCTCGACGGGTCCGAAGATGCCGCTGTTGAAGTCGGTGAGCAGGCTGACGCTGTCGCGCGCCCGGGCGTCGACCGGAACATTGGCGCTTTCCACCAGCACCACGCCCGGCGCGGGCTTGGCGCCGTTCAGGTCGACATAGATGGAGATGCTCTCGCTGAACGTCGAGCGTCGCCGCTCGCCGGGCTGCACGCCCGGATAGGTGATCCAGGCGCAGGGATGCACCGCGACCGCCTGGCCGGCGAAGCGCACCTCCGGCGGCTGGCTGAAGACGAAGAAGTCCTGCGCAGCCGCGGTTTCGTTGACCACCTCGATCGTCCAGATCGCCATCTTTCGCCCCTGCCCGCGGCGCGACCTCGCGCCGAAACAAACACAATCTATGCAAGAAACAATTATTTCCGCAATTGAAGATGGTTCGCCGCGACGCCCCCGGCGCGTTCGGGTCGAAAATGTCATGCGGGCGTCAGCCTGGCGACCGGAGCCCTCTGCCATCTAGGCTGCAGTCCTCGCCCGGCCGCTACCGAGCCCCCTTCCCGCCCCAGCCGTGGCGGTCGGCGCGGGGACGCTGTATCAAAGCTGTTCGAGGAGGCCTTGCGCCTCCGCCGCACGAACACCGCGCCGCCGGGCCAGCCGCCATCATGAAGATCCTGATCGTCGAGGACGAACCCAAGACCGTCGCCTATCTGCGCAAGGGGCTGACGGAACAGGGCTACTCGGTCGACTTCGTCGGCGACGGCGAGGACGGCCTGCACCTGGCCCAGACCCTCGACTACGACGCCATCGTTCTGGACGGCATGCTGCCGGGCCTCGACGGCGTGGCCATGCTGGAGCGCCTGCGCCAGACCCGCCAGACGCCGGTGATCATGCTGACCGCCCGCGACAGCGTCGACGACCGCCTGCGCGGCCTGGGGGCCGGCGCCGACGACTACCTGGTCAAGCCGTTCTCGTTCCTGGAGCTGCTGGCGCGGCTGCAGGCCATCACCCGGCGCGGGCGGGGCGAGGCCACCACCATCACCGTCGGCGACCTGCATCTGGACCTGCTGGCCCGCCGCGCCACCCGGGCCGGACGCCGCCTGAACCTGACCGCCAAGGAATTCGCCCTGCTGGCCGTGCTGGGCCGGCGCCAGTCGCAGATCGTCTCCAAGACGATCATCACCGAGCTGGTCTGGGACATCAATTTCGACACCAACACCAATGTGGTCGAGGTGGCCATCAAGCGGCTGCGGGCCAAGATCGACGGCATGTTCGAGACCAAGCTGCTGCACACCGTGCGCGGCATGGGCTACGTGCTCGAGCACCGCCCCGACGGAGGCCCCGAATGACCCCCGCCTCGATCGCCCCCAAGTCCATAGCCGGCCGCCTGGCCCTGATGTTCGCCATCGCCACCACCCTGGTGTCGGTGCTGGCGGGCGTGGCCATCTTCGGCTTCCAGAGCCTGGAGCTGCGCCGCCACCAGGCCGAGGAGCTGAACGCCCGCATGGAGATCATCGACGCGATGATCCGCCACGCCGGCGATCCCAAGCGCTGGCCGATGCTGGGCGACAAGCTGGAATCGTTCACCCCCGCCAATGGCAGCACCCGCTACCGCGTCGACTGCCCCGACGCCCGCTTCCGCTTCGCCCCTGACGACGCCCTGGCCCGGGCGCGCGACGGCGTCGACCTGATCCATTTCGACGGCAAGCGCTACATGACGCTGACCCGGCGCGTGCCGCCCTATCTGGAACGGCCGGAAGTGCGGCTGGTGATCGCCACCGACACCGCGCCGTTCGACGCCTCGCGCCGCGTGCTGGGCGTCGGGGTGCTGGCCGTGTCGCTGGTGACCATCGCCCTGGTCAGCCTGCTGGGCTGGTGGGTGGCGCGCAAGGGCCTGGCCCCCGTCGACCGCCTATCGCAGCGCGCCCGCGCGCTGAACCCCAACGATCTTGGCCTGCGCATGCCCACCCACGACCTGCCGACCGAGCTGGTGGGCCTGATGACCGCCTTCAACGGCGCGCTCGACCGGCTGCAGGACGCCTACGAGCGCCTGGCCTCGTTCAACGCCGACGTCGCCCACGAGCTGCGCACGCCGCTGGGCAACCTGATCGGCCAGACCCAGGTGGCCCTGTCGCGCCCGCGCGACGCCGGCGAGCTGGAAGAGGTGCTGCATTCCAATCTGGAAGAGCTGGACCGCCTGCGCTGCATCATCAACGACATGCTGTTCATGGCCCGCGCCGACCAGGGCGCGCTGGCGGCCAATCTGGAGACGGTGTCGCTGGCGGCCCTGACCCACAAGACCGCCGACTTCCTCGACGTGCTGTTCGAGGACGCCGGCGTCGCGCTGGAGGTGGTCGGCGACGGCCTGGTGGCGGCCGACGCCTCGCTGCTGGGCCGGGCGGTGACCAACCTGCTCGACAACGCCATCCGCCATGGGGTCGACTGCAAGACCGTGCGCGTGACCATCGAGCCGCAGCCAGACGGCAAGGTCTGCCTGGGCGTGCGCAACCGCGGCGGCCCCATACCCGAGGCGCACCTGGCGAGGCTGTTCGACCGCTTCTATCGCCTCGACCGCGCCCGCGAGCACAGCCACGACGTCCACGGCCTGGGCCTGGCCGTGGTCAAGGCCATCGTCACCATGCACGGCGGCGCGGTGTTCGCCCGCTGCGACGAGGGCGAGGTGCTGATCGGCTTCACCCTGCCCGGCGGCGCGGCCCCCTCCGGCGATCCCCAGGAGCCCGCGACGCGCAGGGGCCAGCCGGTTCAGGCCTGACCGCCGCGAGACCCCCATAGGCGACCCGTAACCTTGGCGCTAAGGTCCGCGTCCAGGGGGGCGCATGTCGGGTTTCACGGATCTTGAAAAGGCCGCGCTGAGCGCGATCTGCGACGCCAGGCCGGGCATAGCGCGGCAACTGCGCTCGCTGCTGGCGACGATGCAGTTGGCCGAGCGCGAGAACACCGGCCACGGCTTCTACACCTGCTTCGACGTCGACCGGGCCCAGCCGCCCCTCGACTGGCCGACGCGCACGCTGGAAAGCCCGACCGCCGAGGTCGCGGTCGACGGCAGGACCCTCCTGATGGGGTTCATCCTCTGGCTCGAGGACGGCTTCCCCACATGCCTGGAAGGCTTCCAGCACGGCACGCCCGAGGGCGAGGACATCGACCTCAAGCCCAAGGACCTGGCCGCCCTGGTCTGGACCCGCCCGGCCGACTGACCCGCCCCAGACCCGCAAACCGGAGACGCCCATGATCGCCGCCCTGCTCGCCGCCATCGCCCTCCAGGCCGCGGCGCCGCCCGCCTCCATTCCGGTCCAGCCGCAAGCCGCCACCCCGCTGGCGCTGGACCCGGCCGCCGTGAAGGCGGTCGAGGCGGTGGCCTACGACTATGTCGACGGCCAGCTGGAAGGCGACGTGGCGCGCGTCACCCGCTCGCTGCACCCGGACCTCGCCAAGCGCGCCATCCGCGCGCGCCCGGATCCGGACGAGACCCTGGGCCTGCGCCGCATGAACCGCGACGAGCTCGTGGGCCTGACCCGGCAAGGCGCCCTGAAGACCCCGCGCGAGAAGTGGGACCGCAGCGTGCGCGTGCTCGACGTGGCCGGCAACGTGGCGGTGGCGCGGGTCGAGACCCCGTGGTTCGTCGACCACCTCAACCTTGGCCGGTTCGGCGACCGCTGGGTGATCGTCAACGCGCTCTGGTACCCCAAGCCCCAGCCGCCGGCGGCCAAGCCCTAGGACGAGGCGACGTTCCAGCCGCCGCCAAGCGCGCGGATCAGGTCGACGCTGGCCGCCAGGCGGCGGGTGCGCAGGTCCAGGGCCGAGCGGCGGGCGTCCAGTTCGGCGGTCTGGGCGGTGACGACGTCGAGATAGCTGGCCGCCCCCTCGCGATACCGGGTCGTGGCCAGGGCGCGGGTGCGGGCGGCGGCGTCGACCGCCTCGTCCTGGCGGGCCTGGGCGGCGGCCAGGCGGTTGGCCAGCGCCATCTGGTCCTCGACCTCGCGGAAGGCGTCCAGCACGGTCTGGCGATAGCCGGCGGCGGCCTCGTCGAACACGGCGCGCGTGCGGGCGACCTCGGCCTTGCGTGCGCCGCCGTCCAGCAGCGGCAGGGCCGCCGCCGCCGGCCCCAGGGCCCAGACGCGGTTGGCCGTGGTCAGCAGCTCCCCGCCCGTCGACTGCCAGCCGCCGCTGGCGGCCAGGGTCACGGTCGGGAACCAGGCGGCGCGGGCCACGCCGATGCGGGCGTTGGCCGCGGCCACCCGGCGCTCGGCCGCGGCGATGTCGGGCCGGCGCTGCAGGACGAGCGAAGGCGTCGTCACCGGCGTCCTCGGCGCATCCGACAGGCCGTCGATCGCAGCGACCGAGAAGCTGGAGGCCGGCTCGCCGACCAGCACCGCCAGGGCGTGCTCCAGCAGGGCGCGATCGGCCAGGGCCTGCTCCTGCTGGGCCAGCGCGGTGGCCAGCTGGGTCTCGGCCCGGCCGGTGTCGAGCGCACTGGAGGCGCCGCCCACCTGGCGTCGCCGGGTCAGGTCCAGCGCCTGGCGATAGGCGTCGGCGGTCGACGACAGCACCGCGATCTGGGCGTCGGCCCCGCGCAGCTGGAAATAGGCGTCGGCCAGCTGGGCCTGCAGGCTCAAGCGCACGGCGGCCAGGTCGGCGGCGCTGGCGTCGGCGTCGGCCCGGCCGGCCGCGACCTGGCTGCGCACGCGGCCCCACAGGTCCAGCTCGTAGGCGGCCGAGGCGCTGAGGCCGACCGGATCGGTGCGACCGGCGGAGGTCGTGCGCTGGCTGGCCGCGCCCGCGTCGATCCCCACCGTCGGATAGAGGTCGCTGCGCGCCTGGCGGGCCAGGGCGCGGGCCTGGTCATAGCGCGCCAGGGCTTGGGCGAGGCTGGCGTTGCCGCCCGACAGGCGCTGCTCCAGGCCGTCCAGCACCGGATCGGCGAACACCGCCCACCAGTCGCCGGCCTGGGCCGTGTCGGCGGCGCCCGCCGGGGTCCAGGGTCCGGTGTCGCGGAAGGCGGCCGGGGTCGAGACAGCCGGCGGCGCATAGGCCGGCGCCGTGCTGCAGGCCGCCAGGCCCAGCAGCGCCAGGGGCAGGACAGCCTCAGCCGCGCGCACCGGCGCCTCCCACGGCCTGGGCGGTCTTGTTCTGGGCGGGCTTGGGCTGGATGGCGCGCACGCTGTCGCCGTCGGCGATGGCGTCGGGCGGGCTGCTGACCACCCATTCGTTGGCCGCCAGGCCGCCGGCCAGCTCCAGTTCCGAGCCGTGGTCCTTGGCGATCGTGACCTTGCGGATGTGAACCTTGCCGTTGTTGTCGACCACGGCGATCGCCGTGCCCTCCTTGCGGAACAGCAGGGTGTTGGCCGGCACGCGCAGGGTGGCGGGCGCGGCCTGGGCCAGGCCGCCCTTGCCCAGATCGAGGCTGACCTGGGCGTAGGCGCCGGGCTTCAGCAGGCCCGCGGCGTTGTCGACCTCCAGCTGCACCAGCATGGCGCCCGACTGGGCGTCGACGGCGTCGGCGGCGCGCACCAGCCGCGCCTGGAACGACTGGCCGGGCTGGTCGGGCGTGGCGAAGCTGGCGGTCATGCCCGGACGGATCGAGGCGGCCATGCTCTGGGGCACGCTGACATAGAGGCGCAGGCGGCGGGTGTCCGACACCGTGAACAAGGGCGACGGCGCGCCGCCCCCGGCGCTGATCAGGGCGCCCAGGTCGGTGTCGCGGCTGGTCACCACGCCGTCGAACGGCGCGACGATGCGCTTGAAGGCGGCCAGGCTCTCCAGCCGGCGCACATTGGCGGCGGCCTCGTTGCGCATGGCTTCGCGGGCGGCCAGGTCGCCCTGCTTCTCGTCGGCCTCCTGCTGGGAGACGGCGTTCTCGCTCACCAGGCGCTTCCAGCGGGCGGCTCCGACCGCGGCGAGGTCACGCTGGGCCGAGGCCGTGGCCAGCGCGGCGCGGGCGGCGACCAGCTGCTGGTCCACTTCCGGGGCGTCGATCTCGGCCAGCACCTGACCGGCCTTCACCGGCTGGCCGATGTCGACGTACCAGCGACGCAGATAGCCGTCGGTGCGGGCGTAGACCGGGGCCTGGTTCCAGGCCTGCAGGCGGCCGGGCAGCACCAGCGCGCCGTCCTCGCCGGCGGTCGGCCGCACGACGCTGACGGTGACGACGCCGGCGTCCTGGCTGGCGGCGGCCAGGTCCTTGCCGCTCATGAAGCGGGCGGCCGCGCCCGTCGCCAGGATCAGGGCGAAACCCGCGGCGCCGACCAGCGCCAGACGGCGCAGCCGACGCGGATCGGTCTTGGGCAGGGTGTCAGGCATGGACGGATCCTTCGGTGGACGGCGCTTCCGCGCGGGGGCGGCGGCCGTGGACGATGGCGAAGATGGTCGGAACGAACAGCAGCGAGGCGCAGGTGGCGAAGATCAGGCCGCCGATGACGGCGCGGCCCAGCGGGGCGTTCTGCTCGGTGCCCTCGCCCAGGGCCAGGGCCATGGGCCCCATGCCGATGATCATGGCCAGGGCGGTCATCAGCACCGGGCGGAAGCGGGTGACCCCGGCCTCGAAGGCGGCCTGCACCGCGTCGCCCGTGGCCGCCAGCCGCTCACGGGCGAAGCTGACCACCAGGATCGAGTTGGCCGTGGCCACGCCCATGCACATGATCGCGCCAGTCAGGGCCGGCACCGACAGCGGCGTGCCGGTGGCGAACAGCATCCAGGCGATGCCCGCCAGGGCGGCCGGCAGGGCCGAGATGATCACGAACGGGTCCAGCCAGGACTGGAAGTTGATGACGATCAGCAGGTAGATCATCACGACCGCGCCCAAGAGGCCCCAGCCCATGCCCGAGAAGGCGGTGTTCATGGTCTGGTACTGGCCGCGCAGGGTGACGCGCACCTTGGCCGGCTTGTCCTTCTCCAGGCTCTTGAGAACCTTCTGGACGTCGGCGGCCACGCCGCCCAGGTCGCGGCCTTGCGTGGCCGCATAGACGTTGACCATCGGCTGGATGTTGTACTGCGAGACCACGGCCGCCGTCGTGCCGCGGCTCAGCGCGCCCAGGCCGCCCAGCACCTGCGGCGCCTCGTTGGGCACGCGGCTGCCGGTGACCGGGATGGCGCCCAGCTTCTCGAAGCTGTCGATCAGGTATTCCGGCGTCTGGGCCACGATCGGGTAGGACACCCCGTTCTGCGGGTTCAGCCAGAACACCGGCGCGGTCTGGGCGCTGCCGGCCACGGCGCCGGCCAGGCTGGCGGTGACGTCGCGCTCGTCCAGGCCCAGGGCGTGGATGCGGGTGCGGTCGGCGTCGAAGCGCAGCTGCGGCGAGGCCGTGGGCTGCTGGATGCGCACGTCGGCGATGCCCTCCACCCCGCGGATGGCCCGCAGGATCTTCTGGGCGTAGGCCTGGTTGGTCGCCGCATCCCCGCCGGCCACCTGGATGTCGATCGGCGCGGGGCTGCCGAAGTTCAGGATCTGGCTGGTGACGTCGGCGGGCAGGAACGAGAAGGTCGCGTTCGGGAAGGCCTTGGGCAGTTCCTGGCGCAGCGCCTTGACGTAGTCGTCGGTCGGCTTGTGGCCCTTCTTCAGGCTGATCAGGATGTCGCCGTCCATCGGGCCGATGGTGCCCGAGGCGTTGTAGGCGACGTTGATGCCGCTGGTGGACAGGCCGATGTTGTCGACCATGGTGTCGATCTCGGCGCTGGGGATGACCGTGCGCACCTGGCGCTGGATGCGGTCGAACAGCGCCGCCGACTCCTCGATGCGATAGCCGGTGGGCGCGCGGACGTGCATGGCGATCGAGCCGGAGTCCACGGCCGGGAAGAAGTTGCGCCCCAGGAACGGAACCAGAGCCAGGCTCAGCACCGCGAACGCCAGAAAGCCGGCGACGAACTTGCCGCGCGCGCCCAGGGCGAAGCCCAGCAGGCCGGCATAGGCGTCGCGCACCTTGGCGAACACCCGCTCGAAGCCGCGCTGGAAGCGCACCAGGCGGTTCTTGGACGGCGCCTCCTGGTCGTGCGGCGCGTGCGGCTTCAGCAGGAAGGCCGCCATGGTCGGCACCAGCGTCCGCGACAGCAGGAACGAGGCGATCATGGCGAACACCACCGACATCGCCATCGGCACGAACAGGAAGCCCGACACGCCCGGCAGGAAGAACATCGGCACGAAGACGATGCAGATGCAGAGCAGGGAAACGAAGGCCGGCGTGACGATCTGGGCCGCGCCGTCGAGGATCGCGGTCTTGACGTCCTTGCCGTGCTCCAGGTGCCAGTTGATGTTCTCGATGGTCACCGTGGCGTCGTCGACCAGGATGCCGACGGCCAGGGCGAGGCCCCCCAGGGTCATGACGTTCAGGGTCTGGCCGAAAGCGGCCAGGGCCGCCACCGCCGCCAGCACGGCCAGCGGGATCGACACGGCGATGATCACCGTCGAGCGCCAGCTGCCCAGGAACAGCAGGATCATCAGCGAGGTCAGCACCGCGGCCAGCGCGCCCTCGTGGACCACGCCCTCGACGGCGGCCTTCACGAAGGTCGACTGGTCGTTCAGCGGCGTGATCGACAGGTTGTCCGGCAGCTGGGCCTTCAGTTCGGGCAGCGCGCCCTTGATGCCGTCGACGATGGCGATGGTCGAGGTCGCGCCCGACTTCAGCACCGTCATCAGCACCGAACGCTGGCCGTCCACGTGGACGACGTTCTGCTGCGGGGCCGAACCGTCGCGCACGTGGGCCACGTCGCCCAGGCGGATGGTGGCGCCGTTGACCGTGCGCACCGGCAGGGCGTTCAGCTCGTCGACCGAGCCGGGGGCGTTGTTGAGGCGCAGGCTGTACTGGAACTCGCCGATCTTGACGAAGCCGGCGGGCGTGATCTGGGTCTGGGCGGCGATGGCCGCGCCGACGTCGGTGGCCGACAGCCCCTTGGACAGCAGGGCCTGCGGATCGATGTCGACCTGGATCTGGCGGGTCTTGCCGCCGAACGGGAACGGCACGGCCGCGCCGGGCACCGTCACCAGGCGCGTGCGGATGAAGTTGACGCCGTAGTCGAACAGCTGCTGCTCGCTCATGCCCTGACCCGACAGGGCCAGCTGCACGATCGGCACGGTCGAGGCGTTGTAGTTCAGCACCAGCGGCGGGGTGGTGCCGGTCGGCATCTGGCGCAGCAGGGTCTGCGAGACGGCGGTGATCTGGGCGTTGGCCAGGCGGATGTCGGCGCCGGGCTGGAAATAGACCTTCACCACCCCGATGCCCTGCAGCGAGGTGGCCTCGATGTGCTCGATGTCGTTGACCGTGGTGGTCAGGGCCCGCTGGTAGGGCGTCAGGATCCGCCCCGACATGTCCTCCGGCGACAAGCCGTTATAGGTGAAGGCCACCGCCACGACGGGGACGCGGATCTCCGGAAAGATGTCGGTCGGGGTGCGCAGGATCGCCAGCACGCCGACGATGAGGATCATCGCGGCCATGACGACGAAGGTGTAGGGACGCGCCAAGGCCGTCCGCACAAGCGAGATCATCGAAGCATCCGTCGTTCCGGAGAGGTTGCGACGGATGTAGCGGCGCCATCGGGTCGTCAGGCTGACGCCTGCCTGACAAGGCGGTCAGCAACGGTGGACAACCTTCGCCTTGGGCGACGCCGGCCGGGTCCTCAGGCGTAGGTGACGTTCGCCAGGGTGAAGACGAACGGCCTGGCCTCCGCCCCCTGGCCGCCGCCGGTCATGACGATGTCGGCGCCGGCGATGCCCATCAGGTTGATCTCGGTCAGCGTCGAGACCGCTTCGCCGCCATTGGCCTCGCCAGCTTCGATCCGGGCGGCCGCGCCGATCCAGATCGTCGGCTTGAAGGTCAGGGTGACGGTGGTGTGCGGCGCGAGGGACGTCCGCGCATAGGGCTCGCCATCCCGGAAGACGGTGGCTGCGACGAAGCCCTGAGGCAGCTGGTTCATCAGGGCGATCGCGCGCGGAGGGCCCGGCTGGTCGGCGATCCGAAGCAGCGTGCCGGACGGGGCGGCCACGACCTCGGCGACCTGGCCCCCGGCGATGTCCAGCTGCGGCGAGACGTTGCCGCTGGGGTCGACCACGCCCAGCGTGACCGCGACGGGCCAGGTGAACGGGTGGCTCCAGCCGGGGCCGCAGTTGTCGATCACCCGCCAGGCCTGCCCAACCTCGTCCAGCCCCGGCGACGGCGGCTGGCCGAACAGCAGCACGCGCACGTTGCCGGCGTCGTTCGAGCGGTTGACGAAGTTCAGCTTCACCTCCGGCCCCGGCGAGCCGGCCGTCAGGGCGGCGGGAGCCGCCTCCGACACGGTCTCGGCGGCCGGCGCCTCGGCCGGCGGGGCCGCGACGTCCTCGGCCAGGGCCGAGACGAGGCCCTGATCGCTCGCGCCGTTGGCGCTCTTGGCGGTGATGGTGTCCATGGCCCTGCCTCCCCGGCGAAGGCGCTCTGCGCCCTTCGCAATCTCAGGCAGCATACAACCCTACGAAGATTACCCAAAGGCGCCGTTTCAGCCGCGCCCGCGTCTGGCCTCGATCAGGGCCGCACGGTCGCGCACCGTCTGTCCCGCGGCCGGGCCGGCGGCGTAGGTGAAGGTCTCGCCGTCGATCGGGCGGCCGCTGACGGCGTCGACCACGATCGGCTCGGCCGCCCGGCCGGTGGTCCGGTCGACCAGCTGCCCGGCGATCCCCTCATCGGCGAAGTGGCGGTTGCCGAAGGCCAGCAGCGCGGTCAGCACCGGGGCGAAGTCGCGGCCGCGCGCGGTCGGCACATAGGCGTGGCGCACCGGCCGCTCCTGATAGGGCCGTCGCTCGAGAAAGCCGGATTGTACTAGTCCGGCCAGGCGCTTGGCGAGGATGTTGGGGGCCACGCCGAGGCTCTTCTCGAACTCGTCGAAGCGGGTCAGCCCCTGCAGGGCGTCCCGCAGGATCATCAGGCTCCAGGTGTCGCCGACGCGTTCGAGCGTGCGGCCGACGGGGCACTGTCCGGGATCGAAGGCGCGCGTGGTCATGAGATGAAGATAGGCGGTCGATAGCAAAATGAAAGCCAGTCACTTGCAATTCGAAAGTAACTAGCCATCTGCAAGTCACCCCGCCGCGACGAGCGTGGCGGCCAGCATCCCGAGGGGATCCAGACATGAGCAACAAGCAGTTTTCCGGCACGGCCCTGGTGACCGGCGCCTCGACCGGCATCGGCGCCACCTATGCCGACCGCCTGGCCCGCCGCGGCCACGACCTGGTGCTGGTGGCCCGCGACGCGGCGCGCCTGGCCAATCTGGCCGAACGCCTGCGCAGCGAGACCGGCGTCAAGGTCGATGTCCTGCAGGCCGACCTGACGAACGCCGTCGACCTGGCCCGCGTCGAGGCCCGCCTGGCCGACGACGCGAGCATCGACTTTCTGATCAACAACGCCGGCGCGGCCCTGGGCGGCGACTTCGTCGAGCAGGACGTCGACAAGGTCGACAACCTGATCCAGCTGAACGTGGTGTCGGTGACGCGCCTGGCCCACGCGGCCGCCGTCGCCTTCCAGGCCCGCGGGCGCGGCGCCATCGTCAACATCTCGTCGGTGGTGGGCCTGCTGCCCGAGTTCCGCTCGCCGGTCTACGGCGCGACCAAGGCCTATGTGACCTACTTCACCCAAGGCCTGCGCAGCCAGCTGCCCGAGACGGTGAAGCTGCAGGCGGTGCTGCCCGGCGCCACCCGCACCGAGATCTGGGACCGCTCCGGCGGCAGCGTCGACGCGCTGGATCCGTCCACGGTGATGGAGGTCGGCGACCTGGTCGACGCAGCCCTGGCGGGCTTCGACCTGGGCGAACTGATCACCATCCCCTCGCTGCCCGAGACGGCCGACTTCGCCGCCTATGACGCGGCCCGCCTGAACCTGGCGCCCAACCTGTCGCGCGACCGGCCCGCGCCCCGCTACGGCGTGGCCTGAGCCCCCCCGGCGGCGGCGGCCAGACCACGGAACGAAAGCCGCCGCCGGCCGCTCCCCCTTGTGAAACCGGGAGGCGCAACATGGCCGTCATAGCCAATCTCGACGAGTTCATCCTGGAAGAGACCGAGCACGGCATCTTCCTGACGCTCACCGCCGACGACGACCAGACCATGCGCGTCAAGGTCACGCTCGACGACCTCGAAGAGATCATGGAGGTCATAGACGAGGTGTTCGGCGTCGAGGTCGAGGCGGCCAACGACGAGGCCGAGTGATCTTTCCAATCCTTCTCCCCTTGCGGGAGAAGGTGTCGACGAAGTCGACGGTTGAGGGGTCGCATGTACGAGAACGCCGCGACGGCTGATCGGCTGTCGCGGCGTCTTGTTTTGAGAGACCCCTCACCCGACCTCCCTTCGGGAGGCCACCCTCTCCCGCAAGGGGAGAGGGGGTGCTACGCGACCTCCACCGTCAGGTGGCGCAGCTCGTGCACTGGCAGGAGCCGCTCGCGCACGGCCTGGGCCGGCAGGCCCGCGACGCTGACGATGGCCGCATGGGCCTGCGGTCCCACTTTCCAGACGTGCAGGTCGAGGATCTGCCCGCCGGCGGGGCCTTCCAGCAGTTCGCGCATCTCCTCGGCCACGTGTTCGTCGGTGGCGTCCAGCAGCACGGCGGCGGTGTCGCGCATCAGGCCCCAGGCCCAGCGGGCGATGACCACGGCGCCGACCACGCCCATGATCGGGTCCAGCCACGTCCAGCCGAACTGGCGGCCGGCGATCAGGGCGACGATGGCCAGCACCGAGGTCAGGGCGTCGGCCAGCACGTGCATGTAGGCCGAGCGCAGGTTGTTGTCGTGGCCATGGCCGTGTCCATGGTGATGGCCGTGATCATGAGCATGATGATGGTCATGGCCATGGTGGTGGTGGCCGTGATGTCCGCCCGACAGCAGGGCCGCGCTGGCCAGGTTCACCAGCAGGCCGACCACGGCGATGACGATGGCCTCCATGAAGGCGATCGACGACGGCTCGAACAGGCGGCGCACCGATTCCACGCCCACGCCGATGGCGATCACCGCCAGCACCAGGGCCGAGGCGAAGCCGGCCAGGTCCCCGACCTTGCCGGTGCCGAAGCTGTAGCGGCGGCTCGTGGCGTGCTTGCGGGCATAGGCATAGGCGGCGGCCGCCACGGCCAGGGCCCCGGCGTGGGTGGCCATGTGGAAGCCGTCGGCCAGCAGGGCCATCGAGCCGGTCCACCACCCGGCCAGGATCTCGACCACCATCATCACCGCCGTCAGGCCCACCACCCACAGCGTGCGGCGGGCGTTGGCGTCGTGGTCGGCGGCGAGGAAGACGTGGTCGTGCGGATGCGGGGGCGCGGTGACGGCGGCGGTCATGTCGGACCTCATTTGGAATAGCGGCGGAAGGCCTCGATCACCTCGGCCGCGCCCTTCTCGCGCTCGGCGTCGGAAAGCCCAGGCGCGGCGACGTGCTCGCGCAGGTGGGCCTCGACGATCTCGTCGAGCAGGCCGTTGAGGGCGCCCCGGGTGGCGGCCACCAGGTGCAGGGTCTTGGCGCAGTCGTGGTCATCGGCGATCGCGCGCTCGATCGCCGCGACCTGGCCGGCGATGCGGCGAACGCGCTTGAGCAGGGCGTCGTTGTCGGTGGAAAGGTGAGCCATAGCATACCCCCCTATAGTATATTCAAAAGCAAGGAAACCCGCCCCGCCCGGGGACAGGCGAGCCGTCCCAGATCCTCCTCCTCTGGGGGAGGCAGCCCGAAGGGCCGGAGGGGGTCGGCGCCTGCGACAACGATCCCAACCAGCAAGGAACCCGTCATGCCCAAGTCCAAGCCCCCGCGCAGGCGCCTGCGCCGCACCGCCCACTCCCCGAAGATCGAGGCCGCCTATCGCGGCATGATCGCCGCCTGCGATCAGAACATCGCCCTGATCCAGAGGACCATTTCCGATGTCGAGCGCGTCGCCCACGATGCGCCGCCCGAGGAAGTGCAGAGCTTTCGCCAGGAGATGGAGGAAGGCGTGCGCTGCTGGACCAGCATCCGCAACATGCACCTCGATTACCTGAGCCGCCCCCCCCGAACCCAGCTGGCCCGGCATCGAGCAGGCCCTGAAGAGGGCCGGGATCACCAGGCCGGGGCGCTAGGCCGATGATCCGCGCTACCGCGCGACCTCCGCCAACCGCTCGTCGAAGGCCCGCGTCGCCAGGATCACGGTGGCCACCGACGCCCTGAAGAAGGGCTGTGGGATGGTTTCGAAGTCGTCGGTGGGCTGATGGTATTCGGGATGGTCCTCGACCCCGAAATAGACCCAGGGCACGCCCTTGTCGGCGAAGGCGCCGTGGTCGGACTGGCTGGTCCAGTTGTTTTCCTTGCCGTCGGCGTCGGTGTCGTGGCCCAGCTTCAGCTTGACCGGCGCGGCCTTGGCCACCGCGTCGAGGATCGGCTTCAGGGCCGGCTGCGGCCCGGCGCCGGCGGCGTAGAGCTCGCCCTTGGCGTTCTTGCTGAGCATGTCGAAATTGACGTTCAGGCCGATGGCCGACAGCGGGATCGGCGGCTCGGCGACGAAGGCCTTGGCGCCGCGCAGCCCGCCCTCCTCGGCGTCCAGCGCGACGATCAGCACGTCGTGCCTGGGCGGGGCGGCCTTGAACGCCTCGGCCACCGCGAGCAGGCCGGCCACGCCCGAGGCGTTGTCGTCGGCGCCGTTGTAGATCTGGCCGTTCTTGACGCCGACATGGTCGTAGTGGGCGGTGACCACCAGGGCCTTGCCGTCGGGCGCGGTTCCCTTGATGCGGGCGACCAGGTTGACGCCGGTGATCGGCGTTCCGTCCTTGCGGGTGTAGCCGAACGGCCGCTCGAAACCCTCGCCGATCGGGGAAAGGCCGATCAGCTTGAAGCGCTCCAGGATGTAGGTCCGCGCCAGCTGCGATCCCGGCGTGCCCGGCGCCCTTCCCTGCATGGCGTCGGCCGAGAGGACCTTCACGTCGTCGAGGGCCAGGTCCCCGGGCGCGGCCAGGACCGGCGCGGCGAGGCCGGAGACAAGGGTCGCCAGGACGGCGGCGGCGAACGTCGAACGCATTGGAACTCCCTGCCGACGGCGGACGGTCTTCGCCGTCGCTCAACGCGGCTTTCACCCGTTTTGATCATCGGCCGGCGCGCCGTGCAACCGGCGAGCCCAGAACGGCTATCGCCCGCCGCTGGCGAAGTCGTCCGCCCTGGCCTCGCGCAGCCAGCGATAGCCGCGCTCGTTGCCCTCTTGCGTCCGGCTGGCGGCGATGCTCGCCTGCAGCGCCGCAAGGCTCGCGGCCGTGCAGCTGTTCTTGCCCTCGCCCCAGGCCAGGCCCGGCCACAGCCGCCGCTCGACCGTCTGTTCCGGCGTGGGCTCGCTCCACGGCGCCCGGAAACCGTCCGGACCGCACAGCCCGGACCATCCGCGCACGCGCGTCATACGGCCTTCGGCGTCCGTCTCGACCGGCTCCAGCCCCATGTAGCCGTAGAAGGTCCCCTCGTCGGCGTCCCGCATCTGCAGGACCACCGGCGCGCGCAGACCCACCACATAGGCCCGCGCCGTCCAGCTCACGTCCGCCGGGGCGCCCGTCATGCCCAGGATCTCCCCGTCGCGGACCAGGACGGCCCCGTCGCGGGCGCAGGCGGGCCAGCGGCGAAAGGGCCTGTCGTTCCTGGGCGCGCGGCAGTCGGCCTCGTCGGGGATCCACCAGCCCGTCTTCAGTCGCGCGCCGCCCGTCTCGGGCGTCAGCCAGGGCGTCTCCGAAGTCACCATGGCGCAACCGCCCAGTCCGAGCGTGAGCGCCGCGAGCGCCGGCATCAGGGAACGCATCACGCACACCTCACGAAAGATTCACAGATGCGTGATCGCTACGTGAGACCGCGTTATCGTCAAGCGCGATCGCCGCCCGGCCTTCGCCTTTCGAGCGATTGCTTCCAGCCGCGACGCCCGCCATATGCGCGATCTTAAGGTTTACGGGGCATACAGCCCCTTCGAGGATCGGAGAATCCGCCCATGCCCATGTCGCCCGACGTGCTCGAAGCCCGCCTGAACGCGGCCTTTCCGGATTCCGAGATCGTGCTGACCGACCTGGCCGGCGACGGCGACCACTACAAGGCCCGCATCGTCTCTCCCGCCTTCCGCGGCCTCAACCGCGTCAAGCAGCACCAGATGGTCAACCGCGCCCTGGCCGACGTGCTGGGCGGCGAGCTGCACGCCCTGGCGCTCGAAACCGCGGCCCCGGCGGAGTAGGCGGCCTTGCGCTATCGTCCTTTCGGCAAGGCGGGCATGGCGATCTCGGCGGTGACGCTGCGGCTCGCCGACCATCCGCGCATGAGCGGCAAGGACTGGCGCAACCTGATCTTCACGGCCCTGGAAACGGGCATCAACAGCTTCGAGGTGCACGGCTCGTCGAACGCCCTGCTGGAGGGCGTGGGCGAGTCGCTGACCACGATCGAGCGGCGGCTGCTGTTCGTCGGCTGGCGCCTGCGCAGCAGCGGCGAGCTGCTGAGCGCCCAGGCGATCCACGACGTGGTCGACGTGGCCGTCGAGCGCTGCGGCCTTTCCCACGTGGACCTGGTCACGGTCGACGATCCCGGCGGCGCCTTCCCGCCGACGGCGATGGCCGCCCTGATGGGGCTGCGCCAGTCGGGGCTGATCCGCTCGCTGGGCCTGGCCAGCCGCGGCGAGAGCCAGGACCGGCACCTGGCGACCGGCATGTTCGACGCCCTGGCCTCGCCGTTCAACCTGTCGTCCGGCTGGGCCGAGCGCAATCGCATCCGCGCCGCCGTCGCCCGCGACGTGGCGGTGATCGGCGAGGATTTCTGGCCCCAGGCCATCCGCGAGCGCGAAGCCAAGCCGATCTTCAAGAAGCCGTCGCTGTGGCGGCGCCGCACCGACCCGCTGGCCAATCTGGGCGGCTACGACTTCCTCGACAGCACGGCCGGCTGGACGGGCCAGGAGCTTTGCCTCGGCTACGCCCTGACCGAGCCGTCCCTGGCCACCGTGCAGGTGATCACCACCAAGCGCGACAAGCTCGAGGCTCTGGCCTCGGTGGTCGAGCGCGACCTGCCGACCGGCTGCGCCGCCCAGATCGAGATGGCGCGGTTTTCGGCCGAACAGGCCGCCGGGACCAAGCGCCGCGCTTGACCAGGGGCCTTCCGGCGCCTAGCTGAGGGGTTACCGCCAAGGAATTCCTCCCCATGACTGACGTCGCCGCCTCCCCCGCCATCGAATTCATCGCCAAGACGGTGGCCGAACACCCCGTCGTGCTGTTCATGAAGGGCGTGCCCGACCAGCCGCGCTGCGGCTTCTCGTCGGTGGCCGTGCAGATCCTCGACCACCTGGGCGTCGAGTTCGTCGGCGTCGACGTGCTGCAGGACGACGAGCTGCGCCAAGGCATCAAGACCTTCACCGACTGGCCGACCATTCCCCAGCTCTACGTCAAGGGCGAGTTCGTCGGCGGCAGCGACATTGTCCGCGAGATGTTCCAGTCGGGCGAACTGAAGTCGTTCCTGATCGAGCAGGGCGTCATCTCGGCCTGACCGGGTGAGCCGCCTCTTCGTCCCGCCCGCGGACGCCTTCCCCCTGACCTTCGAGCCGAAGGCGTCGGACATCGACGCCAACGGCCACGTCAACAACGTGGTCTATCTGGGCTGGGCCCAGGACCTGGCGATCGCTCATTGGGAAGCCTGGGCCTCGGAAGAGGAACGGGCTCCCTGGAGCTGGGTCGCCCGCCGCCACGAGATCGACTATCGCCGCGAACTGCTGCCGCACGAGATCGCCACCGGCTACACCTGGGTCGGCGAACTGAAGGGGCCGCGGTTCGAGCGCTATGTCCGCATCGACGGTCCCGACGGCGAGATGTGCGCCCAGAGCCGCACCGACTGGGTGCTGATCGACATCGCCGCCAAGCGCCCCGCCCGCGTGCTGCCGTGGATGGTCGAGCGCTTCACGCCGAAGGGCTGATCAGCCCTTTCCCATCGGGTTGAGCAGCCTCACGGCCGTCGCGCCGGTGATCCCCAGCTCGCCCCAGCCGAACTTGACCTCCGCCTGGCCGGGCGCGCCGGCCTTGCAGGTTTCGACGCGCCGACGGGCGAAGGCCAGGTCGGGGATCGCGTCCTTCCGGTCGACGAAGAACCTCAGATCCTCCTTGCGCAGGCAGCCCTGCGACGACAGGCGGATCACCAGGCCGTCGGCCTCGGCGCGCGCGCCCAGCAGCGGCTCCAGCTCGCCGAACATCTCCGGATCGCCCGGCAGCAGACGCGGCGGACGCGTCGGAACGCTCGCGCACCCTGAAAGCAGCAGGCCGGCCAGAAGCACCCGGCGGTTGAAAAAGACGCCCATGGCCCGCAAGGTCGCCCGGCGCGGGGGAGCGCGCAACCTTGGGGCACGTTGCAATGTCGATTAAGTCGCTGGCCTGGACGGCCGCCGCGCTGTGTCTGGGGGCCGCGGGATCCGCGCACGCCGAAAACCCGAAGCTGGACGCCGAGATCGCGCGGCTGATGGCTCTCGGCAAGGTCCCCGGCGTGGCCGTCGCCGTAATCGAGGACGGCAAGGTCGCGCACGTCACGGCCCAGGGCGTCCGCAACGAGAAGGGCGACCGCCTGGCGCCGCAGACCGTGATGTACGCCGCCTCGATCACCAAGGCGACCTTCGCCTACTACGTCATGATGCTGGTCGACGAAGGCAGGCTCAACCTCGACACGCCGATCGCCACCTACCTTCCAAAGCCCCTGCCCGACTACAAGGCCTATGCCGACCTGGCGGGCGACGAGCGCTGGCGCAAGATCACACCCCGCATCCTGCTCACCCACTCGGCGGGGTTTCCAAACTTCCGCTGGCTGAACCCCGACGAGAAGCTCGACATCAAGTTCGAGCCGGGCGCCCGCTACGCCTATGCCGGCGAGGGCGTCAACCTGATGCAGTTCGTCATCGAGCAGGGTCTGGGCGTCAAGGTCGGCGAGGACATGGACAGGCGCCTGTTCAAGCCCCTAGGCATGACCCGCTCGGGCATGGTCTGGCGCGACGACTTCGCCCCCGACATCGCCGACGGCCGCGACGAGGCTGGCAAGTGGCAGCCGCACGACGACCGCTCCAGCGTCAAGGCGGCCGGCTCGCTGGACACCACCATCGACGACATGGGCAAGCTGGCGGCGGCCATGGCCAGCGGCTGGGGCCTGTCGAAGAAGGCCCGCGCCGAATTCGCGCGCGGCAGCCTGCCGATCGTCTCGCGCTCTGAGTTCCCCACCCTTTCCGAAGAGACCAATCCGGACAACGCCAGGATCAAGCTCGCCGCCGGCGTCGGGGTCGTCACCTTCGAGGGACCGCAGGGGCGGGCCTTCTTCAAGGGCGGCCACAACGACATCACCGACAACATGATGGTCTGCGTAGAGAAGGGCCGCCGCTGCGTGGTGATCCTCACCAACAGCGGCGACGGCCAGCGGATCTTCCCGTCCCTGGTCAAGGCGGCGCTGGGCGAGACCGGCATGCCCTGGGCCTGGGAGTACAGCCGCCTGATGCCGGTGGAGGCGCCCTAGGCGCCCGGACGCTCCAGCGCCTCCGGATCCTCGACCACGGCGTTCTCCGGCGTGGTGGTCAGGATCGCGCCGGCCGAGGCGGCGACGATGCAGGCGATGGCGATCCACTGCTGCGTCGAAAGGTGCTCGGACAGCACGATCAGGCCGGCCATGGCGCCGATCGCCGGCTCGGCGCTGAGCATCACCCCGAAGGTGCGCTTGGGAATGCGCTTGAGGGCCACCATCTCCAGCGAATAGGGCACGGCGCTGGAGCAGATGGCGACCACCAGACCCAGCAGCATCAGGTGCGGGTCGAGCAGGGCCGCGCCCGCCGACGCCACGCCGAACGGCACGACGATCAGGGCCGCCACGCTCATGCCCATGGCCACCGAGCGGCCGCCGTGCAGGTGGCCCAG
Organism: Caulobacter sp. 602-2; assembly: GCF_011043625.1. GTDB lineage: Bacteria > Pseudomonadota > Alphaproteobacteria > Caulobacterales > Caulobacteraceae > Caulobacter. The sequence goes on from NZ_JAAKGT010000002.1 coordinate 41,822, forward strand.
GCGCTTGCCCGCGATGATGTAGAGCGCCCAGCAGACGGCCGCGGCCAGGGCGAAGCCGACGCCCACGGGGTCGAGCGGCGCGGCGCCCAGCTTCAGCGGCAGAAGCAGCAGCAGGCCGAAGGCCGCCAGGCCGATGCACAGGAAGTGACTGGCCTTGCGCGCATGCAGCAGCGACAGGGTCAGCGGCCCCAGGAACTCGATGGCCAGCGCCACGCCCAGCGGGATGGTCCGCAGCGCCATGTAGAAGCAGAGGTTCATCACCCCGGTCGCCGCGCCGTAGAAGGCCACGGCCAGCATGTCCTGGCGGGTGATCTTGAACCGCCAGGGCCGCCACAGAAGCAGCAGCAGCACCGCCGCGAAGCCGACGCGATAGGCCGAAACGCCCTGGGCGCCGACCGCCGGAAACAGGGACTTGGCGAACGACGTGCCGCCGGCCAGCGTCACCATGCCCCCGAACAGAGCGGCGTACGGCAACAGCGCGTCGAGCGCGGGACGGCGGAGGGCGGCGGCGGACATGCGGGCAAACTAGTCGCGTAAGACTGGCGCTTCTCGCCGAAATTCGGCGTATACCGCCCAAAACAGTCATTCTTGGCGGCTCAAATGACGAAATCCGTCACTCTGGACAACTTCGACCACAAGCTTCTCGAACTGGTCCGCCAGAACAACCTCGAACCGGCGCGCAGCCTGGCCGAGAAGGTCGGGCTGTCGGAAAGCGCCGTGCTGCGCCGTCTGCGGCGGCTGCGCAAGGAAGGCGTGATCGTCGCCGACGTCGCCATCGTCGACCCCGCGCGCCTCAATGCTGGCCTGACCATGCATGTGCTGGTCGAGATGGAGCGCGAGGGCAGCGCGCTTTTCAACGCCTTCGCCGCCGGCGTGGCCGCTCGCAAGGAGGTGCTAAGCGCCTGGCACGTGACGGGCAGCACCGACTTCCTGCTGACCGTCACCGTCCCGACGATGGAGGCCTACGAGGCCTTCACCAACGAGGTGCTGAACGACGACCGGCGGGTGCGCTCGTTCATGACCCTGGTCGGCATCCGCGAGATCGTCCGGCAGGATCCCTCGCGCGCGCCGTTGGTGGAATAGCCTCGAGGGTAGAGCCGCAGCGAACAATGTTCGCGAAGGTTGTTGACGTCCGCCCGCGCGAGTGTCGAAATCCACCGCAACAGGCAGGAGGAAGCCCGATGAGGACGCGCGTCATCGCGATCGGACTGGCCATGTCGCTGGCGGCGGGCGGCGCCGTCGCGTCGAGCTGGCACTGGGCCAAGGCGCCCACCCAGGAAGAGGCCATGCGTCTGGCCACCGAAAAGGCCCAGACCAAGGCCAGGCGCATGGGCACATGCTTCAAGCCCGCGGTCACGGTCGACCGATGCCAGGCGACGGCCGACGGCTTCCGCTGCCGCGCCGACAGCGCCTCCGACTTCCGGGCCTGCGGGGTGCGCGTCGGTTGGGTGTATGAGCCCCCCTTGCCGACGAACCGGGTCCCGATGCGGCCCCTCAGCCGCGGCTACGAGCCGCAGTGGACCCAGCCGTCCCCCTACATGAGCTACTCGCCCTATGCGTCGACGACCCGGGAGCTCGATCAGTTCCCGCCGCCGACGGCGGTGAGACCCTAGCGTCCGACCTTCAGAGCTGGCAGCGGCACGCGGGTGACCTGCACGTCCTCCTTGTTGGCGGCGTAGCCGACCCACAGCGCGCCGTTCCACACCACGCTCTTGGGATAGTGATAGCCCGGCCGCTTGTACTTGCCCTCGAAACGCAGCGGTTGCAGGTCGCCCTGGCCGCGCAGGCGGAAGCTGCGGTCGAAGGTCCGGCCGTCGGCGGACAGGGTCACCGCCAGCGGCATGCGCGGCCGGTCGCTGTTGGGCGCGTTGACCAGATAGGCCGTTCCGTCCGGCAGGTTGCCGGCGCTCTGCTTGGCCCGGGCGTCGGGCATGTCGGTCATCGCCGGGGTGGTCCACGAGACGCCGCGATCGCAGCTCTCCGACGCCAGCTGGCGAAAGCTCAGTTCTTCGTCGCGGAACACCATCACTGCGCAGCCATCGGCGCGGCGGAACAGGCTGGGCTCGATCTCGCGGCTGAGGCGGCGCTCGTGCGCGGCCGCCGCGTTCGAGGCGTCGCGCGGCAGATTCTCCATCCGCCCCTGCGTCCAGCCCGACACGCCCAGCGGGTCGTCGGTGAAGAACGGCTTGGCGATCATGCCGGGACGCAGGTGAAAGGCGGTCATCACCCGGCCGTCGATGTCGTGCGGGTCCTGCTCGATCACCCCCTCGACCGGCGCGCCGTCGGCGCCCATGACCCGCCGGGGCGCGCTCCAGGCTGCGCCGTCGCGGCTGGTGCGGTACTCGGCATGGCCGCCGGCGCCCGACTGGAAGCCGTCGGGCCAGACATTGGCGTAGGCCACGAGGGTCTCGCCGTCGGTCCACCAGCCGCCGCTGGAGCGCATCAGCCCGCCCTCCCCGGCCGGCGCCAGCATCTTGGGCGCGCTCCAGGTCCGGCCGTCGTCGCTGACGGCGTAGGCGACCCAGGTGTCGGCCGAATCCTCGTCGCGAGCCGAGCTCTGCCACTGGGCGTAGAGACGGCCCTTGAAGGGGATCAGCACCACGCCGTTGCTGAACTTGTCCGAGCCTTCCGTCGGCGCGAAGACCGTGAAGGTCTCGGCTCCCGAGGCGGATGAAAGGCCAAGGTCCGGCTTGCCCGCCTGGAACAGGCCCGGCGCCACCTCGTAGGGCGCCGCGCCCGCCGTCAGGGCCACGGCCGCGACGGCCGCCGCCAGGTTCCGGATCGTCGTCATCGGGCCTCCCACGCGAACGCTTTGGACCCAGCCTCCACAGTGAACGGTAACATTCAATTCTGACAACGTTGTCCAAAACGATGTTCGTTGCTAGCGTCCCGGCAGGGATGAAACGCGACCGCGACACGCGGCGTATCGAGGGGAATGGCCGCATGACGACGGCTGAGTTGAGCGTCGCCTTTTTCCTGCAGATGGCGGTGATCGTCGCGGCCTGCCGCGCGATGGGCTGGGTGGTGAAGCGTTTCTTCGACCAGCCGCAGGTGGTGGGCGAGATGATCGCCGGCGTGATCCTGGGGCCGTCGCTGTTCGGGCTGCTGGCGCCCGACCTTCAGCACATGCTGTTCCCCAAGGAGAGCAAGTCGATCCTTTATGTCGGCGCCCAGCTGGGCGTGGGCCTCTACATGTTCCTGGTCGGCGTCGGCTTCCGCAGCGACCACTTCAAGGCCAACGCCAAGAGCGCCATGGCCGTGTCGCTGTCGGGCATGGCCGCGCCGTTCCTGGTGGCGATTCTGCTGACGCCGTGGCTGATGAGCCTGAACCTGTTCGGCGCCGGGGTGCAGTCGCTGCAGGCCACCCTGTTCATGGGCGCGGCGATCTCGATCACCGCCTTCCCGGTGCTGGCCCGGATCATCCAGGAGCGCGGCCTGACCCGGACGCCGCTCGGTTCGCTGTCGCTTTCGGCGGGCGCGATCGACGACGCCGGCGCCTGGACGGTGCTGGCCATCGTTCTGGCCAGCCTCGGCGGCGGCGCGGTCGTGGCCCTGAAGGCGATCATCGGCGGCGGCCTGTTCGCGCTGTTCATGCTGACCCTCGGCCCCAAGCTGCTGGCCCCGCTGGGCCGCTGGGCCGAGCGCGAGGGCAAGGTCACCCCCACCCTGCTGGGCGTGATCGTGGTGCTGTTCATGCTCAGCGCCTGGGCCATGGACGCGGCGGGCCTGCACTCGGTGTTCGGCGGCTTCATCCTCGGCGCGGCCATGCCGCGCGGCCTGCTGACCCGCGAGCTGAAGAAGCAGCTGGAGCCCTTCGCTCTCGCGCTGCTGGTGCCGATGTTCTTCACCTTCTCGGGCCTCAACACCCAGCTGACCATGGTCAACAGCTGGGCCCTGGCCGGCGTCGCCCTGGTTATCCTGGCCGGCTCGATCGCCGCCAAGGGCCTGGCCTGCTGGGCCGCCGCTCGCCTGACCGGCCAGGACAACGCCACGGCCATGGGCATCGGCGCGCTGATGAACGCCCGCGGCCTGATGGAGCTGATCATCATCAACATCGGCCTGCAGAAGGGCATCATCGGCCCGGCGCTGTTCTCGATGCTGGTGCTGATGGCGATCATCACCACCCTAATGGCCAGCCCGCTGTTCGAGATCGTCTACGGGCGCAAGGCGCGCGAAAGCGGCGAACTGGGCGCGCTCAACGAAGACGAGGATGAAGAGCCGGCGCGGGGAACCGCCCCGGCGGCGGCGCGGTAGAGCGTAGACCCACTTAGCCTCCCCGACTTCGTCATCCCGGAAAGCCCGCAGGGCTTATCCGGGACCCAGGGGCCGGCGCATTACGATGGCGACCATCGGTTGGATGATCCAGGCGCGGAGCCCAGTCCTCTGGGTCCCGGCTCTGCGCTTCGCTACGGCCGGGATGACGGCTGTGTTCTGATCGGAAAGCAGAAAAGGCGGCGGGGATGTCCCCGCCGCCTTCTTCGTCGCTGGCCTAGCTCCAGGGCCCTGGCCGGCGGCTCGGGCCGCTGGTCGGTACGGCCGTCTCCAGCCGCTGACGCGTCCCCTGCCCGATCGCCAGCTTCAACAGGGCCTCGATCCGGTTGTGGGTGGCCGGGTGGGTCGAGAACAGGTTGTCGGCGCCGCGACCGGCCAGGGGGTTGATGATGAACATGTGGGCCGTGGCCGGATTGCGCTCGGCCTCGTGGTTCACCACCCCGCCGCGGGCGTAGGCGTCGATCTTCTCCAGCGCGCGGGCCAGACCCCGGTTGTCGCCGGCGATCTGCGCGCCCACGCGGTCGGCCTCGTACTCGCGCGAGCGGCTGATCGCCATCTGCACCAGCATGGCCGCGATCGGGGCCAGGATGGCCAGCGCGATCGCGCCGATGATCCCGCCCGGACGCTCGTCGTCCTCGCGCGAACCGCCGAAGAAGAAGGCGAAGTTGGCCAGGGCCGAGATCGCGCCGGCGATGGTCGCCGTCACGGTCATGGTCAGGGTGTCGCGGTTCTTCACGTGAGCCAGTTCGTGGGCCATGACGCCGCGGATCTCGTCGCGGTCGAGCATGGCCAGAAGGCCCGTCGTGGCGGCCACGGCGGCGTTCTGCGGGTTGCGGCCGGTGGCGAAGGCGTTGGGCTGGTCGCTGTCGATGATGCAGACCCGCGGCATGGGCAGGCCGGCGCGCTGCGCCAGGTCCGCCACGTCGCGGGCGTAGTTGCGGACCAGCGGCTCGGGATGACTTTCGTCGACCTCGACGGCGCCGTAGGCGCGCAGCACGATCTTGTCGGCGTTCCAGTACGAGAACACGTTCATGCCGGCCGCCAGCACGAAGGCGATCAGCATGCCGGTCGGGCCGCCGATCATGTAGCCGGCCCCGACGAACAGGGCCGTCAGGCCCGCCAGCAGGGCGAAGGTCTTGAAGTGGTTCATGGTCCTCTGAGCGGGATCGTCAGTCGAAGATGTCGAAGAGATCGAAACGCTTCTTCTTGTGGTGGCCGTGACGGCGATAGTCGTCGTCGTGGTCGTAGCGCTTGTGGCCGTCATGACGCTTTTGGCCGTCGCGCCAGTTGTCGTCGTAGCGGCGCGGTTCAGGGCGCTGCTCATAAGTCGGCTGCGGCCGGCCGAAGGGCGAGGGACCGGACGGCGGCGCGGAGCCTTGAGCGTCCTCGCGCTCCATCGCCATCAGCTTTTCCAGCTCACCGCGATCAAGCCACACGCCCCGGCACTTGGGGCACATGTCGAACTCGACGCCGGCGCGCTGCACGGCCTGCATGGAGCCGTCGCAATTGGGGCACATCAGAAGAGGCATGGGTCGTTCGGGTCCCTGGTCCAAGAATGGAGACGGGGTTCCCGATGTCGGATCCGGCACGAGGGGGAGGGACACCCGGACCCAGACATCGAGAACACCCGATGCGGTCCGACATCACGCGCGTCCTTCAGGGGGGAGGTGAAGACGCTGCGCCAGAGGGGCCCGGCCCGCTCATTGGAGATAGGAGGGGGTTTTCGGGTTTCAAGGGGTAGATCCTTCCCCCGTTGGGGGAGGTGGCCCGGAGGGCCGGAGGGGGCGGCCGTCTTCAGCCGCCGCGACGCGGGCCGATTTCGTGGCCGCTCCCCTCTCCGTCGGCTTCGCCGACACCTCTCTCAGATGGAGAGGGACCATAAACAAAAAAAGGCCCCGGATCGCTCCAGGGCCTTTTCCGATCTCTTGCGAGTTCGACGCGTCTTACGAGGCGTAGAATTCGACGACGAGGTTCGGTTCCATCTTCACCGGATACGGAACTTCCGAGAGTTCCGGAGCGCGGACGAAGGTGGCCGACAGGCCCTTGGCGTCGACCGAGACGTACTCGGCGAAGTCACGCTCGTTCGAGGCCACGGCTTCCAGGACCAGAGCCATGTTGCGCGACTTTTCGCGGACCGCGATCACGTCGCCCGGCTTGCAGCGGTACGACGGGATATTCACGCGCTTGCCGTTCACGGTCACGTGGCCGTGGTTCACGAACTGGCGAGCGGCGAACACGGTCGGCACGAACTTGGCGCGGTAGACGATGGCGTCCAGGCGCGACTCGAGCAGAGCGATCAGGTTCTCCGAGGTGTTGCCCTTGCGGCGAGCAGCTTCCTCGTAGGTGCGCGAGAATTGCTTCTCGGTCAGGTTGCCGTAGTAGCCCTTCAGCTTTTGCTTGGCGCGCAGCTGCAGGCCGAAGTCCGACACCTTCTGCTTACGGCGCTGGCCATGCTGGCCCGGACCGTAGGAGCGTTGGTTGACGGGGGACTTCGGACGGCCCCACAGGTTTTCACCCATGCGGCGGTCGATCTTGTACTTGGCGCTATGGCGCTTCGACATAGGTCGGTCTTTCAAACGATCCGGGCCGGACCTCCGGAAGGAGGACGATCTCAACGGCGGCTTCGGGTCAATCCGTCATAAAGCTATCGCGCCGCGCGGCGAGCCGGCGGCGTGAAGGCGCGGTTTATGGCGGAGGGGCGCCGCAGAGTCAATCCGACGAGGCCAGAGCCCAGTCGGGCGTCTGGGTGAACTGCACGCGCTTTTCTCCCGCGGCGCGCACCGCCTGGTAGACCCGCATGACGTCGACATGGCTCGCATCGGGATGAGCCTCGATCATCACCGCCCCCAACGTGAGACGGTTACGCTTCAGGTCGGCGATGATGGCGTCCAGCCCTCCGGGCGCGTTAGCGAAGGCCCGCCCGCGTGCATCGACCTGGATGACGAAAGGCTGCTTGCACTTGCAGGCCTGAACGTCCGGCGGCCCCAGCGACAGCAGTTCGGCCCGCTCGCCCGTGGAAGCGAAGGCGACACCCGTCATGACCGCCAGCAGCACCCCGATCATCGGCGCCAGGTTCGGCGTCGACATGGGCCTGGCGTCGAACCGCCCCGCCAGCCGCCCCATCAGTAAAGGTCCTCACTGATCAGGCTAACCTTGATCCCGGCGTCGTCGAGGCGCCCCGCCGCCGTGGCGACGACGTCGTAGCGCACATCGGGATCGGCCCGGAGCACGACGCCGTCGAGCCCGTGGGTCCGCGCTTCGCGAACCGCCACGGCCACGGCGGCGGCGGCGCTGGCCGCCCGGCTCGCGCCCACATAGGCCTGGCCATCGCGCTGGAAGGTGATCTGGATCGTTCGGGGCGTGGGCGCGCCCGGCGCCATGAGGTGGCAACCCGGGATATCGAGCGCCAAGGCCTTGTCGAGCCCGACCGAGCCGGTCGCCACCACCGTGAACACAGCCAGCAGCACGCCGATCATGGGCGCCAGGTTGGGCGTCGACAGCGGCTTGGCGTCGAACTTCGTCATGCCGACACCCTACAACCGGCGCGGGCGCGCCGCCAAGACGCGCCCGCCAGGCTCGCGCTGCTTTTACGCGCGCTGCAGCGGATTGCGCACCCGCACCTTGTCGGTGCGCTGCACGCCCATGGCGTCGAGGTCGAAGCGCAGCTCCTTGCCCTCCGGCACGAGGGCGCGGCACAGGTCGGGGCGCTCGCGGGTCAGGGTGACGGCCACGCCGCTCTCCCGGCGGTCGGCCACGACCTTGAAGTCCTCGGCCTTGGTGCAGCCGTTAGACGACACCCGGGCCACCAGCTCGCCCTTCTCGAGCGCCACGCCGTAGAGGGGCTCCAGGGCGTCGTTGCCGTCGTTGATCTTCACCGAGACGTCGCGCTTGCCGCCGTCGTCGGCGTCGATGATGACGCAGGCCGAGGTCGACAGGCCCGCGGCGACGACCAGGGCCAGGACGGCCAGTTTCTTCTGCATGTTTGAACACCCCTCAGCGGCCGAACTTGGCCTTGGTCCAAGGGAGCGTCCGCCGGCTGAACCCGGGATGAATTACCGAAAATTCACAACCGGGGCGCGTCGCCCGCCAGACGCGCCAGGGTGACGAATTCTCCCTATGGGTGTATTTGTCGAAAATCGCCAAAAGGGGGAGCGACATGGCCGTCACCGACGACGAGATCAACAAGGCCGTGGCCGTGACGGGCCGCTTCGAGAACGCCGGCGATCCCTGGCGCGGCGTGACCGGCGATTTCGACGGCATGGGGATTTCCTGCGGCGTGCTGCAGTGGAACATCGGCTCGGCCTCGCTGCAGCCCCTGCTGCTGGCGGCGGGCAAGCCGGTGGTCCTGCGCGAGGCGCCGACGATCGGCGCCCAGCTCTGGCAGGCCTGCAACGCGGGCGTCGCCCAGGGCCTGGCGATCGTGCGCCAATGGCAGACCGGCAGCCAGCTGAAGGCCACGCCCAAGAAGGAACTGGCCAACCTGATGGGCTCGCCCGAGGTGAAGGCCCAGCAGTTCAGCCGCATCAAGACCGTGGCGGCCAAGGCCGACGCCCTGGCCGCGACCTGGGCCCAGGCGGCCGGTCGGCCGGCCCGCAGTCTGCAGGAACTGATCTGGTTCTTCGACCTGGTCACCCAGAACGGCAGCCTCAAGGGGCTCGACCACGACGACGTGGTGCAGTTCATCAAGACCTCGACGCCGGGCAGGGCCGACGACGTGGTCTGCGACTGGCTGCTGGCCGCGCCGGCCGCCTGGTGGGGCCGCGTCGACTGCATCAAGAACGCCGGCCTGTGGCGCGACAAGGTCGCTGCGGCCGACCTGGAGCTGTTCGTGCTCAGCTACCTGCGCGCCTCGCTCAGCACGGCCAAGGCGCGCGGCGTGGTGATGAACCGCAAGGGGGCGCTGGCCTTCCGCAAGGGCTGGATCAACGGCCAGCTGTTCGACTTCACCGGCCAGTTCTAGGCGGCGTCGAGCACCGTCGGCGGACGCTGCGGGGATCGCCGGCGCCGCCTGCCGCGCCGCCACAGCGCGAAGCCGGCCAGGAACACCACCGCCGGCGCCAGCATGAAGAGGCCGGTTCCGACCCATTCGGCCAGGCTCAGCGGCGAGACCTGCAGCCGCATCCCGACGATCATCATCGCACCCGGCGCCGAAACGCCGGTGACGGCCAGGGCCGCCAGCAGAGCGTCGCGCCAGACCAGCCCCGGCCGGCTTGAAGCCACACGTTCGATATGGTCGCCGACATCCATCGGCGAGCAGGCTACAACCGCGCCGCGTGCCAGTCGATATGGTCGCCGATGAAGCTGGCGATGAAGAAGTAGCTGTGGTCGTAGCCTTCCTGGCGACGAACGGTGACCTTCAGCCGGGCCTCGGCGCCGGCCTCTTCCAGAAGCTCCGGCTTCAGCTGGCTTTCGAGGAAGCTGTCGGCCAGGCCCTGGTCGACCAGGATCTCGTCGAAGCCCTGCCCATAACCGTCCGCGATCAGGGCGCAGGCGTCGTGCGCCCGCCAGGCGGCGCGGTCGGCGCCCAGATAGGCCGTCAACGCCTTGTCGCCCCACGGGCAGTTCAGCGGCGAGACGATCGGCGAGAACGCACTGACCGACTTGAAGAGCTGCGGGTTGCGCAGGGCGATCGTCAGGGCGCCGTGCCCGCCCATCGAGTGGCCGAAGATTCCGCGCCGGGCCGGGTCCAGCGGGAAGGCGCCGTCGACGGCCTCCAGCAGGTCCTTGGTGACGTAGGAATACATCCGGAAGTGCGGCGCCCAGGGCTGTTCCGTGGCGTCGACATAGAAGCCCGCGCCTTGGCCCAGGTCATAGGCGGCGTCGTCGGCGACGGCATTCCCTTGAAGGTCTGGCCCGCGCGGGCTGGTGTCGGGCGCGACGATGGCCACGCCATGCCTGGCGGCCCAGGCATAGGCCCCGGCCTTGGTGGTGAAGTTGTCTTCCGTGCAGGTCAGGCCCGACAGCCAGACGAGATAGGGGAACGGCCCCTCGCCGTCCGGCGTCCAGACGCTGAACTTCATCAGCGTGCCGGTGCTGGCGCTGTCGTGCCGGCAGTAGCGCAGCGTCCCGCCCTGGGTGCGGTGGGTGTTGAGGACTTCGACGGTCATGGGACTACCTGAACGATCCTTCTCCCCTTGCGGGAGAAGGTGGCCTGCGAAGCAGGTCGGATGAGGGGTCGCACCGGTCTGGACCGTGCGCGGCTAATCGCACCTTCAACCCCTCATCCGTCGCCTGCGGCGACACCTTCTCCCGCAAGGGGAGAAGGAAAAGGACTAGAACGTCACCACGGTGCGGATGCTCTCGCCCTTGTGCATCAGGTCGAAGGCTTCGTTGATGCGCTCCAGCGGCAGGACGTGGGTGATCATCGGGTCGATCTGGATCTTGCCGTCCATGTACCAGTCGACGATCTTGGGCGTGTCGGTGCGGCCGCGGGCGCCGCCGAAGGCCGTGCCCTTCCAGACCCGGCCGGTGACCAGCTGGAACGGACGGGTGGCGATCTCCTTGCCGGCCTCGGCCACGCCGATGATGATGCTCTCGCCCCAGCCGCGGTGGCAGGCTTCCAGCGCCGTGCGCATGACGCCGGTGTTGCCGGTGGCGTCGAAGGTGTAGTCGGCGCCGCCGTCGGTCAGGGCCACCAGGTGGGCGACCAGGTCGCCCGAGACGTCCTTGGGATTGACGAAGTGGGTCATGCCGAACTTGCGGCCCCATTCTTCACGATCGGGATTGATGTCGACGCCGACGATCATGTTGGCGCCCACCAGCTTCAGGCCCTGGATGACGTTCAGGCCGATGCCGCCCAGGCCGAAGACGATGGCGTTGGCGCCCGGCTCGACCTTGGCGGTGTTGGTCACCGCGCCCACGCCCGTCGTCACGCCGCAGCCGCAGTAGCAGGCGGTCTTGAACGGCGCGTCCTTGCGGATGCGGGCGACGGCGATCTCGGGCAGAACGGTGTAGTTCGAGAAGGTCGAGCAGCCCATGTAGTGGTGGATGGTCTGGCCCTTGTAGGAGAAGCGGCTGGTGCCGTCCGGCATCAGGCCCTTGCCCTGCGTGGCGCGGATGGCCGTGCAGAGGTTGGTCTTGCCGGAAAGGCAGCTTTTGCACTGGCGGCATTCGGGCGTGTAGAGCGGGATCACGTGGTCGCCGACCGCCAGGCTGGTGACGCCCGGGCCGACCTCGACCACCACGCCCGCGCCTTCGTGGCCCAGGATCGACGGGAACAGGCCCTCAGAGTCGAGGCCGTCCAGGGTGTAGGCGTCGGTGTGGCAGACGCCGGTGGCCTTGATCTCGATCAGGACCTCGCCGGCCTTGGGACCTTCCAGGTCGACCTCGACGATCTCCAGCGGCTTCTTGGCTTCGAAAGCGACGGCGGCGCGGGTCTTCATGGCAGGCTCCGATGGGTTCTTGGCCACTGTGGTACGCCGATGCGAGCCCGACGATAATCCCGCATGGTGCAAAACATTGTTGCCTCACAGGAACAATAGGCGCACCACGGCCGCATGAGCCGGTGGGACGGGATCGACGAATTCGTGGCGACGGCCGAGGCCGAGAGCTTCTCGCAGGCCGCGCGGCGGCTCGGCCTTTCCACGTCGGGCGTCAGCCGCGAGGTGGCGCGGCTGGAGGAGCGGCTGCAGACCCGCCTGCTCTATCGCACCACCCGGCGGGTCAGCCTGACCGACGCGGGCCGGGCCTTCCTGGCGCGCTGTCGCGACCTGATCCAGGACCGCGACGAGGCCCTGGCCGCCGTCGGCGAGGAGGACGGCGAGGTCAAGGGGCTGCTGCGCATGACCTGCTCGTCGGCCTATGGCGAGCGCTACGTCGTGCCGGCGGTCAACGCCTTCGCCCTGGCTCACCCCAAGCTGTCGCTGCACATCGAACTGGACGACACGGTGCGCGACATCGTCAGCGAGGGCTTCGACCTGGCCATCCGCTTCGGCCGCCTGACCGACAGCCGCCTGATCGCCAAGCGCCTGGCCTCGCGCACCCGCCGGCTGTGCGCCTCGCCGGACTACCTGGCGCGGGCCGGAACGCCGACGACCATCGCCGACCTGGAAGCCCATGCCGGCGTGCTGGGCGCGGCCGACGCCTGGCCGTTCAGGGAAGGCGAGCGCGAGATCGCCTTCAAGCCCCAGGGCCGCTTCCGCTGCAACAGCGGCCAGGCGGTGCTGGACGCGACGCTGCAGGGCCTGGGGATCTGCCAGTTGCCCAACTTCTACGTCGACCCCGCCATCACCGACGGGCGGCTGGTCGCGCTGCTGGACGACAACACCCCGGCCGACGAGGGCGTCTGGGCGGTCTATCCGCACCTGCGCCTGCTGCCGGCCAAGGTGCGGCTGCTCGTCGAGCACCTGGAGCGGGAACTGGGGTGAGCAGGACCCTTCCTAGAGCAGCTTGCGCAGGCTGAGCCGCACCGTCCGGCCCATGGGATCCATGTAGTCCTCGGCATAGGCGGGCGGCGTGAGGCCCTTGTCGTTGCGGACCTCCTGTTTCTCGTCGAACAGGTTGTCGACCGCCAGCGTCACCCGCGAGCCCTTCAGCCATTCGCAGCGCTGCACCCACTCCCTGCGCTGCCCGAGGTCGGCGAAGCCCGACAGGCTGAGGGTCGGAATGTCGGAGAAGAACAGATCATCGCCGCGCAGGCCGCCGTCGACCCAGGTGGACGAGCGCCAGGCGCCGCGCAGGCCGCCGCCGAAGCCGTCCTTGGACAGGTTGGCCTGGAGGTTGACCTCGTGGCGCGGCGTGCCGCCCCGGCGTCCCAGCGAGGCGCCGTCCAGAAGGTCCAGGGCGGCCATGCCGTCGCGGATCACCACCTCGTCGCGCAGCCGCCACAAGTGGTTCAGCGAGACGTTGAAGAACCCCTGCCCCGGCGGTCCGCCCGACCGCATCATGAAGCCTGGACCGCTGATCTGCATGCCGCCGCCGCCCGGCCGGCCGCCGGCGGCCGGCGGCGGACCGCCCCAACGCAGGTTGTAGTTCATGCCCCAGCGCAGTTCCTCGCGGTCGGCATGGGCGAAGTTCACCGGCCGGGTGTCGACCGAGGTCAGCCGCCCCAGTTCGTTGCGGGTGAAGCGGCTGGGGAAAGCCGCCTCCAGCTCCGGCGAGACGGCCGGGAAGCTGGCGATCTGGTCCTCGACGCGGCTGGCTGTGTAGTTGCCCCACAGCGACAGCTCGCGCTTCTCGAACGGTCGGTAGTTGAAGCCCAGCTTGACGACCTGGCGGCTGTCGGGCGCCAGGTTGGGATTGCCGCCCTCGATGCGGGTGACGTTGACCGTCTCGTTGGTGGCGAAGTCGTACATCGACACGTTGGGCGTCAGCTGCACCGGGTCGTTGACCTGCTGGGGCGAAGGCTCGCCCTCCTCGGTGCTGTAGTTCAGCGACAGGCTCATGCGCCTGATCGGCGACCACGAGACGCCGCCGCCCACCGTCATCAGGCCGCCGATGTCGGAGAACTGCTCGTACAGCGCGTTGCCGTTCACCGACACCCCGCCCAGGAAGCCCAGCACCCCGTCGCGTTCGGCGATGGGGGCGTCGGCGCTGGCCTGCAGCGTGGCTCGGTCGCGGGTCAGGGCGCGCCGGGTGAAGACGTTCGAGCGCACGCTCTCGGACTCCACCTTGCGGCTGTCGACCCCGCCCTTGAACGTGGCGCGCAGGCGGCCGGCGGGCAGCTGCGTCACCGTGCCGTTCATGGTCAGCTCGGCCTTGGCGTTGGTGGTGATGGAGTCGGCGGTGTCCTGGGCGTTGTAGCGCAGCAGGTTGCGGGGGATCGGGCCGAACGGATTGACCTCGGGGTCGCTGGCCGCCACCGCCGCGCGATAGGCCGTGGTGTCGAGCCCCCTTCCCGTGCGCGTGGCGCTGTCGGTCAGGTCGACATTGCCGGCGAAGGTCCAGCGCCAGCCGGCCATCATGCCCAGCGCCGTCATGGCCGCCTCGAACTTGTCGGTGTCGGTCTTGCGGCGCAGGCCGTCGGGCACGTCGAGATAGCGATAGAGCGGAACGTCCCTGGCGAAGGGCGAATAGGGACTGTCGGCCCTCAGCACCAGGTCCACGCCCGTCAGGCCGTGATAGCTGACGCGGCTGGTGCTCTCGACATTGCCGCTGAAGGTCGTGGTGACGTTGCCCAGCGCGCCCAGCATCAGGTTGCGGGTGTAGGCGCCCTGGATCGCGCCCTCCTCGCCCCTCGCCAGCAGGGTGCGCGAGGCGGTCAGGTCGTCGCTGGCCGCCCGTCCGGCGCCGGCGACGAAGTCGGCCAGGCCCGGCGCGCCGCCCGCGGCCAAGGCCGGCACGGCCGCCACGCTCACCACCGAACCGGCCAAAGCCGAAAGGGCCGGATCGAGCTCGCCCCCGGTCTCCAGGCCGATATTGCCCTGGATGTCGTAGGGCTTGCTGCTGGTGCGCTCGATGTCGCGCTCGGCCTCGTACAGGGGCGTCTCGCGGCGATAGCGGACGTTGACGGTCCAGCGCGCGTCGGCGTCGACCTTGAAGAGATTGCCCTTCTGCTCGTTGAAGGTGCGGCCGCCCTCGGTGGCGAAGCGGAACTCGTCCTCCAGGTTCAGCGACCGGAAGTCCTTCTTCAGGACCAGGTTCACCACCCGCTGGTCGGCGCGGTAGCCATAGGCCAGGGCCGCCTCTTCGCGCAGGATGTCCATGCGCTGGATCGCCTCGGGCGGCAGGCCGGCGATCTCCTGGAAGCCCGAAATCCGCTGGCCGTTGACCAGGGTCACCGGACCCTCGCCGCCGCGTCCGCGCGAGGTGACGGTCAGCGGCTCCAGCAGGGTCATCAGTTCGGCGATGCTGCCCGCGCCGTAGGCCTTGATGGCCGCCTCGTCGAGCGAGATCTCGGGTTCGACCGGACCTTCGGTCTTGCCGCGCGGCGTCGACTGCACGGTCACGCCTTCGACGGCGTCCTCGGCGGCGACGACGGGGATGAGCGCGGGCTTGGCCTCTTCGGCCCTGGATTCGGGGGCCCTGGCTTCGGGGGGCCTGGCCTCGGGGGCCTTGGCGTCTGGGGCCTTGACCTCGGGGGGCTTGGCCTCCGACGGCGGCGCCGTCCCCACGACCATGGCCGCGACCATACCCTGCAGAAGCACGCCACCCAGCGCCATCGCCATGCCCCCTACCCTACGCCCCGACGCTATGCCGCCGGTTATCCCACAACCTGGACCACGGTTGCGGATATTGACCGGATAGCGGCGTTTTCGCCATCACGGAAATTAAAGCATCGTAAGGTGGGAAACCGGTTACTGCGGCGAGACAGGGCCAGGCCTTTCGAAACCCGGCCGCCGGGTTCAGTCCTCGCCCTTGTCCGCGGCCTTCTGCGCCAGCTTGGCCAGCACCCGGCCCCGGCCCTTCGACAGCGCCGTGATCACCCCGCGGAAGGTGCGAACCTCCTGGTCGGTCAGGCGGGCGCGGGCCAGCGGGACGCGCAGGTTGCGCACCATCGACGGCTTCTTTTCGGGCGGATGATAGAAGCCGGCCTTGTCGAGCTCGTTCTCGAGGTGCTCGTAAAGGCCCATCATCGCAGCCTGGTCGGCCGGTCCCTCGACGTTCAGCTCGAATTTCTTCCAGGGACGATCATCGACCGTCATCTTCCATTCGTAGGCGTTGATCGACACGGCCTGGGCCAGGTTGAGCGAGCGGAAGCGCTCGTCGATCGGGATCGAGACGATAGCCTGGCACAGCGCGATGTCGTCGGTCTCCAGCCCCGCGCGCTCGCCGCCGAACAGCAGGCCCACCTTGCGGCCCTGCTCGACTTCCTGCGCCAGGTGGCCGGCGGATTCGCGCGGGGTGTAGACCGGCAGGCGGGTTTCACGCGGCCGGGCCGTGGTGGCGTAGACCAGGTGCAGGTCGGCGATCGCCTCGGCCAGGGTGTCGAACACCTTGGCGTCGTCCAGCGGCCAGCTGGCGCCCGAGGCGCTGGCCCAGGCCCGCTCCTGGGGCCAGCCGTCGCGCGGATTGACCAGCCGCAGTTCGTAGAGGCCGAAATTGGCCATGACCCGGGCGACCGAGCCGATGTTTTCGGCCAGTTGCGGGGCGTTGAGGATCACGCAGGGAGGCGTGCGGACGATTTCGGAGTTCGTTTCGGCGGTCATGGGCGTCCCTTTGCCGTCCAGCCATACTTTGACGCAAGTCCGAACCGTCGTCTGGCGCGTTTAGCCTCCGCTCACGCTTGGAGGCCCCATGCATCGCCGCGCCCTGCTCGCCGCCCTCGCCGCGCCCGTCCTGCCGGCGGCCCTGGCCGCCTGCCGCGAGCCGCCGCTGGCCGGTCAGGAGGATCCGACCTTCGACCACGAGGCGATGAGCCACAAGCTGGCCGCCATCGCCGAACGCGCCCGCCCCGGCGACCTGGGAGTGGCGGTGCAGGACCTGACCACCGCCCAGCGCGCGGCCGTGGCCGGCGAACAGCTCTTTCCGCTGGCCGGGATCTGGACCGCGCCGCTGGGCGCCGCGGTGCTGGCCGAGGTCGAAGCCAAGGCCCTGTCGCTGCGCGAGACGATCACCGTCGAGGACGTCGACCTGTCGCCCCCGCCCAGCGGCGTCGCCGACGCCTGGCCGGGCCGACGGCGCTGGACGGTGGAGGAGCTGCTGAAACAGGCCGTCGCCGCCGGCGACAACACCGCCGCCGACGTGCTGATGAGGCGGATCGGCGGTCCCGGCGCGGTCACCGCCTGGCTGGACCTCAAGAAGGTCGAGAACCTGCGGGTCGACCGCTACGCCCGACAGCTGTTGCCCGAGCAGACGGGCACGGCCTCGTTCAGGGCCGACTGGCGCGGCCAGGCCTGGCGCAAGGCGGTGCTGGCCACGCCCGAGGCGACGCGGCGATCGGCCTGGCGCGACTACCTCGCCGACACCCGGGACCAGACGACGCCCCTGGCCGCCGTGCGCTTTCTCGAAGCCCTGAACCAGGGCGAACTGACCAGCCAGGAGGACCGCCGCCGGCTGCTGCGGATGATGGAAGCCGCCGCCGGAGACCGCCTGCGGCCCGCCCTGCCCGCCGGCGCGCGCCTGGCCGCCGTGACCTCGGCCACGCCGTGGGATCTTGGCCTGGCGGCGGCCGACAACACCCTGGCCATGGTGCGCCTGAAGGACGGCCGGCGCTTCGCGCTGGCGATCTTCCTCAAGGCCTCTCCGCTCGAGGAGGCCGACCGCGACGACCTGGTGCTGGAGGTCATGCGCCTGGTGCTGCAGGCCGCCGAGAAGGCGGGGCGGTAGAGCCTCGACCCTGCCTCCTGCCACAAGGGCGGGAAACACGGGCAGAGGCATGCGCCTCAGTGCGACGACGACAGCTTCATCAGCACGAGGCCGCTGACGATCAGCACGGCGGCGACCACGCGCGTGACGCTGAGCTGCTCGCCCAGCACCGCGACGCCGACCACGAAGGCGCCGACCGCGCCGATGCCGGTCCAGATGGTGTAGGCCGTGCCCAGCGGCAGCGACTTCATCGACAGCGACAGCAGGCCGAAGCTGGCGAACATGAAGATGAGCGTGGCGATGCTGGGCCAGGGCTTCGTGAAGCCTTCCGAGGCCTTCATGAAGAAGGCCCAGACCACTTCCAGCAAGCCAGCGATGATGAGGAATATCCAAGCCATGACGGCGTCCCCTTGCAAGAACGCCGGGCCGTCCCGGACTTAAACCCGCCTGAAACGACGGTGGAGGACGTGGCCTCGCTCGGTTGTGGCCGGGGAGATAGTCGCTAACGCCTCAGCCTTCAAGCCTGGACGGCGCCTCGCGCAGGGCGGCCCGATGCCGCACGGAGGCCAGGGCCTGGACCAGCAGGCCCGGATTGAGCGGCTTGGCCACGTGCAGGTCGGCCCCCGCGGCGTGGGCGGCGGCGACATGCTCGTCCATGGCGTTGGCGGTCAGCATGATCACCAGGATCGGGTCGGCATCGGCGGCCGCCTCGCGGGCGCGCAGCTCCCGGGTGGCGGTCAGGCCGTCCATCACCGGCATCTGCATGTCCATCAGCACCGCGTCGAACGGCTGGGCCTGCAGCGCCCGCAGCGCCGCCTCGCCGTCCTCGACCATGGTCAGGTCGACGCCGAACGGCTCCAGCACGATCTCGACCACCTTGCGGTTGCCCGGATGGTCCTCGGCCACCAGCACCCGCAGCCCCTCCAGCGAGACCGGCCCCTCGTCGTCCTCATGGTCGTGGTCGAGGCTCTCGGTCGACGGCTGCAGCGGCAGGTCGACGATGAAGGTCGCCCCGCGCCCGACCACGGCCCGCGCGTCGATCGCCCCGCCCATCATCTCGGCCAGGGCCGCGCAGATCGATAAGCCCAGCCCCGTGCCGCCGAACTGCCGCGTGATCGACTGGTCGGCTTGGACGAAGCGCTTGAACAATCGCTCGCGCACCGCATCGTCGAAGCCGACGCCGGTGTCGCTGATGCTGAAGCGGATCACCTCGCCCACCTTCTCGACCGACAGGTCGACGCCGCCGACGCTGGTGAACTTGACCGCGTTGCCCAGCAGGTTCGACAGGATCTGGCTGATGCGGCCCGCATCGCCGTCGTAGCGGCCGACGGCGTCCGGCGCGACCGACCACGAGAAGGCCAGCCCCTTGGCCTCGGCCGAGGCCCGATGCAGTTCGGCCATGCCGCCGACCAGGCTTTCCAGGTCGAAGGGCGCGAAGGTCAGCTGGAACTCGCCGGCCTCGATCTTGGAGACGTCGAGGATGTCGCCCAGCACCTGCTCCAGCAGGCGGCCAGACGAGGCGACAAGGGCGGCCAGCTCGCGCCGGCGGGCCGGGTCGCTCTCTTCGGCCAGGCGGTCGCCGACGGCGATCACCCCATTCAGCGGCGTGCGCAGTTCGTGGCTCATGTTGGCCAGGAACACCGACTTGGCCTGGTTGGCCTTCTCCAGTTCGCGCGTGCGCTCGGCGACCCGCACCTCGAGCGAGCGCAGCAGGTCCTCGTGCACCTCGCGCTGCTTGCGCAAGGCCCGGGCCAGGGCGCCGATCTCGTCGCCGCGGGCCTCGATGCGGGCCGCGGTCGCGCCGTCGTCGTCGCGGTGGGCCTCGGCCAGGCCGCGCAGGGGCGCGACCACCTCGCGGGCCATCAGGCGATAGAGCAGCACGAGCTGGGCGATCACCCCCACCACGCCGAACAGCAGCACCCAGGACGCGGTCTTCACCGCGTTCCAGACGATCTGGTCCGAACGGAAGGTCATCAGGAAGTACCAGTCGGGCTCCTTCATCCGGCCGTAGGCCACGACGCGGTCGCCGCTGCGGTCGCGCAGGGCCCCGACGTCGCCGCCGTGCTCGCGGATCTGGGCGACGAGGTCGGCCACCCGCTCGCGCGACTGCACGCGGGCCAGCTGGGCGGCGTCGACCACGCCGTCGGCGGCCAGGCCCGGCGCGGCGATCAGCTCGCCGTCCGACGAGACGATCATGTTCTGCCCGCCGGGCAGGGCGTCGCCCACGGCCCGCAGCAGGAACGAGTCGAGCGACAGGCTGGTGCCCCAGGCCCCGACATGCCGCTCGCCGATGTCGAACGGGGTGACGCAGGCCGCGTTCAGCCCGCGCCCGCTGGGATTGGAGATCAGCTTGCGCAGCTTGGTGCACTTCATCACCCGCTGCGGATTGTTGGCCGGCAGGGTGAGCTGGGTCATCTCCTCCTTGGCGATGTCCAGGCTCGGCGGCGCGTCCTGGCGATAGTAGAGCAGCCGGTCCTTGCGCTTGGGACCGAACATCACCAGCCGGGTCTGCGGCGTGAAGAAGTAGAAGTTGTCGTAGTGGCCGATCTCGGTCTCGCCGGCGTTGGCGACCACCTCCATGGCCGCCACCATCAGGGCCTTGTCCTCGCGGGTCAGCTCCCGGGCCTGCGGCACGAACCCGCCGATGCCGTAGACATAATGGTTGCCGGTGCGGCCGCCGTCATAGAGGCGCGAGGCGGTGCGGCGGGTGCCGTCGCCGTGTTCGGGAAACAGCAGGTCGAACTGCCCGTCGATGTCGGGCTCGATCTCACGCAGGCGGCGCATCAGGGCCAGGCTGGCGGCGTCGTGCACCTTGACCAGGTCCGAGAACAGCCGGTCCTCGGTCTTGACCCGTTCGCCCACATACTCGGCCAGGTGCCGCATCTGCGTCTCGGCGGCGCTCTGCTGCACGAAGTAGAAGGTCACGGCCGTCACGAGGCCTGTCACCGCGATCGACAGCAGTGTGGCGACGGCCAGCAGGCGACGGGCCAGGGGCGACATCACGTCCGTATGGCGCCACAAGGTGTTCAAGCCCGCTCCCCACTCCACGCCCCCTCGCGAGGCGTCCGGCACAGCCACAACCCATTAGGGCGCGGCGCGGTCCATGTCGCCTGCGGTGGAATGCCGCGCTCGGACCCTCTCCGCCGCACCACGCAGCCTTTCCCCAGCGGCCGCAACAGTCTATAGGGCTCGCCGTCCGCGCCACGTTTCGGCCCTGTGCGCCGAGCGTCAGAGCGCGCCACCGCGAGAGGAAGACCCCGCAATGGCCAAGATCAAAGTCGCCAATCCCGTCGTCGACATGGACGGCGACGAAATGACCCGGATCATCTGGAAGCTCATCAAGGATAAGCTGATCTTCCCGTATCTGGACCTGGAACTGGACTACTACGACCTGTCGGTCGAGAACCGCGACGCCACCAACGATCAGGTGACGATCGACGCCGCCGAGGCCACCAAGAAGCACGGCGTGGCCGTGAAGTGCGCCACCATCACGCCGGACGAAGCCCGCGTGACCGAGTTCAACCTCAAGAAGATGTGGAAGTCGCCGAACGGCACGATCCGCAACATCCTGGGCGGCGTGATCTTCCGCGAGCCGATCATCTGCCAGAACGTGCCGCGCCTGGTGCCGGGCTGGACCCAGCCGATCATCGTCGGCCGTCACGCCTTCGGCGACCAGTACCGCGCCACCGACTTCAAGATGCCGGGCAAGGGCACCCTGTCGATCAAGTTCGTCGGCGAAGACGGCGAAGTCATCGAGCACGAAGTCTACAAGGCTCCGGGCGCCGGCGTGGCCATGGCCATGTACAACCTCGACGACTCGATCCGCGAGTTCGCCCACGCCTCGTTCGCCTACGGCCTGAACCGCAAGTACCCGGTCTACCTGTCGACCAAGAACACGATCCTCAAGGCCTATGACGGCCGCTTCAAGGATCTGTTCCAGGAAGTCTACGACGAGCACTACGCCGAGCAGTTCAAGGCGCTGGGCATCCACTACGAACACCGCCTGATCGACGACATGGTCGCCTCGGCGCTGAAGTGGTCGGGCGGCTACGTCTGGGCCTGCAAGAACTACGACGGCGACGTACAGTCGGACATCGTGGCCCAAGGCTTCGGCTCGCTGGGCCTGATGACCTCGGTGCTGATGACGCCGGACGGCAAGACCGTGGAAGCCGAAGCCGCCCACGGCACGGTGACCCGTCACTACCGCCAGCACCAGAAGGGCGAGTCGACCTCGACCAACTCGATCGCCTCGATCTTCGCCTGGACCCGTGGCCTGGCCCACCGCGCCAAGCTCGACGACAACGCCGAACTGGCCAAGTTCGCCGCCACCCTGGAAAAGGTCTGCATCGACACCGTCGAAAGCGGCTTCATGACCAAGGACCTGGCCCTGCTCGTCGGCGACAAGCAAGGCTGGCTGACCACCGAAGGCTTCCTCGACAAGATCGACGAGAACCTGCAGAAGGCCATGGCCGCCTAAGCGGTCCGGACTTCCGGTAAGGACGAAGGCCCTCCCTCGCGGGAGGGCCTTTTTCTTTGGAACATTGAAGACGTTAAGCGGCGCGTCAGCATTGAGGCGCCGCGCGCCACGATGCTGACGCGCCGCCCTCGCATCCTGGACGACGCGCCGCAGCCTCGGCGCCCGTGACGGACGCCCGATGCCACGACCGCTGATCGACCCGCCGCAACGCCGCCGCACCTCGCGCGCGACGAAGCTGGCGGCCGGCCTGTTCAGCGTCGGGGCGCACGTGGCCGTGCTGGCGGCGGTGATGCTGGCCCAGGGCGAGCCGCGCCCGCCCGAACCCGAACCGTTCGCGGTCGACCTCGTCGAGCCGCCGCCCCCGCCGCCTCCGCCGCCGGAACCCAAGCCGCCCGCGCCGGAGCCCAAGCCCGAGTCCAAGCCGGCCCGGCCGCCCTCGCCCGCCCCGCCCAAGCCTGATCCCAAGCCGCCCAAGCGCACCGCCCGCCCGGCCGTGCGCCCGCCCGAGGTCGAGCCCCTGCCCGCCACGCCCGCCGACACCACGATGATGGCCGCCGAGCTGGGCGAGGCCGAGCTCGCCGGCGCCACCACGGTCGGCACGGGATCGGGGAACGGTTCGGGCGACGGCGCCAGCTGCGACATGGTCCGGCGGCTGCAGGCGGCCCTGCGGCGCAACCCTCGCGTCCGCACCGCCCTGGCCTCGGCCCACGGCGAAGCCGCCGCCTCGGGCAAGGCGGTGCTGGTCTGGAACGGCAAGTGGCTGCAGAGCCCCGGTCAGGTCGGCCGCGGGCTGGCGGGCGTTCGCGAGGCGATCATCATGGAGGTCGGTTTCGCGCCGGCCGCCTGCCGCACCGACCAGATGCGCGGCCTGGTCGTCGTCAGCCTCGCCGACGGCCCCGGCGCCCCTCGCCTGGCCCTGGGCGACGCCTCCTGGCGCTGGTCGGACCTGCTGTTCGCCCCGGGAACGCGGCCGCCCTCTAGGGGATGACGACCTCGCCATCCTCCTTGGTGAAGCTGGACGGGCGCTGCTCCAGCAAGTCGAGCACGGCTTCGGAGGGCCGGCACAGCGCCACGCCCCTGGGCGTGACCACGATGGGCCGGTTGACCAGGATCGGATGGGCGGTCATGGCCTCGAGGATCCGCTCGTCGGACACGTCGGCGGCCAGCAGGCCCAGCGCCTGCGCCGGCGTTCCCTTCTCGCGGATCAGATCATGCAGCGACAGGCCGGCGCGCGCCGACAGGTCGACAAGCTGCTCCCGCGTCCAGCCGACGTTCAGATACTCGACGACCCGGGGTGCGTAACCGGCCGCCTCGACCATGGCCACCACGTTGCGCGAGGTTCCGCAGGCGGGGTTGTGGAAGATGGTGATCGGAAAGTCGCTCATGACGCAGGCTCCGGTTTCAGCAGCCACCCGAACACCGCCGCCGCAAGCAGCGCGCCGACGATCTGGGCCAGGATGAACGCCGGCGCGCCGGCGGGCGCGATGCCGGCGAAGGTGTCGGTCATGGTCCGGGCCAGCGTCACGGCGGGATTGGCGAACGCGGTCGACGCGGTGAACCAGTAGGCGGCGGTGATGTAGAGGCCGACGGCCACGGGCGTGCTCCTGGACTCGAACCGCGAGGTCCCCAGCACGGTCGCCAGCAGGCCGAACGTCGCCACCAGTTCCGAAAGCGCCAGATCCAGACCGACCCGCGCCTTGGTCGAGACCTCCAGCAGCGCCTCGCCGAACATGGCGTGCGCGATCCAGACGCCCAGCACCGCGCCCGCGACCTGCGCCACCGGGTAGAGCGCCGCGTCCAGCCACGACAGCCGGCGCTGTGACGCCGCCACCAGGGTCACGACCGGATTGAAATGCGCACCCGAGATCGGGCCGAACACGCCGATCAGCACCACCAGGGCCGCGCCTGTGGCCAGGGTGTTGGCCAACAGGGCCAGGGCGAGGTTCCCGCCCGCCAGCCGCTCGCCCATGATCCCCGAGCCGACCACCACCGCCAGCAGCAGGGCCGACCCCAGCCCCTCGGCGACGAGACGGCGGCGCAGGTCGAAGGGGCTCATGGTCAGGCCGGCGATTTGGGCGCGCACGCCGGCCCGCAGGCCTCGACCCGCGCCAGCACCGCGTTCAGCGGCGAGCAGATCTCCGGCGCGCCGTCGCAGCAGTCTTCCATCAGGAAGCCCAGGAGCCCGCTCATCGCGCCGTAGTCGGCCGAATAGATGATCGAGCGCCCCTCCCGCCGCGATGTGACGAGGCCGGCATGGGCCAGGATGCTGAGATTGGCCGACAGGCTGTTGGGCAGCACGTCCAGCGCCCGCGCCACATCGCCCGCGGCGACGCCCTGCGGACCGGCCTTCACCAGCAGACGAAAGATCGCCAGGCGCCCCTCGTGACCGAGCGCCGAGAGCATGTTGACAGCGGACTTCGATTCCATATTTCCATTATTCTCGAAATATGAGTCTTTGCAATCCTCTTCCGGAGACGCCCGTGACCCAGTTCCCCGCCCTGGACGCCCCGTTCCTCGCCAGGATCGATCAGGCCCGCCTGGAGCCGTCCGAGGGGGCGTCGCATCCGCCGCGCATCCTGCTGCTGTACGGATCGCTGCGCGATCGCTCGTTCAGCCGACTGCTGGTCGAGGAGGCCGCGCGCATCCTCCAGGCCCTGGGCTGCGAGACCCGCATCTTCGACCCGCGCGGACTGCCGCTGCCCGACGCCGAAGGGCCCGACCATCCCAAGGTCCGGGAACTGCGCGCCCTGTCGGAATGGTCGGAGGGCCAGGTCTGGTGCAGTCCCGAGCGGCACGGCGCGATCACGGGCGTGATCAAGTCGCAGATCGACTGGATTCCGCTGGAGATCGGCAGCGTGCGTCCCACCCAGGGCAAGACCCTGGCGGTCATGCAGGTCAGCGGCGGCTCGCAGTCGTTCAACGCGGTCAACACCCTGCGCCTGCTGGGCCGCTGGATGCGGATGATCACCATCCCCAACCAGTCGTCGGTGGCCATGGCCTACAGGGAGTTCGACGAGAACGACCGCATGAAGCCGTCCGGCTACTACGACCGGGTCGTGGACGTGATGGAGGAACTGGTCAAGTTCACCCTGCTGACCCGTGACCGCGCCGACTACCTCGTCGACCGCTACAGCGAGCGCAAGGCCGGCGGGCGGATCGCCGAGCACGCGGCGCTGGCCGCCGAGGCCATGCGCCACGAGACGGCCTGACGGCTAGCGCCGCGCCGGCGGGGCGTCGATGACGATCAGTCCCGTCGCGGCGGCCTTCTCGGCCTCAGCGGGTTTCCAGTCGCCCCAGGCCCTGCCCGAACGCCCCTGCTCCCGGCCCAGGTCGAACAGCCGGCGCATGGCGGCGTCGCTGAAGTCCAGGCTGTTGGCCTCGGCCTCGTCGGGCACCGCGGCGACGCGGAAGGCCAGGCCGTTGCGCTGGGCGAAGGCGGCGTTGGCGGCCAGGTGGGCGCGGGTCGAGGCCTTGCTGCCGCTGTCGTAGCTGCGCTTGAGGATCGCCGTCAGCTTGCCGGCGGTGACCGCGTCGCGCCGGCCCAGCTGGCCGTTGACCAGCACGTAGATCGAGCCGCCGTTCACGGCGCCGGCGGGACGGCTCCACAGGACCAGGCTTTCCGGCACGGCCAGGAACGGCGTGTTGACCCCGCCGTCGACGTGCATCTCCTGGATGATCCGGCCATCCTTGGCGCGGCCGGCGATCAGCACCGGGGGAAAGACGCCGGGAATGCTGGCCGAGGCCGTCAGCACGTCCTTGAACAGCTTCAGCCCCTGCTCCCCGCCCTGCTTGGCGATCAGGCCCATGTCCCAGATCACCGTCTCTTCGCTGTCGAGGTTGGTCGTCGCCACTAGCAGTCGCCGGCCCTTGTCGTGCTCGGCGGCGATGGCCGCCAGCAGTTGCGGCGTCACGGCCTTGTCGACCAGCTTGCGCAGGGCCGAGCTGCTGTAGAGGCTGGGCGAGGCGAAGGTCGCCAGTTGCCGCCACGCCAGGATGTCCTTGGCTCCGCCGTCGGAATAGGCGGCCGCCAGCTGCGGATCCCAGGAAGGGCCGAGGAAGGCGAACGGCGCGGCCAGGGCGCCGGTGCTCACTCCCGTGACGATGCGGAAGTCGGGCCGCCGGCCGCTCTGGGTCCATCCCACCAGCACGCCCGCGCCATAGGCCCCGTTGGCCCCGCCGCCTGAGAGCGCGAGGATCGCCGTCGGCCCCTGGCCCTGCTCGCCCATGATCTGGCGTTCGAGCTGCCGCACGGGGGCGGCGTCGCTGGCGACGATGCGCGGATCGGCCGTCGGGATCACCGCGCCGGGCGCCACCCGGACCACCCCTTCGGGCGGCCTGGCCATCGTTCCACACCCTGCCAGCAACAAGGCGGCGCTCAGGGCCGCCGCACGAAGGATCGAGGTCACGCGCTCACCTTGGCGTCTGTCGAAATCCGACAGACCCAGCAACGCGCGACTTCGATTCCGGTTGGCTCAGCTTGCCGCTACGGAACGCGAAAAACTTCTAGTTTCCTTGGGTTTGCTTCGGCCACGGACCGACCATCTCGACCACCTTGCCCGCGCCCTCGGCGCCGCCCAGCGGCTCGGTGAAGGCGCGCGAGTCGATGAATTGCAGGCCCATCTGGCCGTCGCCCTGCCAGACCATGCGGGTCAGGTGCACCATGCGGCGGGCCGGGTCGACCAGGTGCAGAAGATCGGGCGGAACGGCGAACTCCGGCGCGGCGATGCGCGCCCCGCCCTTGGCGATGTCGATCAGCCGGCAGCGCAGGGGCTCGCCGCCCACCACCAGGTAGGCCTTGCGAGAGGCGGGGTAGCGACGGTAGGCGCGCTTTTCCATTCCCAGGACTTCGATCTGGCTCATCGCGGCGATCCTAAACCCGACTCGGGCCAAACGACCGCGCAATCGTGCGCGAACCGTCGCCGCGGACCCTAGGGGGCGTCGCGAAGACGGGGCAAGGCGCGAGACCCTTCCGTCCCCAGGAAGGCGGCCCGGTGTTCAATCCTGACCCAGAATGGGCCGTTCCTGTCGCCTCAGGCCAGCTTGGAGTGCTTCCGCGAATAGCCGAAGTAGATCAGGCAGGCGGCCGCCACCCACACGCCGAACAGGGCGAAGGTGTCCCAGGGCAGGCCCAGGATCAGGTAGCCGCAGAAGGCCACGCTGGCGATCGGCAGCACCGGATACAGCGGAACCTTGTAGCCGCGCGGCAGGTCCGGCCGCGTGCGGCGCAGGACAATCACCCCGGCCGAGACGATGGCGAAGGCGATCAGCGTGCCCATGCTGGTCAGGTTCATCAGCACGTTCAGCGGCACGAAGGCGGCCAGGAAGGCGATGAAGGCCGCGACGATAGCGGTGTTCCAGGTGGGCACGCGGGTGCGCGGGTCGGTCTTCTGGAAGATCCGGGGCAGCAGGCCGTCGCGGCTCATGGCGAACAGGATCCGCGTCTGGCCGTACATGACGACCAGCGTGACGCTGAAGATCGAGATGATCGCGCCCAGGCACAGCACCAGCGAGGTCCAGCCCGCTCCGGTCAGATTGCGCAGGATCACCGCCAGCCCCGCCTCCTGGCCGGCGAAGGCCGTCCAGGGCTGGGCGCCGACGGCGGCCACGGCCACCAGGATGTAGACGCCGGTGACGATCAGCAGGCTCAGCACCACGCCCAGGGGCAGGTTGCGGCGGGGGTTCTTGACCTCGTCGCCCGCCGTCGAGACCGCGTCGATGCCGATGTACGAGAAGAAGATCGACGAGGTCGCCGCCCAGATCCCGGCCAGCCCCATCGGCGCGAACGGCTTGAAGTTGCCGGCCTGAAAGCCGCTGAAGGCGATGACGACGAAGAACAGCAGCACCAGCAGCTTGGCCACCACCAGGATGGCGTTGACCGTGGTCGACTCCTTGGCTCCGCGCAGCAGCAGCAGCATGCACGAGCCCACCAGCACCACGGCCGGCAGGTTGAACACCCCGCCCGCCCCCGGCGGCTTGGCCAGGGCGTCGGGCAGACGCCAGCCGAACAGGTCGACGAACAGCTCGTTCAGGTACTGCCCCCAACCCACGGCGATGGCCGAGGCCGAGACGGCGTACTCCAGCAGCAGGCAGGCCCCGACGATGAAGGCCACGAACTCGCCCAGCGTGGCGTAGGCGTAGGAGTAGGACGAGCCCGAGACCGGCAGGGTCGAGGCGAACTCGGCGTAGCACAGGGCCGTCAGCGCCGCGGTGATCCCGGCCAGCACGAACGAGACGATCACCGCCGGCCCCGCCGCCGGCACCGCGCCGGTCAGGGCCACGAAGATGCCGGTGCCGATGGTGGCGCCCACGCCCAGCATGGTCAGCTGAAACAGGCCGATCGAGCGCTCCAGGTCGTGCGGCAGCTCGTTGGGATTGTCGTCGCCCTCGGCCGCGATCGCCCCGACGGGCTTGCAGCGGAAGAGATCGGCGATGCGCGAGCCGGCCATGGGCGCTCCGGGAATTCCTCAGGGGCGGCGAAGGCTTAGGGCCGCGCCGTAAGCGGCGACCCCATAAAGCGGCGAAGCCTCCGGGGAAAGCGGATTCCACGTGCGGAACCCTTCCCGCGCGAACGCCCTTGCAGTGGGGGCATGAATGCCCATTCTAGGCGGCGTTAACCGTGCGGGGGCGCAATGACTTTGCAGAAGCGGATCTGGGACCTGCTGGTCCTGGCGATCTTCATCTTCGCCGCCGCCTTCGCCACAGCGCCCTGGTTCGCCTTCCGCGCCCTGAAGGCCGCGGCCCAGTACGAAGACGTTCAGGCGCTGGGCGAACTGGTCGACTTTCCGGTCGTGCGCCGCAGCCTGACCGGCCAGCTCGACGACGAAGCGCCCGCCGCCAAGCCCGAGGCGCCGTCGCTGTGGACCAACCCGATGGGCGTCTTCAAGCGCGCCATCGAACCGATCGCCCCGCCCGAGCCGAAGGTCGACCGCTATCTGACCGTCCAGGGGATGTCGGCCCTGACCCGCGGCTACGCCCCCGGCGCGGCCCCGCCGCCGGCCGCTCGTCCCGAGACGGTGCTGGGCCGGATGCAGGCCGTGGTGCGCGGCCCCTACCCGACCATCGCCTACTGGGACCCCAACCGCGTGCGCATCGCCGTGCGCCGCCCGGGCGACAAGACCAAGGCGACCATCTTCACCTTCCAGCGCCGCGAACTGTTCACCTGGAAGCTGGTGCACATCCGCCTGCCGGCCGACGAGCGGTAGGCGGCAAGACAACCTATACGATAATTATGCACAAATAACAATTTTAAGGCATTATCCCAGTCGCGAGTGCAGACGCGGAGGGGATGGTGGCGTCGAACAGTCTTTCCAGCATGGCGCCAGCGATGAGCGCCAAGGAGCTGCGGGCCCAGCAGAAGCATCTGAAGAAGGTTCTTCAGATGGTCATGGACTACATCAAGACCTTCTCCTGCAGCGCCATCCTCAGCACGTTCATCGTGCCGATCCTCAAGAACGAGGGCGTTCACTTCACCAGTTGGATCGTTCTAGCGATCTGCACCGGTGTGCTGATCTGGATTTTGGTGGACGCCGACTATGCTAAATAACAGCGCGATCGGACTTAACGTCTTCCTGGGCCTGCTGGTCTTGGTGCCCCTCCTACTGGCCTTCGTGGTCAAGGGCGAGATCGAGCGGATCGACCGCGCTTTGAATGAGCTCAAACCCGATCCAAACGGATCCAAACCACCGCCCACTCCCGCTCCCGCTCCCGCCGCAACTCAATCTCCGGCTCCGGCTCCGGCTCCGACTCCGACTCCGACTCCGACTCCGACTCCGACTGAAGGCGGGCAGGAAAATCAGCCCCCAGCAACCGAGGCGGCGGCACAGCCAGACCCGCCACCCTTGGAAGCCACGATCGAACCCGAACCACCCAAGGCGGGGACGAGCATCGCGACCATTGTGGCGATCCACATCTCAGGTTTTGTCATCCGAGGATTGCTGTCGGGCATGGTGCGCCGAAGCGGTAACCACGACGAGGTTTCCTGACCTCCCCGCTTCAGGCCACGTACGCGGCCTGGAACTGGTGCAGCAGCCTGGTGGCCGCGCCCTTCGAGGCCTCGGGGCCCGCATTGCAGGCCGCGATGATCGCCGCCCCGCGGCCCGGCGCGATCATCACCACCTCGTGCCACATGGTGTTGGACCCCTCGTGCACCAGGACCGGCCCGCGGCTCCACGGACGCGTCGGGATCACCAGCCAGCCCAGGGCGTAGATCGCATCGCCCTCCGGCGTGGTCAGGCGCTTGATGCTGTCGGCGCTGAGGATCGCGTTGTCCTTCAGGAACAG
This sequence comes from Caulobacter sp. 602-2, assembly GCF_011043625.1. Classification (GTDB taxonomy): domain Bacteria; phylum Pseudomonadota; class Alphaproteobacteria; order Caulobacterales; family Caulobacteraceae; genus Caulobacter. The sequence goes on from NZ_JAAKGT010000002.1 coordinate 72,036, forward strand.
CCGCGCGAAACGGGCATGGTCGGCCAGGGTCATGTGCACCGTGCCGGCAGGACCCATGGCCGGCGGATTGTCGGACGGACCGGCCGGGTCGACCGGCGTCAGCCCGCCGCCCGGCGCCGGCAGGTGGCCCCAGGGAGCCGCCCCCTTCGGCGCCCCGAACCCAGCCGAGGTGATCCCCAGCGGCTTGAAGAGTTCGGCCTCGATCGCCTGTTCCCAGGAGGTCTTGGTGATCGCCTCGATCGCCGCGCCCACCAGCACGTAGTTGAGATTGGCGTACTCGTACTTGCCGGGCGCGCCGTTGGGCGGCGCCGACAGCAGCTCTGAGGCCAGTTCGGCCCGCTGGATGGCGACGGGCCGCTTGTCGGCATGAGCCCGCGGCAGCCAGCCGCCGGCCATCACCGGCTTGTCGCTGAGGCCCGACACGTGGCTCATCAGGCGCTCGATCGTGGTGTCTTTCCACGCCGGATCCAGCTTCACGCCGGGAAACAGCGAGGCCAGGCTCGCGCCCCACCTGGCCTTGCCGGCCTCGACCAGCCGGGCGTAAAGCGCCGCCGTCATGGCCTTGGTGTTGGAGCCGATGTGCCAGGGATCCGAGCGCTCGACCAGGTCGGTCGAGCCCGCGCGGCGCACCCCGCCCACGGCCTGCAGGATCATCCTGTCGGCGTCGCTGACCAGTCCGGCCAGGCCGGGCGCGCCCGTCTCGGCCAGGATCGCCGCCGGATCGACCGGCCCCGAAGGCTGGTCCGAGACCTGGCGGGCCAGCGCCATCGACGGCGCGCTCCCGGCGACGGCGGCGAGCGTGAGCAGGCGACGACGATGCAGCATGGAAACGACCCTCACTGGCGATGGAGCGTCACTTCAACCGCAAGCTCGGGCCGGCCGCAACTTAAAGTTATGTAAATAAGCACCTAGCCGCGCTCCTCGCAAAAGCGGATGCGGTTGCCGAACGGGTCGTGCACCTGCAGCACATCGCCCCATGGCTGCGCCTCGACGCCCGGCCGGCCATAGCCGTAGTTCTTGCCGATCAGTTCGGCCTGGTAGGCGCGCACGCCCGTCATCGGCACATAGATGGTCGAGCCCGGCGCGGCGTCGCCGTGATGCTCGGACAGGTGCAGGACGAGCCCGGCCCGCTCGATCCCCATGTACAGCGGCATGCCTGGCTCGAATCGGTGCTCGAACCGGACCGCAAAACCCAGGAAGCCAAGGTAGAATTCCCGCGCCTTGGCCTCGTCGAAGCTGCGCAGGATCGGGACGGCGCGAAGGAACTGGACGGGATCGCTCATGACCGCATCCTGACGCCCTTCTGGCCGCTTCCGCAACGCTGTCACCGAACCGTCAATCGCGACTGCTAGGCACCGGCCATCGCCTTGGGGGGCCTGGCCATGAAATCATCAGCTTTCGCCGTTTCGCTGCTGGCTCTGGCGCTCGCCGCGCCCGCCGTCGCCGCGCCGGCGGTCTATCGCACGCCCGATACGGCGCTCCCCACGACGGTGACCCTGGGCGGCGAGACCTTCGTCAATCACGGCTTGGTCGGCGCGGGGCGGCTGGCGGCCGCCACCACCGATTTCCAGGGCGACACCCTGGGCTCGTTCTCGGGCATGGCGATCACCGAATGGACGCGCGCCGCCGACGGCGCCTATGCCGGCAAGGTGCTGACCCTGCCCGATCGCGGCCCCAACGGCGTCGGCACGGTGGCCGGCACCACGCCCTATGACAACCGGGTCCATGCCTTCGACCTGACCTTCCGGCCGCTCGGCACCGGCGCCCCGGCGCGGGCCGAGCAACTGACCCTGACCCCGACCGGCGGCTTCCTGCTGAAGGACGACAAGGGCCACGCCTTCACCGGCATGGATCCGGGCGATGGCGTGGTGTTCTGCGGTCACGCCGCCTGCCCCAGCGCCCTGACCGGCCCGGGAGGCTTCCGCATCAGCCTCGACGGCGAGGCCCTGGCCCGCCTGCCGGACGGAAGCTTCTACGTCGGCGACGAGTACGCGGCCAACATCTACCGGTTCGACGCCGCCGGGGCCCTGAAGGGCGTGATCGCCCCGGTCGCGGCGGTCACCCCGCGCAAGGACGGCCGTCCGGCCTTCTCCAGCGAGATCAAGCCTTCGCTCGGCCGGCGGCCGAACCAGGGCCTGGAGGGCGTGGCCGTCTCGCCCGACGGCAAGCGCCTGTTCGCGCTGCTGCAGAGCGCGGCCCTGCAGGATTCCGGCGAGGGCGACGCCGCCCGCGCCGTGACCCGCCTCTTCGTCTACGACATCGACAAGGACCCGGCCCCCGCCGCCCCGATCGCCGAGTACGCGCTGGAGCTGCCGGTCCTGAGAACCAAGGGCGACGGCGGCGAGCCCGACAAGGTGGCCGCCCAGTCCGAGCTCCTGGCCCTGTCGGACCACCAGTTCCTGGTGCTGGCCCGCGATGGCGCGGGCCTGGGCTCGGGCTCGGCCAAGCCGACCGTCTACCGCTCGGTGCTGCTGGTCGACACGGCGGGCGCCACCAACCTGGCCGGCCAGTCCAGCGACGCCGAGGGCGCGGCGATCGCGCCCGGCGGCGTGCTGGCCCAGGGCGTGATCCCGGCCCGCCAGGCCCAGCTGATCAACCTGGTCGATCCGGCCGGCCTGGCGCGGGTCGGCCTGAACCTCGACAACGCCGCCCCCAACGCCGCCACCCTGCCCGAAAAGCTCGAATCCCTGGCCCTCGTCCCGGCCCTCGACCCCGCCGCGCCGGACGACGTCTTCCTGCTGGTCGGCAGCGACAACGACTTCCAGACCGCCCGGGGCAAGGTCGGCGACCTGGCCTTCGACGCCGCGCCAAGAACGCCCGAGGGCGCGCCCGCCGCCGACAACGACAGCCTGGTGCTGGTCTATCGCCTGACCCTGCCCACAGCCCTGGCCGCCCAGCGCCGCTTTTGACCCCGGCGCGGGGGCGATGCTATCCAGCGACCCGCGTTTTCCGCCGAGGCTCCAGTCCATGATCCCTCCTTCGCCGTTCCGGGCGCGTTCGGCATGATCGCCCTGACGCTGGAGGTGCTGGCGCGCGCCCTGCCCTTCTTCCTTCTGGTCGGCGCGGGCGTGACCCTGGCGCGGCTGCGGCTGCTGGACGGCCGCATGGCCCAGGGCCTGTCGGCCTATGTCTACTGGATCGGCTTTCCGGCCCTGCTGGTGCACTCCCTGTCGCGCATGGGCCGGCCGGACCACGACCTGACGCTGGGCCTGGCCGCCTACGCCGCCTGCCTGGCGGCGATCATGGCCCTGATGGCGGGCGTGGGCCTGGTCCTGCGCTGGAACCGGGGCGAGCGGGCCGGCGCGGCCATGGCCGCCGGCGTCGGCAACAGCGCCTTCCTGGGCCTGCCCGTCGCCGCCGCGGTGTTCGGGCCCGAGGTCGCCCGCGTCGGCGCGGGGATGGTGGCCATCGACTTCGTGCTGGCGACGGCTCTCGGCGTCGCCCTGCTGGGATGGGCCGGCGGCCGTTCGGTCTGGCGCTCGACGATGCAGGCCTTCCGCAATCCCATCGTCGCCGCGGCCCTGTTCGGCACGGCCCTGGCCCTGCTCGGCCTGCAATTGCCCGGCGTGCTCGACCGCGCGGTCGGCGCGGCCGCCGCCTCGGGCAGCCCGGTGGCGCTGGTGGCCCTGGGCGTCGTCCTGGGCCTGCCCGCCGAGGCCGACGCCGCCCCGCCGCGCTGGAGCCCGGTCGCGCTCGCCGCCGTCGCCAAGCTGCTGGTCCTGCCGGTCCTGGTCTGGTTCGTGGTCGGGCTGACGCCCGCGCCGGCGACCTTCCACCTGGCCGCCACCCTGCTGGCCGCGACCCCGACGGCGGTCAACGTCTTCATCCAGACCCGCGCCTACGGCGTCTTCGCCCGCGGCGGCGCCCGCACCGTGGCCCTGACCACCGCCATCGCCTGCGTCACGCTGTCGGCCGTGGCGGTGTGGCTCAAGACCTAGGCCTGCTTCTTCCTGCCCAGCCGCGCGAACCACGGCTGGGTCGGATAGGCGATGGAGCCGACGACGCTGAGCGCGATGGTCGTGCCCTTGCCGGACGCGCTCTCGATGGCCAGTTGGGCGCCCATCTTGCCGGCCCGCTCGTGCATGCCGATCAGGCCGTAGTGACCCTCGCGGCTGGCCCAGGCCATGCGGTTGGCGCCGATGCCCACCCCGTCGTCGCGGATGGTCACCTGCAGCTGGCGCACGCCGTACGCAACCTTGACCAGCACCTGGCCGGCCTTGGCGTGGCGTGCGGCGTTGAACAGGGCCTCGCCGGCGATGCGAACGATCTCTTCCTGCACCAGGGCCTGCACCGAGCGGGGCGTCCCCTCGGTCACCAGTTCGACCTTCACGCCGGTCTCGAAGGGCTGCTCGGCCATCAGTTCGCGCAGCACGATGTCCAGCCGCCGCACCTCGGTCCCGCGCAGGTCGCGCACGCGGTCGCGGCCCTCGACCAGCATCTGGTCGGCGCGGTCCAGCGCCTGGTTGATGACGTCCTTGGCCGGCAGGTCGTCGGGGATCTGGTAGGCCACCGACTGGAACCGCATGATCAGGCCCTGCACGCTCTGCAGCAGGGTGTCGTGCAGTTCGCGGGCGATGCGCTCGCGCTCGGCGGCCCGCTGCTCCAGCCGGTCCTTGATCTGGGCCGAGACCCGCCGCAGCCGCAGCGCGTAGACGCCCCACAGCGCCAGCGCCACGGCCAGCACGCCGGCGGCGCGGAACCACCAGGTCTCCACCAGGGTCGGCGGGATCTCGACGGTCAGGGTCGCGCCCTGCTCGTTCCAGACCCCGTCGCTGTTGGCCGCCTTGACGCGGAACTGGAAGGTCCCCGGATGCAGGTCGTCATAGATGACCTCGCGCCGGTCGCCGGCGTCGACCCAGTCGCTGTCGACGCCTTCCAGCCGATAGCGGAACCGCACGCGGTCGGGGGCCGGAAAGCTGAGGGCGGTGTAGTGGATGCGCAGGCCGCGCGTGCCGGCCGGCAGGCGCAGCGCGCTTGGATCGCGGAAGCGCTGGTCGCCCACGCTGACCGAGCGGATGGCCACGGGCGGCGGCAGGGTGTTGACGGTCAGGCGGGCGGGATCGACCACCACCACGTTGCGCCGGGTGAGGATCCAGATGCGGCCGTCGCCGCCGGCGGCGATCTGCTGCCCGGGCGACTTCTGCACGAAGCTGTTGAGGCCGTCGCGGAAGTCGAAGACCCGCCGCGCCAGCGGCGCGCCCGGCGCGTCCAGCGCGCGGTCGAGGTCGGCCGAGCGCATGCGCACCACGCCCGCGTCGCCGATCGTCCAGGTGTCGCCGGCCGGCGTCTGGACCAGGCCGTTGACCGAGGCCAGCCACGGATAGCGCTCGGCGTCCAGGCTGGCCACCGCGCCGCCGCGCAGCCGCGCGAAGCCCTGGCCGCCGCTGAGATACAGCGCCTCGCGCCCCGGCAGCAGCCCCTCGATCTCGCCGATCGGGAAGCGCGCCTTGTGGATCGGCTCGAACGGCGGGCGGACGATCCGCGAAGGCGCATTGCGGAACAGGATCGCGGCCCGGCCGTCGGGCTGCAGCGCCGCGTTCGAGGCGATGCCGGAACCCGACGAGCCGCCCTGCCAGCGGTTCCACGCTCCGCCCTCCCGCCAGTAGAGCCCCTTGTCCAGCGCGGCCATCCACAGGCGGCCGTCCTCGTCCTCGGCGCAGCCGTAGGCGCTGGCCTCGGCCGGCTTGGGATAGGTCTCGACCTTGCCGCCGCGCACGCGCAGCACGGTGTCGCGCAGGGTGACCCAGACCGCGTCGCCCGCCCCCGCGCACAGCGAGCCGGCCGACCAGTCGGTCCGCAGCACCGGCTTGGGCGCGCGGCCCGGCGCGATGGCGTAGAGCGTGTGGGCGTCGGCGATCCACACCGCGCCGTCGGGCGTGGAGGTCATCCGGTAGCCGCGCGCGGAGTTGGGCGGAATGGCCTGCTCGACCGTCACGGCGGCGGGCCGCAGCATGTCCAGGCCCAGCTCCGTGCCGAACCAGATGTTGCCCTCGCGGTCCTCGAACACGGCGTGGGTCTGGTCCGAGGTCAGGCCGTGCACGGCCTTGTAGGACTGGATGCGCAGGGCGTCGGCCTGCTTGGCCGCGACCCCGGGCGCCGAGATGTGGACCACCCCGTCGGTCCAGGTCGCGCCCCACAGGTCGCCCTTGCGGTCGAACAGGATGCGCGAGGCGCCCACCTCGTCGCGGCGCGGATAGGCCCTAGTCAGCGACGAGGCCGCCGGGGCCTCGCCACGCAGCAGGCGCGTGCTGGTGGAATCCGACAGCCACAGGCGCCCCAGCGCATCCTCGGCCAGGCTGGCGCGGCGCGCGACCTTGGCTCCGGTCGGCGAAAAGCGGGTCTCGCCCGGCGCGCGGCGCAGCACCGTGTCGGTCAGCACCAGCCACTGCACGCCCTGCCGGTCGAAGAAGACCTGCCAGATCTCCTGCTCGGGCAGGCCGGCCTCGGGGCCGAACTCCCGCCAGCGGCCGTCATGCCAGCGGGCCAGGGTGGCGCGCTTGCGGCCGCCCCGGGCGACCCAGATCCCGCCCTCGCGGTCCTCGGCCAGGCTGGTGACCTCGCGCGAGGGATCGGGCATGCGGGCGTCGATCAGCCGCCCGTCGCGATAGACCGCCACGCCGCCGCTGCGGCCAAGGCCCACCCACAGCGCGCCCGAGCGCGCGCCCAGCACCTGCGAGACGTTCAGACGCCCCGGCTTTGGCCCCTCGCGGCGGATCGGCTCGAAGGCCACCCCGTCGAAGCGGAACAGACCATCGACGCTGCCGATCCAGAGGTAGCCGTCCTTGGACTGGCCGATGGTGTTGACCCGGCTGGGCGCGCCGCCCTCGATCGACCAACTGACGCGCTTGTACTCGCCCAGGGGCTCGAGGGCGGGCGCGGCCCAGGCGGCCGTTCCCGCCAGGGCCAGGGCGAGCGCTGCGCCCGCCAGTCCGTTCCGGAGCCCCCCAGCCCGCTTCAAAGGTCGATGATGCCGCGCTTGGCGGCCACGGTCACCGCGTGGGTCCGATCGTTGACGTAGAGCTTGGCGAAGATGCTCTTGATGTTCGACTTGATGGTGTCTTCCGACAGGTTCAGTTCGCGGGCGATGTGCTTGTTGGAATTGCCGTTGGCGATCAGCTGCAGGACGGTGATCTCGCGGGCGTTCAGCGACTCGTCGATGGCGTGGATGGCGATGCGCTCGGCCACCTCGGCCTGCAGGTGGCGGCGGCCGGCGTGAACGCCGCGGATGGCGTCCAGCAAGTCGCGGCGCAGGCTGCTCTTCAGCAGATAGCCCGCCGCCCCGGCGCGCAGGGCGTGCAGGGCCTGGGCGTCGCCGGTGAAGGTGGTCAGCACGATGATCCGCGCCTCGGGATGCGAGCGGCGGATGGTCTCGATGGCCACCACGCCGTTGCCCGGCATCTGCAGGTCCATCAGCGTGATGTCGGGACGCAGCCGCTCCCAGCCGGCGATCGCCTCGTCGCCGGTGGCCGCCTCGCCGACCACCACCATGTCGGGCTGGGTCTCGAGCACGGCGATCACCCCCTCGCGCAGCATGGGATGGTCGTCGGCGATCAGGACGCGGATACGGTCGTCGCCGGCCTCGGTGCTGGCGGAGTGCTGGTTCATTCGGCGACGTCCAGGGACTGGTCCTTGCGCATGGGACTCGTACAGTTGGCCTGTTGCGCGAACCGCGACCATACACGAAAGCGGCGCACCACTACCCTTTCGGGGCTTGACCCGAAAGGGCCGCCCGCCCGTTGGCCAACGCCCAGTCGATGGCGAAGTCGGCGACGTCCTCCCAGCCCGGCTCGTTGCACATCCAGTGCGAGCGGCCCGAGAAGCACTGCAGGTCGGTGCGCGAGGCCGCGCGGCGCTGATGGCGGGCCGCGGCCGCGACCACGGCGGGCGGCGCCATGCGGTCCTCGTCGCCGGCGATCAGCAGCAGCGGCGGGCGCCGCCGGGCCGCACGGGCGGCGCCGCCCCCCGGCCCCAGCAAGGCCTGCCGGACCACCCGCGCGGGGGCCGGAACCACATGCTCGCCATAGGCCGTCCCGCGCTCGTCCTGCGTCAGGGTCTGGGCGAACAGGGCCGCGAAGTCGTCGGGCGAAAGGGGCATGGCGCCGCTCCAGCGCGCCAGCAGCCGGCGCAGCGCCCAGGCCGCGCGCGGCCGGGCCAGCAGGCCCAGCGGCGGCGTCGAGGCGATGGCCACGCCGCAGGCGCCGCAGCCGCCGTCGAGCAGGCGTTGCACGATCAGGCCGCCCAGGCCATGGCCGATCAGGATCGGCGGCTCGACCATGGCCACCGCCTGGGCGGCGTAGGCCTGGACCACCGCCTCCAGGGTCAGCCGGCCCAGCGCCCGCGGCGGCAGGCGGCGCAGGTCCTCGGCCGGCGCGTCGAGCAGCGGCCAGGCCGGCGCGACCACCTTCAGGCCCCGGGCCTCGTAGCGGGCCTTGAAGCGGTCCCAGGCGCGCGGCGTCAGCCAGGCGCCGTGGATAAGCATGACGGCGGCGGTCACTCGTCTCTCCAATCAGCCGACGGCGGCCGCCGGCCAGTCGACTTCATTGGCGACGGCTTCGGGCGTTCCCCCGCGCAGGCGTCGCCAGACGCTGGGCGACACGCCCTCGAAGCGACGGAACATCCGGCAGAAATGGGCCTGGTCCGACAGGCCGCAGGCCAGGGCGATGGCGGCCAGGGATTCGCCGCCCTCCAGCATCATGGTCTTGGAGCGGGCGATGCGGCGGCGGTTCACATAGGCCTTGGGCGCGTCGCCGAAGCTGATGCGGAAGGCGCGCGAGAAGTGGCTGGGGCTGAGGCGGGCGGCGGCGGCCATCTCGGCGCTCGAGATGCGGCCCGTAAGGCGGGCCTCCACCAGGGCCTTGATCCGCAGGACCTGCCAGGGCGCCAGCCCCCCGCGCTGCATGGCCGGTGCTGCGGCGAAGGCCTTGGCCTGCTGTCCGGCGGCGGCGTCGATCTGCGGCAGCAGGCGCACGGCCACGGCGATGCAGCGCTCGGCGTCGGCGGGGTCGGTCGCCAGGGCGTGACGGGCCTGCATCAGCAGCAGGCGGATCTGGTCCCTGGCGGGCTCCGTGGCGAGGTCTAGGGCCGGTTCGGGAACGCGGGTCGACACGGTCTGGACTTGCATCGTCGCTCTCTTCGGCTGGTCTCGAACGCGCCGACGGCAGGCGGCGCACCAGCAAACTCAACCAAAGGAGGGGCTCTAACCATTCCCGCCCGGGTGAACCTCCGCCACCCAGGCGGGTGAAGCCCACGCCCCGAATGGGAGCGCTATCCGCGCTGTTTGCGGGCCTCGGCCGAGAACAGCGACAGGAACGCCAGCACCGCCGAGAGCGAGAACGCCCACTGCCCGCCGAAGCCGAACGCCAGCGCGCCAAGGCCGCAGCCGGCCGCGAACAGGCCCACGGCGACCGACAGCTTCCTGATCCGCGCGACCGAGGCGTCCCGATCGGGCCCGCGTCGCACCAGCTCGGCCACGTCGAGCATGATCTGGGTGGTCGAGCCGGTCATCAGGGTGGTCGGCGGGGCGTTGGGGATGTGCACCCGGTGGGCGGCGTTCTGGATGGCCATGGCGCAGACGAACAGCACCGCCACCAGGATCAGCTGCCAGCTGTCGCCCTTGGCGAACGGCGACAGGACGACGGCCGCGATCGAGCCGGCGACCAGCAGCACGGTCTTCACCGCCAGCATGATCCGCAAGGTCGGCAGGTTGGCGGCCGCCAGCTTGAAGGTGACGAGCCGGCTGACCAGCACCGCCAGACAGAACACCGGCAGCACCAGAAGCTTGGCCACCGCCCCTTCCGCGCCGTGGATCATGGCCGCGCCGAAGGTGACGAAGTTGCCGGTGACGTGGGCGACGAACACGCCCTGCAGGGCCAGGAAGCCGACCGTGTCGAGATACCCGCCGTTGAAGCTCATCAGTTGGGAAAGGCTCGGGAATCGCATGGTCACCATCCGTACTTGAGCTCGACGCCGAGATAGTCGCTGTCGTCCCGGCCCGAGGCGCGCAGAGCGCTTCCGGCTTCGTAGTGGACGGCCTCGATGGTCCCGGTCAGGCTCGGGTTGAAAGCGTAGTCGGCCCGCAGGTGGGCGTAGGCCCCGGTCCAGCGTCCGCCGCGCCCGGCCGTGCCGGACAGGGGGATGAAGGGCTGGGCGTAGATCGCGTCGGTCGTCTCGCGCCGCCACTGGCCCGCCAGGGCGGCGGTCACCGAAAGACCCTTGGCGGGCGTCACGGTCACCGACGGCTTGACGTGCACGAGGTTGGCGTAGCCGGTGTAGGCCGCGCGGGTGAAATAGGCGGCGTTGGGATAGAGCGGGTCGAAGGTCCCCACCCGCCCGTCGCCGGCCTTGTCGTCGCCGCTGGCCGTATCGACCTGGAAACCCAGGCGCGGCTTCCAGGCGAGGCTCTTCAGCCTCCAGCCGATCCGGCCGCCGGCCGCCCAGGCGCGCGCGTCGCTGGTCCCCACCTCGCCGCGCTGGACCATGGCCTCCAGGTCCCAGTCCAGCGCCCCGGCCGCGCCGAGATAGCGCAGGTCGTAGGCCTGGCGGTCCTCTTCGCCGACCGCGTCGACATAGCGGGCGGTCGAGCGGGCGAACCTGGCGGCATAGGCCGAGACCGCGCCGCCGGGCGCCTTGCGCTCGACCCGGATCAGGTCGAGCCGCACGTTGCCGCTGGACGTGTCGTCGAAGGCTTCGCCGTCGTGATACTGCACCGGCTGGCTCACGAAGCCGGCCAACTTCCATTCGCCCCGCGACCAGTCGGCCCAGACCGCGTCGAACGACTGACGCACGCCGGGGCCGTCGCGGGCCGACAGGAACCGCTGCTGGTCGATCGGGAAGTCCTGGCGACCGACGCGCACATTGGCCTTGCCGCCCCAAACCTGCGTCTCGTAGCCGACGAAGGCCAGGCGCAGGTCCAGGCGGTTCTGGTCGGCCGGGCCGATGTCGCGGCGATCGAAGGCGCGCACGTCCTCGATCTGCACGAAGCCCTGCCAGCCGCCCTTGCGCGCGTCGGCATGAACCTGAAGGCGCTGCGACAGGCTGGTGTCGGAAGGCTCGACGCCGAAGCTGGCCGCGTCGCCCGTCTCGATGCGCTCGCGCAGGGTGAGGCCGAGCGAAAGCGACGTATCCGGCCGCTCCTCCTGCCAGCGGTTGACCTTGATCACTGGACGCTCGGCCGCGAAAGCCGGTGCGGCCGCGACGAGAACGAGCGCCGCGGCCGCCAGCGTCCTCATGACCGCTCTCGCGGTTGCAGGTCGTGCCAGGCGACCAGCAGGAAGCCGCCGATCAGGCCCAGGTGCTCGAAGAAGCTGTTGGTCGCGCCGAAGCGCTCGGGCGGGACCATCTCCCAGAAGCGGTTGGCCATGAAGGTGGCCCCCAGGGTGAGGGCCGCCAGGGCCAGCGCCCCCAGCCAGCGCAGCCGGCCGGAGAGGATCATCAGCGAGGCGAGGATCTCCAGCACGATCACGAGAACAGCGAAGAGCGCGGCGGGCGACAGGCCGAAATGGGTCATCTCGGCCAGCGCGCCCTGGAAGTCGAACGCCTTGGTCAGGCCGCCCTGGATATAGGCGGCGCAAAGGCCCAGAAGCGCGACCCAGCGCACCGCCGGCGCGAGGAAAGCCCCGCGCAGACGTTGGACGGGCGTGCTCATCAGACCGCCCAGCACGCGCAGCCAAGCGCGCCCCAGAACGACTTGAGATCGGCGATCGGCAAGCTCTTGGTCCAGGCCGTGGCGTGGTCGTGGCCGTGGACGCCGCAGCTGCTGGCGCAGCCGCACGAGGCGGCCGCCTGGCGACGCAGGGCCTTGTCGGTCTCGGGCTCGGCCCAGGCGGCGTAGCCGCCGAAGGTGCGCACCGGCGACCAGTCGGGCATGGCCGGCGGCACCTCGTTCTCGTCGAGCTTGGAAAAGTCGCCGGCGCCGTAGACGATCTTGCCGCCGACCATGGTCAGGTCCGAGGTCATGTCGGCGATCTCGTCTTCCGGCACGCCGAAGAAGTCGCGGTCGGGCACGATCAGGTCGGCCAGTTGGCCTTCCACGATCCGGCCCTTCTTGCCCTCCTCGTTGGAGAACCAGGTGACGTTCTCGGTCCACATGCGAAGCGCGCTCTCGCGATCAAGGCAGTTGCGCTGCGAATAGAGGCGCGTACCGCCGACGGTCTTGCCGGTGATCATCCATGCCAGCGAGACCCAGGGATTGTACGAAGCCACGCGCGTCGCATCCGTGCCGGCCGAGACCTTCAGGCCCTTCTCCAGCATCTTGGCGATCGGCGGCGTAGCCTCGGCGGCAGCCGGGCCGTAGCGCTCGAGGAAGTACTCGCCCTGATAGGCCATGCGGTGCTGCACGGCGACGCCCCCGCCGAGCGCGGCGATGCGGTCGATCGACTTCTCCGAGATCGTCTCGGCATGGTCGAAGAACCAGTTCAGGCCCTCCAGCGGGACGTCCTTGTTGACCTTCTCGAAGACGTCCAGCGCCCGGTCGATGGTCTCGTCATAGGTGGCGTGCATCCGCCAGGGCCAGCGGTTCTGGGCCAGAATCGTCACGACCTCCTCCAGCTCGCCTTCCATCTGCGGCGGCATGTCGGGGCGCGGCTGGCGGAAGTCCTCGAAGTCGGCGGCCGAGAACACCAGCATCTCGCCGGCGCCGTTGTGGCGGAAGTAGTCGTCGCCCTGCTTGTACTTCGACGTCTTCGTCCAGTTCAGGAAGTCGTCCTTCTCGCCCTTGGGCTTCTGGGTGAAGAGGTTGTAGGCCAGACGGATGGTCAGCTGGTTCTCGTCGGCCAGCTTCTGGATCACCTCGTAGTCGTCCGGATAGTTCTGGAAGCCGCCGCCGGCGTCGATCGCCCCGGTCACGCCCAGCCGGTTCAGTTCGCGCATGAAATGGCGGGTCGAGTTGACCTGGTAGTCGAAGGGCAGCTTGGGGCCCTTGGCCAGGGTGGCGTAGAGGATCTGGGCGTTCGGCTTGGCCAGCAGCAGGCCCGTCGGATTGCCCTGGCTGTCGCGGATGATCTGGCCGCCGGGCGGTTCGGGGGTGTCGCGGTCGTAGCCGATCACCCGCAGGGCCGCCTGGTTCAGCAGGGCGCGGTCATAGAGGTGCAGGATGAACACCGGGGTGTCGGGAGCCACGGCGTTCAGTTCCTCGATGGTCGGCAGGCGCTTTTCGACGAACTGGTGCTCGGTGAAGCCGCCGACCACGCGCACCCACTGCGGCGGCGGGGTGATGGCCACCTGGCGCTTGAGCATGTTCATGGCGTCGGCCAGCGAGCGCACGCCGTCCCAGCGCAGCTCCATGTTGAAGTTCAGGCCGCCGCGGATGATGTGCAGGTGGTTGTCGATCAGGCCCGGCAGCGCCCGGCGGCCCTTCAGGTCGATGACCTTGGTGTTGGGGCCGGCCAGGGCCATGACCTCGGTCTCGGTCCCGACGGCGGAAAAGCGCCCCTCGGTCACGGCCACGGCTTCGGCGTTCGGATTGCTGCGGTCCAGGGTGGTGAAGCGGCCGTTGCGCAGGATCAGGTCGGGCGAGGTCATGGGCGAAACTCCGGGGGAAACTCTTCAGGGACGGGTCTTCAGGCCTTGGGCGCGGCGGGCGGCTCGCCTTGCGCCAGCTCGGCCGGCTTCTGGCCGCAGGGCAGCGGGCCGAACATGTGCGGCTTGACCTGGTGGTTCAGCCACGAGACGGCGGCCGGCTTGCGGGCCATCCAGCCCTTGACCAGCGGCGGGATCTGCTCGCCGACCAGGATGCCGAACAGGCCGACGAGGGCCACCACCGGCGGCGCGGGCGAGCGCACCTGCAGCAGGCCGTAGAACACGCCGACCGCCAGGCCGGCGGCGAGCGACAGGATGTAGATCTTCATCATCGGACGCCTTGCTGAGGCGCGTCGCGCCGGCCCGGGGTCGAGCCGGCGCGGGCGGGCCTGTTAGCCTTCGTGGGCGTTGAACATCGACTTGGCGTAGATGATGCCCAGGCCGTAGCCGCCGCCGTGCACCTTCGCGATGCCGGTGGTCATGTCGTAGGTCTCGGTGCGGGCCCAGTCGCGCTGCATCTCCAGCAGGTACTGCAGCGCGGTGATCGGACGGGCGCCGGCCTGGATCATGCGCTCGACGGCGCGTTCGTGGGCCTCGGCCGAGACGTCGCCGCAGGCGTCGGTGATCACGTAGACCTCATAGCCCTGGGCCAGGGCCGACAGCGCCGGGCCGACGATGCAGACGCTGGTCCACAGGCCGGCCAGCACGATGCGGTCCTTGCCGATCTTGTTGATCTCCTCGATCACCGGGGCGTCTTCCCAGGTGTTCATCGAGGTGCGGTCCAGCAGGGTCTTGCCCGGGAACGGGGCGGTGACCTCGGCGAACATCGGGCCCGAGAAGCTCTTTTCGGCGACCGTGGTCAGGATGGTCGAGACGCCGAAACCGGCGGCGGCGCTGGCCACCAGGCCGGCGTTGTTGCGCAGGGTGATCGCGTCGATCGAGTGGGTCGCGAACGCCATCTGCGACTGGAAATCGATCATGATCAGGGTGTGGTCGGTCGGCGTCAGCAGCTGCGGGCCGGGGGTCGGGGTGGCCTTGATCGGCATCGACTTTGTCCTTGGATGCGGATTGGAAGAAGTCCGGGGAATGTGTCCCCGCCGACACGAACGGTCTTGTTCAGTCGCCCCGCGATTTGGCCAAGTGGGCCATCGGGGCGTCCGCGAGGATCGTCGTGAATTCAAAGCGTAACCGCGCTAGACTACCTCCATGGGTTGAAAACCAGGGAGGGCGTCATGGCTCACGTCTATGCCGGGCTCGGCCACGACGGGCGGAAGATCTTTCTCTACGCGGCCGACCGCAAGACCAAGGTCCGCCAGGTGTTGTGGGGCGACTGGCTCAGCCTCGACGGCGAGGAGCCGGACGGCTGGCTGCGCATCAAGTGGTCGCCCAACACCAATCCTCAGACCCTCTACGTGCCCAAGGCCGACACTACGCCGACGCGGCCGCTGGAGATCGTGTTCCTCGACGTCGGCCAGGGCGACGGCGCGGTGCTGATCACCCCCGAGACCGGCGAGAAGGAGGGCGTGATCGTCGTCGACGCCGGCGAGGGCGACAACATGGAGCGGTTCCTGAACGGTCGCTTCAAGGCCTATCGCGGCTTTTCGTTCGACTCCGCGGTGATCACCCACCCCGACAGCGACCACTACCTGGGCTTCGGGGCAATCTTCGCCAACCCCAAGATCGGCTTCAAGCGGATCTGGCAGAACGGCCTGGTCGAACGGGCGGTGTCGGGCACCTGGGCCAAGCTGGGGGCCTTCGTGAAGGACCCGGCCAGCAAGCTCACCTACCAGACCGAGCTGGCGCAGACCGAGGCCGATGTCCGCGCCCAGCTGCCCGACCGCAAGGCCAACGCCCGGTACGGCTTTCCCGGCGTGATGCAGGCCGCGCTGGACAATCCCAAGGTCGGCGAGATCGGCATGCTGTCGACCGAGCACGGCCAGATCGAGGACGGCCGCAGCTACATGCCCGGCTACGCGCCCTCCGACGGTCGCGGCTACGCCATCGAGGTGCTGGGTCCGGCGGTCGAGCGCGACGCGGACGGCAAGGCGCGCCTGCGCCGCATCGGCGGCTCCTATGGCGAGACCAAGAACGGCCACTCGATCCTGCTGCGCCTGACCTACGGCCGGTTCAGCGTGTTCTTCGGCGGCGACCTCAACGAGCCGGCCGAGCGCTATCTGCTGACCCGTTACGCCGGGCTTTCGGCCTTCCCCGCCGCCGGCGGAACCGAATACCGGATGATGGTCGGCAAGGTCGCCCAGCGCTTCCGGTCCGACATCATGAAGGTCTGCCACCACGGCTCGGAAAAGGTCACCGACGCCTTCCTCGAGGCGGTCAATCCGGCCTGCTTCATCATCTCGTCCGGCGACGAGGAGGGCCACGTCCACCCGCGCCCCGACCTCCTGGGCCGGCTGGGCCGCGCCGGCCGCGGCGCCTCGCCGGTGCTGCTGTCGACCGAGCTGCAGCGTTCGACGCGCGAGAAGACGGACCAGGCGCTGATCGAGAAGGTGGGCAAGGCCGTCGCCCAGCTGGCCGCGGCCCCCTCTCCCGCCCTGGCCGAGACCATCAAGGCCGACCTCGCCAAGCTGTCCAAGACCAACGTCGACGTCTACGGGGCCATCTACCTGAAGACCGACGGCCAGCGCCTGATCACCGCCTTCAAGATCGAGGCGAGCAGCCCCACCGACCTTTGGTTCTATTACGAGTACGTCTTCACGCCCGGCGGCGAGCTGGTGCTGGTGACCTGAGGCGCGCCCCCACGCAGCCCCAGGCCACCCCGACGCCCGATCAGTACCGGGCGCGGACGTTGAACAGCACCCGGCGCGGTTCGCCCCAGTAGCCGCCGTTGAAGTAGCCGACGTTGCGATAGTACTTCTCGTCGAACAGGTTGGTGACATTGACGCCGACGCTGACCTTGGGCGTGAAGGCGTAACGCACCAGGGCGTCGGCCAGGAGATAGCCGTCCTGGCTCACCCGCCGCGAGGCCAGCACCGGCGCCCCCGTCGAGGTGAAGGCGCCGCTGGGGGCGTTGATGTTCTGATAGACCTGCGTCTGCCAGCTGATCCCGCCGCCCAGCGTCCACTTGCCCAGCTTGTAGGTCGAGTTCAGCTTGACCATGTGCAGCGGATTGACGGTGAAGACCCGCACGCCCGCCGCGTTCTCGTTGTGGGTGTAGGTGTAGCCGCCCGTGACGCTCCAGTTCGGGGTGATCGAGCCGGAGACCTCGATCTCGCCGCCGCGGGTCTCGACGCCCTTCACCGCGCGATAGGCCGACGAGCCGTCCGGCAGCGAGTTGGCCGGCACGGTCGGGTCCAGCTCGGCGACGTTGTCCTGCTGCATGTAGAAGCCGTTGACCGAGGCGTAGAGCCGCTTGTCGAAGAACTCGGCCTTCACGCCGGCCTCGTAGTTGCCGCCGACCTTGGGATCCAGCTGCTTGAAGTCGGCGTCGAACAGGTTCTGCGGCTGGAAGACGTCGGCATAGCTGAAGAAGGCCGTCAGGTTGGTCGACAGGTCGTAGAGCACGCCGACATAGGGCGAGACGCGGTCCTGCGAGTAGCGGCCGGTCGTCGTGGTGCGGGCGCCGGTGGTGGTGCTGTAGTTCTCGGTGCGGGTGCTCCAGTCGCTGACGCGGGCGCCGGCGATCACCTTCAGGCGGTCGGTCGGGTTCAGGCGAACGGCGGCGTAGAGACCCGCCTCGCTGGTCGAGACGATGCTGCGCGGCCTGCCGGTGTCGTAGGTCACCGGCCGGCCGATCTCGCCGTCCCAGGTGTAGATGCTCGGGAAGGCCGTCAGGCTGTAGGGACGGCTGGTGATGCCGGCGTTGATGGTGGCCAGGTCGCGCTCGAAGAAGTTGGCGCCCATGACCAGTTCATGCTGGCGGCCGAACATCTGGAACGGGCCCGAGGCGTAGGCGTCGACCGACTCCTCGCGCGTCTCGCTGACCGAATAGGTGTCGGAGATGGTCAGGCCAAGACCCGTGGTCTTGTCGGCGAAACCGCCGCTGTTGGAGCCGGCCAGCAGCAGGCTCTCGGTGTCGGTGGCGCGGTTGTTGTAGGCGAGGCGCCCCACCCAGCCGGCGCCGAACTCGTGCTCGAGCACGGCGAACAGGTTGCGGCTGTCGCGCTCCCAGCGGTTCCACTTGGCCGCGGCGCTGTAGGAACGCGGCATTTCCGCCACCGAGCCGTCGCGGAAGAAGATCGGCGCGGCGCTCCAGGCCCCGCCCTTGGAGTCGGTGCGCAGATAGTCGGCGCCGACGCGCAGACGGGTCCTGTCGGTCAGGTCGGCCTCGACCACGCCGTACAGGCTGGGCGAGGTATCGTGCTGGAACCGCACGTACGACTCGCGGTCGGTATAGGCGCCGACAAGCCGGCCGCGCACCTTGCCGCTCTTCAGCAACGGCCCCGACAGGTCGAGCTCGCCGCGCCGATAGTCCCACGAGCCGGCCGACAGGCTGGTGCTGGCGCGGAAGTCCTCGGTCGGCCGCTTGCGCACCATGTTGATCGTCGCCGACGGGTCGCCCGCGCCGGTGACCAGGCCCGTGGCGCCGCGCACCACCTCGATGCGCTCGTAGATCGAGGTGTCGCTCAGAACCGAATTGCCGCCGGTGCCGGTGGTGTACTGGGTCGGCACGCCGTCGAACTGGAAGTTGGTGATCGCAAAGCCGCGCGCGTTGAACAGCACGCGGTTGGAATCGTACTGCTGGACGTTGACGCCCGGGGTCTGGGCGAAGACCTCGGCCACCGTGATCAGGTTGAAGTCCTCGATCCGCTGGCGGGTGAAGACGGTCAGCGACTGGGGCGTCTCGCGCAAGGTCAGCGGCAGCTTGGTGGCCGTGTTGGTGCCCTTGATCTGGTAGCCCTCGGTGCGGCCGGTCACCAGCACGGCGTCGACGGCGGTCTCGTCCTGGACGGCCTGGTCCTCGGCGTGGGCGGTTCCGGCCAGCGAAAGGACGGCGACGCCGGCGAGCAGGGCGGCGCGGCGGGCGGGACGGTGGATAGCGGACAAGGCGGGTCTTCCTTCGAGTTCGAATGATGCGGAGAGCGCCGGCGCACGGCCGGCGGAAAGACGGGATCAGGGCTTGGCGCGCGGCCACCAGGTCTGGACCAGCAGCACGGGAGCGGCCGCCGCGGTCAGCAGGCCCAGCCAGCCGATCGCGCCCCAGGCCAGGCCCCAGGCGGCCAGCGAGGCGGCCAGGCCGAGCGCGAGGCCCAGCCAGCCCGCGGTCTTGAGGACCCGGCGCCGTTGCCTGGTCAGAGGTCCGCCGACCAGGGCCGCGTGATGGCGGGGCATGGCCAGCGACAGGGCCAGGAAACCGGCCAGGCAAAGCAGGAAGGCCAGCAGGGTCACGCCTCGGCCTCCGCCGGCTCGCGGACGACGGCGGGCTGGACCGGCGGCGGCGCGACGGCCTTCGCCTTCCTCGCCTTGGGGGCGCCCGGCTTATGGCGGACGACGCCCAGCGCCATCGCCGCGAAGGCGCCGCCCAGGGCCAGCAGCACCAGGTCCATGACCGCCATGGCCATGTCGCCGGCCAGCAGGCTGGCGAGGACCCCGCGCTGGGTGACCAGGAGGTTGAACACCGGCAGCCCCGCCAGCAGCGCCGCGGTCAGCGACAGCTGCTCGATCCAGCCCTTACGCGGCGGCCGGACGAAACCGTGCAGCAGCAGTCCGCCCCAGGCGATGAACATCGCATGCACTTCCCAGTCGGCGCGCCCGGTCAGGGTCGTCGGCAGCAGGCGGTTGGCCCACAGGAAGACGGCCATGGCCGCGGGCAGGCCGGCGATCGTGCCGACGTTCAGGCGCTCGACCAGCCGGAAGCCGAAGTGCGGCCGGGCCGGGTCGGCCAGCTTCTGGCGGCGCTTGGCGATCCACAGGACCAGACCCGTGGCCACCATCGCCGTACCAGCCAGGCCCGACAGGAAGAACAGCCAGCGCAGGGTCATCGGCGCGAAGCGTCCGGCGTGCAGGCCGATCATGCCGCCCCTGGCGATCATCCCGCTCGACGTCGGCTCGACCTGCGAGCGGATCTTGCCGGTCACCCCGTCGAAGACGATCTCCCACCGGCCGTCGACCAGGGTGTCGCTGGCCCGGCGGGTGAGCGTGATCCTCGCTGCCGCGTCGTTGGGGGCGTCGATGCGGATCAGGCCCGCATGACCGCCGTCCCAGGCCCGCTCGGCGGACGCCAGCACCGTGCCGATGTCGACCATGGGCGCGGCCTCGCCCGAGGGCTTCACCGGCTTGGCCCGGGTGATGCTCTGGGCGTAGTACGCCGTCTTGCTGGGATAGTTGGCCGCCACGCCCCAGGGCACGTACAGCACCATCAGGGTGACCAGCCCGGTGTAGGTGATCATGGCGTGGAACGGCAGGGCCAGCACCGCCAGGGCGTTATGGCCGTCCAGCCAGCTGCGCTGGCCCTTGCCGGGACGGAAGGTGAAGAAGTCGGCGAAGATCTTCTTGTGGGTGATCACGCCGCTGACGATCGCCACCAGCATGAACATGGCGCAGAAGCCCGCCACCCAGCGCCCCCAGATCACCGGCACATAGCGCAGGTCGAAGTGCAGCCGGTAGAAGACGTCGCCGCCCTCGGTGTCGCGCGGCTGGGCGACCTGGCCGTCAGGACCGATGGTCACGGCGTTGGGATCCACGCCCCGCCGCGGGGCCGGCCGGCCCTTCTCGCGGAAGGTGGCCGTCGCGCCGCTGGCGCGCTCGTCGGGCAGGCTGATCGACCAACTGGCCGCCTTGGGGGCGGTGGCCTGCAGGTGCGCGACCGCGCCCCGCGCGACCGTCTCGACGTCGCGCGTGGCCCCGATCTCGGGCCGCGACCAGCGGGTGATCTCCTCGCGCCAGTAGCTGACCGCGCCGTTGAGGAAGATCAGATAGAGGATCCAGCCGACCAGCAGCCCGGTCCAGGTGTGCAGGCCCGCCTGCGACTGGCGAAAGCCCTGGGACTTGGGTCCAGCGCCCTTCATGCCGCCCACGCCGCGCCCAGGCCGGCGACGACGCCGACGGCCAGCGTCACCAGGCCGGCGCGCAGGGCGCTGCGGGCCGCGAAGGTCCAGACCACCAGGGCCGCATAGATCCCGAACGACAGGATGGTCGACCACAGGGTGCGGTCCAGCGCCTCTCCCGGCAGCACACGGGCCAGCAGCATGGTGCAGGCGGCCATCGCCGCGTAGCCGCCGAACATGGCGATCGCGATCCGGGCGAGGACGTCCGCCGTCCGCCCCAAGCCTGCCCACCTGCCCTGCGCCGCCCTCACGCCCGCTCCTTCATCCAGCCCGACTGTTTACGTGGCGGCGCGAGTAGCGTTATTGAGAGTTAGTCGCAACGAAGCGGGCGACGGTTGGCCCGATCCGAAAACAAAACGGCCCGTATGCGAACTGACGAACCGCTGCGGTTGTGGCTCAACCAGACGATCTGGAACACCTGGGACCGGAGCCCCTTGCCCACCGAAACCCCCGAACCGCCTTTCGACAAGAGCAGCGCCGACCATCCGCCGATCCGGCCCGTGGTCGGGCTGCACGGCCGCCAGGCCAAGGGCTATTATGATCCGCCGCACGTGCACGACCGCGCCCAGTTCTCCTATCGACTGGAAGGCGTGGCCGCCGTGCGGGCCGGCGGTTCGGCCATCCTGCTGCCGCCGGGGCGCGGGGTGTGGATCCCTCCGGGCCTGACCCACGAGGTCAGCTGCCGCGGCCCCGCCGCCTACAACGCCCTCTATGTCACACCCAAGGCCGATCCCCAGCCGCGCGACCTGAAGGTCATCGACGTGACGCCGTTTCTCCACGCCCTGGTCGAGGAGTTCCTGACCTTCGAACCGGCCTACGACGAAGCCGGCCGCGAGGGCCAGATCGTCCGCCTGATGCTGGGCGAGATCGACCGCGCCCCGGCCTCGGCCTATGCCGGTCCGCGCCTGCCCCGCGATCCGCGCGTGCGCCGGATCTGCGACGCCCTGCGGATCGCCCCCGCCGACGACCGCGACATCGACGCCTGGGCCCAGGTCGCGGGCATGAGCCGGCGCACCTTCACCCGCGCCTTCCGGGCCGAGACGGGCATGGGCTTCACCACCTGGCGCCAGCAACTGCGGATGACCGAGGCGGCCGCGCGCCTCGAGGCCGGCCAGTCGGTCAAGCAGGCCGCCCAGGACCTGGGCTTCACCTCGGCCAGCAGCTTCGTCACGCTGTTCCAGCGCTCGTTCGGCGTCTCGCCCGGCCGTTACGCGGCGACGACCGCGCAGGTCCGGGGGCATGGCCGCTGACTCTTCGGCCAGGGCCTCGGAATCGCCCCGGTTGGCGGCCTAATGGGTTTGTCACGCCGCGCCAAACGCGTAGGACAGCCCCTCAGTAATCATGCGACGCGCCCCCCCGACGGCGGCCCGTGTCGCCGCTTCGACCGGTAAAGACGCCTGACCAAGTTCATCAAGACCTCGCGGTTCACCTTCCGGCGCGACCGGGGCCGCGGCTGGAAGATCGCCGCGGCCGCAGCCGCCGTCGCGGCCCTGGGCGCCGCCGCCCTCACCCTCTCGCGCTGCGCGCGCGTCTCCAAGACCGAGCAGACCATCGCCGCGGCCGCCACGCCGGTGGCGCTTCCGCTCAAGCCGCAGGACTGGCGCGGCGAGATCGACTATCGCGCTCTCGACGCCCGCATCGGGGCGATGATGCGCGACCGCTCGATGACCGGGCTAGCCATCGCCGTGGTCGAGGACGGCCGGCTGTCGTTCGTGAAGGGCTATGGCCGCACCGCGCCGGACGACGGCGAGACGGTCGGCGCCGACACCGTGTTCCGCTGGGCCTCGCTGTCCAAGACCGTGGCCGGTTCGCTCAGCGCGCGCCTCGCCCAGGACGGGGTCTTCTCGCTGTCCGACCCGCTGGGACGCTTCGACACCAGCCTGCGCCTGCCGGCCGACGCGCAACGCACCCTGACCATCGAGCAGTTGCTTTCGCAGCGCACGGGCCTGCCGCGCAACGCCTATGACGGCTGGCTGGAGGGCGGCCGCTCGCCCAAGATGATCCGCCAGGCCCTGGGCGAGGTGCCGCCCCAGTGCCCACCGGCGACCTGTCACACCTACCAGAACGTCGCCTTCGACACGATCCGCGAGGTGGTCGAGACCACCACCCATCGCCCCTATGCCGAAGAGGCCCGCCAGCGCCTGTTCGTGCCGCTGGGCATGACCAGCGCCACCATCGGCATGAGCGAGCTTAGCGACGCCCGGCACTGGGCCCGCCCCACCCGCTACGGCCGCCGCCTGACCCTGGCCGAGGCCTACTACCTGACCCCCGCCGCCGCCGGCGTGAACTCCAACATCGTCGACCTGGCGCGCTGGATGCAGGCCCAGATGGGCCTGGCCCCCGCCGTGCTGCCGGCAGGCGTCCTGGAGGAGATCCAGCGACCGCGCGTCAACACCGGCCGCCCCTACGGCAACTCGCCGCTGGGCCGCACGCTGGAAAAGCCGGGCTACGGCCTGGCCATGCGCAGCTTCGGCTACCAGGGTCATCGCCTGGCCGGCCACAGCGGCGCCGTCGACGGCTATCGCGCCACCATGATGTTCGATCCGCAAAAGAAGACCGGCGTCGTGATGCTGTGGAACAGCGAAAGCAGCCTGCCCTTCAAGCTGCAGGCCGAGGTCTTCGACCTCTACTACCACCGTCCCTTCACCGACTGGCTGCAGTTGGGCGAGGGGCAGGTTC
Source organism: Caulobacter sp. 602-2 (assembly GCF_011043625.1). GTDB lineage: Bacteria > Pseudomonadota > Alphaproteobacteria > Caulobacterales > Caulobacteraceae > Caulobacter. Next base: position 95,231 of record NZ_JAAKGT010000002.1, read on the forward strand.
AGCTGGAGCCGTAACAAATCCCTCTCTCTTTGAGAGAGGGAGGGGCCCGCCGCAAAGCGGCGGGAGGGTGAGAGGTTTCACCCTTTCCGAACTAGGCGAGGCTCCGGCCGGATCGACATTCCGTGGCGCCGGCCGCTTTTCTCCGAGCGTCCCCGCGAAGGCGGGGATCCAAGCTGCGTTTCAGGATGAGGCGCGACCGTGAGAGACCCGCAAACTCCGCTTGGGTCCCCGCCTCCGCGGGGAAGGACGGATTTGGGGGATGGTCGTCGAATGACTGTCGATCCGACGAAGGCGGCGCGCGCCAGAAGACCGAGGGCCTTCCGGCACTGGCTGTAACCTCTCACCCTCCCGCCACCTGCGGCGGCGGGCCCCTCCCTCTCTCCAAGAGAGAGGGAAGATCGCCCATCATCCGTATCAGCCGGCCAGAACGGCCTTGATCGCCGCCAGGCCGTCGTCGGCCTTGGTGGCGTCGGGAGCGCCGCCCTGGGCGAAGTCGGGCTTGCCGCCCGCGCCCTGGCCGCCCATGGCGATCACGGCGGCCTTGGCCAGGTCCGCGGCGCTGAACTTGCCGACGAGATCGGCGGTCACGGCCACGGTGACGGCGGCCTTGCCGTCAGTCGTGCCGACCAGGGCCACGACGCCCGAGGTCAGCTGCTTCTTGAACTCCTCGGCGACGCCGCGCAGTTCCTTGCCGCCGACGCCGTCGAGGACGCGGGCGATCAGGGCGGTGCCGTTCACGTCTTCCGGACCCGAGGCCGCACCGCCGCCGCCACCCAGGGCCAGCTGCTTCTTGGCCTCGGCCAGTTCCTTTTCCAGCTTCTTGCGCTCGGCCACCAGGGCGTCGACGCGCGAGAGAACCTCGGCGACCGGGGTCTTGAACTGGTCGGCCAGGGCCTTGGCGACGCCGGCCTGGTCGAGCAGGAAGCGGCGGGCCGCCTCGCCGGTCAGGGCCTCGATGCGGCGCACGCCGGCGGCCACGCCTTGCTCGGAGACGATCTTGAACAGGGCGATGTCGCCGGTGCGGGCCACGTGGGTGCCGCCGCACAGTTCGACCGAATAGGCCTTGCCCGCGTCGGTGAGGCTGTCGCCCAGGGTCAGCACGCGCACGCTGTCGCCGTACTTCTCGCCGAACAGCGCCACGGCGCCGGCCTCGATGGCGGCTTTCGGGGCCATTTCCTCGGTGCGGGCCGCCACGTTCTGGCGGATGACCGCGTTCACTTCGGCCTCGATGCGCTCGATCTCGTCGGCGCTCAGCGGGCCGCCGTGGCTGAAGTCGAAGCGCATGCGCTCGCCGTCGACCATCTGGCCCTTCTGGGCGACGTGCGGGCCCAGCACGTGGTGCAGGGCGGCGTGCACCAGGTGCGCGGCCGAGTGGTTGGAGCGGGTGGTGTGGCGGCGCTCGGCGTCGACCGAGGCGACGACCTGGTCGCCGACCTTCAACGGACCGGCCAGCTCGACGCGGTGCACGTGCAGTTCGCCGGCCTGCTTCTGGGTGTCGAGCACGCGGCTTTCCGCGCCATTGGCCTCGATCACGCCGGTGTCGCCGGCCTGGCCGCCGCTTTCGGCGTAGAAGCTGGTGCGGTCGAGCAGCACGTCGACGGTCTGGCCGGCCGAAGCGGCCTCGACCTCGGCGCCGTCGGCGACGATGGCCTTCACCACGCCCGTGGTCTCGGTGGTCTCATAGCCGACGAAGTCGGTGGCGCCGGCCTTTTCCTTGATCGAGAACCAGGCGGCCGCCGCGCCCTGCTGGCCCGAACCGGCCCAGTTGGCGCGCGCCATCTCGCGCTGCTTCTGCATGGCCGCGTCGAAGCCGTCGGTGTCGACGGTCAGGCCCTTGGCGCGCACGGCGTCCTGGGTCAGGTCGAGCGGGAAGCCGTAGGTGTCGTAGAGCTTGAAGGCGGTCTCGCCGTCCAGCACGTCGCCGGTCGACAGATTGGCGGTGGCTTCGTCGAGCAGGCCCATGCCGCGGCCCAGCGTGGTGCGGAAGCGCTCTTCTTCCTGGCGCAGGGTCTCGACGATCGAGGCCTCGGCGCGGCGCAGTTCCGGATAGGCCTGGCCCATCTCGGCCACCAGGGTCGGGGCCAGACGGTGCATCAGGGGCTCGTTGGCGCCCAGCAGGTAAGCGTGGCGCATGGCCCGGCGCATGATCCGGCGCAGCACGTAGCCGCGGCCTTCGTTCGACGGGGTGACGCCGTCGGCCAGCAGGAACGACGACGAGCGCAGGTGGTCGGCGATCACGCGGTGCGACGGCGCCTGGGCGCCTTCGGCCTTGACGCCGGTCAGCTCGACCGAGGCGGCGATCAGCGCCTTGAACAGGTCGATGTCGTAGTTGTCGTGCACGCCCTGCAGGACGGCGGCGATGCGCTCCAGGCCCATGCCGGTGTCGATCGAGGGCTTGGGCAGCGCCAGGCGCTCGCCGCCGGCGATCTGCTCGAACTGCATGAACACCAGGTTCCAGATCTCGATGAAGCGGTCGCCGTCCTCATCGGGGCTGCCCGGAGGGCCGCCGAAGATGCCTTCGCCATGGTCGTAGAAGATTTCCGAGCACGGGCCGCAGGGGCCGGTGTCGCCCATGGACCAGAAGTTGTCGCTGGTGGGGATGCGGATGATCTTGTCGTCGGACAGGCCGGCGATCTTCTTCCAGAGATCGGCCGCCTCGTCGTCGGTGTGGTACACCGTGACCAGCAGCTTTTCCTTGGGCAGCTTGAACTCGCCGGTCAGCAGGGTCCAGGCGTGGTGGATCGCCTGTTCCTTGAAGTAGTCGCCGAACGAGAAGTTGCCCAGCATCTCGAAGAAGGTGTGGTGGCGGGCGGTGTAGCCGACGTTGTCCAGGTCGTTGTGCTTGCCGCCGGCGCGGACGCACTTCTGCGAGCTGGCCGCGCGCGGGTGCGCGGGCGTCTCGGCGCCGGTGAACACGTTCTTGAACGGCACCATGCCCGCGTTGACGAACAGCAGGGTCGGATCGTTCTGCGGCACCAGCGGCGCCGACGGCGTGACGGCGTGGTCGGCCTTGCCGAAGTAGTCGAGGAAGGTGCTGCGGATCTCGTTGAGGCTAGGCATCGTCGTCTCGGGAATCTCGAAAGGTCCGGCGGACACCGGAAGTCGGCGCTGCATAGCGCGGTTTCAAGCTTTGTGGAAATCCAACCTCGGAATGGCCGGCTGGCGCGGCGCTCGTGACGCCTGGCCGCTCGCCCTGGCCGCTGGTCCGGCGGCGACGGGCGAGCGGGCGGCCGCGTCGCGATCCGCAGGACGGAACGCCGCCGCCGGCGCCTTGCCCGCCTTGAAGGACGGCGGCTAACCTCCGGCCGAGAGGGACGCCATGAACACCACCACCGACACGACGGCGCAGCAGGGCCGCCCCGTCAGCGCGCCCTTGCGGACCGAGGGCCGCTCGCGGCGCACGATCTGGATCCTGTTCGCGGTCGTGGCCCTGGTCGTCGTCGCGCCGCTGACCGGCTTCACCCTGGTCAAGCAGCGCCAGGCCGCCGCCGTCGCCGAGGCCTATTGGAGCCTGGCGGGAACGCCCTGCCCGACCCTCGCCCCGGCGGCCTTCACGGCCGGGTCGCGCAAGCCGATGACCTTCACCTTCGACGAGGCCGTCATCCAGCGCCGGGCCGGGCACATGGAATGCACCCACCGCGTCTACGCCCAGGCGGCCGGACGCCGCGAGGCCCCGGTCTGCGACTTCAGCGGCCCGATCGCCCTGGCCGTCGCCGTCGGCGGGACGCGGGCCTTCTATGCCCCGCCCGGCTCGGCGCGGGTGGCGGTGATCGACGGCAAGCCGGTCTGCGTGCAGCGACCGTGGACCGACATCGGGGGCTGAGGGCGGGCGAGGATCGCGCCGGATCAACCGGCCGGTTCCGCGGAAGCTGAAAACGCCCCCCCCCCCCTCCGGCCCTCCGGGCCACCTCTCCCAGAGGGGGAGGATCTTGGGGCGGCGCCTGTCGCTCGCCCCCTCCGTCACGGCGCTTCGCGCCGCGCCACCTCCCCCGTTGCACGGGGGAGGACAAACGAAATCGGACGCCTGGCATGGGGTCCAGGCGTCCGGGGCTCGCGGCCGTCGACGGCGGTGTCGTTCCGCCGTGGGCTATAAGGCGGGGTCGCCCTCGGCGGGGCGGCGGCCGCGAAGTTCGGCGCAGGCGCGCGCCGAATGGCTTAGTCTTCGTCGCCCTCTTCAGGACCGCCGACCAGCAGCTCTTCCTCGATCTTCTGCGAGGCGCGACGCACCGCGGTTTCGATCTCGTTGGCCAGGTCCTTGTTGTTCTTGAGGAACTCGCGGACGTTGTCGCGGCCCTGGCCGATGCGCTGGCTGTTGTAGGAGAACCAGGAGCCGGCCTTGTCGATGATCCCGGCCTTGACGCCCAGATCGATGATCTCGCCCAGCTTGGAGATGCCCTCGCCGTACATGATGTCGAACTCGACCTCGCGGAACGGCGGGGCCACCTTGTTCTTGACCACCTTCACGCGGACGTTGTTGCCGATGATCTCGTCACGGTTCTTGACCGAGCCGGTGCGGCGGATGTCCAGGCGCACCGAGGCGTAGAACTTCAGGGCGTTGCCGCCCGTGGTGGTTTCCGGGCTGCCGTACATCACGCCGATCTTGTGACGGATCTGGTTGATGAACAGGACGATGGTGTTGGCCTTGTTGATCGAGCCGGTCAGCTTGCGCAGCGCCTGGCTCATCAGGCGGGCCTGGAGGCCAGGCAGGCTGTCGCCCATCTCGCCTTCGATTTCGGCCTTCGGGGTCAGGGCGGCCACGGAGTCGACGATGACGATGTCGACCGCGCCCGAGCGCACCAGGGTGTCGGTGATTTCGAGGGCCTGTTCGCCGTTGTCGGGCTGGGCCACCAGCAGGCTGTCGAGATTGACGCCCAGCTTGTGGGCGTAGGACGGATCCAGCGCGTGCTCGGCGTCGACGAAGGCCGCGGTGCCGCCGGCCTTCTGAACCTCGGCCACCGCGTGCAGGGCCAGCGTCGTCTTGCCCGAGCTTTCCGGCCCGTAGACCTCGATCACCCGGCCCTTGGGCAGGCCGCCGATGCCGAGCGCGATATCGAGGCCCAGAGAGCCGGTGGAGACCGCTTCGATCTCGACCTTGCCCTTTTCGCCGAGCTTCATCACCGAGCCCTTGCCGAAGGCCCGATCGATCTGCGCCAGAGCCGCTTCTAGCGCCCGCGCCTTGTCGCCTTCTTCCTTGCCCACGAGTTTCAAAGCCGCCTGACTGGTCATTGGTTGATCGCCTTATTCCATGATTCCGGCCGCCGGGCCGGAAGTTCGGGCGCCGCTACGCCCACCGCCTGTGGAATGATTAATGCGTACACATTTTGTTCTATGTTCGCAAGATGTTCTTTTCGTTCCGCCCGACCGCCGCTGTGGCGAGCCGTCGCACCCCGCTCGCCGCGCCCCATGCACGGCTCCTTAAGCTAAGGCGGGCCAGGATGGCCCCCTCTGGGGAGCTCTATCCTTTGTCGATCGATCCACGCCGCCTGCTGGGCCTGGCCTTCGCCAGCGCCGATCTCCTGCTCGAACTCGAGGGGGATCGCGTCAGCCTCGCCCTGGGCGCGGCGCAGAAGATCATGGGCAAGACCGAAACCTCCCTGATGGGCCGCGTCTGGCGCGACCTGTTCACCCCCGCCGACCGTCCGTTGATGGACGCGGCGCTCTACGCTCTCGACGAAGGCCAGCGCCGGGGACCGGTCACCGTCCGCGTCGCCGGCGAGCCGGAACGCTTCGTCGGAGTCACTCTGCGCGCCCTACCCGACAATTTCGGACGTACCTCGATCGCGATCACCGCCGCCCGTCCGCCCGCCGGCGGCCTGGACGCCACGGGCCTGCGTCCGCGCGAGAACTTCGAGGAGATCGCCAAGGGCTTGTTCGAGGCCGCGCGGGTCACCGGGCTGGAGCTCGAACTGGCCATGGTCGAGTTCGCCGGCCTGGCCGCCCTGCGCGACGGCCTGGCCCCGACCGAGGCCCACGCGCTGGACATGAAGATCGCCGGCGCCGTCCGCGCCGAATCCCACGCCGGCGCCATGGCCACCCAGGTCTCGCCCGAGCGCTTCGCCCTGCTGCGGGCCAAGGACGACCGGCCCGAGGCCCTGGCCGCCCGCCTGACCAAGATCGCCACGCTCGACGCCAGCGCCCACGTGGTGCCGCTGGACGGCGGCGCCTCGTCGCGCGGCCTGCGGGCCCTGCGCTACGCCCTCGACGACTTCCTGCGCGAAGGCCTCAAGGACACCCCGCCGATGACCCTGTCGGAGGCGATGAACAGGTCCGTCAAGCGCACCCTGGCCCGCGCCGGCGCCCTGGGCGCGGCCGTCAGCCAGCGCCGCTTCACCCTCGCCTACCAGCCCGTGGTCGACCTCTCGACCGGCCAGGCCCACCACCACGAGGCGCTGGTGCGCTTCGAGGACGGCGCCAGCCCCTTCGCCCTGATCCGCATGGCCGAGGAGTTCGACATCATCGAGGAACTGGACCACGCCATCGCCGAGCAGGCGGTGCGCCGGATCGCCTCCGACCGCGCCGGCGGCGTCCGCCTGGCCGTCAACGTCTCGGGCCGCACCATCGTCAGCGAGACCTTCGTCGACCACATCGGCCGCCTGCTGGCCCAGACCCCGGCCGCCAAGGGCAAGCTGATCTTCGAGGTCACCGAGACCAGCGCCATCGACGACCTGCCCCGCGCCAACCGCCACATCCAGGCCCTGCGCGGCCTGGGCTCGCTGGTCTGCCTGGACGATTTCGGCGCGGGCGCGGCCTCGTTCGCCTACCTGCAGGAACTCACGCTCGACATCGTCAAGATCGACGGCCGCTACGTGCGCGAACTGGCCGGCAACAGCCGCGACGGAGCCATGGTCCGCCGCCTGGTCGAGCTGTGCCGCGACCTCAATGTCCGCACCGTCGCCGAGATGGTCGAGACCGCCGAGGTCGAGGACGTGGTCCGCAAGGCCGGCGTCGATTTCGCCCAGGGCTGGCTCTACGGCAAGCCGGCCGACCAGCCGCAACCGTCGCAGAAACCGACCGCCGTCACCCCCATGGCCCGCCGCGCCGGCGTGTCGGAAGGCTGGGGCTGAACCAGCTTCACCGTACTTGCGTGGAACCCTTGGACGCGCCAAGCGTCTAAGGGTCCATGCCGGCTTTCGTTCGTCGGCGAGTCGACGCTGCCGGATCCGGGGGGCCGCAACCAGCATGAACGCCGCCGATCCGTCGGAACGCGAGGCGCGTCGCCTCGCGGCGCTCCGTCGTTACGACATCCTCGACACGCCGCGCGAGGCCGCCTTCGACGAGATCGTCGCCCTGGCCGCCGAGATCTGCGGCGTGCCGATCGCCCTGGTCAGCCTGGTCGACGAGCACCGCCAGTTCTTCAAGGCCGAGATCGGCCTGGGCGTCGACGGCACGCCGCTGGAAAGCTCGTTCTGCGTCAAGGCGATCCTGGAAGACGACTTCCTGCTGGTGCCCGATGCGACGCGCGACCCGCGCTTCGACTGCAATCCGCTGGTCACCGGCGATCCGCACGTGCGCTTCTACGCCGGCGCGCTGCTGAAGACGGCCGAGGGCCTGCCGATCGGCACGCTGTGCGTGCTCGACACCGCGCCCAAGGACCTGTCGCCCCTGCAGCAGCGCACCCTGCAGGTGCTGGCCCGGCAGGTGATGAGCCAGCTGGAGCTTCGCCTGTCGCTGCAGGCCAGCGCCGACAGCGAGCGCAAGTACCGCACCCTGTTCGACTCGATGGACGAGGGCTTCTGCATCATCGAGTTCTTCGACGGCCCGCACGGCCCCGACAGCGACTACATCCACATCGACGCCAACGCCGCCTACGCCCGCCACGCCGGCATTCCCAACGTCGTCGGCCAGAAGCTGCGCGAGATGGTCCCGGGCGAGGCCGACGCCTGGGTGGCGCGCTACGGCCACGTGCTGCGCACCGGCGAGCCGATCCGCTTCGAGCAGGAACTGGTGGCCACCGGCCGCTATCTGTCGCTGTCCTCGTTCCGCATCGAGCCGCCCGAGCGCAAGCAGGTGGCGGTGCTGTTCCAGGACGTCACCGAGCGTCGCCGCGCCGAACTGGCCCTGCGCCAGCTGAACGAGACCCTGGAGCAGCGCGTCGCCTCGGCCCTGGCCGAGCGCCGGGTGCTGGCCGACATCGTCGAGGGGACGGCCGCGCTCGTGCAGGTCGTCGACAACGACTTCCGCTGGCTGGCCGTCAACGGCGCGGCCGTGCGCGAGTTCGAGCAGGTGTTCGGCGTCACCCCCCGTGTCGGCGAGCGCATGCTCGACCTGCTGTCCGACCAGCCGGAGAACCAGGCCCAGGTGCGCTCGGTGTGGTCGCGCGCCCTGGCCGGCGAGGAGTTCGTCGAGGTCGAGGCCTTCGGCGATCCGGACGGCTATCGCCGCTTCTACGAGATGCGCTTCGGCGTGCTGCGCGACGACATGGGCCTGCAGGCCGGCGCCTATCAGTTCGTCTACGACGTCACCGAGCGGCTGGAGGAGCAGGATCGCCTGCGCGAGGCCGAGGAAGCCCTGCGCCAGGCCCAGAAGATGGAGGCCGTCGGCCAGCTGACCGGGGGCCTGGCCCACGACTTCAACAACCTGCTGTCGGGGATTTCCGGCTCGTTCGAGATGATCGGCACGCGGCTGTCGCAGGGACGCTCGCGCGACGTCGAGAAATACCTGGCGGCCGGCCAGGGCGCGGCCCGCCGGGCGGCCGCCCTCACCCACCGCCTGCTGGCCTTCTCGCGCCGCCAGACCCTGTCGCCCCGCCCTATCGTCATCAACCGGCTGATGGCCGACTTCGTCGAGCTGGTGCGCCGCACGGTCGGGCCGTCGATCAAGGTCGAGACGGTCGCCGCCGGGGGCCTGTGGGCCACCCTGGTCGACGACAACCAGCTGGAGAACGCCCTCCTCAACCTCTGCATCAACGCCCGCGACGCCATGCCCGACGGCGGCCGGATCACCATCGAGACCGGCAACAAGTGGCTCGACCGCCGCGCCGCCGACGAACGCGGCATGGAGCCGGGCCAGTATGTCTGCGTCTGCGTCAGCGACACGGGCGTGGGCATGGACAAGGCGATCCAGGAGCGCGTCTTCGACCCGTTCTTCACCACCAAGCCGATGGGTGAAGGCACGGGCCTTGGCCTGTCGATGGTCTACGGCTTCGCCCGCCAGTCGCACGGCCACGTGCGGATCTATTCCGAGGTCGGCCAGGGCACGATGGTCTGCATCTACCTGCCGCGCCACTTCGGCGAGGAGGCCGCGCCCGAGACCGACGTCCACGCCGTCCTGCCCGCCCCCGCGGCGGCCGGCGAGACGGTGCTGGTGGTCGATGACGAGCCGACCGTCCGCATGCTGATCGTCGATGCGCTGCAGGAGCTGGGCTACGCCTGCGCCGAGGCCGCCGACGGCCCGGCCGGCCTGCGCCTGCTGCAGTCAAACGCCCGCTTCGACCTCCTGATCACCGACGTTGGTTTGCCCGGCGGCCTCAACGGCCGCCAGGTCGCCGACGCCGCCCGGGCCCTGCGGCCCGAGCTGAAGGTGATGTTCATCACCGGCTACGCCGAGAACGCCGCCCTCAACCACGGCCACATCCAGCCGGGCATGGAGGTGCTGACCAAGCCCTTCGCGGTGTCGGACCTGGCCGCCCGGGTCGACCGGATGATCCGCACGCCGCTTTAGGACGGGCCGACATTCACCTGACGGCCGCCCCTTGATCCGTCCTTCCCCGCGAAGGCGGGGACCCAAGCCGAGCCGGCGGACCGCCCAAGGCCACGCCTTCTCCTGAAATGCAGCTTGGATCCCCGCCTTCGCGGGGAACCTCGGTGGAAGATGGATCCGCCCTAGGGTCTGGACTCAATTGGCGTGCAAAGAAACGTGTCTTCCCGGCCGGAGGAGCGCGTCAGCGATCCGTAGAGCCGGGATCTCCCACGTTGGCAGGTTCGAAAACTGTGGGAGATCCCGGCGCTCCGCTGCGCTGCGGCCGGGATGACAACTGCTATAGGCTATTGAAACAGATAACCCATTGCCCTCGGCCAATTGAGTACCGACCCTAGGCCGCAAACACCCGCCGGCCGCGATCGACCCGCATCCGGTGGCTGCCGGCCAGCGCCGTCGAGCGGGCCTTGATCGTCCGCAGGAACAGCCATTCGCCGGTCACGCTTTTCGGCGTCACCTCGATCATCATGTAGCCGCGGCGGCTGGTGTCGGCCCACTTCAGTTCGGGATTGGCGGCCATGAAGCCCTGGGCCACGACCTTGGGGTCGGCGCCCATGTCGCCTTCCATGCCGTTGGACGTCACCGCCTGGCCGGCGAACTCGACCCCGGCCGGACGGCCGTCCTCCACCAGGCCATAGGCCCAGGCGTTGTGGCTGTCGCCCGACAGCATGACGAGGTCTGTGTCGGCGGCCTGGGCCGCCTTCAGCAGGCGCGAACGCGCGGCGGGATAGCCGTCCCAGCGGTCCATCCACATCGGCACGCCCTGCTGGGCGGCGCGGATGTTGTTGCGATAGCCGGCGACCTTCTTGTCGGCGACCTCGGGGCGCAGCCAGTCGACGGCCTCCCTGGGCATCACGGTGCGGCCCAGGATCGTGCCCATGCCGACCAGCTGCCAGGCCTTCGACGAAGCCTTCATCTCGTGGGCCAGCCAGCTTTCCTGGGTCGAGCCCAGCATGGTCGCCGACGGATCGCGCCAGGCCCCGTCGCGGAACGCCTTCAACGCGGCGTCCGGATCGGCCGCCTTGAACGCCGCGCCCAGGTCGGCGGGCTTGGTGCGGCCCAGCAGGCGCGACTCGGTGCGGTACAGCGTGGCCAGGGCGCCGATCGGATAGGCCTTCCACGGCTCGTCCGACACGGGCATCCACTCGCGATAGACCTGCATGGCCGCCGCGCGGCGGACGTTCCAGTCGCCCTCCTTGTCGGGCTGATGGTTCTGGGCCCCGCCCTCCCAGCTGTCATTGGCCGACTCGTGGTCGTCCCACAGCGCCACCATGGGGGCCATCTGGTGCAGGCGCTGCAGGTCGGGATCGGCGCGATAGCTGGCGTAGCGCAGGCGGTAGTCGGCGAGCGCCAGGATCTCGGTGACCGGCGCCAGCTGCTCCTTGCGGCCCTGCGCCCAGTCGCCCTCGCGGGTCGAGCCGACGCCATATTCGTAGATGTAGTCGCCGGTGTGCAGCCACAGATCCAGGTCCTGGCGCGCGGCGGCGTGGCCATAGGCGTTGAAGTAGCCGTTGGGCAGGTTCGAGCACGAGAACACCGCCAGGCCGAAGCGCGACACCGGCCCGACCGGCAGGGTCTTGGTGCGGCCGACCGGCGATTTCGAACCGTCCGGCGCCACGAAGCGGTACCAGTAGACCGTGCCGGGCCTCAGGCCGTCGACCGTGATCTTGGCCGTCCAGTCGCGATAGGCGCCGGTGCGCACGACGCCGCCGGCCACCACCTTGGCGAAGGCCTGGTCCAGCGCCACCTCGGCCTGCAGCGTGGTCACGCCGCCGTCGCCGGCTGGGACGTAGCGCGTCCACAGCAGCATGGAATCCGGCCCCGGCTCGCCGCTGGCCACGTTGTGGGTGAAGCCGCTGGCGCCCAGCATCTGCTGGGCGGCGGCGCGGCCGGCCGGCAGGGACAGGGCCCCCAGGCCCAGGCCGCCGAGCACCAGGCTGCGGCGATCGATGTGCAGAACCACGAAGCGACCTCTTCGATCTGAACGATGGAATGACGAGAAGAAGGAGGGCGGCCGCGCCGAGGGGATGGGAGCGCGACCGCCAGGGAGCCCAAGGCGTCCTAGAAGACGCCCTTCAGGCCCACGTTCCACATCGAGCCGTAGATGCTGTACTGCTGCACCCGGCTGCGGACGTTCGAGTAGACGATGTCCGGCTCGTTGAAGATGTTGCGGCCGGCCAGCATCACCTCGAAGCGCTTGTTGATCTTGTAGCTGGCGCTGACGTTCCACAGCTGGCGTTCGGCCCGGTAGAGGATGCCGTTGTTGGCCGTGGTCGGCGTGTTGCTGAGCGCGCTGGTCCGGTAGGAATCCTGCCAGTTGCCGGTCAGCTGCAGGTCCAGCTTGCCGTAGCTGTAGCGCAGGCCCCAGTTGGCCGAGGTCTTGGGCAGGTTCACGCGCTCGCCGTCGGGATCGATCTTGGTGACCGAGGCCCGCAGACCAAGACCGCGCAGCGCGCCCGGCAGGAAGACCAGCTGCTGGTCGTACTCCAGCGTGATCCCCTTGTTGGTGCTGGTGCCCGGCAGGTTCTGGGCGCTGCGGAAGGTGTAGCCGGCGTAGTCGCCCGGATTGTAGCCGACGTCCTCGGGATCGACCGTGATGCCGGTGACCTGCATGTCCTTGACGTCCAGCTGGTAGGCCGAGATGCCCACCACGCCCGACGGCTCCAGATAGTACAGCAGGCTGGCGTAGTACTTGGTCGAGTGCTCGGGCTTGAGCAGCGGGTTGGGCACCGTGACGATCAGGTTGTTGTCGTCGACGGCCACCACGCCGCCCAGGTTGCCGTAGTCGGGCCGCAGGATCGACTGGCTGAAGGCCATCTGGCCCACCAGGCGCTTGTTGAAGTCGTACTTCACCCCGCCGCTCAGGAACCAGTCGTCATACTCGCCCTCGCGGGTCGTGTAGGTCCCGTTGCGGTACTGGTACATCAGGCCCTCGACGGTGCTGGTCGACAGGCCCGCGGCGGTCACTTCCTTGGCCGAGCGGATGTCGGCGACGCGCGCCTGGGTCTTGGTCTTCTCGTAGCGCAGGCCAAGATCGAACTGGGCCTTGCCCAGGCGCGGCTGGGCCTCGACGTAAGCCGCGCTGACCTCCTCGCCGATCTTCTTGTTGTTATCCAGCTGGCGCTTCAGGTTGCCCACGGTGTCGGGCACGAAGTACTCGGGATGGGCCTGGTAGATGTCGTAGACGGCGTAGTTGTTGTCGGCGCGCCAGCCCTGCTCGTTCATGTTGCCGGCGTCGAAGCCGTGGATCTTGAACTGGTAGTTCTGGGTCCACGGGATGACGGCCTCGGGAGCCTTCTGGGTCAGGTCGCCGGTGGAACCCACATACTGAAATTGCTTGTACGAGCCTTCGTTGGTCTTCCACATGTTGGTGCGGAAGGCCGCCCCGCCCAGCAGTTTCAACTGCACGTCGCCGACCACCAGCAGCTTCTTCAGGTCCAGGTTGGCGCCGTACATCTGGTTGTTGGCGTTCGACTGCGAGGTGCGGATGTTGTTGCCGATGTCGTCGTCGCGGTTGAAGTTGGCCGGGTCGCTCCACGACCGGCCGGCCGTCTGCTTGATGGTCCAGGCGTTTGAGTCTTCCGACGCGCGGTCCAGCGTGAAGCCGATGCGCGTCAGGTAGCTGTCGGTGCGGACGAAGAAGCCCTGGTCGTTGTCCTCGAAATTGAACTGCGAGCTGGAATAGTTCGCCCGCAGCAGCGCCTCGAAGGTGTCGCCGCGATATTCCAGCTTCGGCGCGAACACCCAGGCCGGCGTGCCGGCGTAGCGGTGCGAATACTGGGTGTGCAGGCGGGTGTTGGTCGTGCTCGGGTTCACGACGATGTGGGTCGGCGTGGAGTCGGCCGTCGCCCGCGACACCGTCGTCGTGCCGAAGATCAGGTAGGTGTACTGGTTGAAGTACTCGACGTCGTAGAACGAGTAGGTGCTGCGCAGGGACAGCGCCAGCTTGTCGGTGATCTTGTAGTCGACGCTGAGGTTGGCGGCCTTGCGGCTGGTCAGCTTCGGACCCGGGCGCCACATCACCTGGTAGGGCATGACCCGGCCGTCGGCCAGGTAGGACCAGTCGGTCTGCACCCGGTCCTGCTGGACGAAGTTGGCGTTGTAGCTGGCGTTGAACGCCACGCCCAGGCGGCCGTCCAGGAACACGTCGCCATAGCCGATCTGCGCCGACGGATAGATCGTCATGTGCTTCTTGTCGTCGGGCAGGTACTGCCGCGACAGGGTGGAGTCCGAGGTGCCCACGCCGCCGATCTGGAAGCGCAGCAGGCGGCTCTTGCGCTGGAAGGCGTACTTGCTGCGCAGGTTGATCGAGCCGCCGGGGCTGTCGGCGTCCATGCTGGCCTGCAGCGTGTTGTTCAGCTCGATGGAGTCGATGCCGGTGATCGACATCTGCTCGAACGAGTTCTGGCGGCCCGAATTGTTGTTCGACGTGGCCGTGGCCATGCGCGCGCCGTCGGTGGTGAAGGTCGAGTACTTGGGGTCCAGCCCCCCGATGCGCACGGCCGTGGCGTCGACCTCGGTGTAGTCCAGCGACACGCCGGGCATGTTCTTCATGAACTCGCCGACGTCGCCCATGGTCAGGGCGCCGAAGTTGTCGGCGGCCACCACGTTCTTGGCGTTGGTCGAGGCGCGGCGTTCCATGATGGCGGCGGCCTGGCCGTCGCGGGCGGCCGTGATCGTCACCGCCTCGACCGCGTCGCCGCCGGCCGCGGCGTAGGCCGTCAGGTCGAAGGTCACCGCCGCGGTCTGGCCGGGCTCGACGGTGACGACGGTGCGGGCCGTCTCCAGGCCCGCGTACTTGGCCACCACCGCCACCTCGCCGGCCGGCACGCCGGTCAGGCGAAAGTCGCCGCCGTCTTCCGAGAAGGCCACGATGGTCGTGCCCTCGACGCGGATCTCGGCGTTGCGCACGTACTGGCCGGTGGCGGTGTTGAGCACCTTGCCGCGCACCACGCCCGAGCCGACGGCCGCCGACGGGCGCGTCCCGGCCGGACCGGCCGACTTCAGGGTGATCACCTGGCCGTCGTCGCTGTCGATGCGCAGCGAGGTGCCGGCGATCAGGCGCGACAGGGCGGTGCGCACGTCCATGCGGCCCTTCACGGCCGGGGTGCGCACGCCGTCCAGCAGGCGGGCCGGGGCCACGATCTGCACCTGGCCCTGGCGGGCCAGTTCGGGGATGGCGCGCACGGCCGGCTGGGCCGGAATGTCGAAGTCGCGGTCCTGCGCCTGGGCTTGCGAGGCGACGGCGAGCGCCACGGCGGCGACGCCGCAGGCGAGGATGGAGTAACGGGAAGTCATCGGCAGGCAGCCCCCAATCGTCGCCCAGATCGCGACGTCGCGGGTTGAGAGCCCTCGGGCCACGGGCTTCCGTGACCGGTCACAAAAAATTCTCAGTTCGAGGCCGGGCCCCGGCTCAGGACGACCAGGTCGCCCTTCTGGTCCAGCCGGGCGTCGAACACCCTGGCGATGGCGCGGCTGAAGCCGACGGGGTCGTTGGCGGCGAACAGGCCGGCCACCGGCTCGCGCGCCAGGGCCTGGTCGGGGATCTCGATGCGGGTGTCGCTGTAGCGGGCGAAGGCCTCGGCGGCCTCCTTCAGGCTCTCGCCCTCGAAGGCCAGCTTGCCCTCGCGCCAGGCCAGTTCGCGGGTGACCACCGAAGGCGTGATCGGCTGCGGGCGCGGCACGAGGTCGGCCATCACCAGCCGCGTGTTGCCCTCCAGGGCCAGGTTGGTCGTCGGCGCCGTCAGCCGGGGGATCGCCACGTCCACCCGCCCCTGCTGCACCAGAAGGTCGACCGGATCGGCCGCCAGCTTGCGCACCCGAAAGCCCGCCTGGCGGGTGCGCAGCCGCCGTCCGTCCACCTCGACCACGAACGGCCGCTCGTCGCGCGCCACCGAGAAATAGGCCTCGCCCCTGATCAGGGCGACGAACCGCTCGTTCTGACCATAGCGCACGCGGATGCGGCTGTCGGTGTTGAGCAGCACGGTCGAGCCGTCCTTCAGCGGCACGAGCCGGATCTCGCCGCGCCGGGTGCTGGTCACCGCGCCGGCCGCCGGCACGCCCACGGCCAGCGCCGCCAGCGAAGCGGCCGCTCCCGCGCCGCCCGCCCACAGCGCCGCGCGCCGCGACAGCCCGCGCGGCCTTGACGCCGTCGGCTCCCGGAAGTCCGCCGGGTCGTAGTGCGCGCCCAGGGCCTGGGCGGACTCGCTCATCATGAACAGCGACTGGGCGCGCAGCAGCGCGCCCCGGCTGCGGGGGTCGCCCTTCAGCCAGCCTTGAAAAGCCTGGTCTTCCTCCGGAGTCAGCGGCCCACGATCCAGCCGCGCCGTCCAGCTGGACGCCGCTTCGTCAATGTCTCGACTGGTGTCTCGTTCGGCCATCTGGCGAGGCGATCTCCGCATCCACTGTACTAGAGGTTTGGGACCGCTTGTTTCCGCTACGGCCGAACCAATCAATCAAGAACGAAACGCCGCGCGATATGTGCGTCTCGACCGTATTCTCCGAAATCCGCATCCGCTCGGCGATCTGGCGCTGCGAAAGCCCATCCACCCGTCGCAGCACGAAGGCCTCCCGCACCTTGGCCGGCATGGCCGCGATCGCCCGGGCCAGCTGCCGCAGCTCGTCCCTGTCGAGCGCGTGCTGCTCGGGCGAGGCGGCGTCGTCGGGATGATCCAGCCGCTCCAGGTCGCCCACCGCGTGGATCGAGACGATCCTGGCCCGCCGCACGTGCCGCATGATCACCGAGCGCGCCACCTGGAAGAGATAGGCCCGGGGATAACGGATGGTCTCCACCGTCTCCAGCTCGGCCAGGATGGTGTAGGCCTCCTGGATGACGTCCTCGGGATCGACGCCCGCCGGCGTGCTGCGCGACAGCCAGCCGCGCAGGGCCGGCTCGTGCGGCAGGACGTTGCGCACGAACCATCGCTGTCTTTCCCTGTCGGCGCCGGTCATGCCTGTTCCGCTGGCTGGTGGCCTCATAGCGAGTCGGCGCCCTGGCTAGACGCCGATTGTGACAGTCAGTCCCGGGCGCTCGCTGCGCGCGAGTTCAGGTCCGCCGCTGTCGCCGCAACCAGCGGCCGCGCCGCATCCCCGGTCCAGCGCATCAGGGTCAGGTCGGCGGTCTGCCGGCCGTCGACCTTTGCATTGGCCGCCACATAGACGAGGCCGCCGCCGATCGGCTGGAAGCCGACGTCGGCCTTCTGGTTCCAGCCGCGCACGCCGCTGGCCTCGTCCTTCAGGCCCTCGCCGGCCAGCGGCAGCAGCCTGCCCTGCTCCCAGCCCTGACCGCCCGGCCCCGGCACGCCGACCAGGTCGCCGCTCGCCGGCTCGGCCCGCGCGTCGACCGCGAACAGCAGGTAGTTGGGAAAGGCCGGCTTGCCGCCCTGGTAGACGCCCATGAACCAGCGCTTCAGCGTCTCGTCATAGGCCAGGGTCTGCACGCCGAAGCGGGTGTTGCCGGTGCGCACGAACACCTTGTCGCGCGGCGCAGCCGGCCCCTGGTGATGCGGCTCGGCCTCCGACAGCGGCCGGGCCAGCTTCGCCCAGTCGGCGACGTCGTACTGCAGCAGCACCTGGTGGTCGTTGTCGCTCCGGCCCTCGTCGCCATAGATCCCGTAGGCCACGGTCAGGTAGCGCGGGCCGTCGGCGCGCCCGAAGGCCGGCCCGAAGCTCACCCCGTCGATGCCCGAGCAGCCATAGCGATGGTCGCCCGTCCTGGCCGTGTCGCCGTCGAACTTGCCGTCGCCGTTCAGGTCGGCGGCGTAGTCCCTGGCGACCTCGGGCAGGTAGACGGTGCGGAAGAGATCGCTTCTGGCCGCCTCGACGCCCACGCGGTCCAGCCGGGAAACGTCGATCACGGCGATGTAGAAGGCCTGGTCCTTCTTGTACTCCAGCGAGCCGTACAGCCTGCCGTCCTGCGGATTGAAGTCCAGGTCGCCCAGGTGACCGGTCCAGCCGACCAGGGTCCCCACCAGCCTGCCCTCGAAGTCGTACTTCACCAGCAGGTTCGTGAACGAGTAGTAGACGTAGCCGCCCTTCAGATCGACGGCCACGCCCTGCACGTGGCCCGAGGCCCAGGTCCCGCCGTTCTGGGCCAGGGGCGGAACCGGCGGCGCGGCGGCCGCCGGCTGGGCCAGCGCCAGGAGGCCGGCGGCGAGCAGGAGCGAAAGACGCGTCTTCATCATGGGCGGCCCAAGCGCTGGCGGATCGGAAAACCGCCCTCTAGCGGCCGCCCATGACGGTTCGGCGACAGGAGCCCTTCCCGCCTCCAATTCATCGTCATCCCGGCCGTAGCGCAGCGGAGAGCCGGGACCCAGGGGCAAGCGACGGGGCCTTTCCACCGCCTGCCGGCGGCGAACCTGCACGCGGCGCCAGCCCCCTGGGTCCCGGGTCTGCGGTCCGCTACGCGGCCCTCCGCCCGGGATGACGACCTAGGAGCACCACCCCCTCAGTAGAACGCCACGTCGTCGAGCTCGAACCACAACTTGGTTCCCGCCGCGCGCTCGCCCTCGACGCCGACCTGCAGCAGGTCGGTCCCGGTGAAGGCCGGGGCCTCGCCGCGGACCGCGACCGGCTTGAAGGCCGTGAACGGCAGCTCGACGCTCTTCCACTGCGGGCCGGCCTCGACCTTGGTCGTCCAGCGGCCGGCCGCGCCGACCAGCGTCACGACATAGGCCCCGCCGTCGCCGCGCACGGCGAACTTGAGCCCCTTGAAGGCGCTGGCGTCCGCGGGAACCACCGAGCCCCGGGTCAGGGGCAGCAGCACGCCGGCCGAGGCGTCGTCCTTGGTGGCCATGCGCGCGCCGACGCTCAGCACCTTGCCGCCGCCCTCGCGGGTGATGACCTGCGAGACTTCCAGGCTGCGGTCGCGGCCGCCGTCGAAATCGTCCAGCCGCAGGGTGTCGAGGCTGGTGCGGCCGTCGGCGCGCTCGAAGTCGTCGATCAGGGCCGCAGCCTTGACCGCCGGCGGCGTCGGCTTGTCGTTGGCGGCCGAACGCACCGCGCCGGGGCCGAACACCGCCTGGCCGTCGAGGAACACCCGCTCGGTCCTGCGCACGTCCGAGATCGTCTCCCAGGGCTTGCCGGAGACCAGCACGAAGTCGGCCCGCTTGCCGGCTTCCAGCGTGCCGCGGTCGGCGATCAGGTTCATGGCCTTGGCGCTGGTGGCCGTGCCGGCGACCAGCGCCTGGCTCGGTGTCAGGCCCGCCTGCACCAGCAGTTCCAGTTCGCGCAGGGTCGAGGGGCCGTGCGGCGTGCCGGGCATGCCCGCGTCCGTGCCCAGCGCCACCGGCACGCCGGCGTCGAACAGCGCCTTCACGTTGCCCAGCGCGTAGCCGAACTTGCGACGCGACTGAACGTTGCGCGGGCTGTCGGGATCGGCCGGCGGCTTGGCGCCCGGCTTGACCGGCTCGTAGACCGCCAGGGTCGGAGCATAGAACAGGCCCGAGGCCTTGATCGCCGCGATGGTGTCGGCGTCGACCGGCTCGTCCTGCAGGCTGTGGGCGATCACGTCGACGCCGCTGGTCGCCGCCACCTTGCCGCGCTCGACGGTAACGGTGTGCGTCAGGACCTTCAGATTGTGCTTGTGCGCCGCCTCGGTAAGGGCCTTCAGCGTCCAGGCGTCCATGCTGGTGTTGTCGGGCGCCGAGCCATAGCGCCAGCCGTCGGTGAAGGCCTTGATGGCGTCGGGCTTGTAGGCGGCGATCTCGTCGACCGCCAGGCGCGCGCTCTCGGGCGTGTCGACCCAGCGGGTGGTGGCCTGGTCGGCCCAGTCGGCGCCGTGGCCGCCCGGCGTGCTCATCCGCGCGACGAAGTTGACGTGCGGCGCGGTCAGCGTTCCCAGCCAGGCGCGACGCGGCGCAAAGCTTTCCGGCTGCTGGTGGAAGTCGTTCACCGTCGTCACGCCCGAGGCCAGGTAGGCGTCGGCGATCTTCGGGATCACCGCCGGGGCGCCGGCCGGGGTCCAGTGGGTGTGCACGTCGAACAGGCCCGGGATCAGCGCCGCGCCCTTGGCGTCGACGATGGTCGCGCCCTTGGGGGCCTTGACCTTGGGACCGACGGCGAGGATCCGCCCGTCCTTGACCACCAGCGTCCCGCGATAGGGCGCCGCGCCCGTGGCGTCGAAGATCTCGGCGTCGACCACCGCCAGGGGCCTGGTCTGGGCGAAAGCGATCGAGGTGGACAGCGCCGCGGCGCACAGGCCGCCGAGCAGGATGCGGGCGGAACGCGATGTCATGGGGTTTCCCTTGAACTCTTGAAAGGAAGACGCCCCGGGCCGCCGCGTGCGGCGGCCCGGGGGCTTGCGGCGCGGCCTAGAACCGCTTCTTGACGTTGAAGTACCAGTAGCGGCCGTACGGCGTGTAGACCGTGCCGTCGTAGCCGGCCGTGCTCAGCGGCGGCTGCTCGTCGGTGATATTGCGCACCCCGACCCGCAGCTTGGTCTGGTGCTCGGCCACGTCGACCTCGCCGTAGAGGTTGCCGGTCAGGGTCGACTCGACCACCCACGGCTGGCCCGAGGAGTCGATCAGGCCGGTGTCGTCGTAGTCGCCGATGTACTGGGTGAAGCCGCCGACCGTGAAGCGGTCGTAGCGCCAGGTCAGGGCCGCCGACCACTTCCATTCCGGCTTGCCGTTCTGGCGCAGCAAATCACCGCCGCCGGTAATTGTGGTGCCGGCGTTGATCGTGCCGTCCGAGCGGGCCTTCAGCAGCTCGGCGATGCCCGGCGACGGCGACTGGTAGTACTTCAGCAGGTGGGCGACGTTGACGTTCAGGTCGAAGTCGCCGAACCGCTGCGTGCCCAGCTTCCACAGGAAGCCGAAGTCCAGCCCCTCGACCACCTGCGGCTGGAGGTTGGTGTACTTGTCGTTGACGTACAGCACCTGGCCGGCGGCCGTGAGGCCGGTGCCGGCGAAGGCGGCGACGTCGTCGGCCGTCGGGGCGGCGCGCACCACGTTCGGGTTGCTCGAGCCCTGCTGGCGCAGCAGGTAGTCGAGGATCAGGGCGTTACCCTCGCCGAACACGCCGATCAGACCCGTCTGCTTCACCTTCCAGTAGTCGGCGGTGAAGGTGAAGCGGCCGAAGGCGTCGGGCACGAACTTGGGTTCGAAGACCACGCCGTACGACAGGGTTTCGGACTCTTCGGGCTCCAGGTCCGGATTGCCCGCCCGCCGCGCCGTGGTCAGCTGCGAGCGCGAGCACGACGAGAAGGCGCTGATCCGGCCCGACCGCAGGTCGGCCTCGCAGAAGGCGTAGTCGGTGCGGGTGTTCGAGCGCGAGATCACCGAGGCGTTGATCTGCTCCAGGTTCGGGGCGCGGAAGCCCTGCGCCCACGAGCCGCGGAAGCGCACGCCGTCGATCACGTCCCAGGCCAGGGCGACCTTGGGCTTGGCGGTGTCGCCAAAGTCGCTGTAGCGCTCGTAGCGGCCGGCCAGCTGGCCCTCCAGGCGATGGACCAGCGGGATCGACATCTCCGGCGAGACCAGCGGCACGGCCAGTTCCAGATAGGCCGAGCCCACCGTGCGGTGGCCCTTGGTGTCGGGGTTGATGCTGGAATTGATCAGGTCGCTCAGCACCGCCCCGCTGACCGGGTCGGTGAAGGTGGTCGTGCCGTCGATGCGGCTGTCGCGATCGTCCAGCTGGGTCTCGCGGCGGAACTCGACGCCCGAGGCGATGCCCAGGTCGCCGCCCGGCAGGGTCAAGAGGTCGGGCCGCGAGACCTTGAAGTCCCATAGCGCAAGCGTGCTCTTGGTGCGGCGGATGGTCTTGACGCGGATGGCGTCGATCGCCGCCTGGCTGTTGCGGGTGCTGTCTGCGCCGCTGGTGTAGGTCAGGTCCGAGCCGTTGAAGACGTTGTAGGCGTCGGGCGTCGACAGGGCGAGCTGGGCATAGAGCTTGGTGGTCGAGATGTTGTCGGCCACGTCCCTCGCGGTGGCCTCGGAGTAGACGAAGGCCGACTCCCAGTCGAAGCCGAACTTCTCGCCGCGCAGGCCGCCCAGCACGCGGTACTGCTTGTTGGTGACGTCCACCTGGGTGAGGCCGAGATCCGCGAAGGTGTAGCCGCGCAGGGTCACGGCCAGGCCCGAAGCCGGGACGTTCAGGTTGGGCAGGCGGTTGGGGTTGACCGAACCGTTGGCGAAGACGGTCGGGCCGAACGGGTTCCAGTAGTTGCTGGCCGGGATGGTGATCACGCCCGACGACAGGGTCGAGATCGGCGCCTGCCCAGCGTTGGTCTTGGCGTGGTAGATTCCCAGCTCGCCGAAGGCGGTGACGCTGTCGTTGATCTCGTACTTGCCGGTGGCGAACAGGTTGGCGCGCTTGACCGACGGGATCACGGTCGTGCCCAGCGAGGCCGCGTCGAAGCGCAGGTCGCGATCCACGCCCGAGGTCGCCAGCGCCCCGTCGTCGATGCACAGGCCATTGCCGATGTTCAGTTGGCAGCCCGAGAAGGTGGTCGGCTGGATGTGGAAGTAGCCGGCGCTGCTGGTCAGGGCCGTGGTCCCCTGGCGCACCGTGCCGAAGCTGGCCGGCGTCTGCAGATAGGCCCAGGGCGTGGTCGTGCCGCGGCCGTCCAGGCTGGTGGCGCCGGCGAAGCGGGTGTCGGCGAACAGCGCGCGGCGGTCGGCCGAGGCGGTGTAGGCCTGCTCGTAGGAACGCAGGTGCGAGCGCTCGTCATAGGAGAAGAAGGCGCTGACATTGCCGCGGCCGCCCGCGAAGTTGTGGCCGCCATAGGCGTTGAAATTGTACTCCTTGAGGTTCGTGCCCTCGGCGAAGCCGTACTGGGCCGCGACGTTCAGGCCCTCCAGGTCGTCGCGCAGCACGGTGTTGACCACGCCGGCCACCGCGTCGGCGCCGTAGATGGCCGCCGCCCCGTCGCGCAGCACCTCCAGGCGGCGCAGCCCCGTCACCGGAATGGCGTTGGAGTTGTAGGTCAGCACCGGCACCAGGTTGTCGTTGGCCTGGCTGGTCGGGTGGGTCACCACCCGGCGGCCGTTCAGCAGCACCAGGGTGTTGCCGATGCCCAGGTTGCGCAGGTTCACCGAGCCGACGTCGCCGCGGGCGCTGTTGCTGGTGCCCGGCAGGTACTGCGAGTTGAAGTTGACGTCGCCCATCTGCGGGATCGAGCGGAACAGATCATCGCCCGAGACGGCGGCGGTGGCCTGGATCTGCTCCTCGCCGACCACCGTCACCGGCAGGGCGGCGTTGACCTTGGCGCCCTTGATCTGCGAGCCGACGACGGTGATCTCCTCGACGGTCGCGGCCTCGCCCTCCTGGGCGAAGGCGTGCGCCGACAGGACGGCGGCGCAGAGAGTCGTGGTCGCCAGCAGGGCGACGCGTAGGCGAGTGTTCATGGTATCCCCTCCAGAACTGCGACCCGACGCTCCCCGCCGCCCGAGCGCGCCCGCAATCCACATTTCAGGAAATGCCGGCGCGTCGTCCCGATGCTGACGAAACGAACAGGTCGTGCCGGTTGATTGCCGGCGCCGGCCAATTCCCACTGAATCGATGGGAATTGAATTCGAGAATTTCTGAACCGTCTGCGACCAAGTTTGCCGCCGATCCGTCAAAAAATGGGTTGGAACGGCAATTTTCCCCACACGGCGTTCAGGCCGAACGCCAGCGCCGACAGGGCTGCGAGGCGTTTTGTCGGTCCCGGCGCCCCTGATGGCCGACGGCGGGAACCGGCTGTCGCCGTCGCCGTGCGCATAAAATCAAACAGCGTTATCCGAGTTGCCGGTGTGATGATCAGCACATTCCGGAAACCTCCGGTCGGCGCCCTGAAATGTGGCGGGCGTATACGAAGAAGGCCCGCAAAGCCCTTCCTCGCCCCCTCCCCCATTGCCGAACCGATCCGCCTGATCAACGCTGAACCGCGGCCAAAACCGCTGTTCAGTCTAGTATTCGCGTTCCAACAATAAGAACACGATTAGGGCGGACCCCAAGAAGGAGCCATCAGTCATGCATTGACTATGCGGAGAGGGGCACTAGTGAACAATAATCTCAAAAAAATCCTGACTGCGAGCATTTCGACTCTGTCGATTGCTCTGGGTACTTCGACCATCGCGCACGCGGCCGAGCCCGCGCCTGATCCTTCCGTCGAACTCGACACCGTCATCGTCACCGGCACGCGCCAGACCGGCCTGCGGGTCGCCGACAGCCCGGCCCCCGTCCAGGTGGTCGACACCGCCACCCTCGAGCGCACCGGCCAGGTCGACCTGCGCCTGGGCCTGGCCAACCTGGTGCCGTCGTTCAACGCCCAGGCCTTCGGCGGCGACACCGCCAACCTGACCCTGTCGGCGCGCCTGCGCGGCCTGTCGCCGAACCAGGCCCTGGTGCTGATCAACGGCAAGCGCCGCCACACCACCGGCAACTTCGCCGTGCTGTCGGGTCCCTACCAGGGCGCGGCGGCCGCCGACCTCGGCTTCATCCCCATGGCCTCGATCGGTCGGATCGAGGTGCTGACCGACGGCGCCGCAGCCCAGTACGGCACCGACGCCATCGCCGGCGTCGTCAACATCATCCTGAAGAAGTCGGAGTCGGGCGGCGCGATCTCGGCCACCGGCGGCGAGTACTTCGACGGCGGCGGCAAGACCGCCTCGTTCTCGGCCAACCTGGGCACGGCCCCCACCGAGAACAGCTATCTGAACTTCACGGTCGAGAGCAAATACCACGGCTTCTCCAACCGCGGCCTGCCCGACCAGCGGGTCTACAACCCCGCCAGCCCCAGCTACTCGGCCGCCAACAACGCCGTCGAGAGCCAGATCAAGGGCTACCCGAACCTGAACCTGATCTCGGGCGACGCCGAGTACCGGATGCACGTCCTGGCCTTCAACGGCGGCGTCGAGCTGCCCGGCGACTTCGAGGTCTATTCGTTCGGCACCTACGGCCACAAGGACGCCTCGGCCTACGAGAACTACCGCCGCTACAACCGCGTGCAGGGCAAGATGGGCGCGGCCGACCGTCCGTTCCCCAACGGCTTCAGCCCGCGCGAACGGATCATCGAGGACGACTACGCCATGACGCTGGGCCTGTCCGGCGTCGTCGCGGGCTGGAACTTCGACCTCAGCGCCACCTACGGCAAGGACGACATCGAGGTCCGCGTCGAGGACTCGGCCAACGCCAGCCTCTACACCGACACCTCGACTCTCACGACCAAGGGCTTCACCCCCACCTCGTTCCACGCCGGCAGCTGGCAGACCACCCAGTGGACCAACAACCTGGACCTGTCCCGCGGCTTCGACGTGGGCCTGGCCACGCCGCTGGACGTGGCGGTGGGCATCGAGCAGCGTCGTGACACCTACGCGATCGGCGCCGGCGACGCGGCCTCGACCTACAAGGAAGGCTCGCAGTCCTATCCGGGCTTCTCCAAGACCGACGCCGGCGGCCACAGCCGCACCAGCTGGGCGCTCTACACCGATCTGGCCGTCTCGCCGATCACGCCGTGGAAGGTCGACGTGGCCCTGCGCTACGAAGACTTCAGCGACTTCGGCGACACCACGGTCGGCAAGCTGACCAGCCGCTACGACTTCAACGAGATGTTCGCCGTCCGCGGCACGGTCAGCACGGGCTTCCGCGCCCCGACCCTGGCGGAGTCGTTCTACTCGGCCACCAACGTCTCGCCGACCTCGGCCTTCGTGCAGCTGGCCCCCAACTCGGCCGCCGCCGCCTTGCTGGGCATCGAGAAGCTGAAGCCGGAGAAGTCGACCAACTTCAGCGTCGGCGTCGTGGCCCACCCGATCCCGAAACTGACGGCCACGATCGACGCCTACCGCATCAAGCTGGAAGACCGCATCTTCGGCTCCAGCTCGGTCTACGGCCTGCGCAACGGCGTGGTGGTGAACCCGAACGTCAACGCCGCCATCGCCGCCAACGGCAACATCCTCGACAGCACCGTCACCAGCACCGGCATCAACATCTTCTCCAACGGCCTCGACACCCGCACCACGGGCGTCGACGTGGTGGTGTCCTATCCGACCGACCTGGGCGACTGGGGCCGCATCGACTGGACCCTGAGCGGCAACTACAACAAGACCAAGATCACCAAGGTGAAGTCCGCGCCGGCCGCTCTGGGCGTGACCAGCACGGCCTTCCCCAGCGGCCAGGTCCTGTTCGCCGGCAACGCCGCCTCGCTGCTCGAGACCGCCGCGCCGAAGTACAAGATCGGCCTCAACGGCCTCTACAGCTTCGGCCCGCTCACCGTCAGCCTGACCGAGACCTTCTACGGCAAGGCCTCGGCCCTGGCCGACCCGGGCACCGGTCCGCTGCTCAACACCGTGGTCAGCGCCACCGCGCTCACCGACCTGGAGGTCTCCTACAAGTTCCCGGGTGGCGTGGTGGCCGCGGTCGGCGCCAACAACCTGTTCAACGAGTATCCGGACAAGTTCTCGGCCGCCTTCCAGTCGGCCTGCGTCGCCTCCGGCGGCGGCTGCGTCACCCAGTATCCCGCGTTCTCGCCGTTCGGGATCAACGGCGGCTACTACTACGGGCGCCTGACCTACACCTTCTAGGCCGCCCTTCCATCGCACCGGAAAGAGGGGAGTCGGGCGTCCGCCCGGCTCCTTTTTCCGAAGGCGATTCCACGGGGCGCGCTCGCCGCGCCCCAACTTCGCCCAAGCCGCGATCACGGCGCCCAAGCGGGCGGCACAACGCCGTTCCGCGACCGGTCGCCCGCCCTCGCCGGCTTAAAGGGATTGCCCCGCCAGGACGGGGATTTCGAGATGGACCCGCCGCCGAAACATCCGGCAGGCGGGCATGAGAGCACGGGGTGGCGTATGGACGGTCGAGCAAGTTCGGCATCTGGCGCGGTTCTGACGCGCCGACGGTTTTTCGAGAGTCTCGCGGCCTATGGCGGGGTGTCGCTGGCCATGGCCGGCATGGACGCCCTGGGCTACGGCTTCGCCTCGGCCCAGGCCGCCCCGCCCCCGCTGGAGGGCGGCGGCAAGGGGATCAAGGTCGTGGTGCTGGGCGCGGGCCTGGCGGGCCTGACCGCCGCCTATGAACTGACCAAGCACGGCTACGAGGTGCAGGTGCTGGAGGCCCGCGACTTCGCCGGCGGCCGCTGCCAGACCGCCCGCAAGGGCTTCCGCCACGTCGACCTGCTGGGCAACGACCAGACCTGCCAGTTCGACGAGGGCCTCTACATCAACCACGGCCCCTGGCGGATCCCGTACCACCACCGCTCGACCCTGCACTACACCAAGCTTCTGGGCGTGCCGCTGGAGAGCTTCGTCAACGACAACGACGCCGCCTATGTCTATTTCGAGAAGGGCGAGGGCCCGCTGAAGGGCAAGCCGGTGCGCAAGGGCGAGATCGCCGCCGACGCCCGCGGCCACGCCGCCGAGCTGATGGCCAAGGTCGCCTCCAAGGGCGGGCTGGACAGCGCCATCACCGCGCAGGACCGCGACCTCTTCATCGCCTATATGGTCAACGAGGGCCGCCTGTCAGCCACGGACCTGGCCTATACCGGCACCGACGGCCGCGGCTTCGACGTGCATCCCGGCGCCGGCGTCTCGCCCGGCCCCGGCAAGCCCTCGACCCCGCGCAGCATGGCCGACGTGCTGCATTCGGGCGCCTGGCGCACCCTGACCTCGGTGGCCGGCTACGAGCAGCAGCGCACCATGCTCCAGCCGATCGGCGGCATGGACCAGCTGGCCAAGGCCTTCGAGCGCAAGGTCGCCGACAAGATCAGCTATTCCTGCGTCGTCGAGACGATCGGCCAGGACGCCAAGGGCGTGAAGATCGGCTATCGCGACGCGGCCGGAAAGAAAGCAGAGGTCGTCGCCGACTACTGCATCTGCACCATCCCGCTCAGCGTGCTGCGCAGCGTCGAGCTGCAGGCCTCCAAGCCGTTCAAGGCGGCGATGGAGGGCGTGGCCTACGCGCCGGTCAACAAGATCGGCCTGCAGATGAAGCGCCGCTTCTGGGAAGAGGACCACTTCATCTACGGCGGCCACATCTACAACGACATGCCCGGCATCGGCACGATCAGCCTGCCCTCGACCGGCTGGCAGTCGCAGAAGGGCGTGCTGCTGGGCTACTACTCGTTCGGCGGCGAGGCCGCGCGCATCAGCGCCAAGAGCCCGGCCGAGCGCGCCGCCTTCGCCGTGGCCGGCGGCCAGAAGGTGTTCCCCGAGTACGCCGACAGCTACGAGAACGCCTTCTCGTTCTGCTGGCACCTGGCCGAGCACAATCTGGGCGGCTGGGCCGAATGGGGCGAGGAAGGCCGCAAGACCGCCTACCCCGTCCTGTGCGAGCCCGACGGCCGCCTGTACCTGGCCGGCGAGCACCTCAGCTATCTCGGCGGCTGGCAGGCCGGGGCCATCGAGTCGGCCTGGCAGCAGATCGCCAAGCTGCACGCCCGCGTCCGCGCCGCGTGACGACCCTCTTCCAGACCTTCGGAGACCTGATGCTTCGCCACGCTTTCCCGGCGCTCGCCGCCCTCGGCCTGGTCGCCGGCGCCGCCTCGCCCGCCCTCGCCGCCCCGCCCGGACAGACCCTCTACGCCGACAACTGCTCGGCCTGTCACCAGGTCACCGGCAAGGGCGTCAAGGGCGCCTTCCCGGCCCTGGCCGGCTCGCCCCTGGTGCAGGGCGACGGCAAGGCCATGGCCAATGTCGTACTCAACGGCCGGGCCGGCATGCCCGCCTTCAAGGACGACCTGTCCGACGCCGAGCTGACCGGCCTGCTGAACTATGTCCGCACCGCCTGGGGCAACAAGGGCAGGCCCGTCAGCTTCGCCGACGTCTCCGGCGTCCGCGCCCAGTCCAAGGCCGGCGCCAAGGCCCGCGGCTTGCAGGCCCACTAGAACCCGTAAAACCGCCCAATCCCCGCGAAGGCGGGACCCAAGCCGACTTTCAGGATGAAGCAACCCCGAACCAGTTCCCCAATCCGCTTGGATCCCCGCCTTCGCGGGGAAACTCGGAAAAAGGGGCTTCCGTTTCGAGACGACCTTTCGCCCCATAAGAACAACCAAGGAGCCGCCCCATGAAACGCCTCGCCCTCGCCCTCGTCGCGACCGCCGCCGTCGCCACGCCCGCCCTGGCCCAGGAGATCGTCCGCGGCGGCGACCCCAAGTCGGCCATCGCCAGCGTCGTCACCGTGCCGGCCGGCTACGACACCATCTATGTCAGCGGCATGACCCCGCCGGTGGTCGACGCCAACGCCACGGGCGTGGCCAAGTTCGGCGACACCAAGACCCAGACCATCGGCGTCATCAAGCGCCTGGAAGACGCGCTCAAGAGCCAGGGCGCCAGCCTGTCGGACGTGGTGATGATGCGCGTGCTGCTGGTCGGCGACCCGGCCAAGGACGGCAAGATGGACTTCGCCGGCATGATGGAGGGCTACAAGACCTTCTTCGGCACCGCCGAGCAGCCCAACAAGCCCTCGCGCATCACCAGCCAGGTCACCGCCCTGGTCGCCGACGGCATGCTGGTCGAGATCGAGGTCCAGGCCGCCCGCAAGCCGAAGAAGTAGCCGCGGCCGGCCAAGAAAGGGCCGGGAAACGCAAGCGCTCCGGGCGGTTTGGCGGCATGATCGCCCGATCGTCCGGACGCTGCGAGGAAGGCCGACCCGATGAGCTGCACCCACCTGTCGACCATCGTCGTCGTGACGCCCAGCGCCGACGGCTGCGAGGAATGCCTCAAGACCGGCGGCTGGTGGGTGCACCTGCGCCTGTGCCGCGCCTGCGGCCACGTCGGCTGCTGCGACCAGTCGCCCAGCCGCCACGCCAGCGCCCACTTCGCCGCTGCCCAGCACCCGATCATCGAAGGCTACGACCCGCCCGAGGGCTGGGGCTGGTGCTATGTCGACGAGGTGATGTTCGACCTCACCGCCTACAAGACGCCCCACCCGCGCCCGATCAAGCGCTGGGTCGAGGGGTAGAGGCTGGCCTCAATTGGCGTGCAAAGAAACGTGTCATCCCGGCCGGAGGAGCGCGTCAGCGATCCGTAGAGCCGGGATCTCCCACGTCGGCAGGTTCGAAAACTGTGGGAGATCCCGGCGCTCCGCTGCGCTGCGGCCGGGATGACAACTGCTATAAGCTATTGAAACAGATAACCCATTGCCCTCGGCCAATTCAGTACCGGCCCTAGGCCGTAGCGCCTTCGCGCTCATGAGTGCTACAGCCCCCGCCCGCAACTCACTCCGCAATTCGAGACAAGCTGGCGATGATTCAACCTGGCGCGACCTTCAAGGACAACCTTCAGCAACTGCCGGCCATCGAGGGGATCAGCCGCATCGACCTCGTCGATCCCGCCGGCGCCGTCGTCGCCAGCATCGAGAACCAGCCGGGCAAGCAGGGCTCGCTGGCCGTCTACAACTATCTGAAGCAGGCGTTCGGCGCTCTGGACGCCAAGGCCGCCGAGCACGGCCTGGCCGTCTTCGCCGAGCACACGGCGGACGCCCGCCAGCGCCCCGGCGCGCACCCGAACGTCGACCGTCTGCTGGCCATCGTCGACGGCGGCGCGCCGCTGACCATCGAGGTGGTCGCCGGCTGATCCGAACCAGGGGCGCCGCCGCGGCGTCCCTACCCGGCCCGCAGGGCCTCCAGGTCGCGGTGGATCGCCGAGACCACCACCGAGCCCTCGCCCACCCCGGCCGCCACCCGCTTGATCGAGCCCGAGCGCACGTCGCCGACGGCGTAGACGCCCGGCCGTTCGGTCTCGTAGGCCGATCGGGCGCCGGGCGCGCGGCCGCTCTCGCCGGTCAGGACGAAACCGCTCTCGTCCAGGTCGATGCAGCCGCGCAGCCAGTCGGTGTTGGGCGCCGCGCCGATCATCACGAACAGGGCCCCGGCGTCGACCACCGTCTCCTGGCCGGTGCGATGGTTGGTCCAGCCGATCCGGTTCAGGGTGCGCTCGCCCTCCAGGCGGGTGACCTCGCAGAACGGGTGCAGGGTGATGCGGGCCGAGCCCTCGATGCGCTGGACCAGATAGTCCGACATCGTCGCCGCCAGCCCCTCGCCGCGCACCAGCATGTGCACGTGGCCGACGGTGCGCGACAGGAACATCGCCGCCTGGCCGGCCGAGTTGCCCCCGCCGACCACCACCACCGCCTGACCCCGGCAGAGGTCCGACTCCATGGCCGTGGCCGCGTAGTGGATGGCCTGGCCATCGAAGCGGCCGTAGCCCTCGACGTCCAGCTTGCGGTAGCGGGCGCCCGAGGCGATCACCACCGCCCGCGCCAGCAAGGTCTGGCCGTCCTCCAGCTTCAGGCGGTAGGGGCGCTTTTCGCACTCGACCCCGACCACGGCCCGCGACACGGCCAGCCGCGCGCCGAACTTCTGGGCCTGCACCTGGGCGCGGCCGGCCAGGGCCTGGCCCGATATGCCGGTGGGAAAGCCCAGATAGTTCTCGATCTTCGAACTGGCCCCGGCCTGGCCGCCGGGCGCCAGCCCTTCCAGGATCACCGTCGCCAGGCCCTCGGACGCGGCGTAGGTCGCCGCCGACAGGCCCGCCGGCCCGGCCCCCACCACCGCCACGTCGAACACCGCCTGTGGGTCGAAGCGCTCGGTCATGCCCAGGCGGTCGGCCAGGGCCATGGTGTCGGGATTGAGCAGCAGGTTGCGGTCGGGCAGCACCACCGCCGGCAGGTCGGCCACGTCCAGGCCGTGACGGCCCATGCAGCCGGAGGCGGCCTCGTCGTTCTCCACGTCGACCAGCCGCAGCGGATAGCCGTTGCGCACGGCGAAGCGCTCGATGCGCAGGGTGTCGGGATCGTCGGGCCGGCCGATCAGCACGATCCCCGCCTCGCCGTGATGCAGGAACCCCATGCGGCGCAGGATGAAGGCCCGCATGACGATCTCGCCGATGTCGGGCTCGGCCGCCATCATCCGCGGCACGTCCCTGTTGGCCACCCGCACCACCCGGCCGTCGGTCTGGGCCCGGGCGCTGACCAGCAGGGCGCGGGCGTTGATCTGGTCGAGCTCGCCGCTGAACTGGCCCGGGCCGTGGACGGTGAGGATCTCGTCGTCGCCCTCCTCGCCGCTGCGAGTGATGCCGACCTGCCCTTCCAGCACCAGGAAGAAGTCGGCGCGCCGGTCGCCACGGCGGAACAGCACCTGCCCCTGCGCGATCGCCTCCTCGACGCCGTAGCCCGAGAGGCGTCGCACCATCTCGGGCGACAGCACGGGAAAGATCTGGGCGGTGCGGGCGTAGGGGTCGTCGGCGGCGAGCGGCTTGGTCGCGATGATATCGGTCACGGCGGGCCTCCTGGCGGTCCTTCGAACCCTAGTTCACGGAACGTCGCGAGGCGATGTCTTGAACGGAAACGACGACGTGTTCGGGTGCGGCGCGGGGCGCGACGGCGGCGAAGGCGGTCAGGGCCAGCAGGGCGGCGGTCGCGGCGCTGAGGCACAGTTTCTGGAGGCCGGTCACGAGGGGCGCCCTTGGTCTTGCGAAGGGGTCGGCCCCGCCGGCCGCCTGGGGGAGGCGCGGCGGGCGGGGCCTTGTGGGACCTTCGCCTGGGGGGAGAGCGGCGAGGTCCCGAGGGCGGCGGGCGTCAGGCCCGGTCGCGGCGGCCGGCCTCGAACAGGAACCAGACCCGCTTTTCGGTCTCGTCGATCCAGTTCTCCAGCAGGCTGGCGGTGGCGATGTCGCCGTGCTCGTCGCAGGCGGCGTGGGCGGCCCGCATGGCCGCGGCCAGGCCGCCGTTGTCGTCGCGCAGCTCGGCCAGCATGTCCTGCGGCTCCACGTAGTCGGCGTCGTTGTCGAGCACCCGCTGGGTGCGGGCGATGTGGCCGATCGAGCGCAGCGTGGTCCCGCCCAGCTTGCGCACCCGCTCGGCGATCGGGTCGGTCATGGCGTAGAGCTCGTCGCCCTGCTCGTCGAACATCAGGTGGTAGTCGCGGAAGTGCGGGCCAGAGACGTGCCAGTGGAAGTTCTTGGTCTTGATGTAGAGGGCGAAGACGTCGGCCAGCAGCGCGGTCAGGGCGGCCGAGATGTCCTTGGCCGCGGCCTCGCCCAGGCCCGTCGGCGTGGTCAGCGGGGCCAGGCGGCGGGCGCGGGCGGTTTCGATGTCCATGGGTCGTCTCCTGCGAAGGCGGGCCAGCGCCGCGCCGTTGAGAGTCATCTTGCTTGGCTGGCGGCCAAGGTGCTTGGCGCGAGACGCGCCGGCTTGAACGTCGGCGCCGTCGTGCGCGCGTCTCAGGCCCGCCGCAGCGAGCCCATGACCAGAGCCCGGCCCCAGGGGCGGTTCTCGCGCCGCCAGACGTTGGGGGTCTGGCCGGTGTAGCGGCGGAACAGGCGCGTCAGGTGGGCCTGGTCGGCCAGGCCGCAGACGGCGGCGATATGGGCCAGGCTCTCGTCGGTCTCCAGCATCATCGCCTGGGCGTGCTCCAGCCGCCGGCGCATGATGTAGGCGTGCGGCGTCTCGTCGGTGCTGACCTTGAAGGCCCGGCAGAAATAGCTGGCCGACAGGCCCACGCGCGCGGCCAGCACGCCGACCGAGACGGTGTCGCCGATATTGGCCTCGACATGGGCCGCCACCGCCCGGATCTGCCAGCCCGCCAGTCCGCCGCGCGCCAGGCCCGCCCCGCGGGCCTGCGAGCCGGGCAGGAAGCTGCGCTCCTCGCGCCGGGCCGCGCTGCTCAGCACCACCGCCAGGCGGTCGAGCATCTCGCGGGCCGAGCCGAGATCGGCGTCGAGGGCGGCCAGGGCTTGCTCGACCAGCCAGATCGCCTGGGGCGCGTTGGAAGACGGCGTGGCCGCCTGCGTGTCGATGGATTGCAACATGGCTTGGGCCTCCTGCCGCCTCGAATGACCGCAACCCTAGCGAGGGCTGCCCGCGCGACACACCGAACGGACGTTGACCGGGCGTATCGACTTGGTTGGCCCGCCCCAGACCTTGGTATGGGGTCCCGGCCCGGGGCAGGCTTGGGCTATGAATCGCCTGATGCGCTTCTCGCCCTTTCCCGCCTCGCGCCCCTCGCCGCTCGGTCGCCGCCTGCGGCTGGCCAGCGCCGCCCTGATCGCCGCGGCCGTGTTCGTGATCGACACCTTCACCCCGCTGTCCAGCGCGGTGGCGGTGCTCTACGTGCTGGTGCTGCTGCTGGTCGGCGAGGAGCTGCCCGGCCGGCGGCTTTGGGTGGTCACCCTGGCCTGCGCGGCCATGGCCACGATCAGCTTCGGCTTCGCCCACGGCGAGGACCTGGAGCTGGCCCCCACCCTGCGGCTTATGGTCAGCCTGGCGGCGCTGGGCGTGGCCGCCTTCCTGACCGGCCGCAACCTGGCGGCCCGCGAGATCCTCCAGGCCCAGGCCCGGCTGCTGGACGTCACCTCCGACGCAATCTTCATCCGCGACGCGCAGGGCCGCATCACTTTCTGGAACCGCGGGGCCGAGCGCCTGTACGGCTGGACCCGCGACGAGGCCCTGGGCCGCGACTCCCACCGCCTGCTGGAGACCGCCCTGCCCGCCCCCTCGGAGGACATCGCCGCCCTGGTGGCCCGCGACGGCGCCTGGCAGGGCGAGATCGGCCAGCGCCGCAAGGACGGCGTCCGGCTGGTGGTGCTCAGCGAATGGATCCTCGAGCGCGACGCCGAGACCGGCGCCTGCGCCCTGCTGGAAAGCAACACCGACATCTCCGACCTGCGCCGCGCCGACGAGGCCCTGCGCCGCAGCGAGGCCCGCTACCGCACCATCTTCAACACCCTGGCGGTGTCGATCTGGGAGCATGACTTCCGCCCGGTGAGGGCCGCGCTGGACGACCTGCGCGCCCAGGGCGTCGCCGACCTGGCCGACCACCTGGCCCGCCATCCCGAGGTCGCGCGCGAGATCAAGTCCAGGGTCGGCATCACCGACGTCAACGCCACCGCCCTGAAGATGATGGGCGTCGCCGACAAGGCCGGCTTCTTCCAGCGCCTGGACGAACTGCTGCCCGAGACCGACGACAGCTTCGCCCAGTTCCTGGTCGCCTTCGACACCGGCGCGCCCCGCTTCGAGACCGAGACCACCGTGCGCAGCCGCACCGGCGAGATGATCCCGGTCATGGTCGCGCTGAACTTCCCGCCCGACGCCCAGGGGCTCGACCGCGTCCAGGCCTCGATCGTCGACCTCACCGAGCAGCGGCGGATGCAGGAGCGCCTCGATCGCGCCCGCGCCGAGCTGGAGCACGCCCTGCGCGCGGCCACGCTGGGGGTGCTGTCGGCCTCGATCGCCCATGAGGTCAACCAACCGCTGGCCGCCATCTCCAACGCCGCCGGCGCGGCCCAGCGCTGGCTCGACCGCGAGACTCCCGATCTCGACGAGGCCAAGGAGGCCGTCGCCGACGTCGTCCACGCCGCCGCCCACGCCGCCGAGGTGGTGCGCGGCATCCGCGGCCTGATCGCCCAGACCCCAGCCGACCGCGCGGCCCTGCCGCTGGACAGCCTGCTGGCCGCCTCGGCCGGCTTCGTGCGGCGCGAGATCGCCGAGCACGGCGTCGAACTGCTCCTCGACCCGCAGGCGGCCGACACCGTGGTCCAGGGCGACCGCGTCGTGCTGCAGCAGGCCCTGGTCAACCTGATGCTCAACGGCGTCCAGGCCATGGCCGCCGTCCCGCGCGAGGCCCGCCGCCTGCACGTGCGCTCGCGCCGCGAGGGCGCCGAGGCCGTCGTCGAGATCGCCGACACCGGTCCGGGCTTCCCGCCCGACGCCGCCGACCGCGCCTTCGAGGCCTTCTTCACCACCAAGCCCGGCGGCATGGGGCTGGGCCTGGCCATCTGCCGCTCGGCGGTGGCCGCCCACGACGGCCGCATCGCCGTGCTGCCGCCGGCGGCGGGCGAGACCGGCGCGCGCATCGAGATCCGGCTGCCGGCGCAGGCCTGAGCCCCCGTCATCGATGAGCCCTGCTCATCACCCCATGGAGCGCCGCGCCGCTAATCGGCCCGTCGGCCCGCTGCTAGATTGCGCGACCGTTTTCACCGCTCGGAGCGCTGCGATGCCGGATCGGCGAACCGTGTCGGCCCTTGGTTTCGGCGCCCTGTGCTGGAGCCTGCTGCCGACGCTCGCGGCCACATCGCCCCGCCGGGCGTCCTCGAAGGAGACAGCCATGATCCTCAAGCGCGCAGGCAGCCAGCCGTCGCAGAAGGGCCCCGCCGACTGGTTCACCGGCCAGGTGCGCCTCGATCCGCTGCACACCGCCGAGGCCCCGGCCCGGGTGTCGGCCGCCAGCGTCACCTTCGAGCCCGGCGCCCGCACGGCCTGGCACACCCATCCGCTGGGCCAGATCCTGGTGGTCACCGCCGGCTGCGGCTGGACCCAGTGCGAGGGTGAGCCGATCGTCGAGATCCGCGCCGGCGACGTCGTCGTCTGCCCGCCCGGCCACCGCCACTGGCATGGCGCTTCGCCCACCACCTCGATGACCCACATCGCCATCCAGGAAGCGCTGAACGGCTCGCCGGTGACCTGGATGGAGCACGTGACCGACGCCCAGTACCTGGCCGGTCCGCCCAAGGCCTGACCCATGCCCAAGCCCCACCTGATCTGCCACATGGCCGCCAGCATCGACGGCCGCATCCTGCCCAGCCGCTGGCGGCCCGACCGCCCCTTCCCCGCGCTCTACGAGACGCTGCACGACAGGCTCGGCGGCGACGCCTGGATCGTCGGCCGCGTGACCGGCCAGGAGTTCGCCCGCGCCGACCGCTACCCCGAAGCCGCCACCGAGACCTTCCCCCGCGAGCCCTGGTTCGCCACCCGCGAGGCCGCGGCCTGGGGCGTGGTGCTGGACGCCCACGGCAAGATCGCCTGGGGCCGGGCCGACATCGGCGGCGACCCGATCCTGGTCGTGCTGACCCGGCAGGTGTCGGACGCCTGCCTGGCGGGCCTGCGGGCCGACGGCGTGTCCTACGTCTTCGCCGGCGAGAGCGAGATCGACCTTGGCCTGGCGCTGGAGATCCTGGATCGCGAGCTCGGGATCCGTCGCCTGCTGCTGGAAGGCGGCGGCGTGATCAACGGGGCCTTCCTGCGGGCGGGACTGATCGACGAGGTCAGCCTGATCGTCTGGCCGGTGATCGACGGCGCGGCCGGCGCGCCCAGCGTGTTCGACTCCTCGCCGGCCGACGCCGACGCCGTCGCGCCGCTGACCGGCATGACGCTGAGCGCCTGCGAAACCCTGGAGGGCGGCGCGGTGTGGCTGCGCTATGCTCTGACCGCCGCCTGACCCCCGGCGCCGCCGGGAGGCGACGATGCAGTTCCGACGATCCGACGTCGCCGACCTGACCTATTTCCTCGAGATCGCCCGCCAGCGCAGCTTTCGCCGCGCTGGCCTGGAACTGGGCGTCAGCGCCTCGGCCCTCAGCCACTCCCTGCGGGGTCTGGAGGAGCGCCTGGGCGTGCGCCTGCTCAACCGCACCAGCCGAAGCGTCACCCTGACGGCCGCCGGCGAGGCCCTGCGGGCGGCCGTCGCCGAGCCCTTCGAGGCCATCGGCGCGGGGCTGGACGTGGTCAACCGCTTCCGCGACGCCCCGATGGGCCGCGTGCGCATCAACGTGCCGACCGAAGCGGCCGCGCACCTGGTCTCGCCCGTGCTGCCGGAGTTCCTGCGGCGCTACCCCGAGGTCGAGATCGAGATCTCGGTCAGCAACCGCATGATCGACGTGATCGAGGGCGGCTACGACGCCGGCATCCGCTACGGCGGCACCGTGCCCGAGGACATGATCGCCCAGCGCCTGTCGGCCGACATCCGCTGGCTGGTCGTCGCCTCGCCCGGCTATGTCGAGCAGCACGGCGCGCCCGCCCACCCCGACGACCTGCTCGCCCATCGCTGCATCAGGATCCGCATCGGCGACGACAGCATCTATCGCTGGGAGTTCGAGAGGGGCGACGAGGCCGTGGCGGTCAACGTCACCGGCGGCGTCACCGTCGACCAGGGCGAGGTCGCCATGGAGGCGGTCCGGCAGGGCGCGGGCCTGTTCTACGTCGCCGAGCCGATGGTCCGCAGCGACCTCGACGCAGGCCGCCTGGTCACCGTGCTGGACGACTGGGCGCCGCTGGGCCCTGGCCTGTTCATCTACTACTCCGGCCGCCGCCAGTTGCCGGCGGCCCTGCGGCTGTTCATCGACCTCGTCCGGGAACTGAAGCCGCTGGGGCTCTAGAGCCGATCGTTGAGCCGCGCTCAACGCCTCATGCCGTAGAACCCGGCTCATCACCGGCCGTCCGGATCGCTACCTCGAAAGCTCGAAACGCCGCGTGACGCCGTCGTCGCGGACAGAGCCACGAGGCCCCCTTGTCGATCGAAATCGCCGCGCCGGCCAAGGCCCGCGCGCCCCGCTCCGCCTGGAACGCCGTCGGCGCCCTGACCCTCTGCGTGTCGACCCTGATCGCCTCGGAGTTCATGCCGGTCAGCCTGCTGACCCCGATCGCCGCCGACCTGCACGTCACCGAAGGCCAGGCCGGCCAGGCCATCGCGGTATCGGGCCTGTTCGCCGTCGTCACCAGCCTGTGCATCTCGCCCCTGACCCGCCGCATCGACCGCAAGCAGGTGCTGCTGGGCCTGACGGTGGCGATGATCGTCTCGGGCCTGATGGTGTCGCTGGCTCCCAACGCCGCGGTGTTCATGGCCGGCCGGGCGCTGATCGGCGTCGTCGTCGGCGGCTTCTGGTCGATGTCGGCCGCGACGGTGATGCGGCTCGTGCCGCCGCACGAGACGCCGCGCGCGCTGGGCCTGCTGAACGGCGGCAACGCCCTGGCCACGACCATCGCCGCCCCCCTGGGCAGCTTTCTTGGCCAGTACATCGGCTGGCGGGGCGCCTTCTTCGCCGTCGTGCCGCTGGGCGTGCTGACCCTGGCCTGGCAGCACCTGGCCCTTCCGGCCCTGCCCTCGGAAGGCGAAGCCCGAACCGGCGGCGTCTTCCGCGTCCTGCGCCGTCCCGGCGTCGCCGTGGGCATGGCCGCCGTCGCCGTGCTGTTCGCCGGCCAGTTCGCGCTGTTCACCTACATCCGCCCGTTCCTGGAGACGGTGACCCGGGTCGATGTCTCGTCGCTGTCCTTGATCCTGCTGGCGCTCGGCGCGGCCGGTCTCGTGGGGACGTGGCTCATCGGCCGGCTGCTGCGGCGAGGCCTGCACGCCCTGCTGGTCGGCCCGCCGCTGGTCCTGGCGCTCATCGCCCTGGCCTTGCCGGCCTTCGGCGCCCTGCCCGCGCCCACCGCTCTGCTGCTGGCCGGCTGGGGGCTGGTGGCCACCGCAGCCCCCGTCGCCTGGTGGACCTGGCTGGCCAGGACCCTGCCCGACGACGCCGAGGCCGGCGGCGGCCTGCTGGTGGCGGTCGTGCAGTTGGCCATCACCGCCGGCGCCTCGATCGGCGGCCTGCTGGTCGACGCCAGCGGCTATCGCGCCGCCTTCGCCGCCAGCGCCGCCCTGCTCTGCGGCGCGGCTTTGCTGGCCGCCCAGGGCGCTCGCGCCGCCCGTCGCTGAGACGCGCTCTTACCTCCCCGTCCCACGGAGTTTCCCCGATGTCCAAGACCCCCGAACCCGGCCTCGATCGCCGCGACCTGCTGGCCGGCGCGGCCGCCCTCGGCCTCGCCGCCGTTCCCCTCGCAACCGCAAAGGCCCAAGCCATGCCCGCCGCAAAGCCCGACGACGGCGACAATTTCTACAAGAGCGACCAGGTCGCCATGCAGGCCGTCACCTTCCCCAACCAGTTCGGAATGAACGTCGCCGGCGCCCTCTTCCTGCCCACGGCCCTCGACCGCGCCGCCCGTCATCCGGCGATCGTCGTCGGTCACCCGATGGGGGCGGTGAAGGAGCAGAGCGCCAACCTCTATGCGACGAAGATGGCCGAGCGCGGCTTCGTGGCCCTGTCGATCGACCTGTCGTTCTGGGGCGCCAGCGAGGGCCGGCCGCGCAACGCCGTCGCGCCCGAGATCTACGCCGAGGACTTCAGCGCCGCCGTCGACTTCCTGCGCGCCCAGGCCTTCGTCGACCGCGAGCGCATCGGCGCGATCGGGGTGTGCGGCAGCGGCAGCTTCGTGATCAGCGCCGCCAAGATCGATCCGCGCATCAAGGCCGTGGCCACGGTCAGCATGTACGACATGGGCTCGGCCGCCCGGAACGGCCTGCGTCACGGCCAGTCGCTGCAGCAGCGCAAGGCGCTGATCGCTGCGGCCGCCCAGCAGCGCGACGTCGAGTACGCGGGCGGCAAGACCGAGTATGTGGGCGGCACCACCCACCAGCTGACGGCGCAGACCGATCCGATCCAGCGCGAGTTCTTCGACTTCTACCGCACCCCGCGCGGCGAGTTCACGCCCGCCGGCTCGACGCCCCTGCTGACCACCCACCCCACGCTCAGCAGCATGGGCAAGTTCATGAACTTCTATCCGTTCAACGACATCGAGACGATCTCGCCGCGCCCGCTGATGTTCGTCACTGGCGACGTCGCCCACTCGCGCGAGTTCAGCGAGGACGCCTACAAGCGTGCGGCCGAGCCCAAGGACCTGGTGATCGTGCCCGGCGCCGGCCACGTCGACCTCTACGACCGCATCGGCCTGATCCCCTGGGACAGGCTGCAGGGCTTCTTCGCCAAGGCCCTGGCCTCCAGCTGACCGCCCACGCTCCTGGACCGGATCGACATTCAGGCGGCCTGCCCCGCTTACCGCCGCACGCCCCCGCGAAGGCGGGGGCCCAAGCCCCCTTTTCGGGGACAGGCTGGGCCGCGGACAGCCCGCAGACCCCGCTTGGGTCCCCGCCTTCGCGGGGAAGAACGGGGTCTGGGCGACGCCTGTGGGGTCGCCCCAGAACTGTCATCCCGGCCCTGGCGAAGCGGCGCGTCGGGATGACACGCCTTTTGCCGCCCCTGATCGGGCGCGGATCAGCTAGCCGCCCGCCCGTTCCCGCTCCAGGGCCTCGGCCATCCGCACCAGTTCGGCGAAGGATCCCGCGCGCATCTTCTTCATCAGGCTGCCGCGGTGCAGCTTGACGGTGATCTCCTGCAGGCCGAGTTCGCCGGCCACCTGCTTGTTGAGCAGGCCGGCGGTGACCAGGGTCATCACCTGCTGCTCGCGCGGCGTCAGGGCGTCGAAGCGGGCCTTCACCTCGGCGACGTCGCGGGCCAGTTCGCGGCGCTTTCCGTCCTTGGCGAGCGCGGCGGTGACGGCGTCGATCATGTCCTGGTCGCGGAACGGCTTGGCCAGGAAGTCGACCGCGCCGGCCTTCATCGCCCGCACCGTCATCGGCACGTCGGCGTGGCCGGTCATGACGATCACCGGGGCCCGCACGCCGCGCGCGGCCAGCGTCTCCTGCAGGTCAAGGCCGCTCATCTTGGGCATGCGCACGTCCACCAGGATGCAGCAGGGCGTGTCGGGCAGGGGCGCGTCCAGCAGCGCCTGGGCCGAGCCGTAAAGCGCCGTGCGCAGCCCCACCGACCGGAACAGCTTGTCCATCGAGCCGCGGAACATCTCGTTGTCGTCGACGACCAGCACGGTCTGCACCGTCTCGTCGATCGCGCTCTCGGCCTTGCCCGGCATCCCCATATCCCCTTTCCCCAGACCCTCGGGTCACGCCTCGTCGAGCATCCGCCTCAGGGTCGCCTCGATCCGGTCGGGCGCACAGGGCTTTTCGAGAAAATCCCGCGCCCCGGCCGCCATCGCCTGGTCGCGCATGTCCGGAAAGGCCGTGACCACCACCACCGGCAGGTCCGGATGGTCGACCTGCAGGCGGCGCAGCAGATCAAGGCCCGAGATCTCGGGCATGTGGATGTCGGTGACCACGCAGCCCCAGGCCCGCGGACCCGAGGCCAGGAAACTGGCCGCCGAGGCGAAGACGCCGACCTCCAGCCCGAACGAGCGGATCAGTCGCGCGAGGCCGGAACGGACGAGGGCGTCGTCGTCGATGACGGCGATGGTGCGCCGACGGGACATGGCGTTTGCTCTAAACACGCCCGTTACATGGACGCTGACGGGACTGGATTAGACCACCGGCCCGCGCCCCGACACCCATACGCTGGTTTATCCCCCGCCGGCGTCGCGGCGCATGACCACCACCACCTCCACCCCGCCCGGCCGCCTGGCCAGGGCGTCGCGCAGCATCGCCAGCAGGGTCTCGGGCGAGACGTGCAGGTCGACGATCCGCGCGGTCTCCTCGTAGATCAGGTGGAAGTGCGGCTCGGGCTGGGTGTCGAACACCGGCTCGGCCGTGGTGGTCGGCAGGCGTCCGACCAGGCCATGGTCGGCGAAGGCCTCGACCTGGCGGGCGATCTCGGCCGGCGACATGGCCAGGCCTTCCTGCGCCGCCAGCTCGGCGATCTCGTGCGCCGTCAGGTGCGTCTCCTCGGAGTCGCGCAGCAGCGCCAGCAGGCGCGCGGTCGGCCCGCGAAAAGGCAGGCCCGCGCGACGCAGCTCGTCCTGCAGGACGGCGTCCACGGCATGAGGCATCGAAGGCGTCCTCCCGGGGGCGAGGACGATCGCGATCGTTGCAGCGTCGCGACCTGTTCCCGCGTCCGTTCCGCGCGAGCTTCGCCCAGGCCACTCTTGAAATGAAGCGCCAAAGATCAATGATATCGATAGGCAGTCCCTATCACGATCGGTGAGCGCGGCATGAACCTGCGAGACCTCCGCTACCTGCTGGCCGTGGCCGAGCACGAGCACTTCGGCCGCGCCGCCCGCGCCTGCGGCGTCAGCCAGCCCACCCTGTCGGTGCAGATCCGCAAGCTGGAGGACGTGCTGGGGGTCGTCCTGTTCGAGCGCGGCGGCAAGACCGCGACGCCGACCGTCGCCTGCCGCCAGCTGCTCGCCCACGCCCGCGCGGCGGTGACCGCGGCCGAGGGCGTGCTGGCCACCGCCCGCAGCCTGCGCGACCCGCTGGCCGGCCGCTTTCGCCTGGGGATCATCCCCACCCTCGCCCCCTACCTGCTGCCGCTGATCTTCGGCCCGCTGCGCGAGGCCCTGCCGTCGCTGGACCTGGAGCCGTGGGAGGACCAGACCGCCGCCCTGCTGGAGCGCCTGCGCGCCCACGAACTGGACGCCGTGCTGCTGGCCACCGACGAGACCGCGCCCGATCTCGTGGGCGTGCCGCTGTTCGCCGAGCCGTTCCTGGCCGCCCTGCCGCCCGAGCATCCGCTGGCCGCGCGCGAGGCGGTGGCCGAGACCGACCTCGCCCGCGACATCCTCGTGCTGTCCGACGGCCACTGCCTGCGCGACCAGGCCCTGGAGGCCTGCGGCCAAACCACCGCGCTCGGCGCGGCCCTGCGGGCCTCCAGCCTGCCGACCCTGCTCAACATGGTCGCCGCCGGCTACGGCACCACCCTGATCCCGGGCCTGGCGGCCGGCGCGGCCCAGGACGCCGGCATCGTGCTGCGCCCCCTGTCCACCTGGACCGGCCGCACCATCCGCATCGTCTGGCGCGCCCACTATCCCCAGCGCCCCGCCGCCGAGGCCGTCGGCGAGATCATCGCCCGGCGCCTGCGGGGCTACACCGAGAGCACGGCCGCGAGCGCCGCCTAGCCCGGCCCGCGCGAGCAAGGACGGGGACGGACGGAAATCTCGCGTCCTGATCGCCCGGGGTTGGCTGCGTCTATCGAAGCGATAGGAACAATCAATTGTACCAATGGCGGAAAGGGCGCGTTGACTAGGCCCGACGGGGGAAATGGCGAACGCAACAAGCCAACCGGAGGAAGCCGACAATGGATGGAAACGTCGATCCTAAAGCGCAGGGCCAGTGCCCGGTGGGCCA
This sequence comes from Caulobacter sp. 602-2, assembly GCF_011043625.1. Classification (GTDB taxonomy): domain Bacteria; phylum Pseudomonadota; class Alphaproteobacteria; order Caulobacterales; family Caulobacteraceae; genus Caulobacter. Next base: position 138,558 of record NZ_JAAKGT010000002.1, read on the forward strand.
TGGCCGCGGACGAGCGAACCGCGACTGGTGGCCCCAGCACCTGAGCCTCGAAAGCCTAAACCAGCACGATCCGCGCTCCAATCCGCTCGGCGCGTCCTTCGACTACGCGCAGGCCTTCAACAGCCTCGACCTCAATGCGGTGATCGCCGACCTCCACGCCCTGATGACCGACAGCCAGGACTGGTGGCCAGCCGACTTCGGCCACTATGGCGGCCTGTTCATCCGCCTGGCCTGGCACAGCGCCGGCACCTACCGCACCAGCGACGGCCGCGGCGGCGCGGGCGGCGGCCAGCAGCGCTTCGCCCCGCTCAACAGCTGGCCCGACAACGCCAATCTCGACAAGGCCCGCCGCCTGCTGTGGCCGATCAAGCAGAAGTACGGCGCCAAGCTCTCCTGGGCCGACCTCTACGTGCTGGTGGGCAACGTCGCCCTGGAGTCGATGGGCTTCAAGACCTTCGGCTTCGGCGGCGGCCGCGCCGACCAGTGGGAGCCCGAGGAGCTCTACTGGGGCCCCGAGGGCAGCTGGCTCGGCGACGAGCGCTACAGCGGCGAGCGGCAGCTGCACCCGGCCCTGGGCGCGGTGCAGATGGGCCTGATCTACGTCAATCCCGAAGGCCCCAACGGCAATCCCGATCCCAAGGCCGCCGCGCGCGACATCCGCGACACCTTCGCCCGCATGGCCATGAACGACGAGGAGACCGTCGCCCTGATCGCCGGCGGCCACAGCTTCGGCAAGACCCACGGCGCGGGCGACCCGTCCTTCGTCGGCGTCGAGCCCGAGGGCGGCGAGATCGAGGCCCAGGGCCTGGGCTGGACCAGCAAGCACGGCACGGGGATCGGCGCCGACGCCATCACCGGCGGCCCGGAAGTGATCTGGACCCAGACCCCGACCAAGTGGAGCAACCACTTCTTCGAGAACCTCTTCAAGTACGAGTGGGAGCTGCATGAAAGCCCCGCCGGCGCCAAGCAGTGGCGCGCCAAGGACGCCCCGGCCGACATCCCCGACGCCTATGACGCGTCCAAGACGCACGTGCCGCGGATGCTGACCACCGACCTGGCGCTGCGCTTCGACCCGGAATACGAAAAGGTCTCGCGCCGGTTCCTGGAAAACCCCGACCAGTTCGCCGACGCCTTCGCCCGCGCCTGGTTCAAGCTGACCCACCGCGACATGGGCCCCAAGCAGCGCTACCTCGGCCCGCTGGTGCCCGAAGAGACCCTGATCTGGCAGGATCCGATCCCCGAGGTCGACCACCCGCTGGTCGACGGCGCCGATGTCGCCGAGCTGAAGCGCCAGATCCTGGCCTCGGACCTGTCGATCTCCGAGCTCGTCTCGGTCGCCTGGGCCTCGGCCTCGACCTACCGGGGTTCCGACAAGCGCGGCGGCGCCAACGGCGCCCGCATCCGCCTGGCCCCGCAGAAGGACTGGGAGGTCAACGACCCGCCCACCCTGGCCAAGGTGCTGGGCGTGCTGGAGGGCATCAAGGCCAAGTTCGACGCCTTGGGCGACAAGAAGATCTCGCTGGCCGACCTGATCGTGCTGGGCGGCGCGACGGCCGTCGAGGAGGCCGCCAAGGCGGCCGGCTCGCGCATCTCGGTGCCCTTCGCGCCGGGCCGCGCCGACGCCTCGGCCGAGGAGACCGACGCCGACTCCTTCGCGCCTCTGGAGCCGCTGTCGGACGGCTTCCGCAACTATCGCCGCGAGGGGACCCAGTTCATGGCCCCCGAGGAGGCCCTGATCGACCGCGCCCAGCTGCTGCGGCTGTCCGGCCCCGAGCTGACCGTCCTGGTCGGCGGCCTGCGGGTGCTGGGCGCCAACGCCGGCGGCTCCAAGGCCGGGGTGTTCACCGAGCATCCGGGCGTGCTGACCAACGACTTCTTCGTCAACCTGCTCGACATGGGCACGACCTGGAACCCGACGGCGGTCAACGCCTTCGCCGGGTCGCCCCGGGCCGGCGGCGACGCGCGCTGGACGGCCACCCGCGTCGACCTGATCTTCGGCTCCCACGCCGAGCTTCGGGCCCTGGCCGAGGTCTACGGCTCGGCCGACGCCCAGGACAAGTTCGTCACCGACTTCGTGACCGCCTGGAACAAGGTCATGAACGCCGACCGGCTCGACTTGAGGTAACCGACCGGGCGAGGGCCGAGCGCCCCGCCGTCAGCCGCCGGCGCTTCGGCGTCGGCGGCTTTTCTCTTTCTGGGCCTCGGCGTCGTCGTCTTCGCCGACCTTCTCCTCGACGGCGGCCGAGAACCGCTGATAGGCGCCCAGGCCCACCAGCACCAGCACGGCCGCGACCAGCAGCAGGGTCGGATAGACCAGCTGGGCGACGTCGCCGCGGGCGGTCTTGAACACCACCACCAGCGCCTCCAGGAACAGGGCGATGACGATGGTCGACAGGAACTTGGTCAGGCTGCGCCTGGCCTCGGCGGCGCTGCGTTTCTCCTCGCCGCGCCGCACCTCGTCCTCGAACAGGTACTTGGCCACGTCGAACACGGCGATGGCCACGATGATGTAGCCCAGCACGTCGAGCACCGCCTCGGCGCTGGATTGATCGGGATTGCGCAGGCTGGCCAGCGCCTCGTTGATCCCCAGGGCGATCAGGCTCATGGCCGCCAGCGCCAGCAGCAGGCTGGCGCCGGCGAAGATGGCGCGGGTCACATAGTTCACGGCTGGCTCCCGGAAGGCCCGGCCCAAGCGGGGCCGGTCGCGGGGCTTCAACGTCCGCCGAGGCGTCCGGTTCGCCCCGCCGGTCAGCAGCAGCCGCCCTTGTCCTTCATCTCCAGGTCGATGGTGATGCGGCGCACCTTCACGCTCTTGAGGTCCTCGCCGGGCAGGTCCAGGCAGTCGAGCAGCCGCGCGGCCTGCTCGACGCAGGCGTCGGACTTGCGCTCGCCCTTGCCCTCGTTGAACGGCGTCTCGATGTCGGGGTCGATCTTGTAGACCATGCCGCCTATGACCTCGCCGCCGGCCTTGGCCGTCACGACGATGTCGCGCTCGCCCGCCTCGGCCGCGTCGGAGGCCGTGAAGGCGGTTCCGGCCTGGACGTCGAAGGTCACCGCGCGCTGCTCTCCGGGCTTCAGCCGCGCGCCTTCGGCCGGCAGGCCCTTGACCTCGACCCGCCATCCGCGCCGCGCCAGCAGCGGCGGCAGCGACACCGAGACCTCGACCAGGGCCGAGACCCTCTGCGGGTTGCCCACCCAGAAGCCCTTGCCGTGCAAGCCCGCCATCAGGCCGCGCACGCCGCCGCCGCCCGGCACCAGGGTGACGTTGCGCTGGGCGACGTTGTTGTCGTTGGGCACCAGCCGCCAGTCCTGCACGACCTCGCCGGCCGTGAACTTGTCGACATTGCTGGGATCCCCCGTCGCCGAGACGATCATCAGCATGCAGTCGTGGCCCCAGGTGTTGGTCACCGGCGTCCAGGAGAACGGGCCGACGATCTTCTCCTCGGTGTCGTTGGCCGCCAGCGAGCCTACCGCCAGCTGCGGCGTCGTCATCGGCTGCAGGTCGTTGGGCCACAGCACGCCGGCCGAGGGCTTGCAGTGGTAGGCCTTGACCACGACGTTGCTGGCCGGCGAGGTCCCGCGATTGCGGACCTTCACATAGGCGTAGTTGGTCTCGTCCAGCGCCGGCTCCTGGTGCCCGGCCAGGCCGTCCGCGCTGCGCCGGTTCCAGATCGTGGTCGTCGCCCAGTGCACCGGCAGATAGGGCAGGTACTCGCCGCTGCGGCCGTCGTCGATATAGACGTCGACGGCCGGCGGGGCGCCGCCGTTCAGGTTCTGCTTCTCGAACGCCCAGGTCAGCACCTTGCCGTAGGCCCCGCCGTACAGCCCCTCGGACGTCCAGTCGCCGGCGTCGGCGGCCAGCAGGGCGTCCAGGAACAGCGCGGCCGAGGCCGGGTTGCTGGCCGGGGTCAGCGTTCCGACCGCGCGCAGGATCAGATAGGCCATGCAGCGGGCCGCGAACTTGCGACGGCCCAGGTCGGGGGAGTCGCCGCCGATCGAGCGATAGGCCCGAAAATGGCTGGTCGCCAGGATCTGCTCGCTCGCATAGCCGCCGATGTCGCTGGCCCCGCCCCATCCCCAGCCCGCCGCGACGGTTCGGTCGTGACGCCGGCCGATGAAACTGACCCACGGATACGACTCGAACCGGTCGGTGGCCGCCGTCTCGGGGTCGTTGAGGATCACCGCCAGGCTGTCGCCGGCACTGTGCGCGAAGCCGAAATTGGCGGTGTTCACGTGGTCATAGAGAATGCCGTGGCCGCCCAGCTCGTGCAGCACCACGCGCCAGTCGGCGGCGATGCCGATCGGATTGGCCAGGTCGCCCATGTCGGCCAGCTCGAAATCGACGCTGGCGATCCCGTCGCCATCGCCGCTGCACGAGGCGTTGCGCTCGATGCCGTCGGTCGTTCCGTAGCGTCCGCGGTGATCGACCGGGATCGGAAAGGTCGTGCCGCCGAAATAGCTGCTGATCGTGAAGCCCAGGTCCTCGCAGAGCCTGAAGAACCGGTCGCAGTGATAGTAGGCGTTGACCGCCGCGAAGTTGTTGGTGCGCGAGTCGTAGTCGAAATTGCTGCCGACGGGCCGGGTCGGGGGCGCGACGGTCGCCTGCTCGAAGTCGGAGATCCGCACGAAGTTGCCGCTCAGCGCCTGCTCCAGGCCCGGTCCCGGCGCGGTCAGGCCAGGCAGGGTCACGCTGGTTCGCAGCGCGGCCGCGCTCAGCGTGGCGTTGTTGGCCGAGGGGCCGTTGGCGGCGTTGCCCGAGGTGGTGATCGGGTCGCGATCGAACACCAGCCCGTTGACGTTCGAGGTCAGGCCCCGAAGGTAGAGAACCGCGCCGGTCTCGACCTCGACCAGCGCCCGCCAGTTGATCAGCTGGCCGTTCCAGGGCGCGCGGAGGATCAGTTCCGCCACCAGGTACCAGTGCCCCGGCCGGATGGAGGTGGGAACCTCGGGCAGGGGCAGGGTCGGGTGCGCGTCGACGTGCGCGCCGGCCGCCGTCAGCCGGGGGATCTCGCCGTTGGTGTGGTCGTGCTCCTGCGGGAAATCGTCCAGACGGGTCCTGGGGTCGTAGCGATGGACGTAGAACCGGCCCCGGATCAGCTTCGCCGCGGTCTTGCCGGTGGTCGCGCCCTTGGCCTCGGCGCCCAGCACCTCGGCCAGGCCGATGGGTTCGGCCGCCTTGGCCTGCCTGGCCTTGGCCTCCTCGGCCGTCTTGGCCGGCGCGAGGAGCTCGGGATCGACCTTCTCGCCGGTGCGGAACAGCTCCCGGAAGCGCTCGATGGCCTTGGCCGACGGCAGCTTGGCGTCGATGTCGCCCTCGCTGGTGTTTGTCGCCGCCAGCACCCGCGCGGGCCCGTGCTTGAGCGTGGCCGTCAGTCCCGCGCCCCAGACCGGCACGTTCAGATAGGTCTGCCGCCAGCCATAGGTCGTGGTGTCGAAGTTCGCCTTCTCGTCGCCGAACCGGTACTCGGCCTTCTGGTCGCGCGGGTCGTGATAGCCCACCGGCTGGTCCATGCCGCGCAGGGTCTCCGCGCCGATCCCCAGGTTCGGGGCCAGCTCGCGCAGGTGCGTCGCGGCCGCCTCGCGTCCTCGCAGCTTTTCCGCCGCGGGATATTCGTCGACATAGCTGACGCCGCGGATCTGATCCCTTGGATCGATCGTGATATTGGCGCCGAAATTCGGATCATAAGCCCGTGTCATGCGGAACAACCTTTCCGGCTGAAGTCCAGGCAAGATTGGTGCTGTTGGGAAACGCGCCCAGCTGACATCTGCAGGTCTGGGATGACGGGCGCGACCATATCTCAGGACGACGCCTATCGCAACCATTGCGTGTATTTACAGAAATGCACCTGAGTTTCGGCGATCGCGCAAAAGAAAGGGGGCGCCCGCCATGCGGACGCCCCCTCGCCTCTTTCCGTCCCTTTCGGGCCGGGTCGGCCGTGATCTACTTTCCGGCCTTGGCGGCGGCGACGTAGTCGTCGACCACGCGGTCCAGCACGGTCAGCGGGGTCATGCCCGACAGCAGGCCCGCATCGTGGAACTTCTTGATGTCGAACTTCTTGCCCAGGGCCTTCTTGGCGCGCTCGCGGGCGCGCAGCCAGGTGATCTTGCCGATCATGTACGAGCAGGCCTGGCCCGGCCACACGACGTAGCGTTCGATCTCGGTGACCGTGCCGCTTTCCTCGTCGCCCATGGTTTCGGCCATGTACTTGATGGCCTGTTCGCGGGTCCACTTCTTGTAGTGCATGCCGCTGTCGACCACCAGGCGCACGGCGCGGAACAGGGCGTCGTGCAGCATGCCGATGTGGCCGCGCGGGTCGTTCTTGTAGATGCCCATCTCGACGGCCAGCTCTTCCGAATAGAGCGCCCAGCCCTCGGCGTAGCCCGAGAAGCCGATGACCTTGCGGATCAGCGGCAGGCCTTGCGCCTCATTCGACAGCGACAGTTGCAGGTGGTGGCCCGGAACGCCTTCGTGCACCGTCAGCGTGGTCAGGGTGTACTTGGCCTGCTCGGCCGTGTCGCGCAGGTTGATCCAGTAGATCCCCGGGCGCTTGCCGTCGAGCGAGGGCGAGTTGTAGTAGCCGCCCGGCGCGCCGGCCTCGATGGCCTTGGGCACGCGGCGGATTTCCAGCGGGGCCTTGGGCAGCTGGCCGAAATAGGCCGGCAGCTGCTTTTCGATCCACTTGGCCTTCTCGTTCAGGTCGGCGATCAGCTTTTCCTTGGACGGGTCGGTGTTCTCGTAGATGTCCTTGCCCAGCTCGGCCATGCGCTCGCCGACCGTGCCCTTGCTCATGCCGATCGACTTGAACAGCTTGTCGGCCTCGGCCGAGATCGACTTCACCAGGTCCAGGCCCAGCTGGTGGATCTCTTCGGGGGCGATGGTGGCGGTCGTGTAGTTCTTCAGCGACACGGCGTAGTAGTCGCCGCCGTCCTTCAGGCGCCACACGCCGGCGTCGTGGTTGGCCTTCGGGCGCACGCTTTCCAGCAGCGCGATCTGGCGCTTCAGCGCCGGCAGCACCGAGTTTTCATAGACCTTCGAAGCCTCGCCCGCCCAGTCGCCGGCGATGTTCTTTTCCTTGGTGCGGCGGGCCACCGACTTGACCAGGGTGGTGTCGGCCGTCGGGGTGTCGGCGAAGGCCTTCATCTGGATGAGGGCCTTGTCGATGATGAAGTCGGGCGGGATCACGCCGTCGGCGTAGTCGCGCTTGGCGATCAGGGTCTCCTGATCCATCAGGCGGGCGAAGCCTTCCATGCGCTGCAGGTAGGCGTCGGCGTCGGACTTGGTCTCGATGCTGTGCTGCGTGTCGAGGAAGTCGGGCATCTGCTGGTAGCTGCCGGTCAGCTGGCTCAGCACGTAGGGCGCGCCCGAACCGCCGCCGGCGTAGGTGAACTTGCGGTTGCCTTCGTCCTGCACCGCCAGGGTGAACTCGACGGTGTCGTAGTTGACGGCGTCCATGCCCGACAGCTGCTTGCGGTCGATCGAGCGCAGCTCGGCCAGCTGGGCGCTGGTCTGGGCGGCGCCGGCGGCGATCGCCTCGAACGAGCGGTCCGACAGCAGGCCCTTGGTCCAGGCCAGGTCGTCCTTGTCGAGGCCCAGGCCGGTGGTCAGCTCGGGCGCCTGGCGCATCAGCTTGGCCATCGCCACGTCGAAGAACGCGTTCATCTTGGCGGCTTCGCCAGAGGCCGAGGCGGCCGGCTGGGCGAAGCCCAGCGACGGGGCGGCGGCGGCGGCCAGGCCTGCGGCCACGGTCGACAGCAGGAGTTCGCGGCGGTTTTGCAAGAGAAAGTCCCCTTCCCTTGGACCCTCCCCCTCCGGTCGGGCCCTATCGTGAGTTCCGGCGGTTTTCGACTCCGCGCCGGAAAGGCTGGGCGAAGGCGTAAATGTCCCCGGCTGGCGGGGCAACCGGGGACGGATTAATTCCGTGTCATTCGAGCTTGGAATAATCCGCCCCGGCTCCTGCCGCCCCCTGGGCGGGCGCCTCAGCGCTCGCCCTTGTACAGACGCCAGGCGGCCGCGCCGATCTGGCAGGCGAAGGTGATGCCGGCGACCAGCATCGTCACGTGGAAGCCCAGGCCGATCACGTGCTCCAGGCGGGCGACCTCGGCGCTCGAGGCGGTCAGCGGCTGCAGGGTGAACAGCGGCAGCGACTTCCACATCACCGTGGTCAGGGCCATGCCGCCCGCCGCCAGGACCAGTTCGAAGGCCGCCCGCAGCCGCACCCGGCCCGGCTGGACCAGCGTGACCAGGGCCGAGACCAGCTGCACCGCCGCCCAGGCCAGGATCGGCCAGAACAGGGTCTGCCAGATCGCCGACGGCTGCAGCGCCACGGTCCCCTTCACCGTCAGGTCGCCCACGTCCACCTTCCACAGGCCCGTCCACCACAGGATGAACAGCGCCACCACGACCATCTCGAACACCGCGTTGAAGCGGGTCTCGAACAGGCCCTTCTTAGTGCTCGCCACCGGCAGGTCGCTGACCTTCCATTCGGTCAGGCCCGTCAGCGGCACCCAGCCGCGCTCGATGCCGGCCGCCACCAGCGTGACCAGGCCCGTCAGCATCAGGGCCGAGCTCGGGAAGTGGTCGAAGGCGGCGTCGGCGATCAGCCGGGCCGGATTGCCGTCGCCCAGGAAGACCGCGGCCAGGGCCGGGATCAGCGAGATCGCCGCCGCCACGGCCAGCGCGATCTTCAGCGCGAACACGTAGAACGGATAGAGCGTCGGGCCGATCAGGCTCTGCTGGGGGCCGTAGCGGCCGGCCACCGCCAGCGGGTGGCCGAAGTCCTTGAGCACCGCCTCGCGCTCCTTGTCGGTCAGGGGGCGGCCCAGCGCCTCCTCCTTCTCCTCGAAGCGGTTGAGCAGCAGGTCGCGCAGTTCGGCGACGATGTCCTCGCGCTGGGCCTTGGGCAGCAGGGCGGCGACGGCGGTGAGATAGCGGTCGAGCAGGTTCATGATCCAGTCCCCTCAGATCAGATTTTGCAGGGTGTCGTTGATGGCGCGCCACTCGGCGGCCAGGCGTTCGAGGACGGTCTCGCCCTCGGTGGAGAGGCGGTAGAAGCGCTTCTTGCGCTTCTCCTCCTCGCGCCATTCGGAAGTCAGCAGGCCCTGGCCCTCGAGCCGGCGCAGCATCGGGTAGAGCGCGCCTTCGTCGATCTCCAGGCCGACCTCCGCCAGGGCCTGGCGCAGGCTGTAGCCGTAGCGCTCGACCTTCAGCTGGGCGAGCACGGCCAGGATCAGCGTCCCGCGACGCAGCTCCTGGCGGAGGGATTCGAAGATGTCCGTGTCTGTCGGCATTGGCGTGACCGGTTTGGTGTGCGGCGCATGGTGTGCAGCACATAGTGTGCGATACACACTGTGTGTCACACAGTAGATGAGCGGGTCAACCGGCGTTCGCTGAATTCTTCGTAATGAAAAAGGGGCGCGACCCGCCGGCCGCGCCCCCTTCCCTTCGTCTTCGTCCTGCGCCCGCGCGACGGCGGGCGGCCGATCAGATGATGCCGCCGTTGGCCCGCAGCACCTGGCCATTGATCCAGGCGCCGTCCGGCCCCGCCAGGAAGGCCACGGCGGCGGCGATGTCCTCCGGCTGGCCCAGCCGCTCCAGCGGCGCGGCCTTGGCCAGGCGCTCGACCAGCTCCGGCGACTTGCCCTCCAGGAACAGCGGCGTGGCCGTCGGTCCCGGCGCGATGACGTTGGCGGTGATCTCGCGGCCGCGCAGCTCGCGGGCCAGGATCTGGGTCAGGGTCTCCACCGCCGCCTTCGAGGCCGCATAGGCGCCGTAGGTCGGCAGCAGCAGGCCCACCACGCTGGTCGAGACGCTGACGATCCGTCCGCCCGCGCGCACCTGGCGGGCGGCCTCGCGCAGCACGTTGAACGCGCCCTTCAGATTGATCGCGATGGTCCGGTCGAACAGCGCGTCGTCGGTCTCGGCGATCGGCGCCAGCTCCAGCACGCCGGCGTTGGCGACCACGACGTCGATCCCGCCGAACGCCGCCTGGCCCGCCGCGAACATCGCCGCCACCGCCGCCGGATCGGCCACGTCGGCCTGCACGGTGATCGCCCGGCCGCCCGCGGCCTCGATCTCGGCGGCCAGCGCCTGCGCCGGCTGGGCCCGGCCGCCATAGTGGACGACCACCGCGAAACCGTCTTGCGCCAGGCGCCGCGCGGTCGCCGCGCCGATGCCGCCGGAGGCCCCGGTCACCAGGGCGGTCTTGAGGGTCGTGGTCATGGGGATCTCCTTGCGGCGTCGAACGTCGCGCACTGTGGCCCATCGCCGGATTTGAATAATTACCGCATCTTCGGCATCACTATTCGAACCAGCGAATAATGGAGCCCGCCGTGGACCGCTTCGACGCCATGCGCCTCTTCGCCCGCATCGTCGAGCGCCGCAGCTTCACCCAGGCCGCCGCCGACCTTTCCCTGCCCCGCTCCACCGCTACCGAGGCCGTGCAGCAGCTGGAAGCGCGCCTGGGCGTGCGGCTCCTGCAGCGCACCACCCGCAGCGTCGCCCCCACCCTCGACGGCGAGGCCTACTACCGGCGCTGCCTGACGCTGCTCGACGCGCTCGACGAGACCGAGAACGCCTTTCGCCGCGCCAGCCCGCGCGGCGAGCTTCGCGTCGACGTCCAGGGCGCCCTGGCCCGCCGCTTCCTGCTGCCCGGCCTGCCCGCGTTCCTGGCGGCCTATCCCGAGCTTCGCCTGCGCATGACCGAGGGCGACCGGCTGATCGACCTGGTGGCCGAGGGCGTCGACTGCGTGCTGCGCCTGGGAACGCCCGCCGACGGCGCGATGGCCGCCCGCCGCGTGGCCCTGCTGCCCGAGGCCACCTGCGCGGCCCCCGCCTATATCGAGCGCCACGGCGCGCCCGAGACGCCCGCAGATCTAGCCCGCCACCACATGGTCGGCTTTTCCCGCCCCGACGGCGGCTGGCACCCGCTGGAAGTCACCGAGGCCGGCGCCGTCCGCCAGATCCCCGTCCGCGCCGAGGTCGTGGTCTCCAGCGCCGAAAGCTCGCTGGCCATGGGCCTCTTGGGCCTGGGCCTGATCCAGCTGCCCCGCTATCGCGCCGAGGAGCACCTGGCTTCGGGCGCCCTGGTCGAGGTGCTGAAAGACCATGCGCCCACGCCCACCCCGGTGAACCTGCTCTGGCCCCGCGACCGCCAGCTCTCGGCCAGGACGCGGGTGTTCATCGACTGGGCGGCGTCGCGGTTCGCCGGTGTGGGGTGAGCCCAGCCCGCCCAGCCGCCTCAAGATCAGCAGCAGGCCGTCAAGCGACTATCGCAAGGGTGGTTAATTGACGCCGGAAAACCCATTGCGATAGCCTCGCTGGCGTTGGGGTGTCGAGGAGCGGCTGGGGAGCCGGGCGACGGGGCGAGACCCTTCGCCCGCCCGCGCCGCGCGCCGTCGGGGGATGTCGAGCATGCTGAGATCAATGGCGGCCGCCTGCGCCGCGATCTGCCTGGCCGTGACGGTCAGCGGATGCGCCGCGCCCAGCGCCTGGCGGCCGGAGGGCCTCCGCAATACCGCCCGGAACCTGCTGGCGCCGAAAAAGCCGGTCTTCTATTTCGATCGCGTCAGCCCCGATCCGTACGAGGCCGTGAAGGTCTATGTCGACAGCCGGGGGGACCTCTACCCGGAAGACCGTCCGGGCGTGGCGGGCGGCCTGCCTCGCGCCTTCGTCCCGAGCGGCTATCGGCCCAACTGGTGGTCGCTGCGCACGCTGATGAACGATCGCTCGACGCGTAGCCCCCAGCCTGCGGTCGGCACGCTCCTCTGCGGCCGCGTCGCGCGGGGGTCGACCGCCGAACGCATGTGCGAGGCCGCACCCGACTATAGCCGCTGGAAGTCCCTGCAGGCCGAGCTCTGGCGCGACAAGGCCCGCTCCGTCGTGGCCGGCGCTGACGACGACACCGTCTTCGTCGTGCTGCTCCATGGCTTCAACGTCGCGCGGGGCGACGCCGACTACGCCTATGCCAAGGCCAGCCTGTCCGCCGCGAGCCGAAGGCCCGGAACGCTGCGCTTCATCGAGGTGCACTGGGACGGCGGCGACACCACCTCGGCCTGGAACCGAGCCCAGTACAGCGGCCAGTTCGTGGGCCTGGGCGTGCGCCAGCTGCTGTCGGAGATCCGGGCGGCGGATCCCAAGGGCGCGGCCCGGCCCATCCGGATCGTCACCCACAGTTCCGGCGCCTTCGTGGCCGGCGGCCTGCTGGGCGACTCCCGCCTGCCCAACGGCACGTTCTGGCGCACGTTCAGCGGCAGTTGCGCGGGCAGGCCCGCGAGCCTCGACGCGGCGATCAAGGACCGGATGCCCGAATGCGCCGACAATGTCTGGGCGCGCCTGCAACTGGCGCAACAGGTCGAGCCCGGCGGCCCGCCGCTCATCCCGCCGCCCGCCTATGACGACATCCGCATCCTGATGCTCGCCGCCGCCACGCCGGCCCAGACGTTCACGGGCGGTGGACCTCCCAAGGCCGCCGGCCTGATGGCCCCCAACGTCCAGCTGTTCGTGTCGGTGAACCGCTCCGACGAGGCGATCAACAAGAGCGGGTTTGGTCCGACGACGCCGTTCACCAGCGACACGACCCTCGGCGCCCTGAAGGACGACTACTGCAGCCTGCAGCGGAATCTCGATCAGCGGCGGAGCCAAAACCCGGCCGATAAACACCGCGCCTATGGGTTCGAGTTCACGCGCGAAGACCCGATACCACGCGGCTGGTGGCGCAGGCCCACGGGCGAGGGCAAGGCCTGGATGGCGGCCCGCGCCAGCGAGGACGAACGCCAGGCCCACAGCCTGCCGCTCTATCTGGATCAGGCCGCTTTCGACCGCTACGACGTGCTGAACCTCTTCATGAACTATTCGGGCGCCGACGACCCGGCGTTCCTGGCGCGCCTGAAGGCCAACACGACGCGCTTGCCCTGCGACGGGGACGCCGAATGACGCCCCGCCTGAAGAGCGCCCGCAACCTCGCCGGCGCGTTCATCTCGGCGGCGCTGGCCATGCTGGCCGCGCCGACCGTCGGGCTCGCCCAGGAGCGGGTCGCGGGCTGCGTCCTGGACGCCCAGACCCCGCCCCCCGTCGAGGCGCGGTCCATCACCGTCACCTTCTACGGCGTCAGCACCCTGATGTTCGACGACGGCGAGAGCCGCCTGCTCATCGACGGCTTCTTCAGCCGCCCCGAAACCCTGGCGGGCCGGCTGTGGAGCAAGCCCGGCCTCGTCGCCGACCGGATGACGGGCGCCTTGCCCGTCAGCGCCGTCCTGTTCGCCCACGCCCACCACGACCACGCGATGGATCTGGAAGCCGTGGCCCAGGCCGCGCCGGAAGCGGTCATCGTCGGCACGCCCGCCGTCGGCCTGCTCGCCGCGTCCCGCCACGTCGCGCACGAACGGATCTGCGCGCCGACGTCTCCTGGCCCGAACGCCATGCGTTATGGCCGCTATCGCGTCACCGCCTTCGACACGCCCCACGGCGACAGCCCGTTCTATATCCGCTGGTTCATCGACCATGAACCGAAGGCCGCGCCCAAGGACGGCGACCGGTTCTGGAGCTTCAAGGACGGCAAGAACCGCTCCTACCTGATCGAGAACGGGTCCACGAAGATCCTGATCCACCCCAGCGCAAGCCCGGCGCAGCTGGGCGGGCTGGGCGCCCAGGTCGTGTTCATGGGCATCGGCCGGCTGGGATCGATGCCCGACAAGGCGTTTGGTCCGGTCCTGACCAGCGTGCTGGGCGACAGGCCGGCGACGGTGATCCCCATCCACTGGGACAGCTTCGCCCGCTCGCTCGACAAGCCCCTGGTCAACACGCCATGGCCCGGCGACAAGGTCCCGCTCGGGTTCGAGCGCCTGTGCGCCTACACCGGGCCGAAACGGTGGCCGGTGCGCCGCATGGAAGCCCTCTCGGCCGTGCGGATCACGCCGGCCGGCGAGGTCGAGCCCGTGACGGGAATGATCCGAGACGGCTGCGACCCCGCCACCTGGCCAAAAAAGCAGAAGGGGAAGTAGCACCGGCGATCGACCACGGCCCTTTGGCGTATGCTGTCCCTAGGGTCTGGACTCAATTGGCGTGCAAAGAAACGTGTCTTCCCGGCCGGAGGAGCGCGTCAGCGATCCGTAGAGCCGGGATCTCCCACGTCGGCAGGTTCGAAAACTGTGCGAGATCCCGGCGCTCCGCTGCGCTACGGCCGGGATGACAACTACTATAAGCTATTGATTCAGATAACTAATTACCCTCGCCCAATTGAGTACAGACCCTAGGCCCGCTTCCTCAACGCCTTGGACGCCCCTGGCGCGGCTGTGACATTCGGCACACCGGGCCTTAAGGGAATCCCCGACAGATGTGACCTTCGGTTGTCGCGTTCGAGGGGTTCAGCGTCATGTCCAAGTCCGTCCGTTCGCGCCTGGTGGCCGCCGGCGTCGTCGCCGCGACGCTCGCCTCGGTCCTCGCGCCCCAGGCGCTGGCCTTCGGCACGGTGCGCAAGCTGGGCCAGAACGCCGAGCACGAGCGGATCACCCGCCGGGCGCTGGAGCCGGTCGGCTTCGAGCGGCTGACCCTCAACCAGCTGGCTGGCACGAGCCTGATGGTCGGCGCCGGCAGCTTCGGCGCGGTCGGCGCGCCCGACCGGCCGTTCCGCGGGCTGATCAGCGTCACCGAGGCCCATTGCGACGACGGCGACTGGTTCGACGCCCGCGACTACGCCCAGAGCCGCGGCAAGGCCGACCAGGCCCTGCGCGCCTGCCGCGACCTGATGTACCGCAATCTCGACGAGGCCCTGCGCCGGGCCGGCGACCTGGTGCGCCCCGACCTGTCGCTGGGCCAGGTTTCTGTCAGCTCGGGCTGCAAGTTCGACGAGGACGACAAGGACACCGCCAAGTGCCGGGTGCTGGAATATTTCGGCCTGGCCCTGCACGCCGCCCAGGACTTCTACTCGCACACCAACTGGGTCGACGCGCCCCGCGCCAGCCCGACGGTGAAGAACCCGCAAGGCCTGAACCACGACGCCCCCGCCGAATGGCTCGGCCCCGCCCTGCCCGCCGAGGTTCCCGCCGGCCTGATCAGCGGCTGCTACGGCTTTCCCGAATGGGCCAGCTGCGGCGGCCGCATCAAGCACGACTACCTCAACAAGGACACCGTCCACACCGATCGCGGCGGCTACGAGAAGGCCATGGCCGTCGCCGCCGCCGACACCCGCCTCAAGTGGGACCAGTTCTCCGACAAGGTCCGCCGGCAGTACGGCGAGACCCGGGGAAACAAGATCCTGTGCGTGATCAAGGCGGACGATCCGGCCAAGGCCTGCGCCTGATCCGGGACCGTTGCGAAGCAAGCGGCCGCGTGATCTTAGTCGGCGGGTGACCGGGGGCCCTGAATGATCTTGAGACTGGAACTCGTCGCCCTGGCCGCGGCGCTGTCCCTGGCCGCCGTCCCGGCGCAGGCCGCCCCGACCAAGGGGGGCGAGGACCTGGCGCGCGACGCCGACGCGGCGATCGCCCGGATGCTGGACCTGTCGAAGCCCAAGGCCTCCGCCGCCGGCGAGCAGTGCCCGACCGCCCTGGCCGACCAGGTCGACGCCCTGGTGGCCCGGCGCGGCTTCGACGCCCTCGACACCTTCCGCCGCGACGCGGTGTTGTACGCCGTCGTCGTCTGCCGGCCGTTCGACGATCCGCGCGCGGTGGCCGCCGCCCGTCGCCTCGACCGGGACGACGTCGCCCCGCCGATCTTGGCCTCGGCCAACATGGTGCTGCTGGCCGACGCGGCCATGCGCAACGACGGCAAGGGCGAGCTGGCGGCGCTGGAGCGCGCCGTGGCCGCCGACGCCGCCCAGGTCACCGCCCTGCCGCCCGAGATGTACGGCCAGACGGTCGAGGACCTGAAAGGCGACCCGGCCGCCCGGGTCCGCGCGCTCGACCTGCTGCGCGGCCTGGACTGGCCTACCGAGGACGGCCACGACCAGGTCGACAACGACTGGGCCCTGGTCCGCGCCGAACTGGCCGCCGACGACGGCGACATGACCCGCGCCGGCGCCGTGCTCGATCGCGCCAGCAGCCTGCACGTGCTGCTGGCCGTGGCCCAGGATAAGCGCTTCGCGCCGCTGTGGCCGCAGCTGGAGGCCGCCGGCCGCTTCGATTGGAAGGCCGTGCTCGAGGCCGATCTGGCCCGGGTCGAGGAGCAGTCCCGGCGCGAACCGGCCAATCTCAAGCGCATCGCCTATCGCGTGGACCACCTGCGCTCGCTGGGCCGGCGCGACGAGGCGATCGCCCTGGGCGGCGACTATGTCGGCCGCCTGCAGCGCGGCGAGGCCTTCGACGACGCCGAGCTTTCGGGCCCGATGCTGGTCGTCATCCAGGCCGCCGCGCTGAGCGAGGTCGGCCGCTTCGACGAGGCCGACGCCGCGCTGGTCAAGCCCGTGGCCCAGGACAAGCTGACCCAGAGCACCGCCCGCGCCGCCCTGCTGCTGGCCCTCGACCGCCCGACCGAGGTGCTCAAGGTGGTCGACGCCGCCGACACCGCGATCGCCTCGCCGTTCGGCCTGATGTGGCTGGACGAGCTGCGCGCCTGCGCCCGCCACCAGCTGGGCGACGAGGGCGCGGCCGGCAAGGCGCTCGACAAGCTGCGCAAGGCCTGGCGCGACAATCCCTACGCCCTTTCCGGCGCCCTGCTGTGCACCGGCCGCGACGACGAGGCCGCCCAGCTGATGATCCGCCGCCTGCGCGACCCGCCCCTGCGCGGCGACGCCCTCAAGGCCTTCCGCGACGGCCCGGCGCCGCCCGTGGTCACCCCGCGCGACGCCGAGATCGACGCCCGCCGCCGCGCCCTGGTCGCCCGTCCCGAGGTGGTCGCGGTGATGCAGGAATACGGCCGCGCGATCACCGTGCCGCTCAGCGGCGACTACGCGGGCGGGTACTAGGTTACGATCGGAAAGACAGTGATGACCCGCCTTACCGCCCGCGCGGCCCTGCTGGCCGCGGCCGGCCTCTCGTCGATCGCCCTGGCCCGCCCCGCCCTCGCCAGGACAGCCGAGACGGCGGCGTTCGGCGTCCAGGCGCAGCAGCTCGCCGACGCCGCCGGCGCCCAGGGCGGGCGCGCCTGCGAAGCCCCCATGATCGGCCAGGTGGCGGCGACGACCGACGCCGCCGGCTTCGACCAGCTGGACGTCGCCCCGCGCGAGGTCCTGCTCCAGATCCGGATGAACTGCGCCGCGCGCGCCGGAGGCCGCCCGACCGCCACGGCCGCCGCCCGCCGCCTGACCGCCGGCGAGTTCCAGCCCGAGGTGCGCGGCGGGGCCGCTCTCCAGGTCGCCCTGGACGATCTCGCCAGGTCCGACACCCGTTCGTTGGCCCAGAACATCCGCATCGTGCTGGAAACCACGCCCGACAGGGCCGTCGCCCTGCCGCTGCAGCTGTACGCCTTGGTCCTCAGCGACCGGGACCTCGACCCGGCCTTCATCACCGCCCTGCGGCGCGCGCCCTGGACCACCGAGGAGGCCCACAGCAAGGTCGACAACGACTGGGCCCTGCGCGAGGCCGTCCAGGCCGCCGACGCCGGCGACATGACCCGGGCCTCGGCCGCGCTGTCGCGCGCCAGCGAGCCCTCGGTCCTGATGGCCGTCTACCAGGATCGCCGCTTCGAGCGGCTGTGGCCGCAGATGCAGGCCGAGGGCCGCTTCGACTGGCGCGCAAAGGAAACCGCCCGCCTGGCCGGGATCGACGAGCGCATCGCCCGCGAGCCCCGCCGCCTGGAGCTGGTCGTCCAGCGCATCCAGGCCCTGCGCTATCTCGAGCGCTACGACGAGGCCCGAGCGGTCGGCGCCGACTACGCCAGGCGCCTCGAGAAGGACAACGCTTTCGACGACCAGAACGACCAGAAGGCCTGGGTGCTCTACGCCTATGCCAGCGTGCTCGACGACCTCGGCGAGACGGCCCCGGCCGACGCGGCCCTCGTCACCGCCGCCGACGGATCCGACAAGATCAGCCAGCACGTCAACCGCGCCGCCCTTCTGGTGCAGCAGGGGCGCGCGGCGGAGGCTCTGGAAACCCTCGACAAGATTCCGCCAGGCTACGGCTCGCCCTACGGCCGCATGGTGACCGCCAGCAACAGGCTGTGCGCCCTGGCCCTGCTCGACCGCCGCCAGGAGGCCGAGGCCGAGCTGGCCAAGCTGACGTCCAACTGGCGCGACGAGCCGGGCTCCGCGGTCCACGGCCTAGCCTGCCTGCAGCGCGACGACGAGGCCGCCGCCCTGCTGATCCACTGGCTGGAGGACCCGGGCCTGCGCGGCGACGCCCTGGCCTGGTTCCGCACCGGTCGCCAGCCGCCCGGCGCCAAGGCCGCCGCGGACAAGACCCCGCCGATCCTCCGCCGCGCTTCCCAGCTGGGCGCGCGCCCCGACGTCCAGGCCGCCCTCGCCAAGGTCGGCCGCCCCCTCGACTACGACCTGGCCAGCCAGTACGGCAGCTGAGCGCCCTGGCGCCACTTCCCGCCACCTGCTGACACCGGCTGTCAGCAGGCCCTCTGGTCTTCGCCGGCGCGGGCGCCTAGATTTGGCCCATGCCCAGCAGCCAGAACCCCGGCGTTTCCGACGCCTCGACGCCCTTCGTCCTCGACGCCCAGCTGGATGGCGCGCTCGAAGCGGGCATGCCGATGCTGTGGACGCCCCACCGCCCGGCGCGTCC
Source organism: Caulobacter sp. 602-2 (assembly GCF_011043625.1). Lineage (GTDB taxonomy): Bacteria > Pseudomonadota > Alphaproteobacteria > Caulobacterales > Caulobacteraceae > Caulobacter. The sequence goes on from NZ_JAAKGT010000002.1 coordinate 157,218, forward strand.
CGAGAAGTCGGAAGGCGGCAAGACCTTCAAGCTGGTGTCGTCCTACGAGCCGGCCGGCGACCAGCCGACGGCGATCAAGGAGCTGGTCGAGGGCGTCGAGAACGGCGACCAGGACCAGGTGCTGCTCGGCGTCACCGGCTCGGGCAAGACCTTCACCATGGCCAAGGTCATCGAGGCCACCCAGCGCCCGGCGCTGATCCTGGCCCCCAACAAGACCCTGGCCGCCCAGCTCTACAGCGAGATGAAGGCCTTCTTCCCCGAGAACGCGGTCGAGTACTTCGTCAGCTACTACGACTACTACCAGCCCGAGGCCTACGTCCCGCGCACCGACACCTTCATCGAGAAGGACAGCTCCATCAACGAGCAGATCGACCGCATGCGCCACTCGGCCACGCGGGCGATCCTGGAGCGCGACGACGTCATCGTCGTGGCCTCGGTGTCGTGCATCTACGGCATCGGCTCGGTCGAGACCTACACCGCCATGACCTTCACCCTGACGGTGGGCGACCGGGTCGACGAGAAGCAGCTGATGGCCGACCTGGTGGCCCAGCAGTACAAGCGCAACGACGCCGCCTTCGACCGCGGCACGTTCCGCCGCCGCGGCGACACCATCGAGATCTTCCCCGCCCACTACGAGGACCGCGCCTGGCGCGTCTCGATGTTCGGCGACGAGGTCGAGGCGATCAGCGAGTTCGACCCGCTGACCGGCAAGAAGACCGCCGACCTCGACACGATCAAGGTCTACGCCAACAGCCACCACGTCACCCCGCGCCCCACCCTGCGCCAGGCGATCATCGAGATCCGCAAGGAGCTGAAGGAGCGCCTGGAGTGGCTGAACGCCAACGGCAAGCTCCTGGAGGCCCAGCGCCTGGAGCAGCGCACCACCTTCGACCTGGAGATGATCGAGACCACCGGCTCCTGCGCCGGCATCGAGAACTACAGCCGCTATCTGTCGGGCCGCCAGACCGGCGAGCCGCCGCCGACCTTCTTCGAATACATCCCCGACAACGCCCTGCTGTTCACCGACGAGAGCCACCAGACGGTTCCGCAGATCGGCGCCATGTACAAGGGCGACCGCAACCGCAAATGGACCCTGGCCGAGTACGGCTTCCGCCTGCCCTCGGCCCTGGATAACCGCCCCCTCAAGTTCGAGGAGTGGGACGCCATGCGCCCGCAGTCGGTGCACGTCTCGGCCACCCCCGCCCAGTGGGAGCTGGAGCGCGCCGGCGGCGTCTTCGCCGAGCAGGTCATCCGCCCCACCGGCCTGATCGACCCGCCGGTCGAGGTGCGCCCGGTGGCCAAGGACGGCGCCTCCCAGGTCGACGACGTCGTCGACGAGATCCGCCAGACCATCAGCAAGGGCTACCGCACCCTGGTCACCGTCCTGACCAAGAAGATGGCCGAGGACCTGACCGAGTATCTCAACGAACAGGGCATCCGCGTCCGCTACATGCACTCGGACGTTGATACTCTCGAGCGCATCGAGATCATCCGCGACCTGCGCCTGGGCCATTTCGACGTGCTGGTCGGCATCAACCTGCTGCGCGAGGGCCTCGACATCCCCGAGTGCGGCCTGGTGGCCATTCTCGACGCCGACAAGGAAGGCTTCCTGCGCTCGGAGACCTCGCTGGTCCAGACCATCGGCCGCGCCGCCCGCAACGTCGACGGCAAGGTCATCCTCTATGCCGACCGGATCACCGGCAGCATGGAGCGGGCCATGGCCGAGACCACCCGCCGCCGCGACAAGCAGAACGCCTACAACCTCGAACACGGCATCACGCCCGAGAGCGTCAAGCGCGACATCAAGGACATCCTGGCCAGCCCCTACGAGCGCGGCGACCGCGTCCTGGTGCCGATGGGCGTCGCCGACGCCTCGGGCGCCGAGAAGCCGTTCAGCGGCGACAACTTCAAGGCCGCCCTGCGCGACCTCGAAGCCAAGATGCGCGAAGCCGCCGCCAACCTCGAATTCGAAACCGCCGCCCGCCTGCGCGACGAGATCAAGCGCATGAAGCTGCTGGATCTGGAATTCGCCAACGAGGCGCTGACGGGGGCTGGGGAGGCGGTGGACACGTCAGCGCCCAAGCGCGTGCGGGCGGAGCACCGGGCGGAGAAGGCGGAGGCGTTCAGGAAGGGGCGGCGGTAGGGGTGCTTTCACTTAGCCCGCATCAGAATTTCCACATTTTCTCTAACGCCGCCTTGGGGTAACGACGCCGCCCTGGACGCAACCACTCGAGTGCGAATTATTTTTCTCAGACTTAGAATAGAAAAATTTTCTATAATTCTATTTGAAAGGGAATAGATAGCGATCGCACTTACGCAAATCCAAACGAAAACTTTAACATATATATTTATTTGTATTGAATTTAAAAACACAGAAGCCATGGCTGTTATTGAAATAGCGCAAAACAATATAGTCACGATCAGCCAATACGAATCCGCCTCCCGATGCCATTGACCAATCAAAACGGCAGCCGTTTCTCGCGCCTCCACAGCGCCCCTCTGCAACTGAAGACCGGCCTTAGCTGCATCTAGGCGTGCCCGCTCACTATCAGCCAGCGCTGCCCCCATGGCCTCCTCATGCCGGATCGACACCGCCAGACGCTCACGCTGCGCCTTTAGGCGCTCATCTTTAGCCGCAGCCTCACGGATAATGCGCGCAACCTCCGAAGCATTCTCAGCGGTTACGACCTCCGGATCATTCCCCGTCGCTATCGTGATTTCGCGCAACGCCACCGGATCACCCATTACAGCGTCCAGCTGCTCCGTCGAAAACAGAGAAAGCTGCTCGACCGTTTCCCTCACTCTCTTAATAACTAGAGGGGAGGTTTTAAGCACCAACTCACACGATGATAGCAATTCGCCGCGACTTATCCTTTCCCCCTCAGATGTCCCATAAGCCAAGAGAAATAGCGTCGAAAAATGCCTCATTTCGACAGCCGGCGGTATGGCGTACGATGGCCACCCATCCACCTTTCGACGACAATAGACATCTGAATACCGAACAAGAACAGAACTTCTCGTTAGGAATAGAAATTTTGACGAGAAAGCATCGGATGTATAATTTCCACCTCGACGCCTAATTATATAGGCTATAGATTTCGCATCCCTAGCCTTTCTATTCCCAACCATGGACTCATAGTATGGAAGACCAGATGCAAAACGCTCAATTTCCGAATCATTGAAAATTTCTTTTGACTGTATAGAACTCAATATATTTGCATTTAGGATCTGAATACCAAGCCCTTTCACCTCCTGATCCGGCTTTGCTACAAAATTGGAAGCACGCCTCTCAGATACGATGTTTCCGCGAATTGTATCCGCGACCATCCCATACCTTTGACCAGGAGCCTTTCCGAGAACAGCCTGGACAATTTCCTTAGCCTCTTCGATAGAGTGCTGAAGAGCCACAACTCCAATTCCGTGCTTCTTACACAGACTCAGCACGGAAGAAGCGGCCTGCGCTCGCCCAACCCCCATTAAACCGACCGCATCCAGCAGCAATGGCCCATCAAACACAACTGTAAGGTCTATCTTTTGAGGCGCAGGCTTGACCGGATCCCTAAGCTCAGACACCAGATCCATAAGGAACCCAATTTCCGCTAAAGTTGCGACTTTTGCAAATAAATCTATACGCTCACGCGATAACCACTGAGAAAAAGACGCAAACAATACGACAATATGTTTATCGATTCCAAAAAATCTCTCTTCAGCGTCCATATTTCCCGATATGGATAACCTTTCTTTTTTATTACCATCAACAATAGAATCTACCCAAATTTTCAGTTCATCTTTATCATTAACGTCGACATTAGTCGCCCACTGTATAAACAGATTTTTCCATTCTTCGAAATTATATTCCGCCCTAAATATAGGAGAAGTAGCTTCCAAAAATTGTAAAAATTCCTCAATTATTATTGATATATCCCTCTCAGCCTCAAGTACAGACTCATCAACTCTTAGCTCATCAACCTTCTCCGTATAAAAGTATAGTGCACCATCTCCGTTTCGCGCGCCCTCCCGAAGATACCCTTCAGCCAAGAGGCCCAGCGACAGCGCCTCAGCCGCATAAGCGGTAAATTGGGAGCCAAATATGGGTTGCAGAGAAGTAGCGAGAGCGTCCGGTAAAAATTGTTGCCCCGATTTCCCGATTAAAAAGGGAAGCACAAGCGGGACAAGCGCATGCTGGGGCGACTGGCCACGCTGTCTGGCGTTATCGAAAAGCGCGTATGAAGCAAGGGTTTGACGTGCATACTGTCGAGTAGTCATCTGCACTTCGATTCTTTATTCTTGGACCGTAAATCGGAACAGAAATTTGAATGTGATGCAAGACGGACGCTCTTCAACATCATCCCCCTCAAAATCGCTTCAAATGCCGTGCCCGAGCAACAATGTAATTCCATGACGCGGGCCTCAATCCCCATCCCCCGCCGCACAAACCCCAACCCAATCAACGCCCTAGACAAAAACGCACGTTTCCCATCCGACAGCTCCAAACCGCCCGCATAATCCTCTCCATCCCGTCGCGGGGAGAGGGCGCTAGGATCCGGCCCGATGCGTGCGGCGGGGTGCGATCGAGCGGGGCCTCCTGGAGCGGCGTGAGCCGGGCCGGCGGGGCTTGAACGGAGGGCGGGGGACGTAAACCCGCCTATCGGGGGCTTGCCTGTCATGGGCTCCCGCCCGCCCGAGGGTCCGCGCCATACGCGCCTCCCGGCCGTCAAGAAACGGGGAGCCTGCGCGGTGGAAGGGGTAAAGGGCGGAAGAGGCCCGCGCGCCCCGGCCTGAGGTCAAACGATCGCGCGGGGCGTCAAGGCTTCGTCGAAACGGTAACCACACACAGCTTCCGGACGCGGTCCGGACGCCCCGCGCCCTCTCCATTCCCTTCGCAGCGAAAGCGCGAGGCCGATTTCCCGCACCCTCTCCCATGGGGAGAGGTTTGAGGAGGCACGCCCCCCATGGCCAAGCGCCGCAACGCCCTCCCCGTCCGCCCGCACCGCAAGCGCGGCCTGCCCGACGCCGACGGAAACGTCGTCTGCAAGGCCGAGCGCCGATGGCGCATGCGCCGGGCCGTCGGGCTGATCGCCGACAAGTTCAGGGCCCACCGGCCCGGCGAGAGCGACTACGAAAAGCAGAAGCGCGCGGAACCCGGCCAGGAGGGCTATCTCGGCTGGTGGTGGGATCCCCAGTGGGACGCCTACTGCACGCCCGAGGCGCGCCGCTGGCAATGGCCGCAGGATCGCCTGCGGGGGTCGTCGCTCCCCGATCGCCGCGACCCGAAGGTGGCGGAGCTCTGGCCGTGGGAGGCCGTGGACATCGACTGGTAGCCTGGCGCCGGCTCAGGGCGACGGCCTCCGCGAAAATCAACAAGACTGCGCACGTCCGCCGTGGGAGGACTGCTCTCACGCAACAAGCCTGCCGGAGCCCTCCCATGATCGACCTCGTCATCGACGCCCGCCGCCGCGACATCGGCGGTTTCGAGGTCGGGCGGGTGCTGCCCTTCGCCAAGCGGCGCATGGTCGGGCCGTTCGTGTTCCTCGACCACATGGGCCCGGCCAGCTTCGACCCGAACTTCCCCCAGAGCGTCGACGTGCGGCCCCACCCGCATATCGGCCTGTCGACCCTGAGCTACCTGTTCGAAGGGGCCATGACCCACCGCGACAGCGTCGGCTCGGAGATCGAGATCGTGCCCGGCGAGGTCAACTGGATGACGGCCGGGTCGGGCATCACCCACTCCGAACGCTTCGAGACCCTGCGCAGCCAGGGCGGGGTGATGAACGGCATGCAGGCCTGGATCGCCCTGCCCAAGGAATTCGAGGAGATGGATCCCGGCTTCAGCCACCACGCCGGCTCGGCCGACCTGCCCTACTACGAAGGCGCGGGCCTCAAGGCGCGGCTGATCGCCGGCGAGGCCTTTGGCGCCAAGGCCAGCGTGCCGGTGCACTCGCCGCTGTTCTACGTCCACTGGGAACTGGCGGCCGGGGCCAAGGCGGCCCTGCCGGCCGAATATTCCGAGCGCGCGGCCTATGTCTCCAGCGGCCGCGTGGAAGTGGCCGGCCGCGAGCTGGGCGCGGCCCAGATGGCCGTGTTCGCCCCGGGCGAGACCGTGGTGTTCGAGGCCCTGGAGCCGTCGGTGGTCATGCTGCTGGGCGGCGAGCCGATCGGCCCGCGCTTCATCGAGTGGAACTTCGTCTCCTCGTCGAAGGACCGCATCGAGCAGGCCAAGGCCGACTGGCGCGCCGGCCGCATGAAGCTGCCCGACCTCGACGACGGCGAGTTCATCCCCCTGCCGGAGGACTACACGCCGCCGGCTTCGCCGCTCTAAGACGAGACCCTTCTCCCCTTGCGGGAGAAGGTGTCAGCGACGCTGACGGATGAGGGGTCGATAGGCCTGTCCACTGCGAAAGCGGAACGACCGGATGCGGCGGCTGAAGGATCTGAGAGACCCCTCATCCGTCGCCTGCGGCGCCACCTTCTCCCGCAAGGGGAGAAGGACGTCTTTCAAGCCGCCTCCTCGAACGCCGCGTAGACCAGCGTGCGCAGCTCCCGCCGGATGGGATAGACGCTCGACGGCATCAGCTGGGTCATGAACACCACCGCCAGGTCTTCCACCGGGTCGACCCAGAAGGCGGTCGAGGCCATGCCGCCCCAGAAGGCCTCGCCCAGGCTGCCGATGGTGCGGGTGCGGGCCAGATCGGTGGTCACCGCGAAGCCGAGGCCGAAGCCGACGCCGTCATAGACGCTCTCGCTGAACAGCGACTTCGACATCTCGGTCAGTTCGCGGCCGCCCGGAAGGTGATTGAGCATCATCGCCTTCAGCGTCTTGGGGCTGACGATGCGGGCGCCGTCCAGCTGGCCGCCGTTCAGGATCATGCGGCAGAAGCGCATATAGTCGGCGGCGGTGGAGACGAGGCCCCCGCCGCCCGACTTGAACAGCGGGTCCTTGAGGAACGGGCTCTGGGTCGGATCGTCCTGCAGCACGACCTTGCCCTTGGGGTCCAGGCTGTAGCAGGCGGCGAAGCGACCCTGGTCGGCTTCGGGAACGAAGAAGCCGGTGTCGACCATCTTCAGCGGGTCGAAGATGCGGTCTTTCAGGAACTGGTCGAACGGCTGGCCCGAAATGACCTGGACGAGGTAGCCCAGCACGTCGGTGCAGACCGAATAGTTCCAGGCCTCGCCGGGGCTGAACTCCAGCGGCAGCTTGGCCAGCTCGGCGATGAAGCCGTCGAGGTCGCGCGGGCCCGGCAGGTCGTCGAGGTGCAGCTTGCGATAGGCCGCGTCGATATTGCCGCGCTGCTGGAAGCCGTAGGTGAAGCCGGCCGTGTGGCGCAACAGGTCGATCATCCGCATCGGCTCGGCCAGCGGCTTGGTCTGGAACATGCCCAGGCTGCCGGCGGCGAACACGCCCAGGTCCTTGAAGGCCGGGATGAAGCGATGGACGGGGTCCTCGAGGGCGACGCGGCCCTCCTCGACCAGCATCATGAAGGCGATCGAGGTGATCGGCTTGGTCATCGAGTAGATGCGGTACAGCGTGTCGGACTTCAGCGCCGTTCCGCGCTCGCGGTCGGCCAGGCCCAGCACGGTCTCATGGGCCAGCTGGCCCCTGCGCCAGACCTGCAGCTGGGCGCCGGGCAGAAGGCCGGGCTCGACATACTTGGCCTGCAGGAACGTATCGATGCGCTTCAGGCGCTGCGACGACAGGCCGACGGCTTCGGGCGTGCTCAAACGGGAATCCCCCTTTACTGGCGCGACCTTCAGTCACGGTCGCCTTATTATCGCGGATCGAATAGGCGGTACGGGAAACGCAACCTTTACCCCATCCTGCGTTGATCGATTGAAGACGAGGGGAGCGCGATGGGCAAGCGTCCCGAGGGCGAGACGGCCTCGAACATCGATCGGGCGGCGGCCGACTGGTTTTTCCAGAACAGCCTCGACATGTTCGTGGTGCTGCAGGACCGCGCCATCGTGCGGGTCAATCCGGCCTGGAGCGCGATCGCCGGCTGGACCGCCGACGAGACGCTGGGCCGCTCGATCCGCGACTTTCTGCACCTGCACGACACCGAGGTGCTGGAACAGGCCGGCCGGGTGCTGCGGGCCGAGGGCCAGGTGCAGTCCGAGCACCGGCTGGCGCGCAAGGGCGGCGGCTGGCTGTGGGTGCGATCGCGCTCGAAGATCCTGCCCGACGGCGCGCTGCTGATCGTCTTCCAGGACTTTTCCGAGGAGCGCCTGCGCCGCCTCCAGCGCCAGCAGGCCGAGCGCGCCAACGAGATGCTGCGCAACGCCGCCGGCGTCTATGTCTGGCGCTTCGAGACCGGCAAGGGGATCTACTATTTCGAGCAGGACATCACGACCCTGGCCGCCCCGCTGGGCGACGCGCGGCAGATGACGGTGTCGGAGATGCTGACCGCCATCCATCCCGACGACCGCCATGCCATGACCCGCGCCTTCCTGCGCACCCAGGAGACCGGCGAGCACGCCCAGCTGGTCTATCGTCACGCCGACCCCTCCCGCGAGGGCTGGAGCTGGATGCGCACCGACTGGCGCGGCGTGCGGGCCGGGGCGGGCGAGCTGTTCGACGTCATCGGCATCAGCCAGGACGTCACCGAGCTGCTGGTCGCCCGCGACGCGGCCCTGGCCGCCACCGCGGCCAAGTCGCAGTTCCTGGCCAATATGAGCCACGAGATCCGCACCCCGATGAACGGCGTGCTCGGGGTCCTGCACCTCCTCAAGCACGAGCCGCTGTCGGCCGACGGCCGCCGCCTGCTGGCCGAGGCCCTGGGCTGCGGCGCCATGCTGTCGGAGCTGCTCAACGACATCATCGACTTCTCCAAGGTCGAGGCCGGCAAGCTGGAGCTCTCTTCCGAGGCGCTGGATCCGTCGGCCCTGCTGCGCAGCGTCGCCGACCTGCTGGAGCCCCAGGCCGAGGCCAAGGGCCTGGCCATCCGTGTCGAGGCCCCGCCGGCGGGCCAGGCCTTCGTCGCCGCCGATCCGGTCCGCCTGCGCCAGGCGCTGTTCAACCTGATCGGCAACGCCGTGAAGTTCACCCTGGCCGGCCAGGTGACCGCCCGCCTGTCCGTCGCGCCCGCCGAGAAGGCCCTGCGCCTGCGCTTCGAGGTCGAGGACACCGGCGTCGGCATCCCGCTCGACGCCCAGGCGAGCCTGTTCGAGCGCTTCAGCCAGGCCGACGGCTCGACCACCCGGCGGTTCGGCGGGGCGGGCCTTGGCCTGTCGATCACCCGCCGCCTGGCCCAGCTGATGGGCGGCGACATCGGCTTTTCCAGCACGCCGGGCCAGGGCTCCACCTTCTGGCTCGAGGTCCTCGCCCCCGCCGCCCAGGCTCCGGCCGCTGCCGGCGACGAGGCCGACGCCCCGATGCTCGACGGGCTCAAGGTGCTGCTGGTCGAGGACAACGCGGTCAACCGCCTGATCGCCACCCGCATGCTGGAAGCCCTCGGCGCCCGCGTGGCGACGGCCGAGGACGGCCAGGCCGGCATCGTCGCGGCCGCGCGCGGCTACGACCTGATCTTCATGGACATCCAGATGCCGATCATGGACGGGGTCGAGGCGACGCGCGCCATCCGCGCCCTGCCCGGCCCGGCCGGCGCCGCGCCGATCGTGGCCATGACCGCCAACGCCCTGGCCCACCAGACCGCCGCCTATGCCGAGGCCGGCATGAACGGCTCGGTGGCCAAGCCGCTGTCGCCCGCCGCCCTGGTCCGCGCCGTGGTCGACGCCCTGCCCGCCCGCCGCCCTCACTGAACGGCCCCAGGACAGCCGCTGGACGGACGAAAACACGTCCGGGCCTTTCTGCGGCCTCGTTCCAGGCCTAGATTGGACCCTTGAGTCCAACGCCGGGCCTTCTGACAGCAGGGGGCCAGCGTTGCAGGGGACCTGATCATGGACGACGGCCGGACCGTCACCGCGGCAACCGCGCGCTACGCGCAGAAGAAGGAAGCCATCCTGGCGGCCGCCACCGCCGTGCTCAATCGCCAGGGCGTCAAGGGCATGACCCTGGCCGACGTCGCCGCCAAGGTCGGGCTGATCACCACCAGCGTCACCTACTACTACCGCAAGAAGGACGACCTGGCCGCCGCCTGCTTCATCCGCGGACTGGAGCGGCTGGACGCGATGATCGACGAGGCGGCCTCAGAGCCCGACGCCGCCGGCCGCATCCGCAAGTTCCTGACCCTCTATCTCGACCTGTCGCGCCGGGTGCGCGCGGGACAAGACGCGCCGCTGGCCAGCTTCACCGAGATCCGCGCGCTGAAGGAGCCGATGCGCGCTTCGGTGCAGGCGGCCTTCGCCGACATCTTCCGCCGGGTGCGCGGCTTCTTCGACGGCGAGGCCTTCGCCCACCTCGACAAGGCCGAGCGCAACGCCCGCGCCCACCTGCTGCTCGAACAGGTCTTCTGGACCGGCGCCTGGCTGCGCCGCTTCGACCTCGACGACTACGAGCGGGTGCGCGAGCGGATGTACGACATTCTCGTGGGCGGCATCGCCGGCGCCGGTCGCGACTGGACGCCGCCGGCCCTGCCCGACCCGACCCCGGCCTCCGACGAAGGCCAGGAATGGCGCGAGACCTTCCTGGTGGCCGCCACCCGCCTGATCAACCAGCGCGGCTATCGCGGCGCCTCGGTCGAGGACATCTCGGCGGCGCTGAACGTCACCAAGGGCTCGTTCTACCACCACCACGAGGACAAGGACGCCCTGGTGGTCGAGTGCTTCCAGCGCACCTTCTCGGTCACCCGCCGCGCCCAGCTGTCGGCTCGCGCCCTTCCGGGCGACGGCTGGACGGCGGTGTCGGCGGCGACGGCCGCCCTGGTCGAGTACCAGCTGTCGGACCACGGCCCGCTCTTACGCGCCTCGTCGATGGGCGCCCTGCCGATCGAGATCCGCCACGAGATGAGCGACGGCTACGCCCGCGGCTCCAACCGCTTCGCCGGCATGATCGCCGACGGCATCGCCGACGGCTCGGTGCGCGCGGTCGACCCGCTGGTCGCCGCCCATATGATCAACTCGATGCTGAACGCCGCGGCCTCGCTGCAGGCCTGGGCCCCGGGCGTCACCCGCGAAGACGCCGCGCGGCTGTTCGCAAGGCCTCTGCTGATGGGCCTGATGGCGCGGTAAACGGCCGTTCAGCGGCTGCGGATCACCATTCGGCCTTGCAGCGCGGCGACATCAGGTGGCGCTCGGCTTCCCGGGTCCGGCAGATGGTCTGCATCCGGCATACGGCGGGCAGATAGCTCCCGAAGTTCGGGCTTGGTCCGAGCGAGAACCTTCCGGTTTGCGCCAGCTCGACATAGGACGTCTGATTGAGCGACGATTTCAGCAGTTCGGCGCTTTCGCCGACGACATCGCCCTTACCCCGCTTGATCCGCGACACGTGATAGTGGCGCATCGCCGCGTCGGCGAGTTCGCGCGAAAAGTTGTGGGCCTCGCCCACGTCTTTCACGCTCTCGGCATAGTACGGACCGCCAGGCAGGATTTCCTCGTAGAGATCGACGGTCTCGGCCGTCTCCTCATTGAGGGCGAAGCTCCTTTTCTGGGCCAGGTTATCGTGCGCGGTCACGGCGCTGAACACCTTGCAGTTCTCCGCCAGGCTGGAGGACGAGACGCCGTAGGTCGACGTGACGTCGGCCGTGTTTGCGCTACATCCCGCCATCACCGCGAACACGGCGATGGCGAACACCCCTCGGCTCAGACCGCCAGAAGCGACGCGATCGCCCGCCTTCCCGTTTCCGCCCGCGTCACAGTCGATCATTGCCCGTCTCATCAAGATGCCCCGCCCCACACTCAACCTGGCGAAGTGCGGGGCGGGCGACAAGCCGTGCTCAGATCCCCGCCACGTAGGCGTCCACCTGCGCCAGCCGCCGCGCCTTTTCGGCCTCGTCGAGGAACGAGCCTTCGAAGCTGTTCCTGGCCAGCACCACCAAGTCCTCGCGCGTCAGGTCCACGGCCTTGGCGGTCTCCAGGTAATTGTCGAGCAGGTAGCCGCCGAAATAGGCCGGGTCGTCGGAGTTCACCGTGGCCTTGAGGCCCAGGTCCAGCATCTTGCGCATCGGGTGCGCAGTCAGGTCGGGCACCACGCAGAGCTTCAGGTTCGACAGCGGGCACACCGTCAGCGTCACGCCGTCGGCCACCAGACGGGCGGTCAGCCCCTCGTCTTCCAGCGCCCGGTTGCCGTGGTCGATGCGGTCGACGCCGACGAGGTCGATGGCTTCCCAGACGTATTCCGGCGGCCCCTCCTCGCCCGCGTGGGCGACGATCTTGAGGCCAAGCTCGCGGGCGGCCTTGAACACCCGGGCGAACTTGGCCGGCGGATGGCCGACCTCCGAAGAGTCCAGGCCCACGCCGGCGATCTTCGCCAGATGCGGCTTGGCCTGCTCAAGGGTCTCGAAAGCGCTTTCTTCCGACAGGTGACGCAGGAAGCAGAGGATCAGCTTGGAGGTCACCCCCAGGCGCTCCTCGGCTTCCTTCATGCCGTCCAGCAGGCCGTCGATCACCGTCTCGAAGGCGATCCCCCGCTCAGTGTGGGTCTGCGGGTCGAAGAAGATCTCGGCGTGCACACCGCCATCGGCGGCCAGGCGCTCGAAATAGGCCAGCGCCAGGTCCTTGAAGTCGGCCCGCGTGATCAGCACGCCCGCACCCTGGTAGTAGATGTCCAGGAAGTCCTGCAGGTTCGAGAAGGCGTAGGCCGCGCGGATCTCCTCCACCGACTTGTACGGCAGCGAGATCCCGTTGCGTTCGGCCAGGGCGAACATCAGTTCCGGTTCGAGGCTGCCCTCGATGTGCATGTGCAGTTCGGCCTTGGGCAGGCCGCGGGCGAAGGCTTCGAGCGTGGTGTCGGTCATCGCAATTCCATCGGCTCGCGAGGCGCCAGGGTCAAGCCCGCACGTCGCGCCCGCACAAGGCGGCGCGGGAGCCTGGCCCCCGCGCCGAGGTGCGCTTCACCTCTAAGTTTCGACGCGTCGTATGCACCGCGTCGCGCCCGCGCCGGAATCGGTCTTGGAATATTCCGCACGCCTGCAAGCGGCGGCGGACGGCCGGTCCTGGTGCGAACTCCCTCCCCAGTCTGGTCGATTGTGTTTGGGAACCGAAGGCTTACGCGCCGACGCGATGTCACGTCGGCCCGCGCCGGCAGGCGCCATCTCGACCGAAACTGAACCCTTCGAATGTCCAGTACGACGCCTTGAACGTCAACCTGCGGCGCCCGAAAAAGCGGCGCCGGCCGCGCCCTCTGGACTCTCGCGCGCCATCGTGCTGGCTTTAGTCAAACAAGCGTTCAAACGAACCGAGAAGGGTGGAACCGCATGGCCGCGATCAACGCCGTCACCGATCTGACCGTGGAAGGCGACATCGGTGTCGTCACGCTGAACTCTCCCCCGGTCAACGCCCTGTCGGCCCAGGTCCGCGAGGGGCTGAAGAGCGCCTTCGAGGCGGCGATCGCCGATCCGGCCGTGCAGGCCATCGTGCTGATCTGCGAAGGCAAGACCTTCATCGCCGGCGCCGACATCAGCGAGTTCGGCAAGGCCATGACCGGCCCTTCCCTGCAGGACGTGCAGAACACGATCGAGAACTCGCCCAAGCCGGTGGTCGCCGCGATCCACGGCACGGCCCTGGGCGGCGGGCTGGAGGTCGCCCTGGTCGCGCACTACCGCGTCGCCGTTCCGTCGGCGAAGGCCGGCCTGCCCGAAGTGAACATCGGCCTGCTGCCCGGCGCCGGCGGCACCCAGCGCCTGCCGCGCATCGTCGGCGTCGAGAAGGCGCTGGAGATGGTCACCAGCGGCCAGCACGTGCCGGCCAAGGCGGCGCTGGCCATGGGGCTGTTCGACAGCCTGGTCGAGGAAGGCGCCCTGCGCGACGGAGCCATCGCCTTCGCCCGCGTCGCGCTGGCCGAAGGCAAGCCGCTGAAGAAGGTCCGCGACCTGTCGGACAAGGTCGAGGCCGCCCGCGGCATGCCCGAGATCTTCGCTGAGTTCCGGAAAGCCAACGCCCGCAAGTTCCGCGGCTTCCTGGCCCCCGAGAACAACATCAAGTGCATCGAGGCGGCGGTGAACCTGCCCTTCGACGAAGGCCTGAAGGAAGAGCGCCGGCTCTTCATGGAACTGATGACCGGCAGCCAGTCGGCCGCCCAGCGCCACGTGTTCTTCGCAGAGCGCCAAGCCGCCAAGATCCCCGACGTGCCCGACGACACCCCCGTCATCCCCGTCAAGAAGGTCGGCGTCATCGGGGCCGGCACGATGGGCGGCGGCATCTCGATGAACTTCCTCAACGCCGGCATCCCGGTGACGATCATCGAGGCCAAGCAGGAGAACCTCGACCGCGGCGTCGGGATCATCCGCAAGAACTACGAGAACACCGCCAAGAAGGGCCGCCTGACCCAGGACGAGGTCGAAAAGCGCATGGGGCTGCTCACGCCCTCGATGCACCTGGAGGACCTCGCCGACTGCGACCTGATCATCGAGGCCGTGTTCGAGCTGATGGAGATCAAGAAGGAGGTCTTCACCAAGCTGGACGCCATCGCCAAGCCGGGCGCGATCCTGGCCTCCAACACCTCCTATCTCGACATCGACGCCATCGCCGCCGTCACCAAGCGCCCGGAAAGCGTCATCGGCCTGCACTTCTTCTCGCCGGCCAACGTCATGCGCCTGCTCGAAATCGTGCGCGGCGAGAAGACCGACAAGTCGGTGATCGCCACCTCGATGCAGATCGGCAAGAAGATCGGCAAGGTCGCCGTGCTGGTCGGCAACTGCTTCGGCTTCGTCGGCAACCGCATGCTGGCCCAGCGCCAGCGCGAGGCCCAGAAGCTGATCCTCGAAGGGGCCATGCCCTGGGACGTCGATCGCGTGCTCTACGATTTCGGCCTGCCGATGGGCCCGTTCGCCATGAGCGATCTCGCCGGCCTCGACATCGGCTGGGACCCGGCCAAGACCAGCTCCTCGACCGTGCGCGAAGTGCTGTGCGAGATGGACCGCCGCGGCCAGAAGAACGGCAAGGGCTTCTACGACTACGACGAGAACCGCGTCGCCAAGCCCTCGCCCGAGGTCGAGAAGGTGATCCTCGACTTCGCCCAGAAGCGCCAGATCCAGCGCCGGCAGATCAGCGACCAGGAGATCCTGGAGCGCTGCCTCTATCCGATGGTCAACGAGGGCGCGAAGATCCTCGAAGAGGGCAAGGCGATCCGGGCGTCGGACATCGATATCGTCTGGATCAACGGCTACGGCTGGCCGGTCTATCGCGGCGGCCCGATGTTCTGGGGCGAACTCGTCGGCCTCGACAAGGTGCTGGCCGGCATGAAGGCCTTCCAAGAAAAGCACGGCGACGACTTCAAGCCCTCGGCCCTGCTGGAACGCCTGGTCGCCGAAGGCAAGGGTTTCAAGGACGCGTAGCCGCCGCTGCGCGACGGCCCCCTCCGGCCCTCCGGGCCACCTCCCCCAGATGGGGAGGATCTGAGGCGCAAGATGCTCCCCCTCTGGGGGAGCTGTCGCGAAGCGACTGAGGGGGCCTGCGCCGCCCCGCCAAGTGCAAGGAGTCCCCATGCCCAGCATCCCCTCCATGATCGCCGCCGACTACGGCGTGATGGGCGACATCCTGCGCGAGCGGGCCGCCGAGGCGCCCGACCGCCCGGCCGTGATCATGGAAACCGGCGAAGCGGTCACCTACGCCGCCTTCGACGCCCTGGCCGACCGCGTCGCCGCCGCCCTGCAGCGCGACGGCGTGGCGCCAGGCGAAGCGGTCGCCGTCTGCGCGCTGTCGTCGATCCCCTACGCCGCGGTGTTCCTGGGCGGCCTGCGCGCGGGCGTCGCCGTCGCGCCGCTGGCCCCTTCATCGACGCCGCAGGCCATCGCCGGCATGGTCGCCGACTGCGGCGCGAAACTGTTCTTCGTCGACGCCGGCGTCGCCGAAGCGCAAAAGCCCGCCCCCGTCGCCGCCCGCACCATCGCGCTGGACGGCTCGGCCGCCGGCGAGGCTTTCGAGGCCTGGCTAGCCCCCGAAGGCGCGAGGTCGGCGCCGGTCGAGATCGGCCCCGAGCATCCGTTCAACATCATCTATTCCAGCGGCACCACCGGCGCGCCCAAGGGCATCGTCCAGTCGCACGGCATGCGCTGGAAGCACGTCTTCCGCGGCGACGCCGTCGGCTACGGGCCCGACGCGGTCAGCCTGCTGTCGACCCCGCTCTATTCCAACACCACGCTGGTCTGCTTCTTCCCCACCCTGGCGGGCGGCGGAACCGTCGTGCTGATGAAGAAGTTCGACGCCGGCCGCTTCCTGCAACTGGCCCAGGACCACCGCATGACCCACGCCATGCTGGTGCCGGTGCAATACCGCCGCCTACTGGCGCACCCCGATTTCGACGCCTTCGACCTGTCGACCACCCGCCTGAAGTTCTGCACCAGCGCGCCCTTCGCGCCCGAACTGAAGGCCGAGGTCCTCAAGCGCTGGCCCGGCGGTCTGGTCGAGTACTTCGGCATGACCGAGGGCGGCGGCACCTGCATCCTCATGGCCCACGAACACCCCGACAAGCTGCATACGGTGGGCCAGCCCGCCCCCGGCCACGACATCCGCCTGATCGACGAGGACGGCGTCGAGGTCCCGACCGGCGAGATCGGCGAGATCGTCGGCTGCTCGCCCGCCACCATGAGCGGCTACCACGGCCAGCCGGGCAAGACGGCCGACGCCATCTGGACCAGCCCCGACGGCCGCCGCTTCGTGCGCACCGGCGATGTCGGCCGCTTCGACGCCGAGGGCTTCCTGACGCTGATGGACCGCAAGAAGGACATGATCATCAGCGGCGGCTTCAACATCTATCCCAGCGACCTGGAGGCCGTGGTCGCCGCCCACCCCGACGTGCTTGAGGCCGCCGTGGTCGGCGTTCCGTCGCAGGACTGGGGCGAGACCCCGGTCGCCTTCGTCGCCCTCAAGCCCGGCGCCGCGGCCAGCGCCGAGACCGTCCGCGCCTTCGCCAACGAACGCCTGGGCAAGACCCAGCGCCTTTCCGACCTCGTCCTCGTCGACGCCCTGCCCCGCAGCCACATCGGCAAGGTGCTCAAGCGCGACCTGCGGGACGGGTGGACGGCGAAGGGGTAAGCGCGCCCTCTCGCCCCTTTCTTCCCGTCATTCCCGCCCTTGTGGCGGGAAACCCTCTGTCAGCCGCAAGAGCAGGAGGGGCGGACCGCCAGCGGTCCGCTTGCATTGCCCGTGCGAACGGAACCAGGGCTTCCCGCCACAAGGGCGGGAATGACGGGCGGATTGGGAGACGATCCCCCGCAAATCCCGGAAAAACCGCAATCTCCGCCGCGACGGCGCGCCGCATCTGGACAGGCCGAGTCACTCGATACGTTCGATTAACCATAAAGGCGCTGTCGGGGTTGTCGGCGCCGGTTCGTTGCGGAAGCGTCTCGCATGTCCAGCCTTTCAGCCGCCGTCCTGGCGTCGCAGCCGAAGTCCGCTCCCGCCTCTGCGGCGCCGCTCGACTTCGACGCCCTGGCCAAAGCCTTCGGCGGCCCGGCCTGCGACGACCTGAACGGCCGCCTGGCCCAGCGCTTCTCCCGCACCACCGCT
Organism: Caulobacter sp. 602-2; assembly: GCF_011043625.1. Lineage (GTDB taxonomy): Bacteria > Pseudomonadota > Alphaproteobacteria > Caulobacterales > Caulobacteraceae > Caulobacter. The sequence goes on from NZ_JAAKGT010000002.1 coordinate 174,774, forward strand.
GTGCGCGCCTGCGCCGACCGCGCCGCCGCCACCGCCGATCTCCTGGCCGCCCAGGGCGCGCGCCCCGGCGGCGTCTGCATCGTCTCGGCCCTGGCCGGCCGCGAGACCCTGGAAGGCGTCGCCGCCGCCGGCCTGACGCCGTGGCTGGTCGACGTCGATCCCTTCACTTGGATGGTCGACACCGCCCACCTGCGCGAGCGCCTGGCCGAGGCGCCCTGCCCGCTGGAGGCCATCGTCACCACCTGCGCCTTCGGTCGCGCCCCCGACCTGCTGGCCCTGGCCGCCTTCCAGGCCGAGACCGGCCTGCCGATCGTGGTCGACGCCGCCTTCGGCTTCGACGTGATCATGGACGCCCCGGTTCCCGTGGTCGTCGGCCTGCCGGGTGGAAGCGGCGTGTTCGTCGCCGCCGAGGACGCCGAGCTGATCGGCCGCCTCTCGGCCCCCGCCTTCGAGGGCGACGACGGCCTCGACGGCTGGACCCTCAAGCGCCAGCAGCTGGCCACCAACGCTCAGCGCCTGCGCATGCTGCTGCTGGGCTCGCCCGTCGCCTTCCAGCCCGGCTGGGGCCTGTCGTGGGTGTCCAGCGCCTGCGTGGTCAGCGTCGCCGAAGGCGGCGCCCCGGCCGTCGCCGCCCTGCTGGCCGTCGAGGGCCGCTTCGTCACCTGCGTCGGCGTGCGCGATCCCGACGTTCAGGCCGACGTCGTGCCGGTCGTCGACCACCTGGCCGGCAAGATGCTGGGCCTGCCCTTCGCCGCCGACCTCGACATCGCCGACCTCGACGACCTGGCCGAAGCCGTGCGCCGGGCCGTGGCCCAGATCTGAGCCGGCCGAAGCCCCCACTCCCAATCGCTCATCTCATCTCGTCATCCCGGGCGGAAGTTCGCGGAGCGAACTGTAGACCCGGGACCCAGGGGCGACCGCAATGCACCGGCCCCTGGGTCCCGGCTCTCCGCTACGCTGCGGCCGGGATGACGAAGAATTTCGGGTCACGAAGAGCCGCCAACAGAAAGGCCGAAGCCTGCCTGGCGCGGAGGGCGGCCAAGCGGGCTCCGGCCCAGAACGACCGGCAGGAGGATGGCCGGCCGCCAGTTCCCCGAGGCGGGGATCCCTAGAACTTCTTGCGCAGGCTGAACTTGTAGGTCCGGCCCAGCGGGTCGCCGGTGAACGGGTCGTAGCCCAGGTCGAGCCGGGCGTAGGACGGGTCCTGGTCGAACAGGTTGGTGATCGCCACCGTCGCCGTCGTCTCGCGCGGCAGCTGGATGCGATAGGCCAGGTCGGTCAGCACCTGGGCGTCGATGGTCTTGCCCTTCGACACCGTCACGGCCGCGCCCGTGGTGTCCTTGTAGGCCCCGGTCGCGAACGGCGCGGTGCGCTGGTCGTCGTACTTGCCGATGTAGTGCACGGTCAGGCGCAGATTGTGGACGCCCCGGCTCCACTCGGCGAACATGTCGCCCTTCCATTCCGGGATCGGCACGACGGTGGTCTGGTAGTTCAGCAGGCCCACCGCGTCGAAGGCCTTCTCGACCACGACGCCCTCGACCGTGGTCGCGCCGACCTCGTACTTCTGCACCCAGGTGGCCGTGCCGCCGACGGCCAGGTCTCCGCCCAGCACGCCGGTGAAGGTGTAGTCGGCCGAGAAGTCGAAGCCCGAGTTCTCCACCGGCGCGCCGTTGATGTAGAAGGTCTTCAGCCGCGCGATGTTGGCCGGCGAGCCGCAGGCGCCGTTGAAGGTGAAGCGCGCCACCAGCGCGGCATAGGCCGGGTCGGCGCAGTTGTTGGCCCCGGCCACCCCGTTCGGATAGATCGCGTTGGTGATGCCGGCCACCGGCTCGGCCACGATCGGGTTTTTGAAGTCGAACCGGAAGTAGTCGACGCTGGCCTTGAAGGCGCCGGCCTTGAACAGCAGGCCCACGTTGTAGGTGTTGGCCTTCTCGGGCTTCAGGTTCGGATTGCCGAAGATGTCGACCGCCCGGAAGACGCCCAGAATGCCCTGCAGCGAGGTCACCGAGGTCGTGGTGGTCAGGGGATCGGGCGGCCCGCGGAAGGTCGAGCCCGCCGAGGCCCGCACCGCCATCCACGGCAGGGCCTGCCAGCGGACCGAGGCCTTGGGATTGAAGGTCGAGCCCACCGCCCCGCCATAGTCCTCGTAGCGCGCCGCCAGCTGGGCCTGCACCGTTTCGGTGATCGGCAGGCTGAGCTCGCCGAAGCCGGCCACGACGTCGCTCTGATTGTCGGACGGCGTGCCCACGCCCAGGAACATGAACGGCCCGTTCCGCGCCGAGCCGGTGCAGGTGGTCACCCCGAAGTCGGGCGTGTTGACGCACGGATTGATCAGGGCGTTGGAGATGTCGTTGTAGGTCGCGGTGAAATAGCTGCGGCGGTACTGCACCCCGGCCGCCCAGGCGATGTCGCCGCCCGGCAGGGTGATGGCCGTCTTGCCGTTCAGCACCGCCTCGGCCACGAACAGCCGCGAGGTCTGCTTGGTCGACAGCTTCTGGAAGAACCAGTCGGTCAGCTCCTTGCTGTTGGCCAGGGTGGAGACGTAGCCGGGATTGGCCACGCCGGTGATGGCGTTGCTGGGCAGGGCGCTGGCGAACGGGTTGAAGTACAGGCAGCCGCCGACGCCGGGCGTGCCCTGGATGCCGGGGGTCGAGGGATTGGTGTCGCAGTTGGGCCCGCCCAGTCCGCGCAGCGCCAGGGCGTAGCGGTTGACCAGCGTGTCGTAGCCCGTGCGGATGCCCACCTCCTGCGAGTAGGTCACCGCCGCCTCCCAGCCGATCCCGTTGCCGAACTCGCCCTTCAGGTCGGCCGAGACGCGGTAGGCGTCGAACGAGCGCGAGCCGATCGACGGGCCGTAGCCGAAGGCCGGGTTGCCGCCGATCCCGAACGGCCGGTTGGCGACGTTCAGCGCGCCGCCGGCGAAGATCGCGCCGGGCACGGTGGTCTGGGCCCCGGTGCCCAGGTTGGTCAGCACCACCGTCGGATTGCCGGCGATGAAGGCGGCCAGGCCCGGATTGGTCGCCGGCACGAAATAGCGCCCGGCCAGCTGCGGGATCGGCGCCACCTCGGCGGTCGGCACGGCCAGCGCCGCATAGGACGGCGAGGTGTTCCAGTCGGGCACGTCGGTGTGGGCGTACAGCGCCTCGACGTGGAACTTGGTGGTCTCGTTCAGTTGAGCGTTGATCTCGCCGTAGACCTGCACGGCGTTGGACTTTTCCACCAGGTTGTCGAACGGCGTGTAGTGCCAGTAGCAGACCGGCGTCAGGCCGCTAAAGCCGGGATAGCCGCCCAGCCCCGCGCACGCCGGGTCCCGCATGCCGCTGGTGGTGCTGGCCACCGGGATGAAGCTCGACGGGCTGCCCGCCGCCGACCACCCCGCCTCGGGATTGGACAGGTAGGGCTGGTTGGCCCAGTCGCGTTCGGCGACGCTGAGTTTGGAGCGATGCTGCCAGCCCACGCTGACCAGCATATCGCCATGATCCCACCGCTTGCCGTAGGTCAGGTTCAGGCCGTAGTCGCCGTCCGAGCCGTCGATGGCGCGGTAGTCGGCCCCGACCTCCAGCCCGTCGACGTTCTTCTTGGTGATGAAGTTGACCACGCCGGCGATGGCGTCCGAGCCGTAGGTCGCCGCGGCCCCGTCCTTCAGCACCTCCAGCCGGCCGATGGCGGCCGCGGGAATGATGTTGGTGTCGACGATGCCGGCCCCGGCTGAGGCCAGCGGGTTGATCGCCAGCCGCCGGCCGTTCAGCAGCACCAGGGTGCGCTGCGAACCCAGCCCCCGCAGGTTCACCGAGCCCGAGCCCTCCGAGCCCTGGGCACGGCTGTCGAACTGGTTGGTGTCGCCCAGCACCCCGCTCGACACCGACAGCGACTTGATCAGCTCCACCGTCGAGGGCGAGCCGCGCTTCTGCAGTTCCTCGGCCCCGATCACGTCGACCGGCAGGGCCGCGTCCTCGGGCGTGCCGCGGATGAAGGAGCCGGTGACCACCACCTCCTCGACCTGCGTGCTGTCCTGAGCGCTGGCCGCCCCCGCCGTCGCGGCGAGCGCCGCCGCCAGCGCGCAGGCCGAGCCCGCGCGCAGATAGGTCTTCCTGGTCATTCTTCCCTCTCCCGGTCTGTCTCTTCTTTTTCGGAGCGCTTGGGCGAGGACGGATCTCTCTCAGGTCTCGGCGAAATCCTCCGCGCGCGACGACGACGCACGGCCGCCCGCCGCGCCATGGTCACGCTTTTCGAATTTGGAAGATGCGAACATGAATGCCGACAACCTTGGGATCCCCCTCTCGCCGGATACTTTGTACGCAAAGCTTTTCAACTGCTCGACCTCTGGGCGAGCCGCCTCGCCGGCAAGAGTCGAACGAATGTTTCGATGATTGAGTATGTTTTTCGAAAACGTCAACCGCCCGTAACGGCGTGGCAATGAAAGCGCCCTTCGACCAGGATCGAAAAACCGTCGCGTCCGGCTGCCAGGCTGCTGACAGATTTGGGTGGTCGCCGTGCGAGCAAAGAGGCGGCCGTCCTACGTAGTGACCGCAACCATGGGAGAATCCGCTTACGTCTTGGCGAGACGGGCTTTTTTCTTGTGGGTAGTCGCCCTAATTGAGCGAACGACGGTCCAGTTCGTCCGTTATGGGGCGGTCGTCCGGAAGTGGGGTAGGTTCTTGATGAGTTTCGACGCGACCGCCGATCGCCGACGCCCGGCCGCGCGCCTGATCGCGCTCGGCGGCGCGGGCCTGGCCGCCCTGGCCCTGGTCGGCTGCAACGCCACCGCGCCCCGCACGCCCGACACCCGCCTGCCCGCCGCCTTCGAGGCCCCGGCCGGAGCGTCCCTGCCCACCGCCGCCCTCGACCAGTGGTGGACGCAGTTCAACGATCCGCAGCTGAACGGCCTGATCGCCACGGCGCTGGAAAAGAGCCCCGACGCCCGCAGCGCCGCGGCCGTGCTGGAAGAGGCCCGAGCCGTCCGCAAGGGCCAGATCCGCCAGCTGTTCATCCCGTCGGGCCAGATCAAGGGCGCGGCCAGCCGCCAGCACACCGACATCCTCGACCAGAGCGGCCAGGGCTTCACGCTGGGCGGCGACACCGACAACTACAGCGCCGGCTTCGACGTCTCGTGGGAGCTCGACTATCTGGGCCGCCGCAAGGCCGGCCTGCAGGTCGTGAACAACGACCTGGCCGCCGCCCGCTTCGCCTATGAGGGCGCCCGCGCCGCGCTGGCCGCCAACGTCGCCCAGTCGTATTTCGAGGCCAAGGGCCTGGCCGTGCAGCTGGAAGACGCCCGCCAGAGCGCCCGCATCAGCCAGGGCCTGCTCGACCTCGCCGCCGAGAAGGCCCGCCGCGGCCTGTCGGCCGGGTCGGAGGCCGACAGCGCCGCCGCCACCCTCGCCCAGTCGGAAGCGCAGGCGGCCGACCTGGAAGGCCAGCTGCAGGCCGCCCGCCGCAGCCTGCTGATCCTGGTCGGGCGCGGGATCGACCCGCTGGCCAGCCTCACCGTCGACGCCGCCCTGGCGCAGCCGCCGGCGATCCCCGCGGCCGTGCCCGGCGAACTACTGGCCCGCCGTCCCGACGTGCGCGAGGCCCAGGCGCGCCTCGCCTCGGCGGCCGGCAACCTCAAGGTCAACCAGAAGGCCCTGTTCCCGACCTTCACCCTGACGCCCGGCGTCGGCTGGGCCAAGAGCGTCTCGCCCGCCTTCAACTTCGGCCAGGGCGGCGCCGGGGGCGGCACGGTCTCGACCACCACCGGAACCTGGACGCTGGGCGGCAACGTCTCGATCCCGCTGCTCAACATTCCCCAGTTGCTGGCCGAGATCGACGCCCAGGACGCCCGCACCGAACAGGCCGCCGTCGCCTACGAGAAGTCGGTGCAGACCGCCTATGGCGAGGTCGAGAACGCCATGGCCCAGCTGGCGTCCGACCAGCGCCGCGTCACTCTGCTGAAGGCCGGCGAGGCCCGCGCGGCCAACGCCTACGCCGCCAGCCGCAAGGGCTATGCCGCCGGCCTCACCGACCAGACCACCAACCTGCAGAACGAGCAGAGCTGGCGCACCGCCCGCACCGCCCTGACCAGCGCCCAGACCCAGGCCCTGCTGCGTGCGGTGCAGACCTACAAGGCGCTGGGCGGCGGCTGGTCTCCGGACACGCCCGCGCCCCTGCCTCCACGGGCCGCCAGCCAGCCCGCCGAAACCGCTTCCGAACGCGCCTCGCGATGAGAACCCAAGCCATGACGATGACTTCCGCCCGCGCGCTCGCCCTGCTGACCGCGTCCGCCCTGGCCCTGACCGCCTGCGGCGGCAAGGAAAAGGAAAAGGCCGCCCCCGCCAGCCAGGCCCGCGCCGTCAGCGTCGGCCAGATCGAGACCCGCCCGCTGGGCGGCGGCATCGAGGCCTCCGGCGTGCTGCTGGCCCGTGACGAGGCCGTGGTCGGCTCGGAACTGTCGGGCTATCGCGTCGCCCGCATCTACGCCGACGAGGGCGACTACGTCCGCGCCGGCCAGCCGCTGGTGCAGCTGGACGCCACCCTGCTGCGCGCCCAGATCGACCAGCAGGCCGCCGTCGCCGCCCAGGCCCAGGCCGAGGCCGCCCGCGTCTCCGGCCTCGACGGCCAGGGCGTGCTCAGCCAGGAACAGATCGAGAGCCGCCGCTACACCGCCAAGGCCCAGGCCGCCTCGCTGAACGAGCTGAAGACCCGCCAGAGCCGCATGACCATCGTCGCCCCGGTCGGCGGCCGGGTAATCGAGCGCGGCGTCAAGCCGGGCGAGATCTCCGGCGGCGGCACGACGCCGTGGTTCCGCATCGTCCGCGACGGCCTCGTCGAGCTGGAAGCCGACGTCAACGAGCAGGACCTGGCCGGTCTGTCGGTGGGCCAGCCGGCCACCGTCACCCTGCCCGGCGGCCAGCAGGTCTCCGGCGCCATCCGCCTGGTCAGCCCGCGCGTCAACGCCGACACCCGCCTTGGCAAGGTCCGCATCCGCCTGCCGGTGCGCGAGGACCTGCGGGCCGGCGGCTTCGGCAAGGCGACCTTCGGCGCCTCGGGCCAGGCGGTCACCGCCGTGCCGGAAAGCGCGATCCGCTACGACGCCTCGGGCCTGTCTGTGGTCACCGTCGATGCGAACAACCGCGCCAAGCAGGTTCCCGTGCGCACCGGCCGCCGCGGCGGCGGCTGGGTCGAACTGGTGCAGGGCCCCGCCCCCGGCACGCGCGTGATCATCGGCTCGGCCGCCTTCGCCGGCGACGGCGACCTGGTGAAGCCCCAGCCCGTCCAGGCCGCCCAGAAGGCCGCCAACTGATGTCCGAGCTTCGCATCTCAGCCTGGTCGATCAGGAACCCGATCCCGGTCGCGGTCCTGTTCATCGCCCTGATCATCGCCGGCGTCGGGGCCTACCTGTCGCTGCCGGTCAAGCAGTTCCCGAACGTCACCTTTCCGGCCGTGACCGTCTCGGTCACCCAGAGCGGCGCGGCGCCCGGCGAGCTTGAGACCCAGGTCACCCGCCCCATCGAGGACGCGGTCTCGGGCATCTCCAACATCAAGACCATCCGCTCGTCCGTCACCCAGGGCGCCTCGACCACCACCATCGAATTCGAGCTCGGCGAAGACCTGCAGAAGGTCACCGACGAGGTGCGCTCCAAGGTCGACCAGGCCCGCGCCAGCCTGCCCAAGGAGATCGACGAGCCGATTGTCCAGCGGCTCGAGATCGACAGCGCCCCGATCATCACCTACGCCGTCTCGGCCCCGGCGATGAGCACGGCCGAACTGTCCTGGTTCGTCGACGACACCGTCACCCGCGCCCTGCAGGGCGAAAAGGGCGTGGCCCAGGTGGCCCGCGTCGGCGGCGCCGAGCGCGAGATCAACGTCATCATCGACCCGGCCCGCATGGCCGCCTTCGGGGTGACGGCGCCGCAGCTGAACCAGGCCCTGGCCAATTTCAGCCTCGACGCGCCCGGCGGCCGGGCCACGGTCGGCGGCCGCGAGCAGACCCTGCGGGTGCTGGGCGCGGCCAACACGCTGGACCAGCTCAAGCAGATCACCATCCCGGTCGGCTCGCGCTACGTGAAGCTGACCGACGTGGCCGATGTCGGCCAGGGCGCCGGCGAGGAGCGCGGCTTCGCCCGCCTCGACGGCAAGCCGGTCGTGGCCTTCCAGGTGATGAAGACCCGCGAGTCCAGCGACGTGCAGGTCGAGGACCGCGTGAAGGCGGCCGTGCTGGCCCTTGAGCAGAAGAGCGCCGGCGTCGCCTTCACCAAGATCTACTCGACGGTCGACGAGACCCGCGCCAGCTTCAAGGCCACCGAGCACACCCTGCTGGAAGGCATGCTGCTGGCCTCGCTGGTGGTGTTCCTGTTCCTGCGCGAATGGCGCGCCACCCTGATCACCGCCATCGCCATGCCGGTGTCGCTGATCCCGACCTTCGCCTTCATGGCCATGGTCGGCTTCTCGCTGAACGTCGTCACCCTGCTGGCCCTGACCCTGGTCATCGGCATCCTGGTCGACGACGCCATCGTCGAGATCGAGAATATCGAGAAACGGGTCTCCAAGGGCGAGAGGCCCTACCAGGCGGCCATGGAAGGCGCCGACGCCATCGGCCTGGCGGTCGTGGCCACCACCTTCACCATCGTCGCGGTGTTCGTGCCGGTGTCGTACATGCCCGGCATCCCCGGCCAGTTCTTCAAGGAATTCGGCCTGACCGTCGCGGTCTCGGTGCTGTTCTCGCTGGTCGTGGCTCGCCTGCTGACGCCGCTGCTGGCCGCCTACTTCCTCAAGCCGTCGAAGGACCCGCACCCGCGCAAGCCGTTCGAGGGCTTCTACCGCAAGAGCCTCGACTGGGCGCTGGACCACCGGATCATCAGCTTCATCCTCGGCGGCGCCCTGACCGTCGGCTCGCTGGTCGGTGCCGGCTTCCTGGCCTCGATCGGCGTGCTGGCGGTCGGCTTCCAGCCGCCCGGCAACGCCAACTACTACTACATCAAGCTGCAAGGCCCGCCCGGCGCGACCGTCACCGACATGGACCGCACCGTCCAGGCCGTGACCAAGATGTTCAAGGCCCGCCCCGAGACCGAGCACGTCTTCGTCCAGGTCGGCTCCAACATCGCCAGCGGCTTCGGCGGCCAGAGCGGCGCCGACGTCCGCGACGGCACCGTCACCGTGGTCCTCAAGGGCGACCGCAAGCTGACCGTCACCGAGATCAAGCAGGAGATCCGCGCCGGCCTGCGCGACATCCCCGACGCCCGCGTCAACCTGCAGAGCGACTGGGGCTCGGCCGACATCCAGAACATCCTCACCTCCGAGGACGGCGAGGCCCTGGACAAGGCCGCGCTGCAGATCGAGCGCGAGATGCGTTCGCTGAAGACCGTGGCCGACCCGCGTCCCTCCTCGCCGCCCAGCGGCCCGGAGATCGTCATCCGGCCGCGCGCCGACGAGGCCGCCCGCCTGGGCGTCAGCGTCGCCGACATCGCCGCCATCGCCCGCGTGGCCACGGTGGGCGACATCGACGCCAACGTCGCCAAGATGACCCAGGGCGAGCGCCGCATCCCGATCCGCATCCGCCTGCCCGACGGCGCGCGCTCGGACCTGGCGGCGATCGGCGCCCTGCAGGTGCCCACCGCCAGCGGCGGCGTCACCCGCCTCGACAGCGTCGCCGACATCGACTTCCAGGCCGGTCCGGCCAAGATCGACCGCTTCGGCCGCAAGCGGCAGCTGACCATCGAGGGCGACCTCAACGGCGGCGCCCAGCTGGGTCAGGCCCTGGCCGAGATCAACGAACTGCCGTCGATGAAGAAGATGCCCGCCGGCGTCACCCCGGCCTCGGCCGGCGACCAGGAGGCGTTCACCGAGCTGTTCAGCGGATTCGCCGTCGCCATCCTGTCGGCGATCGGCCTGGTGTTCGGCGTGCTCGTCCTGCTGTTCCGCAGCTTCTTCAAGCCGATCACCATCATCTCGGCCCTGCCGCTGGCGATCAGCGGCGCCCTGGTGGCGCTGGTGGTCTGCGGCCAGCCGCTGTCGATGCCGTCGCTTATCGGCTTCCTGATGCTGATGGGCCTGGCGGCCAAGAACTCGATCCTCCTGGTCGAGTACGCCATCGAGCAGGAGCGCGCCGGCATGACCCAGCGCGAGGCCCTGATCGACGCCTGCCACGAACGCGCCCGCCCGATCGTCATGACCACCCTGGCCATGATGGCCGGCATGCTGCCCACCGCCCTGGGCCTTGGCCAAGGCTCGGAGTTCCGCCAGCCCATGGCCGTGGCCGTGATCGGCGGCCTGATCACCTCGACCATCCTGTCGCTGGTGCTGGTGCCGGTGGTCTACGAGGTCATCGACGACTTCGAGCGCTGGATCACCCCCAAGCTCTCGCGCCTGACCACCCCGCGCGAAGCCCCGGGGGCTGCGGCCTCGCCGGTCGATCGGCTGTAATCGAAGAGGGCCGGAGAAGACCCCCTCCGGCCCTCTGGGCCACCTCCCCCAGAGGGGGAGGATCTAAATCCAGATGCTCCCCCTCTGGGGAGCTGTCGCGAAGCGACTGAGGGGCCCCGCGCCGGCCTCTAAGCCAGCACCGTCGTCTCCGGGCCGACCACTCCGCCGCAGGCCGCGCAGCGCACCTCCGATTCCAGCCGCTGGCCGCACGGCGTGTGGGTCAGCACCTCCGGCGGCCCTTCCGGCCCCGCCAGCCAACGGTCGCCCCAGGCCATCAGCGCCACGATCAGCGGGAACAGCTCCCGCCCCTCGTCGGTCAGCCGGTATTCCCAGCGCTCGGGCCGCTCCTGGTAGCGCACGCGGTCCAGCACCCCCAGGCTGACCAGCCGCGCCAGGCGATCCGACAGGATGTTGCTGGCCGCGCCCAGTTCGGACTGCAGGTCGGCGAACCGGCGCAGGCCGTAGAAGCTGGCGGCGACCAGATGCGAGGTCCAGCGGTCGCCCAGCACGGCGATGGCCCGCTCGGCCACCGGCGGGATCCCGCCCTCGCTCTCGACGATCGAACGTCGCTGGGCGCGTGGTCCCGGCGCGGGATCCAGCCCCGCCCCCGGGCCCGGCGCGACGGTCGTGTTGCGCGCGGTCACCGCCTGCCCGCAGGCCTTGCAGGCCAGCTGCGCCACCAGTTCGCAGCCGCAGGTGCGGTGCATGACGCGATGGGCCGGATCGCCCGGCGCGTCGGCAGGCGCAGCGCTGCGCTTCTGGTCCCAGCGCAAGATCATCAGCGCCGCATCGAACAGGTCCAGCCCCTTGGCGGTCAGGTGATAGCCGTGCCGCACGGGTCGCTCCTGATAGGGCCGCCGCGCCAGGAGCCCCGCGCCTTCCAGCCGGCCCAGCCGGTCGGTCAGCAGCGAGCGGGCCATGCCGGTATGCGCCACGAAGCCGTCGAATCGGCTGACGCCGCGGAACGCCGCGTACAACACCAGCAGCGTCCAGCGATCGCCGATCAGGTTGAGCGCCCGCGCCGCCGAACTGGCGCGCACCATGCGGAAACTGTGGTTTTCGGGCGACATCTTCCCCTTGGTGCGAGCGTTCGCGGCCGCCTGTCAATCTTGGCCGATTGCCTCGCCCTTCCGTAACTTTTATAACGAGACTAACAAGAGCGGGGACGGGTAATCTCGCCGGCGCGGAGGCAGCCATGGTCTACATCCTGGGGGGATGGCAGAGCGACTTCTCCGCGAACTGGTCGCGCCGGGGCTGGGGCCTGGCCGACGCGTTTGGCGAGGCGGTGGCGCAGGGACTTGCGGCCACCGGCCTCGCCCCTTCCGACATCGAGACCGGCCACGTCGGCAACTTCGCCGGCGAGCTGTTCGCGGGCCAGGGCCTGCTGGGCGGCTTCTTCGGCCTCGTCCACCCCGACCTCGACGGCCTGCCGACCATGCGCCACGAGGCCGCCTGCGCTTCGGGCAGCGTCGCCATCCTGGCCGCCGCCGCCGAGATTGAAGCCGGCCGCTACGGTCTCGCCTGCGTCGTCGGCATCGAGCAGATGCGCAACGTCCCCGGCCAGCAGGCCGCCGCCAACCTGGGCGCCGCCGCCTGGACCGGCCACGAGTTCCAGGACGCCCGCTTCCTGTGGCCCGCGGCCTTCTCCGATCTGGCCGAGGTCTACGACCAGCGCTTCGGCCTGCGCTACGAACACCTGATGGCGATCTCGGAGCAGAACTTCGCCAACGCCCGCCGCAACCCCAACGCCCAGACCCGCGACTGGCGCTTTCCGCCTGAGGCCTTCACCGCCGACGACGTCGCCAATCCGGTGGTCGAGGGCCGCACCCGCAAGCAGGACTGCGGCCAGGTCACCGACGGAACGGCGGTGCTGTTCCTGGCCTCGCCCGAGCGCGCCAAGGCCTATGCCGACGCCCGCGGGTTCCCGCTCGAACTCCTGCCGCGCATCAAGGGCTGGGGCCACCGCTCGGCCCCCATCCCCCTCGACCGCAAGCTGGCGGCGAGCCGTGAGGGCGGCCCAGAGGGGGGACACGTCTTCCCGCAGGTGCGCCGCGCCGTCGAGGACGCCCGCGCCCGGGCCGGGATCGCCCACCTGTCGGAGATCCACGCCATCGAGACCCACGACTGCTTCGCCATCACCCAGTACATGGCCATCGACCATCTGGGCCTGACCGCGCCGGGCCAGGCCTGGAAGGCGATCGAGGCCGGCGACACCAGCGTCGACGGCAAGCTGCCGATCAATCCGTCCGGCGGCCTGATCGGCGCCGGTCATCCGGTCGGCGCGACGGGAGTGCGCATGGCGCTCGACGCCTTCAAGCAGACGACGGGAACGGCCGGCGACTATCAGGTCGGCGACGCCCGCACCGTCCAGACCCTCAACATCGGCGGCTCGACCACCACAACGGTCAGCCTGGTGATCGGAACCTGACATGCTGCAAATCCTGCTGGTCGACGCCGCCGTCTCGGCCGCCGCCTTCCTGGCGCTGTGGCTGGTCAGCTTGCGGATCCGCGACGTCAGCTTCATCGACGCCTGGTGGGGGCTGGGCATGGGGCTGATCGCCTGGACCGCCTTCCTGCAGGGCCTGCCCACGCCGCGCGGCATGCTGCTGACGACGATCGGCACCGTCTGGGCCCTGCGCCTGGGCGGCTACCTGTTGTGGCGCTGGCGCAAGCACGGCGCCGACCGCCGCTACGTCGCCATGCTGGCCCATGCCGAGAAGGAACGCGGCTGGAGCTTCGCCAAGACCTCGCTGCTGCTGGTCTTTTCCCTGCAGTACGTCATGCAGTTCGTCGTCGCCCTGCCGGTGCAGCTGGGCCAGGCGCCCGGTCCGCTCGGCCCGCTGGCCGCCGCGGGCGCGGCCCTGGCGGTGCTCGGCATCCTCTTCGAGACCGTCGGCGACGCCCAGCTCGTCGCCTTCAAGGCCGATCCGGCCAACGCCGGCAAGGTGATGGACAAGGGCCTGTGGCGCTACACTCGCCACCCCAACTATTTCGGCGACGCCTGCACCTGGTGGGGCCTCTTCCTGATCGCCGCCGAGGCCTTGCCGTGGGGGCCGCTGTCGATGATCGGCCCGGCCCTTCTGACCTTCACCCTGATCCGCTGGAGCGGCGTGCCCACCACCGAAGGCCGCCTGAAGAAGACCCGCCCCGACTACGCGGCCTATGTGGCGCGCACCTCGGGCTTCGTGCCGTGGTTTCCCAAAACAAACCCTCTCCCATAGGGAGAGGGAGGGGCCCATGGCGAAGCCATGGGAGGGTGAGGGGTTAGGAACCCTGGCCGCCTTGCCCGAGATCGCACCGGCACGCCGGCCGACCTCCTACCCCCTCATCCTCCCACGCCTGCGGCGCGGGCCCCTCCTTCTCCCTCTGGGAGAAGGGTCAAAGGAGCGCCCTCCCCCTCCCTATGGGAGAGGTTTCAGCTCCGCCCGCCCCGCCCAGACGCTGTGCGTGCCGCTGCTGATCTTGTGCGGCAGCGCGATGCGGCAGGCCGGCTCCATCGTCCGCGCGTCCACCACCAGGCACTCCGACGCGCCGGTGTTCTCGTCGATGATGAAGCTGACCAGCCAGCCGTCGTCCTCGGCGATCGCCCCCGTCCGGGGCGCGAACGGCGCCTCGCTGGCGTAGCGGCCCTGCGGCAGCTTCAGGCTCCAGCTCTCGCCGGTGACGAGGTCGTGCTTGACGAAGCCGTCGAACAGGAACCAGCCGGGCCTGGCCGTCGTCGAGTAGGCATAGCGATAGGGCTTGCCGGCAAAGGCCTGGTTGAACATGCCGAACTCCAGCACCCGGTCGTCCAGCCGCTGCTCGACCGTCTGCCCCGTCGCCAGGTTGAACCGCCAGCGATGCAGCTTGGGCCGGAAGCTGTGTTCGTCCAGATAGGCCATCAGGTGGGCGTACTGCTCGGGCGCGCCGGCCAGGGGGCGAGGCGTCGGATTCTCCTGGAAATAGCCGTCGACCACCACCTCGTCGCCCTCCTCGTAGGCGTTGAGGAAGTGCAGCACATAGGTCGGCGCGGCCTCGAACCAGCGCGGTTCGCCGCCCTTGCGCGGCACCAGGGCGAAGCGCGACGGCAGGCCCTTGTGCAGGCGCACCGCGTGGATGTCGCGCTCCAGCAGGCCTGCGTCCCAGAACACCGGCAGGTCGTTGAGGATCGCCCAGTTCTGGCTGAACGCCATGTCGTGCGGCAGTCGCGGCCCCGGCAGCGGCACGGGCTGGTAGACCGTCCGCCGCCCCGAGGCGTCGACCACGCCGTAATGCATGTAAGGCGCGTGCTTGGAGTAGTTGAAGAACAGAAGCTCGCCGGTCGCCGGGTCGACCTTGGCGTGGGCCGACACCCCGTCCAGCGGCGCCCACGGCGCCGGCCCCAGCGTCTCCAGGGTCAGCGGATCCAGCCGATAGGCCTCGCCGCACTGGTAAAAGGTGGCGATCGCCTCGCCGGCGTGGACGACGATGTCGGTGCTGGCGGTGTCCTTCAGCGCCCCGTGCGCGCCGAAGCCGGGTCGCAGCGACACGCCCGGCCCGTCGGCCAGCCCGCCCCACAGGCTCTGGCCCGCCTCCTGCTCGGCCTCGAAGCCGCGCGTGCGGATGAAGCGGTTGCGATAGCGCGCCTGGCCGTCCCGGAATTCGATCTGATGGACCATGCCGTCGCCGTCGAACGGATGGTAGCGACCCAGAGGCTCGTGCGCCGGGTTCTCGGTGTTGCGCAGATAGACCCCGTCCAGCTCGCGCGGGATCGCTCCCTCCAGCACCACCAGGTCCTCGGCGTCGAGCTCCTCGTGCTGCGGCGTCCAGGCGCCGGTCATGTAGGGATGGTCGGTGACCCGAAGCGAGGTCTTCACCGACGGTTGGCGCGCGATCTTCATGCCGTCCTCCCCAGGCTGGCCCGAGGAAGCTTAGACCGTCAGTCTCGTTATGCAAGCGCCTTCGCCGAACGACGATTGCTGCACCGCAAACAAAAGAAAGGCCCGCGAGCCGAAGCACGCGGGCCATTTCCTCGAGGCGCCCCGAAAACGGAGCGACCGCAGCCGAGTTACAGGGCGGCGCGGTTCTTGTAGGCCGAAACGGCCAGAGCGATCAGGCTCAGCATGGCAAATCCAGTCATCTTGCGTCGCCGGGACCGGATCGCCCCGACGCCGGTCATATAGGATGACAACGTTGTCAGATCAAGGCTGCATGCTGCGACGCAACAACGCATGACGAGCTGGAAAGCGCGCGATGCGCGCTCCCCCTCAGTCGCTCCGCGACAGCTCCCCCAGAAGGGGAGCATCTAGACCCTCCCCCTCTGGGGGGAGGTGGCCCGGAGGGCCGGAGGGGGCCCTACCCCGCCCTCGCCTCCTCGCCCATGAACACCACCTTGGCCCCCTTCTCGACCGCCTTGCCCAGCTGGGCCGCGTCCCAGTTGGTCAGGCGCACGCAGCCGTGCGAGGCGCGCTTGTTGACCAGCTTTGGGTCGGGCGTGCCGTGGATGCCGTAGGTGTCCTTGGTCAGGTCGATCCAGGTGCCGCCCACCGGGTTGTTCGGCCCGGCCTTGATGGTCAGCTTGCCCTTGGGCTTGCCGAAGGTCAGGCGCGAGGGATCGTAGGTGTAGGTCGGCCGCGGCGCGACGGTGTTGACCGCCAGTTCGCCGCTCGGGGCCGGACGCTCGGTGCTGCCCACCGTCGCCGGATAGACCGCCTGCAGCACGTCCTGAGCGTCGAAGGCCCGCACCTGGCCGATCGACTTGTCGATCTCGATCCGCGTCACCCGCGCCGGCAGGTCGGCCGGGCCCAGGGCGGCCACCGCGATGCGGGTCCCGGCCTTGGTGAAGTCGGCCCCGGGGTTCAGCGCCTGCAGCAGCGCCTCGTCCATGTGGAACCGCTCGGCCAGGGCCTCCAGCGGGCTCGTGTAGGAGAGGGCCGGCAGTCTGGCCATCGCCTCGTAGTCGTCCTTGGGGATCGACTTCACGAACGGGCCCGCCACGTCCTGCGCCGTGATCACGTAGTCGGTCAGCACCGGGCCGCCGTCGGCCTCGATCAGCGCCTTCCACAGGTCCGGCGTCACCTGGCCGTCGACGGTGAGGCCCCGGGCCTGCTGGAAGGCCTCGATGGCCAGCCGCAGGTTCGTGCCCGTCACCCCGTCGATCGAGCCCGGCGAGAACCTGGCCCGGTCGAGCAGCACCTGCACCCGAACGAGCGACGGCGCGATCATCGACGGATCGGCCGGCGGCGCGTCCTGGGGTCCCGCCGCCTCAACCGCCTGGGCCAGCGGCGAGCGGCCGTTCGCGGCGGGCGGCGCCTTCTGCTGCGGCGCGCCGGCGGCGGGCGGCGGGGCTTCGGCCTTGTCCTCGCCCTTCGAGCAGGCGGCCGCGGCCAGGGCGCATCCGGCCATCAGGGCCGCGAGACGGAAGGTCGAAGGCATCGCATACTCCACGCACGAGGAACGTCTTGCCGTTCTCAAGCCTTGAGCCATGGCGAAGTTCCGAAAGGCGGGTGTGCTTGGCTTCACGATGGCGGAAGGGAACGAAGGCGCGGCGGCGCGGCCGGCGACTGGGCCTAGCCCTGCTCGTTCTGCTGCTGGCCGGCTGCGCGGGGGTGGGCGTCTGGCTGGCCTGGCCGAGCTCGACGCCGCCGCCTGCCGACCCGCCCACCGGCGACGAGACCCCGTTCGAGGCGGCGCCGCAGTACGTGCCCTCCAACGACCCGCCGTCGGCCCCGCTGTCGCCCCTGCCCGTCGACGAGACCTGCGAGGCCGCCGCCCCCGCCGGCGCGGCCGAGGCCAATGCCAGCGGTCTCAACACCCTGGCCTGGGCCCCGTTCGGACGGACCGAGACCGGCTGGGTCATCTACGCCCCGCGCATCGGCGCCGAACTGGCCACTGCCTGCGGTCCCGGCACCCCCCGCTTCGCCGCCGCCCTCGCCCGCTGGCAGGCGGGCCACGGCCTGCCGCAGACCGGGGTGCTGGATGCGCCGACCTTCGACGCCATGAAGACCCGCTGGACGCTGGCCCGCCCCTTCGCGGCGATCAATGCGCGGGGCGAGTGCCCCAACGCCCCAGCGCTCTCCGGCCTGGCCAGCGCCCGGCCCGACGAGGCCTACGGCGCCAAGCCCGCGCAGTTGCGCCCCGGCGCGCTCGAGGCCTATCGCCGGATGGTCGAGGCCGCGCGCAAGGACGGCGTCGTCTCCGAGCGCGACCCGCGCGTGCTGACCATCTTCTCGGCCTTCCGCGATCCGGCCGCCGACGCCGCCCGCTGCGCCCGCGACAACAACTGCCAGGGGGTGACCCGCACCATCTGCTCGGCCCATCGCACGGGCCTGGCCATGGACCTCTTCATCGCCGCAGCCCCGGGCCACGGCCCCGACTCCAGCGCCGACGACAACCGCCGGGCCATGGCCCGCTCGGACGTCTATCGCTGGATGGTGCTCAACGCCGGCCGCTTCGGCTTCGTCAACTACGTGTTCGAGCCCTGGCACTGGGAATGGACCGGCGAGGCGCCCCTGCCTGGCGTGCCGATCTCAAGCCTTCCTCAAGACGGATCACAACCGCTCGATCAGTCGGCGCCCACGCCTCAACCCGGCCTGAAAGGCTTACTACCTAGGAAGAATGAAGTTCGCTGACGCTCACCTCCCCGGCCGCCGCGAGATCCTGGCCGGCCTCCTCGCCCTTCCGGCCGGTCCCGTCCTGGCCGCGCCCCGCGTGGCCGTCCCGCCGCGTCAGCCCGTGGTCACCGTGCTGGGCGACTCGATCACCGCCGGCCTGGGCGTACGCCCGGGCGAGGCGATGCCGGCGCGCCTGCAGGCGGTGCTGGCCGCCCGCGGCCTCAACGTTCAGGTCCGCGCGGCGGGCCGCAACGGCGACACCAGCGCTGGCGGCCTGGCGAGGCTGGAAGCCGCGCTTGGCGGCGACACCGCCGTCTGCGTCGTGGCGCTGGGCGGCAACGACCTCTTGCAAGGCCTGCGGCCCGAGGCGACCAGGGCCAACCTGCGCGCCATCCTGACCCGCCTGCGCGAACGCCGGATCCCGGCCGCCATCGCCGGCATCAACGCCCCGGCCCTGCTGGGCGCCGACTACGCCCGCCGTTTCAACGCCGTCTACACCGACCTGGCGCGCGACTTCGCAGCCCCCCTGCTGCCCAACCTGCTGGCCGGCGTCCGCGGCTCGCGCCGCTACATGCAGAGCGACGGCATCCACCCCAATGCGGAAGGCGCCCGCGTGATCGCCGCCAACCTGACGCCGGTGGTGGTCCAGGCCCTGGCGCGAGCGACCCAGGTGGCGGCGCGGTAGAGAACCTCCCCCTCTGGGGGAGGCGGCCGAAGGCCGGTGGGGGGACGTTTTCAGCTGTCCGGGAATAGGCCGGTTTCGCGGCTACTCCCCCCCTCCGATCGCTACGCGATCGCCTCCCCCACAGGGGGAGGTTCCTTCCTCACAGAAACCACTCCACCGCCACCAGCACGACACCGGCGATCCACGCCGTCTCGATCACCATCAGCGCCACGGGCCGCCAGCCGGCGGTCATCACGTCCTTGAACGAGGTCTTCATGCCCAGGCCCGCGATCGCCGTGACCAGGCACCAGCGGCTGACCTCCGTGGCCGCGTCGGCGCCGGCCTTGGGCAGCCAGCCCAGGCTGTTGACCGCCACCAGGGCGGCGAAGGCCAGCAGGAACAGCGGCAGCTGCGGCTTGGCCCCGCCGGCGCCGCCCGGCAGCATCCGCGCCGCCAGGAAGGCGATGGCGAACACCACCGGCAGCAGCATCGACACCCGCAAGAGCTTCACATAGGTCGCCACGTCGCCGGTGTGCGGCGAGATCATGTAGCCGGCCCCGACCACCTGGGCGACGTCGTGGATCGTGCCGCCCAGGAACACCCCGGCCTTGGTCTGGTCCAGATGCAGGGCCGCCGTCAGCAGCGGATAGGTGATCATGGCGATGGTCGACAGGGCCGTGACCACCACCACCGTCAGGATGGTGTCGCGCTCGCCGTCCTTGTCGCGCGGCAGCACCGACGCGATGGCCAGGGCCGCCGAGGCGCCGCAGATGCCCACCGCTCCGCCCGACAGCACCCCGAAGCCCTGCCGCAGGCCCAGCCGCTTGGCCAGGAACGCGCCCAGCAGGATCGTCGAGACCACCGCCAGCACCACCGTCACGATCGGCGTGATGCCCAGGCTCAGGATCTGGCCGGCCGTGATCCGCGCGCCCAGCAGGGCGACGCCGAAGCGCAGGATGGCCTTGGACGAGAACTCGATGCCGGGGATGCAGCGGCCTTCCTGGTGCAGGAAGTGGAAGGTCATGCCCAGCAGCAACGCGAACAGCATCACCGGCGCGCCGTAGTGCTGCGACAGCCAGGTCGAGGCCAGGGCGATGGTCCCGGCGACCAGCACCCCGGGATAAAGCTTGATCAGCGCCGCCTGGCCGGGAAACCGCTGCTTGGCCTTGGCGACCGGGGCGGGCTCGGGACGGCTCAGCCCCTCCATGCCCTCAAGGGATTGGAACAGCGCCCGCGCGGCGGCCGCGTCGGTGTCGAGATCGGAATGCATCGCCAGGCCCTTTGACGAGTCGCCGTGCCGACGACGCCTTCCGTCTGGACCCGGAGCGCAAGCGTGGCAAGTCGCACAGGATCCTCCCCCTGAAGGGGGAGGTGTCGGCGAAGCCGACGGAGGGGGATGTGACTGCAATCATCCAGGACGAACAGTCCTCAGCAGGACCTTCCCCCTCCGGCCATCCGGGCCACCTCCCCCTTCAGGGGGAGGATCTTTTCACCGCCACCAGCGCCGAGATGTACGCCTCCATCAGCCGCACCAGTTCGTCCTCCAGCGCCTGGGGGTCCAGCGCCAGGCCCGGCTCGGCGGCCGCCGCCCGCAGCAGGCCGACGGCGGCGTGGGTCAGGACGAAGGCCGACTCCGGCGTCAGGTCGATCTGCAGCCGGGCCTTGCCCGCGATCGAGGCCAGGAAGGCCTGGTGGTGCGCCTCCAGCACCGCGTCTCCCCGATGGAACAGCGCGCCGAGCAAGGCCTGCCGCGTGGCCGGCGAGCCCTCGAAGCCGTTCATCAGCGCCCGCACGATCGGCCGCACGCTGCCCAGATCCGGCCGCTCGATCAGGGTGTCGGCGATCGCGTCGCGCACCGCGCTGGTCCGCCGCTGCGCCAAGGCCGCCAGGATGTCCTGCTTGTCGGCGAAGTACTGATAGACCGTGCCGACGCTGACCCCCGCCCGCTCGGCCACGTGATTGGTGGTCAGCCGGTCCGCCCCGCCGCTCTCCAGAAGCTGAAAGGCCGCGTCGAGAATGGCGTCGACGGTGACCTGCGCCCGTCCCTGGCTCGGCGATCGCCGTTTCTTTTCAGTCACTTGCCATCGCCCTCCGCGCCCTCGCCGCACCGAGAGGCAAGGCGAGTAGGAACATGAGCAATGCTTACATACGCTTGAGGCCGAGAATAGGTCCCTCCCCCCGGGGAGCGGACCGGAAGGAGCCCAGATGATCCGTCCCATCGACGAAGTCCGCGCCCGCGTCGCCTCGCAGAAGACCCTGCTGCCGGGCTTCTACGGCAAGATCGACTTCGACCGCACGCCCGAGCGCTTCACCGAGGACCCCAGCGTGGCCGTCGCCCGCGACCGCAACCCGCTGGGCGTGTCGGTCAGCCAGGACGACCTCGACCGCGTGCGCGCCTACACCATGCTGGGCGACATCGTCGCCGACGCCTACGCCGCCCTGATCCCGCAATACGGCTTCCGCCGGCTGATCGACATGCTGGTCGCCGCGTGCGAGCGCGGGATCGAGGCCGTGCCCGACGCGCCGCCGGAACTGGCGGCCTTCATCGCCGAGATGGAGGCGCGCCCCGACTGGATCGACATGGACCTGGTGCGCGAGGGCCAACGGCTGGACCGCAACGCCGCCGCCCACCTTGGCCCCTTCGCCATTCGCGGCGCGTTCGTGGCCACCTTCCTCAACAAGTACTCGGCCCTGCCCATGGCCCTGACCGGGACCCTGGGCGCGGAAACCGCCGCCAAGCGGGTCAACGAGACGGCCGCCTTCTTCACGACGACACTGCTGCCGGGCTCGCTGGAACGGCATGGCGAAGGCTTCAAGGCCGCGGCCATGGTGCGGCTGATGCACTCGATGGTGCGTTTCAACGCCCTGCGCTCGGGCCGGTGGGACAGCGCCGTCTACGGCGTGCCGATCCCGCAGGTCGACCAGATGCCGGCCGGCCTGATCCCGATCTTCCTGATGTCGTTCCAGATGCTGCGCAAGGGCCGCCGTCGGTTCACCCCGGCCGAACGGGCCAAGGTCGAGCTGGCGCGCTACCGCTGCTTCCTGCTGGGCCTGCCGCAGGATCTGCTGTCCGATACGCCCGAGGGGATCGTGCGGATGATGACGGCCCGCGACAGCACGCTTCGCCGGGGCTTCGACGACGAAACCTGCGGCGCGCTGATCCGCGCCACCCTCGACGCCTACCTGCCGCCGGACGAAAGCCCCGCCAACCGCCTGCACGACCGCGTCGAGCGCCGTTTCGCCAAGGCCTTCTTCCTGCGTCACTTCATGCGCGGCGACCGCGCGCGGGCCGCCGGCATGGGCATCGAGGTCAGCCCGGCCGACGGGGCGGTGTTCATCGCCGTCGCCCTGCTGGTGACGCTGCAGATGAAGGCCTTCGACCTGGCCGATCGCGTGCCCGTGCTGCGCGACGTCGCCGACGCGGCCATGGTCCATCGGATCCGGGGACTGCTGAAGCGCTACGGCCACGCCGAGTTCACGACGGACGCGGCGAACTATCGGCCGACGAACGCGAAGGCGGCTTAGAAGACCCCCTCAGTCGCTTCGCGACAGCTCCCCCAGAGGGGGAGCATCTAAGGCGCCAAGATCCTCCCCCTTTTTGGGGGAGGTGGCCCGAAGGGCCGGAGGGGGCCGCCGCCAGGCGGCCTCAGTCCGCGTCGTCGAAATCCTCTTCGCCCGACGTCTCCTCGTCGCCGGTCAGGGCGGTGTCGAGGCTGTCGATGATCTCGTCCATCTGCTCGGAGGTGATCGAGACGTAGATCGCCTCGCCGCCGACCGCCGAGACCAGCAGGCGGTAGCCGTCTTCGGTCTCCTGCAGGGAGAAGGTTTCCAGGGGCTGCAGCTTGGCCATGGCGGCGTCTTTCGTCTGGGGAATGCGAGGCGGGGATGTAGGCCCGAGACGCCGTCAGTTCAACGGACGTCCTTCATCCCACGCCCTTCAGCACCCCGCGCCGCAACAGCGAGATGTGGCAGGCGATCAGCACTTCGCGCTCCACCCACGGGAAGTCGGGGCGAGCGATCAGCAGCGACACCAGGCCGTGCAGCCCCGCCCACAGGGTCTGGGTCATGCGCTGGACGTCGTCGTCATGGGTCAGGCCCGCGTCGCGCATCTCGGCCACGATCTCGGCGAAGCGCTGGAAGGCGCCGATGCCGGCCATCATCGGCCGGTCGCCGACCCGTTCCTTGTAGGTCCCGTCCAGGCCCTTCTCGACCATGAAGGCCACGCGGTAGGCGTCGGGGTTCTGCAGGCCGAAGTCGACATAGACCCGCAGGGCCTTCTCGAAGCACTGGGTCGTCGGGATGAAGTCGGCCCGCGCCGCCTCCATGCGCTCGACCAGAATGGCGAAGGCGCGGATACACAGCTCGGCGGTGATGTCGTCCTTGGTGGCGAAATAGGCGTAGAGCGCCGGCTGCGAGATGCCGACCGCCTCGGCGATCTGCCGCGTCGAGACCGTGTGCAGCCCCTTGGCGCTGAACAGCTTCAGCGCCGCATCCAGGATCTCCTCGCGGCGCTCGGCGCCCTGGCCCTTGGGCTTGCGGGGGGAACGGACTTTAAGCGCGGTCATCGTCCCTCCTTTCCGTGTTCGGCCCGTCTTGACAACCCACAATAATCGATCAGTGATAACTTATCACCGATCGATGACGAGGGCGAGGGCAATGGACGGCGCGCGTGCTGGATACGGAGGCGTGTTGCTGCTGACGGCGCTGGCGACCGCGACGGGCCTGATGCTGGCGGCCTGCGGCGGCAAGGCCGACACGCCCCAGGCTGCGCCCCTGCCCGCCGTCGAGGCGGTCACCGTCGGCGCGCCCGGAACCGCCTCGGAACTGACCGCCTCTGGCACGCTGCAGCGCCGCCGCGAGATGGCGCTGTCGTTCCGCATTCCCGGCGTGCTGACCCGCATGAGCGTCGAGGCCGGCGATCAGGTCCGCGCCGGACAGGCCCTGGCCGCCATCGATCCGGCCGGCGTCGACGCCCGCCAGACCCAGGCCGCCGCCGACCTCGAGCGGGCCCGCCGCGACGCCGATCGCGCCCGCAAGCTCTATGCGAGCGGCTTCGTGGCCAAGGCCCGGCTGGACGACGCCGAAAGCGCGCTGAAGGCGGCCCAGGCCGCCCATGCGGGCGCGGCCTTCGACCGGCGCTGGGCCGCCCTCGCCTCGCCCGTCTCAGGCGTGGTTCTGGCCCGCACGGCCCAGGCCGGCGAGGTGGTGGCCGCCGGCCAGACGGTGCTAACCGTGGCCGACCTGTCGAGCCCCCTGGTGCTTCGCCTGCCCCTGCCCGCCCGCGATGCGGCGCGGGTGAAGGTGGGGTCGAGCGCCGCCGTCACCGCCGACGCCCTGCCCGGCCAGACCCTGACCGGCGTCGTCACGCGCCTGGGCCAGGCCGCGGACGCGCGCACCGGCGCGGTGACGGTCGAGATCGAGATCCAGGCTCCGCCGCAACTGAAGAGCGGCCAGATCGCCGCCGCCCGCCTGCAGGCCCCGGCCGCGGAAGCCGCCGCCCGCACCGAATTCGTCCGCATCCCGGCCGAGGCCCTGCTGGAAGCCTCGGGCGACAAGGCCGCCGTGCTGCGTCTGGACGGCGCGGTGGCGCGCCGCACCAATGTCCGCTTCGGCGGCTTCGACGGCGACGACGCCCTGGTGGCGGGCCTGGCGGCCGGGGCGCGCGTGGTCACGGCCGGCGCCGGTTTCGTCTCCGACGGCGAGAGGGTCGCCGTGGTCGATCCTCGCGCCCTGGCCGCCCCCGCCCGCAAGGTCGCCGGCCAATGAACTTCAACCTGGCCGCCTTCGCGGTAAAGCGCTGGCAGTTCACCATCGTCGCCTTCGGCCTGCTGGTCATGCTGGGCGTCAACGCCCTGATGACCGTGCCCCGGTCGGAGGACCCGCACTTCCCCATCCCGATCGTGCTGATCCGCGCCGTGCTGCCCGGGGCCGAGCCGGCCGAGATGGAACAGCTGGTCGCCGACCCGATCGAAACGGCGGTCTACGGCCTGGACAGCATCGACAAGGTCGAGAGCACCAGCCTCGACGGCGCGGCCGTCGTGCGGGTGTTCTTCACCTGGGACGTCGATCCCGAGCGCAAGTTCGACCAGGTGGTTCGCGAGGTGAACGCCATCCGCGGCAGCCTGCCGGCCGGCCTGCAGCGGCTGGACATCGAGCGGGTTCGCACCACCGAAGTCGCCATCGTCCAGGTCGCCCTGGTCAGCGACAGCCTGCCGATGCGCCGCCTGGAAAAGGCGGCCGATCGCCTGTCCGAGCGCCTGGATCGCGTGCCGGGCGTGCGCCAGACCCGCTATTACGGCGCGCCGGCCTCCGAAGTGCGTGTGTCGCTCGACCTGGCCCGGCTTTCGGCCCTCAAGCTGCCTGCCTCCAGCGTCGCCGACGCCCTGCGCGCGGCGGGGGCCGAGGCGCCGATCGGCGCGGTCCAGGCCGGCGCCCGGCGCTTCAACGTCAAGTCCGGCGGAGCCTTCCGCTCGCTGGACGCCGTCAAGGACACCCCCGTCCGCTCGGTCGGCGGCCAGGTGGTGCGAGTGCGCGACGTCGCCGACGTGGCCTGGGCCCAGGAAGAGCCGACCCACGTCACCCGGTTCGACGGCAAGCGGGCGGTGTTCATCGCCGTCACCCAGAAGGACGGCCAGGACGTCGGCAAGATCACCAAGGCCGTCGAGGCGGTGCTCGACGACTACGAGAAGGCGCTGCCCGCCGGGGTGAAACTCGACCGCGGCTTCGTGCAGGCCCGCAACGTCGAACACCGGCTGCACAACCTGCTGCGCGATTTCGGCCTGGCCTTGCTGCTGGTGCTGATCACCCTGCTGCCGCTGGGTCCGCGCGCGGGCCTGGTGGTGATGGTGTCGATCCCGCTTTCCCTGCTGATCGGCCTGTCGCTGATCCAGGCCTTCGGCTTCACGCTGAACCAGCTGTCGATCGCCGGCTTCGTGCTGGCGCTGGGGCTGCTGGTCGACGACAGCATCGTCATCACCGAGAACATCGCCCGCCGGATCCGCGAGGGCGAGGAGCGCACGGCCGCGGCGATCAACGGCGCGGGCCAGATCGCCCTGGCGGTGATCGGCTGCACGGCCACCCTGATGCTGGCCTTCCTGCCGCTGATGGCCTTGCCGGCCGGATCGGGGGCCTACATCCGCTCGCTGCCGGTGACGGTGCTGTGCACGGTCGGCGCCTCGCTCTTCGTTTCGCTGACCATCATCCCGTTCCTGGCCAGCCGGGTGCTGGACAAGCATTCCGATCCCGAGGGCAACCGCCTGCTGCAGGCGGTCAACCGCGTGATCCACACCGTCTACCGCCCCGTGCTGCACCACGCGCTGGCGCGGCCATGGCTGGCGCTGGGCCTGATGCTGGCCCTGTGCGCCACGGCGGTTCCGATGCTGCAGGCGGCCGGCTCCAGCCTGTTCCCCGCCGCCGAGACGCCGCAGTTCCTGGTCCGCGTGACCACGCCCGACGGCTCGTCCCTGGCCCGCACCGACCAGGCCCTGCGCTATGTCGACCAGCGCCTGGCCAAGGAGCCCGACATCGTCTGGCGCGCCGCCAACCTGGGGCGCGGCAATCCGCAGGTTTTCTACAACCAGTCCCAGCGCGAAAGCGCGGTGACCTATGGCGAGATGTTCGTCAGCCTCAAGCGCTGGGAGCCGGGCAAGAGCGAGGAACTGCTCGACCGCCTGCGCGCCGACTTCGCCCGCTATCCTGGCGCGCGGATCAGCGTCGAGGTGTTCGAGAACGGCCCGCCGATCGAGGCGCCCGTGGCCGTGCGCATCACCGGTCGCAATCTGGAGGTGCTGAAAGCCCTGGCCGTGCGCGCCGAGGCGATCCTGAAGAGCACGCCGGGCACGCGCGACGTCGGCAACCCCGTGCGCCTGGACCGCACCGATCTCGACCTCGGCATAGACGAGGCCAAGGCCGCCGCCATGGGCGTGCCGGCGGGCGCGGCCCGGCGCGTGGCGCGCCTGGCGCTGTCGGGCGAGGAGACCGGCCGCTTCCGCGACCCCGACGGCGACGACTACGCCGTCAAGGTGCGCCTGCCGATGAGCCAGGTCGACGGCGCCGACCGCAACGCCCTGTCGGCCCTGTCGGGCGTCTATGTGCCGACCGCCGACGGCGAGGCCGCCCCGCTGTCGGCCATCGCCACGCCCAGCCTGAGGTCCAGTCCCGCCCGCATCGACCGCTTCGACCGCGAGCGGACGGTGACCGTCACCGCCTTCGTCCGGACCGGCTACCTGACCGACAACGTCACCAAGGACGTCCTGGCGCGGCTTGAGAAGGAGCTGCCCATGCCGCCGGGCTACGCGCTCAGCCTGGGCGGCCAGGCCGAGGCCCAGTCGGAAAGCTTCGCGGGCCTGGGGGCCGCGGTGATGGTGGCGGTGTTCGGGATCCTGGCGGTGCTGGTCCTGGAGTTCCGCAAGTTCAAGACTGCGCTGGTCGTGGCCGGCATCATCCCGTTCGGGATCTTCGGCGCGGCGGCCGCCCTGTGGCTGACCGGCAATTCCCTGTCGTTCACGGCGACCATCGGCCTGATCGCCCTCATCGGCATCGAGATCAAGAACTCGATCCTGCTGGTCGACTTCACCGAGCAGCTGCGGCGCGAGGGGATGAACCTGCACGACGCCATCGAGAAGGCCGGCGAGGTGCGCTTCCTGCCGGTGCTGCTGACCTCGGCGACGGCGATCGGCGGCCTGCTGCCGCTGGCCCTCGAACGCTCGGGCCTCTATTCGCCGCTGGCCATCGCCATCATCGGCGGCCTGGTGACCTCGACGGTGCTGTCGCGGGTGGCGACGCCGGTGATGTACTGGCTGACGGCGCGCGGCGAGACGAAGGGCGCGGCCGCCTGACGGCGACGCGCCCTCCCCGGTCTCGACGGCCTTGCGATTAGCGGATGCGGATGCGGATCGGCACGTCGATGAACGAGCCGGCGCGGCTCTTGCCGTCCGGCCCCAGCAGGTCGACCTGGATCTGCGAGGCCATCTGCAGGGCGGCGTCGCCGACGCCCAGGTCACGGGGGCTTTCGGCCTGGACGCTGCAGTCGGAAAGGCCGCCGTTCGACTTCACCATGCAGCTGAGCAGGGCGACGGCTTCGCGCGGTTGCGCCACCTGGACCACGCGGGCCTGCGGCTCGGCCGGCATGACCGGAGCGGCGGTGGTGACGGCGGCGGCGAGAACGAACGAAGCGATCACTGTATCATCCCTATGGTCTTGTCGGATGTCCCGTCAGGGCGTCCGCGTTTCATTTCGGGTCAGGCGGCGTTCGCCTGCTTGATCCGTTGCAACCCCTGGGCCGCCATGTCGGTCAGCGACCGCAGGCCCAGTTCGGCGAAGACGTCGAAGGCCACGGCCAGGGCGGTGGCGGCGCGGTCGAGGCGACCATCGTCGCGACCGGTGATCTCGACCCGGGCCTCGTAGAGACGGGCGAGGTTCATCTGGGCCACGGCCCAGCCGGCCGGATCGCGCGCGCCCGGCTGCTCGGCCAGTTCGGCCTTGAAGGCCAGTTCGGCGGCGTCGAGCACGGCGAGGTCGGCGGTCAGCTCCGCGCAACGCGCCAGGCTGAGGGCCCGGTTGTTGGCGACGGCGGCGCGCAGGGTCAGCGCCGGCTGGACCTTCACGATGTGGGTGGCGCGGTCGTAGCAGGTGACGGCCTGCTCGAAGCAGCGCTCGGACGTCGTCGCCTCGCCCATGGCCTGCAGCGTCTCGCCCAGCGAGGCCTGGGCGCGGGCCCAGTCCAGCGGGCTGTGGCCGGGGTCCAGCGGTTCGAGAGCCTGGGTGGCCGCCTCGACGGCGTCGGCGATCAGCGAAAGCTCGCCGTCATAGTCGCCCAGCCGCGCCAGCGCCTCGGCGCGCAGCAGTTCCAGGCGCGACCAGGTCAGCGGTTCGAAATCGAGATCCAGGGCCGCCAGCGCCGTGCGGGCTTCCGACAGGGCGACCTCGACGAGGGCCCGGTCCTTCAGATGGACCGCGCAGGCCAGCAGCAGGTCGATGCGGGCCGCGCGCTGTTCGGCCAGTTGCAGGCGAGCGCCGCCGGCCTTGACGCCGCGCTCTCCGGCCAGCGTCGCCAGCGGGGCCTCGAAGGCCTGGGCCGCGGCCAGGGCGCGGTCGATGTCGTTTTCCGAAAGCGCCATGCGGCCGTCGACGGCGGCCAGCAGGCTGGCGGCCAGGGCGGCGTGCGGACCGTGCGTGTTCTTGGCAAGCGACAGGGTCGCGCCGGCGGCGGCGTGCAGACCCTCGTCGCCGAACAGTTCGGCGCCCAGCATGGCCAGCACGGCCTGTTCGCAGCGCGCGGCGCAGACCAGATCGGCCTTGCGCTCGGCGTCGGCCAGCTTGGCGGCGGCTTCGGCCTGGGCCGCGCCCTTGCGCAGGGCGGCGGCGTCGCCGGTGCGGCGGGCGACCTCGCGCCAGACCACGGCGGCCTCCAGCAGGCGCACCGCGCGGTCCTTGCAGCCGATGCGGCCGGCGGCGACGTCGGCGGCGCGGGCCTCGTTGGTCAGCAGGCGCAGGTCCATCAGTTCCAGCAGCGCGGTGTCGCCGCCGGTCAGGCCTTCGCGATGCGCCGCGGCATGGGACACCCGTCCCTGGCCCTCGACGCCCAGCAGCCGCTTCAGATCGCGCCCCACGAATTCGAACATCGCTCGCGTACTCCGCACCCGGATCGTCCCACCTCGGCACGGCCGGGATGGATTTGACGCAAGATCAGCAAAACCGGAGCCAACGCTCTTAACAAGGGGTTAACGGGTGTGAATCCGCCGTTAACCACGAATATTCAGATCACATTAACTTTGATCGGCTCGCGAGCCGGAAAACCGGCGATTTTGACCCATTTTGGCACGCTTTTTGCTTCACTCGGGCGCAACCGGTGGAAGGTGCGATCACACAATTTATAACATCGTTCATTCATGTGAAAATGACGTTAACTCTAAGATTTAGGACCTTGTTTATACTTTGTTCATATTCATGACCGGACGGATGGCGGATCGGCGCGCAAGACGCTAGGAAGCGGGCATGACCAGCCCCGCCGTGACCCTCTGGACCGCCGCCCTCTGCAAGCAAGATCCCGGCTATGGCGGCTGGGCGTTTGTGCGGAAGCTGGACGGCGAGTCGGGCGCGGCCGCGATCAAGGGCGCCGCCGGCGGCGAGCGCCGTACGTCGCTGGCCAAGATGAGCCTGTCGGCGCTGATCGAGGCGCTGACCAGCCTGTCGGACCTGCCGGCGGACACCCCGGTCACGCTGCGTTTCGCCGACCCGGCCCTGGCCGGCGAACTGGTCGCCAGCGACGGCGCCTACGCCACGGCCGAGCCCGAGGCCTGGGCCGCGGCCCGCGCCCTGGTGGCCGCGCGATCCTTGCTGAACCTGGTTCCGCTGGCCCAGACCGCGCCCGCGACCGGCTTCCTCGCCGCCTGGGCCGAGTTCGGCCTCGACACGTCCAAGAGCCGCGGCAGCTTCAAGGCCGCGATCCCCAAGCCGAACCTGATGAAGTTTCCGGGGTAGCGCCTGCGGCGCACCCCCTCCGGCCCTTCGGGCCACCTCCCCCAGAAGGGGAGGATTTGGAGTGCTAGATGCCCCCCTGGGGGAGCTGTCGCGAAGCGACTGAGGGGGCCGCGAAGCGGCTACTGTAGCCCCCGCACCACCAGCGTCGCCGTGGCCGGGTTGCAGGCGAACGGGATGTCGGCCAGCGTCGCCAGGCGGATCAGCGCCTTGACGTCGACGTCGTGCGGCTGCGGCGACAGCGGGTCGACGAAGAAGATCAGGATATCCAGGCGCCCCTCGGCGATCATCGCGCCCAGCTGCTGGTCGCCGCCCAGGGGGCCGCTCTTCAGGCGAGTCAGCTGCAGTTGCGGCAGGGCCTCCAGCACGCGCCCGCCGGTGGTGCCGGTGCCATAGAGGATGTTCCTTTCCAGGAACGCCGCGTTCGCCCGGGCCCAGGCCACCAGGTCGGCCTTCTTGTCGTCGTGGGCCACGAGGCCGATGGCGAGCTGGCGGGTCATACGGGAACGGCTCCGATTACAGGTCGTCCCTCCTATAGCGGCTGGCGGGGCCGCCGCCAGCCCGACCGCGCCCCTTCCCTTTTGGCGCGCATTGCCGCTAGGATACATATTGAAACGATATCTCAAATAATGAGACCGTGCGCAGCGGTCCATGGAGGAAGCCGCCTATGACCCTCGACCGCCGCGCCTTCGCCGCGGGCCTGAGCGCCCTGCCCCTGCTCTCGGCCGCCCCCATGGCGCTGGCTGGCACGCCAGGACAGCGCCCTGGCCCGTTCCTGCTGGGCGCCGACGTCACCTGGATCCCGCAGGACGAGGCCGACGGCGCGCAGTTCTTCGCGGGCGGTCGCCGACAGGACATCCTGGCCATCCTGGGCGACGCCGGCTTCAACGCCATCAAGATCCGCGTCTTCGTCAATCCCGAGAACGGCTACTCCGCGCAGCGCAAGACCGACCCGTGGGCGGGCTTGGCCCAGACCGTCGCCATGGCCAAGCGGATCAAGGCGGCCGGCATGCACCTGACGATCAGCTTCCACTACAGCGACACCTGGGCCGACCCGCAGAAGCAGGGCAAGCCCGCCGCCTGGAAGGACCTTTCGTTCGACGCCCTGGTCAAGGCGGTCGGCGACCATACCCGCCAGGTGCTGGGCGCGCTGGTCAGGGCGGGCGCCAAGCCCGACATGGTCGTGATCGGCAACGAGATCACCTTCGGCATGCTGTGGCCCGACGGCCGCGTGCCCCTGCCTGTCGCCACCGGCAACCCGGCCACCGACGCGGTGCACATGAGCGTTCCCGACGCCGGCGGCTTCGACAAGCTGGCCAGGCTGCTGAGCGCGGGTCTGGACGCCTCGCGCGAGACCGTTCCAGGCGTGAAGACCAGCCTGCATAATCACCTGGGCCGTCACTGGACGATCGTCAGCCACTGGATGGACAGCCTGCTCTCGCGCGGCGTGCGCTTCGACGCCACCGGCTTCTCCTGCTACCAGCAGGCTGCTGAAGGCGACTGGGCCAACACCTTCGCCCGCTTCGGCGAGCGCTATCGCGACCACGGCTTCTACGTGGCCGAATATTCCAGCCGGAAGCGCTATGTGAACGACCTGGTGTTCGACGCGCCCGGCCAGCGCGGCTGGGGCACGTTCATCTGGGAGCCGACCCGCCACCAGGAGGCGATCTTCGACCAGGACGGCAAGAACGCCGGCGAGGGCCCGCGCCCCAACCTGCTGTCGCAGGGCATCAACGCCGCAGAGGCCCCCGGCGCCCAGATCGCCGGCGCGCCGCCGCCCCATCCCGAAAAGACCGAGCACGGCGGCCGCTATGACGCCAACGCCTTCATCGAGCTCTATCGCCAGATGGCGCGGGACTACGGCCTGCGTCGGGCGTGAACGGGCGGGCTTACCCCCAATAAATTACGAACGTAATCTCACCCTTGTCGGTACGGGAGGGGATGTCGCGAGCCGCCGGCCACGCCGGGTCGCGCGACTGCTCGCGCCCGCATGTTCGAGCCGCTGCGAGGCCTTTCCTCCGTCGCGAAGAACGACGATTGCCGAAACTGAGTAGTCAAGCTATGCAGCCTTAAGGGGGATTAGTCGTCATGCGTTCAATCTATGCGGGCTTAGCAATGCTAGCCCTGATGGCGGCCGCCGCGCCGGTCGCCGCCCAGACGGCCGAGTCGCCTGCGGCTCCTGCGGCTCCTGCGGCTCCTGCGGCTCCTGCGGCTCCTGCGGCTGGCGTCCTGCCCGCCGGCAGCATCGTCCAGATCGAAATCGGCCGCTCGATGCGCTCGGACACCGTCAAGCGCGGCGAGCGCTTTCCCATTCGTCTGGCCGAGGACGTGGTCCTGGACGGCAAGGTGATCCTGCCCGCCGGCCTCGAGGGCGAAGGCGAGGTCGTCCACGCCGATCACTCAAAGATGGCTGGCCGGCCCGGCGAACTGCTGCTGGCCGCCCGCTATCTGGTGGTCGACGGCGTGCAGGTGCCCCTGCGCAGCCTGAAGTTCGGCTCGTCCGGCAACAACAACACCAACGCCGCCATGGCCGTGGCCTTCGTGGCCGGCCCCCTGGCGATCTTCGTCGAGGGCGGCGAGGTCGTCATCCCGCCCAACACCCGCGCCCAGGCCAAACTAGCCGCGCCCTACCCCGCGGCCGGCGCCGCCACGGCCGCCGCTCCCGCTCCAGTTCCCGTCAAGGACACCCAGGAAAAGGCTTCCATCCAATGAGCATCAAGTACGCCGGCGTCGTTTT
Source organism: Caulobacter sp. 602-2 (assembly GCF_011043625.1). Classification (GTDB taxonomy): domain Bacteria; phylum Pseudomonadota; class Alphaproteobacteria; order Caulobacterales; family Caulobacteraceae; genus Caulobacter. The sequence continues at coordinate 207,625 of NZ_JAAKGT010000002.1, forward strand.
CGCCGCCCTGACCCTGAGCGCCGGCGCGGCGCTGGCGCAGGACGCCGCCGCTCCGGCCCAGACCCCGGCTCCCGCCGCCACCGAAGCGCCGGCCGCCGCCCCGGCCGAGCAGCCCGCTCCGGCTCCGGCCGAAGCCCCGGCGGCCGCTGCGACGCCGACCGAAACCCCTGCCGCTGCGCCGGCCGTCGCGACCGCCGACGCCGTCCTCGGCACGCCGGCCCAGGGTAAGGGCCAGATCGTCTTCTTCCGTCCGGGCAAGTTCGTCGGCGCCGCCGTCAGCTTCAAGGTCCGCGAAGGCGAGACCGAGCTCGGCAAGCTGAGCAACGGCAGCTACTTCATCATCGACGTCGCCCCGGGCGCGCACGAGTACGTCGTGCACTCCGAGGTCAAGGACGTGCTGCCCGTCGAGATCGACGAGGGCGAGGTCTATTACGTCCAGGGCTCGCTCAACATGGGCGTCATGGTCGGCCGCCCGAACCTGTCGCCCTCCGACAAGCTGAAGTTCGAAGGCGCCGGCAAGATGAAGCTGACCAAGCTGAAGTCGTAAGCGTCGCTCTCAAGCGAACATGGAAAAGGCCGGGATCGCTCCCGGCCTTTTCTTTTGGGCTCAGCCCCGTTCCTTGGTCCGCTCGAAGCGCACCTTCGGGTAGCGCTCGGCGACATAGCCGATCTCCCAGGCGCTCTTGCCCAGGAACACCGGCTGCTCGTCGATGTCGCGGCCCATGGCCGACTTGTGCTTGTTCTCGAAATCCTCGACGTCGGCGCGCTCGCCGACCAGCCAGCGGGCCTCGGCATAGGGGCTGGCCTCGAAGATCACGTCCAGCTGGTACTCGTTGCTCAGGCGGTCGGCCATGACCTCGAACTGCAGCTGGCCGACGGCGCCGACGATGAAGTCGCTGCCGATCATCGGACGGAACAGCTGGGTGACGCCCTCCTCGGCCAGGCCTTCCAGCGCCTTCTTCAGGTGCTTGGCCTTCAGCGGATCCTTCACGCGCACGCGGCGCAGGATTTCCGGGGCGAAGTTGGGCAGGCCCGCAAAGCGCAGGGCGCCGGTCTCCGACAGGCTGTCGCCCACCCGCAGCACGCCGTGGTTGGGAATACCGATGACGTCGCCGGCGAAGGCGTCCTCGGCCAGTTCGCGGTCGGAGGCGAAGAACATGATCGGCGCGTTGACGCTCATGGCCTTGCCGGTGTTCTGGGCCTTCAGCTTCATGCCGCGCGTGAAGCGGCCGCTGGTCAGGCGCAGGAAGGCGATCCGGTCGCGGTGATTGGGGTCCATGTTGGCCTGGACCTTGAACACGAAGCCCGAGACCTCGTTGTCGCCCGGGGCGACGTGGGTCGCCGCGCCGGCCTTTGTCGCGGCCGCCGGCTTGGGGGCGGGCGCATAGGCGCCGATGCCGGCCAGCAGCTGGTCGACGCCGAAGTGGCGCAGGGCCGAACCGAAGAACACCGGCGTCATGTGGCCTTCGAGGAACGACTGCACGTCGAACGGCTTGCCGGCCTCGGTGACCAGCATGGCGTTCTCCTCCAGCTCGGCGCGCTCTTCGGGCTCGAGATACTGGACGATGGCGTTGCCGTTGAAGGCGACGGGGTCGGGGTGGCCCTCCTCGTCGGTCGAGCTCTTCTTGGCGTAGGGAATGAACTGCTGGCTGCGCAGGTCCAGCATCCCCTTGAAGCGACCGCCCGAGCCGGCGGGCCAGAACAGCGGCGCCGGATCCAGGGCCAGCTTGGACGACACCTCGTCCAGCAGCTCGAACGGATCCTGGGCCTCGCGGTCCATCTTGTTGATGAAGGTGATGATTGGGATGTCGCGCAGGCGGCACACCTCGAACAGCTTCAGGGTCTGGGGCTCGATGCCCTTGGCGGCGTCGAGCACCATGACGGCCGCGTCGGCGGCGGTCAGGGTGCGGTAGGTGTCTTCCGAGAAGTCCTCGTGGCCCGGGGTGTCGAGCAGGTTGAACATCAGGCCGTCGTGGTCGAACGTCATCACCGAGGCGCTGACCGAGATGCCGCGCTCGCGTTCGATCTTCATCCAGTCCGACTGGGTGCGGCGGGCCTGGCCGCGGGCGCGCACGGCGCCGGCCGCCCGGATCGCCCCGCCGGCCAGCAGCAGGTTTTCCGTCAGCGTCGTCTTGCCGGCGTCCGGGTGGCTGATGATGGCGAAGGTGCGCCGACGGGCGGCTTCAGCGGCGGGAGAGGTGCTCATCCCGCGCAGTTACCCGCCCGGCGCGTCCTTGTCACCTTCCGCCGAAGCCTGAGCCGGCGCGGCGGCGTCGCCGGCCGAGGCCCCCAGGGCCTCGCCGTCGGCCTTGCCCTCCATCCGGGCCAGCATCTGGGTAGCCTGTCGCGACATGCCGCCGCCGTGCGGATCGCCGGCCACCGGCGTCAGCAGCTCGCGCGCCAGCTCGTACTGCTTGGCCCGGATGAACAGCCGCGCGGCGTTCATCCGGATGGGGAAGTTCTGCGGCGCGATGCTCGCCGCCCGGAAGACGACGTTCAGGGTGTTCTCGCTGGGCTCCTTGTCCAGCGACTTGGCCTCGGCATAGCCATAGAGGGTCAGGTAGTTGTCGGGATCGACCTTGTGGGCGCGGCCGAGATAGGTGGCCGCGTCGGCGTAGATGGCCTTGGCCTTCTCGCGCTGGGCCGGGTCGCGGGCCAGCCGCCGGGCCGTCTCCAGCCGGCTGTAGGCCATCACCTGCAGCGTCTCCAGATCGGTCGGGCGCTCCTCCAGTAAGGTCTTCAGCAGCGCCTCGCCCTTGTCGCGGTCGCCGATCTTGCACTCGGCCCGGGCCAGCACCAGGCGGCTGTAGTACTCCTTCGGGCGCTTGGCGGCGGCGCGGCGCACCTTTTCCAGCAGTTCGGGCGCGTCGTCCTTGGGCACGCCCAGCTTCAGGCGCTGGACCTCCAGCAGCAGGTCGTCGGCCCCAGCCGGCATGCGGGTGATCGTCAGGGCGGGCGTCGGCGGCTCGGGGCGGGTCAGCACCCGCCCGGCCAGCTTGTTCTGCTTGACGTAGTCCTTGAGCGCCTTCTCCAGCGCCGGCGCATCCTGGCCATAGATCTTGGTCCAGCTGGCCATCGGGTCGCCGCGTTTGTGCAGAAGGTCCAGATAGTCGTCCAGCTTGGCCTTCCGCTCCTTGTCGCTCCAGATGTAGTGCGTCAGCAGCCAGGACTGGGCGTAGAAGGCCGAGACCTCGTCCTTGGGCAGCTGCGTCACCCGCTTGGACAGCAGGGTGGTGACCGGGATCCACTCGCCCTCGAGCAGGGAGTAGGCGCGCGAGCGGTTATAGTCGCCGATCTGCACGCGCTTGGGCTGCAGGTCGATGGTCATGTAGTACTCGGCCAGCCCCTCGACCAGCCAGCCCGGATAGCTGTCGGGGAAGTACTGCATCATGAAGTGGTGCACGTACTCGTGCAGCACGACGTCGTCGCCGTTGTTCTTGTCGTACTTGCTGGTGTCGGCGCGGACGGCAACGGCGAAGATGTCCTCCACCGGCCGCACATAGACCCCGCGACGGCTCTCGGGACTGCCCGGCATCATCCGCTGCAGCTGGCGATTGTCCTCCAGCAGATAGAGCGGCAGCTTGCGCGGCGTCTCGGCCTTGGTCTTGCCGTGCACCACCCGCAGGACGCCGTCGAAGTCCTCCAGCATCGCCACATAGCGGCGCAGCATGACCTCGCTGCGCTCGGAATAGACGATGAAGTGGTCGCTCTCGGCCCGCATCCAGCGCCCGGTCGGATCCGGCGCGACGACGGCGACCGGTGAGACCGCGGTCGGCTGGGCCCAGGCCGAGCCGCATACGCCCAGCGTCGCCGCCAGCGCGACGCCGAAAACCAATCCACGAACCACCACTATCGCCCCCGACGCAATTTGACGTTGAAATTGCGAAAGACGCGGGTGATGCGCAAGCCCCCATCGCGGGCGCCCGGACCGCCGGTTCGCGCCATGGTGGTCGCCCCGGAGGACAGATGCGTCCTCCGGGGAAGAGCGAGGCCCTACTTGGCGGCTTCGGCGGCGGCCGGCAGCTTGTCGGCGATCTCCTGCAGCAGGCGCTGGGCCGAGGAGGCTGCATCCCGGTTGTGCGGATCTCCGGCTACCGGACGCAGCAGAGCCGCGGCCTCGGCGTACTCGCGCCGCATGATCAGCGCCCTGGCCTCGGTCAGGGTGATGGTCTCGACCTGGGGCGCCAGCTCGTGGGCCTTGTCGAGCACCTTCAGCACGTTCTCGCTAGGATAGTTGGCCTCGACCGTCCGGCTGCGGGCGTAGCCGTAGAGGGTCTGGTAGCGCCCGTCGTCCAGCCTGAAGGCCTTGCCGAAACTGACCCCGGCGGCCTTGTAGAGCTCGTTTCGGCGATCGGGATCCTTGTCGGCCGCCCGCAGCCGGGCCAGGCCCGCCAGCTCCAGGCCCAGCGGATCCTCCGGATAGTCGGCGGCGTACTGGTCGGCCAGCGCCAGCCCCTTGGCGAAGTCGCCGAAGGTCAGCTCCGCGCGCGCCAGGGCCAGCTTGGGCAGGCGCTCGTCGGGATAGCGCACGGCGGCGGCGCGCACGTCGGCCAGGAGCTTCTTGCGCCACTTGTCGCGCACCTCGCGGGCTTCGGCCCTGGCCTTGGCGGCCTCGGCCCGCGCCTTGGCCTCCTTGTCGGTCTCTTCCTTGCCCGGCTTGGCGTCCTGCGGCTTCTCCTCGGTTTCCTCACCCGCTTCCAGGCCGGCCGCGCGCAGCGAAAGCTCGGCCAGCAGCAGATCGTCGGCCGTCGTCGACAGGCGCAGGATCTCGATCTTGGGCGGCGGCAGGTCGGTCGCGGCCAGCACCTGATACGGAATGGCCGACGAGTTGCCGTAGGCCTTCAGCTTCACCTGCAGCTGGTCGGCCGTCAGGCCGGTGATCGTCTCCATCGACTTGACCGGGTCGCCCCCGTCGCCGACGGCCTTCATGTAGGCCAGCAGCTGCTTGTAGCGGCCGGGGTCGCTCATGAAGTAGTGCGTCATCAGCCAGGCCTGGGCGTAGAACATCGCGGCGCTGTCGCTGCCCTTCAGTTCGGACGGCCGCTTGCCCAGCACCTTGTCGATCGACACCCAGGGGCCATAGGCGACGTCCGCCCCGCGGGTCTTATTGCGCCCAAGCTCGATCTTGTCGCCGTCGATGACGACCGAGCCGAAGTACTCGGCATAGCCCTCGACCAGCCAGGACGGATAGCCGTAGGGGAAGTACTGCATCATGAAGTGGTGCACGTACTCGTGCTGGATCACGTGGTCGTCCGCGCGCTGGCGCAGGGCCATGGCGAAGATCTCGTCGATGTCGGCCTTGTAGAACCCCTGCACGCCGGAATTGACCGTCGGCCAGACGATCTTGAACTCGTCGACGTCGCCGACGAGGTAGAGCGTCAGCTTGCGCGGCGGAACCCCGTTGATCGGCAGCCCGTGCCGAAACCGCAGCAGGCTGTCGAACAGCTCCAGCTTGGCGACGTACTCACGCAGCACCCGCTCGTCGCCGTTGCTGTAGACGGTGAAGCGAGGGCTTTCCGCCCGCATCCACTTGCCGCCCTTGCCCGACCTGACCACGAGGCCGTCGATCGCCCCCAGGTCCTGCGCCGAAACCTGGCCGGCGCCCAGCACGCCGGCCGTCAGGGCGACGGCCAGCGCCGCGCCCCTGATCCCCCAAATCCCCATCTCACACTCAAACTAAAGCCCAGCTTCACCGCAACCTTAGGCCGCGCTCACCGCCGATCAAGCATTGACGCGCCAGGCGCCGCCAGACGGCTGTCGCAGCCGCAAAGTGCGGCGCCGCGACGCTCCGCATCAATGCCCCTACACAACATGAGGTTTTGGGATCATGCTGCCTTGGTCGCACACGATCGTCATGAAGAACGACGGGCGACGGAGGAAACGACATGGCTCTGGCCGAAGACCCTCGTGACCACATCCGTCGGCGCCCGCTGGGGCAGAGCGCGCTCTGCCTGGGCACGGTGCTGGCCGGACTGGTGGTGATCGCCCTCGTCCTGAACATCGTGGCCGGCCTGCTGATGTAGCAAGCCGCCGGCGACGTCAGGCCGCCAGCCGGCGCCAGACCTGGCGATCGGCTTCGAGATTGGTCAGTTGGCCGGCCTTCTGACGTTGATGCAGCGCGCCCATGACCTCCAGACCGATCTGGGCGTAGCGCACCTGCACCTGCTCGATCAGGCAGCCGCGCGCGGGCGCGACGAACAGCACCGCGTTGATCTCGGGCGCCTTGGCGATGATCAGGGCCGCCAGGCGCTTGGCCTTCTCCACCTGCTTGTGGTGCAGCAGCGGCTCCTCGGCATAGAGCTCCTTCCCCAGCTCGGCGACGAAGTTCAGCGACAGGGCGGCGAAACGGTCGCGCGTCATCGGCGGCGACAGTTCGGCGGCGTCCAGGCTGAGCACGACGTCGTTCATCAGGAAGAGCATGGGCGGATGACGGGGGCTGCTTTAGAGACCTGCGACATCCTGCCGCGCTCTACTTTCGGTCTGGTTTAGCGGCAGGGTTAATGCTGTGGATCGTTGCAAGAACGCCGTGCGACAGGGCGCCGCTCAGCCCTCGACCGCCTCGGTGAGGAAATGCCGCCCCTCGCGATCCTCGATCTCCACCACCCAGACATCCGGATCGATGCGGGCCGCGCGCTCGGCATAGGCGTCGAGGTCCGGTTCGAAGTCCGACTTGATGGGCTGCATCCACACCCGCTCGCCATCGCCGCGCGTGGCCTCGCTGTAGAGGCGCACGGTCCCGGCCCGGCGATCGACCACCTTGACCAGAACCGCGCCGGCCCTGGCGTCGCCCTTGCGCACCACCATGGCGAAGGCCCCGCCCAGCTCGGCGCGGCGGATCAGCGCGCCCACCCAAAGATCCGTCGAAAGAAGCATCGCTAACCGAACCGCAACCAGGAGCGGCTAAGGTCCGCTCGAACATCCTCTCTCGCAGAATACGAGAAAATGGCCACCGTGAAGACCTCCGCCCCGCGAAAGCGGCGCCTGGCGGCGACGCTCGTCGCCGCGGCCGCCCTGGGCGCGGCCCAGACGGCCATGGCCACGCCCTCCGACGTCTTCTACGAACGCAGCCTGATGAGCGCCGCCGGCGCGCGCTGCGGCCTGTTCAGCCCTTCGCTGTCGGGCGCTCTCGACGCCGGCAGGGCCCAGGCCCGGGGCGCGGCCCTGCGCGCCGGGGCCAGCGTCGACCAGCTTAACGGCGTGCAGCAGCGCGCCCACGCCAAGGCCGCCTCCGTTCCCTGCGGCTCCAAGGACCTGACCACCGCCGCCAATCGCGTGCGCAAGGCCTTCGAAGGCTACGCCCTGCTGCAGCGGATGAACTATCCGGGCGACCGCGCCAGCTGGCAGGCCGACCGCGCCAGCTCGGCGACCATTCCGTTCTGGCGCCTGTCGCAGACGGCCGGCTTCGGCGGCGACCGGCTGGTGTTCGGCCTGGCCGGCCGCAACACCGAACTGCTGGCCGTGGCGACCTTCGCCGACGGCGCACGCCCCTACACCGCGCGGCTGGTCATGCGCGATCCAAGCCTCACCCTGGGTCCCTACCTCAGGGCCCGCGCCGGCGGCGGCCTTGCCGACAACGCCGCCCCGCGCGCCGCCAGCCGCATGTTCGCGCCCGAGACCCGCGACGCCGCCCCCGCCCCCACCCTGCTGCCGACCGGCGCCAAGACCGGCATGAGCTTCCGCTTTCCGCGCGAGGCGGCCGACGCCATCGCCCAGCTCGACCCGCGCGAGGCGATCACCATCGAGTTCGTGATCCAGGCCCGCGGCGGCCAGGAGATCGTGCGCCGGGCCTATGTCGAGGTCGGCGACTTCGCCGCCGGCCGGGCCTTCCTGCGAGTCAGCTGACAGATTTGGGCGCCGGGTCGTTTGGCCCCGCCTCGCCTCGGGTCCATATTCGGGTGATGACACGCATCCGCGTCATCGATCTGGAGACCGCCGGCAACGGACCGCACGACGTCTGCGAGATCGGCTGGCAGGACGTCGTCCACGACCCCGGCGCGCCCTGGCGCCTGGACGAGGCTCGCGGGGCGGTGCTGATCAATCCCGGCCGCCCGATCTCGCCGGAAACCATGTCGGTGCACCATATCCTAGACGCCGAGGTGGCCGAGGCGCCCTTCTGGAAGGACGCCGCGCCGGCCATCCTGCGGCCCGAAGGCGGCGTGGCGGCCCTGGCGGCCCATCGCGCCTCGTTCGAGCAGCGCTACTGCACGCCGGCCCTGGCCGGCGGGGCGGCGTGGATCTGCACCTGGAAATGCGCCCTGCGGCTCTGGCCGCACCTTTCCAGCTTCTCCAACCAGATGCTGCGCTACCAGCGCATGCCAGAGGGCCTGATCCACGAGATCGGCCTGCCGGCGCACCGCGCCATGCCCGACGCCTATGTGACCGCCCACCACCTGCGCGACATGCTCAACGAGGCGTCCCTGGAGCAACTGCTGGCCTGGAGCGCCGAGCCGGGCCTGCTGCCGCGCGCGCCCAGGGGTCCCGAGCGCGGCAAGGCCTGGAACCAGCTGGGCGACGAGCCGCTGCGGGCGCTGGCCCAGGATCGCGATCCCGACATCCGGTTCAGCGCCGAGACCGAACTACGCCGCCGCGGCGAGGCGGCGCCGGTCGAGACCGTCGAGCCGGCGCAGCGGACGCTGCTCTAGCCCCAGCGCCTATTTGGCCGCATCCGCGGGCGCCATGCACTCGACCGGCTTGGCGCTGGCGACGTCCTCGCCGTCTTTGAGCGGCGCGACCATCCCCTCGGTCATGCCCTTGGTCCACCATTGCAGGCCCTCGCCCACATAGCGCGCGCCGCTGGCCGACATGGCGACGGTCAGCATGCGGGTCTTGTCGCCGTATTCGACCACGGCGGTCTTGTCGTCGGGATAGGTCGCCTTCAGCACGCTGCCGTCGGCGCAGGCGTAGACGATCTGCTTGGCCTCCGGCGCGGCCGGCGTCGCCGGCGGCGGGCTCTGGGCCAGATTGTCGGGCGTCGGCGCGGGCTTGGGAGCTTCGGTCTTCTTCTCGCAGGCGGCCAGCGCCAGGACGGCCAGGCCGGCGACGAACAACGGACGGATCATTGGCGTGCTCCCCGAAAAGCGAAGGTTGGAGGAGCCTATAACGTCGGCGGGCCGACGTCGTTGCCGATCACTCCCCGTCGCGTTCGTCCTTCAGGCGGGCGCTTTCGGCCTTCAGCGGCCTGGACACCGGACAGACCTCCTGAACGAAGTCGTTCAGCGTGTTGACCAGGCTGTCGCGCACCAGGCTGTAGTGCACGAACTGGCCCCGCTTCTCGCTCTTCACCAGGCCGGCCGCCTCCAGGATCGACAGGTGCTGCGACACCGCCGGCTTGGAGATCTCGAAGCGCGAGGCGATCTCGCCCGCCGTCAGGTCGGCATGGGCCAGATAGGCCAGGATCTTGCGCCGGACCGTCGACGACAGGGCTTCGAACACGCGTTGCATGCGTCAGCATTTAAGCGGTTCGCTAATCGCTTGCAAATTAGCGATGAGGTATTTAAGGAATAACTTATTCAAAGGAAAACCCGTGCGGCCGTCAGAACCAATCCCGGCAAGGTCATCAGCGCCCTGTTCGTCGGCGGCTTTGTCGGCGCGGCATTGACCAGCGCGGCCTTGATGGCGATCGGCGCGGTCCCCTTCCTGATCTCCGGCCAACTGGCCGGCATAGCCGCCGCCTTGGGCGTCGGCCTGATGACCGCCCCGTTCAGCCTGATCGTCTGGATGGCGGGCGTGGTGCTGATCGGCGCGCCGTGCTGGGCCGTACTACACGCTTTCAACATCCGCTCGCCCAAGGCCGGCGCCCTTCTCGGCGCAATCCTCGTCTTCGTCGCCACGACAGGCGTGCTGCTGCTTCTCACCTCCATGGAGCACGGGGCCGGGCTCTGGTTCTTCTCCGGCAGCCTGGCGGCGATCGGCGCCATAGCCGGATGGGCGGCGGCGCTCACGGCCTATGAGAAGGACGCCGCATGCTGAGCGCCCCTCACGACGCCCCTCCAAGCCGTCCGCTCGCTCGCGCCAGCCAGCTCAAGTTGACGTGGCGCGACGTGAAGATCGGCATGGTCGGGACTGCGGCCGCCCTATGGCTCGTCGCCGGCTGCGCTCCGGTCGAGCAGCCCGCGAGCGCTCAGAACGTCGCATCGGTCGAGATCCCGCTGGAAACCAGGAAGGACCACGACGATCTCGTGGCCATGTTGCGTCGTCATGCGGCCGCTGACGGACAGGACGGCATCCATGTCGATGACGGTAGCGAGACGTGGGTGAAGTTTCAGCGGGAAGCCGACGTCTTTGAGCCGCACCAGCGAGCCACGATCTATGTCGTCGTCTCACGCGGACCGAACGACGAGGCGACGGAAATCATCGTCCAGGACTTTCTCCATCCTGGCCAGGCCGTGGTGAGCTTCATGCGGGGCGACCCGCCGGAACGCGCGACTCGGCTGCGCGAGGGGCTGCTGGCCGAGATCGCCGCTCGTTGGCCAAGCGCCAAGATCGAACCGACACCAAGCCAAACGGCGTCGAAAGCCGGGGCCCCGCCTACTGCGAAATAGCCGCCAGAAGGCTCAGCCCCCCGCCGCCGCGATCGCCTTCCACACCGCTAGAGCCTGGCTCATCTCGCGCACGTCGTGGACGCGCACGGCCTCCACGCCGCAGGCCGCGCCGTGCAGGTGGACGGCCAGGGAGCCGCCCAGGCGGTGGCGAGCGTCCTGGGCGCGGGGGTCGATGGCGGCGATGAAGCGCTTGCGGCTGGCGCCCAGCAGCACGCGATAGCCCAGGGCGTTGAAACGCGGCAGGGCGGCCAGCAGGGCCAGATTGTGCTCCAGCGTCTTTCCAAAACCAATGCCGGGGTCGAGCCAGATCTTCTCGCGCTCGACGCCCGCGGCCATGGCGGTCAGCGCCCGGGCCAGCAGGAAGGCCTCGACCTCGGCGACGACGTCGTCATAGCGCGGCTCGTCCTGCATGGTGCCGGGCTCGCCGCGCATATGCATCAGGATCACTTCGCAGCCGAGCTCGGCGGCGACCTCGGGAGCGTCGGGCGCGAAACGCAGGGCGGCCACGTCGTTCCAGATGTCGGCCCCGGCCTCGACGGCGGCGCGGGCCACGCGGGGCTTCATGGTGTCGATCGAGATGACGACGTCGCTCTCGGCGCGGATGGCGCGGATCAGCGGAACCACGCGGGCGATCTCGTCGGCCTCCGACACCGGATCGGCGCCGGGCCGCGTGCTCTCGCCGCCGATGTCGAGGATCGACGCGCCGTCGTCGATCAGCTGGCGGGCGTGGGACAGGGCGGCGGCGGGATCGAAGAACCGGCCGCCGTCGGAGAAGCTGTCGGGCGTGACGTTGACCACGCCCATGACGCTTGGAACGGCTTGGATCATGGGGCGAGGATGTACCCCCCTCGCCCCGTTGCGTCACCAGCCGATGAAGGTGGTGAAGTCGTCGATCATCGAGGTCCAGACGCCGAAGTCGTCGTCCAGGACGTCGGTCGTGCGGCCGGCGTTCAGGTTGACGTCGTACTGGACGTAGGGGTCGCCGTCGTCGTCGATATAGGCCTTGAGATAGCGGTTATCGCGGTTCCACTCGTTGATCTTGCCGGCCGAGAGCGGCGTCTTCATGTCGAAACCGGCCGAGAACTGGATCGCCTTGCAGCGCGGCTTGGCGGTGCAGTCGTAGAAGTAGATGTCGAAATTGACGCCGTTGGCGGCGCTCTTGATGTGCGGGTCGCCGGTCTTGTCGGTGAGCAGTTCGGCCTTGTAGCCGGCGTCCTGCAGCCACTTGACCACCTCGGGGCCGGTCATGCCGTCGGCATGGATGGGCTTGGGCGCGGCCAGGGCCGCGGCGGGCGAGACCAGCATGGCCGCGGCCAGCAGGATCGGCATCGACGTCTTCATCGACTTCCCTTTCGTTCAACTTCGAAGGGAAGCTCTACCGGCCTTCGCCGAGGAAGGCCAGAACGGCGGCGTTGAACCGCTCCGTGCGCTCCAGGTGCAGCAGGTGGCCGGCGTCGAACGCCTCGGCGCGGGCGTTCTGCATCGTCGGGGCCAGGGCCTGGGCCCGAGCCAGGACGTGGCCGAAGCGCGGCTTGTCCTCGGGCTTGGCGTAGCCCTTGCCGGGCGCCGTGCCGTCGCGCTCGCCGGCCAGGATCAGAACCGGGACCGCCACCTTGGGCAGGTCCTGCAGATAGGGCTGGTCGCGGATCGCCACGGCGCTGGCGGCGAAGCTGCGGGCGTAGCGCGGCCACTCGCCCGAGCGCTTGAGCCCTTCGCGCAGCTCGACGAACGGCGCCATGGCCTGGCGCGGCAAGGTCAGGCCGTAGCTGGTCATCAGCTCGTTCAGATAGGCGTCCGGCCCCTTGGCCTCGTCGTCGGCGACCAGTTTCTCCAGCGGCGTGGACGGCGTGTACAGGCGATAGTCCTCCAGCCCGACGGGGCCGTACATGACGAGCCTTCCGGTGCGGTCGGGATGGGCCAGGGCCCAGCGCACGCCGACATGGTTGCCCATCGAGTGGGCCACGACGTCGACCCTGTCGATCTTCAGGCGGTCCAGCAGGGCTGCGGTGTCCTCCACCATGCGGTCGAAGCGGACGGGAACGTCGTCGAGCTTTGAGGACTTGCCGAAGTGGATCTGGTCGGGCGCGACGACCCGATAGCCGGCCCCGGTCAGGGCCTCGATGGTCGGCGCCCAATAGCCGGCCGGGAAGTTGCGGCCGTGCAGCAGCAACACCGTGCGGCCGTTGGCCGGGCCGGTCGGCGCGACGTCCATGTAGGCCATGCGCACCGCGTGGCCGCCATGCTCCAGCGGCAGGAAGGCGACCGGGTGCGGATAGGCGTAGTTCTCCAGCGCGACGCCGATGGCGGGCGGCTGGGCGGCGCGTGCGGCGATGGGAAGCGAAAGCGCCAGCACGGCGGCGACGAGAGCGGTCTTCATGGGGCTACCTAACGCGCAAAACAAAAGCCGGACCCGAGAACGGATCCGGCTTTCGCATCATTCGAAGTTCTGTCGAACCCTTAGGCGGTGACGCCCGTGGGCGAGACCGGAACCGAAGCGACCGGACCGGTCGGCTTCTTTTCCTCGGGCTCGTCACGCTTGGGCGCGACGCCCTTGGTGACGCCGACGATCTCCTCGCCGCTCAGGGTCTCGAACTCCAGCAGGGCTTTCGCCACCGAGTGCAGGTCTTCCAGCTTCTCGGTCAGGATCCGGCGGGCCTCGTCCTCGCCGCCCTTGACCAGGCGACGGATCTCGCTGTCGATCTTGATCATGGTCTCGGGCGAGACGTTCTGGGTGCGCGCCACCGAGTGGCCGAGGAACACCTCTTCCTGGTTGTCGCCGTAGGCCACGGTGCCCAGGTCGTCGGAGAAGCCCCAGCGGGTGACCATGTTGCGGGCCAGGTTGGTGGCCGCGCTGATGTCGCTCGACGCGCCCGAGGTGATCTTCTCCTTGCCGAAGATCAGCTCTTCCGCCACGCGGCCGGCCATCATGATGGCGAGACGCGAGGTCATCTGGTCGAAGCTCATCGAGTAGCGGTCGCCTTCCGGCAGTTGCATGACCATGCCCAGGGCGCGGCCGCGCGGCACGATGGTGGCCTTGTGCACCGGGTCGGCGACCGGGACGTTCAGGGCCACCAGGGCGTGACCGCCCTCGTGGTAGGCCGTCAGCTTCTTCTCGTCCTCGCTCATGGCCATCGAGCGGCGCTCGGCGCCCATCATGACCTTGTCCTTGGCGTGCTCGAAGTCGTGCATGGTGACCATGCGGCGGTTCTTGCGCGCGGCGGTCAGGGCCGCCTCGTTGACCAGGTTGGCCAGGTCCGCGCCCGAGAAGCCGGGGGTGCCGCGGGCCAGCGTCTTGACGTCGACGTCGGCGGCCAGCGGCACGTTCTTCATGTGCACGCGCAGGATCTTCTCGCGGCCGGCGACGTCGGGGTTGGGCACCACGACCTGGCGGTCGAAGCGGCCCGGACGCAGCAGGGCGGGGTCAAGCACGTCGGGACGGTTGGTGGCGGCGATCAGGATGATGCCTTCGTTGGCCTCGAAGCCGTCCATCTCGACCAGCAGCTGGTTGAGGGTCTGCTCGCGCTCGTCGTTGCCGCCGCCCAGACCGGCGCCGCGGTGGCGACCGACGGCGTCGATTTCGTCGATGAAGATGATGCAGGGGGCGTTCTTCTTGGCCTGCTCGAACATGTCGCGCACGCGGCTGGCGCCGACGCCGACGAACATCTCGACGAAGTCCGAACCGGAGATGGTGAAGAACGGCACGCCCGCCTCACCCGCGACGGCGCGGGCGATCAGGGTCTTACCCGTACCGGGAGGGCCGACCAGCAGGGCGCCCTTGGGGATCTTGCCGCCCAGGCGCTGGAACTTGGCCGGATCCTTCAGGAAGTCGACGACCTCCTGCAGTTCTTCCTTGGCCTCGTCCACGCCGGCGACGTCGTCGAACAGCACGCGGTTCTTGTTCTCGGTCAGCAGGCGGGCCTTGGACTTGCCGAAGCCCATCGCGCCCTTCGTGCCGCCCTGCATCTGGCGCATGAAGAAGATCCACACGCCGATCAGCAGCAGGATCGGCAGCATGTTCAGGAACAGGTTGACCAGGCTGAAGCGGCCGCCGTCCTGGATCTTGATCTCGGCGTTGCGCGCTTCGAGACGCTTGATCAGGTCCTCGTTGTTGGGCGGGGCGTTGACGGTGTAGGTCGTCTTGCCGTCCGGCGAGGCGATCTTGACCTGCTGCCCGTTGATCTCGGCGGATTTCACCTGACCCGCGTCGATGTTCTTGAGCAGCTGCGAATAGCTGATCTCGCCGGCGCGCCCGGTCGGGCCGCCCTGGCGCAGAACGCTGTAGGCCATGATGAGGACGAAAACGACCCCAAGCCAGATGGCGACATTCCTCAGATTCATACGCGTCGTCTTCCCAAAGATAGCGCTCGTCGACCCAAGATAGGACGGCGGAAGGCTTTTCGCCACGCGCGCGATGTCATGTCGCGGGTTCTTGATCGACAAGGCCGGTCGCGGCCTCGAACCTTTCCCGGATCAGCACGCGCGCGCGGATCGTCCCGTCCCCTGCAAGGATCGGGCTAGAAACGGCGCCGGAGGTGTCGACAGCCGCCGGCAGGATCGGACGGACGGCTGCCGGAAACCCTTTCAGGGCTTGCCTTTCTTCCGCCGACAGACGACTGGCCAGCCCGCCGAGCGGGCGGATGGTGATCGGCGCATGGCCCGCGGTGATCTCGTAGCGGCCGTCCCAGACGCCGGTCTCGCCGGCGGCCAGCGCCAGCGGCGATAGGCCGCTGCGCCTGCCCTCCCCCGCCTCCCGCGCGAAGAGCACGCCGCCGGCGTCGGCGACGATCCGCGCGCCGGCCAGCGAGGCGGTGAAGGTCTCGTCCGACCGCAGGCGGCCGACCAGGCGCTCCAGCCGCTCGCCGCGCGGCGGCGTGGTCGTGCCGGCCGCGCACAGGCAGGCGGCGGCGATCTGGGCGGCCGAGGCGCCGCGCGGCAGGCCAAGGGCGTGCTCGCCCTCGACGCCGCCGGGCGGGGGCGTGTCGGACGCGATGCCAGGAACGGCTGCCTCTTCCCCGGCCAGGGCGAACCGCGCGCGGGCCCGGGCGAAGCGCGCGTCGCCGTTGGCGGGATCTTCCAGCCAGGTCTCGCCCCGCTCGACGAGCCAGTCGCGCAAGGCCTGC
This sequence comes from Caulobacter sp. 602-2, assembly GCF_011043625.1. Classification (GTDB taxonomy): domain Bacteria; phylum Pseudomonadota; class Alphaproteobacteria; order Caulobacterales; family Caulobacteraceae; genus Caulobacter. Next base: position 223,286 of record NZ_JAAKGT010000002.1, read on the forward strand.
CGGCGCGCCGCCAGCAGCGGCCGCAGCAAGAACACGCCCCGCCCCTGCGGCCAGGCCGGCGACGGCGCCCATTGGCGCGGATCAGGCGTCGTCGAGCCTTCGGCCCGCATCCGGGCGGCTTCCAGGCGATCGTCGGCGGTATGGCCCAGCAGCAGCACTCTCGCGCCCGCCTCGCGGGCGGCGGCGGCCAGCAGGGCGTGACGCGCCGCGCGGGCGGCCGCCGGCAGGCCCGTGGCGGGCTTGTCGCCGATCCAGGCCAGCGCCCAGGCCTCGGCGCCCAGGCCGCGGGCCTTGGCCACGGCCTCGGCCGCCCATCCGGCGCTGGCGGGGTTGAGGCCGTGATCCACGGTCAGGGCCAGGACCGGCCGACCTTGCCCGGCGGCCCAGTCCAGCGTCAGGCGCAGCAGCGCCAGACTGTCGCCGCCACCGGAAAAGCCGACGGCCAGGGGCGTGGTCGCTCCTGGCCGCAGACGCCGTTTCAGGACGGCCTGGAAGTCTTCGGTCAGGCCGCGCACTTGGCCTGGGTGCGGGTGCTCTTGGCCTTGCTGACCACGTCGGCCGGCGCCTTGGGATAGCGCTTGGCCAGCTCGTCGAGCGTGCGGCAGGCGTCGGCGGGCTTCTTCAGCGCCACCAGCGAACGCGACAGCTTCAGCACGGCGTTCGGCGCCCAGCTGGTCTGCGGCCAGCCGCGCACCGCGCCCAGATAGGAACCGGCGGCGTCGCCATAGGCCTCGCGCACGAACTGGGTCTCGCCCAGCCAGTAGCGGGCTTCCGGGGCCTTGGCGTCATCGGGATAGGCCTCGACGAAGCCGCCGAAGGCGTTCTCGGCGCCGGCGTAGTCGCCGTCCAGCAGCAGCTGGCGGGCCTGCTTGAAGGCCGTGGCCGGATCGGCCGGGACGGCCGGCGCGGCGGCGACCTGAGCGGCCGCGGCGTTGGCGGCGGCGGTCTCCAGCGTGGTGATCTTGCCTTCCAGGGCGGCCAGGCGCTGCTCCAGCTGATCGGCGCGGGCCTTCTGGCTGTCGGCGCCGCGGCGGGCCTGGTCGATGTCGTGGGTCAGAACCTCGTTCTGGCCGTTCATCTTCTGGATCGTCTGCTCCAGGTCGCTGATCCGCTCGTTGAGCGCGGCGATCTGGGCGTCGGTCTCGGCGGTCTGGACGACCACGGGCTTGCCCGTGTCGCGCCCCTGGAAGACGATCGCCCGCAGCTCGCGAACGACCTTCTCCATCTTCTCGATGCGCTTGGCCGAGCGGTCGTCCAGCGGGTCGGGCATCGGCGTCTGGGCCAGGGCCGGCGCGGCGGCGCAGACCATGAGGACGGAGGCGAGGAGCGCGGATTTCAGCTTCATGTCGACGATTATGCCCCGGTTGCGGACAAAAGTGCGGCCAGAAACGCGGCCAGAAAAAAGGCCCCCCTCCGCAAGGAGGAGGGCCTTCGTTCAGATCAGGCGGTCAGGCCTTAGCGCGCGCCCTCGGTGATGGCGGTGCGGGCGTTGCGGTTCTTGGCCCACGCGTCTTCGGTGGTGCCCGGATCCAGCGGACGCTCCTTGCCGAACGAGATCGTCTCGATGCGCGAGGCGGCGACGCCCTGGCCGATCAGGAACTCACGGACGGCGTTGGCGCGTCGGGCGCCCAGGGCCAGGTTGTATTCGCGGGTGCCGCGTTCGTCGGCGTTGCCTTCGATGCGGACGCGCACGGCCGAGTAGCGGGCCAGCCATTGGGCCTGACCGGCCAGCACGGGCTGGGCGTCGGCGCGGACCGTGTATTCGTCGGTGTCGAAGTAGACGCGGTCGCCGACGTTGACGACGAAGTCCTGAACGGTGCCCGGCAGCGGGCCGGTCGGCTGCGTATCCGGGGTCGGCGGCGGGGTGTAGGGACGGGTCGGTTCAGCCGGTTGCTGCGGAGCCGGCGGGGTTTCGACCGGACCGGCCGGCTTCGGGCGCGTACAGGCGGCAACCGAAGCGACGGCCAGACCGATCAGCGCCAGTCGGGCGGCGCTCTTGATGTCGAAGCTCATCCAGTATCTCCTCAAGTCTAGGTACGGCCTGGGTTCAAAACTCTTACCGGCGCTGCTCTTGCTCCGCCCCGCAAAAACGTTCCCTGGACCTCACAATGGCGTCAGTTGGACGCTGCTCCACCTCGTTTCACCTGTCGGGTGAACGACGGATGAACAGCCACGCTCCAACGCGCCGAGCCTGTGGAAAGTTGCGAAACCTTCTTATTCCGCGGCTTTCCACGCCCGGTATCAGTCCAGCAGCGGCGACCAGGCCGGATCGGACGCCGCGCCAGGATAGGCGGCGGGACGCAGGATTCGGCCGGTGATGTCGACGGTCCAGAGACGCGGATTGCCCGCCGAGCTCTCGCGGAAGAACATCAGCACCCGCCCATTGGGCGCCCAGGTGGGACCCTCGTCCAGGTAGCTGGTGGTCAGGAGCCGCTCGTCGCCGCCGTCGGTGCGCATGACGCCGATGTGGAACTGGCCGCCGGTCTGCTTGGTGAAGGCGATGTAGTCGCCGCGCGGGCTCCAGACGGGCGTGGTGTAGCGGCCGCCGCCGTAGGAGATGCGGCGCACGCCCGAGCCGTCGGCGTTCATCACATAGAGCTGGGCCTGGCCGCCGCGGTCGGAGTTGAACACGATCTTGCTGCCGTCCGGCGAGAACGACGGCGAGGTGTCGATGGCCGGGTCGGTGGTGATGCGGGTCGACTGGCGGGTGCGCAGGTCCAGCACGTAGATGTCGCTGTTGCCGCCCTTCTCGACCGAGAAGGCCACCTTCTTGCCGTCCGGCGAGAAGCGCGGGGCGAACACCATGCCGGGGAAGCGGCCGACCGTTTCCTGGCGGTTGGTCTGCAGGTTCAGCAGGTAGATGCTCGACCCCGTCGGCCGCAGGGCCATGTAGGTCAGCTCCTGGCTGGTGGCCGAGAAGCGCGGGGTCATCACGATCGACGAGCCGTCGGTGATGAACTGCGGATTGGCGCCGTCCTGGTCCATGATGCCCAGGCGCTTGACGCGGGACAGCTTGGGGCCGCTCTCGGCGACGAAGGCCACGCGGGTGTCGAAATAGCCCTTCTCGCCGGTCAGGCGCTCATAGACCGCGTCGCTGATCTTGTGGGCCACGCGGCGCCAGTTCTCGGCCGTCGAGGTGAACTGCAGGCCCAGCAGCTGCTGCTGGCTGAAGGTGTCCCACAGGCGGAAGTCGACGCGCAGCGAGCCGTCGGCGCCCACCGTCACCTGGCCGTTGATCAGGGCTTGGGCCCCGGTGCCCTGCCAGTCGGGAAAGCGCGGCTGGATGTTCACGTCGGTCAGCTTGTCGGGCACGCTGGCCACGTTCAGCGGCTGGAACAGGCCCGAGCGCTCGAGATTGCCGCTGATGACCTGGGCGATGTCGGCGCCGCGCTGGGCGCCGGCGAAGGCCGGGATCGCCACGGGCATCGGCTTGACCGCGCCCTTGTCGATATCGATCTCGATCTGGGCGCTGGCCACGCCCGGCAGGGCGGCCGCGAACGCGCCGCCCGCCAGGGCGAGGGTCACGGCGAGGAGCGGCGTGGCGAGGGTCCGCTTGGCGCGGGCGCTCTTGGCGATCATCGTCGGGCTTCCTTCCATTCTTCTTCTTTGCGGCGTTGCTGGAACGCCTAACGCGCGGCGCAGGCGTCGCGCGCCTTGAAGTTCAGGTTTAGCTGGGTGTTGTAGTAGTCCGGCGGCAGGCCTTCGAACGGGGCCGACTGGAAGACCGCGCGGATCGCCCGCTCGGCCTCGGTCTTGACGATGGCGTCGCTGGAGTTCTCGGCCCCGCCGGCGGTCACCTGGCCGGAGACGCGGCCGTTGCTCGCCAGCTTGAAGCTGAGCTTGATCTGCATCGAACCACCGCCCACGACCTCGCAGTTGGGGTTCCAGCGCCGCTGGATCTCGTCCTTCATGCCGCTGATGGCGGCGGCCTGCATGGCCGTCATCTGGCCAGCGCCCGGACGGGCCTGGGCGGCGGTCTCCGGACGGTTCGTCTGGCCCTTGGGCGCGGACGAAGCCGGCTTGCCGGCAGGCTTGGCCGTCTTCGACAGCGTCTTCTCCAGCGACGAGAAGAAGTCGGGCTCAGGCTTGGCCGGGGTCGGCTTCGGGGTCGGCTGCGGCGGCTTGGGCGCCGGGCTCGGCGCGGGCTTGGGCGGCGTCGGCTGAGGCTTGGGCGTCGGCGCGGGCTGCGGCTTGGGCGGCGCGGGCTGGGGCGTCGGCGCGGGCGTCGGGGCCGGCGGTTCGGGCGTGGCCTCGGGCACGGGCTCGATCGTCTCGGCCGGCTGCTCGATCGGATCCTCGATGGCCGGGCGCACGTTGGTCGGCCCCTCGGTGACGATGGTCACCGGCACGCTCTCGCCGATGACGATCTTCTTGGACGTCTTCCACGGCCAGCCGATCATCACCGCCGCCACCACCGCGGCGTGGAGCGCGACCGAGCCCAGCAGGGCCGGAGACAGCTTGTTGCGTTCTTCCCGCATCAGGCTTGGACGTTCCCTACTGAGCCGGGCGCAGTTCGCCGCCGCCGACCGGCTGGGCGTCCTGCGGGGCCGCGCCCGACGACGGGCCGCCGGTGTCGGTCAGCAGGTTGATCTTGGTGAAGCCGGCCTTCGACAGGGCCGCCATGACCTGGGCGACCACCTCGTAGGGGGCCTTGCCGTCGGCGCGCACGTAGATCGGCTTGTCGGTCGCGTCGCCGGCCTTGGCGGTGACCACCGAAGCGAACTCGGTGAACGGCGCCTGGTCCTCGCCGATGAACACCGCGCCGTCGTGGCGGACCGACACGGTGATCGGCTCCTGCTCGTTCTTCAGCGCGCCGGCTTCGGTCTTGGGCAGCTCCAGCTCCACGCCCGAGGTCAGCAGCGGGGCGCTGATCATGAAGATGATCAGCAGCACCAGCATCACGTCGACCAGCGGGGTGACGTTGATCTCGGACAGGGCCCCCTTGCCGCGACGGCGACGGCGGCGGCCGCGACCGCCGCCCGAGGTGGCGAAGGCGTCGTTTGCGGACATCGCCATGGGATCAGACCCGCTCGCTCAGGCGACGCTGGATGGCGGTCGACAGGTCGTCGGCGAAGTTCTCCAGGCGGCCGGCGTACTTGCCCGCGTCGGTCGAGAACTTGTTGTAGGCGATGTAGGCCGGGATTGCGGCGATCAGGCCGATGGCGGTGGCGAACAGGGCCTCGGCGATCGACGGGGCGACCACGGTCAGCGAGGTGTTCTTGGCGGCGGCGATGCTCTGGAAGGCGTGCATGATGCCCCAGACGGTGCCGAACAGGCCGATGAAGGGCGAGGCGGTGGCGACGATGGCCAGGCTGCCCAGGCCCTCTTCGGCCTTGGCGCTCTCGCGGGCGATCTGGGTGTCGAGCACGCGGTCGATGCGCTGGGAAAGCAGGGCCACCTGGCCCTCGCTCTGCACGCCCTTGGCCTTGGCTTCGCGCCATTCCTTCAGCGCCGCCTGCAGCATGCGCGGCAGGGCGTGGCGCGGGTTCGAGCCGGCCTCGCCAGCGACGTCCTCGAGCGAACGACCCGAACCGACCTGCTCCTCGAAGCGATCGGCGGCGCGGTTCAGCGCGGCGAAACGGAACAGCTTGTCGAGAATGACCGCCCAGGAGCCCAGCGAGGCGAGGATCAGACCGATCATCACCAGCTTGACCACCCAGTCGGCGTTCAGGAACAGCGTGATGAAGGAGAAGCTTTCGGGGCTGGCGGCGGCGTCCATGCGGGGTCCTGTTCCGTTGGGGCGTCAATCTAGGGCGCTTCGGGCGAAGTGTGTGCGTCTGCCCGCTCGAATGCGCCCTAGGCACTAAGGTGATTGGTCTGCGCCTTACTGCATGAAGCGGCGCAATGTTGAAACTATGACATTGGTTGCAGGCGGCCCATTTTTCACCGACCGGCGATCTTCATTGTCACGCAGGCGCCGTCAGCTCTCTTCGGGAGCGAGCCAGGGCGTGACCTTGGCGGTCATCTCTGCCGACGGCTTGCGCGGGCGGCCGTCCAGGCTGATGCAGACGGCCTCGACATTGGCCGCGCAGACCAGCTCCTCGCCGCGGGTGATCCACTGCTTGGCCAGGAGGCGCACGCCCTTGATGCGGTTCCACACCGTGTGCACCACCAGGGCGTCGTCGACCCTTGCCGCGCGCTTGAAGTCGATCTCCATGCGGGTGATGGCGAAGGCCGTGTCGATGGCCGCCAGTTCGGTGTGCGAGACCCCGATCATCCGGAAGAAGTCGCTGCGCCCGCGCTCGAAGTAGCGCAGGTAGTTGGCGTGATAGACGATCCCCGAAAAGTCGGTGTCCTCGTAATAGATGCGGACGGGCAGCTGGTGCTCGGTCCCGACGAAGACGCCGGCGGTGGGGGTCGGTTCGTGGCTCATCGAGGCCTCTGGTTCAGCCGCTTCGATCCGCGGCGCGAGGCAGGTTTCGCATTATTCGCGCCCCTCCTCCACCGCCCCGCCGTCGACAGCCTGGCGGGCGTGGGCGAGCAGCAGGTCGCGTTCCACGCCCAGGCTCCACTTGACGATCCACGGCAGGAAGATCGCCACCATGCCGAACAGCGACATGACGATCAGCCCCATCATCGGCCCGCCGGAAGGAATGCCGTCGTCGAGGTCGAGAACGGCGCGAACCTGGCCGGGCGCGCTCATTATCGCGATCAGCACCCAGCCGATGCGCCAGACGAGGGTGAACTGCTTGCCCATCCGGCTGGCGACCCGGACCTGGCAGGTCACCAGGCTCCCATCGCCGTCGGCGCTCCAGTCCAGGCGCAGCGGCGTCGGGGCGCGGCCCTGGGCGGGCGGGCGAAAGATCTTGGCGTGGACCGGCCCGACGACGCCGGTGACACCGACCCGCTTGGCCTTGCCCGGCCGGTCGAGGCTGTCGGCGAGCCGTTCGGAGACCGCCAGGGGCGTCAAGGGCGTTCGGAAGCGCCAGACCGACGTGTCGCCGCTCATGCCCGGACCGCCTCCACCGCCCCGCCCTTCAGCGCCTGCTGGGCGTGGGCGATCAGGAGCAGGCGCTCGTCACGATAGGTCGAGCGGACCGCAACCCCGTAGAAAAGCCCCATCCAGCCGAGGAACAGGCTCCACAGTACGAACACGATCACATGAGCCGCGGTCAGGCCGCCGGCTTCCGCCGCGATGGGCCCCAGCAGAAAGTAGACCGACACGGCGAACATCAGCGCCAGGCCGACGTACGCGGCCCGCATGACGCCCTTGTCGGGCTGCCGCATCCGACAGGTCACGGCCGCCCCGTCGCCGTCGACGATCCAGTCGATGCGCAGCGGCAGCGGCGCCCTTCCCTCGCGCGGGCGGCGATAGATCCTGGCCCAATCCAGACCGACCCTGCCGAGCAACGCACCGGTGGTCGTCTCGTCCGGACCGCCAACGCTGGCGGCCAGGCGCTCGCGCAGGATTTCCGGCGCAAACGGCGAGCGAAAGCGCCAGGCCACGTCGGGCTCGGCGCGCGGCGGGCTCATTCCCTGACCTCCGAGATCGGCCCGCCCGACAGCGCTTCCGACGCCCGCTGCAACAGATCGCGGCGGCCGCTGACGATGCTCCATCTGACGATGAACGGTACGGCGCAGGCGAAGGCGAGAAAGATCGTCCCAAGAAACAATTGATGGCCGGGGGAATGGCGCGTGCTCATGCCCGGCACACTGGCCTCCCCCGCCAGAAAGGCCTGGATGATGTCGGGCATCCTGAGGAAACCCGTCAGGGCGAAGGCGACCCAGGCCCCTATGAAGATCAGATAGAAGTGGTTTTGCAGGAAGCGGCAGTTCACCTGGCTGCCGACCTCGGTTTCTCGCCAGGCCACGAGCAGCCGGAAACCGGTGCCGCCGCCCTTGTGATGGCGCTCTTCGAGACTGGCCTCGCCCTCGCGGCTCCAACCGACCAGCAACTCGCTCTCGGGATCGCCGGGCGGACCGACGATCGCCGCAAGCCGCCCTTCCACCTCGGCGGGCGGCAAGGGACTGTCGAACCTCCACGTCTTGCCGCGCGGCCAGCCCCCCATGCCCGTCCTATTCGTCGCCGAACAGTCCGCCCTGCGCGCCCGGAGGGGCGGCGGGCGGCGTCAGGCCCAGGTGCAGATAGGCCTTGCCGCAGGCCATGCGGCCGCGCGGCGTGCGCTGGATGAAGCCCTGCTGCATCAGATAGGGCTCGATGACGTCTTCCACCGCATCGCGGGCCTCGGCGATGGCGTAGGCGATGGTCTCCACGCCCACCGGCCCGCCGCCGTAGTGCTCGATCATGGCCCGCAGGTAGCGGCGGTCGAGGCTGTCGAGACCGCTCTCGTCGACCTCCAGGCGGGCGAGCGCCATGGCCGCGGCCTTGCGGTCGATGACCTGCGCGCCGTCAGCGGTGGCGAAGTCGCGCACCCGGCGCAGCAGCCGGCCGGCGACGCGCGGCGTGCCTCGGGCGCGCTTGGCGATTTCGTCGGCGCCGTCGTCCGACAGCGGCGCGCCCATCTTGCGCGCGCCGTGCAGCAGCACGTGGCGCAGTTCGCGCGGGGTGTAGAACTCCAGCCGCACTGGAATGCCGAAGCGGTCGCGAAGGGGCGTGGCCAGCATGCCCGCCCGCGTCGTGGCGGCCACCAGGGTGAAGGGCGCCAGGTCGATGCGGATCGAGCGGGCCGAGGGCCCCTCGCCGATCACCAGGTCGAGCACGTGATCTTCCATCGCCGGATAGAGGATTTCCTCGACGTTCGACGACAGCCGGTGGATCTCGTCGATGAACAGGACGTCGTTGGGCTCGAGATTGGTCAGGATCGCCGCCAGGTCGCCGGGCTTGTTCAGCACCGGGCCGGAGGTGGCGCGGAAGTTCACGCCCAGTTCGCGGGCGACGATCTGGGCCAGGGTGGTCTTGCCCAGGCCCGGCGGGCCGAACAGCAGCACGTGGTCGAGGGACTCGCCCCGGCCCTTGGCCGCCTCGATGAAGATCCGCAGGTTGGCCTTGGCCTGCTCCTGGCCGACGAACTCGGCCAGGGTCTGGGGCCGCAGCGCGCGGTCGGTGGACGGAACCTGGTCGCCCATCTGGGCCTCGCCGGAGATGATGCGGGTCATGCGCTGACCCCCTCCGGCCCTTCGGGCCACCTCCCCCAGAGGGGGAGGATCTGAAGCGCCAAGATGCTCCCCCTCTGGGGGAGCTGTCGCGTAGCGACTGAGGGGGTCTTACGCCAGATCATCGACCCAGCTCCTGCAGGCCCGCCTTGATCAGCGCCTGCACGCTGGCGTCATCCCCCAGCTTCGCCGCGGCGGCCTCGACCACGCGGCGGGCGTTCACCTCGGCCACGCCCAGGCCCATCAGGGCGGCGACGGCGTCGCCGGTGGCGGCGGGCTTGGCAGGGGCCGACGGGGCGGCGGCGGCTGAGGACGGCGCGCTCATCAGCACCGGTCCGTCGGTGATCGGCTTGCCCTTCAGTTCGGTGACGATGCGCAGGGCGAGCTTGGGCCCCACGCCGCTGGCGCGGCCGACGGCGGCCTTGTCCTCGCGCGCCACCGCCGAGGCCAGTTCGGCCGGCGAGAGCACGTCGAGCACGGCCATGGCGGCTTTCGGCCCCACGCCCTGGATCGCCTGCAGCAGCACGAAGGCGCGGCGGTCGTCGCGGGTCAGGAAGCCGTACAGGCGCAGGCCCTGGTTCTCGCTCCACTGGCTTTCGACGTGGACCAGGGTCTCCTCGCCCAGGGCCGGCAGGCGCTGGAGGGTGCGCTGGCCGCAGCGGACGATGTAGCCGACGCCCATGACGTCGATCAGGGCCTCTTCCTCGCCGACCTCGGCGACGGCGCCGCGCAGGCGTCCGATCATGCGACTCTCCTCGCCGTGCGGGCGTGGGCGTGGGCGATGGCGACGGCAAGCGCGTCGGCGGCGTCGGCCGTGGGCGAGCCGGCGGTCGGCAGCAGGCGGGCGATCATGAAGGCGACCTGGGCCTTGTCGGCCGCGCCGGTGCCCACCACCGCCTTCTTGACCACGGGCGCGGAATATTCGGCCACGATCAGGCCGGCGCGGGCCGGGGCGATCATCGAGGCGGCGCGGGCGTGGCCCAGCTTCAGCGTCGACTGGGCGTTGGTGTTGACGAAGGTCTCTTCCACCGCCGCCTCGTCGGGGGCGTGCTGCTCGATCACCGCGCACACGCCCTCGAACAGGGTCAGCAGGCGGTCGGAGAAGGCGGCCTTCTCATCCGGCGCGATCACGCCGTGGGCGATGTGGGTGATGCGCGAGCCGGCCACGCCGATCACGCCCCAGCCGGTGCGGCGGAGGCCCGGATCGAGACCGAGGATGCGCAGGGGACGATTCGCGTTCATCATGTGTTCTCGCAGTCTCGCCCTTTCCTGTCGCCAGGAAAAGCCGCGTCATGCTTAAGCACGGGTTAATGCAAAGCCCTTGTTTGGCGCATGTGGCTTGCGCGCGGACGCGAAGCCCGCTCCTGTTCCGGCCACGTTTTGCGACACTCGAAGGTCGGACCATGCGCCTGAAGGCCCTTTTCGCCACCACCGCGGCCCTCGCCGCCCTTCCCGTCCTGGGCCACGCCCAGCCGACGCCCGGCCCGCAGGTCACGCCCCGCGCCGACCAGAGCGCCTTCCGCGAGCTCTACAAGGAGCTGGTCGAGATCGACACCACCCTGTCCAAGGGCAGCTGCACCGCCGCGGCCGAGGCCATGGGCGCGCGCCTGAAGGCGGCCGGCTATCCGGAAGCCGACGTCAAGGTCGTGGTCGATCCGAAGTATCCGCGCGAGGGCAGCCTGGTGGCCGTGCTGCGCGGCACCGACGCCAAGTCCAAGCCCATGCTGCTGCTGGCCCACATCGACGTGGTCGAGGCCAAGCGCGAGGACTGGACGCGCGACCCGTTCAAGCTGGTCGAGGAGAACGGCTACTTCTACGGACGCGGCACGTCGGACGACAAGGCGCAGGCCGCCATCTGGGCCGACACCCTGGTCCGCCTCAAGCAGAGCGGCTTCAAGCCCAAGCGCGATATCAAGATGGCGCTGACCTGCGGCGAGGAGAGCGAGGGCTACAACGGCATCGGGGACCTGGTGAAGAACCACCGTCCGCTGGTCGACGCCGAGTTCGCGCTGAACGAGGGCGCCGACGGCTTGCTGGACGAGACCGGCAAGGAGGTGGTGCTCGAGGTGCAGGCCGGCGAGAAGGTCTATCAGGACTTCACCCTGACCGCGACGAACCCCGGCGGCCACTCCAGCCGCCCCGTGCCCGACAACGCCATCTATCACCTGACGGCCGCCGTCGACCGCATCGGCGCCTACCAGTTCCCGACCCGCTTCATCGACGCCACGCGCGGCTACTTCACCCAGATGCAGGCCCGCGTGCCGGCCGAGCAGGCCGCCGCCATGAAGGCGCTAGTCGCCGACGTCAGCGATCCGGCCGCCCTGAAGGTGCTGACCAAGGACGCCGGCTGGAACTCGATCCTGCGCACCACGTGCGTGGCCACCATGGTCAACGCCGGCCACGCGCCCAACGCCCTGCCCCAGCGCGCCACCGCCAACATCAACTGCCGCATCCTGCCAGGCACGCCGGTCGAGGAGGTGAAGGCCAAGCTGACCGAACTGGTCGCCGACCCGGCCGTCACCGTCACCCTGGCCCACGAGGCCAAGCCGGTCTCTCCGCCCCCGGCCCTGACGCCGGCGATCATGGGCCCGATCCAGAAGAACGCCGCCAAGCAATGGCCCGGCGTGCCGATCGTGCCGATCCTGCTGACCGGCGCCACCGACGGCGTGCACACCAACGCCGCCGGCATCCCGACCTATGGCGTCAGCGGCCTGTTCGGCAACGCGGACGGCGACGGCGTGCACGGCCTCAACGAGCGCATGCGGGTGAAGTCGCTCTATGACGGGCGGGATTTCCTCTACGCGCTGGTCAAGGACTACGCGGGCGGGAAGTAGGGCGTCGAACGCGTCGGGGCGTCGGGGCGTCGTCGCCATGGCGGCGCCCCCGCGCATTTGAAAGATCGGGGGACAGGCGCGTGTATTTTCCGGATCTGAGCCCCTACAGCTACGGCAAGGGGATCGTCGAGGTCGGCGTCTACAACGTCGGCTGGCTGTCGAGCGCCCGCGACTATTCCCAAGGGCCCTGCCCCGAGGGCTTCCTCGCCAGGATCGACCAACGGGCGCAGTCGCCGGTGAACCTCTTTCGGGGCAGCCACCTGTGCGAGTTCTGCCCGCCTCCGGAAACGGAGATCCGCAACGGGATGGAGATCATCAAGCCGCTCCCGGAAAGAATGGGCGACGGCGAGATCCGGGTCGTCGGGCGCGACGGCGCCGTCTACGCCGCGCCGGTGATGATCGCCCACTACATACGCGAGCACGGCTACCTGCCGCCCCGGCAGTTCATCGACGCCGTCTTCGAGGATCGCCCGCCCAGCGACAAGCCGCGCCTGACCATCGGCGTGATCGGCGACGACGACAAAACGCGGCTGCTGGCCACCCTGTCCGAGATCGCCAACCAGCCGAAATAGGGCCGTTCAGTCCTCCTCGTCTTCGTCGTCGTTGAAGGCGCCGAAACGGGTCAGGCCCTCGATCTGGGTCGCGCCGCCGCGCTTGAGCACAGTGCGCACCTTGCCCGCGCCGCTGGCGGCCACAGCGTCGGCCAGTTCGCGCGAGTGGGTGACCAGCCAGACCTGCGAGCGACGGGCGGCTCGCACGATCAGCGAGGCCAGCGGCTCCATCAGGTCGGGATGCAGGCTGGCCTCGGGCTCGTTCAGGGCGATGAACGGCGGCAGACGATAGGACAGCAGCGCTCCGGCCAGGCCCAGGAACTGCAACGTGCCGTCCGACAGCTCCGCGGCCTCGAACAGGCGCTGGGGGAAGTCCGGATAGGTGAGGCCGAAGCTCGCCCAGCGACCGGGCGCCGGGATGTGCAGGCACGCGCCCGGAAAGGCCCGGTCGACGGCCTCGTCCAGGTCGGCCGTGTCCTGCCGGATATGGGCCAGGGTGGCGAACACCGCGGCCAGGTCGGCGCCGTCCGAGGCCAGGGTCGGGGTCGCCACGGCGGGACAGGGCCGGCGCAGCGGCGAGTCCGCGTCGGTGCGCAGGCCGTGATAGAACCGCCACTGCAGCAGGGTGCGGCGCACGGCGTCCAGCTCGGGATAGCGCGAGGGATCCTCCAGCCGGCCCAGCACCGTCTCGGACGGCAGCAGGTCGATGTCGAGGTCGGCGGGCCGGCCATCGCCGTCGCGCGCCATGACCGAGGCGCCCTTGCGGTCCAGCAGCCGCACCGTGCGGGCGCGGGTGACCAGCGACAGGCTCTCAGTCTTGATCTGCGGCTCGTTCTCGAAAGCCGCGGCGGTCACTCTCTGCGGAAAGCCGACCACCACCTCGTAGCGATAGACGGTGGCGCCGTGCTCCAGGCCGACAGCCAGGGTCAGTTCCGGCTGGCCGCGACGCTGCCCCGCCCACAGCGCCGACTGCAGGCCGCCCTGCCGCACGAGGTCGCCGGCCAGGGTGTTCGCCGCGGCCGACCGCAGCAGTTCCAGCGCGCCGTAGAGGTTGCTCTTGCCCACGCCGTTGGCGCCGACGAAGACGTCGAGATCCGAGAACGGATAGGCCACCCGCATGAGCGAGCGATAGCCTTCGGCTTTGAAGTCCCGGGCCGTCAGGCTCATGCATCGACTCGCGCTAAGGATGCGCCAAACTTAGAGCGCGCCGGACGCTTCCACCAACTCCACCCAGCCGAACAGGGCCTTTAGGATCAGGGCGCGCACCACCGGGGCGTCGACGCCCACGCAGACCTCGGCGTTGGGCTCGCCCTCGACGCGCTCGATGCGCCCCTGGCGTTCGCCGTCGAGGATCACCCGCAGGCGCGCCGGCTCGAAGGCGAAGGCCTCGGGCGCCGCCAGGCTGGCGGCGGCCACCGCATCGTGGGGGTGGCACCCCTCCGCGCCCCAGGCCTTCTGATGGAAGGCGATGTAGGGGCCCGCCGCGCGGGTCAGACGCACCGACAGCGGACTGCCGCAGCAGCGCGCGCCGCTGTCGAGGTCGGCGGCGGTGATGGTCACCTGGCTGGTGACGTCCAGCGGCACGAGGCGCGGCTTGACCCCCGCCTCCAGGATCCGGGCCAGGGCCTCGGGATCGCTCCAGCTGTTGAAGTCGGCGCCGCCGGCGGCCTTGCCCTGCACGGAAAAGGCGCCGGCCATGATCGTCGGCGACCAGCCGCGGAAGGCGGCCGGATCGTCCAGCAGGCCCAACGCCAGGTTGGTCAGCGGCCCCAGGAACAGGCCCTTCACCCGTCGCCGCGCCAGGAAAGCCAGCAGGCTGACCCCGTGGCCGCGATCCAGTTCCGGCAGTTTCCAGCGCTGCGAAAAGCCCGCGCCGTTCAGCCCGTCGGGACCGTGGGCCGGCCGCATCCGCTCGACCCGTCGCCGGGCCAGGCCCGCGCCGGCGCCGATATAGACCTCGGCCGCGCAGCCGGCGAGGCGCAGCACGCCCCGCGCATTGGCCGCGGCCTGGTCGACATAGGTGTTGCCGAACACGGCCGACACCGAGCCCACCTCGACGATCTCGCGGGCCCGCGCCAGCAGGGCCAGGGCGAGAGCGTCGTCCACGCCGCAGTCGGTGTCGATGTGCAGACGAAGCGCCATGGCCCCGATCATAACCGATCAGCGGGCGCGCCCGGAAGCCGTCGGCGAGCGCCGTTCAGTCCTTTCTGGGCAGGATGTCGAACTCGACCACCCGCTGGTCTTCCTCCAGGCGCCGGGCCAGCTCGCCCAGCCGCAGCGTCCCCTTTCCAGAGAACGATCCGGCCAGCTCGAACAGCGTCCCCCCGCCGATCAGTCGCTGGTTGATGCGGCCGCCTTCCAGCTCGAAGCTCGCCAGCAACCCGCGCAACTGCGCCTCGTCGACCAGGGCCTCGCGCCGGAAGCGCACGGCGATGTCGGCATAGTTCTTCTGCGGCATGTGGCGGTCGAGCCAGCGGGCGGCGCTGAGCACCACCACGCTGAGCACCGTGCCGGCGATCGCCAGGTCGTAGAGCGCCATGCCGAACAGCATGCCCAGCGCCGAGGTGATCCACAGCGAGGCCGCCGTGGTCAGGCCATGGACCGACACCCCCTGCTGGAAGATCACCCCGCCGCACAGGAAACCCACGCCGGTCAGCACCCCGTGCGCCATGCGGACGGGATCGATGCGGACGGTCTCCAGCGGCGTGTCGCCCATCCACTTCAACTGGTGCACGGCCGCCAGCATCAGCAGGGCCGAGGCCAGCGACACCAGCATGTGGGTGCGCAGGCCCGCGGGCCGCGAGCGGTATTCGCGCTCGAAACCGACCACGGCGCCGGCCGCCAGGGCGCCCAGCACGGGCAGAACATATTGCAGGGAGACGCCGTCCATGGCGGTGAAACGGCCAAGCGGAGCAAGAGGTTCGCCGGCTCGCCCAAGGCCCTTCCGCCTCCAAACGGGGGGAAGAGGCGGAAGGAACCCCGGCTCGCCCGCCTCCAGGGTTGGGGGACGGGGGTCGGCGGGCGCGCGGCAGGGCGACGCCTTCACGTGGACGCCGCCTCCATGTTCGCAGCTACGGCGGCCGTCGCGAGACGGATGCGCGCCCCCTCGAAAAAGTCAGCTGAAGCCGTTGACCATCTTGCGCAGGCGGCGGGCGATGTCCTCGGGACGATCGGCGATCTGGTGGAACAGGGCCTGGACCTCGGCCTCCTCCAGGCCGGCGGCGCGCAGGGTGCGCCAGGCGCCCAGCAGCGCGGCCAGGGCCACTTCCTGGCGGTCGGGAACAGCGGCGGCGACGGACATGGCGGTGGCCTCTTCAAGAACCGGGAGCGCCACAATGTTCATTTTTTGTTCTCAATGACAAGCCCCGACGCCGAGGGTTCGGCGCCGGGGCTGAAAGGCCTTAGCGGCAGACGGTGCGTTCGTAGACCGTGCCGCTGTAGCGGTCGTAGTCTCGCGTGGTCCAGCAGTCGCTGCGATGGCGGCGCGGACCGTAGTCGTAGCCGTAGTAGCGCGGCGGCGGGGCGCGATAGCCGTAGTCGTAGCCATAGGCCGGACGACCGTAATAGCGGTCGCCCCGACGGTCGTTGTTCAGCGACGAACCGATGGCCAGGCCCACGATGCCGCCGACGATGGCGGCGGCCGCGGCGTCGTTGCCGCGATCGCGGTGATAGTGGCGACCACGGCGCCAGTCGTCGGCCGAGGCCTGGGTGCTGGCGGCGATCATGGTCAGGGCGGCCAGGCCGGCGGCCGCGCCGCCGAGGATCTTGAACGGTTTGAAAGCCATGGCGGCCTCCTTCGGAAAAGCTTGTCCCAAGCCTGCGCGTCCGCGCCTGAACCCTGTGTGAACGGCCCTGTCAGGTAGACGGAGGCCCAAGGCGCCTTTTTTGTTCACCTTTCTGCGCGATGCTTGTCCTCGAACGTGGCTAGAAGGCCATCGACGCGACGAAGGCGGACCAAGCGATGTCGAGCAACAACACGGCCTACACCCCCGGCGAAGCCCTGCAGGTGCTGTCGTTCGAAGTGGGCGCCCAGACCTACTGCGTGCCGGTCGGCACGGTGCGCGAGATCCGCGGCGTCACGCCCCCCACCCCGCTGCCCGACGCCCCGCCGCACGTGCGCGGCGTCATCAACCTGCGCGGCCAGGTGATGCCGGTCATCGACCTGTCGGCCCGCCTCGGCAAGGGTCCCGCCCAGGACGGCCCGCGCCAGGTGATCATCGTCGTCGAGAACGGCCGCGACGTCGCCGGCCTGCTGGTCGACGCGGTGTGCGACAGCTTCATCGTCGAGGCCAGCCAGATCAGCCCGCCGCCGTCGGTGGGCGACGAAGCCTCGGCCCTGGTCTCGGCCGTGGTCACGACGGAAAGCGCCATGGTGGTGCTGTTGACCGTCGACGCCATCCTGCCCGAGCGCCCGATCGCCATCGCGGCTTAAGCCTGCCTGAAATTCCCTGCGTCCTTCGAGGCTCCCCTTCGGGTCGCACCTCAGGATGAGGGACGCATTGCACTTTCCTCCTCATCCTGAGGCGCCCGCGCAGCGGGCCTTAAAGGACGCACCGAACCGCCACTTCAAACAAATGTTTCGATAGCCTCTTCCGCTCGCCCCTCCGCCGGGGCTAGGGTCTGCCGCACAACCATAAAGCGGGAGACGAGCGGATGAGGGCTGCGGTGCTGCGCGAGGTGGGCAAGCCCCTCGTCATCGAGAACGTGGCCATCGGCAAGCCCGGCCCGCGCGAGGTGCTGATCCGCACCAAGGCCGCCGGCGTCTGCCACTCCGACCTGCACTTCGTCGAAGGCTCCTATCCCCATCCCCTGCCCGCCGTGCTGGGCCACGAGAGCGCCGGGATCGTCGAGGCGGTCGGCGACGAGGTTCGCACCGTCAAGGTCGGCGACCACGTCATCACCTGCCTGTCGGTCTATTGCGGCCACTGCGAGGTCTGCCTCACCGGCCACATGAGCCTGTGCACCAGCTCGGAGACCAAGCGGCCCAAGGGCTCGGAGCCGCGCCTCTTCAAGGAAGACCTGAACGCCGGCGGCGGGCGCGGCCCGATGGCCCAGTTCCTGAACCTGTCGTCCTTCGCCGAGCTGATGCTGGTGCACGAGCACGCCTGCGTGGCCATCCGCAAGGACATGCCCTTCGACCGCGCCGCCCTGATCGGCTGCTCGGTGACCACCGGCATCGGGGCGGTGATCCACACGTCCAAGGTCCAGCCGGGCGAGACCGTCGCCGTCATCGGCTGCGGCGGCGTGGGCCTGGCCACCATCAACGGCGCGGCCATCGCCGGCGCCGGCCGCATCATCGCCATCGACCGCCAGCCCTCGAAACTGGCCCTGGCCCGCACCTTCGGGGCGACGGACGTGATCGACGCCAATGACGGCGACGTGGTCAAGCAGGTGCAGGAACTGACCAGCGGCGGCGTGCACCACAGCTTCGAGGCCATAGGCCTGAAGGCCACCGCCGAGCAGTCGTTCAAGATGCTGCGCCGGGGCGGCACGGCCAACATCATCGGCATGATCCCGGTCGGCACGATGATCGAGCTGCACGGCCCCGACTTCCTGGGCGAGAAGAAGATCCAGGGCAGCTACATGGGCTCCAACCGCTTCCCGGTCGACATGCCGCGCTTTGTCGACTTCTACATGAACGGCAAACTCAAGCTCGACGAGCTGATCGCCCGCCGCATCAAGCTGGAAGACGTCAACGACGCCTTCGAGGAGCTCAAGCGCGGCGAGCTGGCGCGCTCTGTGATCGTGTTCGACTGACGCCCCAATCCTGATGACTTCCGGTCATGGTCGAGCTAAGGCGCGGCCATGACTGAAACAACGAAGATATCCAAGACCCTGTCCTACTGGCTACGACACGCGCCGGAAGCCGGCGGCCTGACCCTCGACGCAAACGGCTGGACCGAGGTCGACACCGTGCTGGCCGCCCTGGCCCGCGAGGGCCTGCCCGCCGACTGGGACGCCCTGCTCACCGTCGTCGAAACCAACGACAAGCAACGCTTCGAGCTGTCGGCCGACGGCGAGCGCATCCGCGCGCGCCAGGGCCACTCCGTTTCGGTGGAAGGCGACTGGACCGCCGCCACCCCGCCCGACGTGCTGTGGCACGGCACGGTCGAGCGCTTCCTCGACGCGATCCTGGCCGAGGGCCTCAAGCCCATGGCCCGCCACCACGTCCACCTGTCGCCCGACCAGGAGACCGCGCGGCGCGTGGCCGCCCGGCGCGGCAAGCCGGTGATCCTGGAGGTCGCGGCCGGACGGCTGGCCGCGCAGGGACAGGCTTTCTTCGTCACCGGCAACGGCGTGTGGCTGACGCAGGCCGTCGCGCCGGGCGCGCTGAAGCGGACTTAAGCCGCCTTCTTCCGCCCCGCCCGCGTCACCAGGAAGATGCCGGCGCAGACCAGCGCCAGGGCGGCGGCGTTCTTCCAGGCCAGCACCGGCTCGTGCAGGAACAGGGCCGACAGCAGCACCCCGAACACCGGGATCAGGAAGTTGAACACCGCCAGCATGCCCACCGGGTTGTGCTTCATGAGCAGGCTCCACAGGGCGAAGGCGGCCGCCGACAGGCCGGCCATGTAGGCCAGCAGCGCCAGCGAGCGGATGTCGAAACCTTCCAGCCGGCCGCCGAACGCGAAGCCGATCCCCAGCAGGGCCGCGCCGCCGATGGCCAGCTGCCAGCCGGTCATGACCATGGCGTCCATCTTCTGCGAGATGGTCTTGCCCCAGATCGAGGCCGCCGCCAGCACGAAGGCGGCGATGACCACGAAGCCCTCGCCCAGCAGGGTGAACTCGAAATCCAGGCCCCCAAAGCCACTTGGGCCCCCCAGGTTCACCGCCAGCACGCCCAGGAAGCCAAGCAGGCAGCCCAGCGCCTTGCGCGGGGTCAGACGGTCGTTGGCGTAGAGGAAGTGGGCCAGGATCACGCCGAAGAAGGCGCCCGTGGAGTTCATGATCGACGACTTCACGCCGGTCGCGTGCGCCAGGCCGATGTAGAAGAACACGTATTGCACCGTGGTCTGGACGATCCCCAGGGCCAGCACCTTGGGGGCCTGGTCGCGCGGCGGAACCAGCGGCTTGCGCGACAGGCCGGCCAGCACCAGCAGGATCACCCCCGCGGCCAGGAAGCGCCAGCCGGCGAACAGCATCTGGGCGGCGGTGTCGGTCTTGGCCACGTGCAGCAGGGCGTAGCCGGCCTTCACCGCCGGAAAGGCGCTGCCCCACAGCAGGCAGCACATCACCGCCATGCCGATGACGAAGCGGCGGTCGCTGTAGAGGTCGGCGCGGGGGGAAGTCACGAAGGCGGCCTTGTCGAAAAAAGCATCGCCGCCCCGCGGGAAGGCGGAGCGGCGATCATGTCTGCGCCCAGCTTCTAGGCTCCTCGCCGCCGGGCTTCAACCGCGCGCGCCAACTGTCACGAGACCGCCAGACGCGCCGTGCTACCGGCGGCAAAGCAAACGGGGGGATTCGCCTTGCCTGACATCGATCGCCGCGGCCTGCTGCTGGGCGGCGCGGCCGCCGGCGCCCTGCCCGCCTTCCTGGCCTCGACCCTGGCCCGCGCCGCCGCGATCGACGCCGACGTCCGCACGGGCACGATCAACGACGTGCAGCACGTGGTGATCCTGATGCAGGAGAACCGCAGCTTCGACCACTATTTCGGAACCCTGGCCGGCGTGCGCGGCTTTGGCGACCGCTTCCCGGTCCCGGCGCGCGACGCGGCTGGGCGCAAGGACGGCACGGTGTTCCTGCAGGCCTACGGCCAGGCGGGCGGCCCCGACCTGATCGCGCCTTTCCCGCTGAACACCGCCCAGACCTTCGCCCACATGCGGGTGGAAGGCACGCCGCACGGCTGGGCCGACGCGCAAGACGCCTGGGACGAGGGCCGCATGGACCGCTGGCCGGCGGCCAAGCATCCCCATTCGATGGGCTTCTTCACGCGGGCCGACATCCCGTTCCAGCACGCCCTGGCCGACGGCTTCACGCTCTGCGACGCCTATCACTGCTCGACCCAGACCGGCACCAACACCAACCGCCTGTTCCTGTGGACCGGAACCAACGACGGCCTCGGCGAGGCGGGCGGACCGTCGATCTCGAACTCGCACGACGACCTGCCCGAGAAAGGCGGCGCGCCCGAGTCCTACCGCTGGACCACCTATCCCGAACGGCTGCTGAAGGCCGGGGTCGGCTGGCGCATCTACCAGGACATGGCCGACAACTTCACCGACAACCCGCTGGCCGGGTTCAAAGCCTACCGCGACGCCCATGCCGGCGCGCCGGGATCGGAAGGGCGTCTCAAGGACCTGGCCCTGTCGACCTGGCATCTGGACGGACTGCGCCAGGACGTTCTGGCCGGCCGCCTGCCCCAGGTCTCGTGGATCATCGCCCCGGCCGCCGATTCCGAGCATCCGGGTCCGTCCAGCCCCGCCCAGGGCGCGCACTACATCGCCCGGGTGATCGAGACCCTGACCCTTGATCCCGCGACCTGGGCGCGGACGGCGCTGCTGGTGATGTTCGACGAGAACGACGGCTTCTTCGATCACGCGCCCCCGCCGGCCCCGCCGTCGCGCGACGCCGCCGGCAGGGCGCTGGGCGGCTCTACAGTCGACACGGCCGGCGAGTATCACCTCGTGCGCAATCCGACCGAGGCCAAGGCCGAGCGCGACCACCTGATGGGCCGCCCCTACGGCCTGGGCCCGCGCGTGCCGATGTACGTGATCTCGCCCTGGAGCCGCGGCGGCTTCGTCAACAGCCAGGTCTTCGACCACACCTCGGTGATCCGCTTCCTGGAAGCGCGGTTCGGCGTGGCCGAGCCCAACATCTCGCCCTGGCGACGGGCGGTGTGCGGCGACCTGACCTCGTGCTTCGACTTCAAGACCCCGAACCATCGGCCCCAAGCCTCACTTCCGCCAACGGCCGAAACCGCTCGCCGGGCCGCCGCCCTCAAGCAGACCACCACCCCGCCGACCCCGACGACGCCCGTCGCCCCGGTCCAGGCCCGGGGCGAGCGGCCTTCCCGCGCCCTGCCCTACCGGTTCGAGATCGGCGCGAGCATCAAGGATGGCGCGATCGCCCTGGAGTTCGCCAACTTGGGCCAAGCGGGCGCGGTGCTGCACGTCTATGACCGGCTGCGACTGGACCAGCCCTCGCGGCGCTACACGCTCGGCGCGGGCGGACGTCTCGCGGACGCCTGGCCGGCCGGCGGCTACGACCTGTGGCTGCTGGGCCCGAACGGTTTTCACCGCGGCTTCGCCGGCGATCCGGCTGATGGACTGGAACTGGCGATCGCTCCGGCCCTCGATGGCCGCTCGGTCACGACGCGCCTGACCAACGCCGGACCGAAAGCGCGCACCGTGACGATCGAAGCCGCTCTAGGCGAGACCTGGCGTATGACCTTGAAGGCGGGCGAGACCCGCGCCCGCGACTGGAAAACCGATCGCGGCTGGTACGACCTGTCGGCCCACTGCGGGGAAGCCCCCGCCTGGCGCCGCCGCGCGGCCGGGCGCGTCGAAACGGGCAAGGACTCGGTCAGCGATCCGTTGATGGGCGGGCCGGCGAGGTTCTGAGTTTCCCTCTCTCAAAGAGAGAGGGTTCAGTTAGCGCAGCCGGCTCGTATTCGGCGACTTCAGCTCGGCAAGGGCCAGGCGCGGGGTGTCCTTGCTGGAAGCGGTCGCGTTCGAGGCCTGGGCGTAGTTGCTGTCTTCGCGGCCGGCCTGGGCCAGCAGGGTGTCGACGCGCGCCTTCTTGGCCTTGAAGGCCGCCAGTTCGCCGCCCGACAGCACCGTGCCCTGCGGCACCTTGGCGCCGATCGGGTTGACGCGCTGGCCGTTCAGCCAGACTTCGTAGTGCAGGTGCGGACCGGTCGACATGCCGGTCGAGCCGACATAGGCCACGACCTGGCCCTGCGAGACGCGCATGCCTGGGCGGATGCCCTTGGCGTAGCGCGAGATGTGGGCGTAGCCGGTGTCCCAGTTGCCGGCGTGGCGGATGCGCAGCCAGTTGCCGTAGCCGGCCCAGCGTTTGGCCTCCAGCACCACCCCGTCGCCGGCGGCGAGGATGGGGGTGCCGGTGCCGGCGCCGAAGTCGACGCCCTTGTGGCCGCGGGCGTAGCCCAGGATCGGGTGGCGGCGCATGCCGAAGGTCGAGGTGATGCGGGCCCCGTCGACCGGCGTGCGCAGCAGGAAGCCTTTGA
The DNA here is from genome assembly GCF_011043625.1 of Caulobacter sp. 602-2. Lineage (GTDB taxonomy): Bacteria > Pseudomonadota > Alphaproteobacteria > Caulobacterales > Caulobacteraceae > Caulobacter. The sequence continues at coordinate 245,905 of NZ_JAAKGT010000002.1, forward strand.
TGTTCTTGCCGCTCTCGTCGAAGAACTGGGTCTTGCCGTCGCGCTCGAAGGCGTAGAAGCGCTGGCCCTTGACCTCGGCGTACTCCAGGTCGCCGGCCTCGATGGTGCGGCCGCTCTCGGTGACCTTGCGATCGAACACCAGGCAGAACTGGTCGCCGTCCTTGATGTCGCGCGAGAAGTCGATCTTGTGCGAGAACAGCTTGGCGGCCTGGCTGATGACGGCCGGGCTGCCGCCGACGGCAGCCACGCTCTCGTAGAACGAACCGTTCATGGCCCCGCACGAGACCTTGGTCTCGTCGCGGACCTCTTCCTCGATCTCGCGCAGCTTCAGCGCGCCGTCGAAGGTGCGCGACACGGTGACGGTCGAGGACGGGCTGGTGCGCATCGACAGGCCGACAAGGCGGGCCGGGCCGCGGTCGTTGTCGCGGCGGCGGGCGATCGCGGCCTCGAAGGCCATGCCGGCCTTGATGTTGACCGTGTCCATGGCGCTCTGCAGCGTGCTGACCACCTGGCTGGCCTCGTCGGCGCCGACGCCGGAACGCTGCACTGCGCCCTGCAGGGTCTCGCCGGGGCGGACCTTGACGGAAACGGTCTCGGGACGGTCGAAGCCGGGCTGGGCCTCGGCTTGGGCGAAGGCGACATGCTGCAGGGCCACCATGGCGGCGGCGTCCAGCGGCGCATGGGCGGCCACCACGGTCGACGGGGCGTCGCCCGCCGTCAGCTTCCAGCCCAGGGCCAAGGCGGCTAGGCCGGCGACGGCGGTGAACAGCCGCGGCGCGAGACGCAACGTCGGGCGTCGCGGATCAAATTCCTGCATCGGTCCCCCGTTCGGTAGCGATGCCGTTTTCGTACAGAAACGGCACGGCCGGGAAGCCCCCCAGCAATCGTCGGGCCGGAACATGACGGCGCGAGGGCCGCCGATCAAGGACTATCCGGTGCTTTGGACCTTTTGTCACGGATATGGTTAACCCGTTGGCGGGGCACGGGAAACGCGAACGCGCAAAGAAAAACGCCCGCTGCGAGCAGCGGGCGTCTTCTGTCGAATTTCGGGTTTCGCGCGGGCGAAAAATCAGGCGGCGCTGACCTGCTCGTTCGGGTCGCGCAGCACGTAGCCGCGGCCCCAGACGGTTTCGATGTGGTGCTTGCCCTGGGCCGAGGCCGCCAGCTTCTTGCGCAGCTTGCAGATGAAGACGTCGATGATCTTCAGTTCCGGCTCGTCCATGCCGCCGTACAGGTGGTTGAGGAACATCTCCTTGGTCAGGGTCGTGCCCTTGCGCAGGGAGAGCAGCTCCAGCATCTGGTATTCCTTGCCGGTCAGGTGAACGCGGTTGCCGTTCACTTCCACCGTCTTGGCGTCCAGGTTGACGATGATGTCGCCGGTCTTGATGACCGACTGGGCGTGACCCTTCGAACGACGGACCACCGCGTGGATGCGGGCGATCATCTCGTCCTTGTGGAAGGGCTTGGTCATGTAGTCGTCGGCGCCGCCAGCGAAGGTCTTAACCTTCGTGTCGATTTCGGCCGTGCCCGACAGGATCATGATCGGCGTGTTGACCTTGGCCACGCGCAGGGTGCGCAGCACGTCGATGCCGCTCATGTCGGGAAGGTTCAGGTCGAGCAGGATCAGGTCGTAGTCATAGATCTTGCCCAGGTCGACGCCTTCTTCGCCCAGGTCGGTCGTGTAGACGTTGAAGCCTTCCGACTTCAGCATCAGCTCGATCGTCTGCGCGGTGGCGCTGTCATCCTCGATCAACAGTACCCGCATGAAACCCTCCCCGCCCTGAGGCGGCGCTTATTCGACAGCTAGGCGGACAACCGCCGGTGAAACCCGTCCACCAGTCTGGCGGACAGTTAATTTAAGACTGGTTAATGGTGAACGCGTCGTCTGGCGAAATGGTTAATATGATTTGCGAATCGGGTGCAAGCGCCCAGAAAACCGTTGCGCACATTGGCCGCAGGCGGTTTGCAAGCTCTGCCTTGGCATGGTGAAAAGCCAGCAAACCCAAGGGTTAACAGGGGATCGGACGCCGTTACCGCGTTAAGAAGCCTCAAGGCGCCGTTCGTCTTTAGGGCGAGATTGCGGCGTTCTGTCGCGAGAATTTCCCACCCATTTTTTCGCCTTCCGCGTGCGGGCCGCGTGGGACCGAAAGCTTGAGCGGGCGATCTCCGCGTCACCCGGTCGCGGCCGATTCCCCGTCCGTCAGCCAGCCGGCCGCCCGCAGGCGGGCCACCGAGGCCCGGGCGATGGGCGCAGCCTCGCCGTCGACCAGCCGCAGGCGCAGGTTGCGGCCGTCACGCTCGACCCCGACGACGGCCCGCCGCGCCACCCACCACGAGCGGTGCACCTGCAGGCCGTCCAGGCCCGACAGTCCCGCCAGCACCCGCGCCAGCGGCCCGGCCTCCAGGCGCGAGCCGGTCTGCGTGCAGACCCGGACGTAATGGTCTTCCATCTTCAGATAGAGGACGCTCGAGGAGACCAATGACGGTTCGGCCGCCGGACCGGCGATCACCGGGACCACGCGCGCGGCCTGCAGGCGGGCGCGCAGCCAGGTGAAGCCGGCCGCGATCGGGGCCGAAATCGCCAGGCACTGGCCGTACCAGTCCAGCGGCGACAGGCGCTTGAGGAACGGCCACAGGCTCGTGGCCAGCGGCGCCACGATCGCCGTCTGCAGGCCGCAACCGACCAGGATCGCGCCGCCGACCATCACCCAGGCCGGGACCTTCAGTCGCTCGGCTCCGGCGATCGCCAGGCGGATCGAAAGGCCGAAGATAACGATGCCGGCCCAGAAACAGCCCGTCCAATAGAACGCGCGCACGAGGACCGAGCCGTTGAAGTAGCTGCCGAACGGCCCGACCACGCCCAGGAACACCCCCACCGCCGTGGCGACGGAAAGGTCGATCGCCCATTCGCGGGCGGTTCCCAGGACAGGAGGCCTGATGGGGCCGGAGACGCTCATGGCCGATCTATAGCGCCGTTCGCCGTTTCGCGAACCCGTTCGCCCGTTCACGCACGAGGCGTGGCGGCGCAAGGCTTTCGGCCACATCGAAGGAGCATCGACAACCGGAGCCGACGATGCGTTCCCCTCGCCTTCTTCTTCCCCTGCTCACCGCCCTGGCCCTGGCCGGCGCCGCTCATGCCGCCGAGCCGCATGTCGGCTTCATGCGTCTTTCCGCGCCCGACCCCGCCGGTCCGCCGATTGAGGTCGGGGTCTGGTACCCCACCGACGCGGCCGAGACCGCGCCGGCCGGCGGCATGGAGAGCCTGCCCGTCGCCGCCGGCGCGCCGGTTTCCGGCAAGGGTCTGCCGCTGGTGGTCATGTCGCACGGCAACGGCGGCTGGTTCGGCGGCCACTACGACACCGCCGCCGCGCTGGTGAGGAAGGGCTTCGTCGTCGCCGCCCTGACCCACACCGGCGACAACTACCGCGACCAGAGCCGCGCCTTGGAGATGACCGAGCGTCCCCGCCAGCTTTCCGTGCTGATCGGCTACATGCTCGACGCTTCGCCGATGCACGAGCGGATCGACGCTGCGAAAGTCGGCGCCTTCGGCTTCTCGTCGGGCGGCTTCACCGTGCTCGCGGCGGCCGGCGGCGAGCCGAACCTGGCGGCGACCTTCCCGGCGCATTGCCAGAAACACCCGACCAACTACGACTGCCGCCTCAGCGCCGGAAAGCCGCTGCCGGCGAGCGTCCTGGCGGCGACCTGGACCCACGACGCCCGGATCAAGGTCGTGGTCTCGGCCGCCCCCGCGCTCGGCTTCACCTTCGGCAAGACCGGCCTGAAGGGCGTCACCCAGCCGCTGCAGCTGTGGAAGGCCGGCGACGACGAGATCCTGCCCGGCGACGACTACGCCGAGGCCGTGCATCGCGCCCTGCCCCGCGCCCACGACTACCGCGTCGTGGCGGGGGCGCGACATTTCGACTTCCTGGCGCCGTGCGGCCCGCAGGCGGCCAAACAGCTGCCCAGCCCCTTGTGCGCAAGCGCTCCGGGCTTCGACCGGGCGGCTTTCCACGCCGATTTCAACGCCCGGGTTGCGACATTCTTCGCCACCCAGTTGGGCCTCGGCGAACGCTGAATTTCATGCCCGATTAACCATGATGGCCGAGTCTGCGCGGGTCGCTTCCAGGAGCCGTCTTGCGCAGTCTCATCGCCGCCGTCGAACGTCTTGACCCGCTGACCGTCTTCGGACGCGTGGCGGCCGTCAACGGCCTCCTGATCGAGGCTCGCGGCGGCCTGACGCGCCTGGCCGTCGGCGCCCGGGTCGAGATCGAGCGCATCGGCGCCCCGACCCTGCCGGCCGAGGTCGTCGGCTTCCGCGAGACCCGCGCCCTGCTCATGCCCTTCGGCCCGGTCGAGGGCGTGGCCCCCGGCGCCGAGATCCGCATCATGCCCGAAGGCGCCACCGTACGTCCGACCAAGGCGTGGCTCGGCCGCATCATCAACGCCTTCGGCGAGCCGATCGACGGGCTTGGCCCGCTGCCCCAGGGCGAGGTTCCCTACCCGCTGAAGACGCCTCCGCCGCCGGCCCACGCCCGCGGCCGGGTGGGCGAGCGCCTGGACCTGGGCGTGCGCTCGATGAACGTCTTCACCACCACCTGCCGCGGCCAGCGCCTGGGCATCTTCGCCGGTTCCGGCGTCGGCAAGTCGGTGCTGCTGTCGATGCTGGCCAAGGAAGCGACCTGCGACGCCGTCGTCGTCGGCCTGATCGGCGAACGCGGCCGCGAGGTGCGCGAGTTCATCGAAGAGACCCTGGGCGAGGAAGGCCTGCGCCGCGCCATCGTCGTGGTCGCCACCTCGGACGAGCCGGCCCTGACCCGCCGCCAGGCCGCCTACATGACCCTGGCCATCGCCGAGTTCCTGCGCGACCAGGATCAAGAGGTCCTCTGCCTGATGGACTCGGTGACCCGCTTCGCCATGGCCCAGCGCGAGATCGGCCTGGCCGCCGGCGAGCCGCCGACCACCAAGGGCTATACGCCCACCGTCTTCACCGAGCTGCCCAAGCTGCTCGAGCGCGCCGGCCCGGGGCCCATCCGCGCCGACGGCACCACCGCCGCACCGATCACCGCCCTCTTCACCGTGCTGGTGGACGGCGACGACCACAACGAGCCGATCGCCGACGCCGCGCGCGGTATTCTCGACGGCCACATCGTCATGGAGCGCTCGATCGCCGAGCGCGGCCGCTTCCCGGCCATCAACGTGCTGAAGTCGATCAGCCGGACCATGCCGGGCTGCCAGCTGCCGCACGAGCGCGACATCGTCAAATCGGCCCGCCAGGTGCTGTCGGCCTATTCCAACATGGAAGAGCTGATCCGCATCGGCGCCTATCGCGCCGGCGCCGACCCCACGGTCGACCGGGCCATCCAGCTCAATCCGGCGGTCGAGGCCTTCCTCAGCCAGAACCCCGACGAAGCCACGAGTCTTGACGATTCGTTCAACTTCCTCGGCCAGATTCTCCAAAGCGCCGCCTGAAGCGCCAGCGTGTCGAGTAACCCAGCATGACCAAGTGGGCCGCCTCCCTGATCCGCATCTCGAACCACGAGGTCGAGACGCTGCAGAAGCGCCTGGCCGAGGTGGTCGACCGCCGCGAGGCCGCGCAGATGAAGCTGGCCACGATGGACGCCGAAGCCGAGATCGAGATGCGCAACGCCGAGGGCGACGCCTCGGCCGGCTGGTACATGATCGGCTACCGCAAGGGCCTGGAGGTGCGCCGCGCCGAGACCCTGCTGGAGATCGACCAGATCAGCATCGAGGAAACCGGCGCCCGCGACGCCCTGTCGCTGGCCTTCGAGAACCTCAAGAAATACGAGCACGTCGCCGAGACCGCCAAGGCGGCGATGATCAAGAAGGTCGGCAAGCTGGAAATGGCCGCCCTCGACGAACTGGGCCTGCGCCGCGCGGCGATGGGCGGGCGCTAAATTCCTTCTCCCCTTGCGGGAGAAGGTGTCGGCGAAGCCGACGGATGAGGGGGCGAAAGGCCTCTCCGCATACTTCTGAGAGACCCCTCACCCGACCTCCTTCGGAGGCCACCCTCTCCCGCAAGGGGAGAGGGATTTTCGCCTTCACCCTTCCCCAACCTCCCCGTGCTTTCCTCGCGTCCAACGCCTGGGGAGCCCGCCATGTCCGACGTCTCACGCCGCACCGTGCTCGGCTCCAGCCTGGCGCTGGCCGCCTGCGGCCAGACGGCGCAGAGCCAGCCGGTTCCGGCCAACCTGCCGCCGCTGAAGACGATCGCGCCGTTCCGGGTCGGATCCTCGGTGCAGGCCCTACATCTGGACGATCCCGCCCTGGCCGCCCTGCTGCGCCGGCAGGTCAATCAGCTGACGCCCGAGTGGCAGATGAAGATGGAATACATCGTCCAGCCGGACGGCTCGTTCCGCTTCGACGCCCCCGACAGGATCGCCGCCTTCGCCGCGGCCAACGGCATGGCGCTGCTGGGCCACGTGCTGGTCTGGTACGCCCAGGCCCCCGACGCCTTTGAGCGGCTGGACGAAAACCGGGTCAGCTTCGAGCAGGCCTATCGCAACTACATCCTGGCCGTGGCCGGGCGCTATCGCGGCAAGGTCGTCGGCTGGGACGTGGTCAACGAGGCCGTGGCCGAAGACGGCGACGGCTGGCGGACCAGCCTGTGGTCCAGACGCCTGGGCGACTTCGAGCACATCGCCCTGGCCTTCCGCACGGCGCGCGAGGCGGATCCCGGCGCGACGCTGCTGCTCAACGACTACAATCTCGAATACATGCCAAGGAAGCGGGCGACCTTCCTGAAGCTGGCCGAGCGCCTGCTGGCGTCCGGCGCGCCGCTGACCGGCATCGGAACCCAGATGCACGTCGCCGCCGACATTCGCCCCGGCGAAATCACCACCATGATGAAGGACCTGGCGAGCCTTGGCCTGCCGATCCACCTCTCAGAGCTCGACGTCTCGCTGACGCGCTCGGACAACAAGCTGCTGGGCCGCGCCGAGTTGGAGCGCCGCCAGGCCCGCACCTATGGCGAGGCGGCCGAGGCGTTCATGGCCCTGCCGCAGCGCCAGCGCTTCGCCTTCACCCTGTGGGGCCTGCGCGACGGGGATTCGTGGCTGAAGAAGGAAAACGCCAGCGACGCCCCCGCGCCGTTCGACGACGCCGGCCGCCCCAAGGCGGCCGCGGCGGCGCTGGTCGAGACGTTCAGGCGGAGCTAGGCGCCCGGGCCGCGCACGCTGGTGGCCACCGCGTGGTCGGCGTCGTTGGCCTGGCGCAGGGCGCGCAGGTCTTCGCTGATCCGGAAGACGGCGACGTAGAACTCGCAGAAGGCGCGCCACAGCAAAACGAGACCCGCGGCGACCAGCAGGCCGGCGATCAGCACGGGGAAAGCCAGCAGCAGCGAGGCGACGCCGCGTTCCTTCAGCGCCAAGCCCACGGCCGCGCCGACGACGGAAAAGGCGAACAGCGCCACGACGCCCAGGCCCGCCCAGTAGATCAGGTGGATGACCGGCCCGGTCACCAGTCGGTCGAAGGTCAACAGATCCCAGAACAACGCGCCAGAACCACGCGCCTTGGATTTCCTGGCCGGAGCCATCCGACACACCTCATGTCAGCGGACTGGCGGAGACCGCCGAAGTTTACGCTGCATCGCTAGCAGCGTGAGGCCCGCTCGGCAATGCCGGGCGGGCCTCGTGCGTGTTCGGAAGAAGGGACGCCGTTATTTCGTCCCCGACCTTCGCCCCGTTACTTGGGGGCGGCGGCGCCGGCCAGGGCCGCGTCGATCTGGGCCTTGGTGGCCGTGGTGCTGACGCTGCCGTCGGCGCCGGCGCTCAGGCTGGCCTTGGGCAGGGCGAACTTCTTGTCGCCGCTGCTGACCACGACGTTGGCCGAGCCGTCGGCGCCCGTCGAGGTGCCGCTGACGGTGCCGACCACCGCGCCGGCCGGGTCCTTGATCTCGGTGCCGACGGCGACGTCGGCCGAGACGTTGGCGGACGACGGCGTGCCGGCCGAACTGGCCGCGGCGGCGCTGCTGTCAGCCGGAGCCGTGGTGGTGGTGGTCGTGGTGGTGCTGCTGGTGGTCGACTCCGGCGGCTGGGCCGTGGTGGTCGACGGCTGCGAAGCGGCGGCCGGATCGGCCGGCGGCTGGGCGGCGTCTTGAGCGTAGGCGGCGCCGGCCAGCGAAAGGGTCGCGGCGGCGGCGAGGTAAGCAAACTTGGTCTTCATAATGCGCTCCGTCGGAGGGCCCCTGCCCGATCAACCAACGCAGCCCGGTTTGTAACGGTTCCGAAACAACGCGTGATCACGACCTCACGGGGTCGTGGCGACAAGCTTGGGCGCTTCCTGGATCGGGGCCTCGTCGTCCTTCAGGCCGGCCGCCTTCATGGCCGACTTCAGGGTGTAGACCGAGGGATCCTTGCTGGTCGTGAACGCCAGCTCCGCGGTCAGGGCCGGGTTCTCGGCCTCGTTGGCGAAGCCGCCCTCGCGCACGGCGTTGAAGGCGACCGCATAGCCCTTGCCGGGCTTGGTGCTGCACAGCAGGACGAAGGTCTTGCGGTCGTTCAGCAGGCGGGGCGCACGCACGCATTCGGGCTTCTCGCCGCCCGCCGCGGCGGCGTAGTTCCAGCCGCCCGGCAGCATCTTCTGGTCGAAACTGACCTTCAGCACCAGGATCCCCGGGGCCACGGTCTCGCCGGCAGCGGGCCAGGTGGCGGTCACCTTCGGCGGCTGTGTGGGCGGCATCACCGTCACCGGCGAGACCGGCGTCGGCTCGGGCCGCGTGACTTGCGCGAACGCGCCGCCCGCGACAGCGAGGACGGCCAGGACAGGAAGGGCGGTGACGGCGATGCGCATGCCCCGGAGAATGGCGATCAAGCGCGGCCTTCTCAAGGCGCCGTTCGACGAGACGGCCCGCCCTTTCGTTACAAGGTTTTCATTCAGGTGACGTTCACGCGAGGCGATACTAGCTTGGCCGCATCAACCGGCCTCGACGCCGGCCTCTCGGGAGACCTTCGCCATGCGCACCGCCATCGCCCTGATCGCCGCGACGAGCGCCCTCGCCGCCACGGCGGCCCCCGCCCTCGCCCAGGGCCCCGGCCGCGGCGACCGCTACGAGGAACGCCCCCGCGGCTCCTACGAGCAGAGCTGCCGCAACATCAACGTCCGCCGCGGCGAGATCAGCGCCGAGTGCCGCGACCGTCGCGGCCGCTGGCAGTGGTCGACCGCCAGCGCCGACTGCCGCGAGATGGAGAACCAGGACGGCCGCCTGGTCTGCGTCCGGGGCGGCGGCCGCCCCGGCGGTCCTGGCGGCCCCGGCGGCGGCGGTCGCGGCGCCGACGCGGTGATCTTCGAGCACGCCGGCTACGGCGGCCGCGCCTACGAGGTGCGTGGCGACATGCCCGACTTCGTGCAGATCGGCTTCAACGACAAGGCCTCGTCGATCCAGATCCGGCGCGGCGAGTGGGAACTCTGCGACGACGCCTACTACCGCGGCCGCTGCTGGCGGGTGTCGGCCGACATGGGCGTGTTCCCGCGCGACATGAACGACCGCGTCAGCTCGATCCGCCGGATCCGCTGATCCGGCCCTAATTTGGTCGAGAACTCGACCTTGAAGCGGCGCGCGGGGCGGCTAAGCTCCGCGCGCCTTTTTATTTCGGGAACGCCCATGCGCAAGATCATCGTCCTCGCCGCCGCCGCGGCCGCCCTGCTGGTCTCGGCCTGCAACACCATCGAAGGCATGGGCCGCGACGTCTCGGCCGCCGGCCGCGCGGTCGCCGACACCGCTCGCGACGCCAAGTAGGTCCCTGTCGGCGCCGGCGCGCCCGGCCGTCAGGCAAGCGCGCCGCCCGCCCCATCCTGGCCGCAATGCTGCGCCAGACTTGCCATCGTCGCGGCAAGTAAAGTCGCATGACGACGTTCGACGTAGAAAGCTTAACCGGAAGCCGCCAACCATTAACCTTGCCGGCAAGTTCATTCGCGCGCGACGATCGCGCAGGATGAATTCTTTCGGCATTCGCCCTTATCCGGGCTGAATATCTGCTTCCAAAGCGCACATGCGACCGAAAGCGCCATTTGCGCGAAGCGTCGCCGGAGCCATATGGACGCCATGAACGAGCGACCCGTACCCAGCGTCCTGACCGGCATGAAGAGAGGCGTCCGCCATCGCTGCCCCAACTGCGGCGAGGGCAAGCTCTATTCGCGCTACCTGAAGGTCGAGTTCGACTGCGAGGCCTGCGGCCATCACCTGGCCGCCTACCCCGCCGACGACGGCCCCGCCTACTTCACGATCCTGATCGTCGGCCACCTGTTCGTGGCCCCGCTGCTGCTGTTTCCGTTCATCTGGCAGGCCTCGCCGTGGCTGGTCGCGCCGCTGACCATCCTGCCGCTGGCGGCCCTGACCCTGATGCTGCTGCCGCGCGTCAAGGGCGCGGTGATCGGCGCCCTGTGGGCCAACGGCCTGCGCAAGGCCGAGGACGCCCCCGGCGGCTGAGCCGAACAAGCGACGGCGGAACCGTCGCCGCACAGGCCGCATTCCCTCCCCGAAGTCCAGGCGCGCCGAACGCGGTTCGCCGGTGAACATGGGAGACCCGAATGCTCGGCACGATCCTCATCATCATCCTGATCCTGGCGCTGATCGGCGCCCTGCCCACCTGGGGCCACAGCCGTTCGTGGGGCTACTTCCCCAGCGGGGGCCTGGGCCTGGTGCTGGTGATCATCATCATCCTGGTGCTCATCGGCAGGATCTGACGCCCCTCTTGGAGCGCGGCGGCGAACGCGCATAAGGTCTTTCCAACGGCCCAGGGCCGACGAGGGGAGCCCGCATGACCGACGCCGCCGCGCCGCAGCCCGCCGCCGTTTCCCTGACCCCGGCCCAGCGCGCCCGGGCCATACTCGGCGGCTCGGCCGGCAACCTCGTCGAATGGTACGACTGGTTCGCCTACGCCGCCTTCACCCTCTATTTCGCGCCGCACTTCTTCCCCAAGGGCGACCAGACCGTACAGCTGCTGCAGGCGGCCGCGGTGTTCTTTCTGGGGTTCGTGGCCCGCCCGGTCGGCGCCTGGCTGATGGGCCACTACGCCGACCGCTCGGGACGCCGGGCAGCCCTTTCCGTCTCGGTGTCGCTGATGTGCGCAGGGGCGCTGATCATCGCCCTGACCCCCGACTACAAGACCATCGGCCTGTTCGCGCCGGCCGTGCTGCTGATCGCCCGCGTACTGCAGGGCCTGTCGGTGGGCGGCGAGTACGGCGCCAGCGCCACCTATATGAGCGAGATGGCGGGCAAGAGCCGTCGCGGCTTCTGGTCCAGCTTCCACTACGTGACCCTGATCGCCGGCCAGCTGATCGCGCTGGGCGTGCTGATCATCCTCCAGCGCCTGCTGCACAAGGACGACCTGGCCGCCTGGGGCTGGCGCATCCCGTTCGTGATCGGCGCCCTGCTGGCCGTGGTGGTGTTCTGGATCCGCCGAGGCCTGGACGAGAGCGCCTCGTTCAAGGCCGCCGACAAGCCGGCCGAGGGCATCGGCAAGCGCCAGCGCAACCTCGCCAGCCTGTTCTTCGCGCTGACCCTGGCGGCCGGCGGCTGGGCGCTGGCCCGGCCGGGCCTTATGCCCCAGGTGCTGGCCGGCGCCTTCCTGGTCGCGTTCTTCGCCACGCTGATCGCGCCGCTGCTGCGCCGCCACCCGCGCGAGACCCTGATGATCATGGGCCTGACCGCCGGCGGCTCGCTGACCTTCTACGTCTACACCACCTACATGCAGAAGTTCCTGGTCAACACGGCCGGGTTCGAGAAGGCCGCGGCCTCCGAGATCAGCGCGATCAGCATGATCGTCTTCATGCTGATGCAGCCGCTCGCCGGCTGGCTGTCGGACAAGGTCGGCCGCAAGCCGCTGCTGATCGCCGCCTACGCCGGCGGCGCCCTGACCATCTGGCCGATCATGAGCGGCATCGCGGCCACCGACTCCATCGGCGTCGCCCTGGCCCTGATCATCGTCGGCATGACCTTCCAGTCGGGCTACACCTCGATCAGCGCCGTGGTGAAGGCCGAGCTGTTCCCCGCCCACGTCCGCGCCCTGGGCGTGGCCCTGCCCTACGCGGTGGCCAACGTGCTGTTCGGCGGCACCGCCGAGATGGTCGGCCTGGCCTTCAAGCACGGCGGGATCGAGAGCGGCTTCTACCTCTATGTCGCCGCGATCATGACCGTGGGCCTCGTCGTCTCGGTCCTGTTGCGTGACACCGCAAGACATAGCCTGATCGCCGAGGATTGACCGGCGCGCCCCGCCCGATATCCCCTGTCGTCGACTCCCGTTCCTTCGCAGCGTCCACCATGCCGATTCTCGACATCCTGGCCCTCGGGCTCTTCGTCTTCGCCTGGCTGTTCTACGAGCCGCTGCTCCGGCGCCTGGGCCAGGGCAAGAACCTGATCAACACCGACATGACGGTGATCCGCCGCCGGTGGATGACCGAGATGGCGGTGCGCGAGGTCGCCCTGCTGGACGGCCAGCTCTTGGGCCACGCCATCAACTCGGCCAGCTTCTTCGCCTCGTCGAACCTGATCCTGATCGCCGCCGCCGCCGGGGTGCTGTTTGGCGGCGACACCGCGCTGAAGAGCGTCGAGGGTCTGCAGGTGCTGGAAAAGACCGCGCCCTGGATGTTCCAGGTCAAGCTGGGCCTCGTTTTGCTGACCCTGGCCCGCGGGCTGCTCGACTTCATCTGGGCCCTGCGCCAGATGAACTACTGCCTGGCCGCCATCGGCGCGACGCCCGTCTGGTCGCCGCCGGCCGTGCTGGCCGAGTACGCCGAGGCCGCGGGCGGCATCCTCAACCCGGCCCTGTCGGCCTTCAACGCAGGCGTTCGCGGCTACTACTTCGCCCTGGCGGCGGCGGCCTGGCTGCTGGGCCCCTATGCCTTCCTGGCGGCCAGCCTCGGCGCCCTGGTCCTGCTGGTCTGGCGCCAGCGCCGCAGCCGCGCCTCGGTGGCCGTGCGCAAGGTCCGCCAGATCCTCGAACGCCAGCCGGTGGTGCACGGCCCGCACATGCGGAATGGAGCGCAGGAACCGCCGGAGGATCGGATTTAGTCCGGGGAAAGCCCCCTCCGGCCCTCCGGGCCACCTCCCCCGGAGGGGGAGGATCTATCGCTGCAGATGCTCCCCCTCTGGGGGAGCTGTCGCGACGCGACTGAGGGGGTCGCCGCAGGCGGCTAGAGCCCCAGCTGCGCCTTGACCTTCTTCGTCAGCTTGGCCGCGACCAGCGCATGCGCCGTCTTCAGCCAGTCGGCGACTTCGGCGTCGTCGAACGCGGCCAGATCGCCCAGCTTCACCCACTTGGCCCGCGCCAGGTACGGGGCGGGGATCGCCCGCCCCGTCTCGGTCAGCACCTCGAAGGCGACGTCCGAGACCTTGAACGACACCCCGCCCTGGGCCGCGCCCGGTCCCATGACGGCGAACATCTTGTCGCCGACCTTGTAGACCTGGTCGTCGCCCCACTGGACGGTCATGGTCGCCGCGGGCAGCGCCATGGCGGCGGCGTGAAAGGCCTCGGGGCTCATCAGGCCTCGACGCCCACGCCGATCGGGCAGGTCACGCCGGTGCCGCCGATGCCGCAATAGCCGCCCGGGTTCTTGGCCAGGTACTGCTGGTGGTAGTCCTCGGCGAAGTAGAACGGACCAGCCACCGAGATCTCGGTGGTGATCTCGCCCAGGCCCTTGGCCGACAGGGCGACCTGGTAGGCTTCCTTCGAGGCGGCCGCAGCGGCGGCCTGGGCGTCGTTGGTGGCGTAAATGCCCGAACGATACTGGGTGCCGATGTCGTTGCCCTGGCGCATGCCCTGGGTCGGGTCGTGGTTTTCCCAGAACACCTTCAGCAGGGCCTCGTAGGTGACGACCTTGGGGTCGAACACCACCAGCACCACCTCGGTGTGGCCGGTGCGGCCCGAGCAGACTTCTTCATAGGTCGGGTTGGGGGTGATGCCCGCGGCGTAGCCGGCGGCGGTGACCAGCACGCCCGGCACCTTCCAGAACACGCGCTCGACGCCCCAGAAGCAGCCCATGGCGAACACGGCCGTCTCCAGGCCGTCGGCATAGGGACCCTTCAGCTGGGCGCCGTTGACGAAGTGGGTCTGGGCGGTCGGGATCGCCGCCTCACGCCCAGGCAGGGCGGTGTCGACGGTCGGCATCTCGAGGCTTTTCTTGAACAGCATGGCGGGGCCTTTCAGAGGCGGGAGTTCCTTGCCCGCCGATATAAGTCGTCGCAGGTCCGTTTTCATCCCGTAACGGCGCTTGCTACGAGTCGCTGCCTGAGTATATTGCGCCCCTTCCCGCGCCGGGGGTCTCAACCGCCCCCGACCCGAGTGCGCTGGTGAGGTGGCCGAGTGGTTGAAGGCGCACGCCTGGAACGCGTGTATAGGGGAAACTCTATCGAGGGTTCGAATCCCTCTCTCACCGCCACGCCCTTCTCTTCGAAATCGCTGTTTCGTCGAGTTTCGTGGCCGCCGTCGCGCGCCCGGCGTAGAACCCCGGCATGATCCGCGCCGCTCTTCTCACCGCCGCCATCGCCCTGTCCACCGCGACCACGGCCCTGGCCGCCCCGACCGTCGTCACCTCGCCCGAGCCCCTGCCGGCCGCGCACGCCAAGCCGCGCGTGTTCCTGGGCGGCAGCATCGACATGGGCAAGGCGGTCGACTGGCAGGCCCAGGTGATCGACGCCTTGGCCGACCAGGACGTGGTGATCCTCAATCCGCGCCGGCCCGACTGGAACCCGGCCTGGAAGCCGGTCGCGCAGGAGCCCGAGTTCCGACGCCAGGTCGAGTGGGAACTGGCCGCCCTGGAGAGCGCCGACGTCATCGTGCTGTACCTGACGCCCGGCTCGCAGGCGCCGATCAGCCTGCTGGAAATGGGCCTGCACGCGCGGAGCGGGAAGCTGGTGGTGCTGTGCCCCGAAGGCTTCTGGCGCAAGGGCAATGTCGACATCACCGGCGAGAAGTACGGGGTCAAGCAGGTCGAGAGCCTGGACGCCCTGATCGCCGAGGTGAAGGCGCGGGTTAAGCGGTAAGCGCCTACGGCGCTCCCCCTCAGTCGCACCGCGACAGCTCCCCCAGAAGGGGAGCATCTGGGCGCTGAAAATCCTCCCCCTCTGGGGGAGGTGGCCCGGAGGGCCGGAGGGGGCCGCCGTCAGGCGGCTACAGCCCCACCACCCGCTCCACCCCGATCCCGGCCAGGAAATCCTCGTCGTGACTGACGACCAGCAGCGCGCCGTCGTAGCCGGCCAGCGCCGCTTCGACGGCCGCGACCGAGTCGAGGTCAAGGTGGTTGGTCGGCTCGTCCAGGATCAAGAGCTGCGGCGGGGTCGGGCCCGCCAGCACGCAGGCCAGGGCCGCGCGCAGGCGCTCGCCGCCGCTCAAGGACCCCGCCAGACGGTCGGCGGCGCTGTTGCGGAAGAGAAAGCGGGCGAGCGCGGCCTGGGCGGCGTTGCGGTCGGCGCTGGGATGCAGGCGCCGGAAGGCCGAAAGCAGCGTCTCGTCGTCGCGCAGGATCGCCAGCGACTGGTCGAGCATCACCGCCGGAACCGCGCGCGTCACCGCGCCCGCCGTCGGCGCCAGCACGCCGGCCGCCAGGTTCAGCAGGGTCGACTTGCCCGCGCCGTTGGCTCCCCTGACGGCCACCCGCTCGGGACCGGCCAGCCGCAGGTTCACGCCCGCCAGCACCGGCGGCCGGCCCGGCCAGCCGAAACCGACCTCGTCCATGGCCAGCACCAGCCTGCCCGCCGGCAGGCCGGTCGGCGGCAGGTCGAAGCCCAGGTTCCGCGCCCTCTCGACGCGGGCCTGCGCGGTCTCCACCGCCTCGCGGGCGCCGGCCTGCAGCCGCTCGGCCAGGCGGCGCTCCTTGCCGCCGGTGTTCTCGGCCCGCTCGGCTCGAGCGCCCAGCAAGATCTTGGGCTCGCTGCCCCTGGCGGCGAAGCGCTTGCCGGCCGCGTCGCGGCGGGCCTTGCGCTCCAGGGCGGCCTGGGCGTCGCGGGCGGCGCGGCGCTCGTCCCGCTCGGCGCTCTCCAGCGCCCGGCCCGCGGCCTCGACCTCGGCGGCCTTGCGCTCGGCATAGAGGTCGTAGCCCCCGCCATAGCTGGCCGCGCCCAGGCTGGAGATCTCGACGATGCGATCCATGCCGCGCAGCAGGGTCCGGTCGTGGCTGGCGACGATCGCCCCGCCCTTCCAGCGCGCCAGCACCTGTCCCACAAGGTCGCGGGCCTGCGCATCCAGGTGGTTGGTCGGCTCGTCCAGCAGGATCAGGTCGGGCGCGGCCAGCAGCAGGGCCGCCAGGCCCGCGCGGGTCTGCTGGCCGCCGCTGAGCGCCGCCGCCGGACGGTCGGGGTCGAGGCCCGACAATCCGACCTCCGCCAGCGCCTCGTCCAGCCGCGACGGCAGGGTCCAGTCGGCCTCGGCGAAGTCGGCGTCGTCGCCCTGCCCCGCCTCGATGCGCGACAGGCGCCGCCAGGCTTCGCCCACGCCCAGGCGGTCGGCGAGGATCGCCCCCTCGGGCAGGTCAGGCGTCTGGTCGAGCACGCCGACCGTCCCCGTGCGGGCGACGGTTCCGGCCAGGGGCGGACGCAGGCCGGCGATCAGCGCCAGCAGGGTCGACTTGCCCGCGCCGTTGCGACCGACGAGGCCGACGCGCTCGGCGCCGACCGACAGGTTCAGGTTTTCGAAGAGGACGCGGCCGTCAGGCGCGGCGGCGGAAACGGAGTCCAAGGTGATGAAGGCGGGCATCGGAAACCACGAGCAGGGAAACGGGAAGGACGAAGCGGTCTTCCGTCTGGCTGATCATGGCGGCCTCCATCAGGGGTGGAGCAGCGAATGTAGAGGTTGAGACGCCGCTGGGCAAGCGGCGCCTCAGCACCCGCCGTCGCGCAGGCGCGGCGGATCGGCGACGCCGCCGAAGCCGAGCACCGAGGCGGATTTCGATCCAGGGGTGATCGAACCCCGATAGCCGCGGCAGCGCTCCTGCTGGCGGGCCTGGGCGTCGAAGCGCGAAGGCGGGCGCGGACCGCGGCGGCCCGAAGGCCCCAGTTCCGTCGGCGGCGCCTTGTCGGCGAAGCCGCCCCAGCACTTGTCCTTTTCCTCGTCGGTCATGTGCTCGCTGCTCAGGCCCTGGCAGGCGCGGTGATAGCGGCCCCAGCGAAAGTTGGAGTTGCCCTCGATCAGCTTCCAGCGGTCGAGGGCCTTGGGGTCGACCTGCCACGCCGGATCGATCTGCGGATTGGCGGGGCCGCCGGCCAAGGCAGCCTCGCCTTCGCCAGGCGCCGCGACCGCGCCGGGCGGCGCGGAGGGCCGCGAAGACGCCTCCCGCGAGCGGGCGGAGGGCGCGGCCCTGGCCGTGGCGCGTTTCTCGGCGGGACGCGGCTCGTCCTCCAGCCTGTCGATCTCGAACAGCATAGGCGGAACCTCGGACGGCGGCGCCGAGCGCTCGACCAGCGACAGCAGGCCGATCAGCAGCAGGTTGGCGGCGACGCCCGCCGGAACCGCCACGACCCATCGGCCGACCCCCTTTCGCCCCCGCCCCATCGCCCCACCACCGAAGATTGCCCGACGGCGAATGCTCACGCTTCGATGGCGTCCGAAATTCGACCGCGCGGCGCCCGTTTTGGACCCTTGCGCGGGGCGTCTGCTGACATCTGGTGTCAGCAGGATTGGCAGCAGGATGGCTGCGGCATTTGTTCGCATCTTGTTCTTGTGTTAATGCCGCGCCAGAACCCTACATATAGCCGCTGCGCCGCGCTCCCCACGCGGCTCCCAATCCGACCTTCGAGCGTTCCGGACACCATGGCCGAGCAACTGAACTTCATCCGCGTCCGCGGCGCCCGCGAGCACAATCTCAAGGACGTCAGCGTCGACATTCCGCGCGGCGAGCTGGTCGTGCTGACCGGCCTGTCGGGCTCGGGCAAGAGCTCGCTGGCCTTCGACACCATCTACGCCGAAGGGCAGCGCCGCTATGTCGAGAGCCTGTCGGCCTATGCCCGCCAGTTCCTGGAACTGATGAGCAAGCCGGACGTCGACCTGATCGAAGGCCTGTCGCCGGCCATCTCGATCGAGCAGAAGACGACGTCCAGGAACCCGCGCTCGACCGTCGGCACGGTGACCGAGATCCACGACTACATGCGCCTGCTGTGGGCGCGGGTGGGCGTGCCCTACTCGCCGGCCACCGGCCTGCCGATCGAAAGCCAGACCATCAGCCAGATGGTCGACAAGATCACCGTCCTGCCCGAAGGCACCCGCCTCTATCTGCTGGCCCCCGTCGTTCGCGACCGCAAGGGCGAGTACAAGAAGGAGATCGCCGAGTGGCAGAAGGCCGGCTTCCAGCGGCTGAAGATCGACGGCGAGTACTATCCGATCGAGGACGCCCCGGCCCTCGACAAGAAGTTCAAGCACGACATCGACGTGGTCGTGGACCGCGTGGTGACCAAGGCCGGCATGGAGCAGCGCCTGGCTGACAGCCTGGAACAGGCCCTGCGCCTGGCCGACGGCCTGGCCGTGGCCGAATGGGCCACCATCGAGGAAGGCGAGAAGGAGCCCAAGCGCCTCCTGTTCTCCGAACGCTTCGCCTGCCCGGTCAGCGGCTTCACCATCGCCGAGATCGAGCCGCGCCTGTTCTCGTTCAACAACCCGGCGGGCGCCTGCCCCACCTGCGACGGCCTGGGCGCGAAGCTCGCCTTCGACGCCGACCTGATCATCCCGGACAAGGACAAGAGCCTGCACAAGGGCGCGGTCGCCCCGTGGGCCAAGGGTCCCTCGCCGCTCTACACCCAGACCCTGCAGGCCCTGGCGCGCCACTACGGCTTCTCGATGGACGAGCCCTGGTACAAGCTGCCGGAAAAGGCCCGCACCGTGGTGCTGAACGGCTCCAAGGGCGAGAAGATCAAGTTCACCTACGACGACAACGCCCGCAAGTACGAGGTCGACAAGCCCTTCGAGGGCGTGCTGCCGAACCTTGAGCGCCGCTGGCGCGAGACGGACAGCTCGTGGGTGCGTGAAGAACTGGGCCGCTATCAGTCCGACACCCCGTGCGAGGCCTGCGGCGGCAAGCGCCTGAAGCCCGAGGCCCTGGCCGTGAAGGTGCACGGCCTCGACATCGCCGCCGTCTCGAACCTGGCCATCCGCCCGGCCCGCGACTGGTTCAGCGCCCTGGAGGGCCACCTCAGCGACAAGCAGCTGGAGATCGCCCGGCGGATCCTGAAGGAGATCAACGACCGCCTGCGGTTCCTGGTCGACGTCGGCCTCGACTACCTGAACCTGTCGCGCGGCTCGGGCACCCTGTCGGGCGGCGAAAGCCAGCGCATCCGCCTGGCCAGCCAGATCGGCAGCGGCCTGACGGGCGTTCTCTACGTGCTCGACGAGCCGTCGATCGGCCTGCACCAGCGCGACAACACTCGGCTGCTGCAATCCCTGCAGGGCCTGCGCGACCTGGGCAACTCGGTGCTCGTCGTCGAGCACGACGAGGAGGCCATCCTCACCGCTGACTACGTGATCGACATGGGTCCGGCCGCCGGCGTCCATGGCGGCGAGATCGTCGCCCAGGGCACGCCCGACCAGATCATGGCCAACCCGGCCAGCGTCACCGGCCAGTACCTGACCGGCGAGCGCGAGATCGCCGTCCCCGAAGAGCGTCGCCCGATCAACAAGAAGAAGACGCTCAAGGTCATCGGCGCCAAGGGCAACAATCTGAAGGACGTCACGGGCGAAATCCCCGTCGGCACCTTCACCTGCATCACCGGCGTCTCCGGCGGCGGCAAGTCGACCTTCACGATCGAGACCCTCTACAAGGCCGCCGCGCGCCGCCTGAACAACGCTTCGGACGCCCCGGCCGCGCACGAGCGGATCGAGGGCCTGGAGAACTTCGACAAGGTCATCGACATCGACCAGTCGCCGATCGGCCGCACCCCGCGCTCGAACCCGGCCACCTATACCGGCGCCTTCGGCCCGATCCGCGACTGGTTCGCCCAGCTGCCGGAAAGCAAGGCGCGCGGCTACGGCCCGGGACGCTTCTCGTTCAACGTCAAGGGCGGCCGCTGCGAGGCCTGCCAGGGCGACGGCGTCATCAAGATCGAGATGCACTTCCTGCCCGACGTCTACGTCACCTGCGATATCTGCAAGGGCAAGCGCTACAACCGCGAAACCCTGGACGTGCTGTTCAAGGGCAAGACCATCGCCGACGTGCTGGACATGACGGTGGAAGAGGCCGCCGACTTCTTCAAGGCCGTGCCGCCGATCCGCGACAAGATGGAGACGCTGAAGCGCGTGGGGCTCAGCTACATCAAGGTGGGCCAGCAGGCGACGACGCTGTCGGGCGGCGAGGCCCAGCGGGTGAAGCTGTCCAAGGAGCTTTCCAAGCGCGCCACCGGCCGCACGCTCTACATCCTCGACGAGCCGACCACGGGCCTGCACTTCGAGGACACCAAGAAGCTGCTGGAGGTGCTGCACGAGCTGGTCGACCAGGGCAACACCGTGGTCGTCATCGAGCATAACCTCGACGTGGTGAAGACCGCCGACTGGCTGCTGGACTTCGGTCCCGAGGGCGGCGACGGCGGCGGCCAGATCGTCGCCGTGGGCTCGCCCCAGGACGTGGCCAAGGTCGAGGCCAGCTGGACCGGCAAGTACCTCAAGGAACTGCTGGCCAAGCACGAGGAGCGCCGGCAGGCCCGTGTCGCCGACCTGAAAAAGTCCAAGCGGGCCTGATCAGGGCCTAGCCCCGAAACGAGAAAGGCCGGCGGATCGCTCCGCCGGCCTCTTTTGTTGCGCCCTGCGCGTCGCCGGTCAGGCGAAGTAGTCGCTCTCGGTCGCCGGGTCGGCGCCGATCTCGCGATAGATCATCGCCGAGGGCGTGTAGATGGTCACGCTGGTCAGCACCGCGATCAGGCCGCCGACGGCCAGGCTGAGGATGCCCGTGGGCGTCATCAGGCTTTCCAGCGACGTGGACTGCGACTGCATCAGCGCGCCCAGGGTGTCCATGTTGAAGCCGCTCAGGGCGCCGCCCAGCAGGGTGACGATCAGGAACAGCAGCAGGTAGACGACGACGGCCAGGATGGTCGCCACCAGATAGGCGCCCAGCATCGGCCAGAAGCGGCCCTCGGTCAGGGCCATGGAGCCGAAGATGTCGATCTTGCCCTTGGCGAAGGTCAGGACGTTGGCCAGCGACAGGCGCACGGCGAAGTAGACCAGCGCGCCCAGGCCGACCGGAACCAGCAACAGGGCGACGAGACCGCCGGCCAGCGGCGACAGCGCGCTGACGATGCCGATGACCAGGGCCAGGACCAGGACGATGCCCAGGTAGCCGGCGAAGAACAGCAGGACCATCAGGATCGACACGCCGGCCTGGCGCAGTTCGTCCGCGCCGAAGCGCAGATAGGCCTGACGGCTGTCGGCTGGACGCAGCACAGCGCGATAGATCGCCGCCATCAGCACTGAATAGAAGGCGATGCTGTAGGTCATCGAGAACAGCATGGTCGGAACCAGCGACCCCATCATCGCCAGCGTCTGCGCGGGGTCGGACTGGCCGTTGGCCTGGCTGAGCTCGGTGAAAGCCTCCAGCTGCGGGCCGAACAGGCCGACCGTGATCAGCGCCACGACGATCGACACGACGGTCGAAATCAACACCCAGACCCCCACGGCCTTGGGGTGTTCGCGCACGAGACCGAAGCCGGAAATGGCCGCGTCCGTCGCCGAGAAGGTCTTCATCTTAGCCCCTTGCAAACCCTAGTGATCCCAGGGGTAACAAGCTTCGAAGACGAGGGACAGGTCCCGCCGCTCAAATATCGGGATGCAGCTGACGATAGGCCCGGGCCGGACCGGCGGTCAGGATCACGGTCTGGACGGTGATCATCAGCGGAAAGATCAGCAGGTTGACCAGGCCCAGCAGCAGCGCCAGGGCCTTGGCCCCGCCGCCCGCGACGCCGGCCAGGCCGATCAGGCCGGTCAGCAGGCCGCCGATCAGGGTCATCACCATGGTCGCGCCCAGCACCATCAGCAGGTTCAGGACGAACATGCCCAGCAGGCCCCAGAAGTGGCCGTGGGTCAGCACCCACGACTCGCGGACGTTGATGCGGCCTTCGGCGAAGGTCTGGGGCGACAGCAGCGACAGTCGCACGCCCACCCACATCGACAGGCCGATCACCGCCAGGCCGCCGAGGAAGGCGATCCAGGCCGACAGCCCGCGCGCGCCGGCGTTGGCCACCGTGGTGGTCAGCAGGGTCAGGGCGCCGCTGGGAATGGCGGTGACGAACAGGGCCGTCGCCCAGGCGATCAGGGCCACGACGAACAGCCGGACCTCGTCGGCGCCCAGGCGCAGATAGGCGCCCCGGCTCTGCTCGGGATGCATGACCGAGCGCAGGATCGCGCCCGCCAGGACCGCGCTGATCGCCGCCGCCAGCAGGATCAGCAGCGCCATCGCCCCGCCCAGGTGCGAGATCAGCTGCAGCACTTCGCGCGGATCGGCCGAGAACCGCATCTGGGCCAGGTCGCGCCGGACCTCGTTGCCGAAGGCGACGATGATCAGCAATCCCAGCAGGATCAGCGACACCCAGTAGAGCCCGCCCCAGATCAGCAGGGAGACGGGGTGGCGGCGCATGGTGCGCGGCCCTTCGAGGGCGGCGGCGACGGGCGACAAGACGATCATGATCAGGCTTCTGACGGCTGGGCGACGGCCAAGCTCGGAGCGTGTCTGTAGACGTGGACGCAGGCCGCCGTCCAGGCGGGAGCGACACAGAAATAATAGAGGCCGACGGCCGCGGCCTGCACCAGGAAGGCGACGCCGCCGTCGAAGGCCGCCTTGCCGCTGGCGGCGATCAGCACGCTGGGCAGATAGAAGACAAAGCCCAGCACCACCAGCAGGCCGGCCCGCCCCTTGGTCAGGTCGAAGGCGCTGAACACCCTAAGGCGGCCTTCGGCGATCGAGGCGGCCGGCGCGAGCGCCAGGCGCGCGGCCAGCCAGGCCAGGACCGCCAGGCTGGCCAGCGGGGCCAGGGCGGTGACGAAGGCGGCCAGCGGTCCCGACAGCGCCGCCCGCCAGGCCTCGGCCGAGGTGGCGTCGAAGCCGGGCGCGGCCGCGCGGGCGACACCCAGGGCCACGGCCCCAACCACCACCAGCAGCACGGTGATGACCACCAGGAACACCAGGCCCAGCAGCAGCTGGACGCCGGCCATCAGCGCCTCCTCGCGCCCCCAGCGCAGGCCGACCAGCCCGGCCGGACCATCGAAGGCCGCGCGATAGAGCGCGCCATAGGCCAGAGCCGCGGCGAGGAAGTCGGCGAGCAGGATCCAGGCTCCGCCCAGATAACGGCCGACCAGGCCGATCAGGCAGGCCACGGCCAGCGCCGCCCAGGTGCGCGACGTCAGGCGGCCCACGCCGTCGATGCCGGCCCGCGCCGTCGCGCCGATCGCGACCGATGCCTCGCCCATGTCGTTCCAGATCCCTCGAACAGCCGCCGGCATCCTAGCGCGCGCATCGCCATCAAACGACGAGTCGCGGCCCGGTCCGCGCGGATTTTGCCGCGCCGTGGCGGGAAGGCCGCTTTCAGGCCGCGGCTTCGACCTCGTCGCCGGCCTTCAACGCCCGGTAGACGCTGGCCAGGGGCGTCGCGCAGACCACCAGCACCACGGCCTGGGCGATCGCCGCCAGCGGCGCGATGACCACCGCGATCGGCCAGACCAGGGCCAGCACCTCCGCCGCCGTGCGCGCGCTCGGCAGCGTCTTGGCCAGCCCCGGACCGGCGAACGCCACCACGCCGATCACGATGGCCCCGATCACCAGTTGGGCGGCCAGCAGGGTCAGCCCGACAAGCAGCAGCATGCCCAGCAGCCGCAGGCTCTGGCCCTTGGTCAGCGCCCAGGATTCGAACAGCATGAAGCGCCGCTCGGCGAAGGTCATCGGCAGGGCCATCGACAACCGCAGCAACGCCCACAGCAGCGCCAGGACGCCGGCGATCACGCCCAGCACGCCCACCACCACGCCGACGACGGCGCCGGCTTCGTTGTCGCCGGCGATCGCCATCACCAGGAAGGCGATCAGGCCCAGGGCGATCCCCGGCAGCATGGCGGCGATCGCGGCGATGTTGCCGCCGAAGCTGAGGATCAGGCCCACCAGCATCATCCAGCCCTCGGCGGCGCCGACGCGCAGGAAGAAACCCCGCGCCTCGTCCGGGCGCAGCACCGTGCGGAAGGCGGCGGCCATGACGATGGTCGGCGCGACCACCTGCACGACCATCATGCCGATGTTCACCAGGCTGAGCCGGCTCTGCATCGCCATGATGCGCGCCATTGCTTCCTGGTCCGCCGCCTCGCCGCCCAGCGGCATGGTGCGCATCATTTCGGCGAACAGGTCGAAAACCGGCAGGCACAGCAGCACCGCGGGCAGAAAGAGCCCCAGCAGGATCACCGCGCCCCACACCACCACCGCCAGCGGCTTGCGCCCGACCAGCGCCCAGCCCGACACGGCCGCCGACGCCGCGGAAAACTTCTTCGCCACCCTGAAGACCCCCAGAAACCGGATACTCGCCCGGGTGGAACTTTACACGGCGGTTCCGTCTTGGCGAGGGCGAGGGTATGAGGGCGGCCATGACCACCTCCCCCATTCACGTGATCGGCGGCGGCCTCGCCGGTTCCGAAGCCGCCTGGCAGATCGCCCAGGCCGGCGTTCCCGTCATCCTGCACGAGATGCGTCGCGACGACGCGACCGGCAAAGTCACCACCGACGCCCACCAGACCGACGGCCTGGCCGAGATGGTGTGCTCCAACTCGTTCCGCTCGGACGACTGGCAGTTCAACGCCGTCGGCCTGCTGCACGCCGAGATGCGCCGCTGCGACTCGATCATCATGTCGGCGGCCGACCAGCACCAGGTGCCGGCCGGCGGCGCCCTGGCGGTCGACCGCGACGGCTTCTCGGCCGAAGTCACCCGCCGCCTGGAAGCCCACCCGCTGGTCACCATCGTCCGCGAGGAGATCGCCGGACTTCCCCCCGAAGACTGGGACAACGTCATCGTCGCCACCGGCCCGCTGACCTCGCCAGCTCTGGCCCAGGCGGTGCTCGACCTGTCGGGCGAGGGCCAGCTGTCGTTCTTCGACGCCATCGCGCCGATCATCCACCTTGAATCCATCGACATGGACAAGGCCTGGCGCCAGTCGCGCTACGACAAGGAAGGCCCCGGCGGCGACGCGGCCGCCTACATCAACTGCCCCATGAACAAGGAGCAGTACGAGGCCTTCATCGACGCCCTGCTCGACGGCCCCAAGGCCGAGTTCAAGGAGTGGGAGCACGTCCCCTATTTCGACGGCTGCCTGCCGATCGAGGTGATGGCCGAGCGCGGCCGCGAGACCCTGCGCCACGGCCCGATGAAGCCGGTCGGCCTGACCAATCCGCGCGACCCGACGGTGAAGTCCTACGCCATCGTCCAACTGCGCCAGGACAACGCGCTGGGCACGCTGTGGAACATGGTCGGCTTCCAGACCAAGCTGAAGCACGGCGTCCAGGCCGAGACCTTCCGCATGATCCCGGGCCTGGAGAACGCCCAGTTCGCGCGCCTGGGCGGCCTGCACCGCAACACCTTCATCAATTCGCCCAAGCTGCTCGACAAGGGCCTGCGCCTGAAGGCCTCGCCGCGCATGCGCTTCGCCGGCCAGGTCACCGGCGTCGAGGGCTATGTCGAGAGCGCCGCCATCGGCTTGCTGGCCGGTCGCTTCGCCGCCGCCGAGCGCAAGGGCGGTTCGCTGGAGGCCCCGCCCCCGACGACTGCTCTTGGAGCTCTGGTCGAGCACATCACCGGCGGCCACCTGGAAGCCGGCCATGGCGGCGGCTCGTTCCAGCCGATGAACATCAACTACGGCCTGCTGCCGCCGCTCGAGGCCCCCAAGGTCGACGAGGATGGCAAGAAGATCCCGCTGAAGGAACGCGGCCGCGCCAAGAAGCGGCTGATGAGCATCCGGGCGCTGAAGGACCTGGACGCCTGGCTGGGGAACTGATCCCCCGGATTTGAAGAAATCGGCCTCCGCCCGGTCCAAGGCGGAGAAGCGCGGCCGTGGAACCTTGTGGTTCCCGGCCGCGCCCCGGCGCGGCGTCTCATGCGAGATCGCCCATGCTCCGCAAGCTCAGCGCCGCCGTCGCCGCAACGGCCCTGCTCTCCACCCCCGCCCTCGCCCAGGACGTGGTCTCGCCGACCAAGGACGCGATCATGGCGTCCTTCGACATCGTCCGCACGGAGGTCAAAAGCGTCGGCCCCGACGTCGTCTTCCGCGTGCAGGTGCGCGGCAAGGCCGGCGAGATGAAGCCCAAGGCCGTCGGCCAGTTCGCCGGCAGCGCGGTGTGGAGCTATGTCTGGCCGACCTCGCTCAACAGCAGCAGCGTGGGCTTCGAGGGCGACCAGGGCATCCTGGCCCTGGCGGTGACCTTCCACCCCGACTTCGACGACGCGGCCTACGGCGGGGTCAACCGCCACGTCTGGCATCCGCACTGGGTGGTGCTGGTTCCTGACGACGCCTGCGGCAAGGGCGCGCTGAAGGTTCGCGACATCCCCGAAGGGACCAAGCCCAAGGTGCCGGCCACCTGGCCCGGCGTGCCGCTGCTGATCGACAGCCCGACCTACCCCACCACCCTGGCCACCGACACCGTCGAGGTCAGCGTGCCGGCGAGCGTGATCGGCGCCGTCGAGGGGGTGAAGTTCGACGGCGTCACCTCGGCCCTGAAGGTCAACGCCAACCTGCACGCGCCACTGCTGTGCATCTCCGACATCTTCGACGTGGCCTCGGGCGACCTCAGCCTGCCCGGCAAGATCACCCGCTGATCCAGCCATGTGCTTCTACGACACCGAGCCGGGCGGCCTCGCGCCGCCCGGCGCCTTGGCGGGTGGGGGATCCAGGCCGGCGGGCCTGGCGCCCTGGCAGGCCAGCCGCGCGGCGGCCTATGTGGAGGGGCGACTGGAGACGACGATCCGCGTCGTGGACCTGGCGCGCGCCGCTCGGCTCAGCCCCTCCTACTTCTCGCGCGCCTTCAAGACGACCTTCGGCCTGTCGCCTCAGAAATACGTCGTCGAGCGCCGGCTGACCCGCGCCAAGCGGATCATGCTGACCACGAACGAGCCGCTGTGCGGCATAGCCGTCAGCTGCGGCTTCAGCGACCAGGCCCACCTGTCGCGACTGTTCCGGCGACGGGAAGGCGCGCCGCCCAACGCCTGGCGCCGCGAACGACGCCAGGACGCGGCGGCCTCCTGACCTCAGCTGGTCGAGCGCACGAAGCTGCCGATGTGCTCGGCCGAGGCGCGCGGATACTGGTGCTGGGGACCATGGCCCGCCGAGGGATAAGTGATCAGCTGCAGGGTCGGCAGCACCTGGTTCAGGGCGTACCAGTTCTCGACCGGGAAGATGATGTCGTGGTCGCCGCCCAGGTGCAGGACCGGCTTGGTCGTGGTCTTCAGCACCTCCAGCACCGCGTCGGCGGGGAAGATCGGGTTCTTGGGCCCGTCGCCGATATTGGCGCGGGCAAACGCGATCGGCACCGGCGGCGAGCGCCCCTCCGTGCGCTCGGCGATGCGGGCCGAAGACTCGGCGGCGGCCTTGCGGCTGGCCTGCGACTTCGGCTCGAAGAACAGGATCTCCTCTTCCCTCAGCGCATAGTCCTCGATGACGGCGGTGTCGAAGAACAGCTGCTCGGCCGGCTTGACCAGCGGCCCGGGCGGGGTGGTGCCGATCAGCAGCAGGTGGCTGATCCGCTCGCCGGCCACGGCCAGGGCCACCTGGGCGACCATGCCGCCCAGCGACCAGCCGCCGAGCACGACGTCGCTGAGGTCCAGCGCCGTCATCAGGTCGATCGGGTCGCGGACCATCTGCGCGGGATTGTAGGTCGCCTCGCCGGTCGACAGGCCAAGGCCCGAATAGTCGAAGGTGATGACCCGGAACCCCTCGTCGGCCAGGCCGTCCAGGAAGGCCGGGTCCCAGACGTCCATGTTGCCCCGGAAGCGGGTGCACAGCAGCAGCGGCCGACCCTCGCCGATCGAGCGGTAGGCCAGGGTGCGTCCGCCGACCTCGACGAACTGGTTGGGCGCGGAGACGGCGTGGTGGATGGAAGCGACGGCGTTCATGGGAGACCTCGCAGGCAGGATTGAACGGCCCCGACCCTAGGCCTGGGCGCGCAGGCCGAGTTGGACGGAGCCGCCGTGATCGTCGCCGCGCGTGTGAAACGCCGGCGCGGCCGCGTGCAGCCGGCGCCAGGCCGCTGGCGTCATGCCCGCCAGCCGGTGGAAGCGGTTGGTCAGATGCGACTGGTCGGAAAAGCCGCAGGCCAGGGCGATGTCCTTCAGCGGGTCATCGCCCTCGGCGATAAGGATCTTGGCCCGCGCCACGCGCCGCTGCAGCACCATGGCGTGGGGGCTGACGCCGAAGCTGCTCTTGAAGGCCTTGCCGAAATAGCCCGGCCGGACACCGCCGACGGCCGCCAGTTCGGCCACGGTCAGCGCGCGCTCGAGGTTCTCGTCGATGTAGCGGGCGACCCGCCGCGCCTGCCACGGCGCCAGGCCTCCGGTCCGCGGCGGATCGGCGTCGGCAGGCGCCTGCAGCACCCGCAGCGCCTGGTCGATCAGGCGCCGGGCGCCCTCGACGTCGTCGAACAGCCTCTGCTGGATCTCTTCCAGCAGCGCGCCGACCTTGGCCGACGCCCGCTCGCAGCCCACCTGCCGTTCCATCGCCTCGTCCCCACGACGGGAGCACGACCGGCTCCCGGGGGAGAACACGCAGCGGCGGGCGAAACCCACACCGCCGTTATGCGAATTTCCTCAGTCGGCGCGCACGATCCGGTAGCGGCCCGGGCCCGCAGCCTCGCCGCGCACCGGCAGAACCTTGGCCAGGATACGCAGAAAGCGTTGCGGATCGCCGGTGCGGAACCGCCCCGTCACCCGCAGCGCGGCCACCTTCGGATCGTCTATGACCAGCTTGGCGGCGCTGTGCCGGTTCAGTTCGGCCACCACCTCGGACAAGGGCAGGTCTTCGAAGGTGATCGACGTCTCGCGCCACTCCGACGCGCCGGTCCCCGTCGCCGGAGAGACGACGTCGCGTCCTGGCGCGGCCGTCAGTTGCTGGCCCGCCGCCAACGCCACCGGCCGCCCCGGTCCGTCGGGGGCGTCGATCGTGCGGGCGACCGAGACGTGGCCCTCCACCAGCGTCACGCGCAGCGGCCCGTCGTCGAGGCGAACGTCGAACCGCGTGCCCAGCGCGGTGATCCGCCGTCCGCCCGCCTCGACGGTGAACGGCCGCTCCCGGTCGGGGACCACGTCGAAGAAGGCCCGC
Organism: Caulobacter sp. 602-2; assembly: GCF_011043625.1. Taxonomy (GTDB): domain Bacteria; phylum Pseudomonadota; class Alphaproteobacteria; order Caulobacterales; family Caulobacteraceae; genus Caulobacter. Next base: position 275,160 of record NZ_JAAKGT010000002.1, read on the forward strand.
CCCCTGACCAGCCGCAGGGCGCGGCCGCCGTGGTCGTACGCCAGGTCCAGAGCGCTGCCGGGCGCGAGACTGGCCTTGCTGCCGTCCGGCAGGTCGAAGGTGCGCATCTGCGCGCCGGTGACGAGGTCGGGCTCGCCGAACATCGCCGAGGCCTGGGGGACGGGCGGCGGCGGGGCCGGAGCCGGCCGCTCGGCCAGCCACAGCCCCAGGCCGATGGCGGCCACGAACACCGCCGCCGCGGCCATCCAGCCCGGAGCCGGCCCGCGCGAGGGTTTCAGCGCCCGCCGGCGCAACGCCCGCATCGTCGGATCGCCGCCGGCTTCGTCGAAGCCGCCCCAGATCGCCTGCGCCCGCAGCCAGGCCTCGCGGTTGCCGGGCTCGCGATCGAGCCAGGCGTCGAGCATGGCCGCCTGGGCGGGATCGGACTCGTCGACATTGAGCCACAGCAGCGCGGCGGCCTCGTCGCGCGGCAGGGCGGCCATTTCGGCGGGATCGAGGGAATAGGCGCTCATCGCAGGTCCCCCGTTCGGTCCAGCAGACGCTCCAGCGCCTTGACCATGTGCTTTTCAACGGCGCTGCCGGATATGCCCAGCCGGCTGGCGATCTCGCGAACGGTCATCCCCTCGATCCGCCGCAGCACGAAGATCGTCCGCGTGCGCTCGGGCAGGGTCAGCAGCGCCGCGCTCGCCGCGCGCAAGGTTTCGCGGGCGTCGAAGCGGCCGGCCGGATCGTCGTCGGTCTCGCCATGACGCTCGGGATCGAAGGGCACGTGCTGGTCGGCCCGCCGCGCCAGCCGCCGCCTGTGCCGGTCGGCCCAGACGCTGGCGGCGGTGCGGAAAACATAGGCGCGGGCGTACTCCTCGTCGTCCAGCCCGACCTGGTCGGCGGCGCGTACGAACACCTCCTGCACCAGGTCCTCGACCTCGGCGTCGGCGCCCAGGCGGCGGCGGAAGAAGGCGGATACGGCCGCGTGCAGGGCCAGCGCCCGCGCGGGATCGGCGGGCGTCCCGTTCGAACCGTCCGTCGACTGCGGATGGATCACCGCCACTGAACGCTCCACGCACGCCGCGAAGATCCGCGAACGCGGATCCGAAGGGCGGCCTTCACGTCTGAACACGCAGGCGGAGCCAAAATCCTCATCGACCGGATCCAGGAATGTCGCGGCGCGCCTTGGCCCCTCGCGAAACTCCGTTACGCCGCCAGGCCCCCGGTGTCGAGCAAGGCGCCCCTGCGCGGCGTTTCGCCCCAGGTTCGCAAACCGGTGTTTTGTTGCTTCGCCGCTACGCTCGGCCGCATATTTGCCGTCCGCGCCACCGAGCGGCCATTTTTCGGTTTGATCCCGAGAGGCCATTTCGGCTTAATGACACCGGTAGCTATTTTAATGACACCGGTGGCGGATAACGCTACCAACAAGAACAGAGATCACGGGTCGGCCACTTAAGAGCCTGCCCGTCGGGAAGAACTGGGAGGGAATATGTTGCAAGTCACTTCGCGGCGGAGCCGCGCCCGCGTGCTGTGCGATCGTGCGTCGCTCGGCGCCCTGACCGTCGCAGGCAGCCTGCTGCTCGCCGGAACCGCCTTCGCCCAAGACGCCGCCCCCGCCGCTCAGGCCTCCGGCCAGACCGAAGAGACCGCCGTCGAGGAGGTCGTCGTCACCGGCTACCGCGCCGCCCTGCAGAGCGCCCTCAGCCTCAAGCGCAGCTCGAACGTGATGGTCGACGCCATCAACGCCGAGGACATCGCCGACTTCCCCGACGCCAACCTCGCCGAGTCGCTGCAGCGCCTGCCGGGCGTGTCGGTCGACCGCGAGAACGGCGAAGGCCGCACCATCACCGTCCGCGGCCTGGGCAGCGACTTCACCCGCGTTCGCCTGAACGGCCTGGAAGCCCTGTCGACGGCCGGCCCGTCGATCGCCGGCGACGCCGCCAACCGCTCGCGCGGCTTCGACTTCAACACCTTCGCCTCGGAGCTGTTCAGCGCCCTGAAGGTCCAGAAGACCGCCTCGGCCGAGACCGACGAAGGCTCGCTGGGCGCCACGGTCGACCTGGAGACCGGCAAGCCGCTGAACTTCAAGGAGCGTCGCCTGGCCCTGTCGGTCACCGACGCCTACTACAAGAACGGCGGCACCCACTCGCCGCGCTTGGCTGGCCTGGTCTCCGACCGCTGGGAAACCAACTGGGGCGACTTCGGCGCCCTGTTCTCGGTCGCCTACAACAAGCGCAACCAGATCATCGACAGCTACCAGCGCCAGGCCGGCCAGTCGGACTACACCTATCGCCAGTCGACCTTCCTGGCGACCAACTCGACCGCCACCTCGCCGCGCCGGCAAGGCTTCGCGACCCCGATCGGCACCTCGTGCAACGGCGGCGTGATCCCGGGCATCAACATCACCAACACGGCGATCTGCTCGATGCTGGTCGGCTCGAACGCGGCCGCCTACAACCTGATCAACAATCCCTCGAGCGCGACGACCAACGCCACCAGCCTGACCGGCACCGGCTCGATCACCGCGCCCGGTCCGCTGACCCGCATCCCCGCCCTGGCCACGCTGAACCAGCAGGACCTGGAACAGGAACGCCTGGGCCTGACCGGCGCCCTGCAATGGCGCCCGACCAGCCGCACCACGATCTCGTACGACTGGGTCTATTCGGAGCTGCAGCAGTCGTCGGTCAACTATCAGGTCCAGACCGTCGGCCTGAACCGCAACAACACCAACAACAGCACGGGCAACCCCTTCTACACGCTGAACCCGAGCACCACGCCCGCCCAGAAGCGCGCGTTCTACTCGTCGTGCACCGCGCAGGCCGCCAATGAAGTGCGCGACGCCATCGACTGCGGCCAGCAGCTGAACGGCGGCGCCCTGGTCGCCGGCACGACCAACAGCTACAACCCGTTCAACCTCGATCCGTACGACTACTACAACAGCCTCTCGTCGGTGGGTTACGTGGCCAGCGCCAACGGCACGGCGATGGTCGACAAGTTCATCGGCCGTCCCAGCGTGCGCCTGATCGATGCGGCGCTGTCGTCGACCGGGGCCAACGCCGACTACCTGAAGCTGGGCAATGTCGACCTGCGCTCGGCGGCCGACGCGGCGTTCTTCACGACCTACTTCCGCCAGTCGTCGCTGAAGCTGGACCACGAATTCAGCGACAACTTCACGATGAGCGCCGTCTGGGGCAAGTCGTCGTCGAAGAACAAGACCCAAGGCCTGCTGGCCGACTTCATCCGCCTGGACTCGGGCCAGGGCGTGGCCGGCGACGACTACCTCGTCTACGACGCGCGCGGCGGCGGCGACATGCCGCTGCTGAACCTGGGCTTCGACGCGACCCAGGCCTCGGCGTGGGACTTCGTGAAGGGCTACTCGGCCCTGCGCCACTTCCAGCGCTTCACCAACAACGACTACGAGACCCTGCGCGTCGACTTCAAGTACGACCTGGACGACAACTACGCGGTCCGTTTCGGCGTCAGCCAGCGCAAGTACGGCTTCGACACCGCCGAGTATCGCCGTCTGAGCGGCGAGACCCTGAACCCCAGCCTGAAGGAAGCCGGCTCCAACATCGCTTCGGTCAGCAAGGTCATCAACTGGGGCACCGGCCTGAATGTCCCGTCCGGCGGCACCACCGCCTTCCTGGCGCCCGACCTGCAGAAGATGGTCAGCCTGTTCGACTTCGACTGTAACTGCGTCAACAAGTGGGGCGACTGGCGCCTGTCGTACCTGAGCAGCGCGGCCAACCGCTACTCGGTCGAGGAGAAGGACACCGGCGCCTTCGTGCAGTTCGACTACAACACCGAGCTGTTCGGTCGCGAACTGCGCGGCAACGTCGGCACCCGCTACGCCATCACCGAACTGGAATCCGACGGCCTGACCAACGGCTCGCGGCCGATCTCGGGCGAGAACAAGTACACCGACCTCCTGCCCTCGCTGAACGCCGCCTATGAGGTGGCCGACAACATGTACATCCGCTTCGGCGCGGCCAAGGTCATGGCCCGGCCGATGCTGGGCAACCTGTCGCCCGCCGTCACGGCCATCAGCGTCCCCACCGGCGCCGGCGCCACCGTGGGCGGCTCGATGACCGTCGGCAACCCGAAGCTCGACCCGTTCCGCGCGGTCAACTACGACCTGAGCTTCGAATGGTACTTCACCTCCGGCGCCCTGGTGTCGGTGGCGATCTTCGACAAGCAGATCAACAACTTCCCGCAGACGCTGATCAACAACGCGCCGCTGAGCCAGATTCTCGACGCCGACGGCATCGCCGCCCTGCGCGCCGCCCAGACCAACGTCAACGCGATCGCCTACATCGACGCCGACAACACCTTCGACATCCGCCAGTTCGACAACGCGCCGGGCGGCTACATCCGCGGCATCGAAGTCAACTATCAGCAGAACCTGACCTTCCTGCCCTGGTACTTCAAGAACCTGGGCGTCCAGTTCAACGCCACCCACCTGGAGTCGGAACTGGAGTACATCGTCACCCCGGCCAACGCCCGCACCGGCGCGGCGGCGATCACCGCCAAGGCCCCGTTCACGGGCGCCTCGCCGGACGCCTTCAACTTCACGGTCTTCTATGAAGTCGAGAAGTTCTCGGCCCGCCTGTCGTCGTCCTACCGCAAGGGCTACAGCCAGACCTATCCGGTCGCCGCCGGCACCTGCGACCCGGGCTATTGCGACAGCCCGCTGGTCAACGATTTCGCGGGCAGCAAGAAGACCTTCAACCTCGACGGTTCGGCCACCTACAAGCTGACCAAGAACATCACCCTGTCGCTCGAAGCCCTGAACCTGACGGACCAGAAGGAAGAGCGCTGGGCCTACCAGGACGATCCGGTCGTGTCGCGCTACGCCGCCACCGGCCGCTCGATCTTCATGGGCGCGCGCTTCGTCTACTGACGCCGATCGCGTCTTTCTCCCCGAAACGACTGGCGGCGCGGACCTTGGTCTGCGCCGCTTTTTCTTTGGCCAGACGCGGGTTGGCGAAGAACCCGAAGCCCTTCAGCAGGATCTTCACCGCCTCCCAGTGGATGGCCGCCAGCACGCCCACGACCTGCCAGGGATGGCCCAGCGCCGCCCGCAGCACCGCCCTGTCGCTCAGCGGCTCGCGCCGTCCGACGAAGCTGGCCGTCAGCACCCGTCCTGCGTCGTCGTGCACGTCGACGCCCACCCGCACGTCCTGGCCCGGCGGCGCGATCGTGAACGCGTAGCGCAGGTCCATCGGCAGGAAGGGCGAGACATAGAAGGTCTTGTCGCAGCCCTGCACCACCAGCCCGTCGTCCCGCGCCGCCGCGGGCAACACATAGTCGTGGCGCTCGCCGAAGGTGTTGCTGACGGCATAGACCACCGCCGCCAGGCGCTCGTCGCGGTCGTGGCAGAAATAGACGGTCAGCGGGTTGAAGCCGTGGCCCAGGAGGCGCGGCATGCACAGGGCCAGGATCGCGCCGCCGGGCGGGCCCAGCCCGCGCGCCGCCAGCAGCGCCTCGATCTGCGGCTTCACCGGCGCGGCCCGCCGTCCCCCGTGGTCGCGATCGTGATAGCTCAGCAGGTTCAGGGCGTTGTGCGAGAAAAGGCGCAGGCGAGCCGCGATCGCGTCCAGCTCGTCGAGGTCGACCAGCAGCATGAACACGCGATAGCGCAGCCGGTGCCTGCGCGGCCGGCCGCGCTCGTGCGCCACCACGCCACTGTAGAGCGCCGAGCGCGGGCTCATGCGACCAGCTCCGCGTCCCGCCTCGCCGACGGCGCGTCGACGAAGATCCGGCCCGACGGATCGGGCGTCAGCCAGGGCCGGCGCACGCCGCCCAGCTGCTCGGCCACGGCCAGGCCCGCCTGCAGGCCGTCCTCGTGAAAGCCCGAACCGAAATAGGCCCCGGCGAACCAGGTGCGGCGCACGCCCTGCAGCGACCACAGTCGCGACTGCGCCGCCATGGCCGCCGCGTCGAACAGCGGATGCTCGTAGACCTGGTCATGCAGCACAGCGCCGGGCGCGCGATCGGGATTGAGCGACAGGAAGCAAGGCGCCGCCTCGCCCAACGGCTGCAGGCGGTTCATCCAGTAGGTCACCCCGCCCTCGCCCCGCACGCCCCGGCGGCCGACATGGTTCCAGCTGGCCCAGGCCGCCGTCCGGCGCGGCATCAGTCCAGCGTCGCCGTGCAGCACCGCGCGGTTGCGGCTGTAGCGGAAGGCGCCCAGCAGGGCCGCCTCTTCCTTCGTCGGCTGGGCCAGCATGGCCAGGGCCTGGTCGGCGTGGGCGGCGATCACCACCTGGTCGAAGCTTCGCGCCTGGCCGCCGGCGTCCTCGACGACCACGTGGTCGGGACGACGTAGGATCCGTCGCACCGGCCGCGACAGCAGGATCTCGCCGTCGAGGTCGGCCGCCAGGGCCGCGACATAGCGGGCGCTGCCGCCGACCACCGTCCGCCAGATCGGCCGCTTGTCGATCGGCAGCATCAGGCCGTGATTGTCGAAGAAGCGCAGGAAGGCGCCGGCCGGGAATTCTCGGATGTCGCGCAGCGAAGCCGACCAGATCGCCGCGGCCTGCGGCAGCAGGTGATCCTCCTGGAAGGCCCGCCCGAACCCCTGCGCGTCCAGATAGTCGGCCAGCCGGCAGAAACCGTCGTCGCCCAGCGTGCGGGCGTCGCGCGCGCCGGCGCGGTAGAAGCGCATGACGTCCAGCAGCATGCCCAGGAACCGCGGGTTCACCAGGTTGCGCTTCTGGGCCAGCAGGCGGTTGCTGGAATATTCCAGCGCCCCGTCGTCCAGCGACACCCCGAACGACATGTCGCTGGCGGCGGTCTCGACGCCCAGGTGGCCGAACAGCGCCGTCAGGTTGGGATAGTTCGGCTCGTTGTAGACGATGAAGCCGGTGTCCACCGCCACCCCGCCCGCCTGCACCGTATGGGCGTGGCCGCCCAGGCGGTCGTCGGCCTCGTACAGCACCACCTCGTGACGCTTGGCCAGCAGCCAGGCCGCCGACAGGCCGGAGATTCCTGAACCGACCACGGCGATGCGCTGGCGCGGGCTTGGGCTGGAGGTCGGCAAGGCTGGTGCTCCGTCGGCAAGGCTTCCTCGCAGCTACGGAGCAGACGGGGATTTGGACGCATGCATCCGAACGCCGTCTTCGCACGTAGCTCCGTCCGAAGGTCGCCGGCCCGACGGACGGGGCGCGGCCGCCATGGACGGAGGCACGATGACGGACACGACGCGCGACCTGACCGGCAGGGCGCCCGCCCGCGACGAGGCCCTCGGCCGCAGCGGCGGCGGACCGATCCAGGCCCTGGTCCGCCTGGCCCAGGACGCCGCCGTGCCGGACTTCCTCTCGCGCCTGGCCATCCATCATCTGGTCGCCGGAGCGCGGCGCTCGCTGGAGAGCGCCCCGCCCGACGCCGCCGCCCAGTTCGCCGAGGCGATGGCCGACGGCCCGATCGCCACCCACACCGCCGACGCCAACGCCCAGCACTATGAGCTGCCCGCCGCCTTCTTCGAGGCGGTGCTGGGTCCGCACCTGAAATACTCCAGCGGCCTCTATGCGCCAGGCGTGACCACCCTCGCGCAGGCCGAGGCCGCCGCCCTGCGCGAGACCGAGAGCCACGCCGACCTGCGCGACGGCCAGGCGGTGCTGGAGCTCGGCTGCGGCTGGGGCTCGCTGTCGCTGTGGATGGCCGAGCGCTTTCCAGCCTCGACCATCACGGCGGTGTCGAACTCGACCTCGCAGCGGGCCTTCATCCAGGCGCGCGCCGCCGAACGCGGCCTGACCAACCTGTCCGTCGTCACCGCCGACATGAACGTCTTTGACACCGCCCGACGGTTCGACCGCGTGGTGTCGGTCGAGATGTTCGAGCACATGAGCAACTGGCGCGACCTGCTGGCCAGGGTGCGGTCCTGGCTGAAGCCCGACGGCCTGCTGTTCCTGCACGTGTTCTCCCACGCCGACACGCCCTACCGCTTCGAGACCGAAGACCCTGACGACTGGATCGCCCGCCACTTCTTCAGCGGCGGGATCATGCCCAGCCACGACCTGATCCGGCAGTTCCCCGACCTGTTCGAGGTGGCCATGGACTGGCGCTGGAGCGGCGACCACTACGCCCGCACGGCGCTGCACTGGCTGGAGCGCTTCGATGCCGCCCGCGACGTGATCGATCCCCTGCTGGCGGAGGTCTATGGCCCCGAGGCGCGGATCTGGCGGCGGCGCTGGCGATTGTTCTTCCTCGCCACGGCCGGACTGTTCGGCCATCGCGGCGGCGCCGAGTGGGGCGTCAGCCATTACCGCCTGCGACCGGTCGCCTGAAGGAGCCCCGCGAATGCTGCGCTATGTTCTCGGCTATCTGTCGACCGCCGTCGTCTTCCTGGCGCTGGACGCCGTCTGGCTGACCCAGATGGCCGATCGCCTCTATCGCCCGCGCATCGGGGCGCTGATGGCCGATACGCCCAGCCTGCCGCCGGCCGTGGTCTTCTACCTGATCTACATCGGCGCGGTGACCTGGTTCGCGATCGCGCCGGCCCTGCGCCCCGACGGCGGCTGGCCGCGCCTGCTGGCCAACGCCGCGCTGTTCGGCCTGGCCGCCTACGCCACCTACGACCTGACCAACCAGGCGACGCTGAAGACCTGGTCCACGATCGTCACCCTGGCCGACATGGCCTGGGGCGCCTTCGTCACCACCGCGGCGGCCAGCGCCGGCTATTTCGTCGCCAGTCGGCTGGCGAGCCGGTAAGCCGTTGCCAGCCATGGAGGAGCATGCGAGCGTCCGCTCCAGGCATCATGCCGGAGGGGACGTCGCTTGGACGCTGACAGCAGCCGCGCATTGCTTTCGCGCGCAATCGCCCGCGTCGCCAACCGCGATCACGACGCCCTCAAATACGTCTATCGGCACACCTCCGCGAAGCTATTGGGCGTCGTCTTGCGTATCTTGAACGATCGCGAGGAGGCCGAGGACGTGTTGCAGGACGTCTATCTGACGGTGTGGAACAAGGCCGACCGGTTCGACCCGGAAAAGGCCAGCCCCATCACCTGGCTGGTCAGCCTGGCCCGCAACCGCGCCATCGACCGGCTGCGCGCGCGCGGGACCCGCGTCATGACCGGCGTCGAAGAGGCCGAGGCCCTTCCCGACGCCTCGCCCCTGGCCTCGGCCCGGGTCGAGGCCGACGAGGACCGCCAGCGCCTGGACGGCTGCCTCGACCAGCTGGACCCCAAGCATTCCGGCGCCGTGCGCAAGGCCTTCTTCGAGGGCCTTACCTACGACGCCCTGGCCCAGGCGGTCGGCGTGCCGCTGGGCACCATGAAGAGCTGGATCCGGCGTAGCCTGATCAGCCTGCGAGCCTGTCTCGAAGCATGACCGACGCGACCGACATTCCGCCGGAAGGCCCCGAAAGCCCCGAAGAGCGCCCCCTGGCCGGGGAGTACGTGCTGGGCGTTCTGGATGCGTCCGAACGCGCCGAAGCCGAACGCCGGCTGGCCGCCGACCCGTCCTTCGCCCGCTCCGTGGCCTGGTGGGAGGAGCGCCTGACGCCGCTGGCCGCCGACGCCGCATCGACCCAGCCGTCCGAAGGCCTGTGGCCGCGAATCCAGAACCTGATCGCCGAGCCCCTGAAGCCCTCGGCCTGGAGCAACGTGGTCCTGTGGCGCGGCCTAACCGCCGGCGCCATGGCCCTGGCGGCCGCCTGCGTCGTGGTGGCCATCCTGCCCCGTCCCGCCCTGCCGCCGGCAGTGGAGCCCGCGCCGGCCAGGCCGCAGGCGGCCGAGGTGGCGCTGATCGCCGACCCGACCACCAACAAGCCGATGATCGTCGCCACCCTCGACCACGGCATGGACCAGGTGATGCTGACGCCGATGGGCATGAAGATGCCGCAGGGCCGCGACGCCGAACTGTGGATCATCCCCGAGGGCCAGAAGGCGATCTCGCTGGGCGTGATCCCGATGGACAAGCCGATGCGCATCCCGATGCCGAAGGACCTGCGCGGCGAAGGAACCTACACCGCGCTGCTGGCCGTCACCGACGAGCCGATCGGCGGCTCGCCCACGGGCGTGGCCACTGGCTCGGTGCGCGCGGCGGGCAAGTTCGCCAAGGCCTGAACGCCGTTTTTCGGGGAGCCATCAGGGGCCGGGCGCGTTGGCCCCGGTCATGAAGGATCTTCCCGCCTGGCTGCCTGACTGGCTGAACGACTCCGTGTGGCTGATCGCCTGGGCGCCGCCCTGGATCGTCAGCCTCGCCCTGATCGTCCTGGCGATCGGCGCCGCGCTGGCCCTGCACGCGGTGGCCGTGCGCGTCGTCCGCCACGGCTTCGCCAAGCGCGACGCCTTCTGGCAGGCGATGATCGCCCGCACCCGCCGGCCCACGCGCATGGCCTTCATCGTCGCCGCCCTGGGCGCGGCCGTCTCGATCGCGCCGCTGGACGTCGCCCAGGCCGCGACCGCCAAGCACCTGCTGCTGGTGATGTTCATCATCCTGCTGGGCTGGATGGCGATGACCGCGCTCGATATCGCCGCCGCGCTCTACATGCGCGGCTTCAAGGTCGACGTCGAAGACAACCTGCTGGCCCGCAAGCACATCACCCAGATCCGCATCCTGCGCCGGGCGATGGCGATCCTGATCGGCATCTTCACCCTGGCGCTGGCGCTGATGACCATTCCCGGCGTGCGCCAGTGGGGCGTCAGCCTGCTGGCCGCCGGCGGCGCGGCCTCGCTGATCGTGGGTCTGGCCCTGCAGCCGCTGCTGACCAACCTGATCGCCGGCATCCAGATCGCCGTCACCCAGCCGATCCGCATCGACGACGCCGTCATCGTCGAGAAGGAGTGGGGCAATATCGAAGAGATCAACGCCACCTACGTGGTGGTGCGGCTGTGGGACTGGCGGCGGATGGTGCTGCCACTCAGCTACTTCATCCAGACCCCTTTCCAGAACTGGACCCGCGAGAGCGCGGCCCTGATCGGCACGGCCATGCTCTATGTCGACCCGTCCGCGCCGGTCGACCGCCTGCGCGAGAAGCTGGAGGAGATCGCTAAGGCCTCGCCCCGCTGGGACGGCAAGGTGGTGAACCTGGCCGTCACCGACATCACGCCCGAGGTCATGGAGGTGCGCTGCCTGGTCAGCGCCCGCAATGCGCCCACCACCTTCGACCTGCGCTGCGAGGTGCGGGAAAAGATGATGGCCTTCCTGCGCGAGGAACTGCCCGACGCCTTCCCGAAGAAGCGGCTGGCGCTGGCGGCGGAGGGCGGCGCCTAGGCGGCCGCCCGCAGGGTCCTGGCCAGGCGAACGGAATCGCCCCGGGTCGACAGCCAGATCAGCCCCTCGACGGCCAGGCAGATCGCACCATCCAGCAGCGCCGTCAGCGTGTTCGCCGCCCCCCGCTCCTTTTCGGCATAGCGGAGGTGGCCAAGCTCCTGCTGCTGGATCTCGCGGATCGTGGCCGCCATCTCGACGTCGCGATCGCCCAGCCAGGCCAGCTGGTCGTCGAGATGCCTGTGCACGGTGCGCTCGACCGCCTCGGTGCAGACCAGGATCGCCTTGCGGCCAAACAGGCCGGTCAATCCGCCGAGCGCGCCTCCGCCGATCGACCAGATCCACATCAGGCGGCAGGGCTTGGCCGCGCGGGTCGGCATCAGGGCGCGAAAGCGCGCCAGGTGCTCGCGCTCGTGCGCCAGGGTCCGGGTCAGGAACGGCAGCAGGTCGGGCGCGCGCAGGCGGGCCATGGCGATCTGGGCGAGATAGATCCGGATCGCGCCGTGCTCGCCGCCATGGTTCACGCGCAGGATCCGGGCGTCGACGGTGCGGTTCAGGGGCGCGGCCATGCCCGCAGCATGTAGCCGGTCGCCGAACACGGCAAGGTGGCGCCGGCGCCCTAGCCACCCATGAAGTAAGTGATTTATGACTTACAAGCAGGCGCCCGAACGGCTGGCTGGCGCTTGCGCGGGCAATCGGCGGAGACTTGGCCGTCCCGGCGCTTGCCGAGGCGGACCGGCGGGCGCAGCCTGCTATCGGGTGAGGCGACGAAACGGCGGGGAGCGGAGTGACTCAAGCGTTCGAGATCGGCGTCAGGGCCAAGGCCCGCTGCGACCTGATGGGCGCGGCGCCCTTCAGCGAGGCCGACGACATGCTCGTTCGCCGCTTTCTCACCCCGGCCCACAAGGCCGCGCTCGACACCCTGAAGTTCTGGATGGAGGAAGCCGGCATGACCGTGCGCCTCGATCCGGCCGGCAACCTCGTCGGCCGTTACGAGGGTCAGGCGCCCGACGCCCCCGCCCTGCTGATCGGCTCGCACATCGACAGCGTGCGCAACGGCGGCCGCTACGACGGGGCGCTGGGCGTGATGCTGGCCGTCGACCTGATCGAGACCTTTCACCGCCAGGGCCGCCGCCTGCCCTTCGCGCTGGAGGCCATCGCCTTCGGCGACGAGGAAGGCTCGCGCTTTCCCGCCTCGATGGCGTGCAGCCGCGCTGTCGCCGGCACGGTCGATCCCTACGTGGTCGAGATGACCGACGCCGATGGCACGAGCCTGGCCGAGGCCTACGCCGCCTTCGGCCTTGATCCCACCCGCCTCGTCGAGGCCGCCCGCAAGCCTGGCGAGGTCTTCGCCTTCCTCGAAGCCCATATCGAGCAGGGCCCGGTGCTGGAGGCCGAGGAGCTGGCGCTGGGCGTCGTCACCGCCATCGCCGCCCAGAAGCGGATCCTGGTGCGCTTCAAGGGCCAGGCCGGCCACGCCGGCACCACGCCGATGGGCCTGCGCAAGGATCCCGGCCCGGCCGCCGCCGAGGCGGTTCTGGCCCTGGAGCGGATCTGCCGCGAAGGACCTCTGGGCGGAACCGACGGCCTCGTCGGCACGGTCGGCCGCATGACCGCCCTGCCCGGCGCCTTCAACGTCATTCCCGGCGCCGTCGAGTTCTCGATGGACATCCGCGCCGAGACCTCGGCTACGCGCGACGCCGCCGTCGCCGCGATCACCGCCGAGATCGAGGCCATCGCCGCCCGCCGCGGCCTGTCGGTCTCGGTCACCCTGATGCAGGAACTGGCCGAAAGCCCCTGCGACGCGGGCCTGACCGACCTGCTGGCGGCCGCCGTCGGCGACGTGCAGGACTTGGGGGGCCAGGCCGCCCGCCGCCTGCCCAGCGGCGCCGGCCACGACGCCATGGTCATCGCCGACCTCTGCCCCACCGCCATGCTGTTCATCCGCTGCGAGGGCGGCGTCAGCCACAACCCCGCCGAAGCCGTCACCGACGCCGACTGCGCCCTGGCCGCCCAGGCCATGGTCGGGTTCGTCGAACGACTGGCGACGCGCAACGATTTCTCGAAGACGCAAGCATGACTACCTTCAAAGAACTCGACCACCCCGCCCGCCTGCTGATGGGCCCCGGCCCGATCAACGTGCACCCGCGCGTGCTGCGGGCCATGTCGGTGCAGCTGCTGGGCCAGTTCGACCCCGAGTTCACCGGCTACATGAACGAGGTCATGGCGCTGTATCGCGGCGTCTTCCAGACCACGAACCAATGGACCTTCGTCGTCGACGGCACCTCGCGCGCCGGCATCGAGGCGGCCCTGGTCTCGACCCTGGTTCCGGGCGACGACATCGTGGTGGTCAACGCCGGGCGTTTTGGCCTGCTGCTGGCCGAGATCGCCGAGCGCTGCGATGCACGTGTGACCTTCGTCGAGGGCGAGTGGGGCGAGGTCGTCGATCCGCAGGCGGTCGAGGACGCGGTCGCGCGCGCTAAGCCGCGCCTGGTGGCCTGCGTGCACGGCGACACCTCGACCACCATCGCCCAGCCGATCGAGGCCATCGGCGAGATCTGCCAGCGGCACGGCGCGCTGCTCTATGTCGACGCCACCGCCACGCTTGGCGGCATGAGCGTGCCCGTCGACGCCTGGAAGGCCGACATCGTCACCGCCGGCCTTCAAAAGTGCATGGGCGGCCCGTCGGGCTCGGCCCCGATCACCATCAGCGACAAGGCCGCCGACCACATCTTTTCCCGCCGCCATGTGGAGAAGGGCCTGGCGACGCCGGGCTCGGCCGGCGCCGGCCGCCGCATCGCCTCCAACTACTTCGACCTGGCCATGATCATGGACTACTGGTCGGACAAGCGCCTGAACCACCATACCGAGGCGGCCAGCATGCTGTTCGCCGCCCGCGAATGCGCCCGCATCGTGCTGGAAGAAGGGCTCGAGGCCCGCTTCGCCCGCCACAAGCAGGCCGGCGCGGCCATGACCGCCGGCATCGAGGCCCTGGGCCTGCAGGTCTACGGCGACCAGGCCCACAAGATGACCAACGTCACCGGCGTGATCGCGCCCGCCGGCGTCGACTACGATCGGGTCAAGGCCCGCATGCGCACCGAGTTCGAGATCGAGATCGGCGCGGCCTTCGGCCCCCTCGCCGGCAAGATCTGGCGGATCGGGACCATGGGCGTGAACGCTCGCAAGCACGCGGTGCTGCAGACCCTGGCCGCGCTGGAAGCGGTGCTGCGCTGGGAAGGCTTTAGCGCGCCGGCCGGGGCCGGGGTGGATGCGGCGCTGGGGGTGTTCGGATGATGGTTGCGCACACCCCCTCCGGCCCTTCGGGCCACCTCCCCCAGAGGGGGAGGATCTCGTTCGGCGCCCGCGCCAAGATGCTCCCCCCTTGGGGGAGCTGTCGCGGAGCGACTGAGGGGGCCTGCGGCGCATGACCTATCCCCGCGACCTCATCGGCTATGGCGAACACCCGCCGCACGCCGCCTGGCCGGGCGGCGCGCGCGTGGCCGTGCAGTTCGTGCTGAACTACGAGGAAGGCGCCGAGCGCAGCGTGCTGCATGGCGACAAGGTCAGCGAATACTTCCTGTCGGAGATGGTCGGCGCCCAGCCCATCGAGGGCATGCGGCACATGTCGATGGAGAGCCTCTACGAATACGGCTCGCGCGCCGGCTTCTGGCGCATCCGGCGCCTGTTCGAGGAATTCGACCTGCCGCTGACCGTCTACGGCGTCGCCCAGGCCATGGAGCGGGCGCCTGACGTGGTCGAGGCGATGATGAAGTCGGGCTGGGAGATCGCCAGCCACGGCTATCGCTGGATCGACTATCAGCACTTCCCCGAAGACCTCGAACGCGAGCACATCGAGAAGGCCATCGAGGTGCACAAGCGCCTGACCGGCGAGCGCCCGCTGGGCTGGTACCAGGGCCGCACCAGCCCCAACACCGCCCGCCTGGTCGCGGAGGAAGGCGGCTTCGTCTACGACGCCGACAGCTACAGCGACGACCTGCCCTACTGGGACGACCAGCACGGCCGGCCCCAGCTGATCGTGCCCTACACGCTCGACACCAACGACATGCGCTTCGCCGCCCCCCAGGGCTTCAACAGCGGCGACCAGTTCTTCGCCTATCTGCGCGACGCCTTCGACGCCCTGTATCTGGAGGGCGAGACCGCGCCGAAGATGATGAGCATCGGCCTGCACTGCCGCATCGTCGGCAAGCCGGCCCGGATCATGGCCCTGCGCCGGTTCCTCGAACACGTGACCCGCCACGACAAGGTGTGGGTGGCCAAGCGGATCGACATCGCCCGCCACTGGATCGCGACCCATCCGTATGGAGCCCAGGCATGAGCGCGCCGCCCCTCACCCTGGCCCGGCTCAACAGCATGAACCAGACGGGTTTCGTCACCGCCCTGGGCTTCGCCTTCGAACTGTCGCCCTGGGTCGTCGAACGCGCCTGGGACGCCCGCCCCTATCCCAGCATCGAGGCCATGCACGGCGCGATGATGGACGTGCTGAACGCGGCCTCGACCGACGACAAGCTGGCCCTGATCCGCGCCCACCCCGAACTTGCGGGCAAGGCGGCGATCGCCAAGCAGCTTACCGCCGAGAGCACGGCCGAGCAGGCCGGCGCGGGCCTCGACCGGCTGACGCCGGAAGAGTTCGCCCGCTTCCACGACCTCAACGCCGCCTATGCGAAGACCTTCGGCTTTCCGTTCATCATCTGCGTGCGGCTGAACGACAAGAGCTCGATCCTGCGGGCCATGCAGGCGCGCCTGTCCAACGACCGCGAGGCCGAGATCGCCGAGGCGATCGCCCAGATCGGCCTGATCTCCAAGCTTCGCATCCAAGACGCCGTGACCGCCTAGATGGACTATGATCTCGCCGCCTGGCTGAACCTGGCGCTCCGCTGGCTGCACGTGATCGCGGGCGTCGCCTGGATCGGCGCCTCGTTCTACTTCGTCTGGCTCGACAACAACCTGCGCGCCCCCGAGTCCTTGGATGGAAGGCCGCCCAAGGACGGGGTGAAGGGCGAGCTGTGGGCCGTGCACGGCGGCGGCTTCTACCACTCGCAGAAGTACATGACCGCCCCGGCGCACATGCCCAGCCACCTGCACTGGTTCAAGTGGGAGGCCTACACCACCTGGCTGTCGGGCTTCGCCTTGCTGTTCGTGCTCTACTACTGGGGCGCGCCGGTCTACCTGATCGACCCGGCCAAGCACGCCTTCAGCCACTGGCAAGCGGTGGGCGTGGGCCTGGCCTTCATCTTCGGCGGCCTCGCCGTCTACGAAGCCCTGTGCCGCTCGCCGCTGGTGGAGCGCCCCCGCCTGTTCGGGATCGTCTGGTTCTGCGCGCTGATCGGCGCGGCCTGGACGCTGCAGCACCTGTTCACCGACCGCGGGGCCTTCATCCATGTCGGCGCCATCATCGGCACGGCCATGGCCGCCAACGTCTTCCTGACGATCATTCCCAATCAGCGGAAGATCGTCGCCGACATGCTGGCGGGCCGGCCCGTCGACCCGCGCCTGGGCGCGGCGGGCAAGCAGCGCTCGGTGCACAACAACTACATGACCCTGCCGATCCTGTTCATCATGATCAGCAACCACTATCCGGCGATCACCGGCCATCCGCTGGCCTGGCTGCTGCTGGCGCTGGTGGGCATGGCCGGGATCTCGATCCGCCACTTCTTCAACCTGCGCCACCACGGGATCATCCGGCACGACTTCCTGTTCTATGGGGCCATGCTGATGTTCGCCGTCAGCGTCATCGCCAGCCAGAAGCCCAAGGCGCCCGCCGTGCTCGGCCCCGTCAGCTTCTTCGAGGCCCAGGCCATCGTGGAGAAGCACTGTGTGACCTGCCATGCCGCCAAGCCCACCCACCGCGGCTTCGGCGCCCCGCCCAACGGCGTCACCTTCGACAGCCCCGAGCACATCGCCCGCTACGCGCCCAAGATCAAGGAACGCGCGGTGATCAGCACCAGCATGCCGCTTGGCAACGAGACCCATATGACCGATGAGGAGCGCGCCAAGCTTGGCGCCTGGATCGAATCCGGGGCCAAACTGCCCTGAGCACCCTGGAGGCCGCCCCCTTGTCCGAAGCCGATCACGAGGTCGCTCCCGACGCCCCGGCGCCGCGCAAGCGCAACGCCGAGCGGACGCGCAAGGCGATCATGTCGGCGGCGCTGAAGGAGTTCTCGCAGGCCGGCTTCGCGGGCGCGCGCATCGAGCGGATCGTCAAGGCCGCCAAGTGCAACATCCGCATGCTCTATCACTACTTCGGCGACAAGAAGGGCCTCTACGTCGCCGTGCTGGAGGCCGCCTACGAGGACCTGCGCAACCGCGAGGCCGAGCTGAAGATCGACTTCGACAAGCCGCTCGAGGGGTTCCTGGAGCTGCAGCGCTTCACCTTCGAGTATTTCGAGAAGAACCCCCGCTTCGAGGGCCTGCTGCGCAACGAGAACCTGATGCAGGGCAAGTTCGTCGCGCAGAGCCGAAAGGTCACCGAAACGGCCTTCCCCCTGCGCCGCACCATCGAGCGGCTGATCGAGAGCGGCCAGGAACAGGGCCTGTTCCGCGACAACCTCGACCCGATCCAGATCTACGTCACCATCGCGGCCATGAGCCGCTTCCACCTGGCCAACGGCTGGTCGCTGTCGGTCACGCTCGACACCGACATGAGCACCGCCGAATGGCGCCGGGCCAGGCTCCAGCACGCCCTGGACGTGCTGGAGGGGTACCTGACGGCGGCGTAGCGCCTCCTTCTCCCCTTGCGGGAAAAGGTGTCGGCGAAAGCCGACGGATGAGGGGTTGCACCCACGCAAACGCCGCGACAGCTGATCGGCCGTCGCGGCGTCTTGCTTTTGAGAGACCCCTCACCCGACCTCCTTCGGAGGCCACCCTCTCCCGCAAGGGGAGAGGGATCTTTGAGATCTACTTCGCCATCACGTTCATCACCGCCAGCGTCATCGCCTCCACGCCCGTGCGGATCGACGGCTCGGGGACCGGGGCGAAGAAGGGCGAGTGGTTGACGGGCAGAGGCTTGCCGGCCGCCTTCGCGTCCGCCATCGCCTTGGGGTCGAAGCCGCCGATCGAGAAGTAGACCGACGGCACGCCGGCGATGATGAACTCCGAATAGTCCTCGCTGGCCGAGCCGGGCGAGGGCACGGCCACCGCGTCCTTGCCGAAGGCGGCCTTGAAGACGGCGGCGGTCTTCTCGGTCAGGGCCGCGTCGTTGACCACCGCCTTGCCGCCCGGAACGATCTCCAGGTCGGGCGCCGGCGCCCCCGACATCTCGGCGACGGCCTTGGCGGTCCGGGTCACCCCGGCCAGGATCTTGTCGCGCACGCCGTCATCCTGGGTGCGGATCGTGCCGCGCACCTTGGCCTTGTCGGGGATGATGTTGCCCGCGCTGCCGGCCTGGATCGAGCCGACGGTGACGACGCCGAACGCCGCCGGATCCTTCTCGCGGCTGATCACGCTCTGCACGTCGACGGTGAAGCGGGCGGCCATCATCACCGGGTCGATCGAGGCGGCCGGCATCGAACCGTGCGCGCCGCGGCCGTTGAAGGTCAGCTCCAGGGCGTCGGAGGTCGAGGTCAGGACGCCGGCCTTGTAGTAGACCTGCCCCGCCGCGCCCGGACCAACGTGAAGGGCGAAGCCGTAGTCGGGCTTGCCGAACTTCTGGAAGAAGCCGTCGTTGATCATCGCCTTGGCGCCGCTGACCGTCTCTTCCGACGGCTGGGCGACGAAGACCAGCGTGCCCTTCCACTTGGCCTTCTGCGCCACGAGCTGGCGGGCCGCGCCGATCCAGGCGGCCATGTGCACGTCGTGGCCGCAGGAATGGGCGACGAACACTTCGGCGCCGTTCCAGGTGGTCTTGGCGCGGCTGGCGTAGGGCAGGCCCGTCTTTTCCTCCATCGGCAGGGCGTCGAGCTCGGTGCGCACCAGCACGGAGGGCCCTTCGCCGTTCTTCAGCACCGCCACCACGCCGGTCTTGCCGACGCCTTCGGTGACCGAAAAGCCCAGCGCGCGCATCTGCTCGGCCAGCTTCCTGGCGGTCTCGACCTCCTGGAAGCCGACCTCGGGATGGGCGTGCAGGTCCTTGTAGAGCGCGTCGAGCTGGGGGTAGTCGCGGTCGAGCTGGGCCTTGATCGCGGCCTTGGTCGCCGGAACGTTCAGCGGCGCGGCGCCAACCACTGAAGGAATGGCGGGCGCGGCCAGCAGGGCCACGGCGGCGGCGAGGGTGAAGGTCTTGGAGGTCATGCGGCTCGCGCGGCGGACCGCGCCCTTCTGGTTTTACGCTGAAAACTCTCGTCATCCCGGCCCCCCGGGTCGCGCGAAGCGCGCCCGAGGACAGGCTCCGCGAAGCGGAGAGCCGGGACCCAGGGGCGACCGCAGTGCGCCGGCCCCTGGGTCCCGGATAGCCTCTACGAGGCTTCCGGGATGACGACCGTGAGGATCGATCAGAACTTCCTACGGGCGTTCACCCCGACGGTGCGCGGGGTCAATCCATAAAGCAGGTCCTGGTACCCAACGTTGCTGTTCTTGTTCATGATCCCCTCGGCGTCGGTGAGGTTGGTCACGAAGGCGTAGACGCCCCAGTCCTCGCCCTCGACCCCGGCCCGCAGGTTCACGGTCGAGAAGCTGCCGAACTTGTCGAAATAGACGTAGGTCGGCCGGAAGGTGGAGACCATCTCGCCGGTATAGGCGTAGTCGGCGCGCACCAGGCCGTTGAGGCCCGCCACCGGCAGCGGCCAGACGTACTGGGCCGAGGCCGAGGCCGTCCCGTCGGGCACGTTGGCGATGCGGTCGCCCTTCTTGCCGGTCGAGCCGTCGACCAGGATGTTGGCGTTGGCCTGGTCCTCGGTCAGCTCGGCCTTGGTGTAGCCGATCGAGCCGTTGAGCGAGAGGCCGTGGATCGGGCGGGCCGAAACCTCCAGCTCCAGGCCCTCGATCCGCGCCGCGCCGGCGTTGGTGATGAAGGAATAGAGGCCGTCGGCGGTGATGGCGCTGGTCTGGCGGTCCTTCCAGTCGATGCGGTAGGCCGCCGCGTTGGCCGTCAGCTTGCCGCCCAGCCAGGTGGTCTTCACGCCGGCCTCGTAGTTCCACAGGCTGTCGGGATTGTAGACCACCAGGGCGCCGTTCAGGCCCGGCACGTTGTTGGCCCCGCCCGGCCGGAAGCCTTCCGCCGCCGTGGCGTAGACCATGACGTCGGAGGTGACCTTGTAGCTGGCGTTGAACTTGTAGACCCAGCCCGAGGCTTCGGCGGTCTGTTCGGAATAGGCGGCCGGCGCGGCGCCGGTCAGCGCGTTCCTCTGGGTGCCGGCGCTGCCGGTGGTCTTGGTGTAGTCGTAGTGGCGCGCGCCCACCGTCAGCGACAGCCCCTCGATCTGCGGCGGCGTCCAGGTCGCCTCGCCGAACTGGGCCGTCTGCTTGACGCCGGTGTTGACGTAGCGCCCCTGCAGGTACTGCATCGGGCTGTAGGGCTGGCCCGTGGTCAGGCTGGTCAGAACCGTGTTGCTGTCGATGTGGTCCTTGCGCAGCTCCATGTAGCCGCCGACCGTCCACTGCAGCTGGCCCTCGCCCTTCGACGACAGCCGCAGCTCGTGGTTCCAGGCGCCCAGATAGGCCGGCTGGTAGCCGATCACGCCGTAGGCGCTGCCGATGTAGGGCTTGTACTGCGGGGTGAAGTCGATCGTCCGCAGCATGTCGTACTTGTAGTAGGCGCTGGACGCAGTGACCTCGCCGACCGGGCTCGACCATTTGCCGGTGACGCTGGTCATGTCCATCTCGGTGTCGAGCGGCAGCTTCACGGCGCTGTCGGTGTTGTAGCCGCCCAGGCGGTCGTACCAGCCCTCCAGGTCGTCGGCCGACGAGTTCTGGTGAACCTTGGTGACGACCAGCGAGATGTCGTCGGTGGGCGTGAAGCCCAGCATGGCGCGATAGCCGTCGGCGTGGCTGTCGTTGACGTTCTTGGCGCCCGTGCGGACGTTGTCGACGAAGCCCGGACGGTCCTCGGTGTAGGCCACGATGCGGGCGGCCAGCTTGCCCTCGATCAGCGGGATGTTGCCCATGGCCTTCAGGTACGAGCCGCGCGAGCCGCCCTTGGTGGCGCTGGCCTGGCCCTCGATCGAAGCGCCGAACTGGCTGCTATCGGGCTTGGCGTAGATCACGCGGATGGTGCCGCCCATCGAGCCGCCGCCGTACAGCGTGCCCTGCGGGCCGCGCAGCACCTCCACCCGCTCGACATCGAACAGGTTGAGGTCGGCGGCGTTGTTGGCCGGGTCCTGGGTGGTGCCCGAGGGGCCGGTGACCGAGGTTTCGTCGTAATAGAGGCCCGTCGTCGCCTCGCCCGAGCCCTGCACGCCGCGGATGGTCACGCGGCTCTGGCCAAGCTGGCCCTGGGTCAGGTTCACGCCCGGCACCGAGCGGAAATAGTCCTGCAGGCCGGTGGCGCCGATCTTCTGCAGGCTGTCGCCGGTCACCGCGCTGATGCTCATCGGCGTGGTCTGGAGGGTGGTCGAGCGCTTGAGCGCGGTGACCACGATCTCCTCGACGGTCTCGTCGGCCGCGGGCTTGGCGGCAGGCGTCTGGGCGGCCGCCCCCAGCGGCGCGGCCAGGGCGGCGAGGGCCGCGGTGGAAAGCAGGATCCTGAGATCGGTACGCATAACATTCCCCAGTGCATGCATGAGAGCGCCCGCTCTGAAGGCGGGTCGGTTCCCAGGCTGGGGTGCACGGCGAAAATATGTCAACGCTTTTGTATCGATATTATTTGAATCGATATCGGCGCCTACCGGACAGGCACCCTCCTACCTCCGTCATCCCGGCCGTAGCGAAGCGGAGAGCCGGGACCCAGGGGCCACGCGCACCACCAGTTCAGCAGTTCAGCGTTTCATACAGATCAAGCCAAAGCGGGTTCATCCGCTCGATCAGCTCCAGCTTCCACGCCCGCCGCCAGCGCTTGATCAGCTTTTCGCGCTGGATCGCAGCCCCGATCTCTTCGTGAACCTCGTACCAGACCAATTTCGTCACGCCGTACTTGCGGGTGAAGCCGGGCATCAGCTTCTCGCGATGCTCCCAGACACGGCGCGACAGGTCGTTGGTGACACCAACATAGAGCGTTCCGTTCCTCGCGCTCGCCAGAATGTAGACGTAGGAAACGCGCTCCATTTCGCCCCCGAGACGAGAACAAAATAGAAACACAAGAAAGCCGCCGGCGCAATACCGGCGGCCCCTGGGTCCCGGCTCTCCGCTTCGCTGCGGCCGGGATGACGACGATGGGAGGTGAACCGCACGCCCCCTTCAGATCCCCGGTGCGTAAGGGAAGGCCATCGCCTCGTAGGCCTCCAGGCTCAGCGGCGGGGGAGCCTCGCCCTTGGGCAGGGGCAGGCCGTTGATCGACTGGAAATAGGCGACGGACGCATCGCGCCACCACTGGGCCTCGCGACGCTGGATGGCGAGGTAGGTCGCCACCTCGCCATGGCGCTCGGGGTCGACGTAGGGCGAAAGATCCGCCCAGGTCGCCTGCATGCCGTCCACCGCCCTCACCCCGCGCGAATAGCGCGTCACCAGCTCGTCCCACAGAGGGCGACCGGACTTCGTGCGGTAGGTCCACGGCAGGTGGTGGAACCACAGCAGGTCCTTCTCGTCGACCTTCGAGAGGTCCGAGAAGGCGGCCGCCACCGGCGGCGCGTACTGCGCTGCTGCGTTGCTGCCGCCGGCCGTGCGGTCGAAGCCGATCCCGGCCTTGTCGGCCTTGTGGTAGTAGACGCTGGTCCAGTCGGCGCGCTCGCCGCCAGTCACCCACGGCCCCGGCCCATAGTGGTGGCTGCGGCCCATCAGGTGATGCAGGCCCATCGGGGTCATGTAGTCGACCACCGCCTCGCGCGAGCCCATCATCATCGCCACGGCCGGACCGATAAAGCGCCTGTCGGGCGTGAAGGTCATGGCCGCCCAGTCGCGGGCGATGGCTTCCGAAGATGCTTCCGGATCCCAGGCCAGGCGCCCGAAGGCGTACCAGTTGGCCTGGTCGAACTGCGAGCCGCTCCAGTTGCGATCGGTCCCGATATTGGCCACCCCCGCCATCAGGGTGCGCGAATAGCCGTGCAGCTTGCCGTCGACCACCTTGGCCACGGTCGAGCCCTGGCCTGCGGCGAAGGTGTCGGCCTTCAGCACCTCCTCCCACATGGGGCCGAGGTAGGCCAGGTGCGTGGAGAAGCCGAGATATTCCTTGGTGATCTGGAACTCCATGCCGAGGTTGGTCTTCGGCATGGCCCCGAACAGCGGATGGAACGGCTCGCGCGGCTGGAAGTCGATCGCTCCGTTCTTGACCTGGACGATGACGTTTTCGGCGAACTGTCCGTCGAACGGCTTGAACTCCGAATAGCCCTGCTTGGCGCGATCGTCGGGCTGCTCGTGCGAGTAGACGAAGGCCCGCCACATCACGATGCCGCCGTGCGGACCCACCGCCTGCGCCAGCATGTTGGCCCCGTCGGCGTGGGTGCGGCCATAGTCCTGCGGACCCGGCTGGCCCTCAGAATTGGCCTTCACCAGAAAGCCGCCGAAATCGGGAATGGCCTTGTAGATCTCGTCGGCCTTGGCCTTCCAGAAGGCCTGCACGGCCGGGTCCAGCGGGTCGGCGGTCTTCAGCCCCCCGATCTCGATCGGCGAAGAGAACCTCGCCGACAGATAGACCTTGATCCCGTAGGGGCGGAACGTGTCGGCCAGGGCGGCGGCCTTGGCGATATAGGGCGCGGTCAGGCTGTCGGACTTGGCGTTGACGTTGTTGAGCACCGCCCCGTTGATCCCGATCGAGGCGTTGGCACGGGCGTAGTCGACATAGCGCGGGTCCTTCACGTCGGGCAGCCGCCACCAGTCCCAGATCGACTGGCCCGCATAGCCGCGCTCGACGCTGCGATCCAGGTTGTCCCAGTGGTTCAGCAGCCGGTAGCGGACCTTGGGGGCGTCGGCGAGATCCAGCCGGCCGACGGCTTGGCGGGTCTGGATCAGCGCCAGGTAGCGATAGACGCCGTGCAGCACCCCGACGTCGGTGTTGGCGGCGATCACCGTGAGCGGCCGCCCGCCTTCGGTCATGGTCCGGATGCGGTAGCCCTCGTCCCCGACGGCGTCGAGCGACAGCTTCAGCGACGCGATCCGGGCCGACGACTTCGGCGTGCCCAGCAGGATCTCCCCGCCCCCGTCGCGGCGCTCGCCCAGCAGGCCCGCCAGGCCGCGTTCGAGCTCTGCGCGGGCGACCTTCAGGGTCGGCGTATCGGCGACGGACGCCACCGATCCCGCGGCGGCCCGATAGGCGGCCGCCTCGCCGGCCGCCACCGGCCGGTAGCGGAGCCACAGGTCATGGCCGTCCTCGGCCCGCGCGGCCAACGGCGCCAGCAGAAGGCCGGCGGCCAGGCAGAGCCCTCGAAGCAGGTGGCTGGGTCGCATCGCATCTCCCCGTCGTCATACGCGGCGGCCGTCTGGCGCGGCCTGGAACTGTCGCCGGACATCCGGCGAGGTGGTCGAGTCTCCGGCACATTATTGGTCTGACCAATGGATTGACAACCTCCCCGCCGCGTTTAAACGAAAGGGGGCCAGATCGCTCGCGGGCCCAGCGTCCGCCAAGACCTCGTCGCCGGCCAAACCGGCGCCGCCGCAGAAAGACGCCGATGCTCAAGATCACCGCCGCCAGGGTCATCGTCACCTGTCCGGGCCGCAACTTCGTCACCCTGAAGATCGAGACCAGCGACGGCGTGTACGGGATCGGCGACGCCACCCTGAACGGACGTGAACTGGCGGTGGCCAGCTACCTCAACGACCACGTCATCCCCTGCCTGATCGGCCGCGACGCCCACCAGATCGAGGACATCTGGCAGTACCTCTACAAGGGCGCCTACTGGCGGCGCGGTCCGGTGACCATGTCGGCCATCGCCGCCGTCGACATGGCCCTGTGGGACATCAAGGCCAAGGTGGCGAACCTGCCGCTCTACCAGCTGCTGGGCGGCGCCTGCCGCACCGGCGTGATGGTCTATGGCCACGCCAACGGCGCGACCATCGAGGAGACCCTCGACAACGCCGCCGTCTATGCCGAGCAGGGCTACAAGGCCATCCGCCTGCAGTCGGGCGTGCCTGGGCTGAAGACCGTCTACGGCGTCTCCAAGGACCGCTTCTTCTACGAGCCGGCCGACGCGGCCCTGCCCAGCGAGAGCCTGTGGTCGACGGAAAAGTACCTGCGCAGCGTGCCGCCGCTGTTCGAGACCGCCCGCGAGAAACTGGGCTGGGACGTCCACCTGCTGCACGACGTGCACCATCGCCTGACGCCCATCGAGGCCGGGCGCCTGGGCAAGGACCTGGAGCCCTACCGCCCGTTCTGGATGGAGGACGCCACTCCGGCCGAGAACCAGGCCAATTTCCGCCTGATCCGCCAGCACACCACCACGCCCCTGGCCGTGGGCGAGGTTTTCAACTCGATCTGGGACTGCAAGCAGCTGATCGAGGAACAGCTGATCGACTACATCCGCGCCACCGTCGTGCACGCCGGCGGGATCACCCACCTGCGCCGGGTGGCCGCCTTCGCCGACATGCACGGCGTGCGCACCGGCTGCCACGGGGCCACCGACCTGTCGCCCGTCTGCATGGCCGCGGCCCTGCACTTCGACCTGTCGATCCCCAACTTCGGCATCCAGGAATACATGCGCCACACCGCCGAGACCGACGCGGTGTTCCCTCACGCCTACAGCTTCGAGGACGGCATGCTGCATCCGGGCGAGGCGCCGGGCCTGGGCGTCGACATCGACGAAGACCTGGCGGCGAAATACCCCTACAGCCGCGCCTACCTGCCCGTGGCCCGCCGCGAGGACGGGTCGATGCACGACTGGTGAGATCGCCGCCGCGATCTTGTCAGACCAAATAGCCGGGGCGTCCGACAAGGGTTATGGTATCGAGGAGGGACCATCGGTTCCGAGCGTCGATTCCAGGAAGCCATGTCGGACAACGTCAAGCTCTACCGCAAGATCGCGGACACCGTCGCCGACGCCATCGAGGCGGGCCAGTACAAGCTGGGCGACCGCCTGCCGACCGAGCGCGAGCTGGCCGAGCAGTTCGGCGTCTCGCGCCCCACCCTGCGCGAGGCGATGATCGCCCTGGAAATGCTGGGCATGATCGAGGCCCGCCATGGCCTGGGCATCTATGTCACCGGCGATGTCCGCCCCGTCGCCCCGCAACCGGCCGAACGCGAGACCGAGATCGGCGCCTTCGAGCTGATCGAGGCCCGCCGCCTGTTCGAGGGCGAGGCCGCGGCCCTGGCCGCCACCTCGATCAGCGAGGAACAGATCGCCCAGCTGGAAAGCCTGCTCGAGCGCATGCACGAGGAGGAGGAGATCCGGGGCGAGGACGCCGACCGCGAGTTCCACCTCGTCATCGCCGCGGCCACCGGCAACGGCGCGATCATCGCCACGATCGAGAACCTGTGGGACTGGCGCAACCGCTCGCCCCTGGCCCGCAACATCCTGACCCGCGCCCGCGGCATGGGCCTGGAGCCCCGCATCGCCGAGCACCGCCGCGTGGTCGACGCCCTGAAGGCCCGCGATCCGGCCGCCGCCCGCCAGGCCATGCGCGACCACCTGGAACGCGTCATCGAGCACCTGCTGCACGCCACCGAGACCGAAGCCGTCGAGCGCGCCCAGCAGGAAACCAACGCCCGCCGCGACGCCATCGCCAAGCGCGTGGCGATCTAGAACGCAAAACGCCCCGGCGACGAACGCCGGGGCGCGGTTGCGGGTGGAAGCCGCGACCTTAGGTCGGCGTGCGGACGGCCATGCCGCGGAGCCAGAAGTAGGTCGTGCCGGTGCTGGCGACCTGCAGGCTGAAGGTGTTGGCGCCGGCCTTCACCAGCTGCGGCGGCACCACGAAGTAGTTGGCCTGGTAGCCGAAGCCGCCGCCGGGCACGACGTAGTTGGCGATGATCTGCGTGCCGTTGACGCTGAGGCTGACCGGGGCGTTGCCGTCCTGGTTGCCGTTGCGCGACACCAGGCCGTCGAACTCGAACATCAGCGCCGCCGAGGCCGAAGCGGCCTGATAGGTCACCGACACCACGCCGTTCTGGGCGATCTTCACGTGGTCGCCGGCGAAGCTGCCGTCGTTCTGCGAGACCGTCAGCTGATTGGTCTTCGGCGGCGAGACCGAGAAGTCGGCCGTGGCCACGGGGGTGTAGAACTGGCCCTTGGAGACGGCGAAGTCATAGAGCCAGAAGAAGGTCGTGGCGTCGGGCGACACCGTCATGACGATGGTGTTGGCGCCGGACACGCACAGCTCGGCGGGCACCGCCACCTCGACCCACTGCGGCCCGAAGCCGCCGCCCGGCACGGTGTAGTCGGCCAGGATCGGCTTGCCGTTGAAGATCAGCGAGATCGGCGAGTAGCCGTCCTGATTGCCGTTGCGCGACACCAGGCCGTACAGCGCGACGCTGACCTGCGCGCCCGGACCAAGGTCGGTCAGCGAGAATTGCAGGCCGAAGCTGGCGTTCTGGGCGTACTTGTAGTGATCGCCCGCGAAGGTCCCGCCGTTGGTGGTGATCGACAGGCCCGCGCTCAGCGCCACCGGCGAGACGCGCAGGTTGGCCGTCAGGGCCTTGCCCACATAGGGCCCCGAAACGAAGTCGATCTCCAGGCCGTAGAGCCAGAAGAAGGTCTGGGCGTTGCCGGCCAC
The DNA here is from genome assembly GCF_011043625.1 of Caulobacter sp. 602-2. Classification (GTDB taxonomy): domain Bacteria; phylum Pseudomonadota; class Alphaproteobacteria; order Caulobacterales; family Caulobacteraceae; genus Caulobacter. The sequence continues at coordinate 303,048 of NZ_JAAKGT010000002.1, forward strand.
CTGCAGCTGCAGGGCGTTGGGGCCGGCCTTCAGCAGGGCCGCGGGGATCGGGAAGATCGCGTCCTGCGGCCCGAAGCCGCCGCCCGGCATGGTGAAGCCCGAGACGATCTGGCCGCCGTTGACCTGCAGCGAGATCGGCGAGAAGCCCTCCTGATTGCCGTTGCGCGACACCAGGCCGTTCACCCGCACCGCCAGGGTCTTGGTGAAGGCGTTGGCGTCCAGGTTGAACTGCACGGTGACGGCGTCGTTGTTGCCCAGGCGCTGGTGATCGCCGGCGGGCGAACCGCCGAGGGCCGAGATCGACAGCCCCTGGGTGGTCGGCGGCGAGGTGTTGAAGACGGCGGCGCCGAGCACGAGGCCGATGGCGGCGGTGTCGGTCGAGACGATGGCGTTCATGATGTTTCCTCCTTGATTGAACTCGGGTTTCGAACTCGCACTCAGGACAGGTTTTCGGAGATCTCGGCGCACCACTCGGCGGTCTGGTCCGTGGGCGGGGCGTTGAGGTTCCAGAGCATGATCCCGGCCTTGGAAGCGCCGGGCGGGTTCCAGGCCGCCAGCGGCGCCAGGTCGGCGAAGGCGGTGTCCTGGCCAGGATTGGCGGCGTCGGCGACGCCGATGGCGACCTTCTCGGGCCCGACGAGGCCGGCGTACTGGTCGAACATCGCCGTCTGGCCCTGCACGTCGTTCCAGTAGGCCATGGTGGCCACGAACGAGATCTGGTCCTTGGCGTTCGCCAGGTAGGCGTCGCGCGTCGTCCCCAGATAGACCGGCAGGGTGATCAGCGCCGTCGGCCCCAGCGCCGCCCGCAGCGCCTTGATCACGTCGACGAAGTTTTCGTCGGGGGTGTAGTCGACGTCCTCGTTGTCGAGGTCGACGCCGTCCAGGCCCCAGTCGTCGACGACGATCGCCTTGACGTTGGCCGCGTAGGCCGTCGGGTCGAGATTGCCCCAGCCGCCCGGATGCCCGTCCCAGTTGGGCCTGCCGTTGATGGACATCAGAACCTTGACGCCCCGCGCCTGCAGGGCCTTGGCGCCAGCGCGGATCTCCTGGGCGCTGTGCTTGCTGGTCAGGAAGTCGAGCGTGATGGTGTCGCCCTGGTCGCTCGGCGCGTTCACCGCGAAGGCCAGCGCCACGACGCCCACCGAAGCCGGCGCGGCCTCGGGCGGCGGCCCGCCCTCATTGTAGCCGAGCCAGTAGGCCATGAAGATCTGACTGGTCATTCCAAAGCCCCCGAAAAAACAACCTTGGGGCGATAATGAATTCTCTACACCTGATAGATGTGCGAATCGGCACACGCAACCCAAGGGTGAGAAAAATTCGCAAATGCAGGAACTAGACGACCGGTCTATTATTTCCTAAATGACGATCATGAGCACCCGCAAGAAGTCCGAGATCACCCGCGAACACATCCTGGCCACCGGCCGCGACCTGGTGCTGCGCCAAGGGTTCGGGGGCATGGGCCTGAAGGAGCTGCTCGACGCCAGCGGCGTGCCCAAGGGCTCGTTCTATTACTACTTCGCCTCCAAGGAGGCGTTCGGCTGCGCGCTGCTGGAAGACTATTGCGCCGAGTACGGGGCCAAGCTGGCCGCGCTGTTCGACGCCGACGCCAGCGGCCGCCAGCGGCTGATGGCCTACTGGAACGTCTGGCTCGACGGCGACACGGCCTGCGGCATGGCCGACCGCTGCCTGGTGGTGAAGCTGGGCGCTGAGGTGTCCGACCTGTCGGAAGACATGCGGCTGATCCTCGACACCGGCGTCGAGCGCCTGGTGCGCCGCATCGCCGCCGTCATCGTCGAAGGCCGCGACGACGGCTCCCTGCCCGGCTCGGGCGATCCGGTCGCCACCGCCCGGGCGATGTACGCCCTGTGGCTGGGCGCGGCCATCCTGGCCAAGCTTTCCAAGGACCAGGCGCCCCTGCGCGAGGCGATGGCCACCACCGAGATCCTGCTCGCGGCCGCCTGAGGCCGCTCCCCCCCTTCACGACGACAAGGAGAAAACCCATGCGCAGCGCGATCCACGACGTGTTCGGCGATCCGGCCGAAGTCCTGGCCCTGGCCGACAGCCCGATCCCCGAGCCCGGCCCCGGCAAGGTGCGCGTGCGCACCCTGCTCTCGCCGATCCACAACCACGACCTTTGGACCGTGCGCGGCAACTACGGCTACAAGCCCGCCCTGCCCGCCATCGGCGGCAGCGAGGCCGTCGGGATCGTCGACGCGGTCGGCGAAGGCGTCGACGCCGCCCTGGTTGGCCAGCGCTTCGCGGTGGCCGGCGTGCACGGCAGCTGGGCCGAGTTCTTCATCGCCTCGGCCGCCGGCCTCGTGCCCGTGCCCGACGCCATCCCCGACGAGGCCGCCGCCCAGCTGATCGCCATGCCGTTCAGCGCCATCACGCTGCTCGAGACCCTGAACGTCGAGGCCGGCGACTGGGTCGCCCAGAACACCGCCAACGGCGCGGTCGGCAAGACCCTGGCCATGCTGGCCAAGGCCCGCGGCGTCAACGTCATCAACCTCGTCCGCCGCGACGCGGGCGTGGCCGAACTGGCCGAACTCGGCATCGACAACGCCGTCTCCACCGCCGACGCCGACTGGAAGAAGAAGGTCGCCGAAATCACCGGCGGCGCGCCGATCAAGGCCGCTGTCGACTCCATCGGCGGAACCGCCTCGGGCGACATGGCCGACCTGCTGGGCGAGAACGGCCTGTTGATCTCGTTCGGCTCGATGACTGGCGAGCCGATGCAGATCTCGTCGGGCACGGTGATCTTCAAGCAGCTGACGGTGAAGGGCTTCTGGGGCTCGACCGTCTCGGCCAACATGCCCGCCGACCAGCGCCGCCGCCTGATCGGCGAACTGCTGACCCAGGTCGCGACCGGCAAGCTGAAGCTGCCGACCGACGGCGTCTACGGCCTCGACCAGGTGTCCGACGCCGTGAAGGCCTCGCTGACCCCGGGCAAGACCGGCAAGGTCCTGCTGCGGCCCTGACCCACTCCTATGTCGTCATCCCGGGCGAAGGCGCGTAGCGCCGCAGACCCGGGACCCAGGGGCCGGCGCATCGCGGTCGCCCCTGGGTCCCGGCTCTCCGCTTCGCTGCGGCCGGGATGACGAACGAGTTTGAGCCTATCCCTTCAGCAGCGCCTTCAATTGCGCCAGCCCGCGCTCGGGCGGGCCGCCGTAGCCGATCGGCTCGACGAAGGCGCCCTTGGCGTCGAACAGGTAGACCGCCGACGAGTGGTCGACCGTGTATTCCCCGCCCTCGATCGCCACCTTTCGGTGATAGATGCGGTAGGCCTTGGCCGCCGCGTCGGTCTGCGCCGTCGTGCCGGTCAGGCCCCGGATGCGGTGATCGAAGTTCGACAGATAGAGCTTCAGCTGGGCGGGCGTGTCGCGCTCGGGGTCGACCGAGACGAACACTACGTTCAGCTTGTCGGCGTCGGGACCCAGGTCCTTCAGCCAGCCGGTCATCTCGGTCAGGGTGGTCGGGCAAACTTCCGGACAGAAGGTGAAGCCGAAGAAGATCGCCGTGGGCTTGCCCAGCAGATCCTTCTCGGTGACCGCCTTGCCGTCCTGGTCGACCAGCTGGAACGGCCCGCCGACATTGGCCGTCGAGGCGGCCTTGGCGTGCTCCTCGGCGCGGTCGCAGGCGGCCAGGGGCGCGGTGCAGATCAGCGCCGCAAGGACGAGTTTGGACAGGATACGCACGTCTACTTGCCTCCCACGGCCTTGACCGGCGCGTTGACCGTCACCGCCGGCGCCGACTTGAAACGCAGCGTCAGCGGCACGGTGGCCCCCGCCGCCAGATCGATCTTCGGGCCGATCACCATCAGGTGCTCCGCTCCCGGTTTCAGCGCCACGGCCTGGCCGGCCGGCAGCGCCAGGCCGTCGGTCAGCTTGCGCATGCGCATCACCCCGCCGTCCATCGACATGGTGTGGATCTCGGCCCGGGCGGCGGCCGGGGTCTCGACCGACACCAGGCGGTCGGCGGTCGGGGCCGTCAGGGTCAGGTAGCAGCCGCCGGCCGGCGCGCCCTTCGGTGCGGCCCGGCACCAGGCGCCCTCGACGGTCACCTTGGCGGGCGGGGCCGCCTGGGCCGCGCCGGCCAGAGCGACGACGGCGAGGATGGGGAGATAGAGGGTCTTCATGGTCAGGCTCCAGCCTCGAGGCGCCGCCGGGGGGAAAGGCGGCGCAGGATGAGATCAAGCGACAGGACCGCCGCCAGCGAGGCGCCGACGAGCGGGTAGAGAACGGCCAGGGGCAGGACGAGGGCCAGCAGCCCCCAATAGGCGCGGCGATCGGCCGGCGGGACCGGGGCGGCCAGCCGCCCCTTCGGACGGCGCTTCCACCACATGACCACGGCCGACACGCCCAGCAGCCAGACGGCGAGGCAGCCGGCCAGCATCACCAGCTTGTTGGCGAGGCCGAACTGCTGGCCCTGGTGCACGGCGATGCCCCACTCGATGACCTTGGCCGCCGGACCGAAGTCACGATAGCGCAGGTCGGCGATCACCCGGCCGTCGCCGCCGTCGAGATAGAGGGTGCGGGTGCGCTCGACCCGGTCGGGCATGTAGGCCGCCGTCCAGGTTCCGCCGTGGGTCTTGGGCAGGGTCAGGGTGAAGCCGTCGGTCAGGCCCGCGGCCTTCGCCTTGGCGACGACGGCGTCGACGCCGAGGCTCGTGTGGCCATGGCCCGAAGCGGGCGCGGCATGCGCCTGCAGCGCCCAGGGCACGCCCTCTCCCACCGCCTCGCCGGCATGGTGCGGCTGCGCGACCGGCGGCCGGGGACGGCCCCAGCCGGCCTGGGTCGTCAGCTGGCGGACCTCCTTGCCCCAGAAGGCCGACCACGGCATGCCGGTGACCGCCAGGAACACGATCACCAGTCCCGCGAAGACGCCGGTCACGGCGTGCAGGTCGCGCCAGAACACGCGCCTGGCCGGCGACCCGCGAACGGTGACGACGCCGCCGCCCCGCCCGCGCGGCCACCACAGGAAGACCCCCGTGGCGACCAGCACGATCGCCCAGCCGGCGACGATCTCGACCAGCAGGTTGGCGACGGGCCCGGCGATGTCCAGGCTGTGCAGGCGCTTGACCAGGCCCATGATCCCGCCCGGCGCGCCGACGCCCAGCACCCGGCCGGTATGCGGATCGACATAGGCCGTCCGCGCGCCGTCGTCGGTATCGAGCGCCAGTTGCACGGCGCGGTCGCCGCGCGCGGGCACGACCAGCTGCCGGGCCTTGCCGCCCGCCGCGACCTCGGCCTGCGCGATCCAGGCCGAAGGCGAGGTCGTTCCCGGACCGTCGACCACCACGGCCAGGGGGCGCTGGACCACGGCGGTCAGCTCGTCCTTGAACAGATAGAGCCCGCCGGTCAGCGCCAGCAGCATCAGGACCGGCAGCACCAGCAGGCCGGCGTAGAAATGCCAGCGCCAGAAGGCGCGATAGATCTCGCCGGCCGGGGTTTCGTTTCCCGCCGCCATGGTCAGAACGACACCGTCACGCCGCCGAACACCGAGCGGCCGTCACCGGGCCAGACGGCGGCGGTGGCGGCGGTCCAGGTCGTGGCCGCCTGGACGTTGGAGACATAGGCCTCGTCCGTCAGGTTGCGGGCGTCGAGGAACAGCGAGACCCTGTCGGTCGCCTTCCAGCCGGCGTTGAGGTTGACGATCGCGTAGGACGGCGCGGTCTTGGTGTTCTTGTAGTCGATCCACTGGTCGCTGGCCGACCACTCCACCGACGGGGCCAGGAACCAGCCGGCGGCCGCGTCGTAGCGCAGCTCGGCCCGATAGAAGTGCTTGGGCACGATGGGCAGGCGGTTGTCGCCGTACTGGGCGTCGCCGTCGAAGCGGAAGTCCGACAGGGTGTAGGTCTGGCGCAGGCGCCAGCGCGGCGCGAAGGCCCAGTCCAGCGCCGCCTCGATCCCCTGGTGGAGGGTGTCGTCGGCGTTGAAGGTGGCGGCCGGATGCTGGCTGTCGACGGCGAACTGCAGGAGCTCGTTCTTCAGCTTGGCGCGATAGGCGGTCAGGTCGTAGGTGAACGGCCCGCGATGACCCCGCGCGCCCGCCTCGGCGGTCCAGGCTTCCTGCGCCTGGATCGGCGCGAAGCCCACATTGCTCGGCGACAGCGAGCTGAAATTGGGCGGTTCGACCGAGCGGGTGACATTGGCGAAAAGCTGCGAGCCGTCCTCGCCCTGCCACAGCACGCCCACGCGCGGCGACACCCACTCATAGTCCTTGTCGGCCGCCAGGTTGAAGGTCGAGGCTGCGGCGGGGACCTTGAAGCTCTGGTAGTCGCGCTCGGCCCGCCCCCAGGTCAGGCCGCCGACCAGGATCACGTGGTCGGTGACGAACAGGCGGCCCTCGCCGAACACGTCGGCGGCCTGGGCGTTCTGCAGCGACAGCGACTGCAGCGCGCCGCGCCCGCCCCGGACGTTGGTGTAGAAGGCCGAGTCCAGGTCGCCCCGGCGATACCAGGCGCCGACATAGGCGTCGGCCTTCAGCCCGCCGACCTCGCCGTCCCAGTCCAGCCGCCCGAAGGCGCCGTAGTTGCGGCTCTGCTGGTCGATCACCTGGAAGATCGGGTGGTCGAGGTCCTTCCAGACGGCGTAGACCGCGCCCTGGAACACGGTGTGCTCGTCCAGCCGCCAGGTCGTGCGCAGCGAGCCGCGCAGGCCGCGCTGGTTGCGGCCCTGGTCGGCCGCGAGGCTGGCCGCCGCGCTCTGGCGCGGATCGGCCTGGAACTGCGCCAGGGTCAGGGCCCCGGGGATTTCCTGGGCGATGTTGGAGCCGTTGAGGACGAAGCGCACCTCGCGGTCCTGCCCGAAGCTGCGCCCCAGGTTCAGCGTGGCGAACTGGATGTTCTGCTGGCTCTGCGAGCGCCAGCCCTGGCTGGTCTGGTTGGTGGCGGCGGCATAGAGGTCCCAGTCGCCGGACTGGCCTGCGATCGCCGCGTGCTCGCGGATCAGGCCGAACGAGCCGCCGTCGACCCGGACGCGGGCGTTGAACCCTGCGTCCTTGCCCGTGGGCGTCACCATGTTCACCGCCCCGCCCAGGAGAGCGCCGCCGAAGCGCAGGGCGTTGCCGCCGCGATAGACCTCGGCGTAGCGGGTGTTCAGCGGATCGGCGATCTGGCTGTCGCCATAGCCGTCGGCCTCGTTCAGCGGCACGCCGTCCTGGGCAAGCAGCAGGCCGCGATTGTGGTTGGCGTTGCCGATCCCCGAGCCGCGGATCGAGATGCGCACGTCCCCGCCCCACTTGCGCTGGGCGTAGACGCCGGGGGCGTCGCGCAGCATGTCGTCCAGCGCCAGGGCCTGACGGCTGGCGTAGGATTCCTGCGAGATCACCGACACCGCGCCGGGCGTCTCGGACAGGCGCTTGCGGGCGTCGGCGACGACGGAGGGGTCCTCGGCGTTGCGGCGGGCGGTGACGATCACCGACGAAACGGCGCTTTCGGCGTCGTCGGGAGCCGCCAGGGCGGCGGCGGGCGCCAGCGCGGACAACGCGCAGGCGGCCAGGAGAGCGGATTTCATCTTGGGGTCCTTGGACCATGCCCGGCATGGCCATCAGCAGGCGGATCTGGCCGGGCGCAGTCTGGCGCGCGGCGTTGCGAACCCGGCGCGCGGCCGGGCTTGGCCGGTCATGCGACCGGCGGTCAGATCAGCTGGCTGGGCGGTCCCCTGGCAGGAAGCGGCGGCGCGGCCAGGCCCCGACCGGGGGCCAGGTGCACGGCGTGGGCCGGCTCCGGCTGAGCGGCGTAGGCGACGAACTCGACCGGCGCGACGGCCAGGTCGGCCGGCGGCGCGCCCATCGGGACGCCCAGCGCCGCGAAGGCGCAAGGCGCGTCGGCGGGCTTCTCGTCGGCGCCGTCCTTCTTGTGGTCCAGGCGCTCGCCGGGGGCGACGACCATGGCTCCCTGACCGGTGCAGAGCACCAGGGCGAAGGGCAGGCCGTTGCGGGGTTCCGGGGCGGTCATGAAGCCGGCCGGGACCAGCACCTTCAAGACGACCGCCAGCGCCGCGAGCGTCATGAAGACGGCGCGGGCGTTGGTCCAGCGATGGATGGTCGGCCGGGTCACGCCTCAGGCTTTAGCTCAAGCGATGCGGCTTGTCCTTGGTCATTCCGCCCCAGCCACATCATCCCTGGCGCGAAACGCGACGCAGGGTACAACCGAGCCCATGATCGACCGTCGTTCTTTTCTCGCGTCCGCCGCCGCCCTGGCCGCGCCCCTCCCCGCCCTGGCCCGCGAGACCGAGGGCGAGCGCCTGACCGGCGTGCTGGAAGGCCTGATCCAGAAGGCGATGCTCGACTCGCCGCAGCTGATGACCCTGACGGGCATGGACGCCGGCCCCAACGCGGCCGCCCGCGGCAAGCTGGACGACCGCTCGCCGGCCGGGATCGCCCGCACCCGCCAGCTGTTCGTCGACCTTCAGACCCAGCTTGCGACCTTCGACGCCAAGGCGCTGACCGGCATGGACCGGGTCAACCACCGCTCGGCCGCCTACCTGGCCGACACCACCCTGCAGAGCTACGCCATGCCGTTCGGCGACCCGAACGTCGGCGTCGCCGTGCCCTACATCGTCTCTCAGCTGTCGGGCGCCTATCGCGCCGTGCCCAGCTTCCTGGCCGACACCCATCCGGTGAAGACCAAGGAAGACGCCGAGGCCTACCTGTCACGGCTTTCGGCCTTCGCCGTGCTGCTCGACCAGGAAACCGGCCGCGCCCGCGCCGACTTCGCCAAGGGGGCCACGCCGCCCGACTTCGTGCTGCGCACCACGCTCTCGCAGTTCTCGGCGCTGCTCGCCCCGGCGCCGGCAAAGTCGGAACTGGTCACCGGCCTGACCCGCCGCACCGCCGCCATCCCCGGGGATTGGGAGGCGCGCGGGGCCAGGATCGTCGAGACCGAGGTCTATCCGGCCCTGCGCCGCCAGGCCGACCTGCTGACCGCCGCCCTGCCCACGGCCACCCACGACGCCGGCGTCTGGCGCCTGCCGGACGGCGAGGCCTACTACCGCTACGCCGTGCGCTCGGCCACGACCACGGATCTCGCCGGCGAGGAGATCCACCGCCTGGGCCTGGAGCTGGTGGCCCGCTTTTCCGCCCGCGCCGACGCCATCCTCAAGGCCCGCGGCCTGACCAAGGGCCCGGTCGGCGCCCGCATCGCCGCCCTGCGACGCGACCCGGCCAATCTCTATCCCAACGACGAGGCCGGCCGCGCCGCCCTGCTGGCCGACCTGGAGGCCAAGACGCAGGCCATGCGCGAGCGCCTGCCCGGCTATTTCGGCCGCCTGCCCAAGGCCGGGGTGAAGATCCAGCGCATCCCGCCGTCGATCGAGAGCGGCGCGCCCGGCGCCTACTACACCCCGCCCAGCCTGGACGGCTCGCGCCCCGGCCTGTTCTCGATCAACCTGCGCGACACGGCCGAGCAGCCGCGCTTCGATCTGCCGACCCTGGTGTTCCACGAGGCCATTCCCGGCCACCACCTGCAGAACGCCCTGATGATGGAGGCGCCGGGCATCCCCACCCTGCGCCGCCTGCCGATCTTCTCGGGCTATTCGGAAGGCTGGGCGCTCTACGCCGAACAGCTGGCCGACGAGATGGGCGCCTACAAGGACGATCCGCTGGGCCAGTTGGGCTATGTCGCCTCGATGCTGTTCCGCGCTTCGCGACTGGTGCTCGACTCCGGCATCCACGCCAAGCGCTGGAGCCGCGAGAAGGCCATCGCCTACATGTCGGAAACCCTCGGCGACGCCGAAAGCTCGGTCACCCGCGAGGTCGAGCGCTATTGCGTGCAGCCGGGCCAGGCGTCGAGCTACATGCTGGGCTGGCGCACCTGGACCGACAGCCGCGCCCGCGCGCAAAAGCGGCTGGGCGACAAGTTCAGCCTCAAGGGCTTCCACGACACGGGCCTGACCGCCGGCACCATGCCGCTCGACGTCCTGGCCTCGGTGATCGACGAGTGGAAGGGATCGTAGCGCCCCAATCCCGTCATCCCGGCCGCAGCGAAGCGGAGCGCCGGGACCTCCCAGGTTTCAGATCCTGCCGACGCGCGAGATCCCGGCTCTGCGGACCGCTGACGCGCTCCTCCGGCCGGGATGACAAGTTTTCCTCGGCGGGCCGTTGGCGAGTTAAAGCGGCACGTAGGTCAGCCTGACGACCTCGTCGCCGATGCGGGTGCTGTCCACCAGCCGCAGCTTGGGCTTGGACCCCGCGAAGAACGGTGACCCCTCGCCCAGCACGACGGGGTGCAGGTAGATCCGGTACTCGTCGATCAGGCCAAGCGCGGTCAGGCTGCGGGCCAGGTCCGGCCCGCCGACCTCGATCACCCCCTCGTGGCGATCCTTCAGCGCGCGGACGGCCGTCTCGAGGTCGCCCTCCAGCAGCGTGGCGTTCGGGCCGACCGATGTCAGCGAGCGCGACGCCACCCATTTGGGACAGCCGCGCCAGGCCATCGCGAAGTCGCGCCGGGCCTCGTCCCAATCGGGATGCTCCTCGTCCCAGTAGCTCATGATCTCGTAGAGGCGGCGGCCGTAGAGGCTGCCGGTGAGGCTCCGCGCCTGGTCGACGAAGTACTGGAACAGCACGGGGTCGGGCCCGAACGCCATGTGGTCGACATAGCCATCGAGGGACTGGTTCATGCCGAAGACGAGCTTGGCCATAGCGATCTCCCGGCCTTCTCGAAGGACCAGTCGGAGGTTGCGCGGAAAAACGGCCGGGCGCAAAGCCCCCCTCCCGGCCCATTTTTGCGCCCTCGCATCAACTCGCTATTAAGAGTCACTTGCATTAAGGCGGAAAGGCGACCAAAAGCGTCGCCGTTCGGCGAAGCGCTCTGTCGGGAGTCGCTCGCCCATATGATGCGAATGATTCTTATTCGCTTAATATACGGGGATAGTCGTATGCGCATTTCCAACCGGACGCGCGGCCTGTTGCTGGCCGGCGTCGCCAACCTCGTTCTCGCCGGCCTCGCCCACGGCCAGACCGCCGATGCGGCCGACGAGGCCGTCACCACCAGCAAGCTGTCGCTGGGCAAGGTCGTCGTCTCGGCCGGCCAGGAGAAGGTGGCGATCGACACGCCCCAGGCCGTGACCACGCTGGACCAGGACGACATCGACCAGGCCCAGGCCTCGACCATCGGCGACCTGCTGGCCGGCATCCCTGGCGTCAACACCATGGGCGGCGTCGGCTCGCTGGGCCAGGGCTTCAACATCCGCGGCATGGGCACGGGCCTGGCCGACAGCGACAGTCGCATCCTGATGCAGATCGACGGCGTCACGAAGTTCTTCGAGCAGTACCGGATGGGCGCGTTCTTCAGCGACCCCGAGCTCTACAAGCGCGTCGAGGTGCTGCGCGGCCCGGCCTCGTCCACCCTCTATGGCGCGGGCGCCCTGGCCGGCGTGGTCAGCTTCACCAGCAAGGACGCCTCGGACTTCCTGCAGGGCGACGACCGCTTCGCCGTGCGCCTGCGCGGCGGCGTCGAGAGCAACGCCGAGGCCCGCTTCGGCTCGGGCATCCTGGCCTTCAAGCCGACCGACAAGCTGGAGGTGCTGGGCATGTACACCAGCCGCCGCAGCGACGAGTACGAGAACGGCAGCGGCGAGGTCGTGCCGGCCTCGGAAGCCAGCTCCGACAGCTACCTGCTGAAGGGTCGCTACACCTTCGGCAAGGACCACAGCGTCTGGGCCTCGTACCAGAACTGGAAGAACGACGGCGTCCAGATCTACGACCAGTCCGAAGCCATGGCCACGACCTCGGTGCGCCGCAAGACCATCGACGACACCGCCGTCATCGGCTACCAGAACGCCTTCGAAGGCAACGACCTGCTCGATTTCGAGGCCCAGGTCTCCTACGCCAACAGCAAGGTCAACCAGACCGACACCACCTTCCTGTCGGGGGTGCTGGAGTCGGAGTTCTCGTACAAGACCTACCAGGGCCGCGCCCAGAACACCTCGGAGTTCCAGTTCGGCGGCGACGGCGTCGCCTTCCTGACCGTCGGCGCCCAGGCCTACAAGCAGGAGCGCCGCAATCCGCGCCGCACGGCCACCGGCACCAACCACGGCGCGGCCACCCACCCCGAAGGCGACATGGAGAAGTACGGCCTGTTCGCCCAGGGCGAGGTCACCTACGGCAAGCTGACCGTGATCCCCGGCGTGCGCGTCGACTGGACCAAGCTGCAGCCGGGCCTGGGCGTGACCACGACCAGGAAGGTCAATGACGACGGCGTCTCGCCGAAGATCGCCGCCCTCTACACCCTGACCGAATGGGCCTCGGTGTTCGGCTCGATCGCCCACACCGTGCGCATGCCGGTGCTGGACGAGATCTACAGCCGCACCGCGACGGCCTCGACCAACTACAGCCTGAACCTCAAGCCCGAGGAGTCGGACAACTACGAGGTCGGCGGCACGCTGCAGTTCCGCAACCTGTTCGGCCAGGGCGACCAGGCGCGGATCAAGACCACCCTCTTCCGCAACGACGTCAGCAACCTGATCGCGCGCGGGACCTCGACCTCCAGCTACTTCGTCAACATCGGCGAGGCCCGCTATTCGGGCGTCGAGGTCGAGGCCGAGTACGGCGCCAAGCGCTTCTTCGCCCGCGGCGCGCTGTCGGTGATCGACGGCGAGAACCGCACGACGAACCTGCCGCTGAACACCATCCCGGCCGACACCCTGAACCTGACGCTCGGCTACGTCTTCCCGGCCGAGAACCTGACCGTGGGCTGGCGCGGCGAGTTCGCCGACGACCAGAACGAGACGACCACCGCCTCGCTACGCACGCCGGGCTATGCGGTGCACAACCTGTTCCTGGCCTGGAAGCCTCAGGACGGCGTTCTGAAGGGCCTGGAGGTGCAGGCCGGTGTCGACAACCTGTTCGACAAGACCTTCCGCCGCCACCTGTCGTCGCTCGACGCCGAGGGCCGCACGGTCAAGCTCACGCTCGGCCGCACGTTCTGAAGATGAAGACGCCCTGGCATGTTCGAGCCTGGGCGACGGGGGCGTCGTTGGTCATCAACGGCGCCCTCGGGCTCGCCGTCGTCCAGTGGGAGCAGAGGCCCATCCTCGCGCCCATGGACGACGCGGCCATGCTGATCTCGCTCGGCGATCCGGCCCTGCAGTCCGTGAACAACGCGACCTCGCCGGACGCCGCACCGGCCCCCACGCCGGAAACCGAGCCCGCCCCGCCGCAGCCTTCGCAGCCGGAAAAGCCCGCGCCCAAGCCCCTGCCGCCGCGTCCCGACGGCTGGCTGACGACGGCCGCGCCCAAGTCCGCGCCGCCTTCCCCGACGCCGCCTTCCGAGGCCCCGCGCCAGGCCGCCCCCGCCGCGGCCCAGGCCGCCGTGCCGGCCGCCGCCCGGGCCATGGAGGCCTCCGCCGCCAAGCCGCCGGCGGGCCAGCGCGACGCCGACAGCGTCCAGGCCCACGCCGGAACCAGCACCGCTTACGCGGCAAGGGTCCGCGCCTGGCTGGAGGCCCACAAGACCTATCCGAAGGCCGCCCGCATGCGAAAGCAGCAGGGCACCGCCCAGGTGACCTTTATCCTCGACCGCGCCGGCCACGTGCTGGACTGCCGCCTGACCGGCCCGACCGGCCACGCCTTGCTCGACGCCGAGGTCCGCGCCATGGTCGCCCGCGCCGACCCGTTCCCGGCGCCTCCGCACACGCTGAAGGGCGACCGCATCGAGATGGACGCGCCGGTCGAGTTTTCGCTGAAGAACTAGGAACCTCCCCCTCTGGGGGAGGCGGCCGAAGGCCGGTGGGGGGCGCTTTCAGCTTCCGAGCCGGTCGAAATTCATCAGCATCTCCCCCCACCGATCGCTTCGCGATCACCTCCCCCACAGGGGGAGGTTCCTGGTCACCGACCCTTCATCCCTTCCACTGGCCCCAGATAACTCCCCGGAACCGGCCCGCGCGAGATCACCAGACGCTGGAACACCACGCCCGGATCCACCCGCCACAGCCGCACGCGGTGCGCGCCCGCCGACGGGACGTTCAGCGAAGCCGTCAGTGAACGGATGTTGTCGGCGACCGCCTTGTCCCACGCCTTTTCGGACGGATCGGGAATGGTGTTGACCACCACCGGCGGGGCGTCGTCGATCGACACCGCGAAACGCGGCCCCGTCCCGCCCGTCACGTCCAGGCCGGGCGAAACCAGCACGGTCAGGTCGACCGGCCCGGCCGCTTCGAAATCGACCAGGTACTCCAGCATCGCCCCCTTGCCCGGCGCGCTGGGCGCGGCCGTGGTCGGATAGGCGGCGACGCCCGACAGCGTGCGGCCGAGATTGGGAATGGTCGTCCAGCCGACGCCGTCCGCGACGGTCGCCCTGGCATGGTGCTGCGCCTCGATGGCCAGGGGCCCGCCGGCCTCGATGAAGGCGCCCTTCGCCGGTTTGCGAACCGGGTTGTCGACCACCGCCGTAACCACGACCTCGCGGCCGTCGCCGACGATGCGGATCGGCGTCCGGCTCCGTCCCTTCGGCGCGCGCGCCCAGTCGACCGACACCTCCACCCGCGTATCGCCGCCCGACGGCCGCAGGGCGGTCTTCAGCCAGGCCGCCCCGGACTCGACGGCGAAGTCCGATCGAACCGCGCCGCGCTCGAACACGTCGATCCAGCGGCTCTGCGCACCCCAACGGTGCAGCACCGGAAGGTCCGCCCCGCCCTCGCCCAGAGCCGCCTCGCGTCCCTCGACGGCGACGCCGAAGCCCTCGCCCGACGGCGCGGCGGCCAGCTTGGGCAGGACGTTCGTCTCCGGCTGCTGCCAGCCGGTGTAGCCGATGTGGGTCTGGCTCATCATGTGGCGCCATTTGCCGCCGGCCAGGTCCTCGTGGAACTGGCGGGTCAGTTCGGCGTCGCGGGCGAACAGGGCCCGGACCCGGTCGGCCTCCGCGCCCGCCGCCGCCCGCCCCTGCGCCGCGAACAGGCGGTTGCGGCCGGTCGCGACATAGAGCCGGGTGTGGTTGGCGCTGGCCATGATGGGGAACCAGACCAGCTGGAAGAAGGCGTCGTCCTGGGCCTTGGGAAGCGCCTTGCGCAGGGCCTCGGCGCGGCGCTCCAGATCCGCCCATTCGGCCTCCACCCGCTCGGCCTCGCGGAAATTGACCAGGCTGAAGGTCGCCTCGTCGATCAGCTCGGGCTTACGCCGCGCGTTCAGCCGGGTGTAGCCGTCCAGCAGGGCGGCGATCTCGGCCGCGTGCTCGGGACCGAACTGCGCGCTCGCCCAATCGCGGGTGTAGGTCGAAAGCTTCTCCACCGGCATCGCGCCGGGGTCCCAGGCCAGGTCGAGGAAGAACTCGGTCGGCAGCTCCATCGGTTTGAGGTCGCCGACATTGACGATCCACAGCCGGTCGGCGCCGTGGTCGTCGGCGCGCTTCATCTGCTCCCAGGTCCGCTCGATCTGGTTGGTGTTGAGCCACTTGTAGTTCCGCGGCCCGCCCACATAGTCGAAGTGATAGTAGACGCCGTAGCCGCCCGGCCGCGTCTCGCCCAGTTTCGGCAAGCGCCGGATGTTGCCCCAGTTGTCGTCGGCGAACAGCAGGGTCACGTCGCCTGGAACCCGCATCCCGGCGTCGTAATAGTCCTGCACCTCCTTGTAGAGCGCCCAGACCTGCGGGGTCGCCGACGGGTCCTTGCCCGTCACCTCGCCGATGATCGCGCGCTGGTCGGCGACGATGGTCTCCAGCAGCTTGGTGGCCGTGCCCTGGGTCATCGGCTCGTCGCCGTCGCCGCGCATGCCGACCGTGACCAAGCTCTCGTTGGCGCCCATCCGCGCGATCCCCTCGCGCCAGAAACGGCGTAAGGGCTCGGGGTTCTTCGCATAGTCCCACGGCCCCTGGCCGTAGCGCTCCCACTCGACGTGGGCCCGCATCATCGGCTCGTGGTGCGAGGTTCCGATCACCACGCCCATCTCGTCGGCCAGCACCGCGTTCAGAGGGTCGTCGTCATACAGCGCCTTGCCCCACATGGCCGGCCACAGATAGTCGCCCTTCAGGCGCAGGACGAGCTCGTATACCCGCTCGTAGAAGGCGTGGTTGAAGCCGCCGAACGTGGCGTTGGCCCAGCCGTAGAGGGCCGGGTTCTCGTCGTTGAGGAAGATACCCCGGTACTTGACCTTCGGGGCCTGCAGGTTCGCGCCGGGCGCGACGACGAGGTCGCGGCGCATCGGAACCGGCACGTCGGCCCACCAGGTCCACGGCGAGACGCCGGCGCGCTCGGAAAGGTCGTAGGCGCCGAAGATCGTCCCGCGCTTGTCGGCGCCGACGATCACCAGGGCGCGGGCCACGCCCGGGCGGGGATTGTCGACCACCTGCTGGATAAAGCCTTCCCAACGACCTCTCAGGGCCGAGACGTCGAGCTTGCCGGCCGCGACCAGGGCGTCGATCTGCGCGCTCCTGCCCAGCGTGCCAACGATGACGACGGGCGCATCCTTGGCCGGCTGCGCCCCGCCGGAAAGCTTGGAAAGATCGCCGCGCAGGCCCTGCGCCGCGCGCAGCACGCCGGGCCAGTCGGTGACGTCGGCCTCGACCCGCGCGGGCTTGCCGCCGGCGATCAGCGCAAAGCCGCCCGCGACGGGCTTTTCCGACACCGCCACGGGTTCGGCCGAGCGCGCGGCGGTCGGGGCCGCCAGCGCCGCCGCGGCCGCCACGGCGGCCGCAAGCGCAAGCGCCGAGACGGCCGTGCGGAGCCCCATGACCCCCTTGCTCACGGTGCGACCGCGATCTCGAACGGCCCCAGCGGCAGGCCGGCCATGTCGAAGACGTTGAAGGTCGGCGCATCGGCCCAGGCGAACCGCACCTTGGCCGGGGTCATGCCGGCGGGCGCGGCGATCACGGCCTTGTCGCCCTCGACCCGGGCGTCGGCGAACCGGCAGCCGGCCGCGTCGCACAGCTCGAAGCCGATGGCCTTGTCCGAGCCCCGCGTCGCCAGCCGTTCGGCGACCTGCTCGAAGCGCACCTCGATCGTGTCGCCGATGCGACGGGCGGCCACCGGCGAGGGACCCGTGGTGACGGCCTGCCCCGCCAGACGCCTCGCGCCCCGGGCCAGCCGCTTGCCGACGTCCTGCTTGTTGGTGGGGTGGATGTCGGACGGATCGCCGATGTCGGTGATCACCGCCAGGGCGGCGTGGCCGTCCTTGGCGACCGCCAGGCGCTGGCCCTCGCGCACCCAGGCCCACCAGGAGTCTTCCGGCGCCAGCTGCGGCTTGCCATAGTTGGCCAGCTGCACCACCAGGGCCGGCATGTCGGCGGCCTGGCCGGCGCGGCGCTCGGCCAGCAATTCGCGCATCAGCGGCTCGTAGGTCTGCGGCCGGCCCGTGTTGCTCTCGCCCTGGTACCAGGCAAAGCCCTTGAAGGCGTAGGGCCCCATCGGCGCCAGCATGCCGTTGTAGAGGGTCGACAGCCCCGACAGCGTATCCCACGGCGCGCGCGGCGGCTCGCCGGTCGCCTTGGGCTCGACCTGGTAGCGCCAGGCGGTCAGCGGGATCCTCGTCCCGTCGGCCAGCACCAGGGCGCGGGCGGCGTCGCCGTACATCCCGCCGTTGGCGTAGGTGTCCAGCGCCGAAACGACGATGCGGTTGGGGCCGGCCTTCAGCACGCCGGCCGTCAGCGGATAGACCCGCACCGTGCCGGCGCCCGAGGTCGAGCCGACCCCCACGCCGTTGACGAAGGTGGTGTCGACCTCGTCGACCATGCCGATCTCGAGACTGGCCGCGCCCTTGGCCTGGGCGGCGCTCAGCGTCACCGAGGCCTCGAACCAGACCATACCGTTGAAGTCGGCCAGGGCCGACACGCCCCAGCTTTCCCAGACCCCCAGCCCTTGCGGCGCGGGCGTCCATGCGCCCTGCCCGTTCCAGGGTCCGCCGTCCGCGCCGTTGTGGCGCAGGCTCCACCAGGCCTTGATCGTCTCGCCCCAGCGGCGATCGGCGGCCGGCCGGTCCTTCAGCGACAGCTGCAGGGTGTCGAGCTCGGTTCCGTAGTCGCCCGCCTTGCGCAGGGCGGCCGGGCTCATCCACGCCTCGATCGCCGATCCGCCCCACGAGGCGTGAACCAGGCCCAGCGGCGTCTTGTCGGTCTTTCGCAGCTCGCGGGCGAAGTAGTAGCAGGCGGCCGAGAACGACCCGACCGTGTCGGGAGCGGCGGCCTTCCAGGCCGGGGCCTTGATGAAGGTCGTGCGCGGCTGGCGGCTGTCGGCATGATCGATGTAGGCCATGCGCAGGCCGTCGTCGCCCGCCGAACGGATCTCGGACCAGGAGTTGTTCCCGCGCTCGACCGGCAGCTCCATGTTCGACTGGCCCGAGCACAGCCAGACGTCGCCGACCAGCAGGTCGCGGACGGTCTGCACCGCCCCCGAGGCGGCCTTGGCTTCCAGGGTGTAGGGACCGCCGGCCGTCATCGCCGGCAGGTCGATGCGCCAGGCGCCGTCCGCCCCGGCCGTGGCCGTGGCGCTCTGCTCGCCCAGCGTGACGGTCACCGCCTCGCCCGGCCTGGCGACGCCGAACACCGGCAGCGGCCGGTCGCGCTGCACCACCGCATGGTCGGCGAACAGGCCGTTCAGCAACGGCCCCTGGGCGGCGGCGGGCGTGGCCATCAGGGCGGCCAGCAGGATCGGCGCGACGCGGCGCATGTCTGTCACTCCCTAACCTCAAATCCTCCCCCTATGGGGGAGGTGGCCCAGAGGGCCGGAGGGGGGCCGTTTTCAGCTTCCGAGGTCTTTGCCGACCTCGCAACGACTTCCCCCTCAGTCGGCTTCGCCGACAGCTCCCCCTTCAGGGGGAGCGTCCCTAAGCCACCGTCAGCTTGGCCGACTTCAGGTCAACCGAGTTCGGTCCGACCAGGATCGAGAAGTCGCCCGGCTCGACGACCCGCTTCATGGCGAGGTTCCACATCCACAGGTCCGACGGCTTCACCTCGAAGGTCACTGTCTTCTTCTCGCCGGGCGCCAGGGTGACGCGCTTGAAGTGCTTCAGCTCCAGCACCGGGCGGGTCACCGAGGCGGCCTCGTCGTGGACATAGAGCTGCACCACCTCGTCGCCGGCGACCTTGCCGGTGTTGGTCACCTCGACCGACACCGTCGTGCTCTCGCCCTGGCCGATGCGGGCCTTCGAAAGCCGCGGGGCCGAGATGTCGAAGCTGGTGTAGGAAAGCCCGAAGCCGAACGGATAGAGCGGGCTGGTGGCCCGGTCGAACAGATAGCCGCGGCGGGCGGTGGGCTTGCGGTTGTAGTAGATCGGCAGCTGGCCGACGTCGCGGGCGATGCTGACCGGCAGCTTGCCGCCCGGATTGGCCCGACCGAACAGCACGTCGGCGGCGGCGTTGCCGGTCTCCTGCCCCAGGTACCAGCCCTCGACCAGGGCGTCGGCCTTTTCCGCCAGCAGGTTCACCGACAGCGGACGGCCGTTCAGCAGCAGCACCACGGTCGGCTTGCCCAGGGCGAAGATCGCGCGGGCCAGGTCGTTCTGCTGGCCCACCAGATCCAGGCTGTCGCGGTCGCCCAGGTGATTGTCGGCCCAGGCCTCGCGGCTGGTCTGCTCGTTGTCGCCCAGCACCATGACGACGACGTCGGCCTTCTTGGCTGTCTCGACAGCTTCGGCGATGAGCCTGGCGTTCACCGCCGGATCGACCAGCTTGACCTCGTCGGCGGCCCAGACGCGCTTTTCGGTGATCCGCACGGCTTCGGCGTAGTCGAGGGCGAAGCCCTGGGCCTTGGCTTCGGCGGTCAGGCCCTCCAGCACCGAGACCACGTGGCGCGGTTCGTCGGAATAGCCGCCGATCGGGGTGTCCCTGGCGTGCGTGCCCAGGAGGGCCAGGCGCTTGATCTTCTTGCCGTCCAGCGGCAGCAGGCCCTTGTCGTTCTTCAGCAGGACCACCGCCTTGCGGGCGGCCTCGCGGGCCAGGGCGATCGCCTGGGGCGTCGCGGTCTTGGCGTCGGCCGCTTTTTCATCCGCATACGGATTTTCGAACAGACCGCCCTCGAACTTGATCTTCAGCACCCGCGCCACGGCCGCGTCGACGGCCGCCTCGGGGATGCGGCCCGAGCGCACCAGTTGCGGCAGCAGGGCGTAGGCCTCGCCGTCCGGCAGCTCGACGTCGACCCCGGCGTTGATCGCCATCACCGCCGTGTCGGCCAGCTGGTCGGTCAGCTTGTGGCGGCTGATCATCTCCTTGATGGCGAAGTAGTCGCTCATCGTCGCGCCTTCGAAGCCCCACTCGCCGCGCAGGATGTCGGTCAGGAGCCAGCGGTTGGCGTGCGAGGGCACCCCGTCGATCTCGTTGTAGCTGGGCATGACCGAGCGCACCGGCAGCTCCTTCACCGCCCGTTCGAACGGCGGGAAGAAGTTCTCGCGCAGGGTGCGCTCGGCGATCTGGGCCGGACCGACATTGGTGCCGTTCTCGGGCTGGCCGTGGCCGGTCATGTGCTTGAGGGTGACGAACACCTTGTCGGGCGCCAGCGGCAGGGTCTTGCCCTGGAAGCCGCGGATGGCGGCCAGGCCCATCTCGGCGCAGACATGCGGGTCCTCGCCGTAGGTCTCCTCGATGCGGCCCCAGCGCGGGTCGCGGGCCACGTCGACGACGGGGGCCAGGGCGATGTTGGAGCCCCGCGCCCGCATCTCCTTGGCCGCCACCGAGAACACCTGCTCGACGAGGTCGGGGTCGAAGGTCGAGGCCAGGGCGATCGATTGCGGGAAGCTGGTCGCATCGCGGGCGACATAGCCGTGCAGGGCCTCGTCGTGCATCAGCATCGGGATGCCCAGGCGCGTCTTCTCCATCGCCCACTTCTGGGCGGCGTTGACGTAGCGGGCCGTCTGCGGCGCGTTGCGGCCCACCGAGCCGTCCTCGGCCCCGGCGGCGGCGCCCACCTCCTTGGCGGGCTTGAGGCCCCGGCGGTCGGTCGGACGCGAGATCTGGCCCAGGCCGTTGGGGAAGTTCTTGCTGGCGGTCTCGGGCGAGAAGTCGCCCTCCGGCGTCTGGATCGCGGCCTTGGTCAGCCAGATGCCGATCAGCTGGGCGGCCTTCTCCTCCAGCGTCATGCGCGACAACAGGTCCTTGACCCGCGCGTCGACCGGCTGGGCGGCGTCCTTGTAAAGCGCCTTGCCGTCCGCCGCCTTCGGCGCGGCGCGAACCACCGGGGCCATGGCGGCGCCGAGGGCGGCCAGGCTGACGCCCAGCGTGCGGCGAGTAAGGGTGGTGGTCATCCTGTCGTTTCCCCAGCGTCTGTCACGGCGGCTTCGCGCCGTCTTGCCTGACACTATGGGAGAGCTTGTCAGACCACTCAAGCCCAAATGTTACCGGTCACTTTTGTTTATCGTACAGCGATCGTCGAAAGGCGCAGGCCAAGTGCGCTCACCACCTTGAGCACGGTCTCAAAGCGAGGGTTACCTTCAGCCGCCAGCGCCTTGTAGAGGCTTTGTCGTCCCAGCCCTGCGGCTTCCGCCACCTCTGTCATGCCCTTCGCCCGCGCCAGGACGCCCAGCGCATCGGCGATGAAGGCCGCGTCATTAGTCGCCAGGGCCTCGTCCAGATAAGCAGCGGCCGCTTCCGGGGTCTCGACGTAAACCGCAGGGTCGAACGGCTGGGTGTCGATGCTCATGCATCATCGCCTCAAGAAGCGTCTCCGACAGGAGACAACACCAATCGGCGCAACACAAGCTATCAAGCCGTCATCCCGGCCGCAGCGAAGCGGAGAGCCGGGACCCAGGGGCCGCTGCACTGCGTTTGGCCCCTGGGTCCCGGATAAGCGCTACGCGCTTTCCAGGATGACGAGATGTAGAGGATTCGGAGCTGCTCTCGCAATTTGCGGAAGCCTCACCCCGACCAGGCGTCGACCACGCTTTCCAGCACGGTCAGCGGGGTCGGGCCGACCAGCAGGGCGGTGTCGTGGTACTTGCGGATGTCGAACTTCGCGCCCAGGCGCTGCTTGGTCCGCTCGCGCAGCGCGGCCCAGACGGTGTGGCCCACCTTGTAGGAGCAGGCCTGGGCCGGGTTGGCGCAGTAGCGCTCGACCTCGCGGGTGATGCGGCCTTCGTCGTCGCCGCCGGTCTCGACCATGTAGGCGATGGCCTTCTCGCGGCTCCAGCCCTTGGCGTGGATGCCGGTGTCGACCACGCAGCGCGAAGCCCGGAACAGCCGCGCCTGGTACATGCCCAGAAGGCCCAGGTCGTCGGTCTCGTAGAGGCCCATCTCCATCGCCACCTGTTCGGCGTAGAGCGCCCAGCCCTCGGTGTTGGCCGAGAAGAACATGTTCTGGCGCAGGCGCGGCAGGCTGCCCTCGGCGGTCAGGGCCAGCTGGAAGTGATGGCCCGGCGCGGCTTCGTGATAGGTCAGGGTCGGCAGGGCGTAGCGCGGGCGCTCGGCCGTGTCGCGCAGGTTGATGTAGAAGGCCCCGGGGCGCGAGCCGTCCAGCGGCGGACGCTCGTAGTAGCCGCCCGACGAGCCGGCCTCGGTGTAGGGCGGGATGCGGCGCACCTCGACCGGGATCTTCGGCGTGATCCCGAACCATTGCGGCAGCTTGGGCTGCATCTCTGCGATCAGGCGATTGCAGTAGGCCAGGATCTGCGCACGGCCCTCGTCGGTGTTGGGATAGCTCTCGCCCGGCAGGTCCTTGAGCGCGGCCATGCGCTGGCCGACCGAGCCTTGCGTGAAGCCGCGCTTCTTGAGGATCTCGTCCATCCGCGCCTGGATTTGCGCGCCCTCCTCCAGGCCGAGGCGATGCACCTCGTCGGGGGTCTTCTCGGTGGTGGTGTAGATGCGCAGCAGGGCGGCGTAGAAGGCCTCGCCGTCCTTGAAGCGGTTCATGCCCGCCTCGTGCACGGCCTTGGCCCGGACGGCCGTCAGGGTCTCGATCTGGCGATCCAGCGCCGGATGGATCGTGCTGGCCAGCAGGGCGGCGGCCTTGGCGTCGTAGTCGCCATAGGCCTTGGCGCGGCGGGCCATCGAGGCGACCAGCACGTTCTTCTCCGGGGCCAGGCCGCGGAACTGCTTCAGCTGGCCGATGGCCTTGTCGAGGATGAAGTCCGACGGGATCACGCCCTTGGCCGCATCGGCCCGCACGCGCTCGCTTTCCTGGTCCAGCACGGTGGCGAAGCTCGCCATGCGGGCCAGGTAGCTGTCGGCGTCGGCTGCCGACTTCACCTCGTGCTTGTTGTCGAGGAAGCTGGGGACCGACGAATAGCCGCCGTAGAACTGGGTCACCACGAACGGCCTCGACACCGCGCCGTAGTCGAAGCCCGAGGCCTTGTCGCGCGCGCCGTAATAGTAGGCGGCGGTGTCGTAGTTGACGGCGTCCTCGCCCGACAGCGCCTTGCGGTCGATGGCCTTCAGGCGCTTGAGGCGTTCGGCCGGTTCCTTGCGCTCCTTGATCCAGCCGGCGATCGAGCGGTCGCCCAGCCTGGTGCGCGCGCCGGCGTGGGCGCCGGTGTCGAGGCCGAGGTTGGTGGCCTGTTCGGGGCTCTCGGTCAGGTCTTCGTCGAAGAAGGCGTCGAACAGGGCGTAGAGCTTGGCGCTCTCGCCCTTCGGGGCGGCCATCGCCGGCAGGGCGGCGGAGACGGTCGCCGCGGTGGCGCCGGCCAGCAGCTGGCGACGATCGAATTTCGTGGAATCGGACATGCGGCCCCCAAAGGCAGACTTGGCCGCATGTCGAAGAAAAGCCGTCCGGCGCCTCGCGGCCCCGGGCGCCGGACGGCTCTCAAGACTTACTTGCGGGGCGCCAGGATGTCGTCGAGGCGCGCCGGCGTACCGGCGATGCGCTCCAGGCGCGGGTAGCGCAGGCCGCCGGCGTAATCGAGCTTCACGGTGCGATAGCGCGAGCCTTCCTTGACCAGCAGTTCGACCGGAACGCCCTTGGCGGTGGCCTTCACCGCCGCCTTCAGCTTGTCGGCGTCATAGGTGTCGCCGTTGACGGCCACCACGGTCAGGCCCTGGGTCAAGCCGGCCTTGAAGGCCGGGCCGTCCCACTGCACGTCGGTCAGCACCGCGTCCGAGCCCACCGTCAGGCCGATCGAGTAGGCCAGGTTGGTGTTCTTGGCGCGGGTCTCGGACGACTTGAAATAGTCGGTCGGGGTGTCGGTGTAGACGAGCTTGTAGCCGCCACGGGTCAGACCATCGAGCGGGGCCTTGGGGTTCACGCCCTCGATGCGATCCTTCAGGAAGGTCGACCAGTCGTAGGGAACCACGCCGTTCAGCGCCGCGACCACGTCGTCGAAGGTGTAGGTGTGCGACACGTACGAGCCGTCGGCGACGCCGAAGAAGGCCTTGGCGAAATCGTCGAGCGACTTCTTGCCGCCGGTCTTCTCGCGGATCAGCGTGTCGGCGTCGAGCCAGACCAGCTGCCCTTCCGAATAGTAGTCCTCGCTACGCTGGTAGGAGAGCCACGACAGCGGCTTGCGGTTGGCGATGATCGGGTCGTTGGTGGTGTCCTGCACCGGGCGCCAGTCGCGGCCGCGACGGTTGTCGTAGGCGGCCGCCGTCATGGCGATGGCGTCCAGGGTCTGCTCCTTGGTCAGCAGGGTCGAGCGCGACGACAGCACATAGCCCCAGTACTGGGTCTGGCCCTCGTAGACCCACATCAGGCTGTCGCGCATCGGGGTGTTGAGGGTCGGCGTCCACAGGTCCGCGCCACGGCGGAACTTGCCGTTCCACGAGTGGGTGAACTCGTGGGGCAGCAGGTCGCGACCGACATAGGTCTTGTCCCACTCGGTGAAGTACTTGGGCGCGACGCGGTTCTCGCTCGACCGGTGGTGCTCCAGGCCGATGCCGCCCAGCTGGTCCGACAGAGCCACCAGGAAGTCGTAGTGGTCGTAGTGGTGCGAGCCGTACAGCTTGTAGGCCTGCTGCACGAGGTTCTTGTGGGCCTGGATCTGCTCGGGCTTGAACTCCAGGAGCTCGGGCTTGTCGGCGATCATGTTCAGGCGCACCGGAACCTTGGCGCCCGGATCAAGCTCGACCGACTTGAAGTAGCGGCCTGCGAACATCGGCGAGTCCACCAGGGTCTCGACGGTGGTCGGCTTGAAGCTGGTGACCTGGCCTTCGGTCTTGTCGACCTCCAGGGCCGAGGCGAACTGGAAACCGGCCGGCAGCTTGACGGTCGGCTCGACGGTGATGCGGCGGGTGAAGTGGCCGGCCGGGTACATGGTCATCTGCAGCCACTGCAGGTTCAGCATGTCGGGCGTCATGACCATGCGGCCGACCTTGGTCTCGACCGGCGACAGGAACTTGTAGGCGACGGAGAGCTCGGTCACGCCGGCCGGCACGTCGATGTGGAAGGCGTTGACCTCGACCACGTCGCGCTTCCACGGGATCGTCTGGCCGTTCGCGGTGATCACCAGGCCGGCCAGCTTGTCGATGTCGTTGCGCGGCGAGTGGCCGCCCGGAACCCACTGCGGATAGTACAGGGTCATCGGGCCGGGCTTGGCGACCGGCAGGGTCAGCTTGATGTCGAAGATCTTGCGCTCGAGGTCGGTGGCGTCGACGTAGAGCTTCAGCACGCCCGGATAGGCCACGTCCTGCGGGGCGACGATCGGCGGCGTCGGTGCGGCCGGTTGCGGCAGGTAGTCCTGGGCGAGAGCGGCGCCGCCCACGAGCGACAGAAGCGAGACCGAGAAGAAAAGCGCTTTCAAGAAACGACCCCAATGCAGCCCGCGAACGTCCCCTCGCGGTAAGAAGCCTGGATGTTTCTTTTGTTAGGGCCCGCTTGTCGAGACGAACTTGACCGGACGTTGTTATGGCGACGCTGGTCGATCAGCCCTTCGGCCGCCGCAGGATCAACCCCAGCACTAGATAGGCGAGCGCCGCAACCGCCAGCGCCGGCAGGGTGGCGCCCAGCTCCGGCGCCAGGCGGCTGAAGCCCTGATAGGCCGCGATCCCCGCCGCCCAGGCCAGAAGCCCCGCTAGGTTCAGGCCCCAGGCGAAGGCCCCGGCGACCTCGGCGCGGCGGCGGCGCACGACGAAGTGGTCGGTCAACAGCACGCCGAACAGCGGCGCGAACACCGAACCGATCAACAGCAGGAAGCCTTCGTAACGGGCAAGCGGCGCCACGAGGGCGATCAGGGTGCACAGCGCGCCGAAGGCCAAGGCCAGATGGGCGGGGCGCAGCGGCGCCAGCGTGGCCGTCGAGACGGCGGCCGAATGGATGTCGGCGAAGGCGTTGTCGGTCTCGTCCACGACGATCAGCAGCAGGGCGATCCCGCCGCCGGCCGCGGCCAGGGCGGTCAGCAGCAGTCCCTCCCCGCCCCCGGCCGCCAGCGCGTAGCAGGCGCCCAGGCCCATGAACCAGATGTTGGCCAGGAGGTAGCCGGCCGCGCTGCCGCGGAACATCCGGCCGCTGGAACGGCCAAAGCGCGTGTAGTCGGCGATCAGAGGCAGCCACGACAGCGGCATGGCCACGACCAGGTCGACGCCGGCGCCGAAGCTCATCTCGCCCGTGCCGGCCTTGGCGAACAATGCGGCCAGGTCGTGCTGGGCCAGCAGCCGCCAGGTCAGCCAGCCGGCGCCGCCCAGCAGCAGCCACAGCCCCCAGGCGCGCAGGAACCTGCGCACGAACGACACCGGCCCCATGAACGCCAGCCAGGTCGCAAGCGCGCCGAACAGCACCGTCCAGGCCAGCGGATTGGAGAGCCCGAAGGTCTGCCTGGCCAGGGCGTCGGCGGCGTCGCGCATGGCGATGATCTCGAACGCGCCCCAGCCGACCAGCTGCACCGCGTTCAGCACCGCCGGAACCGCCGCGCCCCGCGCGCCCAGCGCCAGCCGCAGCGTTCCCATGGCCGAGAGCCCTGTATCGGCGCCGACCACGCCGGCCGCCGCCAGCAGCAGGGCCCCCAGCACCGAGCCGGTGACGATCGCCGCCAGCGCCATGCCCAGGCTGAGGCCCGGGACCAGGAACGCGCCCGCCTGCAGCACCAGCAGGCCGATGCCCAGGCTGAACCACAGCGAGAAGGCGTCGCGCGCCCCGAACACCCGGCGCTCGGCCGGAACGGGGGTCAGGGGATCATAGGTGTCGTCGAGCGTGGCCATGACCGGCAGCCATAGCAGCTTGCCGTCGCCGCGCGAATGGATGAGGGCTCGCTCGCCCTCTTGCGTAGGAACCTTGCGAAAGCGGGGATTTCACGGATGGAACGGATGCGCCGCTCGAAGGCGTTCTCGGGCGCCTGGCGAATAATGGGGCGGATGGGCGATGCGCTCCGAAACGATCCGCGGGCAAATGCTTCCAATCGGCGCCGGACGGCGATCGGGTCTTGTAATTGCAAGTCGCTCTCAAGTATGGACGGCGGCACTGAAGCTCGTCCGTTCCGGAATCCCGTGAAAGCCGCCGCCGAACAGAACCGCCGCTCATTCTGGCTGAAGCAGTTGCACCAGTGGCACTGGATCAGCGCGGCGATCAGCCTCGTGGGCATGCTGCTGTTCGCCATCACCGGCTTCACCCTGAACCATGCCGGCTCGATCGAAGCCGAGCCCAAGGTCGTCAGCAAGAAGGCGACCTTGCCGCCCGAACTGATCGCCGAGCTGGCTTCGGGCCCGACCGAAGGCAAGCGCCCGCTGCCGATCAAGGTCGAGACCTGGCTCGACAAGGCCGTCGACGCCGACATCGCCCGCCGCCCCGGCGAATGGTCCGACGCCGAGGTCTACCTGGCCCTGGCACGTCCCGGCGGCGACGCCTGGATCGCCATCGACCGCGAGACCGGCGACGTCGAGCACGAAAAGACCACCCGCGGCTCGATCAGCCTGCTCAACGACCTGCACAAGGGCCGCAACACCGGCAAGGCCTGGAGCTGGTTCATCGACATCTTCGCCGGCGCCTGCGTGATCTTCACCGTCACCGGCCTGATCCTTCTGCAGTTCCACGCCCGCGGGCGGCCGATGACCTGGCCGCTGACCGCCGCGGGGCTGGCCATTCCGCTCCTGATCATCATCCTGTTCGTCCACCTCTAGTGAAAGGCCGCCTTCCGTGAAGCGCACCGTCTCCCTGCTGACCTTCGCCGGCGCCGCCGTCGGCGCTCCGGCGATGGCCGCCGACCTCGCCGTCACCGTCGAGATCCCGCGCCTTTCGGTGGCCGAGTACCACAAGCCCTACGTCGCCATCTGGGTCGAGGCGCCCGACGCCACCGCCGCCGCCACCCTGGCCGTCTGGTACGATCCGGACTCCAAGGAGGACAAGGGCGAGAAGTGGCTGAAGGACATGCGCCAGTGGTGGCGCAAGGCCGGCCGCACCATGAGCTTCCCGGCCGACGGCATCTCCTCGGCCACCCGCGCGCCGGGCCCGCAGAAGCTGACCTTCAGCGGCGCCAAGAGCCAGCTGTCGAAGCTGAAGCCGGGCGCCTACACCCTGGTGGTCGAGGCCGCGCGCGAAGTCGGCGGCCACGAGGCCGTCCGCGTGCCGTTCACCTGGGGCAAGCCCGGCAAGACCGCCTCCGCCAAGGGGACGGCCGAGCTCGGCGCTGTCTCGGTCACCGTCAAATAAGCAAGAGAGAAACGCCATGACCCTTCGCAAGCGCCTTCTCGCCCTCACGGCGGCCACCGTCGCCCTGACCCTGCCGCTGGCCGCCCACGCCCACCGCGCCTGGTTCGTCCCCTCGGCCACCATCCTGTCGGGCGAAGGCTCGTGGGTGACCGTCGACGCGGCCATCTCCAACGAGCTGTTCTACCCCGACCACCGCGCCATGCGCGTGGACGGCGTGGTCATCACCACCCCGGACGGCTCGACCGAACCGCTGAAGAACGCCGCGACCGGCCAGTACCGCTCGGTGTTCGACGTCGAGCTGGCCAAGCCCGGCACCTACAAGATCGGCACCGCCTCCAGCAGCGTCATGGCCAGCTGGACCGAGAACGGTGAAGTCAAGCGCTTCCGCGGCAGCGCCGACGACTTCGCCAAGCAGGTTCCGGCCGGCGCCGCCGACCTGAAGACCATCAAGAGCTTCAACCGCAACGAAACCTTCGTCACCCGCGGCGCGCCGACCGACACGGTGCTGAAGCCGACCGGCAAGGGCCTGGAACTGGTTCCGGTCACCCACCCCAACGACGTGGTGGCCACCGAAGCGGCGACCTTCAAGTTCCTGATCGACGGCAAGCCCGCCGCCGACCTGGAAGTGACCTTCGTGCCGGGCAATTCGCGCTATCGCGCTACGCCGGGCGAGATCAAGGTCAAGACCGGCGCCGACGGCGCGTTCAAGGTCACCCTGCCGGAAGCCGGCATGTACTGGATGAACGCCAGCGTCCGCACCGGCGAGACCGGCCGCGGCGGCATGGGCGGCCCTCCGGGCGGTCCGGGCGGCCAAGGCGGCCCCGGCGGTCCGGGCGGCGGCGCTCCCGGCGGTCAGCCCCAGGCCCCGACGGCCCTGGCCGGCAACGGCTTCTCGGCCAGCTACACCGCGACCCTGGAAGCCCAGCGTCCGTAACCTGACGACCTAGCTCCTCCCCCGCGCCAACGGGGGAGGTGGCGCGGCGCCAGCAGCGCCGTGACGGAGGGGGCGAGGGACGGAGCGCCGTGCGCGCCGCCGCCCCCTCAACCGCTTCGCGGTCCCCCTCCCCCGCTCGCGGGGGAGGAGCTTGAAAGACCCCCATGACCCGCGTCCTCGTCCCCATGCTCTCTGAACCGCCGGCCCGGCCGGTGGGCGGGGTCGTGCGCGGGTTCGACGGGGAAACCATGGGCACCACCTGGTCGGTCAAGGCCGTGCTGCCCGTGACCACCGACCTCGCGGCCATGACCGCCATGGTCCAGCGCGCGCTGGACAACGTGGTCGCGCAGATGAGCGCCTGGGACCCGATGTCGGCGCTGTCGCGCTTCAATCGTTCCGCGCCCGGAAGCTGGACCGTCCTGCCGACCAGCTTCGCGACCGTGCTGCGCCGCGCCCTGCAAGTGGCCGAGGACAGCGACGGCGCCTTCGATCCGACCCTGGGCGCGATCACCGATCTCTGGGGCTTCGGCCCTCGCCCCTTTTCCGGCGAGCCGCCCAGCGCCGACGCGCTGGAGGCCGCCCGCGCGCCGATGGGCTGGCGCCGCGTGGCGCTGGACGGCGACGCGCTGTTTCAGCCGGGCGGCCTTTCCATCGACCTCAACGGCATCGCCAAAGGCTTCGGCGTCGACGAGGCCGCCCGCGCCCTCGACCGGTCCGGCGTACGCTCCTACCTCGTCGAGGTCGGCGGCGAACTGCGCGGCACGGGCGCCAAGCCCGACGGCCAGCCGTGGTGGGTCGAACTAGAGCGTCCGCCGCTCGCCGGCGCCAACGACGAGGCCGCGCCCCGCACGCTGCTGGCCCTGCACGGCCTGTCGGTGGCGACCTCGGGCGACTATCGCCGGTTCTTCGACCATGCGGGCAGGCGCTACGCCCACACCCTGGATCCCGCCTCTGGCGCGCCGTGCGACGCCGGCGTGGTCAGCGTCACCGTCCTCCACCCCGAGTGCATGACCGCCGACGCCCTGGCCACGGCCCTGACCGTGATGGGCGCCGAGGCCGCCATCGCCTTCGCCACGGCCCGCGACCTGCCGGCCCTGATCGTGACCCGCGGTCCCAACGGCCTGTCCGAGCGCTTGTCGCCGGCCCTGCAGGCAATGCTCGACGAATGACCGACTTCATCTCCAGCCTGCCGCCGGACGCGCGCCGCCTGGCCCTGGCCGCCATCGTCGTCGGCCTCTACGTGCTGCTGTGCGCCGGGATCGCGCTGAAGGTGGCCTTGCGCAAGCATAAGGCCCGCCGCGAGGAGGCCGCCCTGGCGTCCGGCGCCGGCGAGCCGGTGCTCGTGGCCTTCGCCAGCCAGACGGGCTTCGCCGAGGAACTGGCCATGGCTACGGCCAAGGCGTTGCAGGCGGCCAGCCTGCCGGTGCGGCTGCGCGAGCTGGCCGCCGTCGAGCCCCAAGACCTGACCGGCCGCGCCCTCTTCATCGTCAGCACCACCGGCGAGGGCGACGCGCCCGACAACGCCCGCCGCTTCATCCGCGACGTGATGGCCACCGAGCCCGCCCTGGCCAAGCTGTCCTACGCCGTCCTGGCGCTGGGCGACTCGACCTACGCCCAGTACTGCGCCTTCGGCCGCAGCCTCGACGCCTGGCTCGCCCGCAACGGCGGCGCGCGCCTGTTCGACACGGTCGAGGTCGACGACGGCGAGGCCGCCGCCCTGCGGCATTGGCAGTCGCAGCTCTCCGTGCTCACGGGCTCGACCGACGCGCCCGACTGGAGCCGTCCGGCCTACGGCCCCTGGACCCTGGCCGACCGTCGCCTGCTCAATCCCGGTTCGGCCGGCGAAGGCGCCTTCCACGTGAGGCTCGAACCGCTTGATGGTGGGCTCGACTGGCGGGCCGGCGACATCGTCGAGATCGGCCCGCGCAACGCCCCCGCCGACGTGGCCGACCTGCTTTCGCGCCTGTCGCTGAGCGCCGACGCCGCCGTGAAGGCCGACGAGGCCGCCAGCCTGGGCGAGACGCTGTCCTGGCGGCGCCTGCCGCACGAGGACGCGGCCATCAAGGCCCTGGCCGGAACCGCGCCCCAGGCGCTGGTCGACGCCCTGCCGGCCCTGCCCCACCGCGAGTATTCGATCGCCTCGCTGCCCGCCGACGGCGGCGTGGAACTGGTCGTGCGCCTGATGCGCCGCGCCGACGGCAAGCCGGGCCTGGGCTCGGGCTGGCTGATCGAGCATGCAGCCGTCGGCGGCGAGATCGCCGGCCGCGTGCGCTCCAACCGCAGCTTCCACGCGCCGGACGACGACCGCCCGATGATCCTGATCGGCGCCGGCACCGGTCTGGCCGGCCTGCGCAGCCACCTGAAGGCTCGCGCCGCCCTCTCCCGCAAGCGCAACTGGCTGGTGTTCGGCGAGCGCTCCTCGGCCCACGACTTCTTCCATCAGGCCGAGATCGAGGCCTGGGCGGCGTCGGGCGTGCTCGAACGCCTGGACCTGGCCTTCTCCCGCGACCAGGCCGACAAGGTCTACGTCCAGCACCGCCTGCGGGCGGCCGCCGACGAGGTCCGGGCCTGGGTGGCGCAGGGCGCGGCGATCTATGTCTGCGGCTCGCTGGAGGGCATGTCGCGCGAGGTGCACGCGGCGCTGGGCGAGATCCTGGGCGGCGAGGCGCTGGAGGACCTGGCGGATCAGGGCCGCTATCGCCGGGACGTCTACTGACGGGCTACGGCCTAAGCCGATCACGCTCCTCCGGCGTATTCGCCCCCAGCAACCGCGCCCTGGCCGCCTCCGGGCACGGCAGCACCGAAAGTCCCGCCCGCTCGACCAGCCGCCGCAGCGGCCAGCCCGGCAGCGCCCCCTCTGGCAACGCATCCAGAGGCAGCACCATCGGCACCGGCGACACCTCGAACGTCGCGCCGGCCTCCACGGCCAGCAACGGCGCAAGGTCCTCCACCGCCAGGGTCGGCGCATCGACCGCCAGCACCAGCGCCCGCTCGCAGCCCCGCGCCGCCAGCGCCGCGGCCCCGGCCAGCACGCCGCCCACAGGCCCCGCGCCCTCCTCGGGATCGGGAACCCAATCAAGCCCGTAGTCGCGCCCCGCAGTCAGCACCACGCTCGCGCCGGCCGCCCGCGCCAGGGCCACCACGCGGTCGACGGCGCGCACGCCGCCCCAATCCAGCAGGGCCTTGTCCCGCCCCATCCGGACCGAGCCGCCGCCGCACAGAATGATGGCTCCAAGGCGAGCGTCACGCGTAATCATGCCCCCTTCCCTACGCCCGACGCGCAGCCGCGACCAAGGCCCCGCTTCCCCCTGGCGCGAGAAACGGTCTAGACTCGCCCAAAAGGGACGGACTTCTCAGTATGAACGAACGCACCGAGCGCACGCGGCGGCGCAGCAGCCAGAGCGCCACCATCCGCGACGTCGCGGCTCGCGCCGGCGTTTCGCCGATGACCGTGTCGCGGGTCATCAACCGCGAAGCCACGGTCAAGGAAGAGACCCGGGCGCTGGTCGAGCAGGCCATCGCCGAGCTGAACTACGCCCCCAATCCCGCCGCCCGCAGCCTGGCCGGCAGCGCCCCGTTCCGCATCGGCCTGCTCTACGACAACCCCTCGACCGGCTATCTGTCGGAGTTCCTGGTCGGGGCGCTGGACGAAAGCAGCCGCACCGGCTCGCAGATCGTCATCGAGAAATGCGCCGAACCGGAACTGGCCGGCGCCACCCTGGCCCGCCTGCTGAAGACCGGCGTCGACGGCCTGATCCTGCCGCCGCCGCTGTGCGAGTCCCAGACCGTGCTGGCCGAGGTGAAGGCCGCCGGCGCCGCCGCGGTGGCCGTCGCGCCCGGCATGGCCAGCAGCGACATGGCCACCATCCGCATCGACAACGAAGCCGCCGCCTTCGAGCTCACCCAGCACCTGCTGGCGCTCGGCCACAAGCGCTTCGGCTTCATCAAGGGCCACCCCAACCAGACGGTCAGCCAGCAACGGATGGACGGTTTCATGACCGCCCTGAAGGCGGCCGGGATCCCGCAGGAAGACGTCCGCGTCGAGCAGGGCTACTTCACCTATCGTTCGGGCCTGGAGGCGGCCGAGCGGCTGCTCAACACCAAGGAGCGCCCCACCGCCATCTTCGCGGCCAACGACGACATGGCCGCCGCCACCGCCGGCCTGGCCCACCGTCTGGGCCTGGACGTGCCGGGCGACGTCTCGATCGTCGGCTTCGACGACACCTCGATCGCCGCCAACATCTGGCCGGCCCTGACCACCGTCCACCAGCCCATCGCCGCCATGGCCCGCGCCGCCGTCGACCTGGTGCTGGAGGAGATCCGCCGCCACCGCGACGGGACCGGCGAGCCGCGCCAGCTGATGCACCCCCACACGCTGATCGTGCGGGATTCGACGGGGCCTGCGGCGAATGCGGACAGGGGCTGAACAGCCTTCAAGGTCGAAGGCCCGCCCGTGGCTGATCGCTGCGGGGGTCGTCGCGGGCATGTTCGGGCTCTGGGTCGGCCTGCACCTCGTGGCCGGCCCCGTGGGTCTCGTCCTGTTCCCGGAAACGCCCGCGCCGGCGACCGAACTGTTCGCCGGACTGCCTGAAGACTACGACGCGGGCCAGAAACTGCTCACCACCCGCCTGGACAAGCGCTTTCCCCCGGGCGGGCCGGCGCATGACCTGGAGCGATATCTCCTGGCCCAGGGCCTGCACCCCAGCCCGGCGGCCGTAGCGGGCGAACAGAACGTCACGGCCATCTGGGGACGATCGGTCTGCGGCCAGCGGCTGGATATCTCGTGGAAGGCCGATGAGCAGGCGCGGCTGGTCAGCCATCGGGTCGTCTACTGGAACTCCGGCTGCCTCTGACGCCGCGCCCGACCCGCTCCGCCGCCCAGCCCTTCTGTCGACAACCTCAGAACAGTTGTCAGACAACTCCCTTGCGCGCCTCCACATGTTAGCGCTAACAAGTCTGAGAGTTACGAAGCGTGGCGGGCGTTCGCAAAGATCCGCCCGCGCCAGAGGGAGAAAACGCGGTGGGCGTGACGAAATACCTTCCCGAGGACTGGCGGGAAGCGACCCTTCTGGGCCGCATCGATTTCGGCCAGGGCCCGACCCCCGTCCTGATCCGCGGCGGCCACGTCGAGGACGTCAGCAAGATCGCCCCCACGCTCGCCGACCTGATGAACGCCTACGCGCCGGGCGACGCGATCCCGCGCGGCGTCGACAAGGGTCCGCTGGAAAAGCTCGACCTGCGTCCGGTGTGGGACGACCCGCAGGGCAACGCGCCGGCCAAGCTTCTGGCCCCCGTCGACCTGCAGGTGCTCAAGGCCGCCGGCGTCACCTTCGCCGTCTCGACCCTGGAGCGGGTGATCGAGGAGCGCGCCCGCGGCGACGCCGCCAAGGCCCTGGAGATCCGCCAGCAGCTTTCGGAGCGCATGGGCGGCGACCTCAAGAGCGTCGAGCCCGGCTCGGAAGGCGCCGCGCGCCTGAAGGAGGCCCTGGTCGCCGACGGCCTGTGGTCGCAGTACCTGGAAGTGGCCATCGGCCCCGACGCCGAAATCTTCACCAAGGGCCCGACGCTGTCGTCGATGGGCTGGGGCGACCAGATCGGCGTCCGCTCCGACAGCCACTGGAACAATCCCGAACCGGAAGTCGTGCTGCTGGTCGACGGCCAGGGCGAGATCCGCGGCGCCTCGCTGGGCAACGACGTCAACCTGCGCGACTTCGAAGGCCGCTCGGCCCTGCTGCTCAGCAAGGCCAAGGACAACAACGCCTCCTGCTCGATCGGTCCGTTCTTCCGCCTGTTCGACGCCTCGTTCAGCCTGGACGACGTGCGCAACGCCGAGGTCGAACTGAAGATCACCGGCCGCGACGACTTCGTGCTCGACGGCAAGTCGAACATGAGCCTGATCAGCCGCGACCCGGCCGTGCTGGCCGGCCAGGCCCACGGCAAGCAGCACCAGTATCCGGACGGCTTCGTGCTGTTCCTGGGCACCATGTTCGCGCCCATCCAGGACCGCGACGCCCCCGGCCAGGGCTTTACCCACAAGGTCGGCGACCGCGTCCGCGTCTCGACCCCCAAGCTGGGCGTGCTCGAGAACGAGGTGACCACCTGCGACCAGGCCAAGCCCTGGACCTTCGGCATCTCCGCCCTGATCCGCAACCTGGCCGGCCGCGGCCTGCTGTGACCCTCGTTTCCTCTTTCCAGGCTTAAGCGCATGTCCTCCGCCATCTATCCCAGCCTCCAGGGCAAGCGCGTCGTCATCACCGGCGGCGGCTCCGGCATCGGCGCGGGCATCACCACCGCCTTCGCCCGCCAAGGCGCCGAAGTGATCTTCGTCGACATCGCCGCCGAGGACTCGGAGGCCCTGGTCGCCGACCTGGCCGACGCCCCGATCAAGCCGGTGTTCAAGCAGGTCGACCTGACCGACCTCGAAGCCGTGAAGGCCTTCTTCGCCGAGACCGGCGCCATCGACGTGCTGGTCAACAACGCCGGCAACGACGACCGTCACAGCCTGGCCGACGTGACCCCGGCCTACTGGGACAACCGCATGAACGTGAACCTGCGTCACATGCTGTTCTGCGCCCAGGCCGCGGCCCCGGGCATGAAAGAGCGCGGCGGCGGCGCGATCATCAATTTCGGCTCGATCAGCTGGCACCTGGGCCTGGAGGACCTCGTACTCTACGAAACCGCCAAGGCCGGCATCGAGGGCATGACCCGCGCCCTGGCTCGCGAGCTTGGTCCCGACGACATCCGCGTCACCTGCGTGGTGCCGGGCAACGTCAAGACCAAGCGCCAGGAGAAGTGGTACACCCCCGAAGGCGAGGCCGAGATCGTCAAGGCCCAGGCCGTGAAGGGCCGCATCCTGCCGGCCAACGTGGCCTCGCTGGTGCTGTTCCTGGCTTCGGACGACGGCAGCCTGTGCACCGGCCACGAATACTGGATCGACGCCGGCTGGCGATAAGATAGGTCGGCGACGGCCCCCTCCGGCCCTCCGGGCCACCTCCCCCAGAGGGGGAGGATCTGCGGCCTTCGATGCTCCCCCTTTGGGGGAGCTGTCGCGGAGCGACTGAGGGGGCCCAGCGCCGTAGGAGGAGACGAAGCCAATGACTGCCCCCACCTGCGTCTGGGACCTGAAGGCCACGCTCGGCGAAGGGCCGATCTGGCATGGCGACGCCGTCTGGTTCGTCGACATCAAGGGCCATCGGGTCCACTGCTACATCCCGGCCACCGGCGAGACCACCAGCTGGGACGCGCCCGACCAGGTGACCTTCGTCGCCCCCCGCGTCGGCGGCGGCTTCGTGGCGGGCCTCAAGAGCGGCCTTCACCACTTCACGCCCGAACTGGGCTTCACCTTCATTTCCGAAATCGAGGACGCCGGCCTCGACAACCGCCCCAACGACTCCACGGTCGATGCGCAGGGCCGCCTGTGGTTCGGCACCATGCACGACGGCGAGGAGGCCGACAGCGGCGCGCTCTACCGGCTCGAAGCCGACGGTTCGCTGACGAAGCACGACGCCGGCATCTGCATCACCAACGGCCCGGCCGTCTCGCCGGACGGGGCGACCTTCTATCACACAGACACCCTCGGAAAGGTGATCTGGGCCTTCGACGTTGGGGCCGACGGCGCCCTTTCGAACAAGCGCGAGTTCTTCCGCCTGACGATCGACGACGCCTGGCCCGACGGCTCGGTGGTCGACGCCGAGGGCTTCGTGTGGACGGCCCTGTGGGGCGGTCGCGGCGCCATCCGCATCTCGCCGCAAGGCCAGGTCGTGCAGCGCGTCGAACTGCCGGCCATCAACGTCACCAAGCCGTGTTTTGGCGGACCGGACCTGAAGACCCTCTACTTCACCACCGCCCGCAAGGGGCTGAGCGACGAGCAGCTCGCCGCGAACCCGCTGTGCGGCGGCCTCTTCGCCCTGCCCGTCGACGTCGCCGGGCAGCCGCAATACGAGGTGCGCCTTGACCTCCGCTAATCGAACGCCCCGCCGGTTCCGCTCGCGCGACTGGTTCGACAATCCCGACCACATCGACATGACCGCGCTCTACCTGGAGCGCTTCATGAACTACGGGATCACCCCCGAAGAGCTGCGCAGCGGCAAGCCGATCATCGGCATCGCCCAGACCGGCAGCGACATCTCGCCGTGCAACCGCATCCACCTCGATTTGGTGGCCCGGGTGCGCGACGGCATCCGCGACGCGGGCGGGATCCCCATGGAGTTCCCGGTCCACCCGATCTTCGAGAACTGCCGTCGCCCGACGGCGGCGCTGGACCGCAACCTGTCGTACCTCGGCCTCGTCGAGACCCTGCACGGCTATCCGATCGACGCCGTGGTGCTGACCACCGGCTGCGACAAGACCACGCCTGCGGGCATCATGGCCGCCACCACGGTCAACATCCCGGCCATCGTGCTTTCCGGCGGCCCCATGCTGGACGGCTGGCACGAGGGCGAGCTGGTCGGCTCGGGCACGGTGATCTGGCGCTCGCGCCGCAAGCTGGCGGCCGGCGAGATCGACGAGAACGAATTCATCGAGCGCGCGGCCTCGTCGGCCCCCTCGGCCGGCCACTGCAACACCATGGGCACGGCCTCGACCATGAACGCGGTCGCCGAAGCCCTGGGCCTTTCGCTGACCGGCTGCGCGGCGATCCCCGCCCCCTACCGCGAGCGCGGCCAGATGGCCTATCGCACCGGCCAGCGGATCGTCGACCTGGCCTATGAGGACGTCAAACCGCTCGACATCCTGACCAAGAAGGCCTTCGAGAACGCCATCGCCCTGGTGGCGGCCGCCGGCGGCTCGACCAACGCCCAGCCGCACATCGCGGCCATGGCGCGGCATGCGGGCCTGGAGATCACCGCCGACGACTGGCGGGCGGCCTACGACATCCCGCTGATCGTCAACATGCAGCCGGCCGGCAAGTATCTGGGCGAGCGCTTCCACCGGGCCGGCGGCGCGCCGGCGGTGCTGTGGGAACTGCTGCAGCAGGGCCGCCTGCACGGCGACGTGCTGACCGTCACCGGCAAGACCATGGGCGAGAACCTGCAAGGCCGCGAAACCAGCGACCGCGAGGTGATCTTCCCCTATGCCGAGCCTTTGGCTGAAAAGGCGGGTTTCCTCGTTTTGCGCGGCAACCTGTTCGACTTCGCGATCATGAAGGCCAGCGTCATCGGCGCCGACTTCCGCGAACGCTATCTGTCCAAGCCGGGCCAGGAAGGCGTGTTCGAGGCCCGGGCCATCGTCTTCGACGGCTCGGACGACTATCACGCCCGCATCAACGACCCGGCCCTGAACATCGACGAAAGCTGCATCCTGGTGATCCGCGGCGCGGGTCCGATCGGCTGGCCGGGCTCGGCCGAGGTGGTCAACATGCAGCCGCCGGATCACCTTCTGAAGAAGGGCATCATGAGCCTGCCCACCCTGGGCGACGGCCGTCAGTCGGGCACCGCCGACAGCCCCTCGATCCTCAACGCCTCGCCCGAGAGCGCGGTGGGCGGGGGCCTGTCGTGGCTGCGCACCGGCGATACGATCCGCATCGACATCAACACCGGCCGCTGCGACGCCCTGGTGGACGAGGCCGTGATCGCCGAGCGCCGCAAGGAAGGCATCCCGGCCGTGCCGGCCACCATGACCCCCTGGCAGGAAATCTACCGCGCCCACGCCAGCCAGCTGGACACCGGCGGGGTGCTGGAGTTCGCCGTGAAGTACCAGGACCTGGCGTCCAAGCTGCCTCGGCACAATCACTAGCCAACAAGCAAAATGGCGCGTCATCCCGGAAAGTCCGCAGCGCTTATCCGGGACCCAGGGGCCGGCGCACTGCGGCTTCCCCCTGGGTCCCGGCTCTCCGCTTCGCTGCGGCCGGGATGACGAACTGAATTGGTCAAGAAGGAAGGGAGACGCCCATGTTCTCGCGCCGCCGCCTGATGGCGACCATCGCCGGCCTGACAGCGCTGCCTGCCCTGCCCGCCTTCGCCGCCGACAAGCGGGTCATCGCCCTGGACGCCGCCAAGGCGACCACGCCGGTCGACCGCTTCTTCGACCTGTCGATCGGCTCGGACTATCCCGGCACGCTGCTGCGCGAGGACAGCCTGGCGCAGCTGAAGACGGCCTCGGACGAGCTGAAGTTCCGCTACATCCGCTTCCACGCCATCTTCCACGACGTGCTCGGCACGGTGAAGAAAGGCGCGGACGGCAGGATCACGTACGACTGGACCAAGATCGACCAGCTCTACGACCGCCTGCTGGCCATGGGGCTGAAGCCGTTCATCGAGCTGGGCTTCACGCCGGAAGCCATGAAGACCTCGGACCTGACGATCTTCTGGTGGAAGGGCAACACCTCGCACCCGCAGTTCGCCCCCTGGGCGCACCTGATCGACGCCTTCGTGACGCACCTGCGCAAGCGCTATGGCGAGGCCGAGGTGCGCACCTGGTTCTTCGAGGTGTGGAACGAGCCAAATCTCGACGGCTTCTGGGAGAAGGCGGATCAAAAGGTCTATTTCGACCTCTACGCCCTGACGGCGAAAACCATCAAGGCGATCGACCCGACCTTGCGGGTGGGCGGCCCGTCGACGGCCGGCGCGGCTTGGGTTCCGGAGTTCCTGGCCTACTGCAAGGCCAATGGCGCGGCGGTCGACTTCGTCACCACTCACACCTACGGCGTCGAGGGCGGCTTCCTCGACGAGAACGGCAAGGACGACACCAAGCTGTCGGCCAATCCCGACGCCATCATCGGCGACGTGCGCAAGGTGCGCGCCGAGATCGAGGCCTCGGCCTATCCCGGCCTGCCGCTCTACTTCACCGAATGGAGCACCAGCTACACACCGCGCGACCCGGTGCACGACAGCTATCACAGCGCCGCCTACATCCTGGCCAAGCTGAAGGGCGTCAAAGGCATCGTCCAGGGCATGAGCTACTGGACCTATAGCGACCTGTTCGAAGAGCCCGGCCCGCCAACCGCGCCGTTCCAGGGGGGCTTTGGCCTGATGAACCCGGAGGGGATCCGCAAGCCCTCGTGGTTCGCCTACAAGTACCTGGCGGCCCTGCGCGGCAAGGAAGTTCCGTCCACGGACGATAGCGTCCTGGCCTCGGTGGATGGCGGCAAGATCGCCGCCCTGGTCTGGGACTTCAGCCAGCCGGTGCAGCCGACCAGCAACCGCTCGTTCTACACCAAGGTGCAGCCGACGACGGACGCCCCGGGCGCGGCGCTCAGCGTCGCCGGCCTCAAGCCCGGCCGCTATCGCCTGAAGGCCCAGCGCACCGGCTTCCGCGCCAACGACGCCTACACGGCCTATGTCGAGCTGGGCATGCCCAAGAGCCTGACGGCCGACCAGATCTGCGCGCTGCAGGCCCTGACCGCCGACAAGCCGGAGATCGACCGCACCATCACCGTCGGCAAGGACGGCTTGGCCAAGATCGACTTCGCGATGCGCCGGAACGACCTGGTGCTGGTGACCCTGGAACGGGCTTAGCGCAGACTGGAAGATGCTCTCCCTTTGGGGGAGCTGTCGGCGAAGCCGACTGAGGGGGCCGGCGCAACGCTTCCCCCTCCGGCCCTCCGGGCCACCTCCCCCTTGAGGGGGAGGATTTATCGCGCGATCCGCGCCGCGCGCCGCCGCCCCAAGGCCGCGCCCGCCAGGGCGCCGACATAGCCTAGGCCAACCATGACGCCCCAGATGACCAGCATCTGCAGGGTCGGCACGCGCAGCCCCGCCCCCGTGATCGCCAGCAGGGCGTTGCCGATCAGCGAGGGCCCCAGGCCCACGATCAGAGCCGTCGCCAACCGGCGTCGGGGCCAGTTCAGGGCGATGGCGAAACCGGCCAGCACAAGCGCGACGACGATGAGCGGCATGACCATCCGGGCCGCTTCCCCCCGCGAGAGCAGGCCCGAGAGGACGGCGCCGAAGTAGCAGAGCGGCGCCAGGGCTCCGACGAACACCACGCCCGTCCCCAGCGCCGCCGCGTAGGTCGCCTCCCCCGCCGCCCGCCAGCGCGCGGCCGCGACGAGGCATCCCAGCGACCAGGACAGCCGGCCCTTTTCGAGCGCCTTGAACTCGGCGTGCATGGCGTCAGCCCACTCGCCCCGAACAGCCGGCGGATTGCTGACCGCCAAGCTCATGATCCGATCGGCGAGATCTCTGCGGTTTCCGGTCATCAGGCTCCCCCCAGGGCCAAGGATGTTGCGGACGGACGACGAGCAGCCGCCAGGGCCGAGCGGCCGGCGCCGGTGATGCGATAGGCGTGCCGCGCCGGGCGGCCCGGACGTTCGGGCTCCAGCCAACGGCTCTCCAGCAGGCCGCGCTCGGCCAGCCGGATCAGGATCGGATAGAGACTGCCCGACTTCAGGCCGGTGGCTGCGGCCACCTCCAGGCCATACAGCCACTCGCGCCCATGCAGCACGTCGAGGACGGCGAGCGACTGCGGCGAAAGCTTGCGGGGCGCGGCGGGCATGATTAAAACTCTACATATATTGCAAACGTCGTCAAGCGCGCCGCGCCTTGCCTCCGCCCGGCGTTCACGCCATCTGCGGACCAGCAGAGCAGGAGCCTTCATGAGCGTCGTCGCCGCCTACGCCTATATCGACGGGAAGCGGGTGCGGGAGATCCGGCTCGACGATCCGGCGAGCCTGGCGCCGCGCGACGGCGAGTTCGTCTGGATCGGCCTGGTGGACCCCACCGAGGACGAACTGCGCATCCTGCAGGAGCGCTTCGACCTGCATCCGCTGGCCGTCGAGGACGCCCTGCACGCGCGGCAGATGCCCAAGGTCGACATCTATGGCGGCCAGCTGTTCGTGGTGGCCAAGACCGCCCAGATGGTCGAGGGCCGCATCGTCTTCGGCGAGACCGACATCTTCGTCGGCTCGCGCTTCCTGATCAGCGTGCGCCACGGCTCGGCCCGGGCCCACCTGGAACTGCGCGCCCATCTGGAGGCCCAGCCCGCCCTGCTGGCCCATGGCGGAGACTACGTGCTGCACGCCGTGCTCGACTTCATCGTCGACGGCTACCTGCCGGTGGTCGACGCCATCGAGGACGAGCTGGCCGAGATGGAGCGGCGGGCGCTGGACGCCTTCCTCAGCCGGGCCGAGATCACCCGCCTGTTCACCCTGCGCCGTGAACTGACCAAGTTCCTGCGGCTGCTGGGGCCCATGGCCCAGGTCGCCGGCTATCTCGAGCACCACGAGACGCCGTGCATCGATCCGGAGGTGAAGCCCTATTTCCGCGACATCCGCGACCACGTCGCCCGCGTCGACCTGCTGATCGCGGGCCTGGGCGAAGTGCTCAACTCGGTGTTCGAGGTCAGCTCGCTGCTGGAGCAGCAGCGCCAGGGCGTCATCACCCGCCAGCTGGCCGCCTGGGCGGCGATGCTGGCCGTGCCCACCGCCGTCGCCGGCGTCTACGGCATGAACTTCGAGCACATGCCCGAGCTGAAATGGACCTTCGGCTATCCGCTGGTCCTGGGCGTCATCGCCGTGGTCTGCGCCCTGCTCTATCGGCGCTTCAAGAAGGCGGGCTGGCTCTAAGATGCTCCCCCTGAAGGGGGAGCTGTCGGCGAAGCCGACTGAGGGGGAAGTTGTTGCGGCGCTTCCGAAGCCGCTTCCCCCTCCGGCCCTTCGGGCCACCTCCCCCTTCAGGGGGAGGATCGCGATCAGCCCCCGACAGCGCCCGAGCCGAAGTCGAACTGCTCGGGCCGCGGCTTGCCGCCGCCGAAGTTCCAGGTGAAGCCGAAGAACACCGCCCGCACGTTGGCCGTGCGCAGGGTGACGTCCTTGAGGGTCGGCGTGTCGGTGACGGCCTTGTCCTCGAAGCTGTCGAGCGCGTCCTGCACGGTCACGACGAACGACAGCTTGTCGTTGACCTTCCGGCGATAGCCGAGATTGACCATCTGGAACGGCTCGCGGTGGCCCTGCGCGGTAAGGCGCTTGCCCGAGGTGAAGGCGTTGATCTGGAAGAAGTCCTTCGGGGTGGCCTGCCAGTTCAGGTTGGCGCGGCCCGACAGCGTGGTGGCCGAGCGCGTGCCCGAGAAGCCGAGGTTGCCCGCGTCGATCTCGTTCCAGAAGGCGTTGGCGCTGACGTTATAGGTGATCTTGGGCGACAGGCGGCCGTTGGCCACCAGTTCCAGACCGCCGTTGCGGCTCTTGTTGAGGTTCTCGCGCGTGGTCAGCAGCACGCCGTCGCCGAGATCGCGGACCACGTCGGTGACCACGCCCTCGCTGCTGCGGTAATAGGCGGTGGCCAGGTAGTAGGCCGGGCCCTTGCGGTACTGCCAGCCCAGCTCGAAGGAGTCGGTCACCTGCGGCTTCAGGTAGGGGTTGCCCGCCCGGTAGTTCTGCGGGTCCTGATAGACGCGGTAGGGGT
Source organism: Caulobacter sp. 602-2 (assembly GCF_011043625.1). GTDB lineage: Bacteria > Pseudomonadota > Alphaproteobacteria > Caulobacterales > Caulobacteraceae > Caulobacter. The sequence goes on from NZ_JAAKGT010000002.1 coordinate 346,736, forward strand.
TGAGGTCCTGCACCTGCGGGCGCTGGACGCGGCGGCTGTAGCTGCCCTTGAAGGTGTTGTTCTGGTCGACCGTGTAGCCCAGGTGCAGGCTGGGATAGACCTTGAAGTAGTCGTTCTCGAAGGTCTGGCCGCCGGTGACCTGGTTGCCGTTAATCTGCACCTGCTCGGCGCGCAGGCCGCCCTGGGCGGTGAAGTCGCCGAACGCCTTCTCGTAGGTGATGTAGCCGGCATAGACGTCCTGATCGAACAGGAAGCGGTTGGTGCGGGCCGGGTCGACCGTCTGGGCGCTCCACGAGGTCCCGGTCGAACCGTGGTTGTCGTAGTCGTTCTTCACCCATTCGAAGTCGAGGCCGGTCTTCAGCGTGCCGCCGCCGACGTTCGGCTGGGCGTAGTCGGCCTTGAAGTTCGTCCGCTCCTGGTCGGCGCCGAAGCCGAACAGTTCGTAGGCGTCGGCGCCGGCGCTGTAGTCGGTGAAGGCCGTGGAGCTGCGCGAGAAGTCGGTCTGCTCGTATTCCAGGTGCGCGGTCAGCTGGTGTTCGGAACCCTTGAACTGGTGACGCCAGTCGGCGCTGACGCCCTTGTTGTCGCGCTTCATGGTCGCGTCGGTGTCGCGCGTGTAGTCGGGGAAGGCGCCGGTGGTCTCGTAGGTTTCGCCGCCCGTGGTGTCGAACTGCATGCGGCGGTATCGGACCTCGCCGCTCAGGCGGTCCTTGGGCGTGACGTCGTAGTCGATCCCGCCGCGCAGGTTGACCATGTCGCCGTCGTTCTCGAAGGCGCCGTCCTGGCTGCTGGTCCCCGCCGCCGTGGTGCGGTCGATGGTCTGCCAGGCCTTCTGCTGCTCGTGGCGGAAGCCGGCGTCGCCCGACAGGGTCAGCTTGCCGTTGACGTAGTTGCCGCTGATCCCGCCGTTGTAGCGGCCGTCGGTGCTGGCGTTGCCGCGCAACGACCCGGTCGCGCCGGGCTTGCGGGTCTGCTTGGTGACCAGGTTGATGATCCCGGCTGTGCCGTCCGGGCGGAAGGCGGCCGAGGGGTTGGTCATCACCTCGACCCGGTCGATCTGGTCGGCCGGCATGGCCTGCAGCGCATCGCCGCGACCGTCGCCGTTGAACATGCCCGAGGGCTTGCCGTCGATCAGGATGGTGACGTTGGCGTCGCCGCGCAGGCTGACATTGCCCTGCACGTCGACCTCGACCGAGGGGATGTTGCGCAGGGCGTCGGCGATCGAGCCGGTGCGGGCCGACAGGTCGTTGGCGACGCTGTAGCTGCGGCGGTCGATCGAGCTGCGCATGGCGGTGTTGTCGCCGGTGACGGTCACGCCCTCGACGGCGGCCGGCGCGGTCTTGGGGGCAGACGCCGGACCGCCCTGGGCGGGCGCCGGCGCAGCCGTCTGGGCCAGCGCCAGGCAAGGCGTCGCGACGATGGCGGCGGCGGAGAAAAGGATGGTCTTCAGGCGCAAGGCGCGTCCCCCGAGGCAGGCTCGTCGAGGCGCCGCGAGCGGACGGTCCGCGCTGGTCTCGACCTCCAGCGGTAAAGCGCGGCCGGCTTTCCGGGGCAAATTTCTTTTCGGCAATGTTGCAGTGGCGCCGCCCAGCGTGGCGCCGCTGCAACGGCTGCACGGCGCGACCCCGTTCTGCGGAAGTCAGGCGGAATGACAACGTTGCCATCGCCCCTTGCGAGCGCCGCCGGACCTGACACTATCGCGCGGCAAAAGCGGCGGCGGGCGCGGCGGGAATCCCGCAAAAACGGCCGCTTGCGTGCTGATACCGGTAACACTAAGGTCGCCGGCAACCAAGGTCCCTACGGGGGCGCGTTAGGGATCAAAGCAGGCTCCGGAAGGAGCCAGTTCGGGGAGGACTCCAGTGGCATCAGTTTCCAGCGCCGGGCCAAGCGCCGGCATGAGCGCCGACGGCGCGAAGGTCAACATGGCCTTCGTCGCCGCCATCGTGGCCGTGGCCACCATCGGCGGCTTCATGTTCGGCTACGACAGCGGCGTCATCAACGGCACGCAGGAAGGCCTCAACAGCGCCTTCAAGCTGACCGAGTTCGGCACCGGCCTGAACGTGGCGGCCATCCTGATCGGCTGCGCCATCGGCGCCTTCGCCGCCGGCCGCCTGGCCGACGTCTGGGGCCGCCGCACCGTGATGATCATCTCGGCCCTGCTGTTCGTGATCAGCGCCCTGGGCACGGGCGCGGCCCACACCTCGACCATCTTCGTCATCTTCCGCCTGATCGGCGGCCTGGGCGTCGGCGCCGCCAGCGTGCTGTGCCCGGTCTACATCTCCGAAGTGACCCCGGCCAACATCCGCGGCCGCCTGTCGTCGGTGCAGCAGATCATGATCATCACGGGCCTGACCGGCGCGTTCGTGGCCAACTACGTGCTGGCCCACACCGCCGGCAGCTCGACCGCCGACTTCTGGCTGGGCCTGCCCGCCTGGCGCTGGATGTTCTGGATGCAGGTGATCCCGGCCGGCGTGTTCTTCTTCGCCCTGCTGACCATCCCGGAAAGCCCGCGCTACCTGGTCGCCAAGGGCAAGGACGCCCAGGCCGAAGCCATCCTCTCGCGCCTGTTCGGCCCGGGCACGGGCGCGGCCAAGGTCGCCGAGATCCGCGCCTCGCTGAGCGCCGACCACAAGCCGAAGTTCTCCGACCTGCTGGACCCGGTCACCAAGAAGATCCGTCCGATCCTGTGGGCCGGCCTGGTCCTGGCCATCTTCCAGCAGTTCGTCGGCATCAACATCGTCTTCTACTATGGCTCGGTGCTGTGGCAGTCGGTGGGCTTCACCGAGGACGACAGCCTGAAGATCAACATCCTGTCAGGCGCCCTTTCGATCCTGGCCTGCCTGGCCGCGATCGCCCTGATCGACCGCATCGGCCGCAAGCCGCTGCTGCTGATCGGCTCGGCCGGCATGGCCGTGACCCTGGGCGTCCTGACCTGGTGCTTCTCGACCGCCACCACCGTCAACGGCGCCCTGCACCTGGACGGCACGGTGGGTCCGATCGCCCTGGTCGCCGCCAACCTCTACGTGATCTTCTTCAACCTCTCCTGGGGTCCGGTCATGTGGGTGATGCTGGGCGAGATGTTCCCCAACCAGATGCGCGGCTCGGCCCTGGCCGTCGCCGGCTTCGCCCAGTGGATCGCCAACTTCGCCATCTCGTTCAGCTTCCCGGCCATGGCCAAGCTGAGCCTGTCGGCGACCTACGGCTTCTACGCCGCCAGCGCCGTGGTTTCGTTCTTCCTCGTCCAGAAGCTGATCCACGAGACCCGTGGCAAGGAACTGGAAGCGATGGAGGGCTGATCTTTCCAAGAACCTCCCCCTCTGGGGGAGGCGACCGCGAAGCGGTCGGTGGGGGGAGGAAGGCCACCGCTTGGGCGGCTGAAAACTTCCCCCCACCGTCGCCTTCGGCGACACCTCCCCCACGGGGGGAAGTTCCTAGATCCAATAAACGCCCGGGAGCCCCGCTCCCGGGCGTTTTCTTTTGCCCGCGTTCCTGACAGCGTTATCGTCGGAAAATGGGCAATGACACCGGTAGACAAAGCCGCATTCCGCCGCTTAAGTGACCGGTAACAAGCCGACGTGGCGTCAGTTCGCGCGGCCAGTACCCGGGAAGGAAAATTCATGGCCGACCTCAGCCGACGCGGAGCCCTGTTGCTGACGGGGGGCTCGCTTCTGACCGGGGCCGCCGCCGCGGCCGCCCTGCCCTCCGCCGCTGCGGCCGAAGGCGTGGGCTCCCTGCCCGCCAAGCCCAGGTCCGGCCCGACCTGGACCAAGGGCGTCGAAGGCCAGCGCAAGGCCGACCTGGGCGACGGAACCTTCCTCAATCCGATCCTGGCCGGCGACCGGCCCGACCCGTCGATCCTCAAGGACGGCGACGACTACTACATGACCCACTCGTCCTTCGACGCCTATCCGGGCCTGCTGATCTGGCATTCGAAGGACCTGGTGAACTGGGCGCCGGTGGGCCCGGCCCTGAAGACCAACATCGGCTCGGTCTGGGCGCCGGAGCTGTGCAAGCACCAGGGCCGCTACTACCTCTACATCCCGGCCAAGTTCCCCAAGAACAACACCAGCTATGTGATCTGGGCCGACAAGATCGAAGGCCCCTGGTCCGAGCCGATCGACCTGAAGCTGCCCGGCTACATCGACCCCGGCCACATCGTCGACGAGAACGGCGAGCGCTGGCTGTTCCTGTCGGGCGGCGACCGCATCAAGCTGGCGCCCGATGGCCTGTCGACCGTGGGCAAGCCCGAGCACGTCTACAACCCCTGGCGCTATCCGGACGACTGGGACGTCGAGGGCTTCTCTCCCGAAGGCCCCAAGGTCATGAAGAAGGGCGAGTACTTCTACATGATCACCGCGGTGGGCGGCACGGCCGGCCCGCCGACCGGCCACATGGTCATCGCCGCGCGGGCCAAGTCGCTGGGCGGCCCGTGGGAGAACCACCCGAAGAACCCGCTGGTGCGCACCGTCGACAACGCCGAGAAGTGGTGGTCGCGCGGTCACGCCACCCTGGTCGAAGGCTCCGGCGGCGAATGGTGGACCGTCTATCACGGCTATGAAAACGGCTTCTGGACGCTGGGCCGCCAGACCCTGCTGGCCCCGGTGACCTGGACCAAGGACGGCTGGTTCGACATCGGCGGCGGCGATCTGGCCAAGCCGATCAGGAAGCCGAAAGGCGGCAAGGCCGTGCCGCACGGCATGGCGCTGTCGGACGACTTCAGCACCGACAAGTACGGCGTGCAGTGGAACTTCTTCGACCCCAAGCCGGGCGAGCAGGACCGCATCAGCCGCTCGGGCGGCGTCCTGACCCTCAAGGGCGCGGGCGAGGCCCCGTCGACGGGCTCGCCCCTGATCTTCGTCAACGGCGACCAGGCCTACGAGATCGAGTGCGAGATCGAGATCGATCCCGAGACCCGGGCGGGCCTGATCCTGTTCTACGATCGCCAGCTCTATTGCGGCCTAGGCTTCGACGCCAAGAACTTCGTCACCCACCAGTACGGCATCGAGCGTGGGCGGCCGGCCAATCCGCATGGTTCGAAGATGCTCATGCGCCTGCGCAACAACCGCCATATCGTCGCCTTCCACACCTCGGGCGACGGCGGCAAGACCTGGAAGCGGTTCGACCGCGGCATGGAGGTCAGCGGCTACCACCACAACGTCCGCGGCGGCTTCCTGATGCTCAAGCCGGGGATCTACGCCGCCGGCAAGGGCTCGGCCCGGTTCCGGAACTTCAAGTACCGCGCGCTGGATTAGTCGTTCAGATCCTCCCCCTCTGGGGGAGGTGGCCCGAAGGGCCGGAGGGGGCCGCCCGCAGGGCGGCTTCCCCCTCCGTCGCTCCGCGACAGCTCCCCCAAAGGGGGAGCATCTTCCTTCCTCAGACCTCGGAGCCCGACATGCGCCTGAAGTCCCTCCTCCTCGCCGCCGCCCTCGTCGCCGCGCCCTTCGCCGCTTCGGCCCAGGCTCCGGCCGCCGAACCCGAGCCGCCGATGTTTCGCGCCGTGAAGATCGTGCTGATCGGCGACTCGACCACCGCCGTGATCGGCGGCTGGGGCCCCAGCTTCTGCGGCCAGCACCTGACCTCGTTCGCCGCCTGCATCAACCTGGCGCGCGGCGGCCGCTCCAGCGGCAACTACCGCACCGAGGGCTCGTGGCGGCTGGCCATGAAGGAGATCGCCGCCGGCGGCTTCCAGGACACCTATGTGCTGATCCAGTTCGGCCACAACGACCAGCCGGGCAAGCCGGGCCGCTCGACGGACCTGGCCACCGAATATCCCGCCAACCTCAAGCGCTATGTCGAAGAGGTGCGGGCCGCCGGCGGCAAGCCGGTGCTGGTCACCCCGCTGACCCGCCGCCAGTTCGAGGGCGGCAAGCTGATCGACGACCTTGGCCCCTGGGCGCAGGCGACCCGCAAGGTCGCCGCAGAGACCAAGACCCCGCTCGTCGACCTGCACGCCAAGTCCTACGCCGCCGTCCAGGCGATGGGCGCGGCCGAAGCCACGCGTTTCGCCCAGCAGCCGCCCCCGGCCGAGGTGCTGGCCGCCGCCAGGACCGGCACAACGATCAGCGCCCAGCCGGCGGCCCCGCCCGCGCCGGGCGCAAGCCCCGCCAAGCCCCCGCAGGCCCAGAACAACGCCGCCGTCGAGCCGATGGGCCAGGCCAAGCTGTCGTTCGACTACACCCACCTGGGCCGCGACGGCGCCGACTACTTCTCGAAGATCGTCACCGACGAACTGGCCGTCGCGGTTCCGGCCCTGCGACGGTATCTGGTGCCGTAGCGCGGCTTGCCGAGCAGAGCCCGACCGTGGGATCGTGGCGCCATGTCGCGACGCGATCCCCACACCTTCCTGGATACGCTCGGCCTGGCCGGAGACGGCGACGACATCGACCTGCTGCGCGAGATCGAGGCGTCGTTCGGCGTCGCTTTCGATGACGAGGCCGGCGACTGGCGCACTGTCGGCGATCTCTATTGGGCGCTGGTGCGGCGGGTCGGAACCGACGAGGCCGGCCTGTGCGCCACCAGCATGGCGTTCTACGCACTGCGCGGCGCGCTGGAGCAGCAGGGCAGGACCGATCCGCGCGCGGGTCCCACGTCGCGCCTCGCCACTCTTACCCGCCTGCCGCCCAAGCGCCTGTACGCCTCGCTGACGCGGGAGCTCGGCCTGAAACTGCCCGCGCCGCCAAGCGGCTGGGCGGGAACCCTGGGCCTATGCCTGTGCCTTGCGGCGGCGCCCGGCGCCGTCGTCGCGCTGTTCCAGCCCGCCCTGTGGCCCTGGCTGGCGGCCGGCGTCGCGGCCGGCGTCGCGCTTCTGCGGCTCGACCCGGGCGCCTATGGCGAGCTTACCCTAGGCGATCTCGCCCGCGAGACTGCGGCCCGCAACAACGCTCGTTTCGTCGCCAAGGGCGCAGATACGCGCCACGAGGCGGTGTGGCGCGCCCTGCGCGACCTTCTCGCCGCCGACGGCCACCAGAACGTCGGCCTGGAGACCCGGCTGATCGCCTGATCCCGTCGGCAGCGGAAACCGCTTACCCCAGAAGGCAGGTCAAAACCGACTTCATCACCGTGGCCATGGCCTGGCGATCCTGTTCGGGGTGGTTGACGCTGCGGATGACCAGGCCGTCGAACATCGCGCCGATCATCTCGGTGCGGGCGGCGAACTCCTCGTCGCTCCATTCGGGCTTGCGGCTGCGCTCCAGCATCTGGCTGGCCAGGGCGCGCTCCTGATCGTCGGCGGCGCGGACGATGGCGGCGACCTTGGGATTGCGCGACGCCTCGGCCATCACCTCCAGCACCAGCGGCGCACGCCGCGGGTCGTAGCACTTGCTGACCGCCTCATCGATGTGATCGAGCATGGCGTCGAGCAGCGTGCCCGGCCGGCTTTCCAGCTCGGCGAACTTCTCGCGCATCTCGGCCAGGTCCTGGGCGACGATCGCCGCGACCATGGCTTCCTTGTTCTCGAAGTAGCGATAGATCTGGCCCACGCTCAGGCCGGCGGCCTTGGCGATCTCGGCCATGCTGGCGCCATGGAAGCCGGCCTGGCGCACAACATCGCAGGCCGCATCCAGGATCTGTTGCCGCCGCGCCTCCGGCGTCGGCTTGGCGCTTGAACTCACGTCGACCATCGAGCGGTCCCGTTCTCCATTACATTTCCGTCAGGTCAACCGAGCCGGCAGGACGGGGTGTTGACTTCGCCTTACCCCGGGCCTATGTCCAGCGCAATTGAGAATGAACGTTCATTCTCAAATTGTTCATCATAGGCGCGTCGTCAAGGGGACCTCCCCCCCTGCGGCAGCCTGTCGCTCCGGGGATATCCATGGCTATCAAACGTCCGCTCGCCGCTTCGGCGGTTCTTCTGGCGGCTGTCTCGCTCACCCTCGCCGCCTGCGGGCAAGGCAAGGGCGGAGCCGCGGGCGGCATGGGCGCGGGCGGCCCCACGCCCGTGGGCGTGGTGGTCGTCAAGACCGAGCCGGTGACCCTGACCAGCGAACTGCAGGGCCGCACCTCGGCCTACCTGGTCTCGGAAGTGCGTCCCCAGGTCGGCGGCATCGTGAAGGCCCGCCTGTTCCAGGAAGGCTCCTACGTCCGCGCCGGCCAGCCGCTCTACCAGATCGAGCCGGCGACCTTCCAAGCCCAGGTCAACAGCGCCCAGGCGGGCCTCGCCCAGGCCCAGGCGACCTACACCGCCGCCAAGCTGAAGGCCGACCGCTACAAGGAACTGGTCGCCGTCAACGCCGTCTCCAAGCAGGACAACGACGACGCCCAGGCCGCCGCTCAGCAAGCCTCGGCGAACGTCGCCGCCCAGAAGGCCGCGCTCGACACCGCCCGCATCAACCTGGGCTGGACCCGCGTCGTCGCCCCGATCTCGGGCCGCATCGGCAAGAGCTCGGTGACCCCCGGCGCGCTGGTCACGGCCAGCCAGGCCACGGCGCTGGCCACCATCCAGAACCTCGACAAGATCTATGTCGACCTGACCCAGTCGTCGGCCGAGCTGCTGCAGCTGCAGCGCGACCTGGCCGGCGGCCAGCTGGGCCGCTCGGGTTCGGCCCAGGTCAGCCTGAAGCTGGAAGACGGCTCGACCTACCCGGTCCAGGGCCGCCTGGAGTTCGCCGACGTCACCGTCGACCAGACCACCGGCTCGTTCGGCCTGCGCGCCACCTTCGACAACCCCAACGGCGCCCTGCTGCCGGGCATGTACGTCCGCGCCACCCTCGGCAAGGGCGTGGCCTCCAACGGCGTGCTGATCCCGCAGGCCGGCGTCAGCCGCGACCCGAAGGGCAACGCCACGGTCACCGTGGTCGGCGCCAAGGGCGTGGCCGAGGTTCGTCCGATCACCGTCGGCCAGACCGTCGGCGACAAGTGGCTGGTCACCTCCGGCCTGAAGGTCGGCGATCAGGTCATCGTCGAAGGCCTGCAGAAGGTCCGTCCTGGCGCGCCCGTGAAGCCCGCCGTCATCACCGCTCAACGCTAAGGCCGGCCCCAAATGCTGTCCCGTTTCTTCATCGACAGACCCATCTTCGCATGGGTGGTCGCGATCGTGATCATGCTGGCGGGGGCGCTCGCCATCCGCACGCTGCCGATCGCCCAATACCCCGAGATCGCCCTGCCGCAGGTCTCGGTCTCCGCCAACTATCCGGGCGCCTCGGCCAAGACGGTCGAGGACAGCGTCACCCAGGTCATCGAACAGAAGATGAAGGGCCTCGACGGCCTGGATTACATGTCGTCGACCAGCGACAGCTCGGGTTCGGCCACGGTCACCCTGACCTTCAAGGCCGGCACCGACATCGACATCGCCCAGGTGCAGGTCCAGAACAAGCTGCAGACCGCCACCGCCCTGCTGCCGCAGGAAGTGCAGCAGCAAGGCCTGACGGTCGCCAAGTCGGCCCGTAACTTCATGATGGTCGTCGGCCTCTATTCGGAGAACGACAAGACCACCAACACCGACCTGGCCGACTACATCGCGTCCAACATCCAGGACCCGCTGAGCCGCGTCGACGGCGTGGGCGAAGTGCAGCTGTTCGGCGCCCAGTACGCCATGCGCATCTGGCTCGACCCGAACAAGCTGTCGTCCTACAGCCTGACGCCTTCCGACGTGTCGGCGGCCATCCAGGCCCAGAACGCGCAAGTCTCGGCCGGCCAGCTGGGCGGCACGCCCAACCTGCCGGGCACGGGCCTGAACGCCACGATCACGGCCCAGTCGCGCCTGCAGACGCCCGAAGAGTTCGAGAACATCATCGTCAAGAACAGCACGGGCGGGGCTCTGGTCCGCCTGCGCGACGTCGCCCGCGTCGAGCTGGGCGCCGAAAGCTACGTCTCGACCGCCAAGTTCAACGGCCGTCCGGCCGCCGGTCTGGCCATTCGCCTGGCCCCCGGCGCCAACGCCCTCGACACCGCCAAGGCGGTGAAGGAGCAGATGGCCACGCTCGAGAAGAACTTCCCGGCCGGCTACAAGTACGTCGTTCCCTACGACTCCACGCCGTTCGTGGAACTGTCGATCCACGAAGTGATCAAGACGCTGGTCGAAGCCATCATCCTGGTCTTCATCGTCATGTTCCTGTTCCTGCAGAACTGGCGCGCCACGCTGATCCCGACCATCGCCGTCCCGGTCGTCCTTCTGGGCACCTTCGGCATCCTCGCGGCCTTCGGCTACTCCATCAACACCCTGACCATGTTCGGCCTCGTGCTGGCCATCGGCCTGCTCGTCGACGACGCCATCGTCGTGGTCGAGAACGTCGAGCGGGTGATGAGCGAGGAGCACCTGTCCCCCGTCGAGGCCACGCGCAAGTCGATGGGCGAGATCACCGGCGCCCTGATCGGCATCGCGCTGGTGCTGTCGGCGGTGTTCGTGCCGATGGCCTTCTTCAGCGGCTCGCAAGGCGTCATCTACCGCCAGTTCTCGATCACCATCGTCTCGGCGATGATGCTGTCGGTCGTGGTCGCCCTGGTGCTGACGCCGGCGCTCTGCGCCACCATGCTGAAGCCGCACGACCGCGCCCACGGCGAGGCTCTGCGCACCGATCATCCGGGCCTGCTGGGCGCGGTGATCAACTTCTTCAACCGCTTCTTCAACTGGTTCAACCGCAGCTTCAACGACGTCTCGGGACGCTATCAGGGCGGGGTCCGCAAGATCCTCGGCCGCAGTGTCCGCTGGATGGCCATCTACGGCGTGATCATCCTGGTCATGGGCCTGCTGTTCGTCCGCCTGCCCAGCGCCTTCCTGCCGGAAGAAGACCAGGGGATCATGATCACCCTCGTCCAGCTGCCGCCGGGCGCCACCGAGGAACGCACCCTGGGCGTCCTCGACCAGGTCCGCAGCCACTTCATGGACGAAGAGAAGGACGCCGTGCAGTCGGTGTTCACCGTCTCGGGCTTCAGCTTCAGCGGCGCGGGTCAGAACGCCGGTCTCGCCTTCGTCCGCCTGAAGGACTTCGACGAACGCAAGGCCGCCAATCTGAAGGCTCCGGCCGTCGCCGGCCGCGCCATGGGCAAGTTCCTGCAGATCCGCGATGCGATGGTGTTCGCCGTCGTGCCGCCGGCCGTGCCGGAACTGGGCACCTCGTCGGGCTTCGACTTCCAGCTGCAGGACATCGGCGGCGTGGGCCACGACGCCCTCACCGCGGCCCGCAACCAGGTCCTGGGCATGGCTGGCCAGGATCCCAACCTGGTCGGCGTGCGTCCCAACGGCCAGGAAGACACCCCGCAGCTGAAGATCGACATCGACCAGGCCAAGGCCGGTTCGATGGGCCTGACCACGGCCGACATCAACGCGGCGCTCAGCGCGGCGTGGGGCGGCTCGTACGTCAACGACTTCATCGACCGCGGCCGGGTGAAGAAGGTCTACATGCAGGCCGACGCGCCTTACCGCATGAAGCCCGAAGACCTGAACAACTGGTACGTCCGCAACAGCAGCGGCCAGATGGTGCCCTTCTCGGCCTTCGCCACGACCCGCTGGGTCTACGGCTCGCCGCGTCTGGAGCGCTACAACGGTCTGTCGTCGATGAACATCCAGGGCGCTCCGGCCCCGGGCAAGAGCTCGGGCGACGCGATGAAGGCCATGGAGAAGATCGCCGCCCAGCTGCCGGCCGGCATCGGCTACGAGTGGACCGGCCTGTCGGCCCAGGAACGTGAAGCGGGCAACCAGGCTCCGGCCCTGTACGCGATCTCGATCCTGGTGGTGTTCCTGCTGCTGGCGGCCCTCTACGAGAGCTGGTCGATCCCGCTGTCGGTCATCATGGTCATCCCGCTCGGCATCGTCGGCGCCCTGCTGGCGACCACCCTGCGCGGCCTGTCCAACGACATCTACTTCCAGGTGGGCCTGCTCACGACCATGGGCCTGGCGGCCAAGAACGCCATCCTGATCGTCGAGTTCGCCAAGGAGATCTTCGAGCGCACCGGCAACCTTGTGGAAGCCACGCTGGAAGCCGTCCGCATCCGTCTGCGTCCGATCATCATGACCTCGCTGGCCTTCGTCTTCGGCGTGCTGCCCTTGGCGATCTCCAACGGGGCCGGTTCGGGCAGCCAGCACGCGATCGGTACGGGCGTCATCGGCGGCATGCTGTCGGCGACCATCCTGGCGATCTTCTTCGTCCCGCTGTTCTTCGTGATCGTCGAACGGATCTTCAAGCCCAAGCCCCGTCACCACGACGAGGCCCCCGCCACCCCGGTGGAAAGCCACTGAGATGCTTCGTAACCTGACCCTCACCCTGCTGGCGGCCAGCGCCCTCACTGGTCCCTTGGCCGCCTGCACCATGGCCCCGAAGTACGAGCGACCGGCCCTGCCGGTCGCCACCACCTGGCCCACGGCTTCGGCCAACGGCCAGACGGCTTCGGCCGGCGACCTCGCCTGGAAGCAGGTGTTCGAAGACCCTCGCCTGGCGGGGACCATCGACCTGGCCCTGGCCAACAACCGCGACCTCCGGGTCGCGGTGCTCAACATCGAGCAGGCCCGCGCCACCTATCGCATCCAGCGCGCGGCCCTGCTGCCGACGGTCAACGGCACGCTCTCGGGCACCAAGAGCGAGACCCCGACCGCGGCCTCGGGCTTCGGCTCGGCGATCGGCGGATCGGGCTCGCTGGAGATCGAGAACTACAACGCCACCGTCGGCGTCACCTCGTACGAGCTCGACATCTTCGGGCGCGTGCGCAGCCTCAAGGACCAGGCGCTGCACAGCTACCTGGCCACCGAGGAGACCGCCCGGGCGACGCAGATCAGCCTGATCGCCGAGACGGCCAACGCCTGGCTGACCCTGGCGGCCGACCAGGACCTGCTGGCCCTGGCCAAGGACACGCTGAAGAGCCGTGAAGACAGCCTCGCCCTGGCCCAGCGCCAGTTCGACGTCGGCGCGGCCTCGCAGCTGGACCTGCGCACCTCGCAGACCCTGGCCGAAACGGCCCGGGCCGACGTGGCCACCTACACGGCCCAGGTCGAGCGCGACAAGAACGCCCTGCGCCTGCTGGTGGGTGCGGAAGTTCCGGCCGACCTGCAGCCGGCCGGCGGCCTGATCACCGCCCAGATCCTTCCCGATCTGCCGGCGGGCGTGGCCTCGGACGTGCTGACCCGTCGTCCCGACGTGCTGGCGGCCGAGCACAGCCTGATGGGCGCCAACGCCAACATCGGCGCGGCCCGCGCGGCCTTCTTCCCGCGCATCAGCCTGACCGGTTCGTACGGCAGCGCCAGCGCCGACCTCGACGGCCTGTTCAAGAGCGGCACCAAGAGCTGGAGCTTCGCGCCCAGCATCAGCGTGCCGATCTTCGCCGGCGGGGCCAACAAGGCCGGGCTGGACAGCGCCAAGGCCGGCCAGAAGATCGCCGTGGCGACCTACGAGAAGACCGTCCAGACGGCCTTCCGCGAGGTCTCCGACGCGCTGGCCACCCAGGCCACCATCGGCGACCGCCTGGCCGCCCAGGAACGGGTGGCCGCCGCCGCCGCCGACACCGCGCGACTGACCAAGCTGCGCTACGACCGCGGCGTCGACAGCTCGCTCGTCCTGCTCGACGCCCAGCGCACGCAGTACACGGCCCAGCAAGGCCTGATCAACGCGCGCCTGGCCCGGGCCAGCAACCTGGTCACGCTCTACAAGGTCCTCGGCGGCGGCGCTCCCGCCAGCAAGGGGTCCTGAACTGATCGGGGAGGGTAAGGCCCCTCCCCCAACCGATCCCCGCGCGACGGTGCGGGGCTGATCGCGGCGGCATCCCCCCGGACACGCCGCGACCGGAAGGGGCGCATCACCCCCCCAATCCCAGATGCGCCCCTTCCACCCTTATTCCCTTCCCCACAGTCAGATCCGACCGCCCGACGCCGCCTCCAGCCGCGCGTGCAGGCCGTCCAGCCGGGCCGCGCAGGCCGCCCGGATCGCCGGATCGACCTCGGCGCGCTTGGCCGCGCCATCCGGCGCGAACGCCCGCTCGGGCGTCTTGGCGTCGATCCTGGCGGCCGCCGCCATCGCCTCGCGCTCCGCCGCCTCGGGGCGCCAGCCGAAATGCGGCAGCACTCGCCCAGCCACCGCCTCGGGCAGCATCGCATAGTTCACCAGCAGCCCCGCCTCGTCGGCCGCAAGCGCCGCCAGCATCGCCTCGCCGATCGCCGCCAGCACCGCGGCCTGGTAGTCGGCGTCCGGCGTCGCCGGCTGCGCCAGGCCGAACACGGCCGGCGCCACCACCTGGGGAACCATCTGCATGCCCGGCGAGCGGGCGTGCGAGACCATCACCTCGGCCGGCGCGCGGTAGAGGTGCAGCCAGGGCGACTGCGGAAAGGCCTCGCGGAAGAGGTCGAAGGCCAGGGCGTGCCAGCAGTCCAGCTTGAGGAACAACCGCTCGTCCCCCGCGCCGCGCGCCCGGCCCAGCGCCGCCACGACGCCACGGAGCAGAATGACCTTGCGATCACGGGGCAGGTCGCAGCGCACGACGTGGTCGATCGGCGCGGCCTCCGACAGCACGGTCGCCCCCGACGGCGCCCCCAGCATCCGGCCAAGCAGGGTCGAACCGCAGCGCGACATGTGGAAGACGAGGCCGTCGGGGGCCGGTCCCGCCAGCCCCTCCAGCGCCGACAGCGGCGTGCGCAGCCGCAACAGCCGGTTCAACGGCAGCGACCAGACCTTGGGGACGCTCTCGCCGAAGAACGACTCCGCCAGCCGGCGCGCGCCGAAGAAGGCCCAGTCGACCGCGTCCTCGCCGGGCGAGACGGCGACCGGCAGCCATCCGGCCGGCGGCGCGGCCCGACGCGCAACCACGGTCCGCCTGACCAGTCGCTCGGCCAGGCCCGGGGCGGCCAGCCCCCAGCCGGCGGCCACAGCCTGCGCCTCGCGGACGAAGTCCTCGTCGCGGAACAGCTCGGCAAGCCTGGCGCAGGCGACGACGTCCTCGGCCAGCCGCGCCATGAAGGCTTCCAGGTCCCGCGTCGCGTCCGCCGTAAGTTGCATGCCCGCCCCTAGCCCTTGTCGGTTGAAGAGCGGCACAATAGGCTCGGGCGATGGGATTTCCAGACCGCCTGAAGCTGCCGTTCGCCTTCGATCCGGCGCGCCTGCGCGCCGACCTTACGGCCCTGACGGCCGGGGCCGACTGGATCGCCCACTTCGTGACCCAGAACTACGAGGGCGACTGGAGCGTCATCCCCCTGCGCAGCCAGGCCGGGGCCAGCCACCCGGTGATGATGATCTATTCGGACCCGGGCGCGACGGCGTTCGAGGACACGCCGTTCCTGGCCCCCTGCCCGTATTTCCGAGAGGTGATCGCCGCCTTCCCGTTCCAGGCCACCAGCGCCCGGCTGATGAAGCTGGCCCCCGGCTCGGTCATCAAGACTCACCACGACGAAGACCTCGACGCCGGCTCGCTGCTGGTGCGCTTCCACGTGCCGGTGGTCACCAACCCCGATGTCGATTTCCGCCTCAACGGTCGCCGCGTGGTGATGGAGGCCGGCAGTGCCTGGTACCTCAAGCTCACCGACCCCCACAGCGTCGCCAACCACGGAACCGAGGACCGCGTGCACCTGGTGATCGACGGCTACGTCAACGACTGGGTGCGGGGGTTGTTCGATAGGAATCCCCCTCTCCCCTTGCGGGAGAGGGTGGCCTCGCAAAGCGAGGTCGGGTGAGGGGTCGATGACCGGCGCCGCCGCGAAGGCGGACAGGCCGGGCGCGGCGTCCGATATTTGAGAGACCCCTCATCCGTCGGCTTTCGCCGACACCTTCTCCCGCAAGGGGAGAAGGGCGCGTGATCTATCCAGCCAGCAACGTGAACTGGGCGTTCAGCCCGTCGACCGCGCTGCTGGCCACCCAGACGTCGAACACGCCCGGCTCGGCGGTCCAGCGGTCGCCCTCGCCGAAGAAGGTCAGGCTGCCGCGCTCCAGCTCGAAGGTGACGTCGCGGCTCTCGCCCGGCTTCAGGGCGACCCGCAGGAAGCGCTTGAGCTCGCGCACCGGCCGGGTGCGGCTGGCCACGCGGTCGCGGGTGTAGAGCTGCACCACATGCACGCCCTCGCGCTTGCCGGTGTTGGTCACCCGGGCGCTGACCTGCAGCTTTCCGTTCCAGGCCAGGGTCGGCGAGGACAGCTTCAGGTTCGACAGGGAAAAGGTGGTGTAGGCCAGGCCGTAGCCGAACGGGTACAGCGCCTCGTTCTTCACCGTGCGCCAGCGGGCCTTGTACTCCTGGATCTCGCTGTCGGCCGGGGCCGGGCGACCCGTCGTGCGGTGATTGTAGGCGTAGGGCTGCTGGCCGCTCTCGTAGGGAAAGCTGACCGGCAGACGGCCCGAGGGGTTCACCGCGCCGAACACCACGTCGGCCACCGCGTGGCCGGTCTCGGTACCCAGGAACCAGGTGGCCAGGATGGCGGGGGCGTTCTTGACCGCGCCGTCCAGAACGAGCGCCCGACCGTGGCGCAGCAGCACGACAGTGGGACGGCCGACGGCCGCCACGGCCTCGGCCAGCATCATCTGCGGCTTGGGGATGCCGATGTCGGTGCGCGACTGGGCCTCGCCCGACATGTTCTGGCCCTCGCCGATCGCCAGCACGACGATGTCGGCGGCGGCGGCGGCCCGCACGGCCGCCTCGATGCCGCCGGGGATCGAGGCCTCGACGTCGCTGCCCTTGACGGTCTGCAAGAGGTTGGGATCGGCCATGGCCTGGCGAAAGCCCGTGGCCAGGTCGACGCCCAGGCTCTTGTCGCCGAAGAACGCCCACGGCCCCAGGATGTTGTCGCGGTCGTCGGCGAACGGCCCGATCAGGGCGATGCGCTTGCCCGAGCGCGGCAGCGGCAGGAGGTTCCCGTCGTTCTTCAGGAGCACGATCGAGCGGGCGCCCGCCTCGCGCGAGAGGGCGCGCATGGCCGGCGTCGCCGTGCGGGCGGCCTGGGCCTTGGGGTCGATCGAGCGGAACGGCTGGTCGAACAGGCCGATGGCCTCCTTCAGCATCAGCACCCGGCGCACGGCCTGGTCGACCACCGCCATCGGCACTGCGCCGCTCTTGACCAGTTCGGGCAGGTAGCGGCTGTAGAGCCCGCTCTGCATGCTGATGTCGACGCCCGCCAGAATCGCCAGGCGCGCGGCGTCGCGATCGTCGGCGGCGTAGCCGTGGGCCACCAGTTCCTGGTCGGCGGTGTAGTCGGAGATGACCACGCCCTTGAAGTCCCACTCGCCGCGCAGCAGGTCGGTCAGCAGGCGCTTGTTGGCCGTGGCCGGCACGCCGTTGATGTCGTTGAAGGCCGACATGGCGGTCAGGCAGCCGGCCTCGAAGGCGGCCTGGAACGGCGGCAGGTGCACCTCGCGCAGCGTGGCTTCCGACAGCTCGACGGTGTTGTAGTCCATGCCCGCGGCCACCGCGCCGTAGGCGGCGAAGTGCTTGGCGCAGGCCAGCATCGAGTCAGGCGACGTCAGGTCAGGCCCCTGGAAGCCGCGAACCCGGGCCTGGGCCAGCGCCTCGCCTAGGAACACGTCCTCGCCCGAGCCCTCGGCCACCCGGCCCCAGCGCTCGTCGCGGGCCACGTCGACCATCGGCGCGAAGGTCCAGTGCAGGCCATGGGCCGTGGCCTCCTGCGCGGCGGCGCGGGCGGTGCGGTAGGCCAGCGGCGGGTCGAAGCTGGCGGCCTCGGCCAGCGGGATCGGATAGACGGTCTTGAAGCCGTGGATGACGTCGGCCGCCAGCAGCAGCGGGATGCCCAGGCGCGAGTGTTCCACCGCCGCCGTCTGGGCCAGCAGCGCGCCCTCGACGCCGACGCCGTTCATCAGCGTGCCGATCTTGCCCGCCCGGGTCTCGGCCAGCAGCTGCTGGGTGTTGCGCAGATTGATGGCCGGGTTCATGTCGCCCACCGGCGGGCGGATCATGTCGGCGTAGCACGACAGCTGGCCGGCCTTCTCGTCGATGGTCATCTTGGCGATCAGCGCCTCGACCCGCTCGGACCCCCTCGCCTGCGCCGACGCTCGGCCGGCCACCGCCAGCCCGGCCAGGCCCGCCGCACCGGCCATCAGTCCGCGACGGCTGATCCCTTCAAGCGAAGCTTCGCGCCGATCCATAGAATCCCTTCCGACTGTGTCGCGGCCGGCAACCTCGCCGACCCTTGCGGATCGCGCAACGCCCCGCACGGGCCAAGCGAACCACGCAGGGCCGCTTGCGTTATCAGTCTGGCTGAAGGGAGACCCGACCATGTCCGCTCAATGGCGCATCGAGATCCGGCTGGGCGAGGGCCACGCCCCGCTGCGCAGCGTGCTCGTCGAGGCCGACACCGAGGTCGACGCTCTGCGCCAGGTGCTGGCCGAGGCCGAACGCGACCACGTGGCGGCCGAGGAGCTGCTGCTCGACGGCCAGGAAGAGGTGTTCTCGCGCACCGAGGTCCTGGACGGCCACGTGGAGCACCAGGGCCAGGCCTGACGCTCGCCCGCCAACCGGGCCTGTGCTAGGCCCGGTGCATGGCTGGAGAACGCATCCTCTTCGTCGTCAACGCCGGCGCCAGCGTCGGCGGCGGCCATTTCATGCGCAGCCTGAACCTCGCCCGCGCGCTGGAGGCAGGCGGCGCGACCTGCGCCTTCGCCGGACCGCCCGCCGTGACCGGGCTGATCGAGACCTTCGCCTCGCCTTCCCTGCTGGCCGCGACCTTCGCCGACGAAGGCCTGGTCGCCGGCGCCGCCGGCCTCGCGACCGGCTACGACGCCATCGTCTTCGATCACTACGACCTCGTCGCGGCCGACCACCGCCGGATCGCCGAGGGCCGCCCCGCCCTCGTCGTCGACGACCTGGCCGACCGTCCGCTGGCCGCCGACCTGCTGCTCGACGCCGGCGTGACGCGGCGGGCCGAAGACTATGCCGGCCTCGTCCCGGCCCACGCCGAACTGCTGCTCGGCCCGAACCACGCCGCCCTGTCGCCCGCCTTCGCCACCCTGCGAGGCGAAGCCTTGGCCCGCCGCGCCGCCGCCACGCAGGTGGAACGCGTGCTGGTCTCGCTGGGCCTGACCGACGTCGGCGGGATCACTGCGCGCACCGTCGGCGCCCTGCTGCCGGTGCTGGGCGAGCGGGCCCTCGACGTCGTGGTCGGCGGCCAGGCGCCCAGCCTGCCGACCCTGCGTGAAATCGCCGCGGTCGACCCGCGCCTGACCCTGCACGTCGACAGCCGCGACATGCCCCGGCTGACCGCCCGGGCCGACCTCGCCATCGGCGCGGCCGGCTCCAGCAGCTGGGAGCGCTGCGTGCTGGGCCTGCCGACCGTGTCGCTGGTGCTGGCCGACAACCAGCGCGAGGCGGCCCAGGCGCTGTCGGACCTGGGCGCGCATCGGTCGCTGGACGGCGAGGCCGTGCGCGAGGGCCTGCAGCCGGCGTTCCTCGCCCTGGCCGAGGACATGCACGCCTGGCGCGAGATGTCCGCCGCCGCCGCCAAGGTCTGCGACGGCCTGGGCGCCCAGCGCACGGCCGAGCGGTTCATCGCCCTGATTTCGCCCCGTTTCGGAAACAATCACGCGACGCTCACCTGACACTTACCCGCACGTAAGCCCGTCAAGCGTCGAGACCCCCTGTCATGCCCAAAGTCACCCTGCGCGCCGTCGCGGCGCACGACCAGGCGCGACTGCTGGAATGGCGCAACTCCGACGCCGTCGCCCCCTACATGTACAGCGACCACCTGATCTCCGAGGGCGAGCACGCCGCCTGGTTCGCCCGCCTGGGGAGTAATCCGACGGTTCGCTACTGGATCATCGAACTGGACGGCCATCCGGTGGGCCTGGCCAACCTCGCCGACATCGACCTGGGCAACCGCCGTTGCGCCTGGGCCTACTACCTGGCCGACCCGTCGGTGCGCGGCCTGGGCGTCGGCAGCTTCGTCGAGTACTGGGTGATCGAATACGTGTTCGGCGTGCTGGGCCTGGCCAAGCTGTGGTGCGAGGTCATCGAGAGCAACAAGGCCGTCTGGCGCCTGCACGAGGGCTTCGGCTTCACGCGCGAGGCGTTGCTGCGCAGCCACGTGGTCAAGGGCGGCCAGCCGCTGGACGTGATCGGCCTTGGCCTTCTGGAAAGCGAATGGCGCGGAGCCGCGCGCGAGGCCGCTCGCGAGCGGCTGATCGCCAAGGGCTTCGACCTGTCGGACCTGCCCGCCGCCTAGATCCGCGGCAGTCCGCCCAGGTCTCGCAGATCCGGCCGGCTGCGCACCAGCGACCGGACGTCTTCGGAACCGAAGCCCGGCTTAGCCGGGTAAAGCGCCTCATAGACCGCCCGCACGAATTCGAGGTCCGACGGCAGGTCGACCGTCCAGCGCACCTGGCTTTCGTCGACCGCCTGGGTCAGGCCGCCCAGGGCGAAGCGCTCGGGCCGGCGGTAGACGAAGGGGGTGACGTGCTCGCGCTCGTAGGGGTCGCTCGCCTCGTTCGCCACCAGCCGCAGCAGGCCCACGCTCAGGATCTCGGCGTCCAGCCCGATCGGATAGGTCCGGTGCGGCAGGGTGGTGGCCGAATAGTCCGCGCCGCCGGCCAGGTGTCTGGCAATCAGCGCCTCGATCAGCACCGGATCGGCCAGCGGGCAATCGGCCGTCAGGCGCAGCATCAGGTCGTCGTCGTCCAGGCCCGCGACCGCGCCGGCGAACCGGCCCAGCACGTCGTCCAGCGGACCGCGGAACACGTCGACGCCCGCCGCTTCGAGGGTCTCGGCCAAGGGATCGTCGCTGGCCTCGCTTGAGGTCGCCGTCACCAGTCGCTCGATCGAGGCCACGCGGCGCAGGCGTTCGACCTGGCGCAGGACCATCGGCGCGCCGACTACGTCGGCCAGCACCTTGCCCGGCAGCCGGGTCGAGCTCATCCGGGCCTGCAGCACCGCGACGATCACTGCGCGCCCTCCTGGAACGTCGGTTTCATGGTCCGCCTGCCTCGCCCTGTCGGCCGCACCTTCCGCCGGGTCGGTTAAGGAGGACTTTCGCCCGCGAGGCCGGTTTGGACAACCAAGCGTTGACAGCGTTGTCAAACCATTGTGGTCTCCCTGCCCAACGACCGCATGCGACGATCGAAGGGAGACGAACGCCATGGGACCGCTGATCGACCGCCGCGCGCTGCTGGCCGCCGGCGCCGCGCTGGGCCTGGCGCCCGCCCTGCCCGCCCTCGGCGCAGACCAGGAGGCCCGGGTCCGCGCGCTCCTTGCGCAGATGACGCTGGACGAGAAGATCGGCCAGACCCACCAGCCGGCCGGCGGCCGCCAGAAGGCGCTGAACTCCAAGATCGACGCGACCGCCCTCGACCTCGTGCGCAAGGGCGGCGTCGGTTCGTACCTGCACGTGGCCGGCGCGGCCTTCCTGCGCGAGTTGCAGCGCACGGCCGTCGAGGAGTCGCGGCTGAAGATCCCGCTGCTGTTCGCCATCGACGTGGTGCACGGCTTCCGCACCCTCTATCCCGTGCCGCTGGCCATGGCCGCGACCTTCGACCCGGAGATCGTGCGCGCGACCGCCCGCATGGCCGCCGTCGAGACCGCCGTCAGCGGCCTGCACTGGACCTTCGCCCCGATGGTCGACATCGCCCGCGACCCGCGCTGGGGCCGCATCGTCGAGGGGGCCGGCGAGGATCCCTATCTCGGATCGGTCATGGCCGCCGCCCAGGTGCGCGGCTTCCAGGGCGAGGGCCTTGCCGCGAAAGACTCGATCCTGGCCTGCGCCAAGCATTTCGGGGCCTATGGCGCGGCCGTCGGCGGCCGCGACTACGACAGCGCCGAGCTGTCGGACCGCACGCTGAACGAGGTCTACCTGCCGCCTTTTCATGCGGCGGCCAAGGCCGGCGCGGGCACGATGATGACCGCCTTCAACGACCTGAACGGCGCGCCCACCACCGCCAACGCCGCCCTGGTGCGCGGCGTGCTCAAGACCCAATGGGCCTGGCCGGGCCTGGTGGTCAGCGACTGGAACGCCATCCTAGAACTGATCAACCACGGCATCGCCGAGACCCCGGTGCAGGCCGCCGCCCTGGCGCTGAAAGCCGGGATCGACATGGACATGGCCAGCGGCGTCTACGCCGCCCACCTGAAGACCGCGATCGGCCAGGATCCGTCCCTGCTGCCGCTGCTCGACCAGGCGGTGACCCGGATCCTGACCGCCAAGATGCGGCTGGGGCTGTTCGACGATCCCTACCGCTTCGGCGATCCCGAGCGGGAGAAGACCGTCTTCGTCGGCGCCGAGCACCGCGCCATCGCCCGCGAAGCGGCGCGCAAGGCCGTGGTGCTTCTGAAGAACGACGGCGGCCTGCTGCCGATCGCGCCCTCGACGAAGAGGATCGCCGTCATCGGGGCGCTGGCGACCGACAACCTCTCACAGCTGGGCTCGTGGAAGGCGCGCGGCCAGGTCGGCGACGTCGCCCCGCTGCTGCCGGCGCTCGAGGCGATCGCTCCGGCCGGGACCACGATCGTCCACGTCGCCGGTGCCGGTCCGCGCAGCGACGACGAGACGGGCATTCCCGCCGCCGTCGAGGCCGCCAAGGCCGCCGACCTCGTGCTGCTGATGGTCGGCGAGGACTTCGACCACAGCGGCGAGTCTCGCAGCCGGTCGGACCTGACCCTGCCCGGCGCCCAGAGCGCCCTGGCCCGCGCGGTGCTGGCCACGGGCAAGCCCGTCGTCGTTCTGCTGCCGTCGGGCCGCCCCCTGGTCGCGCCCGAGGTGCTGGAGAAGGCCCCCGCCGTGCTGGCGACCTGGTTCCTCGGCGTCGAGGCCGGCCCAGCCCTGGCCGAGATCCTGTTCGGTAAGGCCGCGCCGGGCGGCCGCCTGCCCGTCGGCTTCCCGCGCGCCACCGGCCAGTCGCCGACCTACTACGCCCATGTTCCCACCGGCCGCCCGGCCGATCCGGATCTGGCCAAGGACACGGCCCGCTACCACGACGTCGACATCGGCCCGCTGTTCCCGTTCGGCCACGGCCTGAGCTACGCGACCTTCGCCTATGCCGACCTGGCCATCGACCGCGAGAGCATCGCTCCGAGCGGTGCGGTGAAGGTCTCGCTGACCGTGGCCAACACCGGATCGGCGAGCGCCGACGAGGTGGTGCAGCTCTATGTCCGCGACCCGGTCGCCAGCGTCGCGCGGCCGGTCAAGGAACTGCGCGGCTTCGTGCGGCTGACCCTGAAACCCGGCGAGCGCAGGCGCGTGACCTTCACCCTCGCCGCCGCCCAGCTGGCGATCTGGAGCCCCGAGGGCTGGCGGGTCGAGGCCGGCAGGGTCGACCTGATGATCGGCTCGTCCTCGGCCGACATCCGCCTGAAGGGCGCCTTCACGATCGCCGCGCCCGGCAAGGCCCGCGAACCGGCGACCGCGATGTTGACGCCGGTCGAGGTGGCTTAGAGATCGGAGCTCAAAAGAAACATGTCATCCCGGCCGGAGGAGCGCGACAGCGATCCGCAGAGCCGGGATCTCCCACGCCTGCCGATGCGGAACGGTGGGAGATCCCGGCGCTCCGCTGCGCTACGGCCGGGATGACAATGGGATAGGCTGTTGAACGCGCTACATGTCAGTTGAGTCCGGCGCCTCACCCCTCCCCCGCCCACTCCGCCCGCCGCTTCAGCTCCGCCTCGCTCGGGGGCTGCACCATGAACGAGCCGGTGCGCACCGGGCCGTCGCGGCGGTAGCGGTTCACGACCACGCCGGTGTCGGCCAGGATCGAGCCGGTCAGGGTCCAGGCGCCCGGGGCGGCGGCCTCGTCGAACAGCCGCCGCCCCGGCCCCAGCAGCAGCGGGAAGACCATCAGCTGCATCTCGTCCACCAGGTCGGCCGCCAGCAGGGCATGGACCAGCTGGGTGGAGCCCTGGGTCAGGAGGTCCGGTCCCGGCTGCTCCTTGAGCCGCCGCACGCTCTCCGCCGCGTCCGGCCCGACGATGCGGCTGTTCTCCCAGGTCAGCGGCAGGTGGGGATCGCGGGTGGCGACGTGCTTGGTCGCGGCGTTGAAGCGCTCGGCAATCGGGTTGGCCGGATCCTGGTAGGGCCAGTGGGCGGCGAAGATCTCGTAGGTGCGGCGGCCCAGCAGCAGGTCGAACGGCGCCTCGACCAGCGACATCACCGCCTGGCCGGTGACCGGGTCGGAATAGGGCGCGACCCAGCCGCCATGGGCGAAGCCGCCGCGGCGGTCCTCGTCCGGTCCGCCCGGGCCCTGCATGACCCCGTCCAAGCTTACGAAGGCGGCGACGATCAGCTTTCTCATGTCCATGCTCCCTTGCGGTTTCCCCAAGGACGCCCGGCTCGATCACGATCCTACACCCCTGCCCGCCTTATCGAGGGCGCGGGGCTCAGGCGCGCGCCCGCCGCCGGTAGAGATAGTCGTCCGGCAGGCCCATGCGCCGGGTGGCCTCGACCGCCGGCGAGCCCTTGATCGGCATCTTGTCGGCGCTCGCCCCGGCCAGGCGCACCAACCGCCGCTCCACGCCGTTCAGGTCGAAGGCCTCGCCCAGTCCAAGGCGCGCGCGCACCTCAACCGGCGTGATCGCCACCGCCGCCCGCACCAGCGGTTTCTGGATCAGCCGCAGCGGCCCCGGCAGCAGCGGCGTATTCGTCATGATGTCGAGGAACTCGAAGACGATCTCCGACGGCTCCAGGCTGGGCAGCATCACCGCCAGCTGTCGCTTCCACTGGCCTTCCGAGGTCGGCGCGCCGGTCGCGCCGTATAGCCGCGCGCCCGGAGCGGCCTCGGCGAAGGCCGCGTCGCGTTCGACCTGGCTCAGCGGGCAGGCATAGGCGTGATAGGCCTCGATGAAGCCGAAGCTGGCGGTGGCCTGCACCCAGTCCAGCAGCGTCGGGTCATTGGCCTGGTAGGCGACGCCCGCCGGGGTCTCGCCGGTGACATGGCCGTGCATGCGCACGACGCCGGCGATCATCTTCTCGGCGACCTCGCGCGGGCCGTAGACCGTGACCATCGCCGCCAGGCCCGTGCGCTTGAGGCGTTTCAGCGGCTGCGCCTTGAAGCTGGAATGATCCCAGACGCCCGAGCGCACGCGCGGTTCGGCCAGTTCCAGGATCACCGCGGTGATCCCGCCGACGAACAGCGACACCGGGTTCTTGAACACCCGCCACGACACCGAGTCCGGCGAGGTCAGGGCCGCCGCGCCAGGCGGCGCGGAAAAGTCGATAGCCGGTCCCCCGTCGGGCGCCAGAAGTCGCGCGGCGGCGCGCGAAAGGGGATCGTCCATCAGTTCACCCGTCGCTCTCGCCCGGCCCAGTACGGTTCGCGCAGCTGGCGGCGCAGGATCTTGCCCGAGGCGTTGCGCGGCAAGGCCTCGACGAAGTCGACGCTCTTGGGCGCCTTGAAGTGCGCGATGCGCGTGCGGGCGAAGGCGATGATGTCTTCCGGATCGGGCGTGACGCCGGGCTTGGGCGCCACCACCGCCTTGACCGCCTCGCCCCACTTGTCGTCGGGCACGCCGATCACCGCCACCTCGGCCACGTGCGGATGGCCGTAGACGGCGCTTTCCACCTCGGCCGGATAGATGTTCTCGCCGCCGGAGACGATCATGTCCTTCACCCGGTCGTGGATGAAGAGATAGCCGTCCTCGTCCAGATAGCCGGCGTCGCCGGTGCGCAGCCAGCCGTCGGCGTCGATGGTCGCGGCGGTGGCCGCGTCCAGCTTCCAGTAGCCGGCCATGTTCGACGATGAGCGCACGGCGATCTCTCCGACGGTGTTGGCGGGTAGAACGCCGCCGGCCTCGTTGAGGATGCGAAGCTCGACCCCCGGCATGGGCAGGCCAGCCGAGCGCATGCGCTTGTTGCCGGCCGGATCGTGGTCCTCGGGCGGCAGGTAGACCACCGTGCCGGTGGTCTCGGTCATGCCGTACTGCTGGACGAAGCCGCAGCCGAACACCTCGATGCACTCGCGCAGCAGGTCCAGCGGTATCGGCGCCGCGCCATAGAGGATGTGGCTGAGGCGCGAATAGTCGATCTGCCGCGCGCGGGGCAGCCGCACCACGATCTGCAGCGCGGCGGGCACCATGAACATCTTCGACACCCGGTCCTTCTCGATGAAGTCGAGCACCTTGGTCGGGTCGAACTCGCGCGCCACCACGCCCTTGGCGCCGTTGAACAGGCCCACCAGGCCCCAGCCCGTGCCGCCGATATGGGCCACCGGCATGGCCACCAGGCTGACGTCGTCGGGACCCCAGACGTTCCAGTCCATCGGCGCGCGCTCGGCGGCGGCCTTGCGCATGGCCAGCAGGTTATCGTGGGTCAGCATCGCCCCCTTGGGCTTGCCCGTGGTGCCCGAGGTGTAGAGCTGCAGCACCACGTCGGACGACTTCAACGGGGTGGCCGGGTCGGCGTGGTCCTGGGCGTCGCGCCAGGCGGTGAACAGCGGCAGGTCGGCCGGACCGCCCGGCTCCATGGCCACCACTGGCGGCCGCGGCCCCTCCAGCAGCTTGGCCACCTCGCCCACGTGATCGACCAGTTCGGGGCCGACGAACACCATCTTCGCCTCGGTGTCGGCGACGATGTAGGCGATCTCGGCGGGGGCCAGGCGCCAGCCGATGGGGGCGGTGACGACGCCCGCCTTGGCCGCGCCCAGCAGCATCTCGAAATAGAGGTCGCTGTTCTTGCCGACATAGGCGATGCGGTCGCCCGGCTTCAGGCCCTCGGCGACCAGAGCCCGGGCCACCTGGTTGGTATGGCGGTCGAGCTCTTCGAAGCGGGTCTCGCGTCCCTCGAACGCGAAGGCCACGGCGTCTGGCCGTTCCTGCGCGTGATAGCGGGCGACGTCGCCCAGCGTGGGCATGCGGGCGAAGTCGACGGCGGCGGCTCCAGTCATCCGATCCTCCCTGCGCGCCGTCTTTCGCGGCCGCTCGGATAACATGGTTTTCGTCGTGACCCCGGGTAAGTCAACGGTAGCGGGAAACCCGCGTTTGGTCGCGCCGCCGACCCGCCCTAAGCTGTCGACTCGAACGCCCGCGAGGAACCCTCCGTCCATGACCAGCTTCCTCCTGCGCCGCGAACAGCGCGGCCTGCTGATCTCGGTGATCCTGGGGCTGGTGGTGGCGCCCCTGCTGCTGTTCCTGGTCACCTTCGAGCTGCAGCGCGAGTTCAGCCGCGGCACGGTCCTGCGCGAGGCGGTCAACCATTCCTACGACCAGCGGATGCAGCTGCAGACGGTGTTCTCCCTGATGCAGGATTCCGAGACCGGGCAGCGCGGCTTCGTCATCACCGGCCAGGAGCGCTTCCTCGAGCCCTACCACGCCGCCCAGCGCCGGCTGCCGGCGCAACTGGCCGCCCTGCGCGCCATGCGCGAGCATGACGCCGGCGACCTGATCGAGACCGACGACCCCGTCTTCGACCGCCTCGAAGCCCTGATCGCCCGCAAGCAGGCGGTGATGAGCGAGGGCATCAAGCTTCGTCGCGAGAACGGCGAGGACGCCGCCCGCACCCTGGTCTCCAGCGGCAAGGGCAAGGCGATCATGGATGAGATCCGCATCGTGGTCACCGAGCTGCAAGCCGCCGACAAGGCCGCCCTGGACCGCCGCATCGCCGCCGACGGCGCGCTGACCCAGCGGACCGAGCGCCTGACCCAGACCCTGTTCGTGGTGCTGGTGGTGTTCCTGCTGGCGGCGTTCCTGATGCTGTCGCGCCAGATCCGCGCCCGCCAGCAGCTGTTCACCGTCGCCCAGGCCACGGCCGGGCGCCTGGACGCCATCCTCGACAACGCCCAGGACGCCATCGTCACGCTCAATCCCAGCGGCACGATCGAGACCGTCAACAAGGCCGCCGAGGAGATGTTCGGCCTGCCGCGCGAGAACCTGCTGCGCAAGGCCCTGGCCCAGTTCATCGACCTGCCCGACCGGGGCGAACTGTTCATCCGCCAGCTGGCCGGCGCCGACGACCTGTCCAAGGGCGTGCTGCGCGAGCTGACCGGCCGCCGCACCGACGGGACCACCTTCCCCATCGAGGCCTCGATCGGTCTCGTCCGCCTGCCCGAGGGCGAGCGCATCACCGCCTCGATCCGCGACATCTCCGAGCGCCGCCGGGTCGAGAAGCTGAAGGCCGAGTTCGTCTCCACCGTCAGCCACGAACTGCGCACGCCGCTCACCTCGATCGCCGGGTCGCTGGGCCTGCTGGTCGGCGGCGCCGCCGGCGCCCTGCCCGAGCGGGCCGCGCGCCTCTTGGGCATCGCCCATTCCAACTGCCAGCGCCTGGTGCGGCTGATCAACGACATCCTCGACATCGAGAAGATCGAGTCCGGCCAGATGGAGTTCGACCTGCAGCCGCTCGATCTGGGCGAACTGGCCCGCCGGGCCGTGGACGCCATGGGCGGCCTTGGCGGCCAGATGAACGTCGCCTTCGAACTGGATGTCGCCCCCAGCCTGCCCCTGGTGCGCGGCGACGCCGACCGCCTGAGCCAGGTGGCCGCCAACCTGCTGTCCAACGCCGCCAAGTTCTCGCCGGCCGGCGGCGCGGTCGAGGTCAAGGTCAGCGCCCCGCGACCCGACGTCCTGCGTTTCTGCGTCCGCGATCACGGCCCCGGCGTGCCCGAGGCGTTCCGCGACCGCATCTTCTCGAAGTTCGCCCAGGCCGACGCTTCGGACACCCGCGCCAAGGGCGGCACGGGGCTTGGCCTGGCGATCTCGCGCGAGATCGTCCAGCGACACGGCGGCCGGCTGTGGTTCGAGTCCGAGCCCGGCCAGGGCGCGACCTTCATGTTCGAGCTGGCGACGATCGAGACCCGCGCCCGCGTGCCCGAGGCCAGCGACGGCGCGGCCCGCGTGCTGCTGTGCGAGGACGATCCCGACATCGCCGAGATCCTGTCGGAGGCCCTGCGCCAGGCCGGCGTGCGGGTGCACACCGTCGGCGACGTGGCCTCGGCCAGCGCCGTGCTGGAGATCGGCGGCTTCGACGCCTTCGTCACCGACGTGCGCCTGCCCGACGGCAGCGGCCTTGACCTGCTGCGCCGCCTGCGCGCCGACGCCGCCACCCGCGACATCCCCGCCCTGGTGATCTCGGCCGAGGCCGCCGAAGGCCGCGGCGAGGCGCTGGACGTCGTCGACTGGCTGCAGAAGCCCATCGACCTGGAGCGCCTGCGCACCGCGGTGCATCGCGCCGTCAATGGTCACGCCGACAGCCGCCGGATCGAGGTGCTGCATGTCGAGGACGACGCCGACGTCCACGCCGTGGTCCGCGACGCCCTGCAGGAGCGCTGTACCGTCCGCCACGCCGACAGCGTGCGTAGCGGCCGCGCCGCCCTGCAGCTGTCGCGGCCCGACGTGGTGATCCTCGACCTGGGCCTTGGCGACGGCAACGGCGTCGAGCTGCTGGGCGACCTGCACGAGGGCGACGAGCCCGTGCCGGTGATCGTCTTCTCCGCCCAACCGCTTGAGGACAGGGCCCTGGCGGCATCCGTCGACGCCGTTCTGACCAAGTCCAAGACCACGCTGGACCAGCTGGCCCGAACTGTGCGCAAGCTCGCCGCGGACGCCGATTCCAAGAGACGCCGATGACCGACCTGAAGCTCCTTTACGTCGACGACGAGGCCGACATCCGCGAGGTGGCGACCTTCTCGCTGGAGCTCGACCCGGGCATCGAGGTGCGTTCGGCCGGCGGCGGCGTCGAGGCCTTTGCCATGCTGGACGGCGACGACTGGCGCCCCGACGTGGTGCTGCTGGACGTGATGATGCCCGACATGGACGGCCCGGCCGTGCTGGCCCGCCTGCGTGAACGCGGCGACCTGAACGGCGCGCCGGTGATCTTCATCACCGCCCGCGCCCAGGCCGAGGAACGCGCCCGCCTGCTCGGCTTCGGCGCCGCCGACGTGATCACCAAGCCGTTCGACCCGATGACCCTGGCCCAGGACGTGCGCGCGATCCTCGCCCGATGACCACCGCCGACCCTCTCGCCCCCCTGCGGGCCAAGTTCCTGGTCCGCGTCGCCGACGACCTGGCCAAGCTGCGCGCCGCCGAGACCTCGATGAAGGACAGGCACTACATCGTCCACCGCCTGGCCGGCGCGGCCGGCGTCTTCGGCTATGCCAGGATCACCGACCTGGCCCGGGATCTGGACGACCTGCTCCTCGACCAGGGCGACGCCCCGCCCGAGGCCTTCGCCGACCTGATCGCGGCCCTTGAGGGCGTGGCGGCCTAGACACCCGCCCCCGTCGGCCGTCATTGGCCCCAGACCGCTGTCGCCAGCGCATCCCGCCGGCCACCACGGCGGTCATGGAACAGGTCTTCGCGCCAACTCTGGCCCTTCACATCACCTGCGGGCTGGCCGCCGTCGTCGCCGGCGTCGCGCCCATCCTTGCGCGCAAGCGCTCGCGGCTGCATCGGCTTTCGGGGCGAGTGTTCGTCGTCCTGATGGGGGTGATGCTGGCGGCCGCCTGGGTGATGACGGCGCTGCATTTCAACGCCTACTTCACCGCCCTGTCGGCGACGGCGAGCATCGGCCTGTTCTCGGGCTGCCGGGTGCTGCGCCGCAAGCGGTCCGACCGCGATCCGGCCCAGCGGGCCACGGCCCTGGACTGGACCGCCACCCTTGCCGTGGTCGCCATCGGCGCCTGGGTGCTGGTGCTTCTGCTGACCGGCGACAGCGACGCGCCGCGCGCGCCGGCCATCGCTCTGGTCTGGGGCGCCTTCCTGATCGGCGGCTGGGACCTGTGGCGTTTCGCGCGACCGGCCGACTGGCCGTTCTCGCCCGAGCTCTGGACCTACGAGCATCTTGTGAAGATGCTGGGCGCGTACGGCGCGGTGCTCAGCGCCTTCTCGGGCAATTTCCTGACCTTTCTGCCCACGCCATGGAGCCAGCTCTGGCCGACCTTGCTGTTCCAACCGATGGCCGTGATCTGGATCGCGGTCCTGGCTGTCAGGCGCCGGCGCGCATGCTTGCTCGCCTGAGCGCCGCCCCGACCGCGGCCTTTGTCTGGGCCTTCACCGCCTACAGCTGGACGGTCACCAGCGTCAGCGCCGCCTGGTTCGCCCGACGCCTGGCGACGGCGCGCGGCCAGACGCTGTCGGTGGCGGCCTCGCTGCTGTGGCAAGGCGGGATCTACGCCGCCTGGCTGCCGGCGGCGGGGCTCGTCTGGCTGGTGCTGCGCCGGTTCGGGGCCGGGGCGCGGGGGATCGCCGCCTGCTTCGCCGCCGGCCTGGCCGTCGTTCCATTGGAAGCCCTGGCGGCCGGCCTGATCGACCGCGCCTTCATCGGCGACAGCCAGGACCTCGCCGCGCGGATGCTGGACCGGACGCCGGTCTGCCTGCTGCTCTATTCGGCCATCGTCGCCGTCGGCCTGGCCGCCGCCCACCACCGCCGCGCCCGCGAAGCCCGCGCTCGCAACGCCCTGCTGGAAACCGCCCTTGCCCAAGCCCGCGCCGTCGCGGCCCCGCCCAGCGAGGCCGAGCGGCTGATGGTGATGTCGGGCGCGCGGCGTATTCCGGTCGAGCTCGGCGCCGTCGAGTGGTTCGGCGCGGCCGACAACTACGTCGTCGTCCACTGGGCCGGCCGCGAGGGCCTGCTGCGCGCCACGCTGCAGAGCCTGGAGGCCCGCCTGGACCCCCGCCTCTTCGCCCGCGCCCATCGCTCGTCCCTGGTCAATCTGGCCCACGTCCGCGAAGCCCGGCCGCTGTCGGACGGCTCCTGGCGGCTGCTCATGGCCGGCGGCGACGAGGTGGTGACCAGCAGGACCTACCGCGATGCGCTGCTGGAGCGGTTGGGCGGGCGGGCCGGCTAGACCGGCCTAGCCGCCCTCCTCTTGTCTTCCCGTCATTCCCGCCCTTGTGGCGGGAATGACGGGCTTATTTGGGAGCCCCCCTACTGCCCCGGACAGGCCACATGCGCCTCGGTCGGCTCCAGGCGGATCTCGCGGAAGGCCAGCTTGAAGCCGGCCTGCGCCGACAGCACCACCGGCGAGGAGATGCGGCTCATGTCGGCGCCCGCCGCCTTAAGGCACGACAGCTTGATCTGGGTCTTGCGCCACTCGCCCACGGGCGCCTCGGCGAAGATCTTCGTGACGTCCACGCCGCCGGCGCAGCCCTCGCCGCACGAGATCGAGAAGCCGACCGGGCCCGGCGCCCGTTCGTCGACGCGATAGGTCAGGGCGATCGACAGGTCGCCGGTGGTCTGGCGGGACAGATCCGCGGGCGGGCCGTTGACCAGCAGCGCGCCGGGACCGGTCCAGGTCGCCAGGCGGGCGTCTTCCTGGGCGGCGGCGTCGATGGCCGTCAGCTTCACCCCGCCGGCGGTCGACAGCAGCCATGGCGCGGGCGTGCGACCCGAGACGAAGTACTTGTCGACATTGACGCTGGCGCCGGACACGCCCGACACCTCGCCCAATTTCGCCACCTTGCCGGGCTTGGCGTAGGACAGGCCGTAGCCGTAGGCGAACTGCGGATCATAGCCCGCATCGCCCTTGTTCAGCGGCCCCTGGTCGGCGCGCTTGGGCCAGCTGAACGACAGCTTGCCGGTGAAGTCGCGCCTGGACTTGCCGTCCTTGCCGGCCACCAGCACGTCGGCGACGCCGCCGCCCTCCGAGCCCGGCAGCCAGGCCGCGACGAAGGCGTCAGAGGCGTTGATCTCGGGGTTCACCCACAGCGGACGGCCCGACAGGAACACCGCCACCACCGGCACGCCGGCGGCTTTCAGCTTCTTGAGCAGAGCCAGGTCGGTCTTGTCGCCGGGCTGGTATTCCAGATGCTGCAGGTCGCCCTGGAACTCGGCGTAGGGCGTCTCGCCGAACACCACCACGGCCACGTCCGGCTTGTCGGTGAAGGCGCCGTCCTTGGACAGGGTCGCCTTGCCGCCCGAAGCCTCGACCGCCTCCTTCAGGCCGCTCCAGATCGACTGGGCGCCGGGGAAGTCGGCGTTGGTGTTGCCCGTGCCCTGCCACGACAGGGTCCAGCCGCCGGCCGCCTTGCCGATGTCGTCGGCGTCGCCGGCCACCAGCACCTTGGCGCCGGCCCTGATCGGCAGCACGCCGTCGTTCTTCAGCAGCACCAGCGACTTGGCCACGGCCTCGCGGGCCAGGGCGCGGTGATCCGGAGCGCCGACCCGCTCGTAGCGGCCCTGCACCGGCGGGGCGACGCGATCGAACAGGCCCGACTTGATCTTCACCCGCAGAATCCGGCGCACGGCGTCGTCGAGGCGCGCCATGCCGATCTCGCCGCTCTCGACCTGCTTGAGGGTATTGTCGAACAGGCCCTGCCAGCTGTCGGGGGCCATGTACATGTCGAGGCCCGCGTTCAGCGCCTGCGGGCACGAGACATTCGAGCAGCCGTCGACCTGGCCGTGGGCATTCCAGTCGCCGACCACGAAGCCGGAGAAGCCCATGCGCTCCTTCAGCACGTTGGTCAGCAGGGTCTTGTTGCCGGTGTGCTTGACGCCGTTCCAGCTGGAGAACGAGGCCATCACCGTCAGGATGCCCGCCTCGATGCTGGGCGGATAGCCCTGGGCGTGCAGGCGCACGAGGTCGGCCTCCGACACCGGCGCATCGCCCTGGTCCTTGCCGTTCAGCGTGCCGCCGTCCGCGAGAAAGTGCTTGGCGCTGCCGGCGATGCGGCCGGCCTCCAGCGCCTTGCCGGGCGCCAGCTTGCCCTGCAGGCCCAGCGTCATGCGGCCGGCGTAGCTTTTGACGATCTCCGGATCCTCGCCATAGCCCTCATAGGCCCGGCCCCAGCGGTCGTCGCGCGGCACGGCCACCGTGGGCCCGAAGGTCCAGTCGCCGCCGGCCACGGCCACCTCTTCGGCCGTCGCCTTGCCGATGCGCTCGATCAGGTCGGGATCGCGGGTCGCGCCCAGGCCCACATTGTGCGGAAACAGCGTGGCGCCGACCACGTTGTTGTGGCCGTGCACGGCGTCGATGCCGAACATCAGCGGGATCGGCACGTGGCCGTCGCGGGTCTCCAGCGACACGGCGCGGAACAGGTCGACGAACTGCGCCCACTCTTTGGGACCGGCCTTGTCGTTGCTGTTCGGGCCCGAGCTGCCGCCGGCCAGGATCGAGCCCAGCGGGTATTCGCGCAACTGCTCGGGGCGGATCGAGCCGATGTCGGCCTGGATCGTCTGGCCGACCTTTTCGCGCACCGACATCCTGGCCATCAGCGCGGTGATCCTGGCCTCGGTCGCCGCGTCGGTCAGGGCGGCCGGGCTCTTGACCACGGGCCAGGCCGCGACGTTCGCCGCAGCCTTGCCGGCGGGGGTCAGCACCTCGGCGGCGGCGAGGCTGGTCAGGCTGGTGGCGGCCAGCAGGGCCAGGGCGGAAAGGCGGAACGGCGTCACGGGCGGCCTCGATCGAAAAAGGAGCGCGGCGGCCAAGGGGAAAGAGGCCGCCGCGCCCGAACACGCCACGGGAGCAGCGTAGGGTTTCGAGGCGGCGGCTGGCCGACGGCGCGCGGCGGCGCCCGGCCATGCGCACACGCATGGATCTGGCCTCCCGCTCGCGGGGTCGTCTGCTTGCGACCGCCTCACCGCTCAACGAGACAACGTTGTCTTACTTCGTGTCAACACGCTTATATTTGTCCACTTGAGGACAAATCGATCTCAAACCATTCCGACATAAGCGATTTCGCCGAAGCAGAGAGCACCGATAATTTTTGACAACGATGTCTTACTTACGCTTCCAGGACGATTTACTGCGCCCCCATGACAGGAACCGGCTCGACTCGGTCGCCGCGGGCGCGCTATCGCTAACGCCGCGCCGAAAGCCGGCGGCGGGAGCCCGATGCGCAACGTCACCATCGTCCATGTCGCCGAAAAGGCCCGGGTCTCGGTCAAGACCGTCTCGCGCGTGGTCAACAACGAGCCGACCGTCACGCCGGAACTGCGCGAGCGCGTGCAGGCGGCCATCGACCAGCTGGGCTACGCTCCCAACATCGCCGCCCGCCGCCTTGGCGGGTCGCGCTCGTTCCTGATCGTCGCCTTCAACGACCGCAAGCTGACCCTGGAGAACTGGCGCAGCGACCGGGGCAACAACTGGATCGACCGCATGCAGTACGGGGCCATGCTCCGCTGCGACGTCCACGGCTATCACCTGCTGTGCGAACTGATCGACCTGGAGAGCGACCAGCTGGCCCGGCGGGTCGGTCACGTGCTCTCCTCGCTGCGGCCCGACGGGGTGATCCTGACGCCGCCCAACTGCGAGGACCCGACGGTGCTGGACGCGCTGAAGCGCGCCCAGGTCCCGTTCGTGCGCCTGGGCTCGGCGCAGGCCGGCCCCGGCGCCCGGGTGCGGATGGACGACCAGGCCGCCGCCCGCCAGCTGACCGAGCACCTGGTCGAACTGGGGCATCGCCGCGTCGGCTTCGTCACCGGCAGCGCCCGCTTCCTGGCCAGCCGCGACCGCGAGGAGGGCTACCGGCGGGCGCTGGCCGCCGCCGGCCTGACGGTCGACGAAACCCTGCTCGTGCCCGGCGACTTCACCTTCGAGGGCGGCGTCGCGGCGGCCGAAGCCCTGCTGGCGCGCCCCGACCGCCCCACCGCCATCCTGGCCGGCAACGACGAGACCGCCCTGGCGGTCATGCACGTGGCCCGCCGGCTGGGCGTGGCGATACCGGACGACCTGTCCCTGGCGACCTTCGACGACACCCCCAGCGTCAGGCTGTCCCTGCCGCCGCTGACCACGATCCGCCAGCCGGTGGCCGAGATGGCCGCCCAGGCCGTCGACCTGCTGGTCGCCGCCGCCGCCAAGGACGGCAAGCTGTCGCGCGTCGACCACCTGCTGCCGTTCGAACTGGCCCTGCGCGCCTCGACCGCGCCACCGCCTTAAAGAAGCCGCCTCCACCCGCGACGGGATGTCGCGGGGAGCTTGACCAGCCAGCCTGTGCGCCCTTTCCTCTTGCGACTTCGAATTTGGAGCCGGCAGCGCTTGGCCAGAGACATGACCCAGGTCGACGCCGCCTCAGCCGCCGCAGGACCGCCCACCGTCCGAAGGCGGCTGTTGATCATGGCGCTTTGCCTGGTCGCCCCGGCCATCGTCTTCATGGCCCTGCTGGCCCGCGCCGAGTACGGCCAGAGCCAGGGTCGCTACGAGCAGCAGTTGGTCGCCACCACGCGCGCCCTGGGCCTGGCCGTCGACCGTCAGCTGGCCCAGGGCCAGAGCACGCTGCAGGCCCTGTCGGTCTCGCCGGCCCTGGCGGCCGGCGACCTGGAGAGCTTCGAGCGCCAGGCCCGCGCCGCGGTGCGCGCCAAGGACGCCTGGATCGTGCTGATCTCGCCCCGCGGCCAGGTGGTCAACACCCGCCTGCCGCCCGGCCAGACCCCGCCGCGCAACGCCGGCCTGCCGCCCGAACGCTGGGCCGCCGTCCGCTCGGGCCGCACCACCGTGTCCAACCTCACCTACGGCGCGGTGGCCAAGCAGCCGATCGTGGCCATCGACATGCCGGTGATCGTCGACGGTCAGCTCTACGACCTGGCCTACATCCAGACGCCCGCCGCCTTCGCGCCGCTGTTCGCCGCCCAGGGCGTGCCGCGGAGCTGGACGGCCAGCATCGTCGACCGCGACGCCCGCCTGGTGGCCCGCTCGCGCGACCAGGACAAGATGCTGGGCCGCTCGGCCAGCCGGCCGATGCTGGACGCCATGGCCAAGGACAACGACGGCGTTCTGGAGACCTACACCCTCGACGGCACCCCCACCCTGTCGGCCTTCAGCCGTTCGCCGACCTACGGATGGAGCTTCATCGTCGGCGTGCCGCGCACCGAACTCGAACGCGCCAACCTGTCGTCGCTGGCCCTGCTGGTGGTCGCGGGCCTGGCCCTGCTGGCCATCGGCGCCGGCGCGGCCCTGCTGTTCTCGCGCGGGATCTCCGGCGAGGTGCGGGCCCTGGTCGCCGACGCCCGGCTCATGGCCTCGGGCGGCGACATGCCGGCCCAGACCACGGGCGGCCTGCGCGAGATCGGCGAGGTGCGCGAGGCCCTGCACGCGGCCTCACGCCAGCTGCGCGCCCGCGAGGCCGAGGAAAAGCGCGCGCAAGGCCGTCAGCAGCTGATGATCAACGAGCTGAACCACCGGGTGAAGAACACCCTGGCCACGGTCCAGTCGCTGGCCCTGCAGAGCCTGGGCAAGGGCGAGCCCGCGCCCGGCTTCGACGCCTTCAACGAGCGGCTCTACGCCCTGGCCCGCGCCCACGACCTTCTGACCCGCACGGTGTGGGAGAGCGCCGACCTGGCCGACCTGCTGCGCCAGACGCTGGAGCCCTACGGCGACCGCGCCCGCATGGAGGGTCCGTCGGCCGCCCTGCCGCCCAGCGCGGCCCTGGCCCTGTCGATGGTGTTCCACGAACTGGCGACCAACGCCTCGAAGTACGGCGGCCTGTCGACCCCCGCCGGCCGGGTCGAGGTCACCTGGCGGCGCGATCCGCTGGATCCGCACCGCCTGGCCCTGCGCTGGGTCGAGAGCGGCGGCCCCAAGCTGAAGGGACCGCCCAGCCGCAAGGGCTTCGGCTCGCGCCTGATCGCCGCCAGCCTGCGCAACGAACTGAAGGGCGAGGCCCAGTTCGACTATCTGGGCACCGGTCTCGTCTGCACGCTGACGGTCCGCACGGCCGGCGCCCAAGCTTTGGGCGAAGACGCCCCCGCCGCCGACGCCTGAACGAGCAGCCGCGCGCGCCCGCGCCGGACGCCGCCCGGCCGCTTGACCGACGTTCTCTCGCTCATCGTGATGGTCGATCCGCTCCGCACCCATCCTGGGGCGCTGTCGGATCGATCGTATTGCCTCGCCGCGTAGATTGATCTTCCATGACGCTCAGGATGCAGGCCGCAGAGCCGCACCTGAGGGAAGAGCGTTCATGATCGTAACCGACGACTCCGTCATGCTGCCGGCCCGGCCCGAGCCGATCCCGCTGGATCCGGCCCGCACGGCCGTCATCGTCATCGACATGCAGAACGCCTACGCCTCCAAGGGCGGCTATCTCGACCTGGCCGGTTTCGACATCGGCGGCGCGGCCGCCTGCATCCAGCAGATCAAGGGCGTGCTCGAAACCGCCCGCGAGGCCGGCGTGCAGGTGATCTATTTCCAGAACGGCTGGGACGACCAGTACGTCGAAGCCGGCGGCCCCGGCTCGCCCAACTGGTGGAAATCGAACGCGCTGAAGACCATGCGCGCCAGGCCCGAGCTGCAAGGCAAGCTCCTTGCCCGCGGCCAGTGGGACTACGAGCTGGTCGACGAACTGGCGCCCCAGCCGGGCGACATCTGCCTGCACAAGACCCGCTATTCCGGCTTCTTCAACAGCCAGCTCGACAGCGTGCTGCGCAGCCGCAACATCAAGAACCTGGTCTTCGTCGGCATCGCCACCAACGTCTGCGTGGAGTCGACCCTGCGCGACGGCTTCTTCCTCGAATATTTCGGCACGGTGCTGGAGGACGCCACCCACCAGGCCGGCCCCGACTTCGTGCAGAAGGCCACGCTCTACAACATCGAGACCTTCTTCGGCTGGGTGTCGACCGTGGCCGACTTCAAGGGCGCGTTCGGGCAGCTGGCGCCGAAATAGAGGTTTCGACGGCTTTCCCCGCAAGGCTTTCCGCCTTCGGACGGAATGAAGAACTTAATTACAGAAGGACAGAGGACGAGATGCCCAAGACCGTCATCACCCCGCCCGGCACGGGCACGCCGATCGCCCCGTTCTCGCCGGGCACGCTGGCCGACGGGATCGTCTACGTCTCGGGCACCCTGGCCTTCGACAAGGACAACAACGTCGCCCATGTCGGCGACGCCGAGGGCCAGACGCGGCAGGTGCTGGAGACCATCAAGTCCGTCATCGAGACCGCCGGCGGCACGATGGACGACGTGACCATGAACCACATCTTCCTGACCGACTGGGCCAACTACCAGACCATCAACAAGGTCTATGCCGAGTACTTTCCGGGCGACAAGCCGGCCCGCTACTGCATCCAGTGCGGCCTGGTGAAGCCCGACTTCCTGGTCGAGATCGCCACCGTCGCCCACATCGGCAAGAAGTGATCGACGCCGTGACTTCGGGAACCGTCGACGGCCTGCACTACGAACTGCACGGCGGCCCCATCGCGGGCCGCGAGGTCGTGCTGATGTCGTCGGGCCTGGGCGGCTCGGGATCCTTCTGGGCCCCTCAGATGGCGGCTCTGACCGAGCGCTGGCCGGTGGTGCTGTACGACCACCGCGGCACGGGCCGCAGCGTGCGCGAACTGCCGGCGGAGCGGCCCTACAGCGTCGCCGACATGGCCGAAGACATGGTCAGGGTGATGGACGCCCTGGGGATCGCCAAGGCCCACGTCGTGGGCCACGCGGCCGGCGGCAATGCGGGCCTGGCGCTCGCCCTCTCCCACCCCGACCGCCTGGGCAAGCTGGTGGTGGTCAACGGCTGGTCTCGGCCCGACCCGCATATCAGGCGCTGCTTCGACACCCGCCTGCATCTGCTCAACGACACCGGCCCCGCCGCCTACGTCCACGCCCAGGCCCTGTTCCTCTATCCGGCGACCTGGATCTCGGAAAACAGCGACCGCCTGGCCGCCGAGGAGCCGCACCACGTGGCCGGCTTCCCGCCCAAGGCGGTGATGCTGGCCCGCATCGGGGCGCTGCTGGCCTTCGACATCGACGAGCACCTGCCGCGGATCACCCACCCGGTGCTGGTCAGCGCCACGGCCGACGACATGCTGGTGCCCGTCACCTGCGCCCATCGCCTGGCCCAGCGCCTGCCCGACGCCACGCTCGACGTGCTGCCCTGGGGCGGCCACGCCTCGAGCGTGACCGACCCCGAGGGGTTCAACGCCTCGCTGGTGAAGTTCCTGAAGGGGGACGGATGAGCGGGGTTCACGACATAGATCCTCCCCCTCTGGGGGAGGTGGCCCGGAGGGCCGGAGGGGGGCGGCGCGGCGCTTACCCCCTCAGTCGGCGGAGTTTATCCTCGGGCCGGCCCTCGGCCGGACCCGGGGGCCGACAGCTCCCCCACAGGGGGAGCACCTTCCTGGCCAAGCCACAACACACTTCAAAGGGGCACTAACACCATGCAGGTCGGCGTCTTCATCCCCATCGGCAACAACGGCTGGCTCATCTCCGAGACCGCGCCGCAGTACATGCCGAGCTTCGAGCTCAACAAGACCATCGTCCAGAAGGCCGAGCACTACGGCCTCGATTTCGCGCTTTCGATGATCAAGCTGCGCGGCTTCGGCGGCAAGACCGAGTTCTGGGAGCACAATCTCGAGAGCTTCACCCTGATGGCGGGCCTGGCGGCCGTCACCGAGAAGATCAAGGTCTTCGCCACCGTCGCCACCCTGACCATCCCGCCGGCGATCGTCGCGCGCATGGCCTCGACCATCGACTCCATCGCCCCGGGCCGCTTCGGCATCAACCTGGTCACCGGCTGGCAGAAGGCCGAGTACAGCCAGATGGGCCTGTGGCCGGGCGAGGGCCACTACACCGACCGCTACAACTACCTGGCCGAATACGCGACCGTGCTGAAGGGCCTGCTGGAGACCGGCGTCTCGGACTTCAAGGGCAAGTACTTCACGATGGACGACTGCCGGGTCAGCCCGCACCCGAAGGACACCAAGCTGATCTGCGCCGGCTCGTCGGACGAGGGCCTGGCCTTCACCGCGCAGTACGCCGACTACAGCTTCGCCCTGGGCAAGGGGACCAACACCCCGACCGCCTTCGCCTCGGTCAACAAGCGCCTGGAAGCGGCCGCCGCCAAGACCGGCCGCGACGTGGCCTCGTTCATCCTGTTCATGGTGATCGCCGACGAAACCGACGAGAAGGCCCTGGCCAAGTGGCAGAAATACCGGGACGGCGCCGACCAGCAGGCCCTGGCCTGGCTGACCAACCAGGCCGCCCCCAACGCCGCGGCGGGCGCCACCACCAACACCGCCCAGCTGGCCGCGCCGGAATCGGCGGTGAACCTCAACATGGGCACGCTGGTGGGCAGCTATGAGAGCATCGCCCGCATGCTGGACGAGATCGCCGAAGTGCCCGGCACCGGCGGCGTGCTGCTGACCTTCGACGACTTCGTCCAGGGCATCGACGACTTCGGAACCAAGATCCAGCCGCTGATGAAGTCGAGGCAGTAAGGGCCGGAGGGCCGGTGGGGGGACGTTTTCAGCCGCTGCGGCGCTTGGCTGCCTCGGCAATCACCCCCCCCCACCGATCGCTTCGCGATCACCTCCCCCACGAGGGGAGGTTCTTTCCTCAGTCCAGCGTCATCATGTCGATCAGCTTGACCCGGAAGATCATCACGCTGTTGGGCGGGATCTCGCCGGCGGTGCGGTCGCCGTAACCGAGCGACGGCGGGACGAACAGCGTCCATTCGTCGCCCACCTTCATCTTCGGCAGGGCCTCCATCCAGGCCGGCACCAGGCCGCCCAGCGGCGCGATCAGCGGCTTGCCGCGCGCGAACGAGCTGTCGAACACCGTGCCGTCGACCAGCTTGCCCTCGTAGTGGACCTTGATGATCTCGCCTTCCTTGGGCGAGGGCGCGTCCTTCGCGCCGGCGGTCACGACCTTGTACTGCAGGCCCGACGGCAGGGTGATCACGCCCGGCTGCTTGGCGTTGGCGGCCAGCCAGGCGGTCGACTTGGCCAGGTTCTCGGCGGCCGGGTTGGCGGTGACGTCGGGGGCCGGCGCCGGGGTCGGCGGGGTCTGGGCCAGGGCCGGACCGGCCAGAGCGACGGACAACCCCAGGGCGATGAGAGCGGTGCGCATGTTTGAGCGACTCGTGTTATCTATGCGACGAAATGTCAGAATAGACATTCGGCTGGACGAGAGCACACTAAAAACCGAGGGCTCGTGTTCAGCCAGAAGAAGAACGGCCATTTTCTACTTGGACCGTTCTTCGCTCGTCGGGAAGGAAACGTCATGGCCAGGGCTACTGGCGGCTCATTGAGCGGAGCGCATTGGTGGCAGCGCCATCCGATGTTCGCGCTCTTCGTCGGGTGGGTGGTGATCGGCTCGCTGGGCCTCGCCGCCGCCGTTCAACTGTGGCCGGTTCTCGCGCGCTTTACGCCGCTCGCCTGAAGGCGCGCGCCGCAAACTCCAGGAAATACGGCCAGTTAGGCGCGGGCGTATGCCCCTCCGCATGCTGGCGGAAGACCAGGTGGTCGCCCGCCGTCAGTGTCAGCGGCGGCGGAAAGGCCGCGCGGTCCAGCCCGCCTGCGCCCAGCAGTTCGTAGACCGGGCTCGCGGCGGCCGCGGCCATGAACATGCCGCGCGCATCGACCCAGCCGTCGGTCGCGTCGGCGCCGGTTCCGATGAACAGCGGCCGGGGCGCGACCAGGGCGATCAGGCTGTGGGCGTCCACCGGCAGGTCGTCGGCGGTCAGCGGCCCGGCGTAACGCAGGAAGTTCCCCGCCATCCAGTGGTGCTCGCCCACGGCCGCCAGGTTCTCGACCTGCTCGCCGCGCCGGCGGCGATGCAGCTTGGCCCCGCCCTCGCCGGACGAGGCGATGTAGCCGGCCGCCAGGCGCGGCTCGTAGGCCATGGCCAGCAGGGCGGCCTTGCCGTAGCGCGACATCCCCGCCACCGCCGCGCGCCGCGCATCGACCGCAGGATCGGCCTCCAGCAGGTCCAGCACCCGCGAGACGCCCCAGGCCCAGGCCCGCAAAGCGCCCCAGTCCTCCGGATCGCGCGGCCGCCCCCGATTGGCCAGGCCGATGATCCCGTCCTGCAGCTTGCCCGGGTCGTCGGGCTGCACGCTGGTGGGGGCGTAGATCGCGTAGCCCCAGCCGCGCGCGATCACAGCGTCGCGCCAGTCGGGACCCAGCGGCGGCGTGCGTCCCCGCAGCCAGGGCGGCCCGTCGGGAAAGCCCAGTTCGATCACCACGGGAGCCTTCGCAGCCCCCTCCGGCGCGCCGACCAGCAGGTCGATGGCCACGCTCCGGCCATGGCGCGTGACGTCGCCGGCCAGGCGCCGCTCGACCACCGTGCGCCCGCCCCAGCTGACCCGCTCTTCCTTCACCGTCCGCCAGGCGGGCGCGGGCAGGCCGCGCGGAACCCGGCCATGGATCTCACGCGCGAAGGCCTCGAGGATCTGCGGCCGCCGCACGTCCCACCAGGTCTTGGCGTCGCGTACGGGCGTTCCGTCCGGCAGGGCCAG
Source organism: Caulobacter sp. 602-2 (assembly GCF_011043625.1). Lineage (GTDB taxonomy): Bacteria > Pseudomonadota > Alphaproteobacteria > Caulobacterales > Caulobacteraceae > Caulobacter. Next base: position 389,654 of record NZ_JAAKGT010000002.1, read on the forward strand.
GGGGTCGGGCAGCAGGCTGAACGGCCCGGCCCGCGCCTCGTCGTAGTTCACGGGGTTGGCCGCGCCGGGGTTCATGCCGTCGACCCCGGGCCGCAGCGCCCCGATCCCCAGCCGCCGCAGCATCGCCGCGTGAGCCTGCTCGCCGGTCAGGACCGCGACACCGGCGGCGGCCGGCCCGCCGCTCGCCAGGATCGCGGCCGTCCCCGCCAGCAGGTCGCGGCGTCTCACTTCCCGTCCGCCCGGGCATAGAGGCCCAGCATCGTCCCGACGAAACCGCCGGCGACCTTGGTCGACAGGATCGTCCCGTCCTGGTCGCCGGCCAGGTTCCGCCAGGCGCCGTCGCCGGTCGCGTAGGCGAAGTCATAGAGGCCGCCCCGGGCGGTGATCTTCAGGCGCACCGGCTCGCCCCCGGCGACCGGCAGCGGCGCGCGGGCCACGATCGCGCCGTCGACCGGATCCTTCTCGCCGGCCCGCTTCTCCAGCCGCACCTCAGGCCGTCCGTCCGCGCCCCCGGCCACGGTCAGGGCGTAGAAGAAGGCGTCGTTCTGCAGCGCCACGATCCCGGCCCGGTCGCCAGCGGCCTTCGGGGTGAACCGCACCGTCGTCTCGGCGGTCGCGTTGAGGTGCTGCTGTCGGCGCGCCCAGATCGACGGCTGCTCGAACCCGCCCAGGCGATCGGGCCGCGCCCGCAGCACCAGCGCCCCGTCCTGCAGGTCCCACCAGCGTCCGGCCGGAATGCGCATGGTCATCCAGTCGAGCCCCAAGGCCTTGCCGTCGAAGGTCTCGCGCACGGTGAAAGCGCCGGTGGTCGGGATCGTCGGCGCGGTTCCGGCCGGCAGCCTGGGCCGCGGCCCGGCGTAGGGGATGGCGGTCTTCGGCGGCAGGATCACCGGCCAGCCGTCCTGCCACGTCACCGGCAGCAGGAAGGTCTCGCGGCCGGTGTTGTAGGTGTCATCGCCATAGGGCCGCACCGCCAGGAAGGTCGCCCACCAATCGCCGCCTTGCGTCTGCACGAGGTCGGCATGGCCCGCCGAAGTGATCGGATGGGCCCGGTCGCGCGGCAGGTCGCGCTGGGTCAGGATCGGATTGCCGGCATAGGGCGTGTACGGCCCGGTCGCCTTGTCGGCCCGCAGCACCACCTGCGAGTGGCCCTCGGCCGTGCCGCCCTCAGCGGCGGTCAGGTAGTAGCGGCCGTCGACCTTGAGGATGTGCGGCCCCTCGATCCAGATCGGCTTGGTGGCGGGATCCACGCCCCCGTCGACCAGCACCGAGCGCGGCCCGACCATCTTGCCGGCCTTGGGGTCGTACTCCTGGATCCAGATCGCCCGGTGGCCGTCATAGCGCGATGGACCTTGCGGCGGGCCGTTGTTGACGATCCACGCCCGCCCGTCGTCATCGAAGAACAGCGAGGTGTCGATGCCGTCGATCTCCGGCAGCCACACCGGATCCGACCACGGGCCCTTGGGATCCCTGGCCGTGACCAGGAAATTGCCGCCGCAGTCGACGCAGGTGTTGAGGATGTAGAACACGCCGGCGTGCTCGGTGATCGCCGGCGCGAACACCGCCCGCGACATCGCCAGCCGCTTGAAGTCCAGCTGCCCCGGACGGTCGATGGCGTTGCCGATCTGGGTCCAGTTCACCAGGTCCCGGCTGTGAAACACCGGGATGCCCGGGAACCAGGCGAAGGTCGAATTGACCAGGTAATAGTCCTGCCCCACTCGCGTGACGCTGGGGTCGGGATAGAAGCCCTTGAGTATGGGGTTGGCGTAGGCGCCGGGCGCGAGCGGCGCGTCGGTCGGATCCTGGCCGCTGTAGGTGAAGTCGTCGAAGGCGGCCGTGCCGGGGGCCAGGGGCGCGGCCACGGCGGCGCCGGCGAGCAGCGCCAGGGTCAGGGCGGGGCCCAGAGCGAAACGCAGCATCACGACCGCCCTCCCCTCAGCGTGCCGGCGCGTCGCGCAGGGCCTGGGCCACCGCCTGACGCAGCGGCTTTGGCGCATAGGCGTCGTCATACAGCGTCGGCCGCTTGGGAGCCTTGTCCTGGCGCAGCCACTGGTTCTGCAGCCACGAGTACTTGTCGACCATGCCCCAGGCCAGGAGCTCCTTGGTCTGGCGATAGCTCAGCATCAGGTCGAGATAGGCCTTGCCGTAGGCCGCCACGGCCGCGTCGCGCTGCGCGAAGTCGGCCGGCAGGCCCTTGTCGTGGACGTCGAACTCGGTGAGCGCCAGATCATAGCCCATGCCGACGGCCTCATCGACGAAGGCCCGCCATGCCTTTTCCTGCGGTCGGCCAAAGCCGGTGAAGCTGTCGGCGTTCTCGGCCCCGATATGGCTCTGGATCCCCAGCGCGTCGACGGGGACGTCGCGCTTGCGGAAGCCCTCCAACAGCTTGAGCACGCCGTGGCGGTGCTTCTCGTTGCCGACCTCCCAGCTCATGTAGTCGTTGTAGACGAGGCGGGCCTTGGGCGCGGCCTTGCGGGCCAGGTGGAACGAGGCGTCCAGCACCGGCTCGCCCCCGCCCATGGCGTCGGAGAAGACCGTGCGGCGCAGCGCGCCGTCGGCGGGATCGACGGTCTCGTTGACCACGTCCCAGGAATAGATCTGCGGATAGTGGGCGCACACCTTGTCGATATGCTCGGCCAGCATGGCCTCGACCCTGGCGGCGGGCTTGGGGCCGAAGTCGTAGTCCTTCAGCCAGGCCGGGAACCACTGCGGATGGTGCCACAGCAGGGTGTGGCCGCGCAGCCCCGCGCCATGCTCGGCGGCGAAGGCGGCGATGCGGTCGGCGCGCGCGAAGGCGAAGGTCTTTTCCGCCGGCCGCAGCACGTACCACTTCAGTTCGTTCTCGGGGACCAGCACCCCGCATTCGTCGGCCAGGATGGCGCGGTAGCGGGCGTCCTCGAACGAGCCGGTCAGCGACCCCGGCGGCCCCGCGCCGACCGCGCTGCCAAACACCAGCCCCTTCTGGGCGGCCAGATGCTTCAGCGGCGGGACCTTGCTCTCGGCCAGGGCCGGGGAAGCAAGGGCGGCGGCCGCGGCGCCGAACAGGGCCTGACGACGATCAATCATGCGGGGGCTCACTCAAAGAAACCGCGCACCGCTGAAGCAACGATGCGCGGATGAAAGTCGGCAGGAGAAACGGGCGCGCGGCGAAGAGCGATGGCCGCGCGCCCGGGTACGCGTCACTAGAAGCTGGCGCGGAGCACGAAGGTGTAGCGCCGGTCGTTCATGAACCACGACCTGCCGGTCTTCAGCAGGTTGTTGTTCAGCACCTGGGTCGTGCGGGTGGTCTCGTTCAGCAGGTTCACCGCCTGCACCCCGACCTTCATCTTCGGGTTGACGGTGTAGAAGAACGAGCCGTCCAGCTGGCCGGTCGCCTCGTTCATGATCGGGGCGTAGGGCACGATCACGTCACGGACGGTGAGCAGGAAGTCCGAGCGCCAGTTGTAGGCCAGGCGCGCCGACACCGGCCCCTTCTCGTAGATCGCCGCGAAGTTGACGTTGTGCTTGGACAGACCCTGCAGCGGCAGCTTGCTGGTGTCGACCGTGGTCACGCGGCCAGCGGCGACGTCGGGGTCGGTCGCCGACAGCGTGCTCTGCGGCACGCCGCTGCTTTCGATGTAGCTGTAGTTGGCGTTGATGCCGAACCCGTCCAGCGGCTTGGGCAGAAAGTCGTAGAACTGCTGGTAGCCGATCTCGAAGCCCTTGACCGTCGCCTTCTTGTCGGAGTTGCCCGGCGTGGTCACCAGCACGTCGAACGTCGCCCCGTTGTTGGTGAAGGGCACGCGCGCCGTGGTGTTGGTGGCCACATCGCTCAGCTCCTTCCAGAAGCCCGCGAAGGTCAGCGAGCCGACCTGGTCGAAGTACCACTCCACCGACACGTCGACATTGGTCGACTGGGTCGGCTTGAGGAAGGGATTGCCGACGGTGACGTTGCCCGACGGCTGGCCGTTGGTGATGCCGTCGAAGTTCGTGTTGAGGGCCAGGTTGTAGTAGTTGCGGGTCAGGCCGATGTCGGGCGGCGTGATCGTCTTGGACAGGCCCAGGCGATACTGCAGGCCGTGCGGCGCCATGACCTTGAGGTTCAGGCTGGGCAGCCAGTAGTCGAACGAGGCCTTGACCGTGCTCGGCGTCAGGGCGCCGTTCGCCCAGGCCCGGGCGGCGGCCCGCACCTGCGGCGTCAGCGAACAGAACGACGACGGGGTGAACGCCGGCTTCGGCTCCGGCAGGGCCTGCCAGTCGGTGAAGGCCTTGGTGCAGTCGGCGTCGGTGGCCAGGCTGGTCGAGATCGGGAAGGCCAGGTAGCCGGTCGCCTCGCGATCGGTCTTGGTGTAGCGCAGGCCGACATTGCCGCTGATCTTGTAGTCGCCAGCCTCGCCCTTGAAGCGGGCCATCAGATAGGCCGCCTGGGTCACCTCGTTGACCGGGTTGATCTCCTGCGGACGGAACGGCGTGCCGGCGGTGACGCCGCAGCGCTGCGCCAGCGGCACCCAGTTCTGCGGGCACCTCTGGCCGGTCTGCGCGTCGAGCACCGTGCGGTCACGCCACTCGTCGCCGACCGACAACAGGAACTGCGAGACCGAGCCGTAGTTGTCGACCAGGTTCTGCGAGAAGAACAGGCGCGGGTCCGAGCCCGTCGGCACGCCGGTCTTGCCGCGCAGGAAGTTGTTGAAGGCGTAGGCCTCGACGAAGCGCGTGCTGTTGGCGCCGCCGGCGGTCGTGGGGTTGCCGTTGATGGGGTCGTCCATCCACACCGGGCCGCCGCTGCCCCAGATCTCGCTGACCACGCCCCAGTTGTAGGCCGAGAAGCGGGTGGTCTGGTCGCGCTCGGACCAGCGGGCGCCGCCCTTGATCGAGTCCAGCCAGCTGTCGCCCCCGAACTTGTATTCGACGTCGATCTTGACCGCGTCCTCGGTGCCTTCCGACTGCTCGATGTGGTCCATCGCCGAGCGCCAGAAGTTGTTGTACGGGTCGCTGAGGCTGGCGTGGGACCCGCGGGCGTAGGACGGGCAGTTGTTGTTGAACGGCGTGCAGTTCGACACCGTCGTGCCGCTCGACGGCGCGGTGAACTTCACGTCCGGCAGGTCGCTGCCATTGAGGGTGATCGCGGCGTTCTGGAACGTCGAACCCCACATGCCCATGCTGATCGCATCGACGGTCGAGTCCACGTGCTGGACGTCGAACAGCACGCCCCAGTGGTCGTTCGGCGTCCACTTGAAGTTGAAGCCGTAGTCGGTGGTGATGTTGGTCGTGTTCTCGTCGCGGCGGACGTTGTTGGACTGCAGGCCGTTGATCGGCGTGCGGGGGTCCGAACCGTTCTGGTCGGCGCGCCAGCCGGTGGCGCCGGTGATGACGCCGTTGGTGAACACGCCGTCCTCGTCGAACGAGAAGGTGGTGCCGTCGGCCGGGCGCGAGTCGCCGTTGCCGGCCACGTTGTCGGTGGCGATCTCGACCGCGTGCTCGGTCCACTTCACGGTCGACTTCGAGCGCAGGTACTGCAGCGAGGCCTGCATCGTGCCGTCGGTGCTCTTCCACTGGATCGCCCCGGCCTGGCCCTGGCGCTCACGGTCGTTGGTGGTCGAGCGGAACGCCGCGCCGCGCGGGAACCACACGCCCTTCGAGCCATTGCCGCAGTCGGCGCTCGAGACGCCCAGGTTGGTGCGGCAGCCGAAGTTCGACACCTGGATGGCGTCGCTGCGGCTGGCCAGCTGCGAGTTCACGAAGCTGGCCAGGATGCCGACCTCGCCGAAATTGGTGTCGAAGCGGTCGCTGTAGAGGAACGAATAGGTCGGCTTCCATTCCTTGACCATGTCGCCGTAGCTGGCCTCGGCCGACATCGACAGGATGCGCTTGTTGCTGTCGAACGGCAGGCGGGTGCGCAGGTTCACCGTGCCCGAGATGCCGCCCTCGATCATGTCGGCCGAGGGGCTCTTGAACACGTCGACGCCGCCCATCAGCTCGGACGGAACGTCGGCGAAGCTGAGGATGCGGCCGTTGTTGGCGGTGAAGGTGTCGCGGCCGTTCAGTTCCGAACGCACGAAGTTCAGGCCGCGGACCACCACGCCCGAGCCTTCGGTCGAGAAGTGGTCGGGGTCGACGCCGGCGGCGAAGCGGTTGATCGACACGCCGGGCACGCGCTGCAGGGCTTCGGTCACCGAACGGTCCGGCAGGGCCCCGATGTCCTCGGCGGTGATCGAGTCGCCGATGATCTCGGACGACTGCTTCAGCTGCTGGCTGCTCTTGAGGCTCTGGCGGATGCTGGTGACGACCACCTCGTCGACCGTGTCCTCGGTGGTCTTGCCGCTGGCCGCGGCGGTCTGGGCCAGGGCCGACGCCCCGAACACCAGGCTGATCGCCAGGGCCGACGCCCCGCACTTCAGGCCGAATTTCAGGTTGTCGCCGAGAGTCTGGCGCCCACGCGTCGCGGACGCTCCGTTGACGGAGCTCATTCTGTTATTCCTCCCCAGTCTCGGTAACGCGGTAGCGCTACCATTGGTCATATGTCGAGACCATTATTGGTCTGATGATATGGCAAAGGTCGACCACGTCAAGGGCGTTGAAATAACCCCGTAACGCCAGTCGCGACACCATTCATCACTTTGTTTTTGAACGACTTTTCTAGAAAGAAAGACGCCCGGACGATTTTTCGTCCGCGGAAAACGTGACAAAGACGGACAGCGCAGTCAATTTACAACCCGCTTGAAACGGCGCTCAAAGCCGTGCGGACATAAGATCTTCTGGGGCGGGAAAGCGTATCATGTCAGACCAACGCGTAAGGTCCGTCGTCGTCGTGGGCGGCGGCACGGCCGGCTGGATGACGGCGGCGGCGCTCGCCAAGACGCTCAGCGCCCAGGGCCTGAAGATCACCCTCGTCGAATCCGAGGCCATCGGCACGGTCGGCGTCGGCGAGGCCACCATCCCGCCGATCCTGACCTTCAACACCATGCTCGGCCTGGACGAGCGCGAGTTCATGCGCGCCACCAAGGCCAGCTTCAAGCTGGGCATCGAGTTCGTCGACTGGGGCGCGATCGGCGAGATGTACCACCACCCGTTCGGGACCTTCGGCCTCGACCTGGAGGGCATCAAGTTCCACCAGGTGTGGCGCAAGTTCGCCGCCTCGGCCGGTCCGATCGGCGACTACAACCTCACCGAGGCGGCCGCCCGCCGCTGGCGCTTCGCCCTGCCCGACCCCGACCCGTCCAAGGTGATGTCGAGCCTGCGCTACGCCTATCACTTCGACGCCGGCCTCTACGCCCGCTTCCTGCGCGGCTTTTCCGAGCAGCGCGGCGTCGTCCGTATCGAAGGCCGCATCGGCCAGGTCGCCCAGAACGCCGAGACCGGCTTCGTCGAGGCCGTGGTGCTGGAGGACGGCCGCCGCGTCGAGGGCGACTTCTTCGTCGACTGCACGGGCTTTCGCGGCCTCGTCATCGGCCAGGCCCTCAAGGTCCCCTACCAGGACTGGAGCCGCTGGCTGCCCAACAACCGCGCCGTGGCCATCGGCTGCGAACTGGGCGGCGACGGCCTCACCCCGTTCACCCGCGCCACCGCCCGCGAAGGCGGCTGGCAGTGGCGCATCCCGCTGCAGCACCGCATCGGCAACGGCTACGTCTATTCCAGCCATCACGTCGACGACGACCGCGCGCTGGACACCCTGCTGGCCAACCTCGACGGGGCCCCGACCGACGAGCCGAACTTCCTGCGCTTCACGCCCGGCCGCCGCGAACGCGCCTGGGAGAAGAACGTCTGCTCCATCGGCCTGTCGGCGGGCTTCATCGAACCGCTGGAAAGCACCAGCATCCACATGATCCAGGCCGGCATCACCAAGCTGCTGGCCCTGTTCCCGGGCGGCGGCGTCGATCCGCTGGAGATCGACGAATACAACCGCCTGACCGCCGAGCAGGTCGACCGCATCCGCGACTTCGTGATCCTGCACTTCCACGCCACCCGCCGCGACGACACCGACTACTGGCGCTACCTGTCGACCATGACCGTGCCCGACAGCCTGGCCCGGCGCATGGAGTTGTTCGCCCATCGCGGCCGCTGGTTCCCGTCCGAGTACGACCTCTTCCACGAACCCAACTGGCTGGCCGTGCTGCTGGGTCAGGGGATCGTTCCGGAGGAATGGGATCCGCTGGTCGACAGCCTGCCGGGCGACCAGGTGCGTCAGCGCCTTTCCCACCTGTCGGGCCTGATCGGCCGCACCGCCGAGGCCATGCCCAGCCACGCCGAATTCGTCGCCCGCTACTGCGGCGCCCAGCAAGGAGTCGCCGCGTGACCAACGACCGCATCCGCCATGTCGTCATCGTCGGCGGCGGCACCGCCGGCTGGATGACCGCCGCCGCTCTCGGCCGCTTCCTCAAGGACGGCGTCACCAAGGTGACGGTGATCGAGAGCGAGGCCATCGGCACCGTCGGGGTCGGCGAGTCGACCATCCCCCAGATCAACATGTTCAACCGCATGCTGGGCCTAGACGAGGACGACTTCCTGCGCCGCACCAAGGCCACCTACAAGCTGGCTATCGAGTTCCGCGACTGGAAGCAGATCGGCCACACCTACCACCACCCGTTCGGCCCCTACGGCGTCGACATGGAGGGGGTGTCGTTCCACGCCTACTGGCTGCGCTACCAGGCCATGGGCGAGGCGGCCGATCTTTCGGAATACTCCCTGCAGTCGCTGGCCGCCGCGCAGGCGAAGTTCCAGCGCCCCACGGGCCAGAAAAACTCGCCGCTGGGCGACATCGCCTACGCCTTCCACTTCGACGCCGGCCTCTACGCCCGCTTCCTGCGCGACTACGCCGAAGCCCGCAGCGTGCGCCGCATCGAGGGCAGGATCGTCGACGTGACCTTGCGCGGAACCGACGGCTTCGTGCAGTCGGTGACCCTGGAGAACCGGACGGTCGTCGAGGGCGACCTCTTCATCGACTGCTCGGGCTTCCGCGGCCTCTTGATCGAGGGCGCTATGAAAAGCGGCTTCGAGGACTGGTCGCACTGGCTGCTCAACGACCGCGCCGTGGCCGTGCCTTGCGCCTCGGGCGGCTCGACCGATCCGGTGACCCGCGCCACCGCGCGCCCGGCCGGCTGGCAATGGCGCATCCCGCTGCAGCATCGCATCGGCAACGGCTACGCCTTCTCCAGCGAGCACATCAGCGAGGACGAGGCCACGGCCTACCTGCTGGCCAATCTCGACGGCGAGGCCCTGGCCACGCCCTGGACGCTGAAGTTCAAGGCCGGCCGCCGCAAGAAGAGCTGGAACAAGAACGTCGTGGCCATCGGCCTGTCGGCGGGCTTCATGGAGCCGCTGGAAAGCCAGAGCATCCACCTGATCCAGGTGGGGATCTCGCGCCTGCTGGCCATGTTCCCCGACCGGCGTTTCCAGCAGCCCGACATCGACCGCTACAACCGGGTGATGACCTTCGAGTACGAGAAGATCCGCGACTTTCTGATCCTGCACTACAAGGCCACGCAGCGCTCGGACACGCCCTACTGGGACTATCTGCGCGAGATGCCGATCCCCGACTACCTGGCCGACAAGATCGCCGTCTTCGAGAGCCACGGCCGGATCTTCCGCGAGAACGAGGAGCTGTTCAACGACACCTCCTGGTTCGCCGTCATGGTCGGCCAGGGGCTCACGCCCAAGGGCTGGGACCCGATGGCCGACGTCATGAGCGAGGATCTGCTTCGCGCGCGCATGAACGAGATCCGCGCGGTCATCGCCCGCTCGGCCGACAGCATGCCGGATCACATGACGTTCGTCGCGGACCGGGTGGCGAGGGCGCAGGCGGCGTAGACCCCCCCACGCCCCCCAAAAATCCGTCCCTACCCGCGAAGCCGGGACCCAAGCGGCGCCTGCGGATCTCCCGCGACCTCGCACTTTCCTGAAATGCAGCTTGGATCCCCGCCTTCGCGGGGATGCGCGGTGCAAAAACGGTCGAATTTCTGGAACTTGATCCGCCCTGGGTCCCGGATAAGCCCTGCGGGCTTTCCGGGATGACGAGCGTGCGGGGAGCGCGCCCGCCCCCTGCCCTCTACCCCGCGAAGAACCGTGCGAAGCCCTTGTCGGTGACCCGGGCCAGGGCCGCGCGATAGTCGCCATAGGCGGCCGCCTCCGGCCCGACGCGGCCAAAGGCGGGCTGCGCCACCCGGCGCAGCGGCACGAAGGCGATGGGCGCGGCCGCGGGCGTCAGGTGGCTGCCCTGCCCCACCTGCAGGGTGGTCAGCATGCCGTACATCTCGCCGCCGATCGCCGGCCGGCCCAGAATGATCAGCCGAAACTGCCCCTGCTCGTTGGTGATCAGGTAGGTGTGGCCCGACTGGTTCGACAGCGACACCGCGCCCCGCTGGGTGAATTCTGCGTCCTGCCGCGCGGCCTCGCGGAAGACGAGGCTTGAGGCGCTCTCGTCCCAGACGATCTCGGTGCGATAGGCGTAGACGGCGGCCGGATCCTCGAACGACGGCCGCAAGGTCAGGTACTCGCCCTCCAGCCAAGTCACGGCCGGCCGCGAATAGGCGCCCAGCGCCTCGGGCGCCAGGCCCGCGACGGCGGCCGGAGCCTGCCGGACGGGCGCGCGTAGCGGCTGCTCCAGCGCCTCCTCCAGCCGGATGGTGGTGGCCAGGGTGAACGGCCGGCGGCCGCTGAGGGCCTTTTCCAGGGTCGAGATGCTGATCCGGGCCCGATCGGCCAGTTGCTGGCGCGACATCCGGCGACGCGCCAGGGCCTCGCGCACGCTGGCGGCGATGGCCAGGCTCTGCTCGTCGGGCAGCTCGGCTTCCGGCGCCAGGGTCATCGGGAAGGCCTCACGAATCCGCACATTTCCGCACACTGCGGCGCCGAACCGGGCGCGGCAAGCCTGCCTGCGGACAAGCTGCACGGATCCCTCACGAAGAATGCAAATCCCGCCGCTCGCGACGGCGCCGGCCTGTGACCACAAGGAAGATCACCTGCTTTCGAGCCCCAAGGAGATCCTTCCATGTCCGCTCATGACGTCGGCGCGCCCAAGCCCCGCGTCGCCTCCGGCGCCCGCCCCCGCCGCTGGTTCGCCATCCTCTGCGAAGCCTTCGCCCTGGGGCTGCTGCTGCTCGTGGCGCTGGCCGGAACCGGCCGCGCCGCCGAGCGGGCGGGCGGCCTGATCATGCGCGCCAAGGGCGGCGACCAAGTGGTCGAGGCCGTGCGCCTGGGAACCGACATCGACATGACGGTCAGCGGCCTGACCGTGCGCGGCCGCGTCACCCAGGCCTTCCGCAACGACACCAGCCACTGGGTCGAGGCCGTCTATGTCTATCCGCTGCCGCAGGACGGCGCGGTCGACACCCTGAAGATGGTGGTCGGCAAGAACGTCATCGTCGGCGAGATCAAGAAGCGCGCCGAGGCCCAGGCCATCTATGACGCCGCCAAGGCGCAGGGAAAGAAGGCGGCCCTGGTCGAGCAGAACCGCCCCAACATGTTCACCAACGCCGTGGCCAACGTCGCGCCCGGCGAGACGGTGCTGGTGCAGATCGAATACCAGGCCCCCGTCGCCGTCTCGGCCGGCGAATATTCGCTGCGCCTGCCGCTGGTCGTCGCCCCGCGCTACGCCTCGCCCGGAACCGCGCCGAGCCCCGAAAGCCGCGCCACGATCGTCGACCCCAAGGTCGCCGGCGCGATCAATCCCGTCACCGTGACCGTGCATCTGCGCGCCGGCTTCCCGCTGGGCGCGGTGACCAGCGCCAGCCACGCCGTCGACGTCCGCGACGAGAAGGGCGGCAAGGTCATCACCCTGGCCAAGGGCCAGGCTCCGGCCGACCGCGACTTCGTCCTCACCTGGAAGCCCGTGCCGATGGCCGCGCCCGGCGTCGCCATGTTCCGCGAGAAGGTCGCCGGCGCCCACTACGTGCTGGCCCAGGTCACCCCGCCGATCGCCGCCCGCGCCGCGCCGCCGCCGGCCCGCGACATCATCTTCGTCATCGACAATTCCGGCTCGATGGGCGGGGAGTCGATGCGCCAGGCCAAGGCCGGCCTGCTGTACGGCCTTTCCAACCTCAAGCCCGCCGACCGCTTCAACGTCGTGCGCTTCGACGACACCCTGACCGTGCTGTTCGAGGGCAGCGTCGCCGCCGACACGGCCAATCTGGCCAAGGCCCGCAAGTTCGTCTCGGGCCTGGAAGCCACCGGCGGCACCGAGATGGTCCCGGCCATGGCCGCCGCTCTGCGCGACGAGAATGGGCGCGCCGACAGCCGCGTGCGCCAGGTGGTGTTCATGACCGACGGCGCGATCAGCGACGAACAGGGCCTGTTCGACGCCATCACCGCTGGCCGCGGCCGCTCGAAGGTGTTCATGGTCGGGATCGGCTCGGCCCCCAACACCTACCTGATGGGCCGCGCCGCCGAACTGGGCCGCGGGACCTTCACCCACATCGGATCGACCGACGAGGTCGAGACGGCCATGCGCACCCTGTTCGACAAGCTGGAAAGCCCGGTGGCCACCAATCTCGTCGCCCGCTTCGAGGGCACGGGTTCGGACGCCGCCCCCGCCGTGCTGCCCGACCTCTATCGCGGCGAGCCGGTCACCCTGGCCGCGCGCGTCGACGACCTGGACGGCGTCGTGACGATCGGCGGCTTCATCGACGGCCGCCCCTGGGAGACCCGCGTGCGCCTGCGCGACGCCGAAGCCGGCAAGGGGATCTCCAAGCTGTGGGCCCGCCGCAAGATCACCGACGCCGAGGTCGCCCGCACCCTGGCGCAGATCACCGAGGACGAGGCCGACGCGCGGGTTCTGAAGCTGGGCCTCGACCATGGCCTGGTGACCAGCCAGACCAGCCTGGTGGCGGTCGACAAGACCCCCGCCCGCCCGGCCAGCGCCCCGCTGCTGCGCAGCGACCTGCCGCTGAACCTGCCGGCCGGCTGGGACTTCGACGCCCTGTTCAACCGCAAGGCCTCGACCGGAACCGGCGACGCCCCGGCCGATCCCGAGCAGCAGATCGCGCAGTTGGACCTGCCGCAGACGGCCACCGACGCGCCGATGCTGATCCTGGCGGGCCTTGGCCTGATGGCCCTCGCCCTGGTCCTGGGGGCCGGCGGCTGGGCCCTGGGCCGGCGAAGGACCGCGGCGTGAGCCGGCTGGCGATGATCGTGGGAGCCGCCCGTCGGCGGCTCCCCTTCCTGCTTCCGGCCCTGGCGGCCGGGAGCCTGGGCCTTGTGCTCTGCGGCCAGGGCCTATGGATCCACGCCAAGGCGGCCGTGGCCCAGGTGCTCTTGGAGCGGGCCTTCGACCAGAGCCTTCGCCAGGGCGGCGCGCCGGTGCGCCCCTGGCGCTGGGCCGACACCTGGCCGACGGCGCGCATCGCCTTCCCGCGCCAGGGCGAGCGGGTCATCGCCCTGGACGGCGCCAGCGGCCAGGCCCTGGCCTTCGGTCCCGGCCACGTGGCCGGCACGCCCAAGGCCGGCGACCGGGGAACCGCCGTCTACGCCGCCCATCGCGACACCCACTTCGCCGTCCTGGCCAAGGTCCAGCCGGGCGACCCGATCCTGGTCGAGCGCGCCGACGGCAAGGTCGCGCGCTTCGAGGTGACCGGCGCCAGGGTCGTGCGCTGGGACGCGTCGGGCGTCGATCCCCGCGCTCCGGGACGGGGCTTGGCCCTGGCCACCTGCTGGCCGCTGGACGCGAAGGTCAGCGGCCCGATGCGCTACGTGGTCTGGGCCCGCCCCGTCGAGACAAGCTTGACCTTGTCCGACCTAACCGATCGCAAAGGTATGACCACCTTGACACGATAGGCCTTACCTCGTAGCCGTTCACTCCTGTGACCGCTACCACCCGTATCGCCGCGCAACGGCGGACGGCGGCGGTCGTGAGGAAAAGCGCAAGAGCCACAAGCGCCAGGGGAGTGAAGAGATGTCGTCCAGCCACCGCACGCGCGGAATCCGCCAGGTCCTGATCGGGGCCACTTGCCTGACCACCGCGCTCGTCGCCCTGCCCGCCCTGGCCCAGACGGCACCCGCGCCGCAGACCGCCGAGCCCGAAGCCGTCGAAGAAGTCGTCGTCACCGGCTATCGCAAGAGCCTGGCCGACGCGACCAACGCCAAACGCGAAAGCGTCGCCTTCACCGACTCCGTCTTCGCCGAGGACATCGGCAAGTTCCCCGACCTCAACATCGCCGAGTCCCTCAACCGCATCCCCGGCGTGCAGCTGACCCGCGAGATCAACGGCGAGGGCCTGAACGTCACGATCCGCGGCCTGGGCACCAACTTCACCAAGATCCTGCTGAACGGTTCGCAGATCGCGGTGGCCTCGTCGGGCCGCACCGACAGCCAGAACCAGAACCGCGAGGTCGACCTCGACCTCTTCCCCACCGAGCTCTTCACCCGGCTCGACGTGCACAAGACCCCGACCGCCGGCATGGTCGAGGGCGGCGTCGCGGGCGTGGTCAACATGCGCAGCGCCCGCCCCTTCGACTACAAGGGAGGCGGCCAGCTGATCTATTCGCTGCAGGCCGGCAAGAACAACCAGGCCGACGACATCAGCCCGCGTGGCTCGCTGATCGCCTCCAAGACCTGGGAGACCCCGATCGGCGATTTCGGCCTCTTGGGCGGCGTCGCCATCGCCCGCACCAAAAGCACCACCACCGGCTTCGAGAGCGTCGGCTGGTCGAACGCCAACATGACCTGCACGGGCTGCAACGTGACCGGCGGCAACAACTTCAACTGGGCCTCGACCGTGCCGGCTGGCGTCAACTCCAACGGCCTGACGCCGGGCCAGGCGATCGACAACGCCCTGCTGGCCTCGCTGAACCCCGGCACGACCCTGCAGCAGCTTTCGGACGCCCAGCTTCCGCGCCTGGGCCGCGACAGCTGGAGCTCGGGCGAGCGCGACCGCGACTCCTACGTCCTGTCGGCCGAGTGGCGCCCCAACGACCAGCTGAACGTCTATTTCGACACCCTCTATTCCAAGGGCAGCCGCTCGTTCGAGCGCATCGACATGAACTGGGTCGTGCGCAACTCCAACTTCATGGTCCCGGTGGGCGTGAAGGTGAACGGCGAGGGCGTGGTCACCGAAGGCACCTTCCTCAATTCGCAGTTCTTCCTCGAGTACCGTCCCTACGAGGAGGACGTCGAGGTCCTGAACCTCAATCCCGGCTTCACCTGGCGCCCCAACGACTGGATCAAGCTGGACGGCCAGGTGAACTGGAGCCGCAGCGTCTTCTTCCGCGAGGCGCCGACGGTGCTGTTCAACACCCCGCTGAACTCGGGCCTGAACGTCACCTACGCCAACGGCGGCGGCGACTATCCGTCGATCAAGGCCAACAAGGACCTCAACGACCCGTCGCTGGGCTGGGTGTGGGCCGGCGGCCGCGTCAACGTGCAGGCCGAAAAGCGCGTGACCCAGACCAAGGGCGCCCACTTCGACCTGACCCTGGGCGACGACAAGGGGGCCAACTTCAAGTTCGGCGTCGCCTATGACGACGTCGGCCGCACCATCACCGCGCTCGACAACTCCGCCCGCTGGCAGGCCTTCACCTGCGGCGGCGGCGGGGTGACGCCGCAGAGCCCGGTTCCCGCGCCGGTCCCGGCCTGCGACGGCCGCGCCGGCTCGGCCATCCCGCAGGCCAACCTCGCCAGCTACATCAAGCAGGGTCCGCTGGGCTTCATCACCCTCGACAAGGACCGGTTCTTCGCCGACAGCAACTATCAGGCCTTCCTCGACAGCGCCCCGTTCTCGGCGGCCGCCGCCACCGGCGCGGCCTCGGGCCTGATCCGCGAGAAGACCACCGGCGCCTATGTCGAGGTCAACGGCGCGACCCAGGTGCTGGACCGCGACCTGCGCTTCAACCTCGGCGCCCGCTACTACTCCACCGACCAGACGATCGAGGGCCCGCAGACGGTCAACGGCGTGCTGTCGTTCCTGTCGCGCACCACCAACTACGACGGCCTGCTGCCGTCGTTCAACGTGGCCTGGAACCTGCGCGAGGACCTGATCGTCCGCGCCTCGGCCTCGCGCACCGTCACCCGTCCCAACCCCAGCGCCATGCTGCCGGGCACCACCTTCTCGGACCCCTCCGCGCAGCAGGCCAACCAGGGCAATCCGAACCTGCAGCCCTACACGTCCAACAACTTCGACATCGGCGGCGAGTGGTACACCGGCGGCGCCGGCTACATCGGCGTGGCCCTGTTCCGCAAGGAGCTGACCGGCTTCACCGTCAACGGGACCAACACCATCCCGTTCAGCCAGCTGGGCGTGCCCTTCGACCAGCTGACCAACCTGCAGCAGCAGGCCATCAACAACCGCGGCGGCCCCGACGCGGCGACGGTCACCGTGCAGCAGCAGGTCAACGCCGACGGCGTGCTGACCATCCTTGGCCAGGAAGTCACCTGGGTGCAGCCGCTGGACTTCCTGCTCGACGGCGCCGGCTTCACCGCCAACGCCACCCACGTCGAGCAAAACGCGCGCGGCAACGGCGCCCCGGCCCAGGCCGTCGGCATCTCGCCGTGGACCTACAACGTCACCGGCTACTACGAGAAGCACGGCGCCACCGTGCGCCTGTCCTACGTCTGGAACGACGCCCAGATCTCGTCGGGCCCGGGCCAGAACGGCATCCCGGTCGCCACCATCAACACCGACGCCCGCGGGCAATGGGACCTGTCGGCCAGCTACCAGTTCGACAACCTGCCGACCCAGCCGCGCGTCAGCCTCGACGTCATCAACATCACCGAGGAGGCTCAGCGCAGCCCGTTCCAGTGGGACAGCGCCGCCTACACCTACTACCAGCCCGGCCGTCAGATCATGCTCGGGATCCGCGGCAAGTTCTGATCCCCATCCCCGCTTCGCGCGGACAACCTTCCCAGTACCGCGCGGCTCGGCGGCGCATCCTCCCCGGATGCGCCGCTTTTTTTGACCATCGTTCGCAAATGCGCTCTAGGGTGCGCCCATGGACTTCGAGCCCGGCCCGCCTCCCGAGACCCTTTCCGAACCGCCCGCCAAGCGCCGTGGCCCTGGCCGGCCACGCGACCCCGAAGTGGAGCGCCGCCTCAAGCGCGCCTCGTTGGAGGTGCTGGCCCAGCATGGCATGTCGGGCCTGACCCTGGAGAAGATCTGCGACAAGGCCGGCGCCCCCCGCGCCACCTTCTATCGCCGCTGGGCCACGCCGATGCAGGCGGTGGGCGAGGCCTTCAACGAGGCCTTCCTGTTCGAGAGCCTGCCCGACACCGGCGACGTGGTCAGCGACCTCGTCGCTCTGGGCCAGGCGATGGTCGACCTCTACAACGACCCCGTCGTCGGCCCGTGCATGAGCTTCCTGATCGCCGAGAGCCGGGTGCGGCCCGAATTGTTCCAGAACGGACAGGAAGACTTCCAGCGCCGCCGGGCCCACAACCGCCAGGTCGTCGAACGCGCCATCGCCCGCGGCGACATCGCCGCCGACACCGACGCCGACCTGGTGATCGACGTCCTCAGCGGCCTGGCCATGAACAACCAGGCCACCCGCCGCCCGCTGACCCCGCAGATGCTGGAGTTCGTGGTGCGGCGGTTGCTCTCCCTATGATCCCTCTCCCCTTGCGGGAGAGGGTGGCCTCCCGCAGGGAGGTCGGGTGAGGGGTCGCACAGACCTTCAACGCCGCGCCAGCCTGACCGCTGTCGCGGCGTTCTTCATTTGAGAAACCCCTCATCCGTCGACTTTGTCGACACCTTCTCCCGCAAGGGGAGAAGGATCACTTGCACACTTGAAAACAAACCAACCAGACGGTATCTTACAAACCTCCCTAGCCGAGGTCTTCCGTGTCCGTCCCCGCTTCCGCCTACGCCATGCTCGCCGGCGCCATCGCCGCCGAAGTCGCCGGCACCACCTTCCTGCAGAAGTCCGAGCAGTTCACGAAACTGCTGCCCAGCCTGGCCACGGCCGGGCTCTACGCCCTGGCCTTCTTCCTGCTGTCGATCGCGCTGAAGCACATGCCGCTGGCGGTCGCCTACGCTGTCTGGAGCGGCGTCGGGATCGTGCTGACGGCGGTGATCGGCGCCGTGCTCTTCCGCCAGATGCTGGACCTGCCGGCGATGATCGGCATCGGCCTGATCGTCAGCGGCGTGGTCGTCGCCCAACTGTTCTCGCGCACCCTGGGTCACGGATGAACGTCACCGCCTACAATCGCCCCAAGCAGCCCGAGCAGGTGCGCCGCGCCCTGCTGGAGGCCGCCGTCGCCCTAGCCGAAGAGCAGGGCCTGGGCGGGATCACCGTCCAGGCGGTGGCCGAACGCGCCGGCGTCACCAAGGGCGGACTGTTCCACCACTTCGCCAACAAGCAGGTGCTGATCGACGCCGTCTTCGACTTCATGCTGGAGCAGATGGAAGAGGCGCTGGACCGGCTGATGGCCGAAGACAGCGGTCACGGCTGCTTCACCCGCGCCTATGTGGTCTCGACCTTCGAATGCTGCGACCAGGCGCTCAGCGGCCAGGCCCTGACCATCTCGATGGTCACCGACCCGGCGCTGCGCCACCGCTGGGGCCGCTGGATCGACGAGCGCCTCGTGCGCCACGCCGACACCGATTCCGACCCGCGCCTGCGCGTCGTGCGCCTGGCCGCCGACGGCTACTGGTTCGCCCGCGTGCTGCATGAAGGCGACCACGGCAGCGAGACCCCGCAAGACCTGCAGGCCCGGCTGATCGCCATGACCCGGGAGACCTGACCATGGCCTTCCTTCGCCTGCACTGGGCGCTGCTGCCGGAGACGCCGCCCGCCGACGCCTCCGCGCCCCAGCCGGAAGCGCCGCGGGAGCCGCCGGCCGAACCGCCGCTGGAAACCCCGGCGGCGGCCTGACGCCTATCCCGCCGAAAACCCGTCGACGAAGCCCGGCACCCGTTCGGGCGGCATCGGGCGGCTGAAGTGATAGCCCTGCACCTGGTCGCAGCCATAGGCGGCCAGGGCGTCCAGCTGCTCGCGGTCCTCGACGCCCTCGGCGACGACCTTCATGCCCATGGACGAGCCCAGCGTGATCACCGCCTTCACGATGGCGGCGTCCTCGGCGTTCTGGACGAAGCCCTTGTCGATCTTCAGCCGGTCGATCGGGAACTGGCGCAGGTTGGCCAGGCTGGCGTAGCCGGTGCCGAAGTCGTCGAGCGCGATCATCACGCCGGCGGCGTGCAGCTTGCGCACCGTGTCGCTGACCACGTCCGAGGCCCAGCCCATATAGACCGTCTCGGTGACCTCGATGGTCAGTCGGTCGCACGGCACGCCCCAGCGGGCCAGGCGCTCCTGCACCTCCTCGGCCAGGCGCCCAGAGCGGAACTGGGCGGCCGAGATGTTGACCGCCACCCGGCCGAACTCGATCCCGGCGTCCAGCCAGTCGCGCATCTGCTTCAGCGCCGTCTCGAAGGCCACCTCGCCCAGCTTCAGGGAGAGGTCCTGGTCCTCGAAGGCGGCCATGAAGCGGTCGGGCGTCAGCACGCCCTGCTCGGGGTGGGCCCAGCGCATCAGCGCCTCGAACCCGGCCACCGAGCCGCTCTCCAGGTCGATCACCGGCTGGTAGTAGAGGATGAACTCGTCGGCCTCGATCGCCGCGCGCACGTCGCGCAGCAGCTCCAGCCGCTGCTCCAGGGCCGAACGCATCGACGGGTCGAACAGGATCGAGCGGTTGCGCCCCTCGTCCTTGGCCCGATAGAGCGCGATGTCGGCGTTCTTGAAGATGTGGTGCGGGTCGGCGTCGGGATCGCCGTGCAGGGCCGCGCCGATGCTGGCGCTGACCGAGAAGCTGCGCCCCCCGTGCTGGATCGGCTGGCGCAGCAGGTCCTGCAGCGACTTGATCGGCCGCAGCATGTCGCCCTCGCCGTGCAGCCCGCGCAGGATCACCGCGAACTCGTCGCCGCCCAGGCGGGCCACCGTGTCGCCCGAGCGGAAGGCGTGGCGCAGCACGTCGGCCAGGCGCCGCAGCAGGGCGTCGCCGGCGTCGTGGCCCAGGGTGTCGTTGATGTCCTTGAAGTGATCGACGTCGATCATGATCAGGCCGAAGATCTCGCCGACCATCTCCGAAGCGTCGACCGCCTCCTGGAACTTGCGCTGGAAGTAGGCGCGGTTGGGCAGGCCCGTCAGCGGGTCGCGGAAGGCCAGGTTCTCGACGGCTTCGGTCTGGCGGCGACGGTCGGTGATGTCCTTGAACAGGTTGACCAGCCGCTCGGGCTTGCCGTCGGCGCCCAGGAACCGCTTGCCGACCGAACGCACCCAGGTCTCGACCCCGTCGTCGCGGTTGAGCCGGAACTCGAACACGGCCGCCTCGCCGTCGCGGCGGGCGCGCATGATCTGGGCCATGCGCTCGCGGTCGTCCTCGTGCACGATCTCCAGCGGATCGCGGTCGAACAGGCACCACTTCTCGAGCTCGGGACAGGTGCCCGAGACATAGACCTCGCCGGTCTTCAGATCGACCTCGCGCACCATCAGGTCGTCGAGCGCCAGCGCCAGCTTCAGCCGCTGCTCGTTGCGCTCGGCCCGAAGCGCCGTCTGGGCGTAGCCGGTGACATCGCGCGCGGTGACCATGACCGCGAAGATCACGCCCTCGTCGCTGCGGCAGGCGGCGAACTCGCTGCGCCAGATGCGCTGCACGCCGTCGCTGACCTGGGCGCGGTAGCGCGAGAACGCCTCGCCCGAGGCCAGGCAGCGCTCAAGGCTCTCGACGTCCTCCAGGTTCATCAGGCAGCGGGCGAAGGCCTCGCCGGGCTGGAGATCGGGGGTCAGCGCCTCGTCGCGCCACTCGGGGCTGACGGCGACCAGCCGGCCGCTGCGGTCGATCAGGGCCGCGGCGAACGGGGCGTGCGCGACGAAGGCCTCGAACGAGGCCATTCGAAGCCGCAGTTGCGCGTGGATGTCATCGGCCGCCATGGACGGCGCGGGCTTCAGGGCCATGGAGAGCATTCTGCTGTCGGCTTCCCGACGTTGTTCTTGGACGCGTCCTCAACCGCACACTGAAACGCTCTTCCATAAGAAAAGGTATCTTTCGACGAACGCCGTTGTGCATCGTCGGAAACCAGACCCAGGGCCGATCGGCGACGATTTTGCCTGTCGTCCTGCGGGCGCCATGAGAAATCCTGCGGGCGCCGCGCACGGCGCCGCATTGACATTCGGCGCCGTCGCTCCGAAAACGCGGCCGCGTTACGTCCGTCCGAGAAAGCCGCCAAGTTCCGATGACCTACATCGTCACCGACGCCTGCATCCGCTGCAAGTTCATGGACTGCGTCGAGGTGTGCCCGGTGGATTGCTTCTACGAGGGCGAGAACACCCTCGTGATCAATCCGGACGAGTGCATCGACTGCGGCGTCTGCGAGCCGGAATGCCCGGTCGACGCCATCAAGCCGGACACCGAGGACGACGCCGACGGCAAGTGGCTGCGGATCAACTCCGAATACGCCAAGGTCTGGCCGAACATCACCGTGAAGGGCGAGCCGCCGGCCGACCGCGCCGACTTCGAGCGCGAGACCGGCAAGTTCGAGAAGTACTTCAGCGAAAAGCCCGGCAAGGGCTCCTGATCCACGCAAAATCCGGCGTTTGGCGGTCGGATTCGGGCCGCCATACCCCAGGTTGGGGTCGCAAGCCTTTCATGAGGCTGATTTTTATGCTATTGTCGCCCTCGACGTGACGGGTGCGGCCTCGCACCTGCATGTCTCGTGGAAGACGACAGCCGTTCCAACGGCTCGCCCGATCGAAGGCGAAGGGTGACTTAAGAGACACTCCAAATCCTGATCCGACTTGGCCCCGCCTCTCCGACGGTCGGGTTGCTATCGCCTTTTGGGATGTTTGGAAACGGCGTTTTGGGCGCAAGCCCAATTTTATGAGGACGAACGAATGAGCAAGAGCGGTCTGGAATTCTCGGTCGGCGATCACGTCGTCTATCCCGCCCACGGCGTGGGGACGATCCAGGGCATCGAGACCCAAGAAGTGGCCGGGATGTCGCTCGAGGTTTACGTCATCACCTTCGACCACGAGAAGATGACCCTGCGCGTTCCGACCAAGAAGGCCAAGGTCGCCGGCCTGCGTCCGCTGGCCGAAGGCGACGTCGTCAGCCAGGCCCTCACCACCCTGAAGGGCCGCGCCCGCGTGAAGCGCACCATGTGGTCGCGTCGCGCCCAGGAATACGAAGCCAAGATCAACTCGGGCGACCTCGTCTCGATCGCCGAAGTGGTCCGCGACCTGCACCGCGCCGAGAACCAGCCGGAACAGTCCTATTCGGAGCGCCAGCTCTATGAATCGGCCCTGGACCGCATGGCCCGCGAAGTCGCCGCCATCGAGCGCATCGACCGCGAAGCCGCCATCGGCATCCTGACCAAGTCGCTGGTCAAGGCGGCCTAAGGCCTCCTTCCTCCTACGACGTTTTCGAAGACGCCCCCGGTTCCGCCGGGGGCGTTTTTCGTTTGGGGGACGCCCCTTCTGGCCCAGATGCTGCTGCGCCGCCTGCGCTCGACCGATGCGCCACAGGTGCAGGTCGAGACTTCGCCTGATCCGGAGAGCGGGCCCGTCCTCACCGGCGGGGCTTTCACGCGTTCGACGCCAGACCGCCTTGGAACGCCGTGATGTTCGCCGGCATCTCGGACGGAACATCGAAGGTCGCGGCTGCGCCGGTCGTGCGAGCGGCCGGGGCCTGGGATCGGCAGGCGGACGGCGTCATGCCGAACGCCGCGCGAAAGGCGCGTCCGGCGGCGGTGTGGTTTTCGAAGCCCCAGCGCCGAAGGACCGCGGCGATCGGCTCGCGTACAAGGGACGGATCCGACAGGTCGCGAAACACGCCGGTCAGCCGCCGCCCCAGAATGTACCGCCCGACGCCGCCATAGGGCTCGAACATCCGGTAGAGTGTCGGACGGGTCACGTAGAACTGGCCGGCGAGCGCGGCCGGACCAAGGGCCGGATCGCCGAGGTCCCGGTCGATGCGTCGGCGGATGGCGCGGAACTGGCTCCTGCGCAGCTCGGCGCGGGTCGCCGCTCGGCTCTGGGTGTTGGCCCGCACGACGCCGGCCAGCAGGGCCGCGGTGGAGCGGCTCCACGCCAGACCTTGCTCCACCGTCAGCTCGGGACCACGGAGCCACATCTCGTCCAGGTGCTCACGAATGGCGACGCCGGCCTCGCTGTCACGGCGAAGAACCAGCCCATGGACGTCGCCGACGTCCGCCAGCAGCGGCGACAGCAGGTCCCGCGCGACGATGGCGGAAAGATTGTCGATCCCCTCGGTGCGCAAGGCGGCCGGGCGGGACAGGTCGAGCATACAGATGTCGCCCGGCCGAACCTCCTGGTCGGCGCCGTCCAGGGTCAGGACGAAGCCATGCCGCCGATAGTATTGGACGTGAAACTGATCGACGCCCGTCCGCGCGATGAGCTGGGGCGTCCGGACCATGACCGACGCCGGACCGCGAGATACGCCCAGCTTGATGGGCCCATAGTCATAGAGGTCGAAGTCCATGGCGTAGCCGACGCGGCCCTCGGGCGACGGCGCATCCAGCTCGAACATCATCGCCAGCAGCTCGCGGCAGGCGGCGAAACTGTCGGCGTAGTCGGCGCCGATGCGCGCGGCCAGATGCGGCAGACGATCCTGCTGAACGCCCTGCGGCATTCGTCACCCCCGTGGCCAAGCTGCGGCCCTGCTCTCTTTTAGCGCTATCCGGCCGTGGCGACTTTCGACCAGCCGTCTCAATCGCCGCCGCCGCCGATCTTGGCGCCGGCCCCGATCACAACCACTCTGGCCCGCTCACCGGAGCCCCGCCATGGCCGCAGAGCCCAAGACCCGTCCCACGACCGCCAGCGTCGACGACTTCCTCGCCGCCTCGCCGCCCGTTCGCCAGGCCGACGCGGCGGTCGTCCGCGACCTGCTGGCCGAGATCGCCGGCGCGCCGGCGGTGATGTGGGGGCCGTCGATCGTCGGCTTCGGCTCCTACTCGACCGGCGGCGCCAAGCCGATGGACTGGCCCCTGCTGGGCTTCTCGCCGCGCAAGACCGAGCTGGTGCTGTACTTCGCCTCCGACTTTCCCGAACGCGAGGCCCTGCTGGCCAGGCTCGGCAAGCACCGCAGCAGCGTCGCCTGCGTCTACGTCAAGCGCCTGGCCGACATCGACCTGGCCGTGCTGCGCCAGATCGCGCAGGCCTCGGCCGCCTGGACCCGCAGCGGCCACACAAGCTGCTGACAAGCGCCACAGTCGCGCCCCAAGGTTGAGCTCCCCTGCCCTGGACGGAAAAGGGGGGGAGGCGACGATGGCCAAGGCGGTGCTGATCGCGATCACGGCGGCCATGAGCCTGTCGGCGGCGGAGCCCTCCGCCCCGCTGTTGCGCAATCCCGGCTTCGAATCCGGCGACGACGGCGCACCGCCGGCGGGCTGGTTCGTTCCCGACGTCGTGCGCCAGGCCGGCTTCCGGTTCGAGACCAGCAGCGAGGCGCCCGCCACGGGTCCGACCTCGGGCCGGCTGTGGCGCGAGGCCGGCGTCGACGACCAGGGCCCGCCGCCTCAGGGGACGATCCTGCAGGCCCTGAACCTCGAGGGTCTTCGCGGCCATCGCATCCGCTTCTCGGCGATGCTGCGCAACGGCGAGACCAGCGGCGCAGCGGGGCTGTGGCTGGCGGTCGACGGTCCGGAAGGGCAGCCGACCACGGTCGACAACTCCATCGACCGCGTTGCGACCTCCCGCGGTTGGTCCCGCGTCTCGGTCGAGGCCTATGTGCCCGCCGACGCCCGGGGCGCCCGCGCCGGCCTGGTGCTGCGGACGGCCGGCGACGTGCGCATCGACGACGCCCGCCTTGAGGACCTCGGGCCGGCCGATCCGGTCCCGACGGGCGAGGCCAAGGCCTATCTCGACCGCGCTCTGGACCTTATGCAGCAGCACCATCTCAACAGCGCCAAGGCCGACTGGCCGGCCTTGAGGGCCCGCGCCTACGCGGCGACGGCCGGCGCGACCCGGCCCGCCCAGACCTATGCCGCCATCCGCTCGACGATCAACGCGCTGGGCGAGCGCCACACTTTCCTGAGGCCGCCGCCCGCCGCGCAGGCTCCCGGCGGCGCGCCCGTCGCGACCGCCCAGCCGCTGCCCACCGCGCGGATGGCCGGCGGCGTCGCCGTGATCGCCCTGCCCCGTCTGCACAGCCGGGGTCCCGACGGGCGAAAGCCCTACCAGGCGGCGATCCGCGACATCCTGCGCACGGCCGAAGCCGCCGGCGCCTGCGGCTGGATGATAGACCTGCGCGGCCACACCGGCGGCGACATGTACGGCGGCGTCTGGGGCCTTTCGCCCCTGCTCGGGCCCGGACCGCACGGCCGGTTCGTCGCGCCGACGTCCGCGGCCAGGCCCTGGATGGTCGATCCCGACCCCGGCCGGCCCCTGCGCAATCAGGATGCGCCCGTCGCCGTACTCTTCGGCCCCCGCACCGGCAGCGCCGGCGAGGACGTGGCCATCGCCTTCGCGGGCCGCCCCGCCACGCGCACCTTCGGCCAGCCCAGCGCGGGCTTCACCACCGCCAACACCGGCATGCCCCTGCCCGACGGCGCGGTGCTGGCCCTGACAACGGCTCTCATCGAGGACCGCACCGGCCACGTCCATGATGGACCCCTGATCCCCGACGAGACCGTCCCTCCGGACCAGGCCGAGGCGGCGGCCGCCGCCTGGCTGGCCGGCCAAGGCTGTTCGGGAGCCGTCCCTAGCCCGGCTTCTTCCGCAGCACCCGGGCCCGGCGCTTCTTCAGCCAGATGACCACGCCGGTGACGCTGAGCGCGGCGACCACCAGGCCCGTCAGCGAGATCAGGATGCGGCCGGGAACGCCCAGGATCCGACCCGAGTGCAGCGGGAACTGCGCCTGGACGAAGATGTCGGCCGCCGTGCCCTTCCAGGGCAGGCGCTCGCCCAGGTAACGGCCGTCGGCGCCGTCGTAGTAGAGGTAGGGCGGACCCACGCCGCCGGCCCCGTGATCGTCGCCCACCTTGTGGAAGGCCACGCCGTAGATGCCGTAGTGGGCCGAATAGAAGGCCCCGCCGACCGGGGCGGTGAAGCCGCGCGCCTGCGCATCGGCCCGCGCCTTGGCGATGATCGTCTCGTAGGTCTGCTTGGGCAGGATCGGGTTGTCGTGGCTGGTGGGCACGCGGGTGTCGAACGGCGTCGGCGAGACCTTCGAGATCTTCGACATCACCGGATAGAACACCTCGCTGTAGAGGTTCAGCGAGAAGGCCGTGAAGGCCACCACGAACAGCACGCCCCACAGCCACAGACCAAACGCCCGGTGGATGTCGAAGTTGATGCGGTAGGCGCTGGCCTTGGTCTTGATCTGCCAGGCCGGCTTCCAGCGGCTCCAGAAGCTCTTGGCCGGCTTGCGTCCGTTCGTCCCGCTGGCCGGCAGGGTCAGGTAGAAGCCGACGAAGCAGTCCAGCGTCCACAGGACGGCGATCACGCCCAGCAGCCAGATGCCCCAGCGGTCGATGCCCCAGAACTCGGGAATGTGCAGGGTGTAGTGCAGCACATAGAGGAACGAGACGAAGGTCTCGGTCTTGATCGGCCAGACTGCGCCCCACTCACGCCGCCCCTGCTCGACGCCCGTCGCCGGGTCGATGAACACCTGGTTGTAGCCCAGCTCGTAGTGCTTGCCGGTCTTGGGATCCTGGCGGGCGTCGACGCCGATGGCCAGCGTCTCGCCCGGCTCGGCGACCAGCGGAAAATAGGAAACGATCACCCGGGGATCGCGCGCCTCGACCGCCTTGACGATGTCCAGCGTCGGCAGCGCCGGACCGTCCGACCTGGCGTGCATCAGGTGCGGGTTGAGCACGTCGTCCAGCTCGTGGTCCCACGAGATCACCGCGCCGGTCACGCCGGAGATGAACAGGAAGCCGGCCATGATCAGACCCACCCAGCGGTGGATGAAGGTCAGGGTCGGCCGCACGGCCGCACGGACGGCCTTGGCCGCGCCAGCGGCCTTTCGCACCGGCTGCGCGGCGGGCGGCGCGTAGGGCGTGTCGAGATTGCGCGCGTCCATTCGGCCGCCTCCGGTTGCTCGGAACCAAGCAGAGCCGGCGCGGTCGGTCGCGCCGGCTCCTGGAAGGTATTTCTAAGAATGATTCTTAGAAGCGATAGTCAAGACGAACCGAGGCGTTGCGCGGGGCGGCGTAGTAGGCCTGCCCCCACATCACGCTGTTGAGGTAGGTCTCGTCGAACAGGTTCTTGATGTTCAGCGTGACCTTGACGTTGTCGGCCAGGTCGGTGCTGCCCATCAGGTCGACGACGGCGTAGGCCTTCTGGGTGACGACGAAGGTGTCGAGGCCCGAGATCTCGTCCTGCCAGCGCAGCGCCGCGCCGATCTTGGCGTTGCGCCATTCGGGGAAGCTGTAGGTGGTCGAAACCTTCAGGCTCTTGCGCGGCAGGAAGGTGCGGGCGTCATTGCCGTCCTTGTCCTCGAGCTCCAGCTGGGTCCAGCCGCCGCTGACCTGCCAGCGGTCGGTGACCATGCCGCTGATCTCCAGTTCGTAGCCCTTCGAGGTGGTGTCGACGCCGGTGTAGTAGGTGAAGCCCACCGGGCCCGGATCGCCCGCGCCGAACGTGCCGGCGGCGGTCGCCAGGTTCTGCTGCTCGACCTTGAACACCGCGGCGCTGGCGTAGAGCTTGCCGCCGAACCACTCGCTCTTGACGCCCGCCTCGAAGCTCTCGCCCTGCACCGGGTCGAGCTTGCGATTGCTGGCGTCGACCTCGGCCTGCGGATTGAAGATGTCGGTGTAGCTGCCGTACAGCGACACGTGCGGCGTCAGGTCGAAGACCAGGCCCGCATAGGGGCTGGTCTTGGAGACCGTGCGGCCCTGGTCGACGCCGTAGGACGTGCCCGAGGTCTTCTGCTCGACGGCGTTGAAGCCCACCACGCCCTTCAGGCGGTCGGTGAAGTTCAGGTGTGCGGCGCCGAACACGCGGGTCAGGCGGTCCTTGATCTGGGCGGCCGAATAGAGGTCGGTATAGGTGGTCGGCTCGGCGACGCTGCCCCAGTCATAGACCGACGGATAGGCCGGATAGGTGGTGCCCGACGAGGCGAAGTCCTCGCGCGCCTGCTCGGCGTAGCTGGCGCCGAACACCAGCTGGTGGCTGCGGCCGAACAGCGAGACCGGACCGTTGAAGGTCACGTCGGCCAGGTCCTGCTTGGACTCCGACGGGTAGTGGCCGACGAAGCCGCCGATGCCCAGGCCCGTGGTCTTGTCCGGATAGCCCGAGGCGTACAGCAGCTTGGCGTTCTGCTCGACGTCCTTGTGGGTGTAGGTGGCCTTGGCGCTCCAGTCGTTGTCGAACAGGTAGGTCGCCTCGACGAAGGCGGTCTTGTCGTTGACGTCCCAGTAGGTCCAGTCGGCCGAGGTGCTGGCCGAGCGCTTGTAGGGAATGCGCGTGCCGTCCGAGAAGCTCAGCGGCAGGGCGCCCCACAGCACGCCGTCGGCCAGGTTGTCCTGCTGCGAATAGCCGCCGGTGACGTTCAGCTTCGGCGTCAGGTCCCACGACAGCACGCCGTAATAGACGTTCCGGTTGACCTTGTAGTGGTCGAGATACGAGTCGCGGTCCTGGTTGGCGTAGATCAGGCGGCCCGACAGCGTGCCCGAGGCGTTCAGCGAGCCTGAGACGTCGGCCTCCAGGCGCTTGTCGTTCCAGGAACCGTACTGGGCCGCAGCCGAGGCCTGGAAGCCGGCGATCGGGCGCTTGCGGATGTAGTTGACCGTGGCCGAGGGATTGCCGACGCCGGTGGTCAGGCCGTTGACGCCGCGCACCACGTCCACGCGGTCGAACAGGATGGTGTCGATCTCGCCGTACTGGATGCCCCAGTTCAGCGGCAGGCCCACGCCGTCGACCTGGAAGTTGGTCACGTCGAAGCCGCGGGCGTTGAAGTAGGTGCGGTCGGTCTCGACCCGCTCGACATTGATGCCCACCACGCGGTCCAGCAGGTCGGTGACGCTGGTCAGGGCGAAGTCGCGGATCTGCTGCTGGCCAACGATGGTCATCGACTGCGGCGTCTCGCGCAGGCTGAGATCCAGGCCGGTCGCGCCGGTCGAGCGGGCGCGAGCGCCGGTCACCACCACGCCGTCCACATTGCTGTCCGCCGCCGCATCCGCCGGGGCCTCGTCGGCATGGGCCATGCCGGCCAGAACGGCCGGGCTCATGGCGGCGGCGAGGAGGAAGGCGCGCAGGGAACGGGGCATCGGGGAGGCTCACATTTCGAGAACGATAATGATTCTCAAAAGCGATTAGTCATCCGCCCCGCCCGAGTCAAACCCGCCTCGGAAGGCTCGCCGTTTTCCACTCCCGCCTGCGTCCTTTCCGCCACGGCGCGGGAAAGTTGCAGGCGGTTAGCGCTACCTATTGTGGCTGGCGAAGCGTGTCGCCCTCATGCCGAAGCCTTGCCGCAAGGGTTCGGATTGCATCGCAAGCGACACCTTTCCGAACCTTCGGCGCCGATCCGGCCTCAGGACCGCCCAGCGCGCAGCGCGCCCCAGCCGACCAGCCCCGACAGCACCAGCACCACCAGCGGCGGCGGCAGGTGCCCAAGGTCGCGGTGCAGCAGCACGGTCAGCACCGCCGCGCCCATCACGCTCGCGGCCAGGGCGGCCCCCGCCGCCCGCGTCCGTCGAAGCAGCAGCAGCCCGGCCGCCGCCAGCTCCAGCACGCCGGTCACGACGTGGAACCAGTCCGGATAGCCCCAGCGACGGTAGCTGGCGGCGATGTCGGGCGGCGCCAGAAGATTGCCGATCGCCCCGAACACGAAGAAGCCGGCCAGCAGCCAGGCGAGGATGGGAACCCAGCGCGGGCGTTGCAGCGAAAGGGGCATGGCGTCGGCTCCAGGGGCGCGGCTCCCCCGTGGGAGCGCTTGACCGACGAAGCCTCTAAAACCTCAACCATGGTTTAGGTCAACGCGAGCCGAGGGGCCCGCGGCTACTTAAGGACGTCGCCGATGAAGGCGTCGACCGCCTGGGTATAGGCGCCGGGCAGGCCCAGCGTTCGGTTGATGTCGGCATGGCTCAGCGCCTGCGGCAGCACCGGCGTCGTCACCCCCGACCGCGCCGTCAGGTCGGCGAAGGCCCTGGCCTCGTCGCACGGCTTGTCGGGCCTCTGGCTGGAACAGACCAGCAGCATGGGCATGGCCGAGCGCGTCCACTGGTCCATCGGCGAGACCCTGGCCCAGCCGGCCGGATCGGCGCCGAACGCCTCGTCGTAGAAGGCCGGGTGACGCCGCTCCATGACGGTGGAGACCTTCATGGCGGCGGAATCGAGCACCACCGTCCCGGCCCACGGCCGGCCGACCATGTCGGGCCTGGCCGACAGCAGGGCGGCCAGGTGCGCCCCCGCCGAATGGCCCATCAGCACGATCCGCTTGGGATCGCCGCCCCACTCCCCGGCCCGCGCCTGGACCAGTCGCATCGCCGCCGCCACGTCCTGCGCCTGCCCTTCCGCCATGGCCTCGGGCAGCAGGCGATAGTTGACGCTGACGAACACGTAGCCCTTGGGCAGCCAGTGCTTCAGCTTGTTCTCGATCGAGCCGCTGTTGGCCTTGTCGCCGATCTTCCAGGCTCCGCCGTGGACCATGACCAGCACCGGCGCGCCCTGCGCGCCCGGCGGAACATAGACGTCGATCGCCTGCTTGGCCGAGGCCCCGTAGCGGACCTCCAGCTTGCGGGCGCCCGGCGCGATGGCCTGCAGGTCGAGCGGCCGCGCCTCCTCCGCCTTTCTGTCCTGGAGGCGCTGGGCCATCCGCTCGCGCATGCGATCACGCAAGGGCCCCGCCTCGCCGGCAGGCGCCGCGGCCAAGGCGGCGACGAGGGCGAGGCCGACGAGGCCGAACGCGGGGGTCTTGGTCACGGGGGCTGCTCCGGCGAGACGTGTCGCCAGGACTAACGCCGTCCCGATGATTTTCCGGCGCGCGGCCCGTCAGGCAGCTTGGCCGAACCCGTGCACGGCGTCGCGCAGGTGGCCGAAATTGATCGGCTTGGACAGCACGGTGACGTCCTCGAAGCCCTTGCGCGGCAGGGCCCCGTAGCCGGTGGCGAAGACGAACGGCACGCCCTTGGCCCGCAGGGCTTCGGCCACCGGAAACACCATCTCGCCGCCGATGTTGATGTCGAGCACCGCGCCGTCCAGCGACGACTTGCCGTCGTCGAGATAGGCCAGGGCCTCGCCCACGGCGCCGAACGAGCCGGAGACCTCGCAGCCGAGGTCGGTCAGCAGGTCCTCGACCATCATGGCCACCAGCGCCTCGTCCTCGACGATCATGATCCGACGCCCGCTCATGCCGCCGCCAGCCTTTGCGACAGGGGCGCGCGGAAGGTGAAGGTCAGGCCCTCGGGCGCGAAGTCCAGCACGGCCGCGCCGCCCAGGTCGCGCGACAGGCCCCGCCGGATCAGCCGCGAGCCGAAACCCTCGTCCTTGGGCTCGGGCGGCGCCACCAGCGGGCCGCCGCGCTCGCGCCATTCCAGGGCGAAAGTGGGATGAGCCCCGCCCTCGTCCTCGATGCGCCAGGTGACGAAGACCTTCCCGGCCGGCGCCGACAGCGCGCCGTACTTGGCGGCGTTGACGATCAGTTCGTGCAGGGTCATGTGCACCGCCACCGCCGCTTCGGGCGTGATCTCGATCGGCGGCCCCTCGACCACGAAGCGGCCGTCCTCCAGCCCGCCGAACGGGCGCATGGCTGCGGCCAGGATCTCGCGCAGGTGGGCCTTGCCCCAGGCCTGCTTGGTCAGGAGTTCGTGGGCCTGCGACAGGGCCAGCAGGCGCGATTCGAAAGACTCGTTGAAGGCCTGCGGCGAGGCGGCCGTGCGCAGGGTCTGGCTGGCGATCGACTGCACCGAGGCCAGGGTGTTCTTCACCCGGTGGTCCAGCTCGCGCATCAGGAAGGTGCGCCGCTCCAGCTCCTTGTTCAGCGAGGCGTGCAGCCGGCCGCTCTCCAGCGCCGCGGCGGTGGCGCGGGCCATTACCTGCAGCTTGGCCACGATCTCCGGCGGCGGCGTGTGCTCATTGGCCCAATAGGCGCCCAGCGCCGCGATCGGGTCGCGGGTGCGCACCGGGGTCATCACCAGGCTTTTGACGAAGGTCGGGCGGTAGGCGTCGTGCGGAATGCGGTCGTCCTGGTAGATGTCGGGGATCACCACCGTCTGGCGGTTCAGCATCGACCAGCCCGAGATGCAGGCGGTCAGGGGGAAGCGCTTGCCCTTCCACAGCGGGCCGATCGCGTCCTCGTCCAGGTACCAGCAGCAGTCGTTGTCGCGCAGCACGAAGGCCACCCCGTCGGCCCCCGAGATTCGGCGCGCGGACGAGCGCACCACCGCGGCCACCTCGTCGATGGTCCGGGTGGCCGAGAGCTCCTCGATCGTTTCGACCAGGGTCAGAAGGGCGGAATCGTCTTCGCCGTCCGACAGGTCGTGCTCGGCCATATCCAACATACGAAAGGACGCTCGCGTATCCACTGGGGCCCGAGCCTAGCACGCGCGGGGAAGACAACAACAAGAGGCGTGATTACGCACGCATCTACTCACGGTTGCCGGGAAGGTTAACAGAGTCTTCCGGACGACGCACAGTCGAACCAGATCAAGGCTTTGAAGCGGCGCCTTGAGCTGTTTCCACCCCGCACCCTTGCGACAATCCGCCGCGCCGCCGCGACGGTCAGGCTTCGCACCCGGCGCAACATGCGCTATGGACCCTCTCCGCCGCGCACGCGGCCCGGTAGCTCAGCAGGATAGAGCAGCGCTTTCCTAAAGCGAAGGTCGGGGGTTCGAGTCCCTCCCGGGCCGCCACGGGCGGAAAATCCTTCACATTTTTCAAATGGTTGATCGATTTTTTGTCTAACTCGCGTGGGTGGTTAGACATTTCTGGCTTCTTGGACCTTCCGCATTGCCGCCTCTGCGCTCATGCGCTGATCTACTGCGCGCGTGTATCGCTCGATCTCCTTCAGCGACTTGTGGCCAGTTATCGCTGCAATCTGGTGAGGTGTGCAGCCTGCCTCAGCAAGGCGACGGGCAGCTGCCTTCCGAAGGCCATGCGCGCTACAGCCCGCGGGTAGACCGGCACGCTCAGCCGCAGCGGAAATCCAGTTCCCGAAGCCCTTCGCGCTAAAGGGCTCCCCATACTGCGTGGTGATCAGACTCGGATGGATGCCGCCACAGCGATCAAGCGACGCACTGAGCGCAGGGTGTATCGGGATTTCCAACCGTTCGTCAGTCTTCTGCTGCTTCAGCCAGATTATGCTTCCCCCAACCTGGCTACGCGTCATGGTGCGAACATCCGCACTCCGCTGCCCTGTGTAGAGCAGCAGATCAAAAGCTAAGCGCTCTCGCGTTCCGACAGGCCACCGCTTCTCAAATTGAGCGATCTCGCCATCTGTCCAACTGTGAAAGCCATCGGAACGATAGATCAGCTTTTTCACGCCATCGGCCGGATTGTCTGACCTCCACCCCCTCGATTGCGCGAAGCTCATGAGAACCCGAAGTACGCGCAATAGGTTGTTCGCTGCCGCCGGTTGGTCAGCCTTGAGATCCATCATCCGCGCTATGTGAGAGCTCTTAAGGTCATTGACCCGCTTGGTGCCGTGAGCGCTCCGGAACCGCTCGATCTCACCTCTGTAGGCCGTCTGTGTCGCCGATCGGAGGAGCTTCCAGCCGGATGACTGATAGTAGGCGACGATCAGGGAATTGAATGTCCCTGGGCTCGTACGATCGCTACCAATCTGGCGCGGTTGCCCCTTGAGAGCCGCAAAATACCACGACCACCAGCCGGGAGTATCGTAGACCGCTGTCGTCTGGGTTTCGTCGTGCCCCCTCTTACGAAATCGCCAACGGACCTTGCCGTGACGATCAGCATACTTGCTGACATATGGCGGGCGCTTCTTCATCCGAATTCTAGATCGAAGTCGTTCGTCGCAAGTCCAACAAGCGCGCCTTTGTCGCGATCTAGCAGCAGACGGACCTCGCCTCTGGCCCCCACTACAATTTCGGTTGGCTCAAAGCCCCCTGCCCGCGCGCCCTTGAGTAGTTTCTCCAACTGCTTAGGCGTCAGAAAACTACGATGAACTTTCCGAGGTAGCTTTCTGGAGCGAGCAGCCTCAGTCGTTCCATCACCATCAACAACCATACTCTGCCGAAAGGTCCGGCGAGACGGCGCGGACGAATGCACAAGCCTGTAGTCGGTCGGAAATGCCGAGCCCATCACCGTTTGCTCCAAGCGATGTGGGCGCTTAGCTTTCGCGCCAGTCAGAACTGCCTCAATCGCCGTTAGAGCGCGATTGACCGCAGTTCCGCCCCTTTGGGGCCATTTGTGCGACGTCAGATACACCGAGAGCGGCATTAGAGACCCTTCCTCAGGTCAGCGGCTGAACGGATGCACATCCGCTAGTTCATGCACTTCCGTCCCTACCGGCCCGCACTGACCATTCAATCCAGCCCTCCAACACGAGGGGACGATTGCAGTCCGGGCAGCGCATGGCGGCGAGATCACGGACGGCGCCGGTCAGGAGCAGGTGAGCCGGTTCGTTGTCCTCCGGATCGACCAACCGCGCTGCTGCGGCCACCTTGGCGGCGATCTCCGTCGGGTTGGCGGCGGCGACCTTGGGCAAGGCTTCGGTCAGCTCGTGCCGCTGGCGGAAGAGGTCAGGGAGCATGGCGTCGATGCGGGCCATTTCCTGGCCCTGCGGAAGCGCAAGCTGCTGCTCCTCGGTGAGATTGAGCCAGTTGTGGTTCTGAAAGACGTCGCTTTCCAGATCCGCCCAACGGTTCACGAGGCGGCAGATCCGAAGGTCGAGCGCGACGAAGGTCCCGAAGCGCACCAAGGCAGGGTCGCCGCCTGGCAGGAAATCGACAGCGCCGACGGGCAGCGCTGGCGCCGTGGCAGCGGCGCCGATCACGGCGCGGCGGGAAACCTGGGATCGATCGACCTTGTTTTTAGGCATGGGGGCGCTCCCGGCGCAGGCGCTCGGTCCGATCAGTGCTATGATCGGTGGAGTTTGAGTTCGTAGTACGCGAGTATGCGCACAGCGAACCGATAAAATCAACACTCTGTGCGCGCGGACGCTATCTTTGTGCCGATGATAACCCCTTTGCAGATGAAGCTCGCTCGAACTGCGCTCGGCTTGGGCGTTCGAGAATTGGCCGCTGCCGCAGGGATCGCCCCGTCGACCGTGCAAAGATACGAGTCAGGTAAGGGCGATATGCACTCACGCACTCTCGACAGCGTGCAACAGGTACTTGAGGAAGGCGGCATCATCTTTGTCGTTGCCGATGCCAACGGTGGCGCGGGCGTTCGCCTCAAAAAGTAAGGGCGGCGCGAACGCCGCCCTCCGCGCCAGAGCCTAAAGCGGGGCGCGAAACCTCTACCTCAGCTCCCCCACACCTGATTGAGGACCTGCGCCACCAGGGCGGCCTTATCCTGCGGCAAGAACCGGCCGTAGTGCTCGGCGATGGTGTCGGGCGTGTCCTGGATGGCGTAGCTGGCCTGCTCGTAGGAGCCGGTCTGCTTGAGGACGTGGGTAGCCAGCACGTCGCGCACATTGTGCGGCCCGTGCGGTAGCAGCCCCTCGATCGCACCTCGACCCGTGTAGGGGTTGTAGATGCCATAGCGCTGGATGATCGAGCGCCAGGCCTCATAGAACTTGTGCTGTTCGTAGGCGCCGCTGTTGCTCTTGTTCTTCACCGTCTTGACGAAGAAGGTTCGCGGATCAGGCTGGGTCTTCAGCAAGGCCTTCCGATCCAGCCGCAGCCAGACGTCTATCTCGTCGTAGAGGCCCGACAGGTCCGGCAGGATCAGGCGCAGCGGGCTCTTCCTGAAGAAGGTCGATCCGGCGTTCTTGAAGGCTACGGCGGGCACGAAGACCTCCCATCCGCCGTCCCGGTCACTCCATCGCAGCTCGCCCCTCTTGAGGGCTTCCAGCTGGCGCTCGGGCGTCGGGCTGCGGCCGCGCGGCACGACGAGGAGCTGGCGCAGGTTCTTTTGCCGAAGCCCCAGATGCAGCCCCATGCGGATCATCAGGTAGCCCCGCGTCGCCTCGGCGGCCGCGACTGGGAAGCGGCGGCGATCGGGCCGGCGCCGGCGCACCTCCTCGGAGATCTTGCGATACTCGCCTAGCGGGCTATCGGCCTCCAGGATGGTCAGGATCGGCTCGAACGGGTCGCGATGCACGCGGGCCACGCGATCGACCTCCTTGGCCCTGACGATGGCGTGGCGGTGGATGGTCTCGCACACACCATCCCAATCCTCGGTCGCCGCCACGATGTCGGCCGGAGTGATCAGGCCGGCGATGGGTCGCAGGTAGCCGGCCAGGTGCGGCGACTGGCGAAGCCACCCCGTGCCCTGGCGCGTGAGGCCGGCGACAACGGTGAGCATTTCGCTTTCCCACCGTGTGAAGAACCCGCGCTTGATCTCCCTCCAGCGCAGATACCAGTCCCAGACAGCCGGGAAGAGCAGGACCGCGAAGGTCATGCAGCGGACTGGCGCGCCGTAGCCTCGAACCTCGCCCTCTGGGCAGGCCGCCAGCGCCCCGAAGAGGAGCCCCAGGTGCTCCATCTTCTGATTGGCGGTCTCGTCGTTCCATACGCCATTACGGCCCCGGCCGCCGGTCGTCAGGGTCGCGGTCTTGAAGAGCCGCAGGTCGCGGGCTTCTGTATCGAGGATGATCGGCGCCCGCTCGGTCTGCACGGGCCTGCCAACCTCTGGCGCGCCTTCGTCGGCCAGGCGCTCCTCAAGCGGCCGGGGCTTGGGGAATGGCAGCGGCGAGGCGCCTTCCGAGAACCGGAACGAGAAGCGATGGAGGACCGCGTTGGCGTGGTAGCGGCGATAGTCGGTGGCGCCGGAGATAATCACCGTCCTCACCCAGGCCAGGATCTCCGCGCGCTTGGCCCTGGGGAGCAGGTCGAAGTTGTCGGGCAGGTGCCAAGCCAGGCGCCGGCGCTCGACTACGGAGAGCTTTTCCAGCCCGCCGCCGGTGATCATCCGCCCAGAGTGAGCGAGCTTCGAAGAGAAGTAGCCATCGGGCAGGCGATAGCGCCGCTCGATCGCCTTGAGCACGCGAAGGCCCGTGGCGCTGCGCGGCTCCTTGTCGCCGCGCTTCCACGTGTAGAGGGTCTGGGGATCGATCTTGAAGCCCTGGGCGGTGATCGCCTTGTGCAGCCGGTAGACGTTCTCCCCGTGTCGCTCGACATGGAGCTGGAAGGCCTCTGCGAAGTCGTCGGGATCTTCCCACTCGGTCCACACCGGCTCGGGATACATGACCACCGGTCGGCGCTTGTAGGGCCTTCTGGTCTTGGTTGGAGAGGCCTCGGTCTCGATCGCTTGGGCAGTAGCTGCGCCCGTGGGCGCGGTCTTGATTTTAGGTGGCATAGGTTCGCACTGACGCGCGGAGCCATTCGTCCGCCGGGTAAAGACCCCTCCCGCACGCCAACACCCTACCGGTTGGAAAAAAATTCAGCCGGAGCGTTGGCGGCTGGCCACAGGTCGGAGCCTACCCTCAGGTCGAAAGCGTGCTTTCATTGCGGCTTAAGCCGCACGCCAAGCCCCAGCCGGGCGGCGGGCGGCCGGTCAAGGGTGGCCGGTCAAGGGTGGCCGAAGGCCATCGCCGTAGGCGACGGCGCTAGCCGCCCTTGAGGGGCCGCCCGACGGCTGGCTCACCCCGGCGAAGCCGGGAAAGAACAAAGAAAATCAGCCGATTAGCTCGGGAATGGCGCCAACCTGGCGCCAGGTCCGAGGGCGTGGCGCCAAACCGCCGCGCCGAAAAACGATGTGCAGGCAATCACTTACGGCAGCCGACCCATGGGGTTGGCGCCGTAGCTTTATCTTGCCTTACAAGGCCTCGATCAGGGCGGCGAAGTCACCAGCATCTTATCGGCCAGGTGATCATTGAACGCGTCTACGAACCGGGTCAGCTCTAGGGGGTTCGGCTGCACATTGCGCTCTCCGCCAGTACCCAGAAGAAAGAACTTCTCTCCCGCTTGAGCAGCTTCCACAATGCTCAGATCCATCTCCTTTCGCAAGGCGACCTGCACGGAAAAGCAGTGCGGGTTCCCCTTGGTCATGAGTTGCTCGCGACCGTGCCAATCAAAGAATTCAGATTGAGACACTCTAATTTTCGAGTTTAGCGTAACAATAGGTAAGACGCTCTCGGAAGTAGGTAGTTTTTCGTACGCGTTTCGAGGCCATGGAGCTTCATCAAACACGAACTCACCGTCACGGACGCGATATCCGACCGCGATGTCGGAGCGTTCCGATGGCTGAGCCCAAGTTACTTCTCCACCCTGCCAAATCGGATATCGACCGAAGGGAACCTTTACCTCGGTGAAAACCTCTAACTTTGGATACGGCTCGCAAAGCTTTATGGCGAGATGAACCAAATAGTCTTGCAGCATCGCCCCAGGTAGGTTGCGGGCAAGATTGTCGCTGATGCCAAATCGGGCTTTGTTCTCTCTCTGCCCAAGCCAGTTATACTGATCCACGAACGCGACGAACGCAGCGATTGGATTGCCACCATCGTGAATATTATATTTCAGCCGAGTTGCAGCGAGAAGCTCGGCAAGCTCTAGTTTCTCTGGCGTAGATTCGCCCCGGAATTGTTCAATGTATTTTCCGAAGAATATCATTCGCGGCGCGCTTCCGGATCGGCACACTTGATTCGATTGCGCTTAGGATAGCTGCACCAATACCGCGAGCCAACAAAGGCGGCACCGCGTTACCAATCTGGGTATATTGAGGAAGGGCTCCGGTCCGCTTCTTGTTTCCCTTGCCGCCGCCGCCAGTGGCACGAGGGCCTGAGAACTCGAACGTATCATCGAAGCTTTGCAGCCGCGCCCATTCGCGTGCCGTCAGGATGCGATGCTGACGATAGTGTACGAAGTCATCGGGCAGGGTTGTCACCGTGTAGGCCGGCCGGTCAGGATCAAGCCTCACGCACCATTTCTTAGATGACTGAAGATGCCCCTCCCAGAGCCCTCTGGGGATTGAATCAAAGCCTCGGCCCGGCTCCATCATAGCGAAGCGCGCAATCACGTCGGGGGTGTGGCGGGAGGCTTCGTGGCCAACAAGGCACGCACTAGGCCGCTCGATGCCATACATTTCAAACAGGCGGCCGCGGCGGCTCTCCGTTTGGTAGCGGTTCGTAGCTGGGTGGCTTTCATGATACCCGCTCACCTCATCCCAGGATCGCAGGAAGCTGAGATCATCGAGAGCCTCCCGTGCGGTCCAGCTTCGATCCATCACGGCAGGAACTTGATCGAGTACAGGCATATCCTCGCGCGAACCGATGAAAAGCAGGCGCTCGCGCATCTGGGGCACGCCGAACTCTGAAGCATTCACTTTTATAGGACCTTCAAGATGATACTTGACGCCCTTCATCTCGCTAACAGCCCGATACATTTCACGGACGGTTTCGCCGCCGTACATCATTGCCAATCCAG
The DNA here is from genome assembly GCF_011043625.1 of Caulobacter sp. 602-2. Taxonomy (GTDB): domain Bacteria; phylum Pseudomonadota; class Alphaproteobacteria; order Caulobacterales; family Caulobacteraceae; genus Caulobacter. Next base: position 428,991 of record NZ_JAAKGT010000002.1, read on the forward strand.
GAACGTTTTCCATCACGAAATACTTTGGCCGGAGCGCGGCAATGACCTTTAGGTAGTGCCGAAAAAGATCATTTCGCGGATCATCTTTCTCTCGCGCGCCAAACAGGGAGAAACCTTGGCATGGAGGCCCCCCGACAACGAGATCAACACTCTCGTCGCCGACTGATTGGGTTAGCCTATCAAGAAAATCAGCGTCTCGAATATCACTCGTGATAAATTCATAATCCAGGCCGAGTTGGCCGGAAAATCGTCCCGTGTGCGTATGATGGGCGTTCTCGTGAATGTCGCTTGCGGCGAGAAGCTTGAACCGGCGTTCAGCCCCACCGGCAAGAAGAATGCCCTCTGTGAACCCGCCGGCACCGCAGAACAAATCGACGAATGTAATTTCGTTCCGCATGCGAGCTGAACTCCAGCGTATTTAGACTCAACGGCGGACATTGAATCAGAACCAAGCCGGAACGCCTAGGGGCTGGTTACATTGAGCGCAAGCGATTCATGGAGTCGCCTCGTCGTGACGGGGGCTGACAGTGGACGCGCGACGCGGCGCTGCGCCAATTTCGGCGGCAATGCGCTGGGCTGAACCTATCCGTGACCTCGCGCTCAGACATACTTTCTTTCAGGCGATGACCACTTCCCGCCCTTAGCAGACGCTGATGGCGTCCGCTCACCGGGGGCTGCGTCGGTAGCGATGAAGAACCCATCGCAAGGGCGTGAATCGGGAACCCTATATTGCGATCGACAGGAGTTGTCGGTTTGAGGGGGTGAGCGACCACTCATCACCCTCCCTGGACAGGGGGCGAGATCGAGTGTCGCTTCCGGCGGAGTCCCTGCCGTGGATTGCAAGGCATGCTTGCGGGTCAGCTCGCCCGCCTTGGCCCCTGCCTCGTTCTCCCGAAGGATCCCCATGATCTGCTCTTCGGTAAATCTCGCTCGCTTCATGTCCGTCCTCTCAAGGTTCGGACACTAGCGCCGAGTGGAGCAAAGTCTCAGGTGTAGGTCAGGGATATTCCGACTTGAGCCGGAGATAGCGTCGTGCGCCGGCTCAGGCGCCTTGGTCGACTTCGTTTGCGGCTTCAGGGACACCTTCGGCATCGTCGGCTCCGGTGGAGAGCAGGGTCTCCATCACGGCGGTCTCGAAGGGCTTATTCCGAAGCATCGGACCGACGCGTTCGGCCATATATGCCTGGGTGCGACCCACGACGCGCGGATCGAAACTGATGAAGCCGAGCGGTACCGGCAGACCCGTTTGCGATCCGATCGGCGCGTGGACCGTCACGCTCGCCATGACACCCGGAACGAGCAGGACCTCGAGGATTCTCGGAAAGCGCGGCACGTCGCTTACGGCGAGGGCGTCGAAGGCCCGTTCGAGATGGCTCTCGGGGCGGCCCGTGGCCAAGCCCACGGCCATGGCTGGCGGAGCGGATGGGTCGGTTTGCTTTTGCCGGAGTTGCGCCTTCAGAAGTTTGAGGAACTCCGGCAAAAGCTGAGTTGCGCCCCAATGGTGCATCATCGGCGCGAGCCATAGAAAACTCGCAGGCTTGGCCTCTTTACGCAGACCGTAGGACACGACTTCCATTGCCCTGCGAAGGTTCTTCTCTCCCAGCAAGGCACCAACAATCGGCAATGTGGGGCGATCGGAGCGAACCTCGCCGGCGCGGCTGAAGGCCTCACGGTAGTAGCGCTCGACGTTCAAGCCGTCGCGACGGGTAAATTCTTTTAAGAACTCGGGCGCCAGTTCCAACAACACGGCATAGGCCTCGCCATCTGCGCTGTGGCGGGTTGTGACGAGGCGATCGACGAACGCCGACGCAGCATCGACGGTGTTGGGGCGATCCTCGAGCTCAGGCTCGCTGCGCCAGTCCGATAGGTCCGGCTCGCCGGCATGGGGACGCATGCCGGTCGACTTGACTGAAATGCGGACCGTCGCTGGAAAGCGATCACCGGCCGAAACGTTGTCGACCGAATAGAGTGACTTCTTGTCGTCGCGCTTGCGTTCGCGACGTGCCTGGATCTCGGGGTAAAAGCGGCGAAAGGTGCCCGGAATGTGCTGGGTTGCAGAGCTTGCGATCTCGGGGCGGACAGCCAGTTCGGGGAGGCAAAACTCGAAATCCTCCAAATAACGTTTCGGTTCTGGAGCAAACGAAATCAGATCGAAGCCGACGTTTTCACGCACCGCCTCGACCTCGAAAATCTGGGGCTGATCGGAATCGGAGCGGAAGAGGGACTGGCCCGCCAAGGTCAGCCACAGTCGACCTTCTCGGCGCTGGACATAGCCCTCCCCCTCCACCTCTGAGAGGACGAAAGACATATCTCTCAGATCGAACCCGAAGAAGGCCGCCGCGCTGGCTTCATCCAAGCCGTCCGCCGACTTGAGCAGACGCAAGAGAAACTCCGCCGTCAGCGAAACTCGTCCAAGAACGGCGATCTTGTGGTCGATCTCAAACCAGCGGCAGGGCAACTGCACATCGTAGGTGGCTAGATCGAGTGGTCCGTCTTCCTCAGGCTTCATCAAGCCCGTGAGCGACAAAATGGGGCGTTTGGTTGGAGTCATTCTATGCCTCCGCCTTGGTGCGCGACTTGGCCTTGGCCGATGTGTCGCTGGCAGGCTGATCGAGGATAACGGTCGCGGGCGCCACCTTGGCGTTGCCCTCGACGAAGGCCGTCTCAACGGCTTCGGACAAGCGATGCATCCACTCGCCCTCGCGCCACCGTGATCTGGCGCCGACGATGACCAGGCGATCCATCGCGCGGCTTACGGCCACGTTGATGCGGTTCTTCTTGTTGAGAAAGCCCGGCTTAATCGTCGAAATGCCGCCGATCTTGGCCCCGTCGGTATTGTTTCTCACCAGCGAAACGATGACGATCGGGTTTTCCTTTCCCTGGTAGCTGTCGACGGTGTCGATCTTGAGGATTCGGCGAAACGCCTCGGGGAGGTTGGCCGCCTGCACCTTTTTACGAACCAGATCGCGCTGGGCGGCGTACATGCAAATTACGCCGATGACCTGAGCATGCTTGGTCTGCTCCGTGGCCCAGGCGTGGAACCCCTTGTTACCAACCCATTGTTTCAGCAAGCCGACGATCACATCCGCTTCGGCCGCATTCACCCTACTGGTGCCGCTTTCCTCGCACCGTTCCTCGCCTGCCTCACCCAGGCAATCTGTCGTGATCCAGGTCAACGGCCGTTCCAACCCGCGGGGCAATCGTTCAGGCGGAATTTCGGGCTCTGTCCGCCCGTGATTCAGCGCGTCGCCGTAGAAGGTTTTCGATACGACTTCGCCGATCGGGGGAAGCATTCGGTACTGACGATCGAGGCGGGCGCCAGCCGCCTTGCCGTAGTCGTTGGCAAACAGTCTTTCGAAGTCGCTCCGAACGACGTCTTGTTCGGAAATGCCCTCTTGCTCGGCGACCTGCGAAACTACCTCCGCGTTGTGTTGAGGTTCGAGCTGTTCGTGGTCCCCAACGAGCACGATCCAGCGTCCCGCCTGCATCGGCACGGCCAGTTCGCTAGCTGTGCATCGCGCTGCCTCATCGACGATGACAAGGTCGAACGGGGTCGCAGTCAAACCCAAGGCTGGGCGCCCCAAGCCGACGCAGGTCCCCGCCACGATCTGCCGAGTGCCGGCCAGGAAGGCCTCAAACCCGCGCTGGGCGGTGGAGACGCTGCCGATAAAGTCACGCCCCACCTGCGCCAAAGCGCGCAAACGGGCAATGAGCTCGGGTGCCGGCCGCTGATGGGCGGGCAGCTGGCCGGCGACGCTTGCGATCACCGCATCCAAGACCGAAAGCGCGCCTTCGGTGGTCACTTCGATGGGAGCCGGTAGGTCTAGGTCGTCGACTTGCGCCTGCAAGGTCGCCACGAGGCTCCGAAGGCGTTCGGGCTGAGGCTCGGCCTTGTCGCGTAGTTCGGCAACGCGCTCGGCGACAGGGCGGAGCGTCGTCTCGACATGGATCGCAATCTCCAGCACGGGGCGCGCCAGTCCGAGCGTTTTACCGGCCACCATCAGGCGCTCACGCATCTGGGCGCGGAACCGATCCTTGTAGAGCTGTTCAAGTCTGTCGGTGTGGAAAGGCATTAGGCGATCCGACACCACGCCTTCGTTGCCGACCCGTAGAATGCTCGGCGGTTCGGAGGCGTCGGCAAAGAGCTTCAGAACGGCTTCGCCGGCATTGTTCACGGCCTCATGGGATTGACTCGCCAGAAGGATGTTGCGCGCCAGGCCCTTGGTCAGGGCGTAGTGAACCAATGCGGCTATGAAGTGGGTTTTGCCGGTGCCAGGAGGGCCTTGCAGCGCTCCTAGCGGCCGGACCTCGACCAATTTTCGGAAAGCCGCCTTTTGCGTGGGGTTGAAACGATAGCGAGCTAAATCGTCTTCCTCGCACACGTAGGGCTTGGAGAACGGCAAGACCGGCGTTTGGCTTTCAAAGAGCGTCGACAGGCCTGGAACGCGCGCCAGGCCGTCCAGGACCCGGCCAACAGCTGACTCTCGACGCTTGAAACTCTGGAGTTCGAAGTGGCTGGTGAAGCGCAGCCGATCTTCCTCTCCGATCAGCCCTGACTGCCGCGCGGAAGGCAGATCGGTGGCGTCGATAACGACACGATCTGGCTTGGAGCGGGCGATGTCCAGCTCGCCGATCCGACGCCACTGCTTCTTTCGGTCAAGTCTTTCGACACCGACCTTGTCGTTACGATTGAAGTCGAACGTGCCGCTGGTCAATTCAAACGGCACGATGTGACGCTTGAGGTCCCGCGCATAGGCGCTTTCGGAGCGAGCGACGCCTTCGGTGGTCAAGGCGCTTTCGGCCTCGATCAAGCCACGCCACAAGCTGCGGACATCGACAGCCGCCAGCCGCCGCGCCGGCCTTGGGGTGTCGCTGAAGCGGTCGAACGTTGCGTCTTCGAAGGCTGGACTTGGGTCGAGTTCGCCAAGTTCGCCACCGGCTCCTTCCTCAGAGACCGGCGTTTCTGGCGCATCGTCGATCTCGCCGCTCCAGCCCTTCTCGAAATCTGGCTCATGCATCAGGGGCAGGAGATCGGCGAAATCGGCCACGTCGGAAGGCTCGACGGTTAGGTCCGCCGCATAGGCCATGAATTCATGGCGGCGCAGCCGAGAGATACGCCCCTGAGGGACGGGCAGGCGGCGACCGTGATGAGGTTGTCGCTTCCCATCGACGTAGATCTCGATCTCTTCGGAGGCCCCTCGCATGGAAAAGGCGGCACGGCCTTTCAGTTTGCGGACATAGAAGAAACCTTCGTCGGGGAGCACGGGTCCAAGCACCGCGCCAGGGATCGAGATCTTCAATGTCGGACGGGTCGACGTCTCCGTCGGTGCCAATGCGAACTCCAGCGCCTCCACCAACGGCAGTAGCGTGCCGTTCTCCGGAGTGTTTTCTCGGCAAGCCCCAATAGCACGCGCGATCGCTGCGCCCTGTGCACCGGGCAACTCGGCGTCAGCGAAGACTTCTTCGGCGATCTTGGTGACCGCGAACCGATCACGTTCCATGCGACCGCCCGCAGCCGGCGCATAGGCGGAAGATAGAATCTCGCCGTCGGCGCTGGAGGAGAAATCTACGGTGTCGACTAGCACCGGCGACGATGCCTCGCCAAGCTCGACAATGATGTTGTCCGGCTTGAGGTCGCCGTGGCTCCGACCCTGTTGGTGTAGCGCAAGGATGATCCGCGCCAGCGCAAGTACGAAGGTCACCGCGGCTTCCGGGCGGGCGGCAAACCGCTTTGCGATCAGCGACTGACTAAGATTTTCCCCTTCGACGAAACGCTGAACGATGACGAGCGCGTCCTGTAGCCAAAGAACCTTCAATACTGGGGCACAACCCGTCGGAGGCGACAGCGCCAGGTCCTGGGCCCGGGTCAAGAAATCAAGGAGACGGGGTCCTTCCTTGGTTTGGTCACCCCAAGCGGTGCTTTTCCAGAGTTTGACGACGACAGCTTCGCCATCTTGCTCGCTCTTCCAGACGTCGACCCGCTCGCTCTCACGCAAGACGGTCGTTTCCGGATAGGCCCTGGCCAGTTGCCTCTGTGAATGGATGTCGCCCCGAAAACGTTCGAGGCCTTCGATCACTTCGCGTGCCGAGGGTCTTGCCGCGCTGGCGGCGTTGAGGGCCTCAAGAGCTTCGACGGCGCTCTTGAACCGGTCATGCGGATCGAGTGACAGCCCCCTTTCGAACCAGGGATGAAGCTCCGAAAATGCGCCACCGGCATCGACGGCGGCGTTCCACTCAAAGGGCGTGTTCTCGCTTCCGCCCGCGGGCGGTTGTCCGAAGATCAACCAGTGCACCGCAGCGGCCAGGAGAAAGACGTCTCGACGCTTGGGCAGGTTTTCGCCGCCTAGGATATCTTCTGGGAGACTGGCGCTGGAGAGAAATTGGTAGCGGCTGGACCCTAGCGAAGCGACCTGCGGAAATTGAGCCGCCATCAAATGCGATAGCTTCACGGTCGATGGTGCTTCGATCCAGATGCTGTGGCCGCCGAGGTCGAGGTGCGCAGCGTCCGCCGTGTGCAACGCAGCCAGTCGAGAAGCAAGCTGACGAGCCAGCTCTAGCCGGCTTTCACGTCCAAGATCGCCAGCCTCCGCGGCGATAAATTCCGCCATGCGCTTGAGGCGAGGCCTTCTGTCGAAGATGTCCCAATATCCGACGCCGCGTTCGGGATCTTCGGCTCGGGAATGCAACACCGCATTCTCGCACGCCTCGCCCCGGTCCTTCAGAAACTCGATGACGGTGCGTTCTCGGCCGGCGATTTCGTGCCGTGCTTGCTCGCCTTGGAAACGAGCCATCGACGCCTTGCTAAAATCCCATACGCGCAGCGTGCCCAGCGATTGAGGCGCGTTCTCGTCGTGAGCGTCGTATTCGCTGAAGATCTGCTTGGGGTGTTCGAATGTCGCGTCGTCCGACGCGGCCATGAAGTTGGCGTATCGCCGACGACCCGGACGGAGTTTGCCGGTCTTGGCGTTGAAGAATTTGCTGAGTTGGTCCTTCCAGGCGGTGTCGGTCAGCGGCTTTTCAATAAAGGCCGGTTTTACGCCCCCGAAATGGCCGACGCGTGCGCCAGTGGTGGAGACGGCGGCGATGAAGTCCTCCACCAACATGACGCTGCCGATTTCCGTCTGGGAGATTCCGGTGAGGTCCGCCCGCTGGGTGATCACTACAAGGCCGATCACGCGCGGCGTCGGGCCGCCGACGTACTTCTTGACGTGCTCGGCGAGGAGATAGGCCAGATCCTTGGCGTTTTGATGGATCTTTCCGACGGGGGATTCCCCGCGGTCGTCACCGTTGTGCAGCCAATTGCCCCGGTCGCTCTCGATTTTGCCGCCCCAGTCTTTCAGGTCGACTAGGAAGATGCGGTCGTCGGCGACGATGACGACGTCGATCTCGCGGGATCGTCCCACGCCGGTCGCGAGGTCTAAGTTGGTGAAGGCGAACCAATTGGCGGGCAAGGCCCGCAACTTCTCGATACCTTTGACCTCGCGTGCGTGAACGCCTCGGCCGCAATTTGTGATGTGCATCGTCGCTCCCCGAAGCGTCAGCATGGACCAGCTCAACGGATGAGGGAAGCCCAACACCTCAGATTGTAAACTTCGCCTCCGGCCCTAGCGGCAACCATCATCGCCTGCACTGCGTCGCCAGTTCACGATAGGGACACTTTGCGTTGCGGCGCCGAAGCATCCGTGCGGCGGTTAGGGTCCCCACGCTGAGCCCCCTCACATACTGCAGCGGGAAGACCTGCAAGTTGGCCAAGCTACCGCACGACGGCTCTGCCAACGGAAAAAGACTCCTAGTTGGACTGCATGTTCTCAGGCCTGTACTCGGCCAGCATGCAGAGAGTGTTGACCAGCGACATCTCGCGAATGGTTCGGCAGGGCGTCTCCAGCAGCGCCGGGCTGGCGAACATCAGGGCCGTGACCTGGGCGCGCGAGATCGCCACGTTGATGCGGTTGAGCGAGAACAGGAACTCGATGTCGCGAGGAAGCTCGTCCCCGCTCGAGGTCGTCATCGAGATCAGGCAGATCGGCGCCTCCTGCCCCTGGAAGCGGTCCACGGTCCCCACGCCGACCGCGGGGGGAAGCGCGGCCCGCAAGGCGTTGACCTGGGCGTTGTAGGGCGCGACCACCAGGATATCGCCATGGCCGATCAGCCGCTCGCCGCCATCTCGGTCCCGGAAGGTGGCCCCCAGGAGTTCGTCGACCGTCGCGGCGATCGCGCCGATCTCCTCGGGACAGACCTGGGAACGTCCCACGTGATTGATCGGAGACAGGCGCGCGCCGACCAGCTGCCTGCCGGCGGCGTTGGCCAGCACCTGCCTTGCCGCCCCTTCGTCGCTGCGCAACCGCCCTTCATAGACAGCCTTGGAGATGAACCCGCAGACGTGCGGATGCATGCGCCGGCTCACGGGCATGAAGACCCCGCGATCGGCTGGCACGACGCGATGGCCGGCCATCAGGTATTCGAGGCAGGATTGGCCGCTCTGCCCTGGATGAAGGCCTTGCAGAGGCTGGGCCAGCTGCATGGGGTCGCCGACCAGCACCAGGTTCTGCGCCGAGCTGGACATGGCAATCAGGTTGGCCAGCGAGACCTGCCCCGCTTCGTCGACGAACAGGTGACTGAAGGCCGCCTGACCATATCGGGCAAAATGCCAGGCCGTGGCGCCGACCACGTGCGCGGCGGCGATCTCCGGCGCGTCGTTATCGTTGACCCGGGTGATGCCGGAGGCTTCCGCCTCCTCGCTATCATCCTCGGACGTCTTCTGCACGATGTTGCACCTGACACCCATCGCCCGGGCGCGCGCATCCACGGCTTCGAGCAGGTTTGAGATGGCCTTGTGGCTGTTGGAGGAGACGGCGACCCGCTGGCCGCTTTTTACCAGGTCCACGATCGCCCAGGCGCTGACATAGGTCTTGCCCGTGCCTGGCGGTCCCTGGATCGCCAGAACCGTTCGATCCATGGCGGCGATGGCGCTGCTGGTCTCTTCCGGCAGGGCTCCTTGCGGATCGACCACGCCCTGGGGCCGCGGGCCGTTGGAGAACCTGGGCGGCGAACGCTGCAGCAGTTGCTCGATGGCCGGATGTGGAGCTCCGACGATGAACCCATCCCTGACCGCGGCCAAGGCGTCGCGCAACGGGCCGTTGCTGATGGGCTTGGGTGGAATGAGGTCGAGCCGCTCGGGCAGCACGAAATTCTTGGCCGTGCTCTTGAGGGTCAGGGTGCGGGCGACAGGATCAATATCCTTGAGCTCGACCGCGACCGGCGCGTCAGCCGGCTTGACGCAGGGGCGCTTGCCCGACCGCAGCTTGGTTTCCTGTTCTGGAAAAGCATAGGTCCGCACGAAGGATCGCTTGTCTGGAACAGCAGGACCTGTCGCTTCGAGGCCCGCGATGCACTCCAGGTCCTCGATGAGGTCGTCGCTCTCTCGCCCCAAACGATCGAAGATCGACCACCAGGTCGGCTTGTCCTCGCGGGCATGAAAATCGCTCAAGTCCATCAGGAGCTGGCCAACCTCGTCGCCATAGGCCTGGAAAACCGGCTCCAGCCGCGCACGCCGTTCAGCGAGGGCGGCGTCTTCCTCAGCCACGTTCGACAGCGGTCCGGCCTCGGGCGCGGGCCCTGGTTGCCGCCAGGCCATGCCCTTGGGGCGGACCTTCTCGACAAGCCAGTCACGGAGCAACTGGGTCGATCGGCAATCGGTCTCGTTGTAGTCGCGGATCTGTTCGAGAAGGGCCGCATCGCCCTGCTCGCGCCACTGCTCGTAGACCACCACGCTGGCGCCGGCGGTCGCCACCTCGCCACCGCGCTTGTCCATGTAGAAGACCTCGAGATCCTTGATCGAATAGCCTCCCTCGGAAGCGACCAGTCCCCCCGCGACCACGCGGAAGAGATCGACGAACCGCAGCTCCCGCTGCAGCTGGTCCATGGCCGCCTCGCCAGTGCGATGCTGCGCCGTCAGGCGACGGAGCGCGGCGACCTCGTAGTGGGCGTAGTGGTAGATGTGGGCCTTGGGGTGTTTGGCAAAGTGTTCGACCAGGAAGGCCAGCAGGTCAGCGACCGCCTTGCCCTCGGCGTCGCGGTCGTGGGCCCAGAACGCCTTGAACGTCCATTGCCCACCGACCTTCAGCCAGAACCCGTGAAGATACTCCAGCCCTCCCGGAAAATAGGGATCGCCCTCGATGTCGTAGAAGACGTCGCCTTCATCCGGCTCGGGCAGAAGGCCGAAACCCCGCCCGGCCTCATAGGGCTTCAGGAGAAAGGAGGGCTCGCCGCCCGCCCGCCGCGCCGTCTGCAGGCGGGCCTGGGCCTGGAGCTTTTCCTGCGTTGGCCCAGCCAGGTTCGGAATCTTTCCGGAGAAAGCCGCCAGCGCCGCCATTGATCGAACGCCGGCATCCTCGATCTTGACCCTCTGGCCGCGGGTCGCACCCGCCACGAGCGCCAAGCTGTCGCCCTGTTCCCATTCCGTGCGGCACTTCGTACGCCAGCGGCAGAGGTTACATGCGCCAACCGGCTCGGACCGTGTCGCGGGGCGCGAAGCGACGAAGGCCTCCAGCTTGGACCGAGAAAGACGCGCATAGGCGGACAACTCCGCCAGCGACGCCGAGAACCGGCTGCCATCCCCAAGCAGCAGATGCGCCTGCTCGGGGGGCAAGCCCTGTACATCGGCCAGCAGGTCCGAATAGAGCGCCAGCTGGAGAACGTGCTTGGGGTCTGGAGAGCGCCTCAGCTTGGTGTCGACGACCTCATAGGAATAGTCGCCCAGGGCGGAGGGCCTTTCGACGCGCTCAAGGAAGTCGGAATAGCCGCCCCAGGCGCCGCCCAGGAAGGCGCCCTGGAAGATGACATCCGCCCTCTGGGCCAGGGCCTGCTGGGTAAGGGCGACCGATTGCTCCAGCGACAGTCCGTCCTTGGGGATCTCGATGATCGAACGCCCCTGTTCCCTGAGGCTGGCGAGAAAGGCCAGCTCGTGATCATCGCCCTGCTTCTGGAGCAGCTGGGCCTCGGCGCTGTCGTCGTCAGGCTCCAGATCGCCCAGTTCCAGTTGCCGCAGGTCAAGCGCGGTGGCGTGCGCGCAGCCCTTGAAGCGCATCAGGTCTGAAGCCGAGAGGCGCAGCGCGCCGTCGATCATTCGCACGAGCGTTTCTCCCTAATTCAAGCTACACCATGACGGGTGTATGCTGGACTGTCACGCATGGGGGTTGCGACTTGTCTTTCAGCAAGGCCCAGGAACTCATTCGCCTGGCAACGATGGCCGCACGCCGGACGGGGGTGACCTTGGCCGACATCGAGGCGGAATTTTCGGTGTCTCGCCGCACGGCCCAGCGGATGACGGATGCGCTCTGCGCCAGCTTTCCGCTTACCGAGCACACGACCGAGGACGACCGCCGGGCCTGCTGGCGCTTGCCCACGCGCGCCATGGCCGCGCTGCTGACGCCCACGGCCGAGGAGCTCAGCGCCCTCGCCGCCACGCGCAACACCCTTCGTGTCGAGGGCATGGAGGCCGAGGCGAGGCTGGTGCGCCAGCTTGAACTGAAGGTGCGGGCCCTGATCCCCGCCCAGACGAGCCTTCGGCTCGAGGCCGACGAGGAGGCCCTTCTCGAAGCCCTGGGCCATGCCGCAAGACCAGGTCCGCGACGGGCGGCCAACCCGTCGGTCGACGAGGCCATATCCGAAGCCTTGAAAGGCCCCTTTCTGCTGCGCATCCGCTACCGGGGACGAACCGATGAGGCGCCGCGCGATCGGACGGTGGCGCCCCACGGGCTGTTGCTGGGCGTTCGCCGCTACCTCGTGGCGCGCGACACCGCCAAGCCCGCCAGCCAGCTGCTGCACTACCGAGTGGAGGAAATCGACCAAGCCGAGGTCCTGACCGAGACGTTCGTCCCCGATCAGGGCTTCAGCATCCAGACCCACGCCCAGCAGGCGTTTGGGTCCTACATCAGCCAGGCCGAGCACGGCGAAGTGGTCTGGAAGTTCGCGCCCCACGCCGCGGCCCATGCTCGCCGCTACACGTTCCATCCGACCCAGACCCTGGAGGAAACCGCCGACGGCGGCCTGGTCGTCCGGTTTCAGGCGTCGGGACATCTGGAGATGTGCTGGCATCTTTATGCCTGGGGCGATGCGGTTGAAGTGCTCGCGCCTAGGCCGCTGCGCGAAATGGTGGAGAGCCACCGCAGGAGCGACTTTCCCGCCCTGCCCTGAAGGCGGTGGCGATCGGAACGGACACGCCATTCCGATCGCATCGCGGCGGACAAGGTCTTAGCAGTCGGGCAGGTCGTCGAGGTTGTTCTTCGTCGAACCGTCCCGCTGCGTGCGCAGGTACTTGCCGGTCGCGCCGTTGACGACCTTGATCTGGGTCGTCTGGCCGTCCGTCCACGAGACGTAGTAGTCGTGGATCTTGTTTTCGATGTCGTAGATCGCGTCGGCTTTCAGGCGCGGCGACCATGTCTGCCCCGCATTGCAGAGCTTGGTGATGTCGCCGTCCTTATCCTTGCCGGACTTGTTCACGTAACGCGTAGCCATGATCGGAAACCTCATTGGGGAGGGAGTGTTGACGCCCCCACCTTGAGCTCCAGCCAGGTCAAAAGCTGTCACGGGAACAAAGCCGGTACCGCGCCGCAGGTCTGTCGAAGACGCCCGACGCGGCCCCCTCGGCGCCGCGCATCGACTGCGGTGAAAATGTAGTTTGCGGGGGTCCTAGCGTAGCCCAGCGTCGCCGCGCCGGGTACGATTCGAACTGCTAGCGTTCCCGCAAACGATCTGTCGGTCTCGGCTACCGTAGTGAACGCATGTTTTGCCGATCTTTCACGGCCAATTTTCAGCGTTTAGCTTGCTGATTCTTATCGGCTTTCTGCGCAGCAAAATCACCCTTTCGACCGCTGGTTGCCGATCTGGTTGCCGATCCCGTCGCCTACCCCGCCTCCCTCCACCACCTGGCTAGACAAAATTGCGGCGAACGACGGCAAAGATGCCCTTGAGCGACAGGATAAACGGGCCTCCAGCGGTTAGTCAGCGGGCCGAAATTCTCCTTATTTTTCAATGACGGGCGATTTTCGGTAAGACAGAATAACCTTTTGAAATCATTCAGCTTGAACCCTTCCTCCCGGGCCGCCATGCGGGTTGTTGTCGCCCCCTCCCCGCCCACACCGACGCCCCCCCCTAGAACCTCGCGATCAGCGAGACCTCCATGCGGCGCTTCAGCGGGTCGTCTTCCGACCAGCGGTCGAAGAGGTTGCGCACGCCAAGCCGCAGTTCGGTCTCCGATGCGCCGGCGGGCCGGGGCAGTTCCCAGGCCAGGGAGAGGTCGACCGTGGCGCGTTCGGGCAGCGCTGTCGGGACGTTGGCGTCGATGTAGCGGATGGCGGCCGAGGCGGCGAAGTGGTCGGTCGTCCAGCGCGCGCCGACCGCGCCCCGCCACCTTGGCACGCCGCCGTCCGGCGTGCGCTTGTAGACGCCGGAGTCGGCGGGAAGGTTCAGGCGCAGCGTCGGCTGCCAGGTCAGGGCGGCGCTGAGGCCAAGGCGCCCGCCGGCCAGGTCCAGATCGTGCTCGGCGAGCATGTCCACCGCCTGCATCAGGCTGGAGCCGCTGTTCTCGAAGAGGTCGCGCACCTCCAGGATGCGGCCGCCCGTATAGCCCCTGGCGCGATCGGCGTCGGTCAGGGGCGCGCGGATCACCGCGCCGGGAAACCGGTCCTCGTTGAGGATATAGAAGTCGGCGCCGCGCGAGGCCTGGACGATCAGGTCGCGCCCCTCGATGCGGGTGTAGTCGACCGACAGGCGCGTGCGCGGCAGCAGCGGCGAGGCCAGCACCACGCCCGCCGAATAGGTCCGGGCCAGGTCGGGCCGAAGATCGGGAGGCGCGCCCCAGACGTAGCGGAACCAGCCTTCCGCATAGACGGGCTGGCTGGGGTTGCGCTTGGGGTCGACGACGAAGCCGGTGGACATGCTGGTCGTGGTCGAGACCATGTGCGGCTCGGGCAGTTGCCCGCCCGAGGCGTAGGCCGCGCGCAGGATCAGGCCGTTGACGGGCTCGGCCTTCACGCCGAGCAGGTAGAGGTCGGCCGACTTGTCCAGCGGCGGCGCGGGCGAGCCGTTGAAGATGCGGATGTGGCCGGCCTGGCGCCGGGCCGCGGCCTGAAGCTCCAGTCCCCGCACGCCCACCACCCCTTCCAGCGGCGCGCGCAGCTCGGCGAACAGCGAGCGCGAGCGGGCGGAGACGTGGTTGTCGGGGTGGTTGGAGAAATGCGGCAGCCCCTCCCACAGCTGCTGGGCGGTCAGCGACAGCGTCAGGTCGCGCCCGCCGATCCGGGCGACCGGGCCCGAAGCGCGCAGCGAGATGTCCTCCAGCCGCGAGGCCGCGTAGGGCGGCGCGGGCGCCCAGGCGGCCTCGTAGCGGGCGAGATCAGCCAGGAACCTGGCCTGATCGCCGAACGGGTTGGGCGCGGGCCGGCCGTCGCCGGGCGCCGCGCCGCTGGCCACCGAGGTCCAGGCCAGAAGCTCGTAACCGGTCTCGGCGCTGATCGTGGTGGTGCGGGCCCCGCCCACGGCGTAGTCGACGCCGCCGCGCCAGCGCGCCGGCAGATCGAACACCAGCCCGGCCGTGAAGCGGCGCGAGATCACCCGGCTGCGGGTGTTTCCCGAGACGAAGGGCACGGGCGCGACCAGCTCGACGGGGCTCGTTCCCGACAGCTTCGCCGCCGCGCCCTGCCCCGGCGTCAGCCAGGTCGAGAACGCCCCGGAGGCGGTGGGATAGAGGTCCAGGCTGGAGAGGTAGATGTAGTCGAGATAGGCCTCCGCCCCTCGCCACAGCCTCTGGCGGACATTGACCAGGACCGCGTCGGTGCGGCTGTCGGTCGACAGCAGGCGGTCGCGGTGGGCCGGGGCCAGGCCCGGCGCCGACTGGCCGGCGTTGCGGATCAGCACCGTCTCGATCGGCGTCGAGCCGTCGTAGTCGGCGGGAATGTAGCTCTTCAGCATCGAGACGCCGCCGACCGTGAAGGGGCCGTTGACGCCGAACAGGGTGATCCCGTTTCCCGGCGGCCGGCTGTAGGCCTGGCCGGACTTGAGCAGCGCGCCGTCCAGGGGGGCGTAGGCCTCCGCCCGATCGCCATAGGCCACGCCGTTGAAGCGCTTCTGGCCGTAGCGGACCATCACCGCCGTGCCGCCGTCGTCGGCGCCATAGCCGATCCGGGCGTCGAAGCGGCTGTAGCCGCCGTCGCCGTCCTCGCCCGCACCGGCGGTGGCCGCGACCTCGGCACCGCGATAGTCGCGGTCGAGCACCAGGTTGACCACGCCGTTGACCGCGCCCAGGCCATAGACGGCGCCGCTGCTCGACCCCAGGGTCTCGATCCGGCCGATCGCGGCCAGCGGAATGGGGCCGACATCGGCCTGCAGCAGGTAGTCGTAGTTCGGGATCGCCGGCATGCGCCGCCCATCGACCAGCAGCAGGGTCCTGGACTGGGCGTTGGGATCGCGGAAGGCGAAGTTCGAGCGCGACGGCGGCAGGCCCTGCCCCGTGCGCGGGATCGACTGGCGGCTGTCGCCGTTGCTGGTCAGCCAGGTCTGCAGGAAGTCGTCGGCCGAATGGGACTGGGCGGCGCGCAGCGTGCTGCGCTCGAACACCCGATAGGGCTGGATGTCGTCGGGATCGCGCCGCTGATCGACGTTCTGGGTGCGCACGCCCACGACCAGCAGTTCGGGCAAGGCCACCGGACCGGAGGTTTCCTCGGACGGCGCGCCGCGCCCGGCCTTCACCACATAGACGCCGGCCTCGACCCGTTCGAACCGCAGGCCCGATCCGGCCAGCAGCCGCTCCAGCGCCTCGCTGGGCGTCAGGCGTCCCCGCAGGGCCGGCGCCCGCCGGTCGCCGATCGTGTCGGAAGAGACCAGGATCTCGATCTGCGCCTGGCGGCCCAGTTCGGCCAGCGCGCGGTTCAGCGGCTGGGCGCGCACGGCCACGCTCGCCGTGCGCTCGGCCGCCCAGGCGGGCGCAACCAGCGCCCAGGCGCAGGCCGCCGTCGCCAGGGCCCGCACAAGGCCGCCATGTCCGCTTCGAAAGGTCACCCGACAACCTTGCAGAGACCCTCGCCCGCCCATCGGCGCTGGTCTTGGAGAAGTGCTCGGGCAATAGAACGAACATTGTTATTCAGGCAAGCGTTTGAACGCGCCCTGCCGCCGCCGCGCGGCAAGCGAACACGAAACAGGGCGCGGAACCCGGTTCCGCGCCCTGCCCTGTCCGTGGTCGGATCAATCGATCCGGCTATTGGCCCAGCAGCGTCTTTCGCCAGAACATGATGCTGGACCAGAAGTAGTAGTCGGCGTTTTCCTTCTTGCGGAAGACGTGGCCGTCGTTCTTGGCCAGCAGGTGCCAGGCCTGCCCGCCCTTGGCGCGGACGGCGGCGATCATCTGGTCGGCCTCGGAGGCCGGCACGCGCGGGTCGGTGCCGCCGGTGGCCACCAGCAGCGGGATGGTGATCTTGTCGACGCTGGTCAGCGGCGAGATCTTCATCAGCTGGGCGCGCTGCTTGGGATCGCGCTCGTCGCCGTACTCCACGCGGCGCAGGTCGCGCCGGTAGGACTGGGTGTTCTCCAGGAACGTGACGAAGTTGGAGATCGCGACGTAGCAGTTGGCGCCCTTCAGGCGCGGGCTGTAGTGCGTGGCCGAGGCGTAGCACATGTAGCCGCCGTAGGAGACGCCGTTGACCGCGAAGCGGTCGGCGTCCAGCGCCGGCTCCTTGGTCAGGGCGTCGAGGAAGGCCCCGATGTCCTTGACCGAGTCCTCGCGCTTGAACGGGCCGTTGTCGAGATTGACGAAGCGCTTGCCGTAGCCCGACGAGCCGCGGACGTTGGGGAAGAACAGCGCCACGCCCAACTCGTTGACCAGATAGTTGTTGCCGCCGAGGAAGTCGGGACGGGTCTGGCCTTCGGGACCGCCGTGGATGTCGACGATCAGCGGGCGCTTGCCGGGGAACTTGGCCGGGTCGGGCTGATAGAGGAAGCCCGAGACCGTCTCGCCGTCGAAGCTCTTGATCTCCACCAGGCGCGGCTCGACGTTCTTGGCCGGGTCCAGGCCGCCGGTCTCGCTGTGGGTCCACTGGGTGACCTTCAGCGTCCTGGGATCGATCGAGAAGGCGTCGCCGGCCACCTTGGCCGACGACATCGACAGGCCGATCTCGCCCCACGGCGAAATCTCGATGGCCGGACCGATGCTGTAGGGGATGACGCCGCCGGGCAGGCCCTCGACCGTGCGCACCGCGCCGCTGGCCAGATCCAGCACCCGCACGCGCGAGACCCCGGCCTCGTTGATGGCGTAGACCGCGAAGCCCCCGTCGGGCGACAGGGCGAAGTCGGAGACGTCCCAGCGCGCTTCCTTGCTGACGGGGACGAAGGCCTTGGTCTTCGCGTCCAGGCGGCCCAGGCGCAGGAAGTCGCTGTCCTTGTCCGAGGTCAGCCACACCGAGCCGTCGTGGGCGTAGTGGGGATCGACGAACGAGGCCTTGGCCTTGGGATCGGTCAGCGGGACCATCGCGCCGCTGGACAGGTCCAGCTCATAGACCATGGCCTCGTTGATCGACATGCGATTGAGCACCAGGGCCTTTTGGCCGTCGGCCGAGAAGTCGGCGATGTTCCAGCCGCCGCCGGTGACCTTGGCGACCAGGCGGTCGGTCTTGGGATCGCGCGGGTCGACCACGTAGAGGTCCATGTCCGCGCCGTTGCGGCGCGAGGAGGCGTAGCCGACCTGCTTGCCGTCGGGCGACCAGGCGCCGAACCAGTTGCGGCTCTTGCCGTCGGTCACCAGGCGCGGGCGGCCGTCGACCAGCAGGTAGAGCTGGTAGAACTCGTCGCCGCCGACGTCCTTCTGCAGCACCAGAGCATCGCCGGCCGGCGACAGGGCGGCGGCCAGGATCGGCTCGGCCTCGAAGCTCAGCTGGCGGCGGTCGGCGTCGGGCTTGGCCACCGTGTGGACCTGGTCGGTGCCGCCGAACCTGGTCTTGATCAGCATCGAGCGATCGGCGGGGTTCCAGCCCAGGAAGTTGGCGTGGCGGGCCTGCAGGTAGGGCGTGGTCGCCGAGACCAGCTCCTGCGGGATCGGCGGCAGGCCGTCGGCGACGATGGCGGCCGGAACGGCGGCCACGGGGCCGGCCGCAGGGGCCGTCTGGGCCATGGCGAGGCCGCCGCTCGCCGCCAGCAGGGCGAGCGTCAGGGGAAGGCGCGAGATCATGGGGAAATCACCAATCGAGGGGGTGAGGCGCCGCCGGCCACGGGGGACCGGCCGGCGGCGCTGGTATCGGCCGGGCCCGGAACCTTGAGGGAAGGCTCCAGGCCGCCAGGGTCGGGCGCGCCCGGCGGGGGCGACGGATGCGTCCGACCCCGGCGTTCCTAGAAGCGCATCCGCGCGCCCAGGGTCACGTAGCGGCCGATGACGTCGTAGTAGGGCGAGTAGAGCGAGCCGATCGGCGGCTCCTTGTCGAACAGGTTGGTGGCGTTGGCGTAGAGTTCGACGTTGTAGCCGTTGAACTCGGGCAGCTTGGCGCGCACGCCCAGGTCGACATAGGTGTAGGCCTTGATGTGGCCGTTCACGAGATCGACGGTGTTGTTGTAGTTGCCGGGCGAGATGTAGCGGGCCCGCAGGTTGGCCCCGAACACCGGACCCGAATAGTCCAGGCTGCTGACAACCCGGAACTCCGGCACGCCCAGGCCGAACGAGTAGCCCTGCGAGCGGACGTAGTCGATCTCGCTGACGCCGTCGTTGGTGGTCAGGTTGTTGACCCAGGTGCCGACGGTGCGCAGGCGCAGGCGGCCGTCCAGGCTGGAATGCACGCGCGAGGCGTCCATCGAGTAGGACATCTCCACGTCGACGCCGTCGGTCTTGTAGTTCGACAGGTTGACGTAGGTGGAGACGATCCGGGTGATGGCGTTGGTGGCGCTGTCGCGGGTGATCCGCGAGCACATGTCCTGGTTGCCGGCGGCGCAGCGGGTGACGATGTCCTGGGCGCCGATCGTGGTGATCACGTCGTCGATGTCGATGTTGTAGTAGTCGACCGAGACGTTGAAGCCCGGGATCTGCGGCGGCGAATAGACGAAGCCGGCCGTGAAGGTCTTGGCCGTCTCCGGCTGCAGGGCCTGATTGCCGCCGCCGTTGGTCAGCACGTAGACGCTGGAGCTGGTCACCGGGTCGACGATGGTGTTGTAGCCCGTCGTGCTGGTGGTGAAGAGCTCGGTCAGGTTGGCCGAACGAATGTCGCGCGACTGGGTGATCCGGCCCCGGAAGCCCGGGAAGAACTCGTTGGTCGCGCCCAGCTTCCACGACCAGATCGAGCCGGTGGTGTCGTAGTCGCTGATGCGGGCGGCCGCATTGACCTCCAGCTTGTTGAGTACAGGCACGTCGCGGACGACGGGCACCAGCACTTCGGCGAAGGCTTCCTTGACCGTGAAGCTGCCCGACATCGCCGAGAAGCTGAACGAGGTGAAGGCCTTGGCCGTGTCGAGGGCGCCGACCGAGCGATCGACCGACTCCTTGCGGGCCTCGCCGCCGACGGCGATCGAGACCGGACCGGCCGGCAGCTCGAAGGGCTCGCCGCGCAGGCTGAAGCCGCCGACGTCGAGCTTGGTGGTCTCGCGCATGCTGGGCGTGCCGGTGACGTAGGCGATCGCCGCGGCCGAGGGCGAGCCCTCGCCGAACAGGTTGATCGGCACGCAGTTGGTCGTCGGGTCGGTCAGGGCGATGCGGCAGACCGCCTGGCCGCTCGTCGGGCTGATCACCGAGTCCACGGCGTTGGCGTAGTTCTGGGTCAGCAGGAACCCGGGGGTGTCGATGTTGTTCTCGTTCTCCCCGTGGCTGTAGTAGGCGCTCCAGCGCCAGCCGTCGCCGAACGCGCCGTCCAGCGCGATCGTGCCCTGGGTGGCCACGCGCTCGAAGTCGATGGTCGAGTACGACAGGTCGCTGTTGAAGCGGCCCATGGTGAACTGGGTCTCGCCGGCGTTGGCCAGGGCGGTGCGCACGGCGGTCGGCAGGAAGGCGTTGTCGGCCTTGATCGTCAGGTTGCCGCGGTTGTGGTCGCCGAACCAGATGTAGTCGTTCCACATGCGCGAGTGGCGCAGCTCGGCGGTCAGCTTGACGCTGTCGGTCAGGTCGTAGGTGACGCTGGCCATGGTGGCGTAGCGGCGCTGGGGCGTGACCAGCGGCGACAGGTCGTCGTTCGAGGGGCCTTCGCCGCCGATCGAGTTGGTGCCGCTGACCGTGCCGTAGTCGAAGTCGCGCAGGCTGCCGTCGGGATTGAAGGCCTTGCCCTTCAGCACGCCCGACATGATCAGGCCGCCATAGGCCGCGTTCGAGAAGCCGACGTCGGGCGCCAGCTTGTAGCGGCCGTCGCCGTTGGGAACGGTGGCCCAGCGGCCGATGTTCGGACGGCTGTTCTTGGGAACCACGCCTTCGTTGTTGAGGAACTCGCCGCCGATGACGAAGTGGCCGCGACCGTCGGCGAAGCCCGTGCCCCAGGCGCCTTCGACACGCACCTGCTCGGCGTCGTCATAGGACGAGATGCCGCCCTCGACGCCCAGCTTCCCGCCGGTGAAGTTGCGGTCGATCATGATGTTGGCGACGCCGGCCACGGCGCCCGAGCCCCAGGCGGCCGAGGCGCCGCCGGTGACGACGTCGACGCCCTTCACCAGCACGCTGGGCACCACGTTCAGGTCGTTCTCGCCCGAGAAGCGGCGACCGTCGATCAGCACCAGGGTGCGGCTGATGCCCAGGCCCCGCAGGTCGAGCGGGGCGTTGCCGGCGCCGGTGTTGGTGCCGGTGGTCTGGGCCGAGGTGGTGGCGCGGAACTGCGGCAGGTCGTTCAGGGCCGCGGCGATGTTCGGGCGCGCGCCGACGGCCAGGTCGGCGTCGGTGACCCGGACGGTCGGCGTCGGGGCCTGGAAGCCGGCGCGGTCGATGCGCGAGGCGGTGACGACGATCTCGCCGACGCTGTCGTCGGCCTTGTCGCCCGAGGTCTGGGCCAGGGCCGCGCCGTGCAGCGCCAGCGCCGCGGGCAGGATGCTCGCGCCGATCAGCAGGGCGCGGCGGGAGTGACGTGAAAATGCCAAGTGAGATCCCCTCTCAAACATGCAGTCGACAGTCGCCCCCGCCCCGGACGCCCATGAACTGGACGGTCCAGGAGCCGCGATCCGCCAGCAGCGCACCACGCGCCGCTCGCGAAACCGCAAGGCGTTCCTCTGCCCCCGCTGTCCTGTTGGCCTGAGAGATTCGGAACGCACCGCGCCCTTGCTCCTTCGGCGAGACGCTCCTCCTGGAGGCGCGCCTGCTTTCCAGCGTCCTTGTGCTCCGCGGTCCTTTTGCCTGAGCGTTTCCGGGGCGGTTGCGCCTTCGGCGTCGGGTCGAACCTGATCTCTTCCGCAAGAGCAGGATCAGTTAGGCCGGGCGTTCCGTTGTCGGCAAAACCGGTGGAGGCGGCATGTTTTCATCGCGCGAGCCGCAATGCGCGGGCACGTTCTTCCTGACGATCAACCCAGGGGGATCGGCCATCGCCCTGCGGTTTCAACCGATCGGGGGGTCGTGACAGGTCGGTGACAGCTTCGCGGCGCGGGCGCGAGCCGTAAAAATGGGCTGAGCCCCGCCCTGGCGGATCAATTTGCACAAATACTCATCGACAATTGCCCGCGATGCGGGCGCCTAGTCGCGATCGCCCCGTGCGCGGCGCCAGCGGGCCAGCATTTCCTCGCGCCGGCCCTGGTCGAAGTTGGCCAGCAGGGCCGGTCCCACCCGGATCGGACGGCCGCCCGGCGGCGGGCGCGCGCCCAGCCCCTCGCGGATCGGCGTCAGCCGCGCCTGCGCCAGGCGCCGCTGCCCCTCCTCCGACATCAGGTAGTCGAGGAACAGGCGCGCGGCCTTGGGATGGGGCGCCGAACGGGTGATGAACGCCACCCGCGCGATCGACAGGTAGTAGTCGTCGGGCACGACGTAGCCGATATCCGGCCCCTGCCCGCGCGCCCACCAGTCGGCGTAGGAGCGGTTCATGTCATAGGCCAAGAGATGCTGGCCGGCCGTGACGCTGGCCAGGATCGGCGCGCCGGGCACGTAGAGCCCGGGATCCGAGCCCGCCAAGGCGTCGTACAGCGCCCAGGCGTCCGGATAGACCACCGTGTCGCTCGACAGGTAGAGGAAGCCCACCCCGCTCTTTTCCGGATCGTACATGGCGATCCGGCCGCGCCAGCGGGCGGGGTCGTCGCGCAGGGCCGCCAGCAGCGCCGCGTGGCTGCGCGGCACGTCCTCTTCTTTCAGCAGACGCTTGTTGTAGGCGAAGACGATCGGCTCGGCGGTGACGCCGAACCCCTGGTCGCGCCACACCGCCCAGGCCGGCAGGTGGCGGGCCTCGGGGCTGCGGTAGGTCTGGGCGTAGCCGTCGTTGATCAGCTTGACCTGGATGTCCATCGACGAGCTCCAGGCCACGTCGGCCACCGGCGCGCCGCCGTCGGTCTCGGCCATCACCCGCGCCTGCAATGGCCGGGCGGCGATCTCGACCATGGTCAGCTTGATCTTCGGAAAGCGCTTGCGGAACCCCTCGGCCACCGGGCCGTAGACGCCGGTGTTGACGTAGACGACGACCTCGCCCTCGCGCTGGGCGCCCATGACGTCCCAGGCGCTGGTCGCCTGGCCCTCGACGCGCGGCGCGCACGCCCCCGCCAGACCGGCGAGCCCCGCCGCGCCGATCAGGCCCAGCGCCCGGCGTCTCTTGACCTCGACTGTCAATCGGCGTCGGATGGCCGGCGCTCCCCTTGCTTTCGTCGTGACGCTACATCCCCGATGAAGATACTGGTTGTCGAGGATGATCCGCCTCTCCGCCGTTCGCTGACCGCCACCCTCGAGAGCGAAGGCCACGAGGCCGTCTGCGCCGAGACCGGCGAGGCCGCCCTCGCCCTGGCCTTGCCCGGCGACTTCGACGCCATGATCCTCGACATCGGCCTGCCCGACATCGACGGCTTCGAGATCCTGTCGCGCCTGCGCCGCGAGGGCTTTTCCACGCCGATCGTCGTGCTGACCGCGCGCGACGCCGTGCAGGACCGCATCGCCGGCCTCGACATGGGCGCCGACGACTATGTGCTCAAACCCTTCGACCCGTTCGAGCTGGTGGCCCGGGTGCGCGCCGTGGTCCGCCGCAAGAGCGGCTACGCCGCCCGCATCGTCACCCTGGGCACGCTGACCTGCGACTGGGAGGCCGGCGCGGCCTGGGTCGGCCAGCGGCGGCTGGACCTGCGCCCCCGCGAGTGGGCCGCGCTCAAGGCCCTGGCCATGCGCCCCGGACGGGTGGTCGACCGCGGCCAGCTGGCCGCCGAGGTGTTCCCCGACGAGCAGCCGGCCTCGCCCAACGCGCTGGAGGTGCATGTCGGCCGGCTGCGCCGCAAGCTGCAGCCCGACGGACCGCAGCTGCAGACCCTGCGCGGCGCCGGCTACCGGCTGGATCCGTGAGGCGCCGCCGCCCGCCCAGCCTCGTCGCCCGCCTGCTGATCGCCCAGGTGGCGCCGCTGGCCCTGCTGGGCGCGGCGCTGGCCCTGGCCGGCGCCCTGGCCGCCCACCAGGTGGTGGAAAAGACCTCCGACCGGCTGCTGGCCGGCTCGGTGGCCTCGATCGTCGCCCAGATCGGCGCCGAGGACGGCCGCGCCAAGGTCGCCCTGCCGCCCTGGTCGCTGGGCCTGCTCGACAGCCCCGAGCGCGACGCGGTGTTCTACGCCGTGCGGCAGGGCCCGCGCCTGGTGACCGGCTATGACGACCTGCCCCACCCGCCGGCCCCGCCGCCCAACGAGACCGACTTCGCCTATGCCCAGATGCGCGGCTATCCCGTGCGCATAGCCCAGGCCACGGTGATGGTGCCGGGCGTGGCCGAGCCCGTCGTGGTCGCCGTCGCCCAGAGCCTGGACTCCCGCCGCGCCAGCGTGCGCGAGCTGCAGTTCAACTTCATCATCCTGCCGTTGCTGCTGGTGCTGGTCGCCGCGGCCCTGGTGATCCCGGCCGTGACCTGGGGCCTGGCCCCCTTGCGCAGCCTGACCGCCGACCTGACCCGCCGCGCCCAGTCCTCGCGGCCCGACTTCGCGCCGGTGCGCGACCTGGACGCCCCGGCCGAACTGTCGCCGGTGGTGGCGGCCTTCAACCACCTGATGCCCAGCCTGGAGCGCTTCACCAAGGCGCTGGAGCGGTTCTCGGCCGACGCCTCGCACCAGCTGCGCACGCCGCTGTCGGTGATCATCGCCAACCTGGCCCTGGTCGAGCGCTCGATCGAGACCGAGCCGCAGAAATCGCTGCTGAAGGACTCGATGGCGGCGGCGGCCAACCTGCGCCAGGTGCTCAGCCAGCTCCTGGCCCTGGCCCGCTCGGAGGCGGCCGCCGTCGAGGGGCAGAGCGACCTGCGGCTGCTGGTCGAGACGATCGCCGCCGAGGTGGCGCGAGACTATCCGGACGTGATCTTCCGCCGCCGTCTGCCCGAGACGGCCACCGCCGCCGGCAATGCGGTGCTGGTCGGCGAACTGCTGCGCAATCTGGTGTTCAACGCCTGCGCCTATGGGCGGGGCGCGGTGTCGCTGGTGGTCGCCGCCGAGAACGCGGGGCTCAGGCTGACGCTGTGGGACCACGGCCCCGGGGTCGAGCCCCAGGAGATCGGCGCCATCTTCAGCCCGTTCTTCCGGGGCAAGAGCAAGGCGGCGACCAACGGCGCCGGGCTTGGTCTGGCGATCGTGCGCTCGATCGCCCAACGGCTCGATATCGGCCTGGCCGCGCGCACGCGCTCGCCACGGCCCGGCCTTGTGGTGGAACTGAGGTTCGCCGCCGCCGACTAGGCGGTGGCGATCATGCGGCGGAAGATGTCGTCCAGGCGCGCGCCGGCCGGCTTGGCGGCGACGGGGGCGGCCGGGACGGGCGCCGGCTCGGGCTCGCAATAGGCCTTGAGGAAGCCGGACTCGACGGTCACCGCGTCCTCGTTGGCGGCCGGGGGGCAGCCGAAGACGTTGCGCAGGGCCAGGGCCATCGCCTCGCCTTCGCTGAGGGCGGCCTGGGCCTCGACCACCGGGGCTGCGTCGTCGAAGACCTGCTCGAACACCTGGTAGGGCAGGTTCGCCTGGTTGATCATCGAGAAGAGACGGTTGACATCACCAGCCATGGCTCGGCTCCACCGCTTCCAGCGGCACGGGGTTAAGGTCGTTTGCCTCCCTTCTCCCGACCCGCCATTTCGGCGAGCAGGACAAGGGCCGAAGAGTAGTACGTGCGATCCTGCGACGCTCCCCGCAGCGCCTGGATCGACGGGTCGTTCAGCGCCAGGGCGGCGATGGCGACACCCCCGCCAGATAGCGGAAAGTCGGCTTCATGACCGTCGGACATATTGACCCATGCCGGTGGCGCTTTTTGGGCTTGAATCTTTCCGCGCCAATACGCGGCGGTCTCGCGCGCCAGCGAATCTTCTCCCCCCCAGGCCAGATACAGGGGCACGCGAATGGCGTCGAAACCGAATAATGGAGGTTTTTCAGGCGCTAAGGCCAAGCCACCGTCAGCCCGCACCAGAAGCCAGTCGGGAGGCAGTTTCTGAGCGCCGAACCGCCCCTCCCGAGCCAGTTTCACCCCATCGGCGACCAGGGTGCGCCAAGGCGCCGCAGGGCCATCCTCGGCGGCGAAATCCTTCAGCGCCGGCAGCACGAAATAGGACGGGTTGACGACCACGCCCGCCGGGCTGCGGAAGCCTTCCAGGCCCGGCAGCAGCACGGTTCGGCCGCCCACCTCGACCACCAGCCGCTCGGCCACCGCCTCGCGCATGACCCTGGAGGCGGCCAGGTATTCCTCGCTCTTCCACCGCCGCCCGGCCCGCAACAGCGCCCAGGCCGCCAGGATGTCGCCGTCCGAGGCGTTGTTCTCGTCGGCGACGGCGGGCGTCGCACGAGGATCGTAGCGCCAGGCCAGCAGCGGCGCGTTCTTGCGGACGAGATTGGCGCGGGTCCAGCCCCAGGCCTTGTCGAAGACCTCGCGGTCGCCGTGCCCCTCGGCCAGCAGCATGGTCCAGCCCTGGCTCTCGCTGTGGCTGACGCCGCCGTTCTCGGGATCGATGGTGCGGCCGTCGGGCTGCACATAGGCCGTCTTGAACTGCGCCCAGCCGTCCGGCGGCCGCGCGCAGGCCCCCGAACCGCCGCCCGCCGCGACCAGCGCCACGATCAGCAGCCTAGACCCGGTGCTCGAACACCAGCGGCGAAGCCAGGGGATCACGGCAGGTGGTGACCCCGCCAGGGCTTCCCTGCGCCGCCAGCCAGGCGCCGTAAGCGCCCGCCAGAAGCTCGGCCATGAGCGGAGGCCAGGCGCGCTTGTCGTCGTCTTCGAGAACATTCGGACAGGCCCCATGGGTGATGAGGATGTGGTCTTCGGCCACGGCGAGCTGCACCCAGCCCCAGTCCATGGCGTCGAGGATCTCGTTCAGCCGCCCCTCCAGCTCGTCCAGCGTCTCGAGCTTGGGCAGGGCGTGGCGGCGGGCCATCCGCTCGCCCGTGGCGCACAGGAAGCGCTTGACCGCGCCCTGGTCGCCGACTGCCGCCAGCTCGTCGGCCAGCGACGCCAGGAACGGCGCCCACTGGCCGCTGACCCGCCGCCGGCGCAGGTAGCCGAGGTCCTTGGACCGAGGATCGAACTCGCTGGCGCTCATCGGCCGCCGTCTCCGCCGAGGATCTGCTTCACGCCCACGCTGACCGCGGTCTCGTTGTAGACGCCGAAGGTGTTGAAGTTGACCGCGCCGCCGATGCTGGCGCCGGGCCGGAACTGGTAGTCGGCCGACAGCCCGCCCGAGATCCCGAAGCCGCTGGCGCTCTGGGCCAGGTAGCGCGGGAAGACGTCGGCGTCGGCCTGGGCCAGCGTGGTCAGCTCGCCCTGCAGCGCCGGGTCCATCGGGAAATAGGCCGCGCCGGCCTGGTTGTAGGTCTGGTAGCCGGGCGCGATGGCGCCCTTGAACTTCCACGGCCCCTGCCTGGCCGTCACGCTGATCGGCGCGGTCAGGCTGGTGAAGGTCTTGGGGCTGAAATAGCCGCCATGACCCAGGCTGAAGAAGTTCTGGTTGTTGTCGAAGCCCTGCTGGTTGAGGTTGAAGCCGACCTGCACCTCGGTTTCGCCGCGGCGATAGGGCCGGATGTAGCCGCCCAGATTGACCTGGTAGCCGTCGTTGTCGGCGACGTGCTCGCCGTCATAGTGGCTGTAGCTGGCGTCGCCATAGAGGCCCGAATAGCCGTCGTCGTAGGACAGGCTGACCCCGCCGCCGGTGCGCATCACCTTGCCCCAGCGCTGGCCGGTGACCGGGTCGCGGGCGCCGGCATAGGCCACCACGCTGTCGGTGACCGGGCGACGCTCGATCCAGGCCTTGCCCTGGCCATTGGAGCCCAGGCGCGGCGAGAAGGTCACGCCGCCGGCGACGTCGACGTCGCCAAAGCCGATCGGGGTCGTGCCGATGTCGGCCTTCAGCGGTCCAGCTTCCATGGCTAGATTCACCGCCGCGCCCGAGGCGCTCTGCGGCGAGGCGGCGCGATAGACCGGCGCGAACTCGCCGACGATGGCGCGGGCGTTGACGATCTGGTTGCCGCCGTAGCGCTGCTCGGCCGAGCTCGAGGGCGTGCCGCCGTCGATGCTGACCGGCGAGACCGAGGCGGTGAACCGCACTTCGCCCAGGTTGGCGGATGCCGAGGCGGTGGCCGACAGCTCGTGCAGCCGGCCAAGGCCCGCCTCGCCCGAGCGGGTGCGGATCTGGGCCGAGCCGGCGACCTGCGCGGCGGTGCGGGCGGTGATCTCGGCGATCTGGCGATCGATGTCGCCGACCACCGGATCGCGAGCGGCCGGAGCGACGAAGGGATTGCCCGGCGCGGGCGCGACGGTGCTGGCCGGACGCGGCGAGGCCGCTTCGCCCGCGCGGCCGTTGCGGCCGGTGAACGGGAAGGCCAGGCCCGCGAAGTTGCGCTCGCCGTTGGTCGAATAGGTGGGCGCGGACGCCGGCGCCGCCGGGGTCAGCACGCCCGCCAGCTGGTCGCCGCCCGAGGCCACGTCGACGCCCATCAGCGGCGCGGCGGCGGCCGAGCCCATCAGGTCGTAGCGGCTGGCCGCCACGGGCAGCACCGGCGAGACGCGGGCCGGGACGCCGCCGCTGGTGAAGGGATTGGGGCCCAGCCCCCCGCCCGGCGTCGCATTGGAGCCGCCCGGCGCCAGCACCGCGTCGAGGCCCGAGCCGAAGGTCGGCCGACGTTCGCGCAGCAGCTTTGCAGTGCGCAGGGCCTCCAGAGCGCCGCGCTCGTTGCCGGCCTGCCGCTCCACCCTGGCCGAGGCCAGATAGAGGTCGGCGTCGCGCGGCGAGGCGGCGATGGCCTGGGCCAGGGTGCGGCGGGCGCCGGCCAGGTCTCCCCGGCCGGCCGAGGCGTCGGCCAGGCCGATCAGGGCCTCCTTGTCGCCCGGCTTGGCCCGCAGCAGCGCGCCATAGGCCTGGGCGGCCTCGTCGTACATCCGGCCGTCGACATAGACGCGGCCCAGCGGGGCGAGCAGGCGGGTGTTCTTGGGGGCCACGGCGAAGGCGGCCGACAGCACGTCGAAGGCGCTGGCCAGGTCGCCGGACGCGCGCAGGCGGTCGGCCCGCTCGGCGCCCAGGGTGGCGGTCAGGTCGGCGACGGCGCGGGAGCCCTCGGGCGAGTTTCCGGCGCGGGTGGCGGCCTGGCGGATGATGGCGGCGGCCTCGGCGTCGCGGCCGGCCTTGGCCAGCACCGCGACCATGCCGTCATAGCTGGCCGGCGTCTCGGTGACGCCCTCGACCAGGGTGCGCTGGGCGATCGAGAGCGCGGTCTGGCGGTCGCCGAGGTCGTAGAGCGCCGAGGCCAGCCGGCCCTCGGCGTCGACCGACAGGCCCGGACGGGCCGCGAGCGCCCGCAGCGTGGCGACGCCCCCGCCCTCGCGCGCCTGGTCGATGGCCGCGTCGATCTCCAGCCGGCCGCGCAGGGCCGTCATCTCCGGCGTCATCCGCCCGACCGGCGCGCGGTTCAGCTGAGCCAAGGCCTCGGCGGGCCGTCCCTGCTGGTCGGCGAAGACGGCCGAGGCGTGGATCTGCTCCAGCGAGGTTCCGGTCGCGACCTGGGACATCAGCCCCTCGGCGGCCTGGGCCTCGCCCTGTCCGGCCAGGAAGCGGGCGAAGTCGAGCCGCACCCAGGGGTCGCTCGGCGCTGAGGCCAGGGCGCTCTCGAAGGCGGCGTTGGCGCCCGACAGGTCGCCGTTGGCCCACAGCTGGTTGGCGCGCTCGTGGTCGATGCGGCCGCGCAGCACGTTCTGGCCGCTGGCGTCGGGGGCCAGGGCCGGCGAAGCGGCGGCGACGGTCTCGGCCTCGGCGGTGCGGCCCTGGTCGAGCAGCACCTGGACCAGCCCCTGCTGGGCCTCGGCCTGGGTCGGGGCGGCGGCCAGGATCTGGCGATAGACGCTCTCGGCGTCAGCGGCCTTGCCCTGCCGGCGCAGCGACTCGGCCAAGAGGTTCGAGGCCAGCAGGCGGTCGGGATAGGTCTGGGCGGTCAGCGGCCGCAAGGTCTGCTCGGCCTTGGCGGCCTGGCCCTGGTCGAGCGCCGCCTGGGCGGTCTGCAGGCCGGAATAGAAGCGGGCGCTGGTCAGGGCCTCCTTCCAGCGGCCGGCGCTGGCGGGGCTGGCGCGGCCGGCCCGGGTCAAAAGGTCGGCGGCCTCGGTGAACTGCTGGGCCTGCAGGCGCACCAGGCCAAGCCCGCCCAGGGCGTCGGCGTCGCCCGACCGGCGCGCCAGGGCCGCCTGGAAGCGGCGCTCGGCCTCGGCGGCGTCGCCGGCCTGCAGGGCCTGGAAGCCCTTGGCCCGGTCGCCGGCCGACGGATCGACGGGGGCTGCGGCGCTGGCCTTGGGCGCGGTCCTGGCGGCGGCCAGCTTGCGCGAGATCTCCGCATCGTTGGGACGGGCCGCCAGGTAGTCGCCGAACAGGTCGGCGTTGCGCGGGCTGTCGTCCATCCAGGTCAGGGCCTGGCGCCAGGCGCTGGCGGCCTTGCCCGACACCGCGCCGCCGCCGCCCGCCAGGCGGGCCAGCAGGGCCACGCCCTCGCGGCGGCTGCCTTCGCGATAGGTCAGGGCCTGGCCCAGGGCCAGCTGCACGTTCTGGTCGCCGGGCTTGCGGGCGGCCAGGGCGCGCAGGCCCGCCTGGGCCTGGGTCGCGCCGCCGGGGGCGCCGGCCAGGGTCTGGTAGTATTCGAGCGCCACCGCGTCGGGCGGGGTCGCGCCGCCGAACGCCTGACGATAGGTGGCCGCCGCCGCGGCGCTGTCGCCCTTCTGGGCCAGGGCCCGGGCCCGGGCCAGGTCGCCGCCGCCGGCCGCCGCCGGGGCGCTGGCGCCCGGACGCTGCGGGGCGTCCAGCGCCGCCAGGCCGCGCTTGGCCGCGGCGTTGCCGGGATCGGCGGCCAGGGCGCGCTTGTAGGCGTCGGCGGCCAGGTCCTTGCGGCCCTTCTGGCTCCAGAAGTCGCCCTGGCGCACCAGGGCCGACACCGCCGCCCCGCCGGACGCCCCGCCCGTCTGGGCCTCAGCCACGCTCGCCGTCCCGCCCGCCATCAGGATGGCGGCCAGGGCGGCCTCTACGGACATGCGACGCAGGGTCTTCACTTGTGGCTGCCCCCTTCGAGGCGACGGCGCGCGATGGACTTCAGCGCGAAGATGAGCGGGAACGACAGGGCCAGACCCACGCCGAAGATCGAGACGGCCAGCAGCAGCGGACGCTGGCTGAGCCACCACATCATGTAGACCCACCACGGCAGGTCGCCGGTGTGGAACTGCTTGCCGACCTGGAAGCTGGAGAAGCCGTCCTCGGTGACCACCGCCAGGTCGCCCTGCACGCGGGCGTTCTGGGCCGGGTCGTCCAGGCGCGCGAGCACGGCGGGCAGGCGGGCCGGATCGCTGGCCAGCACCGCCACCACCGCCCGGTCGCCGTCGTAGGGCGAGCGGAAGCTGACCAGGCCCTCGAAGCCGTCGCCGGCCACCAAGAGGTCGTCGGCGTGCTCGCGGGCGGCGGACGCCTCGCCGTCGGCCATCAGGAACACCCGCTCGGCCAGGGCGGCGGTCTTCAGGCGCAGGCGGTCGGCCTCGAAGGCCACCGGCGCGCCCGCGAACAGGCCCGGAAGGCGCCGCGCCGTCTCCGGCCGGCCGATCACCAGCACGTCGCGCCCCTTCAGCGCGGCCTCGTCGCCCCCGCGCGAGATCGCCACGCGAGTCACCGGCGCGCCGGTGACGTCGCCGAAGCGGCCCATCAGGTTCAGGAACGCCTCGATGTCGGCCAGCGCCGGGGCCGCGTCCAGCACCACGGTGGTCTTGTCGAGGTCGGCGTTGCGGGTGAACGGGAAGCCGGCGCTGGCGAAGAAGGCCAGGTTCGGCAGGGCCGCGAAGTGACGGCCGCCGCTGAGATCGATGGTGCTGTCGGGATCGACGCCGCTGTGGACGTTGGTCGGCAGTTGGCCCTGGCAGGCGCCGGTCTTGTTGCTCTTGATGTCGAAATAGAACTGCAGCTGGCTGGCGCCGAACAGCAGGTAGGGCGGCAGGTCCAGGCTGTGCTCGTTGCGGGCGAAGCGGTTGAACAGGCCGCGCACCTCGGCGGTGCGGTCCTGGGCGCTGAGCCGGTAGGAGCGCAGGTACTGGCCGTTCAGCGACACGTCCAGGCGCGACTGCTCGCGGTCGAACCACGGCCCCTTCGGATAGCGATAGCGCACGCGCATCGGCGCGCCCTGCACCGGCCACAGGAAGAGGTCGGGCGCCACGCGGAACGGCACGTTTACGGGGGCCGGCGACAGGCCCGGCGCCTGCAGCAGCTGGGCGTCGACCAGCTCGCCCATGCGCACCGGACGGTCCATGCGCAGCCAGCGCGGCGCGTCATAGGGCGCGCGCGGGGCGATCAGGGCGGTGTCGACCTGGGCCATGGCGCCGCTGAGGCCGCCCTGCGAGATGCTGAGCGCCAGGGCGGCGCGGCGGATCTCCGAGGAGTCGCGGCCGATCACCAGCAGCAGGCGGCGGTCGGGCGCCAGCGGATTGGCGACCACCGCCAGGGTGGGACCGCCCACCTGCGGCAGGGTCAGGCCGTCGATCGTCTGGCCCGACTGGCCGAACACCACGCCCTCGCCCTGCGGCAGGGCGCCGATCAGGGTCGGGAAGGAAAAGCCGCGATAGCTGGCCCGCATGCCGAAGTACGAGGCCGCTGCCCCCGCCCCGCGCAGCACCGCGTCGGACGGCGTCTCGGCGAACACGAACGGCAGCACCAGCTTGCCGCCGCCCTTGTCGAAGAACGGCCCGGGCAGTTGCGACAGGTCCGGCTGGCCCGGCAGGCGCGAGACGGTCAGCTCCAGGCGCGAGCGCTGGTTGCTGACGTTCATCCACAGCGACGAGTGCTGCGGGTCCTCGCAGGCGCGGGTGTAGTGGCCGATGAAACGGAGATTGAGGTTGTTGTCGCGCAGGAACAGGGCCGGATCGATCGGGATCGACCATTCGGTCCCGGCCGCGCGGTCGGGGGTCAGCATCACCGTGCCGGCGGGCTCGCCGTTCAGGGTGACGGCCAGCTGCGACAGGTCGCCCAGCAGCGACGGCGAATAGGCGCCGTTGACCACCAGGCGCGCGCCGGTGACGACCTCGTCGCGACGCAGGGTGAAGTCGACGCCGGCCTCGCCCTGAACGCCGCGCAGGCGCAGCGACTGGCCAAAGCCCAGGTCCTTCAGGGTCAGCACCCGCACCTGTCCGGCCGGCGCGGGCGCGGCGGCCTGGACCGGAACCTGGGCCTTGGCCTGTCCGCTCCAGCCCACGGCGCCGGCCAGCAGGGCGCCGGCCAGGATCACCGCCGCGCCGCCCTCGGGCCCGCCGGTCCGCGCGCGCGGCGTCAGCGAGGCCGGCTTGGCCGCCCGCCACCAGAACAGGATGCTGGCGCTGGCCCGCACCAGGCCGGCCAGGGCCGCCAGCGGCCGCACCGGCGCCCAGTGGGCGTTGGGCTGCCAGGCGTCGGCGCGGCCGACGACGTTGCGCACCAGGTCGCGGCGTTCGGCAAAACCGAGCGGCAGGAACTGCACTCTCAAGACCCCCTTGTCGAACATGACGGCGCGGGCCTTGAACTGGCGGGCGCGCTCGTCCTGCAGGAATTCAACCGTGTCGATGTGGCGCTCGTTCCCCCAGAAGCCGTCGGGAACGATCGCCGAAAGGCCGCCCATCGAGACCTCGCGGGTCTCGACGTCCAGCACCTCGCCGTTGGTCAGGCGCAGGCGGGCCGGCAGCAGGGCCTCGATGCGGACGTGCTGGCGCACCTGGCGGGTCTCGCGGCCGACGGCGATGGCGGTCAGCAGCACCAGCAGGCTGAACAGCGTCCAGAAGGTGTTGAGCACCAGGGTGCCGACCAGCACGAAATCGGGCTCGGCGGTGACCAGCTTCCAGACCCCCCAGCACATGCCGGCGATCAGCAGGCCCGCGACCACCACGTGCGGCCACATCAGCGACCAGTCGAAATAGCCCTTCTCCAGCCGCCCGCCCTTGTCGGTGACGTTGAACTTGCCGCGCTTGGGCGCGAACAGGGTGACGATGGTCGGGGCCACCAGATGGAAGGCCAGCAGCGTCTCGTAGATCTCGCCCCAGAACGCCATGCGTTCCTCGCCCTGCATGCGGTTGTTGGTGACGATCGAGTGCACCAGGTGCGGCAGGGCGTAGACGAGGATCACCGGCGCCGAGGCGCTGATGATGTTGAACCCCAGCAGCAGGAAGGCCAGCGGCGAGGTCAGGAACACGATGCGCGGCAGCGGGAATTGGAAGTGCAGCATCGCGTTCAGGTAACAAAGCCGCTGGGCCAGGGTCAGGCCCTTGCCCATCAGCGGATTGTCGACCCGGAAGATCTGGGTCATGCCGCGCGCCCAGCGGATGCGCTGGCCGATGTGCAGGGCCAGGCGCTCGGTGGCCAGGCCGGCCGACAGCCGGATTTCCAGGAAGGCGGTGTTCCAGCCCTTGCGCTGCAGCTTCAGCGCGGTGTGGGCGTCCTCGGTGACGGTCTCGTGGGCGAAGCCGTGGGTCTCTTCCAGCGCCGAGCGGCGGATCACCGCGCACGAACCGCAGAAGAAGGCCGCGTTCCACAGGTCGTTGCCCGGCTGGACGACGCCGTAGAACAGGTCGCCCTCGCCGGGGATGTCCTTCACCGTCTGGATGTTCCGCTGCACCGGATCGGGCGAATAGAAGTGGTGCGGCGTCTGCAGCAGGGCCAGGCGCTGGTCCTCCTGGAACCAGCCCAGCGTCATCTGCAGGAAGGCGCGCGTGGGAATGTGGTCGCAGTCGAAGATGCAGACCAGCTCGGCGTCGGTCTGCTCCAGGGCGTGATTGAGGTTGCCGGCCTTGGCCCCGAAGTTGTCGGGGCGGGTCATGTAGATCGCGCCGGCCTTCTCGGCGAAGGCCTTGAACTCAGGGCGGCGGCCGTCGTCCAGCAGGTACACCTTGAAGCGGTCGCGGGGGTAATCCATGCCCAGCGCGGCCAGCACCGTGTCCTGCACGATCTCCAGGCTCTCGTTGTAGGTCGGGATGTAGACGTCGACCCGCGGCCAGGTGTTGGGCGCGCCCTCCAGCGGCCGCACCGGGCGCTGCAGCGGCCAAGCCGTCTGCAGGTAGCCGAGCAGCAGGATCAGCCAGGCGTAGATCTCGGCCAGGTAGAGGCCCGTGCCGAAGAACGCCTCGCCGGCGTTGCGGAAATGCAGGGTCTCGGTCGTGCGCCACCACAGATAGCGCGTGCTGACGATCACCGAGACGATGCACAGGGCGATGGTCAGGTGCTTGGACTGCGACAGGCGGTTGGCCACGACCACGCCGACGATGGTCGCGCCCGCGAACAGCGCCTGGTCCTTGAAGCTGAGCGGCACCACGATCGCCACGACGGCGACGGCCAGGAACGCCGCGATCAGCAGCGCCACCCCCGCGCGGAGCATCGCTCGTTCCAGGAACGACTTGGGCGAGGTCCCTGTCGTCATGCCAGCGCTCGCGAGTCTTGGCCCTCGATCGACGGCCATGGCTGCATTGCTGTCATCGCCGAAGAACCTTCCACTCTTATAGTCAAGCTTCCCAACGGGCGCGGACCGCCGATGCTATCTGTTACGCGTATGGGCCTACAAGCGAGGCCGTATGACTGATTGAGCAGCAGTTCCAGAGGGTGTCGCCGCGACCAAAGGCCGCATTACTTCTCATCATGGGAAGATGACGGTGTTGATAAGTGAATTACGTCTCGGATAGCCGCGGTATACTTTGCGGCAACTCCATCCACGAGTTCAGACCAGCGCTCACTCTCGAAGGTAGAATCCACCGCGAAGGGGGCGTTCGGGGAACGGTTTTCAGCGCCCGGGCATCGAGCCAATTCCGGTATCGGTCGATAGCGCCTTTGGCTTAGACCCCGGCAGGCCGGCTCTCTACCGTCAGCCTCAAGAAACGGCCCCCGGCGTTCGGGAACAGGCCGTCGCTCGGAGAGGACTTCATGAGCCAGATGTCGCCGACGGACGTGGCCCGCCAGCTCGGCGGCGGCCTGCTGTCGTTCCCCGTCACCCATTTTGACGCCCAGCACCAGTTCCTGGAAGCGCCCTACCGCGAGCACTGCGCCTGGATGCTGGACCACGAGCTGGCCGGCCTGTTCGCCGCCGGCGGCACCGGAGAGTTCTTCTCGCTGCGTCCGGACGAGGTGGGCAAGGTGGTGCGCGCGGCGGTCGCCGAAACGGCCGGCAAGATCCCGGTCATCGCCGGCTGCGGCTACGGCACGGCCATCGCCACGGACCTGGCGCGCGACGCCGAGGCGGCCGGCGCCGACGGCCTCCTGCTGCTGCCGCCCTACCTGACCAACGCCACCCAGGAGGGCCTGGCCGCCCACATCGAGTCGGTCTGCAAGGCCACCAGCCTGGGCGTCATCGTCTACAACCGCGACAACGCCATCATCAACGAGGACACCCTCGAGAAGCTGTGCGACCGCAACCCCAACCTCGTCGGCTTCAAGGACGGGGTCGGCGACCTGGAGCTGATGATGCGGGTCTATGCCCGCATGGGCGACCGCCTGACCTATATCGGCGGGCTGCCGACGGCCGAGACCTTCGCCCTGCCCTATCTGGAGATGGGCGTGACGACCTACTCGTCGGCGATCTTCAACTTCCTGCCGCAGTGGGCCCTGTCGTTCTACAAGGCCGTGCGCGCCCGCGACCGCGAGACGGTGATGACCGGCCTGCGCGACTTCGTGCTGCCCTACATAGCCCTGCGCAACAAGGGCAAGGGCTACGCCGTCTCGATCGTGAAGGCCGGCATGAAGGCCGTCGGCCGCGACGCCGGCCCGGTGCGCCAGCCGCTGACCGACCTGACGCCGGCCGAGTTCTCCGAACTGCAGGGCCTGATCGCCCGCGTCCAGGGCTGACCCTCTGAACGCGCTGACCCCCGTCCGGCCGCCGGCCCTTCTTCCCGGGAAGAAGGCGCTGGCGATCGGCCCCAACGAACGTCTAGCCTCGCGACTCCAGGGTGTTGTCGACGGGCGCTTTCCGATGTTCGAACTCAGCCAGCTTCGCTGCTTCGTCGCCACGGCCGAAGAGCTGCATTTCGGCCGTGCGGCCCAGCGGCTGAACATGACCCAGCCGCCGCTGAGCCGGCAGGTGCAACTGCTTGAGCGCATCCTGGGCGTCACCCTGCTCGACCGCACCAGCCGCTCGGTGCGCCTGACGCCGGCCGGCCGCGCCTTCCTGCTGGAGGCCCGCCGCATCCTGCGCCTGGCCGAGAGCGCCGCCCTGGCCACCCGCCGCATCGCCAGCGGCGACGCCGGCCAGATCGCCATCGGCTTCACCGCCGTCTCCGGCTACAGCTTCCTGCCGCGCCTGGTGATCCTGTCCAACGCCCGCCTGCCCAACGCCGACCTGACGCTGCGCGAGATGGTCACCCGCGAGCAGGTCGAGGCGCTGCTGACCGGCCGCATCGACATCGGCCTGGTGCGCCCACCGATGGACCGCGCCGAGTTCGCCACCGCCCGCGTGCTGTCCGAGCCCCTGGTGGCCGCCCTGCCCAACGGCGACCCGCGCCTCGTGAAGGCCAGCCTGACCCTGGCCGACTTCGACGCCGGTCCGCTGATCATGTATTCGCCCGAAGGCGCGGGCTATTTCTACAACATGCTGACGACCCTGTTCGACGCCCACGGCGTGGCCCCGAACTACGTGCAGCACGTCACCCAGATCCACTCGATGCTGGCCCTCGTTCACGCCGGCCTGGGCGCGGCGATCGTGCCGGAGTCGGCCATGAGCCTGCACTTCGACGACGTGCAGTTCCGCCCCGTCGAGACCACGCCCGACCGGCCGGTCGAGCTCTACATGGCCTGGCGCAAGGACAACGAGAGCCCGATCCTGCAGACCTTCATCGACCTTTGCCTGGCCGAGGCATCGCCGGCGGATCCGGACGAGCGCTGACGCGCCCTCCTCCCGTCGGCCGTCCCACGGCCCAACGATAAAAGACGGGAGAACGCCATGACCCTCGATCGACGCGCCGTGCTGGGCGCCGCCGCCGTGCTGGCCATGCCGCTGCAGGTGAACGCCGCCGGCCGGGCCGCGCCGGTCGCGACGACCACGGCGGGCCGGGTTCGCGGCGCCGAGGTGGACGGGATCAAGGTGTTCAAGGGCGTGCGCTACGGCGCCGACACCTCCGCCCGCCGCTTCCAGCCGGCGCAGGCTCCCCAGCCCTGGAAGGGGATCGCCGACGCCCTGGCCTATGGCCCCGCCAGTCCACAGCTGAAGACCGACGAGCCGACCAGCGAGGACTGCCTGTTCCTCAACGTCTGGACGCCCGGCGTCGCCGACGGAAGGAAGCGGCCGGTGATGTTCTACGTGCATGGCGGCGCCCACGCCAACGGCTCGGGCTCCAGCCCGCTCTATGACGGAACCTGGCTGGCCCGGACCTATGACGTGGTGGTGGTGACCGTGAACCACCGCCTCAACGCCTTCGGCTACAGCTACCTGGCGCGGCTGGGCGGGGCGGAGCTGGCCGATAGCGGCAATGTCGGGAACCTGGATCTGATCCTGGCCCTGCAGTGGGTGCGCGACAACATCGCAGCCTTCGGCGGAGACCCCGGCAACGTCACGACCTTCGGCCAGTCGGGCGGCGGGGCCAAGTGCGTGACCCTGATGGCCATGCCGCGCGCGGCGGGCCTCTACCACAAGGTCGCCACCATGAGCGGCCAGCACGTCACCGCCATGGGGCCGATCCACGCCACGATCCGCGCCCGCGCCTTCATGGACAGGCTGGGCCTCAAGCCCGGCGAGACCGACAAGCTGAGGACCCTGCCCGCCGCCCAGCTGGTCGAGGCGCTGAAGATGCGCGACCCGCTGGAGCGCAAGGGCGGCGTCGTCTTCTGGTCGGTCGTGGACCACGGCGTGCTGCCGCGCCACCCGTTCTATCCCGACGCCCCGCGCGAAAGCGGGCATATCCCGATGATCATCGGCAACACCCACGACGAGACCAAGGCCTTCCTGGGCGGTGATCCGAAGAACTTCGCCCTGACCTGGGACGAGCTGCCGGGCAAGCTGGAGAACGAACTGGTCCTCGACATGTCGCCCGAATACCTGGTCGGCCGCTATCGGGCGCTCTATCCGCAGGCCTCGCCGTCGGATCTCTTCTTCGCCATCACCACCGCCGGACGCTCGTGGCCGGGCCATCTGATCCAGGCCGAGCAGAGGGCCCGCATCGGCGCGCCGGCCTGGATGTACCAGCTGGACTTCGGCGCCCAGACCGACCCGAAGATGGGCGCCTACCACAGCTACGACATCGCGCTGGTGTTCGGCACGCTGGCCGCCAAGGGCTCGATGACCGGCACGGGACCGGCGGCGATCAAGGTGCGCGACCAGCTGAGCGCGGCCTTCGCGGCCTTCGCCCGGACAGGCGATCCCAACTGCGCGGCGATCCCCGCTTGGGAGAAATACACCCTGCCCCGCCGGCCGACCCTGGTGGTCAACGAGACCTCGGCGATGGTGGACGATCCGCGACGGGAGGAGCGCGAGATCTTCGCGGTCGCGCCGTTCATGAAGGAAGGGACGTAGCTTCGCTCAAGGAAC
Organism: Caulobacter sp. 602-2; assembly: GCF_011043625.1. Taxonomy (GTDB): domain Bacteria; phylum Pseudomonadota; class Alphaproteobacteria; order Caulobacterales; family Caulobacteraceae; genus Caulobacter. Next base: position 468,081 of record NZ_JAAKGT010000002.1, read on the forward strand.
CTCCCCCTGTGGGGGAGGCGATCGCATAGCGATCGGTGGGGGGAAGTTGCTGATAACTCCCCAACGCCCCGGCAGCTGAAAACGTCCCCCCTCCGGCCCTCCGGGCCACCTCCCCCAGAGGGAGAGGATCCAAGGCGGCGGGAGCTGTCGCGGAGCGACTGAGAGGGGTCTTCCCCCTACCGCCCCAACCCCACCGCCGGCGAAAACGCCGAAGTCGCCCCCGCCGCCGTGGTCGTGGTGGCGGTGATCGCCGAGCCGGCGGCCGCGCCGTCGACCTGGCCTTCGAACACGGCCCGGCCCTGGCCGTCGGCCACGCCCTTCACCACGCCCAGATAGCGCTCGCCCTCGGTTCCGCCCTTGGGGCTGGCGAACAGTTCGACGAACACCACCCCGCCGGCCGGGGCGGCCGCCTCGCCCTTCACGGCGGTCTTGCCGCCCACCGCGCGCGCCGAGATCACCTTCGGCGGCAGGAGCCCGAACTGCGGCGTCGCGTGGCACTTCTCAGGCGTGTTCGGCGCCGTGCAGACCTGGGCCGCGCCGGCCTTGTCGAACACCACGCCCATGCCGCGCGAACCGACGAAGCTGGCGTGCTCCAGCCCCGGCGGGCCGATCACCACGCCGCCGCGCGCCATGGCCGGGTCGCACGAGCCGCCGGCCGAGCACAGCATGATCGGCTTGCCGTTGCCGGCGATGGCGTTCTGGCTGATGCGGTTGGCGGCGACCTTGGCCTCGGGGCGCACGGCGACGCCGATGCCGTTCCCGCGGATCTCGTTGCCGGCGATCATGTTGTCGGCGCCGCTGACGCTGATCCCGAAGGCGTTGCCGGTGAAGACATTGGCGCCGATGTAGTTGCGCGCGCCCCAGTTCAGCTGCAGCCCGTCGGAATAGTTGGAGAAGCGGTTGCGCACGACGGTGTTGTCGTTGCCCCACAGGATCTCGATGCCCTGCGAGGGCTCCAGGTTGTCGGTCCCGCCGTCGAAGCTGTTGTCGGCGATCAGGTTGAAGGCCGCGCCCCGCGTCAGCTCCAGGCCGTCGCCGTTCTCGACGAAGGCGTTGCGCAGCACCTTGTTGTCGAGCGTGGTGTGCGAGGTCGAGCCGCCCTTGCCGTCGTCGCCGCTGAGCATCACGCCCGCGCCGCCGATGTTCCGTACGATGCGGTTGTCGGCGATCACCGCGTTGGAGGTGCGCAGCACCAGCACGCCGATGCAGAAGCCCCGGATTTCCAGCCCGCGCAGGCTGACGCCCCGGGTGTCGACCAAAGCAAAACCGGGATTGCTGGCGGTGCGGACATTGGTCCCGTACTGGCCCTGCACCATGCCGGGACACGACTTCAGGTCACGCGGCAGATAGCCCGAACCGTCGATGACGTTGTGACCCCCGGACCGGGCGAAGGCCTGGCCCTCGATGGCGACCGGCCCCTTGATCGGCGGCAGGGCCGATTTCAGCACGATGGCCGGCGCGGCGATCTCGATGCGATAGCGGCCGGGCTCGGCGTTGCTGGTCTCGATCGCCCAGCGCAGCGAGCCCTTGGCCCCGTCGTCGGCATCGCGATCGACCAGCAGAAGCTCGGTCGCCGTCGCGCCCTGGGCCGGCCCGCCGGCGGCGACCGCAGCGATGGGCTTGGGGTCCTGGGCCAAGGCGGGCGAAGCCAGCAGGGCCGCGACGATCGCGGCGGACGCTACACGAACCATCGGTCCCTCCATTCAAAGTCCACAACAGGCGTCATCCCGGAAAGCCCGCAGGGCTTATCCGGGACCCAGGGGCGGCGTAGTGCGGTTGCCCCTGTGTCCTGGCTCTCCGCTTCGCTGCGGCCGGGATGACGAACAATGGGGGCTCTACCCCACCCTGTCCCACGGAAAGCTCAGCGTCGGCTGGTTGACGTGGCGCTTCATCTTCAGGGTCAGGCGCGCGCCCGAGCCCGGCGCCAGGCGCAGGGTGAAGGCCGAGGCGTCGACCGCCTGGGGCGCGCCCTCGCCGATCGCCGCGCTCTGGATCTGGTGCTCGCCATAGGCGCCGCCCTGGATCGTCACCGAGCGCGAGGCGACCTGGCTGAGATTGACCAGGCTGACCACCGTCTCGTCGTCGCTCAACCGCTCGACCAGGGCCGCGACGTCCTGCGGAACGCCGGCCCGGCGGCGCTGGGGATCGAAATAGCGCAGGCGCGCGTAGTGCAGCGCGCCGCCCTGCGAGGGCGACGACTTCGACCACGGCGGCCGGGCGATGTGGATGCCGCCCTCCATCAGCTGGATCAGAGCGGTGACGCTGGCCGGATTGATGTCGAGCGCGGCGTCGGCCAGGCGGGTGTCGGGGGTCGAGGCGTCGTCGCGCTGGGCCTGGGCGCGGGCGCGCACCCGTTCCAGGTCGCCGCGCAGCGTCTTGGCAGGATAGGAGGCATCCTTTCCATCCAGCCAATCGAGCCATGGATGGGCCGCCGCGCGGGCGCGGTCGGACGGCTTCATCGACAGGTACCAGATCTCCAGCCCGTTCAGCTGGTACTCGCCGGGCGCGAAGCTGTACCAGCCCTTGGCCCCGTACATGCGCGGCGTCGTGACCTTGCCGCCCTCGACCTTCTTCTGGGCGTTGATGACGTCGTTCTGGCGCCGCCACACGTCGAGATACTTGTCGTCGCCGGTCAGCAGGTAGGCGTTCATGAAGCCGACGATGGCGCGGGGCACGCGGTTGCGGTCCTCGCGATGGCCGGCCTGCGGCACGACGGGACTGAAGCCCCAGCCGTAGGTTCCGCTCCACCAGCGGTCCTTCGGGACCTTGCCGTCCAGGCCGACCTTGCTGGGGATCACGTCGCCGTTGGCCCGCGCCCGCTCGATCCAGCCGTCGACATATTTCAGGATCCAGTCGCGGTACTTGGCCTCGTGGTCCAGCATGTAGGCGTTCATCACCAGGCTGGTGGCCTGCAGGTTCAGCGGGCTGTCGCCGACCACGTCGCCATACTCGTCGTAGTGGCGCAGGGTCTCCTCGTACGAGCGCTCGCCGTGCTCCATGAAGAAGTGGGTCACGTCGAAGGGGTCGCCGGCCCAGTCCAGGGGCGTGGCCTTGCGCAGCATCGGCCCCCGGCTGCCGGTGATCATGCTGCGGATGATGTTGAGCTTGGGATCATAGTTGGGCGTGGACGGATCCTCGCCGGTGTAGAAGCCCGAGAACCTTTTCGCCCGCTCGCGGAAGCGCGGATCGTCGGGCGCGGACAGCCCCAGCAGGTTGAACACCGACAGCCCCTCGGACAGGTGCTGCCAGTCGCTCATGACCGGGAATTCCTTGTAGTACATGCCCTCGCGCGCGAACGGCACGTCCTTGGTCCTGGCCGCCGTGTACTGGCGCACATTGCCCTCGAAGGCCTTCTGGGCCAGCGCCAGCACGCGGTCGCCGGCGCCCAGGGCGTGCAGGGTCGGCCAGTCGTTGACGTTCTCGATGGCGTCGTCGGGACCATCGTTGGCGCCCCAGCGCTCGAAGGCCAGGAGGTAGCCGCGCTCGTCGAAATAGCGGGCGAAGAAGGCCTCGCAGGCCTCCTCGTTGGCCTTGAGCAGTTCGCGCTGCAGCAGGGCCCATTCGGGCGCGACCATCGGCGTCGTGACGGCCAGGGCGGCGGGCGCGGCGCTGGCCTTGCGGCCGAGGCCCGCGAGGACCAGGGCCGAGGCGCCGGCCAGGACATGGCGTCGAGAAAGCATCAGGCCGCCTTCAGCTGCAGGCGCTGGATCTTCCCGACGATCAGGAAGTAGGCCAGCACGGCGATCAGGCAGTGGGCGCCGACGAAGATCAACGCCCCGTCGAACGAGCCGGTGGCTTTCACGATGTAGCCGATGACGATCGGGGTCACGATGCCCGCCGTATTGCCGAAGGTGTTGAAGACGCCGCCCGTCACCCCGGCCATCTCCTTGGGCGAGGTGTCCGACACCACCGCCCAGCCCAGCGAGGCCACGCCCTTGCCGAAGAAGGCCGCGGCCATGATCACGATGACCAGCCACTCCTGCTCGACGTAGTTGCAGATGACGATGCAGGTGGCCAGGATCATGCCCAGCAGCAGCGGCGTCTTGCGGGCGATGTCGAGATTGCCGGTCTTCTTCAAGAGGTGGTCGGAGATCATCCCGCCCAGCAGGCCGCCGGCGAAGCCGCACAGGGCCGGCAGGGCGGCGGTGAAGCCCGCCTGCAGGATCGACAGCCCCCGCGCCTTGACCAGGTAGATCGGGAACCAGGTGACGAAGAAGTAGGTCAGCACGTTGATGCAGTACTGGCCGATATACACACCCAGCAGCATGCGGCTGGTCAGCACCTGCTTGACGTTGGCCCAGGTGAAGGCCGCGCCGGCGTTGGCGGTCTTGTCCTCCATCCGCACCAGGCCGCCGCCGGCCTCGATGTAGTCGAACTCGGCCTTGCTGATCTTCGGGTGCTCGACCGGGCTGTGGATCAGCTTGACGAAGAAGAAGGCCGCCACGATCCCGATCGCGCCCATCACGAAGAACACCGACCGCCAGCCGAAGTCGTGGGCCAGCCAGCCCATCAGCGGCGCGAAGGCGACCAGCGAGAAGTACTGGGCCGAGTTGAAGATCGCCGAGGCGGTGCCCCGCTCCGAGCCCGGGAACCAGGCGGCCACGATGCGGGCGTTGGCCGGGAACGACGGCGCCTCGGCAAGGCCCACCAGGAAGCGCATGAAGAACAGGGCCACGGCCGCCGCCAGGCCGGTGAAGATCCCCGAAAAGCCCTGCAGCAGGGTGAAGCTCGACCACAGCACCAGGGCCGCGGTGTAGATCTTCTTGGAGCCGAAGCGGTCGAGCAGCGCGCCGCCAGGGATCTGGCCCAGCACGTAGGCCCAGGCGAAGGCCGACATGATGTAGCCCATGGCCACCGGATCCAGGCCCAGCTCCTTCGACGCCGACTGGCCGGCGATCGAGAAGGTGGCGCGGTCGGCGTAGTTGATCGTCGTGATGATGAAGAGCGTCGCGATGATCAGCCAGCGCACGCGGGTACGCCTGGTGGTGTCGGTCATTGACGCTCTCCCTTGGTCGCCGCTCTGTCGTCGGCGCTTTGGAAGGACGCTAAGGGGCGTTGGGGCCCAGGTCTAAGTCAAATCGCCTATGGACCGATCCACGGGCGACATGGATCGAACCGCGGTACGCATCGAAACCCAAGGCTGTCAAAGGATCGCCCGCGCGCGAGCCGACAGGCGCCGCTGCGGAAACCTGTGGATCGGTGCACATCGCGCATAGGTCCATACCTGATTGGGATTGGCCCTCCGTTCGAACCCGTCCCTATGGTTCAGGCAACGAAGAAGCAGGCTCGGCCGGCTTCCAAAAGCGGCCCGCGCAGACGGGCATCGGGAGGGACAGATGACGTCCAACAGGAATCCGCGCCTGCGCGCCGTGCTCGGCGCCAGCGCTTCGGCCTTCACCATTCTCGCCGCCGGCGCCGCGATGGCCCAGGAGGCCCCGCCGCCGGCGGCCGAACCCGCTTCGGACGAGGTCGAGGCCATCGTCGTCACCGGCTTCCGCGCCAGCCTGCAGAGCGCCATCAACCTCAAGCGCAATGAAAGCGGCGTGGTCGACGCCATCAAGGCCGAGGACATCGCCCAGTTCCCCGACCTGAACCTGGCCGAGTCGCTGCAGCGCATCCCCGGCGTGTCGATCTCGCGCATCAACGGCGAAGGCCGCCAGATCACCGTCCGGGGCCTCGGCTCGGAATACACCCGCGTCCGCATCAACGGCATGGAGGCCATCTCCACCACCGGCGGCACCGCCAACAGCGGCGGCACCAACCGCGGCCGCGGCTTCGACTTCAACGTTTTCGCCTCGGATCTCTTCAACAGCATCGCCGTGCGCAAGACCGCCTCGGCCGACGTCGAGGAAGGCTCGCTGGGCGCCACGGTCGACCTGACCACCGCCAAGGCCTTCGACAGCGGCAAGCCCCAGCTCGTGCTGTCGGCGGGCGCCAGCTACAACGACCTGGCCCAGAAGACCACGCCGCGCATCTCGGCGCTGGGCAGCCGCACCTTCTTCGACGGCAAGCTGGGCGCCCTGCTGTCGGTCGCCTACGAGGAGCGCCGCCTCAAGGAGGAAGGCGCCAACATCACCCGCTGGGCCACCGGCGCCAGCAACGGCGGCTTCAACAGCGCCTCGACCATCCCGGGCTACACCCTGGCCCAGATCAACAGCGCCGACCTCTTCGCCCCGCGCATCCCCGGCTATGTCAGCTACGACATCGAGAACAAGCGCCTCGGGGTGGCCGGCTCGCTGCAGTACAAGCCCAGCTCCGACACCCAGATCACCTTCGACGCGCTGTACGCCTATCTGGCCGGCACGCGGAAGGAAGCCCAGCTGCAGGCCCTGGGCCTGTCGCGCAGCGGCGCCGGCAAGCCGCAGACGATCATCCGCGACGGCGTCGTAGAGAACGGCAACCTCGTCTACGCCCGGATGGACAATGTCGATCTGCGCACCCAGGCCGCCTATGACGAGCTGAACACCGAGTTCAAGCAGTTCACCCTGGCCGGCACGCACGACTTCAGCAGCAACCTGCGGGTCGGGGCCCTGATCGGCTACGCGGACTCGACCTTCACCCAGCCGATCTCGACCATCGTCACCTTCGACCGGGCCAACAGCCAGAACTACGTCTACGACTTCCGCAAGGGCCGCGCGCCGCAGATCCTGCTGGGCTTCGACGCCACCGACCCGGCCAACTGGTCGGCGGTCAACGGCACCTCCGAGGTGCGGATCCGGCCGCAGTTCGTCGAGAACCAGTTCTCGACCGCCAAGGTCTATGGCGAGTGGGACCTGAACGACAACCTGCGCCTCAAGGCCGGGGTCGACTGGCGCAAGTTCGAGTACGACAGCTACGGTGCCTATCGCGCCAGCGAGACCACGGTTCAGACCCTGACGCCCGCCCAGCTGGCTTCGGTCTCGCGCGTGTTCAGCGGCCTGGGCCGCAACATGGACCTGCCCGAAGGCAACTTCACCGCCTGGCTGGTGCCCGACATCGACAAGTACGCCGCCCTGCTGAACATCTACAGCAACCAGGGCATCTACGCGATGACCGACACCAACAACACCTCGGCCCGCGGCCAGTACGGCGCGGTCGAGGAGCAGGACTACGGCGCCTACGTCCAGGCCGAGTTCAAGTTCGACGCCTTCGGCCTGCCCTTCCGCGGCGACGCCGGCCTGCGCCGGGTGCACACCAAGCAGGAGTCGGCCGGCTACGCCGCCGTCGCCGGCGCGATCCAGCGGGTCGAGGTCAAGCGCGACTACGACCTGACCCTGCCCTCGTTCAACCTGGCGGCCGACGTCACCGACACCATCGTGGCCCGCGTCAGCGCCGCCCAGACCATCGCCCGTCCGGGCATCGGCTCGCTGTCGCCCGGCGGCGACGTGGCGGTGCAGGGCGCCAACCGCAACTACAGCTCGGGCAACCCGTACCTGAACCCGACCAAGTCGGACAATCTGGACCTGTCGCTGGAATGGTACCCCTCGCAGGGGGCGATGATGGCCGTCGGCGTGTTCTACAAGCGCATCGACACCTTCGTGGCCACCCTGCGCCGCGAGGCCGTCTACAACACCCTGGGCCTGCCGGACTCGCTGCTGACCGGCACCGGCGCCAACTCCGGCGAGGTGTTCCAGGTGACCCAGCCGGTGAACAGCGACGGCGGCGACCTGAAGGGCTTCGAGGTCAACGTCCAGCAGCCCTTCACCTTCCTGCCCGGCTTCTGGCGCAACTTCGGCGTGGTGGCCAACTACACCTTCGTCGACTCCGAGATCGACTATCCGACCTCGCAGACGGGGGCCACGCCGCCGATCCGGGAATCGCTGATCGGCCTGTCCAAGCACGCCGCCAACCTGACGCTCTACTACGAGACCCCGACCTGGAGCGTCCGCGGATCGCTGGCCTATCGCGACGGCTACCTGTCGCAGGTGCCCGCCAGCGACGCCAACATCGTCCAGGGCACCAACGAGACCCTGAACGTCGACATGCAGGCCAGCTGGAACATCCGCGACAACCTGAAACTGTCGATCGAAGGCGTGAACCTGACCGACGAGTTCAACGACCAGTACGTCGGCTACAGCGACCGACTGAACGTCTACACCCACAGCGGCCGTCAGTTCATCGTCGGCCTTCGCTACAACTTCTAGGCGCGATCCTACCTCCCCCCGGCGCCTAGACAGCCCGCGTCGCTCTCCTTCCAGGGCGGCGCGGGCCTTCTTTTTGGGGGATGGGGACAAGCCCCGGTCCGCCCCCTACTCCCTCGGCATGGTCGTCGCCTGGCGGCGCACCACCCGGCAGCGGGTCTGGCCGAACTTCGTGGCGCAGAAGCCCGTCTCGTCAGAGCCCTGGCGGATCACCGCCCAGCGGTCGCGGTCGCACTGATGCCAGGTCTCGCGGAAGGCGCCCTTGTCGTCATAGGCAAACACCGGCGTGTCGCCTTGCGTGTAGAACCGGGTCATGCCGGTGAAGCCGCCGAAGCTGGTCTTGCCGTTGACCACGCCGCACACCCGGCCGGTGCGCATCATCCACACGCCGCCGAACTCCAGCTCGCGCGACTGCTTGAGACGGGCGACCAGGGCGGGATGCACCACCGCCCAGCGTCGGGCGGCCTGACGACGGGCGGGCTCCAGCGCCCCACCCTTGGCCTGGGGCAGCGGCCCCATGGCCCGCTCGAACCGGATGAAGTCGAAGATCCCGTAGGCCAGCGCCGCCAGCAGCGAGACGACCATGACCAGGCCCAGGATCCGCCAGGCCAGCGCCGCGCCGCGCTTGCGGCCGACATGGGCGTCGGGAACGGGCAGCACGAACGACATGGTGATCTTCCCCCCTCTGACCGAAGGAAAGATTACACGCGTAGTTTTAAAGTTCAAGTGGACGCGCCCTGCGTCCTTCGAGGCCCGCTGCGCGGGCGCCTCAGGATGAGGGATTTCAGTGCAAGACAGTCCTCATCCTGAGGTGCGGGCCGAAGGCGAGCCTCGAAGGACGCAACGAGCCCCTACCGCGCCTCGGCGCTGCGGTTCAGCGGCGGCGGGGTGACGCCGTCGACGAACAGCCGGGCGCTGGCGCCGGGGATGCGGGTCGAGGGCGGGGCCGGCCCGCGCGGCGCCAGGCTCCAGACGCCCATGACGATCATCACCGTCAGCGCGCCCAGGGTGACGGCGGCCGTCAGCCCCTCGCTCGAGACCGGGGCCGGGCCGGCGATGACCCGAACCCGCGACAGCAGCGGGTGGCGGCCGAAGGCGCAGGCCAGCGGCGAGGCGGCGGTGAAGGCGTGGGCCTTCATCAAGGTCTCGGCGTAGCGCTTGCGGGCCTTGGGGTGCAGGGCCACGACGTCGCCGTCGCAGGCGATCTCCTGGTCCAGGCGGGCGACGGCCGCGCCCAGATGGACGACAGGGTTCAGCCAGCCCAGCGCCTGGCAGGCCGTGATGATCAGGTTGCCGCGCGGGTCGCCGCGCCGCATGTGGGCGCGCTCGTGGGCCAGAACCAGCTCACGCTCGGCGGCGGTGAAGCGCTGGGCGAAGTCGCGCGGGATGACCAGGCGCGGGCAGAACACGCCCATGACCGCCGGACCTTCCAGGCCGGCGCGGGCGCGCTGGCGGAAAGCCCGCTCCGACAGGGCGATGAAGCCGGCCAGGCCGACGACGCCGGCCAGCCAGACGACCAGGAAGGCCACGGCCAGCAGGCGCTCGGGCGGCTGTTGCGCCGCGCCCGCGCCCAGGGCGTCCGACAGGCTGGGGAAGACGCTGGCCAGGGCCGCCGCCGGCGCCAGGCGCCACAGCTTGTAGGCGGCTTCCGATCCGACCAGGCGACGCACCGGCACGCGCAGCGCCAGCACGACCAGCACGCCGACCGCGGCGGCCAGCTGCGCCCGCAGCAGGGTTATGGCCAGCAGTTCAATCAGCATCGTCCAGCTCCGCGATCAGCTGCTTCAGCTGCTTGACCTCGTCGGGCGACAGCGAGCGGTGCTTGGCGAAATGGGCGACCAGCGGCGTCAGGCGGCCCTCGAACAGGCGGTCCAGCAGGCCCTGGCTCTCGGTCTGCAGATATTCGGCGCGGCTGACGATCGGCACGTAGCGGACGCGGCCGTCGATGCGGCGCGACTCGATGGCCTTGCGCTTGAGCAGGCGGTTGATCAGCGTCTTGACCGTCGCCTCGCCCCAGCCCTGCGGGCCGGCGACGGCCTCCAGAATCTCCTCGACGGTCAGGGGGCTCTGGCTCCAGAGCGCTTCCATGACGTGGCTTTCGGCGTGGGTGATGCTCATGGCTGTCCGCTGCTCTACTGACCTGAATGATTACGCCCGTAAATGAAGCCGTCAAGCGATGCTTGGCGGACGCCGCCGGTCGTTTAAGAGTGCGCACCATGACTCTTCTGCTCGCCCCTCGCCTCGCGCCCTGCGGTCCGGTCGTCGATCCCAAGGCCGCCGAGCGCGCCCACGAGATGATCGCCAAGCGGGCCGGCGAGCGGATGAGCGTCGTCGACGCGGCCTGGCCGGCCCTGGCGCCGGTGTTCGCCGCCAGCGCCTATCTGGCGGGCCTGGCCCGGCGCGACGGCGTGCGCCTGCCGACCATCCTCGACAGCGATCCCGAACAGCGCCTGGCCCAGATCCTGGCGGCCGCCCACGCCGTCGCCGCCGAGCCCGACTTCGAGACGGCCCGCAAGACTCTGCGCGAACTCAAGGCCGACCTGCACCTGCTGACCGCCCTCGCCGACCTGGGCGGGGTGTGGGACCTCGACGCGGTCACCGGGGCCCTGACCCGCTTCGCCGACGCCAGCCTGCATGCGGCGCTCGCCCAGGCCGCCCGGGTCGAGGTGGCGCGCGGCGCGCTGACCCATGTCGGCGACGGCGCCGACGGCCCGATCCCGGGGCTCTTCTGCATCGCCATGGGCAAGCACGGCGCCTACGAGCTGAACTATTCCAGCGACATCGACTTCTCGATCTTCTACGCGCCCGAGACCCTGCCGGTGTCGGAAGGAACCGAGCCGCAAGGGGTCGCCGTGCGCCTGACCCAGCACCTGGGCCGGATGCTGGCCGAGCGCACCGCCGACGGCTACGTCTTCCGCATCGACCTGCGCCTGCGCCCCGATCCGTCGTCGACCCCGCCGGCAATGCCCATCGACGCGGCCCTCGACTACTACGAGAGCGTCGGCCAGAACTGGGAGCGCGCGGCCCACATCAAGGCCCGCATCGCGGCCGGCGACATCGCCCGCGGCGAGGCGTTCCTGGCCGAGCTGCAGCCCTTCATCTGGCGGCGCAATCTCGACTTCGCCGCCATCGCCGACATCCACTCGATCAAGCGCCAGATCCACGCCTACAAGGTGGACGAGCGACTGGAGGCCAAGGGCGCCGACCTGAAGCTGGGCCGGGGCGGCATCCGCGAGATCGAGTTCTTCGTCCAGACCCAGCAGCTGATCCTGGGCGGCCGCCATCCCGACCTGCGCAGCCCGCGCACGCTGGACGCGCTCTCCGCCCTGCGCGACGCCGGCCATGTGACCCCGGAAGACTGCGCCTACCTGACCGCCGCCTATCACGACCTGCGGGCCCTGGAGCACCGGGCCCAGATGATCGCCGACGACCAGACCCACAAGCTGCCGGAGTCAGACGCCGACCGGAAGAAGGTCGCCGCCCTGTGGGGCCAGGGAAACCTGCGCAGCTTCGACGCCGCCGTCGGCAAGATGCTCAAGGGCGTCAACCAGCGCTACGGCGCCCTCTTCAAGGGCGAGGAGGAGCTGTCCTCGCGCTTCGGCAGCCTGGTGTTCACCGGCGTCGAGGACGATCCGGAGACCCTGGCCACGCTCAAGCGCATGGGCTTTTCGAGCCCCGAGCGCGTGGCCGCCACCATTCGCGGCTGGCATCACGGCCACATCGCCGCCACCCGCACCGAGCGCGGCCGCGAGCTTTTCACCCGCCTGGCCCCGCGCCTGCTGGACGCGGCGAATGCGACGGGCGCGCCGGACGCGGCCTTCAACCGTTTCGCCGACTTCTTCGCCTCGCTGAGCTCGGGCGTGCAGATCCAGTCGCTGTTCCTGGCCCAGCCGCGCCTGTTCGAACTGGTGGTGCAGGTCATGGCCTTCGCCCCGCGCCTGGCGACCACCCTGGCCCGCCGGCCGACGGCGCTGGACGCCCTGCTCGACCCGGCCTTCTTCGGGCCGATGGAGATGCCGTCGGAAGTTCCGTGGGATCCGTCCGAGTTCGAGCCGTCCATGGACGCGGCCCGCCGCCTGTTCCGCGACCAGGCCTTCCGCATCGGGGTGCGGGTGATGAGCGGCACGGCCGACGCCCGCGACGTGGGCCGGGCCTTCGCCGACCTGGGAGACCTGATCGTCGGCGGCCTGGCGCCCGCCGCCCTGGCCGAGGTCGAGCGGCTGGGCGGGGCCTTCCCCGGCCAGGTGGCCGTGGTCGCCCTGGGCAAGGCCGGCTCGCGCGAGATGACCGCCAAGTCCGACCTCGACCTGATGACGCTGTACGCCGCCGACGCGCCGGCGGCCCAAGGCGACGTCGTTTCGGAGATCAAGGGCTGGAGCGCCGACGTCTTCTACGCCCGCTTCACCCAGCGCCTGGCCTCGGCCCTGTCGGCGCCGACGGCCGAGGGCACGCTGTACGAGGTGGACCTGAAACTGCGGCCCTCGGGCAGCAAGGGGCCGGTGGCCGTCAGCTTCGCGGCCTTCGAGGACTATTACGAGCGCGAGTCCGAGACCTGGGAACTTCTGGCCCTGACCCGCGCCCGGGTGATCTGGGCCAGTTCGCCGGCCTTCAAGGCGCGCGCGGAAGGCGCCATCGAGGCCGCCCTGCGCCGCCCGCGCGACGTGGCCAAGACCGCCGCCGACGTGCTGGACATGCGCGACCTGATGGAGCGCGAACGGCCAGGCAAGGGCCCCTGGGACCTGAAGCTGGAGCCCGGCGGCCTCGTGGACATCGAGTTCATCGCCCAGTTCCTGCAGCTGGCCCACGGACCGGACGGCGGCCCGCTGGCCCAGAACACCGGCGAGGCCCTGTCGGCGCTGATCGAAGCGGGCCTGGCCGACAAGGCCTCGCTCAACGCGGCCCTGTCGGCCTGGCGGCTGGAGCAGGACCTGTCGCAGCTGATCAAGGTGGCCCTGGAGAACGGCGACGACCCGGAAAGCGAGCCCAAGGCCTTCCGCGCCCTCCTGGCCCGCGCCGGCCACGTGACGCAGTTCCGCTCGCTGAAGGCCAAGCTGGTCAAGGCCAAGGCCGAGGCCCGCAAGGCGTTCGAGGATGTGGTGAGGTAGACCCCCTCAGTCGCTCCGCGACAGCTCCCCCAGAGGGGGAGCATCTTGGCGCTTTAGATCCTCCCCCTCTGGGGGAGGTGGCCCGAAGGGCCGGAGGGGGCCTGCCGCCCCTCGCGACGGAAACCCCGCCCTGCCCCGTTGAAGCTCCAGAAGGACGGGCCATACCCTCACCCGGAGCATTCGATGAAGACGTTCACCACCCTGGTCGCCGCGACCGCGATCGCCGCCTGCGCCCTCCCGGCCCTGGCCCAGACCAAGCCGGCCGGCCAGCCCCTCGCCGCGTTCCAGGCCGACCGCGCCGAGCAGATGCTGGCCAAGCTGGACGCCAACAAGGACGGCAAGCTGTCCAAGACCGAGTTCGAGGCCATGCGCCAGAAGAAGCCCGACGCCGCCAAGGCCCAGGGCGCCAAGGCGGGTCGGGGCGAACGCCTGTGGGGGCGGCTCGATGCCGACAAGGACGGCTTCCTGTCGCGAACCGAACTGCAGGCCATGGCCGGCAAGCGCTTCAAGCGGATGGACGCCGACGGCGACGGCGTGCTCACCTCGGCCGAACGACAGGCCGCGGCCGGCAAGGCCAAGGCCGCGATGTGACGGCCGGCATGGGCTTGGCGTGACGAGGTGAGGCTTGGCGAGCGAGGGGGAAGACCCCGACCTGGCGTTGCTGGAGGGCGTGGGACGGGGCGACCCGGTCGCGGTGCGACGGCTGCTGGACGCTCGCCTGCCCCGCATCCTGGCCTTGGCCCGGCGGCTTCTGGCCGACCCGGACGAGGCCCAGGACGTGGCCCAGGAGACCTTCCTGCGGGCCTGGAAGCAGGCGCCCTCGTGGCGCCCCGGCCAGGCCCGCTTCGACACCTGGCTGCACCGCGTGGCGCTGAACCTGTGCCGCGACCGGCTGCGGCGACGGCGGGAGACGGCGATGGCGGAGCCCCCGGAAGTGATCGACGCGGCCCCGACCGGCGAGGGCGCGCTGCTGGGCGTCCAGATCGGCGGCCGCATCGAGCGGGCCCTGGCCGCCCTGCCCGAGCGCCAGCGCGAGGCGATCGTGCTGTGTCACCACCAGGGCCTGGGCAACAAGGAGGCCGCCGCCCTGCTGGAGGTGTCGGTCGAGACGCTGGAAAGCCTGCTGGGCCGTGGACGGCGCGCGCTGCGCGCGGCCCTGGCCGACCTGATGGAGGCGGTCCGATGAGCACCGGGACGATGAAGGAGGGCGCGCGACCATGACCCCCGACCGCTTCGCCGAACTGGCGGCCGCCCACGGCGGCGACATCGGCCGCTGGCCCCAGGAGGTGCGCGAGGCCGCCCGCGCGGCCCTGGCCGCCGATCCGCACGGCCTGGGCGCGCTGCTGGCCGCCGAGGCCGACCTCGATCGCCTGCTCGACCTGGTTCCGGCCCAGGCCGCCGACGCCGCCCTGCTGGGCCGGCTGCTGGAGGCCGCGCCCAAGCCGCGCCGCTCGGCCGGCGCCTGGTGGGCGGGGCTGGCCGCGGGCCTGGGCCTGGCCGTCGCCACCGCAGCCGGGGTCGCCGTCGGCGTCGCCTCGGGCGCGGGCGAGCGGCTGGATCGCCGCGCCGACGCCATCCTGGCCGCCGCCTACGACCAGCCCGAGCCCGACAACGCGGCCGAAGCCCTGCCCGAGCTCCAGGACGAGGCGACCGACCTATGAGCGCCAACCGTTCCCTGATCGTCGCCCTGGTGGTGTCCGGCGCGCTGAACCTCTTCCTGATCGGCGGCATCGCCGGCGCGGCCTGGATGCGTCAGGAAGCCCGCCGCGAGGCCCCGATCGCCGCCGCCCTGGCCCAGCGCCCGCCGCTGTGGACCGCCGGCCGCGACCTGCCGCCCCAGCAGCGCCGCGCCCTGCGCCGCACCCTGCGCGAGGCCGCCCTCGAGAACCGCGCGGACGCCCAGGCCGCCCGGGCCGAACGCCGGGCCGTGGTCGACGCCATGCGCGACGGCCGCTTCGACCGCGCCGAGGCCGAGCGCCGCATGGCCGCCGCGCGGACCCTGGAAAGCGGCGTGCGGGCCAAGGTCGACGGCCGCCTCGCGGCCTTCGCCGAGGGCCTGCCGCCCGAAGAGCGCAAGGTGCTGGCCGAGGGCCTGCGCCGGGTCTACGCCCCGCGCCAGAGGCCCCGCGAGGAGCGTCCCGAACGCCCGCGCGGAAAAAACGACGCCCAGCCATAACCAAATCGCCTCGGGCTCCGTATCTTCGACACTGAAACCGGAGACACGCCCGTGCTGATCCGCCACCGCCCCGACCTGACCGACAACGACGTCACCGACCGGGGGCTCTATCTGCGCCGGCGCGAGTTCATCACCGGCGTCGCGGGCCTTGGTCTCGCGGGCCTGGGCGGCATGGCGAGCGCCGCGCCGCTGGCGTTCAGCAAGGGCTTCTCGACCACCGAGAAGCCGACGCCCAAGGACGACGTCACCAGCTACAACAACTTCTACGAATTCGGCGTCGACAAGGGCGACCCGGCCGAGAACGCCGGACGCCTGAAGACCCGCCCCTGGACCGTCCGCGTCGACGGCGCCTGCGAGGCCCCCAAGACCTTCGACATCGACGCCCTGATCAAGGCCAACAAGCTGGAGGAGCGCATCTACCGCCTGCGCTGCGTCGAGGGCTGGTCGATGGTGATCCCGTGGGTGGGCTTTCCGCTGAAGGACCTGATCGCGGCGGTCAAACCCACGTCCAAGGCCAAGTTCGTCGCCTTCGAAACCCTGATGCGGCCGTCCGAGATGACCGGCCAGAAGTGGGACGTGCTGCAGTGGCCCTATCGCGAGGGCCTGCGCATCGACGAGGCCGTCCACCCGCTGACGCTGATCGCCGTCGGCCTCTATGGCGAGACGCTGCCCAACCAGAACGGCGCGCCGCTGCGTCTGGTCGTGCCGTGGAAGTACGGCTTCAAGAGCATCAAGTCGATCATCCGGATCAGCCTTGTCGAGCGCCAGCCGCCGACGGCCTGGAACCTGTCGGCGCCGCGCGAGTACGGCTTCTATTCCAACGTCAATCCGGCCGTGGACCACCCCCGCTGGTCGCAGGCCACCGAACGCCGCATCGGCGAGTTCCGGCGGCGCGACACCCTGGCCTTCAACGGCTACGGCGAGTGGGTGGCGGATCTGTACCGCGGCATGGATCTGAAGAAGTTCTACTGATGAACAGGCCCCCTCAGTCGCTCCGCGACAGCTCCCCCAGGGGGGGAGCATCTAACGCGCCGACCAGATCCTCCCCCTCTGGGGGAGGTGGCGCGAAGCGCCGGAGGGGGTCCGCCCGCGACAACCTCGTCTACGCCGCCGTCTGGCTGGCCTGCGCCGCGCCGCTGGCGTGGCTGGCCTTCCGGGCGTTCACCGGCGACCTGGGGGTCAATCCGATCGAGACCCTGGTGCGCCAGCTGGGCGTCTGGGGCCTGCGCCTGCTGCTGGTCGGCCTCGCCGTCACGCCGGCCGCCGTGATCCTGAAGAAGCCCCGCCTGGTGCGCTTTCGGCGGACCATCGGCCTGTTCGCCTTCGCCTATGTGACGCTGCACCTCTTCAGCTACATCGGCGTCGACCTCTATTTCGACTTCGGCCAGCTGGTGAAGGACATCCTCAAGCGGCCCTTCATCACCTTGGGCATGGCGGCTTTCGTGATGCTGGTCCCGCTGGCGGTCACCTCGACCAACGGCTGGGTCATCCGCATGGGCCGGGCGGCCTGGAGCCGGCTGCACTGGCTGATCTACGTCATCGTGCCGCTGGGCGTGGCCCACTACTACCTGCTGGTGAAGGCCGACCACCGCCCGCCGCTGGTGTACGCCGCGATCCTGGCGGCGCTGCTGGGCTGGCGGGCATGGCGGAAGCTTGCGACCAGATAGGAACCTCCCCCTTTGGGGGGAGGCGATCGCGAAGCGATCGGTGGGGGGAGTGACCGCGAATTCGGCCAGATCAGCGCAAGCTGAAAACATCCCCCCTCCGGCCCTTCGGGCCACCTCCCCCAGAGGGGGAGGATCCTGGTAGGCGGGAGGTTACTTGGCCGCGCCCTTGGCATAGGCCTGGGCCTGGCCCAGCAGGCGCAGCACGTTGCCGCTCCAGATCGCCTCGATGTCGGCGTCGGAATAGCCGGCGGCCTTCAGGCGAGCGGTGATCTTGGGCAGGTCGGCCACGTCCTCCAGGCCCTCGACGCCGCCGCCGCCGTCCCAGTCGGCGCCGACGCAGACAGCCTTGGCGCCGCCGATCTTCAGCACGTGGTTCATGCTGTCCATGAAGGTGTCGAAGTTGGCGCGGACCGGCGGGAACTTGGCGTCGACCTCGGCTCGCTTCTTCGCATAGGCCACGACCTGCGCCTGGGTGGCCTCGTCGCGAGGCGGCTTGCCCAGGGCGTCCAGCGCCGCCTTGCGCTCGGGGCTGTTGGTCGAGGCGCGCAGATAGACCGAGTTGATGCAGATCGCCCCGCCGCTCTCGGCGATCTTGCGGATATGCGCGTCGTCGAGATTGCGCGGATGGTCGAACACCGCCCGGGCGCCCGAGTGCGAGGCGATGACCGGAACCTTCGACAGGGCCACGGCCTGGTCCACGACATCGTCCGAGGCGTGGCTGACGTCGATCAGTATGCCCAGGCGGTTGGCCTCGGCCAGCCAGCGCAGGCCCAGCGGCGAGAAGCCGTTCCAGATCTTGCCCTTGGGGTCGGTCGAGCTGTCGGCGAACTGGTTGTTGCGGAAGTGCACCGGGCCCGCCATCCGCACGCCCGCGCCATAGAAGGTCTCCAGCAGGGTGAGGTCCTCCCCCATCGGCCAGCTGTTTTCGATGCTCTGGAAGGCGAACTTCTTGCCCGCCTTGCTGATACGGATCGCGTCTTCCGGCGTATAGGCCAGCTCGAACTTGTCGCCGTGCGCGGCGACCATCTCGCGGATCTCGGTCGCGCGGGTCAGGGCGAAGTCGCGGGCCCAGCGATAGCCCTCGGCGGTCAGGTCGCCCTGGCCGGTGTAGATCACGAAGAACCCGCCATCGAGGCCGCCGTCGTTCATGCGCGGCAGATCAACCTGGCTGAAGTCCTGCGGCACGCTGTGACGGTCGACCATGCTCCAGCCGGGCCGGGCGAAGTGCTCGGGCGTGTCGAGGTGGGTGTCCAGCGTCAGGATGCGCTCGTGCAGCGCCTTATCCGCCTTGGAGACCGGCGCCTCGGCGGCGTGGGCGGCGGCGCCCATGAGGGCGGCCGAGCCGAGGAGGACTGACAGCAGGCGACGCATGGAACACTCCGGAACAGCTGATCCGGCCAAGCTCGGAGGAGCCGCGTCCTGCGTCAAGGACATTAGATTTTCTCGCGCCCACTTTTCGCGAATGAGCGTCAGATCAGCCCCAGCGCCTTGAAGCTGGCCACGCCGTCGCGGCCGACCACCAGGTGATCGTGGACGACGATGCTCAGCGCCTTGCCGGCGGTGATGATCTGCTTGGTCATCTCGATGTCGGGACGCGAGGGGGTCGGATCGCCGCTGGGATGGTTGTGCATCAGTCCACCATCCACTTCATCCCATTGTTTTAAATAAATTTTCTCTGAGCGCGCTGTTCACTGGAGCCGTTAATTGGAGCTGATTTTGGAGCATCCCTTTTCAGCGCCATTTTCGACCAAAGGAACACACATACACGGCCAGTCGGACACGCACACTAAACACAGGATGCGCCTCGACAGCAGACATCAACCGATTGCCCTTTTAGATGGACCGGCAGTGATTTGCCGCTCCGCGCCAGTTGCCGACGTTGGCACCTCTCCAAGAACACGACTTTTAGCCCGCCATGCGTACGGGCGAGATCGACCTTTAACGGCCCTTCCAATTGGCGGCTGCTGAGATGGAGGCCATAAACGCTTTCAGGCCTAGCCCGCCAAAATCGTGTGGTTCGCGAACTTCTATCGTGGTCTGCGCTCACATCCGATCCGCCACCCCTCGCCATCTTGATCGACCTGCGTCACCTCGAACTCGGCGTCGTAACAGTCGCGGGTCGTCAGGGTGATCGCATCGCCGCACGCCGGCAGCGGCGCCCCGGCGGGCGCTCGGATCAGGACTGTGCCAAAGCGCCCAGCCTGACCGGGCCGAAACTGATAGTGGAATGGCCCGAGCGTATCGGGCAGGCCCCGGTGGCTTCTGCGCGCAGTCACGACCTCACCCGCCGACCCTGTCGATGCTGAAGTGCTGCTCGACGAGCGTCGCGGCACCGAAGATCGTCATGAACGCGATGTCCGCAGCGTCACGGCCTGTCGCGACCCGAACAAGACCCTCGAGCGGAGCAAGGCCGGAGGGGTCGACCAATCGCCAGCGGCCACCGAGATAGATCTCGGCCACGGCATGGAGATCGGGCGGCTCCAGCCTCCACGCGTACCCGCTGACAGCTCGAGCCGGGATATTGCCCGCCCGACAGAGCGCGATCGCCAAATGGCTGAAGTCTCGGCAAACGCCGGCGCGGTCGACGAGAGTGTCGACCGCTGTCGTCGCGGCGTGACTGACCCCGGCGCGATAGTCCACATGCTCGGCGATCCAGGCCAGGATCGCGGCGACCTTTTCCCCGCCGCGCAAACCGCCGACCTCCCGCTCGACGAAGCGCATCAGTCGATCCGAGGGGCTGTAACGGCTGGCCCGAAGGTAAGGCAGCACTTCACTCGGCAGGTCTGCGATCGCCGTTTCCTCCGCGCCAGCCAGCCCATGATCGGACGCCGCCGTCTCGACCGTGGCGCGATAGAGCGCGTTGATCCTGCCCGAAGCTGCGAACACCGTACGGCGCTCGCCTGTCGACGGGTCATCGATACGGCGGGCCGGTGCGGGCGGCCAGAAGGTGAGCGCATCCGACGTCACCCGCTGGTCCCGCCCGTGCGCGGCTTCGACCAGCAGAAGAACTTCGCATGGCGCTGCAAAATCGTAGGTGAGGGAGGCTTCGACCTGGAAACGCATGCACGCCCTTCAGGCGGCAACGCCGCCGCTCACGCGATGCCAGCGCGAGTTCAATGAAAATAAATAGAGGAAAGGATCCGGTCGATCCTGGCAATTCCTTCAATATAATTGTATGATACGAAAATATAAGGTGCGGCGATGATTTTTCCGCCGCGCCATAACATCGCCGAAAATTAAACGGGATCGCTGGTAAATCCTTCGATAACAGGGACGCGTCATTCGGTTTCACCTCTTCAAGGGAAGGAAACATCCAGATGCTGTCTCACCATCAGCGCAATCTCCAAGTCATGATGCTGTCTCATGACCTTCAGCGCCTGGCTGATCGATTTCTGCCCGATCCCAACGCGGCTCGGTTCCTGGTCCACGAGACCCTGATCGACGCCTTCGCTGCGCCATCTGATGCCCGGCCGATGGCCGCCCGAGGGCGGGATCTGCGCCGCGCCATGATCGCGCGTTTGCGGGCCAGCCGCAGCCCATCACGGCGCCCCGGCCATCAACAGCGTCGCTGAGCTGCGACACCAGGAGTCGCAGATGCCCGAACCCGTAGACCTCACCGCAACCTCACAGGTGCTGAGCCTTGTGCCGGACGCCGCGTGCGACACTGGGCCCAGCCAGCTGTCGCTAGGTGCCTACCGCGCGCTTCGCCAGTTGGAGCGTCGCCTGCGCACCGGAGCGCTCGATGCGGTCAATATCCGGCACGTCCAAGAGCTGGCCGTGCTCGGCCTTGCGCACCATGGCCGTGGTGGCTGGCGCCCGACTAACGACGGCCTGAACTACCTTGGCAAGCACCAGGACCGGAACGGTCCGGACTGAAGCCGCAACCGCTTGGCGAGGTGATGCATGAGCGAGGACCTGCTGCGCCTTCGCGACGAATGCGACCAGCTTCGCCAGCGCTGCGATGAACTTCAGCGCCAGTTGAACGACCTGACGTCGCAAGTTGGCGGTCTGACCGACGAGCTTGGGCGTCGTTTTTCCGACGAAGCGTTCAACGCCTCGCGCCCTTCCCGGCATCGCGATGCCTAGTGCGGTCGCCAGCCACTATCGGCCCCGACAACAGGACACCCATGAAACAGCCCCCGATCGATCGCATTGTCATCACGGTCTGCCGCAACGACGGCCTATGGGCGGCGGAAGAGGCAGGTCTCTTCTTTGGCGCCTCGCCCGACAAGGATATCGCCAAGGCTTCGGCCATGCGTCGGGCCAGAAAGCGAATTGAGGAAGGCCATGCCTGCCAAATCCGGATCTCCGGCGAGAATGGTTTCGCGATCTAAAACGGAAGAGCTTTGCAAGGTAGCGCGCCAGCTACATGTGCTAAGTCATCGCGCCGTCGACTTCCGCTGCGTTGCTGTGAGGTGCAACTCTGATCTTGCCCTTACAGCCGGCGACCTAACCGTTCTCACCAAGAGGTGAGCCAATGTCTTGAAGTCATCCGCTTGGCCAGTGAGCGATGGCAACTTCCATGCCATCTCACGCCAGTTGCGGTCGGTGGGACAGTTCCGAGGACTGGACGCTCCAACCGGCCGTGAAGCACCATCCTGCCTGCGGCCGTGCTCAAAAACATGCGCTACCGTTTCGCCGTAGGGGCGCGCCCTTCTCGGGCCTGGCTTTCGCCGCATGATCTCAGCTTTCTAGAAAGCCAAGCCGCGAGGATCTTGCGCAACTTTCAGTATCGGCGTCTCGCCATCTTCTGAAAGCGGGAGAGTTATCACGCAGCATACGCCCGACGCGGCAAAATCCAGCCGAGCCTCGCCGCGGGCGTCGGCGAAGACCCGCGACAGAAGTCGAGCCCCAAATCCGCGCCGTTCAGGAGGGCTCACTGGCGGCCCCCCAGATTCCCGCCAAAGAAAGTTTAGGAAGCGCTGCCCTACGCCATCGTGAGCGTCGGTCCAGCTGACCTCAACCCGGCCGCCGGGGCGGTTTAGCGCTCCGAACTTGTTGGCGTTGGTGGCCAGTTCATGCAGCGCGAGCGAGATCGCGACCGCGAGGTTGGGGCTCAACCGGACAGGTGGACCGGAAATCCCGATAACAGGCTCAGCGACCTGAAACGGCGCAACAGCCTTGCCGACCACCTCGGCAAGATCCGCGCTAGCCCAGCTCTCCTGGGTCAGTACGTCGTGAACTTTGGAGAGCGCCATCAGCCGTCCAGTCAGGCTCTGCCGCGTGCTTGCCGCGACGCCGCCGGCGCGCAGGGTTTGCTCAGTCACCGACTGGACGGTCGCAAGAGTATTCTTGATCCGATGGTTGAGCTCGTTGAGAAGGAGAATGCGATGCTCGGCGGCCAGCTTGGCGGGCGTCTCGTCACGCATGATCTTCAGCAGCGCGCACTCTCCCGCATGCTGGAACGGCACCATGACCCCGTTTGCCCAGAACCATTCCTTATCCCGCCGGACATGCCAGCGGCTGTCCTCGGCGCGGCCACGGTTAAAGGCCGTGCTGATCTCGAGCGCGCCGGCGCCCGCCGCAAGATCCGGCGCCGTCAGGAGAATATCGACGCTTTGACCGATCGCCGCACGGGGCGTGTAGCCAGTTATTCGCTCGGCTCCCGGACTCCAACTGGTGATCATCCCATCGGGAGTCAGCGTAAGGATAGCGAAGTCCCGTGCATTCTCGATAATCAGGGCCGCGAGAGCCGGGTCGGTGAGCACAGGTGAGCCGATCATTTTAGGGAACTGGTTTGACAACGCTTGGATGTGGCTTCGGCCCCATCATCTCTCGGATTTTGCGATTAAAGGTCCGCGATTATCTCCCGAGCCCGCAATATTGCCGCCAGCCGTAGAACTTCTCGCGACAAGGCCAACGAGCTTAACTGCCCCGCGAGGCCAACCATCAACGGCCCCGCCCGCGAGCCGCGGCGCATACAGTTCGGCGAACGCCTCGGCGGCCTTGTCCCGCTCAGCCTCTCGTCATCCGCCGCCCGCCGAACTTGATTTGAGGTGAGCCTGCACGGCTTCGGCGTCGGCACCAACTAGCTGGATAGCCTTCAGTAGGCCCTCCTCGGTGACGTTGAACCGCTCAGTCCAGTAGCGGACCTCCATCGGCTCATTGGGCTTGATCCTCGCCCGATCGCCTGCGCCGCTGAAATCGATGTTGTCGCACATGGGCGCGGCCTTTCGGGCAAAGAGTTCAGAGGTTCAAAAAACGCGCTTGTCGCGTTCGCGAGCCAGACAGCTTGCGCGCCACGCGCCCTCGTGGACTGTCACGCTGACCACCTCGAATTCGCCGTCCAGGCATAACAACGTGGCCAGCAGGAAAAGGTCCCCCTCGGCAGGCGCGGGGGCTGCGCCCGCAGCTTCGATGATGACCATACCGGACCGACGTCGCCCACGGCTTCGCAGCCGCCAGGAAGCGGACCTTCCCAACGTCAGCGACGAGTCAGCTATGTGCCCTCGGCTTGGTATCCCGATCGGACACACGTCGGCGCCCCACTACCTTTGCGTCGTCGCACGAGACGAGATTGCGCCGATCCCAAGCCTCGAGCTCGTCAACCGGGTAGAGGACGGCTTTGCCCACCTTCAAGAATGGCGGGCCAATCCGCCAGGTCCGCCAGTTTTCCAGCGTACCGACTGAGATTTGCCCCCGATACCGATCTGCGACCTCCTCGGTCGTCAGGAATTTTTGTTCGGACATGGCTGCGCCTCATCGAGAACTAGCAGGTGTTCGCCCACTGCCTCATCGGTGGCTGTCGCTACATCTTGATCCGAAGACAGCCGGCCTTCAGGCCCAGAAGCCGGTGCCGCGGCACAGGTGGCTGTGCGCCCATCCGTGCGCAAGCCCCGCCTCCAAAGCAGGATCGCGCGTTCTCCGCTGGCGTCGGGCAACAGCGCTGCTTCGACCTTCGCCGGCAACGAGGGATCATCGAAGACGACGCGAAGCATCGGACGCGGCGGCACGGTGCGGGTACGGGCTTCCCACGCATCCCCCACTTGGGCCCACCCGCGCATCACGCGAAAGGCGGGCGCCTTTGAACTTCTTCTGTCGTCGTTGGGCTTTAAGCACAGCGGTATGGTCAGGAGGAGGCTCCTTATTTCCCCCTCCCACCCACCTGACCTACTGGGGCGAAAGCGACCTATGACGGCCATCGCTTACCCTCCCGCCGACTTCGACCGTAGGGCCTTTTGAAACTCGCGATCGCCCGCGAGAAACTCGGCCAGCATGTAGGGCGCGAGGTCGGCCGCGGAGACCTGCTCGCCGTGCTCCTGGCTATGAAGACCAGCATAGAGCCGTAGCTGGTCATCGAGCTCGGGCGACAGGTCGAGCGTGATTTTGGCCCGGCTGCGATTGGGCAACTTCCCGAGTTTGAGCTCCGCCATGGAAGGTCTCCTTTCAAGGCTTGCGCCAGGGGCGCAGCGTCAGGTCCTTGTGAACGATGATCCGAAGGGGCGAACCTGGCGCCACGCGCAGGGTCGGCTGAACGTCCATCTGCTTGTCGACGATCTGCTGCCCGGCTTGTGAGGCGCTCTGCTGCGTGGACTGCCGCACCGCACGGACGAGTTCGCTATCATCGTCCAGCGCCAGTTCCGCCCCAACGCCCATCAGCGTCGACATGGCCACGCTCTGCAGCATCGCCCAGGTGTGGTTGTCGACCTGTCCCTGTAGTCCGGCATAGCCGGCCGGATCGGTAGCCGTCAGGTTGTCGAGCTGGATCGAGGAGCCGTCCGGAAGGGTCAGACGCTGCCAGACAACGAGCGCGCGCGTCTGTCCGAACGCGACCTTGCTGTCGTAGGCGCCCAGCAGCCGCGAGCCTTGCGGAATGAGCAGGAAACGACCCGACACCGTGTCGTAGACATTCTCGGTAACCTGCGCGGTCACAAAGCCCGGCAAATCGGAATCCAAGCCGGTGAGCAGCGCCGCCGATATCACCGTCCCGAAGAGGACCTGATAGGGCGACGCGGGCAATGTCAGCCGGGTGGAATTGTCGACGACTCCGGCTGGTGGCGCCGTCAGAAACGAGCGCTTCGCATCCTGATCGCCATTCGACGTGAGGACTTGCGCCGGCAGCGCCACAGCCGAGGCGATCGCCGGTGGCTCGGATATGTCGATGGTGGGCTCGGCGGAGCGTCCGGTGGTTTGAACCATCACCGAGGACTCGCGCGCCTGGCGCATCTGGGCGGCGATGCGATCGCTCTCCACTTTGGCCGTCGGATCTGGAGGCTCGCCGGCACTAGCTACCGAAGGACCTCCTCGCCGCTGGTTGTCCAGGATCGCCCGCCCAAGATCCCCGGGCAGCGGCGGCCCAAGCACGGGCGGCTTTACTTGGCTGTAGTCCTTAGGCAGTGCGGCGAGGGCCTCACCCCCTCCTCGCGCCCCGGGGATGGAGGGCGCCTCTTGCGGCAGTGACCCAGAGACCCGAGGACTCAGGGCCAGCCAGGCGAAGCCCGCCAATCCGAGCGCGCCGAGCGCGGCGGCGCCGATCAGCACCGGACGGCGGAAGCGGGCGATGGCTCGGGGGCGCGCCCGGAGCGCCAGGGCTTCCGCCGACGCCTTCTCGACAGGAGGGTCGGGCGCCGGATCGGCGACGTTGGCGCTCATCGCCTCGCCCCCCCGCCTTCGGTGTCAGTTCGGACGATCCGCACTACCTGCTGGGGCTTGTCGCCCATGCGGAGCTCGGCGGCCGCAAACAGCCGATCCACGATGTAGCGGTTGCCTTGGACGCGGTAGTTGACGAGTTGGTGTTCACCTAGCGGGCCGACCACGAAAAGAGGCGGCGCCTCGCCCTGGTCCAACCGGGCGGGAAACTCGATGTAGACCTTGCGGGAGTCGTCGAACACACGGATCGGGCGCCAGGCTGGCGAGTCGCCAGCTATGGCGTAGCGAAAGCGCAGTTGGTCGACGGCGACCGGCCCGCTCGCCTGGGCGACGGCGGATTCCGCCGCCTGCCGCCGGAGAGACACCAGCTGGTCCTGGGGATAGGTCCAGGACAGGGCGGCCATCGCGGTCGCGTCGGTGCTGACGAGCGCCAGGTGGTAGGCTCGGCGGTCGGTGGCGATGACCATGTTCGTGGAAAGGCCGGAAGCGAATGGTTTGACCAGCACATGGACACGGCGCCCTTCCCCCGCGCCGCTGGTGGTGTCGCCGATCGTCCAGCGGACGGTATCTCCCGAGGAGACCGCGACGAGCTGTTCCCCAGCCTCGAGCGCGATATCGGTGACGTGCTGGGGAGCCGCATACAGCCGATAAAGCGCGCCCTCGCTCCAGGGATAGACCTGCACGGCATTGACGTATCCCGCGGAGGTCGGTTCTCGGATCGCGGCCTTGTTGGCGGCCGACACCCGAGCCGCCGGCGAAGCCACCTCGAGCCGCACGCTCGGCGCCGGCAGAAGCTGTCCGGGCAGCGGCAAAGGCTTGGGCGTTTCGACCACCACGACCGGCGCCGGCGGCTCGGGGATCACCTTCGCCTCCTGGAACTCTGCGGGATCGAAAGCGACCTTCGGCGGCGGAACGCGGTCGGCGTGCGAACAGGCGCTCAGCACGGCGCCGGCCGACAGGATCAGAAGACGGTTCATGGCTGGACGGCTCCTTGGCTGGAGGTGGGTTCGAGCGACGGAAGCGCCTGGGGAACGACGACCGGTTGCGCGGGCGGCCGCGCCTTGACCTGTTCCGACCAGGCGATGCTGTCGATGTAGAAGCCGAGAGGATTGCGCTTTAGCTCGGCCTTGGTCTTCGGCTTGATCCGACGAAGGGTGAGCGTAGCCGTCCACCGCTGGGTGTCCGCCAGGCTCCCGCGCTCGAAGACCTGCTCCTCCCAATCCACCCGGAACGAGTGCTCCGAAGCACGGACCGTGCTGATCGGCTGAACGGAGATGGTCCGCTCCCCGGCCGTGGCCGCAGCGCTGGCCGTTCTTGCATAGGGATCTAGGAAGACCCGGCCCTGTCCGGTGACCATGTCGTAGGCGTCGAGCCAGCGATCACGAACGACGACGGGATCCGCGGCCAGAGAGCGGACATCGACGATGAACCGCTCCAACGTTTGCGCCAGAACGCCGTCGCCAGGTTGCCAATCCTGTTCGGCGGGGCCGATGCTCCGAGCCTCGCCCAGGCGATCAACCTCGACGACATAGGGCGTGACCCGGCTCTGCATCGACTGCCAGACGTTGCCGGCGACCGAACCTCCGAGCACCGCCAAACACCCGAAGAAAGCCAGGCGCCAGCTATAGGCCTGTGCCAGGGCGGACCCCATCCGAGCGTCCCAGAGCTGACCGGCGCGCTGGTAAGGCGTCTCCGGCGCGGGCGTCAGTCCGTAACGCTGCGGCGATCGAGAGAACCGCATGGCTTAAGGCTCCTTGCTGGAAATGTCGGGATTGGCGGCGCCGCCCTGGCGGTCGCCTTCCTTGATGGTCTGGACGACTGCGTGGCGGCCCATGTCGCTAGACGAGCGGGGTCGCATGCGCTGGGCCCAGGCTGGCGGGGTCGCATCCGATGCAGCGCCAGAGGCGGCAGGGGCCGGGTCCGGCCCGCCACCGGAGACGGGGCTCGTGCCGCCTGTCGCGCGCCATGCGGCGCGGCGTCCCTTGGCGGCGCTTTCGCCGAGAGAGCGCCTGGCGCGGTCGGCGAGGTCGGAGACGGTGTTGGACGCAGCGCCCCCGGCCGCCTGGGCGACGCCCGACAAGCCAGCGCGCATGCCGGCAGCGCCGGTCGCGCCACTGGTCGCTTGCGCCAGCTGGTAGGAGGATGAGGCTGCGGCTCCCAGGGCGGTTCCGGCGCGCATCGCGGCCATCCCGCCAGCGGCGGCGCCGGCCAAGGCTCGCGCACCGAGCGCCGCGCCTCCGCCGACCAGCATGGCGGCGCCCGCAGCAGTGCCGACGGCCGCCCCCGCGCCCAGTTGGGGTGCGCCGGAGACCAGGCCCGACGCGATGCTAGGCCCGAAGATCGACATGGCGGTCAGGGTCAGCGCCGCCAAGACCAAGGTCATGCCGTCAGACAGCGAAGGGTTCTCGCCGAGCAGGCCGACGAACTGGTCGAAGAAGCCCGCGCCGATGCCCACGATGATGGCCAGCACCATCACCTTGACGCCGCTGGCCACGACGTTGCCGAGCACGCGTTCGGCCAGAAAGCTGGACTTACTCCAGAAGGCAAAGGGGACGAGCGTGAAGCCGGCCAGGCTTGTCAGCTTGAACTCCAGGATGGTCACCAAGAGCTGGATCGACATCACGAAGAAGGCCAGCACGATCAACAACCAGGACAGAAGCAGCAGCGCGATCGTCGGAGCGTGGACGAACATCTCGGGAAAGCCCGTCAGCTCATTGGCCTTTTCCAGGAGGGGGTGGGCGGCCGAGAAGCCGACACCGGCGATGCGGCCTGGCCGCAGCAGGTCCGCCGATGACACCCCGCCGCCACCGGCCGTAATCCCTAATGACGCGAACGACCTGAACACGACGTCGCTGAGCGTCTGAAAGTTGATGAGAATGAAGGCGAAGGTGCCGATGTAGACGACCTTCTTGATGAGCCTCCCCAGGACATTGCTGTCGCCCTCGTTCAGCCACCAGATCGCCGCCAGCGTAACGTCCAGAGCGATGAGGATGTTGGACAACGCCCCGACCGACGGCCGCACCAGTCCAAACCCGCTGTCGATGTAGGTGCTGTAGGCCGCCAGCAGGCGGTCGATCACGTTGAGGTCCGGCGCGATGTCCACGGCGAGGCCCCCGCGCTAGTTCGGCGTATAGGCCTGCCCGTCGCCGATGAAGCGGCGGGCGGCGAGCTTGCCGGCCTCGAGCACCTGGGCCTGGCGCGCCCGCTCGAGCGCGTCGGCGCGGCCTTGGGCGGCGATCAGGGTCTGCAGCTGCTGATCCTGCTTGATGGCCAGGGCCTGCAATTGGTTGGCCGCCTGCTGGGCTTGAAGCCCACCGGTGGCGCCCTGGCTCTGCCCGACCAGTTGGTTGATCAGGGCGGCGTCGCCCTGGACGTTCTCGACGACCTGCGACTGAACCTGCAGGGCCTGGCGGTAGGCGGACATCGCCGCCTTGGCCTGATCCTTGGCCAGAGCGACGAGCTGACCGGTGGAGGCTGAGCCGTCGAGGCTGGCGGGGAACAGCTTGTCGAGCGTCGCTTGGGTGGACGACACGCTGAACGCCACCCCCTCGGCCTTGGCCATCAGCTGGTCGATCTTGGTCAGGGCGGAGCTGATCTGGCTGAGCGAGGAGTAGTCCAGGCTCTTGAGCTGCCGGGCCTGGTTCTGCAGCATCTGCGCTTGGTTCTGCAGGGCGGTGAGCTGATTGTTGACCTGCTGCAGGGCCCGCGCCGCCGACAGGAGGTTCTGGGCGTAGTTTTGCGGGTCGAACACCGCCAGCTGCGCGGCGGCCGGTGCCGGCGCGGGCGGCCAGGTCCCCGCGATCAATGCTGCGGACAAGCAGGTGGCCAGACGGGGTCCGGTCATGAGGCGTCTCCTTCTTGGTGCGAATAATCGACGGCGAGATCGGCCGCCCACGGTAGGCCGCGCGCGTCGAGCAGCCGGGCGGCGAAGGGCAGTGTCGAGGCCGCGCCCAGCAGGCGATCGATCAGGTTCTGGGCCGCTGGATCGGACGCTCCGCAGATCGCCAGGGCGACAGGTCCCATGGCGAGCTGGAACAGGCGATTGCCCTGCCGCGATTGCAGATAGTAGTCGCGCTTGGGCGTGGCCCGCGCGATCAGCTCGATCTGGCGATCATTGAGCCCGAACCCCTCGTAGGCTTGGCGCGACAAGGGCTCGATAGCCCGGTCGTTGGCCAGGAAGATCCGCTGAGGGCAGCTTTCGATCAGAACGGGCGCGATGACGCTATCGGCGATGTCGGCCAGAGATTGCGTTGCGAAGACCACGCCGACGTTGCGTTTGCGCAGTTCCTTCAACCACTCGCGGATGCGTGCGGCGAACACTGGATTGTCGAGGAAGGTCCAGGCCTCGTCGAGGATGACGAGGGTGGGACGGCCGTTGAATCGGGCCTCCAGCCGATGGAACAGATAGGTGAGGACCGGGCCGACGGCCGACGGCGTAGCAACGAGATCGTTGGTTTCGAAGCACAGGACGTCAGCGAGCGACAGCTCGTCCTCGGCGGCGTCGAGCAGACGGCCGAATGGTCCGTCGAGCGTGTAGGGCGCCAGCGCCGTCTTCAGCGTGCGCGATTGCAGCAGCATCGACAGGCCCGTCAGGGTGCGCTCCTGCGGCGGCGCGGCCGCAAGGCTTCCGAGGGCCGACCACAAGGCCTCCTTGGCTTCGGATGAGACGCCCACGCCCTCCTGAGCCATGAGATCGGCGAGCCACTCGATCGCCCAGGTCCGCTCGGCCGGGTGGTCGATGTGACGGAGAGGCTGGAAGGCCAGCCCCTCGCCCGCCGCCAGCGGGAAGTGGCGTCCTTCCATGGCCAAGACGATCGCCCTGGCCGACAGGCGCTTGTCGAAAATGTAGACTTGGGCGCCCCGGTAGCGACGGAACTGCAGGGCCAACAAGCCCAGCAACACCGACTTGCCGGCTCCGGTCGGCCCCACGATCATCGTGTGTCCGACATCGTCCACATGGGTGGAGAAACGGAATGGCGTGGCGCCGCTGGATTCGGCGAGGAACGTCGGCGGACCGGCGAGGTGCGTATTGGCTTCCGGCCCGGCCCAGACCGACGACAGCGGCGTCAGGTGGGCGAGGTTGAGGGTATGGACGATGGGCTGTCGGACATTGGCGTAGACCTGTCCCGGCAGTGAGCCGAGCCAGGCTTCCACGGCGTTGGCTTGCTCGCGGATGGTGGAGAAGCCCAGTCCGCCGAGCACCCGCTCTATGACGCGGATCTTGTCCTCGGCCGCGCCCTTGTCGGCGTCGGCGATGGTGATCGTGGTCGTCAGGTAGCCATAGGCGACGAGGTCGGCGCCCAGCTCCTGGAGCGCCATGTCCGCATCGGCGAGCTTGTTGTCGGCGTCGCTGTCGGTCAGCGGCACGGGCTCGTTGCTGAGCACCTCGCGCAGGATTTGAACGACGGACTTTCGCTTGTTGAACCACTGGCGACGGATCCGGGTCAGGACCTTGGTTGCATCGGCTTTGTCCAGGGCGATGAACCGGGTCGCCCAGCGATAGCCGAACGCAAGATGGTTCAGCGCGTCCAGCAGACCGGGGCGCGTGGTGTTGGGGAAGCCAAGCACCGTGAGGGTCCGCAAATGCCGGTCGCCCAGCCTCGGCTCGATGCCGCCGCTCAGCGGCGTATCGACCAGGACCCCGTCCAAGTACATTGGCGTTTCGGGAACGGCCACGGGATGGCGGCGAGACGAAATCGTCCCGTGCAGGAAGGTCAGGGTCTCGGCGTCGCCGAGCGGCCGAACCTCAGGCATGACGCCGGCCAACAGGTCGAAGATCCGGTCGCTGGCCCCGATAAAGGCGCCCAGTTCCTGACGCCAGTCCCGACCCGTGACCGCGTCGGCGCGCTCGATCAGGGCGTCCTCCGCGCGTCGCACCTGATCGGCCGGCGGAAGGTAGTAGAGCGTCAGGTGGCAACCGCTCTCAAAGTGATCGCCGCGCCGGCCATCGAAGGCCGCGCGCCGCTCCTCGTCGACCAGCCAGGAGGCCGGATCGGGAAAGGCGCTGAAGGGATAGTCGAGCGCCGGCGCCCGCTCGCAGTCGAAGAACAGGGCCCAGCCCGAGCCGAGCCGACGAAGGGCGTTGTTGGCGCGCGCGCAGAAGCCGACCAGTTCGGCCTGCGTGGCGCTTTCCAGATCCGGGCCGCGGATTCTGGCCGTGCGCTGGAAGCCGCCGTCCTTGTTGAGCACCACGCCCGTCGCCACCAAGGCGGCCCATGGGACGTGGTCGGCCAAACGGTCGGCGGTCTGGCGATACTGGCGCAGGTTCAGCATGCCAGCCACCCCCTCTGGCGCAGGTGGCGCATCAGCACCGCCGCGAAGTCCGGATCGCGCTTGGCGGCGAACACCGCCAAGCTGTGACCGATCAGCCAGAACGCCAGGCCCGCGACCCATTGCTGGAGACCAAGCCCCAGAGCGGCGGTCAGGGTGCCGTTGAGAATGGCGATCCCGCGTGGCGCGCCGGCCAGCAGGATCGGTGTCGTCAGGCTGCGATGCAGCGGCGCCTCGAAGCCCTCAACCGTCCCTGGCGTTCTGGCCGGGCCGCTCATGCCACCAGCGCTCCGCCGCCGAACGAGAAGAAGCTGAGGAAGAAGCTGGAGGCGGCGAAGGCGATCGACAGGCCGAAGACGATCTGGATCAGCTTGCGAAAGCCGCCGGAGGTTTCGCCGAAGGCCAGGGCCAGGCCAGTGGTGATGATCACCAGCACCGCCACGATCTTGGCGACCGGCCCTTCGACCGACTCCAAGACCTGCTGCAGCGGCTCTTCCCAGGGCATGCCCGAGCCGGCGGCCTGGGCGGCGATCGGCGCGAAAGCCGCTCCGAAGGCCAGGGCGAGCACGGCTTGATTGAGGGGGATTGGCGCGCGGACGCGCGCCGTCATGAACAGCGACATCAGCTGTCTCCTCTGAGAACTTTCAGTTGCGGTGGGTCGAGGTCGGCGAGCAGGTAGTCGCCGGTGGCGTCGAGACCGCTGACCC
The DNA here is from genome assembly GCF_011043625.1 of Caulobacter sp. 602-2. Classification (GTDB taxonomy): domain Bacteria; phylum Pseudomonadota; class Alphaproteobacteria; order Caulobacterales; family Caulobacteraceae; genus Caulobacter. Next base: position 500,715 of record NZ_JAAKGT010000002.1, read on the forward strand.
GGACCACGGTCTCGACGCAGCGACTGGACCCGCGCCCGCGGAGGAAGACGACGAGGTCGACAGCCTCGGCGATCAGACGCCGCGGCGCGACCGCGACGACCTCCTGGACCAGCTGTTCCAGCCGATAGAGGGCCGCCCGCGCCGAGTTGGCGTGGACGGTCGCAAGTCCGCCCGGGTGTCCGGTGTTCCAGGCCTTCAGGAGGTCGAGCGCTTCGCCGCCACGAACCTCGCCGACCACGATGCGGTCCGGCCGAAGGCGCAATGTCGAGCGGACCAGGTCGGTGAGGCTGACGAGGCCAGGCCGTGTCCGCAGCAGGACACAGTCCTTGGCCGCGCACTGCAGTTCGAGCGTGTCCTGCAAGATGACGACCCGCTCGTCCTGGCGTGCGACCTCCGCAAGCAGCGCATTGGCCAGGGTGGTCTTGCCCGAGGAGGTGGCCCCGGCGATCAGGATGTTGGCCCGCTCGCCCACAGCCGCGCGCAAGAGCTCAGCCTGGACCGGCGCCATCACCCCACCCTCGACATAGTCGGCCAGGCTGTGGATGCGAATGGCGGGCTTGCGAATCGAAAAGCACGGGGCCGGCGCCACCGGCGGCAAGACGCCTTCGAACCGCTCGCCCACCAGGGCCTCGCCACGGGCGGGGAGCTCGCCGCTGACGATCGGAGCCTCGGCGTGGACCTCGGTCCGGACGTGGCTGGCGACCAGTCGGATGATGCGTTCGACGTCGCTGGCGCTGAGCGTCCGACCGGTGTCGCAGCGCCCCTCCCCCAGACGGTCGATCCACAGCCTGCCGTCGGGGTTGACCATCACCTCGACCACCGCCGGATCGGCTAGGGCCTGGGCTATGGCCTCGCCCATGGCGGTGCGCAGCATGGCGCTGCGGCGATCGAGGGTTTCGGCGCGCGCCAGGCTCATGGCTCGCCCTCCACCGCCGCCGGGAAGGCCGAGCGGCCGGCGGCGAGCTGGCGACCGACCTGGTCGACGAAGCGCTGGAACCGCTCGCGGCCGATCGCCTGCGCCGCCTTGTCGGCTTCGGGCAGGGGCGCAGTGACGGTCAGCTGGTAGCGGACGAACAGCGCAAGGCTCTCCAGCAGCACCTGCTGGTCGCGCTCGAGCCGGCCAATAACCCTGGTCATGCGGTCCAGGCGCAAGCGCAGCATGTCGTCGACGGCGCTGCCGGCCCGGCGCTCGAAGAAGGTGCGTAAGGCGTCGGCGACGATCACGGACTTGGTCGCGCCAGGCTTGGCGCCGAGGCGGTCGAGCTCGGCGCCAAGCGCAGGATCGAGCCAGATTTGGTGGCGGGTCTTCATGGCGCGGCCTCAGAAGGCCGGCAGGAGGTCGTCGCCGCCGCGATCCTCCACCTCGTTGAGGGCGTGCGCCCGAACCACGGCCTGACGTGAGGCGGCCTGATCGAGGGCGCGCTTGTCGGCGCCGGCGTCGCCTTCGTCGTCGAGACCGAGCCCCCAATCCTCGTCCTCGACGGATGGGCGAAACTCGGCCTCCTCGGCGAGGCCCGGATGGCGCTGCTGCAGGCCGCCTTCGTCCTCGAAGTCGGCGCCGTCGGAGAAGGCGGCGGCCAAGCCGGCATGCGGCTCGCGCACTAGTCCCGTCCAGTCGTCGCCGCGCGGCGGCGGGCGATCGCCGTAGGGCCCGCCGACAAGCTTAGGTGGAGGGACGACCCGGCCGGTGAAGTTGCGATCCTTGTAGTAGCGCAGCTTCTTGCCGCGGATCGGCGCCAGGCCCGACACCAGGACCAGGGCGTCGTCCGGCGGTAACTGCATGACCTCGCCGGGCGTCAGCAGCGGACGAGCCGTCTCCTGGCGGCTGACCATGACGTGGCTGAGCCAGGGCGCCAGGCGGTGGCCGGCGTAGTTGCGCTGGGCGCGCAGTTCGGTCGCCGTGCCCAGGGCGTCGGAGATCCGTTTGGCGGTGCGCTCGTCGTTGGACGAAAAGGCGATCCGGACGTGGCAGTTGTCCAGGATGGCGTTGTTCTCGCCATAAGCCTTGGAGATCTGGTTGAGGCTCTGGGCGATCAGGTAGGCGCGGATGCCATAGCCGGCCATGAAGGCAAGGGCGGTCTCGAAGAAGTCCAGACGCCCCAGGGCGGGGAACTCGTCGAGCATCATCAAGAGCTGATGCTTGCGGCTCTTGGCCGGATCGCCTTCCAGCCGCTCGGTCAGGCGCCGGCCGATCTGATTGAGGACCAGGCGAACCAGCGGCTTGGTGCGGGAGATGTCGGAAGGCGGGATGACCAGGTAGAGGGTGACCGGCGACGGCGCGTCGACAAGGTCGGCGATGCGCCAGTCGCAGGCCGAAGTTGTCTCGGCGACGGTCGGGTCCCGGTAGAGGCCCAGGAACGACATGGCGGTCGACAGGACGCCGCTGCGTTCGTTCTCCGACTTGTTAAGCACTTCGCGCGCAGCGCTGGCGACGACTGGGTGGACCACCGGCGCCTCGGCCGTGCCCAGATGGTTGGTGGCCATCATCCGCCGCAGGGTGTGGGCGAACGAGCGCTGCGGATCGGACAGGAAGGTGGCGACCCGGGCGAGGGTCTTTTCCTCCTCGGCGTAGAGGACGTGGAGGATCGCCCCGACCAGCAGGCTGTGGCTAGTCTTTTCCCAATGCGAGCGACGCTCCAGCGCCCCTTCCGGATCGACCAGAATGTCGGCGATGTTCTGCACATCGCGGACTTCGTCGGGCCCCTTGCGGACTTCGAGCAGCGGATTGTAGCGGGCTGAGCGGGCGTCGGTCGGATTGAACAGCAGGCAGTGGGAGAAGCGGGCGCGCCAGCCGGCGGTCAGCGTCCAGTTCTCGCCCTTGATGTCATGGACGACGCAACTGCCAGCCCACGACAGCAGGGTGGGCACGACCAGGCCCACGCCCTTGCCCGACCGCGTGGGTGCAAACGCCATGACGTGTTCGGGACCGTCGTGACGCAGGTAGCGCCCCTGCAGCCGGCCGAGAAACACGCCCGCCGGCTTGAAGAGGCCAGCCCGTTCGACTTCGGGCAGGCGCGCCCAGCGCGAGGATCCGAAGGTGGTGACGTGGCCGCTCTGGCGGGCGCGCCACAGCGAACCAACGACTGCGGCGGCGCAGCCCAGAAAGCCGCTGGCGCCGGCCAGCATGCCCGCCTTGTCGAAGACCTGCGGCGCATAGGCCTCGTAGTGGAACCACCAGTCGAAGAGCTGCCAGGGGCGATAGAGCGGCAGCCCTAAAACCTCCGTCCAGGGCGGACCGAGTGCGGCCTGGTAGCCGAGCATCTGGGCGGCCCATTGGGTGGCCGACCACACCCCCGCGATCACGATCACGAAGACGATCGCGATCTGGCCGATGAGGAGTTTGGTGGGCGTCATTGACCTAGCTCCGCCGCCCGGCGCTGTTCATGCCGGGACGGTCGAAGCCTCGGCCCGACGTCGAATTTCGCTTACGGCGCCTGCGCTGCAGCAAGGCGCGGTTTGGCCGCAACCGACCAACGACGCCCATCTTGGGCAGCGGATCATGCCAGTCGCAGAGGCCGACCCCCTCTTTCGAGGATTGCAGACAGCCGGCGGAGCGAACAGCTGTCGCCACGACCGGCGACCAGCTCGGCCATTGCCGCGAACAGCCGATGGATGGGTCTGCTAAGGGTGGCTTGCGGACGTTTGCGTTGGTCGCACCGAGCAGCTAGCTCGCGCCAGTTGTCGGTAGCGGCGGAGTTCCCCCGGTTCCAGGGCTTGAGGCTGGAGGTACGCCGCCGCTCGGGCGGGTTCACCCACATCCCGGTAACATCGACAAAGGGAAACAGCCCCTCATTGACGATCACGCTTTGTCGGGTTGCCTTGTCCGCTGCTGAGCGCGGCCACCACGTTGAGGCCGCAACCATCAACCGTCCCACTACTTCCACTCAAAGCCAGGGGGTCGCCGGAAGACCGTCCACTCAAACACAAAAGCGATCATTTCCCGCAATTCGGAGGGCGCGCCGGACAACGAGAGAGCAGCTGATCCCCAAAGGATCAGCCGCCCCGCCCTGGCGCTACTCGGCCGCCTACGCCCGATCCTAGAGCTTGGCCAGCAGCAGCGGCCCAAAGGCCGCGCGGAGCCTCGCTGCGGGGACGGTCTTGGCTGTCGGGCTGGCCCATGGCGATCCCCGACTGTCGGGAACGACTAAGAAGACCCTGCCCGCCCGTCTTCAACAGGCCGTCGGCAACGACAATCGCCGGGAATGAACGACCATCGAGCGGACCGGTCGCCGATGCGGCGCCGACCGTGGGTCCACGATCCCGCGGTCTGCGTCGATGGCGGTGATCCAGCATCCTCCCGCCGCCGTATCCAGCGCAACAGAGGAGGCGACATGTTCGACAAGGTCATCCGTACGGCCGCCGTGACAGGCCTGGCCGCCGCCTGCACGGCGTGCGCCGGCGGCGGCGTCTCGCAGTCCGGCTTCCTCGCCAGCTACGAGGGCCTGGGCAAGCGGCCCGGAACTGTTCGCGCCACGGTGTACGAGCGCCGCGACGAGGCGATGGCCGCGACCATAGAGCGGCTGTGGATCGCGCCGGCCATGAGCCATGCCGGCCAGACCCTGTCAGTCGACGACGACGATCGCCAGGCCGTGCTGACCGAGGTCGACCGGCAGGTCTGTTACGAGCTTAGCAAGCGCTTCACCCTCATCGATGCGCCCTCCCCCGAGGCCGGGACCGTCAGGGTCGGGGTGACCCGCATCGACCGCACCAATCAGGCCGGATCAGCCGCATCGGCGGCGGCCAACTTCTTCATTCCGGGTCCCGTGTCGGTGCGGGTCCCAGGCGGCGTGGGCGGCCTCTGGGCCGAAGCCGAACTCCTGACGCCCAGCGGCGCCCAGGCGGCCGCCCTGGTGTGGAGCCGCCAGGCCATGGTCCTGGGCGCCGACAAGCCTTCGCTGTCGCCGATCGGGGACGCTCATCAACTGGCTGAACCGTTGGGCGACGCCGTGGCGAGCGCCCTGGCGCCGCGCGAACGCAAGCCCCGTCCGGTGACGACGCCGGATCCGTGCGCGCGCTTTGGCCCGCGGCTGCGTCCTGAGGGGCTGATCGTGCGCATGGCCACGGGGCTCTATCAGCCGGCGTTGAGCGGGAGCAAACCTCAGGACCGCGATCCTCAGGACGGCCAAGAGCAAGCCCCGCCCAAATGACGACGGCCGGCCTCGATCGACAGCCGAGGTCGGCGTCACCCGACGCCTAAAGACGAACGAAAGGCGCCAGCAGCTTGCCCAGCCTGCCGGGCAGCAGGATCTGACCGTCGAGAGCGGCGACGCAAAGGCACGGCTCCTTGGAGACCACCTTGGGCTGGTGCGTCACGCTTGGATCGGCCTCTTCGAAATCCCCCTGCGAGAACACTCCGTCCTCGGTGGCGTAGGCGCCGTCGATCACGCAGGTCAGCTCGACGCCCCCGTGGGTGTGGCGGGGCGCCGATTGCCCCGAGGCGATCTTCAGCAGGATGACGCGGCAATCGCCTTGCCGGGTTCCGAGCACGTCGCGAACGTGCACGCCCGGCCCCAGCCAGCGCCAGGGCCCGAGCGCGAACTGGTCGAGCGGCGCAGGCAGAACAGGGTCGGCCGAGGCCGGCCTGCGCTTAGCCTCTGGCTCGACGGCGTCAAGCCGCGCCATGACTTCCCGCCGCGCCTGCGAACTCAGCGCTTCGGGAGCCTGGTCGTCGAGCAGCACGCCGCCCACGGCCGCGCCAAGATCGGCCCAGGGGCGGGTCGCCGGCCGCAGGCTGAGGTGTGCGGCCACGACGACGGCTTCGGGAAAGCTCAAGGTCCCCGCGGCGAAGGCCAGCAGCCGTTCTTCGCTAGGCTGTCGGCGAAGGCTCATGATGCGTCCCCCCTGTCCCTTTCGATGCAGGCCCGCAGCTTCATCATGCCAAACCGGATGCGCGCCTTGACCGTCCCAAGCGGTACGCCCAGCGTCCTGGATATCTCCGCATGGGTCTGTTCCTGGAAAAAGGCCATTTCGATGGCCGCGGCCTGGTCTGCGTTGAGGCTGAGCATGGCCGCCCTCACCCGCTGGGCGTCCTGCGCCCCGCTGAGGATGGCGTCGGGCTGGGCGGGCTCTTCGGCCTCAAGATGAAAATCCAGCTCGTGAAGCGTAACCGAGCCGCGCCGGAAATGGTCGATCCGCAGGTTGCGGGCGATGGTGAATATCCAGGCTGCGGCCGAGGCGCGCGCCGGATCGAAGAGGTGCGCCTTGCGCCAGACGGTGAGGAGGGTTTCCTGGGCCAGTTCCTCGGCGGCCGAGGCGCTGGCGCCGCCGCGCATCAGGAGCGCCTTGATCCGCGGCGCATAGTGGTCGAACAGGCCCGCGAAGGCTTCCCGGTCACGGCTTTCGCCGACCCTTACGACGAGCTCGTCGAGCGCGCGTGACGGGCTCACGGCGTGACGGCTTGCAGGGTGTGCGGATAGGGCCCGAGTCGCATGCATGGCGATGATACGGCAGAGCCTCACAGCTGGATCACCGGAAGCAAAAAATACCCCGCCCGCCCATCCGATCGCTGAGCTCGGCCGTAAGGCGTCGTGACATGCACGCCCACTGTGGGGCGCCCCTTGCAACGAGACCGCCTCAGATGACCGACACGTCCCTGGATTTCCTCATCGCTGGCCGCCCGCGCGGCTCGGCCTTGTTCGATTTCGTGGTGCGGCTGCTTTCGGCCCGCTGGACTTGGGGAGAGCTGACGATCGTCACCCCAGGCGGCGAGCGCCGTCATTTGGCCGGCGCGCTTCCGGGGCGGGCCGCAACGATCCTCGTGCGCGACGCCCGCTTCGCAGCGCGGGTCCTGGCCAACGGCGACATCGGTTTCGCCGAGGGCTTCATGGCCGGGGAATGGGAAAGCCCTGACCTGGCGACCCTGCTGACGACCCTGGCCAACAACTACGACCACATCCGGCGATTGTTCGATGGCGGACTGCCGATGCGGGTCGCCAATTGGGCGTTTCACCGGCTGCGAGCCAACACCCGGGCCGGATCGCGCCGCAACATCCACGCCCACTACGACCTCGGAAACGCCTTCTACGAAGCCTGGCTAGACGAGACTATGACCTATTCCTCGGCCAGGTTCGAACACCCGGGCCAATCGCTGGAAGCGGCCCAGATCGCCAAGTACGAACAGCTCGCCGCCCTGATGGACCTCAAGCCCGGGCACAGCATGGTGGAGATCGGCTGCGGCTGGGGCAGTTTCGCCCAGTTCGCCGCCGCCAGGATCGGTGCACAGGTCACCGCGGTGACCATCTCGCGCGAACAGCATGACTTCGCGCGCCGTCAGGTCTTCGAGGCTGGTCTGGCCGACCGGGTCGAAATCCGCCTGATCGACTACCGCGACCTCGAAGGCCAGTTCGACCGCCTGGCGTCGATCGAGATGCTGGAGGCGGTGGGGCGCGACTACTGGGGCGTCTACTTCGACAAGGTGCGCTCGCTGCTAAAGCCCGGCGGCCGGGCCGGGCTCCAGGTCATCACCATCCAGGACGCGCTTTTCGACGACTACGACGCCCGCACCGACTTCATCCAGCGCTACGTGTTTCCAGGCGGCGCCCTGCCTTCCGAGAACCGACTGGCGCCGCTGATCGCCGCCCGCGGGCTACGCTGGCGGCGGACCGAGCGGTTCGGCCAGGACTACGCCAAGACCCTGGCGCTGTGGGCCCAGCGCTTCGAGAAGGCCTATCCGCTCACCGCCCAGAGCTCCCAGACCTTCGACAGCCGCTTTCGCAAGCTGTGGACCTTCTATCTCGCCTATTGCGAGGCGGGCTTTCGCACCGGCCGCACCGACGTCATCCAGATGGCGATCGACAGGCACGGTTGAGCGCCCTGCGGCCGCAGCGATCTCGCCGTCCTTAAAGGCTAGAGTCGATGAACATCACCGACCCTAGTGCCGGCGGTGACCGGCGCCGGCCTCCGCCGCAGGCTGCAGGATCGAGCGTCGCCGCCTCGCGCGAGCGACGCTCGACGAGGTTGCCTCAGAGGTCGACCTTGGCGTTGTCGCCCATCTGCGGCGCGGCGCCCGTCACGACGGCGGCCGCCATCTTCACCAGCGCCACCGCCTTGCCAGGACTGTCCCACAACTCGCCGCGCTCGGGGATGAGGGTCAGCAGCCGGATCGTCGGGTCATCGGCGTCCTCCCACCAGGCCTCGTCGGCCTTGGTCCAGAGCTCGGCGATCTTGGCCCGGTCGTTGGAGAGCCGGGCCTGCCCCGAGATCAGCACGTACTTGTAGGCGCCGTTGTCGGCCCAGGCGCAGGACACCACCGGAAATCGCTCGAGCTGAGCGTTCTTCTCGCCGCTCTCATCGACAAGGAAATAGATCGCGTGCTCACCTTGGCGCACCCGGGCAGAGAGCGGCCGGCTTTGCTGCGCGCTGCCGTCCCAGGTGGTGAACATGCAGATGTCGATCTTCTCGGCCAGTTCCCAGATGCGATCGCGGACGTCTTCGGGGGGCTTGGGATTGTCGTCTTGCCGCTCTTTCACGGGCGCCTCCTTGCTTGGAAGTGCGTCAACGTCTCGCTCGCCTCGCCGTTGCTCGCCGAAGCAGCGACGTTCCTCGCGAACGCGACCGACCGCAGTTTGGGATCATCGCGGGCGTTTCGCGGGGCTCTAGCTGTCCTTTGCGCGTTCGGCGGGCGCCCGGCGACGGTTTTGAGCGCGCCACTCTGCGGCCCGCGCCGCGCTCGGCCTATGTGCTGACCGGTCCCGCGCGCGAGATCTGGGAGCACTCGATCCCGCCAGTGGCGGCTCTGCGCTACTCGGTGACCTTTCGCCTGTTTCGCAAGGATCCAGCCCAGGGAGCGGTCTTGCCAAGATCGAGCGCAGGCCCAGGGCGCCGACCAGCCGGTCCTGATCCCACACCTCCACGTCGATCGCCGAGACATGGTCGAGCAAGGCAAGGCGCCCGTAATCCAACGCCTCCGCATCGCTGGCGAAATCGACAACCATGAAGGTCAGGCAACTACCGTTCGGAAGATAGGGATAGAAGCTGTAGCTGGTCATGCGGGGCTCCACGCAGCAGGCGGGAGCACGGGGCGATGACCACTCTCTCAGCCGCCGGCGCCCGAAAGCTCGTAGCCAGCGATGGGCGCGAGGTTAGGCTGCATCACAACGATATGCGAGCGCGAGCATGGGAACGAATTGTTACAAGCTCCTAGCGCCCGGAACGTCTTCTGGCACGAGGAATTTGAGGGCCAGGAGCCCTCCCATGTCCGAACACGCTCGTCACCCCACGTCCCCGGCGCCGCCACGCATCGACATCGACGACCCAATGGATCTGGCCCGCTGGGCGCATCGTCTGGGCGTGGCGGAGGCGGACGTGATCAGCGCCGTGATCGAGATCGGACCCGACCGCGACGCTGTAGCCCAGCATGTTCGCATCACGCGCGACGCCGCAGACTGAGCCGGCCTTTGCGGATCGCCACCTACAACATCAACAACGTCGGCAGCCGACTAGACAATCTGCTGGACTGGCTGGCCGAGGCCGAGCCCGATGTGGTCTGCCCGCAGGAACTGAAGGCGGAACAGGGCCGATTTCCGGCCGAGCCTCTAGAGCAGATGGGCTATGGCGCGGTGTGGAAAGGCCAGCGCACCTGGAACGGCGTGGCGATCCTCGCGCGCGGCATGACCCCGGTCCTCACCAGAACCGCCCTCCCCCATGATCCCGATCCAAGGCAGGCTCGCTACATCGAGGCGGCGGTAAACGGCGTCCTCGTCGGCTGCCTCTATCTTCCCAACGGCAATCCCGCGCCGGGCCCCAAGTTCACCTACAAGCTGGCGTGGTTCGACAGCCTGCTTTCCCACGCACGCGCTTTGCTCGACAGCGGAGCGCCCGTCGTCCTCGCAGGCGACTACAACGTCGTGCCCACCGAAGCCGACATCTACCCCAAGCATTCCTACAGCGGCGACGCCCTGCTGCGCATCGAGACCCGTGAGGCCTTCGACTGCTCGACCAGGGCTGGACCGACGCCTTGAGGCAAGCACACCCCATGGCCCCGCCCTATACCTACTGGTCCTATCTTCGTGAGCGCTGGCCCAAGGACAAAGGCCTGCGCATCGATCACCTGCTGCTATCGCCCGGACTGGCCGATGTTCTCGTGGACGCGGGCGTCGACCGCTGGGTTCGGGGACACGGGGCCAGCGATCACGCGCCAGCCTGGATCCTGCTCGATCCATGACCTCTCCCCCCGTCACGCCCGACGGGCGTTACATCGTCGTGCGCGGCAGGCTCTGGCGTCGGAGCAACCCCGACCTGCCGCCCGCGCGACGCCAAACCCTCATCGAACAACTGATGACCGCGCGACGGGCCGTGCGCTGGGCGCGCGCCGCCGGCGACGGCGCGGCCCTTGCCGCCGCAAGAGCAGAGGTGCAGGCCGCAAAAGTCGAGCTTGGCGAGCGTGGAGCGGTCTGGTGGGCCGACGGCGCACCGGATCTGACCCGGCGCCTGGCCAAGACCACGCCCTATGCGGATTGGTGGGCGGCCCAAGGCGGCGGCTAGCGCGACCGCCCGTCGTGATCTAGCCTCCGACCATGCCCCCGCGCCTACGCCCGACCGCTCGCATCCTGACCCCGGCCGGTTGGACCGGCCTCGCCATCTTGGTGGTGCTCGCTGCAGGCGCGTTTGCAGCACTCGCTGTCCATTCGCGCATTTGAACCGGGAAGAGGTCGCCGAGCCGCGGCCAGGGCCGACAAGAGATGGGTCCAAAGCGTGGATGAGTTCGACGACGAGGCCGATGCGCTTTTGGCGCGGATCATGATGATCAGGGACGACCTCAAGGCCGGCCGTCTGTCGCCCAACCAAGAAGCGGCTTATCGCGATCTTGGCCGCAAGGTCGAGCGCGTCACCCGCGACATGGACGCCGCCGCAGATATCGACGCCGCTACGGCGCTCTGGCGGCAAGGCGCCGCCATAATCAAGGCCTACCTCGCGGAGCATTTTCCGGCACCGACCCGTCACTGAACCGACGGCGATCGTTGGCGCTATGATTTCCTAGCCACTAGGCCGCTCCGCCCCTGAGCCCGCCCGCGGTTCGCCCGGGCTCCGGCGTAGCGGAAAAGGCTTGGTCGTCGAGCGCGACGACGGCGCTTGGGGCCAACAACTCCCAGATTAAGCTGCCCGAGCCTCCTGCTCGATTTCGCCTCGCAGCCATCGGAGGCCCTGATCGTAGTCGCGCCTGGCGTGCCAGACCTGCGCCAGCGCGAGGCCGGCAAGCGCGATTGGAGGGGGCGCTATCACCAGACCATCGTCCAGCCTCGCCAAAAGACTTCTACGGGCGGCCGTGAGGATCAGGTCGGAGCCGCGCAACAGCCGAGGGGCGACCGACCAATGCGGCAGAGTGACCGCGACGCGGCGGGCCAACCCCTGGGCCCGTAGCGCGGCGTCTACTTCCCCCAGATCCTCCGGAGAGGCCGCGACCGCCACGTGCGGCCGAGAAAGATAGTCATCGAGTGTTGTGGGAATCCCGGCGCTCGTATCGGCGAGACATGCAAACTCGTCATCAAAAAGTGTTCCAATACGCAGTTCGCGAACGTTTGATTCAACGCCTGGATAAACACCAATCGCCAGATCGATCTCACCCGATTGAATCGACGCCACGGCGCTTTCCCGTCCAAGCGCGACAAGCCGCAGGGCCGCGCGGGGCGCTGATCTTTCAAGCCGGCGCACCAGCCCAGGCAACAGGACCTCGGCCGAGTAATCCGACATCGAAAGCCGGAACTCTCTTCCTGACGCACCGGGATCAAAGGCGTCCTCGCCCAGCAGCCCTCCGATCATGGACAGGGCTTCACGTAGCGGAATCGCCAGTTCCTGCGCCCTGGCTGTCGGCTCAAGACCGCCGGCTCTGCGTACCAGAATTGGGTCGCCCAGAAGGGCGCGCAAACGCGCCAGAGCCTGACTGACGGCGGGCTGCGTCTTGTTCAGCCTCAAAGCGGCTCGCGTTACGTGGCGCTCCAAGAGAAGGGCGTCCAGTACGACGAGAAGGTTTAGGTCGACTCCGCCAAGATCATTAGATTTTCGCATACTCATGATACCAAATGCAAATTTCCATGCACATGAAGAATAACAGACGATGGCGCATCCCCCACCCTGGAGCGCTAAAATGTCCCAAGATGCCTTCACCGATCGCGGGCTGACCCATCTGGCCCTCGTCGTCCGCGACCTCGATCTTAGCCGTCGCTTCTACGAGACCTTTGCGGGCCTCGAGCGCGTGCATGAACGTCCCGGCGAGGGCGCCATCACGCGCGTCGCCTGGATGGCGGATCCACATACCAATTTTACCGTGGTCCTGGTCGAGTCGAGCCAAATGACTGACACGCCGCTTGGTCCTTTTGGCCACCTCGGCATGGCGTGCGAGAGCCGTGCTGACCTGGATCGCTTGGCCGAGCTCGCCCGAGAACGAGGCATCCTTCGCTCTCCACCGACACAAAGCCCACGTCCCGTAGGCTACTGGACCTACATCAGTGATCCGGACGGCAACACTTTGGAACTTTCCTACGCTCAGGAGATCCGCTTTACAGCGCTTCAGACGACGAGGTGACACCAGCACGCTCGTCCGGCGCTAGGCTGCGGCGACGGGCGTTCAAACCCACCTCAGTCAGGATGCGGGCCCTCGCCATCCATGGCGTTTAACGCCATCTAAGCCCATGCCAGGGACACCAGGGGCCGCGGTCGAACCGAGGCATGCGCAAAGCACGCCGCGCCCAGGTGCAGCATCAGCTACAGCCTGAACCCGGCGATCGCCTCAAACGCCCTGGTCACCAAGACGTTGACCGGGGCGCTCCATACGCCTGCGGCGACGACGTTCTCGACCAACATCAACCGTGTCTTCTGACAAGCCTAGAGCATTGAGGCGCTCACGATGGCGCCGAAAGCGTACCGAGTAGAACGAACATCAGCACCCTTATCGTCGGCCGACCATGCTTTCCCCAGCCAAGTGCCCAGGGCGACGGAACACCAAGGCCAAGTTCGCGTTCGCCGCTGTATCGGCCTTGCGCCGAAAGGCGCGCCCCAGGGAACAGCAACATTCGGCCGGACATCTTCACCCGTCTTGCAACACGAGAGTGGCCCTGGCTGGTCCGGGTGATCGGCGGCGGGCTGGCAGCGCTGGCGGCGCTGGCCCTGCATGCATTGATGGACCGCGCCTGGCCCGGCAGCGCCCGTTTTGCGCTGATTTTCCCGACCATCCTCCTAAGCTGCCTGGTGCTGGGGCGCCTGGGCGGGGCCAGCGCCCTTTTCACCGGCCTGATGGGTATCTGGCTGCTGATCATGCCAAGCCGCGGCGACCTGTCAGCCATGAAGGTCGCCGAAGCGGTCAGTCTGCTGACCTACTTGGCCTCCGGGGCATTGGTGATCGTAGTCACCGAGGGCTATCGCGCGATCAGCCGCCAACTGCTCCAGGAACGAGACGCGGCGGCCGCACGCAAGGCGGCGGAGGACGCGCGCTTCGCCGACCTGTTTCGCAACGCGCCCGGTCTGGTCGGCATCTACCGGGGACAGAACCTCGTCGTCGAGTTCGCCAGCCGCAGCCTTCTGGCCTGTCTCGACCGGGGCGAGATGATCGGTCGCTCGTTTCAAGACATGGCGCCGGAGACCGACCCGGCCGTGCTCGCGCTGATGCGGCGCGTCCTGGAAGATGGCGTGACGTTTGAAGGCAAACAGGTCAGCAGCCCCCTGCAAAGGGCCGGCGGCGTCTTGGAAGAGCGCTATTTCGACCTCCTGTTTCGCCGCATCGAGCCAAGCCCGACAGGCGAGGCGCGCCTGCTCGTGCAGGCGGTCGACGTCACCGAGGAGGTGTTGCGACGTCAGGAAAGCGAGCGCGCAAACCAACAGATCAAGGCCGTGCTGGAGGAAATGCCGGTCGGCGTGGCGCTCCTGTCGCCGCAGACCCATGAGGTGGTGCTCTACAATCGCGCCGCAGTCGAAATCCTCGGACATGAGAGCCTGGGCGGCCTGCCCAGCGACTATGGCGCCTATGGCGCAATCCATGCCGACGGTCGGCCCTACGAGCCTCAGGAGTACCCCGCCGCCCGCGCCCTGCAAAACGGCGAGGTGATCGTCAGGGAAGCGATGCTCTATCTGCGTCCCGACGGCGAGAGAGTTCGACTGACGGTGGACTGCAAGCGCGTGGCCGACGTCACGGGCCGTCCGCTCGTGGTCTGCACCTTCACCGACGTCACCGCGCTGCACAGGGCCCTGGACGGCAAGACCCTGCTGATCAACGAACTGAACCACCGGGTCAAGAATACCCTGGCGACGGTGCAATCCCTGGCCAGCCGGGCTTTTTCCCAGGACTTGCCGCCGGCTGCGGCGCGAGAGGCCTTCGAGGGACGACTGCACGCCTTGTCCCAGGCCCACAACGTGCTGACGAGCGCCGACTGGAGAGCCGCCAGCCTGTTGGCCCTGATCGAAGGCGCGATCGCGCCCTTCGGTTCTGAGCGCTTCACCATCCGCGGCAAGGACGTGGATCTGCGGCCCGAAAAGGCCCTGGCCATCGCCATGGCTTTGCATGAGCTGGCGACCAACGCGGTGAAGTACGGAGCTCTTTCAGCCGAGGCGGGCAGCATCGACATCCATTGCGACGACCATGCCGGCGCCAGACGCCTGACATGGCGAGAACACGGCGGCCCACCGGTGGTCGCGCCCGCCACGACCGGTTTTGGCGCGCGTCTGCTGCGCCGGGCGCTGGCCCAGGAAGTCGGTGGAGAGATCCGGCTGGAATTCGCCCGCGAAGGCGTCGTTTGCAGGATCGAGGGGCTGTAAGTCCTCCCGAAAATTCAGTCGCCGATGCGCCTGGTAGCCTTGGCATCGGGCTCACAGCAACGGCGCAGAACGCCTGAATGACAAGCGGCGGGCCTGTCCGACCAAGAGGCTGCCTCTTTGGTCGGACAGGCCCGCCGATATACCGCTTGACCAATCATATAAGCGCTTATACATAAGCACTCATGAGTTCCTCCTCCCCGACCTTGGGCACGCTCTTGCGCCACCTGATCGAACTGTTGGATGGTGAAGTGGAGGCCGCTTACGAGGCGGCCGACCTGTCCTGGCGACCGCGTTACACGCCCGTGCTGCGGGCGCTGATGAGCCAGGGTCCCCAAACGATTAAGGCCATCGCGCTCAAGATCGGCATCAGCCATTCGGCGGTCAGCCAGACGGTCACCCAGATGGTCAAGGACGAACTCGTCGAGCTTCACCCAGGCAAGGATGCGCGCGAGCGGATCGTCACCCTGACCCCGAAGACCGAGCAAATGGTCCCCCGCCTGCAAAGACAGTGGGCTGCGGTCAACCTCGCCGCCGACACGCTCGATCAAGAGCTGTCGGCCCCCTTGTCCGGCGTGGTGAAAGAAGCCATCGCCGCCCTGTCGGAACAATCGTTCGGACAGAGAATCCAGGCCGCGGCCAAGACGCAAACGGCGTCCTGAAGCCCCCTATCCTCTCGGAGTTCATGTTCATGCGTTTCAAGCTGCTTTCAGCCGCTGCGATGTCGCTCGTCCTTATCGGCGGCGAGGCCTTTGCCCAGGTGCAGCCCCCGGCAAATCAAGCCGCGGCGCCCGGCCAGGCTCAGCTTTCCCGAGGCCAGCGCGACGAGGTGCTGGCATCGATCAAGCAAGCCGTCAGGTCGTCCTACGTGTTCCCGGATCGCGCCTCGGCGATCTTCGCCAAGCTGGACGCCGCTCGTCGTTCGGGACGCTATGATGTCGCCTCGCCCAACGAGCTTGCCGGACTGATCAGCGGCGATCTGCGCGAGTCCAGCAAGGACGGACACGTCTATCTGGAGTACGGGCCGGAACGCTATGCGGCGGCCACGGGCGCGCCTCAGGCCCTGCAAACGCTCTCGCAGATCGACGCAGCCGCAGCGCGCCGCGCCAACCACGGCCTGGCCGCCAGCGAGATTCTGTCCGGCAACGTCCGCTATCTGAAGATCACGGCCTTCCATTGGGTCCAGGACGAAACCGGGCAGGCCTATGATGACGCCATGCGCTTCCTGAAGGGAGGCGATGCGGCCATCATCGATCTTCGGGGCAACGGGGGCGGATCGTCCGAAGCCGTCCAGTATCTCGTCAGCCACTTCCTCAAGGCCGGCACGCTGGAGATCACCTTCCTGCAAGCGGGCAAGGAGCCGGTACAGACGCGCTCACTCGACTATCTGCCGGCCGGCCGGCTGTCGGGCGCGCCTCTTTACGTTCTGATCGACGAGGCGTCGGCCTCGGCGGCGGAGTCGTTCGCGTATGACGTTCAGCAGTTCAAACTCGGGCGCCTGGTCGGAACCAACACGGCCGGAGCCGCCAACAACAACGAGTTCAAGCCGATCGCCCCGGGCTTCATGCTCAGCCTTTCAGTGGGCAGTCCCGTTCACCCCGTCAGCGGCGGCAACTGGGAAGGCGTGGGCGTGACGCCCGACACGAAGATTTCGTCGGCGCAGGCGCTCGATGAAGCCCATGCCGAGGCGCTGCGGCTGCTGACCTCCAAGGCCGGCTCCGAGACGGCCAAGGCCGAATACGCCTGGGCGCTCACCGCCGTCGAGGCGCGCCTTAAACCGCCAGTGGTCTCCGCCGATCTGCTTCAGTCAGCTCAGGGCGGCTATAGGAACTATGTGGTCGCCAGGGAAGGCGATGGCCTGTCCGTCGCTCGCCCGGGACATCCGCTGTGGCCGACGCCCCGCAAGCTCCACCCCCTGACGTCCGAGGGTCTCTTCGCCGTGGAGGGTCTCGAGATCCTGCGCGTGAGCTTCAGCAACGGCGCCATGCAGCTTTGGTGGAAAGACGAGAGCGCGCCTCGGAACATCTCTAGAAACTAGCATCCAGGCGTCACTCCCGCGCGTCGGCCTTGCGGCGGCGCTGTGAGACCTTGCGGGCGCACCTGGAACCGGCGCGCAAGCTTTGGAGGTTGAGGGCATCCATGTCGTCTTCCTCAGCTCCCGCAAGCGGCGGCCGAAATGATCGACAAGACCGCCGCGTCCGGAACAATAGGGCTTCGATCGACGACAAAGGCCCGAGGGATCGGCTGCCGGCGCGCCAGACGCGCCGGCGGTAGCGACCATGAACGCTGCTGTAGAAGGCCGCGGCTATATGGCCGAGCCTGCACGCCTGATGTCCGCATCTCCTGTCGTCTGAAGACCTGATCGCGCCATGAACTGCCGCTTGTGCGCCTCCAAGAACAGGACGTTCAGCTCCAGCCCGGCAACGGCAGTGCACGACCCGGAGCGGCAATTGGTGTGCGGTGGAGCTAAGGCCCGCGCATAGGCTTAACGCGGGCAGCGCCCAAGTCCCTGGGCGCGGTCAGCATTACCCTCTGGTGCCCTTTCAGGCCTCCTCCGCCCTCCACCTGGTTCAGTGTGGCATTGGGAAGGTCCGCTCACCACCCTTAGCAGACCCATCCATGGCCTGTTCGCGGCGATGGCCGAGTTGGTCGCCGGTCGTGGGGACAGCTGTTCGATCCGCTGGCTGTCTTCACGAGGATCGCTACGAACCTGTGAGCGGCCCTGTGGAGAAGCGCGACGAATCCGCCGACTCGACCGTCGAGCGATTGACGTTGGCGAGATACGGAACGAGAACATTTCACGAACATTTAATTGCAGCGGCCCGACCGCCAAGGCCCTCCTTGGCGGATCGCGGCCCTACGCCCGGAGCTTCACGCGCATGCCGCCACCGCCCACGTCGTCCAAGCCGCGCATCCATCGCCAGGCGATCGAAAAGCTGTCTCGTTTCGCCTGCGTAGATGTGGTGGATGGCCGCCAGGTCGAACGCACCCTCTACTTCACCTTTCCGGGAGGCGCGCGGAACAGGCGCTGCAACGTCACCTTCGTCGATCCCGAGAACGTGCCGCCGTTTGAAGGCGACCAGGCCTGGTTCTTGATGGAACTGGTCGTCACCAAGCCGTGGTCCTACTGGCGGGCGGTGCGGCAGGTGGGGCAGCCCGATGCCTGAGCGAAGCGACGCGCAACGGCGCAAGGCGGCAGAACTGTCGCCCGAGTTCGCTCAGGTGCGTCTGGTCGAAGCCTTTGAGCGCGAGTGGGAGATCGGTTTTGAGTGCCTGCATTGCGGCGCGCGGCGGACGTGGCGACGCGATGTGATGCTCGGGCGAGCCCGCCGCCTGTTGAACGCCACCATGGCGCAAATCAAGGCCAAGGCCGTCTGCCCTCGCTGTCCTGGTCGACCGCCGGCGATGAGCTTTTCGGGTTTGATGCATCCGGCGGATCCAGAGAGGGCCCGTTGGCGCGCCGTCGAAGCGCTGCTGGAGGCAGGCATCAACCCTTCGGACTACGGCTATGGATATCAGCCCGGACGGCCGCCATGGCGGTGATCTGGCCGACGCTGTCGCGGATCAAATCCCCGCTGACCATCATTTGCCGCCGTTGCGGCAACCAAGCGGTCTGGCCTCGCGACAAAGCGATCATCAGCCTCGGCGGCCACACCCAGCCTCACACGATCCGCGCCAAGCTGCGGTGCAGTCGCCGCGGGGCGAGAGGCCCTGAAGGGCTGATCGAAACCGACGCGGTGTTATAGTCGCCGTGCGACCGCCCTATCGAACGATCCAGGGTCGAACCGCAGCCACGGAAACGACCATCGCCACGCCGTAGATCAGGAAGCCGATGTAGCCCGGGGCGTGGGGCGCGAACAGCTGCAGCAGCCCGATGACCATCAGAGCTGGCATAAGAGCCCCGCCAAGGCATAGCAGCCAAAGCATCGGGCCCTCGGCCCACTGGGGCAACCGGCTTTCATCGTCGTCGTACCAGCCCATGACGCCCCCCCGCAACCTTTACGAGTAATCGTGGGGCGAAAAGCGGCAAAAGGGAAGCCCGCCGCCCTGTCGCCGACGCTTACGAAAGGTCTCGACCTACAGCCCGGCAGGCGGTCGAGGCGGACCGGGTGCCCCGGATCGAGGCGCTCGGATTCGCCGAGGACTGACGGCTAGCCGGGCACCCGCACGTAGACGGTTCGCGGACCGCGAAGCAGCAGCCCCAGAAGGATGCCGACGCCGACAGCGGCGCTCACGGCGAGGAGCGGCTTCTCACGAAGCTTCTCTTCGGCCACCAGACGGGCGGAATCGAAATGCTCGCGGCCGCCGGCGTAGAGCTCCTGGGCGCCGTCCTTGAGATTGTCGTAGGCGTGACGGGCGTCGACGGCGGCGCTGTCGAGCTTGGCCTTGGCGGTGGCGCGGTGACGGGCGGTCGGTGCGGTCGGAATATCGGTCATCGGTTCGACTCCTTGAGGTGGGGGACTCCGGCCAACAAGGGGCGAATGGAGAGATGAGTTCCCCTGCGGCGCCCTCTTATGAATCCTTCGCGGGCGTGGCGCGTTGTGCCTCACGGAGACCTTCAATGCCCCAAGCCGCCAACGATCGCCGCTTCAGCGTCCACGCCCGCCATGCCGGCCGACATCAGACCAGAGTGATTTCCGAGGCGAGCTTCGAGGCCGCTGCCATCGCCTATGTCGAGGACCTGGCCCTAGCGCCGGAGGACGACGGCGAGGTCACCGTAATTGTCGAGGACCTGGACGGCGGCGGACAGCACTGCTTTCGGATCGATCTCGATACCGGCAAGACCGCCTCCTGCAGCTGACGCGAACGAAACGCCGCCCGCGCCGTTGACTCCACGCACCAAACGGCGCGCTGGAGGATGCGACATGGCTTATCGCCCGACTTGGCAGGGACACCTTCGCCTGTCTCTCGTGACCTGCCCCGTGGCGCTCTACACCGCCACCGACAGCGGCGGCGACGTCCACTTCAACCTGATCAATCCCAAGACCAACAACCGGATCAAGATGATCACCACCGATCCGGACACTGGGCCGATCGAGCGGTCGGAACTGGTCAAGGGCTACGAGGTCTCCAAAGGCGAGTACATCCTGCTCACCCAGGATGAGATCAACAGCGTCAAGCTGGAGAGCACCAAGACCATCGACATCGAACGGTTCGTGCCGGCCGATGAGATCGACCGGGTCTACTGGGACAATCCCTACTACCTCGCGCCCGACGGCAAGCTGGCCCAAGAGGCCTTCGCGGTCATCCGCGAGGCGATGGAGCGTTCTGGCCAGATCGCTCTTGGCCGGGTGGTGATGTCAACCAGGGAGCGCCTGCTGGCGCTGGAACCGCGGGGTAAGGGCATCCTTGCCTACACGCTCCGCACCGATGCGGAGGTGCGCAAGGAGGACGAGGTCTTCGGCCCGATCAGCGACAAGGCGCCCGACAAGGCGATGATCGCCATCGCCGAGAAGATCATCGAGCAGCAGGAAGGTCCGTTCGACCCCAGCCAATTCGTCGATCGCTACGAGGAAGCGCTGAAGGAGCTGATCAAGGCCAAGCAGAAGGGCCACAAGGTCGAGAAGGTCGCCGAGCCCGAGGACACCAATGTCGTCGACCTGATGGAAGCTCTGCGCGCCAGCCTCGGCGGCAAGGCCGGCGCAGCCCAAGGCAAGGGCGCGTCCAAGCCCGCCGCCAAATCGGGAAAGACTCCAGCCAAATCGGCCGCGTCAAAGCCTAAGGCTCGCAAGGCCGGATGATCACGCCTCGCCGCCGGCGTCGGTGAAAGCTCGCCGCGCGGCCACAACAGCCTTCTCGGCCTTGCGCCTGTCCTCACGCCAGCGCGCTTTGGAGGCTTCGTCCTCGGCCTCGAGCGCGGTTCGTCGACGGGCGATATCGGCCTCATCGTCGATCCGCCGTTGGTTGATTCTGGCCAGCACCTTCTCCGCCTTGTCGAGCGCTCGGCGATCGGGCTTGGGGCGGGGCGCCGACGGCGCGGCCTTCTCGACCACCTTCAATTTGGGCTTGGCGCGCGGCGCCTCGGGAACCTCCGGCAGGTCCGGCTCCAAGCTATAGCCCCGCGTCGACCCTACGGCGCGCCGCAGAGGCGTCCCCGGATGCGCCAGAGCGGCCTCGACCACAGTGGCGTCCGTCACGAGGCTCGCGGCGCCTTCGGCGAAGAGGTTCTGCCGCGTGCCCCATGCGGCCAGGGCCGCGGCCTGGTTCGGCGCGGCGACCACGCTGTCATGGAACCCGAACTGGGCGCGGTAGACCTTCAGCCGGCGCTTGGCCGGGGCCTTAGCCATGGCCGCAGCGCCGCTGGCAGGCCGGATTAGTCCGCGCCATTGCCGGGGTCGTCGGCCGTGGGATCGTGGGTCGCATCGGTTTTCTTGTTGGGGTCGAGCGCCGGATGAGGCGGCGCCTCAAGGCCGGCCGGGCGCGGCGCGGAGGTCGACTCCTCGGCGGCCTTTGGATTTTCGCTCATCGGCGTCTCCTCGCTTGCCCGCCGCCTTGGCCGATCCGGCCGCAGGGGCGTTAAGAGCCAATCCCCGTCGCCTGGGCCGGTTCCGCCACGTGAAGATCGCTACCTTCAACATCAACAATGTGGTGGCCCGGTTCGACAACCTGATCGAATGGCTCGCGGAGGCCGAGCCCGATGTCGTCTGCCTGCAGGAACTGAAGACGCCGACAGCGAACTTCCCGGCGCAGGCGCTTTCGCAGATGGGTTACGAGGCGGTCTGGAAGGGTCAACGCGCCTGGAACGGCGTGGCGATCCTGGCAAAGGGCGCCAAGCCGGTCGTCACCCGCACGGCCCTGCCTGGTGATACGTCCGACGACCAGGCCCGCTACATCGAGGCTGCGGTCGCAGGCGTCGTCGTCGGCTGCCTGTACCTGCCCAACGGCAACCCTCGCCCCGGCCCCAAGTTCGACTACAAGCTCGCATGGTTCTATCGGTTGATCGCCCACGGGGCGGCCTTGATGGCCAGCGGCGCGCCGGTCGTCCTGGCCGGCGACTTCAACGTCGCGCCTACAGAAGCCGACATTTACCAGCCCAATAGCTGGGCGGGCGACGCGCTCGTGACGCCGCAGATCCGCGAGGCCTTCTCCCGACTGCTCGCCCAAGGCTGGACGGACGCCCTGCGAGCTCTGCCGCCGGGCACCCCGCCGTGGACCTTCTGGTCGTACCTTCGAAATCGCTGGCCGACCGACAAGGGCCTGCGCATCGATCACCTGTTGCTGAGCCCGCACGTCGCCCGGTCGCTGAGCGCCTGCGGCGTCGACCGCTGGACGCGCGGCCAGGACGGCGCCAGCGACCACGCCCCGGCCTGGATCCAGCTCGATCGTTGAGCCACGGCGGACGCGTGGCCGGCGCCGTCAGCATGGGTTAGATGGGGTCATGATCGAAGCGCTCGTCTGTAGTCCCGGCGACGGACTGGCCTTCTGCCTGCAGCCTTAGCCAGCGGCAGCGACGGCCATCGAGCGGTGCGCCGATGATTTCATCGCCGCTCATCGTCTGTTCGGCAAGAAGGCTCGCGGCCATCAGGTGCGGCTCATGCCGCCGTCGACATCGTGCTGGACCGGGTCGCATCGGCCCGTTCGCTCGACGGCCGGCTGATCACGAACCGCCGGCCCTGGCGGCGTTGCGAGAGGACCTGGCCCGCGCCCTGGCCAAGGCTGGCCTGGGCAAGTTCATACCCCCGGCCTGGACGCTCCGGATCGCCCTCGGCGCCTGCGGCTTCGACGTGCCGACCACGCCGGTGACGCCGATCCGCTGGCGCGCGGAAGAGCTTGTTCTGCTCCACCTGCGGCTTGACGGGACGCGACAGGTCGTACTCGGCCGCTGGCCGCTCGCGCCGCCGGCGGACAGGCCCCAAACCTAGTCGACGACGACGCGCGCCGGCGCTTGGGTCAGCTCTTCGTATTCGCCAATCTCCAGCCCCTGCTCGGCGACCTGGGCGCGGCTGAGGATTTTGGTGTCGTAGGCCCTGGCGACGCGGACGCGCAGGCCGCGGTAACGCTGCCCACGAACGGCCGACGTCGTTTCGGTGCGGATCTGCGTCCCATAGAGACGGTCGTTGAGCAGCAGCAGGCCGGGACGAAGCCCGTCGTCGCCCTTGGCGACGGCTTCGGCCGTCATCTCGTCCAGTTGCTCGTCGATCTCTTCCTTGGTCATGCCGGCCTCCTAGGCCGATTCCTCGCCCTGGAAAGCCAGGCTCGTCACCGCGGCGACAGACTGTGCAACCGGGCCAGGAAGGCTTCGGCCGCGACCTCCGCGCCAGCCGTCCGTAGCGCATCGACCTCCAGACCGCGAGCGGCGTCGGTCATCGCGGACAAAGCGTCGATCACCTGGGCGATGTCCTCGGCGGGCACGCCAAGAGCACTGCTCTGGATCAGCAGCGACCGCATCGTCGGCTCGCCGGCCATCTCTCCAAGAAGACGCCGTAGCCGCTTTTCGATCTCGGTGCGCAGGCGGAACAGGCGCATGGCCGTCGGCAGCTGGCGCGACAGGTCCTGAACCGTCGGCAGGACACTCTCCAAGGGTGCGGGCAGAGCCGCCGCCGAGACGGTGTAGGTCGCCACGCCCATCGGCTTGACGCTGTCGCGCAGGGCGTACTCGACGATCGTCTCGTTGCGCGTCTGGCACAGGATGATGCCGATCGACGGCTGGTCGTCGGCATGGCGCAGCTGATCATCCACGGCCGACAGGTAGAAGTTCATCTTGCCGGCGAACTCGGGCTTGAAGGCTTCCACCTTCAGCTCGAAGACCACGTAGCAGCGCAGACGCAGGTGGTAGAACAGCAGGTCCAGCCGGAAGTCCTGATCACCGACCTCCAGCCGATACTGGCTGCCGACGAAAGCAAAGCCCTTCCCGAGCTCCAGGATCAGCTGGCGCAATTGCTCCAGGAGGCCGCGCTCGAGGTCCCGCTCCAGCATGTCCGGGGTCATGGCCAGGAAGTCGAACGCGTAGGGGTCCTTGATCAGCTGCTGGGCCAGCTCCGACTGGGGCGCTGGCAGGGTGCGCCCGAAGTTGGTCAGGGCCTGGCCCTGTCGACGATAGAGATCGCTCCGCAGCTGATGGATGAGGACGTTGCGGCTCCAGCCCTGCGCGACGGCCTGGCGAACATAGAACCGTCGTTCATCGTCGCCGCGCGCGCCGAGCAGCGCGATGTGGTGGCCCCAGGGCAATTTGGCAGCGAGCTGCTGCACAAATTCGAGGTCGGGATAGGCGGCGGCGAAGTCGCGCATGTAGCGCAGATTGCGCGGCGAAAAGCCGGTCATCTCCGGAAACGCCGTGCGAAGGTCCGCGGCAAGGGTGTCGATGATCTTGGCGCCCCAGCCGGCCGACAGCTGTCGCGCGCCGATGTCACGGCCGATCGACCAGTAGAGCCCGATCAGCTCCTGGTTCACCGCCAGAGCCGTGCTCAGGCGCGCTGAGCGGACGCGGGCCTTCAGGGCGTCAAGAAATACGCCGTAGTCCTCGGGCCGGGGGATCAGGCCGGCCATGCCCGCCTCCCCAGTCCTGCGGCGCGCGCCCGGGTCATTCGATCACCGGCCCGCCCCGGGTCCGCCCCAGGGTCCAACTGATGGCGCTCCTGCGCATGACGCCGGAGACGAGCTTGCCCTCCTGACCGTCGAGCACCGGCCGCCAGGGCACGAGGGTGAACTCCCGGCTCTTCTCGATCAGCGCCATCTTGCCCGAGCCCAGAGCGACGGCGCGACGGTAGACGCCCTCGATCTTCTCGCCCGAACGGGTCTCGACGAAGACGCGATTGCGCTCCTGGGCGATGGTGTTGACCGCCGCCTCCAGTTCGCGCCGTTCGAGCCGCGCCAAGAAGCCGGCGCGGAGCACGACGCGCGTCTCCTCCTGGCGGGCAAGACCCTCGGCGATCAGCCATCGCCGGCGCTGGTCGAGCGCCTGACGGACGGATCGCCCGAAGCCCGCGTCGCGAAGGGGCTCGGGCGTGGCCGACACCAGCTCCCGGTCTAGCCAGGTCGCGCCGTCCCGGCCGGCCTGCACCTCGACCTCAAGGGGCGAGAGGACCTCGACCACCACCGGCGTGTCACGCGCCCGCTTCGCCTCATGGGCGGCGGCGCGTTCGACATGGTCCTCAGGGATGTTCCACGAGCCGTCGTCCTGCCGCTCGGGTCCGGCCCCGGCCCGGCGCAGGCCCTCCAGCCGCCGTTCGTGCGCCTGGATGAAGCCCTGGGCGGCTTCCTTGTCCAAGGCGCGATGCAGGCTGGCGCTGTAGCGGCCTTCGTTGACCTCGGCGACCGCCGCCACCGACCGGTCGACGGGGCGAGCGTCGGTCGACCGGCGCGAGACCCGCACCACCGCGCCCTCGGCGACACGCTCCGTCGCTGATCCACGCCCAAGGTCGACGTAGTGGGCGCGGCCGTCGACGCCGTCGACGACGAGATAGTGGCGATCGCGCTGCTCGTCGCCAAGTCCACGGCGCACGACGCGGCCGACGAGCGGGCGCTGGCCAGGCGCGTTCGGATCGAACTCCGCCAGATCCGCAGGCGCTCGCTCGACGCCGCCTTCGGCCAGGGCCCGATAGAGGGTCCGCTGGATGTCTCCGCGCTCGCCCATCCGCCGCAGGGTCTCCTCCACGCCGTCGGCCAGGCGCCAGCGCGACGGCGCGACCTCCTCGGCCAGGCCCAGTCGTCGCAGGGTCTGGAGCCGTCCGGCGCGCGCGGTCTGCTGCAGCGAGTCCCAGTGTCCCGGCGACACCAGGCCCTCCTCGTCGACGGCGGCGATCAGGCCGCGGTCGAGGCTGGTCAGCCGTTCCTGCTCGACCTCGCGTATCAGGCGCATGCGGATGTCGTGGTCGGTGCGCGGGCCTAGATCGAGGGTGACCAGCTCGCTCGCCCGCTCGCGCAGGCCGCGGGTGATGTAGTCCTTGGCGATGATCAGGTCCTTGCCCTGGTCGTCGCGCCCGCGGACGATGATGTGGGTGTGGGGATGGCCGGTGTTGTGGTGATCGACCGCCACCCAGTCGAGCCTGGTCCCCAGGTCCCTTTCGACCTGCGCCATCAGCCGCCGGGTCAGGGACTTCAGGTGCTCGTACTCCGCGCCGTCCTCGGCCGAGACGATGAACCGGAACTGGCGAACGTCCTTGCCCTTCCGCGCGCGGTCGAGGAAGGCGCGGCCGTCGGCCTGATCGGTGTCGGGTCCATAGAGCAGCCCTGGCGCCCCGTCGCGAGTGACGCCGTCGCGCTGGACATAGGCCAGGTGCGCCCGCGCCGCGGCTAGGCCCCTACCCGAGAGCCTGGGCGTCGAGACCTTCACCACCACCCGCCGCGAGCGATAGCCGGCCCGCAGGTCTCGGCCCGAGCGCAGGGTGCGCGCGACGCCCGCGCCGCGTCCGATCCGCTGGCCGGTGAAGCGGCTCGCTGGCTTAGGGCCAGGCAAGCGTCCGCCGCCGGCCAGGATGGCAGAACGCAAGACCCGGGACAGATAGCTCTTGGACCTGGCGCCCAGTGCGCGCGGCTTGCCCAGGCGGGGAATGAAGTCGTCCTCGCCGCTCATGGCCAAAACCCCGTCCGGCGCCAGAAATTCCGTCTCTGAAACAAGGCTTTGACGCCAAACCGGCGCCAGCCGCCCGCCCCTGGCGCCAAGCCGCCGCACCGAAAAACGATGTGCAGACAACACCTTGCGGAGACGGCCGGAACGGCTGGCGCCGCAGCTTTATCTTGCCTTCCCGCCTCCCGCTCAAAGCCAAGCTTGCACCCGTTCATCGCCCCGCCTCCGCAAGCGGCGCCGCAGGCGCGCTGAGGACGAAGAACAGGCGCGTCCCCGAGACGACGGCGGGCGGCATCTCGCCCGTCGGCGGCGAGGCGGACAGCGTCGCCAGATAGGCGCGCGTCTCGGCCGGAAGCGAAGCCCGGCCGGCCAGGTGTTCGGCGTAGCGGGCGGGTCCGGCGTTATAGGCGGCGAACAGGCCCGGGTAGCCGAAGCGCCGGTGGAGTTCGGAAAGATAGGCCGCGCCGGCCATGATGTTGTCGCGCGGATCATGCGGATCGGGGCCAAGACCGTGGCGAGCGGCAAGCTCGGCATAGGTCGCCGGCATCACCTGCATCAGCCCCATGGCCCCGGCGCGCGAGACGATGGGCGCGCCGTCCAGATGCGTGCGGCCGCCGCTTTCAGCCCGCATCACCGCCGCGATCCAGGCCGCCGGCACGTCGAAGCGCTGCGAGGCCTGCGCGATGATCGGCGCCCAGGCGGCGACCCGCGCGGCGACCGGATCGGCCGGCGCAAGGGGCGCCGTCACCGCCGCCAGGACGGTCAAGGCAGCCATAGCGGGCTCGCCTTGCCGATGATCGCCGACTGCTCGACCGGCCCGAAATAGCGGCCGTCGAAGGACTCCGGCGCGGGGTTGAGCAGCAGAACCGCGCCGCCCGCGAGACGCTGGCAGCCGCTCCACCAGGGCAGCGGACGACCGTGACGGTCGGCCGCCCGACGCGTCGCGGCGGGCCGGCCGTTGACCGCCAGCATCGGCCCGTCGGCGCACACCAGGTCGCCATCCGCCGCCGCCACGCCCTTGATCAGCGGCACGTTGGCGGGGAGGTAGCCGCGCCGCGCGGCCAGAGCCCGCGCAGCCGGCGGCGGCACGGCCAGCGCCCGGTCGCCGACGGCGACGAGGGCGCCGGGCCACACGCGCCAGAGGCCGATGGGCGCGCTGGCCGAGGCGTTCCAGACCAGGCGCGGCGCCGGATCGAGGGCCAGCGGCGCGACGACGATGGCGGCGCCGAACGCCGCCCAGGCGAGCAGCGCGGCCCGCTTGCGCGCGCGCGCGGCGAGCACGCGGCTACGCATGGGGCCGTTCCTGGCCGTGGCGTTCGGCCTTCCCGCTGTCCTGCGACCAAGCGTCGAGGTCGTCGATATGATAGCGCACGAAGCGGCCGTGGCGACGAAAGCGCGGGCCGATCCCTTCGCTGCGCATGGTCTCGAAGGTTCGCTCGGACAGGCCGATATAGTGGGCGGCCTGGGCGGTGTTGAGGAACGGGCTGCCCTGCTTGGCGCGGGCGGCGCGCGCATTGGCGTCGTCGTCTACGGTCATCGCCGTGCTCTCCAGAGCGCGGCGCGATGGTCTAGACTGGGGCGCCGCGTACGGCGAGCACAGCGGCGCGGGCGGCTTTGCGGGACGTACGCAAACGCCCTTGCGCGAAATCGTTCCCCCGTTCTTCTGCGCCCTCTGGGCGGGCGGCGAGGCCCCCGCGCCGGGCGGCGCGAGGGCCGGGCCCTTCAGCCTTCGTTCCAGATCATCGCGTAGACGCTGTCGTCGTCCTGGTCCGGGGCGCGGCCAAGATTGACCTTGAAGGCCCGGGGACCGAGTTCCGGATGGGCGATGTTGAAGCTGACATAGGGCCTGCCTTCCTGGTTGGTGTTGTTCCAGCCGGCCCCGACCTCGACTCCGCGATGGGTCAGGCGGTAGTCCGGATGGGCCGGGCTGCGCTTGGGGCCGACGGGGGTGGCGGCGATGGCGCGGGGGCCGTCGAAGGTCAGAAGCTCGCCCGAGAAGCTGCCGTTTTCGTGCTTGGTGACGTATCCGAGGGTGGCGGTCATGGCTGGGGTCCTCTGTTGCTCTTCACCGGGGCCGATCCCCGGCGACAGGCGCCCCGTCTGGCCGACCCGGCCCGCCTTGACCCGAAGGGCCGTAGCGCAGCGAAGGACCCGAGCGGCGGGTTTTTTTGCAGCGAAGCGGCGCGAGGAGCCGCATTCCCCGGCAGGGGGATGCGGCGGGGAAAAAAGCCCGCCGTGACGGTTCAAGGCGGGACGGGGCGGCCATAGGGTTCAAGCCATCGTCGTGGGTTCGACAACGGGGAAGCGCGACTGGACCCCGGCCATGGCCGCCACCCTCGGAGGCGGCGCCGATCTCGGAAGCGGCGGCTTCCCGTGCGCGCTTCTGACCTTCGACGACCCCCGCGCCATCGTCGCCGCCCCGGTCGGCTCCAGGTTCGGCCCGGCCCGTTCGGACGCCCGCCTGTCCCGTCGCCGGGGTCGAGGTCGGGGTCGACTGCAACGAACGCCAGACAGGAAGGCAGGCCCTATGTCGGCTTCGACATCGCCCATCCGGCGCTCGGTCCCCTAGGGCCTTAAGGCCGATCTCGGTCGCGCCCCGGATCAGGACGGCGACCACGTCCAGGCGATGATCTGGCACGAAGGCTGAAAGGCCCAGCCCCCGCGCCGCCCGGCGCGGGGGCCTCGCCGCCCGCCTTCCTCACCGGCCAGCCGCCCGCACGAAAGCGCGCGAGTGCGGGGGCTTTCAGCCCCCGACCTCCCAGAGCAGGCGCCAGCGGTCCGGCGCGAACAGGTCGCCGACGCACTTCAGGCGCAGGACGAGGGGCGCAGGTCCCCATTCGGGCTGGGCGATTTCCAGCACCATTTCCGACAGGGTGTCGGCGACGCCGGGCGGCACGCGGCCCTGGCCGATGGTCAGGCCGGCGGCGGCCAGGGCGACGGTGAAGCGCTCCGGATAGAGCGGGTCGTTGGTCGGGTCCGGATCGACGGCGATGCAGGTCTTGCCGCCGGCGGTGTGGATCCAGCCGATGAGACCACCGCCCTCCAGGGCGTCGAGATATCCAAGTTCGACCAGCATGGCCTTCGCCTCCTCGCAAGCTCGCCGGGGCCGTTCCTCGGCGATGACCCGGCGTGATGGGGCGTGGCGGCGGCCCGGACCCGAAGGGCCGGAGCGTCAGCGGAGGACCGGAGCGACCCTATTTTTTGGAGCGAAGCGGGCGCGAGGAGCCGCGAAGCGGCGGGGAAAAAATCGGGCCGCGATGGTTCCGGGGCGACGGCGCGTCCCATAGCTTTAAGGTCATTGTCGAGGAACGGACCCGCGAGACTCGCGCAGGCGAAGGCCATGCTGGTCGAACTTGGATCCCCCTCGGCGCCCAGGGCGGCGGTCTCATCGGCTGGGTCCACGCCGTCGGAGACCGCCCCCATCGCCGTCGATCCGGACCTGGCCGACGACCCGACCCGGGGCGCGCCGTCGCCCAGGCCGCCGCCGGCCTGACCATCGGCCAGGGCCGCGCGCCGCCCGGCGTCGCCGGCGCCCTGTCGGAAATGGCGGCGGCGATCGCTCAGCCCGAACGGGACCCGCGCCGCTCGTCCCGCGCCTGAAGTGCGTCGGCGACCTGTTCGCGCCGGACCGTTGGCGCCTGCTCTGGACGGCGCATGAAAAAGCCCCCGCGCTCGCGCGCGGGGGCAGGATCACGGCGGCGCCGGGCGAGCGCCCGGCCGTCTATTCGGCCGCGATGTCCGCCGGGCTGGCGTCGACGCCCGAGGCGGGCAGTTTCGGCGCCTTGCGCAGCAAGGGCGCCACCGCCCTGCCGGTCTCGGCCGTGCGCAAGGACCGCTTGGTGTAGGCCCCGGCCGGGAAGGTCAGCCAGCGCGGGGTCCACTTGCCGGCCTTGGGACGGCCGCCCGTTCCGTCAAGGCAGTCACGCAAGACGGCCTTCTGCGTCTTGACCTTCTCGCCGACATTGCCGTCGGCGACCTTCTTGCCGCCGACCTCCTTGAGCATGGCGTTGACCGTCTCGCGGTCGCGCGTCAGTTCGAAGAAGGCCGCGTCCGGCTCCCAGAAGGCGCCGGTATCAACCTTCAGATAGAGGCCTGCGGCCTCGACCGCCTCGCCGCCGGCGGCCAGGGTTTCGCCGATGACCACGGCCGCCGTCGCCAGGACGTCGGCGTCAAGCACGGCGAGCAGCTTGGCGAACAGGGCGGCGGTCCCGCCCCGGCGCGGTTGGCCGACGAGGTCGCGGGCGCCGTCGAGATCGAGCGCCTTGGCGACGGTCTCGCGCCGCGCGCGAAAGACCGCCTCGGCGGGGCTGGCCTCCAGGCTGGCGGCGACGCATTCGGCCCCGGCGCGATGCGGGTCCGGCTCGACCTTCCAGTAGGGCGACCCGGCGATGGCGTGGGCCAGGAGCAGGCGCAGGGCGACGCCGGGATGGTCCGTCAGGACCGCCCGGACGGCGGCCAGCCGATGCAGGTCGATATAGGCCTGTTGGTTGGCGGTGACCTCGGGGCGGTCAGCCGAGACCGGGGGCTGCCCGGCCTCGACACGGGCGGCCTTGGCCGCCGCCGCCCGGCTGCGGCGGGCCTCCTGGGCGCTGAGCCAGCCCGCATGCTCGGTGACCTCGCCGCTGCTGCTGACCTCTATGAAGACCTTGCCGCCGGAGGCCTTGGGGGTCCGTTCGTGCTTCCACGAATGAAACATCTTGCCCGGCTCGAGCAGCTCGACGCCCGCCCAGCCCTCGGCGGCGAGGGCCTGCGAGCGCGCCGCCAGGGCCTCGTTCTGGCAGCGCCAGAACAGGGCCGGATCGGTGAAATAGCTGTCGTGGCCGAAGAGGTCGGCGGCGATCTTGCCGGGATAGGTTTCGAGCGAGAACAGGGCGTAGCGGGTCGGGATCGAGGCGCCGCCGAACAGCCACGCCCGCAGCTGGGCGCCGACGGGCGCGCGCTGCTCGGGGTCGTTCTTCATGGCCAGCCACTCCCTTTGCCTGGACTGGCTGGCCAGGGTCAGGGCGCGCACGGTGGGAACGTCGATCTCGTCGCGGCGATAGAGGTTGCGGATCTGCGGCAGGAGGCGCCCCAGGGCCAGGACCTGGTTCACAGCCGCGTCGGTCAGGCCGAAGGTCGCGCCGATCTGCTCGGGGCTGCGGCCCTTCCTGATCAGCTTGACGAAGGCCTCCCAGCGGCTGACCTCATCGGGCGGCAGGCGCTGGAGGTTCTCGATCAGCGAAGCCTCGATGGCGGCGGCGTCGTCACCGGCCCGGAGGATGCCGATGGCACCGGATCGATTTCGACGCCGTCGGCCAGGGCGGCCATGGCCGCGTGCCAGCGGCGGGCGCCGGCGACCACTTCGAAATGGTCGGGGACGACGACGCCGTCTTGCAGGGTCTCGCGCACCAGCAGGGTCAGCAAAACGCCCCGTTGCCGGATCGAAGGGGCGATGTCGGAGACGTCGGGCGCGGGGCGGCCAAAGTGCATGTTGAGCGGCGAAACCGTCATGTTGCGGGGATCGGCGAATGCGAGTTTCATGGCAGGACTCCTGTTGATCCGGAGTGGAACCGACCCCGTCGGGAGTTTGTGGAGACTGGCGGCGGGGTCGGGGATGCGCCGGGATTGGCGCGGTCGACCGGCGGCCGGGCAGGCCCGGCGGCCGGAAGGGCGAGACCGGCGCGGTCGGTCATGTGGGCCGCCCGTCGCGGCGGGCGGTGATCTTCAAGAGCGTCTCGGCCTGGGAGATCGAGCCGGTGCGGCGCGCGGCGGCCGTCCAAGCCGACAGCGGAAGCATGGTCGAGAAATAGAGGTCGCGCTCGATGGTCAGGCCGCCGATCAGCCGCACGGCTTCGATCTCGACGAGGCTGAACGATCCAAGTTCGGGCTCGCCGAGATCGGCCAGCCCGAACAGGGTGTCGCCGTCGGCGTCCATCTCGGTGACTAGCCACGTGCCAAGGCCCGCCGGGTTGAAGAACTTGGCTAACGGGACGTGGTCGGTTTCAACCTCGGCCGCGCCGTTGGCCAGCAGGGCGGCGCGCAGGATGGGGGTCAGGAGCGTCATGCCGCGACCTCCTCTTGGGTCGCCGCGATCAGGGATGAGGCGGCGACCTGAGCCTCGGGCGCGAAGGCCAGGAGGTAGTCGGCGGCCTTGGAGGCCTGGGAGGCGGCCCGGAAGATGGCGCGATTGTCCTCGCGCAGAACCTCCAGCCAGGAGCCGAGATAGTCGGCATGGCGGACGGTGGGAACGACGCCCAGGCTGGCGCAGACGAAGGCCCCGCCCATCTCGGCGACCAGTTCCTCACGGGCGTAGGCCTTCCCGCCGCGCACGCCCGACTGGTCACGATCCAGGCGCGTAGCGTGTCCCGTCCAGTGCGACAACTCGTGGAAGCAGGTGCGGTAATAGTTGATCTGGTCGCCGAAGGCCGGCTGCGGCGGGACCTGCACATAGTCGAGGACGGGCGAGTAGTAGGCGCGGGATCCGCCGATGCGGAAATCCGCGCCGGTGGCGGTGATCAAGGCTTCGGCATGGGGGACAAGCTGGCGCTCGGGCAAGGGCGCGGGTTCGGCGTCCACCCCGGAAAGGCCTTCGCACTGGGCGAGATTGAAGACCGTGAAGCGCTTGAGAAACGCAACCTTGCCCGGCTCGTCGCCATCGCGTGCGGCGCGCTCCTGCTCGGCCTTGGGCGTGAACCGGTCGGCATAGAAGACGGTCGTTCCACGCTCGCCCCGCCGCACGCAGCCCCCGGCGGCGAGGGCCTGCTTGAAGGTCAGCCAGCCTTGCGAGGGATAGCCGTTCTCGATGACGGCGCCCCACAGCAGCAGGATGTTGACGCCCGAATAGCGACGTCCCGTCACCCCGTTGCGAGGCAAGGACAGAGGAGCGCCGGGCGCTCGCCCCCAAGGCTGCACCCAGGGCAGTCGCCCGGCTTCAAGCTCCCTGATGATCCTGGCGGTCACCTCCTCGTAAAGGTTGACCTCAGGCGCGGACGAACGCGGGACGGCCGCCGCAGGCCCCGGGGCCTGAACGGCGGACTTGGGCGGTTGGCGGGCAGAGCGCATGGCGGGCCTCCATCACCGCCCCAAGCCCGCATCCTTTCGCCGGAAAGGGGGGTGGGCGGCGAGAAAGCCGGGAAGGCCCGCGCGAGCCTGGACGCGCACCCGCAGGGCCGGAACGCAGTGGAGGACCGGCCGAAGGCCGGTTGCGCGCCCAGGCGGCGGGCCTAGACCGGCGCGCCGCCCATCCCCCTTTCAGGCGGAAGGAAAAAGAAAGGAGCCAGCGCGCGAAGCGCGCTGTCCGTATGGGAAGAAGTCGGCGCTCTTGGCGTCCGCGCGGCGCCGGCGCCAGCTGATACGTCCGCCGCCGGCGCGGAAGCGCAGGTCAAGCACAGGTTGCGCGCCCGAAGCCGGCCTAACCTCGAACATTCCGCTCGGCAGATCGAAGGGCTTGCGACCTCTACCGCCCAAGCGGCGTGGCGCCCCAGCGGGCGGCCTGACGTCGCGCGCAACGGCCGGACGTCGACGATGGGCGAGTATTGTTCCACCGCCGCTGAAACGCGATGACATCCCCGGACCCGATCGAAGGCCGCCGCGACCTTACCGGATGCCCGCCCAAGAACGCGTCGTTCAGGACGCGCTCCATCCTCCGCCCAGCGCCTGGAACGATCTGATCGCCGCACGCGCAGCTTCGGTCCTGGCCCGAGCCCTGGCGTCTTGCACGGCCTGCAGTCGCGTGTCGGCGTCCAGCACCTCCACCAGACTGACCGCGCCCGCCTGATAGGCGACCTGCGAGGCGGTTCTGGCCTCGGCCAAGGATGCCTCGCCGTCGGAAAGCGCCCGCTCCTGGCTCTCGCGTTTGACGAGGCTGACAAAGGCGTTCTCGACATCCTCGCTCGC
The DNA here is from genome assembly GCF_011043625.1 of Caulobacter sp. 602-2. Taxonomy (GTDB): domain Bacteria; phylum Pseudomonadota; class Alphaproteobacteria; order Caulobacterales; family Caulobacteraceae; genus Caulobacter. The sequence goes on from NZ_JAAKGT010000002.1 coordinate 534,835, forward strand.
CCGCAGCACGGCCTGCTGGTAGGCCGCCAGCGCCTCGGCCTTTCGGCCGCGCGCGGCCTTGACCTCCGCGCCGACCCGACCGAAGTCGAAGAGACGCCAGCGCAGGCCAAGAACGCCCTGGGCCTGGGCCGCCGGGCCCTCGAACAGAGTACCGCGGTCAGTGGTCGCCGTGCCGACCAAACCGCTCAGCGAAAACTTCGGGAAGTATTGAGAAAGCGCCGATCCGACCTCGGCGTTGCTGGCGCGCAGGCGCTCCTCGGCGACCACCAGATCCGGACGGCGACGCAGAAGCTCGACGGGCCCGCCAGCGTCGGCCAGGCCCGGCGCGGCGGGGATCGCCTTCGCCGTGATCAGCTCGGCGCGATAGGTCCCAGGTTGCGCGCCCTGGATGACGTCCATGGCGTTGAGCGCCGCCTCCAGCCCCTCCTCGAGCACGGGAATACTGGCGCGGGTCTGCGCCAAGGCGCCCTTGGCCTGTTGCAGCTGCAGATCGGCCGCGGCGCCGTGGTCGTACTGAAGCTGCACGGTGTCGACGAGCCGCGCCTGGGTCTCCACCTGGCGACGGGCCACAGCGAGCCGTTCCTGCAGGCCGCGCACCAGCATGTAGGTGTCGGCCGTCTGGGCGGCGACGGCGAGCCTGGCGGCGGCGGCCCCGGCCTTGGCCCCGTCATAACGGGCCAGGGCTGCCTCGCGGTCGCGGCGGGTTCCGCCGAAAACGTCCAGCTCCCAGCCAGCGACGAGATTGCCCTCGTAGAGAGACCCGTCGCGATCAAAGCCCGGCGTGGCGGCCAGCAGGCGCCCGGTGGGCGTCTGGGTCGAGGCGTGGACGCTCGCGCCCTGAGCCTGGACCGACGCCGAGGGCAGGAGCGCGGCCGTGGCCGCGCCCAGCCCCGCCCGCGCCTGGGTCACGCGCGCGGCGGCCTGGGCCAGATCCAGATTTTGCGCCAGGGCCCGCTCGACGAGGCGATTGAGGACGGGGTCGTTGAAGCCCTGCCACCAGGTGTCGACGGGCGCCGGGGCGAGCGCGCGTGCCGTCACCGCCGCCTGGCCCATGAAGGCGCCGGTCTTGGGCGGCGTGGGCGCCGCATAGTCGGGACCGACAGCGCATCCGGAGACGAGAACGGCGCTGGCGGCGACCAGCAGGGCCGGAAGGGTGACAGAGCGCATGGGGATCTCTCTGAGCGCAAACTTGATCGTGACTAATTGCCAATATCGTCACTCGTTTGTCAATCTCAAGACCCGGTGCTAGCTTGCGCTCATGAACACGATCGACCCATCCTCCCCCGCAGCCGGCCAGCGCGGTCCTGTCGAACACGGCGTGCGCGACCAGATCGTCGATGCTGCCAGGGCGCATTTCAGCCGCTTCGGCTATGGCAAGACGACGGTCGCCGATCTAGCCAAGGCGATCGGCTTCTCCAAGGCCTACATCTACAAGTTCTTCGATTCCAAGCAGGCCATCGGACAGGCGATCTGCACCCAGTGCCTGGATGCGGTGCTCGCCGGCGGCGAGGCCGGGGCGACCGAAGGAAGGTCGGCAACTGATAAATTACGTAGATACTTCAACGGCATCATCGCCACGAGCGCCGAGTTGTTCTTCGAAGACAAGATGCTGTACGACATCGCCGCCCATGCGGCCGAGGAGCGTTGGCCCTCGGTGATCGCCTATCTCGAGCGCGCCGAAGAGCGGCTCAAGGAGATCATCCTCCTGGGCCGCGAGACCGGAGAGTTCGAGCGCAAGACGCCGATCGACGAGACTTGCGATGCGATCTTGCTGGTCATGCAGAGCTTTATGAACCCGCTGATGCTCAAGCATAATTTGGAGGGTTTGCCCCAGGCTCCAGCCAAGGTGATCAACCTCGTGCTGCGCAGCTTGGCCCCGTAGCCAGATAGTGACCAGTTGACAAAATAGTCACTCGGCAGCAGCTTAGGCGCCTTCCGTCCAGGCAGGATCCTTAAGCCATGTCGTCTCGCCCCCTCGCCGTCGCCCTGCTCGTGGGCGGTCTTGCGCCACTCGCCGCGTGCGGCGGCAAAACTGGCGCGGAAGACCCGCGCACCGCCCCGCCGGTCGTGCGGGTGGCGACGGCCGGTCCGGCCCAGGGCGTCGAGCGCCGGTTCAGCGGCGTGGTCACCGCCCGCGTGCAGAGCGATCTCGGCTTTCGGGTCGGCGGCAAGGTGGTGGCGCGCCTGGTCGATGCGGGCCAGACCGTGCGGCGCGGCCAGCCGCTGATGCGGATCGACGCCACCGACTACGCCCTGGGCGTCTCGGCTCAGAACCAGCAAGTCGAGGCCGCCCGGGCCCGCGCGCTGCAGTCGGCGTCGGAGGAGCGGCGACTGCGGAGTCTGGTTTCGGCCGGCGCGGTCTCGGCCCTGGCCTACGACCAGGCCAAGGCCGCCGCCGATGCGGCCAAGGCTCAACTCGACGCCGCCGAGGCCCAGGCCCGGGTGTCGAAGAACACCGCCGGTTACGCGATCCTCATCGCCGACGCCGACGGCGTCGTGGTCGAAACCCTGGTCGAGCCCGGCCAGGTGGTGGCCGCCGGGCAGACCGTTCTGCGCCTGGCCCACGCCGGTCCGCGCGAGGCGACCATCACCCTGCCCGAGACGGTCCGTCCCGCACTAGGCTCGCCGGCGCAGGCCTACGGCTTCGACGACCACCCGGTCGGCCAGGCCAGGCTTCGCCAGCTCTCCGACGCGGCCGACCCGCGCACCCGCACCTTCGAAGCCAAGTACGTGCTGAGCGGCGCGGCCGCGCAGGCTCCGCTGGGCTCGACCATGGTCCTGACCCTGCCCGCCCAACCGGGCGCGTCGACCAATGGCGTCGAGGCGCCGATCGGCGCGCTCCACGACACCGGCAAGGGGACGGGCGTCTGGGTGGTCAAGCCCGGCGCCTCGACCGTCGAGTGGCGGCCGGTGAGCGTGAGCGGCGTCAGCGCCGAAAACGTTACGATCACGAGCGGCCTGCGCGGCGGCGAACAGTTCGTGGCGCTGGGCGCCCACCTGCTTCACCAGGGCCAGCGCGTTCGCGTCCAGACCGGAGCGGCGCAATGAACTTCAATCTCTCCGCCCTGGCGGTCCGCGAGCGATCGATCACCCTCTTCCTGATCATCGCCCTGACCTTCGCCGGCGCCTTCGCCTTCCTGAAACTGGGACGCGCCGAGGACCCGAGCTTCTCGATCAAGGTGATGACCATCATCAGCGCCTGGCCCGGGGCCACGGCCCAGGAGATGCAGGACCAGGTGGCCGAACCGCTCGAAAAGCGGATGCAGGAACTGAAGTGGTACGATCGCTCGGAGACCTTCACCCGTCCCGGTCTGGCCTTCACCACCCTGACGCTGAAGGACCAGATCCCGGCCAAGGAACTGCAGGAACAGTTCTACCAGACCCGCAAGAAGATGGCCGACGAGGCCGCAAGCCTGCCGCGCGGCGTGCTGGGCCCCTTCGTCAATGACGAATATGGCGACGTCACCTTCGCGCTCTACGCCCTGAAGGCCAAGGGAGAACCTCAGCGCCTGCTGGTTCGTGAGGCCGAGACCCTGCGCCAGCGGCTGCTGCACATCCCCGGCGTCAAGAAGGTCCAGATCATCGGCGAGCAGCCGCAGAAGATCTTCGTGGAGTTCAGCCAAGCGCGCCTGGCCACGCTGGGCGTCAGTCCCAGGGACCTCTTCTCGGCGCTCAACGACCGCAACCTGGTCACGCCCGCCGGCGCGATCGAGACGCAAGGTCCCCAGGTGCAGATCCGCCTCGATGGCGCGATCGACAGCCTGGAGACGATCAAGGAAACGCCGATCGTGGTCGGCGGCCGCACGCTGAAGCTCTCGGACATCGCCGAGGTCAAGCGCGGCTACGAGGATCCGGCGACGTTCCTGATCCGTAACGGCGGCGAGCCTGCCATCGTGCTCGGCGTGGTGATGAAGGACCGCTTCAACGGTCTGGAGTTGGGCAAGAGCCTCGAGAAGGAGGCCAAGGCGATCCAGGGCGAGATGCCCATGGGCATGAGCTTCACGAAGATCACCGACCAGGCGGTGAACATCCACGAAGCCTACGGGGAGTTCATGCTGAAGTTCTTCGTGGCCCTGGCCGTGGTCATCGTGGTCAGCCTGATCAGCCTGGGCTTTAGGGTCGGGGTGGTGGTGGCCATGGCCGTACCGCTGACCCTGGCCGGCGTCTTCGTGATCATGCTGGTCACCGGACGCGATTTCGACCGCATCACCCTGGGCGCGCTGATCCTGTCGCTGGGTCTGCTGGTCGACGACGCCATCATCATCATCGAGACGATCGTGGTGAAGATGGAAGAGGGCAAGGACCGCGTAACGGCGGCGACCTATGCCTGGGGCCACACGGCCGCCCCGATGCTGGCCGGCACCTTGGTGACGATCATCGGCCTGATGCCGGTGGGCTTCGCCAAGTCCACGGCGGGCGAATACGCCGGCAACATCTTCTGGGTCGTGGCCTTCGCCCTGATCACCTCCTGGTTCGTGGCGGTGATCTTCACGCCGTATCTCGGCGTCCTGATGATCCCGAAGATCAAGCCGATCGAGGGTGGTCATGGGGCGATCTACGACACCCCGCGCTACCGCAAGCTGCGCACCCTGGTCACCTGGACGGTGGACAATCGCTTCAAGGTCGCCGCCGGCGTCGGCGCGGCCATGGTCGCCGCGGTGCTGATGATGGGCGGGATCAAGCAGCAGTTCTTCCCGCTGTCGGACCGGCCCGAGGTGCTGATCGAGGTGCAGATGCCCGAGGGGCAAAGCATCGGCTCGACCAGCCAGGCCGTGGCCAAGGTCGAGGCGTGGCTGGCCAAGCAGCCCGAGGCCAAGATCGTCACCAGCTATATCGGCCAAGGCGCGCCGCGCTTCTTCCTGGCCATCTCGCCTGAACTGCCTGATCCCTCCTTCGCCAAGATCGTGGTGCTGACGCCCGACGAAAAAGCGCGTGACGCGCTGAAGAAGCGCCTGCGCCAGTTCGCCGCCGACGGCTCGGTCCCGGGCGCCAAGATCCGCGCCACCCAGATCGTGTTCGGTCCGCCCTCGCCTTTCCCGGTGGCCTTCCGCGTGATGGGCCCGGACGCCGACCGCGTTCGCGACATCGCCGAAGAGGTCAAGGGCGTGATGCTGCGCAACGAGGGCCTGCGCCAGGTCAACACCGACTGGGGCGAGCGCGTGCCGACCGTGCATTTCGTGCTCGACCAGGACCGCTTGCGCGCCTTTGGCCTCAGCTCCACCGACGCCTCCCAGCAGCTGCAGTTTCTGCTGACCGGCGTTCCGGTGACCCAGGTGCGCGAGGACATCCGCTCGGTGGAGGTGGTCGCCCGCACCACGGGCCAGGACCGCCTGGATCCGGCCAGGCTCGGCGCCTTCACCCTGGTGGGCGCGGCGGGCGAGCGCATCCCGCTCGACCAGATCGGCAAGGCCGAGATTCGCATGGAGGACCCGATCCTGCGCCGCCGCGACCGGCTGACGACGATCACCGTGCGCGGCGACATCGACGAGCGCCTTCAGCCGCCGGACGTATCCATTGCGGTCCAAAAGTCCCTGCAGCCGATCATCAAGGCTCTGCCGGCGGGCTACAAGATCGAGATGGGCGGCTCGATCGAGGAGGCGGGCAAGGCCAACAGCGCCCTGGCCGTGGTCTTCCCGCTGATGTTCATCCTGATGATGGTGGTGATCATCTTCCAGGTCCGCTCGCTGTCGGCGATGTGGATGGTGCTGCTGACCGCGCCTCTGGCCCTGGTCGGCGTGGCTCCGACCTTGCTGATCTTCCACCAGCCGTTCGGGTTCAACGCGATCCTGGGCCTGATCGCCCTGGCCGGCATCATCATGCGCAACAGCCTGATCCTGATCGGCCAGATCCAGATCAATCAGGAAGAGGGCCTGGATCCCTTCCATGCCGTCATCGAGGCCACGGTGCAGCGCGCCCGGCCGGTGATCCTGACGGCGCTGGCGGCGGTGCTAGCCTTCATCCCGCTGACCTGGTCGGTGTTCTGGTCGTCGATGGCCTACACCCTGATCGGCGGCACGATCGGCGGCACGGTCCTGACCCTCGTCTTCCTGCCGCCGCTCTATGCGATCTGGTTTCGGATCAAGCCCCCCCGCAGCGCTGCGACTTCGACCAGCGCCCCAGAGCCGGTAGCGACATGAAGATCACTGCTCGCCAGCGCCCCCCGTCATAAGCCGCATAGATCTGGAGCCAAACCATGAGCCCCCTTGAAGCTAAACTGGCCGACCATATCGCTCCTGGCATGTCCGGCCTGGAGCAGCTCCAGGCGATGATCGCAGCCGGTGGACGAGCGCCGATCGGCGAGACCTTGGAATTCTCGCTGACCGAGGCCGGCGATGGCTGGGCGGCGTTCGAGGGGAGGCCTGGGCTTTACGCCTACAACCCGATCGGCACAGTGCACGGCGGCTACGCAGCAACCTTGCTGGACTCCGCCTGCGGCTGCGCCGTTCACTCCAAGCTCAGCGCCAGGCAAACCTATACGACCCTGGAGCTGAAAGTGTCGTATCATCGCCCCCTGACGGACAACACGGGCCTGGTGCGCGCCGAGGGCCGAGTGGTGACCTTCGGCCGCCGCGCCGCCTTCGCCGAGGCCACGATCAAGGACGCCAGGGGGAGGATTTACGCCACCGCGACCTCCAGCCTGCTGGTGTTCGAGCGCGCGACCTAGCGCCGGATCTAAGTCGCATCGCCATCTGCGGGGCGCGTGACGGACAAGAGGCCTTCGCCTCCCAACCGCCTCCAGGCTCCGGGACGGCCTGCGCCGGCGCGCGCGATCAGTCTTGAGTGATCCTGAAGGACTTTGGCTCGGACGTCACATCGGGGACGTTGAACTCGGCCCGCAGTCCGCTTGCCCGCCAGTCGAGCCGCGCCTTGCCTCGTAGCTGGCGCCTGATGATGGCGCCGATCATCGCCGAACCGAACCCCGAGGGCCTCGGCTCGGCTGGCGGCGGCCCGCCGACCTCCTCCCAAACCATCGTGAAGCCACGTCCGGATTCGCTCGGCATCCAGCGGACGGCGAGTACGCCCTGCGGTGCAGAAAGGCAGCCATGGGTCGCAGCATTGGCGAGCATCTCGTGCAGGACCAGAGCCAGCGGCTGGACCAGCGGCGCCCCGACGTGGATTTCGGGACCATCAAGGGTGGTGCGGCGAGCATCGAACGGCGCGACCTGGAGCTCGAAAAGCTCGCGCAACGGGGCGGCTCGCCAGCGCCGCTCCGACAGGTAGGCATGGGTCCTGGCCAGAGCTTGGACCCGTCGCTGCACAGCGGCGGCGTACTGGGTCGCGTCACGCGCTCGGCTTAGCCGGACGATCCCCTCGACGATCGCCAGCGCGTTCATCGCCCGATGGTCCACCTCGCGAAGAAGAATCCGACTTTCCTCCCGCGCCAGCTCGGTCGCCTGACGCTCAATGCTGACGTCGACGAGAGAGGCGAAGAAATAGGCCAAGCCCCCCTTCTCGTCGTGGGCCGGGCTCAGGTTGACGCGGTTCCAGAACGTGGAGCCGTCTTTGCGATAATTGAGGATCTCGACCTCCGCCGGTCGCGCTTGCTCGACCGCCTCATGGAGGACTTTGACCGCCTGCGAATTCGTCGATGGGCCTTGAAGCAAACGACAGTTGCGGCCGATCACTTCGTCAAGACGATATCCCGTAAGGTCCAGAAAGGCCGCGTTAGCCAAAATGATCGGGTTATCGTCCTGCGATGGATCGCAAATGAGTATGGGGGTGCTAGCCCGCTCGACGGCGAAGAACACAAGGTCCCGGCGATCGGCGTGAACGGTCGAGGAATCCAGGCTGTCGCTCAAAGACTTCTTCCTCCCTCGCCGCACCGTTCGGGGCTAACGCCAAGCCGTGTCAGGGGTTGCGGGGCGAATGGGGATCAAGCTCCACGCCATAGATCAGTTGACGCCCGACCTGGGAGGCCAGCAGCGCTCCGGTCGCCAGGCTTCGGCGCCTGTGCGAGGTATCCGCTCGCGTCCCAGATCGCTGAGCGGCTGACAGCGTCCAGTCGCTCGGTCGAACCGCTGGCGCTCGTCAACCTTCCGATTCAGGACGCCCGGGTCCCTTGCTCGATTTCGTCTCGCAACCCGCCGAGCGCCTGATCCTAGCCGCCGGGCGGCCAGACCTGCACCAGCACAACGCGGCAAGCGCGATCGGAGAGGGTGCTTGCAGCAGACCATGGTCCAGCCTCGCCCCCAGCCTCCAAGGCCGTCGCGCGAAGGCCGGGACACCGCCGCACGACAGCTAAGGAGCAACCGACCAGCGCCGCAGGGCGCCCAGCGGCCAGACCGGCGGGACGCATGCGGGCTAGGCCCGCATCGCCATCCGCTGCGTGCAGTCCCCCAGGCTGGGCGGAAAAAGAAAGCGTCCGGCGCGCTCGCCGTTACGCAGCCGAATTTCCAGGACCACCGGTTCGCCGGCTTGCGCCAGGCCATGACAAAGATCGCGCGCGGCCTGTTCGGCGCGGGCGCCGGTGGCGAAGGTGCGAGGACTGGTCTCGAAGTCGCCGCGGACGATCCAGCCGTTTATTGACGGCTCGACGAAGATATAGCTCGGCATAGGCATGGTTTGGTTCAGGTCGATGAAGTGGCGGCCGACCTGCGCAGGTCGGCCGCCTGCCCCAACTCAAGAGAAGCTGTCGCGATCCAGGCGGCTCAGCGCGGACAACACCTCGCTGAGCGGCACCGGCGCCGGCGTTCCCAAGAGCCATCTTTGACTAGGCCGGTGCTCGACGGCGCTGGCGTCGGACGCCCAGGCCGCCAGGATCTCGCGCTTTTCGGCGGGATCGAGTTCGCCGTCCTTGAGCACCTCCAGGGGGTGGAGAAAGCCGACGGCGGGCCGCGCTGGCCAGCGTCGCGCCCGCTCCGTCGTGCTGACGTCTCTGTCCACGGCGAGCCTCCTTAGGCCGCCGCCCGGGAGGACGCGTCTTGCAGAAGCGGCGCTGATCGGCCCGCCCCCGCCTTGATCGGAATCTGGCGGGGCTTGAGCGCCTCGGGGACCTGGCGCGTAAGATCGATCACCAGCACCCCGTGGGCGTGGCTCGCGCCGCTGACGATGACGTGGTCGGCCAGTTGGAACCGAAGCTCGAAGGGAAGCTGCGCCAGCCCCTGGTGCAGATAGGTCCGGGCCTGTTGTCCATCGCCCGTCGCCCTGCGCCCGCTGATCACCAGCAGATTGGCCTGGGTGACGATCTCCAGATCGGCGGGCGAGAAACCCGCCGCCGCCAGGGAGATACGATAGGCGTCCTCGCCGGTCATTTCGACATCGAAGGGCGGACAATGCGTGCCGGCGCCGCCGCTCAGAGCGGTCTCGATCAGGTGAGCCATGCGATCGACGCCGATCATCGAGCTGTAGAGGGGCGCCAGATCAATAGCGGTGCTCATTTCCATCTCCTCGAAAGCAAGTTGGACATGAGGGGCGCTGAACCAGCGTCAGCCGCCCCGATCCGGGCGCTGTCGGCGCCCGGCAAGCAGGCGTTGAATTAGGGCAGAGCGCAAAGACGTCAAGACGCCCCTGGCAAAAGTCGCTCACACGCCGACGGCGCCGCGCCTGCCGGTCGCGCTGGGAGCCGTCCTTCGGCTCTCGCGACGCCGAGAGCACGCCGTCGCAAGCCGCATTGAGATCAACGACGATCATTTCGGAACCGCCTGGAGCCTGGCGGCTGTCGACACGGCGCCCCAAGCCACGGCGCTCGGATCCGTTGGAGCCCGCTGTGCGAAAGCGACGACGCGCCGCGAGACATCTGCACGGCCGCGCCACGCCACTTTCCAAGTTGGAAAGTTTACACTTGCCATGACGGAAAGTGCCTATTAGCTTTCCAACATGGAAAGTAAGGAGGCGCCCGTGAGCCCCGCCCCGTCGATCGATCCCGCCGAAGCCGCGCGTATGCTGGCCAAGGTCGAGGCTGTCAGCACCGATCTGGCCCGCCGCGCCAGAGCCCCGATCTGGTATCATCCCGCCCTGGGCCTGCTGATGGGCGGCCTGGTCGCCGTGCAGGGGCAGTCCTTCCCGGTGCTGATCGGCTACTACTTGATTTTCCTCCTGGGCTTGGCGCTCTTGGTGCGAGCCTACAAGCGCCACACCGGCATGTGGGTCAGCGGCTACCGCGCCGGCCGCACGCGCTGGGTCGCCGTCGGCCTGGCGGTCCTGACGGCCTTGTCGCTCCTGCTCTCGGCCTGGTTGGCGCGCGAGCACGCCCTGGTCGCCGCCCCGTTCGTCATCGGCGCCCTCGCCGCGGGGGTGGTCACGATCGGCGGCTTCGTCTGGGAGGCCGCTTTCCGCCGCGACCTGCGCGACGGCCCCGCCCTGTGAGCCTCGCCGTCCTCGACCCGGTCATCCACGCCCCCAACCGCCTGCAGATCTGCTGTATGCTGGCGAGCGTCGACACCATTGATTTCGCCACCCTTCGCGAGGCGCTGGACGTCTCGGAATCGGTGCTTTCCAAGCACATCAAGACCCTGGAGGAAGCGGGCTATCTGAAGGTCAGCAAGAGCCCGTCGGAGGGACGGCTTCGCACCTGGACGGCGCTGACCTCCACCGGCCGCAAGGCTGTGAAAGGCCATCTGGCCGCGTTGAAGGCGATGATGGAGGGCGTACCCGGGGTCTGAGCGCTGGCGGGCAGGTGGTGTCTCTCAAGCGGCCGGATCGCTCCGAACCTCGCCCGCCGGTCCTAGCCTCGGCAATGATGGGTCCGAGGCTTTAGCCGGCACCGATCGCCCTTGTGTCGAAGTCAGCCGCAAGCCTGGCCAGGCCTCGTCCGTCGCGACAGTGGACGGACGCGCGCCCCGGTCGCTTCCAGGCCTCTCACTCCGGAGCGGCTCGCACGAGATCAGGCCTTGGCGCGAAGACGGCGCCGCAGCGCTCGATCAACAGGCTCGCCTGGATCGGTTTGGACAGATGGCCGTCGGCTCCCGCCGCCAGCGACGCCTGGACGTGTTCAGGCATGGCGTTGGCGGTCAGTACGTGGACCTGTGTCCGCGGCCGGCGCTCGGCCGCCTCCAGCGCGCGGATACGCCTGATGGCGGTCAGGCCGTCCATGACCGGCATCTGCATGTCCATCAAGATCATGTCGAAAGCACCGCGCTGATAAGCCTCCACCGCTTCGGCGCCGTTCTCGACGCTGATCAGGTCAATACCCGTGGCGCCGAGGATCAGCTCGACCACACGCCGGTTGGTGGGATGATCCTCGGCCAGAAGGACGCGCATACCGGCCAGGGGCGCCTGGGCGTCACAACCCGCCGGCCCCGCCGCCTCATGCGCCGGAGCCTGGCCGCGCGGCAGCGGCGCCACGAATGTGAAGGTCGCCCCCTGGCCACGGCGCCCTTCGGCCTCGAGCCTGCCGCCCATCGCCTGGGCCAATGACTGGGAGATCGCCAGCCCCAGCCCGCTGCCTCCATATGAGCGGGTGTTGGAGCCGTCAGCCTGCTCGAAGCGGGAAAAAAGCCGCGCCTTGGTCTCCTCGTCGAAGCCGATGCCGGTGTCGCGAACCTCGAACATGACCGTCGAACCCGACTGGGCCTCAGCGAGCCTCACCGAAAGGCGGACATGGCCTTCCGAGGTGAACTTGACCGCATTGCTGAGGAGGTTCGACAGGATCTGCCTGATGCGTATGGCGTCGCCAATGAAGGTCCCTGCCGCGTCCGGGCTGATGTCGACCGTGAGGTCCAGACCCTTGGCCTGGGCGGCGGCGTCGAACAGTTCGGCGCAGGCCCCAACCGACGCCGCAAGATCAAAAGGTTCGGCCCGCAACTCCAGCTTCCCCGCCTCGATCCGCGCCAGATCCAGAATGTCGGTCAGGAGCGTCTCCAAGGTTCTGGCGGAAGTTTCGACCAGTTCGACCATGCTCCGCTGAGCCTGGGTCAAGGGCGTGCGCGCCAGGGCGCCGGCGACGCCCAGCACGCCGTTGAGGGGCGTACGGATCTCGTGGCTCATATTGGCCAGGAACTGCGACTTGGCGTCGTTGGCCGCGTCGGCCTTGGCCGCAGCCTCCTTCAGGGCGTCGGCGGTCTGCTGCGCCAGGGCCAGGGAGGTCGCGACCGCCCGGGCGTCGGCCAAGCCGCGCCGCGTCGCCGCCGCCAGATGCGCCACATACATGAGGTTGGCCACGCAGACGAAGGCCGCGGCCCCCTTCCCGGGCTCGGTGGCCAGCGAATAGAGCGGCAGGCCGATCAGCAGGCAGATGAACGGGGTCGTGCCCGCCCAGAGCATGGCCGCAGACGAACTGGCGTGAAGCCGAACGTTCATGACGCCCCCGGCCAGCACCGTCACGGCCAAGACCCGGCCCTGCCATCCTTCGTTGAACCAGGCCGCCGGGGCCACGCTTGCGAAGATGGCGGTGCTCAGAGCCACCGACGCGATGAACAGCCGCTTGCGCGCTTCGCTCGGCTGATAGCCGGCCTTGCGCATCGGGCGGGAAAGCCATGACGTGGCCAGCTGAGCCATGACGGTGGCGGCCAGCCAGACCGCGGGCCAGGCGCTGGCGTTGTTGAGATAGATCGCCGCAGCGATGCCGACGCTGAAGAAAAGCCGAAGGGGGAACTCCCGCACCCTTCGGTGAGCAATGCCATACCAGTCTTCCTGTCGCATCCGGCCATGGTCGATCACGGCGATTTAACAGGTCGATAAGACCCCGACAGAACTTCCCGCGACAATCCGTCGCGACTGTTCAGTAATGGCGCCCAGCGCCCCAGCAATTATCAAATGATATTGCCGAAGATCAGCCGCGGGCGCCGATCACTCAATCCAAGGCAAACACATCGGGCGTCGAACGCGGCAAGCCACGCCGGATCGCGGCACTCCCGAGCTTTGGCGCCTCTAGCCTGCGCTGGTGATCTGCGGAGCACGCCAAGCCTCGCGGCGTCCCTGCTCGCGTCAACAACGGGCGTCTCCGCCAAGCCCGGACGGGATCAACGATGAGCGCGGCGTTGCATCCCTCGGGGCGGCAGCATCCCTCCGGCCCGCAACTGCCGATCCAGCGCCCGACATCGCACCGCACGCCGGACCATGTTGCCAAGATCGCGGCGCTCTGGGCCAAACCCCGCCCTGCGAAAAGTCCCGGACGCGGCCTCGACCAAGGGGCCGGTCCGGCGCGTCGCCTCAACGGCTCCTGCCGCGGGACCGAGATGTTCACCGCCTCGTTTCCCGCCGACGAAGCCAGGGTCGTTGAGCCTGAGGGGCTGCTGACGGCGCGCCGGCGCCCCTCCGTCAGGCCGGCGTAGGCCGCTGTCCACGGGCTTGTGCGGGGAGAAAGCTCAGGCCGTCGATGCGTCTCGCCAACCGCTCTGGAAGCTTGGCGGCGAGATCTGCCTCGAGCGGCGGGCGCGGAGCCCCCCCGGCCTCAATGACGAGTATGGTGCTCAGCGTTGCGCTTTCGCGTGGCGGCGGCTTTCTTGGCCGAGGCCGAGCGCTCGGCGGCGCTGCGGCTGGCCGAGGCCTAGCCACCCTTCTTGCCGCCCTTGTGGGACGCTGGATGGCCGGTGTCCTTGCCGCGGCCCGAGCCGGACTTCTTGCCGCCGCCGTCGTCCTTGTTGACCGTGGCCCAGGCGCGCCGCTCGGCCTCCTTGGTCGATACGCCCTTGTCCTCGTAGGACTCGGCGATGTGGTCGGCTTTGCGCTCCTGCTTGTCGGTATAGGCGCTTTTGTCACCTCGGGGCATGTCGTCCTCCTGACGGGCGCGGATAGGCGCCCGTCCCCGATAGCTCCTTGAGGGAGCCAAGCGTTCCCAAAGCAAAGTCAAGGGCTTAGCTTGAAGTGCCTTTTGACGCAGACAGGAACACAGGCCCTCACCGGCCCGTTGCCGACCTAACCTCGCCGCTCCTCGGCGAGGGCAGGGACGGAAAAACGATCATGACCGAGCACCGCGACGACAACGGCCTGCAGCAGCAACAAAACGACCCTCAGCGCCAGCAAGCCGGTCAGCAAAACCAGCAGGGCGAAACGCGTTCGCCCCAGCAGCAGTCGGACGAGCGCCAGCAAGCCCAGCCGGGCCAGCAAAACCAGCAGGCCGATCAGAATCGCCGCCCGTCTGAACAAGCCGAAAGGACGGGCCAGGACGAGCTCGACAACGGCTCGGTCGGCGGCGCCGAACCCGCTGGCGACCTGCAGCCGGGGCGCACCGGCGACGGCGGCGCCGAACGCTAGGCAGACGGGCCGCTCGTGCTGAGCGGCCCTTTTCCTTGGAGCCCAGATGACCCATCCCGACCGCCGCGTCGTTCTCGCAGCCGCCACCGGCGGCCTGGCCATCGCCGGAACCTCCACGGCTCAGACCCAGAAAGGCCGCCCCTTGGGAACGCCCTCTGATCCGACCACGGCCTACGCCAAGCCGCCCTTCCCCAAGCAGCAGCAGCCCTGGCCGGGCCTGACCAGCCAGATGTCGCCGCGGCCAGACCACGGCGAAACCAGCTACAAGGGTTCAGGACGGCTGCAAGGGCGCAAGGCGTTGCTGACCGGCGGCGACAGCGGCATCGGCCGCGCCGCGGCGATCGCCTTCGCCCGTGAAGGCGCGGACGTGGCCATCAACTATCTGCCGGCCGAGGAGCCCGACGCGCAGGAGGTCGCCAAGCTGATCCGCGAGGCCGGGCGCAAGGCGGTGCTGATCCCGGGCGACATCAAGGACGAGGCCTTTTGCCAGCAATTAGTCGATCGCGCCGCGGGCGAGCTGGGCGGTCTCGACATCCTGGTCAACAACGCCGCGCGCCAGTTCTCGCGAGACTCGATTCTGGACATCACCACGGCCCAGTTCGACGAGACCTACAAGACCAATGTCTACGCCATGTTCTGGATCACCAAGGCGGCGGTCCCGCATCTGAAGCCCGGCTCGGCGATCATCAACACCGCCTCGGTCAACGCCTATGAGCCCAGCGAGAATCTCCTCGACTACGCCTCGACCAAGGGCGCGATCATGATCTTCACCAAGGGCCTGGCCAAGCAGCTGGCCCCCAAGGGCGTGCGCGTCAACGCCGTGGCCCCCAGCCCGTTCTGGACGCCGCTGCAGGTCACCGGCGGCCAGCCTGCCGACAAGCTGCCGCAGTTCGGCGCCGACAGCCCCATGGGCCGGCCCGGCCAGCCGGCCGAGCTGGCGGGCATCTACGTCCTGCTGGCCTCCGGCGAGGCGAGCTACTCGACCGGCCAGGTCTTCGCCGCCGTCGGCGGCCGCGGCGGCCCCTAGCCGCCCCCAACCGTTCTTGAACCAGGAGGAGCCAACCATGTCAGGTAAGCAGAAGGTCGATCGCTGGGGCGGTCCCGGCGCCAGCCACGAGAACCGCGACAAGCCGCGGCCCGATCCCGTCGTGAAGGATCGCGACGATCCCGATCACGCCGGCCAGCACGCCCGCGTCTCCGGCGGCGGCGGCGAGCGCGATGTCCATCATGGGCACGATCCGCAGGACAAGCGCTCGTTCGAGGCCAGCGACGGCGAAAAACGCCACGACTGATCGCGAGCTGGCCGCTTCGCAGGCCCAGACGCCGTCAGGCGCAGCCTCCAGGCGAGATGCATCGCCTGAGCTCTCGATCGAACGCGACGCGGGCGCCCCGGCAGGCCGCCCGCCGATAGCTGCATTGGCGTGCTGCTGGAGAAAAAAGCGCTCGATGCCCCTCCCCTGCGACCTCGGGTCGGCGAGCCAAAGCCGTTGGGGATCTGCGCGCGTTCCAGTCAAGCCCGCCCCGTCGGCGCCTTGATCGAACGGCGACACCAGACGCCGCGATCAGATCGAGATCGAGTTGTACCAGCAGGCATTGCATCGGCCCTCTGCGGCCTGCGATGTATCTCTTTCCCATCCCCCTCGGCGCCACGGGGTTCGGAACGGAGCGAGGGGCGGCGCACCCGCCGTCGTGGACGTGAGACCATAACGCTGAGAGATCAGGAGACGAGGAGCCATGGTGACGCCGGCCGGCGAGACGGTATGGGGGGCGCTCGTCAACCAAGCCTTCACGATCGACGACAGCGTTCTGGAGGGCCTTTCCACCATGCTCGTCATCGCACAGCACCCGGGCGATGAGACGCTTGGCTGCGGCGGTCTGCTGGCCCGCGGGGCCGAGCGTGGGCTGCGTCCTCGAGTGGCCTTCCTGGCCGACGGAGAGGGCTCCTGTCCGCGCGCGCCAGAACGACTGGCACGGCAGCGAAGATCCGAAGCGATCCGGGCGCTCGAGACACTTGGCGTGCCCAAGAGCGACGTCCTTTTCCTCGACTGGCCAGGCCACCGCCCCCGCCCCAGCGGGCTTGCCGCCTATCAGGAGACGCTGAAGGCGCTGGAAGACTGGTGCAGCGCGTTCACACCGTGGAGCATTTGGACCCCCTGGCGCGGCGAGACGAATGTCGCTCGCATCGCCGCCGCAGAGCTCGGCGCCGACCTGCGCGGTCGACTGGCCCGTAATGTCGCGGTGATGGAATACCTGGTCTGGGGGTGGACAGATCCAGACCTCGTGCAGCGCCATGGGGCCAAGAACGTGTGGGGCTTGGCGTGCGCTGATCTCATCGAACGCCGCCGGCGATCACTTCAAGCCCATGCCACGCAGTTGGGGCCCATGACTGATGATCAACCAAGACCTGCGCTTCCGCCCGAGATCGCCGCCTTGGTCGGGCGCCCCTTCGAGATCTTTCTCGAACGTCGCCTGTAAACAAGCACTCATAGAAACTGTGGCGCTGCTTGATCAGCGGCCAAGGGCGTGCGGTTCCTCCACCGCGACTGGATGGCTCCTCGCGGACGAGCAGGTCTCATGATCCGAGCCGGCGATTTGAAGCACGGATCTGGCCAAATCCAGGATGCAAAAGGCCCTGGCGCTCGGGGGAACCTCGCCAGGGCCTAGCAGTCACGTGGTCAAAGGGGATTGACCCCCATGAAATGCTCACCGGTGCAGCTTGTTCCGCCGCTGTCGTTTCACAATCGTCGAGCGGCGCCGGGAAATCCTGCCTGCGCCTGTTCGGCGGCGTCGGCAGGGAAGAAAAGCCGCCTCGTCAGAAGCATCGGCAGCAGACGCAGGTCCGTGCAAACCACTGCATTTGAGCCAGCTCTAGAACCCCACCATTCAATGAATACGACTTTCGAGCCTTGCGCCGGTACAGCTGACAGATCGCTGTGGAGATCAGAGCTTGCTAGCGCTTCAACCAGTCTGTGAAACGAACGGGCTTCTGCAGGCAGAGCACCCTTTCCAAGTCCGGGGGGATGATGTCCAGGTCGTACCCTGTCAAAAGGATAATGGCTACGTCGCGGTCAAAGGCCGAACGCTTCATCCAGACCAATCCGCGCAAATTGCGCTTAGAAGCGCACGTCACGCTCGTCCTTAAGGTTGGGCTTGGATGCGCCACTGGGCGTTGGCGTTCTTAGGGTTGCCCGTGCGCGTCAGATAAGGTTCGTCGCCCGACAGCCAGATGTACTGGTTCCAGTAGGTGTTGCGGATCGACGTGCCCTGGCCGACGCTCTGCAGGTCGTAGGTGGCCGGCTGGGTCCCGTTGCCGGGGGCGAACAGCTTCACCGCCCCGGTCAAGGCCCGGTAGTCAAGGAACAGCATCGGGTCCTGGGCGGATCGGAACATCGTGTTGGTGTTGGGCCCGATCCGGGCGAAGTCCAGCGGCGTTCCGTCGCGATTGTAGATCAGCGAGTCGGGGACCACCCCGTCCGGGGCGATCATGTACTTGCCGTTGGCCACGCTCTGGATCCGCACGACCGTGCTGGTGCTGGCCGCTTGGGTCGGGATTTGCCAGCCGGCGGGCGTCGGGCTCATGGGCGCGATTGGCCCGTTGCGCCAGCGCCAGTTGTACCAGATCCGGGTCTGCGGATCGAACTGGTCCTCATAGCCGGGATTGGGCAGGGCGTTGTAGAGGCACTGGCGCTGGGTGTCCTGCAACTGGCGGACCGCCGAGGCTTGGTCGGTGGTTCCGAAGTCCAGTTTACTCATGCACTGGGCCTGGGTCATGCCCTTGCCGGTCTGTCCGGCGGCCAGCACGTAGGTGTCGCCACGGTTGGCGGTGTTGGCGTACCAGCCGCGCATCTCGGTCTCGTCGTAGCTCAGCCAGTTCTTGACCAGGGTGTTGGCCTCGGCCCGGGCGGCGGCGGCGCGCTGGGCCGGCGGCAGGCCCATGGTGCGGATGAAGGCGGCCCAAAGGTCCTTGCTGGCTTCGGTCGCGACCAGAGCCGTCGGCTTCATGTTGCTGGCCTTGTAGGCGTCCCAGCTGGGGTTCAGCCGCCCGTCAACCGTGGCCTTCCAGATCACGTCGCCGCTGGAATAGTCGACGGCCACTGCCCAGTTCGAGTGGCTGTGCTGCTCGGAGCCCAGCGCGCACAAGTAGCTCTTGACCTCACGCACCTTGATGTAGTTGTCGCTGGCGATCCGCACCGTGTGCTCGGAGCTGAACGAGTCCTGGAACAGGTGCACGGCCCGGCCGAACAGGAAGTAGTTTCGGTCGACCGTCACCAGCGACGAGGTCACCCCGCCGTCATAAACCGCGATGTTCGACTTGGGCGCCGTGGCGGCGGCGACGAAGTAGTCGACGAAGCGCTGTTGCGAGGTTTTCGCCGCGCGTACGCCACCGTCCGGACCGTTGTCGTCGTAGCGGCGCATGAAGTGATCGTACTGCACCTCAGCCGGCTCCTGGGCCACGGCGTCCCAGCACTTCTTCGATTCGGCGACGCTGTAGCCGGCCAGGTCGACCCAGCGTTCGCCGATGATGGCGTCGTAGACGGCCTTGTAGCGCGAGGCGTAGCGGGTGTCGTTCCATCGCTGGCTGCGGATGCGCTGGGCCTCGGCCTGGCCAGGACCGTTCAGGACGGTGTTCCAGGCCTTGCCGCCGCCCACGGTCCAGCCGCGCCGCGGGTCGTTGGGGTCGGGCAGGTCGGGCGCGCTGGCCGGCGAATAGCCAAGCAGCTCGATGGCCGACATGCGGGTCAGCCACTCGTGTCCCATCGGCACGGCGTTGATGGGCCCCAGGCTGACGCTTTGGGTGAAGGCCCCGCCCGGCACGGCCGACCCCACGCCAAGGGTGAAGGCTACGGCGGCGCCCAGCTTGCCGAGGATCGATGCGCGCATGATGTGTCCCCATTCGCGATCGCCCATACGACCGCTTGCCTGGAGCCGGAAAACACAACATTGTGCATCCTTGGGATGTATTTATTTTCACACCCTCATCACGAGCATTCCCAGGCGGGACGAAGCCGATCTTTGAGCTGAGGAAGGCTGCGCTCGCGCGACACGGCGCGGACTTGCAGCGGATCACGATCGCATGCACGTTCGCTCGCTCGGGAGAGATCGCTCCAACAATACAGGTGGCCAGTTTGTCTAGCGCGCAGGGCGACAGCAGACCAAGCCAATGACATCAGCCCATCCTTCTCTGCCGAACCGGAGGTCTGTATCGCTGGCCGGGTCGCGCCAGTTGCTGCCCTTGATGCACCTCCAGGAACTGGACCTTCCGCCGCCATCTGACAGCGCGACGTTTCGCCAGGGGGAAATCACTGCGCGATCGAGAGAAGGGCCGTGCATCAGACCATCAAAAACTGTGGACAGCGATCCAGCGAAAACCAACCGGCAACCATCCTGCGCGAAAACCCCCGCATTGGATTGAGCCGAGAGGTTTGGTCATGGATTTTCAGGAACACGCACACAACCATCACCACATCCGCGAAGCGCTCGTCGCGGCTCTGAGCGAGCGACAACCGATCGATTTGGCCGCCTTGCGATCGGATCGTCACTGCCCCACCGGCTGCTGGATCCACGGCGAGGGCGCCCGGCGTTGGGCCGGCAACCATGCCTTCCTAGGCTTGCTGGAAAACCATCGGGCCTTCCACCAGCAGGCGGGTTTGGTTGCCGACCAAATCAATCGCGGGCAATGGTCCGAGGCTCAGAAATCGCTCCGCGATGGGTCGCCCTTCGCCTTGGCGCTTTCAGACCTTGCCGCCGCCCTAAGGCGAATGCGGGCGACGGCTGAGTCGCTTGCGGCCTAGCTAAGCGCGCAGTGCCAAGCCCGCTTCCGTGTCCGCCGCGTGAGGCGGAAACAGGAACCGGCCGGCGCGCGCGCCATCGCGCAGGCGAATCTCCAAGACCACAGGCTCGCCGGCGTCCGCCAGGCGATGCGCCCAGTCACGCGCGGCCTGCTCGGCCCGGGCGCCGGTGGTGAACTGCAGGGGACTGTCGCGGAAGTCGCCGCGAACGATCCAGCCGTCGCTCGACGGCTCGACAAAGATGAAACAAGGCATGGTCATAACGCAAAGCAGCGAGCGGAGCGAAGTGGCGGCCGACCATCGGCTGGCCGGCCGCCCGCCCCAACTCAAGAGAACAGGTCGCGGTCCAGGCGGCGCAGCGCGGACAGGACCTCGCTGAGCGGCACAGGCGCGGGCGTTCCCAAGAGCCATCTCTGACTGGGCCGATGCTCGACCGCGCTCGCATCGGAAGCCCAGGCCGCCAGGATTTCGCGCTTTTCGGCGAGATCGAGATCCTGATCCTTCAGCACCTCCAAGGGGTGGAGGAAGCCGACCGCCGGCCGAACGGGCCATGGCCGAGCCCGATCTTTCGCATGGGTATGCGTGCGCATGGCCAGCTCCTTACGCGGCCTTGCGCGTCTTGGCCGGCTTGAGCTCCAGCGCCTGCTGGCGCGCGCCGACCCCGATCGCAATCTGCTTGGGCTTCAAGGCCTCGGGCACCTCGCGGACCAGATCGATCGACAAGACGCCATGGGCATGGACGGCGTCCTTGACCACGACATAGTCGGCCAGCTCGAACCGGCGCTCGAACGCGCGGTGGGCCAGGCCCTGGTGAAGGAAGGTTCGCGCGCCCTGGTCTTCGTTCGCCGCCCTTCGGCCCTTGATCACCAGGAGGTTCGGCTGGGCCACGACCTCGAGATCCTTCGGCGCGAAGCCCGCGACCGCCAGCGAAATGCGGTAGGCGGTCTCGCCGGTTTTCTCGATGTCGAACGGAGGATAGCTGGCGCTCGCCTCGGTGCGGAGCGCGGTCTCGACGAGATCGACCATGCGATCCACACCGATCATGGAGCTGTAGAGAGGGCTGAAATCAAAAACAGTGCTCATTTCCATCTCCTCGAAAGCAAGTTGGACATGAGGGGCGCCGAGCCACGCGCTATGCGCCCCAGGGCCAGGCCCTGTCGGCGCCCGGCAAGCAGGCGATGAATTAGGACACGGCCGAAACGCGTCAAGACGCTCGCATCAGAAATTTTTCGATCCGTGAACCAAGGTGTCACCGGGCCCAAAGCCAAGGCGGAGCCGAGCCACCGCGCATGGCTTGCCGGGGGCTAATGCAGCGAGATCACGCCATTGACGGCTCGCCACTCCGACGGACCGATCAATCGATGGTGGGCGACCTGGACCGAGTGCAGCGCGGCTTCGATCTCGCGCCGCCAATGGTCGAGAAAGGCCTGCAGCATGGGAAAGCGCGGAGCAAGGTCGTATTCCTGCCAGACGTAGAGCTGAAGCACGGCCGGATAGTCGAGCCGATAGTAGTGGATTTGGGCGGTCGCCAGGCCGTAGCCGTCGAGCTGCTTGAGAAAATCCCTGTCCATGGGCGGCGTCCTCAGGCGATAGCGACCAGGCGCTTGGCGTTAGAGACACGGGCGCGGGGCAAATCGAACCTCCTGTTCTTTGATCCTTTCCCGTCAGCGAACGCCGATCTGGCGCATTCGCGTGCGCTGATTTTTTGGCCCAGGCGCTGGAAGCGTCAAGCCGTCAGGGACCATCGCAAACGGCCGCCAGGGGCGGATCCAACCCCGTCGAAAAATTTTCACCGCGGGCTCTTGAAGCCTCTTCGGCGCCGCCTAGCTTGACGTCCGTCCGCTAGGTGCGAGCCCGGTGGACCCATCACATTCTGTTTTGCATCTGGAGGTTATGCATGCATTTCCGCCCCTTGCACGACCGTGTGGTCGTCCGCCGCATCGAGGCCGAGGAGAAGACCTCGGGCGGCATCATCATCCCCGACACCGCCAAGGAAAAGCCCCAGCAGGGCCAGGTGGTCGCCGTCGGCCCCGGCGCCCGCGATGACGCCGGCAAGCTGGTCGCGCTGGACCTCAAGGCCGGCGATCGCGTCCTGTTCGGCAAGTGGTCCGGCACGGAGATCAAGATCGATGGCGAGGACCTGCTAATCATGAAGGAGAGCGATATCCTCGGCGTTCTGGAGACGGAGGCGACGCTCAAGAAGGCCGCCTAATTCGCCATCCCATTTCCGTCCACTGACAGCCCAACCGAGAGGAGTAGGAACCATGGCTGCCAAGGAAGTAAAGTTCTCATCCGACGCGCGCGACCGCATGATGCGTGGCGTCGACATCCTGGCCGATGCGGTCAAGGTCACCCTGGGCCCCAAGGGCCGCAACGTCGTCATCGACAAGAGTTTCGGCGCCCCGCGCATCACCAAGGACGGCGTCAGCGTCGCCAAGGAAATCGAACTGAAGGACAAGTTCGAGAACATGGGCGCGCAAATGCTGCGCGAGGTGGCCTCCAAAACCAACGATCTGGCCGGCGACGGCACCACGACCGCCACTGTGCTGGCCCAAGCCATCGTCCGTGAAGGCTCCAAGGCCGTGGCGGCCGGCATGAACCCGATGGATCTCAAGCGCGGCATCGACCTGGGGGTCGGCGCCGTGGTGGCCGATCTCAAGAGCCACGCGCGCAAGATCAGCGCCAACACCGAGATCGCCCAGGTCGGGACCATCTCGGCCAATGGCGATGAGGAGATCGGCCGCATCTTGGCCGAGGCTATGGAAAAGGTCGGCAACGAGGGCGTGATCACGGTCGAGGAAGCCAAGAGCCTGGCCACCGAGCTGGAGGTGGTGGAAGGCATGCAGTTCGACCGCGGCTATATCAGCCCGTATTTCGTGACCAACAACGACAAGCTCCGCGTCGAGCTCGACGACCCGTACATTCTGATCCACGAGAAGAAGCTCTCGAACCTGGCCGCGCTTGTGCCGCTACTGGAGAAGGTCGTGCAGTCCGGCCGCCCGCTGCTGATCATCGCCGAGGACGTCGAGGGCGAGGCCCTGGCCACCCTGGTGGTCAACAAGCTGCGCGGCGGCCTGAAAGTCGCGGCCGTCAAGGCTCCGGGCTTTGGCGATCGCCGCAAGGCCATGCTCGAGGACATCGCGGTGCTGACCGCCGGCAATGTGGTCTCCGAGGAGCTGGGAACCAAGCTGGAGAACATCACCGTCGAGATGCTCGGCCGGGCCAAGAAGGTCACGATCGACAAGGACAACACCACCATCGTCGACGGGGCGGGCCAGCGCGGCGAGATCGATGCTCGCGTCGCCCAGATTCGCAGGCAGATCGAGGACACCACCTCCGACTACGACCGCGAGAAGCTGCAGGAACGCCTGGCCAAGCTCGCCGGCGGCGTGGCCGTGGTGCGCGTCGGCGGGGCGACCGAGGTCGAGGTCAAGGAAAAGAAGGACCGCGTCGACGACGCCCTGCACGCCACCCGCGCGGCCGTCGAGGAAGGCATCCTGCCCGGCGGGGGCGTGGCCCTGCTGCGCGCCCTAAAGGCCCTGGACGGCGTCAAGCCGGCCAATGACGATCAGAAGGCTGGTCTCGATATCGTGCGCCGCGCCCTGCAGGCCCCAGCCCGCCAGATCGTCGCCAATGCCGGCGAGGACGCCTCGTACGTCGTCGGCAAACTCCTGGAGAAGACCGACTACAGCTGGGGCTTCAACGCCGCGACCGGCGAGTACCAGGACCTGGTGAAGGCCGGGGTCATCGACCCGGCCAAGGTGGTGCGCACGGCCCTGCAGGACGCCGCCTCGGTCGCCTCGCTGCTGATCACCACCGAGGCCTTGATTGCCGAGGCGCCCAAGGACGTCGCGCCGGCTCCGGTTCCGGCGATGGAATACTGATCATCGCGCCTAGCGGACGCTAACTTCGAGGGGCCTTCGGGCCCCTCTTTCTTTGGTTGAAGTCCGCTACTCCA
The DNA here is from genome assembly GCF_011043625.1 of Caulobacter sp. 602-2. GTDB lineage: Bacteria > Pseudomonadota > Alphaproteobacteria > Caulobacterales > Caulobacteraceae > Caulobacter. The sequence goes on from NZ_JAAKGT010000002.1 coordinate 558,715, forward strand.
AAGCGTCAGGGGCCAACCGCTTGACGGTCCTGCCAGCGCCATTTGCGGACATTGCGTCGGCACCAAGAACACGACGCTCTTGGGCCCGGCGCGCCAATAGCCGACTTTGGATCACCTCCGAGAACACGACTTCGGCGCTCAGGTGGCGCACGCGCCTCGGGCCGAGAGCATCCAATCGCGCCGCGCGCCAAACTTCCTCTGTAGATGTCATCAAATCAGCCGGTCGTTTCTCAGGCCCGATGCGATGCGGCAGATCGTCGCTAGAAATCTTCACGTTCGTGTCGGGGGTTTCCCGCATAGCGCGAAATCAGGTCAATATTCTCCATCATCAAATTCTCTGAACAGAAAATAGCTACCTTTAATTGAGAACAAGCAACCCAAATCGGGCTCGATTTTCTAAGACCGCGACAAATCACGCCTTCGAATTTTACCGTTCGTTGACCCCAGTTCGCTTCCTTTGCGCGAAAGCTTGACCTCGGAGGAAGCGCGGTGATTGGGTTACGCAATCGTTTGAATGGCAATCCGGCCCATACCTTGGCGGCGCTGGATCGTTCACTCGCCACGATCGAATTCGACCTGTCGGGCAAGATCCTGTCCGCCAACGCCAACTTCTGCGACGCCATGGGCTATGGGCTCTCCGAGATCGTCGGCAAGCACCACAGCCTATTCGTCGAGCCTGAGTATGCAGCGAGTCAAGACTACCGCGACTTCTGGTCCAAGCTCGGCCAAGGCGAGTTCGATGCGCGTGAATATCTGCGCATCGGCAAGGGCGGTCGCGAGGTCTGGATCCAGGCCTCCTACAATCCTGTCCGCAACGGCTCGGGCAAGGTTGAGCGCGTGGTGAAGGTCGCCACCGTAATCACGGACCAGAAGCTGCGTAACGCGGATTTTGAAGCCAAGCTCACCGCCATCAGCCGCGCTCAGGCGATCATCGAATTCTCCACCGACGGCTTGGTTCTGGACACCAATCAGAACTTCCTCGACGCGCTGGGCTACAGCCTCTCGGAGATCAAAGGGCAACACCACCGGATGTTCGTCGACAAGACCTACGCCGGCTCGCCCGAATACGCTGACTTCTGGCGTAAGTTGAACGCGGGCGAATATGTCGCCGCCGAGTTTAAGCGTGTCGGCAAGGGCGGCCAGGAGGTCTGGATCCAGGCCTCTTACAACCCCGTGTTCGGGCCTAGGGGCCGCGTCGAGAAGATCGTGAAATTCGCCACGGTGGTGACCGGGCGGGTCGACGCCGTCAACCAGATCGCCGCCGCCCTTGAGCGCTTGGCGGCTAACGACCTGACCTGCCGGCTCGACCAGCCGATCGATCCGCAGTTCCAGAAACTGCGCGACGATCTCAACCGCGCCCTGGCCGCCCTCGACGAGACCATGAGTTCGGTGACCACGGCCACCGGCAGCGTCGGCGCTGGAGCCGACGAGATCTCTATAGCCTCGGACGACCTCTCCCGCCGCACCGAGCAACAGGCCGCCAGCCTCGAGGAGACCGCCGCCGCGCTCGACGAGATCACCGCCACGGTCAATCGCAGCGCTGAGGGCGCCCGGCAGGCTTCGGCAGCGGCATCCAGCGCCCGGGCAGACGCCGCTCGTTCGGGCGAGATCGTTGGCGACGCCGTGGCCGCCATGGGCGAGATAGAGAAGTCGTCGGGCCAGATCACCAGCATCATCGGCGTCATCGACGAAATCGCCTTCCAGACCAATCTGTTGGCTCTCAACGCTGGCGTCGAGGCCGCCCGCGCTGGGGAGGCTGGTCGCGGCTTCGCGGTTGTCGCCCAGGAAGTCCGCGCTCTGGCCCAACGCTCAGCCGAGGCGGCCAAGGAGATCAAGACCCTGATCGCCAATAGCGGCTCGCAGGTCGAACGCGGCGTGAAGCTGGTCGGCGAAACCGGCCGCGCGCTCGGCGAAATCGTCGAGAAGGTTGGCCAGATCGACGGCCTGATCTCCGAGATTGCCCAGTCTTCCAAGGAACAGGCGACCGGCCTCAACGAGGTCAATGTCGCGGTCAATCAGATGGATCAGGTCACCCAGCAAAATGCGGCCATGGTCGAGGAGGCCACCGCCGCGTCCGCCAGCCTGAAGTTCGAAGCAGGCGAGCTTCGCCAGATGGTCGGACGGTTCAGAATCAGCGCGGTCACGGCGACAAGCGCCGCGTCCAGCCCGCCTCGCGAGCGTCCCGGCGCGATCAAAAAGACGCGCCCAATGACCCGCGCCCCGATGCTGGTCCGGGGCTCAGCGGCGCCGACGCTCGATAGCTGGGAAGAGTTCTGAGTCAGGCCCACATTGGAGCGAGCGCATGACCGCTGACGAATCCACATTGCTGATGGGCGACTATCAGTCTGGCGTTACCGCGGCCCTGATCGGCATCCTCATCGCGCTGGGCGTGATGTCGCGAGAGGAGTTCGCCGGAGCGTTCGATCGTCTCGAGCACGCGCGACGATGGGCGCCTTCGCGGCCTGTTCCGCCCCCTGATCGACAACCTTTTCGTGCGACGATCGCCCCCAGCTCGTCATCGAGGCCTCGGTCCTCGTCCGACGCGCGCCATGAGCGGAAGTTGGCCCAACGCCCGAAACCGGACATCGCCGCGGCTCCGAACGTCGGTGCAACCGCGTTGATCCGCACCAAGTTTCGGCTCGTGCACCGCCGCACGAATGGTGCGTCCCGGAAAATCTGCACCGCCTCCGCACGGCTGCGCTCGACTTAGACGCGCACGAAGTGTCACCTGATCCTGGTAAGGAGCCCCTACTCTCAGCAAGGACCCGACATGAAATCTGTACGGCCTATGTTCGCCGCCCTGGTCGGCTTGGCGCTTTCTACCAGCATCGCCCATGCCCAGACGACCCCGTCCGATGTCCGCGACCTTGTCGGCGCGCGCGCCGCCGGCGGAGAGTCAGAGTTGGCCTCGCGCGGCTACATCAATGTGGGCGGCCAGTCGGGCGATGATCGCAAATGGACCTACTGGTGGAACGAGCGCCGCGGGGTCTGCCTGTCGGTGACGACGGTGAACGGCCGCTACGACGCGATCACAGCGACGCCAGCGCCCGACTGCCGCAAGGGCGGCGGCGGCGGATACCGCCCGCAGGTAGACTATCGCCCGGGCCCCGCCTACCGGCCTAACTCTGACGACTATCGCGAGCACATCGCTCTGATCTGCTACGGCGAGGGCGAAAAATACACCAACGAGTACACCAGCGGCTACGAATGGGATTCCGACAAGCGTCGCTACGTGCCGCGCTCGGGGACCCAGCCGACCACCAAGGACTACGACACCTCGGTCACCATCCAGATCGACGGCGACGTCGGTCAGATACGTCCGGCCAAGAACATGATCCCGCCCATCCACGGCGACAGCGATGGCGGATGGTACCAGATCAGCAACCTTTCAATCTCCCGTGACACTATCCAGGGCCAGTTTAAGCTCAACGGCGCCAACCGGCCCAAGCTGACGATCGATCGGCGCAGCGGACACATCACGCTGGATGGCCTCACCAAGTTCCGCGGCACCTGCACGCCGATGGACGCGGACCGGCGCTTCTAGCCGGTGACGCCGCTGGCCAGGCCGTAGGCCAGGGCGATGGCGAAGATCAGCGCCATCGCCTTCAGCCATTGCCAGAGCGCGATCCTGAAGCCGCGCCAGCGGCGCTTGTCCAGGTTACTGATCCAGAAGGTTTGGACGCCGAGATACCAGGCCGTCGATGCAAGCGCGAGCGACGCGCCGCCAAGGCGCGCCTGCGGCGCTGCATCGGCAATGGTCATGCCCGCTCCAACCAGGAGGGCGAAAACCGCCGCCGGATAGCATTCGATGAAGAAGGGGCCGCGCAGGGTTGAGCGTGTCAGCTGCAGGCCGGACGCCTTGACGTGGTGCATGGCAAACATCAGCGGAAAGATCGCAAACACCAGAGCACGCAGGATGATCAGGTTTTGCTGGGAGAGCTTGGCCAGAGCATCCTGGCTCGCGGCGAACGGGTCATAGTGCAGGCCCAACTCAACGGCATGGGACAGCAGAAGGCTGAGCAGCAGGAACAGCGGCGGCGCCAACGAGCGATCGAACTGCTCCTCCTCGGGGCGATGAAACTGCGCTCGGCAGTATTCCAGCGTCTTGAGCGGCTGGACGAGCGTGAGGAAGAAGGTCCTGGGGTAGAACACCAGCCAGGTCATCACCTCGTAGAGCAGCTCCTCCAGCGAGCGGAGCATCTTCATGAAGTCCATGCGGGGCTCCTCATCGACTAGCCGTCAAACTCACCAGAACCGGTGAACGATTGCTAACCAGCGGGCCCGGAGCGCGCCAGGCGTTCCAAGGCCTTCGTCCGCTTGTTCTGAAGGCGAGCAATGCATCGCGCGGCCTTTCGATCAAAGGCGCAGAGGTTGCGCGTCTTCGACCAGGCCTGCTGATCGTCGGCCAGTTTCTCTGGGCTGGCGCCAGCGCCGAGCGCCGCGGCATAGGCCCCTTCCATGCGCCGCGTAGACGCCAGGAGACCGGGATCCTCACAGATCAGCGTGTCGATCGCGAATACCCGAGCCTGGCAGTCCAGCACCAGCGACCAAGACGGCGGCGGCGCGATCGGCGCCTGGCCGTAGGCTGATCGGGTCAAGAGGCCGACGGCGAGCAGCGACGCCGAAAGGCGGATCGTGACAGCTGCACGCGACAAGGATCCAGGCATAGGGCGCATCCGGAAGGTTCCGAGAAAGTCATGCAGCGCCCTGCGGCTCAGGCACCAAGGATATAGTCTTGCCAGCCTTAGCCAGTCGATCAAAGGTTGTCTCGCCGAGGGCATGGAGACTGACCGTGGAACGACCTGCACTGTCGCTGGGCCAACGCATTTCCACCGTCCTCTGGTTTCTTCTCGGGGTCGGGTTCCTGCTTTCGGTTCCGATCCTGATCGCTTTCAACCTGTGGGTTCCACTAGCGGTGCTGGTCGTCGCCGCGCTTGTGGCCCTCCCTGTCGCCGCCGTCTGGCGGCTTTTGCGCGACCGCAAAACTGGGCGGCCTTTCGTCAAGCGCTGGCTCGCTGTGGGCGTCGCCTTGGCGTTCCTGTTGACCATCGCCGCCGCCGCGCCCGTCTACTATCTGTCCGCCCTGGTGGTCAGCCGGCCGCTCGTCGCGCCGCAGGTGACTTTGTCCAACGGACACAAGACCATCATCTTCCAGGGCATGGCCCATGTGGGATCGGAAAGCTTCTACAAAGCCGTCATCTACGATCTCGAGCGCGCCCTCGCCGACGGCTACGTCGCCTATTACGAAGGCGTCAGGCCCGATCCGGCCGGCGACGCCTGGTTCTCCAAGTTGATGGCCAATGGCGGCGACCTCAACACCCAATACCAGAAGCTCGGCAAGGTCTGCGGCTTGTCGTTCCAAGGCCAGTACTTTCAACTGTTGGCCCAGGACATCCGCGAGCACCCCGAACGTCATGTCGCGGCCGACGTCTCGACCTTGGACCTGAAGCGCGAGTACGACCGCCTAGTAGCTTCGGACAAGGCGTTCGCCGACAAGGTCGCCAAGGCGGCCGAGGACAAGAAGGACGAGGCCAAGAGCGCCGACTTGGCCGGCGGTTTCCTCAACTGGTCTCAGGATGGCGATCCCAAGCACCAGGCGCTAGGCGGGATCCTGTGCCGAGGCCTGATGGACATCGCCCTGGCTCCCCGCGCCAACAAACCTGGAGACGATCTGGATCCGCTGATCCTCCACTACCGCAATCGGGTACTCGTCGACCGCATCCTCGCCGATCCTCGGCCGCGCATTTACGTCAACTATGGCTTCGACCACTTCGCCGGCATGTTCGAGCTGCTCAAGCGAGCCGACCCCAACTGGAAGATCGTCTCGGTCAAATGGATGCGCGTCATCGAATCCCCCGAGGAGCTGCACGGACAGCTTTGACGAGAACCCGTACCTCAGCGGGGCGTTGGAATTTCAAACCTGCCCCGTTTCCACCAGTTCACATTCGAGAGCCGCATGCGACGTTTGAAGACCATGATCACCGCAGGCCTGCTCGCAGCCAGCGTCGGCATTGGCGCGGCCCAGGCTCAGGACACGCCGCCGGACCTGCGCGACCTCGTCGGCGCGCGCGCGGCCGGCGCGGAGGCGGCCCTTGCCTCCCGGGGCTATGTCAACGTTCGCACCCAGGCCGGCGACGACCGCAAATGGACCTATTGGTGGAACGAGCGTCGCGGCATCTGCCTGTCGGTCACCACGATGAACGGCCGCTTCGACGCCATCACCCGCTCGCCGGCGCCCGATTGCCGTCCCCAGCCGACCACCTTGCCCGGCCCAGTTGGCGGACCGGTGGCAAGCGGACGCGTTGAGGAGATCCGCTTCGACCGTGGCGCCTCGTCCGCCACGCGGCGTGGCGTCATCAAGGGCTATGAGACCGTGACCTATCTGCTGGACGTTCGCGCCGGTCAGGCGATCACCGCGTCGCTCCAAAGCTCCAATCGCGCCGGCTATTTCAACGTAACCCCGCCGCGCGCCAACGAGGCGGTGTTCAACGGCTCGATCAGCGGCGTCCGGTACCGCGGCCGGGCGGTCGCCAGCGGCAAATATAAGATCGAAGTCTATCTAATGCGCAGCGCCGCACGCCGTAGCGAGACGGCGCGCTTCACACTCGATGTGGCTGTCAACCGATAGAGAGCGCCTGGCGCCCCGGCGATATCGTGTGAAGTGGTCGTCGGGCTAGCGCCAATAGCAGCCGTTGGCGCACTTCCATAAACTGGACCTTCAGTCCCTAAACTGGGAAGACAGCGTCTTCTGGATGCCATTGAGCAGGGCGGCGGCGGAAATGGGCTTGGCGATATGCGAATCTGCGCCAGCCTCAAGGGCCTCGGCGCGGTGGTGCTCCATCGCGTTGGCGCTCAGGACGGCGATGGGTGTTCTGCGGCCTTGAAGTCCACTCGCCTCCTCCGCCCGCATGGCGCGGATAGCTGTTAGACCGTCCATGACCGGCATCTGCATGTCCATCAACACCAAGTCGAAGTCCTGACCGCGCCAAGCGTCAAGCCCCAGCGCTCCGTTCGCCGCGATGGTGAGGTCGATCTCCGCCTGCTCCAAGATCATCTGGACGACCCGCTGATTGATCTCGTTGTCTTCCACGAGCAGCACGCGCAAGGCGCGCTCCAGGTCGGCCGGCGTTTCGGGGCGATCTGATGCAGCCGGATCATCGACCGCTTGGACAGGGATCCGTGCGGTGAAGGCGCTTCCCTCCCCGATCGCCGAACGGGCGCTGATCGATCCGCCCATGGCCTCGACGAGGGCCTTGCTGATCGACAAGCCCAGCCCGACGCCGCCGACGCGCCGGCTGATGCCGGCATCGACCTGGTGAAAGGGCTCGAAGAGAGCGTCGGCCTGATGCGGATCGAAACCGATCCCGGTATCCCGCACTGATAACACCAAGGTTGGCGCGTCCTCGGCGATTTCCACCGTCAGCTCAACACGCACCACGCCTTGCTCGGTAAACTTGATCGCGTTGGACGTGAGGTTGGTCAGTATTTGTCTCAGCCGCACCCCGTCCCCCAGGAACGTCCGGTCCAGGCCAGGCCCGCTGACGACCTCGAAAGCCAGCCCTTTGGCGCGCGCGTTGAGCGCGGCGAGATCCAGGACACCGCGAAGCTCCTCGTCGGGTCTGAAGGCGCCGATGCTCAACGCGAGCCCTGACGCCTCGACCCGTGAGATTTCCAGTATGTCCCCGACCAGCCGCTCGAGGGTTACGGCGGAGGCCTCGATCAGCGCGACCATCTCCCTCTGCTGGGGCGAGAGAACGGTGCGACCGAGCGCGCCGACGACGCCAATGACGCCGTTCAGCGGCGTGCGGATTTCGTGGCTGATATTGGCCAGGAAGTCTGCTTTCACCCGCAGGGCGCTCAAGGCCTCCTGCCGCGCCTTGGGCACTTCAGCCTCGTAGGCGCGGGTGGCCACGGCCTGGCTGATCGCCATGTGGATGGCGCCGGGGCGCCCGTGGGCGTCCCGCGCCTGCGCGGCGTTGATCATCACGGGCACGCGCCGCCCGTCAGAGCGCGCGAGGTCCAGCGCGATCTCCTCGACTCGGCCAGCCAGGGCCAATTGCGCCTGCAAGCGGCCTTGCACAAAGATCCGGCTCGCCACGCTCAGGAGGGCGGTGAACTTCAACCCGTCGGCAAGCGCCCCATCCGCCAAGCCCACCATCTGCAGGAAGTAGGCGTTGGCCGACCTGATCGTCAGCTCCGCATCCAGGCTCAGCAGGCCGCAAGGCGCGAGATCATAGAACTCTTCGGCGGGCGGGAGAGGCATAGAGTCTTTCAGGCCGTTGCGGCCGGAGCGCCCGCGAGAAAGGCGCGCATGGCGTCGAGGACAGCGTCGGGCGCCGTAAGGTGGGGGCTGTGCCCCGTCGCCTGCAGAACGACGCGCTGGCTGCCAGCGATCGCCTCATGAACGAAGGCGCCGACGGTTGCGGGTGCGAGCGCGTCGTCGCTGCACTCGATGAGTAGGGTCGGGGTCGAGACGCTCCGGCAATCCGAGCGATGATCTGAAAGAAAGGTCGCGCGGGCGAAGTCCTCGGCGATGACCGGGTCGATCCGGCACACCTTGTCACGCCACTCGGCCTGGAAGCCGGCATCGCCGACCACGGCCGGGGCGAGCGCAGACGACCAGTCCAGCTGGTTCTTGGCGAGCAGCTCGATCAGATCCTCAAGGTCCGCCTGATCGAACCCGCCGCCATAGCCTTCGTCATTAGCAAAGCGCGGCGAGGCGCAGATCATGATCAGGCGACTGAAGAGGTCAGGCCGACGGATCGCCGCCAGGGCGCCGATCATGGCGCTTACCGAATGGCCGACGAAGACGACCTCGCGAAGCCCCTGGGCCTCGCAGATCTCGATCACGTCCTCGGCATAGCCGGCCAGACCAGCGTATTTCTGACGTTGGTAAGCGCTGACGTCAGAGTCTCCTGCTCCGACGTGATCGAACAGAACGACCTTGTCGGCGAGAAAGTGCGGGGCAACCAGCCGCCACATGGACTGATCACAGCCATAGCCGTGGGCGAACATCAGCGTCCGCGATCCCTCGCCCTCAATGGTGACGTTGTTGCGACGCTGAACGTTCATAGACGAAGCGAGCCCTGGGTTGCCCGAGCGGTCACGCGGCAAGGTCCCGCGACCACTGGGTCGTCCGGGTGCGCGCGCCGGTCTCAAAGCGCGACATCAGGCGGGCAAGGTGCCGGCTTTCGCTCTCGATGTTGGCGGCGGCGGCCGTGGCTTCCTCGACCATCGCCGCGTTCTGTTGCGTGACCTGATCCATCTGATTGACGGCCGCATTGACCTGGTTGAGGCTCGCGGCCTGTTCTTGCGCCGAGCGCGAGATTGCGCCGATCAGTCCGTCGATGTCCGTCACCTTGTCGACGATCTCGCTGAGCGCCTGACCCGTTTTCGTGACCAGTTCCACGCCGTGCGTCACCTGTTGGCTGCTGGTGGAAATCAGGCTCTTGATCTCCTTGGCCGCTTCGGCTGAACGCTGAGCCAGGGCGCGGACCTCCTGGGCGACGACGGCGAAGCCGCGACCGGCCTCTCCCGCGCGGGCAGCTTCCACCCCGGCGTTCAGCGCAAGGAGGTTGGTCTGAAAGGCGATCTCGTCGATCACCCCGACGATCTGGCCGACCTGGCCAGAGCCCTGGGCGATCGCTTCCATCGCGAGGATGGCGTTCCGCATCACCTCTCCCGAAGCGCTGGCGTCGCTCTTGGCGTGCGACGCGGCGAGGGAGGCTTGGCGAGCGCCGTCGGCGCTCGTCCGCACCGTTGCGGTGATCTGATCGAGGGCCGCGGCTGTCTCCTCGAGACTGGCGGCTTGCTGCTCTGTGCGGCGCGACAGGTCCTCGGCCGCGCTGGCGATTTCACCGGACCCTGCCTGCAGGTTGTCCGTGGTGTCGGCGATCGCGCCCATGGCTTCAGCGAGACTGTTCACCGAGCTGTTGAAGTCCTGCTTGATACGGTCGAAGTCGCCTGAGAAGTCCGCCTCGATGCGCGTGGTCAAATCGCCGCTCGCGAGTCGTGCGAGGCACGACGCCAGGGTCGAGACCACGCGGCTCTGCACTGCTTCGGCGCGATCGCGTTCGGCGAGATCGGCCGCTTGTCGCCGCCGCGCTTCGGTGATGTCGTTCGCGAACTTGATAATCTTGTAGGGCTTGCCTTCCGCGTCGAACACGGGGTTGTACGTGCCCTGGATCCACACCTCCGCTCCGCCCGCGCCGACCCGGCGAAAAGCGTCGGCGAAGAACTCACCGGCCCGAAGGCGCTCCCAGAAGCGGGCATACTCCGCGCTTGCAGCATCCTCCGCAGCAACGAACAGGCTGTGATTTCGGCCGCGGATGTCCTCGAGCCGATATCCCATCGTGGCCAGGAAATTCTCGTTAGCGTCGATGATCGTGCCGTCCAGCTCGAACTCGATCACCGCCTGGGAGCGACGAACCGCCGCGACGATCGCCTCCAGCTCGGTGACTCGTTCGCGAAGAGCTCTCGCCTGCCTGCCGTCGATGCCGAACATTCCGATCTCCAAAACAACGAATGGAGCCGGTTTAAACGGCGATGCTTAAGACATGATTATATCGACTTTGATATTTTCACTTTCGGCAGATGCAACTCCGCGTTAACGTTGGCGACCTATCTCTGCCTCCCATCGAGTCCTGTGGACCGAAGTTAGGGCGAGCGTCCGCAATGCCATCCCCCACCCCCTCGCCAACGCCCAGTGCTCAGGCGGCCTATGACGAACTGCATCTCGACAAGCAGCTATGCCTAGCTCTCCAGGTGGCGAGCAGTCTCGTCACCAAGATCTATCGCGGCTTGCTTGAACCCCTGGGCCTGACCCATCCGCAGTATCTGGTCCTCATTGCTCTGTGGGAGCGGACTGAGCGTACCAGCATGGGCGACCTGCGCCGCAGCCTTTGCATGGATACCGGCGCGGTGACGCCGCTCGTCAAGCGGATGGAGACCGCCGGCCTGCTGCGCCGCGTGCGTGACGAGGTCGACGAGCGCAGGGTGTGGGTCGACCTGACGGACGCCGGCTGGGCGCTGCGAGACCAGGTTCTGCAGGTGCGGCGCGGTGTCGTCGACCGCCTGCCGCTATCTGCGGAACAGATCGCTGCGATGCGGTCGAGCCTGCAGGCGCTAAATGCGGACATGCTTGCGGCGGCGCCGCCGATACGCTGAGCCCAAGTTTATTGCTCCGGGGTGGTGAAGTGCGCCAACAGCCGACATTAGCCCACCGCCAGGAGCACGACGTTCAGGTCGCCGGCGGTCGGGTGAGATCGAGCCTTGGCGCACATACAGGTGTTCATCGCCCGGTGCTCCACGCTTGGCGTCGCCGCCGCGAAAGTTGTTTTTGGCCTTGGCTAGCGCGATGGAGAAGTTCGGGGCCGGCGGCAAAGTCGGACCCGCATCACGCCTAATGGGGTGTCGTATCAGACCTGCAAATCGCGCTACCGGCGTCTTGGCCAAATAGACCATTTAGTTTCGGGAAAGCCCGACCATACAGCGGGCGCTGAAGTCGCTTGATGCGGAGAGTTGACGACGACCGAGCCTGAGCAAACGCCCCGCATGGGAGACCCAATCAGCAAGCTTTCTTGGGACGACCTGCGCATTGTCCGCGCGATCGCCGAGACAAGCGCGCTCGCGGCCGCTGCCCACATGCTGGGCATCAACGGCTCGACCATCGCGCGCCGCCTGTCGAAGGTCGAAGAGGTGCTTGGCGTGGCGCTCTTTGATCGGCGCCGAACGGGCTATGTCGCCACCGCGCAGGGCGAACAGATCGTCGCCTTGGCTGGGCGGATGGAGTTGGACGTGGTCAGCGTCGCGCGGCGGGTTTCCGGCCATGCGCAGGGTCATGCGGGCGATCTCAGGATCACCACGAGCGACTCGATCCTGCTCTACTTCCTCACGCCCATGATCGCCTCGTTCCAGGCCCAGAACCCGGCGATCCGAGTTGAGGTGAACGTCGGCAATGGTGCGATGAACCTGGCGCGTGGTGAGGCGGATATTGCGATCCGGGCCACCGAGGCTCCGCCTGAGAACCTGTTCGGGCGGAAGGTCGCCACGATCGCCTGGGCCCCGTACTCGGCGTGTGCTGGTTCGATCGGCGGCGACCGTCCCATCGCCGAGCGTCAATGGGTGTCGTACGGTGGAAGGCTTTCGGGCCTGAAGGCGGCCGACCTGGTCGGGACCCGCGTTCCAGCCGACAGCATCGCCTACCGCACCGACTCGGTCGCCGGCGCGGCGGCGGCGATCGCCGCTGGCCTGGGCGTGGGATATCTACCTTGCATGCTGGGCGACCTGTCGCCGGATATCGAAAGGGTGGGACCAATAGAACCGGCGCTCAGCGACGACCTCTGGCTCCTGACCCACCCGGATATCCGCCGATCTGGCCGGATCTACGCCTTCATGAGCCATTGCGTCGAAACGATCAGCCGGCAGCGCGATCTCGTCGAAGGGCGTCTGGGCGACGCCTGCGATCCGCGTGCGGCGCCCGACGGACCTTGGCGTCCGCTCAGATTTCCGGCAGCACCGCGGTAAAGGTGATCTCGATCAGCTGCTCGGGGAAGGCCAGCCGCGTCACGCCGATCAGGTTGCTGGCGACCTGGGGGCGCGCGACGTCGTAGGCCTCGCCACGAACCTTGGCCGCGACCGCGAAAGCAGCGTCTACGTCGAGAACGAAGAGCGTTTCCTCGACCACATTGTCCAGGCTGGCCCCGAACTGCGCCAAGAGCCTGGCCGCATTGGCGTAGGTGGTGCGCATCTGCGCTTCCATCGTCGAAAAATCGGCCGGCTTGCCCTGTTCATTCAGCGCCGCCGGCGCGACCAGCTTGCCGTTGCTATCGTGGCTGAGCTGGCCGGAGACGCGGATGATGTTTCCAACCTTGATCGCTTGGGCGTAACCGTAAGCGTCCTCCCACGGCACACCCAGATAGGCGGCTTCCTTCTTGATGAACGCCGTGCTCGTCATACCCATCTCCTTGCATTCCCGGCGTCCCGCTACGGGGCCGGTCAGCAAGTGATGGCAAGAATTCGGCGCATCTCTCAAACTGCATTTATGCAGAATTGGTCGCGCCGAAATGCCGTTGGCCAGAAGTGCGGACGCTCCCTAACCACTCTTTCGACGGGAGGCGGCTGGCCTCGCCTTGACTGAAAGCGTAGGTCGCCATGATCGCTGAATCTCTACCTCTTCGCACATCGACGCCGGGCGCATTCGAGGCCACGCAGCGACCCTTCTCGCGCTCGGTCATAGACGAACGCTGGCTGGATGGGGCGCGGCCGGGCGCTGTTCAGGGGCAGGCCCCAGATCTGGCGACGATCGACCTCCTCGTGCGCGAAGGCCTGGAGCGTCTCGAAGACGACATGTCGGCAGCCCGCCGTTACCTGGCGGCCGCGCGGCGTCTGCTGTCGCCTGACGATGCCTGCCGCCCCGGCGGCCTCCTGCCTTGGCAGGTCAGGCGTGTCGGCCGCTACATCGACGAGCGGATTGAACGCCGGATTACCTTGGCCGAGGCGGCGGATCAGGTGCGGCTGAGCACGAGCCATTTCTCCCGCTGCTTTCGGATCAGCTTCGGCTCGCCATTCACCAAGTATGTGACGCGCAAGCGTATCGAGCGTGCACGCTGGTTGATGATCACAGGGGACCAAAGCCTGGGCCAGATCGCGTTAACCTGCGGGTTCGCCGATCAAGCGCACTTCACCCGCGCCTTCACCCATCTAACCGGAGAGGCTCCGGGCCGGTGGCGCCGACAGGTGACGGAGGTCGAGCCTCTGGACCAGTGAGCCTGACCACACAATAGGCCCGGAATACGCGGGAGCCCTGAGACCTGAGACGTCGTGATGTCCGCGCGATTTCTCTACGAGCGACCCAAACGTCCACCCATAACCTTTCCCTGCCGATCCTAAGGCCCGCGTTGCCGGCCGGGCAGCGCCATGACCGGACGTTGGAATGGCTCCAGGAACAGGACATCCGGCGGCCGTCGCAGCACGCGCCTGCCCTCAGTTCCGCTTAGAGCACCTTCGGCGGTTTAACCGCGGGCACAAGGTCCAAGGTCGTCTGCGTCCCCTTGGCCGGTTCCAGGTATGCCTCCGCGTCAAGGCCAAGGTCCTTCAAAAAGGGAGCGTCTCGCAGTTTGTCCCGCAAGCCTAGCATCCGCTTCTCAGCACGCCGGATGAAGACATTGTAAGTCATCGGGATTATGCGGACCCGGTCGTTCCACTCCGTGCGCTCCCCGGTCTCGGTCGGGTCGACCCGCGAGCCCAGGACATAGCAAGTGACGGTTGAGGCTTCAGTGATCAGGCCCTTCTTGATCAGTTCCTTCACATAGCGCCAGGGCTGCTCCTTCTCCTTGGAGCCGAGGATCACGTCGACCTTCTTGATCTCGGCGATCACCAAGCGCGAGACGCCCGCAACATCATGACCCAGATCGTGGGAGTCGCGGCTGTAGAAACCAGCACTGCCGTCCGGAAGCATCGCGAAATCGGGCCGCTGCTTGGAGCCGGGAACGTCCTTGCCAAAAATCGTTCGGATAACCTCGGACATGCCGCGGTTACTGGTGAACTCCAAGCTTTCGAACTCGGGGCCGAACACCCACAGGCTACGCTCAAACAGAGGCTGCAGGTCACCGACCTCCGCCAGGCTTTCATCCCGAAGCTTCTGGTCGAGCTCCTCGATCAACTTCAGCCGACTTTGTACCTCATCGAGCGCGATCTTGGCGGTTCGTACCGTCCAGCTCGTCAGGAGGCTGTGCAACTCATCGAAATCGCCCGGCTTCATGACGTGCAGCTGCTGGATCAGCCCGTACTTCGAGTCCGCCAGTTCAAGCTTCGCCAGAATGGCCGCGACCTGCTCCACCTCGTCCGCGGAGATGCTCGGGCACGTGTCCACTACCGCATCGACAAATTCGTTCCAGCGGTCTCGGCTGGCCGGTGCCAGCCGCGCGGCCGCACCGCTCAAGCTTTCCCGGACTGCTGCTTTGATCTCGCCCCGGCGCTCAGCAGTAAATCCGTTTAGGAATTCGCGGATCTTGGCGAACACCGCCTCCCGCGTCGCCAGCCAGGCAGGGTTGCGTGGATCGAAACCGGACCAGTCCGGCAAGGTGGCCGAAGCCTCAGCCAGGAAATC
Source organism: Caulobacter sp. 602-2 (assembly GCF_011043625.1). GTDB lineage: Bacteria > Pseudomonadota > Alphaproteobacteria > Caulobacterales > Caulobacteraceae > Caulobacter. The sequence goes on from NZ_JAAKGT010000002.1 coordinate 573,824, forward strand.
AGCCCGGACGATGAACTGAAAACGCTTCGCCTCATTGGTGCGACCATCGAGTTCGAAGCCGGCCCATCCGGGGCGTCCGACCAACCGGTTATCGACCCACCAGGCAATCCCATGTTGGCGGGTCGTTCGGTCCGCCTTCTGGGTGTCGATCACGACGAGCCCAGCCAGGCCAAACCCGGCGACCTCGACCTCCAACTCGCGGATCTTGCCGGCGGGCACGTCTTCGAAGCTGACTTTGGTCCCATCGACGATAACCTGGAAGTTTGGATCCGCCAGGAAACGCGTGCCGATGACCTCGCGTACTTGCTGCGCTGTCATATTCACGCCGGTCCCGCTTGGGGCGGAAATCTCCGTGCCGTGGCCTAGGACATCGCCACTTTCGCTAACCAGCTTAAGGTCGAAGGGGACGTTGACGCCGCGCCGGACTTCGTAAGTGACCTCCTGGCCCTCGCACCAGGTACGAACGATATAGGGGTCGCCGAAGCGAAACGCGGCATGGCGGCCCTTGCCGTTGCGGCCGTAAGACCGGCGAGACCCGAACGACTTCAACTCCTCCGGCGGGGTCGACGTCGCGCCCTCCTCAGTCAGCTTGTTGTAGTCGAGGGTCCGCCATCGGCGCTCAAACTGCGCCTTGGACATCCCCTTACCGTTGTCTGTGATAGAGAAGACCTGCTCGTTACCTCGCTCGGCCCAGTGGATATCGACCCGCGTCGCCCAGGCATCCCAGGCGTTGGCCACTAGCTCGACGATGGCGACTTCGGGATCGCGGATAATTTCGCCGGCGTGCCTTTCAAGAAAGCGCTCGTCGAATAATGCCCCCTGCGACTCAGCCATTGCCTCCCCCGCCACCGCAAGCATTGCGGCGTCCCATGTGAGCGCGAGGTGGTCAAGCTCGTCTACCATTGTTGTCCTTGTCGAGCTATCGTCAGCCCGCTGACCGATCTGCACAGCTGCGCCGCCCCCTTTTCGACCCTTTAAGGTACCGATTGGAACAAACGAGCAACATTCATACTCGTCCTTCATTTGGGCGTCCATCCATGTCGCGCTACTACGCCTTCGGCGGCGTGTGCGGTGGCTCGGGGCTGCTAGCGACGGCGGAACTAACGAGATGAAGGCTCAGGTTGGCTTGCGCCATGGGCGGAGCTTGGGATCGCTGCGAAAAGCGGACGCTCAGCGCAACTGGCTTAGCTTCGGCGAACGCCCAAAGTGGCTACAGACCCACTGACTAGCTTGGGTGAGCGGCCGCGACCGGGAGAGCCGAGTTGGCGTTGACCTGACGATCGCCGTACTAAGCGCCGATCGGGTAAACCTGCTGCTGACTGACACCGAGGCGGCCGTTGCCGGTCAGCTCGATGACGCGCATGGCGGGGCTCTTCGGATCGTCCGATCCGGCTGCGCTAAATTTCTCGACCATGTGCCGAGCTAGGCTGCGGCTTGCCGTGGTGATCACAAGTCTCACCCGACCGCCGCCCTCCGTGGCAACGGCGCGGAATACGTCCATAAGCCCTACGCGATTGAGGTCGTCCAAGTGCGCAACGGGCTCATCCAGGAAGAACGTGCCACCCAATCCGCGTGCTCGGGCAAGGAACAGTGCTAGTGCGAGATCTTGCCTTTGTCCCTGGCTAAAATCACGACCAGGGTCGAGCTGCGCAACCCCCGCATCTGCGAACCAGTGCAGGAACGACTCCGATTGGCCGAGATCGATCCGATCAACAATCCGGTTCGCGTGCATCCGAAGGAACAGCGCGTTCACGACGCGGCTCAAGCCGCCGACCTGGGCTTGGCTCGTCGCCGTGTAGTTCTCGCGAAACGCCTTCTGGAGCCGCTCGGCGACGTCGCTGCTCGCCTTCAGGCGAGCATGTTTCGCGGTGATTGGCGCCAGATCGGCTTCGATCTTCGCCAGCTTGGTGTGCTTAGCTTCGACAGCCCAAGAGGCCCTCGCGGCCACCACTTCATTGTCGGCGGTATCGAGCTTGGAAAGCGCCGCCTTGACCTCGCCCCTCAAACGTTCAAGTCCGTCCGCTGTCCACGGCACCTGGCCGGCGGCGGACGTCCAAAGCTGGGAGATCGTGGCGCGTTCACGTTCAGCCGCAGCCTGGTCGCGGCGGACCGAATCCAGCTCTGTCTTTCGGGTCGTCTCTACCGTGACCTTTTCGGCGAGCGTCGCTTGCGCGCGCCCCAAGCCTTCACGCGCCGTTCGCAAGACGCCTTCCAGCACCGTACGCCTGCCGAGTATGGTCTGGGCCAGTCGACCTCTCAGGTCCGCAATTGGGAGTGCGGGATCGAGGAAGCGTTCGCCGTCTGCGCTGACGATCGATTGATGTTCGGTCTGGGCGGCGCTTAATGCCGCCAGCGCATCGCCGAGATCCAAGCGACGCTCCGCCCAATCCAGGAAGCGCCGCCGGTCTGATCCTGACAACGGTGCGTCGAGCGCGGTCAGAAGCTGTCGGTCCGCGTCCAGGCGACGCTCCAAGTCCTGTGACTCCCGATCGAGGGTGGCGACCTGGCTTTGGATTTGGATCGCGTCGGTGACCGCCTTACGCGCGGCGATCGCGGCCGACGCAGCGCTGCTCGCCAGCGTTCGGGCGGCCGCCACCATCGCCGGCGCTGCGCTCAGGGTGCGCTCGACCGCTGCAACGAGCTGGGCGCGCCCCTGCCAGTCGTGGCCGCAGAGCGGGCACTCGGTATCGCCATCATGCTGATGATCGATCACGCTTCGGCCCGCCGACTGCAGCGTGGCAAGCGGGCCGGCGAGCGCTTCGGCCTCAGCACGCGCCTGCGATGACGCCGCTTCGCTCGCTTCGGCAACGTTCCGCAAACGTTGCAGCTCTTCAGGGCTGACAACCTGAGTGGCGACCTCACCACGGCGCGCCGCAAGCTGAGCGCGTTCGGCGAGCATCGCATCGATGCGCGGCTCCGCGTTCACGGCTTCGCGGAGTTGCGCGCGCCGCGCCGCTCTGGCCGTCGCATCCCAACGCGTCTCAGGCGCAGCCTCCACGAGATTCGCGAGGGTCGCTGGCGTGATCGTCAGGTAAGGCTCTGCGAGCGCCGCCGCCCTCAGCATGGCCTCGAGACGAGCGACCACCGCGTCCTCGGCCGCGCCGAGCCGGCCAACCTGTGTCAAGGCCGGCTGGACCACGGCCTCCGCCGCGATCACAGCTTCCGCTGCGGTCTTCCGATCGTCCTGGGCCGACTGGAAGGTCTCGGCCGCCGCCGTCTCCAAGGGAAGAAGTGCGGTGATCTGCGCCTCAACCTCCGCCTTGCGCGACCAAACCGGTGCGAGCTCGTCCAGGGCTTTGGAACGCCGCGCCTGTTCGGAGCGCCCCTTGGCGATCGCCCCGACGGCCGCCTCGATCCGGCCGGGGATGTCCAGGCCGGTGCCGGAGAGAGCCAACAGATCTTCGGCCGCCGCCAGACTGGCGTCCGCATTCTTCGCCGTCGCGGCGGCGTCTTTTAGCTCGGCGCGGAGCTGAGAGGCTTCCGCGCTCAGGGCTTTTCGTCGCGCGTCTAAGTCCTTCAGGAACGGCGCAAGTTCGGCGATGTACTTCCCGCTCGCCTGCTCGGCGTCCCGGAGGTGCCGGATCCCAAGCAAGTCGGCGAACACATCCTTCCGCCGGTTCAAGCTCTCTGGACTGTTGTCGACGAGCGCCGCGAGCGCCTCGCTGGTCAGGAAACGCGTGCCGCGGAGGTAGTGTTGGCGAAGGCTGATGGCGCTCTTGTGATGCTTGTCGGGGGCTGACGCCGTCGGTGCCAGGATCTCCAGGACATCGCCCGGCCTGCGCGGCGCCCCATTGCGCTGATCGATCCAAGCGCCGGCCGGGGTGCGCCACAGCCGATGAGGCTGATCGCCTATACGGATCGTCGCCTCGACCTCTGGGGCTACCTCGTCCAGAAACGCCGACTGTAGGACGTCATTCTTCCAGGCGCCGTCACGCAGCCGCTCGACCTGACCTGTCAGCAGCCATTCGACGGCCTCGCAGAAGGTGGTCTTGCCCGTGCCATTGGCGGCGTAGACCAAGGTCACCGGCGCCGTGAAATCCAATTCCAGGGGCTCGGTGATGCCCCGGAATGCGGCGATCTTGACCTTGTCGGCGAGTAGCGAGCCGGTCATGGGCGCCGGTCCTCCGCTTCGGCCGCACGCTTCGGGCCGGAACGCTGGATGCGCGCCCATAAGGACGCAGCTTCGTCATCGAGGACGGGCCAACCCGGTTCGCCAGACGCCGCCGTAACCCCCGTTGGCAGGCCCAGAACTGTCACCGCATCCAGACGACGCCAAGCGCCGCCGGCGTCCGGCCATACAGCGTGCTTGCGGCAGATCTGGGTGGAGAGCTCGACGGACCGAACGACGCTGTGGAGCGCCTCCGCCACCGGTTGAGCGAACGCCAGGAGAAGATAGCCATCGACGACGCGTGCATTTCGGCGGCGCTCAGCGCCGTAGAGATAGTCAGCAAACCAGGCCTCGGCCTGTCCGGCCTCGACGATGAACTGCTCCTCGCAGGTGGGCCAGAACGCGACCGCGGCGTACGCGCCGCTCCAGAGGGTGACGCCGTCGGGTGCCTCGACGTCCGGCTCCACCGCCAGTCCGACTGCCTCGCACAGCGGCCCGATCGCCGTCACACCCCCGCCAATCCAATCTGTGTCCGTCATGCTGCCTGCGCCGCCTGCGTCAAACGATCGATCAGCGCCGCCATCCGCGGCGCATCCTGCGCGGCGTCATAGTCGACGTAGAGCTCGATGAGGTGATCCAGCCGAACCAGCGTGGCTGTTCGCACGTGCCGTTGTTCGGTGATGTCGCTCTCATGGTCCGCCAAGCCCCCACCGAGATTGAGTGGCGCATCAGAGTCGGGTCCAGCGGCGATGTTGTCCCGCGGGTGTCTGACGACAGGGCCTTCATCGATCTGGCCGTACTGACCCGCCGCCAGGACGACGAGGTGCGGGTGTTGATCGGGCTCCGCCAGCCAGTCCCCCAAGGCGTGTCCGATCTGACGACCGGAAAAGCCAGGGTCGCGCCAGATCAGCACGTTCGCCCCCGGCGCTTGCAGGACAAGCTGTCCTGTCTGCCCCGCATGCGCGCGCCAGACAAAGACGCCTGCTTCCGTCAGCAAGGTCGCCAAGCCATGGATCGCCAGGGCCAGGGCGCCCCCAATCGGATCCTCCGCGACTTTCTCCGGCGAGCAGCGTGCGTCGCGACGCACCCCATGAAGGAGACCTGCTATCAGGTCGGCCGCGATAGGCGCGGCCTCGGCGCTGAGGTGCTGACGCACGACTCCGAGCCCCGCCGCCACGCGCGGACACCACGTCGCCCCGATGGCAGCCCGCCGTGTGAACCGGGCGAGTTCGATGCTCGCGATCTCCGGTAGCCGATCAATGGGCTGCGGGATGCCCGTTGTGTCCAATGGCGCGCCCACTGCAACGTGCCAGTAGAATTGCTCGCCGGTCGGGCTGTACGGCGGCCATGCGAGCGGTCCGCCGGTCACATACGGTGAGGTCACCCGCAGGACCGCACCCTTGATGCTTTGCGTCCCCACGCCACGCGTGGCGCGAAGGTGTTTCTGGTTGCGCGGGATCGGCGCCATGCGACTGAACACGCCGGTCAGCGAGCGCCAGGCGTCCTGAGCTTCAGGCCAAACCGGAGTGTCGATCGAGACATTGGCCAAAGCGACCAGCGTGTCGCGCGCCGGGGCGACGTGGTGCAGCCAATTATCGACGGCGATCGCCCAGTTCGCGTTGCTCGGCTCTTTCTGCACCAGCGAGCCGGTCACCAGCACCGGCGGCGCGGGCGCGGCGGCGGTTTGCAGCGCGGTCCGCATGCGGTGAACCGCGGTCCCGTCGCCCTGCGCAAAGGTCTGCACCATGTCGGCGCAGATCATCGGAACGAGGTCGAGATCGTTGAAGGACACCTTCAAAAGGTGGGTCCCCGACTGGATCCATTCCAGGGCCACCAGCTCTGAGCCCTGCTCCATGTGGTTCTTGAGGAGCGCCACGCACGTCGTGTCGACCCCGAATCCATGCAGCCAGCACCAAGCTCCGTTGACTGGCCTGGCCGCGGAGAGTTGTGCGCTCACGGGGGTCCAGCTTAATCGCCGCGCCGTCTCGCCTCCCCCGTTCGCCCAGGCCTCCACGGACGCCGCTGGGGTCGCGCCAAAGCCAGCAATCAACACCGTTGGTCGTTGCTGCTGGCGCACGAGGTTGTCCAGCTTGGCCCAGTCGCCGTGCCCGAAGGCATATTCCGGAGTTACGATCACGACCGGAGACGCGCCCGGCGCGATGTCCCGAAGCACGGGCGAGGCATGCACGCCGCCGCCGACCAGCAGGTGAGAGAGGGCCGCACAGGCCGCCGGCCGGCTCTGGTCATTGTTGATCTGATTCAGCGAACTCTGCGCGAGTTGCAGGACACACAGATTCAGCCGACCGCCCGGCAGCGTGCGGATTGACGCGGGAACCGTGACCGTTGCGACGCCAAGCACGTCGTCGAAGTTGATCTCAGGGGCAGCCAGGACCCAACTTCCTTCCTCGTAACGTTTCGAAGCCCAGCGGTCTCGACTACACTTTTGCGGCTAAGCTACGACAGAGCTTCGTAAAGACAAACCCTCCGATTGAATGCCTGCGCATGACAATCACCGGCCGCGCTCGCCTCCTTTGTCGGCCCGCGATTCCGATTTGTCATGCGCTTCCCCAAGCTCAGGCGCGAGCGTCGGCCGCCGTCTAGGGCATGTTCCACACGAACCCCGCGACTTCTGCCGCGAGCTTTCGATCCCGCTCAGAGGTCAATTCGAGGAGCTGAAATTGGGCTAAGTATAGAGCCCGAAGTCGGGCCCATGAGCGGACCTTCCCAAGTTCTGTGATGAGTCATGTTCTGCCGGCCCGCGGCCGGCCGCGTCAGCGATCGTTCTCTAACAGCGGTCAACCCGGTTGGAGGCGGATGCCCCAATTCCCGTAGCGCGCGTACTTCGTTTGCGACAATTCGCCGGCCCCTTCGAGCGCGCTTGACAAGCTCCTTGGAGAGGCGCATCCCGCCGCCGCGCTTGATGCTGCAACGCAGCGGACGGTGCCACCAACGGAAACCGAAAACCCATGCCTAGCGACAGTAACAGTCGATCCATCACGCCGCGAAAGGCGTCACGCTAGGGGTTTAACGGGCTCCTTGCTGATGGCCGATCGCGGCCACAGTCACAAGGTGAAGCCCCATGGTCTTCCTCTCAGGAGATCCCAAGGCCGCGCGCCCGTTCGCGCGTTTTCGCAACGCTGGAGCCGTCCCTTCGTGGGCGGATCTCGTCGCGTTCCTGTTGCTCGCCGCCTGCGCCATCCTGGTGGTGCGTGGCGCTGAGGACATGAGCCAGCCCCTGGCGGCCCTGCACGCCGCCCCGGTCACGCTGGACCCCGCCCGCCTGCCCGAATACGCCCTGCGTACAACGCTGCGCATGTTCCTGGCGCTGGGCGCCTCGCTGGTCTTCACGTTCGCGGTCGCCACCCTGGCCGCCAAGAGCCGCAAGGCCGAGCTGCTGATCGTGCCCGCGCTGGACATTCTGCAGTCCGTGCCGGTGCTGGGCTTCCTGACCTTCACGGTCACCTTCTTTATGGGCCTGTTTCCCGGCCGCCAGTTGGGCGTGGAGTGCGCGGCGATCTTCGCGATCTTCACCAGCCAGGCCTGGAACATGGCCTTCAGCTTCTACCAGTCGCTGCGCACCCTGCCGGCCGACCTGGACGAGGTCAGCCGCCAGTTCGGCTTCTCGCCCTGGCGGCGCTTCACGCGGCTAGAGCTGCCGTTCGCCACGCCCAGCCTGGTCTGGAACGTGATGATGTCGATGTCGGGCGGCTGGTTCTTCGTCGTGGCGTCCGAGGCCATCACCGTGGGCGACACCACCGTCACCCTGCCCGGCATCGGCTCGTGGCTGTCGGTCGCCATAGCGCGCCAGGACATGAGGGCCGTCGCCATCGGCGTCGGAGCCATGGCCGTGGTCATCGTGCTGTACGACCAGCTGGTCTTCCGGCCGGTCGTGGCCTGGGCCGACAAGTTCCGCTTCGAGCAGACCGCCAGCCAGCAGCGTCCGGCTTCGTGGCTCTATGACCTGCTGCGCCGCGCGGCCTGGACCCGATCGCTGAGCCGCCCGCTGGTCGGTCTGTCGCGCGCGGCCTCCGGCCTGCGTTCGCCGGTCCGCCTGCCCGCCCTTCGCCTGCCCGGGCCGCCCCCGGCGCTGGGCCGGATCCTGGACACCGTGTGGCTGGCCCTCGTTGGGCTCACCGTCATCGGCGGTGCCTGGCTGCTGTGGTCGTTCCTCAGCGTGCGCCTGACTCTGGCTGACCTGGGCCAAGTCTCGCTGCTAGGGCTGGCCACGCTTGTCCGAGTGGTAGTGCTGATCGCCCTGGCTACCCTGATCTGGGTTCCGATCGGCGTCTGGATCGGCCTGCGCCCGAAGTGGGCCGAGCGCTTGCAGCCGATCGCCCAGTTCCTGGCAGCGTTCCCGGCCAATGTGCTGTTCCCGTTCGCGGTGGCGGCGATCGTCGCCCTGCGCCTGAACCCCAACATCTGGCTGTCGCCGCTGATGGTGTTCGGGACCCAGTGGTACATCCTGTTCAACGTCATCGCTGGGGCCAGCGCCATCCCCAGCGACCTGAAGGAAGCCGCCGGCATGTTCGGCCTCAAGGGCTGGCAGTGGTGGCGGCAGGTCGCGATCCCCGGGATCTTCCCCTACTACGTGACCGGCGCCCTGACCGCCTCCGGCGGATCGTGGAACGCCAGCATCGTCGCCGAGGCGGTCAGCTGGGGCCATGAGCACCTCGAGGCCGCCGGCCTGGGCAGCTACATCGCCAAGGCCACCGCGGCTGGCGACAGCGCCCGCGTCGCCCTGGGCGTGGCCGTCATGTCCGTCTTCGTCATCGCCTTCAATCGCGTGCTGTGGCGGCCGATGTACCGCTTCGCCGAACGCCGCCTCCGTCTGGCTTAAGGGAGAACGTCCCATGACCTGCATGACCCCGATCCAAGCGCCGCTGGTCGAAGCCAAAGCCGTGCGCCACCTGTACGGCAAGGCCGAGGGCGCCAACCTGCTGGTGCTCGACAATGTCGACCTGACCCTGAACGAGAACGAGATCGTTGGCCTGCTGGGCCGTTCGGGCTCGGGCAAGTCGACCTTGCTGCGCTCCATCGCCGGCCTGATCAAGCCGACCGCCGGCGAGATCACCTTCCCGCCGCGCGAGGGCGGCCCCACCAGCGTCAGCATGGTGTTCCAGAGCTTCGCGCTCTTCCCCTGGCTGACCGTGCAGCAGAACGTCGAGGTCGGGCTGGAGGCCAAGGGCGTGCGCCCTGACGAGCGCCGCCGCCGGGCTCTCGCCGCCATCGACCTGATTGGCCTCGACGGCTTCGAGAACGCCTACCCGAAGGAGCTGTCGGGCGGCATGCGCCAGCGCGTGGGCCTGGCTCGCGCCCTGGTGGTCGATCCGTCGATCCTGCTGATGGACGAGCCGTTCTCGGCCCTGGACGTGCTGACCGCCGAGACCCTGCGCACCGACCTGCTCGACCTGTGGAGCGAAGGCCGGATGCCGATTAAGGCGATCCTGATGGTCACCCACAACATCGAGGAGGCCGTGCTGATGTGCGACCGCATCCTGGTGTTCTCGTCCAATCCGGGCCGGGTGGTATCGACGATCAAGGTCGACTTGCCCCAGCCGCGCAACCGCCAGGACCCGGCCTTCCGCGAACTGGTCGAGCGGATCTACGCCCAGATGACCCGCCGCGAGCTGCCGCCGGCCACCGCCGCGCGCGATGGCGTATTCCCGGGCACGGGCCTGTCGATGGAGCTGCCGCGCGTCTCGACCAACGTCATGGCCGGCCTGATCGAGGCCCTGCATGCCGCGCCCTTCGACGGTCGCGCACCGATGTCGGACCTGGCTTCGGACCTGCAGTATGAGGCCGACGAGCTGTTCCCCATCGCCGAGACCCTGCAGCTGCTGCGGCTGGCCGAGCTGCGCGAGGGTGACCTCGTGCTGACCGCCACGGCCCGCCGCTACGCCGAGGCCGATGTCGACGCGCGCAAGCAGATCTTCGCCCAGCAACTGCTGACCCACGTGCCGCTGGCCGCCCACATCCGCCGGGTGTTGGACGACCGGCCCAGTCATGCCGCCCCCGCCAGCCGGTTCCGCGACGAGTTGGAGGACTTCATGTCTCCCGACTACGCCGACCAAACCCTGCGGTCGGTGACCAACTGGGGCCGCTATGCCGAGGCCTTCTCATACGACGAAGGCGTCGACCGCTTCTCGCTGGAAGACCCGACCTAGCATCTCGCCAAGGGGGCGAACCATGATCGTGAAGACCTTCCTGGGCGCGGCCATCCTCGCGTCCAGCCTCTTCATCGCACCCGTGGCCTGGGCGTCAGGCAACGAGCACGTCGTCGATGACGCAACCGTCGAAACGCCGGGCGTCTGCCACCTGGAGGCTTGGACCACACGGTTCTCGCCGCGTCAGGGTCTTGTGAACCTGTCGCCGGCTTGCACCCGCAAGGCCTGGCCTCGGCTGGAACTGGGCGCGGGCATTCAGCATGCCTGGACCGCCGATGGCGCGTCGGACACCCTGGCCGGGCCGGCCCTGAAGCTGAACCTACTGCCCGAGGAGAAGGGCCTGGGCCTCGGACTGGCTGGCTCGGCGGCCTACAGCGTGCGCGCCGGGCGGCTGGAGACCGCTGGCCTGATCGTCCCGCTGACGATCCCGGTCGGGCAACGGTTGCGCATCAATCTCAACGCCGGCTGGAGCTACAGCCGCGTCGCCGCCCGGCGCGACGCGGCCTTCTACGGCGCCCAGGCCGAGCTGAGTCTGACCCGCGACTTGACCCTCATGGCAGAGAGCTTCCGCCGAGGCGGCAGCCGCCCCGGCGGTCAATTGGGGTTGCGTTGGAACCCCGCTGGCGGCCGCTTCGACTTCGATTTTGTCGCCGGGCGTAGGATCGATGGCGACAGCCCCAGGGCGGTCAGCCTTGGGGTGACCGTGCGGCGGTAGATGCTTGAACTGCGGCGATGGCGGTGAGGCTAATCGGGCTCCGCAATCTGGACGGATGCTTCGAATGTCACCCTCGCGGCTCTGGCTCGCCAGGTCGCAACGATCGCTACGAAGTCATCCGCCCAGCGCCGCGTCGTCCGCCCCGCACGCGGAGCAGATCTCGCAACGTATTCTCGGCGTGGGTCTCGACCACCGGGCTCATGGTTCTCTTCGAGGTCGGACATGCCGCCTCAGCATGGGTTGTTCGGAGGGAGGCGCCACCTTGTAAGCCGCGCGATCTGCGTCGCGTCGAAAGCTACGTGGTCGTCCGGCCCGTCGTCCCGGCAGTGCGATCTCCGTCGCCGGAGTGATTGCTGGCGTTCAGGGCCTCATGCTTGAGCCACTCGCCATTCGAACTCGGTGCCGTCGGTCCAAAGCGCGTGCAGGAGAACCGCGAGCTTGCGTGCCACGGCGACCTTGGCCCGCTTCAGTCCGATGCGCTGGACGAGGCGGATTCCCCAGGCCCGCAACGCCGACCAGCGCGAGACCTTGAAGAGCAACACGCCCGCGGCTTCGTAGAGGTAGGTTCGCGCCAGCTCGTCGCCGGTCTTGCTGATGCGCCCAGTCCATTCGGTCTCTCCGGACTGATGGACCTTCGGCACCAGACCAAGATAGGGCCCGGCCGAACTCGAGCTGGTGAACCTGGATGGATCGTCGATCGCCGCCTTGTACGCCAGGCCAGTGAGTGCGCCGATCCCGGGCACAGTCATCATCCGGCGCACGTCGGGATCTTCCCGCGCCAGGATCAGCAGTTGCTTGTTCAATGCCGCCAGTTGGACGTCCAGCTCGGCGCAGATCTTCAGCATGGGTTCCACGACGGGAGCGACCCACGCCGTCTCAGCGACGATGGCGCGCACCTTGGCGAGCCAGCCCCGGCCTGCGGTCGACGTCCGCGTCAGGCCGAAGGTTTTGAGCACGTTGCGCAGCTGGTTGGCGAGGTTCCGCTTGATGGCCAGCAGCTGACGCCGCGCCATCAGGAGCGACCGGACGAACTGCGCATCGACGCTGCGCACCTTGGCCTCCCGATACCAGCCCAGGCGTACCAGCTCGGCCAGGCCGCGTGCATCGTTCTTGTCGGTCTTCTGGACGCGAAGGGAGAGCGCGCGGTGGGCGTGGCGCGTGTCGAGGCAGACTGCGGGCAAGCCCAAGGCTATCAGCTCTCGCCAGAGCCACCCAGCCGTCGTTCCCGTCTCCAAGCCCACGCGCACCACCTGACCGACGACATGCCGGCGGACGGCGGCGGCGATCGCCGCGCTATCGGTGACCACCTTGCCCTCGAAGAGCCTGGCACCCGTCTCGTCGATCACGCAAATGCTCGTCTCGGCCAGCGAGACGTCCAGACCTACATACGATTGCTTCTGCACAGCGGGCCCTCCGGTTGATCCGGAGCCAGTCTCTCACAACGAGTCCGCTTCCGGACCGCTGTTACGCCATGTCACCCGTAGGGCCGAGACCGCGAAGCGGGCTCGGCGGCGGCGGCGTAGCCGGCGCCGTAGAGCGCGGTCGCGCGCTTGCGCGCGAGACGCCATAGAAAGCCGTCTCGAAGATCAGATCCGAATACGTGCTGGAACCTTCGATAGCAAGACCCCGAAGAGAGTCGCGGGATCTTGCTTCATGGCGCGCGCTAGGACGATGAATTCCAGAACATCGACGCGTCGCTGCGATCGTTCAATCAGAGAAATGAATGTTTGGTCCTTGCCGACAAGCTCTGCGACCTCAGTCTGTGTAAGGCCAGACCTCTTCCGCGCTTCAACCAATACCTGCACCAAATCGGCATGTGCACCGTCGAAGATCGTCTTTGGCATGGGTTAGCCGGCTGTTGAACCGGCACCCCAGCTATATGGAAAATTGCCATAGGCATTTTTTCCGTATTAATGGCTCTGCGCTAACCTGCTTCCCTCGAGTGCTCTGACGCTACACGGGAGAAGAGTTGCTCGACGTCCACCCCCATTGCTCTACCAAGCGCAATGAATTCAATGACATCGACACGCCGCTGGCCGCGCTCGATCAGTGAAATAAAGCTCTGGCTTTTCCCAACTCTCTCGCCAACAGCGGCTTGCGTCATGCCTCGTTCAAGCCTGGTGGCTTTGAGCATAGCGACCAGTTCAGCATGGCCGGGATCGAATATTGTGCTCGCCATGCGGGACCGATCGATCGTTGATCGGCACGTCAGATATACGGAAAATTCGCGTATGCAGTTTTTCCGTATTTCGCTACGATTCAGGCCGTACCGTACGCTCCGGACCCCGGCCCATGCCTCCCCTCGACGGCCCCCTCATCGCCCCGCCCGCCGCGCCCAGCCCGCTGGCTGACGCCTTCCTGCGTCACGAAAGCTGGCTCCTCGACGCCCTGACCCGGCGCTACGGCCCGACGGCCGCGGCCGACATCGCCCAGGAGACCTTCCTGCGCGCGCGGACGGTCCCTTACGAGACCGTCCGCCACCCGCGAGCCCTGCTCTTGAAGATCGCGATGAACCTGGCCTCGAACCGGTTTCGGAAAGCCAGCCGGGAGGTCCTGGTCGATCCTCGCGACCCGGTGTTCGAGCGGGCGCCGGCCCCGCCCAGCCAGGACGAAGCGGCCTTCTTCGTGCAGATGATTATGGCGCTGACGCCGAAGTTGCGCGATGTATTCGTGCTCAGCCACGTTAAAGGGCTAAGCTATCGAGAGATCGCGCAGCTGCGCGGCATCTCGGTGAAGGCGGTGGAAAAGCGCATGAGCCTGGCCATCGCCAAGTGCGCCGAGTTGATGCGGGGTTAGGGTCGACGTCATGATCGACGACAGGACCAAGGCGCAGAGGGCCGACGAGGAGGCCGCCGCCTGGTACGCCAAGCTGAGCGCCGGGCGCGTCGGCAACGACGAGCTGGCCCGCTTCTTCGACTGGCGCTCGCAGACGCTGAACGACGCCGCCTACAGCCGCATCGAGGGCCTGACCACCGCCACCCGCGCCCTGGCCGACGATCCAAGGCTGCAGGCGCTGGCCAGCCAGGCCCTCGAGCGTCCGCGCGAGGCGCAAGTCCGCTCGCGCAGGGTCGTGACCTTGAGCCTCGGCGCCGGCGCGATCATGGCCGCCGTCGCCGCCAGTTTCGTGTTCGTGCATCCCGGCGAGCAGACCTACCGCACGGCGCTGGGCGAGCGGCGGGCGATCAGCCTGGAGGATGGATCCAGCGTCGCGCTCAACACGCAAAGCCAGGTGCGCGTCAGGTACTCCAAGGATCGCCGCGACCTGGTCCTCGACAAGGGCCAGGCGCTGTTCTCGGTCGCCCACGACAGGGGCCGGCCCTTCGTGGTGAAGGCCGGCGACACCGCCGTGCTGGCGACCGGCACGCGCTTCGAGGTCTACAGGAAGGCCGACGAGGTCGACGTCACCCTGGCCGAGGGCCGGGTGGAGGTCAGCAAGACAAGATCGAAGGCGCCGCCGGTCGTGCTGTCGGCCGGCCAGAGGCTGGCGGTGACGCCCAGGGCGACGACGCCGGTCCGCAGCGTCGACGTCGCCGCGGCCACGGGCTGGACCAACGGCCGGCTGATCTTCCGCGATGCGCCCCTGGCCGAGGCGGTGGCGGAGGTCAACCGCTACAGCCGACGCCGCATCGAGCTGTCCCCCGACGCGCCGGCGACGCAGCGGGTCAACGGCGTGTTCGACGCCGGCGACACCGAGGCCTTCGTCGAGGGCGTGACCATGCTGCTGGGCCTTCGCGCCACCCGCCAGGACGGCGGCGTGACGCGGCTGTCGCGCCAGGCCGGCTAGGCGCAGACCAGCGCCCGCGGGTCCCGCCCCCCCACGGCGACACGCCTCCATCCCAAGCTGCCAGGGCTGTCGGCCCTCAAGGACCTTCCGCAGGCTGAAAAATTTCTCGCCTCGAGGTAGGGTCGAGACGACCCTGGCGTGTCTCTCCCGCCAGGCGTCCTGACATAAGCCAGCCAATCCGGCTGCCGGGGACGCCCGGGGGAATGGAATGAGTGGTTTGTTTCGTCGCTTCGGCCTGGGCGCCAGCCTGGCGGCCCTGAGCGTCGCCACACCGGCGCTCGCCGCGCAGAGCAGCGCCGCGCGCGAGGTCGACATCAGCATCCCGTCCGGCCCGATGGGCGCGTCGCTGTTCAAGCTCGCCCAGCAGACCGGCGTGCAGATCATGTTCACCAGCCAGATGGTGGCGGGCCGCCAGGCGCCGGCCTTGAGCGGCCGGATGACGGCCGAGGAGGCGCTCAACCGCCTGGTGGCGGGCTCGGGGCTGGAGGTCCGTCGCGCCGGGGTCAAGGTGCTGATCCTCAGCGGCCGCGACGGCCGGGTCCTGCCGGCGGCCACCGCGCCGCTCGACGCGGCCAGCGCCGATCCAGCGGCCGCGCCCGTCCCGCCTGCCGAGGCGCCGACCGAGCTTTCCGAGATCGTCGTCGGCAGCCACATCCGCGGGGTCAAGGACGGGCCGTCCCCCGTCGTCGTGCTCGACCGCGCGCAGCTCGACCGCGAGGGCCGCGCCACGGTCGCCGAGGCCCTGGCCGCCCTGCCGCAGAACTTCGGCGGCACGGCCACCGAGCAGACCCTGCGCACCGGCGCTGATCCGCTCGGCACCAACGCCAGCGAGGCCAGCGGCGTCAATCTGCGCGGCCTGGGCGCGGACGCCACGCTCGTGCTGGTCAATGGCCGGCGGCTGGCCGGCACGGGCCTGCGCGGCGACTTCGCAGACGTTTCCTCGATCCCGATGAGCGCGGTGGCGCGGATCGAGGTGCTGCTCGACGGCGCCTCGGCCCTCTATGGCTCCGACGCCGTCGGCGGGGTGGTCAACATCGTGCTGCGCGACCGGTTCGACGGCGCGGAGACCCGGATCATGGGGGCCGCGCCGACGCGCGGCGGGGCCACGCAGTTCCAGTTCGGCCACAGCTTCGGCAAGAGCTGGGACAGCGGCCACGCCATGGCCTCCTACGAGCACAGCCTGCGCGACCGGCTGGCGGGGCGCGACCGGCGGGTCGCCGGCGACGCCGACCTTCGCTCCCTGGGCGGCAGCGACCACCGCCGCTACTACGCCAGCCCCGGCAACATCCTGCGCGGCGGCGTTCCGGCCTACGCCATTGCGGCCGGGCAGGACGGCGCGGCCCTGACGCCCGCAAGCTTCCTGGCGGGCCAGGTCAATCTCGAGAACTTCCTGGCCAGCTACGACCTGATGTCGCGCCAGCGGCGCGACGCGCTCTATCTGAGCTTCGCCCAGGACGTGACGCCGAGCATCGAATTCTCCGGCGAGGCCCGGGCCAGTCGCCGCCAGTTCAACGGCCGCGGCTCGGCGCAGTACGCCTCGATCGTCGTCACCCCGGCCAATCCCTATTATGTCTCGCCGACCGGGGCCGGTACGGAGACCATCGCCTATTCGTTCCAGCGCGAGCTGGGCGGCTCGCGCGACGTCGGTACGGCCGACACCCTGGGCTTCTCGCTGGGCGGCCAGGCCCGCCTGCCGCGCGGCTGGCGGCTGGACGCCTACGGCGCCTATGGCGTGGAGCTGCTCGACCTGATGAGCAGCGGCCTCTTGCATTCGGGCCGGCTCAATGAGGCCACGGGGCGGGTAGCCGACGATCCGGCCACCAGCTTTCGCACCTCGGCGGACGGCTACTTCAATCCGTTCATCGGCCAGGGCGCCAACGCGCGCCCGATCCTGGACTTCGTCACCAGCGGCTGGAGCCGGCGCAAGACTCGCGGCGAGACCAGATCGCTGAACCTCAAGCTCGACGGGACGATCATCGAGCTGCCGGCCGGACCGCTGGCCCTGGCGGTCGGGGTCCAGACCCGCACCGAGGGCCTGCGCAGCGGCGGTGAGACCTTCACCTCGGGGACCAGAGCCAGTCCCAACGCCTACAAGGACATGAGCCGCTCGGTGAACGCCGCCTTCGCCGAGGTGCGCGCGCCGATCTTCGGCGCGGCCAATCGCCGGGCGGGCCTGGAGCGCCTGGAGCTTTCGGCGGCCGTCCGGCGCGAGGACTACGGCGGCGAGGTCAAGAGCACCGACCCCAAGGTCGGGCTGATCTGGAGCCCGGTCGCCGGCGCCACGGTCAAGGCCAGCTACGGCACGTCTTTCCGGGCGCCGGCCCTGACCGAGATGAACGACCCGGCGATCTTCGCCCCGACCATCCTGCCCAACGGCCCGGCCTCGGTGATCTCGATGCTGATGTACGGCGGCAACAAGGATCTGAAACCCGAAACCGCCAAGTCCGCGGCCGTCACCCTGGATCTGGCGCCGGCCGCCTGGGGCGGGCTGAAGACCTCGCTGACCGTCTATGAGACCCGCTTTGAGAACCGCATCGGCCAGCCGGGACGGGAGAACCTGCTGACGGTGCTGTCGGCGCCGGAGTTCGCGCCGTTCCGCGCCTTCGTGTCGCCGGCCGCCAACAGCGCCGACTACGCGCTGATCCAGTCGATGATCGACGCGCCCAACTCCTATGCCCAGGGCGTCTTCCCCACCGCCGCCTATGGCGCGATCGTCGACGCGCGCTGGGTCAACACCGGCGAGGTTCTGGTCCGGGGCGTGGATGTCGCGGGCCAGTACGCGACACGGATCGGCGAGGACCCGCTGGTGTTCAGCGGTTCGGCCTCCTGGCTGGTCGACTACAAACGCAAGGTCACGCCGACCTCCAGGGCCGTGGACCTGGCCGGACAGGTCGGATCGCCGGCCGATCTGCGGCTTCGCGCCAGCGCGGCCTGGACGCACAGGGCGCTGACCACGACCCTGTCGCTGAACCATGTCGGCGACCTGCGAGACACCGCCGGCAAGCGGGTCGCGCCGTGGACCACGGCGGACCTCAACCTGACCTACGCAGCGCAAGGCGGACGCCTGGCCGGTCTGACGGTCGGGCTGAACCTCGCCAACCTCACCGACGAGGACCCGCCGTTCTACGATTCGGCGCTCGGCATCGGCTACGACGCCACCAACGCCAACCCGATCGGCCGCGTCGTCAGCCTGCAGCTGACCAAGGCCTGGTGATCCCGCGGGGGCGCGGAAAAACCGCGCCCCTCTTTCCTTCCCGATCCGGAGACCGCCCATGCGCCGCCTCGCGCCGCGCCTGCTTGTCTGCGCCTGCCTGTTGGCCGGCGCCGTCCAGGCCCGCCCCTTCACCATCGACGACCTGCTCGATCGCCAGCGCCTCGGACCCGTGACGCTGTCGCCGTCCGGACGCTGGCTGGTCATGCAGTCGACCGCCCCCTACCAGACCATCGCGCGCTACGAGCTTGCGGAGTTCGCCGACCGCACGATCAGCCGCCTCGACGTGGTCGAGACCCCCAACGGCCGGCCTCGCCGCCTGTTTCCCGACGATGGCTACGGATATCTCGCCGGCCCCTACTCGCCGTCGGGCGAGATGATGGCCGTCACCCGGGTGCGCGGCAAAGACCAGGAGCTCGGCTTCGTCACCCTGGCCACGGGGGCCGCGACCTGGACGGGCCTTGCGCCGCTCGACAACCTCTTCGGCGCGACGGTGCAATGGATCGACGAGACCACGGTCGCGGCCATCGCCCGCGATCCCGACCAGCTCGGCTTCGCGCCCAACTACGGCTGGCAGCTGCGCGAGCGGCTGAAGATGCAATGGGCGCGGGCCGCCAGCGGCCAGGGCAGCCTGGCGGCCGTGGGCAGCGGGCGCTACCTGGGCGTCGGGGCCTCGCCGCCGGCCCGCCGGGTGGTTCGGATCGATGTCGCGTCGGGCGCCCACGAGCCTCTGCTCGTGGCCGACGCCTTCGACCTGCAGCTCTCGCCCGACCATCGGCGCCTGGCCGTGCTGCTGGCGGCCGAGGCCATGCAGCCCGATCCCACGCCGCCGGCCGGCCAGGCCGAGCCGTTCCGGCGCCATCGGCTCGCCGTCATCGAGTTGACCGACGGCGGCGCCTGGTGGCCGCTGCCCCGTCACGAGGCGGCCCTCGACCTTTTGTCCTGGTCGTCCGACAGCCAAAGCTTGCTGGTGTTCGCCAAGGCCGATCCGGCCGACTGGGGCGCGGCGGCCTACTGGCGGATCGAGCCTGGGCCCAGACGCGCTCGCGCCATCGAGACGCCGGGACTGTCGAGCGCGGTCGGGGCCAATATCCACGGCATGCGCATCGCCCACGGCCAATGGATCGGCCAGGATCCGATCATCCAGGCCAGCGCGACCGGCGCGGGGGCTTCAGGCCGGCGCGACTGGTATCGCCTCGCCGCCGCCGGCCCCGTTCGCCTGACCGGACAGCTGCCGACCGGAGCGCGGCTGGCGGCCGCCGACGACGAGGGGGCGGTCTTCACCGATGGAAGCAGCAGCTGGCGGGTCGCCCCGGACGGGGCCTTGATGGCCAGGCTGGACGGCGCGCCGGCGCTCAATCTTGGCGCCTCCGGCGGCGAGCGGATGATCGTCAACGACAAGCCGCCGCCGGCCCGCCTGCTGCTGGGCAAGACCAGCGCCCACGACACGGTCGCGATCACAGGCCTGGAGGCGACCTCGCCTGGCCCGGGCGTGGCCATTCCCAAGGCCGAAACCCTGCTGGCGGCGAGCCGGCCGGACCTGGCCGTCAGCCGGCGCACAGACGCGCGCGGCGTGGACACGCTGCTATTGCGCACGCCCGCGGGGCCGCCGCGCGTCGTGCTGACGCTCAACGGCCATCTGGCGGCCGTGGACCCGGCCCTGTCCCGCCCCATCCTTCACCCGGGTCCGGACGGACGCCCGGTGACGAGCTGGCTCTATCTGCCGCCGCACCAGGCGGCCGGCGCGCCCGCGGCGCTGATCGTGGCCGCCTATCCCGGCCATGTCGGACCGTCCAGCGCCCAGGGCCTCTCGCCACCCAACGGCTATGAGTATCCCAATCCCCACCTGCTGGCGGGCGCGGGCTACGCGGTTCTCGTGCCGAGCCTGCCGCTCGACCGGCGTCGCGAGCCGATCGAAGGCCAGGCCGAGGACATCCTGCGAGCCGTCGAGGCGGTGAAGGCGTCCGGCGCGCCGGTGGACACCGACAAGATGGCGCTGTGGGGCCATAGCTACGGCGCCTATGGGGTGCTGGCGGCGGCGACCCAGAGCCCGCGCTTCAAGGCGGTGATCGCAGCCGCCGCGTCCCCCGACCTGTTCGCCGCCTACGGGCGCGGAGCGCTTGGTCATGGCGTCACCGGCGGATCGGGCTGGGAGGTGAACAACGCCATGGGCTGGCTGGAGACCGGCCAGGCGCGGATGGGCGCGCCGCCCTGGAAGGACCCGGACAAATACCTCCGCAACAGCCCGATCCTGCGGGCCGACAGGATCACCGCCCCGGTGCTGATCATTACAGCCGACTTCGATGGCGACCCCATCGGGGGACGGGCGATGTTCAACAGCCTTTACCGCCAGCGCAAGGACGCCCTGCTCCTGACCTATCTGGCCGAGGGCCACCAGATGGCGGTGAGCGCCAACCTGCGTGATCTCTACGCTCGCGCCCTGGCCTTCCTCGCCGATCAGCTGGCGCCCGCTCCCAAGGGCGCGGGCGCGACAGCCGCGCCCTGACCCTCGCCGGCCAGCCGCGCCGCCCACGTCCGAACCCACGCCTCGACCACGACGGCGCGCATGATCTCGCCGGTGTGATCGCGCCAGATCAGTTCGTCGGGCTCGAGCATCGGCGCCAGGCGGGCAGGGTCGACAAGGCCCTGCTCGACCAGCCGGCCTTGCAGCAACCAGGGGCGCAGCAGGTCCGCGCTCGCGGCCAGGCTGCGGGCGAAGACGGCGGTGACGTCGCCCTTGCCGCGGCGCGTCCGCAGCGCGGCGGGCAGCATGTCGGCGAAGGCCGCCCGCGCCAGCGGGCGGTCATGGTCGCCGATCGCCAGCAGGGAGGCCGGCAGGGAGAGGCACAGCTCGACCAGGGGCTGGCTGAGCAGCGGGTTGACCACCTCGGCGACATCGCCGCGGCGACTATCGCCCTGCATCATCAGCGTGTTGACCAGGGCCCGGATCTGAACGCGCTTGGCCCCGCCGACGCCCTTGAGGTCGGCAAGCCAGGGATGGGCCGTTCGCGCGGTGCGACGCGTCAGATAGCGCGGCGCTGCAAGACCCGGCGGGCGGCGTCCTCGCGGACCGAAGGCCTCGATGAGCACCAGGCCGACATTGCTGCGCAGCCGCTGGGCCAGGACGCCGAGCCCCCTGGCTCGCCCGACGAGGCAGGCCCCGCCGCCGACCAGGTCTCGCGCCAGCGCCGCTTCCGGCATCTGGTAGAACACCACGTCGCCGCCGTGGCCGGTGAACAGGGCGTCGGCCTGCAGGGCCGAGAGCCGCCCGGCCATGTCCCGGTCGTACTCGGCGTCCTGGGCGCTGAACGGCGGTCGCAGAGCCTGACCACGCAACTCGAAATCAGCCGGATCGAAGCGCAGATCGCCCCGCGCCACGGAGGTCAGGGGCTGGCCGATGCGGTCGGCGACGGCCCGCGCATAATCGCGCTCGTCGCCCGCCGCGTGCGGCCAATGGAGGTTGGTCAGGGCCGCGATCGGGGCCTTTGCACGCGCCAGGTGCAGGGCCACGAGCGAAGAGTCGAAACCGCCGGAGACCTCGGCGACGATCGCCCGCCGCCCCACGGCCAGGGTCCTGACGCATCCGTCGACGCAGCGCGCGAGCCGCTCCTGAGCCTCCTCGACGTCGACGCCGCCCGATCGCCACGCGTGGTCTCCAGGCGTCCAGACCGCGCGGCGGCCGCCGTCCGCGCACGACCACAGCTGGCCTGCCCCGACCTGCCGGATCCCCGTCAGACAGGGCTGGGCGCTGATCAGGGCGATGTCGGCCAGGAGATCGCCCACCCGCTCCCAGTCGATCGCCAGGCCAGGCGGGGCGGCTGGCCCGCAAACAGGCGGATCGTCCCCGACCAGGGTGACGGGTCCGACCGACCAGGTCACGCATTCGAGGCCGCCGAGCGGATCACGAAACACCGTCGGCGCTCGGTCGCGCGCCGTGAACAGGGCGACATAGGCTCCCCAGGCGCAGCGCGACAGAAGCGTCGCGCCATCGCCCGCCTCCAGGCCCGACAACAGCGAGAGGTCGAAGGCCGCGGGTTGTCCGGCCAGGCTCGCCTCGGTGTCGTGCAGGCGGCCCACGGCGACCCCGCATTGTCCCGGCAGGGCCTGTACCGGCGGCGG
The DNA here is from genome assembly GCF_011043625.1 of Caulobacter sp. 602-2. GTDB lineage: Bacteria > Pseudomonadota > Alphaproteobacteria > Caulobacterales > Caulobacteraceae > Caulobacter. The sequence goes on from NZ_JAAKGT010000002.1 coordinate 595,925, forward strand.
GCGAGCGCCCCGCACGAGCGCCAGGAGGCAGAACGCCTCATAGGCCACCCGCCAGCCATCGGCCAGCAGGGCGTCCTTGAGCGTCCCGGCCAGATCGCCCGGTTGGCCGGGCGGCCAGTTGAGGACGAGGTAGCCGCGCATCTAGACCACCATCAGCGGCGTATAGGCCGCCAAGCGCTCATGGTCGTCGTCGAGGGCGACATCGCCCGCCTGCAGCCAGCAGTGCGCGGCGAAGGGCCAGGTGCGCACCCCGATCACCCAGTCGGCGTCGAGCCCCAGGCTGCGCAGATAGATCAGCATCATGTAGCTGCGTTGCAGGCAGGCCCCGCCGAACGGCGCCCAGGGCCGCAGGGCCGCATACGCGACGCACGCGGCTTCGAGCCGGCCGGGCGGAGACGGCGCAGGCCGGCGACGACGCCGGGCGCGCTCGAGCAATCCCCCCAGGGGCAGCAGCCGAAAGTCGCGCTCGGCGGCCAGGCCCGCGCCGACAAGGCGCAAGGCCGCGCGGCCGCCCGGCCAGAAGGGCCCGGCCCATAGATCGATGCTGCGACGGGGAAGCCTCGGCGGCGCGCGGCGAGGCTCGTCGCCTTGGCCGATCATGCCGGCGGCTTGCAGTTGCGGCGCGATCTCGTCGTGGACGGCGCGGACGACGCCGCCGGCGTCGGTTGAGAAAAGGCCGGCGGCGGCGGCGAGGCAGTAGTAGGCGTCCGCGCCCTCGTCGAGCAGGACGACGTCGTCGTCGATGGCGACGCCATGCACGCCGGCCGCCAGCGGCGCGGCGCGCCCGGATCGCGCCAGGGACGCCGACGCCGGCACGTCAGGCCGCCAGCTTGAAGTAGAGGGTCGGATTGAGCGGCTCGAGGAAGGTGCCCAAGAGGCAGGCTCGGGTCAGGCGCTTGGCGCTGCCCAGCTTGATGCAGCGCGGGGTCATGTTGGGGTTCATCGTCAGTCTCCGGATGGGAAAGCTGCCAAGACCGGCCCCGCTGAACGCGGGGCCGGCAGCCGTTTCAGGTCCCCGGCAGGTAGAGGACCATCGAGAAGGGCTCGTTGATCGAGCCGCGGTCGATGGACTGGGTCAGGCGCTTGGCCGAGCCCAGCCGCCGCAGCAGAGTCTTGCGGATCATGGGATGCGTCCTGGTTGAAGCCGCGGGGTCGCGGCCTGTTCAGCGGGCGCTCGGCCGGTTCGATATTCAAATGATATCTGTTCGATTTTCGCGGGGCCGACTGGGCGCCGCCCGGCGATCGCCCGGCCATGAAAAAAGCCGGCGCCGGACAGGCCGGCGCCGGCTCATAGTCGACCGCGAAGCCGCGGTCAGGTGCCGGGGATGTAGTAGGCCGGGTTCAGCGGCTCCTGGACCGAGCCCTTGTCCGACGACTGGGTCAGGCGCTTGGCCGACCCGAACCGCAGCAGGGTGATCTTGCTGGTCATGACGTGCCTCCTGGCAGATGCGTCGCCTCGTTGGCGGCCTCTCAAGCCAGCGCCCCGGCCCTTCGATATTCAAATGATATCCGGTCGATATTTCTCCGCGCCGTCGGCGAGCCGGACGATGGCGACCGAGGCGGCCATCCGACGGCGGTGATAGCGCCGGACCAGATCGCGCAGCTGCCGGGCCTCGCCGACTTCATAGGCCGCCACCAGGCCGAGCGCTTCTGACCGCCGGTCCGGGAACATCCGGGCCTCGATCGGCTGGAACGGGGCCAGTCGCTCGGCGCACCGCTGGTGCGCGCGCAACAGGACGAGGTCGTCGGCGCCCTGAACGAGCTCCACGAACAGGGCCTCGACGACCAATTCGGGCGTATGGCCGCCATCGGCCAGAGCCTCGACATAGCGCAGGGACTTGCTGCGGTGGTCGGGCCCGGCCGGGCCGGAGACGCCGCTTGGGGTCAGGTAGCGGAGGCGCAAGGCGTAGAGCTCGGCCAGGGTGCGTCCATCGAGGCGCGGGCGCGTGTAGGCTGGTCCGGTCTTTTCGACCAGATCCTCCCCGGCAAGCCGCGACAGGGCCTCGCGCACCGGCGTAGGCGACAGGCGCAGTTCGGCGGCGATCAGATTGATCGGCAGCGGCGCGCCCGGCGCGTCGACGCCGCTTCGCAGGCGGCGCCGCAGAGCGTCGAGCGCTTGACCGAAGGCGTCGCGCGGCGGCGGCAAGGGACGATATTCTCCGTGGCCGGAGGACTGTGCGCGCAACGCCGCCCTGCGCGCAGGCTCATCGGCGCAAGCCCGCCGACGACGCCTTGTCGTGCGGCCGGACCCTTGGCGCGGACGGCTCCACCGGAAGCTCGGCGCTTGGCGCGTCGCTACGCGAACGAGACTGCCGCACGGTTCGTGCAGGATTTTCACACGCCCAAGGCGGTTTGTCGGCAACCCGACATTGGAAGAGCCGCCATTCGCCCGTGGAACCCCGTCAGACAGACGGTGGCCGGCGAAAAGACCGGACCGAGCCGTCAACTTTACGTTAGGTTGTGCATTCGGCGAACTAGTCTCGTGACCTTTCTCATCAGATAGAGCGTAGAGTAGAGCTTTGGTCGAGGCCGCATCCGACGACCTGGCGCGTCAGCGTCAGCTTTTGTCGACGATTCTGAAGCAGATCCGTGGACTGCGCCGAATGCGCGCGCCTGAGGTCGCCGCCAGGATGGGGCTCAAGCGTCGGACCTACTACAGTTTCGAGGCGGGCGAGGGCCCGCTCGACCTCGCCAAGATCTGGCGCTTCGCGGACGCGACCGACAGCGATCCGGTCGCCATCATGGACGCCTTGCAGCTGGGCGACCCCGACATCGCTCTGCGCGCGATGGACAACAAGGCCTCGTCGATCCTGCTGGGATCCTACAGGCGCTTCAACGACCGGGTCGGCGACCGGCTGACCACGATCACGCCCAACATCCTGATCGAGGCCTTCAAGCGCCCATTCGACAGTCTGGAGGAGCATCTGGACAAGCGGGATCAGAGCACGGAGCGCTGGCTCGAGGAGAACCTGCCCAAGATGATCCCGCCGGAGGAAGACTAGGGCGCGCGCCGCCCCTCACGGCGTCCGCTGCGCCCCAAGACCACAGCGCGGCGTCGATAGCGCTACGCTCGGGATCGACGGGCGCGGCAAGGCCCCAACAGGGTCGAAGCAGCGTCGAGCCGCCGGCGGCCGCCCTGGCGTAGTCGGCGCGGTAGCCCGGGTTGCGCCGCAGGAACTCCCAGGCCAGCTGCGTCAGATCACCGGCGTCGACCGCGGACGATGACAGGTCGCGGCCGACCGCGAGGCTGAGGGCGAGACTGGTCTTGGACATCGGAGAATTGAGACGCAGGTCGGGCCTTGCCGACAGGCTGACGCCGTCCCGCCGGCTTGGCCGAAATGCGTTGGCGCCCCGCCAAGGAGGCCTGTGCTGAGGCTTGGGAACAGTGTGCAGGTCTCCTGCACATACTGCCGTCGAAAGGCTCACAACTCGTGCAAAGGCTACGGTCGCCGCCAAACCATCCACAGCCTCTCACGGGCAGGTCGCGGCGGCCCAGGCCGGCGATCGCCAAACCGTGATCGCCGCAGCGCCGATCGGGCCCGCGGGCAGCAGGCCGAACACCCGGCGATAGCCCCCGGCCACCAAGTGCTGCGAGCTCCGCACCAGCCGCTGGATGCGCATGCGCATGTAGGCGGACTGGCTCGTCCAGTCTTCGGACACCCGCGCGGCGCCGAACAGCAGACAGGCGATCTCTCGTTGGCTGGCGCCCCTCTGGCGCGCGTCGAAGGCGCGCAGGGCCGCAAGCCAGCGGAGCGGCCGACCCCGCACCCCGGCCGCGGCGGCCGGCAGACGCCCTGTGTCGCGCAAGGCGAGGAGACGTCGCACGCCGTCCAGCCCCGCACCGCCTTTCCCCTTGGCGGGCAGTGGGTAGAGCAGTCGGATCGCGCCCCCGAGAACGTCCCCGCCGATCACGGCGAACCGCAGCCTGCGAACGCCGTCCGCCACCATGACCTGGTGGGTCCCCGCCGCGTTGGAGACCACGACGGTGGCGAGCGGCAGGCGCCGGATGTCGATGGCGTCGGTCTCGCCGCCTCGCGCCGGGGCGTGCAAGAACACCGGCATCGAAGGGTCGGTCTCGAACCGCCACATGGCGGCGGGAACCGGACTGGACGCTGGGCCAGCGCCAGCGAAGCACAGATCGGGCGGGGCCCTGCCAACCGAGCCGTCCGCCGCTGTGGCCCGCCGCGCGAACTCCCAGGCCCAGGCCGAAGCGTCGGCGTCGAGCAATGGCCGGTAGGCTTCGACCGACCGCCAACCTTCGTCCTGTCTCAATGCGTCAGCCATGGCGACCCGGTGAGCAGGCCCCCCCGCAAGGAAGCATTCGCGGCAGCGAACATCCTGTCGAGCACGGGCGCGGCTTGCATCGGACCGGCCAACGGTCTTGTCTGGCGTCGCCTGACGCCGACCATGAGAGCCGAAAGTCGCCTTTGGACCTGGAACACGACATCGCCGGCGAAGTGGTCGGCTCCGACGACCTCACCGACTACGATCTGGCGCACCTGACCACCTACTTGCGTCTCCTCGACGCCGAGGAGGAAGGGGCTGACTGGAAGGACGCCGCTCGGACGATCCTGGGTCTGCGCCCGCAAGAGGACGAGGCGGGCTCACGCCGGTGCTGGGAGACGCATCTTGGACGAGCGCGCTGGATGACCCATACCGGCTACAAGCTTCTCCTGGCTCGCGGTCGCCGGCCGGCCGGGGACAGCTGAAAAAGCGTCGCCCCGCGATCGGGCGCCAACTAATTCCAACCTCGCCCAAAAGCCGGGTTGGAGCGGGCATTTCAGGTCGGGCTTGCGGGAACTGATCGGGGCCTGCGCTTCGCGCTCGCTGACGCCGAGGCTTGGCGCGCCCTCTAGCAGGACAGGCTCGGCGCCCAGGTCTGCTCGCCCCCCTAGCTGAGTTTCAACGTCTGGCCTTGTTGGCCGAGCTCTGCGCCCGCTCTCGGCGCGGCCGCCATTGTCACCTTACGTCCAGCTTCGCAACGCCCCCCGGATGGCTGGCGGCCCGCGCGCGCCGCAACGCCTGCGTCAGCATTCCTTCCGTCGGCTTCTGGCGCCCACGGGACCGGCTTGACAGCGCCCAGCCCAACTTGTACCGATCAGTACAAGTTGGTTGGACGGTTCGAATGCGCCGTCGAAGTTTCACCGTCGCCGTGCCCGCCGTGGCTTTCACGGCGCCGGCGCTTTCTCAAATCGCTCCCATGAGCCCAGGAGAAGTTATGTCCAGACCCCCACTGCCCCCGTTCACCGAAGAGAGCGCGATCCAGAAGGTGCGCCTTGCCGAGGACGGCTGGAACACGCGCGACGCGGCCAAGGTCGCCCTGGCCTACACGCTCGATACGCGCTGGCGGAACCGCGTCGAGTTCGCGACCAATCGGGATGAGGCGCAAGCTTTCCTGACCCGCAAGTGGAACAAGGAGCACGAGTACAGGCTCATCAAGGAGCTGTGGGCGTTCACCGGCAACCGCATTGCCGTGCGCTACGCCTATGAGTATCGCGATGACGGCGGGCAGTGGTTCCGCGCCTACGGAAACGAAAACTGGCTCTTTGCCGAAGACGGCCTGATGTCCAACCGCCATGCCAGCATCAACGAAATGCCGATCGCCGAGGCGGATCGCAAGTTCCGCTGGCCGCTGGGCCGTCGTCCCGACGATCACCCTTCTCTGAGCGACCTTGATCTATGAGCAGCAAGCGCACCCTCACCGACCGCGCCAGCGCCGTGCCGGCGCTGGCGGAAGCTTTTCGCGAGCACGGTTTCGAGGGTGCGAGCCTGACTGTGATTTCGAAGGCGACCGGCCTGGGCAAGGGCAGCCTCTACAACTTCTTTCCTGGCGGGAAGGAAGAGATGATGGAGGCTGTTCTGGCCGACATTGATCGCTGGTTCGCCGACACGATCTTCTCGCCCCTGGAGAACACCCGTGATCCCGGGGCGACGATCACCGCCATGATCGAGGACGTGACGACTTACTTTCGATCCGGTCGCCGCGTGTGTCTGGTCGGCAGCCTGGGTCTCAACGCCTCCGGTTCCGCGTTCACGACCAAGGTGAAAGGCTACTTTGCGCGCTGGATATCGGCGCTGGCTCACTGCCTCGAAGTCGGCAAAGTCGCCCCGGCGCTGGCCGCCCAACTCGCGGAGGAAGCGGTGTCCGGAATACAGGGCGCGATCGTGCTGGCGCGCGCCTTGGGAGACGATGCGGCTTTCGGCCGGATCGTACGCCGCCAGCATTCGATCTTGCTCGACGCGATCGCTCGGGTCTGACCCTACGGATCGCCGAAGAGCGTCAATTGCTGCCATTGCCGTTGGCGCCTTCCAGCAAGCGGGCCTTCGGCCCGGCATGCACAAGGGCGAGATCGACCCTAGGCGGACATTCGGATCTTCATCGCCTGAGCGCGCGAGCCTGGCGCGACCTCGCCGGCGACACGGACCACGGCGTCTCTAGGAACGGAGTAGCGCGGGTGAGGCGCCCCTCTCGGAGGCCTGCAACAGAAGAAACCGGCATCCTCCCAACAGCTCGGCCGTCTGGAGCGAGGCCGATGTATCCGGCGACTTCACCGCCCCCTGGGCGGCGGAGGCAAGATCCAGAAAAACGGCGAAAAATCCTGCACCCAAGCAGGCCCCGACGGCCTTGACGCGGCCGAGGCCAGAAAAATCTTCAAGGTCCGAACGGCGTTTCCGCCGAGGGAAAGCACTGCTGAGCCCCTAAGTGATGGATGAATTATTGTAGAGTTTTCAATCTATTACATTTGATACTGGAAGGAGCGGCGGCCTGGAGCCGCCGTTTTCCCCGTCGACCTGGCGCGCTGGCCGACCAACAGGGCGATCCCGGGTCTCATGCTCAAACGGGGAGCGCCTTCAATGGCCAAACAGGATGAGATCGCCGCCTCGGCGTCGAGCGCCGAAGCGTCTGCAAGCGACGGCAAGAAGACCCAGACCCCTCCAACCACGCCCCCGGCGACGAGCACGTCGGCCACGGCCGACAAGGCGACTACGGCCGGCGTGACGACGACCGACGCGATCGACCTGTTGAAGGCCGATCACCGCAAGGTCGAGGCCCTGTTCCGAGAATTCGAGAACGCCGGGTCCGCTCGAAAGAAAGCCATTATCCAGGAGGCGTGCGCGGAGCTGATCCTGCATACGCGGCTGGAGGAGGAAATCTTCTATCCGGCGTGCCGCGAAGCGGTCTCCGACGAGGATCCGCTGAACGAGGCCCAGGTCGAGCACGACGGGGCCAAGCTCCTGATCGCCGACCTGTTGGCCGCCGACCAGGAAGATCCGTACCGCGACGCCAAGTTCAAGGTGCTGTCCGAGCAGATCAAGCACCACGTCGCCGAGGAAGAGGAGCCGAAGAACGGCATCTTCGCTAAGGCGCGCGAGGCCGGCGTCGATGTCGAGGCGCTGGGCGTGCAGCTCCGTCAGCGCAAGGACGCGCTGAAAGCCCAGGGCGGGCGGCTTCGGCCTACGCCTTTGGTGGCGCTCGAAGTCTCCAACCTCTCCCAAGGCCAACAACAGGAGGATCCCATGGCCAGACAACAAGGCGGTCGCGAACGCGACGACCAAGGCCGTTTCACGCGCGACGATCGAGGCCGCTCGTCAGGCGGGCCAGACCGAGACGATGACCGCGGCTATCGCTCGCGCGGACGCGACGATGACGACGGCCGCGGTTGGTACGGCGATTCCGAGGGCCATTCGGAGGCCTCGCGGCGCGGCTGGGCCGCGCGCGGCGGCAGCGAATCCCGCTCGTTCCGCGATGATGATGACCGTGGCGGCTACCGCTCGCGCGGTAATGATCGCGACCGTAACGAGCGCGGCCGCTTCACCGGCGACGACGATGGCAGCGGCTACAGCTCTCGCGGCCGGGATCGAGACGATGATGAACGCGGCTATCGTTCGCGAGGCGGCAATGACCGGGACCGCGACGAACGCGGTCGCTTCACCAGCGACGACGACGATCGCGGCTATCGTTCGCGTGGCCGTGACGACGATGACCGGGGCGGCCGTGGCCGGGGTTGGTTCGGTGACAGCGAAGGTCATTCGCGCGCCGCTCGCCAACGCGACGACGACGATCGCGGTGGCTACCGTTCGCGAGGCGGCGGCAACGACCGGGACCGGGATGATCGTGGCCGCTTCACCGGCGACGACGACGATCGTGGCTATCGTTCTCGCGGCCGCGATGATGACGATCGTGGTGGCCGCGGTCGTGGCCAGGGTGGCTGGTTTGGCGACAGCGAAGGCCACGCCCAAGCGGCTCGCCAGGGCTGGGAAGATCGTGGCGGCGCCTCCCGCCCGCGCAACCGCGACGACGATGAAGACCGCGGCGGGCGCGGCCGTGGTCGCGGCCAAGGCGGCTGGTTCGGCGATAGCGAAGGCCATGCCGAGGCCGCGCGCCGCGGGTGGGAAGATCGCCGCTAGGCGCATTGCTCCCGCCTAGCGCTGCGATCGCGCGCCCGCCTCACTGTGCGGGCGCGCTTCCTTGCCTGTCCCTCTACACGGAGACCGACCATGAATAGTTTTACAATCGAGGCCGATGGCCTCCGCTACCGCGGCGCTTGGCTGCTGCAAGGCCAGACGCTCCAGGTGCGCAGCGACTACGGATCCGCCAGCGTGGCGCTGGGCGAGCGCCATCCCGCCGCCGCGGCGCGGGAAGTCTTGCGCGAACTGGCCCGAATCGACGACCGCGCCCGTCGCTCGCCGTACTGAGGTGCGCCATGGACCAGACCGCCGCCGCCATCTTGGTCGAGAACCTTATTGACTGTGGCGTAACATCGTTTGCGGCCTATCGAAGAGAGCTTCTGGGCTGGTAAGCGGCCAAACAACCTAAATCTTCGTAGAATGGCTGCACGTCCACACGGCGGCGCATAAACTCTGCGGGCCGCAGTTCAAAAGCTGACGAAGGCGCGTCTCCGGGTTGTATAGTCGTACGAAAGGCGACACATATTCATTAGCTTTGCTGACATCCACTGGCTGTTACCGCCCTGCGCCCGGCGAACTGAATGTCCGCTCGGTGGAAGGATTGCAACGGAAGCAATTGGCGCGAGCTAGCTGGCCGGTGCGACCGAAGCAAACGTTCGCTAGCCACCCCTAGCAGACCCATTCAGCGGCTCTTCGCGGAGATGGAAGAGCCGGACGCCGATCGTGGCGACAGCTGTCCGATCCGCTGTCTATATGCACCTCTCGCACCAAAACCGGTCGAGGGCCGCCTTTATGCTCCGTCAGCACGCCCGCCGCTCGAGCTGGCTGTCGCCGCGTACGAAATTGCACGTCTGACGACGACTAGAGGAATAATGGCGACGCAGGCCAGCGCCCAGGCGGCCGCTAGGCACAGCAGTTGCAGTGCCGCCATCCCGACAATGCACGGCTTGCACTCCAACCGATCCGCAGCGCTTGGGCGTCGAGGTTGCGACTGGCTGATAATGCGGGGGGCGACCAGCATGGCCCACTGAATCCCACGCAATTGGTCGCCATGCAACTTGGGGGAGAAATGGCGCGCAAGAAGATTGAGCCAGTCGCGTCCTGAACGAGGGCCTCTGCGAGACAGCATGGTCGCTTCCTCGACCGCTACGCCAATGACCAAGACTTGGCCTTTGTCCACGCATTGCAACTCCGCGCTCAGGGAACGGCGAAAGGCTAGAAGTTGCGCCAGGAGTCGATAGTTCCTTGGCGCACTCAAGCCGCCTCACTGAGGTTTAGTTCAGGGCGGAAGGCTCATCCTCGGCGCCATTGCCCACCTTGTGCTGGCGCAACGCCGAAAGCTGAGCCAGGAGGAGAGCCTACCTTGTCAGTGTATGCGTACCAGCCAGGCGGCTATGCGTGGGTGTGGCGAGCTGCCCGTTCTTAGGCGGCGCCTTGCACTGAGCGCGCGACCATGGAGACTATAGCCGAGGTTGTACGCAAGCCGTCTACAGCGCGGCTGGGCTACGCACATCGGATCAATCATCTAGAGACGGACCCCATGAGCTGGAAAGACGATCTTCCCGCTTGTTTTGACGAAAACTGGGCGCTGGCCGAAACGCCTGAGCACGAGCGAATGCTGCGAACCACGACCATAAACGCAAGGGGTGAAAATGTTCGATTTTCCGAGTTCGAAAAGGAAATCGTTTACTATCTATACCGGTGCAAAGCTCATCCGGGCGGTTTCATATCCCACGTGAACGAACAAATCGCGCGGGCCGAATTGTATTGGTGAACGTCTGAGTAGGCAGTTCCGGGTAGCGGCCGTGGAATATCGGCAGCGCCACAGGCCGGCTAGACGATCGCATTCACACACGCAATGTAGCTGCCTTCCCAGGCCCAGTCGTCATGCGGCTGCACCCCAACGACGCTGTCGCAAGTTATGGAGTCAGCGACACATGGCTTGCGGTTCAGATCGCAAGCGGCCACTCATAGTTCTCTAGAGTGTCCGCATTTGCGCACCTGTTCGCAGACGTTCCGGGGCGTTCCCGGAGTTTCCCGGAGGCGCCGAAAGCGGCCGTTGCAGAGGGCCGAGCAGGGGCGGCTGAGGACCAGGCTGGCAGGCGCGACGAACCGTCGAGCCGCCGAGCAACGGGAAGCGCTTCTAGCTAGTGTGGGCGACCTCCTGCCATTCACCGCGGCAACCAACGCGCCCGGAACATACCGCCTACATCAGGCCGCCGCCTTGCCCCTCGTTTGGCCGAGAACGCCAAGGATAAACGCGTTCCATTTCTTCATCGCCGCCCTCTTCTCGGGCATGTAGTTCCAGCGATCATACGCCTTGGAACTGATATCCTGCAGCGTGTGGTTCTGAATCCGGTCACGGATCTCTTTTGAGAGACCGGCTTTTCCTGCCAGCGTTTTCCAAGTGCGACGTAGATCCCGATTGTTCGCCATCGGTATCACGCCCCTCCCACGCTGGCGCCAAATGAAGGCATAGAGGGTGCTGTGGCTGACCGGCCGCATCGGATCCATTGCGGATGGGAAGAACCAGCCATACTCATTGGGTGTGATAGCACTCATTAAATCAGCCCCGATCTGCGGCACTGGGATCGCGTGAGCCTTGCCGTTTTTGGTCGTTGACCAGTCGATGATTTTTTCCCGGCCATCCCACTGGGAGACGTGCAGGCTAGCGATCTCCTCGACACGTTGGCCTGTCAGCATCAGCAATCGAACCGCGCGGGTATAGGGCGGATGCACAGGCGTGTCGGGACACTCGAGCCAGCGGTAGAGCTGGCGAAACTCAGCTTCGCTCAGCCACCTGCTTTGTGGGACATAGGGTTCGCTCGGGATGCCAGCTGCGGGATTATGGAGGAGCCCAAAGCGTCGGGGTGTGCGAGTCCTATAATCGTGCTCCGACTTCAAGCCCCAGCTGTACGCTGCGCGGACGTAGCTGCGGGTATGATCCGCCATGGAGCGACACCCCCGCTCGAAGATCGGTCGGATTGCACTGACGACTTCTTCAGGCTCGATGTCGCGGGCCGCGCGGTGGCGACCGAGGATGCCGGCGATCTTGCCCAGGCCATGCTCAACCTCGACCCATGAAGGCTTTCCCGCTGCTTTGAGACTTGCGACGTAGCCGCTGAACAGATCACCCACAGTTCCAGCTCGGGTGTCGCCGAGCATCTTTATGCTGCGACCTTTTTGGATCCCCTGGGAATAGTCGCGATCGTAGACCAAGCGCGCGTCGGCCAGCGACATCGCTGGATAGGCGCCGAACTTCTTGCGGGTCCGAGCACCGGCTCTCCACTGCTGCGCCATCCAATCGGCGGTAACTCGCGTGGGCATCGGCCTGATCACAAGGATCATCCGCCCAGTTCCCCGACCTTCGCCATCTGCCAGAGCCATTGGCTTTTGCGTCTCGGCGACTTCTTTCAGGGCGCGACGGATCGCACCGTCCGTAAGGCTCGGCATGAGGGTGTCTCGACGTATGATGAGTAGGGTGTTGGAGCCCCTACTGGTGCCGGTGTTTGGTGGCGAATGAGCTCGTTAAGCGCTTATTCGACGCCCCTCATCGTGCCTCACCGCGAGAGAGGCGAAAAGTCATTTTTTCAAATAAAATCAATTAGATAATACGTGAATACTCGTGGACCACCGTGACAGCGTTACGTGCTTGTGCAGCAGGATCAGGTTGGAGCTGGAAAGCTCCAGCGCCCGGCGCATCACCTCGCGCGGATAGACCGGCGCGTGGTCGACCGTGCCGTGGTTCATCACCTCGTCGGCGATCAGCTGGTTCTTCTTGTCGAGGAACAGCACCCGGAACTGCTCGCGGGACTCGTTGGCCAGGGCGACGCGCACATAGCCCAGGAGCGCCGTCCACGACGAGATCACCGGCCGCTTGGTGATGCCCTCGCGCCCGGCCCGCAGGGTGGCCTCGTGCAGGATCTTCAGATCCACCGCCGCCGCCTCGCCGACGCCGGGAACGGTCTTCAGCTCCTCGACCGTCGCGCCCAGCACGCCCGCGAACGAGCCGAACCGGCCCAGCAGCGCCTTGGCCAGCGGCTTGACGTCGCCGCGTGGCAGGCTGCGGAAAAGGTAGAGCTCGAGCAGTTCGTAGTCGGGCAGCGCCGCCAGGCCGCCGGCCCTGGCCCGCTCCCTCAGCCGCTCGCGATGACCGGCATGGTGGGCGGCCACCAGCGCCGCCTTGCCTGGCCGGGCGGGCTTTTCGCCCTTGGCGGGCTCGACCGCCTTGGGCGCGCGCGGCGCGGCCTCCGACACCCTCAACGACTTGCCGCTGACCATCGCGCCCCTCTGCGAGAGTGCGATTAGAGCTTAACAATCTGGAGTTGTCGAGAGCGCGTTCGCCCCTCTATCCAACACCCGTCATCCCGGACGAAGGGCCGCATAGCGGACCGCAGATCCGGGACCCAGGAGTCGCCGCAAAGCGCCGGCGACCGCTTGGGTGGAGGATCAATACGCCGCGCCCAGTCCCCTAGGTCCCGGATAAGCGCTGCGCGCTTTCCGGGATGACGACCTGAATGGAGAGCGAAAGGAAGAAATCAGAACGCCGGAACCACCGCGCCCTTGTACTTCTCCGCCATGAACGCCTTCACCTCGGGCGAGGTCAGGGCCTTGGCCAGCTTGGCCACGCGGGGGTCGGACGCATTGTCCGGACGGGTGACCAGGAAGTTCACGTAAGGGCTGGTCTTGTCCTCGATCAGCAGGGCGTCCTTGGCCGGGTCGAGCTTGGCGTCCAGCGCATAGTTGGTGTTGATCACCGCCAGGTCGACCTGATTCAGCACCCGCGGCAGGGTCGCCGATTCCAGCTCCTTGAACTTCAGGCCCTTGGGATTGGCGGTGATGTCCTTCAGCGTCGAGACCGGGTTGGACGGGTCCTTCAGGGTGATCAGGCCGTTCTTGTTGAGCAGCAGCAGGGCGCGGCCGCCGTTGCTGGGCTCGTTGGGGATGGCCACCGTGGCGCCGGCCGGCAGGTCGGCGATGGCCTTGATCTTCGCCGAATAGGCGCCCAGCGGCTCGATGTGAACGCCGGCTGCCTTGACCAGGCCCCAGCCGCGATCGGCGTTGACGGTGTCGAGATAGGGTCCGGTCTGGAAGTAGTTGGCGTCCAGGCGCCGCTCGGCCAGCTGCACGTTGGGCTGGACGTAGTCGTTGAACACCTTGATGTCGATCTTCAGGCCTTCGGCCGCCAGCTTCGGCTTGATGAACTCTAGCACCTCGGCGTGCGGCACGGCGGTGGCGCCGACCACCAGGGTGTCGGCGGCCGACGGCGCGGGCTGGCGATTGCAGGCGGCCAGCAGGGCGAAGGCGGCGAGGCTGAGGAGGGCGGCGCGGCGGGCGACCATGAACGGCTCCGGTAAGTCGATAATTCCGGGAGGGTATTGCGCGAAAACGCCGCCCGCACGGAATCAGTTTTCCTGAGGCGGGCAAGAGGACCCGGGCGCGGACGCGGTTGGCGCGCCGACAGCTTGACTATAGGTTGCGCCAGGAACCCCTGCAGCCATGAGCGCCCCGATGCAGACGCCCGCCCTTTGCGCCCTCGCCGGCCTCCTCGCGATGGCGACGACCAACGCCGCCCAGACCCTGGAAGGTCCCATGCGCATCGCCAAGGACCTGCAGTCGGTGCGCATCGGCGAATACGACTATCCGCTCGACTGGGCCGAAGGCCAGAAGCTGGACGAGGTGACCCGTGAGCTGCAGAGCGGCCTGACGTTCAACAAGCTGACCACCAGGGTCACCGACTGCGACGCCGGCCTGTCCATGCCGACCAGCACCACCAGCAACTATGCTGGCAAGATCTATGGCGGGGTCTGCACCCTGACGACCGAGGGCGTGACGCAGCGCGCGCTGATCTGCCACGACGACATGGTGGGCGATGTCGCCGTGGAGGGGGCCCGGGACGCCGTCGGCACGATGCTGGAACGGCGCCGCCTGATCGAGCTGACCGTGCGGCGCTGCCTGGGAACCTGAGCCGCCTCAGTCGTCGTTGGCCGGGTCTTCGGGACCCTGGATCGTCCAGTTCGACACGAAGTCGGGGTTCTCCAGCACCTCGCCGTTGGCCAGGGTGTAGGTCCCCGGCTGGGCGGACCTGATGTTCGAGGTCTGCGGCGGCAGCAGGTAGGTGTCGCCGTCCTCCTCCTCGGTCAGCAGGTCGACGAGGATGCCTTCCTGCGGATCGGCCGACAGGATGACGCCGTGGAACTGCTCGACCTCCTCGATCTCGCCGCCGGCGTCGAGGAAGGTCAGGCCCACCAGGATGGTCCGGCCCGGCAGGGTGTCGGCCAGCGCCTGGTCCCAGTGCTCGGGCGGCGGGGCGGAGAGGATTTCGTCGGTCATCCGGGGTTCTTAAGCGCTCAGGGCCGAAACCGGCAAGGCGTTGCGTCCTTCGAGGCTCGCCTCCCGGCTCGCACCTCAGGATGAGGACCGCCTTGCCCTGAACGCCTCATCCTGAGGCGCCCGCGAAGCGGGCCTCGAAGGACGCAAGGTCTCACCCCAGGCGCTTGGCCCGCGTCAGGTTCAGCGGCGCATAGCCGGCGGCGGCGAAGAAGGCCTGGGCGCCGGCGTTGTCGGCCCAGGCGTCGAGGACGACGGTCTCCAGGCCGAGCGCCCTCGCCTCGCCCTCCAGCGCGGCCAGCAGGGCCGCGGCGATCCCCCGGCGACGAAAGGCCGGGTCTACCACCAGATGATGCAGGTAGAGCCGTCGGCGCGCCAGGGCGAAGGGCGTCTCGGCGCGGTCCTGGATCTCGCCCCAGGCGTAGCCGGCCGCCGCGCCCTCGACCGTCGCCAGCAGCAGGCGATGCGCCGGCCCGTCCAGCGTCGCCCGCAGGAAGGCCGCCAGTTCGACCGGATCGACGACGGGCTTGAAGATCTCGGGCGAGAAGGTCGCGTGCAGGGCCTGCACGCCGGCGTTCAGCGCGACCAGGGCCGGGATGTCGGTGTCGACGGCGGGCCTGATCGCGATGGCGCTCACCGGTGCGAGACCTTCCGCACCACTGCGTCGCCGACCATCTGCAGCACCTGCACCAGGATCAGCAGCAGCACGACGGTGACCACCATGACGTCGGTCTGGAAGCGCTGGTAGCCGAAGCGGATCGCCAGGTCGCCAAGACCGCCGGCCCCGACCACGCCGGCCATGGCGGTGTAGGACACCAGCGCGATCGCCGTCACGGTCGCCCCGGCGATGATGCCGGGCATCGCTTCGGGCAGCAGCGCGCCGACCACCACCTGCCGGCGCGTGGCCCCCAGGGCGAAGCTGGCCTCGACCACGCCCTTGTCGACCTCGCGCAGGGCGGTCTCGACCAGGCGGGCGTAGAAGGGCGCGGCGCCCACCACCAGCGGCGGGATCGCGCCGGCGACGCCCAGCGAGGTGCCGACCAGCAGCACCGTCAGCGGGATCATCACGATCAGCAGGATCACGAACGGCACCGAGCGCAGGATGTTGACCAGCAGGCCCAGCGCCGTGTGCGCGGGCTTGTTCTCCAGCATCTGGCCCTTGCCGGTCAGGAACAGGATCACGCCCAGCGGCAGGCCCAGGATCACGGTCAGGACCATGGAACCGCCGAGCATGGTCAGGGTGTCGAGGCTGGCCAGGCCGATGTCGGTCCAGTCGATGTTCGAAAACAGGCTCATGCGCGGCCCTCCAGGCGGTCGACCCGCACGTCGGCGGCCTTGAAGCGGGCGATGGCGGCCTCGACGTCGCCGCCGGTCAGCGCCAGGGTCAGTTGGCCGTAGGGCGTATCGCGCAGCTTGTGGATGCGACCGCCGAGGATGGAGTAGTCGACGCCGGTCTCGCGGGCCACCGCCCCCAGCACGGGCTTGTAGGTGGCCTCGCCCTTGAAGGTCAGCCGCACCAGCATCCCGGCCGGCAAGGCGGTTTCGGCCGCCTCCTCCACCTCGCCGACGAAGCGGCGGGCCGTGTCGCTGGCCGGATGCAGGAACACCTCCTCGACCGGCCCCTGCTCGACCACCCGGCCGCCCTCCAGCACCGCCACCCGGTCGCAGACGCGGCGCACCACGTCCATCTCGTGGGTGATCAGCACGATGGTCAGGCCCAGTTCCCGGTTGAGGTCGGAGATCAGGGCCAGGATCTGTTCGGTGGTTTCGGGATCGAGCGCGCTGGTGGCCTCGTCGCACAGCAGGATCTTCGGCGCCGTGGCCAGCGCCCGGGCGATGCCGACGCGCTGCTTCTGGC
Organism: Caulobacter sp. 602-2; assembly: GCF_011043625.1. Lineage (GTDB taxonomy): Bacteria > Pseudomonadota > Alphaproteobacteria > Caulobacterales > Caulobacteraceae > Caulobacter. The sequence goes on from NZ_JAAKGT010000002.1 coordinate 612,522, forward strand.
CGCCCGACAGCTGGGCCGGATACTTCGTCGCGTGGTCGCTCAGGCCCACCCGCGCCAGCAGCTCGGCCGTCCGCGCCTTGATCTCGGCCGGCGCGCGGCCGGCCAGCTTCAGCGGGAAAGCCACGTTCTGCTCGACCGTCTTGGACGACAGCAGGTTGAAGTGCTGGAAGATCATGCCGACGCGGCGACGCAGGGCCCGCAGGCCCGCGACGTCCAGCGCCGCCACGTCGTCGCCGTCGACGATCACCTTGCCGCCCGTGGGCAGCTCCAGGCCGTTGATCAGGCGGATCAGGGTCGACTTGCCCGCCCCCGAGGCGCCGATGACCCCGAACACCTCGCCCTGGCCGACCTCGAGCGAGGCCTCGCGCAGGGCCGCGTGGCCGCCGGATCCCTTTCCGGCGGCATAGGTCTTGGAGACGGCTTCGAAACGGATCACCGGCGGCTGGTCCTTACTTCGCGGCGGCGGCCGGAGCGGCCGCGCGCGGCGGGGCGTTCTTGACGTAGCGATCCATCCAGTCGGTCATCTCCCACAGGGTGTGCATCACCGACTCCCGGGCGCGATAGCCGTGGGCCTCGTAGGGCAGCACGGTGTAGCGCACGGTGGCCCCCGCGCCCTTCAGCGCGGCGTAGAAGCGCTCGCTCTGGATCGGGAAGGTGCCGGAATTGTCGTCCGCCTGGCCATGGATCAGCAGGATCGGCTCGTTGACCTGCTTCACATAGGTGAAGGGGCTCATCTTCGTATAGGTGTCGGTGGCCTGCCAGTAGGTGCGCTGCTCCGACTGGAAGCCGAACGGCGTCAGGGTGCGGTTGTAGGCGCCCGAGCGCGCGATGCCGGCCCGGAAGAGATCGGTGTGGGCCAGCAGGTTGGCGGTCATGAACGCGCCGTAGCTGTGGCCGCCCACGGCGATGCGGTCGCGGTCGGCCACGCCCAGGGCCACCACCGCGTCGACGGCGGCCTTGGCGTCGGCCGTCAGCTGCTCGACATAGGTGTCGTTGGGCTCGGCGCCGTCCTTGCCGATGATCGGCATGCCCGGGCCGTCCAGCACCGCATAGCCCTGGGTCAGCAGGAACAGGTGGCTGGCGCCGCCCGGACGGGTGAAGCGGTTGCCCGCGTCCACCGTCTGGCCGGCCACCGAGGCGTCGGTGAACTCTTCGGGATAGGCCCACATCAGCATCGGCAGCGGGCCGTCCTTGGCCTTGTCGTAGCCGGCCGGCAGGTACAGGTCGCCCGACAGCTTCACCCCGTCGGCGCGGCTGTAGGTGATGGTCTGCTTGGTGACGCCGGCGAACTGCGGGGCGCGGTCGACGAAGGCCGTCAGGGCCTTGCCATTGCCGCCCTTGAGCGGCTTGACGAAGTAGTTGGGAACCTCGTCCTTGCTCTCGCGGCGGGTGATCAGGGTCTTGCCGGCCTCGTCGCCCAGGGCCACCGGGGCCTCGTAGTACGGCGCCTTGGCCTGCCAGATGCGCGAGGTCTTGCCGTCGGCCAGGTTCATCACGCCGACGAAGGGATATTCGCCCTTGGCCGTGGCGCCCTCGCCGGTGACGAACACGCCCTTGCCGTCGGGCGTGAAGTGCATGACCGCCTCGCCCTGGGCGTTGCGGCGGCTGACCACGTCGCCCGGATCGCCGTAGCGGTCCTGGTAGTTGCGCTCCAGCAGCAGGCGGCCCGCGCCGGGCTTGGACGGGTCGATCGCCAGGCGCTTTTCCTTGCGGTTGTCGAACCAGCGGCCGGTGACCAGGGCGAAGTCGCCGCGGCCCCAGTCGATGCCGGCGTAGCGCAGATCAAGGTCGATCAGGGTGGTCGGGGCGGCGTCGAACGGCGCGGCCTGCATCAGCACGCGGTCGTGGATCTCGACCTTCTTCTTGGGATCGCCGCCGTCCTGGGCCTCGGCCCAGACCAGGGTCGAGGGCGCGTCGGAGCGCCATTGGGCCGAGCGCGGGCCGGCGACCACCGCGTCGAAGGCGGCCGGCAGGTTGTCGGCCAGCGGACGGTCGGCCAGGGTCTTGACCAGCTTGCCGTCGGCCGCGTCCAGCACCTGGATCTCGGTCGGGAACCGGCTGGCCGGCACCAGGTAGCTGTAGGGGCGCTTGAGGCGGGTGACGAGCAGGTAGCGGCCGTCGGGCGAGGCGCCGAAGCCGCTGATCACGCCGGGCGCGCCCACCGGGACGGTCGCGCCGTCGGCCAGGGCCACGCGGGCCAGCTGGCTGGTGAAGTAGTGGTCGAACAGGGCCTCGTCGTGGGCGTTCGCCAACAGGTCCTGATAGGTGCGGATGGCGGCGGTGCGGCCGGCGGCCTGCTGCACGATCGGCCCCTCGGGCGCGGCCGGCTCGGCCGGGGCGGCCCCGCGGCCGGCGGGGACCTGGCGCACCAGGAAGCCGCTGTCGTCGGGCAGCCAGTCGTAGCTGCCGCCGAAGGCCGCGTTCAGCACCGGGCCGGTCAGCTTGCGCACGCTGGCGGTCTTCAGGTCGGCGACCCACAGCTCCAGGCCCGCCTCGGCTTCCATCACCAGGGCCAGGTGCTGGCCATCCGTCGACCAGCGCGGCTCGATGAAGCGCGCGCCCTTAGGCAGGGCCACCTGCCGCACCGCGCCGGTCTTCACGTCCTCGAAGGCCAGGCTGTTCATCCAGTTGGTGCGGGCCTCGATCGGGCCGTTGGTGCGCGGATTGATGCGATAGCCGCCCAGCCGCAGGATCGGATCGGCCACCGCCCGGATCGGCGGCAGGTTCTCGCGGCCCAGCAGGGCGATGGTCTTGCGCTCGGGGCTCAGCGTGACGCCCGGCGTCGGCGCGGCGTCGAGGATCTGGGCGATCGGCGCCGGCGGCGTGCGATAGGCCTCGCCGGCGAACGCGGCGCCCGCGCCGCAGGCCATGGCCGCCACGGCGGCCGAAGCGGTCAGCGCCAGGACACGGCGCTTGAAGCGATTATCGAACATGAAGCCCCCGGAAAACGCGTGGAAGGGGCAGCAATAGGCGCGCTTACGGCTCAGGTGAACGGGAAAGTGCGCGCCGGGCGGGATATCGGCGGTTGGGGTTTGCGCGACGGAGAGGGCACGCCGGAACCTCCAGCCCTCGCAGCCGCGGATTGGGGGCTAGTAGATCGCCGCTGCCAAGGCCTCATTGCTCGGCGCCTCGGCGGAAGTCGGCGCACTTGGCTGAGCCGAGACCGGCTCGGAAGGCTCGACGGCAGGCGGCGGCGCCGCCGCGGCGGTCTCGGCGGCGGTAGCGATTTTGCGCTTGGGTCGAGCCGGCTTGTTTTTGACCACGACAGGTTGCGGCTCGGCGACGGGCGCAACGGCCGCCGTGTCATCGGCGGCGCTCGGGCTGCTTGGCCAATGCGCCTGGGTCCATTGCACGCCGAAAACCAGCGCGAAGACAATGACTGACAGTAGAACCCAGTCGCCCGCCAAATATTTTCGCGGCCTAGCGGCGAAGGCCAGCGGCCCTTCAAACGGATCCTGATCCGCCGGGGTCTCATCGACCGGCGCCGGCAGAGCGACGGCGTCGGCACTGCTTCCCAAGGACAGTTGCCGCTCGTGCTCGGCCAGAGCCCTGGCCAGACTGGCGCCCTTGTCGAAGTCGCTCACCATGTACGCTTCGGCCAAGCCCGTCCCGCTGGATAGCGCGAAGGCGCCGTACCGCATCACGGGGATCTGGTAGTTGTTGTTAAAGCGCATATCGCGCGACCCATTCTTGTTGGCGTACTTCCAAGTCGCGTCAACTTGCGTCGCATCTGCGGGCGCGCCTTCCTCCTCAATGAAGTTCGACGGCGCGTAGCGGCAATCAACCTCATCAAATTCGATGAGGGCGAAATCGCCGTTCTGCTCCCTCATCATGAAAAAGCCGGGATAGATTTGAAGAGGGCGGCCATTGGCGTTGCCCAGTCGGAGGACCTTGAACTCCGTCTGGACCAGTTCCGGCTCTACCATCTCGAAAGTCACCGACTCCCGTGTCAGGGCAGTGGACGCGGTCGTTCGCGCCGCGACCCGATCGACGCCAGCTCGGCTCGTGACGTCCCAAATGCGACGACATGATGTGACGCGCTCAAAGGCCGTGACTAGGTTGGCGTAGCTCGCCCGGGCCTGCGGACCAAGATTGAAATCGACCTCGACGAAGCAGCCGTCGAGCTGGGCCTTGACGTCTTCGTGTGCGTCGTAGGCCAAGTTGGCCGCTTCCACGAGACCCGGGATCCAGCGCTTCGTAACCAAGCGCACGATCACCGTTTCCGCCAAGCGCAGGCGACTACTAGCCCGCCTCAATACCTCCGCCGTGTTGGCATGCGCGCGGAGCAGTTCGGATTTTCGTTGCCGGGCGGCGTTGATCAACGCCTTCAGGTCGCTGAGCCCCGCGCTCGTCAGTTGGTTGACGTCCGCGCTGCGGATCTCCTGTTCGGTTCCTGGGATCGCCGCCACGCCCGGATGGCCCCGAGGGGGTGGGCGCTGAGGCTCAACCCATGCCGATGCGGGTTCGGAAACCTGCAGCGGCCTGCTCACCGGGGGCGAAATGCGCGTCCGATAGGACAGGCCCGTGCCGGGAAGACTAAGGTTGAGATGAGAACCCCGCTGACCAAGGGTCACGGTGGCGCCGCGGACGCCGACGGTCGTACTCACTCCGCTGCGGCTGAAATTGAGGCGGACACCCGGAAACAGCCGCACCGATCGCCGAAATCGCAGTCCCATTTCCCCTCCGCGCCACCCCACGCGCAGAGCGACGCCCTACGCAACCGGCACCCCTCATAGTAGAGCTTGGCTAGGGATTTGCACAATAATCTGAGCATCGTCGGAGGGTTGCGCGGGAGCGGTTGGCGCTCGGGGCTTCCAAGCTTATCCGCCTGATTTATGACGCGCCCGCGTACGGAGATCGCAAAGCTCGCGTCGCCGATAATATAATAGCCCCGAGGCGCAAAAAGCGCCGCCCCCCTACCGCCTCACCACCGCCCCGCCCTTCATCACGAACACCGGCTTCTCCAGCACGGTCACGTCGGCCAGCGGGTCGCCCGACACAGCGATCAGGTCGGCGTAGCGGCCGGCGCTCACCTGTCCCAGATCCTTGTCGCGCCCCAGGGCCTGGGCGGCGTTCACCGTCGCGGCCTGGATGGCCTGCAGCGGGGTGGCGCCATAGCGGACCATCACCGCGAACTGCCTGGCGTTGTCGCCGTGCGGATAGACCCCGGCGTCGGTGCCGTAGATCATCTTCACACCGCCCTTGAGGGCCTTGCGGAAGTTCTCGCGCTGGACCTCGGCGATGTCGCGGTCCTTGCGCAGGTTGTCCTCCAGCACCCCGTTCCGGGCGCCTTCGGCCTGGGTGTAGTCGGTGTTGTAGATGTCCATCGAGAACCAGGTTCCCTTCTGGGCGGCCAGCCTGATCCCCTCGTCGTCGACGAGGCTGGCGTGTTCGATGGTGTCGATGCCGGCGCGGATCGCCTCCCGGATGCCGGCGCCGCCGTGGGCGTGGGCGGCGACCTTGAGGCCGGCCATGTGGGCCTCGTCGGCCACGGCCTTCATCTCTTCGTAGGTCAGTTGCTGCTGGCCCGGCTCGTCGCCGCGCGAGAAGACCCCGCCGGTGGCGCAGATCTTGATCACCTGGGCGCCGTACTTCTTCAGCGTGCGCACCGCCTTGCGGGCCTCGTCGGGGCTGTCGATGTTGTAGGGGGCCTTCTGGTCCATCGACGGCGGGAAGAAGGTGCTGTCGCAGTGCCCGCCGGTGGCCCCGATGGCGTAGGTGGCGGTGACGACGCGCGGCCCGGGCACGACACCCTCGTCGATCGCCTCGCGCAGGCCCACGTCGTTGAAGCGGTCGGCCCCGACGTTGCGCACGGTGGTGAAGCCGGCGTTCAGGGTGGCCTTGGCGTTGGCGGTCTGGGTCACGCTCCAGAAGGCGTCGCTGAACTGCAGGGCGTTGTAGCCGCCATAGACCGGCGAGGCGTCGAGATGCACGTGCATGTCGATCAGGCCCGGCAGCAGGGTCGCGCCCGGCAGGTCGACGGCCTCGGCGCCGGCGGGGATCGGAAAGTCGCCAGCCTTGCCGACGGCGGTGATCCGCCCGCCGACCACCAGCACCACGGGCTTGTCGACATAGCGCCCGGAGGCGACATCGAGCAGGCGGGCGGCGGTGACGACCTTGGTCTCGGCGGCGTGCGCGGCGCCGGCGCTCAGCGCCAGGGCGGCCAGGGTCGAAATCGTCAGTCCACGCATGCGTCGGCCTCGCGCTGAGTTGCAGGCGAGAACGCTAGAGCGTGACCGTGAAAGTGGAAAGGGCGGCCGCGCATGGCGACCGCCCCTTTTTCGTCAGGCCTTGAAGAAGGCCAGCAGGTCCGGGTTGATGATCTCCGGATGGGTCGTGCACATGCCGTGCGGCAGACCCTTGTAGACCTTCAGCTCGCCCTTCTTGACCAGCTTGGCCGACAGCAGCGCGGAGTCGGCGATCGGCACGATCTGGTCGTCGTCGCCGTGCATGACCAGCACCGGCACGTCGACCTTCTTGAGGTCGTCGGTGAAGTCGGTCTCGGAGAAGGCCTTGATGCAGTCGTAGTGGGCCTTGACGCTGCCGGTCATGCCCTGACGCCACCAGTTCCAGATCACGCCCTGGTCGACCTTCGCGCCCGGACGGTTGAAGCCGTAGAACGGGCCGGCCGGCACGTCGTAGAAGAACTGGGCGCGGTTGGCGGCGGTGGCGGCGCGGAAGCCGTCGAACACCTCGATCGGCAGGCCGCCCGGGTTCTTGTCGCTCTTGACCATGATCGGCGGGACCGCGCCGATCAGCACGGCTTTCGCCACGCGGCCCGGCTTGGCGCGGGCGACGTAGTGGATCACCTCGCCGCCGCCGGTCGAGTGGCCGACGTGGATGGCGTTCTTCAGGTCGAGGTGGTCGGTCAGGGCCGCGACGTCGGCGGCGTAGGTGTCCATCTCGTTGCCGGTGTCGGTCTGGGTCGAACGGCCGTGACCGCGACGGTCATGGGCGATCACCCGGAAGCCCTGGGCGTAGAAGAACATCATCTGGTTGTCCCAGTCGTCGGCCGTCAGCGGCCAGCCGTGGTGGAACACGATCGGCTGGGCGGTCTTGGGACCCCAGTCCTTGTAGTAGATCTGCACGCCGTCCTTGGTCGTGACGAAACCGCTGCTCATGGTCTTGGCTCCTGGGGAAGAGGTCGCGGGCGCAGCCGCGGCGAAGGACGGCGCGACCGCGAAAGCCGCCAGGCCCAGGCCAGCGGCGAGGACGTCCCTGCGCGAGGCGCCGTCGTCGGAAGGTTGGGTGGTCATCGCTCGCCCTCTGCATCGAACAATCGGGGACGGCGTCATGCCGTTCCCGAGCCCGTGCAAGGTGGCCCAGCGCGCCCGATGGGGCTTGAACGTATCGCGCGACCGCTGGGACGAACGCGCCGAGGCGTTGGCGAACGGCGAAGACTGGAAGGGACGTTTGCGGTCCCCGAGCTCAGGCGCCATCTTCGCGCGATGTCCGACCGTTACGAGCCGACCTCCGACTTTCTCAAGCTGGTCATCGCCGAGCGGGCGCCGCTGTCCGGCGCCGAAGGGGCCGAAGAGAACCTGCGCCGGCTGATCGCGCTGACCGCCGACGCCGACCGGGCGAACCGCGACTGGGCGGTCCTGCTGCTGTCCCAGGAAGAGGCCGACGGCCCGGATGTCCGCGAGGCGCTGCTGCGCGCGGCAAGGGACGAGGACGACATCGTCCAGGCCGAGGCGATGCTGGGCCTGGCCCAGCGCGACGCCAGCCTCGCCCTGCCCTTCGTGCAGGCGGCGCTCATGGCCAAGACCGTGGCGGCGCCCACGCTGGAGGCCGCCGCGCTGTGCGCCCATCCCTCGCTGATCGCCGACCTGAAGGTCTGGGCCGAGCCGTCGGACGACACCTATATCGACGCCCTGGCCGCCGAGGCGCTGGCGGCCTGCGCAGCGGCCTCTTCGCCGTCGGAGCAGTAAGCGGGGCCTACTCGACGCGGGGCAGCACCAGGGCGACGCGCAGGCCCGGGCCCATGCCGTTGTACTCGCCCGGCCCCTCGGCCAGTTCCAGGCGGCCGCCATGCGAGGCGGCCACCGCCTGCACCAGCGACAGGCCAAGACCCGCCCCCGGCTCGCTGCGGCTGTTCTCCAGGCGCACGAAGCGCTGGACCACGCGGGCGCGGTCTTCCTCGGGCACGCCAGGACCGGTGTCGGTGACCGAGAACTCGAGTTCGCCAGACGAGCGGCGGCGCAGGCGCAGCATGATCGCGCCGCCCTCCGGCGTGTACTTGATGGCGTTGTCGAGCAGGTTGGCCAGGGCCTGGGCGATGAACTCGCGATTGCCCCGCAGGGATAGGGCCGGCGTCACCTCGGCCTTGAAGTCCAGCCCCTTGTCCTCGCACGAGAACTCGTAGAGCTCGGCCATGTCGGTGGTCAGGTCGCTGGCGTCGAACGGCTTCTGGTCGGGCGCCTGGCCGGCGGCCTGCAGGCGGGCGATGGCGAGCACGGCGTTGAAGGTCTTGAGCACGCCGTCGGCGTCGGCCAGCGCCGTCTCCAGCGCCGCCACCGGGTCGCCCTTGCCGTTCTCGGCGTCGATCAGGGCCACCTCCATGCGGGCGCGCAGGCGGGTCAGGGGACTGCGCAGGTCGTGGGCGATGGCGTCGCCGGCGTGGCGCAGGCCGCCCATCAGCCGCTCGATGCGGTCGAGCATGTCGTTCAGGCCCTCGGCCAGTTCGTCATACTCGTCGCGGACGCCGCGGATCTTGGCGCGGGCGTGCAGGTCGCCGCCGCGCACGGCGTTCACCACGTCGACCAGGCCCTGCATGCTGCGGCTGACGTTGCGGCTGATCAGCACCCCGCCGGCCAGGCCCAGGATGATGACCAGCGCGCCGGCGCCCCACAGGGCCCGGACGATCTTCATCACATAGCCCTGGGACTCGGCGACATCGGCGCCGACGAACAGGATCTCGCCCCCCGCCAGGCGCTCCTGCACGCCGCGGGCCGGCCGCCGCACGGGCGCGCCGTCCAGGTCGGTCTCGGTCAGGGTGAAGGTGTCCCAGCTGGGGCCCACGCCGTTGAAGTCGTCCAGCGGCGAGGCCTCGATCGAGCCGGTGATCTTCTTGCCGGTCTTGTCGGCCAGGAAGTAGACGAACGGTCGCTCGCCGATCGAACGCTCGACCAGGGTCTGGTTCAGGGCGTTGATGCCGCCCTGGCGGTAGGCCGCCTCCAGGCTCTCCATCTCGCGGGTGATCTCGGCGTCGGCGCGCCGGTCAACCTCGCCGGCGGTGGCGATGTAGATGTAGCCGAGGAAGGCCGTCGCCGCGGCCGCGAACAGGGCCAGGAACAGCAGGGTCAGCCGGAACGGCGTGGAACGGACGAGGCGCGGCAGGCGCATGGTTTCAGGTCTTCTTGCCGATCAGAACGTCGAGGTCGCGCCGGCCATCCAAGACCCGAAGCACTTCGACGCCGCCCGTCACCGGACGATAGACGATGATCCACGGCTTGACGCTGTGAAGGCGCACGCCGCTGCGAGTAGCTCGACCAAGGTTCGGAAAGGCCGCCAAGTTTGGCAAGGCTTTCTCCAACTCCTCAGCACCGACGTCGCGGCCGAAAGTCCGGTGTCGGCGGCGACCTGCCGAAAGATCTCGCGAAGATCCGCCTCGGCCTTGGCCGTGGTGACGAGGCGCGCCCCCACGTGCGGGACGTCAGGCCTTGGGCGAGGGGCGGAGGAACCGAGCGGTTTCCTCGGCGATCAGGCGCTCCATGCCGAGAACCGACCGTTCGCCGCGCATCAGTTGGGCGTCCGCTTCGGCGATCAACGCTTCAAGCGCCTCGTGATTGCGAGCGGCCCACGCGTCGAGCTCGGCGTCGAACGACGCCGGGTCGGCAGAAGCGTCCTTCTGATCGGATTTCGCCAGCTTGTTCATGACGCTCAGCCTAACACGGGTCCGGCAGGCCGCCTACGGATCGAGCCGGTAGCCGGCCCCGCGCACGGTCTGCAGCATGGCCCGGTCGAAGCCCTTGTCGATCTTCGATCGCAGGCGGGAAATGTGCACGTCGATGACGTTGGTCTGCGGGTCGAAGTGGTACTCCCACACCTTCTCCAGCAGCATGGTGCGGGTCACCGACTGGCCGGCGTGGCGCATCATGAATTCCAGCAGCTGGAACTCGCGGGGCTGGAGGTCGATCTCCTTTCCCTGGCGATGGACGGTGCGGTTGATGAGGTTCATCTCGAGCTCGCCGACCTTGAGGGTCGTGGCGACGGCGCCCGTCTCGCGGCGGCGCGACAGGGCCTCGACGCGGGCGATCAGCTCGGGGAAGGCGTAGGGCTTGACCAGATAGTCGTCGGCGCCGGCCTTCAGGCCGTCGACGCGGTCGGTGACCTCGCCCAGGGCCGACAGGAACAGCACCGGCGTCTGGTCGCCCTCGCGGCGCAGGGTCGAGACCACCTCGACGCCGTTCTTCTTGGGCATCATGCGGTCGACGATCAGCACGTCGAAGCCGCCCTTGCCGGCCTCGACCAGGCCCGCCTCGCCGTCGGGCGCATGGACGCACTGGTAGCCGGCCTCGGTCAGGCCGTGGGTCATGGCGCCGGCGGCCTCGAGATCGTCCTCGATAATCAGAATACGCATCAGCCAACCCCTCGTGCGCCGATGGAGAAACGACCCACGTTCTCCCGATTCGACCAACCGGCGCGATAGTAGCCGGCTCGATACCGGCTTTGCGAGGCAGCGTACCTTAAACCTTGGTCACATACGAAAAATCCCGCCCCGATGGCTCGGGGCGGGATCGATCTTCGGTCCGTGGCGGATCGGCTTACGGCGCGATCTTCAGCGGCACGATGGTCGGGCGGCCGGCGCGGACGATGCGCAGGTTGACGCTCGGACGCTGCAGCTTCTTGGCCGTCTCGACCGCGGCGTTGACCTCGGCCACCGTGGCGACCACCTCGCCGTTGACGCTGGTGATCACGTCGCCCTTGCGCAGGCCCTTTTCGCCGGCGTCGGACGAGGCCTTCACGTTGTCGATCAGCAGGCCCTTGATGCTGGCGTCGATGCCGTTGGCCTTGCGGCCGGCGTCGTCCAGCGGCGACAGGCTCATGCCGAGCGCCTCGGCCTTGGGGGCGTCGGGCTTGGCCGGAGCGGCCTTTTCACCGCCCTCGTTGTCGTTGTCGGCCAATTCCTTCTCGGTCGGGCGGACGCCCGAACGGATCTCGACGGTGCGGGGCTTGCCGCCGCGCAGCACGGCCAGCTTGATGACCTCGCCCGGACGGGCCTTGGCCACCTCGCGGGTCAGTTCCGAACCGCTCTTGATCGCCACGCCGTTGACGCTGGTGACCACGTCCTCGGGCATCAGGCCGCCGCGCTGGGCCGGACCGCCCGGCACCAGGTCGGCGACGATGGCGCCCTTGGTCCCAGCCAGGCCCTGCGCCTCGGCCATCTCGCTGGTGAACGGCTGGATCTGGGCGCCGATATAGCCGCGCACCACCTTGCCGCCGTTGATCAGCTGCTTGGCGGTGGCCTCGGCCACGTCGGCCGGGATCGCGAAGCCGATGCCCACCGAGCCGCCGGTCGGCGAGAAGATCGCCGTGTTCACGCCGATCACCCGACCGTAGATGTCGAACGACGGACCGCCCGAGTTGCCGCGGTTGATGGGGGCGTCGATCTGGATGTAGTCGACGAACTGCGAGGAGTTGTCGCCCAGGTCGCGGCCATAGGCCGAGATGATGCCGGCCGTGGCCGTGCCGCCCAGGCCGAACGGGTTGCCGATGGTGATCACCCAGTCGCCGACGCGCGGACGGGCCTGGTTCTCGAAGTTCACATACGGGAACGCCGCGCCCTTGGCCTTGGGATCGGTGACCTTGATCACCGCAAGATCGGTGCTTTCGTCGCGGCCGACGATGGTGGCCTTCAGCTCGCGGCCGTCCTTCATGACGACGTTGATGCCGTCGGTGTCGGCGTCGGCGACCACGTGGTTGTTGGTGACGATGTAGCCGTCGGCCGAGATGAAGAAGCCCGAACCCGAGGACTGCTGCTTGGGGGCCTGGGCCTCCTCGCCTTCCTCGCCCGGCTTCTGGCCGCGCGGCACGATGTCGAACGGCAGACCCTCGAGGCCCGGGATCCGCAGACGCGCCTTCGGATCGGCCTTCGAGGTCACGTCGATCTGCACGACGGCCGGCGAGACCTTCTCGAAGATGTCGGCGAAGGACAGCGGCGCGCCGGGCGGCGGCGCGAACATCGGGGCGCTGGTCGCCGAAGCCCGCACCAGCGACGGCTCCTGCTCGGCCGCGCCGGCCGGTCCCATGCGCATGCCCACGCCCGCCAGGGCGGCGCAAGCAACGCCCGCACCCGCGACGGCGCCAACAATGAATCCTGACTTCCGAGCAGCCATCTTTCGTCTTTCCTCACCCACGACGCTCTGCGCCGGGTTCTCGAACAGAACCTAGTTGCACCAGCAAATCGTGCAACGGCTCCAGGATTATCTTTCCTTCATCCTCGCGGCGTTTCTTGCGGCCTCATCAGGGCGCAATCGTGTCATTCGTCTCCTGGACGTCCGCGAGCAGCCCCTTCAACCGCGCCTCTTCCTCCGCCGACAGCGCCTCCGGCGCCGCTTCGACGCTCGCCCGGCGCCGCAGCAGCGCGACCATCAGCCCCCCGCCGGCCAGCAGAACCGCCAGCGGCGTAAGCCAAAGCACCGCGTTTCCGGGCGAGAACGGCGGCTTCAGCAGCACGAACTCGCCGTAGCGCTCCGTCAGGAACGCACGGATCTCGTCGTCGCTCCGCCCCTGCTTCACTTGGTCGCGCACCAGAAGACGCAGGTCGTGGGCCAGGGCGGCCTCGGAGTCGTCGATGGACTCGTTCTGGCAGACCAGGCACCGCACTTCCTTGAACAGATCGCGCGCCCTGGCTTCCTGGGCGGGATCGGGCAGGCGTTCGGAAGGGTCCGACGCGGCCGCCATGCAGGCCAGCGCGGCCAGAACCATGGCGATGGAGCGAAAGGTCTTCACGCCTGCGCTCCCTTGGCTTTCCGGGCGACGCCCATGCGCAGGCGCCGGTCCGACAGCGAGACCGCCCCGCCCAGGGCCATCACCAGCGGACCCAGGAAGATCAGCCGCACCCACGGATTGACATAGGCCCGCACCAGCCAGGCCGGCTGGCCGTTCGCGCCCGCCCGGCGCTCGCCGATCACCACGTAGAGGTCGTCCAGGCCGCGCGGGCACAGCGCCACCTCCGAGGTCGTCTGGCCGCCGGTGGGGAAGAACCGCCGCTCGGGCTGTGCCGTGCACACCAGCCCCCCGCCCTGCTTCTCGATCCGCACGATCCCGCGTTCGGCCAGGTAGTTGGGGCCTTCCAGCGTGCCGACGTCGGTCAGGGTCAGCACATAGCCGCCCAGTTCGATCCGGCCGCCGACCGACAGCGCCTGGGCGCTTTCCACCCTCCAGGCGGTCTCGAAGCTGGCGCCCAGCACGAAGAGGCCAAGGCCCGCGTGGGCGATCGTCGTGCCCCAGGCGCCGCGCGGCAGGCCGCCGGCCCGGCGGCGCACCTCGGCCCAGGGGACGCGGAAGGCCTTCACCCGCTCAGCCAGCTCGGCCAGCGCCCCGCCGATCAGCCAGAAGCCCAAAACCAGGCCCAGGCTGGCCAGCGCCTTGCGCGGCGTCACCACGGCGTAGGCGACCAGGCCCAGGATCGCGGCGACCAGCAGGGCCAGCCACAGGCGGCGTACGACGAGGCGCGCGTCGCCCCGCTTCCAGGCCAGCAGCGGGCCGGCCGGCAGGATGGCCAGCGCCAGCACCAGAAGCGGCGTGAAGGTCAGGTTGAAGAACGGCGGGCCCACCGACACGGCCTCGCCGTCCATGGCCTCGCGGATCAGCGGATAGAGAGTGCCCAGGAGCACCGTCGCCGTCGCCGCCGACAGGATGATGTTGTTGAGCACGATCGCGCTTTCGCGGCTGACCGGCGCGAACAGGCCGCCGGCGTTCAGGCTGGGCGCGCGGATGGCGAACATCAGGAAGCCGAAGCCGGCCGCGATCCCCATGATGGTCAGCAGCAGCACGCCGCGCGTCGGGTCGACCGCGAAGGCGTGCACGCTGGTCAGCACGCCCGAGCGCACCAGGAACGCCCCGAGCATCGAGAAGCCGAAGGCCGCCAGGGCCAGGAACACCGTCCAGCCCGGCAGGGCGCCGCGCTTTTCCAGCACGATGGCCGAGTGCAGCAAGGCGGCCCCGATCAGCCAGGGCATGAAGCTGGCGTTCTCGACGGGATCCCAGAACCACCAGCCGCCCCAGCCCAACTCGTAATAGGCCCAGAAGGCGCCCAGCGTGATGCCGATGGTCAGCAGGCTCCAGGCGGCCAGGGTCCAGGGCCGAACCCAGCGGGCGAAGGCCGCGTCGACCTTGCCCTCGATCAGGGCGGCGACCGCGAACGAGAACACCACCGAAAAACCGACATAGCCGGCGTAGAGGAACGGCGGGTGCACGGCCAGCGCCCAGTCCTGCAGCAGCGGATTGAGCGAGCGGCCCTCCACCGGCGGATCGGCCAGGCGGGTCAGCGGGTTCGAGGCGAAGACGGTGTAGGCCAGGAACAGCACGCCGAGAGCGCCCTGCACGGCCACGGCCCACGACCGCAGGCGCGGCGGCAGGCGCTCGCCGAACACCGCCACGGCCGCGCCGTAGCCGGTCAGAACCAGGCACCACAGCAGTATCGAGCCCTCGTGGCTGCCCCAGGCGCCGGCCACCTTGTAGAGCAGCGGCTTGGCCGTGTGCGAATTGGCGGCCACGTTGGCCACCGAGAAATCCGAGCCCACGAAGGCGTAGATCAGGGCCGCGAAGGCGCAGGCCAGCGCCGCAAAGGCGCCCAGGGCCGCGCCGCGTCCCGCGCCGGCCAGCACGCCCGAGCGCCGCCACGCCCCGACGGCGGAAAGACCCGTCTGGGCGACCGACAGGGCCAGGGCCAGAACCAGCGCGAAGGCGCCGAACTCGACGATCATCTGATGAGACCTCCCCTTCGCCCCTTGCGGGAGAAGGTGGCCCGCAAAGCGGGTCGGATGAGGGGTCGCGCGGACAGGGGAGCAAAACCCCTCATCCGTCGGCTGGCGCCGCCACCTTCTCCCGCAAGGGGAGAAGGGCCGAACAGGTGATGAGAAGCGTTCAAGGCTTGCTGGCTCCGGGCGCCTCGTAGCTGGGCTTGCCGCTTCCTTCGCCGCGCCACTCGCCCTGCTCCTTGATGGCTTTCGCCACCTCGCGCGGCATGTAGCGCTCGTCGTGCTTGGCCAGCACCTGCTTGGCGACGAACACGCCGCCCTCGTCGAAGGCGCCGGTGGCGACGATCCCCTGCCCCTCGCGGAACAGGTCGGGCAGGTCGCCCTGGTAGCGCACCTGGCTGGTCGCCTTCTGGTCGGCGACGACGAACTCCACCAGGCCGTCGGGATGCTTGACCACGCTGCCCGCCTGCACCAGTCCGCCCAGCTGCACCTTGCGGCCGGCCGGCACCTTGGCCTCCTGGGCCTGGGCGGGGGTGTAGAACAGCGAGATCGAGTCCCGCATGCCGTACAGCGCCAGGCCCACCGCCAGCGCGGCGACCGGCGCGATCGCCAAAAGGATGGTCAGGCGCCGGCGCGCCTTGCGGGACTTGGGAAGCAGGCTCATCGGGCGTTGGACCTGGGGGCGCTCGGGTTCTGGGGAGCCGTGTCGGCGGCCTGGCGCAGGGCGGCCAGCACCCGGGGCTGGTCCTTGAAGCGCTCGGAGGCGTCCTTCAGGGCCGCGTCACGGCGGGCTGCGTCGCCCAGCACCGCGTAGGCCCGCACCAGGCGCACCCAGCCCTCGGGATCGTCGGGCGCGGCGGCCAGGCGCTGGGCCAGGCCCTCGACCATGCCCTGGATCATCTCGGGCGTGACCTCGCCGGCGGCGGCCTGCTGCTGGGCGGCGGTGTCAACCAGGCGCCCGGCCTTGGCCGTGCGGTCGATCTCGGCGGCCAGCACCGGCCGGCGCGGATCCTCGGCCGGCAGATCCGCCAGCACGGCGCGCCAGGCCGACAGGCCCGTCTCGACCCGGCCGTCGGCGATATCGCCCTTGGCCAGGTGATAGCGGGCCGACAGGTTCGCTGGGTCGCGCTTCAGCGCCTCGGTGAAGGCCGTGCGGGCGTCGGCGCCCACCTGGCCTTCCTCGCTGGTGACGAAGGCCTCGCCGAGCGCGGTCCACAGCTCGGCCCGCTGCGGGGCCAGGCGCACGGCCTTGCGCAACGCCTCGGCCGAGCCGACGGCGTCGCCGCTGGCCATGCGGGCGATCGCCAGGTTGCGCTGGAGCTCGACATTGTTCGGCTCGGTCCTGGCGACGTGCTCGAGGATCGCCACGATGCGCGGCGGATCCAGCAGGGCCGCGTCCCCGGCCCGCCACTGCGCCACCCGCTTCTCGAACGGCTGGTCGGGCGCGCCCGGCGCCCCCACGGCGACATAGAGACCCAGCGCCAGCAGCGGCGCGACGGCCGCGGCGGCCACCACCACGCGACGGGGACCCAGCCCCTCCTTGGGCCAGGCCGCGCCCTGGTCGGCGGCGGCCAGCAGGCGACGGGCCGCCTCGGCGCGGGCGGCCTTCAGCTCGCCCTGCGCCAGCAGGCCCCGTTCGGCCAGTTCGTCGATCTCCGACAGCTGGCGGCGGTGCACGGCCAGTGCGGGATCGTCCCCGGCGGACGCGAGACCACGCGCCGCGCCCCGCAGCACCAGGGCGGCGACGGCGGCGGACAGACCCGCGGCTGCGATCCAGAAACCGATCATGAGACCGCTGTTAGCCGGAGAAGCGGCCGCCCGTCAGTGAAAAAACGCTCTTAAGGAAGCAGATTGAGCGAGCGGTCTAGGGATCGCCCGGCCCTAGGGTTCGCACCCAGTTGCAAGCTCCAAGAGATTTGTCATCCCGGCCGAAGGAGCGCGTCAGCGGTCCGTAGAGCCGGGATCTCCAATGTCTGCAGCTTCGGAGCGGTGGGAGATCCCGGCGCTCCGCTTCGCTACGGCCGGGATGACAAGATCATAAGCGATTGAGAATGCTCGATCATGGGGCGGGTCGATCGAGTCCAGACCCTGACCGTCAGCGCCCCGCCTTCGCGGGGATGCACGAGGATGGGGGCCGTCCTGAAACTCTATGGACCTACGCCGCCATCGCGGCGACAGCGCGGCGGCGGACGATCTCGGCGGTCTTCTCGTCGCGGGTATGGACGATGTAGCCGGCGGCGATGTCGAGATAGGCCCGGGCGATCTGGGGGTCGCCCCCCTCGGCCGTGCGGGCCACGTGCAGGCAGTCCTCGATATACTGGTCCAGGCGCTGGTTCAGCTTTTCCAGGGCCTTGGTCCGCGTCGCGCCATAGCCGGCCTGGGCCGCGCAGGGACGCAGGTCCTCGATGAAGGCCAGCGCCGCCGCGGCGCGCCGCACCAGCGTCTCGTCCGGAGCCGCGTCCAGCTTGGGCACGCCCTTGCCGCCGCCCATCTTGCCCATCATCGAGATCGGCCGCGACGGCAGGGCCAGGGCCAGTTCCTTGTCGGCCGCGTTCATCCGCGTCTCGGCCGCCTGGGCCGCCGACTGCTTGAACTTGGCCAGGCGCTTGCCCCACGGGCCGTCCTTGGCCACGTCGACGGCCTGCTCGAATTCGGTCAGCTGGTTGGCGATGCGCTGGGCGCTGGCGGCGGCCTCGCGCCCGGCGCCGGCGCCGCCGGAAAGGTCGAAGCCGCGCACCTGCTCGATGCTGGCCTCGATGTCGGCCAGCATGCGCTCGCCGAAGGCCTTGACCTCGGACGAGGCCAGATAGCGGTCGTTGGGACGGTCCATCACCGCCGAGATCACCCGCAGGATCCGCCAGGGCTCGGGCAGGTGGGCGGCCAGCATCTCGAACATCCGCGGGCCGGCGTCGCTGCTGATGGCGCAGGCGTCGCGATAGGCCAGGCGCGCCGAGGCCGCCCGCTCGCCGTTCATCCGGCTGACCCACTCCGACAGGCGCGGCAGCGCGTTGCGGACGATCACCGACAGATCCAGATAGTCGGCCAGTTCCGCCGCGTCGCAGATCTGGCCCACCGCCTCGAACTCGGGCCGGGTCGGCTGGCGCAGGCCGCGCGCGGCGATCTTGCACAGCTGGTTGAAGACGTCGGGCGCGCCGTTGTCGAGGTCCCAGGGATTGCAGCGCGCCGCGCCCTCGGCGACCTGGCGCGGGGCCTCGGCCTTCAGGGCGATCCACAGCAGGGCCAGCGCCCGGCGCGGAAACTGCGGCAGGTCGGCCCCGCGCGGCTGGCACAGCGGCGCGATGGGCGAAAGGATGGTGTTGCGGACGTAGCGGTCGGCCGTCTCGTCCTCGACGATGGCCCGCACGGTGGCCAGCGCTCCGCCCGTGGCGTTGGCCAGGGCCAGCTCCAGACTGCGCAGAGCCGCATCGGGCGCGGTCTCGACCAGCGTCCTGATGATCTGCAGTTTTTGCGCGGCGAGTGCGGCCATGGATCTCCGCCGGGAACGGGGGGTGTCCTGGCAGCGTCAACCATGTTGCGGACGAGGTTAAAACTTTCCGAAACCGCTGCTTTTTCAACGCAGGAAGGCCGGGCGAATGGTCGCGGGGCCGCAAACTCCACCTGCGCGACAGCGCGCTCGCCGAAAGATGGCGCCCGGTAGCGTTAACCCTCGGCGCGCGGCAGCGACAGCACCACCCGCAGCCCGCCCAGCGGCGAATCGTCCAGCCGCACCGAACCGCCGTAGGCCCGGGCCAGTTCGTCGACGATCGACAGGCCAAGGCCCGTGCCCGGCGTGTGCTCGTCCATGCGCTGGCCGCGCTTGAGCGCATCGGCCCGCTGCTCGGGCGGGATGCCCGGACCGTCGTCGTCGACGATCAGCAGCATCTTGCCCTCGCCGTCGGCCTTGGCCTCGGCGCGGATCTTCGCCTTCGACCACTTGCCGGCGTTTTCCATGACGTTGCCGGCCAGTTCCATGAAGTCCTGCCGCTCGCCCTGGAAGCACAGGTCCTCCGGGCAGCGCCAGTCGATCTCCACGCCCCGGCCGTCGGACTTGTCCTGGAAGATGCGCTCCAGCGTCACGGCCAGTTCGTCGAGGATCGGCTCCACCGGCGTGCGCTCGCCGCTGGTCTGCGAGCGCGCCGCCGCCCGCGCCCGGCGCAGGTGGTGGTCGACCTGCTCGCGCATGGTCTGGGCCTGGCGCTCGACGACGTCGGCCAGCGACCCGCCCTGCTGGCTGGCCTCGGTCAGCATCACCGACAGCGGCGTCTTCAGCGCATGGGCAAGGTTGCCCACGTGGGTGCGCTGGCGCTCGACCACTTCCTGGTTGTGGGCCAGGAGGCCGTTCAGTTCGCCGGCCAGCGGCTCCAGCTCCACCGGATAGGGCCCGGCCAGCCGCTCGGCCTTGCCGCGCCGCACGTCGGCGATCTCGCGGCGCAGGCGGAAGATCGGCTGCAGGCCGAACCGCACCTGCACGACGATGGCCAGGATCAGGCCCGCGCCCAGCAGCAGCAGGGCGAAGATCGTGATCCGGCCGAAACGGTCGGCGTCGGCGTCGATCGGCGAGCGGTCCTCGGCGGCGATGAACACCACCGGATCGGGATAGTTGGGCAGGCGCGCCAGGATCGCCGCCGCCCGCAGCGGCTTGTCCTGCGGGCCGTGCATGTCGAAGTACTGGGTCTTGCCCGGATCGGCGGTCAGCCGGTCGACCTGGGCCGTCGACAGCATCAGGTCGCTGTCGAACAGCGAACGCGAGCGCTCGACGGCCTTCAGCGCGCCGTTCTTCTGGGCGAAGATCGTCCAGTAGCGGCCCGAATAGGCCCGGGTGGCGCGGATGTCGGTCAGGAACGGCGCCTTCAGCACCCCGTCCTCCACCGCCGAGCCGGCGTAGAGGTCGTCGGTCAGCACCGCCAGCGACTGGTCGAACCGGCGGATGGCCGCGTCGCGGAACTGGGCGGTCAGGAAGGCCCCGGCCGCCAGCAGCACGATCAGCGTCCAGATGGCCGCCAGCAGCACCAGCCGCCGGACGAGCGAGCGCTTGCGGAAGTCGAGCAGCATCAGGCGCCGCCGCGCGGGATCACCCGGCCGTCTCGCCTTCCAGCGGGGTCAGCCGATAGCCCAGGCCGCGCACCGTCTCGATGCGGTCGGCGCCCAGCTTCTTGCGCAGGCGGCCGATGAACACCTCGATGGTGTTGCTGTCGCGGTCGAAGTCCTGGTCGTACAGGTGCTCGACCAGCTCGGTGCGGCCGATCACCCGGCCCTGGTGCATCATCATGTAGTGCAGCAGGCGATATTCCAGCGAGGTCAGGCGCAGCGGCTCGCCGTTGACGCTGGCCCGCGCCGCGCGCGGATCCAGGCGCAGGCCGCCGCAGGTCAGGCTGGGCGCGGCGTGGCCGGCCGAGCGCCGCAGCAGCGCCCGCAGGCGCGCCAGCAGTTCCTCGGTGTGGAAGGGCTTGGTCAGGTAGTCGTCGGCGCCCGCGTCGAAGCCGGCGACCTTGTCGCTCCAGTCGCCGCGCGCGGTCAGGATCAGCACCGGCGTGGCGATGTTGCCGCGCCGCCAGCGCTCCAGCACCGACACCCCGTCCACCTTGGGCAGACCCAGGTCGAGGACGACCGCGTCGTAGGGCTCGGTCTCGCCCAGGAACTGGGCCTCCTCGCCGTCGGCGGCGTGGTCGACGGCGTAGCCGGCGTCGGCCAGGGCCAGCTTCAGCTGGCGCGACAGGTCGGGTTCGTCTTCGACGAGCAGGATGCGCATGTTAACCTAGGAACTCCTTAGCCCCCGCTGAGGATCTGGCCGCTCTCGGCGTCGACGATGAAGTCGATGCGTCGGCCGTCGGTCGTCGCCCAGCGGATGCGATAGTTGCGCCCCTCCAGGCCCGCGTCGAGCAGGCGACCGGGGGTGCGGCGCGCGATGCGGTCGATGACCACGCTCAGCGGCACCAGCCGGCCCGACTGAACGCCGCCACGCGCCTGGTCCTGCCGGGCCCGCCAGTCGGCGCCCAGGGAGTCAGGGCCGCGCTGGGCCAGAGCCGCGCCCGGGAGGGCGGCGACGATGGCGGCTGCGGCGAGTATGGCTCGGATCGGCTTCATGGCGTCCGGTTTAGCCGCATGCGGCTGAATGGAGACTGAACGCGGGGTTTATGAACGGTGTGCGACGTCCTGTCACGGGCCAAGGCCACGCTCCGGCGCAATCGGAGATCACATAAAGATATCTTTATGTCCCGATTGACAAAGCGTGCGACCACGGGCTTGATAAGGGTGTCGTGGTCTGCGGGCGTTTCGCGCCCAAAGCTAAGAGGGAAGCCGGTGTGAAACCGGCGCTGCCCCCGCAACTGTAAGCGGCGAGCGGCCGTCCGATACGTGTCACTGGCGCCCCGAACTCGACTCGGTGGGGCGCCGGGAAGGCCAGGACGGCGGCGTTGACCCGCGAGCCAGGAGACCTGCCTCGACAGATAACGTCCTCCGGCGGGGTGCCCGGTCTGGTCGCGAGTTCCAGGCGCGGGTCGGCCATCCCGTTCGCGCGCCTGCGCGCCTGCGCCCCGTCCAGCCTCCGTCACCATCGAGACAGAGGCTAGTAAATGACCGTCACCGTCGCCGCCCTCGGCTTTCCCCGCATCGGCCCCCAGCGCCGCCTGAAGACCGCCCTCGAAGCCCACTGGGCCGGCCGCCTCGAGGCCGCCGACCTGCAGCGCGAGGCCGCCACCCTTCGCGCCCTGGCCTGGCGCCGCCAGGCCCACCTGGGCGTCGACCACGTGCCCAGCAACGACTTCTCGCTCTATGACCATGTGCTCGACACGGCCGTCATGGTCGGCGCGGTTCCCGCCGCCTACGGCTGGACCGGCGGCCCCGTGGACCTGCCGCTCTACTTCGCCATGGCCCGCGGAACGCAAGGCCGCCAGGCCTGCGACCATGGCTGCGCCCACGAGACCGCGGCCACCGGCGTGCCGGCGCTCGAAATGACCAAGTGGTTCGACACCAACTACCACTACCTCGCGCCCGAACTGTCGCCCGGCCAGGCCTTCGCCCTGACCTCGACCAAGGTCGTCGACGACTTCCTCGAGGCCAAGGCGCAAGGAATCTTCACCCGCCCGGTGATCCTTGGCCCCGTCACCTTCCTCAAGCTGGCCAAGTCCAAGGATAAGGACTTCCAGCCCCTGTCGCTGCTTTCCGCCCTACTGCCTGTCTACGCCGAGATCCTGCAGCGCCTGGCCCTGGCCGGCGCCGACTGGGTGCAGATCGACGAGCCGTGCCTGGCGCTCGACCTCACCGACTTCGAGCGCGCCGAGATCCGCCGCGCCTACGGCGCCCTGACCCACGCCGCCCCGCGCATCCGCATCCTGCTGGCCAGCTATTTCGGGACCTACGGCGACAACCTCGCCACCGCCGCCAACCTGCCCGTCGACGGCCTGCACCTGGATCTCGTCCGCGCCCCGCAGGACCTCGACGCCGCCATCGCCCTGGCCCGCGACAGCCTGGTGCTCGAACTCGGCGTCGTCGACGGCCGCAACGTCTGGCGCGCCGACCTGACGGCCATCCTCGACCGGGTCGAGCCGATCGTCGCCGCCCGCGGTCCCGACCGGGTGATCCTGGCGCCGTCCTGCTCGCTGCTGCACACCCCGCTCGACCTCGCCATCGAGACCGATCTCGATCCCGAGGTCAGCCAGTGGCTGGCCTTCGCCGTGCAGAAGCTGGAAGAGCTGGCGATCCTGGCCAAGGCCCTGAACCAGGGCCGCGCCGCCGTTCGCGAAGAACTCGACGCCGCGGGCGCCGCCGTCGCCTCGCGCAAGACCTCGCCGCGCATCCACGACGCCGCCGTCCAGGCCCGCGCCGCCGCCGTCACGGACCGCGATGCGACCCGCGCCACGCCGTTCGAGCAGCGCATCGTGCTGCAGCAGGCAAGGCTTAGCCTGCCGCCCCTGCCGACCACCACCATCGGCTCGTTCCCGCAGACCGCCGCCGTCCGCCAGGCCCGCGCCGCCCACGCCAAGGGCCAGCTGGCCGACGCCGACTACGCCAAGTTCCTGCGCGCCGAGACCGCCCGCGCGGTGGCCTGGCAGCAGGAGATCGGCCTCGACGTGCTGGTCCACGGCGAGTTCGAGCGCAACGACATGGTCCAGTACTTCGGCGAGCGGCTGAACGGTTTCGCCTTCACCAGGCACGCCTGGGTGCAGTCCTACGGCTCGCGCTGCGTGCGTCCGCCGATCCTCTACGGCGACGTCTCGCGCCCGGCGCCGATGACGGTGGAATGGTGGGCTTACGCCCAATCCCTCACCGACAAGCCGATGAAGGGCATGCTGACCGGCCCGGTCACCATCCTGCAGTGGTCGTTCGTGCGCGACGACATCCCGCGCGGGCAGACCTGCCGCCAGATCGCGCTCGCCGTCCGCGACGAGGTCGTCGACCTCGAAGCCGCCGGCGCCGCGATCATCCAGATCGACGAGGCCGCCCTGCGCGAGGGCCTGCCGCTGCGCCGCGGCGACTGGGACGCCTATCTGGCCTGGGCCGTCGATGCCTTCCGCATCGCGGCCAGCGGCGTGCGCGACGAGACCCAGGTCCATACCCACATGTGCTACTCGGAGTTCAACGACATCATCGCCGCCATCGGCGCCATGGACGCCGACGTCATCTCCATCGAGACCGCGCGCTCGAAGATGGAGCTGCTCGACGCCTTCGAGGCCTACGCCTACCCGGCCCAGATCGGCCCGGGCGTCTACGACATCCACGCCCCGCGCAGCCCAGGCTCGGGCGAGATGCTCGACCTGCTGGCCAAGGCCGGCGCGCGCCTGTCGCCGGCCCAGCTGTGGGTCAATCCCGACTGCGGCCTGAAGACCCGCAAATGGGAGGAAGTCGAACCGGCCCTCGCCAACATGGTCGCCGCCGCCAAGGCTGCGCGCGAGCAGCTGGTCGGGGTCTGACGCCCCGGAGGGCGCGCCGCCACGGCGCGCCCTTTGCCTTTTGGCGGCCAGCGCGACCATCTCAGCCGGGGCAGATTGCGTCGCCCCGGTCCCGATGCGATGAGGGCGAATGGGGACGCCGCGAAGCAAGAACGAGCTGTTCGAAAACGCCCGGGCGCGTTGGCCAGAGCAGTTTCTCATCCTCGGGGACCAGCCGGCGACGCCCGCCATCCTGACCCGGCCGCCCACCTTCGAGACCTATGAGGCGATCGAGCAGGCCCTGCCGCCCGAGGACGAGTGGGCCAGTCTGGCCGCCTGGGCGTTTCTCCAATCGCTGTCGGAGCTCGTCCAGAGCAATTGGGAGGCCGGCGTCGGCGTCGTTCGCAGCAACGACGTGTCGTTCCTGCTCTTCGACAGGAACATGACGTCCAACCTCTCCGACAGCAGCTGGACGCAAGAGCGGGAGATCTATTCGCGACTGCCGCTATCGCGGCCGCACTGACGGCGATCGCTATCGCCGGAGCCTAGCTCTCAGGCCGAGATGTCGACCAGCACGCCCGTCAGTTCGCCGGTGGCCTGGGCCAGGGCCGCGCCGGCGGCCTGGGTCGCCTTGGCGTTGGTCTGCGCCACGGCCAGCTGCGTCAGGTCGACGATCGCCGCGGCGGCCTCGCCCGAACCGGCCGGGCGCGGCGGGGCGTAGCGGACGGCGGCGTTGGTTGCGGACACCTGCACGGCGACTTCCCTTCTGGAAACACCGCGCAATCTGGTCGCCAGGTCTTAACCAGACCTGACCAGGCATGGTTAAGAACCGCCCGCCCCTACCGCCGCTTGGGGGTGTAGGGCTTCTGCTCGCGCCAGGCCTGGGCGAACTTCTCCAGGTCCTCGTCGATGGTCTCGGGCAGGGTGACGATCAGGCGGGCGTAGAGATCGCCGCGATGGCCCTTGGCGTCGGCCAGGCCCCGGCCCTTCAGCCGCAGCTTGCTGCCGCTGTTGGCGCCTTTGGGCACGGTGACGTTGACCGGACCGTCGGGCGTGGGGGCCTCGACCTTGCCGCCCAGCACCGCGTCGGGAACGCTGACCGGCAGGTCCATCACCAGGTGCTCGCCTTCCTTGCGGTAGATCGGGTGCGGCTTGACCGCCAGCTCGATCAGAGCATCGCCGTTCCCGCCGCGGCCCGGGCTGCCCTGGCCCTTCAGGCGCAGGGTCTGGCCTTCCTGGGCGCCGGCCGGGATGGTCACGTCGATGGTGCGGCCGTCCGAGAAGGCCACGCGCTTCTTGCCGCCCTTGATCGACTCTTCCAGGTCGATGTCGAGCCGCGCGCGCACGTCCGCGCCCTTGGCCGAGAAGCCGCCGCCGAACCCGCCGCCGCCGCCGCCGGCCCCACGATTGCGGCCCAGGATGTCGCCGAACAGGTCGTTGAGGTCGATCTCCGGCCCCTCGCCGCTGCTCCCGCCGCGCCCGAAGCCGCCCCGGTTGAAGCCGCCGCCGAACGGACCCTGGCCGCCGCCGAAACCGCGCATGGTCTCGCGACCGTCGGCGTCGATCTCGCCGGCGTCGAACTTCTTCTTCTTCTCGGCGTCGCCGAGGATGTCGAAGGCGGCGCTGACCTGCTTGAACTTGTCCTCGGCCTTCTTGTCCCCCGGATTGGTGTCGGGGTGGTATTGCTTGGCCAGCTTGCGGAAAGCCTTGCGGATCTCGTCCGCGCTCGCGCCGCGGGAAACGCCAAGCTCCAGATAGGGGTCGCGCGCCAAGGAAGGCCCTCAAGGAAGTACGGAAATGCCGAAGCCCCTCAATTAGGCGGTTCCGCGCCGGGCGCAAGCCAAATGTTGCATTAATATCACAGCGAGATCGTCGCAGCCGCGCCCCAGCCCCAGTCGGCCGCCCCCTGCGCCACCCTGGCCGACAGCGCGCCCGACGGTCCGCCCGGCAGGTCGGCGGCCCGCATGGCCGCCGTCCAGACGAACGCCCGCGCCGTGGTTTCGGCCGTCCGCACCACCGTCGCCCCGTCCAGGATCTCCACCCGCCAGGCCTCGCCCGTTCCCGCCGCGGGCGCCTCGGCCTCCCAGCCGTCGCCGTCGGCGGCCGAGCGCCGGATCCACGACAGCCGCACATCGCCGCCCGCCGTCCTGGCCCGCAGGTGGGCCGGCGACCAGGGCCGCAGGGCCAGGCCCCGCCAGGCCGCCTCCACCTGGGTCATCGCCGGTCCCGCCGCCGGACCGCCGGCCGGCGCCGCGCGCCACACCAGCGGCAGGCCGCGCTCGGCCGGGGCCGCCTGGGCGCGCGCCAGGGCCGCGTCGACCAGCACCGCCCGCGCCCCGGCCGCGACCATCGCCGCCACGTCCGAGCCCTGCTGCCCGCGCAGCAGGCCGTTCAGCGCCCAGGTCCTGGGCCCGACCATCTCCGCCTGCAGGAACTGCAGAAGCTCCCAGCCGCCTGCCCCCTCCACCGCCAGCAGGTTCTCGCCGGCCAGCACCGCCGCGCGGCTGCGGCTCAGCGGCGTTCCGCCCTCCAGCCGCACCACCAGCCGGCCCGCCCGGTCGATCCGATGCCGCGGCCCCGCCGGCAGGTCCGACAGCGTCGTTCCCACCGTCGCGCAGGTCGTCGCCGTCGCCCGCGCGCGCAAGGCCTCCACCTCGGGTCCGGCGTGCACGTCGAAGGCCCGCCACGGCTCGGCGGCGACCGCGACCAGCGGCCGCGCGTCGGTCTCCGCCCCCGGCAGCGGCGGCAGGTCCAGCACCACCAGCGCCGGCGGCCCCTGGGCCGGACGCGGCGGGGCCGGGCTCCAGTCGATCTCACCGCCGACGCTCGCCCGCGGCAGGATGGGCAGCAGCCGCGCCCTCGGCCGCTCGTCCAGGTCCAGCCGCGCCACGCGCCAGGTCTCGCCCTCGAACGCGACGCGGTCGCCCGCCTCCCAGCGCAACGCCGCCAGCGGCGACAGGTGGACGATCCGCTCGCGCCTCGCCGCGCTCTCGGCGTCCAGCCGCCGCCGCGCGACCGCGTCGGCCTGGGCCGTCGTCAGCACCATCGGCGCCTCCACGTCCAGCACCGGCCCCTGGGCCGCGCCCCGCACGATCAGCCCGCCGGCCTGGTAGTCGCGGGCCAGGTCCAAGAACCGGATCCGCACCGCGCCCGCCGCATCCTCCAGCCGCCGCGCGGCGCTGGCCGGCGCGGACCGATCCTCCGGCCAGGCCAGGTCGTCGCCGACCAGCACGCCCAGCGCCGGGCCCGAGCGCGAGACCAGCCGCACCCGCCCGCCGCGCTCCACCGCGTCCAGCCCGAAGGCCTCGGTCAGCGGCGACAGCGCCTCGCGCAGCCGCATCGGCCGGTCGATCACATAGCCGGCCACGTCGCCCGACGCCTCGCCCGGATCCAGCTCGACCCCGGCCCGCGCCGCCACCGCCGCAACCAGCTCGGCCAGCCCCGCCGCGCCCGCCCGGCCGTTCAGCCAGTGGCCCAGACGCCAGTTCGGCGCGTCGGCCCACACGTCGGCCCGCGCCGGAAAGTCGGGAAACGGCCGGGCGTCCCAGCACCAGGCGCTGGCCTGCTCGATCATCGGCCCGCCATAGACCGGCGAGCGCGGATTGGCGGCCGGGTCGGCCACCATGGCCAGCACCGCCTCCAGCGCCCGTCGCTGGCCAAGCTCGTCGGCGCTTCCGTCCGAGAACGGCGGCAGCGCGCTCTCGGCGCTCTTGGGGTCGACGAACAGGTTGGGGGCGTTGGCGCCCTTGTCGACCGCCCCGCAGCCGAACTCGATCAGCCGGATCGGCTTGGACCGCGGAACCCACGCCGTCGGGTCGGCCTGCCGCACGCCGCCCGGGCGGTCGTGGTGCGGGTTGCTCCACCACGACAGAAGGTCCTTGGGCCGGAACACCCACGGCTCGCCGTGCGCTCCGTCGGTGATCGGCGTGCGCGCCTGCGCGGCTCGGTCCTCGGGCGAGGCGTAGAACCAGTCGAAGCCCTCGCCGCCGGTCAGGCCCTGGCGCAGATAAGCCCGATCATGCGGCCCGCCCCACCCGGCCAGGGCGTCCGCGTGGTCCTCGCCGTCCCGCCAGTCGGTGATCGGCGGATAGTAGTCGATCCCCACGAAGTCGATGTCGACGTCGGCCCACAGCGGGTCGAGATGGAAGCGCACGTCGCCCGAACCGTCGGCGGGCTGCGAGCCGAAATACTCGCTCCAGTCGGCGGCGTAGCCGATCTTCGTCTCCGGCCCGACCACCGCCCGCACCTGGCCGGCCAGCGCCCTCAGCGCCGCCACGGCCGGAAAGCCCGCCGCGTCGCGCACGCGGGTCAGCCCGACCAGCTCCGAGCCGATCAGGAAGCCGTCCACCCCGCCCGCCCGCGCGGCCAGGTCGGCATAGTGCCGCACGAAGCGGGCATAGCCCCGCTCGCCATCGAAGAACGCCGCCGCCTGCGCGGCGGCCGCGCCGGTGCCGTGCGGCGATCCCGCCCGTCCCGGGGCCGGATGGCAGGTGATCCGCCCGCGCCAGGGATAGGCGGCCTGCTCGGTCCCGCCGTGCGGATCGGGCAGGCCGTTGCCCGCCGGCACGTCCATCAGCACGAACGGATAGAGCGTCACCGAAAGACCCCGCCGCTTCAGTTCGGCGATCGCCTGCGCCACCGCCTCGTCGGACGGCGTGCCGCCATAGGCCACGCCGCCCGCGTGGCTGGAGATCAGCCGCGCCTGCCCGCGATCCAGCCCCGCCACCCGCCAGGCCAGCGGCTCGGTCGGCTTGTCGCGCGCCTCGACGCCCGGCGCGATCTCGCACGCGCCGCAGCGCAGGTCGGTCCCGAACCAGCTGACCACCAGGTTCACGTGCCTCACGTTCGGCAGCTGCGCCTGCAGCTGGTCGAGGCTGACCAGCAGGTCGGCCCGCCCCTCGGCGTTGTTCTGGTTCTCGGCGCTGGTGCGGATCAGCCCCTCGCGCCTCAGCACCACCTGGCTCGCCAGCACGAACTCGCCCGCCCCGGGGATCAGGCACACGCTTTCCAGCCGGTCCTCCAGCCCCGTGCCGTCGCCGCCCGGCCGGCGCAGCACCTCGAACGACAGCTGCGGCGGCCGCGCCCCATAGGCGTCCAGCGCCAGGTCCTCGAACACCACATAGGCCACGCCGCGATAGGCCGGCGCCTCGCCGCCCTCGACGGCCGCGATCAGCGGGTCGGGCGCCTGGTCCTCAGTGCCGCGATGCAGCCGCATGGCCACCCCGGTCATGTCCATGACCTTGCCGTCGGCCCACACCCGGCCGATCCCGTCGACCGGGCCCTCGCCCAGCGCCACGGCGAACGACAGGCTGTAGCCATAGGTGCGCACCCGGCCGCCCTTGCCGCCGCTCTCGCGCCGGTGCTCGGTGAAGCGCGCCGCCCAGATCACCTGGCCGCTCACCCGCGCCCGGCCGAACACGCACGGCATGGGCGCCCCCTCGGCCGCGCCGTTCAGGCGCAGTTCGGCGATGCGCGGCCCCGAACGCGCCGGCGCCAGGCCCGCCATCAGGCCCGCGTCGACCGCCGCCGCCGCCGTGGCGGCGATGGCGCTCAGCACGCCCTGGCCCGACCCGGCCGCCTGCAGGATCATCTGCGCCATCAGTCTTGCTCCGGAAACGAGAAGGCGGCGACCAGCCGCGTGCGCCACCAGGGTCCCAGCCAGCTTTCGACGCAGGCCCGCCCCCAGTAGGCGTGGATCATCCGCGCCCCCGCCGGACCTTGCTCCGACAGGATCGCGCAGTGCTTGGCCGCCGCGCCCGCGGCCATGCGGAAGACCAGCACGTCGCCGGGCGCGGCCTGGCGCGGCGCGAGCGCGACCAGCGCCCGGCCAAGGCCCTCCAGCAGCGGCTCGCCCGCGCCCAGCTCGGCCCAGTCCGGGCGATAGGGCGGCAGGGGCTCGCGCTCGGGGCCGTGCAGCGCCCGCCAGACCCCGCGCACCAGGCCCAGGCAGTCGCAGCCCACGCCCTTCAGGCTGGCCTGGTGCTGATAGGGCGTGCCCAGCCAGGCCCGCGCCTCGGCCAGGACCTCGCCCCGGCGCGACCCGGCCCTCATCGCCGGCCCCCGTCGTGGATCTCGCCCTCGCCGGGATAGAGGGTCAGGAAGTCCTCGCCCGGCAGGCTGGGAAAGCCCCGGAAGTTGGCGCCGTTGGAAAACACCGTCCGGCAGGTCGCCCACCGCCGGTCGCAGGTCGCGCCGGGATGGGCCGCAAGATCGACGCCGCAGCGCGCGTCGCCCAGGGTCGCATCGCAGGTCCTGGCGTAGGTCCGCCCCGCCACCCGCTCCAGCGCCTGGGCCGGCCCCTCCAGCTCGGCGGTGAAGGCCCGGCCGGTCCACGACACCCGCGCCACCCGCGCCCGCCACAGTTCGACGGAAAGGTCGGGCGCGCGCCAGTCCACCCGCAGGCAGACCACCTGCGCGCCGTCGTGCAGCCCCGCCTCGATGTCGGCCGCCGTGATCGCCGCGTCGTCCAGCGCGCCCAGCGCCGCCGCCAGCCCCGGGCCGCCTCCCGCCTCGCTCTCCACCGCCCCCGCCGTCCAGCCGCTGGCCGCCCGGCAGGTCACGCCATCGACCGCCAGGTCGCGGTCGTGGTCGGTGAAGCCCAGCGCCAGGCCGTCGGCCCGGGTCAGGATCCAGGCGTGGCACAGGCCGGCCGCCCCGCCTTCGATACGCGCCGCCAGCGCCGCCTCGACCGCGCGCATCAGGCCCGCACCTCGACCAGCGGCACGGCCCCCACCCGTGCCGCGCCGAACCCCTCCAGGGTCACGTCGATCCGGTCGAGGTCGAAGCGCACCGGCGTGTCGAACAGGAAGCCCGCGCTCACCGGCGCCCCCGCCGCCGGCGCGGCGGCCAGGGTCACCAGGCCGCTGGCGGCGTCGACGGAAAAGGCCCCGGCCGCCTGCTCCACCCCGGCCACGGCCACCCGCACGCTGCCCGCCTGCGGCTTGACGATCGGCCGCGACACGGCCGTCTCGCCGTCGCCATAGGCCTTGGCCAGGGCGAAGGTCCGCAGCGTCCCGTCGCCCACGCCCAGCGCCTGGTCGCCCGGGGCCGGGGTCAGCGACGGCGCGCACGACTTGAAGTCGGCCGGGTCGCGGAACCGGAAGCCGTGCAGCCGCCCCCGCCGCGCCTCGAAGAACGCCACCAGCTCGGCCGCCTCGTCCAGGCTGCGCGTCGCCGTGCCCACCAGATAGCGCCGCCGACCGTGCGCCCACGGGCTGGACCGGTGCTCGAACCCCGAGGCCAGGCCGACGATCTCGGTCCGGCGCTCGATCCCGCTCGTCCCGCCGAAGGCCAGGCGCACGGGCAGCCGCACCTCGTGAAAGGCGCTCATCGCCAAGCTCATGAAGAGCCCTCCTTGACAGTCGCACAATGTGAGTGATTATTTACTTACATTCCATCCAGACCCGCCGGAGATCCCGCCGTGCCCTTCTTCGCCCTGCTCTTCTCGCCGCGCGGCGCCATCGGTCGCGGACCGTTCTGGCTGGGCCTGTTCCTGCTGCTGGGGCTCGAGATCGGCGGCTACCTGGCCTTCGCCCGCCATGGCGCCGCGCCGATGGCCGCCGTGCCGCTGATCGGCCCGTGGCTGGTCGACGTCAGCGGGCCGGCTCTGGGCTTCGACGGCTGGGTCCCGGGTCTGCTGATCCTGGCCCTGCAGGGCTGGATCAGCGGCGTCCTGTGCCTGAAACGCCTGCGCGACATGGGCCACGGTCCCTGGCCGCTGGTCGGGGTCTGGGGCGTCGACCTGATCCTCACCGGCGCGCTGATGGCCTGGATGGGCCACCTGCAGGGCATGGCCGTCATCGTGCCGATCTTCACCGGCGCGGGGGCCTGCGGGATCCTGTGGCTGGCCCTGCTGGGCTGGCTGGGGGTCGAGCCCGGTCCCCGCCGCGCCGGCGAGGCGACGCCCTCGGCCCCGCTTCCCGCGGCGGCGGGTTAAACCCTTGTCATGACACCCATTTCACTTCATGCGCGCAGGGGTCGGCCCTAGTCTCTCCTCAAGGTTGGGAGACAAAGACATGGACTGGAAAACCCTGATGTTCTCCGCCGACGGCCGTATCGGCCGTCAGGCGTTCTGGATCGCCTGGCTCATGCTGCTGGGCGTCAACGTGGTGGCCGGCTGGGTTCCGGTCATCGGCAATCTCGTGGCGCTGGCCACGCTCTACTGCTTCGTCTGCATCTACACCAAGCGCCTGCACGACATGGGCAAGAGCGGCTGGTGGCAGGCCCTGCCGATCGTGCTGGGCCCGCTGATGCTGATCGGCTCGGCCCTGTGGCTGGGCTTCGGCGCGGCGGCCATCGCCCTGAACGGCGGCGACCCCGAACTCTTCGCCCTGGCCGGCGCCGGCGGCGTGGTGATGTCGCTGCTGCTGGGCTTCCTGGTCAGCATCGGCTTCACGCTGTGGGTCGGCTGCAGCGAAGGCCAGACCGGCGACAACCGCTGGGGCGACCAGCCGCTGAACGCCGTGGCCGTCTGAGCCCCCTCGCGCCGTCCTGGCGCGAGAGCCCTTTCACCGACGCAACCCCGCCGCTACCCTGCGGCGGGGTTTTGTGTTTCGGGGGCGTGCGTGAACGTGATCAAGGGCTATCTGCTGGGCCGGTGCCGCCGGCCGGAATACTGGATCACGGTCGTCGTCCTGACCGGCCTCAACGTCGTGCAGAACCTGATCCCGTCCCACAACGCCCTCCTCTGGCTCCACGCCGTCGCCTGGTTCCTGCTCGCCTCGCGGCGGTGCCGCGACATCGGCTGGTCGCCCTGGCTGGGCCTGCTGCCGATCCCCGTCGGCATGGCCATCGTCATCGCGATGCTCGCGGCCGCCAGCCAGTTGGAGCGGGCGGCCGAGCTGATCATGTTCAATATCGCGCCTGTCCTCATCCTGGTCCTGTGGTGCGGCTTCTGGGTGGTGCTCGGGGTGTGGAAGTCCAAGCCCCTCGACGCCCCGGCGGCCCAGACCCAGGCCGAGGTGTTCGGGTGAGCCCGCTCAAGGCCCTCGCCGGCTACCTGACCGGACGCTGCGCCCGCGCCCAGTACTGGGGCGGCGTCGTCGCGCTGTTCGGGTGCAACCTCCTTCTGAAGCAGGCGCCGTTCCAGGACATCCTGGCCTTTGTGCTGCTCGCCGCCTGGCTCGTGCATGGCGTGCGCCGGCTGCGCGACATCGGCTGGTCGCCCTGGCTGTGCCTGGCGCCGGCGGCCGGATCCTTGGCGATGTTCGCCGCGGCCTTCACGGTCGACCCGAACGCCAGCGTGCCGGACTGGGCGCTCTACGTCACCGGCGCCGTCCTGGTCGGCTGGCTCGGCTTCTGGGTGACGATCGGCGTCCCCCGGTCCAAGCCGGTCGAAACCTCGCCCGACCGTCAGGCAGAGGTGTTCGGATGAGCCACGCGGTCGTGGCCTGGCTGCGCGGGCGCGGCAAGCGGCGCGAATACTGGATCGCGTCCATCGCCGTCCCCGTCGCCGCCATGGTCTTCAAGGGCGTCGCGCAGAGCGATCTGGCCAGCGACGGTCTGGATTGGGCGAGCGTGGCCGTCTGGTGCGTCTTCGCCGCCCGACGCCTGCGCGACGCCGGCCTGCCGGCCTGGCTGGCGCCCTTCCCGGTGGCCATCTACCTGGCCTGGCAGGGCCTGAACCTGCTGATCATCCGCTCCGCCGGCAACGTGATGGATCTCGTCGGAACGCTGACCACGCTCAGCATATTCAGCGTCAGCCTGATCATCGTGCTCGCCGTGGCTCTCGGCGTGTGGAAACCCAGGCCCGCCTCCGCCCCCAGCCCCGACCAGCAGGCCGAGGTGTTCGGGTGAACCGCGCGGTCATGGCCTATCTGCGCGGCCGCAGCCGGCGGCTGGCGTTCTGGCTCTGGAGCCTGGGCGTCCTGGGCGCCAACCTCGCCGCCACGGCGATCATCTTCGCCTTCGCGCCCGGCCATCTGTCGTCGGATCCGCCGCTGCGGGTGATGCTGTGGCTGGTCTGGGCGTTGGCCGCCGTGCGCCGCCTGCGCGACGCCGGCTGGCCGACCTGGCTGGCCGCGCTGCCGCCGGTGGCCAGCACCCTCGCCACGACCCTGTACCTGCAGTCGGACGGGCGGCACGACGTCGCCCTGCTCCTGCTGAGCACCCAGGCCCAGACGGCCTCCGGCCTGTTCGTGGCCGCCGCGGTCGCGCTGCTCGGATGCCTGCCCTCGCGCCCACGCGAAGTCGCGCCGCGGGACCGGGCCGACGTCTTCGGCTAGAGCCGGCGGGCCCCAAGGCTGACGGCCCGCGCCAGGGCCTGGGCCAGCTGGGCGTCCGACCGCGCCAGGCCCGCCGCCTCGCCGGCGGCCACCTGCACGGTCACGTTGATCCCGCCGCCGCCGAGAGGCTCGATCGCCCCCGCCCCGGCCGGGCGGAACACCTCCGGCCCGCGCTCGCCGACCAGATAGGCGCCGCCGCCGGTCACCGGGCCGCCCTCGGCCCGCGCCCCGGAAAAGGCCGACGACAAAGCGCTGGCCAGCGCCTCGCCCAGACCGCCCGAGCCGCCCGAGCCGCCGCCTCCTCCGCCCGAGATCGCGCCCAGCACCGCCCGCGCCAGCTCGGCCAGCGACACCTCGCCGTCGGCCGCCGCCCGCGCCAACGACCGGGCCAGGCCCGCGCCCGCCGTGGCGAAGGCGTCCTCGATCGACCGCGCCGCCGCCCGCGCCGGAGCCTCCAGCGCGGCCAGGGCCTCGGCCGCCTCGGCCGTGCGCAGCGGCAGGCCCTCCACCTCGTCGAAACCGCTCATCCGTCCTCGTCCTCCTTGTCGGGAAACCGCGCCATCAGTGCGGCGAGATCCGGCCGCGCCAGCACTGGCGAGGCCGGCGTTCCCGCCAGCGCCCGCCACTCCTTCAGCGACAGCCGCCAGAACGCGGCCGGCGGGATCGCGAACGCGGTCGCCGCCTGCCGCAGCCTCTCGTCCCAGACGCTCACGCGGCGGCCGCCAGCGCCCGGGCCACCGCCGCCACCGCCACCGCCTCGCGCGGGTCCAGCCGGCCGGTGTCCAGCGGCCCCAGGTCGTCGTCGACCAGCGCCGCCAGCACCGCCATCAGCTCGCTCGCCGAAGGCCGCGCCAGCCGCGCCGGCAGCTGGCTCCAGTCGGACAGGCCCAGCGCGCCCTCGATCCTGGCCAGGCCGCCCAGCGTCAGGCACAGCCGCCGCTCGCGCCCGCCCAGCATCGCCGTCACCTCGCCCCTGGCCGGATTGGGAAGCGTCATGTCGCCGTCCTCGCCTAGATCGCCGTCACGGCGACCGCCCCGGCCGAGGCCAGGGTCAGGGCGAAGGCCGCCTCGCCGTCGTGCTGGCCGGCATATTCCAGCGCCGAGACCAGGAACGGCCCCTCCAGCTGGGCGAAGTCGGGGATGACCAGGCGCCAGGTCCTGGCGCTCTGCGAAAAGAAGCTGTCGCGCACCATCGCGTCCGAGGCCGCGTCGCGGAACACGCCCGCCCCCGACACCGAGGCCGAGCGCACGCCCGCCCCGGCCAGCAGTTCGCGCCAGCGGCCGGCGCTGTCGCCGTCGGTGGCGTCAATGGTCCTGGCGTTCAGGCTGATGGTCCGGGCGCGCAGGCCCGCCACCGTCGTGAAAGCCTGCGGCGAGCCCCCGTCGCCGATCTTCAGCAGCATGTCCTTGCCGGCTTGCGCGGCCATGGTCGGTCTCCTCGATGATTGGAATTCAGGCCGGCTCGCTGACGGCGCGCACGCGCAGCACGCCCAGGGTCAGCTCGTCGTCGGCCGCGGCGAACACGTCGCAGAAGCGCACCTTCAGCGAGGCCAGCACGCGGCCCTCCACGGGCGGCCGGGCGTCGTGCAGGGCCAGCCGCGCGGCGGCGACCATGGCCCTGGCTTCCTCCGGCCCGCCGAAGCGCGAGGCGCAGGTGATCGTCACCACGTGCTCGAGCAGGTCGTTGTCGCCGGCGGGCCGGCTCTCGATCCGGCCGATGCTGGCGCAGGGATAGGTCAGCATCCGGGGCGGGGCGGCGTGCACCCGCGTCCCCACGATCGCCGACACCGCCGGCGCGCTCGCCAGCAGGTCGGCCAGGGCCCGGGCCAGGGCGGCCTCGGCGCTCACAGCCGGGCCTGCCGATAGGGCGCGATCCACGGCTCGACCAGCGACAGCGGCGGCGGCTTGCCGTCGTGGCGATGCTCATAGGCGTGGCAGGCCAGGGCCAGCACGGCCAGGCGCAGCGGCGCGGGACTGGCCGCGCTCAGCACGACGCCCGCCGCCTGCCCGACCCGCGCCTCGGCGGCGTCGACCAGCAGCGCCACCAGCTCGTCCTCGCCGCTCGCGCGCAGGAACGCCTTGGCCTGCGCCAAGGTCACCGAATTGGGCATGGGGATGTTTCCGATGTTGGGGGAGGCGCCCGGTGGGGCGGCCTTCAGGAACCTCCCCCCGTGGGGGAGGCGATCGCGCAGCGATCGGTGGGGGGAGACCTTGCGAAACCGGCTCGCCCCACGACAGCTGAAAACGTCCCCCCTCCGGCCCTCCGGGCCGCCTCCCCCACGGGGGGAGGTTCCCAAGGGGCCGGAGGAGAGTTCACATCAGCTCGCCGCGAACTTCAGCAGCTTCACCGCGTCGAAGTTCTGCACGCCGCCGCCCACCCGCTTGGTGGTGTAGAACAGCACGTGCGGCTTGGCCGAATAGGGGTCGCGCAGCACCCGCACCCCGGCGCGGTCGAC
Source organism: Caulobacter sp. 602-2 (assembly GCF_011043625.1). GTDB lineage: Bacteria > Pseudomonadota > Alphaproteobacteria > Caulobacterales > Caulobacteraceae > Caulobacter. The sequence goes on from NZ_JAAKGT010000002.1 coordinate 648,995, forward strand.
GATCAGGTAGCCCTTCTCGAAGTCGCCGAAGGCCACCGCCAGCGCATTGGCCCCGACATCGGGCATGGCCTCGATCTCGGTCACCGGAAAGCCCAGCAAGGAAGCCGACTGCCCGGGCTGCAGGGCCGCGTTCCAGATGTAGTTGCCCTGCGCGTCCTTGAACTTGCGCACCGCGCTGACCGTGCGGCGGTTCAGCACGAAGCGGCCGTTCTGGCGGTACTGGGCCTTGGCCGAGTAGATCAGGTCGATCAGCTTGTCGGTCGGGTTGCTGGCCGGCCAGTTCCCGGCCACGCCGGTGGCCACGTAGCCCAGCTGGCCCCACGTGTACGACGCGTCCGGCGCGGCGGTGTAGGCCAAGAGGCCCTTGGGCTTGTTGACCCCGTCGCCGGCCACGAAGGCGGCCGTCTCCTGGGCGGCGAAGGCGTCCTGCACCTCCTCGGCCAGCCACTCGTCGATGCTGACATAGGCGTCGTCCAGCAGCGCCTGGGTGGCGGCCGGGCTGGCGTAGAGCTCGCCGGCCGGGAAGTCGATGACGTCCAGCGTGGGCGCCGTGGTCTCCGGACGCGCGGCGGTCTCGGCCACCCAGGCCGCCGCCAGGCCCGTCGGCGACACCGGCTTGCGGAACGTGCCCGCGCCGATCGTGCGCACCTGGCAGATCTCGCGCATCGGGCTGGTGGCGGCCAGGCGGCGCAGGATCTGCCGCTCCAGCTCCGGCGGCGCCACATAGCCGCCGGCCGTGGCCACGCCCTCCGACAGGCCCTTGGCCTCCAGCAGGCCGGCCGTCTCGCCGGTCTTCACATAGCGCTCGAAGGCGGCCTTGCGCTCGTCCACCCGCGCGGCCGGCGCCTCGCCGGAGAGCGCCGGACGGCGGCTGTCGGCCAGCACGCGGTCCAGCCGGTCCTGGGCGGCGTTCAGCGCCGCGTCAATGCGCGAGACCTTCTCCTCCAGCAGCACGTCAGCGCTCTTGCCCTCGATCGCCGCCAGCCGCTGGTCGTTGGCGGCCTTGAAGCCCTCGAACGCCGCCAGCACCTGCGCCAGCGCCGAGCGGGCCTCCGGCGAGGCCGGGACCTGTTTGGTTTCCTTCATGGAGTTCTCCGTCACGGATTACCTTCTCCCCTTGCGGGAGAAGGAGGGGCCCGCCGGCCGCAGGCCGGTGGGAGGATGAGGGGTTGCGCGGTATCTCCGGCGAGACCCCTCATCCGGCCGCTTTCGCGGCCACCTTCTCCCGCAAGGGGAGAAGGGAAACTTCAGTCGACCATCGCCAGCCGGGCCTGCGGCAGCATCGGGAAGGTCACGATCGACACCTCCCAGAGGTCGACGCGGGTCAGCACCCGCAAGGCCCCGTCGCGTCGCGCCTTGACCTGCCGGAAGCCGATCGACAGCCCGTCCAGCGCGCCCGCCTCGACCAGCGCCGCCACCAGCCGTCCGCGCGGCGTCGCGGTGATGATCCGTCCACGGACGAACAGGCCGCGTGCGTCCTCGAACGCCTCGTCCCAGACGCCCACGGGCTCGGCCTCGTCGTGCTGATGCAGCATGCGGATCGGCCCGGCCTCCAGGCTTTGCCTGAAGGCCCCGGCGGCGGTGACGTCGTCGTTGAGGTCGCGGGTCCAGAACAGCGAGGCGTAGCCCTCGATGCGCAGATCGCTCATCGGCCGGCCCCCTCCAGCTTGGCCTCGATCCGCACCAGGGCCGCGCGCGTCGCCTCGGCCTGGGTCTCCAGCCTGGCCAGCCGCTCGGCCACCGGGGCCTGGGCGTCGAGGCGTCTCGTGAGATCGTCGATCCGCGCACTGGCCCGCCCGGCCCACATCAGCGCCGCAGCCGCCTGCAGCGTCACCGCCACCAGCACGGCCGCCGAGATCTGGCGGTCCAGCCGCCAGCGGTTGGGAGATGAAGTCATCAGCCTCTCCAAGTTCCAGGAACCTCCCCCCGTGGGGGAGGCGGCCGAAGGCCGGTGGGGGGAAGTTTTCAGCTTTCGAGGCATTGGCAGGCCCTCAGCCACGCCCCCCCTCCGATCGCTGCGCGATCGCCTCCCCCACGGGGGGAGGTTCTCTAGAGCTCCAGCCCCGCCAGCCGCCTGCGCTCCTCGTCGGTCAGGAAGCTCGCCGCCTCCAGCCGCGCCCACAGCGCGTCGCGCTCGGCGCTCAGCGCCGGCACGGCGTCGAGGTCGCAGGCGACCCGCGCGCCGGGGAACTTCGGTTCCAGCCAGGCGGTGATCGCCCGCGCCGCCCGCTCGGCCAGGGGCGCGACGGTGTGGCGCCAGAACGCCCCGTTGGCCTCGCGGTAGTTGGCGTAGGTGTTGTCGCCGGGGATCCCCAGCAGCTGCGGCGGAACCCCGAAGGCCAGGGCGATCTCGCGCGCCGCCGCATGCTTGCCCTCGACGAAATCGAGGTCGGCCGGGGTCAGCGACATCGGCTTCCACTCCAGCCCGCCCTCCAGCAGCAGCGGCCGGCCGGCGTTGTCGGCCCCGGCGTGAGCGCCTGCGAGCTCGGCCTTCAGCCGCTCGAACTGCTCCTCGCTGAGCCGGTCTCCGTCGCGCCCGCCGTAGACCAGCGCCCCCGACGGCCGCGCGGCGTTGTCGAGCAGGCCCTTGTTCCACGCCCCCGAGGCGTTGTGCACGTCGATGGCGAAGGCCGCCGCCTCCAGCGGCGAGGCCCCGTAGTGGTCGCTGGTCGGGTTGAACAGCTTGATGTGCAGCACCGGCAGCCAGCCGTCGGCGTCGCGCCCGATCCGCGCCGTGCGCCCGCCGGCCTGGTAGTCGTAGGCCGCCGGCCAGCCGCGCGGCCCGGGCACCACCGCCATCCGGTCGGGCCGCAGGGCGTAGAGCTCGGAAGGCCCCTCGCCGGCCGCCTCCAGGTAGCCGTTGCCCGCCACCTGCAGGTGCCCGAAGAACGCCTCCATCAGGTCGGGCCCGCCCTGCTCGGGATTGGGCCGGGCCAGCAGCCGCGCCAGCGGATGCGCGTCGCTGCGCCTGCCGTCATGAAACACCGCCAGCGGCACGGCCGCCGCGGCCTCGGCGATCATCCGCACGCAGCGATAGGCCACCGGGTTCTTGGCGAACCCCTCGCTGGCCAGGGCGCCATAGTCCCTCGGCGTCCACTGCGGCCGCCCGCCGCTGGTCAGCGCCACCAGCCTGGCGGCCCGCGAATCCTTGATTTCCGGCGCACGCCGGCGCGCGAAGAGAGGCATGCCCGCTCCCGTGAAGATTGAGAACAAATGAAGAACGATGTAGGGTGAAGGGAACCATGAGGAACCTCCCCCTGTGGGGGAGGCGATCGCGAAGCGATCGGTGGGGGGAGCAACAGCCGATGCCCGACGAAAACCCGCTCGTCAGGCGCGCCCGCGCCCTGCGCAAGGACATGTCCCTGCCGGAGATGATGCTCTGGAAAGCTCTGCGCGGCAGTCAACTGGACGGCCTGCGCTTTCGCCGCCAGCACCCGTTCGGGCGCTACGTGCTCGACTTCTATTGCCCGGCCTTCAAGCTCGCGGTCGAGGTCGACAGCTACGCCCACGAAACCGAGGACCGCCCACGGCGCGACGCGATCCGCGACGACTACATGGCCGGTTTCGGCATCCGCACCTTGAGAATACCCGCCGCCGAAGTGCTCAAGTCAGTCGACGACGTGGTGGCGACAATCCGCGTGCACCTCCCCCCACCGACCGCTGCGCGGTCGCCTCCCCCACAGGGGGAGGTCCCTTGATCTATGAACCTCCCCCTGTGGGGGAGGCGGCCCAAAGGGCCGGTGGGGGAGTGAAACCACCCGCCTCACACCACCCTAAGCCGCGGCTCCCGTCCCCCGCCCAGCATCAACTCGCTCAGCGCCCAGACCAGCGCGTCGGCCCGGTCGGGACTGTGGCCCAGATCGCCATCGCCCAGGCCCATCAGCTCCTCCTCCAGCGCCGGGAAGGCGCCGCAGTGGACGATGCGGCCCTGCTCGTAGAGGGCGGCCACCGGCTCGGCCCGCGCCCGCTTGCCCACCGACGCCCGCACCAGCTTGATCGGGCATGGCGGGGCGGCCTGGGCCAGCACGCTGCGCACCATGTCGCCGCCCTGGTTGGCCTCGGCCACCAGCGCGTCGGCGTCGAAATCCACGGCCGCCGCGACGGCCAGGCTGGCCCAGCCGTTGGGCGACAGGCCCCGCGCCGTGCGGTCGGCCAGCACGTAGGCGCGGCCGTCGCGGCGTCCGGCCACCACCACCCCGCAGGCGTCGCCGCGCGCGGTGGCCGGCGGGTCGACCGCCACCACCACCCGGTCGAACCTGGCCGGCGGCGCGCCGCGACACCGCGCCAGGTCCTCGGCCCGAAAGAGGCCGCCCTCGGTCTCGACGACGATCCCCTCCAGTTCCTGCGCCGCCAGCCGCGTGCCGCCGTACAGCGCTTCCAGCGTCTCCAGGAACCGGGGCGCCAGGTTCCCGGCGTTGGCCGCCGTGCCCGCCCGCGTGGTCGCCACGCCCGGCTCGGCCATCAACACCTTCAGCGCCCGGGTCGGACGTGGCGTCGTCGTGACGACCAGCCTGGGATCCTCGCCCAGCCTCAGCCCGAACCGCAGCATGGCCAGGGTCTGCGCCGCCTTGGGCCAGGCGCAGAACTCGTCGGCCCAGGCGGCATGGAACTGCGGTCCGCGCAGGCTGTCGGGGTCTTCCGCCGAGAAGGCGTAGGCTTCCGCGCCCGTGTCCCAGACCAGCCGCCGGCGCGAGCCTTCCCAGCGCACGCGGTTGCCCGCCTGGGCCAGGGCGCGCAGCCCGGACGGCCCCTCGATCATCACCTCGCGCACGTCGTGGAAGGTCGGCCCGACCAGGGCCATCCGGCACGGCCGGGCGGCCTGATCGGTCACCCAGCCGGCGCCGGCGAAGGTCTTACCCGCACCCCGCCCGCCCAGCATCAGCCAGGTCGCCCAGGGGTCGTCAGGCGGCGTCTGATGAGCCGCCGGTTTCCACGAGCGGTGCGCCGCGAGCTCGACACTCCTCATCGAGACGCTCTCGCACCAGGCTCTTAAATTCGGCGCTTTGAGCAACCGCTCCCAGTCGGCGCTCGAGAGCGGCATGCAGCCGCTCGATCCGGTCTTCGGTCCAGGGTTCGTCGTCATTCATCGCCATCTCCTCGCCGACCGCCTTGGCGATCCGCGCTTGCTTGGCGGCCGAGATCTTCTGCGAACGCAGCCTGGCGGCGTGGAGCATCTCCACCGGCCGCCCGACCAGGGCCACCTGCTTGCTGGCGTCCAGCCGAACCTTCGGCGGCTCGTCCTTCACCTGGATGAGGAGTTCCTTGGCGGCGCCGTGATAGGTCTCCACGATCAGGTCGCGGATCTCGGTCAGCAGCGCGTCGATCTGTTCGCTTTTCTCGGCCATGACAGAAGTGTACGGCGCCAGCGAGCGCGTCTGATCCAGCCCCATGAGAAAGTTGCAAGCGACTGATATCGCGCGATGCTTTTCCACATTCGCCGGGGATGAACGCGGCTCTATCCCCGTCCGGGCCGTCGCCTGCTAGGCTCTGGCCATGAGCACCCTGGCCTATCTGCACCTGCCGCCCGGCGCGCCGCCGGCCACCCTGCCGGTCGCGGCCCCGTTCAAGGCGGTGCTGGTGCTGGAGACGCCTGCGGACCCGGTCTGGCGCGCACGGGTTTCAACCTGGCTGGTGGACAGCGGCTGCCTCTACGCCATGACCTGGGGCGCGGGTTGCGAGGCCTGGCACGACGCGATCGACGACGCCTTCATCGCCGCCCATCCGGCCGGCCTGCCGGACGACGACCAGCTGATCATGACCACCTGGCATGACGACGAGTCTCTCGACGAAGTCGCCGATTTCGCCGCCCACGCGGCCGTCCATCCCTCCGGCGACCTGGCCGACGCCTTGGTGCTCCACATCGCCGACAGGCCGCATGAAGCCGCCGTGCTGGCGACATTCCGCACACCCCGCCCGGCCTGCTAGACCTTGGCCATGAGCACCGATCCCGAACACCGGAACGCCGCCTGGACCGCCGCCCTCGCCGCCGTGGCCGCGGACGAGGGCCTGCCGCGCCTGGCGGAGATCGGTTGGCGGTTCCTGGGCGAGGCCGGCGAACGCGAGCAGGCGATGGCCGGGTTGCATGGCCGCTACGGCGCCGACCCGGTGCTGCCGATCTTCCAGCGCGACGGCGACCTCCTGGTGCTGCTGGCGCCCCGGCTCGGCTCGCCCGAAGCCCGCCCGGTGCTGGAAATCCACGCCTTCGCCACGCCGGAATGGACGCGGACCGGCGCCTGGCGCGATGTCGACCTCTGGATCCTTCACAGGCTGGAGATCGAGACGCCGCCGCCCCACGACCCCGTCGCCGACCTGGACGACCTGCTCGACCGGTTGGGCGGCTTCGACGACATCCCGATCGGCTACGCCTCCGCCGACGACATCATGGACTGGTCGGTCGACCTGCAGCTTTCGCCCGCCACGCTGCTCGACCGTCTCTTCGCCCGCATGGTCGAGGGCTTCCACCGGGGAACGCTCGACTACGACTACTGCGACGCCCTGGCCAACGCCCTGCACTTTCCGGTCCTCGACCTGGTCGGAATGGACAGCTTCGCCTGGAAGACCTTCTTGGCCTTCGACGACGGCGAATGGTCGCGTCCCGGCGACACCGAGGATCCCGTCGAGAAGTACACCCGCCCGGCGGTGGCGGCCCTGTTCGCCCAGCTCCAGGCGCGGAGCGCCGAAACCGCCTAGCGTCCCTCGGCCAGCGCCCGGCAGTTGGCGCCGTCGAGCGCCTCGCCCGCCACGGTCCGGCGCAGGCGGTCCATCGCCGCCTCGCCCACGGCCTGGGCCTTGGCCCGGCCGGGGCCTTCGAAGGCCAGGATCACCGGCGCGCGGCCCTTGGCGCGGACCGCCACCTCCAGGCGCCCGGCCTGGTCGATCGCATCCAGCACGCCGGTCGCGTCCATCCGGTAGACGCCATCGCTCTGCGGAAGCACGGGCAGGTTTTCCATGCCGCGCAAGGGCGGGGCCGCCGTCCACGTCACCGGCCCGCCGCCGACCAGCACGCCGTCGGCCAGCAGGTCGACGGTCCAGCCGCGCCGCGTCTCGCGGCTGAAAGCGACCATCCGCGCCTCGATCGCCCAGGCGCGGGGCGTTCCGTCAGGGGCGGTCGCCGTCGCCAGGTAGCGCACCCAGGGCGTGGCCGGCTCGCCGCGCGGCGCGGCCTCAGGCGGCGCGACGACGACCTCGACCTGCTCCAGCCGGCCGTCGGCCCAGGCGTGGGCATAGGCCTTCGCGTTCCAGCCCTCGACCGTCCAGTCGGCATAGCAGGCGCGCGGCTGCGGCTCGGCCATCGCCGTCCCGCCGCTGGCCAGAGCCAGAACCAGACCCGCCGCCCGCCCGATCAATACGGCAGCTCCTCCGGCGCCGGGACCGGCCCGCGGCCGTCGTCGACCGGCGCCTCGGGCGCGGCTTCGCTCTCCAGTTCCGAGGCCGTGCGGGCGAACTCCGAGGCCAGGGTCTCGTAGAAGCCGTTGCGCGGATCGGGCGAGGTGCGCGGGCCAGGGTCGGGCAGCAGCCACGGGAAGTCGCGGATCGCCAGGTTCTGATGGGCGGCCAGCATGTAGCGCCGCCAGATGCTGGCCGGCATGTCGCCGCCCACCACCTTGTTCATCGGCTTGTCGTTGTCGTTGCCCACCCACACGCCGGTGGCGAAGTCGGGGGTGAAGCCCACGAACCAGGCGTCGCGCCAGTTCTGGCTGGTGCCGGTCTTGCCCGCCGCCGGCCAGCCGAACGCCGCCCGCTTGGCGGTGCCCTGGTCGACCACCTTCTTCATCATCTTGACCATCATGCTGGCCTTGGCGATGTCGTAGACTTGGGCCGGGGCCATCGGCCCGCGAGCATAGATCGGCCGGCCGTCCTGGGCGGTGATGCTCTCGATGACATAAGGCTCCACCCGCTGGCCGCCCAGCTGGAAGACCTGGAAGCCCGAGGTCATCTGCAGCAGGTTCACCTCATAGGCCCCCAGCGCCACCGACAGGTCGGGCCGGTCGGGCAGGCTGGTGATCCCGAAGCGGCGGGCGAGGTTGCCCACCTGCGCGCCGCCGGCCTCCTGGGCCAGCTTGACGGCGATGGTGTTGGTCGAATTGACCAGGGCCTGCTCCACCGTCATCGGCCCGCGATAGTCGCCGCCGTAGTTCTCGGGCTTCCAGTCGCCGAACTGCACAGGCCCGTCGACGCGGACGTCGCTGGGCAGCACGCCCTTCTCCAGGGCCGCGGCATAGACAAACGGCTTGAAGGTCGAGCCCGGCTGGCGCCTGGCCTGCACCGCGCGGTTGAAGGGGCTGGCGATGTAGTCGGTGCCGCCCACCATCGCCCGGATCGCCCCGTCGGCCGACAGCGACAGCAGCGCAGCCTGGCTGGCGCCGGCGTGCTGGCCGCCCAGCGCGATGGCCTGGCGCACGATGTCGGCCCCGGCCTTCTGCAGGCGGGTGTCGATGGTCAGGCGCACGACGAGATCAGGCGCGTTCTGGCCGGCGATGCGGATGGCCTCGGTGGTGGCGTAGTCCAGCACCCAGCCGTAGTCGCCCTCGTTGTTGACGGCGTCGGGCGACAGCTTGGGGGTGTCGTCCAGGGCCGCGGCGTGCTCGGCCGCCGTGATCCAGCCTTCCTTCTCCATGTTGGCCAGGACCAGGCGCGAGCGGGCCAGCGCCCCCTCCATGTCGCGGGTCAAGGCCAGGCGCGAGGGCGCCTTGGGCAGCGAGGCCAGCAGGGCGGCTTCGGAAAGGGTCAGCTGGCTGGCGGGCTTGCCGAAATAGGTTCTCGCCGCGCCGTCGACGCCATAGGTGTTGGCCCCGAAGAACACGCGGTTCAGATAGAGCTCCAGCACCTCGTCCTTGGTCAGCACCTGTTCCAGGCGCCAGGCCATCAGCATTTCCTGCAGCTTGCGCTCGACCGTGCGGTCGGGCGTCAGGAACAGGCCCTTGGCCAGCTGCTGCGACAGGGTCGAGGCGCCCTGCACCGTGCGGCCGGCGCGCCAGTTCACGTAAGCCGCGCGCACGATGCCGTAGAGGTCGATCGGGCCGTGCTTGTAGAAGCGCTTGTCCTCGGCCGCCAGGAAGGCCAGCGGCACATAGCCGGGCACGGTCTTGACCGTCACCCGCTGACCGTAGCGCGGGCCGCGCGTGGCGATCACCTGGCCGCTGCGGTCCTCGAACCGCACGCCCGGCGCGCGGTTGACCGCGAACAGCGCCTCACGCGACGGCAGGTCGGGCGTGTCCTTCAGGTACTTGAACCAGACATAGGCCCCCGCCCCGCCCACGGCGAGGAAGCCGATCAGGGCGCTGACCAGCAGGGTGATCCACACCCAGCCCCAGCCGCCCTTCTTGCGCGGCGTCTTCAGGTCAGCGCGGAAAGGCTCTTCCGGCGGACGCTGCGGCGGGCCTTTCGGGGGCTCGGGAGGCGGCGGCGGAACGGGCGCGAAACCGCCGCCCGCCGGCGGCGTCGGGCGCGCGGGCGGGTCGTCGAATTTGTAGGGCGGCAGCGTCCAGTCGTTCACGTGCGGTGTTGCGTCCAGTTGGTCTTATGGGCGTTTGGGTTTAGGACGCCCCGATGATGGCGCGCAAACCTTTCTGGGAGACGAAATCCCTTCACCAGATGACCGTCCCCGAGTGGGAGAGTCTATGCGACGGCTGCGGCCTTTGCTGCCTGGTTCGCTTCGAAGACGAAGATACCGGCGAGGTGATCCCCACGCGGGTGCATTGCCAGCTGCTCGACGCCCATCTTTGCCGCTGCAGCGACTATCCCAATCGCCGCAAGACCGTGCCCGACTGCATCAAGCTGACGCCGCACAACATCGAGGACCTGGAGTGGATGCCCCCCTCCTGCGCCTATCGCCGCCTGCACGAGGGCAAGACCCTGCCCCAGTGGCACCCGCTGATCACCGGCGACCCCGAAAGCCCCCACAAGGCCGGCGTCTCGGTGCGCGACCAGACCATCAGCGAAAGCAGCCTGGACGATCCGGAAGACGCCATGGACTTCGTCGCCACCGACCTGATGGTCGACAAGGGCGACTGGCCCTACGAGCCGGACGAGGACTGAGGGCTTCGAAAGGGACCTCCCCCTCTGGGGGAGGCGGCCGAAGGCCGGTGGGGGGCCGTTTTCAGCTTCCCAGACGCCTGAAAGTCATCACCAAATCCCCCCACCGATCGCTGCGCGATCGCCTCCCCCACAGGGGGAGGTTCCTCATGGCTTGACCTTTCCGAGCGGACCACCACCTCAAGCTGCACCTTGAGGGGAACCATCGCGCATGCTCCTGACCGCCCTGCTGATCGGCCTGTTCGCCGCCGCCCGCCATGACGGCCCGGTCCGCCGCTGGCTGGTCGAGATCCCGGCCCAGCGCCTTTCGACGATGAAGACCCGCGACGTCCTGGCCCTGATGCTGCTGCTGGCCATCGCGCCCTTCGCCGGCCAGGCGATCCTGCCGGAAATGGCCTGGGTGCTGGCCCTCGACCTGGCCGCCTGGGTCGAGGTCGGACTGGCCGTCACGGTCGCGGCCCGGCTGGTCCCGGCCTGGAAAGGCCTGCGCGCCAGCGCCTCTCGCCTGGCCCGCGCCGCCTTCCGCCCCGCCGCCCGGGCCCGGCGCAGCCCCGCCGTCCGCCGCAAGCCGGCAAAGCCCCCCGAACCCGAAGACGGATGGGCGTTTGCTTGAGGAACCTTCTCCCCTTGCGGGAGAAGGTGGCGGCCGAAGGCCGACGGATGAGGGGTCTCTCAGACACCAGACGCCTCCGCCCGGCCCCGTCACCGCCCCGCAGCTTTACCGTCGGAGAGACCCCTCACCCGACCTCGCTCCGCGAGGCCACCCTCTCCCGCAGGGGGAGAGGGGCTTCGCGCCAGTCTCGAGCCCTGCTACCCCTGCCCCATGCTCACCCGCCGATCCCTCGCCCTGTCCGCCCTCGCCCTACCGCTGGCCTCCGCCGCCCGCGCGCAAGCTTCGGAGTCGTGGCGCAAGGCTGATCGTCTCTATACGGACGATTTCACCCAAGGCCTCGCCGACTGGACGATCGAGGCCGAGCAGCCGAGCAAGGTCACGGCCGCCAACGGCGTGCTGGAGCTGGACGCCCCGGCCGGGATCACCGCCTGGTTCAAGCCCCGGCTCGAAGGCCCGGTGCTGATCGAGTACCAGGCCCTGGCCGTCTACGAAGGCGGCCGCAACGACCGGATCAGCGACCTCAACGCCTTCTGGATGGCGACCGACGTCCGCAGCCCGGGCGACCTTTTCGCCAGCCCCCGCACCGGCGCCTTCGCCGGCTACGACCTCCTGAAGACCTACTATGTGGGCCAGGGCGGCAACTACAATTCCAGCACCCGCCTGCGCCGCTATGTCGGCCGCCCCGGCGACCGGCCGATGCTGCCCCAGCACGACCTCAAGGACGCCCGCGCCCTGCTGCAGCCCAACCGTTGGGTCCACGTCCAGCTCGTGGCCTACGGCGACCTGATCCAATACTGGGCCGACGGCCGCAAGCTGTTCGAGATGCGCGATCCCGACGCCTACACCGCCGGCTGGTTTGGCCTGCGCACCACCTGGAGCCGGCTGCGCTTCAAGGACTTTTCGGTGTGGAAGCTGGCGGCGGCGTAAGACCCTCACCGAGAGGAACCTCCCCCTCTGGGGGAGGCGGCCGAAGGCCGGTGGGGGGCCGTTTTCAGCTTCCCGAGCGCCGGCCGATCACCCGCCAACTCCCCCCTCCGATCGCTACGCGATCGCCTCCCCCACAGGGGGAGGTTCCTCAAGGCCGCCCGCCGAATTTCCAATAATTTCAACCCCCGCCCCGTGACGACTCAAGGTTGATCGGCCACCATCGGCCCCGGCCGCCGCCTCGCTTCCCGACGCCCTTCAGGACAACCATGACCGCCGTCTCCGGGGCCATCGCCGCCCTCTTCGGACCCTCGCGTCAGGCCCACGGCCGCGCCTACGGCCCCGACCTGCTGCGCGCCGCCGCCATCCTGCTGGTCATGGCTTGGCACATGCCCGGCCCCGCCCGGCCCGAGCCCCTGGCGAGCCTCCGGCCGTTCGGCTGGCTGGGGGTCGACATCTTCTTCGTGCTCAGCGGCTACCTGATCGGCGCCCAGCTCTTGAAGGGGATCGCCGCTGGCGACGGCGTCGACTTCAAGCGCTTCTGGGCCAGCCGCGCCTTTCGCATCCTGCCGGCCTTCCTGGTGGTGCTGGCGCTCTATTTCACCCTGCCCGGCTTCTCGGACGGCAAGGCCATCCAGCCCCTGTGGCGGTTCCTGACCTTCACGATGAACTTCGGCCTCGACTACCGGCTCACCGGGGCCTTCACCTCAGCCTGGTCGCTGTGCGTGGAGGAGCATTTCTACTGGCTGCTCCCCCCGCTGGTGCTCGTCCTGGCGCGGGCGCGCGGGGCCTGGCCCGCCCTGCTGCTCGGCGCGGCGGTGATCCTGGGCGGCATGGCCCTGCGCTGGGGGGTCTGGCACGGCCCCGCCGCCGACCCGGCCACGCGGCCGGCCGACTTCCTGCGGCTGGTCTACTACCCCACCTGGACGCGGCTGGACGGCCTGGCCATGGGCGTGCTGCTGGCCGCCGCGCGGGTCTTCCGCCCTGCCGCCGTCGCCCGTCTGGCCCCGCCCTGGCTGACCGGACCGCTGGGCCTTGCCGCCGCCGCCGCGACGGTCGTCCTGTGCCTTCGCCACGCCGACGGGGTGAGCCTGGACCTCTTCGGCGCGGTCGTCGTCTATCCGCTGGCCTGCCTGGCCGGCGCGCTGCTGCTGTGCGCCCTGCTCGACATCGAGCCGGCCCTACGGCGCCTGCCCCTGGCCCCGGCCGCCTTCGTCGCCACGCTGGCCTACAGCCTCTACCTCGTCCACAAGCCGGTGCAGCACATGCTGCGCGAGCGGCTGGGCGACGGGGTGCTGCACGGCTGGACCGGTCTTGGCCTCTATCTCGCCGCCGACTTCGCCGCCGCCCTGCTGCTGTGGTGGCTGGTCGAGCGCCCCTTCCTGCGCCTGCGCGAGCGGGTGCTGCGGCGGCCGGTCCCGGCGGTTGCAGAGGCGCTGAAGCGGGCGGCGTAAGCCGAAGATCCTCCCCCTGAAGGGGGAGGATCTATTGGCGCGGCGCCTTGCGCAGGTAGCCGAAGACCACGCCCCAGACGATCAGGATCGGGCCAAAGGCCAGACCCGCGCCGGTCAGCCACGCGCCGAAGGCTTCGGCCGACCACAGCGCCCAGGCCACGAAGGCCAGCCACACGCCAGAGAACACGGCCAGGTAGCCGTAGGCGGCGGCGCGGCCCTTGAGGCGCCCGATCAGCCCCAGCAGGACCATCACCAGCAGCCCCGCCAGGAACAGGCCCAGCAGGCCGCCCAGATAGCCCGCCTCCTCGCGGCCGCCGCTGGCCGCAAACCGCTGGATCCGGTCGCCGAGCGCCATCCACAGAAAGACCAGGCCCACGACGATTTCCACCGCGCCCAGCAGGCGCTTGCGCGGGGAGGGTTTGGTCGCTTCGCTCATGCGCGCCATGGTAGAGACTGCAAGCAACGGCGGCAATCGGGGCGAGCCCCCTCAGCCAAGGAACCTCCCCCTCTGGGGGAGGCGGCCGAAGGCCGGTGGGGGGCCGTTTTCAACTTCCCAGGCGCCTGAAGGTCATCACCGAATCCCCCCACCGATCGCTGCGCGATCGCCTCCCCCACGGGGGGAGGTTCCCCGCAAGCGCCCGCCCCACAAACTTTCCGCCTTCCCCCTCCCCGCGCCCTGCTATAGGCCCCATCTCCTCGCCTCCACCGACCTGTCAGACGTAAAGACCGCTTCATGGCCGCCCCCGCCCGCGCCCCCGTGCTCGCCCTCAAGGACGTCCGTCTCGCCGACGGCGCCAAGCCGCTGTTCGACGGCGTGGACCTGGCCCTGGAGCCGCGCGTGCGCGCCTGCCTGGTCGGTCGCAACGGCGCGGGCAAGTCGACCCTGCTCAAGGTGCTGGCCGCCCAGGGCGCCGAGCCCGACAGCGGCGAGCGCGCCGTCCAGCCGGGCGCCAAGGTGGTGTTCGTCAGCCAGGAGCCGGAGATCACCGGCGAGACCCTGCTCGACTACTGCACCGCCGGCGGCGCCCAGGATTACGAGGCCCACGCCACCCTGGCCGACTTCGGCCTGAACTACGACCAGAGCACCAAGGGCCTGTCGGGCGGCGAGCGTCGCCGCGCCGCTCTTGCCCGCGCCTTCGCCGAGCAGCCCGACGTGCTGCTGCTGGACGAGCCGACCAACCACCTCGACATCTTCGCCATCCAGACGCTGGAAGAAGAGCTGGCCAACTCCAAGTGCGCGGCGCTGATCGTCAGCCACGACCGCGCCTTCCTCAACCGCGTCACCCAGCGCACCTTCTGGCTGGAGCACCGCAAGGTGCGCCGCCTCGACAAGGGCTTCGCCGAGTTCGAGGCCTGGAGCGAGCAGGTGCTGGCCGCCGACGCCGAGGAAGAGCGCCGCCTCAACAAGAAGCTGGAAGTCGAGAACGCCTGGCTGGCGCGCGGCGTCCAGGGCCGCCGGGCCCGCAACGAGGGCCGCCGCCGCGCCCTGATGGACCTGCGCGCCCAGAAGAAGGACATCCAGTCCGAGAAGCGCGGCGCGATGTCGATGGCCGTCGAAAGCTCGGGAACCTCGGGCAAGCGCGTGGTCGAGGCCAAGGGCCTGACCAAGAAATTCGGCGACCGCACCATCGTCGAGAACTTCAACACCCGCATCCTGCGCGGCGACCGCGTGGCCCTGGTGGGCCCCAACGGCGCGGGCAAGACCACGCTGGTGCGCCTGCTGCTGGGCGAGATCGAGGCCGACGCCGGGACCGTCCAGCTGGGGACCAATCTCGAGATCGCCTATGTCGACCAGAACCGCCTGGCGCTGTCGGAAAAGATCACCGTCTGGGACTTCCTGACCCCGTCGGGCGGCGACTCCATCCTGGTGCGCGGCGTCTCCAAGCACGTGGCCGGCTACGCCAAGGAGTTCCTGTTCACCGAGGCCCAGCTGCGCCAGCCGGTCACCAGCCTGTCGGGCGGCGAGCGCAACCGCCTGCTGCTGGCCCGGGCGCTGGCCTCGCCGATGAACCTGATGGTGCTCGACGAACCGACCAACGACCTCGACATGGACACGCTCGACCTGCTGGAAGAGCTGCTGGCCGATTTCGAGGGAACCCTCATTCTGGTCAGCCACGACCGCGACTTCATCGACCGCCTGGCCACCTCGACCATCGCCATGAACGGCCATGGCGACGTGCTGGAAACCCCCGGCGGCTGGACCGACCTGATCGACCAGGCCCCGGACTTCTTCAAGGGCGCGCGCGGGGCCACGGGCGACTTCGCCACCGGCGCCCCGGCCCCCAAGGCCGCGCCCGCCGCACCGGCCGCGCCCAAGAAGGCCACCAAGCTGTCCTACAAGGACCAGCGCCGCCTGGAGGAGTGCGAGGCCCTGATCGCGGGCTCGCCCAAGATCCTCGGCGACCTGGAGAAGAAGCTGGACGATCCCAACCTCTACGCCCGCGACCCGGCCGGCTTCGACAAGATCATGAAGGCCCTCGACAAGGCCCGCGCCGATCTCGCCCAGGCCGAGGAGGACTGGCTGATGCTGGAGGAAAAGCGCGAGGCGCTGGCGGGCTAGGGTCTGGACTCAATTGGCGCGCAAAGAAACTTGTCTTCCCGGCCGGAGGAGCGCGTCAGCGATCCGTAGAGCCGGGATCTCCCACGTTGGCAGGTTCGAAAACTGTGGGAGATCCCGGCGCTCCGCTGCGCTGCGGCCGGGATGACAATCACCATAAGCTATTGAGCCGGATAACTAATTACCCTCGTCCAATTGAGTACAGACCCTAGGGAGAGCCTTCCCCTCCCCCGAGCATCCCCGCGCAGGCGGGGATCCAAGCTGGTTCTCAGATCAGAACGCGGGCATGGCCCAGCCGCTGTCTCGGCTCGGGTCCCCGCCTGCGCGGGGAAGATCGGATCAGGGCGGACAGGCGCAGCGCCAGTTTCCGCTCCCCCAAACCGTCCCCGCCTCGGTTGACGAACTATCCGCCACGCAACCGAATGTTGCGCGGTTGCAATAGTCGGCGACAAACGGTCAAGCTTGAGGCAGGCGACGATTTACACCTGTCACCAGAACCCCTAATCGCAGGCCTCCGTCCAACCCGGACGTGTGCCTCTTGGGGGATTTCTCTTCATGCGTTTGTTCATCAGCGCCGCCGTCGCGGCCCTCGCCTTCGCCGGCGCCGCGTCGGCCCAGGACGCCAAGCCGGCGTCCGCCCCGGCCAAGGGCCAGTACATCTCGCTGGCCGGCGGCTACATCGGCAAGACCGACTATGACTACGGCGTGGCCGGCGGCCGCGTCGAGGCCGACCTCGACGCCAGCGCCCAGTTCGCCGCGGCCTGGGGCGTCTCGCTCGACAAGAACCTGCGCGCCGAACTGGCCGTCGGCTACCGCAGCCAGGACATCGAGACCACCGTCCGCGCCGGCGCCCTGTCGCAGACCTTCGACGCCGACAAGGCCCAGACCCTCAGCCTCGACTTCAACGCCTATTACGACTTCCCGGTCGCCGGCCCGGTGAAGCCCTATGTGGGCGCGGGCATCGGCGCGGCCTCGGTGAAGATCGACGACGGCGTGCTCGACGACACCGGCTCGGCCCTGACCCTGCAGGCGATCGCCGGCGCCAGCGTCGAGGTCTCGCCGCGCATCGCCCTGTTCGCCGAGGCCCGCTACCAGCGCGTCGGCCCGATCCGCGTGGAGACCACCACCCCGGTCGGCGACCGCAAGTCCAAGTTCGACCTGTCGAGCGCCGGCGCCCTGGTCGGCGTCCGCTTCGGCTTCTGAGGCGGGGCGAAAGCTTGACGGAAGGCGCGCCGGGCGAGGGCATGGCGCGCCTTTTTTCTGTTTGGCGACCATCGAACAGACGCCGCCGATCCGCTTAGCTTGGCGGTAATGAATGATTGCGATCTACAGCCTCACAACCTGAAGAAGTGAGGCCGTCCCGACCATGATCGATTTCTTCGAGGACGCCGCCGAGCGGCGCAAGCGCGCCGAAGACATGCTGCGCGCCCTGGCCGCCGGCATGGGCAGGCCGCGCCCTCTGGCGCAGGATCGTCGACGCGGAGACCGACCCGCGCCGTCGCGCCGAGGCCATGGTCAATCTCGCCTCCGCCCTCGACTACCTGGGCGACGACGGGCGGGCGCAGGCGATCGCGATCACCGACCAGGCGATCAAGGTGATGGGGGCCAAGCATCGCGACGCCGCCGGCGTGTTCATGATGGCCGCCCAGCGACTGGCAATGGATGTGCAGCCTTCCGCGGCCGACAGCAGAAAGGCGCTCGACTACCTGCACGCCGCGCTCGCCGCGTCCACGGCCCACGACAGGGCGCTGCAGGCCAGCGTGCTGCTCCTCTACGCCCGTCTGGCGCCGAGCGTCGGCGACTACTCGAAGATCGACAAGGCCCAGCACCTGCTCGACCGGCTCCGCCGCCTGAACCTGGGAAACCACGAAGCCGTCCAGTTGATCGCGTCCATGGCCGAGGCGCACCACAAGCAGTGGCAGGCGGCCTCGCATCGACCCAGCCTGCACAAGGCGATCTCGCTTTCGGCCGACGCGCTGGCGCTCTGCCCGACCGGACCAGACGCCGAGGTCATGCGGAGCGGCGTCCAGCAACAAAGGGCGCTGCTGCTGCTGGAACGATACACCTACAAGAACGACGGCAACGACTTCGAGGCGGCCGTCGCCCTGCTGCGCGAGGCGGCCCGCCTCGACGCGTTCCGGCCCCAGATGCTCAACAGTCTGGCGATCGCGCTGATGGGAACCGATTCCAGGCCCGCCACCGATCCGCAGTTCGAGGAAGCCCGCCTGGCCCTGGTCGAGGGCCTGGCCAGCACCAACGCCCCCGAGTCGACGGCCTTTCTGAAATGGACGGAGGCGAACTGGAACCTGGCCGCATATCAGCGCGGCGGTCCCGTCAGCCATCTGGATCGCGCCGTGGACGCCGCGGACATGGCCTTGAGGCAGGCCGAGATCCTCGGAAGCCAGCCCCTCCTGACGCTCGCCCAGGCCCTCTACAACCGGTTCAGGGCCGGTGGGGACATGACCGACATCGACCGCGCCGCGCAGGCGGCCGAACAGGGCCTGTCTCTATGCCCCGTCGATGACGTCAAGCGCTGGAGCAGCGAGGTCACGACAGCCAACATCTATCAGGAACGGGCCCTGAAGAACGGCGTCGGCTACGACCCGGTCGATGCGGCGCGGGCCGTCGAACTGCAGCAGGCGGCCCTGTCTCGCCTCGTGCGCGGCTCGCTTCCCCATACCGAACTGGCGAGCACGGCGCTGGGCACGCAGATCGAGCAGCACGAGGCCACGAAAAGCGACCTCGCCCGGGAAAGCGCCCGGGCGTTCGCCCGAATGCTGCCTTCCAGTCCAAGCGAGGTGGCCCGGCTTCCGGCCGTGGCCGCCGTTAACCTGGCGGTCTTCTATCTGAAGACCGCGGACCAGCCGACGGATCGTGAAGCCTGGATGGACGTGCTGCGGACGGTGGCCTCGCGCCATCCCGACGGCGAAGGCGGCTGGCTCGCGGCGTCCAACCTCATGCACCAGAACGTGGGCCGCGACTGGAACGCGGTCGTCGAGGCCTTCGACATGCTGGCTCGACAGCGTGGATCGCGCCTGGCGGCGGCCCGCACCCCGCGCGAGCGCGCCATGGTGCTGCGGCGCGAACAGAGCGTCGCGGCCCTCGCCGGCCTGGCGCTCGTCCACCTCGACCGCCCCGAGGAGGCCGCCCGGCTGATCGACGCCACCCAGGCCGCGCTGCTGATGACGGAAGAGCAAGGCTCTCTGCCTGACGATCCGGCCATCTGGTCGTCGTTCGACGCCCTGTTCTATCCGGCGGCGACCCGCTACGGCGCCTATGCGATCGCGATCACCGCCGACGGCGCGACCGCCGAGCGCCTGCCGGACCTGGCGCCAGAGCGCCCCGACGCATCCAACACGGCCGGCGACACGGCCCTGACCACCGCGGCCTCGCTGCTGCAAGCGGCCTTCGGCAACAGGGTTCCCGAGCGACTGCTGGTCGTCCCGGTGGGCGAGTTGGGCCTGCTGCCTTGGGCGGCGGCGCCGGTCGGCTCCGGGGTGCTGATCGATGAGACCCGGCTGTCGATCCTGCCGACCAGGCGTCTCTGGAAGGCCCGCGAACCTCGCCTGGAGACCCTGCTCGTCGTCGAGGCCGCCGAGGTCCAGGGCAGCCCCGCCCTGCGCCATGCCGCCGCCGAGACCGCGCAATTGAGGGCCTGGCTGCCGTCCGGAACCGATCTGAAGGGCCGCGACGCCACGCCGGAAGCGGCCATGGCGGCCCTGCCCCGGGCGGATGTGGCGCATTTCAGCTGTCACGGCGTGATCGACCCCGTCGAGCCGATGCGCTCGCGCCTGCTGGTCGAAGACGGCGTGATCTCGGTCAGCGACGTTCTGGGCGCCGATTGCGCCACGGTGTCCCTGGTCAGCCTGTCGGCCTGCCAGTCGGGGCTGCACGCCGCCGGTCTCGCCGACGAGTTCGCAAGCCTGGCCGTGGCTTTCCTGGTATCCGGCGCCCAGTTCGCCGTCGGAACCCTGTGGAACATCCAGGACGCCGCCGCATCGCTGTTCTCGCGGCGGCTGTTCGAGCAGCTGAGCCAGGGCGCCGCGCCGCGCGAGGCGGTCAGAAGCGCCCAGCTCTGGATGCGCGACAGCGCCGACGAAGACAAGGCGCTGTGGCTGTCGGGGCTCGGCCCGCCCCAGACCCCGGCGGAAGAGACCCTGCGGGGCAACCTGGCCCGCGGCGGTGATCGACGCAGCTTCGCCGCCGCCAAGTATTGGGCGGGTTTCGCCTGCTACGGCTAAGCCCCGCCCCGCGCTCGCCAGGCGGCTGGTTCGTCGAAGCGGCCGGCCCAGAGGCCGGTCTTGTCGGCTTCGGCGTCGGACTCGGGTTCGGAATACTGGCCTTCCAGGTCGACGGCCCAGCCCTGACGCACCATGGCGATGTTCAGGGAGTTGAGGTCGGACTCGCAGGGCCCGCCGGCGTCCTGGCAGGGGGCGTCGGCGACGAAGCACAGGCCCTGCCAGGCGTCGCCGTCCGAGGGCGGGCCTTCAGGGCGGCAGGCGACCTTGCGGCCGTCGATCAGCTTTTCAAGGTGCTCGCGGGCGGCCTGGCCGCAGGCGAAGGAGGCGCCGTCCTTGTCGAGACAGGTCTGGTCCAGATCCGGGGCGTCGATGGTCCAGAGCCTGGCCCGCAGCCCCTGGATCTCCAGGGTGTCGCCGTCGATGACGCGGGCCGGTCCGAACAGCCGCGCGCGGCCGTCGGGGCCTTGCGCCGGCTGGGCCGAGGCCGGGGCGGCCTGGGCGAGGTCGACGCCGTTGCGGGCGGCGTCGGCGGCCTTGGCCGGGTCGATGCGCGGCCGGGCGGCGTCATAGGCGAAGATCGCCGCGCCCGCGAGGCCGGCGACCACCAGCACCCCGACCAGGACCCTGGATCCGCGCATCACTTCACCTTCTTCAGATAGGGGGCGGGCGAGCGGGCGACGCCCTCGTCGGGCACGAAGCCGGTCCAGCGGGTCAGCACCCGGCCCTGCAGCCGCGACAGCGTGAAGAGCGGCGCGCCGGGCTTGTAGACCTCGACTCCGAAGCGGTTGCCGGTCGCGGGCGGCGGATAGCGCAGGAACCGCACCTCCAGCCCCTGCGGCGTGGCGTGGGCGGTGCACTGGAAGGTCTCCAGGGTCTGGAAGCCCTCGCCGTGGAACTCGCAGGCCTCGCCCTTCAGGGTCAGGCGCCAGGTCACCAGGATGGGCGAGCCGCCGGCCGTGCGCCCGCCGTCCTGGGTGTAGCTGTAGACCCCGTCCCAGCCGGGGGCGGGGCCGGCCAGCAGGGCGAGCGCCAGAGCGCTGGTCAGCAGGGATGACAGCATCGGGCCGGGTCCTCGCAAGGCGGGGCGGCCGACCGACTGGTGGCGGCGCTTCCCCCCGTCGGAAGGAAAAGCGGTCGGGGCGGCGGGGTTCCGAAAACCTGACGCGTCATCCCGGAAAGCCCGCAGGGCTTATCCGGGACCCAGAGGGACTGGGCGTCGCGGTTGGTTTGACCACCTCGTGCAGTCGCCGACATCGTGCGGCGGCCCCTGGGTCCCGGCTCTGCGGTCCGCTACGCGGCCCTCCGGCCGGGATGACGAGGTTAGAGCCGCCCTACCCCATCCGCGCGGTCATCAGGAACCGCTGGCGGCTCTCGGCGGCCTTGCGTTCCAGCTCCAGCCGCTCCTGCTGCTCGGTGGCGTCGAGCATGGATTCCAGCAGGCGCGAGAAGTGCAGGCGCATGGCCTGGCGGGCGGCCTTGGGGTCGCGGCGGCGCAGGGCCTCGACCACGGCCACGTGCTCGGCCTGGCGGGCGTCGCCGTCGTGGTGGCAGATCGACTGGTGGGTGCGGCGGACCTCCGGATCCTCCATGCGGAACTTCCAGAGGGTCTTGATGGTGTGGATGATCACCCGGTTGCCCGAGGCCGCCGCGATGGTCATGTGGAACTCGCGGTCGACGGCCGTGGAGCGGGCGTCGTCCTCGCCGGCCGCGACCATCTGGGCCAAGAGGTCGTCGAGCTTGGCCAGGTCGGCGTCGGAGATGATCGGGGCGGCCAGGGCGGCGGCCTCGCTCTCGAACAGCGAGCGGGCCTCGGTCAGCTCGAAGGCGCTGACCGTCGGCAGGGCGCCCTCGAGGGCCGCGCCAGCGCTGTCGGACCCGGCCGGACCGCAGACATAGACCCCCGAGCCGGCGCGGATGCGCAGCGTTCCGCGGGCCTGCAGGGCGATCTCGGCCTCGCGCACGGTGACGCGGCTGACGCCCAGCCGCTCGGACATCTCGCGCTCGCCGGGCAGGCGCGAACCTGGCGGGAACTCGCCCGCGCGGACCATGTCCGCGATCTTGTCGGCGATTTCCTCGAACAGGCGGCGGTCGGCCATGGCGCCCCTCTATGGTGGTGTTGCACCTCAAGCCATGCCCGAACCGGACTGGAATTGGAATAGCAAACTGGTAGGCGCCGGGGCGGGCTGGCGGGGCGGCGCCCCACGCAACTCCCAAACCGTGTCATCCCGGCCGAAGGGCCGCGCCAGCGGTCCGTAGAGCCGGGATCCCCCATCCTTGACGTGGCCGCCGTGGGAGATCCCGGCGCTCCCGCCCGCCTTCGCGGGCGTCCGGCCGGGATGACAAGGATGTGGAGCACCCTACAGCCGCGCCCGGATCGAGATGAAGAACTGCTGGCCGAAGTACTGGTAGTTGCGGGTGCTGCCATAGACCGGCATCGAGTCGATCTTGACCTCGTTGAACAGGTTCAGGCCCTGCAGGCGGATGTCGACCTTCTTGTTCAGCTTGTACTGGACGTTGAAGTCGAAGGCGTCGCTGCCGGCGATGTAGCGCAGCTGGGCGTTGCCGCCGACGAAGTCCTGGTAGTAGCGCGAGCGGTAGCGGTAGATGCCCTGCACGCTGAGCGGGCCGTGCTCGTAATAGAGCTGGGCCGACAGCACGTGCTTGGAATAGCCGTTCAGGCCCGCGGCCGGGATCATGCCGCCGGTCACCGCCCCGGTCTCGGCGTCGATGACGTCGCCCAGCCGGATGTCGTGGTTCTTGAAGTTGGTGACGGCGTAGTTGTAGCTCAGCTTGCCGCCGAACCCGTCCAGGGGCTTGGGCAGCCAGCTGAACTTGTTGGAGAGCGTGAACTCCGCGCCGTAGACGTGGCTCTTGTCGTCGCTGTTCTGGGTCTGGGTGACCGGCACGGTGACGTTCTGGCCGTCGATGACGAACTCTTCGTCGATCGTCACCGGGATGAAGCCGCCGGTGAACTGCTTGTAGTACAGCGTGGTGGCCAGGATGGTGTCGCGGTTGGCGTAGTACTCCAGCGCCACGTCGGCGTTCCACGACATGATCGGCTTCAGGCGCGGGCTGCCGCTGGCGACGATCTCGCCGATGGCGTCCTGGATCGAGGTGAAGTCGGTGCCGTCCTGCAAGGTGATGGTGCGGCCCGCCGCCAGGCTGCTGGGGGCCGGGCGCGACATGGCGCGATAGAGGGCGATGCGGCCCACGGTCTTGGGCGTCAGGTCGAAATTGGCGTTGACGCTGGGCAGCACGCGGAAGCTGGAGGCCTTGATCCGGGTGTCGTCGAAGGCGCCCGTCTCGACGAGGCGGATCGAGCCGTCGCTGTTGTTGACGACGTCCAGCTCGGCCCGCAGGCCCTTGGAGACGACGCTGGTGTCGACCACCCGCACCCCGAAGTTGCCGCGCACCGGCATGCCGGCCGCCTCGCCCTTGTAGGAGGCCATGACGTAACCCGACCACACGGTCTCGGTAACGTCGGCGTTGGCCACCGAGCGGGTGTCGCCGCTGCCGCCGGGATCCTCGGTTCCGAGATAGTTGCGGAACTGGCAGAGGGTGTCGAAGGTCGCCCAGCTGCGCACCGAATGGGTGGGCGCGTCGGACAGATAGTCCGACTGCGGGAAGTTGGTGCGGCAGGCCAGATTCACCGCCCGGTCGACCGCCAGGCTGGCCTGGTCGATGGTGACCAGGTCGTCATAGGTGGTGTAGCGGCGGCGCGAATAGCGGGCGCCGGCGTCGATGCGGCTGATGAAGCCGTCCAGATCGTAACGGGCGTCGAAGCGGGTGGCGAAGATGCGGTCCTTCTTCTCCTCCTCCTCGCGGGTCAGGCGGGCGTCGTCGCTGTAGAGCGACCAGTCGTCGAGATTGAAGCGCGGATCGACGGTCAGGGTCGGCGCGAAGCCGCCCCGGGCGTCGTAGGTGAAGGGGATGCGCTGGTTGTTGATGGCCGTGCGCACGCCGTAGATGTCGAGCGGATCGGTGCGCAGCCGGGTCGAGCGCGTCAGGTCGGTGCGGGTCGTCTGGCTGTAGGAGACGTCGGCGCTGAGGGTCAGGCGATCGGTGGCCCTAAACTCGAAATCGCCGCCGCCGCCGATGTACTCCTCTTCCCGCTGAAACAGGGTCGAGACCGACTGCAGGGTGCTGTTTCCGGTGGCGTACAGCAGCCGGTGCTGGTCGTCGTACTGCACGTTGCGCAGGGCGTAGCGGGTCTCGGCGAAGCCCAGGTCGTGGCGGTCTTCCTCGTAGTTCCGCTTGGAATACTCCATGTCCAGGTTGACGTCCCAGCGGTCGTTGGGCTGCCACTGCAGGGCGCCGAAGATCGCGTCGCGCTTTTCCTTGGCGGTCAGCTGGCGGAAGGTGATCGAGTTGGGCGCCAGGTAGAAGGGCGTGCCGGCCGCGGCCTGGGCGCGGCTCACCTCGGTGCAGTTGCCGGTGGCGTTGATGTTGGCGTTGCAGGCCAGCCAGGTGTTTGAGGCGACATAGCTTTCGGCCGGGTCGTCGACCTGGTTGCGCTGGACGCCCAGCGACACGCCCACATCGCCCAGCTTGCCCAGCTCGTACTGGTCGACATAGCTGGCCGTGCCGCGCCAGCCCCAGGGATCCGAGCCCGTGATCCGCTTCTGGTAGGGATTGTAGTTGCCCTTCAGCTCGCCCTGCAGCAGCCGCTTGCCGTAGTCGAGCGGCTTCTTGGTCTCCATCTCGATGGTGCCGGCCACGCCGCCCTCGATCAGGTCGGCCTGCTGGGACTTGTAGATCTTGATGCCGTTGAACAGCTCGGACGGGAACTGGCCGAAGTTGACGGCGCGGTCGCCGCTGCCGTTCGAGGCCTCGCGGCCGTTGAAGGTGGTGGCCGACAGGAACGAGCCCAGGCCCCGCAGCGACACTTCCGTCGGGCCGTAGTTGCCGCGGTCGGCGGTGGCGCCGGTGATGGTCATGATCGCTTCGCCGATCGACTGGCCGGGCAGGTCGCCGATCTCGTTGGCCGACAGGGCGTCGACGATGGCCGTGGTGTCGCGCTTGACGGCGATCGAGTTCTGCATGGTCTGGCGCACGGCGCTGACCACCACCTCGTCGACGGCGTTGTCGGTGATCGGCTGGTCGGCCGGCGCTTCCTGCGCCGAAGCGGCGGCGGCCATGGCGACGACCGAGGCGGCCGCGCCGCAGCTCAGGATCGTCCGCAGCCGGACGCGGATGGTGTTGCTCGGGCGCATGACGGCTCCCTCCCCCTAGGTTCTTTTCTTATGCCGGGACCCTGCGACCTGGCCGGCGCCGCGTCAAGGCGGATTCTTATACCAATTATGAGAATTTTCAGGCCAATTTGCTTACGATATTACCGGACCAGATTTTAGACCAATTTAGACCAGTTGCACCCACTGATGGACCCTCTCTCTAAGAGAGAGGGTTTGGTGAGCGCGTCCCAAGCGCTGCGCCAAAAAAACTCCCGCCATTCCCGCCCTGGTGGCGGGAAACCCTGGCTCCGCTCGCAGACGCGGCGCCGACAATGGGGCCTCCGCCGTCCGAAGACGGGAATGACGGGAGGTGGGGAAGAGCTCGGCGTCAGGGCACCAACTGGCTGCGCAGCCCCGGCACGGCGGCGGCCAGGTCGTCGGCGACCAGCTTGGAGAACACCTGCGCGCCGGCGTCGCCGACGTGGGTGTAGTCGAACTTGCGCACCTGCTGGCCGCGCGGGCCGGTCTCGGTGGTGGGAACGTCGGGCTGGCGGGCCTCCTCCGCCGCGCGGGGCGGCAGGGTCGTGCCGGCCTTGGCGGCCTCGACCTCGGCCTCGATCGGCTCGGCCTGGGCCAGCTTCATCGAGTCGACAGGCCCCAGCTTCTGGACGATGCGGGCGCTGGACTTGTTGAGGTCGACCAGCGGCGTCTTGGTCTGCTCGGCGACCTTGCGCACCTCGTCGGACCAGACGTCCAGCGTGTTCTTCAGCTGGCCCTTGGCGAACTCGCGACGGGTCAGCGGGGTCAGCAGCACGGGCTGGGCGCCGGCCGCGCGCACGTCGTCGACGAAGCGCTTGAGGTTGGCCGGGAACTCGGTGGAGAGGTCGGTCCAGCGCTCGCCCTTGGACGACTGGTCGTTGTGGGCGAACTGGATCAGCACATAGGTGGCCGCGTAGCCGGAGACCTTGGCCTCGGCGAGCGCGATGTCCCACGAGCCCTCGGCGCGGTAGCTACGGGTCGAGCGCCCGCCGCGGCCCAGGTTCAGGCAGGCCACCGACGACTTGACGTGATGGTCGCAGAAGGCCGAGCCCCAGCCGCTGCCGACGGCCGTGGTGGAGTCGCCGACCAGGATCACCTTGTAGGGCTTGATCGGCGGGGCGTCGGTGCGCGGCTCGCGCGCCTTCACCGGGCCGGGCGGCTGGGCCAGGGCGACGGGCGCGGCGGCCAGCAGGGCCAGGGTCGCGAGCATCGCGGTCGTGTTCTTGTTCATCGGATCCTCCCAGATCTCGTTTTTCTCGCGGGCCGGCCGCCCCCAACCCCGCCTTCGCGGGGAAGGCGGGATGGGGTGGGAAGGCCCTACGAGAAGGCCAGCCCGCCGTTGATGTCGAGGTTCACGCCGGCCAGGAACGAAGCGTCGTCCGAGGCCAGGAAGGCCACCGCGGCGGCCACTTCCTGCGGCGCGCCCTCGCGGCGCAGCGGGGTGTTTCCGGCCGTGGCCGCGCGGCCTTCGGGCTTGGAGAAGATGTCGTGGAAGCTGGTGCCGATCAGGCCCGGGCACAGGGCGTTGACGCGGATCCCGCGCGGACCCAGCTCCTTGGCCCAGCCGCGGGTCAGGGTCATCAGCGCCCCCTTGGAGGCGGCGTAGACGCTGGCGCCCGGACCGCCGCCGTCGCGGCCGGCCTGCGAGGCGATGTTGACGATGGCCGCGCCGTCCGGGATGTGCGGCAGGGCCGCCTTGGTGACCAGGAAGGCCGACTTCAGGTTCAGGGTCATGACCTGGTCGAAGAAGGCCTCGTCCATGTCGGCCAGGGTCTTGCGGGCCACCATGCCGCCGGCGAGGTTCACCAGGATGTCGATCCTGCCGGTGATCGCCGAAGCGGCGGCCACCAGGCCCGCCACCTCGCCCGCGTCGGTGACGTCGGCGCGGTGCAGCACGGCCTTGCCGCCGGCCGCCTCGATCCGGGCGGCGGTCTCCTGGGCGGACTTCTCGTCGCCGCGATAGTTGACGACGACGGTGGCGCCTTCGGCGGCCAGGCGCAGCGAAACCTCGCGGCCGATGTCGCGGCCGCCGCCGGTGACCAGCGCGACCTTGCCGTTGAACCTCATGCGGGTCCCCTTTTTTACTGACTGTCCGAGGAAGGCGCCGGCACGGACGATGCGCGCCCGCCCAAGAGCCAGAGAGAGATGACGCCCAGCGGCACGATGACCGCCGCCAGGACGAAGATCGGGGCGTAGCCGTGCTGGGTCATCGCCGGCACCAGCCAGGTGGTGACCAGGGTGCCGGCCACGGCCGCCGTGCCGCCGACGCCGGCGATCGTGCCGACGGCGCCGCCGCCGTAATAGTCGCTGGGCAGGGTCTGGATGTTGTTGATGGCCACCTGGAAGCCGAACAGGATCACGGCGATCAGCAGCACGGCCGAGAGGGGCGTGGCGGCCTTGGCCGTCAGCAGCAGGGCCGGCAGCATGATCGCCCCGCCCAGCGTCACGGCGAACCGGCGGGCCGACAGGGTCTTCCAGCCGCGCCGGATCAGCGCCCCCGAAAGCCAGCCGCCGCCCAGGCTGCCCAGCATGGCGCCGACGAACGGAACCCAGGCGAACAGGCCGATCTGGCGCACGTCGAAGCCGAAGGTCTCCGACAGGTAGATCGGCAGCCACGAGACGAACAGCCACCAGACCGGATCGAGGAAGAAGCGCGAGACGATGATCGCCCAGCTCTGCTTCTGCTTCAGCAGCTCACGCAGGTTCGGCGACCAGCCGGCCTTGGCGCCGTTCTCGCCGCGATCGGCGATGTGAGCGCGCTCGGCCTCGCTCAGCCATGGGTGGGCGCCGGGATCGGCGCGATAGACGAAGAGCCAGGGCAGCAGCCACAGGAAGCCCAGCACGCCCACCACCAGGAAGGTCGCCCGCCAGCCCATCAGCTCGAACAGCAGGGCCACCAGCGGCGCCGAGACGATGGCCCCGATGGCCGCGCCGGAGTTGAAGATGCCCTGGGCCAGCGCCCGCTCGCGCGGCGGGAACCACAGGGCGTTGGCCTTGACCGCGCCAGGCCAGTTGCCGGCCTCGCTGATCCCCAGGGTCACGCGCAGCAAAGCCAGCAGGCCGAGCGAGCGCACCAGGCTGTGGGCGGCGATCGACACCGACCACACCAGGATCGACACCGCAAAGCCCATCCGCGTGCCGATGACGTCGAACACCTTGCCGAATAGCGACTGGCCGCAGGCGTAGGCGACCATGAAGATGGTCACCAGCAGGGCGTAGTCGGCCTTGTCGGCGCCGATGTCCTTCGAAACGGCCGGCCACATGACGGCCAGGGCGTTGCGGTCGATGTAGTTGATGACCGTCGCCAGGCCGACCAGGCTGACGATCAGCCAGCGAAGCCCGCCCTTCATTTGGCGGCTCCGGCGCTGTCGAAGCGGGCGAAGTGGCCCTTCCAGGCGATCGCCTTGCCGTCGACGGCGGCCTTATGGGCGAGGCCGGCCTCGGCGCTGTCGGCGATGGCCAGGGTGATGGTGCGGCCGCCGGCCAGCACGATGGTGACGACGTCGGCGTCGGCGGTGCGCACGTGGCGCAGGCTCTCGATGCGGCTGGTCGAGCCTTCCGTGGTCTCGGCCGAGGGATCATAGGCGCCGTGCGGCTCGAGCACGCCGACGAAGGTGGTGTTCCCGTCGCTCTTGACCCGCTGGATCAGGGCCGGCTCGCGGCGCAGGTTGAACTTCGGGTCGTTGGCGCCGCTTTCGGCGATGATCACCTGGGTTCCGGCCGGCGGCAGCATGCGCCAGGTGTAGAACCGCTCGCCGTTGATCCAGGTCAGGCGGGCGTTGGTCGCGTCGGGCGTTCCGGTCGCGTCGACCCACAGGTGCTGGTAGCCGTCGTCCTTGCCCAGCACCGGCCGGGTCGAAAGGTTCTGCTGCAGCGGGAAGCCGGCGTCGATGATGTGGCCGGAGAAGTGCAGCGGCAGGTCGTACTGGGCCGGCTTGTCGCCGTTGACCTTCAGGAGGTCGAGCACCAGCGGCGGGCCCTTGCCGGCGTCGACCTGGACGATCGAGCGGCGGAAGGTGACGCCCGGCCAGGCCCCGGCCATCTCGGCCGTGCTGATCTTGGCGCTCCCCTCGGCCGAGAAGAAGATCTGCTTGGGCGCCATGGTGTTGGCGACCTTGACCTTGCCGTCGAACTGGCTGGTCTCGTTCACAACGAGCGTGTTGTGGGCCACGGTCTGCTTGGCCCAGGTCTCGTTTTCCTTGAGGTAGCGGCCGCCGTCCTTGGCCTCGATGTTGAGGAAGCGGGCCGCGCCGTAGTCGGTCACGATCGCGCGGCCCGCGTCGTAGAGGATCCAGTTCAGCTTGTCGTAGTGGCCATGGCCCATGCCCTGGGCGGTGTTCTTGACCGCCACCACCTCGTCGTCGTCGCCGGGACCGGCGCGCATCACGGCGATGGCGCCCTGGTCGCCGTCGGGCCCGTCGCGGAACAGCATCGAGGCGTAGGGGAACGGCTTTTCCTTGCCGGCCGAAAGATCGCGCGCCACGGCCAGGCCGTCGGGCGTCAGCGTGGTGCGGCCCTGCCAGCGGGCGATCGAGAGCAAGGAAGGATCCTTGCTGGCCCCATAGGCGATGGCGATCGACTGGTAGAGCTCGTCGGTCTTGAGGCTCTTTTCCAGCAGGGCGTCGTTGAACGGGAAGAAGTAGCCGTCATAGGTCAGCTGCACGGCGGCCTTGACCGCCTTGGTCAGCACCCCGTCGCGGTACTGGAAGATCTTGCGCTGGGGCTCGTTCT
Source organism: Caulobacter sp. 602-2 (assembly GCF_011043625.1). Lineage (GTDB taxonomy): Bacteria > Pseudomonadota > Alphaproteobacteria > Caulobacterales > Caulobacteraceae > Caulobacter. The sequence goes on from NZ_JAAKGT010000002.1 coordinate 678,760, forward strand.
CCTCGATCGCATGGGCGAAGACGACGAACGGCTGCAGGGCGTAGCGCTGGTAGTAGGGACCCTCGGCATAGTAGCCGTCGGGCGAGAACAGCTGGTCGATCTGCTTGAGGAAGCCGACCTTGCCCGAGCGGTCGGTGCCCTTCAGCGCCTTTTCCACCATCACCGGATCGCGCAGCACATAGCCGGTCATGCCGACGGCGGCGCAGGCCCAGGTGGCGTGGTTGTGGATGATGTCGAAGACCTGCGGCTGGTCGTCGGCGATGAACTTGGCCATCGGCCGGAAGACGCCGTCGTCGATGGTCTTGCGGTCGGCGTCGCTGAGCGTGTCGCGGATCGCGTCATAGCCCTGGATCGAATAGACCACCCAGACCGCGTCGTTCAGGCTCTGCCAGAACAGCTTGCCGGCGGCGTTGTTCTTGGCGGCCGGGTGCAGGCCAAGGGTCGGATAGAGCTTGGCGTATTCCAGCAGCATCCGGCGGGCGTAGTCGGCATAGGCCGCATCGCCCGTGGCGCGGTACAGCATGCCCGCGCTGTAGATGGCCATGTAGTTGCGCTTGTGCTGCTCGTGGGTGCGGCCGCCGCCGGGATCCTTGGGAAGCGGCACGTCGATGCCGGCCTTCATGGCCGCGTCGACCTCCTTGCGCACCCGCGCCAGCTCGGCGGCGAACATCGGATAGCGCGCGCCCTCGGTGCGCATGGCGGCCAGATCGGCCCCGCCGACCAGCACCGGCGCGAGGCCGGCCTGCACCTGCACGGGCGAGGCCCCCGCCTGGGCCATGGCCGCCCCCGCCGGCAGGGCCGTCGAGACCAGCAGCACCAGGGCCAGACGCCCCACCTGTCGCCGAATGTTTCCCACGCTCAACTCCCACGCGGCTCTCTGGCCGCTCCGCTGACTGACGCCAGAACGGCATACATGGATGCAGACCATTTGTCCTAGCAAAAATCGATCCAGTCTGGAAAAATTGGTTCTCGCATTTTGCTATACCAATTTTGCAACTGGTCTACTCGCTCACATCCGAACTCCCCCGCGAAGGCGGGGGCCCAAGCTGGCTTTCCGAATGGGGCGCGCGAAGGCGCCCCCCCCCCCCTCGGCTTGGATCCCCGCCTTCGCGGGGAAGATCGGAGAAGGGCGGCGCCTTGCCACGGTCGCGGAAACCACATAGCTATACATATAGCACGCTATGCATATGGATCGCGCCATGACCGACATCGTCTCCGACCGCGCCGCCCTGTTCCTGGGCAGCCGCCTCAAGCGCCTGGCCGAGCGGATGCAGTCGCAGGTGACCCGGCTGGTCGAGAAGGCCGACCTGCCGCTGCAGCCCAGCCACATGCCGGTGCTGGGCACGCTGGATCGCGACGGGCCGCAGACTATCGGCGCCCTGACCGAGGCCATGCAGGTGGCCCAGCCCACCGTCACCCGCGCCGTGGCCAGGCTCACCGAGCTCGGCCTCGTCGAGACCAACCGCGAGCACCGCGACCAGCGCCACAAGACCATCCGCCTGACGCCGGCGGGACGGCAGGCGCTGGACCGCGCCAAGATGCTGGTCTGGAACCGGGCCGAGGCCGCCGTCGAGGAGGTGCTGTCGGAGCTCGACCCGTCGTTCCTCGACCAGCTGACCCAGCTGGAGGCCCTGCTGGCGCAGGAGCCGCTGGACGTCCGCGCCGCCCGCCACGTCGAGGCCGGCGTCACGGTGGCGGAGTTCAGCGACGCCCTCGCCCCGGCCTTCAAGGCCATCAACATGGAGTGGCTGGAGGACATGTACGCGGTCGAACCCGTCGACCTGAAGGTGCTGGACCACCCCCGCGAGGCCATACTCGACCACGGCGGCGCCATCCTGTTCGCGGTCGTCGAGGGCGTCGGCCCGGTCGGGACCTGCGCGCTGAAGCCCTCGGGCGGCGGCGCGATCGAGCTGACCAAGATGGGCGTGCTGAAGTCCTCGCGCGGCGCCAAGATCGGCGAGCAACTGCTGGCCGCCACCATCGCCCGCGCCAAGGCCATGGGCGCGGCCCCGCTCTACCTGCTCAGCAACAAGAAATCGGCCGCCGCCGTGCACCTCTACGAAAAGCTGGGCTTCGTCCACGACGAGACGATCATGGCCAGGTACGGCGCGAGCTACGAGCGCTGCGACGTGGCGATGGTGTATCGGGGATAGGCGCGCGATCCCGTCATTCTCGCCCTGGAGCTGCCGAGACAGCCTCAGTGAGCGGACGCCCTCAGTGTCCGCCAAGAGTGGTTTGCGGACAGCGGTCGAAGGCAAGTCCCTGGAACCGGCGCCGCCATAGCCGGAGGTGAAGCCCGCCTTGATGACGATGGCGTCGTCGTAGGCGTCGGTCGGAACCAGCGCGTGGCGCCTCTCGGTGGTCAGGATCAGGACCTTGATGATCATCGGCCCTACCGCAGCACGGCGCGCTCGCAGTCGATCGAAGAGCCGGGCTGGCCTTGGTGCTGCAGGCCAAGCAGTTCGCTGTCATCGCGGGCACGGGTATCCGGATCTGGGCCATTGATGGTCGGGTGTGGCGTCTCGCTGCCGAGCGCGGCATTGTCCACGAGCTTGGCTGTGACGGCCCCTCGGCCCGGCCGCCGACGGAGGACCGATGTCGTGCTTGCAACCAAACCGCCGGCGGACCGCCGGGATGATGGGAGAAATGGGTGAGCCCCTCCCCGATCTTCGATGAATCCGCCGATTGGTCGTCTCGCGACGCCCGTATCGCCCGACTGCACACCTTGATCGACGAGCTGGAGGGGCTCGCCGAGCGATACGAGATCAGTGGGCTTCAGGCGCGGCGGAAGGCGATCAAGGGCTTGCGCAGCGCGCCGCGGGAAATCTTCGCCGTGCGCAAGCGAACCAAGGACTGGGCCTTCCATCGCGGGGGGCGCGGCGAGTTGCAGTTCAATGCCGGCGTCGACATCCTGCCCAATGGCCAACACGCCTTCCGGATCGGCGTCGGCTTTTCGCTCGAGGCCAGCAGATTCTTCCGCGAGCTGGAGCTGCTGCTGCCCCACATCGCCAGGTTCGACGACTGGATGGCGGCCAATCCCGACGCCTATCCCGACCTCGCCATGTGGCACTATGTCGATGATGAGCGCAGTAAGGACTACCGGCCAGGCCCTGTAGACATGGACTTCGTCGAGCGAGCGCTTCAGACGCGGCGCGGGTTTGTCTTCCTGGGGGATCGCCAGCCGCTCGGACAGGTCGACCTGGATCGCGCGCTGGGGGTGATGGATCGGCTGTTGCCGATGTGGGACTGGATTGAGCGGGGCCTCGTCGAGCGCACGGCGCCCGCCGAGGTGGGGGCCGGCGGCGGCGGGACCGAGGCGACGGGCGACGACGCCGAAGAGCGCCTCGACCTCACGCGCGGACGACAGATCAATCCGCGCCGCTGGGGTCAGGCCACGACCGTTCAGCGCGTCATCGACGTCGAGCTACGTCACGCGGAAATCCAACGGCGGCTGGAAGCGCGGTTGCAGGCCGAGGGCTGGGCGGTGACCGTGGAAGCCACAATCGGGCGGCGAAGGGTCGACCTCGTGGCTCGGCGGGCGGGTGAGATGCGGTTCTACGAGGTGAAGGTCGCCGGGTCTGCGCGGACCTGTCTGCGCGAGGCGATCGGCCAGTTGCTCGAGTATTCCTTGTGGCCCGGGGCGACGAAGCCGAACCGCCTGGTGGTGGTGGGCGAGCGGGCGCTGACCGAAAAGGGAAGAGCGTATCTGCGAAGCCTGGCGACGGTGCTGTCGATGCCGCTCGACTACGAGCAATTAACTCTGGACTAGGCGGTACGCCGCCCAAGTCCCTTCCCAGCCGCCGGCTTGGACGGGTCTTAGCCCAGACGGGTGACATTCGAAGCGTCCGCCTGCATGACACGGTGTGCGCTGCGCCCGGTCAGCGCGCAGCGGGCAATTCCTATTTCGGAGATGGACAGAGACCCGCCCCTGGCCAGGCGGATCTTCAACGTTCAAGCCGTTGGCGCGCCGCTTCGAGCTCCTTGAGGCGGTTCGAATTCATCCTGTAGCGACACGCCGCGTCGAGGATATCGGTTCCGCTGCCGCCAAACGAGGTCTCCCCTTCGAGCCCGCACTGGGCGTCGGAGTATTGCAGCCATGCGGTTTGGGAGAGCTTCAACCGGTTGACCAGCGATGCGCTCGGCGCGCCCTGCGCGCGTGGATGGGCATTGAATTCCCTGTCTAGGGCCATCGCGCTTTCAAGGCTGCGATCGAACGCACGCTGGACTTCGGCTCGCGATGTCGCCGCCAGCTCGAAGTAGCAGCTGAACGTCTTGGCCTGGGAGGACGCCTGATCACATCGCCCTTCCGGGCGGCTGGATGCTTCTGCGCGCGGGACGGCTTGCGCCGAGGCGAACTCCGCGTAGCTGAACGCAAACAGCGCCAGGAAAAGGCCTGCGACCCGCACCAACCTCACGCTCCGGCTCCCGACTTAGGCATCATCCTGGTTCCTTGACGGTCGTTCCCGACGTCCGCGACGGGTCGTGAAACGAAGTTGGCTCCGCCGCCCGTTTCGGACGGTCGGATCGGTGTCGCAAGCGGGTGGCCCGCCTTGGCCGACACCCGCCCTTGCGGCGGGAATGACGGGCGTCTGGGGGAGCCCCCTCCTACTCCACCTCCGTCGCCCGCGCCGGCTTGGCCTTGTCGGGCGTGGTCCCCTCGCCCGTGAAGGGCGAGAGGCGGAAGCTGACGCGGGTGGGCTCCAGCCTGGTGCGGTACTTGCCGTGCGGCTGGCCGACGTGGTTCCAGGTGGTGTCGCCGCCGACGCCCCATTGGGCGGCGTCGATGATCAGGGTTCCTTCGCCGTGGGGGACGATGTCGGACGACTTCCAGGTTCCGGCCGGGCGGCGGTAGAGGTCGGTGTAGGGGAAGGCCAGGGCCTGCATCATCAGCGGCTTGTCGGCCTCGATCCGCAGGCCGGGACCGCCCGAGCCCAGCTCCATCCAGCGGACGCCCAGCTTGTTGCCGGTGTCCTGGGGCCGCATGTAGTCGTGGTTCTGGTCGGCCAGCGCGCCGCGCCACAGGCCGATCGGAGCCGAGGTGAAGCGGTCGACGTAAGACTCGTGCGGGCCGCGGCCCAGCCATTCGACGCTCGAAGGCTGGCTGGGCAGGGTGAACCACAGGCCCACCCGCACCGGCGGCGGCAGGTCGTCCTTCAGCGGAACCAGTTCGCCGCTGACCGCCACCGAGCCGTCGCCGGCCATGGCGTAGGTGGTGGTGAAGGTCGCCGCCCCCGCGCCCAGGGCGTATTCCACCACCACGCGGGCCGTGCCATCGTCGACCTTGTGGGCGGCGAAGCCGCGCAGCTGGCGCGCCTCGGTCATCACCCGCCAGGGCTTCTGCTGGGCCACCGTGCCGTTGAGGGTGTCGTTGTCGGTCTCGGCCCGGAAGAAGTTGGGCGCCCCGCCCTTGGCCAGCACCGCGCCGTCCTTGGTGTAGGAGGCGACGAGGCCCGTGGCCGGGTCGATGGTCAGGCGCGCGCCGGCCGCCTCGAGCACCACCGCGTCCTTGGCCTGGCTGAGCGCCACCGTTCCGGGACGATCGACGAAGGCCTTGGGGGCAGCGTAGACGGAAAACTGCTCCCAGCCGACCACGTAGCCGGCCGGCGTCAGCGGCACGGCGCCGGCCTTGGCCCGGGCGCGCACGGTGACGAAGTACTCCGAGCCCTGCTTCGGGGTCAGCTTGGGCAGCGGCAGGGTGATGCGCTGCTGGCCGCGCGCCTTCAGCGCCAGGGCCGGCAGCTCGCCGGCCGCGATCTCGACGCCGTCCTCCTCCAACACCCAGTCGAAGGTAAAGCCCGACAGGTCGCGGAAATCGTGGCGGTTGGTGACGATCAGCGTGTTGTTGACGGCCGAGAAGGCGCCGAACTGGATCGGCGAGAGCACCTTGCGCACCTCGTAGAAGTGCGGATTGGGCGTGCGGTCGGGCTGGATCATGCCGTCGCCGAACTCGATGTCGCCGCCCGGGTTCTTGCCGTACTCGCCGCCGTCGCCCCAGTAGCGCTTGCCGTCCTTGGCGTAGCGGTACATCGACTGGTCGACCCAGTCCCAGATGAAGCCGCCCTGCAGCTTGTCGTACTTGTAGATGGTGTCCCAGTAGTCCTTGAAATTGCCGCCGCCGTTGCCCTGCATGTGGGCGTATTCGCACTGGATCATCGGCTGGGTGCGCGACGGATCGGTGGCCCAGTCGACCATCTTCTCGATGTCGTCGTACATCGGGGCGTAGATGTCGACATAGGCGTTGGGCTGGTGCTCCCAGTCCAGCGTGCCCCAGCCCAGGTACGAGATCAGGCGCGAGGGGTCGCGCTTGCGGGCGGCCGCGGCGGCCTTCTCGAAATTGGGGCCGATGCCGGCCTCGTTGCCCAGCGACCAGAAGATCACCGACGGGTGGTTCTTGTCGCGCTCGACCATGTTCAGCACCCGGTCGCGGTGGGCGGCTTCCCAGGCCGGGTCGAAGCCCAGCTGCATCTGCTCGCGCAGCGCAGGGACCTTGTTGCCGTAGTCCATGTAGGCGTGGCTCTCGATATTGGCCTCGTCCATCACATAGAGGCCGTACTCGTCGGCCAGGGCGTAGAAGCGCTCGTCGTTGGGGTAGTGCGAGGTGCGCACGGCGTTGATGTTGGCCCGCTTCATCAGCTCGATGTCGCGGCGCATGCTCTCCTCGGAGATGACGTGGAAGGTCTCCGGGTCGTGCTCGTGGCGATTGACGCCGCGGATGACGATCGGGCGCCCGTTGACCACCACCCGGCCGTTCCTGATCTCGACCGTGCGGAAGCCGATGCGCTGGGGCGTGGCCTGGACCACCTGGCCCTTGGCGTCGATCAGCTCGACCAGCAGGGTGTAGAGGTTGGGGGTCTCGGCGGTCCACGGCCTGACACCCGGGACGGTCGCGTCGAGCGAGACGGTGCGCGCGGCGCCGGGGGCGACCTTGGCCTCCTTGGTCAGCACCGCCTGGTCGCCGTCCAGCAGGGTCATGCGCGCGGTCAGCGGGGCCTTGCGGGCGGTCAGCGACAGCTCGGTCGACAGGGTCCCGTCGCGATAGGCCTTGTCGAGACCGGCCTTGACGAAGAGGTCGGCGGCGCGGCCCTGGGGAACGGCCTTGAGGTAGACCGACCGTTCGATGCCCGAGACGCGCCAGAAGTCCTGGTCTTCCAGGTACGAGCCGTCGGCCCAGCGGTGCACCTGGATGGCGATCAGGTTCGCGCCCGGCTTGACGTGCTTGGTGACGTCGAACTCGGCCGGCAGCTTGGAGTCCTCGTAGTAGCCGACCTCCTGCCCGTTGATCCAGACGCGGTAGGCGGCGCCGGCCGCGCCGACGTGCAGGATCACGTCCTGGCCGCTCCAGCCGGCCGGAACCTCGAAGGTGCGGCGATAGGAGCCGACGGGGTTGGTGGCGTGCGGGATCAGCGGCCGGTTGGCCGGGAACGGATAGGTGATGTTGTTGTAGCGGGCCTGGTCGTAGCCCTGCGCCTGCCACATGGCCGGCACCTTGATGTCCTTCCAGGACGAGGCGTCGTAGTCGGGCTTTTCGAAGCCGGCGGGCGTCTCGTCCGACGACGGAGAGAAGTGGAACGCCCACTGGCCGTCCAGCGACAGGTAGCGGGCCGACTGGCCCATGTCGCCGGCCAGGGCCAGCTGGCGGCTCTCGAACGGGAAGTGGGTGGCGACCGCCGGCAGCTTGCCGCGGGCGTTTACGGCGGGGTTCTCCCAGTCGGGACGCGAGGGATCCACCTGCACCGGATCGACCTTGGGCTGGGCGTGCGCCGCCCCCGCCAGCACCAGGACCGACATGGCCGCGCCGGCCGCCAGGATCTTCCGCATGCACGCCTCCCAAACGCTCGCCCGTTGGATCGGGCGGGGTCTGTGTAGCATGCGGGATTCATTTGTCAGACAAAATGGACAAATCGTCAGCCCAACTGGAACTTCGGCGGCGGCAGGCTCAGCCGGACGTCGGACATCGCCTCGCCGCCGAAGAACCGCACCAGGAGGCCCTGCACGTCGGGATGGGCCTCGAAGACGTTATGGCCGGCGTTCTCGACGATCACCCGGGCCTTGCGGCGGAACTGGGCGACCACCTCCTCCTGCTCCTCCAGCGGCGTGCGGCCGTCCAGCGTGCCGGCCAGCAGCAGGGCCGGATGGTCGATGCGGATCGGCTCGCGGAAGCTGTCGCCCAGGTCGACGCCCGGGATCGCGCCCAGCACGTGCGGCATGGGAAAATTCAGCGCGTCGCCCAGCACCGCCTCTCGCGCCTCGCGCCGCACCACGGCCAGCCTGCCGGGCGTGATCCCCGAGGCCAGGTCCATGGCCGCGGACATGCCGCCGACGCCGAGCAGGCCCACGAACTCGTCGAGGAACGGCGCCAGCACCTCGGTCTTTCCCGCATCGAGCGCCAGGTACAGCCCCGGCAGCATGACCAGGGTGCGCGGATTGGCGATCAGCCCGCCCGCCATCAGCTGGATGGCGAAGCCGCCCAGCCGCAGCTCGACCGGCGCGCCGTCCAGCTTGGCGGTCAGACTCACCGGCGCAGCCTCCAGGCGCGCATGCACCCGCCGCATCAGCGCCGGAAAGTCGGGGATCGCCGCACGCACGGCGGGGTCGGCGTCGAGCAGCGCGTCCACCCGGGCCAGATAGGCGTCGATCCGCGCCGGGCGCTTCACCGTCTGGTCCTGGCCCTCAAGGCTGGCCAGGGCCACGCGCCCCACCTTGTCGCCATGGCGCTTGAGCACCGACAGCGCCAGGTGCGTGCCGTAGCTGATGCCCCAGAGGTCGATCTTCTCGACGCCCAGGTGGCGGCGCAGGTCGTCCAGGTCGTCGGCGCTCTGCTCGGTGTTGTAGCCGCGCATGGCCACGCCCGCCCGGGTCCAGTCGACCCAGGCCCGCTGCAGGTCGTCGCGGAAATGGCGCGTCAGTCCCTCGTGGGTGAAGGTCGGCAGCGGCGCCGTCGTGGCCGGCCCCGGCGGAATGGCGCCGAACGCGCCCGTGCCGCGCTGGTCGAAGGCGATGACGTCGGCGACCTGCCGCAGCGCCATGAAGATCGGGAAGCGCGGACCGGCCGCCGCGCCCACGCCCGAGCCGCCCGGCCCGCCGGCCAGGTAGACGATCGGCGGGCCGGGCCTGGCCGCCGTCGAGGCAAAGCGGACATAGCTCAGCTTGATCCGCCGCGAACGGGGATCGCGGCGATCCTCGGGAACCTCGAAGACGCCGCGCTCGGCGTCGACCTCCTGGCCGCGCCAGCCCTTGAAGCGGAACGGACCGGCCTTGGGCAGCTCGGCAGTGGGCGCGGCGGTCTGGGCGAGCGCCAGGCCGGGAAGGGCGAGGCCGGCGGCGGCGAGGATGGCGCGGCGATGAAGCGAGGCATGGGTCATGGCCCCAGCTGAGCCGTTCGCGACGCCGCCGCCAGGCCGCTTCGGCCAACGGCGCCCGTGCGTCGGTGAATGGCGGCGCAACTCGGCGAACGGCGCCATACGGTGGGGCCATGTGGCGAATCCTGCTTTTCACCCTTCTCGTCGCCAGCCTGCCGGCCGTGGTCCGCGCCCAGCCTCAAGAGCCGGCCTGGCAGGCCTGCCGCGGCGTGGTCGGACCGGACGGACCGGTGCTGAGCGACTGCCGGCCGATCGCCGACGCCGTCGATCCCCAGGGCCGCGAGCTTTGGATTCGCTCGACCCTCGACGCGCCGGCGGACGCCCGCCCCCGCGCCCTCCATGTGGCCGGCGTCGCCTCGTCACAGGCCTGGCTCAACGGCCGGCCGCTGGGCGCCAACGGCGAGCCCGGCGCGACGGCGCGGACCGAGATCCCCGGCCGCTATCAGGTGGTCCTGCCGATCCGCGAGACCCTGTGGCGGTCCGGAGAGAACACCCTGGTGCTGCACCTGTCGTCGTTCCACGGCGGCCTGCGCTTCGCCCGCCCGATCAGCGCCATCGGCGTCTGGCCCTATCCCTATCCGGACCGCGCGGCCTTCCTGGCGGCAGTCTTCGCGGCGACGGGCGCGCTGCTGGCGGCGGCCTTCGGCTTCGGCGTGATCCACGCCCTGCGCCGCACCGGCTCCAGCCTGATCCTGGCGGCCATGGCCGCGGTCGCGGCGCTGCAGGCCGTGGTCGAGAGCCTGCGGGCGCTGCTGAACTATCCCTATCCGCTGCACGCCTGGCGGATGAGCGCCATCTGGCTTCTGGCGGCGGCCTTCGCGGTCCTGCTGGCGGCCTATGCGGCCAGCCGGTTCCTGCCCAGGGGACGCTGGCCGATGGTGGGCGCGGCGCTGGTCGTCGTCGGCGCCACGGCGCTGCTGCCGGGCTTCGACAGCAAGACGACCTGGGCGCTGATCCTCGGCGTGGCGCTGGCGGTCCTGCCGGTCGCCGCGGGCGTGCGCGACAAGACGCCGGGCGCGCGCCCGGCCCTGGCCTATCTGGCGCTGTTCCTGGCCCTGGCCCTGGGCTTCCCCCAATGGCTGGCCGACTTTTCCTACTTCCTACTCGCCGCGGGGCTGCTGCTGCCGCTGCTGGTGGTCGAGGTGGTGCGGCTGGGTCGCGACGACCAGGGCCGCGAGGCCGCCCTGACCCGCGCCGCCGGCCGTCCGGACCGACTGACCGTGGCTTCAGCCAAGGGCGTGGAGTTGGTGCCGATCGCCGACATCCTGGCCGTGGTCGGGGCCGACGACTATGTCGAGCTGCGGCTGGTCGGCGGCCGCAGCCTGCTGCACGCGGCCCGGCTCGACGGCCTGTCGGCCCAGCTGCCGGAGCGCTTCCTGCGCGTCCATCGGTCGGTGATCGCCAACCTCGCCCAGGTCCAGCGGCTGGAGCGCGACGGCGACCGCTGGCGGCTGCACCTGAGCGAAGGCGCGCCCCTGCCCGTCAGCCGCTCGCGCCAGCCCGCCCTGCGCGAGGCCCTTGACGCGGCGTCGGCCTGAGCGACGGGACGCCCACGGCTGCGCACGGCTCCACCCATGCGAAAGTTGGCGATGTTTTATCGCCCACACATATTCATCACAAAACTTGACGCTAACCACACACATGTCACAATCGTGACCTTATGGACCAGGGGGCAGCCGTGCACACCGAAAAGGACGATGCGCGAGACCCGCAGCCCGAGTGGCTGGAACCGGGCGAGTACCTGAAGCTGGAAATGGCCCGCAAGGGCTATAGCGCCTCGGCGCTGGCCGAGAAGATCGGCCTGACCGCCCAATCGATCTACAACGTCACCGGCGCCACCAAGCGCCCGATCTCCGCCAGCCTGGCGCACAAGCTGTGGCAGGAACTGGGCGGGTCCGTGGAGTTCTGGCTGGGAGACCGCTTTCCCAATCACGCCGCCGAACCCGCTGCGGCCGCCGGCAAGGCGCGCCGAGCGGTGGGCATCCTGGTCGACCACCAACTGGCGGCGCTGAACGACGACGACGACAACGGCTTCATCATTTCGCCGCTCGACGACAGCCAGATCCAGGCCGCATCCGTCGACCTGAAGATGGGCCTGTTCGTCACCAGCGGGTTCGACCGGGTGCCCAAGGAACGCCGACACTGCTTCTCGTGGTTTCTCCAGAACGACCTGCACCCCAGCAAGTTCGATCCGCACACGCGCAAGCCCTACGAGGACCTGCGCGACCAGCACCGCATCGAATACGCCTCGGCCATCGAGCTGGCGCCCGGCAAGAGCACCATCGTGGTGGCCGCGCAGCACGTGCGCATGAGCCTGCGCTGCGTGGGCCTGCTGGGGCAGACGACGGAAGGCAACCTGCGCGGCCTGATCGTTCACTGCGGCCACCAGATCGACCCCGGCTTCAACGGCCCGCTGATCTTCCGCGTCAAGAACGACAGCGACGAGGCCATGACGCTGCGCCGGGGCGACCCGCTGGCCAGCATCACCATCGTGGCCCTGCCCGAGCCGGTCTCGAAGGGCTATCGCAAGAACCCCGAAAGCCAGATCCGCGGCGTCGTGAAGAAGCTGCAGCAGACCCTCGACAGGAACATCGCCAACAGCAGCAACGGCCCGGGCTGGACCATCACGTTCAAGGGCCGGGATTTCCCCGGCGTCGACCGCAGGAGCGCGCTGTCGGCCCTCTACACCGAGATCAACGGGCAGCTGGCGAACAACGACGAGGCCATCTACCAGCTGCTCAAGGACACGCCGATCGACAGCGCCGACATCGCCAACCTGGGCGAGTTCCTGAAAGCCGATGCCGAGACGATCGAGACCACCCTCGCCCAGGCCAAAGCCGGCGGCCGGGCGCTGTTGTTCGGCAACGCCGTCCACGCCCTCACCGGCACGCCCGCCAAGTCCATGGAGGCCTATCGGAACGTGTGCGCGCAGCTTCACAGCCTGACCTCGGACTAGCGAAGGATCGCACGTCAGGTTTGTTTTTGTGTAATCTGCGCCGTTTTATCTTGAGTGGATACGAGTGTTAATATATCGATGTTCTCACACCGTCGCATCCGACAGGAGGGCACATCATGGCACAGAGGACATCCGCCCCGCTCACCATCCGAACCTGGCCCGAGGATCGGCCCGAAGAGCCCATCCCGACCGGCGTCGACATCGAGAAGGTCGCCGCCCTGGCGCTGGCCGCCGACGGCTTCGCCCGCTTCCACGTGCTCGGCACGGCGTATCCCGAGTACCTGCACGAGGCGCTCCTGAAGCTCGCCTGGACCGTGCCGGCGTCCCTGCAGCCCGACCCTTATGACCGATCGGGCCTGCGCTACCGGCGCTACAGCTCCATGCTCTACGTGCCCGAGCTGAACCTGCTGACTCCCATGGGCCGCGACCACGACGACGCCGACAGGCCGACGGCGCGCTACTTCCAGCCGGCGGCCTACCAGCCGGAAGAGGGCGACAACGTGCGGACCCTGCCCTCGCTGACCGAGGCGCAGCTGGCCTCGCAGGCCCTCCTGGCGATGGTTGCGCTGGACTGCCGGATCGCGCGGCGCTCGGGCGTGCTCGACGACTGCCCGGCCTACGCCACGGGGATCCACTTCATCGGCCTGCAGCCGAGGGGCCGGCAACTGGCGGCGGTCACGCCGAACACGATCCACCGCGACGGCGAGCCGGTGACCTTCGCCCACCTGATGGGCAAGCGGAACGTCCACGGCGGCTGGAACGCCATCACCCGTCCCGAGCACGTCAACCGCCACCCCTCGGAGCTGCCCGACAGCGAGATCCTGGCGCGGTTCACGCTCGACGAGCCGGGCGAAAGCTACGTGGTCGACGACAGGACCGTGGCGCACTTCGTCGAGGGGGTCGGCCTGCAGAACCTCGACGAGCCGGGCCACCGCACGGTGGCGCTGATCGACTTCAGCCCGATGCGGCGGGCCCGGTCGAACGACCTGGACGCCATGTCGCCCGCCGAGCGGCTCGACCTGCGACAATAGCCGTAGCGAGCGCTCGCCCCCGCCGGGGCGGGCGCATCGCCCCGCCCCGAAATCCCCCGCGAAGGCGGGGGCCCAAGCTGTCTTTCGGGGGGAGGCGGGGCCGCGGACAACCCGCAAGCCCCGCTTGGATCCCCGCCTTCGCGGGGAAGAACGGACTTGGGGACATCCCCCAGGGCCGTGGCTCAATTGGGAGCTCAACAAGGTTTGCCATCCCGGCCGAAGGAGCGCGTCGGCGCTCCGCTTCGCTGCGGCCGGGATGACAAACCCAGGATGGTCGAGACGCGCCCTTGGCGAGTCCCGATGCTGGAGCCTCAGCCCTAGACGCGGCCCAGCCCCCGCATCGCCAGCCGCGCGGCCTCGCGCAGTTCGTCCTCGCCGGCGCCGCCGCGGGCGGCGACCTTGAGGCCCGAGCGCAGAGTCAGCAGCATGCGCGCGGCGGCCTGCGCGTCCAGGTCGGCGGCGAACTCGCCCGACGCGACCCCGTCCTTCACGCGCGCGGCGAAGGCGGCCAGCACCTGGGCGGCGGCCGCGTCGTTGACGGCGTTGACGTCGGGATCCGAGCGGCTGAACTCGACGATCGAGCCGACGCCCAGGCAGCCGCTCTCCAGCTCGTCGGCCGAGCCGAGGCCGGCCAGCAGCGCCGCCTCGATCGCCTCGGAGGCCCGGCCCGGCCTGGCCAGCGCCGCCGCCATCCCGTCCAGCGAGCCGTCGGCGTAGCGGCGCAGGGCCTCCAGGAACAGGCGGCGCTTGTCGCCGAACGCCCCGTACAGGCTCTGGCGGCCGATGCCCATGCCCTCGATCAGGGCGCTGGTCGAGGCGGCCTCGTAGCCGTGGCGGGCGAACACCCTGATCGCGCTGGCGATCGCCTCGTCGCGATCGAATTCCGAAGGTCTGGCCATGCTCGCACCTTAACGATCTTGATCGATCAGTCCAGAATTATTCTTGACCGATCGATCCGGAATGCACAGGTTATGGACCGATCAGTCCATAACAAGGCTTCCGACATGACCGACAGCAGCTTCACTCCCCAATCCCCGGCCCTGGTGCTGGGCGGCTCACGCGGCATGGGCGCGGCGATCGTGCGCCGCCTGGCCGCCGAGGGCCGCCCCGTCGCCTTCACCTACGCCGCCTCGCCCGGCCCCGCCGCCGCCCTGGCCGCCGAGGTCGAGGCGGCGGGAGGAACCGCCCTGCCCCTCCAGGCCGACAGCGCCGACGCGCAAGCCGTGCGCGAGGCGATCGAGGCGGCCGTCGACCGTTTCGGCAAGCTGGGCGTGCTGGTGGTCAACGCCGGGGTGCTGAAGGCCGGGACCATCGACCAGTTCCCCCTGGCCGACTTCGACCACATGCTGGCGGTCAACGTGCGCGGCGTGTTCGCGGCCCTCCACCACGCCGCCCCGCACCTGGCGGACGGCGGCCGCGTGATCGTCATCGGCAGCAACACCGCCGGGCACATCGGCACGCCGGGCTCCAGCGTCTACGCCATGACCAAGGCGGCCGTCGCCCAGCTGGCGCGCGGCGCGGCCCTCGACCTCGCGCCCCGCAGGATCACCGTCAACACCATCCAGCCCGGCCCGATCGCCACCGACATGACCGCCGACCTGATGGACTACATCGCCCCGCGCCTGCCGCTGGGCCGCATCGGCGAGGCTGGCGAGGTCGCGGGCCTGGCGGCCTGGCTGGCGGGACCGGACGCCGGCTACGTGACAGGCGCGGCCCTGACGATCGACGGAGGGTGGAGCGTTTAGGGGCAAGCGAAGGCGGGCGGGGCGGTCAGATCGCCGCCTGCGCCACCGCCAGCTCCGCCGTGACATCGCGCACGCCCGGAATCTTCCACACCCGGTCCTCGAGCATGAACAGCCAGCTGTTGGTGTGATCGCGCCGACGCGCCCCGCTCTGGACCACCGCGTACGGAATGATGATGGCGCGCAGCACCTTGAAGCTTCCGTCGAGCAGGACCGCGGCGAGATGGTCGAAGGTGCGCTCCTCCAGCCGGCGGATGGCGCTCAGCTGTCGCGAGGCGCTCGGCGAGGCCAGCCGCCGCGCCTTGATCTGATAGCGCACGCCGTCGGCGTCGGTCGCGTCGTGCCCCGCCGACGAATTGCCTTCGAGCGTCCAGCCGAAGGCCCGCGCGAACAGCAGCTCACCATAGTCGCCGACGGGCGAGTTGCCGGTGCGCACGACGCCGCGCTCGCGCAGCTCGTCCATGATCTGGCCGTAGAGCGCCAGGAGCTCGCCCACGCTGGCGGTCCCCAGCGCAGTTCCCTGCGGCCCGGGCGCGACCGCAGGCGCCGCCGGCGGCTCCGGGGCGGCCTCGTACGCCGAAGCGGGCACCACCCGCCGCAGCAGGTTGCCCAGGTTCATGCGCTGCTGGCCTGGATTCAGCCCGGAATACTCGTCGCGCTTATGGACCCCGTATCGCTCGGCCAGGTCGTGCAGCCGCGCCAGATCGAACGCTCCGCGCTCGTCGCGCACCTGCCCGTCGAGCCAGAGGTTGAAGGGCCCCGTCGCCGTGTTCGCCTTCCAGGCCGCGCGCTGCTCGGCCGTGATGCGCATCGCCGACCCCGGACCGGCGGCCGCCCCGAGACGAAACTCGGCATAGGCGCGCAGGGCCGACAGGCAGTTGCGGACCGTCGCCGGCGGCGCGCCCGACTGCGCCAGCCGCAGCGACAGGCTCAACAGCGCCGGCTCGGAAAGGTCGTCGGCGTCGAGATCCACGCCCAGCTCGCGCCGAACGCGATTGCAGTAGGCGACATAGCTGTCGACCGATCCGGCGGCCAGGCGGCCGGACAGGAACGACCTGAAGGCTGGCTCTCGCACGGCGGCGCCCTCCAAGCATTCCAGGGCGTCGAACCCGCCCCGAACCTAGAGCATATCAGTCATGGAACGGGTGCGGTCATCCATTCGACAGGCGCTCAGGCCGTAGCCGTCGCGGCGCGAAGACACATGCTCGACCGAAAAGTCCGGCCGCTTCTCCCGCAGCGCCAGAGCCCGGCCGATCAACGCCTCGGAAGCTCGCGCGCCAAGGATGACGCCGTCGATCATCTCGGGATCGACGGTGAGCAAGAGCGCCTGGCGCCCCGGCTCTCCCATGGCGATCAGGCGATGCTCCTGCTCGTAGGACCACTCGCTCGGCTTGGCCCAGAGAAAGGCCAGAGACGCGTTCGGAGGATCAGTGAACCAGCGATAAGTGGGCGGCTCGTCGACATAGACGACCGGCCCCGCCATGAGGCTGACGACCCGCGCAAGCGCCTCGACGACCTCCGCCCTGTAGCGGATCACGAAACCACGGTGGGCCCCGCCGTAGTGTCCCCACATGAGGTGGCTGTCCC
Source organism: Caulobacter sp. 602-2 (assembly GCF_011043625.1). Lineage (GTDB taxonomy): Bacteria > Pseudomonadota > Alphaproteobacteria > Caulobacterales > Caulobacteraceae > Caulobacter. Next base: position 695,435 of record NZ_JAAKGT010000002.1, read on the forward strand.
AGCGCCGGGCCAGGCACGCCACATAGACGTTCGACAGAAGATTCATGCGGGGAACGATCTCATCGCTCCAGCCGGCGCCGGGGCCGTGGAAACTGTCCCAGGCGTTGTCGCGCGCCTCCGGGGAGCGATGCTTGTCGTACCGGTCGTGCCACGCCTCGAAGGCCTCGCGCGACTCTGGCGGCGCCGACCTGAACTTGAACTCGAACGGATCGTTGAAGACCAGCGGCGAACCGAACTTCACCGATCCCTGGACGACGGCCTTGTCGAAGGTCTCGGGCAGGGCCTCGTCGCCCCCGCCGACGAACTTGTAGAACACCCCCTACCCCTCGCCCGCCGGCGGCCAGACGCTGGCGGTGACGCCGCCGCCGTCGCGGTTGGCGATCTGGAGGCGGCCGCCGAAGCGCTTGAGCAGGCGGTCGGCGGTGGGGATGCCCAGGCCGAAGCCCCCGGTGTCGCGGGCGCGGGCGGCGTCGCCGCGGAAGAAGGGCTCGTAGATGCGGGCCAGCACCTCGTCGGTCAGGCCCGGCCCCTGGTCGAGCACCTCGATGCGCGGGCCTTCGGGGTCGTCGGCCACAAGGCGCACCTTGGCCTTGCCGCCAAAGCGCACGGCGTTGTCGACGAGGCGGATCAGGGCCTGTTCCAGCGGGTCGCGGTGGGTGCTGACGGTCAGCGACTTGGGCCCTTCGTAGCGGGCGAGCTTGGGCCAGCGGGCGATCACCGCGCGGATCAGGGCCGGCAGGTCGACGCTCTCGGCGGTGCTGGCGGCGTGCTGGGCGCGCAGCCAGGCCGACAGCGAGCGCAGCATCTCCTCCAGCTCGTCGACATTGCCGCCGACCAGGGCGCGGATGTCCTCGGGCTCGACATAGTCCGAAGCCAGCTTCAGGCGGGCCAGCGGCGTGCGCAGGTCGTGGCTGAGCGCCTCCATCGCCCGGGCCTGGTCCTCGATCAGGCCGGTGATGCGCTGCTGCATGTCGTTGAAGGCGCGGCCCAGTTCGGCCAGGTCGGTCGGCCCCTCGACGGCGACCGGCTGGGGCGGCCCCTCGCCCACCCGGCCGGCGGCCTCGGCCAGGCGGCGCAGCGGCTCGCCCAGCTGGCGCAGGGCGTAGGCGCCCAGCGCCACGCAGGCCAGCGAGAAGGCCAGGGTCGTGGCCACCGCGCGCAGGGCGATCGGCCAGGGCCGCGGGAAGTGGCGCGAGCGGAACGACAGCCAGCGGCCGTCGGAAAGCCCCATGACGCCGACGAGATCGCGGCCGTGGTCCGACTGGTCCTCGGACCACAGGCGCAGGGGCCGCCCGGCCAGGCCCGGCTCCCACTGGCGCACATAGCGGACGATGGCGTCGGCCTCGCCGGTCTGGGCGCGGGCCTGGGACGGCGCCAGCGGCGGGGCTGAAACGACCTCGGCCTCGAGGTAGCGCGAGGTCATCACCTGGTCGAGATCGGCCTGGGACAGGCGGCTGACGCGGTCGCCCACGACCAGCAGCTCGGCGATGCGGCGGGCGTGGTCCTCGCGCAGGGTCTGGCGGTCGATCGCCTGGTAGAAGGCGACGCTGGCCGCCAGTTGCACGAACACGATCGCCGCCACCACCAGGATGGAGCGGCCGATCAGGCCCCGGGGCCGCCGCAGAATGTCTCGCACCTTCGAAGCCATGGCCAAGGCTTACACAGGCGCGCGGCCGGGGGCCACTCCCGGTTGACGTCGTCCGACCAAGGACGTTGTCGGGACGGTCGCGCGCGACCGGAAAACCGGCCCGGCATGTCGTCGCTATCTCATTTTGAGAATACCTACGCGCCGCATACGTATTGGTACGTAGTAACCATGCGCGTTGTTTCGACAGTTTTGTCACGACCGATTAACGCTCATCCAGCACGATCGCCGCGAAATACGGAGGCGGGCGTGCGTTTGATCCAGTTCGACAGTATTGAGGCCCAGCGCCGCGTCGGCGGCCAGCTGGTGATCGGCTGCGTGGCGGTCAGCGCCGTGGTGGTTCCCATCGCCTGCCTGCTGACCGGCGCGCCGCTGCTGGCGCCGTCGCTGGCCTCGGCGGCCCTGGCGGTGCTGGTCCTGGCCGCCTACGGCCTGTGGCGCGACCGCCTGGCCCAGCAGCTGTGCACGGCCCTGGCCCTGGTGGGGCAGGCGGCGATGTTCGTGCTGGCCTTCCAGGGCCATCCCCTGCAGGACGAGGCCCGCATGGCCTTCCTGGCGGCGCTGGCTTTGCTGGTGGCCTATGGCGACTGGCGGGTGGTGGCCCTGGGGGCGGGCGCCGTCATCGGCGTCGACCTCGTGGCCGCAGGCCTCTTTCCCCATCGCCTGGCGGCCGACGAGAGCCTGCTGGCGCTGGCCCTGCGCGCGGCCCTGACCGTGACCACCGCCTGGTCGCTGGTCTGGCTGACGGCCGGGGTCTCGCGCCTGTTCGTCACCGTCAGCGCCCGCACCCAGGCCTCCGAGCGCGCCGCCCGCGCCGCCGACGAGGCCAACGCCGCGGCCCTGGCCGAACGCGCCGCCGCCGACCGCGCCAACGCCGAGCGCGCGCGCCTGAAGGCGGCGATGGAGGCCGAGCAGACGGAGGTGGTCGAGCACCTGGCCCAGGCCCTGCGCCAGCTGGCCGGGGGCGACCTGACCTCGCGGCTGGAGACCCGCTTCGCCGCCCAGTACGAGCCGCTGCGCCAGGACTTCAACGACGCGGTGGCCAAGCTGCGCGCGGCGCTGGGCGAGATCAGCGGCAACGCCGCCAGCATGAGCGCGGGCGTGGCCGAGATGAGCCGCGCCTCCGACGAGCTGGCCAACCGCACCGAGGACCAGGCCGCCAGCCTGGTGGAGACCTCGACGGCGCTGGGCCAGATCACCGCCACCGTCAACGAGACCGCCGACAACGCCCGCAAGGCCAACGCCGCGGCCGCCCGCGCCCGCGAGGAGGCCGAGCGCTCCGATCCCGTCGTCACCGAGGCGGTCGAGGCCATGACCCTGATCGAGACCTCGTCGGGCCAGATCGGCCAGATCATCGGGGTGATCGACGAGATCGCCTTCCAGACCAACCTTCTGGCGCTGAACGCCGGGGTCGAGGCCGCCCGGGCCGGCGACGCGGGCAAGGGCTTCGCGGTCGTCGCCCAGGAAGTGCGGGCGCTGGCCCAGCGCAGCGCCGACGCCGCCCGCGAGATCAAGGCCCTGGTGGCCGTCTCGGGCGACCAGGTGGCCGCCGGGGTCGAGCGCGTGGGCAAGACCCGCGAGGCCCTGCAGCGCATCGTCGCCCGCGTGGCCGAGATCGACACCCAGATCGACGCCATCGCCCGCTCGGCTGCCGACCAGGCCTCCAACCTGGGCGAGGTCAACACCACCATGGGCGCGATGGACCGCGTGGTGCAGCAGAACGCGGCCATGGTCGAGGAGACCACCGCGGCCGCCCACGCCCTGAAGTCGGAAGCCGCCGAACTGGCCGACCGCATCGGCCTGTTCCGCACCCGCGAGGCGGCCGCCCCCTCCAGCCAGCGGGCCGCCTGATGACGGCCAAGGTCGCCGAGTTCACGCCCACCGACCTGATCAAGCTGTTCGCCGCCACCTGGCTGCCGCTGTGCGAACGGCTGGAAACCGCCGGCGTGCTCGACCGCGCGACCCTGGCCGACGACATGGCGCTGTACGTGACGCCCGGCGAGGCCACCGCCAGCGCGGCCATGGTCGAGGCGCTGCAGATCGTGCTGCGCCGGCCCAGGCCGCAGCCGGGACCGCGACGCGAACCGGCGCTGCGGGTGATCGCAGGGGGATTGGGGTAGCCCATAACCCCCTCTCCCTATGGGAGAGGGGCCCCTCGGCTCCTAACCCCTCGGCGGGGCCTCGACCTCGGAATAGGCCAGTACGGCGGGCGGCAGGCGCAGGCCCTGGACCTGGATGGCGGCGACGGCGGCGTTCAGCTCGGCGAGTTCGGCAGTGGTGAACACCACCTCGACCGCGCCGACGTTCTGCAGCATGTGCGCCATCTGGGTGGTTCCCGGGATCGGTACGATCCAAGGCCGCTGGGCCCGCAGCCAGGCCAGGGCGACCTGACCGGGCGCACAGCCCTTGCGACGGGCCCAGTCCTTGACCAGCGTCACCAGCGCCAGGTTGGCCGGCAGGTTCTCGGGCGCGAACCGGCCCTCGAGCTTGCGGATGTCGCCGTCGGCGTAGCGGGTGCGCTCGTCGATCGCGCCGTTCAGGAAGCCCACGCCCAGCGGGCTCCAGCAGACCAGGCCGATCCCCAGCTCCTCGCAGGCCTTCAGCACCCAAGCCTCGGGCCCGCGCCACAGCATCGAGTACTCGTTCTGGACGGCCGCCAGCGGCAGTTCGGCATGGGCGCGGCGCAGGGTCTGCGGCCCCATTTCGCATAGCCCCCAGTGCAGCACCTTGCCCTGCGCCACCAGGTCCTTGACCGCCCCGGCCACGTCCTCGATCGGCACGGCCGGGTCGACGCGGTGCTGGTAGAGCAGGTCGATGCGGTCGGTGCGCAGGCGCTTCAGCATGCCCTCGACCGCCAGCTTGATGTGCTCGGGCCGGCTGTTGAGGCCAGGACCGCGGGCGCCGGTTTCCAGGTCGATGTTCCAGCCGAACTTGCTGGCGATCACCACCTCGTCGCGGAACGGGGCCACGCCCTCGCCCAGGATGCGCTCGACCTCGTGCGGGCCGTAGGCCTCGGCGGCGTCGAAGAAGGTGACGCCCTGGTCGCGGGCCTTGCGGATGATGTCGATCATCTCGGGCCGGTAGGGGATCGTCGTCTGGTAGGTGCGGCTCATGTTCTGGACGCCCAGGCCCAGGCCCGAGACCTCCAGCCCGCCCAGCCGGCGGCGATCAGGAGCCGTGGCGGGCTGGGCCGCCTGGGCCGCCCCGGCCGGGGCTCCGCTCGCCGCCAGGGCCGCCGGCGCGGCCAGCCCCAGGGCCAGCAGGCCGCGACGATCCACGCCTGCGCGCTTGTCTTGCTCGCTCATTCTCGCCTCGCTCAGCGGTTGGTCTTGGACAGGGAATCCTCGGGCAGGCGCGCGCCCTGGATGGTGATCTTCGCCGCCGCCCCGGCGATGCGGGTCAGGTCGGCGCCGCTCAGTTCGACCTGCGCCGCGCCCAGGTTCTCTGCCAGGCGGGGCAGCTTGGTGGTGCCCGGGATCGGCACGATCCACGGCTTCTGCGCCATCAGCCAGGCCAGGGCGATCTGGGCGGGCGTCGCGCCCTTCTCGGCGGCGATGACCTTAAGCAGGTCGACCAGCGCCATGTTGGCGACGCGGGCCTGCTCGGTGAAGCGCGGCGAGACCGACCTGAAGTCGCCCTCCCCCAGCTTGGTGTTCGTGTCGATCTTGCCGGTCAGGAAGCCCGCGCCCAGCGGGCTGAACGGCACGAAGCCTATGCCCAGTTCCTCGCACGCGGCCAGGACGCCGTTGTCCTCCACGTCGCGGGTCCACAGCGAGTATTCGTTCTGCAGGGCCGCCACCGGCTGCACCGCGTGGGCGCGCCGCAGCGACGCCAGGCTGGGCTCGGACAGGCCGAAATGGGCGACCTTGCCCTCGCCGATCAGGTCCTTCACCGCCCCGGCCACGTCCTCCATCGGCACGTCGGGATCGACGCGGTGCTGGTAGAGCAGGTCGATGCGGTCGGTGCGCAGGCGCTTCAGCTGGGCCTCGACCACCGCCTTGATGTGGTCGGGACGGCTGTTGAGCCCGCCGCTGCGCACGCCGGTCTCCATGTCGACGTCGAAGCCGAACTTGGTGGCGATGATCACCTCGTGGCGGAAGGGCGCGACGGCCACGCCCAGCAGGGCCTCGTTGGCGAAGGGCCCATAGACCTCGGCGGTGTCGAAGAAGGTGACGCCCGCCTCGAAGGCGGCGCGGATCACCGCCACGGCCTCGTCGCGCGGCGTCGCCGGGCCGTAACCCGAACTGAGGCCCATGCAGCCGTAGCCCAGGGCCGAGACTTCCAGGCCCTGGCCCAGTTTGCGCTTCTGCATCTTTGCTCTCCTCAAGGATTGGTCGCGCGGGGCCGGGCCTTGGCCAGCCACTCACGGACCTGGTTCATGGTGCGGCGCTCCTGGTCGGCTTCCATCGAGACGGCCGCCTCGAAGCGGGCCTGGGGCGCGTCGGCCCGCAGCACCGAAAGGCTGTCGCCCAGGCCGTAGCCGCCGTGGGTGACGAAAGGTCGGACGGTCTTGCCGGTCAGGTCGTGGGCGGCCAGGAAGGCGCGGACCGGCGGCGGGACGCTCTGGCCCCAGACCGGAAAGCCCAGCCACACCACGTCGTAGGCCGAGAGGTCCGCGACCCGGCCGGCCAGTTCGGGCCGGAAGCCGGCCTCGCGCTCGCGGCTGGCCTGGGCGACCGTCTGCTCGTAGTCGTCGGGATAGGGCCGCGCGGGCCGGATCTCGAACAGGTCGGCGGGCAGTTCGCGCTGCAGCTGGCCGGCGATCACCCGGGTGTTTCCCGAGCGGCTGAAATAGACGACCAGCGTGCGGGCCTGGCCGGACGGCCGGGTCGTCTCGGCGCCGCAGGCGCCGGCGGCCAGCATCATCGCGCCCAACATCATGGTGGTTGGCGCGCCGATCGCGGCGCGGCGGGAGACGCGGGTCATGCGCGGCTCTCCGGGACGTCGGGCGACATGCGGATCATGGGCGGGCTCCTGGCTGCGGCGAACGCGGAGCCCCCGGCGCCTTCGCACGGGAGGAAGATAGTCCTGGCCCGTTCACGTCATTAGACGCGATAATCGCCATGTCGTTTTTAGCAGGACTTACAAATGGCCATGCGTCTTGATGACCTCGCCGCCTTCGCCCTGGTGGCCAGGGAGCGCAGCTTCACCCGGGCCGGCGCCAAGCTGGGCGTCTCGGCCTCGGCGCTGAGCCAGACGATCAAGGGCCTGGAGGGGCGGCTGGGCCTGCGCCTCCTGGCCCGCACCACCCGCAGCGTGGCGGCGACCGAGGCCGGCGAGCGCCTGCTGGCGACCCTGGCGCCGCGGCTGGAGGAGATCGAGCAGGCGCTGGCCGCCCTCAGCGACCTGCGCGAGAAGCCGGCGGGCACGATCCGCATCACCGCCGGCGAGCACGCCGCCCAGTCGGCCCTGCAGCCGGGCCTGGCCAGGCTGCTGCCCGACTATCCCGACATCCGGGTCGAGATCACCGTCGACTACGGCCTGGTGGACATCGTCGCCGAAGGCTTCGACGCCGGCGTGCGGCTGGGCGAGCAGGTGGCCAAGGACATGATCGCCCTGCGCATCGGCCCCGACCTGCGGATGGCCGTGGTCGGCTCGCCGGCCTATTTCGCCGCCCGGCCGCGCCCGCTGACGCCGCAGGACCTGACCGAGCACAACTGCATCAACATGCGCCTGCCCACCTATGGGGGCCTGTTCGCCTGGGAGTTCGAGAAGGACGGCCGCGAGGTCAAGGTGCGGGTCGACGGCCAGCTGGTGGTCAACACCATCCGCCAGCGGCTGGACGGCGCGCTGCAGGGACTGGGCCTGGCCTACATGCCCCAGGACGTCGCCGCGCCCCACCTGGCCAGCGGCGATCTGGTGCGGGTGTTGGAGGACTGGTGCGAGCCGTTCTCCGGCTACCACCTCTATTATCCGAGCCGCCGGCACGCCTCGCCGGCCTTCTCGAAACTGGCCGAGGCCCTGCGCTGGCGGGGCGGCTGATAGAGATCTAAGCCCGAAAAACCTGCGTTCAAGAATTGGCGGGCGGCGAAATATGCGCAGTCTGCGGGGTCTTCTTCAGCGGAGGCGACCCGGCATGACCACGACCTACTATCACGGCACGAAGGCGGATCTGGCGACCGGCGACCTGATCGAGGCCGGCAGGGTCTCGAACTACGGCGCGCGCAAGGCCGCAGCCTTCGTCTACTTCGCCGCCACGCTGGACGCGGCGACCTGGGGCGCGGAGCTGGCCCTGGGCGAGGGGCGCGAGCGGATCTACGTGGTCGAGCCGACCGGGCCGTTCGAGGACGACCCCAACGTCACCGACAAGAAGTTCCCCGGCAATCCGACCAGGTCGTACCGCACCCGCGACCCGCTGCGGATCGTCGGCGAGGTCGAGGGCTGGACCGGCCATCCGCCCGAGCAGTTGGCGGCCATGCGCGCACACCTGGAGACGCTGAAGCGGCAGGGTATCGAGGCGATCGAGGATTGACCCCCAAATCCGTCGTTCCCCGCGAAGGCGGGGATGCTCGGGAAGAATGAGCGGACGTTGCCGCCCCCTACCCCCGCCCGGTCTCGCCCAGCACCTTGCACAGGGCGGCGGCCAGGATCTCCCAGGGCTCGCCCGGTTCGGGGTCGAGGCGGGCGCGGATGTCGCGGGCCAGCGCCTGGGGGTCGAGGGCGCCGGCGGCTTCGAGCGAGCGGCACAGCGGCAGATAGGTGGCGGCGAACAGGCGCACGATGTCCTCGCCGGTGAAGGTCGGCACGTCGGGGCCTTGCGGGTGGTCGGGACCGGCGGGGGACATCGTGGGGGCTCAACTCCGGGAACTGGCCGCCGCTGCTGCCTGAAGATCGCCGGTCGCGCCTTGATCCGGATCAAGGCCGCCCGCCGCGCGGCGTGGGACCTGCCCGCACGAGGAGGAGGCCGCCCATGCCCAATGACGTTCGATCGACGCTCGCCCGCCATCACCTGGACGTCGGCGCCGACTACGTGCTGCGCAGCGCGGGCCTGCTGTCGTCGGTGTTCGACGGCGACATCATGCGGGGCCTGGTGTTCCTGACCGCCCTGCGGCTGTCGGCCCACGCCCCGCAGGACGCTCTGGGCGAGCAGCCCGTGCGGCTGACGGCGATCGCCCGGTCGCTGGGCCTGCCGATCGAGACCACCCGCCGTCACCTGCTGAAGCTGCAGCGCGACGGCTTCACGGTGCGCGCGGCCGGCGGCGGGGTGATCGCGCGCATTCCCGAGCGCCCCGACATCGCCGAGGCCATGGCCGCCAACAGCGCCAACCTCGCCCGGCTGGCCGCCACGCTGGAGGCGCCGGCGGGCTGAGGGCAACCCCGGCGGGCCTCGCCCGTTCCGCCCGGACGCAAGGCAGGCGCGAGGACGGGATGAGGAACGGGATCGGACGGACGCGCGGCGGGGCGCTGGCCATCGTCGCGCTGCTGCTGGCGGCCTGCGCGGCCAGTCCCGAGGAGCAGGCCCGGCGTTCGATCGACAGCGGCCAGGCCGTGCGCGAGATCCAGGCCCATTTCGACAAGGACCCGCAGGGCCAGTGCGCGGCGGTGCTGACCGGCGCCGCGCCAATCGAGATCAGCGACCGCACCGCAGGGCTCGACACCGTGCGCGCCCTGGTCGAGACGGGCCTGCTGACAGCCGTTCCCGGCGCGCCGGCGGGCGAGACGCGCCTTGAGCCCACGGCCATGGCCCGCCCCTTCTGGCGCGAGCGCCAGCGCGGAACCGTCGGGCCGCCCAGCGCCGAGCTGTGCTACGCCCGCCGGCGGATCACCCGCGCCTGGCTGGTGGGCGAGGACGGCAAGACCCTGAACTTCGCCTACCGCCTGGAGGCCGCGCCCGACTGGGCCCGCGATCCGCGCATGCAGGCGGCCTTCCCGTTCCTGGCGCCGGCCCTGTCGCAGGAGATGGTCGCCACCGGCATCGCCCCGTTCCGCGACGGCCGCTGGTTCCTCGACCTCGCCGACGAGGGGATCACCCTGCCCGGCCAGGACGAGGGCTTCTACGCCTGCCCCGACGGGCGCGAGACGCCGGATCCGGGGTGCGGGGGATAGAGGGGCGCGGCGCCACTATTGAGACGCCTGTGAAAAACGATACATCCCTCGCGCGCATCGCCGCCCGAACCTGCCCGCCGCCCGACGGGGGGCGTTTGGGGGACGAAAAAGACGATGCGGACGCGTGCATCCACGATCGGCCGGCTGGGCGCGGCCGCCGCGATGCTGCTCGGGCTGGGCGCGGCCTGGCCGGGCGGGACCTACACCCAGAGCGCGGGACCCGAGAGGGCCTTCATCGTGCCGATGGGTCACGAATGGATCACCCGCCTGGCGGCGATGGAGGTGCTGGGCGCACCGTCTTCGGTCGCCCCGGACAAGCCTGATCCCCATGATCCCCGCCGGAACTGGGCGTACGGCAAGGGCCTGGCCTGGAACCCCAAGGTGGACGCCGGCGCGGCGCCGGCCGAGGCCGCCCGCATCCGCGGCCACAAGGTTTCCGACAGCCGCTACGCCTCGCACTACAAGGCCGTCTACGACGCCGTCATCGGCGAGCGCTGGGTGGACCTGGCGGGCCATCGGGTGGGGGTGAGCCAGTTCGCCAACCGCTGCTGGACCGCCGTGGCCCAGGAGGCCGCCGAGGCCCAGTACGACCACTTCATGCGCCGCTACGACGACGCCGGCCCCGACGGCGGCGTGCGCGCGGCCAGGGAGTCGCAGGCCCGGTTCGTGGACTATTTCGTCGCCGCCGCCACCGCGGCCAAGACCATGATCCGGGTCCAGGACGGCGGGGCGACCACCCAGGCCCAGACGGTCGACAGGAACTACTTCCTGTTCGGTCGCGCCGTGCACCTGTTCCAGGACTCGTTCAGTTCCGAACACACCGTGCGGATCGCCGAGGACAACTATGTGAGGATCCGCCAGGTCAAGAGCTACGCCTGCGCCAAGGGCGCCGAGCAGCACAGCCACTCCAAGGCCGAGATCGTGCTCAGGCCCAAGAGCGGCGACGTGATCTGGACGGCCGCCGAACGCCGGGCCCCGGGCTGGAGCAGCTACACCCCCAGCAACATGAAGCCGACCGCCCTGGTGGCCACCGAGGCCAGCCGCGACCTGTGGGCGGCCTTCATCCGCACCATGGCCCTGCCCCAGACCCAGCGCGAGGCGGCCGCGCGGGCCGAGGCGCAGACCCTGGTCGCCCACTGGCTGAGCTTCGACGAGGCCGAGATGCGCGGCTGGTACGACGATCCGGCCCGCCGCGACGCCACCTATGTCCTCGACGATGACCAGACGGGCAAGGGCAAGACCCAGGCCCAGTGCATGGAGGGGGTCAAGCGCGGCTACAGCCAGGCTTCCTACATCGCCGAGCTGAAGGAGGACCAGCGCGTGTGCCTCTACAACGTGCTGCCCGAGATCGGCTACGAGGACCAGTTCGATCCCCAGACCCAGGTCTGGTACGCATGGCGCTGGCGCAACGCCGCGAGGCTGCAGACGCCGCCTGCCGGCTGGCGGCCCACGCCCCGCCCGGCCGACACCTCGACCCGCGTGCGCCTGCAGAGCGTGGCCAACGGCCGCTACGTGGTCGCGCCCGTCTGGAGCAGCAACGAGACCCCGGTCTACGCCCGCGAAGGCGCGCCGCTGGAGTTTGCGATGGTGGGCCCGCAAAGCCACGCGATGTTCCGCTCGGTCGACGATCCGGGCCTGTTCCTCGACTATCGGACCAGCGGCGCGATGATGCTGTTCGCCCGTCCGGTCCGGCAGCCGCCCGCCTACGGCCTGGCGCCGGCCGGCCAGGGCTGGTCGATGCGCGAGACCAGCTGGAACCAGTACGTCTGGCTGAACGGCGATCGCCCCTATCTCAACCGCCAGGGCGACCCGAAGACCCCTGAGGCCCAGTGGCGGATCGAGGGGTTGCGGCAGCAGGGGGCGGGCGGCGCGCCCTAGGGCCTGCATTCAATTGAACGAGAGTAATTAGTTATCCATTTCAATATCTTATAGCGGCCGTCATCCCGGCCGCAGCGCAGCGGAGCGCCGGGATCTCCCACAGTTTTCGAACCTGCCGACGTGGGAGATCCCGGCTCTACGGATCGCTGACGCGCTCCTCCGGCCGGGAAGACACGTTTCTTTGCACGCCAATTGAGGCCAGACCCTAGGCCGTCGCCGCCGCCATCACCCGCAGCTCGTAGATCACCACTGGCTTGCCCTCGGCCTCGATGCGCACGCGGGCCGGGGCCGATCCGGGCGGCAGCGGCAGGTCGACGGCGAAGAAGCCGTCGCGCTTGCCGGTCGGGGTGACGAAGGTTCCGATCGGCGCGCCGTCGGCCAGCACCTTGGCCGACTGGGCCGCGTCGGCGCCCCAGTAGACCAGCTGCAGCACCAGCGGGCCGGCGCGGCGGGCAAGCGTGGCCTCCAGCCAGCCGCCGCCGGGGTTCAGCTTGCGGCCGCTGCGGCCGTTCAGCTGGATGATCTCGCCGTTTGCGGCCGCGACCTTGTGGTCGACCTCGGGCTGCTGCTCGCCCAGATAGACGGTGTCGACGGTGCGGGCGGCGGTGTCGATGCGCGCCCGCTCGGCCGCCAGGAAGGCCTGTCCCTCGCCCGCCCAGCGGGCCTTGGTGAACACCGGGGCGTAGACCGCCGTGCGGTTGTCGTACTGGTTGAAGAAGGGGCTGAACACCACGCTCTCGCCCTGGGCCGTGCGGGCGGCGTAGGTGTGAGGCGGCTTGCCCACCTGGCGCAGCAGGCCCGCGGCCGGCCCGTCGCCGACCAGGGCCGGCGCGGCCTTCTCGAACGGACGGTCGGCCAGGCCCACGTCGGCGGCCAGCACCAGCGGCCCCGAGACGAAGGCCACCAGGTTGGGATCGTCCGGCGTCGGCTCGGCCCGCAGCGTCATCGGCAGGGAAAGCTCGATCCGGTCGCCGGCCTTCCAGCGGCGGGACAGCCGGGCATAGCCGTCGGGGCCGCCCCGGCCGGCCGGCTTGCCGTTCACCAGGATCGCCGGCCGGGCGCACCAGGCCGGCAGGCGCACGGCGATCTCGCGCTCGCCGGCCGGGGCGCGCACGAGGGTCAGCCGCACCTGGTCTCGCCTCGGGTACTCGGTGTCCAGGTCGATGGCGAAATCGCCGTCCGGCAAGTCCAGCTTCGAGGGGATGAAGAGGTTGAGATAGAGCGCGCCGTCGCCGCCCTTCCACCAGATGCTGTCGGCGTGCTTGGCGTGGCTTTCCATGCCCGAGCCGACGCAGCACCAGAAGCTGTCCTCGTAGGTGGAATAGCTGCGCCGCCCGCCCGCGGCCATCGGCATGAAATAGACGAAGCGGCCGTCGCCCGGCCGCTGGTGGGCCATGATGTGGTTCAGCTGGGCGCGCTCGTAATAGTCGAACAGCGCCCCGTCCGGCTTCCAGCTCCACAGGTGCCGGGTCAGCTTCAACATGTTGTAGCTGTTGCAGGCCTCGCAGGTGGTCTCGGCCATGTGGCGGGCGATCTGGCCCGGCTTGCCGAAATGCTCGCGGTCGGAATTGCCGCCGATGACATAGCTGTGGTCGCGGGTCACGACCCGGTGGAAGAAGCGCGCGGCGGCCGCCTCGCCGGGGTCGTCGCCGGCGACTTCATGAAGCCGCGCCAGGCCGATGACCTTGGGGATCTGGGTGTTGGCGTGCAGGCCGGCCAGCTCGTCGCGCTCGGCGGCGATCGGATCCAGCACGGCCTTGTGGCGCAGGCGCCGGGCGACCTTCAGCCAGCGCGCATCGCCGGTCAGGGCGTAGGTCTGGGCGTAGGCCTCGTTGATCCCGCCGTGCTCGGTGACGAGGATCTTCTGCACCTGCTCGTCGGAGAGGCCGTCGATCACCCCGGCGAAGTAGCCGGCCAGGCCGACCGCCACGTCCAGCGCGCCGGGCGTGGCGGCCAGCTCATGGGCGTCCAGCAGGCCAGCATGCACCTTGTGCCAGGTGTAGATCGGCACCCAGCCGTCGTTGAGGCTGAAGCGCGAGGACCGGATGTCGCCCCGCCGCAGCTCCTCGAACACCTGCTTGCCGCCGACCGGGTCGTCCTGGCCCCAGCGGGTGGTTCCGCCGACATAGCCGTCGCCATGGGCGGCCTGCACGCGGGCCAGCTCGGCGACCGTGTAGGCCAGGCGTTCGCGCAGCTCCGGATCGCCGGTGTTGGCCACCTGCAGCGCGCAGGCCGTCAGCCAGTGACCCAGGGTGTGGCCGGCGATGCTCTGGGCCTCCCAGCCGCCGTAGACCGGCGCCTTGACCGGCAGGCCCGCGCCCTTGTGGAAGTTGTGCAGCAGCCGGTCGGGCGACAGAAAGACCAGATAGGCGCGGTTGGCCGCCTGGGCCTGGGCGAAGATCGACGGCTTCAGGGTCACGTGACGTGCGGCCACGGGCCGGGCGACGACGCGGGCGGGGTCCACGGCCAGCGGCGCGGCGACGGCGGCTCCGCCGGCGAAGGCCAGCGCGGTGGAGGCCAGCAGGAACCCCCGGCGGGTCGCCATGCCCCTCGTCGCGTCGTTCCCCGCCATGCTCCACCCCAAAGCTATTTGTCAGACAATTAGCCGGAAGAGAGCATGAGCGGCGGCGGGGCTCAAGGGGGCGGGGTGGCTTCGAGGCGCGACGCCAGCACCCCGAATACTCCGGCCGTCCGCCAACGCTCATGCGAACCGACGACGTAGAGCGCCTCCTTGGCCCGTGTCACGGCGACGTTAAGCAGGTTGGGCTCGCCTCCGGCCCAGCCTCGCGCGCCAGCCTGCTGAGGCAGGGGCGCGCCGAGCACAAAGATCACGGCCTCAGCTTCGCGCCCCTGGACGGTGTGGACAGTGCCCACCCGCTCACGGGTCCAAGCCCGAACATCGTCCACGACGCCCTCCAGAACGCCCGTCTCGATGATTAGCCGCCGCAGGCCTTCGGCCACGGCCACGAAAGGCGTGACCACATAGAGATCGAGCGTGACCCCGGCGGCGACCAGCTTTCCGAGCAGGTCGATGACCACCGCACCCTCCTCGGGCGACCACTTGTCCTGGGCCGAGCCCTGAATGTCGATCCAGCGCGAAGGACCCAGAACCTCGGCGATAGGCGACGCCTCCGGGGTCTTGGCCTGCACCATCTTTCCCGAATAGGCCACGTGATTGGAAATACTGAACATCGGCTCGGAGCAACGACGGTGCACCAAAAGCGGCACGCCAACCGTTCGACTGCCGACGCTGGCCTGGAACTCGGCCATGTAGGGCGTGGCGCTATCGGCCAGGGTCTGGGTCGAGGCCCCTGGGGCGTTGAAAGGATCGGGATCGACGCCGAACCGTCGGTGGATGGCGGCGGTAAGGCTTTCGGGCAGGGTGACCACAGGCGGGATCTGCACTGGATCGCCGACGATCACAGCACGCTTCACCCGCATCAGCGCCCCAACGGCGGCCTGCGGCAAGGCCTGGCCAGCCTCGTCAATCAGCAGCCAACCCAAAGCGCCAGGCGGCAGTCGCCCCAACATCTTGTCGACCGAGGCAAAGGTGGTCGACAGCGCCGGCACGACGAGGAACAGCGACGACCATAAGTCGGGGATCAGGGCGTCCTTCTCGGCGTCGCCCAGACTCGCGCCGCCGAGCACGTTCATCATCGCCCCGAGATTGTGGCGCAGTGGCTTGGCGGCGGCGTCGATGAAGGCCTTGTGCAGGGCCATGGCGGCGATGAAGACATCGTCGCGCGCCCGTTGGGCGGCGGCGTCCAGCCAGGGACTGGCTTTCTGCCAAGTCGCCTCATCGCGCGCGAAGAACGCCGCATCAACGAAACGTTCGCCAATCTCAAGCCGACGCCGATCGGCAGCATCGGCCACACGGTCCAAGTCCACCCGCGCCGGTACCAACAACGCGGCCCTGGGCGCGAGTTCAGCCATCGCATCCTGCAATGCAACGGCCAGCGCCTTATCGATGACCGGACCCGCCGCGACGAGATCGCGACCCGCGACCTCCCTGGCGTCAAGCGCCGCCTTCCGCCAAGTGCGGAAGGTCCGCGTAAAGAACAGTCGCGACCAGAACCCTGGGCGGCGCGACGCCAGATCGGCCCAGGCGTTCACCGACCTGCGGAGAGCAGGCAGTCGCGCGGCCGCGATCCTGGCGAACTCCAGCTCGTCCAGCGTCGCGCGACTGGCCCTGAGGGCGGCATTGAACCGGCGCCGCGCCTGTTTCCAACGCTCCAGAGCATCAAGCTGATCGCGCGGCGGGTCCTCCTGCTTGACGATCCGCGGCTTGCGGGGCGGACCGTTATCATCGGACTCGACGAGGCTTTCGTTTCCGGCCGCGGCGAACAGGTAGGTCGACAGGCCGACGTCCTTGTCCCACCAGAAGGTCTGGCTGAAGCGGTAGCGGTTGCCAGCGTTGCCGAGCACCGCCGCGCCCAAGCCCCAGGTCGATCGTTGCAGCAACTGATCCGACAGGCTTTTGAAATAGCGAAGATCCGTCGCATCCTCAGCCACGGCGCTCTGTCCCGGCAGCTCCGCGCTGACATTTTCGACCGCGCCGTTGTTCGACGAGGCCACCAGCATTTCGAAGCCCTTCAGACGCTCGTCCAAACGGTAGAGGTGCAGCCAGCCGGCGCCGGCCTTGAGCTTCTTGCCCGTCGTGTGGAAAGCGTCTGCCGGATTGGCGAAGGTCGCCATACTGCGCGCTCGTTCGGTCACCAGCGCCGCGACCAAGTCGCGCAGAAGTGTGGTCTTGCCAGTGCCTGGCGGCCCGTTCACGGCCAGCACGCCGCCCGCCTTGCCCTCCTCCAGCGCCAGATTGACCGCCGCCTGCTGCAGCAGCGCCAGCGGGTGGCGGCCCTTGCCTGGCCAACGCCCAGGCGAGTAGCGGGCCGGATCCAGAGCCCTGGCCAGCGCAGCGCGGTCGGTGAACAGGTCTGGGCGTGCCGCCGGCCGAAGCACCCCGAGATAGCGTTTGAGCAGATCCGGCGCGGCGTTGCGCGCGAACAGGTGACGCGCCCGCGCCAAGTCCTTCAGATAGAAGCTGTTGAGCAACAGGGGCTCGGGCGGCTCGGCGCTCCTGAAAGGCACAAAGCTGCGGATGGCGAAACTCGGTGGCTTGACGAGGTCCGCCGGCAAGCCGAGCGCGCTGACCAGCCAGCGATAGGCCGCATCGATCATCGCACGGGTCAGCGGCTTGGCTTCGCCCTTGCGGTCGAGGTCGCGGATACGCTCGGTCAGGCCGGTCTTCAGCCCTTCTTCGACGGCCGGCCACTGGGCAAGCCGGTCCAACCCGCCAGCCAGGGCCGTCGGTAACCCCCAGCCGAAGCTGGCCACATGGGCGGGGTCATCCTCGACGGGGCGTCCCTCCCTGTCGACGATCACCACCGCCAGGATCGCCTGTCCGCTAACTCCGGGCCGCTCAGCCCGCTTGTCGGCATAGAGCTCGAGCAGCCCCTTGACCGCCTCGGGCAGGTCGATCGTCCCGAGCACGACCTGGTAATAGAGGCGCGAACCTGGCCTGGCCCTCAACCCGCGCTCCCACGGCAGGTCGCCTTCCAACTTGGCCACGGCAGTGCGATCGCCGCCAGCCAATTGCTCGACACGTCGGAAGCTGGGCGGAGACAGCACCTCCAGGGCCGTCCACGCATCCAACACGCCGACTGGCGCGTCGGTCTGCGTCGGATAGGGTTTGGGTTTGGGTTTGGGTTCGGGTCGGGCGGACTGCAGGCGTTCGGACGCCTCGCGTCGCTCGGGCGGCTTCGACTGGCGAGGCGCTTCCATTGCGGGGGCCGCTGGAGCGGCCGGTTTCGGCTTCATTCGCGCCTTTGCGTGGAGCGCCAGGCTGGCGGCGACCTTGCCCGCGAGGGCCCGACCTCTCGGCTTATCGCGATGGACGAGCTCCGCCTTCAAGACTTTCAGGCGCGCCACATCGCCCGCTGCGTTCTCGTACTCTCGCTCCAAGTCCGCGATGGACGCGTTGAAGAACGGCCTTTTCATGCAAGCCCCCTGACAGGACTCCACGCTTAGACGAGCTCGCACAATTTATGCAATCTTGGAGAAAGTCCCTGCACACCAAGCCCCCCACTTAACCAAAAACCGACGTTTCGTGGTCATGGTGGAACCCGACAGCTTCCGGCCGCCTTCGGTTGGAAGCCTGGGGGTTTGAGGACTTGGGTTTCGGCCGCTTCGACATCGCGAGCGATCGCGCGGCGCTGTGGCGTCGCTGGCGGCGGCCGGCGGGGCTGACGCTCGCCTATGTGGCGTCGATGGCCTACAGCCTGTTCCTGACCGGGGCGGCGCAGGAGATCGCCACCATCTGGACGGCCAACGCCGTCATCATCGCCGGCCTGATGACCCTGGACCGCCAGCGCGGCGCGGTGCTGCTGGCGGTGACCACCGTGCTGCACCTGGCGCTGAGCCTGACCACCAGCAACAGCAGCGCCTTCGCCCTGGCCGTGACCATCCTCGACGGCGTGCAGATCGCCGCCACGGCCGCCGCCCTGCGGCTGCTGCGGCTGCCGGGCAAGGTGCGCAGCATGCGTGGCCTGCTGGTGCTGACGGCGGTGTCGGCGGTGTTCACGGCGGTGACCTCGATCGCCGTCAACGGCGTGGCCTCGCTGGCCGAGGGCGGCGGCTTCTGGACCGGCTGGAGCGGCTGGACCACCAGCAACGTCCTGGGCGTGGCCATCGCCCTGCCGACCATCCTGATCCTTCTGGACCGCCGCCACGCCGAGGCCTTTCCCGTGCGCGGCTGGCTGGAGCCGGCCGCCGGCCTGGCGGTGATCGCCGCGGTGTCGTGGACGGTGTTCACCGGCCCGCCGCAGATGCGGGTGCTGGTGTTCGCGCCGGTTCTGCTGGCGGCGTTCCGCGGCGGCCCGCGCGCGGCGGCGCTGTCGGTGATGGCCGCCCTGGCCTTCGCCATCCCCGCGGTGCTGTCGATCGTGGGCCTGGACCCCAAGGCCGCGGCCGAGCCGATGCGCCACCTGCTGCTGTTCCACGTCGTGCTCTATGCGGTGAGCATGGCCGCGGCCCTGGCGCTGAGCCGCCAGACGCGGCTGTCGGCCCTGCTGGTGCGCCGCCAGGCCGCCGCCCGCGCCGCCCAGGCCCGCGCCCAGGCCGCCAACGCCGCCAAGTCGGACTTCCTGGCGACCATCAGCCACGAGATCCGCACCCCGCTGAACAGCATCCTCGGTTTCGCCGCCCTGGTGGCCGAGGACGCCGACCTGTCGCCCGAGAACCGCCGCCGCCTCGACCTGGTCGGACGCGCCGGCCGCTCGCTGGCTGAAATCGTCAGCGACCTGCTCGACTTCGCGAAAGTCGAGGCCGGTCGCCTGGAGCTTGTCCTGACCCCCTCTTCCCCCGCAGCCCTGCTGCGCGACGCCGCCGCCATCATCGCCCCCGAAGCACAAGGCAAGGGCCTGACCGTCACCGTCGAGGTCGAGGGCCGCGAGGGCCAGGATCCCGAGGCGCTGTTCTCCCTGGACGAGACGCGCCTGCGCCAGGTGCTGCTGAACCTGCTCAACAACGCCGTGAAGTTCACCACCCAGGGCGGCGTCACCGCCCGCCTGTCGGTCGGCCCCGATCCTGGCCTGCTGCGCTTTTCGGTGGCCGACACCGGCATCGGCATCGCGCCCGAGGTGCAGGCGCGGCTCTTTCAACGGTTCAGCCAGGGCGACAGCTCGATCAGCCGCGCCTATGGCGGCACGGGCCTGGGACTGGCGATCAGCAAGGCGCTGGTCGGCCAGATGGGCGGGGCGATCTGGGTCGAGAGCGCGCTAGGCGTGGGGGCCGTGTTCCACATCGTCCTGGAGGCGCAGGCCGCCCAGGCCCCCGCGCCCGCGCCGGCCGCCGGCCCCGAGCGGGCCGCCGCCGCCCGCGTGCTGCTGGTCGACGACCACCCGATGAACCGCGAGCTGGGCGATGCTCTGCTGACCCTGGCCGGCTGTCAGGTGTTCACCGCCGAGGACGGCTTCCAGGCCGTGGAGGCCGCCCGCACCGGCGGCTTCGACCTGATCCTGATGGACGTGCACATGCCGGGCATGGACGGCCTGGCCGCCGCCCGGGCCATCCGCGCCCTCGACGGGCCGGTGGGCGACACGCCGATCCTGGCGCTGAGCGCCGACGTGCTGCCCGAGCAGGTGGCCCGCTGCCGCGCGGCGGGCATGGACGGCCACGTGGCCAAGCCGATCCGCCGCGACGAACTGCTGGCGGCGGTGTCGCGGGCGTTGAGCCAGCCGCCGGAGCGCGACCGAACGTCGCACGACGGCCCGGCGCACGGAAAAAGCGCAGCGCCTTAACCCTTTCTCGGGCCGGGCGTGGTGGTAGAGGGTTCCGGTCGCGACAGCGCCCGGATGGGGGACAAAGGGGCCTTGAGCGCACGAGCCGAACGACGGGACCAGCCTGCGGGCGTCCACCTGGCCGGCGTCCGCTGGGGACTGCTGGTGGCGCTGGTCTGCGCCTATGTCGGCTCGTTCCTGTTCAGCGACCTCCTGACCCGCGACAGCAACGGCATGCCCTCGCTGTGGCCGATGAACGCCATACTGGCGGCCGGTCTGCTGCGTATGGACCCGCTGGGCCGGCGGCTGCTGCTGGGCGTGGCCCTGGTCACCAACCTGGCGGTGCACGCCCTGGCCGGCGACCCCTGGACGGTCATCGCCGTCTACACCGCCTGCGACATGGCCGAGAGCCTGGCGGCCGCGGCCCTGACCCGGCGGCTGCGCGGGCCGCGCCCGTCGATCCGCAGCGTGCGCCACGCGCTGGTGCTGGTGGCGGCCATGCTGCCGATCACGGTCACCATCGCCGCCCTGGGATCCAGCGTGGCGGCCCCGGCGGCCGGCGCCGACCTGTGGCCGTTCTTCACCGCCTGGGCCGCCTGCAACAGCATGGGCATGATCATCGCCCTGCCCGCGGCCCTGGTGATCCTCGACCCGACCAACGAGGAGGCCTTCCAGCGGCCGCTGCCGATCCAGGCGGGGCTCTACGCCCTGGTGGCCGCGGCGACGGCCTTCGCCTTCCTCAAGCCCAGCACGCCGATGCCGTTCCTGATCTTCCCGGCGGCGATGCTGGCGGCCTTCCAGCTGGGGCCGCGCGGCGCGGCCTGGAGCGCGGTGATCGTCATCGCCATCACCGCCCCGATGACGGTGGCCGGCGAGGGCATCGCGCGGCTGGCCCCGCGCTGGGCCGAGATCGAGCGCATCCGCATGGTGCAGGCCTTCGTCACCACGATCTTCTTCACCTGCCTGGCGGCGGCCCTGTCGCTGTACAAGGAGCAACGGCTCAAGGGACTGATGGCACGGCGCAGCGCCGCCGCCCGCGCCGCCCGCGCCCGCGCCCAGGCCGCCGGCCGGGCCCGCACCGACTTCCTGGCCACGATGAGCCACGAGATCCGCACGCCGCTCAACAGCGTGCTGGGCTTCGCCAACCTGCTGGCCGAGACCGAGGACGGCCTCAGCCCGGCCGGCCGCCGCAAGCTGGAGCTGATCGCCCAGGCCGGCGGCTCGCTGGCCACCATCGTCGACGACATCCTCGACTTCTCGCGGCTGGAGGCCGGGCGCGTGGAGCTGCGGCCCGAGGCCGTCGACCCGGCCGCCCTGCTGGCCGACGCCGCCTCGATCATCGCGCTGGACGCCCAGACCAAGGGCCTGTCGCTGGCGGTCGAGGCCGACCTGCCGGCGGGCTTCGACTACGCCCTCGATCCGGCCCGCCTGCGCCAGGTGCTGCTGAACCTGCTCAACAACGCCGTGAAGTTCACCGCCGCGGGCGCGGTGCGGGCCAGCGTGCGGCTGGAGACCACCTATCCCGGCGGCCCCGAACGCCTGCGCTTCACCGTCGCCGACACCGGCATCGGCATCGCGCCCGAGGTGCAGGGACGGCTGTTCCAGCGCTTCTCCCAGGCCGACGGCTCGATCAGCCGCGCGTTCGGCGGCGCGGGGCTGGGCCTGGCGATCAGCAAGACCCTGGTCACCCGCATGGGCGGCGAGATCGGCGTCGACAGCGCGCCGGGCCAGGGCGCGACCTTCTGGTTCACCACCCCGGCCGAGCCGGTCTGCGCCGCCGACGGCCCCGCCCCCGAGCAGGAGGCCGCCGCCCGCGTGCTGCTGGTCGACGATCATCCGATGAACCGCGAGCTGGGCGCGGCCATGCTGATCCTGGCCGGCTGCGCGGTCGAGACCGCCGAGGACGGCGACGAGGCCGTGCGCGCCGCCGCGGCCGGCGACTTCGACATCATCCTGATGGACATCCACATGCCGCGCATGGACGGCCTGGCCGCCGCCCGCGCCATCAAGGCCCTGCCCGGAGCAGCCGGCCGCGCGCCGATCATAGCCCTGTCGGCCGACGTCATGCCCCAGCAGATCGAGCGCTGCCGCCAGGCCGGCATGGTCGACCATGTCGCCAAGCCCATCCAGCGCGACGTGCTGATCGCCACGCTGAACCGCTGGCTCGGAGCCGAGACCGAGGCGGCCTAGGGCGGATCGACATTCATCCAACCGCGACGCCCAATAGGCCGATTTTCCCCGCGAAGGCGGGGATGCTCGGTGAAAAATCGGCGCAAGCGATTGAATGTCGATCCGCCCCAAGGCCGCGTACGCCTCAGGCCCCCGCTTTCACCGAGCCACGTCTCGACGACCCAAGGCTTGTCATCCCGGCCGCAACGAAGCAGAGCGCCGGGATGACTGGCGTTTTCCTGGGCTCTCGCCCCCTTAAGAGGACACCGGCTCTTCCTGCGGCTCCAGCCACTCGGCGAGATAGGTGAAGCGCACGCGGTCGTTGATCGGCATCCGCTTGTGCAGGTCGATCAGCGCCGTGATCCGCTGCAGGGCCAGCCCGCCGAACATCCGCCGCTGGGTCTCCGAGCCGCTTTCCAGCGACCGCAGGATCAGCGCGTAGATGTGCTGGGTCTCGCGCAGCGGGCGCTTTTCGGCCTCGGCCTCGTCGATGATCGTCCGAAGACGCCTCAGCACGTCGGCGCGATCGCTTTCCGGGACGGCCTGCAGGTGCGGCAGCGCCGCGGCGAAGATCCAGGCGCCGGCCAGGTTGGTCACCGCCTGGATCTCGAGCCCGAGATAGAGCTCGCGCATGGTCGCCCCGGGAACGGCCGAACCCGAGAAGTTGTCTTCGAGTTCGCTCAGCGCGGTCACGCTTTCGCGCATGCCCACCAGGAAGTATTCGCGCTCCAGCTCGGGCGGCAGATAGTTGGCTCCGCGCGCCGGCCGCTCGCGCCCTTCCAGGCCCAGCCGCGAGATGGCCTGCATCGAGACGGCGGAAAGATAGAGGGTGGCGCGCTCGATGCGGTCGCGCAGGTTCCTCCACTTGTCCTCGACGCCGTTCTTGCCGCGATAGGCGACGATGTTGCGCTCCAGCTGGCGCCGCGCCTTGGCGAACTCCCGGTCCGACCGCATCGAGAACCTCAGGCACAGCGCCCGCAGATAGCAGGCCTCGGCCGCCAGCGCCGGGGGAGCCTTCGAGTCGAGCTTGGCGACGGCCTGGCCCGCGAAGTCCGCCGCCGCGCTCCAGTCCTCGGCCGCCAGGAACAGGCAGGCGACCAGCATGGCGATGTTGGGCTGGCCCGGATTGTTGGATATCCGCGCGTCGGTGTCCTCGGGCAGGGTGCGCTTGGCGATCACCATGTCGACGAACTCGCCCACCGTGCGATGGCCGCCGATGAGACCGTCGAACACCTGCCGGCCGATCGGCTTGAACTGGGCCCGGCGCGACAGCGTCCGCCCCTCCGGGTCGCGGTTGGCGATCGTGGCCGCCAGGGCGCTGTCGAGGACCACCGTCACGTGCTTCTGGCGCAACTGGTCCAGCGTCGTGCGCAGCGTCTCCACGCTGGTCTCGTAGTGCTCGGAGATGAACTCGTTGAGCCCCTTGAAGAGGACGCGGTCGGATTTCTCGAAATACTCGGCGTTCAGGAAGGTCGAGTTCTCCGAGAACGCGCGCCAGGCGGTCTGCAACTCGTCCAGCGACGCCGTCGAAGAACCGACCTCGATCCAGTCGAGGGCCGAGCTGAGCTTGCGGAAGATGCCTTCCAGGTCGCGCGTGTTGGCGTGGCGGTTGCGCGCATAGACCTCGCCCATCGACTTGATGTTCAGCAGGGGCGAGAAGTCGCGCGGCGTGCGCACGAAGTAGGGAATGCCCTCGGACCGCAGTTCGGTGATGCGGGAAGCCACCGCGCGCAGGATCGTCGCGTCGGTGGTGACGAACAGGTAGATGGTCTTGCGATCGTCGAACAGCGCGTCGACGTCGTTGCGATAGAGATCCACCATCGTCGCGATGGCGCGCGCGTCCTGGCTGCGATTGATGTCGCGATTGGGCTGCGCCTGCCCCAGCGCCTGCACCCAATCTTCGACGTCGATCTCGAGGGGACGCCCGGCTTCCCACCCCCACTGGACGTGGTGCAGCGGCGTCACGCTCGGCCGATCGCCCTGCAAGGTTTGCAGCACCTCCTTGAAGTGGGTCTGCGTGTGCAGGGACCTGAGCCAGGCCTTCGGGATCAGTCTCTGCAGTTCCTGCAGCCGGTCCGCGGGCGCGGCGCCGCCGCTCGACAGGATGTCGCGGATGCGCCTGCGGGTCGCCGGGTCGGCGGGCAGCACGGCGGAAAGCCTGCGCTCGATGGCGTAGGATCGGTCGACGATCTCGGTGAAATGCTGGCTCGCCAGATAGGCCGGCTCGCCCCGCTGGCCGGGCAGGCGACCGCTGAACATGTAGTCGGCGGTGAGGCGCTCCATGGCCTCCAGGAACGGGTCGTGCGTGTCGATGCCCAGCAGGCTGGCCAGGTCCTCCATCTGGTTGGACTGGTCTTCCAGGTCGGCGTGGAACAGGAAGACGTTCGTGTCGAAGACGTAGCGGATGCGAACGTCGTCCTTCAGCAGGGCGCGACTGTCCCACTGGTTGCGGCGTAGCGAGCCGCGCAGGTTGGTCGCGGCGCGCTGGTAGTCGGCGAACGAGCGCGGATCGGGGCCGGTCATGGCAGGAGCTCCGCAACCTTCGCCTGGAAGGCTTCAATTTCCTTGGTCATCGCCTCGAAGCTCGGCGGCGGCGGAGCCGCGGGCAGGCCCGAAAGGGCGAGCAGCACCTGCGGGAGCTCGTCCGCCGCCTCGCCCTGCCTGACGACCAGCCCGACCAGCTGGTCCAGCGGACTGGCCAGGTCGTCGCCGTGCGCCTGGGCCCGTTCATGCCCCCGCACCATGCCGACGAGCTCCCGATTGTGCTTGATGACGGCCACGAGGCCGCTTTTGCGCTCGCGCAGCTTTTGCAGCAGCAGCCTGGTGGCGAAGTACGATCCCCAGCGCGGCTCGTTCTCGAAACGCTTGGCGGCCGTGCGCATCAGGCCGTCGCGCCGGTCCGACGACGCCATCGCCATGGCCACCTCGGCCATCGCATAGATCTCGTCGCGCAGGTCTTCGGAGTCCGGCGCCTGCTTCAGCGCCTGGATAGCCGGGGTCAGGCTGAACGCGACCCGCCGGAAGATGTCGTTCTCCAGATCGAAGTTCAGCGGGCTGCCGGGCCGGATCAGGAACTCATGGATCAGCCACCACAGCAGGGTGCGCTCGCGCCCCTTGTTCGGGCGGGGCCGCCGGCTGAGGCGGTCCAGCGCGAAGTGCACGGCCTGCTCGCGCTTGGAGGAGTGGACCTGCTGCAGCGCGGCCATCACTTCCCGCGCGGGGCGATCGGGATTGCCCAGAAACAGGGGGGCGAAGGCGGCGCGCAGGTCGTCGATGCTGCCGCTGGCGTCTCGCCGCCGCAGCGCGTTCGACAGCCATTTGTCGAGGCTGGAGGAATAGCCCTTCTTCGACTGGCGCGGGGCCGCGGCGCGCAGTTCCTCCTTCAGCACCTCCAGGCCGATCAGCCGGGTCTCGTCGGGCGGCGTGCGCAACGGCAGGACGGCGAACCGGAAGCTGGGCGTGCGGCTGAAGCGCAGCCGAGCGCCGCGCGCCGTCCGCGACAGGCCGATGGCCCGCAGTTCGGCCCGCGACAGCGCCATTTCCGGCGCGTCGGCGGCGTAGCGCTTGACCAGCCAGCTGTTGTGCTGGGCCGCCGTCTCGGCGGTGAGCGGCTCCAGTTCGGCGTTCCACAGGACGGTGCGCAGCGGCGCGAACAGGCCGATCGTTCCGCGCCAGCCGACCAGCATGCCGACGGGCGCGCCGCCTTGCGTGAACAGCACCGCCCCGGCGGCGGCCGGCGGCGACGCCAGCGGGCCGACGGGCTCGCACTCGATCACGTCGCCGTAGTCGCGCCGGTCGCCCGAGACGCTCAGGAAGCTGGCGCGACCGCCGATGGCGACGATCCGCCATTGGCTGGCGCTGTCGCCGATGACGAGGTCGAGGGTCTCGCCCAGCGCGTCGACGGGATGCTCGGCCTCGGCCGCTTCGCGCGCGCCCGGGATGGCCGGGTCGACCAGCACGCTCTGGTCGACCCGGAAAAAGGCGACGAGACGGGAGATGCTGGGATGGCCCACGGCGTCGCGGAGGTCCGACGAAGCCTCGAAGACCTGCGGCTTGAGGGAAACGACATGACCGCCGACGCTGATGCGCGGCGACCCGGCGATCCCCACGCCGACGTGCGACACCGCGAACACCTCGCCGTGGCTGTCGCTGACCAGCAGGCCGGCCACGCCCAGGCGGTCACGATCGGACGCGTAAAGCGCCGCGCCCGAGGCGAGCGCGTTTTCATTGACGGAAGCGTCTCTCATGGCAGCGGCGCCGCCGAGGTATCCTGCCCCTTGGGCCGCTGGCGCCGTTCAACGGGAATGCCGAAGACATGCTCTGGAAGACCGGCGATGTCGGCATGCGTCACCTCCGGCACGGAGATCACGTCATCGACCACGAAGCATGGCTCCGGATCACTCCCACCAACCTTGGTCACAGCGCCGAAGCGCTCGGACAGAAAACGATAGGCCAACGGCCACCGGATATTGGCGAAAGCTCCCGGCGTGCGGAAGCGGCAGGGGTACTCTGTGTTCGCGGGCACGAAGTACTTGTTCGGGAAGGAGCCTTCGCTGGCGAAATCTTCTGGCTCCTGCTGCTGTTCGCGGAGCGATTTCACCTCGTTCTTGGTCAGGAACCCGCCAAGCGCGTTGAGTGGACCATGCCGGACGATCACCTTGACCTTTCCAGGGACCGCCGTCTTTTTCCCCTTCTTCTTCAGATAGTAGGCGCCCTCGACACGCTCTAGAGAACCGTGCTCGAAGGTCAGCGCCTTGTGACTGAGCGCAAAGGCCAGAAGCAAGCGGTTGATCGGCGCGGCGCCCAACTCGTAGGGCGCGCTGAAACGCCCCAGAAGCCTGATCTTGTTGGGAAAGCCACCGCTCGCCTTCTTGATGAGAGCATGCTCGAGAAGGTCGCGGGCCGAACGATTCAGCTTCGGCAGCAACGCGGCATATCGCTCGGCGAACAGTTCGGCCCGGCGATTGGCGTCGCTCTCCTTGCGGGCGTCGTCCTCAAGGGCCTGGAAAGCCTCGCGCGGGGAATAGGGTCCGCACTCCAGGGCATCGATGACGTCGAGCGCGAAATCGCCCTTCTTGAAGCCGCCATAGACCAGTCGCAGGCAATCGATCAGGCCGCCATCGCCGGCGCCGCTGATCAGGATCTCCTGCCCTTCCTGACCGGCGAGATTGACCAGCCGATCATCCTTCCAGTAGGGCCGTTGGCTCTCGTCGCCGAGGTTGTCCTCGACGCCGAAACCGATGGCCACCAGCACCAGGTCCGCCTCGATGGTCTCTTTTCGCGTCTCGTCGACGAGGCTCACTCGCTTTGAGACCGGGTCATAGGCCTGGAACTTCAGGTCGTACTCGAAGAGCGGGTCCGACTGCGTCAGATCCTTGACCCTCTTCGGCAGCCTGGGGTCCCGCCGGACGACCTTGTCGGCGTCGTGATCCCACTGGTCGCGGAAGGTCTTGATCACGTTGGGACAGTCCGACGAGTACCAGTCGAAGAACGGCAGGCGCGTGGTGCGGTCCGCGTCGGTGTCCGGCCAGAAATTCACCGTCGGATGGATGTAGCGATGCGTGGAGCCTTCCTGCAGCGTCAGGACGGCGGAGTTGCGCTCGTACAGGCGCACCTTGTAGCCGCCGGACGACAGCGCGGCGAACGCCGTCATCCCGGCGACGCCCGCGCCGACGATGACGATGTCGGTCTCGCTGGAAATCTCCTTGAGCTCCATCAGCGAGCCCACGACGTTGAGGGCGCGCCTCTGCTGCGACTGGAAGCTCACCCGGCTGCCGAACGGGCCGATATAGTAGATCGGGCGCTTGTCCTTGGCCGGCTTGGCGTACTTCAGGTGAAGCAGCATCGCGCCCTTGTCCGGCACCCGCTCGGGCTCGTCGCTGCGCTTCTTCCGCCGATCACCGTCCTTGCCGCCGCCCCGGTCGTCGCCGCCGTCCGCCGCCTCTCGCCTCAAACCCATGCTTTCCCCCAAAAGCTTGAGCACAGGCTAAGTTAACTTTTGCGATTGTCTACGTCATAATTGCACCTTTACGTAGAATTGCCGGTTTCACCGCGAGCCGGCGAAAGGGCGCAACCCAAGATTTTTCACACCCGGAAAACTCCCGCAGGTCGACTCAAAATCGTCCCGCTCGCGCGGGCGACATTCCTTGCCCGCCAAGGAAACCGGCCCCTTGGTCGGATAGTCGACACTACCGAAAGCCATTGCGGCAAAGCGTCACAGAAGGCATTGCTCCCGAAACTGAAACCGTTGTTCGGCGTAGAAGCCGTGGGGAACGGGATCAAGAATGACGCGAAGCGCCGCCCTACAGGAGACCCGCCGTCAGACGGTGCTGCTGCTCGTGCTGGCGGCCGCCTTCGTCGTGACGCAGCTGTTCAGCGACGGCCTGACGCGCGGACCGACGGGCGTGGCGGCCCTATGGCCCGGCACGGCGCTGCTGGCCGTGGGCCTGATGGCGCTGGGTCCGCCCCGCCGCCTGATCCTGACCATCGTCATCGGCGTCCTGCATTTCGCCGTCTGCCTGGCCTTCGGCGACAGCCTGGACCGGGCCCTGGTGTTCACCGCGGTCAACCTGATCGAGGCCTGGGGCGCGCGCGAGGCCGTGCGGCGGGCGTTCGGCGGGCCGCCCCGGGTGCGGACCATGCGCCATCTGGCGCTGCTGGTGACGGTGATCGCCCCGGTGGTGGCGGTGACCGCCGCCGTCGCCGCCGCCCTGCTGAGCCTGCTGGACGGCGCGCCGTTCATGGCCCTGTGGCGCGACTGGTTCGTCAGCGGGGCGCTGGGCATGGCCCTGATCGTGCCCTCGGTGCTGGTGCTGATCGACGCCGAGCACAAGCGCACCTTCCACCGCTCGGCCGGCGAACGCCTGGGCCTCTTCCTGCTGATGGCGGTGCTGACGGCGGCGGTGTTCCACGACACCCGCGCGCCCCTGCCCTTCGTGCTGTTCCCGGCCGCCATCCTGTGCGCCTTCCGCCTGGGCCCGCGCGGGGCGGCCGAAGCGGCCCTGACCATCGCCGTCGTGTCGCTGCCGCTGGGGGTCTGGAACATCTTCCTGGGCCAGCTGCTGGCGCCGTGGAACCCGGCCCAGATGACCCGGCTGATCCAGTGCTTCGTCACCGTGGTGTTCGTCACCGCCCTGGCGGCGGGCCTGGCGCTGGCCCAGCAGGAACGGCTGCGGCGCCTGCTGGTGCGGCGCGAGCAGCTGACCCGCGCGGCCCGCGCCCGGGCGCTGGCGGCGGCCGAGGCCAAGACCGAGTTCCTGGCCACCATGAGCCACGAGATCCGCACGCCGCTGAACAGCATCCTCGGCTTCGCCCAGCTGCTGGCCAGCCGCGGCGACCTGCCCGCCGACGCCCATCGCCAGGTGGGCATGATCGACACCGCGGGCGCGGCCCTGCTGACCGTGGTCAGCGACATCCTCGACGTCTCGCGGGTGGATTCCGGCCAGGTGGAGCTGATGCTGCAGCCGGCCTCGGCCGAGGCGGTGCTGCATGACGCGGTCGGCATCGTCCGCCCGGAAGCCGAGGCCAAACACTTGGCCATCGAGATCGACGTCATCGACCCGGTGGGCGGCCTGCACGACCTGGACGCCCTGCGCCTGCGCCAGGTGCTGCTGAACCTGCTCAACAACGCCGTGAAGTTCACCGAGCGCGGCAAGATCGTCGCCCGGCTGATCGTCGAGCCCGGCGAGGTCGAGGACCGCCTGCGCTTCGAGGTCGCCGACACCGGGGTGGGCGTGCCGATCGAGGACCAGGCGCGGCTCTTCCAGCGCTTCGTGCAGCTCGACAGCGGCGCCACCCGCGCCTATGGCGGCGCAGGACTCGGCCTGGCGATCAGCAAGTCGCTGGTCGAGCTGATGGGCGGCCGGATCGGGGCCGACAGCGCGCCGGGACACGGCTCGTGCTTCTGGTTCGAACTGCCGGCGGCCGAGGCCGAGCCCCTGGCCGCGCCGGTGCGCGAAGTCGCCCGCGACCCCAGGGCCGCCCGCATCCTGCTGGTCGACGACCATCCGATGAACCGCGAGATCGGAGTTGGCCTGCTGCGCCTGGCGGGCTGCCACGTCGAGACCGCCGAGAACGGCCGCCAGGCCCTGGCGGCGGCCGCGCGCGGCCATTTCGACATCATCCTGATGGACATCCACATGCCCGAGATGGACGGCCTGGCCGCCACCCGGGCCATCCGCGGCCTGGAAGGCGCGGCCGGCCGCGTGCCGATCATCGCCATGAGCGCCGACGCCCTGCCCCAGCAGGTGGAGCGCTGCTTCGCCGCCGGCATGGTCGACCACATCGCCAAACCCGTGCAGCGCGAGGTGCTGTACGCCAAGGTCGGGCGCTGGCTGGAGGCGGGCTCCTAGAGACCCTCTCCCCGTGGGAGAGGTGTCGGCGAAGCCGACGGAGAGGGGCGTGGCGCGATCGCCGGCCTGAACCCCGCAAGCTGAAAACGCCCCCCCTCCGGCGCTCCGCGCCACCTCCCCCAGAGGGGGAGGATCTTTGTCGGCGCGTCGCCTGGAACATCGGATTCCGGATTGCCAAGCTTGGCGCTTTTGCCCGAGGCTTGCGCACCTTGGGCCGAAACGAGGACGTCATGCTCCCGTACATCCTGGCGATCGCGCTCGTACATGCCGGCATCTACGGCCGCCGGCTGCTGGGCGGGCCCGCCTCGATCCTCAAGGACATCGGCTTTCTTTGCGTGACCGCCAGCCTGCTGGCGGGCGCCCTGCTGGTCAACGCCGGCGCGAGCGTCGTCGTCGGGCTGCTCGCCTCGATCTGCGGCGTGATCGCCGCCGCGATCGTCATCGCCAAGGGGCATGTGCGCGAAACCCACGGCTGAGCTCGGCGACAGGAAGCCTTGAAAGGCTTTGCCTGAGGGATCGCCCCCGCTAACCTCCGCGCCGCACCGCACCCGGGGGATCCGCCATGACCTTTTCGCGCCGCGCCGTGACCGCCGCCGGCCTCGCCCTGCTGGCGAGCGCCTGTTCGCCGACCAAGAAGGACGCCGCGCCGGGCCTGACGAAGCTGAAGCTGGCCACGGACTGGCGGGCGCAGGCCGAGCTGGGCGGCTACTACCAGGCGGTGGCGACGGGCGAGTTCGAAAAGCGCGGGCTGGACGTCTCCATCGTCCAGGGCGGTCCGGGCGTGAACGTGCCCCAGCTCTTGGCCACCGGCGCGGTGGACGTCGGCGTCGGCTCCAACAGCTTCATCGTGCTGAACCTCGCCAAGGAGGGCGTGCCGGTCAAAGCCGTCGCCGCCTACATGGACAAGGACCCGCAGGTGCTGATCGCCCATCCGGGAACGGGCGTCGCCAGCATCGCCGACATGAAGGGCAAGCCGATCCTGCTGTCGGACGCCTCGGTGACGGCCTTCTGGGTGTGGCTGAAGGCCAAGCACGGCTTCACCGACGCCCAGGTGCGCAAGTACAACTATTCGGTCGCCCCGTTCCTGGCCGACAAGAGCCTGATCCAGCAGGGCTACGCGACCTCCGAGCCCTATCTGATCGAGAAGGCGGGCGGGGAGAAGCCGGCGGTGTTCCTGCTGGCCGACGACGGCTATCCGGCCTACGCCTCGTTCGCCCTGGTGACCGACAGGATGATCGCCGACAAGCCCGCCCAGGTGCAGGCGATCAGCGACGCCATCGCCGCCGGCTGGAAGAGCTATCTCTACGGCGACGCCAAACCCGGCGACGCCCTGATCCTCAAGGACAACCCCGAAATGACCCAGGACCTGCTCGACCAGGCCCGGGACAAGATGCGCGGCTACGGCATCGTGCCCAAGGACGGGATCGGCGCCATGACCGACGCGCGCTGGGCGCAGTTCTTCGACGTGGCCGCCGACCAGGGGGTCTATCCGAAGACCCTCGACTACAAGCAGGCCTACAGCCTGGCCTTCCTGCCGAAGTGACCATCGCCTCTCTCCAGGCCGTCGAGGTCGACTATCCGCGCGGCCGGGCCCTGGGGCCGGTCGACCTTGCGCTGGCCGCCGGCGAGGTGGTGGCGCTGGTCGGGCCGTCGGGGTGCGGCAAGTCGACGGCGCTGCGGCTGCTGGCCGGGCTGGAGCAGCCCACGCGCGGAACCGTGAGCCGCGCGGCCGGCAAGGGCGAGACCTCGGTGGTGTTCCAGGCCCCCACCCTGGCGCCGTGGATGAGCGCCGCGGCCAATGTCGCCCTGCCGCTGGAGCTGGCCGGCATGCAGAAGGCGCAGGCCCGGGCCAAGGCGCGCGAGGCCCTGGCCAAGGTCGGCCTGGACGGCGCCCAGGACGCCCGCCCCGCCCAGCTGTCGGGCGGCATGGCCATGCGGGCCTCGCTGGCCCGGGCGCTGGTCACGGCTCCGCGCCTGCTGCTGCTGGACGAGCCGTTCGCGGCCCTGGACGAGATCACCCGCCGCGCCCTGGCCGACGACGTGCTGGCCCTGTGCGCGGCGCTGTCGCCGGCCGTGGTGTTCGTCACCCACAATGTCGAGGAGGCCGTCTACATGGCCGGCCGCGTGGTGGTGCTGACGCCGGGACCGGGCGTCGTGGCCGGCGAGGTCGTGGTCGAGGGGCCGCTGGTGCGGCCGGCGGGGTTCCGCACCACCGCGGCGTTCCGCCAGACGGTGGAGGCGGTTTCCGCGCTGCTGGCGCAGCCCCCTCAGTCGGCTTCGCCGACAGCGCCCCCAGAGGGGGAGCATCTAAACGCGCCGGCCAGATCCTCCCCCTCTGGGGGAGGTGGCCCGAAGGGCCGGAGGGGGACCGCACCATGACCCGCCGCCTCGCTCCCATCCTGTTCGTGACCTTCCTGCTGGCTGCCTGGGAAGGCGCCTGCCGCGTGCTGCACGTGCCGGCCTACCTGCTGCCGGCCCCGTCGCAGATCGCCGGGGCGCTGGTCGAGGCCGGACCGCTGCTGGCGCTCAGCGCCTGGGGCACGTTGTCGACGGCGCTGGCGGGGCTGGCGCTGGCGGCGCTGGTCGCCCTGGCCATGGCGTTCGGCGCGGCGCTGAGGCCGATCGTCGAGGACGCCTTCGCCCCCGTGGCGGCCGTGCTGCAGGTGACGCCGGTGATCGCCATAGCGCCGCTGGTGACCATCTGGGCCGGCATCGAGCATCCGGGCCGGGCGGTGACGGCGCTGGCCGCCGTGATCGCCTTCTTCCCGATCTATTCGGGCGCCGTCGCCGGTCTGAAGGCGGCCGATCCCGACCTGTCGCGCCTGTTCGACCTGCACGGCGCCAGCGGCTGGCAGCGGCTGTGGCGACTGCGCCTGCCCTCGGCCCTGCCGGCGCTCCTGGAAGGCCTGAAGGTGGCCGCCGGCCTTGCGCTGGTCGGCGCGGTGGCGGCCGAGTTCGTGGCCGGCTCGGGATCAAGCCAGGGCCTGGCCTGGCGGATGCTGGAAAGCTTCAACCGCCTGCAGACCGCGCGCGGCTTCGCGGCCCTGGCCGTGTTGGCGGCTATGGGCGTGGCCCTGCACGCGGCCCTCGGCGCGGCCGAGGCGCGGCTGCTGGCCTGGTGGCGAGGACGGTAGAAAACCCTCTCTCTTTGAGAGAGGGAACAATGGTCGCATCCCCGACCTTTCGCACGGCGCCGTTAGGCGGCGATTAAGCGGCTTCGGCTAAGGGTTGCAGACTGACAAGACTCCGTCCGGACCGGCATGCGCCTCGTTCTGTCACTGCTGCTGCTCGCCAGCGTCGCCTTACCGGCGCACGCCGACGACGTGCGCGAGAGCCGCTACGGGCCGCGCAGCCCGCGCGCCCAGGCCGCCGCCTCGGCCTATCGCGGGCCGATGCTGGGCTGGGCCGGCAAGGTGGAGGCGCCCGCAACGCCCGCCGCAGCCGATACTTCTTCCCGCGCCGCCGAACGCCCCGCGCCGATGGCCGCCTGGGCCGGCTACGCCAACGCCCCGCCTGCGCAGCAGGTCCAGCCGCCGCAGCCGCGCTACGTTCCGCAAGGGCCGGCGCAGCCCCAGCAGCCCCAGCAGCAGGGCGCCCTGCCGACCAGCCTCTACAGCCCGCCGGTCGCGTCAGCCCCGATCGCGCCCGCCGCGCCGCGCGTCTATCCGTCGAACGAACTGGCCGGCGGCCCCCCGCCCGTCCAGGTCCAGCCGCGCCCGGCCCCCGCCCCGGCGCAGGTCGCCGCCGCGCCGGCCTACGCCAATCCCCGCGCCGCCGAGGGCCTGGCGCCGCGCACCTATTCGGTCGGCCGGATGTTCGGCCTGACGCCGGACCAGATCGCCGCCCCCGGCCCGCCCAACACGGTGCTGATGGCGGTCGACCCGGCCGCCGTGGCCACCGCCCCCATGGATGACGAGCCCCAGCACGGCTCGGCCGACTGGCTGGCGGAGGCCGCCCGGGACGCCGGCCGCGACACCTCGACCTCGGCGTCGCGCAAGAAGAAGACCACCGCCCAGGAGAGCGATTTCTGATGCTGCAATCGCGGCTGCATGACCTGATCGCCCTGGCCGACGAGCCGTCGAGCGCCAAGCGCCGCGAGCTGCTGCGCGGGGTGACCGACCTGTTCTTCACCGGCGACGACCACGGCGCGGTGGAGATGGGCCTGTTCGACCAGGTGATGGGCCAGCTGGCCGGCGAGATGGAAGAGGCCGTGCGCGTCGAGCTGGCCGAGCGCCTGGGCCAGTCGGCCGCGCCGCCGCCCAGCCTGGTGCGCAACCTGGCCGCCGACAGCATCGCCGTGGCCCGCCCGATCCTGACCGGCGCGACCCCGCTGTCGGACGCTGATCTGCTGCACGTGGCCCAGACCCAGGGCCAGGAGCACCTGCGGGCGATCTCCAGCCGGGCCCACGTGCCCAGCGCCGTCTCCGACGCCATCGTCGCGCGCGGCGACGACGACACCCTGGGCGTCCTGATCCGCAACGAGGGCGCGCAGCTGTCGCGCCAGGCCCACGAGACCGTGGTCGACCGCGCCCAGGCCAACCCGGCCCTGCACGAGGCGGTGATCGACCGCCAGAGCCTGCCGATCGACCTGCTCAACGAGATGTATTTCGTGGCCGAGGCGCGGCTGCGCGACCGGATCATGGCCCGCAACGAAAGCGTCGACCCGGCGGTGCTGGAGGCGGCCCTGGCCGCCGGCCGCAACCGCCTGGCCGCCCGCGACGGCGCCCTGCCGGCCGACTATGACGGCGCCATGCACGAGCTTGGCCTGATCAAGGCCCGGGGGCGCATCACGCCCCAGGCCCTGGCCAGCATGCTGCGCGCCCGGCAGACGACCCTGTTCCTCTGCGCCCTGTCGGACATGGCCGACATCGACTTCCACACCGCCCGCAAGATCCTCGAGCGCAAGGAGCTCGACGGCCTGGCCGTGGTCTGCAAGGCGGCCGACTTCGACCGCGCCCTGTTCCTGACCTTCGCCCTCCTGATCCTGGACCCGTCCGACGAGGTGATGGGCAAGGCGAAAGCGTATGGCGAGCTCTACGCCGCCCTGCCCCGCGAAAGCGCCCTGCGCACCATCCGCTTCTGGCGTCTGCGCCGCACGACGGGCGCGGTGGCGGCGGCCTGACCGAGCCCGTCGATGACGGAGACGATGGAAGACGTCGTTCGGCTTCTGAGCTGCCGCTGGTCTGGGATGCTGGCCTTCTTCGCCCTGACCTGGGCCTTCGGATGGCTCATGGCGCGGGAGCGGCAAACGCACCGTCCAATCCTTCGCTCCGGACTTCTTGCGGTGCTGCTGTTCGCCTACGCCCTGTGGGGCTGGCTGCAGGAGCCGATCTTCCTGGGCAACCACTTGCTGGCGGGCGCTGGACCGCTCGCCTGGTTTCTGATCCTGCGCTTCCTGCCAAAGGATGGTCCGCGCGACCTGTCTCGGCGGCGGTCGATGGCCTTTCGCCGGCTCTAAGCTCTAGGTCCCCCAAAAGCGCGTCATCCCGGCCGCAGCGCGTAGCGCGGAGAGCCGGGACCCAGGGGCCTGCGGCAATGCATCGGCGACCGGGCGGGTGGTCAGTCTGGACGCCGAGCCCGGTCCCCCTGGGTCCCGGATAAGCCCTACGGGCTTTCCGGGATGACGAACGGGGTTGGCCTGGGGGCGGAGCCCTATCTTGAAGCGCTGAAACCTCTCACCCTCCCGCGCCTGCGGCGCGGGCCCCTCCCTCTCTCTCAGAGAGAGGGTTTGGTGGGGCGGCCAGCCCCAAACGAAAAAGGGGAAGAGCCCGGAAGCTCTTCCCCTCTTCGGCTTTGCGATCCCCCGGAGGGGGAAGCCTTAGAACTCTTCCCAGCTGTCCACCGCCACGGCGGCCGAGCCTTGGCTGGCGAAGGCGGCGGCGCGGGCCTGGGCGGCGCGGGCGGGGCTGGCGGCCGGGCGCGAGGTCGGGGTGGCGGCGCGCGGGGCCGAGGCGGCCATGGCGGCGCCGGCGACCTTGAAGCGGCCGACCTGCACGGCCAGCTCGCCTGCCTCGCCCTTCAGCGAGTGGGTGGCGGCGGTGGCCTCTTCGACCATGGCGGCGTTCTGCTGGACGACCTGGTCCATCTGGTTCACCGCGACGTTCACCTGGTGCAGGCCGGTGGACTGCTCCTGGGCGCTGGCGGCGATCTCGCCGACCAGGGCGTCGATGCTGGCCACCTGGTCGACGATGGCGCGCAGGGCCTCGCCGGTCTGGCCGACCAGGGACACGCCAGCCTCGACCTGCTGGGTCGAGGTCGAGATCAGGCCCTTGATCTCCTTGGCCGCTTCGGCCGAGCGCTGGGCGAGAGCCCGCACTTCCTGGGCCACGACCGCGAAGCCCTTGCCCGCGTCGCCCGCACGCGCGGCCTCGACGCCGGCGTTCAGGGCCAGGAGGTTGGTCTGGAAGGCGATCTCGTCGATCACGCCGATGATGTTGCCGATCTGGCCCGAGGACTGCTCGATGCCGGCCATGGCGCTGACGGCCTGGTCGACGATGCGGCCCGAACGCTCGGCGCCGGTGCGGGCGCCGGCCACCAGGCTGGAGACTTCCTTGGCGCCCGAGGCGGTCTTGCGGACGGTGGCGGTGATCTGGTCGAGGGCGGCGGCGGTCTCTTCCAGGCTGGCGGCCTGCTGCTCGGTGCGGCGCGACAGGTCGTCGGAAGCCTGGGCGATCTCTTCGGAACCGGCGCGGATGCCGCCGGCGGCGCCGTTGATGCCGCGCATGGCTTCTTCCAGGCGGGCGGCGGCGGCGTTGAAGTCGGTCTTCAGCTGCTCGGCGTCGGGGGCGAAGGCGGCGGTGATGCGGAAGGTCAGATCACCGTTCGACAGGTGACCCAGGGCCTCGGCCAGGGCCGACACGGCGACGGCGTCTTCCTGGGCCTTGCGGGCCTTGTCGGCCTCGACGCGGGCGCGCTCGGCCTCGGTCATGCGGCGCTGCTCGACGGCTTCGTCTTCCAGGCGCAGCTTGTGGATGGCGGCGTCCTTGAAGCTCAGCACGGCCTGGGCCATCTGGCCGACCTCGTCCTTGCGGCCGACGGCGGGGACTTCAACCGTGTTGTCGCCCGAGGCCAGGCGGCGCATGGCGGCGGTCATGGCGGCCACCGAGGCGCCGATGGTGCCCGACAGCATCCAGCCCATCAGGCCGGCGATGACCAGGGCGGCGATCCCGCCCAGCACCAGCGACAGGATGGCCATGTCCATGGCCTGCTTCATTTCCTTGGCGCGCAGGGCGACGCGCTCGCTGGCGGCGGCCGTCAGCTCGTCCTGGACGGCGCGGATCTCGGTGAGGCTCTTGCGGCCCATCAGTTCGCCAGCGGAGACGCGGCCCATCACCGGATCGTTGGCCATCGCCGTCATGGCGGGCTCGGCGATGGTCTTGCGCCATTCGCCCATCGCGCCGCGCAGGCGCTGGATGCGGGCCTTCTGTTCGGGAACCGTGGTCTTGGCCTCGAAGGCGTCCAGCGCCTTGTCGAACTGGCCCACGCCCTCCTTGTAGGTCTGGGCGAAGGCCTCGTCGCCCAGCAGGGCGTAGGCGCGCAGGGCGTTCTGCTGTTCGAGGACCAGGGTCATCATCACCTCGGCCTCGGTGGCCAGGGAGAGACTGCGCTGGTTGGAGACCGAGGCCTCCTGGATGCGCTGCAGGCTGGTGAACACCACGCCCGAGGAGATCACGAAGGCGATGATCAGGGCGCTGAACGCGATCCCCAGCTTCGCCGAAATTTTCAGGTCGTTGAAACGCATCTCGCCCAGCCCCTGGCTCTTCTTTTGATGAAGGCAGGAACTGGGCGAGAAAACTTAAGCACAGATTGCAAAACGCTGGAATAACAGCGCTATTCTACTTAATCAGATGCGACACAACACCGCATCACCCATCTGGACAGTGGTAAGTTCACCTCCGAGATCACGGGTACGCGCGCCCGAATCCAGCGCCCCCTTGACGGCGGCCAGCAGGCGGTCGGCGGCTTCCACCTCCTTCAGCGACCAGCGCAGGGCCATCTCGAACGACAGGATGGCGGCCAGCGGATTGGCCAGGCCCTTGCCGGCGATGTCGGGCGCCGAGCCGTGGATCGGCTCGTAGAGGCCCGGCTTGTTGGGATCGCCGATGGCGGCCGAGGGCAGCATGCCCAGCGAGCCAGTCAGCATGGCGGCCGCGTCCGACAGGATGTCGCCGAACAGGTTGTCGGTGACGATGACGTCGAACTGCTTGGGCGCGCGCACCAGCTGCATGGCGCAGTTGTCGGCCAGGATGTGCTCCAGCTCGACGTCCGGGTACTCGCGGGCATGCAGTTCGGTGATCACCTGCTTCCACAGCAGGCCCGATTCCATCACGTTCGACTTCTCGGCCGAGTGGACCTTGTTCTTGCGGCCACGGGCCAGCTCGAAGGCCACGCGACCGGCGCGCTCGATCTCGCTGGTGGTGTAGAGGGCGGTGTCGTAGCCCTTCTT
This sequence comes from Caulobacter sp. 602-2, assembly GCF_011043625.1. GTDB lineage: Bacteria > Pseudomonadota > Alphaproteobacteria > Caulobacterales > Caulobacteraceae > Caulobacter. Next base: position 734,246 of record NZ_JAAKGT010000002.1, read on the forward strand.
CTGGCCGTCGGGCAGCACGTCGATGCCGCGCGGTTCGCCGAAATAGACGCCGCCGACCAGCTCGCGCACGAACATGATGTCCAGGCCCGAGACCAGTTCGGTCTTCAGGCTGGAGGCGCCGGCCAGGGCCTCGAAGCAGTAGGCCGGGCGCAGGTTGGCGTAGACGTTCATCGCCTTGCGCAGGTTCAAGAGGCCGGCTTCCGGGCGCAGATGGCGCGGGGCGTCCGCCCACTTGGGACCGCCGACGGCGCCCATCAGCACCGCGTCGCTGGCCAGGGCGCGATCACGCACCTCGTCGGTCAGCGGCGTGCCGTGGGCGTCGTAGCTGGCGCCGCCGTAGATGGCTTCCTCGACCACCAGGCTGGGCACGAGGGCGGCCGCCACGCGGCGCACCTCCGCGCAGACTTCCGGACCGATGCCGTCGCCGGGGAGCAGGAGAAGCGTAGCCATTTCAGATCTCGCGATAGGCGGAAACGTCGAAGGAGGACATGCGGCGCTCGTGCACGCCGAGCTCGGCGCAGGCCGCGCGCCACGCGGCCATATGCGGCGAAGCGCGGTGGAAGGCCAAGGCCGCTTCGTCGGTGAAGTGCTCGAAAACCCGGATCAGCCCCGGATCCAGCGGATCCTCGGTCAGCGCATAGGCCAGGCAGCCCGGCTCGCCGCGCGATCCGGCCACCTGGGCGGCCAGGTGCGGGCGCAGGGCCTCCAGGCGCTCGGGCGCGATGCGGATGGAGCCGGCGAGGATCAGGGTCATGGGAAGTCCAGGAGGAAAGGCCTTGCGTCCTTCGAGGCCCGCTGCGCGGGCGCCTCAGGATGAGGGGTTCAACGCACCCGCATCCTCATCCTCATCCTGAGGCGCGAGCCGCAGGCGAGCCTCGAAGGACGCAACGACGCCTCAGCTTTCCAGCCAGGGCTGGCCGATGGCGCGCTTGCTTTCGAACACGTCGATGTCGGTGGCGTGCTGCAGGGTCTCGCCGATGGCGTCCAGGCCCTTGAGCATCTTCTCCTTGCGCACCGGATCGATCTGGAAGCTGAAGGTCTTGCCCGAGGGCGAGACCACCGTCTGGGCTTCCAGGTCGACGCTGACCATGTGGTTGCCGCCCTTGGCCTCGTCCATCAGGAGCGAGACCTCGTCGGGCGCCAGCACCACCGGCAGCAGGCCGTTGTTGAAGCAGTTGTTGTTGAAGATGTCGGCGAAGCTGGTCGAGATCACGCACATGATCCCGAAGTCCATCAGGGCCCAGGGCGCGTGCTCGCGCGAGGAGCCGCAGCCGAAGTTGTCGCCGGCGATCAGCACGGACGAGCCCTTGTACTCCGGGCGATTGAGCACGAAGTCGGCGATCTCGTTCCCGTTCGGATCGAAGCGGAAGTCGAAGAACAGGCCCTTGCCCAGCCCCTCGCGCTCGACGGTCTTGAGGAACTGCTTGGGGATGATCTGGTCGGTGTCGATATTGGCCAGCGACAGGGGCGCGGCGCGGCCGTCGAGACGGGTGAAGGCTTGCATCTTCGCGCCTCTCCTCAGTTCTTCAGGGTCTGGGTGATGGCCCAGTATTCGTTACGGGCGCCGGTTTCGCCGGTGGCCGGATCGGTGAGCGTGATCTTGACTTCGCAGTCGGTCTTGACCGGCAGGCCAGACTTCAGATCGATCTCGTAGTCGCAGGCCGAGGTGCGGTCGAAGGTCATCTTGGCGAGCATCGCCTTGACCTCGGGGCGGTCGGCCTCGGGGCCCATGCCGGCCATCAGCTTCTGCATCGTCAGCGCCAGGCTGGCGCGCATCGAGTCGGGATCCAGCGTCTGGGTCCAGCGCAGCACGGCCACGCCGCGGCCGGTCTCGACCTTCTGCACCGCCAGGGCGCCGTTGGACTTGATGGGCGATCCGCCCATCGGGCTGGCGATCATCTCTTCGTAGGTGAACGGCTTGCCGGCCTCGAGCTCGACATTGATCGGCAGGGAGATCAGCCCCTCCTCCTTCAGGAGGATGCCCGCGGCCTGCTCGGGGCTCAGGCCCTCGAACATCGCGACCACCGAGGTCATCGCCTTGGCCACGTCCTTGTCGTCGCCGGCCAGGGCCAGCATCGACTTGCGCATCTCGGCCACGAAGCCGGGCCAGTCCTCCACCGTCGAGGGCTTGAGGCCCTCGTCGGCGACATAGACCACGGGCCGGTTCATCAGGTCGCCCATCGCGGCCTCGACCTTGGCGGTCTCGGGCGTGGACGGCAGCTTCACCGACGTCGGCTTCAGGGTGACCCGATAGCCTTGCGGCCTGGTCTCGATGGTCTTGTCGTAGCGGGTCTCGCTGGTGACGCGCGTGGTCTTGCCGCCGCGCACGTCCTCGCGGGTCTTGCTCACCACCATCTCGACCCTGGCCATCTTGGGCAGGTCGAGCGGCGCCGAGAAGACCTGCGCCGCGGCCAAGGCCAGGGCGATCAAGGCGCTCACGACAGCAGGGTCCGCACGTCCACGAGGTGACCGGCGATCGCCGCCGCCGCCGCCATGGCGGGCGAGACGAGGTGGGTGCGGCCGCCGCGGCCCTGACGGCCCTCGAAGTTGCGGTTGCTGGTCGAGGCGCAGCGCTCGCCCGGCTCCAGGCGGTCGGGGTTCATCCCCAGGCACATCGAGCAGCCCGGCTCGCGCCAGTCGAAGCCGGCGGCCTTGAAGATGGCGTCCAGGCCCTCGGCCTCGGCCTGTTCCTTCACGAGGCCCGAGCCCGGCACGACCATCGCCTTGACGTGCGGGGCCACGATGCGGCCGTGCAGGAAGGCTTCCTGCACCACGGCGGCGGCCGCGCGCATGTCCTCGATGCGGCTGTTGGTGCACGAGCCGATGAAGACGCGGTCGATCCTGGCTTCGCTGATCGGCTGGCCGGCGGTCAGGCCCATATATTCCAGGGCCCGGTGGGCGGCGGCGCGCTTGTCGGGCGTGCCGAAGCTTTCGGGCTCGGGCACGTTGCCGGTGACCGGGATGACGTCCTCGGGGCTGGTGCCCCAGGTGACCATCGGCACGAGGGCCGCGCCGTCGATGACGACGGTGCGGTCGAAGACGGCGCCGTCGTCGGAGAAGAAGGTCTTCCAGTGGCTTACGGCCATGTCCCAGGCTGCGCCCTTCGGCGCGGCGGGCTTGCCCTGGACATAGGCGAAGGTGGTCTCGTCGGGCGCGACCAGGCCGGCCTTGGCGCCGCCCTCGATGGTCAGGTTGCAGAGGGTCATGCGGCCCTCCATCGAAAGGCCGCGCACGGCCTCGCCGGCGTACTCGATGACGTAGCCGGTGCCGCCGGCCGTGCCGATCTCGCCGATGACGGCCAGGGCGATGTCCTTGGCGGTGACGCCGGGACCCAGCTGGCCGTCGACGCGGACCAGCATGTTCTTGGCCTTCTTCTGGCGCAGGGTCTGGGTGGCCAGCACGTGCTCGACTTCCGAGGTGCCGATGCCGTGGGCCAGGGCCCCGAAGGCGCCGTGGGTCGAGGTGTGGCTGTCGCCGCAGACGATGGTCATGCCCGGCTGGGTGCGGCCCTGCTCGGGACCGACCACGTGGACGATGCCGTTGCGGATGTCGCCCATCGGGAAATACTCGATCCCGTTGTCGGCGACGTTGCGGCCCAGCGTCTGGAGCTGAAGACGCGCCTCCTCGTCGGCCACGGCGTCGACGCCGGCGGCCTGGTTCTCGGTCGGCACGTTGTGATCGGCCACGGCGAGCGTGCGGTCGGGCCGGCGCACGGGGCGACGCGCGGCGCGAAGGCCGGCGAAGGCCTGCGGCGTGGTCACCTCGTGGATCAGGTGCAGGTCGATGTACAGGATGGCCTCGCCGTCGGTTTCATTGACGACGTGGGCGTCCCAGATCTTGTCGTAGAGGGTCTTCGTTGCGCGGGTCATAGCGATCCGCATCTAGGCCCGATGGACGAGCGCGTAAAGCGATGAAACGCCGAAAATCCGCTGTGTGACCGCCACGCAGCGATCGATCCTGCCCCGAGCGGGCGGCGAAACAACGTCCAGGCGCACATTTCTTGCCCCGCAGGCGATAATGGGTCGCAAGCGCGACCGCCGCCTTGGTCCCCGCCCGGCAGGAACGAGGACCATTGAACGCAACCCTGAACGACTAAGGGCGCGCCGGTCATAGACCTGTCGGCGCGCCCTGGCATCGTTTGTATACTCCAGGGGCCGATGGCTCCGCCTGAAGAGGGCCGTCCACTAGAAAGGAGACGGTCTGGAAGCCCGCCGTGTCTGAACAGCGAGGGTGAAATCATCATGCCACAGAACAACGGTTCGTCAAGGTACGTGCTTATGCACAAAGCTTGACCGTTCTGCGGCTCGTCCGTCTCAGCGCGACGAGTAAGCCTCGGCCCGGATGCGCTTGAGCAGATCGCCCCAGCTCCCCTCGGGCCTGGGCCGCATGTCGAACAGCATCTGGTCGCCCCGGCCGTCGCAGTTCCAGTCGGCCAGCACCAGGCCGGTCTTGGGCACATAGACCGCGCCGGCGTCGATAACCCGGTCGCCGTCGCGGTCGACATAGAGCCGGCCCCTGACCTTGTAGAAGTTCACGCCGGCGATCGTGCGCACCAGCTTCATGTCGGCCCGGCGAATCCAGTCGCCGCCATAGCCCCCGGCGAACACCAGGCGGATCTCGTTGAGGTCGACCCTGCCGCCGCGCAGGCCGTTGGGCGCCAGCAGGTCGGGCGCCTGGCCCGCCTGGGGCAGCTCGTCGCTCGTCGCCGGCGGGGCGGCCGTGGCCGATGTCGCGTCCGCCAATGTCGCGCCCGCCAGCGTCGCGATCGCCAGCAGAGCCGCCGCCTTCTTGATGCGCCGCATGACCCCTCCCGAAACTCGCGCTGAAATTGCACGCAACCAGGGATAGGGGCAACCGCAAAAGCAAAAGGCCCCGGTGTTTCCACCGAGGCCTTCGAACTTCCCGCCGTAGCGAGCGAGCCGCTTATTCGGCGTCCTTGCGGACGTTGACGCGCTCGGCGATACGGGCCGACTTACCGCGACGGTCGCGCAGGTAGTACAGCTTGGCGCGACGGACGACGCCGCGACGCTTGACTTCGATGCTTTCGATGCTCGGCGAGAGCAGCGGGAACAGACGTTCCACGCCTTCGCCGAACGAGATCTTGCGGACGGTGAAGCTCTCGTGGACGCCGGCGCCGGCGCGGGCGATGCAGACGCCTTCGTAGGCCTGAACGCGCTCGCGCTCGCCTTCCTTGATCTTCACGTTGACGCGCAGGGTGTCGCCGGGACGGAAGTCCGGGATCGCGCGGACGGCCAGCAGACGGGCCGATTCTTCTTGCTCGAGCTGAGCGATGATGTTGATCGCCATGATCATTTCTCCTTGGGCTTACCCGTTTTCGGGCCGCCTTTTGCCTGTTGATTGGCGAGATGCTTTTCCCAGAGGTCGGGACGCCGCTCGCGGGTCGTTTCTTCACGCATACTGCGCCGCCACTGGTCGACCTTCTTGTGGTCGCCCGACAGCAGCACCTCGGGGATGTCGAGCCCTTCGAACGTCCGCGGTCTTGTGTACTGCGGATGTTCGAGGAGGCCGTCCTCGAAGCTTTCTTCCAGCGTGCTCTCGATATTCCCCAGAACACCCGGGGCAAGTCGAACGCACGCCTCGATCACCACCATCGCCGCCGCCTCGCCACCGGCGAGAACCGCGTCTCCGACGGAGACCTCCTCGAACCCGCGGGCGTCGAGCACCCGCTGATCCACCCCCTCGAAGCGGCCGCACAGCACCACGATGCCGGGCGCCTTGGACCACTCCCTTACGCGCGCCTGGGTCAGGGGCCTGCCCCGGGCGCTCATGTACAAAAGCGGCCGCCCATCCAGCTCCAGGCTATCCAGCGCAGAGGCGATGACGTCCGCTTTGAGCACGGCTCCCGCGCCGCCACCCGCGGGGGTGTCGTCGAGGAAGCCGCGCTTATCCTTGGAAAAGGCGCGAATGTCCAGTGTTTCTAAACGCCACAGGTCGGCCTCCTTCCAGGCGGTCCCGATCATCGAGACGCCGAGCGGGCCGGGGAAGGCCTCGGGGAACATGGTCATGACGGTGGCGGTGAACGGCATGGGCGCGGTTTAGCGGGAGATGGGGGGAGAAGGAAGGGTCGCGCATCAGGACCCTCCCCCTCCTGGGGGAGGTGGCCCGGAGGGCCGGAGGGGGGACGTTTTCAGCTTTCAGGGCGGCGGCCAGTCATCAGCAACTTCCCCCTCCGTCGGCTTCGCCGACACCTCCCCCTTCGGGGAGAGGGTCCAATCGCTGCAGGCTTTTGGAAAACCGCCTCACATCTGCTATATCCCCGCCTCGACCCCGCACATTCCTCGAATTTCCCGGACCGCCCCTTGAGCGTCACCCTCGACCTGTCCCGCGTTGCGCCCGCTGAAAAGGCCGACGCGGCCAAGCCGCCCGTCAACCTGTCGGGCCTGACCCGCCCGCAGCTGATCGCCGCCCTGACCGAGAGCGGCGTGGTCGAGCACGGCAAGGCCAAGATGCGCGCCACCCAGGTGTTCCGCTGGATCCACCACCGCGGCGTCACCGACTTCGCCCAGATGAGCGACGTGGCCAAGGAAACCCGCGCGCGGCTGGCCGAGACCTTCACCATCGCCCGCCCCGAGGTGGTCGAGCGCCAGGTCTCCAAGGACGGCACCCGCAAGTGGCTGATCCGCATGGCCCCGGGCATCGAGGTCGAGACGGTCTACATTCCGTCGGTCGGACGGGTGGGGGCGCTGTGCGTCTCCAGCCAGGTCGGCTGCACGCTGAACTGCAGCTTCTGCCACACCGGCACCCAGCCGCTGGTGCGCAACCTGACCACCGCCGAGATCGTCGCCCAGGTGCAGATCGCCAAGGACGACCTGGCCGAATGGCCGTCGGACAAGGAAGACCGCCTGCTGAGCAACATCGTGTTCATGGGCATGGGCGAGCCGCTCTACAACCTGGGCCAGGTGTCGGACGCCATCGAGATCATCAGCGACAACGAGGGCATCGGCATCTCGCGTCGCCGCATCACGGTGTCGACCTCGGGCGTCGTGCCGATGCTGGAGAAGCTGGGCAATACGACCCAGGCCATGCTGGCCATCAGCCTGCACGCCACCAACGACGACCTGCGCGACGTGCTGGTGCCGCTGAACAAGAAGTACCCGATCGCCCAGCTGATGGAGGGCATCCGCGCCTATCCGGGGCTGTCCAACGCCCGCCGCGTGACCTTCGAGTACGTGATGCTGAAGGGCGTCAACGACAGCCCCGACGAGGCCCGCGCCCTCGTGAAGCTGATCAAGGGCATCCCCGCCAAGATCAACCTGATCCCGTTCAACCCCTGGCCGGGCAGCCAGTACGAGTGCTCGGACTGGGGCGCGATCGAGACCTTCGCGGCGATCCTCAACAAGGCCGGCTACTCCTCGCCGATCCGCACACCGCGCGGCCGCGACATCCTCGCCGCCTGCGGCCAACTGAAGAGCGAGAGCGAGAAGGTCCGCGCCAGCGCCCTGCGCAAGCTGTCGATGGCGGCCATGGCCGGCATGCTGGAAGACGACGCCGACGACGCGGCTTAACTCCCCTCTCTCATGGAGAGAGGGTTCGACGCTCCAAAGGCGAGCCCCCTACGCAAGTCTCGCCAACCCGTGTTAGAGCTTGCCCCTCAAGTCCAAGGGGGTCGCGTAAACATGCCTCAGATCCAGTCGCCCGAGATCCAGGCCTTCGCCAACGGCCTGCTGACGACCCTGACCCATGTGGGCGTGACCATGGCGATGCTGATCGCCGGGGCGGCGATCTACATCCTTCTGACCCCGCATCGCGAGATCAAGCTGATCCGCGAGGGCAACGCGGCGGCGGCGCTGTCGCTGGGCGGGGTGATGACGGGCCTGGCCATTCCGCTGGCCGCCTCGCTGGCGGCCTCGACCTCGGTGATCGAGATCCTGCTGTGGGGCGTGGCCACCCTGGCCCTGCAGCTCTTGGTCTTCCGGCTGACCGACATGATGCTCAAGGGCCTGCCCGAGCGGATCAACGAGGGCGAGGTCTCGGCCGCCGCCCTGCTGGTGGGCGCGAAGCTGGCCACCGCCATCATCATCGCCGCCGGCGTGGCGGGCTGAGGCGAAAGGAACGAACCGGAGCGGGGCGCGTGCATTTCCCCAAGCTTCCAGACTGGCTGGTCTACGGCGCCGTTGTGTGCGCCCTCCTGGTGGTCGCCGTCGGCCGCCAGGAGCGCGCCGACGCGCCTCCGCCGCCGCCGCCGGTGCCCGGCGAGGAAGGCGTGCCCCTTGGCCCGGCCTCGCCCTTCGACCCGTCGATCGTGGTGCAGGTGCCCGACAAGCAGGAGCCGGCCTCGGGCACGGCCTTCTCGGTGGGGCAGAACGGCGTCTGGCTGACCGCCCGCCACGTGGTCGACGGCTGCAAGCAGGCCGCCATCCTGGTCGCCGACGGACGCGGCGTGGCCGCCCGGGTGACCATCGACCCGCGCTTCGACGCGGCCATCCTGACCACCGAGGGCGGCGCGCCGGCCATGCCGGTCAACCTTGCCGACCCGCGCAAGGGCATGCGGGCCTTCCACCCCGGCTTCCCGCAGGGCCACGCCGGCGAGGTGGCCTCGCGCCTGATCGGCCGCGAGAACCTGGTGATCCACGGGCGCGGCGCCCGCACCGAGCCGGTGCTGGTCTGGGCCGAGGTCGGCCGCACCGACAACTTGAAGGGCACGCTCGCGGGCCTTTCGGGCGCTCCGGCCCTGGACAGCGCCGGCCGCGTGATCGGCGTGACCGTGGCGGAATCGCCGCGTCGCGGCCGCATCTACACCACCGCGCCCGAGAGCATGCGCACCCTGATCGCCCGCACGCCCCGCCGCGGCGGCGACGCCAGCGTGCCCGAGTTCGCCCCCGGCGAGGCCATCACCACCGACAACTACGGCCGCATCGCCGACGGCCTGCGCCGCGACCTGCGCGTCGCGCAGGTGGTGTGCCTGGCGGTCTAGGACGCCTCAGGCGGCCTTGCAGCGCATCGTGGTGATCGTGTGCCCGCCGTCGCGCGGGGGCTTGCGCACGACGTACCAGGCGCCGTCGACGCCGCGCTGGAACCGCGCCGAGCAGGTCAGCCGGTCGGAAACCATCCTGTCGCGCAGCGCCGCCGGCCCGCCGTCGCGGAGCAGCGTGAACCGGCATTGGCGGTGCTCGCGGCCGGCCTTTCGGCACACGAAGTCGCCGATGTGCATCTGGCGCTGATCGTGTTCGGCCACCCAGTACCAGTCGACCGCCGCGACATTGCCGTGTCCGATCAGCGCGTTGGAGCCAAGGTCGCTCCAGACGCCCGCATAGAACGCCTCTCCGCCCTCCGGCGGCGCCGCGAAGGCCCCGGACAAGGCGAGGACGAGCAGGGCGTTCATGGGTCAGGCAGGGTCGCAGCGCAGCGTCGTGCCCGTATGGGATCCGCGCGGCAGGCGCATCGTGCGCTCGATGATCCAGACATAGCCGGAAGCAGGGTGGGCCGCGCGCCGGAACCGCGCCGAGCAGCTCAGCCGCTCGGGAACCACCCTGCCGCGCAGCTCGACCGGCCCGCCGTCGCGGATCAGCGCGAACTGGCACGTGCGACGTCCGAGCGGCTCGTCGCACTTGAAGTCGGCGACGTGCAGCCGACTACGGTCGCCGCCGGCCGCCCGGTACCACCTGACCGCCAGGGCGCCGCTGTTGAGACGGTCGTGGTGGCTGATCTCGCCGAAGATGGTCTCCTGGAACACCTCGACCCCCTCGCGCGGCGGGACGAGGGCTGCGGACAGGGCGAGGGCGAGCAGGAGAGCCATGCGGTCAAGCTAAGGCTGAAAGGCCCGGCGGCGCAACCTTGGGATAACGGCGTTCGCGAAGGAGGGCTGCCAATGCAGCTTCGCCCCTCTCCCCCTGCGGGAGAGGGTGGCCCGCGCAGCGGGTCGGGTGAGGGGTCGCGCAAGCGAAAACGCCGCGACAGCGGTCAGGCTGTCGCGGCGCATGATGTCTGAGAGACCCCTCATCCGTCGGCTTTCGCCGACACCTTCTCCCGCAAGGGGGAGAAGGATCAGATCAAGGCCACTTCACCTCTGGGGGCATGGAGCTGAGGATCGACTCGGTGTTGCCGCCGGTCTTGAGGCCGAACATCGTGCCGCGGTCGTAGAGCAGGTTGAACTCGACGTAGCGGCCGCGCTGGACAAGCTGCTGCTCGCGCTCGTCCGGCGTCCAGGCCTCGTTCATGCGGCGACGCACCAGGGTCGGATAGATCTCCAGGAAGGCCCGGCCGACATCCTGGGTGAATTCGAAGTCCTTGGACCAACTGCCGCTGTCGTGGTGGTCGTAGAAGATACCGCCGATGCCGCGCGGCTCGTTGCGGTGGGGCAGGAAGAAGTACTCGTCGCACCAGGCCTTGTACTTGGCGTACCAGTCCGGATCGTGCTTGTCGCAGGCGCGCTGGTAGGCGGCGTGGAAGTCGATCGCGTCGGGAAAATCCTGCTGGCGCTGGTAGCCCAGCAGCGGGGTCAGGTCGCCGCCGCCGCCGAACCAGCCCTTGGTGGTGGCGATGAAGCGGGTGTTCATGTGCACGGCCGGCACGCGCGGATTGGTCATGTGCGCGATCAGGCTGATGCCGGTGGCGAAGAAGCGCGGATCCTCGGCCGCGCCCGGCATGGTCTTGGCCATCTCCGGCGGGAAGGTCCCGAACACGGTGGAGACGTGCACGCCGACCTTCTCGAACAGGCGGCCGCGCATCATGCCCATCACCCCGCCGCCGCCGGCCGGGCGATCCCACGGCTTCAGCTCGAAGCGGCCGGGCTGGTCGCCATACAGCTCTGCGGGCGCCTCGTCCTCAAGGGTCTCGAAGGCGGCGCAGATCTGGTCGCGCAGGCTCTCGAACCAGGCCCGGGCGCGGGCCTTCTGGGCGTCGAGATCGGAAAGGGTGTCGGCTTGTTGCGTCATGGGATCGGCTTAAGCCCAAGCCCGATAACAGGCAAATCCGGGCCGCCGCATAAGGGGTTTTGCGGAAGATATAGATCAAAAACGGGAGCGAGTTCCTCCAACGAAACCCTCTCTCTTAGAGAGAGGGAGGGGCCCGCCGCGCAGCGGTGGGAGGGTGAGCGGTTTCGCCCTCACAGAAAAATCCCAATTCCTTTGATTGAAAAAGCAGGAGCACAGCGCCCAGGCTTTGCTGATGGACAGGACCGCCTACGCCCGCCGCCTTCGCCAGAAACAGACTCTGGCGGAGAAGACGCTTTGGGCCCTTGTCCGCAACCGCCGCCTCTCAGGCTTCAAGTTCATGCGACAGATCGCGATCGACCGCTATTTTGCTGACTTCATCTGCGAGGCGGGCAAGCTGATCGTGGAGCTCGACGGTGCTGCTCACGAGGGCCGCGAAGACTATGACGAGCGTCGCACCGTTACGTTGGAGCAGCTTGGATACGTGGTCTTGAGGTTCAACAACGAGCGCGTCCTGGCCGATCCCGGTGGGACGGCTGACGAGATCCTGTCCGCGCTCCGATCGGCCAGACCGTAACCACTCACCCTCCCACCGCCTGCGGCGGCGGGCCCCTCCCTCTCTCTTAGAGAGAGGGAGTCCCAATGGCGCCTGGCGGCTGAAAAGCAAAAGGCCCGGGATCGCTCCCGGGCCTTCCGTTCCCGCCGAAGCGAGACGCCTTACTTGCCGGCGGCGGTGAGCGCGCTCATCAGGTCCGGCACGGCCGACTTGTAGTCGGCGACCAGGCCGTAGTCGGCGACCTGGAAGATCGGCGCGTCGGCGTCCTTGTTGATCGCGACGATCACCTTGGAGTCCTTCATGCCGGCCAGGTGCTGAATGGCGCCCGAGATGCCCACGGCGATGTAGAGCTGCGGGGCGACGACCTTGCCGGTCTGGCCGACCTGGTAGTCGTTCGGGGCGTAGCCGGCGTCGACCGCCGCGCGCGAGGCGCCGACGGCGGCGCCCAGCTTGTCGGCCAGGGGCTCGATGACCGCCTGGAACTCTTCGGCCGAGCCCATGGCGCGGCCGCCCGAGACGACGATCTTGGCCGCGGCCAGTTCCGGACGGTCCGACTTGACCATCTCTTCGCTGACGAAGCGGGTCTTGGCCGCGTCGGCGCCCGAGACGCTCTCGACGGCGGCCGAACCGCCTTCACCCGCCGCCGCGAAGGCGGTCGGACGCACGGTGATCACCTTCTTGGCGTCGGACGACTGGACGGTCTCCAGCGCGTTGCCGGCGTAGATCGGACGCACGAAGGTGTCAGCCGAGACCACCTCGATGACGTCGCTGATCGGGGCGACGTCGAGCTTGGCGGCGATGCGCGGGGCGAAGTTCTTGCCGCCGGCGGTGGCCGGGACCAGGATCGCGTCGTAATTGCCCGCGAGCGCCAGGACGGCGTCGGCCTGGGCTTCGGCGATGCCGTGACCCAGGGCGTCGCTCTCGGCCAGCAGCACCTTGCGGACGCCCGCGATCTTGGCGGCGGCGTCGGCCACGGCCTGCGCGCCCTTGCCCAGGACCAGCACGTCGACGTCGCCCGACAGCTTCAGGGCGGCGGTGACGGTCTTGTTGGTGCCGTCGCGCAGGTGCGCGTTGTCGTTGTCGGCGATGACGAGAACGGCCATTACAGCACCCCCGCGGTCGTGAGCTTGGAGACGAGGTCGGCGGCGGACTCGACCTTGATGCCGGCCGAGCGCTTCGGCGGCTCGGTGACCTTGACGACGGTCAGGCGCGGAGCGACGTCGACGCCGTAGTCGGCGACGGTCTTCTGCGCGATTTCCTTCTTCTTGGCCTTCATGATGTTGGGAAGGCTGGCGTAGCGCGGCTCGTTGAGGCGCAGGTCGGCGGTGATCACGGCCGGCAGGTCGACGTCGAGGGTCTGCAGACCGCCGTCGACTTCACGGGTGACCTTGGCGGTCGAACCGGCGATCTCCACCGCCGAGGCGAAGGTCGCCTGCGGCCAGTCGAGCAGGGCCGACAGCATCTGGCCCACGGCGTTGTTGTCGCCGTCGATGGCCTGCTTGCCCATCAGGACGAGGCCGGGCTGTTCCTCGGCCACCACGGCCTTGAGCAGCTTGGCCACGGCCAGCGGCTCGAGGTCGGCGTCGCTGGTGATCAGGATGCCGCGGTCGCCGCCCATGGCCAGCGCCGTGCGGATGGTTTCCTGGGCTTGAGCCGGGCCGATCGAGACGATGACGACTTCGGTCGCCGCGCCCTTTTCCTTGAGGCGCACGGCCTCTTCGACCGCGATCTCGCAGAACGGGTTCATCGACATCTTGACGTTCGCCAGGTCGACGCCCGTCTGGTCGGCTTTCACCCGAGCCTTCACGTTGTAATCGATAACCCGTTTGACCGGGACCAGAACCTTCATCGGTCTACGCCGCCTCCTGGCTGCTTCTCTTTCGAGGTTTCCCCTGCTTGGACAATCGACTTAGCGCGTCCTCCCAGGTTTGCAAGTTTCCCCTGACGTAAGCGTAATGCGCTTTTTCAAGGATCATTCAAACAAATGTACGACACCTTTCGCGAGCCGTCTGCGCCACCGCGCGCTCCCCTCGCGAAATGGGGCCCGTGAAATGGGGCTAGCCACATAGCGCGGCCGGTGCTTAAGACGCCGCCATGAACCGCAACATCAACCGCCTGAAGATCATCTTCATCGGAATCTTCCTCGCCAGCATCGTCGGCGTGTTCGGCTACCACTATCTGTGGGTCTGGCCGAAGGCGAAGTGCGAGGCGCGCGGCGGCGCCTGGGCCGGCAAGTGGCTCAAGTGCGCCACGGTCTATCCGATCGAGACCCTGACCGGCCGCCCCGCGGGCCTGCCGGCGATCAACACCGACACCTCCAAGATGGACGGCCCGTCGGTCCGGAACCCGGAAAAGAAGTAAGGCGCCTATTGCGGCGAGGGCTCGTCCTCGCTGTCGCCAGACTCGGCCCGCTTGGCGGCCTTGGCCGCAGCCTTGTCGGCGGCTTTCTCGGCGGCCTTGGCCGCCTTCTGGCGCTCGCGCTCCTGGCGCTCGAAATTGTAGTTCGGCTTGCGGGCCATGCGGCTCCCCTTCGTCGACAGACCGCCCTGCGCTGAAAGCGCCGGCGGACGCCCTTGTGTTCCTAACCTTCGCCGTGTTCGGACGGAAAGGTCCAGACACCAGGGAGCGAACAGCCAAGCTGGGCGTTCCCTTCCCATGCGTAAAAGTTCAGCCATTCCGCGTACGGGCCAAGGCGCCCTGACCATCGCCCGCCACAGCCAGGAGATCGCCTTCTCGCTGCTGGTCTCAAACGGGGTCGCGGGCCGCCGCTCCGGCAAGGGCAGCCTGACCGGCGAGCCCGAAGCCATGCGCCAGGCCTTCCGCGCCGGCGACGCCCGCCTCACCCTGGACGACGGCACCGAGCACCTGATCGCCATCGTCGCCCACACCGAAGGCGACGGCACGGCCTATTTCGAGTTGCGGTAGATCCCCCATCGTCATCCCGGAAAGCGCGCAGCGCTTGTCCGGGACCCAGTGGGACCGGGCTCAGCGTATGAGTTCGCCGCCCAGCGACGGCCGGCGCATTGCGGCGGCCCCTGGGTCCCGGCTCTACGGCTCGCTGCGCGAGCCTTCGGCCGGGATGACGAGGTGAGGCGAACTCAAGCCCGCAGCTTGCCCGCCACCATCTGGCCGCTGAACGGGTCGCGTTCCAGCTCGTAGGCGATGGCCTGGCCGTCTTCCAGCGGCGGCAGGCCGGCCCGCTCGACCGCGGCGGCGCTGACGCGGATCTCGGATCCGTCGTCGCCGTCGGGCGCGATGGCGCCAAAGCCCTTGGCGGTGTCGAACCACAGCACAGTGCCCGTCGCCATGACGCTCCCCGTCAGCCCTCGCGGTAGCCGGACTATGACGACAGCTTTCGCGGCGCGGCAAGCCTTCCCCAACCGTCAACGGCCGGCCAGCGGCCAGACCAGCGCGATCAGGGCCGGGGCCGTCAGCAGGATGAGCAGGGACAGCGGCGCGCCCAGCCGGGCGTAGTCGCCGAACCGGTAGCCGCCGGGCCCCAGAACCAGGGTGTTGCACTGGTGGCCGACGGGCGTGAGGAAGTCGCAGCCGGCCCCCACCGCGACCGCCATCAGGAACGGATCGGGGCTGAGGCCCAGGCGCTCGGCGAGCCCCAGCCCGATCGGCGCGACGATCAGTACGGTGGCGGCGTTGTTGAGGAAGGGCGTGGCCAGCATCGCCACGGCCATCATCGCCGTCAGGGTCAGCAGGGGCGGCATGCCGTCGAAGGCGCCCGACAGCCAGGCGGCGATCAGGTCGGTCCCGCCGCTCTTCTGGATGGTGTCGCTGACCGGGATCATCGCCGCCACCAGCACCAGCACCGGCCCCTCCAGCGAGGCGTAGGCCTCGCGCATGCGCAGGGCGCCGGTGGCCACCACCAGCACGGCGGCGGCGAAGAAGCCGGCCGCCACCGGCAGCACGCCCAGCGCCACCAGCACCATGGCCCCGGCCAGGATGGCGGCGGGCAGGATCGCGTGGCGCACCCCGCCCAGCCGCACCTCGCGCTCGGCCAGCGGCAGGCAGCCCAGGGCCTGCAGCGCGCCGGGCAACTGCTGCTCGCTTCCCTGCAGCACCAGGATGTCGCCGGCCTTCATGCGGATGGTCGCCAGGCGCCCGGCCATGCGGTAGCCGGCCCGGCTGACGCCCAGCAGGTTGACCCCGTAGGTCTCGTTCAGGGCCAGGCCCTTGGCGGTCTTGCCGATCAGGTCGCTCTCGGCGCCGATCACCGCCTCGACCACGCGCACCTCGTCGGTCGGCTCGTCCATCACCACGGGGCGAGCGGCGTCGGACAGTCGCAGCCGGGCCTTGAGGATCAGCTCGTTCAGCGCCTGCTGCTGGCCCTCCAGCAGCAGCACGTCGCCCGGCTGGATCTTGCGGTTGACGTGGGGCGAAGCGATCCGCTCGCGGCCGCGCAGGATGGCCACCACCGCCACGGCGTCTTCGGCGGCGCGCTTCAGGTCGCCGACCCGGCCCTGCTCGAAGCTCCAGCCCTCGGGGATCTCGACCTCGGTGACATAGGCGTTGGCGGCCAGGGCCGCGTCGATGTCGACCGCCGCCGTCCGCCCGGCCGGCAGCAGTCGGTAGGCGAAGGCCAGGTAGGTGATGGCCATCACCGTCAGCGCCCCGCCGACGGGCATGAAGTCGAACATGGCGAAGGGCTTGCCCAGCGCCTCCTGCCGCACTTCGGAGACGATGATGTTGGGCGAGGTGCCGACCAGCACGGCCAGACCTCCGACCAGCGAGCCGAACGACATCGGCATCAGGATCCGCGAGGGCGGCACGCCGGTGTTCCTGGCCATGCGCAGGGCCGAGGGCATCATCAGGGCCAGGGCCCCGACGTTCTTGGTGGCCATCGACAGCACCGCGGTGATCGCCGCCATCACCGGCGCCTGGCTGCGGGCGGTCTTCAGCCGCGGCAGCAGCGGGGCCATCAGGGTGTCGACGATGCCCGAGCGCGACACCGCCGCGCTGAGCACCAGGGCGCTGGCGATGATGATGACGATGTCGTTGGAGAAGCCCTCGAAGGCGCTCTTCACCGGGATCAGGCCCGAGACCACGCCGACGGCCAGGGCGCCGACGGCGATCAGGTCGTAGCGCCAGCGGCCCCAGACGAAGCAAAGCACCGTGGCGCCCACCAGCGCGAAGGACAGTCCCTGCTGCAACGTCAATCCGGCGCCCTCCCCCAAAGCTTGGCCCTTGAGGGAGAGGTAACGGGCGGAGGGGCGATCCGTTCAGTCGGGGCGGCGCGCGACAATTGACAGACTACGGCATTGCCGTATCTTTCTTTCCATGGGCGATCGCCGCCATACCGTCGTGGAGACGCCAGGCTTCATCGCTCAAGCCAAGCGCGAAGGCATGTCTGATGACGAGCGCGTCGATCTGGTGAGCTTCCTGGCGGAAAATCCGACCTCGGGCGACCTGATCGTTGGTTCCGGCGGATGCCGAAAACTCCGCTTCGCCCGCGCCGGCGGCGGCCGCAGCGGCGGCTACCGGGCGGTGACGTTCTTCGAGGGGGAAGACGGGCGCGTGTTTCTGCTGGCGATGCTGGCCAAAGGCTCACGCACCAACTTCAGCGCCACGGAGGTCAAGGCGATGGCCGACGCGACCGCCATGATCAAGGCGGCCATGCGCGCGGCCAGGAAACGCTAGTCGCGTTGGATGAGGAGCATACGGATGGCTGAGAACTTCAACCGCATCATGGAAGGCCTCGGCGACGTCCTTGAGATCGTCGAGGGTCGCGCCGCGCCCGAAAGCTATCGGGTCCATATTCCGGAGAAGGTCGACGTGAAAGCGATCCGCGACCGCCTGAAACTCACCCAGGCCGGCTTCGCCGAGCGCTTCGGCTTCTCGATCGGGGCGGTGCGCGACTGGGAACAGGACCGCCGGACGCCCGAGAAGTCGGCCCGCGCCCTGCTGACCATCATCGATCGCGAGCCGGCGGCCGTCGAACGGGCGCTCGGGCCGATCACGGCCGATACCTGACCCCTTCGCCGCCCCTAACCCGGCTCCTGCTCGGTCCAGCACGGCTTGAGCCCGGGGGCGGCGGCGTTCCACCAGCGCGCCAGGGGCGAGGCGTCGTCGCCGGTGGCGCCGAGGCCCATGGTCCAGCCGCCGCCTTCGCTGACCGCCCGATAGCTCCAGAGCATGTAGAGGCCCGGGTCGGTCGAAGGCGCCTTGAGGTCGTCGACGCCCAGGCCGGGCACGTCGGGACGCAGGGTCAGGGTCTCCATGCCCTTCAGCAGCGCGACCACGGCCGGACAGGTGCGGGAGTCGGCCCAGGCCAGGCCGCCGGCGCCCGACAGGTTTCCCCACGCCCGGCGCACCACCCAGCGATGGCCGCCCGCGCCGTCGCGCAGGGCGTAGAAGCTGCTGGACGACCAGGCGCGGCCCAGCGATCCGAGCTCGTCGAGCGCGGCGAAGGGCGAGACGTCGTGGTGGCGGACCTGGCGGCTGACGGCCCGAGCGGCCTCGCCCTTCGCCACGTAATCGGGCTTAGGGGCGGGCTTGGGGTCGGCCAGCGCGGCCGAGGCAGCCAGGGCGACCAGGATCGCGCCGGGCAGGGCCCGCCTCAAACCGCCATGCCCTGGACCACGGCCTTGAGGCGCTCGATCACCGACAGCTTGTCCTCGATGAAGTCCTGGTCGATCCACCAGATCTCGACCTCGCGCATCACCTCGCCGACCAGCGGGCCCTTGGGCACGCCGGCGCGCATCACCTCGGCGCCGGTCAGCGGGAAGGTCGGCGGGTCCCAGTTCTCGGCCAGGGCCAGCAGGGCGCGCCACTGCGAGGTGGTGGCCGGGCGGGTCGAGCCGGCCCAGGCCAGCTTCACCCGGTCGGTGAAGGTGCGCAGGCTGAGCGCGTAGACGGCGCGGCGGGCCTCGCGCGGGCTCATCCACGAAACGATGCGCGGCGAGGTTCCCACCGCCTCGATCAGCCGCTCCTTGAGGGCGTTGGACAGGCGCAGGCGCTCGGCCAGTTCGCGGGCCAGCACGCCGTCGTCGGGGATCAGGGCGGCCAGACGCAGCTCGACGTCGTTCTCGAACAGCTGCTCGGTCTCGATGGCGACCAGGCCGTCGAGGCGGGCCAGCGATTTGACGAACGGCAGGATGGCGGAAAGCACGCCGGTGGCCGCCATCAGCCGCAGGGCCGGACGCGGATCCTCGGCCGCCAGCAGCTTGAGGATCTCCTTCTGGGTGCGCTCGGCCGCGCGGCCCGAGACCAGACCTTTAAGCGCCTTGCAGGCGGCCAGGGCCTTCTGGTCGGGCTCGCCCTTGCCGTACCAGGCCTGGAAGCGGAAGAAGCGCAGGATCCGCAGATAGTCCTCGCGGATGCGGGTCATCGGCTCGCCGACGAACACCACCTTGCCGTCGCGCGCGTCCTGCACCCCGTGGCCGGTGGGATCGTAGAGCCGGCCCTCGCCGTCGACATAGAGGGCGTTGAAGCGGAAGTCGCGGCGCTGGGCGTCCTCTTCCCAGGCATGGGTGAAGGCCACCACCGCCCGGCGGCCGTCGGTCGAGACGTCGCGGCGCAGGGTGGTGATCTCGAACGGGATCTTGCCGGAGACGGCCGTGACCGTGCCGTGGTCGACGCCGGTGGGGATGGCCTTCAGCCCCGCCTCGCCCAGGGCCTCGATCACCTGGTCGGGCGTCAGGATGGTGGCGATGTCGATGTCGTCGACCGGCTTGTTCATCAGCGTGTTGCGCACGCAGCCGCCGACGAAGCGGGCGCAGCCCGGACGGCCCTTGGCCTCAAGCGCGGCGATTACCGCCCTGGTCTCGGGCCATGCCATCCACGGCGGCTGGCCGATGGTCTGGGTTTCCACGCGACATCCCCCTTACGCAACGGCAGGCCGCCTCCCGTTGGCGCGGGCGGGACGTCCTGCTTTCAAACGACTATTTCAGGGAATGGACCGCCGCGCCAAGAGCCGAAACGCGCTCGTCCCCAACTGTCGGCGATACCTGTCATCCCGGCCGGAGGAACGCGTAAGCGGTCCGTAGAGCCGGGATCTCCCACGTTGGCAGGTTCTGAACCGTGGGAGATCCCGGCGCTCCGCTTCGCTGCGGCCGGGATGACAATGAGAGGAGAGGGGCGCGCTGCCCCCTACGCCTCGACCGCCACGCTCTCGGGGTGCAGGCGTTCGTACAGCGCCCGCAGCATGCCCGCCGTCGCGCCCCAGATGAACCGCTCGTTCCACGGCATGGCGTAGAAGAACCGCCGGCCGGTGGGCGTGTCGCGGTGCTGGCGCTGGTGGTTGGCGGGATCCATGAGAAAGTCGAACGGCGTCTCGAAGACGTCGGCCACCTCGTCGGGATTGGCGACCAGCTGGCAGTCGGGATCGACGAAGCCGACCACCGGCGTGACGTGGAAGCCGGTCACGGTGGCGTAGCCCTGGATCAGCCCGGCCACCTCGACGAAGCGGGGATCAAGGCCGACCTCCTCGTTGGCCTCGCGCAGGGCCGTGCCCCACGGGGTCTCGCCCGGATCGCAGCGCCCGCCGGGAAAGGCGATCTGGCCGGTGTGGCTGCGCAGGGTGTCGGACCGGCGGGTCAGGATGACGTTCAGGCTCTCGGGCCGCTGCACCAGGCCGATCAGCACGGCGGCCGGGCGCAGGGCGTGGGGATTGTCGATCCTCAGGCCCGGATTGAGGTCGAAGTCCGAGCGCCAGTCGTTCTTCAGGTAGGGATCATAGGCCTCGATCGGGTCGAGCCGGCTCTTGATGAAGGCCCGCCGGGCCGCCGCGTCGGTCTGGGGGATCATGCGGGACCGACCGGGAACCAGGCGCCGTTCGAAGCGACGCAGAAGCGCGGGCCGCCTTGCGTAGCGCGCTCGACCGCCATCTCGACCAGTTCGTAGAACACCGGGCGGGCGATCAGCGCCTCCAGCCCCCGGCGCACGTGCAGATAGGGGCGCGGCTCGCCGGTCGCCGGGTCTTCCTCCACGCGGATGGCGTGATCGGGGCCGGCCTCGACCTCGTCGCCGACATTGGTGACGAAGCGCAGGGCCTCGCCGTCGCGGTCGACGCGCACGGCGATGAACGGCGCGTCCTCGACCGTGATCTTCATCTTCTCGACCGGCGTGACCAGGTGGAAGCCGTCGGGATCGCGGCGCAGGATGGTCGAGAACAGGCGCACCAGGGCCTCGCGGCCGATGGGCGTTCCCTCGTGGAACCACACGCCGTCCCTGGCGATGCGGATGTCGATGTCGCCGCAGTGGGGCGGGTTCCACAGGTGCACCGGCGGCAGGCCGCGCTCACCGGCGGCTTTCGCGGCCTGGGCGACGCCGTCGAGTCCGGTGCTGACTGTGTCGGAGGGCATGGCCCTCAGTTAGGTCATGCGCGCGCCGGGCTCAAGCGATGCGGTTCAGGGAACCGCCACGCGCCCTTCGAAGCCCTCGTCGCCGCCGGGGACCAGGGCCTTAAGCAGCACCCGGCGCTGGTCGGCGGGACCGGGCATCACGACCTTGGCGGCGGGCGCGGCGGAAAAGCCGATGCGGCTGAAATAGGGGGCGTCGCCGACCAGCAGCACGGCGCTCCAGCCGGCCTTGGCGGCGGCGGCGCAGGCGGCCTCGACCAGCGACTGGCCCAGGCCCGCGCTGCGCTGTTCGGAATCGACGGCCAGCGGCCCCAGGAACGCGGCGGGCTTGCCGCCGATGGTCACCGGCCACAGGCGCACGCTGCCGATCACCTGGCCGCCGCGCAGGGCGACGAACGAGCAGGCGTCGAGCTTGCGATTGGTCTCGCGCAGCCGTTCCGACGACTTGGCGAAGCGGCCGGGACCGAAGGCGCGGTCGACCAGCGCCTCGACGGCGGCGGCGTGATGCGGCGCCTCGACCTCGATCGAGGGGGCGTCTTGCGGAACAACAGCGGCGGAGGAAACGGTCATGAACGACGAAGATCCGGATACGAGCAGGGGCTTTATCCCCGGCGCGTGACGCGGCCGCGACGGCCGCCGTTTTCCGGGGGGCGTTAGGCGCGGAAGCAGGTCCGCGCGGCGCAGGTTCGTCGTTGGCGTCGCATCGGCGGCGCTCTCCCCGTGGCAGAGGCGCGCGGCATACGGCCCAACGCCCCCCGCGTCAACGAAATCGACGACCTTATGAGACAAACGCGATTGCGACGCTTCGTCTCAAGGAGCAGGGTCCGCGCCGAAATGTCAGACCCTGCCGCCCTCCCCGCCGATCCCGACACCTCGACCCGCGCCCTGCTGCGCGAGCGCGACTACCTGCTGTTCTGGGGGGCGCGGTTCGTCGGCACCCTGGGCGTCCAGATCCAGGCCGTGGCGCTGGGCTGGCAGGTCTACGCCATCGCCCGCCAGACCATGTCGGTCGGCGAGTCGGCCTTCATGGTCAGCATGATCGGCCTGGCGCAGTTCGTGCCGCTGTTCCTGCTGACCCTGATCGCCGGCGAGACCGCCGACCGCCGCAGCCGCAAGCACATCGCCATGATCACCCTGGGCGTAGACACCGTCAGCGTTCTGGTGCTGCTGTTCCTGGCCGTGCGCGGCATCCACGCCCTGTGGCCGATCTTCACCATGGCGGTGTTCTTCGGGGCCAGCCGGGCCTTCATGTCGCCGGCCGTCAGCGCCATGGGGCCGATGCTGGTGCCGCGCCCGCTGCTGCCGCGCGCCATCGCCTGGAACTCGCTGGCCTGGCAGAGCGCCTCGATCGCCGGCCCGGCGCTGGGCGGCCTCTTGCTGGTCCACTCGGCGGGCCTGGCCTTCGGCGGGGCGGCGGCGCTTTACCTCGTCGGCCAGGTCCTGCTGGCGGCGATCAGGAAGTCGACCACGCCCGTGGCCCAACCCGGCTCGCGCCTGGAACTGATCAAGGAGGGGCTGGCCTATGTGTGGAACAACAAGATCGTCTTCGGCTCGATCTCGCTGGACCTGTTCGCGGTGATCCTGGGCGGGGCCACGGCCCTGCTGCCCGTCTTCGCCCGCGACGTGCTGCACATCGGCCCCGGCGGTTTTGGCCTGCTGCGCGCCTCGCCGGCCATCGGCGCGACGGTCGTGGCGATCTACCTGGCCAGCAACCCGATCCGCCGCCACGCCGGCCGCATCATGTTCGCGGGCGTGGCGGTGTTCGGCGCGGCCACGGTCGTCTTCGGCCTGTCGAACCTCGTCTGGCTGTCGGTGGCGGCCCTGGCGGTGCTGGGCGGGGCCGACATGCTGTCGGTCTATGTGCGCCAGACCCTGGTGCAGCTGGTCACCCCCGACGCCATGCGCGGCCGGGTCTCGGCCGTCTCGGGCGTGTTCATCAGCGCGTCGAACGAGCTGGGCGAGGTCGAGAGCGGCGCGGTGGCCTGGCTGCTCGGCCCCGTCGGCGCGGCGGTGTTCGGGGGCCTGGGGGCCATCGGCGTCACCGGCCTGTGGGCCTGGCTGTTCCCGGCGCTGCGCAAGGCCGACCGACTGGAATAGGGGCGGTGCGTCCTTCGAGGCTCGCCTTTTCGGCTCGCACCTCAGGATGAGGAGCTCATCGCGCTGAATTCCTCATCCTGAGGCGCCCGCGCAGCGGGCCTCGAAGGACGCAAGGCCTCTCAACCAGCCGCCAGCTTCGCCAGCGCATCCCCGGTCATCCGCCGCACGGTCCACTCGTCCATCGCCGCCGCGCCCAGGCCGTCATAGAAGGCGATCGACGGCGCGTTCCAGTCGAGCACGGCCCATTCCAGCCGGCCCAGGTTCTCGGCGACGCAGCGGCGCGCCAGGTTGGCCAGCAGCGCCTTGCCCGCCCCCAGGCCGCGTGCGGCCGGCCGCACGAACAGGTCTTCCAGATAGATCCCGTGCCGGCCCACGAAGGTCGAGTAGTTATAGAACCACAGGGCCAGGCCCACCGGCTCGCCGTCGATCAGGGCGATGTCGCAGAACGCCTTGGGCCCGTCGCAAAACAGCGCCGCCTCGATGTGGGTTTGCGTGGCCTCCACCTCGTGCAGCAGCTTCTCGTACTCCGCCAGGTCGCGGATGAACGACAGGATGAGAGCCGCATCTTCGGGCGTGGCGGGACGGACGGTGACGGACATGGCGGTTTCGGAAGACTTCCTGGAGTTCGTGCTCGAGCAACTGGCCCCTCTGGGAGCGCTGAAGCCCAAGCGGATGTTCGGCGGGGTCGGGATCTACGCCAATGGCCTGTTCTTCGCGATCCTCGACGACGACACCCTCTACCTGAAAGGCGACGCCCAGCTCAAACCCCAGTTCGAGGCGGCCGGCGCCCACGCCTTCGACCCCTTCGGCGAAGGCAAGCCCATGGCCTACTGGAGCGCCCCGGCCGAAGCCATGGACGACCCCGACCTCCTGGTCGAATGGGCCCACAAGGCGCTGGCCGTGGCGGGACGGAAGAAGGCCAAGTGAAACCTCTCCCAAAGGGAGAGGGAGGGGCCCGCGCCGCAGGCGTGGGAGGGTGAGGGGTTACCCCCTCCATCGTCCTGTCCCCTCACCTTCCCACCGCTTCGCGGCGGGCCCCTTCCTCTCCCCATGGGAGAGGTGAATCGAGGACTACCCGATCACCACCCCGGGCGGCGGGACGCTGTCTTCGGGCACGAAGAAGTCGGGCATCAGGCTGGCGGTGGGATCGACGCGGTACTGGTCGAAGTCGCGCACGCCCTCGCCGTAGAGGAAGGTGTCGTCGATCAGGAACTGGCCGGTCAGCTCGCGCGAGGGCTTTTCGAAGATCGCGTGGGCGGCGTCGGCCATGATCTGCGGCGTACGGCAGTGCTTGAGCCCCTCCTCGCCGGTCAGGGCGAACTGGATGGCGGCGGTGGCGATGCCGGTGCGCGGCCACAGGGCGTTGAAGGCGATCCCGTCGGCCTCGAACTCCTTGGCCATGCCCAGCACGCACATCGACATGCCGAACTTGGCCATCGTGTAGGCCACGTGGCCGCCGAACCAGCGCGGCGACATGTCCAGCGGCGGCGACAGCATCAGCACGTGCGGATTGGCCGACTTCCTCAGGTGCGGGATGCAGGCCTTGGAGGTCAGGAACGTGCCGCGGGTGTTGACCTGGTGCATCAGGTCGTAGCGCTTCATGTCGGTCGACAGCGTGCCGGTCAGCGAGATGGCCGAGGCGTTGTTGACCAGAATGTCGATGCCGCCGAACCGCTCGACGGCCTGGTCGACGGCCGATTGCACGCTGGCCTCGTCGCGCACGTCGACCACCAGCGGCAGAGCCGTCCCGCCGGCCGCGGCGATCTCGTCGGCGGCGGTGTAGATGGTGCCCGGCAGCTTGGGGTGGGGATCGGCGGTCTTGGCGGCGACCACGATATTGGCCCCGTCGCGCGCGGCCCGCAGCGCGATGGCCAGGCCGATGCCGCGGCTGGCCCCGGTGATGAACAGCGTCTTGCCCGCGAGGCTCATGGCGCATCCTCCGTCATTGTCGGCGTTATGATTGGCGGCGACCATGCGCCGGTGACGCGGCGGGCGGCAAGCATTCAAACAATCGTTTGACTTGTAATGCGCCCGCGCGCCTACTCCCCGCGATCCAAGGGAGGGCTCGCCATGGCCTGGGACTTTCTGGTCGCCAAGTCCGACCTGCGCAACACCGAGTTGCGCGAGGTCGAGCCGGCGCCGTTGCAGGACGGCCAGGTGCGACTGGCGATCGAGAGCTTCGCCCTGACCGCCAACAACGTCACCTACGCCGTGTTCGGCGAGGCCATGCGCTACTGGGACTTCTTCCCCGCGCCGGAGGGCTTCGGCCGCGTGCCGGTCTGGGGCCACGCCCGGGTGGAGGCCTCGGCCCATCCCGACATCGCCGTCGGCCAGCGGTTCTACGGCTACTGGCCGATGTCAACGCACCTGACGGTGCAGGCCAAGCTGGGGCGAGGCGGCTTCGCCGACGCCTCGCCGCATCGCGCCCACCTGGCGGCGGTCTACAACCAGTACCAGGCCGTGGGGGCCGGCGAAGGGGACGAGGGACGGCTGGAGGCGCACAAGGCGCTGCTGCAGCCGCTGTTCATCACCTCGTTCCTGATCGAGGACTTCCTGGACGAAAGCGCCTTGTTCGGCGCCCGGTCAGTGATCCTGTCCAGCGCCTCGGCCAAGACGGCGATCGGTCTGGCCCACCTGCTCAAGCATCGCGGCGGCGCCAAGGTCGTGGGCCTGACCTCGCCGCGCAACGTCGCCTTCGCCGAGGGCCTGGGGGTCTACGACCAGGTCGTGACCTATGCCGACCTGCCCGCGGTCCCGATCGAGCGGCCGGCGGTGTTCGTCGACTTCGCCGGCGACGCGGCGGTGCTGCGCAGCGTGCATGAGACCTTCGGCCAGGACCTGGCCTTCTCGCTGCTGGTCGGCGGCACGCACTGGGAGACCGAACGCGGCGGCGCAAGCCTGCCCGGCCCCAAGCCCGTGTTCTTCTTCGCGCCCGACCGCATCGCCAAGCGCCGCCAGGACTGGGCGCCGGGCGAGTTCGAAAGCCGCTACGGCGCGGCCTGGGCCCCGTTCGTCGCCGACGCGCCGCGCTGGCTGACGGTGGAGCGCGCCCAGGGACAGGCCGCGATGCAGGCGGCCTTCCTGGCCCAGGTCGACGGCGGAACCGCGCCGAACATCGGGGTGGTTCTGGCGCCGTGAGGCAGCAGCGCGAATGACCGCTTGGGGTGGTTCGCCGCCATGAATCCTCCCCCTCTGGGGGAGGTGGCCCGAAGGGCCGGAGGGGACCGACGCGGCGGTAAGACCCCCTCAGTCGCTCCGCGACAGCTCCCCCAGAGGGGGAGAATCCGGCGTCCGCTGAGGGTGGGAAGCGGACCTTACGCGATTGATCGATTTGTCACCTTGCATAGGCAAGAGGATTGGTCGACGCGCTCTGTAGGGAGTTCGTAATCGCATGAAGATCACAGATCAGACCCCACAGCGCCCACGGTCCGGTAGCGGTTAATCCACGCTTTGAGACATACAATCCACTATCGATGACTAGTGCGCCATCGAGGTTCGGAGCGTTTATCAGGTGAGTTTGAAGAGGTGCGATATTTTTCCAACCGGTGTAGCCAACGGCGAAAACTGGGATGCGCGAAGTTGGTGCCGGGCCGAAGGACATTGTTGAACCGAAAGTCCTCTGAAGAGGGGCAAGAGCGTTGGCCGTTTTGACGGCATCGCCCCACTGACTGGACAGGTTGGACTTAACTTCCACGACCGCTGCCGCGCTCTCGGCAAGATAGAGGCGGGTTTGTCCCGCGCCGACCGTCGGCAGCGATGGCGCGAACGGGTATTCTACGACTACATCTAGTTGGCCGCTTCGCTTCCCACTTGCATCGGTCGCGTCTCCGGTGCCGAAACGATAAATCGGAGGCAATACCTTCGCTAGAAACTCGTCGATGAAGGCTGCTCGCTCCTGACCTATTGTAGCCGAAGAAAGGCCGATACCACTCTGGTGGACGCCAGATAGAATGGTCTGAAGGCCAATGAGGCGTTGCAGGACATGTTGGTTGGGCATGATTTTCCGCGAGCGCTAAACGGGACTTACCCATTGCGTGGTGAGCTAGCCGCATAGTCAAGCTAGGCCCCGTCTGCTCTTAGGGTCCAAGAAGGGTCGAGAGCGGGAATTGGCGCTGGCGCCGAGGATGGAGGTGGAGCCCAGCCGCCAGGGGCGGAGGTTGGAACGTCAGCCAGGCGGCTTGCGGACCTACATTCGATTAGCGATCTGGGCGTCAATCTCGGCAACCCGTGCTTCGAGCTGCGCCAAATAGGGGGCGCCATGTTGCGCCATTTTTTGGGACGAATAGCCTCGGATAGCGACCCTATACTTCCCGACCTCGTCGACGAGTTGAGCCCTCAGCCGCTGAAGCTGATCTATGGTCAGGATCGCTCGACGCTCGTAGGCAGTGGCGCTGTGCATATCGTCATTGTCGCCATCGACCGACGTTCCGCAATGGGTCGCAAGCTAACGCCCCCTCACGCCTCGGCCCCGTCCGACGCCGCCGCCCGTCCCCGTCCCCGTCCCCGTCCGCGCGCGGCCTTGAGCGGCAGAAGCTCGTAGTCCAGCCGCACCACGCCCATGGCCAGCGAGGCCGCGCCGCGCAGGACCAGACCCCTGGGCGCGCCGCCGCGTTCGGGAAACAGCGGCCGCCCCTCGCCCAGCAGCACCGGGGCGATCAGCAGCGACAGGCGGTCCAGCGCGCCTTCCTCGGCGAAGGCGGCCAGGAGCCCCGCGCCGCCCACCACCCAGGCGTCGCCGTCGTCGAGGTCGCGCAGGCGGGCGACCAGGGCCGGCAGGCCCTCGCGCCAGAACCTCACTCCGCGCTGCACCGGATCGCCCCGCCGCGAGGTGACGACGAAGCCGCGCTTGCCGGCATAGGGCCAGCCCATGCCGAGGCTGGGGATCTGATCATAGGTCGACCGGCCCATGACCACCGTGCCCACCAGGTCGATGAAGGCGCCGTAGCCGGGATCCACCTTCCGGAACGGCGCCAGCCATTCGACGCCGCCGGCGGCGTCGGCGACGCGGCCGTCGAGGCTGGACGCGATGAACCCGCGGATCAGCGCCATGCCCCCTCACGTCCCCCAAACTCGTCGAAGCGGCCGGACGCTTCGCGCCCCGGTCGAGTCCACGATAGAGAACATTTACAGAACATCAAGCACTGTTAACCGTTTTTCGAATCGCGATTAACCAGTGGCTAACCATGACCGTTCATTCCCGGGTAACCACGGGACTCCATGATTCCGTTGGGTGTTTTGCAAGGAAGCGGACATGGCGTTCGGGCCGGAAACCATCATTCAGGGCGATTGCATCGAGGCGATGAACGCCCTGCCCGAGAAGTCGGTCGACCTGATCTTCGCCGACCCGCCCTACAACCTTCAACTCGGCGGCGACCTGCTGCGCCCGGACAATTCCAAGGTCGACGCGGTCGACGACCACTGGGACCAGTTCGAGAGCTTCGCCGCCTACGACAAGTTCACCCGCGAGTGGCTGAAGGCCGCCCGCCGCGTGCTCAAGGACGACGGCGCGATCTGGGTGATCGGCAGCTATCACAACATCTTCCGCGTCGGCGTGGCGGTGCAGGACCTGGGCTTCTGGATCCTCAACGACGTCATCTGGCGCAAGACCAACCCGATGCCCAACTTCAAGGGCACCCGCTTCGCCAACGCCCACGAGACCCTGATCTGGGCCTCCAAGAGCCAGAACGCCAAGCGCTACACCTTCAACTACGACGCCCTGAAGATGGCCAATGACGAGGTGCAGATGCGCTCGGACTGGACCATCCCGCTGTGCACCGGCGAGGAGCGCATCAAGGGCGCCGATGGGGCGAAGGCCCACCCGACCCAGAAGCCCGAAGCCCTGCTCTACCGGGTGATCCTGTCGACCACCAAGCCGGGCGACGTGATCCTGGATCCGTTCTTCGGCGTGGGCACCACGGGCGCGGCCGCCAAGCGCCTGGGCCGTAAGTTCATCGGCATCGAGCGCGAGGCCGAATATGTCGAGCACGCCAAGACCCGCATCGCCCAGGTGACGCCGATCGCGCCGCAGGACCTGGAGATGACCGGCTCCAAGCGCGCCGAGCCGCGCGTGCCGTTCGGCGTGATCGTCGAGAACGGCCTGCTGCATCCGGGCGACACGCTGTACTGCGCCAAGGGCGCCCACGCGGCCAAGGTGCGCCCCGACGGCTCGATCGCGGTCGGCGACCTGACCGGCTCGATCCACAAGATCGGCGCCATGGTGCAGTCGGCCCCGGCCTGCAACGGCTGGACCTACTGGCACTTCAAGACCGACGCGGGCCTGGCCCCCATCGACGTGCTGCGCGCCCAGGTGCGCGCGGCCATGCCCCACGCCTGATCGCCTTCAAGTGAAGGAAGGCCCCATCGGCGTTCGCCGCTACTGGACGATCGGCTGCCTGGCCATCGTGCTGACCATGCTGTGCACCTCGGCCCTGCCCGACAAGGCCGGCTTTCCGCTGAACCTGGTCGGCCCGCTGGTGCAGATCGTCGGCTGCGCGGTGCTGGTGATCATCGGCCGCCGTCGGCTGGGCGACAAAGCCAACCTCGCCTTCATCGGCCCCGTGGCCGGGGCCGCCCTCGTCTGGGGCGTCTATCTGTGGACGGCGAGCGCGGGCATGGGCCCGACGCCCGGACCGGCCGCCTGGCTGGGCGTCACCCTGCTGGGCGTGGCCATGGGCGCCACGCTGCAGTTCCTGATGCTGGGCTTCGTCGGCCAGGGCGGCGCGGTGAAGAAGGGCTGAGGGCCAGCCTTCTCCCGCGCACTCTAAACCTCGTCATCCCGGCCGCAGCGAAGCGGAGAGCCGGGACCCAGGGGCCGGCGCAATGCGGTCGCCCCTGGGTCCCGGGTCTGCGGCGCATTCGCGCCTCCGCCCGGGATGACGATCGAGGGTTGGTCTCGCGCCTCGAATCCGGGCGTCGCCGGATCCCCGCCCGCCAAGACCTCGGCCGCGCTTGACTCGCTCCCCGCCCTCGCTCATTGACCGCCTGACCCTCGCGGGAGACGTCGGGATTCGTGTCCCGAGGCCGAAGGCGCAACCGCCCCGGAAACGCTCAGGCAAAAGGACCGCGCGGGTTTAGGAACGCTGGAAAGAAGCCTCCCGAAAGGGCGGCTCGCCGAAGGAGCAAGGCTTCTCTTCAGGAGAGGCCGGAATCTCTCAGGCCAAAGGGACAGCGGGGGCGCGACCAACCGGCGAGAGCCGGAACCGTCGCCGACCCCGTTTCGGAGCCCCGCCGCGTGTCCACCGACGATCTCAAGAAGACCCCGCTGTTCGACGCCCACGTGGCGGCCGGCGCCCGCATGGTTCCGTTCGCGGGCTATGCCATGCCCGTGCAGTACAAGGACGGCGTGCTGAAAGAGCACCTGTGGACCCGCGAGCACGCGGGCCTGTTCGACGTCTCGCACATGGGCCAGGCCCGCCTGCGCGGCGAGAACCCCGCCAAGAGCTTCGAAAAGGTGGTCTCGGCCGACTACCAGGGCCTGAAGGCCGGCAAGCAGCGCTACGGCGTGCTGCTGAACGCGCAGGGCGGGATCATCGACGACTTGATGACCGCCCGTCCCGACGACGATGGTTTGTTCGTCGTCGTGAACGGCGCCTGCAAGGACAACGACTACAAGATCATCGCCGAGACCCTGGCCGGCGAAGCCACGGTGGAGCGCCTGGAAGACCGCGCCCTGCTGGCGCTGCAAGGCCCGGAAGCCGCCGCCGTGCTGGCCGCCCACGTGCCGGAAGCCGCGACCATGGTGTTCATGGACGCCAAGGCCCTGACCGCCTTCGGCGTTCCCGCCATCATCTCGCGCTCGGGCTACACCGGCGAGGACGGCTACGAGATCTCGGTGCCGGCCTCGGACGCCGCCCGCATCTGGAACACCCTGCTGGAAGACGAGCGCGTCAAGCCGATCGGCCTGGGCGCCCGCGACAGCCTGCGCCTGGAAGCGGGCCTGCCGCTCTACGGCCACGACCTGGACGAGACGGTCTCGCCGATCGAGGCGGGCCTGAACTTCGCCGTCGGCAAGAGCCGCCGCGAGGCCGGCGACTATCTGGGCGCTGACCGCATCGCCAAGGAGCTGGCCGGCGAGCTGGCCCGCGTCCGCGTGAACCTGAAGGTGCTGGAAGGCGCCCCGGCCCGCGAAGGCGCCGACATCGCCGACGCTGACGGAAACGTCATCGGCAAGGTCACCAGCGGCGGCTTCGGCCCCAGCTTCGGCGGCGCCATCGCCATCGGTTTCGTGCCTCCGGCCTTCGCCGTGATCGGCGCGACGCTGAAAGTCATCGTCCGGGGCAAGCCGGCGGCCGCAGAGGTCGTCGCCTCCCCGTTCGTTCCCACCCGTTACGTCCGCAAACTCTGATCAAGGGCCGAGAGATGCGCTTTACCAAAGACCATGAATGGGTCGCCGTCGAAGGCGACATCGCCACCGTCGGCATCACCGCCTACGCCGCCGAGCAACTGGGCGACGTGGTGTTCGTCGAGGTGCCGGAAGTCGGCAAGACCGTGGCTCAGGGCGAAGGCCTGGCCGTCGTCGAGAGCGTCAAGGCCGCCTCGGACGTCTACGCCCCGGTGTCGGGCGAGGTCGTGGAAGCCAACGCCGAACTGGGCGATGCGCCGGAAACCGTCAACGCCGCGCCGGAAGCCGGCGGCTGGTTCGCCAAGCTGAAGCTGTCCAACCCGGCCGAGGTCGACGCCCTGATGGACCGCGACGCCTACGAGGCGTTCCTGGCGACGCTCTAAGCCGCTTTTCTCGTGTCATCCCGGACGGCGCGAAGCGTCGATCCGGGATCTCGCCCACCGGGCGCCGGAGATCCCGGCGCTTCGGTCGGGATGACAAATCCTAGGTGCTTCTCCCCATGCGCTACCTCCCCCTGACCCCCGAAGACCGCGCCGACATGCTCGGCGTGATCGGCGCGGGCTCGATCGACGACCTGTTCGTCGACGTGCCGGCCGTCGCCCGCCGCAGCGAGCCTGTGGACCTGCCCCATCACGCCGGCGAGCTTGAAGTCGAGCGCGAGATGCTGCGCCTGTCGCGCCGCAACCGCTCGGCCGCCGAGGGGCCGTTCTTCGTCGGGGCCGGGGCCTATCGCCACCACGTGCCGGCCACGGTGGACCACATCATCCAGCGGTCGGAATTCCTGACCAGCTACACGCCCTACCAGCCGGAAATCGCCCAGGGCACGCTGCAGGTGCTGTTCGAGTTCCAGAGCCAGGTCGCCGCCCTGACCGGCATGGATGTGGCCAACGCCTCGCTCTATGACGGTTCGACCGCCACGGCCGAGGCCGTGATGATGGCCCAGCGCGTCACCCGCAAGAACAAGGCCGTGCTGTCGGGCGGCGTCCACCCGCACTATGTCGGCGCGGTCGAGACCCTGGCCCACGCCGCCGGCGTGGCCACCCTCCGCCTGCCGGCCGCCATCGACGCCGAGGACGCGGTGATCGCCGCCATCGACGCCGACACCGCCTGCGTCGTGGTGCAGACCCCCAACGTGTTCGGCACGGCCACCGACGTTTCCAAGATAGCCGAGGCGGCCCACGCCGCCGGCGCCCTGCTGATCGTGGTCACCACCGAAGCCGTCTCGTACGGCCTGCTGAAGTCGCCGGGCGCCATGGGCGCCGACATCGCCGTGGCCGAGGGCCAGTCGATCGGCAACGGCCTGAACTTCGGCGGTCCTTACGTCGGCCTCTTCGCCTGCCGCGAAAAGTTCGTCCGCCAGGCCCCCGGCCGTCTTTGCGGTGAAACGGTCGACGCCGACGGCAAGCGCGGCTTCGTGCTGACGCTGTCGACCCGCGAGCAGCACATCCGCCGCGACAAGGCCACGTCCAACATCTGCACCAACAGCGGCCTGTGCGCCCTGGCCTTCTCGATCCACATGAGCCTCTTGGGCGAGCAGGGCCTGCGCCAGCTGGCCTCGCTGAACCACCAGAAGGCGTTGGCGACCGCCAAGGCCCTGGCGGCCATCCCGGGCGTCGAGATCCTGACGCCCCGGTTCTTCAACGAGTTCGCCGTGCGCCTGCCCAAGGACGCCGCCGAGGTCGTCGAGACCCTGGCCGCCCACGGCGTCATCGCCGGCGTGCCCTATTCGCGCCTGGAGCCGGGCTCTGGCCTGGACGACGTGCTGCTGGTCGCCACGACCGAGACCACGCTCGACACCGACATCACCTTCTTCGCCAAGCTGCTGGCCGGAGCCGTCCAATGAGCATGAACAATGTCGGACGTCCCACCCGTCCCGAAGCTTCCAACGATGACACGGGCTTCGCCTCGCTGTCGGGCGGCCGCGGCCTGCTGCAGGACGAGCCGCTGATCTTCGAACTGGGCGGCTGGAGCAAGACCGGCGTCGACCTGCCGGACGCGGTTCCCGCCGACGGCGCCCTGGCCGGCCTGACCCGCGACGAGCCGATCGGCCTGCCGGGCCTGTCGGAGCCGGAAGCCGTGCGCCACTACGTGCGCCTGAGCCAGAAGAACCACGCCATCGATCTGGCGCTCTATCCGCTGGGCTCGTGCACGATGAAGCACAACCCGCGCCTGAACGAGAAGATGGCGCGCCTGCCGGGCCTGTCGGACATCCACCCGCTGCAGCCGCAGTCGACGGTGCAGGGCGCGATCGAGCTGATGGACCGCCTGGCCCACTGGCTGAAGACCCTGACGGGCATGCCCGCCGTCGCCCTGTCGCCGAAGGCCGGCGCCCACGGCGAGCTGTGCGGCCTGCTGGCCATCCGCGCCGCCCACGAGGCGGCCGGGAACGGCCACCGCAAGACCGTGCTGGCCCCGACCAGCGCCCACGGCACCAACCCGGCCACGGCGGCCTTCTGCGGCTACACGGTCGTGGAAATCGCCCAGACCGACGACGGCCGCGTCGATCTCGCCGACCTGGAAGCCAAGCTCGGCGACCACGTGGCCGCGATCATGGTCACCAACCCCAACACCTGCGGCCTGTTCGAGCGTGACGTCGTCGAGATCGCCCGCCTGACCCACGCGGCGGGCGCGTACTTCTATTGCGACGGCGCCAACTTCAACGCCATCGTCGGCCGGGTGCGCCCGGGCGACCTGGGCGTCGACGCCATGCACATCAACCTGCACAAGACCTTCTCGACGCCCCACGGCGGCGGCGGTCCGGGCGCGGGTCCGGTGGTGCTGTCGGAAGCCCTCGCCCCGTTCGCCCCCACCCCGTGGGTGGTGCATGACGACAGCGGCTACAAGCTGGTCGAGGAAGCCGAAGGCGTCGCCGCCCAGGCCTTCGGCCGGATGAGCGCCTTCCACGGCCAGATGGGCATGTACGTGCGCGCCTACGCCTACATGCTCAGCCACGGCGCCGACGGCCTGAAGCAGGTGGCCGAGGACGCCGTGCTGAACGCCAACTACATCAAGGCCCGTCTGAGCGACCTGATGAGCCCGGCCTTCCCCGAAGGCCCGTGCATGCACGAGGCGCTGTTCGACGACGCCTGGCTGGAAGACACCGGCGTGACCACGCTCGACTTCGCCAAGGCGATGATCGACGAGGGCTTCCACCCGATGACCATGTACTTCCCGCTGGTGGTGCATGGCGCGATGCTGATCGAGCCGACCGAGACGGAGTCGAAGGCCGAGCTCGACCGCTTCGTCGACGCCCTGCGCCTGCTGGCCCAGGCCGCCAAGGCCGGCGAGACGGCCCGCTTCAAGAACGCCCCGCACCTGGCGCCGCTCAAGCGCCTGGACGAGACGCTGGCGGCCCGTAAGCCGAAGTTGAAGTGGAAACCTGTGGCCCCCGCGCCACTCGCCGCGGAATAGCTGCAACAGCAGCACGAATGCGGAACGGGGCGCCTTTACGGAAGGGCGCCCCGTTTCCATATGCAGCTTGTGAGACGAGGGGGCCGGTCTTTTTCCGGAAACCGGCGGACCACAAGCCCCGTTCAGCCCCCCATGAACCTCGCTATCGCCATGCCGCCCGTGCGCCTCTCCGCCGCCGACGAACTCGCCCGCGAGCTTCTCGGCCGGATCATTCGCGGCCTGCTCGTGGCTCTGGGCCTGGTGTTCATCGCCGCGGGCTTTCTGATCGCGCCCCTGCCCGGCCCGATGGGCGTGCCGCTGACGGTCATCGGCCTGATGCTGGTGCTGCGCAACTCGTTCAAGGCCCGCAAGCAGTTCGTCCGCTTCCAGCACGCCCACCCCAAGCTGGTGTTCCCGCTGCGCCGCCTGCTGCGCCGCGAGCCCGAGGTGGTGCTGGTCGCCTGGCAGCAGGCCCTGCGGATCGAGAAGCTGGTCATCCCGCGCCGCTGGCGCGTGGCCAAGCGCTGGCGCAAGGCGCTCAAGCGCCGGGGCCAGCGCGCGGTCTAGGGGCCCTGTGAGCCTCTCCAGATGACCCGGCGCGACCCCAGGGTCGTTCGCCGTCTTTCCAGCCTCCGTCGCCGCCGGCTGGCCTTCGTCGTGCGCGAAACCTTCGCCCGCGTGGCCAGGCTGGCGCTGATCGCCCTGGGCGTCCTGATCCTGCTGGCCGGCGCGGTGCTGACGCCCCTGCCCGGCCATGTGGGCCTGCCGCTGCTGGTGATCGGGCTGATGGTGGTGCTGCGCAATTCCTTCCAGGCCAAGCGCCGCTTCATCCGCTGGCAGCGCCGTCACCCCAAGCTGATCTTCCCCATCCGCCGCCTGATGCGCCGCGAGCCGGAGATCCTGCTGGTGGCCTGGCAGCAGCTCTTGCGGTCGGAGAAGCTGTTCCTGCGCCGGCCGGGCTGGCGGGTGCTCAAGCGCGGCAGGAAGGCCGTGCGCGGCTGGGTGCGGCGCAGGACGGCCTGATCAGGGAACGCAGGCGCCCAGGCTGTCGAAGCTTTTGCGCGGCCGGTAGTCGGTGCGGCCCGCCATCTGCGAGAACCGCTCGCCCTCGGCCCCCTTGGCGGCCGCCACTAGGTCGCGCCCGTCGACCAGGTCGACATAGACGCCGACGATCCCGGCCGCGGGCACGTACTCGAACACGACGTTTGGCCGCTTCACATCGCCGAGCAGCAGGCGGGGTCCGGGCGTGTCGTGCGACGACACGGCGACGGTCCGGCGGCCGAGCACCGTCGTGCTGATGTCGCCCAGCGTCCAGACGTCGCCGGGCCTGGCCTTGTCGGCCGCGACACAAGCCTTGGGCAGCACGAAGCGGAACACTTTGCCGCGCGAGCAGAACAGCTCGGCGTTGGAGCAGTCGGTCAGGGGCGCGCCCCTCGGGGCCGTGCCGATCTCGGCCTTGACCTTGTAGTCGAGCAGGAGGTCGCCGAACACATGGACCGCCCGGCCGTCGGCCAGACCGCCCCCCGCCGACGGCTGGGCGAGCACGGGCCGCCCCGCGGCCATGGCGAGGGCCAGCATCACGACGGCGATCGTTGGAGCACAAAGGCGCAATGAGCCCTCCATTGTCACCGCCATCTGCCCAGACGAGGGCGGCCGACACAATCCTGGATAAGCTCAATCACGCTCACCCTCGAAGATTGCGCGCCGGCGCCGGCCAAAGAAAAAGGCGCGGCCCTTGCGAGCCGCGCCTTTCGATCTTTCAGCCGTCCGGTGAGGACTACTGCAGCTTGCCGCCGATCTGGCCGATGGCCGCATCGACCAGCGGGTCCGAGCCGGTCGCGACGCGGGCCAGCAGGACCGCTTCGGCCGCCTGGGCGGCGAGGTCGACGGCCGCGGCCTTGACGTCCGCGGCGGCCTGGGCCTCGGCCTGGGCGATCTTGCGCTCGGCCATTTCGGCGCGGCGCTTGATCTGCTCCTCGAGCTTCTCCTTGGCCTCGGCTTCCAGGCGGATCGCGTCCGCCGTGGCCGCCTCGAGCATGGCCGAAGCCTGGCGCTCGGCTTCCTCGCGCTGGGCCTTGACCTCGGCGAGCAGGGCTTGCGCCTCCTCACGGAGCTTCTGGGCTTCGTCGAGTTCGGCCTGGATCTTGGCCGCATAGCCGTCCAGGGCGCCGAACAGCGCGCCCGGCAGGACCTTCAGCACGACCAGCAGGCCGAAGAAGATCACCAGGGCCGCCAGAACCCAGAATTCCGGGTTGGAGAAGCTGAACAGGGATTGGTGTTCCATGATCGGCTACTCCTTAGGCCAGAGCCGCTTTGAGCTCGGCGGCCGAAGCCGTCTTGCCCGTCAGCTTCTCGACGATGGCGCCGGCCGTCTCCTCGGCCACCGTGCGGACGTGGCTCATGGCCTCGTCGCGGGCGGTGGTGATCGAGGCTTCGGCCGCGGCCAGCTTTTCGGCCAGCACGGCTTCTTCCTTGGCCTGACGCTCGGCGGCTTGCGCCGAAGCCTTGGCCTTGGCGTCCGCAGCGGTCTTCTGGGCCTTGGCGCGAGCCTCGGCGACCTCGGCCGCGGCCGCGCGGGCCTGGACCTCGGCTTCGTCCTTCAGACGACGGGCGTCGGCGATGTCGCCGGCGATCTTGGCGCCGCGTTCATCGATCGCGCCGCTGACGCGGGGCAGCAGGCCCTTCGACAGCACGACGTAGAGAACGGCGAAGATGAGCAGCAGCCAGACGATCTGACCACCCCAGTGCTCGAACTGGAGCTGCGGAAGACCGCCGCTCTCGTGCGCAGGGGCTTCAGTCGTCTCGACCGTGCCGTGATTTTCCGTCGCCATGGGCGAGGGCGCCTCTCAGCTAACGCCTGCCGACCGATGCGGACGGGCAGGCTCGGTTCTAGAAGATCAAAGCGCGGCGGGGGCCGTAGGCCGGCCCTCGCCGCGCTCTGGGGATTACGAGAAGAGGATCAGGAAGGCGATGACCAGGGCGAAGATGCCCAGGGCTTCCGTCAGCGCCATGCCCAGGAACAGCATCGGACGCTCTTGAGCGGCCGCGGTCGGGTTGCGCAGCGCGCCTTGGAAATAGTTGCCGAACATGACGCCCAGGCCGACGCCCGCGCCGATCATGCCGAGCATGGCCAGGCCAGCGCCGATGTACTTAGCGGCTTCCGCTTCCATTGTGAGGCTCCTTGAGAATTCAGAGATAGGTTGAAGAGAAAAGGGTGATCAGTGGCTGTCGAGGTGCACGACGTCGTTGAGATAGACGCAGGTGAGCACCGCGAACACGAAGGCCTGAAGGAAGGCCACCATGAACTCGAGGGCCGTCAGGGCGATGACGGAGGACAGGGCCAGGGCCGCGCCGGCCCAGCCCAGGACGCCGAGGCCGCCCAGGGCGACGACGAAGCCGGCGAAGATCTTCAGAACCACGTGGCCGCCCAGCATGTTGCCGAACAGACGAAGGCCAAGGGTGATCGGACGGATCAGGAACGAGAGGATCTCGATCGGCACCAGCAGGAAGTACAGCGGCCACGGCACGCCCGACGGGGCGAACAGCTTGAAGAACTTGATGCCGTTCTTGGCGAAGCCGACGCCGATCACCGTCAGGATGACCATGATGCCCAGGGTCAGGGTCACGGCCAGCTGCGAGGTGGCGGTGAACACCAGGAACATGCCCTGCAGGTTCATGAACAGCACGAACGCGAACAGGGTGAAGACGAAGGGCAGGAACTTCTTGCCGTCGTGGCCGATGATCGACTCGGCCAATCCGTCGACGAGCCCGTAGAGCATCTCGCCCACGGTCTGCAGTCGGCCCGGCACCACGGCCTTGCGGGCGGCGGCGGCGTAGAACACCACGATCAGGGTCGCGGCCAGCAGCATCGCGAACACCGAGTTGGTGATCGACAGGTCGATAGCGCCCAGGCCCGGAACGGTCACGGTCGGCAGTTCCACGATCTTCTGGATCTGGAACTGGTGCATCGGATCGGCCATCGGCCCTAGTCTCTCTTCTGCTTGGGGGCGGTTGGCCCGTCCCCGTTGTCTACATCCTCGGCCTTCGCCTTGGACGCCTGCGCGCTCAGTTTCGTCGCCTTGCGGACGACGGAGAATATCGCGAGACCCGTGCCGATCAGCAGACCGCCGACCATCCCCCAAGGCCCCGTGCCGACGTAATGGTCGAGCAGCCAGCCGAAGCCGAGCCCCACCAGAACGCCCCCGATCAAATCCGCCAGGAGGCGATAGCCGTCCTGGGATGCCTTCTCGCCCGCCGCCTTGACGGGCTTTTCCGCCGCCTTCCGCGCCTCGAAAGCGTCGAGCCGAGCGTCGAGGCTTTGAAAAGCCTTGTCGTTCGGTTCGTCGGCCTTGGGCATGGGAAGCGGTCAGGTCCGAAAGCGCCCGCAGACGCGCCTGAAGAAGGCGCTTTTTCGGCCGGCTTGATCGCGGCGGAACCTATAGGGCGCGCTGCGGTGCGTCAAGATTGTGGAGAAACTACGCAAGGCGCTGTTTTCGCGAGGGAATTTCCGCAGGGTCAGCCTGAC
The DNA here is from genome assembly GCF_011043625.1 of Caulobacter sp. 602-2. Taxonomy (GTDB): domain Bacteria; phylum Pseudomonadota; class Alphaproteobacteria; order Caulobacterales; family Caulobacteraceae; genus Caulobacter. The sequence goes on from NZ_JAAKGT010000002.1 coordinate 773,358, forward strand.
CACGGAATCCGGGTCTTTCAGACGGCCGGTCGCTCGCGCGCGACATTCCGTCCGTCGGCGAATGCGGCCCCTCCAATTGCTTTTTGGAGCGTTTTGGGGTTTAGAGACGCGCCTCTCCAACAGCACGAAGTTTCATGTCCTATCTGAAGAACACCGGATTCGCCGATCGCATCACCGCTCAGCAAGAAGCCAAGAAGGCGATGCTGGCCAAGTTCAAGCCGAAGGCCACCGTTCAGGACCCCGATTTCGACAAGCGCGACGAGCAGCGCGCCGCCGAACTGGAAGCCGTCCGCGCCGCCCGCGCCGAAGCCAAGGAAGTCGCCCGCCTCGAAGCCGTCGCCCGTCAGGAAGAACTGATGGCCGTCAAGCGCGCCGAGCGTAAGGAACGCAAGGCCGCCGAAGTCGCCGAGCAACGCGTCCGCAAGGAAGAAAAGGCCGCGGCCCGCGAAGAGCTGAAGGCCCTAGGCCGCAACAGCAAGGCCTCGCGCGCCCACCAGTGGGCCCACCTGATCGGCTGATCGAATGATGGGGAGACGCGCCATGGCCGCCTCCCCTTCCTTCACCCGCCGCCTGCCGCCGCCCGGCCCCGGGCGGCTTTTCGCGTTTGTAGGGCCCTGCCATGGAACATCTGAGCGTCCAGCTGCTCGTCATCCTGTTCGGCGTGGCCTTCGTGGCCGGAACCCTGGACGCCATTGCCGGCGGCGGCGGCCTGATCACCCTGCCGGCGCTGCTGCTGTCGGGCCTGTCGCCGATCGCGGCGCTGGGCACCAGCAAGCTGCAGAGCACGTTCGGTTCGGTCTCGGCCACGCGGGCCTTCGCCAAGCGCGGCCTGATCGACTGGAAGACCGCCTGGCCGATCGGCCTGGCCGCGGGCCTGGCGGGGATCGCCGGCGCCCTGTGCGCCAGCCTGCTTTCGCCGAAATTCCTGGCTGGCCTCGTGCCAGTGCTGCTGATCGTCATCGCCGTCTATTTCGGCCTGTCCAAGGCCCTGAAGGCCGAGGACGGCCCCGCCCGCCTGGCCCTGCCGGCCTTCGCAGGCTTCATCGCGCCGATCGTCGGCTTCTATGACGGCATCTTCGGGCCCGGCGCGGGCGCCTTCTACATGGTCGCCATCGTCACCCTGCTCGGCTACGGCGTGCTCAAGGCCACCGCCCACACCAAGCTGGCCAACGCCGCCAGCAACGTCGGCGCCCTGGCGCTGTTCATCCTCAAGGGCGCGGTGATCTGGCCCATCGGCCTGGCCATGGCCGTCGGGGCCTTCCTGGGCGCGCAGCTCGGCTCGCGGCTGGCCGTGCGCTTCGGCGCGCGACTGATCCGGCCGCTGCTGGTGACGATCTCGTGCGCCATGGCCGTGAAGCTGCTGGCAGATCCGAGCAATCCGCTGCGGCAGGCGGTGATTGGGCTGCTGGGAGGCTGAAGACCCCCTCCGGCCCTTCGGGCCACCTCCCCCAGAGGGGGAGGATCTTGGCGCCCAGATGCTCCCCCTCTGGGGGAGCTGTCGGCGAAGCCGACTGAGGGGGCCTACTGCGCCGCCACCAGTTCCTCGGCGGTCGACAGGTCCACGCTGACCAGCTGGCTGACGCCGCGCTCGGACATGGTCACGCCGAACAGACGGTCCATGCGGCTCATGGTCACCGGGTTGTGGGTGATGGCGATGAAGCGCGTCAGGGTGCGGCGGCGCATCTCGTCGAGCATGTTGCAGTAGCGGTCGACATTGGCGTCATCCAGCGGCGCGTCCACTTCGTCCAGCACGCAGATCGGGGCCGGATTGGCCAGGAACACCCCGAAGATCAGGGCGCTTGCGGTCAGGGCCTGCTCGCCCCCGCTCATCAGGCTCATGCTGGCCAGGCGCTTGCCGGGCGGGCAGGCGAAGATTTCCAGGCCGGCTTCCAGCGGATCGTCGCTCTCGATCAGCCGCAGCTCGGCCTGGCCGCCGCCGAACAGCGCCTGGAACAGGGTCTGGAAGTGGTTGTTGATCACGTCGAAGGCCGCCAGCAGGCGCTCGCGGCCCTCGGCGTTCAGTTCCTCGATGCCGTCGCGCAGCTTGGCCACCGCGCCCGACAGGTCGGCGCGCTCGATGCGCATGGTCTCCAGGCGGCCGGCATATTCCTGGGCCTCTTCCTCGGCGCGCAGGTTCACCGGGCCGATCGCATCCCGCTCCCGTTCGAGAGCAAAAAGGTGGGCCTCGACCCCGGCGGCGTCCTTGGGAACAGCCACGGCCTCGCCGGCCAGGTGACGGCCCAGCGCCTCGGGCTCCATGCGAGCGCTCTCGCGGATGTTCGAGGCGATCTCGGCGAAGCGCTCGCGGGCGGCGTCCAGGCGCGCCACCAGGGCGGCGCGGCGCTCGCGGGCCTCGCCGGCGGCCTGGTCGGCGGCGCGGGCGGTGCGGTCGGCGGTGATGCGGGCGGTCTCGGCCGCCTCCAGGGCGTCGCTGGCCTTGGCCCGGCGCTGCTCGGCGGCGTCGAACTGGTCGACCAGGACCAGCAGCTTCTCTTCCAGTTCGGCCGGGGCGGCGCGGGCGGCCTCCAGAGCCGCGGCGGCCTTGACGCGGTCGGCCTCCAGGGCCTCGGCGCGCTTGGCGGCGGCGTCGCGGCGGCGGGTCCAGTCGCCGAGGTCGCGCTCCAGGCTTTCGAGCCGGCGCTGGCGGCCGGCGCGCTCGCGGTTTTCAAGGTCGAGCGCCGAACGGGCGGCCGAGGCGGCCTCGCGCGCGGCGGCGGCGGCCTGGCGGGCGGCCTGCAGCTGCGGGACCAGGTCGCCGACCGAACCGGCGGCCTCGTGCTCGGCGCGAACGGTCGCGAGGGCCTCGTCGGCCTCGGCGCGCTCGGCCTCGAAGCGGGCGATGGTGTCGTCCAGCGACTGGGCGCGGGCCTCGCGCTGGGCGGCCTCGCGCTCGAAGCGGGCCACGGTCTCGCGAGCCCCGTTCAGCAGGCGCTCGGCGTCGGGCGGGCCCCGGCGCTTGTCGCGCAGGGCGTCTTCGGCGGCGCGCAGGCGATCGGCAGCCGTCTTGAGGGCGGCGCTGGCGGCCTCGGCCCCGGGCGCGACCTGGTCGATCTCGGCCTCGACCTCGGCCAGGCGCGTGCGCTGCTCCAGGCGGACGGCCGCGGGCTTGGGGGCGTCGGCCTTGGCGACGAAGCCGTCCCAACGCCACAGGTCGCCTTCCTTCGAGACCAGGCGCGCGCCGACCGGAAGATCCTTGGCCAGGCGCGCGGCGTCGGCGCGGTCGACCAGACCCACCATGGCCAGGCGCGCGGCCAGCTCGGGCGGAGCCTTGACCAGCGGGGCCAGCGGCTGGACGCCCTCGGGCCACGACGTCGCGGGGGCTTCGGCGCCGGCCCAGTGCGACGGCGCGCGGGCGTCGAGGGCGGCTTCCAGGTCGTCGCCCAGGGCGGCGGCCAGGGCCGCGCCATAGCCCTTGTCGGGGGTCACCGCGTCGAGGGCGGGCGAGAAGCCGCTCTTGGCGCGCGGGGCGGTCAGCTGGGCCAGGCCCCGCGCCTCGGTGCGCAGGCGGCCAAGCTGGTCCTCGACCTTGCGGGCCTGGTCGCGGGCCGCGCCCTCGGCCTGGGCGGCGCTGGTGCGTTCGGCCTCGGCGGCCTCCAGGGCGGCGCGGGCGGCGGCCAGCTGGGCCTCGGCGTTGGCGAAGCGCTGCCGGGCCTCGGCGGCGGCCGGGTCGACCGCAGGACCGACGGCGGCGCGCTCGGCCTTGGCCTGGTCCAGCGCGCGGACGGTGCGGGCCAGGCGGCTTTCGGCCTCGGCCAGCCGCTGGGCCGCGGCGCGGGCGCGGGCCTCTTCCGCCGCCGACTGGGCGGCCAGGCGCTCGACGGCGGTGTCCGCCTCGGCGCGGGCGGCCTCGGCGGCCTTGGCGGCGGTCTCCAGCTCGGGGCCGCGTTCGGGCGCGGCGGCGATCAGGCCGCGCACCTCGGCCAGTTCCGGCTCGATGCGGGCCAGCGAACGCCCGGCGTCCTCGGCCGCCTGCCGCTCGCGAGCGCGGTCGTCGTCGATGCGGGAAAGATCGCCCGACAGGCGCTGGAACTCGGCGGCGGCCGCCTGGGCGTCTCGCTCGGCGCGGTCCTTCTGGATCGCCAGCTGGCCCAGCACCGCCTGGGCGATGGCCGCCTCTTCGCGCAGCGGCGGCATGGCGGCTTCGGCGGTGACGATCGCGCCCTGGCCGGCGGCGGCGGCGCGGGCCGTCTCCTCGACGTCGCGGGCCGACTGGGTGGCCTCGGACTGGGTGCGCTCGAGCGTGTCGCGGGCCTCGGTCCAGCGGGCGAACAGCACCGCGCCCTGCACGGCGCGGATCTCGGCCGACAGGCGCTTGTACTTCTCGGCCTGGCGGGCCTCGCGCTTGAGACGGTTCAGCGCGGTTTCCAGCTCGCGGGCGACGTCTTCCAGGCGGGCCAGATTGCTCTCGGCGGCGCGCAGGCGCAGCTCGGCTTCGTGGCGGCGGGTGTGCAGGCCCGACACCCCGGCGGCCTCTTCCAGGATGCGTCGGCGGTTCTGCGGCTTGGCGCCGATCAGTTCGCTGATCTGGCCCTGGCGCACCAGGGCCGGCGAATTGGCCCCCGTCGAGGCGTCGGCGAACAAGAGCTGAACGTCGCGGGCCCGCACCTCGCGGCCGTTGATGCGGTAGGTCGAGCCGGCCCCGCGATCGATGCGGCGCACGACCTCCAGCACCGGATCGTCGTTGAACGCGGCCGGCGCGGTGCGGTCGGCGTTGTCGATGGTCAGGGTGACGTCGGCGTGGTTGCGCGGCGGACGATTGCCGCTGCCGGCGAAGATCACGTCGTCCATGCCGCCGGCCCGCATGGCCTTGGCCGAGTTGGCCCCCATCACCCAGCGCAGGGCTTCCAGCAGGTTGGACTTGCCGCAGCCGTTGGGCCCGACGATGCCCGTCAGGCCAGGCTCGATCCGGAACTCCGTCGGCTCGACGAAGGACTTGAAGCCGGACAGGCGCAGGCGCTGGAACTGCACGGCCGCGCCCGCCCTCTAGGCCTTAAGGGCCTTGTCGATGGCTTGGGCCAGGTCTTCCACCGTGACGTCGCCGACCAGTTCGGCGCCGTTGACGAAGAAGGTCGGCGTGCCCTCGATCTTGTCGCGCTTGGCGGCGGCCTCGACGCGGGCGTTGAGGGCGGCCAGGGCGGCCTTGTCGTTCAGCGTGGCTTCCAGCTGGGCCTCGGTCAGGCCGAAGCGCTTGGCCACGCCCAGCAGGCCGCCCCAGTAGTCGCCGGTCTGGTACATGGTCTTCTGGGCCACGAAGATCGCGTCGACGGCCTCGAAATAGCGGGCCGGCGGCACGCGGTTGGCCAGCAGGAAGCCGGCGCCGGCCAGGTCGTAGGGCGGGGTCAGGAACTCGCGGAACACCAGCCGGGCCTTGCCCGTGTCGATGTAGCGCTTCTTGATCGCCGGCATGACCTCCATGGCCGTGTGGGCGCAGTGGCCGCAGCTCATCGAGGCGTACTCGACGATCTGCACCTTGGCCTTGGCCGAGCCCAGCACGTGGTCGCCAGGCTGGGCCGGCAAGGGCGCGGCGCGCGCCAGCGCAGGCATGGCGGTCGCGGCCGCCAGGCCCGATACGATCAGCGCGCGCCGGTCCAGGGTCATGCCTACTTGCTCGCCGCGGCGATGGCGGCGTCCAGCTGGGCCAGCGGGGCCTCGCCGCCGTCTTCGTTCAGCTTCTTGCCGTTGATGACGAAGGTCGGGGTGCCCTTGATGTCGGTTTCCTTGGAGTAGCGCTCGATGCGGTCGTTGAGGGCCTTGAGGGCCTTCTCGTCGCTGACGCAGGCGTCGAACTGCTGCTCGTTCAGGCCCGACGACTGGGCGATGCGCAGCAGCACGCCGCGATAGTCGCCGGTCGAGAACATCTCTTCCTGCGAGCGGTACACCGAATCCAGCACCGAGAAGTACTTGTCCTTGCCGGCGCAGCGGGCCAGCAGGAACGAGGCGGCGGCCACCTGCGGCGGGGCGGTCAGGAACTCGCGGTAGACGTAGTTCACCTTGCCGGTGTCGATGTACTTCTGCTTGAAGGCCGGGAAGACTTCCTCGTTCCAGCGGGCGCAGTGGACGCAACTGGCCGAGGCGTACTCGATGACCGTGACCTTGGCGTTGGGGTTGCCCAGGCTCATGTCGTCGGCGGTGACCGTCGAACCCGTCTTGTTGCAGGCGGACAGGCCGGCGACGCTGGCGACCAGGGTCGCGGCGAGCAGGATCCGGCGAAGGGGCGAGCGCATGGTCGGGTCTTCCTCGAACGTGAACAGTGAAGTTAAGCGCGATTCTCTAGCAGCCAGAAAATGGCGCGGATGAGGCTTTCGCGCATCAGCGGCAACCCGCGAAGGTTGTCAACTTTCGTTGCGCAGGACGCCCCGGCCGAGTTTCAGCAGGGCCTCCTTCAGCGGGCCGTCGGGCTGGTCCGACAGGCCGGCGGCCAGGTCGCGCTCCTTGGCCGCGTCGAGCGGCGGGCGGCGGCGCGGACGCGGCGGGGCCGAGGCGGCCGCCGCGGCGACGCGCACGGGGCCCTGGACGATCCGCAGCCGGGTGACCGCGCCCTTGCCCAGCAGCAGGTCGAGGCGCTGGGTGATCTGCGGGACCTGGTGCTGGATCAGCGAGGCCACCGGGCCGTCGACGCGCAGTTCCAGCGTGCCGCCCTCGCCGGTGCGGCTCTTGATGATGCGGACCGGCTCGGTGCGGCGGGCCAGGCTCTCGCCGACGATCTCCTTCCAGCGGGCCTGCAGCGCGCCGGGGCCCTGGCCGTGCTTCTTGTCGAGTTCGCGGATGAACTTGGCCAGGCTCTTGCCGGCCGGCGGGGGCACGCGCATCGGCGGCCGGGTGCGGCGGCGCGACAGGATCTTCAGGGCCTCGTCGGCCGTGGGCAGCGTGCGGCGATACATTGCGGCGTCATGCTAGCATGCCTCTCCCCTATCGCGCGCGGATTTGCGATAGGAGGCGGACAATGACCGACGTCGCCGCGATCCGCTCCGCATTGCTTTCCTGGTACGACCGCGAGGCGCGGGTGCTGCCGTGGCGAACCGGCCCCGCCGCCGGCGCCATGGGCCTGCGCAGCGATCCCTACCGGGTGTGGCTGTCGGAGGTGATGCTGCAGCAGACCACCGTGCCGCACGCCACGCCCTACTTCCTGGCCTTCACCCAGCGCTGGCCCACGGTCGAGGCCCTGGCTGCCGAGCAGGACGGCGAGCTGATGGCCGCCTGGGCGGGCCTTGGCTACTACGCCCGCGCCCGCAACCTGCTGGCCTGCGCCCGCGCGGTCGCCAGCCAGCACAGCGGCGAGTTCCCCGACACCGAGGCGGGCCTGCTGGCCCTGCCGGGCGTGGGCGCCTACACCGCCGCGGCCGTGGCGGCGATCGCCTTCGACCGGCCGGCCAACGTGGTCGACGGCAATGTCGAGCGGGTGATGGCGCGGCTGTTCGCGGTCGAGGCCCCCGTGCCCGACGCCAAGCCGGAACTGAAGCGCCTGGCCGGCCTGCTGGTCACGGGCGAGCGCCCCGGCGACTGGGCCCAGGCGCTGATGGACCTGGGGGCCACGGTCTGCAAGCCCAAGGCCCCGCTGTGCGACCGCTGCCCGGTGGAGACCTTCTGCGAGGCCAGGGCCAAGGGCGCGCCGGAAACCTATCCCCGCAAGACCCGTAAGGCCGACCGCCCCCGCCGCCACGGCGTGGCCTATGTGGTCAGCCGCCGGGGCGAGACGGCGCTGGTGCGGCGCCCCGACAAGGGCCTGCTGGGCGGCATGCTGGGCCTGCCGACCTCCGACTGGCGAGATCGCCCGTGGACGGACGACGAAGCCGCCCGCGCCGCCCCGATCCTGGCCCCCTGGCGCGACCTGGGAGCGGTGGAGCACGTCTTCACCCACTTCTCGCTGACCCTGCGGGTGATGGTCGCCGAGGCCGATGTCGCCGGCGACTTCGTCTGGACCCCGCACGAGGGCCTGACCGCCCTGCCCAGCGTGTTCCTGAAGGCGGCCCGGGCCGGGCTGGAGCGGCTGGTCTAGTCCTCAGCACTCCACGCGGTTGACCGACAGGCCCACGGCCAGGCCGCCCAGCGAGGTTTCCTTGTAGATCTCGTTCATGTCCTCGCCGGTGCGCTTCATCGTGGCGATGACCTTGTCGAGCGAAACCGAATGCTGGCCGTCGCCCAGCAGGGCCAGGCGCGCGGCGTCGATGGCCTTGATGGCCCCCATGGCGTTGCGCTCGATGCAGGGGATCTGCACCAGGCCGCCGATCGGGTCGCAGGTCAGGCCCAGATTGTGCTCCATGCCGATCTCGGCGGCGTTCTCGATCTGGGCGTTGGTGCCGCCCAGGGCGGCGCAGAGGCCGCCGGCCGCCATCGAGCAGGCCACGCCCACCTCGCCCTGGCAGCCGACCTCGGCTCCCGAGATCGAGGCGTTGCGCTTGTAGAGCGCGCCGATCGCCGCCGCCGTCAGCAGGAAGATGCGGATCTGCTCGGGCGTTCCCTTGTGGAAGCGGACGAAGAACCGCAGCACGGCCGGCACCAGGCCCGCGGCGCCGTTGGTGGGGGCGGTCACGACGCGGCCGCCGGCGGCGTTCTCCTCGTTGACCGCCATGGCCCACAGGTTGACGAAGTCCATGGCCGCCAGCGGATCGCTCATCTGGCGCTCCATCCGGCCCAGGATGGTCTGGTGGATCTGGCGGGCCCGGCGCTTGACCGACAGGCCGCCGGGCAGGATCCCGTCCTCGCGCATGCCGCGGTCGATGCAGGCCTCCATGGCCCCGAAGATGCGGTCGAGGCCGGCGTTCATCTCGCCCTCGCTCATCCTGGCCAGCTCGTTGGCGGCCATCACCTGGGCGATGGTCAGGCCCGCCTGCTCGGCGCGCTCCAGGAGGTCGGCCGAGCTTTCGAACGGGAACGGGATCGGCGGGCCTTCTTCCGGCGGCGCGTTGCGGCCCATCTCGCTCTCGTCGCGCACGAAGCCGCCGCCGATCGAGAAATAGGTGCGCTCGGCCAGCACGCCGCCTTCGGCGTCGAAGGCCGTGAAGGTCAGGGCGTTGGGATGCTGGGGCAGGCGCTCGTGGCCGGCGAAGACGATGTCGCGGGCCTCGTCGAAGCCGATGCCGACCTCGCCGCCCAGCATCATCCATTGCGTGGCCTTGGTTTCAGCGAGCGCGGCCTCGCCGGCGTCGGGATCCAGCTGCGCCGGCGCAAAGCCCATCAGGCCAAGGATCACGGCGCGGTCGGTGGCGTGGCCTTTGCCGGTCAGGGCCAGCGAGGCGTAGAGGCGGGTCTCGACCCGGGCGACCAGGGCCAGCCGGCCGGCGGCGCGCAGCCGCTCGACGAACATCACCCCCGCGGTCATCGGGCCCATGGTGTGGCTGCTGGAAGGGCCGACGCCCAGCTTGAAGAGGTCGAAGACGGAGGCGGTCATGTTGCGGGGGTATTCGTAAAAAGGGGTCGTCATCCCGGAAGCGCCGCAGGCGCTATCCGGGACCCAGAGGCGGTGCGCACGGCCCCTGGGTCCCGGCTCTACGCTGCGCTCCGGCCGGGATGACGGCTGAGGGGAGCGCGGTATCCGGCTCTTACTTCCGGTCGGCCTTGGTCTTGTCGCGCAGGTCCTTGAACTCCGAACCGGCCTGCCATTCGGGCCAGGTGCGCGAGTTGGCGAGGTCGGCGCCGACCTTGTAGAACAGGCCGATGTCCATGGCCTGGCCCGACAGGTCCCAGTCCGCCGACCATTCGTCGGCCGGCTGGTGGTAGCGGTTGGCGTTGTACTCGGCCTCGGCCTTCTCGCCGGCTTCCTTGCCGCCCTTCACCAGGTCGTTGCCCGAGCCGACCGAGATCGCAGGCACGCCGCGCTTGGCGAACGGGAAGTGGTCCGAGCGGTAGAAGTGGCCCGCCTGCGGCACCGGATCGGGCGTGAAGTAGCGGCCCTCTTCCTTGACCTTGGCCACCAGCATGTCCTGCAAATCGACCTTGCCGTCGCCCGAGGTGGTCACGTCCTTGGCCGGGCCGGCGGCCGACAGGGCGTCGATGTTGAGGTCGGCGACCGTCTTGGCCAGCGGGAACAGCGGGTTGGCGGCGTAGTACTCCGAGCCCAGCAGGCCCTTTTCCTCGGCGGTCACGGCCAGGAACATCACCGAGCGCTGCGGCGCCGGCGCAGCCTTGAAGGCGCGGCCCAGCTCAAGCAGGGCGGCGATGCCGTCGGCGTTGTCGACGGCGCCGTTGTAGATCTTGTCGCCCTTGGCGTCCGGCAGGCCCACGCCCAGGTGGTCCCAGTGGCCGCTGTAGATGATGGTCTCGTCCGGATACTTCGTGCCCTTCACGCGGCCGGCGATGTTCTTGGAGACGATGACCTCGTGCTTGACCGCGTAGTCGGCCGAGAAGGTCGCCTTCAGGTCCACCGGCTTGAAGCCGCGGGTCTGGGCCTCTTTCTTCAGGGTCTCGAAGTCGAGGCCGGCCTTCTTGAAGAGGTCGACGGCCAGGTCGCGCTGGATCCAGCCTTCCAGGGCCGGGTGGCTCTTGGAGGGGTCCTTGCGGACGATGTCGAACATCGTGTTGGTGTTGGAGTTCTTCACCGTCGCCCAGCCGTAGGAGGCCGGGGCGGTCTCGTGGATGATCAGCAGGCCGGCCGCGCCCTGGCGGGCGGCCTCTTCGTACTTGTAGGTCCAGCGGCCGTAATAGGTCATGGCCTTGCCGCCGAAGTCGCCCCCATTCTTGGTATCGGGCCCGCTTTCGAAGTCAGGGTCGTTGATCAGGACGACGGCGATCTTGCCCTTCAGGTCCACGCCCTTGAAGTCGTCCCAGTTGCGCTCGGGCGCCTTGACGCCGTAGCCGACGAAGACCAGCGGGGCGTCCTTGATCGACACCTTGTCGACATTGGTCATCGCCGCGCGGATGGCGATCTGCTCGCCCTGGCTCAGCATGACGTGGTTGGGACCGGCCATGATGTGGGCGCTGACCGGCCCGGCGATCTCGAACTTGGCCAGCGGCACGTCCTGGGTCCAGGCGCGCTTGCCGTCGGTCTGCAGGTCGCCGGCCGGCTCCAGGCCGATCGCCTTCATCTGCTCGGTGATGTAGGCGACGGTCTTCTTCTCGCCTTCGGTGGCGGGGCCGCGGCCCTCGAACTCGTCGGAGGACAGCACCTTGATGTGCTGCGACAGGCGGGCGGGATCGATCTTGGGCGCATCCGCGGCCTGCGCGATCATCGGCGCGGCGATCAGCGCGGTTGCGAGGAGAAGGCGTTTCATCGTCGCTACTCTTTTCGAGCGGTTCGTTTCGAGGTCGCGGACCCTAGCGGGAGGTTTTGACCGCCGCTAGGGGGTGCGGAGAAAGTGGGCGTGCTTCAGGAACCTCCCCCTGTGGGGGAGGCGATCGCAAAGCGATCGGTGGGGGGAGTAACCGCAAAGTCGGCCAGCTCCGCGGAAGCTGAAAACAGCCCCCCTCCGGCCTACGGCCGCCTCCCCCACGGGGGGACCGTTGCAATACGCCGCTGAGACAGCACGATTGGATACAGAACA
>NZ_JAAKGT010000020.1 GCF_011043625.1 Caulobacter sp. 602-2
AAGGGCCGAGGCTGTGGCGCTGGTGCTGGCGGCGGAGCAGCCGGTCGCCTGAACCGGCTTGGCCGCTTCCTGGCGTCGTGCAAGATGCGCGGCGTCTAGAGGGGGGCGGACATGCGCGGATGGATGATGGCGGCCATGGTGACGATCGCCGGCGCGGCGATCGTCGGGCAGGCGCAGGCCTGCGCCGTGGTCATGCCGGCCGATCGTTCCTACGCCACGAAGATGCGCGAAGCGCGCCAACGGGTGGAGGCGGCCGTCGCCATCGTCGACGGCGAGGTGGTGGTTCCCTACGGTGGTGAGGGGCGGCCGGCGGTGATCCGCGCCGAACGCGTCCTGCGTGGAACCGCTCTTGCCGAATACAAGGTCGGGGCCGAGACCTCGTGCGATATGGAGTTCCTCGACGTCGGCGAGCGCTTTCGGGTGCTGCTGTACGGCGGTCCCGAGGTCTTCATCACCGGTGTCGACCAGTCCGAGGCCCTGTACGAGGACCGCGTCCTGAAGTCGGACCGCCGCAAGGTTTGGCCCTATCGCCCCGGGACCCCGGCGCCGAAGCCGGCCGGCCCTTAGGCCGCCGCCAAGGCCCGCTCGCGGCGGTCGTCCCAGACGGCGATCGCCCAGATCACGAAGCCGCCGAACGCCAGGGCGCAGCCGACCCAGCCGGTCGAGCGCCAGCCCATGCCGGCGGCCACCGCCATGCCGGCCAGCCAGGGACCAAGCGCGTTGGCGGTGTTGAAGGCCGAATGGTTCAGCGCCGCCGCCAGGGTCTGGGCCTCGCCGGCCACGTCCATCAGGCGGGTCTGCAGGGCCGCGCCCAGGCCGCCGCCGCAGCCGATCAGGAACACCACCGGGACCAGGGTCCACAGGCTGCCGACGGCCAGCGGATAGAGCGCCAGCGAGGCGGCGCTCCACAAGAGGATGGCGCCGACGGCCGGCATCAGGGCGCGGTCGGCGGCCCAGGCGCAGACCAGGGTGCCGGCGGTCATGCCCAGGCCGAACACCATCAGCACGCCGGGCAGGGCGGCGGGCGAGGCGTGGGTGACCTCGATCAGGGTCGAGGCCAGATAGGTGTAGACCGCGAACATGCCGCCAAAGCCGATGGCGCCGATGCCGAGCGTCAGCCACACGCGGCGGCTGGCCAGGGCCGACAGCTCGCGCAGGGGGCTGGCGTCCTTGGGCGCGGGCTCGCGCGGGGCCAGCAGGAACACTGAGACGGCCGTCAGGGTCGCCAGGATGGAGACGATGACGAAGCCCCAGCGCCAGCCGATCCACTGGCCCACCGCGTTGGCCAGCGGCACGCCGACGATGGTGGCCACCGTCAGGCCGATCATCACCCGCGCCACGGCCGAGGCCCGCTTGTCGGGCGGCGCCAGCGAGGCGGCGACCAGGGCCGCGACGCCGAAATAGGCCCCGTGCGGCAGGCCGCTGAGGAAGCGGAAGACGACCATGGTCTCGAAGGTGGGCGACAGCGCCGACAGGCCGTTGCCGATGGCGAACAGCACCATCAGGCCGACCAGCAGGGTGCGGCGGGCGATCCTGGCCGCCAGCACCGCGATCACCGGCGCGCCGACGACGACGCCCAGCGCATAGGCGCTGATGGCGTGGCCGGCCGTCGGCTCGTCGACGCCCAGGGTGCGGGCGAAATCGGGCAGCAGGCTCATCGAGGCGAACTCGGTGGTGCCGATGGCGAAGCCGCCCAGGGCCAGGGCCAGTTGGACGAGCGCGGCGGAGGGGGCGCTGCGGGCGGGGACGCTCATGGCGGACCTTGCTTGAACGAATAGCGGCGAGGCCGGTCGCGCACGCGCCTGCGCCCGCCCAGGCGCGAGAGCCCGGCGGGACGGCGCGCGGTTAGGAGCCGCGCTGCGGTTGGTCGAATGTGTGCATAGCTATTCACTCGCCAGCCGGCGCGCAACCCTTTAAAGAGCGAGCGGAGGGGAAAAGGGTGCGAGGGATCGCCGCATGAGCGGAAACTGGCGACCGCCGTCGTCGACCGACGTGGCCAGGGCGGCGGGAGTGTCGCAGTCGGCGGTGTCGCGCGCCTTCACGCCGGGCGCCCGGATCGCGCAGGCGACGCGCGCCAAAATCCTGGAGGCGGCCGAGGCCCTGGGCTATCGGCCCAACCTGCTGCCCAAGATCCTGCAGACCAACCGCTCGGGCATCGTCGCCGTCGTGGTGGGCGGCTTCTACAATCCCTACTTCGCCATGACCCTGGAGGCGTTCTCCAAGGCGCTGACCGCGCGCGGCCTGCAGATGATGCTGGTGCGGGTGGAAAGCGACCGCATCCTCGACGGGGTGGTCGACCAGCTGGCGGGATATCGCGTCGACGCCGTGGTCTCGGCCCTGGCGCTCACCTCGCAGGACGCCGCCGACCAGCTGTCGAAACTGCGCATTCCGATCGTCACCCTGAATTCGGACCTGGCGGGCGACTGGATCCGTTCGGTGTCGTCCGACAACTTCGCCGCCGGCGCGGCGGCTGCGCGGCTGCTGTACGAGCGGGGCGGGACGCGCTTCGGCTTCGTGGCGGGGCCCGCCGACAGCCCGGCCCAGGTCGCCCGCGAGGCCGGCTTCGCCCACGGCCTGGAAGCGCTGGGGCTGCCGCCGGCGATGCGGGCGGGCGGCGGCTACGACCACGCCAGCGGCGCCCGGGCCGCGCGCGACCTGTTCGCCGGCGCCGAGCGCCCCGACGCCCTGTTCTGCGCCAACGACCTGGCGGCCTTCGGCGTCATCGACGTGCTGCGCGAGGACTTCTGCCTGACGCCGCCGGGCGACGTGCTGGTGATCGGCTACGACAATCTCGACATGGCCCAATGGGCGCCCTACCGCCTGACCTCCTTCGACCAGGACATCGAGGCCCACGTGGCCACGGCGATGGAGCTGCTCGACCTCGAAGCCGGCGCGACCTGCGTGGCGCGCGTCGTGCCCTCCCGGCTGGTCGAGCGCGAGAGCACGCGGCGGGGCTAGCGAGGATTTTCGCCCCAGCTGGATTTCCAGCGCGGCGAGACCTTTGCTCCTGGCTCGATCTTGGATTGCGCATCTGGCCACGCTTGGAGCGGAGTCATAAGCTGAGCCGTGATCCGCGCTGTGGGGGCGAGCGGACGAATGCGGCAAGGCGGCGATGCCCGGAACTCCAGCTTTGAAGACCAAGCTTCTTGCGCTCATCGGCGCGGCCGTGGTGATCGTGGTTCTGTCGTTCAACGCGCTCGTCGCGGCGCCTGTGGCCTCGGCGATCGGTCAGGACGACCGCAACAAGGGCCTGACGCTCGTGGCGTATCGCGCCTACGCCGTGTCGCCGAGCATCCTGACGCTGGATCTGTGGTCCGTCGAAGAGGCCGCGCCCGTAGACCTTTTTCGCGTCCTGTTCCAAGCCGCCGAGGCCCTGAAGGACAAGCGGTTCGATCGCGTCAATCTCGCGCGCGGCGGCCATACGATATTCGTCCTGGACGGCGGGGCGTTCCAGGTGCTGGGCCAGGAGCATGCGCTCGGCCAGAACCCCATCTATATGATCCGTACCTTGCCGGAGAAATTGCGGACGCCCAGCGGTTCGCCGGCGTTCGAGACCTGGACCGGTGGCTGGCTGGGCGTGCTGGGCGAGCAAATGGAAGACAGCAACGCCTTCGCCCAGGCTTGGGCGGAGGGCAAAGCTCCCTCGGGCGGCCCTCGATACTAGTCGAGGCCAAGTCGCGCGCAGCAGCCGGGGCTGCTCGTCGCGTAAGCTTGTGGTCGATCTAGTTTTTCAGGGGGTAATGGCGGAGAGGGTGGGATTCGAACCCACGGTGCCCTTCCAGGCACGCCGCATTTCGAGTGCGGTACATTCGACCACTCTGCCACCTCTCCAGGGGGTCTTCGTGACCAGCTTTTGGCCGGTCTTGAGTGAGGGCGGGATACCTATCCGCGACGCCGGAAGAGCGCAAGGGGCTATGATGCGCTTTTTCGTCTTTTCGTGCGGCGGGCCGCGACCCTCCGTCGCGGCTCAGGCCTTCGGGTACAAAATCATCTGGGTGCAGCGGAAAAGCGCGATGGTTTTTCCCGTGCCTTCGGCGGTGACGACGGCGTCCCAGACCTGGGTGTTGCGGCCGCCGTGGACGAGCCTGGCCTCGCAGGCCACGCCGCCGTCGCGGGCGGTGCCCAGGAAGTTCGACTTCAGCTCGATGGTGGTGAAGCCGGTCGCGCCCTCGGGCAGGGAAACCACGCAGCCGTAGCCGCTGGCCGAGTCGGCGAGCGCGATCACCGCGGCGGCGTGCAGGAAGCCGTTGGGAGCCATGTGGTGGCGTGCAACGTCGAAGCGGCCACGCACCAGGCCGGGCTTGGCCTCCTGCCATTGCAGGCCCAGGTGATCGGGCAGGCTGCCGGCCTGGACGGCGCTGAGATTGGCGCTCTGGTCGTCGGCCATGACGGGGCCTCCTGATACTTCACGTGCGAAGCATTAGGCGCGCCGGCGGCCGTCGTGGCAAGTGCGTTTTTAAAGAGAACGAATGTGCCGCGGCGGAAAGCGCACGCCGTTCTCGTCGGGCGAGGGCAGCTTGCCCGAGCGCACGGCCACGTCGAGAGCGGCCAGGGTCAGGGCCGAGGGCTCGCCTGCTTCGCCGGCCCGGCGGGCGACGAAGTCGGCTTGCGTCACCGCGTCGCCGGCGTCGGGATTGGCGGCCTTTTGGGCGGCGACGGTGGTGTCGGCGGCGGCCGGATTCTCGCCGGCCCAGCTCGACAGGATGCGAACGTCGTCGGGCAGGCCGAGCAGGCGGCGGGCGTCGGCGAACAGGCCGGCGGCGTCCGCGCCGGGCGCGTCGCTGGCCGGCAGGCCGGTGGGCAGGATGGCGTCGCCGACGAAGACCACGTCGCCGGCTTTGTAGGCCACCGCGCCGGGCAGGCGGCCGGAAAGGGCGATGGGGTGGAACTCGATCCCGCCCATGATCAGCGGCTCGTCGTCCTCGCGGGCCAGCTTGTCGAAGTCCCAGCCTTCCAGGTCGACGCCCTCGGCGCCGAGCGCGGGAACCAGGCGCTGCAGGCTTTCCAGCACGTGGGCGCCGATGGCGACCGAGGCGCCGGTCTCGTACTTCAGGTGGCCGGCGGCCGACAGGTGGCCGGTGTGGACCGCAGTCTCGAGGATCCAGGTCGGGCCGAGGTCCTTCTCGCGAATGTCGGCGATGATGGCGTCGACGAAGGCGGTCGAGGTCTCGCCGGTGGCCGGGTCGAAGTCGAGCACCGGATCGACGATGGCGCAGAGCAGGGTCGCCGGATCAGAGACGAGATAGGTCACGCGCCCGCTGGCGGCGTGGTGGTACGCTGTGATGTCCGGCTGCATGCTTACGCCTGAAGGTCCCCGTTTGCGGGCACCATGACGGCAAGCCGTTAAGCTTCGGCGAACGCCGGAATCGTCTCGTCAGGGGCGGTCGTCGATGTCGCAGGGGCGCTGGGCGCCGCGCATCTGGGTGGCCCACAGCGGCTCGACGTAGCGGCCGTCGTCGGCGCGGACGCCGTCGACGCAGCGCTCGGCCGACGAGCGGCCCGACATGTCGAGCGACAGGGCGATCGACTGGCTCTTGCCGCCGCGGGCGAAGCCGTAGGGGCCGTAGCCATAGCCGCCGTACCCCAGGCCGCCATAGCCGGGCCCGTAGCCGAGGCCGTCGTAGCCATAGGCCCAGCGGCCGTTCTTGCCATAGTCGGTCTGGGCGACGGCGACGCCCAGGGTGCCGGTCTCGCCGACCGGGAACAGGGCGGTGGCCGCCACGTGGCGATAGCCGCCGGTGCCCACCCCGACCTCGACGCTGCCGTGGACCTTGCGCTTGATCGGCCCGGCGTCGTCGTCGCGCGACAGGTTCAGCGGGCCGTCCTCGCTGGTCGTGCGGACCGGCGCGGCCTTCAGCCAGGCGTCGATCTGCTCCTGGGTGGTCAGCGGGCGGGTGGCCGCGGGTGCGGCCGGCGCGGGGGCGGCTTCGGCCTGGGCCGGGCTGGACGTCGCCTTGGCGGTGGCCACCACCTCGTCGTCGGCGCCGGCGGCGTGCGCCAGCACGGGCGCTGCGAGCAGGGCCAGGCCGAGAGGCAGGGTCTTAACGAGGCGGGCGGCGAACAGCATGTGACGGATCTCCAGCCCTCAACCGATACGCGGGCGGCGAAGCTGAATTAGGGCGCGAATGTTTCGCGGGCGCAAGTTCACAGGCGCTCCAGCCCCGCCTGCACCGCGGCCATGTCGGGGGGCAGGGGAGTCTCGAAGCGCAGGGTCTCGCCCGTCACCGGGTGGACGAAGCCCAGCACCGCCGCGTGCAGGGCCTGACGGGAAAAGCCGGCCTCGACCAGCACCGCCTTGACCGGCGCGGCCGGGGCGCCGGCGCCGTAGACCGGATCGCCCAGGCACGGCGAGCCCTTGCTGGCCATGTGGACGCGGATCTGGTGGGTGCGGCCCGTCTCCAGCCTGCAGGACACGCGGGCGGCCAGCGGCTTGCCCGTGTCGCCGCCGAAGGTGCGCTCGACCTTGTAGTGGGTGATCGCCTCGCGCCCGCCGCTCTTCAGCACCGCCATCTTCTTGCGGTCGTGCGGCGAGCGGCCCAGCCGCGTCTCGATCGTGCCGGACGAGGGGTGCGGCGCGCCGCGCACCAGGGCCACGTACACGCGGTCGATGTCGTGGGTGGAAAACAGGGCCGACAGGCCGCGATGGGCCGCGTCGCTCTTGGCCGCGACCATGACGCCGGAGGTTTCCTTGTCGAGGCGGTGGACGATGCCTGGCCGCGCCACGCCGCCGACGCCCGAGAGGCTGTCGCCGCAGTGGTGCAGCAGGGCGTTGACCAGGGTGCCGGTCTCGCAGCCGGGGGCCGGGTGGGCGGCCATGCCGGCGGGCTTGTCGACCACGATCAGGTGGGCGTCCTCGTAGAGCACGCTGAGGGGAATGGCTTCAGGTTCGGGGATCGCCGGGGCGGGCGGCGGCTCGACCACCAGGTAGTCGCTGGCCTGGGCCTTGGCCGAGCCGTTGGTCACCGCCTGCGGCTTGCCGGCGGTATCGAGGCGGAAGACCCGTCCCTCGGCCATCAGGGCCTGGAGCCGGGCGCGCGACAGCTCGTCGAACAGCACGGCCAGGGCCTTGTCGAGCCGCTGACCCGCCAGCGCGCCGTCGAGGCTGGCCTGAAGGCGCCGCTCGCCGCTCGCCTGGCCGGGGTCTTCGGCCTCCAGCAGATCCTCGATTTCGTCCTCGGCGTCGGCCACTCGTTTCACGGCTCCTTCACAACCCCGTCTTGCAGACGACACGACCGCTCCCTAGGGGCGGGGGCTCGTACAGTTGTTGGAGGGGAATAGTCCATGCGCGCCATCCGCACCACCTCGCTCGCCGGAGCCAGCCTGCTGGCCATGACGCTCGCCGGCCAGGCGCTGGCCGCCGACGCGCCGCCGTCGACCGAAGTCCAGGAAGTGGTGGTCACCGCCCAGAAGCGCGAGCAGAGCGTTCTGGACGTGCCGATCGCGCTGACCGCCTATTCCGGCGACACCCTCGAGGCGCTGGGCCTGATGGAGTTCGAGGAACTGGGCCAGTTCGTGCCCGGCTTCGACGTGCAGAACCAGTCGCCCAACAACCCCGGCTTCGTGATGCGCGGCATCACCTCCGACAGCGGCGAGGCCACCACCGAACCGCGCGTGTCGGTCTATCAGGACGGCGTGTCGATCTCGAAGTCGCGCGGCTCCTACGTCGAACTGTTCGACCTGGAGCGGGTCGAGATCGCCAAGGGCCCGCAATCGACCCTCTACGGCCGCGGCGCCCTGATCGGCGCGGTCAACATCATCCAAGCCAAGGCCAAGCCCGACTTCGCCACGAGCTTGAAGGTCGAGGCCGGCGACTACGGCTACGCCATGCTGGAAGGCATGATCAACGTGCCGGTCAGCGACGTGCTGGCCGTCCGGGTGTCGGCCCGCAGCAAGAAGCGCGACGGCTATGTCGAGAACCTGCTGGGCGGCGACGACTTCAACTCGACCAACACCCAGGCCGCCCGCGTCGCGATCGCCTACAAGCCCAACGACCGCTTCGCCCTGGACGTGCTCTACAACTACCAGCAGGACAAGCCGTCGGGCACGTCGTTCAAGTCGCTGACCTACGCCCCCACCGACCCGACCACCGGCAAGGTGATCGGCGACCTGGGCCGCAATTCGGGCGCGGCCCTGTCGACCGTCGCCGGCTTTGAGAACGATCAGGCCCTGGGCCTGAACCGCCGCCTGTGGAGCCTGACGGGCCTGGCCAGCTACAAGCTGACCGACGCCCTGACCCTGAACTCGACCTCGGCCTACCGCTACTTCACCGGTGAGGAAGTGTTCGATCCGGACGGCTTCTCGCTGCCGATGATGACCTTCGCCGAGGACGCGCAGGGCAAGTCGGCCAGCCAGGAACTGCGCCTCAACTACGACGCCGGCGGTCGCGTCAGCGCCTTCGGCGGCGTCAGCTGGTTCTGGGAAGACGGCAGCCAGCGCGTGCCGATGGCCATCAACGAGAAGATCGCGGGCCTGTTCCTGACCGGCGCCCTGCCGCGCCCCAATGGCCTGTCGCTGCCGGTGATCAACGCCGTCGCCCCCGCGGCCCTGCCGTCGAGCCGCCTGGAAGAGTTCACCAACTACGGCGAGACCAACTCCTACGACGTGTTCGGCGACGTGACCTTCAAGGCCACCGACCGGCTCGAGCTGGCGGCGGGCGTGCGCTACACCTACGACGACAAGACCAGCGGCTACGGCGCCACGATCAGCAGCCCGTCGGCGATCATCTTCGCCCAGACCGGGCGCGTGGGCGGCCTGGTCGTCCAGCCGACCCCGACCCGCTACAAGGACTTCACCGACAACGGCGTCACCTACCGCCTGGTGGCCCGCTACGAGGTGGCCGACAACGCCAATGTGTACGGCTCGATCTCGACCGGCCGCCGGCCCAAGGTCGTGGCCGGCGCGACCCTGACGCAGATCGCCGCCGAGGAGGTCACCTCCTACGAGCTGGGCGCCAAGACCGCGCTGCTCGACCGCCGCCTGACGCTGGAAGGCGCCCTCTACCGCTACGACTACGAGAATTTCCAGACCAGCCAGCGCGACAGCGGCGGGGCGACCATCGTCCTCAACGCCGGCGAGGCCAAGGCCACCGGCTTCGAGGGCCAGCTGAACTTCCAGGCCACGCCGGACATCCTGCTGTTCTCGACCTACGGCTACAGCCACGCCCGGTTCGGCAACGGCCTGTTCGACGGCAACCGCTTCCGCCTGTCGCCCGACCATCAGGCCTCGATCGGCCTGAAGGTCTCGCGCGACACCCGGGCCGGCCGCTTCACCTTCCTGCCGACCTACACCTGGCAGTCGAAGATCTTCTTCGACAACAACAACGACATCGCGGCCCTGCAGACCACCACCGGCGCCATCAAGGACACCGTGCAGGACGAGGTGCAGAAGGCCTACGGCCTCTTGAACCTGCGCCTGACCTGGCAGCCCAAGGACAGCCCGCTGACCTTCGGCGCCTTCGCCACCAACGTGCTGGAGCAGGACTACATCAAGGACGCCGGCAACACCGGCGACGCCTTCGGCATCCCCACCTTCATCGCCGGCGAGCCCCGCTTCGTGGGCGTGTCGGTGTCGATCAAGCGCTAACGTGAAGACCCTTCTCCCCTTGCGGGAGAAGGTGTCGGCGCAAGCCGACGGATGAGGGGTCTCTCAGATCTCAACGCCGCGATAGTCGATCGGCTGTCGCGGCGTTTCTGTAGGTGCGACCCCTCGCCCGGCCTCCTTCGGAGGCCCCCCTCTCCCGCAAGGGGAGAGGGAAATTACGCGAACAGCCCGGGCTTCGGCGCGACGGCCTTCAGCGCGGCGCCGAAATAGTCCTGCACGTCCTGAAACAGGTCCGGCCGATAGATCGCCCGCGGGTCGTTGGCCTTGTCGTCGTCGAAGGCGTGGGTGGCGTCGGGGTAGAGCTTGAGGTCGACCTTGACGCCGTCGGCGGTCAGGCGGTCCAGCGCCTTCTTGGGATAGCGCCAGCCGACCACCCCGTCCTTCTGGCCCAGCACCGACCATACCGGCGGCGCGCCCGGCCCCCAGCCCCGGCGGCTGGTCATCGAGGGATAGGCCGCATACGGATAGACCAGCAGCGCGCCCTTCACCTGCCTGCGCAGGGCGACGGCGTCGGCGTCGGGCAGGCCGGTGGCGCTGGGGGCCGAGGTGCCGGCCGCGTAGGCGTCCATGATCGTCCAGGCGCCGTGGCTCCAGCCGGCCAGGAACACCTGGTCGGCCCGCGCCCAGCTCTGGGTCTTCAGCCAGGCCAGGGTTCCGAAGACATCGGCCGCCCGCTTGGCGCCGTGCAGCGTCATCAGGGTGCAGACGAAGAGCTTGCCGTCCAGCGTGCTCATGCCGCGCGGCTTGAACGAGTCGAGCACCACGGCCGCGTAGCCGGCCTTCACCGCGACCTCGGCATAGGTCTCAAGGAACGGGGTCTTGCCGCCGCAGCCGTGCAGGATCAGCGCCACGGGGAAGGGGCCCAGGCCGGCGGGCTTGAACACCTGCGAACGGGAGACGACCTTGGCTCCCCAGGCTGTGCTGTCCATGCGCGTCCGTCCTTGATTTTCCGCCCGCCCCCAAGGGGAGCGGGCGGACTAGTCGGATTTGGGGAGCGTCGGAAGCGCCCGCAATCCTTAGTGGCGGAACACTCGCACGCCGGTGAAGGCCATAGTGAGGCCAAGCTTGTCGGCGGCCTCGATGACTTCGGCGTCGCGCATGGAGCCGCCCGGCTGGATGATCGCCGTGGCGCCCGCCTCGGCGGCTTGAATGAGCCCGTCGGCGAACGGGAAGAAGGCTTCCGAGGCGCAGGCGCAGCCCGCCAGGTCGAGACCGAAGTCGGCGGCGCGAAGCGCCGCGATGCGGGCGCTGTCCTTGCGGTTCATCTGGCCGGCGCCGACGCCCAGGGTCTGGCCCGCGCGGGCGTAGACGATGGCGTTGGACTTGACGTGCTTGCCGATCTGGAAGGCGAACAGCATGTCGCGGATCTCTTCGTCGGTCGGCTGGCGCTTGGTGACGATCTTCAGGTCGCTGGCCTTGATCCGCGCGTCGTCGCGCGATTGCACGAGGAAGCCGCCGGCCACGCTCTTGAAGGTGTCGCCGGTCGACAGCGGGTCGGGCAGGCCGCCCGTGACCAGCAGGCGCAGGTTCTTCTTGGCGGCGAAGACGGCGACGGCGTCGTCATCGGCTTCCGGCGCGATCACCACCTCGGTGAAGATCTCGACCATGGCCTCGGCGGCCTCGCGGGTCAGGCGGGTGTTGGTGGCGACGATGCCGCCGAAGGCCGAGGTCGGGTCGCAGGCCAGCGCCCGCTCATAGGCTTCGCGCTGGGTGGCGCCCAGGGCCACGCCGCAGGGGTTGGCGTGCTTGATGATGGCCACGGCCGGACCCTGGGCCGGGTCGAACTCGGCGATCAGCTCGAAGGCCGCGTCGGTGTCGTTGATGTTGTTGTAGGACAGTTCCTTGCCCTGCAGCTGCCTGGCCGTGGCCACGCCGACGCGGGGATTGGGGAAGGTGTAGAAGGCCGCCTTCTGGTGCGGGTTCTCGCCGTAGCGCATGGTCTGGCGCAGCTCGCCGGCGATCGACTTGCGGGCCGGGAAATCCTGGCCCAACTGAGCGGCGAACCAGGCCGAGATCGCCGCGTCATAGGCCGCCGTGCGGGCGTAGGCGCGGGCCGCCAGGGTCTTGCGCAGGGCCAGCGAGGTGCCGCCGTCGGCCTTCAGGGCCTCCAGCACTTCGCCAAGGTCGGCGGGGTCGGTGCAGACCGAGACATAGCCGTGGTTCTTGGCCGCCGAGCGGATCATCGCCGGGCCGCCGATGTCGATGTTCTCGACGCACTCTTCGTAGGAGCCGCCCTTCGCGACGGTGGCCTCGAACGGATAGAGGTTCACATAGAGGATATCGATGCCGCCGATGCCGTGGTCGGCCATGGCTTTCGCATGTTCGGGAGCATCCCTAACGCCGAGGAGGCCACCATGGACGATGGGGTGCAGGGTCTTGACCCGGCCGTCCATCATTTCGGGGAAGCCGGTCAGGTCCGACACGTCCTTCACCGGCAGGCCGGCCGCGGTGATGGCCGCCTTGGTGCCGCCGGTCGAGACCAGCTCGACGCCCGCCTCGTGCAGGATCTTGGCCGCCTCGACCAGGCCGGTCTTGTCGGACACGGACAGCAGGGCGCGCTTGGGGGCGACGAGATCGGGGGCGGACGGATAGTCGGGGGCGGCGGGCACGGGGGACTCCGGGTCTGGTTGCGGTCAGAAAGGAGCCCAGGCGCGCGGCATATGCGTCTCGAGCTCCCCGGTGGTCACCCACCTTCAACGCCAGTCACTCGAACGGCGCGGAACATACGGAGGGGCGCCGGGGAGTCAATGCGGCGTCCCGTCATTCGCGCAGGGGCGGGGTTCAGGTCCCTCGCAGCCGTCCCAGCACCTGGCAGTCGGCCACCGTGTCGCGACCGCAGTGGTCCAGCATGTCCTGCAACTCGGCCCGCATGGCCGTAAGGTCGGCGATCTTGCGCTCCACCTCGGCCAGCTGGTCGCGGGCCAGGGCGTCGACCTCGCCGCAGGGGCGGTCGGCGCCGTCGGCCAGGTCCAGCAGCGCCCGGACGGCGTCGAGCCCGAACCCCAGGTCGCGCGAGCGCTTGACGAAGGCCAGCCGCCGCTCGTGCGTCGCCTCGTAGGCGCGGTAGTTGCCTTCGGTGCGCGGGGGCTTGGGCAGCAGGCCCATGCGCTCGTAGTAGCGGATGGTCTCGACCGGCACGCCGGTGCGGCGGGCGAGATCTCCGATGGAAAGCGTCGACATCGAAACGGCGGACATGGCTCTTGACCCTGTAGCGACTACAGGGTGCAGAGATGGGGCCTTCTTGATGGAGGTCCAGATGTCCGGTTGCTGCGGCGACGATCTTTGCAAGCCCGAGGCCCCGCCGCCGTCGGGGCGCTGGCGCCTGGCGCTGTGGATCGCCCTGGCGATCAACGGCGGCATGTTCCTGGTCGAAGGCGCGGCGGGCCTCCTGTCGGGGTCGGCGGCGCTGCAGGCCGACAGCCTCGACTTCCTGGGCGACGCGGCCAACTACGCCATCAGCCTGGGCGTGGCCGGCATGGCCCTGGCCTGGCGGGCGCGGGCGGCGATGCTGAAGGGCGCGACCATGCTGGCCTTCGGAGGCTGGGTCGCCGGCGCCACCCTGTGGGGCGTGTTCGAGGGCCGCACGCCCGAGGCGCCGGTGATGGGCGCCCTGGGCCTCGCAGCCCTGATCGCCAACGTCGTGGTGGCGGTCATGCTGTTCGGCTTCCGCACCGGCGACGCCAACATGCGCTCGGTGTGGATCTGCTCGCGCAACGACGCCATCGGCAACGTGGCGGTGATGCTGGCGGCGCTGGGCGTGTTCGGCACGAACTCGCGCTGGCCCGACCTGCTGGTGGCCGCGGTCATGGCCGCGCTGGCCCTGCACGGCGGCTGGCAGATCGTCCGCCAGGCGGCAGGCGAGCTTCGCCAGGTCAAGGCCGCGCCGGCGCCCGCGCGGTTCAGCGTGGCCGCGAGGAAGCGCTAGGTCCCCGCCAGCGCCGCCGTCACCGCCTCGGCCGTCAGGATGGCGTGGGCGTAGGTCGGCGCGTTGATGGCGTGGGCCGCGTGCAGGGCCTCGTCGGTGAAGGCCGCCGTGGCGTCGGTGACCAGGGTGACGTGGTAGCCCAGCTCCGAGGCGAAGCGACCGGTGCCCTCGATGCAAGTGTTGGCCACCAGGCCGATCAGGATGACGTGGGTGATCTCGCGCTGCTTGAGACGATAGTCGAGGTCGGTGTTGGCGAAGCCGCTGGAGCCCCAGTGCTCGGTGACGATCACGTCGCCGGGCAGGGGCGCGAAGTCGGGATGCCACTGGCCGCCCCAGCCGTCCTTCTCGAACACCATCGCCCGCGCGCTGCCCTGCAGGTAGGGCGAGGGATGTTTCCAGCCGTCCAGGTCGCCCAGGGCGAAGCGGTGGTGGGGCACGATGAACACCGGCAGGCCCGCGCTGCGCGCCGCGGCCACCACCGACGCCAGCCGCCCGTGCAGTCCCGCCGCGCCCGCCGTCGCCGCCACACGCGGCCACAGCTTGCCGCCGTCGGCCAGGAAGTCGTTGTAGGGATCCACGAACAACAGGGCGGTGCGGTCCCTGGGATAGGCGTCTGGCATGGTGGCGCTCCCGGCGGCTGAGAGGGCCAGGAGGCGCGCGATCGGCGTATAGGGCTTGGACATTTCAGTCGCGGGAACGGTGATTTTAACCCGTAATGGTTGAGTTGGCGTCCGGGGCGCTCCATACTCGCGCCGAGGGGGATACATGGCCAAGGTTCTGCGACGTCCGCCTAGCGCGAAATGGCTCTCGCGCTGGATGGATTTCCTCGAATGGATCAATCGGCATAGCGACTCGCGGTGGATCTTTCGCGGTCTGGGCGACGATCGGTTCCTGCTTCAACCGACTGTGGGCCGGGTGACTGGCTACGCGCTGGCGCAGGAACGCGCGGTCATCGAACTCTTCAAGCGACGCCTGCCCGAGTTCAACGGCGAGACCGGCTTCGAGGCTCTGGACTATCTGGCCTTGGCGCAGCACCACGGATTGCCGACCCGCCTGCTGGATTGGACGACCAATCCATTGGTCGCGGCCTTTTTCGCCGTGACAGCCCAGCCCGGGCCGCGAAAGGTAAGGCTCGTTCTCGACAGCGGCCGCCCTGCGCGAGCAACGATCTCGGCGACTCCCGATCTCAAGACGGTGCCCGCCAGGATTGTCGCCTACAGGACCAAGTCGGCGATGTCGCTCGATCCAGCGCAGGACCCTTTCGCCTTGACCGAGGTCGGCTTCTACTGGCCTCGGTCCGTCACTAACAGGATCACCAACCAAGGCGGTTTGTTCAGCGTTCACCCGACACCAGAACTGCCGTGGGCCGAACCGTTGGATGACGCCGCCGATATCTTCGATGTGCCGGGCGAAATGAGATCCTTCTTTCGCCGAAGGCTTTTCTACCTGGGCGTCGACGAACAGCGTATAAAGGGCGGCATCGATGGTCTTGGTGCGCGTATCGCTTGGCAATACGGGACCAAGACAGGATTGGGAACTTTGTAATGGCGGGTACGGCCGCACCATCGAGCGCTACCCTCACGCCCATCAACGACACCAAGTTGGTCAAGGCGATCCTGACTGCCATCAGCGACCTGGATCAGTCCGATCTACGGCGTTTGGGCGGCTGGGCGCCGCTGGAGGAAATCTCGTCTGCGACCCTATTCGACGGGATCGAGGGATCGCCATCTGGTGTGTTCGCCGTCGGGGACAGCACGGGCTTCGAAGTTAGCGGCACCGTGTATGTCACGCTGCAGTACGGTGGCGGCCGCGACGGGTCATGGGTCGGGGATTCCTATCCGGCCCTCGTACGCGGCAAGTTCCACGACAAGCGGATCGAGATCGAGAGCGTCACGGTCGACAATAGTTCGTTCTACGAATGACCTAAACCGGCTCCGCCGCCAGGTCGCAGGCCTGCGCGATGGCGTCGAACAGGGCCGAGACGGTGATCGGCTTGGCCAGGTGCAGGTCGGCGCCGGCCAGGAGGCAGGCCTCGACCTGGTGGGGCATGGCGTTGGCGGTCAGCGAGATAATCGGGATGCGCACGCGGCCGGCGGCCCGCTCGCGCTGGCGGATCTCCTGGATCGCGGTCAGCCCGTCCATCACCGGCATCTGGGTGTCCATCAGCACGAGGTCGAAGTCCTGGTCCTGATAGGCGCGCAGGGCCGCCTCGCCGTCCTCGGTGACGACCACGTCGGCTACGCCGTCCAGCATCAGTTCGACCACCCGCTGGTTGGTCGGGTGGTCCTCGGCCAGCAGCACGCGCAGGCGCTCGGGCATGGCGGCCTTGGGCGCGCGCCGGGCCGGGGCGGGCGCGAGGGGGGCGGCCGGCGCCAGTCGGACGGTCAGGGTGAAGCGGGCGCCTTCGCCGGGCGTCGAGACGCAGGCGATGTCGCCGCCCATCAGCTTGGCGAAGCGCTGGGCGATCGACAGGCCAAGGCCCGAGCCGCCGAACCGCCGGGTGATCGAGCCGTCGCCCTGGACGAAGCGTTCGAACAGGCTGGCCTGCACCTCGGGGGTGAAGCCTTCGCCGGTGTCCTCGACCGTGAGCGTCAGCAGCACGTCCTCGCCGTCCGGCCGCGCGCTGGCGCGGACCGCCACGAAGCCCTCGCAGGTGAACTTCACCGCGTTGCTGATCAGGTTGTTGACGATCTGGCCGAACTTCAGGGCGTCGCCGTCGACGCGCTCGTGAAAGCCTTCGTCGAAGGTCAGGGAGAAGGTCAGGCCCTTCTGGTGGGCCAGGCCCTCGAAGGTGGCGGCGCAGGCGGTCACGGCCGCGCGCAGGTCGAACGGCGCGGTCTCCAGCTCGACCTCGCCAGCCTCGATCTTGGCCAGATCCAGGATGCCGCTCAGCAGCGCGTTCAGCGTGCGACCCGAGCTCAGGATCACGTCCATCATCTCGCGCTGGCGCGGCGTCAGTTCGGTCTGGGCCAGCACCTGGGCCATGCCCAGCACGCCGTTCAGCGGCGTGCGGATCTCGTGGCTCATATTGGCCAGGAACTCGGACTTGGCGACGCTGGCGGCGCGGGCCCGCTCCAGGGCGGCCTCCAGCGCGGCGGCCGACTTCTTCCGCTCGGTGATGTCCTCGCTGATGATCAGCAGCAGCTTCTCGTCGCCCTCGCCCGGGATGGCGATCTTCTTGGTCTGCAGCCAGCGGTCGCCGTTGTGCGGGGTCTTCAGCGGCTCCTCGTCGATCACCCACAGGCGGTCGCTGGCCAGCACCTTGGCGTCCATCTCGGCGAAGAAGGCGGCCTGTTCGGGCGGGAAGAAGTCGGCGTCGTTGCGGCCGATCAGGGCCTCGCGCGGCACGCCCAGCAGCTCCTCGCCGGTGCGGTTGACCAGCACGAAGCGGCCGTCGCGGCCGTTCTTGACCACCAGCATGGCCGGCACGCTTTCGACCACGGCGTCGAGGAAGGCCCAGGAGTGCAGGGCCTTCGACGGGTGGGAAGCAGCGTCCGCCGCGGCCGCCGGGTCGCGCGGAAGGTGATGGTCGTCCTTGGCCATGTGTCTCGAAAGTTGCCCCGTGGCGCGCGTCCAGCCCTAGACGTGCGTATTTGCACATGAAAAAGCCCACGCGTGGGGCGCCTGGCAATCGGGCCAAGCGTCGCAGGAGGCCGGTCCGGACGATCGGACGCAGCGGATGCTTGACCCGCGCCCCGGCCCGCGCGACATCCCCGGCTCATGGAAAAGCTGACCATCCTCCTCGTCGGGTCCGGCGGGCGCGAGCACGCCCTGGCCTGGAAGATCGCTCAATCGCCGCTGTGCGGCCGCCTCGTCGCCGCCCCGGGCAATCCGGGCATCGCGGCCGTGGCCGAACTGGCCGCCGTCAAGGCGACCGACGCCGACGGCCTGGTGGCCCTGGCCCGGGAGATCGGCGCGGACCTGGTGGTGGTCGGCCCGGAGTCGGCGCTCGAAGTCGGCCTGGCCGACAAGCTGGCGGAGATCGGCGTCCCCTGCTTCGGCGGCAGCCAGCGCGCGGCCCAACTGGAGACCTCCAAGGCCTTCACCAAGGACTTCTGCAAGCGCCACGACCTGCCGACCGCCGCCTACGGCGTGTTCGAGGACGCCGCTTCGGCGGGCGAGTTCCTCGACACCCTGGAGGCGCCGTTCGTGATCAAGGCCGACGGCCTGGCGGCCGGCAAGGGCGTGGTCATCGCTCCCGATCGCGCGGCGGCCGACGCGGCGGTGGTCGACATGCTGGGCGGCCGCTTCGGCTCGGCCGGCGCCCGGGTGGTCATCGAGGAGTTCATGCACGGCGAGGAGGCCTCGCTGTTCGCGGTGTGCGACGGCAAGTCCGCCGTGCTGTTCGGCGCGGCCCAGGACCACAAGCGCGCCTATGACGGCGACGAGGGCCCCAACACCGGCGGCATGGGCACCTATTCGCCGCCGCCCGTCCTGACCGAGGCCCTGGTCGAGCAGGCCTGGCGCGAACTGATCGTGCCCACCGTCGAGGGCATGGCCGCCGAGGGCAATCCGTATGTCGGCGTGCTCTATGCCGGCCTGATGCTCACCCCGACCGGACCCAAGCTGGTCGAGTACAACGCCCGCTTCGGCGACCCGGAATGCCAGGTGCTGATGCTGCGCCTGGAAAGCGACATCGTCCCCACCCTGCTGGCCGCGGCCAAGGGCGAACTGGCGAGCGCCGAGCCGCCCAAGTGGCGCGACGAGGCGGCGATCTGCGTGGTGCTGGCGGCCGAGGGCTATCCCGACGCCCCCAAGACCGGCGGCCTGATCCAGGGCGCCGAGGCCGACTACGGCCATGAGGCCGAGATCTTCCACGCCGGCACGACCCGCGACGCCGAGGGCCGCCTGGTCGCCTCGGGCGGCCGGGTGCTGAACGTCTGCGCCCTGGGCGCGACCCTGCACGAAGCCCGCGACGTGGCCTACGCCGCGCTGGGCACCGTGTCGCTGGAAGGCGGCTTCTATCGCAGCGACATCGGCTGGCGGGCGCTCAGCCAGCATTGATCTGAAACGCTCTGCGTCCTTCGAGGCCCGCTCTGCGGGCGCCTCAGGATGAGGTGCTCATTGCACTGAATTCCTCATCCTGAGGTGCGAGCCATCGGCGAGCCTCGAAGGACGCAACACGCTTGCCACCGCCTCAACACCCTCTAAACTCCCATTCAAACAAACGTTGGGAGTGAAGCGCCGTGGCCGAGCCGTCCGCTCAGGAGCTGAATTCGGGCACCAAGCCGGTCGATCCGCGCCATGCGATCGACGAGGCCGCCCTGGCCGCGTGGCTGGAGGCAAACGTCGAGGGCTATGCCGGCCCGCTGGAGGTGCGCCAGTTCAAGGGCGGGCAGAGCAACCCTACCTACCAGCTGGTGACGCCGGCCAAGCGCTACGTCCTGCGCCGCAAGCCGCCCGGCAAGCTGCTGCCCAGCGCCCACGCCGTCGACCGCGAATTCAAGGTGATCTCGGGCCTGCACCGAGCGAAGTTCCCCGTCGCCCGCCCCTACGCCCTGTGCATGGACGAGGGCATGATCGGCACGATCTTCTACGTGATGGACAACGTCGAGGGCCGCATCCTGTGGGACGGCACCCTGCCGGACTACGCCCCCGCCGAGCGACGAGCGATCTACGAGGCCCAGATCGACACCCTGGCGGCGCTGCACACCGTCGACTACGCGGCCGTGGGTCTTTCCGACTACGGCAAGCCCGGCAACTACTTCACGCGGCAGATCGACCGCTGGACCAAGCAGTACCGCGCCAGCGAGACGACGAAGATCGACGAGATGGACCGGCTGATCGACTGGCTGCCGGCCAGCGCGCCGGCCGATGACCAGACCTCGATCGTCCACGGCGACTACCGCCTCGACAACATGATCCTGCACCCTGCCGAGCCGCGCGTGGTCGCGGTGCTGGACTGGGAACTGTCGACCCTGGGCAATCCGCTGGCCGACTTCACCTACTTCCTGATGAACTGGGTGATGCCGTCCGACCAGCGCGGGGGCCTGGCCGAGATCTCCGACCTGACCGCCTATGGGATCCCGACCATCGAGGAGGCCGTGGCCCGCTACTGCGCCGCGACGGGGCGCCAAGGCCTGCCGCAGCTGGACTGGTACTTCAGCTACAACCTCTTCCGCCTGGCCGGCATCTGCCAGGGCATCGTCGGCCGGGTGCGCGACGGCACCGCCGCCAGCGCCCATGCGCAACTGATGGAGGCCCGCGTGCCGGTGCTGGCCAAGGGGGCGTGGGCCTTCGCGCAGAAGGCGGGGGCGTAACCCAAGATGCTCCCCCTGAAGGGGGAGCTGTCGCGAAGCGACTGAGGGGGAAGTTCCAGCGGCATGTCAGCAGACACTTCCCCCTCCGGCCCTCCGGGCCACCTCCCCCTTCAGGGGGAGGATAAAATGGCGTGACGCCTCGCTCTGGCCCCGCCATCCTGCCGCAAACGCCCCTGGGGAGGGGCGAAGATCGTTCAGAGGGGCTCTACTCCATGCGTATCCGTTTCCTGGCCGCCGCCGCGCTCGGCGTCGCGGCCGCCGCCCTGTCGTTCGCCGCGGCTCAGGCGGCCGGCCCGCTGACCTTCGTGCAGGCCGGCAAGCTGCTGGCCGACCCGGCCAGCGGCAAGGTCGAGACCGCCAAGACGGTGGTGCTGCAGGACGGCAAGGTGGTGCGCATCGCCGACGGCTACGTGTCCGAGCCCGGCGGCGTGGTGGTCGACCTCAAGGACCGCTTCGTGCTGCCCGGCTTCATCGACAGCCACGTGCACCTGACCGGCCAGCAGGGCCCGACCTCGCGCCTCGACGAGGTGACCCAGTCTTCGGCCGACCAGGCGATGGTCGGGGCCGGCTACGCCCGCAAGACCCTGATGGCCGGCTTCACCACCGTCGCCGACCTGGGGGCCGACAACGCCGCCATCTTCGCCCTGCGCGCGGGCATCAAGCGCGGCGACGTCGTGGGCCCGCGGATCATCGCCGCCGGTTCGGCCGTGTCGATCCACGGCGGCCACGGCGACGTCAACGGCTACAGCGAGGAGGTCATGCACGTGCTGCGGCCCGAATCGGTGTGCTCGGGCGCCGACGACTGCCGCCGCGCGGTGCGCGAGCAGGTCTGGCGCGGCGCCGACATCATCAAGATCACGGCCACGGGCGGCGTGCTGTCCAACACCGCCGCCGGCCTGTCGCAGCAATTTTCCGACGGTGAACTGTCCGCCATCGTCGAGAGCGCCCACCGCATGGGCCGCCGCGTCACCGCTCACGCGCATGGAGTGGACGGCATCAACGCCTTCCTCAAGGCCGGCGGCGACTCCATCGAGCACGGCACCTATCTCGACAACGAGAGCATCGCCCTCTTCAAGAAGAACGGCGCCTATCTGGTGCCGACCCTGATGGCCGGCGACTACGTGGCCCGCATCGCCGCCAGCCCGGGCAACTTCTTCACGCCGGCCCAGACCGCCAAGGCCCTGGAAGCCGGCCCCAAGATGCTGGACATGGCCCGCCGGGCCAACGCCGGCGGCGTCAAGATCGCCTTCGGCACCGACAGCGGCGTCAGCGCCCACGGCGACAACGCCTACGAGTTCGTGCTGCTGAACCGCGCCGGCCTGTCGCCGCTGGACGCCATCCGCGCCGCGACGGTGAACGCCGCCGACCACCTGGGCGTCTCGGCCGAGGTCGGCTCGCTGGCGCCGGGCAAGGCCGCCGACCTGGTGGCCGTGTCGGGCGACCCGCTGGCCGACGTGTCGGTGCTCCAGAAGGTGGAGACGGTGATCAAGGGCGGGGTCGTGGTGAAGTAAGGGGGCAAAGATCCTCCCCCTGTGGGGGAGGTGGCCCAGAGGGCCGGAGGGGGGACGTTTTCAGCTGCCTCGGCGGTTGGAAGTCAGCAATGAACTTCCCCCTCCGTCGGCTTCGCCGCCACCTCCCCCTTCAGGGGGAGGGTGCTAGGCCAACCCCGCCAGCACCCGCGCCAGCGCTTCCTCGTCCTCGAACCGCGCCCGCACGGGCCAGGCGGCGACGCGTTCGCGCCAGGCCGGGGGCAGGCGGATCCAGTCCTTCTCGGTGGTGATCAGGCTGGCGCCCAGGTCGCGGGCCCGTTCGGCGAGGCTCCGCAGGGTGTCCTCGCTGTAGGTTCCGTGGTCGGGGAAGGGGGCGAAGTCGACGAGGTCGCAGCCGGCGGCCTGCAGGGCCCGCTCGACCTTCCACGGCTTGCCGACGCCGGCGAAGCCGACCTGCGGCCCGCCCGGCGGCGGGGCGGCCGGCTCCAGCCGGGCGATCAGCACCGGCTTGGAGGCCAGCAGGGCCAGCAATTGCGGATCGGCCTCCGGCAGGTCGGCCGGCAGCAGCACGATCACCGCGTCGGCTCTGGCCAGGCCCACGGCCAGGGGCTCGCGCATCGGGCCGGCGGGGAACACCCGCCCATCGCCGAACGGCCATTCGTCGTCGCGCGTCTCGCCGTCGACCACCACCAGCGACAGGGTCTTGGCCAGATCCGGGTTCTGGTGGCCGTCGTCCATGACGACGACCTGGGCGCCGGCGGCCGCGGCGGCGGTCGCGCCGGCCACGCGGTCGCGCGACACCCAGATCGGGAAGTCCTGGGCCAGCATCAGCGGCTCGTCGCCGACCTCGCCGGCCTTGTGGCGGCTGGGGTCCACCCGCAGCGGCCCCTTCAGCGAACCGCCGTAGCCGCGCGACAGGCCGTGGGCCGCCACGCCGCCGTTGTTCAGCACCAGCAGCAGTTCGCGCACGATCGGCGTCTTGCCCACGCCGCCGGCGGTGAGGTTGCCGACGCAGATCACCGGCGCGCCCGGATCGGCCGGGGTCGCCCTGGCGATGCGGCGAGCGGTGGCGGCGGCCCAGATCCACGACAGCGGGGTCAGCAGGGCGCGGGTCAGCGGCGCGGGGCCGCCTTCGCGGCGATACCACCAGCGGGGGGTGGAGAGCTTCATGCGGACACCTCCGGCGCAGGGTTGGGCGGCACGAGTTCCAGGATGCGCGACAGGCCCTCGCGGGCGGTGGCGTCGCGGGCGTCGACGAAGGCCTTGGCCCGGGCGGCCTGGGCCTTCAGCCGCTCGGGCGTCTCCAGCATCGCCGACAGCCGCTGGCCCAGCACCGCGCCGTCGGCATAGGCCACGCCCTCGACGGCGGCGAGATCGCCATAGGCGGTCAGCCAGTTCTCGACGTGCGGTCCCGAGACCATCGGGCAGTCCAGCCGCGCCGGCTCCAGCGGATTGTGGCCGCCGATCCCGGGGACGAGGCTGCCGCAGACGACGGCCAGGTCGGCCAGACGGTACCACAGGCCCATCTCGCCCAGGGTGTCGGCGACGATCACCTCGGCCACGGCGCCTGGCGACTGGCTGCGGCGCACCGCGTCGAGGCCGCGCGCCTTGGCCATCTCCAGGATCGCCTCGCCGCGCGCCGGGTGGCGCGGAACGATCACCAGGCGCGGCGCCAGGTGGAAGCCGGCCACCGCGTCGAGCACGATCTCGTCTTCGCCGGGATGCGTGCTGGCGGCCAGCAGCAGCGGCCGGTCGGTGAGCTGGAAGCGCAGGCGGGCGTACTCGGCCTCGTCGACGGGCAGGGCGGGCGAGCCGAACTTCAGGTCGGCTTCCCCCGCGACGGTTCCGCCGAGGCTGGCGAAGCGGTCGGCCGCGCGGCCGTCCTGGGCCAGGATCAGATCAAAGCCCGCGAACAGCCAGGCCGCCGCCAGGGGCCGGGCCTGCCAGCTGCGATAGCTCTTGTCCGACAGCTTGGCCGAGACCAGGGCCAGTCTGGCCCCGCGCTCCTTGGCCCCCAGCAGCAGGTTGGGCCACAGCTCGCTCTCGACGAAGACGGCCAGGTCGGGCCGCCAGTGGTCGAGGAAGCGGGCCGCGCCGCTGGGCGTGTCGACCGGCAGGTACTGGTGGATCGCGCCCGGCGGCAGGCGCCTGGCCAGGAGCTCGGCGGAGGTGACGGTGCCCGAGGTGACCAGCACGGACGCGTCGGGGCGCTCGGCGCGCAGGCGCTCGACCAGAGGCAGGATCGACAGGCTCTCGCCGACGCTGGCCCCGTGCAGCCAAATGAGCACGCCGGGCGGGCGCGGGATCGCGGGCCGGCCCAGGCGCTCGTTCAGGCGGGCGGGGTCCTCCTTGCCCTTGCCGGCGCGGCCGCGCAGCAGGGCGGGCGCGATCGGCGTCAGGGCGGTGGTCGCGGCCCGATAGAGCGCCAGGGTGAAGGGCAGGCTCACACGCTGCCTTCGGCGGCCAGGGCGCAGGGGTGGGCGTGGCCGCCGCGTTCGATCTGGATGGTCGAGTGGCCGATGTTGAAGCGCTTGGCCAACTGGCCGCAGACGTCGTGCAGGAACTGGTCCTGGTCGGCTTCGTCGGGACGCACGAGATGGGCGGTCATCGCCGTCTCGGTGGTGCTCATGGCCCAGATGTGCAGGTCGTGCACCTCGGCCACGCCCGGCTGGGCGGCCAGCCAGTCGGCGACGGCCTTGGGATCGATGCCGCGCGGCGCGGCGTCCAGCGCCAGGTCCAGGGAGTCGCGCAGCAGGCCCCAGGTGCCCAGCACGATGACGACGACGATGGCCAGGCTGACCACCGGGTCGAGCCACAGCCAGCCGGTGAACCACATCAGCAGGGCGGCGATGACCACGCCGGCCGAGACGGCGGCGTCGGCGGCCATGTGCAGGAACGCGCCCCGCACGTTGAGGTCGTCCTTGCTGCCCTTCATGAACATCAGGGCCGTGGCGGTGTTGATGGCGATGCCGATAGCCGCGACGATCATAACCGGTCCGGTCTGCACGGGCTGCGGGTCGGCGAAGCGGCGGACGGCCTCCCAGGCGATGGCGCCGACGGCCACCAGCAGCAGGGCGGCGTTGGTCAGCGAGGCCAGGATGGTGCCCTTGCGCAGGCCGTAGGTGCGCCGTCCGGTGGGCGCGCGCTTGGCCAGCACCGCGGCGCCCCAGGCCAGCAGCAGGCCCAGCACGTCGGAAAGATTGTGGCCGGCGTCGGCCAGCAGCGCCAGCGAACTGGTGAAGAAACCGGCGGCGGCCTCGGCGGCCACGAAGGCCAGGTTCAGCGCGGTGCCGATGGCGAAGGCGCGGCCGAAGTCGGCGGGGGCGTGGCTGTGGCCGTGGTGTCCATGGCCGTGATGATGGTGGCCGTGCCCATGCGAATGGCCGTGTCCATGGGCATGCCCATGATGATGATCATGACCGTGGTCATGATCATGGTGATCGTGGTCGTGATCGTGGCCCGGATGGTCGTGCGGCATGGGGTCTACATCCCATCAAGGACGGCGAGGATCAATCTTCTAAACCCCGGCGTCCACGGCGGTGGCGCGGCCGCCCGCCAGGCGGCTTCACGCCTCCCACGGCCGCGTCGCGCCGTACCGCTCGACCAGCGCGTTGATCGCCGCCCGCAGCCTGGCGCTAGGCCAGGGCGTGCGCGGCCAGACCAGGCTGACGGGCAGGGGGCTGTCGAACACCCCGTCCAGCACCGTCTCCAGCCGGCCGGCGGCCAGATCCTGCGCCACCAGCCAGCGCGGGACCATGGCGATCCCCGCGCCGACCAGCGCGGCCTCCGCCAGCATCTGGGCGTCGCCGATGCGCATCCGGCCGTCGACCGGCAGGGCGCGTTCCACGCCGCCCGCGTCGACATATGGCCAGGGCGTGGGCCGACCGTTCCGCGTCTCGACCAGGCAGTCGTGCGCGGCCAGATCCTGGACGCTGGCCGGCCGCCCGCGCGCATCGAGATAGGCCGGTGTGGCGCAGACCACCCGCCGCTGCACGCCGAGGGGCCGGGCGGCGAGGCCGGCGCGGTCGTCCAGCGCGCCGATGCGCACCGCCAGGTCGACGCCCTCGGCGGTCAGATCGACGGGGCGAGGCTCGAACGTCGCCTCCAGCCGCAGCGCCGGCCAGCGGGCGACGAGCTCGAGCAGCACGGGCATCACGAAGGCGCGGCCCAGCAGCGGCGGCAGGGCGACGCGCAGCAGGCCCGACGGCTCGCCGCGCCCCTGCTTCAGTTCGGCCTCGGCCTGGGCCAGGCCCGCCAGGGCCGCCACGCAGCGGGCGTGGTAGAGGCGGCCGTCCTCGGTGAGGGCGACGCTGCGGGTGGTGCGGGCCAGAAGGCGCACCCCCAGCCGGCCTTCCAGCCGCTGCACCGCCTTGCCCACGGCCGAGGGCGACAGGCCAAGCGCCGGCGCGGCGGCGGCGAAGCCGCCATGCTCGGCCACGGCCACGAAGGCCCGCACGCCGCTGTAGCCGTCGAGAGAGGGGATCAAGGTCATTCCCGACTTCAGATCTGCAATGACCGGAATTCAAGTCGTTTCTGTCGCTGCGCACCGCCGCCTATGCCTTGGGCCATGCGATACGATGACAAGACCCTGGTGGTGATCGGCGGCGGCTCGGGGATCGGGCTGGCCACGGCGGAGGCCTTCGTTAAGGGCGGCGGGCGGGTGGTGATCGGCGGACGCTCGCCGGGCCGGCTGGAGGCCGCGCGCGAACGGTTGGGCGCGGCCGCCCGCGCCGCGACGATCGACGTCTTCGACCCGGCCTCGGTCGCGGCCTTCTTCGCGCCGCTGGAGCGGATCGACCACCTGTTCACCCCGGCGGCGACCTACGCCATCGCCCCCTTCGACCATCCCGACGAGGCGGCGCTGGCTTCGCCGCTCGACGGCAAGTTCTGGGGGCAGGTCCGCTGCGTGCGGGCCGCCGCGCCGAAACTGGCCTCCGACGGCTCGGTGGTGCTGATGTCGGGCGCGGCCAGCGCCCGGCCGCCCAGGGGCGCGGCCCTCTATGCCGCCGCCAACGGCGCGATCGAGGCGCTGGGGCGCGGCCTGGCGGTGGACCTGGCCCCCGTCAGGGTCAATGTGATCGCGCCGGGCACGATCGACGGCGACCTCTGGGCCCGGCGTCCCGCCCAGGTCCGCGACGCCGCCTTCGCCGGCCAGGCCGCCGGCTCGCTGGCCGGCCGCCCCGGAACCCAGGCCGAGATCGCCCAGGCGGTGCTGTTCCTGCTGACCAACGGCTTCACTACGGGAGCGACGCTGTTCGCCGACGGCGGCTACAGCCTGCGCTGATCGCCCCAAGGCCACGCTTACGTCACGTCACCAGTTGCCAGGAGCGCGCAAGCCAGGGCCTTATGCGGCCCCGCTTTCTGTACGAAGGGTCCGTCGATGGACGTTTCCGCCTCCGGCCATGCCGCCGCCCTGTGGGCCGGCCTGCATGTCTTTCTGCTGCTGGTGATGTCGCTGCTGGTCGTGCGCCTGCGCCAGAAGCACAAGGTGGCCCTGGGCGACGAGGGCATTCCGGAGCTGGCCCGCGCGGTGCGCGCCTTCGGCAACGCCAGCGAATACATTCCCACGGGCCTGGGCGTGCTGGCCGTGCTGGCCGTGGTCGGCGCTCCGGCCATCGCCGTGCATGGCGTGGGCCTCGTCCTGTTCGCCGGTCGCCTGATCCACGCCGTCGGCCTGTCGCGCAGCGGCGGCGCCTCGGTGCCGCGCGCCGTGGGCATGATCTGCACCTGGCTGGCCTACGTGTTCGGCGGCGTCATCCTGCTGCTCTACGCGATCCCCTAAATCCCGAGGGCGGCGCTTGCCCCGCTCCGCCCGCCTCGCCATAACACGCCATGGACGAAAACCTGTTGCATGACGTCGTCGCCGCCGCGCGCAAGGCCGGGGCCGACGCCGCCGAGGCCGTGTTCGCCGAGCGCCAGTCCCTTTCCGTGGGCGTGCGCCTGGGCGAGCTTGAGGAAGTCGAACGCGAGGAGGCCAAGGATCTTGGCCTGCGCGTCTTCGTCGGCCGCCGCAGCGCCACCGTCTCCGGTTCCGACGTCAGCCCCGAGGCCCGCGCCAAGCTGGTCGAGCGCGCCGTCGCCATGGCCCGCCTGGCGCCGGAGGATCCCTATGCCGGCTTCGCGCCGCAGGATCGGCTGGCCAAGGGCCCGTTCCCCGATCTCGACCTGGTCGACGCCTACGAGCCGTCGGCCGAGACCTTGGAAGACCAGGCCCGCGCCGCCGAGGCCGCCGCTCGCGCCATCGAGGGCGTGACCAATTCCGACGGCGGCTCGTCGAGCTGGAGCTCGACCGTCTGGCGCCTGGTGACCAGCGACGGCTTCTCGGGCCAGCACGCCGCCACGGGCTTCGGCGTCTCGGCCAGCGCCATCGCCGGCGAGGGCGCGGGCATGGAGCGCGGCGGCGAGGGTCGTTCGGTGCGGCATGCAGAAGACCTGCCCAGCCCCGAGGCCATCGGCGCCAAGGCCGGCCAGCAGGCCGTCGCCCGCCTGGGCGCGCGCAAGATCGGCTCGACCACGGCCCCGGTGATCTTCGAGAACCGCCTGGCCATGTCGCTGATCAGCCCGCTGGTCGGCGCCATCTCGGGCCCGGCCATCGCCCGCGGCACCTCGTTCCTGAAGGACAAGCTGAACCAGCGCATCTTCGCCGCCGGCGTGCAGCTGACCGACGATCCGCACCGCGTGCGCGGCCTGGGCTCGGCCCCGTTCGACGACGAGGGCGTGACCACGGTGCGCCGCGCCCTGATCGACGACGGCGTGCTGACCACCTGGCTGCTCAACAGCGCCAGCGCCCGCCAGCTTGGCCTGGAGACGACGGGGCATGCGTCGCGCGGCTCGGCCGGGGCGCCGGGCGTGTCGACCCACAACCTGACCCTGGAGCCGGGCGAGCTGGATCTGGCCGGTCTGATGGGCCAGGCCAGGGACGGTCTCCTGGTCACCTCGATGTTTGGCCCCTCGCTGAACGGCAACACCGGCGACTGGTCGGTGGGCTGCTCGGGCTTCTGGTTCGAGAACGGCCAGATCGCCTATCCGGTCACCGAGATCACGGTCGCCGGCAACCTGATCGACATCTACGGCCGGCTGGTCGTGGGGGCCGACCTGGAACTGCGCGGCGCCAGCAACAGTCCGTCGCTGCTGGTCGACGCTCTGGCGATCGCGGGCAAATGATGAGCGACCTCGACCTGATCCTCGACGCGGCCCGCGAGGCCGGGGCCCTGGCCCTGGCGGCCCGGGCCAAGGGCGTGAAGATCTGGTCGAAGGACGGCGGCTCGCCGGTCACCGACGCCGACCTGGCCGTCGACGCCCTCCTGAAGGCGCGCCTGCGCGCGGCGCGGCCCGACTACGGCTGGTTGTCGGAAGAGACGGTCGACGACCCGGCCCGCCTGGCCACCGGCCGCCAGTTCGTGGTCGATCCGATCGATGGCACCGTCGCCTTCATGAAGGACAAGCCGTGGTTCGCCGTCTCGGTGGCGGTGGTCGAGAACGGCCGCCCCACCGTCGGCGTCGTCCACGCCCCGGCCCTGGATGAGACCTACGCCGCGACGGCCGGCGGCGGCGCGACCCTGAACGGCGCGGCCCTGGCGCCCAGCCTGTCGACCGCGCTGGACGGCGCGGCCATGCTGGGCGACGCCAAGATGTTCGCCCATCCGGCCTGGCCCGAGCCCTGGCCGCCGATGCGGGTCGAGAGCCGCAACTCGATCGCCTACCGCATCTGCCTGGTGGCGGCCGGCGCCTTCGACGCGGCCATCGCCCTGACCCCCAAGAGCGAGTGGGACTTGGCCGCCGCCGACCTGATCTGCGGCGAGGCCGGAGCGTTGCTTACCGATCACCTCGGCCGAAAATTCGCCTACAATCGGCCGAATCCGACGGTTCCGAGCCTGGTTTGCGCGAATAGGGCGCTTCACCCGTTGATCCTGTCACGCGTCGGGCATATCGACCTGCCATAATCAAAAACTCCGCAGGATCTTGCTCCCCCATGTCCGACAAGCAGCTTCTTCATATCGTGATCGGTGGCGAACTGAAGGATGTCGCCGGCACCGAATTCCGCGACCTGTCGCAGGTGGATTTCGTCGGCGCCTACGCCACCTACAACGAAGCCTACGCCGCCTGGAAGTCGAAGGCCCAGGCCACCGTCGACAACGCCCACGCCCGCTACTTCATCATCCACGCCCACAAGCTGCTGGATCCGAGCGTGGCTTAATTGAAGACCCTCCCCCTGAAGGGGGAGGTGGCCGCGTAGCGGTCGGAGGGGGAAGTTCCCCTTCACGTGCGGCGGAGGTTTCTTCCCCCTCCGTCGCCTTTGGCGACACCTCCCCCTTCAGGGGGAGGGTCACTATTCCCGCCGCAGCAGCTTGTCGGTGAGCACCTTGCCCAGCATGCCGGCGCGGAAGGTCTTCTTCATCTCGACCGGATCGTAGTCGTCGCTGTCGACCCACTGGGTGAAGGTCAGGCCCTTGGGGGCGCCCTTCTCCAGATATTGATCGAAGGTGTAGTCGAGCACCCCGGTGTTGCCCTCCTTGATGTGGAGGTAGCGGCCCGACAGCTGCTTCTTGGCCTCCTCGATCGGCAGGCCCAGGCGATAGTGGGCGTAGAGCACGCTCATGATGCCCGCCCGGTCGGCTCCCGACTTGCAGTGGATGAGGGCCGGATACTCGATCGTCTCGAACAGCTCCTTGGCGCCGTGCACCCGTTGCCGGATCGGCACCTCGCGCGAGGTGATCACGAAGTCGACCATCTTGATGCCCAGGCGCTCGCAGGCGTCCTTCTCCAGCGCGTAGAAGCTGCCGTCGAAGCCGCCGCGCAGGTTCACGACCGTCTTGATGCCCTGCTTCTTCCACCAGGCCAGCTGGAACGGCCAGGGCTGGTTGGTGCGCACCAGTTCGGGGCTCACCCAGTGGGCGTTGGTGAAGCCCACGCGCAGATAGGCGTGGTCGTTCCACAGGAAGTGGAGATAGGTCTTGAAGCGCCCCCAGCGCGTGGAAAGGTCGTAACCGGCCAAGTGGCGATCCTCTGAAAACGCGCCTAGATACGTCTCGCCGGGCTCATTTGCAAAACCCCGCGTCGTTTTGCTGCCGCAGTGCGGCGCCGGTGTCCTTGACAGTCCTCCTCCGAAATCCGACCCCTCGCCCATGACCGAAACCCCCGCGACCGAGCTTTCCAACCGCGCCCTGGCCGCGCGGGTCTGGCGCGACTACCTGCGGCCGCGCTGGAAGGGCTTCATGGTCTCGGTCGTCTGCGCGGCGCTCGTCGCCTGCCTGACCGCGCTGCTGCTGTGGCTGGTCGGCCCGGCGGTGGACAAGCTGATCACCCACCCGACGCGGCAGGCCATCTGGACCATCCCGCTGGCGATCGCCTGCATCGCCGTCGTCCGCGCCGTCTTCCAGGTGCTGCAGGCCCGGATCATCAATGGCATCGGCAACGGCATCGTCGGCGACGTCCAGGTCGGGCTGTTCGGGCGGCTGGTCCGCGCCGACCTGGCGCGGCTGCGCGGGGCGCATTCGGGCTCCTACGTCGCCTCGGTGCTGTATGACGCGGGCCTGATCCGCGAGGCCTCGACCACGGGCGTGGTCAACTACGTGCGCGAGAGCCTGGTGGTCATCGGCGCCATCGGCACGATGTTCTACTACGACCCGATCCTGACCGGCGCGGTGCTGCTGATCGCGCCGGTGGTCAGCCTGATCACCCGCCGCTTCTCCAAGAAGACCACCAAGGCCGCCAAGGGCGCGATGGGCGAGACCTCGGCCCTGTCGACGGCGATCATGGAAAGCCTGGACGGCATCAAGATCGTCAAGATCGAGAACCGCGAGGCCGACGAGGAGGCCCGGGTCGGCGAGGTGATCGCCCGCCGCCAGAAGCACCTGGTCAAGGGCAGCAACGCCAAGTCGATGGCCGCCCCGGCCACCGAGGCCTTCACGACGATCATCGTCGCGCTGGTGCTGCTCTACACCGGCTGGCGCGCCATGACCGGCGGCATCACCGCCGGCGACTTCACCGCCTTCCTGGGCGCGCTGATGGCCGCGGGTCAGTCGCTGCGCCAGGTGACCAACCTGCAGACGGTGATGGCCGAGGGCTTCACCGCCGCCCGCCGGCTGTTCGCCGCCCTCGACGTCGCGCCGACGATCGTCGAGCCCGCCGGCGCCCCGGCCCTGCCGCCGGGCGACGGCTCGGTCAGCCTCGAGCATGTCGACTTCGCCTACGGGGAAGGCGCGCCGGCCCTGTCGGACGTGTCGCTGCGGGTGCGAAAGGGCGAGACCGTGGCCCTGGTCGGCCCGTCGGGCGGCGGCAAGAGCTCGATCCTCAACCTGATCCCGCGCTTCTACGACGTGACCGGCGGCGCGGTCAGCATCGACGGCCATGACGTGCGCTCGGTGACCCTGGCGTCCTTGCGCGACCGCATCGCCCTGGTGACGCAGGAGCCGTTCCTGTTCGACGACACCATCCGGGCCAACATCGCCTACGCCAAGCCGGGCGCGACCGACGCCGAGGTCGAGACCGCCGCCCGCCAGGCCGCCGCGCACGACTTCGTCTCCGCCCTGCCGGAAGGTTACGAGACCCGGGTCGGCGAGGCCGGGACGCGGCTGTCGGGCGGCCAGCGCCAGCGCATCGCCATCGCCCGGGCCTTCCTCAAGAACGCCCCGATCCTGCTGCTCGACGAAGCCACCAGCGCGCTCGACACCGAGAGCGAGGCCCTGGTGCAGGCGGCGCTGGAGCGGCTGATGGCCGGCCGCGCCACCATCCTGATCGCCCACCGCCTGTCGACGGTGAAGCACGCCGACCGCATCTACGTCATCGACAAGGGCAAGGTGGTCGAGACCGGGACCCATGCCGGCCTGGTGCGCGCCAAGGGCCTTTACGCGCGCCTGGCCAAGGCGCAGGACCT
Organism: Caulobacter sp. 602-2; assembly: GCF_011043625.1. Classification (GTDB taxonomy): domain Bacteria; phylum Pseudomonadota; class Alphaproteobacteria; order Caulobacterales; family Caulobacteraceae; genus Caulobacter. The sequence goes on from NZ_JAAKGT010000020.1 coordinate 32,152, forward strand.
CGACCACGCTCCCCTTTCCGGTTCCGAGGAGACCGCCTCTTGAGGCCTTTGCGTTCCCCCCTGGTCATCAAGATCCTGTCCTCGATCTTCGCCGGCTATTCCAAGCTGGTCTTCTCGACGCTGCGGATGACGGTCGAGGGCCAGGACAAGGCCGAGACCGTGTGGGCCCAAGGGCGCACCAAGGGCACGGGCGCGATCCTGTGCTTCTGGCATTCGCGCATCCCGATGTCGCCGCTCAGCTGGCCGCAGAGCCCGGCCCGCCAGGACATGCGCGCCCTGATCTCGCTGTCCAACGACGGCGAGTTCATCGCCCGCACCGTCGAAAAGCTCGGCTTCCCGTCGATCCGCGGCTCGTCGGCCAAGAAGACCGACCTGGCCAAGAACAAGCACGGCGAGCAGGCCTTCCGCGACATGGTCAAGTGGGTGAAGGACGGCGGCGGCATCGCCATCACGCCGGACGGCCCGCGCGGCCCGGCCGAGCACATGGAGAAGGGCACCCCGTCCCTGGCCCGCGTCACCGGCGCGCCGGTGATCTTCGTGGGCCTGGCCGCCAAGCCCTGCATCCGCCTGGGGTCGTGGGACGCCACCCTGATCCCGCTGCCCTTCGCCAAGGCCGCCATGGTCTGGGACGGCCCCACGGGCGCGGGACGCGGCGATGATCCCGAAGCCCTGGCCGAGGACTGGGCCGACCGCCTGTCGGCCGTGACCCGTCGGGCCGAGGAGATCGTGGGGCTCGACGACTGAACCCCACGCTCCGGCGGCGGCTAGTTCTCCCGAGCGATCGGATAGAGCAGGTGGCGGTCGTCGTAGAAGGGCGTGCGCTTGTAGAACCAGGCCAGGCGCGCGTCGGGATCGGCGGCGAACTTGGGCTCGGCGGCAAGCTTGGCCTCGAACTGCGCCTTCAGCGCCGGATCGGCGGCCATCATCTTCTCGGCCAGCGGCGCGATGGCGTAGGGCTCGATATACTCCACGCGGCTCAGCACCTCGGGGACCATGCCCCAGGCGAAGACGCTTTCGCTCGACTGCGGCTCAAGCAGCAGCACGACCAGATCGCCCAGCGGCTGGTCGGTCGACACCCGCACCGAGCCCTTGGGGAAGGTCCAGTCGCGCTTCTGCGTCGTCACCTGCTCGACGCTCATCTGCACGTGGCCCTCGTTGGCGCGCGGGGCGAGCTTGGGCTCGACCAGGCGCAGCATCTCGACGGCGACGCTCCGGGGCGCGTCCAGGGTCTCGACCTTCACCCCGTGCAGCTTCAGCCGCTCGATGATGTCGGCGCGATAGCTGGGCACCCAGTAGGCCTTCGGACGGGCCAGCTGCAACGTCGGGTGCGAGCCGTAGAACGGCAGCTGCCAGAGCTCGGGGTCGGGCTGCCCCAGCCAGCGGATCTCGGTCTTGCCCGAGGCGACGCTGTCGTAGGTCTCGTAACGGATGCCCTTGAAGGCCCGGGTGACCGTCGGTTTGTCGTCGGCGACGAAATTGGCCGGGATGGTCGCCGGGCGCAGGGCGCTGTCGGCGGCGACGGCGGTGCGCAAGGACCCGCCCTGTTCCGCCAGCAGCTTCATCGCCGTCTCGATGAACACGTAGGTGCCGAGCACCCGCTGGGCGTGGGGTTTCAGGCTATGGTTCTCGATCAGGATGGTCGGCACGTGGGCGGCGCTGCCCCAGCCGTTGGAGAACCGCTCGCCGAGGCCCCCGTCCGACAGGCCGGCCTTGGGGTTGCGCTCGTCGATGCCGAAAACGAGTTCGCCCGGGATGTGGCCCTCGGCCTCCAGGCTCTTGTTCATCGCCGGCTTGAAGGCGTCGTCCAGCCACTTGGCCGTGGCCGGCGAGCGCGACCAGACGCCGTCCTCGCCGTTGTAGCCGTAGGTGACGTCGTACTGGTAATCCATGCCGTCGGTGACGTGGACGTCGACGTAAAGGTCGGCGTGATACTTGGCCTGAAGCCGCTTCAGCGCCTGCATCTCGGGCTGGTCGAGCTTCATGAAGTCGCGGTTGAGGTTCTGGTTGGTGGCGGTGTTGCGCCAGCCCTGGATGCGCGGCCCGCGCTGGTTGGGGCGCGAATAGGGGCCAGAGCGCTCGTGGCCGTCGACCGACAGGATCGGGATCAGGACGAGGTTGACCTTGTCGAGCAGGCCGTCCTTCCCGTGGAAAGCCATGTCGCGCAGCAGCATCATGCCCGCGTCCTTGCCGTCGATCTCGCCCGGGTGGATGCCGCACTGGACGAGCAGCAGCGGCTTCTTCGGGTCCAGCTTGTCGCCGTCCTTGCTGGCGACGACGGCGAAGATCGGCCGGCCTTCGGGCGAGACGCCGAAGTCCTCGACGCGCACCAGCTTGCTGGCCTTGTCCAGCTTGTCGAACCAGGCCCGGGTGTCGACGTAGTTGGGCGAGAAGTCGTGTTCGGGATCGGCCTCGAACGCGGTGACCCACGGATCGGACGCGTCGCGGATCAGCGCCTGGCTGGCGCCTTGCCAGTGCGGGGCCGGGGGCAGGAAGGCCTGGTCCCAGGGGGCTTTGGCGGCGGGGGTCTGGGCCATGGCGGGCGTTCCCAATGCAAGCAGGGCGAGGGTGAGCAGAGCGGTCGAGCGCATGGTCCTGTCGTCGCGCCTCCTCGCGCGGAAGGCAAGGGGACTAGCCGCCGATCAGCGACCAGCCGCCCTTGTCGATCAGCGCCTTGGCCGAGCCGAAGATCTGCCAGGCCTGATAGGCCACCAGGATCGCCAGGGCGCCGGTCACCACCAGCCGCTTGCGGTTCAGGGCGGCCAGCAGCGTCAGGCCCATGAACATCGGCGTGCCGATCCAGAAGGCCGGGCCCAGGCGCAGCCGCGTGATCTCGCCGTTCAGGTTCACCAGGCCCAGGAACAGGGCGACGATCAGCATGTTGGCGCCCATGACGCTGAGCAGCACCAGGCGCTTGCGGGTCCAGAAGTGGTCGTCCAGGTCCTCGCCCGGCTTCAGCTCGCGCGGGAACACCTGGGTGGCGGCGACATAGAAGGTGCTGGCCACCACCAGGCCCAGGATCAGCAGGGCGTAGTTGTAGGGCGCGGGGCGGAAGATAACCCAGGCCTGGTTCCAGAAGCTGGCGATGTCGATGGCCACGAACAGCGCCAGCAGCGGGGTCAGATAGCCGAACCGCACGTTACGCCGCTCGTGCAGCAGCCGCGCGAACCCGCCCACCAGCTCGGCCACCGAAAAGCCGAGCAGCAGGCCGTAGAAGCTGAAGAAGAACTCGAATGGGTCCACGAAATCCCCCGATTTCAGATGTTGGTGTTCACTGCGCCTTCGGCTCGCCGGTCCCGCCGCTTGAGGCGATGAAGGCGTCCAGGGCGCGCGAGATGTCCTTATGGAAGCGCGGGTAGTCGAAGGCCTTCGGCAGGCGCGCAGGACGGTCGGCCAGGCGCGCCTTCAGCCGTATCGCGAACACGCGCGCCACCTCCAGTCCCGTCATCTCGACGATCTCCTCCGAGGAGAACCCGACCGACACGCTCAGAAAGCGAAGGTCCGTGCCGGCAAACCGGCCGACCATGTCGAACGGCTTCCGATGAGGTGCGTTTCCGGCTTCGTCAGGCTCCATGGCCACCAGCACCGCACAGAAGGCGGCGAGGCCGCCATAGTCGGCGCCGAGCGCGGGTTGCAGCGCGTCTTCAAGCAGTGGGATCGCGAAGAGCGTTTGATCCTTGGCGTCGTACCAGGCCTTCGATGTCAGGTTGATGAGCAAGGCGGGTCGTTCCTAGGATTACTTGCCCTTCCAGATCGGCTTGCCCTCGCCCGGCAGACCCAGGCGCGACCACTTCTCGCTGACCGCGTCGATCACCGACTGGTCCATGCGGATCTCCTCGCCCCACTCGCGATTGGTCTCGGGCTCCCACTTGTCGGTGGCGTCGAGGCCGATCTTCGAACCAAGGCCGCTGACGGGCGAGGCGAAGTCGAGATAGTCGATGGGCGTGTGCTCGATCACCGTGATGTCCCGCGCGGGGTCCATCTTGGTGCTGATCGCCCACATCACGTCCTTCCAGTCGCGGGCGTTGATGTCGTGGTCCACGACGATCACCCACTTGGTGTACATGAACTGGCGCAGGTAGCTCCAGACGCCCAGCATCACCCGCTTGGCGTGGCCCGGATAGGCCTTCTTCATCGACACCACGGCGATGCGGTAGCTGCAGCCCTCGGGCGGCAGCCAGAAGTCGACGATCTCGGGGAACTGCTGGCGGATCAGCGGGATGAACACCTCGTTCAGCGCCTCGCCGAGCACGCTGGGCTCGTCCGGCGGACGGCCGGTGAAGGTGGTCAGGTAGATCGGGTCCTTGCGCATGGTGATCGCCGTCACCTGGAAGACCGGGAACTTCTCGACGCTGTTGTAGTAGCCGGTGTGGTCGCCGTAGGGGCCCTCGTCCTCGTACTCGTCGAGCAGGACATGGCCCTCCAGCACGATCTCGGCCTGGGCCGGGACCATCAGCGGCACGGTCTTGCACGGCACGAGGTCGAGCTTGGCGCCGCGCATCAGGCCGGCGAACTGGTATTCGCTCAAGGTGTCGGGCACCGGCGTCACGGCGGCCAGGATCGTGCCGGGATCGGCCCCCAGCACGACGGCGCAGGGCAGGGGCTCCTTCTTGCCGGCCTTCTTGTGGCGGGCGTAGTGCTGGGCCCCGCCGCGGTGCGCCAGCCAGCGCATGATCGCCTTGTCCTTGCCCAGCACCTGCATGCGGTAGATGCCGAGGTTGAAGTCGTCCTCGCGGTCGTCGCTGGGGCCCTTGGTGACCACCAGGCCCCAGGTGATCAGCGGCGCCGGCTCGCCCGGCCAGCAGGTCTGCACAGGCAGCTTGGAAAGGTCGATCTGGTCGCCGGTCAGGACGACCTCCTGCACCGGCGCCTTCTTGACCGTGCCCGGACGCATCGACAGCACCGTCTTGGCCAGCGGCAGCATGTCGATGGCGTCCTTCAGGCCCTTGGGCGGCTGGGGCTGGCGCAGGAAGGCCAACAGCTCGCCCACCTCGCGCAGCTCGCCGGCGGTCGTGCGCGGCTCGCCGCCCAGCGTCACGCCCATGGCCACACGCTTGACCGTCCCGAACAGGTTGGCCAGGGCCGGCATTGGCGAACGCGAGCCATCGGGCAGCAGCACGTGCTCGAACAGCACCGCCGGGCCGCCGGTCGCCAAGAGGCGGGTCTGGATCTCGGTCATCTCCAGCACGGACGAGACCGGCTCCTTGACCCGCACCAGCTCGCCCTGGGCCTCCAGCACGTCGATGAATTCGCGAAGCGAGCGGTAGGCCATGGGTGCGGAAACTCCTGGAACGCGGCGGAACCTAGGGGTGGGCGTGCGTCGGGGCAAGGCGTGGAGAGGGGCGAAGCGGCAAGCTTCGCCCTAGTCGCGCCTTCATGGGTGTGCTCCCTTGCCAGCGCCTTTCAGAGTTGAGTGAAAAGACGCCATGACCGAGCCCGCGCCCGAGACCGTCGACCTCAAGGCCCAGCGCCGCGTCGCGGGCCTTCGCCTGGTCACCGGCCTGGTCCAGGGCCTGCTGCTGTTCGGGCTGGTCCATGCGGCCGACCATCGGTTGTGGCCGGCGACCAGTCCGGTGCTGTTCATGGCCCTGGCGGCGGGCGTGTTCTTCACGCCGTTCGTGGTGCTGGCGGGGCTGTCGACCATGCGCCTTGGCCGGCTGGCGATCTGGAAGCTGGTCGCCTTCGCGGTCGCCGCGGGCCTGACCGGCGACGCCGCCAACGCGGCCAGGCTGCAGTACTCGTCCGAGGGCATGTGGCCGAACGGCGTGGTGGTCTATGCCGTGGCGGCCCTGCTGTTCATCGGCCACCACCTTGTGCAGCCGGCCGAGATGGAGCGGCGGCCGATCGCCCGCTTCACCACCTATTTCGACGAGACCTGGAAGCACGGGGTGCAGCTGGCGCTGTCGATCCTGTTCACCGGCGCCTTCTGGCTGCTGCTGGTGCTGGCCTCGGCGCTGTTCTCGATGATCGGCGTCGACGCGATCAAGAAACTGATCGAGCGGGCCTGGTTCGGCTTTCCGGCCACGGCGGTGATGTTCGCCGCCGCCGTGCAGCTGACCGACGTGCGGGCCGGGCTGGTGCGCGGGGTGCGGACGGTGTCGCTGACCCTGCTGGCCTGGCTGTTGCCGCTGATGGCGCTGATCGCCGCCGGCTTCCTGGCGACCCTGCCGTTCCAGGGCCTGGCGCTGCTGTGGGCGACCAAGAAGGCCGCGGCCCTGCTGCTGACGGCGGCCGCCGCCCTGATCGTGCTGACCAACGCCGCCTATCAGGACGGGACCGAGCAGCCGCCGAAGGTGCTGGCCTGGGCCGCGCGGATCGCCGGCCTGCTGCTGGCGCCGATCACCATACTGGCCGCCTACGCCATCTGGCTGCGGGTGGACCAATACGGCTTCACGCCCGACCGGGTGTATGGCGGCGCCTGCGTGATCGTCGCGGCGGGCTACGCCGTCGGCTATGCGATCGCGGCTCTCAAGCCCGGCGCCTGGATGAAGCCGCTGGAGGCGACCAACATCGCCATGGCCTTCGTCGCCATCGCCGTGCTGCTGGCGCTGTTCACGCCGCTCGCCGATCCCGCGCGGCTGTCGGTGAACAGCCAGGTGGCGCGCCTGGAGGCCGGCAAGGTCAAGCCCGAGGCGTTCGACTTCGAGTTCCTGCGTCTCCGCTCCGGGCAGCGCGGCGTGAAGGCGATCGAGGCGCTGGAGAAGCACGCCGATCCGGCCATTGCCCGGGCGGCCAGGGCCGCGCCAAAGACGTGGCAGGAGGCCGCCGATCGGCGCGCAGCCGCCCGCGAAAACCCCATCTTCGCCAACGCCAACAAGGCCGCTCTGAAGAAGATTCAGATGCTGCCCGCCGGCCAGGTCCTGCCCGCCGATTTCGCGGCCCAGTTCACGGCGGTCGGCGCGCCGCTGTTGTCCGGCTGCAGCCTGGGCTCGGACTCCTGGTGCATCGGCACGCTCGTTCAGGTCGATGGCGCGGGCGATCCCGAGCTGCTGATGTCGAGCGGCTACGACATCGTCATCCATCGGCGCGACGAGACTGGACGGTGGCGGGAGTACGGCCAGGTGAGCCTGTCCAGTTGCCCGACCTACAACATCCGCGACGTCTTCGCGGCCGGACAGCTCAAACCTCTGCCGTCGTCGCTGCCGGACCTCGAGATCGCCGGCCAGCGCCACCACATGACGCTGGGCCAGACAGGCTGCGAGCGCAGGGAGCCGCCGGAGGCCAAGCTGGCGCCGCCGCCGGGAAAGCCGCGGGGCAAGTCGGTCAACCTGCTGGCGGTGACGCCTTAAGCGCCCTCGCTGACCGCATTCAGCCGGGCATAGACCCCGCCGGCCGCCTTGAGGTCGGCGTGGCGGCCCTCCTCGACGACCCGGCCGTTCTGGAACACCAGGATGCGGTCGGCGCCGCGCACCGTCGACAGCCGGTGGGCGATGACGATCGTCGTGCGGCCCTGCATCAGGGCCTCGGCGGCCTCCTGCACCAAGGCCTCGGTCTCGACGTCGAGCGACGAGGTGGCCTCGTCCAGAACCAGGATCGGGGCGTCGGTGAGGAAGGCGCGGGCGATGGCCACGCGCTGGCGTTCGCCGCCCGACAGCTTGATGCCGCGCTCGCCGACCAGGGTGTCGTAGCCGTGCGGCAGCTTCAGGATGAAGTCGTGGGCGCGGGCCTTCCTGGCCGCCTCCACCACCTGGTCGAAGGTGGCGTCTGGGCGGCCATAGGCGATGTTGTCGAGCAGGGAGCGGTGGAACAGGGCCGGGTCCTGCGGCACCACGGCGATGGCGCGGCGCAAGGATCCTTGGATCACGCGCGCGACGTCCTGGCCGTCGATCAGGATCCGCCCGCCCTGCAGGTCGTGCAGCCGCTGGATCAGCTTGACGAAGGTCGACTTGCCCGAGCCCGTCGGACCGACCAGGGCCACCTTCTCGCCCGGCGCGATCTCCAGCGAGAAGCGGTCGTACAGCGGCGCGCCGGCGTTGCGATAGGCGAAGGTCACGCCCTGGAAGGCGATCTGGCCGGGGCCGGGAACGAAGTCGGGCGCGCCCGCCTGGTCGGCGATCTGCGGCGCCAGCGTGGCCCAGGCGGCGGCGTCCTCGCTGTCGTCCAGGCCCTTCTGCAGCATGCGGATGTTCTCGCCCATGTTGCGCAGATAGCCGCTCATCAAGAGGAAGGCGGTGATGGCGAAGGCGACGTCGCCCGGCCCTGCCTTGCCCTGCAGCCAGCTCCACACCATCGCCCCCGACAGGCCCGCCTGCAGCAGCACCAGCAAGAGGTTCTGGCCCAGCCACACGTCGGTGAAGCGGTTCCAGGTGACCATCACCGCATCGCGCCAGGCGGCGGTGACCTGGGCCAGGCGCTCGGTCTCGCGAGCCTCGGCGCCGAAGGCCTTGACGGTGGGGTTGGAGGTGACGGCGTCGGCCAGGGCCCCGCCGATGGCGGAATCCAGGGCGTTGGACTTCAGGTTCGACGGGCGGACATAACGCTCGGTGACCCACAGGTTCACCGCTAGGTACAGCACCACCACGACCAGCGAGATGGCGCCGGCCAGCGGCTGGCGCACCAGCATCATCACCGACAGGCCGATCAGCACGATCAGGCTGGGCGCCAGCCAGATGGTGAAGGCGTCGGTGACGCTGTCATAGCCCCACATGGCGCGGGTCAGCTTGCGCACCGTCGCGCCGGCGAAGCTGTCGGCGTGCCAGTCGGACGAGAAGGCCTGCACGCGGGAGAAGCCCTCGTTGGTCATCTCCTCCATGTTGCGCGCGGCCAGCGGAATCCAGAACCGATGGGCGACGTTGCGGATCAGCGAGAAGGCCAGGTAGACGCCGACGAAGGCGGCCCATGCCCCCCAGGCCTGGCCCTTCTGTCCGGCGGCGACCACGTCGATCAACTTGCCCGAGGCCCAGGGCAGGGCCAGGTCGAAGGCCACGGCGATCAGGGTCAGGGTGACGCCGGCGGCGAAGATCGCTTTGCGGCGCAGCCAGAACCGCGCCAGGAAGCCCAGCACCTGCACGTTGGACAGCGCCCGGCGCCTGCCCCCGTTGTCGTCCCCCTGGTCGTCCGTGTCGTCGAAATCGCTCATGGGCGGCTAGATAGGCCTGTTGGCGGGGATAAGGAACGACCTGCCGACGGCCTGCTGCCAGGTTTCGGCCTCGGCGAAGGGATCTAGCTCCTCCCCCGTGTGCGGGGGAGGGGGACCGCGAAGCGGTGGAGGCGGCGAGACGGGGCTCGGCGCGTGCGGTCGCCCCCTCCGTCACGGCGCTGATCGCGCCGCGCCACCTCTCCTGCTTCTCGGGTGAGGAGCGGGGAGGGGATCGAACTCTACGAAAGCTGAAAACGGCCCCCCTCCGGCCCTCCGGGCCACCTCCCCCAGAGGGGGAGGATTTATAGCGCCGAGATGCTCCCCCTCTGGGGGAGCTGTCGCGAAGCGACTGAGGGGGTCACTCGAAGCCGGTCGCGCTCCAGACGGCCAGTTCGTTGCCGGCCGGGTCGATGAAGTGGAAGCGGCGGCCGCCGGGGAACTCGAAGATCGGCTTCACGATCACGCCGCCGGCGGCGACGACCTTGGCCTCCATGGCTTCCAGGTCGTGGGCGTAGAGGATGACCAGCGGCTTGGCCGGCTCTTCGGTGATGTCGCCCACGAAGCCGCCATCGGCGCCCTGGCCCTCGAAGGCGGTGTAGCCGGGGCCGTAGTCGGTGAAGCTCCAGCCGAAGGCGGCCGCGTAGAAGGCCTTGGTCGCCGGCAGCTCGCCGCCCGCCCACTCGATGTAGTCGATCTTGCCGTCTTCGCGCATGGGCGTATCCCTCAGAATGTTCTTATTATGTTCTAATCGGCGCTCAGGGCAGAGTCCAGACGCTGGTGCGCTTGATCGCCAGGTCTTCCAGTTCGCGGGTGGTGGGCACCTGGTACTCGGCCAGCTTTTCCAGGCCGTCCTTGGGGAAATAGGTGCGGCCAGGATCGCCGATCAGCACGCTGGCCCCGGCCGCGCGCCCCTGCGCCAGCCAGGCCATGACCGCCTGGGCCATCGGCCCCTCGTAGCAGATGTCGCCGGCCAGCAGCACGTCGGCCGGCGGCGGCGGGGCGTCGAGCAGGTTGGCGTCGGTGAAGGCGATCTCGACGCCGTTGGCCGCCGCGTTCAGCCCGACGGCCGCCTCGCAGAAGACGTCGATGTCGGCGGCCAGCACGCTTTTCGCGCCCGCCTTCATCGCCGCGACGGCGACGATGCCCGAGCCGGTGGCGAAGTCGATCACGGTCTTGCCGCGCACGATCTCGGGATGGTCCAGCACGTAGCGCGCCAGGGCCTGGCCGCCGGCCCAGGCGAAGGCCCAGAACGGCGGCGGCAGGCCGATCTCTTCCAGCGCTTCCTCGGTCAGCTTCCACAGCGGCGTGATCTCGTCGGCCAGATGCAGCACCAGCTCGGGCGCGTGCGGCGTCGGCAGCAGGCGGGTGTTGTCGGCGATGAAGGCCCGGCGGCCTTCCAGGGTCTGGACGATCATGGGGCGGGTTATAACCGCTTTGCCGCGCGCGAGACCCCCTCAGTCGGCTTTGCCGACAGCTCCCCCAGAGGGGGAGCATCTTGCGCGGCGCTGTTAGATCCTCCCCCTCTGGGGGAGGTGGCCCGGAGGGCCGGAGGGGGCTTAGGCCGCCACCTTCCCCGACGCCGCCTTCAGAACGGCCAGATAGCCCGGCGCGGTCAACATCCCTTCGGTCAGGCCCTTTTCCCGCAGCAGTCGGTGCGCGCGGGGCAGGTTCCAGCACGGCACGTGCATGAACAGGTGGTGCTCGGCGTGGAAATTGACGTGGTAGGGCGCCACCAGGGCCCGCTCGAGCCAGTTGGCGCGGGTGGTGCGGGCGTGGCGGAAGGGGTTCGGCTCGTCCTTGGCCACCAGGGCGTGCTCGGCGATGTTGCGCAGGCGGGTGACCAGCGGGAACCAGGTGGCCATCGGGACCAACCACAGCGCCAGCCACGCCCACCACAGGCCCGCGGCGCTGAGCGCGACCAGCATGGCCAGGTTGATCAAAAGGAACCGCTTCTGGCCGGCCGCCGCGCGGGCGAAGATCGCGCCCGGGGCCTGGCCGTGCTGGCGCTTCTTCAGGCCCGCGATGATCGGTCCCAGCCGCTGCTTGAAGAAGGTCTGCCCCGTCAGGTCGCGGATGATCTTGCGGCGCAGCGAGGCCCGGGTGGTCGGGAACGGCGCCGACAGCACCAGGTCCGGGTCCTCGGCCTGCTGGGCGAACTTGTGGTGGGTCAGGTGATAGGGGCGGTAGGTGTTCAGCGAGGCGCCCAGCGGGGCCGCGCACAGCCACTCGCCCAGCCAGTCGTTGACCTTGAGATTGGGGTGCAGGCCGCCGTGCGCGGCCTCGTGCATCAGGATCGCCAGACCCAGTTGGCGCGCACCGATCAGCATCACCGCGACGATATAGGTCAGCGGGTTGGGCCAGATCACGAAGAGGGCGCCGGCCGCCAGGATCACGCCCCAGGCGTGGGCGATCATGGCGATCCCGCGCCAGGACGAACGCGCCGACAGGCGGGCCCAGTCCTCGGGCGCGAACAGCTCCTGGGGCTTGATGCGAGCGGCGACGGCCATGGAACGGATCATCGCACATTCAGGTTCAGCCCGACAGAATGCCGTTAGGTCAGGCCCGTTTCCGGAGGATTTTCATGCGCTTGTTCGTCGCCGTCGCCCTTGTCTCGCTCGGGCTCGCCGGGGCCGCGCACGCCGCCAGCTTCGACTGCGCAAAGGCCCGGCGGGCCGACGAGCGGGCGATCTGCGCGGACCGCGGGCTGGACAACAAGGACGTGCGGATGAGCGTGCTCTACGACATCAACAAGCGCACCATGGGCATGGGCGCGCGCGGCGCGCTGATGGACGGCCAGCAGGCCTGGCTGAACGATCGCGCGACCTGCAAGGCCAATCGCGCCTGCCTGAACAGGGCCTATGACCGCCGGTTGGGCGAGCTTGAGCGGTCGATGGAGCGGATCTATCGGGCGGGGCCGTTTTGAGATCCTGCGTCCTTCGAGGCCCGCTGAGCGGGCGCCTCAGGATGAGGAAATCAGTGCAAGGCGATCCTCATCCTGAGGTGCGAGCCGTAGGCGAGCCTCGAAGGACGCACTGACTAGAACCCCGCCGGGGTCCACAGGCCCGCCACCAGGGCCAGCACCAGGATCGCGCCGGCCTGGGCGTTGGACTTGAAGATCTTCAGCGCGCCGGGACCGTCGTCGACGCGCACGGCCACGGCCTGGCGCGACAGGTGCAGGCCGAAAAGGCCCAGCAGCGGCAGGAACAGCGGCCCCAGGCCTCCGACCCAGGCGGCGGCCAGCGCCAGCGCGAAGGCCAGGACGTAGAAGATCGCCACCCCCTCGCGGACCTTGGAGCCGAGGCGGCGGGTCGACGACTTCACCCCGGCCAGGGCGTCGTCCTCGATGTCCTGGATCGCGTAGATCGTGTCGTAGCCCAGGGTCCAGAAGATGCCCGAGGCGTAGAGCAGGGCGGCCGACCAGCTCAGCGAGTGGGTCGCGGCGGCGTAGCCCAGCAGGGCGCCCCAGTTGAAGGTCAGGCCCAGCCACGCCTGCGGCCACCAGGTGATGCGCTTCATGAACGGATAGCCGGCCACCAGCACCAGCGAGGCCACTCCGAGTCCAATGGCCACCCAGCCCAGGCAGATCAGGATCAGGAAGCTGGTCAGGCTGCAGCCGACCAGGAACAGCCAGGCCTGCTTGACGGTGATCAGGCCGGCGGGGATCGGGCGCAGGGCCGTGCGGGCCACCTGGGCGTCGAAGTCGCGGTCGACGATGTCGTTGAAGGCGCAGCCGGCCGCCCGCATCAGCGCCGCTCCGACGAAGAAGGCGATCAGCAGCCAGGGATTGGGCAACTGGCCCTTCTCGGCCGCGGCCAGGGCGATGCCCTGCCAGCCGGGCAGCATTAGCAGCCAGATGCCGGCCGGGCGGTCGAAGCGTCCGAGCTTGAGCCAGGGGCGCAAGCGCTCGGGAGCGTAGCGGTCGACCCAGTTGGCGGCGGCGGCGTCGGGCAGGATGGCGGTCATGCGGCTTGGCTTAAACCGCCGCGCCCGCCGGGTCGAGCCGATGCGTCCTTCCAAGAACCACGTGATCGCCCGCGCTATGGTTCGATAAATTTCTCCGATCTTACGGAGAAAAACGATCAATTGGATTTATCGAACGCCGCCCGCGACAGTGGCGCTACGGAATTCGACGAGGGCGACATGACCAAGACCATCCTGACCACCACGGCCGGCGCGCCCGTCGCGGACAACCAGAACAGCCTGTCGGCCGGTCCGCGTGGCCCGCTGCTGATGCAGGACTACCAGCTGATCGAGAAGCTGGCCCACCAGAACCGCGAACGCATCCCCGAGCGCGTGGTCCACGCCAAGGGCTCGGCGGCCTACGGCACGCTGACCATCACCCACGACATCAGCCGCTACACCAAGGCCAAGGCCCTGCAGCCGGGCGCGCAGTCCGAAGTGCTGCTGCGCTTTTCGACCGTGGCCGGCGAGCGCGGCGCGGCCGACGCCGAGCGCGACGTGCGCGGCTTCGCCCTGAAGGTCTATACCGAGGAGGGCAACTGGGACCTGGTGGGCAACAACACCCCGGTGTTCTTCATCCGCGACCCGCTGAAGTTCCCCGACTTCATCCGCACCCAGAAGCGCCACCCGGTGTCGAACCTGCGCTCGCCGACGGCGATGTGGGACTTCTGGAGCCTGAGCCCCGAGAGCCTGCACCAAGTGACGATCCTGTTCTCGGATCGCGGCCTGCCGCAGGGCTATCGCCACATGCACGGCTTCGGCAGCCACACCTACAGCTTCATCAACGCCGCCAATGAGCGGGTGTGGGTGAAGTTCCACTTCAAGTCCCAGCAGGGGATCCGCACCTGGACCAACGATGAGGGCAATGCGGTGATCGCGGGCGACCGCGAGAGCGCCCAGCGCGACCTGTTCGAGGCCATCGAGGGCGGCGACTACCCGCGCTGGACCCTGAAGGTACAGATCATGACGGAGGCCCAGGCCCGCGAGACGGCCTTCGATCCGTTCGACCTGACCAAGGTGTGGCCGCATGCCGACTTCCCGTTGATCGAGGTCGGCGTGCTGGAGCTGAACCGCAACCCGGACAACTATTTCGCCGAGGTCGAGCAGAGCTCGTTCTCGCCGTCGAACATCGTGCCCGGGATCGGCTTCTCGCCGGACAAGGTGCTGCAGGGCCGCCTGTTCGCCTATGCCGACGCGCACCGCTACCGGGTGGGCACGCACTATGAGGCGCTGCCGGTCAATCGTCCGCGCTGCCCGGTGAACCACTACCACGCCGACGGCGCCATGCGCTTCGACGCGCCGAAGCGGACGGAGGCCTGGTACGAGCCCAGCAGCTTCGGCGGACCGGTGCAGGAGCCGTCGGTCGCCGAGCCGCCGCTGCCCCTGTACGGCGACGCCGACCGCTTCGATCACCGGGTCGGCAATGACGACTACGCCCAGCCGGGCGCGCTGTTCCGGCTGATGAGCCCGGCCCAGCAGGCGGCGCTGTTCGACAACATCGCCGGCGCCATGCAGGGCGTGCCCGAGGCGATCGTGCGTCGCCAGCTGGTCCACTTCCACCGCGCCGACCCGGCCTACGCCGCGGGCGTCGCTTCCAGACTGGGGATCGCGTTCGACGCGGCCCCCATCGCCGCCGAGTAAACGCTCGCTCGGCGGCCCGAGGAGGACCGCCACCCGCCCAGCCCCCGGCGGTCCTCCTCCTCCCCATGAAAGGAGAAGTCCGATGACCCGTCCCGACCGCACCGCCAATCGTTTCGCCGGCTGGAGCCTGCTGGCCCTGGGCGCCGCCGCCGGCGTCGTCCTGCCCCATCCGACCACCACGGCCCTGTGGTCGGCCTCGGCCCGGGCCTTCCGCCGGGCCGGCGACGAGGCGATGGTCTCGCGCCTGCTGTCGGCGACCAAGTTCGGCCCGCGGATCCGCCGCGGGCTGAAGCGGCCGACGGCGGGGATGCTGTATTATGGAAGGGCGGGCCTGGCTTGAGCTGCGCGGGCCCCCTCAGTCGGCTTCGCCGACAGCTCCCCCAGAGGGGGAGCATCTTGGCGCCTTAGATCCTCCCCCTT
>NZ_JAAKGT010000021.1 GCF_011043625.1 Caulobacter sp. 602-2
TTGGAGGACATGCCGGAGGGCGAGGCCGCCAAGGCCTGACGCTCACCTTCCTTGCCGGAACGAACAAGGGCGGGACCTCGCGGTCCCGCCCTTTCTTCTTTTCAGCGCTCGCGCGCCCCCTATTTCACCGTCTTGTCGACGGTCTCGCGGGTCACCGCGTGATAGAGCGGCCGGGCCTCGCCATAGATGCGCTTGGCGATCGGCTGGCCCCAGTCGCCCTGTCCCCACAGCGAGACGAACAGCGGGGCGACGAACTTGCGGCGGCCCTGGCCGGTCAGGAACTGCTCCAGCGACGGCACGGCCGGCGCGTAGCGGTTGGCGACAGCCAGTTGCAGCCAGGCGAAGCGGATCTCGCTGTTGCCCTGGGCCGACAGGCCAAAGGCGGCGTCGGCCGCCGCCAGACGGTCGGCCGGCAACTGGCGCGGCAGACCGCTGATGAAGCGCACGCGCTCGGAGGTGCTCCAGCCCTTCCAGGCCTCGAGCGGCGCGGGCCCGCCGGCCGCGAAGGCCTTGGCCTGGGCGTCGACGGCCTCGAAGGCCTTGGACTGGATGTGGACGGCGTTTTCCGGCAGCCCCGGCTGGTAGATCCAGCGCTGGATGTCGATCTTCTGCTCCAGGGCCTTGTCGCCCTTGAACAGGTTGGCGCGCAGGTCGGCGATGAAGCCCTCGGCGGTCTGCGGCTGGAAGGCGTGGCGATCGAAATAGCCGCGCAGATAGGCGTCCCAGCGCTCGCGGCCGACTTCCTTCTCGATGGTGCGCAGGAAGGCCGCGCCCTTCTCATAGGGGATGTCGGTCATGCCGTCGTCGGGGTCGCGGCCGGTCAGGTCGATGTGCAGGCGAGTGTCGGGCCCCGTCGGGCCGCCGGCCTCCTCGATGGCCTCGTGGAGGTCGGTCCAGCCCAGGTCGGCCAGCATGGCGGCCGTGTCCCTGCCGTAGAGGGCCTCCATGATCCGGTTCTCGAAATAGACCGTGAAGCCTTCGTTCAGCCAGAAGTCGGCCCAGGTGGCGTTGGTCACCAGGTTGCCCGACCACGAGTGCGCCAGTTCGTGCGCCACCAGGCTGACCAGCGAGCGGTCGCCGGCGATCACCGTCGGGGTGGCGAAGGTCAGGCGCGGGTTCTCCATGCCGCCGAACGGGAACGACGGCGGCAGCACCAAGAGGTCGTAGCGACCCCAGCGATAGGGGCCGTAGAGCGCCTCGGCGGCCTCGACCATCTTTTCGACGTCGGCGAACTCCCAGGCCGCGGCCTTGAGCGCCGAGGGTTCGGTGTAGATCCCCGTCCGCTTGCCCAGCGGCTGGAAGGCCAGGTCGCCGATGGCGATGGCGATCAGGTAGGGGGCGACCGGCTTGTCCATCTTGAAGCGATAGGCGCGGCCGCCGCCGGCTGCGGGCTCGCCGTCGGGGGTCAGCTGCTCGGCGCTCATCACCGCCTTCAGGCCTTCGGGCGCGACGATGCGGGCGGTCCAGGTCTGGCGAATGCCGGGGCTGTCCTGGGTGGGAATCCAGGTGCGGTTGAGGATCGCCTGGCCCTGGCTGAACAGGTAGGGCTTCTGCTTGCCCGCCGTCTGGGAGGGCGACAGCCATTGCAGGGCCGCGCCGTCAGGGGCGCTTTCATAGGCGATGACAATGCGCTTGGCGCCGTTCAGCGCGACGGTCAGCGGCGCGCCGATGTGCGGGTCGGCCGGACCCAGGGTCCACTTCAGCGGCTGGCCCTTGGCGTTGGTGATCGACTTGATCACCAGCCCCTTGGTGTCGAGCACCACCTCCTTGGCGCCCGGCGCCAGCAGGAGGTCGAGGGCGGCCGTGCCGACCATCTTCTTGGCCGTGAAATCGGCGGTCAGGTCGAGATCGACATGGGTGACGCGGGCGATCTTCGGCTTGGCGTAGGAGTGGATGTCGCTTGCGTCCGAGGCGGTCGACAACGGGGCGACCATCGGCTTGGTCGGCGCGGCGTGGGCCAGGGCGGGAACGGCGGCGGCGCCGAGCAGCGCGGCCATCAGGACGGCGCGCGGGGTGTGCAAGATCAGGGACATGAGCAATCCGTGGAAGCGGAACTTTGCCCCCTTATTCCAGATACCGCCGCCTACAGATAGTCGAGCAGGCTCATGCCGGTCTTGATCGACCCGTCGGGACCGAACATCGACGAAAGTTTCGCCGACAGGTTCTGCGTCGCGACCATCTTCTCGTACAGCGCCGGGGTCCAGCCGACCGCCTCGCGCTCCTCGCTGCTCATCGAGACGTACTGCGAGACGAGCGTGCGGCCGAAGGCCGAGCCGTCGCCCGACTGCTGGGCCGCCTTCCAGTAGGACGACACGCCCTCGCGGTTGCGGCTGCGGATCTCGCCGGCCGCTTCCTTGGCCTCGTGCTCGGAGAACTGGCCGCCCTTGTTCAGCGCGATGGCCGACAGCGAGCGGTCGTCGAAGCGGGTAAAATCGATCTTGCCGGCGTCCGGGCCGGTCGCCATGCCCTCGCCGGTCGCCAAGCTGTACTGGCGGTCCAGCGCCACCCGCACGTCGGCGACCACGTCGTCGATGTCGCGCGAGCGCGGGTTGGAGACGACGCCGCCGTTCTGCTTGACGTAGGCGGCGACCGGATCGTCGGCGATCCCTGTCGGGGCGGTTCCCGGCTTGGCCGTGGCCTGGCGCAGGCCCTCGACCAGGGCGGCCTTTTCGTTCTGCCACTTCAGCGTGGCCTTTTCCTCGGTCCCGGCGCCCTCGTGGCGGGTCAGGGCGGCCTTGTAGAGGCCGGCATAGTCGCCGGTGACCCGGGCGTCGGCGGCGGGACCGGCCAGGGCCGCGTTCTGCCCGGACTGAAGCTGCAGGCTGGCGACCACCTGCTCCTCGATCGGAAAGCTTCCGCCCTGGTTGGAGGCGATGGCGTAGAGGGCCCGGCGATCCAGGCCCGAGACGTCGATCGTGGCCTTGCCGTCCTTCAGGGCGCTGGTCGCCTTGGCGGCCGACAGCAGGGCGTCGAGGCTCTTGCGGGCGTCGGAAACGACGGCGCCCAGGTCGCGGCCGTCGGTCTTGGCGGCGAGCGCCGCCTGAGCTTCCGCCGACAAGGTGACGCTGACGCTGGACGCCCCCGTCCTGGCGGCTTCGGCGGCCTTGGCCTGCTGCTGGGCGGCGGTTCCCGTCTGGGTGTTCGTCGCCCCCGCATAGGCATAGGCGGCGGCGTAGCCCTGCGACCCGATCCTGGTCATCACGCACTCGACCTCGATTCAACTTCGGCGAGTTGTATCAGGCTCGATGCGATTTGAAATGTTTGGAAATCAGAAGCTTGGTTGGTTAACCGGCAACCAGCCCCGCCCGTCATTCCCGCCACAGGGGCGGGAATGACGGGAAGTTGGGGAAACTACCCCTCGTGGCCCGGCTTGCGCGGGGTGGCCCAGGGTTCGGACATGTCGGCAAGCACCACCTCGATGCAGTCGACCGCGACCTTCAGGTCGCCGCCGCCGGCGAAGGTCAGCAGCACCGTGCCGCCCGGCGCCTCCTGCCCCGGCTCGAAGCCGATCGACAGCAGCTCGACGACCGCCTGCTTGGCGTCGCGGCGCAGGTTGCGGGCCTGGACGCCGGTGACGTCGCCCAGCTGCAGCGCCGAGCGCACGCGCTCGCCGCCCTTGCCCCGGCCCTTGCCCGCTTCCCAGCGGAAGCGGTTGCAGGCCAGGGTCAGGGTCCGCGCGCCGGCGTCCCAGCGAATGTCGCCGATCTTGGCCACGGCGTCCTGCAGGGCGGCCGAGACCACCTCGAGGTCGGCGGGCTCCTGGGCCAGCAGGCGAAGGGGAGCGGCGCTCATGGCTTAAAGCTCCGGCTCGCCGTCGCCCTTGATGCGACGCACCTGGGCCCCGCAGGCGCCCAGCTTCTCTTCCAGCCGCTCGAAACCGCGATCCAGGTGATAGATGCGCGACACCACGGTCTCGCCGCGGGCGACCAGGCCGGCGATCACCAGGCTGACGGACGCCCGAAGATCGGTCGCCATCACCTCGGCGCCTTCCAGCTGGGCGACGCCGCGCACGCGGGCCTCGCCGCCGTGCACCGAGATGTCGGCGCCCAGGCGCATCAGCTCGGGGGCGTGCATGAAGCGGTTTTCGAAGATGGTCTCGCGGATGTGGCTCTCGCCGTTCGCCGTGGTCATCAGGGCCATGAACTGGGCCTGCAGGTCGGTGGCGAAGCCGGGGAACGGCGCGGTCTCGATGTCGACCGCGTTGAGGCGCGAGCCGTTGCGCTTGACGATGACGCCGTCCTCGGTGCGGACCACCGTGGCGCCGGCCTCCTCGAGCTTGACCGACAGGCTCTCGATCAGTTCGGGGCGGGCGTTGGTCAGGCGCACTTCACCGCCGGCCATGGCGGCGGCGACGGCGTAGGTGCCCATCTCGATGCGGTCGGGGATCACCGCGTGGGTCGCGCCCTTCAGGCGGGCGACGCCGGTGATGGTGACCGTGGGCGTGCCCGCGCCCTCGACCTTGGCGCCCATGGCGTTGAGGCATTCCTGCAGGTCGACCAGTTCCGGCTCGCAGGCGGCGTTCTTGATCACCGTCACGCCGTCGGCCAGCACGGCGGCCAGCATGGCGTGCTCGGTGGCGCCGACCGACACGATCGGGAAGCTGATCTCGGCGCCCTTCAGGCCGCGCGGAGCCTGGGCGTAGACGTAGCCTTCATGCAGGTCGATCTTGGCGCCCAGGGCTTCCAGGGCCTGCAGGTGCAGGTCCACGGGACGCGCGCCGATCGTGCAGCCGCCCGGCAGGGAAACCTTGGCCTGGCCCGAGCGGGCGACCAGCGGGCCCAGCACGTTGAACGAGGCGCGCATCTGGCGCACCAGGTCGTAGGGCGCGAAACCGCTGGTGATCTCCGGCGCGTGCAGGATGGTCTGCTGGCCGTCGGGACCGTCGCTTTCGGTGACCGACACGCCCAGGCGCGTCAGCAGCTTGCCGAGGAATCGCGTGTCGGCCAGGCGCGGCATGTTGGTCAGGCGCAGCGGCTCGTCCGTGAGCAGGCTGGCGGCCATCAGCTTGATGGCCGAGTTCTTGGCGCCGCTGACGGGGATGGTCCCGTTCAGCTGCGCGCCGCCGGTGATGGCGATGCGATCCAATGAAAATCCCTCGAACGCGCGAAAAACCGTCCTTCGCGCGGGTCACATGTGAGGTCGCGGTTCTAACGCTTGCAAGTGGGCATGCAAGAGGCCGCGCCGATTCCCCTACTCGTCGCCCTGCGAGGACGATTCCGGCTTGGCCGACGCGCTGGCGGGCGCCTTGCGACGGCGAAGGTTGGTTCGCAGGGCTTGGGCCAAACGCGCCTCGCGATCGGCTTTTTCCTTGTCCTGACTGGGGTTTGGCTTCGATGACTGACTCATGTTTCCACAGGTGAATTGCGTCAGAGGCTTGGTCAACACGATTTGGGCTTTCAATCCCGGAAATCGTTGGCTATACGCCCCTCCTCGCCGCCGCCGTAGCTCAGTGGTAGAGCGCATCCTTGGTAAGGCTGAGGTCGGCAGTTCAATCCTGCCCGGCGGCACCACGGGGACCCAGATGGAAGTCTGGGTCCCCACCACACTCCAAAAAATGCGGCGAGATCCAAAAGCTTAGGCAGCGCTTGAGGCGCTACAGGCGTCCCGCCTCGCTGGCCAAGACCGGCCCCTGCACGAACTCGATCAGGTTGCCGGCCAGGTCGCGGATGAAGCAGGCCGTGCCGTGCGGCATGACCTTCAGCCAAACGATGTCGGCCCCGCGGGCCTTCAGCTCCTCGACCAGGGCGGGCACGTCCTGCGTGACGAAGGCCACGTGCTTGAAGCCGTGGGTGTGAACGTCGCGGTCCGGAATCCGGCGCGCGTCCGGCAGCGGCGCGGCGCCGGGAACCTCGAACAGTTCGATCCGCAGGTCGCCGTTGGCGATCATCGCCACCTGCGCCGGGATCGTGGGAATCGCAAAGCGGCGCTCCAGGCGGAACCCCAGGACGCGCCCGTACCAGTCCACCGCGGCGTCGAGGTCGGGAACGCTGATCCCGCCGTGATGAAAGCCGTAACTGAAGCCGCCCATCGCCCCCTCCCCGACCGCACGGAACCGCCATGCGGTCGGACACTGTCGGCGCGCCGGAGCCGACCGTCATCCGCCCCGCGACGAGCGTTCGCACAGCGAGCGGACGGACCTTAAGCCTTCAGCGCGCCCGGGCGGCCGTCCTCGACGACGAAGCGGGCGAGACTGGCGGTCGTCGCCTTTGGGTCGGCCTGGTCGGAAACCGCGCGCAGGTCGACCTCCAGGCGGTCCGGCCGCGCTTCCAGCAGCAGGTAGCCCGACCGCTCGATGTCGGCGAACCTCAGGTGCGGATTGCGCGTCATGGCCTGGCCATAACGGGCGTGCGGCGCGTGGCTGGCGGCCAGGCAGGTGGTGACAAGCTCGGTGGCGACCACGGGCGTCTCGGGCCGCTCGGGAACGGCGTGCAGGTCGGCGACCAGGAAGGCGTGGATATCGCCGCCCAGGGTCACGGCGTTGCGCACGGCCGGCTGGGCCAGGCCTGCGAGCAAGCGGCGACGGGCGGCGGGATAGCCGTCCCACTGGTCGGACATCACGCCTTCGGGCGTCTGGATCGGCGCGACCGGGGTCTGCTGGGCCAGCAACGTCCAGCGGGCGGTCTCGCGCTTCAGGCTCCCGGCCAGCCAGGCTTCCTGGGCCGCACCCAGCATGGTGCGGCCGGGCGCTTCGAGTTCGGCGCAGTCGCGGCGAGGCCGATTGCCCGCCTGGCGCGGAGCGTTGCAGGCCTGAACCGAACGGTGCTGGCGGCCGTCGAGGATCGGCAGGCCGACGAGATCGCCCCAGGCCAGACGGCGGTGCAGGCGCGGGCCGTCCGGCCGCGCCCACAGGCTGGGCCTCACCGGCATGTGCTCGAAATAGGCCTGATAGGCGGCCGCCCGGCGACGCGAGAAGACCGGCGCCTCCAGCGCCTTCAGATTGGCCAGGTCCGCATAGTCGTTCTCGACCTCGTGGTCGTCCCAGGTGACGGCCCAGGGCGCGACCCGGTGCGCCTCGCGCAGGTCGGGATCGGACTTGTAGAGCGCGTGGCGGCGGCGATAGCCGGCGAGGTCCGAGGGCTCGGCTCCATCGAAGGCGCGGACCTTGGCAAACTGCGCGTAGCTGTTCTCGTAGATGTAGTCGCCCAGCTGGACGACGAGGTCGGGCTCGGCCGCGACCAGGTCGCGATAGGCGGAAAACCAGCCCAGTTCGAAGTGCTGGCAGGCGCTGACCGCCAGCCTCGCCCGCTGCGCCCGGCGCGGCGCGGTGGCCGTGCGCCCGACGGGACTGACCGCGCCCAGCGCGTGAAACCTGTACCAGTAGGGCCGGCCGGGACGCAGGCCGGTGATCTCAATGTGCACGGCGTGGGCGAGGCTGGGCGCGGCCGCCCGCCTGCCCCGCCGGACGATGCGGGCGAAGGCCTCGTCCTCGGCCACCTCGTAGGTCACCGGCACGGACGGAGCGTCCAGCGGCGCGCCGTGGTCGCTGAGCCGCGTCCACAGCACGAAGCCGTCCAGCGCAGGGTCGCCGCTGGCGACGCCCAGCGCGAAGGGATCAAGGCCCGCCCTGCGCTCCATCTCCAGGCCCAGCACGGCGTCGGCGCGCGCCAGGGCCAGGGCGGCCGAGGCGACGACGAGACCGCGACGGGTGAGACGGGACATGGCGGACCTCTCTCCAGGTTCAGATCAGAAGTCGAACCGCGCGCCCACGCCCCAGGTGGCCGGCGCGCCCACCAGGCGGGCGGCGCCGTTCAGCTCGGGGAAATAGACCTCGTCGGTGATGTTCTTGCCGTAGGCGTAGAGCGTCCAGTGCGACGGCGTGGCCAGCTCCACCCGGGCGTTGACCAGGGTGTAGGCCTTGGCGGTGTTGCCCGGCAGGGCGTTGAGGCGGTTGCTCTCCTCGCCGTGATGGGTGACGCCCAGGCGGCTGCGCAGGCCAAAGCCGCCCTGCAGGAACAGCTGGTGGTTCAAGGCCAGGGTCGCCGAGACGTCGGGCGCGCCCGGCAGCGGGTCGCCCACCGTCTGCAGCACGTCGGCCACGCGGTTTGAGCTGAACGACAGGATCTCGGTGTCCAGCCAGGTGGCGTTGGCGTCCAGTTGCAGGACCTGGCGCTCGCTGCGGAAGAGCTGGGCGCTGACCGCCGCCTCGAAACCGTCGCTGCGGGCCTTGCCCACATTGGCGCGGCCGTTGGTGTCGTTGGCCAGGCGGGTGGTCGCCTGCAGTTCGCTGAAGCGGTAGCGGAAGGCGTCCAGCGACACCCGCACCCGCGAGGTCGACCAGCGCAGGCCGGTCTCGTAGGCGATGACCGTCTCGGAGGCGAAGGGCTTGGTCTCGGCGACGGTGAAGATCGAGGTGCCGTCGAAGCCGCCGCCGCGATAGCCGGTGCCGGCCGAGACGAAGACGTTGAGGTCGGGCGTGAACTCGTACTTGGCGGTCAGGCGGCCCGAGACGTTGTCGTCCTCGAAGGTCTCGTCCCACGAGAACGGATTGGTGGTGGCGAAGGTGGTCGTGAAGGTGCTGATCCCCCACGGATTGCGGTCGACGTTCCTGCCCTGATAGTCGGCGTCGTCGCGGGTGTAGCGCAGGCCCGCCGACAGCTGCAGCCGGTCGATCGGCCGATAGTCGACCTGGCCGAACAGCGCCATGCTGGTGCGCTTCTGCTTGTGCAGGTTGTCGTAGATGGTCAGCGCCGAATAGCTGATCCAGTTGGTGTCGAACTTGACCTCGTCGGTGACGTAGAAGGCGCCGGCGATCCAGTCGACCTTGCCGCCGGTGTCGTCGGCCAGGCGCAGTTCCAGCGAGGCCTGGCTCAGCTTCTCGTCGGCGTCGAAGTACGAGGCCGGATAGGGCGAGCCGTCGCCATTGCCCTGCACCGAGCGCTTGGAGCCCTGCCAGCCGCCGACGGCGGTGAAGTTGAGGTTCTCCTTCACGCGATGGGCCAGCGTGGCCGAGCCGCCGTAGATGTCGATCTCGTGGGTCGGGTAGCCGCTGGAGTAAAACTCGTAGGGGTCCTCGTTCTCGCCGGCGTTGGCCAGGGTGGCGTCGCGGCTGCGGGCGATGCGGTCGTACTGGCGGGTGTCGCCGCGATCGCGGCTGCCGAACAACTTGACGGTCAGGTCGGTCTCGGGCGCCAGGGCGAAATCGATCGTGGCGCGAGCGGCGAACAGGTCCTTGTCGCCAAAGCCCTCGCGACGGCCCGGATCGGCCAGGGGCGGCACCTGGGTCTGCACGACGCCGCGCACCGACGGGCGATAGCCGGCCAGCAGGCCCGCGCCCGCGCCGTCCATGAAGCCGCCGCCGTTCTGGGCCAGCACCGCCAGGCGCACGCCGACATTGTCGCCCACCGGGCCGCCGACCGAGGCCTCGAACTCGGTGTAGTCGTAGGATCCGTACTCCAGGCGGGCCGAGCCCTCGACCTCCTTGCCGGGACCGCGGGTGATGGCGTTGATCACGCCGGCCGTGGTGTTGCGGCCGTAGAGCGTGCCTTGTGGACCTTTCAGCACCTCGACCCGGTCGAGGTCGAACAGCGGCATGCCCAGATAGGCGTTCGAGGTCTGGTAGACGCCGTCGACATGCAGGGCCACCGACGGGTTGCCGTTGGGCTTGTAGTCGTCGGCCCCGCCGATGCCGCGGATGCTGAGCAGGCCGTAGTTGGTGCCGCCGAAGGCGTAGTTCACCGACAGGCCGGCGACCTCGTCGACCAGGTCCACGACATTGGTGATCCCGCGGCGCGAGGCGTCGGCGCCGTCGACCACCGCCACGGCCATGGGCACGTCCTCGATGGCGGCCGAGCGCTTCTGGGCGGTGACCACCACCTCTTCCAGCTGGCTGACCTCGGGCCGGTCCTCGGCGGCGATGGTGAAGGTGCGCTCGCCCGTGGCCACGGCCTTCAGGCCGGTGCCGGCCAGCATCCGCTCCAGGGCCTCGGCGGGCGTGCGGGCGCCGGCGACAGGCGCCGCGCGCTTGCCGCGCACCAGGGCCGGCGCATACAGCACCTGCACGTCGGCCTGGCGGGCGAAGGCCGGCAGAGCCAGTTCCAGCGGCTGGGCGGCCAGGCTGTAGGCCGTCGGCGTCGCGCCTTGCGCCAGGACCGGGGAAGCCGCGCCGAAGGCCGCGAGCGCGCAGCAGGCCAGCAGCCCCTGCCGGAACATCCGGGCGCGCGAAGAGAAGCTCGTCATCGATATCGTCCTAAACAGCCGCCGGCCCCTGACCGATCGACTCCAGGAACCGCCCCCGCGGACGAACCCTCATCCCGTCGCAGAAATTTCATGGATGGCCGGTCTGGAGACCCTCCCCGTTCCCGTCATTCCCGCCCCTGTGGCGGGAAACCCTGGTTACGTGCGCACGGGCAGTGCACGCGGCGTGCTCAGCACGCCGCCCCAACCGCACTTGCGGCTGACAGAGAGGTTCCCGCCACAGGGGCGGGAACGACGGGATCCGTGGGTGATGCGCTCAGCCCGACGTCCCCGGCTCGATCCGCCACGTCGCCTGGTCCACCTGCCGCACCCGCAGCCCGAAGGCCGCCTGCATGGCGCCGGCGAACTCGCGCGCGCCGTCATAGCGGAACGAGCCCGAGACACGGATCGCGCCCAGGTCGGGCCTGCCGAGCACCAGCTGGTCGGCGGAGTAGCGGTTGAAGGCGGCGACGACCTCGCTGAGCGCCTCGTCGTCGAACACCAGCCGGCCGCTGCGCCAGGCCGTCAGCCCTTCCAGATCGGCCGCGGCGACGCGCGGCGACGAGGCCGGCCCCGACAGCATCTGGCCGGCGTCGATCCGGCGCGCGGCCGCGCCGTCGGCCGCCACGCGCAAGGCCCCCTCCTCCAGCAGGATCTGCGATCCGCCCTCGCCCAGGGTCACCTGGAAGCGCCCCCCGGCGCTCTCGGCGACCTGATCGCCGGCCGTGACGCGGAAGGGACGATCGCTGGCGGCGCGCGCCTCGAAATAGGCCTGCCCCTCGTCGAGCCGCACCGAACGCAGCGCCGAGGTGAACTTCACGCGGATCTTCGACAGCGGCGCCAGGGTCACGCGCGAGCCGTCGGGCAGCGGCGCGGTCAGGCGCTCGCCGACGCCCGTGCGGATCGTCGCCTGGGCCGCGCCCGCCATCATCAAACCCACGCCGCCGGCGCCCGCCGCCGCCGCGATCGCCGCGCCGGCCATGCCGAACACCGCCCGCCGACTGGGCCCGGACGCCGCCCGCAGCGCCGCCGAGCGCATGCGCAGCAGTTCGCGGTCGCCGCCGGCCTCGCCCAGGACGTCCCAGGCGTCTTCCACGTCGCGATACGCGCGGGCGTTGTCGGCGTCGGCCATCCAGGCGTCGAACGCCCGCCGTTCGTCCAGCGGCATGCGGTCGTCCTCGGCCTTGGCGAACCAGTCGGCGGCCGCCTCGCCGGGCTTGCGGGGACGGACCATCAGGCGTCCTCCCGCAGGGCGTCGCGCAGCACGGCCATCGAGCGGGCCAGGTGCTTCTCTACGGCGCTGACCGAGATGCGCAGGCGCGCGGCGATCTGGGCGTGGCTCATGTCCTCGAAGCGGCGCAGGATGACGATCGTGCGGGCGCGCGGCGGCAGCGACTTCAGGGCCGCGCGGATGCGGGCCAGGTTCTGGCGCCCGCCCACCACCTGTTCGGCGCCGGGCAGGTCGTCGGCCGGATCCATGCGCTCCAGGTCGACCGGACCGCCCTCCAGCCGGGCGCGATCGCGGCGGGCCTTGTCGCGCAGCAGGTTGGCGGCGGCCTCGAAGACATAGCCGTCGACGTTCTCCAGCGTCATCAGCCCCCTCCGCCGCAGCAGCCGCACGAACAGGTCCTGGACCAGTTCCTCGCCTTCGACGCGCGATCCCGTGCGACGGGTGAAGTAGCTGAGCAGCGGGGCGCGCAGCCGCCGGGTCAGCGCCTCGAAGCGCTCTTCGCCGGGCGGCTCGAGACGCAGGCTGGAAACCGAGAGGGACATGGCCCGGCCATGCCATCGGCGGACGACAAACGCGTGACAGCTCGACGACGGCGATCGAGCAGGCAGCTTAAGTATATCCACTCAATACTTCGCCAAGCTTAAGCTTGCGAGACGAAGAACGTAGACTTCTCGACACAGATAACTGGTTACCGATGCGCTGTCCTGACGCATTACGCGATTCAGACGCGCCCTATACACATCGATTAAGCATATCGTTTAACCACAGCTGATCGGGGGAGCGTCGATGACGTTCGACTTCGCACGCCAGGCCATGGGCTTGGCGGCCATAGCGACCTGCTGCCTGCTCGCCGCCCTCGCCGCGCCCGGCCTGGCCGCCGCTCAGGTTCTCGAGATCGGCGACGAAGGCGAGGTCACGCGCTTCGAGGGCCCGGCCGTCTATACCGACGAGGCCGTCGAGGCGATCGCGCCGCCGCTGCCGCCGGTCGTGGAGGCCGGCCACGAGGAGGTCCGCCGCGAGATCGCCGCCGCGGCCGCCGCCTATGCGCTGGATCCCAAGCTGGTCGAAGCCGTCGCCTGGCGTGAAAGCCGCTTCAAGCCCACCGCCCGCTCGCGCAAGGGCGCCCTGGGCGTCATGCAGCTGATGCCCGCCACGGCCCGCGACCTGGGCGTGGATCCTTCCGACATGGCCCAGAACGTGCGCGGCGGGGCGATGTACCTGCGCCAGATGCTCACCCGCTTCGGCGGCGACGTGAAGCTGGCCCTGGCCGCCTACAACGCCGGTCCCGGCGCCGTCCTCAAGCACGGCGGCGTGCCGCCCTACGCCGAAACCCAAGCCTACGTGACCTCGATCCTCGGCCGCATGGCCGTGTCGGGCGCCGCCTTCGCCGTTCCCGCCCTCGGAGCCTCCAACTGATGCGCCAAATCCTGAAGACCAAGTTCGTAAGCGTCCGCGCCGCCGCCCTGGCCAGCGCCCTCCTGGCCGCCGCCGGCCAGGCCCACGCCCAGGCCGTTCAGGCCGACCCGCAGGGCTCGTCGGCGGTGCTGTCGGGCGTGATGTGGCTGCAGGGCACGCTGCTGGGCAACGTCGCCACCGCCGTTGCGGTGATGGCGGTGGCCGCCGTCGGCTTCATGATGCTGACCGGCCGCATGAACTGGCGCTACGGCGCGACCGTCATCCTGGGCTGCTTCATCCTGTTCGGCGCGACGACCATCGTCAGCGGCATCCGCACGGCGGCGGGCGCGTAACAGCCGATGGCCGCTCCCCTCGATCGCGACGTGGTGTTCGGGGCCCTGACCCGGCCCCAGATGTTCGCCGGCGTGACCTACAGCTACTTCGTCGTCAACGGCGTGGTCACGACCGAGCTCTTCCTGATCACCAAGTCGTTCTGGGCCCTGCTCGCCGCCCTGGTGATCCACGCGATCGGCTACGCGGCCTGCCTGCGCGAGCCCCGCATCTTCGACCTGTGGCTGACCAAGGTCAGCCGCTGCCCCCGCGTACCCAATTTCCGGGCCTGGCGATGCAACAGCTACCAACCGTGAAGCCCAAGGCGAGCCGGGAAGCCCGCGCCGGCAAGCGCCTGCCCTACGCCCGGCTGCTGGACGAGCGCACGATCGAGACGCGCGACGGCCTCTTGATGCAGGTGATCCACCTGGCCGGCCTGCCGTTCGAGACGGCCGACAGCGAGACCCTGAACTATCGCAAGGCCGTGCGCGACGTGATGCTGCGCGGCCTCGCCAGCTCGCGCTTCGCCATCTACCACCACATCATCCGCCGCGAGGCGCGGGTCGGCGCCGAGGGCGAGTTCGCCGACGACTTCAGCGCCCGGCTCGACGCCGAGTGGAGCGCGCGCCTCGCCGGCCGCAGGCTCTACGTCAACGACCTCTTCCTGACGATCGTCCGCCGCCCCCTGCAGGGCCAGGGCGGGCTGATCGACAAGGCCCTGCGCCTGGCCAGGGGCCCGGCCCAGACCGACGGCCAGAAGGCCTTGGACCGCCGCGAACTGGACGCCGCCCGCGACGGCCTGGTCTCGGCCCTGGCGCCCTACGGCGCGCGGGTGCTTTCCCAATACGAAGGCGCTCAGGGCAAGTGCTCGGAGCCGCTGGAATTCCTGTCCTGCCTCTATAACGGCGAGATGCGCCCGGTGCTGGCGCCGCAGGGCGACGTCGGCGAATACCTGCCCTATCGCCGGGTCAGCTTCGGCCACGAGACGCTGGAACTGTCGCGCGCCGGCGCCCTTTCGCGCGACTTCGGCGCCATCGTCTCGGTCAAGGACTACCCCGCCCAGACCACGCCGGGGATGCTGGACGACCTGCTGCGCCTGCCGTGCGAGATGGTGGTCACCCAGAGCTTCGGCTTCGTCGACCGCCAGCCGACGCTGGACCGCATGAACCTGGCCTTGCGCCGCATGCGCGCGGCCGACGACGACGCCCTCAGCGTCAAGGCCGACCTGATCCGCGCCAAGGACGACGTGGTCAGCGGCCGCGCGGCCTTCGGCGAACACCACCTGTCGGTGCTGGTGCGCGGGCGCAGCCTGGACGCTCTGGACCTGTCGACCGCCGAGGTGATGAGCGCCTTCACCGAGATGGGCGCCATCGCCGTGCGCGAGGACGTCAACCTGGAGCCCGCCTTCTGGGCGCAGTTTCCGGGCGCCTTCAAGGACGTCGCGCGCCGGGCGCTGATCTCGACCGCCAATTTCGCGGGCTTCGCCAGCGGCCACAACTTCCCGGTCGGCAAGGCCCTGGGCAACCACTGGGGCCCGGCGGTGACGCTGCTGGAGACCACCTCGGCCGGCCCTTACCACTTCAACTTCCACAAGGGCGATCTCGGCAACTTCACGATCATCGGGCCGTCGGGCTCGGGCAAGACCGTGGTGCTGAACTTCCTGCTGGCCCAGGCCCAGAAGTACCAGCCGCGCACGGTCTTCTTCGACAAGGACCGCGGGGCCGAGATCTTCCTGCGCGCCATCGGCGGCCGCTATGAGGTGCTGCGCCCCGGCCAGGCCACGGGCTTCAACCCGCTGGCGCTGGAAGACACCCCGGCCAACCGCCGCTTCGTCGCCGACTGGGTCGCGCGGCTGGTCTGCCAGCCCGGCGAAAGCCTGACGCCCGACGACCTGGCCCGCATCAAGGACGCCGTCGACGCCAACTACGACCAGGCGCCGCGCCTGCGCCGCCTGCGGTTCTTCGCCGAACTGTTCAAGGGCGCGCGGCGTCCGGACGCCGCCGACATCTCGGCCCGGCTGGCGCCCTGGCACGGCGCGGGCGAGCACGCCTGGCTGTTCGACAACGCCCAGGACGGCCTGGACCTTTCGGCCGCCACCCTGGGCTTCGACATGACCCAGCTGCTGGACGATCCGGCCCTGCGCACCCCGGCCATGATGTACCTGTTCCACCGCGTGGAGCAGCGTCTGGACGGCCATCCCACCCTGATCGTCGTCGACGAGGGCTGGAAGGCGCTGGACGACGACGTCTTCGTCGCCCGGATCAAGGACTGGGAAAAGACCCTGCGCAAGCGCAACGGCCTGGTGGGATTCGCCACCCAGTCGGCCCAGGACGCCCTGGAAAGCCGCATCGCCAGCGCCATCGTCGAGCAGGCCGCCACCCAGATCTTCATGGCCAACCCCAAGGCCCAGGCGAAAGACTACTGCCAGGGCTTCGGCCTGACCGAGCACGAGTTCGAGCTGGTCCGCAGCCTGCCCGACACCGCCCGCTGCTTCCTGATCAAGCACGGAACCGACAGCGTCGTGGCCCGCCTGAACCTGTCCGGCTCGCCCGAACTGCTGACGGTGCTGTCGGGTCGCGAGAGCACCGTGCGCCGCCTCGACGCCCTGCGCGAACGGCTGGGCGACGCGCCCGAGGCGTGGATGGCCAAGCTGCTGAAGGAGGCCGCATGACCCCGGTCTCCTGCCCCGCCGCCGACGCTCCCCTGGTCCAGGGCCTGATCGGTTCGGTCGACTGCCAGGTGCATGGCCTGGCCCAGGCCGGCTATGCGGCCCTTTCGGCGCCCGGCTCGCCGGTCTCGACCCTGCTGACCGTGCTGATGACCCTGTACGTGGCCTTCATGGGCTACCGGCTGGTGCTGGGCCGTGGAGCCTTGCGCATCGGCGACGCCACCATCGCGGCCGTTAAGCTGGCCCTGGTCGTGGCGCTGGCCACCAACTGGGCGCTGCTGGAGACCCTGGTCTACGACCTGCTGTTCAAGGCCCCGGCCGAGATCGGAAGCCTGCTGCTGGCCCAGCTGGACGGAGGCGCCGCCGGCAAGCTTGATCCCTACGCCCGCCTGCAGTTCGCCTTCGACGCGCTGCAGGAGGCGGCCCAGCACTTCGCGACCAGGGCCGGCGCCCGCGACGCGGCGCTGCAGGGCGGCCCGGGCTTCGCGGCCTTCGCCGCCAATGTCGGCGGCCTGGTGATGCTGCTGACCAGCCTGGGCGTCGTCCTGGCCTGCAAGGTGGTGCTGTCGGTGCTGCTGGCGCTGGCCCCCATCGTCGCCGGCCTGCTGCTGTTCGAGACCACCCGCGGTCTCGTCGAGGGCTGGCTGAAGGCGATGATCGCCCTCTCGATCCTGCCGATGATCGCCACCCTGGCCCTGTCGCTGGAACTGGCGATGATGGCTCCGTCCCTGAAAGCCCTGGCGGCCATGAAGGACGCCCAGCAGTTCGCCGAGCTCGACATGGGTCCGGCCGTCACGGTGCTGGTGCTGAGCCTGGTCTTCGCGGTCGTGCTGGTCGCCGCGACCATCGCGGTGTGCGTGATCGTGGCCGGCCTGCGCCTGCCGCGCGAACGGCCAGCCGGCGAGGCCTCCGCCGCGCCGTCGATCACGAGCGGCGGCTCCTACGCCATGCCGCTGGAGCCGCCCTCGCGCGCCGCCCACCTGGCCGCCGCCGCCGTCAGCCTGGCCCGGCGGGAAGAACAGTCCGCCAGCGCCGCCGCCGCGTCCTCGCCCGCCGGCCCGCGCCGCCTGGTGGTGGTGTCCGACCGCTCGGCCGCCGCGCCCGCGACCGGCCCGACCACCGCACCTGCCGCCGCCATCCCGCTGGGCGCCAGCTATCGCCGCCCGGCCTCGCCCCGCCGCACCGCCTCCGGAGCCCGGAGAGACCAGTGACCCCGCTTACCCGTTCCGGAGTTTCGCCCGTGAAGCGCTCGCTTCTGGCCCTGTCGCTCGCCTGCGGCCTGGCCGCCCCGGCCCTGGCCCAGACCGCCGCCCCGGCGGCGGCGTCCAAGCCGGCCGACCCCCGCATCCGCACCCTGCCCTACGACCCCGACCAGGTTCACCGGCTGGTCGGCGTGCTGGGCTTCCAGACCATGCTGGAGTTCGCCCCCGACGAGCGGATCGAGAACGTCTCGATCGGCGACGCCCTGGGCTGGCAGGTCACGCCCAACAAGCGCGCCACCCTGCTGTTCCTCAAGCCGGTCGACCGCGCCCCGGCCACCAACATGACCGTTGTCACCGACCGCCGCCGCTACGTCTTCGAACTGGTGATCGCGCCGGCGAGCGCGGCCGAGGCGGCCTATGTGGTGCGCTTCCGCTATCCGTCGGTTCCGGTCGAGGTCGCCGCACCGCCGGCCAGGGCCGCGACGGCCCAGGCGCCGCTCAACGCCGCCTACACGATCAAGGGCGCGGGCGCCCTTGCCCCGACGCGGGTGTTCGACGACGGCCGCGCCACCTATTTCGCCTGGCCCCAGCAGGCCGACCTGCCGGCCATCTTCGTCATCGGCGCCGACGGCGTCGAAGGCCTGGCCAACGCCGTGGTCAAGGACGGCTACCTGGTCGTCGACCAGCTGGCCCCGCGCTTCGTGCTGCGCAGCGACAAGGCCAGCGCCACCGTCGTCAACGGCGCCTGGCAGGCCCAGGGGAAGGCCCGATGACCCACGACATCGATCCGCGCCTGACCTCGCAGGTCCAAGACGACCTGGCCGCGGCCGACGCCCAGGCCCGCCCCGTCGTCGGCAAGGGCGGCGGGGTCTCCAACCTCGCCGTCATGGCCGGTTTCGGCGTGTTCGGCGTGGCCGTCTTCGCCTGGCTGTCCAGCCACCGGGCCGACGCCCGCCAGCGCGAGCCGGTGGCCCCGCCCGCCGCCGCCCAGCCCGCGCCCATCGCCAAGGTCGCCCAGGTGCAGGGCCCGCTCTACGCCGTGCCCGCCCCGCAGTTCACGGTCGACAACAGCGCGCCGCCCCCCGCGCCCATGCCGCCGGCCGCATCCGCCCCGCCGCAACCCGTGCTGGTCGCAGCCCCCGTCGACGAGGCCGGCCGCCGGCGCGCGCCGACGCTGGTGGTGGATCTCAGCGACCGGGGCGCCCGCCCCGCCGCCCCGGGAACACCGACGCCGGCCGCTGGCGAGACCGGCCGCGCCGCCGCGCTCAGTTCCGACGAGCGGTTCGCCGACCGCGTCGGCCTGGACGAGGCGACCCCCGCCAAGGCCACGGCCATGCAGGACCTCGACGCCGTCATTCCCCAGGGCGCGGTGATCCCGGCGGTGATGGAGACGGCGATCAATTCCGACCTGCCGGGCCTGGCCCGCGCCATGGTCACCCGCGACGTCAAGAGCTTCGACGGCTCGACCGTGCTGATCCCGCGCGGCAGCCGCGTCATCGGCCAGTACAAGTCGGGCCTGGCGCTGGGCGCCAGCCGCGTCTTCGTGATCTGGACCCGGGTGATCCGGCCCGACGGCGTGTCGGTGCAGATCGGCTCGCCGGCCGCCGACCCGCTGGGCCGGGGCGGACTGGAAGGCAAGGTCGACCGCCACTTCTTCACCCGCTTCGGCGGATCGATCCTGACCTCGGTGCTGAACGCCGGCGTCGCGGCGGTCGGCAACACCCGCGCCAACTCGCAGATCTACATCGGCTCGATGTCGGAGGCGGCCAACCTCGCCAACGTCGCCAAGGCCGGCAACACCTCGCCGACCATCACCACGCCGCAGGGCGCGCCGGTGACCATCTTCGTCGCCCGCGACCTCGACTTCTCCGGCGTGCGGGGCCGCAAGTGACCCATCACGCTCCCATGGGGGTCTATCTGGAGGCCTATCTGGCGCCGCTGGCGCCGTGGCTGGCCGATCCGGCGGTGACCGACCTCTACGTCAACCGGCCAGGAGAGCTGTGGGTCGAGCGGCTGGGCGGCGCCGTCGCCGCCGTCGCGGTTCCCGAACTCGACGAGACCAACCTGTGGCGCCTGGCCCGCCAGGTCGCCGCGCTCGCCCACCAGGGCGTCAGCCGCGAGCATCCCCTGCTGTCGGCCGTGCTGCCGGACGGCGCCCGCGTGCAGGTGGTCGCCCCGCCGGCCACGCGCGGCGGGATCGTGATGGCGATCCGCAAGCACGTGGTCTCTGACCTGTCGCTCGACGACTACGCGGCCGCCGGGGCCTTCGACCACGCGACCGCGCCACCGTCCCGTCCGGACGCGGCGCTGCGCGCCCTGCTGGACGCGGGCGACGTGCACGGCTTCCTGTCGAGCGCCGTGCGGGCGGGCAAGAACATCGTCGTCAGCGGCGGCACCTCGACCGGCAAGACCACCTTCCTGAACGCCCTGCTGAAGGAAGTTCCGCTCGACCAGCGTCTGGTGCTGATCGAGGACGCGCCCGAGATCCGCCTCGCCCACCCCAACGCCGTCGGCCTGGTGGCCGCGCGCGGGCAGCAGGGCGAGGCCCGGGTCGGAACCGAGGACCTGCTGCAGGCCAGCCTTCGCCTGCGGCCCGACCGGATCATCCTGGGCGAGCTGCGCGGGGCCGAGGCCTTCAGCTTCCTGCGCGCCGTCTCCAGCGGCCACCCGGGCTCGATGACCACGGTGCACGCCGACGATCCGCGCGGCGCCGTCGAGCAACTGGCCCTGATGGCCCTGCAGGCCGGGGCCAATCTTAGACGCCAGGACGTGGTCGACCATGTCGAGCGCGTCGTCGACGTCTTCGTCCAGCTTCACCGTCAGGACGGCGTCCGCGCCGTCAGGGAGATCGTCTTCATCGACAGATAGAGACGCCCTTCGCCCGCCCTTCCTTTGTTTTCGCGTTCAGCGCGCCCGTTCCGCGGGCGTGATCGGGGACTTCTGCGCCATGCGTATCAAACTTCTAGCTTCGGGGTCCGGGATCGGCCTGGCCCTTCTTCTCTCCGCCTGCGGAGGCGGTGGAAGCGGCGGCGGCGGATCGTCGACGCCCCAGGGCGGCGGCGGCACGACGCCCACCACCCCGCCGCCGGTGGTGATCTCGGCGGCCGAGGCCTCGCGCCTGGCCAAGCAGGCGAGCTTCGGCCCGACCCCCGAACTGATCGACCAGATCGTCGCGGCCAAGAACGCCGGGGCGTGGATCGACCAGCAGTTCGCCCTGAACGCCAGCACCTACGCCGACATCGCCGCCAAGCCGGTGGCGACCAACTTCTGCACGGCGCAGAACCTGACCGGCACGGACCTGAACAACTGCAACCGCGACAACTTCGGCGCCCTGCCGATGGCCATGCGGTTCTATTCCAACGCCATGGGCAAGGACGACCAGCTGCGCCAGCGCACGGCCTTCGCCCTGTCGCAGATCGTGGTCGCTTCCGACCTGGAGGTGCACACCACCGCCGGCCTGGCGACCTTCAACCAGATCCTGCTGGGCAACGCCTTCGGCAACTACAAGGACATCCTGCGCGAGGTGACCCTGAACCCGTTCATGGGCAACTTCCTCGACATGGTCGACAGCAACAAGTCGGCCCCCAACGAGAACTACGCGCGCGAGCTGATGCAGCTGTTCTCGATCGGCACCGTGATGCTGAACATGGACGGCACGCCCAAGACCGGCGCCGACGGTGCGGTGATCGCCACCTACTCCAACGCCGAGGTCAAGGAAGTGGCCCGCGCGCTGACCGGCTGGACCTACGCTCGCCTGGATGGCGCGCCGATCACCGACTACGCCAAGATCGACTACTCCAAGCCGATGATCGTCAACGCCGCGCGGTTCGACACCGGGGCCAAGACGTTCCTGAACGTGACGGTCCCGGCCGGCGCGACCCAGCAGCAGAACCTCGACACGGTGGTCGACACCGTCTTCAACCACCCCAACACCGCCCCCTTCATCTCCAAGCGGCTGATCCAGCAGCTGACCCTCGCCAACCCTTCGCCGGCCTATGTGGGCCGGGTCGCGGCCGTCTTCGCCGACAACGGCGCGGGCGTGCGGGGCGACATGAAGGCGGTGATCAAGGCGATCCTCACCGATGCCGAGGCGCGCGGCTCGGCCGCCACGCCCGGCAAGGTCAAGGAGCCGGTGCTGTTCTTGACCGGCCTGGCCCGCGGCATGGGCCTGAAGTCGGACGGCTACGCCTTCTACTATCGCGACGCGGGCCTGGGGCAGATGCCCTTCCGCGCCCCGTCGGTGTTCAACTTCTACCCCTACGACTTCCCGCTGCCGCTGGGCTCGGGCGAGATGAGCCCGGCCAGCAAGCTGATGACCACCTCGACCATGGTCGCCCGCCACAACCTGGCCTGGGACTGGACCATGGCCGGCGAGGCCACCCGCACCGAGTTCAAGGCCCAGACGACCATCCCGGGCTCGACCGCCGTCGAACTGCCCTGGCCGCAATGGGAGGCGCTGGCCGCCGACGAGGCCAGGATGCTCGAACGCATCGATCTGGTTTTCCTCAACGGGACCATGACCTCGGCCCAGCGCAGCGCGCTGTCCAGCGCCATGGCCGCCGTCAAGAACACCGACCCCGCCGTCCAGGCGCGCAAGCGGGCGCAGGTCGCCCTCTACGTCGTCGCCACCTCCCCTCACTTCCAAGTCGACCGCTGAGCCATGACCCTTTCCCGCCGTGATTTCGGCCGGCTGCTCGCCGGCGCCTCCGCCACCGCCGCCCTCGCCCAGATCGGGGTTTCGGCCGCCGTCGCCGACACCTCCAGCTATCGCGCGATGGTCGGGGTCTTCCTGTTCGGCGGCAACGACGCCTGGAACATGGTGATCCCCAACGACGAGCGTTACGCCGACTACGCCGCCAAGCGTGCGGCCATCGCCGTCAAGCAGGACGCCCTCATGCCGCTGACCGGCACGGCCTTTGGCCTGCACCCGGCCATGGCCTCGCTGAAGAGCGCCTGGGACGAGGGCGCGCTCAGCGTCGTGCTCAACACCGGCACGCTGTTCCAGCCGCTGACCAAGACCATCTACCAGAGCCGCCCGGACCTGCGCCCGCTGAACCTGATGTCCCACGAGGACCAGCAGAACGAGTGGCAGGGCATGCGCATGCGCGAAAAGAACCTCGACGGGTTCATGGGCCGCATCCTCGATCGCGCCGAGGCGGCCGAGATCCCGCCGCTTGTTTCGATCGCCGGCTCGCAGCTGGCCCTGCTGGGCAGCCGCAAGTCGCCGCTGATCCTGCCGTCCAGCGGCGGCATCTCGCGCAACGGCTACAACGCCGCCAGCACCGACGCGGCGGTGATCGCCCGCCAGCAGGCGCTGAACGCGTTCTCGGACGCCTCGGCCTTCGGGGCGGTGACCGACTTCACCGGCCGTGGCATGTCGTCGGCCTACGCCCAGGCGGCGACGGCCAACACCATCGTCAGCGCCACGACCTCGACGGTGGACCAGTACTTCAAGAACCCGACCACCGGGGCGACCCTGACCAGCGAGATCTCGCGCCAACTGCTGCGGGCGGCGCGGATGATCGAGGCCCGCAACACCCTGGGCCACGCCAAGCAGACCTTCTTCGTCAGCCAGGGCGGCTACGACACCCACAACGGCCAGGCCGCGTCGCACAACAGCCTGTACGCCGACCTCGCCATGGCCCTGGCCGCCTTCTACAACGCCATGAAGGCGCTGGGCCTGGCCAACAACGTCACCGCCTTCACGATGTCGGACTTCGGCCGGGTCTACAAACCCAACGCCAACGCCGGCACCGACCACGCCTGGGGCTCCAACCACCTGGTGCTGGGCGCGGCCCTGGCCTCGCGCAAGGTCCACGGCCGCTATCCCGACACCACCTACGGCGGGGCCGAGGACGCCTACAACGACGGCCGCTGGATCCCCAGCATCGCCGTCGAGGAGTATGTCGGCGCCATCGCCCAATGGTACGGCGTCTCGCCCGCCGACATGCCGTACGTGTTCCCCAACTGGGCGACCTGGAACGGCGGCGGACGCGGGCCGGTGCCGTTGTTCGGGTAGGAAGGGAAAGACCCCCTCCGGCCCTCCGGGCCCCCTCCCCCGAAGGGGCAGGATCTGGTCGGCGCGGCGCAGATGCTCCCCCTCTGGGGGAGCTGTCGCGGAGCGACTGAGGGGGTGCTACCCCGCCAACTCCGCCAGTCCCTGCTCGCGCGACACCGCCGGCGCATAGCCCAGCGCCGCGCGGGCCTTGGCGATGCTGACCGTCACCTCGACGGCCGAGGTGGCGTAGACCTGCCGGCTGAGCGGGCCCTTGAGGCGGCCGCCGCTGATCGCCGCCAGGGCGTCTCCGACCGTGGCGATGGTCTTCAGCAGGCCGCGCGGAACGGTCTTGTCCGGCGCCGTCAGGCCCTGGGTGGCCAGAAGGCGCGTGGCGAAGGCGCGGAACTCCACCGGCTCGCCGTCGGTGATGAAATAGGCCTGCCCGCCGGCCCCGTTCCTCAGCGCCAGCGCCACGCCCTCGCACAGGTTGGCGACATGGGTGGTCGAGGTGCGGTAGCGGCCGCCGTCGATCCAGGCGAAGGCGCCCGAACGCACGGCGTCGGCCAGTTGCGGCAGGGCCGTGGTGTCGTCACGCCCCCAGACGAAGCGCGGCCGCACGGCCATGACCTCGAAGCCCGGCTCGCTCATCGCAAGCGCCAGGCGCTCGGCCCGCCCCTTGGTCTTCGAATAGGCCCCGGCCGGACGCGCGGGATAGGGATGGTCCTCGGTCGCCCCGACCAGCGGCGCGCCGTCCAGCAGCACCGACTCCGTGCTTATCAGCACCGCGCGCGACACGCCCGCCGCCTTGGCGGCGGCCAGCACCGCGCGGGTCCCCTCGACATTGATCCGTTGAAGCCTGGCCTCGACGCCGGCCCCGTGATCGGTGTCGGCGGCGGCGTGGACCAGGGCGTCGCAGCCGGCCATGCCCTCCGCCAGACGCGGATCGAAGAGGTCGCCCTCGAAAGGCTCGGCGCCCAGGTCGCGGACGGTCTCGATGGCGGCCGCGCTGCGGGCCAACGCCACGACCTGCACCCCGTCGGCGACGAGGCGGCGGATCAGGTTGCGGCCGACATAGCCGCTGCCCCCGGTGAGAAACAGGCGCGCGGGCGCGCGCCCGCCGACGGCGGGTTCGTTGAAGGTCATGCTTTCCAGGTCCTAGGTGGGGGTCTTCAGGTCGTCTTCGGCGACGGCAGAGGCGCCTCGCCGTCGGGCTTTGCGGTTACCAGCCAGTTGATCTCGCGCAGGATCCGCGCCCGCTCGTCGGCGGGCCAGGCGTGATAGTCGAGCGCCTCCAGCAGCTTCAGCCCCTCCAGCGCCAGATAGGCCAGCAGCGCCCCGCGCGAGCTGGCCGCATCGGCGGTCAGGGCGTTGATCACCGCGCGCTGGTTCTGCTGGATATGGCCGCGCAGGCCGGCGTCCTGGGCCAGGGCCGCGCAAAGGTTCAGGGCCACGGCGCGGAAGTCGTCGGGCAGGGGCGTGGCCGCCGCCAGGATCCGCCCGCGGATCACCGCGTCGCCCTGCCCTTCCAGGCTCTGGGTCATGGCGGTGTTGAAGGCGTTGTCGCGCGCCACCGCCCGCTCGACCACGGCGTCGATCAGGGCCGCCTTGGTCTTGAAGTCGTACAGCACCGTGGCCTTGCCGATGCCGGCCTGCTCGGCCACCGCGTCCAGCGTCAGACGCGCGGCCCCGTCGCGGGCGACCACCGCCTCGGCGGCGTCGAGAACGGCGTCACGATCGACGATGCGTCTGCGGCCCATGACCAACTCCATTTATAACCGACCAGTCGGATATAAATGAGTCCATCTCGCCGGGCAACCACCCTTCGGAAACGACGACGCCCCGGAACTGGAAGGCCCCGGGGCGCGCCATGGTCGTCCTGGCGGGCGCCTAGAACTGGATGTTGGCGCCGAAGAAGACGGTGCGGCCGCTCTTGGTGTGGTTCCACAGGCGCTGGGCGCCCGGCTGGGTGACCACCAGCTTCTTGGTCGTGTCGTAGACCCAGAAGCTGTTGTACTGGGCCTCGCGCTCGTCGGTCAGGTTCACCCCGTCCAGCGTCAGGCGGATGCGCGGCGAAAGCTGGTAGAAGGCCGCCGCGTCGACATAGGTGGTGGCCTCGAAGCCGCCGCTGTCGATGGTGTAGTCCGAACGGTAGTTGGCCGACATCCGGCCGCCCCACTTGGGGGTCTCGTAGTAGAGCGTGATGTTCGAGTTGACGTCGGACATGCCGTAGATCTCGCCCTTGAAGTCCAGGGTGTTGATCTTGTTGGTCGTCTCGGAGTCGATCAGGGTCAGGTTGGCCACCACGCCCATGTTCTTCAGCGGCCCGGGCAGGAAGAAGAAGTCGCTCTGGGCGCTCAGTTCCAGACCCGTCAGGGTGGCGTCGTTGAGGTTCACCTGGCGGGTGTAGGAGGCGACGTTGGTCGACCCCGTCACGCCCGGATAGAGGCCCTCGGCCAGGCCGGTGCTGGAATAGGGCACGTTGGTCACGGTCTGGCTGCTGACCAGGCCGTCGATCTTCTTGTGGAACACGCCGGCGGTCAGCATGCCGACGCTGCCGAAGTACCACTCGGCCGACAGGTCGAACTCGTCGGAGGTGTAGGGGTCGAGGTTCGGGTTGCCGGTCGAGACCGTGACGGTCGAGCCGTCGACGCTGATCGTGCCGTTCATGGCGTAGGCGGCCAGGGCCGGACGGTTGATGTTCTGGGCGGCGGCGGCGCGGATCTGGAACTGGTCGGAGACCTCCAGCACCGCATTGAAC
The DNA here is from genome assembly GCF_011043625.1 of Caulobacter sp. 602-2. Classification (GTDB taxonomy): domain Bacteria; phylum Pseudomonadota; class Alphaproteobacteria; order Caulobacterales; family Caulobacteraceae; genus Caulobacter. The sequence continues at coordinate 25,756 of NZ_JAAKGT010000021.1, forward strand.
GCCGGCAGCACGCCCGAATAGCTCTTCTTCACCGTCGCGGGCACGTTGTAGGAGACGCCCGCCGTCGTGCGGGTGGTCACGCCCGACGAGGTCAGCTCGGTGTCATAGGCCCGCGCGCCGATGTTGCCGCGCAGGCGCATGCCGGCCAGCTCGGTCTTCCAGTCCAGCTGCACGTAGCCGGCCTTGGTCTCTTCCTCGACCTCATAGACCGACTTGGGGGCGCTCAGGGTGCGGGTGACGTTGTACTGCGCCAGCGCCTTGTTCCAGTCGACGATGATCCACGACTGGTCCTTATGCTTGTCGAAGATCTTGTAGTAGTTGGTCACGCGGTCATCCAGCGTGCCCTTCTCCCACGGCGTCTTGTTCACGTCGTCGTTGGTCTGGGTGTAGCCCGAATTCTTGAAACCGCGGAACGACAGGCCGCCCTTGAGGATCAGGGCCTCGTCGAACTTGTAGGCCAGGTTGACCTCGGCGTTGTTCAGTTCGGTCGTCTGGTAGGTGGCCGAGAAGTCGATTTCGTGGGCGCGGTAGTTGTTCGGGTCGATGGTGTTCCAGCCATAGGTGTTCTTGGCCGTCTTGCCGCGGTAGTCGGTGATCAGGTCGCCGAACGCCTCGGTGTAGAACTTGTCGGAGATCGGGATGTCGTAGTCCGACGTCTCCTGGCCGATGTGGCCGTCGACCTTCAGCTTCTCGGAGACCTCCCACTCGCCGGTCAGGACCAGTTGCTTGAAGGTGTTCTCGGTCTCCTGGCGACGGGTCTCGGTGGCGAACACCGTGTTGGCGACGTCGGCGTAGATGATGGTGTTGTACTGGTCGTACTGGATCGAGCGCAGCACCGGGGCGGCGGTCGTCACGCCCGAGTGCGGCGTGGCCGCGCCCAGGATGGTCGAACCGACGCTGGCGCGGGTGGCCAGGTGGTTCTCGCTGCGGTCGTTGGAGAACTTGCCGTACAGGCCGTCGAGCGTGAGGGTCAGGCTCTCGACCGGGCGCCATTGCAGGGCGGTCGTCACGCCCAGGCGCTCGTTGTCGGCGCCCCACACCGAAAGACGGTTGCCGCGCTGGAAGATCAGCTCGCCGGCCAGCGCCTTGGCCGCGTCGGTCGGGCTGAGATTGACGACGTTGGCGGCGTTGGCCTTCTGCTGGCCCGCGCCGTAGGTGTTGTAGCCCTGCTCCTCGACCTGGCGCTTGGAGTAGGCGACCGAGACCAGGACGCCGAACTTGTCGTCCCAGTTCTGGCTGATCATGCCGGCGACGCGCGGCTGGAAATCCTTGGTGGCGCTGTTGGTGCCGCCCTGCAGCGACAGCGCGGCCTTGCGGCCCGAGTACTCGAACGGCTTGGCGGTGTAGAGGCCGACCGTGCCGGCCATGCCGCCCTCGTCCTGCTCGGCCGAGAACGACTTGCGCACGTCGATCTTCGAGAACAGCTCCGAGGCGAAGATGTTGAAGTCGAACGCCCGGTCACGCGAGGTCTGGCCGCGGCTGTCCATCGGCGAGTCGACGTTGCCCAGCACTTCCATGCCGTTCAGCTGCACGCGGGTGAAATCCGGACCCAGGCCCCGCAGGGACACGCGGCGGCCTTCGCCGGCTTCGCGGTTGATGGCCACGCCCGGCAGGCGCTGCAGCGACTCGGCGAGGTTGAGGTCGGGGAATTTGGCCATGTCCTCGGCGACGATGACGTCGGCGACGATGCTGCTGTCGCGCTTCATCTCGCGGGCCACGCCCAGCGACTTGCGGAAGCCCTGGACGACGATGGCCTCGACGGCGTCGGCGTCATCGGCGGCGGTGGCGATCGGCGCGTCGGCCGAGATGTCGGCGGCCTGGGCCGGCGCGGCGAGCATGGCGAAGACCAGGACGGCCGACGCGGCGCTGAGCGACAGCGCTTTCTTCGTGGTGGACATGAGACCCCCTGCAACTGGATCGCCGGGAAGCCTCCAAGAGCGGGCCTCCGGCGCGATGGCGGGGCGGTTAGGGCGAAATTGTGACCGCGTGTTACGAGTTTGATAACGGCCCGATGAAGCCCCACGTCGGGCGTTCGACTTTCCCCGTATTTGTTGCGAATGGGCCGCAGGGCGGTGGCGCAGGCCTGACGTCGAACCGTCATGCGCCGTGGCTAGACAGGCCGCTTTCTCAGGGTGGAGGGCGTGCGATGCTGGGCCTGTTGGCGGCGATGACGATGGCGGCGGGCGCTGAGGCGCCGCTGCGGATGAACGACCTTGTGGCCGTCGGCACCCACAATTCCTACAAGCAGGCGATCCCGCCGGCCGAGCTGGCCGCGATGGTCGCCGCGCGCGGGCGACCCGTCCTGGCCCTCGACTACGCCCATCGACCGCTTGCCGAGCAGCTCGACGCCGGCGCCCGCCAGCTGGAGATCGACGTCGTCGCCGACCCGCAGGGAAACCGCTACGCCAGACCCCTGACCGCCCTGGGCGGCGGAACGACCCTGCCGCCGGCGACGGCGCAGGCCCTGGCCCGCCCCGGCTTCAAGACCCTGCACATGCCCGACGTCGACTTCCGCACCTCGTGCGTGACCTTCGTCGAATGCCTCTCGCAGCTCCGCGCCTGGTCGGACGCCCATCCGAGCCACGTCCCGATCCTGATCCTGCTCAACGCCAAGGAGGGCCAGCCCAGCCTGCCGGGCGGCGTCACGCCCCTGCCCTTCGACGAGAAGACCTTCGATGCGCTGGACGCCGAGATCCGCGGCGTCTTCGGCCCCGATCGCCTGATCACCCCCGACCTGGTGCAGGGCAGGAAGGCCACCCTGCGCGAGGCGGTGCTGGCCGGCGGCTGGCCGACGCTGGAGGCCGCCCGCGGCAAGGTGTTCTTCGCCCTCGACGAGGGGCCGGCCAAGGTGGCGATCTATCGCGGCGCCCGCGCCTCGCTGGAAGGCCGGGCGATGTTCGTCAACACCGACGAGGCCTCGCCGGCCGCCGCCTACCTGACGCTCAACGATCCGATCGCCCAGAAGGACCGCATCGCCGCGGCCGTGAAGGCCGGGTTCATCGTGCGCACCCGCGCCGACGCCGACACCTGGGCCGCCCGCGCCGCCGACGTGACCATGCGCGACGCCGCGCTCTCCAGCGGCGCCCAGTACGTCTCGACCGACTACATGTGGGCCGACCCGCGCCTGCCGGGGAACTACACCGTGCGCCTGCCGGACGGCGTGGCGGCCGCCTGCAATCCCGTTCGCGCGCCCAAGGGCTGCAACGACGCGGTCGAAATGACCGCCGGCGCTGTTTCCAGGGCAATCCCGAAATAGGCAAACGCAAGTCGCCGAACGGCGCTTGCCAAAACGATAGTTATAGCTAGCATCCTCCTCGTACGGACATGCGGGGGATTGTAGTGCGCAAGCTGCAAGTGTTCGCCGGGGTCGCCGCCGTCGCCTTGATGGCGTCGGCGACCTCATCCTGGGCTCAGACGGCCGACCAGGCCGCGCCCGTCGCGTTGGACGAGATCGTCGTCACCGCTCAGAGACGGGCGGAGAACCTTCAGGAGGTGCCCGTCTCGGTCACCGCCATGACAGGCGCCCAGCTGCAGAACCAGCGGGTCGGCGACGTGCTGGCGCTGTCGGGCCTGGCGCCCGGCCTGCAGATCAAGACCGACGACAACGCCGCCAATCCGCGCATGTTCATCCGCGGCATCGGCGTCAACGACTTCAACCCCGGCACGGCCAGCGCCGTCGGCGTCTATGTGGACGGGGTGTACGTGGCCTCGCCGCTGGCCCAGCTGGCAGGCTTCTATGACCTTGAACAGGTGGAGGTGCTGCGCGGACCGCAGGGCACGCTCTACGGCCGCAACACCACCGGCGGGGCGATCAACGTCACGACCCGCAAGCCCTCGAGCACGCCGGGCGGCGACATCGCCGTCGAGTACGGCCGCTTCAACGCGATCAACGCTCAGGGCGGCTTTGGCGGACCGATCGCCGGCGACGCCCTGTCGTTCCGCATCAGCGGCCTCTACGACAAGAACGACGGCTATACGACCAACCGCCTGACGGGGAACAAGGGCAACGACGCCAACCGCTGGGCCACGCGCCTGGCGCTGCGCTACAAGCCCGACGACAAGCTGACGGCCGACCTGACGCTGAGCCTCAACCAGTCGCGCGGCGGCTCGATCTGGACCTATCACCGCTCGCTGGTGGCCCAGACGCCCGAGGCGGCCGGCGACTTCGATCCCAGCCTCGGCTACGCCGTCTGCAAGCCGGCCTACTACACCTCGGGCCAGTGCACGAACGTGCTGGGCTACGCCAACACCAGCAACGACCTCTACGAAGGCGACTACCGCTTCGAGGGCAAGGACATCGTCAAGCTGTTCGGGGCGACGGCCAGCGTCTCCTACGACCTGGGCGACATGACCCTCTACTCGATCACCGGCTACCAGCGCGCGGCCCGCGACGACTGGGAGGACACCGACGCCAATCCGCTGCAGGTGATCAGCGCGCGCTACATCGCCCTGCAGGAGACGGCCAGCCAGGAGTTCCGGCTGCAGTCGAACGGCCAGGGCCCCACCCGCTGGGTGACCGGCCTCTACTGGGCCAAGGACGACCTGTCCAACGACAGTCGCTACGACGTGCTGGGCGATCTGCGCAGCCCCACGCCCGACAATCCGACCGGCATGGACCCGGCCGCCAGCATCGGCGTGTTCGGCTGGCCGCTGACCCAGAAGACCCGCAGCTGGGCGGTCTTCGGCCAGGTGGACCACGACCTCACCGACCGGCTGACCTTTACGGCGGGCCTGCGCTATTCGGTCGACGACAAGAGCTTCCACTATGTCAGCGACGTCGACTACGGCCTGCTGACGCTGTTCACCTACGACGGCGACAAGACCTTCAAGTCGCTGTCGGGGCGCCTTGGCCTGCGCTACGCGCTGAGCGACGACGCCAACCTCTATGCGACCTACAATCGCGGCTACAAGAGCGGCGGCTTCTTCACCGGCCAGACCACAGCGCCGGAGGACCTTGGTCCCTATGACGACGAGACCGTCGACGCCTTCGAGGTGGGGGCCAAGAGCGAGTTCTTTGATCGCCGCCTGCGCCTGAACGCGGCCGCCTTCTATTACGACTACCAGGACCTGCAGGTTTACACCGTGATCCAGCGCGGGGCCCTGTCGGTGCAGTACTTCACCAACGCCTCGGCCGCCCGGGTCTACGGCGCCGAGGCCGAGATCGAGGCGCGGCCGATGCGCGGCCTGTCGCTGACCCTGGGCGCGGCCCTGCTGAACGCCGAGTACAAGGACTTCGTCTCGGTCGGGCAGGACTATTCGGGCAATCGCCTGCCCTCGGCCCCCAAGGCCAGCGTCAACGGCGTGGTCCGCTACGAGCACCCGCTGCCGGTCGGCGACTTCGCCGGCCAACTGGACTTCACCTACCGCTCGAAGGTCTTCTTCGACACCGCCAACACCGAACGGCTCAGCGACAAGGGGCGGGCCTATGTCAACGGCCAGCTGGGCTGGAAGCTGGACGGCGGCCGCTACGAGCTGGGCGTGTGGGGCAAGAACCTGTTCGACGAGACCAACATCCTCGACATCACCGCCATCGAGGGCCTGGGCTTCGACGTGTTCAGCATGGGACCGCCGCGCACCTACGGCCTCTATCTGCGGGCCCGCTATTGAGCGGCCAGGCCGGGGCCTGGATCGGCCCGAAGCCCAGCCTGACCCAGCGGCTGGCGGTGCTGTGGATCGGGATCGTCGGGGTGCTGTTTCCCGGCGTCGGCCCGCTGCTGCTGGGCGGACTGGAGGCGGCGGGGCGGCTGACGGCGACCGAGATCGGCCTTGCCGGCATGGCCGAGCTGGCGGCCATGGGCGTCGGCGCGGCCGTGCTGGGGCCCCTGTTCGGCGCAAGGCGACTGCGGCCGGCGGCGGTGGCCTGCGGCTGCTTCCTGGCGGCGCTGAACCTGGCCTCGACGCTCGCCCATGACGGCCTGCTGGTGCTGACCCGCGCGGCGGCGGGCCTGCCGGCCGGCGCGCTGATCTGGATCATCACCGGCATGATCGTGCGCTCGTCGCGGCCCGACCGCTGGTCGGGAATCTACCTGACCGTCCAGACCCTGGCGCAACTGGCCGTGGTGGCCGGCCTGACCATCTTCGTCATCGGCCGGTTCGGCCCTGACGGCGGGTTCGTGTCGCTGGCGGCGCTGGCCGCATCGGCGGCCGTGGCCGGTTTCCTGGCCCCGCGCGCCTGGGCCGCCCTGCCCGAGACCGAGGACGGGCCCAAGGGCCTGCCCAGTCCGCGCGGCTGGGCCGCCCTGGCGGCGGTGTTCTGCTTCCAGGCCTTCATCCTGGCCCTGTGGATCTACGCCGAGCCGCTGTCACGCCAGGCGGGACACCCGGCGACGACGGCGGGCCTGGCCTTTTCGATCTCGCTGGCCGCCCAGGTCGCCGGCGGAGCGGCGGCCACGGCCCTGGCCGGACGGATGTCGTGGTTCGTGTCGCTGACCCTGGGCGTGGTCGCAGCGGCCGCCTGCCTGCTGGCCTTCGCCGCCCTGCCGCCGGCGCCGGCCTTCCTGGCCGCCTCGGGCCTGTTCGGCTTCGCCTGGCTGTTCGCCTCGCCGTTCCTGACCCCTCTGGCCATCGAGGCCGATCCCAGCCGGCGCGCGGCGCTGCTGGGCCCCGGCGCCAGCCTGCTGGGCTGCGCGACCGGGCCGCTGCTGGCCGCCCTGATCGTCAGCGAACACGACGTGCGCCCGGCCGTCTGGCTGGCCGGCGGCCTCGCGATCGCCACCCTGGCCTTGATTTGCGGCCTCCACCTGACCCGCCGCGCGTAAAGCGTGGGGATAAGCCAGTTTGGCCATTGCAGGCGCGCCAGACCTCTGATAGCCATCCGCCCTCTTCGCCGACGCAAGCGTGTCGACCCGGTGGCCCGGTGGCGGAGTGGTTACGCGCCGGACTGCAAATCCGTTTACCCCGGTTCGATTCCGGGCCGGGCCTCCACCCTCTTCTCCTTCATAGCAGACAGGGCTTCTCGCCCTCGCGCCGCTATACGGCGTCACCCGCGGGACAGGCCGCGCCCGGGGCGCTCTTCACCGTGCAGAGCAGCATCAGCCATTCGGAGACCTTGGCGCCGGGCAGCGGGATCAGCACCTCCAGCGTCGGCCGGTAGGCGGTGTTGAACAGCGTGGCCAGGGTGAAGGTCTGCGCGCCGTCGGCGCGATCCCAGGTCCCGGAAAAGTCGGACTGGCCGGCGGCGGCGCGCTGGGCGTCGAACTTCACCGTCGAGTTGACGAACTCCTGGTGGGTCTGCTCGCCCAGCGCATAGGGCGTCAGCCAGGCCAGCACCCCGCCCAGGCTCCCGCCGTTCGGATTGACGTACGAGAACCAGTCGTGGCCATGGCCCCGCGCCGCCAGGGCCGCGATCATCAGCGCGTTGACGTCGTAGGTCAGGTAATGGATCGCGTCGCGGCTGTGATAGTCGTAGACGGTGCCGTCCGCGTAGACGTTGCCGTCGACCTGCCGCTGATAGGCCTGGCCCGCCCGGGTGATCAGCGCCGCATCGCCCGTCTCGTAGGCCGACATCGTCGCCAGCTTGACGCGATGGCTCTGCCAGTTGTGGACCACGGTGGCGTACTTGCCCTCCATGTCGGAGAGATAGCCCTCGGACATCTTGCGCATCAGCGCGACGAAGCGGTCGCGGACGGCGGGATCCAGGTCCTCGCGCGACAGGTCGAAGGCCATGATCATGACGTCCAGCCGGGTCTCGTCGATCGGATTGAACGTGGGCGAGTAGATCGCCGTCCAGGCGTCGAAATAGCGGTTCAGCGTGGCCAGGTGGCGCGGATCGCCGGTGATCCGATAGGCCACGGCCTGGTCGAGCATGACGGGAAAGTCCCGCTCGGCCTTGATGCTGGCGGTACGCTGCGGATCGCCTGGCAGCGTGCCCTCGACGCGGAACGCCGACACCGGCGCGGGCGCGCGGTTCACGGTCTTGATGGCGCGAGCGATGAACTTGCCGCCCACGCCCTCCCGTCCCATCTGCTTGACCGCCTGCACCGTTGCGGGATCGACGACCGCGAAATCGGCCGCCCGCACCGAACCGGCCCAGCTCAGGACAAGCGCCACGGCCAGCACCAGAGCCTGCAGCCCCCAGATCCTGGCCGGCGCCGGTCTCGCCAGCGCCGCAGCCGTAAATCTTCCAACATTCCGGGTCATACTGAACCCCTCGATACTCGGGACACTGGGACGCCGGGAGCCGCGACGAACGGGCTGCCCGCCTCCCACGGCCACTCCGCTTGGGCACTAGGGCGGCAACGTGGCGGCTTGAGCATACGAGCCGAGGGAAAGAGAGCGCAGGTCAAACCCTATGCAGAGATTGTCGTACGACGATCAAAATTGCGGCGAGACCATCGCTGTTAAGCGTTGCCGTTCGGAGAATCCGGATTTCCCAAGTCGCATCGCGTGCTATGGAGATGTTGCGACGCAAGATCGCGCAAAGCGTGGATGAACACGGGCGCGCCACAAACTCGCCTGAAGAACGCATCCTCTACGGCAAGAAACCTTCAAATCTCGCCTTCACTTCAACGTCTTTGTTGACGGGACATAAGCACACGATGCTAGCGAAACTTCGCACCGCCGTTCGCAAGAAGGTCGTCGGCCTGAATCGGGATTACCTCCGCCTGATCTACGGGATGAACATCCATCCCACCGCCCGCATCTCGTTCGGCGCCCGCCTCGACAAGACCAACCCCCGCGGCGTGCACATCGGCGCGCGCACCGCCGTCACCAACGGCGCGGTCGTCCTGTCGCACGACGGCGTGCGCAAGATGCATCGCCGCACCGTCATCGGCGACGACTGCTTCATCGGCATCAACTCGGTGATCCTGCCCGGCGTGGTGATCGGCGACCAGGTCATCGTCGCCGCCGGCGCGGTGGTTTCCGAGAACGTGCCGTCGAACTGCGCCGTCGCCGGCAACCCGGCCAAGGTCATCAAGCGCGGCATCGAGCTGAGCGAAGGCCGGATGGCCAACCGGGAGTGGACGAAGGAATCATGAGCGCGCCCGCCCCTCTCTTCTATCTCTTCACCACCACCGACTTCCTCTCGCCGCGCGGCCACGAGCTGGAACGGCACATCGCGGCCCTGCGCGAAAGCGAGACCGAACTCGGCGCCGGCGCGATCCGCAGCTTCATCCTGCTGCAGCGCGCCAGCGACGCCGACGTAGAGGCCTTCCGCCAGAAGGCGCCCAGCTTCATGACCGTGGTCGGCTCGCCCCAGCGCATGTCGCTGTCTGCGGCCCGCAACGTGCTGCTGAACCTTTTCGCCCAGGAAGCCGGCGACACCGTCTCGCCCGACGCCATCGGCGCCTTCCCCGACGACGACGCGTGGTATCCGCCCGGCGCGCTGGCCACCCTGCGCAAGGTGTTCGCCGACACCCCGCAGCTCGACCTGGCCTTCTGCCGCTACGGCTCGCAGCCCCAGCCGGCGGGCGACCTCTCGGTCCAGCTTCGCCCGGCCAGCCTCGACGAGGCGGTCAAGAACGCCTCGTCCAACACCATCTTCCTGCGCAGCGGCCTGCTGCGCGACCTGGGCGGCTTCGACGAGAACCTGGGCCTGGGCACGCCCAGCGGCGGCGGCGAGGACACCGACTACGCCATCCGGGCCTATTTCGGCGCCAAGGACGTGGTCTATCTCGACGTCCAGATGATCGGTCACCGCGACAAGATCGTCGAGAAGCGCCAGGAGTATTTCCTGGGCAGCCTGCTGGCGATCGCCAAGAACCGCGGCCTGGGGCCCGCCGCCAACCGGCAGTACCTGCGCAAGATCGCCGTCGGCGTCTATTACCTGCTGCGGCGGCGCATGAGCCTTTCGACGCTGGTCAGCGCCGTGCGCGCCTCGCTGTCGACGACCAAGCTGCGCTACGGGATCGCTGAATGACGTTTCGCGTCCTTTTCTTCGTCGGCTACCTGTCGTTTCTGCTGAACTTCGACCTGGCGTTCCGGGCCGACGGCATCAATGCGCTGATCAAGTCGTTCTTCCTGATCGCCGCCATCGTCTATGTGGCGACCCGGCCCAAGAACTACGTGGTGCTGGTGCTGCTGGCGGCGACGCTGGCCCTGACCACGATCCTGGCGATGGCCACCGACTGGGCCAGCTTCAGCTGGGACGTCTATCTGCGCGCCGTCACGCAGTACATCATCCCGTTTCTGCTGCTGGCCGGCATTCCCGACAAGAAGGACATCAACTTCGGGCTGGTCCTGGCCTCCTGGGTGCCGCTGCTGGCGCTTGGGCTAGGCCTCGTCTACCAGGTCATCGGCGTCTGGAGCATGTTCAGCCAGGGCTATACGGGCGTTCCGCGCCTGCAGGGCTCGACCATTCCGGCCTTCCTGGGCGGCTTCGCCATGGCCGGCGCCTTCGCCGCGGGGCAGTACGCCAGCCTTCGCGACCGCCGCTACGCCATACTGGCGGGCGTGAACATGCTGATCCTGGTGGCGACCGCAGCCCGGATGCCCGTGGCCATCGCCGCCATGCTGCTGGCCTACACCTATTTCGCCACCTACAAGGACCGCGGCTCGCGCAAGTTCCTGATCGGCTTCGGCGGCGTCTACGCCGTGCTGGGCGCGGTCGCCGTGCTCGGCGGCCCGATCATCAAGCGCTTCTCGATGAACAGCCTCAGCGGCCGCGAACTGCTCTGGAACTATCTCGAGGGGCTGCTGCAGGAATACGGCCGCACCGGCATCGGCTTTGGCCACGCGATCAAGGCCGTGCCGCGCAGCGTCTACATCCTCACGGGCTCGGCCGCCTCGCACAACGACTTCCTGCGCATCGCCGTCGAGCTCGGCTATGTCGGCTCGTTCGCCTTCTTCGGCATGTTCATCGGCGCCATGGCGGCGGTGTGGCTGTCGCGCCGCCATCCGCCCAACGCCACCATGCTGGTCGCCGCGCTCGGCTACCTGATGCTCAGCCTGACCGACAACGCGCTGGCGACGCCGCCCTACTTCACGCTGCTGTTCGTCGGGGCCATCGCCTCGTTCGCCACGCGCGAGGTCCGCAGCCCCAGGCCGCGACCGTCGCGGCCGGCCTGGCTGACGCCGCCTGGAAGCGCGGGACGCGGGGTGTCGCGCGGCGCGATCAGTTGAGACCCGGCCTTGCCACGCTCGCGGCGGCGACCCTGATGGCCTCGGCGCCGCTTTCCGCTCACGCCAAGGCCGATCGGCCGCTGCAGGTGGTGACGATCGGCGCCAGCCTGACGTCCCGCAACCACTGGCAGCCCGAACTGCAGAAGCGCCTCAGCGCCTGCCTTCACCGCGAGGTGCGGGTCACCCGCGTCGCCGCGCCCGGCGTGACCTCGCGCTGGGGGCTGGACGCCATGGACCGGGCCGTCGCGCTGCGCCCGGACGTGGTGACCATCGACTTCGCCGGCGGCGACGCCAACCTGCTCAAGGGCGTGGGGCCGCGCGAAAGCCTGGACAACGCCCGCTCGATGGTTCGCCGCCTGCGCAAGGAGTTCCCGGGCAGCCGCATCTTCCTGCTGGCGATGAACCCGTCCGTCGGCATGGCGCAGCTCACGCGGCCTCGCCTCGACCTCTACTATCGCCAGTACCAGCAACTGGCCCGCGAAGAGGGTGCGACCTTCGTCGACCATCGCCCCCTGTGGCGCAAGCTTGGTCCGGACACGCTCCGCCGGGCCATCCCCGACGGGCGCCATCCCGATCCGGACTACGCCCGCCGCATCGTCGCACCGCACATGGCGGCCCAGATCGCCGGCAAACCCTGCTGAGCAAGGCCGACGAAGGTCAGGCCAGGACGGTTTCCAGGGCGCTGGTCGCACCCTCCTGGCGGAACAGCCGCGCATAACCGACGGCGTCCAGGCCGGCCTGGCGCGCCAGGTCCGGCTGGTCGATCCAGCGAACGACGGCGTCGGCGAAGGCCTCGGGTCCATCGACGGCGGCGAACGGCGCGGCCTCGCCCACCGGGAAGCCGTAGGCCCCCACGCGGGTGGTCACGCAGCCCAGGCCCAGGTTGAAGCAGTCGACCATCTTGATCTTCAGCCCGCTGCCCATCCGCACCGGATTGATGGCGAAGGCGCACCGGCCGGCCACCGACGACAGGTCGTCGACCCGACCGTGAAGAACCACCCCCGCGCGCTCGTCGCGGAAGTCCTCGCAGATCGAGCCGACCAGGTTCAGCACGGCGTCCGGACGGCGCGCCCTGACCTGGTCCCAGACCGTGTCGAAGAACCAGCGCAGGCCGTCCACGTTGTGGTGCGCGCGCGTGCCCAGATAGAAGATCTGGTTGGCCGGACGCTCTGCCTGCCCGTCCAAAGCCGCGGGCTTGCTGCTGGCGGTGGGCAGGATGGTCACGCACGGCCGCGCCGGCGCCAGGTCGGCGAGGCGCTCCTGGTCGCTGCTGTTGATCGCGACGATGCAGTCGAACCGCCCCACGATCGCGGCCTCGGCGTCGCGCTCGATCATCGGCAGGACCTTGAAGCCGTTCTCGGCGAAGGAACGCGACCGCTCGTAGAAGACGTCATGGGCCACCAGCACGGTGCGTGCCTGGCCTTTCCAGCCCTCGAGCGGCGCCGCGCGGAAGATGGTGTCGACCGCCAGCACGTCGACGTCGGCGGGGATCAGTTCGGCGACCGCCCGCCGCTCTCGCGGCGACAGGAAACGGCCGATCCGGGCCACCCGGTCTCCCTCGCCTGCCGAAGCGCCGCCCCCGCGCTTGGGCGCCAGGGTCTTCAGCATCGCCTTGCCGGCCCGCGCGATCGCTTGCGGCGTGACGCAGACCAGCAGGTCGCCGACCTGCCGGGCGTGGATGTAGCGAACCTGGGCCTCGACACGGGGCGCGCGGGTCACGACCGCCTTGAAGCGGCGCGTCGTGCAGATGACCGTGACGGCGTAGCCGAGGTCGATCAGGCCCTGCAGGATCGTATGGTTGTAGGTGCTCGGGCCGCTCTGGTTCGGAGCCGGCGGCTCATCGCAGATGAAGGCCGCGGTACGCTTGCCGACCGTCATCGCGCCGCACGCCTAACGCGCTGAACGTGCCGTTTCTTATGCATGCAGTTCATCGATCCGAGAATGTGTGACCCACTCAAACCTAAGCGCTTGCTATAGGTGAGGCAAGAATATATGCGTCACGAAAGGCAATATAAGAACATACAAAGCCGAAACCCAACTTTCGTTTTTTGTGACAGAGATCGCTGACCTTGAGCATAAGACTGCAAGTGTTTTGGTCGGCGCTGCGGCACTGGGGCGTGCGCCTCGGATCCGTTGCCGTGTTCTTCGCTTTGGCAAGAATCTTGCCGAAGGAACAGCTTGGCCTTTTCAGCGCGGCCATCGCCGTCATCGCCATCGCCGAGATCTTCGCCGAGAACGGCCTGGGCGAAGCCGTGGTCCAGGCCAAGGAGATCGATGACGAGATTCTGTCAGCCGCGGCGCTGTTCAACGTCGGCTTCTCGATCATCGTCGCGGCCGCCTGCCTGATCTTTTCAGCCCAGCTCGAGACCTTCCTCGGCGCGCCCGGCCTGACCCCCATCCTGTCGGTGGCGCTGGTCGCCGTCCTGATCAACGCGCTGAGCTACATTCCCCAGTCCGTCCTGCGCCGCAACGGCGACTTCCGCTGGCTGGCCATGCGCGGGCTGATCGCCACCCTGGTCAGCGGCGCGGTCGGCGTGGGCCTGGCCCTGCTGGGCTTCGGCGCCATGAGCATGGCCGCCCAGCTGGTGCTGTTCGCGCTGATCAACGCCGTCATGGTGTGGTGGCGCCGCCCCTGGACGCCCCGTCCGGCCTCGCCCGCGCGGGCCCTGCCGCTGGTGCGCTTCGGCTCCAAGGTCTTCGCCTCGCGCATGCTCGACTATGTCGGCGGCCGCAGCATCGAGCTGTTCATCGTCGCGGCCCTCGGCCCCGCCGCCCTGGCGCTCTACATCATGGGCTCGCGCATCTACGCCGTGCTGATGCAGCTGATCAGCGCGGTGACCATCGACGTGTCGATGCCGCACTTCTCGCGCCTGGCCGACGACCGGCCCGCCCTGGTGGAAGCGCTCTACAAGTCGTTCGAACTGACCTCGGCCCTGGCCTTCCCGATCTTCGTGATGCTGGGCGCGCTGGCCCCCGAGATCACCGACATCGCCTTTGGCCGCAACGGCCACGGCAGCGAGGCGATCCTGCTGCCGCTGTCGCTGCTGGGCGCCTTCCGCCTGCTGCAATACTACAACGGCACGCTGCTGAACGCCGTGGGCCGCCCCGGCGTGGCGATGGTCGTCCAGGGCATGAAGGCGATCGCCTCGGTGATCGTGCTTTCCGCCACCTACGGCCGCAGCCTGCAGACCATCGTGCTGGCCTTCTCGATCTCGCACGCAGTGCTGGGCATGGTCAGCTTCGCCTTCGGGCGGCGCGAGGTCGGCTATTCGCTGGCCCGCCTGCTGAAGATCGTCACGCCGTTCGCGCTCAGCGCCTTCCTGATGTTCGGCGCGATCTGGGCGCTGCGCCCCTATGTCGGCACGCTCGGCCACTCGCTGCCGCGGCTGGTGGTGCTGGGCGCGATCGGGGGCGCGGTCTACCTGGCCAGCGCCATGCTCTTCAACGGCCCCGCCCTGCGCCGGGCCATCGTTTCGGTAGGCGGGCGCCGCGTCCCCGCCTGGATCAAGGGAACTGCAAATTGAGCCGCATCGCCGAAGGACGCAAAAAGTCGCCGCGCGAACGCCTGCGTGAGCTCGTCCGCACGCCGCAGATGCTGTCGCAGTGGTCCCGCGCGCGCTCGGCCCTGGCGGCCCAGCCCTCCGAAGAGCCGCCGAAAAGCCTGGTGATCCTCAGCGCCGATGGCCGCGACCCGTTTGGCTCGCGCGGCGACGAGGCGATGATCCAGGCGATCATCGACGAGGCCCGCCGCCGCACGCCCGGCGTCCGCATCGGCATCGCCACCGCCGGCAACGACCTGCCCGAACGCATCGTCGCCCAGGGCGTCGAAGCCGTGCCGGTCTGGCGCGCGCCGTGGAACCTGGGCGACATCGCCAAGGGCCTGCGCGCCTACGACGCCCTGCTGGTCATCGGCGCCGACGTGCTCGACGGCTACTATTCCAGCATCACCTCGCTGCGCCTCTGGATGGTCGCCGAGATCTTCGCCAGCGCGGGCGGCCGCGCGGTGATCGGCGGCTTCTCGTTCAACAGCAGCGCGGCCTGGCCGGTCCGCCTGTTCCTGAAGAACAAGCTCTCGCCGAGCCTGGCCATCAACCTGCGCGACCCGGTGTCGCTTCGCCGGTTCGACGCCCTGTCGGCCACGCCCGGCCGCCGGGTCGCCGACTGCGCCTTCATGCTGAAGCCGCGTGAGTCGGACGCCATCGCCCAGACCCTGGCCTGGGTCCGCGCCCAGCGCGCCGAGGGCCGCCCGGTGTGCGGCCTGAACGTCCACCCGATGCTGGTGCCCAACCGCGACCCCGAGGAGATCGGCCGGCTGGTCGAGGCCGCCGCCACGGCGGCCCGCCGCCTGATCGACGAAACGGGCTCCAGCGTCGTGCTGCTGCCCCACGACTTCCGTGGCGAAACTCACGGCGACGTGGCGCTGCTGGCCCGCGTGCTCGAGGCGATCGACCGCCCCGGCCACGCCTTCCTGCAGGACAAGGAGATCTCGGCCGGCGAGATCAAGGCGATCGCCGCCGAGCTCGACATGGTGTTCACCGGCCGCATGCACCTGGCGATCGGCTCGCTGGGCTCGGGCGTGCCCGTCGTCGGCATTACCTACCAGGGCAAGTTCGCGGGCCTCTTCGAGCACTTCTCGCTGTCTGAAGAGCAACTGATCGCGCCCGAGGAAGCCAAGGACGCCGAGCGCCTCAGCCGCCTGGTGCTCGACTCGTTCGCCAAGGCCCCGGCCCTGCGCGCGCAGGTCGCCGAGGCCCTACCCCAGGTGAAGAGCGCCTCGCAGTCCAACCTCAGCACGCTCTGGCCCGTCGCCTGAGGACAGGCCCACAAACGAAAGCGGCCCCTCTTTCGCAAGAGGGGCCGCTTCAGTTCGTCGAAGACGTGAAGGTCAGCTGACCGCCACGCCCGTCTGGATGAAGTTGCGCAGCGCGCTGTGCAGGGCGCCGATCGACCGCCCAGCCTCTGGCGAAGGCCGCTCCAGGTCGGTCCGCGACAGCAGCCCGCCCAGTTCGTCGATGTCGTGAGCCACGTAGATGCCGGGGCTTCCGCCCAGCTGGCGGGCGGTGGCCATCTGGTGGTCGTTGCGGTGCTCGCCCTGGGCGGCCCGGCGCGGCACGATGATGATCGGCTTGCGATGGCGCTTGGCGGCCAGCACGGTGCCGATGCCGGCATGGGCGACAATCACCGAGGCTTCCAGAAACAGGGCCTCGAACTGGCGG
The DNA here is from genome assembly GCF_011043625.1 of Caulobacter sp. 602-2. GTDB lineage: Bacteria > Pseudomonadota > Alphaproteobacteria > Caulobacterales > Caulobacteraceae > Caulobacter. Next base: position 42,033 of record NZ_JAAKGT010000021.1, read on the forward strand.
GGCTCCATCGTGCGTCGCCACTCGATGTTGACGGGCTCCCGCCCCTGGGCGCCGATCTGGGCCACGACCTTGACGCCCAGCTTGGGCGCCAGTTCGTCCAGCGCGCCGATCAGCCGATCGAAGGGCAGCTGGGTGCCGACGGTCGCCAGGATCATAGCACTGCTCCGTAGTAGACCGGGCCGTTGCGATTGGCCAAGTGCTCCCACTGCGTCACCCAGAGGTCGGCGATCCGTCCGGCCATGCGGCCCGACAGCGACAGCCGCTCGGAATTGGCGACGCTGTCGATCCAGATCGTGCGCGCGCCGATCATCTTGCCGACCAGCAGCGCGATCAGGCCCGGCGCGGCGCCGGTCGAGATCACCACGTTCGGCTTGGCGTCACGCACCACCTTGGCCACCGCCATCAGGCCCGTCAGCACGCGCATCGGCTTGTTGGCGTTGAAGTCGGGAACGATGCGGGTGGCCCCGACGCCCGAGCGTTCGCCCAGTCCCTCCATCGTCGCGGCGTACTGCACGTCGCATCCCTGGAAGCTGTCGCGCAGCAGCATCAGCTGCTCCCAATGGCCGCCCGACGACGAGACCGCCAGGACCCGCGTCAATCGCCGCTCATCCATGTCCTTGGCCATGTCGGTTCCTCACGCCCCGACCGAAACCGGCGACGCGGCCGGTTCCGCGGCCTCGGCCGCCGCCCCGCGCCCCACCGAGGCGTAGGTGAAGCCGTGG
>NZ_JAAKGT010000022.1 GCF_011043625.1 Caulobacter sp. 602-2
GCCCGAAGGGCCGGAGGGGGCTGCGCGGCGGCAAGACCCCCTCAGTCGCTCCGCGACAGCTCCCCCAGAGGGGGAGCATCTCGCATCACGAACCTCCCCCTGTGGGGGAGGCGGCCGAAGGCCGGTGGGGGGCCGTTTTCAGCTTTCGGGACGTCGGCGGGTTCGGCAACCACTCCCCCCACCGATCGCTTCGCGATCACCTCCCCCACAGGGGGAGGTTCCTCATGGAACGGAGGATCAATCCCCCCGGTCGCCCTTCATCAGGCGGGCCTTGTCGCGTTGCCAGTCGCGCTCGGCGGCGGCCTCGCGCTTGTCGTGGGCCTTCTTGCCCTTGGCCAGGCCGATCTCCAGCTTGGCCAGGCCCTTCTCGTTCCAATAGAGCTTCAGCGGCACCAGGGTGCGGCCGTCGCGCTGCACCGCGCCGATCAGCTTCTCGATCTGCTTGCGGTGCAGCAGCAGCTTCCGGTGCCGGCGCGGCTCGTGGTTGAAGCGGTTGGCGTGGCCGTAGGGCGGGATGTCGGCGTTGATCAGCTTGATCTCCCGCCCTTCGACCGACGCATAGGACTCGGCGATGTTGGCCCGGCCGACGCGCAGCGACTTCACCTCGGTGCCGGTCAGCATGATGCCGGCCTCGAAGGTCTCCTCGATGAAGTAGTCGTACCGGGCGCGCCGGTTTTCCGCGATCGGCTTGGTCATCAGACCAGACCCGCCTCGCGCATGGCCTCCAAGATCGCGGGACGCACGGCTTCGCTGCAGGTCGTGATCGGCAGGCGCACGTCTTCCGTCGACAGGCCCAGCTGGGCCAGGGCGAACTTGGTCGGGGCCGGCGACGAGTCGAGGAACAGCGCCTTGTGCAGCTTGATCAGGCGATCCTGCCAGTAGCGGGCCGTCTCCCAGTCGTTGCCGAAGCAGGCGTTCATGAAGGTGGCGCAGGCGTCCGGCGCGACGTTGGCGGTGACCGAGATCACGCCGTGACCGCCATGGGCCATGTAGCCCAGCGCGGTCGGATCATCGCCCGACAGCATGACCCAGTCCTCGCCGCAGGTGATGCGCTGCAGGCTGATGCGGGTCAGGTCGCCGGTGGCGTCCTTGATGCCGACGATGTTGGGCAGCTTCGAAAGGCGCACCAGGGTGTCGTTGGAGATGTCCACGCCCGTGCGGCCGGGCACGTTGTAGACGAACACCGGCAGCTCCACGGCGTCGTTGATCGCCTTGTAGTGCTGGTACATGCCCTCTTGGCTGGGGCGGTTGTAGTAGGGCGTGACCACCAGGGCCGCGTCGGCGCCGACGGTCTTGGCGTGGCGCACCAGGTCGATGGCCTCGTCGGTCGAGTTCGAACCCGCGCCGGCGATCACCGGCACTCGGCCGCGGGCGGTCTTCACGCACAGTTCGACCACGCGCTTGTGCTCGTCGTGCGACAGGGTCGAGGTCTCGCCCGTGGTGCCGACCGGCACCAGGCCGTGCACGCCGCCGGCGATCTGGCGCTCGACCAGGGCGACGAAGCCTTTCTCGTCGACCTCGCCGTTCAGGAACGGAGTGACCAGGGCCGGGATGACGCCCTTGAACGGGGAATGGACCATGACTTGCAATTTGCCGTGAGCAGACGCCGCGAGAGTTGCGGCTGAAACGTGGGGGCGGACAATATGTCCCCGCCCCCATCGACCGCAACTGGTCGTTCCGACCTTTTCGTCGCCGAAGGGCGTCGAAAGGCGGGTCGATCCGTCGGCGAACCGGGCTATAGACGCCTGACGGCCAAAAATCGGCCGCCGGACGCCGGCATTCAGGCGTCTCGACCACCGTTCGACGCTACTCGACAGGCAAGGAGACCGCGTTTTGGCTTTTGGGATTCGTCGGCTTCTTCTTGGTTGCGTCAGCCTGACCCTGGTCGCGAGCGTCGCCGACGCCCAGACCGAGCAGCTGGACGAGGAAGGCCTGCCGACCGCGCCCCAGCCCTACAGCGGTTCGGCCCGCCCCGGCCTCGTCAACACCCCGCCCACCGCCTACGCCGGCACGCTCAGCGACACCGACGCGGGCAACCTGCGCGCGGCCGTCATGGGCCAGCGCTCGGCCGCGACCGTGCGCGCGGCGATGATGGGCATCTCCGATCCCCTGGCCCGCAAGATCGCCCTGTGGGCCCTGGCCGACGTTGGCGCCGAGAGCATGAGCTTCTTCGAGCTCGACCAGGCCCGTCGCGACCTCAACGGCTGGCCGCGCAGCTCGCGGCGCGACCTTCCCGCCGAAAAGGCCCTCTCGACCTCCGGCCTGACCCCGGCCCAGACCATCGCCTGGTTCGGCGGCGCCGAGCCGCTGACCGCCGAAGGCGCCATGGCGCTGGCCAGCGCCTACCAGGCCAGCGGCCGCAATCAGGACGCTACGAACCTCATCCGCCGCTTCTGGCGCGGCAAGACCTTCGAGGCCGACGCCCAGCGCGCCATGCAGGCCCGCTTCGGCGCGCTGCTCACCGCCGACGACTACGCCCAGCGCGCCGACATGCTGCTGTACGGCCCGCAAGGCCCGGCCGCGCGCGACATGGTCGCCATGCTGCCCTACGACCAGCAGGCAACCGCCCAGGCCCGCATCGCCCTGCGCTCCAACGCCTCCAACGCCAACGACCTGGTGGCCGCCCTCACCCCGGCCCAGCAGGTCTCGCCAGGCGTGGCCTTCGAGCGCGCGTCTTACATGCGCCGCAAGGGCATGGACGTGATGGCGCTCGATCTGGTGCGCTACTTCCCCGCCGCTCCCCCGTCCGACGACACCGCCGGTCCGATCTGGCGCGAGCGCAAGCAGCTGGTCATGTCGGCCATCAAGAACGGCGACAGCCGCGGCGCCTATGCGGCCGCCAACGCCGGCCTGCCCGGCGGCGCCGACGCGGCCGAGGCCGAGTTCTTCGCCGGCTGGATCGCGCTGTCGCGCCTGAAGGACGCCAACGCCGCGGCCGCCCACTTCAGCCGCATCAACGAGATCGGCGCCTCGCCGATCACCCGCGGCCGCGCCCTCTACTGGCAGGGCCGCGCGGCCGAGGCGCAGGGCGACGTCATCGCCGCCCAGGCCTTCTACGCCGAGGGCGCGCGCCACATCACCACCTTCTACGGCCAGCTGGCCGCCGAGAAGGCCGGCATCAAGGAGATCCGCCTCGACAAGGATCCGGTGATCACGCAGGCCGACCGCGCCCGCTTCGAAAGCCGCGAACTGGTCCGCGCCGCCAAGCTGCTGCGCGACGTCGGCGCCAACGACGCCTTCCGCTCGCTGGTCCTTTATATCGACGACCAGCTGCCGACCGCCCAGGAGCAGGCCCTGCTGGTCGACTTCGCCCGCAACACCGGCGACCAGGACCTGGCCATGCGCGCGGTCCGCACCGCCGCCCAGCGCGGCTTCATCCTGCCCGAGCGCGGCTATCCCCTGCTCGACCACCACTTCACGCCGATCCCCGGCGCGGCCGAGACCGCCTTCGTCTATTCGATCTCGCGCCAGGAGAGCAATTTCGACCCCCGCGCCCGCTCGGGCGTCGGCGCGCGCGGCATGATGCAGCTGATGCCGCCCACCGCCGCCGGCGTCGCCCGCAAGCTGGGCGAGAGCCACAGCGTCGATCGCCTGTTCGAGCCCGACTACAACATGCGCCTGGGCTCGGTGTACCTGGGCGACATGATCAACCGCTTCAGCGGCTCCTACATCATGGCCGCCGCGGCCTACAACGCCGGCCCCGGCCGTCCGCCGCAATGGACGGCCCTGTGCGGCGACCCGCGCGGCGCGTCGACCGACCCGCTCGATTTCATCGAGTGCATCCCGTTCAGCGAGACCCGCAACTACGTGATGCGCACCCTTGAGACGACGATGGTCTACCGCGCCCGCCTCAACGGCGGCGTCGCCCCCCTGACCCTCTCGGCCGACCTCAAGCGCGGCGGTTACAGCTACGTCCCCGGCGCCGGAACGATGGCCCCGATCGGGGGGCGGTAGGAGGTAATCCCTCTCTCTTTGAGAGAGGGATTCAGGACCTCAGATCCCCTTCTTCTTCGCATAGGCCTCGAACAGCGTCGGCCAGGCCGCGACCGGCTTGCCGGCGATCGAGCGCAGGCCGAAACCGTGGCCGCCTTCCTCGAAGACGTGCAGCTCGGCCGGGATCGCCTTGGCCTTCAGGGCCGCGAACATCATCAGGCTGTTCTCGACCGGCACGGCCTTGTCGTCGGCGGCGTGGACCAGGAACACCGGCGGCGTGCGACCGCCCACCCCGGTCTCGGCCGAATAGGCCTGCACCGCCTCGAACGACGGAGACGCGCCCAGCAGCTGCTTGCGCGAGCCGGCGTGGGTGGTCCCGGCCACCATGGTGATCACCGGATAGATCAGCGCCGACAGGTCGGGGCGCGCGGAAAAATCATCGGCGGCGTCGACACGGTCATAGACCTGGGCCTCGAAGCGGGTGGTCAGGCTGGCGGCCAGGTGCCCGCCGGCCGAGAAGCCCATGACGGCGATGCGGCCGGCGTCGAACTTCATGCCCGGCGCCCACGAGCGCACCAGGCGCAGGGCCCGCTGAGCGTCCTGCAACGGCGCGTCCGGCCCTGCGCCCCAGCCGTCGCCCGGCAGGCGATAGAGCAGGACGAAGCAGGTGTAGCCCCGATCGGCCAGCCACTGGGCGGTCTCGAAGCCTTCCTTGTCCATGACGACGCGCTCGTAGCCGCCGCCGGGGATCAGGATCACCGCCGCGCCATTGGGCTTGCGCGGGCGAAACAGGCTGAGCGTCGGCTTGCGGGTGTGGGTCACGGCCCGGTCGCGCGGACCCTTGCCGTCGCTGCGCTCGGTCACCGTCTCCTGCGCCGTCACGCCGCTCGAGCCCGGCGGATCATTAGGCCACAGCGGCCGCACCTCGCTCGGCTCGGGCACGGCCGGCTTGCGCGCGGCGCTGGCCATGCTCGCGCTCGACAGGGCGGTGATCCCTGCCAGCAGGGCGAAGGCGCTCCGGCGGTTCAGTTGCGGCATGACGTTTCTCCCGAACTCTACTGCAAGCGTGATAGCCGAAAGTGTCAGCGGTTTCGGCGGCCATCACGCGCCAACTTAAGTTTGGCGCGGACCTTAAGGCCCTTGGTAACCGGTGGACAAGCTCAGCGACCGCCGAACTTCAGGTGATGCAGCACGATCCCGCTGGTGGTCGCCACGTTCAGCGAGTCGAAGCCATCGGAATGCCGATCCCCTCGGCCCTGGCGATGACCTGCGCCGACAGCCCCGGCCCCTCCGCGCCCAGCAGCGCCGCCGCCCGGGCCGGCGGCTCCAGCTCGGCGAGCGTGCGGTCCGCCGACGGCGTCAGGGCCAGCGGCGTAAAGCCCGCGTCGCGCAACAGGTCGACCACATCCTCGCCGCGGCCGATGTATCCGGTGGGCACGCTCAGCGTCGCGCCCACCGAGACGCGGATGGCCTTGCGATAGAACGGGTCGCAGCAATCGGCGTCCAGCAGGACCGCATCGGCCCCGAAGGCGGCGGCGTTGCGGAAGATGCCGCCGAGGTTGTCGTGATTGGCGATGCCCAGCAGCGCCACCACCACCGCCCGCTCGGGCAATCGCGCCAGCAGCTGCGCGGCCGGGGTCGCCTGCGGCTTTCGCCCCACGGCCAGCACCCCGCGATGCAGGTGGAAGCCCGCCACCGCGTCCAGCACCGCCTGCTCCACCAGATAGATCGGCGTCTCGTCCGCCAGCCCGGCGAACACCTCCGAAAGCTTGTCCCGCCGCTTGGGATCGATCAGCAGCGACTCCACCCGCTGGGGCGCGTCGCGCACGAAGGCCCGCAGCACCGTCTCGCCCTCGGCGATGAACCGCCCTTCCCGGCCCACCAGATCGCGCTCCTTGATGTCGCGATAGGCGGCCACGCGCGGGTCGGCGGGATCGGTGATGGCGATGAACTGCGGCACGGGGGCTCCGCTGGGGACTCTCTAGCGCACGCCCCGTATCGGAAGGATCGCCAGACCGCCAGCCATGGCCAGCCCGGCGGCCACCAGGAACAGCGAATGATAGTCCGTGCGGCTGGGTCCCAGGAACCACACCGCCAGCACCGGGGCCAGGGCCTGGGGCAGCGTGTTGGCCAGGTTGATGACCCCCAGGTCCTTGCCCGCGTCGTCCTGCGAGGGCAGCACCTGGCTGACCAGGGCGATGTCGACGGCGTAGTAGCAGCCCGCCCCGCAGCCGAAGACCACGAAGCCGACCAGCACCACCGCCCAGCCCGGCGTCAGCGAGAAGGTCACCATGGCCGCCGCCAGGATCATCGCCGCCCCGGCCGCGAACAGCTTTCGCCGTCCCAGCCGGTCGCTCAGCATGCCAAAGATCATCGCGCAGCCCACATTGGCGACGGTCGCCACGGTGGTCAGCAAGGCCAGTCCCTGCTCGGCCCGCTGGCCGGGGAACAGCGCCGGATAGTTCAGCGCGTCCTGCAGGTAGTAGAGCATGTAGCACTGGGTCAGGGTGATCGCGACCAGCACCATGAACCGGCTGACCCAGGCCAGGGCGAAGTCGGGATGCTTGCGCGGGTCGACCCACAGCCCCTTGAGGAACCCGATCAGGCTGAAGCGCTCGGTCGCGTCGGCGGTGATCGGCGGGTCCTTCAGGCGCAGGGCGAAGGGCGCGATGGCCAGCACCAGCACGACGCTGATCGCCGCATAACGTGAGGCCTCCGACGCCAGCAGGCCGCCGACCAGCACCGCCCCGGCCACCGCGCCGATGGGATGGCCAAGGCTGAGGAACGCCGCCACCCGGCCCTTCTGGGCGTCGGGCACGCGGTCGGGCAGCAGCGCCAGCAGCGCGGCGAACAGCATGTTGAAGGCCAGCTGGAAGCCGATGACGCCGAGGATCAGCTCCAGCCGGCTGTCGGCCAGCATGATCGCCACGTACGAGGCCAGCGTGCCGACCAGGCCGATCAGCAGCCAGGGCCGTCGCCGTCCGAAGCGCGAGGTCGTCCGGTCGCTGATCGCGCCGGCCAGCAGGTTGGCGATGCTGGCCGTCAGCGCGCCCCAGAACGCCGTCTGGCTGAGCACCAGCGCCTTCTGGGCCGGGTCGAGGGCGGCCGCCTTCAGCGGCAGCAGCACCTGGATCAGCGGCATGAAACTGATGAACGCGCCGATCTGGGCGAAGGTGAAGGCGGCGATGAAACTGGGCCGAACCGGTTCGACCGGCCGGCTGGCGCCGCTCCGCGACATGGCTGCTCCCTGTAACCGACGCGGTCATTTGAAGCCGCCGCGTTCGCCTGCCCGGCGACCTTCGCCGCGCCGCCAGCGCCCGACAAGGGGCGTTCGAGCCTGTCCCCGAGTTTTTTCGTCGCCGGCGGGGTCGCGCTGCGCACGACAAATGCTCTAGGCTCGGACAAAGGGTTGAGTCCGCTAGCGGGGGAAACGGCAGACCGATGGCCTCGGTGACCATCTACGACGTGGCGGCGCGCGCCGAGGTTTCGATCAAGACCGTCTCGCGGGTCATGAACAACGAGCCGAACGTGCGGCCGGTGATGCGCGAGCGTGTGCTCGAGGCCGCCCAGGCGCTCGGCTACAGCCCCAACCTGTCGGCCCGCAGCCTGGCCGGCTCCAAGAGCTTCGTCATCGCCGTCTTCGTCGACGCCGCGCTGACCATCGACCATTGGCGCAGCGAGCGCGGCGCCGACTACCTGTCGCGCATCCAGCTGGGCGCCACGCTGCAGTGCCGCGACGCCGGCTATCACCTGCTGGTCGAGCTGATCGACCACGAGGCCCCGCAGATCCGCCAGGAGGTCGGCTCCCTGCTCGCCGCGCTCAAGCCTGACGGCGTGATCCTGACCCCGCCCAGCTCCGACAACGAGATCGTGCTGGAGCTGCTGAACAAGGCCGGCACGCCTTACGTCCGCCTCGGCCCGGAAGAGGCCGAGCGGCCCGGCCCGCGCGTCCACATGGACAACTTCGCCGCCGCCCGCGACGTCACCGAGCACCTGGCCGGCCTTGGCCACAAGCGCATCGGCTTCGTGGTCGGCGAGCCGCGCCACGGCGCCAGCCAGGCCCGTCGCGCCGGCTATGTCGCCGCGATGGAGGCCCGAGGGCTGCCCGTCGACGAGGCCTGGATCCGCCAGGGCGACTTCACCTTCCAGTCCGGCCACGACGCGGCCAAGGCCCTGTTGGCCCTGCCCGACCGCCCCACGGCGATCTTCGCCTCCAACGACGACATGGCGCTGGGCGTGCTGGCCGCCGCCGCCGAGGCCGGCGTGCTGGTGCCCGGCGAGGTCTCGGTCGCCGGCTTCGACGACAGCCCCAGCGCCCGCTTCTCGCGCCCGCAGCTGACCACCGTGCGCCAGCCGGTGGTCGAGATGGCCGAGCTGGCCACGCGCCTGCTGATCAAGGGCCAGGTCAAGGGCGGCGCGGCCGGGGCCATGGCCGCCCCGATCGACGAGCTACTGCCGTTCGAGCTGATCCACCGCGCCTCGACGGCCCCGCCGCCGGCGCCCTAGAGCGCGATATAGCCCCGGCGCACGGCGGCGACGACGGCCTGGGTGCGGTCGCCGACGTCGAGCTTGAGATAGATCGTCTTCAGGCAGGCCTTGATCGTGTCGGGCGACACCGACATGCGCCGGGCGATCTCCTTGTTGGCCCGCCCTTCGGCCACCTGCAGCAGGATCGCGCGCTCGCGCTCGGTCAGCGGCTCCTCAAGCGCGTGCAGGGCGATCTCCTGGGCGATCTCCGGCGCCAGCACCCGCCGGCCGGCGTGCACGTTGCGGATGGTCTCCAGCAGCTCCTTGCGGATGCAGTTCTTCAGCAGATAGCCGCTGGCCCCCGCCTTCAGGGCGCGCAGGGCCAGGGTGTCGCCAGGATAGGTGGTCAGGACGATCACCGCCGCCCGGGGATCCAGGCCCCGGATGCGCTCGATCGCCGCCACCCCGTCCAGCCCCGGCATCTGGATGTCCATCAGGGTCAGGTCCGGGCGCAGCGCGGCGAACGCCTCCAGCGCCTGCACGCCGTCGGCCGCCTCGCCCACCACCCGCATGTCGGCCTGCCGGTCCACCAGCCCCACGATGCCGTCACGCAGCATCGGATGGTCGTCGACCACCAGGATCCGGATGAGATCGGCGGCGCGGACGCTCGGATCATCCATGCCAGGGCCTCCCATGCCAGGGTCTCCAGGACAGCAGTTCGCGCCACGACGGCGCCGGGCGCGGACTATAGGCCGTTCGCGCCGGGATGGTGACGACTATGCGCGTGCCCGCGCCCGGTCGGCTGTCGATGGCCAGCCGGCCGCTGAGGGTGCGCGCCCGCTCGCGCATGCCCGCCAGCCCGAAGTGGCGGTGACGGCCGCCGTCGCGCAAGATCTCCGGCGCCATGCCCCGGCCGTCGTCGACGACCAGGACGGCCAGCCGGCGCGGGCCGAACGCCACGCGCACCTCGATGCAGCCGGCGCCGGCGTGGGCCCGCGCATTGGCCACCGCCTCGCCGACGATCGCCAGAACCTCGTCGGCGGCGATCTCGTCCAGCGCCCGGGGCGCGCCCTCGACGAAGACGCCCACCGGCGGCCCGCCCTCGCCTCCCTGCGCCTGGATCAGCTTGGACAGCGCCGCCTCCAGATCCTCGGCGCGATCGGCCGCGCGCAGGTCCAGCACCCGGTCGCGGGCCTGGCCCAGCACCTCGTCGGCGGCGTCGAGCGCCTGCTCCAGCGGCGCCCGCTGCGGCTGGCCCCGCGGCAGGTCCTCGACGATCAGCTGGAAGCGCAGGATCAGCCCCTGCACGCCCTGCAGCAGCGTGTCGTGCAGCTCGCGGGCGATCCGCTCGCGCTCGGCGATCCGCTCGTTCATCCGCGTCCGCATCCGCGCCGTCACCGCACGCAGCCGCACCCGGTACAGCACCCAGACCATGGCCGCGAAGGCCAGCAGGCACAGAACCAGGAACAGCCGCGACTGCCAGAAGGTCGGCGGCACGACCACGTCCAGCGAGGCGCCCGTCGTGTTCCAGACCCCGTCGTCGTTGGCGGCCGTGACCGTGAATCGGTACTGGCCCGGCGGCAGGTTGTTGTAGAAGGCCGTGCGGCGCGATCCGGCCTCGACCCACGCCTCGTCGATCCCCGCCAGCCGATAGCGGAAGCGCACCCGGCCGGGCGTGCGCAGGCTCAGCCCCGCATAGTCGATCTGCAGCCTCGAGGTCCCGACCGGCAGCGCCACCGTCCCCGTCGGCGAAAACGGCCGCCCGCCAGCCGTCACCGTCCTGATCAGCACCGGCGGCGGCGCATCGTTGCGCACCAGGCCGCCGGGGGTGATGCGCATGACGCCGGCCGTGCCCAGGAACCACAGGCGCCCATCTCCGCCCCGCGCGGCGCGCACCCCGTCATAGCGCGCCGAGCCGCTGGTCAGGCCGTCCAGCTCGTCGAACACCCGGTGCGGGATCGGCGCGTCGGGATTGGCGAAGGCCCGGGCCAAGTCGGCGGCCGACAGCCGCACGATGCTCGAGAAGGTGAACAGCCAGACCTCGCCGTCCGGCGTCTCCAGCATGTAGCGCACGTTGCGCAGCCAGGGATGGCGGCGCAGGTCGATGTGGTCGATCCGGCCGGCGCTCAGCCGCGCCAGCCCGGCCGCCCCGCCCACGACGAGACCCGCCGAGCCGTCGTGGACAAAGGTCAGGCGCCCCAGCCGCAACTGCGCCGCGCTCCAGGTCGTCGTCTTGTCGCCGTCGATGCGGATCAGGCTTGAAAAGCCGTTGATGACGATCGGTCGTCCCTGACGATCGATGGCGAACTGCGCGTCGCGCAGATCGGCCCGGGCCCGAAGATCATGCCAGCCGTCCTGGTCGCGCATCGCCAGGCCACGGTCGCTGGAATAGAGCCAGAGCTTGCCGCTGGCGCTGACCGCGCACTGGAACATCACGCGCGGGGCGTCCATGGGAAACGACCGCGCCGTACGGCCGTCCCGGATCTCGTCCACGACGCCGTCATGCACCAGGAAGACCGCGCCGTACCCTCCACAGACATGCATGTCCCGCATCCCTCCCTGGCGAATGCGCCGGGGCGGCTGATAGGGGCGGATCACGAACAGGCCGCTGGTGTCTCCCACATAGACGAGGCCGGCCCCGTCCTCGGCGATGTAGTACTCGTCCGCGCCGGAGGGGATGATCGTCTCGTCGACGATGCTGGGGGCCACGAAGGCGTTCAGGCCGCGCTCGCCCCCGGCCCAGACCGTGCCCTCGCGATCGATGAAGATCGACGCTGTCTGGTCGTCGGTCAGGCCGTCCTTGACGCCGTAGGTCGTCATCACGCCCGCCCCATCGGGATGGGTGATGCGGAACAGCCCCGCCGAGCCGGTCGAGCCCCACAGGCTGCCGTCGGGCGCGAAGACGATCTTGGTCCGCAGGCGCCGCCCCGGCGCGGGATAGTTGGGCAGTCCCCGGGTGCTGGTCTGGCCGGCGGCGTAGTCAGGCAGCCGGCGCGTGCCCGCCTGGTCGGAGATCCAGATATGGCCGGCGCCGTCCTCGGCCAGGCCCGGCCCCAGGGCGACCTTGGCGTCCGTCGTCTCGAACCGGCGCGCCCCCCGCCGCAGGAAGAACAGCTTGTCCTGCGTGGCCACCCACAGCACCCCGTCGCGCGCGGCCGCCATCGACATGATCCAGCCTTCGGGCGCGTCCCAGCCCGGCCCCAGGGTCTCCCAGCGCCCGCCGACGAAGCGCGACAGCGAGTTCGTCCCCCTCGCATTGACCGCCCAGATGACGCCGTCCTGGTCCTGCAGCAGTTCGGTGATCTGGCGCGAGGGATCGGGCATGCCGGTCGAGACGAAGCGGCCGCCCCGGAAGTTCGACACGCCCTCGCCCTGGAAGCGGCCGACCCAAAGCTCGCCCGCCCGGGTCTCCAGCAGCTGGGCGACGCCGTAGAAGACCGTGGGATCGTCGCTGGCCGGCGAAAAGGTGTCGAAGGTCACGCCGTCGAACCGCGCCAGGCCGTCCGAGCCCGAGATCCACAGATAGCCGTCCCGCGTCTGGACGATGTCGTTGATCCGGCCCGGCGCCGAGGCCGCGCCCCGCCAGGCGGTGTGGCGAAACTGCGCGATCGACAGGGCGTCGGACTGCGCCCGCGCCGACGGCGAGGCCAGCAGGAACACGGCCAGCAGGGCCAGCACGAGGACGCCGCGCGAACCTCGACAGTCGATCATCGCGTCCCCCTGAAGCCGAACTGAAGCCAGGCCCCACACTGCGCCGAACCTCGCCGCGCCCTCATACCCGTTCGGGTAAACGCTCGCTCCCCGGTTGGCCTTGAGGCTCAAGCACAGCCGGAGAACAGTGTCATTGGAAATCGCGGAGGCGTCGACGAACGCCGCCCGCACGCCTCCGGAGAAACACCGATGACCCGCATGCTCCTCGGCGCCGCCAGCGCGGCCGCCGCCCTCGTCGCCGGCCTGGCGACGGCCTCGCCGGGGCTGGCCCAGCCGCCGCCCTTCCCCGCCTCGTTCAAGACCAGCCAGATCACCACCAACGGCGCGACGATCCACGTGCGGGTCGGCGGCAAGGGACCCGCGGTGGTGCTGCTGCACGGCTATGGCGAAACGGGCGACATGTGGGGCCCGATGGCCGCCGACCTGGCCCGCGACCACACCGTCGTCGTGCCCGACCTGCGGGGTCTTGGCCTGTCGTCGCGCCCTGCGGGCGGCTACGACAAGAAGACCCAAGCCGGCGACGTGGCCGGCGTGCTCGACGCCCTGAAGATCGACAAGGCCGACCTCGTCACCCACGACATCGGCAACATGGTCGGCTACGCCTTCGCCATGCAGCGCCCCGAACGTGTCGGCCGCTTCGTTCTGATCGACGCGCCGGTGCCGGGGATCGGTCCCTGGGAAGAGATCCTGAAGAACCCGCTGCTCTGGCACTTCCGCTTCGGCGGCCCGGACATGGAGCGCCTGGTGGCAGGCCGCGAGCGGATCTATCTCGACCGCTTCTGGAACGAGTTCTCGGCCGATCCGGCCAAGTTCTCCGAAGGCGCCCGGGCTCACTACGCCAAGCTCTACGCCCAGCCGGGCGCCATGCACGCCGGCTTCGCCCAGTTCGCCGCCTTCGACCAGGACGCCATCGACGACAAGGCCATCCTCGCCGAGAAGGGAAAGCTGCCGATGCCGGTCCTGGCCCTCGGCGGCGAGAAGTCGTTCGGCCTGACCATGGCCGCGGTGATGCGCTACACGGCCAGCGACGTCACCGAGGGGGTGATCCCCGCCTCCGGCCACTGGATCATGGAAGAAAACCCGGCCGCGACGGTGAAGATCGTCCACGACTTCCTCGACGCCAAGCCGGCGGCCAGGCCGTGAGCCCCCGTCGCACCGCCGCCCTCGGCCTGGCCCTGGTGGGCGCCGCCTTGGCCGGGCCGCTGCACGCCCAGGAACTGCGCCTGACGCCGCCCGAGATCGCGGCCCTGGCCAAGGGCGGCGCGGGGGCCGGCACCTCGGGCGTGGCCGGGATCAAGACCACCACCCTCTACGGCGATCCGACCAGGCCAGGCCCCTACACGATCGAGATCCGCGTGCCGCCACACACCCGCATCGCCGCCCACAGCCACAAGGACGAGCGAACGGCCGTGGTGGCCTCCGGCGTCTGGTACTTCGGCTACGGCAAGAGGAACGAGGACCCGCTGGCCAAGGAACTGCCCCCGGGCAGCTTCTACACCGAGCCGGCGGGCGTGGATCACTTCGCCCAGACGCATGACCAGCCCGCCAGCGTCTACATCTTCGGCTACGGCCCCACGAGCACCGACTACGTCGTCGCCGCGGACGCGCCCAAGCCCTGACCTAGACGAGAAAGGGGCGCGGCCCTCGCGGACCGCGCCCCTTTTGATTTCAAGACCTGGAAGCCTCAGCGGCCCGGGCGGGCGAACGCGGCGACCTTGGCGCGGGCGGCGTGCACCGGATGCTCCGGCTCGGCATAGCGCTGGGTCGGCGCGGCATGGCTAGACCCGATGCGGAAGCCGCCGACATGGTTGGCCAGGTCCGCCGCTTCGGCGCGCAGGGCGCGGGTGGCGTCGGTCGAGCGCTGGGCCATGGCGGTGTTGCGCTGGGTGACCTGGTCCAGTTGGCCGACGGCGCTGTTGACCTCGGTCAGGGCGCTGGCCTGCTCGTTGGCCGAGGCGGCGATCTCGTTGACCAGGCTGTCGATGGCGCCGACCTTGTCGACGATGCCGCGCAGGGCGTCGCCCGTCTGGCGCACCAGCTCGACGCCCTCGCCCACCTGGCGGCTGGAGTCGGAGATCAGGCTCTTGATCTCCTTGGCCGCTTCGGCCGAGCGCTGGGCCAGGGCCCGCACTTCCTGCGCCACGACCGCGAAGCCCTTGCCCGCGTCGCCGGCGCGAGCCGCCTCGACGCCCGCGTTCAGGGCCAGGAGGTTGGTCTGGAAGGCGATCTCGTCGATGACGCCCAGGATGTGGTTGACCTGGTTGGACGAGCTTTCGATCTGGCTCATGGCCTCGGCGGCGCGGGTCACGACCGCGCCCGAGCGCTGGGCCTCGGTGGCGGCTTCGCCGACGCGCGAGGACACCTCGCGGGCGCTCTGGGCGGTCTTGGCGACGGTCGAGGTCAGCTGCTCCACCGCCGCAGCGGTCTGCTCCAGGGTGGCGGCCTGCTGCTCGCTGCGCATGGCCAGGTCGTCGGCGGCCGAGGCGATCTCGTCGGCGCCCGAGCGGATGCCGCGGGTGGCGCGGTCGACCGCGCCCATGGCTTCGGCGAGGGCGGCGGCGGCCTGGTCGAAGTCGGACTTCAGGCTGACGAACTCGGGCGACAGGGCGCCGTCGACGCGGGCCGACAGGTCGCCGGCAGCCAGGCGCGACAGGGCCTCGCCCACCGCGCGCACGGCGTCTGCCTGACGCTGCTCGGCGCTGGCGCGCTCGGCTTCCAGCTGGTCGCGCTCGTCCTGCAGCAGTTCCAGATAGGTCGAGATGGCCAGGTCCATGTCGAGCATGACCGCCTTGTTCAGCGCCACCAGACCGTCGGCCAGCTCGGCGTCGTTCTTGGCGTTGGCGAACAGGCCCTTGGCCCGCTTTTCGACCATGGCGCGGATCAGCTTCTCGGCCACCAGGGCGTAGCCGCCGATGTACCAGCGCGGCTCCAGGCCGATGACCGCGTGGGCCTTGCCGATGCGGGCGACGTCGCCCTCGTAGTCGGCGCCGTACTCGGCCGTGGCCAGGCGACGCCAGTGCGAGGCCTGGCGGCCCTGGGCGTTGCTGATGTGGGCGTCGTTCGAGAACATCTTGCGCGTCTCGGGGAAGGCCCGGACCTGCGCGTAGAAGGCGTCCAGCGCGCCGTTGATCTCGGCGTCGATCACCGGCTTGGCAGCCCGCAGGGCGGCGCGGTCCTTGTGGTCGAAGCGCATGAAGCTCATGCGCTGGTCGAGCTGGTTCTGCGCGCTCATGCCGCCACCCCTGGTCACTGGAATCCTGATCGGAAGAGCCGTGACGGCAATTCATTAACCAAGATTGAAACCCGGGCGGGTTCTTACGCAAAAGCCGTATAAGCGGCCGTCCTGCGACGTCCCGTCACGCCGTCCAGAGATAGCGCCAGGTCTCCGAGATCGGCTTGCCGTCTCGGGTCAGGCGCAGGCTGAGCTCGGCCTGCTTGCCCGTGGGCTTGAGGCCGAACGCCGCTCGGGCGGTGGCCGCCCGCGGATAGGGCGTGATGTTGCTCCAGGTGGTCTCGCCGCCCTTGGCCTCGATGTCGAGCTTAACGCCGTCCAGCCCGTCGGCCAGCATCGGACCGGACAGGTCGATGGTGAACATCCTAAGGCCGTCCTGCGCATCGGCCCCGGTGCGGGTGCGCACCACCCTCGCCTCGCCGTCGCCCAGGCGCTCGCCGCCCCAGTGCAGGCGGTAGGACAGGTCCATGCGCGAGCCGGCCTCCCAGGGCGCGTCCGGCCGCCAGAAGACGGCGATGTTGTCGTCGCTCTCCTTGCGGGTGGCCAGTTCGGCCAGCACCACAGCGCCCTTGCCCCAGTCGCCCAGGGGCTCGACCCACAGGCTGGGCCGCAGGTCGTAGCGGGCTTCCAGGTCGCCGTAGTCCTCCAGACGCCGGGCCCGCTGCACCAGACCAAAGCCCCGCGGGTTCTCGTCCTGGAAATACGACAGGCGGTGGGCCGTCGGGTTGGTCAGCGGCCGCCAGATCTGCTCGCCGGTCCCGGTCAGCATGGCCAGGCCGTCGCTGTCGTGCACGGCGGTGCGGAAGTCGTCGCCGCGCGGACCGTCCGAGACGTTGAACAGGAACATGCTGCTCTGCGCGGCCACGCCCATCTTGGTCATCTTCACGCGCGGGAAGATCGTGGCCGTGACGTCGAAGGTCACGCTCTGGCCCGGCCGGATCGTGAAGCTGTAGGCGCCCGTGCAGCTGGGGCTGTCCATCAGCGCGTGCACCGTCACCGTCTCGGCCCCGTCGGCCGGGCGCTCCAGCCAGAAGCGCTCGAAGACCGGGAACTCCTCGTTCGGCTCGCCCGCGCCGATCGCCAGCCCGCGCGAGGACAGGCCGTAGAACTGGTCGCGGCCCAGGCTGCGGAAATAGCTCGCGCCCTGGAACACGGCGATCTCGTCCAACTTGTCGGCGCGGTTCAGCGGCCACAGCAGGCGCAGGCCCGAAAAGCCGCCGATGGCCTTGGCCGCCCCGGCGTGCTCGCCCGGCACGTCGAACATCTCCGGATCGAACGGCACCGGTCGCGCCACGCCGCCCTCGACCTCGTAGATCGGGAAGACGCGCGGATAGAGATAGGCCGGCGGGAAGAACTCGGCCCGGAACGGCGCCGGCCGATCGGCCCACAGGGCGTGCTCGCCGCGGAACCGGATTCGGAAATATTCGTCGTAGGACAGCCCCGCCAGGCCCTTGTCGCCGCCCGTGGCCGGCGCGCGGTAGGGTTTCCTGGCCAGGCCTTGCGCCAGATCGCGCAGGATTTCCGGCGAGAACGCCTCGCCTTCCACCGATGCGGGTTGCGCCGCAGCAAGACGCGGAAGCATGGCCACCAGCGCTCCGAGAGACAGCGTGCCGAGCGCGCCGCGCCGGCTGACAGAAGCAAATTCCATGCGGCCCTTCTATGCCGCGCGCCCGTGCGACGCTACAAACCGAGCGTTAGATTATCGCCAGTTGACGGCGTCTTTGCGGCGGCGCCGCATAAAGCTGCAAGCCGAGTCGTCCGTGTTCGGCCATGATCGTGACGCAACAAGCTGCGCCTTGAAGCGTTTGAGCCGGCGACACAGTCCCTGCTAGGCTGGGCGTGCGTTGTAACGAGGGGTAAGCGCAGTAGATGGGCGTGCCGGCGGAATTCACCCTGGACGACAAGGACGGCGGCAAGTCCGTCGTGCTTTCCGGGGACTGGACGGCGCGCGGCATGGCCGACGCCGGCCTGCGACTCGCCGAGGCCATGAAGGGCTCGGAGGCGTTCGACCTCGACCTCACCGGCATGAACCGCTGCGATACGGCCGGCGCCTACGCCATCATCCGCGCCGCCGACGGTCGCCTGTCGGCCGGAAATATCAAGGCCCGCCCCCAGACCCTGCGCCTGCTGGAGCTGGTCGGCGAGGCCACCCAGGCCGAATGCCCGCCCGACAACCGCCTGCACGGCGTCGTCGCCCTGCTCGACCGCATCGGCCGGGGCCTGTTCGACCTGCTGCGCGACGGCTACGGCACGCTGATCTTCCTGGGCCACCTGCTGACCGCCCTGGCCCGCTGCGCCGTCAATCCGCGCAAGATCCGCTGGGCTCCGATCGTGGCCCTGTCCGAGCGCGCGGGCCTGGACGCCATGCCGATCGTGGCCACCACCACCTTCTTCATCGGCGCGGTCGTGGCCCTGCTGGGCGCCAACCTCCTGACCGACTTCGGCGCCCAGGTGTTCAGCGTCGAGCTGATCGGCGTGTCGGTGCTGCGCGAGTTCAACATCCTGATCACCGCCATCCTGCTGGCCGGCCGCTCGGCCTCCAGCTTCGCGGCCGAGATCGGCTCGATGAAGATGAACCAGGAAATCGACGCCATGCAGGTCATCGGCGTCGACCCCTACGAGGCGCTAGTCTTGCCGCGCTTCGCGGCCCTCCTGATCACCATCCCGCTGCTGACCTTCGTGGCCACGCTCGCCGGCCTGGCCGGCGGCATCGTCGTGGTCTGGGTGGTGCTGGACCTGTCGCCCAGCTTCTTCCTGCAGCGGATGACCGACTATGTGGGCGCCACCCACTTCTGGATCGGCATGTCCAAGGCCCCGGTGATGGCCATGGTCATCGCCGCCATCGGCTGCCGCCAGGGCATGGAGGTCGGCAACGACGTCGAGTCGCTGGGCCGCCGCGTCACCGCCGCCGTCGTCCACGCCATCTTCGCCATCATCCTGATCGATGCGGTCTTCGCCCTGCTCTACATGGAGCTGAACGTATGAAGACGGCCGCCGCCCCCTCGCCGGCCCCTGTCGAGGCCGCCCCGCCGATCCAGGTCGACGGCCTGGTCTCGCGCTTCGGCGACAACGTCGTGCACGACGACCTCGACCTCACCGTCGAGCGCGGCGAGGTGCTGGGCGTGGTCGGCGGCTCGGGCACCGGCAAGTCGGTGCTGCTCAACAGCATCATCGGCCTGAAGGTCCCCGACGGCGGCGTCATCCGCCTGTTCGGCGAGGACATGCAGGAGGCCTCGCGCCGCAAGTGGACGGCGCTGGAGCGCCGCTGGGGCGTGCTGTTCCAGCAGGGGGCGCTGTTCTCGAACCTGACCGTGCGCGAGAACGTCGCCGCGCCCCTGTTCGAGCACACCCGCCTGCCCAAGAGCGAGGTGCTTGAGCTGGCCGACCTGAAGATCGCGCTGACGGGCCTGCCGCCCCGCGCCGGCGCCCTCAAGCCGGCCGAGCTGTCGGGGGGCATGCGCAAGCGCGCCGGCCTGGCCCGCGCCCTGGCCCTGGACCCCGAGCTGCTGTTCCTCGACGAGCCCACCGCCGGCCTCGACCCGATCGGCGCCTCGGCCTTCGACGAGCTGATCAAGGACCTGTCCGACAGCCTCGACCTGACGGTGTTCATGATCACCCACGACCTGGACAGCCTCTACGCCATCACCGACCGCGTCGCCGTCCTGGCCGACAAGAAGGTGATCGCCCAGGCCCCGGTCGAGGAGCTCGAACACTCCGACCACCCCTGGATCAAGGAATACTTCCTGGGCCCGCGCGGACGCGCGGCCGGGAAAGCCGCTACGGCGAGGAGCCGCTGATGGAAAGAAACGCCAACTACGCCCTCGTCGGCGCGGCCTGCCTGATCCTGTTCATGGGTCTGGTGGTGTTCGTGGTCTGGCTGGCCAAGCTGCAGTTCAACAAGGACTACGACCTCTACGACGTGCTGTTCGTCGGCGCGGTGCGCGGCCTGTCGGAAGGCGGCGAGGTGCACTTCAACGGCATCAAGGTCGGCGAGGTCACCAAGATCGAGCTCGACAAGAGCGATCCCAACCGCGTCATCGCCCGCACCCGCCTGACCTCGGACGTGCCGATCCGCGTCGACAGCTACGCCACGCTGGAGCCGCAGGGCATCACCGGCGTCAACTACATCCAGCTGACCGCCGGCACCTCGACCAAGCCGCTGCTGAAGGACACCGTCAAGAACGGCGAGGTCCCGATCATCCGCAGCCAGCGCAGCGCCCTGTCCGACCTGCTGGAAGGCGGCGGCACGGTGCTCAGCCGCACCATCGAGGCGCTGGACCGCGTCAACCGCGTGCTGTCGGATCGCAACATCAAGACCTTCAGCGCCAGCCTGTCGGACGTGCAGTCGGTCACCGCCGAGCTGCGCGAGCGCAAGGAGATCATCGCCGACGCCCAGAAGGCGCTGCAGAGCATCGACGCCACCGCCCAGGAGATCGCCAACCTGTCGCGCTCGACGCAGGGCGTGGTCGACGGCGACGGCCGCAAGGCGATCAAGGACCTCGGCGCGGCCGCCGACGAGATCAAGCTGGCCGCCAAGGACGTGCGCACCATGGTCGGCCGCCTGGAGGGCCCGACCAGCGACTTCGCCTCGACGGGCCTGCCGCAGCTGTCCTCGGCGATCGTCACCCTGCAGTCGGCCGCCGAGTCCCTCGACCGCCTGGTCGGCGAGGTGGAGCAGAACCCGCGCGGCCTGGTGGGCAAGGCCCCGGCCAAGGAAGTGGAGATCAAGCCGTGAGCGCGTCGATGAAGAAAATCGCCTCGGGCCTGGCCGTCGCCGGCCTGGCGCTCAGCCTGTCGGCCTGCATCAGCGTGTTCCCCAAGGCCAAGCCCTCGGGCATGTACCGCTTCGGAACCACCGCCCCGGCGGCCAGCAAGGGTCCGCCCGGCGCGATGTTCGGGGTGCTCAAGGCCCCGACCGTCTTCACCCGCCCCTCGGCCGGCGACCGCATCCTGACCACCGCCCCCGGCGGCGAGGCGGCCTATGTCGCCGGCGCCCGCTGGATCGCCCCGGCCAGCGTGCAGTTCGACGAAGCCCTCTCGCGGGCCTTCGACGCCGATCCGGGCCGCGCCCGCCTGATCGGCCGCGGCGAGGTGGCCAAGGCCCAGATGGTCCTGCGCCTCGAGGTCCGCACCTTCGAGGCGGCCTATGTCGACGGCCCCAAGGCGCCGCCCGAGGTCATCGTCCAGGTGCGCGGCGTCATCAGCCGCACCGGCGACCGGGCCCTGGTCGGCGACCAGGTCTTCGAAGCCAAGGTGAAAGCCGCCGACAACCGCGTCGGCCCCATCGTCGCGGCCTTCGACCAGGCCAATGCGAAGGTCATCGGCGACCTCGTCGGCTGGATCAACGCCGCCGGCGCGGGCCTGCCGACGGAGTAGGTCGCTTCTCCGGGGGGAGTACGAAGATGAGGTCAGCCCCCGCTCCAGCCACCCAAACACGCCTCCCTCGCCCCCGTGGCGAGGACCGCGCTTGAGGAACCTCCCCCCGTGGGGGAGGTTCGCCGCCAAAGATCCTCCCCCTGAAGGGGGAGGTGGCCCGGAGGGCCGGAGGGGGAAGTGTCCGCGGACGTCGAGGGCGCTGCTGGCTTTCCAGCAACTTCCCCCTCAGTCGCTTCGCGACAGCTCCCCCTTCAGGGGGAGCATCTGGATCCCCTACCCCGCCGCGCGGGCCTTGAAGCCCGCCAGGCGGTCCAGCTTGTCCAGCAGGTAGTCGCTCTCTTCGCGCGACACCGCCTGGGAGGAGGTCAGGAACCGTTGCAGCATGTGCTCCTGAAACCGTTCGCGCTCGCCGGGGCGGCCGTCGAATTCCATGCCGTGATAGGCGTCCACGCCCGCGCGGAAAGCAGCGTAGAGGCGCGAGGGCAGGCCCGCGCGCTCGTAGACCGCCTTCAGGCCCAGCGCGCCGGCGTCGTGCACCATCAGCCAGGTGCGGTGATGCGGCACCCCGGCCAGTTCGGCCAGGCCCCATTCGACGAAGGTCATGTGGCCATGGGCCAGCGCCCGCAGCAGCAGCGACGGCGTCAGCCGGCCCGCGCGGTTCAGGTGGGCGATAAAGGCCTTGGGATCGGCGGTGCGGCCGGCCTGGTCCACCAGGTCGATGGTCGCGCGCTCCTTGGCGCCGACGATGATCTCCAGCGCCCGCTCGGCCGACAGGGCGTGGTTGTCGAGGATGTGCTCGCGCAGTTGGTCGCCGACCATGTCGATCAGGCGCTCGGTCACCGACAGCGGCAGGACCGCGCGGTAGGCGACGGCTTGAAGCACGCTTTCGGACTTGGCGAAGCGGTCCAGCGCCTTCTGCAGGGCGAGGTCCGAGAAACGGGCGTTGTCGTTGGCGCACACCGCGGCCACGACGTCTTCCGGCGCCTGCTCGACCAGCAGGCCGGTGACCTTGCTCGACAGCTTGGGCCGGCGGGCGATGGCCATCTGCCGCACCGGGCCGCCCAGGCGGATGATCTCGGCCAGGTCCTGGTCGGTGAACACCGGTGAGAAGCTGATCACCGGCAGCGACACGCTCTCGACGTCGCGCGCCAGGCGGTTGGCCACGTCCGGCGGCAGCAGCGGCGAGGTCTTCAGGGTCACGGCCAGGGCGCGGCGCACCAGCTCGGCGGCGTCGGCGGCCATGACCCGCAGGATTTCCTGGGCCTGCAGGCGCTCGTCCTCGGAAAGTTCGGCGCGGTCGATCTTGCGGCACAGCCGGTGCGCGGCCAGGGCGCGCTCGTCGGGCGTCGCGCCCTTCACGAGCATGCGGATATCGTCGTTGGTCAGCGCGGCGCGGGTCGTGGCCATGGGCCTGGCCTTCTGCGAATGAACGGTCGAATCAAACAATGTGCCGTTAGGCTTAACGATTGTTTGCCCGCAAACACCCCGGCATTAACGATACCGCGTAACCCGCCGCAAACCGTGACCGCCTAGCGTCCTCGCCTGAACGCCCGAGGATTTGATTCTTGTTCGCATCGCCCCGAACCCATGACGTGAAACGGCCCGGGGCCGACGCTGCGCTCGCCCTCGGCGTGCAGGTGGCGCTGCTGCCCTACGCCCTGGCCATCTTCGCCGTAAGCCTGCCGTTCTTCGTCTGGGCGGGCTCGTTCGCCCAGAACGCGGTGTGGATGTCGCTGAGCTTCGCGATCTTCGCCATCAACTGGGGCGTGTTCTACGGGATCACCAACTGGCTGAAGACCCCGCACGCCCAGGACCTGATCAAGCGCATGCGGCTTCAGGTCGCGGGCGGCCTGCTGTGGGCGCTGGGCGTGATCCAAATGTCGGCCTTCGCCGACGGCGCCGGTCCGATCCGCGAGACCCTGCTGCTGCTGTCGGCCGCCGCCGGCATGGTCTGCATCTTCTTCGCCTCGCCGGTGCTGCAGAGCCTAGTGGTGGTCGCGCCCGTGGCCGCGATCGGCCCGCTGTGGGCGCTGTTCAGCCGCCCCGAGAGCCGCCAGGCCGGCCTGATGGCCGCCGGCGGCCTGGCCCTGGCGCTGGCCATGGCCATGATCTTCAACCGCATGCTGCGCCGCCAGCATGCGCTGGCCGTGGCCCACGAGGCGCTGATCGAGGAACGGATGCGCGTGCTGGAGGCCGCCGAGCGCACCGCCCGCTCCAAGTCCGACATCGTCGCCACCCTCAGCCACGAGATCCGCAACGGCCTGACCGGCGTCACCCACGTGCTGGCCGCCGCCGCCGGCAAGGGCGGGCGGGCCGCGCCCTCGCGCGAGCAGCTGAACGCCGCCCTCGACGCGGCCCAGGACCTGATCTCGGTGCTCAACGCCACCCTCGACGCCGAGACCGCCGAGGCCGGCCGCCTGGCGGTCGAGACCCAGGCCTTCGAGCCCGTGCGCCTGGTCCGCGACCTGGCCCTGCTGGAGCGGCCGCACGCCCTGGCCAAGGGCCTGGAACTGGCCGTCCACGTCGATGCGTCGCTGGAGAACCGGGCGCTGGGCGCGGCCATGGCCGATCCCATGCGCACCCGCCAGATCATCGCCAACCTGGTCGGCAACGCCGTGAAGTACACCATCCGCGGCCGGGTCGAGGTGCGGATCGAACCGCGCGGCGACGACCGCATCGCCATCGAGGTCGCCGACACCGGTCCAGGCCTGTCGGCCGAGGAACTGGAGCAGGCGTTCGAGCCCTTCCGCCGCGTCGAGCGCACCGGCGCCGGCGTCAACGGCGCGGGCCTTGGCCTGTCACTGTCGCGCCAGCTGGCCCGGCTGATGGGCGGCTCGCTGGAGACCAGCAGCGCCCTGGGCGTGGGCAGCTGCTTCACCCTTCTGCTGCCCTACGACGCCGCCTGCCCCTGCCCGCAGGAGCCGGTCGAGGAGACCCTGGCCGCCGCCGATCCGGCTCCCGACGTCCAGCGCAGCCTGCGCGTGCTGATCGCCGAAGACGACGCCCTCAACGCGGCCATGCTGCGCGCCATCCTCGAGCAGCTCGGCCACCAGGTCGTGCACGCCCAGAACGGCCGTCGCGCCGTCGACCTGGCCAAGGTCTGCGAGTTCGACCTCGTCATGCTCGACGGCCGCATGCCGGTGCTGGACGGCCCGCAGACCGCCGCCGAACTGCGCGCCCTGCCCGGCGCCGGCGGCCAGATGCCGATCATCGCCGTCATCGGCGGCGACGCCGACGAGGCCCGCGAGTGCACCGAGGCCGGCGCCGACACCGTGCTGCGCAAGCCCGTCAGCGTCGCGGGCGTCGCCCGGGCCGTGGCCGACGCGGCCGCCCTCACCCGCCAGCCTCGGGCTGAAGCCGCGCGCGGCGTGGCCTGACGGACTTCCCAACGCTCGTTTGACCGCTAATCTCGTCTCCAACGACAAGAAAAGCGGAGGAAGCGAATGCTGCGGGACCTCAAGGTCGTCGAACTGGCCACCTACATCGCCGCCCCGGGCGCGGCCGGCATCCTGGCTGACTGGGGCGCCGACGTGGTCAAGGTCGAGGCGCCGGACGGCGATCCGATGCGCCGCTTCTTCGAGACCATCGGCGCCGACCAGGCCGCCAACCCGATCTTCGAGCTCGACAACCGCGGCAAGCGCGGGATCGTGCTCGACATCCGCACGCCCGGCGGCGCCGAAGCGCTCAAGCGTCTCATCGCCACCGCCGACATCTTCCTCACCAACGTCAGGCCGGCCGCCCTGCGCCGCGCCGGCCTCGACCACGAGACCCTGCGCGCGGCCTTCCCCGCCCTGATCTACTGCAGCCTCACCGGCTACGGCCTGACCGGCCCGGACGCCGACAAGCCGGGCATGGACGTCGCCGCCTTCTGGTCGCGCGCCGGGGTCGGGGCCCTGACCGCGCCCAAGGGCGCCGAGCCCTTCCCGATCCGCACCGGCATGGGCGACCACATCACCTCGCTGGCCACGGTCTCGGCGATCCTGGCGGCCGTGCACGAGCGCCATCGGACGGGCGTCGGACGCCTGGTCGAGACCTCGCTGCTGCGCACCGGCGCCTACGCCATCGGCTCGGACCTCGCCATCCAGCTGCACTTCGGCAAGCTGGCCTCGACCCGTCCGCGCCGCGAGGCGGTCCAGCCGCTGGCCAACTTCTTCCAGACGCGCGACGGCCGCTGGATCTGCCTGCTGGCCCGCCAGGGCGCGACCGACTGGCCCAGGATCGCCGCCGCCGTCGGCCGGCCCGAACTGGTTGACGATCCGCGCTTCTCCGGCGCCCGGGCCCGGCGCGAGAACACCGCCGCCCTGGTCGACATCCTCGACGAGGCCTTCGGCGCCATGGACTACGAGACCGCCGCGGCCGCCCTCGACGCGGGCGACATCACCTGGGCGCCCTGGCAGACGCCGCGCGACTTGGTCGAGGACCCCCAGGCCCAGGCGGCCGGCTGCTTCGTCGAAACGCTGGACGGCCGCCGCTCGCCCGCCGCGCCGGCCCGCTTTCCCGGCATCGACGAGCGTCCGCGTGCGCCCGCCCCATCGCTGGGCGCGGACACGGCCGCCGTCCTGGCCGAGCTCGGCTATTCGGATGAGGAGATTGAGGCCCTGCGGGCCTAACGGGCCTTGCCGCCGGCCGAACCGGCGTTGGCGTCCGAAAGCATGCGCAGCATCTCGGCCGAGAACAGGCTGTTGGCCACGCGGCTGACGCCGCCGCCGTCGTCCGAGCGCGCGCCGCTGAAAGCGCCGCCGTAGCCCTGCGACCCGCGCAGGACGAGGTCGACCACGGCCTTCTGCTGGTCGATGCGGTCCAGCCGTCGGCCCGAGGCGTACTGCAGGAAGCCTTCGTCGCTCTGCGGCTCGCGCTCGCGGACGGTCGGCGCACCGCCGCTTGCGCCGGCGCTCTTGGTCAGGTTCGCATAGACCTCGCCGACGGTGGCGGCGCGGCCTTCGCGATAGAAGATCGAGCGGTTGGCGGCGGCGGCTTCCGGAAACATCGAAGCGGCGCTGGCGCCCGGGTTGCGATTGGCCGCCTCGATCAGCCGGGCCGAACCCTGCGGACCCAGGAAGTGGGCGGCGTAGAGCTCCCCCGAGGTCGGGCTGCGCCCCACCCGGCCGCGCAGATAGGAGGCGTGATCCGACGCCAGTTCGCCGGCCATCAGCGACGCGGCGTGCGGATCGAGCTTCAGGCCCAGCACGGCCTTGCGAGCCTCGTCGCCGGCCACCCGGTACTTGCCGTCCGAGCCCTGCTGGATCAGGTCGGCGTAGCGAGCGTAGCCGTACTTGGCGCCGTGCTTCTTCAGCGTGGCCAGCCAGGTCTGGTCGACGAACTGGAACAGGCCCGAGGCCGAGGAGGTGCGCGCCTTGGCCGCTGGATTGTAGCCGCTCTCGCGCTTGGCGGTGCCCATCAGGAACGTGAAGTCGACACCAGTCGCGTTCGACGCGCGCTGGATCGCCGACTCGACGACGTTGCGGATGGATTGGACGGCCATGGTCCGAATGTCTGAACCAGCGTGGTTAACGCCGACTTAACCACGTTTCCACGTTCGCCGGACGGCCCCGCGACAAGTCGCCCCGCCCTTCCGGCGCTCCGCGACAAACTGCCACGCTGAAGCTTGCCCGATTTGTGCGAGAAACATTGTTTCGATAACGCAACAATGTTACCGCGCGCCAACTTTCGGGGGAAACGATGGCCAAACTCACGGCCTTGATCTGCGTACACAACGAGGAAGTCCGCCTGGCCGAATGCCTGGCCCGCCTGTCCTTCGCCGATGAACTGGTGGTCGTGCTCGACCGCTGCACCGACGGCTCGGCGATGATCGCCAGGCAGTACGGCGCGGTGCTGGTCGAAGGCGCGTTTCCGCTGGAAGGCCCCCGCCGGGCCGCCGGCGCGGCCGCCGCCACCGGCGACTGGATCCTCGAGATCGACGCCGACGAATATGTCAGCCCCGAGCTCGCCGCCGAGGTCCGCGCCGCCGTGGCGTCCGACCAAGGCGACTGGCGCCAGATCCCGGTCGACAACTACGTCGGCGCGCGCCTGGTGAAGTACGGCTGGGGCGGCTCGTTCGGCACCACCTCGGTGGCCCGCCTGTTCCGCCGCGGCGCCAAGAGCTGGGGAACCCAGCGCGTCCATCCGTCGGTGAAGTTCGCCGGCGAGGCCGGCCCGTCGCTGCGCACGCCGATCCGCCACGAGGTCGACGACAACATCTCCGACATGCTGCGCCGCCTCGACCGCTACACCGAGCTGCGCGCCAAGGATCTGGCCGAGACCGGCGAATGGCCGGGCCTGGGCCGCAACGCCTTCCGCGGCGTGCGGCGCTTCTACAAGTGCTACGTCTCGCGCCAGGGCTGGCGTGAAGGCGGCTGGGGCTTCCTGATCGCGCTGATGGCGGCGATCTATCCGCTGCTGTCGGTGCTGCGCATGCAGTTGGAAGTGCGGGGCACGGCCTCCATGGCCCAGGACCCGACGGCGGTCTGCGCCGAAGCCGTGGCCTCGACCTCGCCGCTGGCCTGATGCTCCAGACCCTGCTGCTGTCGCGCGAACTGGCCCGCTGGCGCGCGGCCGGCCGCCGCGCCCGCCTTTGGTGGCGCGACGACGACGCCCGCGCGCCCGGCCCGGCGCTGGAGCGGCTGCTCGCCCACGCGCTGGCCTTCGACGCGCCCCTGACCCTGGCGGTCATTCCCGACGGCGATCGGGCCGATCTTGCCGAACGCCTGGCCACGGTGCGCGGCGTTCGGGTGGTCCAGCACGGCGCCGACCACGTGGACCGCAGCGGCGGCGGCGGCGCCTTCGAGTTTCCGCCCGAACGCACCGCCGACGAGATCGCCGCCGCCCTGCGGGACGGCTGGACCCGCCTTGCGCCCCTGCCCGGCGCGCTGAAGCTGTTCACGCCGCCCTGGAACGCCGTCCACCCCCGCCTGACCGACGCCCTGTCCGCCGAACGCTATATCGGCTGGAGCGCCTGGGCCGAAGTCGCGCCGCAAGCCGATCCGCCGCGCGTCGACACCCACCTCGACCTGCTGCGCTGGAACCCCGCCCCGCGCTTCCGGGGCGCAGGCCGCCTGGCCTCGCAATTGCGCCGCCAGCTGGCGCGCCGTCGCAAGACCGGCGCCTGGGATGCGCCGATCGGCCTGCTGACCCACCACCTCGACCACGACGAGGCGGCGTGGAAATGGCTCGCCGGCCTGATGCGGACGGTCCGCCGCCATCCCGTCCTGGCCTGGAGCGACCTGGGCGACCTGCTGCTGGAGACGGGTCGGACACAGTAGATTTTACGATCGTCATTTTATCTGTTTACGGGCGTCATTTTCCATGACAGCGTGAAGACGTCGACACCGATCGACGCCGCTTCACGGAGGTCGCCATGATCGCCCACCCCGCCGATTTCAACCCGCGCATCGCCGGCCTGGACCGCGACGAAAAGCGCAAGCTGTCCAAGGGCCTGGTCATCGCCCTGGCGGTTTCCGGCGCGGCGCACGTGGCCCTGTTCGCCTACATCGCGGTGCAGAAGTACGTGACCCTGCCGCCCGAGATCGTTCCCGATCCCGGCTTCGTGCTGGAACCGATGATGCCGAAGCCGCCGCCGCCTCCGCCGCCGGAGACCCCGGCGCCGACGCCGCCCAGGGCCTCCAACCCCATCCCGGTCCATCCGCCGCTGCCGACGCCGTTCCCGACGCCCGATCCGCTGCCCGTGCCGATCCCCAAGGACCCGGGCCCGCCGACCATCGCCGCGCCGCCGACCTTCACGGCCGATCCCCCGGCGCCGCCCGCGCCGCCGTCGACCGCTCCTGCGCCCCGGATCATCACCCGGGCGACGTGGCTGAAGATGCCCAGCGCCGACGACATGTCGCGCTACTACCCCGAAAGCGCCCAGCGGCGCGGGGTCTCGGGCGGGGCGACGCTGAACTGCGCGGTCACGGCCAAGGGCACCGTGCAGAACTGCACCGTGGTCTCCGAAAGCCCGGCCATCGAAGGCTTCGGCGATGCGGCTCTGAAACTGTCGCGGTTCTTCAAGATGAAGCCGCAACTGGAGAACGGCCAGGCGGTCGACGGCGCGCAGGTGAGGATCCCCATCCGCTTCAACGCCGCTGACTGAGGGGGCGTCGGACGGACGACCGCGTATCTGGTCGTCCGTCCGGGTTTCTTCAGTAGCTCTTGGGCAAGCCCAGCACGCGCTCGGCGATGAAGTTGAGGATCATCTCGCGGCTGACCGGCGCGATACGGGCGATCATCGCCTCGCGGAAGTAGCGCTCGACGTCGTATTCCTTGGCGTAGCCCATGCCGCCATGCGCCAGCACCGAGGCCTCGCAGGCGGTGAAGCCGGCCTCCGCGCCCAGGTACTTGGCGGCGTTGGCCTCGGCCCCGCAGTCCTTGCCCGCGTCGTAGAGCGCCGCGGCCTTGAAGGCCATCAGGTTGGCCGCCTCCAGCTCCGCCCACGACTTGGCCAGCGGATGGGCCACGCCCTGGTTCTGGCCGATCGGACGGCCGAACACCACGCGCTCCTTGGCGTAGGTCGAGGCCTTCGCCAGCGCCGCCCGGCCAAGGCCGATGGCCTCTGCCGCAAACAGCACCCGCTCGGGATTGAGCCCGTGCAGCAGGTACTGGAAGCCCTTGCCTTCCTCGCCCACCAGGTCCTCCTGGGGCACGAACAGGTCCTCGATGAAGAGCATGTTACATTCGACGGCCTTGCGGCCCATCTTCGGGATCGGCTTGGCCTCGATCTGCTCGCGGTCGGTGTAGAACAGCGACAGCCCGCCGGTCGGCTTGGCGCACTGATCCTTGGGCGTGGTGCGGGCGATGATCAGGATCTTGTTGGCGCGCTGGGCGCCGGTCGTCCAGATCTTGCGGCCGTTCAGGCGATAGCCGCCGTCGACCTTCTCGGCCCGAGTCTCCAGGCTGGAGGTGTCCAGGCCTGAATTGGGCTCGGTGACGGCGAAGCACATCTTGTCCTCGCCCGAGATGATCCGCGGCAGCAGGCGTTCGCGCTGCTCGTCGGTCCCGAACTTCACCAGCGGCATCGGGCCGAAGATGTTGAGGTGGATGGCCGAAGCGCCCGAGAAGCCCGCGCCCGACTGGGCCACGGTCTGCATCATCACCGCGGCCTCGGTCAGGCCAAGGCCCGCCCCGCCCACGCTTTCGGGCATGGCCACGCCCAGCCAGCCGCCTTCGGCTATGGCGGCGACGAACTCTTCGGGGAAGTTTCCGGTCTCGTCGGTCCGCCGCCAGTACTCGTCGTCGAAGGCGGCGCACACCTTGGCCACGCCTTCACGGATCGCTTCCTGCTCGTCGGTCAGCCAGAAACCGGCCATGTCGTCCCTTCCCTGCGCTTCGTCGTTCTTTATCTAGCCCTCGAAACGCTGCGGATCGAAGGCGGCCGCGTCCTCTCCGGGATCGGCGCCCGTCAGATACGCCGCGACCATGTCGGCCACAAGCGGAGCGAGCAGCCAGCCGTTGCGACGGGCCCCGGCCGCCAGGATCACCCCCGGCGCACGGCTCTCGCCCACCAGCGGCAGGCCGTCCGACGTCGAGGCCCGAACGCCGACCTCGATCACCGCCGCCGCACCGGCCAGTTCGGGGCGCAGGCGCTCGGCGGCGATGCGCAGCGGCTCGACCACGGCCGGGTCCGGATCGCGGTCATCGCGCCCGGCCTCCATCGTCGCCCCGACCGCCGGCCGCGGCCCCGGCGCGATGTAGACACCCTTGCCGCGCAGCACCGGGCCGCCGGCCATGGGGGTCTCCAGGCGCAGGATCTGGCCCTTGATCGGCGTCAGCGCGGCAAGCTCCGGCGCCAGATCCCGTCCGCCGCCGCCCGTGGCGACCACCAGGGCGTCGAAGGGCTGGACCTCGCCATCCTCAAGCGTGACGCGTCCGTCGGAGAAGGCGGCCGCGCCGCGACCGTCGAACATGGCGCCGGCCTTGATCGCCGCCTCGCGCAGGGTCGCCAGCGCCTGGCGGGCGTCCAGCCGCCAGTCCTCGTCGCTGAACAGGCCCGCCTGGGTGCGCGTGAAGCCCGCGCCGGCCTCGACTAGCGCCGCCTCGACCTCGTCCAGGAAACCGGCCTCGCCCTCGATCGCCACTCCGCCGCGATCGAGCGTGATGCCCAGGTCCGCCGCGAAGGGCGCCCAGCGCTCGCGCGCGCGCCGCAACACCGGCAGGTGGCCGCGCGAAATCTTGTCGAACACCGCCTCGGCCGCCGGCGCCAGCATGCCGGCCGCCACGCCCGAGGCGTTCTCGCCGGGCGGCGCGGGGTCGAACACCGTCACCACGAACCCGAGTCGGGAGAGAATCAGCGCCGCCGCCGAGCCGAAAGCGCCGGCTCCGGCGACCGCGACGCGCGCGCCTGACTGCAAAATCATGGTCGGCAGACACCGCCCGGCGGCCGAAAGGTCAAGTCCGAATGCTTTTCTGTCGGCGGACCGACGCAAGGGTGCGGCATTTGTGTCGTGTTAGCGACATGCGACGTCGAGGCGAGGTGACGGAATACGATCAGCGGTCTATTCTTCACCGTAAACAACCGCGCCACGTGCACCGCTACGGTCCGACCGGAGCCGAGGACGAGAACACCATGACCCAGAAGCCCACCGCCGAAGTCGCCCATCCCGTCGATATCTATGTCGGCGCCCGCATGCGGATTCGGCGCAAGGTGCTCGGCTTGAGCCAGACTCAGCTCGCCGACGCCCTGGGCATCACCTTCCAGCAGATCCAGAAGTACGAGCGCGGCGCCAACCGCATCAGCGCCAGCAAGCTCTACGACGCCGCCCGCCTGCTGCAGTCGCCGGTGTCCTACTTCTTCGACGGCCTGGAAGAGACCGACAACGGCGAGGACGACGGCGTCGCCCAGCGCATGACCCAGTTCGTCGCCACGCCGGAAGGCCTGGAACTGGCCGACCTGTTCCCCCGCCTGAACGACCGTCGCCTGCGCCGCCGCGTGGTCGACCTGGTCAAGGCGATGGTCGACGACGAGCCGGCCTAAGCCCCTCCTCCACTCTCTTTCGATCTTCCGATCACGCGCCTCATCCCCTGGAGAGGCGCGTTTTCGTTTGGGCTCGCCACTGCTGCTTCAATAGGCCGCAGCGCACCGATACCGGCGTTCAGTAGATGTGAAGCCGCCCCGGGTCACCGTGTCGACCTAAGATAGCGGCGCCCTGAACATGCTCGAAAACGATCGTCTGGCGGCCCTGGCCTCCTACCGCATCCTGGATACGGCTCCCGAGCCGGCCTTCGATCGGCTGACCGGCTTCGCCGCCGAACTGTTCAATGCGCCCATCGCCCTGATCTCGCTGGTCGACGAGCACCGGCAGTGGTTCAAGTCGCGCTACGGCCTGGAGGCGGAATCCACCCCGCGCGAGATGGCCTTCTGCGCCCACGCCCTGCGCCAGGAGCCCCATTCGGTCATGGTCGTCGAGGACGCCACGGCCGACCCGCGCTTTTCCGGCAATCCCCTGGTCACCGGCGCGCCGGACATCCGCTTCTACGCCGGCGCCGTGCTCAGCGATCGCAACGGCCATAACCTCGGCACGCTGTGCGTCATCGACAGCGCGCCGCGCCCCCGCCCCTCCGAGGAAGACCTCGACCGCCTGCGCATGCTGGCCGACGCCGTGGTCGCCCGCATGGAAAAGGGCCGCGCCGAACGGCACATGGTCGAACAGCGCCGCATGCTGGCCATGACCGAGGCCATCTCCGGCGTCGGCCACTGGCGCTGCGATCTCGTCAACCACACCATCACCTGGTCGGACGAGGTCTATCGGATCTACGGACGCGATCCGGCGACCTTCACACCCACCTTCGATAACTGGCTGGAGATGTACCACCCCGACGATCGGGCGGCGGCCGAGGCCAGGGCCCGCCAGGTGGTCGTCGAGCGCGCGGTGCTCGAGCACGAACTGCGCCTGCTGCGGGCCGACGGCGCGGTCCGCCAGGGCCATTCGCGCGCCACCTGCGAGCTGGACGAGGACGGCCGGGTGATCGCCGTCTTCGGCGTCCTGCGCGACATCACCGACGAGCGCGCCCTGCGCCGCAAGCTGGAGGCCAGCGAAGCCCGCGCGCGGCGGGTGATCGCCGACGCCTACCAGGCGATCGTCACGATGGACCAGGCAGGCGTCGTCACCGACTGGAACCGCTTCGCCGAGCGCACCTTCGGCTGGACGGCGGCCGAGGCCCAGGGCCGCCGGCTGTCCGACCTGATCGTCCCGGCCGAACTGCGCACGGCCCATGACGAGGGCCTGGTCCGCTTCCTGGCCACCGGTCGCGGCGCGGTGCTCGACCAGCGCATCGAGATCACGGCCCAGCGCCGAGACGGCGAGACCTTTCCCGTCGAGCTGGCGATCAGCGCCGCCCGCAGCGCCGAGGGCTGGCAGTTCACGGCCCTGATGCACGACATCAGCGCCCGCAAGGCGCAGATGGAGGAGTTCGAGACCGCCTTCCACCACGCCTCGGTCGGCATGGCCCTGGTCACGCTCGACGGCGCCTTCAACAAGATCAACGCCGCCTTCTGCGACATCGTCGGCTACGACGAGGCCGAGATGCTGGCGACCGACTTCCAGACGATCACCTACCCCGCCGACCTCGACAAGGACCTGGCCCTGCTGGGCAAGCTGCTCGACGGCGAGATCGCCAGCTACGGCATGGACAAGCGCTACATCCACAAGGAAGGCCGCATCGTCTGGGTGCACCTTTCGGTGTCGCTGGTCCGCGCGCCCGACGGCTCGCCCAAGCACTTCATCGCCCAGGTCCAGGACCAGACCGCCCGCGTCGAGGCCCAGGAGGCGCTGGAGCGCCAGACCCTGGAACTGGCCGCCATGGCCACCCAGCTGGCCACCGCCCGCGACGCCGCCGAGGAAGCCAATCACGCCAAGGCCGAGTTCCTGGCCAATATGAGCCACGAGCTACGCACGCCGCTGAACGGGGTGATCGGCTTCTCGCGGCTGCTGGCCGAAAGCCCGAACCTGGCGACCGAGGACCGGCGGCGGGCCGAGCGGGTGCGCGGCGCCGGCGAGGCCCTCAACGCCCTGATCAACGACATCCTCGACTTCTCCAAGCTGGAGGCCCGCGCCGTCACCCTGGAAAGCGCGCCCTTCGCCCTCAAGGAGATGCTGGTCGAGACCACGGCCATGGTCGAGCCGCAGGCCGACGAGCACCAGGTCGACCTGCGCATGGTCGGCGACCTCGACGGCTGGTACGTCGGCGACCGCCATCGCCTGCGCCAGATCCTGCTGAACCTGCTGTCCAACGCCGTGAAGTTCACCCGCCACGGCTCGGTGACCACCCAGGTCGAGGTCCTCGGCGCCGCCGGCGATCGCGCGGCCCTGCGCATCAGCGTCATCGACCAGGGCGTAGGCATCGCGCCCGACAAGCTGGACCGCCTGTTCAAGCGCTTCTCCCAGACCGACAGCTCGATCACCCGCACCTTCGGCGGCACCGGGCTGGGCCTGGCGATCTCGCGCGAGCTCGTCGAGCTGATGGACGGGCGGATCTGGGTGGAGAGCGAGCTGGGCGAAGGCTCGACCTTCGCCTTCGAGATCGAGCTGCCCCTGGCCCAGGCCCCCGCCGTCGTCGCCCCGGCCGAGGCCGCCGGCCGCGCCGCCTTCCCCGGTCGCCGGATCCTGCTGGTCGACGACGTCGAGCTGAACCGCGAACTGTTCAGCGAACTGCTGGGCCGCCGCGGCTGCGTGGTCGAGACGGCCGATGACGGCGCCCAGGCGGTCAAGGCGCTGGAGCGCGCGGCCTTCGACCTGGTGCTGATGGACGTGCACATGCCGGTGATCGACGGCCTGACCGCCACCCGCGAGATCCGCCGGCGCGGCCTGACCGCCTCGCCCATCGTGGCCCTGACCGCCAGCGGCGCCCCCCAGCAGATCGCCGCCTGCCTCGACGCCGGCATGGTGGGCCATCTGCTCAAGCCGCTGAGCGAACGCGACCTCGACCAGGCCCTGGCCCTGCACCTGGCCAAGGCCGCCGCCGTCGCCGCGCCGGTCGACGAGGCCGACGACGAAGCCGCCGCCCGCGACGCCCTGGCCTCGGCCATGGGGGCGGTCCGCGTCGCCCGGCTGGCCGGCATGCTGCGCGACCAGCTGGTCGAACGCTTCCAGGACGAGGCCCCGCAGGCCCTGCGCGAGGACGCCCACCGCCTGGCCGGCTCGGCCGGCATCCTCGGCTTCATGCGCCTGTCGCGCGACGCGGCCGAACTGGAGAACGCCTGCATCGCCGGCGCGCCCCTCGACGAGCCCCTCGAACGCCTGCGCCAGGGCGTGCGCCGCGCGGTGGCCGATCTGGACGCCTGGATCGAGGACCTGTCGCGCCAGGCCGCCTGATTTCGCCGCAATCGGCCTACAAACCGAAATACAGCCAAGAGCCCGTCGCGCTATAGTGGAGGCCGGTCCGATCAGGAGGCCTTCGACATGCGCCGCTCCGTCTTGCTCCTCTGCACCCTCGGCCTGGCCGCGGGCCTCGCCGTTCCCGCCCTGGCCGCCGCCCCGGCGCCGGCCGAGAAGGCCAAGCCCGCCTCCCGGGAAAGCTGCTTCTTCGCCGACCAGGTGCGCGGCTATCAGGTCGTCGACGAACGCACGCTCAATGTCGATGTCGGCCGCAAGGAAGCCTACCAGCTGACGCTGTTCAACTCGGCCTTCGACCTGGACGTCTCCACCCGCATCGGAATCAAGTCGCGCGGCGGCTCGTGGGTGTGCTCGCCCTTCGACGCGACCGTGATCGTGCCCGAGGTCACCGGCTCCTCGCGCGACTACCGGGTGCAGGCGATCCGCAAGCTGACCCCCGAGGAGTACGCGGCGGCCTGGCCGAGCGTGAAGGCCAAGAAGCCCAAGTCCTGAGGCCCCGCCTCGGCGGCGCCTGAAAACGCTTGCCCCGGATCGCGGGGCGGCGACATCTAGAGCCTGGCCGTAGCGCCGTCGGGGGCGACGACGACGGCCAGGAGCCGTCCGATGATCCCGCAGACGAACGCCGCCGCCGGCGCGCCGCCCCGCCAGGGGCCGTGGTACACGCACCTCTACGTGCAGGTGCTGGTCGCCATCGTGGCGGGGGCGCTGATCGGC
>NZ_JAAKGT010000023.1 GCF_011043625.1 Caulobacter sp. 602-2
CAGATCAAAGCCGATCAGCGCCTGCCCCGCCTTCACCGCCTGGCCTTCGGCGACGTGGACGCTGAAGCCCTCGCCGTCCAGGGCCACCGTCTCCAGGCCCACATGCATCAGGATCTCGGCCCCGTTGCCCGCCCGCAGCGTCACCGCGTGCCGCGCCCGGTGCACCGAGATCACCCGCCCGTCGCACGGCGCATGCAGCACCGAACCCGTCGGATCGATCGCCAAACCATCCCCCAGCATACGCTCGGCGAACACCGCGTCCGGCGTCTCCTCCAAGGACGCTACCCAGCCTTGGAGGGGCGAAGAAAGAACGAGCGTGGACACGTGGAGAACTCTCGCCGGAACGTTACTGGTGGAGACTACTGGCCGGCCGCGGTCAGGGTGACGCGGTCGAGGGCGGGCATCGGATCGAGGCCCTTGGCGGTGAAGGAGAAGCACAGGTCGTGGACGCCGTCGCGGGCCGGCAGGGCACCGCTGACCACGCCCAGGCCCGGACCGCGTCCGGCCTTGCCGAGAGGAATGGTGGCGATCCGCTCGCCCTCGCAGCCGCCGAGACGGACCTCCAGCTCGCCGTCGGGCGTGGCGGGCTTGCGCACCACGATCTGGTCCTTGGCCTTGCCGATCTGGAAGTTCCACGGCGTCTGGCCGACACGGGCGGTCAGCTTCAGACCCTTGGACAGGTCGGCGCCCTTCCACACCCAGCACGGTTTCATGACGTCGGTGGCGAAGATGGCGCGCTCGCCGTCGCGGCCGGTTTCCGGCGCGTCGTCCTCGAAGAGCAGCGGGATCGCATTGCCGCACAGTTCCAGCTGACGGCTGACCCGGGTTTCGGCGGCCAGCTTGGTGGCCGTCCAGGCGCGGGTGCGGCCCAGCGGCGCCTCGCCCAGGAAGCTGCGGGCTTTCAGGGTGGTCCCCGCCTTCAGCGACAGAGCTTCGCCATAGGCCGGCGAGGTCGCGGTCGGCTCCGAGCCGTCGGTGGTGTAGCGCACCTGGCCGATCTCAAGCCCGCTCTTCAAGCTGGCGGCGATCGCGCCGTCCTGGCCGGGACGCAACGTGGCCTGCGGTTCGAACGGCGCGGTGTTGGCCTTGAGGCCCAGCGCCTTGAGGCGCGCCATCTGCGCCGGCACGCGGGTGGTGAACCCGTTCCAGTCGCGGCGCTCTTCCTGGGTCCATGCGGTTTCCGACAGGGCGACGAGACGCGGGAAGGCCATCAGCTGCACCCGCTCGTCGGTGCGGATGTGCTCGACCCACAGGTTGGCCTGGACGCCCAGGATGTGCTTGCGCTGGTCGGCCGTCAGCGCGTCGGGCGCGGCGTCGAACTGGTAGACGTCTTTCAGGCTGCTGACCGTCATGCGGCCCGGCGGCTCGTCGACGGAGGTGCTCTGGCGGCGGTCGAAATAGAGGGTCGGCTCGGGCGACAGCACCGTGTCGTGGCCCTGGCCGGCGGCGGCGATGGCCCCGTCGATCCCGCGCCACGACATCACCGTGGCGTTGGGGGCCAGGCCGCCTTCGAGGATCTCGTCCCAGCCGATCAGACGACGGCCGCGGCCGTTGATGTGCTTCTCGACCCGCTGGATGAACCAGCTCTGCAGGCCGTGCTCGTCCTTGACGCCCAGTTCCTTGATCCTGGCCTGGATCGCCGCGCTGGCCTTCCACTGGTCCTTCACGGCCTCGTCGCCGCCGACGTGGATGTATTGCGACGGGAAGAGGTCCATGACCTCGTCGAGCACGTCGTTGAGGAAGGCGAACGTGCCGTCGTCGACGTTGTAGAGATAGGGGAAGATCCCCCAGTCATGCATGGCCAGGGCCGGCGGGTTGGGCGTCAGGCCCAGCTTCGGATAGGCCACGATCGGCGCCAGGGCGTGGCCCGGCATCTCGATCTCGGGAACGATGGTGACGTTGCGGGCCGCCGCGTAGGCGACCAGGTCGCGCACCTGGTCCTGGCTGTAGAAACCGCCATAGCGCACGGCCTTGCCGGTCTTGGGATCGCGGGCGGCCGCGCCGGCCGGGGTGCGCCAGGCCGAGACCTGCGTCAGCTTCGGATACTTCTTGATCTCCAGGCGCCAGGCCTGGTCGTCGACCAGGTGCCAGTGCAGCGTGTTGAGCTTGTGGGCGGCCATGCCGTCGATCAGCAGCTTGATCGTGTCGACCGACTGGTAGTGGCGGGCGCTGTCGAGCATGAAGCCGCGCCAGGCGAAGCGCGGCGCGTCCTCGACCCTGGCCGCCGGCACGTCGACGGGGCCTCTGGTCTCGTCCTGTACCGCCAGCTGCCACAGGCTGATCGCGCCATAGAACAGGCCCGCGCGCTTCAGCGCCGTGATCTTCACCCCGCCGGGCGCCACGTCGAGGCCGTAGCCTTCGCCGTCGGGGCCGCCGCGAACGAGCGAGATGGCCGCCTCGCCGGCGGCGGGCTCGCCCTCCACCACGGCTGGGCGGATCCCCCGGGCGCGATGCAGCAGGTCGGAAAGCTGGAGCGCCACGCCTCGCGCCTCGACGTCGCCCTTGGCCACGTGGATGCGGGTGGCGGCGGTCAGGCGAAAGCTGCCCTCGACCGCCTGGGCCTTCACCGGCGCGGGGGTAAGGCTCAGCGGCTGCGCCGCCAGGGCCGGCGCGGCTAGGACCACGGAGACGGCGCAGGCCAGGAACAGGGCGGCGCGTGAAGCTTGAATCATGTGCGGGACGCTCTCACCGGCAAGCCGTCGGCAAAAAGGGGGCGGGCCGGCCAAAGCCGTCCCGCCCCAGCTCGCTGCTTGCAGTCAGGAGGGGAATGAGGGCGATCGGCGCGGCCTGGCGGGTCATGAGGGCGATCCTGAACCAAGCCGCGCGCGATGCAAATCGGCGGTATCGGAGACGGGCCGCGGGGCGCGCCTCCGGTTCCGGCCCTAGAAGGCGACGTTGAGGGTCGCCTGCAGCTTGCGGCCGGTGCGGTAGACGCCGCGCGGCAGCATGGTGGTGTTGGCGTAGGCGTAGTACTCGCTGTCGAGCAGGTTCTGCGCCGAGACCGACAGGTTGACGTTCTCGCTGAAGGCGTAGCCGGCGGTCGCGTCCAGGCCCTTGAAGGCGCGGACGAACATCTGGTCGCCGCGATCCAGGCCCGTGAAGTACTTCGAGCGCCAGTTGTAGGTCACCCGGGCCGAGAACGGACCGTGCTCGTAGAACGGGCTGACGTTGATCTGGTGCTTGGAGTTGTAGGGCAGCGGAGCGCCGCCGTCGGCTTCGCCATCAGCATAGGTGTAGTTGGCCAGCAGGCCGAAACCCATGCCGAAGCTCTGCTGGTAAGCGGCCGCGAAGCCCTTGACCGTGGCGGAGCCGGCGTTGGTCGGACGGCTGATCTGGTAGGTGGTGACCGCGTTGCGCGCCTGGTTGAAGTGCTGCTCGGCGACCGTCTGCTGCAGGATGTAGTTGCTGATGTCCTTGTGGAAGGCTTCGACCGAGAGGATGGCCTCCGGCGCGAAGTACCATTCCAGCGAGGCGTTGACGTTGCTGGACTTGTACGGGTTCAGGTCCGGGTTGCCGCCGCCGCCGGTCAGGATCTGGTCGGAGAGCCAGAAGTAGTTCGACATGTCGGCGTAGTTCGGACGCGAGATCACCTGGGCCGCGGCGAAGCGGAAGACCAGGTCTTCCTGGACGTCGACGATGACGTTCAGGCTGGGCAGGAAGTCCTCGTACTTCTTGGACTTCACCTTCCAGGCCCAGTCGGCGGCGGTCGTGCCGCAGCCGGTGGCGGTCTGGTTGACGCAGGCGTAGCCGCCGCTGTCGGACTCGGTCTTCACGTAGCGCAGGCCGAAGTTGCCGCGAACGTTCTCGGCCTCGAAGTTGGCCTGGCCGTAGAGGGCGTTGATGGTCTCTTCGATGCCCCAGTTCTGGGCGGTGAACTCGGCGTTGCCGAACACCGTCGGAACCGGCTTGGCCTGCCACGGACGCAGGTAGCCGCCAGCGTCGATGTAGTCGGCGAGCGCCTTGCCGTCGATCTTGAAGCGGCTGCCCATGGCGTCGGTGACGCCGTCGAAGCCCTTCAGGTAGTTGCTCGGCACGATCGACGGGCTGAACTGCGAAGCGCTGGCCGGGTTGCCGTAGACGGCGACCGTGACGCCCGACATCGCCTGGGTGGTCTCGTGCTTGCGGTACTTGTAGCCGAACTGGACGCGCTTGATCACGCCGTCGAAGTCCTTGCCGAAGTCGAGCTGGCCGTAGGTTTCCTTGTCGGTGGTCGGCTTGGAGACGATGTTGCCGCCCCAGCCGGAGTTGTAGCCCGGCGCGCCCGGAACCGACGGGTCGCCCGCGCCCCAGCCGCCGTCGAACGAGAACTTGCTGGCGTCGCTCAGCGGGTTACCGTCGGCGGTCGGGTTGGTGTAGGTCAGCACGCCCGGCGAGCCCGGCGTACCGGTGAAGTCGACGGTGTAGTCGGCCCAGTTCAGGAACTCCCCGTACAGCTGGCGCTTGGTGCCGCCGTCGGCCTTGGAGTAGCCGACGTCGCCCGAGACGTCGAAGCCGTCGCCCGTCCACTTGCCGTTGAAGTGGTAGGTGTCGGAGTTCAGCTCAGCCTCGCGGTACTGCACGTCCAGCACGCTCAGCGCATGCTTGAACGAGGCCTTGCGGATGACGTTGTCCTCGATGGTGATCGCGGTCAGCGCGCCCAGGCTGTTCCAGGTGTTGCCCTGGAAGGCGAACAGCGACTGGTTGGTGTTGTCGTAGGTGGCCTTGATCTTCAGCCAGTCGAAGTTCAGCTCAAGGGCGTCGGTCGGGCGCCACTGGACGGCGGCGGTGTAGCTGTCGCGAACGCGTTCCTGTTCGAAATAGGAGACCGACAGCGAGTTGACGCCGCGGGCGTTCGGATTGGCCGCCAGGGTGGTGGCGCAGGCGCCGGTGCAGTTGCCGTTGGTGATCGAGCTGACCGGGTTCTCGGCGTTGCCGCCGTTGTAGTAGCTGGCCGGGATCGTGCCGTACGACTCGATGCCGTCGCGGCGCAGCTGGTCCTTGGCGTGCTGGGCCGAGACCGCGATGCCGAAGGTGCCCGCCTCGTTCTTCCAGCTGCCCAGGACGGCGACCTGCGGGTCGGACTCCTTGGAGCGGTCGTTGTAGAGGTAGCTGAGCGAGCCCTGCAGCGTCAGCGGCTTCAGGTCCAGCGGCTTGCGGGTGTTGACGATGACCGTGCCGCCGATGCTCCCCTCATCGATGCGGGCTTCCGGCGACTTGAACACTTCGACCTTGCCGACGATCTGCGGCGCCAGCAGGGCGTAGTTGAACGTGCGGCCGGGCTGATCAAGGATGAACCAGTCGGCCGAAGCCACGGTCTGACCATTCAGCAGAGTGCGGTTCAGAGCCGGGTCGGTGCCCAGGATCGAGACCTTTTCACCCTGACCGAACTGGCGGTCGACGGTGACGCCGGGCACGATCGTCAGCGCTTCGGCGACGTTCGAGCTCGGAAACTTGCCGACGTCTTCGGCGGTGACCACGTCGACGATGGCGTCGGCGTTACGCTTGGATTGGATCGATTGCTGCAGCGACGCGCGAATGCCGGTGACGACCACCTCCTCTACGGAGGTCGATGTCTCCTGCGCCATCGCGGGCGCGGCGACCAGTACGGCCAGCAGGCTGGCGGAAGCGGTCAAGACCGCCTTGTGGATGCTCTTCATAACTCGGCTTCTCCCCTTTGTGCCGGGCCATTGGACCCGGAGCCGAACCCCAAAGCCCAATCTGATACCAATTTCTCGCGGCGAACCCGCAACGAGCGGTACTTCTCAGGCCTCGGAGTGTGACTGTGACGAAATTTTTGCACCTGACAAGACCTAAAAAGAACCAATTGCAGACCACGAGATAATTGGTATGAAAATGGTCATGAACTGTTGCGCCGGTCATCGGGTCGGCCGGATCCGAGCGGTTGGGGGCCTGGCGGCCGTACGCCAAGGGGTTGGGACGTGATGCTGTTTTCCGAAAAGATCGGACGCCTGGACGGCCACGGGCAGGACCACGCCCCGCTGTACAAGCAGCTGCAGCGCGCCCTGCGCGAGGCGATCCAGAAGAAGATCCTGTCGCCCGACGACGCCCTGCCGGCCGAGCGCGACCTTGCCGAAGAATTCAGCATTTCGCGGATCACCGTTCGCAAGGCGCTGGACGGCCTGGTCAGCGAAGGCCTGCTGACGCGTCGCCAGGGCGCGGGCACCTTCGTGGCCGCGCGGGTGGAAAAGAGCTTCTCCAAGCTCTCGTCGTTCTCCGAGGACATGATCTCGCGCGGTCGCGTGCCGCACAGCGAATGGATCAGCCGCGGCGAGGGCCAGGTGACCCCCGAGGAGTCGCTGACGCTGGGCCTGTCGCCCGGAACCCCGGTCTATCGCTTCGCGCGCATCCGCTATGCCGACGGCGCGCCGATGGCCGTCGAATACACCACCATCGCCGCCTTCGCCCTGCCCTCCACCGAGATCGTCGAGACCTCGCTCTACGAGGCGCTGGAAAAGACCGGCCATCGCCCGGTGCGCGCCCTGCAGCGGCTGCGCGCCATCCTGTTCGCCGCCGAACAGGCCGACCTCCTGGGCGTGCCGGTCAAGGACGCGGGCCTGCTCATCGAGCGGCGCGGCTTCCTCAAGGACGGCCGGGCGGTGGAAGTCACCCAATCCTACTACCGCGGCGACGCCTACGACTTCGTGGCCGAGCTGAACGCCCTGTCCTGATCCGAACCTTGCAAAGGAAGCCGTCTTGGAGGCGACCGTCTTGACCCGTCCCGAAGCCCAGCCCCTCGTCGCCGAAGCCACCGGCATGTTCCAGGAGGCGGGCGAGGCCGCGCGCGTGGTGGCGCGGCAGGTGGCGGCCAATGCGCGGGTCGCAGCAGCGATCGGCGAGCGGCTGCGGGCCAGTCCGCCGCGGGCCGTGGTCACCTGCGCGCGCGGTTCCAGCGACCATGCGGCCACCTTCGCCAAGTAC
>NZ_JAAKGT010000024.1 GCF_011043625.1 Caulobacter sp. 602-2
CGGAGGCGGCTCGGAGCTTCGGCTCTGGTCTTTGACATTGTTGATTTGGAAAGAGAAACGCAGGCGGCGGCGCTCTGGCGATGACCCTTCG
Source organism: Caulobacter sp. 602-2 (assembly GCF_011043625.1). Taxonomy (GTDB): domain Bacteria; phylum Pseudomonadota; class Alphaproteobacteria; order Caulobacterales; family Caulobacteraceae; genus Caulobacter. The sequence goes on from NZ_JAAKGT010000024.1 coordinate 92, forward strand.
AGGTCATCTTAGACGCTGACGAATGCGGTCTCTTGAAGACACCATTTATACGGTGATCGGGTTTTCGGATCTGATCATTGTGTGATGGGAACTCGTCAAGAAACTATGCAAACCAGATACGCGACTGAGGTTTTCCCCTCGGTCAAATAGCTGGAGTCAATGTCAACTCAACCTGAGAGTTTGATCCTGGCTCAGAGCGAACGCTGGCGGCAGGCCTAACACATGCAAGTCGAACGGATCCTTCGGGATTAGTGGCGGACGGGTGAGTAACACGTGGGAACGTGCCCTTTGGTTCGGAACAACTCAGGGAAACTTGAGCTAATACCGGATGTGCCCTTCGGGGGAAAGATTTATCGCCATTGGAGCGGCCCGCGTCTGATTAGCTAGTTGGTGAGGTAAAGGCTCACCAAGGCGACGATCAGTAGCTGGTCTGAGAGGATGATCAGCCACATTGGGACTGAGACACGGCCCAAACTCCTACGGGAGGCAGCAGTGGGGAATCTTGCGCAATGGGCGAAAGCCTGACGCAGCCATGCCGCGTGAATGATGAAGGTCTTAGGATTGTAAAATTCTTTCACCGGGGACGATAATGACGGTACCCGGAGAAGAAGCCCCGGCTAACTTCGTGCCAGCAGCCGCGGTAATACGAAGGGGGCTAGCGTTGCTCGGAATTACTGGGCGTAAAGGGAGCGTAGGCGGACTGTTTAGTCAGAGGTGAAAGCCCAGGGCTCAACCTTGGAATTGCCTTTGATACTGGCAGTCTTGAGTACGGAAGAGGTATGTGGAACTCCGAGTGTAGAGGTGAAATTCGTAGATATTCGGAAGAACACCAGTGGCGAAGGCGACATACTGGTCCGTTACTGACGCTGAGGCTCGAAAGCGTGGGGAGCAAACAGGATTAGATACCCTGGTAGTCCACGCTGTAAACGATGAGTGCTAGTTGTCGGCAGGCATGCCTGTCGGTGACGCAGCTAACGCATTAAGCACTCCGCCTGGGGAGTACGGTCGCAAGATTAAAACTCAAAGGAATTGACGGGGGCCCGCACAAGCGGTGGAGCATGTGGTTTAATTCGAAGCAACGCGCAGAACCTTACCACCTTTTGACATGCCCGGACCACCAGAGAGATCTGGCTTTCCCTTCGGGGACTGGGACACAGGTGCTGCATGGCTGTCGTCAGCTCGTGTCGTGAGATGTTGGGTTAAGTCCCGCAACGAGCGCAACCCTCGCTGTTAGTTGCCACCATTCAGTTGGGCACTCTAACAGGACTGCCGGAGTTAATCCGGAGGAAGGCGGGGATGACGTCAAGTCCTCATGGCCCTTACAAGGTGGGCTACACACGTGCTACAATGGCGACTACAGAGGGCTGCAATCCCGCGAGGGGGAGCCAATCCCTAAAAGTCGTCTCAGTTCGGATTGTTCTCTGCAACTCGAGAGCATGAAGTTGGAATCGCTAGTAATCGCGGATCAGCATGCCGCGGTGAATACGTTCCCGGGCCTTGTACACACCGCCCGTCACACCATGGGAGTTGGCTTTACCCGAAGGCGCTGCGCTAACCGCAAGGAGGCAGGCGACCACGGTAGGGTCAGCGACTGGGGTGAAGTCGTAACAAGGTAGCCGTAGGGGAACCTGCGGCTGGATCACCTCCTTTCTAAGGATGCTTCTCCAGCCTCTCACGAGGCTATTGAGGCTCCAATTAGTGCGCTAGACGCACACAAATGAGCGGATCGCCGCCGTCTCCGTTTCTCTTTCCACTCACTTGGTTCCGTTAGGGATCAAGTCGATCGCGAGCCCGGAGGCAGACGCCTGCGAAGGCCGTCATAGGCCTGTAGCTCAGGTGGTTAGAGCGTACGCCTGATAAGCGTAAGGTCGGCAGTTCGAGTCTGCCCAGGCCTACCACTCTCTTCTCCAACAGCTTCGGATCCGACCAGCTCTCCTGGCTCAACCCTGACAAGGGGCCATAGCTCAGTTGGTAGAGCGCCTGCTTTGCAAGCAGGATGTCGTCGGTTCGAATCCGTCTGGCTCCACCATCTCTCCCAGCATCCGGCTGGTGGCAGAGATCCGCGATCGGAAAGATACAAGTTTGCAGCGTCACCTGGTGACGATGCGAAATGACATCGTGAATGTAGGGTTCAGCCGCTTCAGGTTGGACTTAAGAAGACATCATTGTCTGACAAATTGTAAAGCGCATGCGAGCCGTCCCTAGACGGTAAGCGCATGGGTTTTGCTGAGAACGATCAAGCGCATAAGGGCTTCTGACGGATGCCTTGGCATTGAGAGGCGATGAAGGACGTGGCACGCTGCGATAAGAGCCGGGGAGGCGCGAGCACCCTTTGATCCGGCTATCTCCGAATGGGGAAACCCACCTTTACGGTCACCCGACTTGCTTCAACTTCGGTTGGAGCACGATCGGTGGATCGGACAAGGTATAATGATCTGAATACATAGGGTCATTAAGCAAACCCAGGGAACTGAAACATCTCAGTACCTGGAGGAAAGGACATCAACCGAGACTCCCGTAGTAGTGGCGAGCGAACCGGGACCAGGCCAGTGCTGTCGTGACATAAAGCTGAAGGATCTGGGAAGGTCCGCCATAGTGGGTGATAGCCCCGTAAGCGTCAAATAGCGACAGACTCGAGTAGGGCGGGACACGTGAAATCCTGTCTGAACATGGGGGGACCACCCTCCAAGCCTAAGTACTCCTCAATGACCGATAGCGAACAAGTACCGTGAGGGAAAGGTGAAAAGCACCCCGACAAGGGGAGTGAAACAGATCCTGAAATCGGAAGCCTACAAGCAGTCGGAGCCACCGCGCGTGGTGACGGCGTACCTTTTGTATAATGGGTCAGCGACTTCATGTGCCGTGCAAGCTTAAGCCGTTAGGTGTAGGCGCAGCGAAAGCGAGTCTGAATAGGGCGAATAAGTACGTCGCATGACGACCCGAAACCAGGTGATCTATCCATGAGCAGGTTGAAGGTTGGGTAACACCAACTGGAGGACCGAACCGGTGAATGTTGAAAAATTCTCGGATGACTTGTGGATAGGGGTGAAAGGCCAATCAAACCTGGACATAGCTGGTTCTCCGCGAAAACTATTTAGGTAGTGCCTCAGACGGACTCCTCGGGGGGTAGAGCACTGAATGGATGCGGGCGGCGCGAGCTGTACCAATTCTAATCAAACTCCGAATACCCGAGAGAGATATCTGGGAGACACACGGCGGGTGCTAACGTCCGTCGTGAAAAGGGAAACAACCCTAACCATCATCTAAGGCCCCCAAGTACTGGCTAAGTGGGAAACGATGTGGGTTTGCTTTGACAACCAGGATGTTGGCTTAGAAGCAGCCATCATTTAAAGAAAGCGTAACAGCTCACTGGTCAAGCGAACCTGCGCGGAAAATGTAACGGGGCTAAAGCCAGTCGCCGAAGGTATGGGTTTGCTCTTTGAGCAAGCGGTAGCGGAGCGTTCCGTAAGCCTGTGAAGATGAGGCGTGAGCCTTGTTGGAGGTATCGGAAGTGAGAATGCTGACATGAGTAGCGATAAAGAGGGTGAGAGACCCTCTCGCCGAAAGCCCAAGGGTTCCTGCGTAAAGCTAATCTGCGCAGGGTTAGCCGGCCCCTAAGGCGAGGCCGAAAGGCGTAGTCGATGGGAATCAGGTGAATATTCCTGAGCCAGTTGGAAGTGACGGATCTGGTAAATTGTCGGTCCTTATTGGATTGGTTCCGGCAGTGAACAGGTCCCTGGAAATAACTCCAACGGAGACCGTACCCGAAACCGACACAGGTGGGCAGGTAGAGTATACCAAGGCGCTTGAGAGAACTATGCTGAAGGAACTCGGCAAATTGCACGCGTAACTTCGGGATAAGCGTGACTCTTCTTTGGGCAACCAGAAAAGAGTGGCACAAGCCAGGGGGTAGCGACTGTTTATCAAAAACACAGGGCTCTGCGAAGCCGCAAGGCGACGTATAGGGTCTGACGCCTGCCCGGTGCCTGAAGGTTAAAAGGAGGGGTGCAAGCTCCGAATTGAAGCCCAGGTAAACGGCGGCCGTAACTATAACGGTCCTAAGGTAGCGAAATTCCTTGTCGGGTAAGTTCCGACCTGCACGAATGGCGTAACGACTTCCCCACTGTCTCCAGCATAGGCTCAGCGAAATTGAATTCCCCGTGAAGATGCGGGGTTCCCGCGGTCAGACGGAAAGACCCTATGAACCTTTACTGCAGCTTCGCCTTGGCGTTAGCAGCAACATGTGTAGGATAGGTGGGAGGCTATGAAACCGGGGCGCCAGTTCCGGTGGAGCCATCCTTGAAATACCACCCTTATTGTTGCTGACGTCTAACCGCGGCCCGTTATCCGGGTCCGGGACATGGCGTGGCGGGCAGTTTGACTGGGGCGGTCGCCTCCCAAAGTGTAACGGAGGCGCGCGATGGTGGGCTCAGACCGGTCGGAAATCGGTCGTCGAGTGCAATGGCATAAGCCCGCCTGACTGCGAGACTGACAAGTCGAGCAGAGACGAAAGTCGGCCATAGTGATCCGGTGGTCCTGCGTGGAAGGGCCATCGCTCAACGAATAAAAGGTACTCTAGGGATAACAGGCTGATTTTGCCCAAGAGTCCATATCGACGGCAAAGTTTGGCACCTCGATGTCGGCTCATCACATCCTGGGGCTGGAGCAGGTCCCAAGGGTTCGGCTGTTCGCCGATTAAAGTGGTACGTGAGCTGGGTTCAGAACGTCGTGAGACAGTTTGGTCCCTATCTGCCGTGGGTGTACGAGACTTGAGAGGATCTGTCCCTAGTACGAGAGGACCGGGATGGACACACCTCTGGTGGACCTGTCATGGCGCCAGCTGTGCAGCAGGGTAGCTAAGTGTGGAATAGATAACCGCTGAAAGCATCTAAGCGGGAAACTAACCTCAAAACAAGGTCTCGCTGAGAGCCGTGGAAGACCACCACGTTGATAGGCCGGGTGTGGAAGTGCGGCGACGCATGGAGCTTACCGGTACTAATAGCTCGATAGGCTTGATCGTTCTTCAGTCAAACCCATGCAAGCTTTACAAACCTTGCCTGACACTGATGTCTTCTTCTTTGCCTTGTCGGTCTAAACCCCGACAAGCAGCATCCTTTTCGCTGACCTGGTGGCTTTGCCGGGGGTTCCCCACCCGATCCCATTCCGAACTCGGTCGTTAAGTCCCCCTGGGCCAATGGTACTTCGTCTCAAGGCGCGGGAGAGTAGGTCGCCGCCAGGTCCGCTAAAAGGATGCATCCCGCAAAGTCAAACAAGTCCAGAACCCTACTCACGATACATACCCCTGCCGCGGGGTGGAGCAGCCCGGTAGCTCGTCAGGCTCATAACCTGAAGGTCACAGGTTCAAATCCTGTCCCCGCACCCAA
>NZ_JAAKGT010000025.1 GCF_011043625.1 Caulobacter sp. 602-2
CCGCGTCCGCCGGCGCTGGGGGCCGGGGCCGCGGCCAGGGCGGCGGCCTCCTCGGCCGGCTCGCGGCCGGGGGTCTTAAGGTCAAACTTCAGGATGAAGAAGCGGAACAGGCCGTAATAGAGCCCGAAATAGACCGCCCCGATCGGCAGCAGCCACAGCGGCCGGGTGGCCTTGCCGAAGTTCAGCACGTAGTCGAACAGGCCCGCCGAGAAGGTGAAGCCCAGCTTGATGTCGAGCGCGTTCATCACCGCCATGGACAGGCCCGTCAGCACCGCGTGCACGCCGTAGAGCAGCGGGGCCAGGAACATGAACGAGAACTCGATCGGCTCGGTCACCCCGGTCAGGAACGAGGTCAGGGCCAGCGAGGCCAGCATGCCGCCGACGGCCTTGCGGCGCTCGGGACGGGCGGTGTGGAACATCGCAAGGCACGCGGCCGGCAGGCCGAACATCATCACCGGGAAGAAGCCGCTCATGAACGCCCCGGCGCTGGGGTCGTCGGCGAAGAAGCGCCGCAGGTCGCCGGTCGAGCCGTGGAAGTCGCCGATCACGAACCAGGCGATGTTGTTGAGGATGTGGTGCAGGCCAGTGACGATCAGCAGGCGGTTGAGCAGGCCGTAGACGAAGAGGCCAAGCTCGCCCGAGCCGACGACGCCGCGGCTGGCGGCGTCCACCGTGCCGTTGATGCCGTCGTAGCCGAAGCCCACCAGCAGGGCCAGAACCAGACCCGCCACGCCCGAGATGATCGGCACGAAGCGGCGGCCGCTGAAGAAGGCCAGGTATTCGGGCAGCTTGAAGCCCGAGAAGCGGTTGTAGAACAGCCCGCCGATCACGCCCGACAGGATGCCGATCGGCACGGAAAGCTTGGACAGGGCCTTGGCCTTGTAGGCCGGTCCGGCCAGGTCCGCCGCCTCCTTGGGCAGGCCGGCCAGCACTTCGGGCGGCACGTGCAGCAGGGCCTTGGCTCCCTCGGTGGCGATCAGGAAGCAGACCACCCCGGCAAGGCCCGCCGCGCCGTTGTTTTCCTTAGCCAGGCCCACGGCCACGCCGATGGCGAAGAGAAGGCCCAGATTGGCGAAGATCGCCTCGCCGGCCGCGGCGATGAAGGGGATGTTCAGAAGGTCCGGCTGGCCAAAGCGCAGCAGAAGGCCCGCCACCGGCAGCACCGCGATCGGCAGCATCAGGGCCCGGCCCAGCGGCTGGAGGATTTCGAGCGGAGACTTCATCGGCTCAAACTCCGAAGGACTTGATGAGGTCGCGGACCGCCTCGGGCGAGGCCTGGTCCAGGGTCTTGGCGGCAAGCGCGCGGCAGGCGGCAAGCTCAAGGCCCCGCACCCGGGCCTTGACCTCCGGCACGATGGCGGCGGTGGCCGAAAGCTCGGTCACCCCCAGGCCCAGCAGCACCGGCACGGCGGCCAGATCCGAAGCCAGCCCCCCGCAGACGCCGACCCAGCGGCCGTGCCTGGCCGCCCCCCTGCAGGTCTGGTCGATCATCCGCAGCACCGCCGGATGCAAGGCGTCGATGCGGGCGGCCAGTTCGGGATTACCCCGGTCCATGGCCAGCACGTATTGGGTCAGATCATTGGTGCCGACCGACAGGAAGTCGGCCTCGGCGGCGATCAGGTCGGCGGTCACCGCGGCGGCCGGGGTCTCGATCATCACCCCAAGCTCGACGGCTTGCGTGATCCCCATCTCGCGCCTGGCCTCGTCCAGCACCGCGCGCACGGCGCGAAGCTCGGACAAGGACCCCACCATCGGGACCATGATCCTGCACTGGCCCAGCGGCGCGACCCGCAGGATGGCGCGGATCTGGGTCTTCAGCAGGTGCGGCCGCCACAGGCTGACCCGCACGCCGCGCAGGCCAAGCGCAGGGTTCTCCTCGGCCGGGATCGGCAGGTACGGAGCGGCCTTGTCGCCGCCGACGTCGAGCGTGCGCACGATCAGCGGCCGGCCCTCCAGGGCCGAAGCGACGGCCTGGTACTGGCGGGCCTGCTCGTCCTCGTCGGGCGGGGTCTCGCGCTCGAGGAACAGGAACTCGGTGCGCAGCAGGCCCGAGCCCTCGGCCCCATTGGCCACGGCGGCCAGGGCGTCCTTCTCCGAGCCGACATTGGCGAACACCTCGATGCGCGTCCCGCAAGCCGTGCGGCTTTCCTGGTGGGCGGCGGCCTTGGCGGCGGCGCGGGCCTCGTGGCGGACGGCGATGGCGCTCTGGGCCTGCGCCAGAGCCTCCGCGTCCGGGGCCACGCGCAACTTGCCGCCCTCGGCGTCGAGGATCAGGGCCGTGCCGTCGGCGATGTCGAGAACCCCCTCGCCCACGGCCACCAGGGCCGGCAGGCCCATGGCCGCGGCCAGGATGGCCACGTGCGAGGTGGGTCCGCCGCGGGCGGTGGCGAAGCCGGCCGTCTGGCCAGGATCCACCCCCATCAGTTGCGAGGGCAGAAGCTCGTCGGCCAGCAGGATCGCCCCGGCCGGCAGGGCCCGGGCGGTCTCTTCCTCGCCGGCCAGCGCCCGCAGCACCTGGCGCTCCAGGTCGATCAGATCATCGACGCGCTCGGCCAGACGGCGGTCGCCCAGGCCCCTCAGGGCTTCGACATAGCCGCCGACGGCCCGCCGCCAGGCAAAGCCGGCGCTCTTGCCCTCGCCGATCAGCCTGCGGGCCGCGGCGGTCAGTTCGGGATCGTCCAGGAAGGCCAGGTGCGCGCCGAGGATGGCCTTGCGGGCGGCGTCCCCGTTCGCGGCCGAGGCCTCGATGCGGGCCTGGACCACGCAGAGCGCGTCCTCCAGGGCGGCCAACTCGGCGCTGGCCCCGGACCCGGCCTCGACGACCGCGATCTCCTCGGCCACCAGCCGCACCGCCTGGCCGATGGCCAGGCCCGGCGCGGCCAGCACCCCGCGCAGCACGCCCGGCTCGGCCGGTTCTGCAGAAGCGATGACGACGGGCGCGGCTTCGACGACAGGGTGCGCGGCGACCTCGCCGGCCCGCTCGCCCATGCCGCTCTCGATCAGCTCGGCGATCGCCGTGACGGCGTCTTGCGCGTCGGGGCCCGAGGCGGCGACGGTGATGCGATCATGCAGGCGGATGGCCAGCGACATCACGCCCACCGGGCTCTTGGCGCTGGCGCGGCGGTTGACGGCGACCAGCGCGACTTCGGCGGCGAACCGGCGGGCGGCCTCGGCGATGCGGGCCGCCGGGCGGGCGTGGATGCCGTGCGCCAGCGGCACGACCACCTCGCGGACGATCTCGGCGCCCTCGCCCGTCTCCGCGACGGCCGCCCCGCCGATCGGCGTCAGCTCCATCAGGAAGCCGCCGACCCCGGTCTCGTGGTCCTGGGCCCGGCGCACGATCGAGAACGCCTCGGGATTGGTGACCACGATCGGGGTGATCAGGCTCTTGGCCTTGCGGGCCAGCAAGTC
>NZ_JAAKGT010000026.1 GCF_011043625.1 Caulobacter sp. 602-2
GAGATCAAAGCCGATCAGCGCCTGCCCCGCCTTCACCGCCTGGCCCTCGGCCACGTGGACGCTGAAGCCCTCGCCGTCCAGGGCCACCGTCTCCAGCCCCACATGCATCAGGATCTCGGCCCCGTTGCCCGCCCGCAGCGTCACCGCATGCCGCGCCCGGTGCACCGAGATCACCCGCCCGTCGCACGGCGCATGCAGCACCGAACCCGTCGGATCGATCGCCAGACCATCCCCCAGCATACGCTCGGCGAACACCGCGTCCGGCGTCTCCTCCAAGGACGCTACCCAGCCTTGGAGGGGAGCGTTCAGCAGCAGGCCTCCGGAAGGCGCCACGTCCATGACGTGTCGCCCAGGGCCGGCTCGCGGGGCGCTTGCAAGGGATGACTGATGGCTGGGCATAGATGCCATTTTAATACCATTCCAAAAACTCTCATCCCGACGGAGAGCCGAAAACAGTTTGACACAAAAGCGGTTTATCGCCCTGTTGCGATTTATCGGACCAAATCGGCCGACAAAAGAGGACTTAGATTGGTATGTATGCAATGAGCTGCTCCGAAACGCGGCGCCAAGCTCGACCTCTGGTGGGAAACTAACCCATGTTGCTCTCCGAACGCATCGGTCCGATCGAAACCGCCTCGTCCGCCCCGCTCTATCTGCAGCTCCAGAAGGCCCTGCGCGAGGCGATACAGCACAAGGTGCTGACGCCGGAAGACGCCCTGCCGCCCGAGCGCGACATGGCCGAGGACTTCAACGTCTCGCGCATCACCGTGCGCAAGGCCCTGGAGGGCCTCGTCCATGAAGGCCTGCTGACGCGTCGCCAGGGCGCGGGCACCTTCGTGGCCGCTCGCGTGGAGAAGAACTTCTCGAAGCTGACCTGCTTCACCGAGGACATGATCTCGCGCGGCCGCAGCCCGCACAGCGAGTGGCTGGCCCGTATGGAAGGCGCGGTCACGCCCGAGGAATCGCTGACGCTGGGCCTGTCGCCCAGCACGCCGGTCTATCGCTTTCACCGCATCCGCTACGCCGACGGCGCGCCGATGGCGGTGGAGTACTCGACGATCGCCGCCTTCGCCCTGCCCTCGCTCGAGGTGGTCGACCACTCGCTCTACGAGGCCATGGCCAGCGCCGGCTACAAGCCCGTCCGCGCCCTGCAGCGCCTGCGCGCGGTGCTGATCACCCCGCAGCACGCCAGCCTGCTGGGCGTGAAGGCCAAGGACGCGGGCCTGCTGGTCGAGCGGCGCGGCTTCCTCAAGGACGGCCGGGCGGTGGAAGTCACCCAGTCCTACTACCGCGGCGACACCTACGACTTCGTGGCCGAACTGAACGACCCCGCCTGATTTCCTGATCACCCCGAGTATCGGAGTACAGCCCGTGACGGCGCTGCCCCATTCCCATTTCCAGCCCCTCGTCGCCGAAGCCACCGGCATGTTCCAGGAGGCGGGCGAGGCCGCGCGCGTGGTGGCGCGGCAGGTGGCGGCCAATGCGCGGGTCGCAGCAGCGATCGGCGAGCGGCTGCGGGCCAGCCCGCCGCGGGCGGTCGTCACCTGCGCGCGCGGCTCCAGCGACCATGCGGCCACCTTCGCCAAGTAT
>NZ_JAAKGT010000027.1 GCF_011043625.1 Caulobacter sp. 602-2
CATGCGCGTAGCGATGATTGGCACGGGCTATGTGGGCCTGGTGTCGGGGGCGTGCTTTGCGGACTTCGGTCACGTGGTGACGTGCATCGACAAGGATCCGCGCAAGATCTCGCGCCTGCTGGCCGGCGAGATCCCGATCTACGAGCCGGGCCTGGACGACCTGGTGGCCCGCAACGTCCGCGAAGGGCGGCTGTCGTTCACGCTGGAAGGCGCCCAGGCGATCAAGGACGCCGACGCGGTGTTCATCGCCGTGGGCACGCCCACCCGCCGCGGCGACGGCCACGCCGACCTGTCCTACGTCTACGCCGCGGCCGAGGAGATCGCCGGCCTGATCGACGGCTTCACGGTGGTGGTCACCAAGTCGACCGTGCCGGTGGGCACCGGCGACGAGGTCGAGGCGATCATCAAGCGGGTCAATCCGGCCGCCCAGTTCGCCGTGGTGTCCAACCCCGAGTTCCTGCGCGAGGGCGCGGCCATCGAGGACTTCAAGCGCCCCGACCGCGTGGTGGTCGGCGCCGAGGACGAGCGGGCCCAGGCGGTGATGCGCGAGCTCTATCGCCCGCTTTCGCTGAACGAGACCCCGATCGTCTTCACCGGCCGCCGCACCAGCGAGCTGATCAAGTACGCCGCCAACGCCTTCCTGGCGATGAAGATCACCTTCATCAACGAGATGGCCGACCTCTGTGAAAAGGTCGGGGCCGACGTGCAGCAGGTGGCCAAGGGCATTGGCCTGGACAAGCGGATCGGCGGCAAGTTCCTCAACGCCGGTCCCGGCTATGGCGGCAGCTGCTTTCCCAAGGACACCATCGCGCTGGTCAAGACCGCCGCCGACTACGGCGCGCCGACCCGGCTGATCGAGACCACCGTCGAGGTCAACGCCGCCCGCAAGAAGGCCATGGCCGACAAGGTCGCCGCCGTGCTCGGAACCGAGGACCTCTCGGGCAAGACCGTCGGCGTGCTGGGCGTGACCTTCAAGCCCAACACCGACGATATGCGCGACGCCCCCAGCCTCGACATCCTGCCGGCCCTGCAGGCCAAGGGCGCCAAGGTCCAGGCCTTCGACCCCGAGGGCCGTCATGAGGCCGAGGGCCTGCTGCCGGGCGTGACCTTCGTGGCCGGCCCCTACGAGGCCGCGCAAGGCGCCGACGTGCTGCTGATCCTCACCGAGTGGGACCAGTTCCGCGCCCTGGACCTGGACCGCCTCAAGCTGCTGCTGGCCGCCCCCGTCGTCGTCGACCTGCGCAACGTCTACAAGCCCCACGAAATGGTCCG
>NZ_JAAKGT010000028.1 GCF_011043625.1 Caulobacter sp. 602-2
GATGGCCAAGGAAAAGTTCGAACGCACTAAGCCGCACTGCAACATCGGCACCATCGGTCACGTTGACCATGGCAAGACGACGCTGACGGCCGCGATCACGATCACGCTGGCGAAGTCGGGCGGCGCGACCGCCAAGAACTACGCCGACATCGACGCCGCGCCGGAAGAAAAGGCCCGCGGCATCACGATCAACACCGCGCACGTCGAGTACGAGACGGCCAACCGTCACTACGCTCACGTCGACTGCCCCGGCCACGCCGACTACGTGAAGAACATGATCACGGGCGCCGCCCAGATGGACGGCGCGATCCTGGTCGTGTCGGCCGCCGACGGCCCGATGCCGCAGACCCGCGAGCACATCCTGCTGGCCCGTCAGGTCGGCGTGCCGGCCCTGGTCGTGTTCATGAACAAGGTCGACATGGTCGACGACGAAGAGCTGCTCGAGCTCGTCGAAATGGAAGTTCGTGAGCTGCTGTCGTCCTACCAGTTCCCGGGCGACGACATTCCGATCACCAAGGGTTCGGCCCTGGCCGCGGTCGAAGGCCGTGACGCCAACATCGGCGAAGAGAAGATCCTCGAGCTGATGGCTTCGGTCGACGCCTACATCCCGCAGCCGGAACGCCCGATCGATCAGGCCTTCCTGATGCCGGTCGAAGACGTGTTCTCGATCTCGGGCCGCGGCACCGTGGTGACCGGTCGCGTCGAGCGCGGCATCGTGAAGGTCGGTGAAGAAGTCGAAATCGTCGGCATCCGTCCGGTTCAGAAGACCACCTGCACGGGCGTCGAAATGTTCCGCAAGCTGCTGGACCAAGGTCAAGCCGGCGACAACGTGGGCGTGCTGCTGCGCGGCACCAAGCGTGAAGACGTCGAGCGCGGCCAAGTGCTCTGCAAGCCGGGTTCGATCACCCCGCACACCAAGTTCGTGGCCGAAGCCTACATCCTGACCAAGGAAGAAGGCGGCCGTCACACCCCGTTCTTCACCAACTACCGTCCGCAGTTCTACTTCCGCACGACGGACGTGACCGGGATCATCAAGCTGCGCGAAGGCGTGGAAATGATCATGCCGGGCGACAACGCCGAGCTGGACGTCGAGCTGATCACCCCGATCGCCATGGAAGAGAAGCTCCGCTTCGCCATCCGTGAAGGCGGCCGCACCGTCGGCGCCGGCGTCGTCGCCAAGATCGTCGAGTAATCGA
>NZ_JAAKGT010000003.1 GCF_011043625.1 Caulobacter sp. 602-2
TTATCCCCTGCTCAATAAGAGCCCCGCCCAGCCGGCGGCACAAAAACACCGAGTGTTTGTCATTCGACATTCCGCGCCGAAGCGCAATCACCAACTGATGACTACTCAAAAGAAATTTTCATGTGGCCAAAGTTTGCGGCGCCCAATGATCGAGCGTCACAAACACGCAGCCGACCGTCCGGGGTCGGAATGGCTGTCAAACTTGGCCATAAAGGGCGTTAATCACCCTGACGATGAAAAGAGCAGGGTTCGAACAAGAAATATACTTACCGGCGTCGCCTATCAGGCGATCACATCGGACAAGCGCCGGCCGCCGCATTCAAACGTGCATTCGGCAGGCTTGCCGGCAAGGTTAACGGCCGCGTCGATGGCCCCGCCCCGCGCCCTGGATGCATCCTGAGGATGCTTGCGCGGGGGCCTGGGCGGACCCAGTCTCGCATGGCGAAGCTGGACGTTTTGCGATGGATGCCCTGCCGACGCCGCTTCATGCGTCCGACGGCGCCGCCCGCCTGCAAAGGCTGAACCGGCGGTTGGAGAGGCTGCGCGAACTGGCCGAGATCCAGGCCATGCTGGCCGGCGCCGAGGTGGACGGCGAAGCCTTCATGCAGATCGTCGTCGACCGCGTGCATCACCTGCTGGGCGGCCGGGGCGTGGTGGTCGAACTGGTCGACGGCGAGGACATGGTCTATCGCGCCGTCAGCGCCGGATCGGAGGCGCATCTTGGGCTGCGCATCCCCCGCGCCGGCAGCCTGTCGGGTCTGTGCGTCGAGCAGGCCCAGATCCTGGTCTGCGAGGACAGCGAACACGACGCTCGCGTCGACCGCGAGGCCTGCCGCAAGGTGGGGCTGCGCTCGATGCTGTGCGCGCCGCTGTTCGACGGCGACCACGCCATCGGCGTGCTCAAGGCCATGGCCGCGCGCACCCGCGCCTTCGGTTTCGAGGACGTCGAACTGCTGCGCCACATGAGCCAGACCCTGGGCGCGGCGATCGCCAAGCGCGCCAGCTTCAGCGCCCTGCGCCGGCTGCTTCAGGAACGCACCGCGGCCTTCGAGCGCGTCGAGCGGCGCAATCACCGGCTGGCCCTGCTGACAGAGCAGCTGCGCGAGGCCAAGGCCGAGGCCGAAGCCGCCAACCGCGCCAAGTCCGACTTCCTGGCGGCCATGAGCCACGAGTTGCGCACGCCGCTGAACGGTCTGGTCGGCTTTTCCGAACTGCTGGCCCGCGACAACCTCGCCCCCGAAAGGCGGGCCGCCTATCGCGACTTCGTCCACGACGCCGCCCGCTCGCTGCTGACCATCGTCGACGACATTCTCGACCTGTCGCGGGTCGAGGCCGGCAAGCTCGAACTGCAGGCCGGCGAGGTCGATCCGGTCCGCCTGGTGGAAAGCTGCGTGGCCATGGTCCGCCCGCAGGCCCTGGCCAAGACCCTGGCGATCACCACCAGCATCGGACCGGGCGCGGACCGCCGGATCGCCGGCGACGCCAACCGCCTGCGCCAGGTGCTGCTGAACCTGCTCAATAACGCTGTGAAGTTCACCGCCGCCGGCGGCGTCTCGGTGACGCTGGAGGCGACCGGCCCGCCGGAGGCGCCGGCCCTGCGCGTCATGGTCTCCGACACCGGCATGGGCGTCGCCCCCGAAGCGCGCGAGCGATTGTTCCAGGCCTTCGGCCAGGCCGACGCCTCGATCCACCCGCGCTACGGCGGCGCCGGCCTTGGGCTGGCGATCAGCAAGCGCCTGGTCGAGGCCATGGGCGGCACGATCGGCTTCGACAGCGTCGAGGGCGAAGGCTCGACCTTTCGGTTCGAGATCCCCGCGACGCCCGCCCAGCCCCAGACGGCCGTCGAGCCCGCGCCGACCAGCGCCCCGCGCCTGCGGATCCTGGTCGTCGACGACACCGACATCAACCGCGCCCTGGCCGAGGCGGTGCTGGGCTCGGCCGGCCACCTGGTGAGCGGCGCGGCCGACGGCGCGACGGGCGTGGCGGCCGTCCGCGACGGCGCCTTCGACGTGGTGCTGATGGACGTGCGCATGCCGGGGATGGACGGCCTTGCGGCCACGCGGGCGATCCGCGCCCTGCCTCCGCCGGCCGGCGGCGTGCCGATCCTGGCCCTGACCGCCAACGCCCTGCCTTCCGAGATCGCCGCCTGCCTGGAGGCCGGCATGGACGGCCACGTGGCCAAGCCGATCGACATCGCCGCCCTGCTGGCGAAGGTCAGCGAGGCGGCGGCGGGCTCTCGAAAGCAGACAGACTAGGCGCCCACTGAGGGTGGTTTGCGGGCGTCAGATCGCTGCCGTCCCGCATCTCGCCAGAAGGACTGAAAGGGTTTCCGTACCGTCGACAGCGTGCGCCTGAGCGGCGGAGAGATAGCGAAGCAGAAGCGCTCGTAGATCGTGGGGCGCCTTTGGACATTCTACGGAGGTGATACGCACTCGGTCGCCTATTGCTTCCAGCTTGAAGACTTGCCCATCAGGCCCATAGGCGGCGGGGTAGACGCCATCTCGGACATCAATGGCTTCAAGATAGGACTCGGCCACACTCACTGACGAAAAGAACAGTGCGGGCTCGTCAGCCTCAACGATGAGCTCGATGCTGGGCATAACCTATTCGTCTGAGACCAAGACATGAGGGTAATGCTCTGCATCCCACTCGTCCTTCCGCAGATAGATCTTCCCGTAGCCGATCACCGTCTGCCCATCACCGTAGGCCTTGGTAGACATAATGATGTCCCCAATCCCATCCGGGTCGAGATGGAGATGCTCATCGGTCTCGTTGAGCGCCTGCAATTCGCGGATCAGCTTCGAGCGCCCCGCTTCGTTGAGAAATAGCTCGAAGAACGAGCCATCATCCGAAATGGTCATGGTTATGCGGGGTTTGCTCATCGCAGGAAGCTAGCTCCTCTTCACTTTTGATGGTCCCGTATGGTCGAAGCTAGCTCGTGGTGTCCGCCGACGTCTGCGGCTTCGGAGGGCGTCTGGCCCCATTCGTTGCGAAGTCCGTCTGAGGCTCCCGCTGCGAGTAGCGCGATCGTCGCGGATCGATGGCCCGCCATCGCCGCGTAGTGGAGTGGCGTATGCCCCAGATCGCCTTTGGCGTTGATGTCGCTTCCCAAGCGCAGCAGGTCCCAGACATCTTCAACGCTCCCTCCATGAGCGGCTCGGTGAAGCAAAATATCGCCATCGCTGTCGCGGCTATCGACGCTGACGAACTGTTTCTCTGCCGGCCAATCGTAGGGAGCAGCAACCTGGTCGAGCGTGCGATCCGTATAGTTCGGGCCCAATCCTCGTCGGGAACCTTTCGATCGCATGACCACTCAGCTCGACCTAAAGACGAATGGTCGCGCAAACTTCCAATGGCCGCAATGGATCGCGAACCGAATTTGGTTTGGCCGCACAATCCAGACCATCAAGTCGCCGCCGCGAGCAAGTCTCGGCTTTCGTCGATAAATACCCTGTCGGCGAGAACGGCGGCAGCCTGAGAGACCCCCCTCAGTCCCCGATGAAGCGGTAGCCGACCCCCGGTTCGGTCAGCAGGATTTTCGGATGGGCCGGGTCGGCCTCGAGCTTCTGGCGCAGCTGGCCGACGAACACCCGCAGGTACTGGGTGTCGTGCATGTGGGCGGGGCCCCAGACCGAGGTCAGCAGTTCCTTGTGGGTCAGCACCTTGCCGCGGCCCAGCGCCAGGCGCGCCAGCACCTCGTATTCGCGCGGCGAGACCTTCACCACCGCCCCGTCGCGGGTGACCAGGCGCTTTTCGAGATCCAGCTCCACCGCCCCGGCCCGGATAGGGCCGACCGGCGCCTGGGTGGCCGCCTTCTGGCGCAGGGCCACGCGCAGCCGGGCCAGCAGCTCGCCCACGCCGAACGGCTTTTCGACATAGTCGTTGGCGCCCCGGTCCAGCGCCTCGATCTTCTCGATCTCGCGGTCGCGGGCCGACAAGATCAGGATCGGGCCGTCGTAGAAGGCGCGGGCCTTCTCCAGCACCTCCTTGCCGTCCATGTCGGGCAGACCAAGGTCCAGCACCACCGCGTCGGGAGACCACAGGGCGATGCCGCGCAGGCCCTCCTGGCCGCCGTCGGCGCGCAGCGGGTCGTAACCGGCCGCGTCCAGCGCGGGGCCGAGGAACCGGTGGATCTGCGGCTCGTCGTCGATGACCAGGATGCGGGGGCGAAGCGCGCTCATGAACCGCTCATAGCAGATGGTGCGGGGTGGCGACGCCCTTGGGCAGGCTGATCAGCATCCGCGTGCCCTTGCCGTCGTGGATCGGGCTGGCGGCGGCGATGCGGCCGCCCATGGCCTCGACGAAGCCCTTGGCGATCGCCAGCCCCAGCCCCACGCCCTGGCTGGCGTTCGGCGAGCGGTCGCTGGGATCCTGCAGGCGGCGGAACTTCTCGAACACCCGCACGAGGTCGGCCGGCGGAATGCCCCTGCCCTCGTCCTCGATGCTGATGACGACGTGGGCGCGGTCCTCGTAGGCGGCGACCTCGATCCGCGCGCCGGGCGGGCTGTAGGCGATGGCGTTCTCCAGGATGTTGACCGCCACCTGCTCCAGCAGGCTGGGGTCGGCCTGGACGAGACTGAGCGTCTCGGGGAAGTCGCGCGTCAGCACCCGGCCCTCCAGGCGGCGGGCTACCCGGTCGGCGGCGGCCGCCAGCACGTCGCGCACGTCGATCCAGTCGGTGCGCAGCTTCAGCCCGCCGCCCTCGATGCGGGTCATGTCCAGAAGGTTGGCGACATAGCCGTTGAGGCGCTCGGCCTCTTCCTTGATGCCGAGGGCGAGATCGGCGCGCCCCGGCGGCGACAGCTTGTCGCCGTAGTCGATCAGGGTGGTGGCCGCGCCCAGCACCGTGGTCAGCGGCGTGCGCAGGTCATGGCTGATGGAGTTCAGCAGGGCGTTGCGGAAGCGGTCGGAGCGGCGCAGGGCCTCGGCCTCGACAGCCCCGGCCGCCAGTTCGGCGCGCTGCAGGGCCACCGCGCCCTGGTCGAGCAGGGCCAGCAGCAGGCGCTCCTCGTCCGATCCTGACGCCAGGGCGCCGGCCTCGATCCCGGCGACGCCGGCGCGGGCGCCCAACCCCTCCAGCGGCCAGAAGGTCCAGGCGGCCTGCGGCAGGGTGCCGGTGCCGGCTCCGGCGGGCTCGCCCTTCTCCCAGGCCCAGCGGGCGGCGGCCATCGGGGCGGTTCCAAGATCGGCCACATCCGGCGCCCCCGCCGCCGGCGCCAGCTCGCCGTCCTCGGGCAGGAACACTACCGCCCGCGCGCCGGAGGCGGCGGCCGCCTGTTCGGCCAGCGCCTTGGCCACCGCCGCCTTGCCCGACGCGGCCGACAGGGTGCGGCTGGCGGCCAGCAGGCTGGTCACGCTGGCCGCGCGCCGCTGCGAGCCCAAGGCCTGGTCGCGCACCCGCCCCGCCAGCCCACCCGTGGCCAGGGCCACGGCCCAGAACACGATCAGGGTCAGCACGTCGGTCGGCGAGCCGATGGCCAGGCTGTAGCGCGGCGCCAGGAAGAAGTAGTTGTAGACGAGGAAGGCCCCCGTCGCCGCCGCCAGGGCCGGGCGCAGGCCGTGCATGACCCCCGCCGCCAGCACGGCGGCCAGGTAGATCATCCCCAGCTCCACCCGGTCGAAGGCGGTGTCCAGCGCCCAGGCGACCAGGCTGGCGGCGGCCACGAAGCCGCCGCCGGTCAGGTAGGCGGGCCAGTCGAAGCGGCGCGGCCTGGGCGCGGGCGCCTCGGCCGCCCCCTCGCCGCCGGCGCCGGTGACCACGTGGATCGCCTGGCCGTGCGCCTCGCGCAGCAGAGCCGTCGCCAGCGAGCGGCCGGTCAGCTCGCGCCATCGGGAATCCTTCGATTTGCCGATGACGATCTGGGTGACGTTGTTGCGCCGGGCCCAGGCCATGACCGTGGCGACCACGTCGGCCCCGGTCAGCACGACGGTGGAGCCGCCCAGTTGCTCGGCCAGCTTCAGCGCCTCGCGGGTGCGGGCGGCGGCGGCCTCGGGCGGCGGCGGACGGTCGGGACGCTCGACATGGGCCACGGTCCACGGCGCGTCCATCATCATGTCCGACAGTCGGCGGCCGGCGCGCACGAGGCCCGCCGCCATGCCGTCGCCGCCGGCCAGGACGAGGATCCGCTCGCCCGCCGCCCACGGCCCCTCGACGCCCTTCTCGCGCATCGCCGCGACCAGCTGGTCGTCGACGGTCTGGGCCGCGCGGCGCAGGGCCAATTCGCGCAGCGCCGTGAGGTTTTCGACCTTGAAGAAGTTCTCCGAGGCCAGCCGCGCGGTCTCGGGGACATAGACCTTGCCCGCCGCCATCCGCTCGCGCAGCTCGTCGGGGGTGATGTCGATCAGCTCGATGTCGTCCGCCCGCGCCAGCGCGCTGTCGGGCACGGTCTCGCGCTGGCGCGAGCCGGTGATGCGCAGGACGACGTCGACCAGGCTCTCCAGGTGCTGGACGTTCAGCGTGGTCCAGACGTCGACGCCCGCGGCCAGGATCTCCTCGACGTCCTGCCAGCGCTTGGGGTGGCGCGAGCCGGGCGCGTTGGAGTGGGCGTACTCGTCGACCAGCAGCAGCTTGGGCCGCCGCTCCAGCGCCGCGTCGAGGTCGAACTCCAGATAGCTGCGCCCCCGGTTTTCCACGGGGCGGCGGGGTAACACGTCGAGGCCGCGCAGCAGGCTCTCGGTCTCGCGGCGGCCGTGGGTCTCGACCACGCCGACCAGCACGTCCTGGCCCTCGGCCTTGCGACGGCGGGCGGCGCGCAGCATCTCGTAGGTCTTGCCCACGCCCGGCGCCATGCCCAGGAACACCTTGAGGCGCCCCCGGCGGGCCTTGTTGGCGGCCGCCAGAAGCGCCTCGGGGTCGGGGCGGCCCCTTTCGGGGTATGCGGAGGGGTCGCCCGCCAACGACTAGCCGACCATCGGGAAGCGCGCGTCGAGCGCCCGGTTGACGTCCAGCACGTTGACCCGCGGCTGGCCGACGAAGCCCAGCAGCGGCGGCTTGACGGCCGCGTCGATCATCCCCAGCACCTCGCCGCGCGGCGCGTTGCGGGCGGCGGCGATGCGGGACGCCTGCAAGCGGGCATAGGCCGGCGAGATGTCCGGATCCAGGCCCGAGCCGGACGTCGTGACCGCGTCGGCCGGAATGACCGCGCCGGGAAACTCGGCCCTCAGAGCGTCGGCGTCGGTCTTCTCGCGCTCGATCAGCTTGTCGTTCAGCGGACCCATGTTGGAACCGCTGGACGCCGAGGCGTCATAGCCGTTCCCCGCCGCCGACGGACGGCCATGCAGGTAGCCCGGCTTGGTGAAGACCTGGCCGATCAGTTCCGAGCCGACGACCTGTCCGTGCGCGTCGCGGACGAGCGAGCCGCCCGCCTGCGCCGGGAACGCGGCCTGGGCCACGCCGGTGATCGCCAGCGGATAGGCCAGGCCCAGCAGGATGGTGAAGAGGCCCATCGAAACGAGGGCCGGGCGAAGGTGCGAGATCATGACCTTCCAGCTCCTTTCCTAGAACCGCTTCGAGACGCCGACGTACAGTTGCGCGTCGGGGGTGTCGCGGTTCAATCCGAAATTGGCGCCGGCGTCCAGTTGCAGGGTCGGCGCGACGAGATAGGCGGCGGCGACGTCGGCCGAGACCTGGGTCACCGTGTCGGCGGGGTCGAAATTGGTGCTGGTCCACAGTTCGCCGACGAGGGAGAGGCGATCGGTGACCGGACGGGCCAGGTTGACGACGTTGGTCACCGCCGCGTGGCGGCCGTCGCCGTCGGCGTCGAGCAGCAGATCGACCTGCGGCCCGAAGGTCAGGGTGGCGCCCGAAAGCGCGATGCTGATCGGCGCGGCCACGCCGCCCTCCACCTCGTCGTTGCCCAGGCCCTTGGCCGCCGTCGGGATCTTCACGTAGGGCAGCAGGGCGACGGTGACCTTGTCGCCGGAATGGACGCGGGTCTTGTACCGGATCCACACGTCGCCGACGCCGTCGGTCTTGTCGTCGAGCCCCGGCCCCTTCACGCGGGCCTGCAGATAGGGCGTCCAGGTCACCTGAAGGTCGCTGGTGTCGGAAAGGCCGTACTTGAGGGTCGTGGCGGCCACGGCGGTCGTCTCGGCCTTGAGCCCCGAGGCCTTCACCTGGGTCCAGTTCACGCCGTCGGCCTCGACCTGCCAGGCGCCCTTGGGGACCGAGCAGGTGCTGTTGGCCTTGGTGGGGCGGTCGGTGCAGATCGGGGCCTCGTCCGCCCAGGCGGCGGTGGCGGCGAGGGTCGAGGCGGTGATCACGAGAAACGCGAACTTGCGCATTTGAATTGTCGTCTTTCGAGGAGGAGAAATCACTGGCCGCCGAGATTGGCCGCCAGGCAGACGATCCCGATCGCCACGAGGCCGAAGACCAGATCCCTTAAAATCGAACCTGGGGCGATCGAGCCCGGAGCGATCGGGCGTTTCATCAGGCCAGCCCCAGGGCGGAGACGGCCATGTCGATGAGCTTGATGCCGACGAACGGAGCCACCAGGCCGCCGACGCCGTAGATCAGCAGGTTGCGCGACAAGAGCTTGCCGGCGCCGATGGCCCGGTACTTCACGCCTTTCAGGGCCAGCGGGATCAGGGCGACGATCACCAGGGCGTTGAAGATCACCGCCGACAGGATCGCGCTCTGCGGGCTGTGCAGGCCCATGATGTTCAACCCGCCTAGAGCCGGCAGGGCGACCACGAACATCGCCGGGATGATGGCGAAGTACTTGGCCACGTCGTTGGCGATCGAGAACGTCGTCAGCGCGCCGCGGGTGATCAGCATCTGCTTGCCGACCTCGACGATCTCGATGACCTTGGTCGGGTCGCTGTCGAGGTCGACCATGTTGCCGGCCTCGCGGGCGGCCTGGGCGCCGGTCTGCATGGCCACGCCGACATCGGCCTGGGCGAGTGCGGGCGCGTCGTTGGCGCCGTCGCCGCACATGGCCACCAGGCGACCCTTGGCCTGCTCGGCGCGGATCAGGCGCAGCTTGTCCTCGGGGGTGGCTTCGGCGAGGAAGTCATCGACGCCAGCTTCCGAGGCGATCGCCGCGGCCGTCACCGGGTTGTCGCCGGTGATCATCACCGTGCGCAGGCCCATGCGGCGGAGGTCCGCGAACCTGGCCTTCACGCCGGGTTTGACGACGTCCTTCAGGTGGATGACGCCGACCAGGACGCCGTCCTCGCTGACCGCCAGGGGCGTGCCGCCCGAGCGGGCGATACGGTCGACGGCGGCCATCACCTCGCCGGGGATGCGCTTGGGATCGATGGCCAGGCTGCGATAGACAGCGTCCACCGCGCCCTTGCGCCACGAGCGGCCGTCGACATCCAGGCCCGACTGGCGCGTGGTCGCGCTGAACGGGATGGCGGTCGCGCCGGCCGGCGCCTCCAGAGCCAGGCCCTGCTGGCGGCCCAGCTCGACGATCGAGCGGCCTTCGGGCGTCTCGTCGGCCAGCGAGGCCATGACGGCGGCGCGCAGGGCCGCGTCGGGACGCACGCCGGGGGCGGCGATCACTTCGGTGGCCATGCGGTTGCCGAAGGTGATGGTGCCGGTCTTGTCGAGCAGCAGGGTGTCGACGTCGCCGGCCGCTTCCACCGCGCGGCCCGAGGTGGCCAGCACGTTGACCTTCAGCAGGCGGTCCATGCCGGCGATGCCGACGGCCGACAGAAGCCCGCCGATGGTCGTCGGGATCAGGGTGATGAACAGCGCGCCCAGCACCAGCGGATCCAGGGCGACGCCCGAGAACTTGCCCAGGCCCAGCAGGGTGACCACCGCGATCAGGAAGATCAGGGTCAGGCCCGCCAGCAGCACGGCCAGCGCGATCTCGTTGGGCGTCTTGCGGCGGTCGGCGCCCTCGACCATGGCGATCATGCGGTCGAGGAAGGTCGAGCCCGGCGCGGCGGTGACCCGCACCTTGATCCAGTCGGAGACGACGGTGGTGCCGCCGGTCACGGCCGAGCGGTCGCCGCCGCTCTCGCGGATCACCGGCGCGCTTTCGCCGGTGATGGCCGCTTCGTTGACGCTGGCCATGCCCTCGACGATCTCGCCGTCGGTGGGGACCACGTCGCCGGCCTCGACCAGCACCAGTTCGCCGGGAACCAGCTTGTGGGCCGGGGTCGGGATGATCGTGCCGGCCTGCTCGTCGATGATCAGCTTGGCCTTGGTGGTGACGCGGGCGGCCCGCAGGCTGTCGGCGGCGGCCTTGCCGCGGCCCTCGGCCACGCTCTCGGCCAGGTTGGCGAAGAGCACGGTGGCCCAGAGCCACAGCGAGACCTGCACGGCGAAGCCGGCCGACTGCTGGGCGGCGATGGCGGCGACGGCCGAGACCGTCGACAGCAGCGCCACGATCCAGGTTGCGAAGATCACCGGATTGCCGGTCAGCTTGCGCGGGTCGAGCTTGAGGAAGGCGTCCTTGGCCGCGCGGGCCAGGATCGGGGTCGAGAGGCCGCCGGCGAGGCTGGCGGCTTTACGCCGTCCGCCCTCGCCCGCCTCGATGTCGTAGGTGGTCATGGAAGTGCGCTTTCGATCAGCGGCCGGCGACGAAGGCGAGCGCCTGGAAGTGCTCGACGATCGGTCCCAGCGCCAGAGCGGGGAAGAACTGCAGGCCGCCGAGGATCAGGATCACCCCGATCAGGAGGCCGACGAAGAGGCCGCCGTGGGTCGGCATGGCGCCGGCCGTCGGGGCGAGCTTGGGCTTGGCCGCCAGGGCGCCGGCGATGGCCAGCACCGCGACGATGGGAGCAAACCGCCCGAACATCATCGCCACGCCCAAGGTGGTGTTCCACCAGGGGGCGTTAGCCGTCAGGCCGCCGAAGGCCGAGCCGTTGTTGGCCGTGGTCGAGACGTAGGCGTAGAGGATCTCCGACAGGCCGTGGGGACCGGCGTGCATCAGGCCCTTCAGCGCCTCGGGCAGGATCGCGGCCAGGGCGGCGAAGCCCAGCATGAACAGCGGGATCACCAGCACGGCCAGCATGGCGAACTGGATCTCGCGGGCCTCGATCTTCTTGCCCAGGTACTCGGGCGTGCGGCCCACCATCAAGCCGGCGACGAACACCGCCAGCAGGGCCATGACGACCATGATGGCGATCCCCGAGCCGATGCCGCCGGGCAGGATCTCGCCCAGCTGCATCAGGAACATCGTCACCCCGCCACCCAGCGGCATCAGGCTGGAGTGCATGCCGTTGACCGAGCCGTTGGAGGCCCCGGTGGTCATGGCCGCCCAGGCGGCGGTCGAGGGCGCGCCGAAGCGGACCTCCTTGCCTTCCATGTTCACCGAGGTGTCGACATGGGCGGCGACCTGGGCCGGCGGAGCCTGCGTCTCGGTGGCGTAGATGCTCGCCGCGCCGGCGCTCAGCAGCACCGCGGCGGCGATGACGAGGGCGCGCACGTCCTTCTTGGCCAGCACGCTGCGGCCGAAGGCGAAGAACGCCGCCCAGCCCAGCACGTTGATCGACACGGCCGTGATCAGGTTGGTCAGCGGCGTGGGGTTCTCGAACGGGTGAGCCGAGTTGACGTTGAAGATGCCGCCGCCGTTGATACCCAGCTGCTTGACCGCCAGCTGGCTGGCGGTGGCGAACAGCGAGATCTTCTGCTCGCCGCCTTCGAGCGTGTGAGCCGTGACGCCGGCGGCCAGGGTCTGGGGCACGCCCAGGGCCACCAGCACGATGGCCACCACCACGCACAGCGGCAGCAGCACCCACAGCGTGGTGCGGATCACGTCGCTCCAGAAGTTGCCGACATCCTCGCCCTTGTTGGCGATGAAGCCGCGGGCCAGAGCCGCGGCGATGGCGGCGCCGGTGGCGGCCGAGACGAAGTTCTGCACCGTCAGCACCAGCATCTGGCTGAGCGTCGACATGGTGGTCTCGCCGCCATAGCTCTGCCAGTTGGTGTTGGTCACGAAGCTGACGGCGGTGTTGAACGCCAGGTGCGGCGACAGGCCTGCGAACCCTTGCGGGTTCAGCGGCAGCACGCCCTGCAGGCGCAGCACGCCATAGACCAGGAAGAAGCCGACGGCGTTGAAGGCCAGGAGCGCGCCGGCATAGCCGATCCAGCTCTGGCCCTTGCGCGGGTCGATGCCGCCGGCCGCGTAGAAGAGACGCTCGACCGGGGCCAGCACCGGGTCGAGCCAGGTGCGTTCGCCGTTCCAGACGCGCGACATGTACACGCCCAGCGGCCAGCCCAAGCCGACCGCCAGGCCAAGCGTCAGGGCGATCTCCGCCCATCCTTGCCAGTTCATTTGAGGTTATCCGAGGATCGTCAGAACCGGTCCGGCCGCATCAGGGCCGTGACCATGTAGGCCGCGACGACGATCGCCCCGGCCCCCCACAGCGCGTTCACGAACAGGGTCATGCGCGCCTCAATGCGACGGCGAACAGGCCGAAGAGCGCAAACAGCCCTCCGCCCAGCGCCAGAAAAACGATGTCAGCCATGTCGGCCTCCTTCCGGGTTGGCGCGGAAGGGACCACGGAGCCGCGTAAGGGCTCCATTCGGGAGACGTATGGGCCGCATAAGCGCCGCATAAAGACGGGACGCAGAGCCGGCCCAGGCGGCGCATGCTGCAATGCAGCACAAGAACAGCCGTCCAGTGACGGCCTTTCCGCCTCGCTGGAAACTAGGCCGTCAGCCTTGCGAACAAGGCGTTTTCGTGACGAGCGCCCTGATCGACGGTTATTGTGGCGCGCGCGAAACTTTGTCCTTGTTTGCAGCGCAAAATCGCGAAACGGTGGAAGCCTTCCCTCGTCGAACGCGTTCTTGGGCTCATGTCACCGCTGTTCCCCACCTTGGTCATCCTGGCCCTGCTGGCGCTGCTGGTCTGGCCCAGCGTCGAACCCCGCCTGCGCCGCCGGCTGCGCGGGCGCGGCAAGCGTCGCGGCTATTTCCGGGACTGATCACCCCGCCCCCAATCGCCCGATCCGCGCAATCGCGCGAGACCTCTTCCCTCGCGCGAGCGGAATGAGGTAAGAGCGAACTTGATCGCGTTCCGCGATCATCTTGCTCGGGGGAGCACCAATTGAAGAAGTTGATCCTGGCGGCCGTCGGCTGCCTGAGCCTTTCCGCGTGCGCGACGGTGACGCGCGGATCCAGCGACGCGTGGGAAGTCAGTAGCGATCCGGGCGGGGCGCGCGTCGAGACGACCAACGGCCATTTCTGCGAAGCCACGCCGTGCGCCATCCGCATGAAGCGCAAGAGCCAGTTCGTGGCGACGGTGACCAAGCCCGGCTACGAGCCGGCCAAGATCACCGTCACGCACAAGACCGCGGGCGCCGGGGCGGCCGGCGTCGCCGGCAACGTGCTTGTCGGCGGCGTCATCGGCCTGGGCGTCGACGCCTTCTCGGGCGCGTCGCAGGACCTGGTGCCCAATCCGGCCTTCGTGAAGCTGGAGCCGATCAAGACCGCCCAGCCCGCGACCGGCGCGACCCCCGCTCCGGCCGAAAAGGCCGCCGCCCCCGCTCCGGCTCCGGCCGCGACCCCGGCGGCGTCCCCGACCCCGGCGGGCAACTAGGCCCGGGGCGGACCCGGAATGAAGAAGGGCCGCCCCTCCGGGCGGCCCTTTGCTTTTGCACCGTCAGGATTCCAGCTCGATGTCCCAGTAGAGGTAGTCGAGCCAGCTTTCGTGCAGGTGCCCGGGCGGGAACCTGCGGCCGCGATCCTGGAGCTCGTGCATCGAGGGACGCCGCGCGGTGTGGAAGGGGTGCATGCCCGCTTCGCGCGGGGTGCGACCGCCCTTGGTCAGGTTGCAGGGCGCGCAGGCGGTGACGATGTTCTCCCACGTGGTGCGCCCGCCGCGCGAGCGGGGGATGACGTGATCGAAGGTCAGGTCCTCGGGCGAGCCGCAGTACTGGCAGCTGAAGCTGTCGCGCAGGAACAGGTTGAAGCGGGTGAAGGCCGGCGGCCGCTCCTGCGGCACGTACTGCTTCAGCGACACCACGCTGGGCAGCTTCATCTCGAAGGACGGCGAGTGGACCACGTGGTCGTAGGTCGAGACCACGTCGACGCGGTCGAGGAACACCGCCTTGATCACCTCCTGCCATGGCCAGAGGGACAGCGGATAATAGCTCAAGGGCCGGTAGTCGGCGTTGAGAACGAGAGCCGGCATGCCGGACGGGGGACGGGTCAGGACCTGCATCAGGGCCTCCCGAATCCGGGACCCGAAAGGTCCCTATGGAGCTGGTACGCGGTCGGACTGAAGACGGGCCTCCTTCCTACGCAAATCAGGGAATCGCCATTCATTCCCGGACGCACAGAAAGGATGATCCCAATCGGCGACAGAACCAAGACGAAGCTTGTGAAAGTTCAGCCGACGGGCTGGAGTGCTATCTCTCCGCGCCGAACGCCGCCGTAGCAGGCCCACAGAAGGTGCGCCGCTACCCCGCGATAGGGCTTCCAAGCCTCGGCCCGGACATAGGCCGCCTTCTCGCTGGGACGCGCGTCCTGGCCGTCGGCCCAGCGCATGGCCTCCTGCAGGGCGATGTCGCCGCCGGGAAAGACGTCGATGCGCCCCTCGCAGAACATCAGGAAGGTCTCGGCGGTCCACCGCCCGATCCCCTTGATGGCCACGAGGGCGGCGACGGCCTGGGCGTCGGGCATGGCCTTAAGCGCATCGAAGTCGCAGGCGCCGGACAGGTGCGCGCCGGCGATCTCGCGCAGATAGCGCACCTTGGGCCGCGACAGGCCAAGGCCCTGCAGCGCCGGGTCGTCCAGCGCCATGACGGCCTGGGGCGTCAGCTCGGGCAGGCCCGCTTGAACCCGCGCCCAGATCGCCGCGGCGGCCGCCACCGAGATCTGCTGCTCGACGATCATCCGGGCCAGGCCCGGAAAGCCGCCAGGCCGCAGGCGCCATTCGAACACCGGCGTCACCGCCTCCAGGCGGGCGAACATCGGGTCGGCGGCGGCCAGGTGGGCGCGGGCGGCGGCGATCAGGCCGGGAGTGGGAGCGGAAGCGGAGATCACGGCGGCGAGGAAGCCCTCGCCGGGTCGCGCTGGCAATCCGAAACTTGCGGAGGGCGTCTTGCGTCCTTCGAGGCCCGCTGGCGCGGGCGCCTCAGGATGAGGAAGTCAGTGCGACCAGGGTCCTCATCCTGAGCTGCGAGCCGCAGGCGAGCCTCGAAGGACGCAAGGCCTCAGCCGATAGAGACGATCTCGACCTCGCCGCCGGCCACCGTCGCGGTGTCGCCCACGCCCTTGCCCATCAGGCCCCGGGCCAGGGGCGAGACGTAGGACACCGAGCCCTTGGCCGGGTCGGCCTCGTCCTCGCCGACGATGCGGAAGGTCTGGGTGCGGCCGTCCTCGCGGTCGAAGGTCACCGTGTCGCCGAACTGCACGCTGGACCGTCCCGCGTCGCGCTCGACCAGCTGGGCCGTGGCGCGGCGAGCCGACCAATAGCGCAAATCGCGCGTGGCGCGGGCCATGGCGGTGCGGTCGTCGGCCACGCCTCCGGCCGCCTGGGCGGCGGCGTAGGCGGCGCGGGCGGCGACGAACTCGGCCTCGATCATCGCCATGCCGTCGGGCGTGACGAGATTGGGATGTTGCGAGATCGGACGATCGGGAAGGTCGGCGGCGAACGCTTCGGCGTCGCCTTCCTTGGTGAAGGCCACGCTCATAGGGGCGCTCGCGAAAAGGAAATCGGCAGGATCATCGGACGGAAACCCGGCATGTCGCGGGTCGTTCCGCCGCCTCGGCTATGACCGAGCGCGGCCCTCAGATCAAGATTGGGGGCGGACGGGCCACCCCGGCGGCCGCCCCCGGACAAGGCCGGGGCGGCCGCATCGGACATCTTCGTCCTTACAGCGCGATGGCCAGCACGGCGCCGGCGACGCCGACGGCGGCAACCAGGAAGTAACCGATGGCGACGCGGTCGAAGAGGCCTTCGAAGGCTTCGAAGCTACGGCTGGTCATGACACACATCCTTGCAGTTGGTGCGCGCCGACCCCCTCGGCCGGCGTGGCTCAGTGGCGGTCTCTTGATGGCCGATCCATCTGAACAACGCTTAGATAACACGGATCTTGTCGACGTCAAGATATCTTGACGCTGTTTGGATGGATTTTCGCTACGTAAGGGATAGAGTGCCCGCCGATGACTCTCGCCCAGCCCGAAGCCCGCCCCTATCACCACGGCGATCTGAGCCGCGCCCTCGTCGAGGCCGCCCGCAGGATCCTGGAGACCGACGGCCCGGCCGCCCTGTCCCTGCGAGCCGTGGCGCGCGAGGCCGGCGTCAGCCCGGCCGCGCCCTACCACCACTTCAAGGACAAGGGCCAACTGCTCGACGCGGTGGCCCACGAGGGCTGGGTGGCGCTCGACGCAGCCCTGATGAAGGCCCGCCAGGAAAGCGACGACGATCGCCGCCGGATGACCAGCCTGGGCGTGGCCTACGTCACCTTCGCGCGCGACAACCCCGCGCTCTATCGCGTGATGTACGACTGCTCGCGCGACAAGGACGCCCTTCCCGACCAGATGAAGGAAGAAGGCGCCTACTGCCAGGTGCGCAACACCATCGCCCACGCCGCCGGCGATGGCGTCTCCGAGATCGACCTGGAGCTGGCCACCATCGCGGCCTGGTGCGCGGGCCACGGCCTGGCGGAAATGAGCGGCTTCAAGCAGTTCGAAAGCCTCAAAGCCCTGCTCGGCGGCGAAGAGGCGTTCCTCAAGGCCGTGTTCGACCACCTGGGCATGTTCGCCAAGTTCGATCGCGGATGATCTCGCCCCGCGAATGAGCTTCACCACCCGCTTCGCCCCCTCCCCCACCGGCTACCTACATCGCGGACACGCCTTCTCGGCGCTGACGGCCTTCCAGGCCGCGCAGGAGGCCGGCGGCCGCTTCGTGCTGCGGATCGAGGACATCGACGCCACGCGCAGCCGCCCCGAATACGAGGCGGCGATCCTGGAGGACCTGGCCTGGCTGGGCCTTGCCTGGGAACAGCCCGTCCGCCGGCAGTCCGAGCATCTGGCCGACTACCACGCCGCCATCGAAGCCCTGCGCGAGCGCGGTCTCGTCTATCGTTGCTTCAAGACCCGCAAGGAGCTGGACATCGGCCGCGCCCCGCACGAGCCGGCCGTCCCCTATCGCGGTGCGCCGCTCCCCGCCGACGAGGAAGCCGAGCGCCTCTCGCGCGGCGAAGCCTTCGCCTGGCGGCTGTCGCTGGACGCGGCCCAGGCGGCGCTGGGCGGCTTCGCCGACCTGGCCTTCGTCGAGGAGGGCGCCGGCCCGGGCGGCGAGACCGGCCTGGTCGCCGCGCGTCCCGAGACCGCCGGCGACATCGTGCTGGCCCGTAAGGACGTCGGCGTCGCCTATCATCTGGCCGTGGTGCTGGACGACGCCCTGCAGGGGGTCACCCACGTGATCCGGGGCGTGGACCTGTTCGAGGCCGCCCACATCCAGCGCCTGCTGCAGGCCCTGCTGGGCCTTCCGACGCCGACCTATCACCACCACCGCCTGCTGCTGGGGCCCGACGGCAAGCGCTACGCCAAGCGCGACAAGGCCCAGACCCTGCGCGAACTGCGCGCCGCCGGCGTGACGCCGTGCGACCTGCTGGCGGAGATGGGCCTCTAGTCCGCGCCGCCGGCCTGCTCGACCAGCTGGCCCATCGCCCGCAGGTATCCGGCGAAGGCGGCCCTGCCCGTCTCGGTCAGGCGCACGCGGGTCAGCGGCTTGCGGCCCACGAAGCTCTTGTCGATCGAGACATAGCCGGCCTCCTCCAGCTTGCGCAGGTGGATGGAGAGATTGCCCTGGGTGACCTCGAGCAGGGTCTTCAGTTCGGTGAAGTCGGCCACCTCGGCGCTGGCCAGATAGGCCACCACCCCCAGCCGCACGCGGCCGTGGATGACGTCGTCGAGCCCGCTGATGTCGAACCTTGGCGCCACGGTCGTCTCAGGCGCCCAGGTCCGCGGGCCGGCCCATGGCCTGGCGCATCATGAAGAAGCCGGGCGCGGCCATGAAGGCGAACAGGCCGAAGGTCGCGATCAGCAGATAGAGGCCGGCGCGATCGACCAGCAGGCCCATGCCCACGCCCGTGGCCAGCCAGCCCAGCGAGACCGCCAGCATCCAGGCGCGCTTGCGCAGGGCGAAGACCGCGTACCAGACCGCGCCCTGCAGCACGAACACCACCGCCGGATGGTACAGCCAGTAGCGGAAGTCGTGGTTCTTCACGGCCGCGACCGCGAAGACGATGATCAGCGCCAGATTGGCCAGGCCCGCGCCCGCGAAGGCGGCGTTGATGGCCCGGTGGGTCACCCCGGCCTTGGGCTTGCGGCGCTCGACCACGATGACGATCGTCATGAGGATCAGGAATATCACCGTCGGCAGCCAGGCCAGGATCAGGTTGCCCAGCCCGCCCAGCCTCACCAGGCCGTTCTCCTGAGCGACGTAGACCAGGCACTGGACGCCGTAGAGCAGGCCCGCCGCGCCATAGAGCGCGCCGCCGGCGACGCCCAGGCCGGCCCGGTCCGCGCCGCCCTCGGCCAGGCCGCGCAGGAAGGCCAGGTCGTCCTGCACCGTCTTCAGCTTGTCGTTCATGGGCGCGGCTCCATCGGCGGCATCATGCAGGGTCACAGGATTCGTCCCAACAGCGGCGTGCGGCGCAGGACGATGGTCGAAAGCCAGCTCAGCGCGACCGCGCCGGCGAACACCAGGCCCCCCTTGGCCAGGCCGCCCCAGGCCTGCGGCAGCAGCAACCAGGCCAGCCACGAGGTGAAGGCGTAGTGCAGCAGGTACATGCCGTAGGCGTTGGCCTGCAGACTGGCGCCCAGGACCCCCGTCCGGCGCACGAAGCGCAGGAAGGCCGACAGGGCGGCGAAAGACAGCGCGGCGCAGGCCAGGGTGAACATCAAGCCGCCGAAGACGTCGAGGAAGGGTCGCGGCGGCGGGTTGGGCGAAAAGGCCACGATCAGGGTCGCCACGCCGCCGATGATCGGCAGGACCGGCGCCAGCTGCCAGGCCCACCAGCGCTTGGCCAGCTTGCCGCCGGGGTCTGTCAGGCCAAGGCCGACGCCCGCCGCGCCGACGGCTATCCCGGCCAGGAAGTAGACGAGGTAGTGGCCGATGCGCGCCGTCTGGACCGTGAACGGGCCGATCATGGTCCAGTGGCCGAACGGCGTGGTCATCGACAGCGGCAGGTAGGCCAGGGTGCTGACCAGCACGAGCCCCCAGAAGAACCGCGCGGGCTTGCGCTCGGCGCCCGCGCCCAGACGCGCCAGCCGATCTAGCAGCCCTGGCGCGATGGCGTAGGCCCCCGCCGCGACGGCGCCGAAGGCCAGCAGCACCCACAGGAACCAGGCAGGACCGGCCGGCCAGAACGGCAGCCTGGTCCAGGCGCTGGCGAAGGCTGCTAGCGACGGCGCCCCGCCCGACTGCAGCCAGGCCGGATAGTAGGCCAGGGGGGCCAGCAGGGCGGCGCTGATCACGAACGGGATCCCCAGGCGCAGGGCCCGCCCCTTCAGGAAGCCGCCCGCGCCCTTGCTTCGCAGGCCGTCGGCGACGAACAGGCCCGAGATGAAGAACATCAGCGACATGAAGAACATGTCGTTGACCAGCGTCAGGATCCCGAACGCCCCCACCCTCTGCGGATCCACGACCGGAAAGGCGGTCCACAGGATCGGCTGGGCGTCGAACGCCTTCGGGGCCGGCGCGTACGGGTGATAGGTCATCGCCATGTGGTGAAAGATCACCAGCAGGGTGACGAAGGCGCGCAGGGCGCCGACCGGAGCGTTGCGGCCGTCGCCGACGGCCATCTTCGCTGACTTGTCCGAAGCGCTGAGCGGCGCATGCATGGCTTGCCTCCCCCTCCCGTCGAGGTTGGCGGCGACCATGGATCAACTAGTTTGTTTTGTAAACAAGTTAGAGAACGATGTTTTCATGCGGACGTGAGGAGGGTGAGCTTACCAAGTTCGCCATCCCGGCCGAAGGACCGCGCCAGCGATCCGCAGAGCCGGGATGACGATGAAGGGGTATTGCCCCTAGGCCGCCGCAGCCTTGGCGGCGCGGGCCTGACGCAGGAGGCCGATCGCCCGCAGCGCCATCTCCAGGCGCGAGACGCCGAACAGGCCCACGCCCAGCACCACGAAGCCGTCGGTCAGCAGCACGGCGCTGATGTGCCAGGCCTCGGCTTCGGCCTCGAACACCGTCTTCAGGGCGAAGCGCACGACGAAGATGCCCAGCAGGAACAGGATCGCCGCCGGCGAGGGCCTGGTGTTGAGCTCGTGCGTGTCCGGGTCGATGGCGATCGGGATCAGGCGGCCGCGCCACCAGCCGATCGTCGCGCCCACCGCGAAGATCGCCGCCAACCACAGCCAGTCGGTTCCGTGCGGCGTGAACTGCATGAACAGGAACACGGTCGCCACGACCATGACCGCCGGCAGGATCCACATGAACTCCAGCTTCAGCCGGCGCTCCTTGCTCATCGAGCGGAAGCGCAGGACGAAGACGATGGCCACCACCACCGCCGTGACGCCATAGCCGATCAGTTTCTGATTGCCGTGATCCACGACCGATTTCCCCCGAAAACGCGCGGCATCCACTCGCCGCGCCCCCTGCCGCGATGAGCAACCGAAAAGCCATGCCCCGTCAATCGCGGGCGGGCCGGCTCCAGTAGCGATAACGGTAGGCGGTCGAAAAACCGCGCGCCGCGTAGAGGGCGATGGCGGGCGCGTTGGCTTCCTCGACCTGCAGATAGGCCGTCCGCGCCCCCAGCGAGGACGCCTCGGCCAGCAGCGCGTCCAGCACCCGGCGGGCCAGGCCCCGACGGCGGAAGTCCGGATCCGTGCGCATGCCGAAGATCCCCACGGCCTCGCCGTCGACAGCGCAGGCGCCCAGGGCCGCCGTGCGGCCGTCCAGGACCAGGCGGGCGAACCGGGCCGGCGCGGGAATCCGCCCCAGGGCCTCCAGCCGTTCGCGCGCGTCGGCGGCGTTCCCCTTGGCCGAGGCGACCAGCAGGGCCTCGAAGGCCGGGTCGGGATCGGCCGACAGCACCACCTCGGCGTCGGCGCCACCCGCGACCTGCCCGGTCATCAGCAGCGTCTCGCCGTGCGAGGCATAGCCGCGCCGCTCCAGCCGCTCGGCCAGATCCGCCGGCGCCGTCGCCCCGTCGGTCAGCTTGAAGCGAACCGGCAGGCCGCGTGCGGCGTAGAAGGCCTCGACCGCGTCGATGGCCCCCTCGGGATCGCGGTCCGGCTCGCCCAGCGGCCAGCAGGCGTTGATACGCAGCGAGAAGCCGTCGGTGGCGTTGAGCCGCCAGCCGCCCAGGCGCCCGCGCTCCCGGGCAGGCCAGGCCGAGTCGGCGATGGGCTCCAGAGTCTCGGGGCTCACTTCTCGGCCAGCAGGGCTTCGACCAGGCCGCGGGCCTCGGGGCTGGACCAGTCGGCCTCGCCGGCGATGCGGGCCCGCTCGCGCCCCTGCTTGTCGTAGATCACCGTGGTCGGATAGCCGACGGCGCGCGGCTGCAGGTCGAACGACATCTTGTAGCTCTTGTCGCGGAACGAGACGAGCGGCCGGTTCGCGGCCATCTCGGCCTGGATCAGGTTGACGTCGCTGTCGCGGTCGACGCTGATCGGCAGCACCTTCAGCGGCTGGGCGGCGTAGGTGCCCGCCAGCTTGGCCAGGGTGGGCATCTCCTTCTTGCAGGGCCCGCACCAGGTGGCCCACAGGTTCATGACCACGACCTGGCCCTTGAAGTCGGCCAGGGTGTGGGGCTGGTTGTCCATGTCGGTGAACACGGTGGTCGGCGCGGCGCGCGGCTGGGCCGGCACGTCCAGCTTGGCTAAAGACCCCTTCTTGAATTCCTTGAGGTCAGCGAGCTCTGCGGGTTTGAACGAAGCCTGGGCGATGACGTATAGGACCGCGACGACGCCGACGACCATGACGGCGCCGATCGCCCATTTCAGACCGTCGCGCTTTTGCGGCCCACCCGACTGGACTTCGCTCATATGACCGACAACGCCTCCAAATCGCCCGCCGCGAACGGCCAGGGCCAAGCCATGTGGGGCGGCAGGTTCTCGGCCAAGCCGGCCGAGCTGATGCAGGCGATCAACGTCTCCATCGGCTTCGACAAGCGCCTTTGGGCGCAGGACCTGGCGGGCAGCCGCGCCCACGCGCGGATGTTGATCAGCCAGGGCGTCATTGCAAGCAGCGACGGCGAGGAAATCCTCGAAGGCCTGGCCAGGATCGAGGACGAACTGACCACCGGGACCTTCCCGTTCCGCGACGAGTACGAAGACATCCACATGAACATCGAGGCGCGGCTGCGCGAGCTGATCGGCCCGACGGCCGGCCGGCTGCACACCGCCCGCTCGCGCAACGACCAGGTGGCCGTCGACTTCCGCCTGTGGGTGCGCGACGCCGCCGACCGTTCGGCCGCCCAGCTGGAAGCCCTCCAGAAGGCCCTGCTGGCCCAGGCCGAGACCTATGCCGACGCCCTGATGCCGGGCTTTACTCACCTGCAGCCGGCCCAGCCAGTGACCTTCGGCCACCACCTGATGGCCTATGTCGAGATGTTCGGCCGCGACGCCGGCCGCTTCCGCGACGCTCGCGCCCGCATGAACGAATGCCCGCTGGGCGCGGCGGCCCTGGCCGGTTCACCCTTCCCGATCGACCGCCACCAGACCGCCGCCTCGCTGGGCTTCGACCGTCCGACCGCCAACTCGCTGGACAGCGTCTCCTCGCGCGATTTCGCACTGGAAGCCCTGTCGGCCGCCTCGATCACCGCCACGCACCTGTCGCGCCTGGCCGAGGAGATCGTGCTGTGGACGACGCCGATGTTCGGCTTCATCAAGCTGACCGACGCCTTCACGACCGGCAGCTCGATCATGCCGCAGAAGAAGAACCCCGACGCGGCCGAGCTGATCCGCGCCAAGGTCGGCCGCATCCTCGGCAGCCTCACCACCCTGACCGTGGTCATGAAGGGCCTGCCGCTGGCCTATTCGAAGGACATGCAGGAGGACAAGGTCCCGACCTTCGAGGCCTTCGACGCGCTGGAACTGTCCCTGCTGGCCATGGCCGGCATGATCGCCGACCTGACGCCGAACACCGAGAAGATGGCCGCCGCCGCCGGCGCCGGCTTCTCGACCGCCACGGATCTGGCCGACTGGCTGGTGCGCGAACTGAACATGCCTTTCCGTGACGCTCACCACGTGACAGGCTCGGCCGTGAAGGCTGCGGAAACCAAGGGCGTGGATCTGGCCGAGCTGAGCCTGGCCGAGTTCCAGGCCATCGAGCCGCGGATCACCGACGGGGTCTATGCCGTCCTCACCCCGGCCGCCTCGGCGGCCAGCCGCATGAGCTATGGCGGGACCGCCCCCGCCCAGGTGCGCGCCCAGATCGCGCGTTGGAAGGAAACCCTGGCATGATCCGCCCCGCCACGCTGCTCGCCATCGCCGCCCTGGGCCTGACCGGCGCCGCCCTCTCCGCCTGCGGCAAGCAGGCCGAGCTGGAGCGCCCCGCGCCGCTGTGGGGTCCGGAAAAGAAGGCCGCCGAAGCCTCCAAGCGTCGCGAGGCCTCGGCCCAGGCCAACAAGCCGGCCCGCCCCAACGGCGTGCAGGAGAACGTCGACCCGGCGTCCAGCAACCGCACGACCCGCGCGGCCCCGCTGCGCGGCGCGCCGTCCGACCCGTTCGGCGGCCCGTCCGCCGCCGGCTTCCCGTCCTCGACGCCGAACTGACAATCCCTGCGTCCTTCGAGGCCCGCTAACGCGGGCGCCTCGGGATGAGGAGGGCCTGTGCTGAGTTCCTCATCCTGAGGCGCGAAGCGCAGCCGAGCCTCGAAGGACGCACGACCGACACCGAAAGCCCCTTAAGTGAACCACTTCGAATACGGCCCCGAGGGCCTGGCCTGCGAAGGCGTCCCCCTGGCCAAGATCGCGGCCGAGGTCGGCACGCCCGTCTACGTCTACTCCCGCGCCACGCTGGAGCGGCACTTCACGGTGTTCCGCGACGCCCTGGTCGAGGCCGGCGTCGTCGATCCGCTGGTGGCCTATGCGGTGAAGGCCAATTCGAACGTGGCCGTGCTGAAGGTGCTGGGCGACCTGGGCGCCGGCGCCGACACCGTGTCGGAGGGCGAAGTCCGTCGGGCGCTGGCCGCAGGCATCCCCGGCGAGCGCATCGTGTTTTCCGGCGTGGGCAAGAAGCGCGACGAGATCGCCTTCGCCCTGAAGGTCGGCGTCGCCGAGATCAACGTCGAGTCCGAGCCTGAGATGGAGCTGATCGCCAGCGTCGCCGCCGAGCTGGGCGTGCGGGCCAAGATCGCCTTCCGGGTCAATCCCGACGTCGCCGCCGGCGGTCACGCCAAGATCGCCACCGGCAAGTCCGAGAACAAGTTCGGCGTCTCGTTCGCCGAGGCCGCGCGCCTCTACGCCAACGCCAGCAACAACGCCGCCCTCGAGCCGATCGGCGTGGCCTGCCACATCGGCAGCCAGATCGTCGACCTGGAGCCGATGCGCGAAGCCTTCACCAAGATGCGGGGCCTGGTCGAGAAGCTGATCGGCGAGAGCCTGTCGGTCGAGCGCCTGGATCTCGGCGGCGGGCTGGGCGTGCCCTATTTCAACCACCCCGAGCCCCCGCCCCCGGCCGCCTTCGCCGCCATGGTCGCCGAGGTGACCAAGGGCCTGCCGGTGAAGCTGGCCTTCGAGCCGGGCCGCGTCATCGCCGCCAACGCCGGCGTGATGGTGTCGGAAGTGATCCACGTCCACGAGCGTCCGGAAGGCCGCAAGTTCCTGGTCATCGACGCGGCCATGAACGACCTGGTGCGTCCGGCCATGTACGACGCCTTCCACGACATCCGCCCCGTTCAGCCCAAGAGCGGCGAGAGCGTCTACGACGTGGTCGGCCCCGTCTGCGAGACCGGAGACACCTTCACCCGCGACCGCACCCTGCCGCCGTTCGGTCCCGGCGACCTGGTGGCCTTCATGTCGGCGGGCGCCTACGGCTCGGCGATGGCCAGCGAATACAACACCCGCCCGCTGATCCCCGAAGTGCTGGTCGACGGCGACCGCTACGCCGTGATCCGCAAGCGCCCGACCTATGACGAGATGCTGGCCCGGGACCTGGTTCCGGACTGGGTGTAGCCGCGGCGGGCGGCGGCAAATTCTTGCGCGCCGCCACCCTGCCCGCTCCCCGCCCGCAAAGTCTCGCCCCCAAACGCCCTTTGGGCTAGAAGCCTCGCCATGTCGCACAACACCTTCGGTCACCTGTTCCGCGTCACCACCTGGGGCGAGAGCCACGGGCCCGCCCTCGGCTGCGTCGTCGACGGCGTGCCGCCGGGCATCCTGCTGACGGCCGAGATGATCCAGGGCTTCCTCGACAAGCGTCGCCCGGGCAACGGCAAGTTCGTGACCCAGCGCCAGGAGCCGGACGCGGTGCGCATTCTGTCGGGGGTGTTCGAGGACGAGCGCACCGGCGGCCAGCGCACGACCGGCACGCCGATCAGCCTGATGATCGAGAACACCGACCAGCGCTCCAAGGACTACGGCGAGATCGCCCAGGCCTTCCGCCCTGGCCACGCCGACTATCCCTACTTCGCCAAGTACGGCGTGCGCGACTATCGCGGCGGCGGGCGCAGCTCGGCGCGCGAGACCGCCGCGCGGGTGGCGGCCGGCGCGGTGGCGCGGCTGGTGATCCCGGGCGTCACGGTGCGCGCGGCGCTGGTGCAGATCGGTCCGTACAAGATCGACCGGGCCAACTGGGACTGGGCGCAGACGCAGGAAAACCCCTACTGGTCGCCCGACGCGGCGATCATCCCGGTGTGGGAAGAGCACCTGGAGAAGATCCGCAAGGCCGGCTCCTCGACCGGCGCCGTCGTCGAAGTCGAAGCGACCGGCGTGCCGGCCGGCTGGGGCGCGCCGCTGTACGGCAAGCTCGACGCCGAACTGGCCGCGGGCCTGATGTCGATCAACGCCGCCAAGGGCGTCGAGATCGGCGAGGGCTTCGACAGCGCCGCCCTGACCGGCGAGGACAACGCCGACATGATGCGTCTTGGCCCCAATGGCGAGCCGGAGTTCCTGTCCAACCACGCCGGCGGCGTGCTGGGCGGCCTGTCGACCGGCCAGCCGGTGGTGGCCCGCGTGGCCTTCAAGCCGACCTCGTCGATCCTGATCCCCCGCCAGACCCTCAACGAGGCCGGGCAGGAGATCGACCTGCGCACCAAGGGCCGCCACGACCCCTGCGTGGGCATTCGCGGCGTGCCGGTGGTGGAAGCCATGACCGCCTGCGTGCTGGCCGACGCTTTCCTGCGCCATCGCGCCCAGACCGGCGGCGGCGCGTTCCTGCCGGGCGGCGGCGGCGAGCGGGTCTGAGGACATTCTTCAGAACGCTCCCCCTGAAGGGGGAGCTGTCGGCGAAGCCGACTGAGGGGGAAGAGATTGCTGTTTCAGCAGCCGCTCCAACCTCACAGGACACTTCCCCCTCCGGCCCTTCGGGCCACCTCCCCCTTCAGGGGGAGGACACGGAAGCCCTATCCCCGCCCCTGGCGTTCGCGCCAGTCTTCCGGGCGGGTGATCATCGAGGATCGCAGGAAAGGCGACTGGACGCGGTCGTAGTCGACGATGTCGAGGCCGCCGCAGATCCGGTCGAGCAGTTCGGCGCCGCTGAGATCGGGGACCGGCTCGCCGTGCAGCTCTCGCCACAGCGCCTGGGCCTCCTGTTTGATCATGTCTTCGCGGCGGGGCATCGGTCGGGTCTCTGCCTTTCGACAGAAGAAGCGCCGAACATTCGGACTCGTTCCTGACTTTTTTGTTTACAAATATTAAGCAAGCTGCGCCGACGCATTTTCGCCACAAGAACTGTCGGCCAGACGACAGCGTCTTCTGGTCGCGGAGATCGTAAACCTTTGATCGGCTAGAACCTGCGGACCTTCGTTCCGCGAGTTTTCTTCATGCGCGCTTCCCGCCTGCTTCTCGTTCCCGCCCTGCTGGCGATCGCCGTCGGCGCCCAGGGCTGCCTGGCCGCAGCGGCCGGAAGCGCCGTCGTCGGCGCGACCGGGGCCGTGGTCGGCACGGCCGGCAAGGTCGCCGTCGGAACCGGCAAGGCGATCATCCCCGGCGAAAGCAAGAAGGACCGCGAAAAGCGCGAGTTCCGCGAGTGGAAGAAGGCCCAGCGCGGCCGCTGACCCCTACTCCGCCGCCTGCGGGACCTGGTCGCCGACCGCTACGCCCTGCAGGTAGAGCGACAGCGGCCGGATTTCGTAGGCGCCGGTCGGATTGGCCTCGCCCAGAGCGCGGGCCACGTCGAGGGCCTCGTCCATCGAGGCGCAGTCGACGATGTAGAAGCCCAGCATCGCTTCCTTGGTCTCGGCGTAGGGTCCGTCCATCACCACCGGCGGCTCCTGGCCCTTGACCAGGGTCTTGGCCGAGCCGGTGAAGCCCAGGCGCCCGGCGGGACCCAGCTTGCCCTCGGCGTACAGCCGGTCGTGGACCACCGACAGGTTGGCCATCACCGCCTCGTCCTCGGCCTTGGTCCAGCCCGAGACCAGATCCTGGTCGTTGTAGCAGAGGATGGCGTAGAGCACGGCGGGTCTCCCGGGTCGTTGGTGACGCGAGGGGTATCGCGACCAGCGTTCTCTGAAAAGAGCCCTCAGGCCTCCGGCGGCGACTCTACGACCGCTTCCGACGCAGGCTCCTCGTCGCCCGGCGCCTCGGACGGCGCGGGACGCGGGCGGCCCAGGCGCACGATCTTCTCCTCGGCGGTGCGGACCATGCGGGTCTGGTCGTTGAACTGCAGAAGTTGGGCGCAGACCGGAAAGAAGCCGCCCGGCATGCGGGTGTCGATGCCCTCGCCCAGGCTCATCAGATAGACGCCCGCCGCCTGCAGCTTGCCCATGACCTGCAGCAGGTCGACGATGTGGGCGGCGAAGGCGTGCAGGCTGGGAACCACCAGCAGGTCGCCCGGCCTGGCCGAGGCGATGGCCGCCTCCAGGCCCGGCTTGTGCACCGCCAGGGCGTAGCAGGCGTCGTGGTGCAGCGCCTGGCAGCCGGCCGCCGTCAGCTTGTCCGCCAGGGGTCCGTCGAAGGTCGCGCCCCGAACGGGCGGGACCCGGAAGTAGCCGATCATGCGCATGCCGCGTGTGTGGCGAACTCCGCGCCGCCGCGAAAGGGGGCGACGGCGTCAAAGTCGGGGATAAACGAACGCGGCGACGAGGAACCTCCCCCTCTGGGGGAAGCGATCGGTGGGGGGAGTTGTTGTGAGATCGACCGACGTTTCAGAAGCTGAAAACGTCCCCCCGCCGGCCTTCAGCCGCCTCCCCAGAGGGGGAGCTTCCCTTACAGCGTCAGCGCGCAGCTCTCGCCGATGGTCGGGCGCGACAGCACCACGCGCGACAGGCCGGGGAACTGCGGCTTCAGGCGCTCGGCGAAATAGAGGCAGATGCGCTCCAGGGTCGGGCTTTCCAGCCCCGGGCGGTCGTTGAGCAGCCCATGGTCGAGCTCGGTGGCGACGGCCTTGAGCGCGACGTCCAGGCTTTCCAGGTCGGCGACCCACCCGGCCGGCTGCATGACGCCCTTGACGCTGGCCTCGACGCGGAACGAGTGGCCGTGCAGGCGGCGATAGCGGTGATCGCCGGGGCCTTGCTCAATGTAGTGGGCCGCATCGAAATGCGCGGCCTTCGTGATCTCGAAGACGGGTTCGGACATGGACTTCTTTTATGACTAGGCCTGGGAGGCTCTAGCGCGCGGTCCTGTCACCAAACCGAGCGCCCTATCCATCAGGGCAGGCCGAGATACTTGTGTGTCTGGACGCTTAAACGCCATTTGGGGTGGGCAAGGCAATAGGCGACGGCCAATTGCGTGTTCCTGTCGCGGTCCGGGCCGTCCATCGGCTGCAGGTAGAAGCGCTCGAAATCCATGTCCGCGAAGCGCTCGGGCATGGCCTTTTCCTGTGGGAAGACCAGCTTCAGCTCCTGGCCCGAGGTCTGCACCACGGGGGCGTCGGCCTTGGGGCTGACGCAGATCCAGTCGATGCCGTCGATGGCCGGCAGGGTGCCGTTGCTCTCCATGGCGATCTGGAAGCCGCGCGCGTGCAGCGCCTCGACGATCGCCGCGTCCAGCTGCAGCAGCGGCTCGCCGCCGGTGCAGACCACCAGGCGGTCGTCCGGACCGCCGGTCCAGGCGGCCTCGACGGCCGCGGCCAGGGCGTCGGCGGTGGCGAACTTGCCCCCGCCCTCGCCGTCGGTGCCGACGAAGTCGGTGTCGCAGAAGGTGCAGACGGCCTTGTGGCGGTCCTGCTCGCGGCCGGTCCACAGGTTGCAGCCCGAGAAGCGGCAGAACACGGCGGCCTTGCCCGCCTGGCCGCCCTCGCCCTGCAGGGTGAGGAAGATCTCCTTGACGGAATAGGTCACGAGACCAGCGCCTCGCGCCCGGCCGCGTCCCATTCGGCGTAGCCCTTCTCGCGCAGCTCGCAGGCGGGGCATTCGCCACAACCGTGACCCCACGGATGCAGCTCGCCGCGTTCGCCCTGGTAGCAGGTGTGGCTCTCGACCACGATCAGGTCGACCAGATCCTCGCCGCCCAGCTGCTTAGCCAGGGCCCAGGTCTGGGCCTTGGTCAGGTGCATCAGCGGCGTCTCGACGCTGAAGTTGCGGTCCATGCCCAGGTTCATGGCGCTCTGCATGGCGTCCAGCGTGTCGCGGCGGCAGTCGGGATAGCCCGAGAAGTCGGTCTCGCACATGCCGCCGACCAGGGCGTCGATGCCCCGGCGGTCGGCCAGGGCCGCGGCGTAGATCAGGAACACGAGGTTGCGGCCGGGCACGAAGGTCGACGGCAGGCCCCGCTCGGTCATCTCGATGGCGCGGTCGGCGGTCAGGGCCGACTGGGCCACGGCGCCGAAGCTTCTGATGTCGAGCACGTGGTCCTCGCCCAGGCGATCGGCCCAGTGCGGGAAGCGGGCGGCGACCTGGTGACGGACGGCCTGGCGGGCCTCCATCTCGACCGAATGGCGCTGGCCGTAGTCGAAGCCCAGGGTCTCGACGCGAGCATAGCGCTCGAGCGCCCAGGCCAGGCAGACGCTGGAGTCCTGGCCGCCGGAGAACAGCACCAGGGCGGCGCCGGAGGGCGCGGAAGGCGTGAGGGATGCGGACATGCCCGCTCCTCTACACGACCTTGCCCCCGGCTGGAACGGCGGCGCATGGACACGCGACGGCCGCCGCGCTCAGCAAACATCGTTTTGCGCTGTACCTTTTACGGGAATGAGCCAAGATACCCGGTGCGGGGGAGCGGATTTCCTCGCTGTATTCAGCATGTCTCCACGCCTGACGTTGCGTCAGGCGATACACCCGTTTTTCTAATTTCTGCGAAAACGCGAACTTTGAACAATAGGGTGACGTTGCGGAAAGTTAAAAGCCGTAACCTATCGCTGTTTACTTACAGCGCCGCCAGTTGACAGCCAAAGAACGCAAGTATGCAATCTCGCAAAGCCGAAGCAGGTCTGCCGGACACCTGCGCGCCGATCTCCGCAATGGAGATACGACAATGAAAACGTGCGGCGACGAGGAAACAACGGGACGCGGATAGGGGCCGCCAACAAGGCGTCATCGCGTCCAGGGAGGGATTTCGAATGACGCAGACCCCGCGCTTGCGGCGCCTCTTGGCCATGGGCGCTTCCGCCGCCGTGCTGACCGCCGTGGCCGCCCCGGCCTTCGCCCAGACTCAGGTTCCGGCCAAGCCGGCCTCCGACAACGTGATCGAGGAACTGGTCGTCACCGCCCAGAAGAAGGAGGAAGCCCTCCAGGACGTGCCGATCGCGGTCTCGGCCTTCAGCCAGGACAGCCTGGAAGCCCAGAAGATCGACGGCGGCCCCAACCTGCAGCAGGCCATTCCGAACGTCAGCTTCGGCAAGAGCAACTTCACCAACAGCTTCAACTTCCAGATCCGCGGCATCGGCTCCAAGGGCGTCGGCGTCTCGGCCGACAGCGGCGTGGGCGTGCACGTCAACAACGCGCCCCTCCAGGCCAGCAACCTGTTCGAGGCCGAGTTCTACGACGTCGAGCGGGTGGAAGTGCTGCGCGGCCCGCAGGGCACGCTGTACGGCCGCAACGCCACCGGCGGCGTCGTCAACATCATCACCGCCAAGCCGTCCGACCGCTTCGAGGCCCTGGGCCGCGCCGAGTACGGCAACTACGACACCAAGAAGCTGCGCGGGATGGTCAACATCCCGATCGTCGAGGAGAAGATGGCCCTGCGCATCGCGGGCGCCCTGGTGCAGCGCGACGGCTTCGTCACCAATACCTTCAACGGCCACAAGGTCGACGACCGCGACCTCTATTCCACCCGCATCAGCCTGGCGGTGAACCCGAACGAGCGTCTGCGCGTCAACCTGATGTGGGAGCACTTCAAGGAAGACGACAACCGCGCCCGCATCGGCAAGCAGCTGTGCACCAAGGACGACGGCCCCGCCACGGTCGGCGGCGTCGCCACCGGCACGTCGCGCCGCTACCTGACCCAGGGCTGCGCCTCGGCCAGCCTCTACAGCAACGCCGCCTACGGCACGGTCAACACCTCGGGCACGCTGTACGGCGTGCTGGGCAACCTGGTGGGCTTCACCAGCGGCGACCTGAACGCCGGCGACACGGTGACCAAGGACCTGCGCGAGATCGAGACCCGCTTCGACCCGATCTACCGGTCGACCTCGGACGTCTACCAGTTCAACTTCGCCTACGACATCACCGACCAGCTGACCTTCACGTCGCTGAGCTCGATCAGCACGGGCGACATCTATTCCAAGCAGGACTACTTCCGGAACATCTCGCCGGGCACGTTCAACAACACGGCCCTGACGCCGGGCGGCAACTTCAGCGATCCGCAGACCGGGACGGCCAACACCTTCCTGACCTACGACATCTCGAAATCCAACGCCAAGCAGATCAGCCAGGAATTCCGCCTGCAGTCGGCCTTCGACGGGCCGGTCAACTTCAACATCGGCGGCATCTATTTCGACTACCGCGGGACCACCGACTACTACGTGGTGTCGAACGGCCTGACGATCTCGGCCCTGGCGCTGAACTTCCAGAACACCGGCAATCCGAACTGCAACCCGCTGACCACGGCCAACTGCATCGGCATCGACACCTCAGCCAATCCGACGGGCGAGGGCCACAACTACTATGACAACCGCACGCCCTATCACCTGAAGGCCACGG
Source organism: Caulobacter sp. 602-2 (assembly GCF_011043625.1). Classification (GTDB taxonomy): domain Bacteria; phylum Pseudomonadota; class Alphaproteobacteria; order Caulobacterales; family Caulobacteraceae; genus Caulobacter. Next base: position 32,094 of record NZ_JAAKGT010000003.1, read on the forward strand.
CGCTGTTCGGCGAGGTCTACTGGCAGGCCAGCGAGGACCTGAAGTTCACCCTCGGCCTGCGCCAGACCCACGACAAGAAGACCTCGGACAACATCTCGACCGCCCTGCTCGCCCCCGGCTACGGCCTGATCACCGGCACACCGGCGCAGCAGAAGTCGGACTTCAAGGAACTGACCGGCCGCCTGGGCTTCGACTACAAGGCCAACCTGCCGTTCACCGACGAGACCCTGCTCTACGCCTTCTATTCCAAGGGCTACAAGGGCGGCGGCGCCAACCCGCCGGGGGCCATCGGCGTGGCCGGCGTGGCGGCGACCTACCAGCCGGAATTCGTCAACGCCTACGAGATCGGGGCCAAGAACACCCTGCTGGGCGGCAGCCTGCTGCTGAACGCCACGGGCTTCTACTACGACTACCAGGGCTACCAGATCTCGAAGATCGTCAACCGCACCTCGGTCAACGAGAACATCGACGCCAAGGTCTGGGGCGTCGAGCTGGAAACCCTGTGGCAGCCGGTCAAGGGCCTGCGCCTGAACGCCAATGTCGGCTACCTCAACACCGAGATCGGCAAGGGCGTCACCTCGATCGACGTCATGAACCGCACCCAGAGCGACCCGGCCCTGACCCTGGTCAAGGCGGCCCGGCCGACCGCGGCCCTGGGCAGCAACTGCGTGCTGACCACCGCCGGCGTGGCCACGATCATCGGGGCGGGGCTGGGCGGCACCCTGCCGCTGGCCTGCGCCGGTCCCGGCACGGGCGCCAGCAGCTACTACAGCAACCTGGCCAACACCCTCTACACCCTGCCCACCGCCTCGGGCGGCGCGGGCCTGACCGCGGCCCAGGCCACGGCGGTCCAGACCATCCTGGCGGCGGCCGGGGGCCCCGCGGCTGGGGCCTCGACCCTGGCCGGGGCGCTGATCTCGCAAGGCTTCACCCCGGCCCAGGCCACCGGCCTCGTCACCGTGGCGCTGACGGCCAACACCCTGGCCAACAGCACGGGCCTCTACAACTACGCCGCCGGGGCCTCGATCGACGGCCGCGCGGCCGACCTGTCGGGCAACGAACTGCCCAACTCGCCGCACTGGACCCTGTCGCTGGGCGCCCAGTACACCTTCGACCTGCCGTCGGGCTGGGCCGCCACCGTGCGCGGCGACTACTACCGCCAGAGCGAGCAGTACGCCCGCATCTACAACACCGAGTACGACCGGCTGAAATCCTGGGAGAACGTCAACCTGACGCTCAAGATCGAGAAGCCGGAGCTTGGCCTGTCGATCGACGCCTATGTGAAGAACCTGCTGAACAAGACGCCGATCACCGACGCCTACACCACCGACGACACCTCGGGCCTGTTCACCAATGTCTACACGCTGGAACCGCGCCTCTACGGGGTCAGCCTGACCAAGACCTGGTGAACCTGATCGGGCCGGATCGGCTCGAGAAGGGGGGCGGCGGATGCAAATCCGCCGCCCCTTTTGCTTTCAGCGCTGTGACTTAACGACTCTGCAAGGCCAAGTCGTCCAAGCTGTGAATTCCCCGACGCCCAGCCCCCGGCCGCATGGAAACGCTCGCCCGCCTCATCGATCGCCGCGATCCGGTCGACCCAAGCATCACCTGCAGGATGGTGCTGGAGATCTTCGCGAGCGAACCAGCCCTCGCCGCCCTGGCGGTGACGCAGGACGGCGCGCCGATCGGCCTGGTCTATCGCGACGTCTTCGTCGGCCAGATGCTGGTCGCCGCCGAGCACCTGAACGAACGCCCCGTCTCGGAGATCATGGACCCCGACCCGCGCAGCGTGCGCGTGTCGATGGAGCCCGGCGTCTTCGTCGACGCCCTGGCTCAGAGCGCCACTCCCGTCTTCCGCACCGCCTTCGTCGCCGTCGATGACGAGGGGCTCTACGCCGGCGTCGGCGGCCTGGCCTCGCTGCTGGCCTCGCACCGCCGCAAGCAGCGCGAAGCCCGCGAGGCGATGGGCCTGGTCGAGCGCATGGCGCACGACATCGGCCTGCACCTGGACGGCGTCCAGGCCTTCACCGACCGGCTGGAACAGCAGCGCCTGGCGCCCGACGCGGCCGCCTGCGTGCGCGCCATCAGCGACACCAGCCGCGACATGAGCGAGATCCTCGGCCGGGCCATGGACCTGCACCGCGCCGCCACCGGCGGCCTGGCGCTGTCGCCCGAACCGACCCGCCTGCGCGACCTGGCCGACGCGGTCGAGGCCCGCTGGGCGCCGCGCGCCGCCGAGGGCGGCTCGACCCTTCTGTTCTCCTACGACGGCGATCCCGAGGCCGCAGCCCTGGTCGATCCCTCTCGCCTGCTGCAGGTGTTCGACGCGCTGATCGACGGCGCCCTGGCCCACGGCCGCGGCGTCATCGAGGCCAGCCTGCGGGCCCGCCTCGACGACGGTCGCCTGCGCCTGGAAGGCGACGTGCGCGACAACGCCGCCTCGGTCACCGCCGAGGAACGCCTGGCCCGCGTGTTCGACCCGCTGGGCGAAGGCCGCATGGACGATCGGGCCGAGATGGCTCTGGGCGTCGGCATGGCCCTGGCTCACCGCGTGCTGCGCGAGATGGGCGGCCAGGTGCGCGCCGAGCCCAACCGCGGCGCGGGCCTGACCCTGCGCTTCGCCCTCACCGCCCCGGCCGCGCAGGTCGAAACCGTCCAGGACGAGGACATCAGCGTCTCGGCCCGCCCGGCCCACATCCTGATCGTCGACGACAACGCCACCAACCGCATGGTCGCCGAAGCGCTGTGCGAGATGTTCGACTGCACCTCCGAGCAGGTCGCCGACGGCGTCGAGGCCGTCGAGGCCGCCCGCACGGGCCGCTTCGACCTGATCCTGATGGACATCAAGATGCCGCGCATGGACGGGGTGGCCGCCACCCGCGCCATCCGCGAGCTGTCCGGCCCGGCCGGCGCGGCGCCGATCGTCGCCCTGACCGCCAACGCCGGCCCCGAGGACGTCGCCGTCTATCTGGCCGCCGGCATGCAGGACGTGGTCGAAAAGCCGATCAAGCCCGAGCGCCTGGCCATCGTGCTGAGCGCCCTCTTGGGCGGCGAGGACGAGCAGGAAGCCGCCTGACCGACCCATCCGGTCAGTATACGATCGCCTCAACTTTTGAGAAAGCGCAACTACGGGAAGTTGTCCCTAGTGTTGCCTTGAGTAAAACCCGCGACACATCGACGCCGCTACTGGCGCTATCGCCAGGGTAGCTCTAAGTTGATGAGGGAGCGGGAGACGATAGCCTCGTGTTGAATTCGGCCGAACAGCAGGCTTGGGAGTTCCTGAGCAAGGCGCCGCATTATGATGCGCCGGCCGATGTCGAAGCGCATTTCGGGCGCGCCCTGTCCGCCTTCGGCTACGACCGCTTCGCCGCCACCCTGGTCAACGCCGAGCGCTACGGCAAGGAGCCGCCGGCCCTGTCGCGCCAGGACTTCGAGGCCTGGGACGCCCGCTACTGGGGCGAGCGCCACGTCGTCCACGACCCCTGCGTCAAGCTGCTGCTGAAATCCAGCAAGTCCTTCGCCTGGTCCGACGCCAAGCCCCTGGGCGACCAGCGCGCCCAGGCCATGTGGGGCGAGGCCTCCGAGTTCGGCATGAACGACGGCTATGTGGTGCGGGTGTTCGGCCCGGCCGGCCACGAGGTGCTGATCCGCATGTCGACCGCCGCGCCCGACACCGACCCGGCCAACCGCGCCGTGGTCGAGAGCCTGGCCACGGTGTTCGGCACCATCATGCTCAAGCACTGGGAAATGCAGGACGACAAGCCCGACTACGGCGTGATCTCCGAGCGCCAGGCCGAGTGCCTGTACTGGGCCAGCCGCGGCAAGACCGACTGGGAGATCGGCGCGATCCTCAAGCTGTCGCCCCGCACCGTCCACCATCACATCGAAGCCGCCAAGAAGCGCCTGGGCGTGGTCAAGCGGCAGGAAGCGGTGATGAAGGCCGGCGAGCTGGGCCTGCTGAAGGCCGGCTGAGCGCCTACGCGCGCAAGGCTGGAATATGAAGTTTCACAACCTTGAATGCGTGTCGATCATCTGTTAGATGTTCGACATATCGCTTGGCGCGTGCGTCGCGTTGCCTGGCGAAGCCCTTTTGCGCCAAGGTGTGCGTCAGCGCACAGAAGCGCCCCCTCCACTCATTGGTAATGGCCGCACGGACTGGGGCGGCGCGTCGCATAGGCCGTTTGGCCTATCGGCGATTGGGCGGATCATACCGCCTAATGCGGGCTGTCCAGAACGGGGGACAGCCATGATCCACATCATCACCTGCGAGAACCGCCACCTCTACGGGCCCCAGCTGTGGGCCATGCACGAGGAACGCCGCAAGCAGTGCGTCGAGAAGAACGGCTGGGTCGACCTGGTCGTGCTCGATGGCGGAGAGGTCGACGACTACGACGACTCCCGCGCCATCTATCTGCTGGGCTTCGACGAAGACATGCAGCTGGAGGTCGGCCTGCGCCTGCGGCCCACCGACGACCGCTGCATGCTGGCCGACAAGTTCGCCCACCTGATCGCTCCCGGCGAGACGCCCAAGAAGGGCTGCGACGTCTGGGAAGCCAGCCGCCTGTTCACGACCGAGGCCTATCGCGCCAAGAAGGGTCCGGGTCGGGGGACCCGGGTGTTCGAGGCCTGGGCCGCGGCCATGGAGCTGGCGCTGGTCAACAACGTGACCCGCTTCGTGGGCATGATCGACATGGCGCTCTACCCCGGCATCATGAACTCGCCGATCGACACGCGCCTGGTCGGCCTGCCGCGCCCCTACGAGTTCGGCGTCGTCGCCGGTTCGGAAATTCTCCTGTCGAAAGAATTGCTTCAACGGGTCCGCGAATCGATCGCCATCGAATCGACGGTCGGCTATCACGTCGACGAACTCGACCTGCGGGCTTTCGGCGATCTCGCCGCCGTGCAGCGTCAGGTGCTGCGGGCGATGACGCCCCAGATTCTTCCGGGTTCGGAGCGTGACGAAACCCTTTCCGCCGAAGCGCTGTACCGCTTGCACGACGCCAGCGGCCAGGCTCGACGGATCTGGAACGATCGCGGCCAGAAATCGGAGTTTCAGCTTAACGCTTAGGCGGAGCTCAAGCTCCACCTCAGCGACGTAGCGCCGCACCTGCCCTAGCTCGGCTATCGCCAACGTCCCGGTCGTGTCATTTTACACAAACAACCGTTGGAGGCGAAAAAGTTGAGTGAAGAAACCGAAGGCCGGCGACCCAACCCGGTCGATCTGCACGTCGGCGGTCGAGTCCGTATGCGTCGCAAGCTGTTGGGCGTGAGCCAGGAGCAACTGGCCGATTCCCTGGGCCTGACGTTCCAGCAGGTCCAAAAGTACGAGCGTGGCGCCAACCGCGTCAGCGCTTCGAAACTGTACGAGATCGCCCGCACCCTTCAGGTGCCGGTCTCCTTCTTCTTCGACGGCCTGGCCGACCCGATGAGCGGCGCCGAAGAGGATGAAGTCGGTCACCACGCCGAACGCGTCGTCCAGGAATTCCTGACCACGCCGGAAGGCCTGGAACTGGCCGAAGTGTTCCCGAAGATCAACCGCGGCCGCGTCCGCCGCCAGGTGCTGGACCTCGTCCGCGCCATGGCCGAGGAAGCCGCCCGCGCCGACGCCTGATCCTCGCGATCACCGAGTAAAAGCTTAGAAGAGCCTCGCCTCCCCCCAGGCGAGGCTTTTTCTATGGGATATGCTCAGCCGGTGCTGGCGCGGCTCTGGGCCGCCAGCCAGATCCGCTTGGCCGTCTGCAGGCTGGCCGGGGCCAGGCCGCGCAGGTCATGGCTGCGCAGGAAGGTCAGGCCCAGTTCACGATCCTTGCGCCAGGCCACCTTCACGTCGTGGGCGAAGCCGCCGACCAGGTCGATCAGCTGCACGTTGGTCGGCGGGGTCGATCCCGACAGCATCAGGATGCGGGCGCCGCCGTCGGACACGTCCTTGATCACGCAGTCCCAGGCGAAGGCGCCGCACAGCACCTTGCCCGACCTGTTGGTGTTCAGGCGCGGCGAAGCGCGGCGATCGTCCCCCGAGCCTGAATCAAACCTCGACATGACCCCAACAACGCATGGCGCGGTTAATCGGTCGTCGGCTTAGACGGTTTTTCCGTCGTTTACCTAAGCTTGGCCGTGGATGGTTCGGGGGACAGGTCAGGCCGCGTCGCGTCCCGGCTCGGGACGCCAGCCATTGCTCAGCAGGTCCAGCGCCATCAGGTGCGCCAGTTCCAGCACCTGGCCCTCCAGGCTGTCGAGCAGCTCCAGGCGGCGCGCCGGCGACGGGGTATGGGCGTAGAGGGCGCACAGCACGTGCAGGCGGGCGCGGATGCTGGGCGGCTGGAAGGTCGAGTGCAGCACCGACGGCGTGGCGAGTTCGGCGTCGGAGACCCCGCGGCGGCCGAACGGCCCGGCGGGCGCGTCCTCGGGCGCATCCCCCAGACCCGGCCACGACTGCCCCTGCCCCTGCGACTGGACCGGTCCCTGCTGCGACGACTTCCTGGACATGACTGAACTACGCTTTCCTTCCTCGAGGTACGAAATCATCAGGCCACCAGGGCCGGGGCGCCGCAGCGCATGCCGTTGGCGCGCACGTCGGCCTCGCCCAGGCCCACGCCGACCAGCGCGGTCAGGCGGTTGATCGCCACGTCCAGCGGCGCGGCGGCGGCAGAAAGCACGGGCTTCAGGGCGGCCAGGATCGAAGACTCGCCCAGGCCCAGCTGCAGGCCCAGCAGGTTCACGTCCAGCGACAGGTTGCCGATCAGGGTGGCCACCGTGGTCGAGACCAGGTCGTTGGTCTTCACGGTCTTGACCGTGCCGGCCTTCACGTCGGCGCTGCTGAACACCACGTTGCGGAACGTCGCGCCGCCCAGGTCGACCTTGGACGAGCCGTCCACCGTGAACAGCGGCGCCTGGACGATGCGGCCCTTGGTCGGGGTCAGGCCGACCTTGAAGTTGGACAGCTTGCTGGTGTCGACCTGGCCGATGGTCAGCGAGCCGACGCTGGGCTTGACCGCCAGGGTGGTCGTGCGGGCCTTGCAGTCCAGCGCGGCCAGCTTGGCCTCGCCCGAGGCCAGCTCGACCAGCAGCGGCACCTTGACCTGCGCCACGCCGCCCAGGATGCCCGAGCCCAGCAGCTTGGCCTCGACATAGAGGCGCGTCTGGGCGGTGCGGATGACCACCGACTTGTCCTGGGTGACGGTCATGTAGGGCGAGTTGTTCATCGGCTCGCCGATGGCCAGCCAGGCGTCGACGTCGGCCAGGCCCGGAACGGCGGTCCCCAGGTCCAGCTGCACCTGCCGCGCGCCGTTGCTGAGCATCAGCATGGCGTTGGCCAGCTGCATGGCGTCGGTGCCGATCCCGGCGCTGGAGCCGCCGGCCACGTGGTCCTGGCCGCCGTAGGGGCCAAGGTCGACCAGGGTGCTGAGCTTGACGCTCTCGCTCGCGGCGGTGGCCGAGGCCAGCACGGTGGCGGCGCTGGCCGCGCGGCTGTCGCCAGCGGCGTTCAGCACGTCGGCCAGCACCGACAGGGCCTTGCCGGTCTTAACGTTGGTGGCCAGCAGGTCGTCATAGCTGGCGGCGTTGATCCCCAGCTTGGTGTCGAGCGCGTCGAGATAGTCGAACAGGTCGACATCGGCCTGGACCAGGGCGTCGTAGTCCATCACCGACAGGCTGACCTTGCTGCCGGTCAGGCCGGTCAGCAGGGCGTTGGCGACCCCGGCGTCCAGGCTGGCCAGGCGCGTGCCGATCGAGAAGCTGGCCAGGTCGGCGCGCGTGGCGGTCGCCTCGCGGCGGATCGGGATCGACTTCTTGCCCAGCAGGGCCTGGGCGAAGAAGAGGTTGGCCTCGCCTTCCAGCGTGACCCGGGCGGCGTCCGGCTCGGCCTCGCTCGGCTGGAAGCGCTGGCTGGGTCCGCCCTTGGCGCGGGGGTCATAGCGGCCCCGGGCGACGCTGGCCTTCGTGGTTCCGCCGATCGGGTTGACCTCGACCGTGGCGTTGGCGGCGGCCTGGGCGCGGGCGATGTCGCCGGCGGCGGCCAGCGCCGCCAGGTCGGCCACGCCCTGCAGGCGGCGCGATTGCAGATAGACCGAGCCCAGGTCGACGGCCATGGCGGCCAGGCCGACACCCCCGGTCAGGGCGGCCGCGGCGATGATCGCCACGCCGCCGTCCTGGTTGCGAAGCCAATGACGCATCATTCAGTAGCCTCCCAGGCGAACCGAGGCCTGGCGCGTGATCATGCTCGACGGCATCGGCGCGATCTTGTCGAAGGCGAAAACGACGGTCTTGGAGGCGTCGTAGGAGACCGACACCACGGTGCGGTCGGGACGCTCGGTGACGGTGGTCTTCACCAGGGCGCTGTCGAGGCCGGCATAGTCGGCGGCGCCCTCGGCCGCGGCGGCCTTGGCCAGCGTGGCGCGCTCGGCCCCCGTCAGCCCGGCCACGGCCGCCCGCGCGGCGTCGTTGGCGACCTGCTGCACCGAGTGAGCCATCCAGAAGTAGGACCCCCAGCCGAGCATCCCCACCACCAGGATGATGAGCATCGGACACACGAGGGCGAACTCGACCAGGGCGGTGCCCGCCCGATCCGCGCCAAACCTCTGGAAGAACTGCTGCTTGTCCATGGTCGCCTCCGCACATCCTCTCGGTTGCGCCCTGAGCGTAAGTCGACCTTGGCTGTCGGCGAGTTCTCACGGAAAATCCGCGTTATTTGAAGTTCGCGTAGTTGAGAACTTGGCCGTACTGCGACGTTGTGCCGCTGGGATAACACCGTTGCCCCCAGACTCGCGTGGCGGTAACTTTAAGTGGCAACCAACCAACCATTCCGAGAGTTTGTTTCAGCGATTGCGGAGCGTCCGGATTTTGCGTGGATCTGGAGAGGGTGACATGAAGTCGCGCGACATCGCACCGGCCAGGGTGACCGCCGGGGAAATCAGCAGAAATTTCGGCCAGTGGCAGGATGTGGCCCTGTCCGGACCCGTGATCGTGACTCACCACGGGCGACCGCGCGTGGTGATGATCTCGGCCGAGCACTACGCCGCGGCCGGCCTGGCCGAGGGCCCGGCGGGCTTCGACAACGACTCCGCCCTGCAGACGGCGGAGACGGCCCGCTCGGCCATACTGGGCCACCTCAACGAGGCGTTCGTGGCGCTCGATCCCGACCTGCGGATCACCGCCGTCAACGCCGTGTTCGAGGACCTGAAGGGCGCCAGCGCCGCCCAGCTGGTCGGACTGGCCTGGACGGAGGTGTTCAGCGCCCCCGTGCAGGCCCTGATCGGCGAGCAGTTCCGCCGCGTGCTGCGTACGGGCGAGACGCTGGAGTTCGAGTCGGAATCGACCGTGCAGTCGGGCCGCTGCTTCGGGGTGCGGGTGTTCCCCTATCCCGGCGGCGTGGCCGCCCTGTTCGTCAACCGCACCGAGGAACGCGACCTGCGCGCCCGTCTCGACCGCGCCGCGGCGCTGGAGACGGCTCTATCGGTGCTGCCCGGCGTGGCCACGGCCCGGCTGAACATCCGCGGGGTGCTGGCCTCGATGGACGCCGACTTCCTGCGGCTGACTGGCTTCTCAGAGGCCGAACTGCGCGACTGCCGGCTCAGCGACATCGTCCGCCCGGCCGAGCGCCGCGCCCTGACCCAGGCCGTCGAGCACGCCCTGCAGGGCGACGCCCCCGGCCGCCTGCCCGTGACCCTGCTGGTCAAGGACGGGGCTGAGCGAACGGTCGAACTGGCGCTGGCCACGGTGCGCCGCGACGGCGTTCCCGAGGGGGTGCTGGCGGTGCTGTCGGCCTGATCGGCCGAAACGAACTTGACCGAACGGAACATTCGCGCGGCCGCCGCGGCCTAAGCGCTTGTTTTTTCGACGCCCGCGAGGCAAAGCCAAAACGTTGATTTTCGTATACGGAAATGACGTCATGGCGCCCCCGCCTCCTCCGCACCCGATCGACCGGCATGTCGGCGCGATGATCCGCGCCCATCGCCGCGCGGCCGGCGTGTCGCAGGAGGAACTGGGGGCGGCCCTGGGCCTGACCTTTCAGCAGATCCAGAAGTACGAGACCGGCGAGAACCGGATCAGCGCCTCCAAGCTGGTCGAGGTGTCGCGGGCGCTGTCGCTGCCGGTCGGCGCGCTGTTCGAGGGCGTCGACGTCGTGGCCGGCGGCGGCGAGAGCCTGATCGCCCGCTTCATGAGCCTGCGCGAGGCCGCCCCGTTCATGGAAGCCGCCGTCGCCCTGCCCGAGCCGGTGCGCAACGAGCTCTTCCGCCTGGCGACCGTGTACGCGACCGAGGACAAGGCGGCGAGCTGAGCCCCCAGCCTACATGATGGTCACTGAGTGCGAGGCGGTGAGCGTGCCGCTAACGGTGCAGCCCGGCGATCCGGGCACCGTCGCGCTCGAGAATGTGACCGTGCTGGGCGCGCCGTTCGTCCAGCTGGCCGCAGTGGCGCCGCCACAGGTCCAGGGCGATGTGAAGCCCATCCAGATCATGACCGAAGAGGTGCTGGTCGGCAGGACGATCCAGGGCGTGCCGTTAGCCGTCAGCAGAGAGCCGCATGCCCAGTCGCCGGGGTCGACGGCGACGTTGGAGATCACCGCCGTGGCGCCGCTGCTGTCGATGTTGCCCGTCATCTCGACCGAGCAAGTGACGGTCGTGGCCTGGGGGTGCGAGACCGTCAGGCTTCCGCTCAGGGTGAAATTCGAGACGGGGCTCGGCGTAAACGTCGCGGCCGAGGCTGAACTGGCGACGCCCGCGGTCGCGGTCGCAAGAGCCATGGCGGCGGACAGGACGGCGGCGCACTTGTTCACGCTCAACTCCCCAAGGGCGGTCATCACCCGTCCGCTTTACTTACATCAATATAAATTATTGAGCAATACGGGGCTCAACCCAGAAGCGAAACCCCGCGATCACCGGCCGGCGCGGGCGGCGTGCGCGCTCGAACAGTGATGAGGAATTCGATCGGAAAAGCGTGATCGCAAGCATCGAACGCCCCTTCAACGGCGGCATCGACGCGCACGCGCGATCGCCAAGGAAGCGATGCGAATTCAACGAATTGTCGGAGAAAACCGTTGGTGGCTGGGGGCGGGATCGAACCGCCGACCTGTGGGTTATGAATCCACCGCTCTAACCATCTGAGCTACCCAGCCGCCGAAGCGGAGCGGGCTTATAAGCGCAAACCGGGGCGGGCTTCAAGCCCGGTTTGCGATCTCATCCACAACTGCGCTCAAACGCCTGGCCAGGCTGTCGGGACCATAGTCGGCCAGCACCGCCTCGCGGGCCTTGCGGCCCAGGGCGACCGAGGCGGCCGGATCGGCGATCAGGGCGGCCAGGGCGTCGGCCAGGGCGACCGGATCGCCCGGCCCGGTCAGGCGGCCGCTGACGCCTTCAAGGATCATTTCGTCCGGACCGGGAATGGCGCTGGCCGCGACGGGCAGGCCCACGGCCATGGCCTCCAGCAGCACCAGCGGGAACCCCTCCTGGTAGGACGGGAAGGCGAAGACGTCGCCCGTGGCCAGGAAGGCCGAGGCGTCGCGCCAGCCCACGAGGCGCACGCGCTCGCCAAGGCCATGCTCAGCGATCAGCCCTTCGAGCCTGCCGCGCTCGTCGCCCTCGCCGGCGATCTCGACCTCGAACGACAGGCCCCGGTCACGCAGCAGGGCAGCGGCGGCGACCAGCACGTCGAAACCCTTCTTGGGGTGCAGGCGGCCGGCGGCGACGATGCGCGGCGGCCGGCCGGCGTCGGCGAACGGCTGAGCCAACACGGCGGGGATCTTCACGGCGTTGGGCACGAAGTGCACGCGGCTCGCCGGGATCCCGCGCTCGATCGCCAGGTCGGCCAGATGCCGGCCGACGCAGATGTAGTCGGTGCGCGTGGTCTCGACCTCGAACACCGGCTTATGCACGCAGATCGCCAGGCGCGCCTGCTTCGGCGCGGCCTTCTCGAACAGGCGGGCCGGGCGCTGGCCGTGGCTGAGGATGATGGTCGGCTGGACGGCCTTCACGATCCTGCGGGCCGCGCCCAGGGTGATCGGATCCCAGTCGGTATGGGCCGGCATCGACAGCAGCGGCGGGCTGCGGCCGGCCTGGGCCTTGGCCACCGCGCCTCCCGACCGGACCACGCCGGCGCAGATCCCGCCCCGGCGCGCGGCCCAGGTCTCCAGGATCGGCTGATAGTCGAGAAACACCTGCTCCAGGCCGCCCAGACCCTTGCCAAGCATGGCGTGCAGGATGGCGGTCAAGGCAGGCTCCGGGGTCGGCGGGAAAGGCCGGGAAGCTTCCCCGCGCCGCCCCTCCTGTCAATGCGCCGAAAGAAATGGGGCCCCGCCTCTCGCCCGCCGGAGGAAAAGACGTCTATGGTCGCCCCATGCGTTCTTCCCTGATCTTCGCCGCCTCCGCCCTGCTCGCCATCGCCGCCTGCGGCCCCGGCGAGGCCCAAGACAGCAGCGCCCCGGCCGTAGCCGCCGACGGCGGTCCGGTCGAGACCCGCACCGCCAACGCGCCCGACCAGAAGCCCGCCTTCGCCGGCCAGACGCGCGCGCCGCTGAAGGCCGCCGGCGTCGACTACCAGGTGCAGGTCGTGGCCAAGGGCCTGGACCATCCGTGGGCCATCGCCTTCCTGCCCGACGGTTCGGCCCTGGTGACCGAACGCGCCGGCCGCCTGCGCATCCTGGCCAAGGACGGCAAGCTGTCGCCCGCCGTGACCGGCCTGCCGGCGGTGGACGCCAACGGCCAGGGCGGTCTGCTGGGCCTGGCGATCGATCCGCACTACGCCCACAACGGCCTCGTCTACTGGAGCTACGCCGAGCCCCGCGACGGCGGCAACGGCACGGCCGTGGCGCGCGGCAAGCTGGTCCCTGGCGCAACGCCCAAGCTGGAGAACGTGCAGGTCATCTGGCGCCAGACGCCGACCCTGGCCTCGTCGCTGCACTTTGGCGGACGGCTGGTGTTCGCCCGCGACGGCAACCTGTTCGTCACCACCGGCGAGCGCTCGATCATCGAAGGCCGCATGCAGGCCCAGCGCCTCGACGGCACGCTGGGCAAGGTGGTGCGGATCAAGCCGGACGGCTCGATCCCCGCCGACAATCCCTATGTCGGTCAGGCCGGCGCCAAGCCCGAGATCTGGTCGATCGGCCACCGCAACCTGCAGGCCGCCGCCATCAATCCCAAGACCGGCGAACTGTGGACGGTCGAGCACGGCGCCAAGGGCGGCGACGAGCTGAACATTCCCCGCGCCGGCAAGAACTACGGCTGGCCGTCGATCACCTATGGCGAGGAATATTCCGGCAAGCCGATCGGCGAGGGCATCACCGCCAAGGAAGGCCTGGAGCAGCCGATCTACTACTGGGATCCGGTGATCGCGCCCTCGGGCATGGCCTTTTACCAGGCCGACCTGTTCCCCGCCTGGAAGGGCAGCCTGCTGGTCGGCGCGCTGAAGGAGCACCACATCGCCCGCCTGACGCTGGACGGCGACAAGGTGGTCGGCGAAGAGCGCATCGCCGTCGACTTCGGCGAACGCATCCGCGACGTCGTGGTCGGCCCCGACGGCGCCGTCTGGGCGGTGACCGACGAGGACGACGGCAAGGTGATCCGGATCGCCCCGAAGGGCTGAGGCCCAGCTCTAGTCCACCTCGCGGCGGGCGCGCCAGGCCTTGCGCGCCTCCGACGGCTTGCCCTTGACCAAGGCTCCGGCCGCGAGCCCCGCCAGGAACGAGGCGGTCGGATGGGCCAGGATGATGTCGGCCACGCGCTCCTCGATGGGGGCCTTGCGCTCCTTGGCCTGCTGATTGGACTGGGCCAGCGCCCAGATCGCCACCACCGCTGCGGCGATCGCCGCCACGATGGCGTGGGCCCAAGCCGCGCCGACCAGCGAGGCCAGGAAGGCGAACACCGCCATGGCCCCCGAGATCGCCGCGATCGCCGCGGCCATGACCAGGCCAGCGCCCCGCACCAGGCGCGAAGTCAGCCTGTCGATGAAATCGTCCACCATCGCCCTCTCCGTCGAACAGCCTTCCAGGCTAACGCACGAGGGCGGGTTTGGTGTCAGCCAGCCGACTCAAGCCGGTCGGCGACGGCCTCGCCGATGGCCAGCGAACTGGTCAGGCCCGGGCTCTCGATGCCGAACAGCGCCACCAGCCCCGGAAGGCCATGAGTGTCGGCGCCGCGAAGCTGGAAGTCTGGCTGGGGCTCGTCGGGACCGTGGATCTTGGGGCGCACGCCGGCGTAGTCGGGGCTGAGCGCGCCATCGGGCAGCCCCGGCCAGAACTTGCGGATATAAGCGGCGAAGGCCTTCGCCCTGTCTGGATCCACAGAATAGTCGGGCTCTGGCACGTATTCGAGATCGGGCCCGAACACCGCCTGGCCGCCCATGTCGTTGCGGTAGTGCGTGCCCAGCGCCCCGTGGATCGGCGGCGGATAGACGAGGCGCTGGAACGGCGCCTTGCCGGTCAGCCGGAAATAGACCCCCTTGCCGTAATGGGCGGCGGGGATCTGATCCCGCGGAAAGCCCTCGATGCTCGCCGCCACGCCCTGCGCCGACAGGCCCGGCGCGGTGACCAGCAGGCGGCAGGTCAGGGTCGTCGGCTCGGCGCCGCCGGCCCGTACCGAAAAGCCGCCGCCCTCCAGCGGGCTCGCGCCCTCGAAGGGGGTGGAGACCACCACCGCCCCGCCGGCGGCCTCGATCTCGCCGTGCAGGGCCAGCATGTAGTCGTGGCTGGCGAAGACGCCGCTTTCCGGCGACAGCAGGGCGGCGTGGGCATTGAGACCGGGCTCCAGGGCCTGGGCCTGCGCGCCCGTCAGGCGCTCCATGCCCTCGACTTCGTTGGCCAGGGCCTGGTCCCAGATGGCGTCGAGCCGGGCGATCTCGTCGTCGCTGGTGGCCACCACCAGCTTGCCGCACTTCTTGTAGGCGACCTTGTGGGCGTCGAGGAATTCATAGAGCCGCCGCCGCCCCTGCACGCACAGCCGGGCCTTCAGCGAACCGGTCGGATAGTAGAGCCCGCCGTGGATCACCTCGGAATTGCGCGACGACACGCCCTGGCCGATGTGGCTCTCGGCCTCCAGCACCGCCACGACCAGGCCTCGCCGCGACAGGGCGTAGCCGCAGGCCAGTCCCACGGCGCCCGCGCCCACCACGACGGCGTCGAAATCGAAGTCTGGGATCATCTGATGGTCTTTGGCGATCGCGCGCCGTGGATGACGCGCTCGATGAACACGACCTCCCCGGAAACGCGGTAGAGAATGATGTAGGGCCTGACGGAAAGACCTCGAACGCCCTCGCCATAGTGGGAAACGAGAGGCGCCATTTCAGGCGTCGCCCGCAAGGCCTCCGCGCCTGAGATCAGACGGGCGACAAGGCGCCGCGCCGCCATGGGACGATCGGCGGCGATCCAATCGCCTATGCCGACAAGGTCCAGTTCCGCACGCCGCGAGAACCGTAGACGCTTCAATCCTCGCCCTCGCCATAACGCTGGCGCAGCCTGGCGAACACGGCGTCGGCGTCCTCGTAGTCCTCCTCGGCGATGGACGCAGCGATAGAGCGACGGATGGCCTCGACATCGTCGGCAGTCTCGAACTCCAGACGATCGGCAAAGGCCTGGGCGGCGACGACCACCGCCTCGCCCACACTTTCGAACCGTCCGTTCTCGACGGCTGGACGGAAGCGCTCAGCCAGGGCCGGCGGAATGAAGTGCCTGTCTGGATGTCGAACCGGCTTGTTCATGGATCTCAGCCTAGCACGAACCCGCCTGCCGGCCAGCGCCGACGGCCGTTCGATCGCCGCCTGCGTGAAGGCGTTGAGTCTCTCCTGCAACTTGGCCATAACGACCCAGGGGGTATTTGACCATGATTTCAACCGCACGTTTTCTGGGCCTGGCCGTCAGCCTCGCCCTCGCCGGCTCCGCCATGGCCCAGGCGCCCTCGCCCGGACGCGAGATCGTCGACGGCGTCGTCTGGAAGAGCAAACCCAACGCCAACGACATGGCCAACTACTATCCCTACCGAGCCATGCGCCAGGGCATCGGCGGCTGGGCCCTGCTGCGCTGCCGCGTCTCGGCCGACGGTCGCCTGGAAGCCTGTCGCGCGCCGGCGTCCTTCCCCAAGGACGAGCACTTCGACGACATGGCCCTGAAACTGGCCGACAAGTTCCGCATGGCCCCCGCCACCACAGACGGCCAGCCGGTCGCCGGCGCGATGATCACCATTCCGATCACCCTGGTGACCCCGAGCGGCCACAACAACGTCCAGATCCCCCAGCCGGGGACGGGCGCCATCCTGACTCTGGAGCCCAACGGCCCGGCGCCGTGCATGCTGGAAGGCCAGCCCGCGGCCAAGTGCGCCCTGCACGGCCTGGACTGGAAGGCTTCGCCCACCGTCGGCCTGTACGGCCCGATCGTGGCGGCCATCGGCCCCGAGAACGGCCTGACCCATCTGGAGTGCACGGCCAAGGGCGGCGCGCTGACCGGCTGCCGCGCCATCGGCGAACACCTGACCCAGGCGGGCGGCGAGGCCATGCTGGCGCTGGCCCCGCGCTTCATCCCGCCCGAGCGCGCCAGGGACGGCTCCAAGGTCGAAGGCCAGCAGGTGATCGCCGTCTTCGACTGGCCGGCCCTGAACGCCGCCTACGCGCCGGTCTATCGCGACGCGTCGAAATAGCTCGCCGGGAGGGGGATCACCCCTCCCACTGCTCCCACAGCTTGGCCGCGGTCGCCTTGGCCTTCTCGACCGCGGCTTCCTTGACGTGGCCGTAGCCGCGGATCTCGGAGGGAACCTCCGCCAGCTTGACGGCCAGGGTCCTGTTCTCGGTGCGCAGGCCGGCGGCCAGGCGGTCGAGCGTGACCTCGTAGTCGGCGATCAGGCCGCGCTCCCTCCGGCGCTCCTCGGTCTTGCCGAAGACGTCGAAGGCCCCGCCGCGCAGGCCCTTCATGCGCGCGATCATCGGGAAGGCCAGATCCAGCATCCAGCCGCCGAAGGCGATCTTCTTCGGCTTGCCGTCCTTGCCCTTGGGCGCGATCAGCGGCGGCGACAGCCAGACCTTGGCCTTGCCGCCCTTGAAGGTTCCGGCCAGCTCCTGGGCGAAGCGGCCGTCGGTGTAGAGGCGGGCGACCTCGTACTCGTCCTTGTAGGCCATCAGCTTGTAGAGATTGGTCGCCGCCGCGCGGGTCAGGGGCAACTCGGCCCCCTCGCCCGTCGCCGCGACCTCGGCGTGACGCAGCTTGGCGATGCGTTCGGCGTAGCGGGCGGCGTAATGGGCGTCCTGGTAGGCGACCAGATCCTCGACCCGACGAGCGATCAGGGCGTCCAGCGGCTCGGTCTGCGGCGTGGGGACCTCGACCGGCTTGTCGCCGGCCGCGGCTGGGTCGAAGGCGATCTGGCGGCCCAGCTCGAAGGCCTGCAGGTTGGCCTCGGCGTCCACCCCGTTCAGCTTGATGGCCCGGTAGAGCGCGCGGCTGGAGACCGGGATCACCCCGCGCTGCCAGGCGAAGCCGACCATGATCATGTTGGCGTAGATGGCGTCGCCGAACCGGCTTTCGGCCAGGCGCTGGGCCGGGCAGGCGTCGAAGGCCTTGGCGGCGGCCTTGACCCGGCGAGCCATGGCTCCGCCATCGAACTTGACGTCGCGGCTGGTGACGAAGTCGGCGGTGGGCGCGAAATCGCTGTTGCCGAAGGCCATGGTGCGGTCCTTGGCGTACAGCGCCAGGGCCTCGGGGCTGGCGGCGACCAGCAGGTCGCAGGCGATCAGCACGTCGGCGCTGGCGGCCGGCACGCGCCCACCGACCACCGTCTCCTCGGTCTCGCCGATCTTGACGTGGCTGAACACCGAGCCGCCCTTCTGGGCCAGGCCCGTCATGTCGACCACGCTGCCGGCGCGGCCGTCGACGTGGGCGGCCATGGCCAGGATCGAGGCCACGGTCGTGACCCCGGTGCCGCCGACGCCGGTGAAGATGATCCGGCGCACGCCGTGGAACTCCTCGAACGCCGGCAAGGGCGTGGAGTCCGCCGACAGCGGCGCGGGCTTGGCCTTTTCACCGGCCTTCTCGGCCCCTTCCAGCGTGACGAAGGACGGGCAGAAGCCCTCCAGGCACGAGTAGTCCTGATTGCAGCTGGACTGGTTGATCTTGCGCTTGCGGCCAAAGGCGGTGTCGAGCGGCTCGACCGACACGCAGTTGGACTTCACCGAGCAGTCGCCGCAGCCTTCGCAGACCAGCGGATTGATGAAGACCTTCTGGGTCGCCTTGGCCATGGTCCCGCGCTTGCGACGACGGCGCTTCTCGGTGGCGCAGGTCTGGTCGTAGAGCAGCACCGTGGTCCCGGGGGTGTCGCGCAGCATCTTCTGCACGGTCATCAGCTCGGAACGCGGGAACACCTCGACCCCGGGCGCCAGGTCGGCGACGCCTTCGTAGCGCTTGAGGTCATCCACCACGACCACGGTGCGGGTCACGCCCTCGCTGGCCAGTTGGCGGGTGATCTGTGCGGGGGTGAAGCCGCTTTCGGCGCGCTGCCCCCCAGTCATGGCCACCGCGTCGTTGAACAGCAGCTTGTAGGTGATGTTGGCCCCGGCCGCGACGGCGGCCCGGATGGCGAGGGAGCCGGAGTGGTTGTAGGTGCCGTCGCCCAGGTTCTGGAAGACGTGCTTCTCGGTCGTGAAGGGCGCGGCGCCCACCCACGTCAGGCCCTCGCCGCCCATGTGGGTGTTGAGGTCGGTCGAGGGGTCGTTGAAGCCGGCCATGTAGTGGCAGCCGATGCCCGCCAGCGCCCGGCTGCCTTCCGGCAGCTTGGTCGAGGTGTTGTGCGGGCAGCCCGAGCAGAAGAACGGCTTGCGGGCCTGGTCCGAGGCCAGGCTGACGGCGGCGACGCCGGCGGCCGAGACGCGGTTCAGATAGGCGCGCGCCCGCTCCATGTGCGGCCCGTCGGGCAGGCGGTCGTAGATGGCCAGGGCGATTTCGGCCACCGACAGCGAGCCCAGTTCCGACAGCAGCGGATGGCCCTTCTCGTCGGTCTTGCCGATGATGCGCGGGCGGGCCTGGGCCGGCAGGTCATAAAGCGCCGCCCGAGCCTGGGGCTCGATCAGCGCGCGCTTGTGTTCGATGACCATCAGCGTCTCGAGGCCGGCGGCGAAGGCGCGCAGGCCCAGGGGCTCCAGCGGCCAGGGCATGCCCACCTTGTAGACCGAGACGCCCAGGTCGGCGGCTTCCTGCAGGCTCATGCCCATGGCCGAGAAGGCCTCCAGCACGTCCTTGTAGGCCTGCCCCTGGCACACGATGCCCAGCCGGGCCTTGCCGACGCGAACGTGCGAGGCGCCCAGCACCACGCGGTCGATCTGGTTGGCGCGGGCGAAAGCCAGGGCCGCGGGGATCTTGTGGAGGCGGAGCCGACGCTCCTTCTCCATCGGCTGGTCCTTCAGCCGGATGCCCAGGCCGCCGGGCGGCATGGCGAATTCGGGAATGACGGCCTGGTGACGGCCCAGCGACACGTCGATGGTCACGCCGCTGTCCATGGTGTCGGCGAGAGCGATCAGGCCGGTCCAGAGACCCGAGAACCGCGACATGGCGATGCCGAGAAGGCCGTAGTCGAGCACTTCCTGCACGTCGGCGGGCGACAGCACGGGAATCTCGAAGTCCTGGAAGGCGAACTCCGACTGCGACGGCAGGGTCGAGCTCTTGCAGGCGTGGTCGTCGCCCGCCACCGCCAGCACGCCGCCGGTCGGGAAGGAGCCGGCGAAGTTGGCGTGCTTGAAGACGTCGCCGGTGCGGTCGACGCCCGGCGCCTTGCCGTACCACATGCCGTAGACGCCATCGTGCGTCGCGCCGGGGAAGAGGTTCGCCTGCTGGCTGCCCCAGACGGCCGTGGCGGCCAGGTCTTCGTTGAGGCCTTCCTTGAAGACCACGTCGTGCGCGTCGAGCAGCTTGCGGATGCGCGCGGCCTGCTGGTCGAGGCCGCCCAGCGGCGAGCCCCGATAGCCCGACATGAAGCCGGCGGTGTTCAGGCCGGCGAGTCGATCCAGGCGCTTGCGATCGAGCAGCACACGGAGCAGCGCCTGCACGCCGGTGATGAATGCCCGACCATCTTCGAGCACATATTTGTCGTCGAGCGTGACTTCCGAGTGCCGCATGGCAAAATTTTTCCTCCCGGGTCTTTTCGCCCGTAAGGCAATATCTTATAGAAGCCCGGAAATTGTTTGCCCAAGGCGTGCCCGACTCAGGTGGGCTTTGCGCAAAATCGACGCGTCAAACACCCTCTGGGGGGAGGAATTCTTGTCCGAACAACTCGACGCCGTGGATGCCAAGATCCTGGATCTCATCCAACACGACGCCGGACTGTCCGTCGCCGAGATCGCCGAGCGAGTCGGCCTGTCGTCCAGCCCGTGCTGGCGCCGCATCAAGCGTCTCGAAGACGCCGGCGTCATCCAGCGCCGCGTCACCATCCTGGACCGCGAAAAGCTGGGCCTGGGCTTCGAGGTCTATTGCACCGTGAAGCTGTCGCTGCCGACCAAGGAAAACCTCGAAACCTTCGAGCACGCGGTCGCCAAGTGGGCCGAGGTGGTGCAATGCGCCACCGTGACGGGCGCGGCCGACTACGAGATGCGCATCGTCACCCGCGACATGCACGCCTTCGACGAGTTCCTGCGCGACAAGATCCTGTCGCTGGGCCTGGTCTCGAACATCGAGAGCCGCATCGTCATCCGCGGCGTCAAGAACTCGACGGCCGTGCCGCTGGGTCTGGTCAGCCCCTACGTCAGCCCGCTGGGCTGAGGGCTCGCTTCGAGGGCGGTGGGGGCCGCCCTCGACGAGACCTCTTGCGTCGCCTCTTGCATCGGGGCGCAGAGAGTCCTCCTCTAAGCGACAAGGTCGGGCCGCATCGACCGGGAGGACACGCCCCATGGGCCAGCATCGCGCCGAACACGCGCCGGGCGAAGAGCGCTATCGCACCTTCGCCGACTTCTATCCCTTCTATCTCTCCGAACATCAGAGCCGCACCAGCCGCCGCCTGCACGTGGTGGGCACCAGTCTTGTGATCGTCAGCCTGGTGATGGGCCTGACGATCAGCCCGTGGTTCTTCCTGGCCGCCCCGCTGGTCGGCTACGGCTTCGCCTGGGTCGGACACTTCGTGTTCGAGAAGAACCGCCCGGCCACCTTCACCTATCCCCTCTACAGCCTGATGGGCGACTTCCGGCTGTTCTTCGAGACGGTGGCGGGCCGCCGCCCCTGGTGACGGGCCCCGCCTGAGACGACGATTTCCGATTGGCGCCGCCCTTGCTGGTCAAGCTGGCAAGCGACCCAATTCGAGAAAGCCGCCGCCTCATGTTCCAGAAGAAGAAAGACGCCCCCGCCCCGCTGGCCCTGGAGCCGCTGGCGGCCGCTCCGACGCCCGCCCCCCTGGCCCAGGCCGCCGCCCCGGCTCCGCCGCCGCGTCCCAAGCCCGCCTCGCTGATCGCCCAGGGCCTGACCATCCGCGGCGACGTCTCGGGCGACGGCGAACTGCACCTGGACTGCCTGGTGATCGGCGACATCAAGGTCGGCAAGCTGGTGCTGGGCCCCAACGGCCGCGTGGAAGGCTCGATCGCCGCCCAGGCCGTCGAGATCCACGGCAAGGTCATCGGCGCCGTCGCCGCCCGCCAGGTGCGCCTCTACGGTACGGCCAAGGTCGAGGGCGACATCGCCCACGAGCAACTGGCCATGGAGAGCGGCGCCGACTTCCAGGGCCGCAGCGTCAAGTTCACCCGCCCGGCGCCGCAACCGGCCCCGGCTCCCACCCCTGCTCCGGCCCCGGCCGCAGCTACTTACGCGCCCGCTGCGGGCTGATCCCCTGGCAACCGGCCGGCGCATCCGGGTATTGTTCGAGCAAGGCGGTTCGCCGCCGCGCTTTTCGGGACAGTAGCCGATGACCACCGCCCACCTCGCCCTCCTCCTGGCCGTCCTCGCGGCGGCCGGCTGCTCGCGCAACGACGACAAGGCCGCCGCGCCGGCGGCCGGCGCCGAAGCCTCCTCGGCCAGGAGCGAGGCGGCGCCCGAAGCCGGCGGCGCGCCCCGGCCGCTGCGCGCCGGTCTCTGGAAGACCACCGCCGGCACGCCCAGCGGCGAACAGAGCACCACCCAGTGCATCGGCGAGGGGCACGACCCGGCCGCCGAAGCCGCCAAGGCCGCGCCCTGCGGCAAGCCCGAGGTCACGCCGGTCATCGACGGTTTCACGATCGAACTGACCTGCCGCAAGGACGCCATCACCTACAGCCTGGCCGGCGTGGTGAAGGGCGACTTCCAGACCCGCACCACCACCGACCTCGAAATGAAGGTCCAGGCCTACGGCGCCTCCAAGGTCATGCGGCTGCACAGCCAGAGCGTCTACATCGGCCCGTGCGAGCCGAAGGGCGAAAACAAGGCCGAAACGGCCCCGGCGCCCAAGACCTAGTCATCGCGCCTAGCTCAAACACCTTATGTGGCTCCCGAGCCACAAACGCCGAGCTTCGCAGAGAACATCGCTTTTTTACAGGAACGGCAAGGCTTGTAGGTTCATTGTCATCGCATGGGGGTTCCGTGAGTTCGAGGAGCCGATGACGATGAACGGTCCGCATCTGACCGTCGTGCCGGAAGAAACCGCCGGCGCCGAAGTCTACAACCTGACCCGCGGGCCGGAGACGACGGCCCAGCGCCTGCAACGCCTGCAACAAGAAGCCCGCCAGCTGGCCCGAGAAGAAGTCGAGGCCTTGGAACGGGACCTGATCGCGCTGGGCGAACGCGCCCATCAGATCGCCGAGGGCGGCGAAGCCTATGCCGTAGGTCTGCGGGAGATGGCCTCGCGGCTGTCGTCCGACCTGCCGATGAAGGCCCAGTCGCTGCGCGCCATCCTGGAACGCACGTCTCGCGACTGACCTCGAAAAGAAAACGGCCCGGAAGCCAAGGCTCCGGGCCGTCGAATTCTTGCAGATCGAATGCGGCGGACCTTAGAGGCCCGGCAGCTTGATCTTGCCCTGCTTGTCGCGGCTGATGATGATCGCGCCGCCGCCGGTCAGGGTCTTCAGGCGCGCCTCTTCGGCCGCCGCGTCGACCGGCACCGGAGCCGTGGCGCCGGCTTCCGCCGCCGTCACCGCGCCCGCGGTCTTGTCGTCCTTGCGCCAGAACATGACCTTCTTGGCGAAGCTCTCGTCCTTGTGGGCCAGGTCGCCGTTCTCGTCGTCGACGACGAAGCGGATCAGCGGGTCGGCCTTGTCGACGCCTGCCTTGGAGACCAGCAGCTTTTCACCGTCGGTGCGGTTGGCGGCCATGCTCTGGCCCAGCAGCGCCTGGCGGGCGGCGCTTTCCGGCTGCAGTTCCTGCGGACGCGGCTCGCCGGGCGCCGGCGGGCGCAGGCTGTAGTCGGGCGGAACGACGAGCGGAGCCTTGGTGACGACGCGGAACTCGTCGGGGACCACCTTGCTCATGCCCAGGGCCTTCGAGGCCGACTGGCAGCCGGCCAGACCGGTGGCGGCCACGGCGGCCAGCACGCTCAGGGTCGCAACCCGGTTGAACTTCATGAACCCATGCTCCAGCGGCCGCCCCCGGCGGCCGAAAATCGGACGCCCTCGATACGACATCCGAAGGCGGGCGCCAATGTCCTTCGGATTTGTGGCCTTGCTTGGGCGCTAAGCCCCGGTTTGGCCCCTATTCCGTCTGGTGCGACAGCTTGTTCTCTTCACCGATGAAACTGTCCAGCAACAGGAAAGCGACACCGATCGAGATGCCCGAGTCGGCGACGTTGAACACCCACGGGAAATAGAGTCGCGACACGTCGATGAAGTCGACGACGTAGCCGTAGATCACCCGGTCGATCAGGTTGTTGCCGATCGCCCCGCCGATGATCATGCCCAGGCCCAGCGCCGTCAGCGGCCGCACGGCCTTGCGCGCCCAGACGCCCAGGCCCACCACCACCGCCGCCGAGAACACCGTCAGCAGCCAGCGCCCCCACTCGGCGTGGTCGCGCAGCAGGCCAAAGCTCATGCCGTAGTTATGGACCATGGTCAGCTTGACCGGTCCCAGCAGTGAGGCGCTGGAGCCCTGGGCCGAACCCAGGAGGCCCAGCACCCAGAGCTTGGAGATCTGGTCGAGCACCACCGTGGCGGCGGCGACGGCGTAGGCGGTCCAGCCCAGGCGGGTGATCTTCAAGGTCGTCTCCAGAACTAGTCCACCTCTCCCATAGGGAGAGGAAGGGGCCCGACGCGAAGCGTTGGGAAGGTGAGGGGTTTCAGCGGCAACCGTTTTACCCCCTCACCCTCCCACGCCTGCGGCGCGGGCCCCTCCCTCTCCCCTTGGGAGAGGTTTTAATTTTGACGCGCCGCGTCCCAGAAGGCCACGGCGTCGGCGTCGCGAAGGCTAAGCTCCGGATAGCGGGGGTCGGTTCCCACTTCCGGCAGGATGCGCCAGGAGCGGGCGCACTTGGCGCCTTCGGCCTTGACCGGATCCACCGACACGCCCTTGACCTCGTCGATCGTGAAGGCGCCGCCCTCGCCGGCGACCAGGGTCGCGGCGCTGGTGCGGAACACCTCGGCGGTGTCCAGGCCCTCGAAAGCGGCCAGCAGGTCCGCGTCGGCGACGTGGACGACCGGCGCGGCCTCAAGGGCCGAACCGATGCGCTTTTCGCGGCGCTCGACTTCCAGGGCGCCGGTGACGACGCCCGTGACGGTCCCGACCTTGGCCCAGCGCGCGGCCTCGGCCTGGTTTTCCCATTCCGCCGGGGTTTCCGGGATGGCGCGCAGGGTCACCGGGCCGGCGTCGGGGAAGCGGGTCGTCCAGGCCTCTTCCATCGTGAAGCTGGCCAGCGGGGCCAGCCAGATGGTCAGGCGGTCGAACACCAGGTCCAGCACCGTGCGGTAGGCGCGACGCTTGAGGGCGTCGGGACGGTCGCAATAGAGGCTGTCGCGGCGGACGTCGAAATAGAGAGCCGACAGGTCGCCCTGGCAGAACTCGACCAGCGGGCGGATCACGTCCGAGAAGCGGTAGCTCTCGTAGGCGGCCTTCACCTGGCTATCCAGCTCCCACAGGCGGTGCAGGATGAACTTCTCCAGCGGCGGGAAGTCGGCGTAGTCGGTGACCCGCTCTTCCTCGGTGAAGCCGGCCAGCGCGCCCAGCAAGTAGCGCATGGTGTTGCGCAGCTTGCGATAGGCGTCGGTCGTGGTGGCCAGGATCGTCTTGCCGATGCGCTGGTCTTCCGAATAGTCGACCATCGCCGCCCAGAGACGCAGGATCTCGGCGCCGGACTCCTTGGTGATCGTCTGGGGCTCGACCGTGTTGCCCTTCGACTTGCTCATCTTCTCGCCGTTCTCGTCCATGGTGAAGCCATGGGTCAGGACGGCCTTGTAGGGCGCGCGGCCGCGCGAGCCGCAGCCTTCGAGAAGCGACGACTGGAACCAGCCGCGGTGCTGGTCGGAGCCTTCCAGATAGAGGTCGGCCGGCCAGGCGCTGTCGTCGCGGCCCTCGATGGTGAAGGCGTGGGTGCAGCCGCTGTCGAACCAGACGTCGAGGATGTCGACGACCTTCTCGTACTGGGCCGGGTCGTGGGCGCCCAGGAAGTCGGCGTCGGGACGGGTGAACCAGGCGTCGGCCCCGCCTTCCTTGATGGCGGCCAGGATGCGGGCGTTGACCTCGGCGTCGACCAGCGGGTGGCCGGTGTGCTTGTCGACGAACATCGCCAGCGGCGTGCCCCAGTTGCGCTGGCGGCTGATCAGCCAGTCGGGACGGGTCTCAACCATCGAGCCGATGCGGTTGCGACCGGCGTCGGGGTGGAAGGCGGTGTCGGCGATGGCCTGGACGGCCGTCTCGCGCAGGGTCTTGCCGCCCAGCGCCTCGACCTCGTGGTCCATGCGGATGAACCACTGCGGGGTGTTGCGGAAGATCACCGGGGCCTTGGAGCGCCAGCTGTGCGGATAGCTGTGCTCGACGCGGCCGCGGGCCAAGAGATTGCCGGCCTCGATCAGCTTTTCCATGACCGCGCCGTTGGCCGGACCGAACTTGCCGATCTTCTTGCCCTCGGTCTCCAGCACCTTGAGGCCGGCGAACAGGGCCACCGACGGATAGTAGGCGCCGTCGGGATCGACGGTGTCGGGGATCTCGCGATGACCGTGGGCCAGCCAGACCTGATAGTCGTCGGCGCCGTGGCCCGGGGCGGTGTGCACGAAGCCCGTGCCGGCGTCGTCGGTGACGTGGTCGCCGGCCAGCAGCGGCACGGCGAAGCCGTAGTGGCTGTCCAGATCCGCCAGCGGGTGGGCCAGGACCATGCCTTCGCAGTCGACGCTCTCGACCTTCTCGAACTCAGCCACCTTGGCGGCCTTGAACACGTCGCCGGCCAGCTTCTCGGCGATGATCAGGCGATCGCCCGGCTTGGCCCAGGGTTCGAACTCCAGGCCTTCCTCCAGAGCTTTCACCTCGAAGACGGCGTAGGGGATGTCGGGGTTGTAGGAGACCGCGCGGTTGGCCGGGATGGTCCAGGGCGTGGTGGTCCAGATCACCAGCTTGGCGCCCTGGGTGGCGTCAGAGCCCTCGACGACCGGGAACTTCACCCAGATCGTGGGCGAGACGTGGTCGTGGTACTCGATCTCGGCGTCGGCCAGGGCCGTGCGCTCGACCGGGCTCCACATCACCGGCTTGGAACCGCGATAGAGCTGGCCGCTCGAGGCGAAGCGGTGGAATTCCTCGACGATCTTGGCTTCCGAGGTGAAGTCCATGGTGGCGTAGCGGTTCCACCAGTCGCCCAACACGCCCAGGCGCTGGAACTCGACCTTCTGGGCCTCGATCCAGCCGGCGGCGTAGGCGCGGCATTCGCGGCGGAACTCCTCGGCAGGGACCTCGTCCTTGCGGCGGCCCTTGGCGCGGAACTGTTCCTCGATCTTCCACTCGATCGGCAGGCCGTGGCAGTCCCAGCCCGGCACGTAGTCGACGTCGTAGCCCAGCGCGAAGCGCGAGCGGACGACGAAGTCCTTGAGGATCTTGTTCAGCGCGTGGCCGATGTGGATCGCGCCGTTGGCGTAGGGCGGGCCGTCGTGCAGCACGAACAGCGGCGCGCCGGCGTCCTGGCGGGCCTTGCGGACGGCGCCGTAGAGGCCCTTGTCGGAGAGGGCCGCCCAGCCCTCCAGGATCTCGGGCTCCTTCTTGGGCAGGCCCGCGCGCATCGGGAACGGGGTGTCGGGAAGGAAAACGGTTTCGCGGTAGTCGCGGGCGGGCGCGGCGTCGTCGGCCATGGGAGGGCTATCCAGCTCTGGAATGTCGGAAGAAAGGCGGGTGAACCCGGCGCGCGCTGGAGGTCTCGTCCGGCGGCGTCACGCCGGGCGGATAATTCGCGCGATCTTCCGAACGGAACTCATGGAGGCAGGGGATAGCAGAGCGGCGTCCGCCCGCAAAGGGTGAAGCCGCAAAAGGAAACGGCCGCCTCGGTTTCCCGAGGCGGCCGTTCCATAAGCGATCGGAGGAAGGATCAGCCCAGCTTGGCCAGTTCTTCTTCGCTGATGTCGGCGCTGGAGTAGACGTTCTGGACGTCGTCGTCCTCGTCGAGCGCGTCGAGCAGCTTCATCAGGGTGGCCACGGCGTCGCCAGTGACCTCGTTCAGCAGCTTGGCCTTCCAGACGATCTTGGTCGAGGAGGCTTCGCCGAACTTGGCTTCCAGCGCCGAGGAAACCTCGTTGAGGTCCTCGAAGGCGGTGTAGACGGTGTGGCCGCCTTCTTCGCCCATGTCGCTCTCGACGTCCTGGGCGCCGGCCTCGATGGCGGCTTCCATCATGTCGTCTTCGCTGGCCTTGGCCGCCGGATACTCGATCTGGCCCAGGCGGTCGAAGTTGAAGGTCACCGAGCCGGTGGCGCCCAGGCTGCCGCCGTACTTGGTGAACAGCGAGCGGACGTTCGACGCCGCGCGGTTCTTGTTGTCGGTCAGCACCTCGACGATCACGCCCACGCCGCCGGGGCCCATGCCCTCGTAGCGGATCTCGGTGTAGTCGCCGGCGTCGCCCATCTGCGACTTCTTGATGGCGCGCTCGATGACGTCCTTGGGCAGGCTCTCGGCCTTGGCGTTGTTCACGGCCAGGCGCAGGCGCGGGTTCATGGCCGGGTCGGGCAGGCCCGTCTTGGCCGCCACGGTGATTTCGCGCGACAGCTTGGAGAACAGCTTGGAGCGCGCGGCGTCGGCGCGGCCCTTGCGGTGCATGATGTTCTTGAATTTCGAGTGGCCGGCCATTCGGAGGCTCTTCTCTGATCTGACGATGAAATGGGTTGGCGGGGCTTCTACCGCCTGGAGGCGTGTGTTGTCACCCCAGGCGGCGCTCGCGACTTCCCATTCCACCGTCAATTCAGGGTCAGGGACCCGATCAGGCGACCTTCAGCTCCACCACCACGTTGCCGCGGGTGGCCTTGGAGTACGGGCACACCTGGTGGGCCTTGTGCAGCAGGTCCTCGGCCACCGCACGGTCGACCTCGGGGGCGTTCAGCGTCAGGCGCACGCCGATGTGGAAGCTGACCTCGTCCTTGATCAGATCAACCTCGCTGTCGAGGCTGTGCTCGCCCAGCTTGACGCTCTGGTTACGGGCCACCAGGCCCAGCGCGCCGAGGAAGCAGGCCGCGTAGCCCGCCGCGAACAGTTGCTCGGGATTGGTGCCCTCGCCGTTGCCGCCCAGCGACTTGGGATAGCCCAGTTGGACGTCCAGGTGGCCGTCGTCGGTCTTGGCGGTTCCCTGGCGCCCGCCCACGGCGTGGGCCTTGGCGGTATAGACGGTGGCGTCGGTCATGGAGGGCTCCTGTGCTTGCCTCGGCGAGAGGTTGGCCAGGGACCATGACGGATGCAAGCGGGAGTGGATTGAACGTCCTTGATCCCTCTCCCGAGGGGGAGAGGGATCCCAGGATCTAAACCTGCGGCACGCTCTGGCTCAGCCGGCCGCCGACGCGGATCGGCTCGACGCGCACCGCAAGACCCGTGCGGTCGTCGGTCTCGACGAACACGCCGCAGACCGTGGCCGGGCCGCTGGCCGGCTGGTAGCGGCCGCCGCTGATCTTGGTGGTGAAGCGCCGCAGGGGCTCTTCCTTCTGGTTGCCGATGACGCTGTCGTAGTCGGCGCAGGCGCCGGCGTCGGTCTGGTAGGCGGTGCCGCCGGTCAGGATCTGGCAGTCGGCGGTCGGCACGTGGGTGTGGGTGCCCACCACCAGGCTGGCGCGGCCGTCGCAGTAGTGGCCCATGGCCATCTTCTCGGACGTCGCCTCGCAGTGCATGTCGACGATCACCGCGTCGGCCACCTGGCCCAGCGGCGCCTTGTCGAGCTCGCGGTCGGCGGCGGCGAACGGATCGTCCATGGCGTCCATGTGCACCCGGCCCAGCAGGTTCACCACGAACACGGTCTTGCCGCTGTCCGTCTGGAAGAGGTGGCTGCCGCGCCCGGGGGCGTCGGACAGGATCGGGTAGTTGGCCGGACGGATCAGGCGCGGCTCGCGCACGATGTAGGTCAGCGCCTCGCGCTGGTCCCAGCTGTGGTTGCCCAGCGTCAGGCAGTCGGCCCCGGCGTCGAACAGCTCGCGGGCGGTGTTCTCGGTGATGCCGAAGCCGGCGGCGGCGTTCTCGGCGTTGATGATGACGAACTCGAGGCCCAATTGGCGACGGAGGCCCGGCAGGTGGTCGGCCAGGCCGTCGCGGCCCGACTTGCCGACGACGTCGCCGAAGAAAGCAAAACGCATGATCGATCAGTCCTTTCGGACCTCGATATACTCGTTTTCGGTCAAGATCGCGTCCAATCGTTGATCGTGCCGCTCGTCGGGCAGGCCGTGGGTCTCCTGGCCCTGGTAGGCGAGGCCGACGACGAACACCGACTTGCGCCCGCGCAGGGCTTCCAGCGCCCGGTCGTAATAGCCCCCGCCCTGCCCCAAGCGCCGCCCCTCGCGGTCCCAGGCCAGCAAGGGCGCGACCACCAGGTCAGGCTGGACGACGGGGTTGTGGGCGACCGGCGCGACCAGGCCGATGGCGTCACGGGCCAAGGGCTCGCCGGGCGTCCAGGCGCGGAAGACCATCCGCCCGCCCTTGCCGTGCGGATCGGCGCCCTCGACGCTTGGCAGGGCCAGGCTCCAGCCCTCCCCGGCCAGCCAGTCGGCCAGGGCGCGGGCCGAAACCTCGGATCCCAGGCCGTGATAGAGCGCGGCGATCTTGCCTTGCGGGTGGGGAAAGCGCGCCGACAGCGGTTCGCGCGCCACGTCCACCGCCATCCAGTCGGCCTCGGGGTGCTCAAGGGCCAGCTGCTTGCGGCGGTTGCGCACGAAGACGCGCAGGGCGGTCTTGGCGGCGGCGGGGTCGGCGATGGTCATCGCGACCTTCTAGCCGAAGGACGGGGATGAAGGGAAAGGGTGGCGGCGCCGCGAAGAACCGTGAAGACGTTTCAATCCACTCGAACCTGTTAGTTACAGGTGGGCCCCGTGTTCCCGCAGCCACGGCCACGGGAGGGAACAGGTCCCGATAGAGAGATTAAGGTCCCTGGGAATAGAAATCTTCGACGAGAGCCGCAGCACGACCCGCCGCTGGACAAGATAGGGGGTCGTGGGCTCTGGGGAAAGCCCCAGGTGCAAAGAGTCGCGGATGGTATGCAGGCTTCACACCAGCTGTTAGACTCGCCTCATGCCCGTCGTCAGTAAGCGCACCGTCAGTCTCCCAAGTGAACAGGCCGACTATATCGACGGCTTGGTCTCGTCGGGAGCCTATGCCTCGGCAAGCGAAGTGGTGCGCGCCGGCGTGCGAGCGCTCCAGGAGCGCGACGCCGCCGTCGAGCGCTGGCTTCGTGAGGATGTCGCTCCGGTCTATGATGCGATGCAGGCCAATCCCGAGCGAGCGATCCCCGCGGAGGACGTTTTCGCAGCGATCCGTGCGCTCCACGCCGAACACCTGAAAAAGCCGAAGGCGTGAACAGGGCGGTCGTCTTCTCGCCCGAAGCAAGGGACGACTTGATCGCACTCTACATCCACATCGCGAGCACAACAGGACCGAACACCGGGCTGGGCTACATCGAGAGAATAGAAGATCGCTGCAGGGGACTAGCTGCGTTTCCGCAACAAGGGACGCTGAGAGACGATTTGCGCCCCGGTTTGCGCATCCTCGGCTTTGAAAGACGCGTGGCGATCACTTTCCATCACGACGACGTCAAGGTGACGATCGATCGGATCTTCTACGGCGGCCAGGATGTCGGCTCCGCCTTCGATTGATTACCCCGCCGCCAGCTTCTCGATGCGCTCGGCCGCGGCGTCGATGGCCTTGATGGCGCGGATCTCGACGCGGGTCTGCTCGTTCTGCAGGCGGGCCAGTTCCGACTGGTTGTGGGCCAGGCGCAGCTTCAGGTCCGACAGCTCGTCGGCCAGCAGCAGGGCGCCCATCAGGAACAGGCGGGTCTCGCCCAACTGGCCGACCTCCTGGCTGACCTGGCGGACCTGGCGGTCGAACAGGCGCGCGATCTCCAGCAGGTGGGCCTCCTGGCCGTCTTCGCAGCCCACGCTGTAGGGGCGGCCGTTCACGTGGATGGTCAGTTGCGCCATGGGCTCAGGCCTTCGCGGGCGGGTCGGGGTCGAACGGCGGGTCGTCCTCGTCGTACAACGCTTCGGGATCGTCTTCGGCTTCGTCGGCGAAATCGGCGGGCGCGGCGCCCTCCTCTTCGTCGTCATGGACGCCCTCGCCGATCAGGCTCTCGTCGCCCAGGGCGGCGCGGATCTCGGCGATGGCGCGGCCCAGGGCCTCGCTGGCCTGCTCGCCGGCCTCCTCCAGGGCGCGCTCGCGGACGCGGGCGGCCTCCAGGTCGGCGGCCAGCTGGGCGGCCTTCTCGACCACGGCGGCGTCGGCCGCGGCCGGAGCGGCGGCGAACAGGTCGCCGGCCGCCGGCTGGGCGGCAGCCTGCGCTCGCTCGGCCCGTTCGGCGGCGATCTTCTGCTCCAGGTTCGCGACGGCGCGCTCAAGCCGGCGCGCGGCCAGGTCGAGGGCGCTTCCTTCGCCCGGGGTCATCGGCAAGTTCCCATCATGCGGCGCAACATATAGATCGTCGCCGACTTCGCCAGCCGGCGTGACCACAATTGGGCGATGTAACGAGCGTCACAACAATAGCTAATGTGTTGTGAGCGTTCCTGGGCTTGACTTCGCCGCTTTCGACCGCGAAACCCCCTGCAAAATCAAGGAACGCCGCTCGCTTCCGAGCGGGTCCGATCGTGAGGAGAAAGACCACATGGCCCTTCGCGTCGCCATCAACGGCTTCGGCCGCATCGGCCGCCTCGTGCTGCGCTCCATCGCCGAGCACGGCCGCCGTGACATCGAGGTGGTGGCGATCAACGATCTGGGCCCGGTCGAGACCAACGCGCACCTGCTGCGCTACGACAGCGTGCATGGCCGCTTCCCCGGCGTCGTGACCTCGGGCGAAGACTGGATCGACGTCGGCGCCGGCAAGATCAAGGTCACCGCGATCCGCAACCCCGAAGAGCTGCCGCACGCCGAACTGGGCGTCGACATCGCCTTCGAGTGCACCGGCATCTTCACCGCCCGCGACAAGGCCGCCCTGCACCTGAAGGCCGGCGCCAAGCGCGTGCTCGTGTCGGCTCCCGCCGACGGCGCCGACAAGACCATCGTCTACAAGGTCAACCACGAGACCCTGACCGCCGACGACATCGTCGTCTCGAACGGTTCGTGCACCACCAACGCCCTCGCCCCGGTCGCCAAGGTCCTGCACGACCTGTTCGGCATCGAGCGCGGCTACATGACCACGATCCACAGCTACACCGGCGACCAGCCGACGCTGGACACCATGCACAAGGACCTCTACCGCGCCCGCGCCGCGGCCCTGTCCATGATCCCGACCTCGACCGGCGCCGCCAAGGCCCTGGGCCTGGTCCTGCCGGAACTGAAGGGCAAGCTGGACGGTTCGTCGATCCGCGTCCCGACCCCGAACGTCTCGGTCATCGACCTGAAGGTCGTCGCCGGCCGCGAGACCTCGATCGCCGAGATCAACGCCGCGCTGCAGGCCGCCGCCGACGGTCCGATGAAGGGCGTCCTGGCCACGACCACCGACCCGCTGGTCTCGACCGACCTCAACCACATCGCCGCCAGCTCGACGGCCGCCCTGCCTCAGACGCAAGTCATCGAAGGCAAGCTGGCCCGCGTGCTCAGCTGGTACGACAACGAGTGGGGCTTCGCGACCCGCATGAGCGACACCGCTCTGGAAATGGCGAAGTTCCTCTAAGATGAAACGCTGGCCCGCCATCGCCGCCTTGGGAGTGATGGCGTGGCCAGTGTCTTCTTTGATCGGCAAAGCGTTCGTAAGCATTGTCGAATCCTGGAAGTACGCCCCCCCGGCCTCCTGCAGCCACGATCCCGCCACCGGCCTCAGAAGCCATTGCCTCACGCCGATCACGGCCGTGTCCCCGGCGATGGTCATGCCGCTCATCGGCATCGTTCTCTTGATCGCCGGACTTTGGTGGGTCGGCTGGTTCTACCAGGCCCGTTCAGCCCGCCGCCGCGCCGACAACCCGTCGGCGCTGCCTGCTTCCAGCCTTTTCCTCGCCCTGTGGTTTGTCGGCGCAACGGCGCTGTGCACCGCCTGGGCGGCGCATACTCACACCTTCATGTAGGCTCACGCACCATGACCTTCCGCACCCTCGACACCGCCGATCTCGCCGGCAAGCGCGCCCTGGTCCGGGTGGACTTCAACGTGCCCGTCGACGGCGGCAAGGTGGCCGACGACACCCGCCTGCGCGCGGCCCTGCCGACCATCGCCTTCCTGTCCAAGGCCGGCGCCAAGGTCGTGCTGCTGGCCCACTTCGATCGCCCCAAGGGCAAGGTCGTGCCGGAAATGAGCCTCGGCTTCGTCGCCGAACCGCTGAGCAAGCTGCTGGAGCAGCCGGTGGCCTTCGCTTCGGACTGCATCGGCCCGGAAGCCGCCAAGGTCGTCGACGGCCTGGAGAACGGCGGCGTGGCCCTGCTGGAGAACGTCCGCTTCCACGCCGGCGAGGAAAAGAACGACGCCGAGTTCGCCAAGGCCCTGGCCGCCAACGGCGACGTCTACGTCAACGACGCCTTCAGCGCCGCCCACCGCGCCCACGCCTCGACCGAGGGCTTGGCCAAGCTGCTGCCGGCCTATCCGGGCCTGGCCATGCAGCGCGAGCTGGAAGCCCTGGACGCGGCTCTCGGCAACCCCAAGAAGCCGGTGATCGGCATCGTCGGCGGCTCCAAGGTCTCGACCAAGCTCGACCTGCTCAACAATCTCGTCGCCAAGCTCGACCGTCTGGCCATCGGCGGCGGCATGGCCAACACCTTCCTGTTCGCCCAGGGCCACGACGTCGGCGGCTCGCTCTGCGAGAAGGACCTGGCCGACACCGCCCGCGAGATCATCGCCAAGGCCGAGAAGGCCGGCTGCGAACTGCTGCTGCCGGTCGACGTGGTCGTCGCCAAGAAGGTCGCCCCGGGCGTCGAGACCGCCGTGCGCGGCCTGTCGGACGTGCAGGCCGACGACCTGATCCTCGACGCGGGCCCGCAGAGCGCCAAGAAGCTGCTGGCGGCCATGGACCAGAGCGTCACCTTGATCTGGAACGGCCCGCTGGGCGTGTTCGAGGTGCAACCTTTCGACGAAGCGACCGTTTCGGCGGCGAAACACGCCGCGTCTCTCGCGAAATCGGGTAAGATCGTGGCGGTCGCGGGCGGCGGTGATACCGTCGCGGCGTTGAACCACGCGGGCGTGTCGGCCGACTTCACCTTCGTCTCGACGGCGGGCGGCGCGTTCCTGGAATGGATGGAGGGCAAGACGCTTCCGGGCGTCGCGGCTCTCGAAGCCTAAAGGGAGGATCCCGGCGAGCCCACGGCGGCCACGGGACCATCGATCAAGTCGGAACGCCCCGCCCCGAGCCTTTCGGGGCGCGGGCCTCCGCTCTCGGGACGCCGGACGAGGAACCGGCCCCGGGGTCTTCGGGCAAAGAGCGCAAAAGCGCCGCGCCCCAAAAACAAGAACGAACCCAACGACTTCAAAGCTTGCAGGAGAAATACCACGTGGCGAGGATCACGCTTAGGCAGTTGCTGGATCATGCGGCGGAGCATGAATACGGGCTGCCCGCCTTCAACATCAACAACATGGAACAGGGCCTGGCCATCATGGAGGCCGCCGACGCGGTCGACAGCCCGGTCATCATCCAGGCCTCGCGCGGCGCGCGGAACTACGCCAACGACATCATGTTGGCCAAGATGATCGACGCCCTGGTCGACATCTATCCCCACATCCCGGTGTGCATGCACCAGGACCACGGCAACGGCCCGGCGACCTGCGCCACGGCGATCCAGTACGGCTTCACCTCGGTGATGATGGACGGCTCGCTGATGGAGGACGCCAAGACCCCGGCCAGCTACGAGTACAATGTCGACGTCACCCGCCGGGTGGTCGAGATGGCCCACGCCTGCGGCGTGTCGGTCGAGGGCGAACTGGGCGTGCTGGGCTCGCTGGAGACCGGTATGGGCGAGGCCGAGGACGGCCACGGCTTCGAAGGCAAGCTGTCGCATGACGAGCTGCTGACCGATCCGGACCAGGCGGTCGACTTCGTGCAGGCCACCGGCGTCGACGCCCTGGCCATCGCCATGGGCACCAGCCACGGCGCCTACAAGTTCACGCGCAAGCCGGACGGCGACGTCCTGGCCATGAACGTGATCGAGGAAATCCACCGCCGCCTGCCCAACACCCACCTGGTGATGCACGGCAGCTCCAGCGTTCCGCAGGACCTGCAGGACATCATCAACCAGTACGGCGGCGAGATGCCCCAGACCTGGGGCGTGCCGGTCGAAGAGATCCAGCGCGGCATCAAGCACGGCGTGCGCAAGATCAACGTCGACACCGACAACCGCATGGCCATCACCGGCGCCGTCCGCAAGCTGCTGATCGAGAAGCCGCACGAGTTCGACCCGCGCGCCTATCTCAAGCCGGCCAAGGACGCCATGCGCAAGGTCTGCCAGGCCCGCTTCGAGCAGTTCGGTTCGGCCGGCCACGCCGGCAAGATCCGCGCGATCTCGACCGCGGCCATGGCCAAGCGCTACCTGTCGGGCGAACTGAACGCCAAGTTCGGCGCCCCGGCCGGCAAGGCCGCCGCCGAGTAAGCCTTCCCGCTTCACGCAGGAACGAGGGCCCTTCCGGTTCGCCGGGAGGGCCTTTTTCTTTCACCGGGGCGCAGACGGACAGTTTCTTGCTGACCACAGCGCCCATAGGCTGCTAGAAGCCACCCGTCACCTCGGAGACGGCATCTTCATGCCCATGGGCCTGAACAGCTTCGACGCCTGCCGCGACGGTCTTGAGACCGCCGCCGGCCGCGTCGCGCCCGTCTCCGCCCGCGCGCTCCTTCTCACCGTACTTATTACCGCCTGGCCTTCAGGAACGGGACGAACGCGCGCGTCTTAGCGACCGCCGATCAGAGATCGCAGGATCTTCGAACCCCGCTCCTTCCAAGGTGCGGGGTTTTTTGTCGTGCGGTCCGTCGGCCTGACCCTCAGGAGAAACGACCATGACCTTGCAAGCCCCCTTCCCGTCCGAACAGCCCGCGCCGCCCATCGGCCGGATCCGCGCGGCCGCCCGCCGCTTCGTGCGCGGCCTGGCCGCCGACGAACTGCTGGAGCACGTGGGCCGCATCGAGTCGCTGGTGGCCGCGCCGCCCGCGCCCGAAGCCTCGCGGGCGGTGATCGTCGGGCTGGCGGGACTGGCGCCGTTCGACCCGGCCCGCGACCTGATCTTCACGGGCGGCGAGGGTCCGGCCGTGCGGCTGACGGCCTTCGATCGCAGGGGACGGGTGCTGCAGCGCGTCGAACTCGCCGCGCCGTGAGGTCAGAGCGCGGCCAGCCGGTTCAGGGCGGCGCCGGCCAGACCGCACAGCAGCACGCCGCCCAGGTACCACAGGCCCACGAACACGAAGGTCGAGTGCGGGCAGTGCAGGCCATAGACGCTGGCGGCCAGGCCGCCGGCGAACACGCCGGCCGCGAAGCCGGCCAGGATCGGCCGCTCGGTCTCGACGCCGCGCAGCACCGTCAGGGTCAGCAGCAGGGTCGGCAGGGCCAGGGCGACGACGTTGAAGAAGCATGCGCCCACCGAAGCCGGCGCGAACAGGCGCGCCAGCTTAGCCGGCTCCAACTGGGTGGCTTCGGTCGCGCCGCCGACGGCGAAGACCAGCAGCGCGATCACCGCCACGACGATCGCCGTGGGGGCCGGCGGGCCGCGCCGGATCAGGCGAGCCAGGCCGTCGAAGCCCGCGGCCGCCAGGGCCGCCGTATAGGCCATCTTCAGCCAGAAGAACGGCTGCTGCGGAGCGGTTTCGATGTCGGGGCGCAGGTCCAGCCAGAAGAACACGAGCAGCAGGGCCGCAAGGCCGCCGGCGACGCCGATCTCGGCCAGGCGCCAGGCCGGCCTGGTGGCCTTGGGCCGCCAGCCGGACGCGTCAGGCGTCCGCACGGCGAGCACGCCGTCGTCATAGGTCGCGTCGTCGAAGGCCAACCGCTTCCCCCCGCAACAGGCTTGTTTTTCGGCCGCCCGTCCCCTGGCGGCGTGCTCGTGAGAGGCGATCTCAAAAGCCGGGGCGAATGCGTAAAGGTTAGGCAGCGGAAGTCAATACCGACGTTCTGCGAGCCCTGTGGAGCGGCTGTGGACACACCCTCAATGCTCGGTTGAGCGGCGCCGTCGACCGTGAGCGGCGATCGCGGCGCCTCATCCGACGGCGGAAGGATCGCCGCGCCAGCGCCTGTCGACCAGCACCGCCAGTCCCACGCCGACAGCGTAGCAGGCCAGGTCCTTCAGATCGAACACGCCGCCGAACACCACCCGCGCCACGCGGTTGCCGCCCAGACCCGCATGGTCGAGCACGTGCAGCGCCTGGCCCAGTTCGATGACCGCGCCCAGGCCGAAGGCCGAGGCGGCCGCCACGCGCCGCCCGACGGGCGCCGCGCTTCGCATGGCGAAATAGACCATCGCCGTGGCCAGCACGTCGCCCAGATAAGGCCGCACGAAGCCGTCTCGCACGAACAGCGCGATGCCCACCTCGACCCCGAACAGGGTCGCCGCGGCCGCCAGGTGTCCGAACCGAATCCGCATGGTCCCTCCCCGCTCGAAGGCGGGGAGAAGGCCAAGCCAAACCCGTCAGTGCAAGGTGGGACGGACCGGAGGGCGACGCCACAGCTGGGCGGTCAGGGCGTTGGCCACGCCCAGCCAGCCCAGATCGGGCGATGAAGCGCCGCCGACCTTTCGGGCCTCGACGGCGTAGGCGGCCGAGGCGCCCAGCGACGCGGTGGCCACGGCCAGTTGCCCGCCGCCGCGCTTCGTGCCGAAGGCCAGCCACAGGGCGTTGAAACCCTGGGTCAGGCTCCACAGGGTCAGCGCCCGGGTGCGGGCGGGGCTGGAGGGCGCGTTCCAGGTGCGCAGGCCAGACAGGGTCATGGCGATGAACAGCGGCGGCAGCAGCAGGCTGGTCAGGGGCTTGGGCTGGTGGGCGACCGGCTCGTGCATCTCGGCATAGCCGACCGCGTACTCCTCGTCGTCGATCACCCGCTCGTGGCGGCGGCCCAGCAGGGTGGCGGCCAGGATCGCGCCGCCGGCCAGGGCCAGGCCTATGGCCAGCTGCGCGCCGGCGCTGTTGCCGCTGGTGTCCGGCTGGAACGCTTCGCGGCCGGCCAGGGCGCGGGGGGCGTACGGCTTGCCGGGGGTGATGCGCATTGACGGACTCCTCGTTAACTCGGAACCCTAAACCGTCCAGTTTCCGGCTTGGTTCCAGATGAACAGCGCCCCCGCGCCCATCCTGCTACGTCCCGCGCGCGCCGTCGAGGTCGAGGCGATCCGCGACCTCGAGCGCGCCTCGGCCCAGCGGTTCCTGGGCCTCATGGACGACATCGCCGCCGACGAGCCGACGCCCGCCCCGATCCTGGCCCGGCGAATCGTCGAGGGCGGCCTGCTGGTCGCGCAGGCGGGCGACGCCATCGCCGGCTTCGTGATGTTCCGTCCGCTGGAGGGCGGCCTCTATGTGGAGCAACTGGACGTGCTGCCCGCCTTCGCCGGCCGCCGGATCGGCGCGGCCCTGCTGGACGCCGTCGGCGAGCGCGCAGGCGACGGCGGCCTGACCCTGTCGACCTTTCGCGACGTGCCCTGGAACGCACCCTACTACGCCCGCCTGGGATTTGCGGAGGTCGGCGACCTGACGCCCGGCATGACCGCGATCCGCGCCGAGCACCTGGCGCGCGGCCTGGACGAGCGCGCGCGGCTGTTCATGCGCCGGCCGGGCGCGAGGCGACTACCGCCAGACGCGCGCCGTCGCGCCGCCCAACCTTGACCAGAATTTCATCGTGAACTCGGCCGACGAACAGGGGGAGTTCCAGGATGATGCTTCGAACCATGCTGGCGACGGCGGCGCTCGCCATTGCGACGTCGACGGCCGCCCACGCCCAGACGGTCTTTCCGGATCTGGCGCCCGGGTCGCTGGTCCAGGATTGCGGCGCGGCCAACGCCAGTCCCGACATCTGTCGCCTGCGCGAGGCGATCCCCGCCGAGACCATCGCGACCCAGCTGGGCCAGGCCCGTTCGGCCGTCTGGCGCGAGGGCGATCGCCTGCTGGTCGTCGCCCGCACGCAGGCGGCCGAGCCGATGCTGGCGGGCGCGATCCTGGCGCCCCTGGCCAAGATCGAGGGAACTGACCTGGCCACCCTGGTCGTTCGGATCCCCCGGCTCGACGAGGCGCTGATCGACGTCTTCATGGTCGGCGGGACGGGCCCGGTCACGCCGCTGGTCTATCGCGGCCCCAAGACCCCGCCGGCCCAGACACCCGTGCCTGAACTGCGGGGCCGACTGGTTGAAGAGAGCCTGGACGGCAAGGCCCTTGGCGCGCCGCGCGGCCTGACGGTCTACCTGCCGCCCGGCTTCGACCAGGCCAGGACCTATCCGGTCGCCTACCTCGCCGACGGCCGCAGCGTGGCCTTCTACGCCCGGTGCATCGAGCCGGCGATCCTCGACGGACGCATCCGGCCGGTGGTGCTGGTCGGCGTGCATTCCGGCCAGGGCCAGCAGCGCGCCGTCGACTACCTGCTCGACTGGAAGGGCTCGAGCGCCGGCTTCGAGGCGCACGAACGCTTCTTCCTCGACGAGGTGATGCCCCGGGCCGAGACGCTGTACGGCGCCTCGAAGAAGCGCGAGGAGCGCCTGGTCACCGGCAAGTCGAACGGCGGCGACTGGGCGCTGGACATCGCCCTGCGCCATCCCGACCTGTTCGCCCAGGCCGCCCCGGCGGCGATGGCCCGCACCAAGGCGCAGGGCGTCGAGACGCCGGGCCGGCCGCGGCTGCTTGTGACCACCGGCCTGTTCGATCCGCGGATCAACCGCTCGCGGGAGATCGTCGCGCGCGCCAAGGGCTCCGGCGACGAAGTCGCGCTGATCGAGCCGGTCAGCGGCCACGGCGGCCTGTTCTACCAGGAGCGCCTGATCGAGATCCTGGCCTGGGCCTTCGGCCGTCCGTAAGCGCCTGGAGGCCTTAGCGCGGCAGCAGCGAGATCGCGGTGCTGGCCACGGTGCTGACCGGCA
The DNA here is from genome assembly GCF_011043625.1 of Caulobacter sp. 602-2. Lineage (GTDB taxonomy): Bacteria > Pseudomonadota > Alphaproteobacteria > Caulobacterales > Caulobacteraceae > Caulobacter. The sequence goes on from NZ_JAAKGT010000003.1 coordinate 72,585, forward strand.
AAGCCTTCAGATCGGGCGACTTGATCACCGCCACGTGGCCGCGCGGGCCGCACAGCGCCGGATCCGAGGCGTCGGAGAACAGGGCGATGGTCGGCGCGCCGGCCGCGGCCAGAAGGTGCGTGGGGCCGGTGTCGTTGCCGACCACCAGGGCCGCCTTGGCCCCGAGCACGGCCAGCTGGGCGAAGTCGGTGCGGCCGGTGAGGTCGCGCGCCTGGCCGGCGGCCTTCTGGATCTGGCGAGCCATGGCGCTTTCCTGCGGCCCGCCGATGATGACGATGTCGAGGCCCTTGGACTTCAAGAGGGCCGCCAGCTGGGCGTAGCTCTCGACCGGCCAGCGCTTTTCGGGCCGGTGGGCCGAGCCGCCGGGCACCAGCAGGACGTAGGGCTTGGGCGCCACCGCGCCGGCGACCGGACGGGCGTCCTTGTGCTTGCGCAGGATCCACGACAGGTCCGGCGGCGGAGCGCTGCCCGGCTCGGTCGGCGCATCGGGCCAGATGCCGGCCTGGCGCAGCTGGTCGGCGTGACGCTCCAGCGTGTGCATGTGATAGCGGGCGCGGCCGCGCTGGGGCAGGCTGGCGCCGTTGGCGATGCCCGACCACTGCGGCGGGAACGGCCGCAGGGCCTGGAAGTACCAGCCGGTGCGGTTGTTGGTCTGCAGGTCGTAGACGCGGTCGTACTTGGCCTTGCGGATCCGGCCCAGCATCTTGAAGAGGTCGCCCGCGTCGCTGGGACGGCCGTCCACCTCGACGGCGTTGAAATAGGGCGACAGACGGGCCAGGGCCTCGAACGGCGGGGTGGTCAGAAGGGTGATCTTGGCGCGCGGGTGCGCCTCGCGGATCTTCTTCATCGCCGCCAGGGCCAGGACGAAATCGCCCAGCGCGCCCAGCTTGATGACCAGGACCTTCTTGATCTCCTTGCTCAACCCTTCGACTCCGAAACTACCGCCCCAGCCTTCCGGGCGGCCATGACGCGCGCATAGACCTTAAGGGTCGCCTCGACCATCGCGTCCACAGAATACAACCGTCGCGCACGGGCGCGAGCCGCCATGCCCATCGCCTGACGCCCGGCGGCGCCCGCTTCGCAGGCGTCGTTCAGGGCCTGGGCCCAGGCCTCGACGTCGCCGGGCGCGGCCAGCCAGCCGGTCTCGCCCGGAACCACCGTCTCGCGCGTGGCGCCGTGGTCGGCGGCGATCACCGGACGCCCCATCACCTGCGGCTCGACCGCCGTGCGGCCGAAGGCCTCCGGCTCCAGCGACGGGGCGATGGCCAGGTCGGCCAGCAGATAGGCGGCCGGCATGTCGTCGCAGTGGCCCACCAGCCTGACGCTGTCTTCCAGGCCCGCCTGGGTGATCATGTGCTCGAGCTGCGCGCGATAGCCCTTGCGGCCCTGGTCGTCGCCGGCCAGCAGCAGCAGCACCCGCGTGTCGTTCAGGGCCTTCAGCCGCGCCACCGCCTCGATGGCCAGGCCCTGGCCCTTCCAGCGGGTCAGCCGGCCTGCCAGCAGCACCTTGAGGCGGCGCTCGTCGCTGGCCACGCCCCAGGCCTTGCGCAGGGCCTCGACCCGCTCGGCCGAGACGAAGCCGGGCTCGAAACGCGACAGGTCCACCCCGCGCGGGATCGCCACCACCTTGTCGGGGTGGATGCCGTGCTCGGCGATGACGTGGGCCCGGGTGTATTCGGAATTGGCGATCACCAGGTCGCCCTTGGTCATCACCGCGTTGTACCAGCGCTTGAGGCTGGACTTGGCGTTGTAGACCCCGTGATAGGTGGCCACGAACGGCGTCCGGGTGGCGTGGGCCGCCCACAGGGCCGAGAAGGCCGGCGCACGCGAGCGGGCGTGCACCAGGGTCACCTTCTCGCGGCGGATCAGGTCGATCAGGCGGGCGGCGTTGCCCAGCATCACCAGCGGGTTCTTCGACTGGGCCGGCATCTGGGCCAGGCGCCCGCCGTCGGCTTCCAGGCGCGAGGCCATGCGGCCGCCACGGGTCGCCACCAGGGCCTTGCCGCCCTGGGCCACCACGCCGTGCGCGACGTCGATCGTGGTCTGCTCGGCGCCGCCGGTCTCCAGTTCCGGAGTCACCTGCAGCAGGGTGAATTCATCGGGAAGGATGGACACGCCGCGCTCTGAAGAGGTTAGGAGGGGTTAGTTAGCGAAACGAACAAGGCCGCGCCATGACCGAAGTCCGTGATTTCCACCCGCGCGAGGAAAATCAACGTCTCGCCTACCGCAGGATCGACGGCGAAGGCCCGACGGTGGTGTGGCTGGGCGGCTTTCACTCCGACATGACCGGCACGAAGGCCCAGGTGCTGGCAGAACAGGCCCTGGCCACGGGCGGATCGTACGTCCGCTTCGACTATTTCGGCCACGGCGAATCGTCGGGCGCGTTCCGGGACGGCACGATCAGCCGCTGGCGCGCCGATTCGCTCGCCGTCATCGACGAGCTGACCGACGGCCCGCTGGTGCTGGTCGGCTCGTCGATGGGCGGCTGGCTGGCGTGCCTGGCCGCCATCGCCCGGCCCGAGCGGGTGAAGGCCCTGGTGCTGATCGCCCCCGCCCCCGACTTCACCGACAAGCTGATGGCCCCCGAACTGTCCGGCGAGGCCAGGACCGCCATCGCCCGCGACGGCTTCTGGATCCGGCCCTCCGAGTACGACGACGGCGGCTACGCCATCACCCGCGAGCTGCTGGAGGACGGCGCGCGCTGGTCGATCCTGCCCGGCCCCGTGCCGATCGACGTCCCGGTGCGGGTGCTGCAGGGCGGCGCCGACGCCGACGTGCCCTGGACCCACGCCCTGGAGCTGGCCAACGGCCTGGCCAGCCAGGACGTGGTCTTCTCGCTGATCAAGGACGGCGACCACCGGCTGTCGCGCCCGCAGGACCTGGAGCGGCTGACGGCCGCCGTGGCCGAGGCCCGCGTGCTGGCCACGCCCGTCGACGACGACCCCGTCGCCCGCCGCCTGGCCCGCGCCGCCCGCGCCCGCTCGGCGGGGCAGGCTCCCGCGGCCGCCTGGGCGGCGGCGGATCTGGGCGAGGAGGAGGAGTAGACCCCCAACTCCCGTCATTCCCGCCCTCGTGGCGGGAAGCCCTGGTTCAGCTGTCACGTGAGACGCAAGCGACGTGCTCAGCACGTCGCCCTCCCGCCCCTGCGGCTGACAGAGAGGTTCCCGCCACAAGGGCGGGAATGACGGGCGATAGAGGGAAGCGCTTCGCCCCCCTACCCCGCCAGGATCGCCGCCAGGCCTTCGCGGTAGGTCGGATACCTGGGCCGCCAGCCGAGTTCGGCCTTGGCGAGGGCGTTCGAGACGCGCTTGTTCTCGGCGTAGAACCGGCGGGTGGCCGGCGACAGGCCCAGGGCGTTGAACGGCAGGTCCGGCGGGACCGGAACGCCCAGCAGGCGGGCGGCGTGCTCCATGACGTCCTGCGGCGGGGCCGGCTCGTCGTCGCACAGATTGTAGACCGCCCCGGCCCGGGGCTTCTCCAGCGAGGCCAGCAGTCCCGAGACGATGTCGTCGCGATGGATGCGGCTGAACACTTGGCCGGGTTTGACGATGCGACGCCCCTCGCCGGCCTTCAGGCGGTCGAAGGCGCTGCGGCCGGGGCCGTAGATGCCCGGCAGGCGGAAGGTGGCCACCGTCAGGCCCATGCCCCGACAGACCTGGCGCCAGTCGCGCTCGGCCCCGACCCGGCGCGCGCCTTCGACCGACTGGGCTTTCAGCGGACTCGATTCGAACACCCAGCCCCCGTCGAAGTCGCCATAGACGCCGGTGGTCGACAAATAGCCGATCCAGTCGGGAAAGGCCTCGGCGGCGGCCAGGGCGGGAATCACCGCCTCCAGCGCCGGACAGCCCTCGCCGGTCGGCGGCGCGGTGACCAGCACGGCGTTCACGCCGCGCATCGCCTCGACCATGGCGGCCTTGTCGTCGGGGTCGACGGCGGAGAAGCCCAGGGCCTCGACGGCGGCCCGCGCCTGCGGCGTGCGGCCCGTGGCGCTCACCGACCAGCCGCGCGCGGCCAGAGATTCGGCGAAGGCGGCGCCGACATAGCCCAATCCGAACACGAACAGACGCAAACCCAGAGCCCCGCCCCTCAAATCCAAGGGATCAATGAGCCGTCGAAACGGGCCTTTCCGCAAGTGCGGCATTCATCCCCAATGAAGTTGCGCGACAGTGCTTGCCAAGCGCGGAACGCTCTGCCATAAGCCGCCTCCTCGTCGCGGGGCGCTGTTTTCAGCCTCTTCGATGCGGGCGTAGCTCAGTGGTAGAGCGCCACCTTGCCAAGGTGGATGTCGAGAGTTCGAATCTCTTCGCCCGCTCCATTCCCTCCCTTCGGGAGACGGATGGACGAGACAAGAAAATCGGTGCGCGGGCGTAGCTCAGTGGTAGAGCGCCACCTTGCCAAGGTGGATGTCGAGAGTTCGAATCTCTTCGCCCGCTCCATTTTCTTACCTTTCCTCACATTCTGATCCGGATGCGAAGCGGGGCCGTTTGGCCCGGCGGCAAATCCTGCTCTAACCTCCCGTCGGTTCATTCCGGGGAGCGTCCATGCGTCACCATCTTCTTCGCCTCGCCGCCGGCGCGGCCCTGTCGGCCGTGCTGCTGGCCAGCGGCGCGCACGCCGCGCAGGCGACCGCCTCGACCCAGCTGACGCAGGCCGTGAAGGCCTATGAGTCGGTGTCGGGCGCCGAGGACGAGGAAAGCGGTTCGGACGCCGCCCGCTGGCGCCTGCCGCCCGTCGGTCCCAAGGCCGACGCCGACCGCAAGGCCAAGTACGAGAAGGCCAAGGCGCTGCTGGCCGGCGTCGACGCCTCCGGCCTGTCCGACGACGAGAAGCTGACCCGCCAGATCCTGGCCTGGAGCCTCGACGACAAGCTCACGGGCCTGTCGTTCGACGAGAGCCGCATGCCGTTCAGCAGCGACGGCGGCTTCGACGTCACCCTGCTCTATCGCGCCAGCAGCGCGCGCCTGAAGGACGAGGCCGAAGCCAGAAAGTGGATCGCCCTGCTGGCCCAGGCCCCCGACTGGTACGCCGCCAACATCGCCGAGGCCCGGCGCGGGGTCGCCTCGGGCTTCGTGCACACGAAGATGACCGCCCAGTCGGTGCTGGAGCGCGCCCAGCGCACGGCCGGCACGCCGCTGGCCGAGGATCCGCTGCTGGCGCCGCTGCGCGCCCTGCCCGCCAGCGTGCCGGCCGATCGCAAGGCGGCCTTGATCGCCGAGGGCGAGGCGGTGCTGAAGGCCAAGGTCGCCCCGGCCCGCGCCAGCTTCGTCGCCTTCATGCAGGACGAGTACCTGCCCAAGGCCGCCACGAGCCTGGCGGCCGGCGACCTGCCCGACGGCAAGCGCTACTACGCCTTCCTGGTCAAGCGCTACACGACCACCGACATGACCCCCGACCAGGTGCACGAGATCGGCCAGGCCGAGGTGGCCCGCATCCGCGCGCGGATGGAGACGGTGATGAAGCAGGCCGGCTTCAAGGGCGACCTGCCGGCCTTCCTGACCTTCCTGCGCACCGATCCGCGCTTCTACGCCACCAGCCGCCAGCAACTGCTGGAGAAGGCCAGCGAGATCGCCAAGCGCGCCGACGACCAGCTGCCGGCCCACTTCGGAACCCTGCCGCGCCTGACCTACGGCGTGCGCCCCGTGCCGGCCAGCATCGAGAAGGGCTACACCACCGGCCGCTACTTCGGCGGCGACCCCAAGGCCGGCCGCGCCGGCGGGCTGATGATCAACACCTCCGACCTCGATCAGCGCGGGCTCTATGAGCTGCCGGCCCTGGTGCTGCACGAGGGCGCGCCGGGCCACCACATCCAGACCTCGCTGGCCCAGGAGCAGACCGGCCCCGAGTTCCGCAAGAACCTCTATTTCAGCGCCTTCGGCGAGGGCTGGGGGCTCTATTCGGAGTGGCTGGGCGAGGAGATGGGCATCTATCGCGACCCCTACGAGCTGTTCGGCCGCCTGTCCTACGAGATGTGGCGCGCCTGCCGCCTGGTGGCCGACACCGGCATGCACTGGAAGGGCTGGAGCCTGGAGCAGGCCCGCGCCTGCTTCACCGAGAACAGCGCCCTGTCCTCGACCAACATCGAGGTCGAACTGAAGCGTTACGTCTCCTGGCCCGGCCAGGCGCTGTCGTACAAGATCGGCGAGCTGAAGATCCTGGAACTGCGCAAGCGCGCCGAGACCGCCCTCGGCCCGAAGTTCGACGAGCGCGCCTTCCACGACCTGGTGCTGCTGGGCGGCTCGACGCCGCTGGCGGTGCTGGAGGCGCGGACGGACGCGTGGATCGCCGCGCGAAAATAAACGCCAAGCTGCGCCACGTCCCGGGGTTGACCCCATCGTCGCCCCGGGCCGAACCTCCCCGCCTGCATAAAAAGGGAGGTTTCATGTCCTACGCCTCGAAGCTCGCGATCAGCGGCGCCCTGTTGCTGGCGCTCTCGGCCTGCTCCGACCAGAAGGCGGCCACGAGCGACGCCTCGGCCAAGCCGGCCGGCGAAACCGCCGCAGCGCCGGCCGCCGCCAAGCCGCCCGCCGATCTTCCGGCCGGCGACTACACGCTGGACAAGACCCACGCCGACCTCAGCTTCAAGGTCAATCACCTGGGCTTTTCCTGGTACACGGCGCGCTTCTCCGACTTCGACGCCAAGCTGACGCTGGACCCCAAGGCGCCCGAGCGCGCCCATGTCGAGGCCAGCATCAAGACGAGTTCGCTGCTGCTGCCCGCGCCGCCCGCGGGGTTCACCGACGAGCTTCTGGGCAAGGACTGGCTGGACGCGGCCAAGTACCCCGCCATCACCTTCCGCTCGACCAAGGTGGCCAGCACCGGCCCCGACACCGCCGACGTCACCGGCGACCTGACGCTGCATGGCGTGACCAAGCCGGTCACGCTGAAGGCGAAGTTCAACGGCGGCTATGCCGGCTTCCCGCCCATGGACCCCAACGCCCGCATCGGCTTCTCGCTGACCGGCAGCTTCAAGCGCTCGGACTTCGGCGTCTCCTACGGCGTGCCGAAACCCGGCTCGACCATGGGCGTCGGCGACGAGGTGCAGGTGGCCATCGAGGCCGAGATGCTCAAGCCCAACCCGCCGACCGCGGCCGCCGCGCCGGCGCCCGGCCAACCGTGACGAAGGCGCCTATCCCCGTAGGCGGAGGGGGATAGGCGACCACCCCGCGCAATACAATCAGTGGTTTAGATTTCCACTGGACGCGCGAAATAGGAAAGTTATCCTACAGGAGGAATATCAGCCTAGGCTGATGCTCATGGGCGTCATTGGGGGCGCCGCTCTTGAGGGACCGTCATGCTCGCTCAAATCCTGGAGGAGGCCTGGGCGATCTCGCCCGATCCGCGCCGCGACCGGCTGGCCGCGGCCTTCGTGACCCACGCCGTGGCCCTGGCCACCGGGGTCGCGCCGGTCGACATCACTTCGGACAAGCGCACTCACAAGTCGGCCGCCCGCGCGCGGCAGATCGCGATCTACCTGGCGCACGTGATCTTCCACTGGCCGCTGACACGGGTGGCGTTCGCCTTCGGCCGCGACCGCACCACCTGCGCCCACGCCTGTCACCGCATCGAGGACCTGCGCGAAGACCGGGTGTTCGACGCCCGCATGACGGCCCTGGAGGCCTGCGTGCGCCAGGCGCCCGAGACCATTCCGGATCTCGCCGGCATCGAGTTCCAGCGCGCGGGGCTGGGTCGATGAGCGCCGCCGCCGTCCTGGAACGCGACCTGGAGGCCGAACACCTGGCCGATCGCGCCGCCCGCCTGCTGGCCCGCGCCGGCTCGGTGATCGAGGCCAGGGACGAGGCCTACGCCGTGCGCTTCGCGCGCGGCCGCCGCCCCATGCTGGTCATCGACGAGGCCGCCTTCCGCAAGCTGTCGCCCCGCCTGCTGCCTCGCGGCGACGGCGGCTGGCGGCTGGCGCCGCGGGCCTCCTCCCCGCCACCGGGACGCCCGGGCTTCGTCGAGGGCGAAAAGACCGTGATCCAGCCTGACGGCAGGGCGACCACCCACCGCGCCAATCTTGGTGAGGCGCCGCTGGACTGGCTGTTCCGGCGCCGGCACATCACCGCCGCCGAACGGAACGCCGGTGAAAAACTGTCGGCCGACGCCCACGCCTCGGGGATCATCGGTCGCCTGACGATGCGCTGGGATCCGACGCCGCGCTCGGGCGGCGGCTCGCGGCTGGAGCCCATGGAGCGCGCCTACGCCGCTCGCCAGCGCCTGGGCCGGGCCATGGAGGCGGTGGGGTCGGAGGCCATGCCGATCCTGACCCTGATCTGCCTCACCGGCACGTCGCTGCAGGGAACCGAGGTCGCCCTGGGCATGAGGCCCAGAACGGGCAAGGCCGCCCTGAAGGCGGCCCTGCAGCGCCTAGCGGCGCACTATGGAATGGCGTGAAGCCTACGACGCGATGGCGTGCTTGATGTCGCGCATCTGGTCGTGGCCGGCCTTGACCTTGGCGTAGGCGGTTTCGATGGCGCGGCGGGTTTCCGGCTGCACGTCGGTGTCGCCCAGGGCCTTCTCGTACTTGGCCTTGATGTGGTCCTCGCCGTCCTCGACGGTCTTGACCACCGCCTCGTCGCCCTTGGTCAGGGCGTCGCGAACATTGAGGAACACGCGGTGGGCGGCCGCCAGGATGCTGCCGTCGTCGTCCGGCGTCCCGCCCAGGCGGCGGACCTCGGCCTGCAGGTCGGCGACGATGGCGCGGCGCTCCTGGGCGCGCGACTGGAACAGGGTCTTGAAGCGGCTGCTCTGCGCGTCCTTGGCGGCCTCTTCATAGCCGTCGGCGCTGTCGATGGTGATCTCGACCAGGCCGTTGACGAGCTTGATGTGGTCTTCGTTGGTATGGGCCATGTTCGGCCTCCCTGTGGGTTTTCGTGGAAGGGACCGCAGCAACGCGGCCCCTTCGCGAAAGGCTCCAAGCAGGGCCTTACGGTTTCTTCGACTGCAGGAACGTCCAGGCCGTGCCGGCCGCCGTCAGGGTGGCCGCGCGGGTTCGCTTGTTGATCAGCAGGCCGGCCAGCACCGCACCGCCCAGCACGGCCAGGCCCAGCGGCACGGTGCGGCCGCCCAGCTGCACCTGGCGGCCGGCGATGCTGAGGCCCTTCTTGGGCGGCGCGCCGACGGCGTAGTCGGGGATCGGCGCCTGGGGGTCCAGCGGCTTGGACTGGTGGTCGAGGAAGTTCGAGACCTTGTCCGACAGCGTGCCGATCAGGCTCTGGCGGGCGCGGGCCGGGCCGGCGCCGTTGGTCTTGCCGGTATTGAGCGTGGGGTCGTAGGCGACCATGGCGTCTGTCTCCATGTCCTGGGGAAGGGTTCGGAGAGATAACGCCGTGCGGGCGAGGGCGATCCGTCAGGGCTCGCGCGGGGGCCTAGGCGGCACGGTCGCGCCCACGTGGTCGATGCCCAGCTCCAGGGCCCGCGCGGCCTGGCGCTGGCGCTCGGCGTAGCGGGCCTTCTGGTCGTCGCTGCGGCTGTCGTGGCAGCGCGGGCAGGCCACGCCCTCGACGTACAGCGGAGAGGCCCTATCGGCCTCCGACACCGGCATCCGGCAGCCCCGGCACAGGGCGTGCGTGCCTTGCGACAGGCCGTGGCCGACGGCCACCCGCTCGTCGAACACGAAGCACTCGCCGCGCCACAGGCTCTCGGCGCGAGGCACCGTCTCCAGGTAGTTCAGGATCCCGCCCTTGAGGTGGAACACCTCGTCGACGCCGCGCGCCTTCAGCAGCGCCGTCGACTTCTCGCAGCGAATGCCGCCGGTGCAGAACATCGCCACCTTCGGGGCCGGCGCGGCCGGGTCCCAGGTCTGGCGAAAGGCGTCGAACCAGGCGGGGAAGTCGGCGAAGCTGGGCGTCTTGGGGTCGATCGCCCCCTCGAACGTGCCGCAATCGACCTCGTAGCCGTTGCGAGTGTCGATGACGATGACGTCGTCCCGCGCGATCAGCGCGTTCCAGTCGGCCGGATCCACATGGACGCCATGGTTGTGCGCCGGGTCGAGGTCGGGCTCGCCCAGGGTGACGATCTCGGCCTTCACCTTGACCTTCAGCCGATGGAACGGCGGAGCGTCGGCGTCGGCGAACTTCAGCTCCAGCGTCTCGCAGCCGGGCAGCGTGCGGATATGGGCGATCACCGCGTCGATCGCCTGCGGCGTTCCGGCGATGGTGCCGTTGATCCCCTCGCGGGCCAGCAGCAGCGTGCCCTTGACCTTGAGGCCGCAGCACAGCTTGGCGAGGTCGGCCTGGATGGCTTGCGGGTCGTCGAAGGTCGCGAAGCGGTAGAGGGCGGCGATACGCCAGGGCGAGGTCATGGGCGGGCCATAGAAGATCGGACGGGTCTGCTCAAGCACGGCCGGAACCAAGCGCGCATAACGCGGGTTACCGGGCCATGAGCATACTGATCACCGTCATCATCGCCCTCGTGCTGCTTGGCCTGGCCCTCTACGCCGTCCAGCGCTCGCCGATCCCCTCGCCCGTGAACTGGCTGATCCAGCTTCTGCTGATCATCGTGGCCATCGTGTTCATCGGCAATCGGGCCGGGTTCTTCTAGGGTCTAGGGGATCGCATCTCCCTTTCCGCCCGTCATTCCCGCCCTTGTGGCGGGAACCCCCGGGTCAGCTTGCATGTGAGGCGCAAGCGAACCGCCAGCGGTTCGCCTCATCCGCCCCTGCGGCCGACAGAGGGTTTCTCGCCACAAGGGCGAGAATGACGGGAAGTGGGATTGCGGACTAAGCCGCCAGCGCCGCCGCGTCGCGCTGGATGCGGGCGACCATCGACTTGAGGCCGTTGGAGCGCTGCGACGACAGCGCTTCGGACAGCCCCAGGCGCGCCATGGCCGCCGAGGCGTCGAAGGCGGCGATGTCCCTGGCCTGCGCGCCCGAATAGAGCCGCAGCACCACGGCGATCAGGCCGCTGACGATATGGGCGTCGCTGTCGCCGCGAAAGCGCACCGTGCCGTCGCCCTGCGGTTCGGTGACCAGCCAGACCTGGCTGGCGCAGCCGCGCACCTTGTTCTCTTCGGAGTGCTCCTCGGCCGTGAGCGGCTCGAGGTCCTTGCCCAGCTCGATCACGTAGCGATAGCGCTCTTCCCAGTCGCCGAGCATTTCGAACTCGTCGGCGAGGTCGTTGAGGGCGGCGTCGATGGGGCTGGTGCTCATGGCGCGGCATCTAGGCGGGCCGCGCCCCTGATGCAAGCCGTCAGGAGCCGGGCAAGCTCACGATCGCCGTCAGCCCCTGCCCCGGCGCCGACTTCAGACGCAGGGAGCCGTTCATCGCCCGGGTCAGCAGGTCGACGATCGGCAGGCCAAGGCCCACCCCCTCGCCGGTGCGGGTGAGAGACGCCCCGCCCCCCTGCTCGAACGGCCGCAGCAGGCGCGGCAGGTCGGCGGCGTCGACGCCCTCGCCCTGGTCGCGGATCGAGATCTCGACCATGCCGCCGGCGACTCGCTCAGCCTCGATGGTCACCACCCCGTCGCGCGGCGAATGGGCGACGGCGTTCTGCATCAGGTTGGAGAGGATGGTTCGCAGGCCCCGGCGATCGGCCAGCACGCCCGGCATGCCCACCAGATCCGGCGCGCTAAGCGCCACGCCACGCGCCTCGCACTCGGCGCGCAGTTGGGCCATCACGTCCTCGACCGCCTCGTCCAGGGGCTCGGCGGCGACGTCCAGGTCGGTGACGTGGCCCTCCAGGCGCGCGATCTCGACGATCTGGTTGACCAGCTTGAGCAGCTTGAGGCCGCTCTCGTGCACCAGCTTGGCGTATTCCTTGTACTGCGGCGAGCCGAGCGGCCCGTAGAGCTCGCTGGCGAGAATTTCCGAAAAGCCGATGACCGCGTTCAGGGGCGTGCGCAGCTCGTGGCTGACCATGCGCAGGAAGGAACGCTTCTGATCGTCGAGGGCGGCCTTGCGGCGCGCGCGGGCAGCGGCGCGGCGAAACGTCGCGGTGGGGCCTTCGGCGCCCCTCTGCGCACCACGCGAATCAGCCCCGGCCACGCTTTCGGCGGGCTCTTCGGCTGTGAACGAAGCGTCCGCGGACGCCGTCTGAGACATATGAAACTCCCGGACCTTCTGTCCGCAAAGGCATTCTGTGCCACCCTGAACCAACCCGCTTACGAAACCGTTTCCGTCCACAAGAAGCTGGACTCGGCCGGTCGCCCCACAATTGTGCGCGCTTGGGGGATCGGCCGAAGCGGGGTTAGGATTCACCAATAACGAACCTTTTGAGGCGGACCCGCCCCCTTGGACATCGACCCGGTGCAGCCGCGGCAGGATGGAGCCGCTCTTCGCCCCGCGCTCGGCGCGGGCGAGACGGCGCGCGCCTGGCGTCTGGGCTGGCTGGCCGCGGCCCTGCTGGCCGGCGGGGCGGTGGCCTTCACCCCGGGCTCGACGGGCTGGCCGATCTGGACCGCCCTGCTGGCCGGGGCCCTGCCCGCCATCGCCGCCCTGCTGCTGGGCGACAGCGAGGACGAACGCACCCAATCGATGCTGCTGGTCGGCTGGGCCGCCGGCGGCGCGATCGCCGCAGCCCTGACCGGCGGCGTCTCCGGCGCGATGAGCGCCTGGTGCCTGGCGCCCGTCGCCGCCGCCTCGACCCTGGCGGCCCCGCGCCGCCTGGCCGAGGGCGCGGCCCTGGCCCTGATCGGCGGCGCCATGGCCGCCCTGACCCAGCTGTCGGGCCTGGCCCCGCCGCCGCCCACCGGCCCCACCGCCTTCATCCTCGGCTTCCTGGCCGTCGCCACCACCGGTCTTGGCCTCGCCGCCGGCCTGATGCTGACCCACCGCCGGGCCGGCGAGCGCGACGTGCGCAACCTGTCGGAGCTAACGGCCCTGTCGACCCTGCTGGACGGCCTGCCGTTCCTGGCCTTCGTCGTCACCCTGCAGGGCCGGGTGCGCACCGTGCGCGGCGTGGCGCCGGAGGGCGCGGCGCTGGACAGGATCATGATCGACGGCCTGTCGCACGCCGCCGTCGTGGGCGAGCGCGCCCGCGTCGACTTCGCACTGGGCCAGGCCCTGCGCGAGCACCAGGCCGTGCTCACCTTCCCGGCCGCCGAGGCCCCGGAAAAGACCCTGTCGCTGACCCTGCGCCGCGTCGGGCCGGGCATGCTGGTCGGCGTGCTGCGCGACGTCACGGCCGAGACCCGCCACCTGCAGCAGCTGGACCAGGCGCGCAACGATGCAGAGCAGCTGGCCGCCGGCCGCGCCCGCTTCCTGGCCAATATGAGCCACGAGCTGCGCACGCCGCTGAACGCCATCATGGGCTTCTCCGACATCATGCGCGCCCGCATGTTCGGTCCCCTGACCGACCGCTACGGCGAGTATGCCGAGCTGATCCACGAAAGCGGCCGCCACCTCTTGGACCTGATCAACGACGTGCTCGACATGTCGAAGATCGAGGCCGAGCGCTTCGAGCTGTCGCGCGGCGAGTTCGACGCCCGCGAGGCCGTCAACGCCGCCATGCGCCTGCTGCGGGTGCAGGCCGACAGCGTGGGCGTGCAGCTGCGCGGCGTGCTGCCGCCCAATGAGCTGGACGTCGACGCCGACCGCCGCGCCCTCAAGCAGATCGTCCTCAACCTGGTCTCCAACGCCCTGAAGTTCACCCCGCGCGGCGGCCAGGTGACCGTGACCGCCGACGGCCATGACGGCATGCTGGAGATCGTGGTGGCCGACACCGGCGTCGGCATCAGCCCCGAGGACCTCGAGCGCCTGGGCCGCCCCTACGAGCAGGCCGGCGGCGTCGACCAGCGGGCCAAGGGCACGGGCCTTGGCCTGTCGCTGGTCCGGGCCTTCGCCCAGCTGCACGGCGGCGAGATGCACGTCGAAAGCCGCCTGGGCGCGGGCACCAGCGTCTCGGTGCGCATGCCCATCCTGCTGGCCGCCCCCAAGGCCCCCGAGAAGCCCGAAAGCCCCACGGCCACCGCCGACGCCATGGAGCCGCTGTTCGCGCCGTCTCCGGACGGCCAGGCCTCCGAAGAGCCCTTCCTGGGCGAGAACGTCATCCGCTTCGCCCCGCCGCGCTGAGGCGGACCACGACCTCAAGATGCTCCCCCTGAAGGGCGAGCTGTCGCGGAGCGACTGAGGGGGAAGAGATCGCCGCCGTTAGGGCTAGACTGAGCGCACCGGAAACTTCCCCCACCGGCCCTCCGGGCCACCTCCCCCTTCAGGGGGAGGACCGGGACTACACCGCCACGCTGAGCGAGGGATCGGCCCGCAGGCGCGCCATGTCGCGGCCCGGCGGGCGACCGTAGAGGCGCGCGTACTCGCGGCTGAACTGCGAGGGGCTGTCGTAGCCGACCGAAAAGCCCACGCCCGCCACGTCGCGCCCCTGCACCAGCAGCAGGTTGCGCGCCTCCTGCAGGCGGATCTGCTTCTGGTACTGCAATGGGCTCATGGCGGTCACCGCCTTGAAGTGTCGGTGCAGCGAGGTCTCGCTCATGCCCGCCACCTGCGCCAGCGCCTCGATCCGCATGGGTTCGGCGTAGTGCAGGCGCAGCCAGCGAATAGCCCGGCGCACCTGGTCCAGCCGGCCGCCCGACGAGGCGATCTGGCGCATCATGCCGCCCCGCTCGCCGTTCAGCAGACGCCACATCAGCTCGCGCCGGACCATCGGCCCCAGCACCGTCGCCTCGCGCGGACGATCAACCAGGCGCACCAGGCGCATCACCGTCTCGATCAGGTCGTCGTCCATCCGGCTGACCGCCAGGGCCCGGGTCGGCGTGATCTCGGGCAGCACTTCACCGGCCTCGACCAGCAGATCGGCGATCATCGCCGGATCCAGCGGAACGCCCACGGCCAGGTAGGGCGCGGCGATCACCCGCCCGCTGACCGGCAGGTCGGCCGACACCACCAGGTACTCGCCGGCGCGATAGGGATAGCTCTCGGCCCCCAGGGTGGTGGTCTTGGCCCCCTCCAGGATCAGGCACAGCATCGGCTCGTAGACCAGCTGCTGGGCCTCGGTGACGGTCGTGCTGGCGATCATGTGCAGGCCCGGCGCGACCAGCGGGCCGACCCCGTCCGTCGAGGCCTCTCCCAGGCAGCCGCGCACCAGGGCGACGAGTTCGGGCAACTTGTTCATGGCGATATTCAACCTTTGAAGGCCCGGCCAAGCAACGAGGATCGATCGACTGGCAGGATCGTACAAGAGACTGACGGCATCGATCTACGGCCCGCGCCCGGTGCGGGACCATGCTGCAAGCTCCTCAGAAGGAGCTTCCCCATGACTTCCCCCGCCCCCCGCACCTGGTTCGTCACCGGCGCCTCGCGCGGTCTCGGCGCCGACATCGTCCGCGCCGTCCTGGCCGCCGGCGACCGCGTCGTGGCCACCGCCCGCAACCGCCAGACCCTTGTCGAGACCCTGGGTCCGGACGCCGACAACCTGCTGTCGCTGGCCCTCGACGTCACCCGCCCCGACCAGGTGCAGGCCGCCGTCGACGCGGCCCAGGCCCGCTTTGGCCGCATCGACGTGCTGGTCAACAACGCCGGCTACGGCCACCTGTCGGTGTTCGAGGAATCGACCGCCCAGGACGCCCAGGCGCAGTACGACACCAACGTCTTCGGCCTGATGCACGTCACCCGCGCCGTGCTGCCGATCATGCGCGCCCAGCGCTCGGGCCGGATCTTCAACATCGCCTCGGTGGGCGGCATCGTCGGCGGCGAAAGCGGCACGCTGTACTGCGCCTCGAAGTTCGCCGTGGAGGGCTTCTCGGAATCGCTGGCCGGCGAGGTCCGCCGCTTCGGCGTCCACGTCACGGTGGTCGAGCCCGGCTTCTTCCGCACCGACTTCCTGGAGGCCACCTCGGTGCGCCACGGCTCGCACCCGATCGCCGACTACGCCCAGGTCGCCGCCGACCTGAAGGCCTTCTACGACGCCCGCAGCCGCAACCAGGCCGGCGACCCGGCGCGCCTGGGCCAGGCCCTGGTGACGCTGGCGAACGCCGAGCGGCCGCCCGTGCGCTGGTGCGCCGGCACGGACGCCCTGGCCATGGTGCAGGCCAAGATCGACAGCCTGCAGGGCGAACTGGACGCCTGGCGCGACCTGTCGGCCTCGACCGACGGCGACTTCGAGTTCAGGCCGGAAGCCGAGACCACCACCGCCTGGCGCTAGGACCAGTAGACTCTGTCATGCCGGCCGTAGCGTAGCGAAGCGCCGGGATCTCCCACGGCGGACATATCCCGAACGTGGGAGATCCCGGCTCTATGGATCGCTGGCGCGCTCCTCCGGCCGGGATGACAGTGAAATGGCAGGCGGACGCAGATCCCATCCCGCCCAGCCAGAACCAAGGCCCAGATACAGAAAAAGCCGGCCCGCGAACGCGGAGCCGGCTTTTCGTCGCCCTTACGGCGAGACTTCGAGGCTTTAGGCCTTCTTCGCGGTGAAACCGGCGAACTTGGCGTTGAAGCGCGAGACGCGGCCGCCACGGTCCATCAGCTGGGCGTTGCCGCCCGTCCACGCCGGGTGGGTGCGCGGGTCGATGTCGAGCGCCAGGTTCGCGCCTTCCTTGCCGTAGGTCGAGCGGGTTTGGTAGCTCGAGCCGTCGGTCAGGGTGACGGTGATGAAGTGGTAGTCGGGGTGAATGTTCTGTTTCATCGGACGGTCCAACCGACTAGAGCGCGGCGTGAAATGTGGGTGAGCGCCACCAGCGGGGTGGCCCTCGAAGACGCGCGGCTATAAAGAACCCGCGCGATTTTGGCAAGGACCCAGTTGATGACCGACGTTAACGGCGGCGAGATTCAGGCCGACGGCCGACCCGGCGCCGGCGCCGAACTGGCCCAGAGCCTGAGCGAGGCGGCCGCCCGCCGCCCGCGCCGCAAGGACATCCGGCCCCTCGCCCACCTGCTGCCGTTCGTCCGCCGCCACATCGGCGACGCCCTGGCGGCCGGCTTCTTCCTGTTGTTCTCGACCAGCGCCACCCTGGGCCTGACCGCCGCCTTCAAGGAGGTGATCGACAAGGGATTCGCCAAGGGCGCGCCGGGGGCCGGCGCGGTCAACGGCGCCTTCCTGCTGCTGGGCGGGGTGGCCCTGGTGCTGGCCGTGGCCACGGCCGCGCGCTTCTTTTTCGTCACGCGCCTGGGCGAGCGGGTCGTGGCCGACCTACGCCGCGCGCTCTACGGCCACGTGCTGTCGCTGGATCCGGCCTATTTCCTCAAGACCCGCACCGGCGAGGTGCTGTCGCGGATGACCACCGACGTCACCCTGATCGACCAGCTGGTCGGCGCGTCGGCCTCGATCGCCATCCGCAACACCCTCAGCCTCGTGGGGGGTCTGGGCTACATGGCCGTGGTCAGCCCCAAGCTGGCGGGCTTCATCGTGCTGATGGTGCCGGTGGTGCTGGCGCCGATGTTCCTGATGGGCCGCAACGTGCGCAAACTGTCAGCCACCGCCCAGGACCGCTTCGCCGACGCCGTCGGCTACGCCGGCGAGAGCCTGGACGCGCTGGACACCGTCCAGGCCTTCGTGCGCGAGCGCGAGGCCGACCGCCGGTTCGGCGCGGCGGTCGAGACCGCCTTCGACGCCTCGGTGCGCCGCATCCGCGCCCGCGCCCTGATGACCTCGGTGGTTATCACCCTGGCCTTCGGCGGCGTGACCCTTCTGCTGTGGTTCGGCGCCCAGCTCGTCCTGAAGGGCGAGATGACGCCGGGCACCCTGGCCCAGTTCGCCCTGCTGGCGATCATGGCCGCCGGCTCGGTCGGCGCCCTGGGCGAGGTGTGGGGCGACGTCCAGAAGGCCTCGGGCGCCATGGACCGCATCGCCGAGCTGCTGAACGCCAAGCCGGGCATCGCCCCTCCAGAGGCGCCCAAGACCCTGCCCTCGCCCGTGCGCGGCGAGATCGCCTTCGAGGACGTGGCCTTCGCCTATCCGGGCCGTCCGGACCTTCCGGCCCTGAACGGCTTCTCGCTGACCGTGAAGCCCGGCGAGACCGTCGCCCTGGTCGGCCCCTCGGGCGCGGGCAAGAGCACCGTGCTGCGCCTGCTGCTGCGCTTCTACGACCCGCAGGACGGCGCGATCCGCCTGGACGGCGTGGACCTGCGCGAGGCGACGCCCGCCGAGGTGCGCGGGACCATGGCCCTGGTGGCCCAGGACTCGCCGCTGTTCTCGGGCTCGGCGATGGACAACATCCGCTTCGGCCGCGCCGACGCCAGCGAGGAGGAGGCCCGCGCCGCCGCCGACGCAGCCCAGGCCACCGGCTTCATCACCGCCCTGCCCCAAGGCTTCGACACGCCGGTGGGCGAGCGCGCCAAGACCCTGTCGGGCGGCCAGCGCCAGCGCCTGGCCATCGCCCGCGCCCTGGTGCGCCAGGCCCCGATCCTGCTGCTCGACGAGGCCACCAGCGCGCTGGACGCCGAGAACGAGCGCCTGGTGCAGCAGGCCCTGGACGCGGCCATGAGCGGGCGGACCACGCTGGTCATCGCCCACCGCCTGGCCACCGTGCTGCAGGCCGACCGCATCGTGGTCATGGAGGACGGCCGCGTGGTCGAGGAAGGCCGGCACGCCGACCTGGTGGCCAAGGGCGGCCTCTACGCGCGCCTGGCCCGGCTGCAGTTCGGCGTCGAGGCGGCCTGAGCCTCGCCGCCCCCTCTTCCGTCGCATTGACGAAGCGCGCGCGGGCGTCGAAAGCTCGCGCCCTTCGTCCCGGGGGTTGCGTATCGTGATCGACAAGCTGACCGTCCTCAATCCGCTGGCCAGGCTGACCGATGCGGAAAGCGCGGGCCGAGCGGCGCGCGCCGGCGCCGTGGGGCTGTGGCTGACCGCCGCCGGCAGCGTCATCGGCGCCGCCTCGATCCTGCTGCGCTTCGACACCTACCTGGCCAGGATGCGCGCGGCCGCCGCCGCCAAGGCCGTGCACCAGGACCCGGTCGTGGCCGAGGCCGTGATGCGCAGCATCGGCCCCAGCCTGGCCTGGACGACCATCGGCCTGGCCGTCGTGGTGTCGCTGGTCTACGGCTGGCTGGGCGTCGTGCAGTGGCGGCGGCGGACGAGGATCATCCCGCTTCTGATGCTGTTGCTGGCGCTGTACGGCCTGCTGGCCACGCTGGCGGGCCTGCTGGGCGGCCAGACGGCCGGGCTCACACCGCCGCTGCAGCTGGCCCTGAGCCTCACTCTCAGCGCGCTGGCGCTGCTGTGCTTCATCGCCGGCGTGCGCGGCGGCTTTCGCCTGCACGCCCTGCGCAAGGCCGGCTAGCCGCCCGCCTTCTCGGCCTCGACCGCCTTCTTGATCAGGGCCACGTGGGCCACCTGGTCGCGCAGGGCCTGGAAGGCGGGGCTGGAGGGGCCGTCGGGCTGCTCCTGCGCCCAGTCGACCAGGGCCAGCAGCGCCTCGCTGATGCGGCCGATCTGGCGACCGTAGCTGCCCACCTCGTCGAGCACGCGGCTTTCCACCTCGGGGCTGCGCGACTGGCCCAGATTGACGGTGAACAGGGAAAAGTCGCCGAAGCTCCACGACCACGGATTGATGGTCTGGGTCAGCTGGCGCGGGGCCAGGGAAAGCTGGAACGGCTGGGTCATGCGGGCCTCCCGGTCAGGAGCGGTCAGCATGTCGCCTTTGCAACGCCCGCGTGTGACACGACCGCCGGACGCTGTGGGAAACGATCATCTCGCCCAAGTTGTCGGCCGTGCTAGAGCATCATCGGCGGAGATTTCGACAGACGGGGGCGTCGGACATGGGCTTTGGCAGACGGATCGCGGCGGCGGCGATGGGCGCGGCGTTGCTGGCCGGCCACGCGACAGGGGCCCTGGCCCAGCCGCCCTACTACGCGATGCCCGACGACTGGCGCCGCCAGGAAGAGGCCCCGTACGGCTTCTCGGTCGAGCTGCCCGTCGCACCCGACCGGGAGGAGGACCGCTCCGCGCCGCCCAGCCTCAACCTCGCCTACCGCGACCGCAACGGAGAGATCGCGATCCTGGCGGTCGACCTGGGCGCGGCGATCTCGCTGGGCGAGGCCAAGGAAAGCGCCTTGCTGAACGGCATGATGGAGGAGTTCGCCGCCGAGCAGCGCGCGCGGCTCGTCGAGACCCGACCGGTCACGCTGGAGCATGGCAGGGCCGTCGAGGCGACCTATCGCGCCCTCTCCGACGACAACATCATGATGAAGGCCCGCGCCATCCTGGCCGGACGCTATGTCTACGTCATCTCCTCGACGGGCTTCGCCGGGAACATGCCCCTGACCTACGACCGGGTGCTGGCCTCGTTCAGGCCTGTCGCGCCGCCGCCGCCAGCCCCGGGAAGTCGCTGAACACCCCGTCGACGCCGGCCGCGTACAGCGCCTTCAGAACCGCCGTGACGTCGCCGCGCTGGGCCAGGTAGTCGGGCGCGGACGCATTCCCCTTCCGCAGGGTCGCCGGCAGGAAGTAGTTCTCGGCCCGCACCGTCCAGGGATGCACCAGCAGGCCCGCGGCATGGGCGTCCTTCACCAGAGAGGTCGCCGGCAGCAGGGTCTGCTTGTCCTGCGGCACGACCATCGTCTTTTCCGGCCCCAGGCCGTCGGCATAGGCCGCCACGCCCTTCAGCCCCTCGGGCGTGACGAGGTCGGCGTACTTCACGTTCGGCAGGTCGGCCGGACCGCCCTCGCCCGCCACCAGCAGGACGAGGCGCGCGGGCGTCTTCAGGCGCAGGGTCTTCAGCGGGCCCACCTCGAAGCACTGCACGAACACCGGCGCGGTCTTGGAGTTGAGGTCGTTGCGCTTAAGCGCCTCGACCATGCGGCCCTCGATGGGCAGGCCGATCGAGGCGAAATAGGCCGGGTGCTTCATCTCCGGATAGACGCCGATCGTGCGGCCCACGCGCTTGCTCTCGGCGCGGGCGAAGGCGACCGCCTCGTCGAAGGTCAGCACGCTGGCCTGGCCGTCGAAGGCGGCGCTGGCCGGACGCAGCTGCGGCAGCCGCTCGCGGGCCCGCAGGGTCTTGATCTCGGCCAGGGTGAAATCCTCGGTGAACCAGCCCGTCAGGCTCTCGCCGTCGATGGTCTTGGTCGCCTTGCGGCCGGCGAACTCGGGCCGGGCGGCCACGTCGGTCGTGCCGCCGATCTCGTTCTCGTGGCGCACCACCAGGTGGCCGTCCCTGGTCACGACGAGGTCGGGCTCGATGAAGTCGCAGCCCTGGTCCACGGCCAGGCCGTAGGCCAGCAGCGTGTGCTCGGGACGTTCCCCGGAAGCCCCTCGGTGGGCGATGACCACCGGCTTGCGCACGCCGGCGCGGACCATGGTCGGGATCATGCTGGCGCCCATGGTGCCAGCGAGAGCGGCGGTCGTCATGGCGCGGCGGGTCAGTAGGGTCATGGCCGCTGATTAGCGCGCGGGTGTGACGGTTTGGCGAGCGAAAAGCGACAAATTACAACCATCGCTTGACGACAATAAATTATCGTGGATTGATAATTTCAACATCAGCGCTCGGGGGCGACATGGCCATCAGAACGATCTCAACTCACCTGCCGCGCTGGCGCGACACAGGGCTGCGGGGCCTGAGCCTGGCGATGGCCTTGTTCTGCGGCGCAGCCGCCGCCGCAATCGTCTCACTCGTCTTCTTCGGCAGCGTCCTGACCTCTCTCGTCAGCGTTACTGGACGCCCCCTAGACTTCGACATGCCTCATCTGTCGCTTCAGATTCCAGTGTCGAAGCGAACCTCCTGCTACGAAGATCGATGCCAGGAGTTACCGGCGGCCCGGCCACTCTCCGAAGAGGCGCCCTCGTTCGCCGGCAGCAGCGCGGCCCTCCTGCCCTCGACCCTACTTGCATACGGCTTGGTCCACGCTTGCCTCTGTTTCATTGGCATCGCGCGAGGACGGCACCTCGCCAAGGCTACCATCCGCCATCTCGTGAAATTCGCCCTGGGCGGCCTGTTGTTCTTATGCCTTACACCGTTCGCGAGCGCATTGAGCCGGTTAGCCGCGCACGTAACTTTCTTTCTGGTGAACCCCACCTGGGCCAAGAAGGTTGTGTACGTTTACAACGGCGCCAACATGACGCTCCCCATCCTGGCCGACGCGCTCACGCCCATCTACGCCGTCACCCTGACCATCATCGCCCTGATCATGGTCCGCGCCTCGCGCATCGCTGAAGACCACGCCCAGATCGTCTGATGCGGATCGTGGTCAAGCTGGGCGTCGTGATGGCCGACCGCAACGTCAAGTCCAAGGACCTGGCGGCCCATGTCGGCATCACCGAGGCCAACCTCTCGCTGCTCAAGCAGGGCAAGGTGAAGGGCGTACGGTTCGAGACGCTGGAGAAGATCTGCGCCTATCTCGACTGCGAGCCAGGCGACATCCTCAAGATCGAGCGCTGACGCAAAGAAAAAGGCTCCGGAGCCATGCCCCGGAGCCTTCGTCGTTCAATGCGGTCAGGCGCCTCAGCCGGCCGCTTGCAGGGCCTTCAGCACCTGCGGGTGCAGCTCGGGGTTCGAGGCCAGGATCGAGGCGCCCTGCACGGGGTCGCCGTGCTCTTCGATGGTGGTGACCTTGCCGCCCGATTCCTGGACCATCAGCACGCCGGCGGCGACGTCCCAGGGCTTCAGGTTGCGTTCCCAGTAGGCGTCGAAGCGGCCGGCGGCCACCCAGGCCAGGTCGAGCGAGGCCGCGCCGAAGCGGCGCACGCCGGCGACCTTCTGGCTGACCTGGTGCAGCTCCTTCAGGAACTGGCCGTGGCCGGGCTTGCCGACGAACGGCACGCCGGTGGCCAGCACCGACTCGTCCAGGTGCTTGCGGGCGGCGACGCGCAGGCGCTTCTCGGCGCCGAGGAACGCGCCCTTGCCCTTCTCGACCCAGAACAGGTCGTGGGTGATCGGGTTGTAGGTCACGCCGGCGACGACCTCGCCCTCGCGCTGCAGGGCGATGTTGACCGCGAAGTGCGGGATGGCGTGCATGAAGTTGGTGGTGCCGTCCAGCGGGTCGACGATCCAGGTGTGGGTCTTGTCGGTGCCCTCGACCATGCCGCGCTCCTCGCCGAGGAAGCTGTAGCCCGGACGCGCCTTGCTCAGCAGCTCGAACAGGGTCTGCTCGGCCTTGAGGTCGGCGTTGGTCACGAAGTCGCCCGCGCCCTTCTTGGAGACCTGCAGCTCGGTGACTTCGCCGAAGTCACGGGCCAGACCCCGGGCGGCCTTGCGCGCGGCGTCGATCATCACGTTGAGAAGGGCGGAAGGCGTGGGCACGGGCGGATATCCTATGGATTTCCCTGCACCGGCGCGCAGAAGCGCGGCGGCGGGAGACGGACGATGGCAGTGGGAAAGAGCGGGCGCGGAACCTAGACGCGGCGCCGCCGGAAGGCAAGGCGGGGCAGATTGTCGCGGCCTGGGCCTCGCCACTTGAAAAAAGGGACCGATCGGTCAATTTTATGAGCGGCGGTTGATCCAGCGCAAAGCGAGGGGTCGCGCCACGCGCAAACTCCCCATAGCGCAAAGAAGGAACGACCCCATGACCAAGTTCTCCCTGATCGCCGCCGCCGTCGCCCTGCTGGCCGCAGCCCAACCCGTCGCCGCCGAAACCCTGCTGGGCGGCTCGTCCCACGCTCCCGCCGGCTCCTCGCAACGCGTGTCGGTGACCGGCAAGACCGCGTCCGTGGTCAGCGACGAGCTGACCCGCGCCGCTCGCCAGGTGTGCAGCGCGGCCCTGAAGAGCAGCCGCCACCCGAACTATGCCTCGTGCGTGACCGAGACCCTCGGCAAGGCCCGCGCCGACTACGCCGCCCTGCGCTCGGCCAGCGCCAACGCGGCCGAGTAAAGCCTTCCGCGCCGCCGGGGATCCCCACCCGGCGGCGCGGAATTGTCGGGAAAAAACTCTGCGGCCATGTCACGTCTGGCGCCCTGGCCTCGTCCTGTCGGCGAGAACCCGAGGGATCCGCCGATGACCGCCGCCGACACGATCTTCGAAAGCCGCCGCCACGCCATGACCGGCCTGGCCTATCGCATGCTGGGCTCGCGGGCCGAGGCCGAGGACGTGGTGCAGGACGCCTGGCTGCGCTGGCGCGAGGTCGACGAGGCCGACGTCGACAATCCGGGCGCGTTTCTCAACCGCGTGGTCTCGCGCCTGTGCCTTGACCGGCTGAAGTCGGCCCGCGCCCGGCGCGAGCTCTATGTCGGCGAGTGGCTGCCCGAGCCGGTGGTCGACGTCGACGAGACCTTCGGCCTGGGCGAGAACCTGACCGTGGCCTTCCTGCTGGCGCTGGAACGCCTGACGCCGCTGGAGCGGGCGGCCTTCCTGCTGCACGACGTGTTCGACACGCCCTTCTCCGAGATCGCCGCCACGCTGGACCGCTCGGAAGCCGCCGTGCGCCAGCTGGCCGCCCGGGCCCGCGACCACGTCAAGGCCGGCAAGCCCCGCTACAAGCCCAGCCCCGACGAGGAGCGCCGCCTGACCAAGGCCTTCATCGCCGCGGCGCTGAGCGGCGACGCCGCCACGCTGCGCGGACTGCTGGCGCAGGACGTGGTCATGCACGCCGACGGCGGCGGCAAGGCCTCGGCGACCATGAACCCGGTCTTCGGCCTCGACAACGCCGTGCGGCTGCTCGAAGGCATCGCCCGCAAGTGGCCCCAGCCCGACGACGTGGCCGTCCGCCTGGCGCGCATCAACGGCCAGCCGGGCGTGGTGCTGTCGCACGCTGGCGTGGTCATCCAGACCATGGGCCTGGACATCGTCGAAGGCCGCATCGCCGCCGTCTACACCATGCGCAACCCCGACAAGCTGGCGCGCGTCGTGGCGTGATCCTTCTCCCCTTGCGGGAGAAGGTGGCGGCCGAAGGCCGACGGATGAGGGGTCGCGCGGACAGTTCTGAGAGACCCCTCACCCGACCTCCCTTCGGGAGGCCACCCTCTCCCGCAAGGGGAGAGGGATCATCAGGGCAACGGAACCTTCGCCAGGCTGTCCTTGGTCTCGCAAGCCAGCTTGCCGGCCTTGCCCGCCGCGCCGGAGATGTCGTCGAGCTTGGCTTCCTGGCGCCAGTTCTTGGGCAGGCCCTTGTCGCCGGCGAAGTCCATGCCGAGGTCCATCCACTTGTCGGCGGCGCAGTCGAGGGCGAAGAGCATGATCGGGCCCTTGCCGGCCGGCCAGGCCTTGTAGGGCCCGCCGCCCTTGCCTTCGGCGATGCGCAGCACCACCAGGCCGGATTTCTCGTCCACCCTCAGGAAATCGGCGTCATAGAAGGTCTTGGCCTCGCCCGGGGCCGGTTTCCAGGTCTCCGCCGGAGCGGCGACCGGGACGAGCAGAGGTACGCTGAGCAAACACGCTACGAGCCGCTTCTTCATGGCGGTCCCTCCCCGTTATCGTTCGCTGGGGAGGGAGGCTATGCCGGTCGCACAACCACGGCAAGAGAACGTCGTTATGCGCGTTAGCCGCGGGCGGCCAGGCCCTGCGCAATGGCCGCGTTCAGGGCCGCCACGGCCGCGTCGGGACCTTCGGGATGGGCCCACACCCCGCCCGAGACGGCCAGGAAGTCGGCGCCGGCGGTCGCCAGGCCTGCGGCGTTGGCGGCGGTGATCCCGCCGATGGCCACGCAGGGAACCTCCATCGTCTCCTGCCAGATCGACAGGATGTCGGGTTCGGCGACGATCGGCGCGTCCTTGGTGGTGGTCGGGAAGAAGGCCCCGAAGGCCACGTAGTCGGCCCCGGCCTCGGCGGCTTCCATGGCCAGGTGGCGGCTGTCGTGGCAGGTGACGCCGACCATGCGGTCCTTGCCCATCAGCTTGCGGGCGGCGGCATAGGGCGTATCGCCCTGGCCCACGTGCACGCCGTCGCAGTCGAGGCGGGCGGCAAGGTCGGGGCGGTCGTTGAGGATCACCGCCACGTCGTGGGCGCGGGCGATCGGCGCGAGGGCCTCGACGGCGGCGGCCACCGCCTCGTCGGAGACGTCCTTGAGACGGATCTGCAGGGCCGCAACGTCGCCCCCTTCCAGGGCGCGGGCCAGCTGGCGGCCGAAGGCGGCCAAGTCCGCCAGGGACGGCGGGGTGATCAGATAGAGGCGGCAGTCGAGCGTCATGCGCCGCCTTTACGCCGATTTGAGGCGGAGCGCGACTTTGGGGGGCTTGGGCCGGGAAGGCTCTCTCCGATAGACCCCATATACACCGTCAATTCCCCGCCTTCGCGGGGAAGCTCGGGAGAAGGGGAGCCAAGCCCTCGGCTGTTACTCCGCCCCCCCTCGCCTGCGACGACGCGCCGCCGTTCACTCGACTGAGAGTCAGTTGCAAACCGGTGGAAAACTGTTAGATGAGAATGACAATCATTCGGTAGGGCGTTCTTTCCTTGTACGTCTGCAATTGTAACGGCATCCGCCAGCGTGAAGTCCGCGCCGCGATCGACGCGGGGGCGACTCGTCCGGCCGAGATCTTCCGCCACAAGGGCTGCCAGGCCCAGTGCGCCAAGTGCGTATGCGAGATGCGCCAGATGATCCAGGAAGCTCAGGAAGCTCTGGCTTACGCAGCCGAATAAGGCTTCCTGCGACGCAAAGTCGACGATTTCAGGTTACCGCGAAGCACTCTCACGCTTTTCTGTGAGGCTGCGAAACACTTGCACACATTACTGTTGAAGCGCAGAAAAACGCGACTAAGGGTTCGGTCGAACTCGAACCTTAGGAGGCCGCCATGCAAGGCGATCCCGGCGTTATCCGCGTCCTGAACGCTGTGCTCACCAACGAGCTGACGGCCGTCAACCAATACTTCCTGCATGCGCGCATGCACGACAACTGGGGCTTCAAGCGCCTCGGCCAGATCGTCTACCAGGAATCGATCGGCGAGATGAAGCACGCCGACAAGCTGATCAACCGCATCCTCTTCCTTGAGGGCCTGCCCAACCTGCAGGACCTGCACAAGCTTAAGATCGGCGAGACCGTGCCGGAATGCCTGGCCGCCGACCTGTCGATCGAGCTGTTCAACCGCGAACTGCTGGTGCCCGGCATCGTCCAGTGCGAGCAGGCCCGCGACTACATCAGCCGCGAGCTGCTGCGCGAGATCCTCAACGACACCGAGGAGCACATCGACTACCTCGAAACCCAGCTGTCGCTGATCAAGTCGCTGGGCGAGCAGAACTACCTGCAGAGCGCCATGGGCGAACTGCCGGCGGCCTGATCGGCCACGAAAGCCTGAAGACGTCGAACGGCCCTCCCGCCCCCGCGGGGAGGCCGTTCTGCTATTCGCAGAGCGCCTCCAGCGCGTCGCGGTCGAGCAGTTCGACGTGGCGCACGGTCGGCAGGGCGATCAGGCCCTCCTGCAGGAAGCCCGTCAGGGTGCGCGACACCGTCTCGATGGTCAGGCCCAGATAGTCGGCCATGTCCTGGCGGCTCATCGGCAGGTCGAAGGCCGCCTCGCCGGTGCGGTCGGCCAGCAGCAGAAGAAGCCCCGCCACCCGCTCGCAGGCGCTGCGGCGGCCCAGCATCAGCACGTGGTCCTGGCTGCGCTGCAGCCCCGAGATGGTCAGTTGGTAGAGCTGGCGGGCCACCTGCCCGTCGCGGGCGGCCAGATCGCTGAGCGCCCGGCGGCGGACGATGCGGACGGTGACCTCGCTGACCGCCTCGGCCGTGGTGCGCCGCACCTCGCCGGCCTCGAAGCCGAAGGCCTCGCCGGCGAAGTGGAAGGCGTCGATCTGGCGGCGGCCGTCGCGCAGCAGCCGGCCCGTGCGCACCGTGCCCTCGACCAGCTCGTAGACGTGGTCGGCGCGATCGCCCTCGGCGAAGATCTCCTCGCCGGCGGCGTAGCGGATCACGCTGGCGGCGGCGACCGGCAGGGCCGGCTGGGCGCAGGCGGGCTCGAAACGAAGGGGCGACAGCATCAGAGACGGCTCCCGAAGGAATGGGGGCGAGAGACGCCGCCCCAACGCCGGCACATTCCCCCTACTCTCCGTACGGGTAAATTCGGGAGCGCCGCATAAGGGGTTCTGCGTAGGCGCCGCCCGGCGGGAGTTCCTCGTCAGCGCCTCTTCGCCATCCGCTCCAGCTCGACCGCCCGCACGGTGGTCATGCTGAGGTGGCAGCCGCCGATGTTGAGCATGTCGATGGTGCCGCCGGTCAGGTCTTCCTGGCATTCGGCGTCGCGCCGCTTGATCCAGGCCCGCTGGACGGTGCGCAGCTTGGCCTGCTCGGCCTTGGATCGCCTGGCCATCACCGCCTTGTAGGCGCGGTTCAGGCGCGCGTCCTGTTTCTGGAGCTCTTCGTTGGTGCAGCCGGCCATGGCGGCGGTTACGCCCTTGATGGCGTCGCCGCTGTTCAAACAGCGGTCGTAGGCCGGCGAATATTCCTTCTGGGGGTCGATCGGATCCGAGGCGGCGAAGGCCGGCGGCGCGGCGATGGCCAGCAGCATCAGGCCGGGCGTCAGTCGTCGTAGCAGCATGCGGATCCTCGCTTTCGGCGGGCAGGATGACCCGCCGATCTCGACGCCTTCAAGGCGCCGCGCCGCTAGAGGTTCCTGGCGATCCGGTCGGCCAGCGGCGACATATCCCCGCCGTCGTCGTCGAACACGCCGATGTCCTCGCCCGTGACCTGGGCGAACAGGTCCTGCGCCGCCTGCGAGGTCGTCAGCAGGTCGAGCGCGGCCTCCGCCTCGTCGCCTGGCCAGCGGTCAAGCCGTGCGCCCAGCGCCTTCAGGCGCGCTTCGAACAGTTTCAGGTCCATAGCCACAGATCTTCTTCTGCCTCTGGAGTCTCGTCTTCAAGGTCTGCCGGCCCCGTTTCAGGAGCGAGCGGACCGCCTGTTCCGAGCAGCCCATGGCGTCGGCGATTCTACCGACCTCGAGCTCTTCGAAATAGAACAAAGTCAAAGCCTGGCGCTGGGTGTCCGGCAGCTTGCCCAGGGCCTGCTGAAGGGTCACGGCGACTTCCGACCGTTCGAGGTTGGCCAGGGCGTCGGCCTGCGCCGGCCCTTGCACCTCGGCGTCGGCCAGGCGGGTGATGACCTCCTGGCTTTCCGGCACGGCCTTGCGGACGCGGCGGCGGTCGATCGCCTTGTTGACCGCGATGCGGTGCAGCCAGGTCGAGAACCGCGCCTCCGGCGCCCAGCGCTCGCGGGCGCGCCAGGCGGCAACAAATGCCTCCTGAGCCGCGTCCTCGGCCTCCTGCACATCGCCCAGGACGTTCAAGGCCAGCCGCCGGACCATCCGCAGATGCCGGTCGACCAGCACCCGGAACGCCAGCTGGTCGCCCTCGCGGCAGGCCAGGAACAGGTCCTCGTCCGACCGCGCGTCCGCCAGCCCGAACTCGCCCGTCACAGTCATCGCTGAATTCGCCATGGCGATTACTCGCCTCCATCACTGTATCGCAATGGGATTGGCAAACAGCGTGCCATATATCAGATAACTACATTATTGAATTCACCCGATGCATTCCGAATACATCGGCGAGTTGCTATTTTTCAGAACGGAGTTCTTTGCAGAACGGACGCAACAAGTCGAGTACGATTTGATACGAATTCGACACATCTTTGCGGCGACTGGCGCGAACCATGCTGTCGAGCACGTACTGGTAGAAGCTGCGCAACGTCCTGCCGTCCGGTCCGGCGGCCGAGAAATCCAGGCTGGTCGACAGCACGGTGAGGATCTGGGTGGCGCGCATGGCGTGTCGGCACATTTGATCCAGCCGCCCCTGCTCGTGGGCGAATTTTGCCGAGCCGATCGCCCGATAGAGCTCCTCGTGCACCGAGGCCAGCACGTCGCGCGGGCTGGCGGTGAGGCGGCTGGAGGCCGCGTAGGCGCTGAACGCCTGGCTGTTAGTCGTCGTCATCGCTGCTGGCTCCGAGGATGGCCTTGATCTGCTCTTGAAGGATCTGGGCGGCGTAGAGCTCTGTCTCCATCGCCGAGTACTTCGCGATCAGCTTGGTGCGGTACGTCTCCGCGCTGTCGCGGATGCTTTCCGATTGCTCGGTCAGGTCGGCGTTGACCGTGTCGAGCGTGTTGATGCGCTGCTGGATCACGCCGGTGGTGGTGTTGGCGTAATCGCTCATCAGGCTGGTGATCAGGTTGGCGAAGCCCTGGGTGATCTGCACCGAGATCGTGCCGCTGGTCGGGTTGGCCAGGGCGAAGGACAGGCCCTCGTAGATCGACCCCGTCGCGCCGACGATGCGGCTGCCCGAGATCGTGAACAGGCTCGAGTCGCCGTCCACCGACACGCTGGAGATCGCCCCGTCGGTGACGGTGACCTCCAGGTCGAAGTCGTAGGACAGGGTGGTGTCGTTCTTCAGGAGCTTGAGGTTGCTGTCGCTGGCCTCGAACTTCGTCTCGAAGAAGGCCGCCACGCTGGACAGGTCGGTCAGCAGCAGGTTGTCGAGCGAGGTCTCGTCCGACAGCTCCAGCTGGTTGGCGCTGTTGAGCGTGATGCCCAGGGCCGACAGGTCGGTCAGCTCGTCGTCCGAGCCCGAACTACCGCCCAGCAGGGCGTTCAGCTGGCGATTGACGTCGCGCAGGATGCCGTCGGCGAACAGCACCGCGTCGTCGGCCACCGTGCCGTCGGCGCCCACCGTCTGGTTGGTGACGACGAAGGCCCGCAGGGCGTTGTAGGCGTCGATGAAGTCGGTGATCGCCGTCTTGATGTCGTCGTAGTTGGCCTCGATGTCGAGGGTGATGGTCTGGCCCGTCGTGGCCTGCATCAGCGAGATCGACAGGCCGGGAATGACGTCGGTCAGCTCGTTGCCGTCGCTCTCGATCTCGACGCCGTCGATCGTGACGATCGAAGGCTGGGCTGCCTGCAGCACATTGGCGAAGGCGCCCGTGCTGTCGGTCAGGCCCAGCGACTGGCCGATATCGTCGCCCGAGACCGACGACAGGGTGATCTGCTGGTTGGTGTCGCTGGTCGACATGACCAAGCGCGTGCCGGTCGAGCTGGTGATCAGGGTGGCGGTGACGCCGGTGGTCGAGGTCTTGGCGTTGATGGCCGCGGCGATGTCGCTGACCGTCATGGTCGAGGTGACGGTGATCTCGGCGGCGGCCCCGCCGTCGACGCCGATCGAGACCACGCCCGACAGACCAAGCGCCGTGCCGGCGGTCTGGGCGGTGGACGTCACCTTCATGGCCTTGGCCAGCTGGGTGACGGTGATTTCGTAGGAGGCCGCCACCGCGTCGCTGTCGGCGTCGACGGCGATCACCGAGGTGGCGTCCGTGCCGTCCGAAGCAGTGAGGTACGCGCTCTTCTCGTCGAAGGCGTTGGTGGTGGTCGTGACCGAGCTGTAGGTCGTGCCCGCCAGCGCGGTCATGGAATCCGAGATCGCCTGCAGCAGGGTCTGCAGCGACTGGTACGAGGCGATCTTGGTCTCGTTGGCCGTGACCTTGGCGTCGATGGTGTCGGCGCGGGCGGTCTTCTGGGCGACGGCCGCCTCGATCAGGGAGTCGGTGTCGAGGCCCGAGATCGTGCCGGTCAGATAGGTCGTCGAACCCGAGGTCGAGACGCTGCTGGTCGTCGTCATGGCAATGTCCGGAAAGTCGGCGGGAGAGCCTTAAAGGGGCTCCCCCGCCAGTCTGCAGGACGACGGGAGCCAGGCCCCCGCCATCGCGACACGAGCGACTACTGCAGCAACTTCAGAAGCGACTGGCTCATCGAGTTGGCCTGGCTGAGGGCCGAAATCGCTGCGCTGGTCAGGGTCTGAGCGTTGGTGAAGTTGGTCTGCTCGGCGGCGATGTCCACGTCGGTGATCGCCGACGCCGCCGACTCCAGGTTCTCGAGCGACGTGGAGATCACGTCGCCGCGGAACTCGAAGCGCGACAGGGTGGCGCCGACGTCGGCGCGCATTTTCGAGACCGCCGTGATCGCCGAGTCGATCTCGTCCATGGCAGCGACGGCGTCGCTGGTGGAGGTGATCGAGGTGACGGTCAGGTTCAGCCCCGTGGTGTTGGCCTCACCCAGCTCGACCTTGATGACATCGGTGCTGGACGTGCCGACCATGAAATCCACGCCCGTGCCTTCGGTGTAGTTGCTGTCACCGTTGAGCAGAGTGACGCCGTTGAAGGTCGTCGTCTCGGCGATGTCGTTGATTTCCTCGGTCAGCTGCTCGTACTCGGCGCTGATGTACGACAGGTCGGCAGTGCTCGACGTCCCCGACTGGGCCTGGGCCGTCAGGGAGTTCATGCGCTGCAGGATGTCGGCGATGTTCGACAGGGCGCCGTCCGCGGTGTTCAGCACCGAAGTGCCGCTGGTCACGTTGGTGGCGGCCTGGTTGAGCACGGTGATGTCGGCGTTCATGGACGTCGCGATGGCGAGGCCGGAGGCGTCGTCCTTCGCGCTGACGATCCGCGAACCGCTCGACAGCTTCGCCAGGGATTCGCTCTGCGCGGCCGAATTGTTGTTCAGGTAGCGCAGGGCGGTGTTGGCGGCCGTGTTGGTGGAGATAACAGGCATGTTCTAGTCCGGTTCTCTGTCTGGAGTCCGCCCGGGGGAGAGTCCGGTCGGGAAGCTGTCCGCCGTTCTGACGGCCTGGCTTCGACGGGTTGAACGGGACGTCCGCCGACGATGGGGCGGATTATTTTTCGCCCCCGGCCCCCTCTCTCTTTGAGAGAGGGAGGGGCCCGCCGCGGAGCGGTGGGAGGGTGAGAGGTTTCACCGCTCACCGGCAAACCCACACACGCGCGAGCAAAATTCAAATCACCGGAAGCGCGCAACGCCCGCGCCTCATCCTGAGAGATTGTAACCTCTCACCCTCTCATGGCTGCGCCATGGGCCCCTCCCTCTCTCGATGAGAGAGGGGGTCAGGCCAACCAAAAATAATCCGCCCCATCCGGCGCGGAGCCTCCGTTGAACCCGTCGATCGGCGCCCAGAGCGACCGGACCGCTTCACCGGAGGGCTTTCTCCATGACCACCGTCTCCTCGGCGACGAGCACCAGCACGACCAGCTCCAGCAGCTCGTCCGGCACGCTGCAGCTTGGCACCACCGACTTCCTGAAGCTGCTGATGACGCAGCTGACCAACCAGAACCCGCTCGATCCGACCGATCCGACCGAGTTCACCAGCCAGCTGGCGACCTATTCGTCGCTCGAGCAGCAGATCAACATGAACGACACGCTGACGACGATGTCGGACAACATGTCGTCGCTGCTGACCCAGGTTCAGCTGCTCGCCTCGGCCTCGGAATAGGGGGCCGCGAGCATGAGCCTGTCCTCCGCCCTCTCGACCGCCGTCTCGGGCCTGTCCGCCCAGAGCATCGCCCTGTCGGCGATCTCCGAGAACATCGCCAACGCCTCGACCACCGCCTACAAGACGACGGAAGTGTCGTTCCAGTCGCTGGTCAGCGGCGCCATGGGCACCAACACCTCGACAAGCTCGGTGGTAGCCAAGACCAACCAGGCGCTGAACGTCACCGGCGCCATCTCCTCGACCAGCGTGGCGACCAACATCGCCATCGACGGCTCGGGCTATTTCGTGGTCGCGGCCAACGCCGGCGACACCGGCAGCGACCTCGTCTACAGCCGCAACGGCAGCTTCTCGACGGACGCCAACGGCTATCTGGTCAATAGCGAAGGCTATTACCTGATGGGCTATCCCACCGACTCCGACGGCAACGTCCTGGCGTCGAACACCAGCGACCTGACCAGCCTGTCGGCGATCAACCTCGACTCGATCAGCGGCACGGCCAAGGCCACCTCGACGGTGAGCATGGCCGCCAACCTGCCGGCCGACGCCACGACGGGCCAGAGCTTCGACACCAGCATGGAGGTCATCGACTCCCTGGGCGTCAGCCACACCGTCGGCCAGACCTGGACCAAGACCGGCGACAACACCTGGTCGCTGACCCTGTCGGACCCGACCCTGACCAAGGACAGCGCCACCACCTCGGGCACGATCAGCCCCAGCACCGTGACGGTGACCTTCAATTCCGACGGCAGCCTGGCCACGACCGACCCGTCGCCGGTCAACATCAGCATCACGGGCCTGTCGACCGGCGCGGCCGACAGCGCCATCGTGCTGGACCTCGGCTCGACGGGCGGCACCGACGGCCTGACCCAGTACGCCTCGACCTCCTCGACCCTGTCGATCAGCCCGACCTTCGAGCAGGACGGCGCCAACTACGGCGAGCTGTCGGGGATCAGCATCGACGAGAGCGGCCTGGTCACGGCCAATTTCGACAACGGGGTCAGCCTGGCGATCTACCAGATCCCGGTCGCCACCTTCAGCAACCCCAACGGCCTGACCCACGTCTCGGGCACGGTCTATGACGAGAACACCGCCGCCGGCCAGGTGCACCTGAACCTGCCGGGCGAAGGCAACGCCGGCAGCCTGGTGGCCAGCGCGCTGGAGGGCTCGACCACCGACACGGCGACCGAGTTCAACAAGATGATCATCGCCCAGCAGGCCTATTCGGCCGCCTCGCAGGTGATCAGCGCCACCAGCGACATGTTCGACACCCTGATCCAGGCGGTCCGGTGAGCGTCATGGGCACGATCGAACGCCTGCACACCCGCGCCCAGAAGGCCCGCCGCGATCCCAAGACGCCCGTGGTCTCGTCGGTCGAGGAGGCCCGCGCCCTGGCCCGCAGCATCGCCGAAGGCCTCTCGGCCCTTTCGGACGACCAGCGGCTGCTCATGCTGTCGAACCTGCAAGAGGTGCAGGCGACGCTGGAAGACCGCATGGCCAGCCTGGAGACCGAGATGGCCCAGGAGCGCGTGCGCATCCAGGCGGTGAACCGCGGCCTGAACGCCCAGGCCGGCTATCGCGGCGGGGTGGCGTCGCTGCGCGACCACCGGCGCCGCAAGGACTGACGCCATGTCGCTGTCGTCGATCATCAGCTCGGCCTCGTCGGCCCTGTCGACCGCGCAGATGCAGATCGCGGTGGCCAACGCCAACGTGGCCAACGCCGACGACCTGACCTACACGCGCAAGACGGTCAGCACGAGCGCGACCACGGCCCTGAACTCGGCCTCCAGCGCCACCGTGCAGCGGGCGGCCGACACCTATCTGGCCAAGACCGTGGTCAAGACGGCGTCGGCCTCGGGCTACGCCTCGACGATCGACACCTACATGCAGTCCTACGACGCCGTGCTCGGCTCGGTGGACAGCGGCGACGACCTTTCCAGCCTGCTCGACGCCTTCTCCAGCGCCCTGACCAGCCTGTCGGCCAGCGCCGACAGCGATACGGCCAAGGCCGCGACGGTCTCGGCCGCCTCGGCCCTGGCGGCGGGGATCAGCAGCCTGTCGGCCTCGATCCAGGACCTGCGCACCCAGGCCAACGCCGAGATCGCCACCACGGTCGACACCATCAACTCGACCCTGTCGACCCTGGCCTCGCTGAACGACCAGATCGTCTCGATCACCGCCCAGGGCGGCGACGTCACGGCCCTGCAGGACCAGCGCGACGCGGCCCTGACCAGCCTGTCGGGCCTGATCGGGGTCAGCAGCTACACCACCTCCGACAACCGGCTGGTGGTCTACACCACCGGCGGCGACCAGCTGCTGGGCACGACGGCGGCCAAGCTCTCGTACACCGCCTCCAGCACGCTTTCCTCGACCAGCGTCTATCCGACCTCGATCGCGGGGATCACGCTGAACGGCAAGGACGTCACCGAAAGCCTCGACTCCGGCCAGCTGGGCGCGCTGGTGACCCTGCGCGACGAGACGCTGGTGGGCGAGCAGGCCGAGCTCGACGCCCTGGCCTCGACGCTGATCGACCAGGTCAACGCCATCACCAACGCCGGCTCGGCCACGCCCGCGCCGACCAGCCTGACGAGTTCGTCCAGCGTTTCCGGCTCGGACACCTTCTCGGCTAGCGGCACGCTGCGGGTGGCCGTGGTCGATTCCAGCGGCTCGACGGTCTCGACCCAGGACATCGACCTGTCGGCCTACTCCACCCTGGCCGATCTCGTCAGCGCGCTGGACGCCGTCGACGGCCTGTCGGCGAGCATCGGCTCGGACGGCAAGCTGTCGATCACCGCCGACAGCAGCGCCAACGGCGTCGCCCTGGGCGACATCGGCGCCTCGGTCGGCGCGTCGGCGCAGGGCTTCTCGGACTATTTCGGCTTCAACGACCTGTTCTCGGGCTCGACCGCCGCCGACATCGCCGTCTCGTCCAGGCTGTCGGGCGACTACGGCCTGCTGGCCACGGCGGCCCTCGACACCACCTCGACCCTGGCGGCCGGCGACCGGGCCCTGTCGACCTCCGACAGCGCCACGATCGACAAGCTTTCAGCGATGCTGTCGGGGACGCTGAGCTTCGCCGCCGCCGGCGACCAGGGCGCCAAGACCGTCAGCCTGTCGTCCTATGCCGCAAGCTTCGTCTCGGGCGCGGCCACCCTCGTCTCCAACGCCTCGTCCAGCGCCGCCAGCGCCCTGTCGACCTACGAGGCGGCGACCACGCGCCTGCAGAACACCACCGCCGTCAATGTCGACGAGGAACTGGCCCTGCTAACGACCTACCAGTCGCAGTACGAGGCCAACGCCCAGCTCGTCTCGATGGTGCAGGAGCTGTTCGACACCCTGATCCAGATGGTGAACTGACCATGATCAGCCGCATCGCCACCTTCGGCCATTCGACGACCATGCTGGCCGCCAGCCTCAAGGTGCAGGCCAAGCTGGCCGACCAGCAGGCCCAGACGGCCTCGGGCCTGAAGTCGACCACCTACGGGGGCCTGGGCAGCAACACCGGCAGCCTGCTGCGCCTGTCCAGCCAGAGCAGCGCCCTCACGGCCGAGAACGCCGCCGCCCAGACGGCCACCGCCTATGTCAACGCCGCCTATTCGGCGCTGGGCGACATCGCCGACCTCGCCACCACCATCAAGACCCAGCTGGCCTCGATGATCTCGAGCACGACGATCGACTCGGCCACCACCGCCCAGTACGCGACCAATTGGCTGAACGACCTGCAGGCGCTGATGAACAGCACCTCGGGCGGGACCTACCTGTTCTCGGGCACGGCCGGCGACACGGCCGCCGCCGACTTCAGCGACGCCGACTGGGACGCCTCGGCCGGCGTCGACGCCGACTACTACCAGGGCTCGTCGGCCACGCGGACCTTCACCACCACCGACGGCCAGACCATCGACCTGTCGGTCTCGGGCGGCTCGGCGGCGTTCGAGAAGCTGGCCCGCGCGCTGTCGATGATCATCGCCTCGCCCGACGACAGCGACGTGGTCTCGTCCGCCTACGACCTGGCCGGCGAGGCCCTGACTGGGATCGGCTCGCTGCAGGAGCAGGTCTCGATCCAGGCCTCCACCCTCGACCGCCTGATCGAGCGCAACGAGGCCAAGATCGAGAGCATCGACACCCTGGCCTCCAACCTCAAGGACGCCGACCTCGCCGAGACCGCGGTCCTGGCCACCCAGTACGAGACCCAGCTGGAAGCCATGTACTCGATGATCTCCAGCCTCTCGTCGCTGAGCCTGACGAAGTATCTGTAGGGGATAGATGCTCCCCCTGAAGGGGGAGCTGTCGGCAAAGCCGACTGAGGGGGAAGCAACTGCGGCGCCGTTGACGCCCCCACCTGATCAGGAACTTCCCCCTCCGGCCCTTCGGGCCACCTCCCCCTTCAGGGGGAGGATCTTCGTCACCATTGCAAACCCGCAAGACCTCGACATACGCCGGCAGGATCGCCCGGCCACAAGGGCGGCTCGCCTGACCGGAGTCTCGATGCCCTCGCCCGTTTCACCCAGCCGTCGCGGCCTGCTGGCCCTGGCCGGCGCCGCGCCCTTCGCCGCCATCGCCGCCTCGGCCCGCCCCGTGGCGGCCGCCGAGACCGTCTGCGCGCTGACGCCCCAGGTCACCCAGGGCCCATACTGGTTCGATCCCAAGCTCGACCGCGCCGACATCACTGAGGGCAAGGCGGGCGCGCCCGTCACCGTGGCCCTGACCGTCGTCGACGGCGCCTGCCGGCCGCTGAAGGGCGCGCGGGTCGACATCTGGCACTGCGACGCGCAGGGGATCTATTCCGGCTACGAGGGCCAGGGCGACGACCACCGGACGGCCGCCAAGGGAGCGACCTTCCTGCGCGGGGCCCAGACCACCGACAGCGCCGGCAAGGTCGCCTTCAGGACCATCTGGCCCGGCTGGTACGAGGGCCGCACCCCGCACATTCACATCAAGGTGCACCTGGACGCGCGCACGGCCCTGACCGCCCAGCTGTTCGTGCCCGACGCCCTGTCGGAGTTCCTTTACGAGAACCTCACGGCCTACAAGCGCCCGCGGGCGCGCGACATGTTCAACCGCCAGGACGGCATCGCCCTGCAGGGCGGCGAGGCGATGGTGGCCAGCGTCAAGGAGGCCAAGGACGGCTACGTGCTGGCCCTGGTGCTGGGCGTCGACCCGGCCGCCGACTGGAAGGACGACGCGGGGATGGGGCCGGGCGGTCCCGGTGGTCCAGGCCGTCCGCCGCCCGGAGGGATGGGTCCGCCGCCCGGCGGCATGAACGGCCGCCCGCCCGGCCCGCCCCCCGGCGGCTTCCCCAATGGCGACCCGCCAGGCGGCGGTCCCCCGCATCACGAAGCCCCCACCGGCGAGGCGCGGCTGAAGGCGATCGTGCCAGGGGTCTGAGATCCTCCCCCCTGAAGGGGGAGGTGGCCCGAAGGGCCGGAGGGGGAAGCGGCTGCTGACGCGCCGCATTCACTTCCCCCTCAGTCGCTCCGCGACAGCTCCCCCTTCAGGGGGAGCATCTTTCGCGCTTCCCTCCCCCGCCCAGCCAAGCCATCCTCCCGCCAAACGGCCGTTCGGCCCACGAGGGGATGGAAATGCACAAGACGATCTGGGCCGCGCTGGCGGTCTCCGCGGGGCTGGCCGCAAGCGCCTGCGCCCAGCCGGCGCCGGTCGGTCCGCAGCCGAAGAACGACTACAGCCAGGACGCCGCCTGGCTGTGCCGCCCCGGCCGCCAGGACGCCTGCGCCCAGGACCAGACCGCCACCATCGTCGCCGCCGACGGGTCGACCAGGGTCGAGCCGTTCAAGGCCGATCCCAAGGCGCCGATCGACTGCTTCTACGTCTATCCGACCGTGTCGACCGACCCGGGCGGCAACAGCGACATGACCATCGATCCGGCCGAGACGATCGTCGCCGAGCAGCAGCTGGCGCGCTTTGGCCAGGTCTGCCGCACCTTCGCGCCGATGTACCGGCAGGTGACCCTGGCGGCCCTGCGCCAGGTGATGCAGGGCAAGCCTTCGCCCGGCGACGAGAACCTCGCCTATGGCGACGTGCTGGACGCCTGGAAGGACTATCTGGCCCGCGACAACGGCGGCCGCGGCGTCGTGCTGATCGGCCACTCGCAAGGCTCGCGCCTGCTGCTGCGCCTGCTGGCCGAGGAGGTCGACGGCAAGCCGGTCCAGAAGCAGCTGGTCTCGGCCCTGATCCTGGGCATGAACACCCCGATCGATCCGGCGACCGACGCCTATGGCGACATCAAGATGTGCCGCAAGCCGGGCCAGACCGGCTGCATCGTCAGCTACGTGTCGTTCCGCGCCTCGAGCCCGCCGGCCGAGCCGGCCTTCTTCGGCAAGGCGACGCCGGACGGCAAGCGCGCGGCCTGCGTGAACCCGGCGGCCCTGGCGGGCGGCGAGGCGCCGCTGCACGGCTATTTCAGCGACCGCACCATCGCCGGCGCGCCGCGCAAGACGCCCTGGGTGAAGGGCAAGGACGTCACGACGACCTTCGTCTCGACGCCGGGCCTGGTGAGCGCCGAATGCGCGACGAGCGGCCCCTACGACTACCTGGCCATCAAGGTCCACGGCGACCCGGCCGACCCGCGCGTCGACGACATCCCCGGCGACCTGATGGTGCTGGGCTCGCCGCTCAAGGCCTGGGGCCTGCACCTGGTGGACGTCAACCTGGCCATGGGCGACCTGGTGGCGCTGGTCGGGGCGCAGGGCGAGGGGTGGAAATAGCAGAACTTCCCCTCTCCCCTTGTGGGAGAGGGAGGCCGGGTGAGGGGTCGCACTTACAGAAACGCTGCGAAAGCCGATCAGCTTTCGCAGCGTTTTGCGTTTGAGAGACCCCTCATCCGTCGGCTATCGCCGACACCTTCTCCCGCAAGGGGAGAAGGATCCGGATCATTTCCCCGTCACGCCCTTGAAGATCCCCATACCCAGCACGAGGACGACGAGGAACACCACCAGGAACAGGAAGAACAGGATCTTGGCGACGCCGGCCGCCGCGCCGGCGATGCCCGTGAAGCCCAGCGCGCCGGCGATGATGGCGACGACGGCGAAGATCAAAGCCCATTTCAGCATGGGAAAGCTCCTTGCACTTGGCCCGCGCGATGCGGGCTTTGCAGGATCAACGTCGCCTTGGCGCGCGTCGTTCCTTGTGTTCGGAGGCCTGCGCCGCTAACTCCAAAGCCATGGCCGCCAAGCCCGAGAACCCGACCGAACCCTTCAAGCGCGCCCTGGCGCACGCCGCCCGCTCGCTCGCCGAGACGCCGGACCTTGAGATCGTGTTTTCGGGCGAGTCGCCGGGCCTGGTGGGCAACCGGGCGGTGCTGCCGCATCCGCCGCGCGACCTGTCCGGCCCCGAAGCCGCCCGCCTGCGCGGCATGGCCGACCAGATCGCCCTGCGCCTGGCCCACCACGATCCCTCGACCCACGCCCGCTCGCGCCCAGCCGCGCCCGACGCCCAGGCGATCTACGAGTCGCTGGAGCAGGCCCGCATCGAGGCCATCGGCGCCAACGCGCTGGGCGGGGTGCGCGCCAACCTGACGACGGTGCTGGAGACCCGCCTCG
Organism: Caulobacter sp. 602-2; assembly: GCF_011043625.1. GTDB lineage: Bacteria > Pseudomonadota > Alphaproteobacteria > Caulobacterales > Caulobacteraceae > Caulobacter. The sequence continues at coordinate 113,141 of NZ_JAAKGT010000003.1, forward strand.
AAAAGCAGGGCCTGACCCGCGCCGTCGCCTTCGACCGCAACAACGCCCCCATGGCCGAGATCCTGGGCCTGATGGTGCGCGAGCGCCTGACCGGCGACGCCCCGCCCGATGGCGCGAAAGCCCTGGTCGAGATCCTGCGCGCCGACATCGAGAACAAGGCCGGCAAGGACCTCGACCGCCTGGCCGCCGCCGTCGGCGACCAGGCCGCCTTCGCCAAGGTCACCCGCCAGATCCTGCGCGACCTCGACCTGGGCGACGACGTCAACGACGCCACCGAATCCTCCGACGAGGACGAGGGCGACGACGACAATCCGACCGACACCGCCGACGACGATCAGGGCGACGGCGAAGGCGAGCAGACCGACGGCTCCTCGCCGCAGGAAAGCGAGGCCTCCGATCGCGAAAGCCAGGCCGGCGACGAGGAGATCGTCCAGTCCGAGCAGGAAGGCGAGCCGCAGGACAGCGAGGACACGCCCGACATGGGCGACGGCGCCAAGCCCGCCCGCCCCGACTCGTCGGCCGACAAGGGCGGCGAGCCGGCCTACAAGGTGTTCACCACGGCCTATGACGAGGTGGTCTCGGCCGAGGAGCTGTGCGATCCGGACGAGCTGACGCGCCTGCGGGCCTATCTCGACCAGCAGCTTTCGGCCCTGTCCAGCGTGGTCTCGCGCCTGGCCAACAAGCTGCAGCGCCGCCTGCTGGCCCAGCAGAACCGCGCCTGGACCTTCGACCTCGAGGAAGGGATGCTCGACGTCGCCCGCCTGACGCGGGTGATCATCGACCCCACCGCGCCGCTGTCGTTCAAGCAGGAAGAGGACCAGGAGTTCCGCGACACCGTCGTGACCCTGCTGATCGACAATTCCGGCTCGATGCGCGGCCGGCCGATCATGGTCGCGGCCGTCTGCGCCGACATCCTGGCCCGCACGCTTGAGCGCTGCGGCGTCAAGACCGAGGTGCTGGGCTTCACCACCCGCGCCTGGAAGGGCGGGACCAGCCGCGACGAGTGGATCAAGGCCGGCAAGCCGCCCTCGCCCGGCCGCCTGAACGACCTGCGCCACATCGTCTACAAGGCCGCCGACGCGCCCTGGCGCCGGGCTCGCAAGAACCTCGGTTTGATGATGCGCGAGGGGCTGCTGAAGGAGAACATCGACGGCGAGGCCCTGATGTGGGCGCACCAGCGGATCATCGGCCGGCCCGAAGCCCGCCGCATTCTGATGGTGATTTCCGACGGCGCGCCGGTGGACGACTCCACCCTCAGCGTGAACTCGGGTCACTATCTGGAGCGGCATTTGCGGCAGGTCATCGCCGAGATCGAGGGCAAGAGCCCGGTCGAGCTGATCGCCATCGGCATCGGCCACGACGTGACCCGCTACTACCGCCGCGCCGTCACCATCGTCGACGTCGAGCAGCTGGGCGGGGTGCTGGTCGAGCAACTGGCCGCCCTGTTCGACGAGGAGCCGCGCACGGCCGTGCGGGCGCGCGGCCTGCTGCCGCCGCCGCCCACGGTCGTCCCCTCCGCCCCCAAGGCCGCGCGCAAGGCTCCCGCGTGATCGGACTGCGCAGCCTGCTCGTCCTGGGCCTGGCCGGCGGCATGCTAGCCCAGTGCGGGCCCAAGCCCGCCCCGCCGCCGCCCGTCGTGCTGCCCGCCGCGCCGGTCAAGGTCGGCCCCGAGATCGGCCTGACCGCCACGCCCGTGCCGCTGAACGCCACGGACGCGACCCAGACGGCCGTGGGCCGCTTCGTCTATGCCGGCGGCCTGCACGTCACCAGCGCCGACACCAGCCGGCTGCACGGCCTGTCGGACCTGATCCTCACCGACGACAACGGCCTGGAGGCGATCACCGACGACGGCGACCGCTTCTCGGCCAAGCTGGTGCTTGATGCGAACGGCCGGCTGGTCGGCCTGACCAACGGCAAGCTGTCGCCGCTGCTGGGCGTCGACGGCGAGGGCCTGCGCGGCAAGACCGAAGGCGACGCCGAGGGCCTGGCCCGCCTGCCCAACGGCGAGCGCCTGGTCAGCTTCGAGCGCGATCACCGCATCTGGCGCTACGCCGTCGGCGCCGACGGCCAGTGGAGCCGCCCCGCCGTCGCTCCCAAGCCGGCCACCGTCTTCCCCGACAACGAAGGCATGGAGGCGATCACCGCCTATCCGGCCGCCGGCCCCGACGCCTATCTCGTCGGCGGCGAGGAGGGCGAGGCCTGGCTGTGCCGGCTGTCGACCAGCTGTCAGTCGATCGCCCCGCAGACGCCCAACGACTTCACCTGGGGCCTGTCGGGCTTCGCCGCCTTCGAGGGCAAGGCGCTGGCCACCCTGCACCGCGCCTACGACCCCGTGCGGGGCTGGCGCGCCCAGGTGCGGTTCCTGCCCGATCCCCTGCTGCCCGCGGCCAAGCAGTATCCGCTGGCCACGCTGATGCTGGACGGCGCGGTCACCCGCGACAATTTCGAGGGCCTCGCCCTGGCCGCCGGTCCGGGCGGCGCCACGCGGATCTACCTGCTGTCGGACGACAACGGCGGCTCGATGAACCAGCGCACCCTGCTGCTGGCCTTCGACTGGACCCCGCCGCCGCCAGCGCCGCCCGCCCCGGCCCCGCCGCCCAAGCGCAAGCGCAAGCGCCGCTGAGGCCGGACCTCAACCGCCGGTGACGATCTCGAACGCCGCGCCGGGACCGGCGGCCGCGTTCAGCGCCGACAGCACGACATCGATGCGGTGGGCGAAGGCCTGTCGCCTCTGGCCTTCCGTCAGGGCGAACAGCATGCCGATCGGCTGGTAGGTCTCGTTGGTCAGAAGCGCGCCGGTGTCGCCCGGCAGGAAGAACGGCGCCTGGTCGTCGGCGACCGTGACGCAATCGGTGAACAAGCAGGATTCGCCGTTGCCGTATTCGACTCGGATCTGGGCCATCACCAGGTCGATGACGCCCATCGTGGCGCCGGATGTCCGGCCGCTCTTGCGCACGCGCGCGAGCGGCGCCGGGGCGACCGCGGGCATGACGATCGGTGCGAAGCTCCCGACGCCGGTCATGATCCGGGGATCGACGGCCACCGACACCTCGGCCGCCGCCACATCGGCCTGGGGCGTCTGGCCTCCGGCGCTCAGCACGCCGGCATAGGAAAGCCTGGCGATCGTGGACTGCGACACGTTTCCGTCCTCGAACGACTGCTGCTGCACGTCGGGCCCTCCGACGAAGCCGTTGAGCTCCGGATCGAGCACGTGACGACAGGACACCATGAGGGGCCGCTGCGAAGGCTCGCCCTGGTTGCGGACGTAGAAGCCCAGCGTGCCGCTGTAGTTCGTATGGAGCGGCGCTATTGAGACGCCGCAAGGGGGACGGGCGAAACTGCGGGTGAAGGGCGCGGCCGCGGCGGCCATCGGCTGGGGGCCGGCCAGGATCTTGCCGACCTCCTCCACGTGCACGGGCAGGCCGGCCAGCATCGACGGGGCCTGGAACGCCTGGGCGTCCTGCGCCACCTGCAGCACGATGGAGGGCTTGGGCGCTTGGCCTCCCTCCGCCGCGCGCAGGCCCAGACCCACGCTCACGGCGGCGACCCGTCCGGCCGCATGGTCCTGGCGCAGCGCCTCGAAGCCATGCCACAACGCGTGGAAAGCCCCCTCATCGCAGACATGCGCTCCGAAGCTGTCCAGATCCCTCTGATAGCTGGACGATTGTCCGATCATCCCCAGCGCCCCCGCACCCTCAACGCGTGGATGAAACTCGCCGAGGCTCGCGCGAAAGACAATGGTCAAGCCGCGACGGCGATCCCACTTTCCCGTTCCCTCGCCGCGGATCGGCGGCCGGGCGGGGCTCTGCCGCCGTGGCGCCGCATCGCAACAGGACCGTCCCGTCGATTGCCGAAACTCGGGTCCAGCCTGTCTGGCCACGCTAGAGAAAAGGGATAATTTCACCTGAAACTAACCGGTTTCGAGGTGCTCATTTGCTGCTCAACGTGCCTTTTGCGCACACAGCTTTCGTGGGCGTCGTAAAAAATTGACGCTCGAAGTCAAAAAGCCGCTTGATATGACAACGCTGTCAGCACTATTAGTTTCGTGACGGCGACGAACTGGCGAGATCCGGTCGGCCGTCAGAGGAACGCATCGGGAGGAGGTTGATCCCAACCCCCTTTCCGGAATGACTGAAATGCAACGTGTGTTTGTTCTGGCCGCTTCGGCCATCGCTCTCCTGAGCGCCCCCGCCGCCTTCGCCGGTGAAGTCACCGTCAAGGTCGCCGGCCGCACCACCGCCGCCGTGCACGCCGACATCGTCAAGGCCGCCACCTCGGTGTGCCAGGAAGACAACGGCTCGACCACCTACGGCGCCGACGTGCTGCCCTACTGCATCCGCGACGTGGCCCGCGCCGCCGTCGAAAAGGTCGGCAGCCCGACCCTGACCGCCTACGACAAGACCCAATGGCGCCCGAACGGTCTGATCAAGACCGCCTCGGCCCGCTAAGCGCAGCAAAGCCTTAGCCCATCGGGACCAGAGCCCGCGGAGCCCCCGCTCCGCGGGCTTTTGCTTGTCTGGAAGGCGAGTTGTGACACCGGTAACAAGCGCGTGGAATCAATGACTTCGCCCGGAAGTTGCGGCAACATGACTGTTGATAACTGATCAGCGATGAGCTAAGGCTGTTCTCCGGCGACAGAGCGGGCGAGATCCTGGACCAGTCGCCGGAGGAACGCGTCGGGAAGCGGTCGATCTGAACCGTGCGCTTGAAAGCGCCGCCCGACCTGGAATCCATCCCGATGATCCGCTCCGCCGCTCTCGCTCTCTCCGCCCTGGCCCTGCTGGCCGCCGCTCCGGCCGGCGCCGCCGAAGTCCGCGTCAAGGTCGCCGGCCGCGCCGCCGCCGACGTCCGCGCCGACATCGTCAAGGCCGCCTCGACCGTCTGCTGGCAGGACGTCCGCGGCGAGTCGCTGGCCATGTACCTGTACCCGGCCTGCGTCCGCTCGTCGGTCAACGACGCCGTGACCAAGCTCGGCAACGCCGACCTGATCGCCTACAACGCCGCCAACCCGGCCAAGCCGCTGGAAGTGGCCGCCCGCTAAGGCGACCAGCCCTTCCGAGGCTTCAAGAGCCGCCGTCGCCCTGCGACGGCGGCTTTTTGCTGGGCGTCGCGACGGATCGGAGCGGCCGCGATCCGCTACAGCCCCTCATTCCCGCCCTGAAACCGGGGACCTCCACCGCTACCGACACAGCCCCGATAAGCGGACGGATTTGATGTTGCTATGGGTGGAAAGCTGCCCCCCTTGGCCGTATAGTGCAGTTATGAGTTCCCGTCCGTGGATCGCGACGAGCCGTCGAGGAACGGCTCGAATTATTGACCCGACCTGATCATCAGGTCGGGCTTTTCGCGATTTTCACGACAAGGCGGCGCGCGCGCCGGAACACCTGGAATCTCACATGTCACAAGCGACGCTGCACATGCTGTGCGGAAAAATGGCGGCTGGGAAATCGACCCTCACGGCTGAACTGAGCCACGCGCCGTCGACGGTTGTCCTAAGCGAGGATTTTTGGCTCGCCCGTCTATTCGGTCCGGATATGAAGGACGTGGCTGATTACGTCCGCTATTCGAAGCGACTGCGTGAGGTCATCGGCCCCCATGTCCAAGAGCTATTGCGGCAGGGCGTGTCCGTCGTGCTGGACTTCCCAGCCAATACCCTCGCCACACGCGCTTGGATGAAAACTCTTTTTGAAGAAGCGCAAGCCGATCACTGCCTGCACTTCCTCGATGTGCCGGATGAGGTCTGTAAGGCGCGGCTACGAGCGCGCAACGCCGTCGGGAACCACGACTTCGCGCCATCCGACGCGGAGTTCGATTTGATCACCAGCTACTTCGTTCCCCCTTCAGAAGCGGAGGGGTTCAAGGTGGTCCGCTGTTAGGCCGCTTCGGGTCGTGAACCGAAGTTGGCTCCGCCACCTGTTTCGGACGGTCAGATCGATGTCGCCAGCAAGTGTCTGTCTTGGTCAACTCCCGCCCTTGCGGCGGGGAATGCGCCACGACCTGCAAGGCTGGCTTTCGCCCCATGGCGGACTTACGAGGCTTGCACGCTGACAACGCCTGGATGATGGTCCGATCCGGAGGTGGCGGCTTGGATGAATAGGTTAGGCGCCTTCGGACTGATCGCGGCGGCTTTGGTCGGGTCCGTGGCGACCGTCTACGCGAGTTTTCGCGAGACCCCGTTCTTCCCTGAGTCCTTCCAGACCACCGTGGGGGAGTGCCCCAAGAACAGGGACTTCCCCGCCCACCGGCGGCCGATCCTCGTACGGGACGAGGCTTCATGGTTCGCCGGTCAGTTGTTGGACCTGCACGAGGCCCCGCTCGCTCAGACGGGCGCGGGCCAGCCAACGCTCCGGTTCTCAATGTTGAATGGCGGTGCGCGAACGGTCACGGTCCGGGTGACGGAAGTCAAAGGCGGACGCCTGCATCTGACGGCCAAGTGGTTGCCAGGTTCGGCGGTCTGCGCAGACAAGCAGGGATGCGTCGTAGAGAAGCTGCTGTCGCCTTCGGAGCAGGCGCGACTGGAAGCCGCCGTGGCGCCGTTCCTGGCGGCGCCGTCCTATGGATGTGACGGCGCGGTCGATGCCGGCGTTTCCGTCTTGGAAGCAAGCCAGGGGGACACATACCGCATCTGGCACCAACGATCGCGGCCGACGGACGATGTGAGAGCCGCAGGCCACGCCTTTCTCCAGCTGGCCGGATGGCCGCTGGCCGACGAGCTCAGATAACCGCCCCCTTGGCTGACGGCGCGCGAACTGGCCTGGATCGAGGGCGGGAATGACGGCCTTGAAGGAAACGCGAAAAAGCCCGCCAGGCGAACCTGGCGGGCTTTTCGTCATCGGCTGCCAATCCCGAGGACTGGAGGGCCGAAAGGCTTAGGCGGCTTGCGCGGCGGCCTTGGCCTTGGCCTTCACCTGGGCCTTGATCTTCAGGGCGCGCGGCGACAGCTGCTCGTCCTTGGCGCCGAGCAGGAACACGTCCAGGCCGCCCTTGAAGTCCAGGGTGCGCAGGGCAGCGTTGCTGATGCGCAGCTTGAAGGATTGACCCAGCGATTCCGACTGCAGCGTGGCAGGCGACAGAGCCGGCAGGAAGCGGCGCTTGGTCTTGATGTTCGAGTGGCTCACGTTGTGGCCGATCATCGGACCGACGCCCGTGAGTTCGCAACGGCGCGACATGACGAGTACCTTGGGCTAGGCGAAGCCGAAGGCCCCGCGAACATAATGTCAGGCGCGCTTCCGGACAGGTCCGCCGCGCGAGAGGGGGCGATATAGGCGATGGAGCCCAGCAGAGTCAAGGCGCATGGGCTTGAACGCTCGCCATCACCCTGCCTTCAATCGCGGTTCATCTGCGCCTCCTTATATACGCGGCCATGAAGGAGTTCGACCGCATGCGTCTCATCGCCCTCGCCGCCCCCGCCCTCGCCGCTTCCCTGGCCGCCCTGGCGGTGGGATTCGCCGCGACCGCACCGGCGAAGGCGGCCGCCCCGAAGTCGACGATTCTGCCCGGCCACTGGGAGTACAGCTACCGGATCGGCATCATCCCGGCCGGCAGCGAGGACAAGTGCATCAAGCCGGCCGACGCCGCCCAGTTCTCCAAGGGCATCTGCACCCGCCGCTACAAGTGCGACTACACGACCAACCAGGTCGACGACGGCAAGATCGCGCTGAAGGGCACGTGGACCGACAAGAAGGGCCGCGTGGCTCCCGTCAGCGCCAAGGGCAGCTACACCCCCGAGAGCTTCAAGCTCGACGTGAAGATGAAGACCGTCAACGGCCTGCCGATCGCCGGCGAGATGAAGGCCAAGCGCCTGGCCGCCACCTGCCCCGCCGACGTGGACTGACCGCCCGCCGGGGCTTCACCGAACGCCCCCTCGCGGAACGCCTTTGTGGTTAACCGGCGTTAAGCTACAATAGCTTGTAGGGAACAAATCCCGAATTGGCCGGTGTCAGCGATTCGGTCCCGATTCGTTTCGCGCGCGTTCCCGCGCTTCAAGCCTTGCCGTTAACTTGGCTGTGGACGCCCGCCGGTTACCCCCAGCAAGTCGCGCCCGACCCGCAACCTTGCGGCGCGCCATCGTGGCGCTCCACCTTGACGATTGACAGCGACCGACGCTCCGACCGAGCCTTGCGCCTCACGCAATGACCAAGGGCGGGGACGATGCACGAGCAGGAAGACAACACCATCTACACCGTGGTCGTGAACCACGAGGAGCAGTACTCGATCTGGCCGGCCGACCGCGAACCGCCGCTGGGCTGGCAAAGCACCGGCTTTTCCGGCCTCAAGAGCCAATGCCTGGACTACATCAAGGAAGTCTGGACCGACATGCGCCCCAAAAGCCTGCGCGAGGCCATGGCCCGCGAGGGGCGCTGAAGCCGCCTACTCGGCGGCCACCTTCACCGCGACGGCTTCCAGCGCCTGGGCCACGGTCGGGCCGGGGTCGTCGTGGATCACCCGCGACAGGTCGCGACCGTCGACCACCTGGCCGCAGGCCTCGCAGGCCAGCTTGGGGTGGAAGTCGCAGCCGCAGGCCTTATGCACGAAGTGCACGGGGCCCGCGCCCACGCCATAGACGTGGCGATCGCCCCACTCGGCCATGGTCAGCAGCACGTTCGACAGGTCGCGCCCCTTGGCGGTCAGCACGTATTCGTGGCGCGGCGGCCGTTCCGAATAGCGACGCGTCTCCATCACCCCGTAGCCGACCAGGCTTTTCAGCCGCGCGGCCAGCACGTTGCGCGCCACGCCCAGCCGCTCCTGCCATTGCTCGAAGCGCCGCACGCCCTGGAAGGCGTCGCGCAGGATCAGCAGGGTCCAGGGATCGCCCACCACCTCGAGGGTGGCGGCGATGGCGCAGCGTTGCTGGCTATAGTCGGCGGTGCGGCCCATGCCGCGAAAGTGCGGCGTTCCGCGGGGGAATGCAAGGGCCGTTGCTTTTCAGTACGAACCCGAGTAGGTTTTTTATCGCAATTGACTCTCTCGGTTCATTGCTCGACTTTCCGGCCGACGACGGGAGCCGCCCTTCCGCCGCCGGCCGCTTCTTGCGCCGGACTATCGCGCCCACTCACGAGCAAGACGCTTGCGCAAGCGGGCCGATAGAGGGCCTATTCCACCACAAAACAAACGTATCGGGAGTTCGTCCATGTCCAATCGCGCCGATCCTGTGGTGATCGCCAGCTTCGCCCGCACGCCGATGGGCGGCTTCCAGGGCGCGCTGGGCGGGGTGAAGGCCACCGAACTGGGCGCGACCGCCGTCAAGGCGGCGCTGGAGCGCGCGGGCGTCGCGGGCGACAAGATCGACCAGATCATCATGGGCTGCGTGCTGCCGGCCGGCCTTGGCCAGGCCCCCGCCCGCCAGGCCGCCCTCGGCGCGGGCCTGCCCAAGTCGGTCGAGGCCACCACCGTCAACAAGATGTGCGGCAGCGGCATGCAGGCCGCGATCATGGCCCACGACGCCCTGCTGGCCGGCAGCGCCGACGTCATCGTCGCCGGCGGCATGGAGAGCATGACGGGCGCGCCCTACCTGATGGCCAAGCACCGCGGCGGCGCCCGCATCGGCCACGACCAGATCTGGGACTCGATGTACCTGGACGGCCTGGAGGACGCCTACAGCCCCGGCAAGCTGATGGGCGCCTTCGCCGAGGACACCGCCGCCGACTACCAGTTCGGCCGCGAGGCGATGGACGACTACGCGACCAAGGGCCTGATGAAGGCCAAGGCCGCCGTCGAGAGCGGCGCCTTCGCCGCCGAGATCGCGCCGGTGAGCGTCACCACCCGCAAGGGCGTCGAGACCATCGACAAGGACGAGCAGCCGCTGAAGGCCGACCCGGCCAAGATCCCCACCCTGCGCCCGGCCTTCTCGCGCGACGGGGCGATCACCGCGGCCAATTCCAGCTCGATCAGCGACGGCGCCGCCGCCCTGGTGATGACCCGCAGGAGCGTGGCCGAAAGCCTGGGCCTGCCGGTGGTCGCCACCGTGGTCAGCCACGCCGCCCACGCCCACGAGCCGGGCCTCTTCACCACCGCGCCCGTGCCGGCCATGCGCAAGGCGCTGGACCGCGCCGGCTGGAGCGTCGCCGACGTCGACCTGTTCGAGGTCAACGAAGCCTTCGCCGTCGTGGCCATGATCGCCCAGAAGGAACTGGGCATTCCGGACGACAAGCTGAACGTCAACGGCGGCGCCTGCGCCCTGGGCCACCCGATCGGCGCGTCCGGCGCCCGCATTCTGTGCACCCTGATCTCGGCCCTGCAGGCCCGCAAGGCCAAGCGCGGCCTGGCTTCGCTGTGCATCGGCGGCGGCGAGGCCACGGCGATGGCCATCGAACTCGCCTAATTTCTACCCAATATGCGGCATTCCGGCCCGTCGCGCGGCAAGACCTTGCGCGACGGGCCGGCAAGCGTTACCTGTTGATCTGCAAGCCTACCTGGACCCTTTCAGACTTCATGCCCTCGCACCTGATCACCATCGCGCTCTTTACGACTGGCCTCTCGGCCGGCGTCGCGATGTGGTGCGCCATGATGTCGAAGATGAACCAGATTAAAACCGTGCCTGTCAGGACGGGGCAAAGACGGCGCGCAGACTAGGGACCTCCCTGGAAAACCAAGCCGAAGGATCACGAGATCCGAAAAAGCCCCGCCTCCGAAAGGAGCGGGGCTTTTTCGTTGCGCGGTCCGACGGTCCTCAAACTCAAAAGGATCTTCGAACATGAGCTACCTGCCTTCCCCACCCGCCTTCCACAGCGACGACGACGGCGTCACCGTCCACCAGCTGTTCCTGTCGGCCCAGGACGCGCCCAGCGCGCTGGACGCCGTGCGCCAGAGCCTGGCCGACTGCGGCGGCGAGCTGTGCAACCTGTCCCTGAAGCCCGTCGGCCAGCTGGTCGAGGCTTCCTTGCGCGTCCGTCGCCTCGGCGACCAGGCCGCCCGCCTGCTCGCCCGCGACCTGGCCGCCTGGCCCGGCGTCAACTCGGCCAGCGTGGAACACCAGTGGGTGCGGCCTTGAGCGACCTCAAACAGGACGACGAGAAACGCCGCCTCTTTCTCGTGACCGCTGAAGACACGCCCGACGCCCTGATGCGGGTGCTGGGCGTGGCCAGCGTGCAGCAGGTGCGCCTGCGCGCCCTGACCGCCCACCCCGAGGGCGCCGACATCTCGATCCGCCTGGAGATCGACGACCAGGGCGACGACCGGGCCCAGGTCCTGGCCGCGCGCCTGTCGTCGGTGCCGGCGGTGCGGGGCGTGGGCCACGGCTGGCGCTGATCGCCTCCATCCTTTCGCCGCCCGGCTTCGTACCTATGTCGAGCTTCTGAAAGGACCGCCCATGATCCGTCGCCTCGTCATCGCCCTGGCCCTGCTGGCCGCGCCCCTGGCCGCCCTGCCGTCCGCGGCCCTCGCCGCCACCAAGACCGCCGTCTTCGCCGGCGGCTGCTTCTGGTGCATGGAAAACGACATGCGCGGCATTCCGGGCGTCGTGAAGGTCGAGAGCGGCTACACCGGCGGCCACGTGAAGAACCCGACCTACCGCGACGTGACCAGCGAACGCAGCGGCCACTACGAGGCCGTCCGCGTCACCTATGATCCGGCCAAGATCGAGTACGCCTTCCTGCTGTCGCGCTACTGGAAGCTGGTGGACCCCACCGACGACGGCGGCCAGTTCTGCGACCGCGGCCCCTCCTATCGCCCCGCCGTCTTCGTCGACGCCGAGCAGCGCCCCGCCGCCGAGCGCTCGCGCGCCCTTGCCGCCCAGCGCCTGAAGACCGGTACGATGAAGGCCCAGATCCTGCCGCTGCAGACCTTCTGGCCGGCCGAGCCCTATCACCGCGACTACGCCAAGAACAATTCGGTCGAGTACCACCTCTACCGCACCGGCTGCGGCCGGGATCGGCGCCTGGCGCAGGTGTGGGGGAAGTAGAATGCGACCCTCCCCCTGAAGGGGGAGGTGGCCCGTAGGGCCGGAGGGGGAAGTTCCTGATGAACCGGCGACAGCCCCAGCCCTCGTAATGTCTTCCCCCTCAGTCGCTCCGCGACAGCTCCCCCTTCAGGGGGAGCATTATAAATTACAGACCTAATCTCTCGACATTCCCTCGCGCGCGTGAAAACGTGGCTGCAACGATAGAGGGAGACGCCGCGCCGATGTTTCGCGCCGCTTTGTTCGCCACCGCCTGCGTGGCCGCCGCTTCCGCAGCCCCCTTCCAGATGGCGATCGCCCAACCTTCTCCGAAGGTCTCGGTCACCATCTACAACAGCAACCTGGCGCTCGTTCAGGACCAGCGGACGATCGACGTCGCCGCCGGCCGCCAGCGGCTGGAGTTCAAGGACGTCTCGGCCGCCATCCGCCCCGAGACCGTCAGCCTGTCCTCGCCCAACCTGGCCGTGGTCGAGCAGAACTTCGACTACGACCTGCTGACCCCCGACAAGCTGATGGAGAAGGCGGTCGGCCGGCAGATCAAGATCATCCGCACCAATCCCGGCGATGGCAAGGAAACCACCGAGACCGCCACCGTCCTGGCCGCCAACGAGGGCGTGGTGCTGAAGATCGGCGACCGCATCGAGGTGCTGCGCGACGACGGCGTGCCCACCCGGGTGATCTTCGACAAGGTGCCCGAGACCCTGCGCGCCCGCCCGACCCTGTCGGTGACGGTCAACGCCGACAAGGCCGGCCCCACGCCGGTGACGCTGAACTACCTGACCTCGGGCCTGTCGTGGTCGGCCGACTATGTCGCCCTGTTCGACGAGAAGAAGGGCGCGCTGGACCTGCAGGGCTGGATCACCCTGCAGAACAACTCCGGCACGGCCTTCGAGAACGCCCAGACCCAGCTGGTGGCGGGCAACGTCAACCAGTTCAACGGCGGCTACAACGGCGGCGCGACCTCGGCCGGGACCGAAGGCAGCGACCGCGAGCGCATCGCCGACTACTACATCTATCCCCTGCCCGAGCGGACCACGATCGCCTCCAACCAGAGCAAGCAGGTCGGCTTCCTCAGCGCCCAGGGCGTGGCGGCCAAGAAGGTCTACGAGGTGCGCGAGTACGGCTTCTCCAGCGACGCCAACCCGCAGAAGGCGATCACCGCCATCCAGTTCAGCAATTCGAAGCTCAAGGGCCTGGGCGACCAGCTGCCGGCCGGGACCATGCGCGTCTACATGCGCGACCAGGCCGGCGATCCCAAGTTCATCGGCGAGAACAACATCGGCCACACCTCGGCCGGTTCGGAACTGTCGATCAAGACCGGCGAGGCCTTCGACGTCTCCAGCCAGGCGACCCTGGTCTCGCAGGAGAAGATCTCCAAGACCCGCTCGCGCTACGTCATGAAGTACCTGGTGCGCAACGCGCGCCCCGAGGCGGTGACGGTCGAGCTGCGCCAGGCCGGCCTGTGGCGCGACGGCAAGGTCACCGACGAGAGCCTGCCCAGCCGCCGCATCGACGCCCGCACCCTGGCCTGGAGCGTGCCCGTGCCCGCCAACGGCGAGACCATCCTGACCTTCACGGTGGACAACGGCTGGTGATCCCGAACCCGATCCGCAGGGAACCTCCCCCTGTGGGGGAGGTGTCGCCGAAGGCGACGGTGGGGGGAATGACTGCAGGCCCTGCCACGCCCCCCACCGGTCGCTGCGCGACCGCCTCCCCCACGGGGGGAGGTTCCTGGGTCGTGCGCTCCGCCCTCGCCGCCCTCGCCCTGCTCTGCGCGCCCCTCGCCGCCCCTGGCGCCGCCCGCGCGGACGTCGTCGCCTCGCCCGCACCGGAGGCCGTGGCCGTCACTCTCTATCGGGACGGCCAGGGGCCGGTGCAGAAGCTGTCGCCGTGGGAGCGCCAGCAGGCCTTCGAGAAAGGCCTGGTCATGGTCAGCGAGACCCGCACGGTCGACCTGCCGGCCGGTCGCCACACCCTGCGCTTCGACGGGGTGGCCGAGGGCCTGATCGCACAGAGCGCGGCCATCGAGGGCCTGCCCTCCGGCGCGGTCGAGCGCAATTACGACTACGCCCTGCTCAGCCCCGGAACCTTGGTCGAGCGCTCGCTGGGCAAGCCGGTCAAGGTGGTCCGCACCAACCGCGAGACCGGCCGCCAGTCCAGCGTCGAGGCCACCCTCGTGCAGGGGCCGTCCGGCCTGATGGTGCGGACCGCCGACGGCGTCGAGGCGCTGGGCTGCTCGGGCGGCGCCGAGCGCCTGGTCTTCGACCGCGCGCCCGACGGCCTGTCCAGCAAGCCCGCCCTGTCGGCCGTGATCGACGTGCCGATGGCCGGGCGCTACGAACTGACCCTGACCTACCTGGCGATCGGCCTGAACTGGCAGGCCGACTACGTCGCCACCCTCAACCCGGACGGCCAGACGCTGGACCTGCTGGGCTGGCTGACCCTGATGAACAGCTCAGGCTCGACCTTCGCCGACGCCCCCACCCAGCTGGTGGCCGGCAAGCTGTCGCGCGTGCCCACCAGGATCGTCCGCCCGCGCGTGGTTCCCGTGCGTCGCGACTGCTGGCCGATGGACACCACGACCCACGGCGAGGCGGCCGAGATGGACGTCGGCGGCATGCCGGCCATGATGGCCCCGCCACCCCCTCCGCCACCGCCGCCTCCCCCGCCGCCGCCCGCGCCCGTGGCCATGGGCTACTCGGCCAATCGCGTGGCCTTGGCCGAGCAGTCGGACCTGGGCGACTACAAGCTCTACACCCTGCCCGAGCGGGTGACGGTCGCGGCGCGGCAGACCAAGCAGATGGCCTTTCTCGACGAGAAGGGCGTGCGCTACCAGCGCCTCTACGTCGTGCCGGTCTCGCCCTGGACCGACTACGCCAAGGAGCAGCAGATCGCCGCGCCGCAGGTCGTGCTGCGCCTGGAGAACAAGAAGACCGAAGGCCTGGGCAAGCCCCTGCCCTCGGGCGCCCTGTCGGTGATGGAGACGGTCGGCGGCGTGCCCGCCTTCGCCGGCGAACAGGCCGTGCGCGACGTCGCCGTCGGCGAGCCCGCCGACCTGATGATCGGCCGCGGCATGGACGTTCGCGCCCGCCCCCGCCTGGTGGAGGACAAGCGCGCCAACAAGACGACGGTGCGACGGACCTACGAGGTCGACCTGGCCAACAGCAAGTCGATCCCCGTCACCTTCGAGATCCGCCACGACCCCAGCATCCAGTTCTTCAAGGTGGTGTCCGAGCCCCTCAAGCACGACATCCGCCAGGGCCAGGTCGCCTGGCGCGTGACGCTGAAGCCGGGCGAGAGCCGGGTCTTCCGCTACGCCGTCCGGCACGCGGGCTGAGACCACGAAAAAGGGCCCCGCTCCGGTCGGAGGGGGCCCTTCTATCCGTCGAGGCCGATCGCCTCAGAACGGCAGGATGTTGCGCTGGCGGCTGTAGGCCAGGTAGCCGATGTTGGCGCCCAGGCGCAGGCCGACGCCCGCGCGGATCGGGGCCAGGACGATGGTGTCGGCCTTCTGGTAGTTCACGCCCAGGCCGCCCACGAGATAGGCGCTGCCCTCGACGCCGGGGAAGCGGCGGAAGATGGCGTCCGGGTACTGCAGGTTATAGCAGAGGGTGAAGACGCGGCTGGCGTTGCCGCCCCAGTCCCAGCCCACCGACGGGCCCTGCCAGTACACTTCCTGGGTGGGACGGTCCTTCATGTAGAGCAGGCCGCGGCCATAGCGCAGGCCCACGGCGATGGCGCCCGAGCCTTCCTCGCCGGCCACGTAGCCGGTGGGCTGGCCGCGCTCGCGGAAGATCCGCTCGATCGCAGCCCCGGCGCTTTCGGCCGTCACGCCCAGGAAGTCGGACGTGGCGCGGACCATCTCGTCGGCCGAGTAGGTGGCCGCCGCGCCCGTATCGTAGGCCGGTCCGTTCGGATCGGGATTGCGCGGCTGGGAGGTGCTGGCGCAGGCGCCGAGACCAACGGAGGTCAGGCCCGAGGCCATGCCGGAGAGGATCAGCGAGCGGCGGTCCATGTGTCTTTCTCGCAAGTCTAGAGCGTGACAGCCGAAAGTGTCGGCGGTTTTGGCGACCGCCACGCTCTCATGCTTCATTTAGAGACCGCCTGTCTGCTCCTGGCTGGCCAGGAACAGGCGGGCTCTACGTGTCGACACTGTCACAGGCTTTCATGTCGGGTTTGGGGCGCGTTGCTTAACGGGCAGTTAAGCATGTTGCGCGCACCCGGCCCGCCAGACTCAACGCGCGGTGCGCTCCACAAGGTCCGCCAGGTGCTCGGCCGCGTCGGGCACGGCCACCGAGCGCGCACCCTTGGCCATGCGGGCCAGCCGGTCGGGGCTCTTGAGCAGGGCGTTCAGGGCACCGGCCAGAGCGTCGACGGTCAACTCGTCCTCCAGGCACACGGCCGCGCCGCCCGCCTCTTCCAGGAGCTTGGCGTTGAAGCGCTGGTGATCGTCGGCAGCGATCTTCAGCGGCACCAGGATCGACGGACGGCCGGCCACGGCCAGCTCGCAGCAGGTCGACGAGCCGGCCCGGCCGACGACGATGTGGCTCTGGCGCAGGCGCCCGGCCATGTCGCGGAAGAACGGCGCGACCTCGCAGTCGACCATGGCGTTGCGATAGATCTTGCGGGCGTGCTCCATGCTCTCGGCCCGGGCCTGCTGGAACACCTTCATGCGGCCGCGCATCTCTTCGGGCAGCTTGGCGATAGCCTCGGGCACCAGTTCCGACAGCAGGCGCGCGCCCTGGCTGCCGCCGGTGACGAGAATGCGCAGCTGCACCTCGGGCGGCAGGTAGGCGACCTGAGCCAGGTCGCGGATCTCCGGACGCACCGGGCTGCCGACCACGTGGGCGCGGGCCTTCACGGCCGGCTTGGCCATCTGCAGAGTCGGGAAGGCGCAGGCCACCTCGGTGACGTAGGGGGCCAGGAAGCGGTTCACCCGGCCCAGCACCGCGTTCTGCTCGTGAATGACGGTGGGGCGCTTTTCCAGCAGCGCCGCCAGCAGCGCCGGCAGGGCCGGATAGCCGCCGAAGCCGACCACCACCGACGGGTTCAGCCGCGCGAAGGCCTGCTTGGCCTGCAGCACGCCTTGCGTGACGGCGACGCCGGCCTTGATCATGCCGATCGGGTCGCCGGCCTTGGCGGTGGCGGCCGACAGGGCCAGCCGCTCCTGGGCGGGGAACTTGTCGGCGTAGAACGCGCCGCGCTCGTCGGTGGCCAGCACCACGCGCCAGCCGCGGCCGATCAGGGCTTCCGACAGCGCCTGGGCGGGGAACATGTGGCCGCCGGTGCCCCCGGCGGCGACGATCGCCAGCTTGCCGCTCATCACGCCAGATCCGCCGCACGCACGGCGCAAGCCGGGAAGGTGTTACGCAACTGCAGTCTCCCTAACCCCGAGAGCCTTCAGTCGAAGGCGCCGGTCTGGCCGAACGGTCCGCCGCCGCCATAGGACCCGGGCCGCTTGCGCGTCAGCGCCAGCGCCATACCCAGGGTGAGCCCCATGGCCAGCATCGACGAGCCGCCGTAGCTGATGAACGGTAGGGTCATGCCCTTGGTCGGGATCATGTTCAAGTTCACAGCGACATTGATGAACGTCTGCTGGCCCAGGAGGACGAAAAGGCCGGCCGAAGCGACCTGCTCGAAGGGGTCGGCCAGCTTCATCGACTTGTAGAGCCCGCGCACCACGATGAAGGCGAACAGGCTGATCAGGGCCAGCGAGAAGACGAGGCCGTACTCCTCGGCGGCGACCGAATAGATGAAGTCGGTGTGCAGGTCGGGCACGTGGCGCTTCATGACGCCCTCGCCCGGGCCGCGCCCGAACAGGCCGCCGGCGTGGATGGCCTCGGCCGCGCGGGTCACCTGGTGGGTGTCGGCCTGGTCGGGGCTGAGGAACTTCTGCACGCGGGCGTGCACGTGGTCGAACAGGAAGTAGGTCGAGGCAAGGCCGCCCAGCGCCACCGCGCCCAGGCCCATGATCCACGAGATCGGCACCCCGGCCATCCAGAACGCCGCGCCGAAGGCGATGGTGATCAGCACGGTCTGGCCGACGTCGGGCTGCATCAGCAGCAGGGCCACGGCGATGAAATAGAGGCCGAAGGCGATCGACACACCCGGCACGCCCTCGCCCTTCTGGCCCTCGGCGAACATCCACGAGACCAGGATGATCAGGGCCGGCTTCATGAACTCCGACGGCTGGAAGGTGAAGCCGCCGATCATCAGCCAGCGGGCCGCGCCCTTGGCGCTGTGGCCGATGAACGGCAGGGCCGCCATGACGCCGATCGCGACGATGTAGATGAAGAACGCCGCCCGCCGGATGCCCTTGGGGCTGAGCATCGACACCGCCAGCACGATGGTCGCCGCGCCGACGCCGAACACCAGCTGGCGAATGGCGAAGTGGAACTGGTCGTCGATGCCGATCCGCTGGGCCGCGGCCGGGCTGGAGGCGAACGACAGCAGGACGCCCACGGTGACCAGGATGGCGGTCGCGCCCAAGAGCCAGCGATCGGTCGTCCACCACCACACCCCGAGGGGCGAGCGGTCGGTCCGGGCGAAGGCGTGGGCGGTCTGCTGGCGCATGGGGGCGAGAGTCGGGCGTTACGGTTAATCGAGTCTTGCCGCCGGCCGCGACCAAATCACGGCCGGCGCGATTTTTCCCCGCTATTCCACAGGCTTGACCTCAGCCCCGGCAGACGGCGTGTCGGCCGGACGACCGTACTCCCACGCCCTGGCCAGCGGCAGCACGTGGTCGTGCAGGGCCTGGCCGAAACGGACCGCCTGCATCTGGATCCCGTTGTGACCGGCGCCCGGCAGCACCACCATGTCCTTGGCCGGCGCGCGAAGGCCGTCGAACCACGGCCGCACGAAGTCGGGATGGTCGTACTCGCCCTGGATCAGCACCATCGGCAAGGCGAAGTCGCGGCCCAGGGGCGCGGCCTTCCAGGTCTGGTTGGCCTGGTAGACGGCCAGCGACCGCTGGCGGCGGATGATCCTGCCGCCGTCCTTGTGGGTGAGCAGGTCCTTGAGGCTCCAGTCGGGCATGGCCAGCGCCTGGCGATAGAGCTGGCCCAGGCTCTTCCGGGGGCCCTCGGTCGTCAGATAGACCGGCTCGAGGACGTCGATCTCCTTCCAGCGGCCGGGCGGGTCATAGGGCGGCGGGCCGAAGGCGGTCAGCTTGGCCAGCAGTTCGGGATGCCGGCCGGTCTGGGCGACCGCCAGCATGTGGTCGTAGACGTGGCGGTCGCGGGCGTCGTTGTCGACCGCCTGGCCCGTGCCGGCATAGACCGAGAACAGGTCCGGCCGCTGGTGGGCCATGGTCAGGGCCACGCGCGATCCCCACGACCAGCCCAGCAGCGCGATGCGCGGCTTGTGCAGCCTGGCCTTCAGATGCTCGCTCAGCGCCAGGCCGTCGGCGACGAAGCCGTCCAGGCCCTGATCGGGATCGATCCGCCCGTCCGCGCGGGCCAGGCTCTTGCCGTGGTCGCGCCGGTCCCAGTGGACGACCGTGAAGTCCTTCTCCCAGCTCGCATAGTCCTCGGCGAACAGTGAGGTCGGCATGCCGCCGCCATGCACGACCAGCAGCACGGGATTGTCGATGTCCCGCCCCCGGACCACGACCCATTGCTCGCCGCTGGGCAGCTTGACGAAGCCGCTCTCCTGGATCCCGTCCTTGGCGTCGATCCGCAGCCGTTCGGCCGTCTGGTGCTGCACGAACGCCCGCGTCGCCGCCGCGCCCCCGCCCACCGCGATCGCTGCGGCCGCCGTCCCGATCGCGCCCCGGCGCAGCCATGTCTTGAGCTTGCTCATGCAGTCGTCCCCGACGTTGAATTTACAATCGTAGACTGCAACGGGCGAGATCGAATCTACAAGTGTAATTTTCACGAATGCCGTAACCGCCTGCGGCGCGCTCTCCGGTCCTTCGCCAAGATGCTCCCCCTGAAGGGGGAGCTGTCGCGGAGCGACTGAGGGGGAAGGGACTGCTGCTGTTCGGGCGCGCGTCGACCTCATGAGATACTTCCCCCTCCGGCCCTTCGGGCCACCTCCCCCTTCAGGGGGAGGGCCTTGAGATACCAACGATCTGCGATTGCTGGACGCGCCGGCGAAACCGGCGGATGCTGCGCGCTTCACGGTCCAGCTTGGGAGGGCTTGATGACCGCAGTGAACACCCTGTCCGCCGGGGGCAAGACCCCGTGGCACGTCTGGCTGGTCGGCGTGGTCGCCGTCCTGTTCAACGCCATCGGCGTCTTCGACTTCGTGATGAGCATGACCCAGGGCGAGGCCTACATGGCCAGCGCCGGCATGACGGCCGAGCAGATCGCGCACTATCGGCAGATGCCCGCCTGGATGACCGGCGTGTGGGCGATCGGCGTGTTCGGGGCGTTCGGGGCCTCGGTGCTGGTGCTGCTGCGCCGCAAGCTGGCCTTCGGCGTCTTCGCCGTTTCGCTGGCGGCGTTCCTGGTCAGCCTGCTCTACACCTACGCCCTGACCGACGGCGGCAAGGTGATGGGCCAGCAGATGGCGATCACCAGCGCCGTCATCGCCGCCCTGCTGGCGTTCTTCACCTGGTACGCCTGGGCGATGGGGAAACGGGGCGTGCTGAAGTAGGGCCTAGCCCCCTACTTCCCGTCATTCCCGCCCTCGTGGCGGGAATGACGGGAGAAAAGGAAGACTAAGCCCGCTTGGCCTTGGGCTTCACCAGTCCGTTCACCGCCGCGCGGAACGCTTCGCCGCGGGCCTCGAAGTCGCTGAACTGGTCGAACGAGGCGCAGGCGGGCGAGAGCAGGACGATGGCGTCCTGGCCGGTGGCGGCGGCGTCGGCATGGGCGGCGGCGACGGCGGTCTCGATGTCGCCGCACTGCTTGACCGGGGCCTTGCCGTCCAGGGTCTTGCCGAACGCGTCGGCCGCCTGGCCGATCAGGTAGGCGCAGGCCACGCGCGGGAAGAGATCCTGCAGGTCCTCGATGCCGCCGGCCTTGGGCACGCCGCCGGCGATCCAGTAGAACTTGGGATAGCTCGACATCGCCTGGCGGGCGGCGTCGGCGTTGGTGGCCTTGCTGTCGTTGACGAAGGCGACCTTGCCGATCTTGCCGACCGTCTCCATGCGGTGCGCCAGGCCCGGGAAGGTCATCAGACCCTCGACGGCCTGGACCGGCGGGATGCCGATCGCGATCGCGGCGGCGTAGGCGGCGGCCGCGTTCTGCCAGTTGTGGCGGCCGGGCAGGCTGCGGGCGCGCAGCAGGTCGGCCATTTCCGTCACGCGCTCGCCGGTGGCGTCGTACAGCACGCCCTGCAGGGCGTAGACGCCCCGGCCCATGGCCTTGCCGGCGCTGATCGGCCAGATGGTGCGGCGGTTGGCGGCGGTGATCTCAGTGCAGATCTGCTGGCACCAGGGATCGTCGACCCCGATGATCGCCGTGTCGCCCTTGCCCTGGTTGAGGAAGATGCGACGCTTGGCGGCGATGTAGCCCTCCATCGAGCCGTGGCGGTCGATGTGGTCGGGCGACAGGTTCAGCAGAACCGTGGCGTCGGCGTGCAGGCTGGAGGTCAGGTCCAGCTGGTAGCTCGACAGCTCCAGCACGTAGACCGCGCCGCCGTGCATGTCTTCGAGACCAAGAATGCCGGCGCCGATGTTGCCGCCGACGCGGGTGTCGCGGCCGGCCTGGCGGCAGACGTGGCCGATCAGGGCCGTGGTGGTCGACTTGCCGTTGGTGCCGGTGATGGCGATGATCTTCGGCTTCTTGTGCTCGGGTGCGGCGTTGACCGTGCGCGCGAAGAGCTCGACGTCGCCCAGAATCTCGACGCCGGCTTCCTTGGCCTTGTCGACCGTCCAGTGGGGCTTGGGATGGGTCAGCGGCACGCCCGGCGACAGCATCAGGGCCGCGAACTGACTCCAGTCGGCCGTGGAGAGGTCGACGACCGGCAGGCCCTCGGCGCGCGCGGCCTCGCGGCCGGCTTCCTTCTCGTCCCACAGCGCCACCTTGGCGCCGCCGGCGATCAGGGCGCGCGCGGCCGTCAGGCCGGTGCGGCCCAGGCCGAACACCGCGACCGTCTTGTCCTCGAACCCACGGACCGGGATCATCCTACGCCCTCCCCTTACCGCAGCTTCAGCGTGGCGAGGCCGACGAACGACAGCATCATCGCGACGATCCAGAAACGGACGACGACGGTGCTCTCGGCCCAGCCCAGCTTTTCGAAATGGTGGTGGATCGGCGCCATCAGGAAGATGCGCTTGCCGGTCTTCTTGAAGTAGGCGACCTGGATCATCACCGACAGCGCCTCGGCCACGAACAGGCCGCCGACGATGCCCAGCACCAGTTCGTGCTTGGCGCAGACGGCGATCGAACCCAGCGCGCCGCCCAGGGCCAGCGAGCCGGTGTCGCCCATGAAGATCTTGGCGGGCGGGGCGTTGTACCAGAGGAAGCCCATGCCGCCGCCGATGATGGCGCCGCACAGCACCGCCAGCTCGCCGACGCTCGGCACGAAGTGCAGGTTCAGATAGTCGGCGAACTTGTAGTTGCCGACGAGGTAGGCGATCAGGCCGAAGGTCGAGGCGGCGAACATCACCGGCACGATGGCCAGGCCGTCCAGGCCGTCGGTCAGGTTCACGGCGTTCGAGAAGCCGGCGATCGTGATCGCGGCGAAGGCCACGTAGAACCAGCCGAGATTGATCACCAGGTTCTTGAGGATCGGGAACACCAGCGAGGTCTCAAGGCCCGGCGTCATCTGCGACTTCGGGGCGAAGATGATCAGGGCCACGGCCGCCAGGATCGAGACGATGAACTGGGCGACCAGCTTCTGGCCGCTGGAAAGGCCGGCGGTCGTCTGCTTGGTGACCTTGGCGTAGTCGTCCATGAAGCCCAGCACGCCGAAGGCCGCGGTGATGCCCAGCACCACCCAGACGTGGACGTTGCGCAGGTCGGCGAACAGCAGCGAGCCGACGAACAGACCGGCCAGGATCATGAAGCCGCCCATGGTGGGCGTGCCGGATTTCTCGAGCACGTGGCGCTCGATGCCGTCGGTGCGGATCGGCTGGCCCTTGCCCTGCTTGGCCTTCATCCAGCGGATGAAGCGCGAGCCCATGGCCACGGCCACGATATAGGCCGTCAGCATCGACATGCCGGTGCGGAAGGTCAGGTACTTGAGCAGGTTCAGGACCGGCACGTGCTCGTGCCCGCCGCGCGAGAGCCATTCGTAGAGGAAGTACAGCATCAGACTTGTTCCCGCCGGCCGAGCGCGGACAGGGCGGCGGCGATTGCGCCGGCCCGTGACCCGTTCGACCCCTTCACCATCACCACGTCGCCGGGCTGCATGGCCGCGACGATCTGCTGCGCCAACGCGGGCGCGGCGTCCGCATAGCCGCCTCGGCGCTCCTGCGGAAGCGCGTTCCACAGCGACATCATTAACGGCCCGGCGCAGAACACCAGGTCGATGCCCGCCTGGGCGATCGGGCCGGCCAGTTGCGCATGGAAGCTCGGGCTGTCGGGCCCCAGCTCCAGCATGTCGGTCAGGGCCACGATCCGGCGGCCGGCGACCTTGCGCGCGCCCAGCGTGGCCAGGGCCGCCTGCATCGACACCGGATTGGCGTTGTAGCTCTCGTCGACCAGGGTGAAGGCGCCGCCGTCGATGGCGACCACCTGCTCGGCGCCGCGCCCCTCGATCGGGGCGAACTCGGCCAGGGCCGCCAGCGCCGTGGCGCGATCGACGCCCAGGGCTTCCAGCATCAGCAGCACGCACAGGCTGTTGGGGCCCCAGTGCACGCCGGTCTGGCGGATCGGGAAGGAGACGGCCTGGCCGTCGAGTTCGGCGACGACGGTCGCGCCGGCGCCCTCGACCACGAAGTCGATGAGGCGGGCGCTGGTCCCGTCACGGCCAAAGCTGCGCACGGTCGCGCCGGCCTTCTCGGCCTCGCCCTTCAGAAGGTCGAACCATTGATTGTCGGCGTTCAGCACCGCGACGCCGCCGGGCTCCAGCCCGTCGAAGATCTCGGCCTTCGCCCGGGCCACGCCGATCTCGCCGTCGGCGAAGTTCTCCAGGTGCACCGGGCCGACCGTGGTGATGGCCACCGCGTGCGGGCGGATGAACTTCGACAGCGGGGTGATCTCGTCGGCGTGATTCATGCCGACCTCGAACACCGCCCGCTCGGTGTCACGCGGCATGCGGGCCAGGGTCAGCGGAACGCCGAGGTGATTGTTGTAGCTCTTCACCGACGCATGCGCCTTGCCGGCGCGGCGCAGGCCGGCCTCGACGGCGCGGGTGACGCTGGTCTTGCCGACCGAGCCGGTGACCGCGCCGCGGCGGGTCTGGGGCGCGCGCTCGCGGGCGGCGACGCCCAGGGCCTCCAGCGCCTTGAAGGTGTCGGCGACGACGACGGCGGGGGTCGCGACAGCCTGCGAGACCAGGGCGCCGGCCGCGCCCTTCTGCGCCGTCTGGGCGACGAACTCGTGACCGTCGCGCACGCCGGCCAGGGCGACGAACAGATCGCCCGGCTCGATGCTGCGGCTGTCGATCGACACGCCGGTGGCGGCGAAGTCGCCGGCCACGGTCCCGCCCGTGGCGGCGGCGATCTCGTCGGCGGTCCAGAGCGCGTCAGCCATTGACGGCCTCCAGCGCGCTCAGGGTCTCGGCCACGTCGTCGAAGGGGTGGTTGACGCCCGCCACCAGCTGGCCCTGCTCGTGACCCTTGCCGGCCACGACCAGAACGTCGCCGTCTTCCAGCAGGGCCACGCCCGCGCGGATGGCCTCGCGGCGGTCGCCGATCTCGCGCGCGCCGGGGGCGGCGGCCAGGATGGCGGCGCGGATGCTGGCGGGATCTTCCGAGCGCGGATTGTCGTCGGTGACGATGGCCACGTCGGCCAGCCGCGCGGCGATCTCGCCCATCTGCGGACGCTTGGTGCGGTCACGGTCGCCGCCGGCGCCGAACACCGCGATCAGCTTGCCGCGCACGTGCGGGCGCAGGGCCTTCAGCACCGTCTCCAGGCCGTCGGGCGTGTGGGCGTAGTCGACATAGGCCTCGCCCTTGCCGCGACCCTTGCCCACGCGCTGCAGCCGGCCGGCCGCGCCTTCCAGCTTTTCCAGGGCGCCGAGCACGGCGTCCAGGTCCTCGCCCGTGGCCAGCACCAGACCTGCGGCGACCAGCACGTTGGAAGCCTGGAAGTCGCCGGCCAGCGGCAGCTTCACCTCGAATTCGCGATCCTGGGCGGCGATCTTCAGCAGCTGGCCCCACGGGGTCGGCTCGCGCGAGACAAGCTTCAGGCCCTGGCCCTGCTCGCCCACCGACAGGATGGTCTCGCCCGAGGTCACGGCGGCGGCGGCGAAGGCGGGGAAGGCGTCGCTGTCGGCGTTCAGCACGGCGGTCGCGCCGCGCGGCAGCAGGGCCTCGAACAGGCGCAGCTTGGCGGCCCGGTAGCAGCCCATGGTGCCGTGATAGTCGAGGTGGTCCTGGGTGAAGTTGGTGAAGCCGGCGGCGCTGATCTTCAGGCCGTCCAGGCGGCGCTGGTCGATGCCGTGCGACGAGGCCTCGACGGCCAGGTGCGTGACGCCCATCTGCGCGAGCCTGGCTGCCATCTCGGCGACGTCGGCGGCGTCGGGCGTGGTCAGGCCCGGCGGGGTCAGTTGCTCGTCCGGCACGCCCGGCGCGCTGACGACGACGCCCAGCGTGCCCATGCTGGCGGCCCTCTTGCCCAGCAGGGCCAGGATCTGGCGGGCGAAGCCGGCGACCGAGGTCTTGCCGTTGGTGCCGGTGACCGCGATCACCGTGGCCGGCTGGGCGGCCCAGAACTCGGCGGCGGCCAGGGCGTAGGCGCGGCGGATGTCGCCGGCGTGGGCGGTCGGGACCGGCAGGCCTTGAACGTCGTCGGGAGCCAGGACGGCGGCCGCGCCCGAGGCGATCGCGCCCGGAATGAAGCTGCGGCCGTCGACCTTGCTGCCCGGCAGGGCGGCGAACAGGAAGCCTTCACGCACCTTGCGGCTGTCGGCGGTGACGCCGGCGATGGCCGGATCAGCGTCGAACGGACGGTGCAGGATCTGTGAAAGCGTCTTGGTCAAAGTCCCGCCCCTGGCGTGGTGGCTTTCGGCTGGGCGCCGGCGATGATGAGGTCGTTCCGGCGCTGGACGCCGAGGAACGGAGCGATGCGGTCGATGACCCGGCCGGCCGCCGGCGTGGCCACCCAGCCGCCGGTCGAGAAGCCGAAGGTCTTGGCCGTGCCGTGCGGCTCGTCCAGCAGGATCAGGACGAAGTAGCGGTCGGCCTCCAGCGGTCCCTCGGTGGGGAACACCGCGGCGAAGGACGAGACCTGGCGCTGGTGGTTGTAGCCGCGGATCGAGGGGTCGTACTTCTCGCCGGTGCCGGTCTTGCCGCCGACCGACAGGCCCTTGACGTCGGCGGTCTTGCCGCTGCCGCCGGTGACGTTGGCGCGCATGATCTGCAGCATCTGCTGCGAGGTCTCTTCGGACAGCACGCGCGGGCCTTCCGGGCGCACGCCGGGCGGCAGCTTGCGGATGGTCAGCGGCGGCATGGTGCCGCCGTTCAGCAGCGGGCCGAACGCGCGGGCCAGGGCCAGCGGGCTGACGTTCATGCCGTGGCCGAACGAGGTGGAGGCCACCGCGTCGGTGTCCCACTTCTTCGGCGTCAGCGGACGGGCGGACTCGCGCAGCTCCACCTTGGCCGGCTTGGTCAGGCCCAGATTGTTGTAATACTGGCTCAGGCGCTGGGCGCCCACGCCCTCGGCCAGGCGCGCGGTGCCGATGTTGGACGAGTGCTGGAACACCTCGACCAGGGTCAGGATCTTCCGCGAGGCGTGGTAGTCGTGGATCGTGCGGTAGCCCAGCTTGTAGGGCTCGCGCGCGTCGAAGGTCGAGCTGGGCGTGGCCACGCCCGTATCCAGACCGATGGCGACGGTGAAGGCCTTGAAGGTCGAGCCCATCTCGTAGACCGAGGCGGCCGCGCGGTTCAGCTTGGCGTCGTCGCTGGCCTTGCCCGGATCGTTGGGATCGAAGTCCGGATAGCTGGCCAGGCCCAGGATCTCGCCGGTGTGCACGTTGGTGACGATGCCGACCGCGCCCTTGGGACCGAACTCCAGCGCGGCCTTGCGCAGTTCGTCCTCGAGGGCGGCCTGGACGCGCAGGTCGATCGACAGGGCCAGGGGGGCCGCGCCCTCGCCCTTTGCGGCCGCGGCGTGGATGTCGTCGTTCAGCGCGCCTTCGGCGCCGGCCAGGCCCTTGCCGCCCGCGTCGACGAAGCCGACGAAGTGCGCGGCCGAGACGCCCAGCGGATAGACGCGGCGGGCCTGCTCCTCGAACTCCACGCCCGGCAGGCCCAGGTTGAAGATGGCGTCCTTCTGGGCCGGGTCGAGACCGCCCAGCAGGAAGGTGCGACGATCGCCGAAGATGGCCTTGTCCAGGCGCTTGGCCGGCACCTGCGGCAGGGCCTTGCCCAGGGCGGCGCGCGTGGCCTTGGCGTCCCACACTTCCTTGGGATCGATGTAGAGCGCGTAGTGGGTCAGGTCGACGGCCAGCAGCTTGCCCTCGCGGTCGACGAGGTCGCCGCGCGCGCCCTCCATGGCCGCCAGGAAGCCGCCGTTCTTGCCGGCGTTGGAGAACACGGCCGCCCAGGTGGCGCCGACGGCCAGCACCATGAAGGCGCAGGCGAACAGGGCCAGGACGAAGAAGATGCGGATGCTGGTGTCGTCTTCCGGCTTGGCCGCGGCGCGCGAGCGCTCGAAGGCGTGCTCCAGGCGCCAGACGCGCTCGATCAGCCAGCGCCAGGCCGGACCGCCGCCGTGGGGAACGAGATTGGCCAGGCTCATCGCGGAGCCTCCTCGGCGCCGGCGCTGACGCCGTCGGGGGCGTCGGCGGCGGCCAGGGCCGGATCGGCCGCGGCGGCGACCGGCGGAGCGGGCAGCTTGGAGGCCGGAACCGGCTTGCGAGCGACGTCGATCAGCGCGTCCTCGCTGGTCTCGCGCTCGGGCGAGATCGGGGCCAGCTGGGCGGCCTGGGCCAGCGACTCGATGCGGCGCGGCTGCTCCAGGTGGGCGACCTCGGCCTGCAGCAGGCGCACCTTGATGCGCTCTTCCTCGATCTGGCGCTCGACCGAGGCGATCTCGGCCCGCTCGCGACCGGCGAAGGCTTTGGCCATGTAGACGCCCAGCACCAGGGTCAGCAGCACGCCGACGCCGACGATGTCGACGACGCGGAAGCCGCGCACGCGGCGGTCGAAGACCTCCGAGATCCTCATGCCGAGGCCCTCCACACGGGGGCCTCGGTGCGGATGGCCGCACGCAGCTTGGACGAGCGGGCGCGCGGATTGACGGCCAGCTCCTCCTCGCCCGGCGCGATGGCCTTGGTCGAGATCAGGCTGAAGCTGGGGGGCGCGCCCTGGGCGGTCGGCGGCGCATGGCGCGAGCCGCCCGGCGTGCGCCCGGCGCGCTCGGCCAGGAAATTCTTGACGATGCGGTCTTCCAGCGAATGGAAGGTGACCACGGCCAGGCGGCCGCCCGGCTTCAGCACGGCCTCGGCGGCGGCGAGACCCGCCTCCAGCTCGCCCAGCTCGTCATTGACGGCGATGCGCAGACCCTGGAACGAGCGGGTGGCCGGATGCACCTTGGCGCCCTTGCGGCCGCCCAGCGACCGCTCGATCACCTCGGCTAGGTCCAGCGTGCGGGTGAACGGCTTTTCGGCGCGGCGCTTGACGATGAAGCTGGCCACGCGGCGCGAGGCGTGCTCCTCGCCGTAGACATAGAGGATGCGGGCCAGTTCGGTCTGGTCGAGGGTGTTGACCAGATCGGCCGCCGTGGGGCCGTCGTCGCCCATGCGCATGTCCAGGGGACCGTCGCGCATGAAGGAGAAGCCGCGCTCGGCTTCGTCGAGCTGCATGGAAGACACGCCAAGATCCAGGGTTACGCCGTCCACCGACGCAGGCCCAAAATAGGCGGTGATTTGCGAGAAACGGTCCTGAATCAGCCGAAAGCGACCATCCGCCGCGGGAAGATCGCCGGTGAAGCGCTGCACCGTCGGATCGCGGTCGAAGGCCGTGACCGACGCGCCCGAACCCAGGATCGCGCGGGTGTAGCCGCCGGCGCCGAAGGTGCCGTCCAGGATCATGTCGCCCGGCTTGGCGTCGAGGGCGGCGACCACTTCGCCCAGCAGGACCGAGATGTGCGGAGCGGCGCTCATGCGGCGCCTCCCAGGCGCGCGACGCGCTGCTGGGCGCGCAGGGCGGCCAGGCCGTCGCGGGCCAGTTCGCGCTGGGCGGCGCGATGGGCCTGGAAGGCGTTACGCGACCAGATCTGGAAACGCTCGCCCAGACCCACGATCGTCACCTCGTCGGTGAGGCCGAACATGTCGCACAGCACGTCAGGCAGGGTGATGCGGCCGGCGGTGTCGAACGACAGGCGGGCCATGCCGCCCAGGACGCTGGTCTCCAGCGCCGAACGCACCGGATCACCGAAGGGCAGCTCGTCGATCACCGCCTGATAGCGGTCGAACAGGGCCTTGCCGCCGGCTTCCAGGCAGTCGGCCTCGATCGAGGGGAAACAGAAGATGCCGTCGAAGGGGCCCGAGACGGCGGCGCGGAACTCCTGCGGCACCACGAGGCGCCGCTTGCTGTCCAGCTGCTTCTCGAACGTCGAGAGGAACACCCCGCCAACCCTTACCCAAAACACGGTCGCCCCAGCACGAGTCCGACCGGCCCGAATGGGTTAACATGGGATGAAGTGGGAAACAATGACACCAGGGGCCATTTCGCCAGGAATTCAAAGGGGCTAGCGGTAATATCAGACCGCTTTGAAAGGTTAATTTCGGAACATACAGACAACTGGATTTCTATCCACAGACTCGCACACAGATGCATCCCATCCCGGCCCATTTCGGTGGGCCTTGGGGCGCTTGGGGTTGCGGAAAGTTTGATGGACCAGACGGCCTGTAAGCCGGGTTCTGTGCCGCCCCTGTGAACAGGGACGCGACGATCATTCCTCTTGGCCGCCCATTGCTGGACGACTCTCGCGACCAACCCGGATCCTCTCGGCCAGTGACGACCTAGCCGGTAAACCGGCGCGGGATCCCTATTCGGTCTTGCTCCAGGCGGGGCTTGCCATGCCGTCCCTGTCGCCAGGTCCGCGGTGGGCTCTTACCCCACCCTTTCACCCTTCCCGCCCCGTAGGGAGGAGGTTTGCTTTCTGTGGCGCTTTCCCTGGGATCGCTCCCGGTGGGCGTTACCCACCGCCTTGTCACCGTGGAGCCCGGACTTTCCTCGACTCCCCGAAGGGATACCGCGATCGCCCGGCCATCTGGTCCGCGCGCTGTTTGCGCCGGGGAACGGCGAAGGTCAATGACGGATGCGCTGTGCGTCCTTCGAGGCCCGCTGTGCGGGCGCCTCAGGATGAGGACCTCGCTGCACTGACTTCCTCATCCTGAGGTGCGAGGCGAAGCCGAGCCTCGAAGGACGCACGGCCTCAGCCCTCGCCGCGCATCCACGCCGCCACCGGGTGGTCGCCCAGCGCTTCGATCACGCCCGCGCGCTCGGCCTCGCGCTTGTTCTGGCCGAGCTTGAACGTGCCCTCCAGGCGCTCGACGTGCAGCCGCGCGCCGACGATGCCGCGCAGCAGGGCCTCGAACTTCGCGGGCGTCATCTTGTCCCGCGTCCAGACCGGCTTGGGCAGCAGGCGCGTCTCCTCCTGGATCGACAGGTCGTCGATCAACTGCGCCAGTTCGACCTCCGACAACGGCGTGACGAAGCCCTCGGCCTCGGCGGAGACGTAGTTCCAGGACGGCACCTGGTCGTCGGTTCCGTACCAGTCGGGGCTGACATAGGCCTGCGGGCCGGCCGCCAGGGCGATGGCCGGAAAGCCCGTCACCAGCGCCGGCGCCAGGGCGTTGGCCCGCGACAGGTGGAAGTCGAGGAACAGGCCATCGGCGCCGAGGTCGCGCACGACCACCGGCGTCTGGGCCACGAACGGCCGGCCGCCGACACTGGCGCACAGCGTCACGAACGATTGCCCAGCGAAGAAGGCGAGCAGGCGCGCGCGGTCCTCGACGTGAAAGGCCCTGGCCGGATGCATCAGGCGCCCGCCGCCGCTCGCAGCAGGGCCACCAGGCGCGCGCGGGTCTCGCCGTCGGCCACGCCGTCGAAGCGGCTCTGCAGCCAGTGGCGCTGGAAGGCGCCGACCACCGTCTCGGTCCACTCGTCGTACTGGCCCGAGGGCGCGCAGTCGAAGCCCAGGCGGGTCAAACCGGCCTGGAGCGCGAAGACGCCGGTCCCCTCCTCGCCCCGGCCCAGCGGCGCGCCCGGCGAGGACGGCGGCTCGACCCACAGGCCATGGCCGCTTTCCGCCAGGCGCTTCCACGGGAACAGCTCGCCCGGATCGATCTTGCGGGCCGGCGCCACGTCGGAGTGGCCGATGATGCGGTCGTCGTCGATGGTCCAGCGCGAGCGGATGTCGGCGAGCAGGTTGATCACCGAGGCGATCTGGGCGTCGGGAAAGGCGCGATAGCCGAACTCGTGGCCCGGATTGACGATCTCGATGCCGATCGAAGACGAGTTGATGTCGCGCACGCCCTTCCAGAAGGCCGCGCCAGCGTGCCAGGCCCGCCGCTCCTCGGCCACCAGGCGAAACACCCGGCCGTCCTCCTCGACCACGTAGTGGGCGCTGACCTTGGCCTCGGGATCACGCAGGCGCTCGATGGCCGCCTCGCCGCTCTCCATGCCGGTATAGTGCAGCACGACGGTGTCGGGCACGGCCTTGCGGGCGTCGAAGTTCGGCGACGGGGCCTCGACGATGGTCATTGCGAGCGGTCCTTGAGAAACATCAGAAGCGGCGTCACCTGGTTGCGGCGCAGGGCCACGATCAGTACGCCGGCGAGAGCCAAAGCCGCGCCCAGGCCCATGCGCAGGTCGAAATGGTCATGGGTGATGGCGACGCCCAGACCGATGGTCATCAGCGGCGTCATCAGGGTGAGCGGAGCGATCAGGTTGGCCTCGTAGCGCTGGATCAGCCCGTAATAGCCGGTGTGGGCGATCACCGACACCACCAGCGCCGAATAGGCCACCGCGGCCACGAACGGCCAGCCGGCCTCGAAGGCCTTGTCGCTCGCGCCCGGCTCCAGCGCCAGGCTGGCGGCGGCCAGCAGCCACACCGAGGTGAAGCCCACCCAGGCCTGCAGCTGCAGCGGCTTGACCCGCTGGATCTGCTTCATCATCACCGCCCCCAGCGAGCCGGCCAGGGCCGAGGCCACCACCAGCCACAGGCCCATCGACAGCGAAAAGCCGTGCGGGTTCCAGATCACGATCAGCGCCCCGGCCAGGGTCAGGGCGATGCCGACGCCCCGCCGCCAGTGGATCTTCTCGCCCAGCATCAGCACCGACAGCAGGGTGGTGAACGGCACGCCCGCCTGCACCACAACCGCCGCGGCCGATGGCGAGGCGGTCTTGAAGCCCATGAACAGCAAGGCGAAACCGCCCGCCCCCATCAGCACGCCGACCACCAGCATCCGCCAGGTGGGCCGGGGCGCGGGCAGCAGCCAGGGCAGGGTCACCGCCGCGACCAGCGCGAAACGCACCGCCGCGTAGAACAGCGGCGGCACGCCCCAGTGGGCGACCACGATCTTGGAGACGATGTTGTTGCTGGCCCAGATCAGGCAGATCAGCACCAACAGGCCGAAGTCGCGTAGGGACATGCCCCTCGCATACTTGGCGCCGAGGACCATGCGCAATGAAAACCGACGTCGCCGGACGCGCCGCAATTGACGTCGGGTCCAAACGGTCGTTTTCTGCGGTGAACAGCGTTCACTTAAAACAGGATCCGGGCTCACCGGACCAGCGGGGACGGAGACGCGCATGACCACCGAGTACTTCGACGTCCTGATCGTCGGCGCGGGCCTGTCGGGCGTCGGCGCGGCGCATCACCTGACGCGGCGCTGCCCGGGCAAGACCTACGCCATACTCGAGGCCCGCGACGCCATCGGCGGCACCTGGGACCTGTTTCGCTATCCGGGCATCCGCTCGGACAGCGACATGTACACCTTGGGCTACGCCTTCAAGCCGTGGCGGCAGGCCAAGGCCATCGCCGACGGCCCGTCGATCCTGAACTACGTGCGCGAGACCGCGACCGAGGCCGGCGTCGACGAGCATATCCGCTTCCGCCACAAGGTGCGCAGCGCCGCTTGGAGCTCCGAGACCGCCAGCTGGACGGTGCAGGCCGAGCGGGTCGACACCGGCGAGACGGTCGAGATCGCCTGCGGTTTTCTCTACATGTGCGCCGGCTACTACGCCTACGACGCGGGCTACACGCCCGACTTCGAGGGCACCGAGCGCTTCAAGGGGACGATCGTCCACCCCCAGCACTGGCCCGAAGACCTCGACTACGCCGGCAAGAGGGTGGTGGTGATCGGCAGCGGGGCGACGGCGGTGACCATCGTGCCGGAGATGGCCAAGACCGCCGCTCACGTCACCATGCTGCAGCGCTCGCCGACCTACGTGGTCTCGCGCCCGGCGGAAGACGGCCTGGCCAACTGGATGCGAGCCAAGCTTCCGGCCATGACCGCCTACGGCGTCACCCGCTGGAAGAACGTGCTGATCACCATGCTGTTCTTCAACCTGGCCCGGAAGAAGCCCGAGAAGACCAAAGAACGATTGATAAGCCTGGTCCGGGACCAGCTGCCCAAGGACTACGACGTCGAGACCCACTTCACGCCGCGCTACAATCCCTGGGACCAGCGGCTGTGCCTGGTGCCCGACGCCGACCTGTTCGACTCGATCCGGAACGGCTCGGCCTCGGTGGTCACCGACCATATCGAGACCTTCACCGAGAACGGCCTCAAGCTGAAGTCGGGCAGGACGCTGGAGGCCGACATCGTCGTCACCGCCACGGGCCTGCGGATGCAGCTCCTGAGCGGCATGGAGGTGGTGGTCGACGGCCGCTCCGTCGATCTGGCCAAGGGCTTCAGCTACAAGGGCATGATGTTCAGCGACGTGCCGAACATGGCCTCGGCCTTCGGCTACACCAACGCCTCGTGGACGCTGAAGGCCGACCTGACCAGCGAGTATGTCTGCCGGCTGCTGAACCACATGGATCGGGCGGGCATGGACATCTGCATGCCCCACCTGGACCAGCCCGACATGGCCGCGGTTCCCTGGCTCGACTTCTCGTCGGGCTACGTGCAGCGGGCGATGGACAAGTTCCCCAAGCAGGGAACCAAGGCGCCGTGGAAGGTGCACCAGAACTACGCGCTGGACCTGGCGGCCCTGCGCCTGGGCAAGCTGGACGACGGCGTCATGCGGTTCTGGCGCAAGCGGGCGAAGGCGGCGGCCTGACGACCGCCGCCGCGCACGTCAGTTGATCGAGATCGGCGTGCTCGAGGTCACCCCGAAGTGGCCCATGGTTCCGTAATAGCCGAGCAGCGTGAAGAAGACGCCGCCGCTAGCGTAGCCGCCCGAGCCATTGGTCCAGTAGACCTCGAGGGTCTGCTTGCCGGTTGGATAGGCCGGAGCGAGCAGCATCTCGAAATCATCGATGTAGAGCCTGTCCGGGGCGACCCGGACGTTCCACGGCGCGCCGGTGAAGCTGACCTGCTCACAGCCATAGCCGCCGGTGACGACGGCGTTGGTGACGGTCGCCGAGGTTCCGCCCGCCGGCACGTCGAAGGTCATGGTGAAGTTGCAGGAGGCCCAGGCTTCGATGTTCATCACGCCCTCGACCGTGAAGGTGGTCGGATTGGGCGTGATCACCTGGGCTTGGGCGCTGGCGGCGACCAGCGCGCCCGCCATCAGGACGGGCGCGAACAGACGCGAGATCAAGGACATTGATACCTCCCTAGTGGTTGACTTTTCTTGCACAACCACCGGTACAATTTACAATCATGTAAATCAATGCCGCGAGCAGCGCGGGAGCACATGGAACCCAAGGTCCAGCTTGCCGTTCCTGATCGGCGTTCATCACCCTATGATGGGCGCGAAGCAGTGGAGCGGGGTGTCATGCGGGCGGTTCTGACGAAGATTGCGATCCTGGGCGCGGCGGCGTCCCTGGCGACCGGTTGCGCCACGGCCCAGCCGGCCTATCCGGCCAAGCCGGCCCAATCGACCACCGCCAGCAAACCTCCGCCGCCCCCCGCCAAGGACTCCGACGGCGACGGCCGGCCCGACGGCTGGCGCGAGAAGTCGATGGAGATCGGCACCCAGCCGGCCCGCGACGTCGGCCTGTCGAAGAAGAAGATCCCGCCGGTGCTGGAAGAGGCCCTGGCCGATCCCTACAGCCTCAAGGGCCTGAAGACCTGCGCCAAGCTGGTGACCGAGATCCAGCGGCTGAACGACGTGCTGGGCCCCGACTACCAGACCGGCAACGAGTACACCGAGAACCGCACCGGCAAGCTGGCCGAGGCCGGCGGCAAGGCGATCGTCAACTCGATCATCCCGTTCCGCAGCCTGGTGCGCGAGATCTCCGGCGCCGCCCCGGCCGACCGCCACCTGGAAGCCCTCGGCGACGCGGGCCTGGCCCGCCGCGGCTTCCTGCGCGGCGTGCACCAGAAGCAGGGCTGCAAGCAGCGGTTCTGAATCGGAGACCCTCCCCCTGAAGGGGGAGGGTCTAGTCACGTCAGCCGGTAGCCCTTGGCCTCGATCACCGGCGGCAGGTCCTCGCGGCCCAGCGAGAACAGCAGGTCGCGCTCGACGGTGCGGACCATGGCGTCCAGCGGCAGGTCGTTGTCCTCCAGGCCGAACGGGTCTTCCAACTGGTCGCCCAAAGCGTCGAGGCCGAAGAAGGTGTAGCCGATCAGCAGCACCAGGGCCGGCGTCCACCAGCCCAGCGCATGGGCCAGGGCGAACGGCAGCAGCAGGCAGAAGACGTGCGCCGTTCGGTGCAGCATCAGCGAGTAGGAGAAGGGCGAGGGCGTGGCCTTGATCCGCTCGCACGCCGCCTGGACGTGGCTGAGCTCGGTCAGCCGGGCCTCCAGAACCGACAGGTGGATCGCGGTCAACGCGCCCTGCCCTTCCAGCCGCGCGCAGTCGGCGCCGACGGCGGCCAGCGCCGCGTCGGTCGGGTTGGGCGCGACGGCCAGGCCCGGAACCTCGCGCCAGCGCGCGATGGCCGCGCGCTCGTCGCCACCCCGCAGGCGCGCCGCCAGCCCGCCGGCGAACCCCGCCAGGCCCAGCAGCAGCGGCTCGCGCTTGTCGGTCGGCAACCCTTGCGTCTGCCGCGCGAAGCTGCGGGCGGCGATGATCAGGCCGCCCCACAGCTTGCGCGCCTCCCACCAGCGGTCGTAGCAGGCGTTGTTCCGGAAGCTCATGAAGATCGACAGCGACAGGCCGATCAGCGTGAAGGGCAGCGCGTTCAGCCGCTCCAACGCCGCCGGCCAGCGCTGGGCCGTCAGCACCGCGCCGATCGACACCAGAAGCAGCACCGCCAGCCTTCCTGCGATGCTGGGCAGGATCGAGCCGCGCAGGGCGAAGGCGATTTCGAAAAGGCCGGCGCGACGCCCTACGATCATGATCCCGCTCCGTCTGACGGCCTGCTCTACGCCCGGCGCCATGACGACGCCACCCTTCCCCGCGCGCGGCCTTGGCCGAACCTCAACTGCGGGTTAGACAACGGCAGGATCACTGACGGGGGATTGTGATGCTACTGGCCATCGGAGCAGCGCTCGCCATCGCGACCGCGACGCCCGCGGCGTCCGCGACCTATGCCGACGACGTCTATCCCATCGGCACGGTCGAGCCGTCGTGCAAGGGCGGGGTCAGCTTCTCGCCCAAGGGCACGATGACCCGCCTGCTGGGCTGCATGTTCCAGGCCTTCGCGGCTACCGATCCCCAGAGCCCGACCTTCGCGGCCGACCTGAGGCAGAAGTGGATCACCAAGGTCGGCATGGCCCGCGTCCAGGGCGCCAGCGACGAGCTGCTGGGCAAGTGGGCCCAGCAACCGAGCTTAGGCATGTTCACCCGCGCCGACTTCGCGCCGGTCCGCTTCGAGAACATGACCATGAAGAACCTGGAGAACGGCAACTTCACCTTCGACGGCGACCTGCTCGCGCAGGAAGGATCCGGCCTCGTGCGGCGTTCGCTGTCGGGCGAGTACGCCCTGTTCCGCGGTTCGTGGACGATGATCCGCTTCGACATCGGTGAGCCGAAGTAGCGCCGGTCCGGCGGCGCGATCCCGACGCTTGCGATGAAAATTTCTGGATGACGGACCCAATCCATGAAACCTGTTCATGGATGGCCCGCGATCCCCTCAATGACCTTTCGGCCTTCGTCGCCGTCGCCGAAGCCCGCAGCTTCACCAAGGCCGCGGCCCAGATGGGCCTCTCGCAATCGGCCCTGAGCCACGCGATGCGGCAGCTGGAAGAGCGGATGGGCGTGCGGCTGCTGGCCCGCACCACGCGCAGCGTCGGCCTCACCCAGGCGGGCGAGCGCCTGCTGGAGACGGTGGCGCCGCACCTGCGCGAGATCCAGTCGGGCCTGGCCGCGCTGAACCTGCTGCGCGAGACGCCGGCCGGCGTTCTGCGGCTGACCACCAACGAGCACGCCGCCGCGACGATCATCTATCCGGCCATGGCCCGGCTGGTTCGCGACTATCCCGACATCACCGTCGAGGTCAGCGTCGACAACGGCTTCACCGACATCGTCGCCAACCGCTTCGACGCCGGCGTTCGCCTGGGCGACCTCGTCGATCAGGACATGGTCGCCGTCCGGATCGGCCCGGACCAGCGCATGGCGGTCGTCGGCACGCCCGCCTACTTCGCCGCCCACCCCGTCCCGCTGACGCCGCAGGACCTGCTGGCGCACAACTGCATCGGCATGCGCCTGCCCACCTACGGCAACCTGCTGGCCTGGGAGTTCGAGAAGGACGGCCAGTCCGTCAGCGTCAGGACCAAGGGCCAGGTCGTCGCCAACACCGGCCTGATCGGCCATCGCGCGGTGCTGGACGGCCTGGGCCTGGGCTATTGCCCGCAAGACGTGGTCGCCGACGACATCGCCCAGGGCCGCCTGGTCCGCGTGCTGGACGACTGGTGCGAGCCCTTCGCCGGCTATCACCTCTACTATCCAAGCCGCCGGCAGCCTTCCCCGGCCTTCGCGCTGCTGGTCGAGGCTCTGCGCCACCGGGCTTGAGGCCCACGCCGGCATTCATGAGCAATCCGCATAGACCCTTGCGCGATTACCCGACTAATCGCCCAGGGCCGCCGCCCTTATCCTCGCGTCCAGACTTCAATCACCAGGCTCCCAGCGGGAGCCTCGACGTCCGGAGACGCGCATGAAGACCCTGGCGATCTTGCTGGCCCTGGCTTTCAGCCCGCTCGCGGCGGAGGCGCAGACGATGCAGGATCAGGACATGGCGGCTCGCGTGCGCGGCCTCGAGGACCGCGCCGCGCTGAAGGCGCTGGTGGACACCTTCTCCAACCTCGCCGACACCAAGGATATCGACCGCCAGGTGCTGCTGTTCACGCAGGACGCCACGGTCGACTCCCATGTCGCCGGCCAGCCCACCTCGTCGCTGAAAGGGCGCCAGCAGATCGGCGAGGCCTTCACCGGCTTCCTTGGCCGGTTCGAGACCGTCTACCACATCAACGGCCAGCAGACGGTCGACATCCAGGGCGACCGGGCGACAGGCGTGGCCTACAGCCTGGTGGTGCTGATCGGCCAGGACGCCGGCACACTCTATCGCAACACCTCGGGCGTCACCTATCACGACGAATATGTGCGCCAGGACGGCCGGTGGCTGATCGCCAGGCGCAGTTCAGACTTCACCTGGACCAAGCGCGAGGAAGTCCCGCCGCCGGCCCAGCGCCCCTGACGCGCGCCCGGAGGCGGCCATGCGATTGCTCGGCGGCCTGGGCCTGGCCCTTTCGTGCGAAGGCGGGCGGATCCACCTTCACCCGATGAGCGCCCGCAACCCCGCCCTTCCCCGCGAAGGCGGGAACCCGAGCGAAGCCCGCGGGCCGCTCACGACCGCGCCTTGCCTCGCAACGCCGCCTGGATCCCCGCCCGCGCGGGGAAACTCGGCGACGAACGGTCGGAGCGACTGAGCGCTTTCAGCCCTTGCGCCGCACGAACCGCAGGGCGGTGTGGGTCTTGGAGAAGGCGCAGACCTTGGTGTCCGACAGGCCCACGCCCCGGGCGGCCGCCAGCACATCGGTGTCCTTCAGCGGCGCGGTCTTGCCCTTCTGCGAGACGACCCAGATCGCCCCCTTCTCGGCCAGCGCCCCCTGCAGGTCCTCCAGCCGGTCCAGCTGCCCCAGGTCGTCGGCCGCCACGAACAGCAGGTCGACGTCCTCGAAGTCCTCGCCGGGCCCGACCTGCGCCTCGACGCGGGTCGAGAGCTCGTCCAGGAAATCCTCGTCGTCGACGCCGTCGATCACCACGCTCATGCCCGGCTTGACGCCCAGCTTGTCCAGCCGCGTCGGCGGGTTGAGGATGGCGTGCACCCACTTGTCGGCCTGGCCGGGATCGAGGGTGAAGCGCGTGCCGTCGGACAGGACGATGTCGTCGCCCTCGGCGCGGATGTCGCGCAGGGCGTGGCCCTGATAGATGCCGCGCACCGCCCCGCGGAAGATCAGCTTGGGCGGCTCCCACAGCAGCTTGCCGTCGCTCTCGCCGTCGCTGAGCTGGCCCCAGGCCCGCGCTTCCTTGCCCATGCCTCAGGCGCCCCGGAACGTGGGTTGGCGCTTTTCGAGAATGGCGTCGACGCCTTCCATGTGATCCTCGGTGTGGTGGGCGATGGCCTGAGCGGCGGCGCTCATCTCCATCAGGGTGTCGTAGCTCGCCGTCTGGCCGTGCTTGAGCAGACTCTTGGCCATGCGCAAGGCGTGAGGCGGCTGGGCGGCGATCCTTTCGGCCAGGGCCAGCGCTTCGCCCATCAGGTCGCCCGACGGCACAGCGCGGCTGATCAGGCCCCACTCGGCCGCTTTGGCCGCGTCGATGACGTCGCCGGTGAACAGCAGTTCGGCCGCGCGGCTCATGCCCACCGTGCGCGGCATCAGCCAGGCGCCGCCATCGCCGGGGATCAAACCCAGCTTGAGAAAGGTCACCCCGAACCGCGCCGTGTCGGCGGCGATGCGGATGTCGGTCATGCAGGCCACGTCGCAGCCCAGGCCGATGGCCGCACCGTTGACCGCCGCGATCGACGGCACCTCCAGGCCGTAGATGGCCCGCACGATGCGGTGGATGTTCTTGCGGTAGCCGTCGCGCACGGCCACGCCGTTGCCGCCGAAGGCGCCTTCGCGGGCCTTCATCGCCTTGACGTCGCCGCCGGCCGAGAAGGCCTTGCCGGCCCCGGTCAGGATCACGCAGCGGACGTCCTGGTCGTCGTTGATCGCCTCGCAGGCGGCCGCCACCTGGTCGCCGTCGCCGGGCGCGCCCAGGGCGTTCATGGCCTCGGGGCGATTGAGGGTGAGGATGGCGACGTGGCCGCGCTTTTCGGTGAGGACGAGGGGCTGGGACGTCATGGGTGTGGGGCGCTCCTGCAATCTTGTTTTTCCCTTTGCATAGAGGCTTTCGGCCGGAGAGGGAAACGTCCCCGCCCGGCTCTCGCGAGGCGGGCGGCGCCATCACGGCGGCGTGAGCCTCCGTGCGTGCAGCAACACATTTCTGATGGCGAACACGCGAAATCGATTGGCGAGAACTGAAAGTTCGGGTTGTAGTCTTGTAAGGGACGACAGCGGATTGGCGTTAAGTGCAGTGAAACGGTCCCAAGGCCACGCGCTCATCATCGAGGACGAGATCCTCATCGCGCTCGAGGTCGAGGCCCTTCTGGCCGCCCAGGGCTATTCAAGCTTCGACATCGCCGACAGTCCGCAGGAAGCGTTGACCTGCGCCCTGGCCCGCGCGCCCGACCTGATCACCGCCGACTTCCGCATCATCGGCGGCACGGGGCTGGAGGCGGTCGAGGCCATCGAGGCCAAGCTGGGCCGCATCCCCACCGTGTTCGTCACCGGCAACGCCGATCAGCTGGCCAACGCCCGCCGCACGATCGTCGACAAGCCGATCTCGCCGCGCCGCCTGGCCGAGGCCTGCCAGCAGGCGCTGGACCGCCGGGCCTGACAGGCGCGCCCCGCCGCTGCTAGGCTCCCGGCGAACGGGAGACGGCGCATGGCGATCATCGACACCCTCGACGCGCTGGAGGCGATCTACAGCCCAGCGCCCGTCGCGGCCTCCACCGCCAAGGTCAGCGACCGCCTGACAAGCGACTATCGCCGGCTGATCGAGGCCTCGCCGTTCCTGGCCCTGGCCACGGTCGGTCCCGAGGGCCTGGACTGCAGCCCGCGCGGCGACGCCCACGGCCTGGTGACCATCGCCGACGAGCGCACGCTGATCCTGCCCGACCGGCGCGGCAACAACCGCATCGACAGCCTGCGCAACATCGTCCGCGATCCGCGCGTGGCGCTGCTGTTCCTGATCCCCGGCTCGGGCACGACCTTCCGGGTCAACGGCCGGGCGGTGATCAGCGCCGACGCCGACCTGCTGGCGCGGCTTGCCGTCGACGGCAAGGCCCCACGCACCGCGCTGATCGTCACCATCGAGGAGTGCTATTTCCAGTGCGCCCGGGCGGTGATGCGGGCGGGCCTGTGGAGCCCCGAGGCCCACGTCGATCCCAAGAGCCTGCCCAGCGCCGGCGCCATGCTGGCGGCGATCACCGCCGGCGAGGTCGGCGGACCGGCCTATGACGAGGCCTGGCCCACGCGGGCCGCCGCGTCGATGTGGTGACGCCAAGGAACCTCCCCCTCTGGGGGAGGCGATCGCGCAGCGATCGGTGGGGGGCGTAGCGGCGAAATCGGCCAGAACTTCGAAAGCTGAGAACCTCCCCCCACCGGCCTTCGGCCGCCTCCCCCAGAGGGGGAGGTTCCCCGAGGCTGCGGCGTTCACCCAATCTCCCTGTGCAAAATGGATTGTCACCGGTGTCATGGTTCGTGCTAGCCATGACGCAAGCTCGTCAGAAGCGCCGGAGGAAGACCCCATGGATCGTCGCAGCCTGCTGCTGGCCGCCGGCGCGGCAGCCGCCGCCAGCGCCCTGCCCGCTCATGCCGCAAAGTCGGCCGGTCCCGCCCGCTCGCCCATCGTGACCACCGCCGCCGGCAAGGTGCGCGGATCGACCACCGCCGACGGCGTGCACGTGTTCAAGGGCCTGCGCTACGGGGCCGACACCGGCGGCGCGAACCGCTTTTCCCCGCCCCGCAAGCCCCAGCCCTGGACCGGCGTCGCCGACGCCCTGGCCTATGGCGCGGCCTCGATGCAGACCGGCAAGGGCGAAGAGGGCGAGACCCTCTCGGAAGACTGCCTGTTCCTCAACGTCTGGACCCCAGCCAAGGCCTCCAAGACCGGCCTGGCCGACGGCGCAAAGCGGCCGGTGATGTTCTACATCCACGGCGGCGCCTACAACGGCGGCTCGGGGGCAAGTCCCTGGTACGACGGAACCCGCCTGGCCAAGCGCGGCGACGTGGTGGTGGTGACGGTGAACCACCGCCTCAACGCCTTCGGCTACCTTTATCTCGCCCGCCTGTTCAACGATCCCAGCGTCGCCGACAGCGGCAATGTCGGCCAGCTCGACCTGGTGCTGGCCCTGCAATGGGTGCGCGACAACATCGAGGCCTTCGGCGGCGATCCCTCGCGGGTCATGCTGTTTGGCCAATCGGGCGGCGGGGCCAAGATCGCCACCCTGCTGGCCATGCCGGCCGCCAAGGGCCTGTTCCACCGCGCCGCCACCATGAGCGGCCAGCAGGTCACCGCCGGCGGCCCGTTCAACGCCACCAAGCGCGCGAAGCTCTTTCTGGAGAAGCTGGGGATCAGCGACCTGGCCACCTTGCGCGCCCTGCCCGCCGACCAGCTGCTGAACGGCCTGAAGGCGATCGATCCGGTGGCCGGTTCGGGCGGGGTCTATATGGGCCCGGTGCTGGACGAGCGCTCGCTGACCCGCCACCCCTTCTTCCCCGACGCGGCGCCCCAGGGCCTGGACGTGCCGCTGATCTGCG
Source organism: Caulobacter sp. 602-2 (assembly GCF_011043625.1). Taxonomy (GTDB): domain Bacteria; phylum Pseudomonadota; class Alphaproteobacteria; order Caulobacterales; family Caulobacteraceae; genus Caulobacter. The sequence goes on from NZ_JAAKGT010000003.1 coordinate 155,970, forward strand.
GCAACACCCATGACGAGACGCGCGGCTTCGTCGGCTCCGATCCCAAGGTGTTCGACATGACCTGGGACCAAGTGGTCGAAAAGCTGCCGTCCCAGTTCAACGCCCGCATCGACATCGACCCGGCCACGGTGGTGGCGGCCTATCGCCGGATGTACCCGACCTACTCGCCGTCCGACGTCTATTTCGCCGCCTCGACGGCCGGTCGTTCGTGGAAGGCGGCGATCCTGCAGGCCGAGGCCCGCGCGGCGACCCGCGCGCCTGCCTGGGTGTATCAACTGGACTGGAAGTCGCCCAAGGACGGCGGCATCTGGGGCGCGCCGCACACGCTCGATATCTGCCTGGTGTTCGGCACGCTGGACGCCAAGGGCGCGATCGTCGGGACCGACGCCCGCAGCCAGGCGATGTCGAACACCATGATGGACGCCTTCGTCGCCTTCGCCCGCACCGGCGATCCCAACTGCGCGGCCATTCCGAAGTGGGAGCCCTACACCCTGCCCCGCCGCCAGACCCTGGTGTTCGACGAGACCACCCGCATGGCCGACGACCCGCGCGGCGGCGAGCGCGAGCTCTTCAACAAGGTGCCGTTCACGCAGTTCGGGACTTAGAGGGGGGAAGAACCCCCTCAGTCGCTCCGCGACAGCTCCCCCAAAGGGGGAGCATCTCAAGCGCCAAGATCCTCCCCCTCTGGGGGAGGTGGCCCGGAGGGCCGGAGGGGGTCTGCGGCCCTAAGCCGCCACCTCGCCCTCTTCGTCCTCATCCTCGTCGTCGAAGTCTTCTTCGTCCGGACCAAGGGCCAGGTCGCGGAGCAGTTCGATCTGGTCGGCGACGTCGGCGGTGATCTCGTCGTCGATCCCGGCGGCTTCGAGGGCGGCGGCCAGGTGGCCGATGATCAGGTCCAGTTCGTCGTCCTCCAGCGCGTTGGCGCCGAACCACACCTGGGCCAGCTCCAGGTCGCCGCGGGCCTCGCCGGCCTCGGGATCGAGGGCGCCGGCCACCACGGCGCGGGCGCCGGGCGCGACCTCGCCGCCGAACAGGCTCTTGAGCCGCTCGTCGCCCTGGGCGCGCTGGAAGAAGTCGCTGATCACCGACTGGGCGGCGGCCTCGCCGCCGATGCGTTCATAGGCGCTCATGCCGTCCTCGTGAGATTGGGAACGGCGAAAACGCTAACACGGGTCGCTCAATCGGTGCGTGAACCCTGGGCGATGGTTTCGTGACAGGACCCGGAAACGAAAAACGCCCCGCCTTTCGGCGGGGCGTTTCGTCTTACTTCGCCCGAACTACTTCGCCTTGTCCATCAGGCCGGCGAAGCGCTCGAAGATGTAGAGGCTGTCGGTCGGGCCGGGCGAGGCTTCCGGGTGGTGCTGGACGCTGAACACCGGCTTGTCCTTCAGTGCGATACCCGCGTTGGTGCCGTCGAACAGCGAGACGTGGGTCTCCTGCACCGGCTCGGGCAGGCTTTCGCTGTCCACCGTGAAGCCGTGGTTCATCGACACGATCTCGACCTTGCCCGTGGTCAGGTCCTTGACCGGGTGGTTGGCGCCGTGGTGGCCCTGCTCCATCTTCACGGTCTTGGCGCCCAGGGCCAGGGCCAGCATCTGGTGGCCGAGGCAGATGCCGAACACCGGCTTGCCGCTTTCCACCAGTTTCTTGATTTCCGGCACGGCGTACGCACCGGTAGCGGCCGGGTCGCCCGGGCCGTTGGACAGCAGGACGCCGTCGGGATTGCGGGCCAGGATGTCCTCGGCCGAGGTGTCGGCCGGAACCACCGTGGCGCGGGCGCCCACGTGAGCCAGGGCGCGCAGGATGTTGCGCTTCACGCCGTAGTCGATGACGACCACTTCGTACTTGGGCTGCTCCAGCTTGGCGTAGCCGGCCGGCCACGACCACAGGCCCTCGTCCCAGGTGAAGGTCTGGGTGGTCGAGGCGTCCTTGGCCAGGTCGAGGCCGACGACGCCCGACCAGTCGCGGGCCTTGGCCTTCAGGGCGTCGAGGTCGAACTTGCCGTCGGGCGAGTGGGCGATCACGCCATGCGGCATGCCGGTCTCGCGGATCTTGCGGGTCAGGGCGCGGGTGTCGACGCCGGCCAGGCCGACGACGCCGCGGCGCTGCATCCAACCGTCGAAGTCGCTGTTGGCGCGCCAGTTGGCCGGATCGGTCGGGACGTCGCGGAAGATCGCGCCGCGGGCGGCCGTCTCGGCCACGCCCGTGATCTGCTCGACGTCTTCGCTGTTGGTGCCGACGTTGCCGACGTGCGGGAAGGTGAAGGCCACGATCTGGGCCATGTAGGACGGGTCGGTCAGGATTTCCTGGTAACCGGTCATGGCGGTGTTGAAGCACACCTCGCCGACCGCGTCGCCGACCGCGCCGCAGCCAACGCCCTGCAGGACGGTGCCGTCGGCCAGGACCAGAACGCCGGTGACGCCGGGGAGAAGGTCTTGGGACATCTCGAGAAGCGCCTCCAGAACGCGTGGTTATTGTTGCAAAAAGGCGGGCCAGGGAGAACCCCGCCCGCCGCGCAAACGGCGGGGTGTTTAGGGGTCGCGGGCGGGGGGGTCAACCCCTCGGATCACGGCTTTTCGCCGGCCCCGCCACATTCCCGTGATCTCCCAACGCGCCCCCTCGCGCGAAGGGCGTTCAAGCCCTTATGGTGCGGGGCTTCAACGCATAAGAACACGGGAGGACGGCCCTTGCTCGAACTGCGCCCCAACTGCGAGTGCTGCGACCGCGACCTGCCGCCCCAGAGCGAGCTGGCGCGCATCTGCACCTTCGAATGCACCTTCTGCGCCGACTGCGCGGAAAGCCGATTCCATGGCGTCTGCCCCAATTGCGAGGGCGACCTGGTGGCCCGGCCGATCCGTCCCGACAGCAAGCTGCACCGCTTTCCAGCCTCGCTGCGGCGGATCAACAAGGCCCACACGGCCTGCGCCAAGCCCCCGCCTCCCGCCGCGCCCGGCAGCGGTCGGGACGGCTGGAGTGTGACCCTTTAGGCGCACCCTGGATCAATCGGTCGCACGCCTGCATCCGCCGGCGCTTCACGCTCGTTAACTCGTCAGGCCCCACAAGCTTGGGCTTAAACGAGGAGATGGAATCATGACCGCCGCCGTCCACGATCGAGCCGCCCAGAAGCGCGCGCCGAAGATCGCCTGGACGCGCCTTCCCGGTCAGTCGCTGGCCGGCCAGGCGCTTGGCGTGATGCTGGGCGCGGGCGTGGTGATCAGCGGCGTGGTGTTCGTCATCCTCACCTTCTGAACCTGCTCTCCAAGACCCCTCCCCAGAGCCGCTCGGTTTCATAAGGCTGCGGATCCAACCTAAAGCGCAGCCGCCGATTGCCTTCGGCGTCAGGTCGTGCACCGTGCGGGCGCCTGTTCGAAAGGGAGCCCGCGCGATGTGCGACGACGACATCCACCCCGGCCTGGTCCATGATCCGCGCGTCTCGCGCCGCACGTTCGGCCTGATGACCGCCGCGGCCGGGGGCCTGGCCGCCACCGCCGCCCGCGCCGACGACAAGGTCGTCGAGACCGACGTCGTCATCAAGACGCCCGACGGCGAGGCCGACGCGGCCCTGTTCAAGCCGGCCGGCAAGGGCAAATGGCCCGCCGTGCTGATCTGGCCCGACGTCATGAGCCTGCGCCCGGTGTTCCGCGACATGGGCCGCCGCCTGGCCGCCGCCGGCTACGTCGTGCTGGTCCCCAACCTCTATTACCGCGTCAAGAAGGCGCCGGTGATCGACGGAACCTTCAACTTCGCCAATCCCGACGACCGCGCCAAGATCACCCCGCTGCGCGCCACCGTCACGCCCGAGGGCACCGACCGCGACGCCCTGGCCTATGTGGCCTTCCTCGACGCCCAGAAGGAAACCGACAAGGGCCGAAAGATCGGCGTGCAGGGCTACTGCATGGGCGGGCCGCTGTCGTTCCGCACCGCCGCGGCCGCCCCTGGCCGCATCGCCGCCGTCGCCAGCTTCCACGGCGGTGGCTTGGTCACGGCCGATCCCACCAGCCCGCACCTGCTGATCCCCAAGACCCACGCCGAGTACCTGATCGAGGTCGCCGACAACGACGACAAGAAGGAGCCCGACGTGAAGGACAAGCTGAAGGCCGCCTTCGCCGAGGCCAAGCGCCCGGCCAAGGTCGAGGTCTTCGCCGGCGCCGCCCACGGTTGGACGGTCAAGGGCAGCCAGGTCTACAACGAGGCCGCCGCCGAACAGGCCTGGACCAACCTCCTGGACCTCTACAAGCGCACGCTGCGCTGATGTAGACGGAGGGCATGAGCCTCATCACCACGGTCGGCGTCGACGCCGACGACACCCTCTGGCACTGCGAGAGCCTGTTCCGCCTGACCCACAAGCGGTTCGTCGAGTTGCTGTCCGACTTCGGCGACGAGGAACGGATCAACAGCCAGCTGGCCGTGGCCGAGAAGCGCAACCTGCGGGTCTACGGCTATGGAGCCAAGGGCTTCACCCTGTCGATGATCGAAACCGCGCTGGACCTCACGGACGGCGCGGTCTCCACCCGCGTCATCCGCGAGATCCTGGCCGTGGGCCGCGAGATGCTGACCGAGCCGGTCGAGCCCCTGCCGGGCGTCGAGCGGGCCCTGGCCGAGCTGTCCAAGCGCTATCGCCTGATCCTGATCACCAAGGGCGACCTCCTGCACCAGGAGCAGAAGCTGGCCGCCTCGGGCCTGGGCGACCTGTTCGCCGCCGTCGAGATCGTCTCGGAGAAGGACGCCGGCACCTATCGCCGGGTGTTCGACCGCTACGGCACCGGGGCCGAGCAGGCGCTGATGGCCGGCAACTCGATGCGGTCCGACATCCTGCCGGCGCTGGAGGCCGGGGCCTGGGGCGCGCTGATCCCCTACCCGCTGGTCTGGGCCCACGAGGCCGCCGACGCGCCGCAGAACCACCCGCGCTATGTGGAACTGGCCTCGATCGGCGAACTGCCGGCGTTCGTGGATCACGTGTCCAAGAACTGATCCTTCTCCCATAGGGAGAAGGTGGCGCGAAGCGCCGGATGAGGGGTTAGGGACAGAAGACGGCGCGCCGGCACGACGTCAGGCGCCGTCACCCCTCACCCTCCCAGGCTTCGCCTGGGCCCCTCCCTCTCCCCTCCGGGAGAGGGTTCAGCGCTTGGGCTTCCCCCACCCGGCGATGGCGTCCCGCGCGGGCTTCTCGAAGTACATCAGCGACGCATAGCTGACCGGGATCAAGACGAGGCCCCAGGCCAGGCACCACAGGCGCATGACGTCGCCGGTCAGGTGCAGCATCCCCAGGCCCACCCAGTTCAGGGCGATCTTCAGCATGATCGGGTGGAGCATGTAGACCGAGTAGGACAGCTGCCCCCAGGGCGCCAGCCAGCGCACGACCGGACCGGGCTTGACCGGGGCGTTGTCGGCCGCCACGCCCAGCAGGCCGACGGCGTAGCAGACGAAGAGCAGCAGGTCGCGATCCAGCTGCGCGGCGCTGCCGGCGACGAAGGCGACGCACGAGGCGAAGAACCACCACTTCGCGCCCGGCAGGCGTCCCAGCGGCCCGCGGATCTTGTAGGCGATCATGCCGACCAGGAAGCCGGGCGCAGCCCGGGCGATGCCGAAGTCGGCCGTCCACATGTGGAAGGGCTGCTGCGCCGGAATGGCGAACAGCGCCGCCAGGATCACCGCCGTGACCAGGGTCAGCCAGGCCGTCCCGCGCATCGCCAGCCACAGAAGCAGCGGCAGCAGCAGATACATCGCCCACTCGGCGCTGATCGACCAGCTGACGAAGTTGAAGGTCTGGGCCCGGCAGATGCCGAAGGCCTGCAGGTTCAGGATGTTGGGCACGACGCAGGCGGGGTCGTAGCGGCTGGGATCGCGGTCGTTCACGAGGCCCATGACCCCGGCGACGGCGATGACGATGAACACCGCCAGCGTCAGCCAGTGCAGCGGCATCAGCCGCGCCACCCGCTTCTGCAGGAACCAGCGGAAGTCGGAAACCGTGCGGATCCGCCCCGTATAGACGGCGCTGATCACATAGCCGGAGATCACGAAGAACAGGTCGACGAGCAGGCTGAAGCTCTTGACCGTGTCGTCCACCGCCTGCCAGCGGCCGTCGATATTGATGAACCGGTTGAAGTGGAAGACGACGATCAGCACCGCACCCAGCGCCCGCAGGGCGTCGAGATGCAGCATGTCGTCGGAATCGGTCTTGAGCGGCGGGAACGGTTTCACGCCGCAGTCGTGATCTCTGCCGTAACGACGGTCAAGCTCAGCCGGCGGGCAGCTTGCGGCGGATGGCGCCGACCAGGCTGTAGGCATAGGCCGCCGTCACCCCGCAGAAGTCGGCGACGAGGTCGCCCCACGACATGTCGCGGCCGGTGAAGTGCTGCACGATCTCGATCAGTCCGCCGAAGGCCACCAGCACGAGGCCGATCCGCCACAGCCGGCTCTTGGGCAAGGCCAGGCAGCCCAGCACCGCCAGCACGTAGAAGACGATGAAATGCTTGGCCTTGTCCCACGGGATCAGGCCGACAGTGTCGTCGCCCGGCGTGATCGCCTTCCAGAACGCATAGGCCGCGGCCGCCGCGAACACGGCGAAGGCCAGCCAGTTGATCTTGCGCTTGAAGCTGCGGGACATCTGGGCTCCTGGACGAGGCGAGCCCCTGCCCTAGCCGCTCACCTGGGGCGTGAAAATGGCCGGCGTAGGCTGTTCACGGCTTTCGCTCAAAGACTGCACGGAAACTGCTTATCCCGGCGCGGCCTCCCACCCGGCCTCGATCAAAATCTCAAGTCGCTCGGCTTCCGAGAACTCCAGCGCCATGTCGCCTAGGATCGGCATGCCCCTATGGATCGCGACCACCGCCAACAGGCTGCCGACCACATCTGGATCATCGGCCGTGCGTAGAGCGTCCAGTGCGGACGCGAAGAGCGCCGTCCAAGCCCGAGTGTAATGAAGCTCCAGCCAGTCGGGGATCGCAGGATTGCGTTCGTGCCTGCGCGATTGCTGGATGGTCGCGGCCAGGCCGTAGGCGTTCCAGCCGCCCGCCTTGCCCGTCGCGGCCAGCCGGGCCAAATGCGGTGCGACGGCGTACGAGGCCAGGTCGACGTCACCCTGGTGATGCAGCTCTTCCCAGAGTTCGGACCAGGCGGCCTCGACGTCGCGCCCCTCGTCTATCGCCCGAAGGGCCGGGCGGGGATCGTAGACGACCCGATAACCGCCCATCAGCCCCACCCAGCGCTCGTCCGAGAAATCCATTACACCTGCCCCAAAGAAAAAGCCCCCGGCCAAGGCCGGGGGCTCGAGCTCTAGCCTGGAAGAACCGGCCTTAGAAGGTCAGCGCGCGGGCTTCCTTCACATGCGGCAGGGCCTGGATCTTGGCCAGCAGCTCTTCGCTCGGAGCCTGGTCGACGCCGACCAGGGCGATGGCGTCCTCATCGGCCGAGACGCGGCCCAGGTTGAAGGTGGCGATGTTCACGCCCGCCTCGCCCAGCAGCATGCCCAGGGCGCCGATGAAGCCCGGCTTGTCGAGGTTGTTGATGTAGAGCATGGCCGGCGAGAAGCCCGCGTCCAGCTCCATGCCCTTGACCTCGATGACGCGCGGGGCGCCGGCGATCACCGTGCCGGCGAAGGCGCGCTTGCCCTTCTCGGTGGTGATGGTCACGCGCAGCAGCGAGTCGTAGGTCGGGCTCTTTTCCTGGCGGCTTTCCGAGACGGTCACGCCGCGCTCCTTGGCCACGGCCGGAGCCGAGACCATGTTGATCTCGGCCAGCATCGGCTTGAGCACGCCGGCGAGAGCCGCCGAGGTCAGCGGCTTGACGTTCAGGGCGGCGACTTCACCTTCGAAGGCGATGTCGATGGCCTTGATGCCGAAGTCGACCATCTGGCCGGCCAGGGCGCCGATCTTCTCGGCCAGGGCCACGAACGGCTTCAGCTTGGGGGCCTCTTCGGCGCTGACCGAGGGGCTGTTAAGCGCGTTGGTCACGGCGCCGGTCAGCAGGTAGTCGCTGACCTGCTCGGCGACCTGCAGGGCCACGTTCTCCTGGGCTTCCGAGGTCGAGGCGCCCAGGTGCGGGGTGGCCACCACCTTGTCCGAACCGAACAGCGGGTTTTCCTTGGCCGGCTCGGTGACGAACACGTCGAAGCCGGCGCCGGCCACGTGGCCTTCGTCCAGCAGCTTGCGCAGGGCGACTTCGTCGACCAGGCCGCCGCGGGCGCAGTTGACGATCAGCACGCCCTTCTTGGTCTTGGCCAGGTTCTCGGCCGACAGGATGTTGCGGGTCTTGTCGGTCAGCGGGGTGTGCAGGGTGATGACGTCGGCGCGGGCCAGCAGCTCTTCCAGCTCGACCTTCTCGACGCCCATCTCGATGGCGCGCTCGGGGCTCAGGAAGGGGTCGTAGGCCACGACCTTCATCTTCAGGCCCAGGGCGCGGTCGGCGACGATGCCGCCGATGTTGCCGGCGCCGATCAGGCCCAGGGTCTTGGCGTAGAGCTCCACGCCCATGAAGCGGTTCTTCTCCCACTTGCCGGCCTGCGTCGAGGCGTCGGCCGCCGGGATCTGGCGGGCCAGGGCGAACATCATGGCGATGGCGTGCTCGGCCGTGGTGATCGAGTTGCCGAACGGGGTGTTCATCACCACCACGCCCTTGGCGGTGGCGGCCGGGATGTCGACGTTGTCGACGCCGATGCCGGCGCGGGCGATGACCTGCAGCTTGTTGGCGGCGGCGATGACGTCCTTGTCGAGCTTGGCGCCCGAGCGGATGGCGATGCCGTCATAGTCGCCGATGACGGCGATCAGTTCTTCCTTCGACAGGCCGGTCTTGATGTCGAAGTCGACGCCGCGGTTCTTGAAGATGTCGACGGCGGCGGGGGAAAGCTTGTCGGCGATGAGGACGCGAGGAGCCATGATCAGGTGTTCCTTGTCGGCGGTCGGGCCGCGATGTGTCTTTGTTTCGAAAGCCGCGCTCAGCGAAGCCAGCGCAGCATGTGCGGGAAGGGAGCGACCCCGCGCTCGGCCGCCTGTCGCGGCTCGAGCGCAAGGCCGTAGAACTGAAGCAGCGGCACGCCGATGGCGCCCCCGGAGGTGAAGGTCTCGACCAGCCACCCGGCGTCGCCCTTGTAGCCTTCCGGATGGAAGACCACGCCGGGGTCGAGCTCCAGGTGGGTCAGGGCGGCCCACGACCACGCCAGGGCAGCCATCTCCTCGCCGTCGGTGGGTTCGAGCCGTTCGGCCTTGCGGCCTTCGGGCTCGGTGACGGCGATGTGGCCGGCCTCGTGCAGGATGTCGCCGGGATGGGCCAGACGCTGCTCGTCGATCACCAGCCCCCCGAAGCGGATGTCCACTCCGGGCAGGAAGGTGTCGTCGGGCAACTCGCCCGCCGTGACGTCGATGCCGAGGCCGATGACGAAGTCGGCCAGGCGCTGCGTCAGGGGATCGGCGAACACCGGCTTCAGGCCGCCTGGAGCGTGGCCGCCTTGGTCTCGGCGAAGGCCCAGTCGAGCCACGGCGTCAGGGCCTCCAGATCCGAGGCCTCCACCGTCGCGCCGCACCAGATGCGCAGGCCGGCCGGAGCGTCGCGATAGCCGCCGATGTCGAGGGCCGCACCCTCCTTCTCGAGCAGGCTGGCCAGCTTCTTGGCGAAGTCGGCCTGGGCGTCGGCCGGCAGGGCGGCGATCTGGGCGTCCACCACCTTCAGGCACACCGAGGTGTTGGAGCGGATTTCCGGCGAGGCGGCCAGGAAGTCGACCCACTCGGTCTTCTCGACCCAGTCGGCCAGCACTTTCAGGTTCTGGTCGGCGCGGCCCTGCATGGCTTCCAGACCGCCGATCGAGGCGCCCCACTGCAGGGCGTCCAGCGCGTCTTCCACGCACAGCATCGACGGGGTGTTGATCGTCGCACCCTCGAACAGGTCGAGCGTGACCTTGCCGTTCTTGGTCATGCGGAACAGCTTCGGCATCGGCCAGGCCGGGACGTAGCTTTCCAGGCGGGCCACGGCGCGCGGCGACAGGATCAGGATCCCGTGCGCGCCCTCGCCGCCCAGCGCCTTCTGCCAGGAGAAGGTCACGACATCGAGCTTGGTCCAGTCCAGGTCCTGGGCGAAGGCGGCGCTGGTGGCGTCGCAGATGGTGATGCCTTCACGGTCGGCCGAGATGAAGTCGGCGTTGGGCACGCGCACGCCCGAGGTCGTGCCGTTCCAGGTGAAGACCAGATCCTTGGCCGGGTCGACCTTGGCGGTGTCGGGCAGCTCGCCGTACGGGGCGCTCAGCACCTCGACGTCCGGCAGCTTCAGTTGCTTGGTGACGTCCGTGACCCAGTCCTTGCCGAAGGACTCGAAGGCCATCAGTTGCACGGGGCGGGCGCCCAGCATCGACCACATCGCCATTTCGACGGCGCCGGTGTCCGAACCGGGGACGATGCCGATCAGGAACTCGGCGGGCACTTCGAGCACTTCGCGCGTCTGGTCGATGGCGGCCTTCAGGCGCGCCTTGCCCAGCTTGGAGCGGTGCGAACGGCCAAGGACCGCGTTCCTCAGATTTTCGGGGGACCAGCCGGGGCGCTTGGCGCAGGGGCCGGAAGAGAACTCGGGACGAGCCGGACGGATTGCCGGCTTGGCGAGGGTAGTCATAGCGATGTCTCCCATCCTTACAGATGGACTGCGCCCCGTTGGGGGGGCGTGGCCCGCCGGCGAGAAACCGCGTTTCCGCCGCGAAGGCAAGACCGAAATTTTGAAAATTTATTCCAACAGCCGCGACCGATCGTCCGGCGGCGGCAATTATTTTGCGGCGCGGGCGTTGCGACGCCAGGCCAGCAGCGTGCCGACCAGCACCGCCAGCAGGACGCCGATGGTGTTGATGTTGTTGACGCTTCTGTAGAGGTAGTCGTGCGGCTTCTCGACCACCAGATAGTAGGCGTGCAGGCTGAACTGGACGGCCTGCAGCAGCATCGCCACGCCCAGCCACTGGCTGACGAAACGCATCGCCAGCATCAGGAAGGCCACGGCCAGCGCCGCGTCGATGACCAGCAGCACGACGGCCTGGGCGCCTTCCGGCATCAGCTTGTGGGTGAGCATCACGGCCAGCGCGCCGAGCAGGACGGCCAGCGAGCCCATGCGCTCGGGACGGCTTCCCTTCAGCCATGCGAACGCCACCAGCGAGACGATCGCAATCCAGATCGCGGCGGAGATGGCGCTAGCAAGCATGCGAAAGGCCCCTAACGCAAATTAGGGGCCCTGCTAAGTTAAAGTCTTGCAACTTTGCCGTCAGGCGACGGTGCGAAGACCTTCGGCGTGACCGGTCGGGGTGCCAAGATCACCCGACTTGTCTTCCACACCCGCCAGCTTCGTGCGGATGCCCATGCGCAGCTTCACTTCGTTCAGCTGGCCATGCATGTCGACCATGGCGCTGCGGGCTTCTCCCAGCGCGGCCAGGGCCTCGACCAGCTTCGCGCTGGCCTTGTCGCCGACGACCGCCGACAGGCCGAGGTCCTTACGGGCCTTCAGCATGTCCGCCATCAGTTCGGCGGCTTCCATCATCGCCGTATCCACGGCGTTCTCGGTCGCGAACAGCTTATTGGCGACCCGTTGAGCTACGAAAACTTTTTCCACACCCGACTCCTCCAGAGAACCGAGTGAATAGGTAAACGAATCATTAACGCCGTCGCAATCGAAAATGCGCCCTAGCGTTGTTTTGTCGCGACTGCACCTGGGGGCGGAAGCGAGTCGTTAGGAACCTTGCGGCAAAATGGCCATGTTTGACCTGCGGAAGGGCCATGGACGACACGCGCCGCAATTCGGAAGCCGCCGCTCACGCGCCCTTGCAGGCGCGAATCGCCGGCGTGGCGCTGGGCACCACGGTCGCCGCGCTCACCGCCGCATGCCTGTGCTTCATGCTCCAGCAATGGAGCGTCGCGCGGCAGGAAGCCCGCGAGAACCATCGCGTCCTGGCCGAGATGGTGGCCGCCGGCGCCGCCCCGGCCCTGGCCGACCACAACGCCGTCGGCGCCAGCCGGGCGCTGGACGCCGTCATCCGCGCGCCGCACGTGGCCGGCGCCCGCCTCGTCGACCTGTCGGGCCAGACCGTCGCCCGCATCGGCGTCGAGAACGAGGCCAATGTCGAAACCCTGACCCGTCCGGTCGTGCTGCAGGGCCGCAAGGTCGGCGAACTGGCCCTGGTGGCCCGCCAGCCCAGCCTGGTCGAGATCCTGGCCCGCGACCTGGCCCTCACCGGCGCGCTGTTCTTCGGCGCCGCGGGCCTGGCCATCCTGCTGGCCAACAGCCTGGCCCGGCGGATGACCAAGCCGATGCAGCGGCTGTCGGACGCCATGCACGACATGGCCCAGGGCGGCCGCTACAGCCCCGTGCAGCAGGCCAGCGACGACGACGTCTTCCACAGCCTGACCGACAGCTTCAACCATCTGGTCTCGCGCCTCGAGGCCAACGACCACGACCTGCGCTCGGCCATGGGCGAGCTGGTCAAGGCCCGCGACGACGCCAACGCCGCCAACGTCCTGAAGTCTCACTTCCTGGCCAATATGAGCCACGAGATCCGCACGCCCCTGAACGGCGTGCTGGCCATGACCGAGGTGATGGCCATGGACGAGCTTTCGGCCCGCCAGCGCGAGCGCCTGTCGGTGATCCGCGAATCCGGCGGCCTGCTGCTGGCCGTGCTGAACGACGTGCTCGACCTGTCGAAGATCGAGGCCGGCCGCCTGGAGCTGGTCGAGCGCGACTTCGACCTGTCCTCCCTGGCCGCCTCGCTGCGCGAGACCTTCGTCGACCAGGCCCGCGACAAGGGCCTGGAGTTCGGCGTCATGGTCGCCCCCGAGGCCCTGGGCGGCTGGCATGGCGACGCCGATCGCCTGCGCCAGATCCTCAACAACCTGGTGTCCAACGCCCTGAAGTTCACGCTGGAAGGCGCGGTCTCGGTGCGCTTCGCCTCGGCCGAGGACGGCTCGGGCCTGCGCATCGACGTCACCGACACCGGCATCGGCATCGCCGCCGACACCGTGCCGCGCCTGTTCGACAAGTTCGTCCAGGCCGACAGCTCGACCACCCGCCGCTTCGGCGGCTCGGGCCTTGGCCTGTCGATCTGCCGCGAACTGGCCGCCGTCATGGGCGGGGGCATTCACGTCCAGAGCCGCGAGGGCCAGGGCTCGACCTTCACCGTCGTCGTGGCCATGCCGCGCGGCCGGGGCGAGATCGCCGCCGCCCCGCCGGTCGCCGCCGAACCGGTCGACGAGGCCGCCTCGCGTCGCCTGCGCGTGCTGGCCGCCGACGACAACCTGACCAACCAGAAGGTCATCGCCGCCGTGCTCGCCCCCCTGGGGGCCGAGGTGGCGCTGGTCGCCGACGGCGCGGCCTGCGTCGAGGCCTGGCGCGCCGGCGGCTACGACGTGATCCTGATGGACATCCACATGCCGGTGATGGACGGCGTCGAGGCCGCCCGCACCATCCGCTCGCTGGAAAAGGCCGAAGGCCGCCCGCGCACCCCGATCGTGGCGGTCACCGCCAACGCCCTGGTCCACCAGGTCGAGGGCTATCTGGCCGCCGGCATGGACGGCCACGTGGCCAAGCCGATCGAGGTCACCAAGCTCTACACCGCCATCGAGGACGCCGTGGCCGCCGCCGCGCGCCTGGCCGCGGCCGAGGCGGCCGCCGCCTGATCTCAATTGTTCCGCCCACGACCGGGCGTTTTCAGACGCCTATGACCTTGTCATCCCGGCCGTAGCGCAGCGGAGCGCCGGGATCTCCCACCGTTCCAAAAACTGCAGACGTGGGAGATCCCGGCTCTACGGACCGCTGGCGCGCTCCTTCGGCCGGGATGACAAGTCTCCTGAAGCTTTCAATTGAGTACGCCGCCTCAGGACCTGACCCGCGACGCTCGCTCCGCGCTCATGACAACGACTTCAGGTAGATGAACCCAACATAACGACGGGCTCAGAACCGCTTCAGGCGGCACGTGGTTTCTTGTCTTCAACGTCGTCGCGACCGGCGACGGACCAGTTGAAAGGAACCGAACCGATGAAGAAGATCATTCTGCCGATCGTTGCGGTCTCGGCCCTGGCGGCCGCCACCGTCCCCGCCGCGGCCATGGCCCAGCCCGTCAACCAGCGCCAGGCGCAGCTCGAACAGCGGATCGACCGCGGCGTGCGCACCGGCGACCTGACCCGCCACGAGGCCCGCCGCCTGCAGGGCGAGCTGCGCGAAGTCTCGCGCCTCGAATACCGCTACCGCGCCGGCGGCCTGAACGGCTGGGAACGCGCCGACCTCGACCGTCGTCTGGACCGCATCAGCGCCCAGATCCGCTACGAGCGTAACGACCGCGACTACGGCCACGGCTACGGCCGCGGCGCTCCCAACCGCTGGTAACGGCGACTAGGCCGGCTCCACCCGGAGCCGGCTGTCCACCACAGTGAGGCCGCGGCCGCGCAGGATCACGCGCGCGCCGCGGCTTTCGCATGACAGGTCCCCGCCCCGGCCGGGATAGGCCTGGTGGAACTCCAGCGCCGTCCTGCCCAGCTTGTCGCCATAGAGCGGCATCAGGATGCAGTGGGCCGACCCGGTGGTCGGATCCTCGGGAATACCGGCCGCCGGCGCGAAGAACCGGCTGACCACCGCATAGGGTCGCCCCGCATCCGCCATGGCCACGGCGATCACCTGGCCCTTGCCGTCGGTCGCGTCGCTGTCGACGCGGTTCAGCGCGGCCAGGTCGGGCGCAAGCGCCCGCACCGCGGCCTCATCCTCCAGCACCGCCACCAGATAGGCCCCGGCCCAGGCCTCGACCACCTTGGCGCCCAGGGCCTCGGAAAGGCCCGCCGGAACCTCGACCCGGCGCGGCGGATTGGCCGGAAAGTCCATCTCCAGCCGCTCGCCGTCGCGCCGCACCCGCAGCTCGCCCGACAGGGTGTCGAAGGCCAGCGTCTCGACCGCCACGTCCAGTTCGGCGAACAGGGCGTGCGCCGCCGCCAGGGTCGCGTGGCCGCATAGCGGCGCCTCCCGGGCCGGCGTGAACCAGCGCAGGCCGTAGCGCGCCGGGTCGGCGGTCTTCAGCAGGAAGGCCGTCTCGGCCTGGTTGTTCTCGGCCGCCAGGGCCTGCATCCAGGCGTCGGACGGCCAGCGGTCGAACGGCTCGACCACGCAGGCCGGGTTGCCCTTGAAGGGGGCGGACGCGAAGGCGTCGATGGTCCACTGGCGCATGAAAGGCTCCTCGAACTCAGGCGGCGGCGCTGGCGGCCGGCAGATGGGGCGTGATCGCGGCCAGGGCGCGGGCGACGTAGACGTCCTTCTCCCCCACCGGCGCGACGTAGTGGATGGCGGCCTTGGCCTCTTCCAGACCCGCCAGACGCGCGATGGTCCAGGCGGCCAGGTACTGCGAGGCCAGGCAGCCGCCGGCGGTGGCGACATTGCCGTGGGCGACGAACGGGGCGTCCAGCACCTGCACCCCGGCCTCGACCACCCAGGGCTTCGTCGTCAGGTCGGTGCAGGCCGGCAGCTCGCCGATCAGGCCCAGCCTGGCCAGCAGCAGGGTTCCCGAACACTGGGCCCCGATCAGCTGGCGCGACGGGTCCAGCGTCAGGCGCGACAGCAGACCGGCGTCGGCCGCGATCTGGCGCGTCTTCGAACCGCTGCCGATCAGCACGGCGTCGGCCTGCGCGGCGAACTCCAGCGGCTGCTGGCGCTGCACGGTCACCCCGTTCAGCGAGGTCACCTCCGGCGTCGGGGCCGTGATGTAGGCCGCCCAGCCGTGCGCCTTCATGCGATTGAGGATCGCCGAGGCGATGAACGAGTCCAGCTCGTTGTAGCCGTCGAACGTCAGAACCGCGATCCGCACCGGAGCCTCCTCTTGCAGCGGGCTCCAGCGGTAGCGGGCAATGCCTCATGAAGCAAAAGGAGTATTGTCATGGTGACAATGCTCTCGAACGCGGAGGTTTCCGAAACCGGCGAAATCGGCTGCAAATAGCGACCGCCGCCGACCAGCCGGCGATCGCGAAGGGACCAGGGCCGCATGGCGAAGTCGAAGAGAAAGACGCTCCCCAAGGATTTCGACGCCCTGCTCAAGGCCGGCGACCTGGCCGCGCTGCAGGCGGTGTTCGACACCTGCGAGATCGATGCGCGCGGCGGCTACGCCAAGGGTACGGCGCTGGCGTTCCACGACTGCCCTGAAGACCTCGCGCGCTGGCTGGTCGCGCACGGCGCCGATCTGGAGGCCAAGGACGCCTACGGCCGCACCGCCCTGCACAATCGCGCCTCCAGCCTGTTCGGCGATGTCGAGACCCTGCTGACGCTGGGCGCCGACGTGCACGTCCAGGACAACAACGGCGACACCCCGCTGCATCACGCCGCCATGTTCGCCAATCTGGACGCCGTGCGCCGGCTGCTGGAACGCGGGGCGCGGGTCGAAGCGCTCAACACCGCGGGACAGACGCCGCTGGAAGCGGGCCTGCAGCGCTGCAGCAACGCCCAGATCGCGGCGATGGCCGCCGCGGCCGAGCTGCTGCTGGCGGCCGAGCCGCCCCGTAAACAAGGCTTGGGCGGCCTCTTCAAGCGGGCCTTCGCAGGCAAGTCCGGCGAACAGGGGCGCGTCACGCCGCAGATGCAGGCCTTCGTTCAGCGCATCAGCGAGAACTTCGAGTTCCACCGCCAGGGCTTCAATCCCGACTATCTGGAGGAAACCAGCGCCGGGCTCGACCGGCTCTATGCGCTGTTCGACGTAGCGCCGGTCCCGCGCCGCACGATGCACGACGGCCGCGCGCCGATCCTCGCCCGATCCGCCCGCTGGCAGGACCAGCACCAGGAACTGTGGGAAATGCTCGTGCCCTCGCGCGGCGCGGCGTCCACCATGCAGGGCGAGGTGATCCGCATCGCCGGCAAGGTCGCCGACGAGATCGACCGCAACGGCGGCGCCAACTGGGACGCCGACTATCGCCGGATGACCCGCGCCTTCCTCGCCCATGTCGGCGCCGGCGCGCCGCTGCCCGAGCCCGATCAGGAACGGGCCGCGCAGCTGGTGGCGCAGGTCCGGGACCTCGACGGCGCCGGCGCGGGGCTGTGCGAGCTGGCCGTGGCCTGGGTGCGCCTCAATCCCACCCCCGTTCCGCTGCCGGCGCCCGACTACGACCGGTGAGGTCACTAGGGTCCGTACTCAATTGGAAACTGGAAACGCTTGTCATCCCGGCCGTAGGAGCGCGTCAGCGGTCCGTAGAGCCGGGACCTCCCACGTCGGCGGGGTCTGAACGGTGGGAGATCCCGGCGCTCCCGCCCGCCTTCGCGGGCGTACGGCCGGGATGACAAGATTATAAGCCTTTGAAAATATTACCCCTCCAGGTCCAGACAATTGAGTCCGGCCCCTAGCGCTCGACCGCCTTCGGCAGGCCCGCCCGGTAGACGAAATCGCGCAGCGTCGCCTGGCCGGTCCCGGCCGCATAGATCCCGATCTTCAGGCTGATGAAGCCGCCGAACACGTTGTGGTGCATGCCCGACACCTCCATGCGCGTGCCGTGGCGGGTCCAGGTCGCGCCGTCGTCGTACGAGTACCAGTAGGTCACCACGTGCTCGTCGTTGCGGATCTTCAGGCGAACCTTGCGGCGCTGGTGGGGGATCCGCGCCCAGGCCAGCTCCTCGGCGTACTGGAAGGTCTTCAGCGCGCTCGGCGTGACCCCCAGACCCACGAAGGCCTTGTGATTGTAGAACAGCAGGATCCCCGCCTCGGCCTCGCCCGTCAGTTCCAGCGAGATCTCGGCCTCGTACGAGCGGTCGCCGACGATGCAGGTCAGCGGCGCGCTGTCGATCGGCGAGGCGCCCCTGCCCTTCAGCGTCAGCGCCCTGTCGCCATAGGTCGCGCGGGCGGCCTCGTCGGGCCCCGGCTCGTGGAAGGCCCACTGCACGCCCATGCGGTCGGCCGAGAAGTCGTCGCTCAGCGACAGCCCCGAAGGCCTGGCCTTGCCGCCGCGCGGCTTGCGCAAAGGCTTGGAGAGATCCCCGCCCAGCGGCCGGAACCAGCCGTCGGCGGTCCATTCGATCGGCTCCAGCAGGGTCTGGCGGCCCAGCGTCCAGTAGCCGTTCTCGTAGCCGTGATAGACCATCCACCAGTCGCCGGCCGGCCCCTCGACCAGGCTGGCGTGGCCGCGCGACCACCACGGCTCGTCCTTGCTGCGCGTGCGCACCAGCGGATTGTGCGGGCAGTGCTCCCAGGGGCCGTGCACCGAGCGCGAGCGGGCGGCGATGACCATGTGGCCGGTCACCGGCCCGGCCGTGCCGCCGACGGCCGTGATCAGGTAGAACCAGCCGCCGTGGCGCAGCAGCTTGGGGCCTTCGGGGGCGAAGTTCTCGACGATCCAGTCGTCGGGATAGCGCCAGGGGTCGTAGGCCTTCTCCAGCGGGCCGTCGGTCGCCAGGCCATCGTCGGTCAGGCGGATCTTGCGCACGCCGTTGACGAAGAGATAGCGCCGCCCGTCCTCGCCGACGACGTGGCCAGGATCGATGCAGCCGCTGATCTTCAGATCGACCGGCTCGCTCCACGGCCCCTCGATGCTGTCGGCCCAGATGGCGAAGATCGACCAGCCCTGTCCGGTCGGATCGGCCGGGATGTAGATGAAGTAGCGGCCCTCGTGCTTGACGAGGTCCACCGCCCAGATCGTGCCCAGCGGCGCCTTCAGCGCCGGACCGACCGGCGCCCAGTTCACCAGGTCGGTCGACTTCCAGATCACCAGTCCCGGATAGGCCAGGAACGACGAGAAGGTCATGTAGTAGACCTCGCCGTCCTTGAGGATCGTCGGGTCGGGATGGTCGCCGGCGATGATCGGGTTCAGGTAGGTCCCGTCGCCGCGGTCGGCGATGCGGCGGCCGTCGGGGCCCTTGCCCCAGGCCGGCGCGGCCTTGTCGATCGGCCCGGCCTGCGCCGCCAGGGCCGGCGCCGCGGCGGCGCCCGCCAGGAGGCCTTTGAACAGGGTGCGGCGCGGCAGGGCCATGGATCGCTCACGAAAATGATAGCGCTATCAAGTTCCGTAGAGCGGCCCGCCCGAAGCGTCCAGAGCGCTCAGCCCTCGACGCTGATCTCCGGCCAGCGGGCCTTGGCCGAGCCGGTGGTGCGCGCCCAGCCGCCCGCGCCCTTCACCCGCAGGGGATTGGGCCGCAGGCGCATGGCGAACAGGTCGTCCAGGCCGAACGGCGCCCAGACCCGCAGGGTCTCGTCCGCCTCCAGCCGCACGCCCACGCAGAAGGCCGTGGCCACGAACCGCTCCAGGGCCTCGGCGCTGGAGCGCAGGGCCGGATAGGGCTCGTCGGCGCCGAACTTCTTCTCGAACCACAGGTGCACCCGGGCCTGGTTGCGCACCTCGACCAGCTCGCGCAGCGGCGGCTCGAAGGCGGCCGCCACGCGCTGGATGACCACGTCCTCGGCCTCGTAGGAGGTGTCGCGATCGTCGTGATAGGCGACGTCGTAGTCCTTGATGCCGTAGTCCAGCGGCCGCCCGGTCAGGCTGTTGAACACCGGCTGGTAGACCGCCCCGGAAAAGATCATCCAGTCGGGCAGGTCGAGATCACGGACGGTGCGCAGCACCTGCATGGTCGTCGGCGTGGCGCGGACGATCTCGACGAGGCGGGCTTCCAGGTCGCTCATCAGCGCACCACCCAGGCGTGGTCGAGCGGGCCGTGGCCCTTGCCCAGCCCCGGGGCGCGCAGCATGGCTTCGTGCACGTAGTTCCAGGCCCGGGCGACGGCCTGGGTCAGCGGCAGGCCTTGCGACAGGCCGGCGGCGATCGCGCTGGCCAGGGTGCAGCCGGTGCCGTGGGTGTGGCGGGTGTCGATCCGCTCGCCCTCGAAGCTGGTCTCGCCCTGCGGGGTGATCAGGAGGTCGACGACCCGCTCGATTCCCTTTTCGCTCTTGTTGGCGACATGGCCGCCCTTCATCAGCACGGCCTTGGCGCCCAGGGCCAGCAGGGCCTCGCCGGCGCGGCGCTGGTCGTCGAGGGTCTCGACGGCCAGGCCCGTCAGGGCGCTGGCCTCGGGGGCGTTGGGGGTCAAAAGCGCCGCGCGGGGGATCATCAGCGCCTTGACCGCGTCGATCGCCCGCTCGGCCAGCAGCGGGGCGCCGCCCTTGGCGATCATCACCGGGTCGACGACGGCCGGAACGTCCGGCGCGCTGGCCAGCACGCGGGCCACGGTCTCGACCACGCCCACGTCGCCCAGCATGCCGGTCTTGAAGGCGTCGGCGCCGATGTCGTCGAGCACGGCGCGGGCCTGGGCCTCGATCACCTCAAGCGGGATCGGGTGCACGCCGGTGACGCCCAGGGTGTTCTGCACGGTGACGGCGGTGATCGCCGTGGCCGCATAGCCGCCGAGCGCGGTGATGGTCTTGATGTCGGCCTGGACGCCCGCGCCGCCGCCGGAATCCGATCCGGCCAGGACGAGCACGCGGCCCAGGAAGTGCGAGTCGGAGGATGGCGCTTGAGTCACGCGCCTCTCCTACCCCGCTTTTGAAGTCGGTTGAACCGGCGTCAGGCCGCGCCGAAGGCGGCGGTCAGGCGGTCGAACTGGGCCTGGACGGGGCGCGGGGCCTCGTCGACGGCGGCGGCCTCGACATACATGCGCTGGTCCAGGTGGCGGACGCGCTCGTACAGGCGCTCGGAGCGCTGCAGCAGGCTGACCAGGCCGAAGGGCAGGTCCTCGACGGCGGCCTGCTGCTCGCCGGCCTCCAGGGCCAGGCGATAGTTCTCGGCGCAGGCGGCCTCGGGGGCCATCTCGCCTTCCTTCACCGCGCGCTGCACCAGCAGCCACGAGGCCACCTGCATCAGGCGGGTGGTCAGGCGCATGCTTTCGCTCGCATAGGCCAGGGCGGCGTTGCGCGAGAGGATCTTGCTGTCGTGCCGGCCCGCGCCGTCGAGATAGGCCGCGGTCTCCTCGACCAGCAGCATGCCCTCGTCGAAGGTGCGGTCGAACAATTCCGAGCGGGCGAAGTCCTGGATGACTCCCGCCCGCCAGGGGGCCGTGGACGCGTTCGGATCGGTCATGTCTACTCAATGCCCCAAAGGCCGCGAGGACGTCTCGCTTGTCGGGGAGGACTGCAACCCCCGTGCCAAGTCTTAACGTCCCGTTTCGCGACCGCCCGACTCGGTGCGACCGACAGGCGCACGTCAGCGTCCACTGCTAGCGTAAACCCTTCGTTAGTCTAGGCGACCAAACAGCGCATCGGCCGCCGCGCGTCCCGCTTTCTTCTTGCTGAGTTGGGCCTTGGTGCGGGCGATCTCGGCTTCCAGCGCCTCGATCCGCTCTTCCAGTTCGCGCACGCCGTAGATCTCGAGATCCTCGTGCGTGGCCGTGTTCAGCGCGTCGCCGCGGAACGCGCGCGGCTCGACCGGCTCTTCGATCATGGATGACCTCCCTTTCCGACCGACCATGAGACGCCTACCTAGGGCGCAACGCAAGCGCGACGGAGCGACAGGCCGATGTCCCAGACCATGACCGCGATCGAGATCGAGGGCGGAAAAGGGGCGGCCGACGCCCTGCGTCCGGCAGAGGTCGAACGCCCCACGCCGGGCCCCGGCGAGATCCTGATCCGGGTGCGCGCGGCGGGCGTCAACCGCCCCGATCTGTTGCAGCGCCTGGGTTTCTACCCCCCGCCGCCGGGCGCGCCGACCACCCTGGGCCTCGAAGTGGCCGGCGAGGTCGAGGTCGCCGCCGGACGCTGGAAGGTCGGCGACAAGGTCTGCGCCCTGCTGGGCGGCGGCGGCTATGCGCAGTACGCCGTGGTCGACGCCCGCCAGGCCCTGCCCGTGCCCGAGGGCTTCGATTTCGTCCATGCCGCCGCCCTGCCCGAGACGGTCTTCACCGTCTTCGCCAACGTGTTCGAACATGGCGCGCTGAAGCCTGGCGAGACCATTTTGATTCATGGTGGCACGTCCGGTATCGGGACAACGGCGATCGCCATGGCCAAGGCGGCCGGCGCGACCGTCATCGCCACCGGCCGCGGGGCCGACAAGAAGGCCAAGGCGCTGGAACTGGGCGCCGATCTGGCCGTCGACGCCAAGACCGAGGATTTCGCGGAGATCGCCAAGGCGGCCGGCGGCGTCGACGTGGTGCTCGACATGGTCGGGGCCGCCTATTTCGACAAGAACCTCGAAGCCCTGAAGACCGGCGGCCGCATCGTCTATATCGCCGCCCTGGCCGGCGGCGTGCTGGAAGTGCCGGTGATGAAGGTGATGCAGAAGCGCGCGGTGATCACCGGCTCGACCCTGCGCCCCCGCCCCGCCGACGAGAAGGCCCGCCTGGCCGCCGAGGTCGAGCGCGTCGCCTGGCCCTGGATCGCGGCCGGCAAGCTCAAGCCCATCGTCGACGCCGTCTTCCCCCTGGCCGACGCCGCCAAGGCCCACGCCCACCTGGAAGCCGGCGAGCACGTGGGCAAGGTGGTGCTGACCACCTGAGGGCCGTTTCCCATCCCCCCGTCTCTACGGGGGAGTTCGGCGGGAAGCGGCCGGGCCGGCTGAATGTCGGCCCGACCTAGTCCACCTGGATCGCGCACAGGCCAAAGCCCAGCGCGCGATCGTCGTCGGAAAGCCCATCGTCGCGCGGCGACACGCAGCGCTCGGTCTCGAACGTCAGCCAGTGCAGGCCCGGATCGAGGCCGGGTGGCAGGTCGGCCGCAACGGTGACCGGCTCCCCGGCCTCCAGCCGCACGCTCATCCAGGCCTCGCCGTTCAGGCGCACCGCCAGGTCGTAGCTCTGGCGGCTGGGCGAGGCGAAGGCCGCCACAGTCAGGCTCAGCCGCCGCCCCTCGTCGCCCGACGCCAGGCGCAGGCGGGCCTGGCATCGCGGACGGGCCGACCAGGCCCCCCAGGGCTCGACCGCATGAAAGCCGCTGAGCGAGAGCCGATCGCTCGCGCCGGGCCCGCTGGGCTGGCCGGGCGTCAGCGGATCCAGGCCGCGCTCCAGGGCGGCGATCTGCTCAAGCAGGCGCGCCCGCTCGCCGGTCCAGCCGCCATAGTCGCCGCCGGGATCCCAGGCCTGCAGGTGGCGAGCCACGGCGCGCGACGCCGCTTCGGGCGGGACCGCGGGCTCGTCCGCCCAGGACGCGATCACACGGTCGTAGAGCGCTACGTAGCGCGCGGCCCAGTCGTCCACGCCCGCCTCGGCCCGCACCCGCGCGCCCACGCCAGCGGCGTCCTCGGCGTCATAGGCGTCCAGCGCGGCGGCGACGTTCTCGACGCTGACCGGCCGCGACAGCAGGCGCAGGCCGAAGTTCTCCTGCCGCCAGTCGTCATAGACGCGGCTGTCGACCATGCCGGCGAACCCGCGTCCGTCGCAGACGATCACGGCGCGCCCGCAGGCCATGGCCTCGATCGCGCTCATGGCGCTGGTGAACACCACGTCGTACTGGGGGACCAGCGCCTCGGGCCGGGCCACAAGCCCCCCGCCGAAGCTTCCGACCGTGTCGAGCTCCACGCCTCGGGCCTGGCAGGCGGCCCTGATCGCCTCCAGGTGTCCGAAGTTCTTGGCGAAGGCCAGGGCGCGGCGCGGAAACGCCGGCAGGGGCGGTCCCGGCTGGAAACGTCGCAGGTCGACGGCGTTGAGGATCACCTCCACCCGCTCGGGCGCGATCCCGTCCTGGATGGTCAGCCGGTCGCGAAAGGCCCGGCTGATCGCCACATGCGCCACGATGTTCGGCAGCTTGGGCGCGGCGTCGTGCCAGGCTACGAAGTCATGGCAGACGAAGATGGCCGGCGTCCGCGGAAAGCGCGCCGCCGCCGCCGCGGTCTGGGTCAGATGATGGCCGTGGATCACGTCCGGCGGCTCGGCGATCAGGTCGATGTCGTCGACCACCGGGATCGAGGCGCTTCGCAGTTCCTTGGCGATCGGTCCCAGCCGCGGGGAATAGACCATGGGTCGATGCCCGGCCCGCATCAGCGCCAGCGCCAGCTCCCGCGTCAGCACCTCGGTGCCCGAACGGCTGGCCAGGGTCAGATTGGTCAGCAGGACCCTCAGGCCCTCTCTCCTCAGCATGCGTACACCGCCGGCGCGGCGCCCATCCGGTCGGCCAGCGCGGCGACCACCGGCCGCATGTGCGCCCAGGTCAGGGCCTGGTCATAGACGCCGGCCGCGACGCGGGAACGCCCGTGGCTCTCGTACCAGGGCGCGCCGGACGGGATCAGGGCCTCCAGGGGCGGCGGCTGATGCAGGGTCTCGATCTCGATCGCATCGGCGCCGACCGCCTCGACCAGCGCGGCGACATCGTCGGAAATGTCGGGAAAGCGCGCGATCAGCCCCTGCTTCCAGGCGCTCTCCCCCGCCGCCAGGGCGATGCGCCTGACCTCGGGCCCGGGTTCTGCGTGAGCGTTCGCGCCCAGGACGACCGGATAGTCGAGACAGGCGAGCGGCCGGCCCAGGCGAGCCTCGGCGATTGCCGCGGCCGTTCGCGCCACTAGGTGGGTCAGATCATGCACTGGATTGTAGTTCTGCCAGCCGTCGGTCACCACCAGCCCCACGCCGCGCGCCACGAAGGCCTTGGCGAGGGTCTCGGCCAGGGTCAGGAACGGCTCAACCTGGCCGGCCATGATCCACTGGTACAGCGTCACGTCGTGGAAGGCGCCGAACGGCTCGCGCGGCTGCGCCCCGATCTCGGCGGCCAGCGCGCGGCTAGCGGCCATGCGCCCTTCGTCCAGCCGGCTGCGCGCGCCCTTGGCGACGACGAACAGATCGGGCCGCTCGCGTCTGGACCAGGCGCTTAAGCGAAGCTCGTGCCCCGGGTGCGCAATCACCAATGCCGACCGCAATGGAACTCCTCTGTCCGACCTTGGCCCAACGTCGGCGCGCCGCTCGCACGATTCTGAACGAGAGCGGTAATCGTCGCGAGCATAGCAGGAACCAAGCGAGCGAGCGTCGATCCCCGTTCCCTTTCGCGGAGAACCGCATTATAGCTCGGTGTTGAACAACCCCGCCCGGCCGAAAGGTCGGGCGCCGTCATTTCTGGAGGACCGCATGTCCGAGATCCTGATGCCCAAGGCGACCGCCGTCTGGCTCGTGGACAACACCTCGCTGAGCTTCGAGCAGATCGCCGACTTCTGCGGCCTGCACCCGCTGGAAGTCCGCGGCATCGCCGACGGCGAAGTGGCGCGCGACATCCGCGGCGCCGATCCCATCGGCAACGGCCAGCTGACCCGCGAAGAGCTGGACAAGGCCCAGGGCAACCCGAACTACCGTATGAAGGCCCAGGTCAGCCGTCACGCCGAGCTGCTGAAGCCGGCCAAGAAGGCTCCGCGCTACACCCCGGTGTCGCGCCGCCAGGACCGTCCGGACGCCATCGCCTGGTTCATCCGCCACCACCCGGAAGTGACCGACGCCCAGATCTCCAAGATCCTCGGCACGACCAAGGCCACCATCGAGCAGGTGCGCAACCGCACCCACTGGAACGCGGCCAACATCAAGCCGGTCGACCCGGTGACGCTGGGCCTCGTCGGCCAGCTGGAACTCGACGCCCTCGTCAAGAAGGCGGCCGAGAAGAAGGCCAAGGAAGACGCCAAGCGCGGCATCGTCGCCGAAGACCCCACCCTGCGCCCGGCGACCGAAACCGCCTACCTCACCGAGGAAGAGCAGGAAGAACGCGACATCCGCGCCTCGCGCGCCGAGCCCAAGGCCGAAGACGTGTTCGGCTCGTTCTCGGGCAATGTCGACGACGAGGACGACGAGGACTGATCCTCGTCTGGTCTCAGACAGCAAAAAGGCCCATCCGACGCTCGGATGGGCCTTTTCTATGCCTTTCGGCCGGAGCGTGGCTCGGCACGCTCCAAATGTTCTGTGGTCGAGCCTGCTAATCTGTTTCCCGTGGAAACAGGCAGGCTCTAGTGGAGCCGGGCTCGAAGTCCCTCTATCTCCTCCTTGAGCCTGAGCTTCTGCCGCTTGAGCTCTCGGAGCCTGGTGGCGTCGCTACCCGGACGGTTGGTCTCCTCCTGGATCGTGCGGTCGAGGTTCTCGTGACGGGACCCCAGCTCGCGGATACGGGATTCGATGGCCATCGGTTCGGCCTCCTTTTGGGCTGTTGACCGAAGGAGTGAACACCCGCTGGCCCGGACTGTCAGATCACATATGATTGCAACCAGCAGCGCTTGACGTGGCGTCGCTTAATCCCGTGACGGACGAAAATTCACCATGACGGACGCCGCAACGCCTGCAACCAAGCCCCGCCTGGTCGTCGGAATTTCCGGCGCCTCGGGGGCGCTGTACGGCCTGCGGACCCTGGCCGCCTGCCGCGACCTGGGGGTCGAAAGCCACCTCGTCATGAGCAAGTCGGCGGCCCTGACCCTGACCCAGGAGACCGGCCTTGCGGTCGGCGACGTGGCCGCCATGGCCGACGTCGTGCACCGGGTCGGCGACGTCGGCGCCTCGATCGCCTCGGGCTCGTTCCGCACGCTGGGCATGATCGTCGCCCCCTGTTCGGTGCGGACCATGAGCGAGATCGCCACCGGCGTGACCTCGTCCCTGCTGACCCGCGCGGCCGACGTGGCGCTGAAGGAGCGCCGGCCGCTGGTGCTGATGGTGCGCGAAAGCCCGCTGCACCTGGGCCACCTGCGCACCCTGACGCGCCTTGCCGAGATGGGCGCGGTGATCGCCCCGCCGGTTCCGGCCTTCTATGCCAAGCCCGCCTCCATCGAGGAGATGGTCGACCAGTCGGTGGGCCGCGCGCTGGATCTCTTTGGCCTGACCTGGGGCCCCGTGAAGCGCTGGGGCGAAGACCTTCCAACCGTCAATCAAGCGGACGAAAATTAACGGCCATGCGGTTCTGGGACTGGGCGCTTGGCGTCTATGCGCGACAGCCTGTCGCAGTCGCGTGCCTGCACCTGCAGGACGCCCACGGCCAGAACGTGCCGTTCCTGCTGTGGGCCGCCTGGGCGGCGCTGGAGGGACGTCCCGTCAACCTGCCGCGCGCCGCCGGCCTGGTCCGCGCCTGGGACGCCGAGGTCGGCGCGCCCCTTCGCGGCGTGCGCCGGGCGCTCAAGCCCTCGCGCCCCGATGTCGGCGACGCCGCCCGCGAGACCTTCCGCGAACAGGTCAAGGCGGCCGAGCTGGCCGGCGAGAAGCTCTTGATGGCAAGCCTGGAGGCGACCTCCGGCCCGGTAGACGCCACCCGCGACGTCTACGGCGCCCTGCTGGCCGCCGCCCGGGCCACCGGCGATCCGCCGCCCGAGGCGGCGCTGGCCAGACTTGCCGACGCCCTGGCCTGAACGGCCGTGAGAGCCCTTTACCGCCTGTCAGGCTTTGCTATCTATCACCGCCTTCGGACAGGGGCCCACGGGAGGAACGTCCATGAATGACGACGATCCTTCGGAAGACACCATCATCGCGGTGGAGCGTCGCCTGGCGACGCTGCGCGAGGAGCACCAGGACCTGTCGGACGCCGTCTCGGCCCTGGAGGAACGCCCCCAGCCCGACATGCTGCAGATCGCCCGCCTCAAGCGCCGCAAGCTGGCTTTGAAGGACGAGATCGTGCGCCTGGAAGACCAGGTGACCCCGGACATCATTGCTTAGGCCGTAGAGCCCCCTCCGGCCCTCCGGGCCACCTCCCCCAGAGGGGGAGGATCTATCGCGCCCAGATGCTCCCCCTTTTGGGGGAGCTGTCGGCAAAGCCGACTGAGGGGGCGGCCCCCTACTCCAGATCCCCCGGCCCGAACGCTTCGGGCAGCAGGCTCCAGAACGGCGTGCGTCTGGTCGCTTGCCCGCCCTGCACCGAGACGATCTCGCAGGTCTTGCTGGCGAACTCGCCGATGCGCTGGCGGCAGGCTCCGCAGGGCTGGACCACGGCGTCGGAGCCGGCGGCGATGTAGACGCGCTCGATCCGGCGCCCGCCGGCGGTGATCATCGCGCCGATCGCCGTCTGCTCGGCGCAGGTGCCCGACGGATAGGCCGCGTTCTCGACATTGACGCCGAAGTGCACGCCGCCCTGGTCGTCGACCACGGCGCTGGCGACGGTGAAGTTCGAATAGCGGGCGTAGGACCGCGCCAGATAGTCCGGCAGCCGCGCGGCGACGGCGGCTTCGTCGGAGCCTGAGATATCGGAAAAAGAACGTGCGGCGCTCATGCCATCCCTCGGATCCCGGCAGGATCGCGCCGGGAACCGAGGCAATCAGTCGCGGGGCGGTTATGCAAGCGCAAACCGCACCTTCCAGTTCAGCTTTCGCCGGGCGCCAGGGCCACGATCGACAGGGCGTGAACCGGGCCGGCCATCTCCTCGCGCAGGGCCTGGAAGATCAGCCGCTGGCGGGCCACGCGCGGCTTGCCCGCAAAGGCCTGGGCCTCGATGGTCAGGTTGAAGTGGCTCTCGCCGCCCTCGCGGTGGCCCGAATGGCCGCTGTGGCGGTCGCTGTCGTCGACCAGCTCCAGCCTGGTGGGCGAAAAAGCGGCGGTGAGCTTGGCTTCGATGGCGTCTGCGACGGCGCCCATGGTGATCTCCGGCATGTCAATCCTTGAACGGAAATAGCCTGCGCTTACTCTAAGCGCCATGAGCCGCGCGTTCGAGTATCGCCCCAAGTTCTTCGACATCCGGGTCCGCCCGCCCAAGCCGGGCGAGGAGGAGGGTCCGCGCGCGGACGACGTCTACAAGCTAAAGCCCGGCCAGAAGCGCTGCGACCACGCCGACTGCCTGCGTCCGGCC
This sequence comes from Caulobacter sp. 602-2, assembly GCF_011043625.1. GTDB lineage: Bacteria > Pseudomonadota > Alphaproteobacteria > Caulobacterales > Caulobacteraceae > Caulobacter. The sequence continues at coordinate 184,570 of NZ_JAAKGT010000003.1, forward strand.
GACGCCAAGGCGCCCAAGAGCCGCGACCTGCCCGGCCAGTACTACAACTTCTGCCAGCAGCACGCGGCCGAGTACAACAAGAACTGGAACTTCTACGCCGGCATGAACGAGGGTCAGATTCGCGCCGAGCAGGAACGCGAGAAGATGACCGGCGGCCGCCCCACCTGGAGCATGAAGGCCGACGCCGGCTCGCGCGAGGCCGCCGCCGCCGCCGCCCGTGACGCCCGCAACATGGCCGACCCGTTCGGCCTGTTCCGCGCCCAGCAGCGCCGGGCGGAGTCGGCCGGCACGGGCCGCGCCGTCGGCAAGCTGGAGCGCCAGGCCCTGGCCGACATGGATCTGGACGTCGACGCCGACGCCGCGGCCATCCGCGCCCGCTACAAGGAACTGCTCAAGCGCTGCCACCCGGACATGAATGGCGGCGACCGCAGCGCCGAGCACAAGCTCCAGCGCGTGATCAAGGCCTACAAGACCCTGCAGAAGTCGGGCCTGGCCAAGTAGGCGGCCCCTCCCCGTCCCGCCGCAACAGAAAACGGCCCCGCCCGAGGGGGCGAGGCCGCTTGAAACACATCAGTCGAGGCCGAAAGGGCCTCAGTCGTCGCGATGGACGCGTTCACGGCGCTCGTGACGCTCCTGGGCCTCAAGGCTCAGGGTGGCGGTCGGGCGGGCGTCGAGACGGGCCAGGCCGATGGGCTCGCCGGTCTCTTCGCAGTAGCCGTAGCTGCCGTCTTCGACGCGGCGCAACGCCTGGTCGATCTTGGAGATCAGTTTCCGTTGCCGATCGCGGGTCCGCAGTTCCAGCGCTCGGTCGGTTTCCGACGACGCCCGATCGGCGAGGTCGGCATGGTTTTCAGTTTCAGTCTGAAGATGGGACACCGTCTCGCGAGATTCGCGGAGGATCTCTTCCTTCCAGCCGAGCAGCTTCTGCTTGAAATATTCAAGCTGACGCTCGTTCATGAAAGGCTCGTCGTCCGAAGGACGATAGGTGTCCGGTTCTTTAAGAACAGTGGCCGTCTGCATCAACGCCTCACGCCCCGATGAACTCCGCCCTCAGCGGGCGGTGTGCTTATACCAAAACGATAGCCCCGTTCAATGAACGTCGCATGAGCGGCGCATTCAGGCGCGCGAGCGCCTGCGAACCGCCCATGCGGGCGACGGCGACTCTCGCATACGGCGAGCTTCGCCGCACCGACCGGGGCTGTAAAATCGCGGGAAAGGGCCAGAGGTTCCATCCCGCTGCTCCTCACGCGCCGCGCATGACGGCCAACTTGGCCTCTTCGACGGCGGCGCGGGTCTCGATCTCGTTGAGCAGGCTCTGCAATTTCGGATCGTCGACGGCTTCGCGATGCTCGCGAACGGCCCGCTTGAGCTTGTCGATGGTGCTGGGCGAGACCTCCCCGTCCAGCACGGCGATCTTCAGGCCGTCGAGGATGTCGAGGATGTCGTCGGCCCGGCGGATCGCCCGGCGCTTGCGCTCGGTCGGATCCATGTTGGCCTGCAGGGCCAGCAGGGCGTCCAGCGAGCCCACGCCCGCCAGGCCGCCGGCGGCCGCGGTTCCGGCCACGCCGCCCGCCGCGCCGACGCTGGGCAGCGAGAAGCTCGACCCGCCGCCCGTCGGCCGCGCGCGTGATGCGCCAGCTGCGCCCACGCCTCCCGTGCTCGAAACCTTCATGACGACCGTCGCTCCACAGCTGGTCTCGTACGCCTACATATAGGGAGTCGCGCCCCCCGATGAGAACTCATATTCGAGAAGCGCGCTTGCGGTATGGTTAATGCCGGGCAGAATCTGCCGGACAGGATTGTCCGCACGCGTTTTTGCCCGCATGGATCATTGATTTTCCTCACCTTTTTCGTTGGCCCGGTTCTGGCATGGGCCGCGACGGAATTGCGTCCTCGGTGTGGAAGTCCATGCGTCGTTCACTTTTCAGCTCCGTTCTCGCCGGCCTGGCCCTCGCCGCCGCCGTCGTCGTCGCCGGTCCGGCCGCCGCCAAGTCGCGGATCAAGGACATCGTCGCCGTCGAAGGCGTGCGCGATAACCACCTGATCGGCTACGGCATCGTCACCGGCCTCAACGGAACGGGCGACAGCCTGCGCAACGCGCCGATGACCAAGCAGAGCATGGAAGCCCTGCTGGAGCGCCAGGGCGTCAACGTCCGCGACGCCAACCTCAACGCCAAGAACTCGGCGGCCGTCATGGTCACGGCCAAGCTGCCGCCGTTCGCCGCCACCGGCTCCAAGATCGACGTCTCGGTCTCGGCCATGGGCGACGCCAAGAGCCTGCAGGGCGGCACCCTGCTGGTCACCGCGCTGCAGGGCGCCGACGGCCAGACCTACGCCGTCGCCCAAGGCCAGGTGCAGACCGGCGCGGTGTCGGCCGGCGGCGCCTCGGGCAGCTCGATCAGCCGCGGCGTGCCGACCGCCGGCCGCATCGCCGCCGGCGCCGACGTCGAGCGCGAGACCGGCTTCCAGATGGTGGCCATGAGCGAGCTGCGCCTGTCGCTGCGCAACCCCGACTTCACCACCTCGCGCCGCATCGCCGACGCCATCAATTCGAAGTACCCGGGCTGCGCCCAGGCCCAGAACCCGACCATCGTCGCCATCCGCTCGCCGGCCGGCATGGACATGATCAGCTTCGTGACCGCCATCGAGAACCTGGAAGTCGAGCCCGACGGCCCGGCCAAGGTGATCATCGACGAGGTCAACGGCGTGGTGGTGATGGGCGACGACGTCCGCATCAGCCAGGTGGCCATCGCCCAGGGCAACCTGACCATCTCGGTCCAGGAGACCCCGGCCGTCAGCCAGCCCGCCCCCTTCAGCCAGGGCCGCACCGCGGTCGTCCCGCAATCGGCGATCAGCATCGACGAGGAAAAGGGCAAGAAGCTGATCACGCTGGGCGGCGGCGCGTCGCTCAAGAGCCTGGTCGGCGGCCTCAACGCCCTGGGCGTCACCCCGCGCGACATGATCACCATCCTGCAGGCGGTGAAGGCCGCCGGCGCCCTGCAAGCCGACATCGAGGTGATGTGATGAGCGCCTTCGCGATCGCTTCGCCGCCGATCACCGGCCTGACCGCCGGCGCCGCGCCCACCGCCAACTCGGCCGCCGAGCTGCTCAAGCGCGGCAAGATCAAGGAAACGGCGCAGAAGTTCGAAGCCTCGTTCCTGTCGGTGATGATGCAGTCGATGTTCGAGGGCGTGAAGACGCCCGAGCCCTTCGGCGGCGGCCAGGGCGAGGAGATGTTCAAGTCGCTGCTCACCGACGCCATGGCCAAGGAAGTGACCAAGGCCGGCGGCATCGGCGTGGCCTCCACGGTCCAGCGCGAGATGCTGAAGATGCAGGGCCTGCAGGAGGTCGCCCAATGATGAGCTCCGCCCCCCTCTCTCCCTCAGACGAGCGCGTCGAACAGCTGATCGTCCTGACCGAGCGCCTGACCGACCTGATCGCCAAGCAGGCCACCGCCTTCGAGGCCCGCCGCCCGCACGAGGCCGCCCGCCACGTCGAGGAGACGGCCAAGCTGGCCAACGTCTATCGCCACGAGTCGGCCCGGGTGCGCGGCAACGTCGCCCTCGTCCAGGCCGCCCAGCCCGACCGGCGCCGCCGCCTGGTGCGCGCCACCGAGGCCTTCGACGCCGTGCTGGCCCGCCAGTCGCGCGCCATCGCCGCGGCCAAGACCGTCACCGAGGGCCTCGTGCGCGCCGTCGCCAACGAGATCGCCGCCCAACGCCCCCAGGCCGCCGGCTACGGCCCCAGCGCCCACGGCGCCGGCTACGCCAACAACGCCACCGCGATCACGCTGAACCGGAAGGCCTAGGGCCTCCCTCCGGAGAACACCCAGACAACGAAACGCCGCGACAGCCGATCGGACGTCGCGGCGTTTTTCGTTCGCGCCCCAGGAACCTCCCTCTGGGGGAGGCCAGGAAGCCGTGCGTCCTTCGAGGCTCGGCTTCGCCTCGCACCTCAGGATGAGGACTTCAGTGCAAAGGAGAACCTCATCCTGAGGCGCCCGCGCAGCGGGCCTCGAAGGACGCAAGGCGCCAACCGCAGATCCTCCCCCTCTGAGGGAGGCGGGCTCCTCCTACTCCACGCCTGCCACGGCCAGGAGCGCCGCCAGGCCCACCTGCATGCCCTTCAGCGTCTCGCCCTTCTCGACGTCGATCCATTCGTCCAGGGCGTGGGCGCGGCCGCCCTTGCCGCCGGCGCCGATGGTGATGGCCGGAACGCCCAGGCTCATGGGCAGGTTGGCGTCGGTGGACGAGGCCTCGTGCTCGGGCTTGAAGCCCAGGGCCGAGATCGCCGCCGCCGTCGCCGTGACGATGGTCGCCTGCGGATCCGTGCCGCCGGCCGGGCGCTCGCCGATCACCTTGGCGTCGTAGGAAATCATGCCTGGCTTGGTCGAGCGGGCGGCGTTCTCGCCGGCCACGGCCTTGTCGAGGATGCCGATGAAGGTCTGGTCCAGCTTGGCCAGTTCGGCGGCGCTTTCCGAGCGCATGTCGAACTCCAGGAAGATCTGGTTGGGGATCGAGTTCACCGAGGTGCCCCCGCCCACGACGCTGGCCGAATAGGTGGTCTTGGGATCGGCCGGCGGCTTGACCGCATAGAGGTCGACCACCGACTGGGCCATGGCCGTCATCGGGTTGACCACGCCGAACGCGCCGTAGCTGTGGCCGCCCGGGCCCTTGAAGGTGACGCGGTAGCGCTTGGAGCCGACGCCCCGGTCGACGATGCGCGAGGGATCCGAGCCGTCCATCGAGAAGAAGGCGCTGATCCGGCCCTTGTACTTGCCCTGGTTGAAGAGGTGCTTGACCCCGCGCAGGTCGCCCGGCCCCTCCTCGCCCACATTGCCGACGAACAGGATGTCGGCCTTGGTCTTGATCTTGGCCGCGTCCATCGCCCGCACATAGGCCAGCAGTACGGCCAGCGAACGCGTGTCGTCGCCGATGCCGGGCGCCGATAGCTTGGTGCCCTCGCGCTTGACCTTCACGTCGGTGCCTTCGGGGAAGACGGTGTCGAGGTGGGCGGCGATGACCACGAACGGGCCCTTGCCCTTGGTCGCCGTCCCGGCCCGCACGCCCATGACGTTGCCTTCGGCGTCCATCTCGACGTCGCTCAGGCCCACGGCCTTGAGCATCTCCAGATAGGCCTTGGCGCGCTTTTCTTCCTTGAAGGGCGGCGCGGGGATCTCGGTCAGGGTGACGATGTCGGCGACGGTGCGGTCGTAGTCGGCGTCCAGCTGCTTCACGGCGGCCTTGAAGCCCGGGCCGCCGACGATCTTCTGCACGGCCTTGACCGAGGTGTCGGTCTTCTCGGCGGCGTCGGCCTCGGGACCATAGAGGGCGCCGGCCGCGAACAGGGAGGCGGCGAACAGCATCGAACGCGACAGGCGGCGCATGGGCGAAGGCTCCGATTCCAGGTGCGCCGACCAGAGCGGGGCGACGGCCGGCTTGGCAATCCCCAAATGTTCGGGACGGCTCCTCTGGACGAACGCCGCTCGCCACCCGACATTGACCCTTCGTAAGCCACCGCCCGGAAGACACGCCATGGCCCACCTGAAAGCCGCCGCCGCGCTCGCGGGCCTTGGCCTGCTGCTGTCCGCCGCCCCCGCCCTGGCTCAGGCTCAAGCGGCCGGTCCCCTCGGCGTGGCCGGCAAATGGACGCTGGACCTGTCGCGCTCGCGCTTCAACGAACCCCTGACCGGCGCCGCGCCGATCAGCGGCGAGCTCGACATCACCAAGGACGACGGCAAGGCGATCGCCTGGACCCTGGTCGAGGAGGACGACGAGGGCGTGGCCGCCATCCAGTTCGCCGACGCGCCGCTGGACGGCTCGCCCACCCGGGCCGTGGTCAACTTCAACTTCGTGACCTTGAGCGTCGAGCGCACCGGCCAGTCCAGCGTGGCGGTCATGACCCACGGCCAGACCGGCCGCCGCCAGAGCATGCGCGTGGGCGTCACCGCGCCCGACACCATCCTGGTCGAGCAGGACATCGACGGCAAACCCGGCCCGCCGGACCAGAGCCTGGTCTTCGTGCGGAAGAAGTAGGTCCTGCGTCCTTCGAGGCTCGGCTGCGCCTCGCTCCTCAGGATGAGGACGTTATCGCACTGACTTCCTCATCCTGAGGCGCCCGCGCAGCGGGCCTCGAAGGACGCACGTCTCAATCCGCGTGCACCCGGTCCACGCGCGGCGCGAACATGTAGCCCGCGTGGCGCACGGTGCGCACCATCTGCGCCCCGCCCTCCGACCGGCGCAGCTTGCTGCGCAGGCGGCTGATGGTGACGTTGATCTGCTGGGGCGGGGCCTTGCTGCGGGCCTCGGGCGGGCCCTGCTGCAGCTGGTCGCGGGTCAGGATCTGCTGGGGCTTGGCCACCAGGGTCCACAGCACCAGGAACTCGGCCGACGACAGGTTCACCGACTCGCCACGTGGATCGAACAGCTCGTGGGTGGCCACGTTCAGGCGCCAGCCGCTGAACTGGTAGACCGGCGGGGCGGCCACAGGTTCGGGCGCGCGCCAGGCCTGGCGGCGGCGCACCGCGGCGCGGATGCGGGCGGCGGTCTCGCGCGGGCGGAACGGCTTGGCGATGTAGTCGTCGACGCCCATCTCCAGGCCGACGACCACGTCGCTCTCGTCGTCGACGGCGCTGACCACCACCACGCCCGGCGCGGGGTTGAGGCGGCGCAGGCGCGCGCAGACCGACAGGCCGGCCTCGTCGGGCAGCAGGATGTCCATGACGACCAGTTCGATCTGGGTGCGGCCCAGGATCTGGTCCATCTCGCGGGCCGAGGCGGCTTCGAGCACTTCCAGGTCGAACCGGCCCAGCAGCGAGCTGATGGCGGCGCGGGAGTCGACGTCGGGGTCGACGATGAGCAGGCGGGGTCTCACGGGCGTTCTCAGAACATCGCCCGGCCGACGAGCCGGGCCGAATAACGGGTCTGGCGACGCGAGGCCTCGGCCCCGCCCTCCAGGGCGAAATAGGAAAGGTCGGAACCGGCGCGCAGGGCCAGGTTCAGCGTCACCGCGTCGGTGCGCGAGGTGTTGCCCAGGATCGTGAACGGCGTGCCGCCCGAGTACCAGGCCGTGGTGTCGGCGTACTTGCCGGCCAGGGTCCTGCGATAGCCGACGCGGACCTCGGGACGGACCCAGACCTCCTTGCCGAACTCGCGGCCGAAGGCCACGCCGATGTCGCCCGACAGGTTGTCGTACTTGCGCGAGGCCACCGTCTGGTCGAAGCCCTCGCCGCCGCCGTGCTCCTTGCGCTCGCCTTCCCACAGATAGACGTAGTCGAGGCGCGCCTCGGGGCGGATGTAGTTGCGGCCGAACCTGTGCTCGTAGCCGATCCCGGCGAAGGCGTTGGCGGTGAAGCCGTTCCAGGCCGCGGTGTTGGTCACCGCCGCGTCGGCCTCGCCGTCGTCGTCGACGTCGGCGCTGATGAAGCTGCGGTCGCCGTTGAAGCGGATGTAGCCGAGGCCGCCGCCGAGGTTGAAGCGCCAGCCGCCGACCGACCGGCGCCAGTAGGTTCCGGCCTGGAACAGCGAGGCCGTGGTCTCCTCGCCGACCTTGGCGGCGGTGTCCTTCTCTTCCAGGCTGACGAAGGCCAGCGTGACGCCCAGCGCGCCGCCGGCGTCGCCCATGGCCTCGTAGCCGGCGACCAGGCCCGTGGCCTTGGTGTCCGAGCCGAGGTTCTCGCCGTCCTCGATCCGCACCAGGCTGTTGACCTCCTGCACCCAGACGCTGTCGGGGCCGTAGCGGTCCTGGCCGTCGGGACGGATGGCGGTCGAGGCCGAGATCTGCTGCTGCACGGCCTGCAGGGTGGTGAACATCCCCTCGCCCGTGCTGGGCAGCATCTGGTTGTAGAGATTGTAGAAGCCGTCGCTGGTCGACTGGCTGAGGAAGGCGGCGGCGATGTCGTCGTTGGCGCTGAGCGCGGCGAAGGTCGCGTCGTAGGCGGAGGCCTGGCCGCTGGTCATGCCGGCCTCGGCGGCCGTGCGCCGGCGCACGTCGATCAGCACGTCGTTGTCCTGGACGTGGGCGCTGGCGACATAGAGGTAGGGCGCGTCGCCCAGCAGGTCCTGGTCGATCTCGCCGGCGGTCAGCGTCCCGGCCGAGATCACCTTGAAGGTGCTGGCGCTGGTCAGCAGGTTGTTGAACACCAGGCCCAGGTTCGCGCCGCTGGCGATGGTGGCGGTGTCGACCACCAGCTGGGTCGAGGTCCCGGCGTTGGGGTCGACCGTGAACACCAGCGTGCTGTCCGAGCCCAGGTTCAGGCTGGTGGCCTTGATGGTGTCGGTGTTGGTGATCAGCAGGCCGCCGTTGCCGATGTTGATCGAGAGCTTGCCGTCGCTGTCGTAGAGGCCGCCGATGGCGTAGGCCGTGCCGTCGATGTTCAGCGTGTCGGCGCCGTCGCCGAACGACATGTCGCCGTACAGCGTGCCGTTCAGCAGGTTCAGGGTGTCGTCGCCCGAGCCCAGCAGCACCTGGCCGATGATCGCCGGCTCGTCGGCGTCGTCCACGCCGTCGCCGTCGGCATCGGTGTCGGCCACCCCGTCGTCGCCGTCGTCACCATCGTCGACGCCGGTCTGGGTGATGGTGACGCCGGTGGTGTTGGCCTTCAGGTTGATGGCGATGGCCTTGCCGGTCACCGTCTCGTCGGCAGCGTCGGTGTTGCTGTCGTCGGTGTCGTAGTCGTCGTCGGTGGCCGCCACGTAAGCGGCGATCGTGCCGGTGTTGGTGATGCTGGTCAGCGTGCCGGAATTGTCGACGATGGCGTTGGCGTTCCCGGTCTCCCCCGACAGGGTGGCGATGATGCTGCCGCTGTTGACGACCGAGTTCATGGTCGCCCCGGCGTCGATCAGCAGGGCGTAGGCGTTCGAGCTTCCCTCGGCCTCGACCGAGCCGCTGAGCGCGCCGCTGTTGTTGAGGATCGAGGCGATGGCGCCGGAGGTCAGGTGCAGGCCCATGGCGTCGGCCTCGTAGGCGCTTGCCGAGATCGAGCCTTCCAGGTTGATCCCGTTGGTGACCAGGGTCTCGTAGCCGGCCGAGCCGCCGATCTGCACGCCGGTGGCCGTGACGCCGGCATGCACGCCGTAGGCGCCGACCGAGCCGCGGATCACCAGGCCGTAGTCGTAGATCCCCTCCCCGGCCGAGCCGAGGGTGACGGCCTGACTGTCGGAGCCGATCTGGATCGCCGGCGCGCCGCCATAGACATAGACGGCCGCGGTTCCTTCTTCGTCGTCGGCGACGCCGTCGCCGTCCTCGTCGTCGGTGGTGTCGTCGTTGGTGTCGGTGGGCGGGGCGTCCAGCACCAGGCCCTTGGAGACGTTGCTGGTGATCTTGATCGCCGAGCCGCCCTGCAGCAGGTCGTCGGCGTCGAGCAGCGCCTCGTCGTCCGGATCGGTGTAGCGGCTGGTGTAGCGATAGCCGGTGGCGGTGATCGTGCCCTGGACGATGACCGAGCCGTCGACCTCGCCGTCGACCGCCAGGCCGACGCTGTTGGCCCCCAGCACGCTGATCGAGCCGTCGCTGACGATGTCGCCCGTCACCTTGGCGGTGTTGCGGATCCCGTAGGCGTCGTCGCCCGTGATCGCGATCGAGCCGGAGTTGAGGATGTCGCCGATCACCGACGATTCCAGCATGATCCCGACCGAGTTGTTGCCCTCGATCGTGATGGCCCCGGTGTTCTCGATCGTGCCGGTATAGTCGCCCGATCCGGTCAGGCGGATGCCATAGCGGTTGGTCCCCAGCGCGAACTGGCCGTCATAGTCGCCGTCGCTGTCGCTATCGACGTAGTCATAGTCCTCGGTCAGGCTGATCGTGCCGCCGTTGGTCACCGTCGAGGTGAGCCCGCTGTTGATCAGGATGCCCGTCGAGTTGGAGACGTCCGTGCTGGTCAGCGTGCCGTTGTTGGTCAGGGTGTTGTTGCTGTCGACCGTGGCGATCGCGCCCTCGGCGCTGAGGGTGATCACCCCGTCGGTGGTGACCTTGACGTCGTCGGCCGCGCCGCTGGCCGCCGTCGAGGTGGCGATCGGCGTCGTGCGGCTGCTGCTGGTGACTTCCGTCTCGGCGGCCGCTTGGGCGGCGTGCAGCAGCATCGGCAGGGCGGCGGCCGAGAGGATCAGAAGCTTACGCGACATGGAGGACCCGCTTGAAGGAACCTCCGAGGCTTAGGGGGCCTGCATGGCCCAGGCGTGTCTCGCAAATTTCCGCGCGGCTACGGCGAGCGCCTCGCCGATACACTTCCGTTTCAAAGCGGCCGGAAGGTTGTCGCCAGCGTTCAGGCTCGCCCGCCAAGTGTTGCGCCTGATGGGCGAAACCGACGATTTAGACGTCGCCGCAAGAATGTTCACGGCGGAGCGGCCGCGTCCAAGCGCCCGATTCCGCGATCGGCGATGATGGCTCCATCGACCAAGGAGCCCCCGCCATGGGCAAGGTGCTGATCCCCGCCTCGTGTCTCGCCTTCAGCGTCTGGCTGCTGGCCGAGCGGCTGCTCTGACAAAGAAAAAGCGCGCGAGGTTTCCCCCGCGCGCTCTTGGTTGATCCCGAAGGATCGGTCTTTCCTACAGCACGCCGTCGACGGCGCGCTTGATCCCCAGGGGGTTGGCTTCCTTCAGCGCCGCCGGCAGCAGCACGTCGGGCAGGTCCTGGTAGCAGACCGGACGCAGGAAGCGCTCGACGGCGCGAGTGCCGACCGAGGTCGAGCGGCCGTCCGAAGTGGCCGGGAACGGGCCGCCGTGGACCATGGCCGGAGCCACTTCCACGCCGGTCGGCCAGCCGTTGGCCAGGATGCGGCCGGCCTTGCGCTCGAGGATCGGCAGCAGGCCGCGGGCCTGCTCGGCGTCTTCCGCATCGAGGTGCAGGGTGGCGGTCAGCTGGCCTTCCAGGCCTTCCAGCAGGCTGGCCAGGGTGGCGATGTCCGGGCAGCGGACGATCACCGACGACGAGCCGAACACTTCATGGCTGAGAGCCGGGTCGGCGGCGAAGGTTTCGGCCTCGACCACGAACAGGGCGCCCTGGCCCTGGTTGCAGCCTTCGCCGACCAGACCGCGGGCGGCCACGGTGACGCCGGGACGCGAGCCCAGCTTCTCGACGCCCTGCTCGTAGGCGCCGAAGATGCCCGGGGTGAGCATGACCTGCGGATGGGCGCCGGCCAGGGCGGCCGAGGCCGAGGCCACGAACTTGTCAAAGTCCGGACCGGCCAGGGCGAAGATCAGGCCCGGATTGGTGCAGAACTGGCCCGAACCCATCGTCAGCGAGCCGACGAAGGCGGTCCCGAGGGCCTCGGCGCGGGCGGCCAGGGCGTGCGGGAACAGGATCACCGGGTTGACGCTGCTCATCTCGGCATAGACCGGGATCGGCTCGGGGCGTTCGTTCGCAATCTTCATCAGCGCCACGCCGCCGGCGCGCGAGCCGGTGAAGCCGACGGCCTTGATGCGGCTGTCACGAACCAGGGCGCCGCCCAGTTCATGGGTCTGGCCGGTCAGCAGCGAGAACACGCCGGCCGGCAGGCCCGCCTTCTCGACGGCCTTGCTGATGGCCGCGCCGACCAGGGCGGCGGTGCCGGGGTGAGCCGGGTGGCCCTTGAACACGACCGGGCAGCCGGCGGCCAGGGCCGCGGCGGTGTCGCCGCCGGCGGTCGAGAAGGCCAGCGGGAAGTTGCTGGCGCCGAACACGGCGACCGGACCAAGACCAATGAAGCGCTGGCGCAGGTCGGCGCGCGGCAGCGGCTTGCGCTCCGGCTGGGCCGGGTCGATGCGCGCGCCCAGGAAGTCGCCCTGGCGGACGGTCTTGGCGAACAGGCGCAGCTGGCCGGTCGTGCGGCCGCGCTCGCCTTCCAGGCGCGGACGCGGCAGGCCGGTCTCGGCCATGGCGCGCACGATCAGGTCGTCGCCGATGGCTTCGATCTCGGCGGCGACACCTTCGAGGAAGGCCGCGCGGGTTTCGAGATCGGTCTCGCGATAGACGTCGAAGGCGGCGTTCGCGGCGGCCAGGGCCGCCTCGATCTGCTCCGCGGTCGGTTCGGGGAAGACCTCGCCGAAGTGCTCGCCGGTGGCGGGATTCAGGCTGCGGAGTTCAGTCATGACGGACGCTCGCGTTCTGGCGGACGGGAATGGCCCCGCATATAGGCCGTTCCGCGTCCGGTTGTCAGTCCAATGTTAGCGCAACCAATGCTTATTTTGCATGGGTATAGGCTATTCGATGAAGGCCGGCGCCGTGACCCGTTCGCCCAGCAGGAAGGCGTCGGCCACGTGGCGCAGCGGGCTGACGTCGACGTCCGAGCCGCCGGCCGCGATCAGGCGAGCGAAGGCGTCGTAAAGGCCCGGATATTCCTCGTCCGGACCTTCGTGCGTCAGCTCACCGTCGACCCACAGGCGCGAACCGCCGTGCGACAGCTTCAGTTCGCCGCCGTCGGTGTCGATGATGATGTCCCAGCTCTGCTCGCCGGTCTGCAGAAAGTCGAAGTCGGCCTGGACCGGCGCGCCGGTCACGGTGCGGAAGGTCAGCTGCGCCTCGACCGGCGACTGGCAGTTCTCCGGCACGTGCAGCGTCGCCTTCTCCAGGAAGAAGGCCGGCAGCACGACGGTGGCGATCGACAGGGCGTTGATGCCCGGATCGAAGACGCCCAGGCCGCCGGCCTGCCAGATCCAGGTCTGGCCCGGATGCCAGACGCGCACGTCTTCCTTCCAGTTGATCTGCACCGACTTGATGGTCTTGCCCGACAGCCAGGTCTGGGCCGGCGCGACGGCGGTGGCGTAGCGCGAGTGCCAGGTGGTCTGCAGGGTGACGCCCTTGGCCTGGGCGGCGGCCTTGAGGTCCTCGACCTCGCTCAGCGTCGCGCCGGGGGGCTTTTCCAGCATCACGTGCTTGCCCGCGTCGATGGCCTGGCGGGCGATCGTGTGGCGCACCTGCGGCGGGGTGCACAGGGCGACGGCGTCGAACTGCACGTCCGAGGCCAGCAGTTCGGAAAGGTCGGTGAAGTGCGGGACGCCGTCGACGCCGGCGCTGCGGCTGGCCACGGCCGCCAGTTCGAAGCGCCCGTCCTTCTCGATGGCCGGCAGGTGCTGGTCGCGGGCGATCTTGCCCAGGCCGACGATGGCGATGCGGATGGTCATCTGGACGGACACCTGACGATGGTTCGGGCCGCGCCTCGCGGCCTCTGTAAGATTAGTCCGACAAATAGCGCCCTCCCCAGCGCTGTCAAACAGGACCGAGAAATCGGGCCGATAACGCCGCCCGCAAAGCCCGACGGCGGCCCGGCCCGAGCGGAAAGCCGCTTCCATGCTCGACCTCGACGCGCAATGGTCCTACATATTCCGCGTTGGTCGAACGATGTCGTGGATAGCGCGACAGGGCGACCGACGCTAGAATGTGAGCGCTATCATCGGCGTTCGATCGCCTTTTTCACTCTTGCGATCGGGTCGCAAGACCTTGAAGGCATGTGACGTTTCCCCGCCATGGCGGTCGTTGACGCTCCGCCCTCGCCGGTATAGTCAGACAAATAGTATAAACCTCGCCCGGCGAGGCGATCCGGTTGGATCGATCGAGGAAAAACAGGACCGACATGACCACCAAGTCCGCGCCCAGCACCCTTCGTTCGCGGGCCTGGTTCGACAATCCCGACAACGTGGACATGACGGCGCTCTATCTCGAGCGCTATCTGAACTACGGCCTGACGCTGGAAGAGCTGCAGTCGGGCAAGCCGATCATCGGCATCGCCCAGACCGGTTCGGACCTGTCGCCCTGCAACCGTCACCACCTGGTGCTGGCCGAACGCGTGCGTGAAGGCATCCGCACCGCCGGCGGCATCGCCATCGAATTCCCGGTCCACCCAATCCAGGAAACCGGCAAGCGCCCGACCGCGGGCCTCGACCGCAACCTGTCGTACCTGGGCCTGGTCGAGACCCTGTACGGCTACCCAATCGACGGCGTCGTGCTGACCATCGGCTGCGACAAGACCACCCCGGCCTGCCTGATGGCCGCCGCAACGGTCAACATCCCGGCCATCGCCCTGTCGGTCGGCCCGATGCTGAACGGCTGGTACAAGGGTGAGCGCACCGGCTCGGGCACCATCGTCTGGAAGGCCCGCGAGATGCTGGCCGCCGGCGAGATCGACAACGCCGGCTTCATCAAGCTGGTCGCCTCGTCGGCCCCGTCGACCGGCTTCTGCAACACCATGGGCACGGCCACGACGATGAACTCGCTGACCGAGGCGCTGGGCATGTCGCTCACCGGCTCGGCCGCGATCCCGGCGCCCTATCGCGACCGCCAGGAAAACGCCTACCTGACCGGCCTGCGCATCGTCGACATGGTCAAGGAAGACCTCAAGCCGTCCGACATCCTGACCCGCGAAGCGTTCCTCAACGCCATCGTCGTCAACTCGGCCATCGGCGGCTCGACCAACGCCCCGATCCACCTGAACGCCCTGGCCCGCCACATCGGCGTCGAGCTGACCGTCGACGACTGGCAGGAGAAGGGCGAGGACGTGCCGCTGCTGGTCAACCTGCAGCCGGCCGGCAAGTACCTGGGCGAAGACTACTACCACGCCGGCGGCGTTCCGGCGGTCACCGCCCAGCTGATCAAGCAGGGCCTGATCCACGAAGACGCCATGACCGTCTCGGGCCAGACCATGGGCGACGCCTGCCGCGACGCGACCATCGAGGACGCCGACGTCATCCGCACCTTCGACAACCCGCTGGTCGAGCGCGCCGGCTTCGTCGTGATGCGCGGCAACCTGTTCAACTCGGCGATCATGAAGACCAGCGTGATCTCGGGCGAGTTCCGCGACCGCTACCTGTCGAACCCCGAAGACCCGGACGCCTTCGTCGGCGACGCCGTGGTGTTCGATGGTCCCGAAGACTATCACCATCGCATCGACGACCCGTCGGTCGGCATCACCGAGAACTCGATCATGTTCATGCGGGGCGCCGGCCCCGTCGGCTACCCCGGCTCGGCCGAGGTGGTGAACATGCGGGCCCCCGACTACCTGATCAAGCGCGGCGTCAAGCAGCTGCCCTGCATCGGCGACGGCCGCCAGTCGGGCACCTCGGGTTCGCCGTCGATCCTCAACGCCTCGCCGGAAGCCGCCGTCGGCGGCGGCCTGGCCCTGCTGAAGACCGGCGACCGCGTGCGCTTCGACCTGCGCAAGTCGCGCGTCGACGTGCTGATCAGCCCCGAGGAAGTGGCCGAGCGCCGCAAGGCCCTCGAAGCCGCCGGCGGCTACCAGTATCCGGAAAGCCAGACCCCGTGGCAGGAGATCCAGCGCGCCATCGTCGGCCAGATGGAGACCGGCGCGGTGCTGGAACCGGCCGTGAAGTACCAGCGCATCGCCCAGACCAAGGGCCTGCCGCGCGACAGCCACTAAGGCTTTCGCCAGCACTGAATAAGGAGCCGCCCGGGGAAACCTGGGCGGCTTTTTCATGCGCGCCTGCTATCAGGGCGGAATGATGGAAGCGCAAGCCAAGGTCGGCAGCGGTGATCGGCTCCTGTCCAAGCTGCTCGTCTTCGTGACCCTGGCGGTCGTCGGGGCGGGCGGACTGTGGCTGCTTGAGGTCGTTCCCGCCCAGCGGTTCCTGCAAGACGCCGTCCGCGTCGAGGGGCGCGTGACCGCCACGACCTGCGACAATCGCGGCGCCGTCGACTATGCCTACGAGCTGGAGGGGCGAACCTACTCGGGCACGGACCAGCCCGCCGGCGTCTGCGAGGCCATGAAGGTCGGAGATCCCCTCCCCGTCTGGCGTCTGCCCGACGCGCCCGAACGCAGCGACCTGTCGCCGGGCGAAGACCTGGACGACGCCATCTCCGTGGCCATCGGCGGTCCGATCTTCTTCTCGGCCGTCGCGGTCCTGTTGCTGGCCTGGGACGAGCGTCGCCGCAGGCGAGCCGCTCCGAAGGCCTAGGCCGAAGCGGGGCCGTCCGCCTTCCGCGCCATCCCTTCGGCCGCAAGCATCGCCGCCAGCATGGCCACGGCCAGCACGGCGATGACGACGCCCAGGGCCTCCCAGCCGAACCGGCCGACGACCAGGCCGCCCAGGGGCGGGCCGATCAGCGCGCCGCCGGCTCCGAACTGGGTCAGCAGGCCGTTGGCGGCGGCGATGCGCGGGCCGTCGGTTCCGCCGGCCAGGGCCGGCAGGCGGGCGAAGACCAGCGGCGAGGCGACGCCGCTCAGCAGCACCACCAGGAAGGCGACGGCGGCCACCAGAAGGGCCTTGGCCGACAGGAAGACGAAGGGCGCGACCGCGGCCGTGGCCAGCAGGGCGGGAACCACCACCAGGGTCAGGCGGCGGCGGTCCAGCGCGCCAGCGTGCAGGATGCGGATGGCGATCGCCGAGCCCGGCAGGGCGGCCAGCGAGACCAGGCCCGTGGCGATGCTGGCCCCAGCCACGCCCGCCCCGGCCTTCTCGATCAGGAAGCTGGGCAGCAGCATGGTCAGGGCGCAGATGAAGACGGTGTAGAGCCCAAAGCCGAAGGTCAGCACCCAGGCGGCCGGCGGCGGCAGGGCGATGCGGGCGCCGTCCGACAGGCCCTTGGGCTGGCGCAGAGCGACCAGCAGGCCCAGCGCGCACAGCACCGCCCACAGCAGCATCGCCCCGCGCGGACCGCTGACCGCCATGGCGAAACCGGTGACGCCGCTGCCGACGGCGACGCCCACGGCCACGAAGGTGCTCCACAGCGCCAGGGCCGGCCCCCGCGCCTTGTCCGAGGCGATGGCGGCGATCATGGTCGGGGCGGCGATGACCACCAGCAGATAGGCCACGCCCTCCAGCGCCCGGGCGGCGAACAGCACGGCGACATTGGGCGCGAAGGCCTCGACCAGGCTGGCCGCCAGCAGGCCAACCAGGCCCATGGCCATGAAGCGGCGGCCGCCGAACCGGCCGAGAGCCAGGCCCGCAGCGATGCCCAGGGTGGCTCCGCCGATCTCCAGCAGCGACACCAAAAGGCCAGCCTGGGCCAGCGACAGGTCCAGCTGCTGGCGCAGCACCGGAACCAGCACGGCGATCTTGGGAAGCTGGGCGGCGGCCAGCACGCCGATGAGCCACAGGGCGATGATGTTGGACCAGGAACGCAGCATGGCGCCGCCCCTAGACCGATGCGCCCTCGCGCGACACGAAAAACTTATGCGTGGGGGCCCACGCGTACGAAGAGCGTCAGTCGATGGTGGTGGTCAGGCGGCCAACGCGGCCGTCGGCGAGCGGGATCGTCTCCCATTGCAGAAGACCCGGCACGACCGGGATCTCGGGGCTATGGTTGCCGCCGGTCTGGAAGCGCACCTGCTGGTAGGGCCGCTCGAACCAGCCCGACCGCGCCAGCCCCGCCTCGGCCGAGGCGATCTCGGGACTGGCGAAGCGCCACAGCGAGTCTCCCAGATAGTCGCTGGCGTCCACCCGCCACGAGGCCAGCCGCGAGGGCGAGGCGGCCAGCAGGCGATGGGTGGCGTCGCAGACCAGGTGCACGGCCTGGGACGAGGTCTCGACCAGCCGCCGGATCGCCGCGTCGCTGTCCTCGCCGGCCTTCGCCGCGATCAGGGCCGCGATCCGCTCGCGATGGGCCTCGTCGGGCTCGTGCTCGCCGCTCTCCCAGCGCGACACCGTGCCCTGCGAAACGGCCAGCAGATCGGCCACGGCGCCCTGCTTGACGGCGTTCAGCCGTCGGAAGCGGCGCAGCGCCAGGCCGATGGGCAGGTCGTGGATCATGGACCCCAGTCTAGCCCAGCCCCAGGGCGTCGGCCATCCGCACCAGATCGGCGAAGGTGCGGGCCGCCATCTTCCGCATCACCGAGCCGCGATGGATCTTCACCGTCACCTCGCTCAGCGACAGGTCGTGGGCGATCTGCTTGTTCATGCGGCCGGTCGTGGCCAGGGCCATGATCTGGCGTTCGCGCGGGCTGAGGCTGGCATAGGCCGCGCGCAGGGCCACCACATCGGCGTCCCCGGCGCGGCGGGCGGCGTCGCGTTCGAGGGCGGTGTTGACCGCGTCCAGCATGTCCTGCTCGCGGAACGGCTTGGCCAGGAAGTCGACGGCCCCGGCCTTCATGGCCTGCACGCTCATCGGGATGTCACCGTGGCCGGTCATCAGCACCACCGGCAGGCGCACGCCCAGGGCTTCCAGGCGGGCCTGGAAGTCGAGGCCGCTGAGGCCCGGCAGCCGCACGTCCAGCACCAGGCAGCCGGGCGTGTCGCCGACATCGGCTTCCAGGAACTGCTGGGCCGAGCCGTAGCCGCGCGCGTCCAGCCCCACCGAGCGGAACAGGCTCTCCAGCCCGCCGCGCAGCGAGGCGTCGTCGTCGATGACGTGGACGGCGGGCGGTCGGCTCATGCGGCCTCCCCGCCCTCGGCCGCCAGGTCCAGCCGGGCGCGGACGGCGGCGTGGGCTTCGGCGGTCAGGCCATGGCCGCGCACGACGAAGGCGGCGACCAGCCCCACGACCAGCGGAGCCCAGATGGCCAGGGCCGCGATGGCGGCCAGGGCGGCCGGCGGCTGCACGACGGCCTTGGCCTGGAAGCCGGCCGCGCCGAGCACGGCGAAGGCCGCCGCCGGCCCGATGACCGCGCCCAGCTTGTTGGAGTTGGCGAACAGGGCCGACAGCAGGCCCGTGTGGTCGACGCCGGTCCGCAGTCGTTCCTCGTCGCCGACGTCGGCCAGCATCGAGCGCACCAACACCGGCCCGGCCGACAGGGTGGCCCCGAACAGCAGCATCAGCGCGGCACCCGCCGGCAGCGGGCCGAAGGGCGCCAGATGGACCACCGCCAGCAGCGCCGCATAGGCCAGGAAGGCGATCATGGCGGCCTTGTGCTTGCCCAGCGCCCCGCCCAGTCGGCTCCACAGCCACACGCCCGCCAGCGATCCGGCGTTGGTGGCGAACAGCAGCACCGCCGCCTGCGCGGTCGACAGGCCCCGTCCGGCCCCGAAGTAGAAGAAGAACATCGCCCCGTTGGTGGCGACCGCCATGCCGATCAGCAGGTCGACGGCCAGCAGCCGCGCGACGCTTGGACGAACCAGCAGCTTCAGATAGGCGGCCAGGGCGACCTTGGGGCGCGGCCCCGACGGCGGCTCGGGCGCCAGCAGCAGGGCCAGGATCACGCCCAGGGGCGCGGCGACCAGGATGAACCTGCCCATGGCCGGCACGATGGCGGCCGCATCGCCGCGCAGGCCGGGCAGCATCGGCAGGGCCGAGATCACCAGGCTGCCGACCAGATAGGCCGCCTGCCACCAGCCGAAGACGCTGTTGCGCTCGGCATAGTCGCCGCTCAGCGCCACGCCCCACCCCAGCTGGGCCACGAAACAGATCGACCAGGCCGCATAGACCCCGACCAGGCTGACGACCAGCCAGGCCATGCCCGCCCCGGCGGGCGGCATGAACAGGCTCCAGACGCTGACCAGCAGCAGCGGCGCTCCCAGCGCCATCCACAGCTTGAAGCGGCCAAAGCGCGAGCGCGTGCGGTCCATGGCCGCGCCGATCAGCGGGTCGAAGCCGATGTCGAGCAGGCGGACGATGGCGAAGGCGGCGCCGACCGCGGCCACCGGCAATCCGCGCTCGCCCACATAGAAGGCCGGCAGGAAGATCAACAGCGGCAGGCTGATCCCGGCGAAGCCGACGCTGGGCGCGGCATAGGCGGCCTTGGTCAAGATGCGCATGGATCCCCCGCGAGCCGGTCGTCGCCCCCGACGTCTCCGGCGGGGACGGTGAAGCCGACGATCGCCCCGCCGTCTTGTACGTTCCGGGCCTCGATGGACCCGCCGTGCGCCTCGACGATCGAGCGGCAGATCGACAGGCCCATGCCCATGCCCGTGGCCCTGGTGGTGAAGAAGCTGTCGAACAGATGCGGCAGGGCCGCCGCGGGGATCCCCGGTCCGGTGTCCTCGACATCGACCCGCACCAGCCCCTCGCCCAGCGCGGCAGCGCGCAGGGTCACCTGGCGCCGGACGCTGTCGGCGGCGGCCATGGCCTGCAGGGCGTTCATCGCCAGATTGACCACCACCTGCTGCAGCTGGGTGCGGTCGCCGGTGACCAAGGGCAGGCCTGGCGGCAGGTCGAGCACCAGGCTCGCGCCCCGCCCCTGGATCTCGTGGCCAAGGAACTGGGCGGCTTCCGCGACCAGTTCCGGGATCACGATCGGCTCGCGGCGCGGCTCGCCGCGCTGGGCCATCTGGCGGATGCGGGCGATGATGTCGGCAGCCCGGCGGGCGTCGGCGACCATCCGCGTGTTGAGCACCCTGGCCTCGCCGACGTCGGGCTCGGCGCGGCCCAGCCAGCGCAGCCCCGCCTCGCCGTTGGTGACGATCGCCGCCAGCGGCTGGTTGACCTCGTGGGCGATCGAGGCGGTCAGCTCGCCCAGCATCGCCACCCGCGCGGCATGGGCCAGGTCCGCCTGGGCCTTCTCCAGCGCGCGGCGGGCGGCGGCCTGCTCGGAAATGTCGATGACCCCGACCAGCACCGTGCCCCGGCCCTTGTTCTGGGTGGGCCAGGCCACGGTCAACAGGGCCTCCAGCGGGGCCCCGTCGGCGCGCGACAGCACCGTCTCGGCGACGAAGTTGGGGCGGTTGGCGATAGCCGCCATCAGGCTGGCGGCGAACACCCCCTGACTGGCTTCGGGCCAGAACGGTCCGATCGACGCGCCGACCAGATCCCCGCGCGCCACCCCGAACATCTCCAGGGTCTTGTCGTTGACGTCGACGACGCGAGTGGAGTCGATGGCCGCCCGGAGGAAGTCCGGGTTGGCGGCGAAATAGGCGCGCGGATCGACGGGGCCGGCGTTGAACAGGTCCTCCAGCATCCGCCGCACGCCGCTGAAGTCGAGATCCCAGAACGAGGCGGCCGTGGCGTGGAAAAGGTTGCGATAGCGGTGCTCGGTCTCCAGAGCCTCGCGAACCTCGCGCTCCAGGCCGCCCAGGTCGCGGCCGATCTCGACCACGTCGCGCACCGCCCCGTCTGCGGCGCGCCTGACCCGCCAGCGCACCTGCACGCGAAGCGCCCGGCCGTCAGCGGCGAGGCGGGCGACCTCGCCCTCCCACGCCCCGTCCGCCAGCAACCGCCGCTCGATCTCGGCGACGGTCAGCGGATGGCGGGTGCCGAGCAGGTCATGGATCGAGCGGCCGAGGGCCTCGTCGCGCGCAAAGCCGTACAGGGCCTGCGCCCCGGCGTTCCAGCCGACCACCCGGCCCCGCGCGTCGCGCACGACGACGCCGTCTTCGACCATGTCGAGGATCGACGCATCGTCCCTGTCCATCCCGGTCCGCCTCCCCGCGTCCCTCGCCTCACGCCTTACTGACCGGCCCGCCGCGCGCCGGAAACCCCCGTTCGGGTGTCAGCGCCCCGCCAGCGCCCTTTCCAGGCAGTCGAGCAGGTCGTCGGCCGCGAACGGCTTGCGCAGCACGCACAGCGCCCCGCTCTGCGCCGCCTTGGCCAGCAGCGCCGTCTCGGTGCGCGCGGTGATGATCACGACCGGCGGCCCCATCGCCGCCGCCCGCAGCTGAAGAGCCAGGTCCACGCCGCTGAGGCCGGGCAGACGGATGTCGGTGATCAGGCAATCGGCCGCCTGCGCCTCGCCGGACTCCAGAAAGGCCTCGGCCGACCCGTGCCCCGTGCCGACATGGCCGATCGACCGCACCAGCGCGATCAGGGCCTCGCGCAGCGAGGTGTCGTCATCGATGATCGCGATCCGCGCAGGGCTGGCCAAGGCCTGGTCCTTCCTCGGCCCGCGACGCCCGCCGGCCCTCGCCCCCTTGTTTCCACGCCCAGGCCCGGCGCGAAATCATACGGAAGTGTTAGGCCTGCGCTAAAGCGGCAGTTGCACCGTGCTCTTGACCTCTTCCAGCACCGCGTACGTGCGGGTCTCACGCACGCCCGGCATCTTGACCAGGATGTCGCCGAGGAAGCTGCGATAGGCGTCCATGTCGCGCACCCGCGCCTTGATCAGATAGTCGAAGCCGCCGGCCACCATGTGGCACTCCAGCACCTCGGGCGCGCGGCGGATGGCGGCGGCGAAGTCCTCGAACACCTCGCCGGTCGTGCGGTCCAGCACCACCTCGACGAAGATCAGCAGCGCCCGGTCGACCTTGGCCGGATCCAGCAGGGCCGCGTAGCCGGTGATGAAGCCGCGCTCGCGCAGGCGCCGCACCCGGTCGAAGGTCGCCGCCGGCGACAGATTGCAGCGCTTGGCCAGCTCGGCGTTCGTGATCCGGCCGTCGGCTTGCAGCACGCGCAGGAGCCGGCGATCGGTGTCATCTAGAGCGGACATGGATTTTCGTCACTTTCAGCGAAGATAATTTTGAAAATAGCGATAACAAACAAAGCACCTTCGGAACGAAGAGGCCTACACCCTCAATCGCCCTAGCGAAGCTTCCCCCACGCCGTTCCCCCCAGTCGGCGCGCTTCGCCAAGGACCTCCCGCTCGGCGGGAAAGCTCGCCACGCATCCCCCAGCGTCGGCGACGAGCGGAAGGGACGCGCGAGTCCCCCCGAGACGCGTCCCTTCCAGTGCTCCCCTTCCCTCAGCCCGCCGGCTCCTCGTAACCTGTCGTTCGCCGACCCGCGTCCATGCGCGCCGCGACGCCCTGTCGCGGGGCTTTTCGCGCGCCTGGAGCAGACGACGTTTTTCGACGTTTACGCCGAACAGGATACGGAAGCCAGAGCCAACAAACGAAGCACCTTCGATCATAGCCGGGCTACAGCGACGATAAATCATTAGCGAGGCGCATCATGGCCGATTGGGATTCCCTGGACGACGGCAAGTACCGTGACGAGAAGGCGGTGATCGCCGACCTGCTGGCCGCGGGCCCCTTGTCCAGCGAGGATCGCGCCGCCGTCCGCGCCGAGGCCGAGGCCCTGGTGCGCGGCGCCCGCCGTTCGGTCCGCAAGCAGGGCGTGGTCGAAAGCTTCCTGCAGGAGTTCAGCCTGGGCACCCGCGAGGGCCTGGCCCTGATGTGCCTGGCCGAAGCCCTGCTGCGCACCCCCGACGACGACACCCGCGACCGCCTGATCGCCGAGAAGATCGGCTCGGCCGACTGGGCCAGCCACCTGGGCGGCTCCGACAGCCTGTTCGTCAACGCCTCGACCTGGGGCCTGATGCTGACCGGCAAGATCGTCGAGCCCGACGATGAGGCGCAGAAGGACCTGCCGGCGTTTATCAAAAAGATCGCCGGCCGCCTGGGCGAGCCGGTCATCCGCGCCGCCGTGGGCCAGGCCATCCGCATCATGGGCGAACAGTTCGTCCTGGGCCGCACCATCGAGGCGGCCATCAAGCGTGCGGCGAACGAAGACACGATGTGCTCGTTCGACATGCTGGGCGAAGGCGCCCGCACCGCCGCCGACGCGGCCCGCTACGAGAAGTCCTACGCCGACGCCATCGAGACGGTCGGCAAGCTGTCGAACAGGGCCGGCCCCGAAGCCGGTCACGGCGTGTCGGTGAAGCTGTCGGCCCTGTGCCCGCGCTACGAGGCCACCCACGAGGACCGCGTGTGGGAGGAGCTCTATCCCCGCACCCTGCGCCTGGCCCTGATCGCCGCCAAGTACGACATCAACTTCACCATCGACGCTGAAGAGGCCGATCGCCTGGCCCTGTCGCTGAAGCTGCTCGACAAGCTGTGCCGCGAGCCGGCCCTGGCGGAGTGGAAGGGCCTCGGCCTGGCCGTGCAGGCCTACCAGAAGCGCTGCGGCGAGGTGATCGCCCGCCTGAAGGCGCTGTCGGAAGAGACCGGCCGCCGCCTGATGGTGCGCCTGGTCAAGGGCGCCTACTGGGACAGCGAGATCAAGCGCGCCCAGGTCGCCGGCCGCCCGGACTATCCGGTCTACACGACCAAGCCCGCCACCGACCTGTCGTACCTGGTCAACGCCAAGGCCCTGATCGGGGCCGCGCCCCACCTCTACGCTCAGTTCGCCACCCACAACGCCCACACCCTGGCGGCCGTGGTGCGCATGGCCAAGAACGCCGGCGTCAGGATCGAGCACCAGCGCCTGCACGGCATGGGCGAGGCGCTCTACAAGGCCGCCGACGACCTCTATGACGGCATCACCCTGCGCGCCTACGCCCCCGTCGGCGGGCACGAGGACCTGCTGCCCTACCTGGTGCGCCGCCTGCTGGAGAACGGCGCCAACACCAGCTTCGTCCACGCCCTGCTCGACGAGCGGGTGCCGGTCGAGAAGGTGGTCACCGACCCGATCGACGTGGTCGAGGCCCACCCCGACCGTCACGCCAAGATCCCCCCCCCGATCGACGTCTATGGCGAAGGCCGCAAGAACAGCGCTGGCCTGGACCTGTCGACCCGCGCCGACCGCTACCGCCTGTCGGCGGCGGTGAGCGTGCTGGACGCAGCCCCGCTGCAGTCGGGCCCGCTGGTCGGCGGCAAGATGGAAGCCGGCGGCCCGCCGCTGCCGGTGGTCTCGCCCGTCGACGCCGGCCGCGTGGTCGGCGCGGTGTCGGAAGCCCAGCTGCCGCAGATCGACAAGGCCTTCAAGCTGGCCCGCGCCGCCCAACCGGCCTGGGACCAGGCCGGCGGCCCGGCCCGCGCCAAGGTGCTGCGCGCCATGGGCGACGCCCTGGAAGCCAATATCGAGCGCCTGATCGCCATCCTGTCGCGCGAAGCCGGCAAGACGCTGTCGGACGGCATCGCCGAGGTGCGCGAGGCGGTCGACTTCTGCCGCTACTACGCGGTGCTGGCCGAAAAGCAGTTCGGCGAGCCCGAGGTGCTGAAGGGTCCGGTCGGCGAGACCAACACCCTTGGCCTGGCCGGTCGCGGCGTCTTCGTCTGCATCAGCCCGTGGAACTTCCCGCTGGCCATCTTCACCGGCCAGATCGCCGCGGCCCTGGCCGCCGGCAACGCCGTGGTCGCCAAGCCGGCCGAGCAGACGCCGATCATCGCCTACGAGGCCGTGAAGCTGTATCACGCCGCGGGCCTTGACCCGCGCCTGCTGGCTCTGCTGCCCGGCCGCGGCGAGACCGTCGGCGCGGCCTTGACCGCCCATGAGGGCCTGGACGGCGTGGCCTTCACCGGCGGCACCGACACGGCCTGGCGGATCAACCAGACCCTCGCTCAGCGGCAAGGCCCGATCGTGCCGTTCATCGCCGAGACCGGCGGCCTGAACGGCATGTTCGTCGACACGACGGCGCAGCGCGAACAGGTGATCGACGACGTGATCGTCTCGGCCTTCGGTTCGGCCGGCCAGCGCTGCTCGGCCCTGCGCCTGCTGTTCCTGCCGCACGACACCGCTGACCACATCATCGAGGGTCTGAAGGGCGCCATGGACGCCCTGGTGGTGGCCGACCCGGCCGACGCCTCGACCGACGTCGGCCCGGTGATCGACGCCGACGCCAAGGACGCGCTGGAAAAGCACCTGGCCCGCCTCAAGCACGAGGCCAAGGTGCTGCACGCCCTGGAGGCCCCGGCCGGCGGAACTTTCTTCGGTCCGGTGCTGGCCGAAATCCCGGCCGCCGACTTCCTCGAGCGCGAGGTGTTCGGCCCGATCCTGCACGTGGTCCGCTACAAGCCAGAGGACCTGGAGCAGGTGGCCGGCGCCCTGGCGGCCCGCCGCTACGGCCTGACGCTCGGCGTGCACTCGCGCATCCAGGCCTTCGCCGACGAAGTGGTGCGCCTGGTTCCGGCCGGCAACGCCTACGTCAACCGCACCATGACCGGCGCGGTGGTGGGCGTGCAGCCGTTCGGCGGCGAGGGCCTGTCGGGCACCGGCCCCAAGGCCGGCGGCCCCCACGCCCTGCTGCGCTTCGCCGTCGAGCGCGCGCTCAGCGTCAACATCACCGCCCAGGGCGGCGACCCGGCGCTGCTGAACCTCTGACTTGACGTCCCCGGCCATGGGCGAGACTCTTCGCCCATGGCCGACGGCTTCGACATCCATATCGACGAAGAGCAAGCCGCCCGGCTCCAGGCCGTGGCGGACCAGCTTGGCCTGTCGGCCGCCGACTATGCGAGGTCGCTGATCGATGCCGGGCTGGAGGACTTGCCCCCCGGAACGATCGACCCCGATCCGGCCATCGACCGGGCTATCGTGGCCAAGGCCAGGGAAACCGGAAACACCGTGCCCTGGGCCCAAGTGCGCGATCGTCTACGCGCTCGCCATCGCTGAACCGCACTGCCCGTGCGCCCCGTCGATCTTTCGCCTGAGGCCGAGATCGACGTGGAGCGACTGCACGACTTTCTATTCGAAAAGAACCCAAGGGCGGCGGCGCGTCTGGTCGAAACCCTGGACCGCGCCTTCACGAGTCTCGCCTCGGTGTCGGACAGGGGACGGGATCTGGGCGAAGGCCTGCGCGAGCTGAGCGTGCGGTTTGGCGGCCGCTCCTACGTCGTACGCTACGCATCCGACCCGGACGGCGTGATCGTCACCCGGATCTGGCACGGGCTGGAGCAGCGGTAGACGGCTGCTCACCGGCATGCACAATCTCCGGTGCAGTTCTCGGGGAGCCTTCGCCATGCGTTTCCTGCCGCCAGCCCTGATCGCCGCCGCGCTGCTGGCGCCCGCCGTCGCCCTGGCCCAGGTCGGGCCGATCGCCGGCGACTGGTACGGCGACCTGCAGGCCGGCCCCAACAAGCTGCCTCTGGTGTTCCACGTCCAGGCCGACGGCGCCGCCAGCGTCGACAGTCCCGCGCAGGGCGCCCTCGGGCTGAAGGCCAAGGCCGCCTTCGCCGACGGCAAGGCGACCCTGACCCTGATCCTGCCCGCCACCTTCGAGGGCCAGCTCTCGGCCGACGGCAAGACGCTGGCCGGGAACTGGCTGCAGAACGGCGCCAGCCTGCCGCTGGCCATGAGCCGCACGCCGCCGGCGGTGGTTCCCGCCAACCGCCCGCAGACGCCCAAGCCGCCCTTCCCCTACCGCGCCGAGGAGGTGTCCTACGCCAATCCGGCCTCGGGCCTGAAGCTGGCCGGGACCCTGACCCTGCCGCAGGGCCAGGGCCCCTTCCCCGTCGCCGTGCTGATCACCGGCTCGGGCTCGCAGGACCGGGACGAGACCCTGTTCGAACACAAGCCGTTCCTGGTGCTGGCCGACGCCCTGACCCGCAGGGGCGTGGCCGTCCTGCGCGTCGATGATCGCGGCGTGGGCGGCTCGGAGCGCGGCGAGCTCAAGACCGCAACCAGCCTGGACTTCGCCACCGACGTGACGGCCGGCGTGGCCTTCCTGCGCGGCCGCAAGGACATCGACGCCGATCGCGTGGGCCTTATCGGCCACAGCGAGGGCGGGCTGATCGCCCCCATCGTGGCCGCCAAGGATCCGAGGATCGCCTTCGTCGTGCTGCTGGCCGGAACCGGCGTGCCGGGAAGCGAGGTGATGAAGACCCAGTCGCGCGACATCGCCCTGGCCGGCGGCGCGCCCCCCGCCCAGGCCGAAGAGCAGGCCCGGCTGATCGGCGAAGCCAATACCGTGGCGCTGAGCGAACCAGATCTCGGCAAGGTCGGGCCGCGCGTCGTCGCCCTGCTCACCGAGAGGGGCGCGCCGCCCGCCACGGCCGAGGTCCAGGGACGGCTTCTGAGCCTGCCCTGGTACCGCGCCTTCCTGACGCTGGCGCCCGCCGACTACCTGCGTCAGGTCCGCACCCCGGTGCTGGCCGTCAACGGCGAGAAGGACACCCAGGTCTCGGCCAGCCAGAACCTGCCGGCGATCAAGGCCGCCCTGACGGGCGCCAAGGACGTGACGATCCTGCCCCTGCCCGGCCTGAACCACCTGTTCCAGACCGCCAGGACCGGCGCGCCGAGCGAGTACATGCAGATCGAGGAGACGATCGCGCCATCGGCCCTGACCGCCATCGTCGACTGGACCGTGGCCCGCGCCGGCAAGCCGCCCCATCGGCAGGCCGATTAACTTCATCAATTTTATTTAATCGCTGGACCGCGCCCGTCCCGCTCCGCTAACGTCCTCGCAAATCACAAGTGGGGAGACACCGGGAATGCTTTCGCGACGCGCGATCCTGGCCGCCGGCGCGGCCGGCCTGACGGCGGGTTCCGCCGCCCTTCCGACCCTGGCCGCGGCGCGCAAGGGCTTCGTGAAGGTCGAGCAAGGCCGCCTCAGCCTGGACGGCAAGCCGTATCGCTTCGTCGGCGCCAACCTCTGGTACGGCGCCTGGCTGGGCGCCCCGGCCGCCTTCGGCGACCATGCCCGCCTGACCCGTGAGCTCGACAAGCTGCAGTCGCTGGGCGTGACCAACCTGCGCGTCCTGGGCGCGGGCGAGCGTTCGCCGGCCAAGGTGGCCATGGACCCCACCTTCCGCGGCCCGGGCGAGGACTACGACCAGACCCTGCTGACGGGCCTGGACGTGCTGCTGGCCGAGATGGCCAAGCGCGGCATGAAGGCCGTCATCTACGTCAACAACTTCTGGGACTGGTCGGGCGGCATGCCGGCCTATCTGAACTGGACCGGCAACGGGACCTGGTTCCAGCAAGGCGACCCGGCCCATCCCTGGCCCGCCTTCGCCGACTACTCGGCCCGCTTCTACGCCGACGAGAAGGCCAACGCGCTCTTCCGCCACTATGTGAAGACCCTGGTCGGGCGCACCAGCACCGTCACCGGCAAGCCCTATCGCGACGATCCCACGATCATGGCCTGGCAGCTGGCCAACGAGCCCCGCCCGGCCGGCAGCGAGGAATTCGGCAAGGCCAACCGCCCCGCCTACGACGCCTGGATCGACGGCACCGCCCGCTTCATCAAGTCCATCGACGCCAACCACCTGGTCTCCAGCGGCAGCGAGGGCGACATGGGCTGCCTGGGCAGCGAGGCCTGCGTGGTCGAAAGCCACAAGACCCCGGCCATCGACTACCTGACCCTGCACGTCTGGCCCAACAACTGGAGCTGGATCTCGATGACCGACCAGCCGGCCACCTACGAGGCGGGCGCGGCCCGCTCGCGCGACTACATCCGCCGCCACATCGCCCTGGCCAAGTCGATGGGCAAGCCGCTGACCATCGAGGAGTTCGGTCTGATCCGCGACGGCCGCGCCTTCGCGCCCGGCTCGCCGGTGACCTTCCGCGACCGGTTCTACAGGATGGTGTTCGACGAGGTTGAGGCCGACATGAAGGCCGGCGGGCCGACGGCGGGCGTCAACTTCTGGGCCTGGAACGGCGAGGGCCGCGCCCAGCACGCCGACGCCTGGTTCAAGAAGGGCGACCGCTCCTATGTCGGCGATCCCCCGCAGGAGGAGCAGGGCCTGTTCGGCGTCTTCGACGCCGACGCCTCGACGCTGGCCATCATCCGCGACCACGCCAAGGCGGTGAAGGCGATCTAGCGTCCCAACGCCCGCCGCAGCCAGGTCAAGGCGCCGCCCTTTCGGTGGTCCCTGGCGACGCTGTCGCCGAAGTCGTGGCCGGCGTCGATCGCCCGGCGCAGCACCTCGCGGTGGGCGTCGAGCATGCGGTCATAGGCCTTGAGCGTCTGCGCGGCGTCGGCCACGCGGGCCATGTCGAGGTCCAGGCCCTCCAGATAGGGCTGCGGCAGCCTGCGGATGTCGAAGTCGCGCCCGCCGCCCTCGGCCTCGTGGTCGGGCTCCAGCGCGTACCACCAGGTCAGCGCCCGGGCCCCCTTCCAGCTGTGGTAGATCTTCACGCCGTCGTGGCTGAGCATCAGCTTGCGCCTGTTCACGCCCATGGGGTCTCCCGCTCTGGTCGGCCGATCAGAGCGCGGGATTCACGACGGTCTCAACCATGCCCGTAAACGAAACCGCCGCCCTCGCGGGAACGAGGACGGCGGCTTTGGCGATCAGGCGCGAAGGATCAGGGCTGGGAAGCGCCCGCATCCCCCTCGTCGGTCAGGTTGAACTCGTACCAGACGCCGTTGAGGACGCCGAAGGCGAGGGCCAGGCCGAGGCCGAGAACCCAGGTGAAGTACCACATGATCTAGGCTCCTCTTTCTTCAGTACAGGGCCGGGTCGGTCTTCAGGGCCGCGCTGCTCGTGCGGCCCCACAGCACCCGGTAGACGAAGGCGGTGTAGGCCAGCACCACCGGCATCAGCACCACCACCACGACCAGCATGATGAACAGGGTCGTGTGGCTGGACGAGGCGTTCCAGACTAGGAAGCTGGAGTGGGCGTCGACCGTGCTGGGCAGGATGAACGGGAACATCGACAGGCCGCTGGTGGCGATGATGCCCGCGGCCGAGGCCGAGGAGCCGCCGAAGGCCAGGCCTTCCTGTCGCTTCCAAAGGCCGAAGGTCGCGAAGGCCGCGCCGACGAAGCCCAGGACCGGGGCGATGGTCATCCACGGATAGCGGCCGAAGTTGTCGAACCATGCGCCCGGCGCGGCGACGGCCGTGGCCCGCAGCGGGTTGGACGGACCAGCCGGATCGACCACGCCCTCGAGCCGGAAGCCGAGGCGCATGGCAAGCAGGCCGCCCAGCGCGAACAGCACGATGCTGGCGATCCCCGCGACCAGGCCGAACTTGCGGGCGCGGTCGACGATCGGGCCCTTCTCGGCCTTCACCGCCAGCCAGGCCGAACCGTGCAGCACCAGCATCGCGGTCGACAGCAGGCCGCAGACCAGGGTGAAGGGCGTGAACAGCTCGAAGAAGTGGCCGTGGTAGGTGCTGCGCAGATCGCTGTCGAGGTGGACCGGTACGCCCTGCAACACGTTGCCGACGGCGACGCCGAACACCAGGGCCGGCACGAAGCTGCCGACGAACAGCGACCAGTCCCAGAACGAGCGCCACTTGGCGTCCGGCCGCTTGGACCGGTACTTGAAGCCCACGGGCCGCATGATCATCGCCGACAGCACCAGGAACATGGCCAGGTAGAAGCCCGAGAAGCTGGCGCCGTACACCATCGGCCAGGCCGCGAAGATCGCCGCCCCGCCGGTGATGAACCACACCTGGTTGCCTTCCCAGGTCGAGCCGATGGTGTTGATCACCGTGCGCCGCTCGTCATCGTTGCGGCCGATGAAGGGCAAGAGGGCGCCGACGCCCATGTCGAAGCCGTCGGTCAGGGCGAAGCCGATCAGCAGCACGCCCAGGAGGCCCCACCAGATCAGGCGAAGGGTCGGGTAGTCGAGGGGGAGTTCCATCTAGCGGTCTCCTTTAGGCGACGGCTTCGGCGACGACGGGCGCGCCGGATTCCGGGGGGAAGGCGTCCTGCTCGGCGAACGGACCCTTCTTGATGGTCTTCAGGATCAGCCCGACCTCGACCACCGCCAGGGCGCCGTAGAGCAGGGTGAAGCCGACGATGCTGGCGATCAGCTGGGGAACACTGAGGCTGGAGGGCGCCAGGAAGGTGGGCAGGACCCCTTCCACGGCCCAGGGCTGACGCCCGACCTCGGCCAGCACCCAGCCCAGTTCCGTGGCGATCCAGGGCAGCGGGATGGCCAGCACCGCCAAGCGCAGGAACCACTTGGTCTCGTGCCTGCGCAGGGTGACCAGCACGAAGGCGGTGGCGAAGAGGGCGATCATCAAGAGGCCCGTGCCGGCCATGATGCGGAAGGCCCAGAACATCACCGGCACGTTGGGCACGGTGTCCCAGGCGGTCTTGGCGATCAGCTCCTTCGAAGCCGTGCGCGGGTCCTCGACGTGGCGCTTGAGCAGCAGGGCGTAGCCCAGGTCTCGGCGGTTGGCCTCGAAGACGCCCCGGGCGGCCAGATCCTGCGGATCAGCCTTCAGCTTCTCCAGCGCGTCGTAGGCCACGACGCCGCGCTCGATGCGATCCTCAGCCGTGGCCACCAGTTCGAAGATGCCTTCGACCGGCTTGTCGACGCTGCGCGTGGCGATCAGGCCCAGCACGTAGGGGATCTTGATCTCGGCGTGGGTCTTGCGATCGGCCAGGCTGGGGATGCCGATGGCGGTCAGGCCGGCCGGCGCGGGCTCGGTCTCCCACATGGCCTCCAGCGCGGCCAGCTTCATCTTCTGGTTGTCGGTCAGGGCGTAGCCGCTCTCGTCGCCCAGGACGACGACCGACAGGGCCGAAGCCAGGCCGAAGGCGGCCGCGACGGTCATCGAGCGCTTGGCCACGCCCGTCCACCGGCCCTTGAGCAGGTAGAAGGCCGAGACGCCCAGCACGAAGACGGCGGCGATGGTGTAGCCGGCGCTGACGGTGTGCACGAACTTGGCCTGGGCCACGGGGTTGAAGATCACCGCCTTGAAGTCGGTCACCTCCATCCGCATCGTGTCGGGATTGAAGGCCGCGCCGACCGGGTTCTGCATCCAGCCGTTGGCGACCAGGATCCACAGGGCCGACAGGTTGGTGCCCAGGGCCACCAGGAAGGTGACCAGCAGGTGGGTCACAGGCTTCAGCTTGTCCCAGCCGAAGAACATCAGGCCCACGAAGGTCGCTTCCAGGAAGAAGGCCATCAGGCCCTCGATGGCCAGCGGGGCGCCGAAGATGTCGCCCACATAGTGCGAGTAGTACGACCAGTTCATGCCGAACTGGAATTCCATGGTCAGGCCCGTGGCCACGCCCAGGACGAAGTTGATGCCGAACAGCGCGCCCCAGAACTTGGTGACCGTGCGCCAGATCGGGCGCTTGGTCATGACGTAGACCGCCTCCATGATGAACAGCATGAAGGACAGCCCCAGCGTCAGGGGCACGAAAAGGAAGTGGTACAGGGCCGTGAGGGCGAACTGCAGGCGGGATAAATCGACGACGGCGGGATCCATGCGTAGCTCCGGTGTCGGACGGCGATCGGTCGCGCCGCACGAGCATCTCGCCTTAGGCGTGTTTCCGATAGGGGTCTTTGATGCGGATCAAGGCCTTCCCACAATGAGACGCTAAAGCCTGGCCATGACCGTTCGGACCCCCGTCGAGACCGAGATCCTCACGCTCGCGCGCCCGTGGCTGCGAAGCTTGAACAGGACAACCTCCGCGTTCAGCCGCGCCGCCTCGGCGTGGCGCCTGGCCGACGTCGTCGGGGCCGCCGGTTTCGCCGCCGGCCTGGCCTTCGGGGTCGACGCCCTGACCCGCAGCCTGACCGAGGCCCTGCCCTTCCTGGCCCTGGCGCTGGTCTCGGCCCTGGCTCGCGGCGCCCTGGCGGCCAAGGCCACTCGCGCCGGAGCGCAAGCCGCCGCTCGAGCCAAGGCCCACGCCCGCCGGCAGGCCGCCGCCTCGCTGCTGGCGCCCGGCGCGCCGCGCGGCGGCGCGGCCGTCACCGCCGTGATGGAAGGCGTCGAGGCGCTGGACGGCCACTTCTCGCGCTTCGCTCCGGCCCGCAGCGCCTCGGCGGTCGCGCCGCTGCTGCTGATCGGCCTGACCGCCCTCGCCAGCCCGGTCTGTGCGGGCGTCCAGCTCTTCACCCTGCTGCCATTCATCGCCGCCATGGCCCTGGCCGGCATGGCGGCCGCCGACGCCTCGCGCCGGCAGTTCCTGGCCCTGGAGCGGCTGTCGGCCCTGTTCCTCGACCGCGTGCGCGGCCTGCCGGTGGTGCTGGCCTTCCAGGCCGAGACCCGGGTGACGACGGGCCTGGCCCAGGCCGCCCAGGACCTTTCGCGCCGCACCCAGGCGGTGCTGCGCGTGGCCTTCTTCTCGTCGGCGGCGCTGGAGTTCTTCGCCGCCCTGTCGGTGGCGCTGGTCGCGGTCTACTGCGGCTTCAACCTGCTGCGCCTGCTGCCCTTCCCCGTCCCCGAGACGCTGGACCTGAAGCGGGCCTTCTTCGCCCTGGCCCTGGCGCCGGAGGTCTACGCCCCGATGCGCCGCCTGGCCGCGGCCTATCACGACCGCCAGGCCGCCGAGTCCGCCGCCCTGACCCTGGCCCGCCTGCCCGTTCCCGCCCCGGCGCCCGCGCCGCTGGACCTGCCGACCGCCCCGGAGATCCGTTTCGAGGCCGTCGGCGTGACCTATCCCGGCGGCGAGGCGGCGGTGTTCGAAGGCTTCGACCTGGTCGCCCCGGCCGGCCGGATCACCGCCCTGCTCGGCCCCAGCGGCTGCGGCAAGACCACCCTGCTGAACCTGCTGACCGGCCTTGCGCCCCTGACCGCCGGCGAGGTGCGGGTGGGCGAGGCCAGGCTTTCGGAGGCCGGCGCCTTCGCCGCCGACCTGGCCTGGGCCGGCCAGTCGCCGCTGCTGCTGGCCGGAACCCTGGCCGACAACCTGGCCATGGCCCGGCCCGACGCCTCGCGGGAAGACCTCGAGGCCGCCGCCCGCGCCGCCGGCCTCTCCGACCTGCTCGACCGCCGCGGCGGGCTCGACGCGCCGCTGGACGAACGCGGCGGCGGCCTGTCGGGCGGCGAGCGCCGACGCTTGGGGATAGCCCGCGCCCTGCTGAAACCCGCGCCCATCCTGCTGCTGGACGAGCCGACAGCCGATCTTGACGCCGACGCAGAGGCGCAGATGATCGAGGCGATCCGGCGAGCCGCCGCCGGTCGCACCACCCTGATCGCCACCCATTCCGAGGCCCTGGCGGCCGTCGCCGACCAGGTGGTGCGCCTGTGACCAAGAGCCCGCTTTCCAGACTGATCGCCGAGCAGCGCCGCCGCCAGGCCGGCCCGCTGATCCTGGCCGCCGCCGCCGCCGTCGTGGTCGGGGCCGGCTCGACCGCGCTCCTCGGCCTGTCGGGATGGTTCATCACCGGCGCGGCCCTGGCCGGAGCGGCCGGGCTGGCGACGGCCCAGGCCTTCAACGTGCTGCTGCCCAGCGCCACGATCCGCCTGCTGGCCATCCTGCGCACCGTCGCCCGCTACGGCGAGCGCCTGCAGAGCCACGCCGCCGCGCTGGACGCCCTGGCCGCCATACGCCCGCGCCTGTTCGCCGCCCTGGCCGCCGCTCCGCCCCGCGAGGCCCTGGCTGTCTCGCGCGGCGAGGCCGCCGCCCGCCTGGTGCAGGACGTCGACGCCGTCGAGACCCGCTTCGTGCGCCTGTCCGCGCCCTGGGGCGCGGCCGCCGGGATCGGCATGGCCGTGGCGCTGTCGGCCCTGGCCGGGATCGGGCCGGCGCTCGCCATCCTGACCGCCGTCGCCCTGCACCTGATCCTCGCCCGCCTTCTGACCCGGCGGCTCAGCGCCCCGGCCGGCGCGGCGATCCAGGTCGCGGCCGGGGAACTCAAGGAAGCCCTGGCCGCCTTCGCCGCCGCCGCGCCCGAGCTGAAGGTCTACGGCGCGCAAGGTCCCGCGCTGGACCGCATCGCGGCGCTGGGCGACCGGCTGGACGCGCTGAAGGTGCGCGCCGCCCGCGCCCAGGGGCTGGTCGGCCTGCTGGAAGGCGCGCTGACCGGCGTGGCGATCGCCGCCGTGTTGGCCCTGGCCTCCCCAGCCTCGGCGCCGCTGGCCGCGCTGGCCGCCCTGGCCGCGGTGATGGCCATCGAGGCCGCCGCCCCGATCGCCCGCGCCTTCGAGCAGGACGGCGCCGCCGAGGCCGCCGGCGAGCGGCTGGACGCCCTGCTGCGCTACACGTCCGTCAAAGAGGCCCCCTCCTCCGTCGGCCGCCCCGCCCTGCGCCTGCAGGGCCTGGACCTGGCTCCCGGCGCGCGCCTGGCCCTGACTGGGCCCACCGGTAGCGGCAAGACCACCCGGCTGGAGCAGTTGCTCGGCCTGCGCCCCGCTCCGGCGGGTGCCTTCGCCCTCGACGGCCAGGACGGCGCGGCCCTGCCGCCGACCGCGCTGCGCCCGGCCTTCGCCTACGCCCCGCAGGACGCCGCCCTGCTGGCCGGCACGGTGCGCGAGAACCTGAAGCTGGCCGCTCCGGCCGCCACGGACGAGGCCCTGTGGGGCGCCCTCGAAGACGCGGCCCTGGCCGAACGGGTCCGCGCCCTGCCCCAGGGGCTGGACACTTGGCTGGGCGAGGCCGGCGAGCGGCTGTCGGGCGGCGAGCGCCGGCGCCTGTCGCTGGCCCGCGCCCTGCTGCGCGACGCCCCCTGGCTGCTGCTGGACGAGCCGACCGAGGGGCTGGACCCGACGACCGAGGCCCTCGTCGTGGCGCGGCTGGACGCGCGGCTGCGCCTCAGCGGGCAAGGCCTGTTGCTGGTCAGTCACCGTCCGGCCCCGCTGAGGCTCTGCGAACGGGCGATGGCGGTGGAAACGGTGTCGCCGCCCGCCGGGTCGGCTATAAGCCGGCGCATGATCGAACCGGCGAAGTCTTGAGGCCCATGGCCGCCGCCCCGCGCTCTCCCGGCCCGCTGCACAGCGAGCTTCGCCCCGGCGTGTTCCTGGCCTCGGCCACGATGATCGCCGCCTGCGCGCTGCTCTTCTTCGCCTTGCCCAGCCGCTACGCCGCCCCGGCCGCCTTCCTGCTGTTCGTGCCGTCGGTGCTGGTCAGCGCAGCGCTCGGCGGCCTCGTGCCTGGTCTGATCTCGACGGTCGTAGCCTCGGCCATCGTGTGGTTCCTGACCTTCTCGCCGCATCCCGACCAGGCGACGGCGGTGTCGAGCATCGTGTTCCTGATGATCGGGGTGGGCATGTCGATCGGCGGCGGCTGGTTCCACGCCGCCCGGCGCCGCACTGTGGCCATGACCAGCCACCTGCGCTCGATCCTCGACACCGTGCCCGACGCGGTGGTCGTCATCGATCCGCGCGGGATCATGACCTCGTTCAGCCCGGCGGCCGAGCGCCTGTTCGGCTGGACCGCCGCCGAGACCGTGGGCCGAAACGTCAGCATGCTGATGCCCGAACCGCACCAGAGCGCCCACGACGGCTATCTGGCGCGCTACGAGCAGACCGGCGAGAAGCGGGTGATCGGCGTGGGCCGCGTGGTCACCGGCCAGCGCCGCGACGGCACGACCTTCCCCATGGAACTGGCGGTCGGCGAGACCAAGGGTCCGACCCGCGCCTATACCGGCTTCATCCGCGATCTGACCGAGCGCCACGCCACCGAGGCCCGCCTGCAGGAACTGCAGGGCGAACTGGTGCACGTCTCGCGCCTGACCGCCATGGGCGAGATGGCCACCACCCTGGCCCACGAGCTGAACCAGCCGCTGTCGGCCATCGCCAACCTGCTGACCGGCTCGCGCCGGCTGATGGATCGCGGCCGGCCCGAAGACCAGGCCAAGGTGCGCGACGCCATCGACCGCGCCTCCGACCAGGCGCTGCGGGCGGGCGACGTGATCCACCGCATGCGCGAGTTCGTGCGTCGCGGGGCCACCGAGCGCGACATCGAAAGCCTGTCGGAACTGGTCGACGACGCCCGCGCCCTGGCCCTGATCGGCGTGCGCGAAGGCCAGGCCGAGGTCCGCATCGCCCTGGACGAGACCTGCGACGCGGTGTTCGCCGACCGGGTGCAGATCCAGCAGGTGCTGGTCAACCTGATCCGCAACGCCGTCGAGGCCATGGACGGCCAGCCCGTGAGGCGTCTGTCGGTGGCCAGCCGGCGGCTGGATGACGGGACGATCGAGGTGGCCGTGGCCGACACCGGCGCCGGCGTCGACGACGAGTTCCGCGAGCGCCTGTTCCAGCCGTTCATGACCACCAAGGCCGAGGGCATGGGCGTGGGCCTGTCGATCTCGCGCTCGATCATCGAGGCCCACGGCGGCCGCATCTGGGCCGACGCCAATCCGGACGGCGGCACGGTGTTCCGCTTCACCCTGCCGCCCGCCCCAGGCCCCTCCAAGACCCGCACGCCTGCAGCCGACCAGGAGACGATTTGATGAGCGACGCCGTTGTGCACGTGGTCGACGACGACGCCGACGCCCGCGACTCCCTGGCCTTCCTGCTGGAGACGGCCGACTTCCGCGTGCGCACCTACGCCAGCGCCCTGGCCTTCCTGACCGAGCTGCCCGAGGCCGAGCCCGGCTGCGTGATCACCGACGTGCGCATGCCCGGCATGACCGGCCAGGAACTGGTGCGCCGCCTGAAGGCCGAGGGCTCGGGCCTGCCGGTGGTGATGATCACCGGCCACGGCGACATCCCGATGGCGGTGGAAGCCATGCGCGACGGCGTCGTCGATTTCATCGAAAAGCCGTTCTCCGAGGCCCGCATCCTGGCGGCGCTGGAGCGCGCCCTTGCGGCGGCTCCCCAGCCCACGGTCAGCGACGACCAGGCCCAGGTGCTGGCCCGCATGGAAACCCTGTCCGAGCGCGAGCGTCAGGTGCTGGACGGCGTGGTGGCCGGCCACCCCAACAAGATCATCGCCCGCGACCTCGGCATCAGCCCGCGCACGGTCGAGATCTACCGCGCCAAGCTGATGAGCAAGATGCACGCCGACAACCTGGCCGCCCTGGTGCGGATGACGCTGTCGGTTCGCTAGGCGCCCTCCGGCCCTCCGGGCCACCTCCCGGATCTGGGCCGGCGCTCTGGATGCTCCCCCGCTGGGGGAGCTGTCGGCTCCCCCGACTGAGGGGGCTTTACGCCCCCACCGCCTTCTTCACCTGAACGCTAAGCGCGTCGGTGATCAGCGGCTTGTGGGCCACGCCCGCCCACAGGGCGTCGGTGACGGTCAGGTCGACGGGGCCTTCGGCCACCAGCACGGCCGGCGTGCGCACGCCCTTGCCGCGCAGCGAGGCCAGGGTCAGCAGGTCGACGTCCAGCACCAGGCAGTCGGCGGCGATCAGTTCGGCCAGCGGGACGTCGGCCGCCTCGGCGAAGGCGCGCGGCCAGTAGCCCTCGGTCTCCAGAGCGAAGGCCAAGGCCTCGCGCAGGGCGTCGTCGGCCTCGACGATGATCACCAGCGGACGGGCGGGCGAAGGGGCGCACATGGCGCCATTCAAGCCGGTGTCGGTCCAGCGCGCCTTGATCCGGCGCAAATCGAGCAGGTCGGCGATCATGCGATCGTCAGGGTCATCCAGACCGACGCCTTCTCGCCCGGGGCCAGTGCGACGATCCCGGTCTGGCCTTCGGCGAACCCGGGGCCGAACGGATCGGGACGGCTGGAGGTCGGCTCGACGCAGACGAAGTCGGCCCCCGGCGGCGAATAGACGTGGGCCCAGCGGCAGTTGTCCGAGGCCGCGATCGTCGTCGAGCCGCCTTCCGGGGCAGACAGCACGGCCGTGCCGCCGAAACCGGTCCAGCAGTTGTCGATCAGGGTGTCTGCGGCGGTCGGCGCGCCGACCGTCCAGTCGCGCGCCCAGGCTCCCTGGTGGTGGACCGTGGGCAGGACGTCGGCGTCGACCATCCAGACGCCGTCGACGTCCATCTTCAGGCTCTCGCCCGGGCGGGCGGCGAAATAGGGATGCAGGCCAAGGCCGGCGGGCATGACCTCGGTCCCGGTGTTGGTCACCGACAGTTCGATGCGCAGGCCCTCGTCCGACAGCACGAGGATCTGCTCGGCGCGGTAGGCCCACGGCCAGTCGGACGGCGCGTGGTCGTAGGTCAGGACGGCGCGGGTGTCGGACAGCCCCGTCACTGTCCAGGCCGCGCGCCAGCCCTGGCCGTGCAGAGGGTGCGGATGGCCGGCCAGGTTCGGGGCCAGGGCGACGTCGCGCCCCTCAAAGGCGAAGCGGCCGTTCGGGATGCGGTTGCAGAACGGGACCAGCGGAAAGCAGCCGACGTTCAGGGCGTCGATCGCGCCGTCCGGCGTCGGGCGCAGGATGTCGCGGCCGTCGAACACGAAACGGCCGATCGAACCGCCCACCTCGGGCAGCAGTTCGACGCGGGCGCGGGTGGTCGCCAGGACGGGACGGGTCATGCAAAACTCCTGGTAGCGCTAACGAGCGCTACGTCGCGCGTCGTATGCCAGCTTGGCCCCGGAGGGGCAAATGAACACCGCCGTCAATAGCCGGCGTAGCGGCCCGGCTTGTGGTTGGCGATGATGACGACGCTGAGCGCCACCGCCGACAGGACCGACAGCAGGAGCTTGTCGAGACTGACGACCATGAAGGCCGCGCCCACCACCAGCACGTCGGTCCCCATCTGGACCTTGCCGGCGCTGATCCCGTGCTTTTCCTGCAGCCACAGGCCCAGCACCCCGATGCCGCCTACCGAGGCGCGGTGGCGGGCCAGGGCGAGAATGCCCATGCCGATGATCGTGCCGCCGAACACCGCCGCGAAGACCGGGTCGACGTCCTTCAGCTTCAGCCAGTACGGCAGGGCCAGGGTCAGGCTGGTCAGAGCCACGTTCACCGCCAGGGTCTTGAGCATGAACATCCAGCCCAGGGCGCGCTGGGCGAAGACGTAGAACGGCAGGTTCAGGACGAAGAAGACCACCCCCACCGGCCAGCCGCCGAGATAGGAGACGATCAGCGCGATCCCGGCGATGCCGCCGGTCACCAGGCCGGCGGTCTTCAACAGGGTCAGGCCCACGGCGATGAAGCTCGTGCCGATCAGCAGCGCATGAACGTCTTCGATGGGCGTGTGGCGCGTGGCGGGCATGGGCGGAATGGTGGCGGCGGCGGCGTTCAAGGGCGTCGAATCGTCGTCTGGAGGGATGGGAAACGGCCGCCCGTCCCGATCGCGTTTCCGCCCTGTCGCCCCTTCCGCCGCCGATCCTCGGCCGCGTGGAGCGCTCTTGTCGCGTCGGACGCTTGATAGCGTCCGTGTCTAGCGTCATATATCATCTCAACGCGACGCCCCATGGGCGCCGCGCGAAATCCTCTACAACAATTCCGGAGCCGCCCCTATTCGCCGTCCCATGCAAGCGCCGCCCGTCAAGGATGGACCGCGTATCAACGATGAAATCCGCGTCCCCCGCGTGCTGCTGATCGACCAGAACGGCGAGAAGCAAGGCGAGATGCCGACTTCCGCCGCGCTGGAAGCGGCCGAGGAAGCTGGCCTGGACCTGGTCGAGATCGTTCCGAACGCGAACCCGCCCGTCTGCAAGATCCTGGACTACGGCAAGTTCAAGTTCCAGGAGCAGAAGAAGAAGAACGAGGCCCGCAAGCGTCAGAAGGTGGTCGAGCTCAAGGAGATCAAACTCCGCCCGAACATCGACAAGCACGACTATGACGTTAAGGCCAAGTCGATGTTCCGCTTCTTCGAGGAAGGCGACAAGGTGAAGGTCACCCTGCGCTTCCGCGGTCGTGAAATGGCGCACCCGGAACTCGGCATGAAGCTGCTGCAGCAGGTCAAGGCCGACTTCGACGAAGTCGCCAAGGTCGAGTACGAGCCTCGCATGGAAGGCCGCCAGATGATCATGATCCTGGCGCCCCGCTAAGCTTAGGCCCTATCTTCGAAGACGCCCCGGCCTCGCCGGGGCGTTTTTCGTTTCCGGTTACCGTCCATGTCCAAGCAAGCCCCCCTCTCCCTGGATCCCGGCCTGACGCCGAAGGCCTGGCGCGAAGCCTTCGCCGCCAGCGGCCGGCTGCACGTGCCGGGCGTCCTGACCGCCGACTCGGCCGCGCGCCTGCACGCGGCCCTGACGCTGGACACGCCCTGGAGCGGGGTTGTCGGCGTCGACAAGAAGCTCTGGACCCTGCCGCTCGACGGCCCTGGCGCCCTGTCGGCGGCCGACGACGCCGCGCTGGACCGTCAGGTCGCCGAGGAGACCCGCGCCGGCTTCGGCTTTCGATTCGACAATTTCCGGGTCAGCGACGAGGTCGAGGCCGGCCGCCGCGAGGGCCGCCTGCTGGAGGCCGCCTACGACCTGCTGAACGGCGAGGCCTTTCTGGACTTCGTGCGCGAGCTGACGGGCGATCCCCGCCCCGAGTACTGCGACTGCCAGGCCACCCGCTATCGTCCCGGCCACTTCCTGACCGAGCACGACGACCACGCCGACGGCAAGAACCGCCTCTACGCCTATGTCCTGAACCTGACGCCGCAGTGGCGCAGCGACTGGGGCGGCCTGCTGCTTTTCCTCGACGGCGACGGCCACGTGGCCGAAGGCTACACGCCCAGCTTCAACGCCCTCAACATCTTCCGCGTGCCGCAGAAGCACGCCGTCAGCTACGTCACCCCGCACGCCGCCGCGCCGCGCCTGTCGCTGACCGGCTGGATCCGTACGCGCGGCTGATCCCCCCTCGACCGTACATTGCGGTCAAGCTAAAGATCACGCGACGAGATCGGGGGATATCGACGTGCTTCGTAAAGTGGGAGCGGCCATCCTGACGGCGGCCGCGTTGAGTTTCGGAGCGGCCCAGGCCGCGCCGCTGGAAGTCTATGGCCGCCTGCCGGACATCGACGACGTGACGATCTCTCCGGACGGGACGCTGCTGGCGGTGTCCTCGACCCTGTCGACCGAGGATCGGGTCGTCTCGATCCACAAGGTCAGCGACAAGAGCGTCGTCAACGTCCTGCGCCTGGGCAAGGAGAAGCTGCGCTGGGTGCAGTGGGCCGGCTCGCGCCACCTGCTGGTCACCACCTCGA
Organism: Caulobacter sp. 602-2; assembly: GCF_011043625.1. GTDB lineage: Bacteria > Pseudomonadota > Alphaproteobacteria > Caulobacterales > Caulobacteraceae > Caulobacter. The sequence continues at coordinate 226,622 of NZ_JAAKGT010000003.1, forward strand.
CCACCGCCCTCGTGCGCGGCCTGGAAGGGCCAAAGCGCGAGTACTGGATGACCATCAGCTACGACATCGCCAAGAAGAAGCAGGTGCTTCTGCTGGACAACCAGGCCGGTGCCATGAACGTGGTCTACGGCCCGGCCATGGTGCGCAAGGTCGACGGCGACCTGACCGCCTTCGTCCAGGGCGTCTACTTCGTCGACAACCGCGGGCGGGTGACCCTGTTCGCGGTCAATCTCGACAAGGGTCGCACCAAGATGATCGAGGCCCGGTCGGAAGACACCGACGACTGGCTGGTGGACGGCGACGGCGTGCCCCTGGCCCAATCGCAGTACGACCAGTCCAAGGGCGTGTGGTCGCTGCGCATCAAGGGCCCTCGCGGCTGGATCGTGGTCGACCAGGCGACCAGCCCGATGGGCTCCTACGGCGTCTCGGGCCTGGGCCGCGACGGCAAGAGCGTGCTGGTGGCGATGAACGACGCCGACGGCTCGACCGTCTATCGCGAGTACGGCCAGGGCGGCGCGCATGCCGACCTGCCGATGGAGCGCCCGTTCGACGGCCTGATCCGCGACCCGGCCACCGGCGCCCTGATCGGCGGCGTCACCCTGGTGGGCGACGACCTGCGCTATCAGTTCTACGACGCCAAGAATGAAAGCGCCTGGAAAGCCGTGCAGAAGGCCTTCCCGGGCGACCGCGTCTCCCTGGCCTCCTGGTCCGACGACCGCCGCAAGATCGTGGTGCTGGTCGACTCGCCCACCGACGGCCCGGCCTACGCGCTGATCGACCTCGACGCCAAGAGCGCCAGCTGGCTGGGCGAATCCTATTCCAAGCTCGCCGCCGCCGACATCAGCGAGGTCCGCCCGGTGAAGTACAAGGCCGCCGACGGCCTGGAGATCACCGGCTACCTCACCCTGCCCAAGGGCAAGCCGGCCAAGAACCTGCCGCTGATCGTGCTGCCGCACGGCGGCCCGGAAGGTCGCGACAGCCCCGGCTTCGACTGGTGGAGCCAGGGCCTGGCCTCGCGCGGCTACGCCGTTCTGCAGCCCAATTTCCGCGGCTCCGAGGGCTTCGGCCACGACTTCGTCCGCGCCGGCTTCGGCGAGTGGGGCAAGAAGATGCAGACCGACCTGTCGGACGGCGTGCGCTACCTGGCCAAGGAAGGCCTGATCGATCCCAAGCGCGTGTGCGTCGTGGGCGCCAGCTACGGCGGCTACGCGGCCCTGGCCGGGGCGACGATCGACACCGGCGTCTATCGCTGCGCGGTGTCGGTGGCCGGCCCGTCCGACCTCAAGCGCATGCTGGTCGACAACCAGGAGCGCTACGCCACCGCCAACAACGCCGCCATGCGCTACTGGCTGCGCTTCATGGGTGCGGAGGGCGTGCGCGACCCCGACCTGGCGGCGATCTCGCCCGCCAAGCTGGCGGCCAAGGCCGACATCCCCGTGCTGCTGATCCACGGCAAGGACGACACCATCGTTCCCTACGTGCAGAGCAAGATCATGGCGGACGCCCTGACCAAGGCCGGCAAGCCCGTGCAGTTCGTCACCCTGGACGGCGAGGACCACTGGCTGTCGCGCGGCGCCAGCCGCCAGCGCATGCTGGTCGAGACCGCCGCCTTCATCGAAAAGCACAATCCACCGAACTGAGCCCCTCCCCCGATCAGCCTCATCGACGCCGGCTCGCCGGAGCTTTATGATCGCGTCGGTTGATCGGGGGACTACACACTTGCGTATCTGGATTGCGGCCGCGGCGTTCGCGGCCTTGCTGAGCGGCGGCGCCCAGGCCGCGCCGCTGGACGCCTACGGCCGCCTGCCGGCCATTTCCGAAGTGGCGCTGTCGAGCAACGGCGAGCGGCTGGCTTTCGTGGCCGAGGTGCGCGACGAGCGCCGGGTCGTGGCCTTCGACATCAAGAGCGGCAAGCCGGTCGCCACCGCTCGGCTGGGCGCGACCAAGGTCCGCGGCATAGACTGGGCCGGCGACCAGTCGGTCATCGTGCTGACGTCCACGACCGCCGGCCTCTACCGCTACGGCGTCGACCTGATCGAGTGGGAACAGCCCCAGGTGCTGGACGTCAAGACCGGCAAGGTCTCGCTCCTGCTCAAGCCCCAGCGCAGCACGCCGGGCGGCGCCCGCCACCGCCCGGTGGTCCGCGAGTACGGCGATCATTCGACCGTCTACTTCGACTCGGCCATCAACACCGGCCAGATGGAGGTGGTCATGTTCGGCATCGACCCCGCCAACGGCAGGGTGTCGATGTCCTACATCGCCAGCCGCAAGGTCCGCGACTGGATCATCTCGCCCGAGGGCGAGATCATAGGCCGCGGCGTGTACGACGCCGACGAGGGCGCGTTCAAGGTCGAGGCCGGCAAGGGTCGGGCCTGGAAGACCATCTATAGCGCCGAAAGCAGCATCGGCCGCACGCACCTGATCGGCCTGGGCCGCGACGGCGCCAAGTTCCTGATCACCCGCCGCGACGCCGACGGCCGCACCGGCCTGGCCGAACTGGACCAGGCCGGAACCCTGACGCCGCTGAAGTCGCCGCCGGATCCGGCCTCCATCTTCTTCCACCGCAAGACCCAGGCCCTGGTCGCCCTGGGCTACGGCGGCGACGATCCCCGCTATGCGTTCTACGATCGGACCCTGGCCGAGCGCTGGGGCGCGGTGCTGGGCCTGTTCCCCGACAGCCGGCTGCAACTGGTCGACTTCGACGCCGACATGAAGCGCCTGCTGGTCCGCGTTGAGACCTCTGTCGACGCCGGCTCCTATCACGTGGTCGACTTCCGCGGCGACGAGCCGACGGCGCTGGCGGTCGGCGTCGCCTATCCCGACCTCGAGCCCGAGGATCTTTCCGAGGTGAGCCGCGTGACGTTCAAGGCCGCCGACGGCCTGGACCTCGACGGCTATCTGACCCTGCCCCGCGGCCGCCAGGCCAAGGCCCTGCCCCTGATCGTGCTGCCCCACGGCGGTCCGGAAGCGCACGACGAGCCGGGCTTCGACTGGTGGAGTCAGGGCCTGGCCTCGCGCGGCTACGCCGTCCTGCGGGTGAACTTCCGCGGCTCCGACCACAAGGACGTGGCCTTCCGCGACGCCGGCTTCGGCGAGTGGGGCGGAAAGATGCAGACCGACCTGTCGGACGGCGTGCGCCATCTGGCCAAGGAGGGGATCATCGACCCCAAGCGCGTCTGCATCGTGGGCGCCAGCTACGGCGGCTACGCGGCCCTGGCCGGCGCGACGATCGACACCGGCGTCTATCGCTGCGCGGTCTCGGTGGCCGGGGTCTCCGACCTCAAGGCCATGCTCGCCGAGGAGAAGGTGTCGGGCGATGGTTCGGGCCTGCGCTACTGGCGGCGGTTCATGGGCGCCGACAAGAACCCCGAACTGGCGGTCGCCCGCTCGCCGGCCCGCCTGGCGGCCAAGGCCGACGCGCCGATCCTGCTGATGCACGGCCGCGACGACACCGTCGTTCCCTATGACCAGAGCACGCGCATGGCCGAGGCCTTGAAGGCCGCGGGCAAGCCCTACACGCTCGTTCCCCTCGACAACGAGGACCACTGGCTGTCGCGCGAAGCCACCCGCCAGCGGATGCTGACCGAGACCGTCACCTTCGTCGAAAAGCACAACCCGCCGAACTGACCCGGCTAGGCCCGCCCCCGCGCCGCCGCTGGCGGCGTGGGGTGATGGCGTCGCCAGACCCGGCGCAGCTGGCGGGTCGAGGCGAAACCCGACCGCTCGGCGACGCTCTCCATGTCGAGCCGCGTCGCCGACAGCATCTGGCTGGCCAGGGCCAGGCGCAGTCGGTTGACGTAGTCGGTCAGGCTCATGCCAGCATGGGCGTTGAACAGGCGCGACAGGTGGCGCGGACTGGCCGCGGCCAGGCCGGCCAGCGCCTCCAGGCTCCAGTCGCGGGCCGGATCGGCGGCGACGGCGTCCTGCACGCGGTGGACGGCGGGGTGTACGTGGTTGCGGCCTTCCAGCCAGGGCGACAGCTGCGGATCGGCCGGTCCCCGGCGCAGATAGACCACCATCTGGCGGGCGATCGACACCGCCAGCCCCGGGCCGCGCAGCCGGGCGATCACGTGCAGCATCAAATCAACGCCCGAGGTGACCCCGGCGCTGGTCAGCCGCTCGCCGTCCTCGACGAACAATCGGTCCTCCAGCACCCGGGCGCTGGGCGCCAGGCGCGTCAGGTCCTCGATACAGACATGATGGGTTGTGCAGGCCCTGCCGGCCAGCAGCCCCGCCCGCGCCGCCAGCAACGCGCCCGAGCAGATGCAGGCCAGGGTCACGCCCGGCCGCACCACGCGCGCCAGCCAGGCGACGATGGCGTCCTCGTCGGCGGCGTCGCCGTCCGTCGGGCCAGGACCGCCCAGCACCTGGTCGACATTGCCCGAGACGATGACCATCGCGCCGTCGGGCAAGCCCTCGGGCAGCGGCGACAGGCCCGCCAGCGAAAGACCGATCGAACTGTCGATGGTCGGCCGGGCGGCGAGATAGACGACCACGAAGCCCGGCGAGCCGGGCTCCATCGCCGCCCGCCGCAGCACCTCCATGGGTCCGGCCACGTCGAGCAGCAGGGTGCGCGGCGGCAGGACGACATAGACGGGAATGACGGCGGGCGAGGCGTCGGTCATGCGGCGTCCAGGGCCTCCTCCACGGTGGCGATGCGGGCGAAGCGCTCGTGCAGGACAAGCTCAGTGCGGGCCTTGATCTCGTCGACGGTGAACACCCGCCCGTGGCGATCGGTCATGTCGAAGGTCAGGGTGGCCTCGGTGACGTAGTCGACGGAAAAGCCGAGGTCCGAGGCGTGGCGGGTGGTGGTCTCGCAGCACTGCTCGGTGCGGATGCCGCTGACGATCACCCTGCCGATGCGGTTCTGGATCAGCCAGACCAGGAGGCCGGTGCCGACCAGGGCGCTGTGGCTGGGCTTGTGGAAGACGACGTCGGGTTCCAGCGACAGGCCCTCGACGGTGCGCACGTGGCCCGAGGCCAGGCTGAAGATCCCCTCGGCCTCGACGTGCAGGATCTGCACGACCGGCAGGTCCCTGGCCTTGGCGCCGTCGATCAGCGCCTGCTGGCGCTCCAGGTAGACGCCGGCGACCTTGGGGTCCCACGAGGCGCGCTGGCGAAAGGAATCCTGGGCGTCGACGACGATCAGGGCGGTGGCGGCGGACATTCTTGCGTCTCCGTGGCGTGAAGGATGGCGCAAGCTAGGGGCTCGCTTCAAGGCGGATAAGGCGCTTGCCGGACGAAGAGCGGACAGAAAAGGACATCAACTGGTCCATCCCGCCTTTCTCGCCAGCCTCCTCTCACCTCCCGTCATTCCCGCCACAAGGGCGGGAATGACGGGAGGTGAGAGAATGGAGCGCGCCAGCCCCACGCCGATCCTCCGCACCCGGAAACTGAAATTTCAGTCGCTTTTTCGGACCATCGGGCGTAGAGGAGCCGCCTCGAAGGTTCCCGTCATGTCCATGTCCGCTGCTCCGGCCGCCCCGCCGGCGCCCGTCCACAGTTCCCGCGCCCTCTACGTCCTGCTGCTGGTGGTGTTCATCAACCTGGTCGGGTTCGGCCTGGTGATCCCGCTGCTGCCCTTCTACGCCAAGGCGCTGAACGCCAGCCCCTGGCAGGTGACGGCGCTGTTCTCGGCCTATTCGCTGGGCCAGTTCCTGGCCGAGCCGTTCTGGGGGCGGCTGTCCGACCGCATCGGCCGGCGGCCCGTGCTGATCGTCACCATCCTGGGCAACACCGCCGCCTATTTGGCCCTGGCCTTCGCGCCCACCATCGCGGCGGCCTTCGTCATCCGCTTCCTCAGCGGCGCGGCCAGCGGCAACATCTCGACGATTCAGGGCTACATGGCCGACGTCACCCCGCCCGAAAAGCGGGCCGCGCGCATGGGCCTGCTGGGCAGCGCCTTCGGCGCCGGCTTCGTGGTCGGCCCGGCGCTGGGCGGCCTGCTGGCCCATCCCGACGCCGGCCGCCTGGGCTTCCAGCTGCCGCTGCTGGTGGCCGCCGGCCTGGCCGCCACGGCCGCCCTGGGCGTCTTCCTGTTCGTGGTCGAGAGCCGCGCGCCGCGCAAGGACGCCCCGCCCCCGCCGCCCCGGCGCGAGGCGCTGAAGGCCGCCATGGCCCATCCGGTGCTGTCGCGCGTGCTGCTGGTCACCTTCGTCTCCACCGCCGCCTTCTCAGGCATGGAGGCGACCTTCGGCCTGTGGAGCCAGGCGCGGTTCAACTGGACGCCCCAGCAGGTGGGCCTGTGCTTCGCCGTCATCGGCGTCGTCGCCTCGCTGGGCCAGGGCGTGCTGACCGGACGCCTGGCGCGTCGATTCGGCGAGCCCAAGGTGCTGACCGCAGGCCTGTCGATCATCTGCGTCTCGATGGCCATGACGCCCTTCGTGCCCAGCGGCCATTTCGTGCCGCTGTTCGTGGGCTTCACCGCCTTCGGCCAGTCGCTGGTGTTTCCCTGCATCGCGGCCCTGATCTCGCGCGCCACCCCGCCCGACCAGCAGGGCGCGATGCTGGGCCTGAACATGGCCAGCGGCTCGCTGGCCCGGATGAGCGGCCCGATGCTGGCCGGCCCGCTGTTCGGCCTGGCCACCGGCGCGCCCTACTGGGTGGGGGCGCTGCTGACCGTTCCGGCCGTGGTGCTGGCGGTCACGGTGGGCCGCCGCGCCAAGGCCGCGCCCTAAGAGTCCGTGGGGCCTTGCTTTTCTCCCGGGGCTCCAGTATTGACCCCGCCTTTCCGGAGCCGCCTGGCCAATTTGGCATGCCATGGCGGTTCGTCACGCTGACTAGAGGACGGGGCCGTCAGGCTCCGACGCGAAATGCCTAAGTTGAAGACGAAGTCGGGCGCCAAAAAGCGCTTCAAGATCACCGCCACGGGCAAGCTGAAGGCCGGCGTCGCCGGCAAGCGCCACCGCCTGATCGGCCACAACGGCAAGTACATCCGCCAAAACCGCGGCACGAAGGTGATGAGCGAGGCTGACGCCAAGATCATCCGTACGTACCTGCCCTACGGCCTGTAAGAGGAGCGCTGACACATGGCTCGCGTTAAACGTGGCGTCACCGCCCACGCCAAGCACAAGAAGGTTCTGGAGCAGGCCAAGGGCTTCTACGGCCGCCGCAAGAACACCATCCGTACGGCCAAGGCCGCGGTCGACAAGGCCGGCCAGTACGCCTACCGCGACCGCAAGGTGCGCAAGCGCGCCTTCCGTTCGCTGTGGATCCAGCGCATCAACGCCGGCGCCCGCACCGAAGGTTTCACCTACTCGCAATTCATCCACGGCCTGGACGTGGCGGGTATCGTGATCGACCGTAAGGTCCTGGCGGACATCGCCGGCAACGACGCCGTTGCGTTCAAGGCCATCGCCGACAAGGTTCGCGCTGCCCTGGCCTAAGGACATCTGAGCCTCACCGCTCACCTATCCTTTGAAAAGCCCTTCGGCGCGAGCCGGAGGGCTTTTTGCTGTGCGTTATCCGGTTCCACCCAGCGTCAAAACCGCCTAGACCCACACCCGTCATGACCGATCTCAACACCCTCGAATCCGACGTCCTGGCCCAGGTGGCCGGCGCGGCCGACCTTTCAGCGCTCGACGCCGTCCGCGTGGCCGCCGTCGGCAAGACCGGCTCGATCTCGGGCCTGCTCAAGACCCTGGGCGCGATGAGCCCCGACGAGCGCAAGGAACGCGGCGCGGCGATCAACGCCCTGCGCGACCGCGTGCAGTCGGCCATCACCGAGAAGAAGGCCTCGCTGGAAGCCGCCGAGCTCGACGCGCGCCTGTCCCGCGAGACCCTCGACCTCACCCTGCCCGGCCCCTACCGCCGCAAGGGCAGCGTCCACCCGACCATGCAGGTCATGGACGAGATGGTCTCGATCTTCGCCGACATGGGCTTCGCCGTCGCCGAAGGTCCGGACATCGAGGACGACTTCCACAACTTCACGGCGCTGAACTTCCCCGAGAAGCACCCGGCCCGCGAGATGCACGACACCTTCTTCTTCGAGCCGAAGGAAACGGGCGAGCGCATGCTGCTGCGCACGCACACCAGCCCCGTGCAGGTGCGCACCATGGTTTCGCAGAAGCCGCCGATCCGCATCATCGCGCCGGGCCGCACCTATCGCTGCGACAGCGACGCCACCCACACCCCGATGTTCCACCAGGTCGAGGGCCTGGTGATCGACAAGGGCATCCACATGGGCCACCTGAAGTGGACCCTGGAGACCTTCATCGCCCGGTTCTTCGAGACCGACGCGGTGACGACGCAGTTCCGGCCGCACCACTTCCCGTTCACCGAGCCGTCGGCCGAGATGGACGTGCAGTGCGACCGCTCGGGCGGCGAGATCAAGATCGGCCAGGGCTCGAGCTGGCTCGAGATCCTGGGCTGCGGCATGGTCCACCCGAACGTGCTGCGCGCCTGCGGCATCGATCCGGACGAGTACCAGGGCTTCGCCTTCGGCATGGGCGTCGATCGCCTGGGCATGCTGAAGTACGGCATGCCGGACCTGCGCGACATGTTCGCGTCGGACAGCCGGTGGCTGGCCCACTACGGCTTCTCGGGCTTCGCCGCGCCGAACCCCGCCTCGGGACTGAGCTGATGACCCAGAGCTTCCAACCCGGCGGCCGCCCCGGCCGTGTGCCGACCGACGCCTTCGCCACGGTGTTCGAGAACCTCGACATCTCGCTGTTCGACCTGGCGCGGGCCAACCTGGCCAGGCAGCAGAAGATCGTCGGCCGCACCTTCCGCAACTGTCACATCGACGGTCCGGCGGTGATGCTGGTGCTGGGCCGCACGACCTTCGACGCCACGAACTTCGGGCCGTCGGGGGGCGACATCCGCAACCTGATCCTGCGCCCGGCCGGCCCGACCAGCGTGGTCGGCGCGATCCCGGTGCAGGACTGCCAGTTCATCGGCTGCTCGTTCTTCAGCGTCGGCTTCACCGGTCCGGACGCGTTCCTGGACCAGTTGCTGAAGCTGCAGGCCGAGGCCTGAGTTTTCTTTTCGCGAGATCCGCGACCGCCGGCGCCGCCGGGGTTTCGGGCCTCTAGGACATAGTTTCGGATCTCGCTCCTCGCCCCGCGCGAGGCGAACCCAAGACCGGCGGACCGCCACATGAAATTCACCCTGTCCTGGCTCAAGGACCACCTCGACACCGAAGCGACCGCCGCCGAGGTTGTCGCCGCCATGACCATGGCCGGCCTCGAGGTCGAGCACGTCACCGACCCGGCCGCCAAGCTGGCCGCCTTCAGCGTCGCCAAGATCGTCGAGGCGGTGCAGCACCCCAACGCCGACCGCCTGCGCGTCTGCCAGGTCGACACGATCGACGGCCGCAAGGAGATCGTCTGCGGCGCGCCCAACGCCCGCGTCGGCCTGACCACCATCTACGCCCCGATCGGCGCCTACGTGCCGGGCCTGGGCGTCACCCTGGTCGAAAAGCCGGTGCGCGGCGTCGTCTCCAACGGCATGCTGTGCTCGGGCTCGGAACTGGAAGCCGACGACGGCTCCGAAGGCATCCTGGAACTGTCCGGCGACCTGGCCGTCGGCACGCCGGCCGCCGTGGCGCTGGGCCTCGAAGCCGTCATCGACTTCGAAGTCACCCCCAACCGTCCCGACTGGCTGGGCGTCGCCGGCATCGCCCGCGATCTGGCCGCCGCGGGCGTGGGCAAGCTGAAGGACCTGTCGATCGCCCCGGTCGCCGGAACCTTCCCCTGCCCGATCACGGTCGAGGTGGACGGCGAGGCCTGCCCTGTGTTCGCCGGCCGCCTGATCAAGGGCGTCAGGAACGGCCCCTCGCCCCAGTGGCTGCAGGATCGCCTGAAGGCCATCGGCATCAATCCGAAGTCGGCCCTGGTCGACATCACCAACTTCATTTCCTACGACCGCGCCCGGCCGCTGCACGTCTATGACGCGGCCCTGCTGTCGGGGACGAAGATCGAGACGCGCCTGGGTCGCCATGGCGTCAACGGCGACGAGCACCTGATCGCGCTGGACGGCAAGACCTACGAACTGACCCCGGCCATGTGCGTCATCGCCGACGCCGGCGGGGAACGTCCGATCGGCCTGGGCGGCGTGATGGGCGGCGAGAGCACCGGCTGCTCGGAAGCCACCGTCGACGTCTTCGTCGAAAGCGCCTGGTTCGAGCCGATCCGCATCGCCCAGACCGGCCGCGACACCGGCATCAACAGCGACGCCCAGTACCGCTTCGCCCGCACGGTCGACACCGGCTCGGTCGTTCCGGGCCTGGAACTGGCCACCAAGCTGATCCTGGAGCTGTGCGGCGGCGAGGCCTCCGAGGTCGTGGTCGCCGGCCAGGCCCCGGCCGCGCCAGGCCCGATCCTGTTCGATCCGGCCTATGTGCAGGGCCTGTCGGGCCTGGACATCGCCCCCGAGCAAAGCCTGTCGATCCTGCAGGCCCTGGGCTTCAAGATCGAGCCGCCCAAGGACGTGCCGGTCGCCGAGTTCGCCACCCATGCCGAGAGCGTGGTCTGCGTGACCCCGCCGACCTTCCGTCGCGACGTGCACGGCAAGGCCGACCTGGTGGAGGAAGTGGCCCGCATCGCCGGCTTCGGCGCCCTGCCCTCCACGCCGCTGCCGGACGTTCCGCGCACCGTCGGCGGCGTGCTGACCGCTCGCCAGGCCCGCGCCCGCACCGCCCGTCGCGCCCTGGCCGCGGCCGGCTACGCCGAGGCCGTGACCTGGAGCTTCACCAGCCGCGCGACCGCCCAGCTGTTCGGCGGCGGCGCCGCCGAACTGGTGCTGGCCAACCCGATCGCCTCGGAACTGGACTGCATGCGCCCCTCGGTGCTGCCCAACCTGATCGAGGCGGCCGGCCGCAACGCCCGCCACGGCTTCGCCGACGTCGCCCTGTTCGAGGTCGGCCCGGTGTTCCTGAGCGACGGCCCCAAGGACCAGCGCACGGTCGTCGCCGGCATCCTGGCCCCGCGCCCGCCGCGCGCCTGGGACAAGCGCGCCGCCGAGGACGTGTTCACGGTCAAGACCGACCTCTTGAACCTGCTGGAGGAGATCGGCGCGCCGGTGGCTTCGCTGCAGACCGCCCAAGGTACGACCTCGCCCTGGTGGCACCCCGGCCGCTCGGCCCGCCTGCAGCTGGGCCCCAAGGCCGTCGTCGCCGAGTTCGGCGAACTGCACCCGGCGGTGCTGAAGGCGCTGGACGTGGCGGGCCCGGTCTACGGCTTCGAGATCGTCCTGGAGGCGATCCCCGAACCGAAGAAGAAGGCGGTCAAGACCAAGGCGGCGTTCTCGCCGTCGGCCCTGATGCCGCTGACCCGCGACTTCGCCTTCGTCGCCGACAAGGCCAAGGCGGCCGGCGATCTGGTCAAGGCCGCGGCCGGCGCCGACAAGGCCCTGATCGCCTCGGCTCGCGTCTTCGACGTCTACGAGGGCCCCGGCGTGCCGGAAGGCTCCAAGTCGGTGGCCATCGAGGTGCTGGTCCAGCCCCGCGAAGCCACCCTGACCGACGCCGAGATCGAGGCCCTGTCGGCCAAGGTCGTCGCGGCGGTCGAGAAGGCGGGCGGCAAGCTGCGCGCCTAGGCTTGAAGCCTTCGCACTAGACGCCATGTGAGGGGCGAAGGTGATGCTGCGCTGCATCCACCTTCGCCCCTTTCGCGTTTCAGGCCCCATGAGCGATCTCTTCAGCCACAACCCCGCCAAGAGCCGCTACGAGCTGGACGTCGACGGCCTGATCGCCTTCGCCGACTACCAGCGCAGCGGCCATCGCCTGGTCATCCCTCACGTGGAGGCCGATCCCGCCCTGCGCGGCACCGGCGCGGCCGGCCGCCTGATGGTCAAGGTGGCCGAGGTGGCCAGGGCCGAGGGCATGCGGATCACCCCGCTGTGCTCCTACGCCGCCGCCTGGCTGCGCCGGAACGATCCCGAACTGATCGCCTGACGCTTTCCGACAGACGGATAATCCGGGAACAGCGGGCCGAACACCGGTCACCCGGCGTTTGCAACGCAGCAAAGCCCTTGGCGAGCGTGCGGCTACTCGTGCTAGAACTTTCGCGACGGTCCAACGCGCCCTGCCGGGAGCCTGCCCGACCGTGAGCGAAGGCTTGGATTTTCATGGTTGATATCAAGACGGTCGGCGTGATCGGCGCTGGCCAGATGGGTTCGGGCATCGCCCATGTCTGTGCGCTGGGCGGCTATGACGTCCGCCTGCACGACGTTTCGCGTGAGCGTATCGACGCCGGCATCGCGCTGATCGGCAAGAACCTCGCCCGTCAGGTGGCGCGCAACATCATCGACCAGGACGCGGCCGACGCCGCCCTGGCCCGCATCTCCATCGCCGAGAACGTCGAGGCCATTGGCCAAACGGACTTGGCCATCGAGGCCGCCACCGAGAACGAAGAGGTCAAGAAGGCCATCTTCCGCAGCCTGCAGCCGCACCTGAAGCCCGACACGCTGCTGGCCTCGAACACCTCGTCGATCTCGATCACGCGCCTGGCCTCGACCACCGACCGCCCCGAGCGCTTCATCGGCCTGCACTTCATGAACCCCGTGCCGCTGATGAAGCTCGTCGAGATCATCCGCGGCATCGCCACCGACGTGCCGACCTACGAGACGGCCGTGGCCTTCGCCAAGTCGCTGGGCAAGATCACCAGCAACGCCGAAGACTTCCCCGCCTTCATCGTCAACCGCGTGCTGGTGCCGATGATCAACGAGGCGATCTACACGCTGTACGAGGGCGTCGGCACCGTCGACGCCATCGACACCGCCATGAAGCTGGGCGCCAACCATCCGATGGGCCCGCTGGAGCTGGGCGACTTCATCGGCCTGGACACCGTGCTGAGCATCATGAACGTGCTCTATGAGGGCCTCGCCGACAGCAAGTACCGCCCCTGCCCGCTGCTGGTGAAGTATGTCGAAGCCGGGTGGCTTGGCAAAAAGACCGGCCGCGGCTTCTATGACTATCGGGGCGAGACGCCGGTCCCCACGCGCTAGGCGTGCAGCGGCGTCTCCCGCGACAGGGGGACGCCGACATGACCGACACCACCCAAGCATCGGTCCTGCGACCGGTCGCGGTCGCCGAGCGGCATCGCAGCCTCGACATCCTGCGGGGCCTGGGCGTGATGGGCATCCTGGCCGTCAACGCCGTGGGCTTCGCCCAGCCGATGTCGGTCTACCTCTCGCCGGAGCTGTCGCCCCACCCGCTGGTCGGGGCCGAGGGCGGCGCCTGGTGGGTGGTCCAGACCTTCTTCCACTACAAGTTCGTCACCCTGTTCTCGATGCTGTTCGGGGTGTCGATCCTGCTGGTCGGCGGCGAGCGCGCCGACAAGCCCAGGGGCGCCCTGCTGCGCCGCCGGCTGTTCTGGCTGCTGGTCATCGGCCTGATCCACGGCCTCGTCATCTGGTTCGGCGACATCCTGCTGCTCTACGCCTGCACCGGCTTCATCGTGATGCTGATGCGCTCGTGGTCGCCCAGGCGGCTGTTCATCGTCGGCCTGACCATCATCGTGCTGGGCTCGGTGCTGGCGGTCGCGCCGTTCCTGGCGCTGGAGCACGCGCCGCTTGAGATCCAGAAACAGGTCGCCGCCCAGATGAGCCCGCCGGGCTCGGACGTCGACGTGCCCACCGCCATCGCCGCCGTGCGCTCGGGCCTGGGGCCGGCGATGATGCAGAACCTGCAGCAATGGGCGATCCTGCAGTCGGCCAGCCTGATCGTCTTCATCTGGCGCACGGGCGCGCTGATGCTGCTGGGCATGGCGCTGTTCAAGACCGGCTTCCTGACCGGCAAGGCCAGGACCTCGGTCTACCTGGCCCTGATCGCCCTGGGCGCGGCGGGCCTGGCCTGGTCGGGCTGGGAGAACGCCGCCAAGCTGGCCAGCGGCTTCGCCAAGCCCGAGGCGCTGGGCCGCTACCAGCTGGCCTACGAGTTCATGACCCTGCCGATCACGCTGGGCTATGCGTCGCTGGCGATCCTGCTGATCCGCAGCCAGGCGATCTCCAGGGCGCTGACGCCGCTGGCGCGCCTGGGCCAGATGGCCTTCACCAACTACCTGACCCAGTCGATCATCATGACCACGATCTTCTGGGGCGGGCGGGGACTAGGCCTGTTCGGCCAGCTGGACCGCATCCAGCTGTGGGGCTGCGTCATCGCCATCTGGGCGCTGCAGCTGGCCTGGTCGCCGCTGTGGCTGTCGCGCTTCAGGATGGGACCGCTGGAGTGGGTGTGGCGGCGCCTGTCCTACGGCAAGGACCTGACGCGCGCCGGCTAGGGCGGGGCCAAGCTCGGGCGACAGTCTTCGGGGCTTTACCAGAGCGTGGGCACCCGCCAGGTCTGGCATGCCCGGGTGAGGTCGCCATCCGAGGTCAACAGCAACAGGTCACGTCGCTGCGCTTGGGCCGCGATTATCCTGTCCCATGGATCACGATGCACGTTGTCGAAACGTGCGGCGCGAACGAGGTCCGAGGCGTCGATCTCCAGCCACTCGAAACCGAACGTGGGGATCGCGCCCGGAATGTTGCTTGGAAAGCGCCGAAGCGACGCGTCGCGATTGCGCTTGTACTCGATCTCGTAGGCGCTTGCGGCGCTGACCCACAGCCTGTTGTCACTGTCGCCGATGAGCTGGCGCGCCCGCTGCGAAAGCTCGTCGGGCGCCAGAAGCCACCAGACCAGAGCGTGGGTGTCGAGCAGGATCATTCCTTGTCGGATGGGCCCTTGTAGTCTTCTCCAGCCTCCGCGACGCCCTTCAGCGTTTCGTCCGGCCGCGAGAAGACGAAGGGATCATCCATCGGCCCCAGATGCGCCAAGGCGCCGGGAACACGCGCCTTGCGCTCGGCGCCAGCCTCAACGCGTCGCGTCTCGGCAACGATCTCGCCATTCTGAGTGAGCAACACGACGTCGTTGGCTTCGAGCAGCGCAGCAAGCTGCTCGAGGTCTGGCTGTCCGTGGATCTCGACCCGGATCGTCATGCTCCGAGATTAGCACGGAACACAACCGGAACAAGCCTACCCTGCGCCCAGCGCCACGGCCGTGTGATAGACGACGAAGGCCGCCAGGTAGGCCAGGCCCACCATGTAGACGAACATCACCGTCGGCCAGACCCAGCTGTTGGTCTCGCGCTTGACCACGCCCAGCGTGGGCAGGCACTGCGGCGCGAAGACGTACCAGGCCAGGAAGGCCAGGGCCGTGGCCAGCGACCACTGCGCCGACAGCAGGGCGGTCAGCGCGTCGTGCGAGTCCGCGTCGCCGCCGACGGCGTACACCGTGCCCAGCACGCCCACGGCCACTTCGCGGGCGGCCATGCCGGGGATCAGGGCCACGGTCATCTGCCAGTTGAAGCCGATCGGCTCCATGATCGGCGCGATGAACTTACCGACCCGGCCGGCGATGCTGTAGTCGATGGCCGGCCCGGTCGCGCCTTCCGGCGGATAGGGGAAGGTGGCCAGCACCCAGACCAGCACCATCAGCGGCAGGATGATGCGGCCGGCGCGGCTCATGAAGATCTTGGCGCGGGTCCACAGGTTCAGCAGCACGTTGCGCGGCTCGGGCCAGCGATAGGTCGGCAGCTCCATCATCAGCGGCTCGGCCGCGCCGCGCCAGAAGATGCGGCGGATGATGAACGACACCAGCAGGCCGAAGATGATGCCGCTGGCGTAGAGGCCGAACATCACCAGGCCCTGCAGCGACAGCACGCCCCAGACCTTCTGGTTGGGGATGAAGGCGCCGATAATCAGGGTGTAGACCGGCACGCGCGCCGAACAGGTCATCAGCGGCGCGATCAGGATGGTGGTCAGGCGGTCGCGCTTGTTGTCGATCACCCGCGTCGACATGATCCCGGGGATGGCGCAGGCGTGGCTCGACAGCAGCGGGATGAAGGCCCGCCCGTGCAGGCCGGCCACGCCCATCAGCTTGTCCAGCAGGAAGGCCGCGCGGGTCATGTAGCCGCTGTCTTCCAGGATCAGGATGAAGAAGAACAGCACCAGGATCTGGGGCAGGAACACCAGCACGCTGCCCACGCCGGCGATCAGGCCGTCGGCGATGAAGCTGGCCATCAGGCCCTCCGGCAGGTGCTCCGACACCAGGCCCGCCAGGGCCCCGAAGCCGGCGTCGATGGCGTCGGCCGGGACGGTCGCCCAGGCGAACACCGACTGGAACACCAGGAACATCAGGATGGTCAGGATCGCCAGGCCGGCCACGGGCTGCAGCAGCACCGCGTCGATCTTGCCGGTCACCGTGTCGGGACGCTCGGGCGGGCGCACGCAGTCGCGATAGATGCGCTGGGCCTCGCCGTGGGCGGCGCGGATCTCGGCCGCGCTGGGCTCGCGCCAGGTGTTGTCGCCGGCGTTGGAGTGGGTCAGCGTCAGGGTGTCGACCTGGGTCAGCAGCTCGTCGAGGCCGCGCTTGCGGGTGGCCACCGTGGTGACGATCGGCGCGCCGATCTCTCGGCTCAGCTGCTCCAGATCGATGCGCAGGCCCTGGCGCTGGGCGATGTCGAACATGTTGAGGGCCAGCACGAACGGCCGCCCCACCTGCTTCAGCTCCAGCACCAGGCGCAGCACGAGGCGCAGGTTGGTGGCGTCGGCCACGCAGACCAGCACGTCCGGCGCGGTCTCGCCCGACAGGCGGCCCAGCACGGCGTCGCGGGTGACCACCTCGTCGGGGCTGCGCGCCCGCAGCGAATAGGTGCCCGGCAGGTCGAGGACGCGGATCGTCCGGCCGCCCGGCGTGACCAGCTGGCCTTCCTTGCGCTCGACGGTGACGCCGGCGTAGTTGGCCACCTTCTGGCGGGCCCCGGTCAGGGCGTTGAACAGCGCGGTCTTGCCGGAATTCGGATTGCCGACCAGCGCGACGCGCGCGGGCCGGATAGCGGTGTCGGTCAAAGCGTCTATCCGTCGAACTGAACGGTCACGGCGCGCGCCTCGCGGCGGCGCAGGGCCACGCGGGTGTCGTCCACCCGCACGGCGATGGGATCACGGCCAAAGAGGCCTTCCTGCAGGATCTCGATGCGCGCGCCCTCGACGAAGCCCATCTCCAGCAGGCGGCGCTCCAGCTCCTCGGCGGCCACGGCCTCGGGCGCGCCGGTGTCGCCGCGCACCGCGACGATGACGCCCTTCTGGCCGCGCGAGGCCATGCTCAGGGCGCGGATCGGCGCGTCGGAAGCAAGGGCGTCATCGGCGGTGAGGACGGCGTCGGACATTCTTGGGCCTCGCGGCAAAAAGTTGCGAACGATTATCAGCCCCAACCGCCACTGTCGATGAAAGATGCCCCCTTCGAACGCCGGTCGCGGAAAAAATTAACAGGCATGGCGCGGCGTAATGGCCCAGCCGCGTTAATCTATTCGACTCAAGGCCGCTCCGGTTGCATTAATTTTTGCAAGCGATTCGTAGGGACCCGATATGCGAAGGCTCAAGCTGGCTCTGCTGACCGGCGCCTATCTTTGCCTGGCTCTTATCGTCTCCCTGCTGCTGTGGCGCATGGGGGCGACGCCGGCCGTCGGCCTGTCGGCCTTCATCGGCTCCCTGGGCCTGTGCTTTGCGTTCCACGGCATCATCAGCGGCATGTTCGACAACGCCCAGCTGAAGCTGGACATCGAGACCGTGCGCGAGGCCCACGGCATCCTGGTCGAGCAGATCGAGAAGATCGACGCGCGCATGACCAGCCTGGTCGAAAGCGTCGCCGAGGACGCCGAGAAGCGTTCGGCCGAGCTGACCAGCGAGGTCCACCAGCTCGAAGACCTGATGCAGCGCATGAGCGAGCGCCTGGAAAGCCAGCTGACCCATCAGGTCGCGGCCGCCCGCCACGACGCCCGCGGCCGCGGCGCCGCCGCCCCGGTCAACGCCGTGCTGGAAGCCGTGCAGGACGCGCTCGCCGAGAACCGCGTCGACCTCTACCTGCAGCCGGTCGTCAGCCTGCCCCAGCGCCGCACCGTCTTCTACGAAAGCTTCTCGCGCCTGCGCGACGAGACCGGCCGCGTGATGATGCCGGCCGAGTACCTGGCCGTGGCCGAGCCCGAAGGCCTGATGACGGCGGTCGACAACCTGCTGCTGTTCCGCTGCGTGCAGATCGTGCGCCGCCTGGCCAAGCAGGACCGCAAGGTCGGCATCTTCTGCAACATCTCGCTGGCCAGCCTGGCCGACGAAACCTTCTTCCCGCAGTTCCTCGAGTTCCTGCAGGGCAACAAGGACCTGGCCGGCTCGCTGATCTTCGAACTGGGCCAGACCGCCTTCAACCAGCGCGGCCCGGTCGAGGCCCGCCACATGGCGCGCCTGGCCAGCCTGGGCTTCCAGTTCAGCCTCGACAAGGTCGTGGACCTGGATCTCGACTTCCAGGACCTGGCCCGCGCCGACGTCAAGTTCGTCAAGGTCGGCGCCCAGCTGATCCTCGAGCAGCTGGAAGAGCAGGACGGCAAGCTGGTGCTGAGCTCCCTGCCCGACCTGAACGCCGCCGACTTCGCCGCCCTGATGCGCCGCTACGGCGTCGAGGTGATCGCCGAGAAGGTCGAGGGCGAGCGCCAGATCGCCGAGATCCTGGATCTCGACATCGGCTACGGCCAGGGTCACCTGTTCGGCGAGCCCCGCGCCATCCGCGACGCCGTGCTGGCCGAAACCGATCCGCCGGCCGACTTCGTCCAGGCCCCGCTGCGCCGCCGCGCCGCGAACTGGTAGGCTAGCCGCTTCACGAGACTTGAGACCGCCGCCGGGGCCCGCTCCGGCGGCGGTTTTCGTTTCACCGCAAGCATCGGAATGACGCGAGCGGGCGACGGCGCGATCCTGTCGGCAGATCCGAAAGGAGCCCGACATGACCACCGCCTATCCCACTGACGAGCATCGCTGGGCCGCCATCGAGCGTCGCGACCGCGCCGCCGACGGCGCCTTCTTCTGCGGCGTGCGCACCACCGGCGTCTATTGCCGCCCCAGCTGCGCGGGCCGCCCTCTGCGCCGCAACGTCGCCTTCTACGAAACGCGCGAGGCCGCCCGCGCCGCCGACCTGCGCCCCTGCCTGCGCTGCCGCCCGGACGAGCCGATCGAGACCCTGGCTTACGGCCTTGGCGAGACGCCGCTGGGCCTGGCCCTCGCGGCGGCCTCCGAGACGGGCCTGGCCCTGCTGATCCTCGGCGACGACCGCGCGGCGATGGTCCAGGACCTGGCCGCCCGCTTCCCCCGCGCCCGGCTGGTCGAGGACGCCGGCGCGGTCGCCCCCGCCCTGGCGGCCCTGTCGTCGGCGATCCAAGGCCGAGCCGCCGCCGGCCTGTCCCTCGACGAGCGCGGCACCGACCTGCAGCGCGCCGTCTGGAAGGCCCTGCGCGACATCCCCACGGGCGCCACCGCCTCCTACGCCCAGGTGGCCCGCGCCATCGGCCGTCCCGAGGCCGTTCGCGCGGTGGCCCAGGCCTGCGGGGCCAACCCGCTGGCCGTGCTGACGCCCTGTCATCGCGTGGTTCGCTCGGACGGCGGCCTTTCGGGCTATCGCTGGGGCGTGGCGCGCAAGCAGGCCCTGCTCGACCGCGAGCGCGCGCAAGAGGCGGCGGCGTGAACCTGGACTGGACGCGTATCGCCGCCGAGCTCGACGGCCGGGGCTGGGCCCTGACCGGCCCGGTCCTGACGCCGGAGACCTGCGCCAGGGTGATAGACCTCTACGTGCAGGAAACCCCGTTCCGCAGCCGGGTTGTGATGGCCCGCCACGGCTTCGGCCGCGGCGAGTACAAGTACTTCGCCTATCCCCTGCCCGAGGTCGTGCAAAAGCTGCGGGCCGGGCTCTATCCGCCGCTGGCCCAGATCGCCAACGGCTGGATGGCGCGGCTGGGCGAAGAGCGTCGTTTTCCCGAAGCCCTCGAAGGTATGCTCGATCGCTGCCACGAGGCCGGACAGGCGCGCCCCACGCCCCTGCTGCTGACCTACGGCCCGGGCGACTACAACTGCCTGCACCAGGACCTCTACGGCGAGCATGTCTTTCCGCTGCAGGCCGCCTTCCTGCTGGACCAGCCCGGACGCGACTTCGAAGGCGGCGAGTTCGTCATCGTCGAGCAGCGCCCGCGCCAGCAGTCGGCCGCCCAGGTCGTGCCGCTGGCCCAGGGCGAGGGGGTGATCTTCGCCGTGCGCGAACGGCCGGCCGACGGAACGCGCGGCGTCCATCGCCGCATCCTGCGCCACGGCGTCAGCGAGGTGCGCGGCGGAACCCGCCGGACGCTGGGCGTCATCTTCCACGACGCGACCTGACGCCGATACGAAAACGGCCCCGGAGTCTCCTCCGGGGCCGTCCTGCTGGATCAGGTCTGCTCGACGCTTACCAGGCGAAGCCGAAGCTGCCGCCGCTCATCACGTCACGGCCGGTGGCCGAGAAGCCGACGTTGAAGCTGGCCGCGCGGCTGCTGTGGGTGTAGCCCGCCGCGATCGCCGCCTGGCCGCGATAGCCGCCGACGGCCAGCGACAGGCGGTTGGTCAGGCCGGCGTTCGCGCCAGCGCTGTTGCCCGCCATCATCGCCATCGCCGAGCTCATCGCGCCCACGCCGTCGAGGCGCGCCGAGACGTTCTTCAGGCGATTGTCGAACTGGCTGGTGAAGCTGTCCACGCGCCAGTCGGTGTAGGCGTTGGCCGAGGCCAGCGTCTGGGCCGACTTGGTGTCGGTATAGCTGTTGGCCGCAGTCAGGGTCTGGGCCGAACGCGTGTCGGTATAGGCGTTGGCGGTCGTCACGGCCTGGACGCCGACGGTGTCGGCGTAGGTGTTGGCCGAGGCCAGGGTCTGGGCCGACTTGGTGTCGGTATAGCTGTTGGCGGTCGCCACGGCCTGCACGCCGACGGTGTCGGCATAGGTGTTGGCCGAGGCCAGCGTTTGGGACGCCACGGTGTCGGTGTAGCTGTTGGCCGAGATCAGGGCGCCGGCGGCGGCCGTGTCGGCATAGGCGTTGGCCGAGGTCAGCGTCTGCGAGGCCACGGTGTCGGTATAGCTGTTGGCCGAGGTCAGGGCGCCGGCGGCGGCCGTGTCGGCATAGGCGTTGGCCGAGTTCAGGGTCTGCGAGGCCACCGCGTCGGTATAGAGGGTCGACTGGCCGAGCGTCTGGGTCGCCTTGGTGTCGGTGTAGGCGTTGGCCGAGGACACGACGCCGGCGACGGCGGTGTCGGTATAGGCGTTGGCCGTGCTGACGACCGACGAAACGGCGGTGTCCGTATAGGCCTTGGCGTTGATCAGGGTGATGGCGTCGCCGTCGTTCATCTGGCCGACATTGGCCGCGTCCGTCGGGTTGGCGCCGGCGGTCACGTTGGTGATCCGGCGGCTCGAACCGGCCGAACCGACCGAGACCGTGTTGGCTTCGTTGGCGACCGAGCCGTAGCCGATGGCCACGCTGTTGTTCTGGGTGGCCGAGGCGTTGGCGCCGATGACGGTGGCGTTGTTGCCCGAAGCCGTGGTGTGCGTGCCGATGGCCACCGTGTTGGCGTTGCTGGCGTTTGCGCCTTCGCCCAGCGCGGTGGAATGGGTGGCGCTCGCCTGGGCGCCCACGCCGACGGCGGTGGCGGTGGCGTCAACGGCGGTCGCGCCGGAGCCGAGCGTCGTTTGAGCAAAGGCGCCTTGAGCGGCAAAGAAAGAAACCACAACAGCCGAGCAGAACAGAACCGACTTCTTCGAGATGCTACGCACTATACAAACTCACTTACACAATCAGGCTCGGAATTCTTCCGCCGCCCCCTGTCGCAATGAAGTAGTGCGCATGTATTATCGTACAGTTAAGCTCGAAATTACTAAGAAACATGAATGAATATAACGACGTTACAAGCAACCGCACGTAACATCGATATTGACGACTGACCGATAGACAGCGCCCCGTTGATGGGCCGGGCCAGCATCACCATATGCCCAGCGCGGACGGGCATCGGCGAGCGCCCCCGCCTCCATTGACGCCCTCGCTTTCGACCGGTACCCGCCCAACCCATGATCGACTTTCCCGCCGGCCTCTCCGCCCTGACCGACCGTTATGACGTGGTGCTCTGCGACGTCTGGGGCGTCATCCACAACGGCGTGCGCAATTTCCCCGAAGCCTGCGAGGCGCTGGAGCGCTTCAACAAGGACCACGGGCCGGTGGTGCTGATCTCCAACGCCCCGCGCCCGTCAAAGGACGTGCTGTCCCAGCTGGACGGCCTGAAGGTTCAGCGCGAGGCCTGGAGCGCCTTCGTCACCAGCGGCGACGCCACCCGCTCGCTGCTGACGCCGCAGGCGGGCAAGAAGGTCTGGAAGATCGGCCCCGACCGCGACGCGCCGCTGTGGGCCGGTCTCGACCTGTCGCTCGCCGGCTGCGACGACGCCGACTTCATCCTGTGCTCGGGCCTCTACGACGACGAGACCGAAGTCCCCGAGGACTATCGCGCGCGCCTGCAGGTCGCCGCCGATCGCGGCCTGCTGTTCATCTGCGCCAACCCCGACCGAGTGGTGCAGCGCGGCGACAAGCTGATCTTCTGCGCCGGCGCCCTGGCCGACCTCTATGAAGAGCTCGGCGGCAAGGTGGTGATGGCCGGCAAGCCCTATGCGGCGATCTACGACCTGGCCCTGGCCGAAGCCGAGCGCCTGAAGGGCGGCCCGGTGGACCGTTCGCGCGTGCTGTGCATCGGCGACGGGATCATCACCGACGTCCTGGGCGCCGAGAACCAGAAGCTGGCCTGCCTGTTCGTCGCCAAGGGCATCCACGGCGACAAGGCGCTGGGCCCCGACGGCCTGCTGGCCCCCGAGGCGGTGGCCAAGCTGCTGGCCGCCGAAAGCGTCGGCGCGACCCACGCCATCGCCGATCTGGTCTGGTGAAGCCAATCTGGTCTGGTGAAGACTGGCCGGCGCGCTAAAAAGCCCCAACAACAATCATAAGAACGCAGGATCGGGGATCATGCAGGGTCTCTTTCTCGAGGACTTGAGCGTCGGCCAGACCGCCGAGTTCAGCCGCACTGTGGGCGAAGCCGACATCCAGGCCTTCGCCGACGTCACGGGCGACACCAACCCCGTGCACCTCGACGCCGACTACGCCGCCACGACCAGCTTCGGCGAACGCATCGCCCACGGCATGCTGTCGGCCGGCTACATCTCGGCGGCGCTGGGCACCACCCTGCCCGGCCCGGGCGCGGTCTATCTCTCGCAGTCGCTGAACTTCAAGCGGCCGGTGCGCATCGGCGACACCGTGGTCGTCAAGGTGGCCGTCACCGCCATCGACGAGGCCAAGGGCCGCGTCACGCTGTCGACCACCTGCATCGTCGGCCGCAAGGCCGTGGTCGACGGCGAGGCCGTGGTCCTGGTTCCCAGGAAAGGCGCCTGAGCATGGATCAGCGCGTGCGCCTGAAGATCGTCCACGGCTGGAAGGACGTGCCGCCCGAGGAAAAGGGCGCCGCCGTCGCCCTGGGCAATTTCGACGGCGTGCATCGCGGCCACCAGCAGGTGATCGCCGAGGCCGCCAAGGCCGCGCGCGAACTGAAGGTCCCGCTGGGCGTGGTCACCTTCGACCCGCACCCCCGTCGCCTGTTCCGCCCCACCGAACCGGCCTTCCGGCTGATGACCATCGAGCAGCAGGCCCGCCTGCTGAGCGGCTTGGGCGTGGACTTCCTCTATCTGCTGCCGTTCGACTTCGAGATGGCCACGCTGGACGACCGCGCCTTCGCCGAGCGGGTGCTGCACCAGGGCCTGGGGATCAGGCACGTGGCCGTCGGCTTCGACATCTCGTTCGGCAAGGGCCGCACCGGCAGCCCCCAGGCGATGAAGGGCTATGGCCAGGAGCTGGGCTTCTCGGTCTCGGTGGCCGAGCCGGTCGCCAACCGCGACGGCGAGAAGTTCTCGTCCACCGGCGTGCGCGAGGCCCTGCGGGCCGGCCACCCGGAGGAAGCCGCCCGCATCCTGGGCCGGCCCTTCGCCATCGAGGGCGTGGTGCGCCGCGGCCAGCAGTTGGGCCGGCAGCTGGGCTTTCCCACCGCCAATGTCGAGATCGTCGACTACGTGGTGCCCAAGCTCGGCGTCTACGCCACCCGCACCCGCCTGCCCGACGGCCGGGTGATCCCGGGCGTCGCCAACCTCGGCAACAACCCGACGACGGGCGAGGTCGAGACCCGGCTGGAGACCTGGCTGTTCGACTTCGACGAGGACCTCTACGGCCAGGTCATCGAGACCCAGCTGATCGCCTTCCTGCGCCCCGAACTGAAGTTCGAAAGCATCGAGCTCATGATCGAGCAGATCCGCTGCGACGAGACCCAGGCCCGAGCGATCGTCGCGCCGAGCTTCTAGATCCTTCTCCCCTTGCGGGAGAAGGTGTCGACGAAGTCGACGGATGAGGGGTCTCTCAGACACAAAACGCCGCGACAGCTGATCAGCCGTCGCGGCGTTTCTGTTCGAGCAACCCCTCACCCGACCTCCTGCGGAGGCCACCCTCTCCCGCAAGGGGAGAGGGATCAGGTCAACGAATCCCCGGCACGTGCAGGGCCGCCTCGCGCTCGGCCTTCTGGGCGTAAGCCAGGTCGCCGTACTTGGAGTATTCCATCCGCGCGATGGTGCGGCAGTGCACCTCGTCGGGGCCGTCGGCCAGGCGCAGGGTGCGGATGCCGGCATAGAGCTTGGCGAGGCCAAAGTCGGTGGTCACGCCGCCGCCGCCGTGGGCCTGGATGGCGTCGTCGATGACCTTGAGCGCGATGCGCGGCGCGGCGACCTTGATCATAGCGATCTCGAGACGCGCAGCCTTGTTGCCGGCCTTGTCCATCATGTCGGCGGCCTTCAGGCACAAGAGGCGGCACATCTCGATGTCGATGCGGGCCTCGGCGATGCGCTGCTCCCACACCGAGTGCTCGGAGATGTACTTGCCGAAGGCCTTCCGGGTCATCAGGCGCTTGACCATCTTCTCCAGCGCCACTTCCGCAGCCCCGATGGTGCGCATGCAGTGGTGGATACGGCCGGGACCAAGGCGGCCCTGCGCGATCTCGAAGCCGCGACCCTCACCCAGGATCAGCCCGTCCTCGACCGGCACGCGGACGTCTTTCAGGATCACCTCGGCGTGGCCGTGCGGGGCGTCGTCGAAGCCGAACACCGGCAGCATGCGCACCACCTCGATGCCGGGCGCGTCCATCGGCACCAGGATCTGGCTCTGCTGCTGGTGGGTGGAGGCGGTCGGGTCGGTCTTGCCCATGACGATGGCGACCTTGCAGCGCGGGTCGCCCACGCCCGAGGACCACCATTTGCGGCCGTTGATGACATAGTCGTCGCCGTCACGCTCGATGCGGGTCTCGATGTTGGTGGCGTCGGAGCTGGCCACCGCCGGCTCGGTCATCAGGAAGGCCGAGCGGATCTGGCCGTTCATCAGCGGACGCAGCCAGCGCTCCTTCTGCGCCAGCGTGCCGTAGCGCATCAGCACTTCCATGTTGCCGGTGTCGGGCGCCGAGCAGTTGAAGACCTCAGACGCGAAGCCGATCTTGCCCAGCTGTTCGGCGATCAGGCTGTATTCGAGGTTGGTCAGCTGCACGCCCTCGAACTGGAACGTGTCGTCGACATGGGTCTGGCCGCTGTGCGGCGGCATGAAGAAGTTCCACAGCCCCTCGGCCTTGGCCTTCTGCTTCAGCTCCTCCAGCACCTGGACGACTTTCCAGCGCTGGTCAGCGGGAACGTCCATCTCGGCTTCGTAGACGGGGACGGCCGGACGCACGTGCGCCTCGATGAAGCCGTTCACCCGGTCGAGGAATTCCCGCTGCCGGGGAGAGATGTCGAAGTCCATGGCGTTCCCGATCCCTGGTTCAAACACTTGTTTGAAGCATGTGTAGCACCGAGTTGACGGGCGCGGCAAGCGGGCGTTGCGGGCGGTTTGAACGTTCGCGTCGTCTTGAACGCGGCTGGCCGCCAGACGGCTTGTCACGCGGCCGCTCCTGGCGGAAAACACCGGTCATGAACCTGACCATCAAGCCCCTCGAAGGCCGCTACGTCCGGCTGGAACCGATCACCCCCGACCTGCGCGACGAACTGCGCGGCGCCATCGACTGCGATCCCGCCAGCTGGGAGATCATGTCGGTCAACGGCTGCGGCGAGGGTTTCGAGGACTGGTGGGGCGCACTCCTGGGCGAAAGCGACCGCGGCGAGCGCGTCGGCTTCGCCATCCGCCGCAAGTCGGACGGCAAGATCGTCGGCACGTCGAGCTATCTGAACATCCGCCGCCTGCACAAGGGCCTGGAGATCGGCTCGACCTTCCTGCATCCCGACGCCCGCTCGGGTCCGGTGAACCCCGAATCCAAGCGCCTGCTGCTGGGCCACGCCTTCGACTCCGGCGTCATCCGGGTCGAGTTCATGATCGACGTGCGCAACGCCCGCAGCCAGGCCGCCGTCGAGAAGCTGGGCGCCAGCAAGGAAGGCGTGCTGCGCAGCCACAAGATCACCTGGACCGGCCACGTGCGCGACACGGCCGTGTTCTCGATCACCGATTTCGACTGGCCCGGCGTCAAGCAGCGCCTGGAGTTCCGCCTCAGCGAAGACTTCGTCTAAAGCTCGCGGTCACCGGGAAAACCGGGGTGTCGCAAGCGCCATAGGCGAAAGCGATTGCGACACCCTGCCGCACCTATACCTGGGCAATACATAAAAAACCGCCGTTATCCTTCTCTCGTAAGGATTTCGCCAAGCATTGGCGGTCAAATTCCCGTCCATGACGGCCATAGCCTGCCTGCGTATCCTGCTCACCGCCGCGGAGACGGCGGGCGCCAGCGTTCCCCCCGCCCATGTCGAGGCGGCCGCCGATGTTTATCTCAAGCATCGCTGGAAGCATCCGCGCCGCTACGGCGTCGTCGCGCCCCTGGCCTTCGTGCTGGCCGACACCAAGGCCGAGCGCCTCGATCCCGAGGAGATGCAGGCCCTGGCCGTCGAGCTGGAGACCTCGCTGTTCCCCGGCCGCAAGAGCGGCCAGGTGTGCCTGATGACCTTCGAAGGCGACGAAAACGCGGTGCTGCAGTTCGCCAGCCTGTCGCAGGCCGAACTGGCGGGCCTGATGGCCGGTCGCGGCTATTCGGGCGCCCCGGGCCACGTGCAGGTGATCACCGCCGAAGAGATTCGCGCCGTCCCCAGCGCCCCGCCGGAGACCCCGCCCGCGCCGCAGGCCAAGCCGGCCGCGACCACCGCGCCGATCGAGCCGCCCAAGGCCAAACCCGCTCCCGCCAAGCCCACCGCCGCCCCGGTCCGCCCGGTCGCCGCCGCGCCGCAGCCCAAGCCGGCCGCGCCCCTGACCACCGGCTGGCGCGCGATCTATCACCTGCCCTCCGAAAGCGTCGTCGGCGCGGTCCTGGGCCACAAGGCCGACCTGACCGCCCCGCGCCCGGAAGAAGACGGCGAGCTGCTGGCCCGCGACCTCACCGGCCTTAACGACGCCCAGTTCGGCTTCCCGACGGTCAAGACCGGCGAGGGCGCGCTGTTCCTGCCGCTCAGCTTCTGGAACCTGACGACCCCGGCCTCGCAGGAGGCCTACAAGCGCCGCCTGTCGCGCTATCCGCTCGACCTGCAGCCGCGCCTGGGGGCCACCGTCTATGACACCCCGCGCGAACCCTCGATGGGCCTGCTGCAGCAGATCCGCGCCTTCCTGCAGGGCTCGTTCGCCTATATCGACCTCTGCATCTCCGACCCGAACTTCCCGGTGAACACCCTGCCGGGCGACATCGCCTCCAGCATCACCCTGGAACTGCGCGACGAGCCCGACGCCGAGCGGATCAAGGCCATCGCGCTCTTCGCCTCGCGCCAGTCGGTCTATCGCGCCAAGGGCGTGCACCAGGGCGTCCTGGGCGTGCGCAACGCCAAGGAGCTGGACGCCTGCCGCGCCGCGGGCCTGGGCTACGTCACCGGCCTGGCCGTCAGCGCCCTGCTCGACAAGCCGCCGGCCCTGGGCGCCAATCCGGCCGACGCCCTGCCGCTGCAGGCGGCGTAGGGTTCATTTGGCGCGTTGCAGACGCCGAAACCTCTGACGCTTTCGGCCGCCACGCCTTGGAAAACCGGCGTTCGCGACGCTGGGTCGCAGGCCACCTATAACGCGCGATAACCACATCCGCGCAACCTAGGCGGCATGACCGCCATCGCCTGCCTGAAGGTCTTCGTCGGCGAAGATCCCGCCGAGACCGAGCGTAACGCCCCCCTGATCGCCAAGATCGCCGGCGACTATCTGAAGGGCGCGTGGCTGGCCCCGCGCCGCCATGGCCTGGTCGCGCCGTTCTCGTTCGTGCTGGCCGATCCGCGCGCCACGCGCCTGGACGCCCGCGAACTGCAGGCCCTGGCCCGGGCGCTGCAGCACAAGCTGTTCGGCGACGACGACGACGGCGAGATCGTCATGCTGATGTTCGAAGGCGACCAGCACGAGGTGATGCGCTTCGCCGGCCTGCCGCCCCGCCAGCTGTCGCTGCTGCTGGCCGGCGAGGAGGACGCCTCGCTGGCCGGACGCGTCTGCCGCATCACCCCGCGCGACGTGCGCTCGGTGATGCCCTTCGGCGGGCCGATCGCCGGCGTGCCGACCATGGAGGCCCTGGCGCGCCTGTGCCCGCGCCCGCCGCCGGCCCGCGTGGCCTGGCGCGGCGTCTACCACGCCGGCCGCGAACTGTTCGTCGGCAATGTCGGCGTCTGGCGCGAGGCGGGCCTGGCCGGCCGTCCCTACGAGATCTATGTCGACGGCCAGCGCCAGCAGCACGACCTGGCGATCCTGAAGTCGGCGATCGCCGCCATCGGCCCCAATAGCGGCGTCACCTACCTGCCGATCGGCTTTTCCTCCGCGCTCAAGCCCTCGCTGCGCGCCGAGCTGGAGGCCTGCCTGCGCACCCTGCCCCGCGACCTGCGCGGCCGCCTGGCGGCGGGCGTCTACGGCGTGCCTCGCGCACCGTCCTTCGTGGCGCTGGGCCAGATGAAGGCGTTCCTGGAGCCCTACTTCAGCCGCGTGGACCTGCGGATCAGCGATCCGGCCTTCAAGGTCGACGACCTGGCCCCGGGCCTGGCCGCCAGCGTCACCTTCACCCCGGAGGGCGAGGTCGAGGCCAGCCGCATCGCCGCCATCGGCCGCTTCCTGAAGGACGGCCCCGCCTATCGCCGCCGCCAGGTCTGGCAGGGCGTCAGCGACCTGCGCAGCCCGCGCGAACTGCTCGCCGCCCTCGACCAGGGCGCTCCGTTCGTCAGCGGCCCGATGGTCACCGACCTGCTGGAAGCGCCGGTCAACGTCACGCCCTACGCCAAGGGCCAGCTGCCGCTCTACGGCTGGACGGCGGAGGCCGCGGCCTGACCCCTCAGGCCCGGCCGAACAGCTTGCCCAGGAAGGAAGGCTTGGGCTTGGCCGCGGCGGGTCCGTCCACGAAGGTCAGCTGAAGGGCCGTGGTCGGCGCGTTGCGCTCGGTCCGGCTCGGGCCAAAGTCGCAGCGCAGCGTCTCGGCCCCACCCGACATGCCGATGGTCTGGCCCGACTGGATGATCGGCCCCATCGCCAGAAGGTAGTTCAGCACGCCGTTCAGCTGCTCGACGACCACTTCCTTGCTGCGTGGCGCATTCCAGAACTCCAGCTCGTAGCCCACGAAGGGAACCAGACCGCCGGTGCTCATCGAGACGTTCCCGTCGGTCAGGTCGTGCAGCGCGTTGAAGATCCAGAACATCAACGGCACCTGGCCGCGCGCCACGAAGCCCAGGTCCTGCATCACCGAGTCCGGCGTGAACAGCGTGCCGTTGACGCCGTTCCAGACCGCGCAGATGGACGGGTTGTCCCTGATGAGCATGGCCGCGATCACGGTGGAGACCTTGGCCCGCAGCACGGCCGCCTCCCAGCCTTCGGCCTGACCGCCGGCGATCACCCAGTGCGTGCGATGTGCGGCCGCGCGCTCGGCCTCGTCGTACCACCAGGACCGGACCCTGGCCTCCTCGACCAGCACCGGCTTGAGCGGCAGGTCCAGGTTCATGACGGTCATGATCCCGCCGTGCGGCCCGCTGCAGATCAGGCCCAGCGTATCGGCCGTGGACACCGCATCATCGCCATCGAGCTCAGGCTGGGTATGCGTCCAGCTATGGGCCTCGTCGAGGCTGTTGAGCACCTCGATCAGTTGGTTGGGCCGGAACGCCAGGGGACCGTCGACGAGCAAGGCGATCATTCAAGCGACTCCGGAAGCTGAAAACTCAACCCTCGGAATAGAAGTCGCCCCGCCGCGCGGTCAAGCCGAGCCTAGCGCCGCCCGAACAGCTTCTCGATGTCCGACAGCTTCAGCTCCACATAGGTCGGGCGGCCGTGGTTGCACTGGCCCGAGTGGGGCGTGGCCTCCATCTCGCGCAGCAGGGCGTTCATCTCGGCGGCGGCCAGGCGACGGCCGGCGCGGACGCTGCCGTGGCAGGCCATGGTCGAGCAGACCTCCTCCAGCCGCTCCTTCAGGGCCAGGGCCTGGCCGTTCTCGGCCAGGTCGTCGGCGATGTCGCGCACTAGGCCCGCGGCGTCGGCCTTGCCCAGCAGGGCCGGTGTCTCGCGCACCAGCACCGCGCCGGGGCCGAAGCTCTCCAAGACGAGGCCCAGGGTCGCCAGTTCGTCGGCGCGCGCCACCACCCGCTCGGCCTCGGCCGGGTCGAGCTCGACCACCTCAGGCAGCAGCAGGGTCTGGCGCGCCACGCCGCCGGCTTCCATCTCGTGCTTCATGCGCTCGTAGACCAGCCGCTCGTGGGCGGCGTGCTGGTCGACGATGACCACCCCGTCGCGGGTCTGCGAGACGATGTAGGTCTCGTGCACCTGGGCCCTCGCCGCGCCCAGCGGGAAGTCGATCGGGTCGAACGGCTGGGCCGGCGCCTGGTCCTGACCCGGATAGGCCACGGCAGGCGGGGCGTCATAGCCGCCATAGGCCGCCTCGCGCACGGCCTCGGCGACGCCGCCGCCAAAGCCCCCGCCCAGCGTCTGGTAGGCCTCTTCCGGGCGCGCCTCGTGACGGGCCGAGACCTCCGACAGGCCGGGCAGGTCCATCGGCCGCTGGGTCGGCGGCGTCCAGCCGCCCTCGCGCCAAGCCGAGAAGCCGGCGGGCGACGGGCCCGGCTGATATCCCGGAAACACGCTCTGCGGCCGGATGCTATCCAGCGCCTGGGCCGCCGTGGTGGTCGAGGCCCGGTGGCCGGCCCCGGCCAGGGCGTGGCGCAGCGCCCCGACGATCAGGCCGCGCACCAGCGACGGATCACGGAAGCGCACCTCGGCCTTCGCGGGGTGCACGTTGATGTCGACCTCGGTCGGGTCGAGCGTGACATAGAGCGCCGCGCTGGGATGGCGGTCCCTGGCGAGAAAGTCGGCATAGGCCGCGCGCAGCGCGCCCTGCAGCAGGCGGTCGCGCACCGGGCGGTCGTTGACGAACAGGTACTGGTGGGCGGCGTTGCCGCGGTTGTAGGTCGGGAGACCCGCGAAGCCCGACAGCCGCACGCCGTCGCGGACCTGGTCGATCTCCAGCGCGTTGTCCTGGAAGTCGCGGCCGAGCACGGCGGCCAAGCGGGCCAGACGGCCTTGCGGGCCGGGATGCTCGGGCGGCAGGCGCAGGATGCGGCGCCCGTCGATGTCGAGGGAAAAGCCCACCGACTCGTGGGCCATGGCCTGGCGCTTCAGTTCCTCGGTGATCGCCTGGGCCTCGGCGCGCTCGGACTTCATGAACTTCAGGCGCGCGGGCGTGGCGTAGAACAGGTCGCGCACCTCGATCCGCGTGCCGTGGTCGCCGGCGAAGGCGGCGGGCGCCACGTCGTCGACGCGGCCGCCCTCGACCAGGATCGACCAGGCCTCGCGCTGGCCCTTGGCGCGCGAGCTGATCTGCAGGCGCGCCACCGAGCCGATCGACGGCAGGGCCTCGCCCCGGAAGCCCATGGTGTGGATGCGCAGCAGGTCCCACAGCCCCTCGTCGTCGGGGGCCAGCTTGGAGGTGGCGTGGCGCTCGATGGCCACCGGCAGTTCCTCGGCGCTCATGCCGCAACCGTCGTCGGCGACCATGATCCGCGTCAGGCCGCCGCCGTGGGCCTCGACCTCGATCCGAGCAGCGCCGGCGTCGATGGCGTTGTCGACCAGTTCCTTGATGGCGCTCGCGGGCCGCTCGACCACCTCGCCGGCGGCGATGCGGTTGACGGTCTCGGGCGGCAGGCGGCGGATCGGCATCGAAATCGGACTTTCAGCGCAGCCGGGCAGCACAGGCGAGCTCTGCATTGCGGCGACTTAATTTGACCGCCCCGGTTGAGAACGGTTCAGCTTGCGGCGACCCGTCATCCTAGAACGATTCCAGACCCGCCGAGGACGAGAGATAGTGATCCGTCGCGTAGCCGCAGCCCCCGCCCTGGCCCTCGGGGCCTTCCTTCTGGCGGCCGCCGCCGGTCCCGCCATGGCCCAGCAGGCGGTCGACGCCTCCGGCCCGATCGACCTCCAGCGGGTGGATCCCAACGAGAACCTGGTCGAGGAGCTGGTGGTCAACGCCCGCCTGCCCGGCCCGGCCTGGTGGAAGGTCAGCGACGCCGACACCACCGTCTACGTGCTGGGCGTGCCGGCCATGGTCCCCAGCGACACCAGGGCCGAGGAATCGGTGCTGCGTCGCCGCCTGGACGGGGCCAACGTGCTGATCATGGGCCAGGAGGCCGACGTCAGCGTCGTTCGCCTGATCGCCCTGGCGATGGGCGGCCGCAAGCTGTTCGTTTCCGAGCAGCCGATGCGCCAGACCCTGCCGCCGGACCTGCGCCAGCGCCTGGAAGCGCGGCTGAACATGATGAAGCAGAAGCCGGAATCGGTGGACGACATCAAGCCCGCCTTCACCGGCTTCATGGTCGCCAACAGCCAGGACGGCAGCGTCTCGATCAGCGTGGGCGGCGTCACCGACCGCATCCGCGACATCGCCAAGAGCCGCGACCTCGCCAAGCGCCCTCGCATCCAGAACCTGCCGGGCTACAGCCTGGCCGACGCCATCAAGGCGCTGGCGACCGCGCCCCAGCCGCTGCAGCTTCTCTGCCTCGACGCCGGCCTGAACCAGGCCGAAAGCGGCCAGGGCGGGATCAAGGACACCGCCCGGCGCTGGGCCGACGGCCAGGTGCGCGACGTGGTCGCCGCCGATCGCGGCTTCCAGCGCTGCCTGGACTCGACGCCCTCGATCGCCCGCGAGCTTCGCGAGGGCCGCGACGATGCGGTCAAGGCGATCGAGGTCGCCCTGAAAAAGCCCGGAAAGGCGGTTGCCGTCATCGAACTTCGTTCTCTGCTGGCGCGGGACGGCGTCCTGGACCAGCTGCGGGCCAAGGGGTTCAAAGTCACGACGCCCGACGAATGACCGGGCGGCGTCGGCCAGGGGGAAATCACATCGTGCGCACACGCTTCGCGGCGATCGCCGCCCTGGCGGTCCTGACGGCCGCCCCGCTGGCCCGCGCCCAGGGCGCCGAGCAACCGATCGACGATCCCGAGGCCAACGTCGTCGAGGAACTGGTGGTCAACGCCAGGCTGCCGGGCCCCGCCTGGTGGAAGGTCAGCGACGGCGACACCACGGTCTACATCCTGGGCGTTCCCGGCGCGGTTCCAAAGGGCATGACCTGGGACACCTCGGTGCTGGAGCGGCGGCTGGACGGGGCCTTCGCCGTCATCACCCCGCCTGTCGCCCGGGCAGGCCTGACCGACCTGCCGGCCCTGCTGTCGATGCGCAGCAAGCTCAAGGCCGAGCGTCCGCTGGAGCAGGTCGCGCCGGACCTCGCCCCGCGCATGGCCAGGGCCTGGGCCGCGACGGGCCAGAAGGGCGACGGCTGGAAGGACTGGAAGCCGCTGGGCGCGGGCCTGCTGCTGGCGGGCAACGCGCAGAAGGCGAGCGGCCTGACCGGCCAGGAGCCCGACAAGACGATCCAGAAGCTGGCTCGCAAGCACAGGGTCAAGTCGCGGCCGGCCGCCGTCTACAAGGCCATGCCGATGATCAAGACCCTGGTGAAGCAGCACTCCGAGGAGGCGGGCCTGATCTGCCTGGAAGGCGTGCTCGACGAGGTCGAAGCCGGGCCCGAGCCGGTGCGCAAGGCGGCGCGCGCCTGGGCCGACGGCGACGTGCGCGCCGCCGTCCACGCCCCGCGCGAGGGCCAGCGCTGCGTCATGGCCCTGCCCGGCATGGCCGAGGAGTTCCGCCGGATGTCGGCCGCCCAGGTCGAGGCGGTGTCCCAGGCCATGAAGACCCCCGGCAAGGCGGTGGCGGTGTTCTCGCTGCGCGGCCTGGTGGTCGAGGACGGCGTGCTGGACAAGCTGCGGGCGCGCGGCTTCAAGGTCACCACGCCCGACAGCGCCAACTAGCCGCCCCTGCGCCTGAGGCGGGGCGTGATCGTCGCCGACATCAGTCGCCCCTCGCGGATCAGGGTGAAGGGCGTGGGCACGTCGATGCAGGCGTGGTCCAGCGCGCGCAGCAGGTCGTCCAGGCCCGTCAGCGGCCGCTCGCCCGCCTTGACCAGCAGGTCGCCGGCCCGCACGCCGGCCTTGGCGGCGGGACCGCCCGGGTCGGCCTGGGCGACGAACACCGCATAGCCCTGGGTCACCCCGGTCGAGCGCGCCAGCAGCGGCGGCAGCGGGGCCTGCTGGGCGACGACGCCGATCGAGGCGCGCCGCACCTGGCCGTGGGCCAGAAGCTCGCCGATCACGAAGCGTGCGGTGTTGGCGGCCACGGCGAAGCACAGGCCCGGATAGCCGGCGATGACGGCGGTGGCCACGCCCACCACCTCGCCGTTCGAGGCCACCAGGGGCCCGCCGCTGTTGCCGGGATTGAGCGCGGCGTCGGTCTGGATCAGGTCTTCGATCAGCCGGCCGCGCTCGCCGCGCAGGCTGCGGCCGAGGGCCGAGACGACGCCGGTGGTCACCGTCGCCTCGAAGCCCAGCGGCGCGCCGATGGCGATGACCAGCTGGCCGCGGCGCAGGGCCTTGGAGTTCCCCAGCCGCACGAGCGGCAGGTCGACGGCCTGGTCGATCTTCAGCAAGGCCAGATCCGTGTCGGGATCATCGCCCACGCAGCGCGCCGTCAGGCTGCGCCCCTCGGCGGTGATCACGACAAAACGGCGCGCGCCCTGCACCACGTGGCTGTTGGTCAGGACGATCCCGCCCTCGGCCACCACGAAGCCCGAGCCCACGCCCTGCACATTGGCGTCGTCCAGCATCGGATGGATGCGCAGGACGCTGGGCCCGACCGTCTCGACGGCGCGGACCACGGCGTTGGAATAGGCGTCCAGCAGGTCGCCCTCGTCGACGCGCGGCGGCGCGGGCGGCGGCGTCCCGGCGTCGAACACGAACTGGGCCTCGGCCGGCCAGGCCAGGATCTCGCGCGCCCGCATCGGACGCGGGCGCCTGGCCCTCGCGAACAGTTCGTACTTGCGCGCCTTCATCCCCCGCCCCCCGACGGCAACCGGCGGCGACCGCCGGGGGAGAAGGTTAACGACGGCGGCGCGCGCCAATCAAGCCCGGCTCAGCGCGGAGCCTGGGCGATCGTCGTGGGAGCGATGGACGACGGCGCCACGCTGGCGACCGGGATCACGAAGCCCGCCGGCCGGGGCGGCGGCGAAGGCGGCGCGACCGCCGGCGAGGACAGGCTGGCGCCGGCCGCATCGTTGACGCACTGGGCGGTGTCGATCATCGCATGCTGGCCCAGGCAGAAGACGTCCTCGTAGTGCGGACCGGCGACGGCCAGGCACTGATAGAGGTTCAGCTTGGCGATCTTCATGCAGAAGTTCGCCTTCTTCTCGCTCAGCACCGGGGCCAGGCGGGCCACGTCGGCGTCGCCCGCCGCGTCCAGCACGGCCAGGGCCGCCAGGGCCGCCGACCGCACCGTCACCGGCGTGAACACCCGGCCGCCCTCGGCGAAGCCGCCGCCCGCGCCGGTGGCCGCCTGGATCAGGCGTCCGGCGTCGTCCTGGCCCGGCGCGAAGACCGTCGTCGACAGTTGCTTGACCCGCGCCAGGCGCCCGGCGTTGTCGGCCACCGCGCCCTTCGACCAGGTCTCGCGCTGGATGTCGTAGGCCGACTGCTTGACCGCCTTGCCGGCCACGGCCAGCGGCGCGCCGCGCCCCTGCAGGGCCAGTTGCGCCCGGGCGGCGGCAAGGCCCACGCCCTCGATCTCGACCACGCTCTCGGGCGAGGCCAGCAGGCGCTCGACCAGCGCCTCGCGCGAGGTCTGGCGGGCCGCCTCGCGCACGCCGTCGATGAAGGCCGGCTCCTGCAGCGCCGCGATGGCGCCATAGGCGATCATGCCCGTTTCCAGTTGGTCGGCCTTGTAGGCGGCGCCGGCGACCAGCGCCCTGGCCACCCCTTCGCCGTTGGTGAACACGGCCGGCGAGATCGAGCCTGCTCCCCGCGTATAGGTTTCGAAGGCGCTGGCCGCGGCCACGACCTCCTGCGCCAGGCTGACGCCCGGCGCTTCACGCTCCTGGCGAGCGCTCGCCAGTCCGCCCACGGCCAGGGCGACGACCGCCGCTCCCGCCACCATCCAATGCTTGTTCCACGCCATGCCCGAAAGCCTCCCGACTACGGGCGTATTGGGCGGCGAACGCGGTTGCCGAGATCATAATCGCGATGGCGAATCGGCCATTAACTTTCATGTATTCGCCTAATTTTCATGCGCATAATGTCGCACCTGGAACGGCCAAGCTCACTTAAGTCTGAGATACGACAAATTCAATCGGCATTGTGTCGACAACTCAACTCTTTAGAACACATACGATCCGCACCCAGATCGCGAACTCTACAATAATGACCACCTCCGCAAGAAACGGGCGGACGGCGAATGCGGCTCGCCGCATAGTGTCGGCATGCCGACTCCCGCCCCCGTTCGCCTGTTCCTGGACCGCACGCCCAGCCCCATCGGCCAGGTGCTGCTGGTCTGCGATGAGGAGGGGCGGCTGCGGGCGGTCGACTTCCACGACTTCGAGCCGCGGATGCTGCGCCTGCTGCGACTGCATTACGGAGAGGCCGTGCTCCAGCCGGGCGCGGCGCCGGCCACGACCCGGTCGGCCCTGGCGGCCTATTTCGACGGAGACCTGGCGGCGCTGGCCGCCATCCCCTGGGCGACCGGCGGCACCGCCTTCCAGCAGGCGGTGTGGCGCGCCCTCTGCAATGTCGCGCCCGGAACCACCCTGACCTATTCGGGACTGGCCGCGCGCATCGGCAAGCCGGCGGCGGTGCGCGCCGTCGGGGCCGCCAACGGCGCCAATCCGCTCAGCATCGTCGTGCCCTGCCACCGCCTGGTCGGCGCGGACGGCGCCCTCACCGGCTACGGCGGAGGCGTCGAGCGCAAGGCCTGGCTGCTAGCTCACGAGGGGGCGCGAGCGCGCGACTGAGCCGCCGCCCGCGATCTCGCCGCGCGCCAGCGCCTTCATCAGCGCCTCGCCGTCGGGCGCCGCCCACAGGGTGCCGACCTTGGCGACGTCGGCGGCCGTGACCTTGCCGCCCTCGCCCGTGCCCGACACCATGCCGTTCATCGGCGCGCCGAACTGGCGAGCCAGCACCTGCCCGTCGGCGGCCACCAGCAGGTTGCAGGGCAGCCCCGGGCGAGCCGGGCCGTTCGGCGTCTCGCGCATGCTCAGCGCCTGGAACAGGCCCTTGGAGTCGGTCCCGCGGTCGATCACCGGCGCGAAGACGCCCGCCTTGTGCTTCTTCAGCAGGAAGCCCGCCTCGGCGGCCGTGATCGGCTCGCGCGGCGCGGTCAGGATCGGCAGGATGCGAAAGCGCGGACCGCCGAACTTCTCCTGCAGCATCGCAAGATCGCCCAGTTCATGCAGGCACGGCGCGCACCACGGCGCCCACAGCGACACCAGGGTCAGGCCCGGCTGCAGCTTCAGCGGCGCGACGCCCTCGCGGCGCTCGACCTTCAGCGCCGGAACGGCGAGACCTTGCGGCGGCTCGCGAAAAGCCCGGGCCATGCGGTTGCCGCGCAAGGCCGGCGTGTCGAACACCTTGGCCGGATCGCCCAGCACCGGAATCCTCGTCTGCGCCCCGGCCGCGCCGGCGCCCGCCAGGGCGGCCGCACCGGCCATCGCCCCACGCCTCGTCCACGTCGTCATCCCGCCCTCCGTCGCTGAAACCCTGCGGGACAATCTTGGGTCGAACGGCGGCGCTTTTGCGGCGAAGCTTCAGACCAGCATGCTGCCGCCGATGCGATGCAGCGGCAGGCTGCCCTCGTTGAAGAACGGCAGGGCCAGCGTGACCCCCATCAGCAGGTTGAGGAACACGCTGCCGTAATTGAAGCGGCCGCCGGCCTTCTGCAGCAGCATCGAGACCAGCCGCCCGAAGGCCGCGCCGAACCAGGCGATGGCCAGGACCAGCGCCATGGCCGCCCCGGCGCTGGACTGCCAGCCCAGGAACAGCGCCGCCGCCCCGTGCGAGGCGATCAGCAGGCCGCCGAAGGCCCGCCCCTCGGTGACGGCGTTGACGCCGCCGTCCTGGTCGCTCTTCAGGCCCGCCAGGCCCAGCATCGAGTCCGGCCGCGCCAGCACCAGCCCGCCCAGCACGCCGCCGATGACGCAGGCGATCACGGCCAGGATCAGCGACAGGGCGTAGCTCGACATTCAATCCTCCGAAACGGGGGCGTGATGGACGGCCTCGACGTTGAACCCGTCCGGGTCCAGCACGAAGGCCCCATAGTAGTGTTCGTGATAATGAGGGCGAAGTCCGGGCGGGCCGTTGTCGCGACCGCCGGCCTTCATCGCGGCCTCGTAGAACGCGTCGACATCCGCCCGGCTTCGGGCGGCGAAGCAGACATGCAGCTTGCCGCTGGTCTTGCCGCCGCCCGAAATCCAGAACTGCGGACGCTGGGCGCCGTAGCCGACCACGTCGATCCCGCCGGTATGCTCCTTGGGCACGGCATAGAGGCGCGCGATCCCAAGCGGCGCCAGGGCCGCGTCGTAAAAAGCCGCCGACCGCTCGAAATCGACGACGTCGAACCCCATGTGGTCGAACATCGAGAACCCTCCCCAATGACGCCCGCCGTTCACCTTGCCAATTAACCGGGGCCAATTAACCGGGGCCAGTTAACCGGGGCCAATTAACCGGGATCGCAAAAACTTCCCGGCCGCCGTCCTTGACTCCCCAGGGGGCGGCGCCTAACTCGTGACCGGCGTTGGCACTCGATGGGAGCGACTGCTAACAGCGACGCTCCCTCGGCCTACGAAAGCCTTTTACAGAAACCGTTCCGACGGAGAAGACACATGAAGTTTCGTCCCCTGGGCGACCGCGTCCTCGTGAAGCGCGTCGAAGAAGAAACCAAGACCAAGGGCGGGATCATCATCCCCGACACCGCCAAGGAAAAGCCCCAGGAAGGTGAAGTCGTCGCCGTGGGCCCGGGCGCCCGCAACGACAAGGGCGACATCGTCGCTCTCGACCTGAAGGCTGGCGATCGCATCCTGTTCGGCAAGTGGTCGGGCACCGAAGTGAAGGTCGACGGTCAGGACCTCCTGATCATGAAGGAAAGCGACGTCCTGGGCGTGGTCGAAGCCTAATCGGCTTCCCCTCCGGACTGCTTCCTTCCTCACGAAATTCCTAGATTAGAAAGGCGCCCACCATGGCCGCTAAAGACGTCTACTTCTCCTCCGACGCGCGCGACAAGATGCTGCGCGGCGTCAACGTTCTCGCCAACGCCGTGAAGGTGACCCTCGGTCCGAAGGGCCGCAACGTGGTCATCGAAAAGTCGTTCGGCGCCCCGCGCACCACCAAGGACGGCGTCTCGGTCGCCAAGGAAATCGAACTGGCTGACAAGTTCGAGAACCTCGGCGCGCAGATGATCCGCGAAGTGGCCTCGAAGACCAACGACAAGGCTGGCGACGGCACCACCACCGCCACCGTCCTGGCTCAAGCCATCGTCCAGGAAGGCCTCAAGTCGGTCGCCGCCGGCATGAACCCGATGGACCTGAAGCGCGGCATCGACAAGGCCGTCGCCATCGCCGTCGAAGACATCAAGTCGTCGTCGAAGAAGGTCACCACCAACTCTGAAATCGCTCAGGTCGGCACCATCTCGGCCAACGGCGACAAGGAAGTCGGCGAGATGATCGCCAAGGCGATGGACAAGGTCGGCAACGAAGGCGTCATCACCGTCGAAGAAGCCAAGACCGCCGAAACCGAACTCGACGTCGTCGAAGGCATGCAGTTCGACCGCGGCTACCTGTCGCCGTACTTCATCACCAACGCCGACAAGATGGAAGTTCAGCTCGAAGAGCCGCTCATCCTGCTGTTCGAAAAGAAGCTGTCGTCGCTGCAGCCGCTGCTGCCGGTGCTGGAAGCCGTCGTCCAGTCGGGCCGTCCGCTGGTCATCATCGCTGAAGACGTCGAAGGCGAGGCCCTGGCCACGCTGGTCGTCAACAAGCTGCGTGGCGGCCTGCGCGTCGCCGCCGTCAAGGCTCCGGGCTTCGGCGACCGCCGCAAGGCCATGCTGGAAGACATCGCCATCCTGACCGGCGCTCAAGTCGTCAGCGAAGATCTCGGCATCAAGCTCGAG
The DNA here is from genome assembly GCF_011043625.1 of Caulobacter sp. 602-2. Lineage (GTDB taxonomy): Bacteria > Pseudomonadota > Alphaproteobacteria > Caulobacterales > Caulobacteraceae > Caulobacter. The sequence continues at coordinate 266,978 of NZ_JAAKGT010000003.1, forward strand.
AACGTCTCGCTCGACATGCTGGGCCGCGCCAAGAAGATCCAGATCACCAAGGACGACACCACCATCGTGGACGGCGTCGGTGAGAAGGACGCGATCGAAGCCCGTATCGCCCAGATCAAGCGCCAGATCGAAGACACCACGTCGGACTACGACAAGGAAAAGCTGCAAGAGCGCCTGGCCAAGCTGGCCGGCGGCGTTGCGGTCATCCGCGTCGGCGGCTCGACCGAAGTCGAAGTGAAGGAAAAGAAGGACCGCGTCGACGACGCCCTGAACGCGACCCGCGCGGCCGCCGATGAAGGCATCGTCCCGGGCGGCGGCACCGCGCTGCTGAAGGCTTCGAAGGCCCTGGCCGGCGTGGTCGGCGAGAACGACGACCAGACCGCTGGCATCGCCATCGTCCGTCGCGCCCTGCAGGCCCCGATCCGTCAGATCGCCGAAAACGCCGGCGTCGAAGGCTCGATCGTGGTCGGCAAGATCCTGGAAAACGACAGCAGCTCGTTCGGCTTCAACGCCCAGAGCGAACAGTATGTCGACCTGGTCGTCGACGGCGTCATCGACCCGGCCAAGGTCGTCCGCACCGCTCTGCAGAACGCCGCTTCGGTGGCCGGCCTGCTGATCACCACGGAAGCCGCCATCGTCGAAGCCCCCAAGAAGGGCGGCGGCGTCGCTGCTCCGGGCGGCATGCCGGGCGGCATGGGCGACATGGACTTCTAAGAAGTCCTGTCAGCCTAGGCTGAACAAAGAGAAGGGCGGGGCCGCGAGGCTCCGCCCTTTTTCTTTGGGCCCTCGACCCCGCCTAGGGCGTCACGCCCCGGCGCGCCCACAGCGCCTCGATCGACGGGTCGATCTTCACGGCGCGAGCGATGTCGATGTCGCCCTCGGCCTCCTGACCCAGGCGACGCTTGACCACCCCACGCATGAAAAGAAGCGAGGCCGAGCGCGGATAGCGCCTGACCAGCCCGTCGTGATCGGCCAGGGCCTGGGCGTACTCGCCCCGCCGGTAGCGCACGAAGCCGCGGGTACTCACCGCATCGACCGTGGCGCCCAGATCGACCGCCTTCTCGCTGTCGGCAAGGGCCTGATCCAGGTCGCCGCCGCGCAGCGCCTCGATCCAGGCAACGTGACTCCAGGCATTGGCCTGCTCGGGCTCAAGCCGCGCGGCCTCGTGGTAATCCTCCTGGGCGCCGCCCAGATCGCCTATGGCCTCGCGCGAGAAGGCGCGCTCGGTGATCACCGAGGCGAAGTCCGGCTCCAGCTTCAAGATCTTGTCGTAGAAGGCGATGGCGGCCACATGGTCGCCGATGCGGGCGGCCTTGCGCGCCTTCTCCAGGGCCCGTGTCGCAGCCACGCTTGCCGGCTCTCGCCGACCGTCGGCCCACGCCATCGCGGCCGGAGCCCCGAGCGCGATCGATATCGCCAGCAGCGACGCGAGACCCAGACGCATGATGCAACCCCCGTTCACGATCAGCGAAGCTACGCGCGCTGTGGCTGTATCGCAACGGCGATGGCCGGTTGACGCGCGCCCCGCGCACAGCCAAGCACAGGCCATGTTCCGCCAACGCCCCGACGCCGACATGATCCCCCAGGGCTGGGTGATCGCCGTGATGGTCGAGGTTCCGGGCGAGCGCGTTCCCGTCGCGCACTACTTCGCCGTCGGCAAGGCCGACCGGGCCCTGGCCGAGTGGGCGGCGACCGACCTCGCCCAGCAGGCAGGAACCATCGCCTCCAGCCCCGTCGACGGCCGCGAGCCGGTCGACGCCATGCGCCAGATCCTGGCCTACCGCATGCGCGAGCTTGGCCTGAAGACCGGCGAGGCCCGCGCCCTGGGCGACAAGTACCCCAGGCGGTGGTTGTTCTAGACCAAAGGCCCTCCCCCTGAAGGGGGAGGTGGCCCGAAGGGCCGGAGGGGGAAGCGGTCTCTGAGCCGCTGCAACAACTTCCCCCTCAGTCGCTCCGCGACAGCTCCCCCTTCAGGGGGAGCACCTTTCCCCCTTACGCAATCTTCTGCGAGGCGTTCGCATTGCCGCGCGCCGCCTCAGGCCCTAAAGCCTGAGCGTAGGACGACGAAGGCCCCCGCCATGATGCTGCAGATCCCCGACGTGCTGAGCCCCGACGAAGTCGCCCACTGCCGGGCGGTCATCGACGCCGCGCCGTGGGTCGACGGCAACGCCACCTCGGGCTTTCAGGCGGCCATGGCCAAGAACAACCAGCAGCTGCCCCAGGACGGCCCGGCCGCGCGCGAGGTCGGGGCGATCATCGTCCAGGCCCTGCAGGCCAATCCGCTGTTCGTGTCGGCCGCCCTGCCCCACACCATCCTGCCGCCGCTGTTCAACCGCTACGGCGAGGGCATGGGCTTTGGCGACCACGTCGACAACTCGATCCGCCGCAATCCCGCGACCGGCGCCCAGATCCGCACCGACCTGTCGGCGACCCTGTTCCTGAGCGATCCCGACGACTACGACGGCGGCGAGCTGGTGGTCGACGACACCTACGGCAGCCACCTCGTCAAGCTGCCGGCCGGGTCGCTGATCCTCTATCCGGCCTCGAGCCTGCACCACGTGACCCCGGTCACGCGGGGCATCCGCACCGCCAGCTTCTTCTGGATCCAGAGCCTGGTGCGCGACGACGCCAAGCGCGCCCTGATGCTGGACATGGACGTCTCGATCCAGCGCTTGGCCGGCCAGGTCGGCCAGGCCGACCCGTCGGTGCTGTCGCTGACCGGGACCTACCACAACCTGCTGCGGATGTGGGCCGAGGTCTGAACCCGTACGACCGCTTGAACGGCGCACGCGCCAAGGTCGTAGACTGACGTTGCTCTAATCGGAGGGGACTCGAATGGGCTCGATGTCGATCCTGCACTGGATCATTCTACTGCCGCTGCTGGGCGTCTTCATCATACCCGTGGCGAAGATCTTCCAGCGCGCCGGCTGGTCGCCGTGGCTTTCGCTGCTGACCCTGGTTCCGGGCGTCTCCCTTGTGATGCTCTGGATCTTCGCCTTCGCGCGTTGGCCGGCGACGGACGACAAGCCGCCCGCCGCCTGATCGGCCGTCACCCCGCCTTCTTCAGCAGCGCCTCGGGCACCGGCGCCGGGCAGTACTGGCGCAGGAAGTCGCCGTGGCTGGGCAGGGTGTCGACGAGCTCGCTCAGCATCGGCGCCGACTGGTCCAGCAGGCCCTTCACCACCCCGGCCGGCAGGGTGTCGGCCAGTTGCTGGTAGCGCTTGGGCCGGATGCCCATGCCCTCCATCACCGACTGCCAGCTGGGCGCGCGGAACATGTCGTCGACCCCGTCGCGCAGCACGCCGCTGGCCTTGAACAGCTCCATCCGCTCGCGCAGGCTCTCGGGCGGCGTCACCTGCTGGTAGGCGCGCCAGAACGGCGTGTCGTCGCGCTTGGTCGTGAAGTAGTGCAGCACGATGAAGTCGCGGATCTCCTCGTAGTCGATCTGCATGCGCCTGTTGTACTCGGCCGCCAGCACCGGATCGCAGTCGCGGTCGGGGAAGAACCGCAGCAGGTAGTCGACGCCGCGATAGATCAGGTGCAGGGCCGTCGACTCCAGCGGCTCGATGAAGCCGCCGGCCAGGCCGATGGCCACGCAGTTCTTGTTGAACAGCTGCTTGCGCATGCCGGTCTTGAACGGCACCAGCCAGGGATCGCGCACGGCCTCGCCCTCGACCTGGCTCATCAGCGTGGCCAGAGCCTCGTCGTCGCTGCAGTACTGGCTGCAATAGACGTAGCCGTTGCCGGCCCGGTGCTGCAGCGGGATGCGCCAGCGCCAGCCGGCGTCCTGGGCCTGGGCCAGGGTGTAGGGGTGCGGGTCCTGGATGTTGGCGGTCTGCACCGCGATAGCCCGGTCGTTCAGCAGCACATCCGACCAGTCGAGGAACTCGGTGCCCAGGGTCTTGCCGTTCAACAGCGAGCGGAAGCCCGAGCAGTCGATGAAGAGATCGCCCGACGCCTCGCGGCCGTCCTGCAGGATCACCTTCTCGATGAAGCCGTCGGGGCGGGTGGCCACGTCCTTGACGATGCCCTCGGTGCGCTTGACGCCGCGGGCCTCGGCGAACTTGCGCAGGAACTTGGCCAGCAGGGCCGCGTCGATGTGCACGGCGTAGTTGGCGTTGGCCAGCATGGTGCGCGGCGCGAGCGCCGGCGACATGAACTTCCAGCGGTCGGCCATCACCGAGGCCGGCGCGAAGTCCTGCAGGCTGGACGGATGCCCCTCGGCCTTGCCGCGCAGCCAGACCTGGTAGAACTCGTGCACGTCCACCGGACCGCCGATCAGGCCGAACGGGTGATAGTAGACCTCGCCCTTCTTGCGCCAGTTCTCGAACCGGATGGCCAGCTTGAAGGCGGCCTGCGTCTCCTTCATGAACTCGACCTCGTCGATGCCGAGGCTGCGGATCAGCTGAAGGAACGGCGGGATGGTGCTTTCGCCGACGCCGATGATGCCGATCTGCTCGGACTCGATCAGTTCGATCTCGCAGGGGCTGTCCTTGAGATAGTGGCTGATCATCGCCGCGGTGATCCAGCCGGCCGAACCGCCGCCCACGATCACGATCTTCCGCAGATTGTTGGCCATCGGCCGCCTCCCGTACGCTTTTCTCTTGTCGTTGTTGTCTATTCGGCCGCCGCCGGCGCCGCGCCGACATAGCGGCGCAGGAAGTCGCCGTGGGTCGGGGCCTGGGCCACCGCCCGCGCCACGCCCGCCCGCATCTGGTTCAGGCTGGCGGCCAGGGCCGCTCCGTCGATCCCGTCCAGGGCCGGATCCCAGCCGTCCGGCAGGATGTCGAAGCCGGCGAAGATCGCCAGCCAGCTGGGCGGCTGGAACATTTCCCAGCGATAGCGGGCGATATGCCCGCGCGAGCGGAACAGTTCGACCTTGCGGGCCAGGGTCTCGGGAATGTCGGCGTCGCGGGTCGTGCGCCAGAACGGCGTGTCGCCCCGCTGGGCGGCCTTGTAGTGCAGCACCACGAAGTCGCGCACCCGCTCCATCTCGCGCCGGGACCAGTCGTTGAACTCGTCGACCACGGCCGGATCGAAGCCGCGGTCGGGGAACAGGGCCTTGAGCTTCTCGATGCCGGTCTCGATCAGGGCGATCGAGGTGCTTTCCAGCGGCTCGAGGAAGCCCGACGCCAGACCCAGGGCCACGACGTTGCGGTTCCACACCTTCTTGCGGCGGCCCGGCGTGAAGCGGATCAGGCGCGGCTCGTGCAGCAGGCGGTCGGGCACCGCGGCGACCAGTTCGGCCTTCGCCGCCTCGTCGTCGATGTGGCGGCTGGAATAGACGTAGCCGTTGCCGTAGCGGTGCTGCAGCGGGATGCGCCAGCGCCAGCCGGCGGTGTGGGCGGTGACGTCGGTATAGGGCGGCGGCTGAGCGCCTTCAGGCGGCTGGCTCTGCACGGCGAGCGCCCGGTCGCAGAACAGCCACTGCGACCAGTCCTCGTAGCCGGTTCCCAGCGCCTCCTCGATCAGCAGGCCGCGGAAGCCCGAGCAGTCGATGAAGAGGTCGCCCTCGACCACTTGGCCAGTGTGCAGGTCCAGCGAGGCGACGAAGCCGTCCTCGGGACGCAGGTTGACCTTCACGACCTTGGCGTCGATGCGGCGCACGCCGTTGGCCTCGGCCACGCGGCGCATCAGCTGGGCGAACAGGGCCGCGTCGAAGTGCAGGGCCCAGTCGAACACCGACAGGCTCGACGGCGGATTGGCCGCCGGCACGGTGAAATTGCCCGCCGCCGCCAGGCTGGCGCCCAGCGAGTACTCGCCCATCTCGCCGACGTCGGCGACGCTGCGGGCCTTCAGCCAGTAGTGCTGGAAGGGCACGCCGTTCAGGTCCTGGCCGTACAGGCTGAAGGGGTGAATGAAGGCCGAACCCGGCGCCATCCAGTCCTTGAAGCGGATGCCCAGCTTGCAGGTGCCTTGCGTGGCGCGCAGCACCTCCAGGTCGTCCAGACCCAGCGACTGGTAGAAATTGCGGATGGTGGGGATGGTCGCCTCGCCCACCCCGATCGTGCCGATCTCGGAACTCTCGACCAGGGTGATGTCGATCGGCGCCTTGCCGAAGTGGCGGCGCAGGCTCGCGGCCGCCATCCAGCCGGCGGTGCCGCCGCCGACGATGACGATGCTGCGGATGCGTCCGTTCCGAACGTCTTCGCTCATGGCCGGTCCTCCCCGAACCGGAAAATCGACGCCCCCAGGCGCCGACGGCCCGAACCGAAACCTGGCGCCCGAAAGCGCCGTTGGATAGCACCCTCCCCAAACAAAAAGAGCCGCCGTGACGACCCCGAAGGGCCGCCACGACGGGCGCAGGGAGGAAGGCTTCAGATCACCACTTGGCGCGGAGACCGATCGTGTAGCGGGGCTCGAACTCGTTCTGCGACGAGTACTGTTCCTTGCCCTTGGCGAAACGCAGGTAGTAGTCCTCGATCTCGCCGGTGACGTTCGAGCCGTTGAAGTAGACCGTCACGTTCTCGCGCACGTCGTAGCTGACGTTGACGTCCACATAGCCGGTCGAGCCCTGGTAGATCGGGATCACCCGCTGGCCGCCGCCGCCCATGGTCCCGGACAGGCGATCGGTGCGGTAGTTGTAGGCCACCCGCGCCTGCAGCTTGTCGTCCTGGTACCAGCCGACCAGGTTGAACTGGTGCTTGGAGTTGTCGAAGAACGGCAGGCGGTTGCCCGACAGGTCCAGACGATCCTCCTTGCTGGGCGAGTAGGTGTAGTTGGTGTCGACACCGAAGTTCTTCAGCACCGGCACGTCGGGGATGATGTCGGTGAAGGCGATCTTGGCCCCCACTTCCAGACCCTTGACCTCGCCGCCCTTGCCCTGCAGCGGCAGCGACACGTCGACTTCGCGGCGGATCACGCCGTCCTGGTCGGGGAAGCTGCCCTTGATGGTGCCGCCGGTGACGAAGCTGTCGATCTTCAGCAGGAAGGCCGACAGGTTAATCATCGAGGCCCGGCCGAAGTAGTACTCGATGGCGCCGTCGTAGTTCTGCGAACGCCACGGATCCAGGTTCGGGTTGCCCGAGGCGCTGGCCCCGGTCACGCAGCGAACGTTCGGCATCGTCGCGCCGCAGTCGGCGGTGAAGATCGACAGGCCGCCGCCGTAGCTGCCGAGATCGAGCGGCTGCATCGTCTTCGAGTAGGCGAAGCGCAGCTTGACGTTGTCGGTCAGGTCGTAGGTGGCGTTGAACGAGGGCAGCCAGTCCGTGTACTTGCGGCGGGTCACCGTGTCGCCGGCGTCGGCGTTGGTGTCGCCGTAGTTCATCACGTCGCCGGTCAGGTTCTGCTTCACCAGCAGTTCCGTCTGGATGACGCGCAGGCCGAAGTCGCCCGACAGCTGGCCGATCTCGAAGGAACCGGCGCCGTAGGCGCTCTGTTCCTTCAGGTCGACGTCATAGGTCTGGCCGGGCACCTGCACGCGGACGGCGTCGCCGAACACCTTCTTCTGGAACGACAGCACGTCGTCGAAGTCACGCGGGTCGATGGCCCAGAAGCCGGGCATGCCCTTGGTGACGCCGCCCAGGTTGTTGACCCAGATGGCGTTGTTGTAGGTGGTCAGCTTGGTCGGACGGTTGACCGTGTAGCCCTGGAACTCCGGCACGCCGGTGATCGGGTTGGGCACGAACTCGCCGGCCTGGCACTGGTTCTGGTTCATGACCACGTCGATGGCCTTCCACTGGGCCATGCAGCCGCCGGCCGGCACGGGCGTGCCGTTGGCCTGGACCGCGCCGGGAACGCCGCCGTAGAAGCCCGAGAACAGGTGGAACTGCTCGACGCTGACCGAACGGTCGCTCTGGCGAACGCCGGCGTCGACCTTGGTGATGAAGCCCAGGAACTTGTCGTCGAACTTGTAGTGGCCGTCGGCGCGGAACACGTTCATGTCCGACTCGACTTCGTTGTTGCCTTCCGACGAGAAGGCCCCGATCGCGTAGCTGTCCTTGTTGGCCATGTAGTCGCGCAGGGTCTTGCCCGCGCCCAGGCCGCCCGAGATCGGCGTGTCGAAGCCGCTCCACACCGGGCTCTTGCCGCTGACGTCATAGTGCAGCTGCGGGTTCTGGCCGTAGCCCAGCGGGTTCGGGTTCAGGTAGCAGCCGCCGGCCGAGCCGGTGACGGCGTTGCTGCGCTGGCTGGCCGGATACTGGTCGCAGATCGCCTTCGGATAGAAGGTGCCGCGCGTGCGGTCCTGAGCGTTGCGGAACAGCGTGAAGCGGTCCGGCGCGTACTGCCAGTTGCTAAGGTCGCCCTGGGCCTGGCCGTTCATGCTCAGGCGCTCGCCGTCGGCGCGGATGGCCCGCGCCTCGAAGGCGAACGGACCGCCGTTGTCGTACTTCAGTTCGAGATTGTAGTTCTTGCTCTCGGACTTGGTGACGCGGTTGACGGTGAACGAGTTCACCCACCAGGCGTCGATGTCGTACTCGCTGACCGCCAGCCACGGACGGCCGTTGCCGCCGATCGGGGCCGGGCCGGGCGGCGGCGCGTTGACGCCGGTCTGCTCGAAGTCGGTGGGACGGGTCCAGTTGCCGAAGGCGCCGCCGTCCCAGCGGTTGGAGATGTTGATGCCGGCGGCGCGGTTGTACTCGTCGAGCTTGGCGTAGAAGCCCTCGGCGATCAGGGTGAAGCCCTCGCCCAGCTTGGCCTCGAACGACACGTTGACGCCGGTGCGCTTGCGCTCGACGACGCGGTTGAAGCTTTCGAAGCCGTGCGGCGACAGGAAGTTGTTCGGGTTCGAACCGCCCCAGTCGTTGTTGCCCGACAGCGAGACCGCGCCCGAGAAGTTGTTGCCCAGGTTCGACTTGCTCTGCGCGGCCGAGACCAGCAGGCCGACGCGGTCGTTGCGCCAGCTGGCCAGGATGTTGGCCAGGTAGTCGTCTTCCTTGGTGCGTTCGCCGCGCTGGGCTTCGGCCGCGCCGGCGAAGGTGAAGCCGTCCTGCATCTGGAACGGCCGGCGGGTGCGCAGGTCGATGGTGCCCGAGATGCCCGACAGGGCGTTGTTCGGGTCGGTCGACTTGTAGACCAGCACCTGGTTCATCAGCTGCGAGGGCACGTCCAGCAGGTTGGGCTGGGCCGAGCCCATGTTGCCCGCGCTGAGATACTGCTCGCCGTTCAGCAGGGTGATGACCTGGGCCAGGCCCCGGATGTTGACGGTGGCGCCTTCACCGGCGTTGCGCTGGATCTGGATGCCCGGGATGCGCTGCAGCGAGTCGGCGATGGTGACGTCAGGCAGCTTGCCGATGTCCTCGGCCGAGATGGCGTCGACGATCGAGGCTTCGCGGCGCTTGACGTCGACCGACTTCAGCTGCGAGCCGCGCACGCCGGTGACGACGATTTCGTCGACGGCGGTCTCTTCGGTCTGGCCGGCGGTCTGCGCCAGGGCGCTGGTGGTGATGACGGCCTGCGACGCGCCGGCCAGCAGGGCCAGGGTCAAGCCGCGAGTCCAGGCGGACTTCTTACGTGGTGTGGTCAAATCGATCGCTCCCCAATGTCTTGTTCTTGCGTTCGGGCCGCGACGCCTTTTGACGCCGCGGTGGGTCTCGAGCCGGGCCTCGACCTTCACGCCAACCTGCTTCGGCGGTCGTGACCCGGTGATTGTCCTGTCGGCGACCCCCGGCGCCGGAACGGTGCTGCGATCCGGCTCTCAGACGCCGGTCACGGTGGCAACATTCCCAAATGTCCCGAGCAAGTCAACAAGAATGTCAACGTTGTCATTTCCGGAAATCACCGGGTTTCGAAGCGTTGCAACAACGACGCACGATCGCGAGATCACCCAACCAGATCGTCATTATGCATTGTTTTCAAAGTATATTTTTTCATACCAGCCCACGCCTTCACGCCGAAAGACAGCGCTGGCAGGGATGAAAGCTCGCACCTTCAGGCGCCAGGCCCCGCCGGCCGCCATCGCGAAGATTCCACCCAAAAGTGAATCGGAAGCGGTACCAACCCAGACCGCCTGACCCGCAAGACAATCAAAATGACCACATGAATGTCCTCGACGAGGACATTTTTTGACCCGCATTTGTCCTGCCGCATGACAAGCCCGCTGGGCTGCGCTATGGCTGGTCCTCGGGAGCCGTGGAGCCGCCCCTGCCGGGGGATGCGCATTCGCGGCCTAGTCGGGTGCGGGTCTTACGGAATGGCGACGATTCACGATGTGGCCAAGCGGGCGGGGGTTTCGGCCAAGACCGTCTCGCGCGTGATGAACGATCACGCCAGCGTCACCGCCAAGACCCGCGACAAGGTCCGCGAGGCCATGGCCGCCCTCGGCTACCAGCCCAGCGCCGTGGCCCGCCAGTTCCGCGCCCAGGGCGCCTCGGCCGTCGGCGTGCTGATGGGCGACCCCAGCGGCGGCTACCACACCCGCACGCACCACGCCCTGCTGCTGGCCTGCCTGGAGACGGGCCGCCACCTGACCGTGGAGCTGTTCGACGGCCCCGTCGTCGGCTGGCACGAGCGCATCCGCGCCTTCATCGAGGACGGCGGCATCCGCGAAGTCATCCTGCTGCCGCCCGAATGCGACTTCGGTCCGCTGAAGGCGCTGATGCGCGAACTGGACGTGCGCTGCGTGCTGATCTCGCCGACCACGCCCGATCCCAACTTCCCGGCCATCGCCATGGACGACCGCGCCGCCGCCCGCGAGGTGGTCGAGCACCTGTTCAGCCTGGGCCACACCCGCATCGGCCACATCGCCGGCCACCCCGACCACGCCGCCAGCACCCACCGCCGCAACGGCTTCTTCGAGGCCTACGCCGCCGCCGGCCTGCCGCGCCCCGCGCCCGAGCTGATCGTCGGGGGCGAGTTCACCTTCAAGACCGGCATGGACGCGGCCAAGCTGCTGCTCGACATCGACGAGCCGCCCACCGCCATCTTCGCCGCCAACGACGACATGGCCGCCGCCACCTGCATGGAGGCCCAGCGCCGGGGCCTGCGCATTCCCGACGACCTGTCGGTTGTCGGCTTCGACGACGCGCCCATCGCCGGGGTCATCTGGCCGACCCTGACCACCATCCGCCAGCCGTTCGAGCCGATGGCCCTGCGCGCCCTGCAGACCTTCGCGGCCTGGAACAGCAGCGACTCCGGCATCCGCCCTAGTCCGTTCCTGGCCCAGCACACCCTGGTGGTGCGCGAATCCACCGGCCCGGCCCGCAAGCGGCTACCGGGCAAGTCGGGCTGACAGCTTCGGAAACACACGCCGGGAAGGCCCGGCCAAGATCATACGAGTGGGAGGTAGAATGAACTCGCGTCTCTGGCGCGCCAGCGCCCTGGCCCTGACGGTCGCCACCCTGGGCGCCGCGCCCGCTCTCGCCCAAGGCCATGCCGGCCACGCGGGCCACGGCGCGCCCGCCGCCGCCCCGGCCGGCCAGCCGTGGCTGGATCCCAAGCTCGACGCCGACACGCGCGCCGACCTGGCCGTCAAGGCCATGACCAAGGACGAGAAGCTGACCCTGGTCTACGGCTACTTCGGCGCCGACATGAAGCCCAAGTACACGCGCATCGAAGCCTCGCTGCCCGGCTCGGCCGGCTACGTGCCGGGCCTGCCGCGCCTGGGCATTCCCGCCCAGTTCGAGACCGACGCCGGCGTCGGCGTCGCCACCCAGGGCAGCGCGGCGGAATTCCGCGAGCGCACCGCCCTGCCCTCCGGCATGGCCACGACGGCCACCTGGAACCCGGCCTTGGCGCAGAAGGGCGGCGCGATGATCGGCAAGGAGGCCCGCGACTCGGGCTTCAACGTCATGCTGGCCGGCGGCGTGAACCTGGTCCGCGAGCCGCGCAACGGCCGCAACTTCGAATATGGCGGCGAGGATCCGCTGCTGGCCGGGGTGATGGTCGGGGCCCAGATCAAGGGCATCCAGTCCAACCACATCGTCTCGACCATCAAGCACTACGCGCTGAACGCCCAAGAGACCGGCCGCTTCGTGGTCGACAGCAAGATCGGCGACGCCGACGCCCGCACCTCCGACCTGCTGGCCTTCCAGATCGCCATGGAGGCGTCGGACCCGCATTCGGTGATGTGCGCCTACAACCGCGTCAACGGCCACTACGCCTGCGAGAACGACTGGCTGCTGAACAAGGTGCTCAAGCAGGACTGGGGCTACAAGGGCTATGTGATGTCCGACTGGGGCGCCGTGCATTCGGGCGCCAAGTCGGTCAATGCCGGCCTCGACCAGGAATCGGCCGGCGACGCCTTCGACAAGCAGCCCTTCCTGGCGGGCGTGCTGAAGGCCGATCTGGCCAGCGGCGCGGTCAGCCAGGCGCGCCTGGACGACATGGCCCGCCGCATCGTCCGCTCGCTGTTCGCCAGCGGCGCGGTCGATCATCCGGTGAAGATCGCCCCCATCGATCTGGCCGCCAACGGCAAGGTCAGCCAGGCCGACGCCGAGGAAGGCATGGTCCTGCTGAAGAACGACAAGGGTCTGCTGCCCCTGGCGCTGAAGGCCCAGAAGATCGCCGTCATCGGCGCCTATGCCGATGTCGGCGTGCTGTCGGGCGGCGGCTCCTCGCAGGTCTATCCGGCCGGCGGCCGCGCCGTTCAGGGCCTGGAGCCCAAGACCTGGCCCGGCCCGGTGATCTACTATCCGTCCTCGCCGCTGAAGGCGCTGCAGGCCCGAGCGCCCCAGGCCAGCTTCACCTACAACGACGGCAAGGACACCGCCGCGGTCGCCAGGCTGGCGGCGCAGAGCGACCTCGTCATCGTCTTCGCCGACCAGTGGACCACCGAGTCGGAGGACGTGGCCTCCCTGGCCCTGCCCAAGAACCAGGACGCCATGATCGCCGCGGCCGCCAAGGCCGGAAAGCCCACCGTCGTGGTGCTCGAGACCGGCGGCCCGGTGACCATGCCCTGGCTCAAGGACGTGGGCGCGGTGCTGCAGGCCTGGTTCCCCGGCACCAGCGGCGGCGAGGCCATCGCCCGCGTGCTGACCGGCGAGGTGGACGCCTCGGGCCGCCTGCCCGTGACCTTCCCGGCCAGCGAGGCCCAACTGCCGCGGCCCAAGCTCGACGGCGACCCGAAGAAGCCCGACGACCTGTTCGCCGTCGACTATTCGATCGAGGGCGCGGCCGTCGGCTACAAGTGGTTCGACAAGAAGGGCCTGTCGCCGCTGTTCCCGTTCGGCCACGGCCTGTCCTACACCAGCTTCGCCTACTCGGACCTGACGACCTCGACGCAGGGCGGCGCCCTGACGGTGGCCTTCAAGGTGACCAACACCGGCAAGCGCGGCGGCAAGGACGTGCCGCAGGTCTATGTCTCGCCCAAGGCCGGCGGCTGGGAGGCTCCGCGCCGCCTGGCGGGCTTCGAGAAGGTCGAGCTCGCCCCCGGCGCCAGCAAGACCGTGACCCTGGCGGTCGACCCGCGCCTGCTGGCCACCTGGGACGACAAGGCCCACGGCTGGAAGGTGGCGGCCGGCGACTACGAGGTCCAGCTGGGGGCGTCGTCCGCGGCGATCTCGGCGCGCGCCACCGCGGCGGTGCAGGCCCAGACCGTGCCGGTGGGGCTGCGGAAGTAACCCCCTCAGTCGCTTCGCGACAGCTCCCCCAGAGGGGGAGCATCTGGGCGCCAAGATCCTCCCCCTCTGGGGGAGGTGGCCCGCAGGGCCGGAGGGGGGGCGGACGCGCAGGCGTCCGCCCTCTTTCCGTTCAAGCCATGCGCGATGCGAAAGGCTATGGCTCGGTCATCCATCCGCCGCTTTCCAGCCCAGCCCCGCCCGCTCTAGCCTCCCGTCATGCGCGCCCCGCTTCTCGCCCTGGCCATCACGCTCGCGACCGCCGCTTCGGCGCGGGCCGGCGAGACCGCCTGCTGGTTCGAGAACGGCGCCGTCGTCGCGCCGGCCGCGATCGGCGACATGACCGGCGACTTCGTCATCGACCTGTCAGCGCCGCGCACCCTGCTGCACGACACCAAGGCCCAGGCCGGCGGCTTCGAGGGCTCGGACCTGTCGCTGCCCGTACGCGTCGCCGGACAGGCCCTGCCCGCCCAGCCCGTGGCGGTGACCGACCTCGACTATCGCGGAGTCGGCTTCGTGGCCCCCATCGCCGGGGTCATCGGCGCCGACATCCTGGCCCGCTATACGGTGGTGATCGACTTCTCGCCCTGTCGGCTGAGACTGGAGGCCGCCGACGGCCTTGCCCGCCCCTCAGGACCCTTCCTGCCGGTCGAGATGGTCGGCGGGGTGCCGACGGTGCGCGCCAGCGCCTCCGACGGCTTCTCGAGCGTCCAGGGCCCCTTCGCCCTCGACACCGCCTCCGCGGGCGCCCTGCGCGCCCGGGGACCGGCCGACGGACCGCGCCAGGCGCCGGCCGGCACGGTGGCGGGCCTGGCCTTCGACGGCCGGCTCTATCCCCGCGCCCGCGCGGTCAGGGCCGGCGACCTGCCGCCCGGCGTCGTCGGCGCCCTGGGCGTCGAGGTCCTGGCCCGGGGCCGCCTGCGGCTGGACCCGGCCGCCCACGCCCTGTGGCTGACGCCCTAGTTCACTTCATCCCGATACGGAGTTTCCCATGGCCTCGCGCGTTCACGCCGTCACCGCCGACCCGCGCCACACGATCCAGCTCGACGTCAACGGCCACCAGCTGGTCGGCGACGAGCCGCCCGCCCTCGGCGGCCAGGACGCCGGGCCGCCGCCCTTCGGCTTCGTGCTGGCGGGCCTGGCGGCCTGCACGGCCACCACCCTGCGCATGTACGCCGACCGCAAGGGCTGGGGCGAGGTGACCATCACCGTCGACCTGGTGCTCGACAACAGCGGCGACAAGCCCAGGATCGACCGCAAGGTCTCGGCGACCGGCGACCTCGACGAAGCCGCCATCGCCCGCCTGCGCGACGTGGTCGAGCGCACGCCCGTGACCCTGGCGCTGAAGAGCGGGTTCGGCATCGACACGGTGCTGGAGAAGGGGTGAGCGGCGAGATGCTCCCCCTGAAGGGGGAGCTGTCGCGAAGCGACTGAGGGGGAAGTGGCTGCTGCCTTTAGAGGTGAATAGACCCCATCAGGAACTTCCCCCTCCGGCCCTCCGGGCCACCTCCCCCTTCAGGGGGAGGATCCTGGAAAACAAAAGGGCCCGGCGTCGCCGCCGGGCCCTTCGTCATTTCCGGTGCGAACAGGCCGCTCAGTGCGACTCGTTCTTCCAGACCTTGCGGTAGCTCGCATAGAGCAGGCCGGCGAAGAGGATCAGGTAGATCATCACCGCGAAACCCGTCTGCTTGCGCTCTTCCAGCTTGGGCTCGGCGGCCCACATCAGGAAGGCCGAGACGTCGCGGGCCTGCTGGTCGACCGTGGCCTTGGTGCCGTCGTCGAAGGTGACGCCGTTGTCGGTCAGCGGCGGGGCCATGGCGATGAAGCCGCCCGGCGGAACGTGAGCGTGGTCGCCGCTCCAGTAGGCCGCCAGGTCGCCCGGCATGTACGGGTTGTAGTGCTGGCCCGGACCGACCTTCAGGCCCGCCGGCGGGTTCTTGTAGCCCGTGACGATGGCGTGGATGTAGTCGGGACCGCC
Organism: Caulobacter sp. 602-2; assembly: GCF_011043625.1. Classification (GTDB taxonomy): domain Bacteria; phylum Pseudomonadota; class Alphaproteobacteria; order Caulobacterales; family Caulobacteraceae; genus Caulobacter. The sequence continues at coordinate 282,452 of NZ_JAAKGT010000003.1, forward strand.
GGTGCGGGCCTTGGCCAGCAGCGACATGTCCGGCGGGAAGGCGCCGCCGTTGCTGGCGCGGGCCGCGGCCTCGTTCGGGAACGGCGAGGGGAAGCGGTCGGCGCTGGTGGCCGGACGCTTGATGGCGTCGCCGGTCTCGGAGTCGATGTCGGCGACCTCGAACTCCTTGGCGATCGCCTTGACCCACGGGTTGTCGTTCGAGTTGGGGTACTTCTCGTTATAGAACGGACCGCCCTTGTCGCCGAGGTTCCGGAAGCTGACCAGCTTCATGGAGTGGCACGACGAGCAGACCTCGCGATAGACCTTGTAGCCGCGTTGCAGCTGGGCCTGATCGAACTTGCCGAACGGGCCGTTGAACGACCAGTGGATCTTTTCCGGTTCCAGCGGGTGACCGGCGGCCAGGGCCGGGGCGGCGGCGGCCGCCGCCATCAGACCCGCGACCGCTGCGATGACGGAGAGTTTGCGCAGCATCGGGATCAGCCCTTCATTTCAGGCGCGGCGGTCGCTTGCTCCGGCGCGGCGGCCGGGTGCGACAGAGCGGGCGAGGCGATGGAGTCCGGCACCGGCAGGGTCTTCTCGACCAGGCCCAGCACCGGCAGGATCACCAGGAAGAACGCGAAGTAGTAGAGCGAAGCGAAGCGGCTCAGCCACACGAAGCTGTTCAGGTCGGCGTCACCCAGGGTGAAGGTCTTGAAGTGACCCAGCACCGGATCGTCCGGCAGCTTGGCGCCGCAGAGACCCAGGATGCAGCACGCCACCACGAAGATGATGAAGTACAGCTTGGCGGTCGGGCGGTAGCGCATCGAGCGCACCTTCGAGGTGTCCAGCCACGGCAGGGCGAACAGGCAGGCGATGGCGCCGAACATGGCCAGCACGCCCATCAGCTTGTCCGGCACGGCGCGCAGGATCGCGTAGAACGGCAGGAAGTACCATTCGGGCACGATGTGCGCCGGCGTCACCAGCGGGTTGGCCTCGACGTAGTTGTCGGCGTGGCCAAGGGCGTTGGGCAGGTAGAAGACGAAGGTCGCGAAGAGGATCAGGAAGACGCTCATCGCAAAGCCGTCCTTCACCGTCGCGTACGGCGTGAAGGGCAGGGTGTCGGCCTTCGACTTGGGCTCGACGCCGGTCGGGTTGTTCTGGCCGACCACGTGCAGGGCCCAGATGTGCAGGATCACGACGCCCGCGATCATGAACGGCAGCAGGTAGTGCAGCGAGAAGAAGCGGTTCAGCGTGGCGTTGTCGACGGCGAAGCCGCCCCACAGCCAGGTGGTGATCGACGGACCGACGATCGGCAGGGCGCCGAACAGGTTGGTGATCACGACGGCGCCGTGGAAGCTCATCTGGCCCCAGGGCAGCACGTAGCCCATGAAGGCCGTGGCCATCATCAGGAGATAGATCACGCAGCCCAGGATCCACAGCACCTCGCGGGGGGCCTTGTACGAGCCGTAGTAGAGGCCGCGCAGCATGTGGACATAGACGGCGATGAAGAACATCGACGCGCCGTTGGCGTGCATGTAGCGGATCAGCCAGCCGTAGTTCACGTCGCGCATGATGTGCTCGACGCTGGCGAAGGCGTGGTCGGCGCTGGGGGTGTAGTGCATCACCAGGATGATGCCGGTGATCAGCTGGCTGGCCAGGCACAGCGACAGGATGCCGCCGAAGGTCCACCAGTAGTTCAGGTTACGCGGGGTGGGATAGTCGACGAAGCTGTCGTAGCCCAGGCGCACGATCGGGAGACGGGCGTCGAGCCAGCGCTCGATACCGGTCTTCGGCTGGTAGGTCGAATGTCCGCTCATCTGGCTTACCCGATCTTGACCTTGGTGTCGGACAGGAACTCGTACTCCGGAACCGCGAGGTTCAGCGGAGCCGGACCCTTACGGATGCGGCCCGACGTGTCGTAGTGCGAGCCGTGGCACGGGCAGAACCAGCCGCCGTAGTCGCCGCCGCCGAAGGTGGGCACGCAGCCCAGGTGAGTGCACGAGCCGATCAGCACCAGCCATTGGGCCTTGCCCGGCTTCACGCGGTCGGCGTCCTTCTGGGGATCCTTCATGGCCGCGCCGTCGTCGGCGACCGCCTTCTGGATTTCGGCCGGGGTGCGGTTGCGCACGAAGAGCGGCTTACCCCGCCACTTCAGCGTCACCTGCTGGCCGTCGGCGACCTTGGTCAGGTCGAACTCGGTCGAAGCCAGGGCCAGCGTATCGGCCGAGGGGTTCATCTGGTCGATGAACGGCCAGGCAAGCGCCGCTGCGCCGCCGGCTGCGGCGGTGATCGCGGCAATGTAAATGAAATCGCGTCGGCTGGGATCGGACCCAGGCCCTTTCGTTGCGCCCTCGGCGGTGTCGGCCACCTTGTTCCACCCTTTGAAATCCGTCCGACCGCGAACGGCCAGACCAGGAAATGCGCCATTCGGCGCGATATCTTTACCTCGACCCGCGAGCGGATCTTCGCCACAAGGGGCACGCTCCCTATCGGATGGGCGAACAGAGTTCGCAAGCCCTATTCGATGTGCAGCAATGCCCCTACTAGCCCCATGGTTGGTTTCGTTAGAATGCGTCTCGCGCTTTTTCAACCCGGCATTCCCCAGAACGTGGGCGCGGCGATTCGGCTTTCGGCCTGCCTGGACGTGGGCCTCGACGTCATCGAGCCCTGCAGTTTCCCCTTGGATGACAAGAGCTTGAAGCGCGCGGCCCTCGACTACGGCCCGCTCGCGCACCTCATGCGGCACGATTCGTGGGAGACCTTCCTGAAGGCGCCGCAGCGCGCCCACGGGCGCCTGGTGCTTTTCACCACGCGCGGCGAGCAAAGCTTCCACGACTTCGCCTTCCAGCCCGGCGACACCCTGCTGTTCGGCAACGAGAGTCGCGGCGCGCCCGAAGAGGTTCACGCCGCGGTCGACGCCCGGGTGGTGATCCCGCTGCGGCCGCAGGCCCGCTCGCTGAACGTCTCGGTCACCGCGGGCATGGCCCTGTCGGAGGCCTTGCGCCAGACGGGCGGCTTTCCGTCCCTGACCACGCTGCAGACGTAAAAAAGGCGGCCCCGTTTCCGGGACCGCCCAAGTTTAACCATCGGCGCTCGGATGCGAGCTGGCGGGCAAGGTGTGGAGTCTTCGCCCGCGCTCGGCGTCCTTCGCGGCCCACCCTTGCGGGTTAGGCCAGCACCATGATCACGACCCGGCGGTTCTGCGCCCGGCCTTCGGTGGTCTCGTTCGGGGCGACGGGATCTTCCGCGCCGTACGAGATGGTCGCCATGCGGTTCAGGGCCACGCCCTGACGCGACAGGAACTTGCGCACGGCGTCGGCGCGGCGCTGGCCCAGCTTTTCGTTGTAGCCGGCCTCGCCGGTGGCGTCGGTGTAGCCCTGGATCTCCAGGTACACGTTCTTGTTCTCTTCCTTCAGCTTGGCCGCGAAGTCGGCCAGACGCTGTTCGGCTTCCGGGGACAGGGCGTCCTGGTCGGTCGGGAACTTCACCGAGTCGTCCGAGAGCACCATCGAGTACATGAACTTGCCTTCGGCGAGCTTGCCGGCGGCAGTCGCGCGATCGAGGGCTTCGCGGGACGTCTTGTCGAGTTCGGCGATCTGGGTGTCGTGGCCGTCCACCCGCGTGTTCACCGCTCCGACCTGAGTGTTGACGTACTTCTTCGTCGCGCAGCCGCTGACCGCCAGGCCCCCAGCCACCAGCGCGACAACCGTCGCCATCTTCAAGCTGCCTTTGACTTGGCCGATCATTGTTCGCTTCTTCTCCTCATTGATCCAAGAAAGCTTGACCTTGGACCTACACACTCATCCGGGTCGTTCAGCTTTCGCATTACGAAACCGTCAGGTGACAGAGGCGAAAAATAGGCGTGTTCTTGTCGTGATTGGCGCCGCTTGCAGCCTATGCTCTTGGTCACTCTATTGACCGCGCGCGATCGCTCGAACCGCGATTTGGTTCCGTAAATTATTTTCAGTTCGAAGAGGATTTTTTGAGGGGCGCGGAGGGCTCTGGAGCCCTCGACACGGGCTCGGTGCGGGTCCCCGAGGGAATCGGGAAACGGCGCCGACGGCCAGGAAAGACGCCCGGCTCTCCCTCTAGATGTAGGCAGCTTTCGCGTCACCGCAAACGAAAAACGCGCCCCGGACATCCGGAGCGCGTCTCTTTTCGACTCGACTGGCGCCTACTGCAGGGTCGCCCTGCCGAAGGACAGGCCGCCATCGTCGGCCCCGACGGCGATGACGCCGCCGTCCTCCAGTTCGCCGGCCAGCAGCCTGCGGGCGATCGGATCGACCAGTTCCTTCTGGATCACGCGCTTCAAGGGACGCGCGCCATAGACCGGGTCGTAGCCCTTGTCGGCCAGCCACTGCAGGGCCTCGGGCGCCAGCGCCAGGGTCATGCGACGATCGGCCAGCAGCTTCTCCACCCGGCCCAGCTGGATACGGACGATGTCGCTCATGTTCGAGCGGTCCAGCCGCTTGAACAGGATGATCTCGTCGATCCGGTTCAGGAACTCCGGACGGAAGTGGCCGCGCACCGTGGTCATGACCAGCGGGCGAACCTCTTCCACGTCGGCCCCGTCTTCCTGGTTGGCCAGGAACTCGGCGCCGAGGTTGGAGGTCATGATGATGATGGTGTTGCGGAAATCGACCGTCCGCCCCTGCCCGTCCGTCAGACGGCCGTCATCCAGAACCTGCAGCAGCACGTTGAAGACGTCCGGGTGGGCCTTCTCGATCTCGTCGAACAGGACCACCTGGTAGGGACGGCGACGGACGGCTTCCGTCAGCGCCCCGCCCTCGTCGTAGCCGACATAGCCGGGAGGCGCGCCGATCAGGCGGCTGACCGAGTGCTTTTCCATGTACTCCGACATGTCCATGCGGGTGATCGCATGCTCGTCGGCGAACATGAATTCGGCCAGGGCCTTGGTCAGCTCGGTCTTGCCCACGCCCGTCGGGCCCAGGAACAGGAACGAGCCGATCGGGCGCGTGGGATCGTGCAGGCCGGCGCGCGCGCGGCGGACGGCGTCGGACACGGCCTCGAGGGCCTCGTCCTGGCCGACCACGCGCGAGCGCAGGGCGACCTCCATCTGCAGCAGCTTCTCGCGCTCGCCCTCCAGCATCTTCTCGACCGGCACGCCGGTCCAGCGGCTGACGACGGCGGCAATCTGCTCGGCGTCGACGACTTCCGGCGTCAGGGCCTTGTCGCCGTTCTCACCGGCCTCGGCGTCGGCCAGGCGCTTTTCGAGCGCCGGGATCTCGCCGTACTGGATCTGGCCGGCGCGGGCGAAGTCGCCGGCGCGCTGGGCGTTGGCGAGGTCGGCCCGCAGGCGATCGAGGGCTTCACGGGCCTGGGCCGCGCCGCCGACCTTGTCCTTCTCGGCCTTCCAGCGGGCGGTCATCTCGTCCGAGCGGAACTGAAGGTCGTCGATCTCGACCTCCAGGTTCTCCAGGCGCTGCTTGGAGGCGGCGTCGGTTTCCTTCGACAGCGCCTCGCGCTCGATCTTCAGCTGCACCAGGCGGCGGTCGATCTCGTCGAGCTCCTCGGGCTTGCTGTCGATCGCCATGCGCACGCGGCTGGCCGCCTCGTCCACCAGGTCGATAGCCTTGTCGGGCAGGAAGCGGTCGGCGATGTAGCGGTTGGACAGCGTCGCGGCGGCCACGATGGCGGAGTCCGAGATGCGCACCCCGTGGTGGACCTCGTACTTCTCCTTGAGGCCCCGCAGGATCGAGACGGTGTCCTCCACCGTCGGCTCCTGCACGAACACCGGCTGGAACCGGCGCGCCAGGGCGGCGTCCTTCTCGACGTGCTTGCGGTACTCGTCCAGCGTGGTGGCGCCCACGCAGTGCAGCTCGCCGCGCGCCAGGGCGGGCTTGAGCAGGTTGGAGGCGTCCATCGCCCCGTCGCTCTTGCCCGCGCCGACCAGCGTGTGCATCTCGTCGATGAACAGGATGATCGAGCCCTCGGCCGCGGTCACCTCGGCCAGCACGGCCTTGAGGCGCTCCTCGAACTCGCCGCGATACTTCGCGCCGGCGATCAGGCTGCCCATGTCGAGCGACAGCAGCTTCTTGTCCTTCAGGCTCTCGGGCACGTCGCCGTTGACGATGCGTTGCGCCAGGCCCTCGACGATGGCGGTCTTGCCCACGCCCGGCTCGCCGATCAGCACCGGGTTGTTCTTGGTGCGGCGCGACAGGACCTGGATGGTGCGGCGGATCTCTTCGTCGCGGCCGATGACCGGGTCGATCTTGCCGTCGCGGGCGGCCGCCGTCAGATCGCGGGCGTAGCGCTTGAGCGCGTCATAGCCTTCCTCGGCGTTGGCGCTGTCGGCGGTGCGGCCCTTGCGCAGGGCGGCGGCGGCGGTTTCCAGGCTCTGGGCCGAGACGCCGGCGTCCTTCAGCGCCTTGGCGCTCTCGGCGCCGTCCTTGGCGATGGCGACCAGCAGGCGCTCGGTGGTGACGAAGGCGTCGCCGGCCTTCTTGGCGCCGTCTTCGGCGGCCGCGAAGACACGGGCGGTGTCGGGCTTCATGTAGAGTTGGCCGCCGGCGCCGTCGACGCGCGGGTTCTTGGCCAGGATCGCGTCCACGGCGGCGTCGGCCGCGTCGGGGCGGCCGCCGGCGTTGGCGATGATGGTGCGCGAAAGCCCGTCTTTCTCTTCCAGCAACACCTTCAGCAGGTGCTCGGGCCCAAGTTGCTGGTGACCACGGGCCAGGGCCAGGCTCTGCGCGGATTGCACGGCCTGCTTGGCGCGGTCGGAATAGATGTCGATCTTCAAGTCAGCGTCCCCTTCACTAGGCGGATCAGGCCGGGTCGCCTCTGATGAGCACGACCCGGTCCGTCAGGGGATGTAGTGTGGCCCCAGAGCCACACAAGGCTCACCAGCCCTGGCTGGCCAGATAGTTTTCCAGCGCCTGGATGCGGGTGGCGTCCGAAGGGTGGGTCGAGGCGAACTCCGGTCGTCCCGCCCCGCCTTGGGCCTGCATCTTGCGCCACAGGGCCACCGCCTCGCGCGGCCGGAAGCCGGCGCGCTGCATGATGTCGACGCCGATGCGGTCGGCCTCCAGCTCGTGCTTGCGCGAGAACGGCAGCAGGAAGCCCATCTGCGCGCCCGCGCCGCCCAGCGAGGCCACGGCCCGGCCGCCGTCGCTGCTTCCGCCGCCTGCCGCGGCCTGGGCGATGGCCAGGACCAGCTGGGTGCTCATCTGCTGCGAATAGCGCTCGGCGGCGTGGCGGCCCAGCACGTGGGCGGCCTCGTGGCCCAGCACGGCGGCCAGCTGGTCGTCGTTGTCGACCAGGCGCACCAGTCCCGAATTGACGCCGATATGGCCGCCCGGCAGCACGAAGGCGTTGGGCGTGTCGTTGTCGAACACCACGTAGTCCCACGGGCGGTTGGCCAGGCCCGCCGCCTCGATGATCCGCTGGCCCACGGTGGTGACCCGCGCGTTCATCCGCGCGTCCTTCGAGATCTTGCTGGTCCGCAGCGTCTGCTCCCAGGCCGCCTCGCCAGAACGCGCCAGGCTGGCCTCGTCGACCATGGCGAACTGGTCGCGGCCGAGTTCGGCGTTGTAGGCGCAGCCCGAGAGCATCAGGCCGGCGATCAGGACCAGCGACGGACGAAGGCGCATGGGCGGCTCGCGTTATTGTTGTCGACGGCCCGACTTAAGGCGCGGGGATAGCCGCTGGCAACAGGATCAGCCCCGAGGGGGCGCTTTCAGCCGTCGAGGCGACGGAAGGTCATCGCTTCAGCTCCAGGATGTCCAGCTTCGACTCCTGCTTGGGCCAGGGCATGACCAGGCGGTAGCGATTGGGGCCGATGCGTTCGAACACGCCGGCCTGGTCGCGCTCGGCGTCGCGACGGTAGGCCGCCCGGCCCTCGCGGTCGCCCCAGGCCACGGCGCCCAGGAACACCAGCCGCCGGTCGCGGTCGGGATAGAGGTTGCCGGCCTGCCGCTGCGAGCCGGAGGTCTTCTCCAGCAGCAGGTCGCCGCCCGGCGTCAGCTGCACCCGGCAGCGGAACCAGCCGTAGGCGACATAGGGAAGGCCCCGGCCGTCCTGGCTGCCCAGCTTGATCGTGCGGCACTGATAGGCGCCCGGCGTCGGCTGCGGCCGGGCGAGCGCGGCGCGCGGATCGGCCAGCGGCCCCAGCGCCCGCAGGTCGCGGCCATGGCCGCCCCGCCGCGCTTCGGACAGCGCCGCGTCCCAGGCCTCGTCCAGCCGCTCGATCCGGCGCGCGTCATCGCGCGTGGCGTCCCGCCGCCAGTCGCCCGAGGCGGCCAGGACGGGCGTGACGACGAGGAAGGACAGGCTGAGAGCGGCGGCTGCGCGCATGACGGCTCCTGCGACGACGAAAGAGCCCTAGGTAACTCGCAAGGCTGCCCGAGAGTTCGCCTCAGCGCGCGGCGGCGATGGTGCGGGCCAGCTGCCGGGGGTCGACCGGCTTGCTGAGGATGGGGGCGTCGCGCAGGTCGGGCCGCACGCCCTGGTCGCCATAGCCGGTGACGAAGGCGAAGGGCACGCCGCGCTCGCGCAGCACGTCGGCGGCCGCGAACGAGGTGCCGCCGTCGAGGTTCACGTCCAGCAGGGCGAAGTCGACGATCTCGCGCCGCGCCGCCTCCACCGCCGTCTCGGCCGAGACCGCCGGGCCGGTGACGTCGCAGCCCAGGTCGGTCAGCAGGTCCTCGACCAGCATGGCGACCATGATCTCGTCCTCGACGATCAGCACCCGCATCAGGCGGCTCCCCTGGCCAGCGTCGGCTGGGGCGCCGGACGGCGGCGGATGCGGGCGACGATGGTGCAGACCACGCCCTCGGGCGGATAGTCCAGCGCCGCCTCGCCGTCGAGCTCCAGCGCCAGGCCGCGGGTGATCAGGCGGCTGCCGAAGCCCTGGCGCTCGGGCGGCGACACCGGCGGACCGCCGGCCTCCTGCCAGCGCAGGCGCAGCCGCTCCTCGTCGCCCTCGCCTTCCCGGCTCCAGCCCACCCTCACCTGCCCGGTCGACTGCGACAGGGCCCCGTACTTGGCGGCGTTGGTGGTCAGTTCGTGCAGGGCCAGCGACAGCGACAGCGCGGTCTTGGGCGACAGGCGCACCGGCGGCCCGTCCAGTTCGAAGCGCGAGGCGTCGCCGTAGGAGTCGACGAGGCCGGCCATGATGTCGTGCAGGTCTGCGCCGTCCCAGCTTTCGCGCGTGAGAATGTCGTGGGTGCGGGCCAGGGCCAGCAGGCGGGTGGTCAGCGACTCGCGCGCATCGCCCAGATCGGCGGCGTTGCGCAGGGTCTGGCCGGCGACCGACTGCACGGTGGCCAGGGTGTTCTTGACCCGGTGGTTGAGCTCGTTGACCAGCAGCCGCTGCAGTTCCTCGGTCCGCTTGCGCTCGGTGACGTCGCGCATCACGCCGGTGAAGAACCGCCGGTCGCCGGATCGCCATTCGGCGATCGAAAGCTCCAGGGGGAAGGTGCTGCCGTCCTGGCGGCGGCCGAACACCTCGCGGCCGATGCCGATGATCCGGCGCTCGCCCGTGCGGCGGTAGGTGTCGAGATAGCCGTCGTGGGCCGCGTGATGCGGCTCGGGCATCAGGGCCCTGACGTTGGATCCGATCATGTCGGACGCCGCATAGCCGAACAGGCGCTCGGCGGCGGGATTGAAGGCTTCGATGCGGCCGCGCTCGTCGATGACGACGATGGCGTCCACCGCCGTGTCGACGATGGCCCTGTAGCGGGCCTCTTCGCCCGCACCGCCCGACTGTCCTGCTCGACCGTTCATGGCCGGCTCCCCCTGGGTCGTCAGAAGGAGCCTAGCCTAGGGGTTGATCCGCCGCCAAGTCCTCGCGGCGGATCGTCACGCATGTTCTCAGGCGTCTTCCGACTCGGGAGCCGGGGAATCGCCGCCTTCGAAGCTGCGCGGGGCGCGGCGACGACGGGGCTTCTTGACCTCTTCGCCGGCGGCCTCGGGGGCCTGAGCGGCGGGGGTCTCGGCCGCCGGAGCGGCTTCGGCCTTGGGTTCGGCGGCGGGCTTGGGCTCGGACTTGCGGCCCAGGAACGCCGGAGCGTGGCTGACGGCGCCATCCTGGCCGCGCAGCACCGGCGAGCTTTCGGCCGCCTGCGCCTCACCGCCCAGCGGGGCGGCTTCCGGCTCGATCACGGCCAGCGGATCACGGTCGCCGCGGTCGCGATCGCGGTTGCGGTCACGATCGCGGTCACGGCGCGAGCGGCGGCCTTCGCGGGCCTCGCCCTGGAATTCGCCGCCTTCGGCCGCCGGACGGTCCTCGCGCGGCTGGCGCTCCTCGCGGGGGCGATCGTCGCGAGGACGGTCGTCGCGGTCGCGGAAGCGCTCTTCGCGCGGGCGGTCGTCGCGCGGACGATCATCACGGGGACGGTCGTCGCGGTTACGGTCGCGGTCGTCGCGGTCGCGCCAGCGGTCGCGGCGGCCTTCGCCCTGCTGACCGTCGCGATCACGGTCGCGGTTGCGGTCACGGTCGCGGTTCTCGAAGCGGTCGCGGTTGCGGTCGCGGCGCTGCTCGCCCTGGCCTTCGCCGCCCTCGCCGCCTTCCGCGCCCTCGACGGGCGTCTCGGCGGCCGGCGGGGCCTCGGGGGCCTCTTCCGGCTCGGCCTCGAAGTCGATCTCGTAGGCCGAATAGGCGTCCTTGCCGATGATGTCGCTGACCGGACGATTCGGCTGGATGGCGCGCAGGACGCGGAAATAGTGCTCGGCATGCTGCAGGTAGTTCTCGGCCAGCACCCGGTCGCCGGACGACGAGGCGTCGCGGGCCAGCTGCTGGTACTTTTCGTAAACGCTCTGGGCCGCGCCGCGGACCTTCACGCCGTCGGGACCGTTCGAATCGAAGGCCCGGTTGGCGTTGTGCTGCTGCGGCTTGCCACCACCGCCCCCGCGGTTGTTGCGGCCACGCTGGCGCTTCATGCCCTTGAAATCTCTCATCTTCTTCTAAACCTGTCCGATCTGGACACTTCAGCCCGATCGGTATTCGGTCTCTTGAGACTGGGTGCGCCCGTCTCGGGCTCGCCTTCGATGTTCTTGAGACCTGGGTTTCCGTAGAGTCTCCGTCCGGATCGGGCGCGGCTTTCGGCCTCGTCGGCCGTTCGCGCCTGCCGGATGTGTCTAGCGGCCGTCGAAACGACCGCTCTTCCCGTCACCCGGCGATTTGGAAGGAGACCCTTTCCGTCTACCGCCTCACGCCGGCGTTTCCAAGGGGTTTTTGAAGCCCGTGACAACACGGTCGTGGGTGGACAGATCCTTGACCGTCCGCACGTTCTGGGCGCCCGCCTCGTTGAACAGGGCCTCGACCGCCGCCGACTGGTCGAAACCGATCTCGACGCAGAACAGGCCGCCGGGCTTGAGCACCCGCAGGATCTCCGGCGCCAGGGCGCGGTAGGCGTCCAGGCCGTCGGCGCCGCCGTCCAGGGCCAGGCGCGGTTCGTGGTCGCGCACTTCCGGCTGCAGGGTGTCGATGTCGGCGGTGGGGATGTAGGGCGGGTTGGAGACGACGACGTCGAAGCTGGCGTCGCCCATGCCGGTCGTCCAGTCGCCGCGCATCAGGGCCAGGCGGCCGTCGAGGTCCAGGTTGGCGGCGTTCTCGCGCGCCACGGCCAGGGCTTCCTCGGAGATGTCGACGCCCAGGCCCTTGGCGGCCGGACGCTCGGCCAGGATCGCCAGCAGCATGGTGCCCGAGCCGACGCCCAGGTCCAGCATGTTGAAGGCCATGGTCTCGGGGAAGGCCTTCAGCACCTCGTCGACGATGACCTCGGTCTCCGGACGCGGGGTCAGCACGTCCTTGGTCACCGACAGCAGGATCTTCCAGAAGCCCTTGCGGCCGATGATGTGGCTGACCGGCTCGCGGCGGGCGCGGCGCTCCAGGTACTCGTCCAGGGTGGCGACCTGCTCGGCGGTCAGCTCGCGATAGGGGTCGGTGATGATGTCGGTGCGGCTGACGCCGGCGGCGACTTCCAGCATCAGGCGCGCGTCGATGGCGGGCTGATCGATGCCGGCTTCCTTCAGGCGCTCCTTGGCGCCGTTCCAGGCTTTGACGAGGGTGAGGGTCATGGCGGCTCCAATAGCGCGTCGCGGCGGCGAGGGCGAGATTGCAGATGGATACCAATAATTGGTATGCTGTGGCTTGTAGGAGCCTGCTATGAGCAAGAACACCTCGGTAAGCCTCGGGCCTCACTTTCAGGACTTCATCGAAACACAAGTCGCGCAGGGTCGCTACGGCTCGGCCAGCGACGTGATCCGCGCCGGCCTGCGGCTGCTGGAAGAGCACGAAACCAAGCTCGAAGCGCTCAGGAACGCCCTGGCTGAAGGCGAGGCCAGTGGGTTCATGGAAGAGCCGTTCGACTTCGACACCTTCATCGCCGAACTCGAAGCCGAGGCCGAGCAGGAGAAATGAGCAGCTACCGGCTGTCATTCCTGGCCCGCCGCGACATCGACGATATTCGCGCCTATTCCAAGGCGCAGTGGGGACCGCGCCGAGCAGCGGCCTATCTGCGCGACATCAAGCGCGCCCTCGATCTCGTCGGATCACATCCCGCAGCCGGTCGACAGGACGAACGTCTCATCTCTGTCTATCGACGACATACCGTAGGATCTCACGTGATCTTCTATCGGTCGGCCTCGCAGATGACGCTCATCGTCCGGATCCTGCATCAGCAGATGGACCCGAGCTCGCATCTCTAGCCCTCCACCGCCACCGCATCGCCCTGCCCCACCGCGCCGCCTTCGGTGACGTTCAGATAGATGCCGCAGAAGGTGTGGCCGTAGTTGTCGAACAGGGCCTTCACCACCTCGATGTCGCGCTCGGCGGTGACCGGGTCGACGTGGGTGGCCGCGCAGCGGACGATGGGTTTCAGCACTTCCGCCGTCGCCCCGCCGACGCGCACGGTCCTGCCCGTCCAGCCGTTCTCGACCCAGGCCGGCCAGCCCTCGACATAGAGGTTGGCGCGGAAACGCAGGGGATCGACCGGACGGCCGATCTTTTCGGCCAGGTCGCGCACGCTGGCCAGGTTCACGATCGAGACGAAACCCTGCTTGCTGTCCATGAACCGGTGCGCGCCCGGCCCTTCCAGCACCCGCAACGGCCCCTTGGCCTCGTCGCCCAGCAGGGCCGCCAGCCAGGCCTCGAAGCCGCGCCGGCCATCGTCGCTGGAAAGGTCGCCGGCGAACGGCGCCAGCCCCTCGGCCGAGGCGGTCAGCACGCCGCTGGCCTCGTCATAGGCCGTGCGCGCCCTGGCGACGGCGGGGATCTTGGCCAGCACCGTGAACTTCATCTTCGACAGGTGCGCGGGCGCATCCGTGTCGAAGCCGCTGGGGCCGTCCTCGACCGCATACAGCCGGTCGCAGGGAAAGCAGGCGCCGGCCGCGAGCGTGGCGGCCGAAAGCCGCTCGGGGGTGAACCCCTTGACGGGATGACGGTAGAGCGAGGCGACCTGGGCTTGCATGGCCGGAAGGTGATCGCGGCGGCTGCGCTTTGCAAGGCGGGAACACCATGTCGCCTGGCGGATTTGACCTGCAGGGAGGCCTGCTCATGACCGACACCACGCCGCGACGCCCCGTAAGGTCGTGGCTGGCCTCGCGGCCCTACCATCTGGCGCCCTGGATCCTGCTGCTGGCGGTCGCCCCCTTCGCCTTTCCAAAGCGTCTGGAGCCCCAGGTCGAACCGCACGCGCCGCCGCCCGGCCTGTCGGAAGACCGGACCATGCCCCCGCACGAGTTCGACCAGGCCGAGCCCCGGCGCGGCCGCGCCGCGCGGCATCCCCAGGGCATTCCCCTGCTGGGCTGGCGCGACATCCTCTGGCGCACCGCCCGCGAGATCAGCGTCGACAAGCTACCCTCGGTAGCCGGCGGCGTGACCTTCTACACCCTGCTGGCGCTGTTCCCCGCCATCGGCGCCTTCGTCTCGCTGTATGGCCTGTTCGCCGACGTGGCGGCGGTGGAAAAGCAGCTGCAGGAGATGGCCACCGTCTTTCCCGCCAGCGTCGTCCAGATCGTCGGCGAGCAGATGCTGCGGCTGGCCGGACAGGAGGGCGGCAAACTGGGCCTGGCCTTCGTGGTCAGCCTGCTGCTGTCGATCTGGAGCGCCAACGCCAGCATGAAGGCGCTCTTCGACGGCCTGAACGTCGCCTATGACGAGGACGAGAAGCGCAACTTCGTCGGCAAGACCCTGCTGACCTACGGCTTCACCCTGTGCGCCCTGCTCTATGCGGTGTTCATCGCCGCGGTGCTGATCGCCGCCCCGATCGTGCTGGAGCGCGTGGGCCTGGGCGCGATCTCGGCCTTCTGGATCCCGCTGCGCTGGCTTTCGGTGTGGCTGGTGACGGCGCTGGCCTTCGCCATGCTCTACCGCTTCGCCCCCTGCCGCGCCCGGCCGCGCTGGCGCTGGGTGGTGCTGGGGGCGCTGTTCGGCGCGGCCGCCTGGCTCGTGGGCTCGCTGGGCTTTTCGATCTACGTCAACCGCATCGCCCACTACGACGCCACCTACGGACCGCTGGGGGCGGTGATCGCCTTCATGGTCTGGGTGTGGTTCTCGATCATGACCGTGCTGGTCGGGGCCGAGCTCAACGCCGAGATCGAGCACCAGACCGCCCACGACTCCACCACCGGCCCGGAAAAGCCGATGGGCGCGCGCGGCGCGGCCATGGCCGACACGGTGGGGCTGGCCTTCCACCCCTGGGAGATGATCAAGCGCGAGGCCGGCACGGTGAAGCGGATCGGCGGCCGCTACTGGGGCCATGCCGCCACCCGTATCGGCAGGAAGGGGCCGCCCAAGCGCTGAGCGCTTGGCGCCGCGCGCGACGCATGGCTTAGCTCGCCGCCATGATCTTCGCCCCCGCCGCCCCGTCCGAGCACGACGCCATCGTCGCCCTGGTCAATTCCGCCTATCGCGGCCAGGGGGCCCAGGCGGGCTGGACGACCGAGGCCGGCTATATCGACGGCCAGCGCATCGACCTTGCGAGCCTGCGCGCCGACCTGGCCGCCGCTCCGCAGGCGGTGATCCTGACGGCCCGCGACGAGGCCGACGGCCCGCTGCTCGGCTGCGTGTGGCTGGAACCGGCCGAGGCCGGGGTCTGGTACCTGGGCATGCTGACCATCCGGCCCGACCTGCAGGACCGCCAGCTGGGCCGCACCCTGCTGGCGGCCGGCGAGGCCGACGCCCAGGCGCGCGGCGCGGTCCGCATGCGCATGACCGTGGTCCACATCCGCGACACCCTGATCGCCTGGTACGAGCGCCGCGGCTACGCCCTCACCGGCGAGACCCGTCCCTTCCCCCATGGCGACGACCGCTTCGGCAAGCCGCTGCGCGACGATCTGGCGTTCGTGGTGATGGAAAAGGAGCTCTGATCCCTCTCCCCTTGCGGGAGAGGGTGGCCTCGCGGAGCGAGGTCGGGTGAGGGGTTGCACGAACAGAAACGCCGCGAAAGCCGACCAGCTTTCGCGGCGTTTGACGTCTGAGAGACCCCTCATCCGTCGGCTTTCGCCGACACCTTCTCCCGCAAGGGGAGAAGGAAATCAGTCTTCCAGGCTGGCCAGGCGCGCAGCCTGGTCCTCGGCGATCAGCGGGTTGATGACGTCGTCCAGGGCCTCGCCCTCGATCACCTTGGCCAGGTTGTAGAGGGTCAGGTTGATGCGGTGATCGGTCACCCGCCCTTGCGGGAAGTTGTAGGTGCGGATCCGCTCGGAGCGGTCGCCGCTGCCGACCTGGCTCTTGCGGGCGTCCGAGCGGGCGTCGTCCAGGGCCTGGCGCTGCATGTCGTAGAGGCGCGCCTTCAGGTTCTTCATCGCCTTGGCGCGGTTCTGGTGCTGGCTCTTTTCCGAAGAGGTCACCACCACGCCGGTCGGCAAGTGGGTGATGCGCACGGCCGAGTCGGTCTTGTTGACGTGCTGGCCGCCGGCGCCGGACGAGCGGTAGGTGTCGATCCGCAGATCGCTTTCCTTGATCTCGATCTCGACGTCCTCGGCTTCCGGCAGCACGGCCACGGTGGCGGCCGAGGTGTGGATCCGCCCCTGCGCCTCGGTCTCGGGCACGCGCTGCACGCGGTGCACGCCGCTCTCGAACTTCAGGCGGCCGAACACGCCGTCGCCGGTGATCGAGGCGATGATTTCCTTGTAGCCGCCCATTTCGCCTTCGGAGACGCTGTCGACCTCGACGCGCCAGCCCTGGGTGACGGCGTAGCGCTGGTACATGCGGAACAGGTCGCCGGCGAACAGAGCCGCCTCATCGCCGCCGGTGCCCGCGCGCACTTCCAGGATGGCCGAAGCGTTCTCGTCCTTGTCCTTGGGGGCCAGCATCAGGGCCAGCTCGCGCTCGAGGATCGGCAGGCGCTCGTCCAGGGCGACGATCTCGTCGCGAACCATGGCGGCCATCTCGGGATCGGCGGCCATCTCGTCCAGCTCGGCGCGTTCGGCGGTCAGCTTGGCCAGGCGCTCGACGGCCTCGGCGACGGGCCGCAGCTCGGCGTGCTCCTTGGAGAGCTTGACGATCTCGCCGCCGTCGGTGGCCGCGCCCATGCGCGCCTCCACTTCGCGGAAACGGTCGAGAACCTGGTCGAGGCGGGCCTGGGGCAGTCGCAAGGGAAGAGATCGCACGGCTGAGGAATTGGGCCGGTCTCTCTAGGCCTTTTCGGGGGGGAAGGGAATGGAGGGGGCCCCGGCCGCCGGCTGCTGACACCCACCGTCAACAGTATCGTTTGAAAACTGACCTGGGTGCGGCTAGCTAGAACACCGCCGGCCGCACGGCGCGGCTCGCCGAGGAAACGTCCATGTCCCTTTCGATCCATCACGTCACGGCCACCGCCGTCACGCGCGGCCTGACCACGCTGTCGCTCCTGCTTCAGAAGGCCAAGGCGCATGCGCAGGCCGCCGGAACCGACCCGGACGCCTACGTCCAGGCCCGCCTGTACGACGACATGCTGCCCCTGGCCGGCCAGATCCAGCGCGCTTCCGACGCGGCGCGCGGCGCCATGGCCCGCCTGAGCGGCGGCGTCGCCCCGCCCATGGCCGACGACGAGACCACCTTCGACCAGTTGCAGGACCGCGTGGAGCGCACCCTGGCCTATGTGCAAGGCGTTCCGGCCGAGGCCTTCGAGGGCGCGGAAACCCGCGAGGTCGTGTTCCCCGCCGGCCCGCTGACCCTGGCCTTCAACGGCCTGGACTACCTGCTGGAGTTCGCCCTGCCGAACTTCCAGTTCCACGTCGTCACCGCCTACGACATCCTGCGCCACAACGGCGTGCCGCTGGGCAAGCGCGACTTCCTGAACCTGGGCGCCGAGCGGGTGCGGACGGCCTGAGCCGTCCGCCCTGGCCGACCTATCGCGTCTTCCACTCCGCCAGCGGCGTCGAGGCCTGCTTGGCCAGCACGGCCTCGGCGGCCTTGTCGCCCAGCACCTTGGCCTTCAGGAAGGCCACGCTCAGCGCGGCGGACTCGTTAAAGCCGGGCGCCTCGGGGTGGTAGGACAGGCCGTGGCCGACGCCCTTGCCGACCCACAGGTACTTCTCGCCGGGCGGGCTGGTGTCGAACGGATAGAGATGCTCGCGCCAGTCGGCGATCATGCCGGGCAGCACGTCCTGGTCGCCGGTGATCATCAGCATCGGCTTCTTGACGCCCTGGAAGGCGGTCGGCCCGATCAGGCCCTTGATGACGCCGGGGCTGGAGAAGCACAGGGCCGCCTTGGTCCGGGGATCCTGGGCCGGGATCATCCCCTCCAGCGCGCCGGCGCGGATCAGCGACATCAGCGAGCCGTAGGAGTGGCCGGCCGAGGCCATGGGCAGGCCGGGCGCGGCCTTTTCGGCATAGTCGGTGGCCGCCGCCAGGTCGGCCAGGCGCAGCGGGAAGGCCGCGCGCAGGTCGTAGTCGGCCCGCTTGGGGTGCTTCATCGAGTCGACGTGCAGCGGCGCGACGATCATGAAGCCGGCCTTGGTCCACAGGTCGAGCAGCGCCGCATAGTGGGTCGGCCAGCCGCCCGCGCCGTGCGAGAAGATGATGATCCCCTTGGGCGCGTCCGGGCGCAGGATGGTCAGCTCGACGTCGCGGTCGCCGACCTTGAGGGTGGTGGTCGAGGTCGCCGTCTCGGCGCGGGCCAGGGCCGGCGCGGCGGCGAAGGCCAGGGTCGCGGCCAGCAGGCCGCGGCGGTTCAGGATAAGCTTGGTCACGAAAAGCCCCACAATCGTTTGGCGAACACGCTTTGTCTGTTCGCCCAGATTGTCCAGCCTCAGTAGGCCGGCTTGACCTCGATCGTGGTCACCTGCCTCGCAGAGCGCGACGGCTTGAGGTCGCCGTCCACCACGAGACGGTAGGGACCCTCGCGGGCGTCCAGCGGCGCTCCGTCCTTGCGGTCGGCGATGACGACGGGATTGGTGCGGTAGAACGGGTCGGTCTCGGCCAGGGAAAGGATCGAGACGTAGCCGTCGGCGGCCTTCACCAGCACCACCTGGTTCAGGTAGCGCCCCATCAGCCGATCGCCGTGCACCACCCCGGCCTGCACCAGCGCCGCGTTCAGCAGCGCGCCCTCGTAGACCGCGCTCTTGCCGCCCTCGACCATCGTCGCCTTGCCGCGCGGCAAAGCGGCCAGGTCGGCCGGGGTCAGGACGATGCTGTCACGCCCCTGGACGACGACCTTCAGGTCCTGGGCCAGCGCCCGAGCGGCGAAGACGGTCGGGGCCAGCGCCAGAACAGTGGCGGCGAGAACGGCGGCGAAACGCATGGCGGGCTCCTTGGACGCAGCGGGATGTGACGCTCCCGCCCGCCTCCGTGCAAGCCTCAACCGCGCCAGCCGAACACCAGCGGCTTGGACAGGAAGGCCAGGTCGCGCGGCGGCGCCTTGGCGGCGTGATCGCGGAACACCGTCGGATACAGCGAGACCACCAGCAGCACGGCCATGGTCACGTTGAACGTCCGCAGGATGGCGGGCCGGTCGAGGAAGCGCCGCAGCGCCACGCCAAACCCCGCCCAGGCGGCGCTGCACGGCGCGCCGACCAGCATGAACAGGCCCGCCAGCAGCGGCACGACCATGACGCCGCCGCCTTCCGGCGCGTAGGTGGTCACCGCGCCCAGCGCCATGGCCCAGGCCTTGGGGTTCACCCACTGAAAGGCCGCCGCCGCCCAGAAGCCCATCGGCTTGCTGCCCGCTTCGCGGTCGGAGACGCCCTTGGCCGTGCCGATCTTCCAGGCCAGCCACAGCATGTAGGCCGCCCCCGCCCAGCGCAGGATCTCGTGCAGCACCGGAACGGCCTTGAACAGGCCGCCCAACCCGAAGCCCATGGCCAGCACCATCACGCCCAGGCCCAGGCTGACCCCCAGGATGTGCAGGATCGTGCCACGGAAGCCGAAGTTCGCGCCCGAGGCCAGCAGCATCATGTTGTTCGGCCCCGGCGTGCCGGCCGTGGCGAAGGCGAACAGCACGAAGGCGAGGATCAGTTGCGGCGTCATCGGGACCTCCCTGGCGGAATGTCACGGTGATGATTTCGATTGATCCATGAGTCAAAACTTATATTGATACAGTGACAATGTAGCCGGACCGCGCCGATGACCGCTCCCTGGACCCCCGCCCTGCCCGACGGCGACGCCCCGATCTACGAGCGGCTGGTCGAGGCCCTGCGGGCCGACGTCGCCTCCGGCGCTCTGGCGGCCGGAACCCGCCTGCCGCCGCAGCGCGATCTCGCCCACCGCCTGGGCCTGGGCCTGGGCACCGTCACCCGGGCCTATGTCGAGGCCGAGAAGGCCGGCCTGGTCAGCGCCCATGTCGGCCGCGGCAGCTTCGTCAACGCACCGGGCGCGATCGCCAGCCCGCGTCGCCGCGAGGGGCCGATCAACCTGGCCCAGAACGTCGCCCTGAACTGGCCGGCCGCGCGGGCGATCGGCGAGACGATGCAGCGCCTGCGCCGCCGCCCCGACCTGGCCGAGCATCTCGACTACGCCCCCGCCGCGGGGCTGGAGCGCCATCGTCGCGCGGCCGCCGCGTGGCTGGCCCGCAGCGCCGGCTTCGAGACCGCCGACTGGACGCGGCTGGCGTGCTGCGCGGGGGCCCAGCAGGGCCTGGCCCTGGCCTTCGGCGCGGCCGTGCGCCCCGGCGACGTGGTGCTGTGCGAGGCCTCAACCTTCCACGGCGTCAAGGCCTTGGCGACCCACGCCGGCTATCGCCTGCAAGGCGTGGCGATGGACGACGAGGGCGCGATCCCCGAGGCGTTGGAAGACGCCGCCAGACGCACCGGCGCCCGCGTGGTCGCCCTGTTGCCCACCCTGCAGAACCCGACGGGACGGATCATGTCGCTGGCGAGGCGCGAGGCGATCGTCGCCATCGCCCGGCGGCTGGACCTGACCCTGATCGAGGACGACATCTACGGCGCCTACGCGCCCGGCGCGCCGCCGCCCCTGGCGATGCTGGCGCCCGAGCGCACCTTCCACGTCTCGGGCGTGTCCAAGACCCTGGCGCCGGGCCTGCGCGCCGGCTTCGTGCTGGCGCCCAGCGAAGCGGCCTTGGAGCGGATCCTCGACACCATGCGCGCCATCGCCTACGCGCCGCCGGGCTTTGGCATGCTGATCGCCGGCCAGTGGATCGAGGACGGCACGGCCGACGCCATCCTGGCCGAGATTCTCGAGGAGACCGCCGCCCGCGTCGCCCTGGCCCGATCGGTGCTGGGCCACGCCCTGGCGCCTCCAGCCTCGCCGACGGTTCCGCACCTGTGGCTGCCGATGGGCGAACTGGAGGCCGAGCGCCTTGCCGGCCGCGCCCTGCGCGGCGGCGCCGAAGTGACCCCGCCGGCCGCCCCGATCGTCGAGCCGGGCCTCGTCACCGGCGTGCGCCTGGCGCTGGGCGCGGCCTCGGACCGGGTCGAGCTGGAGCAGGGCCTGCGCATCGTCGCCGCGGCCCTGGCCGACGTCGACGAGCGCTCGCGACCGGTGATCTAGGCGGAGCCGAAGCCGCCTACTCGGCCGCGATCGCCTTGGCGTCCTTGGCGGCCTGCAGTTCGGCGGCCTTCTTTTCCACGAGCTCGACGATGTGGTCGATCATGCCGTCGTTGGACTGCTTGTGGTCGGGCTTGCCGGCCATGTAGACCATGCCCGCCCCGGCGCCGCCGCCGGTGAAGCCGATGTCGGTCATCAGGGCCTCGCCCGGGCCGTTGACCACGCAGCCGATGATCGACAGCGACATCGGCGTGGAGATGTGGGCCAGACGCTCTTCCAGCGTCTCCACCGTCTTGATGACGTTGAAGCCCTGACGGGCGCACGACGGGCAGGCGATGATGTTGACGCCGCGGTGGCGCAGGCCCAGCGACTTGAGGATGTCGAAACCGACCTTGATCTCTTCCACCGGGTCGGCGGCCAGGCTGACGCGGATGGTGTCGCCGATGCCGGCCCACAGCATCGAGCCCATGCCGATGGCGCTCTTGACGGTGCCGGTGCGCAGGGCGCCGGCCTCGGTCACGCCCAGGTGCAGCGGGCAGTCGATGGCCTCGGCCAGTTGCTGGTAGGCCGCGACGGTCAGGAACGGATCGGACGCCTTCACCGAGATCTTGAACTCGTGGAAGTCGTGGTCCTGCAGGATCCTGGCGTGGTTGAGGGCGCTTTCGACCATCGCCTCGGGGCACGGCTCGCCGTAGCGCTCCAGAAGCTCCCGCTCCAGCGAACCGGCGTTGACGCCGATGCGGATCGAGCAGCCGTGGTCCTTGGCGGCGTTGACCACGTCGCGCACGCGGTCGGGGCTGCCGATGTTGCCCGGATTGATCCGCAGGCAGGCCGCGCCGGCCTTGGCCGCCTCGATGCCGCGCTTGTAGTGGAAGTGGATGTCGGCCACGAGCGGGACCTTCGCCTCGCGGGCGATGATCTTGAAGGCCTCGGTGCTTTCGACATCGGGGCAGCTGACGCGCACGATGTCGGCGCCGGCCTCCTCCAGCTGGCGAATCTGAGTCAGCGTCGCGGCGGCGTCGCTGGTCAGGGTGTTGGTCATCGACTGCACCGAGATCGGCGCGTCGCCGCCGACCTCCACGCTGCCGACGCGGATCTTCCGCGACTTGCGGCGCTCGATCATGCGCCAGGGACGAACGTGGGTGTGGTCTGCGGCCATGGCGCCAATCTAAGGGGTTTGGCGAAGGAACCCAAGGGCGTCACGGAAGCTTCGTGACGCCTCTTGGCGAGGATCAGCGGCGAGGCGTCGTCGCGGTCGCCGGCGCGGCGGCCGGTTTGGCCGGCGCGGACGCGGGCGCGGGGGCCGGCGCCAGCTTGGACAGCTGGGTCTGCGGGGCCGACAGGCGGCCGCTCAGCACGCCGCCCGTGAACACGTCGATCGAGGTCGGCTCCGACACGTCGGCCACCAGGCCGGGCGTGCGCGGGATGCGGAACGCATCGCCGGCCGACAGCCAGCGCGTGAAATAGACGGACCCGTCGGCGCCGCGCACCGTCAGCGAGGTCGACTTGCGGGCCTGCAGGATGACGCCCGACGAGTCGGTCGGCGCTGCGCCGTACATCGCGCCCTTGCCCTTGAACGGCGCTCCGAGATTGGCGATCGCCTCAGGCGCGGCCTGGGCCTCGGCTTCCTTGCGGGCCTTGGCGGCGGCGGCCACGGCGTCGGCCGAACCGCCGGCGGCGGCGGCGGCTTCCAGTCCCGGGGTCACGTACGGCGCCGGCGTGGTCGATTCGGCCGGCGCCGGCAGCGGCGCGCCGAGCGAGACGGCCCCGCCGGCCTGGGCCGGAACAGACGTCGCCGGAGCGGCGGGCGCGGCCTGCGAGGCCACCTGCGCCTTGGGCTCGGCGTCATGGGTCATGGCGCGCTGGGCGACGTTCCACAGCACGATGGCGCCGCCGACCAGCAGGCCGCCGGCCAGCAGCAGGCCCAGGCGCGGGTCGCGCTGGCGATGCACGCCGATCGGCGCGCGCAGCGGTTCGGCGTCGTCGTGGGCTTCCAGCTTGAAGCGGGCCACGGCCGCCTCGGGGTCGAGCCGCAGCAGGCCGGCCACGGCCTTGATGTAGCCGATGGTGAACGGGCGCGAGGGCAGCTCGTCCAGGCGCATGTCCTCCAGCGCCTCGATATAGGCCTGGCGAATGCGCGTGGCGTCGGCCACGTCCTGCAGGGTCATGCCGTGGAACAGGCGGGCCGCACGCAGCGCCTCGCCCAGGTCGACGCCATGATCGACCGAAGGCTGCGCCGGCGGCGCGGCCGCGTCGTCGCGATCGCCTTCAGCGACCAGGCTCAAATGGCTCACCGTGCCCGTGTCGAGCGGCATGACGAACAGATCACCCCAGAAATTCGCGTCGCACGAGAGTCCGACCGATTTGCGCCGACGCTAGCCGGCATTCGTTAACATTCGATTGTGGATATCAAAGTAAGTGGCCGGATTCAATGAGCTAAACTTGGCCACAAGGTTAACCGGCCATCAGTCTAGATGGCGACATAGAGCTTCCGGGCCAAGGTTTCGATCTCGCCCCGGAGCGAACCGCCCGAGCCCTTCAGAAGGGCCTCGACGTTGCGCCGGGCCGCCTCGCGATCGCACGACAGCACCATCTGCTTGACCGGGCCGATGCCGGCCGGAGGCATCGACAGGCGGTCGAAACCCAAGGCCACCAAGGCGAAGGCCTCCAGGGGACGACCCGCCATCTCGCCGCACACCGACACCGGCGTTCCGGTGTCCTCGCAGGCCTGCTGGATGGTCTTGAGCGCCCGCAGCGCCGCCGGCGACAGCGGGTCGTAGCGGTCCGACACCCGCGGATTGCCGCGGTCGGCGGCGAACAGATACTGCATCAGGTCGTTGGTGCCGACCGACACGAAGTCGGTCATCGGCAGCAGCGCGTCCAAATGCCACAGAAGCGACGGCGCCTCGACCATCGCCCCGACGTCCAGGCGGGCGGGCGCGGGCCGGCCGCGCTTCAGCGCCCAGGCCACTTCCTGGTCGACGAAGGCGCGGGCGGCGCGGAACTCGTCCACATTGGCCACCAGCGGGAACATGATCCGCAGCTCGCGGCCGTTGGCGGCCTTGATCAGGGCGCGGATCTGCAGGCGCAGCAGGGCCGGACGGTCCAGGCCCATGCGCACGGCGCGCCAGCCCAGGGCCGGATTGTCCTCGCGCTCCAGCTCCATGTACGGCAGCAGCTTGTCGCCGCCGAGATCGAGCGTGCGGAAGGTCACCGGCATGCCGTCGGCCGCCTCCAGCACCTTCTCGTAGAGCGAGGTCTGGGCCTCCAGCCGCGGCATCTCCTCGGCGACCATGAACTGGAACTCGGTGCGGAACAGGCCGATGCCCTCCGCCCCGGTCTCGCCCAGGATGTCCAGGTCGACGGCCAGGCCCGCGTTCATCAGCAGGGTGATCTTGGAGCCGTCGCGGGTGAAGGCGGGCGTGTCGCGCAGGCGGGCGAACTCGGCCTTGCGCTGGGCGCGCACCTCCATCCGGGCCTTCAGCGCCTTGACCACGTCGGGACGCGGCCGCAGCCAGGCCTCGGCGGTCTCGGCGTCGACGACCACGGGGTCGCCCTCGCTGACCCGGTCGCGCAGGCCGGCCAGGCGGCCCACGCACGGGATGTCCAGCGCCCGGGCCACGATGCCGGCGTGGCTGGCGGCCGAGCCTTCCTCGAGCAGGATGCCCTTCAGCTTGGTGCGGTCGTATTCCAGCAGGTCGGCCGGACCGAGGTTCCGCGCGATCAGGATCGCGTCCTCGGGCAGCTGGCGCACGGCGTGCACGTCGCCCGACAGGTGGCGCAGCAGCCGGTCGTTCAGGTCTTCCAGGTCGTGCAGCCGCTCGCGCAGATAGGGATCGCGAGCCTGGCCCAGGCGCGCGCGGTGTTCCGAACGCACCCGCTCGACCGCCGCCTCGGCGGTCAGGCCCGAGCGCACGGCCTCCTGCAGGCCGCGGTTCCAGCCCCGGTCGTGGGCGAACAGGCGGTAGGTCTCGAGCACCTCGTACGACGCGCCGACCAGGCCGTGCTGCCCCTCCAGCATCTCGTCGATCTGGGTCTGCAGCGCCTCGATGGCGTAGGAGAGCCGGGCCTCCTCGGCCAAGGCGTCGTCCGACAGCAGTTGCTCGGGCGCCACCGGCTGCTCGTGCAGCACCGCCACGCCGTACGCCAGACCCTCGGCGAAGCGCGAGCCCTTCAGCCGCTCGGGCTTGTGCGGGGCCAGCTCGACGTCCTTGAGCTCGTCGGCGCCCAGGAGCTCGCTGGAGCTGACCATCTCGGCCAGCACCATGGCGATGATCTGCAGGTCCTCGACCTCTTCGTCCTCGTAGACCCGCTCGGTGCGGTTCTGGACGACGAGCACGCCGATGGCCCGGCCGCCGCGCAGCAGCGGCACGGCCAGGAAGGCATGATAAGGGTCTTCCCCCGTTTCCGGACGGTACGAGAAGGCCGGGTGGCTGGCGGCGTCCGACAGGTTCAGCGGGCGGCCAAGGCGCATGGTCTCGCCGACCAGGCCCTCGCCCGGCTTCATCCGGGTCACGTGGACGGCGTCGCGCGACAGGCCTTCGGTGGCGAACAGTTCCAGGTCGCCCGAGGCGCGCCGCAGGTAGATCGAGCAGACTTCGGCCACCATCGAGATGGCGATCGTGCGCACGACCATGTCGAGCTTGGCCTGGGCGGGGCCGCCGCCGGCCATGGCCTCGCGAATCTGGCGAAGCAGGCTTCTGGGTCCTCGAACGGCGATGCCGGGGCCTGCCATGTCGCCTGTCGTGCGCTCCCTTGGCTCCGACGTGTCCAAGCACGTCGTCCTGTCATGGGCGCTATAGCAGATTTCGCGCGTCGCACAGTGAGCGCGGCGTTTTTCTCGACCCTTAAGCGCAAAAAACGCCGCCCCTCCGAGAAGGGGCGGCGCACTGCCTAGCTTGTTGGCGATCAGGCCTTAGCGGCGCTGACCGTAGTAGTCGTAGCCGGTGTTGTAGCGATCGCCCTGGTAGCGACGGTTGTCGCGACGGTCGTAGCGGTCGTTATAGCCGTAGCGGTTGTTGCTGTAGTACGGGCGGCGGTCGTCATAGCGGCTGCTGTAGCGGTGATGACGCTTGTCGGTGGCGGTGGCCGCGCCGAGGGCGCCGCCGGCCAGGGCACCGACCGCGATCGCGCCGCCGTCGCCGTCGCCCAGCATGGCGCCGGCCGCGCCGCCCAGGACAGCGCCCAGGATGGCCCGCTCGGTCTTGTTGCTCTTGCCGCGATCGCCGGCGAAGGCGGCCGAGGCGGGCAGGACCAGAGCGCCGGCGATGGCGGTGCTGATGGCGATCTTGCTGAACTTACCGAAGGTCTTCATGGCATGTGCTCCTTGTTCCAGAAGCGTCGCCAATCCCGAGGGCGGCGCTGTTGATGGCCTTTATGAGCCTCGCCGTTTGAACCCAGTCTGAACGCGGTTGTTCATGTTGGCGTCAGGTTTCGTGCGTCCTTCGAGGCCCGCTACGCGGGCGCCTCAGGATGAGGAAGTCAGTGCATCGCCCCTCTTCCTGAGGTGCGAACCGAAGGTGAGCCTCGAAGGACGCAGGGCGGCTCAATGGCCCGCCGCCGGCCGGTGCAGCCGCACCGACCAGATCACGCCGGCCAGCATCAGGACGATGGCCGCCGCCTCCAGGGTGTGCGGCCAGCGGCCCTCATGCAGGAAGCCGTAGAGCAGCGCGAACAGCGTCTCGAACACGATCAGCTGGCCCGACAGCGACAGCGGCAGCACGCGGCTGGCGGCGTTCCACAGGCCGTTGCCGATCACCGAGGCGCCGATGGCCACCGCGAAGCTGACGGTCCAGAACCAGGTCCAGGCGGCCGGCGGATGGCTATCGCCGCCCAGCATGAAGGCCGGAACCACCAGCACCAGCGACAGCAGGCCGGTGGCCAGGCCCGTCAGCAACGACCATTCGTGGCTGTTGAACTTGGGCGTGGCGGCCAGGCGCCGGGCGTTCCAGACGGCGTAGGCGGTCCAGACCGCCAGCGCCAGGGTCGCGCCCAGCACGCCCAGCACGAGCTTGCCGACCGGCGCCCCCGACGAGGCGGTGAACACCGCCACGTTGATGCAGACGCCGCCGGCGACGATCAGGGCCAGCGGCCCGGCCAGGGCCCGCAGCGGCGTGCCCTCCCCCTTCCTGGCGCCGGCCAGGGTGATGGTCACGGGCAAAAGGCCGATGATCAGCGAGGCCAGAGCCACGCCCGCGGTCTGCACCGCGACCGACAGCCCCACATAGTAGACGAGGTTGCCCAGCAGGCTGAGCAGGGCCAGGTCGCGCCAGTCGCGTCCGTCCATCCGCGCCATCACCGATTTCCAGCTGGGCGCCAGCAGCACGGCGGCGGCCAGGCCGTAGGCGATGTAGCGCCCGGCGGTCATCTGCAGCGGCGTGAAGGCCTCCAAGAGCTTCGGGGCCAGGAACACCCCGCCCCACAGCGCGCCGGCGACAAGACCGTAGAGAAGACCAAGCAGCAGATTGCGGGGACTGACCATGGCGCCGACCTAGCAGGCGCGCGGGGCGGTGGCTTTGGCGAAAACTCCCGAAGATCGGGCGCGAGCTCCCACCTTTAGTCCCCGCGCTCCACCCGCCACTTGCGGAAGGCCTGCACGGCGACAAGCACGACCAGGAAGCCGGCCATCCCCAGCCAGGCCCGTCCGTGGCCCGACAGCTGCGGATCGCCCGCATAGCCGTTCCAGGCGACCAGCGCCGCGACGCCGCACACCGCCGCCAGGTTCGTCCAGCGCAGCCGGCGCAATCCCTCGCGTTTCCCCTGGTCCTTGGGCAGCCCCTCGGTCGCGGGCGTGCGATCGCTCAGCGCCCGGCGGGGCGCGTCCCAGGCCCGCTGGACCACCACCACGTTGACCAGCGTCAATCCGAACACCGTCATCGCGATCGGCACGTCCATCTTGCCGCCGAACGCCATGACCCAGGCGACGCCCGCCAATCCCAGGACCAGCATCAGGATGAACACCGTCCGGAGCGCGCGCTTCTGGGTTCGCGCGAAATCGGCCACGAAGCGGTCACGCTCCTCCGCGCTGACGCGATAGCCCGGCGAGGTCAGGGCGTGGCGAAACAGGTAGCCGTCGCCCTCGGGCTCGAAACGCCCTTCGAACGAAGCCTGCGCCGAAAAAAGACTGTTGGACATGATCCCCCCGGATCGGTCGTCGACGCCGGCGCCAACGCCGGCCTGCGCCGTCTAGCGCGAAGCGCGTCCCTTGCGCCAGACCGCCGGCGTCACGCCCAGCGCCGCCTTCATCCGCCGCGTCAGCGTGCTCTGGTCGCCGTGGCCGGTGCGGGCGGCGATCTGGGCGATCGACAGGGTCGGATCGTCCAGCAGCCTCTGCGCCGCGCGCAGCCGCGCGTCGGTCAGCGCCGCGTGCGGGGTCGCGCCGTAGGCGGCGGCGAAACGGTCGAAGAAGCGGCTCTGGCTCATGCCGGCCTCGGCCGCCAGGTCGCGCACGGTCAGGGGCTGGTGGTAGAGGGTCTCGATCATCGCCGCGGCGCGCGCCAGGCGAGGGTCGACGGCGATCGGGCCGCTCGACAGGCCTCGCAGCAGAAGCGGCGTCCACAGGCCCGCGACACCGTCGTCGATTCCACCCGGCGCCTCGCCCGACAGGAACGACAGCAGGCCGCGCACCGGACTGGTGACCGACGCGAACGGCTTTTCGCGCAGCCGCTCGAACGGCGCCATCAAGGCCGAGCCGATGTCGGCCACCACGAACAGGTTCTCGCCATCGGCGGCGCAGACGTGACGCGTGCCCGGCGGGATCACCGCGGCGCTGCCCGGATCGACCCGGCCGCCCTTGCCGTCGATCTCGATCTCCAGCACGCCGCGGCGCGGCAGCACGATCTGGTCGAAGTCGTGGGCGTGCGAGATCGCCTCGACGCTGTAGCGGCGGAAGGACAGCTCTGCGGGGGCGGTCAGGTCGTGGCCCATGACCTCACTATAGCGAACTCAGCCGTGTCCCGGCAGGGCCAGCGGCTCTTCGGCGTCCATGACCAGGCGCCGGGCCTGCTCCAGGGCGGCCTCGATGTCGGCCTCGATGAACTCGACCTGCAGGTCGGTCAGCGGATGGGGCGCGGCGACGACGTTGCGCAGATAGTCGCGCTTTTCCGGCTCGGTCATCGTCCACCAGCCGACGGTGTGGCCTTCCTCGATCACGGCGTCGCCCATGGCCAGCAGGTCGTCGGTGTCGAAGATCGGCTGGCCGGGCTTTTCGGGGAACCACTGGCCATCGTCCGGCAGGGCCTGGTCCAGCTGGCGCAGCAGGGCCGCCAGCCACGGGCTGACCAGTAGCGGCTTTTCATAGCCGTCGCCGAACTTGGCGCGCAGCAGAAGGTCGTAGAGCAGGTCGAGCCCGGCGTCGCCCTGGAAGGTGACGGTCTTGGCGGCGGGATCGAACTTGAAGACGTCGGACATGGGACTCTCGAAGGCTGGTGCGCCTTCATAACGTCAGAGCACGACGTTTAGGCAACGACCGTGCGTCCTTCGAGGCCCGCTGACGCGGGCGCCTCAGGATGAGGGGATCAGCACGAGGCGTTCCTCATCCTGAGGTGCGAGCCGCAGGCGAGCCTCGAAGGACGCACCGCGGCTCGGCGATCTTACAGCTGGTCCAGGCCGTACACGGCGTGCAGGGCGCGGACGGCCAGCTCGGTATAGGCCGCGTCGATCAGGACCGAGATCTTGATCTCCGAGGTCGAGATGACCTGGATGTTGATGTTCTTCTCGGCCAGGGCCGCGAACATCGACTGGGCGACGCCGGCGTGCGAACGCATGCCCACGCCGATCACCGACACCTTGGCCACGTCCTCGTTGACGGCCACGTCCTCGAAGCCGATCTCGGCCTGGGCGGCGCGGACGATCTCGACGGCGCGGGCGGCGTCACGCTTGCCGACGGTGAACTCCATGTTGGCGGTCGCATTGGTGCGGGCGCGCGACTGCACGATCATGTCGACGTTCACGTTGGCGTCGGCCAGGCGGCCGAAGATCGCCGAGGACACGCCCGGATGGTCGGGCAGGCCCAGCAGGGTGATCTTGGCTTCGTCGCGGCTGTAGGCGACGCCCGAGACGATGCGCTTTTCCATGATTTCTTCCTCGTCGCAGACGATCGTACCTTGGCCGGGGGCTTCGCCCGGCTCGACGAAACTCGACAGCACCCGCACCGGCACGCGATGGGCCATGGCCATCTCGACCGAACGGGTCTGCAGCACCTTGGCCCCCAGCGAGGCCATTTCCAGCATTTCTTCGTAGCTGATCTTGGCCAGGCGCTTGGCCTTGCTCTCGATCCGCGGGTCGGTGGTGTAGACCCCGTCCACGTCGGTGTAGATGTCGCAGGCGCCCTTCACGGCGGCGGCGATGGCCACGGCGCTGGTGTCCGAACCGCCACGGCCCAGCGTGGTGATGCGGCGCTTGGGCGTCACGCCCTGGAAGCCGGCGATGACGGCGATCTCGCCGGCCTCGAAGCACTCTTCCAGGTTTTCCGGCGGGATTTCCTCGATCCGGGCGCGGCCGTGGGCCTCGTCGGTGATGATCGGAACCTGCCAGCCCAGGAACGAACGGGCCTTGTGGCCCATGTTGCGCAGGGTCATGGCCAGGAGGCCGGCGGTCACCTGCTCGCCCGACGCCACGACGGCGTCGTACTCGTCGTCAGACTCCGGCAGGCCAGCGGCGGCGCGGCCGGCTCCGTCCGTCCAGGCGACCAGTTCGTTGGTCTTGCCCGACATGGCGGAAACGACGACGGCGACCTGCTTGCCCGTGGCGACTTCCGCGGCGACCAGGCGCGCCACCCGGCGGATGCGCTCCAGGTCGGCCACCGAGGTGCCGCCGAACTTCATCACCAGACGTGACACGTCTCTAAATCCTCGAACCAAAGCGGTTTTTTCTTGCGCCTTCGCGGCTGGAACCCGTCCCCCCGCGCAAGCTCGCGCCTTCTAGCGGGGCCTCGGCGCAACGGCAATGTCGCCGATGTGTCTTTTTTCTCGCAGCATGGCGCGAAAAATTGGCCGTGCTAGATACCGGCCATGACCAGCGCCGCCCCCGACCCCGCAGGAAGCACGCCCAACTGGAGCATCGACCCCGCCGACGTGGCGCGGTTCTCGGCCATCGCGGCCGAGTGGTGGGACCCGAAAGGCAAGTTCGCGCCGCTGCACGTGTTCAATCCCTGCCGGCTGGCCTTCATCCGCGAGCAGGCGCTGGAGCGCTTCGGCCGTGACGGCAATGACCGCGCGCCGTTCGAGGGCCTGTCCCTGATCGACATCGGCTGCGGCGGCGGCCTGCTGAGCGAGCCGATGGCGCGCCTGGGCTTTTCCGTCACCGCCATCGACGCCTCGGAAAACAACATCAAGACCGCCGCGGCCCACGCCGCCGAGCAGGGCCTATCGATCGGCTATCGCCCGGCCACCGCCGAGCAGCTGCTGGCCGAAGGCGCGGGCCCGTTCGACGTGGTGCTGACCATGGAGGTCATCGAGCACGTGGCCGACCCGGGCGCCTTCCTGCGCACCTGCTCGCAACTGCTCAAGCCCGGCGGCCTGATGATCGTGGCCACCCTGAACCGCACGCTGAAGGCCCTGGCGCTCGCCAAGATCGGCGCCGAGTACGTGCTGCGCTGGGTGCCGCCCGGCACCCACGAGTGGAAGCAGTTCCTCAAGCCCGAGGAGCTTCGCGCCTTCCTGGCCGGCGAGCCGGTTCAGATGCACGGCCCGTTCGGCGTCGCCTACAATCCGCTGACCGGCCGCTGGAGCCGCTCCACCGACGTCGACATCAACTACATGATGACGGTCACCAAGCCGGCGGCGTGACGGCGAACTTGGTTCGCGGTAAAGTCGTATCATGTCTGAGAGTGGACCGCTCATAATCAGCGACCAGAAGATACTGGCGAAGATCCACGAGTTGGCGCGTCTGCGTGGCTGCACGCCGCACGAGGCCGTCCGCATGGCAGTCGAAGAAACGCTCGAACGCGAGCGCCGCAAGGTCGCCCTGAAAGAGGCTTGACGGCGCGCCGTCGAAAGCCAACCTCAGGCTGTAACCCTCGGAGTACCCCCTCATGTCCGCCCTGCTGATCGCCCTCGCCGCCGCCCTGCCCTCTCTGGCCGGGGATTTCGATGGGGACGGCAAGGCCGACCAGGCGCGGCTGGAGCCGCGCGGCGGGGCCCATGTGCTGGTGGTCGAGCGCGCCGCCGCGCCGGGCAAACCCGAGACTGTGACGATGGTGGCCGACGCCAGCGGCTTCTTCATCGCCACCCAGCCGCCGGGCGCCTATCCCACCACCTGCGCCAAGGACGTGGGCGCGCCGTGCGCCGCCGACGAGCCGCGCAAGGTCGAGCTGAAGGCCCCCGCCCTGGCCTTCGGCGCCGAAGAGGCCTCGCTGGCCGTCGCCGTCTGGACCGGCGAACGCTTCGCCGTGACCTGGCTGAACGACTGATCGGGCCCTTTCCGGGAACCTTGGCCTTCGCCAAGGCTTATTCCGCCGCAGGGACTTTGAACCCGAGCCGGCGTCTTGTGGGGCGGGATGTCGGTTCGTTCGTCGGAACGGAGACTTCCCCATGACTTCCCGCCGCATGGCTTGGCTGATGGCCGGCGCCGTCGCCATCAGCACGGCCGCGCCCGCGCTGGCTCAGGACGCCGGCTACCAGCAGCAGCTGCGCACCTACGAGGAGCAGCGCTCGTCCTACGAGGCCCGCCGGGCCGACTACGACAGCAGCCGCGCCCAGTACGACGCCGACCGCACCGCCTATGAGCGGGCCCGCAGCGACTATGACCGTCGCTACGGATCGGGCGCTTATGATCGTCGCTATCCCGAAGAGGCCCGCCGCTGGCGCACGCCCGCCTACCCGACCAGCAACGCCTATTACGGCGAGCAGCGCCAGTTCGAGGCCGACCGGGCCGCCTACGAGCGCGCCCGCGACCGCTATGACGCCCGCAACGGCCGCGGCGCCTACGACCGCCGCTATCCGGACGAGGCCCGCCGGTTCGACACCAGCGGCTACGACAACCGCTACGCCGACGACTACGACGCCCAGCGCCGGCAGTGGGAGGCCGATCGCGCCGCCTACGAGCGGGCGCGCGACGACTACGACCGCCGCTATGGCCGCGGCTCCTATGATCGCCGCTACCCCAACGAGGCCGGACGCTGGGACGACGGCCCGCCGCCGCCCGCCTACGCCGGCGGCTCGGGCCTGTCGGGCGGCTATGACGACCCCTGCCGTGACGACGCCAAGCGCAACGCCACCGCCGGCGGCGTGATCGGCGCCCTGGCCGGGGCGGTGATCGGCTCGAACGTCGCGGCCCGCAACGCCAAGACCGAGGGCGCGGTGCTGGGGGCCCTGGCCGGCGCCGGCGTCGGCGCGGCGATCGGCAATTCGGCCGCCAAGGCCCGCTGCGACACCCGTGGCCAGTACTGGTCGTACGAGGACACCGTGCCCTATCGCGAAAGCGCCGAGTATCGCGACCGGGCCGGCGGCTATTCGGAATGGAACCGCTACAGCGAGCGCAAATGCCGCCTGGCGCCGGCCCAGACCGAGTACCAGGGCCGCAACGAGACCCGCTACGTCCGCGTCTGCCCCGACAGCGACAACCGCTATCGCCTGGAAGGCTGACCACAGGCCAAGCTCCGCGTCGGGCGTCCGACATAGAACCGACACGGAGCTTCGGCGTTATCTCCCCCAAGGGACATAGAACACACGCTCTCAAACGGAGGTCGCCATGCGCGTCCAGATGAAAACCTTGATCGTCGCGGTGAGCCTCGCCTTCACCGCCTCCACGCTCGCCGTCACCGCCGCCGAAGCCCAGCAGCGCCGCGAACGCGTGCTCGTCTGCAAGAGCACCAAGAAGGCGCGCAACAAGGGCACTGTGATCGGCGGCCTGACCGGCGGCACGCTCGGCGCGGCCGTGGCCGGCAACGGCGCCAAGACCGAGGGCGCGATCCTCGGCGGCGTCGTCGGCGCGGTGGCCGGCAACCAGATCGCCAAGAAGAACTCCAAGAAGAACTGCCACTACGAGTACCGCTACCGCTAAGCGGGCTCGCTGATCGGTCGGAAGGCCCGCCCCGCCTGGGGCGGGCCTTTTTCATGCGCGCTTGAACCAATCGGTCGCGCCGCCGCGCGGGCGAGGCCGCATCGTTCAAGCCCGACGGCGGTCCTCGCATCATGGTCTGGCGACCCTGCCGCGAGGAACACGACCATGGCCGAGAGCCTGACCATCCAGACCGACGACGGAAGCTTCCAGGCCCTGGTCGTCCGCCCCGACACCAGCGGGCCCGCACCGGTCGTCGTGGTCGTGCAGGAGATCTTCGGCGTCAACGCCGGCATCCGCCTGATCGCCGCCGAATACGCCGTGCAGGGCTTCATCGCCGTCTGTCCCGACCTCTTCTGGCGGGCCGAGCCGGGCCTCTCGATGTCGGAGAACAGCGAGGAGAACTGGAAGAAGGCCCTCGACATCTACGGCGCCTACGACTTCGACCAGGGCGCGGCCGACGTGCTCAAGACCGTCGAGGCCGCGCGCGGCATCGAAGGCGGCAACGGCAAGGTCGGCCTGACCGGCTACTGCCTGGGCGGGCTGATGACCTTCCTCGGCGCGGCCCGCGGCGCGCCCGACGCGGCCGTGGCCTACTACGGCGGCGGCACCGAGCGCTATGTCGGCGAGGCGGACGGCGTGAAGGCCCCGCTGCTGATGCACCTGGCCGGCGACGACGAGTTCATCGGCCCCGAGGCCCGCGCGACCATCGTCGAGGCCCTGGCCGGCCGGCCCAACGTCGAGGTCCACGTCTATCCCGGCCGCAACCACGCCTTCGCCCGCCCCGGCGGCAATCACTACGACAAGGCCGACGCCGAGACGGCCAACGGCCGCACCCTGGCGTTCTTCAAGGAAAAGCTGGGCTAGGCGCCGCTCTTAGTCGTCATCCCGGAAAGCGCGCAGCGCTTATCCGGGACCCAGGGGACCGGGCGCAGCGCCTGGGTTATCCGCCCAGCAGTAGCCAGCGCATAGCGGCGGCCCCTGGGTCCCGGCTCTACGCGCTGCGCGCTCCGGCCGGGATGACGAGCATTGGGCTGGCGAGGTTCAGTTCACGTCCGTCTTCTTCGGCGGCGCGGGCGGCAGGGCGGCGATCTTGACGCCGTCCTCCAGCAGGCTCTTGACCTCCTTGGGAGAGGCCTCGCCGTAGATGCCGCGCTCCTCGGACTTGCCCTCGTGGATGTCGCGGGCCTCCTTGGCGAAGCGGTCGCCGACATAGTCGAAGTTCTCCTCGACCTCGCGGCGCACCTCGCTCATGGCGGTCATCATCATCTCGCGCATGCGGGCGTCGGGCTCGGGGGACGCGCGCTGGGCTTTCGTCCCCGCCACGGCGGGCGCCATGATCTGCTTGCGCACGCCCGTCGAGCCGCACACGGGGCATTCGACGAGCCCCCGGGCGGCCTGGTCGTCATAGTCGCTCGACGAGCCGAACCAGCCTTCGAACTCGTGCGCGTGGTCACAGGCGAGCGCGTACTTGATCATGGCCTTACAGATATGGGGTCAGGGGCCCGTGAATTCACGGGCGTTGGCCAGGACCGGGATGGCCGCGCGGGCCTTGTCGGCGGCGGCCAGGTCGAGATCGGCGATCAGCACGCCAGGCTCGTCGTGGTCGAGCTTGCCGATCACCTCGCCCCACGGGCCGATGGCGATCGAGCGGCCCCAGGTGCCGCGCCCGTCCTCGTGGAAGCCGCCTTGCGCGGCGGCGATGACGAACGAACCGGTCTCGATGGCCCGGGCGCGCAGCAGCACCTCCCAATGGGCCTCGCCGGTCGGACGGGTGAAGGCGGCCGGTGCGGTGATCACCTTGGCCCCCGCCAGCGCCAGGGCCCGGTGCAAGGCCGGAAAGCGCATGTCGTAGCAGATGGTCAGACCGGTCGGGCCAAGCGGCGTGTCGACAACCACCGCGCGATCGCCGGGGGTGTAGACGGCCGATTCTCGAGCCGTCTCGCCGGTGGGCAGCTGCACGTCGAACATGTGCAGCTTGTCGTAGGTCGCCACGATCGCGCCGGCCGGATCGATCACGGCCTGCCTGTTGGCGGCCTTGCCGTCCTCGCGCAGCACCAGGGCCGAGCCGACGTCGATCCAGACGCCGTACTCCCGCGCCAGGGCCTGCAGGCCGCGCACGACCACGTCGTCCTCCAGCGGGACCAGGGTCGGCAGCAGCCGCTCCTTGTCCTTCTGCAGCACGTTGACGCCCTCCGGCGTCAGGATGAACGCAGCGCCCGCCTCGGCGGCCTGCCGCACCAGCGGCGCGACATGCTCCAGGGCGGCGGCCTGGGTGGCCGGGGTGCGGGTCTGGACAAGACCGACCCGGACGCTCATGCGGCCAGCAGCGGGTCCAGCCGGCCCTCGCGCTCGAGCGCCATCATGTCGTCGCAGCCGCCGATGTGCTGCTCGCCCACGAAGATCTGCGGAAAGGTGTTGCGACCCGAGCGGTCCATCATTTCCTGGCGCAGCTTGGGGTCCATGCCGGCTTCGATCTCGGTGAAGTCGGCGCCCTTGTCGTTGAGCAGCTTCAGGGCGCGGGCGCAGTAGCCGCAGAACGGACGGGTGTAGATGGTGACCTTGGCCATTTCGGTTCCAAAGGGTTGGATTCCCGCCCTCATATAGGACGGCTTCGCATTTCTGTAACGCGCGCGACGACAGTCAGGTCGACAGCCGAGGCTCCGGCCGCCAGCAAGGCCCTCGCGCAGCCCTCGGCGGTGGCCCCGGTGGTCAGCACGTCGTCGACCAGCAGCACCCGTTTTCCCTCGATCAGGGGCCGCTTGGCGTCGGGCACGGCGAAGGCGGCGGCGACGTTGCGGCGGCGGCCGTCGGCCGACTTGCCGCCCTGGCTGGCGGTGTCGCGTTTCCTGACCAGCGCGTCGGCCAGGTAGGGCCGCCCCGCCGTCCTGGCCAGCGGCCGGGCGATCTCGGCGGCCTGGTTGTAGCGACGGCGCAGCAGGCGGGTGCGGTGCATCGGCACGGGAACCACCGCCTGGGCCTCGTCCAGCAGGTCGGGCGCGGCGCGCGAGATCCAGCGGGCGAACAGGCCCGACAAGTCCGTCCGGTCGGCGTGCTTGAGCTTCAGCACGAGATCGCGGGAGTGTTCGTCATAGAGGCAGGCCGCCCTGGCCCGCGCGAAGGCCCTTGGCCGGGCCAGGCACAGCGCGCACAGCGGCTCGCCCTGGTCGAACGGGAACGGCGCACTGCAGCCGTCGCAGACCGGACCGTCGAGAAAGGCGATGCGGCTCCAGGCCCCAGCCGAGAGGCCCGGCGTCAGGGCCGGCTCGCCGTCGAAGGCGCGCGGCGGCAGGATCAGGTCGAGCAGGCCCCTTCCCAGGCCCGACAGACGCGGACCGGGTTTCCATTGGAGGAAGGAATCGCCATGTTCCGCCCGCATGACCAGTTCGCCCCTCCTCTTCGACCGCGACCTCCTTCGAGCCCGCCTCGACCGCGCCGCGCCGCATTTCGGCCAGGCCGGTTTCCTCAAGGCGCGCGCCGCCGGTGACGCGGTCGTGCGGCTGGAGGCGATCCTGCGGGAGTTTCCGGTCGCCGTCGATCTCGGAAGCCGAGACGGCGCTTTCCGCCAGGCCCTGTCGGAAAGCGACGCCGCCGCCAAGATCGGCCTGTTGATCGACACCGACCTGTCGGCCCGGATGCTGGCCGGCCGCGGCGCCGCCGTGGTCGCCGACGAGGAGCGCCTGCCGTTCGGCGACGAGACGCTGGACCTGGTCGTCTCGACCCTGGCCCTGCACTGGACCAACGACCTGGTGGGCGCGCTGATCCAGATCCGCCGCGCACTGCGGCCCGACGGCCTCTTCATCGGCGCGCTGTTCGGCGGCGCCACCCTGACCGAGCTGCGCCAGTCGCTGATGGCGGCCGAGGACGAAATCTCGGGCGGCGTCTCGATGCGGGTCTCGCCCTTCGCCGACACGGTCGACGCCGCGGGCCTGCTGCAGCGCGCCGGCTTCACCCTGCCGGTCGCCGACATCGATCGCGTGAAGGTGCGCTACGCCCACCCGATCGCCCTGCTGCAGGACCTGCGCCGCATGGGCGAGACCAGCGTGCTGCTGGACCGCTCGCGCAAGCCCCTGACCCGCAAGCTGCTGTTCCGGGCGCTGGAGATCTACCAGGAGCGCTTCGCCGAGGCCGACGGCCGCGTGCCCGCCACCTTCGAGATCGTCACCGCCACCGGCTGGGCGCCGCACGACAACCAGCAGAAGCCCCTGCGTCCGGGCTCGGCCAAGATGCGCCTGGCGGATGCGCTGGGGGTCAAGGAACAGCCGGCCGGCGACAAGGCGGGCTGAGGCGGCGACCGTAAGGAACCTCCCCCTGTGGGGGAGGCGGCCGAAGGCCGGTGGGGGGCCGTGTTCAGCTTCCGCGACCTCCGCCGGTGTCGCGTTCACTCCCCCCACCGATCGCTTCGCGATCACCTCCCCCACAGGGGGAGGTTCCTTGAGGGGCGAGACGTCCCGCCTCAGCTCACCACGAACGTCGCCGCCGCGCGCGCCTTCGCGTCCTTCGCCGCCCCAACCACCACCGCGCCGTCGCGGTGCATCAGATACCCGCCGTCCGGCGCCTGGAACGACACGCCCTTGCCGGCCAGCCCCTTCACGCGCCTGAAGGCCGTCGCCGGGTCAGCCGCGACCGCCACCGCTCCGCCTTCGACGCGCAGCCCATGGCCCGGCCGCAGGATCGGCTCCAGCGTCACCACGCCGCCCGGACCCGCCTTCTGCCGCAGCTGGGTCGTCGCCAGCGCGCCCGCGCCCACGTTTACCGCATCGCCCTCGACCCGCAGGAACGCCCCCGGGCGATCAACGGGCGAGAAGCGGTCTGGGATCTCGCCCGCCCCGGCCGGCACGCCGAAGTCGGGCGTTCCGTCAGGCTTGTAGTAGAGCCGCTGCACCCGGGTGTGGCGGTTGGGATCGAACAGCGGATTGCCCTTGATCGCCTTGTAGTCACGGCCGTGGAAAACGAGGACGTCGCGCCCCTGCTCGTCCACCGTGAACGAGTTGTGGCCCGGGCCCCAGACGCCGGTTTCCTCCGACGAGACCAGCACAGGAACGGGCGACTTCGTCCACGAGCCCTCGGCCATCAGGTCGGCGTCCGCATCGGCGGACAAAAGGCCCAGGCAGTAGCGGTCGTCGGTGGCGCTGGCCGAATAGGCGATGAACACGCGGCCGTTGCGGACCAGCACCGCCGGCGCCTCAGCCACCTTGAAGCCTCGCACCTCCCAGTCCAGCGTCGGCACGGTCAGGCGCACCGGCGGGCGGGCCAGCGTCAGGGGCGTGGCCATCGGGGCGAGGTAGAGGTTGCTGTTGGTCTCGATCCCCGGCTCCTTCTGCGCCCAGCAGAACCAGCGCACGCCCTTGTGGTGGAAGATCGTGGAGTCGAGGTTGAAGCTGTCCCAGGGGGTCGCAACCTCTCCCAGCAGGCTCCAGGTCCCGGTCAGGGCGTTCCGGCCCTGGCAGCGCAGCACGTAGGTGCGGATGCGGAACGGCTGGCCCTTGTCGCCGGCGGCGAAATACATGTGCCAGGCGCCGTCCAGCCAATGCAGCTCCGGCGCCCAGATGTAGCCGCCCAGCTTGCCCTCGGTCGGCCGCCGCCAGATCACCGCCTCTTGCGCGGTCGCCAGGCCCGCCAGGGTGCGCGAACGGCGCACGATCAGCCGGTCGTACTCGGGCACCGAGCCGGTCAGGTAGTAATAACCGTCCGTGTGCCTGAAGACCTGGGCGTCGGCGCGCTGGCGCACCACGGGATTGAGCAGCGGCGCGGCCGCCGGCGCGGCCAGGGCCTCGCCCGCCAGCCCGCCCAGACCCACGGCCCCCGCGCCGGCCAGCAGGATGCGTCGCGAAGGCTGCGGGTCGAAACTGGTCACGGTCGTTTCCTCAAACGCTTCGCGCCTTCGCGCGATTTGTCTGAGTTAAAGCACGTCCCGCAGCCAGGCCACCAGGGGAATGTCGGCCGGCGGCATCTCGTAGTCGGCCAATTTGTCGGGCTTCACCCAGGCCATGGCCTTGTGCTCCTTGGCCGTCACCAGTCCCTCCCAGCGCCGCAGCAGATAGAGCGGCATCAAGAGGTGGAACTTCTCGTAGGTGTGCGAGGCGAAGACGAAGGGCGCCAGGCACGCCTGGGCCACCGTGATGCCCAGCTCTTCGTGCAGTTCGCGGATCAGGCACTCTTCGGGCGTCTCGCCCTTCTCGACCTTGCCGCCCGGAAACTCCCATAGGCCCGCCAGCGACTTGCCCTCGGGGCGCTGGCAGATCAGCACCCGCCCGTCGACGTCGATCAGGGCGGCGGCGGCGACCAGGACGATGGGGCGGTCGGTGGGCGGTGCGGCGATGCTCATGCCCGATCCATCGCGGGCTTTGCCGGCGCTGGCAACTCCCCCGACGCGACAGGCGTTGCCGAAGAGAGCTTCAAAGGAGGAACGCCATGTCGCTGGACGATCGGCTGGTGAAGAGCGGCGACCTGATCGGGGTCGCGGTCACCGATCCCAAGGGCCACAAGCTGGGCGTCATCCGCGAGGTCTTCGTCGACCGCGACGCCGGCATCGGCCGCTATGTCGCCGTCGAGCCGGCGGGCCTGTTCACCGGCGGCAAGTACCACCCCCTGCCCTGGCGCATCCTGGCCTTCGACGACAAGGCTAAGGCCTACGCCACCGACCTGTCGAAGGACCGCTTCAAGGACAGCCCCGCCTACGACCGCGACCAGCTTTCGAAGACCTCCTACGGCTGGGCCGAACAGGTGGAGCGGTACTTCGAGGGGTAGCGCGGGGACCCCCTCCGGCCCTCCGGGCCACCTCCCCCAGAGGGGGAGGATCTAGTCAGCAAGATGCTCCCCCTCCGGGGGAGCTGTCGGCGAAGCCGACTGAGGGGGTCACACCCCCTCCACCGCCGCCACCCGCTTCAGCGCAGCCCCCAAGTCCTCGACCATCTCGCTCGTCGTCGCCCACGAGCACATGAAGCGGGCCGAGCCGTCGAGGAAGCGGTAGACGAACCAGCCCTCGCCGCGCAGCAGATCGAGCGCCGCGTCGCTCATGGTCACGAACACGCCGTTGGCCTCGACCGGATGGGCGATTGGATAGGGCATCAGCTCGGCCAGCTTGCGGGCCATGGCGTTGGCGTGGGCGGCGCGGGCGGCCCAGGGGCCGGTCCCGCCATCCTCGCCCAGCAGCCCCAACCAAGGGGCGGCCAGGAACCGGCCCTTGGAGACCAGCTGGCCGGCGTGCTTGATCCGTGCGTCCAGGCGGCGGCGATGGGCGGGGTCGAGGAACACCACCGCCTCGGTCGGGGTCGAGCCGGCCTTGGTGCCGCCCATCACCAGAATGTCGACGCCCAGGCGCTTCACCGCCTTGAGGTCGAAGCCCGCCGCCACGGCGTTGGCCAGCCGCGCGCCGTCCAGATGCACGCCGTAGCCCTTGGCCTTGGCCGGATCGATCAGCGCCTTGAGGGCCGCCTCCGAATAGACCGTGCCGTACTCGGTGGCCGTGGTCAGCGACAGGGCCGCGGCCGGCTGGCGGTAGGAGACGTCGGGCTCAGCCAGGGCCGCCTGCAGCGCCGCGACCTCAATCTTGCCAGACGCGCCCGGCAGGCCGATCAGCCCCACGCCCTGGCCGAAGAAGCCCGGCGCGCCGGTCTCGTCGGTGCAGATGTGGGCGTGCTCGTGGGCCAGAACCGCCTCGTGCGGCGAAGCCAGCAGGGTCAGGGCGAAGGCGTTGGCCGCCGTGCCCGACGGCATGAACTTGACCTCGGCGTCGGCGTCCAGGGCGGCGCGGATCCGGTCGCCGGCCGCCTGGCTGACATGGTCGGTCCCATAGCCCGACGCCGTGCCGGCGTTGGCCGCCAGCAGCGCCTCCATCACCTCGGGCATGGCGCCGGCGACGTTGTCGGAGGCGAAGTCGTAGCGGGCCATGGGCGGATCACTCGGCAAGGAAGACAGGTCGCCTCGATGCCGGGCTTTCGCCCCGCGATCAAGCCGCTCGCAGCGCCCGGATCCTCGGCCACAGCATGTTGACCGCCAGGCCGGCCAGAACGAGGCCCGCCGCCATCAGCTTCCAGGCCGGCAGGCCCTCGCCCAGCAGCAGGGCCGAGGCGCTCATGCCGAACACCGGCACCAGCAGGGCCATCGGCGTGATGGTCGCGGCCGGGTGGCGGGCCAAGAGCCAGCCCCAGGCGCCGTAGCCGAACATGGTGTTGCCCACCGCCTGCCAGACCACCGCCAGCCAGGTGCCGAGATCCGCGCCGACCACGCCCTTGACCATGGCCGGCCAGCCTTCCAGCCACAGGGCCATGCCCAGCAGCGGCGGGATCGAGAACAGGCTGGCCCAGACCACATAACCCAGCATGTTCACCGGGCCGGCCTGGCGCGCGACGATGTTGCCGCAGCCCCAGCTCAGCGCCGCCAGCAGGCCCAGCGCCACGCCCAGCGGCGTGGCCGAGCCGCCGCCGTGCAGGGCGATGATCGCGATGCCGGCGACGGCCAGCAGCAGGGCTACGACCTGGAAGCCCTTCACCCGCTCGCGGTTGATCTGCATGGCCAGGGCGATGGTGAAGAACACCTGGGTCTGCAGGATCAGCGAGGCCAGGCCCGGCGAGATGTGGCCCTTCATGGCCACGAACAGCAGTCCGAACTGCCCCGCCCCGATCAGCAGGCCGTAGCCGGCCAGATTGAGCCACGACACCGCCGGCTTCTTCACGAAGAACACCAGCGGCAGCAGCACCAGGGTGAAGCGCAGCGTCGCGAAGGTCAGCGGCGGCAGATGGTTCAGCGCCTGACGGATGACCACGAAGTTGGTGCCCCACACCGCCACCACCGCCAGGGCCAGCAGAAAATGGCGAAGCGGCAGGGAACTGGGCATGACGGGCACTCCTCGAACGGCGCCCTAACTAGGCCTTGGGGATGCCTGGGGGAACCGTCTTACGGCCCATTTTTGTCCGGACGCCCGCGCCCTGACGGGCGATGTCGCGGCAGGGAGCCCGTAAGTCCGCCTCATCCGCCCACTGAGTATTCGCCCTTAGCGACCACAGTAAACGCGGCCGAAATCACTGTGACGCGGGCGTGAAGTTTTCGCGAAACCCGACGTCCGCACGGTCAAGTTTAGCACCTCGTTAGGTGTGAAACCGCCATTCACCCTCGCGAGTGGAGGCGTATTCCGATGTTCACCTTGCGCGACACGGTTTCTTCCCTGGCCCCGGCCAGGGCGGAAGACCTGGGCAAGACCTTGTACGAGCGGTTCCGTGAGGAGCCCGACACCCTGATCATCCCGGTGCTCGACGCCGACGACCGCCCCGTGGGCCTGGTCGAGCGCAACGCCTTCTTCCTGCGCATGGCCGCCGAGTACGGCCGCGCCCTCTACGCCAATCGCCCGATCGAAGTGCTGATGGACAACCAGCCGCTGGTCGTCGAGGCCGACGTCGAGCTGGCCGCCTTCACCAACGACAGCCTGTCCTACCGGGCCAGCGACCTGCTGCGCGGCTTCATCGTCACCGACGGCGGGCGCTATCTGGGCGTGGGCACGGTGATCGGCCTGCTGCAGGCCGCCAGCGAGACCAACCGCCGCAACCTCGACGCCCTGGCCGCCGCCAAGGCCGACGAGGAGCGCGCGCGCACCTTCATGACCGCCGTCGTCGAGTCCATCCCGTCGATGGTGTTCGTCAAGCGCGCTTCGGACCAGAGCTACGTGCTGCTCAACCGCGCGGGCGAGAAGATCCTGGGCTATTCGCGCCAGGAGATGATCGGCCGCACCGACGCCGAGTTCTTCGATCCCGTGCAGGCGGCGATCTATCACGCCCGCGACGCCGAAGTGGTGCGCTCGGGCGAGGTCAAGGT
The DNA here is from genome assembly GCF_011043625.1 of Caulobacter sp. 602-2. Classification (GTDB taxonomy): domain Bacteria; phylum Pseudomonadota; class Alphaproteobacteria; order Caulobacterales; family Caulobacteraceae; genus Caulobacter. The sequence continues at coordinate 326,130 of NZ_JAAKGT010000003.1, forward strand.
CATCGAAGAGGACCTGATCCCCCGCAAGGACGGCACGACCGCCATCCTGCGCACCAAGAAGATCGCCATCCTCGACGCCGAGGGCCGCCCCGAATACCTGCTGGGCGTCTCCGAAGACATCGCCGAGCGCAAGCGGGCCGAGGCCCAGATCGCGCGCCTGGCGCACTACGACCCGCTGACCGAGCTGCCCAACCGGTTGCTGTTCCACAAGGACCTTTCCGACGCCCTGGCCCGCGCCGCGCGGCGCGAGGACCTGGTGGCCGTGCACTGCGTCGACCTGGACCGCTTCAAGGTGGTCAACGACACCCTGGGCCATCCGGTCGGCGATGCTTTGCTGAAGGCCGCCGCCGAGCGCCTGCGGGCCTGCGTGCGCGAGGGCGACACCGTGGCCCGCCTGGGCGGCGACGAGTTCGCCGTCGTGCAGATGGGCCTGACCGACCTGTCGGGCGCCACGCGCCTGGCCGCCCGCATCGTCGAGGCCCTGGAAGCGCCGTTCGACCTTCTGGGCCACCAGGTGGTGATCGGCGGCAGCGTCGGCGTCGCCGTCTCGCCCGACGACGGCCTGGACTGCGACGAGCTGCTGAAGAAGGCCGACATGGCCCTCTACCGCGCCAAGGCCGACGGCAAGGGCACCTTCCACTTCTTCGAGCGGGCCATGGACGAACAGCTGCAGGCCCGCCGGGCCCTGGAGCTCGACCTGCGCAAGGCGCTCAGCGAGGGCCAGTTCGAACTGTTCTACCAGCCGCTGTTCGACCTGGAGGCCGACCGCGTCACCGGCTGCGAGGCCCTGCTGCGCTGGTTCCACCCCGAGCGGGGCATGGTCTCGCCCGGCGAGTTCATCCCGCTGGCCGAGGAGATCGGCCTGATCGGCGCCCTGGGCGACTGGGTGCTGCGCGCCGCCTGCGACGAGGCCGCCCGCTGGCCGCAGCACGTGCGCCTGGCGGTGAACCTCTCGCCCGCCCAGTTCCGCGACCGGCGCCTGGCGGCCACCGTCGTCCAGGCCCTGGCCGCCTCGGGCCTGGCCGCCGAGCGCCTGGAGCTCGAGATCACCGAAAGCGTGCTGCTGCAGGACAGCGCCTCGAACATGGCCATCCTGCACGACCTGAAGGCGCTGGGCGTGCGCATCTCGATGGACGACTTCGGCACGGGCTATTCGTCGCTGAGCTATCTGCGCAGCTTCCCGTTCGACAAGATCAAGATCGACCAGACCTTCGTGCGCGACATCCTCGACGACGCCGACGCCCTGGCGATCATCAAGGCCGTGCTCGACCTGGGCGCCAGCCTGGGCATCACCACCACCGCCGAGGGGGTGGAGTCCGAGGAACAGCTGCACGAACTGCGTCGCCAGGGCTGCGGCGAGATCCAGGGCTACTTCATCAGCCGCCCCAAGCCCGCGGTCGAGATCGCGGCTTTGCTGGGGGTGGAGACGGCGCCGCGCGGGCTGTCGGACGTGGTGGCGTTTTCGACGAAGATGTCCGCCGAAACGACCAGCGCGCCCCACAGGGCCGTGGGCTGACCCTGAAGGAACCTCCCCCTCTGGGGGAGGTGATCGCGAAGCGATCGGTGGGGGGAGTGATTGCGAGATCGGCGACGTCTGCGGCAGCTGAGAACGTCCCCCCACCGGCCTCCGGCCGCCTCCCCCAGAGGGGGAGGTTCCTCATGCTTCAGCCGCATCACCCTCCGCAAACCCTTGCCCCTCAAGGCCCGGCCCTTGACTTCGCACTTGCGATATACGATATGAGCCTCGCGCCAGTCGGCGCTATCGGTGCTCCAGCCGCGTGACGGACCCTTTTCGGTTCAGCCTGTCGAGCGCCTTGAAAGCTTCTCATAGACCGCCCGTATCACGCGGGGCGCTCCCCACCGACCCGCCGCCAGGCGAGCCGTGCGAGGACCGCGCGCGCCGTCTCGCGACCGTTTGAAAGATACGTCCGCAGTGACTCAATTCACCGACCTTGGCCTGGCCAAGCCGATCCTCAAGGCCCTGGCCGACAAGGGCTACACCCAGCCCACCCCGATCCAGGCCCAGGCCATCCCGATCGTCATGAAGGGCCGCGACCTGCTGGGCATCGCCCAGACCGGCACCGGCAAGACCGCCGCCTTCGCCCTGCCGATCCTGCACCGCCTGGCCGAGGACCGCCGTCCGGCTCCGCGCCGCGGCTTCCGCTGCCTGGTGCTCTCGCCGACCCGCGAACTGGCGACCCAGATCGCCGACAACTTCAAGGCCTACGCCGCGCACCTGGGCCTTTCGGTCGCCACCATCTTCGGCGGCGTTAAGTATGGCCCGCAGATGCGCGCCCTCGCCGCCGGCGTCGACGTCGTCGTCGCCACCCCGGGCCGCCTGATGGACCACCTGGGCGAGAAGAGCGCCACCCTGGGCGGCGTCGAGATCTTCGTCCTGGACGAGGCCGACCAGATGCTCGACCTCGGCTTCGTGGTGCCGATCCGCAAGATCGCCAGCCAGCTGCCCAAGGACCGCCAGAACCTGTTCTTCTCGGCCACCATGCCGGGCGAGATCGGCAAGCTGGCCGGCGAACTGCTGAAGAACCCGGCCTCGGTCTCGATCACCCCGCAGGCGACCACGGTCGAGCGCATCGACCAGTCGCTGATCTACGTCGAAGCCCAGCGCAAGCGTCCGCTGCTGGCCGAACTGCTGGCCGACAAGAGCGTCGAGCGCTCGATCGTCTTCACCCGCACCAAGCGCGGCGCCGACCGCGTGGCCAAGTATCTGACCGCCGCCGGCATCGAGAGCGCCTCGATCCACGGCGACAAGACGCAGGGCCAGCGCGAGCGCGCCCTCGCCGCGTTCAAGGCCGGCGAGGTCAAGGCCCTGGTGGCGACCGACATCGCCGCCCGCGGCATCGACGTCAACGACATCAGCCACGTCTTCAACTACGAGCTGCCCAACGTGCCGGAGGCCTATGTCCACCGGATCGGCCGCACCGCCCGCAAGGGCAAGGACGGCGTGGCCATCAGCTTCTGCTGCGACGACGAGCGCAGCCTGCTGAAGGACATCGAGAAGGCCACCCGCCAGAAGATCCCGTCCTTCGACCGTCGCAACGACAAGGCCCTGGCGGCCGCGGCGGCCGTCGCCGACAAGCTGGCCCCGGCCGAGAAGTACGTCGACCCGCGCAAGGCCGACCCGCGCAACAACGTCCCCTCGGAACTGCGCCGCAAGCGCAACCGTAACGGCGGCGGCCAAGGCAAGAGCGCCCAGGGCAAGGGTGGTCAAGGCGGCGGCCAGCAGGCCCAGGGTCGTGGCGAGGGCCGCAACGGCGGTCGCGGCAAGGGCGGCGGTCAAGGCCAGGGCAAGGCGGCCGCCGGCGGCGGCGACTTCCGCGGCCCCAAGCGCGGCGTGCAGCAGGTCGAGACCCGCTGGAGCCCCATCGACTAGGGAGCCCCTGCTCCAACCAAGGAAAGGCCGCCTCACCCGAGGCGGCCTTTTTTTCTGCGCCGGCCCGCGGAACCGACGCCGCCTCAGGGTCGAGCCGGCTCGCCCCGGCGGCGAAAACCGCAGCCCTGGGCCGAGCGAACTGCGACGCTTGCGCACAGGGGTGGCGCTGCGCCCTTGCAACCGCTTTGGCCCTCGGATCATTGTTCGCCCGGACCCGGCTTTAGGGGAGCCGGTGGGAGGGACAAAACGCCATGCCGCAGGGCGAAGGGCGGAGCTTGCCTGCGTTCACGCGCCTGGCCGGCGGGGAAATGGCCGCGCGCTTGAAGGCTTTCGATTGGTCGAAGACCCCGCTGGGTCCGCGCGATGCGTGGTCGCCAAGCCTGCGCCTGGCCGTCGACATGCTGATGGCCACCAACTTCCCCATGGCCCTGCGCTGGGGGCAGGACCTGATCCTGATCTACAACGACGCCTACGCGCCCTCGCTGCGCGAGCGTCATCCCGACGCGCTGGGCCGGCCGTTCACCCAGCATTCCGACGCCTTCCGCGCCACCCTGCTGGGCATCCACCAGGACATCCTGTCGGGCCAGAGCGGCGGCTACGCCCTGGAGCGCATGCCGCTGCAGGTCGAGCGCGAGGCCGGCGACGCGCGGCTGGCCCACTTCGCCGTCAGCTACAGCCCCGTGCCCGACGAGACCGCCCCCACCGGCGTCGGCGGGGTGCTGATCTCGGCCGTCGAGGTCACCGGCGCGGTCGAGACCGAGAAGGAACTGCGCGACACCCAGGCCCGCTACAACATGGCCCTGGAGGCCGCCGGCGGCGTCGGCGCCTGGGAGTGGGACATCAAGGCCAACAAGGTCTATTGCGACGCCCGCTACGCCAGCCTGCACCAGGTGGACCCGGCCTTCGCCTCCCTGGGCCTGCCGGCCCAGCGCTTCACGCCGGCCGTGCACGACGAGGACCGCGAGCGGGTGCGCGACATCGCCCTCGCGGCGATGCAGACCGGCGGCGCGTTCGCCGACGAGTATCGCCTGGTCCAGGCCGACGGCTCCGTGCGCTGGGTCGCGGCCAGCGGCCATTGCTATCTCGACGCGGCCGGCCAGGCCGACCGCAACGCCGGCGTCGTCTTCGACATCACCGAGCGCAAGCGGATGGAGAGCGAGCTCCTGGAAGCCCGCCTCGACCGCGACATCGCCATGGAAGCCGCCGGCATGGGCCGCTGGGACCACAATCCCAGCACCGGCCAGCGCTACTGGGACCAGCGCTCGTGCCAGATGTTCGGCGTGCCCGAGCCCGGCCCGCAGGACTTCCAGGGCTTCATCGACCTGCTGCATCCCGACGATGTGGACGGCGTGCTGGCCGCCGTGACCGCCGCCACCGACCCCGCCGGCGACGGGCTGATCAACATCGAGTACCGCATCGTGCGCCCGTCGGACGGCGCGCTGCGCTGGATCGAGGTGTTCGGGCGCGCCTACTTCGAACGCGGCGCCTGCGTGCGCTTCGTCGGCGTCGGCTCGGACGTCACCGAGCGCAAGGAGGCCGCCCGCAAGCTGGTCTCGCAGGAAGAAACCCTGCGCCTGGCCATCGAGGCCGCCGACGTCGGCACCTGGGACCTCGACATCCGCAACGACGTGCTGACCTGGTCGGACCGCTGCTACGCCATGTTCGGCGTCGCCCCGGGCACGCCGGTCGTGCGCGACGACTTCTACACCAACCTGCACCGCGCCGACCGCGACGAGGTGCGCGAGGCCCTGCGCCGCACCCTGGATGGCCGCATCCGCGCCGACTACGACGTCGAGTTCCGGGTGATCGGCCGCGAGGACGGGGTCGAGCGCTGGCTGGCGGCCAAGGGCAAGGCCTTCTTCGACGCCGACGGCAAGCCGGTGCGGATGATCGGCACCACCGTCAACATCACCGATCGCAAGCGCGCCGAACTGCATCTGCGGCTGCTGGTCAACGAGCTGAACCACCGGGTGAAGAACTCGCTGGCCACCATCCAGGCCATCGCCGGCCAGACCTTCCACGCCGCCCGCTCGCTGCCGGCCGCGCAGGAGGCCTTCACCGCCCGGATCATCGCCCTGTCCGAGGCCCACGACGTGCTGACCCGCGAGAACTGGGAAGGCGCCGACCTGCTGGACGTGGTCGACCGGCTGGTGGCCCTGCACGGCGGCGAGGGCCGCTTCGTGCTGGACGGTCCGTCGGTGCGGTTGTCGCCGCGCCCGGCCCTGTCGCTGTCGATGGCCCTGCACGAACTGGCCACCAACGCGGTGAAGTACGGGGCCCTGTCGCGCCAGGGCGGCCAGGTGACGATCAGCTGGAGCGTCGACTACAGCGGCGTGCCGCGCCTGGCGCTGCGCTGGAGCGAAAGCGGCGGCCCGCCGGTGGTCGCCCCCACGCGGCGCGGCTTCGGTTCGCGCCTGATCGAGCGCGGCCTGGCCTCGGAGCTTTCCGGCGAGGCCCGCATCGACTTCCGCCCCGAGGGCGTGGAGTGCTCGATCACCGCGCTGCTGGACTGCTGACTTCGCCTCTTCCTCTACAGTCCGTCATTCCCGCCCTTGTGGCGGGAATGACGGGCGGACAATCAAGTCCTCAAGCCATCCGCAGCACCTTGGCGATCTGGGCGTCGCTGCGGCGCAGGGCCAGCATGGCCAGGCCCGCGAAGGCCAGCGGGATCGTCGCCCAGGGCGAAAGACCCGCCACCGCCAGGCCCGTCGCACCCGCCAGCAGGGCCGACACCACCACCTCGGCCAGGGTGGCGAACCACGAGGCGCCGCGGCGGCGCTTGAAGTCCGCCCGCTTGCCCGGCTTCTGGTGCCAGACGTTGATCAGGCCGCAGGCCCAGGCCGACAGGCCCGCCCCGAGGGCCGTCCACAGGGCGGTGATCGGCGCCAGCCACAGCAGCACCGCCAGCGGTACGGCCAGCAGCAGGGCCACCGGCAGCAGGGCGGCCGCCAGCTTGGCCCGGCGCAGGCTGCGCGTGGCGGCGGGCGAGACGGCCAGCAGGTCGGGGCTTTCCTCGGCCGACAGGGTGATCCAGGCCAGGCTGCCGGCCACCTGACCGGCCAGGAACACGACCACGCCCGCGCCGCCCGCCAGGGCCGCCCCGCCGTCGCCATGGCCGGCGTTGCGGCTGAGGATCACGGCCGTCGGCACCAGGTAGAGCACCCGCAGCAGCACCTGCGACAGTAGGCTGGCGTCGCGCAGGATCAGCCGAAGCTCCTTGGCCAGGGTGGCGGCGAACACGCCGCGGGCGAAGGCCCGATCGCGGCCCTTCACCGGCCGGGCGGCCGAGGCCTCGGCGCCCTGCGTGGCCGCCGCCGCGTCGGCGAAGCGCTTGCCCAGCGACAGCGCGGCCAGGGCGAAGGCGCCCGCGCCGATCGCCAGCATGACCACCAGCGGCAGGGGCTCGCCCAGCATCGCCTTGAGCGGCCAGTAGCCGATCGGCGGGATCTTCACCCGCCCTTCGGCGGCCTCGCGCGCCAGCGACTGGAACAGGCTCTCGCTGGCCCGCTCGCCCATCAGCGTGCGGATCTGGCTGACCAGGAAGAAGGCCGCGCCGGTCAGGGCGGCCAGCACCTGGGCCACGGTGCGGGTGCGGCGGGGGCCGATCAGCCGGAACAGCGTCATGGCCAGGGTCAGCCCCGTGGCCGTCGCCAGCAGGGCCAGCGCCGCCAGCACGCCGAACAGGCCCAGCCAATGGGGATGGCCCAGGATGATCGCCGGCCCGAGCAGCGGCGTGACGAAGATCAGGAACACCGTCAGCACGCCGGTCGCCACGCCCAGGGCGCGCACGAACAGCACCGTGCGCGGCGGGATCGGCGAGGAGAACAGCAGGTCCAGGTCCCCGCGCTCGTAAAGCGCCTCGCTGGCCGCCGCCAGGGTCTGGGACAGCATCAGGGTGAAGGCGGTGGCGCAGCAGGCCAGCGCGATGGCGGCCGACAGCGGGACCACCGGCACGTTCAGCCCGCGCAGGGCCAGCCCGATGATCACCCCGCCGGTCAGCATCAGCAGGGCCAGAAGCGAGAGGCCGATCATCGCCCCGACGCCGCCCATGGCCCGCTTGCCGGTCAACGCGCGGAAGTTCAGCCGCACCTCATGGGCCAGCAGCCAGGCGACGCCGCCGGGACGCAGCAGGCTCACGCGGGGGCTCCCTCGGCGGTCAGTTGCAGGAAGACGTCCTCCAGGGTGTCGCCGCCGCCCTGCCCGGCCTGCGAGCGAAGGGTGTCGAGCGTGCCCTCGGCCAGCAGCCGCCCGCCGGCGATGATGCCGATGCGGTCGGCCATGCGCTCGGCCACCTCCAGGATGTGGGTGGTCAGGATCACCGTGCCGCCGGCGTCGACGCGGGCCTGCAGCATGTCCTTGACCAGGCGCGCCGAGGCCGCGTCCAGGCCCGTCAGCGGCTCGTCCAGGATCAGCAGCTTGGGATCGTGGATCAGGGCGCCGGCCAGGGCGACCTTCTGCTTCATGCCGCGCGAGAAGCCCTCGCACCGCCGCCTCGCCTCCGACGCCAGGCCCAGGGTCTCCAGCAGCTCCACCGCCCGCGCCTTGGCGTGGCGGGGCTCGACGTTCCACAGTCCGGCGACGAACTCCAGGTACTCCAGCGGCGTGAGGCGGTCGTAGATCATCGCCTCGTCGGGCGCCCAGGCGGTGACCGCCTTGGCCGCGGCCGGATCGGCCAGGGCGTCGACGCCGAAGATGCTGATCGATCCCTTGTCGGGCTTGGTCAGGCCCGCGACCATCCGCAGGGTGGTGGTCTTGCCCGCGCCGTTGGGGCCCAGCAGCGCATAGAGCTCGCCCGGGTGCACCGTCAGGTCCAGCTCGCGCACGGCGGGCTTTGAGAAGGTCTTGTCCAGCCCCCGGACGATCAAGGCTTCGGTCACGCTGGCTGCCCCCGTGCAATCACAGCGGGCATGTGATCTCGATTGGGTCGGCCGTGCAAGGCGCGGGGCAGGTTGAGCGGGCCGACGCGCAAAATCCTCCCCCTCTGGGGGAGGTGGCCCAGAGGGCCGGAGGGGGCCGGCGCGGCCTCGGCCGCTACCCCCTCAGTCGCTCCGCGACAGCTCCCCCAAAGGGGGAGCAGCTGACGGCGGGCGTTCTACCGCCCGCCCTACGCCACCCGCGTCTCGACCTTGACCCCGGCGGTCAGCATCTTGTGCACCGGGCAGGCCTCGGCGATCTCCAGCAGGCGCTGGCGCTGCTCGGCGTCGAGGTCGCCGGAAAGGCTGATCACGCGGTCGAACACGTCGGCCGGAACCTGGCCGGGCAGGCGCCGCCAGGTGGTCTCGACCCGCACCGCGCCCAGGGCCCAGCCCTTGCGCTTGGCGTAGAGGCGCAGCGTCTGGGTCGTGCAGGCCGCTAGGCCCGCGGCGACCAGGTCGTGGGGGTTGGGGCCCGTATCCAGGCCGCCCTCGGAGGGCTTCAGATCACCGGCCAGCCGCGAGGGGCCGGCCGTGACCAGGATCTGCACGCCGCCGTGGCCGCTGTCCTCGGCGATGGCGGAAGGGCGGGCGATGTCGGTCATGGCGAGGATCCTGCGTCTGTCGAGAACGCCAATGTGGCGCCTTGCCCGATCATGCGCTTGGTTGAATCCGCGCGAACGTGAAGGTTCAGGCGGCCGCGCCGGCCCCGACCTTGAACAGGTGCGTGGCGCCGCGCCAGACCTCGACCTCGTTGCAGCCGCGATGCATGTCGAACAGCTCGTTGGCCCGCAGGCGCGCGGCATGGTCGTCGGCGCAGGCCGTGACGTCGAAACGGGGAACCGAGCCGTCGCGCTCGACACAGAAGAAGGTGAACACCTGCATGGGAACGATGCGTCCTCATCAGGCGGGCCGTGTCCATGTTCGATGGGCGGGGCCGCAGCGCCAGCTGACTTCCGCAGCCGGCTCTTGAGAACCCAATATAATGATCGGCGTTCGATTCACCATAGGGGTTCGGTTTCTTAACAGGACTCAGTTGGGGACGAATCCCGCAACCAGGGAATCCGTCGCCGAGACGGTGGTTCCAATTCCGCGTGAATGCGCTTTCCCTGGGCGTCATCACGCACTAGGTTCGCCAACCTTTCGCAAACGGCGACGTTAAGAGACTCATGGCCGCGCACTATCTCGATTTCGAGCGACCCATCGCCGACCTGGAAGCCAAGATCGAAGAGCTTTCAAAGCTTTCCGAGACGGCTGGCCCTGGCGCGTTCGACAGCGAGATCGGCGCCCTGCGCGAGCGCGTGCAGGTGCTGCGCAAGGAGGCCTATGCCGGCCTCGACGCCTGGCAGAAGACGATGGTCGCCCGCCACCCGCAGCGCCCTCACCTGCGTGATTATGTCGCGGGCCTGATCGACGAGTTCGTCGAGCTGCGCGGCGACCGCAAGTTCGCCGACGACCAGGCGATCGTCGGGGGCCTGGGCCGCTTCCGCGGCATGCCCGTGGTCGTGATGGGCCACGAGAAGGGCTACGACACCACCACCCGCCTCAAGCACAACTTCGGCATGGCCCGCCCCGAAGGCTACCGCAAGGCCGTGCGCCTGATGGACATGGCCGAGCGCTTCAACCTGCCGGTCGTCACCTTCGTCGACACCGCCGGCGCCTATCCGGGCCTGGGCGCCGAAGAGCGCGGCCAGGCCGAGGCCATCGCCCGCTCGACCGAGCGCTGCCTGACCCTGGGCACCCCGATGGTGGCCACCGTCACCGGCGAAGGCGGCTCGGGCGGCGCCATCGCGCTGGCCGGCGCCAACCGCGTGCTGATCCTCGAGCACTCGATCTATTCGGTGATCTCGCCGGAAGGCGCGGCCTCGATCCTGTGGCGCGACGGCGCCCGGGCCAAGGACGCGGCCACCAACATGAAGATCACGGCGCAAGACCTGATCAAGCTGCGCATCGTCGACCGCATCGTCGAGGAACCGGCCGGCGGCGCCCATTCGGATCCGGAAGCCGCCATCAAGGCCGTCGGCGACGCGGTCGAGGACGAGCTGAAGAAGCTGTCGCTCCTGACCCCCGCCGAACTCAAGCGCCAGCGCGCCGAACGCTTCTACGCCATCGGCCGCGAAGGGCTGCAGTAGCAAGCGGGCGCTCGCGTTGACGATCATCGATCGACGCATCATCTTTCGTTCCAGGCCATCAAACTGGCCTGGAACGAGCGCTTCATGGAAATCTCGGTCGCCGACGCCGAAGGCCAACTGACCGACCTCGTCCTCAAGGCCGAGGCGGGTGACGAGGTCGTGCTGACCAGACATGGCCAGCCCACCGTCCGCTTGGTCCCCATACGGGCCAAGGCGAACGCCGGCAAGTTCGACCCCGCCAAGCGCCGCGCCTTGATGGAAGCCATCGCCAAGGAAGGCGCGGCGCGGGCCACACCCGGCCCTTCGGCCGCCCGCAGTCAGGACTTCCTCTACGACGACGGCATGCCGGGGTGATCGCAGTCGACACCTCCGCCTTGATGGCGATTGCTCTGGGCGAGCCGGAAGGGCGACGATGCATCACCGCCCTTGCCGAAGAGCCCGACCTCGTCATATCCGCCGGCACGCTCGCCGAAACCCTGATCGTCGCCGCGCGCCGCAATGTGACGCCGCAGGTGCGTCAGCTGCTCGACGATCTTGGGATGACCATCGCGCCTGTCTCCGAGGCCGTCGCCGAGCGCGTGGCGCAGGCCTACCAGAGTTGGGGCAAGGGTTTTCATCCCGCAGGCCTGAACTGGGGCGACTGCTTCGCCTATGTGACGGCTTCCGATTGCGGCGGACGCTTGCTGTTCGTCGGCGATGACTTCGCCCGCACGGATCTGATCTCTCGATAGAAATCTGAGAGGGCCATGTCACAAGGCCCGCGCTCGTCTCGTCCTGATCCCGAAGGCCCCATGCCGGGGCCATGCCGAGGATCACGACCATGAGCGACGACACCGCCGCCTTCCGCCACGACGAGAAGGACCTTAGTCGATACGCGATCGAGACGGCGAAGATTGACGAGGGTAGATAGCTACCACATCCTCATTATCTACAATGACAATGGGCACGGTGGCTTGATCCTAATGCTACTCATCTCCATTGCCCTCCTGTTTGCGGTGGAGAACGTGGAGCGGGGCACGACGGAGGCCGCAGATTGGCAATGTGCAACGCCCCTCATTGAGAAGAATTATCGCCAGAACGTTGATCGCGAACAGCTTGCGCTACGGATCGCAGATGAGTGCGCCCGAACATACTCGCCTCGTCGGATAACGACTGAATCTGACAGACTTCTTGAGGCAACGGAACGAACGACATTCTCTTACAGTCGCCAAGCATTCGCCCTCGAGATCGAAAACCTTATTGCCCGAGCTCAACGCAAAGATCGCATAAGATTGAAGCGTTGAACCTGAAATAGCCCGAAATTGTTGAACAACACGCCATGCGAGGCGTTGCCCAAGCTCCCCCGCTAGAGGAGACGCCCGCATGGCCCAGACCTTCGAAGACGCGCTCGAGACCGTGCTGGCCTGGCTGGACGCGCCGCCGCCGTCGGGCTCTCCCGAGGAGGCCCGCTTCCTGGCGGCGATCGAGCGGGTGCTGGCCGAACCCGACGGATCGGAGGCCAGCGCCGAGCAGGCCGCCGCCATCGACGACATCGTCCACGTCGACGACGACCTGCGAGATCGTCTCGCCAAGCTGGCCGGCGCCCGCCGCAATCCCTTCGGCGACCACCCCGACGGCATCGGCCCGACGCTGGGCATGGATCTGGGGGTGAAGAAAGGCGGCTAACATGCACTCACATACTCTGAATGGTATTCAGAGAAATACCTTCACGCTCAGAATTTATTATTCACATAAATCAAATATGATCAGATTGTCCGGGCATGCATTAACAAAAATAACCGACCGCACTTCACTAAAAAATTATCCTGGAATTTCACACAGCGGCAGTATCTATGCGCACCAACCACCGCACCCACGAAAATCCCTGACTTATCATCAAAATAGCTAAATCCAGGGGTGGCGATGGTGCATCAGGCGTCCCTTCAATATGTCGGTATTGATGGGCAGCATTCGTCCACTCTGAGAATGATTTCAACATCAGCTTACCAGCATCAAGACTCGCACCAGCCTGAGTAGTTTCTAAATATTTTCACATATCTCTACCAATCTCAGAAGCACCCAATCTCGACGCTCCAAATTTAACTTTGAAGACATTTTCGGCGGCATCATAAACAGCTCTAATCGCATCACGCGTGTTATCAACATCCAAGGCGGGCTGGACACGCTCAAGAGCCTCTCTTGCAGCGATAAAGTCCGCCGCTGATAGACCAGCTATGCTTGATTGCAGAGATGAATGAAACTCCGCATCGACCAGATAATGAACTCCACCATACTCACCTAAAGAGTATGACAGATTTTCCTCCCGAAACACCCTCTCAACCCGAGCAACGGGATCATCAATATAACTGGAGGACATTTGACAAAATATTGTCACTATATCTAAAAAGTCTACCAAACTTACCCTTACAAAATCACCACCTAAATAAGAGAAATCAACCCCAATCTCTGAAGATATGTGCCTCGCAATTTCAACACGCGGGGTATAGGCCATCATCATAAAAAGACTTGAAACCCTCTTTCTCGCCCTTTTGCTGTCGGATATAGGCTCACCTTTATCCACGTAAACGTGCGAAAATCTTTTACCAATTGGCCTATTAGTCATCCTTACCAAGCCCCGATAAGCGAGAAGTCGCTACGAATTTGATCAGCAGTATTCGCCATGCCCTACCTCTCTTAACGAATTCAGCTTAAGGGCGATCAGGATACATCACACCCCACCGCCCACGAAAAAGCCCGCCCCGGTCTCCCGGGGCGGGCTTCGTCGTTTCAGGCTCTGTCGAACCCGCCGGTCGTCAGACCAGCGAGCCGTGGCACTGCTTGAACTTCTTGCCCGAACCGCAGGGGCAGGCGCCGTTGCGGTTGGTGCGCTCCCAGCCTTCCGGCAGGGACGACACCGGCAGGGCCTCGCGCTGCTCGGGCGACAGGCCTTCCGGGATCGCGCCGGCCACGGCGGCGTTCTCGCCGGTCAGCGGGTCCAGGTGCACCGGGATCAGGTTTTCCGGCGTGTGCAGCGGCTCGGGTTCGGCATAGGCGATCTCGACCGTCATCAGCCAGCGGGTGGTGTTGGTGCGCAGGTCGCCCAGCAGCTTCTCGAACAGGCTGAAGGCTTCGGTCTTGTACTCGTTCAGCGGGTCGCGCTGGCCGTAGCCGCGCAGGCCGATGACGTTGCGCAGGTGGTCCAGGTGCATCAGGTGCTCGCGCCACTGCAGATCGATCATCTGCAGCAGGAAGCTCTTTTCCACCTGGCGCATCTGCTCGGGCGTGATGATCACTTCACGCTGGGCGGCGTACTCGTCGGCGGCCTTGGTGATGCGCTCGCGGAAGGCCTCGTCGTCGACGCCCTCTTCGGACGCCCATTCCTTCAGCGGCAGGTCCATGCCCAGCACGGCCTGGACGCGCTCATGCAGCCCGTCGATGTCCCACTGCTCGGCATAAGCCTTGGGCGGCACGTGGCGGGCGACCAGGTCGTCGATCACGTCGTGGCGCATCTCGTGGATGACTTCCGACAGATCGCTCGATTCCATGAACTCCTGGCGCTGCTCGAACACGGCCTTGCGCTGGTCGTTGACGACGTCGTCGTACTTCAGGAGGTTCTTGCGGATCTCGTAGTTGCGCTGCTCGACGCGGGTCTGGGCCTTGGCGATGGCCGCGTTCAGCCAGCGGTGGGTGATCGCCTCGCCGTCCTGGACGCCGAAGGTGCGCATGATCGCGTCCAGGCGCTCGCCGGCGAAGATGCGCAGCAGGTCGTCTTCGCACGACAGGAAGAACTTCGAACGACCCGGGTCGCCCTGACGGCCGGTGCGGCCGCGCAGCTGGTTGTCGATGCGGCGGCTTTCGTGGCGCTCGGTGCCCAGCACGAACAGGCCGCCGGCGGCCAGGGCCGCCTTCTTGGCGTCGGCGATCTCGGCCTCGATCTCGGCGCGATGCTCGGCCTCGGCTTCCGGCGAGACCTCGATGCCCAGGCCCCGTTGCTCGATCTTCCACTTGGACAGGCGCATGTCGATGCTGCCGCCCAGCTGGATGTCGGTGCCGCGACCGGCCATGTTGGTGGCGATGGTCACCGCGCCGGGCACGCCGGCGTCGGCGACGATGCCGGCTTCCTGCTCGTGGAAGCGGGCGTTCAGCACCTGGTGCGGGATGCCCTTGCGCGTCTTGCCTTCGACTTCCCACTCGTAGGTGTCGAGCAGCTTGGACAGCTCTTCGGACTTCTCGATCGACACGGTGCCGACCAGGATCGGCTGGCCGCGCACGTGGCAGTCGGCGATCTGCACCAGGATGGCGCGGTTCTTCTCGGCCTCGGTGCGATAGACCTCGTCGTCGTCGTCGATGCGCTGGATGACGCGGTTGGTCGGGATTTCGCTGACGCCCATCTTGTAGATGTCGTCGAACTCCTGCGCCTCGGTCGAGGCCGTGCCGGTCATGCCCGACAGCTTGGTGTAGAGGCGGAAGTAGTTCTGGATCGTCACCGAGGCCAGGGTCTGGTTCTCGGGCTGGATGTCGGCGCCTTCCTTGGCCTCGATGGCCTGGTGCAGGCCTTCCGACAGGCGGCGGCCGGTCATCATGCGACCGGTGAACTCGTCGATCAGGACGACTTCGCCGCCCTTGACGATGTAGTCCTTGTCGCGCGTGTAGAGCACGTTGGCCCGCAGGGCCTGGTTGACGTGGTGCACCACCGAGATGTTGGCCGCGTCGTAGAGGCCGGCGGTGTCCTCGGCGAGGTGGTTCCCGGCGATCAGGATTTCCTCGATCTTTTCCTGGCCCTCTTCGGTCAGGATGACCTGCTTCTGCTTCTCGTCGTGATCGTAGGTGGTCTTGTCCTTGATCAGCTCCTTAACGAGCAGATCGATGGTCTTGTAGAACTCGCTGCGGTCCTCGGTCGGGCCCGAGATGATCAGCGGGGTGCGGGCTTCGTCGATCAGGATCGAGTCGACTTCGTCGACGATCACGTAGTGGTGGCCGCGCTGGACCATCTCGTTGACGTCGTAGACGAGGTTGTCGCGCAGGTAGTCGAAGCCGAATTCGTTGTTGGTGCCGTAGGTGATGTCGGCGCGGTAGGCGCGCTGGCGATCGCCTTGGCTCAGGCCGTTGACGATGATGCCGTAGGACAGGCCCAGGAAGTTGTAGAGCTGACCCATCCACTCGGCGTCGCGGGTGGCCAGGTAGTCGTTGACGGTGATGACGTGCACGCCCTTGCCGGCCAGTGCGTTCAGGTAGGTCGGCAGGGTGGCGACCAGCGTCTTGCCTTCACCCGTGCGCATTTCGGAGATGCCGCCGAAGTGCAGCACCATGCCGCCGATCATCTGCACGTCGAAGTGGCGCATGCCCAGAGCGCGCTTGGACCCCTCGCGCACCACGGCGAAGGCTTCGTTGAGGATGTCGTCGAGGGTTTCGCCCTTTTCCAGGCGGTCCTTGAATTCCTGGGTCTTGGCCTTCAGCGCCTCGTCCGACAGCGCGGCCATCTGGGGCTCGAGCGCGTTGATCTTGGCGACGCGGCCGTGAAGCGACTTCACCTTGCGTTCGTTGGAGGAACCGAAGAGCTTTTTGGCGAAGCCGAGCATGCAGAAAGGATCCGGAGCGAGAACTTAGTGTGGCCGGCGCTAAGGCTTTATCGGCCTTCACTACGGTAATGACGGTGCGCCGAGATCGTAGAACCCCTGAAAACGGCGCGCGCGCGAGACTTAAGCACCGCCCCTCCCAGTGTCAACGCGAGGCCAGGCCCGCCGGGGCGTCGAAAAGCCCGATAGGCCAAGCTTTCACCCGCTGCGCGAAACCCGTTCGGCGGCGATGCAAACCCTCATTGCGCCGCGCGGTTCCGAGAACCGTATCCTCGCGCGCGAAGTTTAGAGGGCCAAGCCTTCCGAAACGGCTTTCCCTTTGGCCTGACGCGCTCTAGAGCGCATTTCATATGACCAGCGGAGATCCGCGCCCGATGAACCCCGTCCGTAATCCTCGCTCGCTCCTGACGGCCGCCGTGCTCGGCCTGGCGCTGCTGGTCGCCGCCTGCGGCCGCGGCGGCGTCGACGAGCGCCCGCCAGAGCCGGGCGACACGGCCGTCGCGCGGGTCGACGGCCACGCCGTCTGGGCCTCGGACGTCAAGCGCGAGGCGGTGGCCCAGGGCCTGATCGGCGAGGGCGAGCCGCTGGACGTCTCGTCCGACCTGTTCCGCCGCGTCCTCGACGAGGTCATCGACCAGAAGCTGCTGGCCGCCGAGGCCATCGAGCGCAAGCTCGACAAGGATCCCGTGGCCCAGCGCCGCCTGGCCGCCGCCCGCGAGCGCATCCTGGGCGACATGCTGGTCGAGGGCATGGTCGAGAAGGCCGTCACCGAGGACAACATCCGCGGCCTCTACGGCGAGCAGCAGAAGCTGACCAAGCAGTCAGAGGAGATCCGCGCCCGCCAGATCCTGGTGCCCACCCAGGCCGAAGCCGAAAGCGTCAAGAAGCTGCTGGCGACCGGCGCCTCGTTCGACGCCCTGGCCATGGAGCGCTCCAAGGACGAGGCCACCCGCTTCAAGGGCGGCGACCTCGACTACTTCACCGTCGACATCATGCCCGATCCCTACGCCGTGGCCCTGAAGGACGCCAAGAAGGGCGACCTCGTCGGCCCGTTCGCCATCAACGGCGGCTGGGTGGTGATGCGCGTCGAGGACAAGCGCCAGGAAGCGCCGATGAGCCTGGAGGAAGCCCGTCCGCAGATCGTGCGTTTCCTCACCTACGACCAGGTCCGCGACCTGCTGGAGAAACTGCGCGGCGGCGCCAAGGTGGAGATGCTGGTCGGCAAGGGCCAGGAGATCCCCGGCGCCCCGCAGGAGCCGGCCTCCGCGCCGCCGGGCGGCGGCGAGCCCGCTCCCAGCTCCGACCTCGACAACGCCCCGCCCGCCTCGGCTCCGGCCCAGAACTCGGTCCAGAAGAAATGACCCGCAAGCCCACCACGACCTCGACCGACAAGGCCGCCCAGAACGCCAAGGCCCCGACCAAGGCCAAGGCCGCGCCGAAAGCCGCCGAGAAGGCGCCGACCACCGCCACCCCCGCCGAGATCGTCGGCCAGGTCGGCGCCACGGTCGGCCACGCGCTGGACCGCGCCCTCGACCCGCTGGCCTCGGCCCTGAAGCGCGCCGGCCTGCGCCGCGCCCAGAAGTCGGCCGGCGAGACGCCCGCTCAGGCCGCGCCCGTCGTCGCCCCGCCGCCGGTCGCCCCGGGCAAGCCGGGCCTGGCCGTCTCGCCGCTGGCCGTGCCGTTCCCGGTCATCCCGCCGATCGCCGGGGTCGAGATCGCCACCGGCCGCGCCGGCTTCTACAAGCACGAGCGCCCCGACCTGCTGCTGATGCGCTTCGCCGAGGGCACCTCGGGCGCGGGCGTCTTCACCCGCCACGGCGTCGGATCGGCCCCGGTCGACTGGTGCAAGCGCCAGTTGGCCGCCAGCGGCGGCGCCGACGTGCGCGCCCTGGTGGTCAACGCCGGCTGCGCCAACAGCTTCACCGGCAAGCCCGGCGCCGACGCCGTGCGTCGCGTGGCCACGGCTGTGGGCAAGCGCTTCGACTGCCGCCAGCGCGACGTGATGATGGCCTCGACCGGCGTCATCGGCGTGATCCTCGACGACAGCAAGATCACCTCGAACCTGCGCGAGGTGGAAACCCGCCTCACCGCCGACGGCTGGGCCCAGGCGGCCTCGGCCATCATGACCACCGACACCTTCCCAAAGGGCGCCTACGCGACCGCGATGATCGACGGCCACGAGGTCAAGATCGCCGGCATCGCCAAGGGCTCGGGCATGATCGCGCCCGACATGGCCACCATGCTGGCCTTCGTGGCCACCGACGCGGCCATCGCGCCCGCCGCCCTGCAGACCCTGGTCTCGCTCTATACCCGCACCACCTTCAACTGCGTGACGGTGGACGGCGACCGCTCGACCAACGACACGCTGCTGCTGTTCGCGACCGGGCAGTCGTCGGCGCCGAAGATCGCGCGGGCCGGCGACAAGCGCCTGGCCGACTTCCGCGAAAAGCTGGAAGGCGTGCTGCTGGATCTCGCCATGCAGCTGGTCCGCGACGGCGAAGGCGCCACCAAGTTCGTCAAGATCACCGTCAACGGCGCCGAGAGCCCGCTGTCGGCCCGCAAGATCGCCCGCACCATCGCCGAGAGCCCGCTGGTCAAGACCGCCTTCGCCGGCGAGGACGCCAACTGGGGCCGCATCGTCATGGCCGTCGGCCGCGCCGACGAGCCGGTCAACCGCGAAAAGATCAGCGTCCGCTTCGGCGAGCTCTACGCCGCCCGCGACGGCCTGGTCTCGGCCGAGTACGACGAGGCGGCCATGAGCGCCTACATGAAGAACCAGGAGCTCGAGGTCACCGTCGAGGTCGGCGTCGGCAAGGGCAGCTCCACGGTGTGGACCTGCGACCTGACCAAGCAGTACGTGGCCATCAACGGGGATTATCGGTCTTAAGGGCCGCGAGGCGGGGCAAACGCCTCGCCCACTGGAGCTCCATGAGCAGCCTGATCCAATCCTTGTCGGTCGACGCCGCCGGTAACGCCTCGCGGCTCGACTTCTCGACCACGGGCGGCGTCAACTGGCCCGAATGGTATCGCTTCCTGACGATCGACGGCCAGCCGGCCTACCTGATCGGCAATGTCTGCAACACCTGCACCTTCTTCTTCGAGCGCAAGGAAGGCGCCAAGGGGGGACTGGGCGTAGAGGCCCTGGCCGAGACCCTTGAAGCGGGCGTCTCAGAACTTGCGGCCGGGCTGACAGAGCAGATGGCCGCGGCGATGCCGAGCGGCCGATACGACGCCCTGCTGCTGCGCGTCGAACCCCAAGCGACAATCCATGGCGGGCCGGGCGACTACTTCACCAGTGAGCAGCTCAAGGCCTGGGGCCCCTGCGGCGCCTGGAACCCGAAAAATGAACCGGCGGCGCCCTACTACCGCGCCGGCGTGCGACCCGTTGCTTCGACCGAGCAATTGTTCGAGTTCATCATGCCGATGTTCCCGCCCGGCGACCTCGCGCCTTCGCGCATTGACCATTACCGTGCGCTCATCGAAGACGGCCAGGAACCCACGGCGCTCGCCATCTCTGTGCTCGACGTAAAGTACACCGATGAGGAGACCCATTGGTGCCTGGCGCACTACCTGCTCGACGGTCACCACAAGGTCGAGGCGGCCGCCCGCAACGGCCGGCCGATCACGCTCGTCTCGTTCCTGGCCCATGAAAAAGGCACGTCCTCCAGCGACCAGATCGCCAAGGCGCTCTCCATCTTGGGTGGCCGCCGCACGCTGCTTACCTAGACCACCGCCTCGCAGCGGCCGTCGCGGACGATGAAGTCGAAGACCTGGTCCAAGCCGGGCGTGACGTAGCCGATGTGGCAGGAGGCGGTCTGGCGATCGGCGAACGACACCAGGATCTCGCCATGTCCTTCGCACTTGGCGGGCTGGACGCCGGTGAAGCGGTCCCCCGACCTGGAAAGCGGAACCTGCCGGTCGCACAGCCGAAGCTCGGCGCCGACGACCTCGCCGTCGGCGACACGCACGTCGAAGCGGTTCCACGCCGTATCGCAGGCGGTCAGGGCGAGAAGCCCAAGCAGGACGATCTTCTTCATGGCGTCACCTTGGCTGACGTTTCGGATCCGAGAGCACGCCTAGAGCCGATCCAGCCTGGCGCTGTGCATCGTCTCGTGCGGCTTCGACGGCCGGCCGCGGGTCATGCGCAGCGTCGCCATCGTCGCCAGCAAGGCCAGACCGACGCCGCCGGCCGCGGCGCAGGCCAGCGCGATCAACACGGCGTCGCCGCGCGGCTCCTGGCTCCAGTAGGCCCAGTGGGCGTGGTTCTGGTCGAGCACATAGATCCGGCCGTGGATCAGATGCTGCGCCAGGTTCCAGCCGTTCCAGCCCAGGGTCAGCAGCGCGACCCCGGCAAGCGCGAACCACTCCATGGCGTCGCGATCGGAGATCGCGTGCAGTTGGTCCAGCAACTTCCTTCGCACCGCCATTCTCACCCCCGCTGACCAGACCCGCGATGGCGGCCACGCCCAGCCACCCCATATGCCGGAAAGATCGACGCCCCCAAACGCCATCCTCGCCCGCCCGATCTTCGCAGCCCCGATCCTCACAGCCCCGATCTTCACAGCAAAGAGCCCGCCATGAAAATCCTCATCGTCCTGACCTCGCACGACACCCTCGGCGACACCGGCAAGAAGACCGGCTTCTGGCTGGAGGAGCTGGCCGCGCCGTACTACGTGTTCAAGGACGCCGGCGCCGACCTCGTCCTGGCCTCGCCGGCGGGCGGCCAGCCGCCGCTCGATCCCAAGAGCGACCTGCCCGACTTCCAGACCGACGCGACCCGCCGGTTCCAGGCCGACGAGGCCGCGCTGGAGGCCCTGGCCCAGACCGTTCCGCTGGCCGACGTGAAGGCCGCCGACTTCGACGCCGTCTTCTATCCCGGCGGCCATGGCCCGCTGTGGGATCTTGCCGAGTCCCCCGTCTCGGTCGCCCTGATCGAGGCGTTCGACCGCGCCGGCAAGCCCCAGGCCCTGGTCTGCCACGCCCCCGGCGCCCTGCGCCACGTCAAGGCCGCCGACGGCCGCCCGCTGGTGGCCGGCCGCAAGGTCACCGGCTTCACCAACGGCGAGGAGGACGCCGTCGAGCTGACCGACATCGTGCCGTTCCTGGTCGAGGACATGCTGAAGGCGAACGGCGGCCTCTATGAGAAGGGTCCCGACTGGGCGCCCCACGTCGTCGAGGACGGCGACCTGATCACCGGCCAGAACCCCGCCAGCAGCGACGCCGTCGCCCACGCCCTGGTCAAGCGCCTGGCGGCGCGGGCCTGACCTCGTCCCCTCCCGTAGAACCCCCGCTTCCGCGGGGATCTTACGGGAGGGGGTCACACCCTCAGTTCGCTGCGCGCTCGCACGTCGGCCAGCGCGTGGTCGACCAGCAGCGCGCCGTCCTCCCACACCGTGACCATGGCGTCGGTCCAGCCCTGCGGCGCGGTCTCGCCCTCGGCCACCGCGACCGTGCGATACTCGCCCGCCGCGTTTCGCTGCAGCATCAGCCGCCCGGCCTTGGAGCGCTTGCCCGGATCGGTGACCGGGTTCTTGCTGACGTCGATCCACGCCCCGTCGACCTTGGCCGCCGAGCACTTCAGCGCGAAGCGCTGGGTGTCGCGGTCCAGTTGCTGCAAGAGGCCGCCGCCCATGCCGAAGGCCAGGTTCTCGGCGGAGAAGCCGTCGGCGATCACGCGGTCGAGGATGGCGGCGATGCTGACCGGATTGACCCCGTCGCCCTGGATCACCCGCACGTGGCTTAGCACCTTGTAGCCCTTGGCGTTCACCGTGCTGCCGAAGGCTTCGTCCAGGCGCCTCAGGGTCTCGGCGACGATGGTGACCGGGTCGCCGGAGTCGGGGCGGATCACCACCGTCGCGCCGCTGGCGATCACCGCCTCGCGCAGCTCCTGCCCCCAGATGCGGCTGACCGCGTCGAACAGGTCGTAGCTGTCGGACACCACCGAGAACAGGCCGCCCGGCTTGCCGAAGCTCTTCAGCATGTTGCGATAGGCGTCGGCCTCGCGATCGCGGCCCCAGCTGGTGATGGTGCTGTGCTCGGCGGCCGGGATTGAGAAGGCCGCCATCGGCTCGTTGTACCAGGCCCGCCCCGCCTGCACGGCGGCCAGGGTGTCGCTGCCCAGGAAGTTGACGAGGTGAGCCAGGCCCCCGATCGCCGCGCTTTCCCTGCTGGAGACGCCCCGCGCCCCGAAGTCGTGCAGCTTGAACGGCAGCTGGCCCTCGGGATCGTCGCAGGTCTTTTCCAGCGCCGCCCGGAGGGTCTGCTTTACGCTCCAGCTGATGGTCGCGACGGTGACCGGATACCAGACCCGCAGCAGCAGGGTCTCCAGGTAGGACGGCAGCCAGAAGCACTCCGGGTCGGTGTTCTCGATGGTCATCAGCGCCTGGTGCGTGGGAACCACCGCCCCCTCGGGCACGGCGCGGATGCGCACCGGCAGGCGGCCGCCGTGCACGTCGACGATCCGCCGCCAGCCGGCCTCGTTGAAGGGCTCGCCGTGCGCGGCCAGCAGCTGCGCGGCCTCGTCGACCATGGCGTGGGTGACGGGGGTGACCAGCGCCGTCTTCAGGATCGCCTGCAGACCGAAGAAGACCGTGCGGTCATAGCGCCCGCCGCGGCTCTCGACATAGAAGAAGGCGCCCGTGGTCCTGGGCGGATACTGCAGCCAGTGGCTGGCCTTGTAGCTGTCGGTGTCGAGGATCAGGTTGTCGAACATCAGGGGGCGCCTCGCACCGTCGGCGCACGCCCGACCACGCCCATGCTAGTGGCGCGCGTCCTGCGTTGTCAGCCCCCGCGTGCAGGCCGGGTGCAGGACCCGAGGATTGTCGGCGCACGCCCCCTTGCGCCCCTGGACCGACGCGCGGGACCAGCCCAGCCTCGGGCGCGTGTTCGGGGGAGCGTTCATGGGCAGACGAAGCTACATGCTGGTGCAGGGCGGCGCGGCGGTCGTGACCGGCCTGCAGACGGCGGCGGGCGTCGCCTCGTGCATCGCGCCCTACTTCGACGAGTTCGAGGAGGATCCGAGCGAAATGACCAGCGCCCTTGGCCCGGTGCTGGTCATCCTCGGCGCGCTGACCCTGGGCTACGTCCTCAACGCCTTCTCCCGGCGCGACAAGAACCGCCCGCTGCGCATCGCCGCAAACCTCGCCAGCGGCTTGGGCCTGCTGCTGGCCCTATGGTTCCTGCTCATGCTGTTTCGGTTCACGTACGAGCCCGGCCTCCTCGCGCCGCTCGTGATCCTCGGGACCCTGACGGCGCACGGCGTGCTGGGCCGTCCCGTTTCGCGCGAGGGCGAGCGGCGGATGGCGCGCCGGCCGCCCCTCAGCCTGGCCGATCCTCAGAACCCGTAGAGCGCCGCGTACTCGGCGTCCTTGGCGGCGATCTGGCGGGCACAGTCGACCATCACCTTGGCCTGTTTCCAGGTGGCGTCGTCCTGCATCTTGCCGTCGATCATCGCCACGCCCGAGCCGTCGGGCATGGCCTCCAGGATGCGCTTGGCGAAGGCCACCTCGGCGGGGTCGGGACTGAACACGCTCTTGGCGATGGCGATCTGGCTGGGGTGCAGGCTCCAGGCCCCGGCGCAGCCCATCAGGAAGGCGTTGCGGAACTGCTGCTCGCAGGCGACGGGATCGTCGATGGCCCCGAACGGACCATAGAACGGCTTGATGCCGTGGGCCGCGCAGGCGTCGACCATCTTGGCGAAGGTGTAGTGCCAGAGGTCCTGCTGGACCGAGACGCGGGGCGAACCGTCCGCATGCGGATCTTCTATGACGCGATAGCCCGGATGGCCGCCGCCGACCCGCGTCGTCTTCATCGCCCGGCTGGCGGCCAGGTCGGCCGGGCCCAGCGAAATCCCCTGCATGCGCGGACTGGCGCCGGCGATCTGCTCGACGTTCATAACCCCTTCGGCCGTCTCCAGGATGGCGTGCAGCAGGATAGGCCGGGTCACCCCGTGCTTGGCCTCCAGCGAGGCCAGCAGCTGGTCGATGTAGAAGATGTCCCAAGGCCCCTCGACCTTGGGGACCATGATGACGTCGATCTTGTCGCCGGCCTTCTCGACCAGGGTCGCCACCTCGTCGAGATGCCAGGGCGAGTTGAGGCAGTTGATCCGCACCCACAGGCCAACGCCCAGGGCCGCAAAGTCGACCTCGCGCGACATCGCGATGGTCCCGGCCAGGGCCGCGCCCTTGGCGTCGGCGGGGATGGCGTCTTCCAGATTGGCCAGGATCACGTCGACCGTGGGGGCGATCTCGCCGACCTTGGCCCGCACCTTCTCCAGGTGCGGCGGCACGAAGTGGATCATCCGCTCGACGCGGGCGGGAAGCTCCCGCCACGGCGCCGGGGCGCCGATGGCCAGGGGTTTGAAGAAGCCTCGGGCGGTCTTCATGCGCGTCTTCCCTAGGTGCTTATTTCGCAGTTGCGAGAAGACTGCGGCGCTAGCGCCAGGGGGTCAAGGGCGACGCAGGGTCAGCCCTGCGCCGGTCTCGGCGGCGCATCATCGGGATCTTCCCGCCCCAGCTCGTCGGCGGCGTCGTTCTGCGAGACGTGAGCGGCCGCCTTGCCTCGGGCCTTGCGCGCCGCGCGCGGCTCCAGGCGCAGGGCGGCGCGGGCGTCCTCGCCCTCCTCGCCGAACAGGCCGCGCAGTCGCACGTCGCGCTGCGGATAGGGGATTTCGATCCCGGCCCCGCGCAGGGCGTCGTCGATGGCCCAGGTATAGGCCGCGAAGATCGCCGCCGGCCGACGCACGGCCTCGACCGTCGGCCAGACGATCAGCTCGAACTTCAGGGCGTGCTCGCCATAACCGACCAGCCACACCTGGGTGCGGCGCACCGCGTCGTCGGCGCTGGTGAAGGGCACGCTGCGGGCCGCCTTCAGCACCGCCTCGCGCACCGCTTCCTTGTCGACCCCGAAGGCGGTGACGAACGGCACCCGAATGCGCCGCGTGGTGTTGCGCAGGGTCCAGTTGATCACCTGGTCGTTGACCAGCACCGAGTTGGGCACGATCACGTCGGTGGCGTCGTTGGTGCGGATGCGCGTGGCGCGCGGCCCGATCTCGTGCACGACGCCTCGCGCGCCGTTCGACAGCTCGACGAAGTCGCCCACCGCCACCAGCCGCTCGAACACCAGGCTGACGCCCGAGGCGAAGTCCTTGATCACGCCCTGAAGGCCCAGGCCGACGCCCACGCCGACGGCGCCGGCGAAGACGGTCAGCGAGGTCAGGTCGATGCCCATGGTCGACAGGCCGGCCAGCAGGCCCACCAGCACCAGGCCGTAGGTGGTCAGCTTCTCGACCACATAGAGCGAGGGTCCGCTGTCGGCCGCCCGCGCCCGCAGGCGCCGAAGGCCCGCCGCCGCCAGCCGCGCGGCCAGCAGGGCGGCGATGACGATGACGATCCCCGCACCCAGCCCGCCCACCGTGATCGCCGACTTGCCGAGCTTGACCAGCTCGAGGGCGTCCAGGCGCTGCAGGGGATTGTCGCTCATGGGGCGGAGTTTGAGCGCGGGCGGGCGACGGGTTCAAGACCCGCGGACCGGATGGCAAGGGACCTCCCCCCGTGGGGGAGGCGGCCGAAGGCCGGTGGGGGGAAGTTTTCAGCTTCCGATGCCCTGGCCTATCTCACAATCACGCCCCCCACCGATCGCTACGCGATCGCCTCCCCCACGGGGGGAGGTTCTCGCAAGTGCGGGCTCGGTCTGGATCAGCGCCCCACCATCGCCAACCCGGCTTCCGCGTACCGCGCGCCCTCGACCTCGGTCTCAGGCACCGCCGCGGCGATCTTCGCCAGGTCGTCGGCGCTCAGCGCGACGTCGAGCGCGCCGATGTTCTCCTGCAGGCGCGCGGCCTTCGTCGTGCCCGGGATCGGGGCGATGTCGTCGCCCTGCGCCAGCAGCCAGGCCAGGGCCAGCTGGGCGGGCGTCACGCCCTTTTCGCCGGCCAGTTCGACCAGGGCCTCGACCAGCGACTGGTTCTTGGCGATGGCCTCGCCCTGGAAGCGCGGCAGGGTCGAGCGGAAGTCGTCCTTGCCAAAGCCGTCGCCGGCCTTGATCGCGCCGGTCAGGAAGCCCCGGCCCAGCGGGCTGTAGGGCACCAGGCCGACGCCCAGTTCGCGGATGGTCGGCAGCACCTGCGCTTCGATCCCGCGCGTCCACAGCGAATACTCGCTCTGCAGCGCCGCCACCGGCTGCACCGCATGAGCCTTGCGGATGGTGGCCGCGCCGGCCTCCGACAGGCCGAAATGCTTGACCTTGCCCTCGGCGATCAGGTCCTTGACGGTTCCGGCCACGTCCTCGATCGGCACGTTCGGGTCGACGCGATGCTGGTAGAAGAGGTCGATCACGTCGACGCCCAGGCGCTTGAGCGAAGCCTCGGCCACCGCGCGGATGTTGTCGGGCCGCGAGTTGACGCCGCGCATGCGCGGAACGCCGGCTTCGTCGGGGGCGATGTCGAAACCGAACTTGGTGGCGATCACGACCTTGTCGCGGAAGGGCTTCAGCCCCTCGCCGACCAGTTCCTCGTTGACGTACGGGCCATAGACCTCGGCGGTGTCGAAGAAGGTCACGCCCAGGTCGACGGCCTTGGCCATCAGGTCGAACATCGCCTGCTTGTCGGGCGCGGGCCCATAGGCCCAGCTCATGCCCATGCAGCCAAGACCGAGGGCCGAGACCTCCAGGCCGTCGCCGAGTTTGCGCGTCTTCATGGGCAGCTCCTTTTTGGAGAATTTCGATCGCGGCCCTCGCCGCGACGGCTGGGAGATGGGTCCGTCGGGGCGCGACGATAACCGCTTGCGGTCTCAACGCACTCCTGAGCATCTCTCAGCAATGTCCACGCGCCCCCTGCCCGACCTCGCCGTCTTCGCCCTGGTCGCCGAGCGCCGCAGCTTCCGCGCCGCCGCCCAGGCCCTAGGCGTCACCGCCTCGGCCCTCAGCCACTCGATCCGGAATCTCGAGGCCCGCCTCGACGTGCGCCTGCTCAACCGCACCACCCGCAGCGTCGCCCCCACCGAGGCCGGCGAGCGGCTTCTGGCGAGGCTCGGCCCGGCCCTGGCCGACATCGACGCGGCGCTGGACGAGGTGGCGATGTTCCGCGACCGCCCTGCAGGGCGCCTGCGCGTCAACGTCGCCAGCACGGCCGCCCGCATGCTGCTGGCCCCGCGCCTGGGCGGCTTCATGAACGCCTATCCCGACGTGCGGGTCGAGATCGTCTGCGAGGACGCCCTGGCCGACATCGTCGCCGGCGGCTTCGACTGCGGGGTGCGGCTGGGCGAGCGGCTGCAGGCCGACATGATCGCCGTGCCGCTGGGCGGCGAGCTCTCCCAGGCCCTGGTCGCCACGCCCGACTACATCGAACGCCACGGCGCCCCCACCAAGCCCGAAGACCTGATGAGCGGCCATCGCTGCCTGCTGGTGCGGCGCGCCTCGGGCCAGCCCTATCCGTGGGAGTTCGAGTGCAAGGGCCGCCTCGTCGTCGTCACCCCGCCGCCGGCCCTGCTGACCGACAACGGCGTCGTCATGCTGGAGGCCTGCCGCGCCGGCGCGGGCCTGGCCTTCCCCTTCCGCGAGGCCGTCGCCGACGACATCGCCGCCGGCCGCCTCGTGGCCCTGCTGGAAGACTGGTGCGAGCCCTTCCCCGGCTTCTTCCTCTACTACCCCAGCCGCCGCCAGCTCTCGCCGGCCCTGCGGGCGTTCATCGACTGGATGCGGGGCTAGGCCCCCTCTCTCTTTGAGAGAGGGAGGGGCCCGCCGCGAAGCGGTGGGAGGGTGCTTGCAGGCGAACCCCGGCGCGCCCGGCTGTGCTGATCGGCGAATTGAACACGAACGGCCTCACGCCAGCCCTGTCGGCCAAAGCCCAAACCCGCCCTCGCTTGCCCTGTTCGGATAGTCTGTAACCTCTCACCCTCCCACGCCTCCGGCGTGGGCCCCTCCCTCTCTCCATGAGAGAGGGATTTGGAACGCGCCCCCAAAAATTCTCCTCGACCCTGTCGGCATGGCGGGCGTTCCTTCGTCCTCGGGAAGACGCGGCGGTCCGTCGCGAAGGAGGAGGAGCAACGCCATGCCGAAGATCTCGCCGTTCCTGTGGTTCGATACGCAGGCCGAAGAAGCCGCGAACTTCTACGTCTCGATCTTTCCCAATTCGAGGATCGTGTCGGTGAACCGCTATCCCGACGACGTGCCGCCGCCGGCCGGGCCGGGCGGTTCGGTGTCGACGGTCTATTTCGAACTCGACGGCCAGCCGC
The DNA here is from genome assembly GCF_011043625.1 of Caulobacter sp. 602-2. Classification (GTDB taxonomy): domain Bacteria; phylum Pseudomonadota; class Alphaproteobacteria; order Caulobacterales; family Caulobacteraceae; genus Caulobacter. Next base: position 354,351 of record NZ_JAAKGT010000003.1, read on the forward strand.
ACGTGGCGCTGAACGGCGGGCCGCACTTCAAGTTCACCGAGGCGATCTCGCTGTCGATCGACTGCGACGGCCAGGCGCAGGTCGACCACTACTGGGACAGCCTGCTGGCCGGCGGCGGCCAGCCCTCGGCCTGCGGCTGGCTGAAGGACAGGTACGGCCTGTCCTGGCAGGTCACCCCGCGCCAGTTGATCGAGCTGACCACCGGCCCCGACAAGGCCGTGGCCGGCCGGGTGTTCGCCGCGATGATGCAGATGGTGAAGATCGACGTGCCGACACTGGAGAAGGCCGCGCGCGGCGAATGATGCAGATTTAATCCGGGTAATATTGACTCACCTTTTTATCCGGGTGAATTTGGCGACCGCTTTCGAGAGGCCGTCCGATGTCCGTCGCCCAGATCCCCGCCGTCGCCCGCGCCCTGCGGGCGACCTTCGCCACCGACGTCGTCGACGCCGAGACCCGCCTGACCGGCGGGCTCTCGGGCGCGGGCAGCTGGCGCGTCCGCGTCGGCGGGATCGCCTATGCGCTGCGGGTCGACGCCGCCCGCGACGCGGTGCGCGATCCGGCCCGCGCCCAGGCCTGCCAGCGCATCGCCGCCGACGCCCTGCTCTCGCCGCGCCTGCGCCATGCCGACCCGGCCGGCGGGGTCACCATCGTCGAGTGGATCGACGCCCGGCCCCTTTCCGACTTCCCCGGCGGCGGGCCGGCCTTGCTGGACGAGCTGGCCCGCACCGTGCGCCTACTGCACGAGACCCCGGCCTTCCCGCCGCTGATGGACTATGTCGACGCCCTGGACGGCCTGATGAAAGGCCTGCTGGCCAGGCCGCTGCTGGCGCCCGAGACCCGCGGGCGGCTGGCGGCGCTGTGGGCCGAACTGGCCACGGCCAGCCGGGCGGCGGGCGCCGAGCCGGTCTCCAGCCACAACGACCTCAATCCCCGCAACATCCTCAGCGACGGCGCCCGCCTGTGGCTGGTGGACTGGGAGGCCGCGTTCCAGGCCGACCGCTATGTCGACCTGGCGGCCGTCGCCAACCTGTTCGCCCCCTCGCCCCAGGCCGCCGACCGACTGCTGACCGTCTATTTCGGCGCCCCGCCGGGCGATCGCCAACGGGCTCGCCTGGCCCTGGCCCGGCGCGTCAGCCACCTGTTCTACGCCGTGATGTTCCTGACCCTGGCGTCGGACGAACGCCCGGGCGCCCGCCTGCCCTGCGATCCCTCCGCCTGGCCGCTGCAGCAGTTGCACGCGGCCATGGGCGAGGGCCAGCCCCTGCTGGAAACCTGGGAGGGACGCCTCGAATACGGCCTCGCGCGGCTCGACGCGGCGACATGAAGACGGTCTGAAAGAACGTCGTTACAAAGCCGCTTGACTCAAACTCTACATATATCGCTAATAGCGACATGACCCGCGCACCCAACATCTCGCGCCAGACGGTCGGCGTGCTCGCCGCCCTGCTGGCCCAGCCCCAGGCCTGGCGCTACGGCTACGACCTCTCCAAGGAGACGGGCCTGAAGTCGGGCACGCTCTATCCGCTGCTGATGCGGCTGTCCGACCAGGGCTACCTGGAGGCCGAGTGGCGCCAGCCGCTCCAGCCCGGCCGCCCGGCGCGCCACGCCTATCGCCTGACCGCCGCCGGCGTCGCCCTGGCGCGCCAGCGCGCGGAGGCCCAGCCCGGCGCCGTCTCGCTCCAGCCCTCGGTGGTCCGGCCATGAGCCTCGCCAAGCGCCTGCTCGACCACGCCGCCGCCGTCCTGCCGGCCGCCCAGCGCGACTGGGCCGCGGGCATGAAGGCCGAACTTTCCGCCATCGACGCGCCGGACGAGGCCCTGGCCTTCGCCGCCGGCTGCGTGCTCGCCGCCTATCGCCGAAGGATCAACCCCATGCGCATCGCCCTGACCTCAGCTCGCCTGTTCGTCGCCGCCCTGGCCATGCTGGCCGCCGCCTTCCACGTACTCCCGACCGGCTACTGGCTGCTCGTCCTGGCCGACCTGAAACTCAGCGGGATGGAAGGATGGGCCGGCCGGCTGGGGATGTTCCGCGGCGCTTCCGCCGAGCAGGCGATCGGCAGCCTGATGCAGTTCCAACCGTGGAACTTCATGCTGACGCTCGTCATGGGCTTCAGCTTCGCGGCCGCGGCCTGGTTCGTGGTCAAGGGCCGGATGCGCGGCCTGTTCGTCGCCGTCCTGGTCGGCGCCCTGACCCATACGGCCCGAAGCGCCATGCTGATGGCGTTCTGGCCCGCCCCGTCGCATCTGGGCTTCGCCTGGCTGAACATCGCCGCCTTCGGCCTGCTGCTGGCGGCCGGACTGTCGCTCCACGGCCTGGACCGCTGGACGCGGCCCAAGCTCGCCGCCGCCTAGGCCGCCGCGGGCTCGGCCAGCCAGGTCTCGACCGTGGCGTAGAGCAGGTCCTTCTGGATCGGCTTGGCCACGTGGTCGACCATGCCGGCCTCGCGGCACTGGGCGATCTGCTGAGGCAGCGCATCGGCGCTCATGGCGATGATCGGCACGGCCGAGACCGGGCCAGGCAGGGCCCGGATGGCCCGGGTGGCGGTCAGGCCGTCCATGCCAGGCATGTGGATGTCCATCAGCACGATGTCGAAGCCGCCGCCCCGGGCCATGTCGACCGCCTCCTGGCCGTTCTCGGCGGTGACGACCTCGCAGCCGGCCAGGGCCAGGAAGGCGCCGCCGATCTCGCGGTTCATCGGATGGTCGTCGACCAGCAGGATGCGCGCGGCGGCGATCCGGCCGCCGGCCGCGACCGCCACCGGAGGCGCCGCCTCGCAAGGCTGCGCCGCCAGTTCGATCCAGAAGGTCGAGCCCTGGTCCGGGTTGGCGTTCATGCCGATGCGCCCGCCCATCAGCTCGACCAGCGCCTTGCTGATCGCCAGGCCCAGGCCCGCCCCGCCGAACGCCCGGGTCACCGAGCTGTCGCCCTGGCTGAAGCGCTGGAACAGGCGGTCGCGCAGTTGCGGCGGCACGCCGATGCCGGTGTCGACGATCTCGATGCGCAGGTGGTCGGCGTCCTCGCCCGGCGTCACGGCCAGACGCGCCGTCACCCGTCCGGCCGGGGTGAACTTCACGGCGTTGTTGAGCAGGTTCAGCAGCACCTGGCGCAGGCGGTCGGCGTCCAGCCCGTGATCGCGCCCCGTCTCGCCCGTTGCCTCGACCTCCAGCGCCAGACCCTTGGCGCGGGCGTCCTGGGCGACGATGGCGACGGCGTCGCGCAGCACCGCCTCGGCGCGCGCGGCCCCGACCTGCAGCTCCACCCGGCCGGCCTCGACCCGCGAGAAGTCGAGCACGTCGTTGACCAGGGTCAGCAGGGCGCCGCCGGCCCCGTCGATAAGGCCCACGTGCCGGCGCGCCTCGGGCGCCAGGTCGTCGCGGTCGGCCAGAAGGCGGGTGAAACCCAGCACGCTGTTCAGCGGCGTGCGGATCTCATGGCTCATGGTGGCCAGGAACTCGGTCTTGGCCTGGCTGGCGGCCTGGGCGCGGGCCTGGGCCTTGCGGGCCAGGGCCTGGCGACGCACCAGAAGCTGCTTGAGGCGCTGCTGGTTGGCGAGCGCCAGGGCGGCGGCCAGGCAGGTGAACAGCAGCGCGCTGACCAGGAACTGCAGGGCGTGCATGCGCTCGGAGGCTTGGGCCCGCGTGGCGGCCTCGGCGACGATGCCCAGCACGCTCAGCGGCGCGGCGATGGCGGCCACGATCACCGTCGTCCAGGCCGCACCCTTCGGACCCAGCCGGAACGCCACCAGCACCCCGGCCGGAAACACCAGGAACGGCAGGGCGTGGCCGGGCCGGCCGAACGCGATCAGGGCCGCGACCGCCACCATCACGTAGCAGGCGATCTTCTCCCACACCGGCCGCTCGAAGCCGCGCTGGATGCCCCGATCGAACAGGATCAGGGCGATCGGCAGGCCGGCCGTCATGCCCAGCGCGTTGACGAACATCCAGTTCTTGATCAGCACCGGCAGCGAGACGTTCAGCATCGGCGCGCTGGCGAAGGCGCCGATCACGGCCAGCACCGCGGTGATCGGCAAGGCCAGCCCCACCACCCGCAGGGCCTGGGCCAGGTTCTTCATCCTTGGAGGCCCGCCGAAGGCCCTGCGCAGCACCACCGCGATCAGGGCGGCCTCGATGGTGTCGAGCACCGTGAACAGCGCCGTCATCGCCGGCGCCGTACCGCCCAGGCGGTCGAGCAGCACGTGGCAGATGGTGGTGACGACCAGCAGGATCAGGCTGCGGCGCGGGGTGAGCAAGACAAGGCCGCCGGCCAGCAGGCCGTTGCATGGCCACAGGGTGGCCATCCCCGACGGCCCCCTTGTCAGCAGGTCGCAGTAAGCGATGGTGACGGCGTAGGCGAAAATCAGCGCCAGCAGCAGGCGCGTCTGTCGCCCCTCGCCCTCGAACCCGTTTGAAGCCACCATACGCGTACTCGCGATCCCCTCGTCCCCCGACGAAATCGCCGGCAGGATCGCGCCTAACCCCGCCTATAAGGTTAAGACGAAACGGGAATTTCTCACGACGGGCGCGATCAGGCCTTCTTGACGAACTCGGTGCGCAGCACCAGGCCCTTCACCTTGTCGACATTGGCCTCGATCTCGTCGGGATCGCCGGTCAGGCGGATCTTCTTGACCAGCGTCCCGCGCTTGAGGGTCACCCCGCCCGAGCCCTTGACCTTCAGGTCCTTGATCAGGGTGACGTTGTCGCCGTCGGCCAGGATCGCGCCGTTGGAATCGCGGGTTTCGTCGGACATGGAAAGACTCCTCGGCCTCGCCGCTGCGAAGCCCACACATAAAGTATGGGCTTCTTAGAGCGCGTCGGAGGCAAAGTCTAAGCGGTTTCCGCCGCGCCTACTTGGCCCGGCCCAGGCACGGCGCGCCGTCCGGCCCGACGGCGCCGTTGCAGATCCGCTGGGCCAGCATCGACTCCTTGCTTTCGACCAGGGTCTTGGAGCCGTCCCTGGCCCGTTTCAGCGTGAAGGCGTCATAGAGCTTGCCGCTGGCGGTGTAGGCGGAAAAGCCCAGCTTGTCGGCGTCGACGTCGATCACCTGGTAGAACTCGGTGTCGGCGGCGACCTTGTCGGGCTGGGTCAGGGCGCGGTCGTTCAGCGCGTACATCTTCGAGCCGACCACCGAGACCACGTAGACCGGCCCTTGCGGCTGGCCGGCGGCGTGGCGACGGGCGGCGTCGACCTTGCCGGCCTCGCTGGTCAGGCGAGCGTAGCAGTGGTCGTGGCCCTGCAGCACCAGATCGACCTTGCGGGCCTCGAACACCGGCTTCCAGGCGGCCTTCAGCTTTTCGGTGTCGTTCGGACGCGCGCAGGTGAAGATCGGCTGGTGGAAGGTGACGATGTTCCACTTGGCCTTGCTGGCCGCCAGGGTCTGGTCCAGCCAGCGGGTCTGGGCCTCCAGCGCGCCGAGGTCGAGGGCGGCCGTGCCGTCCAGGATGATGAACCGCACGCCCTGGTAATCGACATAGTAGGTCGTCTGCTTCACCGGCTCGGCGCCGTTGGTCGGCAGCACGAACTGCAGCGGCCAGTAGGGGCCGAGCTTGCGGCTCTCGGTCCCGTCCGGCCTGGCCACGTCCACGTACTCGTGGTTGCCCGTGGCCGGCAGCTGCGGAACGGTCGAGAAGTTGTAGGCGCCGGCCGCGGTCCACTCGCCCCACTCGTCGTCGTGGTCGAGGTCGTCGCGCTGGGCCACCAGGTCGCCGGCGTGCAGCACCAGGGCCGGCGCGGCCGTCGACTGGAAGCCCTGGCGGATCACCCGCGAGCCGATCGGCAGGATGCCGTTCTGGGTGTCGCCCAGATAGAGGAAGCGGAACGGGCGGAACGTCGCCGCGGCGGTGTGGAACTGCAGCCACTCGCTCCAGCCGTCGGCGCCCTTCACGCGGTAGACATAGGCCGTATCCGGCGACAGGCCCGTCAGGCGGGCCTGATGATAGAGGGCCGGACCGTTGGCGCTGTCGATCGCCTGGGTGGTTCCCGACAGCGTCTTGGCGTGGAACGCCAGGCTGGGGCCGTCGATGGCCGGCGCCAGCTGGAGCTCGGCGCCCGCCTGGCGCGGATCGGTGCGCCAGGCCACCGCCATCTCGCGCGCGGGATCAGCGCCCGCGGTCAGCACGATGCGGTCGGGCAGGCCCTTGGGTTTGAACGGCAGGCCGGGCGAGCGCGGGATCGGCTGGGGCGCCTCCTGGGCCAGGACCGGCGCCGTCGCCAGCACCGCCAGCCCGATGGCCGCCGCGCCGACCAGAAGTTTCCGCAGCCCCATGATTTCCCTCCGTCGACTGACGACCAACGCGTCCCGAACCGTCGCCGCGGTTCCTGCCCGGGTTCCGTGACAGATTGACGAAGGTCGCTCGCCTTTTCGGCCGCGGACGGCCTAGGGTGCGGACTCAGTTGGCGTGCAAAGAAACGTGTCTTCCCGGCCGGCGGAGCGCGTCAGCGATCCGTAGAGCCGGGATCTCCCACGTTGGCAGGTTCTGAACTGTGGGAGATCCCGGCGCTCCGCTGCGCTGCGGCCGGGATGACAACTGCTATAAGCTATTGAAACAGATAACTCATTGCCCTCGGTCAATTGAGTACCGACCCTAGGGGGCGGCGGTCCCGTACCAGTCGCGCCCGTCGCCGTCGGCGCTCAGCACCGCGGCGATGGCCTGGTCCTGGCGGGTGATCGTCAGGCGATGGGTCCACAGCGGCACCACCAGGCGCCCCTCGGCGTCGAAATTGCCGCCGCCCACCCAGACCCGCACGGCCTTGCCGTCGCGCTCGCCCACGGCCGACAGCCGCACGCCCTTCTTGGTGATCTTGTCCAGCTTGATGGCCACCGTCACCGGGCCGATCAGATCCTCGGCGCTGGCCTCCAGCCTGGGGCCGTCGTCGACCGGGAAGCCGCCCACGAACAGGTCTCCGGCCAGCCAGGACTCGCCGCCGACATTGATGACCTTGAAGCCGTCGCCCGCCGTCTCGACGCAGCCCATCTGCGTGACCTTGCCCTGCACCGAGCCGTTGACGAACGGTCCGCACCACTGCGCCACGTACGGCCCGCGCGCCACGGCGTGGAACACCGCCCCGGCCTCGCCGCGCTTGTTGATGCCCAGCATGTTCGACACCGGGTACTCGGTGGTCAGCCGCGCCGTCGCCAGGTGGCTGGCCGGCAGGGTCGCCAGCGCGCCGCCCTCGCCCACCGCGCCCTCGGCCGCCTTGGCCTGCGACAGGTCGAAGACCAGGCCCGCCGCGCCGATCTTGGCGTCGGGAACCGGCGGCAGATCCAGGATGTCGGCGCGCGCGGCCTCGATGCGCTGGGCGAGGTCGGGCCGGGCCAGCAGGGCGGCGAACCAGGCCTCGCGCTCGGGCTGCTTCTTGGCCGCCTTCAGGGCCGCCTCCTCCTCGGCCGTCAGGCTCACCTTGGTGTAGCCGCGGGCGCGCATGCAGCGCTCGTAGCTGGCGCGGCGGGCCTTGGCCTCTTCCAGGCCGGCCAGGAAGCCGGTGGCCAAGGCCGCGCCCGCCGAGGCGGCCACGCCGCCACCGGTCACCACGGGCGGCGGCAGGCCGGGCGTCGGCACGCCCTTGGCGTAGTCGGTGCAGACGGTCTCGTCGGCCATCTGGCCGGGCAGGTCCTTGCCGAGCTGGGTGAACACGCGGATCGGCTTGGCCGCGTGCGCCAGTCCGGGCGCGACGACGAGCAGGCCGACGACAGCGGCGACGATCGATTTCTTGGACATGGAACCCCCGTTTCCAGGGGCCGATCTATGGCAAGCGTCACCGCACGCCACAACCCGGAGTTTGTGACAGCCGCGCTTTTCGCGCCCGAAACCCTTTCGCTCTCAGTCCTTGCGCCCCAGCGGGTGCTTGGTGCGCACCACCTCGGCCAAGTGCTCGCCGGCCACGTGGGTGTAGATCTGGGTGGTGCCGATGTCGGCGTGGCCCAGCAGGGTCTGGATGACCCGCAGGTCGGCTCCGCCCTCCAGCAGATGGGTGGCGAAGGCGTGGCGCAGCACGTGGGGGCTGACCTTCTCGCGGTCGATGCCGGCGGCGATCGCCGCGTCCTCCAGCAGTTGCGACACTCGCCGCGCCGTCAGCCGCCCGCCCTTGCCGCGCGAGGGATAGAGCCACGGGCTGTCCTTCTGGCCCTTTGGCAGAAATTGCAGCCTTCCCTCCAGATAGGCCTTCACCGCCGCACGGGCCGCATCGTTCAGCGGGGCCAGCCGCTCCTTGCCGCCCTTGCCCTTGACCATCAGGAAGGCCGGGTCGCGGGCCAGGGCCGACAGCGGCAGGGCCAGAAGCTCGCTGATCCGCAGGCCCGAGGCGTAGAGCAGCTCGATGATGCACGACAGGCGCAGGCCCTGGGCGCCGTCCTTCTCCGCGGCGGCGGCCAGCAGGGCGTCGATCTCGGCCCGCGACAGCACCTTGGGCAGCGGCCGGCCGGCCTTGGGCGCGACGACGCGGCGCGAGGGATCGTCGGCGCGCCACCCCTCGCCCAGGGCGAAGCGATAGAACTGCCGTACGGCCGAGCGCCGCCGCGCCGCCGTGGCCGGCGACAGGCCGCGCGCCCCCAGGTCCTGGAAATAGGCCTCGATCGCCTCCGCGTCGGCCGCGTCCAGGTCGTTACCCGAGCGGCCCAGAAAGCCCCGGGCGTCCTCCAGGTCCTTCTCGTAGGCGCGCAGGGTGTTGGCGGCGGCCGCCCGCTCGACGGCCATCATCTCCAGGAAGGCCTCGACCCAGCCCTCTGCCTTTGCGCTCATTTCTTCTTCGCCGCCGGCTTGGCGGCGGGCTTCGGCGCGAGGGGAGCCGGCGGCGCGGGCAGCAGGCCCTCCACGGCCAGGGCCCGTGCGTCGGCGGAAAGACCGGCGCGGTTCAGGGCGGCGACGATGCGGGCGCGATCGGCGGCCGAAGGTCCGGCGACGCCGGCGTCGGCGGCGACCGACAGGGCCAGCACCGCGGCCTCGCCCTTGCGGCCGGCCGCGGCCGCCGCGTCCAGCAGCGCCAGGCGTGCGGCCGAAGCGTTCGACTTGCCGCCCTCGAAGCCGGCGAAGGTCGCGCGGTCCTCGGTGCTCAGCGTCCCGCCCAGCGCCTGCAGCACCACGGCGGCCGGCTGGACCGGCGACTTGGCGCCGCCGCTCGCGCCCAGCTCCACCAGCCGGTCCAGCGCCTGGTCGGTCGAACCGCCCGAACTGGCGGCCAGGGCCGCGTCGAACAGCGCCAGGTCCTGGTTGCCGACGCCAGGGATGGCGTCGCCGGTCATCTTGCCCCGGATCGCCTGGGCGGTCTTCACGTCGCCCGCGGTCAGGGCCGCGCGCAGGAACAGGCCCGGATCGGTCAGCGGCGCGTCGGCGGCCACCATGGCCGCGATCAGCGGCGCGGCGCCGCGGGCGGCTGCGGCGAAGTCCGCTCCCGGCTTGGCCGACTTCAGGAACGCCCAGTCGGCGGCTTGCGCGGCGGCCAGATCCGTGGCCGGCGGCGCCAGCAGCGGCCGGGTGGCCGGGGTCGCGGTGGCCGCGGCGGCCTGGATGTCGAGCCCCAGTTTCTTCGACAGGGCGTAGTTGATCCCGGTGCGCAGGTTGGCGCCGCCCGTCGGCGCCGCGCCCGACAGCAGGGCCGGCATCAGCCGGGCGTAGTCGGCGTCCTTGCCCTGCTGCTGGGCCAGGTTGAAGGTCAGCTGGGCCTCGGCCGTCTGGCCGGCCCGCGCCTGGCAGAAGGCCCGCAGCCGCAGCCAGTAGCCCGTCCCGCGATCGGCGCTCAGCGCGTCGGCCACGGCGCAGGCGCGGTCGTCGTCGCCGGCGATCAGATTGGCCTCGGCCGCGGCCATGGCCAGGGCGGCGTTCTGGTCCAGGCCCGGGGTGCGGTCCATCACCCGCTTGGCGCCGGCCGCCTCGCCCAGGGCGATCAGGGCCAGGGCCCGCGCCCCGCCCATCTCTGGATCATCGCCAACGCCCGCCGGCGCCCGCGCCCCGGTGGCCAGCACCCGCCGCGCGAAGTCGGCGAAGGCCGGCGACAGCGGCTTGGCCCCCAGCTTGGGCAGCGTCTCGCGCATCAGGCCCGGCGAGGCGTCCTTCCACAGGTCGCCCGGCAGGCCGGTGTCGGCGGCGGGGTTCGAGAACAGGTCCGGCGGCGCCAGCGTGCTGACGGCCACCGCCGGGTCCTGGGCGTGGGCGTGCGCCGCGACGGCGAGGACGGAAACGGCGGCGGCGAGCGCCAGCGGGGAACGCGAGGGAAAAGCCATGGTCCCTACTATGGCAAGGAAGCGCGGCAGGCAGAAGACGGTGCGGCGGCCGAACCGGGGCGCGAGCGCGTAACCCCGGTCGGCCATAAAAGCTTGCAGGCCGGCCGCGTTCGGGTTCACTGCCCGAACGTACAGCTTGCCTTTCGCGAGCTTGAGCCCGTGGGGGGCTCCATGCGCCCAGCCGGGCGGGAGTGGTCGAGCCGCGTCGATCATCCATGGGAGACCCCTCCGCATGCCCACCACCCTGTCCGCCGCTCGCACCGCCCTTGGCCCCCTGGCCCGACTCTGGCTGGGACTGCTCGGGGCGGTCATCCTGGCCGCGGGCCTGTTCTTCCTGATCGGCGGCGGCAAGCTGCTGGCGCTGGGCGGCAGCCCCTACTTCCTGGCCGCCGGCGCGGCGCTGGCCGTGTCGGGCGCGCTGATCTTCCGGGCCAGGACCACGGGGGCGTTGCTGTTCGGCGCGGTCTTCGTGCTGACCATCGTCTGGGCGCTGTGGGAGACAGGCCCGTCGTTCTGGCCGCTGATCTCGCGCCTGCTGGCGCTGAGCGTCGGCGCGGCCGTGGTCGCCTTCTCCTATCCGCTGATGGCGCGGGCCAGCGGCAGGCCGCCGGCCCTGGTTCCCGCCCTGGCGACCGGCGCGGTGCTGGCCCTGGGCGCAGGCGCCGGCTTCGCCGCCATGTTCTTTCCCCACCCCACCGTGGCCTTCACCGGCGCGGCCGCCGCCCTCGTCCCCGTCGATCCGGCCAAGGCCCAGAAGAACTGGGAGGCCTATGGCAACACCGCCGGCGCCAGCCGCTTCGTGGCGCTAAACGAGATCACCCGTGACAATGTGAAGGGCCTGAAGGTCGCCTGGACCTACCGCACCGGCGACGTCGCGGTCAGCGACGGCAACGGCGCCGAGGACCAGGACACACCGCTGCAGGTGGGCGACACGGTCTACATCTGCACGCCGCACAACAACGTCGTCGCGCTGGACGCCGACACCGGCGCCGAGAAGTGGAAGGCCGTCGTCGACGCCCGCGCCTCGGTCTGGATGCGCTGCCGGGGCCTGGCCTATTTCGACGCCGGGGCGCCGCTGCTTCAGCCCACCGCCGCCGGCTCGACACCCGTCCCGGCCGCGACGGTGCCCGAGGGCGCGCCGTGCCGCCGCCGCATCCTGATGAACACCATCAACGCCGCGCTGATGGCCTTCGACGCCGACACCGGCAAGGCCTGCCAGGACTTCGGAACCGCCGGCCGCGTCGACCTGAAGGCCGGCCTCGGCGACGCGCCCGACCCGCAGTACCAGCTGACCGCCGCCCCGACCCTGGCCGGCACGACCGTCGTCGTCGGCGGCCGCATCGCCGACAACGTCCAGGTCGACATGCCCGGCGGCGTGGTGCGCGGCTTCGACGTGATCACCGGCGCCCTGCGCTGGGCCTTCGATCCGGGCGATCCGTCGATCACCGGCGCCCCGCCGGCCGGCAAGACCTACGCCCGCTCGACCCCCAACGTCTGGTCCTCGATGTCGTACGACGCCGCCTCCAACACCGTGTTCATGCCGGTGGGCAGCGCCTCGGTCGATCTCTACGGCAAGACCCGCAGCGCGCTCGACCACCGCTACGGCGCCTCGATGCTGGCGCTGGACGCCACGACGGGCCGCGAGAAGTGGGTGTTCCAGACCGTCCGCAACGACCTGTGGGACTTCGACGTGCCGATGCAGCCCAGCTTCATCGACTTCCCCAAGGCCGGCGGCGGCAGCGTTCCGGCTCTGGTCTTCGGCACCAAGGCTGGCCAGCTCTATGTGCTCGACCGCGCCACGGGCCAGCCCCTGACCAAGGTCGAGAATGTGCCGGTCAAGGCCGCCGACATCCCCGGCGAGCCCTACGCCCTGACCCAGCCCCGCTCGACCGGCATGCCCCAGATCGGGGCCCAGACCCTGAGCGAGGCCGACATGTGGGGCGCCACGCCCTTCGACCAGCTGCTGTGCCGCATCGCCTTCAAGGGCATGCGCTACGAGGGGCTCTACACCGCCCCCGGCACGGACAAGTCGCTGAGCTTCCCCGGCTCGCTGGGCGGCATGAACTGGGGCGGCCTGTCGACCGACCCGACCACCAACACCCTCTTCGTCAACGACATGCGCCTTGGCCTGTGGGTGCGGATGATCCCGCAGGACACCAGCAAGGCGGCGGCCTCGGGCGGCGGCGAGGCGGTCAACACCGGCATGGGCGCCGTGCCGCTGAAGGGCACGCCCTATTCGGTCGACAAGAACCGCTTCCTGTCGGTGCTGGGCATCCCCTGCCAGGCCCCGCCCTACGGCACCATGACCGCCGTCGACATGACCACCCGGAAGATCAAGTGGCAGGTCCCGGTCGGCACGGTGCGCGACACCGGCCCCCTGGGGATCAAGATGGGCCTGCCCATGCCGATCGGCCTGCCCACCCTGGGCGGCAGCCTGGCCACGCAGGGCGGCCTCGTCTTCTTCGCCGGCACGCAGGACTACTACCTGCGGGCCTTCGACTCGGCGACGGGCAAGGAGGTCTGGAAGGCCCGCCTGCCGGTGGGCAGCCAGGGCGGCCCGATGAGCTACCGCTCGCCCAGGACCGGCAAGCAATACGTGGTGATCACCGCCGGCGGCGCGCGCCAGTCGCCCGACCGCGGCGACTACGTCATCGCCTACGCCCTGAAGTAGGCACGCCCCGGCCGCCCCGCCTCCCGCACCATAGTTGTCGTTCGTCGAATGCTCGGACTTCGACGGACGACAACGGCGCGACGGGCGCCGAATGCTGTTGCGGAAAAACTGTCATCAACCTGTGAAATAGACGCGGCGCTGAAAACAAACGGCGCCGTGGGCAACAGTTCCCTGTGGCGTTTCCGTCTCGGGGGATGCCTTAAGATGCTGCAACGGTCCGCCAGCGCGATCGCGATCGCCGCCTGCCTCATGATCGCCGCCCAGGCCAAGGCGGCCGACACCGCCGCGACGACCTCGACCGCGGCCGCCGAAGAGCTCGACGGCGTCGTCGTGGTCGGCAGCGGCCAGACCCGCTCGGTCTCGACCCTCACGCCGGCCAGCCTCGAAGTGCTGCCCCCGGGCACGAGCGTGCAGAAGGCCCTGAACTTCCTGCCGGGCGTCAGCGCCCAGTCGATCGACGCCCTGGGCGTCAACGAGCAGTCGCTGTCGCTGCAGGTGCGCGGCTTCAACACCACCCACCTCGGCTACACGCTCGACGGCATGCCGCTCGGCGACGGCGCCTACAACAACTACAACGGCCTGACGATCAGCCGCGCGCTGATCTCCGAGAACCTCGGCCGCGCGGACCTGGCCACCGGCATCGCCGGCCTGTCGATCCCCTCGACCAGCAACCTCGGCGGCGCGCTGATCTACGTCTCGGCCGATCCCAAGAAGGAGATGGGTCTGTCGCTCAGCCAGAGCTACGGCAGCGAAGACACCTGGCGCACCTTTGCGCGCTTCGACACCGGCGAGCACAACGGCTGGTCGGCCTACCTGTCGGGCCACTACGCCCAGCAGGACCTGTTCGTGAACCAGCCGGTCTACAACAAGTCGACCGGCAAGCAGTTCAACGGCAAGCTGACCTACAAGGGCGAGCGCGGCCAGGTGACGGCCTTCGCCGACATCTCGCGCACCAACCAGGCCGACGACGCCTACCTGTCGAAGGACATGCAAAGCCGCCTGGGTTGGGACTGGGGCGGCTACGCGCCCGACTGGAACGCCTACGTGTCGCGCGCCGCCTGTTCGGTGGCCTCGCTGGCCTCCAAGTGCGTGACCTCGACGGCGCCGGAAAAGCTCAGCGACGTCACCTTCACCAACGGCCAGATCCTGCGCAACGACGACCTGTTCTACATCGCGGCCGACTTCGACATCACCCCGACGCTGAAGGCCCACGGTCAGGTCTACAAGCACGAGAACAAGGGCGCCGGGAACAACTTCATCACCGGCCTGTCCAACCAGGGCACGGCGTCGACGGCCGACGACCTGCCGGTGCAGATCCGCGACACCCGCTACACCATCGACCGTGACGGCGTGATCGCGAGCCTGGCCTGGACCGCCGGCTTCAACCATCTGCAGGCCGGCCTCTGGCTGGAGCAGAACACCAGCAGCGCCGCCCGCTACATCTGGACCAACGTCACCGGCCCGTTCAGCCTGGCGCAGTACCTGAAGGGCCGTCCCGACACCGCCCAGTGGGTGCAGAAGACCGACTGGACCACCCAGCAGTTCTACGTGCAGGACACCATCACCCTGCTGGACGACGCGCTGAGCATCGACTTCGGCTTCAAGAGCACCAACGCCAAGTCGACCGCCACGGCCCTGCCCGGTATCGCCAAGGCGCCGGCGGCCGCCTCGACCCAGTTCGCCAGCGGCTCGCTGAAGGCGTCCGACAGCTTCCTGCCGGAAGCCGGCGCGCGCTGGCGCATCGCGCCCGGCCACGAGGTGTTCGCCAGCTACGCCGAGAACATGGCCATGTTCCAGGGCGGCTTCAAACTGGGCCCGCAGTCGGTCAGCCAGGCCGTCTGGGACGCCCAGGGCAAGTACCTGGAGCCGGAGACCTCCAAGAGCTTCGACGCCGGCTACCGCTATGTGGGTGAAAGCCTGCAGGTCTCGATCTCGGCCTACGAGGTCGATTTCGACAACCGCCTGCTGCAGTACAACCCCTGCCCGACCAACCAGCAGCAGAACCCCGGCTGCGGCAACTCCTTCCACAACGCCGGCAGCGTCACCAGCAAGGGCGCCGAGCTTGGCGTTCTGTGGAAACCGCTGTCGTGGCTGAACTGGTACAACTCGGCCTCGTACAACAAGTCGACCTACGACGAGGACCTCAACTGGTGCTCGGGCGCGACCTGCGTGATCAAGAAGACGGCCGGCAAGCAGCAGGTCGACACGCCCAAGGAGATGTTCGCCAGCGTGGTCAGCGTCAAGCGCGGACCGTTCTCCGCCTCGCTGCAGGGCAAGTACACCGGCCGTCGCTACTACACCTACACCAACGACCAGAGCTTCGGCGGCTACACCACCTTCGACCTGGGCCTGGCCTACCGGTTCGACCAGGTCGGCGTCATGAAGGGCGCCAAGGCCTCGCTGAACATCACCAACCTGACCGACAAGCGCTACGCGTCGAACTTCGACAGCAGCGTGTTCGCGCCCGACGACGCGACCGGCTCCATCCTGGTGTTCCATTCCTCGGCGCCGCGGCAGATCTTCGCCACCATCGGCTTCGACTTCTAAGCACGGAAGCCTGCGCCTCCCCGCCGTCACGGGCGGGGAGGCTCTTTCACGAAACATGGCGCCCGCCCCAGGAATAAGCGGAACCCAGGGCGTGGCGGCGGGGGCGCGGGTCGTGTATCGGGGGAACCGACCATGACCGCCGATCTCGTTCCGCCCCGCTATCCAGACCTCCGTGACCGGACCATCGTGCTGGTCGGGTTGATGGGCGTTGGCAAGTCCAGCGTCGGGCGCCGCCTGGCCAACACCCTCGACCTGCCGTTCCGTGACGCCGACAACGAGGTCGAGCGCGCCGCCGGCCGCTCGATCCCCGAGATCTTCGCCGAGATGGGCGAGGAAGCTTTCCGCGACGGCGAGCGCCGGGTCATCGCCCGCCTGCTGGACGAGCCGCCGCACGTGCTGGCCACCGGCGGCGGCGCCTTCGTCAACGCCGAGACCCGCGCCCTGATCAAGGACAAGGCCATCGCCGTCTGGCTGAAGGCGGACCTGGAGCTTCTGGCCCGCCGCGTCGGCCGCAAGGACGGCCGGCCGCTGCTGAAGAACCGCGACCCCATGGACGTCCTGCGCGAGCAGGCCGTGACCCGCTACCCCGCCTACGGCGAGGCCCACCTGACCGTCGAGACCGGCGACACGCCCCACATGGTGGCCGTCGAGGCCGTCATCGCCGCCCTGCAGGGCCGCCTCGCCGCCGCGTCCGCTACCGGAGAGTAAGACCGTGATCAGCACCGTTCCCGTGGGCCTGGGCGATCGCGCCTACGACGTCGTCATCGGCACGGGCCTGATCGACAAGGCCGGCGAGCACGTCCTGCCGTTCCTGGCCAAGCGCAAGCGCTGCGCCGTGGTCACCGACGCCAATGTCGGCGAGCACCATGTCGAGCGCCTGTCGGTGTCGCTGGAGAAGGCCGGCGCCTCGGTCGACGTCATCGTGCTGCCGCCGGGCGAGGAGACCAAGAGCTTCGAGGGCCTGGCGCACCTGTCGGACCAGTTGCTGGCGCTGGGCCTGGAGCGCGGCGACATGATCGTGGCCTTCGGCGGCGGCGTGATCGGCGACCTCGCCGGCTTCGCCGCGGCGATCTACAAGCGCGGCGTCGACTTCATCCAGATCCCGACCTCGCTGCTGGCCCAGGTCGACAGCTCGGTCGGCGGCAAGACCGCCATCGACACCCCGCGCGGCAAGAACCTGATCGGCGCCTTCCATCAGCCGCGCCTCGTCCTGGCCGACCTCGACGTGCTGGCCACCCTGCCCGCCCGCGAGCTGGCCTGCGGCTATGCCGAGGTCATCAAGTACGGGCTGCTGGGCGACTTCGACTTCTTCGAATGGCTGGAAAAGAACGTCCACGCCGTGCTCGAGCGCGACACCCAGGCCCTGGTCCGCGCCGTCGGCCGCAGCGTCGAGATGAAGGCCGAGATCGTCGCCGAGGACGAGAAGGAGGCCGGCCGCCGCGCGCTGCTGAACCTCGGCCACACCTTCGGCCACGCCATCGAGGCCGAGATGGGTTTCGGCGACGCGCTCAAGCACGGCGAGGCCGTCGGCGTGGGCATGGCCCAGGCCTTCCGCTTCTCGGCCGCCCAGGGGCTGTGCCCCGCGCAGGACGCCGTCCGTGCCGTGGCCGCGATCAAGGCCGCCGGCCTGCCGACCACCCTGGCCGAGGTGCGGCCCGAGCCGTTCGACGCCGACGCCCTGATCGCCCACATGGGCCAGGACAAGAAGGCCGAGGGCGGCGCCCTGACCTTCGTGCTGGTGCGCGCCATCGGCGACGCGTTCGTCGCCAAGGGCGTCGATCCGGCCCCGCTTCGCGCCTTCCTGGTGAGCGAAGGCGCCGCGGGCTGAAGCGGTTGCAAGACGGGCGTTTCTGCTCGTCCGCAATCCCGCTTCCCTAAAGGCCAAGCTTGTTTACGATCGAGCGGAACCGCCGTGGTTGCGGCGCGTTCAAGTCGACGCGCCGGAGTGTCGGCGATGGGGTCTAGGGGGGAGCCTAGGTGACCGTTTTGGAGGCCGACGCGGTGTCAGCGACGGAGGAGATTGCCGATCTCCGCCGACGGCTGGCCGAAGCGCAGGCTGCTCACACCGACGAGGTGCGCCGGAACCAGGCGTTCAGCCGCATCGCCGCGGCCATCGGCGCGCACCAGAGCCTGGGCGAGACCGTCCAGGCGGTGATCGACGGCGGCGTCGAGCTGATCGGCGCCCAGTTCGGAGCCTTCTTCTACAACGTCGTCGACAAGGCCGGAGAGAGCTACATGCTCTACGGCCTGGCCGGGGCGCCGCCCGAGGCGTTCGCCGACTTTCCGATGCCGCGCAAGACCGCGATCTTCGCCCCCACCTTCGACGGCGTGGGCGTGGTGCGTTCCGACGACATCCTGGCCGATCCCCGCTACGGCCTCAGCGGCCCCTACAAGGGCATGCCCGAGGGCCACCTGCCGGTGCGCAGCTATCTGGCCGCGCCGGTCAAGACCGTCGACGGCCTGGTGCTGGGCGGCCTGTTCTTCGGCCATCGCGAGCCGGGCCGCTTCGACGCGCGGGCCGAGACCGTGATCGTGGGCCTGGCCGCCCAGGCCGCCGTCGCCATCGAATGGAGCCGCGCCGGCGAGGCCGGCGACCGCGAGCTCACCGAGCGCCGCCGCACCGAGGAGCGCCTGAAGTTCGCCCTCGATTCCGGCCGCCTGGGCTCCTGGGAACTCGACGTCGAGACCCGCGCCTACGACGCCTCCGACATCTGCAAGTCGAACTACGGCCGCACCTCCGACGAGACCTTCGGCTTCGACGACCTGGTCGCCACCATCCACGCCAGCGACCGCGAGCGGATGCTGGCGGCGATGGACGAGGCGATCCGCACCGGGGGCGACTACGACATCGAGTACCGCGTGGTGATCCCCAGCGGCGAGACGCGCTGGGTGCACGCCCGCGGCCGCGCCGCCGTGCGCGACGAGACGCCGGTGATCGGCGGCGGCGTGCGGCGCATGGCCGGGGTGTCGCTGGACATCACCGAGCGCAAGCGCGCCGAGGAGCGCCAGCGCCTTCTGCTCAACGAACTGAACCACCGCGTGAAGAACACCCTGGTCACCGTCCAGTCGATGGCCGCCCAGACCCTGCGCGCCGCCGACGACCTGCCTGCCTTCCGCGAGGCCTTCGAGGCCCGGCTGATCGCCCTGTCGCAGACCCACAACCTGCTGACCGAACAGAACTGGGAAAGCGCCAGCCTGCGCGAGATCGTCGACGCCGAGCTGGAGGCCTTCGCCGGCCGCGAGCGCCTGGATTTCGACTACGCCCGCGACCTGCGGCTCAATCCCAAGGCCACCGTGGCCATCGGCATGGCCGTGCACGAGCTGGCCACCAACGCCGCCAAGTACGGCGCGCTGTCGACGCCGGAAGGCCGGGTCACCGTGGCCTGGGCCATCGAGCCGCCGGAAGCCCCCGCCCGTCTCGTCCTGCGCTGGACCGAGCGCGGCGGCCCCGCCGTCACCACGCCGAGCCGTCGCGGCTTCGGCGCCCGCCTTCTGGAGAAGGGCCTCGCCGGCGAGTTGTCCGGCGTGGTCCGTCTCGCCTATGATCAATCAGGCTTGGGCTGCGCCATGACGCTGCCCCTCGCCGCCCTGGAGCCGTGAAACAGATGAAGACCCTCGCCGCCCTGAAGGTACTGGTGGTCGAAGACGAAGCCCTCGTCTCGATGCTGGTCGAGGACATGCTCGGCGATCTCGGCTGCGAGGTCGTGGGTCCGGCCGCCGAGATCGAGGAGGCCCTGCGCCTGGCCGGCTCGGCCGAGATCGACGCGGCCCTGCTCGACGTCAACCTGGGCGGACGTCCGATCTTCCCGGTCGCCGACGCCCTGAAGGCGCGCGGCGTGCCCTTCGCCTTCGCCAGCGGCTACGGCGAGGCGGGCCTGACCGAACCGCACAAGGGCTCGCCGGTGCTGCAGAAGCCGTTCCGCGAAGCCGACCTGCGCCGGGTGCTCGAAGGCCTCGCCGCCCAGGTCGTCTGAGGCTTCCAGACCCTCTGAGAAACAAAGAACGGGCGGCCTTGCGGCGCGCCCGTTTTTTCATGCCCGCGCGCTTGCCCGGCGCGCACGAAAAAGGGCGGCGGAGAAACTCCGCCGCCCTCGATCGAGCAAGCTCGCGTCGGGATTAGAAGGTCTTGGTGACCGAAATCCAGCCGCGACGGCCCAGCAGATCGTAGAGGTTCAGAGCCGCGGTGCCCTTGCGGTACAGACCGCTGCCGGCAAGCGGCGCTTCCTCGCCGAACAGGTTCTGGATACCAGCGCGGAAGGTCCAGTCGTCCTTGCGGCGGGTGATCGAGATGTTGTGGTAGGCCGTGAACTCGTTATACAGCTTGCGGTAGATCGGCTGGTTGTTCACCACCAGCGAACCCGGGGTCGCCAGGGCGCCCGAAGCGTTGCGGAACGACGAGCAGGCCCCCACTTGCGGCGTCGTGCTGCCGGTCGGGGTGAACGTGCAGGTCACGTTGTACGTGGCGTTGGTCGAGGCCAGGTCGGTGCCCAGCACTTCGGTGTCCGAAGCCTTGCCGTACATGTCGACGCCCCAGGCCAGGGTCCAGTCGCCGCGCTCGAAGCGGACGTTGACGCCGCCCGTGAAGTCCGGCTCGGTGGTCGAACCGTTGTAGTCTTCGGCGTCAGCCGCGCCCAGGAGCTCGGTGGTGTCCTCGAGCTGCCAGGTGAACTGGCCGTCGATGATCATCCGGGTCTCGCCGAACTCGTGCTGGTAGCGCACGTTCATGTCGATGCCGCGGTTCTTCTGCGCCGCCACGTTCACGTAGGAGTTGTCGACCTGCGTGATGCCGTAGTTGGTGGTCGACGGCGTGTTGGTGCGGGTGAACAGCGAGCAGTACGGGTTGTTCGGGAAGTCCGTGCGGCTGTAGCACTGGTACAGGATGTTGGCCGCGCCGAAGGTGCGGATTTCGTCCTTCACGTCGTACTCGAAGTAGTCGACCGCGACGCTCAGGTCGATGAACGACGGCGTCCAGATCACGCCGACCATCGAAGCGTCGGAGGTTTCCGGCTTCAGGACGTCACGACCACCGCCGGTCAGCACCAGGGCCGACGGAACGCCGGTGCCGGTGTAGTTTTCCGGGATGCTGGTGCCAGCCGGCAGACCCGGGTGGTTGGTGCCGGCGCAGTTGGCGCGGATGACCGGGTTTTCGTTGTTCTGGTAGTTCACGCAGGGGTCGATCGCCTGGCTTTGGAAGGCCGTGCGGGCGCCGATGAACTGTTCGAACAGCGCCGGAGCGCGGAACGAGGTGCCGTAGCTGCCGCGCAGGCGCAGGGCCGGCACGATCTGCCAGTTCACGCCGACCTTGTAGGTCTCGCTCTGACCGTACGACTCGTAGTCCGAGATGCGGCCCGACAGGTTGACGTTCAGGCTCTGGACCAGCGGCAGCGACTTGAACACCGGGATGTCCAGTTCGCCGTAGGCTTCGCGGACGGTGTCCGAGCCCTTGGTGATGCCGGCCGTGGTGTAGTTGTACATGTTACGAGCCAGGGCGTTTTCGCCCGGGTTGTCGTTGATCTCGTCCTTGCGCCAGGACACGCCGAAGGCCGCGCCCAGCGGGCCGGCCGGCAGGGTGAACAGGTCGCCCGTGATCGAGACTTCCGCCGTCGTCTGGGTGTACTCGGTGGTGCCGCGGTTCCAGCCGAACAGGAACGCGCGCTCCTGGTCGTTGAACTGGCCCGAGACGACGCGCTGCGAGGTCCAGGGGATGCCGGCGCCGCCGTTCAGGTTGGCGCAGCTGAAGCCCGACTTGTTGCCGATGAAGGCCGGGTTGTTGGTGCAGGCGCTGGCGCCCGACACGGCCGTCAGGCGGTCGGTGTAGATGAACTCGTTGTTGTATTCGCCGTCCGACTTGGCGCGTTGGACGTAGGCGTCCCAGTGCCAGCCGCCGAGCACCGGCAGTTCGGGCAGTTCGCCCTTGATGCCGATCACGCCGCGCAGGTAGTCGACGTTCTGGTTGGCGAACAGGGTGCGGGCGATGAACACGCTGGTGGTGTAGCCGAAGGGCGTGCCGTTCGGAGCCACGTTGTTCGGGTTCGAGGCCAGCAGGCCGCCCGTGGTCGAGCCCAGGATGCCGTTGTTGGTGCTGGTGACCGTGGCCGGGCCGACGTTCGAGATCTGGTTCGTCTCGGTCTCACGACGCGAGTACATGAACTCGCCGTAGACTTCGGTCTTCGAGGTCAGATCGAAGCCGCCGGTCAGGAACACGCCGTAACGGGTCATCGGGTTGATGACCTGCTCCTGCGCGTAGAGCGGGGTGTCGAGATAGGTGTCGGCGTTGCGGTACGTGGTCGGATAGCCGGCGCGGTTCACGCGGGCCATGCCGGCGTACGGCGAGTCGTTGCCGTACTGGGCGGTGCCGTAGTCACGACCCGGTTGGGCGTAGACCAGAACGCGGTTGTTGACGTTGTCGACGACCTGGATGGCGTTGTTGGTGATGTTGCTGCAGAGGTACGAACCGTCGTGCAGGCGCTGGTCGAGGCGGTCGCCGTTGGTCGGGTCGAAGTAGACGTTCTGCGTGCAGCGCAGGTTGTCGCGGTCGCCGCGGGTCAGCGGGTTGCGCTTGTAGTAGTCGCCCGAGATGCCGATGTAGCCGCGGTCGAAGGTCTTGCCCCAGTTGCCGTTGACCTGGAAGCGCTCGCCGCCGCTCTCGAAGGGCTGGTTGCCGTAGACCGTGATGGCGCCGCCATCGACGTTGTCCTTGGTGATGATGTTGACCACGCCGGCGACGGCGTCCGAGCCGTAGACCGACGAAGCGCCGTCCTTCAGGATTTCCTGACGGGCGATGATCGACTGCGGGATCACGGCGAGGTCGACGGGGCCGATGGCGCCCGAGACGCCGGCCGGGCCGACGCGACGGCCGTTCAGCAACACCAGCGTGCGGTTAGCCCCCAGGCCGCGCAGCGAGATGTAGTTGGCGCCCGAGGTGACCTGCTCCTGGCCGTAGGCCAGCGTGCCGATCAGCTGGCTGTTCACCTGGAACGAACCCGAGGCGACCGACGACTGTTGCAGAACTTCCGCAGTATCGATCAGGCCTTCGAGGGTCGCTTGCTCCGAGGTGATGACCTGGATCGGCGAAGCCGAGGTGTACTCGTTGCGACGGATGCGCGAGCCGGTGACGATCAGCTCTTCGACTTCGCTGCCGTCTTCCTTGCTGGCGGTCTGGGTCGCCGGCTGGTTCGGCTTGGCAGGAGAAGTCTGGGCGAACGCCACGGAAGCGCTGGCCAGACCGATGAGGACTGTCGTCCCCAACAGAACGTTACGATTAAGCATCAAGAATTTCCCCCGGGGCGTCTCATAGCGGAATCGCCGTCCCCGATTGCGGCGCGCTAGGGCGCAGCCATGCCGCGCAGCCGGAAACCTAAAAGACGAGTTTGCGACGGCACAACCCGCATTGCGTAACCTACGGCAATCGGGGCCAAGCAGTTACAATTTGGACACAGTTTTGCCCCCGACGTGTCCGCGCGCTCAAAAAGTTTGCGAATGGCGTTCGAGGAACCCTAGTCTCCCCTCGGGGCGCAGGGGGAAGCAAGTTGCCCGGTAATAGCGAAAGCGAGCACGGCGCGAGCGGATTCGTGCCGCGCCCGCGCACATCGCGATCGCCCCTGCGGCAACGAGTAATGAGCATGAGGACCAAGTGACGCCACAATTTCGCAAGCTTTGCCTGGCGGCCGCCGTCAGCTTGATGGCGCTGTCGGGGCCGGCGCTCGCCCATGCCGCGGCCAAGCCGCCGAGCGCGCGAGTCCTGACCCAGCGCCCGACCTATTCCAACGTCAGCGTGTCGCCGGACGGCAAGCACATCGTCGCCATCGTGTCCGAGGACGGCAAGGCCAGCTTCGTCGCCGTGTGGGACACCGGCGCCATGGACAAGCAGCCGGTGATGATGGGCGCCGAGGAAGGCTCCACCCTGATGGGCGCCTCGTTCATCAAGAACGACCGCATCCTGATCACCATGCAGAAGCCGTGGACCTTCGGCTCGTACAAGACCCACATCCGCCGCAGCCGCATCACCGACTTCGAACCGACCCGCGGCGCCAAGAAGATGCTCGACCTGGCGGGCAAGGACGATCCGTCCGTTCGCGCCAGCATCGTCAGCCGCCTGCCGCTCGACCCGCGCAACATCCTCGTCAACGTCGAGGGCGACTACTTCAAGATGGACGTCTACACGGGCGCCCAGGAACGCGTGTACCGCGGCTCGGAAAAGTACGGCTACACCTTCGACTCCAACGGCGAGGTGCGCCTGCGCCGCTCGGTCGATTTCGAGAACGGCCAGATCTACTTCCTGATCGAGCTGAAGAACCCCAAGACCGGCGAGTTCGAGCCCCACTTCAAGTACTTCGGCAAGGACCGCGATCCGGTCGAGGTCGTGGGCTACTCCAAGGATCCCAACATCGTCTACATCTCGGCCTCGCAGGGCCAGGACAAGGTCGGGATCTACACCTACGACATCGCCCAGAAGAAGATCCTGGAGCCGCTGTTCCAGCACAAGATGTTCGAGTCGACGGGCGTCATCCAGTCGATGGCCAAGGACGACTATCTCGACATCGTCGGCTACAGCTACGACGCCGAGCGCACCAACGAGTACTGGGAAAAGGGCTCGGCCCGCGGGGCCCAGCTGGACAGCCTGAACAAGGCGATCCGCGGCCTGACCGGCTCCAAGACCACCCGCGTGCCGTGGATCGACCCGGCTTCGGGCGATCAGGCCAACGTCTCGGTCGTCGACGGCGCGGCCACCGACATCCAGGCCTGGTCCGACGACATGAAGGTGGTCATCGCCGTCAAGTCGGGCCCCAAGCAGCCGCCGGAATTCTATCTGATCAAGGACGGCAAGTCGTCGCTGTTCGGCAAGAGCCGCGCCTCGATCGACATCGCCTCGCTTGGCGACACGCGCCTTGTGCAATACGCCGCGCGTGACGGCCTGCGAATTCCCGGCATCCTGACCACCCCGCCGGCCAGCTTCGGGACCGGTCCGTTCCCGACCATCATCCTGCCCCACGGCGGCCCCTGGGCCCGCGACCACATGGAGTGGGACGTCTCCGGCTGGACCCAGTACTTCGCCTCGCGCGGCTACGCCGTGCTGCAACCCCAGTTCCGCGGCTCGATGGGCTGGGGCCGCAAGCTCTGGACCGCCGGCGACAGCGAGTGGGGCCAGAAGATGCAGGACGACAAGGACGACGGCGCCAAGTGGCTGATCGACGAGAAGATCGCCGATCCCAAGCGCATCGCCATGTTCGGCTATTCCTACGGCGGCTACGCGGCGCTGGCCGCCACCATCCGTCCGAACGGCCTCTATCAGTGCGCGGTGTCGGGCGCCGGCGGCAGCCTGGCCGACATGAAGAAGGCCACGGCCGAAAGCCGCCTGCTGCGTGAGTTCCAGCGTCCGTTCGTGGGCGGCCTCGACGCCATCCAGGCCGCCGGCGAGGCCAAGATCCCGATCTTCCTCTATCACGGCGACCGCGACACGATCGTCGACATCAAGGACTCGCTGCGCTTCATCAACGGCCTCAAGGCGGCCGGCAAGCCGTACAAGTGGCTCGAGATCAAGGACATGGGCCACGGCTACGCGACCATGACCCCCGACATGATGGAGACCCAGCTGGTCGAGATCGAAAAGTTCTTCCAGAACGAGTGCAAGCCCGGCGGCCTCTAGCCCCCGGCGGCGAAAGCGAAGGGCGGCCCGCAAGGGCCGCCCTTTTTCGTTCGCGGGATCAGCGCCCCTTGGGCGGCGCCACCGAGAAGTCCATGTCGAACAGGGTGGGAACGTCGCTCACCCTGGCCCGCTCGATGGTCAGCAGCCGGGCCTTGGTCGACGCGCCGCCGTCGGCGCTGAAGCCGCCCATCTTGCCGTCGGCGCCCAGCACCCGGTGGCAAGGCACCACGATCGGCCAGGGATTTTCGCCCAGCGCCTTGCCCACCGCCCGCATGGCGCCGGGCTCGCCCATAGCCTTGGCCACCTGGCCGTAGGTCGAGGTCTCACCGGGACGGATGGCCCGGGCGATCTCGTAGACCCGGCGATTGAAGGGCTGGACCACGGTCAGGTCCAGCGCCACGTCCGACAGGTCGTCGCGCCCCCCGGCCAAGAGGTCGATGATGCGGTCGGCCGCCTCGTCCACCTCCGACGGCGGCGCGGTCTCGACGGCGTCGGGATAGCGCTTGCGCAGCCGCGCCCAGGCCGCCCCGGGCGCGCTCTCGGGCAGCTGCACGCCGATCAGGCCAGCCGCGCCCCACGCCAGGCCGCAGCGACCGATCGCCGTCTCGAAAAGCATGAAGCCCTGTCCCATCGCTCAACAGATTAACACCGCTGTTGCAGGAGGCGAGCGCGGGCTTCTACCTTTCCACGACCTTGCTTCGGAGACCGCCCTTGCGTCGCCTCTTTCCGTCCGCCGCCGCCCTCGCGCTCGTCCTCGCCGCCGGTCCGGCCCTGGCCGGCGACATCCTGGTCCACGGCGGGCCGATCCACACCGGCGTGGCCGGCGCGCCCGCCGCCGAGGCGGTGCTGATCCGCGACAGGACCATCGCCTTCGTCGGCCCGCTGGCCGCGGCTCGCGCCAAGGCCGCCAAGGACGTCCGCGACATCGACCTGAAGGGCGGCGCGGCCTACCCCGGCTTCGTCGACGCCCACGCCCACCTGACCGGCATCGGCCTGCGCGAGCTGACCCTCAACCTCGACAAGACCGACTCCGTCGAGGCCCTGGTCGCCGCCGTGCGCGACTACGCCGCGGCCCATCCCGGCGACGCGCCCATCGCCGGGCGCGGCTGGATCGAGACCCACTGGCCCGAGAAGCGCTTTCCCACCCGCGCCGACCTCGACCGCGCGGCGCCGGGCCGGATCATCGTGCTGGGCCGCGCCGACGGCCACGCCGTGGTCGCCTCCAGCGCCGCCCTGGCCAAGGCCGGCCTGACCCGCGACACCCAGGCCCCGGCCGGCGGCCAGATCCTCAAGGACGACAAGGGCGAGCCGACCGGCATGCTGGTCGACCACGCCCAGGCCCTGGTCGAGACGGTGATCCCGCCGCCCTCGCCGGCCCTCAAGCGCCAGGCGCTGGAGACGGCCGGAAAGCTCTACGCCGGGCGCGGCTGGACCGGCCTTGGCAACATGAGCGTCGAGGCCGCCGATCTGGACCTGCTGCGCAGCCTCGCCGCCGAGGGGCGCTTCTCCCTGCGCGTCGACAACTACATGGATCCGTCCGGCGCCGAGGAGGTGCTCAACACCGGTCCCAGCGCCGACACGACCGGCCTGATCCGCCTGCGCGGGATCAAGCTCTACATGGACGGCGCCCTGGGCTCGCGCGGGGCGGCGCTGCTGTCGCCCTACAGCGACGCCGAGGGCCTGGGCCTGGTGCTCACCGAGCACGGCCAGGGCCTGGCCCTGATGAAGAAGGCGCGGGCCGTGAACGCCCAGGTCGCCATGCACGCCATCGGCGACCGCGGCAACCGCATGGTGCTGGACTGGTTTGGCGAGACGCTTGGTACGGACACCGGCCGCCGCTGGCGCATCGAGCACGCCCAGGTCGTCGACGCCGCCGACCTGCCGCGCTTCTCGAAGATGGGCGTGGTGGCCTCGATGCAGCCCAGCCACGCCATCGGCGACCTCTATTTCGCGCCCGCGCGCCTGGGCAAGGACCGGCTGAAGGGCGCCTACGCCTGGGCCGACATGCTGAAGAGCGGCGCGGTCGTGGCCGCCGGCTCGGACGCGCCCGTCGAGGTCGGCGATCCACGCATCGAGTTCTACGCCGCCGTCGCCCGCAAGAGCCTGACCGGCTTCTCCAACGCCGACTGGCATCCCGAAGAGGCCGTCACCCGCCAGCAGGCCCTGCGCATGCTGACCTGGGCGCCGGCCTACGCCGCCTTCGCCGATCAGCAGCGCGGCACGCTGGAGCCCGGCAAGGCCGCCGACCTCACCGCCTTCGACCGCGACCTGATGACCGTGCCCGAGGCCGAGATCCTCAAAGCCCAGCCGATCCTGACCGTGGTCGACGGCAAGGTGGCGTTCGAGCGGTAGGGGCGGCTACCAGGCCAGCAGCGCCGCCACGCCTCAGAGCCCGGGCCGCTCGAGCAGATCCTCGTCGTCGCGCACTTCCACCGCGCTCGGCTTCGGCAATTCGGCCAGTCGCGCGACCAGATCCTGGACCGTGCCCCGCGCCGGATAGATCGTCAGCACGTCGCCCGAGCGCACCAAGGTTAGCTCGGTCTCCTCCGCGAACGCCACTTCCTTGGGCAGGCGCACGGCCTGGCTATTGCCGCTGCGAAAGGTTCGAGTGCTGGACCGGGTCATCCGCGCCTCCACATATGCAGCTACATATCCGCCCGAAAGAGGTTCAGTTCCAGGCGTCCCTAGGCCGCGTCCGCCTTCGGGCTGGTCGCCAGCTCGATCGCCGCCAGCAGGTCGGCCAGGTTCAGCGGCTTGGCGACGAAGCCGGTCATGCCGGCGGCGAAGTAGGTCTCGACCTGGTGGGGCATGGCGTTGGCGGTCACCGCGATGATCGGAGCGGCCGCCAGGCCGTGCGCGGCCTCGAACGCGCGGATCGCTTCGGCGGCGGCCAGGCCGTTCAGCTCGGGCATCTGGATGTCCATCAGGACCAGGTCGATGGCCGGATCGGCCTCGTAGGCGGCCACCGCCTGGCGGCCGTCGGCGACCAGGGTCAGTTCGACCTCGAACGGCGCCAGCAGGGCCTGCAGTACGGTCTGGTTCACCGGATTGTCCTCGGCCGCCAGGATGCGCAGCGCGCCTTGCGCGATCGCCTGAGCGACAGGCGACGCCGCCGCCTCCGCCGCCAGTTCCTCGGCCACCGGGACCAGCGGCAGGTCGACGCCGAAGGTCGCCCCCTCGCCCTGTCGGCTCTCCAGCCACAACCCGCCGCCCATCCGCTCGGCCAGGCTGCGCGAGATGGTCAGGCCAAGGCCGGTGCCGCCATGGCGCCGGGTGGCCGAGGCGTCGGCCTGGGTGAAGGCCTTGAAGATCCGCTCGCGGTCGGCCTCAGACACCCCCTCGCCGGTGTCGGCCACGATGAAGCGCAGACCCGTCTCGCGCCGCTCGACCGAGACCGCGACGCCGCCCTGGTCGGTGAACTTCACCGCATTGACCACCAGGTTGCCGAGGATCTGGCGAAGCCGGGGCGCATCGCCCAGCCACGCGCCCGCCGCCGCCTGGTCGACCGTCAGGGTCAGCGAGAGGTCCTTTTCGGCGGCGAGCGGCGCGTAGGGCGCCAGGGCCAGCCTCACCGTATCCTCCAGGTCGAACGCCGCCTCGTTCAGCTCCATCCGGCCCGCCTCGATCTTGGACAGGTCCAGAACGTCGTTGAGGATCTCCAGCAGGGCCGCGCCCGAGGCGCCGATGATCTCCAGCCGTTCACGCTGATCCGCGTCCAGGGCCTCGCGCGACATGACCTGGGTCATGCCCAGGATGCCGTTCAGCGGGGTGCGGATCTCGTGGCTCATATTGGCCAGGAACTCGCTCTTGGCGCGGCTGGCGCCTTCGGCCAGGCGCCGGGCTTCGATCTCGCGCTCGGTCACCGTCACGTGCTCGGTGATGTCGGTGATGATCAGCAGGAAGCCGCCGTCCTCGGCCGGCGTCAGCTTCAGCGACTGGAAGCGGCCGTCGGGCGAGCTGAAGGTGTCGGGCGACACCCATTCGCCCACCTGCTCGTCGACCGCGTCGAGCACCGCCTTGGCCGCCTGCCGGGCCTTGGCGTCCATCGCCGTGCGCTCGGCGATCTCGGAAAGGCTCATGCCCTGCGCCAGGGTCAGGCCGTAGGGCCGGGCGAAATCGGCCAGGGTCGCGTTCCACACCTGCAGCAGGTTGTTGCGATCGAAATAGCCCAGGCCGATCGGGGCCCGGTTCAGCGCCGAGCGCAGGGTGGCGAAGGCCGAGCGATGGGCCAGGCGGTGGGTCAGCAGCATGCCGCAGCCGGCCAGCACGATCATCGAGACCATGGCGATCACCGACCGCGCCAGCTCGCCGCGCGTGAACCGGCCCGCCGCCTCGACCTCGCCGACCGGCAGTAGGGTGACCGCGCCCATGCCCACAAAGTGCAGGCCGCAGACGGCCGCCGCCAGCAGCAGGATCGACGCCGCCCGCCCGCGAAGGTCGCTCTCGCGCCGCAGGTCGACGAAGGCCAGGGCGGAAAGGCTGGCCGCGATCAGGATCGCGGCGACCACCAGGTCGGCCCGCCAGATCATCAGGGCCGGCAACCGCATGGCCGAGACGCCGACGAAGTGCATGGCCGCTATGCTTCCGCCACAGAGCGCCCCGCCGGCCAGCCGCCGCGCCCGTCCGGTCGCGGTCATGGCCAGGCCCGCCCCGCCCGCGAGGCCCGCCAGGGCCACCAGGAAGGACAGGGCGGTCATCGGCTCGTCGAAGCTGAGCCTCAGTCCGGGCTGGAAGCCCAGCATGGCGATGAAGTGCGTCGCCCAGACGCCGCTGCCCAGCACCAGGCCCGTCAGCAGGATCCACGCCATGCGGGCCGGCCCCGCCGCCGTCGCGCCGCGGTGATAGGCGTGCACGCCCACGGCCATCGACGCCAGGCAGACGAGCAGCGCCCAGATCACCAGCGTCGGGTCGTGCTGATCCAAACACCGAAGCGTGGCGAACATGGGTCCTTGGCCGGGATAAGCGCGAGCGGGAGGAACTCCCCGCCCTCATAGCCGGTCATTGCGTACGGCATGGTTTACGGCCCGGGCGGCGGATCGTCGCATCCAAGGCCAAGCCCCGCTTGCCTCGCCACGATTCCCGCCCCACTTTCGGAGGGTCATGAGCGACCGTTCCACCGGCCTCGCCCCGTCGCGGCTCACCGCGGTCCTGGGGCCCACCAACACCGGCAAGACCCATCTGGCCGTCGAACGCATGCTGGGCCACGGCTCGGGCATGATCGGCCTGCCGCTGCGCCTCCTGGCGCGCGAGATCTACGACCGCATCGTCAAGCTGCGCGGCAAGGCGGCCGTCGCCCTGATCACCGGCGAGGAGAAGATCACCCCGCCGCGCGCGGCCTATTTCGTCTGCACCGTCGAGGCCATGCCGCTGGGCCGCGAGGTCGACTTCGTGGCCATCGACGAGATCCAGCTTTGCGCCGATCCCGAGCGCGGCCACATCTTCACCCACCGCCTGCTGCACGCCCGCGGCCGGTTCGAGACCATGCTGCTGGGCGCGGCGACCATGGCCCCGCTGGTCCGCCGGCTGCTGCCCGACGCCGAGATCGTCGGCCGCGAGCGGTTCTCGAACCTGTCCTACGCCGGCTCCAAGAAGCTGACCCGCCTGCCCCGGCGCACGGCGGTCGTGGCCTTCTCGACCGACGCCGTCTACGCCATCGCCGAGCTGATCCGCCGCCAGCGGGGCGGCGCGGCCGTGGTCATGGGCTCGCTCAGCCCGCGCACCCGCAACGCCCAGGTCGCCCTCTACCAGAGCGGCGAGGTCGACTTCCTGGTGGCCACCGACGCCATCGGCATGGGCCTGAACATGGACGTCGACCACGTGGCCTTCGCGGGCCTGCGCAAGTTCGACGGCCGCCGAACCCGCTGGCTGCACCCGCAGGAAGTGGGCCAGATCGCCGGCCGCGCCGGCCGCTACACCCGCGACGGCACCTTCGGGGTGACGGGCGACTGCGAGGAGATGGACGAGGACCTGGTCCAGGCCGTCGAGGAGCACAGCTTCCAGCCGGTGCTGGCCGCCGAATGGCGCAGTGCACGCCTCGACTTCGGCTCGCTGCAGGGCCTGCTGCGCTCGCTGTCCGAACCGCCCAACCGCACGGGCCTCACCCTGTCGCAGGAGGCGCTGGACGAGCGCACCCTGCGCAAGCTGGCCACGCATGAAGACGTCGTCGCCCGCTGCAAGACCGACCGCTCGGCTCTGCTGAAGCTGTGGGACGTCTGCCAGACGCCCGACTTCCGCAAGACCACCGACGACGACCATCAGCGGATGGTCCGCACCCTGTTCGACGACCTGACCACGGGCCGCAAGCGCCTGCCGGAAGACTGGATCAACGGCCAGTTCAAGGCGCTGGACCGCACCGACGGCGAGATCGACAGCCTGGCCGCGCGCCTGTCGGGCGTGCGCACCCTGTCCTACATCGCCAACCGCCCCGACTGGCTGGCCAATCCCGTCCACTGGCAGGGCCGCACCCGCGAGTTGGAAGACAAGATCAGCGACACCCTGCACGAAAAGCTGATGGCCCGGTTCATCGACCGCCGCACCAGCGTGCTGATGAAGCAGCTGGGCGAGCGCGAGGTGCTGCTGGCGGGGGTCGCGGCCGACGGCGAGGTCAGCGTCGAAGGCCAGGTCGTCGGCCGGCTGACCGGCGTCACCTTCACCCCTGAGAAGGCCGCCACCCCGCTGGAGGAGCGCGCCCTGCGCAACGCCGCCCAGCGCGCGGTCGGCCCCGAGATCGCCCGGCGCCTGGGCCTGCTGGCCGCCGAGCCGGACGAGGCCTTCGCCCTGACGCCCGACGGCGCGATCCTGTGGCGCGGCGAGGCGGCCGGGGCCGTGCGCTCGGGCGGCGACCTGATGTCGCCCCACGCCCGCCTGCTGGGCGAGCTTGGCCCCGCCCCGGCGCGCGAGCGGGCCGAGCGCCGCCTCGACGCCTTCCTGGCCGCCGAGGTCGACCGGCATCTGGCGCCGCTGCGCAAGCTGCAGCAGGCCCTGGCCGGCAGCGAGCTGAAGGGCCTGCCGCGCGGCGTCGCCCACCGCCTGCTCGAAGCCGGCGGCGTGCTCGACAAGCGCCCGCTCGACCCCGAACTGAAGGCCCTGAGCCAGGCCGAGCGCCGGGCGCTGAAGAGTCTGGGCGTGCGCATCGGCGCCTTCTCGCTCTATTGCCCGGGCGTGTTGAAGTCCGAGGCCATCGCCTGCGCCCGGGCGCTGGATCCCGGCGGCTGGCGCGGCCCGCTGGTGGGGCTCGTATCCCCGCCCTCGCCGCTTCCCTCGCCCCGCGCCCTGGCCGCCAGCGGCCTGCGCGTCGCCGGCAAGCACCTCGTCCAGGTCGAGACCCTGGAGAAGCTCGACGCCCTGCTGCGCGCCGAGCAGCGACCCGGCGGCGTGGTGCTGACCCCCGCGGCGCTGGAGGCCCTGGGCTGGACCCCGGCCGAGGCCTCGTCGGTGCTGCGCTCGCTCGACTACACCCCGGCCGTGCGGGCCAAGCCCGACGCGCCGATCATCTGGAAGCGCCGCGGCGCCCAGCGGCTGGAGCCCAAGCCGGTCAAGGCGCGCCCCGACTCGCCGTTCGCGGCCCTGGCCAAGCTGACCGAGCCGCCGCCTGCGCCCGCGCGCCGCAAGAAGCCCCGCCGCCGCAAGCCGGCCGCCGCCGCGCCCGAAAAGGCCGCCTCATGAGCGACGAGGCTCATCACAACGACGACCACTGCCGCGCCGACGTCTGGCTGTGGCGCGCCCGCTTCTTCAAGACCCGCTCCATGGCCGCCCGCTTCGTCGACGAGGGCCGCATCCGGCTGACCCGCGCCGGCGCGCCCGACAGCCGCATCGACAAGCCCTCGCGTTCGCTCAAGGCCGGCGACGTTCTGGTCTTCGCCATCGGCGGCCGGCTGGTGAACGTGCGCATCCTCGACTGCGGCGAGCGCCGGGGCCCCGCGACCGAGGCCCGAGGGCTCTACGAGGCGCTGGAGGGCTGAGCCTGCTTCAGGATCCCGCGCCATAGGGCTGGATCCGCAGGGGCGCGATCGTCTTCACCTCATAGCGGTCGCCCAGCCGGCGATAGGAAAACGCCGCGCCAAAGGCCCGGATCGTCGCCTCCTGGCCGGAGCTGTCGAGCGCCGGCCCCGCGTGAGTGCAGTAGCCGTCGCTCTGGCCCTTGACCGTGCGGCAGAACTCCAGCCGTCCCTTGAGCGGCGTGATTTCGAAGCCGACCTCGGGGATGACCTCTTCGAGCCCGGCTTCATCGACCGGCCGCAGCCCGACCGGAGCCACGGGCTTCATCTTCGCCAGCGGCGCCTTGCGGGTGTTGGCGAAGAGCACGATCTCGTCGAAGAACGGAAACCAGGCCTCGAACCGCCCGTCGCCGTCCAGGTCCGCCAGGCAGACGTGAGGGCGGCCCGCCCTGATCTTCACGCGGTCGATCGTGCAGCCGATCAGCATCCGGGAACGCGCCAGCGCGAGAAACTGCCCCTCGGGCAGGATGAAGCCGCCTTCCTCGCTCGACACCGCGCGATCGAGCCGCCCCGAGCGTTCGGTGAACAGGCCGCCGCTGACCCAGCCTTGCGCGACCACGCGCGTCTCGCCCACGGCGGGCGCATCCCGGGGCGCGAGGATCGTGCGGAAGGAATAGACGGTCTCAGGCTCGGCCGCCGGGGCCAAGCCGCCGGCTGCGAGCGCCACCGCGCCGAGCCCCAGCGCGCTCCACGCGCCCCGAGCCGCACATCTGTCCCCCACGACGCCCTCCCCTCCGCATCGATGAAAATCGGCGCCAGAGCCCCCGCTCGAGCGACCACGCCCAATGTTGCGCGACGAAAAGCTCTACGGCCAGCCACCTTCGCCATGGACGTGCGCAACCCATACGCTACCTTCGGTCGAGTTTCCTGTTTGGGGGAGTATCTGCGTGGCGTCGTTCCGTCCGGCCCTGGCCTTCAGCCTGGCCCTTCTGCTTTCCGGCGTCGCGCACGCCCAGCCCTCGGCCGGGACCGCCGCCGCCACCAGCAAGGCGCCAGCCAAGCCCGTCGCCCCCATCAAGGCCTACGACCTGCCGCAGATCGAGGCCTTCGGTAACGCCATCTATCGCCAGGACATCGCCGCCTGGCTGGCCAGCGACGCCCTGACCGCCAAGGTTCCCGACCTGCAGAACGCCGGCCTGAGGGGCTGGCTGGTGCAGGACGACGGCAAGACCGCCAAGGTCCGCTTCATCCGCGACAAGGGCGCGGGCCTGGAGGTCGGCTACGACGTCGTGGTCGACGGCAAGGGCGCGGGCCCCGTCACCGAGCCGGCCGACCGCAAGCTGACCGACGAGGAACGCCTGGCCTTCTCGGCCCGCCAGGCCGCCGCGACCACCGGCGCCAGCACCTGCCGCGCCGGCTACAACACCGCCATGGTCAAGAACCCGGACGGCGACGGCTGGATCGTCTGGCTGCTGGCCCCCGCGCCTGCGGCGGGCGCCATTCCGGTCGGCGGCCACTACCGGATCTTCGTCGCCGCCGACGGCAAGACGATCAAGCGGGTCGACGCCCTGTCGGCCTCGTGCCTGCTGATCGAAAAGCCCAAGGCCGCCGACGGCAAGCCGGCGCTGGCCTTCGCCAGCCACATCGTCTCGCCCACGCCGGTCGAGACCCACGTGTTCCTCAGCACCCTCTACAAGATGCCCCTGGCCGTGGGCACCAGCGGCGGCAAGGACGTCTGGATCATCGAGAAGGGCAAGATCGGCAAGGCGCAGACCAAGTAGGGCCGCCGCGCCAGCTCGGATCCACACCGCCCCTCCCACCGAGCGTCCCCGCCTTCGCGGGGAAGAGCGGGTTTGGGGGACGCCCTAGAACAGCACGCCCTTCTCCAGCAGGCCGTGGACGCCCTTCTCGCCGTTGACCGTCTGGGTGACGCGGAAGTCCACGGCCAGCGAACAGAACTGGTAGGCCTGCACCCGCGTCAGGGCCGAGCGGGCGCAGATGAAGTCGATCATGCCGCGCAGGGCCTGCTTCATGGCCAGGTCCAGGTCCTCGTTGAAGCCCATGATGATGTAGTGGGTCGGCGTCTCGGCGCGCGGCCAGGTCGCGACAGCCCCAAGGGGAGCCGTGTCGGCCGCCTTGTGCAGGATGAAGGTGAAGGTTCCGGTCAGGCCCATCTCCAGGGCGTTGACGCAGACCTCGCCGTCGCCCTGGCGGCCGTGGCCGTCGCCGGCCGAGAAGTTCGCCCCCGGAACCCAGACCGGCAGGAAGAGGGTCGCGCCCGCGCCCAGCTCCTTGTTGTCCATGTTGCCGCCGTGCTCGCGCGGCTCGCGGCTGGACAGGCGCCCGTATCTGGCCGGCGGGGCCACGCCCATGGTGCCGAAGAACGGGCGCAGCGGCAGCTCCGGCCCCCACTCCGGCTTGCAGACCCCGCGCGCCTTGTCGACGGCGATGTGGCTGACATAGCGATCGGGGAAATCCTCGGGGATGGTGCCGGCCAGCGGCCGCACCGCGCAGTAGCCCCAGTCGTTGTTGGGCTCCACGGCTTCGATGCGCACTTCCAGCGTGTCGCCCGGCTCGGCCCCGGCGATGGCCACCGGCCCGGTGAGGATGTGCGGCCCGATCCGATCCAGCTTGGCGTCGTGGATCGCCTGCAGGGCCGGCGGGATGGTCAGCCACGACTCCGCGCTGGGCATCACCTCCGGACCGCCCGACACGCAGTCAAACGTCACGCTGTCGCCCGACTGGATGGTCAGGACGGGATCGAAGGCCGCGTCGAAGATGCCGAAACGGACGGTTTCCGGAGTGGAGGCGAGGTGGTGATGCATGGCGCGGGACGAACCGAAGACTTGAAACGGCCTCCAGTCTCCGGCCGCGTCGGCGCTGGGACGAAGCCCGCGCCGCCGCCTGCGCCCCGCTTTGCGAAACCTGCCTCCGCGCTGGGCGCCGCCTGCACCCGCGTCGCGCATTCGGCAGGCGATCGCTCCAGCTTAAGCGCTTGAAAAACCCGCGCTGGCGGCGTTATCGTCGGCTGGCTATGAAGTATTCAATTACTTCCTAGCGTGAGTGACTTCCCATGTCGGGCGGCGATCTGTCGGCCTTCCAAAACCTCACCGACGCCAAGGTCGCCGCCTATCTGGACTCCCGCAGCGCCGAGCTCGGCCTGCCTGTTCCGCAAGGCTGTCGCGCCGGCGTCGCCGAGAACCTGGCCCTGTTGCGCGACCAGACCGCGCTGTTTGCGAACCTGACTGATCCTGTCTCGGCCACGGAGGCGTTCGAGCCATGAGCTTCGACACCATCCAGGGGCTGGGCAAGGCGCTGCGCGAGGGCCGCACCACCGCCCGCGAGATCGCCGGGCGGGCGCTGGCCGCCGCCCGGGCCGAGCCGTTCAACGCCTTCACCGCCGTCTTCGAGGCCGAGGCCCTGGCCCAGGCCGACGCCGTGGACGCCGCCTTCGCCGCCGGCGTCGATCTGGGCCCGCTGGCCGGCGTTCCGTTCGCGGTCAAGAACCTGTTCGACGTCGCCGGCCACGTCACCCTGGCCGGCAGCAAGATCCGCCGGGGCGCGCCTCCCGCGACCGCCGACGCCACCGCCGTCGCCCGCCTGAAGGCGGCCGGCGCAGTGCTGGTCGGGGCGCTGAACATGGACGAGTTCGCCTACGGCTTCGTCACCGAGAACGCTCACGACGGCCCGACCCGCAACCCGCACGACCTCGCCCGCATCGCCGGCGGCTCGTCGGGCGGTTCGGCCGCCGCCGTCTCCGGCGGGATACTGCCCCTGACCCTGGGCTCGGACACCAACGGCTCGATCCGCATTCCCGCCAGCCTGTGCGGGGTGTTCGGCATGAAGCCCACGCTGGGCCGGCTTTCGCGGGCCGGGACCTTCCCGTTCGTCCATAGCCTCGACCACATCGGCCCGTTCACCCGCACGGCCGCCGACCTGGCCGCGGCCTACGACGCCCTGCAGGGCCCCGATCCGCGCGACGAGCTTTCGCCGCCGGTCGCCGATCCGCTGTCGGGCCGCCTCGACGCCCTGGCCGAACGGCCGCTGCGGGTCGGCGTTCTGGGCGGCTGGTTCCAGCAAGGCGCCTTTCCCGAGGTGGTCGAGGCGCTGGAGATCGTCGCCGACGCCCTGCAGGCGCGCCGCGACGTCGAGCTGCCCGGCGCCCAGGCCGCCCGCGCCGCCGCCTTCGCCATGTCGGCGTCGGAAGGCGGCCGCCTGCACTTCGACGACCTGGCCGCCCGCGCCCTCGACTACGACCCGGCCGTGCGCGATCGCCTGCTGGCCGGGGCCCTGCTGCCGGACGACGTCGCCGACGCCGCCCGCCGCTACCGCCCGGTGTTCCGGGATGCGGCCCGCAAGCTGTTCGAGGACTTCGACCTGCTGCTCGCGCCCGTCGCCCCCTGCCCCGCCCCGCCGATCGGCCAGGCGACCATGGAGCTGGCCGGCGCCCAGGTCTCGGTGCGCAAGACGCTGGGCGCCTACACCCAGCCGATCAGCTACATCGGCCTGCCGGTGATCGCAGCCCCCGTGAACCGCCCCGGCAAGCCGCCGGTCGGCGTGCAACTGATCGCGCCGGCCTGGCGCGAGGACCTGGCCTTCGCCGCCGCCCTGCGCCTGGAACGGGCCGGCGTGATCGCCGCCCACCGTCCCCCAACGCCCGCCCGAGAGTTCAAAGCATGATCATCAACGACCCCGAGGTGCTGGCGCAGGTGACCGCCGCCGTCGACGCCTACGAGACCGCCCTGATGACCAACGACGTCGAGGCGCTGGACGGCTTCTTCCGCGACGCGCCCGAGACGGTCCGCTACGGCGTGGCCGAGAACCTCTACGGCTTCGCGCAGATCGCCGCCTTTCGAATCGGACGGGCCGGCGGCTCGCCGCTGCGCGAGCGCCTGCGCACGGAAATCACCACTTTTGGGCGTGATTTCGCGATCGCCAACGTCGAATTCCTCAGAACCGGGGCAAAACAGCCCGGCCGCCAGAGCCAGACCTGGCTGCGCACCGAAGCGGGCTGGAAAATCGTGTCCGCGCACGTTTCGCTGCTTCAGGGCGGCGCCGACCAACGCCTTGCGCCATAAGCCCAAGACGCTCCGCACAAGGACAGTAAGTAAGTATGTCCTGACTTATGATCTAGTTTTGGGCGCCGCTGTCGCAGCGTGGTCAAAT
The DNA here is from genome assembly GCF_011043625.1 of Caulobacter sp. 602-2. Classification (GTDB taxonomy): domain Bacteria; phylum Pseudomonadota; class Alphaproteobacteria; order Caulobacterales; family Caulobacteraceae; genus Caulobacter. Next base: position 392,534 of record NZ_JAAKGT010000003.1, read on the forward strand.
AGTGACAGCCCCAGAACAAACTTCACGGAGTCGATACCGAGTCGTCATCAAGCCTTTTGATTTCAGCGACGCCATTGTGCATTGCACCCCGCAACCGGCTCCTCCACCGGTGTTCGAAGGGGATTTCGACATGACCAATCAAGCCAAGCTGCGCTCCGGCGCCGCGTTCGGCGCTCTCCTGCTGGCCGCCGCCGTCGCGGCCCCGGCCTTCGCCCAGGATACGCCGGTCGCCCTCGACGACGTGATCGTCACCGCCCAGAAGCGCTCGGAAAACATCCAGGACGTGCCGGTCTCCGTCGCCGCCGTCTCGGGCGAGAAGCTGGCCTCGATCTTCGCCGCCGGCGAAGACGTGCTGGCCCTGTCGAGCCGCGTCCCCGGCCTCTACATCGAAAGCTCCAACGGCCGCGCCGCCCCGCGCTTCTACATCCGCGGCCTGGGCAACGCCGACTTCGACCTGGCCGCCTCGCAGCCGGTGTCGGTGATCATGGACGACGTCGTCCTCGAGAACGTCGTGCTCAAGTCCTCGCCGGTCTATGACGTCGAGCAGGTCGAAGTCCTGCGCGGTCCGCAAGGCACGCTGTTTGGCCGCAACACCACCGCCGGCATCGTCAAGTTCGATACCGTCAAGCCGAGCGAAGACTTCCGCGCCAACGGCACGGCCACCTACGGCTCGTACGGCTCGGCCACCTTCGAAGGCGGCGTCGGCGGCGCCATCGTCCCGGGCAAGCTGGCCGTCCGCGCCTCGGCCCTGTACCAGCACCGCGACGACTACATCGACAACAGCTTCACCGGCGTGAAGGACGCGCTGGGCGGCTACGATGAAAAGGCCGCGCGCCTGCAGATCCTGGCCACCCCGACCGAGGACACCTCGATCCTGGCCATCGCCCACACCCGTTCGCTGGACGGCACGGCCGCGGTCTTCCGCGCCAACATCCTCACGGCCGGCAGCAACAAGATCAATTCGAACTTCGACCGCGACAAGGTCAGCTACAACGGCGGCGCCAACAACCCGCAGGAGTACGACTCGACCGGCGTCTCGCTGAAGATCGACCACGACTTCGGCGGCGTGAAGCTGACCTCGATCAGCGCCTATGAAACCGCCAACGGCCGCAGCCGCGGCGACATCGACGGCGGCGTGGCCGGCGTCGGCCCGGGCTTCATCCCGTTCGACTCCGACACCCAGGACTCCATCGGCGACCTCGACCAGGTCACCCAGGAAATCCGCCTGGCCAGCGACACCGACGGCAAGGCCAGCTGGCAGGTCGGCGCCTACTACTTCAAGTCGGCCTTCACCGTGTCGACCAACCCGTTCTTCGTCGCCCCCAGCACCCTGGAGCACAAGAACACCTCGTGGGCCGTGTTCGGTCAGGGGACCTATCAGTTCACCGACGCCCTGAAGGTGACCGCCGGCGTCCGCTGGACCGACGACGACAAGGACATGGCCGTCCTGTCCTCGCCGTTCGGCGCCTCGGCTCCGGTCTCGGTGTCCGACAGCGAAGTCAGCTGGGACCTGTCGGCCTTCTACGCCGTCAATGACGACGTCAGCGTCTACGGCAAGGTGGCCCGCGGCTTCCGCGGTCCGTCGATCCAGGGCCGCGACATCGCCTTCGGCAGCCCGGCCTCGGTCGCCCAGTCGGAAACCATCCTGTCGTGGGAAGCCGGCGTCAAAAGCGAGCTGTTCGAGCGTCGCGTCCGCCTGAACGGCGCGGTGTTCACCTACACCATCGACGACCCGCAGTTCAGCGCGGTCGGCGGCGGCAGCAACTCCAACCGCCTGATCAACGCCAAGAAGGGCGAGGCCTACGGCGTCGAACTCGACGGCGAGTGGAAGGTGACCTCGAACCTGCTGGTCACCGCCGGCTACAGCTACAGCCACACCAAGATCAAGGACTCGAGCCTTGCCGTGGCCGTCTGCGCCCAGTGCACCGTGACCGATCCGCTGAACAGCGCCGGCCAGGCCCTGGTCAACGGCAACCCGTTCCCGAACGCGCCGGAATACATCCTGAACTTCGGCGCCCGCTACAACGTGCCGGTCGGCGCGAACGGCGAACTCTTCGCCGAAACCGACTGGTTCCGTCAGGGCTACACGAACCTCTTCCTCTACGAGAGCAAGGAGTTCAACAGCAAGGACACCTTCGAAGGCGGCCTGAAGCTGGGCTACGCCCGCACCGACGGCGCGTACGAAGTGGCCGTGTTCGCCCGCAACATCACCAACGAGGTGAACCTGCGCGGCGGCATCGACTTCAACAACCTGACCGGCTTCGTCAACGAGCCGCGCGTGGTCGGCATCTCGCTGAGCGCCCGCCGCTAAGCGAACGAAGACTTGAAGAAAACGGCGGCCCGGGCGTTGAAAAACGCCCGGGCCGTTGTCGTTTTGACATGCCCGCGCCGCCTTGGACGGCTAAGGTCATCGGCTTTCCCGGCCTTCCGCCGGGCCCGCAGACAAGAAGACCGATGACGACCAAGATCATCTTCGACACCGATCCCGGCATCGACGACGCCATGGCCCTGCTGTTCATCGAGGCCAGCCCGGCGCTCGACCTGGTGGCGGTGACGACCGTGTTCGGCAACGCCGACATCGACACGACCACCCGCAACGCCCTCTATCTGAAGGACCGCTTCGGCCTGGCCGCCCCGGTCTACAAGGGCACGGACAAGCCGCTCTCGCGCCCGCGCAACCCCTCGCCCACCTTCGTGCACGGCGAGAACGGCCTGGGCGACGTCGAGCTGACGGGCCTGGTTCCCGCCCAGCCGGAAGCCAAGCCCGCGCACCAGGCGATCATCGACATCGCCCGCGCCAATCCCGGCGAGATCACCCTGGTCGCCGTCGGCCCGCTGACCAACCTCGCCTTGGCCCTCGAAGCCGATCCGGAAGTGGCCACCCTGCTCAAGGGCGTGGTGATCATGGGCGGCGCCTTCGCCGTCGCCGGCAAGCCGGGCAACGTCACCCCGGTCGCCGAAGCCAACATCTGGAACGATCCGGAAGCCGCCGACCGCGTGTTCACCGCCCCGTGGCACGTCACCGTCATCGGCCTGGACGTCACCACCCAGGTGATCATGAGCCCCGACTTCATGGAGGCGCTGGAAGCCTCGGCCGGTCCGGCCGGCCAGTTCCTCAACGCCATCTCCAAGCCCTACGCCGCCTTCTACGGCGGTCGCGACGGCATCGTCGGCTGCTGCGTCCACGACGCCGCCGCCGTGGCCTATGTCATCGACGAAAGCCTGTTCGAGGTCCGCCGCGGCTCGGTGCGCGTGGTCACCGAGGGCATCGCCCTTGGCCAGACCCTGCAGAAGGTCGAAGGCGAACTCTTCGGCCCGTCCGCCTGGGACGACCAGCCGATCCACAGCGCAGCGATCGCCGTGGACGCCGACCGGCTGCTGGCGCTCTATGCGCGGACGATGAACGGAGTGGTGGGGGGATAAAGACCGCCTCAGTCGCTTCGCGACAGCTCCCCCAGAGGGGGAGCATCTAGGCTGCGAAATCCTCCCCCTCTGGGGGAGGTGGCCCAGAGGGCCGGAGGGGGCCGCGCATCGCGCGGCCTTTTCCCTATCTGCGATGCCGCTCCACGCCCGCCAGATACGTCCGCGCCACCACCCGGTCGTCGCCCAGCACGGTCAGGGCGAACAGCCGGTCTTCCAGTCCCTTGGCCGCCTTGAGCCGGCGCTCCAGCAGCGGCGTGGCGGCCAGGTCCAGCACCAGGAAGTCGGCTTCCTTGCCCGGGGCCAGGTTGCCGATGCGGTCGTCCAGGTCCAGCGCCCGCGCGCCGCCCAGGGTGGCCAGGTACAGCGCGTGGAACGGATCCAGCGCCTGCCCGCGCAGCTGCCCCACCTTGTAGGCCTCGCCCAGGGTGTGGAGGATCGAGAAGGTCGTGCCGGCGCCGACATCGGTGCCGATCCCCACCTTCACCCCGTGCTGGCAGGCCGTCGGCAGCGGAAACAGGCCAGACCCCAGGAACAGGTTCGAGGTCGGGCAGAACGACACCGCCGCATCCCTGGCCGCCAGCCGCTGGAACGCCTCGCCCTGCAGGTGGACGCAGTGGGCGAACACCGAACGCTTCTGCACCAGGCCGAACCGCTCATAGACGTCGAGGTAGTCGCTCGCGCCCGGAAACAGCTCGGCGGTCTCGACGATCTCGCGCGGGTTTTCCGACAGGTGGGTCTGCATCCAGACGCTCGGATGCTGCGCCAGCACCTGGCCGGCCATCTCCAGCTGGGCGTCGGTGCAGCTGATGGCGAAGCGCGGGGTGACCGCGTAGCCGAGCCGGCCCTTGCCGTGCCAGTCGGCGATCAGCGCCTCCATGTCGGCCCGCGCGCCCTCGACGGTGTCGGTCAGGCCCGGCGGGGCGTTGCGGTCCATCAACGCCTTGCCGGCGATCAGCCGCATGTCGCGCGAGAGAGCCTCGGCGAATAGGGCGTCGACCGAACCCTTGTGCACCGAGCCGAACACCAGGGCCGTCGTGGTGCCGTTGCGCAGCAGCTCGTCGACGAAGAAGCCCGCCGTCTCGCGGGCGTGCTGGGGATCGGCGAAGGCCGCCTCGGCCGGAAAGGTGTGCTGCTCCAGCCAGTCGAGCAGCTGCGCGCCGTGGGCGGCGACGATGTCGACCTGCGGGAAGTGGATGTGGGTGTCGACGAAGCCCGGCGTGATCCAGCAGCCCGAAAGGTCCTCGACCGGAACATCGGCATGAGCCGGCGCCAGCGCGGCGTAGTCGCCGCACGCGACCACCCGCCCCTCGCCGACGACCAGCAGGCCGTCCTCGTGGAAGGACACGGCCTCCCCGCTCTTCGTCGGATCCCCGGTCAGGTGGAGGATCGACGCCCTATACGCTTGCACGAAACCCCTCGTCGTTGCTGGCCTGAGCGGCTTCCAGCCGCATCAGCAGGTCGGCGGCCACCGACACGGCGATCACCTCCGGCGCCTTGCTCTTCAGCCCCGGCAGGCCGATCGGGCAGGTCAGGCGGTTCAGCGCCAGTTCGGAAAAGCCGTCGTCGCGCAGCCGGTGCATGAACCGAGCCCGCTTGGTCTTCGAGCCGATCAGCCCGAGATAGGCAAAGCCCCCGCCGGCCAGGCCCGCCGAGGCCAGCGCGTAGTCCAGCGCATGATCGTGGGTCAGCACGAGGCCATAGGCCTCCGGCGTCGCGCCCATGGCCAGGGCGGCCAGTTCGGCCGGCTCGCGCACGATGACGCCGGGAACCTCGGCCGCCTCGGGGCGGCTGTCGTACCAGAAGAGCTTGAAGGGCAAGGGCGCGAAGGCCCGGGCGATCGCCTGCCCCACATGGCCCGCGCCGAACAGCAGCAGCGGACGGCGCGGCGCCTCGCTGCGCTCGACCAGTTCGTCGCCGAGCTCGGGCCGGCGCCCACGCGCCGCGGCGGGCGAGCCGCCCAGCGCCACGGCCGGCGGATCGGCGTCCAGGGCCGCGATGGGGGCGATGGTCTTGGTCAGCAGGCCCGGATCGAAGCGCGTGCGCAGTTCGAACGGCTGGTCGGCGTCCATCCGGCGCGCAGCCTCGGTCAGCCAGTCGCGGCTGGCGGCCTCGACCCGCTCGATCATCAGCCGCACCCGGCCGCCACAGCACTGGGCCAAGAGCGGCCCCAGCGGATAGTCCTGGATCGCGAAGGCCGCCTGCGAGCCGGTCAGCATCCGCCGCGCCTGGCTGGCCGCCTGGTGCTCCAGGTTTCCGCCGCCGATCGTGCCCGACTGGCCGCCCTCCCAGACCACCATCTTGGTCCCAGCCTCGCGCGGCGCCGAGCCCTCGGTGGCCAGCACGGTGACGAGCGCGGCGTTGTCATTGGCGTCGAGCCGCGACAGGGCCGCGCGCGCCCAGTTCTTGTGGGCGTTCAGCACGACGCCACCTCAAATCCACCTCTCCCATAGGGAGAGGGAGGGGCCCACGCCGTCAGGCGTGGGAGGGTGAGGGGTTTCGATGGCCAGCGGTTTACCCCCTCACCCTCCCACCGCTGCGCGGCGGGCCCCTCCCTCTCCCCTTGGGAGAGGTGTGAAAAGGTGGCGGCATAGACCTCACGCATCGGCCGCCCGCCTCCGCACGTCTTCCACAGCCATCAGCACCGCCTCGGGCGTCGCCGGCGCATCCAGGTTCGGCATCACCTTGTGATCGGCGACCGAGGCCACCGCCCGGGTGATCGCCGAGAACACCGAGATCGCCAGCATCAGCGGCGGCTCGCCCACGGCCTTGGAGCGGTGCACGGTCGGCTCGGCGTTGCGGCCGGGCTCCCACAGGGCGACGTTCAGCACCCGGGGCCGGTCGCTGGCCGTCGGGATCTTGTAGGTCGAGGGGGCGTGGGTCTTCAGCACGCCCTTGGCGTCGTAGACCAGCTCTTCCGTCGTCAGCCAGCCCATGCCCTGGATGAAGCCGCCCTCCACCTGGCCAAGGTCGATGGCCGGGTTCAGCGAGCGCCCCACGTCGTGCAGGATGTCGGCGCGCAGCACCTTGGTCTCGCCGGTCAGGGTGTCGATCACCACCTCGCTGCAGGCCGCGCCATAGGCGAAGTAGTAGAACGGCCGCCCGCGATGGGTCTTGCGGTCGTAGGCGATCTTGGGCGTGGCGTAAAAGCCGGTGGCCGACAGCGAGATCCGCGCCAGGTACGCCTGGCGGCAGAAATCGGGAAAGCTCAGCATCTCGCCGCCGATCCGCACGCCTTCGGGCGTGAAGGCCACCTGCGAGGGATCCACGCCCCACTTCTGCGCGGCGAAGGCCACGAGCCGCCCCTTCAGCTTGCCCGCCGCGTCCAGCACCGCCATGCCGTTGAGGTCCGCCCCCGACGAGGCCGCCGTGGCCGAGGTGTTGGGCACCTTGTCGGTGGTGGTCGAAGTGATCTTCACGCGATCGAGCGGAACCTGGAACGCTTCGGCCGCCACCTGGGCGACCTTGATGTACAGCCCCTGCCCCATCTCGGTGCCGCCGTGGTTCAGCATGATCGAGCCGTCGGCATAGATGTGGATCAGCGCGCCGGCCTGGTTCAGGTGCGTGGTCGTGAACGAGACCCCGAACTTCACCGGCGTCAGGGCCAGGCCCTTCTTGAGAATCGGATTGGCCGCGTTGAAGGCGTCCACCGCCTGCTGCCGGGCCTGGTAGTCGCACGAGCGCGCCAAGTCCTCGATCAGCGCCGGCGCGACGTTGTCCTCCACCACCTGGTAGTAGGGCGTCAGGTTTCGGCTCGCTCCTTCGCCATGGGCGCCATAGAGGTTGCGCTGGCGCACCTCCAGCGGGTCGAGGCCCGCCGCCTGCGCCACAGCGTCCATCACCCGCTCGATCGCGGCCATGCCCTGCGGCCCGCCGAAGCCCCGGAAGGCGGTGTTGGAGACGGTGTGGGTGCGATAGCGGTGCGAGACGATCTCGACCGCCGGCAGGTAGTAGGCGTTGTCGGCGTGGAACATCGCCCGGTCGTTGATGGCCGGCGAAAGATCCGTCGTCGCCCCGCAGCGCGAAGAGAGCTCCAGCCGGATCCCTTCCAGCCGCCCCTCGTCGTCGAAGCCGACGTCGTAGGCGACCTCGAAGTCATGCCGCTTGCCGGTCATGACCATGTCCTCGTCGCGGTCGGGCCGGCACTTGGCCGGGCGGCCGGTCTTGAACGCCACCAGGGCCGCGGCCGCCGCGAACAGCGAGGCTTGCGTCTCCTTGCCGCCGAAGCCGCCGCCCATCCGCCGCACCTCCACCGTCACGGCGTGGTCGGGACGGCCCAGCACGCGGGCGATCAGGTGCTGCACCTCGGTGGGATGCTGGGTCGAGCACCAGACGTGGACGTCGCCCTCCTCGCGCGGGGTGGCCAGCGAGGCCTGGCCCTCGAGATAGAAGTGGTCCTGGCCGCCGATCGCGAACCGGCCTCGAACCCGATTTGGCGAGGCGGCGATCGCCGCCTCGGCGTCGCCGCGCGCCATGCGCTGGCTGGCCTCGATCTTCAGGTCCAGCGCCTGGGCCTCGTCGATCGTGATCGCCGCCGGCAAGTCCTCGTATTCGACCACGGCCTTGGCCGCGGCGGCGCGAGCCGCGGCGATCGAGGTGGCGGCCACCGCGAACAGGCTCTGGCCGACGCAATAGACTTCGCCTTGCGCGAACAGCCTGTCGTCGTGGATCACCGGGCTGACGTCGTTCTCGCCGGGGATGTCGTCGGCGGTCAGCACCAGAACCACGCCGGGCGAGGCCCGAACGGCAGACAGGTCCATCGCCGCGATCCGCGCGTGGGCCCGCGTGCTCATGCCCAGATGCACGTGCAGCATGCCGGCCGGCTCGGGCAGGTCGTCGACATAGATCGCCGTCCCGGTCACGTGGCGCAGGGCGCTGTCGTGCGCGACCGAGGCGTGCACGCCCTGGAACGGGGTCACCTTCAGCGAAGCGCCGGAGTCAGCCATGGGCCGCCTCCGCCAGCACGCTGGTCGCCACGCCGGGCTCGGCGCTCTCGATGAAGGCCCGGACCAGCAGGTTGCGCGCCGCCCGCGCCCGATAGTGCGCCGAGGCCCGCATGTCCGACAGCGGCGTGTAGTCCTCGTCCAGCCTGGCGGCGGCCGCCTCGACGCTTTCGCGCGTCCAGGGCGCGCCCAGCAGCGCCGCCTCGCAGGCGTCGGCCCGCTTGGGCGTGCCGGCCATGCCGCCGAACGCGATCCGCGCCTCGATCACCACCCCGTCGACCACGGTGATGGCGAAGGCGGCGCAGACGGCCGAGATGTCCTGGTCGAAGCGCTTGGACAGCTTGTAGACCTTGAAGATCCGCCCCGCCGGGCCGCGCGGCACGATCACCGCCTCGACGAACTCGCCCGGCTGGCGGTCCTGCTTGCCGTAGGCGATGAAGAAATCCTCCAGCGCGATCTCGCGGGTCTGTTCGCCCCGGCGCAGCACCAGCCTGGCGCCCAGCGCGATCAGGGCCGGCGGCATGTCGCCGATCGGCGAGCCATTGGCGATGTTGCCGCCGATCGTGCCGCTGTTGCGCACCTGGGTCGACCCCAGCCGCCGCATCATGTCCGACAGGCCCGGATAGCGGGCGCTCAGGGTCTCGATGGCCTCGACATAGCGCACGCCCGCGCCGATCCGCAAAGCATCGCCCACCCGGCCGATGGTCTTCAGTTCCGGCACCCGGCCGATGTCGATCATGACCTCCGGCGGCTTCCTCAGCTTGGTGACCCACAGGCCGACGTCGGTGGCCCCGGCCACGAAGGCCGCGTCGGGATTGGCCTCGGCGGCGGCGGCCAGTTCGGCCAGGCTGCGCGGCGCCAGCCAGCGGCGGGTGACCCCGCGCACCGGATCCTCGTGGGTCAGGGTCAGCATGGTCTGGCGCTGGATCGCCTTCAGCGGCGCGGCCACGTCGGGCGCGGGCTCGCGCACCACTTCGCGCGCGGCCTCCAGGATCGGGCCATAGCCGGTGCAGCGGCAGAGGTTGCCCGCCAGCACGTCCTCGACCGGCGCGCCGCCCCCGCAGGCGCCGACGGCCCGGCCGTACAGCGACATGACGATGCCCGGCGTGCAGAACCCGCATTGCGAGCCGTGCTTGTCGATCATCGCCTGCTGCACGGGATGCGGCTTTCCCTCGCATCCGGCCACGGCCTGGGAGGAAAGGCTCTCGACGGTCATCACCGCCTTGCCGTCCAGCATCGGCAGGAACTGGATGCAGGCGTTGACCGCCCGCCAGTTGACCGGATCCAGATCATCGCCGGTGGTCAGCTCGCCCACCAGCACGGTGCACGAGCCGCAGTCGCCCTCGGCGCAGCCCTCCTTGGTTCCGGTCCGGCGCAGCGGCCCGCGCAGGTGCTCCAGCAGGGTGGTGGCCGGGTCGACGCCCGCCGCCTCCCGCACCTCGCCGTCCAGCAGGAAACGGATCGTTCCGCCCATCTCAGCTGCCCCGGTAGGTGGAATAGCCGAACGGCGACACCAGCAGCGGCACGTGGTGATGCTGGGCCGCGTCGGCCACGGCGAAATCGATCGTCACCACGTCGAGGAACGGCGGATCGGAGACCTTGGCCCCGCTGCCGGCGAAATAGGCGGCGACCTCGAACTCCAGGCGATAGCCGCCGACTTCCAGCGCCTCGCCCTCGACCAGCCGCGCGCGGCCGTCGGCGTCAGTGAGCGTCGCCTTCAGGAGGACCGGCGGCCCTTCGATGCGGCGCAGCACGCGCACGGCCACCCCGGCGGCCGGACGGCCGGCGGCGGTGTCGAGAATATGGGTCGTCAGGCCGCTCATCGCTCTTGCTTCCTCGCGCCCTGCAGTCTCGTGGTCATCATACGCTCTTTCGCCTTCCCCCGAAGGCTGGAACCGTCCGCCGCCCCTGTCCAGCGTCGCCGGTCCCGCACCGGCCCCACGGCGCCCGCTCGCCGCCGGTTCGCCCAGCCTCGCGGCGCCCAGCGCCCGCCGATTGAGCGTATATAAGTCTTTTATTACTTACCAGCGCTCGACCGCAGGTCGTCCCGCGCTCGCGCACCGACGCGTCCTGGCCGCAGAATCGCAAAAAATGGGCCCAGGACGCTGCGTAAGGTTGGAAATGCGCGGCCAACCCCGGTAGCTACACGGCCAGACGGGCCGCGAGCGTTCGCCATCCGACGAGCGCGAAAAGACGGCCCGCTTTCACAGCGCTGCGCAGAACACCCGCGAAGGATCGATGATGGACGAGGATTTCCGTAAAGCCGCCCTGGACTACCACCGGCTGCCGCGGCCCGGAAAACTGCAGATCGAGGCCACCAAGCGGATGGCCACCCAGCGCGACCTCGCCCTGGCCTACTCCCCCGGCGTCGCCGCCCCCTGCGTGGCCATCGCCGAGGATCCCGATCTCGCCCGCGACTACACCGCCCGCGGCAACCTGGTGGCCGTGATCTCCAACGGCACCGCCGTGCTGGGCCTGGGCGACATCGGCCCGCTGGCCTCAAAGCCGGTGATGGAGGGCAAGGCCGTCCTCTTCAAGAAGTTCGCCGGCATCGACGTCTTCGACATCGAGGTCGACGCCAAGGATCCCGACCGCTTCATCGAGGTGGTGGCCGCGCTCGAGCCCACCTTCGGCGGCATCAACCTGGAAGACATCAAGGCGCCGGAGTGCTTCGTCATCGAGCGCGCCCTGCGCGAGCGGATGAACATCCCGGTCTTCCACGACGACCAGCACGGCACCGCCATCGTCTGCGCCGCCGCCGTCCGCAACGCCCTGCTCGTCCAGGGCAAGGCCCTGAAGGACGTCAAGCTGGTCACCTCGGGCGCCGGCGCCGCGGCCCTGGCCTGCGTCGACCTGCTGGTCTCGATGGGCCTGCCGGTCGAGAACGTGACGCTCACCGACATCAAGGGCGTGGTCTACGCCGGCCGTGATCCGGACATGCCCGAGAACATGGCCCGCTACGCCCGTCCGACCGACGCGCGCACCCTGCCCGACGTGCTGCCCGGCGCCGACATCTTCCTGGGCCTGTCGGCTCCGCGCGTCTTCAAGCCCGAGTGGCTGCCGCTGCTGGCCGAGAAGCCGCTGATCCTGGCCATGGCCAATCCGGATCCGGAGATCCTGCCCGAGCTGGTCTACGCCGACCGCCCCGACGCCATCATGGCCACCGGCCGCAGCGACTATCCCAACCAGGTCAACAACGTCCTCTGCTTCCCGTTCATCTTCCGCGGCGCGCTCGACGTCGGCGCCTCGGAGATCAACGAGGCGATGAAGGTGGCGGCCGTCGAGGCCATCGCCGAGCTCGCCCGCGCCGAAGCCAGCGAAGTGGTCGCCAGCGCCTATGGCGGCGCAGCCCCGATGTTCGGCGCCCAGTACATCATCCCCAAGCCCTTCGATCCGCGCCTGATCCTGCAGATCGCCCCGGCCGTGGCCCGCGCGGCCATGGAGACGGGCGTGGCCACGCGCCCGATCGCCGACTTCGACGCCTACCGCGCCGAGCTGGAGCTGTTCGTCTACCGCTCGGGCCAGCTGATGCGCCCGGTGTTCGAGCGCGCCCGCAAGGCCACCAAGGCCGCCAAGGTCCGCGTCGCCTACGCCGAGGCCGAGGACGAGCGGGTCCTGCGCGCCGTGCAGACCGTGGTCGACGACGGCCTGGCCGCGCCGGTGCTGATCGGCCGCCGCGACGTCATCAAGGCCAAGGTCGCCGAGATGGGCCTGCGCCTCGACCTGGGCGGCGGCGTCGAGATCCTCGACCCGCTGGCCGACCACGAGGTGTTCGAGCCGATCGTCGGCCAGTACCAGAACCTCGTCGGCCGCCGCGGCGTGCCGCCCCTGGCCGCCAAGCGCCGCGTCGAGGGCCGCCGCACGGTGGCCGCCTCGATGCTGTTGCAGACCGGCCATGTCGATGCGGCCCTGGTGGGCGGCAGCGGCGACTGGTGGCAGCACATGACCTACGTGCTGCCGATCATCCCCAAGCGCGAGAACGTCGGCCGGGTCTACGCCATGTCGTCGCTGATCCTCGACAACGGCACGCTGTTCTTCTGCGACACCCACGTCAATGTCGAGCCGACCGCCGAGCAGATCGCCGAGATGACCCTGCTGGCCGCCGAATCGGTGCGCCGTTTCGGCCTGACGCCCAAGGCGGCCCTGCTGTCGCACTCCTCGTTCGGCGCCAGCAACTCGCCGACCGCCCGCAAGATGCGCGAGGCCCTGTCGATGGTGCGCGCCGCCGCGCCCGAGCTCGAGGTCGACGGCGAGATGCACGCCGACGCCGCCCTCTCCCAGGCCCTGCGCGACCGCCTGGTGGGCGACAGCACACTGAAGGGCTCGGCCAACCTGCTGGTCATGCCCACCCTGGACGCGGCCAACATCAGCCTGACCCTGCTGACGGCCGCCACCGAGGCCCTGCTGGTCGGCCCGATCCTGCTGGGCATGAGCCGCCCGGTGCACGTGCTGACGCCCAGCGTCACGGCCCGCGGCATCGTCAACATGACCGCCCTGGCTGTGAACCAGGCCGCCGCCGAGCGCGCCGCCGCCCAGGGCCTCTGATCCGGTCTCCCGGCGGCTTTGGCCGCCGGGGACTTCAGTCGAGACCGCAGAACGCGAAAAGGCCCCGCCGGAGCCTCCAGCCATCCCAGGATGACGGAGGCCCCAGCGGGGCCTTCTTGCATTCAGGCGTCAGGCGCCGACCGCGAGCGATCGGCGCGCGTGAGGCTTAGAGGATGCGCAGATTGCCGGCCGAGGTCTTGCCCGAGCGACGGTCTTGCTCCAGCTCGTAGCCGACTTGCTGGCCTTCGTTCAGGCCGCGCAGGCCCGCACGCTCGACGGCCGAGATGTGCACGAAGATGTCGCCACCGCCGTTGTCCGGCTGGATGAAGCCGAAGCCCTTGGTGCTGTTGAACCACTTCACGACGCCCGTACCGGCTTCGCCGGTGCCGCCGCCGCCGCCGTAGCCGCCGCCGCGCGGGGCGTCGAAGCTGCGTTGCGGACGACGCGGAGCGCCGCCGGCCGGAGCGGCGCCATGGCCGGTCACACGCAGGTTGCCGGCCGAGGTCTTGCCCGAGCGGCGGTCCTCTTCCAGCTCATAAGCCACTTGATCGCCTTCGTTCAGGCCCGACAGGCCCGAACGTTCAACCGCGGCGATGTGGACGAACACGTCCTGGCCGCCGTCCTCGGGCTGAATGAAGCCAAAGCCCTTGGCCGGGTTGAACCACTTAACGACACCGTTCGCCATCTTATCCTCAAAACCTCAATCGACGGGCCAATTGCCGGCCCGCGTCCTTCCACAGCAACTCATGACGCAAAACTGCGGCACGCGCTATGGCCTTTGCACGGAGAATATGGACGGGAGGCGGCCACAGGCCAGAAAAATTCGCGCGCGGCGGCCCGCCTGTCGCCAAAATACCACTATGGGTGGTAAACGCGGACGTCAAAAAAGGCCGACACGACCGTATCGACCTTCAATTCGCCTGCGGGAGT
>NZ_JAAKGT010000029.1 GCF_011043625.1 Caulobacter sp. 602-2
CATTTCTGGCCCAAGTTCGGGGCCGACCTGAAGCCGCTGGGCGACGCCTTCATCAAGCTGGTCAAGATGGTCATCGCCCCGGTGATCTTCCTGACCGTGGTCACCGGCATCGCCGGCATGCGCGACCTGGGACGCTTCGGACGGGTGGCCTTGAAGGCCTTCGCCTACTTCCTGACCTTCTCGACCCTGGCCCTGATCGTCGGCCTGATCGTGGCCAACGTAGTCCAGCCGGGCGCGGGCATGAACGTCGACCCGGCCAGCCTGCACAGCGACAAGATCGCCGACTATGCGGCGAAAGCCCACGAGACCACCATCGTCGGCTTCCTGCTGCACATCATCCCCGCCACCGTGGCCGGGGCCTTCGCCGAGGGCGAGATCCTGCAGGTGCTGTTCTTCTCGGTGACCTTCGGCATCGCTCTGGCCCTGGTCGGCGATCGCGGCCAGCCGGTGATCGACCTCCTGGAAGCCACCGCCCACGCCTTCTTCAAGCTGGTGGCCATCCTGATGAAGGCCGCCCCCGTCGGCGCCTTCGGGGCCTTCGCCTTCACCATCGGCAAGTACGGCATCGGCTCGGTGATCAACCTGGCCGCCCTGGTGGGCACCTTCTACGCCACCTCGGCGATCTTCGTGCTGGTGGTGCTGGGCGCGGTGGCCCGCTTCAACGGCTTCTCGATCCTCAAGCTGCTGCGCTACCTCAAGAGCGAGCTCCTGCTGGTGCTGGGCACCAGCTCCTCGGAATCGGCCCTGCCCAGCCTGATGGAGAAGATGGAGAAGGCCGGCTGCGCCAAGCCGGTCGTGGGCCTGGTCGTGCCCCTCGGCTACTCGTTCAATCTCGACGGCACCAACATCTACATGACCCTGGCGGCCCTGTTCATCGCCCAGGCCACCGGCGTGCACCTGTCGCTGGGCGACCAGCTGGCCCTGCTGGGCGTGGCCATGCTGTCGTCCAAGGGCGCGGCCGGCGTCACCGGCGCGGGCTTCATCACCCTGGCCGCAACCCTCTCGGTCGTTCCCAGCGTCCCCGTCGCCGGCATGGCCCTGATCCTCGGCGTCGACCGCTTCATGAGCGAGTGCCGCTCGCTGACCAACTTCATCGGCAACGCCGTCGCCACCGTCGTCGTCGCCCGCTGGGACAAGGC
>NZ_JAAKGT010000030.1 GCF_011043625.1 Caulobacter sp. 602-2
CTCGCCCTCCCACTTGGCGACGACGGCGGCGGCGACCGAGTTGCCGACGACGTTGGTGGCCGAGCGGCCCATGTCGAGCAGGTGGTCGACGCCGAGGACCAGGGCGATCCAGGCCTCGGGCAGGCCGAAATAGGTGAGGGTGGCCATGATCACGACGAGCGAGGCGCGCGGCACGCCGGCGATGCCCTTGGAGGTGACCATCAGGAGCAGCAGCATGAAGATCTGCTGCTGGATGGTCAGGTGCACGCCGTGCGCCTGCATGATGAACATGGTGGCGAAGGTGCAGTAGAGCATCGAGCCGTCGAGATTGAACGAATAGCCCAGCGGCAGGACGAACGAGACGATGCGGCGGCGCACGCCCACCTTGGGCAGGCTGTCGAGGATGCGCGGGTAGGCGGCTTCGGAAGAAGCGGTCGAGAAGGCCAGCAGGGCCGGCTCGCGGATGACGCCGAACAGCGGCACGGCGCGCTTGCCCAGCACCACGAAGGCGGCCAGGAACAGCAGGGCCCACAGGGTGGCCATGGCGCCGTAGAAGCCCAGCACGAACTTGGCGTAGGTGCCCAGCATGGCCAGGCCTTGGGTGGCGATGGTCGAGGCCAGGGCCGCGAAGATGGCCAGCGGGGCCAGCTTCATGACGAAGCCGGTGACCTTCAGCATGATCTGGGCGCACTGCTCGACCAGGTGCAGCACCTGCGGGGCCTTGTCGTCGAGCGCGGCCACGGCGGTGCCGACGAAAAGCGAGAACACCACGATCTGCAGGATCTCGTTCTTGGCCATGGCGTCGAAGATAGAGGTCGGCACCAGGTGGGTGATGAAGCCCTTCAGGGTGAAGGCCTCGGTGGTGGCGGCCGGCTTGGTGGAGACGGCGGCTTCCACCAGGTGCAGGCCGTGGCCCGGCTGCAGCAGGTGGACCATCAAGAGGCCCAGCACCAGCGACACGGCCGAGGCGCCGATGAACCAGCCCAGGGTCTTGGCGCCGATGCGGCCCACCGCGGCGGCGTCCTCCATGTGGGCGATGCCGGCCACCAGGGTGGTGAACACCAG
>NZ_JAAKGT010000031.1 GCF_011043625.1 Caulobacter sp. 602-2
GGAGGGGGGACTTGGGGCGATCTGGACGGATGGGTGGCGTGGTCAGGCCGTCAGGACGGCGGCGCGGCGCAGGTTGAAGGCCATGGCGGTGAGCAGCACCTGGCCGCCGGCCTTGGCCAGGCCCAGATAGCGGATCCTCGTCAGGCCCATGCGGCGCTTCCAGGTGGCGAAGGTGGTCTCCACGGCGGCGCGACGACGGGCGATCAGGTCGTTGAAGCGTTTCTGACGATCGCTCAAGGGATGATAGCGGTTGGGCCGTCGCATCAGTCTGGGCTTCACGCCGGCCTGCTTGAGCCGGGCGCGGCGAGCGTGGGTGTCATAGGCCTTGTCGGCATAGACCGCCGCCTCGTCGCCCCGGATCAGGGCGTCGGCCGGGACGGTGTCGTTGACGTTGGCGGGGGTGGTGAGCACCGCCCGCACCAGGCCCGAGCCCTGGTCCACGTTCACATGGGCCTTGTAGCCGTAGGTCGAGCCGGGCTTGCCCTTGTGCTTGGCGAAAGCCGCGTCGGGGTCTCTGGCCTGGGCCAGGGCCTCCTGGCCGCCCCGGGGGCGCGGCGTGGCCGCCTCGATCAGGGTGGCGTCCAGCATCGCGCCCTGCTTGAGCACCAGGCCCGCGCCTTCCAGCTGGCGGTCCAACTCGTCGAACAGGCGCTCCAGCAGCCGCTGGCTCACCAGTCGATTGCGGAACCGGCACAGCGTCGTGTGGTCGGGAACCTCGTCCTCCAGGCTCAGCCCCACGAACCGGCTGAACGACAGGCTGTCGCCCAGCCGAAACTCCAGCTCCGCGTCCGACAGGCCGTACCAGGCCTGCAGCAGCAGCGCCTTGAACAGCAGAACTGGCCGATAGCCCGGACGTCCCGGCCCATCCTCGCGAAGACCCGCCAGCGCCTTCTCGAAGCCCGACCA
>NZ_JAAKGT010000032.1 GCF_011043625.1 Caulobacter sp. 602-2
AAGCGATCGGTGGGGGGAGTAATTTCGACATCGGCCGAGGTCTCGGAAGCTGAAACCGGCCCCCCACCGGCCTTCGGCCGCCTCCCCCATAGGGGGAGGTTCGCTGGCTCACAGCGGGATGTTGTCGTGCTTCTTGGTCGGGTTGGTGAGCACCTTGCCCTTGAGCGAGTGCAACGCCCGGACGATGCGCTTGCGGGTGCCGTGGGGCATGATGACGTCGTCGACATAACCGCGTGAGGCGGCGACGAACGGGTTGGCGAAGCGGTCCTTGTATTCGGCCTCGCGGGCGGCGAGCGCCTGCGGGTCCTTGGCCTCCTGGCGGAAGATGATCTCGACCGCGCCCTTGGCGCCCATCACCGCGATCTCGGCGGTGGGCCAGGCGTAGTTGAAGTCGCCGCGCAGGTGCTTGGAGCTCATCACGTCATAGGCCCCGCCATAGGCCTTGCGGGTGATCAGGGTCACCTTGGGCACGGTGGCCTCGGCATAGGCGAAGAGCAGCTTGGCGCCGTGCTTGATCAGGCCGCCGTACTCCTGCTTGGTGCCCGGCATGAAGCCCGGCACGTCGACCAGGGTGACGATCGGGATCTCGAAGGCGTCGCAGAAGCGCACGAAGCGGGCGGCCTTGCGGGAGCTGTCGATGTCGAGCACCCCGGCCAGCACCTGCGGCTGGTTGGCGACGATCCCGACCGTCTGGCCGTCCATGCGGGCGAAGCCGCAGACGATGTTCCTGGCCCACTCGCTGGAGATCTCGAAGAAGTCGGCCTCGTCGACGATCTTCAGGATCAG
>NZ_JAAKGT010000033.1 GCF_011043625.1 Caulobacter sp. 602-2
GCCCGCATGGCCGCGTCGACGACGTCGAGGTCGTCGCTGATCAGGGTGGGCAGGAAGCCGGTGGTGCCGAACGGGCGGTGGGCCGCGCCGATGGCGGCGATGGTCTCCACCGTCGGCGCGTCGTTGAACAGCACCCCGCCGCCGCCGTTGACCTGGGTGTCGATGAAGCCGGGAACCAGCAGGCCGCCGACCAGGTCC
Source organism: Caulobacter sp. 602-2 (assembly GCF_011043625.1). Taxonomy (GTDB): domain Bacteria; phylum Pseudomonadota; class Alphaproteobacteria; order Caulobacterales; family Caulobacteraceae; genus Caulobacter. The sequence continues at coordinate 199 of NZ_JAAKGT010000033.1, forward strand.
TCGACCACGGCCCCGGCCGGGATCCGTGCGCGGTCGACCAGGCCGACGATGGTCGCCCCGTCGATCAGCAGGGCCTGGCCGTCGACGACGCCGGCGGGCGTCATGACGGCGGCGTTGGTGAGAGCGGTGACGGGCATCAGACGGTCTTGGTCACCTTGTTGAGGTGCGGCGGGCGGTCGGGATCGTAGCCGCGCGCCACCGACAGGCCCGCGGCCATGCGGTAGAAGCTCTGCACGGCCAGGATCGGCTCCAGCACCGGATGGCCGGCGCCCGTCGGCAGGGCTGTCGGAAGAGTGGTCGCGCCGCTGGCGCTCCCGCCGGCCAGCAGCACGGTCGCGCCGCGCTCGGCCAGGCCCTGGGCCATGGCCAGGGTGGGGGCGTAGGTCTCGTCGTGCTGGGCCAGCACCAGGGCCGGGAAGCCGTCCTTGACCAGGGCCATGGGGCCGTGCAGCACCTCGGCGGCGCTGAAGGCCTCGGCGTGCAGGCCGCA
>NZ_JAAKGT010000004.1 GCF_011043625.1 Caulobacter sp. 602-2
GAGATCCAACCGAAGCAAGGGCCTTTCGGCCCCGGTTCCGAGCGTCTTCGTCAGCGCCGTTCCGAGGAGGAGCGCATATAGGCCCGTGACCGGATGATGACAAGCGCCAACCCGCACGCATCCACAGGTCTGATGTTAGGTCTGGTGTTTTGGCGCCGCGACGGACGGTCGCGCCGCCCCTCCCTCTCCTATCTATGCCTTGAACCCCGCCCCCGGCGTCGCCACTTCAAGCCTACGATCGCGGACCGGGGCGCCGCTGCAGGGCTCCGGACCTCCGCGAACGAAGTCGCTTTGATGCGTAAGGACTTCGCATGACCCGGACGATCCTGTTCGACAGCCCCTTCCTGCTGGGCTTCGAACACACCCGAGACCTGATCGAGCGCGCCGCCAAGGCCGCCGGTGAAAGCTATCCGCCCTATAATGTCGAACAGACCGACGAGGGCGTGCGCATCACCCTGGCCGTGGCCGGCTTCTCTCCCGACCAGCTGCAGGTCACCGTCGAGGGCGGCCAGCTGGTGGTGGCCGGACGCCGCGACGGCGACACCCGCGCCGACGCCGACCGCGCCTATCTGCACCGGGGAATCGCCGCCCGCGGGTTCGTGCGCACCTTCGTCCTGGCCGAAGGCATGGAGGTTTCGGCCGCCACGCTCGAACACGGCCTGCTGCATGTCGACGTCGCCCGCCCGCCGCCCGAGCGCCAGGTCAGGCGCATCCCCATCCGCTCGCAGGGCTGAGGCCCGAAACAACACTCACGCTCTCCTGCCTGAACCGCAGGGACTTCGGAGCGTTCCCCTATCGAAGGAGGTGGTCACATGACGCCCAATTCGCACACGCCGTTCTTCTCGACCGAGGCCTTCGCCGCGCTGGGCGCGCCCGACCTCGTCTATGTGCGCCCGATCAAGGCCGCCGAGATTCTCGCCGACGCCCCCGAGGGCGTGGAGGACTTCGACCTGGCGCCCGACCAGACGCTGTATGCGGTATGCCGGGCCGACGGCGCCCGCCTGGCGGTGCTGACCGACCGCGACGCGGCCGTGGCCGCCGCCCTGGCCCACGAACTGGCGCCGGTGTCGGTGCACTAGAGGCGCACCACACAAAGAGCCCGTCCAAATGAAAAGGGCGGCGGATCCTGCGATCCGCCGCCCTCTTTCTTTGTTCCCAGGGTCGTCCCTAGCGCGAACCTCAGTTGAGGTTGGCGGCCGGGGCCTGCGACTGGCGGAACATGGTGATGGCGATCAGGCGATCCCAACCGACCAGCGACACCAGGTGCGCGTAGATCTGGGCCAGGGCGCCCGAAGCCTGAAGTTCCTTCAGCTTCTCGACCGGCAGGGCGTTCAGCTTCTCTTCCGAGACGCCGTAGTACTCGGCCACGGTCTGCGGCTCGCCTGGCTGACCGTCCGGACCGGCCGGCGTGTAGGTGGCGGTCTTCAGTTCGAAGAGGTCGTTGTCCTTCAGCAGCTGCACGAACGAGTCGGTGCGGCGGCGTTCGACTTCGAAGTCGTCGCAGAACTTGATGCAGTTCTGGGTGTATTCGGTCGGCTCGCCCTTGGCGTCGAACAGCGGGGTCTCGCCGGCTTCCGACAGCAGGCTCGAGGCGCGGTCGATGCAGACGATCATCCGGCCTTGCGCGTCGTCATTGGCCAGCACGAACGGATAGCGGCGGACATAGGCCGGGATGTAGACGCCGATTTCGGTCGAGCCGTCGGCGTGGATGAACAGGTTCTCGCCCTGGTTCAGGCCCATCACGGCCAGCGGGGTGCGCTCGTCGCCGGCGAAGATGATCGGGTAGGACAGGCCGGCCGGACCGAACTCGGTCACGGTCAGCGGCACGGCCGTGCCGGCCGCGGCGAAGGCGTAGGGCTTGTCCTGGTGGACGAGCGCCAGCTTGCCGTGCTGATCGCGGTTCAGCGGTTCGGGCGTCGAGTAGAAGAGAACGTTGCCGGTGATGCCGCCGGCGGACTGGGTCGTTTCCATAAGAAGCTCTACAAGCAGGGCTGAAAGAACGGACGCTCTATCGCTCTAGGCGGCCTTGAGGTGGTCAGCGCTTCTAGCCGATCTGCGATATCCCGGCAATCGACACGTCCAGACGGAGAATCGCCCCCGCGACTCTCGCGTCCGAAGCGAGAGCCGCGGGGCCTTCGGCCCTAGAACTTCCAGGCGATCCCGGTGCGGATCGACCGGCCCGGCGAGGGCGCGATGTCCTTCAGGAACGAGGCGTGCTCGCGCACCTCCTCGTTGGTCAGGTTGCGGCCGTCGACGAACCAGCGCAGCGGCTTGTCGTCGAAGGGCTTGATCGTCACGCGCAGGTTCACGGTGGTGTAGGCGTCGGTCGGCAGCTCGAAGGTCGCCACCCGGTCCTGCTCGGCCACGTGACGCACTTCCAGTTCGGCCTCGACGTTCGAGGCGCTCCAGATCGCCCGGCCGGTCAGCGACCACGGCGGCACGCGCGCGGGCACGCCAAGATCGGTCTCGCCGCGCACATAGTCGGCCACGCCTTCCAGGCGGATCGACTGGTCCTTGCCGCGCCAGGCGTCGTAGCCGACCTCCAGCTCGGCGCCGTGGAACTTGGCGCCGGTCTGGAAGTACTGGAACACCGGCAGGCTGTCCTCGATCTCGCCGGTCGGAGCCTCCTCGATGAAGTTGTCGTACCAGGCGCCCCACAGGTGGCCTTCCACGCGCAGGCGCGGACCGGTCCAGCGGTAGGTGGCCTCCAGCGAGGTGACGGTCTCGGAATCCAGGCTGTCGTCGCCCTTCTCGTAGCCGCCGGTGCCCGGGTGCGGGCCGTCGGCGAACAGCTCGAACTCGGTGGGCGCGCGGCCGTTGCGCGACAGGGTCAGGGCGTAGAACTGGTGCTCGGCGGGCTTGTAGAACACGCCCAGCGACGCCGAGACGTTGTCGAAGTCGCGCTTCTGGGTCGCCGTCTCCAGCGAGCGGGTGTCGAAGCGCAGGCCCGCGTCCACGCCCCAGTCGCCGCGATCGAAGCGCTGCAGGGTGAAGACGCCGTACTCCTTGATGTCGACGCTGGGCACGAAGGCCTCGTCGCCGATCGCCTCGAAGCTGCGGGTCAGGGCCTGGAAGCCGATGGCGCCCTGGTGGCCGTCGTGCTCGCGGTGGACGAGCTCGACCCGGCCCTCGGTGCCGTCGGACAGGAAGCGGGTGCCGACCTCGCCGTCCTCGACGCTGACCTCGGCGTGCTGGTAGTCGGCGTGGCCGATCGAGACGCGCACCTTCTCGAACCACGGCGTGTCGAGCTCCTGCTCGCCGCGCAGGTCGTAGCGGGTCTGCTGCAGGTGGATCGAGACGGGGCCCTCGGCGTCCGGGTCGATGGGCGACAGGATCTGCTGGTAGGGCACGCCGTAGGTGGTGTCGGTGCGCTTGACCGACAGGCCGACGAAGCCGCGGTCGTGCACGTAGGAGACGCCCGCGCCATAGGCGTCCATCTCGACGTCGGTGTTGCGCACGGTCTTTTCCGGGTCGACGGTCAGGCCGTCGCGGGCGGCCAGGCGCGAGGAGACCGGAGCCACCGGCACGTCGTAGTCGTCGCTTTCGCGGTGCACGGCGTCGACCGCGAACACCAGCGGGCCGGCGTTGAACTTGGCCGCGCCGCTGACGCCCCAGCCGCTGTCGACGCTGGACATCGAGCCGGCGACACGGCCTTCGACCGGCGCGCTGGCGCGGGTGGACGGCACGCGCTCGTCGAGCATATTGACCACGCCGCCGATGCCCGAACCGCCATAGGCCAGGGTCGAGGGACCGCGCAGCACCTCGATGCGCGAGGCTTCGGCCGGGTCGGAAGCCACCGCGTGGTCGGGCGACAGGGCCGAGGCGTCGACCTGGCCGACGCCGTTCTGCAGCACCATCACCCGCGGGCCAGACAGGCCGCGGATCACCGGGCGCGAGGCGCCGGGGCCGTAGAAGGTGGAGCGCAGGCCCGGCAGGCCGTTCAGCACGTCGCCGAGGCCGGCCGGCGGGGCGACGTCGAGCTTGTCGCGGGTGACGACGTTGACGCTGCTGGTCACGGTGTCGAGCGAGACGGCGTAGGGGGCGGCGGTCACCACCACCTGCGAGACCGCGTTGGCCGGATCGGTGTCGGCGGCGGGCGGGGCGGCGGTGTCGGCGGCCCAGGCGGGCGCGGCGGCGGCGAGGGCCAGGAGGCTGGCGGCGGCGAGCGCCTGGCGACGGACCATGGAACGGGTCATGGACGGAATTTCCCAACTTGCCGGGGGAGCGGCAAAGATTGCGTTATGAAATAACATATCCTCGCGTCAATCCGCTTTCTCTTGACGCAGCCAAGTCGTCTCGCTCTGTGTCCAGACGACCTCACTTCGGGCTTTCCATGATGCGTTTTTCCTCGCTCGCCTTCGCCTCCGCCCCCATTTCCGCCGCATTGCTGCTGGCCGCCTGCGCGCCCTTGTCGGGCCAGGCGCCGGCCAAGACCTACGCCCAGGCCGGCGGGTCGACGACCTGGACGAAGCCGCCGAAGGGCTACCTGACCCTGGCCGAGCCGTTCGACGCCCCGGACATCGTCGGCCCGCCCCCGGCTCCGAACTCGCCGCGCGGCAAGGCCGACCGCGCCGCCTATGACGACACGCGAAAGCTGGCCGGCACGCCGGCCTGGGACAAGGCGATCGCCGACGCCGACCTTTCGGGGGCGGGCGGCTTCAAGAGCTTCTCCTGCGCCGCCAAGGTGACGATCAGCCCGGAGAAGACCCCGACCCTGGCCAACCTGCTGCTGCGCATGACCGACGACGCCGGCACCATCTATCGCCCGGCCAAGCAGGCCTTCTCGCGCCCGCGCCCGCCGGTGGGCAACAGCAAGCCGATCTGCGTGCCGCGCGAGAAGTGGATCGAGACCGAGGGCTCCTATCCGTCCGGCCATGCGCTGATCGGCTGGTCGTGGGGCCTTGTGCTGGCGGAGCTGGTGCCCGACCGCGCCGCCCAGATCACCGCCCGCGGACGCGAGTTCGGCGACAGCCGGGTGATCTGCGGCGTGCACTTCCCCAGCGACCTGGAGGCCGGCCGCCTGCTGGGCGGGGTGATGGTCTCGCGGCTGCATGCCGACCCGGCCTTCGCCGCCGACCTCGAGAAGGCCAAGGCCGAGATCGCCGCCTCCCAGGCCGAGGGCCCGCCGACCGGTTGCGACGGCTGATGCTCGCGCAAAGGAAGCGCGCCGACATCGCTCAACTTTGAGCTTGAGACCCTCCCGAAGCGGCGCCACCTTGGCGGCCTTCGGGAGGGACCATGTTCGAGACCATGCGACGGCCGGCGATCGCCCTGGCCTGCACTCTGACGCTCGGCGGCTGCGCGGTGTTCGCCCCGCCGTATGACCCCACCCTCGATAGCAAGATCACCACCGCCTACGAGGGCGTCGCCAAGCTGGCGGCCGAGGCCGAGATGGGCCTCTACGTCGACAAGTCCACCTATCCCGGCAAGATCGAGTCCTACGCCGACATCCAGGCCGCGCTGGCCGTGGCGGCCGTGCGCGCCGCCTCCCAGCCCTACGCCGCCAAGCCGGCCCAGAAGGCCATCGACATCGAGGTGTCTCTGATCAAGGGCTGCAGCGCCCAGGTCCAGGGCCTGGCCCAGCTGCATCAGCTCCAGGGGATCGTCCCCAACACCGGCGCGACCACCGCGATGATGGTCAGCTGCGATCAGGCGGCCAAGGCCGTCACCGCCATGAAGTGAGGCCCGGCGCCCGATGACGACCGACTTTTCCACCCTGCAGATCGACGACGTCGACAGCCTGGTCTCGGTGCTGGAACAGCAGCTGGGCGACACCGCCACCGACTGGTGGAACGCCAACAAGGCCGTGGTGCCGGGCTATCTCCGCAGCCTGGCCGAAGCGACCATCCAGACCCGCACGGCCCTGGCCAATCACCAGATCACGCCCGAAGCGGCCGACATGATCCTTCACAACCAGGAACTGGCCTTCAACCAGACCATCCAGTTCACGAAGTTCATGACCCTGGCGCTGGGCCAGACCCTGCTGAACACCGTGTTCAAGGTCATCGGCTGGGTGGTCTACAACAAGACCGGCGTCAACATCGCGCCCAACCTGGTGCAGCCGACCACCGAGACGGCGGCGAGCTGACGACCACGGCATGGTTCGCGCCGCGCACCTGGCGCTTCTCGCCGTCGCCCTGACGGCCAGCGGCTGCGTCCATTCTCCGGCAAGGACCGCCAGCGGCCAGCCCTTGGCGGTCGCTGACCCCGCCGAATGCGCGGTGATAGAGCGCCTGGCCAGGTCGATCACCGGTCCCGTGCAGGATGTCGCCGATCCCGCGCCGCTGGACGGCATGTTCACCGATCGCCGCGCGACCCTCGCCGACGCCAGGCGGAAACAGCGTCGCGCCACCTTGTGGAGCTGCCAGGGCCTGCGCCCTCGGCTGGCCGACGAGGGCTACGCGTTCAGCCGGGTCGCCATCAACGCCGACGGCGACTACGCCGCGCTCGAAGTCCAATGCGGGCTTTGGTTCATGTACCGCGAGAAAGGCGGCCGCTGGCGCGTCGACACCACCTATGTCTCGGTTCACGGCTGCCACGCCCTCTAGGCGACCAAAGAAAAAGCCCCGCCGTTTCCGGCGGGGCTCGTTCCTATCGAAGCGGCGATGCGCCTCAGCCGCGCTGGTCGCGCTTGGCCAGCACGCGCAGGCGCAGGGCGTTGAGCTTGATGAAGCCGCCGGCGTCGCGGTGATCGTAGGCGACCTTGCCCTCTTCGAAGGTGACCAGGTCCTGGTCGTACAGCGAGTAGGGGCTGGTGCGGCCGATGACCGTGACATTGCCCTTGTAGAGCTTCACGCGAACCTGGCCCGACACCTTGGTCTGGCTGTAGTCGATGGCGGCCTGCAGCATCTCGCGCTCGGGCGAGAACCAGAAGCCGTTGTAGACGAGCGAAGCGTACTTCGGCATCAGCTCGTCCTTCAGGTGCATGGCGCCGCGGTCGAGCGTGATGCTCTCGATGCCGCGGTGGGCGGCCAGCAGGATGGTGCCGCCCGGGGTCTCGTAGACGCCGCGCGACTTCATGCCGACGAAGCGGTTCTCGACCAGGTCGAGACGGCCGATGCCGTTGTCGCGGCCCAGCTCGTTCAGCTTGGTCAGCAGGGTGGCCGGGCTCATCGCCACGCCGTCGATGGCGACCGGGTCGCCCTTCTCGAAGTCGATGGTGATGATCGTCGGCTGGTCCGGCGCATCCTCGGGAGCGATCGTGCGCATGTGGACGAACTCGGGGGCCTCGACCGCCGGGTCTTCCAGGACCTTACCTTCCGACGAGGAGTGCAGCAGGTTGGCGTCGACGCTGAACGGGGCTTCGCCGCGCTTGTCCTTGGTGATCTGGATCTGGTGCTTCTCGGCGAAGTCCAGCAGGGCCTCGCGGGACTTGAAGTCCCATTCGCGCCAGGGGGCGATCACGGTGATGTCGGGCTCGAGGCCGTAGTAGCCGAGCTCGAAGCGGACCTGGTCGTTGCCCTTGCCGGTGGCGCCGTGGCTGACGGCGTCGGCGCCGACCTGGCGGGCGATCTCGATCTGGCGCTTGGCGATCAGCGGACGGGCGATCGAGGTGCCGAGCAGGTACTGGCCTTCATAGACCGTGTTGGCGCGGAACATCGGGAACACGAAGTCACGCACGAACTCCTCGCGCACGTCTTCGATGAAGATGTTCTCGGGCTTCACGCCGGCGGCCAGGGCCTTGGCGCGGGCCGGCTCGATCTCTTCGCCCTGGCCGAGATCGGCGGTGAAGGTCACGACTTCAGCGCCGTACTCGGTCTGCAGCCACTTGAGGATGATCGAGGTGTCGAGGCCGCCCGAATAGGCGAGCACGACCTTCTTGACGGGCTTCTGGGCCATGTCGGGGGTCCTTGTCGAAGGCGAAAACACAAAGTCGCGGGGCGTTTAGCGCGCTTTTGCGACGAGGGAAACAACAGGCTCCTGATCAACTATCAACACCCATCATTCCCGCCCGGGAGCCAGGAACATCCACCGCCACCGACGGCCCGCGCCCAAGCAGCCGGATCGGCGCCGGCTAAGGGCGGATTGCGGGCCTTCGCTCGCCCTGGGGCGAGAACCGCTCCGCCACGAACTGACTGATGCGCCCGGCCAGGAACGGCGGGGCGACGTTGCTGAGCGTAACGATCACCCCTTCGCCTCCGTCTAGAATCCGCAAGTCGCCATTCATCCCCGCCGCGCCGCCGCCGTGAGCAACCATCGGCGGCTCGGCGGTTCGGATGAAGAGGCCATAGCCGTACTTGCCCCCGCGCCCGTCCTCGGCCTGGGGGCTGGTCATCAGCTTGAGATGGGCTGCGTCCAGCAGGCGGCCGTCATAAAGCGCCGCCGCGAACTTCAGGAAGTCCTCGGCCGTCGAATAGCCGCCGCCCGCCGAGGTCCCGCGCCACGGCAGACCGCCGGCCGGCTTGTAGGCGTCACCGACATGCTCGTAGGCCACGGCGCGATCCGGCACGGCTGTCGTCTCAGGCTCGAAACCACTGCCAGTCATGCCCGCCGGCTTGAAGATATGGTCGGCCACATACTCGTAGTAGCTCTGGCCGGAGACGACCTCGATCACCCGGCCCAGCAGGATGTAGCCGTAGTTGGCGTACTCCCACTTGGCGCCCGGCTCGAAGGTCGGGGACCGCGCGCCATGGAGGACGACGTAGTCCTGCAGCGTGCGCAGGGTGTCGCGGTTCTTGTCGTACTCGGGGCCGAAGAAGTCGCCCGCGCCTCCGGTATGGGTCAGCAGCTGGTGCAGCGTGACCTTCCGCGCCCAATCGACGTTCGGATAGTCCTTCAGATAGGCGGCCAGCGGCGCCTGGAGGTCCAGCTTGCCCGCCTCAGCCAGCTGCATCACCGCGACGGCGGTGTGCATCTTGTTCATCGAGCCGACCCGGAACCTTGTCGCCTGGGTGATCGGGATCTTGCGCTCGCGGTCGGCCAAGCCCTGGGCGAAGACAGCGAAGGGCTTGCCCCTACGGGCTATCAGCACCACGCCCGAATAGTCCTCGCCCATGAGGGCCAGCTTGTCGGCCACGGCTTTGGCCAGGGCGGCGTCGTCGAGACGCGGATCAGCGGGAATTTCCGCGGGGCGCGGCATGACCCGCGCGTCCAGCCTCTTGATCTGGCCGGGCGCGGCTGGGTCGGTCTGGATCTCGAGCCGGGCGTAGCCCTCGCCGTAGCGTTCGCGCACCAGGGCCGTCAGGGTGGTCGGCGTCGCTGTCTCGACACGCACGAGGTCGAAGCCGCCGACCTGGCGCCCGAAGCCCACAAAGCCGTCGCCGTCGATCGGTGATGTGGGGAAACGATCCTTGATGAACGCCGCCGCGGTTGCCCGGTCGCGAGCGTTCAGCGCCTCCAGATAGGCCCTGGCCGCCTCGCCCGCGGGCGTCGAGGGCAGGACGGCCTGAGCAAAAGCAAGACCAGGCAGAGCGAGCACGGCAAGGGCGAGGGCGAAGCGCATCGATCGATCCACTTGAGGTTGCTCAACGTTCACCTCAACGGCGCGGCGCGTCCAGAGGGGCCGACGGTCCGACTAACGCCTGAAGACCCTCACAGCCGGATCTTGCCCTCCTGGGCCAGCTGGTTCAGCGCCCGCCGCACCTGGGTCAGGTGGATGACCGCGAAGATCGCCGCCAGGGTGGCGCGCAGACCCAGCATGATGATCGACATCGTCAGCTCGTCGGCCTGGCGGCTCTCGACCAGCAGGTAGAGGCTGATGGCGAAGGCGCCGGCCGGCAGCAGCACCAGGGCCGGTCCCCGCGGCAGGCGCAGCAGGGTGTCGCCCTTGGGCGACCAGGCCACCGGGGTGGCCTCGCCCTTGGGGATCTTGCTCCAGGCCATGCGCGAGGCCCCGGCCATGATCGACAGGGCCAGGATCCAGAGCACGTCGCCGATGACGCCGAGAATATCCATCTACGCGGTCAGCCTTACACGGTTACCTGAGCGCCGAGCTCGACGACGCGGCCAGGCGGGATCTTGAAGAAGTCGGTGGGGTTGGCCGCGTTCTTCATCAGGAAGATGTACAGCCGGTCCTGCCAGAGCGGCATGCCCGAATTGGCCGACGGCACGATCGAGCGCCGGCCCAGGAAGAAGCTGGTGGCCATGATGTCGAACTTCAGCCCCTGCTGCTTGCGCAGCAGCGCCAGCGCCTTGGGCACGTTCGGGCTTTCCATGAAGCCGTAGTAGATCTCGACCTTCTTGAAGTCGTCGTTGACCTTGAAGGTCTTGATCCGATCCTCCTCGGGCACGCGCGGCGTCTCGGCCGTGCGCACGGTCAGCACCACGTTGCGCTCGTGCAGCACCTTGTTGTGCTTGAGATTGTGCATGAGGGCGACCGGGGTCATGTCCGGGTCGGAGGTCAGGAAGATCGCCGTGCCGGGAGCGCGGTGCGGCGCGCGGGCCCGCAGGATCTCCATCAGGTCGGCCAGGGGCACGCTGTCGCGCCGGGTCTTCTCGCTGAGGATCTGGCTGCCGCGCACCCAGGTGGCCATGACGGTGAACAGGGCCGCGCCGATCAGCACCGGCAGCCAGCCGCCGGTGAAGAAGCGCAGGGCGTTGGCGCTGAGGAACACCAGGTCGAGCGTCATGAACGGCAGCAGGAAGGCCAGGGCCGCCGGCAGCTGCCACTTCCACAGCTGGCGCATGACGATGAAGGCCATGGCGGTCGTGACGACCATCGTGCCGGTCACCGCCAGGCCGTAGGCGTGGGCCATGGCCGACGAGGTCTTGAAGGTGAACATCACCGCCAGCACGCCCAGCAGCAGCATGGTGTTGAGCTGCGGCACGAAGATCTGGCCCGACTGGGTCTCGGAGGTGCGGCGCACGTCCATGCGCGGCAGGAGGCCCAGCTGGATGGCCTGCTGGGTCAGCGAGAAGGCGCCGGTGATCACCGCCTGGCTGGCGATGACGGTGGCGGCGCCGGCCAGGATCACCAGCGGCAGGCGCAGCACGTCGGGCGCCATCTCGAAGAACCAGTTGAGCTCCTGGAACGGCGTTCCCGACTGCTCGGCGGCGACCAGGGTGTTCAGCGCCAGGGCGCCCTGGCCCAGATAGTTCAACGCCAGGCAGGGCAGCACGAAGAACAGCCAGGCGGCCTGGATCGGCCAGCGGCCGAAGTGGCCCATGTCGGCGGTCAGGGCCTCGGCCCCGGTCACGGTCAGGAACACCGCGCCCAGCACGATGAAGCCGGCCATGCCGTGATGCTGCAGGAAATGGACGGCGTAGTAGGGGTTGATCGAGCGGAACACGCCGGGATGGGCCAGCAGGTTGTAGACGCCCAGCACCGCCATGACGGTGAACCACAGGGCGCAGACCGGTCCGAACAGCTGGCCGACCTTGGCCGTGCCGCGGCTCTGGATGAAGAACAGCCCCAGCAGCATCACCGTGGCGATCAGCAGCACCACCTCGGTGGTGATGCCGCGCTCGAGCGCGGGAATGGTCCGCAGGCCCTCGACCGCCGACAGCACCGACATGGCCGGGGTGATCACCGCGTCGCCGTAGAACAGCGCCGCCCCGATCACGCCCAGGCCGAACACCAGGGCCGTGCGACGGCCCATGGCGCGCTGGGCCAGGGCCATCAGCGACAGTACGCCGCCTTCGCCCTTGTTGTCGGCGCGCATGATGAACAGCACGTACTTGATCGTCACGACCAGGATCAGCGCCCACAGGGCCAGCGACACCACGCCGAGGATCTCCGCCCGGGTCACCCCGTCGGCGGCCGCCGTGTGCAGCGCCTCCTTGAAGGCGTAGAGCGGGCTGGTGCCGATGTCGCCGAACACGACGCCGACGGATCCCAGGGCGAGCGCGAACGTGCCATGGCCCTTGGGACCGTGACCATTTGAACCCGCTTGCTGGGGAATGTCGCACGCCGCGACGGAGGCGTTCTCAGTGTTCGAAACGCCGGAGGCTTCGGAAGCCATTCAATCCCTCCGGGACCGCGCCCTCGAAAATCTCGCGCGAAGCCCCATATCGATCAAGCGGCGCGCGATACACCCAATCCGATCCGGGTTCAATCGCGACCTTGGCCGCGCGCCTTTACGGTTTTTGTTTCAACGCTTGCGTTCCCCCCTTACGTTCCGGACTTAACAGAAGATCATGTCCGACAGTCAGAAGTTCCCCGTCGCCGCCCACGCCCTGGCCTATCTGGCGCACAAGGAGGCTTTCAGCCCCGACCGCGCCGTGGCCAGCGCCGAACTCGCGGCCTCCGTCCCCACCAATCCGGTGGTGGTGCGGCGCGTCACCGCCATGCTCGGCAAGGCGGGGCTGATCGGCGCGCGCGCCGGCGCCAACGGCGGCGCCTGGCTGCTGAAGCCGGCCCAGGACATCACCCTCGACACCGTGCTGCGGGCCGTCCACGGCTGCGCCAACCTCGGCACCGCGCCTCCCGGCGTGAAGGGCTGCCCGGTCGGGGCCCGCATTCCCGACGCCGTCCGCGCGGCCCTGATCGCCGCCGACGCCGCCGCCGCCGAGCGCCTGTCGCGCATCTCGGTGGCCGACCTGCTGGCCGACCCGGCCGAGCGCGAGGCCGTCCTGAAGAGCGCCTGAGGACTCGTCGGGACGCTTCTCCCACGCCGGTCCGATTTTTCCTCCGAGCATACCCCCTTCGCGGGGAAGGACGGATTTCTAGACGCGCCGCCCCCCCCTGAGCGCACCTGAAAGCCTCCCGCAGAAAAACTGCACCCGAAATTGTTGCTGATCCCCTGGCGCCGGCCGCGGGCGCTATTAAGTAATCGCTACCGATACAGTTTCTGTTCGGACAACATCATTCTCCTTGAGGGGACCACCGCCATGACCACCAAGGTCGCCATCGTCTATCACTCGGGCTACGGCCACACCGCCGTCCTCGCCGACAAGGTCGCCCAGGGCGTCCGCGACGCCGGCCAGACCCCGGTCGTCCTGCCGATCGAAAGCGCCAGCCAGGACTTCAAGCCGATCCTCGACGCCATCACCGAGGCCGACGCCGTCGTGTTCGGCGCGCCGACCTACATGGGCGACGTCTCGGGCGTGTTCAAAGTCTTCGCCGACGCCTCCTCGGCCGCCTTCTTCACCGGCGCCTGGAAGGACAAGCTGGCCGCGGGCTTCACCAACTCGCACAGCTTCGCCGGCGACAAGGGCCACGCCCTGGCCAGCCTGACGATCCTGGCCGCCCAGCACGGCATGAACTGGATCAACCTCGGCGTCCCTCCGCCGGCCGTCACCGCCGCTGAGCGCGGTCCGGAGACGATCAACCGCGTGGGCTCGTTCGTCGGCGTCGCCGCCCAGTCGGACAACGCCTCGCCGGAGATCACCCCGCCGGCCGGCGACCGCGAGACCGCCCGCCTGCTGGGCGTGCGCGTGGCCGAGGCCGCCGTCCGCTGGACCCGCGGCGCCCAACCGGCGCTGAGCGACGCGGCCTAAGACTTCAGGCATCAGGCGCGCCCTACCCCTCCCCCAAGGGCGCGCCTTCGCGGAGGAACGACCGACCCGCCCTCCCCCAGGTCGTTCCTCCGCCCCGCTTGAACCGGATCGGCGGGCGTGCTCGACTCCTGTGACGCTTTGCTTGCAGGACCTTCGACTCCATGGCCCGCCGCCTCGCCCTGATCACCGGCGCCTCCGCCGGCATCGGGGCCGCCTTCGCCCGCATCTACGCCAGCCACGGCTATGACGTGGCCCTGACCGCCCGCCGGCTCGACCGGCTCGAGGCCCTGGCGGCCGAGATCCGGATGCGCTTCGGGGTCGAGGCCTACGCCATCTCGGCCGACCTGGCCGATCCGGGCGGCGTGGATACGGTGCTGGCCGCGATCGCCGCCGAGGGCCGCGACATCGACGCCCTCGTCAACAACGCCGGCTACGGCCTGCCCGGAACCTTCGACAAGACCAGCTGGGCCGACCAGTCGGCCTTCCTGCAGGTGATGCTGACCTCGGTCTGCGAGATGACCCACAAGGTGTTGCCGGGCATGGTCGAGCGCCGGTTCGGGCGCATCGTCAACGTCGCCTCGCTGGCCGGCCTAGCGCCCGGTTCGGCCGGCCACACCCTCTATGCGGCGACCAAGAGCTTCCTGGTGAAGTTCTCCCAGAGCCTGCACCTGGAGAACCTGGCCAACGGCGTGCACGCCAGCGCCCTGTGCCCCGGCTTCACCCTGTCGGAATTCCACGACGTCAACGGCACCCGCGCCCAGGTCAGCCAGAGCCTGCCGGCCTGGATGTGGCTGGGCGCCGACGAGGTCGCCGCCGCCGGCTACGAGGCCGCCGAGGCCAACCGCCCGGTCTGCGTCACCGGCACGCCCAACAAGGCCATCGCCGTTCTGGCCAAGCTGATCCCCGACGAATGGGCCCTAGCCCTGATCGCCAGCCAGGGCGGGAAGTTCAGGAAGGTCTAGAACAGGCCAAGGACGAAGAGGGCGACGCCCAGGACCAGGGCCGGGATCGACCAGGCCTCCATGGGAAGGGACAGGAACTTGTTTCGCGCCCGATAGAGCAGCCGATAGCGCAGATCACCCCGGAAGGGATTGAGCGCGCGCCGGTTGATGCGCGATCCGCCGATCCAGTTGGCGACCGCCGCCAGGATCCACCCGACGCCCCAGAGCCATGGCGCGTCCGAAAACGCCGCGTCGCCGACCGTGAAGCTGACGATCGCGCCAAAGACGCCGAACACGCCGATCAGGAAAAGCAGCGAGAAGAAGCCTCGCCCAGTCCACCAGAAAACCAAGTCCGCCCCCGTACCTGAAACCTACTTCTCCGCCGTGTACGGCGCCTTGGCGTCGGCCCGGATCAGGCCGCGCGTGGCGTCGCCCACGCCGATCAGGACGAACTGCACCGCGAGGGCGCAGAGGATCAGGCCCAGCACCCGCACGACGATGCTCATGCCGATGCGGCCCAACACCTTGCTGATCACCGGCGCGGCCCAGAAGGTGGCGACCAGCACCACCGACACCGCCGCGATGACGCCGACGCCCAGGGCCATGCCGGCCAAACCGAGGTGCTTGGCCTCGCTGGCGTAGATGATCACGGTCGAGATCGCGCCGGGGCCGATCAGCAGCGGCATGGCGAACGGCACGATCAGCCGCTCGAACCGCTTCTTGGCGTAGACCCGCGCCGACAGCGGCTCGGTCTCGCCCTCGGCGGCGTCGGCGAACATGGTGGTGAAGTCGTCGCGCACCATATCCAGGCCGAGGATGAACAGGATGATGCCCCCGGCGATGCGGAAGGCCGGCATCGAGATGCCGAAGAACTCCAGCAGGGAAACCCCGGTGAAGTAGAAGAACACCAGGAAGGCCAGCACGAACAGGCCGATATAGACGGCCACCATCCGCCGGCCGGCCGAGGCCGCGCCGATGGTGGCGGCGGCGAACAGCGGCACGTTGCCGATCGGGTCGATCAGGGCGAACAGCGCGACGAAGAAGTTGACGGCGAGTTCGGCCTGGCTCATTCGACGTCCTCAACCTTCATGACCGTGCGGGAAACGTCGCTCTCTCTAGAGCGATGCGGCCTCGCGCGCCAACACCGGAGCTCCGCCCATGACCGCCGATCCGCGCCTGATCATCCCGCTGGACCTGCCGACGGTCGCCGACGCCCGGAAAATGGTCGAGCGCATCGACGACGCCGCCTCGTTCTACAAGATCGGCCTGGAGCTCCTGGCCACCGACGGCATGGCCTTCGCCGGCGACCTGAAGAAGGCCGGCAAGCAGGTGTTCCTCGATTGGAAGCTGCACGACATCGGCGCCACGGTGGAGCGCTCGGCCCGGGTGCTGGCCGGGGCCGGCTGCGACCTGCTGACCGTCCACGCCGAGCCGCAGGTGATGCAGGCGGCGGTGAAGGCCAAGGCCGGCTCGGACCTGAAGATCCTGGCCGTCACCGTGCTGACCAGCCTGACCGACGCCGATTTGATCGAGATGGGTTACGCCTTCAGCGCCCGCGCCCTGGTCGAGCGGCGCATCCGCCAGGCCATCGAATGCGGCGTCGACGGCATCGTCTCCTCGCCGCACGAGGCGGCGCTGGCCCGCGAGATCGCCGGTCCGGACTTCCTGGTGGTGACGCCGGGCGTGCGCCCGTTCTGGGCGGCCAAGAACGACCAGGCTCGCGCCGCGACCCCGGCCGACGCCCTGAAGGCCGGCGCCAGCCACCTGGTCTGCGGCCGCCCGATCACCGCCGCCAACGATCCGCGCGAAGCGGCGCTGAAGGTGATCGAGGAAATGGCGGGGCTGTAACCCCACGATCGTCGTCATCCCGAAAGCCGCGCAAGCGGCTTCCGGGATGACGGAGGTTGGGTCGTTACAGCTTCGAGCCGCCCCAGACGCCGAACGGGTCGACGAAGTCCTTGACCAGGGCCTGGGCCACGGCCGGGTGGGTCAACTTGCCGCCCAGCACGTTGAGGCCGCGCGCCAGGTGGACGTTGTCCTCCAGGGCGTCGAGACCCTTGTCGGCCAGGGCCAGGCCGAACGGCAGGGTGGCGTTGCCCAGGGCGTCCGACGAGGTGCGCGGGGCCGCGCCCGGCATGTTGGCCACGCAGTAGTGGACGACGCCGTCGACCGTGTAGGTCGGCTCGGCGTGGGTGGTCGGATGGCTGGTCTCGAAGCAGCCGCCTTGGTCGATCGACACGTCGACCAGCACCGAACCCGGCTTCATGCGCGACAGGTGCTCGCGGCGCACCAGCTTCGGGGCGGCGGCGCCGGCCGTCAGCACCGCGCCGATGACGACGTCGGCCTTGAGGATCTCCTCTTCCACCGCGTCCAGGGTCGAATAGCGGGTCAGGATGCGGCCCTGGTACAGGTCGTCCAGTTCGCGCATGCGCGGGATCGAGCGTTCCAGCACCACGACCTCGGCGCCCAGGCCGGCGGCCATGCGGGCGGCGTTGGAGCCGACCACGCCGCCGCCCAGCACCGCCACGCGGGCCGGCGGCACGCCGGGCACGCCGCAGAGCAGCAGGCCCATGCCGCCATTATGCTTGAGCAGGGTCTCGGCCGCCGAGAACACGGCGATGCGGCCGGCCACTTCCGACATCGGGGCCAGCAGCGGCAAGCCGCCCTTGGCGTCCGTGACGGTCTCATAGGCGATCGCCGCGCAGCCGCTCTTCAGCAGGCCTTCGGTCTGGGCCGGATCGGGCGCCAGGTGCAGGTAGGTGAAGAGGATGTGGCGCTCGGTCAGGCGCTCCCACTCGACCTTCTGCGGTTCCTTGACCTTCACGATCATCTCGGCGCCGGCGAACACCGCGTCGGCGTCCGGAGCGATGCTCGCGCCGGCCTTCACATAGGCCTCGTCGGCATAGCCGGCGCCCAGGCCCGCGCCCTGCTGCACCAGCACCTGATGGCCGTGGGCGACATATTCGCGGACGGCGGTAGGGGTCAGGCCGACCCGGTGCTCGCCCGGTTTGATCTCGGAGGGGACGCCAACGCGCATGATGTTTCCTCGCTTTTTAGCTTTAACGCTGGTGTACGCCTCTACGTTCGCATGTTTCTTGGTTCTTTCGTCCTTCAAAGAACGTGGTATGCAGGAATCCTGCGCAAACGGAGCCATTCGGTGAAGAAATCCCCGGTCACGCTTGATGTGTTCGACCGAAAGATCCTCCGCCTGCTCCAACGCGAGGGGCGGGCCAGCTATGTCGACATGGCCAAGGCGGCCAATCTGTCGGAGTCGGCGTGCCTGCGCCGGGTGCGGGCCCTGGAGGACGCGGGCGTCATCGGCCGCTACGCCGCGGTGATCGACGAGCGCGCCGTGGGCCTGCCGCTCAGCGTCTTCGTCACCGTCACCCTGTCGTCCCAGGCCGAGGCCGCGCTGACCGCCTTCGAGAAGGCGGTGGCCAATGTGCGCGAGGTGGCCGAGTGCTATCTGATGACCGGCGGCTCGGACTACCTGCTGCGGCTGGTGGTGGCCGACGTCGACGACCTGGAGCGGGTGCACAGCCAGGAACTGACGCGGATCCCCGGCGTGGTGCGGGTCAGCTCGTCGATCGCCATGCGCACCGTGGTCAAACGCGTCGAATTGCCGCTCTGAACCGGGCTTGGCCTCCGGTTAACTCCCAGCCCCTAGGGTCGCGGCGTCTTATCGTTTCCGGGGGCGACCATGGTTTCTCGACGCATCCTGCTGGGCGGCCTGGCCGCCGGCCTCGCAGCCCCCGTGCTGGCCCATGCCGAAGGCTACCAGGAGACCAAGACCCCGCCGGTGTGGAAGCGCAAGGCGCGCCGCACCGCCAAGGCCCTGTCCACCCAGCCCGGCGACAAGGCGGCCCTCGACAAGGCGCTGAAGACGGTCAAGCCGCTGGAGGGCGCCGAACCGGAAGCCCCGACCGCCGTCTCGGGCGTGCAGGTGCAGCCGGCCAAGCCCATCCCGAGCATCAGCCCCGACGAGGTCCTGGGCCGGCTCAAGCAGGGCAATGCGATCTTCGCCCGCGGCGGCGCCAGTCTCGTTCTGCCGTCGGCCGCCCGCATCGGCGAGCTGGCCGCGGCCGAGCGGCCCTTCGCCGTGGTCGTCGCCTGCAGCGACAGTCGCGTGGCGCCCGAACTGCTGTTCAACTGCAATCTGGGCGACCTCTTCGTGCTGCGCGCCGCCGGCCCGACCGTCGGTCCCGAGGCCCTCGGGGCCATCGTCTACGCCGTCGACACCCTGGGCGCCTCGCTGGTCGTGGTGCTGGGCCACACCAAGTGCGGCGTGGTCGGCGCGGCGGTCGACGCGGCCACCCGCAAGACCCGCCCCACCGGCGTGTTCGAGGCCATGCTGGCGCCGATCCTGCCGGCGGTGTTCGACGCCCAGGGCGAGAAGGCCGCCGACCTGCACGACGCGGCCGCCCGTCGCAACGCCCGCAACATCGCCTCGCGCCTCAAGGTCGCCGACGGCATCCTGGCCGAGCGCATCGCCCAGGGCCGTCTGAAGATCGTGCCGGCGACCTACGACCTGACCACCGCCCAGGTCGCCTTCGAGGCGTGATCCGGAGCGGTAACCGGTTCCTTCGAGCGAAAGCTTGAGAACCATTATCGCGACGCCGTTGACCCCCGCTCGCGCTTAGGTTCAAGTCCCCCAAATCACCTCGGATCTGGGAGAGACGACGGATGTCGACGGACGAGACGCCGCAAGGCGACGGCGCGGCCAAAACCTCCGTCTGGACCCGGATCAAGTCCCAGCTGAAGACCCCCGCCGTGGCCATCGCGGCGGGCGCCTTGGTCGTCGGCTTCGGCGGCGGCTTCGTGGCCGCCAAGACCGCCGACCTCGGCTGGTTCGGCGGCGGCGCAGGCAAGGCCTCGGCCAGCGGCGGCGTCGTCAAGGGCGAGGCCTGGTCGCTGTTCGGCAAGCCGCGCGACGCCAATGCGCGCCGGCGCGGCGTCCCCAAGCCCGAGGGCTTCGCCGTCTGGCGCACCCGCATCGACAGCTCCGGCGGCGAGGCCATGGCCTGCATCCAGATGAGCCGCGACCTCGACCCGTCCAAGGCCTATGCCGACTTCGTCATGGTCTCGCCCGACCTCGGCCGCACGCCGGCCGTGCGGGTCAAGGGCGACGAGCTGTGCATCGGCGGCGTCGGCTTCACCGACCGCCGCATCACCCTTCTGAAGGGCCTGCCCGCCAAGGGCGGCGACACCCTCGCCGCCAACGCCGACGTCGACTTCACCTTCGGCGAGAAGCCCCCCTATGTCGGCTTCGCTGGCGACGGGGTGATCCTGCCGCGCGAGGAATCCGACGGCGTGGCCATCGAGACCATGAACGTCCAGAAGCTGGCCGTCGAAGTCTGGCGGGTGTCCGACCGCAACCTGGTGCGCAAGTCGATCAGCGCTCCCGATCCCACCGGCGAGGGCGACTGGGCCGGCGACTATGGCGAGGACAGCGCCGGCGACGAGGGCCGACGCATCTGGAAGGGCGAGGTCTCGGTGGACGGCGCGGCCGGCGCCAAGGCCACCACGGTCTTCCCGCTGGGCGCGGTGCTCAAGGAGATGAAGCCCGGCGCCTACCTGATCAAGGCGCGCGACGCCTCGGGCGGCCGCGATCCCGACGGCGAGGGCGACACCCCGCCGGCCCAGGCCCGCCGCTGGATCGTGTTCACCGACATGGCGCTGATCGCCTATGACGGTTCCGAAGCGCTGGACGTCGTGGTCCGCTCGCTGAAGACCGCCAAGACCGTCTCGGGCGTCCGCGTGGCGCTGGTCGCCCGCGACGGCGAGCCCCTGGCCGAGGTCAAGAGCGACGCCGACGGCCGCGTGCGCTTCCCCCGTCCGCTGCTGAAGGGCGAGGGCGGCGAGCGCGCCAAGATGGTCATGGCCTATGGCGTCGAGGGAGACCTGTCGGTGCTCGACCTCGACCGCTCGCCGGTCGACCTGTCCAAGCAGGGCGTCGGCGGCCGCACCGAAAGCGAAGGCGGCCGCGCCGTCGGCAGCGACATCGACGGCTGGCTCTATGCCGACCGCGGCATCTATCGCCCCGGCGAGACCGTGCACCTGACGGCGATGATCCGCGACCGCATGGCCAAGGCTGTCAACGACCGCAAGGGCTACATCCTCGTGAAACGCCCCTCGGGCGTGGAGTTCAAGCGCTGGTGGTTCGGCCAGGCCAACGCAGGCGCGGTGCCGATCGACATCGCCCTGCCCCGCAGCGCCCCGCGCGGCCGCTGGACCGCCGAGCTGCACATCGAGGGCATCGAGGCCTCCACCGGTTCGCTGAGCTTCAGCGTCGAGGATTTCGCGCCCCAGCGGCTGGCGGTCACCGCCACCGGCCAGGAAAGCACGCCGATCCGCATCGGCGAGACCCGCCAGATCGCGGTCAACGCCCGCTTCCTCTACGGCGCGCCCGGCTCGGGCCTGCAGACGCAGGCCGAGGCCCGCCTGCGCCGGGATACCGACCCCTTCCCGCAGTACAAGGGCTTCGAGTGGGGCGACGCCAAGGAGCCCTTCGACGAAAAGCTGATCGAGCTGGGCACGACCGTCACCGACGGCGAGGGCCGCGCCGTCCTCAATCTGGGCACCAGCGACGTCGGCGACACCGGCCAGCCCCTGGTGGCGGCGGTCACCGCCTCGGTGTTCGAGCCCGGCGGCCGCCCGGTCCGCGAGGGGCTGGAACTCAAGGTCCGCGGCAAGCCGATCTATTACGGCGTCAAGGTCGAGCAGGGCGACGGCTCGGGTCGCGATGACCCGCCGGTGAGCCTGGAAGTCATCGCCGTCGACGCCGCCGGCAAGAAGATCTCGACCACCGCCAGCTACACCCTGATCAGCGAGAACTGGAACTACGACTGGTTCCAGCAGGACGGCCGCTGGCAGTGGCGGCGCACCAGCCGCGACGCCGTCGTGGCCAAGGGCGCGCTGAACATGTCGGCCGGGGCCAGCGCGCGGATCAACCGCCGCCTGGGCTGGGGCGACTACCGCCTGGTCATCGAGGGTCCCGAAGGAACCAAGACCGTGGCCCGCTTCTCGTCGGGCTGGGGCTCGCCGGCCAAGGACGCCGAGGCCCCCGACTTCGTCCGCGTGTCGGCCGGAACCCGCGCCTATGCCCAAGGCGACACCGTCGAGATCACGCTGAAGGCGCCCTATGCCGGCCAGGCCCAGGTGGCCGTGGCCACCGATCGCCTGATCGACTTCAAGACCCTGTCGGTCGGCGAGAACGGCGCGACCGTGAAGCTGAAGACCAGCGCCGCCTGGGGCGGCGGGGCCTATGTGATGGTCACCGTCATCCAGCCGCGCGATCCGGTGGCCTCGCCCAAGCCCAAGCGGGCCCTGGGCCTCGTTTACGTGCCGCTGGAGCCCAAGGGTCGCAAGCTGACGGTCGATATCGGCACGCCGCCGAAGCTAGATTCCAAAGCGCCGGTGGAAATCCCGCTCAAGGTGCAGGGCCTGGGCTTTGGCCAGAAGGCCCGGGTGACGGTGGCGGCGGTGGATGAAGGCGTGCTGCGCCTGACCCGCCAGGAAAGCCCCGACCCGATGAAGTGGTACTTCGGCAAGCGCGCCCTGACGCTCGACTACCGTGACGACTACGGCCGCCTGCTCGACCCGAACATGGGCGCGCCGGCCAACGTCAACTTCGGCGGCGACGAACTGGGCGGCGAGGGCCTGACGGTCACGCCGATCAAGACCGTGGCCCTGTGGTCGGGCGTGATCGAGACCGGCCTCGACGGCAAGGCGACGATCAAGCTGCCGGCCGCCGACTTCAACGGCGAGCTGCGGATCATGGCCGTGGCCTGGACCGACAACGCCGTCGGTTCCGGCTCCAAGGCCATGACCGTGCGCCAGCCGGTGGTCGCCGACCTCAACCTGCCGCGCTTCCTGTCGCCCGGCGACAAGCCGACCGCGACGCTGGAACTGCACAATGTCGAGGGCAAGCCCGGCGCCTACACCGCCGAGGCCAACGCCTCCGGCGGGCTGAAGGTGGCGTTCAAGAAGGTGATCACCCTGATCCTGGGCCAGCGCGTCGCCGAGAAGATCCCCTTCCTGGCGCCCGACGTCACGGGGATCGGCAAGATCGGCTTCAAGGTCAGCGGTCCAGGCTTCTCGACGGCCAAGGACTATCCGATCCAGACGCGCCTGGGCTGGGGCGACGTGGTGCGCACCACCACCGAACTTCAGGCCCCGGGCGCGACCTACACGCCCAACTACCAGCTGCTGTCGGGGCTGGCGGCCGGCGACGTGACGCTGCAGGTCAGCTACTCGCCGTTCAAGGGCTTCGACCCGTCGGCGATCGCGGTCGCTCTGCAGCGCTATCCGTACGGCTGCACCGAGCAGGTGGTGTCGGCGGCCTATCCGCTGCTCTACGCCCAGAGCGTCTCGACCGATCCCAAGCTCAAGCGCACCCCCGCGGCCCTGGCCGGGGCGGTGGGCCGACTGCTGGATCGCCAGACCCTCGACGGCGCCTTCGGCCTGTGGCGGGTGGGCGACGGCGAGGCCGACCCCTGGCTGGGCGCCTACGCCACCGACTTCCTGCTGGAGGCCAAGGCCCAGGGCGTGGCGGTGCCCGACGAGGCGCTGGACAAGGCCCTGAACGCCATGCGCCAGGTCAGCCGTCCCGACGGCTGGGCCTCGGTGTCCTACCGGATGGAGTATCCGTCCTGGTGGGGCCGCAACGAGGACGAAAGCCGCAAGGCCACCCAGCGCATGCGCCGCCGGGCCAGCGCCTACGCCCTCTACGTCCTGGCCAAGGCCGGGCGCGGGGACCTGGCCCGCCTGCGCTGGTGGCACGACGTGCAGATGAAGGACGAGGACCAGCCGATCGCCAAGGCCCAGGTCGCCGCGGGCCTCGCTTTGATGGGCGACCAGGCCCGCGCCCGCTCGGCCATGCGCCAGGCGGTGAACTCGCTGAACTGGCGCGACGAGTACGACTGGTACCAGAGCCCGCTGCGCGACGTGGCCGCCGTCACGGCGCTGGCGGTGCAAGCCGGCCAGGCCGACGTCGCCGCCCGCCTGCAGGGCCGCCTGGAGAACGTGGTCAAGGATCCCGACGCCCTGAACACCCAGGAACAGGCCCAGCTGCTCTACGCCGCCCACCAGCTGATGAAGGCCGCCGGCCCCATCAACATCGACGCCCAGAACGTCGTCGCCCTGCCGGCCGCCGGCGGCGCGCCGCGCTGGGCCGTGGGCAAGCTGGCCGACGCCCGCTTCACCAACAAGGGCAAGGGCGCGCTGTGGCGGACGGTCAGCGTGCGCGGCACGCCGATCGTCGCCCCGGCCGCCGAGAGCAACGGCCTGTCGGTGAGCAAGCGCCTGTTCACGATGAGCGGCGGGGCGGTCGATCCGTCGGCCATCCGCCAGGGCGAACGGGTGATCGTGCTGATCCAGGGCCGGTCGATGCAGGCCCGCTCGACCGCCCTGGTGGTCGACGACGCCCTGCCCGCCGGCTTCGAGATCGAGGCCCCGCTCGGCGCCGACGACGCCCAGAACGGACCGTTCCGATTCCTGGGCGAGCTGTCGACGCCGGACGCCCAGGAAAGCCGCGACGACCGCTACATCGCCGCGCTCGACCTGGAGGGCAACAAGCCCTTCGCCATGGCCTACATCGCGCGGGCCGTGACGCCGGGCGAGTTCTTCCTGCCCGGCGCGGTGGCCAAGGACATGTACCGTCCGAGCATCGCCGCCCGGTCGGACGCCGGCCGCACGATCATCGCGGCCGGGCAGTGACGCCTGAGCGCCTCCCTTCCCCCTCGCCGGGGGAAGGGAAGGTTCCGTTGATCACCCGCCTGCTCAGCGGCTTCCTCGCCGCCCAGGTCGGGGTGTTCGCGCTCAGCGCCGCCTTTCCCCCGGACATGAGCCGCGCCAAGCGCTCCTCGCCCGTGGTGCTGGGCGAGCGCGGGGCGTGGCTGCGCGCCCTGCCGGTGGAGGACGGCCGCTGGCGGGTGCGCGCCGACCTGGAACGCACCGACCCGACGTTCCTCAAGCGCCTGGTCGCGGTGGAGGACGCCCGCTTCCGCTGGCACCTGGGCGTCGACCCCATCGCCGTGGTCCGCGCCACCGGGTCGGCGATCGTGCATGGCCGGGTCAGCAGCGGCGCTTCGACCCTGTCGATGCAGACCGCCCGCCTGCTGGAGCCCCGGCCGCGCAATCTCGGCTCCAAGCTGGTCGAGATGGTCCGCGCCGTGCAGCTGGAAAGCCGGCTGACCAAGGACGAGATCCTGGCGCTGTACCTGACGCTGGCCCCCTACGGCGGCAATCTGGAAGGCGTGCGCGGGGCCAGCCTCTCCTATTTCGGGCACGAGCCCTCCAGCCTGACCGACGGCGAGCAGGCGCTGCTGATCGCCCTGCCCCAGGCGCCCGAGGCCCGCCGCCCCGATAGGCGACCCGAAGCGGCTCGCGAGGCCCGCCGCGCGGTGCTGGACAAGATGGTCCGCGCCGGCGCCCTGACCAACATCGCCGCCGTCGAGGCCGAGGGCGAGCCGATCCCCCGCCGCAGCGCCTTCCCGGCCCTGGCCTGGCACCTGGCCGGCCAGCAGGCCGCCGCCGCGCCGGCCAGCCAGTCCAGCGTGCTGACCACCATCGACCCGGACCTGCAGGCGCGGCTGGAGCCCCTGGCCGCCGCCGTCGCCGCCAGCCAGGGCCCGGAAGCCACCGCAGCGATCATCGTCGTGCGGATCCGCGACCGGGCGGTGCGGGCCCTGGTCGGCTCGGCCGGCCGCGACCGGCCCGGCGGCTGGGTGGACATGACCGGCGCCGCCCGCTCGCCCGGCTCGGCGCTGAAGCCCTTCGTCTACGCCTTCGCCTTCGACGACGGCATGCTGGCGCCCGACACCCAGATCGACGACGCCCAGACGCGGTTCGCCGACTACCAGCCGGAAAACTTCGACCGGGTCTTCCACGGCAAGGTCACCGCCCGCGAGGCTCTGGCCTATTCGCTGAACGTGCCGGCCGTCGCCACGCTGGAGAAGATCGGCCCCGAGGCCTTCGCCGCCCGCATCGAGGCCGGCGGGGTGCGGCTGCTGCGCCCCAAGGCCGAGGTGAAGGCCGCCGGCCTGGCCCTGGCGCTGGGCGGCGCGGGCATCACCCTGCGCGATCTGGTCACCCTCTATGCGGGCCTGGGCGACGGCGGGGTGGTCAAGCCGCTGGCCTACACCCTCGACGAAGCCAAGGCGCGCGAGCACCAGGGCGGAACCCGCATCGCCCGGCCGGAAGCGGTGAACCAGGTGCTCGATATCCTGCGCGAGGCGCCGGGCCCACGCGGCCGCGCGCCCTCGGCCCTGACCCGGGGCGGGCCGGCCATGGCCTTCAAGACCGGCACTTCCTACGGCTTTCGCGATGCGGTGGCGGCCGGGATCGTCGGCGGCCACGCCATCGTCGTCTGGACCGGTCGGGCCGACGGCGGCGCGCGCGGCGGGCTGACGGGGCGCGACGCGGCCCTGCCCACGCTGTTCGACGTCGCCGACCTGGTGGGCGCGCCGCCCACCGCCCCGCGCCCGATCGCGCCCAAGGCCGCGCCCGGCGCCTTGCAACAGCTGCGAACCGTCGCCGACGAAGGCCCGCGCCTGATCTTCCCGCCCGACGGGGCGACGGTGCAGGTCGAGGGGCTGGGTAAGAGCTCGCGCGGCCTGGTGCTGGCGGCCGGCGGCGAGAACCTGTCGTGGTACGTGGACGGCAAGCCCCTGGCCGACGATCCGGTCGGCGGCAAGCCGGTCTGGCGACCGACGGCGGCGGGCTTCTATCGGCTGCGGGTGGTCGACGACCAGGGCCGGACGGCCAGCGCCCGGGTGCGCATCAGGGCGCCGGGCTAGGCCTTCGAGGCCGCGGGCTTGCGGCGCAGGACCATCACGGTGGCGACCAGCAGCAGGCCGCCGACGACCACCGCGGTCAGCAGCATCGGATCGGGCTTCCAGTAGCCCAGGTGGCGGGCGGCGAGATAGCCGGGGGCCAGCACGGTGATCACCCACACCGGCGCGGTGACGGTGTTGGCGGCGTGGAAGGTCCAGTCGCGCATGCGGGTCATGCCGGCGGCCATCGGCACGAACGGGCGCAGCGGGCCGAGGTAACGCGCCACGGCCAGGGCCAGCACGCCGTAGCGGCGGGTGTAGAGCCGGGCGCGCGCCACGGTGCGGCGGTGCTTGGCCAGCACCGGATGGCGCACCGCGCGGGCGCCGATGTGGCGGCCCATCAGGTAGGAGATGGCGTCGCCCAAGGCCGCGCCGACGCTGCACCAGATGATCACCTCGACCGGATGCAGCGAGCCGGTGGCGATCAGCGCGCCGGCCGTCAGCATCACCGCCATGATCGGGATCAGCACCCCGACCAGCATCAGGGCTTCGAGCAGGGTGACGACCGCCAGGATCACGCACACCAGCAGGCGGTGCTCGACGACGAGGCTGTGCAGGCTCTGGAGAAAGGCGTCCATGCAACCACCGTGGCAGGGGATGGTGACGAACAAGTAAGCACCGAACGCCGATCCGCCAACTGCGACGATCCGGCGCGGCTAGATTTACTCTCGCGGCGCGGGGGCTCTCCAGAGGTTGGGCAAGGCGTAGGCGTCCGGCCTGGCCTCGAAGCGGATCGCACCGGCCTCCGTTTCGAACGCCAGCGTCAGCAGGTCGGCGACCGGGGGCAGGCCGAACCCCGGCGACCGGATCGCCGCCGCCATCTCAGCCGCTCCCTCGACGAGCGCCAGGCGAAGGATCTCGGCCTGCGGGTGCTCGTCGCGAATCCGCAGCCGCGCTTCGTCCTCGCCGACAAGCCACCCTTCCGCCGTCAGCACCTCGCGACGGTCCTCGTGCGCCGCCAGTCCGAACCGGAAGCTGGCCCACCCGTGGGCCAGCAGCGCGCCCAGCACCCGGATGGGCGCGTCGAAGACCGCCGGCGCGAGCAAGGCGCGCGCCGACAGCAGATCATCCAGACCCAGCAGGTCGGAATCTCCGGTCATGCCGTCGACGCGCATCATCTCGGCTAGGCCTTGCCTTCCAGCACCCGCTGATAGTCCTCGAGGCTCTCGATGCCGACGTTCAGGTCGGTGACCAGGCCGTTGGCCAGCGAATAGACCCAGCCGTGCACGGCCAGGCTCTGGCCGCGGGCCCAGGCGTCCTGCACGAACACGTCCGAGGCGACGTTGCGCACCTGGCGGATGACGTTCAGCTCGCACAGGCGGTTGAGGCGATCGCGTTCCTCGGGGATGGCGTCGAGCTCGCAGCGGTGCTCGGCGTGGACCTCGCGGATCGGGTGCAGCCAGTGGTCCACGAGACCCCGGCGCTTGCCGTCGATGGCCGCCGCCACGCCGCCGCAGCCGTAGTGGCCCACGACCATGATGTGCTTGACCTTCAGCACGTCGACCGCGAACTGCAGCACGGACAGGTAGTTGGCGTCCTGCGGCGGGGCCAGGTTGGCGACGTTGCGGTGCACGAACAGCTCGCCTGGATCCAGGCCCACGATCTCGTTGGCCGGCACGCGGCTGTCGCTGCAGCCGATCCACAGGTACTCGGGGCTCTGCTGGTTCTCCAGGCGCTTGAAGAACTCGGCGTCGACCTCGGTCTTGCGCTTGGACCAGTTGGCGTTGTTGGTTTTCAGATCTTCAAGCATCGGCGGCGTCCGGCTGGAGGCTGGGGTGAGCAGCGGCGAAGGCGGGATGGTCGGCGGCGCGGTCGGCGGCCGCCACCAGGGTCGGATAGGGTGAAAGGTCGATGTCGAAACGGCGCGCGCCGTAGACCTGGGGCACGATGCAGGCGTCGGCCAGGGTCGGCGTATCGCCGTAGGCATAGGTTCCGCCGTGGGCGACGACGGCGGCCTCCAGGGCGGTGAAGCCTTCGGCCAGCCAGCGAGCCATCCAGGCGCGGCGGGCGGCCTCGTCCTGGCCGCGGGCGGCGAGCTCGCCGGTGACGCGCACGTTGTTCAGCGGATGGATGTCGCAGGCGACGACCTGGGCCATGGCCCGCACCCGGGCGCGGCCCAGCGGATCGGCCGGCAGCAGGGCGGGCTCGGGATGGGTCTCGTCCAGCCATTCCAGGATGGCCAGGCTCTGGGTCAGCACCACGCCGTCGCCGATGGCGAGGGCCGGGGTCAGGCCCTGCGGGTTGAGGTCGAGATAGGCGCCCTGGCGCTGCTCGCCCTTGAGCAGGTTCACCGGCGCCTGATCGTAGGCCAGGCCCTTGAGATTGAGGCCGATGCGGACGCGATAGGGCGCGGCCGCCCGCCAGTAGCCGAACAGCGTCAGGGTCACGGCCGCGCGCTCCCTCTAGACCAGGGTGAAGGCCAGGGCGCCGACGCCGTCGACCTCGCCGGCGATCGCATCACCCCGGACCACCGCGGCGACGCCTTCCGGCGTGCCGGTGAAGATCAGGTCGCCGGCCGCCAGGGTCCACAGCTTGCTGGCCTCGGCGATGATCTCGGGGATGTTCCAGATCATGTCGGACACCAGGCCGGTCTGGCGCTGCACGCCGTTGACCGTCAGCCAGATGGCGCCGTCCAGCGTGGCGTCGGCGACGGGGCGGATGGCCGAGATCGGGGCGGAGAGGTCGAAGGCCTTGCCCGCTTCCCACGGGTGGCCCTTGGCCTTGGCCGCGCCCTGCAGGTCGCGACGGGTGAGGTCCACGCCCACCGCATAGCCGAACACGTGGTCCAGGGCGTCGTCGACGGCGATGTCGGCGCCGCCCGACTTCAGCGCCACCACCAGTTCGATCTCGTGGTGCAGGTCGGCCGTGCGCGGCGGATAGGGCACTTCGTTCAGCAGCGGCGCGATCGCGTCGGCCGGCTTGGCGAAGAAGAACGGCGGATCACGCTCGTCGCCGCCCATCTCGGCCCGGTGCGCGGCGTAGTTTCGACCCACGCACAGGATGCGACGGACGGGGAAGACCGCTTCGGATCCTTCCACCGGAACCGAAGGCTGGACGGGCGGGGGAAAGGCGTAGGTCGTCATGGCCGCCTGCTTAGACCCAAACGCGCCCGACCGGAACCCCGGCGCAAGGCGCGACATTCGTCGGGAACCCGACCGCCTAAACGTTCTTTCACTTGCCCAGGCTCGCGCCGTCTTGTCATGTCGGCCTGGGGACTGTTGGCGTTAACAAGACCGGGGGCCGCGAGTAGCGATGCTGATCATCGAAAACCTGACGCACGTGTATGGCAATGGCGTGCGCGCCCTGGACGAGGTCAGCCTGACCATCCCGCGCGGGATGTACGGCCTGCTGGGCCCCAACGGCGCCGGCAAGTCCACCCTGATGCGGACCATCGCCACCCTGCAGGCGCCCACCTCCGGCCACATCCGCTTCGGCGACATCGACGTGCTGAAGGATCCGGAAGCCCTGCGCCGCGTGCTCGGCTACCTGCCGCAGGACTTCGGCGTCTATCCGCGGGTCAGCGCCTACGACATGCTCGACCACATGGCCGTGCTGAAGGGCATCGCCGGCCGCAAGGAGCGCAAGGACACCGTCGAGAGCCTGCTGGCCCAGGTCAATCTGTGGAACGTCCGCAACAAGGCCATCGCCGGCTTCTCGGGCGGCATGCGCCAGCGCTTCGGCATCGCCCAGGCCCTGATCGGCGATCCGCGCCTGATCATCGTCGACGAACCCACCGCCGGCCTCGACCCGGAAGAGCGCAACCGCTTCCTCAACCTCTTGGCCGAGATCGGCGAGAACGTGGTGGTGATCCTGTCGACCCACATCGTCGAGGACGTCTCCGACCTCTGCCCGGCCATGGCCATCATCTGCGACGGCCGCATCGTGCGCGAGGGCGCCCCGGCCGACCTGATCGCCCAGCTGGAAGGGCGCATCTGGAAGAAGACCATCGACAAGGCCGAGCTGAACGACGCCAAGAAGGCCTATCAGGTGATCTCGACCCGCCTGCTCGGCGGCCGCACCATCATCCACGTCCTGGCCGACCAGGACCCCGGCGCGGGCTTCGCGCCGGTGATCGGCGGCCTCGAGGACGTCTACTTCTCGACCCTCGCCACGACCCGCTGCGCGGCGTAGGGGGCAGACGCCATGTTCGGCAAGATCGCGAGCTTCGAGCTCCGCTACCAGCTGCGCTCCCCGGTGTTCTGGGTGGTCGCCGTCCTGTTCTTCCTGCTGACCTTCGGGTCGGTGGTCGTCGAGCAGATCTCGATCGGCGGCGGCGGCTCGATCCACAAGAACGCCCCGTTCGCCATCGCCCAGACCCACCTGATCCTGTCGATCTTCTACATGTTCGTGACGACGGCCTTCGTGGCCAACGTCATCGTGCGCGACGACGAGACCGGATACGGCCCGATCCTGCGCACCACCCGGATCCGCAAGTTCGACTATCTGTACGGCCGCTTCGCCGGCGCCTTCCTGGCCGCCGCGATCTCGTTCCTGGCCGTGCCGCTGGCGATGCTGATCGGCTCGTTCATGCCGTGGATCGACCCTGAGAAGCTGGGTCCGAACCTGCTGAACGCCTATGTCTACGCCTATTTCGTGCTGGCCCTGCCGACGCTGCTGCTGACCTCGGCGCTGTTCTTCGCCCTGGCCACCGTCACCCGCTCGATGATGTGGACCTATGTCGGCGTGATCGGCTTCCTGGTGCTGTGGGTGGTGGCCGGCATCGCGCTGGACAAGCCCGAGTTCGAGCAGGCCGCGGCCCTGTGGGAACCGATGGGCACCGGCGCCTTCGGCCTGGCGACCAAGTACTGGACCGCCAACGAGCGCAACACCCTGACCCCGGCCGTGACCGGCGCGCTGCTGTTCAACCGAACCTTCGTCGTAGTGCTGGCCGCGGGCCTGCTGGCGGCCGCCTACGGCCTCTTCCGCTTCCAGTCGGCCGAACTGGCCGGCCGCAAGGGCGAGAAGGCCAAGCCCGGCCTGCCACCGCCAGTCGAGATCCTGCCGCCGCCGCCCAAGCCCCTGGCCAAGCCGCGCCACGACCGCGCCACCGCCTGGGTCCAGTTCGTCGCCCGCACGCGCCTGGACATGGGCCAGGTGTTCAAGAGCCCGGCCTTCTTCGTCCTGCTGGCGCTGGGCCTGTTCAACGCCGCCGGTTCGCTGTGGTTCGCCACCGACGCGGACGGCTACGG
Organism: Caulobacter sp. 602-2; assembly: GCF_011043625.1. Lineage (GTDB taxonomy): Bacteria > Pseudomonadota > Alphaproteobacteria > Caulobacterales > Caulobacteraceae > Caulobacter. The sequence goes on from NZ_JAAKGT010000004.1 coordinate 31,342, forward strand.
CGGCCAGATCTATCCGGTGACCCGCGCCCTGCTGCGGCCGCTGCTGGGCTCGTTCAGCCTGATCCCGATGATCATCGCCATCTACTACGCCGGCGAGCTGGTCTGGCGTGAACGCGAACGCCGCACGCACGAGATCATCGATTCCACCCCCGTCGGCGACTGGGCCTTCACGGCTCCGAAGATCGCCGCCATCTCGCTGGTGCTGCTGTCGACCCTGCTGGTCAGCGTGGTCGCCGGCGTCGTCAGCCAGGTCGCCCACGGCTATTTCCGGCTTGAGCTCGACAAGTACCTCCTGTGGTACGTGCTGCCCCAGGCCGTCGACTGGATCCTGCTGGCCGTGCTGGCCGTGTTCCTGCAGGTGCTGAGCCCGCACAAGTTCATCGGCTGGGGCTTGATGGTGGTCTACATCGTCACCCAGGTGACGTTCCAGAACCTCGGCTTCGAGCACAATCTCTACAATTACGGCGGCGCGCCGGGGACGCCTTTCTCCGACATGAACCGCCTGGGGTCGTTCTGGATCGGGGCCTGGTGGTTCCGCGCCTACTGGAGCGCCTTCGCCGTGCTGCTGACGGTGCTGTGCTACGCCCTGTGGCGGCGCGGGACCGAGGCCAGGCTGCTGCCGCGCCTGCGCCGCCTGCCCCACCGCCTGCGCGGGGTGAACGGCGTGGTGTTCGGGCTCGTCTTCCTGGCCTTCGTCGGTCTGGGCGGCTTCATCTACGTGAACACCAACGTCTGGAACGAGTACCGCACCAGCCTCGACGACGAGCGCTGGACCGCCGACCTCGAAAAGACGCTGCTGCGCTACGAGAACACGCCGCAGCCCAAGATCACCGGCATGAAGCTGGACGTCGACCTCCACCCGGGCGAGCCCCGGGCGGTGACCCGCGGCGCCTATGTCATCCAGAACAAGACCGGCGCTCCGCTCAAGGAGATCCACGTCCGCTTCGACCGCGACCTCGTCGTGCGCGGGCTGTCGATCGAAGGCGCGCGGCCCAAGCAGACCTTCGAGCGCTTCAACTACCGGATCTTCGCCTTCGACACCCCGCTGGCGCCGGGCGAGACCCGCCGGATGAGCTTCATCACCGAGCGCAGCCAGAAGGGCTTCAAGAACAGCGGCAATGAAAGCCGCGTGGTCGCCAACGGCACGTTCCTCAACAACATGGAGATCGCGCCGATCCTGGGCATGAGCCGCGACGGCCTGCTGCAGGACCGCGCCAAGCGCCGCAAGTACGGCCTGCCGCCGGAACTGCGCATGGCCAAGCTGGGCGATGTGGCGAGCCGCCAATTCAACGGCCTGCGCAAGGACGCCGACTTCGTCACCTCCGACATCACCGTCACCACCGACGCCGACCAGACGCCGATCGCGCCTGGCAGCAAGACCTCCGAACGGGTGTGGAAGTCGGGCGACCAGGAACGCCGCACCGTGCGCTTCGTGGCCGACGCGCCGATCCTGCCGTTCCTGTCGATCCAGTCGGCCCGCTACGCGGTCTCGCGCGAGACCTACAAGGGCGTCGATCTGGCGGTCTATTACGACCCGCAGCACGCCTGGAACATCGACCGCATGCGCGGCGCGATGAAGGCCTCGCTCGACTACTACCAGGAGCATTTCAGCCCCTATCAGTTCAAGCAGCTGCGCTTCCAGGAGTTCCCGGCCTACCAGGACTTCGCCCAAGCCTTCGCCGGCACCATTCCGTGGTCGGAGAGCATGTTCTTCATCGCCGACTACAGCGATCCCGAGAAGATCGACATGGTCACCTATGTCGGCGCGCACGAGATCGGCCACCAATGGTGGGCCCACCAGGTGCTGGGCGCCGACCAGCAGGGCTCGACCATGCTGTCGGAGACCTTCGCCCAGTACTCGGCCCTGATGGTCATGAAGCGGAAGTACGGCGAGGCCCAGATCCGCAAGTTCCTGAAGTTCGAGCTCAACAGCTACCTGCGCTCGCGCGGCGGCGACGTGCTCGAGGAACAGCCGCTGGCCCGGGTCGAGAACCAGGGCTACATCCACTACCGCAAGGGCTCGCTGGTCATGTACCGGCTGCAGCACGAGGTCGGCGAGGAGACCGTGAACCGGGTCCTGCGCAAGCTGATCGCCGACCACGGCTTCAAGGGCGCGCCCTACCCCACCACGCTCGACTTCCTGGCCGCCCTGCGCGCCGAGGTCCCGGCCGACAAGCAGGCCCTGGTCACCGACCTGTTCGAGAAGATCACGCTCTATGACCTGAAAACCAAGAGCGCGACCGTCAAGAAGCGCGCCGACGGCCGGTTCGACGTCAAGCTCGTGGTCGAGGCCAAGAAGATGTACGCCGACGGCCGCGGCAAGGAGACGAACGCCCCGCTGAACGAAGTGCTGGACGTGGGCCTGTTCACCGCCGAGCCGGGCAAGAAGGACTTCCAGCAGAAGGACGTGGTGGTCATGGAGCGCCGCCCGATCCGCAGCGGAACCCAGACCCTGACCTTTGTCACGCCAGTCGCTCCGCGCTTCGCCGGCGTCGACCCGTACAACTTCGTCATCGACCGCAACGGCGACGACAACGTCGTCAAGGCGGCGGATTAGGGAATAGCTCCTCTCCCGCTGACGCGAGGGAGGAGTTAGCCGCCGCAAAGAAAAACCCCGGCCTCACGGCCGGGGGTTTTCCGCATGAGGGCTCCTGCGAGCCTTACTTCATGCCGTTCTTCAGGCCCTCGGCCATGTTCAGGTGCTCCTGGATCTTCGGCGCGGTCTCGGCGGCGAAGGTCTTGATGGCGGCGTTGTCGCCGTCCTGGGCGTAGCGCTGGAAGAGGTTCAGCGCGGCCTGGTGGGCGTCGACCTGGTCGTCGGCGTACTTCTTGTCGAAGTCCTTGGCGTCGGCCTTGTTCAGGTCGTCCAGCTTGCCCTGCAGGTCCTCGGGCAGAGCGGCCGGCAGGGTGAAGGTCGCGCCCGAGGCGGCGATGGCGGCCTTCAGGCCCTGGCTGGTGGCGGTGTGGGCGTCGATCATCGCCTGGGCGAACTTCTTCACGTCGGCGTTGGTCGAGCGCTTCAGCGCGATCTTGGCCGACTCGATCTCGAAGGTGTCGCCGGCCGCGGCCTTGGCCGAGAAGTCCGGGGCCTTGGCCTCGTCAGCCGGGGTCGGAACGGTGGCGGCGGGGTTGGCGTCCGGCGTCGCGGCCTGTTCGGCCGGGGTGGCGGCGCCCTTGGCCTCGTCGGTCTTCTGGCCGCAGGCGGCGAGGCTGAGAGCGGCGAAGGCGGCGCCGACGATGAGAAGCTTGCGGGTCATGGCTGTGTCTTTCCCTGCGCGTTTTTCTGATGGAAGAAGGTCGGCGTCGCGCGTCGCCGTGTGGCAGGAAGAAGGTTCACGGCCGCGTGATGGTTCCGTGATCGGGGAGAGGAACAAAATGACCCAAGGGCCGTTGGCGGGCGTCCGCGTCATCGAGATGGGCCAGCTGATCGCCGGTCCGTTCTGCGGCCAGATCCTGGGCGACTTCGGCGCCGAGGTGATCAAGCTGGAAGACCCCGGAACGGGCGATCCGATGCGCCAGTGGGGACGCTCCAAGCCCAAGGGCCTGTCGCCCTGGTGGCCGGTGATCGGCCGCAACAAGAAGTCGGTGACGGTGGACCTGCGCACCGACGAAGGCCGCGCCATCGCCCGCGACCTGATCGCCGCCGCCGACGTGGTGGTCGAGAACTTCCGTCCCGGCACGCTGGAAAAGTGGGGCCTGGGCTATGAGGCGCTGTCGGCGATCAATCCGGGCCTGGTGATGGCCCGCGTCTCGGGCTTCGGCCAGACCGGCCCCTACGCCAAGCGCGCCGGCTACGCCCTGGTCGGCGAGGCCATGGGCGGTCTTCGCCACATCACCGGCGAGCCCGACCGCAATCCGGCCCGGGCCGGCATCTCGATCGGCGACAGCCTGTCGGGCCTGAACGCCGCCCTGGGGGTGATGATGGCCCTGCACGCGCGCCACGCCACCGGCAAGGGCCAGGTGGTCGATGCCGCCATCTATGAGAGCGTGCTGACGGTGATGGAGAACCTGGTCACCGAATACGACCTGACCGGCTACATCCGCGAGCGCTCGGGCGCGGTGCTCCCCGGCATCGCCCCGTCGAACGTCTATCCCACCAGGTCGGGCGAGCTCGTCTTGATCGGCGCCAACCAGGACACCCTGTTCAAGCGGCTGTGCGACCTGATGGGCCGGCCGGACCTCGCCGAGGATCCCCGCTATCGCGACCACGCCGCCCGGGGCGTCAACCAGGGCGAGCTCGACGCCCGCATCGCCGCCTGGACCCTGGACCAGGACATCGACGACCTGCTGCCCGGGCTGGAGGCCGCCGGCCTGGCCTGCGGCCGCATCTACCGGGCGCCGGAAATGTTGGCCGACCCGCAGTTCCAGGCCCGCGACTCGATCGTCTCCGTGCCCCACCCGGTGTTCGGCCAGGTGAAGATGCAGAACGCCTTCCCCCGCCTCACCGCCACCCCCGGCGGCGTCCGCTGGACCGGCCCCACGCTGGGCGAGCATACGCAAGACGTGCTGACGCAGGTGGCGGGGATGAGCGCGGAGAAGGTCGCCGAGCTGAGGGCGCGGGGGGTGGTTTAGAAGACCCTCCCCCTGACGGGGGAGGTGGCCCGAAGGGCCGGAGGGGGAAGTGGCTGTTGAAGTCAGTTCACTCGCAAAGCCAGCAGTACCTTCCCCCTCAGTCGCTACGCGACAGCTCCCCCTTCAGGGGGAGGGTCCGAAATCACGGGCAGGGGTTCGGCCGCGCCGCGTGGATGGCGTTGACCGCCTTTTCCAGCTCCTCGGTCCATTCCACGTCGAAGGCGTCGATATCGGTCTTCAGCTGCTCCATGCTGGTGGCGCCGATGATCGTGGCGGTGACGAACGGACGGGCGTCGACGAACTTCAGGGCCAGCTGGGCCGGATCCAGGCCGTTCTGGCGGGCGAGGTCCACATAGGCGGTGAACGCCTCGATCGCGCCCGGCCCCTCATAGCGCTGCATGCGGTTGTAGAGCGCCTTGCGCGAGCCCTCGGGCAGGTTTCCGCCCAGGTACTTGCCGGTCAGCTGACCCTGGGCCAGCGGCGAATAGGCCAAGAGGCCCACCTGCTCGCGCATGGCGATCTCGGCCAGGCCGTACTCGAACACCCGGTTGGCCAGGTGATAGGCGTTCTGGATCGAGGCGATGCGCGGCAGGCCGCGGCTTTCGCTTTCGGCCAGGAACTTCATCACGCCCCACGGGAACTCGTTGGAGACGCCGAGCGCGCGGATCGAGCCCTTCTTCACGTGGACGTCCAGCGCCTCGAGGATGTCGCCGAAGCGCTCGTAGTCGTCGTCGTAGTCCTTGTAGGTCTGGCCGCCGAACACCCGCACGGCGCGGTCGGGCCAGTGCAGCTGATAGAGGTCGAGATAGTCGGTCTGCAAACGCTTCAGCGAGCCTTCGACCGCCTCGTTAATCTGGGCCTTGGTCTGGCGGGTGCTGGCGCCGTCGGCGCGCATCCACGGCAGGCCGCCGAACGCCGAGCCTCGGCCGGCGACCTTCGAGGCCAGGACGATGTCCTTGCGCCGCCCCGTCTTGGCCAGCCAGCTGCCGATGTAGCGCTCAGTGCGCCCTTGGGTCTCGGCCGTCGGCGGGCTGGCGTACATCTCTGCCGTATCCCAGAAGGTGACGCCGCGACCCAGCGCGTAGTCCATCTGGGCGTGGGCCTCTTCCTCGCTGTTCTGCGAGCCCCAGGTCATGGTGCCCAGGCAGCAACGCGAGACCTGGATGCCGGTGCGGCCGAGTTCGACGTAGTCCATGAAGTCCCCTGCTTGGCTTTGCCCGCCTATTTAGGACGTCACGGCGCGCAGGCGAACCTAAACCTCGGGCGCCCAGACATACTTTGATACATTCGCGCCCGCCTCGTCTTCCCGCTTGAAGCCTTGCGTAGAAGGCCATTCGATCCGATATTTCACACGTGTCCCCTCGGGGACGTTGGAATAAGGGTTTCTTTCGATGAACGACTTCAACCGCGACTATGCGCGCACGATCCCGGCGGATCGCGTCGACATGTCGGTTGACGCCGGGCTGCGCAGCTTCATGCTCGGCGTCTACAACAAGGTGGCGCTGGGCCTGCTCCTGTCGGCCGCCCTCGCCTGGACGACCAGCTCGTTCCCGCCCGTGCGCGACCTGCTGTTCCAGGTGAACGGCAACCGCGTCGGCTACACCCTGCTGGGCATGGTCATCGCCTTCGCCCCGCTGGGCATCCTGCTGTTCTCGAGCTTCGTGATGAAGTCGATCAACCCGCGCACCGCGGGCGTGATCTACTGGTCGATCGTGTCGCTGATCGGCGCGTCGCTCGGCACCGTGGTGCTGATGTACACCGGCGGCAGCGTGGCCTCGACCTTCCTGATCACGGCCACCGCCTTCGGCGCGCTCAGCCTGTTCGGCTACACCACCAAGAAGGACCTGACCGGCTTCGGCAGCTTCCTGATCATCGGCTTGGTCGGTCTGATCCTGGCTTCGATCGTGTCGCTGTTCTTCCCGTCGGGCCCGCTGGTCTTCGCGATCAACGCCATCGGCGTGCTGATCTTCGCCGGCCTGATCGCCTACGACACGCAGAACCTGAAGATGACCTACTACCAGGTCGGCGGCGACGCGGCCGCCAAGTCGGTGGCCACCAACTACGGCGCGCTGAACCTGTACCTGGACTTCATCAACCTGTTCCGCTTCCTGCTGTTCTTCCTGGGCGACCGCCGCTAAGGCGCCTTCCAGGCACAAACGACGAAGCCCCGGCGGATCGCTCCGCCGGGGCTTTTTCGTGGGCGGCCCCCAAGATCAGTCGACGACCTTGAACTTGCCCTTGTCGAACAGCCGCAGCACCTGGGCCAGGTCGTGGCCGCGCTTGAGCACCATGCCGCCCTGGCCGCGCACCAGCCACTGACCCTGCTTGCGGGCCAGCTCCGGCCACTTCTCGACGCGGTACAGAGGGGCCTCGGCGGCATGGCGGAAGATCGAGAAGGCCGCGTGGTCGCTCGCGCCGCCCATGCCGTAGTCGCGCCACTCGCCGGCCGCGACCATCCGGCCGTAGAGGCGTAGGAGCTGGTCGATCTCGCGACGCTCGAAGAACACGACGCCGCCGACGGGAGGGGAAACGTCCAGGGCCATGGAGCGAATCCTAACCCCAAATCAGGGGTTCAGGCGAGCGTCGCGCATTTGCAACATCGGTCGACGAAGCGAAAAGCCAAGCTGGACCAGGCCACGAAATGACCTTGTTTCGGTCCTTCGCCCGCCCGGTTCGAGGGCGAAAAAGTCAGTGTCGGCTGATCGGACACCCCACGGTCCTGGATCCTGAACAGCCCCCCCAGCCCCCCTCGATCGCGGGCCGGTCAGCCGACAGACCAATCAAGAGAACCCCTCTCTTAACTGCAGAGCCCGCGTGGAAACCCCTCCCACGCGGGCTTTTCGCATCTGGACCCCAGCCCCTTTCGGCGCGGCTTTCGGAACTGCAAAGATCGCCACAGAGGCGCCCCAGCCCGTCGCGAAACGACCCTGATCGCGCCCTCAGCCGGCCGCGCGGGCCCTCGATAGTCTCATGGTCGGTCGATCGGAACGCCTCGCGGTCCGGGATCCTGAACAGCCCCTCCAGCCCTCCGGCTCGCGGGCGGCCCGTTCGACCGACGCGTATCTTCTATCCCCTCCCCCTAAAGACCCCGCTTCGCCGATCATCCCCTAAGGCGAGGCGGGGTTTCTTTTGCGCGCCCACGTCGGATTGACGCTCGTAAACTTCATCGCCCACAATGGGTGCGAGGGGGAGATGTCATGATCAACGGCCGCGATCTGGCGATTGCGATCAGCACGGGCGTGCTAGCCTTCGCCCTGCCGATGGGCGCGGCGTCGGGTCCGGCGCGGACCTCCGGCTATTTCCCACTCGAGTTCCGCAAGCCCTCGATCCTCTGCCCGATCTTCACCCGCCGGCCGATCATGACCAGCCATGAGGACGAATGGTATTCCGGCACGCTTTCAGCCGCCGCCGAGCCGTCGCTCTATGCCTATTCGCGCCAGCGCCATCCATCAGGGGTCCGGGCCTACCGTCTGATCATCCTGCCCAGCTTCGACAAGCCGGTGATCGTGCGGCTGAACCGCCGAGCCAGCGGCGAGATCGATCTGATCGCCAAGCGCCTGTCCGGCGCCGGCGGCTATGATCCGGGCCAACTGGAAAAGGCCGGCGTCGTGCGTCGAACCCTGACCCCGAACGAGGCAAGGCAGTTCCAGGCCATGCTGGCCAGGGCCGGCAAGCTCAACCGGCGCCCCGTCACCTGCACCATGGGCCTCGACGGGTCGGAATGGATCCTGGAGTCGGCGGACGGCGGGACCTACCGCTATGTGAACCGCTGGTCGCCCGAGCGCGGCGACGAGCGGGCGCTGGGCGAGTTCATGCTCGGCCTGGCCGGCTGGCGACCGCCAAGGGGGTACTGAGCGGGATCCGCCCTATCGGCTCTTGCCGCCGGGGGGCAGCACGCCCAGCACCCGGCCGCCCTTGGCGCCCTGCACGATGACGGCGGTGGCCAGTTCGTCGTCCTTGGCCAGGGCCGGCAGGCGGTACATCTTCGGACGGCCCGTCCAGGCGCCGATCTTGACGATCTCGCGCACCACGTTGCGGTGGACGATGGTCTGGCCGCGATTGTCGCCGCGCTTGACGGCGATCTCCTGCTTGCGCGGATCAAAACGCACCAGCCACACCTCGGCTCCGCCCCGCGGCGACGCGCCCGAGCCGATGGCGACCCGATTGGTCCCGACGAACTCCATGTCCGGGGCCGGCGGCAGGTGGGCGGTCTCGATCAGGCGCTCGACGGTCTCGGCCTTGGCGCCCGAGGCCTGCACCTTGCCGGCCACCACCACCTGGGGCGTGGGCACGTCGCGCAGAGCAAAAGCCTTGGCGTAGGCCCGCTGGCGCTCGACGAAGGCCGGCTTGGCGAAGGTGTCCTTCCAGCCGAGATAGTCCCAGTAGTCGACCGAGTAGGTCAGGGCCAGGACGTCGTCGCGCTCGGCGAGCTCGGCGGCCGCCTGGTTGGCCTTGCCGCAGGACGAACAGCCCTGGGCGGTGAACAGCTCGACCAGCACGGGCGACTTGGCCGCGGCCGGGGCGGCGACGAGGCTCGTCAGGACGAGGGAGACAAGAGAGATCAAGGCCGTACGCATGTGCGGCGCACTTAAGCCAAGAAAGCGCTGCGTCGCCCCTCACGAGGCCGTGAAATGGCCGCTTCAAGGCCCGGAAATCCACACGACAACGATGTCGGCCCCCCGACGGACCATCGGGCAAAGCAAAACGGCCGGCCCCAGGGGGACCGGCCGTCTCGTTATTCAGCCTGAAAAGGCGCTTGCGCTTAGTCGGCCTTGGCCAAGTTGCGCAGCACGTAGTTCAGGACGCCGCCGTTCTTGAAGTACTCGAGTTCGGTCGGCGTATCGATGCGGCAGCGCACCGGGAAGCGGGCGATGCGGCCGTCGGTCGGGCGGTAGAGCTCGACGATCAGCTGCTTGCGCGGGGCCAGATCCGTCAGGCCACGGATCGAGACCAGCTCTTCGCCGGTCAGCTCCAGCTTCTGCCAGCCGTCCTGGATGAACTGCAGCGGCAGCACGCCCATGCCGACCAGGTTCGAGCGGTGGATGCGCTCAAAGCTCTCGGTGATCACCGCGCGAACGCCCAGGAGCTTGGTGCCCTTGGCGGCCCAGTCACGCGACGAGCCGGTGCCGTATTCCTTGCCGGCGAACACGACGGCCGGACGGCCTTCGGCCTGGTACTTCATGGCCGCGTCGTAGATCGGCATCACTTCGCCCGAGGGGAAGTGCTTGGTCACGCCGCCTTCGATCTCCGGAGTGATCTTGTTGCGGATGCGGATGTTGGCGAAGGTGCCGCGCATCATGACTTCGTGGTTGCCGCGGCGGGCGCCGTAGCCGTTGAAGTCGATCGGCTCGACGCCGTGGTTGACCAGGTACTGACCAGCCGGGCTGGAGGTCTTGATCGAACCGGCCGGGCTGATGTGGTCGGTGGTGATCGAGTCGCCGAACACGGCCAGGACGCGGGCTTCCACGATGTCGGTGACCGGCGAGGGGGTCATCGACATGTTCGGGAAGTACGGCGGGTTCTGGACGTAGGTCGACTCGCCTTCCCAGGCGTAGGTCTGGCCACCCGTGACCTTGATGCCTTGCCAGTTCTTGTCGCCCTTGAAGACGTCGCCGTAGCGGCTGGCGAACATCTTCTCGTTGATCGACTTGCGCTGCAGGGCGGCGATGTCTTCGTTCGACGGCCAGATGTCGCGCAGGAAGACGTCGTTGCCCTTCTTGTCCTTGCCGATCGGCTGGGTGTTCAGGTCGATCTTCAGCGAACCGGCCAGGGCGTAGGCCACCACCAGCGGCGGCGAGGCCAGGTAGTTGGCGCGGACGTCCGGGTTCACGCGGCCTTCGAAGTTACGGTTGCCCGACAGCACCGAGCAGGCGACCAGATCGTTCTCGTTGATCGTCTTGCTGATGTTTTCCGGCAGCGGGCCCGAGTTGCCGATGCAGGTGGTGCAGCCGTAGCCAACCAGGTTGAAGCCCAGGGCGTCGAGGTGCTTGGTCAGGCCGGCCTTGGCCAGGTAGTCGGTGACGACCTGCGAACCGGGGGCCAGCGAGGTCTTCACCCACGGCTTGGCCTTCAGGCCCTTGGCGACCGCGTTCTTGGCCAGCAGGCCGGCGGCGATCAGGACCGAGGGGTTGGAGGTGTTGGTGCACGAGGTGATGGCGGCGATCACCACGTCGCCGTGGCCGACGTCGAAGTCCTCGCCTTCGACCGGAGCACGGAACTCGGGGCTTTCGGCCTTGCCGAACTCACCGACCAGCGACTCGGCGAACTTGCTCGAGGCGTCCGACAGCAGGACGCGGTCCTGCGGGCGCTTCGGGCCGGCCAGCGACGGCAGAACCGTGCCCAGGTCGAGTTCCAGGCTGTCGGTGAAGGTCGGCTCGGCGACGCCGGGCTCCCACCACAGGCCCTGTTCCTTGGCGTAGGCTTCCACCAGGGCGACGCGGTCGGCTTCGCGGCCAGTGCCCTTCAGGAAGGCGACGGTGGCGGCCGAGATCGGGAAGAAGCCGCAGGTGGCGCCGTATTCCGGAGCCATGTTGGCGATCGTCGCCTGGTCTTCCAGGGTCAGGTTGGCCAGGGCGTCGCCGTAGAATTCGACGAACTTGCCGACCACGCCCTTCTTGCGCAGCATCTGGGTGACGGTGAGCACCAGGTCGGTGGCCGTCGCACCTTCCGGCATGGCGCCGGTCAGCTTGAAGCCGATGACTTCCGGGATCAGCATCGGGATCGGCTGGCCGAGCATGGCGGCTTCAGCTTCGATGCCGCCGACGCCCCAGCCCAGGACCGACAGGCCGTTGACCATGGTGGTGTGGCTGTCGGTGCCGACGACGGTGTCGGGGTAAGCCACTTCGGCGCCGTCGACCATGGCGGTCCAGACGGTCTGGGCCAGGTATTCCAGGTTCACCTGGTGGCAGATGCCGGTGCCGGGCGGGACAACGCGGAAGTTGTTGAAGGCCGACGAGCCCCAGCGCAGGAAGCGGTAGCGCTCGATGTTGCGCTCGTACTCGCGCTTGACGTTGGCGTCGTAGGCCTTGGCGTCGCCGAAGTTGTCGACCATCACCGAGTGGTCGATGACCAGGTCGACGGGGTTCAGCGGGTTGATCTTGGCCGGGTCGGCGCCCAGGGCGACCATGGCGTCGCGCATCGCGGCCAGGTCGACGACGGCCGGAACGCCCGTGAAGTCCTGCATCAGCACGCGGGCCGGGCGGAAGCTGATCTCGTGCTCGACCGAGCCCTTGTTTTCCAGCCAGTTGGCGACGGCCTTCAGGTCGGCTTCGTTGACCGAGACGCCGTCTTCGTAACGCAGCAGGTTTTCCAGCAGCACCTTCATCGAGACGGGCAGCGAGCCCGTACCGGCCAGACCGGCTTCCTCGGCGGCGCGAAGGCTGTAATAGACGTAGGTCTTACCGCCGACGACGAGTTCGCGGCGGGTTTTGAGGCTGTCTACAGACGCCATTTGGAAGGATCCCTTCTCTGTTCACGGCCGCCGGAAAACCACTCCCGGGATCGCGCGATCGAGGCGGACCCACAGCGTCCATCCTCGCGCCGCGTACGCCCCATCCAATGCGGAGGGTGACGGCCGAGCGCTTCTTAGCGCCGGTTACCCACAACGTCCATGCGCGGCGCATGGACTTCCAATGATGAGAGCCGTTCGCATAAAGGGTTTGAGCCTCTCGCGGGGCGAACGGACCCTGTTTTCGGGGCTCGATCTGGAGCTCGAAAGCGGCGACGCCGTGGCCCTCGTGGGCCGCAACGGCGCGGGCAAGACCAGCCTGCTGCGGGCCGTCGCCGGCCTGCTGCGACCCCAGGCCGGAACCATCGGTTTCGAAGGCTCCGAAGGGCGGATACTCGAGGCCGAAGTCGCCCGCGCCGATCACCTGCATCTGGCCGGTCATCACGACGGGCTGAAGACCGCCCGCACCGCCTGGGAGGAGCTCCTGTTCCAGGCCCGCTGGACCGGTGGGACCGAGGCTTCGGCCCGGGCCGCCGTCGAACGGCTGGAACTGTCGCGGCTGCTGGACCTGGAGGTCCGCCGCCTGTCGGCCGGCCAGCGCCGCCGCGTGTCGCTGGCCCGCCTGCTGGCCAGCCCCCGCCCCCTGTGGCTGCTCGACGAGCCGATGGCGCCGCTGGACGCCGCCCATCGCGCCGCCTTCGGCGAGATCATGGCGCAGCACCTCGCCGGCGGCGGCATGGTTCTGGCCGCCGTGCACGACCCCCTGCCCGTCCCCGCCCGGCTGGTGGAGATCGGCGCATGAGGGGGTTTAGCGTCCTCTTCCGGCGCGAATTCGCCCTGGCCTGGGGCCGGGGTGGCGGCCCGCTGCTGGCCCTGGCCTTCTACGCCTGCGTCGTCACCCTGCTGCCGCTGGCCGCCGGCCGCGCGCCCGAGCGGCTGGCCAGCCTGGCCCCAGGCATCGCCTGGCTGGCCCTGGCCCTGGCCGCCCTGCTCTCGCTGGAGCGCCTGTTCGAGCGCGACTTCGAAGACGGCGCGCTCGACCTTCTGGCCCTGGGCCCGGCGCCCCTCGAAGCCGTCGCAGCGGCGAAGTGCCTGGCCCACTGGCTGGCGGCCGGCGCGCCGCTGGCCCTGGCCGCCCCTGTCGCGGCCGTGATCCTCGGCGCCTCGCCGTCGATCGCGCCCCTGCTGTTCGTCTGCGCCCTGGCCGGAGGCCTGGCCTTCTCGTTCCTGGGCGGACTGGGCGCCGCCCTGGCCCTGGGCAGCAAGCGCGGCGGCCTGCTGGTGGCCGTCATCGTGCTGCCGCTCTACGCCCCGCCGGTGATCTTCGGGGCCGGCGCGCTGGACGCCCTTTCCGGCGGCCTGCCGTGGACGGGAGGCCTGCTGTTCCTGCTGGCCTACAGCGCCGCGGCGATCGCGCTCAGCCCGCTGGCCATGGCCGCGGCCTGCCGCAACGCCCTCGACTAGGGGGTCATGCAGGCGGCCTCGACCACGGTGGCGTCCAGCGTGCCGGCGGCCGGAGCCTGCCAGTCCTGCTCGAAGCGATAGGCGTCCTCGGCTCCCTGCAGGTTGTTGTCGGGGTAGCGGAAGGCGGCGGCGTTGCGGAAGCGGTTGGCCGTGCAGTCGACCTCGACCAGCAGCTTTTCCGACCGGAAGGCCGGCGCGGTCGGCGCCTCGGCCTCGGTGCGCGGCTGGCGGAACTCGTGGCGGACCCAGACCCTGCCCCTGGGCGCGAGGCCGTCATTGCCCTTGGCGGTCTTGGCGAACATCAGCACCGCCCCGTCCTCGCCGGCGGCGAAGAACGGCCAGCCGTCCGCGCGCACCTTGGCGGCCCAGCGGGGCATGGCCTTGGCCTTCTCGCCGGGCGTGACGACCACGCCGTCGACGGAGGTCTGGCCCTCGGGCGGCTCCTGGGTCCCCAGCAGCAGGCCGAGCGCGAGCATCAAGTTGGCGACAGCCACGCCGCGTCCTCCCGTCCGGCGCGCGGGGCGCCCTTTTCTTCGCTGCTGGTCACGGTAACATGGGTATCCGAGCGATCAACCGGCCGAGGATATCCGGATGAGCAACAAGGCCGCCGCGCTGTCGCTTCTGCTGCTGGCGACCCTCGCCGGCGGGGCGCAGGCCGCGCCCGCCCGCAAGGACAGCTGGGGCAAGCCCGGCGTCAGCTACCTGAAATACCGCACCGACGCGGCCGAGTGCCTGCACCACGTCGAGACCGCCGCGCCGATGAAGCTGCCGCTGGTCGACGTGGTGTTCGAGATGGACATGGCGGTGAACCCCGAAGGCGGCCTCGACGCCATGTACGCCTATGCCGACCAGCACCGCATGCACATGAACCGCAACTGGCGCGAGGTGCGCCGGCAGGCCACCGACGCCGTCGAGACCTGCCTGGCCGGCCGCGGCTACAGCCGGTTCAAGCTGACCAAGGCCGAGCGCCAGGAACTGGAGGGCTTGCGCGCCGGCACGCCCGCGCGGCAGCTTTATCTGTGGCGGCTGGGATCGGAGCCGCGCTGAGCCCAGGAGGCCGGTCGATGAGCCTGACCGAGATCGCCCGCTTCGCCGACCTCGTCGAGGCCCAGGTCGCGGCCTCGCGCCTGCGGGCCGAAGGGATGCAGGTGCTGGTGCAGAACGAGCACTGGGGCGCCAGCGACTACCTGATGACCATCGCCATGGGCGGCTTTCGACTGTGGACCCCCGACGCGGACGCCGAAGAGGCGCGACGGCTGATCGCCGACCTGCGCGGCGGCGAGCCCGCCGCCGACGCCGACCGGCCGGGCCCGGCGGCCTCGACGGCCAAGGCGGGCGCGGCCCTGGCGCTGGCGGCGACCTTCGGGCCGACGGCCGGACTGCTTCTGGGCGGCAAGGGACGCGGCGGCTGGATGCGCGCCGTCGCGATCGGCGTCGCGGGCCTGTGCCTGGCGGTCGGGCTGGCGGCCTGGACCGCCTTCCTCCTGGGCTAGGGCGCCGGGGCCGGTTCCGCCTGCAGGCTCGCCGGATCGGCCTGCTTCTCGCCCAGCACCACCACGAAGCTGCCGGCGATGATCATCAGGCCGCCGACCGCCAGGGCCAGGCTCAGGTGGTCGCCGAACAGCAGCACGCCGATCGAGGCGCCCATCAGCGGCTCGATGTTGATGAACACCCCGGCGCTGGCGCTGCCCACGCGGGACGAGCCGTACTGCCAGGCGGCCGTCGCCAGCAGGGTCGACAGCAAGCCCAGGCCCAGCACGCCGCTCCAGGCGCTGACCGACAGGTCCAGCTTGGGCGGGCCGTGCATGATCAGGGCGATCGGCAGCACGGTGAAGGCCGCGACGATCACGGTGACCGCCGGAATGGCCATCGGCGTCGGCGGCTTGGGCGCGCGCTTGAGCACCACCAGCCAGGCCAGGAAGATCAGCAGCGAGCCCAGCGACAGCGCCACGCCCAGCAGCGAGCCGGCGCCGTCGGGCTTGCCCGCGATCAGGGCCGCGCCGAGGGTGGCCGCGCCGACGCCCATCCACGAGGCCCGGCTGACCTTCTCGCCCATGACCTTGGCGCAGACGGCGATCAGGGCCGGCATGGCCCCGACCAGCAGGGCCGCCAGGGTGACGCTGACATGCGCCAGACCCTCGAACTGCACCATGAACGCCACGCCGTACAGCGCGCCCGAGGCCAGCATCACCGGCGACTTGAAGAGGGCTCGGGCTTCCTTGGTCCGCAGCGCGAAAGGCGCGGCGACCACCGCCGCCACGACGAAGCGCAGCAGCACCATGTGGGCCGCGTCGGTCTCGCGCAGGATCAGCTTGCCGAGTGGAAAGCCCAGGCCCCACAGCGTGCCGGCGAGGATCAGGGCGAGGAAGGCGACGCGTTTCATAGGGGCCTCATGGCGCATCCGCGCCCGCCTGGCGAGAGGCGGCGCGACCCGGATATGGCCCACGGACGTGTCAGGGCCTGTCAGCAAGGGCGCGCGCGAAGATGAAATTTTCGAAAGGCGGCGCATGGCGGCGCGGAAGCCACAGGATCAAGCGCTTGATTTGCAAGCACTTCGTATCACCCCTCCCGGCAAAGCTTCATTCGTGTAACATTGTTCACATCTTCAGACATTTTCACGCCACAACCGCCTCCAACCTAGGCCGCAGTTCGTCTTTCGCCCCTCTCGATGGAGATCGCCATGCGCCTCGTCCTGAAGTCTCTCACCCTCGCCGCCGGCGCGGCCCTCGCGGCCGGCGTCGTCGCCGCCTCCGCCCAGCCCGCCGCTCCCCCGCCGCCGCCCGCGCCGCCGGAAGCGCCCGAGCCGCCGCCCCCGCCGCCCAGCTTCGACAACCTGATGTTCCGCGGCCATCCCGGCGGCATGGCCTTCCGCATGCACAAGGATCCGGAAGCCCGCGCCCAGCGCCTGCGCGACGTGCTGCAGCTGACCGACCGCCAGGACGGCGCGCTGAAGGCCTACATCGCCGCCACCGGTCCCAAGGAGCGCCCCGAGCCCAAGCCCGCCCGCGACGACAGCGCCAAGGACAAGACCCCGCAGACGGCGCTGGAACGCCTCGACGAGCAGGCCGACCGCATGGCCAAGGTGGCCGCCGACCTCAAGGCCCGCGCCGACGCCACCCGCAGCTTCTACAACGCCCTGACGCCCAGCCAGAAGAAGGCCTTCGATGCGCTGGGCCCCGAAGTGACCGGCGGTCCGAACGTCACCGTCCGCCGCATCGAGGCTCGCGGCCCCAAGGGTCCGGGGTCCATGTCGTTCGGCGGTCCGGGCGAACGCCGGGTGATCATCCAGCGCAAGTCGGGTTCTTAAGACCCTCGGCCCGCCCGCGCCTTCGCAAGGCGCGGGCGGGATCTCACGGCTGTCCCAGGAAGTCCTCGAGCACCACGCGGCGTTCGATCCGCTGGTGGCCGCGCTGCAGGGTTAGGGACAGCACCGTGCCGGGGGCCTGGAGCCAGATGATCGGCGCGTTGACCCGGGCCGAGTAGGCGGTTGGCTGCATCCCGTCGACCGCCAGCAGGGTGTCGCCGTCAGCAACGCCTGCCCGGCTTGCCGGTCCTCCCCGCGCGACGACTGCGCGCATGGCGGGCGGAACGAACGTCACGCCGCCGCGGTTGTAGAGCACCGGCGCGGGGGGCTTGGGCAGGAAGGCGACTTTGCCGCCTTTGCCGTCGAGCCAAAGGCCTTGGTTCTTGAAGACGTCGAGGCCCAGAGAGGCTCTTGCCTGAACGACGCCCGAGACTTGGCTGGCTGGCCGCTCCGTGACCAACACATTGTGCAGAACCAGGGCGCCCAGCTTGAGCCGACGGACGAACGCCTGCTCGGCGACGATCGGCCCGATGGCCGGCGAGTAGTAACTGAGCAGCGTGACGGGATGATCGGGGTGAGCCCGGCGCCAGGCATCCCATAGCGGCTTGTCGAGATCGACACCCGCCAGTGATCCGGTGTCGACGAGGACAGGCAGGGGATCGCCGCCGCCGCTCGCATCGAAAATGGCGACATTGGCTTCCGGTACGAGCGGAAAAATCTGAGCCTTCGACAAGTCGATAGCCTGCGAGGGGTCCAGCTGCAGGCCGGTCGAGGACGTATAGTAGAGGATCCGGTGGTGCACGCCCGGCCAGCCCCAGATGGCGTCGAAGTCGAATTTTACATACTCAGGCTCGGGCTGAAGGACATCGAAGACGGCGTCCCGGCCCGCTCCGCCCGGCAGCACAACCCTCGCCGGGGCCGATACGCCCTGGAACTTTCCCGCGAGGGCGCCGGTGTAGGCGCTTTCTTCGGCTATCTTCAGCTCAAGGCGCTCGGCGCCCTTCGCCGTCGCGGTGAGCAGGGCGCTGGCGCCGGTATCGACGAGGAAGCGGGCAGGCTTGCCGTTGATCTCGCCCTGGAAGCTGATTGGTTCGCTAGCCAGGGCGTGCGCCGCCGTCAGAACGCCTGCAAGGAGGATCGCGGCGGCGGTTCGAGCGGCGGGCGGGCGCATTGGCCTCCTGATCCTTAAGGTTGTATTCTCCATGCAAGTCATACGGCCATTGCAGCGTTCTTCAAGCCGCTCTAATGCAAGGTCGATGGGCGGCACGAACCACAAGAACCCGTTCGACTTCCTGGCCAACCCCGAGCGGTTCATGGCCTTCTCGCGCTGGGCCGCGCCCATGTTCGGCGCGATCGCCGGCGTGCTGGCGGTTGTCGGCCTGATCCTGACCTTCACGGTTCCCGAGGATTATCAGCAGGGCGACACGGTGCGGATGATGTTCATCCACGTGCCGGCGGCCGTGCTGGCGATGTTCGTCTATCTGTGCCTGGGGATCGCCAGCTTTCTCGCTTTGGTGTTCCGCCACGCCCTGGCCGACGCGGCCGCCCAGGCCTGCGCACCGCTGGGCGCGGCCTTCACGGTGCTGGCTCTGGCCACCGGCTCGCTGTGGGGCAAGCCGATGTGGGGAACCTGGTGGGTGTGGGACGCCCGCCTGACCTCGGTGCTGGTGCTCTTGCTGTTCTATCTCGGCTATCTGGCCCTGCGCGGGGCCATCGACGACGAGCAGAAGGCCGCCCGCGCCGCGGCGATCCTGGCCCTGGTCGGCGTCATCAACCTGCCGATCGTCAAGTTCTCGGTCGACTGGTGGAACAGCCTGCACCAGGGCTCGTCGACCCTGCTGGCCAGGCCCGAGAACCGGCTGCCGGCGGTCTATGCCTGGCCCATGCTGGTGATGCAGCTGTCCTATCTTTCGGCGTTCGGGTCGCTGTGGCTGGTGCGGATCCGGGCGCTGGTCTGGCGGCGCAAGGCGCGCAGCCTGGCCCTGAAGGCGGCGGAGGCCTGATCGCGTGCAGTTCGATTTCGACGCCGGCAAGTACGCCGTCTATGTCTGGCCCGCCTTCGTCCTGACGGCGGTGGTGTTCGGCTGGATGATCGCCGACAGCCTGCTGGCCGCCCGCCGCTGGCGCGCCGAGGCCGAACGCCGCCAGGCGCAGGCGAAAGATGCTGGCCAGAGCGAGCTCGGCAAGTGAAGCGCTGGCTGGCTTTCTCGCCGCTGATCGTGCTCGCGGCCCTGGCGGTGCTGTTCGCCGGCTACGCCCTCAAGCGCAATCCGCAGGTCAGCCCCGACGCCCTGGTCGGCAAGCCGGTTCCGGCCCTTTCCCTGCCCGACCTCGACAGCGGGACGCCGGCGCCGGTGCGAACCGCCGGCGACGGGCCAATGCTGGTCAACTTCTTCGCCTCCTGGTGCGCCCCCTGCGAAGTGGAGCACCCGCAGCTGATGGCGCTGAAGGCCCGCGGCGTGCGCGTGGTCGGCGTCGCCTACAAGGACGCCCCGGCCAACACCGAGGCGTTCCTGGGACGCCTCGGCGATCCGTTCGCCGCCCGGCTGGTCGATCGCGACGGCCGCGCCGGGGTGGAGTTCGGCGTCACCGGCGTGCCCGAGACCTTCGTGGTCGACGCCCAAGGGGTGGTGGTGGCCAAGCACACCGGCCCGATCACGCCTGAAGATCTGGACGCGCTCGTTTCCAAGCTGCGTTGAAGCGTCGCGCACTTTCCGGCTTAGAAGCTCGTTAACCACGCTCGCGCACTCTGCATTAACCATGCTATCAAGCGCGTCATGAGCACCGTTCGCCCCACCGGCCTGCCCGCCGTCACCGCCCGACCCACGTCCGGCGCCGTGACGCCGGCCGGCCAGTCACGCGCGGCGGCGTTCTTCCAGGCGGCGGTCAGCGACGCGACCAGCGCGCGGCCCACGGCCTCGCCGATGACCGTGCAGCTGCAGACCCAGACCGAGCCCCAGGCGCGCCGCACCGTGCCGCCCACGGCCTTCACCGCCCCGACCGAACAGCCGCAGAAGATCCTGCGCCCGGGCTCGCTGCTGAACATCCTGGTCTGAGGTCGGCCCCTTCGGGGCGCTTTGAAAGTTCCAACCATCGTCGTCATCCCGGAAAGCGCGGAGCGCTTATCCGGGACCCAGGAGACTGGGCTCTTCGGCAGGGTTCGCTTCCGAACGCTCGCTAACGCATCGCGGCGGCCCCTGGGTCCCGGCTCTTCGCTGCGCTACGGCCGGGATGACGAGTTGGGGAGCGGTAGGTGCGCTGGAACGAAAAACGCCGCGACATCGACTGTCGCGGCGTTTTCCTTTTTCGGTGTCTTGCGCTCTACAGCGGCGGCGGGGGCGGGGCGAGGATCTCGCGCTTGCCGGCGTGGTTGGCGGCGCCGACGACGCCTTCCTTCTCCATCCGCTCCATCAGCGAGGCGGCGCGGTTGTAGCCGATCTGCAGGCGGCGCTGGATGTAGCTGGTCGAGGCCTTGCGGTCGCGGGTGACCACGGCCACGGCGTGGTCGTAGAGGTCGTTGGCCCCGCCCTCGCCCTGGAAGGCGCCCTCGATGGCCTCTTCCTGCTCCTCGTCGCCGCCGGCGGTGACTTCCTCCAGGTACTGGGGGATGCCCTGGTCGCGCAGGAACTTGGCCACGGCCTCGACTTCGCCGTCGGAGACGAAGGGACCATGCAGGCGGGTGATGCGGCCGCCGCCGGCCATGTAGAGCATGTCGCCCTGGCCCAGCAGCTGCTCGGCGCCCTGCTCGCCCAGGATGGTGCGGGCGTCGATCTTGGAGGTGACCTGGAAGCTGATCCGGGTGGGGAAGTTGGCCTTGATGGTGCCGGTGATGACGTCGACCGACGGACGCTGGGTGGCCATGATCAGGTGGATGCCGGCGGCGCGGGCCATCTGGGCCAGGCGCTGGACGGCGCCTTCGATGTCCTTGCCGGCCACCATCATCAGGTCGGCCACCTCGTCGATGACCACCACCAGGTACGGCATGGCCTCGGGGCGGATCTGCTCGGTCTCGTAGATCGGGCGGCCGGCGTCGTCGAAGCCGGTCTGCACGGTCCGCTCGAAGTGCTCGCCCTTTTCCAGGGCCTCGTTGGCCTTCTCGTTGTAGCCGCCGATGTTGCGCACGCCGATCTTGGACATGCGGCGATAGCGGTCCTCCATCTCGCGGACGGTCCACTTCAGCGCCACGACGGCCTTCTTCGGATCGGTCACGACCGGGGCCAGAAGGTGCGGGATGCCGTCATAGACCGACAGTTCCAGCATCTTCGGGTCGATCATGATGAAGCGGCACTTCTCGGGCGGCAGCTTGTAGAGGATCGACAGGATCATGGCGTTGACGCCGACCGACTTGCCCGAACCGGTGGTGCCGGCGATCAGCAGGTGGGGCATCTTGGCCAGGTCGGCGATGTAGGGCTCGCCGCCGATGGTTTCGCCCAGCGCCATGGGCAGGATCGAGCTGGCCTTGTCGTAGTCGGCGCTGGACAGCAGGTCGCGCAGATAGACGGTCTCGCGACGCTGGTTGGGCATTTCGATGCCGATGGCGTTGCGGCCCTGGGCCACGGCGACGCGGCAGGAGATCACGCTCATCGAGCGGGCGATGTCGTCGGCCAGGGCGACGACGCGGGCGGTCTTCACGCCCGGGGCCGGCACCAGCTCGTACATGGTCACGACCGGGCCGGGGCGGATCTGGTCGATCTGGCCCTTGACCCCGAACTCGGCCAGCACGCTTTCCAGCAGGCGGGCGTTCTGGCGCAGGGCGCCCTCGTCGAACTCGGCCGAGCGCGGCTTGGCCTTGGCCAGCATGGCCAGTTCCGGCAGCTGGAAGCCGTCCTCGTCTTCCTCGAAGTCGAAGGTCTTCTGCTGCTCGCGCTGTTCGCGGTTGCTGGAGGGGGCCGGGGCCTTGGGCTGGCGGATCGACAGCGGGCGGGTCTCGAAGCTGGGCGCGAAATCGTCCTCGTCGTCCTCCACCGGCGGCGGAGCCGGACGGGCGGCCTTGGCGGCGCGCGGCGCGGGCTGCGGGGCGACGACCATGCCGTCCTCGTCGTCCGCCGGAGCGGGCGCGCGGGCGGCGCGGCGCGGCGCGGGCGCCTGCGGCTCGTCGCTGTCGATGGCGTCGATGGCGTCGCGCACCGGGCGGCGCGGGGCGGCCTTGGGACGCGGGGCGCGGGCGGCTTGCGGCTCGGGCTCCTGGCGGGACGCGCGTTCACGCGGCGCGGTCAGGCGCGCGACCAGGGCCATGATGCTTTCGGGATCGATGCGGCGCACGCCCAGCGCATAGCCGACGCCGACCACCGCCCCGACCAGCAGCAGCAGGGCGGCGATCACCCGGGCGCCGGGGATGTGGGCGAAGCTGAAGATCCCGGCCAGCAGGTTCAGAAGGCCGTCGCCCCAGAACCCGCCCAGGCCCTTGGCCAGCGGCCAGACGGCGGGCTTGGCCAGCACGGTGAGGAAGCCGGCCAGGGCCAGCAGGCCCGCAACGCCGACGCCGGCCCGCACGCGCAGCTCACGGCGGTGGGCGTCGGGGTCGGGCTGGGCGGTGCGGGCCAGGCCGAACACCAGCATCATGATCGCCGCGACCCAGCCGGCCAGGCCGAGTGACTGGACGACCACGTCGGCGATCACCGCGCCGGCGCCGCCCAGGGCGTTGCTGGCCGGTGCGCCGCTGACGGCGTTGAAGCTGGGATCGGAGGCGTCGTAGGTGGCCAGGGACAGCAGCAGACCCGCGCCCAGAACCGCCAGGACGCCGCCCCGGAACCGGGCCGTCCACGGCTGGTCCCAGCCATAGCGCACCGCCTCCCAGACCAGCTCCACATTCGATCGCCGCGCCACTCGCGCCATGAACCACTCCGAAGCACTTCGAATGCTACCTTGTGGCCGCAGATGGTTAAGGGGCGTTTACCGAGATCGGGCTTACGGGGCCTCTGGAAACAAAGACTTAGTGTCGCATGCCGTCACGAGAGCTTCATGGAACCAGACTCGCTGGAGGCGCATTTGTACGCCGTATCCCCCTAGTAACATCCCCTCTGACTTCGCGGCCCGGACGGCGACGCCCGGGCTGTTTTTCGTGTGGGGTGGCCCCCTCCGGCCCTTCGGGCCACCTCCCCTTCAGGGGGAGGATCTTGGAGCATGGGCTCGCAGCCTCTCGCGCGAATGCGCAGAGCTTGTGGAGAGGGCGCGGGGCGTCCGGGCCTCGCCCGGATGTTTGATTTGAATACCGTTTCGACGAAGCTGAACGCCCCGCGCGATCGTTATCCCTCAGGCCGGGGCGCGCAGACCTCTTCCGCCTTTTGCCCCTTCCCCATGCAGTGCGCCCCGTTTCTTGGCGGCCAGGCGTGCATGGCGGCGCGAACCCTCGGACGGGCGGAAGGCCATGGACGGCAGCCTTCCGATAGGCGGGTTTACGTCCCCCGCCCTCTAAACCCGCTCGATCGCATCCACGTCGCCGCTTCGGGCCGGATCCTTGCGCCCTCTCCCCGCGACGGGACCCGTTGATTATGCGGCGGGTTTGAGCGCGTCTGATCGGCGGGGGTGAGAAAGTTGGAGGTGGTTGAGTTCGCTAGGTTATTTCGCGAACTCACCGTGGGTGGAGCGGCTTCTATCCCCGTCCGGCCCACAAATCCGTCCAATCCCCGCGAAAGCGGGGACCTAGGCTTTTTCTGAAACCCACGGCGCTCGACGATAAAACACCTGGGTCCCCGCTTTCGCGGGGGTTTTACGGGTGGGGTGTAGCCGGAGGGCTGAAAACGCCCCCTCCGGCCCTCCGAGCCGCCTCCCCCTTCAGGGTCTTGGGTCAGAGAATGTACCGGCTGAGATCGGCGTTGGCCGCCAGGGTTCCGACGCGCTTGTTGACGTAGTCGGCGTCGATGGTGACGGTTTCGCCGCCGTGGTCGGTGGCGGTGAAGCTGATCTCCTCGACGACCTTTTCCATGATGGTCTGCAGACGCCTGGCGCCGATGTTCTCGACCGAGGCGTTGACCGCCACGGCCGCGTCGGCCAGGGCGTCGATGGCCTCGTCGGTGAACACCAGGGTCAGGTTCTCGGTGGCCATCAGGGCCTGATGCTGGCGCAGCAGGTTGGCTTCCGGCTCGGTGAGGATGCGGCGCATGTCGTCGCGCGACAGGCCCTTCAGCTCGACGCGGATCGGCAGGCGGCCCTGCAGTTCGGGCAGCAGGTCCGACGGCTTGGCCACGTGGAAGGCGCCCGAGGCGATGAACAGGATGTGGTCGGTCTTCACCGGCCCGTACTTGGTCGACACCGTCGTGCCCTCGATCAGCGGCAGCAGGTCGCGCTGCACGCCTTCGCGGGAAACGTCGGCGCCGCCGCGCTGCGAGGAGCTGGCCACCTTGTCGATCTCGTCGAGGAAGACGATGCCGTGGTTCTCGGCCAGGGCCAGCGCCTCTTGAGTGAGGGCCTCCTGGTCGAGCAGCTTGTCGCTCTCCTCGGCGATCAGCGGCGCCCAGGCGCCCGAGACCGTGGTCTTGTGGGTCTTGGTGCGGCCGCCGCCGAACGACTTCATCATCTCGCCGAGGTTCAGCACCGAGGCGCCCGGCTGGCCGGGGATCTCGAACATGCCGCCGCCGCCGTTGTCGGCCAGCTGCAGCTCGATTTCCTTGTCGTCGAGCTCGCCGGCCCGCAGCTTCTTGCGGAAGCTGTCGCGGGCGGCCGTGGCGCCGGGGCCGGTCAGAGCGTCGAGGATGCGGTCCTCGGCGGCGGCTTCGGCCTTCGCCTTCACGCCCGAACGGCGCTTGTCGCGCACCATGGCCAGGGCGCTTTCAACCAGGTCACGGACGATCTGGTCGACGTCGCGGCCGACATAGCCGACCTCGGTGAACTTGGTGGCCTCGACCTTGAGGAACGGGGCCTGGGCCAGCTTGGCCAGGCGCCGGGCGATCTCGGTCTTGCCCACGCCCGTGGGGCCGATCAGCAGGATGTTCTTGGGGGTGATCTCGTCCTGCAGGTCGGCCGGGGTGCGGCGGCGGCGCCAGCGGTTGCGCAGGGCGACGGCCACGGCGCGCTTGGCCTCGGCGTGGCCGACGATGAAGCGATCCAGTTCGGAAACGATTTCGCGGGGGGAGAACTCGGTCATGTGTCGTTGATCAGGGTCTCGAAGATCAGGCGCCAGCCTTCGGCGCGTTTCTGCCACACGTGCATATAGTGCGCGGCGACGGGTTTGTTATCGGATCCGCTCCAAGTCGCCTCGCCGTGGGTCCAGACGAGGTCGCCGGCGCCCGACGCGCCGCCGCCCTGCGGGCGCAGCGCGATGGAGGCCGCACGCAGGGCCAGGCGCGCGGAAAGGTCGTTTCCGGCCAGGGTCTTGGAGCCCTTGGGGCCCAGCAGCCAGGCGTCGGCGGTCAGCACGGCCCGGTAGGCGGCGGGCGCGTCGGTGGAGGCGGCCGCAGCCAGCGCGGCCTCGGCGTCGCGGGCCGCCTCGAAGCCCTGGGCCTGGGACGCCGCGCCCTCGGGAGCCGGCGGTCCGACCTGGGCGGCGGCGTCGGGACCGGGGGCCTTGCCGGGATCGGCCTCGGCGCCGCCGTCATAGACCCACTTCCACACCCCGTCCGCGCCCTTGCGCCAGATCGTGGCGTAGTAGCCGCCGCGCTTGTCGTCGATGCTCCAGGGCCCGAAGGACAGGCCAAGGTCGCCCGAGCGGGCGATCACCACCTTCTGCGGCCACCAGAAGAGCCTGGGTTCGTTCGTCCCCGGACGTTTTTCGTAGAGCTCGCGGGCGCTCACCGGCCCCGGCGAGAAGACGATGGCGTCGTCAGCCATGTGCTTGAGGAACGAACCCCTGATCCCCAGCGCCAAGCCGTCGGCGGCGAAGGCCCGCTCGGCGGCCTCGATGGGCGCGGCCGAGATCCCCTGGGCGAGCGTGGGGCCAGCGATGGCGGCGGCGATCAGAGCAGGGGGAAGGATCTTGAGCATGGTGTCGGGTCCTCGAACGCCAGCTTTTCTGTCTGGTCCACTCTAGTCGTCATCCCGGCCGCAGCGAAGCGGAGAGCCGGGATGACGACTTGAAGAGACCTACAGCCCTTCGACCGTCAGGTTGCCGTTCGTGTAGACGCAGATCTCGGCGGCGATGGCCATGGCGCGGCGGGCGATCTCTTCGGCGCTCAGGTCCTGGTCGATCAGAGCCTTGGCCGCGGCCAGGGCATAGTTGCCGCCCGAGCCGATGGCCGCCACCGCGCCGCCGCCGGGGCTCTCGCCCGGCTCCAGCACGTCGCCGACGCCGGTGACGGTGTAGATGGCGTCCTTGTCGGCGACCAGCAGCATGGCCTCAAGGCGGCGCAGGTAGCGGTCGGTGCGCCAGTCCTTGGCCAGATCGACGCAGGCCCGGGCCAGCTGGTTGGGATACTGCTCGAGCTTGGCTTCCAGCCGCTCGATCAGGGTGAAGGCGTCGGCCGTGGCCCCGGCGAAGCCGGCGACCACCGCGCCTCCGGCCAGGCGGCGGACCTTGCGGGCGTTGCCCTTGACGACGGTTGGGCCCATGGAGACCTGTCCGTCGCCGGCGATCACGGTCTGGCCGTTCTTGCGCACCGCGAGAATGGTGGTGCCGTGCCAGTCGGGGAACGAGTTCGAGCTTTGCATGGCTTCGCATGTGGCGAGGCCGGCCTGGAGGGTCAAGCGCCATGAGCTTTTCGGAACGCGAGGTCGAGCGCTACGCCCGCCACCTGGTGCTGCGCGAGATCGGCGGACCGGGGCAACAGAAGCTCAAGGCGGCAAGGGTTCTGATCGTCGGCGCCGGGGGCCTGGGCGCGCCGGCCGCGCTCTATCTGGCGGCCGCGGGCGTGGGGACGATCGGCCTCGCCGACGCCGATGCGGTGTCGCTGTCGAACCTGCAGCGGCAGGTGCTCTATGCCGAAACCGATGTCGGCAAGCCTAAGGTCGAGGCGGCGGCCGCGCATCTGGCGGCGCTGAACCCGAACGTGACGGTGGTTCCCCACCCCGTCTGGCTGGATGCGGCCAACGCCCGCGAGATCGTGCGCGACTACGACATCGTACTCGACGGCACAGACGACTTTTCCACCCGCTTCGCCGTCAGCGACGCGTGCCTCGCCGAAGGCAAGGTGCTGGTCAGCGGGGCCCTGGGCCGCTGGACCGGCCAGGTCGGGGTGTTCCACGGCCAGCCCTGCTATCGTTGCCTGGTGCCGGAGGTTCCGCCGGACGCCGAGACCTGCGCCCTGGTCGGCGTGGTCGGCGCGCTGGCGGGCGTGATCGGTTCGATGATGGCCCTGGAGGCCGTCAAGGTGATCGCCAGCGCGGGCCAGCCGCTTTCGGGGCGCCTGCTGATCTACGACGCCCTGGCGGCCGAAACCCGCACGGTGCGGATCGGCGCGGATCCCGGATGCCCCGCCTGCGGAGCATAGCGCCGTTCGGCGAAAACCTTTTGCCTACGGGGCTTTACGGGGTCGAGTCGGTGGATCGTTTGGTCTAGGTTGCCGGCCGCCGGTCCCGGCGGACCTCCCCCTTGCCGCCGGTCGGCCAAGGGAGAAAACCGATGACCACCTCTCGCATCGCCCACCCCGGCCTGGCGGCCAAGGTCATGAGCGCGCAGGACGCCGCCGCGCTGATCGAGCCGGGCTCGACCGTCGGCATGAGCGGCTTCACCGGCTCGGGCTATCCCAAGGCCGTGCCGATGGCCCTGGCCGAGCGCATCGAGACGGCCCACGCCGCCGGCGAGCCGTTCCGCGTCAAGGTGTGGACCGGCGCCTCGACCGGCCCGGAGCTGGACGGCGCCCTGGCCAAGACCGACGGCGTCGAGTTCCGCCTGCCCTACAATTCCGACCCCATCGCCCGCGAGAAGATCAATCGCGGCGAGATGGAGTATTTCGACATGCACCTCAGCCAAGTGGCCCCGATGGCCTGGCAGGGGTTCCTGGGCCCGCTCGACACCGCGGTCGTGGAGATCGCCGGGATCCGCGCCGACGGCTCGCTGATCCCCTCCTCGTCGGTGGGCAACAACAAGACCTGGCTGGACCGCGCCTCGAAAATCATCCTCGAGGTCAACCGCTGGCAGAACCCGGCGCTGGAGGGGATGCACGACATCTACTACGGCACCGCCCTGCCCCCCAGCCGCGTGCCGATCCCGCTGGTGAGGCCCGACGACCGCATCGGCGAGGCCTATTTCCGGGTCGACCCCAGCAAGGTCGTCGCCGTGGTCGAGACCGACGCGCCCGACCGCAACCTGCCCTTCGCCGCGCCCGACGCCTCGGCCCTGGCGATCGCCGGCCACCTGCTGGAGTTCTTCGCCCACGAGGTGAAGATGGGTCGCCTGCCCCCGTCCCTGCTGCCGCTGCAGTCGGGCGTGGGCAACATCGCCAACGCCGTGCTGACGGGCCTCGTGAACGCGCCGTTCGAGAACATGACCGCCTATACCGAGGTGATCCAGGACGGCATGCTCGACCTGCTGGCCGCCGGCAAGCTGCGCATGGCCTCGGCGACGGCGTTCTCGCTGAGCCCGGAGGCCGCCGCCGGCCTCAACGCCGACATGCAGAGCTTCCGCGACAAGATGATCCTGCGCCCGCAGGAGATCTCCAACCACCCCGAGCTGATCCGGCGCCTGGGCTGCATCGCCATGAACGGCCTGATCGAGGCTGACATCTACGGCGCGGTGAACTCGACCCACGTGATGGGCTCGCGCATCCAGAACGGCATCGGCGGCTCGGGCGACTTCGCCCGCAACGCCTATGTGTCGATCTTCATGACCCCGTCGACCGCCAAGGGCGGCAAGATCTCGGCCATCGTCCCGCAGGTCAGCCACGTCGACCACATCAACCAGGACGTCCAGGTGATCGTCACCGAACAGGGCCTGGCCGACCTGCGCGGCCTGTCGCCCAAGCAGCGGGCCCGGGTGATCATCGACAACTGCGCCCACCCCGACTTCCGTCCAGGCCTGGAAGACTACTTCCAGCGCGCCCAGCTGGGCGCCTACGGCCGCCAGACCCCGACCCTGCCGGGCGAGGCGCTGTCCTGGCACCAGCGCTTCATGGAGACGGGGTCGATGCTGCCGTAGGGCGCGGCCGGGAGTCGATCAGGCGTCGAGCGTCCTGGAAAGGTGCTCGACGGCCTTGGTCAGCACGCTCTTGTAGACCTCGGGCTCCCAGCCCCGGTGCCCGGAGTCGCGCAGCTCGACGTGTTCGACGCTCTTGCCGGCCTTGCGCAGGGCGGCGGCCATGATCTTCGACTGCTTGGCCGACACGATGGTGTCCTTGAGGCCGTGGACCAGCAGGACCGGCGCCTTGATCTCGGCCGCGCGCAGGGCGGGCGAGGCCCGCATCATCATCTGGCGGTCGACGGCCGGATCGCCGATCGTTCTCAGCCAGTAGGCGTAGGCCGGGCTGTCGGCGCCGTCCTCGGCCTTGGAGAAGGCGATGCTCTCGATCAGGTCGGCGTCGCCGGCGATCGCGACGACGCTCTTGTAGAGGTCGGGCTTGCGCACTGCCCCCATCAGCGCCGCGTAGCCGCCGTAGCTGGCCCCGCAGATGGCGACGCGGTCGGCCCGTACCGAGCCGCCGGCGATCACCTGGGCGACCGCGTCCTCGACGTCTTCCTGCATCAGGTCGCCCCAATGCTTGCGGCCGGCCTCGGCGAAGGCCGCGCCATAGCCGCCCGAGCCGCGGAAGTTCACCTGCAGCACCGCCCAGCCGCGGGCGGCGAACACCTGGCCGTAGGTGTCGAAGTCATAGGCGTCGCGAGCCTCGGGACCGCCGTGCGGCATCACCACCAGCGGCCAGGGACCCGGCTTGTTGGGCTTGGTCAGATAGGCCCGCAGCTTGGTTCCGTCGCGCGCCGCGACGTCGAGGATGTCCATCTTCGCCAGGCGATCCTCGGTCAGCCAGGGCGACCGGTCGCCGATCGGCTCGAAGCGCTTGGCCTGCTTGTCGTAGAAGAAATAGCTGCCCGGCATGCGCGGGCCGCTGACCAGCGCCAGATAGCGCTGGCCGTCCTTGCTGGCCTCGATCAGCTCAACATTGGCCTCGCCGCCGAAGAACGAGGTCATGGCCTTGTGGTGCGCGGTCGTCTTGGGGTCGAGGAACTGGTAGCTGACGCGATCATCGACATAGCGGGCGCCCAGGAAATTCCCCTTGTCGTCCAGGAACGCGCCGTCGAGGTCACGGCCGGGGCTCTGGGCCACCGTCTCGCCGAACTGCAGCGTCCGCAGGTCGAAACGCCGCAGCACCCGCATGTCGCCGCCCTCGGGCACGGCGCTGACGAGCAGCACCCCCGGTTCGGGCGTCCCCGCCAGCACGTCGAAGTCGAGGTTTTTCCAGTCGCTCTTGCGGATCTTGCGAACCTGGGTCCAGGCCTTGGCGCCCGGTGCGCGAGCGTAGATCGTCAGCACCGTGCCGCGCCCGTTGACGTCGTAGCGCAGGACCGGCGTTCCGTTCTGGGTGAACCAACCGTAGGTGCTGGCCACGCCGCGCTCGATCAGCGTCGCCACGCCGGTGTAGACGTCCACCGAGTAGAGCGCCAGGACGCTCCAGTCGACGTCCCAGGCGGCCATGAGGATGTTGCGCGGATCATCGCGCAGCATGTCGATGACGTAGCTCAGGTCGTAGTTCTCGCTGACCTTGCGGGCGTTCTCGCCGAACAGCACCACGGCGTCGCCGCCGTCGGTGTTGACGGCCAGGATGCGTCGCACGTCCGGGGTGTCGAACCGCGTCTCCAGAAGGCTGCCGGTCGCGGTGTTCTCGCCATGGGACTTGCTGCGCCACCAGATCAGCAGGCGCCCGTCATTGGCCCAGGCGATGCCGTCGATGTCGAAGACGCCGATCTTCAGCGTGCGCGGGTTGTTGGCGGGATCGGCGGCGTTGAGGAAGGTGACGCTGGCGACGGTCTTGCCGTCGACCTCGCGGCCGGCCAGCATGGCGATGGTCTGGCCGTCCGGCGAAAGCGAAGCGCCGCGCACCAGCGGCGTCTTCAGCATCTCGTCGATGGTCGGCGGCGTCGCCGTGGTCGTCGCCGCCTGGGCCTCCTCGACCTCAAGAAGGATGGACGACAGCGGCAGGCCCATGGCCGCCGCAAGCACGGCGCGACGCGACAACATACAACACACCCCAACTCAACTTACAGTCAGGGTATGGCGGCAGCCAGATCATAAGGTCAAGCTTGCGAAAGCGGTTCGACGACCGCCCCCCGCAGCCTAAAGCATCGCCGGGATGACCCGGTCGGGCGGGCGGTGGCCGTCCATGAAGGTCTTCACGTTGACGATGACCTTCTCGCCCATGTCGATGCGGCCCTCGACGGTGGCCGAGCCCATGTGGGGCAGTAGCACGACGTTGGGCAGCTTGAGCAGCTTGGGATTGATGGCCGGCTCGTGCTCGTAGACGTCCAGGCCCGCGCCGGCGATCTCGCCGCGGGCCAGCATGTTGGCCAAAGCCCCCTCGTCGATGACCTCGCCGCGGGCGGTATTGACGACGATGGCGTGCGGCCGCAGCAGCTTCAGCCGCCGGGCCGACAGCAGGTGGTAGGTGGCCGGGGTGTGCGGGCAGTTGATCGAGATGATGTCCATCCGGGCCAGCATCTGGTCGAGGCTTTCCCAGTAGGTGCAGCCCAGCTCCTCGGCGATGCGCGGGCTGACGGGCTTTCGGTTGTGATAGTGCACCTGCATGCCGAAGGCCTTGGCGCGGCGGGCCACGGCCTGGCCGATGCGGCCCATGCCGACGATGCCCAGGCGCTTGCCCCACAGGCGGCGGCCCAGCATCCAGGTGGGCGACCAGCCCTGGAACTCGCCGGCCTTGACCACTTCGGCGCCTTCGACGACGCGGCGCGAGGCGGCCATGATCAGGGTCATGGTCAGGTCGGCGGTGTCCTCGGTCAGGACGCCTGGCGTGTTGGTGACGATGATCCCCCGCGCATTGGCGGTGGCGACGTCGATATTGTCGACCCCGGCCCCGAAATTGGCGATCAGCTTGAGCCGCTCGCCGGATCGCGACAGAAGGCGACTGTCGATGCGGTCGGTGATGGTCGGCACCAGAACATCGGCCCGTCCCATGGCGTCGACCAGCTCATCGGCGGTCATCGGCTTGTCTGACAGGTTCAGTTCGGTGTCGAACAGTTCGCACATGCGCGTCTCGACCGGATCGGGCAGCTTGCGCGTGACGACGACTTTGAGCTTGCGGGCAGGCATGGGCGGTCCGAAAAGCCTTTCCCTGACGGGCGTTCGAAATCTGTAGCAAAGGGGCCGGAAGCGGCCAAGCAACATGCCGGTGAAATGCAAACATCGTTCGCTGTGCGGTTTGGCGCTGGGCGGACTTGCGGCGGCGACCCTGCTGGCGGCGGGGCCCGCCCTCGCCCAGCCCCCGGCCACGACGCCCTCGGGCCTGCCAGTGCCGCGCTACGTCGTGCTGAAGTACGGCGAGGTCAATGCGCGCCAGGGCCCCGACGAGCAGCATCGCCTGCTGTGGATCTACAAGGCCAAGGGCCTGCCTGTGCAGGTGGTGGCCGAAACCCGCGAGTGGCGGCGGATCTGCGATCCCGAAGGCGGCCTGGCCTGGGTGCACAAGCGCACCACCGATGGCCGCCGCACGGCGATGCGGGTGCAGGACAGCCCCCTGCCCCTGCGCGCCTCGCCCAAGCCGGAGTCGCGGATCAGCGCATACCTGGCCGGCCGCTCGATCGCCAATCTCGACAAGTGCGAAAAGGGCTGGTGCCGCCTGAAGGCCGACGGCGCGTCGGGCTGGGCCCCGGAAGACGAGATCTGGGGGGCGAAAGAGACCCCGCAGTGTCCCGAAGGGCGCTGATTTGCGCCCATTTCGGGGTGGCTCTCACCAATTGTCGCCGAATGTAACATTGAGGCCCGCCCCGGCGCCGTGCTAGGGGCGTTCGCATGCAAAAGAGCGCCTACACCTTCGAAGAGCTCCTGGCCTGCGGCCGGGGCGAAATGTTCGGCCCCGGCAACGCCCAGCTGCCCGTGCCGCCGATGCTGATGTTCGATCGCATCGTCCGGATCGAATCCGAGGGCGGCAAGTACGGCAAGGGCTATGTCGAAGCTGAATTCGACATCAAGCCGGACCTCTGGTTCTTCGGCTGCCACTTCATCGGCGACCCCGTCATGCCCGGGTGCCTGGGCCTGGACGCCATGTGGCAGCTGGTCGGCTTCTTCCTGGGCTGGTCGGGCGCGCCGGGTCGCGGCCGCGCCCTGGGCGTGGGCGAAGTGAAGTTCACCGGCCAGGTGACCCCCGACGTCAAGAAGGTCGTCTACAAGATCGACCTGAAGCGCGTGATCATGCGCAAGCTGGTCATGGGCATCGGCGACGGCGTCATGGAAGCCGACGGCAAGGTGATCTACGAAACCAAGGACCTCAAGGTCGGCCTGTTCACGGCCGAACAGATGGCGGGTTGATCCAACCGACAGGCCGGCCGTTCTGTTCAAGGAGCCGGCTCCGGCGATCGGGGAGAAAGAGGTACTGATATGCGTCGCGTCGTCGTCACGGGACTGGGCGTCGTCTCGTCCATCGGCAACAACGCCAACGAGGTGCTGGCTTCGCTGCGCGAGGCCAAGTCGGGCGTGGTCGCCGCGCCGGAGTACGCGGAACTCGGCTTCCGCTGCCAGGTGCACGCCGCGCCCCAGATCGAGTGGGAAGGCCTGGTCGATCGCCGCGCCGCGCGCTTCCTGGCGCCCGGCACGGCCTACGCCCACATCGCCATGGAACAGGCGATCACGGATTCCGGCCTCGATGAGAGCGACATCTCCAACGAGCGCACGGGCCTGATCGTCGGTTCGGGCGGCCCGTCCACCCGCGTCATCGTCGAGGCCGCGGCCACGACGAAGGAAAAGGGTCCCAAGCGGATCGGTCCGTTCGCGGTGCCCAAGGCCATGAGCTCGGGTCCGTCGGCGGTGCTGTCGACCTGGTTCAAGATCCGCGGGATCAACTATTCGATCAGCTCGGCCTGCGCGACCAGCGCCCACTGCATCGGCGCGGGCGCCGAGCAGATCCAGCTGGGCAAGCAGGACATCGTCTTCGCCGGCGGCTGCGAGGAGTTGGACTGGACCCTGTCGAACCTGTTCGACGCCATGGGCGCCATGAGCACCAACTTCAACGACCGCCCGGCCGTGGCCAGCCGCGCCTACGACAAGGACCGCGACGGCTTCGTGATCGCCGGCGGCGCCGGGATCGTGGTGCTCGAGGAATACGAGCACGCCAAGGCGCGCGGGGCCAAGATCTATGGCGAACTGATCGGCTACGCCGCCAACTCCGACGGCTACGACATGGTCGCCCCGTCGGGCGAGGGCGCGGCTCGCTGCATGAAGCTGGCGATGGCGCAGGCCGGCGGCCGCACCATCGACTACCTGAACCCGCACGGCACCTCGACGCCGGTGGGCGACAGCAAGGAGATGGGCGCGGTGCGCGAGGTGTTCGGCGACAAGGCGCCGCTGATCTCGTCGACCAAGTCGCTGACCGGCCACAGCCTGGGCGCGGCCGGCGCGCAGGAAGCGATCTACTCGATCCTGATGCTCAAGAACGGCTTCGCCGCCGAGAGCGCCAACATCGAGAACCTCGACCCCGAGTTCGCCGACCTGCCGATCCTGCGCCAGCGGGCCGACAAGCCGCTCGACACGGTGATGTCCAACAGCTTCGGCTTCGGCGGCACCAACGGCACGCTGATCTTCGGCCAGGCCGACTGAGCCTTTTCCAGACACGCCGGGGCAGGCGGGTTCCGAAGCGGAAGCCCGCCTGCTAACCAGCGATCCAAGATCCAAGGAGCCGACCGATGGCCGACGACTACGCATTCCCCAAGGGCGAGCTGATGGCGGGCAAGAAGGGCCTCGTCATGGGCGTGGCCAACCACAACTCGATCGCCTGGGGCATCGCCAGCCAGCTGGCCGCCCAGGGCGCCGAGATGGCCTTCACCTACCAGGGCGAGGCGCTGGAGCGCCGCGTGCGCCCGCTGGCCGAAAGCATCGGCGTGACCACCCTGATCCCGGCCGACGTCACCGACGACGCCTCGATGGACGCGGCCTTCGCCGCCGTCGAGGAGAAGTTCGGCACGCTCGACTTCGTGGTCCACTCGGTGGCCTTCGCCAACAAGGACGAGCTGAAGGGCTCGTTCGTCGACAACACCACCCGTGAGGGCTTCCTCACGGCCATGAACATCTCGGCCTTCAGCTTCGTCGACGTCGCCAAGCGCGCGGCCAAGATCATGCCGAACGGCGGCTCGCTGATCACCATGACCTATCTCGGGTCGGAGCGGACCATCCCGAACTACAACACCATGGGCGTGGCCAAGGCCGCCCTGGAAGCGGCGACCCGCTACATCGCCCGCGACCTCGGCCCCAAGGGCATCCGCTGCAACGCCATCTCGGCCGGCGCCATGCGCACGCTCGCCCTGGCGGGTATCGCCGGCGGCCGGGGCATGATCGCCCAGGGCCGCGCCTTCAGCGCCATGAAGGAAGACACCTCGATGGAAGGCGTCGCCGGCGCCGCCCTGTGGCTGGTCTCGGACCTGGGCCGTTCGACCACGGGCGAAGTCGTCCACGTCGACGCCGGCTTCCACATGATGGGCATGCCCGACGAAGCCGAAGGCTGATCCCCTTCGGCCCCAGGCTGAACGAACGAGGCCCGGCGGAGCGATCCGCCGGGCTTTTTCGTGGGCGCCGCCGGTGTTAGCCTGCGCCCATGAGCACGCTGAACATCGCTCTGCCCGATACGCTCCAGGCCTTCGTCGAGGAGCAGGCCGTCGCCCAAGGCTACGAGGGCGAGGCGGACTACGTGCGCGACCTGATCCGCCGGGAGCAGGATCGGGAGACTCTCAGGGCGAAATTGCGCGAAGGCGGGGAATCCGGCTTCGGTGCGCCTATCGACGACGCTTATTTCGACGAGCTGCGCGCAAGGGCCAGAAAAGGCCAGTGACCGCGGCGACGCGAGACTGACTAAGGCGCGTAGGCCCGCATGAACCGGTCAGCGGCGGCCGCGGCCTGGGCGTGGAACTCGGCGGCGGTGCGGTCGGACGGCAGGCGCAGCAGGGCCCGCAGCTGGCTGTGGCCCATGACCATGCCGGCGAAGAACT
Source organism: Caulobacter sp. 602-2 (assembly GCF_011043625.1). Lineage (GTDB taxonomy): Bacteria > Pseudomonadota > Alphaproteobacteria > Caulobacterales > Caulobacteraceae > Caulobacter. The sequence continues at coordinate 67,134 of NZ_JAAKGT010000004.1, forward strand.
CGGCCGCCTGGTCGGCGTCGTCGACGGCCAGGCGGCCCAGCTTCGTTTCGGTCTCCAGGAAGGCGGCCAGCTGGCGGCGGGCCTGGCGGGGGCCGGCCTCGAACACCTCGCTGGCCACGTCGGGCATCTCGCCCGCGCCCTGGATGATCACCCGCAGCACCGAATAGCCGTTGGTGGTGATCACCGTCTCCAGCATCGAGCGGGCGATGGCCTCCAGCGCCTCGCGCGGATTGTCGACGGCGCCCGGCTCGCGCAGCGGGGCGGTGATGCGCGCCACGCGACGGGCCATCAGCGCCTTCACCAGCTCGGCCTTGGAGCCGTAATGGTTGTAGACCGTCTGCTTGGAGACGCCGGCCCGGCGGGCGATCTCCTCCATCGGGGCCGAGAGGCCGCGTTGGCCGATCACCTCGACGGCGGCGTCGAGGATGGCCTCGGTCTTGGCGACGTCGATCTGTCCGGCGATCCTGGGCATCAGTGGGCGTCCGAGGGCGGCGGCGGCAGGACCTTGGGCGGCGCGGCCAGCAGGCTGACCACGGCGGCCACGAAGCAGCCGTAGGCCAGCAGTGTGAAGCTGTCGCCGAAGGCCAGCACCGTGGCCTGCTGGTTCATCATGTTGCCGATCGCCTTGCGGGCCGCGCCGTCGGGGTCGCTGACCCCCAGCTGCTGCATGCGCGCGGCCAGGCCCGCCATCATCGTTCCGGCCTCGCCGCCGTTCATCACCTTCGACGACATGTCGCTGAAGTAGAGGGCGGTCTGCTGGGTGATGCTGGTGGCCAGCAACGCCAGGCCGATGGCGCCGCCGGTGTTGCGCGCGAGATTCACGAGGCCCGAGGCGTTCTTGACCATGTGCGGCGGCAGGGTGCTCATCGTGATCTGCTGGGTCGCGATCATGGCGATCATGACGCCGACGCCGCGGCAAGCCTGCACCCAGGCGAATTCCCAGAAACCCCAGTTTTTGGTCACGCCGTGGGCCATGTACATGCCCCAGCCGGCCAGCAGGAAGCCCGCGCACATCGGGATGCGCGGATCGACCTTGCGCACGATGCGGCCGGCGATCGGGCCGGTGGCGAACATCGACAGGCCCGAGACCACCATGGTGGTGCCCACTTCCGAGGCCGAATAGCCCCGCACGCGGCTGAGGAACTGCGGCAGCAGGAAGGTGCCGCCGAACAGGCTGGCGCCCGAGATCGCGGTCATCATCACGCCGATGCTGAAGTTGCGGTTGGCGAAGGCCTTCAGCTCGACGATCGGGTTCTTGTAGGTCAGCTGACGCCAGATGAAGACCACGCCGGTGACCACGGTCACGACGGTGAGGCCCAGGATCAGGTCGTCCTCGAACCAGTTCTCCTTGGCGCCTTCCTCCAGCACGTACTGCATGCTCATCAGGAAGACGGCCATGAAGGCCAGGCCCGACCAGTCGAAGCCCTTGGCCAGGCTGGGGTCGCCCTTGTCGAAGTCGCCCCACTTGGCCACCGCGAACAGCACCAGGATGCCGGGCGGGACGTTGATGAAGAACAGCCAGCGCCAGGATAGCCACTCGGTAAGGTGGCCGCCCAGGGTCGGGCCGACGGTGGGGGCCAGGGTGACGATCAGGCCCATGATGACGCTGGCGGTGATCCGGCGCTCGGGCGGGAAGGCGGTGAAGGCCACGGCGAACACCGTCGGGATCATCGCCCCGCCGATGAACCCCTGCAGCGCCCGGGTCAGGATCATCATGTCGATCGACGAGCTGAGGCCGGTGGCGACGCTCATCAGGATGAAGCCCAGGCACGAGGCCATGTAGAGCCGCTGGGTGCCCCACAGCCGCGAGAGATATCCCGACAGCGGGATCATCACGACCTCAGGGATCAGGTAGGCGGTCTGGATCCAGCTGACCTGGTCGGCGCTGGCCCCGACGCCCGCCTGGATCTGCGGCAGCGAGGCCGCGACGATCTGGATGTCGAGGATGGCCATGAACTGGCCGATGACCATCGCCCCGAAGCCGAGGAATAGCTTGGTCCAGTCGACCTCGCCCCCGGTCTTGGCCGGGGCGGGCGGCGCGGCGGGCTTGCCGGCCGCGGCGTTGGGCAGGGCGGCGTCGGTCACGACGGCGCGGCCTTAGCGGGCCTGGGTCGCGGTCGAGGCGCGAGCGACCTGCTCAGCCCCCTGGCCGGCGTCCGCGAAGGACGGGCCCGAACGGTCGCGGACGTCGACCTTGACCTCGACCGACAGGCCCGGACGCAGGGCCGCGCCCTTGCCCGAACGCTCGACGGCGATCTTGACCGGCAGGCGCTGGGTGATCTTGGTGAAGTTGCCGACGGCGTTCTCGACTGGGATCAGGGCGAACTCCTGGCCGGTGGCCGGGGCGAAGCTGTCGACCTTGCCGACGATCTTCTCCTTGCCGAAGGCGTCGGCGTGGATCTCGACCGGCTGGCCGACCCGCAGGCGGGCGACCTGGGTCTCCTTGAAGTTGGCGACCACGAAGCTCTGGCCCAGCGGCACCACCGACATCAGGGCCACGCCCGGCTGCACCAGCTGGCCGGGGCGCACGGTGCGGGCGCCGACCACGCCGGCGGCGGGGGCGCGGATCACGGTGCGTTCGAGGTCCAGGCGGGCCTGGGCGACGGCCGCGTGGGCGGCGGCGGCCTGGGCGACCGTCTGGGCGCGGGCCGAGCCCAGGGCCGAGGCGGTGCGGCGCTCGGCCTCCAGGGCGGCCTGGGCGCTGGCCACGGTGGCTTCCGACTGCTTGGTTCCGGCGGCTTCGGTCTGGACCTTCTGCTGCGAGACCCAGCCCTGCTTGGCCAGGGCGTCGTAGCGGTCGAGGTCCGCGCGGGCCCGGCCGGCGTCGGCCTGGGCGCTGGCGACGCCCGCCTGGCGCTGCTGGATCAGGGCCTGTTCGAGGACGGACTTGTCGTCGACGCTCTTGATGGCCGCGTCGAGGGCGGCGGCGTTGGCGATCGCCTGGTCGAGCTTGGCCTGGAAGGTCGACGGATCGATCATGGCCAGCACCTGGCCGGCCTCGACCCGCTGGTTGTCGGCCACCAGCACTTGGGCGACATAGCCGGTGACCTGCGGGCTGACCGAGACGGTGTCGGCCTGAACGAAGGCGTTGTCGGTGCTCTCGAAGCGCTGCTTGTCGATGTACCAGAACACGCCGCCGACCAGGATGGCCGCGCCGGCGACGCCGGCCACCAGCAACGGAACCAGCTTCTTCTTCTTCGTCTCGGCCATGGCCCAACCCTGAAAGGACTGCGGGCGTCCGAAAACGGGGGCGACTATTCGCCTAGCGGACGCGACGGGGGATAAATGGACGATTTCGTCCAAAAATCAATCCGCCCTTTCCGCGGCATTGTGCGGCGCCGCGAAAACGCCCGCGCCGACGCACCGGCTCATTCCAACGGCGGTCGCTCGTCCGTCCAGCAGGCCTCGAGCGCCGCGCTCGCCTTCTTCCACCATGGCCCTATGAGGTCGCCGGTGGGATCGAGCAGCGTCAGGGCCACGTCCGACGAACCGGCTTGACCCCACCGCTTCAGCCGCCACCCCGAACTGTGGAGCGGCGGCGTCTGCATGCGCGGCTTAGGCAGGTCGCGCAGCGCGTAGGGCGTGGCGGCCGGCAGGCTGTCGAGGTCCTCGATCACCGTGACCAGGGCCGGACACTTGCGCCCGTCGATCCACTGGGTCCTGGTTTCCTCCTGGCCAGCCCGCGCGCCGATGCGCCAGGCCTCCTCTTTCTTCCTTTCCGCCGTCCACACCGACGGCTCGCCTGGCGCGGGCCGGCCGTCGGGACCGAACAGGCCATGACGGGTGAAGGCGACGCTGGTGCTGCCGGATCCCGAAGGACCGGCGAAGCCGTAGTCGAGCACCACCCAGGGAAAGGACTGATACCGGATCTGGGCGGCGGCCGGCGTCGCCAGCAGCAGAACGAGCGCGAGCAGGGCCGTACGCATCAGGCGGCCTTCTTTTCGGCGATCCAGGCGTCGACCTGGACCTCCAGCACGTCGAGCGGCACGGCGCCGTTCTTCAGCACCGCGTCGTGGAAACCGCGCAGGTCGAACCTGTCGCCCAGCGCCGTCTCGGCCCGGGCCCGCAGCTCGCGGATCTTCAGCTCGCCCAGCTTGTAGGCCAGGGCCTGGCCCGGCCATGTGATGTAGCGGTCGACCTCGGCCTCGATGTTGGTGCGCGACAGGGCGGTGTTGTCGAGCATGAAGGCGATGGCCTGGTCGCGGGTCCAGCCCTTGGAGTGGATGCCGGTGTCGACCACCAGGCGGCAGGCGCGCCACATCTCGTAGGACAGGCGGCCCATGTCCTTCTCGGGCGTGTCGTAGAGGCCCATCTCGATGCCCAGGCGCTCGGAATAGAGGCCCCAGCCCTCGACGAAGCCGGTGAAGAAGGCCGCGTTCTTGCGGAACTCCGGCAGGTCCAGCTCCTGCTGCAGCGCGATCTGGTGGTGGTGGCCGGGCACGGCCTCGTGCACCGTCAGGGCCGGCATCTCGTAGAGCGGCCGCTGGTCGAGGTGGGTGGTGTTGACGAAGTAGACGCCAGGCGAGCCTGTGCTGGCGAAGCCGGCGTTGTAGTAGGCCGTGGTGTTGCCTTCCGCGATCTCGGCCGGGATCTCGCGGACGGTGTAGGGCAGGCGGGGCAGCGTTCCGAACAGCTTGGGCATCCAGCCGTCGATGGTCTTGGCCAGGAACGTCGCCTCGCGCATCAGCTCGCCCGGTGTCTTGGCGTAGTACTTCGGATCGGTGCGCAGCTTGTCGATGAAGGCCTTGCGGTCGGGCGCGATCCCGCTCTTGCGGGCGACCTCGTCCATCTCGGCGCGGATGCGGGCCACTTCCGACAGCCCCAGCTGGTGGATCTCTTCGGGGGTCTTGGTCGTCGTGGTCATCACCCGCACCTGGTAGGCGTACCAGGCCGGTCCCTGGGGCAGGGCGGAAGCGGCCACGTCCTTGCGGCACCTGGGCGCGTAGTCCTTCTCGTAGAAGTCCGACAGCGCCTGGTAGGCGGGATTGATCTTGCCGCTGATCGTCGCCTTGGCGCGGGCCTGCATGGCGGTCCAGTCGGCGTCGGCGATCGTCGTCGGCTTCTTGCCCTTGAACGGCTTGTAGAAGGCCGAGGCCTCCGGGTCCTTGGCGATGGTGGCGGTGATCGTCGCCCCGAACGCCTTCATCGGCGCGCAAGGCTGGACGTAGCCCTTGGAGAGACCCTCGCGCACCGTGGCGATCGAGGCTGCGTTGTAGGCCGGATAGAGGTCGAGCCGCCTCAGATAGCTGTCGTAGTCGGCCTTGGTGAAGAACGGCAGCATGTCGGGCAGGGCGGCGAAATACTGGTGCCAGCTGCCGATGCTGGAGAACAGCATGGTGCGCTGGCCGAACCGCGCGCCCTCGACCTGCTCGGCGAGCATGCGGTGCAGGATGGCCTTGTTGACCCTGTCGTCCTGGGAAAGGCCCGCGTCGGGGATGGCGTCGAGCCGCTTGCGGAAGGCTTCGGCCTCGGCGGCGCGGCGATCGGCGTAGGCCAGGGACGGATCGTCCAGCTGGTCGTCATAGGTCCGCACGCCCAGCAGGGTGGCCTGCAGCGGCGCGCCCTTCAGCCACCAGGCCCAGTGCTCGTCGACCAGGGCCTTCAGCGCCGGGGAGGCCACGCCGGCCGAGGCGGTCGCCGCCGGCGCCTGGGCCAGGGCGGGCGAGGCCGCGGTTGCAGCCAGCATGGCGGCCGCACAGGCCGCTCCCATCCACCGCTTGAGCATGTTTCCCCCTCCAGGATCATCGACAGCCCCGGCAGACAGCCATGCGTTGGGGAGCCTGCGCAAGTCGCGCCCCCGTTTCGCCATCGCGCGACGCGCACTATGTCTGGCCGCACGCTGAAGGGATGACGCATGGCCGCTTCGAGATCCGCCCGGGTTGGAGCCCTCGCCGCGCTGGCCGTGACCTTCGCCGTCCCGGCCATAGCCCAGACCCCCAGCGTCGAGCTGCAGCCGACCGATCCCGGCAGCGCCGTGGTCGAGGAGCTGCTGGTGGTCGCCCGCCCGCCGGGCCCCGCCCTTTGGCTGGTCGAGAAGAACGGCGCCAAGCTCTATGTGCTCGGCTCGGCCGCGCCCCTGCCGCACCAGCTGAAGTGGGACAGCCCCCGCCTCAACCGCGCTCTGGACCAGGCCAGCCTGGTGCTGGTGCCGCCCGAGGCCTCGGTCGGGCCCATGCAGGTCACCAAGTTCTTCCTCACCGGCGGCGGCGGGGTGCGCCAGGGCTTCGGCAAGAAGCTGGAGGACCGCCTGCCGCCCGACCTGAAGGACCGCTTCGTCAAGGCCCGCACCCAGGCCCGCCGCACTGCCGTGCCCTACAAGGACTGGAAGCCCGCGGTGGCCGGCTTCATCGTGCTGTCGGACTTCCGTCAGGCCGCCGGCCTGTCGGAAGCCAAGCCGGTCAGCACCATCGAGCGCATGGCCAAGGCCAAGGGCGTGAAGGTCAAGGCCATGAGCCAGTACCGCCTGGGCCCGGTGCTGGGCGCGGCCGGCAAGCTGTCGGACGAGGCCAACCTCGCCTGCCTGCGCGACGCCCTCAACGAGATCGACTACGAGGCCCCGCGCTGGAACACGCTGGGGACCGACTGGGCCAACGGCGACATCGCCTCGGTGCGGGCCCGCTATTCGTCGAGCGCCGCCCAGCGCTGCCTGCTGCGCGCGCCCGGCGGAGCGGGCCTGCTCAACGACCAGATCGGCCAGTCGGCCAAGGCGCTTTCGGAGGCGCTCGAACGCCCCGGCGTCACCGTCGCCGTCGTCGACCTGGCCTTCCTGCTGCCCAGCAACGGCGTGCTCGATCGACTGCGGGCGCAAGGCGCGACGGTGACCTCGCCGAGCTAGGCGCTTGCGCTTCGTGGAAGCGTTGCGCCGTGACCGCCAAGGTCGCCAGGAAGCCCGTTGAAATTGGGCGCCGCTCCCCCTTCGGGGCTACATCATGACGTCGCCCTTAAGGATCCTTCGGAACCTCGGCATTTTCGAATTGTAGCCTTCTCGCCTATCCAGAATGACCGGATTGAAAGTGACGTCCAATCCATTTCGGCGACAAGTATTGAAGAATTCCACAGAGCAATATCTGTTTTGACCGTACAGTTCTCTAATATCGAAAAGGTTGTCAGACCCGGACGGATCGCCATTCAATATCAGATTTTTCCACGTCGCAATCTTCACCAACCCGTCAGCAGGATCAACCCCCTTGCTTTCCGGATCAAATAGAGACGCCTCAAGGTCAACGAGATTTATGCGGCGCCACGTGTTCACCCAGTAGAACATGACCTCTCGTAGTTCGTCGTCTCGCAGCGTCTTCTTACCCCGCCGGATTCGCACCGGTATGATCTCGAAATCCACGAGCAGGGGCTCGATCGCCTCGCGCATGCGACTGGAGACGAACAACAGGTTGCCGTTGTGGTTGATCAGGTCCGGCAGCCCCTCAAGCGGCTCCTGGACCGTCCCGGAAAGCTCCGGAGGCAGCCTGTGCGCGACGGAATCGGCCCTGCCGGCGCTGACGTCCCAATGCGGTCCGCCCAGCGCCATGCGCACCGTACCGACCCCCTCGACCTCGTCCGTCAGAATCCTCTGTTCAGGCAGGGGATCCAGCGTAACGCTGACGAGCCGGGGAGAAGAGGGGTGGATGAGATAGGGCAGATCCCATGCCGCACGCCCATTGGGATGATCGTCGCGATCGACTTGAACCCTATCGCTCACCGCTCTAGCCCGCCCTTTTTGACCCGCCGCGCCGCAAGCGCCGCCAGATCGCCTGCAACACGCTGCCGGTCGATCTTGATCGCGGTCGGGCCCCCGCCGCAAGGGCGGGGGATGACGGTCGGAAGGGTCTCCTTACCTACCGCCCGATGAACCGGCGCACGACGATCAGGCCGCCCCGGTACTCGTCCTGCTGGCCGTAGCGTTCGATGAGCGGGCTGTCGGCGGCTTCGCCAAGAATGCGCTCGTAGTTGGCGAAGGTGCCGATGGCGTACTTGTCGCCGATCGGGGTCATCATCAGGAAGGCCACGCCCACCTGGTTGAGGCCGCCCTTGGGGTCGTATTCGTTCAGGCTGGGCACGGCCGCCACGTCGCGGGCGGTGACGCCGTAGAAGGTTCGGTTGGTGTTCTTGTCGCCGCCGCGGGCGTAGACCATCGACTGCAGCAGGCCCACCGGCGTCACGTCCTGGCGCGAGACCGAGCCCCAGAAGTCCCAGCCGTCGGAGACGCCGGTGACGTCGCGGCCGATGCGACCGCCGACCACGAAGTCCTTCCAGGTGCGCTTGTAGGCGTAGAGCGCCAAGTCGGCGCCGGTGTCGGGGCTCTGGATGCCGCTGTCGGTGTCGTCGGGACCGCCCCAGCGCGGCCGCAGCTGGGCGCCGGCGTGGAAGGTCTCGTCGTTGATGACGTTGTAGCCCAGGCCGTCGAGGCCGTTGGCGTAGACCTTGCCCTTCCAGTGGGCGCTGCCCCAGAAGGTGAAGTTGGTCTTGTGCGGGTCCTTGCCGCCGGGGCTGAAGCCGTAGACGGGACCGCCGCCGACATCGACCTCCCAGGTCGCGGGGGCTTCGACGTCCTTGTAGGGCAGGGCCTGGGCGAGAGCCGCGGCGGGCAGGGCGCAGGCGGCCGCCGCCAGCAGGGCGAGGAGAGGCTTGGTCGACATGGAGTCCTTGCGATCAGACCAGAACAAACGGGACCCCAATCCCTGACCGCATCCCGTCGAACGCGTTCGATGAAGCCCTTAATCCTCCGCGGACGGAAAGGCAAAGGGCTTCGCGCGGGCGCCCGCCCCTCGGCGAGCCCCTCGACCAACTGGGCCCAAGCGACTCGAAATCCTTGCATTTTCCACAGCGCTCCCGCATAAGCGCGCACTTCCGGCGCTTTATCAGCAGCGCCTCCACCGTCACGACCCCGCCCCGGTAGCCCGGGACACCATGCGGACGAGGACGGCGAGGACCCCCGTCGACGTGATCGTCCACGGGGGCTGATTGCGTTTGGTCACTGTATTCAACGTGGGTTTCGCATGTTCGACGGCCTTACAGAGCGACTTTCAGGCGTCTTCGACCGCCTCGGCGGTCGCGGCGTGCTGTCCGAAAAGGACATCGACGAGGCGCTGCGCGAAGTCCGCGTGGCCCTGCTGGAAGCCGACGTCGCCCTGCCGGTCGTCAAGGACTTCATCAGCAAGGCCAAGGAAAAGGCCTCCGGCGAGTCCGTCATCCGTTCGGTCAAGCCGGCCGACCAGGTGGTCAAGATCGTCTATGACGGCCTGGTCGAGATGCTGGGCGGCGAAACCCCCACCGGCCTGAACCTGGCGCTGAACCCGCCGACCATCATCCTGATGGCCGGCCTGCAGGGCTCGGGCAAGACCACCACCACCGGCAAGCTGGCCCTTCGCCTTTCGAAGACCGAGCGCAAGAAGGTGCTGGTCGCCTCGCTCGACACCCGTCGCCCGGCCGCCATGGAGCAGCTGGCGACCCTGGCCAAGCAGGTCGGCGTCGAGAGCCTGCCGATCGTCGCCGGCCAGAGCGCCCCCGATATCGCCAAGCGCGCCCTCACCGCCGCCAAGCTCAGCGGCTACGACGTCCTGATCCTCGACACCGCCGGCCGCACCACGCTGGACGAGGCGATGATGAGCGAAGCGGCGGAAATCGCCCGCATCGCCAATCCGTCGGAAACGATCCTGGTCGCCGACAGCCTGACCGGCCAGGACGCCGTGCGCACGGCGAAAGCCTTCCACGAACGCCTGCCGCTGACCGGCCTGATCCTGACCCGCGCCGACGGCGACGGCCGCGGCGGCGCGGCCTTGTCGATGCGCCACGTCACCGGCCTGCCGATCAAGTTCCTCGGCGCCGGCGAGAAGATCGACCAGCTCGACGCCTTCGACGCCCGCCGCGTCGCCGGCCGGATCCTCGGTCAGGGCGACGTCGTCGCGCTGGTCGAGAAGGCCGCCGCCGACCTCGACGCGGCCGAAGCCGAGCGCATGGCCAAGAAGCTGGCCAAGGGCAAGTTCGACCTCGACGACCTGTCGTCCCAGCTGTCGCAGATGCAGAAGATGGGCGGCATGGAAGGCATCATGGGCCTCCTGCCGGGCGTCCAGAAGGTCAAGAAGCAGATCGCCGAAAGCGGCATCGACGACAGCATCTTCCGCCGCCAGCAGGCGATCATCAGCTCGATGACCAAGGAAGAGCGCAAGAAGCCCGACATCCTGGCCGCCTCGCGCAAGCGCCGCATCGCCGCCGGTTCGGGCGTCGACGTCGCCGAGGTCAATCGCCTGCTCAAGCAGCACCGCCAGATGGCCGACATGTTCAAGTCGATGAGCAAGGACGGCGGCAAGGGCCTGGCCCGCATGGCCGGCATGCTCGGCGGCGGCGACATGGCCCGACTGAAATCCCTCGGCGGCGGCAAGATGCCCGCCGCCGATCCCAACGCGACGGAAGGCCAAGGCCTTTCGGGGCTGCCCGGTCTGCCGGGCCTCGGGGGCGGGGCCAACCCGCTCTCCGGCCTGGGCGGCCTGCCGCCCGGCTTCAATCCGTTCAAGAAAAAATAGACTTTAGACCCAAGGACTTAGACCAATGCTGAAGATCCGTCTCGCCCGTGGCGGCGCCAAGAAGCGTCCGTACTACTCGATCGTCATCGCCGACAGCCACTCGCCGCGCGATGGCCGCTTCATCGAGAAGGTCGGCACCTACAACCCGCTGCTGAAGAAGGATGACCCCGCGCGCGTCACCCTGAAGCTGGAGTCGATCCAGGAGTGGCTCAAGAAGGGCGCCCAACCGACCGACCGCGTCGCCCGCTTCCTGGCCGCCCAAGGCGTCGGCGCCTGGACCGCCGGCAACAACCCGAAGAAGGCCGAGCCGGGCAAGAAGGCCAAGGAACGCACCGCCGAGCGCGCCCAGCGCGAAGAAGAGCGTCTGGCCGCTGAAGCCCAAGCCAAGGAAGACGCCAAGGCCGCCGCTGAAGCCGCCGCCGCGGCCGCCGCCGAAGCCGCTGCTGCTCCGGCCGCTGAAGAAGCTCCGGCCGAAGCCCCGGCTGAAGAAGCCTCGGAAGGCTAAGGGATACGGCGCCGCCCTCCACGTGGGGGCGGCGCCATTCTCTTCTCTACCCCAAAGACCGGCCTCGTCCGGAAAGCCTCGCGTCGATGCCGATCTCTCCCGATGACCCGTTGATCCTGGTCGGCCGCGTGGCCGGAGGCTTTGGCGTGCGCGGCGAGGTGCGCATCTCGACCTATACCGAGGAGCCGATGGCCCTGAAGGGCTTCAAGCGGCTCCTGCGCCAGGACGGTTCGACCGCCCTGTCGATCTCGCAGGCGAGAGCCGTCAAGGACGGCCTGATCTGCCGCTGCGCCGAGATCGCGACCAAGGAAGCCGCCGACGCCCTGCGCGGCCTCAAGCTCTTCGTTCCCCGCTCGGCCCTGCCCGAGCCCGACGAGGATGAGTTCTACCTCACCGACCTGATCGGCATGGCCGTGCGCCACATCGCCACCGGCGAAGACCTGGGCAAGATCAAGAGCGTCCAGGACTTCGGGGCCGGCGACCTGCTCGAGATCATTCCCCCCCTCGGCGGCCAGACCTGGTACCTGCCCTTCACCCGCGCCGCCGCGCCGGAAGTGAAGCTGGCCGAGCGCCTGGTGCTGGCCGACCCGCCCAACCTGGTGGGCGAGCCCGAGGGGCCCCAGTCCGACGAGGACTAGGGTTTCGCGACCGGGTTTCGGTCGATCCCCTTCACCAGTTCCGGCCAGTTCCAGCGGATCCGCATCGACGCGCCCGCGGTCGGCAGATCATCGTCGGTGCGCGCCGGCGCGCGCAGCAGCTCCACCGCGGCCTTGATCGCCTGCGCCGCCTTCGGGCCGGCCTCGCCGGTCGTCACGCAGTCCTTCAGCGCGCCATCCGCGGCGATCCCGCATCGGGTGCTCGTCAAGCCGGTCAGGTCGCCCGCGCCGGCCAGGATCGCCTTGGCCTGGTCGCGGTCGGGGCGCGCAGCCCAGTGTATGAACCGCCCCTCGCAGTCGGCCGGACCTTCCCCGGCCGGACAGGCGAAACGATCCGAGCCGTTGCGGGGCGTGTCGTCTTTCACGGCGACCACCATGAAGGCGTCCTCGCCGATCGCCTTGCCCAGGGCCGTGGCCCTGAACGGCTGCGGCGCCGAAGGGTCGACCGGGGGCGCGGCGAAGGTGACAGGGATCAGGCGCCGGGCGCCATCCACCGGCTTGCCGTCGCGGATCTCGGGATTGAAGGCGAAGCCGGCGCTCAGGGCCAGGGCCGCCTCGCCGAAGCCGTAGTCCTCGGGCGTCTGAGACACGACCTTGCAGTCGCTGGCCTTGCCTTCGGCGGTGATGCGGCAGTCGAGGGTCGCCTTGCCGCCGATATTCTCCTTCTGGGCGCGCGGGGGATAGAGCTGGGCCATCGCGTTGGCGTCGGGCAGGCTGCGCCACTCGGCGCGCTCGATACGCTTGGGCGTCTCCTGGGCGCAGGCGGGCAGGGAAGAAGCGAGAACGGCGCCGAGCGCCAGGACGAAACGAAGCGACATGCCGCAAGCTTAGCTTGAGCGCGCCGCCTGTCGACCCGAAAGGGCGAGCGTCAGCCGGCCAGATGCAAAAGCGCCGATCCGTGCGGCGCCAGCGTGCGCTGCATGCGACCGCTCACCCGTCCCAGGTCCTGCCCGCTCCACAGGTCGATGGCCGACACGCCGTCGGCCAGGCCAAGGTCGCGCAGGCCGATCCCGACCGTCTTCGGCTTGGCCGTCGTGTTGAACAGCGCCAGGTAACGCTCGGCCGGCTTGCCTTCGGGCCGGGCCGACCAGACCCGCGCCCCGTCCTCGACGAAATGGGGCTGGTTACCGGTGCTGGCCTGGTTGACCGCCAGCACCGCACTATTGTTCAGCAGGGCCAGGGTCGGCGCGTCGAGGTGGCGCAGGTCGCCGCCCATGATCAGCGGCGAGCGGGCGATCGACCACAGGGTCATCAGGGTCTGCTGTTCGTCCGGCGTGAACTTGCTGTCGCGCTTGCCCAGGGCCAGCCGGCCCAGTGGCAGCATGTCGGCGTCGGGCCAGGCGCCCGGCGCGCGGAAGGCGTTCCAGTTCTCCAGCCTTGTGAACTGGGCGTCCAGCATCGACCACTCGTCCCAGAAGTCGTCTGAGATGCGCCACATCTGGGCGAACCTGCGCACATGCTCGGCGCGCGGCACCGGGGTCTCGCCCGGCGACAGGCTGAGGATCATCGGCCGGCCGCAGGCCCTGATCGCCTTGTGCGCCGCCTCGATCTCGGCGGCGTGGGCGTCGTAGGGCCGGCTCATGTCGTCCATCTTCACGAAGTCGACGCCCCACTGGGCGAACAGGCCAAAGACGCTGTCGTAATAGGCCTGAGCGCCGGGCTTGCGCATGTCCACGCCGTACATGTCGGGGTTCCACGAGCAGATGCTGGAGGTGTCGGCGATGTCGGCGGCGCGGACGCTCGTCCCCAGCACCGGCAGGTTGGCCTTCACCGCCGCGCGCGGGACGCCCCGCATCAGGTGCACGCCGAACTTCAGGCCCAGCGCATGGACCTGGTCGGCCAGCGGCTTGAAGCCCAGGCCGCCGGCGCTGGAGGCGAAACGGTTGGGGGCGGGCAGCAGGCGGCCATGGCCGTCCATCGCCGGCTGGGGATCGCGATTGTACTCGTAGCTGGCGGCCGCCGGCTCGTACCACTGGATGTCGACCGTGAAGACGTCGTAGCCGAACGGCAGCAGTTTCGCGGCCATGATCCTGGCCGTCTCCAGCGCCTGGGCCTCGTTGATCGTGGTGGCGAAGCTGTTCCAGCTGTTCCAGCCCATCGGCGGGCGCGGGGCCAGCAGCGGGGCCCGGGCCGGCGCGGCCCCGGCGCTCGAACCGGCCGCCAGGCCGGCGCCCACGCCCGCCAGCAGAACGCCGCGCCGATCCATCGAGGGTCCCGTCATCGCCCGCCTCCCGCCCCGACGGCCTTCGCGCCGTCCTCCTGGGCGACGCTATTTGTCAGACAATTTGCCCGATCGGCAAGGCGCCGACGGCAGGGGCTTGGAGCCTGGCCGCCAAGGCGTCTAGGTTGGCGGCATGATCCGTCTGTTCACCGCGATCGCCATCCCTTCCGAGATCGGCGCGCCGCTGCAAGCCCGACAATCCGGCATCGAAGGCGCCCGCTGGCGACCGCTGGAGGCCTTTCACATCACCCTGCGCTTCATCGGCGACGTGCAGGAACCCGTCGCCGCCGACCTGGACGAGGCGCTGGCGCAGATCGAGGCCCCGGCCTTCGACCTGGAACTGAAGGGCGCCGGCCATTTCGGCGAGGGCGCCGACATGCACGCCGTCTGGGCCGGGGTCGAGGACGAGCCGCTGCTGCGACGCCTGCAGAAGGCCAACGAAAGCGCCGCCCGCCAGGCCGAGCTGAAGCCTGAGACCCGCACCTACCTGCCGCACGTCACCCTGGCCTATCTCAAGCGCGCGACCGTTCCCGAGGTCGGCGCCTGGATCCAGCGCAACAACCTGCTGCATTCGCCGCCCTTCCACGTCGATCGCTTCGGCCTCTATTCCAGCTGGCAGACCAAGGAGGGCTCGGTCTACCGGCTGGAGCGGGAGTATCCGCTGAAGCGCTGATCGGGCGAACCGCAGCCGGAACATCCAAGCCGGCGCCCGATGCTTGCGCTTTGCTTCCGACGCGCGCCTGATCGCGGCGACGCTCGGGAGTTTTCGCATGACCCTCTACGTCCTCGCCCTGCTCATCGGCGTGATCGCCGGCCTGCGGGCCATGACCGCCCCCGCCGCCGTCGCCTGGGGCGCGCACCTGGGCTGGATCCCGCTGGCCGGCACGCCGCTGGCCTGGCTGGGCGGCAACATCGCCACCTGGATCTTCACCGCCCTGGCGGCGGTCGAACTGATCACCGACCAGCTGCCCATGACCCCCAGCCGCAAGGTTCCGCCGCAGTTCGGCGCGCGCATCGTCGCCGGCGGCTTCTCGGGCGCGGCCATCGGCATGGCCGGCGGCGCGTGGATCGCCGGCGCCGTGCTGGGCGTGGTCGGCGCGGTGATCGGCACCCTGGGCGGCGCCGAGCTGCGCGGCCGCCTGGCCAAGGCCTTCAAGCGCGACACGCCGGCGGCTCTTGTCGAAGACGTGATCGCGCTGGGCGGCGCCTATCTGATCGTCTCGGCGGTTTCGTGAGCATGACGTTCGACGCCATCATCATCGGAGCCGGCCAGGCCGGACCCTCGCTCGCCGGCCGCCTGACCGCCGCCGGCTGGAAGGTGGCCCTGGTCGAGCGCAAGCTGTTCGGCGGCACCTGCGTCAACACCGGCTGCATGCCGACCAAGACCCTGGTGGCCAGCGCCTACGCCGCGCATCTGGCCCGCCGGGCCGCCGATTACGGCGTCGTGCTGCAGGGGCCCGTCGGCGTCGACATGAAGGCGGTCAAGGAACGCCAGCAGACCGTGGTGCGTAACGCCCGCGGCAATGTCGAGATCTGGCTGAAGGGGATGAAGGGCCTCTCCGTGTTCGAAGGCCACGCCCGCCTGACCTCGCCCACCAGCGTCGAGGTCGACGGCCAGGTGCTGGAGGCCCCGAAGATCTTTCTCAATGTCGGCGGCCGCGCCAACGTCCCCGACATGCCGGGGATCGAGGATGTCTCGTATCTCACCAATGTCGGCATGATGCAGCTGGATGTGCTGCCCGAGCACCTGGTGATCGTCGGCGGCAGCTATATCGGGCTGGAGTTCGCCCAGATGTACCGGCGCTTCGGCGCCCAGGTGACCGTGGTCGAGATGGGTCCGCGCCTGATCGGCCGCGAGGACCCCGAGGTTTCCGACGCCGTGCGCGAGACCCTCGAGGCCGAAGGGATCGCCGTGCGGCTGAACGCCGAATGCATCAGCTTCTCGCCCTGCAAGACGGAAGGGGGCGAAGACGGGGTCTGCGTCCACGTCTCGTGCACCGAGGGCGAGCCGGCCGTGAAGGGCTCGCACACCCTGCTGGCCGTCGGCCGCAGGCCCAACACCGACGACCTGGGCCTGGAGGCGGCCGGCGTCGCGGTCGACAAGCGCGGCTACGTCACGGTCGACGAGGCCCTGCGCACTAACGTCCCGTCGATCTGGGCCATGGGTGACTGCAACGGGCGCGGCGCCTTCACCCACACCGCCTACAACGACTTCGAGATCATCGCGGCCAACCTGCTCGACGACGACCCCAGGAAGGTGACCGACCGCCTGACCGCCTACGCCCTCTATACCGACCCGCCGCTGGGCCGGGTGGGGATGACCGAGGCCGAGGTGCGCGCCCGGGGCCGTCCGGCCCTGGTCGGAACGCGCCCGATGACCCGCGTCGGCCGGGCGATCGAGAAGGGCGAGACCAGGGGCTTCATGAAGGTGCTGGTCGACGCCGAGAGCAAGGAGATCCTCGGCGCGGCGATCCTGGGAACCTCGGGCGACGAGGCCATCCACGGCATTCTCGACGTCATGTACGCCAAGGCCCCCTACACCGTCCTGCAGCGCACCGTGCCGATCCACCCGACGGTGTCGGAACTGATCCCCACCGTGCTGGGCGAGCTGAAGCCGCTGGAGTAGGCGAGGGCCTCCGCCAGGGTCGAGCAGGGCATCCGGCCCGCTACTTGCCCGCCCGCTCCTTGGTCAGGCGCGCGTCCAGCCGGGCCGCATGGCGATCGGCATAGGCGCGGCAGGCGCCGGGATCGACGAAGGGGTTGGGCGTTCTGCTGCGCCGGGCGCGCGCCAGCCGCTCGTCGCCGCCCGACTGGTCGGGGTGGGCGCTGATCAGCACGTCGCAGTTGAGGCTCCGCATCACGTCGAAGCTGCGGCGGAAGCTCGCCACGACCCCGGCATTGGCCGGATCCGAGAACCGGTAGCCGTCGGACGACACCGGATTGAGGCTGGAGCCGAACACCACCGCCTTGCAGGCCCGCCGCTCGCACGCGGTCCAGGTCCAGCTCATGCTGCCGGCCGTGTGGCCCGGCGTGGCGCGGGCGGTGACCGCAACGTCGCCCAGCCGGATCACCTCGCCGTCCTTGACCGCACGCAGCCTGGTCACGGGCGGGAAGGCGGCCAGATCAGCCGCCTGCTGATCGTCGGCGCCCGCACGGCCGTGTCGCAGCACCTGCGCCGCCGGAGCACTGGCCACCACCGTCGCGCCGCTGTCACGGGCCAGGGCGGCGAGGCCTCCGGCGTGGTCGTAGTGCGGCTCGGTGCTGAGGATCAACTTGATGTCGGTGACCTTGAAGCCCAGCGCCCTGATGTTGGCCTCGATGGCCGGCGCGGCCTGGGGCAGGGCGGCGTCGACCAGGATCAGGCCCTGGCTGGTCTTGATCAGGCCAACGCTGAGTCCGCCGAAGCCCACAATGTAGCTATTGCCGTAGACCTTGATCGGCGCCTCGGGCTTCAGCCAGCGGGCCGCATAGTCCGGCGCGATCGGGGCCAGCAGCGGGTCGTGCGCCAGGGCCGGCCCGGCTAGGGCGGAAACTCCGGCGACAAGGCTGAGGCCCGCGATCCACGTCTTCTTCATGCCGCTATCCCCTTCGGTTGGCGCGGCGAACCTGCCGGGCGGGGGCGGCGGCGACAAAGCATCATATCTGGACGCAGCCATGAGCCTGGTTCATGGCTTGACCATGGATCGCGCCCAACTGCCGCTGAACGCCCTGCGCGCCTTCGAGGCCGCCGCCCGGCATCTGAACTTCACCCGCGCCGCCGTCGAACTGTGCGTCAGCCAGGGCGCGGTCAGCCATCAGGTCGCCCAGCTGGAAGCCCGCCTGGGCGTGGCGCTGTTTCGCCGCCTGCCGCGCGGCCTGGCCCTGACCGACGAGGGCCAGGCCCTGGCGCCGGTGCTGGTCGACGCCTTCGACCGCATCGGCGCGACGCTGGAGCGCTATAGCGACGGACGTCTGCGCGAGGTGCTGACCCTGGGCGTGGTCGGCTCGTTCGCGGCCGGCTGGCTGCTGCCGCGCCTGGAGGCCTTCCGCCGCGCCTGCCCGCAGGTCGACCTGCGGGTGATGACCAACAACAACCGCGTCGACCTGGCCGGCGAGGGACTGGACCTGGCCATCCGCTTCGGCGACGGGGCCTGGCACGGCGTTCATGCCGAGCCGATCCTGGCCGCGCCGCTCAGCGCCCTGTGCGCGCCGGCGATCGCGGCGCGCCTTTCCTCCCCGGCCGACCTCAGTCGCGAGATCCTGCTGCGGTCCTATCGCGCCGACGAGTGGCCGCGCTGGTTCGCCGCCGCCGGGGCCGAGGCGCCGCCGCTGCGCGGGCCGATGTTCGACAATTCGGTGCTGATGGTCGCCGCCGCCGTCGCCGGCCAGGGCGTGGCGTTGGCGCCCGTCGCCCTGTTCGGGTCAGAGCTGGCGGCCGAGCGCCTGGTCCGTCCGTTCGCCGCCGAGGTGATCACCGGCCGTTACTGGCTGACCCGGCTGCATTCGCGGGCCGACACCCCGGCCATGGCGCTGTTTCGCAGCTGGCTGCACGGCGAGATGGCGCCGCCTAAGCCGCCAGCGGCAGCACCACGCTGAAGGCCGAGCCCTCGCCCGGCCGGCTGGAGACGGACAGGCGCCCGCCGTGGGCCTCGACGATCGCCTTGCTGATCGCCAGGCCAAGGCCGTTGCCGTGGGCCGCGGCCGCCTCGCCCTGCCAATGGCGCTCGAACACCCGGGCGGCCTGTTCGGGGCTCATGCCCCAGCCGGTGTCGCGCACCTCGATCACAACAGCCGGGCCCTCGACCCGGCTGGACAGCGACACCGTCCCGCCCGGCTCGGTGAACTTGATGGCGTTGGACAGCAGGTTGGCCACCACCTGGCCGACGCGGGCGGCGTCGGCGTCGAGCCACGGCTCGGCCGCGTCGGGCGTGTAGGCGAAGGTCAGCCCCTTGCGGGCGGCCGACAGCGAGAACTGCTCGGCGATGTCGGCCAGCAGGCGGCGCAGATCGACCGTCTCGCGGGCCAGCACCAGGCCGCCGGCCTCGATCTTGGAATGGTCGAGGATGTTGCGGATCAGCCGGCGCATGGTCTCGGTGGCCAGCAGGATGGCCTCGACGCCCGAGCGCACCTTGGGCTGGGCTTCGACGCCCGGCTGGGCCAGCAGGTTCTCGCTGGCGAACAGGATGGTGGTGATGGGGTTGTTGAGGTCGTGGGCCACCACCTCGACCGCCTCCTTGCGCGCCAGCGAGATGGCCTTTTCCCGCTCGGCCAGGCGTGCGGCGACCTGGTCGTAGCTGCGCTTCTGCTCGACCAGCCGCAGCAGCAGGCGGCCAAGGAAGGCGCAGAACACGAAGGCGCAGATCGAGGCCAGGGCCAGCACCCCGAACACCACGCGCACCACGCGCTGGTTGCGGGCCCGTTCGGCCTGGTAGCGCGCCGCCGACCGGTCGGTGAAGCGGTCGATGGCCGCGTCTATGCTGGCGGTCAGCGGTCCGGCGTTCTTCTGGAAATAGGCGTTGGCGCGGCTCATCGTGCCGCCGTCCAGGCGCTGGGCCACGCCGGCCCGCTGCAGCACCAGCAGCCGACGCTGCAGGGCGGCCACCTGGTCGAGCGCCGCGCGGGTCTCGTCGTCGCGGGCCAGCGCCTTCAGGTCGCCGACGATGGCGTCGAAGCGCCGGTTGGAGCGCTCCAGCTCGACCAGCAGGCCCTTCTCACCATTGATGACGATGACCGGCACCAGGGCGTTCTGCCGCATCTTCTCGCTGCGCAGGTCGTGGGCCAGGATCACGGTGCGGGTGTAGACGGCGTCCAGCCGGTCCTGGGCGGCCGAGAAGCGGGCCAGGAAGAACAGCGACGCGGCCAGCAGCGGCAGGAAGGCCAGGGCGATCAGCCCCACCAGCACCAGCAGCCTGCGTTCGTAACCGACCATCTAGGACCCTTCGGCCTTGCGCGGGATCAGACCGCCGCGTGGTCCTTCAGCACCCCCAGCGTCACGATGGCCAGGGTCTCCTCGTGGGTGGCCTCGAGAATGACCTGCGGAGCCATGCCCGCGTCCAGCGCCTCGCGCCAGCGGCCGGCGCAAAGGCACCAGCGGTCGCCGGGCTTGAGCCCCCGGAAGGCGAACTCCGGACGCGGGGTCGACAGGTCGTTGCCGGTGGCCTTGGAAAAGGCCAGGAACTCCTCGGTCATCACCGCGCAGACCGTGTGCAGGCCAAGGTCGTGCGGTCCGGTCTCGCAGCAGCCGTTGCGGTAGAAGCCGGTCACCGGATCGAGCGAGCAGGGGACCAGTTCCCCGCCCAGCACGTTGCGGGCCGTCTCGTCGTAGCGCGTGGGGGCCGGTTGCGTGGTCATGGCGCCAGCTTAACCCCGTTTGCGGCTTTCCCGCCATGGCTTCGCCCGCCGCGAGATCGCCGCTTCCCGTCGCGCGCGGCGGGTGCTTTACACTCGCGTCGTCCCTGCCAGGATGACCCCGCCATGACCGATCTCGCCCGGCCGCGCCGCAGCGCCCTCTACATGCCCGCCTCCAACGCCAAGGCCGTGGAGAAGGCGCGCACGCTCGACGCCGACGTGATCATCCTCGACCTCGAGGACGCCGTGGCCCCGGAGATGAAGCCCGCCGCCCGCGAGGCCGCCGTGGCGGCGGTGAAGGCCGGGGGTTTTGGCCCGCGCGAGATCGTCATCCGCACCAACGGCCTGGACACCCCCTGGGGCGCCGACGACCTGAAGGCCGCCGCCGAGGCCGGCCCCGACGCCGTGCTCGTGCCCAAGGTCAATGACGCCGCCGACGTCCACGCCTATGACGCGGCCCTGCACGCGGCCCCGATCCACACGCGCCTGTGGACCATGATCGAGACCGCCAAGGCCGCCTTCCACCTGTGGGAGATCGGCGAGGCGGCGAAGACCACGCGCCTGTCGGCCTGGGTGATGGGGGTCAACGACCTGGCCAAGGAGATGCGGGCGCGCCAGACGCCGGGCCGCGAGGCCTTCCTGCCGATCCTGTCGCTGGCGGTCGCCGCCGCGCGCGGCCATGGCCTGTCGATCCTCGACGGGGTGCACAACGACATCGAGGATCTGGCCGCGCTGGAGGCCGTCTGCGGCCAGGCCGTCGACTTCGGCTTCGACGGCAAGACCCTGATCCATCCCAAGCACCTGCCGATCTGCAACCGGGTGTTCTCGCCGTCGGACGACGAGATCGCCTGGAGCCAGGCGGTGATCGCCGCCTTCGCCGCGCCCGAGAACGCCGGCAAGGGCGCGCTGCGCGTCGAGGGCAAGATGGCCGAACGGCTGCATCTGGCGCAGGCGCAGCGGCTGGTGGCGGTGTCCGAGGCCATCGCCGCCCGGACGGCGGGCTGATAAGGACCCCCATGCGTCGCCTTCTCGCCGTCTCCCTGTCCGCCCTGCTGTCGTTTCCGGCCGCCGCCCTGGCCCAGGCGCCGGCGTCCGAGGTGGTGACGACCAACCCGTCCGCGCCCGCCCAGTCCGCGCCCGAGGCGGCGATCCCGCTGGTGGCCGCCCCGCCGGCGGGCGGCCAGCCTGCGCCTGCCGCCGAAGCTGCGCAGGTCGCCGCGCCGCCGGCCCCGGCCGATCCCCTGGCCGACCTGATCGCCGCCAGCGGCCCGCAGACCACCGACGAGGAAGACGAGGCCCCGGCCGCGGCGCCGGCGCCCCGCCACAAGCCGACCATCCTGCCAATCCCCGCGCCCGAGACCTCGACCCCGGCGGCGCCCGGCGCGCCGATGAGCGTCGAGCAGGCCTACGAGCTGCGGGTGAAGGGCTCGATCGCCGCCGCCCAGGGCCTGCAGGGTCCGCTCGACGGCGGCTGGGTGCTGCGCGGCGCGGGCGGCGTGGCGCTCTATTCGCTGCAGATCGCTGATCCGGCCGGCGGCTACGGCCCGGTCGAAGGCGCCTGGCGCGACCTGCGCCGGCCCGGCGCGGTGGGCTCCACCGGCCTGATCGACAGCATCGAGCGCACCTATGACGGCGGCGCGGCCGTGCGGTTCATGGCCCGGCCCGGCGTCGGCTCGACCCTGGCGCTCAGCGTCGGCCCCGACGGCGCCTGGAGCGGCCGCCTGACCGAGGACGGCGCAGCGCCGGCCACGGTCGACATCGAGCGCACCGGCGCGCCGATCCTGCCGGCCGGCTACGCCGTCGCCGCGCGCGGCCCGGTGATCTGGCCGCCGCGCGCCGCGCCGACCGCGACCCGCACCACTTCGGCGGCGCCGGCCCGCGCCGCGCCCTGCTCGACCCGGGGCAAGAAGGGCAAGGCCCTGAAGGCCGCCAAGGCCAAGTGCGCCGCCGCCGCCAAGAAGAGCGGCGCAAAAGGCAAGGCCGCCGCCCGCTCGGGCAAGGCCGGCAAGGGCAAGGCGGTCAAGCCGGGCAGCCGCAAGAAGACCGCCGCCGCCGGCGCGCGCAAGAAGCGGCGCTAGGCCAGAGCGGTCGGTCGAGCGCCGACCCGCTTCGGATCGGCGTTCAGCCAACCTGGCCCTTTTCCACCGACCGCCCCCGCGAAGGCGGGGGCCCAGGCTGTCTTTCGAGGACGGGCGGGGCTGAGGATGACCCGCAGACCCCGCCTGGGTACCCGCCTTCGCGGGAACACTAGGTTTGGAGGCGCCAGCAGGGTGATCATCGATACGCCCCGGGGAGCCCAGGCTCGGTCGAGCGCCCGGGACTAGGCCTGCCGTCCCGGCTGAAGGGACGCGTCAGCGGTCCGCACGGCCGCGGACCTCACATGCCAACAGGTTCGGTTCCGGCGCTCGGCTTCGCTAAGGCCGGGGTGACGGGCCTTGGGGCGCCGTCGTGGCCAAGCCTTGGGTCGTTGAACACCCGGCCTAACCGGCGCCTGGAGAGCCCGCATCGTTCCGGGCCATGGCTTCGACTTCGGCCAGCACCGCCGCCAGCGCCTCGACATCGGTGTCCGGCGGACCGGCCTGGACGGCGCGATGTCGAAGCGCGTCCAGGCGCGGATCGGTGATGGGGGTGCTTTCGAAGTCGTCCCAGTCCCAGACGCCGCCCGTTCCGTCGATGAACGCCCGCAGCACGCCGGCCACCTCGTCGGGCGTGCGATCGGCCGTCTGCTTGCCCGGCCACAGCCGCGTGAGCAGGACCACCGGCGCCGCGGCCGCCGCCAGCAGCACGCCCAACCAGACCGGCAGGCGCGAGTCGCTCGCTTGTTGCATCACGGGATCTCCCAAGACCTGGCGCTCCGATCAGGACGGCAAGGCGTCGCGTCGGCGCAGCCACTGGCGTAGCACGGCCGTCGTTTCCTCGGGACGGTCGGTGAAGGTGGCGTGGCCGGCGCCGGGAACCACCGCCAGTTCCGATCCCCTGGCCCGGCGCGAGAAGGCCAGGGTCGTGGCCGGACGGGCCTCGTCGTACTGGCCGACCAGGAACAGGGTGCGCGGCCCGTCCAGGCGGTCGAGCAGGGGCTCGCCGTCATAGGCCTTCAGCGTGCCGGTGGCCGAGAACTCGGTCGCGCCCCACATCGTCTTGTAGAGAACCGGGTTGAAGCCCCGGTCGCCGGGCGGCCGATAGGCGCGGTGGGCCGGCGAGGGCGGCTCGCGGGTCAGGAAGGCGGCGTAGAAGGCGTCGGTCGCCGCGTCGCAGGCGGCCAGGAAGGCCTTGTCGGTCGGCGAGGGCGCCGGCCCCTCGCATCGGGTCAGCTGATCCCGCACCGACGGCGGCAGGTCGTCGCGCAGCAGGTTGGCGTCGGCGATCCAGCTGCGGGTCGAGACCAGCGGACTGGCCAGCATCAGGCTGGCCAGGGCCGGCGAGCGCCGCGCGCCGTACTCCAGCGCCACCGTCCCGCCCCAGCTGTGGCCCAGCACGTGCCAGCGCGGGATCTTCAACCCCTCGCGGACGGCCTCCAGCTCGTCGACGAAGCGGCCCACCGTCCAGTTGGCCGGATCCATCGGATGGTCCGACAGCCCGCTGTCGAGCTGGTCGTAGAGGATCACCGCCCGCTCGTCGGACAGGGCCAGGGCGTCGAGGAACCCCGAATGGGTGCCGCCCGGCCCGCCGTGGACCATGACGATCGGCGGCGGCGCGGCCCCGGCTAGCGCGGCGTCGAGGTCGCCGTTGATCCGCGCATAGACCCGCCCGCCCGGAACCGGCAGCCGCAGTTCGCGGTCGGGCCTGGGAAAGGCGGCGAGCCTGGCCGGCGCCGCCCCCGCCAGGGCTCCGCGCGCCATGCCGGCCGCCAGCGCCGTTGTTCCGGCCGCCGCGCACAGACCCAGCAGCTTGCGTCGATCGATCACGCCCATCGCCCCCCTCGTTCACATCACCCCGGGCGCGCGCGGGCGCCGTGTCAGGCGTCCGGACACGGCGGGACCTCGTCCCGCCCGCACCCGGCCATCCGGCCACCGGCACGGCCGAACCTTCGCCCTTAGCCGCGGATCACGCCCGCGACTGTGACACGGCGCACGCGAGCCCGCGACGCCCCTTGCTGCGTCAGTGCGCCTTGGCCTGGCCGGCGTCGGGCTCGTCCTCGCGCGATCGCGCCAGGCCGCCCTCGAGCGGCGAGCTGGGACTGGCCAGCTCGTCGCGCATCGCCTCCAGCAGCACATCGACGACCTCGACCGGATCGCGGTGATAATAGTCCGACAGCCCGCGTCCCAGATGACGCAGCAGGTCGGCCAGCATCATGCCCCAGGCCCGGGCCTCGTCGATCGGCGTCTCGTCATAGGCCCCGATGCGCAAAGCGCAGTGCAGGCCATGTTCGGCCACCCAGATCCGCGCCAGTTCCGTCGCCGTCGGATCACGCACGGCCGCGTCCGGGATCGGCTGTTCCTTCATGCCTTCGCCCCCCTCTCGCCAGTCCGGTCAGCCGGCGCCGTCCTGCCCGCGCCGTTCGGACGCGGCCGTGCGGCGGGCCGCGCCCTCTTTCTGGCGACGCCAGTAGTCGGCGCCGTCGTCGGGCTTGAACATGGTGCGCGGCGCCCCGGCCCGGGTGACCACGGCGAAGACGTTGCCGGCCGGATCATAGATCAGGGTGTCGCCGTTCGACCGCGTCAGGGTCTGGGCGCCGGCCGGGGGCTTGGCCACGAAGGCGTGCGTCTTGCGCACATAGTCGTCGACGTCGCGGGCGCCGAAGGCCTCGCCGAACCGTTCGAAGCCGCGCCGGGCGTTCTCCTCGGCGCCGCGGGTGCGGTTGGCGGCCCACATCGGCCGGCCGGCGATCAGCCGCACCGGCGCGTCGCGCGGATCGGCCGCCTGCCGCGCCGCCGCCGAGGCCTCGGCGACCTCGGTCGAAACCGGCGCGCCGCCGCCGCTGTTTGCGCCCTGGCTCGACACGACGTCGCCGCCCCTGGGCGCCTTCACCGCCGAAGCCCCGCCGTCACAGCCCGCCAGCAGCAAGGCCGGCACAGCCAGAAGTCCGAAACGCCACGCTCCCGTCATGATCGCCTCACCCCGTTATTTACTACCTTAACGATTAGTGAACGAAAAAAGAACGCGAGTCGAGTCCCGCTGTTAAGCTTTCGCGCCCCGTTCGCCCGCCCGCCGCGCGCGCCGGATTGCCTGCGGGCGCGAGGCGCTCTATGCGCGGAGGGGAACCGACGGACGAGAGGCCTTCAAGGTGAACGACATCCCGGGCGGCAAGCGCGTGCTCCTGATCGTCGGCGGCGGCGTGGCGGCCTACAAGGCCCTGGAGCTGACCCGCCTGCTGCGCAAGGCCGGGATCGGCGTGCGGCCGATCCTGACCAAGGCCGGCGCGCAGTTCGTCACCCCCCTGTCGCTGGCGGCGCTGTCGGAGGACAAGGTCTATGACGACCTGTTCTCGCTCACCGACGAGGCCGAGATGGGGCACATCCAGCTGTCGCGCTCGGCCGACCTGGTGGTGGTGGCGCCGGCCACCGCCGACCTGATCGCCAAGGCCGCCAGCGGCCTGGCCGGTGACCTGGCCTCGACCACACTGCTGGCCACCGACAAGCCCGTGCTGATGGCGCCGGCCATGAACGTGCGCATGTGGCTGCACCCGGCCACCCGGCGCAACGTGGCGACCCTGAAGGCCGACGGCGTGTCGTTCGTCGGCCCCGACGAGGGGGCCATGGCCTGCGGCGAGTTCGGCCCCGGCCGCCTGGCCGAGCCGCCGGAGATCTTCGCCGCCATCCTCGCCATGCTCGCCGGCCCCGCGGCGCGCCCCCTGGTCGGCAAGCACGCCCTGGTCACGGCCGGCCCGACGTTCGAGGCGATCGACCCGGTGCGCGGGATCACCAACCGCTCCAGCGGCCGCCAGGGCTATGCGATCGCCGAGGCGCTGGCCCGGCTCGGCGCGCGCGTCACCCTGGTCAGCGGCCCCGTCGCCCTGCCCACCCCGCCAGGCGTGACCCGCGTCGACGTCGAGAGCGCCCGCCAGATGCTGGCCGCCTGCGAGGCCGCCCTGCCGGCCGAGGTCGGCGTGTTCGTGGCCGCCGTCGCCGACTGGCGGGTCGACGAGGTGTTCGGCTCGAAGCTGAAGAAGGACAAGGGCGGCCCGCCGGCCCTGACCTTCGTCGAGAACCCCGACATCCTGGCCACCCTGGCCGCCTCCGGCCCCGATCGGCCCAAGCTGGTGGTCGGCTTCGCGGCCGAGACTGACGACGTCGAGGCCCACGCCCGCGCCAAGCTGGCGCGCAAGGGCTGCGACTGGATCATCGCCAACGACGTCACCGAGCCGGGCGTCATGGGCGGAACCGAGAACGCGGTCCTGCTGATCGCCAAGGACCACACCGAACGCTGGGAGCGCGCGTCCAAGGACGCCGTCGCCCAGGCCATCGCCCAACGCATCGCGGAAGCTCTGACCTAAATGACCACCACGCCCCACATCCCCGTCGTCCAGCTCGCCCACGCCCACGGCCTGCCGCTGCCCGCCTACGAGACGGTCGGCGCCGCCGGCATGGACCTGCGCGCCGCCGTCGAGGAGGACGCGCCCCTGACCCTGAAGCCGGGCGCCAGGTTCATGGTGCCGACGGGTCTCGCCTTCGCCGTGCCGCAGGGCTTCGAGGCCCAGGTGCGGCCGCGCTCGGGCCTGGCGGCCAAGGCGGGCATCACCTGCCTGAACTCGCCCGGCACCATCGACAGCGACTATCGCGGCGAGGTGAAGGTGATCCTGGCCAACCTCGGCGCCGAGGACTTCGTCATCCGTCGCGGCGACCGCATCGCCCAACTGGTGATCGCGCCGGTCGTGCAGGCGGCCTGGAGCCTGGTGGCCAGCCTCGACGAGACCGACCGCGGCGCGGGCGGCTTCGGCTCGACCGGCGGCCGCTGAGGCCGAGACGGACCCGGCCCATGCTGTTCGCAAAGCCGTCAGCCATGGACCGGGCCCGCTTCGACGCGGCGCTCGCCGTGCTGGCCGCGAACGTCGACGACGCGCCCCTCCAGGTCCCGGGACTGCTCGAGCTGGGCTTCACCGAGGGCGAGGCCTGGCGGTTCGCCGTCTTCGCGCCTGTCGGTCTGGCCCAGGCCCTGCTCGAAACCCTGGGCGTGAAGACGTTCGCCGACTTCGCATCCGTCAGGACGGTGGAGGGCGTCACGGCCAAGGCCAGGCTCAGAAAGCAGCCGGAGTATGTGCAGGCGCTGTCGCTCGGGCGCGCCCACATGAAGACGGGCTGCCTGGACCGAACGCACTACAAATCTGTCGTCGAGGCGACGTCCGAGGTCGCCGCCGCCGACAAGGCCCTCAATGCGGGCATGGATATCAGGGGCGCGGCGATGGCCGTGGTGCTGATGACCTCCGAGGTCATCCCTCACGTTCGACGCTGACCGGTTCGCCCTAGCGCGCGCCCAGGCCCATCAGCAGATAGCCGCCGAAGCCGGCCGTGAAGGCGGCGGCGGCCAGCCACAGCATGGGGCGGATCAAGGGCAGGGGACGGGGGGCTTCCATCGGGGGCGTCCTTGCTCGGCCGAAAGCTCGGCCATGCTTGCAGTACGCGCGGCCCCGCCCCCCGGTTGCGGCCGTGCGTCGTTATTTGTCTCACGATTCCCGCAATACGGGTATAGGACGAAATCTCCCTGAAACGGCGATTTCGTCCAATCTGTAGTTCGAAGTACTCAGTACACGGATGATTATCCGAAACCTTCGATGTCGAGTCGATCCATGCGTCGAGATGACGCAGTCGGCCTGACTCTCCTTGCAATGCAATGATTTCGACCACGCCAAGCATCGACAAATGTCTCCCGATCGGGACCTTCGATGCTCATGAATAATATCCATTAATCGAATTCGTCGAAACTCTTCCCAATTCTATCCTGGGAAGCTCTCTAGATGCTCAGCAACCTCAAGGTGGCGCACAAGCTGGTGGTCGCCTTCGCCGTCCTGGTCGCCGCCGTGGCCGGCGCCGGCGCCCTGGCCTGGAACGGGCTGTCGTCGATCCAGCGCGTCACCGCCCTGAACGCCGAGAGCTACGCCTATCGCGCCACCGTCGAGAAGGCCTCGGCCGAGCTGGTTGAGCAGCAGAACGCCGCGCGCGGCTTCGTGGCCAGCCTCGATCCGTCGTTCGTCAAGAAGTACGAGGACTTCCAGGCCAAATACGACGAGGCGCACGCGATCCTGACCGACGGCGCCGAGCACGAAGACCAGAAGGCGCGCCTTGCCCAGCTGGACCAGGCCGTGGGCGTGTTCCGCACCGAGACCCGCGCCCAGATCGCCGCCGCCCAGGATCCGACCCAGCTGGACGCCGCCCGCCTCGACATCGGCAAGAGCGGCCGCCTGACCAATGTGCGCAAGGCGCTGAAGACCATCGACGAAGCCGAGAGCGCCGAACTGGCCGCCCGCATCAAGGCCCAGGACAAGGCGTTCACCGCCGCGACCCTGGCGCTGGCGCTCGGCGGCGCGGCCGCCGTGGCCATCGCCGTGCTGATGGGCTGGCTGCTGGCGCGCAGCATCGCCACGCCGGTCGACGCCATGACCACCGCCATGCGTCGCCTGGCCGGCGGCGACAACGCCGTGGCCGTGCCCGCCCTGGGCCGCCGCGACGAGATCGGCGCGATGGCGCAGGCCGTTTCGACCTTCAAGGACGCCGCCATCGAGAAGCTGCGCGTCGAGGGCGAGGCGGCCGCCCATCGCCGCCAGGCCGAGGCCGAGCGCGGCGCCAACGAGGCCGAACGCGCCGCCGCGACCCAGGAGCAGGCGGCCGTCGTCGCCCAGGTCGGGCAGGCCCTGGAGCGCCTGGCGGCCGGCGACCTGACCGCCCGGCTCGACCAGGCCTTCCCGCCCGCCTATCGCAAGCTGCAGAGCGACTTCAACGCCGCCATGGGCCAGCTGCAGGAGACCATGACGACGATCACCGGCGCGGTCGGCGGCATCCGCGCCGGCTCGGGCGAGATCAGCCACGCGGCCGACGACCTGTCGCGCCGCACCGAGCAGCAAGCCGCCAGCCTGGAAGAGACCGCCGCGGCGCTGGACGAGATCACCGCCACGGTCCGGCGCGCCGCCGAGGGCGCGGGCCACGCCCGCAAGTCCGTCGACGCCGCCCGCAAGGACGCCGAGGCCGGCGGCGAGGTGGTCGAGCGCGCCGTCGCGGCGATGACGCAGATCGAGGCTTCCTCGCGCGAGATCGGCAACATCATCGGGGTGATCGACGAGATCGCCTTCCAGACCAACCTCCTGGCCCTCAACGCCGGGGTCGAGGCCGCCCGCGCCGGGGATGCGGGCAAGGGCTTCGCCGTGGTCGCTTCGGAGGTGCGGGCCCTGGCTCAGCGCTCGGCCGAGGCGGCCAAGGAGATCAAGAGCCTGATCGGCGCCTCCGGCCAGCAGGTCGACGCAGGCGTGGCCCTGGTCGGCCAGACCGGCGAGGCCCTGCGCCGCATCACCGCCGGCGTGCAGGACATCAACCACACCGTCGCCGAGATCGCCGCCGGCGCCCAGGAACAGGCCACCGGCCTGGCCCAGGTCAATGTCGCGGTGAACCAGATGGACCAGGCCACCCAGCAGAACGCGGCCATGGTCGAGCAGTCGACCGCCGCCAGCCACTCGCTGTCCAACGAGGCGGCCGAACTGGCGCGCCTGGTCAGCCGGTTCAAGATCGGCTCGGGCGCCAGCGCGGCGCGGCGGGCGGCCTAAAGTCCCTCTCCCGGAGGGGAGAGGGAGGGGCCCAGGCGAAGCCTGGGAGGGTAAGGGGTTACGCCGCCAACCGGCGTGCCGGCTCGCCGTCTTCAGTCCCTAACCCCTCATCCGGCGCTTCGCGCCACCTTCTCCCTCCAGGGAGAAGGAAGCAGAAAAACGCCCCGCCTGGCTTTCACCGGGCGGGGCGTTCTTCATTCAGACGCTCAGGACGGCGATCAGGCGCCCGGGGGCACCGGGAAGCCGCGGTCGCGCATCAGGGCGCCGATCTTCACGTCGCGGCCGCGGAAGGCGCGAAACTGCTCGGCCGGGTCGACCGAGTTGCCGCGCGACATGATGGTCTTGATCAGGCGCTGGCCGGTGGGCTTGTCGTAGAAGCCGCCCGGAGCCTCCTGGAAGGCCTCGGCAACGTCGGCGGTCAGGGTGTCGGCCCACAGGTAGCTGTAGTAGCCGGCCGAGTAGCCGTCGCCCGAGAACACGTGACCGAACTGCGGCGTGCGGTGCCGCATGACGATCTCCTTGGGCATCTTCAGCTTGGCCAGTTCGTCGCGCTCGAAGGCGTCCGGATCGATGTCCACGTCGCCGGCCAGGTGCAGCTTCATGTCGATCAGGGCGCTGGCCAGGTACTCGGTGGTGTCGAAGCCCTGGTTGAAGGTCGAGGCCTTCTTGATCTTGTCCACCAGGGCCTGCGGGATCGGCTTGCCGGTCTGGTAGTGGACGCAGAACTTGTTCAGCACCTCCGGCGTCGACAGCCAGTGCTCGTTCAGCTGGCTGGGGAACTCGACATAGTCGCGGGCGACGTTGGTGCCCGAGACGGTCGGATAGGTGGTGTCTGCGTTCAGGCCGTGGATGGCGTGGCCGAACTCGTGGAACAGGGTGTTGGCGTCATCCCACGAGATCAGCACCGGCTCGCCGGGCTTGCCCTGGATGAAGTTGGAGTTGTTGGAGACGATCGTGGCGATCGGCTTCTTGAAGCGCTCCTGGTTGCGGTAGGCGTTCATCCAGGCGCCCGAGCGCTTGCCCTGGCGGGCATAGGGGTCGAAGTACCACAGGCCCACGTGCTTGCCGCCGCGCAGCACCTCGTAGACGGTCATGGTCGGGTGGTAGACCGGGACGCCCTCGACCTTCTTGAACTCGAAGCCGTAGACTTGGCCGGCGGCCCAGAACATGCCCTCGCGCAGCTTCTCCAGCTGCATGTACGGCTTCACCTCGTTCATATCGAGGTCGTATTTCGCCTTGCGGACCTTCTCGGCGTAGAAGCGGTAGTCCCACGGCTCGATCTTGAAGCCGCCGTTCTCGGCGTCGACGATGGCCTGCATCTCGGCCACGTCCTTGGCCACCTGCTCGATGGCCGGGGTCCAGACCGCTTCCATCAGGGCCATGGCCTTGTCGGGCGTCTTGGCCATGGCGTTCTCGAGACGCCAGTGGGCGTGGGTCTGGTAGCCCAGCAGCTTGGCGCGCTCGACGCGCAGCTTCAGGATCTTCGAGATGATGGCGTTGTTGTCGGTCGCGCCGCCGTTGTCGCCGCGGTTGACGAAGGCCTTCCAGACCTTCTCGCGGGTGGCGCGCACCGGCGAGTTGGTGAGGTAGGGGTCAACGCTGGAACGCGTGTTGACGATGATGTGCTTGCCCGGGAGCTTGCGCTGCTCGGCGCTGGAGGCGGCCGCGCCCTTGATCGAGTCCGGCAGGCCGACCAGGTCGGCGTCGGTCAGCTCGATATAGGTCTCCTCGTCGGCCAGCAGGTTCTGGCTGAACTTGGTGAAGTAGCCGGCCAGCTCGGTGTTGATGGCCGCGACCCGGGCCTTGGCCTTCGGGTCCAGCTTGGCGCCGGCGCGCACGAAGTTGGTGTAGTAGATCCAGGTGACGCGCTGCTGCTCGGGCGTCAGCTTGGCCTTTTCGGGGCTGTTGTAGACGGCCTCGATGCGGGCGAAGAGCGCGGCGTTCTGGGTGATCTTGTCGCCGAACTCGGCGAACTTGGCGTCCAGCTCGGGCTCGATGGCCTGGAATTCCGGCGAGCTCAGGTTCGAGCCCCAGATGCCGTAATAGCAGACCACGTCGTTCAACGTGCGGCCGCTGTCTTCCAGGGCGGCGATGGTGTTCTCGAAGGTCGGCGCGGCCTTGTTGGCGGTGATCGCGTCGATCTCGGCCTGGTTCTTGGCCATGGCCGCTTCGACGGCCGGCTTCAGGTCGGCGATCTTCATCTTGTCGAAGGCGGGAACGCCGCCGTACGGACCGGTCCACGTGGCGAGCAAGGGGTTGGTCTCCGCGGCGAAGGAAAGGCCGGGCGCGGCGGCGCTCGCGGCGGCGGCCGCGGCGGTCGTGAGAAGGAAGGTGCGACGTTGCACGGAAGGCTCTCCGTTGAGTGTGGCCGGACCCTAGGCCAAGGTCGCGCCCCCGTCACATGACAGGACCGTAACCTTTCGCCGAAGCCGCCCCGGCGCATGGACGACGCGCGCGACCGGGTCTAATGCTCGCTGCATGACCATCGGCGTCTTCGACTCCGGCGTGGGGGGGCTGAGCGTCCACCGCGCCCTCGTGCAGCGTCTGCCCCAGGCGGACTTCGTCTATCTGGCCGACCAGGCCAACGCCCCCTATGGCGGGCGTCCCGGCGAGGAGATCGTCGACCTTACGCGGGCCGGCTGCGAGCGCCTGTTCGAGGCCGGCGCCAGCCTGGTCGTCCTGGCCTGCAACACCGCCTCGGCCATCGCCCTTCGCCGGCTGCAGCAGACCTGGCTGCCGGGCTATCGCAAGCAGCTGGGCCGGCCGATCAACATCCTGGGCATCATCGTGCCGACCATCGAGGCGGCCACCGGCCTGCCCTGGGAGCACGAGGCCGAGCGCCGCGGCGACAAGGTCGAGCAGCTGGACGTGCTGGGCGTGTTCTCCACGCAAGGCACGACCAATTCGCGCGTCTACGAGATCGAGATCGACAAGCGAAAGCAGGACCTGGCGGTGTTCTCGCAAGCGTGTCCGGACCTGGTGCCGATGATCGAGGCCGACGCCGGCGTGGTCGAACTGGCCAAGGCCGTCGAGGGCTACGTCCAGGCGCTGAAGACCCGCATCGGCCGCTATCCCGACCGCGCCGTGCTGGGCTGCACCCACTACGAGATCATCGCCGACATCTTCCGCGCCGCCCTGCCGGCCGGCACGCCGGTGATCCACCAGCCCCAGTCCACCGCCGACTCCCTGGAGCGCTACCTGGAGCGCCATCCCGAGTACGACCCGGGAACCGGCGGCGGCCGCGTGTTCCTGACCACCGGCCAGCCCGGCCCGCAGAACGGCCTCGTCCAGAGCTTCTGGGGCGGCCCGCTGGTGTTCGAGAAGGCGTAGGGCTGACGGCGGTCGCCACTTGATTACACCCTTGGGTTGCCGTCAAATCCGCCGACGGACGACCGCAAGGGAGTTGGCGTGGCGATAAGGGAGCACCCCGATACCGGAACCGTGCTGATGTGCGACTTCGGTGGCGGCTTTCGCGTACCGGAGATGGTCAAGCGGCGGCCTGTCATAGTCATCAGTCCTAGGATCCGGGGTCGACCCGGCCTCTGCACGATCGTCCCGCTGAGCACCACAGCTCCAACGCCCGCCATGGACTATCACTGTCGGATCGACCTCGACCCACCCCTGCCCGACAGGTGGGTAAGCCTGGGTCTATGGGTCAAAGCGGACATGATCTGCTCTGTATCGCTGGACCGCCTGGACTTCATTCGAACTGGAAAACACGAAGACGGGCGCAGAAAGTACTATTTTCACAAACTTTCCAGACAGACGATTTCAGGAATTAGGGGCTGTGTTCTGGCTGGCCTAGGCCTGTCTCACTTGACAAAGCACCTCTAGAATTCTACATATGTTCTCGTTAGCGGCCCTGGTCTGACCATCCGCGTCTAAGACCCTTTTCGGAGGGCCGTCGTGGAGCGTGGCGATATCAAGCCATTTCACGGCGTAGATTCAGCCCCGCCTCGTGCGGGGTTTTTTCTTGTCTCCGATCCAACAGCGGCGCTTCATCGCGGAACATCGTTCCTGGAGACGCGCCATGAAGCTCGCCGCCCCTGTCCTGGCCCTCGCCGCGCTGCTGGCCGCCGGCGCCGCGAACGCCGAGGTGCTCGACGCCCAGCCGAACGGCTTTGCGACCAAGCGCTCGGTTGTCGTCGCCAAGCCCGCCGCCGAGGTGTGGGCGGCGCTGGTGCAGCCGGCCAAGTGGTGGAGCAGCGAGCACACCTGGTCGGGCTCGGCCGCCAACCTGTCGCTGGGCGCGGCATCGGGGGCGTGCTTCTGCGAGAAGATGCCGAACGGCGGCTCGGTGCTGCACATGACCACCGTCAACGCCCAGCCCGGCAAGCAGCTGACCCTGTTCGGGGGCCTTGGCCCCCTGCAGCTGTCGGGCGCGACCGGCCACATGATCTGGGCCCTGGCCGAGAAGGACGGCCAGACCACGGTGACCTGGAGCTACGACGCCGGCGGCTACATGCGCGGCGGCCTCGACAAGATCGCCCCGATCGTCGACCAGGTGCTGGGCCAGCAGCAGGACCGGCTGAAGGCCTATCTGGAGACCGGCAAGGCCGGGTAGGGCCTCAGCGCGCCGCCGGCTCGACCACGACCCAGCCTTCGGCCTGGGGCTGGCTCGGCGAAACATGCGCCGCCCGCTCGAAGGTCCGAGTCCTCGGCGTCCATTCGTCTGGCGCGATCCTCCGTGCCGTCTGGTAGGTGCATCGGAAGCGGCCCGCCTCGGCGGGGCTGCAGCGAAGGTCGCGAACACGGGTGCGGGCCGCGCGGGCCATGCCCGCGCTGTCGCCGACCCCGACGGCCTGGATGTCCTCGATCGCGGTGATGCCGGTCTCGATGCGGGCGACCGCCCAGGCGCTGGGCGGGGCGTCGCCCGAGGAGACGCCGGAAGCGCAGCCGCCTGCGCACAGCACCGTCAGCAGAAGCAGCCGCCGCATGGCTTTCCTCCCGTTCCCGCCGGCAGCCTAGCCGGTGGGGAAGGCCAGGTCAGCCTCAGTGCAGCCCGCGCAGCAGGTCGATGCGGCGCATGGCCTTGCCCGGCAGGGCCGACATCCGGCCCAGCGGCAGGGCCTCGGCGACCTGGCGCACGCCCCAGGCGGCCGAGCGCACGAAGGTGGCCGGCGAGGGCGCGCCGTAGAAGCCGAACACCACGGTCTGGCGGGCGTTGGAAAGCTCGCGCTTGAAGCGGTAGTCCCCGGTGCCCAGATCCAGCCGGTGGTAGGACCCGGCGTTCATGCCCTTCAGGATGTCCTGGAACAGCAGCAGACCGGGCGAATAGCGCTCGAACTTGGCGTTGTGGGCGATCAGCCAGCCGTGGATCGTGTGCTTGCCGCGCAGGTGCAGGTGCACCGCCGCCAGTTCGTCGCCCAGGTGCAGGGTGTAGAGGCCGCCCCCGAAATCGCCGTCGCGGCGCTCGAACAGGTCGGTGACCAGCCTGGTCACCCAGTCAGTCTTGAACAGGTCGGTCTGGCCGGTGGCCAGCAGCTGCTCGCGCTTCCAGGCGATCAGCTGGTCGAAGTCGGCGCGGCTGTCCGACATCGGGGTGTAGCGGCAGGGCCCGACCTCGCGCTCGGCCTTGCGGCGCTTCTTGTCGATGTCCTTGAGGACGCCCACCCCGGCCGTCTTGCGGTCGGCGGCGTAGGCCTCGTAACCGGCCGAGACGTCGACGATCCAGGAGTCCGCCTGGCCGCGGCCGTGGCGGGCCAGGGTCTCGTCGTCGGCCAGCATGTGGCAGAAGTCCAGCCGCTGGGCCTTGAGGGCCGCCAGCAGATGGCGCGGATCGACGGCCACATCGGGCGCGGAGACCAGGGCCTGGTAGTCGCACATCGGCGCGCCGGCCGGCATGGCCACGCCCGCCTTGATGCGCGCGGGCAGGAAGGCCAGGGCCTGGCCGCCCTCGTCGCGGATGACGGCGACCTTCACGCGTTCGCCCTTGTCGCCCTGGGCGACGGCGACCGCCTTGGCCCATTCCGGCGACAGGAAAGGCGAATCCAGGCGCGGCTGCAGCGTCTGCAGCGAGGTCCAGCGGGCGCTGTCCTCCGGCGTTAGCTGCAGGGCCTCGACAACGTCGATCTTCACGGGCGCCCCCCGAGCGCTGATCACGGACCTCCAGAAAGGCCGAGCGTGATCATGGCGCCCAGAGATTGCAGTCCGGTTTACGGACCTTGCGTAATCAGTCCATCAGTTTGCGGGTCAGATACGTGTACTCGAGCGACACCCGGCGGGCGGTCTCGGCGAGGTTGGCGCTGGCGGCATGACCGCCGTCGACGTTCTCGTAGTACAGCACCGGGTAGCCCAGCGCTTCCAGCCTGGCGGCCGCCTTGCGGGCGTGGGCCGGGTGGACGCGGTCGTCCTTGGTCGAGGTCTCGATGAACACCTCGGGATACTTCTGGCCGGCCTTGAGGTTCTGGTAGGGCGAGTACTTCTCGATCACCGCCAGGTCGGACGGGATCTGCGGATCGCCGTACTCGCCCATCCACGACGAGCCCGCGCCGATCTGGCTGTAGCGGACCATGTCGAACAGCGGCACCTGGATGACGATGGCGTTGTAGAGCTCCGGACGCTGGGTCAGGGCCACGCCCATCAGCAGGCCGCCGTTCGACCCGCCCATGATCCCCAGCCGGCGCGGCGAGGTGATCTTCCGGGCGATCAGGTCTTCGGACACCGCGAAGAAGTCGTCATAGACCCGCTGGCGGTTGGCCTTCAGGCCCTGCTCGTGCCAGCTGGGACCAAACTCGCCGCCGCCGCGGATGTTGGCCACCACATAGGCGCCGCCGCGCTCCAGCCACAGCTTGCCCATGGTCGGCGAATAGCCCGGCGTCATCGACGCCTGGAAGCCGCCGTAGGCGTAAAGCAGGGTCGGGGTCGAGCCGTCGTACTTGGTGTTCTTCGGGCGGACCAGGAAGTACGGGATCTTGGTCCCGTCCTTCGACGTGGCCTCGAACTGCTCGACCACGTGGGTCGAGGCGTCGAACTTGGCGGGCGCGGCCTTGACCTGGTCGAGCTTGCCGGTGGCCGCGTCGGCCAGCCAATAGGTCGTGGGGGTCAGATAGCCGGTCACGCTGACGAACAGGCGGTCATCCTTGTCCGAGGCCGAGCCCAGGCCGACCGTCGAGTTGGCCGGCAGGTCGAGCTTGGTGCGCGACCAGGCCCCGCCCTTGACGTCATACGCATAGGCCGCGCCCTTGACGTTCTCGAACAGCGCCACGACCAGGCGGTCGCGGGTTGCGGTGACGCCCTGCACCGACTCCCGGGCCGTCGGCCGCAGGATCAGGGTCGCCTTGGCCTTCGTAGCGTCGGCCTTCAGCGCGGCCAGGTCGAAGGCGGCCAGGTCGCCGGTCTTCAGGCCCTGCTGGTCCCAGTCCTGCTCGACGCTGAACACCAGCTGGCCCTTGACCAGGGCCTGGATCGACGACTTCAGCGGGAAGGGCAGCTTCACCGTCGTCTCGCCGACCACCAGGTGGGTCTCGGCGTTGAAGGTGTCGAGCGGGCGCAGCACGAACACCGCGCGCACCACGCCGTCATGGTCGCGCAGGGCGTAGGGCGAGACGCCGTAGCCGCCGTCGTCCTTGGCGCCGCGATAGACTTCCTTGGCGGTCGACAGGGGCTGACCGCGTTTGACCAGCTTGACCACGTAGGGATAGCCGGACGTCGTCACCTCGCCCGGCGTCCAGTCGGTGGCGACGATCAGGGTGTCCTTGTCGATCCAGTCGAACCGGTGCTTGCCCTCGGGCAGCTCGAAGCCGCCGGCGACGAAGGTCTTGGTCTTGGTGTCGTACTCGCGCACGACCACGGCGTCCTTGCCGCCGTTCGACAGCGAGACCAGGCAATACCGGCTTTCCGGGGCTAGGCAGTCGGCGCCCTTCCAGACCCAGTTCTTGCCCTCGGCCTTGGCCAGGGCGTCCAGGTCGAGGATCGTCGACCAGGCCGGCTCGGCGGTGCGGTAGCTGGCGAGGGTGGTGGTGCGCCAGACACCGCGCACGTGGTCGGCGTCCTGCCAGTAGTTCCGCAGGTCGTCCTCGGCGACGAACGAGACGCCGGGAATGCGGTCCTTGGCGTTGACGATGGTCAGGGCCGCGTCGTGCAGGCCGGCGTAGCGCGCGTCGCCCTGCAGGACGGGCAGGGTGCGGTCGTTCTGAGCCTTGGCCCAGTCGAGCGCGCGCTGGCCCTCGATCTCCTCCATCCAGATGTAGGGATCGTCCTTGCCGAGCTCGGCCAGCGGGGTGCGGGCCGCGGCGGCGGCGGGCGCGGTGTCGGGAGCGGCGTGGGCTGAAACGGTCATGAGG
This sequence comes from Caulobacter sp. 602-2, assembly GCF_011043625.1. Classification (GTDB taxonomy): domain Bacteria; phylum Pseudomonadota; class Alphaproteobacteria; order Caulobacterales; family Caulobacteraceae; genus Caulobacter. The sequence goes on from NZ_JAAKGT010000004.1 coordinate 105,333, forward strand.
CTCGTGGCGGCGAAAAGGGCCAGGGTGAGCTTACGCATCTAGTGATCCATCAGCTGGCGCGACAGGTAGGTGTAGTGCAGCGCCCAGCGCTTGGCGTTGGCCGCCGGGTCGGCGCCGTTGGCGTGACCCCCGTCGGTGTTCTCGTAGTACATGTAGGGCTGGCCCAGATCGGCCAGGCGAGCCGAGAACTTGCGGGCGTGGCCCGGGTGCACCCGGTCGTCCTTGGTCGAGGTGGTGATGTAGGCCAGCGGGTATTTCACCCCGACCTTGAGGTTCTGGTAGGGGCTGTACGCCGCGATCCAGGCTCGTTCGGCCGGTATGGCCGGATCGCCGTACTCGCCGATCCACGAGGCCCCGGCCGGCAGCTGGGTGTAGCGGATCATGTCCAGCAGCGGGCTTTCCACCACCACGGCGTTCCAGAGGTCGGGCCGCTGGGTCAAGGCCACGCCCATCAGCAGGCCGCCGTTCGAGCGGCCGTAGGCGCCCAGGTGACGCGGGCTGGAGACCTTGGTCGAGATCAGGTTCTCGGCGACGGCGAAATAGTCGTCATAGGCCCGCTGGCGATTGGCCTTCAGCGCCGCCTCGTGCCAGGCCGGGCCGAACTCGCCGCCGCCGCGGATGTTGGCCACCGCGTAGCTGCCGCCGCGCTCCAGCCACAGCTTGCCGATCAGCGGGTCATAGACCGGCAGCTTGGAGATCTGGAAGCCGCCGTAGGCGTGCAGCAGGGTGGGGGCCGAGCCGTCGAGCTTCGCGCCCTTCTGGCTGACCAGGAAGTAGGGGATCTTCGTGCCGTCTTTGCTGACGGCTTCCTTCTGCTCGACCACCAGCTTGGAGGCGTCGAAGCGGGCCGGCAGGGTCTTGACCGTCACCGCGCCGGCCTTGGTGGCGTCGGCCAGCTTCAGCTGCGTCGGGGTGATGAAGCCCTCGACCGTGTAGAAGACCTCGTCGCCGCTGTCGGCCGTGGCGACGATCGAGACGGCGGCGTTGTCCAGGCCCGGCAGGCCCTGGCTGCGCCAGCCGAACTCGCCGTGGTCGCTGAAGCTGCGGATGCCGCCTTTGACGTTGTCGTAGATCACCGCGACCACGCGGTTGTCGGTCACCGCCACCTGGTCGATCGACTGGCGCGCGCCCGGCGCGAAGATCGTGCAGGGGTCGCAGTCGTTGCTGACCACGATGTCGCCGGTGGGCGAGGCGGGCTTGGGCAGCAGGGCCTTGGGGCTGACCGAGACCAGGGCTCCGGCCGGGAAGTTGCGGCCCAGCGACGGCAGCTTCTCGTAGTTCCAGGCTTCCTCGACCGTCAGGATCAGGTCGCCGTCGACCATGCCGCGGATCGACGAGCGCTCGGGGATCGGCAGCAGGGTGGCCTTGCCGGCGTCGTCGAGCAGGAAGGTCTTGGTGTGGAAGAAGTCGGTGGCGCGCTCGATCAGCACCACGCGATTGCCCTTGGCGTCGCGCAGAACGTGCGGACGGGCGCTGACGTCGGCCTTCTCGCCGCGGAACACCTCGACGGCCTGTTCCAGCGACTGGCCGCGCTTGAGGGTCTTGATGACCATGCCGTAGCCGCTGTCGGTGGTGGTGCCCGCGCCCCAGTCGCGGGTCAGGATCAGCGTGTCGGCGTCCAGCCAGTCGATGGTCTGCTTGCTCTCGGGCAGGAAGAAGCCGTCCTTGACGAAGCTCTTGGTCGTCAGGTCGAACTCGCGCACCTCGACGGCGTCCTTGCCGCCGTTCGACAGGTTCACCAGGCACCGGTCATGGGTCTTGGGCCGGCAGTCGGCGCCCTTCCAGATCCAGTTCTTGCCTTCCGCCTTGGCCAGGGCGTCCAGGTCGATGACCGTCTCCCACTTCGGGTCGGCCGAGCGGTAGCTCTCCAGGCTGGTGCGCCGCCAGACGCCGCGCACGTGCTCGGCGTCCTGCCAGAAGTTGAACACGCTGGTCCCGACGAAGGTCGGGGCGGCGATGCGGTCCTTGGCGGCCAGCACCTTGAGCGCCGCGTCGTGCAGGCCCTGGTAGCGCTTGTCGCCCGTGAGGACGGGCAGGGTCTTGGCGTTCTCGGCCTTGACCCAGTCCAGCGACGAGGGCGTCTCGACGCCTTCCAGCGCCAGGTGGGGATCGGCGGCCTCCTGGGCGCGGACGGGGCCGGCGGCGAGGAGGGCGAGCGCTAGGGCGGCGGGCGAAACGGAACGGAGCGTCAGCATGGCGGGGGACGTTAATGCCATTCCCGCCGCTGGCTAGGCCATTTTTGACCTCGGCGGAGTCCGCCTTGCACGCACTTCCGGCCTGTGGCCGTATGAGCGGGGGAAACCACACATGCGAAAGCTGACGATCGCCGCGGGATTGGCGCTGCTGGTTGCGGCCTGTGCGTCTTCGGAGACGGCGCGGGTCACGCCCCTGCCCGCCCAACCAACCGAGGCCGAGGTGCGAGACTACGTCGCCGCCCATTGGGAGGGCGACTACGACGCCTGGGTTCCAAAATCGATGAAACAAGAGAAGGCCAAGAACGTGCTGGTCTCGGTCTCCAAGCTGTACTGCCGACCCTACTATGCGGTCTGGTACTGCGATTTCGAGATCGCCGGACGGTTCGACGACGGAGTGGCGTACACCCGCGTCGCCACCAGCCAGTTCGAGCGCAAGGCCGACGGGAGCCTGCAGAAAACCCTGTTGTTCGTCGAACCTCGACGGCGCTGACGCCTAAGCTCCGTCATCCGGAATGCACAGCATCTTGCCGCAGGCCTTGCAGTGCACCGCGTCGGGATCGTGCTTGCGCAGGCCGCAGTCGGGACAGGGATAGGTCACCTTGTGCGGCCGCAGGATCGACTGGATCAGGCCGATGAACAGCGACACCCCGCCGATCATCACCGCCATCGACAGAAGCTTGCCCCACATCCCCGGCAAGGTGACGTCGCCATAGCCCGTCGTCGTCAGGCTGGTGACGGTGAAATAGAGGGCGTCCACATAGCCCGCGATGCCGTCGTGGCGGCCCGCGAAGCTGGAATAGACGAAGCCCGTCACCACGAAGACGAAGGTCAGCAGCGACGAGGCGGCCTTGGTGATGTCCTCGATCCGGGTGTCGTCATAGCGCCGCGCCACGGTGCGCCAGAAGAACTCGCTGCGCACCAGGGTCCATAGCCGCAGCACCCGCAGGAAGCCGAAATTGAACAGCCAGGCGGGAAACAGCATGGTGGCCAGCACGAAGAGGTCGACCCAGACGATCGGCTTCCTCAGCCAGCTCCTGATGTCGCCGTGGGCGATGGCGCGGGCGATCAGGTCGGCGGCCAGGAAGGTCGCGACCCCATAGTCGAGCAGGTAGAAGGTCACCCCGTGGTGCTGCATCAACGGCGCGGCGATGAAGAAGCCGATGATCAGCAGATCGATCAGGATAACCGCATAGCGGAACCGCACGGCCGCGGGCGAGGCGCCGTGATAGAGCGCCCTAAGCCGGGCGCGCAGGCGCAGGTCTTCGGTCAAGCAAACCACCTCTTGCGATGGGCGGGGCGAACGTCTTCCGCCGGAGGGCCGATCGTCACGCGAACCTCGGCCGCTTCGGCCGCGATCCGCACCACGCCTTCCAGCGCCTCGATCTGCCACTTGAACGCCAGGTGATCGCCGTCGCCCGCCCGGCCACGATCCAGGATCGGGCCATAGTCCCGATCATCCGGGGCCAGAAAGCCGATCTCCTCGATACAGAGGTTCGAAAGGTCGGCCGGCAGGTCGGTCTCGAACAGGCTCGCTCCCTCGAAGACGACGTCGAAGGCCATCGGCCGACCAGAAATGCGGTACTGGTTGGCGGCGAAGCGCAGGACGAGCCGCTGGCCTTCGGCTTCGGCGGCCGTCAGCGCGTAGGCGTTGTGGACGTCCAGGCAGCCGAACGCGCCGGTGAACTCCACCCCTTGCGTGATCTCGAAATTACACCTCAAGCCCGTCCCTCCGGCCGATCGCCGCATCCCCTGCCGCTGGACGGAGTTTTCGACTATATAGCCGCCCATGAGCCGCACCTTCCTGAAGATGAACGGGCTCGGCAACGACTTCGTCGTCATCGAGACCCTCACCCAGCCGTTCGAACCCTCCGCCGAGGAGATCCGCCAGATCGCCAAACGCGGCCAGGGCGGGATCGGCTGCGACCAGGTGGTGGCCATCGATCCGCCGAAGGCGGAAGGGGCATCGGCCTATGTGCGCTTCTGGAACGCCGACGGCGAGGTCGCCGGCGCCTGCGGCAACGCCACCCGCTGCGTGGCCTGGCTGCTGATGCAGTCGGGCGGCAAGGACGCCGTGGCCTTCGACACCAGCGCCGGGCGCCTGTCGGGCGTGATGGCCGGCGACAAGCGCGTCACCGTCGACATGGGCGAGCCGCGTCTGTCGTGGGACCAGATCCCACTGGCCGAAGAGATGGACACCGCCCGCGTCGAGCTGCAGGTCGGCCCGATCGACGCGCCGTGGGTGCACACCCCGGTCTGCGTCTCGATGGGCAATCCGCACGTGGTGTTCTTCGTCGACGCGCCCGTTTCGGACGAGTTCGCCGAGAAGACCGGCAGCCTGGTGGAGCACCACCCGCTGTTTCCGGAAGGCGTCAATGTCGGCTTCGCCCACGTCGTCTCGCGCGACCACATCAAGCTGAAGGTCTGGGAACGCGGCGCGGGCCTCACCGCCGCCTGCGGCACCGGCGCCTGCGCCGCCCAGGTCGCCGCCGTGCGCCGGGGCCTGACCGACCGGGTCGCCACCGTCGAGTTCGAGAGCGGCCCGCTGGTCATCGAATGGCGCGAGGCCGACGGCCACGTGATCATGACCGGCCCGGTGGCCCTGGAGTTCACCGGCAAGCTGCCGGAGACCGTGGCCGCATGAGCGAACTGCATCCCGCCCTCGCCCCCGGCAAGACCGCCGTCGTCACCGGCGCGGCCGACGGCATCGGCCTGGCCGCCGCCAAGGCCTTCGTCGAGCTGGGCCTCAACGTGGTCATGGCCGACGTCACGGGCCGCAAGCTCAAAGCAGAGGCCGAAGCCATCGGCGCCCTGGCCGTGCCGACCGACGTGGCCGACCGCGCCGCCGTCGAGGCCCTGCGAAACGTGGCGATCGAGCGCTTCGGCGCCGTCGACGTGCTGATGAACAACGCCGGCGTGGGCGGCGGCGGCGACGCCTTCTCGGGCGACGACGCCTGGAAGCGCATCCTCGACGTCAACCTGTGGGGCGTGATCAACGGCGTCCAGGTGTTCGGCGAGGAGATGGCCGAAAGCGGCCGTCCGGGCCTGATCATCAACACCGGCTCCAAGCAGGGGATCACCCAGCCGCCGGGCGACACGGCCTACAACGTCTCGAAGTCGGCGGTGAAGGCGCTGACGGAAGGCCTGGCCCACACCCTGCGCGAGATCGTCGATTGCCAGGTCAGCGCCCACCTGCTGATCCCCGGCTACACCTTCACCGGCATGACCAAGCGCGGCCCGGGCGGCAAGCCCGACGCGGCCTGGACGGGCGAGCAGGTTGTCCACTTCATGCTGGCCCGCATCGCCGCCGGCGACTTCTACATCCTGTGCCCCGACAACGATGTGCCGCGCGCGCTGGATGAAAAGCGCATGGCCTGGGCGATGGGCGACGTCATCGAGAACCGCCCGGCCCTGTCGCGCTGGCACGACGACTGGAAGGACGCCTTCGCGGCGTTCATCAAGTCATGAGCGTCTACACGGTCATCAAGGCCCAGCCGAAGCCCAAGCCGGAAGTCGGCGAGGAGGGCGGTCCGGCCACGACGATGTCGGGTCCCGACGGCGTCGACGTCGTCACCTTCGGCTGCCGCCTGAACGCCTATGAGAGCGAGGCCATGCGGGCCCGCGCCGCGGCGGATGGCCTGTCGGACGCCGTGGTGTTCAACACCTGCGCGGTGACCAACGAGGCCGTGCGCCAGGCCCGCCAGGCGATCCGCAAGGCCCGCCGCGAGCGTCCGGGCGCGCGGATCATCGTCACCGGCTGCGCCGCCCAGATCGATCCGGCCGCCTTCGCCGCCATGCCGGAAGTGGATCTCGTGCTCGGCAACGCCGAGAAGGCCGCCCCCGGCGCCCTGGTCGAGACCACGGCCCGCGTGCGGGTCAACGACATCATGTCGGTCAAGGAGACCGCCGGTCACCTGATCGACGGCCTGAAGGATCGCGCCCGCGCCTATGTCGAGGTGCAGAACGGCTGCGATCACCGCTGCACCTTCTGCATCATCCCCTATGGCCGCGGAAACTCGCGCTCGGCCCCGGCCGGCGAGGTCGTCGAACAGGTGCGCAAGCTGGCGGCGGAAGGCTATCGCGAGGTCGTGCTGACCGGCGTCGACGTCACCTCGTGGGGCTCCGACCTGCCGGGCCAGCCGACCCTGGGCCAGTTGGTGGGCCGCATCCTGCGCATGGTTCCCGACCTGCCGCGCCTGCGCCTGTCGTCGATCGACGCCGCCGAGATCGATCCGGACCTCTTGAAGCTGTTCGCCGAAGAGCCGCGGCTGATGCCGTATCTGCACCTGTCCCTTCAGGCGGGTGATGATCTGATCCTCAAGCGCATGAAGCGCCGGCACAATCGCACCGACGCGCTGAACCTGGTGGCCAGCGTGCGCGCCGTGCGCCCGGACGTGGCCTTCGGCGCTGATTTGATCGCCGGCTTCCCCACCGAGAGCGAAGAGGCGTTCGAAAACACCGTCCGCCTCGTCGAGGAGGCGGGCCTGGCCTTCCTGCACGTCTTCCCCTACAGCGCCCGCCCCGGCACGCCGGCCGCGCGGATGCCGCCGGTCAAGGGCCCCGTCATCAAGGACCGCGCCCGGCGCCTGCGCGAAGCGGGCCAGCGGGGCCTGGAACGCCACCTGGCCGCCCAGGTCGGCCGCGTGCTGCCGGGCCTGGTCGAACGCGACGGCCTGGCGCGCGCGGAGGACTTCACCGAGATCGCCTTCACCGGCGAGGCGCCGGCCGGCCAGATCGTGGCCTTCCGCGTCACCGGCCACGACGGCGCCCGCGTGATCGCCGAGCGGGCCGCTTGAAGCGCCTGCTCGCCGCGCTCCTCGCCGGTCTGCTCGCCGCGCCCGTCGCGGCGCGGGCCGATGACGCGCGGGCGGACGGGGCGCCGGTCAGCTTCAGCGTCATGACCTACAACGTCGCCGGCCTGCCCTGGCCGGTGAAGAAGGGTCGCGGCGAGGCCCTGAAGAAGATCGGCGACGAGCTGGCCAAGATGCGCGCGGCCGGGACCGAGCCCGACGTCGTGCTGATCCAGGAAGGCTTCCGCAAGGAGATCGGCGAGCTGGTCGACCGCTCGGGCTATCCCTACGTGGCGCGCGGCCCCAAGCGGAAGCAGCGCGACGCCAGCCTTTGGGCCAAGGGCGAAAAGCCCGACTATCGCCGCGTGGCCTATCGCTGGAAGGGCGAGGGGCTGGGCAAGTGGGGCTCCAGCGGCCTGTGGGTGCTGAGCAACCACCCGATCGAGGACGTGAAGTCGCACGCCTATCACTACTGCGCGGGCCTGGACTGCCTGGCCAACAAGGGGGTGATGCTGGTCAGCCTGAACGTGCCGGGCCTGCCGACCCCGGTCGAGGTGGCCGACACCCACCTCAATTCCAAGGGCGCCTCGCGCGTGCCCCGGTCGCGCAACCGCATGGCCCACCACCTGCAGGCCGACGAGTTCAAGCGCTTCATGGCCGCCGACCGCACGCCCGGCGCGCCGCTGATCGTCGGCGGCGACTTCAACGTCATGCACGCGCCCGACCGCTTCGACTACGTGATGGCCGACTATCCGTTCGAGGTGGTCAGCCGCTGGTGCCACAACCTGCCGGGCGCCTGCGACACCCAGATCTCCTACGACGGCGACGCGCCGTGGCTCGACACCCAGGACCTGATCGGCTTCCTCGACGGCGACAAGGTCGACGTCACGCCGACCCGGGTTGAGGCCACCTTCGACGGCGCCAACGAGCCGGTGCTGTCGGATCACGACGGCTATCGCGTGACCTTCCAGCTGACCCCGAAGACCTAGGACCTAGCGCCGGCCGCCGCGGCCGTTGCCGCCCTCGACGCCGCCGCGCGCCCGCAGCAGATCGCCCACCGAGGCGCCGTCGATCGTGCAGCGGGCCACCACCCGGTCGTACGAGTGCTTGATCGCCCGGCATTGCAGGTACTGCCGCCAGACCACGTCCTCGAGCAGGGTCTTGGCCGCCCGGCCGCCCGGCGAGTTCAGTTCCGGGGCGTAGAAGTCCGACACCCGCACCTCGATCCAGGTCGAGGGATCGCTGCTCTTGCCCACGCACAGGCTGTCGCCGTCGCCGACATAGCGGACCGGGCCGTCGAAACGCGCGCCGGGCGCCGGCAGGGCGCCTTCGCAGGGATCGGCCAGCGCCACGGCCGGAGCCGCCAGCAACGCCGCCGCCAGAACCAGTCGCCACCCCGTCATCGAGACCTCCGTCTTGCGCGAGAGGAATCGGTACGCCCTATCGAAGCGGTTGTATTTTCTCACGATTTACTAACTCGAACGCATTACTGCATGCGTTGAACACCGCGTCGGGCCTTGCTGTCACGCGGGATCTGACCTCTGGTGCCGCCTCGGCGGTGGAGGGGATCATGGGCTTGAGCGGCGGCTGCCAGTGCGGCGCGGTGCGGTTCCGGGTGGCGGGCCAGCCCGGCCGCGCCTCGATCTGCCATTGCCGGATGTGCCAGAAGGCGTTCGGCGGTCCGTTCGGCGCGCTGGTGACGGTGAACCAGGCCGACCTGACCTGGACCCGGGGCGAGCGGGCGACCTTCCAGAGCTCGGACGCGATCCGCCGCGGCTTCTGCGCCGCCTGCGGCACGCCCCTGACCTATGAGTGGAGCCACGACAAGATCGACCTGGCCGTGTTCGCCTTCGACGATCCGTCAGCGGTCGAGCCGGTGGTCCAGCTGGCGATCGACAGCCGGCCCGCCTGGATGGAGCATCTGGCCGACATGCCGGTGCGCGCGCCAATGGGCGGCTCGGCGAGCCCGGTCGTGTCGAGGCAGCATCCTGATCGGGATACGTGAAGACCCCTCAGTCGCTCCGCGACAGCACCCCCAAAGGGGGAGCATCTAGGCGCTCAACAGGGCCGGAGGGGGGGGGTCAGTCCCTGACCTTTTCTTCCCCGCCCATGAACCCGGGCAGGCTCCAGCCCAGCTTGATGGCGCCGGCGCGCAGGCAGAAGGCGGCCGTGAAGCCGGCCACGCCCGCCGGCCAGAAGCCGACATTCAGCCATTGCAGGATCGCGAACACCGCAGCGCCCAGCAGGGCGGCGGTGATGTAGATCTCGCGACGTAGCAGCAGGTTGGGCTCCTCGGCCAGCACGTCGCGCACCACCCCGCCGAAGGCCGTGGTGAGCACGCCCATGATCACCGAGGTGAAGGGATGCACGCCCAGGCTCAGGGCCTTCGCCGTGCCGACCACGGCGTAGGCGGCCATGCCCAGGGCGTCGAGCCACAGCAGGGCGCGGAACCGCCAGCCGCGCTGGCCCAAGAGCCAGATCACCAGCGCCGCCGCCAGGCAGGCCAGGATGTAGCCCGGCCGTTGGATCCAGAACACCGGCGCTCCGATCAGCAGGTCGCGCAACGTGCCACCGCCCACGCCGGTGATCGCGGCGAAGAAGCCGAAGGTGACGATGTCGTGCTTGCGCCGCGCGGCGGCCAGCGCCCCGGTCGCGCCGAACACGGCGGCGGCGGCGTAGTCGAGCCAGAAAAGGGCGGCGGCCAGGGGATCCATCGGCTCTAGACGCCATGCTCCGGGCTCAAGCGCAACCGTTCACGCTTCCGTGGCGCTAACCCTGAATCGTAAATCGCGTCTTCACTTTTCCACCCACCTCGCTACAGGAGCGCGGATGAGCGAAAAGCCCTCGCAGAAACAAGGCTGGTTCCAGCGGCTCACCGCCGGTCTGGCCAAGTCCTCCCAGCAGATGACCGACCAGGTCACCGGCGCCTTCACCAAGAAGCCGCTGGACCAGGAACAGCTCGACGCGCTGGAGGAAATGCTGATCGAGGCCGACCTCGGCCCGCAGATCGCCGCCCGCATCACCGACGCCTTCGGCAAGGCGCGCTTCGGCAAGGCCTCAAGCGACCGCGAGGTCAAGGAAGCCCTGGCCGAACTGATCACCGCCGAGCTGGCCGACCGCGAAGGCCGTTTCGACCCGCTGGACGGTCCGCGCCCCTATGTCGTGCTGTTCATCGGCGTCAACGGCTCGGGCAAGACCACGACGCTGGGCAAGATCGCCGCCGACCTGACCGAGAAAGGCGCCCGCGTGCTGATCGCCGCCGGCGACACCTTCCGCGCCGCCGCCGTCGAGCAGCTGAAGGTGTGGGCCGACCGGGCCGGCGCCGACTTCATGTCCAAGCCCACCGGCAGCGACGCCGCCGCCCTGGCCTTCGAGGCCGTCGAGCGCGCCAAGGCCGAAGGCTACGACGTGGTGCTGATCGACACCGCCGGCCGCCTGCAGAACAAGCAGGGCCTGATGGACGAGCTCCTGAAGGTCATCCGCGTGGTCAAGAAGGTGGATCCCGACTACCCGCACGAGACCCTGCTGGTGCTCGACGCCACTGTCGGCCGCAACGCGCTGGCCCAGGAAAAGGTGTTCGGCAACAGCGTCGGCGTTTCGGGCATCGTCATGACCAAGCTGGACGGCACCGCCCGCGGCGGCGTGCTGATCCCCGTCGCCCGCGCCTCGGACAGCCCGATCAAGCTGATCGGCGTCGGCGAGGGCATCGACGACCTGCAGCCGTTCGACGCCCGCGCCTTCTCGCGCTCGCTGGTCGGCCTGGAGGACTGAACACGTGACCGCCGAGAGCAAGAAGAAGACCGCCTGGGTGCGCACCGCCGTCGATTACGGCGCGCCGATCGCCTTCGCCGTCACCTACTTCGCCACCAAGAACTTCCAGACCGCCACCTGGGTGCTGGTCGCCGCCTCGGCCCTGGCCCTGGTCGTCGGCTACGCCGTCGAGCGCCGCGTGGCCCTGCTGCCACTGTTCTCGGGCTTGATGGCCCTGATCTTCGGCGTCCTTGGACTGGCTTTCCACAGCGACGTGTTCGTGAAGATCAAGGTCACCGTCGTCAACGGCGCCCTGGCGGCCTTCATGATCGGCGGGGTCTTCCTCAATCGCGCGCCGCTGAAGGCGCTGATGGGCGAGGCGCTGCACATGTCTGACGCCGCCTGGCGGACCCTGACCCTGCGCTACGGCGGCTATTTCGCGGTGGCGGCCATCGCCAACGAGGTGGTGCGCCTGACCCAGGACACCCCGACCTGGGTGAAGTTCCGCATCGCCCTGCTGCCGCTGGCCATCGTCTTCTCGCTGACCCAGACGCCCTTCATCATGAAGCACATGGCCAAGCCGGACGACCAGAAGACCCCCGAGCCGCCCGACGCCGGGTTCTAGTCCGCCTGCGGCGCCCCCCTCGGTCGCGGAGTTTATCCTCGGGCCAGCCTCCGGCTGGACCCGGGGGCGACAGCTGCCCCAAATGGGAAGCATCTACCGCCCACGGACCATCTGTCGTCAAACCGACGCGTTAGCGTGCTAGCTGGACGTCCGTCAGCGGAAACGGGGCGGACGACATGGCCAAGCACAAGAGCGACAAGACCGCGGCGCGCGAGGTCGGGGTGCTGGACCGCTCGCCCAGCCACCTGCTGCACCGGGTGCTGCAGACCGCCCTCGACATCTATGTGGAAGAAACCGGCGCCGGCGGGATCACCCAACGCCAGTTCGCGGTTCTGGCCGCCGTGGCCCAGCACGAGGGCGTCACCCAGACGGGCCTGGTGAAGGCCACCGGCATCGACCGCTCGACCCTGGCCGACATGGTCGCGCGGATGATCGCCAAGGGTCACCTGGAACGTCAGCGTTCGGAACAGGACGCCCGCGCCAACTCCGTGCGCCTGACCGAGGCCGGCCGGCTGATCCTGGAGGAGAGCCTGCCGCGCGTGGCCGCCGCCGACGCCCGGATCCTGTCGCTGCTGAAGGCCGGCAAGCGCGACGGCTTCCTCGACCTGCTGGCCGAGATGGCCGCCGTCGACCTTCACGCGCCGCGTCCCGAGCCGAAGGCCAAGAAGCCCAAGGCGGAAAAGGCCGACAAGCCGAAGAAGGACAAGAAGGCCAAGAAGGACAAGGACGCCAAGAAGGCCGCCTGACGGCGCCCTCGCGCGAAACCTCGGCCGTTCGGCCGCGTTCCTCCAGCCCCAACCTGAACGGCCCTTCATCGCAGCGCCGGAAAACGGCCGCCCCATGGCCTTTCCCGCGACGCGCGCACAGGGCAAAGGTGGAGGTGAAGGAGTTCGCATGACGCAGACCACCATGAACCGTCGCACCCTGATCGCCGCCGGCGGCGCGGGCCTGATGGCGACCGCTTTCGGCGCGCCAGCCCTGGCCCAGGAGCTGTCCGACGAGGACAAGGCGCTGATCGCCAAGGCGACGGCCTATATCCAGGGCCTGTCCAACGCCAAGGGCCGCTTCGTGCAGACCGATCCGCGTGGGGTGACCACGCAAGGCACCCTGTGGCTGCAGCGGCCGGGCAAGGCGCGTTTCGAGTATGACGGTCCCAACGGCCTGCTGGTCGTCAGCAACGGCAATAACGTCAACATCTTCGACAGCCGCCTGAAGACCTTCGAGAGCTATCCGCTCAGCCGCACGCCGCTGGCCCTGCTGCTGGCGCGCGAGGTGCGCCTGGATCGCGGCGTGAAGATCACCAGCGTGCGCAAGCTGGCCGACGGCTTCACGATCGTGGCCCAGGACGCCAAGCGTCAGACCCTGGGCCGGCTGGAGATGAACTTCAGCAACGAGCCCGAACTGATCGGCTGGACCATCAGCGACGTGAAGGGCGGCCAGACCCGGGTGCGCCTGTCGGGCCTGGACAAGGTCGGCGCCATCGATCCGAAGCTGTTCGTGCTGACCGATCCGCGCCGCCGTACGGGCAAGCCGGCCACCGGCTGACATCCGTGCAAGCCAGCCGGTTTGTGACATTCTCACAACATGCAATAGAGAAGCTGTTTTTCGCTTGACTAAAAGTTTCGGCGTGGCACTTTTATCACGCATGGCGATGAGCGCCCGACCCGCTCTTCGCAAACCGTGCCGGATCTATCCCCTCCCGGCGGCGGCATGAGAGACCTGACTTTCGCCCGGACGCCTCGCGTGTCCGGGCGTTTTTCTTTGTGGCGACGCTAAACCGGGGTAGGGGAGCGGCATGCGCCTCCGTATCGCCACCTGGAACGTCAATTCCGTCCGCCTGCGCGCCGAACAGGCCGCGCGTTTCGTCGACGAAACCGCTCCCGATGTCCTGTGCATGCAGGAGATCAAGTGCCAGGAGAGCGAGTTCCCGCGCGAGGCCTTCGAGGCCATGGGCCTGCCGCATCTGAAGATCATGGGCCAGAAGGGCTGGCACGGCGTGGCCATCGCCTCGCGCCTGCCGATCGAGGAGGCCCCCACCTTGATGAACTGCCGCGAGGGCCATGCCCGCTGCGTGGCGGTGAAGGTGGCCGGGGTCGAGATCCAGAACTTCTACATCCCGGCCGGCGGCGATCTGCCCGACCGCGTCGCCAATCCGAAGTTCGACCACAAGCTCGATTTCTACGAGACCCTGACGGCCGCCCTGAAGAAGCGCGATCCCAAGGCGCCACTGATCGTCACCGGCGACCTGAATATCGCGCCGGGCGAAAACGACGTCTGGAGCCACCGCCAGATGCTGAAAGTGGTGAGCCACACCCCGCCCGAGCTCGAGGCCTTCGACGCCCTGATCAAGTCGATGGACCTGCTGGACCTGCCGCGCCTGGCTGTGCCCGAGCCTGAAAAGCTGTTCTCGTGGTGGAGCTATCGCGCCGCCGACTTCCGCAAGTCCAACCGCGGCCTGCGCCTGGACCACATTCTGGCCAGCCCCGGCCTGCGCGAGGCGGCGATCGTCGACGGCAAGGTCTCGGCCAAGGTGCACGACACCGTGCGCGAATGGGAACGCCCCAGCGACCATGCGCCTGTGACGGCGGATCTGAAGGTCTAAAGGCGAGGCCGCCCCTTTTCACCTTCTCCCTCTGGGAGAAGGAGGGGCCCATGCGCAGCATGAGAGGATGAGGGGTTACGACATCAGCCGGTGTGCCGGCACTGCCTTTGGAAAATCGGCGAGGGTGTAACCCCCTCACCCTCCCATCGCTTCGCGACGGGCCCCTCCCTCTCCCTATGGGAGAGGTTGAACTATTCCGCCGCCGGCGCCAGTTCCGGCAGGTCGAACTTCAGCCAGACGGCCTTGTCCTTGAGGTTCTTCTTGATCCAGTCGGCGTGGACGGCGCGTTCGTCGTCAGTCGAGCGGAAGGGCAGGGGACGCGGACGGGCGCCGTAGCCGCCGGCGCGGGCGGCGCTGATGGCGTTGGCCGACACCGCGTGGGTCAGCTCCAGCGCGCGCTCCTTGCCGCCCTGCAGTTCGAGATAGACCTCGGCCAGCAGGTGGGAGTCGATCAGCGCCCCGTGCTTGTCGCGGCTGTCGAGGCTGATCTTGAAGCGTTTGCACAGCGCGTCGAGCGAGTTGTACATGCCCGGAAAGCGCTTCTTGGCCATGGCCAGGGTGTCGACCCAGCGCTCTTCCGGCAGCGACGGACGCCCGCACTTCTCCAGTTCGAAATTGACGAAGCTGCGGTCGAACGAGGCGTTGTGGGCCACGACCACGCTGTCGCCGACGAATTCCAGGAACTTGTCGGCGATCTCGTGGAACTTCGGTTTGCCGGTCAGGAAGGCGGCCGACAGGCCGTGCACCTTCTCGGCCTCGGCCGGCATGTCGCGCAGCGGATCGCAATATTCGTGGAACGAGCGGCCGGTGGGCATGTAGTCCACCACCTCGATGCAGCCGATTTCGACCAGGCGGTCGCCGGTCTTCGGATCGAAGCCGGTGGTTTCGGTGTCGAGGATGATTTCCCGGGCCATGGCCTTTCAATGGGCCGGTTCGACTCCGGCATCAAGCTTGGGGCGTGGTTCTCAACAGGGTCAGGATGTCGCGCACCTGGTCGCTGGCCACATCCAGGCCCTTGCCCGTATCGATCACGAAATCGGCGCGGGCGCGCTTTTCGGCGTCGGGCAGCTGGCGCGCCAGGATCGCCTCGAACTTTTCGGGCGTCATGCCTGGGCGGGCCAGCACCCGCTCGCGCTGGACCTGCGCGGGGGCGCTGACCACCACCACCTTGTGGACGTTCTTCTGGCCGCCGGTCTCGTAGAGCAGCGGCACGTCCAGCACGACGATGTCGTGGCCCGCGGCTTGCGCCTTCTCGAAGAAGCCGATGCGGTGGGCGCCGACCAGCGGGTGGACGATGGCCTCCAGTTTTTCCAGGGCTTCGGGATCGCCGACCACCTGGGCGCTGAGCCGGGCGCGATCGATTGCACCGTCAACGACGACGCCCGGAAAGGCCGCCTCGACCGGGGCCACGGCCGCGCCGCCCGCCGAATAGAGCGCGTGCACGGCGGCGTCGGAGTCGTAGACCGGCGCGCCCTGGGCCTCGAACATCTTGGCCGTGGTCGACTTGCCCATGCCGATCGAGCCGGTGAGGCCGAGGATGATCACTTGGCGGCTTCTCCCAGGTGGGCCAAGGCGACGGCGCGCACGTCGACATCGGCCGGCGGGGCCTGGCCGAAGAAGGCCTCGAACGACGGCACGGCCTGCAGCAGCAACATCTCCAGGCCATCCACGGTGGACCGGCCGGCCGCTTCCGCCCGCTGCAGGAACTCGGTGCGCAGCGGCTTGTAGACCATGTCCATCACCACGCAGCCTTGCGGCGTCAGGGTCAGGTTGGCTGGCGGGCCGTCGCCGCCGCCCAGGCCCAGCGAGGTGGCGTTGATGACCAGGCCCGCCTCGGCCAGCAGCGCGGGCAGGTCGGCCTCGCCGGCTGCGGTGACCCTGTCGCCAAGGGCGTCGGCGATCGCCTGGGCCTTGGAAACCGTGCGGTTGACGATCCCCACCCTGGGCGCGCCGGCCAGCAGCAGGGCCGCGGCCGCGCCACGCGCCGCGCCGCCGGCCCCCAGGATCACCACCGGCGCGGCGGTGACGTCGAAATCCGGCGCCTGGGCGGCGATCGCGCCCAGAAGGCCCGGGCCGTCGGTGTTGTCGGCGAAGATCGTGCCGTCTTCCCGGAACCTCAGCAGGTTGGCCGCGCCGGCCAGGCGGGCCAGGTCGCTGGCCTCGTCGGCGCAGGCCAAGGCCCGCTCCTTGAAGGGGATGGTGACGTTCAGGCCCTGGATCACCCCGCCCCGGAAGCCGTTCACGAAGGCCTCGAACCGGTCCTCGGCCGGACCCATCGGCACATAGGCCCCGTCGATCCCCGCGCCGGCCAGCCAGGCGTTGTGCAGCAGCGGGCTCATCGAATGGACGATCGGCTGGCCGCAGACGCCGGCCACCAGGGCCTGGCCGGTAATCTTGAAAATCATGCCTGGAGGGCTCCGTGCAGGCGCAGGAAGTCGAGCAGGCCGGTCATCGGCAGCCCGAGGATGGTGAAGTAATCGCCGTCTATACGGTCGAACATCTGCAGGCCTTCGCCTTCGAGCATGTAGCAGCCGACAGACGACAGGATCTGCTCGCCGTTGCGCTCCAGATAGCCGTCGAGCCAGGCCTCGCTGAACGGCCGGACCGACAGCTTCGCGGTCTCGACGATGCGCCAGATCGGGCGGCCGTCACGGGCGACGACGACGCCGGAATGCAGCTTGTGGACTTCTCCGCGCAGCTCCAGCAGGCGGGCGCGGGCGGCCTCGATGGTGTCGACCTTGTCGAACAGGCGGCCTTTAAGCTCCAGGGTCTGGTCCGAGCCGATGACCAGGCCGGGCCGCTTGTGGGAAACCTTGACCGCCTTCATCTCGGCCAGGGCGTCGGCGACGTCGCGCGGCGTGACCTCCTCGGCCAGCAGCCCGGCCTTTGCGGCCTCTTCATCCACACCCGAGGCCACGGCCTCGAACGGCACGCCGGCGTTCTTGAGAATGGTCTGGCGGGTCCAGCTGGTGGAGGCCAGCACGATCGGGGTGGGGGAGGGGGCGCTCATCCCAGCACCTCGACCTGGCCACGGCCGCCCGACAGCAGGTTGATGATCGCCGCGGCGGTTTCCTCCACAGAGCGGCGGGTGACGTCGATGATCGGCCAGCCGTTCTTCTCGAACAGGCGGCGAGCCGCGATGATCTCGGCGCGCACGCTGTCGGTGTCGATATAGTCGCTCTCTCTATTCTCCTTGAGCGACAGAAGGCGGTTGCGACGGATCTGGATCAGCCGCTCGGGCGTGGTCATCAGGCCCACGATCAGGGTGTTCTTCAGTTCGAACAGCTGCTCGGGCGGCGGACGGCCCGGCACCAGCGGCACGTTGGCCGCGCGCACGCCGCGGTGGGCCAGATAGATGCAGGTCGGCGTCTTGGAGGTCCGCGAGACGCCCACCAGGATCACGTCGGCCTGGGTCAGATCCTGGCCGCCCTGGCCGTCGTCATGGGCGATGGCGTAGTCCAGAGCCTCAATGCGGTCGAAATAGTCGTTGTTCAGCGCGTGCTGCGCGCCCACGCGCGTGGAGATCTTGGCCCCCAGATAGCGCGACATGGCGCTGACCACGGGATCCAGCGCGGCGATGCACGGCATGTCGAGCTTGCGGCAGCCCTCCTCGAGCGCCGCACGCAGGCCAGGATCGATGATGGTGTGCATAACCACCCCCGGCGCCCCGGCGATCTCCTCCAGAGCCCGGTCCAGCTGCCGGATGGAACGAACCAGCGCGTAGATGTGTTCGATTGGCAGGATATCGGTGAAGCGTGCACAGACCGCCCGCGCCATGGCGTTCAAGGTCTCGCCCGTGGAGTCCGAAACCAGGTGGATATGGAAGTAGGTGGCGAACCGCGCGGTGTGGCGATCGGTCTCAGCCGAGGCCCCATCCTGTGGATCATCCGTTAAGGGTTGCTTTACCACTCTGGGAGCCTTCTGGGGACAAGCGGGCGCCAAATGCGCCCCAGCGCGACGCTGCGCCGCGCCCCTGTGATAAACGGCCTCATTGACGCCGGACAATCCCCAGCTTGAACCTGACCTCCGGGACCTGTGCCCGCGCGTTCTCCCGCGCTTGTGGAAAGTCCTAACGGATGGTTAATCTCCCGTTCACCATCGTCTGGGTTTCGTAAGGAATCTCGTGGCTTGGAAGCTTGTCCACGAAGTTCACAAGGTATGACTCCCATGTGTACCAAGCTGGGGCATACCGAGTAGGGCCTGTTGGAGTTGTCCACCGGGGCGGACTTATCCCCGTGTTGCACTTGCCCTCCTCCTTCCTCCTCTCTTTCTAAGATTCTTATTTTTAAGAAGAATAAGAGGGTACGGGGTCGCACGGACTTGAGTGGAACGGCTCGCCGGGATTTAACCGCCGGTATGACGAGCTCTCCGATCCCGAAGTTTCTCTCCGTGCTGGCCGGTGAAACCGCCGAGCGTCCCCCGGTCTGGTTCATGCGCCAGGCGGGCCGGTATTTGCCCGAGTATCGCGCCGTGCGGGCGACGGCTCCGGACTTCATCAGCTTCTGCCTGAACCCGGAGAAGGCGGCCGAGGTCACCCTGCAGCCGCTGCGCCGCTTTCCGTATGACGCGGCGATCGTGTTCGCCGACATCCTGCTGATCCCGGGCGCGCTGGGCCAGAAGGTGTGGTTCGAGGCCGGCGAAGGCCCCAAGCTCGGCGAACTGCCTGATCTGGACGCCATGGCCGACAAGACCCAGCAGGCGGGCGAGGCCCTGAAGGCCGTCGGCGAGACGCTCTCGCGCGTCCGCGCCGACATCGATCCCTCCAAGGCCCTGATCGGCTTCGCCGGCGCGCCGTGGACGGTGGCGACCTACATGATCGAGGGCGGATCGAGCGATCGCTCGGGCGCGCGGACCTTTGCCTACCAGAACGCCGACAAGCTGGACCGACTGATCCAGATCCTGGTCGACGCCACGGTCGATTATCTGGCCATGCAGGCCGCTTCCGGCGCCCAGGCGCTGAAGCTGTTCGAAAGCTGGGCCGAAGGCCTCTCCGAGCCGCTTTTCGAGCGTCTGGTGACCAGGCCGCACATCGCCATCGCCGAGGGCCTTCGCGCGCGCGGCGTGACCGTGCCGCTGATCGGCTTCCCCCGCGGGGCCGGAACGCTCGTCGAGGCCTACGCGCAGGCCGTGCCGGTGGAGGGCGTGGCGCTCGACACCTCGGCCTCGGCGAAGCTGGGCCAAACGATCCAGAAGACCAAGACCATCCAGGGGGCTCTCGATCCGCTGCTGCTGCGGGCCGGCGGCGCGGCTCTGGACGAACGCGTCGAGCAGATGCTCGCACAGTGGGGACAGGGCCCCTATATCTTCAACCTGGGTCACGGCATCCTGCCCGACACGCCGATCGCTCATGTCGAGCAGGTGCTGAAGCGGGTGACCGGCCTGTGAGCGAGTTGAAGAGCAGCGCCCAGGCTGGACGGAAGATCGCCGTCGTCCTGTTCAACCTCGGCGGGCCCGACGGCCAGGCCGCGGTGCGGCCGTTCCTGTTCAACCTGTTTCGTGATCCCGCGATCATCCAGGCGCCGTTCTTCGTTCGCTATCCGGTGGCGGCGCTGATCTCGACCACCCGGGCCAAGTCGGCGCGCGCCAACTACGCCCTGATGGGCGGCGGCTCGCCCCTGCTGCCGGAAACCGACAAGCAGGCGAGGGCGCTGGAGGCGGTTCTGGCCGAGCGCCTGCCGGGCGACACGGTCAAGGCCTTCGTGGCCATGCGCTACTGGAACCCGCTGAGCGGCGAGACCGCCAGGGCGGTGAAGGCCTGGAAGCCGGACGAGGTGGTGCTGCTGCCGCTCTATCCGCAATACTCGACGACGACGACGGCTTCGTCGCTGAAGGCGTGGAAGAAGGCCTACCGCAAGGGGCCGGGCCGGACGACGACGGTGTGCTGCTATCCGACGGCGGAAAACTTCGTGCAGGCGCACGCTGATCTGATCCGGGCCGAGTACGCCAAGGCCGGATCGCCCAAGCCGGCGCGGATCCTGTTCTCGGCCCACGGCCTGCCCGAAAAGGTGATCACCGCCGGCGATCCCTATCAGCGCCAGGTCGAGGCCACCGCCGCGGCGGTCGTCGAAAGGCTCGGCGACATCCTGGGCGAGGGGGTCGACTGGAAGATCAGCTATCAGAGCAGGGTCGGCCCGCTGAAGTGGATCGGCCCGTCCACCGACGACGAGGTCAAGGCCGCGGCCAAGGCCGGCCTTGCCCTGGTGGTCACGCCGATCGCCTTCGTTTCCGAGCACATCGAGACGCTGGTCGAGCTGGACGTGGAATATCGGGAGCTGGCCTACGAGCACGGCGGCTCGATCTATGCCCGCGTGCCGGCGCTTGGCGTATCGCCCGTGTTCATCGATTGTTTGGGGACTCTCGTCACCGAGGCGCTTTCTTCGGAAGCGCCGCAGGTCTGCGGAAGCGACCAACCCTGCCCCAAAGCCGCCTCTGGAGCCCGCGCGTGACCGACTTCCTGGTCGAGCATTTCAACCTGATCCGCGGCCTGCACATCCTGGCCGTGATCGCGTGGATGGCGGGGATGCTCTACCTGCCGCGCCTCTACGTCTATCACACGGGCGCCACGCTGGGCTCGGAGATGGACGCGACCTTCAAGGTCATGGAGCGGCGGCTGCTGCGCGGGATCATCAATCCGGCGATGATCGCCGCCCTGGTCTTCGGCCTGGGGCTGATCATGGCCGACGGCGCGATCCGCGGGTGGGACTTTCTGCTGAAGCCCTGGATGCTGGCCAAGCTGGCGGGCGTGTTCTTCCTGTTCGGCTGGCACGGCTTCCTGTCGAAGGCCCGAAAGGCGTTCGAGGCCGGCCAGAACACCCGCTCTGAGAAGTTCTGGCGGGCGACCAACGAGCTGCCCTTCGTGGCGGCGATCGTCATCGTGCTGTCGGTGACGACCAAGTACCTGAACTAGCCGGAGAGCGCCCGACCCGGCGTTCTCCCATCCTTATCCCCCGCCAGGGGATGGAGCCCCCACAGGACTCCATCGGTAGCGCTTGACCAGGAACCCGCCTTGTGGTTCCCGTCTTGGTCAGACGTTGCGGCCATACCGCTGCGTTCCCGCCTTTCACGGATCGCGCCCGTCCTGGTGCGCCTCATGATCCGTTCCCCTGATCGATCCGCGCCGTCGTCATGGCGCGACCACATCGCCGCCTTCGCCTGAAGCCGGCTGAATTTCTATCCAAGCCCGGATCGTATCCGGGCGACCGCGAGTCTATGCATGACTGAAGAAACCGATCCGCAAGTCCCGCTCGAACTGGACGCCCCCGTGGAAGCCCTTGGGGAAACCACGGACGAAGCCGCCGTCGAGATCGTCGCCGAAGCGGCTGAAATCGCCATCGAGGGCGACGCCGGCGACGAGGACGACAACTCCGAGATCACGGCGGCCATCGCCGCCATGGGCCTGACGCGCATGTCGCTGCAGGAACTGAAGGAGAAGTCCCCGGCCGACCTGCTGGCGTTCGCCGAGACCTTCGAGGTCGAGAACGCCAACTCGATGCGCAAGCAGGACATGATGTTCGCCATCCTGAAGACCCTCGCCGAAGAAGGCGTGGAGATCTTCGGTTCGGGCACCATGGAAGTGCTGCAGGACGGCTTCGGCTTCCTGCGCTCGCCGGAAGCCAACTACCTGCCGGGCCCGGACGACATCTACGTTTCGCCCTCGCAGATCCGCAAGTTCGGCCTGCGCACCGGCGACAGCGTCGAGGGCGCGATCCGTTCGCCCCGTGAAGGCGAGCGTTACTTCGCTCTGACCAGCGTTTCGAAGATCAACTTCGAAAGCCCGGAAAACGTGCGCCACAAGGTGCACTTCGACAACCTGACGCCGCTCTATCCCGAAGAGCGCCTGAACATGGAACTGCCCGATCCGACCATCAAGGATCGCTCGGGCCGCGTCATCGACATCGTCGCTCCGCTCGGCAAGGGCCAGCGCTGCCTGATCGTCGCCCCGCCGCGCGTGGGTAAGACGGTGATGCTGCAGAACATCGCCAAGTCGATCGAGACCAACCACCCCGAGTGCTATCTGATCGTCTTGCTGATCGACGAGCGCCCGGAAGAAGTCACCGACATGCAGCGTACGGTGAAGGGCGAGGTCATCGCCTCGACCTTCGACGAGCCGGCCACGCGCCACGTGCAAGTCGCCGAGATGGTGATCGAGAAGGCCAAGCGCCTGGTCGAGCACAAGCGCGACGTCGTCATCCTGCTGGACTCGGTGACCCGCCTGGGCCGCGCCTACAACACCACGGTCCCGTCGTCGGGCAAGGTGCTGACCGGCGGTGTCGACGCCAACGCCCTGCAGCGCCCCAAGCGCTTCTTCGGCGCCGCGCGCAACGTGGAAGAGGGCGGCTCGCTGTCGATCATCGCCACGGCCCTGATCGACACCGGCAGCCGCATGGACGAAGTCATCTTCGAAGAGTTCAAGGGCACCGGTAACTCGGAAATCGTCCTGGACCGCAAGGTGGCCGACAAGCGCATCTTCCCGGCCATCGACGTGCTCAAGTCGGGCACCCGCAAGGAAGAGCTCATCACCCCGCGCGACCAGCTGCAAAAGACCTACGTGCTGCGCCGGATCCTCAATCCGATGGGCGCTTCGGACGCCATCGAGTTCCTGCTCGACAAGCTGCGCCAGTCGAAGACGAACGGCGATTTCTTCCAGAGCATGAATACTTAAGCTTGGTGTTTCACGTGAAACACGAGAAAGGCCCCGGAGCGATCCGGGGCCTTTTTGTTGGTCGGTGGTTCTAGATCCTCCCCTTGGGGGGAGGTGGCCCGAAGGGCCGGAGGGGGACTTCCACCGTCGGCGCCGCCCCCTCAGTCGCTCCGCGAAAGCTCCCCCAGGAGGGGAGCATCCGGCTTACGGTACCAGCACCGTCGCGCCGGTCGTCTTCCGCCCTTCCAGCGCCTCGTGCGCCGCGCGGGCCTCCGCCAGCGGGAAGCGCTGGCCGATGTCGATCTTCACCGCGCCCGAGGCCAGGACCTCGAACAGGGCCGCGGCGCTCTCGTCGAGCTCGTCGGTCGTGACGATGTAGTCGAACAGGCGAGGGCGGGTGATGAAGGCCGACTTGGCGCCGAGCTCCAGAGGCGCGAACGGCGGGACGGGACCCGAGGCGTTGCCATAGGTGACCAGAACACCGCGACGGCCCAGGCTCTTGAGGCTGCCCTGGAAGGTGTCCTTGCCGACGCCGTCATACACGACCGGCACGCCGGCCCCGCCGGTGATCTCGGCGACGCGGGCGGCGACGTCTTCGTGGTCGTAGAGGATCACGTGGTCGGCGCCGAGGTCGCGCACGATCTGGGCCTTGGCCTCCGAGCCGACGGTGGCGATGACGCTGGCGCCCAGGGCCTTGGCCCACTGCACCAGGATCTGGCCGACGCCGCCGGCGGCCGCGTGGACAAGCACCGTCTGGCCGGCCTTCACGGGGAAGCAGCGGCGGATCAGGAACTCGGCCGTCATGCCCTTGAGCAGGACGGCGGCGGCGACCTCCAGGTCGACGCCGTCGGGAACCTTGACGGCCCGGTCGGCGGGAACCACCGAGGCCTGCGCATAGGCGCCCATCGTGCCGTTATAGGCGACGCGGTCACCGACGGCGAAGCGGGTGACGCCTTCACCTATCGCCTCCACGTGGCCGGCGGCCTCCAGGCCCAGCACCTGCGGGTACTTCACCGGATAGAGTCCCGAGCGGTGATAGGTGTCGATGAAGTTCAGACCGACGGCCGCATGGCGGACGAGGATCTGGCCGGGGCCGGGCGAGGGGAGGTCGCGCTCGACGACCTCCAGAACCTCGGGCCCGCCGGCGGCCTTGGCTTCGACGGCCAGCATCAGGCGAGGGTCTTCTTGAAGAAGGCCAGGCTGCGGCCATTGGCGAGCGAGGCGTCGGCGGCGTCATAGTGGTCGCCGCCTTCACGCGCGAAAGCGTGGTCGCGGCCGGCATAGGTATGAAGCGTGATCTGCGGGTGATCCTTCAGCGCGGCGAAGATCACCTGCTGGGCTTCCTTGGGCACGAACTGGTCTTCCTCGGCCACGTGCAGCAGCAGCGGCTTCTCCAGCTTCTCGGCCTCGCCGACATGCTTCTCGAGGCCGACGCCGTAATAGGAAACCGAGGCGTCGGCGTCGGTGCGGGTCGCCGTCAGAAAGGCCAGCAGACCGCCCAGGCAGTAGCCGACCGCGCCGACCTTGCCCGAGGACTGCGGGCGGATGGCGTCGATGGTGGCGTCGATGTCGGCGACGCCGGCGTCCACGTCGAACGCGTTGAACAGTTCGAAGGCCTTCTTCCACTCGGCTTCCGACTTGTCGGTGATGTCGATGCCGGGCTCGATCCGCCAGAAGAGATCGGGGCACACGGCCAGGAAGCCTTCGCCGGCCAGCTTGTCGCAGACGTCGCGCATCACCTGGTTGACGCCGAAGATCTCCTGGATGACGACGATGGCCGGCGGAGCGTCTCCCGTGGCGGGGCGCGCCACATAGGCCGAGAAGTCGCCATCGGGCGTGTTGATCGTGAGGGTCTCGCTCATGGGGCTCTCCACATACAATAAGCCGTCGATGGGACTTTCGACCGAAGCGCTCTAACCTGCCCCGAGCAGTGCGCGGCGTCACAATCTCGTGGCCTGCCGCCAGGGAACTTTTTCGATGAAGATGACGATCGAGATCGACTGCACCCCGGTCGAAGCGCGGGCCTTCCTGGGCCTGCCCGACGTGAGCGGATTGAACGACCATCTCGTCAAGGAGATGCAGGCCCGCATGGACGCCAACATGGCGATGCTGGCGCCTGAGGAGCTGCTGAAGAACTGGATGGCGTTCGGGGCCGGGGCCCAGGACAGCTTCCGCAAGCTGATGACGGCCGCGGCCGGAGCGGCGGTCGGCAAGCGCGACTGATCTGATGGTCGATACGATCTACGCGCCGGCCACGGCGGCCGGCCGCGCCGCCGTGGCGGTGATCCGCGTCTCGGGTCCCGCCAGCGCGCACGCCGTTCGCGCCCTCACGGGAAACCTGCCCAAGCCGCGCCAGGCGGCCTTGCGGACCCTGCGCCACGACGGCGTCGCGCTCGACGACGCCCTGGTGCTGTGGTTCCAGGGACCGGCCAGCTACACCGGCGAGGACGCCGCCGAGTTTCACGTGCACGGGGGCAGGGCGGTCGTCGAGGCGCTGCTTGGAGCGCTGTCGGCCCTTGGCCTGCGGCTGGCCGAGCCGGGAGAGTTCACACGGCGGGCTTTCCAGCACGGCAAGCTCGACCTGGCCCAGGCCGAGGCCGTGGGTGATCTGATCGACGCCGAGACTGAGGGCCAGCGCAAGCAGGCGCTGGGCCAGCTGGGCGGCGCCTTGGGCCGCCGCTATGACGCCTGGCGCGATCTGCTGGTCCAGGCCCTGGCCATGCTGGAAGCCGCCGTCGACTTCCCAGACGAGGAGCTGCCCGAAGACGTGGCGGCGCGCGCTCGGCCCGGACTGCAGACCCTGGCCGGCGAGATCGATACGGCCCTGGCCGATGTCGCACGTGGTCGCCGGGTGCGGGACGGTTTCCGCATCGCCTTGGTCGGCGCCCCGAACGCCGGCAAGAGCACGCTATTGAATGCGCTAGCCGAGCGCGACGCCGCGATCGTCACCGCCACCCCGGGCACCACGCGGGACGTCATCGAGGTTCCCCTGGTGCTGGGCGGCTACAAGGCGCTGCTGGCCGATACGGCCGGTATCCGCGAGACGGCCGACGACATCGAGGCCGAGGGCGTGCGCCGGGCGCGGGTCTGGGCCGAGGAGGCGGACCTGCGTCTGTGGGTCGTCGACGCCGGCGAGTTTCACGTGAAACATTCTGAACACCACGCAATTGTCCGCGCCGGCGACTGGCTGGTGATCAACAAGATCGATCTGGTAGAGCCGGCCGCCGTGGCGGCCATACGGGCCCAGACGGCGCAGCTGGGATTGCACGTGGTGGCGCTGTCGGCGCGGGAGGAGGGGGCCGATCCGATCCGCGCCGCCCTGACCGCTCACGTGGTCGAAGCCCTGTCGGGCGCCGAGTTTCCGGCCGCGACCCGCATCCGCCACGCCGAACGCCTGGGAGAGGCGAGGGTCTATCTGGACCGCGCCCTGGCCGAAAAGCACGACGTGGAACTGGCAGCGGAGGACGTTCGCCTGGCTTCCCGTGCACTTTCCAGGATCACAGGCCGCATCGATCCGGAAGACGTGCTTGACCGTGTCTTTTCAAGCTTCTGCATTGGAAAGTGAATGTTTCACGTGGAACAGGGGCTTGAACCGTCCACAGCCTGACCACAGATACGCGCACCGCGTTTCACGTGAAACGCCCCGGACTCGACTCGCCCACAGGGCGGCTTGAAGCTATAAGTCACGCACGCTCCCGCTGGGTCGGGGGCGTTCCGCATTGAGGCGCGTTTCTCCCTTGTCCAACTCTTCGCCCCAGTCCTGGGACGTCATCGTCATCGGCGGCGGTCATGCCGGTTGTGAAGCCGCGGCGGCGTCCGCGCGCACCGGCGCGCGCACCCTGCTTCTGACCCACAAACGTGAAACCGTCGGCGAGATGTCGTGCAACCCGGCCATCGGCGGCCTGGGCAAGGGCCATCTGGTGCGCGAGATCGACGCCCTGGACGGCCTGATGGGCCGCATGGCCGACAA
This sequence comes from Caulobacter sp. 602-2, assembly GCF_011043625.1. Lineage (GTDB taxonomy): Bacteria > Pseudomonadota > Alphaproteobacteria > Caulobacterales > Caulobacteraceae > Caulobacter. Next base: position 131,903 of record NZ_JAAKGT010000004.1, read on the forward strand.
GGCCGGCATCCAGTTCCGCATGCTCAATCGGTCGAAGGGCCCGGCCGTTCGCGGCCCGCGCTCGCAGATCGACCGCAAGCTCTATCGCGAGGCCATGCAGGCCGAGCTGTTCGCCTATCCCAACCTCGACGTCATCGCGGCCGCGGCCGAAGACCTGATCGTCGAGGACGGCCACGTGGCCGGCGCCGTCGACGGGGAGGGGGTCGTCTACCGCGCCCCCAAGGTGGTGCTGACGACCGGCACCTTCCTCAAGGGCGTCATCCACCAGGGCGAGACTCGCATTCCCGCCGGCCGCGTCGGCGACCAGCCGTCGATCGGCCTGTCGGACCGACTCTACGGCCTGGGCTTCGACATGGGCCGCCTGAAGACCGGCACGCCCGCCCGTCTCGACGGCAAGACCATCGCCTGGGACCGCCTCGACATGCAGGCGGCCGACGAAGAGCCCGTGCCGTTCTCGTTCCTCAACGAGAAGATCGACGTGCCGCAGATCCGCTGCGGCATCACCTTCACGACCGAGGAAACCCACAAGATCATCGCCGATCGCCTGGACGAGTCCGCCGTCTATGGCGGCCGCGCCACGGGGATCGGCCCGCGCTATTGCCCGTCGATCGAGGACAAGGTCGTCCGCTTCGCCGACAAGACCAGCCACCAGGTGTTCCTGGAGCCGGAAGGCCTGGACGACGACACCGTCTATCCCAACGGCGTCTCGACCTCGGTCTCGGCCGAAACCCAGCTTCTGTTCCTGCGCACCATCCCCGGCCTCGAGGCCGTGGAGGTGATCCGCTACGGCTATGCGATCGAATACGACTATGTCGATCCGCGCGAGCTTTACGTCACGCTGGAGACCAAGCGCCTGCCGGGCCTCTATCTGGCCGGCCAGATCAACGGCACGACGGGCTATGAAGAGGCCGGGGCGCAGGGCCTGGTCGCCGGCATGAACGCGGCCCTTTCCGCCTTGGGCAAGGAGCCGGCCGTCTTCGCGCGCGACGAGGCCTATATCGGCGTCATGATCGACGACCTCGTCACCCGTGGCGTCACCGAGCCCTACCGCATGTTCACCAGCCGGGCCGAGTTCCGCCTGACCCTGCGCGCCGACAACGCCGACCAGCGCCTGACCGAGCGCGGCGTCGGACTGGGCGTCGTGGGCGAGGTTCGCGCCGGCGCCTGGGCCGCCAAGAAGGCCGAACTGGAGACCGTGCGCGGCCGCGCCCGCACCCTGAACATGACCCCGGCCGAGGCCGTGAAGGCCGGCTTCAAGGTCAATGCCGACGGCCAGCGCCGCGATGTCCTGGCCATGCTGGCCTATCCGGACGTGGGTCTCGACGACCTGGTCCGGGTGTGGCCCGAGATCGCCGACTGGAGCCCGATGGCCCGCGAGCAGATCGAGATCGAGGCTGCCTATGCCGGCTATCTCGACCGCCAGCGCGCCGATGCGGAGTCCCTGCGCAAGGACGAGGACCTGCGCCTGCCGACCGACCTCGACTATCGCGACATCGGCAGCCTCTCCAACGAGGTGCGCGAGAAGCTGATCCGGGTGAAGCCCCTGACGCTGGGCCAGGCGGCCCGCATCGAGGGGGTCACCCCCGGCGCCCTGACGGCCCTGCTGGCCCACGTGCGACGGGGCCGGGCCGCCTGATGGCTGTTGCAAATCTCGTCATCGAAACGCTCGACCCGGTCGACGCCGCGGCCTTCCAGAGGCTGACGGGGTCGTCCGACGCCCAGGTCGCCGACCTGGCGCGCTATCGCGAGCTGCTGGCCGAGTGGAACGAGGTGATGAACCTCGTCGGCCCGGCCTCTATGGCCGCCTACTGGAACCGCCACGCCTGGGACAGCGCCCAGCTTCTGACCTTCGCGCCGGAGGCCAAGACCTGGGCCGACCTGGGCGCCGGCGCCGGCCTGCCCGGCGTGGTGCTGGCGATCCTGCTGAAGGCCGTTCCGGGGGCCAAGGTCCACCTCGTCGAGAGCATGGCCAAGCGCTGCCGCTTCCTCGACGCCGTCTGCCGCGAGCTCGACCTGCCGGTCGAGATCCACAACGCCCGCGCCGAAAGCCTGGACCTCAAGGTGCAGGTGGTCACGGCCCGGGCCTGCGCGCCGATGCCGCGCCTGCTGGAATACTCGCAACCCTATTTCAAGCGCGGCGCGGTCGCCTGGTTCCTGAAGGGCCAGGAGGTCGCCGCCGAGATCGCTGAAGCCGAGAAGACCTGGAAGTTCGAGTCGGACGTGCGGGGCTCCAAGAGCGACCCGCGCGGCCATGTCGTGCAAATCAAGGGGCTGAGCCGTGTCCGCAAAGTCTGAGCTGAGAGTCCTGGCGGTCGCCAACCAGAAGGGCGGGGTGGGCAAGACCACCACGGCCATCAACCTGGGCACGGCGCTGGCCGCCTGCGGCGAGCGCGTCCTGCTGATCGACGCCGACCCGCAGGGCAACTGCTCCACGGGCCTGGGGATCGGCCGCCTGCAGCGCAAGAAGACGCTGTACGACGTGTTGATGGGCGAAGCGCCGGTGATCGAAGCCGCCGTGCAGACCTCGCTGCCGGGCCTGGACGTGATCCCGGCCGACGCCGACCTGTCGGGCGTCGAGCTCGAACTGGGCCAGGTGGCGCGGCGCTCGTACCGTCTGCGCGACGCCCTGGAGCCGCTGCGCGCCAACGGCCCCTACACCTATGTGCTGATCGACTGCCCGCCGTCGCTGAACGTGCTGACGGTCAACGCCATGACCGCCGCCGACGCCGTGTTCGTGCCGCTGCAGTGCGAGTTCTTCGCCCTGGAAGGCCTGACCCAGCTGATCCGCACCATCGAGCGCGTGCGCGGCAGCCTGAACCCGCGCCTGGAGATCCAGGGCGTGGTGCTGACCATGTACGATCGCCGCAACAGCCTCTCCGAGCAGGTGGCCCGCGACGTGCGCGAGCATTTCGGCGACAAGGTGTACGACGCGGTCATACCGCGGAACGTCCGGGTGTCGGAGGCGCCGTCCTTCGGCAAGCCGGTGCTGCTCTACGACCTCAAGTGCGCCGGTTCGCAGGCCTACCTGCGACTGGCCCGCGAGGTGATCAGCCGCGAGAAGGACCGCCAGGCCCAGGCCGCCTGATCCACAGGGCCTACCATTTGAGCGCCGGCCTGAGGATACAGGCCCAAGTCGTTATTGAAGTTGAAGTTTCGAGGAGATGGTCGTGGTCGGTGAAGCGGGGATGTCGGAAGGCCGTCGGGGTCTGGGTCGCGGTCTGTCGGCGCTGCTGGGCGAGGTCGAAGCCGCTCCGGCCCAGGCGCCGGGCGACAATACCGCCGGCTCGCGCGAGGCGCCGATCGAGCTGCTGAAGCGTAATCCCGACCAGCCCCGCCGGACCTTCCGCGAGGAAGACCTGGTAGAACTTTCCAACTCGATCGCCGAGAAGGGCGTGCTGCAGCCGATCCTCGTGCGGCCGGCGCCGGGCGCTCCGGGCGAGTACCAGATCGTCGCCGGCGAGCGTCGCTGGCGCGCCGCCCAGCGCGCCGGCCTCAAGAGCGTGCCGATCATCGTGCGCGAGCTCGACGACCTGGCCGTGCTCGAGATCGGCATCATCGAGAACGTCCAGCGCTCGGACCTCAACATCCTCGAAGAGGCGCTGAGTTACCGCGTGCTGATGGACAAGTTCGGCCGCACCCAGGACGCCATCGCCCAGACGATCGGCAAGAGCCGCAGCCACGTGGCCAACACCCTACGCCTGCTGGCGCTGCCCGAGGCGGTGCAGCAGCACCTGGTCACCGGCGCCCTGACGGCCGGCCACGCCCGCGCCATCGCCACGGCCGCTGATCCGGGCGCGCTGGCCCAGCAGGTCATCGACGGCGGCCTCTCGGTGCGCGAGACCGAGACCCTGGCCCGCGTCGCCCAGACCGGCGATGCGACCCCGCGCGCCAAGAACGGCGGCTCGGCGCCGCCGCGTGCGCCGCGCGCCAAGGACACCGACACCCAGGCCCTCGAAGCCGACCTGTCGTCGGTGCTGGGCCTCGATGTCGAGATCGACCATCGCGGCGGCGCCGGCTCGCTGATCGTCCGCTACGCGACGCTCGAGCAGCTGGACGATCTGTGCAACCGCCTGACGCGGGGCGTCTGATCGACCCTGTTTTCGGGGTCTTCTGTGGCGCATGAAGAAAGGCGCGGCCGTATCCTGGGGCGCGCCGTTCGCCACAGGCGAGGGCGGGGAGGGCGGAGTTTTCGCCTAATCCCTTGTCAGGTAAGGAAAAACCGCTTCCAGTCGCGCTTGATCGAAAGCTCCGGCGGCGGAATTTTTCCACAAGCAGGCGACGTCGCCGCCGCCGAATAGTTTGACCCGAATCTCGAATCGCTGTCCGGGGCGCCGCGTTCCCCCGGGGGCGGACAGGCGATCGCCCCTCCGCCAGACCCGAGCCGTCATTCCCCGCTTTCGCGGAGAGATTCGGTGGAGACCGGGTCGAGAGCGTGTGATCGACGCGCGTCAGCGCGCGACGCTGGCCCGCGCGCGCTTGAGGCCCGGACGGGTGCTGGGCGCGCCCGCCTCGTTCTGTTCCAGCGCCGACAGCAGGTCGCTCTTCAGCGCCGAGACCTTGCGGCCGTCGGCCAGCTTCCCGCCCTCGGCCGTCTGCACGTAGAAGGCGTCGACCGCCCGCTCGCCATAGCCGTCGATGTGGGCCGATTGGATGGACAGGCCGTTGTCGGCCAGGGTGCGGGCCAGGGCCTGCAGCAGGCCCGGACGGTCGCGACCGGAGGCCTCCACCACCGTGGCCTCGTGCGAGGCCTCGTTGTCGATGACCACGGTCGGGGCGATGGCGAAGGCGGCCGTGCGGGCCAGCTCGCCGCCGCGCCGGGCCTCGACATTGACGCCCTCGCCTCGGCCGGCCGCTTCCAGCGCGTCGGCCAGGCGGCGCAGGGCGCGCGGGTTCTCGCAGCCGAGCGGCGCGCCAGTGACGTCCTGCACGTAGAACACGTCGAGGGCCTGGCCCTGGCGTGAGGTGAAGACCCGAGCCCCCACGACGTTGCCGCCCAGCGAGGAGATGGCCAGGGCCAGGTCGGCGAACAGGCCGCGACGGTCCTTGGCGGCGACGACGATCTCGGCGGCGTTGGCGCCGGGATTGACCTTGCCCTCGGCGGCCGCGCCGCCCTGGATGGCGGCCCGGCGGGCCAGGGCGGCATGGTCGAGCAGGTCCTGCGGGCTGAAGGCGCCGAAATAGGCGTCCTCCATGGCCGCGGCCCAGCCCTTGGCGGCGGGGTCTGCGGCGATCAGGGTCTCGCGTGCGGCCGCTGCGGCGGCCTCCTGGTGGCGTTGAACGTTGGCGGTGGCGTCACTGCCCCGGCCGCCCCGGAAAACCGCCTCCGTGGCGTTGTAGAGCTCGCGCAGCAGCTGGCCCTTCCAGCCGTTCCACACGCCGGGCCCCACGGCCCGGATATCGGCCACGGTGATGACCAGCAGCAGGCGCAGGCGCTCGGGGTTCTCGACGATGCGGGCGAAGGCCGCCACGGTGCCGGGATCCGACACGTCGCGCTTCTGGGCGAAGTCGCTCATCACGAGGTGGTTCTCGACCAGCCAGGCGACCAGCTCGACCTTGCTGCGCTCGACCCCTAGGCGCTCGCAGGCGCTGCGGGCCGATCGGGCCCCGGCCTTCTCCTGGCCGCCCACGCCGCCCTTGCCGGTGTCGTGCAGCAACATGGCCAGGAACAGGGCCTCGCGGTCCTCAATCAGCGGCATGATCGACACGGCCAGCGGGTGGTCGTCCTGCAGACGTCCGGCCGCCATGTCGCCGATCAGGCCGACGGCCCGCAGGGTGTGCTCGTCCACCGTGTACGAGTGGTACATGTTGAACTGCATCTGGGCGACGACGCGGCCGAACTCTGGGATGAAGCGGCCCAGCACGCCGGCGTCGTTCATCAGGGTCAGGGTGCGGTAGCTGCGCTTGCCGCGCGCCAAGAGGTCAAGGAAGGCCCGCGTGGCCTCCGGATCGCGCCGCACCTTCGAGGTGATCAGGGCGAGGTTGCGGGTCACGGCGGTGAAGGCGTCGGGATGCAGATCAAGGTCGCGCTCGTCGGCGATCTTGAACAGCCGGATCAGGTTGACTGGATCGGTCTCGAAGATCTCCGGCCCGTCGATGTTCAGGCGTCCGCCGTCCTCATAGAAGCCCGGGGCGTCCAGGGCCTTGCGCTTGGGCTTGCCGCCCGGAAGGAAGCGCGAGATGCCCTTGGGCTCGTTCTTGAAGTGCTCGGCTTCCAGCTTGGCCGAGAAGGCGCGGGTGAGGGCCCCCACCTCTTTGGCGATCAGGAAGTAGCGGCGCATGAAGCGCTCGACCGCCGGGGCGTCGCCCCGGTCGCCATAGCCCATGCGGCGGGCGATCTCGGGCTGAAGGTCGAAGGTCAGTCGCTCTTCGGGCCGGCCGGTGGTGAAGTGCAGGTGGGCGCGCACGGCGTGCAGGAAGTCGAAGGCGCGGATGAAGGCCTTGGTCTCGCGGCCCGAGAACACCTCCATCTTGAAGACGTCCTCCGGCGCGTCGACCGGATGCAGGTACTCGGCGATCCACATCAGGGTGTGCAGGTCGCGCAGGCCGCCCTTGCCCTCCTTGACGTTGGGCTCGACCATGTAGCGGCTGGCGCCGGCGCGGGCCTGACGGTCGTCGCGTTCCTTCAGCTTGGCGGCCACGAACTGCTGGCCGGTGCCCTTCATCACCTCGTCGCGGAACCGCTTCTTGAGGTCGGCGGCCAGGCGCTCGTCGCCGGTCAGCCGCCGCGCCTCGAGGATCGAGGTGCGGATCGTGAAGTCTTCCTTCGAGAGGCGCACGCACTCCTCGATGGTGCGCGAGGCGTGGCCGACCTTGAAGCCCAGATCCCACAGCGCATAGAGCATGTACTCGATCACGCTCTCGACGTGCGGCGTCTGCTTGTAGGGCCGCAGGAACAGCAGATCGATGTCGCTGAACGGGGCCAGGGTGGCGCGGCCGTAGCCGCCCACGGCCAGCAGCGCCAGGCGCTCGCCCTCGGTGGGGTTGCGGGCCCGGAACACGTGCACGGTCGTGAAGTCGTAGAGGGCGGTGATCACCTCGTCGGTGACGCCGCTGAGCAGGCGCGCCGTCTCCAGGCCGCCGGCGCCGTTCTCCAGCCGCTCCTTGGCGATCATCCGGCCGCGGAACAGGGCTTGCTTGAGGATGTCGATCGCCCGTGCGCGCTGGGCGGCCTCGTCGCCGATGGCGTCCAGGGCGGCGGCCGACAGGCGCGCGCGCAGGGCGTGACCGTCGACGACGTGTTCCAGGGGCGTGGGGCGGAGGCGGCGAGGCATGGCGGTTATATGGGTGTCCGAGACGGGCGGCCAAAGCGACCACCGGAACCGGCCGCCGCCATGCTCCTATGATTGATCCTAGGTCTTGAGCAGACCCTTAAGGCGATAAAGCGCCTCCAGGGCCTCGCGCGGGCTCATGCCGTCCACGTCCAGCTCCTTCAGCGCGCCATCCACGGCGCTGGGCGCCGAAACGACAGGCGCCGCGGCGATGGGGGCCGAGGCGGCGAACAGCGGCAGGTCGTCGAGCTTGGCCGGTGATTCGGTCTTGCTCTCCAGGCGGTCGAGCACCTCCTTGGCGCGGGCCACCACCTGCGGCGGCACGCCGGCCAGCTTGGCCACCTGCACGCCGTAGGAGCGGTCGGCCGGACCGTCGGCGGCTTCGTGCAGGAAGACGAGGTCGCCGTTCCATTCCTTGGCGCGGAGCGACAGGTTGGAGACGTGCGCCATGCGCTCCTCCAGCGTCGCCAGCTCGTGATAGTGCGTGGCGAAGAGGGCGCGGCAGCGGTTGGTGTCGTGCAGCGACTCCGCGCAGGCCCAGGCGATGGCCAGGCCGTCATAGGTGGCGGTGCCGCGGCCGATCTCGTCGAGGATCACGAGGCTGCGCGGCGTGGCCTGGGTCAGGATGGCGGCGGTCTCGACCATCTCCATCATGAAGGTCGAGCGACCGCGCGCCAGGTCGTCGCCGGCCCCGACGCGGCTGAACAGGCGGTCGACGACGCCCAGCCGGAAGGTCTTGGCGGGCACGTAGCAGCCGGCCTGGGCCAGGATGGCCAGCAAGGCGTTCTGGCGCAGGAAGGTCGACTTACCGGCCATGTTCGGACCGGTGACGATGGAAAGGCGCGCGGCGACCTCCCCGGCGGCGTCCAGCCGGCAGTCGTTGGGGGTGTAGGGGTCGCCGGCGCGGCGCACCGCGGCCTCGACCACTGGGTGGCGGGCGGCCTTGGCCTCGAAGGCCAGCGACTTGTCGACGGTCGGACGCACGGCGCCGGCGTCCTCGGCCCATTCGGCCAGGCTGGAGGCTACGTCCAGGCGGGCCAGGGCCTCGGCGGCGGCCTGGATCGGCTCGGCCAGGGCGCAGGCCTCGGCGCGCCAGTCCTCGTAGGCGGCCACTTCCATGGCCAGGGCCCGCTCGGCGGCCTGGGCGATGCGGGCGTCCAGGTCGGCCAGCTCCACGGTGGTGAAGCGCACCTGGTTGGCCAGGGTCTGGCGGTGGATGAAGGTGGCGTTCAGCGGCGGCTGGAACAGCGGATCGGCCTTGCCGGCGGTGGCCTCGACGAAATAGCCGAGCACGCCGTTGTGGCGGATCTTCAGCGGGATGCCCGCTTCCTGGATCAGGCGCTGTTCCAGGGCGGCCACGACCCGGCGGCTGTCGTCGCGCAGGGCGCGGGCCTGGTCGAGCTCGGGACGGATCCCGGGGGCCACGAAGCCGCCGTCGCGGGCCAGGGCCGGCAGGTCGGGGCCAAGGCCTGCTTCCAGGGTGTTCAGCAGCTGCGAGACGCCCTGGTGCAGCGACGGCGTCAGGGCCGCCAGCGCGCCCTCCAGCTCGACCGGCGGCGGCGACAGCGGGTCGCCCGAGCCGCCGACCATGCCGGCCAGTTTCTCGCCGGTCTTGAGGCCGTCGCGCAGGCACGCGAGATCCCGCGGACCGCCGCGCCCCAGGGCCAGGCGGGCCAGCGCGCGCGCCATGTCGCCCGAGCCCTTCAGCTGCTCGCGCAGGCGTTCACGCAACGAGCGGTGCTCGACGAACCACTCGACGGCGTCCAGGCGCTGGTCGATGGCGGCCGGGTCGAGCAGGGGGCGGGCCAGGCGCGAGGCCAGCAGGCGCGCGCCGCCGGGCGTGACGGTGCGGTCGATGGCCGCCAGCAGCGAGCCGTTGCGGTCGCCGTTCTGGGTGCGGTCGATCTCCAGGCTGGAGCGGGTGGCCGGGTCGATCGACATGACGTCGGCCTCGGCCGCGCGGCGGGGCGCGCGCAGGGCCGGCAGCTTGCCGGCCTGGGTCATCTCCAGGTGGGCGGCGATCAGGCCAAGCGCGCCGACCTCGGCCGGCGCCAGGCCGCCGAAACCGTCCAGGGTGTCGACGCCGTAGAGGCGCTTGACCCGGGTCTCCGAAGCCTGCGGCTCCGACAGGGCGGATGGCATCGGTTGAATCAGCCCGCCGCAGATCTTCAGGGTCTGGGCCAGGTGGTCGTCGGCCAGCAGGCGGTCGGCGACCAGGGTCTCGGACGGCGACAGGGCCGCCAGCAGGGGGCCGACGCCCTCCTTGCCGGTCGAGAAGCACTCGACCTCGCCGGTGGACAGTTCCACGGCCGCCACGGCCGCCTGGCCGGCGCGGATGGCCACCGCCGCGAGGCGGTTGGCGCCCCGGGCGTCCAGCAGGCCGTCCTCGGTCAGCGTGCCGGGCGTCACGACGCGGACGATGTCGCGCCGGACCACCGACTTGGAGCCGCGCTTCTTGGCCTCGGCCGGGTCTTCCATCTGCTCGCAGACGGCGACCTTGAAGCCCATGCGGATCAGCTTCGACAGATAGGCCTCGGCCGCGTGATGCGGCACGCCGGCCATCGGGATCGGCTGGCCGGCATGGGTGCCGCGGAAGGTCTGGGAGATGCCCAGGGCGGCGGCCGCGCGGATCGCGTCGTCGAAAAAGAGCTCGTAGAAATCGCCCATCCGGAAGAACAGCAGCGCGTCCGGCTGGCGGGTCTTCATCTCGAAGAACTGCTGCATCACCGGCGTGGCGCCGGTGGCGTCGAACGTCTGGACGGGCGGAGAAACGGGGGCGTTCATCCGACCGGAAAGTACAGAGCGTCGCGGTTTTCGTTAAGGGGTGCGACCGGGGTTTTTCGGGGGGGGCGGGCGCAGTTATTATTTGCAGAATTTGCAAGTTATTCGACCGCGTGACGCGAGCCCCTACGGCTCCTGCGCCGGGTGATTACCCCGTCGACAACTGAGCCATAGGTTCGAACAAACGTGGGCGCGGCAAGGCGCTGCTCCTGGGATCGCCATCCTGATCGGCGGGCTCTTCGGCCTGTTTCGGGTCCTGAAGGCCGCCGGTCGGACCGATCACTAGGCGTCGGCGGGCCGGGCGGTGAGCAGCCGTTCCAGCAGGGCCAGCGCCTCGTCGGACAGCCGCGCCGGATCCTCGGCCTTCGCGCCGTAGGGATAGTTGGGCCAGATGTCGTCGCCAACCCCGATGGCGGTGAGGACGACATCACCAGCGGCGGCGATGTCGGCGATGACCTGCTCCAGATGCTTGACGAGGTAATCGGGGACGTTGGCGCTCAGGGTCGCGTCGTCGGCGGGCGCGCCGTCCGACACCACGACGAGAATCTTGCGCCCCTCCGGCCGCCGCCGCAATCGACGCGCGGCCCACATCAGCGCTTCGCCGTCGATGTTCTCCTTGAGCAAATCGGGCCGCAGCATGCGCTTCAGCTCATCCTCGCCCAGAACCCGGGCGTCGTCGCCTGCACGATGGACGATATGCAGGAGATCGCTCAGCCGGCCGGGGTCGGCGGGGCGGCCCCGGTGAATCCATTCGAACCGCGACTTGCCGCCCTGCCACGTCGAGGTGGTGAAACCCAGGATCTCGACCTTCACGCCCAGACCCGTCAACAGCCGCTGGAGGCGATCCGCCGTCGCGACGACGTGGAAGATCTTGTCGCCGCGCATCGAACCGGACTGGTCGAGCAGCAGGCAAACGGCCGTGTCGGAGCGGCTTTCGACGGTTGACGCCTCTCGGATTCTGTCGACGCTCTCGAATGCGGCCTGGGACGGCGTCCGATCGGCCAGCAAGCGGAGCCATCCGTTCTCCAAGGTCGCCGCATCCTCGGTCTTCAGGGTTCCGAGAATCTCACCGATCCGGTCGGCCTCGATCTCTTGGTCGAAGGCCATGGTAAAGGCATGATAGGGGCGCTGAGCCGCCCGTTTGGTGACGCGACGGAAAAGGTCTTGAAAAAGGCCCCGCGGGTCTTCCTCCATCGTCGATCGCCCCCAGATGCGCCCATTCTCGGGCTCGTCTCATGCGGGCAAATATTGGCGGGCGCAACGCCGTTCGGCGGCGGAGATATGAAAAAGGCCCGCCGTGGGGCGAGCCTTGATCGGATGATGCGCGATGCGCCGGAGCCTCAGTTCCCCGTCACTTCTTCCCAGAAGCGCTTGGCCTTGCCGACGAAGTTGGCCGACTTGGGGTTCTGCTTGTCGTCGCACAGGCCGGCGAGCTCCTTGAGGAGCTCCTTCTGGCGCGCCGACAGGTGGGTCGGGGTTTCGACGAACAGTTCGACCACCAGATCGCCCCGCTGGCGGTTGCGCAGCGACGGCATGCCCTTGCCCTTCAGGCGGACGGTCTTGCCGGTCTGGGCGCCTTCGGGAACCTTGACGCTGACGCGGCAGGTGCCGTCGCAGGTCTCGCCGCCCTTCAGGCACGGGGCCTCGATCTCGCCGCCCAGGGCGGCCACGGTCATCGGCACCGGCACGGTGCACAGAAGATCCAGGCCGTCGCGCTCGAACAGTTCGTGCGGGGTCACCGACAGGAAGAGGTAGAGGTCGCCGCGCGGGCCGCCGCGCACGCCGGCGTCGCCTTCGCCCGCCAGGCGGATCCGGGCGCCGTCGTCGACGCCGGCCGGGATGCGGACCGACAGGATGCGTTCCTTGCGGACCTGGCCGTGGCCATGGCAGCCGGCGCAGGGATCCAGCACCAGGCGGCCCGAGCCGCCGCAGCGCGGACAGGCGCGCTCGACCGAGAAGAAGCCTTGGGTGGCGCGCACGCGGCCGGCGCCGCCGCACGAGCCGCAGACGGTGGGGCTGGTGCCGGGCTTGGCGCCCGAGCCGTCGCAGACCTCGCAGGTCATGGCCGCGGGAACCGTGATCTCGACCTCGGCGCCGGCATAGGCCTGCTCCAGGGAGATCTCCAGGTCATAGCGCAGGTCCTGGCCGCGCTGGGGGCCGTTGGACTGGCGACGGCCGCCGCCGAACATCTCGCCGAAGACATCGCCGAACACGTCGCCGAAGATGTCGCTGGCGTCGAACCCGCCGCCCATGCCGCCCGGTCCGCCTTGCGGGCCGTTGACGCCGGCGTGGCCGAAGCGGTCGTAGGCCGCGCGCTTCTGCGGGTCGGAGAGGACGCTGTAGGCCTCGTTGATTTCCTTGAACCGGCCGCTCGCGTCCTCGCAACCGCCGTTGCGGTCGGGGTGGTGCTGCATCGCCAGCTTGCGGAAGGCGGATTTCAGGCCCGCGTCGTCGCAGGTCCGGTTCACGCCGAGAATTTCGTAATAGTCGCGCATCGTCAGCGTTCGGCGCCCGTAAGGCTCAACAAGACAGGGGGTGTCGAGAAAGAGGTGGGGGAGGGGGCGCCCCGCCGCAAGGCGTCAATCGGGCGCACCGCAAAACGAGCGCGCCGGCGAACGGATCTCGAAGGATCGTTCGCCGGCGCGTCCATGGCTTAGGAAGCCGGCTTGTCGGCGCCGTCCACTTCCTCGAACTCGGCGTCGACGACGCCGTCGTCCGCGGGGGCTTCAGCGCCGCCTTCGGCGCCTTCACCGCCCTGCTGCGAGGCGTACATGGCCTCGCCCAGCTTCATCGACGCCTGGATCAGGGCCTGGGTCTTGGCCTGGATGGCCTCGACGTCCTCGCCTTCCAGGGCGGTCTTCAGCTCGGCGACGCCGGTTTCGATCGCGGTCTTCTCGGCCGCGCCGACCTTGTCGCCATGCTCGGTCAGGGCCTTCTCGGTCGAGTGCAGGATCGCCTCGCCTTGGTTCTTGGCCTCGACCAGCTTCTTCTTTTCCTCGTCCGCGGCCTTGTTGGCCTCGGCTTCCTTGACCATGCGCTCGATGTCGGCGTCCGAGAGGCCGCCGTTGGCCTGGATGCGGATCGAGTGCTCCTTGTTGGTCGCCTTGTCCTTGGCGTGGACCTGGACGATGCCGTTGGCGTCGATGTCGAAGGTGACCTCGATCTGCGGCACGCCGCGCGGCGCCGGCGGGATGCCCACCAGGTCGAACTGGCCGAGGATCTTGTTGTCCACGGCCATCGGGCGTTCGCCCTGGAACACGCGGATGGTCACGGCCGACTGGTTGTCGTCAGCGGTCGAGAAGGTCTGCGAGCGCTTGGTCGGGATCGTGGTGTTGCGTTCGATCAGCGGGGTGAACACGCCGCCGAGGGTCTCGATGCCCAGGGTCAACGGGGTCACGTCGAGCAGCAGCACGTCCTTGACGTCGCCTTGCAGCACGCCGGCCTGAACGGCCGCGCCCAGCGCCACGACTTCATCGGGGTTCACGCCCTTGTGGGGTTCGCGACCGAAGAAGTCCTGCACCGCCTGCTGGACCTTGGGCATGCGGCTCATGCCGCCGACCAGGATCACTTCGTCGATGTCGCTCTTCTTCAGGCCGGCGTCCTTGAGGGCCTGTTCGCACGGACCGATGGTGCGGGCGATCAGGTCGTCAACCAGGGCTTCCAGCTTGGAGCGCGACAGCTTGATGTTCAGGTGCAGCGGGCCCGAGGCGTTCATGCTGATGAACGGCAGGTTGACCTCGTACTGAGCCGTCGACGACAGCTCCTTCTTGGCCTTCTCGGCTTCCTCGCGCAGGCGCTGGAGGGCCAGCTTGTCCTTGCGCAGGTCGACGCCCTGCTCCTTCTTGAACTCGTCGGCCAGGTAGTCGACGATCCGAAGGTCGAAGTCTTCACCGCCCAGGAAGGTGTCGCCGTTGGTCGACTTCACCTCGAACACGCCGTCGCCGATCTCCAGGATCGAGACGTCGAAGGTGCCGCCGCCCAGGTCGTAGACCGCGATCTTCTTGCCGTCGTTCTTGTCCAGGCCGTAGGCCAGGGCCGCCGCGGTCGGCTCGTTGATGATGCGCAGGACTTCCAGGCCGGCGATCTTGCCGGCGTCCTTGGTGGCCTGACGCTGGGCGTCGTTGAAATAGGCCGGAACGGTGATGACCGCCTTGGTCACCGGCTCGCCGAGGTGGGCTTCGGCGGCTTCCTTCATCTTCTGCAGGATGAACGCCGAGACTTCCTGGGGCGAGTAGTCCTTGCCATGGGCCTTGACCCAGGCGTCGCCGGTCGGGCCCTTGACGATCTCGTAGGGCACCATGCCCTTGTCCTTCTCGACCACCGGGTCGTTCGCGTTGCGGCCGATCAGGCGCTTGATGGCGAACAGGGTGTTGGTCGGGTTGGTCACGGCCTGGCGCTTGGCGGGCTGGCCGATCAGGCGCTCGCCGTCCTCGAGGAAGGCGACGACCGACGGGGTGGTGCGAGCGCCTTCGGCGTTCTCGATCACCTTCGGGTTCTTGCCGTCCATGATGGCCACGCACGAGTTCGTGGTGCCAAGGTCGATACCGATAATCTTGCTCATGTGGTGTGCCTGCAGCTCCTCGAATGGCGGACGGCGGTGACAAGGGCCTTATCAGAAGCGCCCCGGTTTTTCTCGGTCCGTCCCCGTCTGGTCGCGTCTAGGGTTGATCCAAAATCCTGCCGCCTGGACGAACCAGGCGAAAGGAGAGGCTTCAATCGAAGTTGACGAGCCCGTCAACCCCGCTTCGATGCCCGATATGGGGGATACGCGTGCCGCCGCAACCCCATTCCCGCAGGGAAAGAAGGGGAATCTGCAAGACGGAACGTCGCAGCGTCGGCTCGTCGACCCTTGGCCGACGCTGCGAAAAGTCCGGTTCAGCCGGCCTTGGCGACCCAGGCGGTGATCGCCGGCAGACGCTCGCGACGCACCTTGGCCCGGTATTCGATGGCCGAGATCGCCTTGTCGGCTTCCTTGCGCGAGCTCTCAGTCAGGTTGGCGGCCGCCCAGGCCTTCAGCTTCTCGGCCGTTTCCGGCTTGCCCGAAGCCCTGGCCAGGCTGGGGATGAAGCGGGTGCGGGCGCTGTTGTCGACCTTGGCGTCGACCGCGTCGCGATGGGCCGCGGCGAAGTCGAAGGCCATGTCCGGATGGCGCGAGGCGACGCCCGAGATCATGCCGGCCGAGTTGGTCTCGCCCGGCTCGGCGGTCAGCGCCAGCTCCAGGGCCTTGCGGGCCAGGGCCTCGTCGTCGGCCGAGGCCAGCAGGCTGTACAGCTGAGCGCGGACCAGCGGGGTCTTCTCGGCCTGGGCCTGGGCGTGGATGGCGTCCCAGGTCGCCGCGTCGGCGTTGACGGCCACGACGCCGAGGATCGCCTTGCGCAGCGGGCCGGGGATGGCGGCGGGATCGGTCTTGTCGGCGGCGTAGCGCTTGCGGGCCTCGGCGACCACGGTGGGATCGCCCAACTCGCCCAGGGTGGCGATCAGGTCGCCGCGCAGGATGGCCACGGGGTCGGGCTCGCCGGCCTTGGCCTCCCAGCCCACGCGGGCCAGCATCGGCGACAGCCGGGCGACGGCCAGCTTGCGGAAGGCCGCGCGCTCGGGCTGGCCTTCGTAGTAGCCGTCGATGGCCGACAGCACGCCGGCGGCCTTGGACAGCACTTGCGGGTCGGCGTCGCCCGGCGTGGCGGCGATCAGGGCCAGGGCGTCGGTCGACGACTGCTGGCCCGCCGTGCCCATCGACCAGGCGTCCGACAGCAGGCCCAGCTGGTCGATGGCCGGCAGCTTGCCGAAGTTGGCCGCCAGGGCCTGGAATTGGGCCGGAGCGTAGAGGGTGCGGTAGTAGCCGCTCTGGCCGGCGTTGACGACCACGGGGCCGCAGCCCTCGACCGTCAGGCTGGCCTTGCCGCCCTCGACCACGGTCTTGGCGATGCTCGTCCCGTCCAGGGCCTTGGCGTTGACCGGCACGCGCCAGGACAGCGGCGTCTTGTCGGGGAAGTCCTTGCTGAACTCGCCCTGGGTCAGGGTCAGCACCTGCTTGCCGGCCTGGCAGGCGCCGGCCTCGACGCGGATCAGCGGCACGCCCGGCTGCAGGGTGAAGTCGTGGGCGATGGCGGTGATCGGCTTGCCGGCGGCGGTCTCGACCGCCTTCCACAGGTCGTCGCTGACCGTGTTGCCGTAGGCGTGGGCCTTGATGTAGGCGCGCACGCCGGTGCGCCAGGCGTCCTCGCCGACATAGCCCTCGAGCATGCGGATGACCGCCTCGCCCTTCTGGTAGGTGATGGCGTCGAAGGCCTGGCTGGCCTGCTCGACGGTCTCGACGTGCTGCACGACGGGGTGGGTGGTGACCAAGCCGTCCAGGTTCATGGCGTATTCGCGCCCGCCCACGGCCGCCAGGGCGGCGTTCCACTCGGGATGGAACTTCTCGGTCGCCCGGCCCTCCATCCACGAGGCGAAGCCCTCGTTCAGCCACAGGTCGTCCCACCAGGCCATGGTCACCAGGTTGCCGAACCACTGGTGGGCGGTCTCGTGGGCGACGGTGGTGTAGATGTTCTGGGCGTCGCGCTGGGTCGAGATCTTCGGATCCATCAGCAGAGCGTATTCGAAGTAGAAGATCGCGCCCCAGTTCTCCATGGCGCTGAAGAACTGGCTGCGGCCCGGGGCGGCGATGTGGTCCAGCGCCGGCAGCGGGTAGGAGACGCCGAAGTAGTCGTTGTACCAGGCCGTCAGCGGGCCGGCGGATTCCAGGGCGAACTTCGCCTTGGCCAGGTCGCCCTTCTTGGTGACGACGCCGATGTCGACGCCGGCGGTCTTGACGCTGGCGCGCTCGAACTCGCCCAGGCCGAAGAACAGCAGGTAGGTCGACATCTTCGGCGAGGTGGCGAAGGTCACGCGGGTCTTGCCGCCGCCCAGATCGACGCTCTTGGCGATCGGCATGTTGGAAAGGGCCATCTGGCCGGTCGGGATCGTCGCCTCGACGCTGAACGTCGCCTTGTGGAACGGCTCGTCCCACGAGGGGATGAACCGGCGGGCGTCGGAGTTCTCGAATTGGGTGTAGAGGGCGCGCCTCTGGCCTTCCTCGGTGTCGTAGTCGAGGGCGAACAGGCCCGCGGCCTGGGTGTAGATCTTGCCGGCGTAGTCGATGGCCAGCACGTGCTTGCCCTTGGCCAGCGGCGCCTTCAGCGTGAAGGCGGCGGTCTGGGCGTCCTCGTCGACCTTGATGATCGCCGGCTGGCCGTCGATCGTGGCCTTCGCGAACGTCAGGTCGGCCGCCTGCAGGGTGATGGTCGCGGTCGGCTCGGTCACCTCCACGGCGATCTTCACCGAGGCGGTGAAGCTCATCGCCTTGGCGTCGGGCGTGAACGACAGGTCGTAGTGGGTGGGGTGGGCGTTGCGCGGCAGCTGGGTGGTCACCGTGGCCGGCGTGGCCCCCTTGGAGCCGGAGGCGGCCGGGGCGGCGAGGGCGGTTCCGGAGGCGAGAAGCAGCGTGACCGCGGCGGCGGTGGACAGAAGACGACGCATGAACGGCCCTGGTATGGAATGATCGTGCGGAGAAACCCCGCGAGGGGGCGAACCAACACCCATCCGCCCGTCCACAGGCATTAATTCCGCGTAATGATGACCCCTGTCAGCCTCGTCCCCGGCTTCGATCTCTGGCCCGGCCTGCTGTCGCCGGACGCCCAGCGGGCGCTGGTCGAGGCGGTGCTGGCGGCGGCCGAGACCGCCCCGCCGGCCAACTACGCAACGCCCTACGGCAAGGCGATGAGCGTGGCGATGACCAGCCTGGGGCCGCTGGGCTGGACCAGCGACGCGGCCGGCTACCGCTATGCCGACCGTCATCCCAGGACCGGCGCGGCCTGGCCGGCGATGCCCCGGGCGCTGCTCGATCTTTGGGCGGCGCTGGGCGATGCGGAGGTTCCGCCCGACGCCTGCCTGGTCAATTTCTACGGCCCTGAGGCCCGCATGGGCCTGCACCAGGACCGCGACGAGGCCGACCCGCGCTTTCCGGTGCTGTCGATCTCGCTGGGCGACACGGCGGTGTTCCGCATCGGCGGAACCAGCCGCAAGGACCCGACCCGCTCGGTGCGCCTGGCCTCCGGCGACGTGTGTCGGTTGTCGGGTCCCGCGCGCCTGGCCTTCCACGGCGTGGATCGCATCCTGCCCGGCTCCTCGCGGCTCGTGCCGGGGGGAGGGCGGATCAATTTGACGCTCAGGCGGGCGCGGGCTGGCTGATCGATGCTCCCCCAGAGGGGGAGGATCAAACGAAAAGGGCCGCCCCTTGCGGAGCGGCCCCTTCGGTCGAACTGGAAAGCCCTGATCAGCCGCGCAGCTTGCGGGTGATGGTCTCCAGGTCCTGGCTCAGCACGGCGTCGTCCTGGCGCAGGGCCTCGATGCGGCGCACGGCGTGCAGCACCGTGGTGTGGTCGCGACCGCCGAAGCGACGGCCGATGTCCGGCAGCGAGCGGGTGGTCAGCTGCTTGGCCAGCCACATGGCGGCCTGGCGCGGACGGGCGATGGCGCGGTTGCGGCGCTCGCTGAGCAGGTCGGCCTGCTTCATGCCGTAGTGCTCGGACGTCGCCTTCTGGATGTCGTCGATGGTGATCCGCTTCTCGCCGCCGCGCAGGTGCGGGCGCAGGATCGCCTGGACTTCATCCAGCGACAGGCGCGACAGGCGCTCGCCGGCGCGGGCGGTCAGGGTGTTGAGCGCCCCTTCCAGCTCGCGGACGCTGTCGGTGAAGCGGTCGGCCAGGAACTGCAGCACCTCGGGGCGCACCGTGCCGGTGAAGCCCTGGGCGCGGCCCAGCGCCTCGATCTTGCGCTCCAGGATGCCCAGGCGCAGCGAACGGTCGGCCGGCTCCATGCCGCAGACCAGGCCGGCGGACAGGTGCGAGCGCAGGCGGGCGTCCATCTCGGTCATGGCCGAGGGCGGACGGTCGGCCGAGAACACCACCCGGCGGCCGTCCTCGACGAGGGCGGTCAGGGTGTGGAACAGCTCTTCCTGGCTCGACTGCTTGCCGGCGATGAAGTGCACGTCGTCGATGATCAGGAGGTCGGCGCCGCGCAGCTCGTCCTTGAAGGCCGTGGTCTGGCGATCCATGACCGCGCGGACGAAGGTCGACAGGAAGCGTTCGGCGGTCAGGTACACGACGCGCTTGTTCGGGGCGGCGCGCATGGCCTCCCAGGCCAGGGCGTTCAGAAGGTGCGTCTTGCCGAAGCCGTAGGGGCCGTGGAACAGCACCGGGTTGAAGTGGCCGTCGGCCCAGCTGGCGACGCGGCGCGCCACGGCGTGGGCGAACTCGTTGGCCGGACCCGGGACGAAGCTGTCGAAGGTGAAGCGTTCCTGCAGGCCCTGCACCGGCGAGGTCTTGCCGGTGGGGGTCGGCGCGGCGGCGGGGATGTCGCTGGAGACGGGCAGCACGATCTCGATCGGCTGCGGCTTGGCCTCGACATAGACGGCGCCGGTCGTGGCCGAGGCGGCGTCGGCCGAGGCTTCGAACTCGAGGCGCGACTTCAGGTCCAGGCGGCGGCCCACGGCGTCGCCGGCGGCCCACAGCTCGCCGATGCGGCGCCAGGCGCTGCGACGGATCCAGTCGCGCGCGATGCCGGTGGGGGTGACGAGGACGACGTCGCCGGCCTGGGTTTCACGCAGGACCGCGGGCGCGATCCACGAACCGAAGGCGGCGTCGCCCAGCTCGCGTTTCAGGGAGACGCAGACCTTGTTCCACACGATGCCGGCAGGCTCGCGCGTGACGGCGGCATACGCCGCCGACAATTCCTGACTGGCCGCCCCGACCTTGATCGACATCAGTTCACCGCCTCGCGCCTGCATACACACAATTACAGATTGCCGGTCGCAAGCCCCCCATGGCGCACGACCGAGCTCAGAAACTCTCCCCCCGCATTTATTGAGGACACACAGGGGCTTAACCGGCGAACGCATGGTGTCCGCCGCCGCCGCTGTCGTCACAAGACTGGGAGAGCGCTGAGACCTTTAAACTAGCCACCGGCCCGGGCCGGTCAAACGGAAAACTTGCGTCCGATCGCGGATATTTCTGTTGACTCGCGACACCGCCTCGCCCGTCAAGGGAAAGCCGTTTTGAAGACTTTCGTTCGACGAGCCGGGGGGCAGGTAAAGGAGTACATAGACAAAGCAAAAGCCGACCGAGTTGCCTCGATCGGCTTCTACAAGTCTTTGATTTCGCTGAACGAACGGCGTTCGTTCGCGAACTGGACTTAGGCGGCGGCCTTATCCAGCTTCTTCAGACGGGCGGCCAGGCGCGACACCTTGCGCGAGCCCGTGTTCGGGTGAACGACGCCCTTCGAAACGGCGCGCATCAGCTCCGATTGAGCCTCGATGAAGGCGGCCTTGGCGACGGCGACGTCGCCCTTGGCGATGGCGTCGTCGAACTTGCGCAGGAAGGTGCGGACGCGCGAACGACGAGCGGTGTTCACTTCGGTGCGACGGGCGATCTTGCGGATCGCTTTCTTGGCGCCGGGATTATTGGCCATGGATAGGACCTTCAAACGGACGGCCGCGCGGGCGGCCGCGAAGCAGGTGAAATCAAGAGCGCGCGGATATACGGGAAGGCCGCCGACCGGTCAATCCATCCACAATGGGAATCTTCGCCCGGCGAGCGACCGACGCGTCACGAACCCTTGAACGCGGGTTTGCGCTTTTCGACGAAGGCGGCCATCCCCTCCTTCTGGTCGTCGAAGGCGAACAGCGAGTGGAACAGCCGCCGCTCCAGCGCCACGCCCGTGGTCAGGGTGGTCTCGTAGGCGGCGTTGACCAGTTCCTTGTTCATCGCCGTGGCCAGGGGCGACTGGGCGGCGATCTTGGCGGCGACCTTGACGGCCTCGTCGACCAGCTGGTCGGCGGGGAAGATCCGCGACACCAGGCCCGCGCGCTCGGCTTCCTGGGCGTCCATCATCCGGCCGGTCAGGATCATGTCCATGGCCTTGGACTTGCCCACCAGGCGGGTCAGCCGCTGGGTGCCGCCGATGCCGGGCGCGACGCCCAGATTGATCTCCGGCTGGCCGAACTTGGCGGTGTCGGCGGCCAGGATGAAGTCGCACATCATCGCCAGCTCGCAGCCGCCGCCCAGGGCGTAGCCGGCCACCGCGGCGATGATCGGCTTGCGCACCGTCTCGATCGCCCGGGCCTGGGCCGTGAAGAAGTCGGTCTTGAACATGTCGGCATAGGACTTGTCCGACATCTCCTTGATGTCGGCGCCGGCCGCGAAGGCCTTGGGCGAGCCGGTCAGCACGATGCAGCCGACCGTGTCGTCGCCTTGCGCCTGGGCCAGGGCCTGGCCCAGCTCGGTCAGCAGAACGCTGTTGAGGGCGTTCAGCGCCTCGGGCCGGTTCAGGCGGATCAGGGCCACGCCGGGCGCGGTTTCGGGGCGTTCGACGATCAGGGTCTCAAAGGCCATCTGCGCTCGTTCCTCATGCTCACTTCGGCCGTCTAGCGCGGCCCTTCGACATCGTAGCCCAGCGCGCGCAGGCGGGCCGGAAGGCCGTCGGGACCCAGAAGGTGCCCGGCGCCGACCACCACCACCGTCCGGCCAGATCCGGCCAGGCGCGCTTGCAGGGCGTCCATCCATCGTGCGTTACGCTCGACGATGAAGCGGCGATAGAGGGCCGGCGAAGATTTCCGCATTCCGCCGACGACGGCGCGCTCCAGCGCCTTCTGATCGCCCTTCGACCATGCGGCCACCAGTCGGCGATAGGCGCCGGGATCCTTGCGCAGCTGCCTGACGGTCGCGTTCAGGGTCCGCACCTGGTCGGCCTCGGAGGCACCGGCGAACAGGGCCATCTGCTCGTCGGGGGTCTCGAAGGCCTTGCGGGCGATCGTGGGCGACGCCTGGGCCTGCAGGCGCCGCTCGACCCCGCCCTCGGCCAGGCCCTGGTCCCTGGCGAAGGCGGCCGTGGTCAGCCGCACCTCGGCCATCCACGGCCTGAGGCGCTCCAGCTCGCTCATCGGCACGTCGAGGCGCTGGGCGAGGTCGCGCAGGCGGGCGGCGGCGCGGGGCTTCAGGCGCGAGGTCAGGGTCTGGCCGGGCGGCAAGAGGCCGTAGGCCCCGGCCAGGTCCTGCATTCGCCGGTCGGCGGCCGCGTCCATCGGAACCTCGAACCACAGGTCGTCGGCCCGCGCGAGGGCGGCGTCCAGGGCCGGCGGCTTCCAGTCCAGGTCCTTGGGCAGGACGTGCATCGCGCCGAACAGCACGACCTCGGAATCCGCGTCGCGCACGGTCCACACCGGCGGCGCGGCCAGGGCGGGCGCGGTGAGGGCGGGCGTGGCCAGCAGGGCCGCCAGGGCGACGAGGAAGGAACGGAACATCACGCCAAACCGGTCAGCCGCGCCCGAAGCGGAGCAGGCGCGGCCAGGGTCATTTCTGACAAACGGGGCAGAAAAAGGTTGAGCGGCCGGCCTGGACTTCGCGGGCGATCACGCCCTTGCAGCCCGGGGTGGGGCAGGGCTCGCCCTCGCGGTCGTAGACCCGGAAGCGGTGCTGGAAATAGCCCAGCGCCCCGTCGGCGGCGGCGAAGTCCTTCAGCGACGAGCCGCCGACCTCGACAGCCTCGGCCAGCACGTCCTTGATGGCGGCGGTCAGCGGCCCCAGGCGCTTGCCGGCGATCTGGCCCGACGGCTTGAACGGCGAGATGCCCGAGCGGTGCAGGGCCTCGCAAACATAGATGTTGCCCAGGCCCGCCACGGTCTTCTGGTCGAGCAGCAGGGTCTTGGGCCCCTGCTTGCGGCCCCCGAAGGCCTTGACCAGGGTCTTGGCGTCGAAGGCGTCGGACAGCGGCTCTGGCCCCATGGTCGCGAACCACGGGTGGCGGTCGACCCGGTCGGTGGCGATCAGGTCCATGAACCCGAACCGGCGCGGGTCGTAATAGGTGACGGTCGCGCCCTCTTGGGTCTCGAAGACGACGTGGGCGTGCTTGTCGTCCGGCTTGACCTCGCGGGCGAAGTCGCCGGGCCTCACCGATCCTTCGGGCGCCGCGATCTCGAACCTTCCGGTCATGCCCAGGTGCATCACCAGGGTGTCGCCGCGATCCAGCGGCGCCAGCAGATATTTCGCCCGCCGCTCCAGCCGCAGGATCTTCGCGCCGGTCAGCCGCTGGACGAAGCCCTCGGGCAGGGGAAAGCGCAGGTCGGGACGGTTGGCGCGCACGCGCGAGAGGCGCGCGCCGGACAGGACGGGCTCGAGTCCGCGGCGGACGGTCTCGACTTCGGGCAGTTCGGGCAAGGAAGACCCCTTAAAACGATGACGCGGCGCGAGACGCGGTCTAATAGGCGAAGATCATATAGAGAGCCCGACCCGTAGACGTCATGAGCAAGCCCTCCGCCACTTTCGGATTCAAGGACGTGGACCCCGCCCTGAAGGCGGGCCTGGTGCGCGGGGTCTTCGACCGCGTGGCCAAGAACTACGACCTGATGAACGACCTGATGAGCGGCGGCGTGCACCGGCTCTGGAAAGACGCGGTCGCCGCCCGCCTCAACCCGCAGCCGGGCGAGATCATCATCGACTGCGCCGGCGGCACCGGCGACATGGCCCGCCGCTTCGCCAAAATGGCCCGCAACGCCCAGCAGCGCCGCGGCGGCCCGGACGCCACCATCAACATCGTCGACTACAACGCCGAGATGATCATGGCCGGGATCGAAAAGGGCGGCGAGCCCGAGATCACCTGGACCGTGGGCGACGCCCAACGTCTGCCGCTGCCCGACGCCTATGCCGACGCCTATGTGATCTCGTTCGGCATCCGCAACGTCACCGACATCGACGCGGCCCTGCGCGAAGCCCGCCGCGTTCTCAAGCCGGGCGGCCGCTTCCTGTGCCTGGAGTTCTCGCGCCCGGCCACCGAAGCCCTCGCCAAGGCCTATGACGCCTACAGCTTCAAGGTTATCCCGCAGGTCGGCGAATGGGTCGCCAAGGATCGTGACGCCTACCAGTACCTGGTCGAGAGCATCCGCCGCTTCCCCGACCAGAAGACCTTCCTGTCGATGATCGAGGCGGCCGGCTTCAAGCGTGCCACCTACACCAACTTCACCGGCGGCGTGGCGGCCCTGCACCAGGGCTGGGCGCTCTAGGATCTGGCGCTATCCCGTCTGGACTTCGCAGCCCCAGCCGTCATAGCGGCCGCCGGCGGCTCGCGCTGCGTCGACGAGGTCCAGGCAGACCTCGTCCATCTCGCTCGGCCGACCCGACCGGCTGAAGCTGACGCCCACCTCGTCCTGCGCCTCGGGCTGCAGGATCGCAAAGCCCTGGCCGGCGATCGCCGCGATGAAGGCCGCGGCCCCGGCCATGTCGGGAAAAAGCGCGAGATGGTCGATCACCCGAGGGATCGCGTCCTGATCGCCCTCGTTGGCCAGCAACTCGCGCACGCGCCGATTGCTGATCGTCTGCCGCGACCTCTCGGACGGATGGAGGAACTCGAAGTAGCTGCTCCAGTCGGGATCGTCCCGCTGGCCCATGTCGGCATGATAGCCGTCGAACCCGCCCATGACCTCGATCATGGCGGCTTGGATGGCCTCTCCGTCCTGGCCGTAGAAGAAGAAATCCCGATTCCCGTCCGAGGTGCTGCGGCCGACATAGAGCCAGCCGACGGCCTCGGCGGCCGCGACGACGGCGTCCTCGACGGCGATCAGGGCGTCGAATTCCTCCTGGCTCGACAGGCCGTCCGGACGCGGCGCCCGCATGAAGACCCGCAGATAGGCGGCGCGCGGCCGATCCCTCAGCGGAGCCTCCTGCGCGATCCCCAGGTCGACGAAGATCGAGCCCGGCTTGCTGTCGATCTGCGTTTGATAGAAATCCCAATCGTCCGACATGCCGCCCCCGAATTGACGCCGGCGGACAGGGCCAGAACCGCGGGCGAATGTCGAGCCTTCGGCCCCTCCCGACGCGCCCCAAGACACACCGCCCTTGACCGGCGGGCGCGGAGCAGGCTTTCAGGCCTGAGCATGACCTTTTCGCCCGCCGTCCGCTCGTTCGCCCCGAAGGCCTTCGCCGCATGAGCCGCGCCGCCGCCTTCTTGCGCCTGATCGGCGCCGGCTGGCGCCTGGTGCGCGCCGACGCCCTGGTTCCAAAAGAGGTCGAGCCGCTGCTGCCCCCGTCGGCGCGGCTGGCCGGCCGGTTTCTGCGGCTGTTCGCCGGCGGCAAGACCCGCAAGGGCCGCCCGGGCGAACGCCTGGCGCGCGCGCTCGAGGGCCTGGGGCCCGTCGCCATCAAGATGGGCCAGTTCCTGTCGACCCGGGCCGACATCTTCGGCGCGACCTTCGCCGAGGACCTGTCGCACCTGAAGGACCGCCTGGCGCCGTTCCCGACCGCCATCGCTCGGGCCGAGGTCGAACGCAGCCTCGCCCGGCCGATCGACAGCCTCTACGCCAGCTTCGGCGAGCCCGTGGGCGCGGCCTCTCTGGCCCAGGCCCACGAGGCGACGCTGCTGGACGGCGCCAAGGTGGCCGTGAAGGTGCTGCGTCCCGGCATCGAGCGCCGCGTGGCCGAGGACAGCGCCACCCTGCGCCTGGCCGCCGACCTGGCCCACCGCCTGGTCCCCGCCGCCCGCCGCCTGCGCCCGCGCGAGTTCGTCGAGGTGGTGATCCGCGCACTCGACCTGGAGATGGACCTGCGCTTCGAGGCCGCCGGCTGCGCCGAGCTGGGCGAGGCCATGGCGCTCGACACCCACATGCGCGCCCCGGCGGTGGTCTGGGACGGCGTCGGCAAGCGGGTGCTGACCCTGGCCTGGGCGCCGGGCGTGCCGCTGTCGGATCCCAAGGCGCTGGAGCAGGAGGGCCTCGATCGCAAGGCCCTGGCCGACAACGTCACCCGCGGCTTCCTGGCCCAGGCCCTGGACCACGGCCTGTTCCACGCCGACCTGCACGAGGGCAACCTGTTCGTCAGCGCCCCGGCCGCCATCACCGCCGTCGACTACGGCATCGTGGGGCGCCTGGGCCCGGCCGAGCGCAAGTACCTGGCCGAGATCCTCTACGGGTTCCTGAGCCGCGACTACGTGCGGGTGGCCAAGATCCACTTCGACGCCGGTTACGTGCCCGCCCACCAGGACATGGACGCCTTCGCCCAGGCCCTGCGCGCCGTGGGCGAGCCGGTGTTCGGCCGCGACGCCCGCCAGGTGTCGATGGGCAAGCTCCTGGCGCAGCTCTTCGAGATCACCGCCCTGTTCGAGATGGCCCTGCGGCCCGAGCTCGTCCTGCTGCAGAAGACCATGGTCACGGTCGAGGGCGTGGCCCGCCGCATCGATCCGGCCCACGACCTGTGGGCCGCCTCCGATCCCGTCGTCCGCCGCTGGATCGCCCGCGAGCTGTCGCCGGTCGCCCGGATGAAGGAGCTGGCCGACGAGGCCCTGCGCGCCCTGAAAGCCATGGCCCGCTACGCCGAACAGCCGCCGGCGCCGCCGACGGTGATCGTGGAAAAGCGCCCTGCGTGGCCGTGGTTCCTGGCCGGCGCGGGGGCGATGGTCCTGGCCATTCTGGCCGTCCGCATCGCCGTCGCGCTGATCCTGGCCTAGAGCCCCAGCGCCGCCCGCGCCGCCGCGATCGCCGTGGCGCGCACGTCCTCGGGATAGGGAACGCCGGCGCTGTGGCCCCATACCGGACCCGGCCAGGCCGGATCGCCGGCGCGGCGGCCCAGCACATGGACGTGCAGCTGCGGGGTGACGTTGCCCAGGGCGCCGACGTTCAGCTTGTCGATCGCAACGCCCAGCACCCTGGCCACGGCCCGGACGGCCGCGCCGACGGCGACCACTTCCTCGGTCAGGGCCGCGCGACCCTCGACCGACAGGTCCTCGATCTCGACCAGGCCGTCGGCGCGGGGGATCAGCACCAGCCACGGATAGCGGGCGTCGTCGTGCAGGCGCACGTGGCACAGTTCCAGCTCGCCGACCGCGTGGGAGCTGGCCGGGAAGGCCGGGTGCAGAGAGAAATCAGCCACGCTTGGGGACCCCCGCCCAGTAGTCGAAATCCAGGATCACCGCAGGGTCGTAGGTCCCTTCGGCGTCCTTGTCGGGGAAATCCGTACACGGCCTGTCCCTGGTGGCAACCAGCCGCAACCGCAGGGCGCCGAGCGCTCCCAGATCCGCCTTGTCGAGCACCTGGCTCCAGGCGAAGACGGTCGAGCCGGCGAAGAACGGCGCCACGTGGCGGCCGCCGTTGATCCCCAGGATCAGCCCGGCGTTCTGCAGCCCGTTGAACGACAGGGCCTTGGCCGTCGAGATCACCACCCCGCCATAGACGAGCCGCCGGCCCGACGGGTCCTTGCTCCGCTCGAACTGGTTGAAGTGCACCTTGGCGGTGTTCTGCCACAGGCGCGTGGCCATCTGGTGCTCGGCTTCCTCGACCGCCATGCCGTCGACATGGTCGATCTTCTCGCCGACCGCATAGTCCTCGAAGGCGTGCGGCGCGCCGGCCAGCGCCCAGTCGTAGGTCGAGAAGTCCAGGCCCGGCGGGACGACCAGGTCCTTGGGGTCCACCGCCTTGGCCAGGTCCGGAACCGCCTGGCCCTCGACCACGGCGGCCGGGTCGCGCTTTCGTACCATCACCCAGCGCACGTAACTCAGCACCGCATCGCCGCGCTGGTTGGTCCCGGTGGTGCGCACATAGACCACGCCGGTCTTGCCGTTGGAGTTCTCCTTCAGCCCGATCACCTCCGACGTCGCCGCCAGGGTGTCGCTGGGCAGCACCGGGGCCAGGAACCGGCCCTCGGCATAGCCGAGGTTGGCCACGGCGTTCAGGCTGATGTCGGGCACCGTCTTGCCGAACACCACGTGGAAGGCGATCAGCGGGTCGACCGGGGCGGTGGCCAGGTCGCAGGCCCGCGCGAATTCGTCCGACGAGAAGAGGGAGAAGCGCGGCCCGTAAAGCGCCGTGTACAGCGCGACGTCGCCGGCCGTCACCGTGCGCGGCGTGGCGTGGACCAGCACCTGGCCGAGCCTGAAGTCCTCGAAAAAGCGTCCAGGATCGGTCTTGCTCACGGCGCCTCTCCTTGTGTTTGTTGTGATCGTTTTGCCGCAGCGCAGCGAAACGGGAAAGGGGGCTTGAGACTGAGCCGCGAGGGGCGTAGACCGCGCCCCGACATTTCCTGTCCACAGCCTGATGGAGACCCCATGGCTCGCGCGAAGATCGCCCTTATCGGCGCCGGCATGATCGGCGGCACCCTGGCCCACATCGCCGCTCGCGAAGAGCTGGGCGACGTGATCCTGTTCGACATCGCCGAAGGCACCCCGCAGGGCAAGGCGCTCGACATCGCCGAAGCCTCGGCCGTGTTCGGCAAGGACGTGGCCCTGAAGGGCGCCAACGACTACGCCGACATCGCCGGCGCCGACGTCTGCATCGTGACCGCCGGCGTGCCGCGCAAGCCGGGCATGAGCCGCGACGACCTGCTGGGCATCAACCTGAAGGTCATGAAGGCCGTCGGCGAAGGCATCAAGGCCCACGCCCCGAACGCCTTCGTCATCTGCATCACCAACCCGCTCGACGCGATGGTCTGGGCCCTGCAGCAGTTCTCGGGCCTGCCGAAGGAAAAGGTCATCGGCATGGCCGGCGTCCTGGACTCGGCCCGCTTCGCCTACTTCCTGGCCGAAAAGACCGGCGTGTCGGTCGAAGACATCCACGCCTGGACCCTGGGCGGCCACGGCGACGACATGGTCCCGATGGTCCGTCACTCGACCGTCGGCGGCCTGCCGCTGCCGGACGCCGTGAAGGCCGGCTTCCTGACCCAGGAAGAACTGGACGCCATCGTCGAGCGCACCCGCAAGGGCGGCGGCGAGATCGTCGCCCTGCTGAAGACCGGCTCGGCCTTCTACGCCCCGGCTGAATCGGCCATCGCCATGGCCACCAGCTACCTGAAGGACAAGAAGCGCGTCCTGCCGTGCGCCACCTTCCTTAACGGCGAGTACGGCCTGTCGGGCCTGTACGTCGGCGTGCCGGTGGTCATCGGCGCCGCCGGCGCCGAGAAGATCATCGAGTTCGAAACCAACGACGCCGAAAAGGCGATGTTCGCCAAGTCGGTGGACTCGGTGAAGGGCCTGATGGAAGCCTGCAAGGCGATCGACCCGACCCTGGTCTAATCGCTTCCGCGATCACCAGAACGACGAAGGGCGGCCCCGAAAGGAGCCGCCCTTTAGTTTTTTCCCTCTCCCGGAGGGGAGAGGGAGGGGCCCAGGCGATAGCCTGGGAGGGTGAGGGGTGACGGCGTCAACCGGCGTGCCGGCACGCCGTCAGGCCTCGTAACCCCTCATCCGGCGCTTCGCGCCACCTTCTCCCTGTGGGAGAAGGAAAAGCCCTAGTGCGCCGCCTCGCCGTCCTGCGAGATCTCTTCCAGCGTCTTGCCGACCTGCTTGGCGCCGTAGTCCTTGGCCACGTCGCCCAGCGACAGGATGCCGGTCAGGTTGCCGCTCTCGTTCAGCACCACCAGGCGGCGGACCTGGTTATTGGCCATTTTGGCGGTGGCGTCGGCCAGGACGTCGTCTTCCTTGACCGACAGCACCTCGCCGTCGCTCATCACTTCCGACACGGGCGCGTCGAAGCTGCGGCCCTCGGCGACCACGCGCAGGACGATGTCGCGGTCGGTGACCAGGCCCAGCACCTTGCCGTTGTCGACCACCGGCACCACGCCGCTGTCGACCTTGGCCATCACCTCGGCGACCTTGCGGATGCTGTCGCCGGGACGGGCGACAGAGACCTGGCTGGTCATGGCGTCGCTGACTTTCATGGGTCTTCCTCCTTCTGGGGGAGTGGAATTGGACCCGGTCAAAACCCGCCAAGGCGGGCAGTCGTTCCGCTGAAGGTCGGTGCGTCCTTCGAGGCTCGCCTGCGGCTCGCTCCTCAGGATGGGGATCTCATCGCACTGAATTCCTCATCCTGAGGCGCCTGCGTAGCGGGCCTCGAAGGACGCAAGGCCGCTTAAGCCAGCGCCGCCTTCTGCCCCGCCAGGAAGGTCGCGACCGAGGTCGGCGCCTTGCCGGTCAGGCTTTCGACCGTGTCGGTGAGCACTGCATGGCGGCCTTCGGCGGTGTCGTGGTCGAAGACGGCCAGCAGCTCCACATAGGCCGGCGGCAGGCCGGCGCTGGCGAGGCCCGCGCGCAGGGCGTCCAGCGGGATGTCCTGGTGGACCACAGGCTTGCCCGAGACCTGCGCCAGCAGGGCGGCCAGCTCGTCCTGGGTGACCGCCTCGGGGCCGGTCACTTCCAGGACCTGGCGACCCTGCGCGCCCAGCAGGGCGGCGACGTCGGCGCGGGCGCAATCCTCGCGGGCGACATAGGCGCGGCCCTTGCCGGCGGTGGCGGTGTAGAGGGTCCCGCTGGCCAGGGCCTGGCCCGCGCCCATCAGGATCGTCTCGGCATAGAGGTGGTGGCGCAGGATGGTCCAGTCGAGCGAGGCCTCGGCGAAGATCGCCGCCTCGGTCCAGAAGTGGTCGTCCATCCCCGCGACCTGCGGGCGCACGCCGGGACCGGAGGTGTAGGCCAGATGCTTCACCCCGGCCTTGACGGCCGCGGCGACGGCGGCGCGGTGCTGGGCGATGCGGCGGCCGGGCTTGTCCAGCGCGTCGGTGCTGACCAGCAGCAGGCGATCGACGCCGGCGAAGGCGGTGTCCAGCGAGGCCGGGTCGTCGAAGTCGGCGGCGCGCACCTCCACGCCCTTTGCGGCCAGGTCGGCCAGCTTGGCCGGGTCGCGGGTCGTGGCGATCACGTGCGGGGCGCCGGCCTCCAGCAGCAGTTCGACCACGCGGCGGCCCAACTGGCCTCCGGCGCCGGTCACCAGAAGGCGATCATTGAGAAAGGGCTGGGCGGTCATCGAGGGCGTCCTTTGCTGGTCTCTTTTCGAGACCAGGTGTAGATGTGAGACCAATGGTGCGCCGTAAAGACGGCAGTTTTCCGGGAGATAGGCACCTTGAAGGAACCACCCGTCTTGTCGTCGGACGCGCTTTCGCCCGAGGCCCTCTCTCCCGAGGCCATGTGCGAAGCGATGGAGGGCTGGCGCGGCCAGGGCTTCACCAGCGCCGACTGTCCGGTGCGCGACGTCGTCGACCATCTGGGCGACAAGTGGAGCACGTTGATCCTGTCGCTGCTGTTCATCGGCCCCAAGCGGTTCGGAACCCTGCGGCGCGCCGTGCCCGACATCTCCCAGCGCATGCTGACCCAGACCCTGCGCGACCTGCAGCGCGACGGCCTGATCGAGCGCGAGGTGTTCCCCACCAAGCCGCCCAGCGTCGAATACAGCCTTTCGCCGCTGGGGATGTCGCTGCAGACGCCGCTGAACGCCCTGATCGCCTGGGCCGTGGAGCACCACGGCGCGATCCGCGAGGCGAGGGCGCGCTACGACGGCGCCGAGGCCGCCTGAAAGAACCTCCCCCCGTGGGGGAGGCGGCCGAAGGCCGGTGGGGGGGGGCGGTTTCAGCTGTCGAGACGCCGGAAAGTCATCTCCGACGCCCTCGGCGTTGGTCCGATCGCCTCCACCACAGGGCTGCGCCTTGCGCCGAACCACCCTACATCCAGCGCCGAAGCCTAACCGGAGCCTCCATGACCATCACCGCCCACCGCGTCAGCGTTCCCGTCTTCGTCCAGGGGCTGAAGGGCCTGTCGGGCGTGCTGGCCAAGGCCGCCGCCCATGTCGAGGCGCTCAAGCTCGATCCCGAGGCCCTGCTGAAGGCCCGGCTCTATCCCGACATGTTCCCGCTGATCCGTCAGGTGCAGATCGCCACCGACTTCGCCAAGGGGGCCAGCGCCCGCCTGGCCGGCCTGGAGGTTCCGGCCTGGGACGACGTCGAGACCAGCTTCGAGGACCTGTCGGCCCGCGTGGCCCGCGCCATCGCCTATGTCGAGGGTCTGGACCCCGCCGCCTTCGACGGCGCCGAGGACCGCACCGTGGCCCTGACCCGTCGCGGCGAGACCACCGAGCACAACGCCCTCGACTACCTGACCGGCCAGGCCCTGCCGAACTTCTATTTCCACCTCTCCACCGCCTACGCGATCCTGCGCGAGAACGGCGTCGTGCTCGGCAAGCGCGACTTCCTCGGCACGGCCTGAGGCTTGTCACTCTCGTCATCCCGGCCGTGGCGTAGCGGAGAGCCGGGATGACGAGAAGAATATGGCGTCCATCAGGGTCGCCGCCGAAACGCCCACACCAGGCCGGCCAGGGCGGTGACCACACCCGCCACCGCCGACAACACCACTGCCAGTTCCTTCAAGACCTCCGGTTCCATTGCTCCACCCGTTACTCGACCCCGCATCGCGGTTACGGGCGAGAGTGACTCGCTCCGACGTCGAGTTCGGACGTATGTTCCATCTTTGTTCCCGTGATGGTCGGGCCAATTTGACGCTCGCTTTGATTGTGCTCTAGCTTGGAGCGCCGGGAAGCGAGAAAGCCGCGCGATACGGGGAAGGAAATGTGGGCTGGGGAGCGTTCGCAGCGGCGGGGGTTCACTACGATCTCTCCCACCTCGATCCATTCCTGTTGGTGGTCACGCCGAAAGGTGGGAGCGTCGATTATCGCGCGCTGGTGACGTTCGGACACCACACGTTCACTCGGGAGCTCCGGCCAAGCGACGATCCCTCTCTGCGGTACGAGGCAGGCAGCGATTTTCGCTGTTTCTGTCCCGAGCGGCATGGCCACTCCATGCACCTGCCCAGGATCATCAACGCTTCGGCCAACGCACGCGCCTATTTCAGTCAGGGGCGAAACTACTTGCTGATCGAAGACATGCCCGGCCTGGCCGGGCCTTATGCGGTCTTCTTCAATCTGGCCAAGGCGAGAGGAATCGACTTCGACGTCAACCTCTTCGTCGTCAGCGCCTATCCGAAGCCGAATTTGCCGCCGCGCAAGCGATTGGAGGCCATCACCATGCCCACCTTGATCGGTAAGACCGTACGGGGAGAGCAGATCACGCGTCCGCCGCCGCGGGCAAAAAATAGCTCCTCACGAGGAGGAGCTATTTCTGTGCGAGAACCCCTTTCCTCCGCGCGCCGCGGAACCCTTTCGGGCGGGGTCGCTGTTTTTCACTCGCCATCAACGACGCCCTCAAGATGCGCCATATTGGGCGAGAAATCAAGAAAAATCTTGACTCTTCAACGACTCGCGACTCGGCGTTGCGAGTGCTCGGAAAGGCGTCTTCAAGCCACCTCCCGCGTCGCCACCGCCTCCATGCCCAGGATCGCGGCCTTGCGCGCCAGGCCCCAGTGATAGCCGGTGAGCCGGCCGTCCTTGGCGATGGCCCGGTGGCAGGGGATCAGCAGCGAGATGGGGTTCGCGCCGATGGCGCCGCCGGTGGCCTGGAAGGCCTTGGGCTTGCCGGCCCAGGCGGCCACCTGGCCATAGGTCGCCGTCCCGCCGGCCGGGATGCGCAGCAGCGCCTTCCACACCTGCACCTGGTAGGGCGAGCCGATCAGCACCACGGGCAGGGGGCCTTCGCCGGCGCCGAAGGCCTTCAGGGCGGTGTCCTGAGCAGCCGCGTCGTCGCGCACCCAGTCCGCGCCGGGCCAGCGGCGGTGCATGTCGGCGAAGCTGAAGTCGTCGTCGCCGTCGGAGAAGGCCAGGCCCGCCAGGCCTCGCTCAGCCAGCACGAACAGGCCGCGGCCGAACGGCGTGGGGGCCCAGCCCCAGCGCAGGGTCATGCCCGCGCCGCGGCGGCGCACGTCGCCCGGCGTGGCGGCTTCCTGGGCGATGAACAGGTCGTGCAGGCGCGAAGGCCCCGACAGGCCCGCGTCATAGGCCGCGTCGAGCACGCTGGCGCCGGCCTCGAGCGAGCGGCGGGCCTCGGCATGGGCGATGGCGGCCACGAAGGTCTTGGGGCTGACCCCGGCCCAACGGGTGAAGATCCGCTGGAAATGGAACGGCGACAGGCCGACGGCGTCGGCGGCCTCGTCCAGCGACGGCCGGTCCATCCAGCGCTGGGCCAGCCAGTCCAGCGCCGTGGCCATGCGGTGATAGTCGGCCGAGCGTTCGGCCAGGCGCGCCAGGATTTCGGGGGCGGAAGGTTCGGACGGGACGAGATCGAGGGCCATCGCCGCACTCTACGCCGGCCGGGGCGGGGCGTCCGCCCGGTTCTTGCTAACCGTGCCGTTCGGCCCGGGCCGCCTTGATCGCCCGCTCCAGGGCGCGGGCGAACGCCACCCGTTCCTCGGGGCTCAGCGCCCTGGCCAGGGTCAGGCGACGGCGCGACATGAAGAGACGCACGCGCGACTCGTGCTCGCCCGGCTGGTCCAGGTCGACGCGGGTGAAGGCGGTCGGCGAGGTCCAGACCACCTGGGCGCCCTTGTCGTTTTCCCGGCTGACTGTAATGACCTCGGCGGTGACCTTCACCCGCTCCGACCGCGACAGGGCGCGGTTGCTGGCCCGCAAGGCCAGCCACAGGGCCAGGACGTCCAGCCCCAGGAACGGCAGCACCGGCGGCGCGCCGACCACCAGCAGGAATACGGCGACCATCAGGTTGAAGGCGACGGCCACGCCCAGCACCACGGCCATGCCGGTGCGGCTCAGCGACCGGTTGGGGCGGATCACGGCGTCCATGTAGAGCGCGGCGGCCATGCCAAAGGTCTACGCCCCTCGCGCCGCCTTGGCGAGCGGGCCGCATCACGGCATGGTCGCCGCCGATGGCCGCCAGCAAAACCCTCGTCAAGAAACGCCCCGCCGGCAAGCGGATCACCGCCGCCGAGCGCGAGCGCGTGCGCATCCTGTTCGAGCGCTTCGAGAGTCTCGAACTGCGGCCCAAGACCGAGCTCAACTATTCCAACCCCTACGAGCTGGTCACCGCCGTGGCCCTGTCGGCCCAGGCCACCGACGTGCAGGTCAACAAGGCCACCGGCCCGCTGTTCCAGGTGGCCGACAGCGCCGAGAAGATGCTGGAGCTGGGCGAGGACGGCCTGATCTCCTACATTGCCTCGATCGGCCTCTTCCGCACCAAGGCCAAGAACGTCATCGCCTCGGCCCATATCCTGATGGACCGCTACGGCGGCCAGGTGCCGCTGAACCGCGAGGCGTTGGAAAGCCTGCCGGGCGTGGGCCGCAAGACCGCCAGCGTGGTGCTGAACGAGCTGGACGTCGAGCCGGCCATCGCCGTCGACACCCACGTGTTCCGCGTCTCGCATCGCCTGAAGCTGTCGGCCGGCAAGACGCCCGACGCGGTCGAGGACGATCTGATGCGGGTGGTGCCCGGTCCCTACCAGACCCGGGCCCACCACTGGCTGATCCTGCACGGCCGCTACATCTGCGTGGCCCGCAAGCCCAAGTGCGAGATCTGCAAGATCGCTGACCTCTGCCCGTCGCTGGGGCTGTTCTAGCGGCTCAGACCCGCGCGCCCGGCTTGAAGCGCGCGGTCATCGCCATCATCGCGACCACGCCCGCGGCCATCAGCAGCCAGGCGGCCGACAGGTCCGACGAGGCGTCGCGCACCCAGCCGGCGAAGAACGGCATGACGCTGGCCATGACGTAGCCGCCGCCCTGGACGAAGGCCATCAGGTCGCCGGCGCCTTCGGGATCGCTGGCGTGGTCCAGCGTGACGATCAGCGACAGCGGAAAGATCGCGCCGATGCCCGCGCCCAGCAGGCAGACGGTCGGCAGCACCAGCCATGGCGCCAGCAGCAGGCAGGCGATGCCGGCCAGCAGCGAGGCCAGCGCCGTGGCCAGCAGCGGCCGACGGTCGGGGCGGCGGGCGATGGCGGCCGAGACGGCCAGGCCGGCCAGCACTTCGCACACCGTCAGCGCCGACAGGGCGTAGCCGGCCTGGTCGGTGGTCAGGCCGCGGCTGGCGTAGAAGGGCGGGAACCAGGCCAGCACCAGGGTGTAGGCGCCGGTGCCGATGCCGAAGAAGGTCAGCAGCAGCCAGGCGCGCGGGCTTTTCCAGATCGAAGGGCGGCGCAAGGTCGCCGGGCCGCCGGCCGGGGCGGCCGTCTCCGACTTGGCCGCGCGCATCCACAACGCCAGAGCCAGCACGGCGGGCGCGGCCCACAGGCCGAACATCGCCTGCCAGCCGGCCAGGCGGGTGACGCCCGTGGCCATGGCCGCGGCCACGGCTGCGCCGGCCATGATGCCGGTGGTGTAGAGGCCCATCATCCGCGGCGCGCCCTCGCCGGTGGTCCGCTTGATGAAGCCGGGCATCAGAGCCTGAACGGCGGCGACGCCGACGCCGACCATGGCGGCGCTGGCGAACAGGCCCGCAGTCGTCGGCCAGATCGCCCGCAGGCCGCAGGCGAGCGCGATGGCCAGCAGGCCGATGGCCACGCCCAGGCGTTCGCCCAGCGCCCGGCGCAGCGGCGCGGCCAACAGGGCGCCCAGGCCCATCAGCAGGATCGGCAGGGTGGTCAGCAGGCCGGCGGCGGCCGAGGAGGCGCCGGTGGCGGCCTTCACCTGGTCGAGCACGGGGCCCAGCGCGGCCAGGGCGGGGCGCAGGTTCAGGGCCGCCACGACGATCGCCGCGATGGTGAGCAGGGCGCCGCTTTTGGCGGCACGGGTGGAGAGCGGCGCGCTTTTACGCGCCTTGGCGTCTTCTTCGTAGGCGAGGACCACGATATATCTCGTCGGAAAGTATCTTGATGGCGAGATATATCCGATGGCGGCGAAAGCCAAGCGTCATGACCGCGCAGGCGCGGCCTCGATCCAGTGGCGGCGCGAGCGGCCGGACCTGGATCCGTTCCCGATGGAGCTGGTCGGGCGCCTCTGCGAGGTGGCCGAGATCGTGCTCAAGGAGCGCCTGGCGCCGCTGTTTTCAGCCCACGGCCTGCAGCGCGGGGAGTTCGACGTGCTGGCCACGCTGCGCCGTGCGGGGGAGCCTTACGCCCTGACCCCGACCGACCTCTACGAGACGGCCATGGTCTCGTCGGGCGGCATGACCGCGCGGATCGACCGGCTGGAGAAGATGGGCCTGGTCCAGCGCCGCCCCCACCCCAGCGACCGACGCGGCACGCTGGTGGCGCTGACGGAGGAGGGCAGGGGGCTGCTGGACACGATCCTGCCCCTGCACATCGACAACGAGCGAACGCTCCTGGCTTCGTTGGATGCCGGCGAGCAGCAGGCGCTGAGCGGTTTGCTGGCCAAGCTGCTGGCGGGATTGCAGCCGGCTTAGGAAGCGAAATCTCGCCCTTCGACAGGCTCAGGGTGAGGTGCCTCAGCCCGAAGCCCTGCCTTGGTCCTCATCCTGAGCTTGTCGAAGGACGAGGACTACGTAGGGGCGATGGGAAGGGCAGGGGTTTAGACCCCCAGCCCCAGACCGCCGCGCGCCTTGGGCGGGTTGATGTGGCCGGCCTCGCGGGCGCGGGTCCAGTTCAGCTTCTCGACGTTCTCGCGGAAGGCGAAGCGCAGGATGTGGTCGGCGACCACCTGCTCCAGCTTGGCCAGGGCCTCGAGATCTTCGGCCTCGACGGTCATGTCCAGGCCTTCGGCGTCGGCGGTCATCCGGCACGGACCCAGCGGCAGCGGGAAGAAGGCCGTGGTCTCGGTCAGTTCGACCTCGAACTTGTGGCCCCAGTGCTTGGCCAGCTGGGTCATGTAGCGGGCGGCCTTGTCGGTGACGAGACGGGCGTGGCTCTGCATGATGGTGCTCCTCTGTTCCGGCCCGGTTCAGACAGCTTCGATCTGCGTTGCGGCGTCGTCCAAAGCCTTGGCGATGGCGGCGATCTGCTCGGAGCTTAGGCTTCCGGCGTGCAGTTTCAACCGCAGGGCCGTCTTCAGGTTCTCGCGGGCCCGCAGGATCTGCGGCGCGAAGGCGGCGCTGCGCGAGGCGGCCTCGGCCATGCGGGCGAACAGGCCGTTCACCGGCTGGGCGTTGGTTTCCAGGAAGGCCTGGCCCTCGTCGGTGATCGTGTACAGCTTCTTGCCGCCGCCGGCGTCGGTCGCGGCCACATAGCCCAGCTCTTCCAGCAGGGTCAGGGTCGGGTAGATCACGCCCGGGCTGGGGCTGTAGGCGCCGCCGGCCGCGGTCTCGACCGCCTTGATCAGTTCATAGCCGTGGCTGGGCTTGTCGGCGATCAGCTTCAGCACGACCAGGCGCAGGTCGCCGTGGTCGAAGAAGCGGCCGCGCGGGCCGCCGCGGCCGAAGCCCCGTCCGCCCATGCCGCCGTGCTCGCGGCCGTCGAAACCGAAGGGATGGCGGCTGTGATGACCGCCGTGGCGGCCGTGGTGAGGGTGATGATGACGTCCAAACATGTGTGCTCTTTCGATGCAGTTTCGTTATATCGAAATGATAGATATATCGAAACTGATCGGCGTCAAGAGCTATTTAGATATATCTGATGCTATCGGGATGCGACGGCAGCGGGGAAGGCCTGCGCGCACAGCTCCTCGCCGAAGGCGTCGCTGAGCTGTTCCTCGGCCTCGCCCATCTTGATCACGGCCAGGCGCGAGCCGACGATCGTCTTGCCGATGGCGTAGTCGCCAACGACCTTGCCGGTGCGCACATCGACCAGCCGGGCCTGGCTGCGCAGCACGTTGGCCCCGCCGACCAGGGCGGTCATGGCCGGATTGGCCTTGTCGAAGCGATCGAGCTTCACCTCCAGCCGCAGCGGCCGCTCGCCCTTGGCGCAGCCGTCGAGCTTGGCCTGCACCCGTTGCTTGAACAGGGCGTCGAAGCCGTCGGTGACCTTCAGCTCGCCGCGCGTCAGCCGCACGTCGGCGACGCGGCTCTGGGCCTTCCAGTCCTTCGGCAGGTCTTCGACCGCGACGCTGCGCGACAGGCTCACGCAACCCGTCGCCATCGTCGCCAAGCCCAGCAGGGCCGCCATCTTCGCCGCGTTCATCTCGTCGATCTCCCAATCCCCGGCCCTGAACGCGCCGACGGGCGGAATGGTCGCAGATCGAAAGAACGTCGGTATTGAATGATCGCGCGGCGCCTAGGCCGCGCGCAGGGTCTCGGCCAGCAGGCGGCCCTCGGCGGCGCGGCTGGAGCCGGCGCGCCAGGCCACGACGATCTCGCGGCTGGACTGGGCGGTGGCCAGCGGCCGCACCGTCACCGGTGCGTTCTCGGCCAGGCCCGCCTGCACGGCCATGGCCGGCAGGAACGACACCCCCAGGCCCGAGCCGATCATCTGCACCAGGGTGGGCAGGGACGTGGCCGCGAAGCTCTCTTCGTCGCCCAGGCCCTTGGGCGGCTCCAGCCCGCAGGCGGCCAGGGCGTGGTCGCGCAGGCAGTGGCCGTCCTCCAGCAGGATGACGTCCTGGCCGTCCAGGCTGGCCGGATCGACCTTGTCCTGCATGGCCATCGGGTGGTTGGCGGGGGCTGCGGCCAGCAGTTCGTCATGCTCCACGTGGGCCCAGTCCAGGCCCGTCATGTCGTAGGGCAAGGCGATCAGGGCCGCGTCCAGCGAGCCGGCCTTCAGCGAGGCGATCAGCCGCTGGGTCAGATCCTCGCGCAGGAACAGACGCAGCTTGGGGAACTGGTCGCGCAGCATCGGCAGGGCGCGCGGCAGCAGGTACGGCGCCACGGTTGGGATCACCCCCAGGCGAAAGCGCCCGGCCAGCGGCTGGCCCGCCCCGCGCGCGGCCTGCACCAGGTCTTCGGTCTGGGCCAGGATCGAGGTCGCCCGGCGCACGGCCTCCTGGCCGGCGGCGGTTAGGATCACGCCCGAGCGGGCGCGGTCGACCACCGGCGCGCCGAGGATCTTCTCCAGTTCCTGGATCCCGGCCGACAGCGTGGGCTGGGTGACGTAGCAGGCATCGGCCGCCCGACTGAACGAGCCGTGCTCGGACAGGAGCTTGAGGTACTGCATCTGGCGAAGGGTCGGGAGCATGGCGGCAATATAGGCGGGATCTATCGAAAGGCAAAAATCAATCGAGCCGATTTCGGACTCGCGCAGGGGCTCGGCCCATGCCTATCTCCCGGGCATCCCCGCGGTGGTCCACGCCGCAGGGCGGGTGCTGGGAGCCGAAGGCCTCTACAGCGCCGCCCTCACCGCCGCCGCGAACGCCGCCCCATGGTCGTGGGCGTGTTCGAGGAAGAGGTCCGGTTCGATGATCTCCAGCTCCATCAGCTGCGGCGTGTGGTCCAGACCCCGGATCAGGTCGATGCGGGCGTAGGTCAGCGGCTGGCCCAGCGCGTCCAGCACCATGTGCGCGGCGTGCAGGGCCTCGGGCTCCGGCGCGATCTCGCTGACCTTGCCGCCGTACTGCGGCTGCACCCTGAAGTCGCCAGGCACGGCCACCTTGGTCACCGCGTGGCTGAAGGCGCCGTCGAAGAAGAACAGCGACAGTTCGCCCTCCTCGCCCACCGCCGGCAGGAACGGCTGGATCAGCGCCGGGCCGGTCGGGGCGTCGGAAAGGTCGGGGTCGCGGCCCAGTTTCACGGTGCGGTGCGAGCCGCCCGAGACCTGCGGCTTGGCCACGACCAGGTCGACCTGGAAGCGGTCGCGCGCCTGGGCCACGGCCTCGGGCGTGACCTTGTCCAGGGTGATGGTCGGCACCACCGGCGCGCCCTTGGCGGCCAGTTCGGAAAGGTAGGTCTTGGCGGTGTTCCAGCGCAGCAGGCCCGGCGGGTTGGCGGCGCGCACGCCGGCCGCCTCCAGGGCGTCCAGCCGCGCGTACCATTCCGGCTCGCGGTGGTGATAGCCCCACGACAGCAGCGGCAGGACGATCCCCTGCGCGCCGGCCTCGACCGGATCGGTCCATGGCCGCGAGGCCACGCTCAGGCCCAGCGTCCGCAGCGGCGCGGCCAGGCGCTCGAACAGCGGCGGCCAGCTCTGGGCGAAGCGCGGTTCGTCGGCGGCGGGGACCAGGATCAGGACGTCGGGCTGCGTGATGCTCATGCGCCAAGGGTTAGAAAGCCGCAGGGCGCGGGGCAAGGCCTGCGTTGCCAGCGCCCTCCCCTTCCTTTACTTGCGGTCGGTCAATCTTCCCGG
Organism: Caulobacter sp. 602-2; assembly: GCF_011043625.1. Classification (GTDB taxonomy): domain Bacteria; phylum Pseudomonadota; class Alphaproteobacteria; order Caulobacterales; family Caulobacteraceae; genus Caulobacter. Next base: position 172,783 of record NZ_JAAKGT010000004.1, read on the forward strand.
AACAGAGCAGACATGACCGCCCTCTACGACGTCGCCGCCATCGGCAACGCCATCGTCGACGTGATCGCCCAGTGCGACGACGCCTTCCTCGACGCCCAAGGGCTGGTGAAGGGTTCGATGGCGCTGATCGACACGGCGCGCGCCAGCAGCCTGTACGACGCCATGGCGGCCGGCATCGAGGCCTCGGGCGGCAGCGCGGCCAACACCCTGGCGGGCGTGGCCAGCTTCGGCGGCAAGGCCGCCTTCATCGGCAAGGTCGCCGACGACCAGCTGGGCCGGGTGTTCACCCACGACATGCGCGCCATCGGCGGCATCTTCACCACCCCGCCGCTGGCGGAGGGCCCGGCCACCGCCCAGTGCCTGATCAACGTCACCCCCGACGCCCAGCGCACCATGTCGACCTATCTGGGCGCCTGCGTCGAGCTGACCGCCGCCGACGTCGACCAGGCCATCATCGAGGGCGCGCAGTACGCCTATCTCGAAGGCTATCTGTTCGACCCGCTGGAAGCCCGCCGCGCCTTCGCCAAGGCCGCCGCCCTGTCGCACGGCGCCGGTCGCAAGATCGCCATCACCCTGTCCGACAGCTTCGTCGTCGAGCGTCACCGCGAGGCCCTGCTCGGCTTCGTCGAGACCCAGTGCGACATCGTCTTCGCCAACGCCTCGGAAGTCTGCGCCCTGTTCCAGACCGACGACTTCGACGCGGCCGTGAAGGAATTGTCCAAGCGCGTCGAGATCGCCGCCGTCACCCGAAGCGAAAAGGGTTCGGTGGTCGCCTCCGGCGAGCACTTCCACGAAATCTCGGCCTTCCCCGTGGAAAAAGTCGTGGACACGACGGGCGCGGGCGACCAATACGCCGCAGGTTTCCTCTACGGCCTCTCCCAGGGGCGCTCGCTGGCCGACTGCGGCAAGCTGGGCTCGCTGGCCGCCGCCGAGGTCATCGCCCACTACGGTCCGCGTCCGCAGGTCAAGCTGCGCGACCTGGCCGCCCAGAACGGACTCTAACACCCCTGGTCCTGACCGGACCTTCAAGGACGAAGCATGGCCCGCACCGCTGAAGTGGTCCGCGAGACGAAAGAGACCCAGATCCGGGTCTGGATCGATCTCGACGGGACCGGCGCCTCGACGATCTCCACCGGCATTGGTTTCTACGACCATATGCTGGAGAGCTTCGCGCGCCACGGCGGCTTCGACCTGAAGATCGAGACCAAGGGCGACCTGCACATCGACATGCACCACACGGTGGAAGACACCGGGATCGTGCTGGGTCAGGCGATCAACAAGGCGCTGGATGGCTTCAAGGGCATCCGGCGCTTCGGCCACGCCTATATCCCGATGGACGAGACCCTGACGCGCTGCGCCATCGACCTGTCCAACCGCGCCTATCTGATCTGGAAGGTCGAGTTCAAGCGCCCCAAGGTCGGCGAGATGGACACCGAACTCTTCAAGGAGTTCCACCACGCCTTCGCCATGAACTGCGGCGCGTGCATCCATCTGGAGACGCTGTACGGCGACAACACCCACCACGTGGCGGAGAGCGGCTTCAAGGCGCTTGCCCGAGCCCTGCGTCAGGCGGTGGAGTTCGATCCGAAGACCGGCGGCCAGGCGCCGTCGACCAAGGGCGTGCTGTAGGCTCCATGCAAACTCTCGCCCTGATCGACTACGGGTCGGGCAACCTGCGATCGGCGGAGAAGGCCCTGAACGAGGCCGCCCGCCGGCGCGGCGTCGCCGCCTCCATCGTCGTCACCGCCGACCCCGACATCGTGGCCAAGGCCGACCGGGTGTTCCTGCCCGGCGTCGGCGCCTTCGCCTCTTGCCGCGCGGGCCTGGACGCCTCGGGCGTCTTCGACGCCATGAACGAGGCCGTGCACCAGCGCGGCGCGCCGTTCATGGGCATCTGCGTGGGACACCAGCTGCTGGCCACCGAAGGTCTCGAGTTCGGCGTCACGCCGGGCCTCGACTGGATCGGCGGCCAGGTGAAGAAGCTCGCCCCGTCCGATCCGTCGCTGACCATCCCGCACATGGGCTGGAACGCGATCGCCTTCTCGCGCGCTCACGCCCTGTTTAAGGGCATCGAGGACGGCGCCCACATGTACTACGCCAATTCCTTCGCGCTCGACGCGGCCGACCCGGCCGACGTCGTGGCGACCAGCGACCACGGCGGCCCGTTCGTCGCGGCGGTGGCCAAGGGGAATGTCGCGGGCGTACAATTCCACCCTGAAAAATCACAAGCCGCGGGGCTCACCCTGCTCGCCAACTTCCTGGAATGGCGCCCATGATCCTCTATCCCGCCATCGACCTGAAGGACGGCCAGTGCGTGCGCCTGCTGCACGGCGACATGGACAAGGCCACGGTCTTCAACAACAGCCCGGCCGACCAGGCCCAGCGCTTCGTCAAGGACGGCTTCTCGTGGCTGCACGTCGTCGACCTGAACGGCGCCATCGAGGGCAAGTCGGTCAACACGGCCGCCGTGCAGTCGATCCTGGAGTCGATCTCGATCCCGGTGCAACTGGGCGGCGGCATCCGCACGCTCGAAGGCATCGAGGCCTGGATCGAGGCCGGCGTGTCGCGCGTCATCCTGGGCACCGTGGCCGTCCACGATCCGGACCTGGTGCGCAAGGCCGCCCGCCTGTGGCCCGAGCAGATCGCCGTCGCCGTCGACGTGCGTGACGGCAAGGTCGCCATCGACGGCTGGACCGGCCTGTCGGACATCGACGCCATCACCCTGGGCAAGCGCTTCGAGGACGTGGGCGTGGCCGCCCTGATCGTCACCGACATCAGCCGCGACGGCGCCCTCACGGGCGTCAACGTCGAGGGCGTGGGCGAACTGGCCGACGCGGTCTCCATTCCCGTCATCGCCTCGGGCGGCGTGGCCTCGGTGGCTGACATCGAGCGCCTGAAGGCCCGCAAGGGCGTCGAGGTGGCCGGCGCCATCCTGGGCCGCTCGCTCTACGCCGGCACGATCAAGCCGGCCGAAGCGCTGGTCGCGGCGGCCGCCTGATGCTGAAGACCCGGATCATCCCTTGTCTCGACGTCAAGGACGGCCGGGTCGTCAAGGGCGTCAACTTCGTCGACCTGCGCGACGCCGGTGATCCGGTCGAACAGGCCGCGGCCTATGATGCGGCCGGCGCCGACGAGCTGATGTTCCTCGACATCACCGCCTCCAGCGAGGGCCGCGGCCTGATCCTGGACGTGATCTCGCGCACCGCCGAGGTCTGCTTCATGCCCGTCTCGGTGGGCGGCGGCGTGCGCCAGGTGTCCGACATGCGCCGCCTGCTGCTGGCCGGGGCCGACAAGGTCTCGACCAACACCGCGGCCGTCGAGAACCCCGACCTGATCGCCGCCGGCGCCGATGCTTTTGGAGCTCAGTGCGTCGTGGTGGCCATCGACGCCAAGGCCCGCCCCGACGGCTCGGGCTGGAACGTCTGGACCTATGGCGGCCGCAAGGACACCGGCCTCGACGTGGTCGACTGGGCCGCCAAGGTGGTCGAGCGCGGCGCGGGCGAGATCCTGCTGACCTCGATGGACCGCGACGGCGCCAAGATCGGCTACGACATCCCCCTCCTCCAGGCCGTGACGGGCGCGGTCAACGTGCCGGTGATCGCCTCGGGCGGCGCGGGCAGGACCGAGCATCTGGTCGAAGCCGCCCGCGACGGCCACGCCGCCGCCGTGCTGGCCGCCTCGATCTTCCACTTCGGCGAGATCTCGATCGGCGAGGCCAAGCAGGCCATGGCCGCCGCCGGCGTGCCGGTGCGCCTGGACCCGACGCGAGCGGTCGCATGAGCCGGCTGTTCGAGGTCCTGCAGCGCCTGGCCGCCACGGTCGAGAGCCGTAAGGGCGGCGACCCGACCGCGTCCTACACCGCCAAGCTGCTCAACGATCCGGCCCTGGCCGCCAAGAAGCTTGGCGAGGAAGCCGTCGAGACGGTGATCGCCGCCGTGGCCCAGGGGCCCGAGGCCTTGGCCTCGGAAAGCGCCGACCTGCTCTATCACTGGCTGGCCCTGATGGCCGCCTCGGGCGTGTCGCTCGACGCCGTGGCCGAGAAGCTGGAGGCCCGCGAAGGCACCTCGGGGCATGCCGAAAAGGCTTCGCGAGGCGGCTGATCTATCTCTGGAAGGTCGGCTTACGATCCCCTGAGGGCCTATCAATAAACATCCGTCATTCCCGCCCTTGTGGCGGGAACCCCTCTGTCCGTCGCAAGGGCGAGAGTGGCGGACTGCCGGGCAGTCCGCTGGCGTCTCAGGTGTCAGCTGAACAAGGGTTTCCCGCCACAAGGGCGGGAATGACGGGAGCTTATCGGTAGGTCTCCTACCCCTTACGCTTCAGCGCCACGTACAGCGCCCCCTCGCCGCCGTGACGCTGGTCGGCCGTCGACACCCCGGCGATCATCTCGCGCAGGGCCGGATCGGCCAGCCATTCGGGTGTGCGCTGGCGAAGGACGCCGTGACCCACCTTGCCCTTGCCGGTGATCACCAGCACCGCCCGGTGACCCTCGTCCCAGGCGCGGCGGATGAACCGTTCCAGCGTGGCGCGGGCCTGGTCCTGGTCGAGGCCGTGCATGTCGAGCCGCGCGCCGATCGGGTCGTGGGCCTTGACGATGCGGCGGCGGCGGTTGGGCTCGATGCCCTCGGGCGGCGGTTTGGGCGCAGGCTTCGGCTTCAACGCCTTGATCTCGGACGGATCGATGCGCAGCGGCGCGACCGAGGCCAGGTGCGTGGGCGGCTCGACGTCCGCGGCATGGGCCAGCAGCTCGGCCTTGCCGGGGCGGATCCGGGCCTTGTCGCGCATCTTCAGCGCCTTCTCGGGCGCGCGACCGGTCACGGTCGAGGCCACCAGCCGCCAGAGGCGCTGGCCATCGTCTTCCGGCGGCCGCCGCTTGCTCATGGCGCTAGGGCTGGATCTGGGGGACCAGCCGCCACAGGCGCAGGTCGTGGCGCACGCGGCCGGCCTCGGTCCCGGCCGCCTGGCCGGTGCCCATGTAGAGGTCGGCCCGCACCTGGCCCTTGATCGCCCCGCCGGTGTCCAGCGCCACCACGGCGCGGCGATAGGTCGGGAAGGCGCCGGCCAGCTTCGGGGCGCTGGCGTCGATCCAGTAGAGGCCGCCCATGGCGTGCTGGCTGGGGTCGACGGCGATGGCGCGGCCGGCCGGCAGCGGCACGTTGGCCGCGCCCGTGGCCTGGCGGCCGTCGTCGGGCAGGGTCTGGAAGAACACGTAGCGCGGGTTCAGCTGCATGATCGCATCGGCCTTGGGGCCGCGATTGGCCGCCAGCCAGCCGCGGATCGCCTCGCCCGAGGTGTTGCCGTCGGAGAGCAGGCCCTGGTCGCGCATGGGCGTGGCGATGCCGACGAAGGTCTTGCCGTTGTGGGCGGCGAAGGCGGCGCGCACGCGGCGGCCGTCGGGCAGGGTCAGGACGCCCGAACCCTGGATCTGCAGGAAGAAGAGGTCCTCGGGCCGCATCCAGGCCAGCGGCCGGTCCAGCGGCGAGGCCTCGATGGCGGCGCGGTCGTCATAGGGCACGAAGGTCCCGCCGGCGGCGCGGCCGACCACGGTCTTGCCCTTCAGGCTGGGGTCGAAGGCGCCCAGGTCCAGCATGGCCAGGTCGGCCGGACGGCCGCGCATCGGGGCGCTGAACTCGGCCGAACGCGACATGCGGGCTTCGTACTCGGGGGCGAAATAGGCGGTCAGCAGGCCCTGGCCCGACACGGCCTCGGGGCGGAAATTGGCTTCCAGGAACTGGCGGGCGCGGGCGTCGTCGACGGGACCGGCGGCCTTGGCCCGGCGGCAGACCTCGGCCGTGGCCGGATCCTTGGCGACGCCGCAGGTCTCGCGGAAGGCTTGCAGGGCGGCGGCGTGGTCTTCCTCGTTCCAGCCCTGCAGCGTCGAAAAGCTCGCCGGCGACGGCGTCGTCGGCTGGGTCGGTTGCGGCGGCGGGGTGGTCGGGGTCTGGACCGGAGGCGTCGGCGTGGCCGGAGGCGGGGGCGCGGTCGTCGTACAGGCGGCCAGCACCAGGGCGGCCGCCGCGAGCGTCAGGACGGAACGCAGCATCAGGCTTCGGCGACCGCGACGCGCACCAGGGTCCAGTTGGGGTCGCGGCTCTTGAGGTCGCGCTCGAAGGTCCACAGGTCGGCGGTGCGGCGGTCGTCGACCGCCTCGCCGGCGGCGCTGGTCGAGCGCGTGCGCACCTCGGCCAGGATCCGCACCACGGCGCGGGCGGTGTCGCCCTGCACCTCGGCGCTGTCGAGGTCCATGCGTGGCTGGGCCAGCAGCTCGACGCTCTCGGTGCGCCCTTCCGCCTCGCGAGCGGCCATGGCGCCTTCGAAATTGGCCATCACGTCGGCCGCCAGCAGCGGCTTCAGCGCCTCGCGGTCGCCGGCGGCGAAGGCCTTGAGGATCATCTCGTAGGCGTAGCGGGCGCCCGACAGGAAGCGGGCGGGATCGAAGTCCGGCTGGCGCGCGCGCAGGGCGGCCAGGCCCGTGGCGTTGACGGGCAGCGCCGCCTCGGCGCTGTCGGCCGGGCGGGTGGCGGCCGGGGCGGCCACGGGGGCGGGCGTGTCCTCGGGCTGACGCCCCACCCGGCGACCGAGAGTGGCGTAGAGCTGGTAGAGGACGACGGCGGCGAGCACCGCGAAGACGATCAGTTCAAGCACGACAAGTTCCGCATCGGGGCCGTCGATTGAGACGACAGCCTTCCTATATAGGCCAAGCGACCGCCCGCGTCAGGCGCCTGACGTTGCACGGCGTTCTCCCGCATGTTAGCAGCGCCGCTCACGCCTAACGGCCGATATGCCGCGCCGAGTATGGAAAAACCCTTCATGACCGATACCAACGGCGCTCCGCCCGCCGCCCAGGACGACAACGAAGCGGCCGCCGCCGGCATCCGCATCGTCGCCCAGTTTGTTCGCGACCTCTCGTTCGAAAACCCGCTCGCGCCGGACTCGCTCCGCGCCTCGGCCAGCCAGCCGGCCATCGACATGGGCGTCGAGATGAACGCGCGCGGTCGCGCCGACGGCCTGTTCGAAGTCGACCTGAAGCTGTCGGCCCGCGCCGAGCGCGACGGCCAGGCGGTGTTCCACGTCGAAGTCGTCTACGGCGGCCTGTTCCAGATCGCCGGCGTGCCGGAAGAAGCCCTCGAGCAGGTCCTGCTGATCGAGTGCCCGCGCTTCCTGTTCCCGTTCGCCCGTCGCCTGATCGCCGACGTCACCAGCGAAGGCGGCTTCCCGCCCTTCCTGATCGACCCGATCGACTTCGCCGGCGTCTACGCCGCGCGCAAGGCCCAGGCCGACGCCGGCCAGGTCGGCAACGCCTGATTTCAGGCTGATCCGCCCGAAAACGAAGAAGGCCCGGAGCAGCGATGCTCCGGGCCTTTCTTTTTGGATCCCCTCGGGGGCTACGGCTGCAGCCGGTAGCCGCCCGCCTCGGTGATCAGGATCCGCGCCGTGGCCGGATCGGGCTCGATCTTCTGGCGCAGGCGATAGACGTGGGTTTCCAGCGTGTGGGTGGTGACGCCGGCGTTGTAGCCCCAGACCTCGGTCAGCAACTCCTCGCGCGACACCGGCTTGGAGCCGGCGCGGTAGAGGTACTTCAGGATGTTGGTTTCCTTCTCGGTCAGCCGCACCTTCTTCTGCTTGTCGTCGACGAGCAGCTTGGCCGAGGGGCGGAACTCGTAGGGACCGATGCGGAACAGCGCGTCTTCCGAGGCCTCGTAGCTGCGCAGCTGGGCGCGGATGCGGGCCAGCAGCACGCCGAAGCGGAAGGGCTTGGTGACGTAGTCGTTGGCGCCCGATTCCAGGCCCAGGATGGTGTCGCTGTCGCTGGCGGCGGCGGTGAGCATGATCACCGGCGCGGTGACGCCGTTCTTGCGCATCAGCCGGCAGGCCTCGCGGCCGTCCATGTCGGGCAGGTCGACGTCGAGCAGGATCAGGTCCGGCTTGATCTCGCGGGCCTGCCGCACGCCTTCGCCGGCGGTCGGGCACTCGGCCACGGCGAACTCCTCGTGCAGGGCCAGCTGCTCGGCCAAAGCGCCGCGCAGGTCGTCGTCGTCGTCGATGAGAAGCAGGGTCTTGCGTTGCGCCATGAGGCGGAACATGACCGCTACGAGGCCCGGCGCCAAGGGGCGCGGGCTTGCGGGAGCAGGGTTTGCGATGATCTTCCAGGCGCGTTCGGCCCAAAACGGGGCTGTCATCGACCTCGGCGACGGCCGCATCGTGCGCTGCGCGCTGGGCAAGGCCGGCGTCATCGCCGCCGCCGAAAAGCGCGAGGGCGACAACAGGAGCCCGCTGGGAGCCTGGGCCATCCGCCAGGTGCTCTACCGTCCCGACGTCTATCCCGACGGCCCCAGGACGGCCCTGCCCGTCGCGCCGATCGCCCCCGACGACGGCTGGTGCGACGCGCCCGGCGACCCGAACTACAACCGCCCGGTCAAGCTGCCCTATCCCGCAAGCGCCGAGCGCATGTGGCGCGACGACGGCGTCTACGACCTGGTGGGGATCCTGGCCCACAACGACGACCCGCCGGTTCCAGGGATGGGCTCGGCGATCTTCCTGCACCTGGCGCGCGAGGGCTATCCCGGCACCGAAGGCTGCGTGGCCCTGGCGCGGACGGATATCGAGGCGCTGCTGGAAAAGGCCCAGCCGGGCGATGCGATCGGGATTTCGGAGGGGTAGGACCCCCTCCGGCCCTCCGGGCCACCTCCCCCAGAGGGGGAGGATCTATCCACGCAGATGCTCCCCCTCTGGGGGAGCTGTCGGCGAAGCCGACTGAGGGGGGGCGCTTACCGCGTCCCGAACAGCGCCGAGCCCACCCGCACCGAGGTCGCGCCGTAGGCGACGGCGGTCTCGAAGTCGTCGCTCATGCCCATCGACAGCTTGTCCAGCCCGTTGCGCGCGGCGATGTCGGCCAGCATCCGGAAATGCGGCGCCGGGTCCTCGTCGGCGGGCGGGATGCACATCAGGCCCTCGATCGTCAGGCCGTAGGGGCCCCGACAGGCGGCGATGAAGGCGTCGGCTTCGGCGGGCGTCACGCCGGCCTTCTGCGGTTCCTGCCCGGTGTTGACCTGGACATGGAGGCGCGGGGCCCTCCCCTGCGCCTGGACCTCGTCGGCCAGCACCCGGGCCAGCTTTTCCCGGTCCAGGGTCTCGATCACGTCGAAGAAGGCCACGGCGTCGCGGGCCTTGTTGGTCTGTAGCGGACCGATCAGGCGCAGCTCGATCTGGTCGCGCAGCGGCGTCCAGCGTTCCTTGGCCTCCTGCACGCGGTTCTCGCCGAAAACCCGCTGGCCTGCGTCGAACACAGGGGCGATATGCTCCCAGGGCTGCAGCTTCGACACCGCCACCAGCTGGACGGCGTCGGCGGCGCGGCCGGCCGCGAGGGCGGCGGCGGCGATGCGGGATCGGATGGCGTTCAGGGCTTGCGACATGTCGGACCAGGAAACAGGCAGTCTGGAGACCCTCTCTAGAACGGCCGCGCGGCTTCGCCCATGGGTCTGGCCGGGCGATCCCCTGCCGCGTCTGCTGTTTTTCACCGATCCCTTGCGGGTTCCAGACCCGGAGGCCGTCGCCGAGCGTCTGCCGGCGGGCGCCGGGATCGTCTACCGGCCCTTCGAGACGCCCGACGCGATCGAGTGCGGCCTCCGCCTGGCCGCAATCGCCCGGGCGCGGGGCCTGCTGCTGCTGGCCGGCGCCGATCCGGCCCTGGCCGAGGCGATCGGGGCGCACGGCGTCCACCTGCCACAGCGCCTGGCGCAGAGCGCGCCGGAGATCCGTCTGGCGCATCCCGCCTGGCGGATCACGGCGGCGGCGCATGATGCCGCGGCCGTGGGCGCGGCGCGGCGCGGCGGGGTCGAGGCGGTGGTGGTCTCGCCGGTATTCCCCAGCAACAGTCCGTCGGCCGGAAAGCCGCTGGGCGCGGCGGGGCTGGCGGCCATCGCGGCGGACGCGGCCCTGCCGGTCTACGCCCTGGGCGGCGTCAACGCGAAAACCGCCGACGCGCTGGTCGGCGCGGGCGTCTATGGCCTGGCGGGGATCGAAGGGTTCGGCGCCTGAGCGCCGAGGATCAGAACTTGAACGCCGTTTCCAGCTTCACGCGCGGCGTGGGCTCGCGGGTTTCGTTCTTGCGAGCGGCGGCCACGGGGTTGTTCTCGCCCAGGGCCACGGCGCCGCCGACGCGGATCGACGGGGTGACCTTGTAGTAGGCCCCGGCCTGGACGTCCTTGAGCTCCATCTCGCGGCCGACCGGCTGGTCGAGGTCGAGCTTGAGGCCCCACTTGCCCTTGCGGGCGTCGAATTCGAGGGTCTTCTTGGGGTTCTGCGGGCTGAACGGCGCGCCTTGCGCCCCGGTGAAGTCGTTCTTCACCGTGAAGTCGGCGGTGGCCGGAGCCGTGCGGGTCTTGGTCTGGGCATGAGCCAGCGAAGCCGATCCGGTCAGGATCAGCGCGGCGGCGCCCGCCAATACGAATTGCGTCGCGACCTTCGTCACTCGACACCCATTCCCCAAAAATAACCCCTGCCCGAACCCTATATAGGTACGGACACCCTGAAAGCCGAATAAAGGCCTTGGTACAACGCGGTCAACAGGGCTTGGATCACGCTGATCGTCGCAGGTTACGATTCAAGCGGCGCCTGTGGCGGCCATGTCACGCGATTCCTGTTTTGACGCAGCGCGGCCATGCTATAGAGCCGTTCCGGCTGCGGGGGCGCGCCTGGGCTGCGCGCACGCGCCGGCAGATTTTTGGAGCGAGGTACTATGGCGTTTGAGCGTGGGTCCATGTTGCGCGGCGTCGCCGCCGGCGTGCTGGCTCTGTCGGTTCTCGGCGTGGGCGCGTGCAGCAGCAACAAGCCGCCCAAGACCTTCACCAGCCAGAGCGAAGAGCCCGGTTTCCAGCCCTTCGGCCTGTTCAAGAAGAGCCCGAAGGCCGCCACGAGCGAAGGCTCGATCGGCGTCAACGGTTTCCTGTGGCGCGCGTCGCTGGACACCCTGGCCTTCATGCCGCTGGCCTCGGCCGACCCGTACGGCGGCGTGATCGTCACCGACTGGTACATCAATCCGGAAAAGCCGGACGAGCGCTTCAAGGCCACCGTCTACATCCTGGACACGCGCCTGCGCGCCGACGGCCTGAACGTCACGATCTTCAAGCAGGCCAAGGACGCCTCGGGCGCCTGGGTCGACACGGCCGCCTCCGACCAGACGGCGACCGACATCGAGAACGCCATCCTGACCCGCGCGCGTCAGCTTCGCCTCTCGAACATCCGGAACTAGGGGCCCTTTAAAGTCCCGAAGGATCCGCGCGGGAGCCCCTCGTCTGGCGACAAGGGGCTCCCGTTCGCATATTTAGGCGCGCCCCGGCCGCGAAACCGCTTATGAGCATTGCGGAACGCGTCTCTTGTTAAGCGTTGGAGCGCGCCCGAGCGGGTTAACCGCTCACACTTAACCCTGGCGCGCCCTACGCGCCCTGTCCGCTAGCTCTTCTGGTTTCCATGGCCCGCTACAATCCCAAAGACACCGAGCCGAAGTGGCGCGCCGCCTGGGCGAACGCCAACACCTTCCTGACGCCGATCGCTCCCGACGCGCGTCCGAAGTACTACGTGCTCGAGATGTTCCCCTATCCGTCGGGGCGCATCCACATGGGCCATGTGCGCAACTACGCCATGGGCGACGTCGTGGCCCGCTACAAGCGCGCCCAGGGCTTCAACGTGCTGCACCCGATGGGCTGGGACGCCTTCGGCATGCCCGCCGAGAACGCGGCCATGGAGCGCGGCGTCCACCCCAAGGGCTGGACCTACGACAACATCGCCTCGATGCGCGAACAGCTGAAGGCTCTGGGCCTGTCGGTCGACTGGTCGCGCGAGTTCGCCACCTGCGACCCGGAATATTACGGCAAGCAGCAGGCCTGGTTCCTGCGCCTGCTGAAGCGCGGCCTGGTCTACCGCAAGGAAGCCTCGGTCAACTGGGACCCGGTCGACATGACCGTGCTGGCCAACGAGCAGGTGATCGACGGCAAGGGCTGGCGTTCGGGCGCGACCGTCGAGAAGCGCAAGCTGACCCAGTGGTTCCTGCGCATCACCGACTACGCCGACGCCCTGATCGACGGCCTGAAGACCCTGGATCGCTGGCCCGAGAAGGTCCGCATCATGCAGGAGAACTGGATCGGCCGGTCCACGGGCCTGCGCTTCAAGTTCCAGTTTGAGGGCGAAGCGCCCGACGGCCTGGCCGAGGGCCTGGAAGTCTACACCACCCGTCCCGACACCCTGTTCGGCGCCAGCTTCGTGGGCATCGCCCCAGAGCACCCGCTGGCCGAGCAGCTGGCGGTCGAGAACCCCGACCTGCAGGCCTTCATCGCCGAGTGCCGCAAGGGCGGCACCTCGGAGGCCGACATCGAGGGCGCCGAGAAGCTGGGCCGCGACACCGGCCTGCGGGTGAAGCACCCGCTGGACCCGTCGATCACCCTGCCGGTGTGGATCGCCAACTTCATCCTGATGGACTACGGCACCGGCGCGATCTTCGCCTGCCCGGCCCACGACCAGCGCGACCTGGACTTCGCCCGCAAGTACGACCTGCCGGTGCTGCCGGTGGTGCTGCCGCCGGGCGCGGATCCGGCCGAGTTCACGGTCGGCAAGGAGGCCTATGTCGGCCCCGGCAAGATCTTCAACTCCGAGTTCCTGGACGGGATGGAGGTCGAGGCCGCCAAGACCGAGGCCGTCGCCCGCATCGAGGCCGCCGGCCAGGGCCAGGGCGCGACCGTCTATCGCCTGCGCGACTGGGGCGTCTCGCGCCAGCGCTACTGGGGCTGCCCGATCCCGGTGATCCACTGCCAGGCCTGCGGCCCCGTCGCCGTGCCGGAAGACCAGCTGCCGGTCGTGTTGCCCGAGGACGTCACCTTCGATCCCAACAAGCCGGGCAACCCGCTGGTGCGGCACCCGACCTGGAAGCACGTCAACTGTCCGTCGTGCGGCGCCCCGGCCGAGCGCGAGACCGACACGCTGGACACCTTCGTCGACAGCAGCTGGTACTTCGCCCGCTTCACCGACCCGACCGCCGCCGAGCCGATCGACAAGACCTGCGCCGACCACTGGATGCCGGTCGACCAGTACATCGGCGGCGTCGAGCACGCCGTGCTGCACCTGCTGTACGCCCGCTTCATCACCAAGGCGCTGAAGGACGAGGGCCTGCTGTCGGTGGACGAGCCGTTCGCCGGCCTGTTCACGCAGGGCATGGTCACCCACGAGGCCTACAAGGACGAGGCCGGCGACTGGGTCGAGCCGTCGGACGTGGTGATCACCGCCGAGGGCAATGTCCGCACGGCCAAGCACGCCAAGACCGGCGCGCCGATCGTCATCGGCGACATCGAGAAGATGTCGAAGTCCAAGAAGAACGTCGTCGCGCCGGAAGACATCTTCGAGGCCTACGGCGTCGACGCCGCGCGCCTGTTCGTGATGAGCGACAGCCCGCCCGAGCGCGACGTTCAGTGGAGCAATTCGGGCGTCGAGGGCTCGTGGCGCTTCACCCACCGCCTGTGGAACGAGTTCGACAGCCAGCCGGCCGGCGACTTCGCCCACGACGACGCCGACGAGACGGCCCTGGCCCTGCGCAAGGCGGCCCATAAGCTGATCGGCTTCGTCACCGACAGCATCGAGGGCTTCCGCTTCAACAGCGGCGTGGCGCGCCTGTACGAGTTCCTGAACGCCCTGAAGGTCGCCCCGGCCGAAGGCGGTTCGAACGCCGTGCTGGCCGCCCGCGCCGAGGCGCTGGACATCCTGGCCCGCCTGGTCGCGCCGTTCACCCCCCACCTGGCCGAGGAGGCCTGGGTGCGCCTGGGTCGTGACGGCATGGTGGTCGACGCCCCGTGGCCCAAGGCCGATCCGGCCCTGGCCGCCGACGACGAGCGCGTGCTGCCGATCCAGATCAACGGCAAGCGCCGCGGCGAGATCAAGGTCAAGGCCGGCGCCCCGGATGACGAGGTGCAGAAAATCGCTCTGGCGGATCCTGCCGTCATGGCCCACCTTGAGGGCGTCACGGTCCGCAAGGTGATCGTGGTCAAAGACCGCATCGTCAACATCGTGGCGAACTGATCCATGAAGCGTCTCCTGGCGGCCGCCGCCCTGCTTTCGACCCTCGCCCTGTCGGCCTGCGGCTTCACCCCGCTCTATGGCCAGCACGGCGTCACCGGCGGCCTGGGCGCGATCGAGGTGGTGGCGGCCGACGGCCGCGCCGGCTACCTGCTGCGCGAGCAGCTGGACGACGCCCTGGCGCGTGATCCCAACGTGCTGGCCTCGCACCGCCTGACCTACAAGGTCGAGGAGAAGCGCTTCGCCCGCGGCGTGCGCGTCGACAACGTGGCCAACCGCTACGAGCTCAACATGAAGGTCGAGTGGAAGCTCACCGACACGACGACGGGCTCGGAAGTGCGCAAGGGCGTCGCGACGGCGGTGGTCACCTACGACTCCGCCGACCAGCCCTACGCCGCCATCGCCGCCCAGCAGGACGGCCAGGAGCGCGCCGCCGCCGAGGTCGCCCGCAAGATCCAGCTGGACCTGGCCGCCTGGCTGGCCGGCAAGGCGCCCGCCTGATCACGTGGCCATCCTTTCCAAGCGGCAGGACGTCGAGCGGTTCCTGAAGGACCCGACCCCCGACGTCCGCGCCGTCGTCATCTACGGCAAGGACCGCGGCGTGGTGCGCGACCGCGCCACCCAGCTCGCCCACAAGGTGGTCGAGCGGCCCGACGACCCCTTCGACACCGCCTTGCTGACCGAGGGCGACCTCGACAGCCAGCCCGGCCGTCTTGAAGACGAGCTCGCCGCCCTGTCGATGATGGGCGGCAAGCGGCTCGTGCGCCTGCGGCTGATGGGCGAGAAGGCCGGTCCCGACAAGCAGGCCGCCGAGGCGCTTACCGCCCATGTCGAAGGCCGGCTGAACCCCGAGGCCTTCTTCCTGGTCGAGGCCGGGGCCCTGGGCCGCGACTCCGCCCTGCGCAAGACGGGCGAGAAGGCCAACGGCTGCTACGTCATTCCCTGTTACGAGGACGAGGTCGGCGACATGGCGCGCCTGACCCGCGACGCGCTTTCGCGCGACGGCGTCAGCCTGAACGGCGAGGCGCTGGACCTGTTCGTCAACCGCCTGCCCAAGGAGCGCGGCGTCGCCCGCGCCGAGATCGAGCGGCTGGCCCTCTATCTGGGTCCCAACAGCGGCGTGGTCGCCACGCCCGCCGACCTGACCGACTTCCTCGGCGTCGAGCCCGAGGCCTCGCTCAGCGACGCCGCCGCTGACGCCTTCGGCGGCAAGATCGGCGCGGCCCAGGCGGGCCTGCGTCGCGCCGCCCAGGAAGGCGAGGGCGGTCCGGCCGCCGTGCGGGCCATGGGCTACTATCTGGGCCGCCTGCGCCGCACCCTGACCCTGCACAAGAACGGCGTCGACCTGGGCGCGGCCGCCAAGGCCTCGGGCGTGTTCTGGAAGACCGAACGCGAGTTCCTGCGCCAGGCCCGGGCCTGGACGCTCGAACATCTTCTGACCGTGCAGCAGGACATCCTGGTCGCCGACAAGGCCTGCAAGACCTCGGGGTCTCCTGACCAGCTGATCGCCGAACGCCTGGCCCTGCAGATCGCCGGACGGGCGCGACGGCTGGGGCTGTAGGCGAAGGCCCCCCTCAGTCGCTACGCGACAGCTCCCCCAGAGGGGGAGCATCCTGCGCCTCAGATCCTCTCCCTCCGGGGAGGTGGCTCGGAGGACCGGAGGGGGCTCGCCGTAGGCGAGGCATGCACTTTCCGTCAAACCTCGATGCAGGCGCGCGCGCCTGCTTGACGCCCTCACGCGCAGCGCCCAGAAGCCGGACGTGACCGACACCTCCGCCGCGCCCGAACCGACGTCCGCCCCGCCCGCCAAGAAGGGTGGAGGCCTGCTCAAGTCGTCGATGATCTATTCCGGCCTGACCCTGGTCAGCCGGCTGATGGGCTTCGTGCGCGATCTCGCGATTTCCTACCGCATGGGGGCCAGCGCCACGCCGGCCGCCGACGCGTTCAACACGGCGCTGGCCTTCCCCAACCTCTTCCGCCGCTTCTTCGCCGAGGGCGCCTTCGCGGCCGCCTTCGTGCCGGCCTACGCCAAGTCGCTGCAGGAGGACGGCGAGGAGAAGGCCGACATCCTGGCCGCCGACGCCATGGCCACCCTGGCGGCCGCCACCATCATCATCACCGTGATCTGTCAGCTGGCCATGCCCTGGCTGATGATGCTGATCAGCCCCGGCTTCGCCGCCGACCCGGCCAAGTACAAGCTGGCCGTGGTGCTGACCCAGATCACCATGCCCTACCTGCCGTGCATGGCCATCGTGGCGCACCTGTCGGGCGTGCTGAACGCCCGCGACAAGTTCATCCTGTCGGCCGGCGCGCCGGTGCTGCTGAACATCGCCACCCTGATCTTCATCCTGCCGCAGACCAACGCCGTCTCGGCCGCCACCTGGGGCTCGGTGGGCGTGATCGTCGCCGGCGTCGCCCAGGCGGCCCTGCTGGTCTGGGGCGTCAACAAGTCCGGCGCCAAGGTCCACTGGCGGCTGCCGCGCCTGACGCCCGAGGTGAAGGCCCTGATCGGCAAGGCCATTCCCGGCGCCCTGGCGGCCAGCGCGACCCAGGTCAACATCTTCATCTCCGGCAACCTGGCCAGCCACGTCCCCGGCGGCCGCACCTGGCTGGCGACGGCCGACCGGCTCTATCAGCTGCCGCTGGGCCTGGTGGGCGTGGCCATCGGCGTGGCCCTGCTGCCGCGCCTGGCGCGCGCCGTGAACACCGGCGACGGCGATGACGCCCAGAGCGCCATGGATCAGGCCATCGCGCTCGCACTGGCCTTCACCCTGCCGGCCGCCGCGGCACTGGTGGCCATGCCCGGCTTCCTGTCGGACGGTCTCTACACCCGCGGCGAGTTCACCGCCTTCGACGCCAGCCAGACGGCGTCGGCGCTATTCTTCTACGGCCTGGGCACCCCGGCCTTCGTGCTGCAGCAGCTCTATTCGCGGGCCTTCTTCGCGCGCGGCGACACCAAGACGCCGATGCGGTTCGCCCTGATCTCGGTGGCGGTGAACATCGCCTTCGGCATCGTGCTGTTCAATCTGGTGGGCGTGAAGGGCATCGCCGCAGCGACCGCCATTGCCTCGTGGCTCAATGTCGGTCAGATGGCCTTCACCCTCTGGCGCAAGGGCCACTACGGCCCGTCGGGCCAGACCTGGTCGCGGGTGACCCGCATCCTGCTGGCCAGCGTCGGCATGGGCCTCGTCCTGGCGGCGGCCTCGCACTGGCGGCCGCTGATCGAGGCGCCACTGGAGGCGCTGGGCCTGCGCGGCCATGTGATCGGCGCCAAGGAAGTCGCCCTCGTCCTGACCGTCCTTGTCGGCGGCGGCCTCTATTTCCCGCTGCTGTTCCTGTTCGGCGGGGTCAAGCCGAGCGAGCTGAAGGCCGCCCTGCGGCGCGGCAAGGCGACCTAGAGCCTTGTCGCAAGGGCGCGGGGACGGTAACGAGCATGCCCATGGCTTTGATCGGTTCCCTCGCGCCGCGATGGCGCAGCTTCCGCTGAACCCGATCGCCGCGTCTGCGGACGCGGCCCGCGCCCTCGTGCGCGCCGCCATTCCGACCGTTTCCGACATCCAAGGCTGAAGCCATGACCGACCAAGCTCCCGTCGCCTACGCGGGTCCCAAGCGCATCCTGTCCGGGATCCAGGCCTCCGGGGCCCTGCACCTGGGCAACTATCTCGGCGCCCTCAAGCGCTTCGTCGACATCCAGGACGAAGAGCCCTTCATCTTCGTCGCCGACATGCACGCCATCACCGTCTGGCAGGACCCGGCGGTGTTGGCCCAGCAGACCCGCGAGATCGCCTGCGCCTACATCGCCGCGGGCCTGGACCCCAAGAAGGCGACGATCTTCCCGCAGTCGGCCGTGCCGGCCCACGCGGAACTCGCCTGGATCTTCAACTGCGTGGCGCGCCTGGGCTGGCTCGACCGCATGACCCAGTTCAAGGAAAAGAGCGGCAAGCACAAGGAGCGCAGCTCGGTAGGCCTCTACACCTACCCGGTGCTGCAGGCCGCCGACATCCTGCTCTACAAGGCCACCCACGTGCCGGTGGGCGAGGACCAGAAGCAGCACCTGGAACTGACCCGCGACATCGCCCAGAAGTTCAACAACGACTTCGGCGCCCCGGGCGGCCAGCCGGCCTTCTTCCCGGTCACCGAGCCGGTGATCGAGGGTCCCGCCACCCGCGTCATGAGCCTGCGCGACGGCACGGCCAAGATGAGCAAGTCCGACCCGTCGGACGCCTCGCGCATCAACCTGATGGACGACGCCGACGCCATCGCCGCCAAGATCCGCAAGGCCAAGACCGATCCCGAGCCGCTGCCGGAAACCGTCGAAGGCCTGGCCGAGCGTCCGGAAGCCCGCAACCTCGTGGACATCTACGCGGCCCTGTCGAGCACCACCCGCGCCAAGGTCATCGAGGAGTTCGGCGGCAAGGGCTTCGGCACGTTCAAGCCGGCCCTGGCCGAGCTGGCGGTCGAGGTCATGAGCCCGATCGGCGCGCGCATGCGCGAGCTGACCGGCGACCCGGCCCAGATCGACGCCATCCTCAAGGACGGCGCCGAGCGCGCCCGCGCCGTGGCCGATCCGGTCGTGGCCGAGACCAAGAAGCTGGTCGGCTTCTGGGGCGCGTAAGGAATATCCCTCTCCCGGAGGGGAGAGGGCGGGGCCCAGGCGATAGCCTGGGAGGGTGAGGGGTGACGGCGTCTGACGTCGTGCCGGCACGCCGGTCAGCTTCGTAACCCCTCATCCTCCCACCGCTGCGCGGCGGGCCCCTCCTTCTCCCTCTGGGAGAAGGTGAAACAAGGCGGGTCTTGCTCTCCGCCCTCGCAAGGGCCACATGTCCGGCATGTTCATCCAGACCGAAACCACGCCCAATCCCGACGTGCTGAAGTTCCTCCCCGGCCGCGAGGTCCTGGTGGACGGCGCGCGGGAATTCCGCACCCCCGAGGAGGGCGAGGCCTCGCCGCTGGCCGACGCCCTGTTCCGCCTCGGCGACGTGACGCGGGTGTTCTTCGGTCCGGACTTCCTGACGGTGACCAAGGGCGAGGACGCCCAGTGGCCGCACCTGAAGGCCCCGATCCTGGCGGCGATCATGGATCACTTCACCAGCGGCCGCCCGCTGCTGGTGAGCGAGGAGGCCGCCGGCGGCCACGACGAGGACGGCGTCTACGACGACGAAGCCGCCCAGATCGTCTCCGAGATCAAGGAACTGCTCGACACCCGCATCCGTCCGGCCGTGGCCCAGGACGGCGGCGACATCGTCTTCAGCCGCTTCGAGCCGGCCACCGGCGTCGTCTGGCTGCACATGCGCGGCGCCTGCTCGGGCTGCCCCTCGTCGTCGGCGACGCTGAAGTCGGGGGTCGAGAACATGCTCAAGCACTACGTGCCGGAAGTGACCCGGGTCGAGCAGACGCTCTGATCTTCCCGGTCCCGGGGCTGCTTTTCGGCCCCGGGCGCCTTGCGCGATCCGTCGGGATCCCCATACTGTAACTACATAAGTTGCGATTATGGTTTCCTATAAGGATCGCTGATGTCCAAGCTCGACACCGCCGCTCTCGCCCAGCTGTTCACCGAGGCGCGCACGCGCAACGGCTGGAAGTCCGACCCCGTGCCGGAAGCGGTGCTGCGCGAACTGTACCACCTGGTGAAGTTCGGCCCGACCGCCGCCAACGCCACCCCGGCCCGTTTCATCTTCGTGACCAGCCCGGAAGCCAAGGAAAAGCTGGCCGCCCTGTCGTCGGGCTCCAACGCCCCGAAGATCCTGGCCGCGCCGGTCACCGTCATCGTCGGCTACGACCTCGATTTCCCCGAGACCCTCGACAAGCTGTTCCCGCACGCCCCGGGCGCCAAGAACTGGTTCAGCGATCCGGTCGCCAAGGAATGGGGCGCGCTGCGCAACAGCTCGCTGCAGGGCGGCTACTTCATCCTGGCGGCTCGGGCGCTTGGCCTGGACGTCGGTCCGATGTCGGGCTTCGACAACGCCGGCGTCGACGCGGCCTTCTTCGAGGGCACCAACATCAAGAGCAACTTCATCGCCTCGATCGGCTACGGCACCGACGAGGGCCTGTTCCCGCGCAACCCGCGCCTGGACTTCGAGGAAGCCGCCCAGATCCTCTGATCCGGGGCCTTCTGGTCATCGCCCGTGAAGCCGGGCGATGACGGCGAGGGGAGGGCGCGCTAGAACCACGGCATGACCCTCCGTCTCGCGCTCATCGCCGCGCCGCTGGCCCTGCTGGCCGCCTGCGGCCCCGCCGAAAAGACCCCCGCCCAGTCCTCGGGCAAGCCCGACGCGGCCGCGCCGCAAGCGGCCAAGCCGGCCGACGGCCAGGCCGTGATCAGGATCACCCCCTATACGGGCGGCCCGCTGCAGGTGGGCGCCGCGGGCGTGGGCCCCATCACCGCCGCCACCGCCTTCGACCAGGCGACGATCCAGGCCCTGTTCCCCAAGGCCGTGGTCAAGAGCGCCTTCATCCACGTCGGCGACGGCCCGCCCGGGCCGATCATCACCGTCGAGCAGGACAACGTCCCGCTGCTGGAGATCGGCAAGGGCGCCGACGGCGGCATCGCCGAGATCCGCCTGGCCGCTGGCGACGTGCGCGGTCCCAAGGGCGAGAGCCTGCTGGCCAAGTGGGCCGCCCTGGGCTTCACCACGGGCCAGTGCCGGGCCGGCGAGGGCCGCACCGTCAACCAAACCGTTTGCGTGCGCCCCGAGGCCCCGACGGTCTCCTACGTCTTCGGCGTGCCCGGCTGGACCAAGGGCGGCGTGCCCGACGAGGCGACGCTGAAGGCCAAGGCCCAGCTCAACGAATTCGTCTGGCGTCCGGCCGAGACCGCCCAGGTCGGGGCCGCCTGATCTTGCGCGTTCTTTCCGTCGACACCTGCCTGGCGGCCTCGTCGGTCGCCGTGATCGAGGACGGCCGCGTCCTGGCCGCCCGCAGCGAACCCATGACCCGCGGCCACCAGGAGCGCATCGCGCCCCTGGCCAAGGAGATCGCCGCCGAGGCCGGGATCGCCTTCGCCGATCTCGACCGCATCGCCGTCACCGTCGGCCCCGGCTCGTTCACCGGCCTGCGCGTGGGCCTGTCCTTCGCCAAGGGCCTGGCGCAGGCCCTTGGCATCCCCTGCGTCGGGATCAACAGCCTGGAGGCCCTGGCGGCCTCCTCGGGGGCGTCCGGCTTCGTCGCCGCCGCCCTCGACGCCAAGATGGGCCAGGTCTACCTGCAGGTCTTCGACGGCGGGACCGCCCTGATGGCCCCCGACGCCCTCGACATCGGCTCGGCGACCGCCCGCCTGGCCGAGCTTTATTCCGGCGGGCCGGCCACCCTTGTGGGTACCGGCGCGACCCTGCTGGACGGCGTGCTGCCCGACGCCGCGCGCCTCGACCTGGCCGTCGCCGACCCTGCGGCCATCGCCCGCCTGGCGGCCGCGCGTCCGGCTCCGACCCATTCGCCCCGGCCGCTTTATCTGCGCGCGCCCTACGCCACGATGCCGGCCGCATGAACCTGCGTCCCGTCGGATTGGAAGCGTGCTGGGACCTGGCCGACCTGCACGAGAAGGCCTTCGACCGGCCCTGGGCCCCGACCGAGTTCGAGGCCCTGCTGAACTCGCCCGGCGTGTTCGCCGTGCTCGGCTCTTCGGGCGAGCCGGAGGCGCCGCGCGGCTTCATCCTGTGCCGCGCCATCGCCGGCGAGGCCGAGATCCTGACCATCGCCGTAGACCCGGCCGCTCGCCGGCGCGGCTGGGGCGCGGCCCTGGTCGAGATGGCGGCCGGGATCGCGACCGAGACGGGGGCCTTCGACCTCTTCCTGGAGGTCGCGGCCGACAACGCCGCGGCCATCGGCCTCTACGGCGCCACGGGCTTTTCGCAAGTGGGTCTCAGGAAGGGCTATTATCCCCACCCCGACGGCGCGAAGGACGCCGTCGTCATGCGGCGGGCGCTTAACACTTAGGAACCGATTGCCTATTGTGCCCGCGAATCCCCGACGGAGACGCCGCCTTGGACCGCCTCGAAAAGCTCTGCATCGAAAAAGGCATGCGCATGACCGACCAGCGTCGGGTCATCGCGCGCGTACTGTCGTCGGCCGACGACCACCCGGACGTCGAGGAGCTGCACCGTCGGGCCCACGCCATCGACCCGCACATCTCGATCGCCACGGTCTACCGCACCGTTCGCCTGTTCGAGGAGAGCGGCATCATCGAGCGTCACGACTTCCGTGACGGCCGTTCGCGCTACGAAGAGACGCCGACCCATCACCACGACCACCTGATCGACATGAAGACCGGCAAGGTCGTCGAGTTCGTGGACGAGGAGATCGAGGCTCTGCAGCACGCGATCGCCAAGAAGCTCGGCTACAAGCTGATCGATCACCGCCTCGAACTCTACGGCGTGCCGATCGAAGAGTGATTGACCTGGATCAAGACAAAGGGCGCGGGATCATCCCGCGCCCTTTTTTCTTTGGTCCGAACTCCCGGGGAGCTCAGGCCCGCACGAAGTCGAGGAACACCGGGGCGCAGTCGCCCAGCTTCTTTTCCTCGTAGCGGGTGGTCACGTGGTCGGCCGGGATGGCCTGGCGGTCGATCCCCTCCTCGGCGAAGCGGAAGTCGGGGCTGGCCAGCACCCGCTCGATCGTCCACTCGGCGTAGTCGGCCCAGTCGGTGGCGAAGCGGAAGGCCGCGCCGGGCTTCAGCACGCGGGCCAGGTCGGCCACGAACTCCGGCTGGATGATCCGGCGCTTGTTGTGCCGGGCCTTGTGCCAGGGGTCGGGGAACATCACGAAGAGACGGTCGATCGAGGCGTCGGGCAGCCAGCCGACCACGTCGCGGGCGTCGCCCTCGTGGATGCGGACGTTCGACAGGGCCTGTTCCTCGACGTGACGCACGGCGCTGGCCACGCCGTTGACGAAGGGCTCGGCCCCGATCACCAGCACGTCGGGCCGGCGGCCGGCCTGGGCGGCCATGTGCTCGCCGCCGCCGAAGCCGATCTCCAGCCAGGTCTCCTTGGCCTGCGGCATCAGGTCGAGCGGCTGGAAGGCCTCGTGCGGCACGGCGATGGTCGGCAGCAGGGTGTCGAGCAGGGCCTGCTGGCGCGGCTTCACGGGCCGCGACTTCAGGCGGCCGAACGAGCGCAGCGGGCCGTGGGGCTGTTGAGGATTGGTCATGGGGCGGGTCTTTAGCGCCTGCGCGCCGTCCGGGCTAGGGACGCGTCGAGCCGCCTTCCCGTTCGACCAGCTCCGACCAGAACGGAATCGTCTTCAATCGGCCGCGGTTCACGTCGAAGGGGGCCGCATCGCCGCCGAACTCGACCTGTAGATAGTGCGACAGGTCGATCCCGTAGACGATGACGTCGGCCTGATGGACCGAGAAGAGTGGATTTCCGGCCTCGCCCGGCGTTTCGGGCATGTAGCGATGGCCAAGAACCGGGATCAGTCTCGGCGCGGCGTCGACTGCCCGGCGGAGCGCGGCGGCGCGTTCGTCCGCCCGATCGGGACGCGGTCCCCATTCCGGCCACCACAGGCCGTTGTTCCCGACGTCGAACAGCAGGCCTTCATAGGGCCAGGCGAAGGCCTCGGCGATCGCCTCGTGATCGCGGGTCCAGTCCAGGGCCCCGGCCAGGCGGTGTTCGAGCAGAAGCGCCCGCAGGTCGGGCGGAAACAAAAAGCCGAACCGCGCCTGTGCGGCGTCGAGTTCGGCTTCCGTATAGGGCGCGCCCCAGATCGTCTCCGGGGCGGCGCGCATGTTCAGGCCAGGCCCTTCAGCTCCGACACCAGGTCGGTCTTCTCCCACGAGAAGCCGCCTTCGTTGTCCGGCGTGCGGCCGAAGTGGCCGTAGGCGGCGGTGCGGGCGTAGATCGGGCGGTTCAGCTGCAGGTGCTCGCGGATGCCGCGCGGCGTGGCGCCGCCGATCAGTTCGGGCAGGAGCTTTTCCAGGGCGGCCGGATCGACCTTGCCCGTGCCGTGCAGGTCGACGTGGAACGAGACCGGCTTGGCCACGCCGATGGCGTAGGCGATCTGGATCGTGCAGCGGTCGGCCAGGCCCGCGGCCACCACGTTCTTGGCCAGGTAGCGGCAGGCATAGGCGGCCGAGCGGTCGACCTTGGTCGGATCCTTGCCCGAGAAGGCGCCGCCGCCGTGCGGGGCCGCGCCGCCGTAGGTGTCGACGATGATCTTGCGGCCGGTGATGCCGGCGTCGCCGTCAGGGCCGCCGATCTCGAAGCGGCCGGTCGGGTTGATCAGCCACTGGGTCTTCTTGGTGATCAGGCCTTCGGGGAAGATCGGCAGGATGTGCGGCTTGATCAGGTCCAGCACGCGCTTGGAGGTCGGGGTCTTGCCGTCGATCTTCTTCTTGTGCTGGTGCGAGACCACGATCGAGACCACGCGCTGGGGCACGCCGTTGCCGTCGTACTCCAGGGTCACCTGGCTCTTGGCGTCGGGCTCCAACTCGGAGAGCTCGCCAGAGTGGCGCAGTTCGGCCAGGCGCTTGAGGATGTTGTGGCTGTACTGCAGCGTGGCCGGCATCAGCTCCGGGGTCTCGGTGCTGGCGTAGCCGAACATGATGCCCTGGTCGCCGGCGCCTTCGTCCTTCTTGTCGGTCGCATCGACGCCCTGGGCGATGTGGGCCGACTGGCCGTGCAGGTAGCAGGCGTACTTGGCCTTTTCCCAGTGGAAGCCCTTCTGGGCGTAGCCGATGTCCTTGATGGCCGCGCGGACCTTGGGCTCCAGGGACTTGATGATGTCCTTGGTCAGCTCCTTGTTGGCCTTCTTGTCGCCGCCCGGCTTGCCGGCCCGCACTTCGCCCGCCAGCACGATGCGGTTGGTCGTGACCAGCGTCTCGCACGCCACCCGCGCTTCGGGGTCGGCGGTCAGGAAGGCGTCGACGACGGTGTCGCTGATGCGGTCGGCGACCTTGTCGGGGTGGCCCTCGGAGACGCTTTCGCTGGTGAAGATGTAGGACGAACGGCTCAAGTGGACGGCTCCGGCTTAGAGTCCAGCGCCCACGCGGCGACCGGCCCCGCGAGCATAGCGAGAACCATATAAAGATAAGTTTATGTCCGCAAGGCGGCCGTTCGCCTTTCGGGCGACCGCGCGGGCGGCGAGCCCCGGCCCGAGGGCCGGGGTCGGAAAGGTCGCTAGACCTCTTCTTCGGCCATCGAGCGCACCAGGTCGAGGATCCGGCGGCGCACCGGGGCGCGGTTCAGGCGCGGGAACAGCGAGGCCAGCTCCAGGCCCTCGGGCGTCATCAGGAACTCGTGCACCTGGTGGTCGTTGCGCGGCTGGCCGTCGGCCGGCTCGGACGGATCGGCCAGGCCTTCGAAGAAGTAGGCGACGGGCGCCTGCAGGCTGCGGGCGATCTCGTAGAGCTTGCTGGCGCTGACGCGGTTGGCGCCGCGCTCGTACTTCTGCACCTGCTGGAAGGTCAGGCCCAGGCTCTCGGCCAGCTTCTCCTGGCTGACGCCCAGGATCTTGCGGCGCATGCGGATACGGGCGCCGACGTGCAGGTCGACGGGGTTGGGCGAACGCTCGATGTCGGCGGGGGATTCGATAGAGACGGTCATGCTTACGCATAGACCTGAGATTACGGTTTTAGTTCAGCCCATATCTTTCATGGCGGCAAACTTGTGACCCGCGATACGCGAAGTGGCGATACAGGCCGCTACCGATGCGAGAAGCAGGATCACCAGCGGCCAGTCGCCCAGGCCCGAGGCCGGCGTCGCCCTGCCGACGGCGGGGAGGGGGGCGTCGATGACCCCCCGGGCGCCCAGGTCCAGGCGCTGGCCGGCCACCACGCGGCCCTGGGCGTCGACCATGGCCGAGACGCCGGTGGGGGTGGCGCGGATCATCGGCCGGCCCGCCTCGATGGCGCGATAGCTGGCCAGGTTCAGGTGCTGCAGCGGTCCCGAGGTGACCCCGAACCAGGCGTCGTTGGAGACGTTGACCAGCGCCCGCGCGTCGGGATCGCTCCGGGCCAGGCCCGGGAACAGGCTCTCGTAGCAGATCAGCGGCTGCACCTTCAGGCCGGGCGCGACGGTCAGCGGACCGGGGCGCGGCCCCGTGGCGAAGCCGTCGCCCAGGTGGGCCATGCTCTTGAAGCCGATGGCGGTCAGCAGGCCGTCGGCCGGCAGGTACTCGCCGAACGGCACCAGCCGGTGCTTGTCGTAGACCCCGACCATGACCAGGTCGCCCGGCTCGCGGCGCAGGGCCACCAGGCTGTTGTAGTAGACCGGCGCCTGCGCCGAGCCTTCGTAGCGATAGCCGCCGATCAGCAGCAACTGGCCCGGCCGCAGGGCGTCCATGATCGCCTGGCGCACCCAGGTTCCGGGGGCCAGATAGTCGTTGATCGCGGCGGGCAGGGCGCCTTCCGGCCAGACCACGATGTCGGCCGGCTTGTCGCCGGCGTAGGGCTGGGCGGTCAGCGAGACATAGTCGTTGACGATCGCCTGGAAGCTGGCGGCGTCCCACTTGGCCGACTGCTGGACGTTGGCCTGGACAATGCGCACCAGGGGCGCGTCCGGCGCCGTCGGGTGCGGCGCGGCCTTCAGCGCCAGGGCGCCGCCGGCATAGAGGCCGGCCAGGGCGAGGCCTGCCGCGCCGACGGCGATCCGGCCCGAACGGCCTTGCCGCCACACGGCCGGGGCGGCGGCGATGGCGAGGGTGATGAAGGTCAGGCCGTAGGCGCCGACGAGGGCGGCGGCCTGGGACGGCGCCGAGCCGGCCTTCCAGGTCTCGCCCGGCAGGTTCCACGGAAAGCCGGTCAGCACGTGGCCGCGCACCCACTCCAGCGCCGAAAGGGCGGCGGCGAAGGCCAGCACTCGAACGGCGCCCGCGGGCCGCAGGCGGCGGTAGAGAACGGCGGCCAGGCCCCAGAACAGCGCCAGGCCGGCGGCCATGGCGGTCACCGCGAACGGGGCCATCCAGCCCTGGTTGGCGGCGTCGACCATGAAGGCCTCGCCGATCCACCAGGTGCCCAGGCCGAAATAGGCCAGACCCGCCAGCCAGCCCCGCAGGAAGGCGCTCCGCAGGGGCCGGGGTCCGTCGATGGCGTCCAGCAGCCATAGCAGCAGGGCGTAGCCCAGCAGGCCCGGCAGGATCCCGAACGGCGGATGGGCCAGGGCGGCGGCGAGGCCCGAGGCGAGCGCCAGCCCGCGGTCTCGCCAGGGGGAAGCGGCGGTCAGGGCGCGCAGGTTCAAGGGGCGTCCACGGGATCGAACGAGGTCTCGACCTGCGCCGGTTCCGGCGCCCGGCGCACCCGCACCCGCAGCACGCGGCGGGAGTCGGCCTCCAGAACCTCCAGCTCGAAGCCGGCCGGGTGGCGAACGACCTGGCCCTGTTCGGGTACCTGGCCGGCCAGGGCCGCGACGAGGCCGCCGACGGTGTCGACCTCCTCCTCGTGCTCGGGCGGGGCCAGGGTCTCGCCGACCGCGGCCTCCAGGTCTTCCAGGGGCGTGCGGCCGTCGGTCTCGAAGGCGCCGTCCGGCCGGGCCGTGACGGTGGCGACCTGGGCGTCGTCGTGCTCGTCGTCGATGTCGCCGACCACGCTCTCGATCAGGTCTTCCATGGTCACCAGGCCATCGACCCCGCCGAACTCGTCGATGACCATGGCCATGTGGATGCGCTTGGTGCGCATGCGCAGCAGGAGGTCGGCGGCGCGCATCGAGGCGGGCACCAGCAGCATGTCGCGGCGCAGTTGCTCGAGGACGCGGGCCTCGGGCTCGGGGCGCAGGGCGTCGTCGGCCAGCAGGCGGAAGACGTCCTTGACGTGGATCACGCCGATCGGCTGGTCCAGGGCCTCGCGATAGATCGGCATGCGCGAATGGCCGGCCTCGACGAACTGGGCCACGACCACGGCGAAGGGGGTTTCGACCTCGACGGCGACGACGTCGGGGCGGGGGGTCATCACGTCGCCGACCTTCAGCGTCTTAAACGCCTCGGCCTGGTCGACGAGGTCGGGGGCGGCGACGTGGTCGGGATCGGCCGGGCGCGAACGCTTGACCGGCGCGGCCCGCCGCAGCTCACGAAAGAACGCCCGCAGGCCCCGGCTGAAGCGAGCCGGACCGGCGGGCGTGGAACTCTGGTCGTCGTCAGGCATGCCTTTGGGCTTTCACCTCTCGTCGGCGTAGGGATCGGGAACGTCCAGTCCCGCCAGGATCTCGCGTTCGAGCGCTTCCATGGCCTCGGCCTCGTCGTCGCCCTCGTGGTCGTATCCTAAGAGATGCAGCACCCCATGCGCCACAAGATGTTGCAGGTGGTGGGCCAGGGGCTTGCCCTGCTGCTCGGCCTCGCGGGCGCAGACGCCGTAGGCCAGGGCGATGTCGCCGATCTGGCCTTCCGGGTTGGCCGCTGGGTCTTGCGGCGACGGGAAGGACAGGACGTTGGTGGCGTAGTTCTTCTGCCGGAAGTCGCGGTTCAGCGCCTGGACGCTGTCGTCGTCGGCCAGCAGGATGACGATGCCCTGGCCCTCGACGTCCTCGTGGGCGTCCAGCACGGCCTGGGCGGCGCGCCAGACCAGGGCCTCGGCTTCGGGCTCGGCCTTGGTCCAGGCCTCGTCTTCGATTTCGATATCTACGGTGATCATCGGGGAGTCGCCACCAGGGCCGCGTCGGCGTCGTAGGCCTTGACGATGCGCTCCACCAGCGGGTGGCGCACGACGTCGGTCGAGGTGAAGCGGGCCACGGCCACGCCCTCGACGCCGTCGAGGATCGAGACGGCGTGGGCCAGGCCGGAGTCGCGGGGGTTCAGCAGGTCGATCTGGGTCGGGTCGCCGGTGACCACCATGCGCGCGCCTTCGCCCAGGCGCGTCAGCACCATCTTCATCTGCAGGCGCGAGCAGTTCTGGGCCTCGTCGACGATGACGAAGGCGTGGGCCAGGGTGCGGCCGCGCATGAAGGCGATCGGGGCGACCTCGATCTCGCCCTTGTCGCGGCGGCGGCGCAGCTGCTCGGCGCCCATGATGTCGGTCAGGGCCTCCCAGACCGGGGCCATGTAGGGGTCGACCTTCTCGTTCAGGTCGCCCGGAAGGAAGCCGAGCTTCTCGCCGGCCTCGACGGCGGGGCGGGTGACGATCAGGCGGTCGACCTCGCCGCGCAGCAGCATGCCAGCGCCCTGGGCCACGGCCAGGAAGGTCTTGCCGGTGCCGGCGGGGCCCAGGCCGAACACCAGCGGATGGCGGGCCATCTGCTCCATGTAGGCGGCCTGGTTCTTGGTCTTGGGCGAGACGGCGCCGCGGCGCACGGCGCGCGGAGAGGCCTGGCCGCCGGCGCTGTGAGCTTCGCCCACGGCCACGCGGATATCGGCCTCGACCACCTCATGGCCGGCGTCGGCGCGCTCGGCCAGGGCCAGCAGCGCGCGCTTGGCCGCCGAGCGGCCCTTGACGTCGCCAGTGATCTTGACGCCGCCGCCGGGCGTCTCGAGCAGGACCTTGAAGGCGTCCTCGATCAGGGCGGCATGGCGGCCGGACGGGCCGGTGACGGCGACGACGGCGTCGTCGGAAAGCGGCAGGAACTCGGGCGTGCGGCTCACGCGGTCTCCAAAGCGGGTTCGTTGGCGAGCACGCCGGCCAGGCTCATCTTGGCGGCGCTCTCGATGCGGACGGGAACGATCGTCCCGATCAGGTGCTCGCCGCCCGAAACGTGGACGGCTTGCAGATAGGGGCTGCGGCCGACGATCTGGCCGGGGTGGCGGCCGGCCTTCTCGAACAGCACCGGCAGGGTCTTGCCCGCCTGGCTGGCGTTGAAGGCCCGCTGCTGCTCGTCGAGCAGCTGGTTCAGGCGATCCAGGCGCTCGGATTTAACGGCCTCGTCGACCTGGCCGGGCATGGCCGAGGCCGGCGTGCCGGGGCGGCGCGAATACTTGAACGAGAAGGCGCTGGCGAAGCCGACCTCGCGCACCAGCTCCAGCGTCTTTTCGAAATCGCCGTCGCGCTCGCCGGGGAAGCCGACGATGAAGTCGCCGCTCATGGCGATGTCGGGCCGGGCCGCGCGGATGCGCTCGATCAGCTTCACATAGCTTTCGGCCGTGTGGTCGCGGTTCATGGCCTTGAGGATCTTGTCGCTGCCCGCCTGCACCGGCAGGTGCAGGTACGGCATCAGCTGCGGCAGCTCGCCGTGGGCCTCGATCAGGTCCTCGCCCATGTCGCGGGGGTGGCTGGTTGTGTAGCGGATGCGGTCCAGGCCATCGATCGTGGCCAGCTTGCGCACCAGCTTGGCCAGGGTCGAGCCGTCGCCGTCATAGGCGTTGACGTTCTGGCCCAGCAGGGTGACCTCGCGCACGCCCGCGCCGGCCAGGCGCTTGGCTTCCTCGACGATGTCGTTCACCGGGCGCGACCACTCGCCGCCGCGCGTATAGGGCACCACGCAGAAGGTGCAGAACTTGTCGCAGCCCTCCTGCACGGTCAGGAAGGCGGTGACGCCGGTGACGTGACGCTCGGCCGGCAGGGCGTCGAACTTCTCGTCGGCGGCGAAGTCGGCGGCCAGCCGCTCGCCGCTGGCCCGGTGGGCGCGGGCGATCAGCTCGGGCAGCTGGTGATAGGCCTGCGGGCCCACGACCAGGTCAACCGCCCGCTGGCGGTTCATGATCTCCTGGCCCTCGGCCTGGGCCACGCAACCGGCCACGGCGATGGTCATCTTGCCGCCGGTCTGTGCCTTGCGGTCCTTCATCTGCTTGATCAGGCCAAGCTCGGAATAGACCTTCTCGGTGGCCTTCTCGCGGATGTGGCAGGTGTTGAGCACCACGAGATCCGCGCCCTCGGGATCATCGACCACGCCATAGCCCAGCGGGCGCAGGACGTCGGTCATGCGCTCGCTGTCGTAGACGTTCATCTGACAGCCGTAGGTCTTGATGTAGAGGCGCTTTTGCGGGGTCTCGCTCATCCGGCGAGGTTATGGGGTCGAGCGGCCCCGCGCGCAAGGTCGCGAAGGTCACACCCGGGGCTTGAAACCGCAAAAGAAAACGGCGCCGGAGAGGTCCCCGGCGCCGCATCTCGATCCTTGGAAGGATCAGTAGTTCTCGTCGTGACGCTTGATCGCCGCGCGGATCAGCTCGGCGGTCTCGTCCGGATCGGCCCAGCCGGTGATCTTGGTCGACTTGCCCTTTTCCAGGTCCTTGTAGTGCTGGAAGAAGTGGGCGATCTGCTCGGTCAGGATGGTCGGCAGGTCGCGCCAGCTGTTCACGCCCGTGTAGAAGGGGTGCAGCTTGTCGACCGGCACGGCCAGGATCTTTTCGTCCGACCCGGCCTCGTCGACCATCATCAGGGCGCCGATCGGGCGGCAGCGGATGATCGCGCCGGGCACCACCGGGGTCGGGCCCACGACCATGATGTCGGCGGGGTCGCCGTCGTCGGCCAGGGTGTGCGGGATGAAGCCGTAGTTGGCCGGGTAGAACATCGCCGTGTGCAGGAAACGGTCCACCATCAGGGCGCCGCTTTCCTTGTCGATCTCGTACTTCACCGGCTCGCCGCCCTGCGGAATTTCGATGACGGCGTTCAGGTCGTAGGGCGGGTTCACGCCCACGGCGATCTTGGAGAGGTCCATAGTGACTCTTCGTTGTGGGAAGGCTCCCGCGGGGAGGCGGGCCTCAAGCGGCCGCCTGTATAGGCCACAAGTGTTGCGATGCGAAAGAGGGGGCGTGTCCGGCCCTCGACTTGGGCCTGCAAAAGCATCTTCGATCTGTGGTCCAGCTTGTCGAGTGACCGCCAGAACAGCTTTCGGCGCTTGGCTTGCGGGGCCTGCGAAGCCGGCCTCGCGTGTCGCGCGAGGGCTGGCCAGGAGGGGGCTTCCACCCGCTCGCCTATCGCGCTATATAGCTCCCACATCGTCCGTTAGCGCTGATTGGCGCTTTCGAGCGGCGGCCCGAAAGGCTGCCGCTTTTTCTTTGGTCGCTCGCCAGCTGGGCCTTCGAGGCTCCCGGCGGACGGCCCGCGAAGTTGAGAAGAGAACCGTGCGCGGCAAGACGCGAGAAGACCTGGACCTGATCGAGATGCTCGACCCCGTCGCCGAGGCGACCGGCTACGAGATCGTCCGCCTGCGCCTGATGGGCGGGGCCGAGCAGCGCCGCCTGCAGATCATGGCCGAGCGTCCGCTTCTGGAAGACGGCAGCGGCGGCGACATGAACGTCGAGGACTGCGCCAAGCTGTCGCGCGCCATCTCCGAGGTGATGGACGCCGCCGACCCGATCGCCGGCGAATACACCCTGGAAGTCTCCAGCCCGGGCGTCGACCGCCCGCTGACCCGCCTGAAGGACTTCGAGACCTACGCCGGTCTCGAGGTGCGCATCGAGCTCGATCGCGTGGCCGAGGGCCGCAAGCGCTTCAAGGGCGAGCTCGCCGGTGTCGAGGACGACCAGATCGGCCTCAATATCGAGGGCGAGGACGACGTCACCGTCTATTTCCCGTTCGCCTGGATCGTCGACGCCAAGCTCGTTCTCACCGACGAGCTGATGAAGCGGGGCGCCGATGCGCGCGCCGCCCGCGTGGACGCCGAGAACGACAACGATTTGTCCGAAAGTGAAGAGGACTGACCATGGCCATCGGCATCGCCGCCAACCGGCTTGAACTGCTCCAGATCGCCGACGCGGTCGCCCGCGAGAAGGGCATCGAGAAGGAAGTCGTCATCGAGGCCATCGAGGACGCCCTGCAGAAGGCCGCCCGCGCCCGCTACGGCGCCGAGCACGACATCCGCGTCAAGATCGACCCGCGCACGGGCGAGACGACGCAGAAGCGCGTGATCGAGATCGTCGCCGACGACGCCGACCTGGAAGGCGAGATCGGCAAGGTCCACCTGACCTCGGCCAAGCGCACCTGGCGCGACGCCGAGATCGGCAAGATCTACGAAGAAGCCCTGCCGCCGTTCGAGATCGGCCGCGTGCAGACCCAGATGGCTCGCCAGGTCGTCATGCACAAGGTTCGCGAAGCCGAGCGCGAGCGCCAGTACGAAGAGTACAAGGACCGCTCGGGCGAGATCGTCAACGGCAGCGTCAAGCGCGTCGAATACGGCAACGTCATCGTCGACCTGGGCCGCGGCGAAGGCATCATGCGCCGCGACCAGTCGATCCCGCGCGAGAACTTCAACGTCGGCGACCGCATCCGCGCCTACATCTACGACGTCCGTCGCGAGACCAAGGGCCCGCAGATCATGCTGTCGCGCGCCCACGGCGGCTTCATGGCCAAGCTGTTCGCGCAGGAAGTGCCGGAAGTCTACGACGGCGTCATCGAGATCCGCGCCGTGGCCCGCGACCCGGGCTCGCGCGCCAAGATGGCCGTGATCTCCAACGACAGCTCGATCGACCCGGTCGGCGCCTGCGTCGGCATGCGTGGTTCGCGCGTGCAGGCGGTGGTCGCCGAGCTGCAGGGCGAGAAGATCGACATCATCCAGTGGTCGGAAGACGAAGCCACCTTCATCGTCAACGCCCTGGCCCCCGCCGAAGTCTCCAAGGTCGTCATGGACGAGGAAGACGAGCGCGTCGAAGTGGTGGTGCCCGACGAGCAGCTGTCGCTGGCCATCGGCCGCCGCGGCCAGAACGTCCGCCTCGCCTCGCAGCTGACCGGCTGGCAGATCGACATCATGACCGAAAGCCAGGAGAGCGAGCGCCGTCAGCGCGAGTTCACCGAGCGCACGGCCCTGTTCCAGGAAGCCCTGGACGTCGACGAGGTCATCGCCCAGCTGCTGGTCACCGAAGGCTTCGCCGCCGTGGAAGACGTCGCCTATGTCGACACCCACGAGATCGGTTCGATCGAAGGCTTCGACGACGAGACCGCCGAGGAACTGCAGGCCCGCGCCCGCGAATTCCTCGAGAAGGAAGCCGCCGCCCTGGACGCCAAGCGCGTCGAGCTGGGCGTCCAGGACGAACTGCTGGGCGTGGAGGGCGTGACCCTGGCCATGGCCGTGGCCCTGGGCGAAGGCGACGTGAAGACCATCGAAGACCTGGCCGGCCTCGTCCCCGACGACATGCGCGGCTGGTTCGAGAGCAAGAACGGCGAGCGCGTGCGCGAGCCGGGCATCCTCGAAAGCTTCAACCTGTCGCCTGACGACGCCGAAGCCCTGATCATGCGCGCCCGTATCGCCATGGGCTGGGTCGAGGCCCCGCCGGAGCCGGAATACGAGGAAGTCGAAGAGATCGAAGAGGCCGAGGCCGCTGAAGTCGAAGGCGAGGAAGCCCCCGCCGCCGAAGAAGCCGCCGAGGAGCAGTAAGAGACAGCCGGCCCTTCCGATCCTCGGAAGGGCCGCTTCCTTTGAAGACGCATGATCGACCAGGCCGCACCGAAAACCCACGCCGAAGCCAGCCGCGCCCGCAAGGACATCGTCCTGGGCGAGGCGGTCGACGAGGCGCGCCTGGTGCGGTTCGTGGCCGGTCCCGACGGCGTCGTGATCCCCGACGTGGCCCGCAAGCTGCCCGGGCGCGGCATGTGGGTGGCGGCCGACCGCGAGTCGATCGCCGCGGCCGTCAAGAAGAACGCCTTCTCGCGCTCGGCCAAGGCCAAGCTGTTCGCCCCGGCCGACCTGGCCGACCAGGTGGAACGGCTTCTGGCCAAGCGGGTTCTCGACGGCCTGGGCCTTGCGCGGCGCTCGGGGAGCATTATCTCCGGCTTCGAAAAGGTTCTGGCGGCCCTGGCCTCGGGCAAGACCGCCTGGCTGATCGAAGCCGCCGACGGCGCCGAAGATGGCCGCCGCAAGGTCTTTTCAGCCGCTCGCAAAGCGCCGAACGCCCCAAGAATCCTCGGGATGTTCACATCCGACGAATTGGGTTTGGCCTTGGGCGGGGAGAATGTGATACACACGGCGCTCCTCGCGGGGCGAGGCACGGATCGCTGGACTTTGGACGTCGAGCGGTTATCAGGCTTCCGTCCTTTCACGCCGCCGGACTGGGTGGTGCGTCAGAACGAGGAGCCCTAGGCTTCTATACGTCCTTGGATGGCTTCATCCGGCGACGAAAAGAGCCTAGAACCTGAATGTTGGAGCAAGCCGCCGCAGGCGTCGCGCTCTTGAGCGAAGGGCCGGGAAACGCGCTTCCTATTGGAGGTACGTCCAGGCCCCTTTCTCGTATGGATTGATCGGTTTTTTGGGCCGGGAACCCGCCCGGCGGAAGTACAAGCGAGCGCATGAGCGACGAGAACGATAACGGTCGGCCTGGTTCCAACCCCGGTGGGCGCGCGCCCATCACCCTGAAGCCCCGCCAGGGCTCGGTGAGCGCCGGCGTTGTGAAGCAGAGCTTCAGCCACGGCAGGACCAAGACGGTGGTTGTCGAGACGAAGCGCACGCGTCCGCATGCGCCGGCTTCCGGCAACCTCGCCGCGCCGTCCCAGGCCGAGCGTCGCCACGACGCGCCGCGTCCGCAAGGGCAAGGCGGCGGTTCGTCGGCCGGCGGCTTGTCGCAGGACGAGATGCGCGCTCGCCAGCGCGCCATCGAGGCCGCTCGCGAAGCCCAGGAACGCCAGGCCGCCGAACGTCGCGCCGCCGACGCCCGCGCCGCCGCCGAGGCCGCCGCGGCTCGCGAAGCCGCCGCCAAGGCCGCTGCCGCGAAGGCCGCCGCTGAAGCCGCCGCCGCCAAGCCGGCTCCGGCCGCGCCGACCCCGGCCGCCGCTGCTCCGGTCGCGCCCGCGCCGACGCCCGCTCCGGCTCCGGCCGCGCCGCGCGTCGAAGCGCCCCGCGCCGAGGCTCCGCGCCACAGCGCTCCGGGCCAGACCCGCACCTACGAACCCAGCCGTGAGCGCCGCGACGATCGTCCGACGACCACGACCTACCGGCCGACGCCGGGCGGCGAGCGCCCGCAAGGCGATCGTCCCCAAGGCGACCGCCCGCAGGGCGACCGTCCGTTCAACCAGCGCGCTCCGCGCCAGGACGGGCCGTACAACCAGCGTGCGCCCCGTCAGGACGGCCCCTACAACCAGCGCGCTCCGCGTCCGGACGGCGACCGTCCGCGCGGCCCGCGTCCGGAAGGCGCCGGCGGCGGCTACCGCTCGGGCGGCGACCGCCCGCAGGGTGATCGTCCGCAAGGCGACCGTCCGCAGCAGACCGTCCGCTATTCTGCCCTGGCCCCGCGCCCGGCGCCGGGCGCCGGCCGTGGTCCTGGCGGCCCCGGTGGTCCGCGCGGTCCGCGTCCGGGCGTTCCGGCCTCGGCTCCGGCCACGCCGGAAATCCAGCGCGCCACCCGCTCGGCCCCGCGGCCCGGCGGCGGCCTGACCGATCGCCGTCCGGACGAGGATGACGATCGCCGCAAGGCCAACAACGCGCCGAACAAGGCCGTTTCGCGCGCCAAGGGCGCTCCGCAGCGCCGTGAAGGCCGTCTGACCATCCAGGCCGTGGCCGGTGATGGGGAGTCCGCCGACCGCATGCGCTCGCTGGCCTCGGTTCGCCGGGCCCGTGAACGCGAAAAGGAAAAGCGCCGTGGCGGCGCGGTCGAGCAGGCGCGTGTCGCCCGCGAGGTCGTGATCCCCGACGTCATCACCGTTCAGGAGCTGTCCAACCGGATGGCCGTGCGCGGCGTCGAGATCATCAAGTTCCTGATGCGTCAGGGCGTGATGCTGAAGATCAACGACGTCATCGACAACGACACCGCCGAGCTGGTGGCTACCGAGTTCGGCCACACCGTCAAGCGCGTGTCGGAAGCCGACGTCGAAGAAGGCTTCATCGGCGCCGAGGACCACGACGATCACCTGGAGGCCCGTCCTCCGGTCGTGACCATCATGGGCCACGTCGACCACGGCAAGACCTCGCTGCTCGACGCCCTGCGCGCCACCGACGTGGCCGCCGGCGAACACGGCGGGATCACCCAGCACATCGGCGCCTATCAGGTTCGCCTGAAGGACGGCCAGCGCGTGACGTTCCTCGACACGCCCGGCCACGCCGCCTTCTCGGCCATGCGCGCCCGCGGCGCCAACATCACCGACATCGTCGTGCTGGTGGTGGCCGGCGACGACGGCGTGATGCCGCAGACGGTCGAGGCGATCAAACACGCCAAGGCCGCTGGCGTGCCGATCATCGTCGCCGTCAACAAGATGGACAAGCCGGGCTCGGATCCGACCCGCGTGGTCAACGAGCTGCTGCAGCACGAGATCGTCGTCGAAAGCCTGGGTGGCGACACCCAGATTATCGAGGTCTCGGCCAAGGCTCGCACGGGTCTGGACGACCTGCTCGACGCCATCCTGCTGCAGGCCGAAGTGCTCGACCTGAAGGCCAACCCCGACCGCACCGCCGACGGCGTCGTGATCGAGGCCAAGCTGGACAAGGGTCGTGGCGCGGTCTCCACCGTGCTGGTCAACCGCGGCACGCTCAAGCGCGGCGACATCGTCGTCGCCGGCAGCCAGTTCGGCCGCGTTCGCGCGCTGCTGAACGAGCGCAACGAGCAGCTGACCGAGGCTGGTCCGGCCACGCCTGTCGAGATCCTGGGCCTGGACGGCGTTCCCTCGCCCGGCGAAGCCTTCGCCGTCGTGGAGAACGAAGCCCGCGCTCGCGAGCTGACCGAGTACCGCATCCGCCAGAAGCGCGAGAAGACGCTGGCCCCGGTGGGCGCCGGCGCTTCGATGGCCGACATGATGGCCAAGCTGCAGGACAAGAAGCTGAAAGAGCTTCCGCTGATCATCAAGGCCGACGTGCAAGGTTCGGCCGAGGCGATCATCGGTTCGCTGGACAAGATGGCCACCGACGAGGTCCGCGCGCGGATCATCCTGTCGGGCGCCGGCGCGATCAGCGAAAGCGACGTCATGCTGGCCAAGGGCGCTGGCGCGCCGGTCATCGGCTTCAACGTCCGGGCCTCGGCCCAGGCGCGAGCCCTGGCCGAACGCGAAGGCGTCGAGATCCGCTACTACGCGATCATCTACGACCTGCTGGACGACATCAAAGGCGTGCTCTCGGGCATGCTGGCCCCGATCCAGCGCGAAACCTTCCTCGGCAACGCCGAGGTCCTGCAGGCCTTCGACATCACGAAGATCGGCAAGGTCGCTGGCTGTAAGGTCACCGAAGGCGTGGTCCGCAAGGGCGCGAAGGTCCGGATCATCCGTCAGGACATCGTCGTGCTCGAACTGGGCACCCTGCAGACGCTCAAGCGCTTCAAGGACGAGGTCAACGAAGTCCCCGTCGGTCAGGAGTGCGGCATGATGTTCGCGGGCTTCCAGGACATCAAGGTCGGCGACACCATCGAGTGCTTCACCGTCGAGGAGATCAAGCGCCAGCTCGACTAGGCGTTTGACCTGAACTCAGCTTAGAGGAAGGCGCGGACTTCGGTTCGCGCCTTTCTTGCGTTCGGGGGTGTGCGTCGATGGAAGTCGTCGGGGATATCGGGATCTTCGAGAGCCAGAAGGCCTGCGGGCCGCTGCGCAGGCATCTGTTCGGCGCCAAACGCTTCCTGCCCTGGCTGATGCTGCTGGTCTACATGGCGGCGCTGCTGGCGGCGTCGTCGCTCGCCGACTGGCTGGCTCCCGGGACCGGCCTGCTGGGGCTGCTGGCCGTTGCGATCCCGGCCGTGCTGCTGTGGCGGCGGATCTGCGGCCGGATGGCGCCCAAGGCCTGGATGGCGCGCGGCGTGCCGATGCAGGTGGCCACCACCTATCGCGCCGACGAGGCGGGACTGACGATCGTCTGGCCCCACTATGAGACCCGCCTGGCCTGGGCCGGCGTTTCCCAGATCGCGCCTGGCCACAAGTCGTGGCTGTTCATCGGGCCGGGTCAGGCCTTCTTCCTGCCGGTGCGCTTCTTCGCCGACGCCGCGGCCGAGACCGCCTTCCTCAAGGCCTGCTACGACCACCTCGATCCGGTCGCCCAGGCGCGGAGCAAGGATCTCGCCGCACGTCTCGCCACGAGCCAGGCCTGAGGCCTGGCGCGAGCGACTGGAATTCGCCGGAATTGAGCGTTAGCCCTTGTCCATGCGCATCAAAGCTCTTCTCGCCCTGACCGCCGTCGCCGCCTCGCTGAGCGCCTGCGCCACGGCCGACCGCTACGACGCCGCCGGCGACGTCCACGCCCTGCTGACGGCGATCCGGAACAACGACCGGGCCACGTTCGACAGCCTGGTCGATCACCGGGCCCTGACCGGCGCGGTCGAGGCCCGCCTGGTCGACGAGGCCCGCCGTTCGGGTCTCAAGGGCGGATGGCAGGCGGCGATGATCGCCCTGGCCGGTCCGGCCGCCGACGTCGCCGGCGCGGCTCTGATCCGCCCCGAGGTGTTCCGCGCCGCCGCCAACTACTACGGCTACACGCCCGACAAGCCGATCCCCGGCCGCATCGCCATCGCCTCGGCCCTGCGTCCGGTCGGCGACGGCCGCGTCTGCGCCGCCAAGAAGGACGGCCCCTGCATGCTGACCTTCACCCGCGAGGGCGGCAGCTGGCGGCTGTCGGGCTTCGACGCCCAGGCCGTGAACCTGCAGCTCAAGCGATGAAGCCCAGCCTGCCCCTGTTCCTGGCCGCCACGGCCGTGTTGAGCGCTCTGGCCGGACCCGCGGCGGCCGAGCGGCGGATGTTCTCCTACGACCCGATCTCGCCCGACGCGCGGCGCCTGACCGGGGCGGGAGTGACGGTGCTGTTCGAGCAGGGCCTGCTCGGCGCCCGGCCGATCAAGGTGCTGGCCACCGGCGTGCCCGCCCAGGCCCTGTTGCGCAAGGGCAGCCAGAAGGACCTCGGCAAGGGCGGTCTTTCGGCGATGTCGGGCGTCGACGCCGACGCGGCCCTCTATGAGGTCGACGGAACGGCCGAGCAGGGCAAGGTCTATGTCCGAGCCTTCTGCCCCGGCTCCAAGCGCCTGTGGCTCAGCTTCAGCCGCATCGCTCTGCGCCACGACCTGCGCATCCAGGCCTTCGGCGACGATCCCAAGGCGGCCGGCCAGGCCCGACTGTGCGGCACGCTGGACTTCTCCTATCGCGGCGAATGGCGCCTGCCGACCGGCGGTCCGCCCGATCCCAACGAGGACTGGACCGACAACCTCACCGGCCCGCGCTGAGGGTGTCGGTCGGCCCTTCTAGGAAAAGCCGGGTTTCCTTCCTCGATCCGCGACGCTAGGGTCGCGCCCATGATCGCGAGCGAACGCGGGAAC
The DNA here is from genome assembly GCF_011043625.1 of Caulobacter sp. 602-2. Classification (GTDB taxonomy): domain Bacteria; phylum Pseudomonadota; class Alphaproteobacteria; order Caulobacterales; family Caulobacteraceae; genus Caulobacter. The sequence continues at coordinate 212,830 of NZ_JAAKGT010000004.1, forward strand.
CGGCGCTTTCAGCGCCGTCGCTCCCTGGGCACCAACGGACTCGTACGCAGCGCCTGACCGCTAGGGATCAGGCGCGGCGCCTTGGTGCGCCCAGACGATAGGCGGCCTCGAGCCGCCGAATGACGAAAAGACGAGCGGCCCGCAGGCGGCCGCACGATTGTCCCGACGAAGAAGACCTCATGACCATCGACACCCAAGCCTTGGCCGATCAAGACGGGGCCAAGCACGACTGGGCCGCGCGCTATTCCGCGCGCATGGCCGGCATCCGCGCCAGCGAGATCCGCGAACTGCTGAAGCTGCTCGAGCAGCCCGACATCCTGTCGTTCGCCGGCGGCATCCCCGATCCCGCCCTGTTCCCGGCCCAGATGATCCGCGAGGCCTATGCCGAGATCCTGGCCGACGGCGCCCAGGCCGCCCAGGCCCTGCAGTACACCGTCAGCGAGGGCCACGGCCCGCTGCGCCGCTGGATCGCCGAGCGGATGACCCGCGACGGCATGCCGTGCGAGCCGGAGAACGTGCTGCTGACCGCCGGCTCGCAGCAGGCGCTCGACCTGCTGGGCAAGCTGTTCCTCGATCCGGGCGCCGGCGTCATGGTCGCCCGGCCCACCTATCTGGGCGCGCTGCAGGCGTTCAACGCCTATCAGCCGGCCTATCTCGACCTGCCCGAGGGGGCGCTGGCCGGCGACCCGGCCGCGCGGAAGGCCGTGGAGGCCCGCAAACCCCGCCTGGGCTACTTCGTCCCCGACTTCGCCAATCCCACCGGCGTCAGCCTGACCCTGGCCGAACGCGAGGCGCTGCTCGACCTGGCCGAGGACCTCGACTTCCCTCTGGTCGAGGACGGCGCCTATCGCGAGCTGCGCTTCGGCGGCGAGGCCATCCCCTCGCTGCTGTCCCTCGACATCGCCCGCAACGGGTCGATCGAGGCCGCTCGCACCCTGTTCTGCGGCACCTTGTCCAAGACCCTGTCGCCGGCCCTGCGCATCGGCTGGATCTGCGGTCCGCGGGCGGCGATCGAGAAGCTGGTCCTGCTCAAGCAGGGCGGCGACCTGCACGTCTCGACCATCAACCAGATGGTCGCCCATCGCGTGGTGTCCGAAGGCTACGACCAGCACCTGGGCCGGCTGCGGGGCGCCTATGGCGGCCAGGCCCGCGCCATGCTGGCGGCGCTGGAGCGGCACATGCCCAAAAGCGTCTCGTGGATCTCGCCCGAGGGCGGCATGTTCGTCTGGCTGACCCTGCCGCCGGGCGTCGACGGCAAGGACCTGCTGGCCCGCGCCCTGACCGACATCCGCGTGGCCTTCGTGCCCGGCGCCCCCTTCTTCGCCGAGGCTCCGGCCGCCAACACCCTGCGTCTCAGCTACTCCCTGCTGCCGCCCGAGCAGATCGAGGAAGGCGTCCGCCGCCTGGCCGGGCTGATCGCAGGTTGACGGGGAGGGAGTTCACCATGACGGGATCAACAATGCGGTCGTGGTCGTCGCCGGGGGCCGCCACGACGCTCGAAAGCTTCGCGGGTTTCCTTCTGGCGATGACCTCGATCACGCCGCCCCGCGCCTCGGCCCGGCAGATGCTGGCCTTCTGCATCGTCGCCATGGCCAACATCCGCAACGAGTCCATCAACCTGGCCGATCTCATGACGGCGGGCGGCGACGACGGCGACGGCAAGGCCATTCTCGGGCGCTCCATCGAGCGGACGTTCGGCCTGTTCATGGAGCCGACCAGGCAGAACCCGGACGGGCTGGGTTGGGTCACCCAGGAGCTGGATCCCGATGACCGGCGCAAGAAGTACCTGAAGTTGACCGAAAAGGGCTGGGAGGCCGTCGCCACGATCGCGGAAGGGACCTGGCGCGCTTCATAACGGACCCCGCAGGCCGGGTGGCGGGCGCTGGAAGCGCTTCCTGACGGCCTGCCCCAAAGCGCCCAACCTGATTACCAAGTGCGCGCTCCAGGTCACAGTTTGTCCAAAATGCGACGTTTTAGCGTCGCCTAGATTGCAGCGACGCAGTTGAGGCGATTGACTAGCGCCCGCGGGAGGTTCGTCGCGCGCCAAGGGGGACTTGGTGGGGGGACGTGCCGTCGTGTCCGCAATCAAGGGCGAAAATCCTCAATGTTCATGCATCGTAGACACCTTCTAGCCTCGACGATCATCGCGGGGCTGGCGGCTGGCGCGGCTCTGCCCGCCATGGCTCAGGCCACCAGTGACAGCGCTTCGGCTTCGGAAGTCGAAGCCGTCGTCGTCACTGGCTCGCGCATCAAGCGCAACGAATTCAACAGCTCCGACCCCGTCCAGGTGGTCACCGCCGAGCAGGGCCTGCTCAAGGGCGTGGGCAGCACGGCCCAGCTGCTGCAGTCGTCGACGATCGCGTCTGGCTCGCCGCAGATCACCTCGGCCATCTCCAGCGCCTTCGTCACCGACGGCGGCCCGGGTTCGGAAACCATCTCGCTGCGGGGCCTGGGGGCCAACCGCACCCTGGTGCTGCTGAACGGCCGTCGCGCCGGCCCGGCCGGCGTGCGCGGCGGCGTGTCCGCCTTCGACCTCAACGTGCTGCCGATGGCCGCCATCGACCGCGTCGAGATCCTCAAGGACGGCGCTTCGTCGATCTACGGCTCGGACGCCGTCGCCGGCGTGGTCAACATCATCACCAAGCGCGGCGCCGACGGCTTCTCGATCGACGCCTTCGCCACTCAGCCGCAGAAGAAGGGCGGCGAAGAGTTCCGCGGCAGCATCGGCTGGGGCAAGACCTTCGACCGCGGCACCTTCAACATCACCTACGACTACGCCAAGAAGGCCGAGCAGACCAACGGCCAGCGCAGCTACACCAACTGCGGCCAGCAATACATCTTCGACGCCAACGGCAAGCGTAAGGACACGATCGACCCGCGCACGGGCAAGACCCAGTGCCGCGACCTGCTGTACGATCAGGTCTGGCTCTACACGATCCCCGATTTCTCGGGCACGAACGGCAAAATCCAGTACGACTACAGCGGCAACCTGGGCCAGTTCATCCCGCAGTATCCGGGCGGTTCGAACGCCGGCGGCGCCTATCCGGGCCTGCCGCCGGGCTTCTTCATCGTCGGCGACAGCCTGGATCCGGCCAACCCGGACATGGGCGTGCTCGACTACAACAGCCCCTACAACCTGGCCAGCTCGCTGACCCCGCGCACCGAGCGCAACACGGTCTACGCCCAGGCGACCTTCGACGTCACCGACAACATCGAGGCCTATGCCGAGGTGCTGCTGAACCGTCGCGCCACCAAGACCAACGGCTACCGCCAGTTCTGGACCTACCTCTACACCGAGGACTACGGCGACCCCTTCAGCGCCGGCTTCACCGGCGACTTCGTGCTTAGCCCGACCCCGGTCACCCCGCGCAACCGCTCGGGCCAGAAGGTCGACTACCAGCGCTATGTCGGCGGCCTGCGCGGCGACTTCACCGGCATCGACTTCCTGAAGGGCTGGGACTGGGACATCTTCGCCCAGTACAGCCACAACAAGGGCCAGTACTCGCAGGACGTGATCCTGGCCGACGCCGTCAACAGCGCCGACGGCCGCAGCGACTTCGGCACCGGCGGTCTTGGCCAGGCCAACTCGATCCCGCGTCCGACCGCCTCGTGCGTCGGCTACAAAACCCCGATCTCGAACCGCAGCTGCGTGGACGTGAACTGGATGTCGGCCGACTTCCTGGCCGGCAAGTACACGCCGGAGGAAGAAGCCTTCCTGTTCGACACCGAGACCGGTCGCACGATCTACAAGCAGTTCGCGATCGAAGGCTCGGTGTCGGGCAACCTATTCACGCTGCCGGCCGGTCCGGTGGGCGTGGCGCTGGGCGCCTCGTATCGTCGTGACGAGATCAACGACACCCCCGGCGAGATCACCCGCGCCGGCAACATCTGGGGCTCCTCGGTCTCGGGCATCACCGCCGGCAAGGACAACACCAAGGATGTCTACGGCGAACTGAGCATTCCGATCCTCAAGGACATGATGCTGGCCCAGTCGCTGGATCTGTCCCTGTCGGGCCGCTACACCGACGTCAATTCGTACGGCAGCGACACCACCTACAAGGTCGGCGTCAACTGGCGGATCATCCCGTCGGTGCGCCTGCGCGCCACCCACGGCACCTCGTTCCGCGCCCCGGCGCTGTTCGAGCTGTACAAGAACGCCGAGACCTCGTTCCTCAGCCAGCGCAGCCTCGACCCCTGCATCCGCTGGCAGGCGGCGCTGACGGCCGGCACCCTGCCGCAGTACGTCGCCAACAACTGCGCGGCCGACGGCATTCCGGGGACCTACACCGGCGCCGGCGCCTCGGCGACCATCACCTCGGGCGGCGGCGCGGGCGAACTGGAGGCCGAAACCTCCAAGGCCACGACCTACGGCGTGATCTGGACGCCGAAGTTCGCCGACCTGCAGGTCGCGCTCGACTACTTCGACATCGAGGTGAAGAACGAGATCGACCAGCTGGGCGCGGCCAACATCATCAGCGGCTGCTATCGCTCGCTGAACTTCCCGACCGATCCGCTGTGCTCGCTGTTCGATCGCGGCCCGTCGAACCTGATCACGACGGTCACCGACAACTACCTGAACATCTCGACGCAGAAGAACCGCGGCATCGACCTGACGGTCAACTACAGCCACGACCTGCCGGCCGACATCCGGATGACCATCGACCTGCAGTCGACCTGGCAGCTGGAAGACAAGAAGGCGCTGTTCGCCGACTTCGTGGAAGACAACAACGGTCGTGTCGGCGATCCCGACTGGACCGGCCAGCTGAACTTCCGCTTCTCGCGCGGCGACTGGACCGGCTTCTGGGGCGTCGACATGGTCGGCAAGGCTTCGGACGCCGAGTTCTTCGACGACCGCAACGCGGCCGGCACCACGTTCTACAAGATCCACACCGAGTTCACCGCCTACCACAGCCTCTCGCTGCAGAAGCGCTTCGAGGACTGGTCGGTGGTCGGCGGCGTGGCCAACCTGTTCAACGAACTGCCGCCGCAGGTCACCATGGCCCAGGGCGACTACAACATGGTCGGTCGTTCGGTGCTGTCGTCGCAATACGACTACATCGGCCGCCGCGTGTTCCTGAGCATGCAGGCCAAGTTCTAGGGATCGGCGAGGGGCGGGGGCGCTGCGAGGCGTTTCCCCGTCCCGGGCCTTTTCGTCTATCGTCGGGCGGCGGAGCGATCCGCCGCCCGTTCTTTTGTAAGCAGCGGCCCCACACGGCCGCATCGGGGTCCTTCGTGAACGCCATCATCCGCGGCAAGCCCGACAATCTCGACGCCATCGGCGAGCGCTTCGACCGGGCGCGGCTGGCCCAGCCGGTCTTCCTCAACAGCGTGCCCAAGGCCGGCACCCACCTGATCCGCAACATCATGCGGATGTTCGTCGCCCGCGATCAGCACTGGCCGGGCGAGTACATCCAGCACGCCCTGCTGGCCCGCAGCCGCGAGGCCTTCCGCCCTGACAAGCCGATGATCAGCTGGGGCCACATGCTGTTCTCCGACGAGTCGGCCGTGGCCCTGCGCGACGTGCGCCACATCGTGCTGGTGCGCGATCCCTATGACTGGGTCCTGGCTCGGACGCGCTTCTACCTGTCCGACGAGTTCCAGGGTCGCCTGAACCACATCAAGGACGGCGGGGCGGCGATCGAGGACGTCATCATGATGATGATCCTGGGCGCGCATGGCGCGGTGCCCGACCTGCGCGACGTGTTCAGCATGAACGCGGTCGCCTGGATGGGCTCGCGGGCCGTGATCGTCCGCTACGAGGACATCGTCGAGAACCTCAAGGATCTCGGCTCGCGGCGCGCCGAGGCCTTCTTCGGCCGCCTGCTTGCCGATTGCGGCCTCGAGCTGCCCGCCGACTGGCGCGAGCGCGTCGAGGCCGGCGCCGACCGCCGGGAGAGCCGTACGGCCAGCGAGAACCTGAAGGTGACGGCCGAGGTGCCCAAGGTGCTGTCGGACGTCCACAAGCGCGTCGTCGACTACCACGTGCCCGGCCTGCGGGCCCTGCTGGGCTACGCCTGATCCGGGATTGGGCCTGATCTGGAAATGGAAACGGCCGCTCCCTTTAGGGAAGCGGCCGTTTTGGTGGAGCTAAGCGGAGTCGAACCGCTGACCTCTTGAATGCCATTCAAGCGCTCTACCAGCTGAGCTATAGCCCCGAGGCTCGAAAGCCTTGGTCTCCCGGATGGTGGCCGGGAAGGCGCGGAAACTATGTCGAGGCCTTTCCGGGATCAAGCCCCTCCATCAGGTGAGGCCCAAGTTTTCCGGCAAGTCTTCGGCAGGATCCGAAAATGGAAACGGCCGCTCCCTTTAGGGAAGCGGCCGTCTTGGTGGAGCTAAGCGGAGTCGAACCGCTGACCTCTTGAATGCCATTCAAGCGCTCTACCAGCTGAGCTATAGCCCCAAGGACCGTCTGGAAATCGTGAAGACTTCCTTTCGAATTCCTTAGTCTCTCCGGCGGTTCCGAGTGGCTGTCCCCCGAAGAGGCGCGGAACCTATGCCGAGGTTTTTCCGGGATCAACCCCCTCGGCGAACTTTTTTTCGGGGTCCGGCCAAAGCCTTGTGGAGAACCCGAAAATCCGGGGTCGGATGGCTCCGACCCCGGAATTCGTCACTTAGCGGTCGTCGTCCTCGCCGTCCGGCAGGCCTTCGATCTCGTCGCCGAGGTCGTCTTCGTCCTCGTCCTCGAGGAACGGGACGTCGTCGCTGTCCTCGTCGCCGAGATCCTCGTCCTCGGCGAAGTCGACGCCCAGGTCGTCGCCGCCCGGGGCCGGTTCGGAGGTCGGATCACCGTCCTCGTCGTCGGTTTCGGCGACGTCAGCCTCGGCGGCCTCGTCGATTTCCGGAGTCTCGTCGACTTCGTCCTCGTAGCCGTCCTGCTCCTTGGGAGCCGGGGCTTCCTTCTCGTCGTCGGCGTCGTAGTCCGGCGTGACGGCGCGAGCGCGGACGCGGCGCGACTTCAGGGCCTCTTCCGGGTCGAACTGCTCGCCGCACTTGGGGCAAACGGCCGGACGACGGTTGAGGTCGTAGAACTTCGATTGGCAGTTGGGGCAGATTTGTTTTGCGCCCAAGTCGGGATTAGCCAAGGCGGCGACCCTTTGATCCTGATGGGAAAAGCGGCGGCTGACTTGCCATGACGGGAGGCCGCTGTCAAAAGCAAACCCCTTCGCGAAACACCTATGTTGCAAGGAGCCGGTTTCGGCATGACCACGGCTGGATTGAAGAGCGCCCCGGGCGGGAGCCTTCGCGGTACGGTTCGGGCGCCTGGCGACAAGTCCATTTCGCACCGTTCGATGATCCTCGGCGCGCTTGCGAGCGGCACCACCACCATCGAGGGGCTGCTGGAAGGCGACGACGTCCTGGCGACCGCGCGGGCCATGCAGGCCTTCGGCGCGCGGGTCGAGAAGGAAGGCGTCGGCCGCTGGCGGGTCGAGGGCAAGGGCGGCTTCGAAGAGCCCTCCGACGTCATCGATTGCGGCAACGCCGGCACCGGCGTTCGCCTGATCATGGGCGCGGCCGCCGGCTTTGCCATGTGCGCCACCTTCACCGGCGACGCCAGCCTGCGCGGGCGTCCGATGGGCCGCGTGCTCGATCCGCTGGCCCGCATGGGCGCCACCTGGTTCGGCCGCGACAAGGGCCGCCTGCCGCTGACCCTGAAGGGCGGCTCCCTGCGCGGCCTCGTCTACACCCTGCCGATGGCCTCGGCCCAGGTGAAGTCGGCCGTGCTGCTGGCCGGCCTGCACGCCGAGGGCGGCGTCGAGGTGATCGAGCCGGAAGCCACCCGCGACCACACCGAGCGCATGTTGCGCGCCTTCGGCGCCGAGGTGCTGGTCGAAGACAAGAACGGCGTGCGCCACGTGCGCCTGCCCGAAGGCCAGAAGCTGAAGGGCACGCACGTGCAGGTGCCGGGCGATCCGTCGTCGGCCGCCTTCCCGCTGGTCGCGGCCCTGATCGTCCCCGGCTCGGAAGTGACGGTCGAGGGCGTGATGCTCAACGTGCTGCGCACCGGCCTCTTCACCACCCTGCAGGAGATGGGCGCGGACCTGACCATCTCGAACGTCCGCGTCGAGAGCGGCGAGGACGTCGGCGACATCACCGCCCGCCATTCGCAGCTCAAGGGCGTCGTCGTGCCGCCCGAGCGCGCTCCGGCGATGATTGACGAATATCCGATCCTGGCCGTCGCCGCCGCCTTCGCCGACGGGCCGACCGTCATGCGCGGCATCGGCGAGATGCGGGTCAAGGAAAGCGATCGCATCGCCCTGACGGCGGCGGGCCTGCAGGCCTGCGGCGTCACGGTCGAGGAAGAGCCCGAAGGCATGACCGTGGTCGGCACGAAGGGCGGCAACCACCCGGTGCGCGGCGGCGGCCGGGTGATCACCCATGGCGATCACCGCATCGCCATGAGCCACCTGATCCTGGGCCTGGCCGCCCAGGAGCCCGTCGAGATCGACGAGCCGGGCATGATCGCCACCAGCTTCCCCGGCTTCGTGTCGCTGATGACGGGCCTGGGCGGCTCGATCGTCGAGGCCTGATCCATGGGCTTCGTGATCGCCGTCGACGGCCCCGCCGCCTCAGGCAAGGGCACCATCGCCTCGCGCCTGGCGGCCCACTACGGCCTGCCGATGCTCGACACCGGCCTGCTGTATCGCGCGGTCGGCGTCCGTCTGCTGGACGTCGGCGGCGACCTCGACGACGCCGCTGCGGCCGAGGCCGCGGCCCGGGGTCTGGACCTGGCCGAACTGGAGCGTCCCGAAGTGCGCACCCGCGCCGCCGGCGAGGCCGCCAGCCGCGTGGCCGTGCACCCCGGCGTGCGCTCGGCGCTGTTCGACCTGCAGCGCGCGTTCGCCGCCCAGGAGCCGGGCGCGGTGCTCGACGGCCGCGACATCGGCACGGTCATCGCCCCGGAGGCGCCGGCCAAGCTCTATGTCACCGCCAGCGCCGAGGTCCGCGCCGACCGCCGCTGGAAGCAGCTGACCGGGCAGGGCGAGAGCGTCACCTTCGACGAGATCCTGGCCGACATCAGAAAGCGCGACGAGCGCGACGGCGGCCGCAAGGACGCGCCCATGACCCAGGCTGTGGACGCTATCTTGCTTGATACGTCGGAAATGACTATATCCCAGGCCTTCGATGCGGCTCTCCGCATCGTCGAGACGGCGCGCGCCCGGTGAGGAAACTCCAAGGGCCAATCTAACGCCCGCCTCGCCGCCGCTTTGGAAGCGCCGGATCGCATCAAAAATCACTTCACCCGGAATCCCGAGAACCGTCATCCGACGGCGCTCATCCCAGGGCTTCCCACAACCCAGAGATCTTAGATCAGCATGGCTGACGATATGAGCTTCAACCCCACGCGCGACGATTTCGAAGCGCTCCTCAACGATTCCATGGGCGGCCGCGACTTCGCGGAAGGCTCCGTGGTCAAGGGCAAGGTCGTTGGGATCGAGAAGGACTTCGCGATCATCGACGTCGGTCTGAAGACCGAAGGCCGCGTCCAGCTGAAGGAATTCGGCGTCGACGAAGCCGGCAAGGCGACCATCAAGGTCGGCGACACCGTCGAAGTCTTCCTCGAGCGCCTCGAGAACGCCATGGGCGAAGCGGTGATCAGCCGCGAAAAGGCCAAGCGCGAAGAAGCCTGGACCCGTCTGGAAGGCGTCTACGCCAAGAACGAGCCGGTGATGGGCGCCATCGTCGGCCGCGTGAAGGGCGGCTTCACCGTCGACCTCGGCGGCGCCTCGGCCTTCCTGCCGGGCTCGCAAGTCGACATCCGTCCGGTCCGCGACGTCGGCCCGCTGATGGGCAAGGAACAGCCCTTCGCCATCCTGAAGATGGACCGTCCGCGCGGCAACATCGTCGTCTCGCGTCGCGCCATCCTGGAAGAAGCCCGCGCCGAGCAGCGCACCGAACTGGTGTCGCAGCTGCAAGAGGGTGAAATCCGCGAAGGCGTCGTCAAGAACATCACCGACTACGGTGCGTTCGTCGACCTGGGCGGCATCGACGGCCTGCTGCACGTCACCGACATGAGCTGGAAGCGCGTCAACCACCCGAGCCAAGTGCTCGCCGTGGGCGACACCGTGAAGGTCCAGATCGTCAAGATCAACCCGGACACCCAGCGCATCTCGCTCGGCATGAAGCAGCTGCAGTCGGATCCGTGGGACGGCGTTGAAGCCAAGTACCCGGTCGGCGCCAAGTTCACCGGCCGCATCACCAACATCACCGACTACGGCGCCTTCGTGGAGCTGGAAGCCGGCGTTGAAGGCCTGGTGCACGTGTCGGAAATGTCGTGGACCAAGAAGAACGTCCACCCCGGCAAGATCGTGTCGACCTCGCAGGAAGTCGACGTCGTGGTCCTGGACGTCGATCCGTCCAAGCGCCGCGTCTCGCTGGGCCTGAAGCAAGCCCTGGCCAACCCGTGGGAAGCCTTCGTCGAGGCTCACCCGATCGGTTCGACCGTCGAAGGCGAAGTCAAGAACGCGACCGAATTCGGTCTGTTCATCGGCCTCGACAACGACATCGACGGCATGGTGCACCTGTCGGACATCGACTGGAGCGTCGCCGGCGAAGAAGCCATGGCTCGCTACAAGAAGGGCGACGTGGTCAAGGCGAAGGTTCTCGATGTCGACATCGAGAAGGAACGCATCTCGCTGGGCATCAAGCAGCTGGCCGGCGACCCGATGTCGGGCGACACCTTCCGCAAGAACCAGACCGTCACCGTCACCGTGACGGAAGTCACCTCGGGCGGCATCGAAGTCCGCTTCGGTGAAGACGACGCCCCGATGACCGCCTTCATCCGCAAGTCGGACCTGTCGCGCGATCGTCAGGAACAGCGCCCCGAGCGCTTCGCCGTGGGTGACCGCGTCGACGCTCAGATCACCAACGTGGACAAGGCCGCTCGCCGCGTCTCGCTGTCGATCAAGTCGCTGGAAATGGCCGAAGAGAAGGAAGCCATCGAGCAGTTCGGCTCGTCGGACTCCGGCGCTTCGCTGGGCGACATCCTGGGCGCCGCTCTGCGTGAGCGCGCCACGAAGGACTAAGCTTTCGCCCTCACGGGTTTAAGCTGAAGACAGGCGGCGGTCGGAGCAATCCGACCGCCGTTTTTCTTTTGCGCGAACTCTTGGCCGTGCTGCCTGGAATTGTATGGTCCCGCTTGTCTGAGTAGTTGGCAGGGACCCTCCATGTTCAAATCTTCCGCGCTGGCCCTTCCGGCCGCCGCCGTCGCCGCGATGTGGACTGGTCACGCCGCCGCCGCCGACAAGCCCGTCTACGCCGCGCCCGTGGCCTGGGTGGACGTCGCGCCGATCCCCGCCGTCCAGGCCGGACCCGAGACCCCCGCCACCCAAGTGCTGCTCGACGACAGCCAGACCAGGCTCGAGCGCTCGGGAGGGACCTTCTACAGCCGCCGCGTCGTCCGCATCGTGAAGACCGAGGGGCTGTCGGGCTCCGGCTCACGCTCGGTGTCGTGGAACCCGACCGCCGAGACGGTCACCCTGCACACCCTGGCCATCCGCCGCGGCGACCAGGTCATCGACCTGCTGCAAGGCGGCAAGGACGTGCTGGTCATCCGCCGCGAGACCAATCTCGAACGCGCCATGCTCGACGGCCGCCTGACCGCCAGCATCCAGATCAAGGACCTTCAGGTCGGCGACGTGGTCGACTGGGCCTACACCGTCCATCGCACCGAGCCGCTGCTCGACAATCGCGGCCAGACCTTCGAGCGCATGGGCTGGGCCGGCAAGATCGGCCGCTACCGGGTGCGCATCGAGTGGCCGCAGGACAATCCGGTGATCTGGAAGGCCTCGACCGGCTTCCCGCAGCCGGCCGTCGCCAAGGTCGACGGCTTCACCCGCCTGAACGTGGATCTGACCGACGCCGAGGCGCCCAAGGCCCCGGCCGGCGCGCCGCTGCGCTTCCTGCGGGTGGGCGAGCTGCAGGCCTCGACCTATGCCGACTGGGCCGAGATCTCGCGGCGCATGTACCCCCTCTACGACAAGGCCGCGCAGTTGGCGCCGGACTCGCCCGTGCGGGCCGAGATCGCCCGCATCGCCGCCCAGACCAAGGACCCCAAGGAGCGCGCCTTCGCGGCCCTGCAGCTGGTCGAGGACAAGACCCGCTACCTGGCGCTCAGCATGGGCGACGGCGGCTACCGGCCGGCCCCGGCCGACGAGACCTGGGCCCGCCGCTTCGGCGACTGCAAGGGCAAGACGGTGCTGCTGCTGGCCCTGCTGCGCGGCCTGGGCGTCGGCGCCGAGCCGGCCATCGTCTCGACCAGCGGCGGCGATGGCATGGACGAGCGCGTGGCCGCCGCCGGTCAGTTCAACCACATCATCGTGCGCGCCCGCATCGACGGGAAGAGCTACTGGCTGGACGGCACGCGCGCGGGCGACAAGGGCGGCCTCGACCGCCTGCGTCCGCCAGGCTTCCGCTGGGCCCTGCCGGTGCGCGCCAAGGGGGCGAGCCTGGAGCCGGTCGAGCAGCCGCCGCTGACCGAGGCCCAGAACGACAACCGGCTGCACATCGACGCCTCCGCGGGCCTCGACAAGCCGGCGCAGGTGCGGGTCGACATCCTGATGCGCGGCGACATGGCGCGGGGCTTCTCGCGATCGCTGGAAACCGCGCCCAAGGCCGACGTCGAGCGCGGGCTCAAGCAGACCCTGTCCAAGTCGATGAGCTGGATCACGCTGGAGACGGTTGAGTGGAAGCAGGCCGAAAGCGGCGACCTCTCCATCACGATGACCGGGACGGGCGCGCCGGAATGGCGTCTGAACGACGACCTGGGCGTGCGCGAACTCAAGCTCGACGAGGGCGAGGGTTCCGGCGCGGCCTTCCCGCGCCGCCAGCCGGGCCCCAACGACACCGCGCCCTTCGCCCTGCGCTATCCCATCTTCACCCGCAGCTCGATCGAGGTGGTGCTGCCGGGCAAGGGCGAGGGCTTCAGCGTCAAGGGCGTCAACGGCGAGGACGCCGCCACCGGCTACCGCGTGGCCAAGTCGGCCAAGGTGGTCGACGGCGTCGCCCGCTTCGAGACCGAGACCCGCGGCGAGGCCAGGGAACTGCCGTTCGCCCAGGTCGACGCAGCCAACGCCGCCATCCGCAAGGCCGCCTACGACGTTCGCATCGTCCGGGCGCCGAAGGGCCTTTAGATAACGGCTCGCAACCTTTTCCTTGAAGATTCCGGCCTGCTTGGGCAAAGGTCGCGGCGCGCCGCTCCCTCGGCGCAGGGGATATCGATGATCAAGTCTGAACTCATCGCCAGGCTCGCGAACGAAAATCCGCACCTGACGCAGAAGGATGTCGAGCGTGTGGTGGGCGTCATCCTGGAGCGGATGATCAACGCCCTGGAGGCCGGCGGTCGTGTCGAGCTGCGCGGCTTCGGGGCCCTGTCGGTGCGCTCGCGCCCGGCCCGCGCCGGTCGCAACCCGCGCACGGGGGAAACCGTCGACGTCCGCGCCAAGCACGTGCCGTTCTTCAAGAGCGGCAAGGAACTGCGCGCCCGCCTGAACGCCGAGTAGTCGACCGGCCGACTCTCTTGCCCCTGGCGGCGAACCGGCTCAGCCTTTCGGCGTTCCGGTTAGCCACGAGGGGATTTGCGCATGAGCATCGTCAAGGAATTCCGCGAGTTCATCGCCCGCGGCAACGTCATCGACCTGGCCGTCGGCGTGATCATCGGCGCGGCCTTCAACGGCATCGTCAAGAGCCTGGTCGACCAGGTGATCATGCCGCCGATCGGCCTGCTGACCGGCGGGCTGGACTTCTCCAAGCTGGAATGGGTGCTGCGGGCCGAGGATCCCGCCACCGAGGCGATCGAGAAGGTCGCCATCCAATACGGCGCCTTCATCAACACCCTGATCCAGTTCTTCATCGTCGCGGCGGTGGTGTTCCTGCTGGTCAAGCTGGTCAACCAGATCCGTCGCGCCGACGCCGTCGAACCGGCTCCCGAGGCGCCGGCCGCGCCGACCCCGGAAGAAAAGCTGCTGACCGAGATCCGCGACCTGCTGGCCAAGCCGGCCGTCGCCGCCGTCGTCCCGGCCGCCGCTGAAAAGCCCGCGCCGGCCGCGAAGGCCGCCGCCGCGCCGAAAGCAGCGCCCGCCAAGAAGCCGGCCGCTCCGCGCAAGCCGAAGGGGTGATCTGTAGATCCTCCTCCTGAAGGGGGAGGTGGCCCGAAGGGCCGAAGGGGGGAAGCGGCTGCTGACAAGCCGCTGCAATTTCCCCCTCAGTCGCTCTGCGACAGCTCCCCCCTCAGGGGGAGCATCGGATCTCAGAAATCCACCGCCACGCCCTTGCGCTCCCAGTCGCCGAACCGCGTGGGTTCGGGGCCGTCGCGGCCGCCCTTCTCGGCGGGCAGGGCGCTGGCCGCTTCGGCCTCGCGGCGAGCGGCGGCCTCTTCCAGCGCGCGGCGGGCGGCGGGGCTCAGATCCTTGCCGGGCGCGGCGCCCAGGCGGGCCAGTTCAGGGTCCTGAACCTCGGAAAACGGGGGAGAAAGATCGTCGGACATGGTGTTTCATAGCACGCAAGCGTCGATGGAGCATCCAAGGGGCTTGCGCTTTGGCGCATTGCGGGGCACGGCGGGGCGGTGACTCAGGAACTGAACGACGGCCTTCCCGCCCGGGAAGCGGCCCTCGCCCTACTCGACGCGGCCCTTTCGCGCCGCGGCGGCCTCGACGAGGCCGCGACGACCAACGCTTTCCGCGCCCTGGAGCCGCGTGAGCGCGCCTTCGCGCGCGCGCTCGCCATGGCCGCCCTGCGCCGTCTGGGGCCCGTCGATCGGGCTCTCGCCGCCAAGCTCAGCAAGGAGCCGCCGCCGCGCGTGCGCAACCTGCTGCGGCTCGGCGCGACCCAGGCTTTCTTCCTCGACGTGCCCGCCTTCGCGGCGGTGGCCACCAGCGTCGAACTGGCCGGGGCCAACAAAGCCAGCCGTCCGTTCAAGGGCCTGGTCAACGCCGTGCTGCGCGGCTTGCTGCGCGACGGCGCTCCGCCCGACGACCCCTCGACCCTGGTGCCGCCGTGGCTGTTCGCCCGCTGGGCCGGCGCTTGGGGCCAGGACGACGCCCGCGCCCTGGCGGCCGTGGTGGCCGAGGAGCCGGCCACCGACCTTTCCCTCAAGCCCGGGACCGACGTGGCCGCCCTGGCCGAGGCCATCGAGGCCGAGGTCCTGCCCGGCGACACCCTGCGCACGCGCCGCCGCGGCGACGTCGCCGGCTGGCCCGACTTCGAGGCCGGGACCTGGTGGGTGCAGGACGCCGCCGCCGCTATTCCGGCCCGCCTGCTGGACGTGAAGCCGGGCGAGACCGCCGTCGACCTCTGCGCCGCGCCGGGCGGCAAGACCCTGCAGCTGGCCGCTACGGGGGCCAAGGTCGTGGCCGTCGACCGTTCGGCGGCCCGTCTGAAGCGCGTGACCGAAAACCTCGCCCGCATCGGCCTGGAAGCCGAGGTCGTGGCCGCCGACGCCTCGACCTGGGACGACGCGCGCACCTTCGACGCCGTGCTGCTGGACGCCCCGTGCTCGGCCACCGGCACCTTCCGCCGCCACCCCGACGTGCTGTGGGCCGCGCGCCCCGGCGACGTGGCCAGCCTGGCGACCGTGCAGTCGGCCCTGCTGGACAGCGCCGCCAGGCGCACCGCGCCGGGCGGCCGGCTGGTCTATTGCGTCTGCTCGCTGGAGCCGGAGGAGGGCGAGGCCCAGGTCGAGGCCTTCCTGGCCCGGCATCCGGAGTTCTCGCTGTCGCCGATCGGCGCCGGCGAGGGCGGCGCCCCCGAGGGCAGCCTGACCGCCCGCGGGACGCTGCGCCTGCTGCCCCACCATCGCGAAGGGGGCCAGGACGGCTTCTTCGCGGCCCGTTTCGTCAAGGCCGCGTAAGGCTGGAACTCAACCGCTCGCTTGTAGCGCGAGCCTTTGCCCGGTAAGCCAAGAACACCATGACCGCGCCGATCATCGCTCCGTCGATCCTCGCCTCCGACTTCGCCAAGTTGGGCGCCGAAGTGGCCGCCATCGAGGCGGCCGGCGCCGACTGGGTGCATGTCGACGTCATGGACGGCCATTTCGTGCCGAACATCACGCTCGGTCCCGACATCGTCAAAGCGATCCGGCCGCACGCCAAGATCCCGTTCGACGTGCACCTGATGATCAGCCCGGCCGACCCGTACCTGGAGGCCTTCCGCGAGGCCGGCGCCGACATCATCAGCATCCACCCGGAAGCCGGCCCGCACCTGCACCGCTCGCTCAAGCGCATCCGCCAGCTGGGCGCCAAGGCGGGCGTGGTGTTCAATCCCTCGACCAGCCTCGACCACGTCGAATGGATCCTCGAGGACGTCGACCTGGTGCTCGTGATGTCGGTGAACCCCGGCTTCGGCGGCCAGAGCTTCATCCCGGGCCAGCTGCGCAAGGTCGAGGCCCTGCGCAAGATGATCGACGCCCAGGGCCTGGACATCATCCTGGAAGTCGACGGCGGCGTGACCCCGGTCACCGCGCCCCAGTGCGTCTCTGCCGGCGCCACGGCCCTGGTGGCCGGTTCGGCGGTGTTCAAGGGCGGTCCGGACGCCTACGCCGCCAACATCAGCGCGCTCAAAGGGGGCTGACGCCACGGCATGACCGGCGCGCCCGCCACGCCCTCCGCATCCAAGCCCGCCGGGCGTCCCCTGCGGCGCGGAGTCGTGTTGGCGCGATCGGTCTCGGCCTCGGCCCGCTCGGCCGTCGAGCGCGAATGGTTCGGCTCGCCGCCGCATCGGGCCCTGATCACCGCCCCACGTCCTGTCGGCCTGTCGGCGCGCCCGCACGACCCTCGTCCCGTCGACATCCAGCGCGGCCGCCAGCTGCTGGACGGCGTGCTGACCCTGCATGACGAGAGCCTGAAGGTCGGGGCCGAGGGCGACCCCTTCGACACCCCCAGTCCCTCGCGCGCCTTCGCCGTGGCCCTGCATCGCTTCGACTGGCTGCCGGGCCTTCTGGCCCAGGGGCCCGAGGGGGCGCGCCGGGCGCTGCGCCTGATCCAGGACTGGCGCCGAGTGTTCGGGACCTGGAACGCCTTCTCGTGGTCGGGCGAGTGCCTGGAGCGCCGCACGTTCCATCTGGCCTGCGCCGCCAAGACCCTGTCGCCGGGCGCCTCCGACGCCGAGACCGCCGCCCTGGCGCTGGACGTGGCCCGCGGCGCGCGCCAGCTGATGAAGGCCTCCGACGCCCCCGACCGCGCGCTTGAGCGGGCGGTGGTGGTGGCCGTGGCCGGTACGGCCCTGGTGGGCAAGGCGGCCGACCGGCTGATGGCCGAAGGCCTGCGCCGCATCGCCCGCGACATCGACGCCATCGTCCTGGCCGACGGCGGCCACGCCTCGCGCTCGCCCGAGGCCGGGCTGGAGCTTTTGTTCGACCTGCTCACCCTCGACGACGCCCTGGGCCAGCGCGGCCGGCCGACGCCCGAGGCGATCAGCCGGGCCATCGACCGCCTGTCGTCGGGCGCGCGCTTCTTCACCCTGGCCGACGGCAAGCTGGCGGCCTTCCATGGCGGCGAGACGGTCGAACCGGCCCGCATCGCCGCCGCCCTGGCCCATGACGACCATGGACCGCGCCCGCCGATGGACATGCCGCACGCCGGCTTCCAGAAGATGCAGGGCGGTGCGATCCAAGTGCTGGCCGACGCCGGCGCGCCCCCGGTCGGCGCGCTCAGCCGTTCGGCCTGCGCCCAGCCGGCGGCGCTGGAGATCGTCTGCGGCAAGGACCGGCTGATCACCTCCAGCGGCTGGAGCCCCGAGGCCGCCAACGCCCAGGCTTTCCGCCTATCCGACGCGGCCTCGACGGTGTCGGTGGGCGAGGGATCCGCCGGACGGCCGCTGTCGGGCTTCCGCGCCGCGGCGCTGGGTCCCTGGCTGGTCGACGGCGCCACCAGTGTCGAATCCCGCCGCCACGACGGCGAGCAGGGCGTCTGGCTCGACATCGTCCACGACGGTTGGCGCCGGCTGGGCCTCAAGCACGCCCGTCGCCTGTTTCTCGACCTGGCGGCCGACGAGTTGCGCGGCGAGGACAGCCTGATCCCGATGGCCGAGGCCAAGGCCGACGGTCCGCGCCGCTATCACCCGTTCAAGATCAGCTTCCACCTGCACCCCAACGCCCGCGCCTCGCTGGCGCGCGACGGCAAGAGCGTGCTGATCAAGGGCCCGTCCAACGTCGGCTGGTGGCTGCGCAACGACGCGCCCGATGTCGCCGTCCTGGCCGCACCCCACTTCGACCACGGCCATGCCCGCCAGGCCGGGGTGATCGTGCTGAAAAGCCAGGTCCGCGCCGAGAAGGGCGCCAAGATTCGCTGGAAACTGGCCCGGGCGACGGATCACTAGAAATCTCCCTCTCCCCACGGGAGAGGTTTTCATGATCAATCCAGCGACCTGTCCTTCGTCTCCGGCAGCAGGAACGCCGTCACCAGCACGCTGATCAGGGTGAAGAGCACCGGGTACCAGAGCCCGGCGTAGATATCCCCCACCGCCGCGACGATGGCGAAGGCGCTGAAGGGCACGAAGCCGCCGATCCAGCCGGTGCCGATATGATAGGGCAGCGACAGGGCCGTGTAGCGCACCTTGGTCGGGAAGAGCTCGACCAGGGCCGCCGCCAGGGGGCCGTAGAGGGCCGTGGCGCCGACCACGAACACCAGCAGCACGCCGAACACGCCTAGCAGGTTCATCCGCTCGGGATCGGCGGTGGTCGGATAGCCGGCCTTGGCCAGGGCGGCCTTGATCGCGGCCTCGCCGGCGGTCTTCACCGCCTTGGCCTCGGCGGCCGGCAGGCCCTTGGCGCTCTTGGAGACGATGCGCGTCTCGCCCACCTGGACGATAGCCTGCGAACCGGCCGGACCGGCGTGGTTGGCGTAGGAGACGCCCGCATTGGCCAGGGCGCCCTTGGCGATGTCGCAGGACGAGACGAAGGCGGCCTTGCCGATGGGGTCGAACTGCAGGGCGCAGTCGGCGGGATCGGCGGTGACGCTGACCGGCGCCTTGGCCGAGGCCTCGGCCAGGGCCGGGTTGGCGGCCTTTTCCAGCAGGTGGAAGCCGGGGAAGTAGAAGGCCAGGGCCAGGGTCATGCCGGCCAGCATCACCGGCTTGCGGCCGATCCTGTCCGACAGGGCGCCGAACACGACGTAGAGCACCGCGCTGACCGCCGCGGCGGCCATCATCAGGGCGTTGATCGTGCCGGGCGCGACCTTGAGGAACTTCTCCATGAAGGTCTGGATGTAGAAGAAGGTGGTGTACCAGACCGCCCCCTGGGCCGACATGACGGCGAAGAAGGCCAGCAAAACGAGCTTGAGGTTCTTCCACTGGCCGAAGGCCTCGGCATAGGGGGCCTTGGACGCCGCGCCCTCCTCCTTCATGCGGGCGAAGGTCGGGCTTTCGCTGAGCTTCAGCCGCATCCACACCGAGACTGCCAGCAGGCCGATCGAGACGGCGAACGGGATGCGCCAGCCCCAGGCGTCGAAGGCCTCGGGTCCGACGAGCGCGCCCAGCGCCCAGCGGGTCGCCAGGATGACGAGCAGCGCCGCGAACAGGCCCAGCGAGGCCGAGCTCTGCACCCACGAGGTCGCCCGGCCGCGCTGTCCGGGCGGGGAGTGTTCGGCCACGTAGATGGCGGCCCCGCCGTACTCGCCGCCCAGCGCGAAGCCCTGCACGCAGCGCAGGATGATCAGCAGGATCGGGGCGATGATCCCCGCCTGCTGGAAGGTGGGCAGAAGGGCGATGGCGAAGGTCGCGCCGCCCATCAGGAGCACGGTGGCCAGGAACGCGCCCTTGCGGCCGGCCTGGTCGCCGATCTTGCCGAAGACGAGGGCGCCGAGTGGCCGGAAGGCGAAGCCCACCCCGAACAGGGCCAGGGCCGCCACGTAGCCGGCGGTGTCCGACAGGCCCGTGAAGAAGGTCTTGGAAATGACCTGGGCCAGGCTGCCGAAGATGAAGAAGTCGTACCACTCGAAGGCCGTGCCGGCCGACGAGGCCGCCACCACCGTGCGCATCGACGCGCCCTTTTCCTTCGCGGCGCCGGCTGTCGTGTCCGTCATGCGGATCCCCCTAATTGGCAGGAGGATTAGACCGTAACGCCGGTCGCTGAAAAGGGCGCCGATCGCGTGACGTCGTCAGGCGGCGGCCGTCTCGGCCGCGCCGGCGGCCTCGGCCACCCTGACGATCTCGGCCAGAAGGGCGGTGGGTGAGATCGGCTTGGCCGCCACGCCGTTCATGCCGGCGGCCAGATAGGTGGCCCGCTGGTGGGCCAGGACGTTGGCGGTCAGGGCCACGATCGGGGTGGCGCCGACCGGGCCGGGCAGGGCGCGGATGCGGCGGGCCGCCTCCAGGCCGTCGACGCCGGGCATCTGCACGTCCATCAGGATCAGGTCGAAGCCGCGCATCGCCGCCTCCACGCCCGACAGGCCGTCCTCGGCCGTCTCGACGTCGGCGCCGAGCATCTCCAGGATCCGGCGGGCGACCATGCGGTTGGTGGCGTTGTCCTCGACCACGAGGATCTTCAGGCCCTCCAGCATCTTCTCGCCGTCGGCCTCGTCGCGGGGCGCGGTCTGCACCGGCGGCGCGCTGATCGACAGGCTGAAGGTCGAGCCCTCGCCCTCGACCGAGCTGAACTCGACCTCGCCGCCCATCATCTGGGCCAGGCGCCGGGTGATGGCCAGGCCCAGGCCCGAACCCCCGAACCGCCGGGTGGTGCTGGCGTCGGCCTGCTGGAAGCGCTGGAACAGGCGCTGCTGCGCCTCCTGCGGGATGCCTACGCCGGTGTCGGAAACCTCGAACACCAGCCTGTCGGCGCCGGCCCGACGCAGGCGCAGCGACACCGAGCCCGACAGGGTGAACTTCACCGCGTTGCCGACCAGGTTGAACAGGGCCTGGCGCAGGCGGGTGGGGTCGGCCAGCACGATGCCCTGGTCGGGCGCGTCGACCACCAGGGCCAGGCCCTTGTGCTCGGCCTGGGCGCGCAGCAGGCGCGCGACGCTGTGGACGAGGTCGGCCGGGTCGATCGGCTCGGGCGCGACGTCCAGGCGTCCGGCCTCGATGCGCGAGAAGTCGATGATGTCGTCCAGCAGGGTCGACAGCATGCGACCGCAGGCCAGGGCCTCGCCCAGCAGGTGGTCGGCTTCCGCCGACAGCCCCTGGCGCTTGAGCAGGTGGATGACCCCCAGCACCCCGTTCATCGGCGTGCGGATCTCGTGGCTCATGTTGGCCAGGAACTGGGCCTTGGCCTCGTTGGCCGCCTGGGCGGCGCGTTCGGCCTCCACCAGGGCCAGTTCGGCGCGCTTCTGCTCGTCGATGTCGAGCACCAGGCCATAGGCCTTGCTGACCCGGCCCGAGGCGTCGCGGCGGATTTCGTGGAACAGGCGGATCCAGCGCTCCTCGCCGTTGGGGCGGACCACGCGGGCGTCGAAGGCCCGCTCGCCCCAGCGACCGACGGCGCCGGCGGCGTAGACCGCTGCCACGTCCTCGGAGCGGATCATCGGCCAGATCGCCTGGCGCACGTCGTCGAAGGTGATGCGCTGGCCCAGGATCCGGTGGAATTCCGGCGAACCCCAGAAACTCTTCTCGGCGTGGTCGATCTCGTAGACGCCGGCCTGGGCCGCGCCGAGGGCGGTCTTCAGTCGCCGGGCGTTGGCCCGCGCCTCGCGGCGGGCGTCGGCCAGGGCGGTGACGTCGTCCATGTAGGTGATCACGCCGGCGATGGCGCCGCTGGCGTCGCGCCAGGGCCGGGCCTCCCAGCGCAAGCGGTGCTCGCGGCCATGGCCGTCGGTCAGGCTGTCCTCGCGGCGCACGACGGTCTGGCCGGTCAGCGCCCGCTCGACAGCGGCGACGAAGCGCTTGCGCGCCCCGTAGGTCAGGTCGTGCAGCGACTTGCCGATGACCTCGGCCTCGGTGGCCTGGAAGATCTCCAGGAAGCGCGGGCTGACCACGGTCAGGCGCAGTTCGCGGTCGTAGAGGGCCACGGCGAAGGGCGCGCCCTCGACCAGCTTGCGGGCCTTCTCCTCGCCCCAGCGGGCCAGGTCGCGATCGCGGGCGACGTCGGTGATGTTCTGCGAAATGCCGCGCAGGGCGAACACGCCGCCGGGGCGCGGCTCGGTCTGGAAGGTGGCGCGGAAGGCGAACTTCTGGCCGGTGGCGCCGCGCATGTGGTGTTCGATCGTCCCGCCCTGGCCCGTGCGCACGGCGCGGGCGAAGGTCGCCCGCACGCGGCCGCGCTCGGGTTCGTCCAGCCGGGCGTAGAAAGCCTCGGGCGTCGACACCTCCTCGGGGCGCAGGCCGGTGAGGCTGAGGATGTCGCTGGACCACTCGATGCGGTCGGCGACGGGGTCGAAGCTCCAGACGCCGACCCCGGCGGCCGAGGCCAGCATCTCGCGCGTGCGGCGTGAAACGGCCTGCTCGGCCTTGCGGGCCACTTCGGCGGAGACGTCGCGCAGGGTGCCGACGATCTCGCCGGCGGGGCCCAGGCGCGCGTGGGCCTCGAGCCAGACGCGGCGGCCGTCCTTGCAGACCATGCGCACCCGCATCACCGCTCCGCCCATGCCGCGGATCACCTTGCCGGACTCCAGCAGTTCCTGGTGATCGGCGGGATCGACGAACTGCAGGGGCGACTGGCCGATCAGGTCGGCGGCGGTCCAGCCGGTCAGGCGGGTCCAGGCCGGATTGACGGTGGCGAAACGGCCCTCGGCCACGACTGCGAACAGGTCGTGGGCGTTCTCGAAGAACCACTGCGCGCTCTCGGCCTGGCTCAGAGGCGCGGGCGGCGTATCTGGCGAGGACGGCGAGGACATCCCAGCTCCCGGCGGAAGGTGAGGCGGATTGTCACGCCCAAGGGTAAACTTAAGGTTGGCGTGGCGGCGAGTTGGGGAGAAAGATTCCACCCGGCCGCGTGGGGCGGGGAGAAGCCATGAAGCTCGCGTCGATCCTGGTTGCAATCGCCGCCCTGGCGGGGGCGAGCCCCGCCGCCGCCTTCTGCATGTACAAGGGTGAACTCTACGCCAAGACCACGCTGGAGCAGGAGTTCGCCGACGCCCGCTATGTGGTTCGGGCCAAGGTGCTGTCGGCCGTCAACGTCTCCAGCGACGAGGGCGACAGCTGGGTGCTCTACCGCCTGTCGGCGCAGGACGTCTTCAAGGGCGCGCCGCCAAGGGCGTTCAGCCTGTTCAGCTTCCGAGACAGCGGCGGCTTCTATCTCGACGGCGACGCGGGTCCGGACCTGGGCGGGGAGTATCTGCTGTTCCTGAAACGGTTCGAGCCGACCGTGGCGCTGCCGTCCCAGGCCAAGGGCGCGCTCGACGTGAACTACGGCTGCGGGCAGTCGCGTCTCTGGAGCGAGGTCGGGCCGGCGGCGCGCCGCAGCCTGTCGATCCTGCAGGCGCGGGCCAGGCTCGCCGACGAACGAAAAACCCCGCCCGGATCGCTCCGGGCGGGGCCTTCGAGGTGATCGTTCGCCGGAGCGAAGGGATCAGTAGCGGACGTTCAGCGTCAGCATGGTCTGGCGGGCCGGCGCCGGGTCGGCGTGGTGCACGCCGTTGGTGCGCAGGATGTAGCGTTCGTCCGTCAGGTTCTGGACGTTCAGCTGCAGGTCGACCTTGTCGTTGACCCGGTACGAGGCGAAGGCGTCGTAGCGGGTGTAGGACGGGATGTAGATGCCGTTGGTGCCGCCGCCGGCGCCGCCCTGGTTGCCGCCGAAGGTCTTCGACACGTAGTAGGCGCCGCCGCCGATCGTCAGCGGACGCAGCACGCGGTAGGTCGTGAACAGGCTGAAGGTGTTCTTCGGCGTGTTGGCCAGCGGGTCACCGGTGTTGAGGTGCGGCGTCACGGTGTAGACGGGATTGGCGGTGGTCCCGGTGTTGGTGACGGTGACGGCGCCGCGGACCAGCTTGCTGTCCATGTAGGTGTAGCCGCCGAAGACCTGCCACTTGGGCGTGATCTTGCCGGAAACGCCCAGTTCGATGCCTTGGACGCGGGTTTCACCGACCTGCTCGTAGTTGGTCGGTTCCGGGCCGACCAGGATCTGGGCGTTCTGGCGCTCGGTGCGGAACAGCGCGCCCGACAGGGCCAGCTGGTCGCCGAACAGGTTCCACTTCGCGCCCAGCTCGTAGCTGGTGGTGTCTTCCGGATCGAGGACCTTGGTCGCCAGGTCGCCCGAGCCCATGCCGCCCGAACCGTTCTGGTCGCCGGCCGCGATGGTCGGCGGCGTCGAGGACGTGGCGAACGAGCCGTAGATGCTGCTCGACGGGGTCGGCTTGTAGTTCAGGCCGATCTGGTAGTTGACGAAGTCCCAGCTGGTCTTGGGCACGTTGGTGTAGGTGACCGAGGTGATGACGCCGTTGGTGTTGGTCGAGGCGGCGTTGTAGCCCTGCGTCGAGTAGTCGTCGTAGCGGACGCCGACGTTCAGCAGCAGCTTGTCGGTCAGCTTCACGGTGTCGAAGGCGTAGAGCGCGGCGGTCTTGGTCTTCGATTGCGAAGCCGGGCCGCGGTTGATCGTGCCGCTCCAGGCGTCGCTCGGGTTCGGCGCGTAGAGGCGCGTGCAGTCGCCGGTGCCGGCGCCGGTGAAGCCGACCGGGCAGGACGAGCCGCTGGCGGTGTAGAAGGTGTAGGTGGCGTTGTCGTTCTGCTCGCGGCCGAGCTCGAAGCCGGCGTTGAAGCTGTTTTCGATCGAGCCGAGGTTGAACTTGCCGCTGACGTCGCTGACGAAGGCGATGGTCTTGGTCTCGTTCCAGCGCGACTTGGTGCCGCGCTTCATCCACCACTCGCCGGCCACGAACTGGGCCGCGCCGCCGTCGCCGGGGTTGGTGACGAAGTAGTCGTTGAGCGTCTTGCCATAGCGGAAGGCCTGGCGGACCGAGAAGTTGTCGTTGATCTCGTGGCGCACGGCGATGGTGCCGATGTCGGCCTTGGTCTTCATCCAGTCGCGGTCGAGGCCGTAATAGGCGTCGCGCGAGACGTCGAGGATGCCGCTGGCCGGACGGGTGCGGCTGTCGGTGCCGGCCACGCCCCAGGTGCGCTTGCTGGCCAGCGGGATGCCGTAGTCGGGATCCTGGTCGGTATCCAGGTGATAGTAGCTGAAGGTCAGCTGGGTGGCGGTGTCGATGCCGAAGGCCAGCGACGGCGCGAGGCCCCAGCGCTTGAAGTCGACGCTGTCGCGACCGGGCGTGTCGCCCTTGGTCGTCATCAGGTTCAGGCGGAAGGCGGCGTTTTCGGCGAAGCTGTAGTTACCGTCAGCCGTGACGCGGTAGTAGTTGTCGGTGCCGACCGCGGCCGAGCCGCTGGCGAAGTTGCGGGCCTTGGGCGACTTGCTCGACAGGTTGATGCTGCCGCCGCCCGAGCCGCGGCCGCTGTAGACCGAGTCCGGACCCTTGATGACCTCGACCTGTTCCAGGTTGAAGACTTCGCGGGTCTGGCCGCCGGTGTCGCGGATGCCGTCGACGAAGATGTTGTTGCCCGAGGACTGGCCGCGGATGAACGGACGGTCGGCCAGCGGCTGGCCGCCTTCGCCGGCGCCGAAGGTGATGCCCGGCGAGGTGCGCAGGATGTCCTGCAGCGAGGTGGCGGCGGTCTGCTCGATGATCTGGCTGGAGATCACCGTGATCGAGCGCGGGGTGTCGACCAGCGGGGCGGTGTACTTGCCCGACTGCATGTCGGTGGCCTTGCGGGCGTCGACGGCGATGCCGGAGACTTCCTGCACGTCGGCCGAGCCCGGCGCGGTGGCGACCGGCGCGTCGGCGTCGGCGTTGGCGGCGAAGGCGGCGGGCGCCAGGGCGAGACCGGCGACGCCGGCGACGGCGGCGGCGCCCAGGGCGCGGCGAGCTTGGCTGCGAACGCCAGCGGCGGGCGAGGAAGGCTTATGCATCTTGTCGAGAGACCCCAGCTCGGGTCGCGGGGGAGGATCCGCGGCCCCTGTCCTGAAATTGCGAGGCGTTCTTATTTACGCAATTGCCGGGGTGCAATAATAATCAGTCGCAGGAGGAGCACGGTCGCCGCTGCGCGCGACAACCGTGACCATTATGCAACGTATCGGCTTCGTATCAGGCGCCGCGGGCGACGAACCAGCCGTTGCGGAAGCCCTGGTCGGCCTTGCCGTACAGGAACGGCTCGCCCTCCGGCGTGGTGAAGCGGCCGCCGGCGGCGACGATCAGGGCGTGACCGGCCGCGGTGTCCCACTCCATGGTCGGCCCGTGGCGCGGATAGATGTCGGCAGCGCCCTCGGCGATGCGGGCCAGCTTGATCGACGAGTCCATCGGCGCCCGCAGGCTGAAGCCGTACTGGTCGGCCAGGGCGGTGGCCTTGTCTTCCTTCATGGTGTGGCTGACCAGGGCCAGGGCCTGGCCTTCGGGCCAGGCGCGCGCCCGCACCGGCGTCTCGGCGCCGTCCGGCCCCTCGCGCTTGACCACGCCGCCGTCGGCCGTGAACCACACCTCGCCGGTGGCGGGTGCGCAGACCGCGCCGGCCACGGGGGCGCCGTTGTCGATCAGGCCGATGTTGACGGTGAAGTTGGGGTCGCCGCGGACGAAGGCCTTGGTGCCGTCCACCGGGTCGACGAGGAAGAAGCGCGGGCCGATCTGGTCGGGCGTGCCGTATTCGCAGGCGTGCTCTTCCGAGATCGCGGGGATGTCGGGATAGCGTTCGGCCAGCAGCGCCAGGATCACCTTCTCGCCGGCCTTGTCGGCCTCGGTCACCGGGCTTTCGTCGGCCTTGCGCACGACGTCGAGCTCGGTCCGCCAGAACGGCAGGATCACCTCGGCGGCGGCCTCGACGATCCTGGCCAGGTCGCGACCGATGTCGGCCGGGAGGGGGGCGGAGCTCATGCTTGTCCTCGGGGGTCGTCGCCGACGAAGACCAGTCTCACGACGCGGGCGTCGATCGTCTGCTTGCCGGCCTCTTCGAAATTCACGGTGACGCGATGGCCGGTCACGGACTGCACCTGGCCAAGGCCCCAGTCGGGCTGGCCCGGATGGCGCACCAGCACGCCGGGTTCGAGAAACGGATCCATCACGGCTCCCTGATAGTGCGTGGCGCGCCAAAGTGTGAGCGCTTTTAGGTGTCGGCCGGCGCCGATTTGTGCGCGGCCTGGTTGAAACCGATTTCGCGGCGACGTTTGCCAAAGCTCCAAATCACGCCAAAGATCGCGGCCATGACCGACACCGCCGCCCCCGCCTCGCCTGCGCCCGCCCCTTCGCTGGACGTCAACGGCCCGGATTTCGCCGCCCTGGTGGCCGCGCGCCTGTGTCACGACTTCATCAGCCCGGCCAGCGCCATCGTCTCGGGGCTGGACCTGCTGGAGGATCCCAGCGCCCAGGACATGCGCGACGACGCCATGAGCCTGATCAGCAGCTCGGCCCGCAAGCTGGCCGACCTCCTGCAGTTCACCCGCGTGGCCTTCGGCGCCTCGGCGTCGGCCGAGACCTTCGACTCCCGTGAGCTGGAAAAGCTGGCCCAGCAGGGCGTCTTCGCCCACGTGCGGCCGAACCTGACCTGGGACATCGCGCCGCAGCCGCTGAACAAGGCCGCCTCGCGCGCCCTGCTCAACATCGCCCAGATCGCCGCCAGCGCCCTGCCGGCCGGTGGCGCGGCCACCCTGCGCGCGGTGGTCGCCGACGGGCGCACCGCGATCACCGCCGACGCGGTCGGTCCCCGCGCCCGCCTGCGTCCCGAAGTGCTGGCCGGCCTGAAGGGCGAGCCTCTGGGCGAGGGCCTGGGCGGTCCGTGGGTGCAGGCGGCCTATCTGTATTCGGTGGTCCGCGCGGCCGGCGGCCAGATCGGCGTCGAGATCGCTGAGGAGCGCGTCAGCATCGCCGCCTGGACGCCCGCCGACTGAAGCGTACGTTTTTCCGCGCCGTCACCGCTCCTTAACCCGGATCGCGCCATCCTGCCTTTCTAGGATTTGGAGCGCGCCGTGAAGACCTGCCTCGTCGTCGACGACAGCCGGGTGATCCGCAAGGTGGCCCGCCGTGCGTTGGAGGACATCGGCTTCGAGATCGCCGAGGCCGCCGACGGCATGGAGGCGCTGGCCTGGTGTCGCGCGGCCATGCCCGATGCCGTCCTGCTCGACTGGAACATGCCGGTGATGAACGGCCTGGAGTTCCTGCAGCGCCTGCGCCAGGAGCCGGGCGGCGACGCGCCGGTGGTGGTGTTCTGCACGGTCGAGAACAAGGTCGACAACATCCGTCTGGCGCTCGACCACGGCGCCGACGAGTACATCATGAAACCCTTCGACGGCGAGATCATCGCCGCCAAGTTCGCCGAGGCGGGCCTGCTATGACCCCCGAGGACATGGATCTGCTGGCGGCCCTGGGCCGCGCCCGCGCCGGCCTGAAGGTCGAGACCGACAAGCACTACGTGGTCGAGAGCCGCCTTGCGCCGCTGGCCCGCCGCGAAGGCTATCCGTCGATCGAGGCCCTGGTGGCGGCCCTGCGCGCCAAGCGCGAGGAGCGGCTGATCTGGGCGGTGGTCGAGGCCCTGACTGTCAACGAGACGGCCTTCTTCCGCGACCGCGACACCTTCGCCTTCCTGCGTGACGTGGCGATGCCGGAGCTGTCGCGCCGTCGCAAGGACGGTTCGGTGCGGATCTGGAGCGCGGCGTGCTCGACCGGCCAGGAGATCTATTCTCTGGCCATCGCCGCCGACGAGGCGCGCGGCCTGGAGCCGGGCGTGCGGTTCGAGTTCTTCGCTTCCGACCTCTCCGAGCGCTGCCTGGAGAAGGCCCAGAGCGGGCTCTACACCCAGTTCGAGGTTCAGCGCGGCCTGCCGATCCGGCTGCTGATCAAACATTTCGAGAACCAGGACGAGACCTGGGCGATTTCGCCGCGCATCCGCCAGGCGGTGCGCTGGCGGCGGATCAACCTGATGTCCGACCTGTCGGGCATGGGGGTCTTCGACCTCGTCATGCTGCGCAACGTGCTGCCGGGCCTGGACCCGTCGGTGCGCGCGCGGCTGGTCGAGCACATGGCCGCCCGTCTGACCGAGGACGGCCTTCTGGTGCTGGGCGAGAACGAGAGCTTGGCGGGCGTGACCGAGGCCTTGCGGCCGCTGCCGGGTCGTCCTGGCCTGTTCGCGCGCGATCCGGCCTTCCGGGCCGCGGCGGCCTAGATCCGGGCCCGGCGCCGACGGCGCGGGGCCAGGGCTTCGAGCGTTTCCCAGATCCGGTCGGCCAGCCGGCGCCGCAGCGACGTCGGCGGTTCGGGCGCGTCGGCCATGGCCTTCGACAGCTTGGCGAACAGCAGGGCCGCAGGGCCCGGCGCGGCCAGGGCCGGGCGCGCCTCCAGGGCGTCGATCACCTGCCGCGAGATCCGCCGATAGGCGGCCGCCGGAACCTCGGCATGGGCCGCGGGCGTGCGGCAATCGGAAAAGTCCGGCGCAAGGCCGCATCCGACGCGCAGGGCCTGGCCGATCCGGGCGGCGTAGTCGGGATCTTGGCCCAGGCGGTCGACGTCGATGACCAGGTCGGCCTGCGGCAGGGCCTTCAGGTACGACAGCAGGTAGATCGCCAGGAAGGCCGTGAACGAGGTCTTCGCCGGAGCGCGCTTCAGCCGCCGGCGGGCGGCGGCGATGCGCTGGGCGAGGGCGCCGCCCTTGGGCGCGGGCAGGCCCAGACGCCGGGCCAGGGGCTCGGCGCCGGACGCCTCGGACAGCAGCACGTACTGGCAAAGCTCGAAATAGGTCGGGCGCGGCCGCTTGCGCAGCGAGTGGAACGACAACCACTGCTGCAGCGGATCGCGGATCAGCACCACGTGGAAGCCCCCGAACCGCCGGCGCAGCCAGCCGATCCGTCCCAGGGTGCGGCAGCAGGCGAGCACCGGGGTCTGGCCCGCGGCCTGGGCGTGGCTGACCAGTCCCGCCACATAGGCCGTCTGGGCGGCGTCCTGGCGGCCCTCGGGCATGAAGTAGTCGTCGAGGGCGAAGCGCTGCTGGTAGCCGGCGACGCCGCCGCCCGGCGCCAGCAGGTCGGCGAACTCGGCCAGGTAGGGAACATCGTCGCCCGGATGCCGCAGGCCGCTGGCGCGAGGGGTCTCGCGGGCGATGCGCTCGGGGGTCAGGCCGGCCAGCTGCTCGTGCCAGGGCTCGTAATAGGCCCGCACGCCGGGCAGGGCGCGAAAGCGGCTCCACACGTAGGTGCTCGAGCAACGCCAGCCGCTGTGCACGAAGACCGGCGACAGGGCGGGATCGGGGAGGGCGACCGGGACCGTCATGACCCCCAGGATCGGGGGTCAGCTTGTCCGGCTTATCTCCCGGGCGACAGGAAAACCGGGGCGTTCTTGTCGACGCCGCAATGGTTGATGCGCAAGCGAGACGCGGCGGCGCCCGATCGGCGCCGTCGCCGCAACACGATGCTTCCGAACGGCAAAAGGCCCGCCCCTGGTCGGGGGCGGGCCCTGCGGTCGGGCTGGGAGGCCCGTCTTAGTTCTTGGCGTCGCGAGCGGTGTCGGTGACGGCCTTGCCGGCCGACGACACGTCCTTGCCGGCGCCTTCGACGGTGTTGCAGGCGGCGACGCTGAGGCTGGCGGCGAGGGCGGCCAGGATGACGAACTTGCGCATGAGAGTTCTCCGGTGCTGGCCCTGACGGGCGCTTGAGATTGCCCAGAGCAAACGTGGCCGACAGGCCTAGGTTCCGGCCTGATGCTGGGCCGGCGGCAGCGCCTGGGGCGTCGGAAACACAAGGCGCACAAGGAGGCCGCCCATGGGGCTGGCGTCGAACTTGACCGTGCCGCGCAGCTGGCGGGCGAAGGCCGTCATCAAGGTGCGGCCCACCCCTTCGCCCGGGCCGGCCGGGGCGCCGGGACCATCGTCGCCGATCGCCAGCTCGGCCTCTTCCCCGCGCACGAAGAAGTCGACGGTCAGCACGCCGCCGCGCTCGGCCAGCGCGTGCTTCTGGGCGTTGGTGATGGCCTCGACGGCGAACAGCGCCAGCGGCGCCAGCCGGTCGGGGTCGATGACCAGCGGGTCGGCGTGCACCTCGGTGCGCACCGAGCCCTGGCCGTTGACGTCGCCGGCCAGCAGCAGGGCGGTCAGCTCCTCAAGGAAGGGCCGCAGGTCGACCCGCTTGAGGTCCGGCCCCTGGTAGAGGGCGCGATAGATCTGGGCCAGGGCGGTGATCCGCTGGCGGGTGTCGTTCATCGCCGTGCGCGCCGCCGGATCGGTCAGGGCGCGCTGCTGCATGTTCAGCAGCGAGGTGATGATCTGCAGGTTGTTCTTCACCCGGTGATGGATCTCGCGCATCAGCGAGTCCTTCTCGGCCAGGCTGTCGCGTAGCGAGGCGTCGCGGGTGACGATGCCGGCCGCCATCTGGTCGAGGGTCTCGGCCAGCTCGCGGATTTCCGGCGGCGCGCGCTCGGCCTGCAGCGGGCGGACCGTGAAGCGGCCCTTGGCGTAGATCGCCGCGACCCGGCGCAGATAGACGATCCAGCGGATCACTTCCCGCTCGGTGGCCCAGAACACCGCGGCCAGCGCCAGGGCGAAGGCCAGCAGCGGCAGCAGCAGGCGCGAGATCGGCGTCAGGGTCGCCCAGGACATGATGCCCGGGGCGGGGGCCGACAGCATGACGAACACGTCGTCCTCGACCAGCGGGGCGGCGGAGAACAGCCGGCGGCGGCCCTGCGCGTCCTTGCCCGACCACAGGATGGTCTTCCGGCCGGCCTCGGTTTCCTCGCGCAGTTGGGTGTTGGCGGGGCCGAAGGCCTTTGGATCGGTGGCCGAGAACACGTTGCCCCGCGCGTCTGCCAGGCCGATCTCGGCTCCGTCGGGCAGGAAGCGGTTGGCGGTCTGGGGCTTGAGGCTCGACAGGGTGAGCACGGCCGCCATGGCCCCGTCGAACACGCCGGCGCTGTCTTCGGCGCGGACGGCGGTCAGCACCGACGGCTCGCCGGCGTAGACCGCTCCCGGAGCCGGCGCGACGGCCAGGTGCGCGCCGGCCGCCAGGTCGAGGAACCAGGGGCGCTGGGCGCGCTCGGGGTCGCGCGGCGTCGTGCCGGCCGCGCAGGCCACGCGGCCGTAGGCGTCGAAGCGGATCAGGTTGGCGTAGCCGGGCAGGCGCGACTTCACCGCGTCCAGCCGCCGGGCGCACTCCAGACCCACCGAGCCGGGGCCCAGGGTCTGGAGCAGCACGCCGGCCGCCTCGATGCGGGCCCGGGCGGTGGCGGCGCTGTGGCCGGCGGCGAGCTCGAGGCTCTGCCGCCGTGCGTCGCCCTCGGTGCGGAAGGCGAGGTACGACTGCAGGACGCCGGCCATCAGGACGGGCAGCAGCGCGACCGTCAGGGCCAGGCCGAGCCTGACCCGGATCGTGCCGACAACCTCGGCCGCACGGCCGTACACGCGCTTCACCGCTGGGTGCTCAGGCGCTCCGCATCGGCCAGGATGGCGTGCATCGCGTCGCCGGCGGCGCCGCCGTCGCGATCATAGCCGCCCGACTCGAGGATGGCCTGGAGGGCGCGGCGCGCCCGGCTGACCCGGCTTTTCACCGTGCCCACCGCGCAGCCGCAGATGTCGGCCGCTTCCTCGTAGGCGAAGCCGCCGGCTCCGACAAGGATCAGGGCTTCGCGCTGTTCGGGCGGCAGCATGGCCAGGCTCATGCGCAGTTCGTCCAGGGCGACCGGAGCTTCCGGATCGTCCACCGCCACCAGGGTCCGCTCGGCGGCCTCCTGGTCGAGCTGGCTCTGGCGCCAGGAGCGACGCTTCTCCGAGTAGAACTGGTTACGCAGGATCATGAAGGTCCAGGCCTTCATGTTGGTGCCCAGCTGGAAGCTGGCCCGGGCGTCCCAGGCCTTCATCATGGCGTCCTGCGCCAGATCGTCAGCGGCCGTCGGGTCACCGGTGAGGGTGCGCGCGAAGGCCCGCAGGTGCGGGATGAGGGTGACGAGTTCTTTCTTGAAGACCCCGTCACGGGCCGGATCGATGGGCGATCGGCCGACTTGCGCTTCGCTCATGCTCAACGCTCTCCCGAAGGCTTGTCAGCCTTGCGCAGGATGTCGAGGAATTCGTCCGGGACCGGCTCGTTGACCACCTCATCGAACATCTGCCGAAGCTTGACGCCGATGGCCTGCTGCCGAAGCCGCGCCTCGTCGAGCGAGGCGGCTCCCTTGCGTTGATCTTCCATGGGTACGTGTTCGATCATGTCCTCGACGCCGGTTGTGCGCAGCGTCCGCCCCCTGCGGCCGAATGTGTAAATGCTGGAGGTCAACGCCACATTCCGCATCGGGTTCCATAAGCTTGAGCATAGACTGCCAAAATTCGGTTCGGTGCGGAACCGCCCTCGCGCAGGGCACGTTATGCACTCGACTGAACGGCATAGCTTTGCCGTGACAGAAGGCCTTTTTTGTTTCGAAGACACTCTACGGGAGGGGTCATGAGTCTTCTTGCCCGACTGGCGCCGCACCTGCCCTACGTTCGCCGTTACGCCCGCGCCCTGACCGGCGACCAGACGACCGGCGATCATTATGTGCGGGTGGCGCTGGAGGCGCTGGCCGCCGGCGAGCGTTCGCTCGACGCGGCGCTGTCGCCGCGCGTGGCGCTCTATCGCGTTTTCCACGCCATCTGGCTGACATCGGGCGCCCAGCTGGAAGCCCGTCGCGACGACGTCTCCGACGACGCCTCGCAGCGGCTCCTGCGCATCGCCCCGCGTTCGCGTCAGGCGTTCCTGCTGACCGCCCTGGAAGGCTTCACGCCGACCGAGGCCGCCCAGATCCTGGACTGCGACTTCGGCGAGGTCGAGCGACTGATCGCCGACGCCCAGGCCGAGATCGACGCGGAACTGGCCACCGAGGTGCTGATCATCGAGGACGAGCCGGTCATTGCCGCCGACATCGAGGCGCTGGTGCGTGAGCTGGGCCACGACGTGATCGACATCGCCGCCACCCGCGGCGAGGCGGTCGACGCCGTCGCCCGCAAGACGCCGGGCCTGGTCCTGGCCGACATCCAGCTGGCCGACGGCTCGTCGGGCATCGACGCGGTGAAGGACATCCTGGCGCGCCTCGACGTGCCGGTGATCTTCATCACCGCCTTCCCCGAGCGCCTGCTGACCGGCGAGCGCCCGGAACCGACCTTCCTGATCACCAAGCCCTTCCAGCCGGAAACGGTGAAGGCGGCGATCGGCCAGGCGCTGTTCTTCCATCCGCGCCGGACCCGCCAGGCCGCCTGACGGCCGGATCGGATATCCAGAACGACGAAGGCCCCGGCGAGCGATCGCCGGGGCCTTCTCTTTGGTGCGTTTCCATCTCGGGCCTCTGCCGGGCCCTTCCTCAGTCCCGCGCGGCTAGTGGGCCGGCGCGGTCTGTTCCTGCGGCGTCTGCTTGGGCGCGGTGAGTTCGGTGGTGCCCTGCTGGGCTTCGGCCGGCGTATTGGCGCCCTTGTTGCTCTCGACCGAGGCCAGTTCGCCCGAGCGCATGCCCCAGCTGCCGAACAGCGCGACGGCGGCCAGCACGATCGAGATCACCAGCACCCAGAAGATGTGCCGGCCCCAGCGGCCTTGGCGCGCGGGGGTGGCCTTCAGAGTGGGCGAGTGGTCGGTGTTGATGTCGGTCGCCATGGGCGCCTCCTATTTCGTGTCGCTCCACGCGGCCGGAGCCGTGCGGCCGGCGTCGAGCTGGGCGGCGGCGAAATGCTGGACGGTGCCGACCGCCAGCGCCATGCCCAGCACGGTCGCCGCGGCGAGCAGGCGTGAACTCCGGGCTTGCCTGCGGCGACGCTGGGTTTCGAAGACCAGTCCGCCATGCGCGGCTTGATAGGCGCGGATCATCACGTCGCTCCCCATTCGCCCCGCGATGTCGCGGGATCAGGAGAACAACGTTTCGCGCACGGCGCCGTTCCGCCGTCGCCGCACAAGCGCGGCCCGGTCTTTCGCCAATGGCGCGAAATATTTTTCGAAGTTCCGGGAACGCCGACCGGGGGAGGTCGTTCTATGTCTGCGGAGGCGGCGACGCCCCCCCGACTTGAGGCTGGCGATAGTCAGCCTGCCGTCTCCGCAACCCCCTTTCTGTAGAGCCTTCAGGCGGATCGGAACCCCGACCCGCCTTTTCTGTGTCCGCTCTCGCGGGGGGTAAGGCTCAGGACTTGGGCTTGGGGGGACCTTCCAGGTCGATGCGCACGTCGGCGCGACGGCGCAGCGGGCGGGCCTCGCCGTCGCGGGTGACGGCGCCGGCGTCGCCGGCCGCCGTAACC
This sequence comes from Caulobacter sp. 602-2, assembly GCF_011043625.1. Classification (GTDB taxonomy): domain Bacteria; phylum Pseudomonadota; class Alphaproteobacteria; order Caulobacterales; family Caulobacteraceae; genus Caulobacter. The sequence continues at coordinate 247,948 of NZ_JAAKGT010000004.1, forward strand.
TCGAACGAGACCTGCCGGAAGCCGACCCGGGCCAGGGCGCCGGTCACGGCGGCGGCCCGCTTTTCCGAAAGGGCCAGGTTGGCGTCGGGCGCGCCCACGGCGTCGGCCAGGCCCACCACGTGCACGTTCTTGGCCGTGCAGCCCTTGGCCATGTCGGCCGCGCCGCGCAGCACCTGGCGGGCCTCGCGGGTCACCGCCGCCGAATCCCGCTCGAAATAGATGGAGACGGAGAAGTCTTCGCAGGCCGCCGGAAGGGCCTCGATCTGCGACCGCGATTTCGGCCATGGGCTGCTCGCGCAACCGGCCGCCGCAACACCGATCGCCGCCATAGCGATCCAAACGCCCGCCTTGCTCATTCGTCGCCCTCTTGTTGCACCCACCAAATCGCCCCTCCGGACATGCCAAAGGCGGCCGACGCGCGCCGACCGCCTTCGAGATCCTGTTCGGACGAGGCCGCCTTAGCGGGGGCTGCCGTCCTCCCAGAAATAACGACCGCTGCGCGAGTCGTAGTAGTAATACCGTCCAGCGCGCTCGTCATAGTACTGGCGACGATTCACGTTGGTGGCGCCGCAGCCGCCGTCTTCGCGGCAGCCCTTGATGGCGCCCGCGGTGCCGCCGATGGCCGCGCCGATGGCCGCCCCGGTCCCTGCGTCGCCCGCGCCGACATTGTTGCCGATCACGGCGCCGGCGAGGGCGCCGAGGGCCGCGCCGCCGGCGGCGTTGCGTTCGGTGTTGCCGGTGGCGGTACAGGCGGTGGCCAGCAGGCCGGCGGCCGCCACGGCGATCACGGTGGTCTTCATCTTGGCTCTCCGTTCGAGCGTGTCCCGGTCACTCAAACGGAACATGGCCGAGGGAAGTTCCGGCCCGCGCGCCTGGGAACCCCCGCCAAGCGCCGCCGTTTGCTCCGGACGGGGGCCGCTTTGGGCCGCGCCGAGGGGAGTTTGCATGCGCGTCGAACTGGTCGCCAACGTCGCTTCGGGATCGGTGGGACGGGATGGTCCCGAGAGGGCCGAGGCGATCCTGGCCGAGCATGGCGTCGAGGCGACCGTCCATGCACCGGCCGGCGGCGAGCTGGAGGCCTGTCTCTCGCAGGCGCTGTCGCGAAAGCCCGACGCGCTGTTCGTGCTGGCCGGCGACGGCACCGCCCGGGCCGCGGCCGAGATGGCCGGTCCCGACGGCCCGCTGGTCGCGCCGCTGCCAGGCGGCACCATGAACATGCTGCCTCGCGCGCTCTATGGCGAGCGGGCCTGGCCCGAGGCGCTGAAGGCCTGCCTGACCCACGGCGAGGAGCGGATGATCTCGGGCGGCGAGGTGGCCGGCCGACTGTTCTTCGTCGCCGCGATCCTCGGCAGCCCGGCCCTGTGGGCCGAGGCGCGCGAGGCCGCCCGGCAGGGCCGCGCGGACCTGGCCATCATGCGCGCCCAGCGCGCCCTGCGCCGGGCCTTCTCCAGCCGCCTGCGCTACGTGCTGGACGGTCGGCCCAAGGAGAAGACCGAGGCCCTGACCCTGATGTGCCCGCTGGTCTCCACGGCCCTGGACGCCGACGAGCGGGCCCTGGAGGCCGCGGCCCTGGATCCCTCCAACGCCCTCGACATCTTCCGCCTGGGGGTGAAGACCGTCACCGGCGCCTGGCGCGACGACCCGTCGGTCAGCGTCGGCCGCTGCCGGGTGGGGCGGGCCTGGGCCGGCGGGCGCATCCCGGCCATCCTGGACGGCGAGCCGGTGCGGCTGGACGACCACGTCTCGATCCGCTTCCGGCCCAAGGCCTTCCGCGCCCTGGCCCTCAGGGACGACGCGCCGTGACCGGAGCCGTCTTCAAGATGGTTCAGGTCTCCGACATCCATTTCGGGGGCGAGCATCCAGAGGCGGTGGAAGCGGCGGTGGAGTGCATCCACGCCGCGCGCCCGGACCTGGTCATCGGGGCCGGCGACCTGACCAAGGACGGCGCCCAGGTCGAGTTCGATGCCGCGCGCGCCTGGTTCGCGCGCCTGCCGTCGCCGCAGCTGCTGGCGCCGGGCAATCACGACACGCCGTTCAAGGGGCCGGTGGAGATCCTTGAGCGGCTGGCGGTTCCCTGGCGGCGCTACGAGGCGCGGTTCGGCGAGCCGGACGGCCTGTCGTACCGCGATGAGCGGGCGGCGGTGTTCACCCTCAACTCCGCCCGTGGCGCGCAGATCCGCTGGAACTGGTCGAAGGGGGCGGTGTCGCGTTCGCAGACCAAGGCCGTGGCCAAGCGCCTGGCCGCAGAGCCGCCCGGGCGGCTGAAGGTGGTGGTCTGCCACCACCCATTGATCGAGATGATGGGCGGGCCGATGACCGCCAAGGTGCGGGGCGGACAGGCCGCGGCCCTGGCCTTCGCCAACGCCGGCGCCGATCTCGTGCTGACCGGCCACATCCACGCGCCGTTCGTGCACGCCTATCCCTATGCCGGCGGCTGCACCCAGGCGGTGGGGTCGGGCACCCTGTCGGTGCGCGAACGCGGCGTGCCGCCCAGCTTCAACATCATCGAGGCCGACGAGAGCGAGATGCGCATCACCGCCATGGCCTTCGAGCGCACCGGCTTCGTCGTCTGGCGCACCTGGGCGGTGAACCGCCGGCCCAACTGCAAGGTCGTCTCCTAGGAGCGATCTACTCTCGGCATCCACGCCATTTTTCATCCGAACATCCCCGCGAAGGCGGGGAACCAAGCCGAACCCGAAGATGATCCACGGCCGCGCGACCTCCTGAAAGCCAGCTTGGATCCCCGCATTCGCGGGGAAGACGGTTTCGTGGGGAGGTTCTCGGGTGAGTGTCGATCTGTCCAGGGACGAACCCCTGAACGCAAGAAGGGCGGGACCTTGCGATCCCGCCCTTCTCGAGGTCGGCCCTCGGTTGGTCGCTTAGACCGGGTAGGTCCAGGCTTCGCCCTGGCCCTGAGCCGCGGCGTACTGGGCGTCGGCGAACGCCCAGTTGGGCAGCGCGTCGAACCAGGCTTCCAGGAAGCCCTTACGGTTGTTCTGGTGGTCGAGGTAGTAGGCGTGCTCCCACACGTCGCAGACCAGCAGCGGGGTCACGCCCGGCTTGGTCATGGCGCCGTCGGCGTCGTGGGTCGAGATGAGCGACAGCTTGGCGCCTTCGGCGACCAGCCAGGCCCAGCCCGAACCGAAGTGGCCGACGCCCTCGGCGACGAACTTTTCCTTCAGGCCGGCCAGGCCGCCGAAGGTTTCGTCGATGGCCTTGGCCAGGGCTTCGCCCGGGCCGGCGCTGGCCGGAGCCATGCATTCCCAGAAGAAGGCGTGGTTCCACGCCTGGGCGGCGTTGTTGAACACCTTGCCCGGGCCGGCGTCGGCGATGACGGCTTCCAGCGAGCGGCTGTCGTCTTCCGGCAGCAGGCCGTTCAGCGCGTTGACGTACGCCGCGTGGTGCTTGTCGTGGTGGAAGTGGAGGGTGTTGGCCGAGATGGTCGGCTGGAGCGCCTCGTAGGCGTAGGGCAGGTCGGGCAGCTTGAACATGGTCACTCCATGGCGAAACGCCCCCGGAAGATGGGCCGGGGGCGGTTGAAAGCTAGACATTCGCGCTGAAAAAATTTCAGCGCTTGGGCGGAGTCCTCGAAGCCATGAAGGCCTGGGCGACGGCCGCCGTAAAGGTCGGGTTCTTGAGCGCGAAGACGCCGGCGGCCAGGGCCGCGCCGATCGACAGGATCGGGCGATCCTTGACGATGTCGACGATGCGCTCGGCGAAGCCGTTCACCTCGGGCGGCGGCGCGTGGCGCGCGCGGCCGGCCTCGGCCCGGTTGGCGGCGATCAGCCCGGCCACCGCGACGACGAAGGCGGCCACGGCGGCCACCACCGCGGCCGCTCCGGCCGAGGTCAGGACCGGGGCCAGCACCGCGTACAGCGCGAAGGCGGCGGCGAACACGCTCACGGCAGCGGCCGCGGCGATCGCCGCGGCCGCTGCCAGCGTCATCAGGGTCTTTTCGAAGATCACTTGTTGTGGCTGCGGCTGCCGGCGAGCAGGAGGCCCAGAAGGACGCCGACGCCGAGGCCGGCCAGGGTGGCGGTGATCGGACGCTCGCGGACGCGCTCGGAGACGTACTTCTGGGCGTCTTCCAGCTGCTGGCCGGCGGTGTCGGTGTAGGTGCGGCTCTGGGCGCGCAGGGTGTCGAAGCTGTCGACCAGGTTCTTTTCCAGGCGCTTGGCGGCGTCGGCGAAGCTGGCCTTGGCGGCGCTGGCGGCCTCGGCGAAGGAGCGCTCGGCATGCTCGGCGGCCGCGCCAGCGGCGGCCGTCGCCTTGTCGGCTTCCTTCTGAGCGGTGTTCAAGGCGTTCGCGGGCATGTCTCGTCTCCGGTTCGCAGCGGGGCTTTACGGGAAGTGCAGCTGAAGCTGCGCCCCGTCAACGCGGAGCCCGCACGGCCAGTTCCCACCTTAGCGCGACCGGAAAAGCTTCACCACAGGAGATCGCGCTGGAGCATCCGATCCCCGCTCGCGCCACGCGAGAAGCCGGTCTATGTTCGAATCATGGCGGACGCGGATGCAGAACGGGCATCGGACCAGGAGGCCCGCAGATTGCGGGCGGCGACGGCTCTGGCCGGAGCGTGGAAGGACGCCGACGACCCGCGCCTGTCCCGCCTGACGCGGCTGGCCGCGCGCCTGTTCGAGGCGCCCCGCGCCGCCCTCATGCTGATCGAGCCCGACCGTGTTCGCCTGGTCGGCCGGGTCGGCTACGCCGCCGAATCTCTTTCCCGCGAGGCACCGCTGGCTGATCTCGTCCTGCGCTGCAGCCGCTCGGCGCTGCACGCCGACGTCTCCGGGACGGCCTTCTTCGCCTGCGCGCCCCTGCGCGATCCGCGCGGCCTGGTGGTCGGCGTGCTGGCGGTCGAGGACGACCGGCCTCGTGACGGGATCACGCCCGGCCAGCTGGAAACCTTGGGCGAACTGGCGGACCTCGCCATCGAGGAGCTGATCCGCGGCGCCGACCAGGCCCGCGCGGCGGCCGAGCGGCTGCTGGACGCCGAACGCCTGGCCCTGGCCCTGAGCGCGGCGCGGCTTGGCGAGTTCGAGTGGAACGTCAAGACCGACCGCCTGCGGATCAGCGAGCGCATGGCCCGGATCAGCGGCATTCCCGCTGGCGAGGTTCCGGCCGAAGAGGGCAAGGCCGTCTGGCCCTATATCCATCCCGAAGACCGCGAGATCACCCGCGAGGACCTGCGGGCCCAGCTGCGCGACACCGGCCGCTACGAGGTCGAGTATCGCCGCGCCCAGGGCGTCGACGGCCACGAGCAGTGGAGCCGAGGCTGCGGGGTCATGGTGCTGGATGACGAGGGCCAGCCCGACCTGCTGATGGGCGTGGTGCAGGACATCACCGACCAGCGCGAGGCCGACGAGCGGCGCGACAACCTGGTGGCCGAGCTGGACCACCGCATCAAGAACATCCTGGCGGTGGTGCAGTCGGTCGCCGCCCAGTCGGCGCGCAAGAGCTCGTCGCTGGACGCCTTTCTCAAGACCTTCGCCGCGCGGCTGAAGTCGATGAGCTCGGCCCACGACCTGATCAGCGCGGCGCGCTGGCGCGGGGCGACCCTGGGCCGGATCGCCGCGGCCGAACTGGGCGGTCTGGCCCCCAACCAGACCCGCTGGGACGGGCCGGAGCTGTTCCTGACCCCGCGCGCGGCGGCCGCCCTGTCGCTGGCCCTGCACGAACTGGCGGTCAATGCGGTGAAGTACGGCTCGCTGTCGACCGAGACCGGCCGGGTCGAGATCGTCTGGCGCCGTTCGCCCGACGGCGGCTTCAGCCTGGAATGGCTGGAGACCGGCGGCCCGCTGACCAGCGAGCCGACCACGCGCGGCTTCGGCGCGACGCTGGTCGAGGACGTGGTCGGGCGCGAGCTCGGCGGCGAGGCCAAGATCGATTATCGGCGCAGCGGCGTCACGGCGATGATCCATGCGGCCGCCTCGGCCCTGGCCGACGCTCCCGAGCCCGAACCGGCGCCGGCCGAGCCCGAGCGCATCGTCGAGACCATCGGCGGCGGCGACGACAACTTCCGCGCCGGGGCCATCGCCGGCCTCAAGGTGCTGATCGTCGAGGACTCGCTGCTGCTGGCCATGGAGCTGGAGGCGGGCCTGGAGGACAGCGGCGTCGAGGTGGTCGGCTGCGCGGCCGAGTTGGGCGAGGCCCTGTCGATGCTGGAGCAGACCTTCGACGCGGCCGTGCTCGACGCCGACCTCAACGGCCAGTCGGTGGCGCCGGTCGCCGAGGTGCTGCGCAAGGAAGGCCGGCCGTTCGTGTTCGCCACCGGCTATGCCGACAAGGCCGCGCCCATGGGCTTCGACGCCCCGATCGTGCGCAAGCCCTACAACGTCCACCAGATCGCCAAGGCCCTGGCCTCGGTGACGGGGCGGGGGTGAGGGGAATCCTTCTCCCCTTGCGGGAGAAGGTGTCGACGTAGTCGACGGATGAGGGGTCTCTCAAAAGCTGAACGCCGCGCTATTGTCGCGGCGGACAGGGCTTTCCACCCCTCACCCGACCCGCTTCGCGGGCCACCCTCTCCCACAAGGGGAGAGGGATCTTGAGCTACTTCCGGATCCGCATCAGGCATTCCTGCGCGACCGAGGCCACCAGCTTGCCGTCGCGGCTGAACATCTGGCCGCGCACGAGGCCCCGGCCCTGCGAGGCGCTGGGGCTGTCCTGCGCGAACAGGGTCCAGTCGTTGAAGTCGAAGGGGTGGTGGAACCACATGGCGTGGTCGAGGCTGGCGGCCTGCAGGCCCGGCGTCGTCCAGATCAGGCCGTGCGGACGCAGGGCGCTTTCCATGAAGGCCATGTCGGACGCGTAGGCCAGGGCGGCCTGCTGCATGCGAATGTCCTCGCCCAGCGGGGCGACGGCGCGCATCCACACCTGCTTCTCGCCCGACTTCTTTTCCGGGGCGACCGGGTTCTGCGGATCGATCCAGCGCAGGTCGACGGGGCGGGGGCGCTCCATGAAGGCCAGCATCTTGGGATGGATCTGGTCGCCCAGGCTGCGCAGGTACTCGGCCTCGGTCGGCAGGGTTTCGGGCGCGGGGACGTTCGGCGCCTCGAACTGGTGCTCCAAACCCACTTCCGGCGTCTGGAACGAGGCGGCCAGGTTGAAGATCTGCTCGCCGTGCTGGATGGCGGCCACCCGGCGGGTGGTGAAGGTGCCGCCGTCGCGGGCGCGCTCGACCTCGTAGAGCACCGGGGCGTTCACGTCGCCGGGGCGGATGAAATAGGCGTGCAGCGAGTGGCAGATCCGGTCGGGCACGGTCTGGTAGGCCGCGGTCAGGGCCTGGGCGATGACCAGTCCGCCGAAGATGCGCGGAAAGCCGTCGTTGGGGCTGATGCCCCGGAACAGGTTCACCTCGATCGGTTCGAGGGTCAGGATCTCGGCGAGGTTCTCGGGCGTCTGCATGGTGCGCTGCGATAAGCTTCACGGACGACCAGAGCAAGGCTGACCATAACGTCAGCCTTGCGCCGCATGGTCGCGGCGCCCATGCTTTGGCCATGCCGCCGATCGTCCATCACCCTGCCTTCCGAGCCGAGATGCCGGCCGGGCACCGCTTCCCGATGGACAAGTTCTCGCGCCTGGCCAGCCTGCTGGAGGCCGAGGGACTGCCGGGGCCGGAGGGGTTCCACAGGCCGGAGTTCGCGCCGCTGGAGGTGCTGCGCCTAGCCCATACCGACGATTACGTGCGCGGCGTCGTGGAGCTTTCGCTGCCGCCCGACGTGGTGCGCCGCATCGGCATGCCCAACAGCGACAGCGTCGCGACCCGGGCCCGCGCGGCCACCGGCGGCACGATCCTGGCCGCCCGTCTGGCGCTGGAGCACGGCATGGCCTGCAACACCGCCGGCGGCAGCCATCACGCCGAGGCCGGTTCGGGCGCGGGCTTCTGCGTGTTCAACGACGTGGCGGTCGCCGCCCGGCTGCTGCTGGCCGAGGGGCGTGTCTCGCAGGTGCTGGTCGTCGATCTCGACGTCCACCAGGGCGACGGCACGGCGCGGATCTTCGAGGGCGATCGCAGCGTCTTCACCTTCTCGATGCACGCGGCGAAGAACTTCCCGCACCGCAAGGCCGCCTCCGACCTCGATGTCGAACTGGAGGACGGAACCGACGACGGCGCCTATCTGGCCCGCCTCGACGCGATCCTGCCGGACCTGGTCGCGCGGGTGGATCCCGACATCGTGTTCTTCAACGCCGGCGTCGATCCGCATGCGGACGACAAGCTGGGGCGGCTTGCCCTGACCAACGCCGGCATCGCCGCCCGCGAGGCGCGGGTGCTGGGCGCCTGTCTGCAACGCGAGATCCCCGTCGTCGGCGTGATCGGCGGCGGCTATGACCCCGACATCGACCGCCTGGCCGACCGGCACGCCATCCTGCACCGCACCGCGGCCGCCCTCGCGCCCACGAAAAAGGGGCGGCCCGTCGCCGAGCCGCCCCTTCCTCACGCGATCTGAGACGCGGCCTTAGAAGGCCGTCCGCAGGCTGAGCACCGCCGCGCGCGGGGCGCCCACATAGGCGTAGGTGCGGCCATAGCCGGGCGAGCCCGGGGTGGCGCTGGTCTGGGTTCCCGACAGGTTGCCGTAGTAGAACTTGTCGAAGATGTTGGTGACGTTGAGCTGGAGGTACGACTTCTTCCAGCCGTCGCCGCCCAGGTCGTAGCGGACGTCGGCGTCCCACACGGTGTAGTGCGGCAGCTTCTGGTCGTTGACGTCGGTCATGTACCGCTCGCCGATGAACTTGCCCTGCACGCCGATCTGGAACTTGCCGATGTCGTAGGTCAGGCGGCCGGCGAAGGTCCACTTCGGGGTCTCCGCCACCTGCTTGCCGGCGGTGTCGGCATAGGTGGCCAGGCCCGTGGTCGAGCTGTAGCTGACGGCCAGGTCGTCCTGCAGCTTGGCGTCGGTGTAGGCCATCGAGCCGTAGATCGTCAGGCTGTCGTCCAGGCGCCATTGGGCCTGGGCGTCGAAGCCCTGGATCTCGACGTCGCCGACGTTGCGGTCGATGTAGGTGCCGTCGTTCTGGTCGACCGTCGTGACGATCCGGTTCTGGATGTTGGTGTGGTAGACGCTGGCCGAGGCCATGACCGTCGGCGTGCGGAAACGGTAGCCGACTTCCACCGTCTGGCCGGTTTCGGGCTCGACATTGCCCAGGGCCCCGGTGCTGGTCAGGGTGTAGAGGTTGTCGACCTTGGGCGCCGACATCTGCTCCGAATAGCTGCCGTAGACCGAGTGGTTCTCGCCGAAGCGGTACGACAGGCCCACGTTCGGCAGCACGTCGTCATAGCTCTTCTTGGCCGAGAACGGCGAGAAGTAGGTCGCGCCGTTGACGGTGACCACCGAGGCCACCGCGCCGTCGGCCTTGGCGGCCGTCGCCGTCGGGGTCATCGACGAGCAGTAGTAGGTGGTCGAACCGGCGCGCGAGTAGCAGTACTGGTTCAGTTCGCGGTCGAGCGTGGGCAGGCGCACGCCGATGTTGGCGATCAGCTTCTCGTCCAGGAATTCGCCGCGATACTCGACGCTGAACTGGTTGAAGGTGGCCACCGAGCTGCGGTTGCGCTTCTGGGCGATGTCGCCCGCGGCGGTCTTGACGGCCACGCCGTAGCCGTCCTTGCCGCTGAACACGTCGGTCGGGTCGCCGTTGCTGTTCAGCACGCTGTACTCGCCGGTCTGGCGGGTGTGGGCCTCGTCCCAGGCATAGGCGAAGCGCACGCGGTGGTGGTCGGCCACGTCCCAGATCAGCGAGGTGTTCAGGCCCCAGCGGCGGCTGTTGGTGTTGCTGGGCGAGTAGACCAGCACCGTGTCGCCGGTGTCGCCGTCGCCGTTGAGGTCGACGCCCACGCCGGCGCTGTTCTTCAGCTGGATCGAGGTTTCCGACAGGCTGGTCGAGCCGCCGCCGTTGGCCATGGTGTAGTTGAACGACGGATCGACCGTCAGCTTAAGGTTCGGCAGCAGGGTGAAGCGCGACTGGCCGCGGACCGTGCCGGTGTTCGACGGGTTCAGGCGCAGGCCGTAGTAGTTCGAGGTCCCCGGCGTGGTGCTGAAGTCGTAATCCTCGCCGTAGGTCTCCACGTCGCCGGCCACCGAGGCGTCGGCATTGGTCAGGTAGGGCGCGTAGTAGCTGTTGTTGCGGTTTTCGTTGTAGTTGAAGTTCAGCGCCAGGAAGTCGCCGGGCTTGGCCAGGTCCTGCTCGATGCGGGCGTTGACCTGCTTCTTTTCAAGCGTGCCCGGGCCCTTGAACTTGTCGTACTTCTGCCAGCTGCCGGCGATCCAGGCGCGCGTGCCCAGCGGGCCGAACTCGCCGGTCTGCAGCAGGGCGAAGGCGCGGCGGAAGTTGTCGGTGCCGACGCCGGCCTTGGTGACGACGCCGAAGTCCTTGGTGGCGCGCAGGGTGGTGTAGTTGATCACGCCGGCGGTCGACGAGGCGGTGACGGAGTCGGCGTCGGTCGAACCGGTGTTGACGTTGGCCTGCTGGATCAGCTCGGCGTCGACCTGCTGGTTGGAATAGATCGCGTAGTTGCCGCCGTCGTTCAGCGGCACGCCGTCGACCAGGAAGCCGATGTGGGCGCCGTCCTGGCCGTGGAGGCGGATGCTGCCGCCCGAAGAGCCGTAGGGATCGCTGTTGGTGAACACCAGGCCCGGCACCAGGTTCAGCGACTGCAGCACGGTCTGGCCGTCGGCCTGACGGTTCAGGAACTCGTTGGTGACGGTGTACTTACCCTTCGGCGCCGTCTCGGCGACCATGGTCCCGTCCATCGTCTTGGGGCCCGAGGCGGCGGTGACGACGACGGTGTCGAGTTCGGTGGTGGCGGTCGATTGGGCGAAGGCGCCGGTGGCCGAAAGCAGGCCGCCGAACAGCGCCGTCGTGGCCAGGCAGGCCAGCTTGGTTCTGTTCATCTCTAAGATTATCCCCTTGCTCGCAACAACTCCGCCGATATGCGAAGTAAAATGCTGCGGAAGTTGGATTTCTAGAGATCGTAATTCTATGTTTGATGACGATATTGGAGCGATTATGGGGTTGGAAATCGACGATATCGCTGCAAGTTCGCTGCAAAGGCAACGTTCTGATATTTATGGAAACAAGTAAGTTTCGAATTCTTTCCGATCTATTCTTGGGTGAATGATTTCGTCAGGCGCCATGCTCCGCCGAGATCGGGTCGGCGGAGCTACGCGGCGATCACTTACAGGCTCGGCGAGATGAAACCGGCGACGACGACGAGAGGAAGGACGGCGAGCACCAGGCTGGCGAGCGAAGCGAAAGCGTTGTTCGAGAAGGTCATTGGTCTAGTCCCTGAGTTGTTTGCCCGGCGCGACGTCCGCGTCCGGTGAAAAGAGGTATAGGTCGGGCGAGGGACGAACACCCGTTACCTTTGCGTCATGACGCCGTTTTAAGAAACTATCTCGCCTGTAATGTGCATTACAGTGGATTAATGTGAGCGCTGATGGAAAGTTTCTCGAGAAATTATTCCATCTTGGGCTTCGGCGGCGCGGCGCCGTCTTGCGCCCCGCCGCCGCAACCGGGGGAGGATCAGTCCTCGGCCCCGGTCAGCAGGAAGTGGCCGCGCAGGGCCGCGATCGGCGCCGCGCGCTGTTCCTGCCAGGCCTCGACGTGGACGTTGGCGATGCGCCGGCCGACCTTCTTGATCTGGGCGCGGGCATAGGTGGTCAGCGGCCGACCCGAGCGCAGGTACTCGATCGAGACGTCGATGGTGCGCGGCTGGCGCTTCAGCGTCTCGGCGATCGACAGCTGGGCCAGGGCCGTCATCTCCATGAAGGCGCCCAGCACGCCGCCATGGATGGCCGGCAGCATCGGGTTGCCGACGATCTCGGGCGAGAACGGCAGGATGGCGGTCATCTCGTCGCCGGCCAGCTCGGCCTTCATGCCGATGAAGCGGGCGTAGGGGATGGCGCCGAGCACGGCGACCAGTCGATCTTGAGCTTCGCTCATTGGCCGCCCTCCTTGTTGGTCGTATCCGGCTTGCTGGAGCCTGGCGGCCTGAGGTTGGCGCCGGCCTTCTTGCCGGCGCTGGAATCCAGCATGAAGGCGGCCTGGGCGGCGGCGATCGGGTTTTCCGGGTCGGTCTCGTAGGCCACGGCCCGCACGAAGGCGACCGAGCGGGTCAGCTTGTAGCAATGGGCGCGGGCCAGGATGTCCTTACCCGGCTCGGCCGGTCGCATGTAGTCGATGCGCAGGTCGAGCGTGGCGATCGAGGTCCAGTGGCTCATGGCCGCGTGCACCGCCTGGCCGCTGGCGTGGTCGAGCAGGGTGGTGACGACGCCGCCTGCGATCACCCCCGTCTCCGGATCGCCGACCAGTTCGGTGCGGTAGGGCGCTTTCAGGATGGCGACGCCGTCGCCGATCTCCAGGGTGGAAAAGCCCAGGGCCTTGGCCTGTGGGCTGCCCTCGTTCATCGCCTTGGCGATGAGGCGGTGCTGCTCGCCGATGTCCGTTTCGCTCATGAGGGATAGGCTTACAGGATCGCGCGTTGTCTTATCCAGCCGTGATCAAGCCCCAGGATCTTCTCTGTCCGAAGCCCGGCGGTCTTTATTGCCCGCCCGGCGACTTCTACATCGACCCGGTCGGTCCCGTGGACCGGGCGGTGATCACCCACGGCCATTCCGACCACGCCCGCGCGGGGCACAGCACCGTGCTGGCCACGCCCGAGACGCTGGCGATCATGGCCGAGCGCTACGGCGAGGACTTCGCCGTCGTCGGCCGCCAGCCGCTGGCCTATGGCGAGAGCGTCACGATCAATGATGTCGAGGTCTCGCTGGTCCCGGCCGGCCACGTGCTGGGGTCGGCCCAGGCGGTGGTGCGCTGGAAGGGGATGACCATCGTCGTCTCCGGCGACTACAAGCGCCGTCGCGACCCCACCTGCGCGCGCTTCGAGCCCGTGCCGTGCGACGTCTTCGTCACCGAGGCGACCTTCGGCCTGCCGGTGTTCCGCCATCCCGACGACGCGGGCGAGATCGCCGCCTTGCTGAAGTCGGTCGAGCAGTTTCCCGAGCGCGCCCACATCGTCGGGGCCTACGCCCTGGGCAAGGCCCAGCGGGTGATCAAGCTGCTGCGCGAAGCCGGCTGGGACAGGACGATCCACGTGCACGGCGCCATGGAGCGGCTGAACCGGCTCTATGAGGCCCACGGCGTCGACCTTGGCCCGCTGGCGCCGGCGACGATCGAGCGCGGCAAGGCCGGCGATTTCGCCGGGTCGATCATCGTGGCTCCGCCCTCGGCCCTGGCCGACCGCTGGAGCCGCCGCTTTCCCGATCCTGTCGACTGCTTCGCCAGCGGCTGGATGCGGGTGCGGGCCAGAGCCCGCCAGCGCGGCGTCGAGCTGCCGCTGATCATCTCCGATCACGCCGACTGGGACGAACTGACCGACACGCTGTCGGAACTGCGCCCGGGCGAGGTGTGGATCACCCATGGCCGCGAGGAGGCGCTGGAGCGGTGGTGCGAACTGGAGGGCATCCCCGCCCGCGCCCTGCGCCTGGTCGGCTACGACGAGGATGACGGCGAGTAGCCGCTCAGACGACCTTGTACGTTCCCCTGGCCCTCGCCACCGGCTTGCCGTCGGCGCGGACGGTGGCCTCGGCGTAGCACAGGCTCTTGCCCGGCTTGATGAAGTCGGTGTCGAACTCCAGCCATTGGCCGAGAGCTGGGGCGGCCAGGTAGTCGACGCCCAGTGAAACGGTGACGAAGCCGTTGAAGGCCAGGCCCTCGCGCCGCATCCGCACCCCGCAGGAAAGGCCCATGGCGTTGTCGGCCAGGGCGGCGATCAGGCCGCCGTGCGGTCCGCCGCGCGAGTTGGCGTGCGCCTCGCGCGCCTCCAGCCCCAGCACCCAGCGGTCCTCGCGCACGTCGGCGTAGATCGGCTCCCAGGGCGCGGTCAGCGGGCTCGTGCGGGTGTGGGGCGCGAAGGGCTCGGGCGGCTGGAAGGTCATCGGTCGTCTCCTTCGGGCATGATTTAAACAATTGTTTGAAGTGTGGGCAAGCCTCGCCGCTTGAACCTGCGCCTCCGCGCGACATTCTCTAGCCATGCGCGCCTTCGCCCTTCTTCTCGATCGCCTGTCGCTGACGGCTTCGCGCAACGCCAAGCTGACCCTGATCGAGGATTTCCTGCGCAGAACCCCGGACCCCGACCGTGGCTACGCCCTGGCGGCCCTGACCGGCGCCCTGTCGTTCGACGCGGCCAAGCCGGCCTTCATCAGGAAGGCGGTCGAGGCGCGGATGGACGCGCAGCTTTTCGCCTGGTCCTACGACTATGTCGGCGACCTGGCCGAAACCGTCGCCCTGGTCTGGCCCGCGCGGCCCGGCGCCAATCGCGAGCCGGAGCTTTCGGAGGTGGTCGAGGCGCTGAAGGCGACCTCTCGCGCCCAGGCGCAGGCGCTGATCGAGGGCTGGCTCGACGCGCTGGACGCCGACGGCCGATGGGCGCTGCTCAAGCTGATGACCGGGGGCTTGCGGGTCGGCGTCTCCTCGCGCCTGACCAAGCAGGCCTGCGCCAACCTGGGCGGCGTGCCGATCGGCGAGATCGAGGAGGTCTGGCATGCGATCGAGCCGCCCTACGGCGATCTCTTCGCCTGGCTGGAGGGGCGGTCGGCCCGACCCTCGCCCGACGCTCCGGGCCGCTTCCGGCCGGTGATGCTGGCCCAGGCCATCGACGAGACCGTGGACTTCGAAAAGCTCGATCCCGCCGACTACGCCGCCGAATGGAAGTGGGACGGCATCCGCGTCCAGGCCGTCAGCGAGCGCGGCGAGCGGCGGCTCTACACCCGCACCGGCGACGACATCTCGGCGACCTTTCCCGACGTGCTCGAAGCGCTGGACTTCGAGGGCGCTCTGGACGGCGAACTGCTGGTGATGCGGGACGGGGCGATCGCCAGCTTCGGCGACCTGCAGCAGCGGCTGAACCGCAAGACGGTGGATGGCAAGCTGATGGCCGCTCATCCGGCGGGGATCCGGGCCTATGACCTGCTGCTCGACGGATTGGAGGATCTTCGGAGCCTGCCCTTCGCCGCGCGTCGCGAGCGGCTGGAGGCCTTCGTCGGGCGGCTGTCGACGGCGCGCATCGACCTGTCGCCCCTGCAGCCGTTCGCCTCTTGGGAAGCGCTGGCCGCCCTGCGCGCCGCGCCGCCGGCGGGCGATCCGGCCGTCGCCGAGGGCCTGATGCTCAAGCGCTGGGACAGCGCCTACGAGCCCGGCCGTCCCAAGGGGCCGTGGTTCAAGTGGAAGCGCGATCCGCATCTGGTCGACGCGGTCCTGATGTACGCCCAGCGCGGGCACGGCAAGCGGTCGAGCTTCTATTCGGACTACACGTTCGGCGTCTGGCGCGAGGACGAGGCCGGCGAGCGCAGGCTGACCCCCGTCGGCAAGGCCTATTTCGGCTTCACCGACGAGGAATTGAAGCAGATCGACAAGTTCGTCCGCGACAACACCGTCGAGCGGTTCGGGCCGGTGCGGTCGGTGCGGGCGGACCTGGAGTTCGGCCTCGTCTTCGAGGTGGCCTTCGAGGGCCTGCAGCGCTCCACCCGGCACAAGTCGGGCGTGGCCATGCGCTTTCCCCGCATCAACCGCATCCGCTGGGACAAGCCCGCCCGCGAGGCCGACGAGCTGTCGACCCTGGAGCGGATGCTGGACTAGCGGCTCAGAAGGTCAGTGGGCCATGTCCGGCGCGCCGCCGCCGTGGCCGGTCTGGAACAGCCTGCCCTTCTCGGTGACCAGCACGGCGATCAGGCCGGCCAGACCGAAGCCGAAGAAGCCCAGGGTCAGCGGGCCGACGGTGCCGTCGAACAGCTGCCCGATCAGGAAGCCGCCCAGGGCGCCGCCGATCGTGGTGATGAAGCCTTGCAGCGAGGCCGCCGCGCCGGCGATGTGACCCAGCGGCTCCATGGCGATGGCTCCGAAGTTCGACATGACCAGGCCAAAGCAGAACATCATGCCGCCCTGCAGCAGGGCGAAGGTCCACACCGTCTCGTGCTGGGTGTGGGCGACGATCGCATGCACCCCGGCGAAGGCGATGAAGCCCAGCAGCGCCGCGTGCGAGACCTTGCGCATGCCCAGGCGTTCGACGATGCGGGCGTTGACCAGCGAGGCCAGGGCGATGCCGCCGGCGATCCCGGCGAAGATGATCGTGAACCACTCGCCCGCGCCCAGGGCGTCGACGAAGACCTGCTGGGCCGAGTTGATGAAGCCGAACAGGCCCGCCAGCACCAGGGTGGCGGCGATGGTGTAGCCCATGGCGACGCGGTCGGTGAGGGCGGTGCGGAAGGCGCCCAGGATGGCCCCGGGCGAGATCGGCGTGCGGTCTTCCGGATGCAGGGTCTCGGGCAGCTTCAGCGCCGTCCAGGCGATCACGGCCGCGCCGAACACGGCCATGACGCCGAAGATCCAGCGCCACGGGGCGACCAGCACGATGGCCTGGCCGATCGACGGGGCGACGATGGGCACGGCCAGGAAGACGATGAACGACAGCGACATCACCTGGGCCATGCGCCGGCCCGAATAGCAGTCGCGGACGATCGAGACCGACAGCACCCGGGTGGCGGCGGCGCCGACTCCGGTCAGGGCGCGGGCGACCAGCAGCATCTCGAACGAGGTGGTCAGGGCGCAGGCCAGGCTGAACAGCACGTAGAGGGCCAGGCCCGCCAGCAGCACCGGCTTGCGGCCATAGCGGTCGGCCAGCGAGCCGTAGGCGATCTGGGCCGCGCCGAAGCCCAGCAGATAGGCGGTGATCACCCATTGGCGCTGGTTGTCGGCGGTGAGGCCGAGGCTGGCGCTGATCTGCGGCAGAGCCGGCAGCATGGAGTCGATGGCCAGGGCGTTGGTGGCCATCATCGCCGCGATCAGGGCCACGAACTGAGCAAAGCCCATGCCCGGATGGGGCGAGGTCTGCGGCGACGTGGTCTGCTGGGTGTCCCGGGGCATGACGCGTTCCTTCTCCGGCCGTGGACGCGCGAGGCGCCGGCCGGCGCGAAACGCTACGCGCGGCATATAGGCCGATGGGACCCGCGCGCCAACCGCGCGGGGCCGCTTACTGGGCCATCTGGAACTGGATGCTCACCGTCTGCCCCTCGCCGACCTGCGAGGCGCCTTCCTGCGACTGGCCGACGCTGGCCACGCGCAGCAGGGGCTGCGAGCCGGGCTGGTTGGCCGGGGCGTTGCGCAGGGCGCCGAGCACCGGCTGGGCCCCGGTCAGGGCCTGGTGGAAGGCGGCCGAGCGGGCCAGGGCCAGGGCGGCGGCCTTCTGGCCCTCGGCGGTGAAGGCGTCGAGATTGGTCTGGCTGACCACGTTGACCAGGGCCAGCCTGGCCTCGCCTTCCGGGCAGGTGGTCGAGGTCGAGCCGCCGTACGACAGGCAGGGCAGGCGCTTGGCCAGCGAGGCGGCGACGTCGCCGGCGATCTTGCGGCCGCCGGCCGACAGGGTCGACGTGCCCGGCTCGAACAGGACGTCGGCCGAGAACGACAGGGCGCCGCCCGAGGTGTCGCCCGCCAGCGGGGCGCCGGCGTCGCGCAGGTCGGCGTCCAGGAAGCCCATCAGGGTCTTATGGGCGTCGCTGGCGGCGATCGCCAGGCCCGAGGCCTTGGTCGGCGGCGCATAGGAGAAGCAGCGGCGATCGCTTCCGGTCCCGCCGATCACGGTTTCGGGCACGCACAGCACCCGGGCCTTCTCGTCGACCTCGACGGTGGCGTCGCGCGGGGTCAGGGCCGTGGCGGTCTGCAGCAGCGCGGCGGTCGCGGGGTGCTTGGCCTCGGTCAGCGCCTTGGTCGACTGCCGGAACTGCAGCGCGAAGTAGCTCAGCATGATGATGAAGATGAAGATCACCCCCACCATCATGTCGGTCATCGAGACGTAGTAGCTTTCGCCTTCCTCGAGGTCGGGCGTGCGGCGCCGGCGGGCGCGGGCCAGGGCCATCAGGCCAGGCCCGGCGCGGCGGGCTGGACCTTGGGGGCGCTCGCCAGGGCCGCTTCGATGCGCGCCAGCACCGCCAGCTGCTCCAGCATCACCTTTTCAGGCGGGGCGAAACGCACGCAGCCGTCGAGCAGGGCGAAGAAATGGGCCTCGTAGGCCTCGATCGCCTTGCGGCGGCGGCGCGCCACGAGGCGCAGGACGATCGAGCCCAGCACGCCGGCGATCGAGGTCCAGAACTTGGTGGCGGCCACGGCCAGCAGGCCCATCAGCGCGGTCTGCATGCCCGCGCCGCCCTGGCGCTGCATGGCGTCGACCGCCTCGGTCAGGGCCGCGACGATGCCCATGAAGGTGATGACCAGGCCGATGGCGACCAGCAGGTTGGCCCACCATTCCAGGGTGCGGGCCGGTCCGTCGGCATGCTCGAAGGCGTCGGCGGCGTGGATCGACGAGGCCAGCCGTCCGTCGGCGGTCTCGGCCAGCTGGCCGCGATAGGTGGCCCAGCCCAGCTCCAGGGTGGGATAGGCCGCGCCGCCCAGGCGCTTGTCGAGAGTCGGGAAGGCCTCGGCGAAGGCCTGCTGCGGGTCGGAGCCGCGCAGTTCGGCCAGCAGGTCGGCGCGCCGCTGAAGGTCGTCCTTCAGCGGCCCGAACTCGAAGTGGCCCGAGTGGAAGATCAGTCCAATGGCCAGCGCCAGGATGGCGCCCGCCATGATCAGAGCCGCGCTGGGCGCGCTGAAGACCGAAACGACGAAGCTGGTGACCGGATCGTGCATGCGGGCCTTCTGGCAGGGACTGGCGCGGCGCACAATGCCAGAAGTTGAGGCTTCAATGAGGCGAAGCTCAGCCGTTGAAGCCCCGGATGGCGTCGATGATCACCGCCTGGTCGTCGGCCGCCAGGTAGGGGTGCATCGGCAGGGCCAGCACCGTCTCGGCCTTGGCCTCGGTGACCGGCAGGCCGCCTTCGCCGCGGGGGAAGGCCGCGTACGGCGCCTGCACGTGCATGGGCACCGGATAGTAGACGGCGGTCGGCACGCCCTTGGCCTTGAGGTGGGCGGCCAGGCCGTCGCGGTTCTCGTGCTCGATGACGTACTGGGCCCAGACCGAGACGCCGCCGTCGATCACCTTGGGCGTGGCCAGCACGGCGCCGGCCAGGCCTTGCGCATAGCGGTCGGCGACCGCCTGGCGCAGCTCGATCTCCTCGGCGAAGATCGCCAGCTTCTCGATCAGGATCGCCGCCTGGATGGTGTCGAGGCGCGAGTTCATGCCGATGCGGGTGTTGAGGTACTTGGGGTCGTGGTCGAAGGTCTTGCCGGCTAGGTCGGGGCCGACGGCCTTGCCGTGGACGCGGTAGCTGTCCATCAGGTCCCAGAGCACGGCGTCGTTGGTCAGCACCGCGCCGCCGTCGCCGTAGCAGCCCAGTGGCTTGGCCGGGAAGAAGCTGGTGGTGGCGACGTCGGCCCAGTGCAGCGGATGCTTGCCGTCCAGGGTGCAGCCGAAGCCCTGGGCGCTGTCGGCGATCAGCTTGAGGCCTTCGCGGTCGCAGATGGCCTTGATGGCCGGATAGTCGGCGGGCTGGCCGAACAGGTCGACGGCGATGACGACCTTGGGGGTCAGTTCGCCCTTGGCCTTCACGCCGGCGATGGCGGCTTCCAGCTTGGCCGGGTCGAGATTGTAGGTGCCCTCCAGCACGTCGACGAACACCGGCGTGGCGCCCGTCCACGGCACGACCTCAGGCGTCGCGGCGAAGGTGAAGGAGGGGCAGAACACCGCGTCGCCCGCGCCGATCCCCCAGGCCATCAGCGGCAGGGCGATGGCGTCGGTGCCGTTGGCGCAGGACAGGGCGAGCTTGGCCTGGCCGAAGGCGGCCAGCTGGCTCTCGAACGTGCGGACCTGCGGACCCATGACATAGGCGCCGCTGTCCAGCACGGCGGCGATCGCCGCGTCGATCTTGTCGCGGATCCGGCGCTGCTGCGCGGCGAGGTCGATGAAGGGCATGCTCATGGGCGCGGCTCTTAGAGTTCAAAGGCGGCGGTTTCGAGCCAATTGATGTAACCGACTGTTTCTCCGCTGTCTGTCGGAAGCCCCCTCCGACCCTCCGTCCAAGATGCTCCCCCTGAAGGGGGAGCTGTCGGCGAAGCCGACTGAGGGGGAAGGAACTTCCCACGTCGGCGTACGGCTTAGGCTCATCAGGAACTTCCCCCTCCGGCCCTCCGGGCCACCTCCCCCTTTAGGGGGAGGGTCTTTGGCGGCGGACCTCCCCCTGTGGAGGAGGATGGATCCACCGGGACGGAACGAACCTTGGCCGGGCGTCGTTGACCGGCCGGCGCGGGGGCGCCATCGAGAGTTTCATGAGCAAGCCGACCGTCGTACCGCAAGACCTTTCCCTGCCGTCCATCGCCAACATCAAGGCCGACGAGACCATGTTCGGGCATTTCCTGGATTGGCTGGGCAAGATCGCCGTCAACCTGGTGGTCGCCGCGATCATCCTGATCGTCACCTTCTGGGCGGCCGGCTGGCTGGCGGGGGTGGCCAGGCGAGCGCTGGGCCGCGTGCATCGCACCAATCCCGACCCGACGTTGGAAAGCTTCGTCTCCTCGCTGGTGCGCTACGCCATCGTCGCCATCGGCCTGGTGGCGGTGCTGCAGCAGCTGGGCGTGCAGGCCACCTCGATCATCGCCGTGCTGGGCGCGGCCTCGCTGGCCATCGGCCTGGCCCTGCAGGGGGCGCTGTCGAACGTGGCGGCCGGGGTGATGATCCTGCTGTTTCGCCCCTACCGCGTCGGCGACGTCATCGAGACGGCCACCCGCCAGGGCACGGTGAAGTCGCTTGACCTGCTGTTCACCGAGATCGCCACGCCCGACAACGTCAAGGTGATGATCCCCAACAGCAAGGTGTTCGGCGACGTCATCCTCAACTACTCGACCCACCGCACCCGCCGCGCCGACGTGCTGTTCAAGGTGCCGCTGAAGACCGACCTCGTCCTGGTGCTGCAGAAGATGCGCGAGCGGGCCGAGAACGATCCGCGGGTGCGCAAGGACCCGGCCCCGATGATCGAGGTCACCGACCTGTCGGAGGTGTTCGCCCAGGCCGCCATCCGCGTCTGGACCGCCAAGGAGGACCACGGCCCGGTCAGGACCGACCTGATGCTGGCCGCCCACCTGTGGGCCGAGGACCCGAACCGCGAACTGCCGCCGCCCCGGGCCTCGAAGGCCCCGGACCCGTCGCCGGCCATGCCCGGCGACAAGGACCATCACCTGTTCAAGTTGCGAGCGCCGAGGAAAGGTCGGAAATCAGGTCCGAGCAGTCCTCAATCCCCACCGAAAGCCGGATGAGGGTGTCGCTGATCCCCAGCGCCTTGCGCTGATCGGCGGGGATCGAGGCGTGGGTCATGATCGCCGGATGCTCGATCAGGCTCTCGACCCCGCCCAGGCTTTCGGCCAGCGTGAACAGGCGCGTGCGCTCCAGCATCCGCCGCGCGGTCGCCTCGTCGCCCTTCAGCTCGACCGAGATGATCCCGCCGAAGCCGCCGTGCATCTGGCGACGGGCCAGGTCGTGTTGGGGATGGGTCTCCAGGCCCGGATAGATCACCCGTTCGACGTCCTTGCGGGTGGCCAGCCACCGGGCGATCTCCAGCGCGCTGTCGCAGGCCCGCTGCATGCGCAGCGCCAGGGTCTTGACCCCGCGCAGGGCGAGGAAGCTGTCGAACGGCCCCAGCACCGCGCCGACGGCGTTCTGCAGGAACTTCAGCTTGTCGATCAGCTCGGGATTGTCGCCGACCACGGCCACGCCCGCGACCACGTCGGAGTGGCCGTTCAGGTACTTGGTGGCCGAGTGCATGACGATGTCGAAGCCCAGCTCCAGCGGCCGCTGGACGAAGGGGCTGGCGAAGGTGTTGTCGGCGACGGTGATCAGGCCGCGCCGCCTGGCCAGGGCCGCGATGGCCTCAAGGTCGGCCAGGCGCAGCATCGGGTTGGTCGGGGTCTCGACCCAGATCATCTTGGTCTCGGGGCGGATGGCCGCCTCGATCGCCGAGACGTCGCCCATGTCGACGAAGCTGAAGGTCAGGCCGGCCGAGCGCTTGCGCACCTTGTCGAACAGCCGGAACGAGCCGCCGTAGAGGTCGTCGCTGGCGATCACGTGGGCGCCGCTGTCGAGGATCTCCAGGATCGTCGAGGCCGCCGCCAGGCCCGAGGCGAAGGCGAAGCCGGCGGTCCCGCTCTCCAGGTCGGCGATAGCGCGCTCGAAGGCGAAGCGGGTGGGGTTCTGGCTGCGGCTGTACTCGAAGCCCTTGTGCTCGCCCGGGCTCGACTGGACGTAGGTCGAGGTGGCGTAGATCGGCACCATCACCGCGCCGGTGGTCGGATCGGGAAACTGGCCGCCGTGGATCGCGCGGGTGGCGAAGGCCAGGCGGTTCTTGCCGGGGATGTCGGTCATGAAGTCTCTGGGCGTTGTGGCGATGGAAGGTCGCGCAACAAGTTCGGAAGATCTTGTGCGCCATGCAGAACGCGAGCGATCAACACCGGCTGGGCGCTGGCGTCATAGATCGCGAGATAGGGATGATCGCGAACCGCGGCCAGTCGGAAGGGCGGGCCGATGATCTGCGGGCGCTCGAAACCGCTTTCAGGATACTCGCCCAGCCGCACGGCGAGTTCGCGCACCAGAGCCTGAAACCGCCTTGCCGCCCGCGGACTGTCGGCGGCGATCCTCAACATCGCCGCCGCGACGTCTCGCTGGGCGCGCCGTGTGAGTTGCGCGGGTTTCACCCGTGCGCTGCGGCGGCTTGTTCGGCTTCGGCGGCCTCGATGATGGCGTCCAGCTCGACCATCAGTTCATCGAGCGTGACATAGCCGTCGCGCTCGGACTCCGCGATGGCCTCGTCGATCGAGCGCCGAAGCGCCAGGCGTTCGGCCTCACGGCTTTGCAGCAGGGTCAGGCTGGATCGCACGACGGCGTCGATGTCGGCGTAGCGCCCCTCGGCCACGAGGTCCTCGGCGAACTTCTCCAAGGCGGGCGTCAGTTTCACCTGGATGGTCATGCGACCCTCGTGTCGATTTCGATCGCAGCATGACTCCGCGGGAACAAAACCGCAACCATCACGCCTCCAGCCGCAGGTGGTTGAGCAGGTCGACGCGGGTGATGACGCCGACGAACTCGTCGCCGTCGACCACCAGGGCCACCTCGTCGCGATCGAACACTTCGGGCAGGGCCTCGACGCCCTGGTGGGCCTGCAGGGTGTTGATCTCGCGCGTCATGGCCTGTGCGACGGCGGTCTTGAAGCGCGCCCCACGATGTTCGTCGCCGCCCTCTACGGCGGCCAGGATGTCGCTCTCGTCGAGGATGCCCACCAGCTTGCCGTGATCGACCACCGGCAGCTGGCTGATGTCGGACGAGCGCATGCGGTTGTAGGCCGTCAGCAGGGTGTCGCCCGGCCCGATGGCGATGACGCCGCCGTCGGCGTAGCGCTTGGCGATCAGGTCGCGCAGGTCGCCGTGCAGCTCGCGCTGGTCGAAGCCGTGGGCGGCCAGCCACATGTCGTTGAACATCTTGGTCAGGTACTTGGCGCCGGTGTCGCAGACCAGCGTGACGACCCGCTTGGCCTGCGTCTGCTCGCGGCAGTACTTCAGGGCGGCGGCCAGCAGGCAGCCCGAGGACGAGCCGGCCAGCACGCCCTCCTTGCGCAGCAGCTCGCGGGCGGTGTCGACGCTCTCGCGGTCGCTGATCGAATAGGCCTTGGAGACCAGGTCCATCTGGGCGTTGTCGGGGATGAAGTCCTCGCCGATGCCCTCGACGATCCACGAGCCGGCCTCGCCGTAGGTTCCGGTGGCCACGTAGTCGCAGAGGATCGAGCCGACCGGGTCGGCCAGCACCATCTTCGTCTTGGGGGAATGCTTGGCCATGTAGCGGCCGACGCCCGTCAGGGTGCCGCCCGAGCCGACGCCCACCACGACGGCGTCGACGTCGCCGCCCATCTGCTCGAGGATCTCAGGGCCGGTGCCGGTCTCGTGGGCCAGCGGATTGGCCGGGTTGGCGAACTGGTTGACGTAGATCGCGCCGGGGATCGACTGGGCCAGGGCCTGGGCCATGTCCTGGTAGTATTCGGGGTGGCCCTTGCCGACGTCGCTGCGGGTCAGGCGCACGTCGACGCCCATGGCCCGCAGGTGCAGGATCTTCTCGCGCGCCATCTTGTCGGGGACGATCAGGATCAGCTTGTAGCCCTTCAGGCTGGCCACCTGCGCCAGGCCAAGGCCGGTGTTGCCGGCGGTGGCCTCGATGATGGTCTCGCCCGGCTTCAGGCTGCCGTCGGCCTCGGCCGCCTCGATCATCGAGCGGGCCACGCGGTCCTTGATCGAGCCGCCGGGGTTCTGGCTTTCCAGCTTCAGGAACAGGCGGCACGGGCCGGTGTCGAGGTTGCGGACCTCCAGCATCGGCGTGCGGCCGATCAGGTCGAGCGCGGAACCGGCGACCGGCGGAAGGGCGGATCTGGGGTCGTTCATGGCGCGACTCCGGGTCAGGGCGAAACGATCACCCTGTGTAACGCCCAAAACCGGAAACGGGAAACGCCGTTATTCAAGCTTGGCCGTCAGGCCCCAGCGGCGGCCAGCCGGTCCATCCGCCATTCGCGGGCGAACTTGTGGCCGACGCCGACGTCCTCGAACACCACCTTGCGGCGCTCGGCGCCCAGTTCGGGCGTGTTGTGGATCATCACGAACGGAAAGCCGTTGCTGGCCAGGAAGCTCTGCACGAAGCGCGAGAACCGCACGGCTTCCTCGGCGGAGGCCAGGCAGATGTCGATGGCGATGTCGGCGGCTTTCATGGGCGCGCTCCTCAGAACTTGAGGTTTCCCGACCCTAACGCGCGAATTCGCATTTGCGAACCACCTTCGCAGTCGCAAAAAGAAACGGCCCCGGACGAATCCGGGGCCGCGCCTTGTGGTGCAACGGTTTGCGGCGACTGGAAAATCGCCCGGCCGACTACAGGATGGACTGGCCGGTGCCGGCCCAGTCCTTCAGGAACTGCTCCAGGCCCTTGTCGGTCAGCGGATGCTTGAACATGTCGCCGAACACCGCCGGCGGGATGGTGACCACGTCGGCGCCGACGATGGCGGCTTCCTTGACGTGGGCGGTGTTGCGCACCGAGGCGGCCAGGATTTCGGTCTCGTAGCCGTAGTTGTCGTAGATCGCGCGGATGTCGCGGATCAGGTCCATGCCGTCGAAGCCGTAGTCGTCCAGGCGGCCGATGAACGGCGAGACGTAGGTGGCGCCGGCCTTGGCGGCCAGCAGGGCCTGGCTCGGCGAGAAGCACAGGGTGACGTTGGTCTTGACGCCTTCGTTGGCGAAGTGGCCGCAGGCGATCAGGCCGTCGCGGGTCAGCGGCAGCTTGATCACGACGTTGGGGGCGATCTGCGCCAGCTTGGCGCCTTCGGCGATCATGGCGTCGGCGGTGGTGGCGGCGACTTCGGCGCTGATCGGGCCGGGGACGAGGTCGCAGATCTCGGCGATCACTTCCAGCATCGGGCGGCCCGACTTGGCGATCAGGGTCGGGTTGGTGGTGACGCCGTCGATCAGGCCGGTCGCGGCGAAGTCGGCGATGACCTTGGTGTCGGTGCTGTCGAGGAAGATCTGCATGGCTCTGCGCGGGGGCCTTGTTGTGGAGAATTTACAGCGGGTTTAGCCCCTCGGGGCCGGCCGCGCCAGGATTTCAGATCTCGCCGTCGGCCAGTTGGCGCAGATAGCGGTGATAGCCGGTCTTGGGGGCCGGGCCGGCCAGGGCGCGCAGCTGATCGGCGTCGATGAAGCCCATCTGGAAGGCGACTTCCTCGACGCAGCCGATGCGGAAGCCCTGCCGCAGCTCGATGGCGCGGACGTACTCGGAGGCCTCCATCAGGGAGTCGTGGGTGCCGGTGTCGAACCAGGCGTAGCCGCGGCCCAGGCGCTCGACGGTCAGGTCGCCGGCGTCGAGATAGGCGCGGTTGACGTCGGTGATCTCCAGCTCGCCGCGGGCCGAGGGCTTGAGGCCGCGGGCGATGGCCGGCGCCTTGCCGTCATAGAAGTAGAGGCCGGTCACGGCGTGGCGCGAACGCGGCTTGGCGGGCTTTTCCTCGATGCTGAGGGCGCCGCCGTCGGGTCCGATCTCGACGACGCCGTAGCGCTGGGGATCGACCACGGCATAGCCGAACACGGTGGCGCCGGCGGGGCGGGCGGCGGCTCTCTGCAGCACGTCGGCGAAGCCGGCGCCGAAGAAGATGTTGTCGCCTAGCACGACGACGCTGTCGGCCCCGTCGAGGAACGCCTCGCCCAGGATCAGCGCCTGGGCGATGCCGTCGGGCGAGGCCTGGGGCATGTACTCGATGCGCAGGCCCAGCTGCGAGCCGTCGCCCAACAGGCGCCGGAAGGCGGTCTCGTCATGCGGGTTGGTGACGATCAGCACCTCGCGCACCCCGGCCAGCATCAGGGTGGTCAGCGAGTAGTAGATCATCGGCTTGTCGTAGACCGGCAGCAGTTGCTTGCTGACGGCCAGGGTCAGGGGGGCCAGCCGGCTGCCCGAGCCGCCGGCGAGGATGATCCCGCGCCTCATGTGTCCAATCCTTCGGCGATGATCTGGTCGGCGGCGCGCGCGACGGCGCTCGCCCATGGCTCGGCCTGCCAGCCGAACACGGCGGAAACCCGGCTGCTATCGAGCGCGCCGTTGAGCGGCCGCGCAGCGGGTTCGGGAAAGTCGCGCTTGGCGATCGGCGAAAGCCGCGCCCGCGTCAGGGGGTCGCGCCGCAGGGCCGCGGCGGCCAGGTCGTGGCGCGAGGTCGCGCCGGCGTTGGTGAAGTGGAACAGGCCGAAGGCCGGATCGCCGGGCGCGGCGCTGGCCCAGCGCGGGGCGGCGCCCAGCAGGAAGTCGGCCAGGGCGACGGCGTCGGTCGGGCAGCCGTACTGGTCGGCCACCACGCGCAGTTCGTCCCGCGTCCGCCCGAGCTCCAGCATCGTGCGGATGAAGTTGCGGCCAAAGCGCGAGAACACCCAGGAGACCCGCAGCACGACGCCCTTCTCCCAGGCCAGGACGGCGGTCTCGCCCTCCAGCTTGGTGGCGCCGTAGACCGACAGCGGGTTGGGCGCGTCATCTTCGCGATAGGCGCGGTCGAGGGTTCCGTCGAACACGCAGTCGGTCGACAGATGCACCAGCGGCAGGCCGCGGGCGGCGCAGGCCTGGGCCATGGCCGCCGGGGCCAGGGCGTTGGCGGCGCGGGTCGCCTCGGGCTCGGCCTCGGCCTTGTCGACCAGGGTGAAGGCGGCGCAGTTGATCACCAGGTCGCAGTCGGCCCCGGCGATCGCCGCCTCGATCGCGGCGGTGTCGGCCAGGTCGACCTGGGCGCGCGACAGGGGCGCAAGGGCGGCCCGTCCCGGGGCGGCGGCGATCATCGCCCGTGACACCTGGCCGGTGGCCCCGAACTGGAGGATCCGGATCACGCGCTGACGCCCAGTCGCTGGCCGGCGAAGCCCTTGGCGCGCAGCGCGTCCCACCAGCCGTCGTTGTCGAGATACCAGCGCACGGTCCGCTCCAGGCCCTCTTCGACCGTCATGGCCGGCGACCAGCCGAGGTCGCGCTGCAGCTTGCCCGCGTCGATGGCGTAGCGGCGGTCGTGGGCCGGACGGTCGGTGACGTGGGTGATCAGGTCCTCGCGCGGGGTGTTGCCCGGGCGGATGCGGTCGAGGGCCGCGCAGATGGTGCGAACCAGGTCGATGTTGGCGCGCTCGGCGTCGCCGCCGATCAGGTAGGTCTCGCCCGGGACGCCGGCCTCCAGCACCCGCAGCAGCGCGGCGGCGTGGTCCTCGACGTGCAGCCAGTCGCGGACCTGCCGCCCGTCGCCGTAGACCGGGATGGGGCGGCCGGCCAGGGCGTTGAAGATCACCGTCGGGATCAGCTTTTCCGGATGCTGGCGCGGCCCGTAGTTGTTCGAGCACGAGGTGACGATCACCGGCAGGCCGTAGGTGCGGCCCCAGGCGCGGGCCAGCAGGTCAGAGGCGGCCTTGCTGGACGAGTAGGGCGAGGTCGGGTCGATCGGCGAGCGCTCGTCGAACGGCGCGTCGTCGGGGCCCAGCGCGCCATAGACCTCGTCGGTCGAGACGTGGACGAAGCGGAAGCGCGCGGCGCGTTCGGAGGGCAGTCGGCCATGATGGGCTCGGGCGGCCTCGAGCAGCACGGCCGTGCCCATGACGTTGGTCCGCACGAAGGCCAGCGGGCCGTCGATCGAGCGGTCGACGTGCGACTCCGCCGCCAGGTGCAGCACGGCGTCGGGGTCGTGGCGCGCGAAGAGGGCCGCCATGGCCTCGGCGTCGGCGATGTCGGCCTGCTCGAAGGCATAGGCCGGATGGGCCTCGACCTCGGTCAGGTTGGCCAGATCGCCGGCATAGGTCAGGGCGTCGACATTGACGACGGCGTGGCCGGCGGCCAGGGCGCTGCGGACCAGGGTCGAGCCGATGAAGCCGGCGCCGCCGGTGATGAGGAGTTTCAAGCCGGATCTCCAGGCGCGGCCGGAAAACGCCGCCCCAGTTTGCGCTCGAGGAAGTTCAGCAGGTCGCCGCCCTCGAACAGGAAGCCCTCGACGCCCGCCCGGCGGGCGGCTTCGACGTCGCTGTCGTTGTCGCCGACCAGCACGCAGGTCTCGGGCGAGAGGCCGTGCTCGGCCAGGCCGCGCAGGATCATGCCGGGGTTGGGTTTGCGGTCGGGGTGGTCGTCGTGGCGATAGGCCTCAATCACGGCGTCCTTGTGGAAGGGGGCGTGATAGAACGCGGCGATCTCGCCGCCGGTACGCGCCAGTTCCTCGCGCATGAAGGCATGCAGGGCGTGCACGGCCGTCTCGGGGAAGTAGCCGCGCGCGACGCCAGACTGGTTGGTGACCACGATGCAGCGGACGCCCGCCCGGGTCAGGGCCGCGACGGCTTCCCTGGCGCCGGGGATCCATTCCAGGCGCGCGGGGTCGTGGACATAGCCGTGGTCCGCGTTCAACACGCCGTCGCGATCGAAGAAAACGGCCTTGAGCGGCGCTTCGCTGGACATCCGCTAGCCATTACGCGAGCCCCTGCACCGCCACAAGCAGAGGGTTGCGCCTCGAACGGAGCGGGCTAGAAACGGCTCTCCTTGAGGAGACTTCCATGACCGACGCCGCCCGTATCGTCCGCTTGCGGGATCAGCTCAAGACATGGGCCCTGAACGACGCCTTCCCGCTCTGGTGGACGGTGGGGGCCGACCGCGTGAACGGCGGCTTCTTCGAGAAGATCGACCTCGACGGCAGCCCGGTCGAGGCGCCGCGCCGGGCGCGGGTGCAGCCGCGCCAGATCTATTCCTACGCCGTGGCGGGCATGCTGGGCTGGGAAGGCCCCTGGCGCGAGGCGCTGGCCCACGGCCTGGCGTTCTACCTGGCGCGCTACCGCCGCCCGGACGGCTTCTTCCGCACCCTGGTGGGCTCGGACGGCGCGCCGCTGGACGACAAGGTGGACCTCTACGACCAAGCTTTCGGCCTGTTCGGCCTGGCCATGGCCAGCCAGGCCCTGCCCGAGCGCGAGGACCTGCCGCAGATCGCCGTCGAGCTGCGCGACGCCCTCTACGGCTCGCTGAAGCACCCGGTCGCCGGTTTCGAGGAAAGCGTCCCGCGCATCCTGCCGCTGCTGTCGAACCCGCATATGCATCTTTTCGAGGCCAGCCTGGCCTGGATCGAGGCAGGGGGCGACGCGCGCTGGCGCGAAATGGCCGACGAGATCGCCGAACTGGCGCTGGCCAAGTTCATCGATCCCAAGAGCGGCGGCCTGCGCGAATACTATGACGGCGACTGGAACCCCGCCCCCGGCGTGGCCGGGCGCATCGTCGAGCCGGGCCACCAGTTCGAGTGGGCCTGGCTGCTGCTGCGCTGGAGCCAGCTGTCCGGACGCGACGACGCCAAGGCCGCGGCCCTGCGCATGATCGAGATCGGCAAGGGGCCGGGCGTGGATCCCGCGCGCGGCGTGGCGATCTTCGCCCTGCTCGACGACATGAGCGTGCACGACGGCGTCGCCCGCCTGTGGGCCCAGACCGAGTGGGTGAAGGCCGGCGTGCTGGCGGCCCAGGTCACCGGCGACGCGGCGTGGATGGACGTGGCGGCCGACGGCGCCGAGGCGCTGCTGAAGTATCTCGACGTGGCCGTGCCGGGCCTGTGGCGCGACAAGCTCCAGGCCGACGGGACGTTCGTGGAGGAGCCGGCGCCGGCCAGCTCCTTCTATCACATCGTCTGCGCCATCCTGGAGCTGGACCGGGTCGTCAGCGCCAGATCGTGATCAGGGCGGTGCTGGCCTCGGCGGCGCGCACCATGACCGGCGAGTGCAGGTCGGCGCGCGCGCCCTGGGCGTAGGTCTCGACCTCGGCTTCCAGGGCGCCGTCCAGGACCTGGATGGAGCTGGCGGGCAGGCTGGTCATGGCCCCCGCCTCGAAGCGCCAGAGCGAGACCTCGGCGGCGGCCGAGCGGGTCACCGGCTGGCGCTCGATGCCGCCGGAGAAGGCGATGGCGTGGCGGTGGGCGATGTCGCGACCGCTGGCCTTCAGCACGTCGACCAGCGTCTTGACCGCCTGGGCGTCGTCGCGGCGACAGACCAGCACCGCGTCGTTCTCGGCCACGATCAGCAGGTCCTCGACGCCGATGGCGCCGACGAACGGACCGTTGGAGCGGGCCAGGACGCCCTTGGTGTTGATCAGGTGCACGTCGCCGTTGGCGGTGTTGCCCGAGGGGTCGCGGATCGAGGCTTCCCAGATCGCGTCCCACGCGCCCAGGTCCGACCAGGTGAAGGCGGCCGGGGCCACCGCGGCCTTCGAGGTGCGCTCCATCACCGCGTAGTCGAGCGACTTCTTGGTGGTGGTCGAGAAGGATTCCGGGTCGAGGTGCAGGGTGATGCCGTTGCGGGCGGCCTTGTCGACGGCCTGGACCGCGCCGGTGCTGATCGCCGGCTCGTAGGCGTCCAGCTCTTCCAGCAGCGTCTTGGCGGAGAAGGCGAAGTTGCCGCTGTTCCAGTAGTAGCCTTCGGCCAGGTAGCGCTTGGCGGTCTCCAGGTCGGGCTTCTCGACGAAGGCCTCGATGGCCTTGACCCCGCTGGGCAGCGGCTGGCCGGGCTTGATGTAGCCGAAGCCCGTGGCCGGGCCGGTCGGCTGGACGCCGAAGGTGACGATCAGGCCGTTGCGGGCGGCGGACACGGCCGTCAGGGCGGCGTCGCGGAAGACGTCGACCTCGGCGATGTGATGGTCGGCGGCGAGCATCAGCACCACGCCGTCGGGCGTCTTGGCGCGGACATAGGCGGCCGCGGCGGCGATGGCGGGCGCGGAATCGCGGGCCTCGGGCTCGATGATCACCACCAGATTGGCGCCGATCTCGCGGGCCTGGCGCTCGACCAGCTCGGCCATCTGGCGGCCGGTCACGACGACGATTTCTCGGGCGCCGGGCAGGTCCATCACGCGCAGGATGGTTTCCTGGAAGCTCGAGCGGTCACCGATCAGCTTGAGGAATTGCTTCGGGCGGTCGGCCCGCGACGACGGCCAGAGGCGCGTGCCTGACCCGCCGCACAGGATGACCGGATAGATGGCGTCCACCGAAAAAACCCCCAGCTTTCCAAGATGCCTATGGGGGTGCGGACTATAGGACAAATCCGGCCGGGTCCACCCGCCGGACGGTCATATTCATTGGTGTCGACCGCCAAGCGCTCTATCTGGGCGTGTTCCCGGAAAGCTCGGCCAGCCATGCATCAGCCGCGGCATCCGAGGGCATTCGCCAGTCGCCGCGGGGCGAAAGGGCGCCGCCCGACGAGATCTTCGGGCCGTTGGGCACGGCCGAGCGCTTGAACTGGTTGGCGAAGAAGCGCTTGAGGAAGAGCTCCAGCCATTTGCGGATTTCGGCCAGGTCGTAGGCGCGGCGCGCCGTCTCCGGCAGGCCCGCGGGCCAGCCGCCCTTGGCCGCGTCGTGCCAAGCGCTCCAGGCCAGGAAGGCGATCTTCGACGGCGCCATGCCGTAGCGCGTCATATAGAAGAGATTGAAGTCCTGCAGGGCGTAGGGGCCCACGAAGCTCTCGGTGGCCTGCACCTGCTCGCCCGGAACCAGCTCGGGCGAGATCTCGGTGGCCAGGATGTCTTCCAGCAGGGCGGTGGTCGCCGCGTCGACGTCGCCCGAATGGGCCACGAACCGGATCAGGTGCTGGATCAGCGTCTTGGCCGCCCCGCAATTGGGGTTGTAGTGGCTCATGTGGTCGCCGACGCCGTAGGTGCACCAGCCCAGCGCCAGCTCAGACAGGTCGCCGGTGCCGACCACCAGCGCGGCGTTGTGGTTGGCCAGGCGGAACAGGTAGTCGGTGCGCAGGCCCGCCTGCACGTTCTCGAAGGTGACGTCGTAGACCGGCTCGCCGCGCCCGAACGGGTGGCCGAGGTCCTTCAGCATCTGGGTCGCGGCCGGGCGAATGTCGAGCTCGGCGGGGGTCGTGCCGACGGCGCGCATCAGGCCCCAGGCGTTGTCCTTGGTGCGGTCCGAGGTGGCGAAGCCGGGCAGGGTGTAGGCCAGGATGTTCGCGCGCGGCAGGCCAAGCTGGTCCATGGCCTTGGCCGCCACCAGCAGGGCCTGGGTGGAGTCGAGGCCGCCGGAGATGCCGATGACCAGCTTCGTAAGGCCCGAGGCCTCCAGGCGCCGGGCCAGGCCCTGGACCTGGATGTTGTAGGCCTCGTAGCAGTTCTCGCGCAGCTTGGCCGGATCCGACGGCGTGAACGGAAAGCGCTCGACCGCCCGGGCCAGGGGCAGGTCGCCGGCCGGCGGGACGAAGTCGAACGAAGCGATGCGGAACGGAACCGCCGGCGGCGCCAGGGCCATGGCGTCGCCGAAGCTGCCCACGCGCATGCGCTCCTGGCGCAGCCGCTCGACGTCGACGTCGGCATAGGTCCAGGTCGGGCCGGTCGAGAAGCGCTCGGTCTCGGCCAGCAGGGCGCCCATCTCGTGGATGTCGAGGTGGCCGTCCCAGGCGACGTCGGTCGAGCTCTCTCCCGCGCCGGCCGCCGAATAGACATAGGCCGCCACGGCGCGCGACGACTGGCTGGCGCACAGCAGGCGGCGGGTCTCGGACTTGCCGATGGTGATGTTGCTGGCCGACAGGTTCAGCAGGATCTCGGCCCCGGCCAGCGCCTGGGCGGTGCTGGGCGGGTTCGGCGTCCAGACGTCCTCGCAGATCTCGACGCCGACGGTGAAGCCGTCGGCGCGGAACAGGATGTCGGTCCCGAACGGAACGTCCTGGCCGGCCAGGCGCAGGGCTTTGCCCGTCACCCCGGCGCCGGGCGTGAACCAGCGGCGCTCGTAGAACTCGCGATAGTTGGGCAGGAAGCTCTTGGGCGTGACGCCCAGCACCCGGCCGGCGTGGATGGCCACGGCGGTGTTATAGAGCCGCCCGCCGTCGCGCAGCGGCGCGCCGACCACGAACATCGGCGAGAGGCGCGCGCTTTCCCGCGCCAGGGTCGCGATCGCCGCCTCGACGGCGTCCAGCAGCACGTCCTGCTGCAGCAGGTCGTCGATCGAGTAGCCTGTGAGACCCAGCTCCGGGAACACCATCACCGCCACGCCCTGGTCGTGGCCCTGGCGGACGAGGTCGAGCACGCGGTCGGCGTTGTGGGCCGGATCGGCCAGCTTGACCTTCGGAACGGCCGCAGCGACCCGGACGAAGCCGTGACGGTAGGGAGAGAAGAACGACGGGCTGCCCACGCGGTCGACCTTTCGAGGTTATGCTGAAATTGAGCATAAGTCGGGGTCCAGCTATATCCGGTCCGCGCGCCGTTGCATAGCGGCCTCAGCCTGCGGGGCTTGTGCCCCGGTTGCTTGACCCTGGAGGCCGCGCATGTCACGTGCGGGCCGCGCAGGCGCCCCCGCCGTCCACAGACATAAAAGCCGAAGAGCCAGAGCCCATGCCCGTCTCGCCGATCAAGATGGCCGACGCCATCCGCGTCCTTTCGATGGAGGCCGTGCACAAGGCCAAGTCGGGTCACCAGGGCATGCCGATGGGCATGGCCGACGTGGCCACCGTGCTGTTCAGCAAGTTCCTGAAGTTCGACGCCTCCAAGCCCGACTGGGCCGACCGCGACCGCTTCGTGCTGTCGGCCGGCCACGGCTCGATGCTGCTTTATTCGCTGCTTCACCTGACCGGCTACAAGGCCGTGACGATGAAGGAGATCGAGAACTTCCGTCAGTGGGGTTCGCTGACCCCCGGCCACCCCGAAGTGCACCACACCCCGGGCGTGGAGACCACCACCGGTCCGCTGGGCCAGGGCCTGGCCACCTCGGTCGGCATGGCGATGGCCGAGGCTCACCTCGCCGCCGTCTACGGCAAGGACCTCGTCGATCACCGCACCTGGGTGATCGCCGGCGACGGCTGCCTGATGGAAGGCGTCAGCCATGAAGCCATCAGCCTGGCCGGCCGCCTGAAGCTGTCGAAGCTGACCGTGCTGTTCGACGACAACAACACCACCATCGACGGCGTGGCCACGATCGCCGAGACGGGTGATCAGGTCGCCCGCTTCAAGGCCGCCGGCTGGGCCGTGAAGGTCGTCGACGGCCACGACCACGGCAAGATCGCCGCCGCCCTGCGCTGGGCGACCAAGCAGGACCGCCCGACCATGATCGCGTGCAAGACGCTGATCTCGAAGGGCGCGGGTCCGAAAGAAGGCGACCCCCACAGCCACGGCTATACCCTGTTCGACAGCGAGATCGTCGCCGCCCGCGCCGCCATGGGCTGGGACGCCGCGCCGTTCACCGTGCCGGACGACATCGCCAAGGCCTGGAAGAGCGTCGGCCGCCGCGGCGCCCGCGTCCGCAAGGGCTGGGAAGCCGCCGTCGCCGCCTCGGACAAGGGCGCCGAGTTCACCCGCGCGGTGGTCAAGGGCCAGCTGCCGGCCGGCGCCTTCGACAAGCTCGAGGCCCACATCGCCGCCGCCGTCGAGAACAAGCCCGTCAACGCCACCCGCGTGCACTCGGGCTCGGCGCTGGACCAGCTGATCCCGGTCATCCCGGAAATGATCGGCGGCTCGGCCGACCTGACCGGCTCGAACAACACCCTGGTCAAGGGCATGGGCGCCTATGACACGCCCGACTACGCCGGCCGCTACGTCCACTACGGCGTGCGCGAGTTCGGCATGGCCGCGGCCATGAACGGCATGGCGCTGCACGGCGGCGTCATCCCGTACTCGGGCACCTTCCTGGCCTTCGCCGACTATAGCCGCGCGGCCATCCGCCTGGGTGCGCTGATGCAGGCCAAGGTCATCCACGTGATGACCCACGACTCCATCGGCCTGGGCGAGGACGGCCCGACCCACCAGCCGGTCGAGCACGTGGCGTCCTTGCGCGCCATCCCCAACCTGCTGGTCTTCCGTCCGGCCGACGCCGTCGAGGCCGCCGAGGCCTGGCAGGTGGCCCTGCAGCAGAACACCACCCCGTCGGTGATGTGCCTGTCGCGCCAGAAGACCCCGCACGTCCGCACCTCGGCCGGCGAGAACCAGGTGGCCAAGGGCGCCTACGAGCTGCTGGCCGCCGAAGGCGGTGAAGCGGCCGTGACGATCTTCGCCACCGGCACCGAGGTCGGCCTGGCCGTCGCCGCCCGCGAAGTGCTGCAGTCGAAGGGCAAGCCGACCCGCGTGGTCTCGGTTCCGTGCTGGGAGCTGTTCGACCAGCAGCCGGCCGCCTACCGCAAGGCGACGATCGGTTCGGCCCCGGTGCGCGTGGCCGTCGAGGCCGGCATCCGCCAGGGCTGGGAGCGCTTCATCGGCGAGGACGGCAAGTTCGTCGGCATGACGGGCTTCGGCGCTTCGGCCCCGTTCGAGCGTCTTTATAAAGAGTTCGGCATCACCGCTGAGGCGGTGGTTGATGCTGTTGAACGATAAAGCGTGGGTTGCTACACGCCGCACCCATAACCCACGAGGGTGAACGGTTCGCCGTTCACCCTTTTGGGTTGGCGGGTTCGCCGGGAGCCTGTATCGAATAAGCGCGCCCCTGGGCGCTGGGGAAGAGTAGCCAATCTATGAAGCGAGCAGTTGTTACCGGCGTTACCGGTCAGGATGGCGCTTATCTTTGCCGCCGCTTGATCCAGGATGGATTTGAAGTCATTGGCACCTACCGTCGTGGGAGCTCGGTGAACTTTTGGCGACTCGATGATCTCGGTCTGCTTCAGCACCCTAAACTCTCGCTGGCGGAGTATGATCTTCTTGATATCGGCGCCGCCTATCGCC
The DNA here is from genome assembly GCF_011043625.1 of Caulobacter sp. 602-2. Classification (GTDB taxonomy): domain Bacteria; phylum Pseudomonadota; class Alphaproteobacteria; order Caulobacterales; family Caulobacteraceae; genus Caulobacter. The sequence goes on from NZ_JAAKGT010000004.1 coordinate 284,090, forward strand.
TGATCGAGCGGTCCGAGCCGACGCACGTCTTCAACCTGGCGGCCCAGAGCTTCGTGGGCGTGTCGTTCGACCAGCCGGTGGCCACGGCCCAGATGACCGGCGTGGGCCCGCTGAACCTGCTCGAGGCCATCCGGGGCGTCGACAAGACCATCCGCTTCTACCAGGCCTCGAGCTCGGAGATGTTCGGCCTGGTCCAGGCGGTGCCGCAGGACGAGAACACGCCGTTCTATCCGCGCAGCCCGTACGCCGCCGCCAAGCTGTTCGCCCACTGGCTGACCGTGAACTACCGTGAATCCTACGGCATGTTCGCCACCAGCGGCATCCTGTTCAATCACGAGTCCCCCCTGCGCGGGCAGGAGTTCGTGACCCGCAAGATCACCAACACCGTCGCCCGCATCTCGCAGGGCAAGGAAAGCGTGCTGCGTCTGGGCAACCTCGACGCCCAGCGCGACTGGGGCTACGCCGACGAGTTCGTCGACGGCATGTGCCGCATCCTCGACCACCACACCCCGGACACCTTCGTCCTGTCGACCAACAAGACGACGACCGTGCGTCGCTTCGTCGAGATCGCCTTCGAGGCCGTCGGCGTGACCATCGGCTGGACCGGCGCCGGCGTCGACGAAAAGGGCGTGGACGACAAGACCGGCAAGGTGCTGGTCGAGATCGACGAACGCTTCTTCCGCCCGGCGGAAGTGGACCTGCTGCTGGGCTCGTACCAGAAGGCCCACGACGAACTCGGCTGGCGTCCGGAAACCACTGTGGAACAGCTCTGCAAGATGATGGTGACCGCCGACCTGCAGAGGAACGAGCGTGGCTTCTCGTTCTGATCCGGGCTCGGTTCTCGTCGTCGGCGGAGAGAGTTTCACCGGCCGCGTGCTGGTGGGGCGTCTCCGCGCCCTAGGCGTCGAAACCTTTGTCTCCTCGCGTAGCGGGGAGGACGGCGCCATCGCCGCGGATCTGCTCGATCCCGCGTCGCTGGCCCGGGCCGTCGAGATCGCGCGTCCGGACGTGGTCGTGAACCTGGCGGGCTACAGCTTCGCCGGCGGGCGCGACTACCCCGCCGTCTACGCCGCGAACGTCGTGGGGGTGGCCAACCTCCTGCAGGCGCTGGAGGATCGTCCGCCCCGGTTGACGATCATTCCCAGCAGCGCCTCGATCTACGCCCCGGCCCAGGACGGCGCCGTGGTGGGCGAAGACCACCCGGTCGCTCCGGGCAACCACTACGCCGCCAGCAAGGCGGGCGTCGAGCACATGTGCCGCGTGGCGGGCCGGACGCTGCCGATCCAGGTGGTCCGGCCGTTCAACTACACCGGTCCGGGCCAGGACGAGCGTTTCCTGACGCCGAAGATCGTGGGCGCCTTCGCGCGCGGCGCGACCAGCATCACGCTGGGCGAACTGGACCTCTATCGCGACATCTCGTCGGTCGACGACACGTGCGAGGCCTATGTCCGCCTGATCATGAAGGCCGAACCTTCCGAGCCGCTCAACATCTGCTCGGGACGGCGCGTGCACCTGGCCAGCCTGGTCGAGATCCTCAAGAAGATCTCAGGGCGCGACATGGCCGTGGTCCGCGACCAGGCCTTAATTCGGTCGGGAGAGCCCAAGAGTATCACTGGTGATCGCCGACGGCTCGAGGCCTCGATCGGGGGCTGGGATCTTCAAACGATAGAATCCCTTCTGGAAAGAATGTACCGCTCAGCCGTGAGCAACGCCGCCCTTACGTAAACAGCTTTTCACGCCTTCGGTCGCAGGGCGCGATAACACACTGAATGCTCCTGGAGCCTTATGTCTACAGACAATTCGAGCAGATCTATCCAAGATCTCCGCGCCGGGCTGACGTCGGTCCATATCTGGATGGTTTTCGCCTGGGATGACCTTGTCAGCCGGTATCGCCGTACGACGATCGGTCCCTTCTGGATCACCATCAGCCATGCCGCGACGATCTGCGGCCTGGCCTTCATGTTCGCCAAGATCTTCAAGCGGCCTCTGGACGAGTTCTTCGTCTATCTCGCCGCCGGCATGACCTGCTGGAACCTGATCGCCAACTCGCTGGGCGAGGGGCCGGTCGCGTTCATGCGGGCCCAGGGTCTGCTGCTGTCCTACGACCTGCCGGCGTCGAGCCACGTGTTCCGCGCGGTCGCAGGCCAGTTCCTGACCTTCCTGCACAACATGATCGTCTACGTCGCGGCGCTGATCCTGGTGAAGAACGTCGCCAACGCCAACACGCTGTACCTCATTCCGGGCCTGGTGATCGTGCTGACGGCGGCCCTGGGCTGGACCTTCACGCTGGGCGTACTGGGCACGCGGTTCCGCGACGTCTCGCCGGCCGTGACGGCCTTCGTGGGCGTGCTGTTCATGCTGACCCCGATCTTCTGGGAAAAGTCGGCCCTGGGCTCGGCCGTGTGGTTCTTCAACCTGAACCCCTTCTACCACCTGGTCGAAGTCATCCGCGCTCCCATGCTCGGTCAGATCCCGACCATGACCACCTGGGTGGGCTCGATCGCCTCGGCGCTGGCCTCCATCGTGATCGGCTGCGTGTCGTTCGTCGTCAGCCGCAAAAACCTCAGCTATTGGATCTGACCGTGGCCCTGCTGGAACTCAACTCCGTCCACGTGCGCTACCCGGTCTTCTCGGCGGGCAGTCAGCAATCGCTGTTCACGGCCGTGGCGCGTCGCGCCACCTTCGGCGTCCTCACCCGCGGCGGCGCGGCGACCTATGTCCACGCCCTGCGCGGCGTCAGCCTGAGCCTGCGCGACGGCGACCGCCTGGGCATCATCGGCCGCAACGGCTCGGGCAAGTCGACGCTGCTGAAGACGCTGGCCGGCATCAACTGGCCGCAGGAAGGCCGTCGCGTCGTTCAAGGCCGGATCTCGTCGATCATCGCGCTGGGCGCCGGCCTCGACGGCGAAAAGACCGGCGTGCAGAACATCAACTTCCTGTGCCGGCTGTTCGACATCCCGGCCCGCGACGTTCCGGCCCTGCGCGAGCGGGTGATCGAGTTCGCCGAACTGGGCGAGTACATCAACCTGCCGACCCGGACCTACTCGTCGGGCATGCTGCTGCGCCTCAGCTACGGCCTGGCGCTGGCCCTGCCGGGGGAAATCCTGATCGTCGACGAAGTGATCGGCGCGGGCGACGCGGTCTTCCAGCGGAAGGCCGTGGAGCATACGCGGGCCGCCTTCTCGACGGCCAAGGTGTTCGCCATGGCCACCCACTCGGGCGAGGCGCTGGCCGAATACTGCAACCAGGCGATCTGGATGGATCGCGGGCGGATCGTCGACTACGGCGAGCCGCGCGAGGTCTGGGCGCGCTACGCCGATCTGGCGCCGCGCTTCCCTGAGGGTATATCCGCCGCTCGATAGTCGGCTGTCCGCGACTCAATGGTGAGTTTCAATGTCCGAGATTAAAGCAGTCCTGTTCGACATGGACGGCGTGCTCATCGATGCCAAGGATTGGCATTACGAGGCGCTCAATTCGGCTCTTCGCCATTTCGGCATGGAGATCAGCCGCGACGAACATCTGAGCATCTACGACGGTCTTCCCACCCGGAAGAAGCTGGAGATCCTCACGCGTGCGCGCCGGTTGCCCCAGAAGCTGCATGGCTTCCTGAACGACCTGAAGCAGCAGTACACGGTCGCCCTGACGACCGAGCGCTGCCGGCCGATGTTCCATCACCAGATGGCGCTCTCGCAACTCAAGCGCGACGGCTACAAGCTGGCGGTCTGTTCCAACTCCATCCGCCGCACGGTGGAGTTGATGATGGAACTGTCGAAGCTGTCGGAGTATCTCGACTTCACCCTCTCGAACGAGGATGTGCCCAAGCCCAAGCCGGCGCCGGACATCTACGACGCGGCCATCAAGCGGCTCGGTCTCGAGCCGCATGAGTGCCTGATCGTCGAGGACAACGACCACGGCATCGCCGCCGCGCGGGCCTCCGGCGCCCACGTGCTGGTCGTCGGCACCGTGTACGACGTCAATTACGAGCGTATCGCCAAGGCGATCAGGGAGGCCGAGTCGGCTCGATGAAAATCCTCGTTCCCCTGGCCGCGCCCAACGACGCGTTCTTCGACCCGGCCAACTTCCACTTCCCCAAGCCGTTGGTCGAGGTCGCCGGCCGGCCGATGATCGAGCGCGTGGTCGAGAACCTGCGCGGTCTGAGCCCCGACGCCCGCTTCGTCTTCGTCCTGCGGGCCGAGGACTGCCGTGCGTTCAACCTCGACCAGGTCGCGCTGCTGGCCACCGACGGCAACGCCGACATCGTCATCCTGGACCGCCCGACCGACGGCGCGGCCTGTTCGGCGCTGATGGCGGTCGACTATATCGACGAAGGCCCGCTGGTGATCGCCAACGGCGACCAGATCCTCGACTTCGACCTGCGCGGCGCCGTCCGCACCTTCGAGGCCCGCGGCGACGACGCCGGCGTCCTGACGTTCGATTCCGTGCACCCGCGCTGGTCCTACGTCCGCACCGAAGGCTCGCGCGTCATCGAGGCGGCCGAGAAGCGTCCGATCAGCCGCAACGCGGTCGCCGGCTTCTACTATTTCCGCGATGGCGGCGACTTCGTGCGCTACGCCATGCGCTCGATCGAGGCCGGCCGCTCGGTGAATGGCGCCTTCTACGTCGCGCCGACGCTCAACGAGGCGATCCTCGACGGGGCCCAGGTCGGCGCGATCACGATGGAAGACGACCGCTACGTCAGCTTCTACTCTCCGCAACGCATCGAACACTACGAGGCCCGGATGGCGATGAACCGCACTGAGCGCAGCGCTCAAGGCCCGCTGGTCGTGATCCCGATGGCGGGGCAGGGCAGCCGTTTCGCCCAGGCCGGCTACACCAAGCCCAAGCCGTTCATCGACGTCCTGGGCCGTCCGATGATCGAGCAGGTCATGGAGAACCTGTCGACGCCGCACGCCGACTACCTGCTACTGGCGCGCGGCGAGCACCTGGAGGCCGAGCCCTCGACCGTGCAGTTGCTGGAAGCCCGCGGCGACACCCAGTTCGCCGTCGTCGACCGCCTGACCGAAGGCGCCGCCTGCACGGTGCTGCTGGCGCGCGAGCAGATCGACCTTGATCGGCCGATCCTGATCGCCAACTGCGACCAGATCATCGACTTCGACTGCGCCGCCTTCATCGACGACTGCAAGACGCGCGGCCTCGACGGCTCGATCCTGTGCTTCCGCGACGCCGACCGTGATCCGAAGTGGTCGTTCGCCAAGGTCGACGACAACGGCCTGGTGACCGAGGTCAAGGAGAAGGTCGCGATCTCCGACCTGGCGACCGTGGGCCTCTACTACTTCGCGCGCGGGCGCGACTTCGTGAAGGCGGCGGTCGACATGATCGCCCGCAACGACCGGGTGAACAACGAGTTCTACGTCTGCCCGGTCTACAACTACGCGATCCGCAACGGCGCCCGTATCGGCGTCTACGAGGTTCCGGCCGCGGCCATGCACGGGATCGGCACGCCGGCCGATCTCGACGCCTACCTGGCGCTGAAGACCTCGTGAAGATCATCGTCCCGCTGGCCGGGCCCGACGTGGTCCATCCGCGCCATGGCGTGCGGGCGCTCTACGACGTGGGCGGCCAGCCCCTGGTGGCGGCCGCGCTCGAGGGGCGCCCGTGGTTCCGCTCCGGCGAGACCACGGCGCAGGACATCATCTTCATCCTGCGCGAGGGCGGGGGACGGGACGAACTGGCCGGGTTCCTGAACGGCCGCTATGCGGGCGCGCGGCAGGTGACCCTGTCGCAGCTGACGGCCGGGGCGATGTACAGCGTCCTGGCCGGCGCGGCGCTGGCCGATCCGCACCAGCCGCTGTGCGTGGATCTGGTCGACATCCTCTATCAGTGGGACGACTGGGCCGCGGCCCGGCCGCTGATCGCCGAGGGCGGCCTGGTGCCGGTCTTCGACTCCGAGGATCCCGCCTACAGCTATCTGCGCCGCGAGAACGGCCAGGTGGTCGAGGCCGCCGAGAAGCGCGTGATCTCGCGCGAAGCCTCGGCCGGCACCTACTTCTTCGAGAATTCCGGTCTGTTCCTGCGGGCCGCGGCCCACTCGATGGCCCATGCCGATCGCCTGGCCTTCAAGGGCGCGCTGTTCGTCTGCCCGATGATGAACGGGGTGATCGCCGAGGGGCGTCGCGTGCACGCCGCCGCCGTCTCCCAGGTCCAGCCTGTCGGCAAACTTTTCCACTGAACGAGCGAGGCTGTCTTGTTGCTGTTGGCGCACCGCGGTTGGTGGCGGTCTCCCGAAGAGAAGAATAGCGAACTCGCCATCCGGCGGGCTTTCGACGCCGGCTATGGCGTCGAGACCGACCTGCGAGACCACGAGGGCCGGGTGGTGGTCAGCCACGACCCGCCGACCGGGCAGGACCACATTGGCCTGGACGACCTGCTGGCCTGGTACGCCGCCGCCGGCCAGCCCGGACGCCTGGCGCTGAACATCAAGGCCGACGGCCTGCAGAAGCCGCTGGCCGAGGCCCTGGCCCGCCATGGCGTCGACCGCTACTTCGTGTTCGACATGTCGGTGGCCGACGCCGTCGGCTACATGCGCCACGACCTCGACTGCTACTCGCGCGTTTCCGAATACGAGCCGGAGCCGAGCTTCGAAGCCCAGGCGGTCGGCATCTGGATGGACGCGTTCGTATCGGACTGGATCGCGCCGTCCGACATCGAGGGCTGGCTGGCCAAGGGCAAGGAGGTCGCGCTGGTCTCTCCCGAACTGCACAAGCGCCCCGAAGACGACGTCTGGGCGCAATGGCGCGAGACGGCGTCGCTGGCCAGCGATCGTCTGATGTTGTGCACCGACTTCCCCGACAAGGCGGCGCGGGTTTTTGGGCTGAGTGGAGACTGAACTTGAACGGGGCTCGAAAAGACAAGGCTTCGCCGCGCGCCGTCGTGTGCGTGCCTTGGGTGGGGACGTTCGCCGGGGGGGCTGCGCGCGCGCTGCTCGACACCGCGCGGCTGCTGAGCGCCTGCGGGTGGGACGTCACGATCTTCACCACCAAGTCGGAAAGTCCCTTCAAGGACTGGGCCAAGCATCAGGACCTGCCTGACGTCGACAGCCTGGACGGGCTGCCCGTGCGTCGCTTCGCGGTGAACGCCGAGGGCATGGACGAGTACCACGCCATCAATCACCGCCTCTATTCGGGCGGCGTGCTTTCGGAAGCCGACAAGGACGCCTTCTTCCGCTTGGGCCTGGCCAGCGACGCGCTGTACGCCGCCGTCAAGGCGCTCGACGAAGACGTGCTGGTGATCTGCGGTCCGTACTACCAGGCCCTGGCCCATGGCGTGGTGGCCGCAGCGCCCGGACGGGCCGTCGTCATGTCGGCGTTCCACGACGAAGCGCCGTTCTACTGGGAGCCGGTCAAGCGCCTGATCACCGGCGCGCGCGCGATGATGTTCCTCACCGAAGAGGAAAAGGACCTCACCCTGAGCGCCCACGGCGACGCCATGAGCCGTCGCGACGTCGAGGCGCCGGTGACCAGCCTGCCGGTCGGCACGCCCGACCAGCCGCCGGCCTACGAGGGCCGTCAGCGGCAGCTGCTCTACGTGGGCCGCCTGGATCGCGGCAAGGGTTTGCCGGTGCTCCTGGATTGGCATAGGCTTCTAAATCACAGGTTGCTTTCCGCTGGGCAGGAGCCTTTCCGCTTGACGATCACGGGCGACGGAGAGCGTTCGCTTCTCGAAGGCTACGATGTCGATTATCGCGGGTTCGTCAGCGAGGCCGAGAAGGCCGACATCCTGCGTCAGTCGTCCGCCCTGGTGAACCTCAGCGGCAACGAAAGCTTCTCGTACGTGGTGATGGAAGCCTGGGCCCAGGGCTGCCCGGTGATCGTCAACGGCGCCTGCGAGGTGCTGAAGGGCCACATCGAGCGCTCCAATGGCGGCGCTGCGGTCTGGTCCTACGACGATTTCGAGCGCGCCTGCCTGGAGCTCTCCGAGCCGTCGGTCCGCACCCGCAAGGGCCGGAAGGGGTTCGAGTACGTCGAAAGCACCTGCGGCGAGGACGCCTTCCTCGACAATCTGATCACTCTGCTGGGCTGACATGCGGATTCTCATCGACGGCCAGACCCTGGCCACGCCTGAAGTCGGCCGCGGCATCGGTCGGGTGTTCATCGAACTGGTGTCGGCGCTGGCGCGCTACGACATCAGTCACGAATGGGTGCTGGCCATGCCGGCCGGAGCCGATCTCGACGTCTTCGCCGACGACGTCCTGCGCGTCCTGAAGCTGGAGACCATCCAGCTGCCGCCCGCCGGCGACTGGGGCGAGCGCACCCGTCTCTACGGCGAGCGCGTGAGCGACCTGGCCCGCCGGGTCGGCGCCGACTGGTACTGGAACCCCAACCCCCTGATGATGAACGTGGCGCTCCCGGCGGAGCTGCCCGGCCTCAAGGTGGCGCTGACGGTTCACGACCTGATCCCGGCCCTGCTGCCGCACATCTATCTCGACAACTGGACGGCCGCGGACCGCGAAGAGTACCTGCGCCGCGTCGAAAGCCTGAAGACCTGGCCCGACTACCTGCCTTGCGTGTCGGCGGGCGCCGTCGCCCAGGTGCGGGACTATTGCGGCGAGCCGCGCGGCCGCCTCGACGCGGCCTCCAACGCCGTCGACTTCCGCCGGTTCTGGCCGATCGCCGGCCGGATCACGCGCAAGGACCGTCCGGGACACATCCTGACCGTTTCCGGCGACGACCCGCGCAAGGGCCTGCCGCAGGTGGTCGAGGGCTTCTGCCTGGCCGCGGCGGCCGGTGATCTGGGCGACCTGACGTTCAAGGTGGTCTGCGGCGTCAGCGAGCAGACGCGGGCCCGGCTGACGGCCATCGCCGCCGAGCATGGCCTGTCGGATCGGGTCGAGATCCTGGGCTTCGTCACCGACGCCCAGGTCGCGCACCTGACCCGCACCGCCTACGGCGTGGTGTTCGACTCGCTGCTGGAAGGCTTCGGCCTGCCGCTGCTCGAGGCCCTGGCCTGCGGCGCGCCCGTCGCGGCCGCCGACATCCCGACCTCGCGCGAGGTGTGCGGCGACTACGCCGTCTACTTCAAGCCGAACGACGCCAAGGGCGTGGCCCAGGCGCTGAAGACCATGGTGGCCGAGACCGAGGCTGGTCGCTTCGACCACCAGGGCGCGGTGCGCCACGCCCGCGGTTTCGAGTGGATGAACTCCGCGGCGCTCTATTCGCGCGGCTTCCACCCGCAGCCGCCGGCGATCGAGGCCAACAAGGCCCGCAAGATCGCTCTTCTGACCCCGTGGCCGCCCCAGGCGAGCAGCGTGGCCAACGACGCCTATCACCTGGCCATGGAACTGCGCGAGCGCTGCGTGCTGACGGTGGTCCACACCGACGACGTGCTCGACCCGACGCCCCTGGAAGGCGTCGAGATCATTCCGATGGCCAAGTTCCTGCGCCGCAAGAAGTCGTTCGACGGCGCGGTCGTGCAGATCGGCAACAACACGCCGTTCCACAAGCAGTTCTATCAGTACGCGATCGAGCACCCGTCGACGATCATCATCCACGACCCGAACATCCACCCGTTCGTGCTGGACGCCTTCGGCCGTTCGAGCAAGCCGGGCGAGCGGGCCGTCTACCTGGAGGCCCTTGGCAAGTACGTGACGCCGGAGGTGCTGAGCCACGCCGACAGCACCGACTTCACGGGCGTCGACGTCTTCGAGCATCCGCTCAACGCCCTGGTGGCCGAGCGCTCGCACCGCGTGGTGCTGCACAGCCGTGCGGCGGCCGAGGCGCTGCGGGGCGTGGTTCCCAACGTGCCGATCGACACCTACGCCCTGGCGACCCGCCGTCCGGTCTATCGCTCCGACGAGCTCGACGCCGACATCGTTGGGCTGCTGGCCAAGCTGGAGGGCCGGTTCGTCATCGGCGCCTTCGGCCACATCAACCGCCTCAAGCGCCTGCCCAGCGTCCTGAACGCCCTGGCCCGCGTGCGCGAGATGGGCTTCGACGCCGTCCTGCTGGTGGTGGGCGAGGTCAACGATCCCAGCATCGACCGCAAGGCGATGATCGAGGAGCAGGGGCTGGCCGACCACATCATCGCGACGGGGTCGTGTTCGGACATGACGTTCGACGCCTGCCTCGAGCGCTGCGACGTCGTGCTGAACCTGCGCTATCCGACCCTGGGTGAATCCTCCGGGAGCCTTCACCGGGCGTTCGCGTTCGGCAAGGCCTGCCTCGTCAGCGATGTTGGCCAGTTCGCTGAACACGCCGACGATCTGACCTGGAAGGCCGACGTGGGCGAGCACGAGGCCGAGGAGCTCGTCCAGATGCTGACCCACCTGTTCAAGAACCCGGGCGCCCGCGAGCAGCTGAGCCGCAACGGCCTGGCCTACGCCCGCAACTTCTGCAGCTTCCCCCAGTACGCCGAGCGTCTGTTCACCGCCGTGATGGAGAACGTGAAGTGAGCATTCCTTCCGAGCAGCATCACCGCGACGTCGATCTTTCGGCCCTCATGGCGCAGCTGAAGCGGGCCGCTCGCGTTCCGGCGGGACGTCGGTTCAACGAAGCCCAGGTCGCCGACCAGGCACCCCCGCCGCCCCCGGCGGCGGCTCCGGCCCCAGTGCACGTGGCCGCGCCGGTGGATCCCGAGCTCTACTACTTCATGGCCAACCGGCGCTTCCGCGTGCAGGACTTCCTGGGCGTCGAGCAGCACAAGTTCGTCGCGGCGATCTATGCCGGTCTGCTGCGGCGCGAGCCCGATCCGGGCGGCGCGGCCTATTACAGCAGCGGGGCGCTCGCCAGCCGCTATCACCGTCTGGGCGTCATCATCGCGGTGCGCTTCTCCGACGAGGGTCGCGCCCGCAACGTCCAGATCGAGAACCTGCTGTTCTGGCGACTGGTGCTGAAGTTCATGCGCCCCGTCGAGTATCGGCGCGCGCTCATCCGGATGCTCAAGTAGCCATGTCCGTCACTGTCGTAATCTGCGGACTCGTGCGCCGGCCGGATCTCTTTCGGCCGATCCTGAAGTCCCTGGGCGAGTACCGCCGGCAGGGGCTGGTCAACGACATCTACTATTCGACCTGGATCGGCGAGATCGACCTCTATGAAGGTCTGCGCCGGGACCTGGCCGATATCGGCGCGATCCTCATCGAGGCGCCGCAGCCGACCGGCTATGCCGGGCCCGGCCACGTCTACCTGCAGACCGCCACCTTCCGGCGGGCGCTGGAGCGGCTGCACCCCGATCAGGTGGTGCTGCGCATCCGCCCCGACATCGTGTTTCCGCACCGGGTCAATCTCGACGGCCTGCTGACCTATCTGGCCGAGGCCGTCCCGGCGCCGGCCGATCCGCTGGGCGGCCTGAGCGGCCGGATCTTCACGGGCGCCTTCAACTCGATCCACCCGTTCTGGCTGGAAGACCGCTACATGGGCGGCAAGGTCTCCGACCTGCTGATGCTGGCGACGACCTCGATCGACTACGATCACTTCGCCCACCGCGGCGCGGCGATCGCCGAGGTGCGCTGGTACGCCCGCCCGTTCGTCGACCGCTACCGTTCGGCGCGCGACATGCTGCGCGTCAACTGGGCGGCCCGGCAGGGTCAGGGCCCGGGCTCGCGGGGCGAGATCTTCGGCCAGCTCTTCGAGCGCAACGCCGACCTGCAGCGGATGCTGGCGACCTATCACTACATCCTCGGCCGCTCCTGCCTGATCGGGGTGCCGCCGGACGTGCTGAAGCCGGACGACTACGCCAATTCGCCCGAGCCGCGGCCGGCCGACGACAAGGTCCTGCCGTGGATCATCGACAACCACCGGCATCGGCCGGCCTATGCCGAGCGTCTGGCCGAGCTGGAGCGCGATCCCAGCCACCTGCAGGACGGCCTGGTCGATCAGGAGCAGCTGGAACGCGACCTGCTGACGGTGGGCAGCGTGTTGTGGCCTGAGCCCCGGGTGACGCACGCCGCGCCGACCGAACGGCCCGCGCCGCCGACCGAACGCGCCTATCTTGAGGGCTTGGACTTCGGCATCGCCTCGCACGCGTCCACGGCGATGGCCCGCGGCGGCGTCTGGGTCAGCGTCGGCTGGCGCAACCGCAACGCCCTGATGGCCAGCAAGGAAGCCTTCCCGCGCGTGGCCTTCACCTGGCTGCGCAAGGGCTCCTCGGAACTCTCCAGCGACTGGATGGACATCGGCGCCGTCGACCGGCCGGCCGGCGAGGTCGATCTTCTGGTGCCGGTCCCGGCCAAGCCAGGATCCTACGAGCTGCGGGCCCGCATTGTGATCGAGACCGTCGGTTGGGCCGCGCAGGAGGTCGCGATCCCGATCAACGTCGTGCGCTGAGGAGGGCGCCGTCATGAGCAGCACCCCGCTGACCGAGGCGCACGTCCGTGAAGGATATCGATGGCTTCTCGGGCGGGAGGCCGAAAGCGACCAGGCCGTGCAGTCCCACCTTTCGGCGGGGCTCAGCCTGGAGGGCTTCCGGCAGCGGCTGCTCGACGGGCCCGAATTCCTGTTCATGGCCGAGCGGGCGGGGCTGTTCGACCGCGTCGAGGGCTATCGCCACGGCGTGGAAGACGCTTTGCCCGAGGACCATGCGAGGCGGATCTTCCTGCGGCTGCCTCAGGTCGGTTCGGATCAGGTGATGCGGCTGTTTTCCGACGGGACCGCGCAGGAGGTGCGCTGCCCTGAGGAGCACAACGGCCTGCTGTTCCGGTCGGCCGTCGACCTGGCGGCCTACGGGGCGTTCGCGGGCTTCTTCGATCGTCCAAGCCTGCGCCTGATCCCGGGCCGGCGCCAGGTGCTGCTGATGCTGGCCGAGCCCAAGGCGCGGCTGGTGCGGGTCTATCGCCACCTGCGCGCCTATGACGAGGCGCTGGTCGAGCGGATGGATTTCGAGCTGTGCCGGCTGGCCAAGCGCCTGGACCTGGCCGATTTCCTGGCCGAGGGGGCGCAGGTCGCGCCCACCGTGCTCGACAACGGCTATGCCCGGGCCCTGGCCGGTCCGTTGCCCAAGGGCCGCTGGGAAGCCGCCCGCGGCGAGGTCGCGCCGCTGGATCCGGCGACCGCGGTCGAGGCCGCCGGCGCCCTGGTCGACGAGGCCGTCGTGGGGGTGTTCGAGGACCTGCCCGGCGCGCGGCGCGTTTTCGCCCAGGCCCTGGGCTGCGACGTCGGCGATCCCTTGCGGGAGCGCCACGACGACGTGGTCTATCAGGGCCGGTACGACTGGGAGCCGTTCGAGGGCGTCGATCCGCGCGCGGACGATCTCCTGGAGCGACTGACCCAGCACGACGCCGCGATCTACGCCCGCGCCTCGTCGCGTTTTGACGATCTTTCCCGAAGGTGACGCCATGCAAGCTTTCCGCGCTTCCCTGATCATCGCCGCCACGCTGGGCCTGGCCGCGTGCGACCTGTCCGGCGGCTCCAGCGCCCGGTCCAACGCGCCGCTGGTCGCCGATCAGCTGCCGGCCATCGCCGACTGGGCCAAGCCGTACCTGGGCCAGAAGATGCTGGCCAAGTTCCCCGCCAAGGCCGACTGCGAGGGCTATGTCGACATCGTCACCGCCCGCTACGGGGACGGAAAGTCCGGCGTGGCCGTCGAGGGCTGGGGCTGGGACGCGACCGGCAAGCGCGGGACGCTCAAGGTTCTGCTGGTCGACGACAAGGGCGTGATCACCGGCGCCGCCGACGGCGGCCGTCCGCGCCCCGACGTGCCCAAGGCCATGCCCGCGGTGACGTCCGAGACGGTGGGCTGGCGCGGCTATGCGACCACGGTTTCCGGCGAGGTCACGGCCTACGGCCTGGTCGACCAGGCCGACGCCGCCTGCTCGCTGGGGCGGATCCAGATCTAGGATCGCCGGCCCCGCCGCGCGCCCTTCGTCGGCTACCCGGCTTAGGGTGTTGAGCAAGCGTGCGTGATCACATAGTGTCGGCCACTATCTGAGGTGGGGTTGGTCAAGGGGAGGCGTTGTTTTCCCTCTAAGGTAGCGTTTGCGAACGTTTACCCGCGATGGCCCTGTCTCGATATCGCTGAAATGTATCGATGGGTCTGCGTTGTGGGTAATGCCGCGTCTAACTTGGTGACTACGGACAAAGTGTGGTTTTTCCTCACGGGTGGCACGCGTAGCGGCACAACGGTGCTCCAGCAGATCCTGAACACCCATCCGCATGTCGGGTGCATGCACGAGTACGGCCTCAAGAGCCTGTTCGACATCGCCGACCGCCTGTTCGACGCCGATCGCAGCCAGCGCGAATTCTCCTCCGTGGTGAAGCCGAAGGTCGCCCTGCAGCTGGCGGCCGCCTCGGCCGCGCCGCCCAAGGTCGAGGCTCCGGTCGAGGCGGTGGCCTCGTCCATCGATACGCCCCCGCCCGCCGCGCAGGAGATCGTCGCCCAGGAGGTCGTCGCCGACCCGGTGGCGGAAAAGCCCCGCAAGGCCGTCGCCAAGAAGAAGAAGGAAGATCCGCTCGGCGCGGCCCTGGCCCACCACACCGCGCGCGACAACAAGCGTCCGTCGAACGACATCGTCGACCTCTTGCCGGTGCCGCGTCGTGAATCGTTCTTCGACATCCTGGAGGCCGTCTATCGCGCGACGTCCGGCAAGGGCGACCTGCAGGCCTTCGGCGACAAGATGCCGAACCTCGACCTCAAGGAACGCGAGGCGCTGAAGACCCAGTACGGCCTGTCGACCAAGGTCGTGGTGGTCATCCGCAATCCGCTCGACGTGGTCAGCTCGTCGATGCACCGGGCCAAGATGGCCAAGCTGAAGGCTGACATCTGGCATGTCGAGGACATCGGCCAGGCGATCGAGGAATGGCTGCGCAACTGGGACTACGCCCTGGCGCATCGCGACGATCCCGACCACCTGTTCGTCAAGTACGAGAGCCTGGCCAACAACTTCGAGGAAGAGGCCGGCCGCATCGCCGCGTTCCTCGGCGTCGAGAACCGCTTCGAGAACCTGATGGCGCCGCTGCCCGAGCACGCCCGGTTCTACGGCCTGGCGTCGGAAGAGCTGGCGAGCCTGCGCGGTGCCTTCCATCCGGTGGTCGACGCCTGGGACGGCAAGAGCCTGTCGGAGCTGTTCGACCTGGGCCGCGTGCATCGCGTCGTGGCCGACGGCAGCAAGGTTCTTTTCGGCCGGGCCGACGAGCGCGCGATCGGTTCGGCGGGCTTCGGCGATCCCGAGCCCGAATGGTGCTGGACGGTCGCCGACCGGGCGCGGGTTCAGTTCCGGATCCAGGATGCGCCGCCGTCGGCCGAGGCCTGGATCGACCTGGAGTTCATTCCAAGCTTCGCCGCCCAGGCGCACGTGCCGTTCATCATCCGCACGCCCGACGGCAAGGAAATGCACCACAGGGTGCGGGCCGATGAACCCATGCCCGCCCGCTACGCCTTCACCACGCGGCTGGAGAACGGCGTGGTCGACCTGGAGCTGCTGCTGCCGGTGCGAAAGCGCCCGCAGGACGAGCCCGTCGAGGACACGCGCGAGCTGGGCCTGGCCATGCGCTCGATCCAGGTGAAGCTGCTGTAGACGGCCCCCGCTGCCCGTCCGGCCGGCGTTCCGAGGGCCAGATTTTAGCCCCACGGACGCCCGCCTTGGGGTAAGGACGGCGGGCCGCCGCCCCGTGCGCGCGGCCTATCGCTCCAGGACGAAGAAACCGAACTTCATGACCCTCGACATCACCGCCATCCGCGCCGCCGCTGAGCGTCTTTCCGGTCATATCGAGCGCACCCCGTGCCGCTATTCGCGCACGCTCTCGAAGATTACCGGCGCCGAGGTGTGGGTGAAGTTCGAGAACCTGCAGTTCACGGCCGCCTACAAGGAGCGCGGGGCGCTGAACAAGCTGCTCCTGCTGTCGGACGTCGAGAAGCAGCGCGGGGTCATCGCCGCCAGCGCCGGCAACCACGCCCAGGGCCTGGCCTATCACGCCGCCCGCCTCGGCGTGCCGGCCACCATCGTCATGCCCAAGACCACGCCCTTCGTGAAGGTGCAGCACACCCGCGACTTCGGCGCGACCGTGGTCATCGAGGGCGAGACCTATGACGACGCCAACGCCCACGCCCGCAAGCTGCGCGACGAGCAGGGCCTGACCTTCGTCCACCCGTTTGACGACTACGACATCATGGCCGGCCAGGGCACCATCGCCCTGGAGATGCTGGAGGATGCGCCGGACCTGGAGATCCTGCCCGTGCCGATCGGCGGCGGCGGCCTGATCAGCGGCGTGGCCACGGCGGCCAAGGCGGTCAATCCCGACATCCGCATCGTCGGCTGCGAGCCGGCCATGTATCCGTCCTTCACCGCCAAGATGCGCGGCGTGCAGGCCCATTGCGGCGGCCAGACCATCGCCGAAGGCGTCGCGGTCAAGCAGGTCGGCGAGCTGACCTACGGCGTCGCCCGCCCGCTGATCGACGACGTGCTGCTGCTGGAAGAGCCGCACCTTGAGCAGGCCGTCTCGCTGTACTGCAACGTCGAGAAGACCATTGCCGAGGGCGCGGGCGCGGCCTCGTTGGCGGCGCTGCTGGCTTATCCGGAACGCTTCCGCGGCAAGAAGTGCGGCCTGATCCTGTGCGGCGGCAACATCGACACCCGCCTCCTGGCCTCGGTGCTCACCCGCGAACTGGTGCGCGCCCAGCGGCTGGTGTCCCTGCGCATCGTCGGCGACGACCGCCCGGGCCTGCTGTCGACCGTCTCGCACGTGATCGGCGCCATGGGCGCCAACATCATCGAGGTGAACCACAACCGTCTGGCGCTGGACGTGCCGGCCAAGGGCGCGGAGTTCGACATCACCATCGAGACCCGCGACGCCCAGCACACCCAGGAAGTCATCGACGCCCTGCGCGAGCACGGCTACCCGCCGCGGACGGTGTAGTCGGCTTAGGATCCCCAAAGTTCGTCATCCCGGAAAGCCCGTAGGGCTTATCCGGGACCCAGGGGCAGCCGCACAGCGGTCGCCACCACTGCGGCGCTAAGTCGTTGCACCGAGCCTAGTCCCCTGGGGCCCGGCTCTCCGCTTCGCTCCGGCCGGGATGACGAATGGGGAGCGGACAAGAAAAAGGCCCCTCATCGCGCGATGAGGGGCCTTTCTTTTTCGCTATGATAGCGCCGCCTAGAGCAGCGCCGAGATCGCCGCGCGGGCCGCTTCGCCCAGGTCCGGACGCTTCAGCGCCAGGGCGACGTTGGCCTTCAGCAGGCCGATCTTGTCGCCGCAGTCGTGGGTGTCGCCTTCGTAGACATAGGCGTGGAAGGCCTGGTCCTGCATCAGCTTGGCCATCGAGTCGGTCAGCTGGATCTCGTTGCCGGCGCCCTTTTCCTGGCTGGCCAGCAGGTCGAAGATCTCGGGCTGCAGGATGTAGCGGCCGGCGATGGCCCAGTTCGAGGGGGCCGTGCCCTTGGGGGGCTTCTCGACCATGCCGCTCATGGTGGCCAGGCGGCCCTCGACCTTGCTGGGCGCGACGACGCCGTACTTGTGGGTCTCGCTTTCGGGCACTTCCTCGACGCCGATGACGTTGCCGCCGCCGACCTGGTCATAGACCTCGATCAGCTGAGCCAGCGCCGACTTGGGCGCGTCGACGATGACGTCGGGCAGCAGCACGGCGAACGGCTCGTCGCCGATGATGTCGCGGGCGCACCACACCGCGTGGCCCAGGCCAAGCGGGGCCATCTGGCGCACGAAGCTCATTTCGCCCGGCTTGGGCAGCTCGTCGCGCAGCTGCTTGAGGATGTCGAGCTTGCCCTTGGCCTCGAGCTGCATCTCCAGCTCGACCTGGTGGTCGAAATAGTCCTCGATCGCGCCCTTGCCGCGGCCGGTGACGAAGATGAAGTGCTCGATGCCGGCGGCGCGGCCTTCCTCGACGATGTAGGACAGGATCGGCCGGTCCACGACGTTGAGAAGTTCCTTCGGCGTCGACTTCGTCCCGGGCAGCACGCGGGTGCCCAGGCCGGCGACGGGAAGGACGGCCTTGCGGACGGGTTTCATGAGCACCTCGTATCTGTGTCTCGGATGACAGGGTTCTAGAGTGTGGCCGCCGACCACGCCACCACCGTTGCGTGACAACGATGTCTGCAATGCGTTCCAAGCACGGAATGATTGATGTTCGCGCCAAGCCTGCTAGCTCAGGATGCGGATATGGCCATCGGAAACACCTTCATGCGCGCTCGGTTCCTTCTTCTCGCCGCCCTGGCCGGCCTGTCGCTGGCGGGATGTGGTCCTTCCAAGGAGGATCTGGCCGCGCGGCAGGCGGCGATGTCGGCGGCCAAGACCGCCGGGTCCGACTTCCTGGCCAAGAACGCCAAGGAGCCGGGCGTCGTCACCCTGCCCAGCGGCCTGCAGTACAAGGTGATCCGCTCGGGTCCGGAAACCGGCCTGCACCCGCGCCCGATCGACGAGGTCAAGGTCCACTACGAGGGCAAGCGCCTCGACGGGTTCGTGTTCGACAGCTCCTACGAGCGCGGCGTGCCCGCCTCGTTCCCGCTGCGCGGCCTGATCCCCGGCTGGGTCGAGGCCATGCAGCTGATGCGCCCGGGCGACGAGTGGATGCTCTACGTGCCCGCCGACCTGGCCTATGGCGACAACCAGGCCGGGGCCGACATCCCGCCGGGCAGCACCCTGGTCTTCAAGATCGAGCTGATCGACGTGCTGCGCAGCAAGCTGCAGGCTCCCAAGAGCTGATCCGTGGCCTGACGGATGGGCCGAGCGTGGGCGCGTTCCTTGCGCCCACGTTTCTGGCCGGTTTCAAATCGTTGCGGCGCGGTCAAAGCACTTGGTTCTCCGGCTTGTCGGGCTGATAGCGACACTCACTCGCAAGAAGCTTGGCTGGAGTTGGGGATGTCGCGCGTCACGTTTGCTTCCGTTCTGATGGGGTCCGCCGCGGCCCTGGCCCTGTCGGGCGCGGCCATGGCCGCCGAACCCGCGCCGGACGCGGCCGACCTGGACGGCGTCGTCGTCACCGCCGCCGGCTTCGAGCAGAAGCTGGTCAACGCCCCGGCCAGCGTCACCGTCGTGCCGCGCGAAGAGCTGCAGGAGATGCGCGCGGCCAGCCTGGCCGAAGTGCTGACCAATGTCGAAGGCGTCGACGTCGGCTCGGCCGTGGGCAAGACCGGCGGCCTCAACATCAACATCCGCGGCATGGGCAGCGACTACACGCTGATCCTGATCGACGGCCGCCGCCAGAACACCGCCGGCAGCGTCACGCCCAACGGCTTTGGCGAAACCTCGACCAGCTTCCTGCCGCCGGTGGCCGCCATCGAGCGCATCGAGGTGGTGCGCGGTCCGGTTTCGACCCTCTACGGGTCGGACGCCATGGGCGGCGTCGTCAACATCATCACCCGCAAGGTCGGGACCAAGTGGAGCGGCACGGCCAGCCTCGACGGCACGCTGCAGGGCGACGACGAGTTCGGCAATCTCTACGGCGGCAACCTCTACGCCAACGGGCCGATCGTCCGTGACCTGCTGGGCCTGGCCGTGCGCGGCAGCTTCCTGAACCGCGAAGCCTCCAAGCTGACCTACGAGAACGTCGGCGGCGTCGACACCCCGATCACCGGCTTTGGCCGCAGCGCCACCAAGAGCGAGCTGCGCACGATCGGCGCGCGCCTGACCCTGACGCCGCACGCCGACCACGACCTGTGGCTGGACATCGACGAGTCCACCCAGTGGTACGACAACTCGCAGGGTCAGATGGGCACCAACACCACGGCCGGCGGCTACGCCAACGCCCTGGAGTTCAACCGCCGCCAGATCGCCCTGGCCCACAACTGGCGCCTGCCGTTCGGCCAGATCGAGAGCAACCTCTCGCAGGCCAAGACCGAGACCATCGGCCGGATCATCCCCAACGGCGTGGCCGGGGCCGGCGGCGCCCGCGACCTGGAATCGACCAACACCATCTTCGACACCAAGCTCTATTCGCGCTGGAAGAACCACACCTTCACGATCGGCGGCCAGTACTGGGACGCCGAGATGAAGGACGGCGTCGCGCCGCAGCCGTTCGTGCACGAGCAGTGGGCGGTGTTCGCCGAGGACGAGTGGCGCTTCACCGAGGGGCTGGCCCTGACGCTGGGCGCCCGCCACGACGACCACAGCGTGTTCGGCGGCCACTTCAGCCCGCGCGCCTATCTGGTCTGGAACGCCAACGACAACTGGACCTTCAAGGGCGGCGTCAGCCAGGGCTTCAAGACCCCGCGCCTGGAGCAGCTGGCCCCCGGCATCAACGGCTTTGGCCAGCAGGGCCGCCTGCCGCTGCTGGGCTCGCCGGGCCTGCAGCCGGAAACCAGCACCAGCACCGAGGCCGGCGCCTACTACGACAATCAGAACGGCTTCACGGCCAACGTCACGGTCTTCCACAACAAGTTCGAGGACAAGATCGCCTCGGGCCCGCCGGTGACCAACTGCGCCTTCGGCCTGACCCAGGCGCAGTACAACGCCGGCACGGGCCGCCCCGCCGGCTGCGTCGATGTGGGCTTCTTCCCCAACGCCGCCACCTTCGGTCAGAGCATCAATATCGACGAGGCGGTGACGCAAGGGGTCGAGGCCGCCGCGCGCTGGCATTTCGCCGACGACTGGACGCTGGGCCTGAACTACACCTTCACCGACAGCGAGCAGAAGAGCGGGGCCGAGGCCGGCCGCAAGCTGACCGACACGCCCGAGCACATGGTCAACGGCAACCTGCGCTGGCGGGTGACCGACCGGGTGAACGCCTGGGTGCGCGGCGAGTACCGCAGCGAGCGCTATCGCGGCGAAGGCCCGGCCCGCGTCGCCCTGGGCGACTACAAGGCCTACAGCCTGTTCCACCTGGGCGGCTCGTTCAAGGCGACCGAAGCCGTCACGCTGAACGCCACGATCTACAACCTGTTCAACAAGGACTTCGTGCGCCAGCTGCCCTATGGCGCGCCCGTGGCCTACGCGCCCGAGTACACCAACAACCAGGAGCCCCGCCGTCTGTGGGTCTCGGTGCAGGTGGACTTCTAGGCGTCGCGATCGCGCGCAGAACGCAGAAGGGGCGGCCCGTCGGGCCGCCCCCTTTCGTTTGAAGGCTTCAAGGCCGTCAGTCGGTGAACACCACCGTCTTGCGGCCGTTCAGCAGCACGCGGTCCTCCAGGCGCCAGCGCAGGGCGCGGGCCAGGACGCGGCGCTCGATGTCGCGGCCCTTGCGGACCAGGTCCTCGGGGGTGTCGCGGTGGCTGATGCGCTCGACGTCCTGCTCGATGATCGGACCCTCGTCGAGGTCGCCAGTCACGTAGTGGGCGGAAGCGCCGATCACCTTCACGCCGCGGGCGTGGGCCTGGTGATAGGGCTTGGCGCCCTTGAAGCCCGGCAGGAACGAGTGGTGGATGTTGATGCAGCGGCCCGAGAGCTTAGCCGCCAGGCCGTCCGACAGCACCTGCATGTAGCGGGCGAGCACGACGATGTCGGTCTGCGTCTCCTGGATCAGCTTCCAGAGCGCGGCCTCCTGCTCGAACTTGGTCTCCTTGGTCACCGGCAGGTGATGGAAGGGCAGGCCCGACAGGTCGACGTGGGTGTAGGTCTCGGCGGGGTGATTGGCGACGATCGCGGTGACGTCCATCGGCAGCTCGCCGATGCGCCAGCGATAAACGAGGTCGGCCAGGCAGTGGTCGAACTTGCTGGCCAGGATCATGACGCGATAGCGCTCGGCCGGGTCGCGCAGGCTCCAGCGCATGGAAAAGCCCTTGGCCAGGGCCTCGAACTCGGCGCGCAGGGCCTGGCGGTCGGCGCCGTCGGGATCGAAGACGACGCGCATGAAGAAGTCGCCCGTCTCCTGGTCGTCGAATTGCTGGGCGTCGAGAATGTTGCAGCCGCGCTCGAACAGGAAGGTCGAGACCTTGGCGACGATGCCGGGCTGGTCGGGGCAGGAGAGGGTCAGGATCATGGTCCGTTTCCTCTAAAGCTTGGCTCGGATGAAGAAAAGCCGTGAGCGAGCACGTTTCTTGCGCGCGCCGTGAGCTTTTCTCAGGTGTTCGCACGAACCTGCCCGGGGTGCGCCGGGCGGGCTTGGCGGCCCGGGGCGGCGCGGCCTAGGCTTGGCGGATGGTTTCCTCTCCCGAAGCGCTTTCCGCCCGCGCCGTCGACATCCTGGCCAAGCTGGTCGCCTTCGACACCACCTCGCGCGGCTCCAACCTGGCCCTGATCGAATGGGTCGAGGCCTATCTGTCCGACCTGGGCGTGGCCTCGCGGCGCGTGCCCAACGTCGACGGGACCAAGTCCAACCTGATGGCCAGCATCGGGCCTGCGACCCCGGGCGGGGTCGTGCTGTCGGGCCACACCGACGTGGTCCCCGTCGACGGCCAGCCCTGGTCGAGCGACCCCTGGACCCTGACCGAGCGCGACGGCCGCCTCTATGGGCGCGGAACCTGCGACATGAAGGGGTTTCTGGCCCTGGCCCTGGCGGCCGCGCCCGACCTGGTCGCCAGCGATCTCAAGCGTCCCGTGCACCTGGCCTTCTCCTATGACGAGGAGGTCGGCTGCCTGGGCGCGCCCGACATGATCGCGGTCATCGCCCGCGACCTGCCCCGACCCGCCCTGGTGGTGGTGGGTGAGCCCACCGACATGGTCGCCGTCCAGGCCCACAAGGGCATCGCCAGCTACTGGGTGACGGTGACGGGGCGCGAGGCCCATTCCAGCCTCACCCACCTGGGCGTCTCGGCCAACATGGTCGCCGTCAAGCTGATGAGCCATCTGGTGGCGCTGTCCGAGCGGCTGGAGCGCGAGGCCGATCCCGCCTCGCCGTTCATGCCCAAGGGCGCGACCCTGACCATCGGCCAGGTCAACGGCGGCACGGCGGTGAACATCCTGGCGCGCCAGTGCGTGTTCGTGTTCGACCTGCGCACGCCGCCGGGGCTGGATCCTGCCGCCATCCTGGCCGACTTCTTCGCCCTGGCCGCGTCGCTGGACGCCGAGGTCAGGGCCAGGGCGCCCGAGGGCGGGGTCAAGGTCGAGGTGCGCTCGCTGACGCCGTCGTTCGCGCCGGAGCCGAACGGCGCGGCCGAGGCCTTCGCCCGCCGCATGGCCGGCGACAACGGTCCGGCCCGCGTCGCGCCCTATGCGGCCGAGGCCGGGCAGTTCCAGGGCGCGGGCTTCTCCACCGTCATCTGCGGTCCGGGCTCGATCGACCAGGCCCACCAGCCCGACGAGTATGTCGAGATCGCCCAGATGGAGCGCGGCGCCCAGTTCATGCGGCGTCTGATCGACGACCTCGCCACTGCCTGATGACGATCCGGCGGCCGAAGAAGGCCACCGGGTCCAGGGCCATGGCCCGCAGGATGTCGATCGCCGGCGCCTTGCGGGCGGCCTGGATCTGCCGGCGCGAGGCCAGGATCGGATCGAGGTCGGCCTTCACGAAGGCGGCCTTGAAGCCTTTCCACACCGGCCCGGCGTCGCGCCGGCGCACATGCAGCAGGAAGAGGCCGGCGGTGACCGCGAAGTGCAGCGGCGCGCTCCACCACAGCATCGGCGCGGGCGTGTTCTTCAGGAAGGTCCAGACCCGGTTGCGGGTGCCGTGGAACAGGGCGAAGTCGGAGCGCACGCCCAGCGTCGCCGAGCCGACGTGCTCAACCTTGGCGTCGGGAACCAGCAGGGTCGGCTCGCCTTCCAGCCGCAGCCGGTAGCCCAGGTCGACGTCCTCGCAGTAGCAGAAGAACCGCTCGTCGAAGCCGCCCAGGCGCAGGAACAGCTCGCGGTCCAGCATCATCGCCGCGCCGCAGGCCGAGAACACCTCGCCCTCGAACACCTTGGCCGACTCCCTGCGGCGATAGCCGCCGCGGAACGGGATGCCGGCCGAGGTCATGACGTCGCCCGCGCCGTCCATCAGGCCCGGCTCGTCGGCGACCAGCTGCAGCGAAGCGAAGCTCATCACGTCCGGATGGCGCCCGGCGGCGGCGGCCAGCCTGGCCAGCCAGTCGGGGTGGGGATAGGCGTCGGGGTTCAGCAGCACCAGCCAGCGGCCCCTGGCCTGGCGGGCGGCGATGTTGTTGCCGGCCGCGAAGCCGGTGTTGGCGCCCGGTTCGATCAGGCGGATCGACGGATCGGCCGCCGCGGCGGCCTGCGGCGCGCCGTCGCTGGAGGCGTTGTCGACCAGCAGCACCTCGAAATCACGGAAGGTCTGGGCGGCGAGCCCGGCCAGGCACCGGCCCAGGGTGGGGCCGCTCTGGTAGGCGACGACGATGACGCTGAAGGCGGGAGAAACGGTCGGCATGCCCAAATGCTTGGTTGAACGCGGCGCGACACTCGCTAACACAGGGGCCCGGGCAAAGGTACGGCGAAGGTGATCAAGCAGCTCAAGCGTCTGGTCTGGCGCGCCCTGCCGGGGGCGGCGCACGCCGTCTCGGTTCGCCTGCCCACCGTCCGCGCCTGGCTCGACTACGGCTGGAACCGCCGCCGCCCGGCTTCGGCGCCGGCCGATGCGCCGGTGATCGTCGCGGGCTTCCACGGCGCGGTCCTGGGCCTTGGCGAGGCGGCCCGCGGCCTGGCGAAGGCCCTGCGGGCGCAGGGGCGGCAGGTCGTCGACTGGGACGTATCCGAGCGCCTTGGCCATGCCCGCCGGCTGCCTGACGGCGATCCGGCAGAGCCGACGGCCGGCCCCGCCGTGCTGATCGCCCACATGAACCCGACCGAGCTGATACATCTGGTCGCCCAGACGCGCGGCGCGCCCTTCCGGGGCCGCCGGACGATCGGCTACTGGGCCTGGGAGCTGCCTCGCATCCCCCGGGCCTGGCGGGCGGCCTTCCGCTATGTCGACGAGGTCTGGACGCCGTCGCGCTTCACCGCCGACGCCGTGCGCGCGGCCGCGCCGCGCGGCCTGGTCGTGCGGGTCATGCCCCATCCGGTTCCGCTGTCGGACGCACGCGCCGACCGGACCCTCTTCGACCTGCCGCAGGACGCTGTGATCGTGCTCTGCGCCTTCGATTTCCGCTCCTCGATCGCCCGCAAGAACCCGCTGGGCGCGCTGGAGGCCTATCGCGGGGCCGCCGCGCGCTGCGACGTGCGGACCCTGCTGGTGCTCAAGACCGTCGGCGCCGACGACGCGCCCGAGGCGGCGGCGACCGTGCGGGCGGCGATCGGCGCGGCCGACGACGTGCGGCTGCTGACCGCGTCGATGAGCGCGCAGGACCGCGACGCCCTGCTGGCCTCCTGCGACATCCTGCTGTCGCTGCACCGCGCCGAGGGTTTCGGCCTGCTGCCCGCAGAGGCCATGGCCGCCGGCAAGCCGGTGGTGGCCACGGGCTGGTCGGGCAACCTGGATTTCATGGGCGACGGCGCCGCCGCGCTCGCGCCCGCACGGCTGGTTCCGGTCGACGACGCCCAGGGGATGTATGCGGACGATGTCTGGGCCGAGCCCGACCTCGACGTCGCCGCCCAACTGCTGGCCGACCTGATCGGCGATCCCGCCGCCCGCGCCGCGCTCGGCGCGCGGGGCCGGGCCGCGGTCGCCGGCCTGCTGTCGCAATCCACTGTCGGCGAGAGCGCCGTCGCCGCCCTTTCCGGACACGTCCAATGAAGATCACCCCCCTGGCCATCCCCGACGTCCTGCTGATCGCGCCGGTGCGCCACGGCGACGAGCGCGGCTGGTTCTCCGAGACCTTCCGGCAGTCGGCGCTGGACGAGGCCGGCTTCAAGGGCGGCGTCTTCGTGCAGGACAACCACGTGCGCTCGACCACGCGCGGGATCGTCCGTGGCCTGCACTTCCAAAGGCCGCCGCTGGGCCAGGCCAAGCTGCTGCGCTGTGCGCGGGGCGCGATCTTCGACGTGGCGGTGGACATCCGCGTCGGCTCGCCCACCTACGGCCAGTGGGTCGGCGCCGAGCTGTCGGCCGACAACGCCCTGCAGCTGCTGGTTCCCGAGGGCTTCGCCCACGGCTACTGCACCCTGACCGACGAGTGCGAGGTGCTCTACAAGGTCACGGGCTACTATGCGCCGCAGGCCGAGGGGACGCTGCGCTTCAACGACCCGGCGCTCGCCATCGACTGGACGATCCCCGGGACCGAGCTGTCGGCCAACGCCCGCGACGCCGCCGCGCCGCTGCTGGCCGACCTCGCCAGCCCCTACGTCTACGAGGCCTAAGCCCTAGCCAGCCGCGCCGCCGCCCAGTCGGCGGCGTCGCGCACGGTCTCGTCGGGATCGTCGCGCAGTGGCTCGACCACGGCCATCAGGCCCGCGTCGCCGCTGTTGCCGATGGCGTAGAGCACGTTGCGCACGAAGCGGTCGCGGCCGATGCGCTTGATCGGGCTTTTGCTGAACAGCGCCCGGAACGACGGGTCGTCCAGCACGGCCAGCTCCGCCAACGGCGGGGTCTTCAGGGTCTCGCGGGCGTGGAACTTGGCCTCGGCCGACAGGCTGGCGAACTTGTTCCACGGGCAGGCGGCCAGGCAGTCGTCGCAGCCGTAGATGCGGTTGCCGAGCATGGGGCGAAACTCGTCCGGGATCGGACCGGCCAGCTCGATGGTCAGGTACGAGATGCAGCGCCGCGCATCCAGCCGGTGCGGCGCGGGAAAGGCGCCCGTCGGGCAGATGTCCAGGCACGCCCGGCACGAGCCGCAGCGGTCGTACTCGGCCGGGTCCGGCGGCAGGTCCAGCGTGGTGAGCACGCTGCCCAGGAACAGCCACGAGCCGAACTGGCGCGAGACGAGGTTGGTGTGCTTGCCCTGCCAGCCCAGGCCCGCGCGCTGGGCCAGCGGCTTTTCCATCAGCGGCGCGGTGTCGACGAACACCTTGACCTCATTGCCCCAGCGGCGGTGCATCCAGCCGGCCAGCTGCTTGAGGCGCTTCTTGACCACGTCGTGATAGTCGTCGCCCTGGGCGTAGACGCTGATGGCGGCGCGGTCCCGATGCTCCAGCTGGGTCAGCGGGTCGATGTCGGGGCCGTAGTTGACGCCCAACACCACCGCGCTCCTGGCGTCCGTCCACATGGCGGTGGGGTGGCTGCGGCGCTCCAGCGTCTCTTCCATCCAGCCCATGGCGCCGTGCAGGCCTTCGGCCACGAACTGGCGCAGCCATTCGCCGTTGGGCCAGGCGTCGGCCGCCGAGGCGAAACCGCAGGCGTCGAAGCCCAGCGCGAGGGCTTCGCGGCGGATCTCGTCCCGGATAGCTTGAGGCGTCGGTTCAGAAGTCGAGGTCGTCATAGTGCGCGGCCGGCGCGAGGCCGGGCCAGCGGTCGGCCAGGATGGGCCGGAAGCACGGTCTCGATTTCAGCTTCATGTACCAGGTGCGGACCGCGGGGAAGTCCTTCCACGGCACGTCGCCGAAATAGTCGATGACCGAAAGGTGCGCCGCGCCGGCGAAGTCGCCGAGACTCATGCGGCGGCCGGCCAGCCAATCACGCTGCTGCAGCAGGCTTTCCATGTAGCCCATGTGATTGCGCAGGGCGTCGCGGCCCTGCCGCAGGGCGCCCAGGTCGGGCGCGCCCATGCGCAGCAGGCGCTTTTCCATCTTCTCGTGCAGCAGGAAGCCGTTGACCTCGTTGTCGAACTTGCGGTCGAACCACTGCATCAGGCGGCGCGCCTCGGCGCGCTCGCCGGCTTCGCGGCCCAGCAGGGCGGGTTCGGGCTCCTGTTCCTCGATGTGCTCGAGGATGGCGCGGCTTTCGCAGATCACGGCGGTGCGCTGGTGGCGGGTCTCGACCAGCACCGGCGTCAGGCCCGAGGGGTTCAGCGCCGTGAACTCCGGCGGCGACTCCCAGTAGCGCACCTGTACCTCGGAGAACGCGACCCGCTTTTCGCCCAAGGCGAGGCGCACCTGGCGCGAGGCCGGGTCCAACGGGAAATGGTGAAGAGTGCGTTCGACGCTCATGCCCACATGCGTTCAGGCTGCATCGTCTGATCGATGCGCCGCTTTGCTTAACAAGATGTTGCCGGGGCAGGGCTATTCCGAGGAATGAGCGTTTTTGGGGCGGGGACCGCAATCCCTCTCCCCTTGCGGGAGAGGGTGGCCTGCGAAGCAGGTCGGGTGAGGGGTCTCTCAGAACTGGGCCGTGCGACCCCTCATCCGTCGACTTCGTCGACACCTTCTCCCGCAAGGGGAGAAGGGATCAGCTATTGGCCCGCGCGATCAGCGCCGTGGTGCTCTGGCCGGCCTTCAGGTCGGCCAGAACGACGCGGCCGCCGTTGGCCAGCACGACGTCAGAGCCCACGACAGTCTCGACCGTGTAGTCGGCGCCCTTGACCAGCACCTCGGGCTTGATGGCGGTGATCAGCTCCAGCGGGGTGTCCTCGTCGAACAGGGTGACGAGGTCGACGGCCGACAGCGAGGCCAGCACCGCGGCGCGGGCGTCCTCCTTCTGCACCGGACGGGTCGGACCCTTCAGGCGCTGGACCGAGGCGTCGGTGTTGAGGCCCAGCACCAGGCGGTCGCAGGCGGCCTTGGCCTGGGCGAGCAGCGAGACGTGGCCGGGGTGCAGCAAATCAAAGCAGCCGTTGGTGAAGCCAACCTTCAGGCCGCGCGCGCGCCAGCCGGCGACGATCTCCAGCATCCGCTCGCGGCCGGCGATCTTCTCCTGGCCCGGATCGCCGTGGGCGCCGGCCAGCACGGCCTTGAGCTCGGCGGCGGTGACGACGTCGGTGCCCAGCTTGGCCACGACCAGACCGGCGGCGGCGTTGGCCAGGCGCGCGGCGGCGGGCAGGTCCGCCCCGGCCGCCAGCGACAGGGCCAGGGTGGCCGCGACGGTGTCGCCCGCGCCCGAGACGTCGAACACCTCCAGCGCGCTGGCCGGCAGGTGCACGTGAGCCGCGCCGCGCTGCGACAGGGTCATGCCGGCCGCGCCGCGGGTGACCAGGGCGGCCGAAAGGTTGGGAGCGGCGGAAAGGATCGCCTCGCCAGCGGCCTCGGCGGCCTCGTCGCCGGCGCCCGTCACGCCGGTGGCCTCGGCGGCCTCGCGACGGTTGGGCTTGATCACCGTCGCGCCGTCGTAGCGGGAAAGGTCGCGGCTCTTGGGATCGACGATCACCGGCTTGCCGGCGGCGCGGGCGGCGGCGATGGCGGCGGCCAGGACTTCGGGGGTGAGAACGCCCTTGGCGTAGTCCGACAGCACCACGACGTCGGCGGCGGGCAGGGCCTTTTCGAAGGCGGCCAGCACCAGGGCCTGGTCGGCCGGATGGCGGTCCTCGCGGTCGGCGCGCAGCATCTGGTGCGAGGCGGCGACGTAGCGGGTCTTTTCGGTGGTGCGGCGCGAGGGATCGACGGCCAGGGCGCTTTCCAGGCCCGGCTCGCGCTCGACCAGCGCCCGGACGGCCTTGCCCGCGTCGTCGTCGCCGACCAGCCCGGCCAGCACGGCCTTGCCGCCCAGGGCTGCGACGTTGCGGGCCACGTTGCCCGCCCCGCCCAGCATGGTGGTCTCGCGCTCGATGGCGATCACCGCCACCGGAGCCTCGGGCGAGATGCGGTCGACCGCGCCGTAGACGAACCGGTCGAGCATGACGTCGCCCAGCACCAGCACGGTCTTGCCGGAAAAGGCGTCGGGCAGGCGGGCCAGGGTGTCGTCCATCGGGGATAGCGCTCGTCGATCAGGGAAGGCCGCTAATTGGGCGCATAGCGGCCGGAGAGCAAGACCCTCCCCCTTCAGGGGGAGGGTCTTTCCGAATGGCCCCTCGGATCGGGGTGCAGCAGCACGTCGGCCGTCGGGAAGGCCGCTTTCACCCGGGCCTCGGCCGCGTTCATGATCGCGTGGGCTTCGGCCAGGCTCTGGCCGGCGGCCAGGTCCATGTGGCCCTGGACGTGGATGTGCGGGCCGGCCGCGCGGGTGCGCAGCTGGTGCACGCCGCCGACGCGGGCGTCGGCGGTCAGCAGGGCCAGGATCTGCTCGCGCTCCTCGACCGGCAGCTCGTGGTCCATCAGTTGGTCGGCGGCTTGGCGCAGCACCCCGACCGCGCCCCACAGCAACCAGGCGGCGACCACCAGGCCGGCGGCGGCGTCCACCCAGGTCCAGCCCAGCAGGGCGACGGCGGCCAGGCCAAGCAAGGTCACGGCGTTGGACGCCAGGTCGGCGGCGTAGTGGGCGTGGTCGCCGGCCACGGCCACCGAACGGGTCTTGGCCATCACCGCGGCCTGGGCCCGGATCAGGGCCAGGGTCAGGACGATCGAGACGATCATCACCCCGACGCCCCAGACGCTGTTCTCCACCGGCTTGGGATGCAGCAGGCCGCCGATCGCCTCGCGCCCGATCAGGGCCGCCGAGGCGAAAACCAGGCCCGCCTGGATCAGGCTGGAGAAGGCCTCGGCCTTGCCGTGGCCGAAACGGTGCTCGGCGTCGGGCGGCTCGGCCGCGTAGCGCACAGCGAAGAAGGTGATCAGCGAGGCGACGAGATCGAGGCCCGAGTCCGCCAGCGAGGCCAGCATGGCCAGCGAGCCGCTGGCGATCCACGCCGCGCCCTTGATGACGATCAGGACGGCGGCCGTCCCCACCGACAGGGTGGTGATCCGGCGGGTGAGGGCCTGGTGCTCGGCGGCGGAGGCGGCGGGCGCGGTCATGGGCTCTGTCTACCAGCGGGCGAGGCCTGAGAAAATCCACGCGAGGGTCTAGCGGCGCCTTTGAAATCGTCGTCTGATTACGGCTGTAGAAAAAGGGGGGGCGTGCATGACGCGTTGGGCGGCCGGACTGGCTCTGGTGATCGCGGCGACGGCGGGCGAGGCGATGGCGCAGCCTTCTGCGGTGTCGCTCGACGACCTGGCGACCCTGCCCGACGCCGAGATCGTGGCCCGGACCATGGCCCAGATCGGCGCCGACATCGTGCATGTGGACCGGAAAGAGCCGCGCGTGGTGTTCATCTTCCCGTCCGAGCCGGTACGGCGGCGGATCAGGTTCATGCTGCGGCCGCGCGCGGCCGCGAGCATGCCGGGGCTGTGCGTGGTTCCCTTCTGGGACGTCCTGTTCGAAGAGGAAGGCGGGGAGCGTCCGCCCCGGACGGCCTTTCGGGATTTGACCGTGGAGCGCGCGTATCGCGTGGTCGATGAGGTCGGCTTGCGCATCGGCGAGGGGGCGGCGGTGGATCCGATCACCGAGGCGCGCTGCGCGGAGATCGAAACGCCAGACGAACTGCTTGAGGCGAGCGACCAGAACATGGCCTGGCAGGCGGCGTCCCTGGCCCAGACGGTCAGGCGCGATTTCGCCAGCCTGCCCGCCGACAAGGTCAACTGCCTGCTGGAGGAGGGCTGCGAGGCTCTGGTGCGAAGCCTGACGGCCCGTTCCGTCGCCTGGGCGTCGTCCTGTTCCGATCTGAACGGACACACAAGGGCGGCCGACGAGACCTGCACCACCTTTTCCATTCGCGGCACGCAAACGCGCGGCAGCCTCGACGTCCACGTTACCGTGACGGCCGCATTCGACGCCGATCCCTTCCGCTGGCGGCTCCGCGAGCTGGAGATCCATCGTCCGCCGCGCCCGGTCGAATGACGGCGTTGGCGGCCGGGAAGGGCTGAGCCCCTCCCGGCCCTATCCCTACTGCCGGTAGGTCAGGCGGAAGTAGAAGTAGCGCCCCGGCGCGTCATAGGCGTTGGGGTCGAAGTTGTTGAGGCCGCAGCTGATGCAGCCCGGCGGGTCCTTGTCGAACAGGTTGTTGACCCCGAAGGCCACCGCGGTGGTCTCGCCCAGGAAATCGGGCTTCCAGCGCAGCTGGGCGTCGAAATAGGTGCGCGAAGCCAGCTTGGCGTCGGCCGCCTGCGTCTCCTTGACCGACGACAGGTAGCGGGCTGAGGCGCTGGCGCCCCAGTTCTTCCAGTCCCAGTCGACGGTGAAGGTCGACTTGGTCTTGGGATAGGCCTGGTCGGGACTGCCGCGCTCGGTGCCTTCGCGCGGGATCTCGGTGAAGCCGGTGGCCGTCGGCACGATCTCGGTGAACTCCAGCAGGAAGGTCGAATACGACCGCACCGCCAGGCGGCCGAAGCTGTAGTCCGGCGAGGACCACAGCAGGTTCAGGTCGATGGCCCGGGTCTGGATGCCGCCGATGTTGATCAGCGGGTTGGTGATCGCCGCCACCTGGCCCGAGGCCGTGCGGGTGATGGTCGAGCAGGCCAGGGCGTCGGCCAGCTCGGCGCAGCGCGACAGCAGGCTTTCCCCCGACAGCGCCTGGATGGCCGAGTCGAGCTCGATGTCGGAATAGGCCAGTTCGATCGAGCCGCCGCTGGCCCAGCTGGCCTCCTTTAGCGCCTTGGGCTCCCAGACGATGCTGAAGTTCTTGCTCTCGCTGGTCTCGGGCTTGAGCGTGTCGTTGCCGCTGGTGATCACCGACAGCTGCGGATTGAGCTGCACGTAAGAGCCGCTGGCCGGCACGCCGGCGGCGATGCAGTTGGTGCGGACGGTGGCCGTCGCGGGCGTTCCGCCCGACAGGCCCAGCATGTCCGAGCAGGGATCGGTGATCTCCTGGTCGAAGCGCGAGGCCGCGCCGTAGAGCTCGCCGATCGACGGGGCGCGGAAGCCCTGGCCCCAGGAGGCGCGCACCAGAACGTCTTCCGTCGGCCGCCAGTTGAGGCCGGCCTTGTAGATCGAGTCCGAACCCGAGGTGGAATAGTCGAACCAGCGGCCGGCGCCCGAGATCTCCAGCCGGTGGATCAGCGGCAGGTCGGCCAGCAGCGGCGCGCGCAGTTCCAGATAGGCCTCGTCGACCTTGATCTCGCCCTTGGCCGGCTGGGCGGGAATGTCCGACGACAGGCCCGCCGCGACGATGGCGTCGGGCTGGAAGTAGCCCTTGGTTTCGCGGTGCTCGTAGCCGGCGGCGAAGGCCAGCGGGCCGGCGGGCAGCTCGAAGAGGTCGCCGGTCAGGTTGGCGGTGAAGTCGTGCAGTTCCTGCTGCGAGACGTCCTGCTGGGTGAAGCCGATGAAGCTCAGCATCTCCGGGGTGATCGAGCCGACGCCGCCGAAGATGTTCAGCGGCACGCACGAGCCGGTGCAGCCCGAGACCGGGCCCAGGGCCTGCTGCACGCGCTGGGCGTTGATGTTGCCGGTGAAGCTCTGTTCGGCGTGGTTGCGCGAGGCGGTGTAGCCGACGTCCCAGTACCAGCGGCGCGACCCCACGGCCCAGTCGCCCGACAGGGTGGCGTTGACGTTCCAGGTGTCGACGCTCTGGGCGTAGTGGCGCGGTCCGGCCTCGATCATCCGCCGGCCGACGAAGGCGTAGGTGCCGCTGGTCAGGGTGAAGCCGAACGGGTTGTAGGGGTTGGTGGCGTCGATCGAGATGGTGTCGAGCAGGTTGCCGTTGCCGGCGTCGGGGCCGACGAACAGCGGGATGGGCGCGGCCTGGTTGGCCGATTTGCGCTGCACGTAGCTGGCGCGCACCTTCAGCTTGATGCTGTCGGTGAAGTCGTGGGTGACCGCGCCGAACAGGCTGACCCGCTCGGACGGGGTGACGATGTAGTTGTAGGGCTGGAAGTTGAAGCGGTCGGCGTCGCCGGCGAAGTTGCGGAAGCTGCTGCCTGCGCCGGTGGGATCCAGGGGCGTGTAGGTCGGCCGCACCCCGGCGGCCAGGGCCGCCTTCAGGGTCAGGTCCATGTCGTTGCCGGTGTTGGGGTCGCTGACGATGAACCGGCCCAGCGGCGTGCCCGACGAGCAGCCGCCGGAAAGGCACGAGGTTCCATAGGGGCTGGGATAGAGCGAGATGTCGCGGTCGGCCGACATGACGCTCTTCTGCTTGAAGTAGCCGCCGCCGACGACGATGCTGGTCTTGTCCTCCGAGGCGCCCCACGAGACGTTGTAGTCCTGCGAGAAGCCGTCGCCCTCGCCGTAGCCGCCCACCTGGGCCGACAGTTCCAGGCCCTGCTGGCGCTCGCGGGTGATGATGTTGATGACCCCGGCGATGGCGTCCGAGCCGTAGATGGGCGAGGCGCCCTCCTGCAGGATCTCGACGTTGCGGATCATGGCGCTGGGAATGGTGTTGAGGTCCACGGCCCCCGGCACGCCCGAGGCCGAGGCCCCGCTGACCCAGCGCTGGCCGTCGACCAGCACCAGCGCCCGGCGCGAGCCCAGGTAGCGCAGGTCGATCTCGGCCGAGCCGGCGCCCACGCCGCCGCCGTCGGGCGGATTGCCGAAGTTGCCCGAGTTGTTGAACTTGGAATTGAGGCCGCCGCCGGCGGCCGGCACGCGCTGCAGCACGTCGACGATCGAGGTCAGGCCGGTCTTGGCGATCGCCTCCTGGTCGATCTGGAAGACGGTCTGGGTCTTGTCGAGCGGGCTGACGCGGATGCGCGAGCCGGTGACCACGACGCCCTCGACGTCGGTTTCGGCGGGTGTCTGGGCGTGGGCCGCCAGCGGCGCGGCCGCGACGGTGGTCAGAAAGAGCGAAAGGAGTCCTTGGCCGATGCGGTTCATGCCGTCCCTCTTGCTGCGACATCCGTATGGTCAAGGTTGAACTACGGATTCGCTCGCGCTGAAGGTGAATCGGCGGTCAAAAATGTGTCAAGTTCAGCGAACTTCGATATGTGCTTTCGCCCTCATGTGTGTCTTTCGCAACAAATTTGCGCAGCAGGAAAGCAGCGGCCGTCAGGCCGCCGCCCTGGGCCGGGGCCCGACATAGACCGACTGCGGACGAATGAGCTTGCCGCTGGCCTGCTGCTCGCGGGCGTGGGCGATCCAGCCGGCCGTGCGCCCGGCGGCGAACACGCAGGTGAAGGCCTCCGGCGGCAGGTCCAGCGCTTCCAGCAACAGCGCGGTGTAGAACTCGACATTGGTCTCCAGCGGCCGGTCGGGCTTGCGCCGGCGCAGGATGTCGAGGGCCGCGCGCTCCACGGCCTCGGCCAGGGCCAGGCGGCCGGGCAGGGCGCCGGCGCCTTTCGACAGTCGCGAAAGAGCGGCCTTCAGGGCGTCGGCGCGGGGGTCGCGAACGCGATAGATGCGATGGCCGAAACCCATCAGCCGCTCGCCGGCGTCGAGCGCGGCTTCCAGCCAGGGGACGGCGTTGTCGGCCGTTCCGATGGCGTCGAGCATGTCGATCACCGGCCCCGGCGCGCCGCCGTGCAGCGGACCCTTCAGCGTCGACAGCCCCGCCAGCACGGCCGAGCCCAGCCCCGCCCGCGTCGAGGCCGCCACCCTGGCGGCGAAGGTCGAGGCGTTGAGGCCGTGGTCGCAGACCGTGACCAGATAGGCGTCCAGCGCGCGGGCTTCGCCTTGCGTCGCGTTGGCGCCCCTGACCATCCGCAGGAAATCGGCGGCGTGGGGCAGGGCGGGGTCGGGCGCGACCGCCTCCAGCCCGTTTTGGCGGCGCAGGACCGCGGCGGTGAACACCGCCGGGGCGGCGGCCAGCGCCAGGGCGTCGTGCACGCCATCGCCGTCGGGCAGCCGGGCCAGCAGGGCGCGCATGGCGTCGTAGGGCTCGCGGGCGACCAGCGCCGCGTCCAGGGCGGCGACCTCGGCGAAGGCCCGCACGCGCGCCTGGCCCAGGGCCGGGGCCAGGTCGGCCGGCAGGTCGTCGAAGAAGCCGTCCAGCAGCAGGTGGACGGCGTCCTCGAAGCGGGCGCGGCCGGCCAGGTCCTCGACCGCCCAGCCGCGGATGGTCAGGCGGCCGGCCTGGCCGTCGACGTCGGACAGCACGGTGGCGGCGGCGATCACGCCTTCGAGGCCGGCGGAAACTTGGACCATGGGGAGGTCTCCTTTCGCCCCTGATCTTGGCTCCCGCCGGTTGATCGTCAATCTTGATCAATGTAATCAATGTATATATGGCGGACGATTGGCTCGATGCGGACCAGGCGATGGCGCGGCTCGGCGTGCGGGCCCAGACGCTGTACGCCTATGTCAGCCGGGGCCGGATCGAGGCCCACGCTCATCCTGAGGATCCGCGCCGCAGCCTCTATCGGGCCTCCGACGTGGCGGCGCTGGCCAAGCGCAAGGCCAGGGGGCGAAAGGCCGCCGACGTCGCCGCCGAGGCCATCGCCTGGGGCGAGCCGGTGTTGGCCTCGGCCATCACCACCGTGCGGGCCGGTCGCCTCTGGTACCGCGGTCGCGACGCCGTCGACCTGGCCAGGACCGAAAGCTTCGAGGCGGTCGGCCGGCTGCTGCGCGACGACACGGCGCAGGCCGCCCTGGCCGCCGGCGCGCCCAGCGCCGCCCCGACCATCCGCGCCCGGCTGTTCGCCGACCTGGCCGCCCGCGCGGGCGAGGATCGGCCGGCCCGGGGCCGCGCGCCGCTGATGCTGGCCCAGGAGGCGGCGGGCCTGCTGGACCTGGTCGCCGACGCCGTCGCGGGACGGGCGGGCGAGGGGCTGATCCACCAGCGGCTGGCGGCCGCCTGGGGCCTGGACGCGACCGGCGGCGACCTGGTGCGGCGGGCGCTGGTGCTGCTGGCCGACCACGAACTCAACGCCTCGACCTTCGCCGCCCGGGTGGCGGCCTCGACCGGCGCGTCGCTGGCGGCTTCGGCCCTGGCCGGCCTGTCGGCGCTGTCGGGACCGCTGCACGGCGGCATGGCCGCCCGGGTCGAGGCCTTGGCCCGCGAGGCCAGGCGGGAAGATCCGGGGCGGGCCGTCGCCGTGCGCCTCGACCAGGGCGCGCCGCTGCCGGGCTTTGGCCATCCGCTCTATCCCGACGGCGACCCGCGCGCGGCGGCGCTGCTGGCGGCCTTCGCGCCGTCGGCGGAGATGGCCGCGCTGCACGAGGCGGTGGTCGCCGCCACCGGCCAGGCGGCCAATATCGACTTCGCCCTGGTCGCCCTGGCCCAGACCCTGAAGCTGCCCGACGACGCCCCCTTCGCCCTGTTCGCCGTGGGGCGCACGGCGGGCTGGCTGGCCCATGCGCTGGAGCAGGGAAAGACGGGAAGGCTGATCCGTCCCCGGGCGCGTTATGTGGGGCCGGAGGGGTCTTCCAACCCCACACCCGGCCTTCCCCGCGCAGGCGGGGACCCAAGCTGACGTTCGGTATGAGCTGGGGCCGTGGATCGCCTGCGGGCTCGGCTTGGATCCCCGCCTGCGCGGGGATGCTCGGAGAATGGGTGGGGGTGGCCGCCTACCACCCCGCCGCGGCGAACTTGGCGAACATGTCGGCGAAGGTCAGGCGGGTGTCGATGCCGGTGTAGACCCGCATCGGCCGGCCGTTCGGATTGGCCTCGTACTGGGCCCGCGCGACGACGCGGGGCGTCGGCCGCACGACATAGGCGCTGGACGCGCTGTCGGGCTCGAACGACGACTGCAGGGCCGTCAGCGTCACCAGCGGGCTGTCGCCGAGGATATAGGTCTCGCCCAGGCTGATCTTGGGCGTGGAGACCACGCGCTCCAGCTGTTCCAGCAGGTAGGTCCCCAGGCTTCCCGCCGGCTTGAGGCCGGCTTCGAGCTCGGCGTGGCTGATCATCAGCTGGCGATAGGCGTTGCGCGGGATCTGCCAGATCTCGATGGCGGAGTCGTTGAACACCGTCTGCACGGCGGCCAGGTCGATGGTGGCGTTGTACTCGGCGTCCTGGCGACGGGGGACGCCGGGCAGCAGGTCGTCGTGCTCGTGCCCGCCGATCCAGACCAGCTTCATGCGGCCGGCGATCTTCGGCTCCAGCCGCAGGGCTTCGGCCAGATCCGTCAGGCCCGCGCCGGCGCAGTAGAACAGCGGCAGCCTGGTGTCGTCGCGCAGGGCCTCGGCGATGATCGCCTTGGCGGCCGGGGTGGCTTCGGGCGGCGCGCCCGGCGCCGGAGCGGCGTTGCGGCCGGCGATCACCGGCGGCTGCCGGACCAGCTTCATCCGTGCACAGATCGCCTTGACCTGGGCGACCGCGTTGTCGGCCTGGGTGGTCGAGCCGTCGAGGAAGTCGTTCACGTGGATATGCGAGCCGACGACCAGCGGGATCTCCACCGATGGCGAGGCCAGGTGGTGGGCCAGCTGGAACAGGCCGTCCGGATCGCCCGAGAAGTCGTTGTCGAGGATCACCCGCAGGCGGGGGCGGGCGGTCAGGGCAAGAGCCTCGCCGGAGGTCGCCGCCAGGCCGAGCAGTGCTGCGCCGCCAGCGATCAGTCCGCGCCGCGAGGGGGTGGTGGTCTTGGTCTCGAAGCTCACTGGAACATCCCCCGACGCAGGAAATCGACGGCGGCAGATCAGCATTTCCGCGTCGCGCCGGGCAAGCGTCCTGACACAACAAAGGGGAGCGCTCGGGCCGGAGCGCTCCCCTCGTCGTGCGGCGGGCTGGGAGGCGCGCCGCGCGGCCGTCGCCCCGGAAGAAGGCGACGGATCTCGTTGCGGGCGGGCCGTCAGGCCCGCTCGTGAACCGCTTCCTCGGCCGCTAGCGGCTGGGGCAGGCGGCTGATCATTTCCTTCGGGCAGACCTGCCAGAAGAGATCGCGGGCGCGGTCCCAGTCACGCAGCAGGCTCTCGGCGAAGGCCGAGTCCGTCTCGCGGGCGTGTTCGGCGATCAGCGAGCGCAGCACGCCTTCCCAGTAGGGCGAGGCCAGGCGCTGCACGACGATGCTCTCGGGATTGTAGTTGGTCGAGAACCGGTCGTGCTGGTCGAGCACGAAGGCCATGCCGCCGGTCATGCCCGCGCCGAAGTTGCCGCCCGTCGGGCCCAGGATCACCACCTGGCCGCCGGTCATGTACTCGCAGCCGTTGGTTCCGCAGCCCTCGACCACCGTGGTGGCGCCCGAGTTGCGGACGGCGAAGCGCTCGCCGGCCTGGCCGGCCGCGAACAGGCGGCCCGAGGTGGCCCCGAACAGCACGGTGTTGCCGATCAGGGTGTTGGTCTCCGGCGCCGCCAGGCCGCGCGGCGGCTTGATGGTGATCGTCGCGCCCGACAGGCCCTTGCCGACATAGTCGTTGGCCTCGCCGGTCAGCTCGATGCGCAGGCCCTGCACGGCGAAGGCGCCCAGGCTCTGGCCGGCCGAGCCCTTCAGCTGGACCGTCAGGTGGCCGGCGGGCAGGCCCTTCATGCCGAACTTGCGGACGATGTGGCTCGAGGTGCGGGTGCCGATGGTGCGCGCCGTGCTGCGGACCGTGTAGGTCAGCTGCATCTTCTCGCCGCGCTCCAGCAGCGGCGCGGCGTCGCGGACGATCTGGGCGTCCAGCGTGTCCGGCACCGCGTTGCGGCCCTCGACCGTGTTGTACGGCTTGTTCTGGCCGGGGTCGGCGCGAACCAGCAGCGGGTTCAGGTCGAGGTCGTCGAGGTGCTCGCCGCCGCGCGAAACCTGCGCCAGCAGGTCGGTGCGGCCGACGATCTCCTGCAGGCTCTTGAAGCCCAGGCCCGCCAGGATCTCGCGCACTTCCTCGGCCACGAAGGTGAAGAGGTTCACGACCTTGTCCGGCGTGCCGGTGAACTTGGCGCGCAGCGCCTCGTCCTGGGTGCAGACGCCGACCGGGCAGGTGTTGGAGTGGCACTGGCGCACCATGATGCAGCCCATCGCCACCAGCGAGGCGGTGCCGATGCCGAACTCCTCGGCGCCCATCATCGCGGCGATGACCACGTCGCGGCCCGTGCGCATGCCGCCGTCGGCCCGCAGGACGACGGAGTGGCGCAGGTTGTTCAGCGTCAGCACCTGGTTGGCTTCCGACAGGCCCATCTCCCACGGACCGCCGGCGTACTTCACCGAGGTCTGGGGCGAGGCGCCCGTGCCGCCGACGCCGCCGGCGACCAGGATCACGTCGGCCTTAGCTTTCGCAACGCCGGCGGCGATGGCGCCGATGCCAGTGGCCGCGACCAGCTTCACCGTGACCCGGGCGATCGGGTTGATCTGCTTCAGGTCGTAGATGAGCTGGGCCAGGTCCTCGATCGAGTAGATGTCGTGGTGCGGCGGCGGGCTGATCAGCATCACGCCCGGCGTCGAGTGACGGAGGCGGGCGATCATCTCCGTGACTTTGAAGCCAGGAAGTTGCCCGCCTTCACCCGGCTTGGCGCCCTGGGCGACCTTGATCTCCAGCTCGACGCACTGGTTCAGGTACTCGGCGGTGACGCCGAAGCGGCCCGAGGCCACCTGCTTGATGGCGCTGTTGGGGTTGTCGCCGTTCGGCAGCGGCTTGTAGCGGGCCGAGTCCTCGCCGCCTTCGCCCGACACCGAGCGGGCGCCGATGCGGTTCATGGCGATGTTCAGCGCGCCGTGGGCCTCAGGCGACAGGGCGCCCAGGCTCATGCCCGGCGTGACGAAGCGCTTGCGGATCTCGTTGACGCTCTCGACGTCGTCGGTCGAGATCGGGTTGCGGTCCGAGCGCCAGTCGAGCAGGTCGCGCAGCTGGATCGGCTTTTGCGTGCGCAGGCCCGAGGACCAGCGGCGATAAAGCTCATAGTCGCCGGTGTCGCAGGCGCTCTGCAGGGTGTGCATGAGCCGGGCTTCGAAGGCGTGGGCCTCGCCCGAGCGGCGCGACTTGTAGAGGCCGCCGACCGGCAGGGTCACCGCCGACAGCTCCCAGGCCTTGCGGTGCAGCTCGACCGTCTTGGTCTCGATGCCGGCCAGGCCGATGCCCGAGATGCGCGAGGGCATGCCGGGGAAGAACTCGGCGGCCAGGGCGCGCGACAGGCCGACGGCTTCGAAGTTGTAGCCGCCGCGGTACGAGGAGATGACGCTGATGCCCATCTTGGAGATGATCTTCAGCAGGCCGCCCTCGATGGCGCCCTTGAAGTTCAGGCACACGTCGCGCAGCGACTTGTCGCCCACCAGGCCCCGCTCCAGGCGGTCCTGGAAGCTTTCCTGCGCCAGGTAGGCGTTGACCGCCGTGGCGCCGACGCCGACCAGCACCGCGAAATAGTGCGTGTCGAGGCACTCGGCCGAACGCACGACCAGCGAGACGTAGGAGCGCAGGCCCTTGGCCACGAGGTGGGCGTGCACGCCGCCGGTGGCCAGGATCATCGGCAGGGCCACGCGGCTGGCGTCGGTGGCCTCGTCGGTCAGGACGATGGCGCCGCAGCCGCGCAGGACGGCGTCCTCGGCCTCGGCGCGGATGCGGTCGAGGTTGGCGCGCAGGGCGTCGCCGGCGCGGGCCTCGGCCGCCGGCAGCGGCATGGTGCAGTCGATGACCGCGACGTTCTTCTCGCCCAGCAGCTCGCGAATGCGGATGTACATGCCGGTGGTCAGCACGGGGCTTTCCAGCACGTACACGTCGGCCTGAGCGGCGTCCTGGGCCAGGATGTTGCCCAGGTTCTTGAAGCGGGTCTTCAGGCTCATGACGCCGGTCTCCCGCAGGGGGTCGATCGGCGGGTTGGTCACCTGGCTGAAGTTCTGGCGGAAGTAGTGGCTCAGCGGCCGGTACTTCTCCGACAGCACCGCCAGCGGCGTGTCGTCGCCCATCGAGCCGACGGCTTCCTTGCCGTCCTCGACCATCGGGGCGAGGATCATTTCCAGGTCTTCGAGGCTGTAGCCGGCGGCGGCCTGGCGGCGGGTCAGCTCCTCGCGGCCGTAGCTGCGCGGTTCCGGACCCGGCGCGATCTCCTTTTCGAGATCGACCATGTTGCCCAGCCACTCGGTGTAGGGGTGGCGGCCGGCCAGTTCGTCGACGATCTCGTCCTCGCCGTAGAGCTTGCCCTCGCCCAGGTCGATGGCGATCATCCGGCCCGGCGCGATGGCCAGCTTGCGGGTGATGCGGCTTTCCTCGACGCCGCACATGCCGGCTTCCGAGCCCATGATGACCAGGCCGTCGTCGGTATAGGCCACGCGCAGCGGACGCAGGCCCGAGCGGTCCTTGCCGGCCACGACCCAGCGGCCGTCGGTGGCGCACAGGGCGGCCGGACCGTCCCACGGCTCCATCACGGCGTTGCAGTAGGAATAGAGCGCCTTGTGCTCGTCGCTCATGTTGGGGTTGGAGGCCTCGGGCACCAGCAGGGCCTTGGCCATCGGCGCGTCGCGGCCGGCGCGGACCAGCACCTCGAAGGTGTTGTCCAGGCTGGCCGAGTCAGAGCCGCCCGGCTGGATCACCGGCTTCACGTCGTCCCCGAACTCACCGAAGGCGTCGGCCGCCATCTTGATCTCGTGGGACTTCATCCAGTTGATGTTGCCCTTGATCGTGTTGATCTCGCCGTTGTGGGCGAGCATCCGGAAGGGCTGGGCCAGGCGCCACTGCGGGAAGGTGTTGGTCGAGTAGCGCTGGTGGAAGATCGCCACGGCGGCGGCGAAGCGCTCGTCCTTCAGGTCCGGATAGAACTCGTCGATCGACTCGGCCAGGAACATGCCCTTGTAGATCAGCGAGCGGGCCGAGAACGAGCAGATGTAGAAGTCGCTGATGTTCTGGGCGTGCACGCGCTTTTCGATGCGCTTGCGGCACAGGAACAGGGCGCGTTCCAGCGCCTCGCCCTCCAGGCCGGCCGGCGGGGCCAGCATGATCTGCTCGATTTCCGGACGCGTGGCGTTGGCCTTCTCGCCGATCACCGAGGTGTCGACGGGCACCTGGCGCCAGCCGTAGATGTAGAAGCCAAAGCGCAGGGCCTCGGCCTCGACGATCGTGCGGCAGGCTTCCTGGGCGCCCAGGTCGGTGCGCGGCAGGAACACCTGGCCGACGGCGATGGGGCCGGGACGCAGGGCGTGGCCCGTGCGGCGCACCTGGTCGATGAAGAAGTCCTGCGGGACCGAGACCAGCACGCCGGCGCCGTCGCCGGTCTTGCCGTCGGCGTCCACCGCGCCGCGGTGCCACAGGGCCTTCAGCGCCTTGATCGCCAGTTCGACGACTTCGCGGCGCGGCTGGCCGTCGATGGCGCAGACCAGGCCCACGCCGCAGGCGTCGCGCTCGGTGGTCGGGTCGTAGGCGTGGCCGTCGATGAGGGCCTGGCGGTTCTTCAGATAGAGGTCGATCTGGCTCATGGTCTGATCTCTCTTTCCTTATTCCGCCGCGATCAGCGCGGGAGCGCCGGCCTTGGCCTTCAGGTAGCGATGGATGGCGTCGGCGGCGTCGCGGCCGTCCTTGATCGCCCACACCACCAGCGAGGCGCCGCGGACGATGTCGCCGGCGGCGAAGACGCCGTCGAGATTGGTCATCTGGTTGCGGACGTCGGCCTTCACCGTGCCCCAGCGGGTGGTCTTCAGGTCGGGCGCCGACCAGGCCTGCGGCAGGTTCTCGGGCTCGAAGCCCAGCGCCTTGACCACCAGCTGGGCCGGACGGTCGAAGTCGCCGCCGGGGATCTCTTCGGGGCTGCGGCGGCCCGAGGCGTCCGGAGCGCCCAGGCGCATGCGGATGGCCTTCACGCCGGTGACGGCCTCGGCGTCGCCCGACAGGGCGCGCGGGGCGGCCAGCCATTCGAAGGTGACGCCTTCTTCCTCGGCGTTGGCCACTTCGCGCAGGGAGCCCGGCATGTTGGCCTTGTCGCGGCGATAGAGGCAGGTGACCGAGGTCGCGCCCTGGCGGATGGCCGTGCGCACGCAGTCCATGGCGGTGTCGCCGCCGCCGACCACGACCACGTCCTTGCCCTCGGCATTGAGTTCGCCGCTGTCATAGGCCGGGACGTCGTCGCCGAGGGTCTTCTTGTTGGAGGCGATCAGGTAGTCGAGCGCGGGCACCACGCCTTTGTCGCCGCCGCCGGGCACGGCCAGGTCGCGGGCGGCGTAGACGCCGACGGCGATCAGCACCGCGTCGTGCTTGGCGCGCAGGTCTTCCAGGGTGGCGTCCTTGCCGACCTCGAAGCCGAGCTTGAACTCGACGCCGCCGTCGGCCAGGCGCTGGGTGCGGCGCTCGACGACGTCCTTCTCCAGCTTGAAGCCGGGGATGCCGTAGATCAGCAGGCCGCCGGCGCGGTCGTGGCGGTCATAGACGGTGACGGCGTAGCCCTGCTCGCGCAGCTTCTCGGCGGCGGCCAGGCCCGCGGGACCCGCGCCGACGACGCCGATCGACTGGCCGCGATCGGCGGCGGCGACGAGGGGCTTCACCCAGCCCATCTCCCAGGCCTTGTCGGTCAGGTAGCGTTCGACCGAGCCGATCGTCACGGTGCCGTGACCCGACTGCTCTATGACGCAGTTGCCTTCGCAGAGACGGTCCTGCGGGCAGATGCGGCCGCAGACTTCCGGCATCGAGTTGGTGGCCTGCGACAGGGCGTAGGCTTCCTCCAGCCGGCCTTCGGCGGTCATCCGCAGCCAGTCGGGGATGTTGTTGTGCAGCGGGCAGTGGGTTTGGCAGTAGGGCACGCCGCACTGCGAGCAGCGCGAGGCCTGCTCGTTGGCCTTGGCGTCGATGAAGTCGGCGTAGATCTCGTGAAAGTCGCCGTTACGCTCTTCGGCCGCCCGCTTTT
Organism: Caulobacter sp. 602-2; assembly: GCF_011043625.1. GTDB lineage: Bacteria > Pseudomonadota > Alphaproteobacteria > Caulobacterales > Caulobacteraceae > Caulobacter. The sequence goes on from NZ_JAAKGT010000004.1 coordinate 328,107, forward strand.
CAGGCGTGCGACGCGCGACGGTCGTGAATTTCAACATGCGCTCGGCCATGCGCCTTCCCTCGCCCCCATTGCCGGGGAAAAATTTGCTTGCGAGGGTCTCATACGGACTCTTCAGGGCAATAAGAATGCGGTGGTAAAAATATTGGACGAATATATCCGCGATGACGCCAGGGTCATTGCGAGCGACTCGCAGTTATGCCCTAAATTGGTCCACTTTTTGGATAAACCCTTTCTTTACCGTGTCGGGCGCACGCCCGCTTCCACCCTCAAGCGCTTGTTTCACAAGGGGATGACATGCCGGATTGGCTGATCGCGATCGTGTTGGGCCTGATCGAGGGCCTGACCGAGTTCATTCCCGTCTCGTCGACCGGGCACCTCTTGCTGGTCGGCCATTTCCTGGGCTTCCACAGCCCGGGCAACACCTTCCAGGTGCTGATCCAGCTGGGCGCCATCCTGGCGATCACCAGCGTCTATTTCGGGCGGCTGTGGGGGCTTCTGACCACCCTGCCGACCAATCCGGGCTCGCGCCGGTTCGTCATCGGCATCCTGCTGGCCTTCCTGCCGGCGGTGTTCGTCGGCGTCCTGGCCCACGACTTCATCAAGACCGTGCTCTACGAGAGCCCGGCCCTGGTGTGCACGACACTGATCATCGGCGGCTTCATCCTGCTGGGCCTGGACCGCATGAAGTTCGAGCCCAAGCACACCGACGTGGCCGACTATCCGCTGAAGACCGCCTTCATCATCGGCCTCTTCCAGTGCCTGGCCCTGGTGCCCGGCGTCTCGCGCTCTGGGGCGACCATCGCCGGCGCCCTGCTGCTGAAGTGCGACAAGCGCTCGGCCGCCGAGTTCAGCTTCTTCCTGGCGATGCCGACCATGGCCGGCGCCTTCGCCTACGACCTCTACAAGAACATCGACCAGCTCAGCACCAAGGACATGGGCATGATCGGCCTGGGCTTCGTCGCCGCGCTGATCTCGGGCGTGTTCGTGGTCAAGACGGTGCTGAACTTCATCACCCGCCACGGCTTTGCGCCCTTCGCCTACTGGCGGATCGCCGTCGGCGTCGTCGGCCTGGCGCTGCTGTACATCCCGCGCTGATGGCCGGCCTTTTCGAAAGCTCCGGCGGCGGCGACTGGGATGAGGAGCTGGCCGGCGACCTGGTCGGCTCGACCCTGCTGGTCGGGCTGACCTATCTCGACGGCGAGCAGAGGCTGCTGGGGCGTCGCCAGGTGTTCGGCCGGGTGGTGTCGTGCGATCCCGAGGACGGCATCGTCATCGACGCGCCGGGCCTGGATGAGGCCTTCGTCATGGCCCCGATGCTGGAGGCCGTCGAGGTGGGCGAGCCTGGCGAGTACCAGCTGGCCGACGAGGAGGCGGTGGTCGTCGATCCCGACTTCGTGGCGCTGCTGACCGTGACCCGGCCGTCGATGGCCTGACGGCCCGGCCAGAAGCCGGCCCGAGAAAGAAAAACCCCGCGCCGGGCGACCGGCGCGGGGTTTGTCGTTTCGGTCCTGGCTGGACGCCTAGAAGGCGCCGGCCGGGGTCGGGGCGTACTGGCCGCCCTTGCGGTAGCGGTAGAGGTAGGACGGCACGACGGCCTCGACGGCGGTCGGGACGATGCCGAGGTCGGCCAGGCCCTTGGCGCCCGGCGCGACGACGTTGTCGCCGGCCTTCAGCAGGGCGACCTGGTCGGTGGTCAGCGGCGGGGCCAGCGGCAGGATCGAGGCCTGGATGTCGCCCAGCTTGCCCACCAGGCCGGCGATCGGCCAGGGCAGGGGCGCCAGGACGCGGGCGCGGCCGGTCTCGGTCAGGACGAGCTCGAGCAGTTCCTTGAACGTGTAGACGGCCGGGCCGCCCAGTTCGAAGGTCTGGCCCTCAGCGCCCGGGGTCGCGATGATCTTGGCGATCGCCGCGGCGACGTCGCCGACGAACACCGGCTGGAACTTGGTGGCGCCGCCGCCGACCAGCGGCAGGGCCGGGGCGCTGGCGGCCAGCTGGCCGAACTTGTTGAAGAACTTGTCTTCCTGGCCGAACACGACCGACGGGCGCACGATGGTGGCGGTCGGGAAGGCGGCGCGGACGGCCGCTTCGCCCTCGGCCTTGGTGCGGGCGTACTTGGCGGCCGAATCGGCGTCGGCGCCGATGGCCGAGACCTGCACCAGGCGCTTCACGCCGGCGGCGGTCGCCTGTTCGGCCACGGTCTTGGCGCCCATGGCGTGCAGGCTCTGGAATTGCTGGCGGCCGCTTTCCCACAGCACGCCCACCAGGTTGACGGCCGCTTCGGCGCCTTCGAGCGCGCGGGCCACCGAGGCGGCGTTGCGGACGTTGGCCTGGATCACTTCGATCTGGCCGACATCGCCCAGCATGCGCATGCGATAGGCGAGATTGGGCTGACGCACGGCCACGCGCACGCGATAGCCCGACTTGGCGAGGGCGCGCACCACCTGGCTTCCTACGAAGCCCGAGCCGCCGAACACCGTGACCAGACCCTGCATCTTCATTCCTCGTCGCTGCGATGAAGGGGGGATTAGACGAGCCTGGGGATGTTCGCAAGAAAAGTGAGAAATGCGATTGACGCCGCCGGAACCATTGCATAAACGTCCGGCCCTCGCAGCGGCCCAACGGGTTGCGCCGCGGGCCCAGGTGGCGGAATTGGTAGACGCGCTGGCTTCAGGTGCCAGTGACCGAAAGGTCGTGGAGGTTCGAGTCCTCTCCTGGGCACCACCCCTCTCGCAAGCATGCGAAGAGCGGGTGGCGCCAAGCTTTCCTTACAATAGATACTCCGTTCATCTGGCGTGCATCGCCGACGCTCCACTATAAGACGTCGGAGCGGCGCCGGTCGCGACGACGCCGACGCGTGGAGACGAGAGACACTTGGCCAGCTTTGTTCATGAAGGCGATCTGCCCGACGGCGTGTTCGCCGGGGCGACCGCGATCGCCATCGATTCGGAAACCATGGGCCTGCGCCTCGGGCGCGATCCGCTGTGCGTCGTGCAGCTGTCGTCCGGCGACGGCGACGCCCACGTGGTTCGCCTGGACCGCTCGACCTATCACGCGCCGAACCTGAAGAAGCTGCTGGCCGATCCGGCCGTGCTGAAGCTTTTCCACTTCGGCCGCTTCGACATCGCCATGTTCCTGCTGCATCTGGGCGTCATGACGGCCCCCGTGTACTGCACGAAGATCGCCTCCAAGCTCGCCCGCACCTATACCGACCGCCACGGCCTCAAGGACGTGACGCGCGAACTGATGGGCGTGGAGCTGTCCAAGGCCCAGCAGAGCTCGGACTGGGGCGCTGATTCGCTGAGCCCCGAGCAGGTGGCCTACGCCGCCTCGGACGTGCTGCATCTGCATGGCCTGCGCGAGCGTTTGAACGCCATGCTGGTGCGCGAGGGCCGCATGGCCCTGGCCCAGGCCGCCTTCGACTATCTGCCCCACCGCGCCGCGCTCGACCTGGCCGGCTGGGAAGACGTCGACATCTTCGCGCACGCTTAAGGGAGAAGATCGGTGGCGGACGTGGCGATGAGGGGCGGCTTCAAGCGCGATCTGCGGCGCTGGCGCCGTCGTTCGCGCGTGGTCCGCAGCGCGCGCCTGCTGCTGCCGGTGGCCATCGTCGGCCTGCTGGGCGCCGCGACCGGCCAGGTGATCTGGCGCACCGTGACCGCCGCCGAGCGTGGTCCCGAACGGCCCCAGGCCCAGATCCGCATGCTCAATCCGCGCTTCTACGGCCAGTCGAGCGAAGGCCGCGCCTTCCTGATCACCGCCCGTTCGGCGGTCCGCGACGACGCCGACCTCAAGCGCGTGCTGCTGGACGATCCGACCCTGACCCTGGGCACCGACGAGCCCAAGCCCACGCGGGTCACCGCCAAGAACGGCGTCTATCGCGAGGACAACCTCAAGCTCGTGCTGCGCGGCGACGTGCGCATGGACGACGGCGGCGGCTATCGCTTCGCGTCGGACGAGGCTTTCGTCGACACCAAGACCGGCGTGATCACCGGTGAAACCCTGCTGCAGGGCGAAGGCCCCACAGGACAGGTGAAATCCAACGCTTATTCCGTATATGACAAGGGCGACCGCATCGTTTTCCGGGGCGGCGTGAAAACGCGCCTGGACCGCGTCGACGGCGACGGGAACTAGAGGACGATGCGACAGATGAGGGCGAGGTCGATGAAACGAGCAATGGCGGTCGCTATCGCCGCGAGCCTCCTGGGCGGCCTGACGGCCGCTCCGGCCCTGGCGCAGAACAGCTCCAGCGCCCCGGTCGACATCTCGGCCGACGAGCAGGAGACCATCTCCAGCCAGTGCAAGACGATCTTCCGCGGCGCCGTCGAGGTGCTGCAGGAGACCTCGCGCCTGCGCGCCGCCAAGATGACCCTCTACAATCAGAAGAAGGCCAAGACCGGCGACGGCAGCGGCTGCGGCAACGTCGACCGGGTCGAGGCCGAGGGCGAGGTGTTCTACGTCACGCCCAAGCAGACCGTGCGCGGCGACCGGGCGACCTACGACTACGCCTCCAACACCATCGTGGTGACCGGCAACGTCATCGCCATCCAGGGCCAGGACGTGGCCCGCGGCGATCGCATGGTGGTCAACACCAAGACCAACGACGTGCGGATGGAATCCACCACCAAGGGCGCGGGCAAGAAGAACCGCGTGCGCGCCGTGGTCTATCCGAGCACCTCGGACGACGCCAACAAGCCCAAGCCCTGAGAGCCCTGATGCAGTTCAACACTCTGGGCGGCGGCGCGACCGAGGACGGTCTCTATGTCGACGGCGTCGGCAAGACCTTCGGCGACCGGCCGGTGGTCAAGAACGTCTCGCTGCGCCTCAAGCGCGGCGAGGTGGTCGGCCTGCTGGGCCCCAACGGCGCGGGCAAGACCACGACCTTCTACATGGTCACCGGCCTGATCGCCGCCGACTACGGCGCGATCTATCTCGACGGCGAGGACATCACGGCCCAGCCGATGTTCCAGCGCGCCCGCCTCGGCGTCGGCTACCTGCCGCAGGAAGCCTCGATCTTCCGCGGCATGACGGTCGAGCAGAACGTCATGGCCGTGGTCGAGATGCGCCAGAAGAACCAGCGCGTGGCCCGCGAGACGGTGACCAACATCCTCGAGGAGCTGCGGATCACCCACATCCGCAAGTCGCCGGCCGTGGCCCTGTCGGGCGGCGAGCGTCGCCGCGTCGAAATCGCCCGCGCCCTGGCCAGCGAGCCGTCGTTCATGCTGCTGGACGAGCCGTTCGCCGGCATCGACCCGCTGGCGATCTCCGACATCCGCGAGGTCGTGAACTACCTCAAGAACCGCGGCATCGGCATCCTGATCACCGACCACAACGTCCGCGAGACGCTGGACATGGTGGACCGGGCCTCGATCATCGCCGCCGGCGAGGTGCTGTTCGAAGGCTCTCCCAAGGAGATCGTCGACAACCCCGAAGTGCGCCGGGTTTACCTGGGCGACAGCTTCGCCGACCGGTCTTAAACGGTTCGGACAGGATTGCGGCGCCGTCCAGGCGCACGCCGACCTCGAGAAAGGCCTTGCCCAGCAAGGCCTTTTTCTTTTTTCGCGGACGGATGGTCGCACCGGCCCGATATTTGCAGGCGTTCGCGCCCCGTTAACCAGACCGGCCTTTCAATGGCGATCGTAACTTCCGTTCGATTTGCCAGGAGGGCGCGTTGGCGCTCAGCCCCAGACTCGATATCCGGCAGGGCCAGGGCCTTGTCATCACTCCGCAACTGCAGCAGGCGATCAAGCTTCTGCAGCTGTCGAACATCGAGCTGGAAGCCTTCGTCGAGGCCGAGCTTGAACGTAATCCGCTGCTGCAGCGCGACGACAGCGACCGCGAGGTCGAGCGCGACGGCGAGCCCGACCGCGCCGTCGAGAACCTGGGCATGGAGAGCGTCTCGGACGCCTCGGCCAATCGCGAGATGGATGCGCCCGGCGACGACGTCTCGCCCGGCGAGCGCGCCACCGGCGACGGCGAAGGCTTTAGCGCCGAGCACGCTGGCGGCCAGATCGACTGGTCGCGCGCCGGCGGCGGCGGCAGCTTCGAGGGCGACGACAATTTCGAAGGGGCCCTGAACCGTCCCGAGACCCTGGCCGAGCACCTGAACGGCCAACTGCTGCTGGCCGGCCTGTCGTCCGCCGACGAGGCCATCGCCGCCATCCTGATCGACGCCGTCGACGCCGCCGGCTATCTGCGCGCCGATCTCTGGGAGATCGCCGAGCGCCTGGGCTGCGGGTTCGACCGCGTCGAGGCCGTGCTCAAGGTCGTCCAGGGCTTCGAGCCCTGCGGCGTGGCCGCCCGCGACGTGCGCGAGTGCCTGGAACTGCAGCTGCGCGACGCCAACCGCTACGATCCGGCCATCGCCGCCCTGCTCGACAATCTCGACCTGCTGGCGCGCCGCGACCTTGCCGCCCTGCGCAAGATCTGCGGCGTCGACGACGAGGACCTGCGCGAGATGATCGCCGAGGTCCGCGGCCTGACGCCCCGTCCGGGCGCGGCCTTCCACAGCGATCCGCCCCAGACCCTGGTGCCGGACGTCCATGTCCGCGAGGGCCTGGGAGGCATGTGGCATGTCGAGCTGAACACCGACACCCTGCCGCGCGTGCTGGTCGATCAGCGCTATCACGCCCGCGTCTCCAAGGGCGCGCGCAGCGACCAGGAAAAGACCTTCGTCTCCGACAGCTTCGCCAGCGCCAACTGGCTGGTCAAAAGCCTCGACCAGCGCGCCAAGACCATCCTCAAGGTGGCCAGCGAGATCGTGCGCCAGCAGGACGGCTTCCTGGCCTATGGCGTCGAGCACCTGCGGCCGCTGAACCTGAAGACCGTCGCCGACGCGATCGGCATGCACGAGAGCACGGTCAGCCGGGTCACCTCCAACAAGTACGTGTCCACCCCGCGCGGGGTGTTCGAGCTGAAGTTCTTCTTCACCTCGGCCATCCAGTCGTCGGAGGGCGGCGAGGCCCACTCGGCCGCCAGCGTGCGCCACAAGATCAAGGGCCTGGTCGACGCCGAGAAGACCGAAGGCGACGTCCATTCCGACGACCGCATCGTCGAGATCCTCAAGGCCGCGGGCGTCGACATCGCCCGTCGCACGGTCGCCAAGTACCGCGAGGCCATGCGCATCCCCTCGTCGGTCGAGCGCCGCCGCCTGATCAAGGAAACCGCCTAGGCGGCGCGCGCACCGTCGAACAGCGACGTTTTCGCGCAAGCGGATTCGTCTCGTCCTGCGTTATACCTCCCTGTCGAAACAGGGCCGGGAATGAGCGACGAGAAGCTGTCAGACGTGATCGAGGGGTTCGGCGAGGACCCGCGCCCGGTGCTGACCGTCCGCCAGATGCTGGACGCCTTCGATAGCCGCGCCTTCGGCGCCACGCTCCTGGTGTTCGGCCTGCTCAACTGCCTGCCGCTGCCGCCGGGCTCGTCGACGCTCCTGTCGCTGCCGATTCTGCTGCTGGCGCCGCAGATCGCCTGGGGCGCCAATGCGCCGTGGCTGCCGCGCGGCGTGCTGGAAAAACCCCTTAAGCGCGACGACCTAAGGGGGCTTTTCCGGCGCATCACGCCGGTTCTGCGCCGCCTGGAAGTGGTGACGCGGCCAAGGCTGGGCTTTCTGTTCGCGGCCGGCGGCGAGCGCTTCATCGGCGTGGTCTGCACCCTGCTGGCGCTGGTGCTGGTGCTGCCGATTCCCCTTGGGAATCTGGCCCCTGGCGCGACCGTGGCGGTTCTGGCCCTGGCCCTGCTGCAGCGCGACGGCCTGCTGGCCCTGCTCGGCTACCTGATGGCGACCGCCAGCGCCGCGCTGCTGTTCCTCAGCGCCGGTGTCGTGACCGCCGCCGTCAAGAGGCTGATCGGGGTCTTTTCGGGACTCTTCTGAGGCCCTTTTGCTCCCGCTTGACACCGCCCCCAGACCGGCGCGTTGATAGGGCATGCAAGTCCAAATCTCCGGCAAGCATGTCGACGTTGGTGAGGCTCTGCGAGCGCGAGTCGCCGACGAAATCGCCCTGAGCATCGGCAAGTATTTCGACCGAGGCGGTGACGCCGACGTCGTGATCAGCAAGGAGGGCTACGCCTTCCGTGTCGATTGTTCGGTAAAGCTGGCTTCGGGCCAGCAGCTTCTGAGCCACGGCTCCGGCGGCGACGCCCACATGGCGTTCGACCAGGCCCTGGCCAAGATCGAGACGCGCATAAGGCGCTACAAGCGACGCCTGAAGAGCCATACCGAGGCGGCGACCGCTAAGCAGGCCGAGAACGCCGCCTTCTACGTGCTGCGCGCGCCCGAGGACGACCACGAGGACGAGGACTGGTCGATCGAGGAGAACCACCCCGCCGGCGCCCCGTCGGCCATGGTGATCGCCGAAACCCAGGCCTCGCTGAAGACGATGACCGTTTCCATGGCTGTCATGGAACTGGACTTGACCGAGTCCCAGGCAATCGTGTTTAGGAACGCCGCCCACGGCGGATTGTCGGTGGTCTACCGCCGGCCGGACGGAAATATCGGCTGGATCGACCCCGAGCGCACCAAGTCGCTGAACGGAAACGGCTCGACCTTGAGCTAGCTGGAGCCTAAGCGGTCCCGGCGCGTTTCGGGACCGCGGCGGCCGAGCTTTCGGCGGCCGGTATAGAGCGAGCTAGTTGAAGTCCATGACTATCGGCGATCTTCTGGACCACGGGGCGGTGACGCTGCGCGTCAGCGCCAAGGACAAGCGCCAGGTTCTCGGCGTCATCGCCGACTTCGCCGGCCGCGTGCTCGGCATCGATTCCGACATCGCCCTCGATGGGCTGATCGAGCGTGAGGCGGCCGGTTCGACCGGCGTCGGCCAGGGCGTGGCCCTGCCGCACGCCCGCGTGCCGGGCCTGGATCGGGTGCGCGCCGTCTTCGTGCGCCTGGAGACCCCCGTGGCCTTTGACGCGCTGGACGACAAGCCGGTCGACCTGTTCCTGGCCCTGTTCGCCCCGCCCGAGGCCAATACCCAGCACCTGCGGGCGCTGGCCCGCGTCTCGCGCATGCTGCGCCAGCCCGAACTGCGCGAGCAGCTGCGCCAGGCCCGCTCGGCCGACGCCGTGCACGTGCTGCTGGCCCGCGAGACCGCGACCCCGACGGCGGCTTAAGGCCCCCTCCGGCCCTTCGGTCGAAAATCAAAAGCGCTTCAAAACGCGTGTCATCCCGGCGCTCCGCTTCGCTGCGGCCGGGATGACAAGATCAGGGGTGGCGAGGAGGCCCCGCGCTATCTCGCGAAGATGCTCCGCGTCAGGCACGAGAAGACCAGGCGCCCGGCTTCGTCGAGCAGGTCCTGCTGGGCGATGACGATGCCCTTGCCCTCGCCGACCGGATCCTTGCCCATCACCGTCATGCGCCCGCGCAGCAGTTCGCCGGCCGGCGGGTTACGCAGCCAGCGCAGGGCGTCGACGCCCACCCGCTTGGTCTGCGGCCAGTCGGCGCTGGCCTCGGCGTCCAGGCGGGTCCAGATCGCGAAGACCATGGCGTCCGGCGCGCCCAGCGACGGGTCCCAGCCGGGCTGGAAGGCGGCGATGAAGACGTCCAGCGCCTTCTCGTCCACCACCGTCGCACCCAGCGTCACCACCTGGCCGATCTGGATCTCGTCGAACGATGCGGGCACGCGTGCTCTCCTGTCGAAGCAGGTGACGACCTGACCACGGCGCCTTGAAGGTTGTCGAGAGCGCGCGCACGGGCCATGTGTCATCGCGAAGTTTCTTTGCAAGGTCGCCGATGCTGTTGCGCAGGTTGTTCGCCGCCGTCCTGGCCCCGCTGGCCCTTCTCGCCGCCGCGCTCCCCGCGGGCGCCGAGGTGGTCAAGACCGGCCACATCGAGGTCGAGCTGGTTTCGCAGGAAGCCGCCGCCGTGCCCGGCTCGACGGTGTTCGTGGCCCTGCGCCAGAAGATCCAGCCCCACTGGCACACCTACTGGCGCAATCCCGGCGACGCCGGCGACGCCACCAAGATCGTCTGGACCCTGCCCGCGGGCTGGACCGCCGGCGACATCGTCTGGCCGACGCCCGAGCGCGTGCGGGTGGGGCCGCTGCAGGACTACGCCTACAGCGGCGAGGTGCTGCTGCCCGTGCCGATCACCGTGCCGGCCTCGGCCAAGCCGGGCCAGACCGTGACCCTGCAGGCGGCCGCCGCGTTCCTGGTCTGCGAAGAGATCTGCGTGCCCGAGGACGCGGTGGTGACCCTGTCGCTGCCGGTCGTCGCCGGCCCGGCCAAGCCCGACCCCAAGTGGGGCGAGACGGTCGGCAAGGTGCTGGCCGCCGCCCCCAAGCCCGCCGGCCTGAAGGCCACCTGGAAGAAGGACGGCGAGACCCTGAAGCTGTCGGTGACCGGCGCGGCCCTCAAGGACGCCGATTTCGCCGAGGCCTATTTCTTCCCCTATTCGGGCAAGGCCATCGACCACGCCGCGCCCCAGGCGATCGAGCGCGGACCCGAAGGCCTGACCCTGTCGCTGACCGCCGGCTTCGATTTCGGCCCCGAGGCGACGGAGGCGCCGACCGAGCTGTCGGGCGTGCTGGCCCTCAAGGGCGGCTCCTACGAGATCACCGCCACGCCGGGCGAGAGGCCAGCAGGCTCTGTAGGGCTAGGCTCGCTTCCCGCGGCCGGCGCCGGTTCGACCGGCGGCTCGCAGGCCTCCGGCGGCGCGGCGGCCGATGCTTCGGGCGTCGGCGGCCTGCCGGTCGCCCTGCTGTTCGCCTTTCTCGGCGGTCTGATCCTCAACCTGATGCCGTGCGTCTTCCCGGTGCTGTCGATGAAGGCCGCCAGCCTCGCCGCCCACGCCCATGACGCCGGCAAGACCCGCGCCCAGGGCCTGGCGTTCCTCTTCGGCGTCGTGGCCACGTTCCTGGCCCTGGCCGGCCTGCTGATCGCGGTGCGCGCCGGCGGCGAGGCCGTGGGCTGGGGCTTTCAGCTGCAGTCGCCGGCGGTGGTCGCCGTGCTGTCGCTGCTGATGCTGCTGGTGGCGCTGAACCTGTCGGGCGTGTTCGAGGTCGGCGCGGCCGTCCAGGGCGCGGCCGGCGGCGTCTCAGCCGGCTCGGGCCTGGCTGGGGCCTTCCTGACCGGCGCCCTGGCGGTGATCGTCGCCGCCCCCTGCACGGCGCCGTTCATGGCCGGCGCCCTCGGCTTCGCCCTGACCCAGCCGCCGGCCTTCGCCCTCCTGGTGTTCCTGGCCCTGGCGATCGGCTTCGCCGCGCCCTTCGTGATCCTGGCCTTCGCGCCGGGCCTGCTGAAGAAGCTGCCCAGGCCTGGCGCCTGGATGGACGTGCTCAAGCACGCCCTGGCCTTTCCGATGTACGGCGCGGCCGCGTGGCTGGTCTGGGTGTTCAGCCAGCAGGCCGGCGGCGTCGCCCTGGCCCTGCTGCTGGCGGCCGCCGTGCTGGTCGCCTTCGCCGCCTGGGCCTATGGCCTGGGCGAGGCCCGCAGGTTCGCCGGCAAGGCCCCGCTGGTCGCCTTCGGCTTCGCGCTTGCGGGTCTCGCCGGCGGCGTCGCCCTGACGGTCGGCGCCTTGAAGGCGCCCGTTCCGGCCGCCGGTCCGCAGGCGGCCGAGGTCGCGGGACCTGGCCTCGCCGCCGAGCCCTGGAGCCCCGAGCGCGTCGCCGCGCTGCAGGCCGAAGGCAAGGTGGTGATGGTCGACTTCACCGCCGACTGGTGCGTGACCTGCAAGGTCAACGAGAAGACCGCCCTGGCCGGCCCGCGCCTGGCCGACGCCTTCAAGGCCCAGAACGCCGTGCTGCTGAAGGCCGACTGGACCAAGCGCGACGCGACCATCGCCGCGGCTCTGGCCGAGCACGGCCGCGCGGGCGTGCCGCTGTATCTCGTCTATCCCAAGGGCGCCGGCGCGCCGGTGATCCTGCCCCAGCTTCTGACCGAGGGCCTGGTGATCGAGGCGGTGGAAAAGGCGGCCAAGGGCTGAGCAGTCGACGCTCGCCCGGCGGCGCCGTGCGATCTTCGATTGCAATGCGAGACGGGTAGGCGATCGTGAGGGCATGAGCCCGCACGCCTACCTGCTGTTCGTGGCCGCCAGCATCGTCCTGGTGCTCGTGCCCGGACCCGACATGGCCTACATGCTGACCCGCACCCTTGCCCAGGGGCGGCGCGCGGGCGTCATGGCCGCGCTGGGGATCAACGCCGGCGCCTATGTGCACCTGGCCGCGGCGGTGGCGGGACTGTCGGCGCTGCTGTTGGCGTCGGCCACGGCGTTCCTGGTCGTCAAATGGGCCGGCGCCGCCTATCTCGTCTATCTCGGCGTGCGCGCCCTGTTCAGCCGGACGGCGACGAGCGAGCTGGCCGGCGGCGAGCTGCGCGGGCGCAGCCTGCGGGCCGTTTTCTGGCAAGGGTTCTGGAGCGACGTGCTCAATCCCAAGGTGGCGGTGTTCTACGTCGCCCTGCTGCCGCAGTTCATCGAGCCGGCCGCCGGCCATCCGACCGCGCAGCTGATCCTGCTGGGCGTGACCAGCAACGTGCTGGCGATCCTCATCAACCTCGTCCTGGTCGTGCTGGCCGCGCGGCTGACGGCGGGCCTGCGCCGCAACGCCGGGGTGGCGCTGTGGCTGCAGCGGGCCATGGGCGTGCTGTTCGTCGGCCTGGGCCTGCGGCTGGCGGCCGAGAAGGCCTGAGCCCTACTTCTTCTTGCCGCCCCAGGGCAGGCGTTCCTTCACGCCGTCCATCGGCGTGCGGGTGGTGGTTACCGGCGGCGGGGCGGCGACGACCGGCTTGGGCAGGGGATAGGCCCGCCAGCCGGTCTGGATCAGGGCCTCGAAGCCCTGGCAGCGCGGCATGACCTTGATCGCGCCGGTCCTGGGCTTGGCGAAGGGCGGGGGCTGGTTGACGGCCTGGCGGCGCGGATCGATGAACCGCCAGTCGCCCGGCAGGCCGTAGCCCTTCTCGCCGCCGGTCTTCACCGCCTGGTAGGCCAGGTTGGCCTGGAACGGCTTGACCCCGTAGCGCAGCATGGCGCGCAGGAAGATGGCGTCGGCCTCGGCCCGCTTGCCCGGCTCGCCCACCGCATAGAGCCAGTCGTGGACGATGGCGGCGCGCGCCGTCGGGCCCTGCGGGTCGATGAAGCCCTGGCCGTACCACGGCACGCTGGCGAAGTCGGTGACGTACCAGCGCGGCACGACGATCACCTTGCCCGTCTCGACGTCGCAGTAGGGGAACTCCGCCTCCAGGGTGAAGAGCTTGCGGCCCTCCTTGGACTGGTTGAACAGCATCACCGGCTGCGGCGTCAGCGAGCTGGGCGGGGTCGGGGCGACCACCGGCACGAAGACGGTCGTCTCCTTGGTCGTCGTGCACGCGGCCAGGAACATGCCCAGGGCGAGGGCGGCGGCGAGCGAAAGCTTGGAGGCGAGCGTCATGATCGTGCGGGGCGGGAGGAAAGCGGCGAAGCGATGCCGTCTTCTGGCGGCCGAAATGCGGCGGATCAAGCCTTCAAGGCCAAGCTTGCGGTCGTAAGACAAAGGATTGCGCGTCCGCTGCGCTGTTCCACCGCAGGGCGATCCGTGAGAGCATCTCGCAACACCGGCCATCCCGCTTCCGGAGGTTCCCATGATCACCCGTCGCCTGATCGTCGCCAGCGCCCCGCTGGTCGTGCTTGCTCCCAGCCTGGCGCTCGCCGCGCCCGCGCCCGCCTTCACCGCCAGGGACATCGACGGCAAGACCCGCTCGCTGGCCGAGTTCAAGGGCAAGACCGTCGTGCTCGAATGGGTCAACGAGGGCTGCCCCTATGTGAAGAAGCACTACTCGGGCAACATGCAGGGCCTGCAGCAGGCCGCCACGGCCGACGGCGTGGTCTGGCTCAGCGTCGCCTCGTCGGCCCCCGGCAAGCAGGGCTACTTCGCCGACGGCGCCCAGGCCAAGACCTGGATGACCGCCAAGGGCGCCAAGCCGACCACCCTGCTGCTCGACCCCGAGGGCGTGGTGGCCACCGCCTACAAGGCCAAGACCACCCCGCACATGTACGTCATCGATCCAGCCGGCCAGCTGGTCTACCAGGGCGCCATCGACGACAAGCCGTCCAGCAAGCCCGAGGACATCGCCACGGCCAAGAACTACGTCGCCGCCGCGCTGTCGGATCTCAAGGCCGGCCGCAAGGTCGCCGTGCCGGCCAGCCAGCCCTACGGCTGCGCGGTGAAGTATAAGGACGCTTGAGGCGCCTTGCGTCCTTCGAGGCCCGCTGCGCGGGCGCCTCAGGATGAAGAATTCAGTGCAGTGAGACCCTCATCCTGAGGTGCGAGCCGCCGGCGAGCCTCGAAGGACGCACTACGCCGCCGGCTGCGGCGGGGCCGTGATCACCTCGACGTTGTCGTTCAGCAGATAGACCATGTCGCGCAGGGCCTGGTCCTGGGTCTTGACGGTCTTGGCGTCGGCCATGGCCGTCAGCTTCTCGGGCAGGTCCTGGCTGATGCCGCGCAGGATGCATTTCAGGTCGTCGACCGCGCCGCGCTCCTTGAGGGTGACGTGGCCCTTCATGTCCAGCGCCGACAGCGCCTCGATCTCGGCCTTGAAGGCGGTAAAGCCCGGCAGGGCCACGGCCGGGGCGGCGGGATCCTTGGGCAGGGCCTCGCGATAGCCCTCGACGCGGGTCTTCAGGGCGCCGGCGCGCTTGACGATGTCGATGAACAGCGGCTCGCCGGCCACCGACGGCGGGGCATGGCCGGGCTGCACGACCGCGGGGGCCTGGTTCACCGGCGCCGCCGAACCGGTCGAGGCCAGCCACAGCATGGCGGAAAAGGCGACCGCGTCGCAGGACATCGCAAACTCCTCGCGAAAAACGTCATTGGTATTCATGACGCCGAGACTGACCTTTGGTAATCCCGGGGCCGTAAACGCCGTTTTACTACAAGCGTGGCAGTCGAAAGTGGACGCCGGTTTCGGCGGCCGCCACGCGCCAAACAAGACATGGAGACGCTAGTGTCCGATCTCGACGCCGCCTGGACCCGCCTGGAAACCGCCGCCAAGGCCGCCGGGGAGAAGCGCATCGTCGAGTTCTTCGACACCGAGCCCCAGCGCCTGGAAACCCTGACGCTCGACGTCGCCGGCCTGCATCTGGACCTTTCCAAGCAGGCCTGGGACGAGGCCGGCCTGGAGGCCGCGCTCGATCTGGCCCACGCCGCCGGCGTCGAGGCCGCCCGCGCCCGCATGCTGGGCGGCGAGGCGATCAACAGCTCCGAAGGCCGCGCCGTGCTGCACGTGGCGCTGCGCGCCAAAAGCAACGCCGACATCAAGGCCCAAGGCGTTCCGGTGATGGCCGATGTGGAGGCCGTCCGCAGCCGGATGAAGGCCTTCGCCGACGCCGTCCGCTCGGGCGAGATCAAGGGCGCCACGGGCAAGCCCTTCAAGGCGATCCTGCACATCGGCATCGGCGGCAGCGATCTTGGTCCCCGCCTGCTGTGGGACGCCCTGCGTCCGGTGAAGCCCGAAATCGACCTGCGCTTCGTGGCCAATGTCGACGGCGCCGAGTTCCTGCTGACCACGGCCGATCTCGATCCGGAAGAGACCCTGGTGGTGGTGGTCTCCAAGACCTTCACCACCCAGGAGACCATGTCCAACGCCGCCGCCGCCCGCGCCTGGCTGGTCGCGGCGCTCGGTGAAGAGGGGGCCAACGCCCACCTGGCCGCCGTGTCGACCGCGCTCGACAAGACCTCGGCCTTCGGGGTGGCCGACGAGCGGGTGTTCGGCTTCTGGGACTGGGTCGGCGGCCGTTACTCGCTGTGGTCGGCGGTCAGCCTGTCGGTGGCCGTCGCCGCCGGCTGGGACGTGTTCCAGGGCTTCCTCGACGGCGCGGCCGAGATGGACGCCCACTTCGCCAGCGCGCCGCTGGAGAAGAACGCTCCGGTGCTGGTGGCCCTGGCCCAGATCTTCAACCGCAACGGCCTGGACCGCCGCGCCCGCTCGGTCGTTCCGTACTCGCACCGCCTGCGCCGCCTGGCCTCGTTCCTCCAGCAGCTGGAGATGGAGAGCAACGGCAAGTCGGTCGGTCCGGACGGCAAGCCCGCCCAGCGCGGCACCGCCACCGTCGTGTTCGGCGACGAGGGCACCAACGTCCAGCACGCCTACTTCCAGTGCATGCACCAGGGCAGCGACATCACGCCGATGGAGCTGATCGGCCTGGCCAAGTCGGATGAAGGCCCCGCCGGCATGCACGAGAAGCTGCTGTCGAACCTCCTGGCCCAGGCCGAAGCCTTCATGGTGGGCCGCACCACCGAGGATGTGGTCGCCGAGCTGCAGGCCAAGGGCGTGTCGGAAGCCGAGATCGCCACGCTTGCCCCGCAGCGCACCTTCGCCGGCAACCGCCCCTCGACGCTGGTGCTGCTCGACCGCCTGACGCCCCAGACCTTCGGGGCCCTAATCGCCCTCTACGAGCACAAGACCTTCGTCGAAGGCGTGATCTGGGGGATCAACAGCTTCGACCAGTGGGGCGTGGAGCTGGGCAAGGTGATGGCGAACCGCATCCTGCCGGAACTGGAAGCCGGCGCGGTCGGCCAGCATGATCCGTCGACGGCCGCGCTGATCGAGCGGTTGAAGAAGTAGCCGCCTGCCGGCGGCCCCCCTCAGTCGCTCCGCGACAGCTCCCCCAGAGGGGGAGCATCTGCGGCGGTAGATCCTCCCCCTCTGGGGGAGGTGGCCCGAAGGGCCGGAGGGGGCCGCGCAGCGGCCTTAGAACGTCTTGCGCACCCTCAGGCTGACGAAGGTCCTGGGATCGATGTCGCGGACTTCCTGGTAGCGTACCGGACGGGTGACGCGGTCGGCATAGACTGTGCGGGTGACGACGAAGTCGTCCCAGACGTTCAGCTGGGCGCGGATGGCCAGGGTGTTGGTCGGCTTGTACTCGGCGAAGGCCTCGTAATAGGCCGCGCCGCGCCACTTGTTGGTCTGGTCGGGGTCGTAGGTGCCCTGGCCCAGCAGCGGCAGCCAGTTGATCCCCCACTGCACCTGGCCGCGCATCAGGTCCTGCTGGAAGCCGATGTTGGCCTGGGTCGGGCGCACCTGCGAGATCGGACGGTCCTTGTGGTCGGTCGGGTCGGTGACGTGGGTCTCGTTCCAGTCGTTCTTGAAGGTCAGGCGGCCGCCCTTCACGCCCAGCTTGTCGGTGGGCACGACGATGTTGAGAGACAGCTTGTCGAGCGTGCCGTCGCCGATGTTGCCGGTCGCCGACAGGCCGCCAGGCAGGGGCAGGCGGTCGATGACGCCGATGATCTCGTCGTGGCGCCAGCCGATCGACACCACGCCCTCGCCCCAGAAGCGGCGCTCGTAGGTCAGTTCCGAGATCCAGCGCTGCTCGGGCTCCAGGTCGACATTGCCGCCATAGACCGTGCCGTCGCCGAACTCGGCCGAGGCGGCGAAGTCGCCGAAGTCCAGCTGGCCCAGTTCGCGCTCGAAGCGGAAGCGCAGCTGGTGGTCGGCCTTGGGCGTCCAGGTCGCCTGGAAGCGGGGCTTGGCGTAGAAGAAGCTCTTCTCCTGGTCGGCGTCGCCGGCCTGGCTGATCGTCGAGGTCTCCAGCCGCAGGCCGCCCTCCAGGGTCAGCTTGGGGTTCACCCGCCAGGTGGTCTTCAGGAACGCCTCGCCGCGCGTCTCCTCGACCTTGACCGAGGCCGAGGGCAGGGGGACCGCCGCGCCGCCCACCGAATAGGCCTGCTTCACGTCGAGCATGTTGTAGGCGACCTCGCCGCCGAACTCGAAGGTCAGGCCGGGCCGGCGCTCGTGGCGGACGGTGGCGCGCAGGATGGACTCCGAGGAGTCGCCCTCGGCGCCGAACAGTTCCTGCGGGCTGACCGCGCCGCTGAGCGTGGCGTCGCTGGTGGCCTCGCTGTCGAACTTCTCGAACTCGTGCATCACCCGGGTTTCGAGGTTCCAGCGCGGGGCCAGGGGGCGGCTGTAGGTCAGGCCGAGCTCCCCCGAGCGGGTGTCTTCCTCATAGGCGGTGCGGCGCTTGGAGGTCGGCGAGGTCAGTTCCTGCCAGTCCTGCCAGTCGTTGACGCCGTAGCGGGCGGTGGCGTCGATCTTGCCGCCGGCCAGCGGGCCGGCGTAGTTGCCGCGGATCGAGCGACCGCCGCCGTAGCCGTCGTTCAGGAAGGCCTCGTCGCGCAGCACTGCGCCGCTGCCGTCGCGGCGCACCGAGCGGCCCGCGCCGTTGGAGTCGCTGCTGCTGGTGCCGTCCGACAGGGTGACGCCCCAGCTCTTGTCGCCGTCGCGGGCGGTGAACTGGTAGGAGCCGCCCCACACGTCGTGGCCGCCGTCGAAGATCTGGCTGTTGAGGGTCAGGATCGACTGGCGGGTCGCGCCCTTCTTGAGTATCACGTTGGCCACCACGCCATAGCCCTGCATATCGATGCCGGGCGCGCCGCCGCGGATAAGCTCGATGCGCTCGACCTGGCTGGCCGGCGTGCGCTGCAGGACGTTGGAGCCGGTCTCGGCCTTGGAGGCGGGGCGGTTGTTGTTGACCAGCACGTTGCCGACCGCGCCCTCGAAGCCGCGCGTGCCGGCGCCGTCGTTGAGCACGAAGCCGGGCAGGCGGTTGACCATGTCCAGCGCGGTGTTGGGGCGCAGGCTGGCGAAGAAGTCCGGCACGAAGATCAGCACGCCCTTCTGGGTCGCGTCGTCCAGCGGCGCTTCGCTGGTCGGGCCGGTCGGAACCGGCGTCTGGGCGGCTTGCGCGCTGTCGGCGGCCTGGGCCGCGCCGGCGGCGAGCAACACGAAGGCGGCGGTGGCGAACAACACGGACTTGGACATGAACTTTCCCCTCAATCCCGGGGAAGGTCTTGCCGGTGGTCGCCCGCGACCTCAAATTAAACGCAGGAAATGTGGATTAAATATCCGAAATCATTACTGGAAGTTCAGATTGAGCTTCTTCGTTCTCGCCGATAGATCCTCCCCCTCTGGGGGGGCAGAGGGCCGGAGGGGGATAGCGCGGCGTAGGCGGATCTACCCCCTCAGTCGCTTCGCGACAGCTCCCCCAGAGGGGGAGCATCTTTCCGCCGAGATGCTAGCCCTACCGCTTGCGATAGAGCTCCGCCTCGATGATCCCCAGCGCGCCGCCGGCCTTGACCTTCTCGGCGCCGGTGTCGAAGCCGGCCTTGGCGCCGGTGATCTCGACGATCTTGCCGAAGCCGTCGCGGTCGGCGGTGGCGCCGGTCAGGGCGATGCGCAGGCGCGAGCCCTTGGCGGCCTTCAGCGGCAGGGTCACGTAGCCCAGGCTCTTGGGGGCCTCGCCCTCGTAGACCACCTTGCCGTCCAGGGTGATGCGCAGCGGATAGGAGCGCAGACGCCAGCCGATCAGTTTCAGCGTGACCTCGTCGACCGTCTGGGCCTTGGCCAGGCGGTACTCGATCCAGGCGTTCTCCAGCTTGCCGTCGCTGGCCCAGTGGGTGGCCTCGTCGTCGTCGACGGTGGCGCCGGCCTTGTCGGCGTTCGAGCCCGCGGTGATCTCCACGGCCTTGAGCGTGTCGCGACGGACCTTGAAGGCCGGGGTCGAGGGCGTGGGGCCGCGCGCCAGGCTGACGGGCAGGAGCGGCGCCTCGCCGGGAGCGGCCACGGCGTCCAGGGTCAGCGTGGCGGGCTTCAGGCCCTCGGCCTTGGCGGTGACGATCACCTGACCGGCCGCCAGGGTCGAGCGCAGGGCAACGCGGTTGATCCCGCCCTCCACCGGCAGGGCCTTGGCCAGGATGTAGTTGTCGTCCTTGCGGTTGGAGCCGGCGTACTGGGTCACCGCGTCGACGCCGGCCGGGCCCTTGGTCACCGGCTCGCCCGAGGCCGAGACCGGCGTGTCGGTCGGCTTGGCGCTGCTCCTGGAGTCGCCCTGGGCGATGCCGCCGCGCCATTCGGCCGGCCCGGCCACGTCGAAGCTGACCGTGTCCAGCGCCGTCGGCACGCGCCGGCCCTGTGCGTCGACGGCTTCGACGTCCACGAGGGCGATGTCGGCCGCGTCGGCCTTCCAGCCGCCCGGACCGGTGCGCGGGGTCAGGCGAAGGGCGACCGCCGGACCGGTGGTGACCCGCTCGTCGCGGGCCGTTTCCTTGCCCTTGGCGTCGCGGGCGATGGCGACCAGCGTCCCGGGGGCGTAGGCCACGCCCTTGAAGGTGAACAGGAAGCCGTCCGACTTCGCGCCCTTGCCCAGCGACCTGCCGTTCAGCACCAGCTCGACGCTGTCGGCGCTGGAGACCACCTGTACGTCCTTCACCACGCCCGGCGCATAGTTCCAGTGGCCGACGATGTGGGCGCGCGGCTTTTCGACGTCGACCCAGCCGTCCCACATCACCTGGTGGGCGAAGAAGCCCTCCTTCCTGATGCGCATGGCGTCCACCTCGCCGCTGCGGCGATAGTTGTTGTCGCCGCGGAAGTGGGTGTTGCTGTCGGAGAAGATGATGTTGACCCCGCCGGCGCTGACCCGATCGCCGCCGCCAGGGCGCTCGCGCCAATAGTCGAACCAGCGGCGCACGGTCTCGGCGACCATGCTGTCCTGGTTGCGGTTGTAGTCGGGGCTGTCGGCGTGGAACGGCGGGGTGAAGGCGTCCTGGAACTTCCGCGCGGACTCGTCGCGCGAATACTCCATGGCCCACATCGGCTTGCCGGCGCTCTTGTTGATGTAGAGCATCTCGCCGCCGTACTCGGCGACCTTGCTGTCGAGCATCTCGCGCGAGCCGATGGCGCGGCCGCCGTGCGGGTCCAGCTGGTCGCGCACCGCCTTCAGCTGGGCCATGTGGTCCTCGCTGATGTTCTCGTTGCCGCCCTCGTAGAAGATGATCGACGGATTGTTGCGGAAGGCGACGATGGCGTCGGCCATGGCCTCGACCCGCTGGTCCCAGCGGCGCCCGGAAACGTCGCTTTCGGCGTCGCCGGCTGGCATGGCCTGCATCAGGCCCACGCGATCGGAACTCTCCACGTCCTGGCGGGCCGGAGCGATGTGCATCCAGCGCACCAGGTTGCCGCCGCTCTCGACCATCAGGCCGTTGGAGAAGTCGCTGATCCACGGCGGGATGTTGGTCCCGAGCGCCGGCCATTCGTTGCTGGTGCGCTGGGCGTAGCCGTGCACCTGGATGGCGCGGTCGTTCAGGAAGATGGTCCCGTTCTTGAACTCGGTCTTGCGGAAGCCGGTGCGGGTCAGGGCGCTGTCGACGACCTTGCCATCCTCCACCAGCTCGGTGGTCACCGCATAGAGATAGCCGTAGCCCCAGCTCCAGAAGTGCAGGTCAGACAGCCGCTGGCTGGCCGACACCGTCTTGGTTTCGCCCGGCGCGATGGTCACGGCCGGGGCGGTGAATTGGCCGGCCGGCTTGCCGTCGACGTCCTTCAGCGTGACCCGGTAGGCGAAGGTGCGGGGCCTCGCCCCATCGTTCCTCACCTGGCTCTCGGCGTGGATCGTGGCCTTGCGGCCCTTGATGTCGAACTGGTCGGCCCAGACATAGACGCCGGTGGTGCCCAGGCTGGTGTAGAGCGGCAGGGTCTGGTGCAGGTCGCCGGTCAGGTGCAGCCGCACCGCGCGGTGGATCCCGCCGTAGTTCACATTGAAGTTGTTGTTGTTCCACTGGAAGCCGCTGCCGGTGGCGCGCTCCTTGTACTTCCAGTCGTTGTCGACCCGCACGGCGATGACGTTGACGAACGGGGCGGGCTTCAAAAGCTTGGTCGCATCCACCCCGAAGGCCGTGGCGCCGTTCTCGTGGCCGCCGGCCCGCACGCCGTTGACATAGACGTCGCCGGCCTGGCGCACGCCCTCGAAGTCGAGAATGGCGCGGCCGCCCACCGCCGGGCCTTGATCCGCCGGCAGCACGAAGCGCTTGCGGTACCAGGTGATCCCGGTCGAGTGCTCGTGGATGTCGCGCGAGAACGCCTCGTCCTCGTTGAAGGCGCGGGGCAGGGTGACCGGCTTCCAGGCGGCGTCGTCGAAGGCGGCGGCTTCGGCGCCCAATAGTTCGCCGGTGGCCATGCGCCAGCCGTCGTTGAACGGGGTCTCGCCCGCCAGGGACGGGCCGGCGGCCAGGGCCAGCAGGCTGGCGGCCCCCAAAAGCGTCAGCGAACGGGTCAGCGGGCGTCGCATGGACCTCTCCCTATATTGGTCAGGCCAATTTATCGTTGGGCGGAGATGTGGCTTGACCGATGCGTGCTGTCAAGTCGATGCGCGTTGTGGGTGGCGTCACCGCCGCGCCTGCGCTATACGCCGCCGCGATGACCCGCACGCCGCACCACCACGGCCACCACCACCATCCGACCTCGCCTCGCGGGATCGGCCGGGTCCGCACGCTCTAAAGCCGAGCGACCCAGCCAGAGCCCCGCCTAGCGGATGGGGCTTAAGTGCAAGCGCCATCCGTCGAAGCCTAGAGATCTCTAAGGACCGACGATGACCGACGCTTCCGACGACACCAAGAACCAGGACTTCCGCCCCGAGGCCCGCGCCCCGCGCGGCTTCGCCGACAAGCGCGCCCGCGACCTGCGCGCCGAGAAGTCGATCCTCGAGGCCGTCTCGGCCGTCTATGAGCGCTACGGCTTCGAGGCGCTCGACACCGGGGCCTTCGAATATGCCGACGCGCTGGGCAAGTTCCTGCCCGACAGCGATCGCCCGAACGAAGGCGTCTTTGCTTTGCAGGACGACGACGACCAGTGGATGGCCCTGCGCTACGACCTGACCGCGCCGCTGGCCCGCTTCGCCGCCCAGAACTGGGAAACCCTGCCCAAGCCCTTCCGCCGCTACGCCTTCGGTCCGGTGTGGCGCAACGAGAAGCCCGGCCCGGGCCGCTTCCGCCAGTTCATCCAGTGCGACGCCGACACCGTCGGCTCGGCCCGCCCGGAAGCCGACGCCGAGATCATCGCCATGGCCGTCGAGGGCCTGGAGGCCGCCGGCCTGCCGCGCGGCGCGGCGGTGCTGAAGATCAACAACCGCAAGCTCCTCAACGGCCTGCTCACCCAGGCCGGCGCCACCAGCGAAGGCCAGAAGCTGGCCGTGCTGCGCGCGGTCGACAAGCTGGACCGCCTGGGCGTCGACGGCGTGCGCCTGCTGCTGGGCGAGGGCCGCCTGGACGACAGCGGCGACTTCACCAAGGGCGCGGGCCTGGCCGGCAAGGCCATCGACTCGGTGCTCGACTTCGTCCAGGCGGGCGTCGGCGGCCGTTCGGCCACCCTGAACAACATCGCCAAGGTCGTGGCCGGTTCGGCCGAGGGCGACGAGGGCCTGGAAGAGCTGGCCAAGATCGACGCGGCCCTGACCAGCCTGGGCGTCGCCGACGACCAGGCGATTATCGATCCGTCGATCGTGCGCGGCCTGGAATACTACACCGGCGCGGTGTTCGAGGCCGAACTCCTGCTCAGCACCACCGACGAGAAGGGTAACAAGGTCACTTTCGGCTCGATCGGCGGCGGCGGCCGCTACGACGATCTGGTGGCCCGCTTCACCGGCCAGCCGGTGCCGGCCACGGGCTTCTCGTTCGGCGTCTCGCGCCTGGCGGCGGCCCTGCGTGCGGCCGGCCGCGAGCCGGCTTCGGCCGCGCGTGGTCCCGTCGTGATCATCAATTTCGACCAGGCCCACATGGGCGAGTACTTCGCCGTCGCCGGCCAGCTGCGCGCGGCGGGCATCCCGGCCGAGGTCTATCTGGGAACCTCGGGCATGCGCCCGCAGATGAAGTACGCCGACCGCCGCCTGTCGCCGGCCGCCATCATGCTGGGCGGCGACGAGATCGCCGCTGGCACGGTGACGATCAAGGACCTGGACCTGGGTCGCGAGCTGGCCTCGGGCGTCGCCGACAACGCCGCCTGGAAGGCCGAGCGTCCCGGCCAGCAGACCATTCCGCGTGGCGACCTCGTCGCCGCCGTCAAGAAGATCATCGGGGGCTGATCCGTTGAGGCTAGAGCGTTCCATCCCGGCGGAGGCGCTCGACGCCATCCGCGCTCCGTTCCTTCTCGCCGGGGCCGTCCCGACTGACGCCCCGGTGCTGCAGCCGCTGGGCCTGCTGCTGGATCTCGCCGGCGAGGCCATGCGCTCGCGGCTGTTCGTCGTCTCCGGCGACGGCGGCGATGAGGCCTGCCTGCGTCCCGACTTCACCGTCGCCGTGGCCCGCCAGCACCTGTCCTCGGGCGCTGCGGCCGGCCGCTATCTCTATGAAGGCAAGGCCTTCCGCGTGGCCCCCCGCGGCAGCGACCGGGCCGAGGAGTTCCTGCAGATCGGCGTCGAGGCCTTCGAGGCCGCCGATCCGGTGGCCGCCGACGCCGAGATCGCCGCCCTGGCCTGGGCCGGCGCCGCGGCCGGCGGCCGCGACGACCTGACCCTGCTGCTGGGCGACGTCGGCTTGTTCGCCGCTTTCGTCGACAGCCTGGACCTGACCCCGCCGCTGGGCGCGCGGCTGAAGCGCACCTTCTCGCGTCCGCGCCAGCTGAAGGCCGAGCTCGAGGGCGAGGCCGCTCCGGTGGTCTCCAGCGAGCGCAGCCGCATCGCCGCCCTGCTGGCCGGCCTGCCCGAAGCCGAGGCCGCAGCCGTGCTGCAGGAGCTGTGGTCCCTGGCCGGCATCGAGCCGGTCGGCGGCCGCCGTCCGGCCGAGATCGCCCATCGCCTGGTCGAGAAGGCCGAGGTGGTGAAGGCCGGCCGTCTGTCGGCGGATCAGGCCGACAAGGTTCGCGCCTTCCTGGCCGTCGGCGATGCGCCGGGCGCCGCGCTCGACGCCATCGCGGCCCTGGCCGGTCCCAATCGCGCCCCGCTCGACGCGGCCATCGAGGGCTGGCGCAAGCGCCTGGCCGGCATGGTGGCGCGCGGGGCGCCCGCCGACCGAATGAGACTGAACGCCGCCTTCGGGCGCGCCTTCGGCTATTACGACGGCTATCTCTTCGAGGTGCGAAGCGCCGCCCTCGGCGAGGAACGCCCGGTCGCCGCCGGCGGCCGCTACGACGGTCTGCCCGCCCGCCTGGGCAGCGAGACCAAGACCGGGGCCGTGGGCTGCATGGTGCGCCCGGCCCGCGCCTATGCCGGAGGCGGCGAATGACCGCGCAGACCCCCATGATCTTCGCCATCCCCTCCAAGGGTCGCCTGAAGGAACAGGTCGAGGCCTGGCTGGCCGAATGCGGTTTCCGCGTCGAGATGACCGGCGGCGCGCGCGGCTATTCGGCCGAGCTGTCGGGCCTGCCCGGCGTGTCGGTGCGTCTGCTGTCGGCGGGCGACATCGCCGCGGGTCTCGACAGCGGCGACCTGCACCTGGGCGTCACCGGCGAGGATCTGCTGCGCGAGCGCGGCGACGACATGGATAGCCGGGTGATGCTGCTGCGCGCCCTGGGCTTTGGCCGCGCCGACCTGGTGGTGACCGCGCCCAAGAGCTGGCTCGACGTCGACACCATGGCCGACATCGACGAGGTCGGGCACCTGCACTTGGCCAAGACCGGCCGCCGCCTGCGGGTGGCCACCAAGTACGTCACCCAGACCCGCGCCTTCTTCGCCAAGCACGGCGTCGCCGACTATCGCATCGTCGAGAGCAGCGGGGCCACCGAGGGGGCGCCGGCCGCGGGCGCGGCCGAACTGGTGGTCGACATCACCACCACCGGCGCCACCCTGGCCGCCAACGGCCTGAAGGTGCTGTCCGACGGCGTCATCCTCAAGAGCCAGGCCCAGCTGACCGCTTCGCTGGTCACGCCGTGGACGGAGGGGCAGCTGGATTGCCTGGCTCGCCTGCTGTCGGTGGTCGAGGCCAAGGGCCGGGCGCGCACCCTGGCCACCCTGGTCTGGCCGGCCGAACAGGATGCCGCCGGCCAGGCCGCGGTCGCGCCGTTCGTCGAGGCCGGGGGTTCGCGCCGGGCCAACGGCGCCCTGCTGGCGACCGGCGACCTGTTCGCCGCCGCCGCGGCCCTGGCGCAAGCGGGAGTCGAGCCGGTCACGGTCTCGCGTCCCGACTACGTGTTCGAATCCCGCTCGGCGGTGCTGGAGGCGCTCAAGGGCCGTCTGAAGGGCTGATATTTGACAAGTATGTCAAAAATTACCGAACCAAACGGTGATTAGTTTGACTTAGGCGTCCAAACTACGGGCTTGATGTCAAAAAAACGTCGAACCCCTTATGGAATCTAGATCGTTGCCGTTGACACGATCTCGGTTTTGCCGTTTTCTGACTGGGCAAGAGAGAAACGGGTCCACAGAGAACCCCCTCTCTTCGGCGTTTCGGGGAGGAAACGCCCGCCTAGATCGAATGATCGAGAAATAGCCAGACCCGCTGCGTTTATCCCCCGCAGCGGGTCTTGGTGTATCTGGGCCCTGGTTTCTCTTTTCGACAAAAGAGTCAAAAATGACGAACGCGCGTTTAAGCGCGACCGTTGTTGGTTCGCCGTGTCTGCATCTCGTTCGTCATCCCGGGCGGAGGGCCGCGTAGCGTAGACCCGGGACCCAGGGGACTGGGCGCGACGCTTGAACCATCCTTCCAAGCCGTGGCCGACGCCCCTGCGTCTCGGCTCTTCGCTGCGCTACGGCCGGGATGACGCGGAGGGCGACTACGCGCCCAGGTCCAGCGACCAGATCTGGTCGACCAGGTCCTGGCCGAACCGCCGGCAGGGCGCCTCCTCGATCACCTGGAAGCCGGCCTGCTGATAGAGCCTGCGGGCGGCGCTCAGGGTCTTGACGGTCCACAGGTCCAGCCGCTGGTAGCCCAGCGCCCGGGCGCGAGCGACGCAGGCCTCGACCAGCATCCGGCCCACGCCCATGCCGCGGGCGTCGGGCTCCACATAGAGCAGCCGCAGCTTGGCGGCGCCGGGCGTCTCGCCGCGCACGAGGAAGATCGAGCCGACCATCGCGCCGTCGGCCTGGGCGATCCAGGCGTCGTCCTTGGCCGGATCGAAGCCTTGGTGGAACCTGGCGACGATCTCGGCGATCAGGGCCTCGTGGTCGCGGCCCCAGCCGTACTCTTTGGCATAGAGCAGCCCCTGGCGGGCGACGACCATGCCCAGGTCGCCGGGCTCCAGGCCGCGCAGCCTCGCCACCGGCGGGGCGTCGTCCTCGAACACCGCGGTGATGTCGCGCGCCGCCGCCAGCAGGCGGGCGCGGCGCAGCGGATGCAGGCCGTCGATCAGGCCGCCGACGCTGGCCTTGGTGTTGGCCTCCAGGGTCGCGAAGGCCGAGGCGCCCTCGTCGGTCAGCGACAGCAGCTGGTGGCGGCCGTGGGCGGGGTTCTCGCGCGTGGTGACTAGGCCGCGCTCGGCGAAGCGCTTGAGGGTGCGGCTGACCTGGGCGGGATCCAGGCCCAGGGCCCGGACGATCTCCGCGGCGACGGGGTCGGTGCGGGTGGCCAGCTCGTACAGCACGCGGGCCTCGCTCAGCGTGAAGGGGCTGCCGTCGTAGCTGGTGTCCAGCAGGCCCAGCCGGCGGGTGTAGGTGCGGTTGAAGGCCCGCAGGGCGGCGACGTCCTGGTCGTGCTGGCTGGTCATGGCGACTCCAATGTTGATGGAGTCAATATTCCTTAGTGTTGACTGAGTCAATAATCCGGTGGCGCGGCGGGCTTCGTGTCGCCAAGCGCTTGCCTGCGGTCCAGATAGGCGTCGAGCCGCCTTGCTGAACCTTCCCTGTCGCGCAGCGCCAGGACGCCGCAGAGCGACAGGACCAGGCCGACGAGGCCCGCCAAGGCCGGATAGATCCAGTAGAGCGCCGGATTGTGGGTGTGGCCGTGGCTTTTCCGGTGGAGGACGATCTCTTCCAGCAGACGGGTGGCCGGCTCGAAGATCGGCCGCCAGCGCCACAGGGCGAAGATGATCGCGGCCGACAGCAGCGGGGCGCCGAGTGTGAACGCCCAGAGGCGTAGGCGGGCGTCTTCACCTTGCGGCCGCATGGCTAAAGCCCCAGACCCTCGACCGATCGTTCCGCCAGCTTCGCGGCCGCGGCCGGGCTGATGGCCACGGCCTTGCGGGCGTCGAGGTCGAAGGTGATGGCGCTGACGGTGGAGGTTCCGAAGGGCTGGCCGGTGTCGGGGTTCAGCAGCCAGTGGGCGCAGCGCATGACCCGGCCTTCGCTGCCGATCAGGCCCGAGCGCACTTCCAGCCGGTCGCCCAGGCGCGGCCAGGCCAGATAGACGATCCGGTACTCCAGCACGGCCCCGCCCACCCGACCGGGCGGCGGCTCGGCCGTCTCGGCGACGATGTCGCGCAAGGGGGCGATGAAGGCGCCGATGCCGTCGGACACCCGGCCGATGAACTGTTCGGCCCGCATCCGTCCGAAGGCGTCGCACTCGCCGGTCGACAGCGCGCCCAGGCTGATGCGGGTCAGGCCAAGATCGTCGGCCCGGGCCAGCGAGGCCTGGGGGACGGCGGGCGAAAGGTCGACGCTGCGGGCCTGGGCGCGCTCGGGAACCTCGACCTTCAGCGTCTCGGCGCGTTCACGGACGATCGTGGGCCAGGGGAAGGCCTCGCCCTCGCGCGGGGTCACGTGGGCCACGGTGGTCTGGAAGGTCGCCGCCAGTTCGCCGGTGGCCGAATGGACCAGCAGCTGCAGCAGCCTGGCCTCGGTCTCGCCGATCTCGATCACCCCGCCCAGCATGTGCAGCGGCGCGCCGGCGTGGGCTTCCTTCAGGAACCGGATGTGGTGTTCGCGGACCACCAGGGTGGCGTTGGCGTGCGGGGTGAAGGCGTGGGGCAGGCCCATCTCGGCGGCCAGCCCGACCAGCCCCTCCATCGCCCGGACGACGTAGAAGCGCACGTTCATGTGCCCCATCTCGTCGCAGTCCCAGGTGTTGACCCCGCCGCGCCAGATCTCGACGCCGGGCAGTTCCGGTATGGGGGTCATGTGGGCTTCCTCGTTTCGAGGTCAGCCTAGACGGCTTTTCCGCGCCGCCGCAATCGCGGGGCGCCGGCGCCTATTCCTTGCAGTCGGCGCAGCGGCCGTGGGCCTCGATGGTCACGCCGGTCAGGGCGTAGCCGGCCGCCTGGCCCGCGGCGATGATGTCGGCGGTGGCTTCGGGCTCGAACTCGCGGGTCGCGCCGCAGCAGTCGCAGATCAGGAACGCGGCGGCGTGGCCGTCGGCCTCGCGCCGGCAGGCGACGTAGGCGTTGAGGCTTTCGATGCGGTGGGCGAAGCCCTGCTTCTCCAGGAACTCCAGCGCGCGATAGACGGTCGGCGGCTTGGCCGGCGGACCGTCGACGGCGAAGGTCGAGATCAGGTCGTAGGCCTTCACCGGCTGGCCGGCTTCCAGCAGCAGTTCCAGCACCCGGCGACGCGGGGCGGTCAGGCGCTGGTCGGCCGCCGAGCAGCGAGCCTCGGCCGCCGCCAGTTCGGCGGCGAGCGCGTCCCCGGCGACGCCGTGGTGGTGATGGTCGTGATCGCACGCAATGTGGGCCATGGGCCACAGGTAGAGGTCGGGAGGGCCCTGCGCAAGCTACAGCAGCGGCCGGGCCACCAGGGCGCTCTCGGCGTCGCACCGCAGCTTGTCCGGCGCCGCTGCGGTGCGGCGCACGGCGGTCATTTCGGCGCGCACGGCCGCCAGGTCGGCCTTGAAGGCGCGCGAGGTCTTCAGCGCCTTGTGCAGGTTGCGGGCGTTACGGCGACCGGCCTCGACCGAGCTCATGTTGTGCACCCCGCAGACCACCCGGCTCTCGCCGAACCCCTGGGCCCTGGCCAGGATCGCCGGGGCGCGGTCGGGGGCGGCCTCGGCCAGCAGCAGCCCGACGCTCCAGCCCCAGGTCGAGTGGCCGGACGGATAGTCGGGCGACACGGCCAGGCCCACCGTCTTGGGCAGGCAGATCGGGGCGTCCTCGAACAGGTAGGGGCGGGGGCGCAGGTGCTTCCACTTGGGGCCGGCCACGGCGGCGCGCACGTCGCCGCGCATGCGCTCCATCATCGCCGCCAGCTTCGGGTTGGTCTGTGGCGTGATGCTGGCTCCGAGCGCGCAGGCGTAGCCGTCGAGGATGCGGCTCTTGTCGGCGTCGGCCTGGGCCAGCGACCAGCGGGGTCCGTCCTTCAGCGGGCGGGTGGCGCGGAAGATCTCGCGGTCGCGGCGCTCGGCCGGCGTGCCCTCCTTCGGCGGCGGGGGCAGGTGGTCGCGGGCGTCGAAGGCGCGCGGGTGCAGATAGCGGTCGTCGTCGTCGCCGGGCAGGGCGGCGCAGCTGGCGAGGGCGAGCGCGGCGACGGCGACGGTGGGCAGGCGCATAGAAAAAGGGTCCCGGAAACGGCTTTCCGGGACCCTGCAATCTCAGCCTTGGCCGATCAAGCTTACTTGCCGAACAGCTTGTTCCAGCGCGGCTTCTCGCGGCCCTTCCAGGCTTCGCGGTGGTAGGCGTCGCTGGCGATCAGCGGAACCACGGTGGTGGCTTCGGCGAAGACCATCTGTTCGTAGGTGGTCGAGACCTTGCCCCACGAGGCGGCTTCCTTGAGGGTCGAGGACGAGCAGGCGCCGTCGCGCACGTCGGCCACCGTGATCTGGATGGCGTACTTGTGCATGTCGGCTTCGACGCCGAGGATCTCGGCGCAGACGACGGTGTCCTGGGCGAAGTTCTTCGGAACGCCGCCGCCGACCATGAACAGGCCGGTGGTGCCGGCGGCGATCTTGACGTCCGTCAGTTCACGGAAGTCGGCCACGGCGTCGATCATCAGGTAGGGCGCCTTCTCGGCGATCTTTTCCTTCTGGTGCTTGACCAGGCCGAAGCCGGCCGAGCTGTCGACGAAGGCCGGGCAGAAGATCGGCACGCCTTCTTCGTAGGCGGTCTGGATCAGGCTGCCTTCCTTCTTGGCGTTGCCTTCCGACAGCCACTTGCCCATCTCCCAGATGAACTCGCGCGAGGAATAGCCGCGCGGCTCCAGGCGGTTGCAGATCTCGAGGATCGTGTGGTCGCAGGCCTGCAGCTCTTCTTCGTCGATGTAGGTGTCGTAGATGCGGTCGATGTAGTTGTCGCGCAGGACGTTGTCGTCCACCGGGCCGGCGGCCTGATAGTGCTTGAAGCCGAGGGCTTCGAAGAAGTCCATGTCGACGATGCTGGCGCCGGTGGCGACCACGGCGTCGATCATGCCGTTCTTCACCATGTCGCGGTACACGTGCATGCAGCCGCCGGCCGAGGTCGAACCGGCCAGGATCAGCCAGGTCGAGCAGCCCTTGTCGGCCAGGGCCATGTTGAAGATATCGGCGGCGCGGGCGGTGTCGCGCGAGCTGAACGACATCTTGCGCATGGAGTCGATGATCGGACGGGCGTCGTAGCTCGTGATGTCGACGTGCTCGACGACGTTCTGGAGCAGCTCGGCCTTCTGGTTGTTCGGAACGGGAGCGTTCATCGCTTCGGTTTCCCTGACTTTGGACGCCCGTCGTTGGAACAAGGCCATCTGCCGGGACGGAGCGACCGGCAGGTGGAAAATGCGAACCGCACTCGACGTCGTCATAACGTCGAGCGCGGCGCGCGGTTTAACTCAGAAACTTCAAAGTGCTTAGTGACGATTTCGCGTCGTGCGTCCTTCGAGGCCCGCTGCGCGGGCGCCTCAGGATGAGGAAGTCAGTGCAAGGAGGTCCTCATCCTGAGGTGCGAGCCACCGGCGAGCCTCGAAGGACGCACGGTGGTCGACACTCAAATCAGCGACGGCGCTTGCGCTTGCCGGCCGCGCCCTTGGGACGCGAGAAGCGCACGACCTTGCGTTCCTCGGCCTCGGTGCGGACCACCGGGATCGAACGCTTGGCCAGGCCGTACATCGAGGCCATCGGCGCGTCCTGCACCTCGACGGTGTCGGTCTCGCCAAAGCCGTTGAAGCGGGTCGACATCGCAACGCCATAGGCGCCCAGCATGCCGATCTCGATGTAGTCGCCTTCGTCCACGCTTTCCGGCAGCCAGAACGGGCCGGGCATGTGGTCGACGCTGTCGCAGGTGGGGCCGTAGAAGCGGAAGGGCTTGAGGCCCTCTTCCACCACTTCGCCGTTCTTGCGGTACAGCTTCACCGGGAAGGGCCACTTCATGTGCGCGGCGTCGAACAGCGAGCCGTACGACCCGTCGTTCAGATAGAGCGCGTCGCCCTTCTTAAGCTCGACCTTGACCAGCAGCGACGAGGCCTCGGCGCACAGGGCGCGGCCCGGCTCGCACCACAGCTCGGTGGTCTCGTGGACCATCATCTCGGCGAAGCCGCGGTCGATGGCCGCCAGGTATTCCGACAGATCCGGCGGGACCATGCCCGGATAGATCGACGGGAAACCGCCGCCCACGTCGACGACGTCGGCCAGCACGCCGGCGCGAACCAGCGCCCGCGAGGCCTGGGCCATCGCCGCCTGGTAGGCGGTGGGGCGCATGCACTGGCTGCCGACGTGGAAGCTCACGCCCATCAGGTCCTGCGTCGAGCGGCGCGCCGCCAGCAGCAGGGCCGGGGCGTTGTGCAGATCGACGCCGAACTTGCCCGACAGCGAATAGGCCGCGCCTTCGGCCTGCACGCCCATGCGGACGATCAGGTTCAGGTCCTTGGCCTGGCCGGTGCTGTCGATGATCTTGGCCAGCTCCTCGTGCGTGTCGAACGAGAAGGTGCGCACGCCGTGGTCGAAATAGGCGGCCGAAATGGCGCGCCGGCTCTTGACCGGGTGCATGAAGGCCATGCGCGAGCCGGGAGCGTGCTCGGCCACGAGCTCGATCTCGGCCACGGACGCGACGTCGAACGACCGCACGCCGGCGCTGGCCAGCTCGCGGATCACCCACGGGGAAGGATTGGCCTTCACCGCGTAGAAAACGTCGCCTTTGAATTCAGACTGGAACCAGCGCGCCGCTACCGACACCGCGTCCGGTCGCACGAGTGCGACAGGACGTTCCGGTGACCGCTCACGGACCAGGTCCAGGGGCGTGTGGTACGTGGACAATGCACGTAACCCCCTGTTGGAAGTTAAACCCAGGCCGGCGTTAGCAGCGCTTTAGAGGACTTCGGGTCCGCCGGAGCCGTGCGAAATAGGGGCGATTTCCGGGGATGTAAAGTCCCTTTTGAACGAGACCGCCGAGACGAATTGATCCACCGGGCGTCACAAATCCGTTGCGTGCACGCAGCAAAGCAGGGAACGGATTTGCCCGCGCTGGAAACCACGTTAAGGATTCGTCCCGACCATGACGTCGGACCCTGTTCTCTCGATCCGCGCCGTATCCAAGACCTTCGGGTCGCGGAAGGCCCTCAACGCCGTTTCGCTCGACGTGGCGCGGGGCGAGATGATTGCGCTCATCGGTCCTTCGGGCTCGGGCAAGTCGACCCTGCTGCGCTCGATCGACGGCCTGCAGACCATCGACCCTCCAAGTGAAGAAAATGGGGGCGAGGGCGTGATCACCGCCTTCGGCGGTCCCGTCCAGGCCAAGGGCCGCGTTTCGGACCAGGTGCGCAAGGCGCGCATCCGCATCGGCTTCATCGCCCAGCAGTTCAACCTCGTCGGCCGGCTGTCGTTGTTCAGCAACGTGGCGCTGGGATCGCTGGGCCGCATCCCGCTGGTGCGCGGCCTGTTCGGCGCCTGGCCCAGAGAGACCCGCGAGGCGGCCATGGCGGCCCTGCACCGCGTGGGCATCTCTGACTATGCGGGCCAGCGCGCCAACACACTTTCGGGCGGCCAGCAGCAGCGCGGCGCCATCGCCCGCGCCCTCGTCCAGAGGGCCAAGATCATCCTCGCCGACGAACCGGTCGCCTCGCTCGACCCCGTGTCGGCGCGCAAGGTCATGGAGATCCTCCGCGACCTGAACGCCAGCGACGGCCTGACCGTCATCGTCACCCTGCACCAGGTGGACTACGCCCTGCGCTACTGCGACCGGGTCGTGGCCCTGAAGGCGGGGCAGAAGGTCTATGACGGCCCGGCCGACGCGCTGGACCGTGACAAGCTCATCGAAATCTACGGCCCGGAATTCGAGGACGTGTTCTGGGAAGGAGCCCCGCAATGATCCGCCGCAGCCTGATCGCCGGCCTGATGCTGTCCGGCCTGGCCCTCGCCGCCTGCTCGGGCCCGTCCGAGGCGCCCGCAGCCAAGGACACGGTCAGCTTCTCGATCCTGTCGACCGAGTCCGCCCAGAACATGGAGAGCTACTGGAAGCCCATCCTGGAGGACATGGAAAAGCAGACCGGCCTCAAGGTGAAGCCGTTCTTCTCGACCAACTATTCCTCGCTGATCGTGGCCATGGGCGCCAAGCAGACCGACCTGGGCTGGTTCTCCAACCAGTCGGGCCTGGAGGCCGTGCGCCGCTCGAACGGCGAGGTCTTCGCCCGCACCTTCGACCCCTCGGGCGTTGATGGCTACAAGTCGGTGATCATCGTCCCCAAGGACAGCAAGCTGACCCTCGAGCAGCTTCTGAAGTGCGACAAGTCGCTGAACTTCGGCATCGGCGACAAGAAATCGACCTCGGGCACCCTGGCGCCGATGACCTATGTGTTCATCCCGGCCGGCAAGAAGCCCGAGACCTGCTTCAAGCAGGTGCTGACCGGCAACCACCAGAGCAACCTGTTCGCCGTGGCCAACGGCAAGCTGGACGCGGCCACCAACAATTCCACCAGCCTGCGCCTGAACGCCGAGCGCAAGGACGGCCAGTCCGAGAAGGTCAAGGTGATCTGGGAGTCGCCGACCCTGCCGGAAGACCCGATCATCTGGCGCAAGGACCTCGACCCGGTCGTGAAGGAAAAGCTGCGCCAGTTCTTCCTGACCTACGCCCAGGGCGACACGCCCGAGGCCGCCAAGCAGCGCGAGAACCTCAAGCGCCTGTCGATCGGGGGCTTCAAGCCGGCCGACGATTCCCATCTGCTGACCGTGCGCGAGATGGAGGCGCTGGAGAACTTCGGCCTGGCCAAGGAAGGCGGCGACGCGGCCAAGATCGCCGACGCCCAGAAGAAGCTGGACGGCATCCGCGCCGAACGCCTGGCCGCCGAGGCCAAGGCCGGCCTGCCCGCCAACTGACGATGAGCGACGCTCCGATCCCGGCCCCGCCGAAGCGTTCGACCTCGGCGCTCGCCTTCGACGTCCTGTTGTGGGGCGGCGTGGCGCTGCTGCTGATCATCAGCTTCAAGCCGGCCGAGATCGACAAGTTCCCCGAGCTGTTCGCCGGTTCGGAGCGCATGCGCGAGTTCGCGCGCGGCTTCTTCTCGGCCTTCACCGATCTGGACGCCTTCCTGGCGATGGACTGGTCGCTGTTCGTCGCCAAGATGTGGGAGACGATCCAGATGGCGTTGTGGGGCACGGCGCTGGCCGTGCTCGTCGCCGTGCCGCTGGGCATTCTCGGCGCCCGCAACATCACGCCCTGGTGGATCCAGCAGCCGGTGCGCCGCCTGCTCGACCTGATCCGCTCGATCCCCGACCTGGTGGTGGCGCTGATCTTCATCACCGCCGTGGGCCTGGGGCCGTTCGCCGGCGTCATGGCGATCATGTTCAACACCGGCGGCGTGCTGGCCAAGCTGTTCGCCGAGGCCGTGGAGTCGATCGACAAGGGGCCGGTCGAGGGCGTGCGCGCCACCGGCGCGGTCAAGCTGCAGGAGATCGTCTGGGGCGTGATCCCGCAGGTGGCCCCGCTGTGGACCAGCTACGCTCTCTATCGCTTCGAAAGCAGCGCCCGCTCGGCCACCGTGCTGGGCCTGATCGGGGCCGGCGGCATCGGCCAGATCCTCATCGACTCGATCAACGCCTTCCAGTTCGACCAGACCGGCTGCATCGTCCTGGTCATCGTGGTGGCGGTGTCGATGATCGACCTGCTGTCGCAGGCGATCCGTTCGCGCCTGCTGTAGGCGTCGCGCGCCGCTTCGCCTTTGAAATTTCCAGCGACGGTTTTGTGTCACCCGCCAAGCCCGCGCGCCGTCCGGCGGCTTTGGCGGGGACGGAGCGCTCGCGCCCATCTCGCGGCGAAGATTTCGCGAGCATGACTGCCCGTGTCCTCAAGTATATCGCCGCGCCATCCGGGGCTTTTAAGTCGGCGAATCCGCCATGGGCGGCGGGCGAAGGTCTCTAGGGCGAACCGGCGGTTTCAGATCTAGTATCGTCCGTCAAAAACGAACGTTGTTATCTACAATTTATGCATGAGTGCGGCGGCCTGTATCGGCTGTGGCGCAAATTTATCACGTCTTGAAACATACATATTGGTGTCGCCGAAGCGTCATCGCTGGCGTTTTATCCCCCGCCCCACCAAGAAGGGGTACACATTCATGCGTAAGTATTTCGAAGGCGCGGCCATCGCCGTCCTCATGCTCGCCACGGCGCAAGTTGCGTACGCCGCCGATGTCGCGCCCGCCGCGCCTGCCGATGACGCCACCGCGCTGGACAACGTCGTCGTCACCGCCACCAAGCGCGAAACCAACCTCCAGAACACGCCGATCGCCATCTCGGTGCTGAGCGCCACGGCCATGGCCGACCGCCACGCCGAAAGCCTGATCAGCCTGCAGGACGGCGCCATCCCGTCGCTGCGCGTCGCCACCTTCGAGGCCCGCCAGTCGGCCCTGACCATCGGCATCCGCGGCATCGTGCCGTTCGACGCCAACCAGACCGCCCGCGACCAGGGCGTCGGCGTCTATATCGACGGCGTCTATCTGGGCCGCCAGCAGGGCCTGAACGCCGCCCTGCTTGACCTGGAGCGCATCGAGGTGCTGCGCGGCCCGCAAGGCACGCTGTTCGGCCGCAACACCGAGGGCGGCGCGCTCAGCATCGTCACCAAGGCCCCGACGGGCGAGTTCGGCGGCCGCGTCGTCGCCGGCTTCGGCAACTACGGCTCCTACACCGGTGAACTGCACCAGGACTTCCAGGAGTTCGCCAACCTGTCGGTGAAGGTCGACGCGCTGCTCCAGCACCAAGACCCGACCACCAAGAACCCGCTGGAAGGCCAGGCCGGCTGGAACCAGTACGACCGCAAGGGCGGCCGCATCAGCGGTCTGTACCGCCCGAACGACAAGTTCAGCGCCCTGGTCGCCTTCGACTACGCCAAGGACGAGAACACGCCGTTCTTCAGCCAGCTGGTCAGCTACAACCCCTACGGCAAGCGCGTCCGCACCCAGGCCGAGATGCTGGCCGCCGCCAGCGCTCCGGCCGGCACGATCAACCCGCTGTCGCCGCTGGTGAAGGTCCGCACCGACCGCCAGTCGGTCTCGGACATCGGCACGATCCAGCAGCCCAGCGTAGACGAGACGGGCGGCCTGATGGCCAACCTGAAGTACCGCTTCGCGCCGAACCTCGAACTGCGCTCGATCACCGCCGCCCGCGCCGTCGCCACCAACCAGTGGGACAACTCGGGCATCGAGTCGCGCAACGTCTTCGCGCCGAACGCCAACTTCGGCCGCTACAGCCTGTCGGACCTTTATCAGCGCCAGTTCAGCCAGGAGTTCCAGCTGGTCGGCGACTTCGGTGACAACTTCACCTATGTCGGCGGTCTCTACTACTTCAAGGAACACGTGAAGGAATCGGCCGCCACGCCGTTCACCAACCAGTGGAACGCCGACGGCACCGCCTACACGATCCGCTCGGCCTACGGCACCTCGAAGGCCGCGGCGGGCACCGCCGGCTGGCAGCGCGGCACGCGCTTCATCACCCGCGCTTCGGAAGCCGACGCCGAGAGCTACGCGGTCTACGGCCAGGGCACCTACACCCCGCCGTCGATGGACGCCCTGCACCTGACGCTCGGCGGCCGCTACACCAAGGACACCCGCGACGGCACGCTCTACATCGTCAACGGCAAGGCCACGAACTTCAAGTTCGACTACGACAAGGGTCGCTTCGACCCGATGATCAACGTCGCCTACGACGCCGCCGAGAACATCAACCTCTACGCCAAGTTCTCGACCGGCTACCGCGCCGGCGGCGCCAACGCCCGTTCGTCGAACTTCCAGGCCTTCGATCCGGAAACGGTGAAGTCGTATGAAGTCGGCGCCAAGATGGACCTGCTGGACAACCGTCTGCGCGTGAACCTGGCCGCCTACGCCATGGACCGCAAGGACACCCAGATCGACTTCGACAACGTCGACACCACCCCCGGCAGCCCGACCCAGGGCGCGCACACCGAGGAAACCCGCAATGCGCCGGGCACCTCGAAGATCCGCGGCTTCGAGGCCGACATCACGGCCAAGCTGACCGACGACATCCTGGTCGGCTTCTCGTACGCCTACACCGACGTGAAGGTGCCGGACGCGCCGTTCCCCTTCACCGGCAACTCGGTGGTTCCGCAGGGCACGCCGTTCCCGGTCAACGTGGTCTACACGCCGCCGAACGCCGCCTCGGCCTATATCGACTACAAGAAGCCGGTCGGTTCGATGACCTTCCGCGCCCACCTGGACGCCAACTACGCCGACGCCCAGTACTCGTTCCAGACCGAGTTCGCCGACACCTCGGCGACCGCTTCGCGGACCGAATACGTGGCGGTGAAGACCGACAGCAGCTTCATCGTCAACGGCAACCTGACCCTGGCCGACATCAGCATGGCTGACGGCGCCGCCTCGGCCAGCCTGTCGCTGTGGTCGCGCAACCTGCTCAACGAAGAGCACATCTACCGCATCTCGGCCGCCAACCGCGGTACGATCGGCGACTACGCCAACTTCAACCCGCCCCGCACCTACGGGCTGGAACTGCGCGTGAAGTACTAGGACCGGATGGTCCGCCCCCGGGTCTTCCGGGGGCGGAACGCAAGGTTTCGAGACAAGGCGAGGGCGGCCCGGCGACGGGCCGCCCTTCTGCTTTTCCGGCGCCCGGCCAGAGCCTCCAGGAGGGACCGGTCCGTCTGTGAGCGGAGGTTTCGCCGCGCCGCCGGCGCCCCGTTCGCGTTGGCGATATCACAGTTCATCGAACAAAAATCAGTTGTCGCCGACTTGTCTTAAATCGGTGTCCGAACCGTCACGAGCCCCCGTTAAAGCCCCAGAACGTCGTTATCCCGCCCGCGAGGGGCTCGGGAAAACAGGCGCAAAACCTAGAGGGGGGTGTCTCGTAATGAGTGTCAGTGCCTCTTTGCTTTCCCGCTCGGCGCTGGGCTTTTCGCTCGCCCTGGGCCTCGCCGCCGCCGCCCAAGCCCAGGACCTGGGCGTCAAGTGGAGCGGATCTCCGCAATTCTCCAATGACGATGTGGCCTTCAAGGTCCGTGGTCGGATCCTGCTGGACGCCGTGTTCCAGGACGTCGAGCGCGACGGCCCGGGCGGCGACTTCGACACCCGCAACGTGCGCGGCCGCCAGGTCTTCCTCGGCGTCGAGGGCAAGCTGAACAACTACTTCGCCTACAAGGCCGAGGGCGGCGCCGTGAACGGCGGCGCCTGGGCCTGGGACGACGTCGTCATCGAGTACAAGCCAAGCGAGCCGGTCTCGCTGCTGTTCGGCAACATCAAGGCCGCCGGCCTCGAGAACCTGACCTCGACCCGCTTCATAACCTTCATGGACCGTGGTCCCTACGGCGACTTCGGCGTCGATTCCTACCTGCTGGGCGTGGTGGCCAAGTATCAGGGCCTGAACTACAGCCTGACGGGCGCGGTGCAGGGCGCGCCGATCAACACCGTCGACCTGGCCAACGCCAACGCCGACTCCAAGGAACGCCTGACCCTGACCACCCGCGCCCACTGGGCGCCGGTCAATGGCGACCTCGACAAGCTGCACCTGGCGCTGTCCTACCGCTACCGCAATCGCGGCGACGAAGGGGCCTTTGTCTACAGCGGCCGCACCAACACCGCCTACAGCAACGCCACCTTCTACACCTCGGGCGGCATCGGCAATCGCGACAACACCCTGGCCTTCGAGGGCGCCTATGTGCACGGGCCGTTCTCGGTGCAGGGCGAGTACGCCTCGATCGACGTCACCCGCCTGGGCGGCGCGGCCGTCGGCGGCGATCCGAAGATCAAGGTCGGCTACGCCTACGTGACCTTCTGGCCGACGGGCGAGATGCGCAACTACGACGCCATGGCCGGCGAGTTCAAACGCCCCAAGATCCTCAACCCGGTCACCGCCGGCGGCTGGGGCGGCGTCGAACTGGCCCTGCGCTACGACATCGCCGACACCACCGAGGCCTACGAGACCCTGAAGACCAAGCCTGCCACCTCGCAGGCCGGCGAGTACAAGGGCGTCACCTTCGGCCTGAACTACTATCCGACCTCGTACGTGCGCTTCCAGGCCAACTACACCGACGGCGACGTCGACAACTTCGGCGCCAACCAGGACTACAGCATCAAGCAGTTCCAGCTGCGCGCTCAGCTGGACTTCTAGGACCGCGTCTCGCCGGGCGAGCCAGACGCGCGCGCCCGGCTCCATCCTTTCCCTGTCAGGAAATCCAAGATGAAGAAGCTCCTGTCCTGCGCGGCCGCCGCCGTCGCCCTGTCGGGCCTGGCCGCCGTTCCCGCCCACGCCGCCCGCGACTATGTCTGGGCCGCCGGCTCCTCGACCGTGTTTCCGTTCGCCACCCGCACCGCCGAGAACTTCGCCAAGAAGTCCGGCAAGAAGGCCCCCAAGGTCGAGAGCCTGGGCACCGGCGGCGGCATCAAGCTGTTCTGCGGCGGCGCGGGCGAGGGCTTCCCCGATATCGCCAACGCCTCGCGTCCGATGAAGAAGAGCGAGTTCGACGCCTGCGCCGCCAAGGGCGTCAAGGACATCATCCAGATCAAGATCGGCTTCGACGGCATCGTGGTCGCCACCGACAAGGACGGCGCCGACTACAACTTCAAGACCGAGCAGCTGTTCCTGGGCCTGGCGGCCAACGTCTACAAGGGCGGCCAGTGGGTGAAGAACACCACCAACAGCTGGGACGACGTCGGCGGCGGTCTGCCGGGCAACAAGATCCTGGTCTACGGCCCGCCCCCGACCTCGGGCACCCGCGACGCCTTCGTCGAGCTGGCCATCGAGGCCGGCGCCCGCAAGTTCCCGTCGATCGACGCCATCCGCTCGGACAACGAGAAGCTGTTCAAGGCCAAGGTCGACCCGCTGCGCAACGACGGCTGGATCGACGCCGGCGAGAACGACAACGCCCTGGTCGGCACCCTGACCAAGACCCCCGGCGCGCTGGGCGTCTTCGGCTGGTCCTACCTCGAAGAGAACATGGACAAGATCAAGGGCGCCTCGATCAACGGCGTGCGTCCCTCGGCCCAGACCATCGCCGACGGTTCCTACCCGCTGTCGCGCTCGCTGTTCATCTACGTCAAGAAGTCCAACATCGGCGTCACGCCGGGCCTTGAGGACTTCCTCAAGGAGTTCACCTCCGACGCCGCCACCGGTCGCGGCGGCTACCTGCAGGGCCGCGGCCTGATCCCGCTGCCGCCCGGCCAGCACCAGGCCCAGAAGGACGTGGTGGCCAAGAAGACCGCGATGGCTCGTCCGGCCTCGTAGAAAGGGGCGCTTTTCGGAGCGGTTTTCGCTCCGCGACCGAAGATTGCGTCGCGGTCCTATGGGCCGTGGCGTTTTCTTTTGTATAGTGCGCCCTGGTCCGCCCGCGCCGCGTAATGAAAGTCTGGGCCGTGGCCGCCGTCCGGCGCCGCGTCACTTGCCCCTAGGGACAATGATACTCCTCGCGCTCGCCGTCGTTCTGTTCCTCGTTCTGCTGAACGGGGTTTTCGCCATGTCCGAACTCGCGGTGGTCTCCGCGCGCCGGGCCAGACTACAGAGCCAGGCCGACAGAGGGGACCGCGGGGCCAAGATCGCCCTGTCCCTGGCCGAGCACCCGACCCGCTTCCTCTCGGCCGTGCAGGTGGGCATCACCCTGATCGGCATCCTGGCCGGCGCCTACGGCCAGGCCACCATCGCCGGCGCTCTGGACAAGTGGCTGGAGCCGCAGCCGGTGATCGGCCCGCATTCGGAGATCATCGCCACCACCATCGTCGTCGTGGGCCTGACCTACGTCTCGGTGATCCTGGGCGAGCTGGTGCCCAAGCGCCTGGCCCTGATCTTCCCCGACACCATCGCCCGCGCCATGGCCCCGTTCCTGGCCCTGGTGGCCACTGTGCTGCGCCCGTTCGTGACCCTGCTGACGGTGTCGACCGCCGCCATCCTCAAGCTGATGGGCGTGCGCGACGAGCGCAACAGCGGCATCACCTCCGAGGAGGTCGAGACCGTGCTGGCCGAAGGCGCCGACGCGGGCCTGATCGAGCCGGAAGAGCGCTCGATGATCCAGGAAGTGCTGCGCCTGGGCGACCGGCCGGTGCGCGTGGCCATGACCCCGCGCCGCGACCTCTACTGGATCTCGCTGTCCGACGAGCCCGAGGCCGTCCTGGCCGAGGTGCGCGAGTGCCCCTATTCGCGCATCGTCGTGGCCCTGGAAGGCGACCTCGACGGCGAGATCGGCGTGGTGCTGAAGAAGGACCTGCTGGACGCCTGCCTCGGCGGCGAGCCGCTGGACCTGCGCGCCCACATCCAGCAGCCGATCGCCATCCCCGAGACCATGTCGCTGCTGCGCGCCATGGCCGTCTTCAAGCAGACCTCGCTGCACGTGGCTCTGGTGGTCGACGAGTTCGGCTCGGTGCAGGGCGTCATCACCCCGATCGACCTCCTGGAGATGATCGCCGGCGACTTCCCCGAGGATCACGACGAGGGCGAGCGCCGGATCCTGCGCCGCGAGGACGGCAGCTGGCTGGTCGACGCCCGCCTCGACATCCAGGAGCTCAACGACGCCCTGGGCGAGAACTTCGAGGCCGAGGGCGGCTATCACACCGTGGCCGGCCTGATCCTCGACCGCCTGGGCCGCATCCCGGCCGAGGGCGAGATCCTGCACCTGGGCGCCTTCGACGTCGAGATCGTCGACATGGACGGCTCGCGCATCGACAAGGTCATCCTCAAGGCTGGCAAGGGCCGCGAGGGCGACGACGACTGACGGCGTCGCGAGGGTAGGGCGTTGAGCCATCCGGGGCCCTGGGGCGGCGAGCCGCCGCCCGAACCGCAGTCGCCGCCGTCCGCGCGCGCCTCATGGCGTCGCTGGCTGGTCTGGCTGGTCGTGGTCGGAGCGGGGCTGGCCCTGCTGCTGGTCCTGCTGCGCGCCTCGCCCTGGTCGGTCAGCCGGGGCGACGACCGCTTCTATCTGGTGTGGGGCGTCGTCCTGGCGCTGGCGCTGTCCACCGGCCTGATGCGGGCCACCCGCCGCCAGGCGCTGCACGGCCTGGGCTATGCGGCGCTGTGGGCGGCGATCGTCGTCGTGCTGGCCACTGGTTATCTCTATCGCGCCGAACTGGCCCAGGCGCCCCAGCGCCTGCGCCTGGCTTTGGCCCCCGGTTCGGCCGTGGCCACGGGCGAGCGCGAGCTGCGCGTGGCTCAGGACGCCAGCGGCGCCTTCGTCGTGGTCGGCCTGGTCAACGGCCAGCGGGTGCTGTTCCTGGTCGACACCGGCGCCACCAACACCGTGCTCAGCCCCGCCGACGCCCAGCGGGTGGGGATCGACATGGCCGGACTGCGCTACGACCAGACCAGCGAGACCGCCAACGGCCTGGGCTACGGCGCGTCGTGGACCGCCGACCGGCTGGAGATCGGCCCGATCCGCCGCGACCGCTTCCCCATGGACGTCAACCAGGCCCCGATGAGCGCCTCGCTGCTGGGCATGAGCTTCCTCAACACCCTGGACTCCTACGAGGTCCGCGGCGGGCAGCTGATCCTGCGGTGGAAGGAGTAGGGGACTCTGGACCCTCTCCCCGAAGGGGGAGGTGGCCCGAAGGGCCGGAGGGGGAAGTTCCTGCTGACGACGAGGGGGCGCTGGCTCACAGGCTGCTTCCCCCTCCGTCGGCTTCGCCGACACCTCCCCCTTCAGGGGGAGGATTGGGGGTTCAGGCCGCCGTCTTGCGCCGGATCCGCGCCAGGCGGCGCAGGCGCCGCCAGAAGCGGGTCTTTTCCGGTTCGGGGTAGGGCTGCAGGTTCTTGAAGAAC
The DNA here is from genome assembly GCF_011043625.1 of Caulobacter sp. 602-2. GTDB lineage: Bacteria > Pseudomonadota > Alphaproteobacteria > Caulobacterales > Caulobacteraceae > Caulobacter. The sequence goes on from NZ_JAAKGT010000004.1 coordinate 371,792, forward strand.
TCCTCGGCGCAGGCGCGCCACGAGAAGCCCTCGGCGAACTTGCGCACCGCGGCGTGGTCGATGTCCAGGCATGCCAGGCACGCCTCGCGCAGGCCGTCGGTCTGGCCGGGAGCCAGCACGCCGGCGCCGGAGCCGGGGATGATGTCGATCGGGCCGGGAGCCGAGAACGCCGCCACCGGCACGCCGGCGGCCATGGCCTCCAGGATCACCAGGCCGAAGGTGTCGGTCAGGGACGGGAAGCAGAAGACGTCGGCGCAGGCGAAGTGGCGGGCCAGCTCGTCGCCGAACTTGGCGCCCAGGAACTTCACCTCGGGATACTTCTCGGCCAGTTCCTCGCGCTGGGGACCATCGCCGATGACGACCTTGGTGCCCGGCAGGTCGAGGCTGGCGAAGGCCTCGATGTTCTTCTCCACGGCCACGCGGCCGACATTGAGGAAGATCGGCCGGGCCAGGCCCTCGAACAGGTCCGGTTCGCCTTCGGCGCGCGGCTTGAAGACGTCTGTGTCGACGCCGCGCGACCAGGGCGAGATGTTGCGGAAGCCGTGGCGCACCAGCTCGTCGCGCATGGTGGGCGTGGCCACCATCAGGCGGCCCGACGGCTTGTGGAACCAGCGCATGTAGGTGTAGCCGGCCGCCAGCGGCAGCGGCAGGCGGGCCGAGACGTACTCGGGAAAGCGCGTGTGGTAGCTGGTCGTGAACGGCAGCTTCCATTCCAGGCAGATGCGGCGCGCGGCCAGGCCGATCGGACCCTCGGTGGCGATGTGGATCGCCTCGGGCTCGAACGACTTGAAGCGCTCCTGCACCGGCTCGTAGGCGCCGATCGCGAGCTTGATCTCGGGATAGGTGGGCAGCGGGAAGGTGGGGAACTGGTCAGGGCTGACCACGTCCACCTCATGGCCCATGGCGCGAAGCTCGGCCATCACCTTGGTGAGGGTCCGAACCACGCCGTTGACCTGCGGTTCCCATGCGTCGGTGGCGAGAAGTATCCGCATCAGGCGGCGGCAGGCTCCGGCAACGGGGGCTCGACGGCGAGCGCCCGGGCCCGGTCGATCACCGACCAGGACCTCATCTTGGACCATTCGAGGATTTCGAGCTGGCCGTCCATATGCTCCACCAGAGCGGTGCAGCTTTCAACCCAGTCACCGTCGTTGACGTAAAGAATACCGTCGATCTCTCGCATCTCGGCCTTGTGGATATGGCCGCAGATGACGCCGTCGACGCCGCGGCGACGGGCTTCGTCGGCGACGGCGGCTTCGAAGTTCTCGATGAACTGCAACGCGTTCTTCACCTTGACCTTCAGGTAGGCCGAGAGGCTCCAGTAGCCGAACCCCATCCTCCGCCGCGCGCGGTTGAGCAAGGTGTTCAGCATGAGGATGGTTCTATAGGACCAATCCCCGAGGAAGGCGAGCCACTTGGCGTGCTGCACGACGCCGTCGAACTCGTCGCCGTGGACCACCAGGTAGCGCTTGCCGTCGGCGGCCTCGTGGATCACGTCGCGGGCCACCACCACGCCGCCGAAGTGGGTGCCGCAGAAGTCGCGCACGCGGTCGTCGTGGTTGCCGGGGACGTAGATCACCTCGACGCCCTTGCGGGCCAGGCGCAGGATCTTCTGCACCACGTCGTTGTGGCTCTGGGGCCAGTACCAGCCGCTGCGCAGCTTCCAGCCGTCGACGATGTCGCCGACGAGGTAGAGCTTGTCGCATTCCACGTGGCGGATGAAGTCCAGCAGCAGCTCGGCCTGGCAGCCGCGCGTGCCCAGGTGGATGTCGCTGATGAAGATGCTGCGATAGCGGCGGATCTCGGTGTCGGCGGCCATGACGGCTCCCCAGCGCTGTGACGGGCCGCCCCCGCGACGACCGTCTTTCCCCAAGCGAGAACAGCCAGCCGGATAAGCTGATTGCATGTCGCTTTGATGAAACCGTCCGGGTTCGGCGCCGGGAGCGGCAGGGCGCCGCGGCCAGTGGCGGGTCGGTCGGCGGGTTGGTGGGCGGGGCGCCGTTGGGTAAGCTCGACTTTCGATCACTCGGCGCCGTTGCGGCGGGCGCTCAGGCGACGACTTGAAACCGCCGCGATCCCTTGCATTGATTGGGAAAACGACTGTTGCAGCGCAGCATCGTCCGCACTAGATGACCCCGATGGACGCCGCCCGCCTCGCCAAGGACACACCCAAGTCGCTGAAGACGCGCGCGCGCATCCTCGACTGCGCCATGCGGCTGTTCGCCGAGATCGGCTACCACGCGGCCACCAACCCGGTGATCGCCGACGCCGCGGGCCTGACGCGCGGGGCGATGCTCTATCATTTTCCGACCCGCGAAGCCCTGGTCGAGGCCGGGGTGGCCCACGTCCAGGCCGCCCGCTCGGCCCTGTTCCGCGCCGCCGCCGACAGCATCCCGGCCGGGGCCGACGTCACCGAGCACGCCATCGACAGCTACTGGGACCTCCTGCAGAGCGAGCCCTTCCTGGCCTTCGCCGAGCTGGAGGCCGCCGGTCGCACCGACCCGGCCATCCAGGCCCTGCTGGCGCCGGCCCAGGCCGAATTCGACCGCGCCCAGGCCGGCGACCACTTCCTGAAGATCCTGCACGCCGGCGCCGGCCCGCGCTTCCAGGCCAGCCGCGACCTCGCCCGCTTCATGCTCGAGGGCCTGGCCCGCACGACGCTCACCTATGACGGCGAAGGCCGGCGCGAGCGCCTGCTGATGCTGATCAAGCGCGCCACCCACATGCTCAACCGCAAGGGCGACATCCAGGATCTCTGGCCGGACTGACCCCCTCAGTCGCTCCGCGACAGCTCCCCCTTCAGGGGGAGCGCATGGGACCAACGAAAAAGGGCGCCGGCTTGCGCCGACGCCCCTTCCCGCCGCCTCCCCCCGAAGGCGGGGCGCTTCCTAAGTCCGGATCAGAACTTGTAGCGCAGGCCCAGCAGGATCTCGCGACCCGTGTGGTGGTAGACCACCGGCATGTTCTGGGTGCCGGTGAACTGGTCCTGGTATTCGTCGGTCAGGTTCACCCCTTCCAGGGTGATCTTGAACTGGTCGTTCAGGGTGTACTGCACCGAGGCGTCGACGTTGAAGGTCTCGTTGGTGCCGTCATAGGGGATCGGCGCGGCCGTGGTGTTCTCCTGGCCCAGCACGCGGGTCAGGTAGCGGTCGCGGTACGAGGCCGAGACGCGGGCGCTCCACTTGGCGTCCTCGTAGTAGAGCGTGGCGTTGTAGCCGTTGCGCGACAGGCCGGTCAGGTCGGTCGAGGCCACGACGGCGCCGGCCGAGTTCACGTACTTCACGTCCGACTTCACGTAGGTGTAGTTCAGCAGCACGCCGGTGTTGGCCAGGAAGCTGGGCAGGAACTTGAACGGCTGCTGGTAGTTGACCTCGAAGCCCTTGACCTTGCCGCCGTCGGTGTTGACCGGGGTCGAGAAGTTCCATTGCGCCGAGGGGCTGCAGCCCACCGTCGTGCCGCAGGCGGCGATGGCGACGCTGTCGGGAATGCCGAACGGGTTGCCGGTGAAGGTGGTCGAGGTGGTGACCGTCTGCACCAGGCTGTCGATGTTCTTCTGGAACAGGGCGACCGACAGCAGGGCCTGGCTCTGGAAGTACCATTCGAACGCCAGGTCGAAGGTCTTGGCGCGGAACGGATCCAGGTTCGGGTTGCCGGCGGTGACGCTGCGGGCGGTGCCCGAGACGCTGACCGTCGAGCCCGGGGTCAGGCTGCCGAGGTCCGGACGCGACATGACCTTGGCCGCGCCGAAGCGGATCAGGAAGTTCTCGCTGGGCTCCAGCACCAGGTTCATCGACGGCAGGGTGTCGTCGTACTCGCGGCCCGACGAGATGGCGACGGGCGCGCCGCCGACATAGGTGTAGCCGGTGGCGTACTGCTTGGTCTTCACGTAGCGGACGCCGAAATTGCCGCGCAGGCCCCAGTCGCCCACTTCCGTGCGGAAGTCGGCCTGGGCGTAGCCGCCGCGGTTCTCTTCGGCGACGCTGCGGTTGTTGCCCAGCGAGGGCTCCGAGCCCAGGCGGAAGGCGCCGCCGTAGGCGGTCTGGTCGTAGAGGCTGAGCGCCGAGACCGCCTTGGCGATGCTCGGGATGATGGTCTGGGTGCCGCCCAGGGTGGCCAGGGTCGAGAAGTTGGCCAGCGACATGGCCGCGATGGCCGCCGGGATCACCGTTTCCTGGTTGGTGGTCGTGCCCACCGTCCGGCGCATCTCGGTGGTCTCGAAGTCGTACTGCTTGAAGTTCAGGCCGGCGTTGATCGTCCAGGTGTCGTTCAGCTTGTAGACGCCCCAGGCCTGGGCGGCGTCATAGGTGTTCAGGGCCGTCTGCGGGCGCAGGCGGATCTGGGTCAGGCGCCACTTGGTCGGGTCGGTCAGCGTGGCGTTGCCGTAGTTGAACTTCGGATTGCGGCTGTCGGTGTAGTCGTAGCCGTAGCCGTCGACGTTGAAGTAGTCGAAGCGCAGCGTCGTCTGGATCGGGTTGGTGTGGTCCGACTCCGAGTGGCCCACGAAGCCGTTGATCGTGAAGTTGTCGCTGATCTGGTGTTCGCCGGTCAGCGAGAACTGCGTGAACTTGGTGCGCAGCTTGTCGAAGCGGTTCTCGACGGCCAGGTCGACGTCGTCGAACACGCCCTTGACCATCACGCCGTCCTGGATGGTCGAGGAGACCACGTTGGTGTCGGCGATGCCGCAGCTGGTGGCGGCGTTGGCGGCCGTGCAGGCGCCGCCGGTGCTGAAGGACGGGGCCTCCAGGTAGGATTCCTCGCGCGTGCCCTTCAGGTCGGCGTAGAGGGCGTCGAACGAGATCGTCGTGCCCTCGAACGGCTGGAACTGCAGGGCGAGGGTGGCGCCCAGGCGTTCCTGGTCGTTCTGGAAGCGGTCGACGCGCGGAAAGCGCGGGTGCAGGGCGGCGTTGTTGGCCACGGCCGAGGCCGAGGTGTTGACCAGGCCCGGCGTGCCGGCATTGGCGCCGCTGGTCTGGGGCAGGGCGTCGAAGCCCGGCGAGAAGGCGTTGCCGGTGGCCCAGCGCACGGTGCTGTGGCCTTCCTCGACGGTCTTGCGCTTGGTGTAGGCGATCGAGAACAGCGCCCCGAGCTTACCGTCGGCCCAGGTGTTGGAGATCATGAAGGCACCGCGGGGCGTCGTCTTCTCCGACAGGTCGTTGAAGCCGGCCTGGGCCGAGGCCGACATCGCAAAGCCGTTGTAGTCGAACGGGCGGGCGGTGCGCAGGTCGACCGTGGCGCCCAGCGAGCCTTCTTCCGTCGTGGCCTCGGCGGTCTTGCGGACCGTGATCGAGTTGAACAGGTCCGAGGCGAAGATGTTGAAGTCGAACGCGCGGCCGCGGTTGGTGCCGCCCGACGAGTCGGCGCTGCCCGCCGTGGTCAGGGCTTCCATGCCGTTGATGCGCACGCGGGTGAACTGGGGACCAAGGCCGCGCACCGAGATTTGGCGGCCTTCGCCGCCGTCGCGGGCCAGGGCGACGCCCGGGATGCGCTGGATGGATTCCGACAGGTTGAGGTCGGGGAACTTGCCGATGTCCTCGGCCAGGATCGAGTCGACGGCCCCGGCTTCCTCGCGCTTGACGTTGAGGGCCTTGGCCAGGCTGTTGCGGAAGCCGGTGACCACAACGGCCTCGACGGCGTCGCTTTCGGTGGTGGCCTGGGCTTCCTGGGCCATGGCCGAGCCCGCGGCCGCCAGGGCCATGGCGACGGCGCCGGCCGAGACGCTGATCTTCAGAGCGCGCAGGCGCGCTTGATGTCCGTAAGACATTTGTCCTCCTCCCGTTCGTTTCGTTGCGGCGCGGTCTTGGAGAAACCTCGCCGTGGCCTTCGAAACAGTCCCGCGTCCTTCCCACGCGACCGTTCTCGGCCGTCATTCTGGAAACCGGTGTCACTCCTTGGTGGAGTTCTCTGACACCGGTAGCAACGAACGCGTAACAAACACCGGAGGACGCATCAAGTGATGGGACCGGTAACAGTTGTAACGACCGGCGCGAGCGTGGCGCCGGCGCTACGAAAGCGTGGATTTCAGCGCTGAACGACCTTGTGCAGGCCGTCGAGCATGCCCCGGCGATGCTCCGCCGGCAGGCTGGCGCCGACGTTGCGCAGCAGGCGCAGGGCCGACAGGTGGACGTCGACCGCGTCCCAGCGCCAAGCCTGCGCTTCTGCGCAGGCGTCGACCAGGGCGCACAGCGAGACGGCCGCCTCGTCGACCCCGGCGTCGGCCGCGAAGCCGGACACGTCCACGACCTTCAGGGTCATGGTGTAGAGGGTCTCGAACTCCTCGCTCGCACGGTCGGGCGCGCCGGGGCCGAAGCGGGCCTCGATGGCTTCCAGCGCAGCGTCCAGGGCCGCCAGCGAGCTTTCGCGCAGGGTTTCGACATTGGCCTCGGCGGCCGCCAGGGCGTCCTTGGCCAGGATGCCGCCGCGGTCCTTGATCATCGAGGCCAGGCGGTTGGGGGGACGGAACTTGCGAACGGTCATATCTGCACCTTCGCGACCTTCATCAGATTGTTGATTTCCTCTTGGGACATGTTGGGCTCCTGGGCATCCCCAACCTCCCCCTGAAGGTCGTCCTTGCGTCGGCCGTCCGTCCCCGGCGGCGGCCCCTCGTGTTTGAACCGTCGATCGGGCCCGATGTACGTATCGCACTCGATGAAGGCTCGCTCCTCGCGCGCCACCCAGAAGATCCGCTCCAACAGAATCTTGGGCGTGATCGGCTTGGCGACGGTGAAGTTGGATCCCGCGTCCCGGTTCTTGAACACCTGCGAGATGCGGGTGTGGCCGGTGACCAGGATCACCGGGACGTAGCGGTTCTGCTCGGGCGCCTCGCGCCGCAGCCACTGGATGAACTCGTAGCCGTCGACCTCGGGCATCTGCACGTCGCTGATGATCAGGTCGAAGGTGTGGATCTTCACCAGCGCCTGGGCGTCCCTGACGGACTCCGCGCGGTGCAGGGTGCGTACGCCGAAGCCGGAGACGACGCCCGACAGGATGTCGAGGGACGCGCCGTTGTCGTCGAGCACCAGCACGGTGGCGCGCTCGAGATTTATCCGCGTCGATGGATTGAGCGGCTCGGGCATCGAAGCCTCAGAAGAAGTCGAGTTCGCCGGCCTCGGCGCCCCAGCCGGAATGCTCCTGGTCCGAACGCAGGCGCACGACGAGGTCGGCCAGGCCCAGGCCTTCGAGCAGCGGGTCGACCGACAGGCTCCATTCGCCGGAAGCGTGCTGGCTGATGCGGGCCAGCACGTCCGACAGGCCGTGCAGCCGTTGGCTCAGCTCGTCCAGGGCCTGCAGGCGGGTGATGTTCTCCAGCGCCGCGCCGCCCGTGGCCAGCTCGCCCGCCACGTGCTCGCACTCGCGGCAGATCGTCGCCGCGGCCGCCAGTTCGGCCGCCAACCGGCGCGACAGCTCGCCCACCGGAAGCTGGTGATCCGGCGAGACGAGGATATCGGCGGCGGCGGTCGACGGGGCGGTCATGAGGACTAGAACAGCTCCAGGTCGCCGGCGTTGGACGCGGGCTGGGGAATGGGGGCGGGACGACGCACTTCCTGCGGCGCGTTGTCGACGGCCACGAGGCGCTGGCGCACCCGGCCGGTGACCGGCCAGAACTCGACCCGGCGGGCCGAGACGCCGCCGACGCTGGACGAGACGATCGGGATGCCTTCGTCGCGCAGGAAGCGCTCGGCGAAGGCCGCGTTGCTGGCGCCGACGTCCGACAGGCTGTCGAACAGCTTGCCGCCGCCGAAGATCTTGGCTTCCAGCCGCTCGCGGCGGGCGCCCTTCTTCAAGAGGCCGTTGATCAGCAGTTCCATGGCGTAGGCGCCGTAGCGCACCGCGTCGCCGCCGCTGCCGCCCCGGCCGTCGCCGGCGTCGGGCAGCAGGAAGTGGTTCATGCCGCCGACGCCCGCCTGGGGGTCGCGGATGCAGGCGGCGATGCACGAGCCCAGCACCGTGGTCATCACCACGTTGGGGTCGGTCGAGACATGGCTCTCGCCCTGGGTCACGTGGACCTTGGTCGCGCGCAGCTCGTCGTCGTGAGAATAATCCCTGCCGATCATGTCAGCTGTCCGAACACTTGCTCGATCTTGTCGCGCAGGCCCTGCACGGTGAACGGCTTGACGCAGTAGTTGTTCACGCCGAACTGCACGGCGCGCTGCACCAGCTCGCGGTCGGCGCGGCCGGTCAGCATGACGAAGGCGGTCTGGCGGATCGGCGGGTGCGAGCGCACGGCGCGCAGCAGGGCCAGGCCGTCCATCTTCGGCATGTTGAAGTCCGAGATCACCAGGTTGGCCGGCTTGGCCAGGAGGTTCTTGAGGGCCTCCTCGCCGTCGGGCGCCTCGCGGATGTCCTTGAAGCCGATCTGCTGCAGCGCGTTGCGGATCAGCGCGCGCATGGTCAGCTGATCGTCGACGACGAGAACGGAAATGGAGCTTGCTTGGGGCATGGGACTATCGCCTCGCGGAGGCCAGATCGAGGATGGATTGGCCGATGGAGGACAGGGAAACCTGCTTCTCCACGGCCCCGATTTCTTGGGCGGCGCGCGGCATGCCGTAGACGACGCAGCTGGCTTCGTCCTGGCCCACCGTGCGGGCGCCGGCCTGGCGCATCTGCAGCAGGCCCTGCGCGCCGTCGCGGCCCATGCCGGTCAGGATCGCGCCGACGGCCTTGTCGCCGACGGCCTGGGCCACCGAGCGGAACAGCACGTCGACCGAGGGGCGGTGGCCGCTGACCGGGTCGCCGGCGACCAGGCGGCAGCGCAGGCCGGCCGAGCGGACGACTTCCAGGTGCGTGGCGCCGCCGGGGGCCACATAGACCTTGCCGACTTCCAGCAGCGCGCCGTCGGTGGCTTCCTGCACCTTGGCCCCGCTGGCGCGGTCGAGGCGCGCGGCGAAGCTGGCGGTGAAGGTGGCCGGCATGTGCTGGGTGATGACGGTCGGCGGGCAGGTCTCGGGGAACTGCGACAGGATCGTCAGCAGGGCTTCGACCCCGCCGGTCGACGAGCCGATCGCCACCACGTCGCCCGAGGGCAGATAGGCGCCGCGGCGGGCCGGAGCGGCGGGCGCGTCGGCCTTGGTGCGGACCGAGGCGCGGGCCGCGGTCTTCACCTTTTCGGCGACTTCGGCCAGGGCTTCGGCGGTGCCGGTGGCGGTGGTGGGCTTGCCCACGCAGTCGACCGCGCCCAGTTCCAGCGCGCGCAGGGTCATCTCGGCCCCGGCCTGGGTCAGGCTCGAGACCATGACCACCGGCATCGGCCGCAGGCGCATGATCTTCTCGAGGAACTCGATGCCGTTCATGTTCGGCATCTCGATGTCGAGGGTCACGACGTCGGGGTTCAGGGCCTTGATCATGCCGCGGGCCTCGAACGGGTCGCCGGCGGCGCCGACCACCTCGATCTCGGGATCGCGGTTGAGGGCGGCCGTGATCAGGCCGCGCATGGTCGCCGAGTCGTCGACGACGAGGGTGCGAATCTTGGCCATGGTCAGACCCCCGTCTTGCGATAGGCGGTCAGGCCGCAGCTCTCGAAGCCGCGCACGTTGGCGCCGACGCGTTCGGAGTGGCCGACATAGAGCTTGCCGCCCGGCGCCAGCAGCGGCGCGAAACGGCTCCAGACCCGCTCCTGGGTCGGTTCATCGAAATAGATCACGACATTCCGGCAGAAAATGGCGTCGAACGGACCCTTCATCGGCCACGACGGACCGTTGAGGTTCAGCTCGCGGAAGGCGACGAGGCTGCGCGCGGCCTCGCAGACACGCCAGGCGCGGCGGTCGCTCGGATCACGCTCGAAATACTGGCCGCGCATCGATTGCGACACGCCTTCCAGCAGGTGCTCGTCATAGACGGCGGCCCGGCCGGTGGCCAGGACGTTGGTGTCGATGTCGGTGCCCAGGATGCGGATGTCCAGTTCGGCCGCATTGGGCCAAACCGACAGCACCGTGAAGGCCATCGAATAGGGCTCCTGGCCCGACGAGCTGGCGGCCGACCACAGACGCAGGCGGCGGCCGGCGCGCACCTGGTCGGCGATCGGCTCCAGGATGTTGGCGCGCAGGTCGTCGAAGTGGTGCGGCTCGCGGAAGAAGCGGGTGACGTTGGTCGTCAGGGCCCGCAGCATTTCCTGGCTCTCGTCGCGACCCGGGTCGCTGGTCACGAAGGCGCAGTATTCCTTGAACGAGCGCATGCCCAGCGCGCGCAGGCGCTTGGCCAGGCGCGAATAGACCAGCGTGGCCTTGGTGTCGGGCAGGCTGATGCCGGCCATGCCGTACAGGATTTCGGCGATGCGCTTGAAGTCCTGGGTCGTGAACGCGAACTCGCCATCGACGATGGCTTCGCGGCGATCCGTTGGGGCGGAAGCGAAGGTCATCAGGCGGCCAGGGCCTCGCGTTCGGGCAGCAGGCGATCGAGCGAGATCTCGCTGATCATCCGGCCGTCGATGGAAATGATGCCGCGGATGAAGCTGCGAACGGCGTCGCAGGCCACGTCCGGGGTCGGCTGAACCAGGTCGTCGGTGATCGACAGGATGTCCGACACGGCGTCGACCAGCATGCCGATCATGCGGTCGCCCGCCTTGACCACGATGAACACGCTGCGGACGGTCGGCTCGACCATCGGCATGCCCAGACGGCAGGCCAGGTCCATGATCGGCAGAACTGCGCCGCGCAGGTTGATGACGCCGCGCATGTAGCCGGGCGACTGCGGAAGCGTCGTGGCCGGGCTCCAGCCGCGGATCTCGCGGACGGCCATGATGTCCACGCAGTATTCCTGGTCGCCGACGCGGAAGGAGATCAGCTCGCGGCGTTCGGCGCCGGTGGTGATGATTTCTTCTGACATCGGCTTATTCCGCGGCGATCAGGGTGGGTTCGACGGGACGGGGCGGCTCGCGGCGACGCAGGCTGATCACCGCATCGACGTCGAGGATCAGGGCCACGCGGCCGTCGCCCAGGATCGTCGCGGCGGCGACGCCGTCGACCTGCTGGTAGTTCTGCTCCAGCGACTTGATGACCACCTGGCGCTGGCCGTGGATGGCGTCGGCCACCAGGGCGGCGCGCGAACCGTCCTCGCCCTCGACCAGCAGCACGACGCCTTCGGTCGGCGGCGGCGAGGCCTCGCGGTAGCCCAGGGTCAGGCCGACGTCGATCAGCGGCACGAAGCTGTCGCGGACGGCCAGCACCGAACCGACCGGGCCCAGCGGGCGAACCTCTTCCGGCTTCGGACGCAGGCTCTCGACGATGGCGGCCAGCGGCACGACCAGGGTCTCGCCGGCGACGTCGACCACCATGCCGTCGAGGACGGCCAGGGTCAGCGGCAGGCTCAGCGTGAAGGTCGAGCCCTGGCCCGGACGCGAGGTGATCGAGATGCGGCCGCCCAGCGCCTGCACCGAGCGCTTGACCACGTCCATGCCGACGCCGCGGCCCGAGACGTCCGAGATCTTGTCGGCGGTCGAGAAGCCCGGGAGGAAGATCAGGTTGTCGATCTCCTCGTCTGTCAGCTGCAGTTCCGGCGAGATCAGGCCCTTCTTGATCGCGATCGAGTGGACGCGCTCGCGGTTGATGCCCTTGCCGTCGTCGGAGACCTCGATGACGATCCGGCCGCTGCGGTGCAGGGCGGCCAGCTTCACGACGCCTTCCGGATTCTTGCCGGCCGCCTTGCGCTCCTCGGGGCTTTCCAGCCCGTGGTCGATGGCGTTGCGCAGCATGTGGGTGATCGGGTCGGACAGACGCTCGATGACCGTCTTGTCGACCTCGGTGTTCTCGCCGTCCATCACCAGGCGGGCCTGCTTGCCCGTCATGCTGGCGACTTCGCGGACCAGGCGCGGCATGCGCTGGAACACCGACTTCACCGGCTGGGCGCGGATGGCCATGACGCTGTCCTGGATCTCGCGCGTCAGCTGTTCCAGCTCGTCGAGGCCCATGGCCAGGTTGGAGGAGGGGGCGATGCCGTATTCGCCGACGCGCTGCGCCAGCATGGCCTGGTTGATGACCAGCTCGCCGACCAGGTCGATCAGGCGATCGATGCGCTCGGGATCGACGCGGATCACCGACTGGCCCGGACCCGGGACGTCGATCTGCTGGGCCTTGGCGGCGGGCGCGGCGGCCGGGGCCGAGGCGGCGACAGGAGCGGCCGGAGCGATCGGCGCGGCGACGGGCGCCGGGGCGGCCTCGACGACCGGCGCGACGGCGACGGGTTCGGGGGCGGCTTCCACCACCACCACCGGAGCCGGCGCCTCGGCGACGACCGCCGGAGCGGCTTCGACGGCGGCGGGCGCATCGCCTGCCAGCAGGGCGGCCAGGGCGGCGTCGGGGGTCAGGCCCTCGCCGCGGGTGATTTCCAGGTCGCAGTCGCCGTCGACGAATTCGAAGACCTCGCGGATGGCGGTCTCGTCTTCCTCGGTCTCCAGGCGCACCGTCCAGGTGGCGTAGGCGGCTTCGGCGTCCAGCATGTCCAGCGGCGGGATGGCGCTGGCGTCCAGGGTGGCTTCGATCGGGCCCAGGCGCGCCAGTTCACGCAGCAGCAGGGCGGTCTCGTTGGCCTTGCGGTAGAGGTCCGACTTGGGACGGATCGACACCGTCCAGACGTTGCCCGCGGCGGCGGCGACGTCAGCCGCCTGCTCGTCGATGGTGATCGTCATCGGCTGGAAGTCGAAACCGAGGTCGTCGTCGTCCAGGGCGTCGTCGGCCCCGATCAGCGCTTCGGCCGGCGCGGCGACGGGCGCGGCTTCGAACACCGGCGCCTCGACCACGGCGGCGGGAGCCGGCGCGGCGTTCGGGTCGGTGCAGGCCTTCAGTTCGGCGGCCATGGCGGCCGAGACGGCTTCGTCCACGACGCCCAGCCCGCGGGCCGAGCTGACGTGGTCGGCCAGCACGTCCGAGGCGCGCAGCAGGGTCACCACCAGGTCCGGGGTCGCAGGCACTTCGTTGGAACGAACGGCGTCGAGCAGGGTCTCGAACACGTGGGCGAAGCGCACCAGCGGCTCGAGGCCGAAGGCGCCGGCGCCGCCCTTGATCGAGTGGACGGCGCGGAACACGGCGTTGACGGTGTCGCCGTCGTCGTTGCCGTCCTGCATGGCCAGGAGCCCGCCTTCGAGGTCGGCGAGCAGTTCCTCGCACTCCTGGAAGAAGGTGACCTTGATGGCCTCTAACTCGTCCATTCCAACGTTCCTAAAACGAGAGAGTCTTCAGTGCCCCCGGGCAGGGGGAAACGACGTCAGGCCGCGACGCGGCGGATGGCGTCGACCAGCTTTTCCGGGTTGAACGGCTTGACGATCCAGCCCGTGGCGCCGGCGCGGCGCGCGCGGTCCTTCTTGGCCGGGTCGCTTTCCGTGGTCAGCACCAGGATCGGGATGGCGCGATAGTCGTCGTCGACCCGCACCGCCTCGATGAAGCCGAAGCCGTCCAGCTTGGGCATGTTGATGTCGGTGATGATCACGTCGGGGCGATGGGCCGAAAGAACTTCCAGCCCGTGCTCGCCGTCGACCGCTTCGACGACGTTGAACCCGGCGCCGGCGAGGGCCATGCGCAGCATGTCCCGCATCGTTCGGGAATCATCGACCGTGAGGACCGTCCGCGTCACGATTGAACTCCATGGATATCCGCCGAAAGAAGCGCCCCTTCGGCGCCGAACAGACGGGTGGTTTCGACAAAGGCCTCCGAAGGGGCCCGGATAGAGAAGGACTTGCCGTCCGCCGCCCAGGCGGTCTTGGCCGCCAGGAGCACTTGCAGGCACAGGCCGCCGAGGCGACGGACGTTGCCGGCGTCGACCTCGACCGCATCGCCGCGGCGTTCCAGGAACGCCGCCTTGAGGGGACCCGACGCCTTCAGATCAAGCGTTTCGGGCAGCGAAAGCACAGTCATCAAAACTCCTCCCAGCCGTCGCTGGCCGGGGCGGCCGCTGCGGCGGCGCCGCCACGGCCAGGCCGGGCGAAGGCGCCGAGCCGGGCGCGTTGCTCGGCGACGGGGTTGCGGGCCGGCGAGTCGACATGGGCGTCGGCTTCGCGCGGGCGTTCAAAACGTTGGGCCGCGCCTTCACCCACGCGGAAGCGACCGATCAGGCGCACCAGCTCGCCGGTCTCGCCCTTCAGCGAGTGGGTCGCGGCGGTCGATTGCTCGACCATGGCGGCGTTCTGTTGGGTCACCTGATCCATCTGGTTGACGGCGGTGTTGACTTCGTTGAGGCCGGTCGCCTGCTCGGCCGCCGAGGCGGCGATTTCGGTGACCAGGGCGTCGATCTCGCCGACCTTCGCCACGATCCGCTGCAGGGCCTCGCCGGTCTGGCCGACCAGGCTCACCCCCGCCGAGACCTGCTGGGTCGACGACGAGATCAGGGTCTTGATCTCCTTGGCGGCCTCGGCCGAGCGCTGGGCGAGCGCGCGGACTTCCTGGGCGACGACCGCGAAACCACGTCCCGCTTCGCCCGCCCGGGCGGCCTCCACCCCGGCGTTGAGGGCCAGGAGGTTGGTCTGGAAGGCGATCTCGTCGATCACGCCGATGATCTGGCTGATCTGCTTGGAGGAATTTTCGATTTCGCCCATCGCGGACACTGCCTGATGGACGACTTGGCCGGAATGCGTCGCTTCGCCACGGGTGGTCGAGACCACGTCCGAGGCCTGGCGGGCGCCCGAGGCCGTGCGGCGCACGGTGGCGGTCAGCTCGTCCAGGGCGGCGGCGGTTTCTTCCAGGCTGGCGGCCTGCTGCTCGGTGCGGCGCGACAGGTCGTCCGAAGCGTGGGCGATTTCGTCGGCGCCGGTGCGCAGGCCGTCGGTGGAGGCGGCGATCACCTTCACGGTGTCCTGCAGCTGGGCGATGGCGCCGTTGAAGTCGTCCTTCAGCTTGGCGTACTCGCCCGGGAAGGCGGCGGTGACGCGGAAGGTCAGGTCGCCCTGGGCCAGGCGCTCCAGGCCCTCGGCCAGCGAGCTGACCACCAGGGCGCTCTCGCGGGCGGCGGCGGCGGCGGCGGCTTCCTTGGCGCGACGCTCGTCGGCGGTCAGGGCGGCCGACTTCTCCTGCTCGGCGCGCAGCTGCTCAAGGTGCAGCTGGTTGTCGCGGAACACCTTCAGCGAACGCACGATGGCGCCCAGCTCGTCCCCACGAGTCAGGCGTTCCAGATCGATGCCGTTGTCGCCCTTGGAGAGCTTCTCGGTCGCGCCGGCGATGTCGCCGATCGACTTGCGGGTCGTCATCACGGTCATGAACGCCAGGGCGCCGACGGCGGCCAGGGTGATGAGCGAGAGAACGATGGTGATGCTGATCGAGGCGGCGGCCTCGGCCTGGCGCTTGGCGGCCTGCGTCTTGGCGCGGTTGGCGGCGTCGTCGACCACCTTCTGCAGCTGCGCGGCCATCTTGACGTACTGGTCTTCGAAGCTGCCGGCGAAGCTCATCGCCATGCCCGCGTCGACGTCGACCATGCCGCTGACGGTGTCGACGGCGCTGCGGCACTCGGCCAGCGCCTTGACCAGGGCGTCGATCTTCGGACGTTCCGAGACCGGCAGGCGGGCGGAGAGGCCCTTCATTTCCTTGCCCAGGGTGTCGAACTCGGCGAGCAGCTCGGTGATGCGCGGACCGGCGGGAGCGGCCATCGGGTCGGCCTTGGAGGCCAGGATCTGGTAGAGCTTGCCGTGAGCGTCGGTGATGCGGCGCGACAGCGACTGGATTTCGCTGTTGGTGCGCATGTCGGTCTCGACGACCTGCTGCAGCGCCGCCGACTGGCTCTTCTGCACCACGATGGACCCCACGGCCATGGCCGCCAGCATCAGCAGTGCGAAGGCCGGCGCGAAGCCGATTTTTATGATCAACGGCAGATCGACGAGTCGAAAGCGCTTCATGACAAATCCCCTCCAAGAGACGGCCGTGCCCACGGACCGTCCGCAATGTGGGGCGATCATCACGATAGATTCCTAATAGTTCCTGACTTTGGTTAAGGATGATGGCCGCACCCTGTCGCACCCCGTATCGATATGCGCATACGCACGCGTATTTGAGTCTAGAGAGGGGCGATTGTGGCGACCTGGCGCCCTTCACAAGTCATTATGGTTATCGATAAGTAAATATCGATTATTCTTCGGTGACTCAGACTATCTTAACTTGCGGCTGCGAAAAGGTGCAGGCGTCCGGTTGGCGCAACGTCCAACGGACGAAGAAAAAATACTAGGAGCAGCGGGATGAAATATCCGATCGCTATTGCCGCGGGAATCGCCGGCAGCTTTTTCGTCGCTCAGGCCGCTTCGGCCGCCGGCGGTTTCGAAGACCAAATGGGCCGCTGCCTTCAGCAGTTCGCCAACACCAAGGACGCCGCCCAGGTGATGCTTGAGTGCACCGCCGACGCCGGCAAGCTCTCGGCCTGCAAGGTCGTGGACAACAGCGCGGCCGGCAAGGGCTTCGACAAGGCGGCCATGTGCATCGCCGAGAAGCTGCCGATGGGCTCGAAGACCGGCACCGTGAAGGTTCCGTTCCGCTTCCCGGGCGGCGCGTAAGACTTACGCGCCTTCCCAGAGGGGGTCCAAGCGCCTCCGCTGGTCCAGGCCGGCGCATCCCGCAGGGGACGCGCCAAGGCCGGATCGGCGGGGGCGTTTTGCTGTCTGGACAGCGGCGTGGCCAAGTAACGCCGAATACTTTTCAAGCAATGCGTTCTCCAAGAAAAAGCCCGCCTTGCGGCGGGCCAGTTGAGGAGACGCGCGAAGAAACCGACCGGGACGCGTTACGCTACGCCGCGCCCCGGCCTCACGAAATTCAGTACTCTTCCCAGTCCTGGTCGATGGCGACGGCGGCCGAGCCGCGGGCGGCGCCGGGACGCGAGGCCACGCGAGGCGCGGCAGGACGGGGCGCAGGGCGGGCGACGGGGGCCGTCACCGCCTGGCGAGAGGTCTTGAAACCGCCGACGAGGCGGGTCAGTTCGCTGGACTGGCCCTTCAGCGAATGGGTCGCGGCGGTGGTCTGCTCGACCATGGCGGCGTTCTGCTGGGTGACCTGGTCCATCTGATTGACGGCGATGTTGACCTGGGCGAGGCCGCTCGACTGTTCCTGGGCCGAGGACGAGATCTCGCCGACCAGGGCGTCGATCTCGGCCACCTTGACGACGATGCTGCGCAGGGCCTCGCCGGTCTGGCCGACCAGGGCCACGCCGGCCTCGACCTGCTTGGACGAGGCGCCGATCAGGCTCTTGATCTCCTTGGCCGCCTCGGCCGAGCGCTGGGCGAGAGCCCGCACTTCCGAGGCGACGACCGCGAAACCCTTGCCGGCGTCGCCGGCGCGGGCGGCCTCGACCCCGGCGTTGAGGGCCAGGAGGTTGGTCTGGAAGGCGATCTCGTCGATCACCCCGATGATGTTGCTGATCTCGCGCGAGCTGGTCTCGATCTCGCCCATGGCGGCGACGGCGTCGGTGACGACCACGCCCGAGCGCTCGGCGTCGGTCTTGGCCCCGGCCACCACGTCGGAGGCCTGGCGGGCGCCGGTGGCGGCGCGCTTGACCGTGGCGGTGATCTCGTCGAGGGCCGCGGCGGTCTCTTCCAGGCTGGCGGCCTGCTGTTCGGTGCGGCGCGACAGGTCGTCGGCGGCGACGCCGATCTCGTCGGCGCCCATGCGGATGCCGTCGGTGGCCTGGGTCACGGCGGCCATGGCCTCTTCCAGCGTCGCCACGGCGGCGTTGAAGTCGCCCTTCAGCTTCTGGAAGTCGGGCGTGACCTCGATGTCGAGGCGCGAGGCGAGGTCGCCGCTGGCCAGCCGCGACAGGGCCTCGCCGAGCGCCTGGACCACGGCGGTCTGGCTGCGTTCGTTGGCCAGGCGCACTTCTTCCAGGCGCTGGCGTTCGGCCTCGATGGTCTCCAGGTAGATGGAGATGGCGAAGTCCATGTCGAGCATGACCGCCTTCATCAGGGCCGAGACCGCGTCGCCGGCCTTTTCGGCGCCGTCGGCCTTGGCCATGAAACCCTTGGGCCAGACCTCGCGGATCGCCGAGCGCATCAGGTGCTCGCTGACCAGGGCGTAGCCGCCGATGTACCAGCGCGGCTCCAGGCCGATGCGGGCGTGGGTCTCGCCGATGGCGCGCACGGCCTTGACGTAGGTGTCGCTGAAATCGGCCTCGGCGATCACCGACCAGTGCGACTTCTGGCGATTGCCGGCCGCGTCCATGTGGCGCTCGTCGCCGAAGAACTTGCGGGTCTCGGGCGTGGCCTTGACGCGGTCGTAGAAGCCCTTCAGCGCGGGACCGATTTCCCGCTCGATGAGCGGACGCAGAGCCCGCAGGGCCGCACGGGCTCGAGTGTCGAGACCCATGAACGCAACGCGGTCACTCAGTGCATAGTCCTGGCTCATCTGGCCGCTTCCCCGATTGAGATATCGGTGGTCACTCTCGCGGTCGATGGTTAATGCGCCAACAACTTTTCCCGTTTTGAGCGCGTCAGGACGTCGCACTCTACCGAGATATGCTTGCGGCTATCCGCCGCGACGAAGTGTTTCTCGGGCGATGACCAGTTGTTGGATCTGGCTGGTGCCTTCGTAAATCCGGAAAATACGGACATCGCGATACAGGCGCTCGATGCCGTAGTCGGCCACGTAGCCGGCCCCGCCGAAGATCTGCACGGCCCGGTCGGCGACGCGGCCGACCATCTCCGAGGCGAACAGCTTGGCGGCCGCCGCCTCCAGGGTGACGCTCTGGTCGGCGTCGCGCTTGCGGGCGGTCTCCAGCACCAGGGCGCGTGCGGCCAGGGCCTCGGTCTTGCTGTCGGCCAGCATCGCCTGGATCAGCTGGAAGCTGGCGATCGGCTGGCCGAACTGCTTGCGCTCGCTGGCATAGGCCACGCAGTCGGCGATCAGCCGTTCGGCCACGCCCACGCAGACGGCGGCGATGTGCAGGCGGCCGCGGTCGAGCACCTGCATGGCCACCTTGAAGCCCTCGCCCTCGGCCCCCAGGCGGTTTTCGGCCGGCACCCGCACGCCGTCGAAGGTGACGTCGTGGATGTGGGCGCCCTGCTGGCCCATCTTCTTCTCGGCCTTGCCCACGTGCAGGCCTGGCAGGCCGGCGGGCACCAGGAAGGCCGAGACGCCCGCGCCGCCCTTGGCGTCAGGGTCGGTACGGGCCATCACCGTGAACAGCGAAGCCTTGCCGGCGTTGGTGATGAACCGCTTGGAGCCGGTCAGCACGTAGTCGTCGCCGTCGCGCACGGCCCTGGTCTGCACCGAGGCGCTGTCGGATCCGGCCTCCGGCTCGGTCAGGGCGAAGGAGGTGACGGTCTCGCCCGAGGCGATACCGGGCAGCCACTTGGCCTTCTGGGCGTCGGTGCCGAACATGACGAGGCCCTGGCTGCCGATGCCGACATTGGTGCCGAACACCGAGCGGAAGGCCGGCGAGGCGCGGCCCAGCTCGATGGCGACCAGCGTCTCGTCCTCCATCGAAAGGCCCAGGCCCCCGTGCTCCTCGGGGATCGACAGGCCAAAGAGGCCAAGGTCGCGCATCTCGGCGATCACGGTTTCGGGCACGGCGTCGTTCTCGGCCACCTCCGCCTCGATCGGCCGCAGGCGTTCGGCCACGAAGCGGGCGACCATGTCGAGCAGCTGGTCGCGGGTCTCGCGGTCGAGGGCCATGGCGGTTCCTTCCTGTTTTCCGTCGCGTCAAACGATCGTTTTATTCGCCGACTTTAGCCGGCGCGCGGCGGAATGGAAGGCCCGTCAGAAGCGGGCGCGGTAGGTGGCCGACAGGTTGAGCTCCGGATCGGCCGAGGCGTCGTGGCCGGGCTGCAGGGCCACGCCGCCGCGGAAGGTCAGACGCCGCTCGCCGCTCAGCGCCTTCTCCAGCCCCAGGCGCAGGTCGATCTCGCGCCCGTCGGGCGAGGCGCTGAACCGCCGGGTGGAGTAGGTCAGCGGGTCCTCGTAGGACAGCGGGGCGTCGGCCAGGGTGGTGGTGAAGCGGCCGGCCTCGATGCGCAGGGGCTGGCTGACCTCGAAGGTCAGCTGGGCGCAGGACCAGCCGATGAGGCCGCAGTCGGCCGCCGCCGCCAGGCGCCAGGCGCCGCTGACCGCGCCGTCGAGGGCCAGCAGGCCGCCCTGGGCGTCCATCCGCCCCATCGAGGCCTCGGCCCGCAGGCTGACGCCCGGCCGGGGCGACAGGTCGAAGGCCGCCGCCGTGAAGCGGGTGGTGGAGGGCAGGGCGAAGGTCGAGCCGGGCGCCAGGAACGAGCCCAGCGGACCCAGCGGCTCCTCCAGGGTTCCGGCCGTCAGGCTGAGCACGCCGCCGGCGATGGCCGTCTGGCCGGTGGCCGAGACATAGCGCGAGGCCTTGATCTGGCTGGTCCGCAGCGGCAGGCGGCGCTCGGCCTCGCCCTGCTCGGCGCTGAAGGCGAAGCGGCCCAGGCGTACGGCGGCCTGAACGGTCTGGTCGGGGCGGGCGACCATGCGGAAGGCGTCGCGCCCCTCGGGCCCGGCCGGGGCGGGCGCGCCGCCCTCGCCCGTCCAGGTCGAGAAGCTGAAGCGTCCGAAGGCCGCCTGCATGCGCGCCGAGCGCATGGGCTGGGGCGCCAGCAGCAGGTCGGGCGTGCTGGCGTTGGGCATGTCCTCGAACAGCGGGGCTTCGGCGCTGAAGGCCAGCTGGGCGCCGGCCAGCGCCGGGCCGCCCAGGACGACGGCGCTGGACGCCGCCGCGGGGGGCAGGTCGCCGACGCCCCGGCGCGAGGCCGAGGGCACGCTGCCGGCCAGGTCGACCACGAAGCGGCGGTGGTAGTCGTCGGTCAGGACGGTGGTCAGGGCGGTGGTGCGCGCCAGGGCGTTGCCGAAGGCGCCGGCCATGTTGGTGCCCGGGGCCGCGCCGCCGTCGAGCGTGACGGCGACGCCGGCGCCGGTGGCCAGGCTGCTGGTCCCGACCGGCTGGAAGGCCCGCGTCAGGTCCAGCGATCCCCGGCCGTAGGTCGAGTCCGTGCCGGTCGCGCCCACGTCCGCGGCCGTGCGCAGCAGGATCGAGACCGCGTCGCGGCCGGAGATGTTGGGGAAGGCCTGCAGCAGCAGGGCCAGCGCGCCCGAGACGTGCGGCGCGGCGAACGACGTGCCCGAGATCCGCCAGCAGCTCGTGCCGTCGCAATCGGTGATCACGTCCTCGCCGGGCGCGACGATATAGCCCTCGGCGGCGACGCCGGCGCGATTGGAGAAGCTGGAGAGGGTCCCGGTGCGCGAGATTGAGCCGACGGCCAGCACGGCGCCGGCGTAGCGCGGATCGACGGCGTAGCGGGCCGGCCAGCCCGGATCGGCCAGGCCCTCGTTGCCCGCCGAGGCGGCGACCACCACCCCGGCCGCCGCGGCGCGCGACAGGGCCGCCTCGAAGGTCGCGCCCAGCGGGTCCTCGCCGCCCAGCGACAAGTTGATCACCTTGGCCCCGTTGGCCACGGCGTAGTCGATGGCGCGCGCCAGGTTGGTCGAGCCGAAGATGCAGTCTTCGCAGCTGGGATTGGTCGAGGCCGTATCGGCGCGGATCGACAGGATGGTCGAGCCGTAGGCCACGCCGATCGTGCCCGTGCCGTTGAAGTTGGAGGCGATGATCCCGGCCGAGCGGGTGCCGTGGCGGTCGGTGTCGAACGGGGTGTTGCGGCCGGCGACGATGTCGGTCGAGGCGGCCGACAGGCGGCCGGCCAGGTCGGGCTGGGCCGGGTCGACGCCGGTGTCGACGACGGCGACGGTCACCCCGGCGCCGGTGTAGCCGGCGTCATAGGCGACATTGGCGTGGATGGCCGCCAGGCCCCAGCTGCGCTGGTACTCCGTGCTCGTCACGCTTGGAGGGGGCGGCGGCGGAGGGGGCGGAGGAGGCGGTGGTGGAGGGGGAGGAGGCGGCGGTGGCGGCGGCGTGGTCACGCCCGTCGAGGGGCCGCCCCCGCCTCCGCCGCCTCCGCAGCCGGTCACCAGCAGGGCCGCGCCGACGACGAGCGCGGCGGGCCAGATGCGCAGGGCGCGGTCGAGATTGGTCATCGAAAACCCCTCCGGCCCGCCCCTGCGCTCACCTTACTTCGCGGGAGACGAGCCTTTCGCGAGGACACTGCGTCGCACGCCGTAAAGGAAGTATATCGCGAGGCCGATCAACTGGGCGTAGAAGAAGTAGTGTTGCGTCTTGGCCGGTAGGCTGATGAACAGGTACAGGCAGCCCAGGATCGCGCCGGCGGCCACGACCGGCCAGGCGGGGGTCGAGAACACGCGGGGACGTTCCGGTTCGCGCAGGCGCAGCACGATCACCGAGGCGCCGACGGCGATGAAGGCGGCCAGGGTGCCGGCGTTGGCCAGCTCGGCGATCTCCTTCAGCGGCAGCAGCCCCGACAGGAAGGCCGCCAGCACGCCGGTCAGCACGGTCATCAGCACCGGCGTGCCGGTCTTGGCGTTCACCCGCGACAGGGCGCGGGGCAGCAGGCCGTCGCGGGCCATGACGAAGAAGATCCGGCTCTGGCCGTACATGAAGGCCAGGATCACGGTCGGCAGGGCGATGACGGCGGCCAGGGCCACGCCGGCGGCGACCTTCGGGTGCTTGAGGGTTTCCAGGATGAACACCAGCGGCGCTTCGCTGGCCGAGAACACCTCGGTGCGCGAGGCGCCGATCGAGACGGCGGCGACGATCATGTAGATGGCCGTGCAGGCGGCCATCGAGCCGACGATGCCGATGGTCAGGTCGCGCTTGGGGTTCTTGGTCTCCTCGGCGGCGGTCGACACCGCGTCGAAGCCGTAGAAGGCGAAGAAGATCAGGCTGGCGGCGGCCATGACGCCGACCTTCAGGCCGTCGGGGCCCGGGTTGGCGGCGAAGCCCTTGGGCATGAACGGCGTGAAGTGGCTGGCGTCGAAGGCCGGCAGGCAGAGGGCGACGAACACGGCCAGGGCCGCGATCTTGATCACCACCAGCACCATGTTGACCGTGGCGCTCTCGCGGGTGCCCAGGGCCAGCAGGCCGGCCACGGCCATCGAGATGATCACGGCCGGCAGGTTGATGATGCCGCCGGCGTGCGGGCCGGCCAGCAGGAAGTCGGGCGTGCCGATCATCTTGAACAGCCCCTGGGCGTGGGCCGACCAGCCCACCGCCACGGCCGCGCAGACCAGGGTGTACTCGAGGATCAGGCTCCAGCCGATCACCCAGGCCACCGGCTCGCCCATGGCGACGTAGCTGTAGGTGTAGGCGCTGCCCGAGGCCGGGATCATCGTCGACAGTTCGGCGTAGCACAGGGCCGCGCAGGCGCAGACCGCGCCGGCGATCAGGAAGGACAGGATCACGCCGGGGCCGGCCAGGCCTGCGCCGACGCCGGTCAGGGTGTAGATGCCGGTGCCGACGATGGCCCCGACGCCCAGGGCCACCAGGTGGGGCCAGCTCAGGGTCTTCTTGAGCTGGTGGCCCTCATGGCCGCCGCTCGCCCCGTCGATCGCCTTGCGGCGCATCCAGAAACTCATGCTTGTCCTCCCGACTGCCGGGGGACCATGGCCGGGGATCGGCGCACCGCCAAGGGGGCAGGGCGCAAAGACGACGGATATTCGGCGCGGGCCCGAAAATGGGCCCTCCACGGACGAAACGCCGGTTTGGGCGGCCTTGGGCCGAAGGATCGTCGGTTCAGATCGCCGCGTCGAAGGCCTGGAAGCTGATCGGCGCGGGCGCCGGGGCGCCGCGGCCCTTCATGCGGGCGTGCAGCGCCTTGACGCAATTGCTGCCGGTGCGCTCGAACAGGAAGGGCAGGATTCCGTGGACCAGGCAGGCCAGGCCCGCGGCCAGCATCGGCAGGCCGAAGCTCCAGGCCATGGCGAAGTGCTCGCCATAGGTTTCGCCCACCTGCCGGGGGTGACGGGTGAAGAGCTCGAGCATCGCGGGTCCCTCCTCGATCGAGACCTGCGAGGATGCGCCGCGTCGGCGAGAAAGACATTGTCGATCTTGGCGGCGCGCGGCAGGTTGGGAGAATTCCCATCTCCGATATGCGAAGAAGCGAGATGATCGATCTCGATTCCATCGACCGCCGCCTGCTCGCCATCCTCCAGGAGGACGCCACCGCCTCGATCGCCGAACTGGCCGAGCGGGTGGGGCTGTCGCAGACCCCGTGCTGGAAGCGGCTCAAGCGCCTGCAGGACACCGGCGTCATCACCGCCCGCGTCGCCCTGCTCGACCGCGAGGCCCTGGACCTGCCGCTGACCGTGTTCGTCGCCGTCAAGACCGGCCGTCACGACGAGGACTGGCTCGCGACCTTCGCCAAGGGCGCGGGCGCCCTTCCCGAGGTGGTCGAGTTCTACCGGATGGCCGGCGAGGTCGACTACCTGCTGAAGGTGGTGGTCAAGGACATCGCCGCCTACGACCGCTTCTACAAGCGCCTGATCGCCACCGCGCCGCTGACCGACGTGTCGTCCAGCTTCGCGATGGAGCAGATCAAGTTCACGACGGCCCTGCCGATCCCGACCTAGCTCCGCCCGTCGATCCAGGTGCGGACGACGTTGCGTTGGTCGTCGAGGAGGACGAGGTCGGCGGCCATGCCGGGGGCGATGGTTCCGCGCTGGGCGGCAAGGCCGAGGAAGGCGGCGGGGGCGCTGGAGGCGGTCATGACGGCCTCGTCCAGCGACAGGCCCAGCATGTCGACGGCGTTGCGGACGGCGCCGATCATGTCGAGGTCCGAGCCGGCCAAGGTGCCGCCGGGGCCCACGCACACGCCGTCCTGCACGGTGATGGCCTGGCCCTGCAGGGTGAAGCGCTTGTCGGCCATGCCGACGGTGGGCATGGCGTCGGTGACCAGCATGAAGCGGTCGAGCGGTCGGGTGCGCAGGGCGATCCTC
>NZ_JAAKGT010000005.1 GCF_011043625.1 Caulobacter sp. 602-2
CGCGATCGCCTCCCCCACAGGGGGAGGTTCCTCAAAGACCGAACCGCCAAGGACCGCCGCTGATGTTCAACAAGATCCTGATCGCCAACCGGGGCGAGATCGCGGTGCGGGTGATCAAGACGTGCCGACGGCTCGGGATCGCCACGGTGGTGGTCTATTCGGACGCCGACGCCGACAGCCTGGCGGTGGAGATGGCCGACGAGGCGGTGCACATCGGCGCCTCGCCGGCCGCGCAGAGCTATCTGGTGGCCGACAAGATCATCGCCGCCTGCAAGCAGACCGGCGCGCAAGCCGTGCACCCGGGCTTCGGCTTCCTGTCGGAGAAGGCCGAGTTCGCCCAACGCTGTGCGGATGAAGGGATCGTGTTCATCGGCCCCAACCCCGGCGCGATCTCGGCGATGGGCGACAAGATCGAGAGCAAGAAGTTCGCCGCCGCTGCGGGGGTCTCCTGCGTGCCGGGCCATATCGGCGAGATCGCCGATGTCGCCGAGGCCCTGAAGGTGTCGGAGACCATCGGCTATCCGGTGATGATCAAGGCCAGCGCCGGCGGCGGCGGCAAGGGCATCCGCGTGGCCTGGAGCCGCAAGGACGTCGAGGAGGGCTTCCCGGCCGTGCGGGCCGAGGCCGCCGGCGCCTTCGGCGACGACCGCATCTTCATCGAGAAGTTCATCGAGAGCCCGCGCCACATCGAGATCCAGGTGCTGGGCGACAAGCACGGCGCCGTCGTCCACCTGTTCGAGCGCGAATGCTCGATCCAGCGGCGAAACCAGAAGGTCATCGAGGAGGCGCCCAGCCCCTTGCTCGATCCAGAGACCCGCGCGGCCATGGGCGCCCAGGCCGTCGCTTTGGCCAAGGCCGTGAACTACGACAGCGCCGGCACCGTCGAGTTCGTGGCCGGCCAGGACAAGAGCTTCTACTTCCTGGAGATGAACACCCGCCTGCAGGTCGAGCACCCGGTCACCGAACTGATCACCGGCCTTGACCTGGTCGAGCAGATGATCCGCTCGGCCTATGGGGAGAAGATGGCTTTCGGCCAGGACGATCTCTCGATCAACGGCTGGGCCATCGAGAGCCGGATCTACGCCGAGGACCCCTACCGCAAGTTCCTGCCCAGCATCGGCCGCCTCGTCCGCTACGCCCCGCCCGAAGAGGGCGAGAAGGCTGGCTACGCCGTGCGCAACGACGCCGGCGTGCGCGAGGGCGACGAGATCTCGATGTACTACGACCCGATGATCTCCAAGCTCTGCACCTGGGCCCCGACCCGCACCGAGGCGGTGGCGGGCATGGCCCGGGCGCTGGAGGACTTCCACATCGAGGGCCTGGGCCACAACGTGCCGTTCCTGGCCGCGGTGATGGACCAGGACCGCTTCGTCTCCGGAAAGCTGGCCACCAGCTACATCAAGGACGAGTTCCCCGACGGCTTTGCCGGAACCGAGCCCACCGCCTTCCAGCAGGATCTCCTGACCGCCGTCGGCTGCGCCATGCAGCGCCTCCAGGCCCAGCGCCTGGGTCGCGCCCGGGCCGACTGGACGGTGGTGATCGGCCACGGCAAGCAGCGGGTGCATCTGTCGGGCGAGGGCCAGTCCCTGACCGTCGAGCTGCTCGACGAGGGCCGCACGCTGAACCTGGCCGACATCGCCTGGCGGCCGGGCCAGCCCACCTTCCGCGGCGTGCTGGACGGCCAGGCCTTCACCGCCGAGGTCGCACCGGCGCCCGAGGGCTTCACCATCCGCCACCGCGCCGCCAAGGCCCGGGTGCTGGTGCTGACCGCCCGCAGCGCCGAACTGCACGACAAGCTGCCCGCCAAGGCCCCGGCCGACACCTCCAAGCTGGTGCTCTCGCCGATGCCGGGCCTGGTGGTCTCCATGGACGTCGCGGTCGGGCAAGCTGTCCGCGAGGGCGAGGTCGTCTGCGTGCTCGAGGCCATGAAGATGCAGAACATCCTCCGCGCCGAGCGCGACGCCGTCGTCAAGACCGTCAACGCCAAGCCCGGCGATCCCGTCGCCGCCGACCAGGTCCTCGTGGAGTTCCAGTGAGCGTTCCCGACCTCGCCATCCCCGGTCCGCGGACAAAGGCGGCGCTCGCGCTGGCCGAACGCCGCCGCCGGGCCCAGACGACCGTTCGCAAGGGAGTTTCGATGCCTGCCGCCCAGACTGCCGTCGCCCATAACGCCCCGCGCTTCTCGGTGCGCGCGTCCGAACTGCCGATCGGCGACGTCGCCGAACAGCTGGGCCTGACCCTGCGGGCCATCCGCCACTATGAGGAGATGGGCCTGATCGCCTGCGGGCGCGGCCCCAAGAACGTCCGCACCCTCGGAACCTCGGCCCGGGCTCGCCTGGCGGCCATCGCCGACCTCAAGGCGCTGGGCCTGCCGATCTCGGAGATCGTCGATCTGCTGGGACCGGACGGGGCGTGCCCCGACCGCCTGAAGGCGCGGCTGCGGGCGCAGCTGGAGGCGCTGGACGCGCGGCGGACGGCGATAGCGGGGTATCTGTCGGGGCTGTGAAAACCCTCCCCCTGAAGGGGGAGGTGTCGGCGAAGCCGACGGAGGGGGATGTGGCCTGTGAGACAGCCGCCACATCGACCTCAGTAGGGACTTCCCCCTCCGGCCCTCCGGGCCACCTCCCCCTTCAGGGGGAGGGTCTGGGCTACCCCCGCACCAGCTCCCGCATCGCCTTGTCCAGCCCGTCGATGGTCAGCGGGAACATGCGGTCGTTCATCAGCTGCTTCATGACGCCGATCGACTGGGTGTAGTCCCAGTGGCGCTCGGGGGTGGGATTGAGCCAGACGCAGCTCTGGTAGATGTCGGTGACCCGGCTCATCCAGATCGCGCCGGGCTCCTCGTTCCAGTGCTCGACGCTGCCGCCCGGATAGGTGATCTCGTAGGGGCTCATGGTCGCGTCGCCGACGAAGATCACCTTGTAGTCAGCCGGGAACTTGTGGAGCACTTCCCAGGTGGCGACCTTCTCGGTGTGCCGGCGCTTGTTGTCCTTCCACACGCCTTCGTAGAGGCAGTTGTGGAAGTAGTAGAACTCCAGGTTCTTGAATTCCGTCTTGGCCGCCGAGAACAGCTCCTCGCAGAGCTTGATGTGGCCGTCCATCGAGCCGCCGATGTCGAAGAAGATCAGCACCTTGATGGCGTTGCGGCGCTCTGGGCGCAGCTGGATGTCGAGATAACCCTTCTCGGCCGTGCCGCGGATCGTGCCGGGCAGGTCCAGTTCCTCGGCCGCGCCCGTGCGGGCGAACTTGCGCAGGCGCCGCAGCGCCACCTTGATGTTGCGGGTGCCCAGCTCGACGCTGTCGTCGAGGTTCTTGTACTCGCGCTTGTCCCAGACCTTCACCGCGCGGCCGTGGCGGCCCTTGTCCTGGCCGATGCGCACGCCTTCGGGATTGTAGCCGTTGTTGCCGAACGGCGAGGTTCCGCCCGAACCGATCCACTTGTTGCCGCCCTGGTGGCGCTCCTTCTGCTCGGCCAGGCGTTCGCGCAGGGTCTCCATCAGCTTCTCGAAGCCGCCCAGGGCCTCGATCTGGGCCTTTTCCTCGTCGGTGAGGAACTTCTCGGTGAGGGCCTTCAGCCATTCCTCGGGAATATCGGCCGTGATCCCCTCGCCCACCGTCTCCAGCCCCTTGAAGACGTGGCCGAACACGCGGTCGAACTTGTCGAGGTTCTTCTCGTCCTTCACCAGGCTGGCGCGCGACAGGAAGTAGAAGTCGTCGATCGAGCGGTCGATAACGCCCTTGTCCAGCGCCTCCATGAGCAGGAGGTATTCGCGCAGGGACACC
This sequence comes from Caulobacter sp. 602-2, assembly GCF_011043625.1. Classification (GTDB taxonomy): domain Bacteria; phylum Pseudomonadota; class Alphaproteobacteria; order Caulobacterales; family Caulobacteraceae; genus Caulobacter. The sequence goes on from NZ_JAAKGT010000005.1 coordinate 3,784, forward strand.
GGCACCTTGGCCTGGCGCAGCTCGGAGAAGAAGCGAAGGAACATCTGCGGGGGTCTCGAACGTCTGTTTGGCAGGATGAAGCCTTCCGCCTTCCGACGCAACGGTGACCGCTCCCGCGGTCGTGAACGCCGGAAGGTTGAAGCCTGACCGGTAGGGGCGTAACCCCCTCTCCCGTGTCCGACCTCGCCTCAGATCCCCGCCAGCCTCCCCTTGCCGAAACCGAGGCGATAGAGGCGCCGATCTCGCCCTGGACCACCCGCCTTGTCTCGCTCGCCGTCGCCAGCGCGCTCTTGATGGAGTTCATCGACTCCACGGCCCTGTCGACCGCCTTGCCGCGCCTGGCCCAGGCCTTCTCGGCCGACCCGATCCACCTGAAGCTGGCCCTGACTTCCTACATCCTGGCCCTGGCGGTCTTCACCCCGGCCAGCGGCTGGGCGGCCCAGCGCTATGGCGCGCGACGGGTGTTCCTGATCGCCATGCTGGTGTTCCTGGCCGGCTCGGCGCTGTGCGGCCTGTCGCAGAGCCTTGGCCAACTGGTCGCGGCCCGCATCGTCCAGGGGATCGGCGGGGCGATGATGACGCCGGTGGCGCGGCTGATCGTCGTGGGCTCGACGCCCAAGGACAAGCTGATCAGCGCCATGGGCTGGTTCACCATGCCGGCCATGGTCGGGCCTCTGATCGGCCCGCCGATCGCCGGCTTCGTGCTGTCGGTCGCCGACTGGCCGTGGATTTTCTACCTGAACCTGCCGATCGGCGTAGTCGGGGCGATCGCCGTGCGGCGCTTCGTGCCCAAGGGCGCGCCCGATCCGGAGGCCGGCCGCTTCGACACCCAAGGCTTCGTCATGAGCGCGATCGCCCTGTCGGGGCTGATCGGTCTGGCCGAGACAGCGGGTCTTTCCCTGCTGCCGCCGCTGGTGCAGGCGCTGCTGCTGGCCGTGTCGCTGGGCGCGGGCTGGCTCTACCTCAACCACTGCCGGGCCCAGGCCAAGCCGATCCTGGATCTCACCCTGCTGCGCTATCCGACCTTCCGCGCCAGCCTGGTCGGCGGCACCTTCGTTCGCCTAGGCATCGGCGCCAGTCCGTTCCTGATGCCGCTTCTGCTGCAGGTGGCGCTGGGCTGGAGCCCGCTGAAGGCCAGCGGCGTGACCATCGCCACGGGCCTGGGCGTGCTGGTCGCCCGCCCCTTCGCCGGCGCGCTGCTCAAGCGCTACGGCTTCCGCACGGCGCTGGCGGTGTTCGTGGCCGCGACGGCGCTGATGACCGCCGTGCCGGGCTTCTTCACGGCCTCGACCCCGATGTGGCTGATGATCGCTCTGCTGCTGGTGGGCGGCTTCGCCCGGTCGAGCCAGTTCATCGCCGCCAACACCATCGCCTATGCCGACGTGCCCCAGCCGCGCGTGGCCGCGGCCTCGACCCTGGCTGCGGTCAGCCAGCAGGTGGGCCTGGCCCTGGGCGTCAGCTTCGGTGGTTTGATGCTGCACCTGACGCGCGGCGCTGGCGGCCAGGCCCTGACGCCGCAAAGCTTCGTCTGGCCGTTCGTGGCGATCGGGGTGGTGACGCTGCTGGCCCTGCCGGTCTATCTGCGGCTGGACAAGGACGCGGGGGCGAGCATCAGCGGCAGATGATCCCTCTCCCCTTGCGGGAGAGGGTGGCCTGCAAGGCAGGTCGGGCGAGGGGCCGCACGAACGCAAAACGCCGCGACGGCGGTGAGGCTGTCGCGGCGTTCTATTTCTGAGAGACCCCTCATCCGTCGCCTATGGCGACACCTTCTCCCGCAAGGGGAGAAGGATCAGGGACGCGCCGCGGCGATGCGGGCGCGGGCGATCTCGTCGGCGACCAGGTTGGCCGGGCGCTTTTCGGCCAGCGACTGGTCGAGCACCTCGCCCAGGGTCAGGGCCAGACGGTCGAGCTTGGTCGCCACCCATTGCGGATCGAAGGCGCCGCCGGCTTCCAGGGCGCGAATCTCGGCGGCCACGTTGATGATGCCGCCGCCGTTGATGACGTAGTCGGGGGCGTAGAGGATGCCGCGGTCGAACACGGTCTGGCCGATCATGGCGTCGGCCAGCTGGTTGTTGGCGCCGCCGGCGATGACCTTGACCTTCAGGCGCGGCAGGGTCGCGGCCGAGATCGCCCCGCCCAGGGCGCAGGGCGCGAAGACGTCGGCTTCGACGTCGAAGATGGCGTCGGTCGGCACGATTTCGGCGCCCGTCTTGGCCGCCACTTCGTTCAGGGCCACCTGGTTGACGTCGGCGATGATCAGCTTGGCGCCGGCCGCGTGCAGCTTTTCGGCCAGGTAGGCGCCGACATGGCCGACGCCCTGGATGGCCACCTTCACGCCCGTCAGGTCACGGCCCAGCGCGCGCTCGACGCACAGGCGCACGCCGCGGAACACGCCCTCGGCGGTGACCGGCGAAGGATCGCCCGAGGCGGCCGCATGGCCTTCCAGGCCGGCGACGTAGCGGGTGGTCTTGCGGGTGCTCTCAAGGTCGGTCGGCGAAACGCCGACGTCCTCGGCGGTCCAGTAGCGGCCGCCCAGACTGTCGACCGCGCGGCCGAAGGCCTCGAACAGTTCCGGCGTCTTCTGGCTGCGGCTATCGCCGATGATCACGGCCTTGCCGCCGCCGAAGTCCAGATCGGCCATGGCGTTCTTGTACGACATGCCGCGCGACAGGCGCAGCGCGTCGGTCAGGGCCGCCTCGCTGCTGGCGTAGTCCCACATCCGGCAGCCGCCGGCGGCCGGGCCGCGCGCGGTGGAGTGGATGGCGATGATCGACTTGAGGCCGGTCTTTTCGTCGTAGAACGAGTGGACGCCTTCATGCCCTTCGAAATCGGGCAGATCGAACAAGGTCATTGCCGTGGGCCTCGCCTCAGCCTGGAAAACAGTGCGCCGGGGTGTACGCCGCCCCGAGCGCCGCCGCAAGGATCACTTCATCGGCTTTTTGTCACATAGGCCGATGATCATTCATACCGCACTGCAATATGCCGGACGTTCAACTAGCGTCCGGCCGGAACACCCTGAACTTTGACCACATTCGGCGCGGTCGGCGCGCCCGGGATCGGCGGCGCGCCAGACGGCAGGTCGGCCTGCGGATCCTTCAGGAACGCGGCCGCGTCGCGCCACACCACCTCCGCCTGCTTGTCGACCAGCAGCAGGTGGTAGCCGTTGGCGTAGAAGGCCGAACGATCGTCGGGCTTCAGGCGGCGGGCGGCCTGCTTGGTCGGCTCCTCGGGAATGATCTCGTCGCGCTCGCCATAGAAGTAGGCGACCGGAACCCGCACCTTGCCCAGCGACGCCCAGGCCCGCTCCATCAGCCCGACCAGGCCATAGAGGGTGTCGGACCGCGCGCCCCAGATCATCAGCGGGTCACGGCCCATGCGCCGCAGCTCTTCCATGTTGTCGGTCGGCAGCACCTTCTGCACCAGCCATTCCGGCGGCTTGACCACCCAGCTGCGGGCGGTGTGGGCGCTGATCCACAGGCTGGTCTTGTAGGGCAGAGGCTGGGCAGACCAGCCCCAGACGGCCGGGGCGAACAGCAGCAGAGAGTCGGCGGCCGGCGGATTGTCGGTCGCCATGGCGGCGATCGCGAGCCCCCCGCCCATGCTGACCCCGGCCAGCGAGACCTTGGCCTCGGGATGGGCCTCGCGGACCAGCGACACCAGGGTGCGGACGTCCTCGATCATCAGGTCGGTCGAGGCCCAGACGCCCCGGCGGGGCGAGCGGCCAAAGCCCCGCAGGTCCAGCGCGTAGGTGGCGATGCCCTGCCCCGCCCACCAGGCGGCGGCCAGGTGGTAGGCGTTGGAGTAGTCGTTCATGCCGTGCAGGCCGACGACGACGTGGGTGACGGTCCCGTCCTGCGGCAGCCAGCGCTTGAGCCCCAGCTTCGCGCCGTCGAAGGCGATCATCCAGTCGTCCTGCAGCCGCGCGCCGCGCAGGCCGAGCGGCGCGAGGGCGGGACGCTGGGTGATGGGGACGCAGGCGGCGGCGAGGCCGGCGGCCCCGACGGTGAAGAGAAGGCTCCGGCGGTTCATCGCGCCAGAATGCCCGCGACACGACGGCGAAGATAGGGCGTGACCTCGTCCTCGAACCATGGGTTGCGCTTGAGCCAGGCGGTGTTGCGCCACGAAGGGTGCGGCAGAGGCAGAACGCCATGGGCGACGTATTCGCTCCAGGCGGCCACGGTCTCGGTCATCGAGGGCTTCATGGCGTCGCCCAGCGCCCAGGCCTGGGCGTAGCCGCCGACCAGCAGGGTCAGCTCCACCTTGGGCAGGCGGTCCAGCAGGTCCCTGCGCCACAGGGCGGCGCAACGCGGCGGCGGCGGATAGTCGCCGCCCTTGGGATTGGTCCCCGGAAAGCAGAAGGCCATGGCCGCCACGCCGATCTCCGGCCGATCGTAGAAGGTGTCGCGGTCGACGCCCATCCACTGGCGCAGGCGGTTGCCGGAGGGGTCGTTGAACGGCAGGCCGGTCTCGTGCACCAGCCGTCCCGGCGCCTGGCCGCAGATCAAGAGGCGCGTCTCCTCGCCCACCCGCACCACCGGGCGCGGCTCGGGAATCTCGCCGACGCAGGCCCGGCAGGCGCGGATCTCGGAAAGCAGGGCGTCGAGCGACATGGCCGGCAGTTAGGACGCCGCCGGCCACGCGCCAAGAGGCGCCGTCGTCAGGACGCGGCGACCTCGACCAGGACCGACACCGGAACGAACTCGGCCGTGTGCTGCACGGCCAGCCCCATGTCCACGCGCAGCACGCCCTGGCCCATGTACTGGGCGTTGTTGCTCATGTCGCAGACGACGTAGAACGACTCCGCCGCCTTGGAGCCCATCAGGCCGCCCGCCTTCCAGATGTCGGTCAGGAAAGCCGACACCTGCGCGTGCGCCGTGGCGAACATCGCCGGCGACGGCGGCTCGGTCGACGCCCAGGCCAGGCCGCCCTCGACGCTGTCCTCGATATGGTCGACCAGCCGGCGGGCCGGCACGTAGCGGAAGGTGTCGCTGACGGACGAGAGGGTCCGCACGCCCCAGATGACGGCCTCGTGCCCCGGGAAGCTTCGCAGCGCGTTGAGCCCTCGCGCCGACAGCGCCGCATTGTCGCCGTCGGTCAGGAAGCGCTGGGGAATGCCGCTGGCGAAATCGGCGCGGATGCCGGCTGGCGCGGTCCAGACGCCGTCCTTGCGGTCGGTCCGGGCCCAGATGCCGGCGACGGCGCCCCCCGACGGGCGCGACCCGCTCTCGTCCTGCAGGCGCGAGGCGTAGCAGGCCATGCGCGAGCGCTGCGGTTCGGGAAAGTCGCCGAGCGCGTCGACGGTCATCTCGTCGATCTTGGCGGTCGCCCAGGCGGCCGGCGCTTCGAGGATCATCATCGCTTCGCGTTCGAGCACGAAGGCCGCGGCCGTCTGGCGGGCGAAGACCGGGACGTCGCCCTCTATCTGGTCGGGCGACAGGTAGAGGATGTTGAAGGGCGTCTTGTTCAGCGCAGCCAGGGCGCTGTCCAGCCCGGTCTCTGTGGTCGCGTCTCCGGGCAGGCGGACGACCACCGCCGCTTCGCCGCCGTTCGCGAAGAAGTCGGCCACGGCCAGCGTCAGGGGATAGGCCCGATCCGTCGGCCCGTAAGCGGCCTCGAAGGCCGCCTGACCTGCGACAGGCACGGCGACGCCCGCCGGGCCGCGGCCCGCCCGGCCGACGAAAGCCGTCACCGCCGTGGGCAGGCCCACGATCGGCTGAACCGGGGCGATCTCCTGGACGAACACGCCCGGGGTCTTCAGTTGCGACATCAAGGCTACTCCATACTCGAGGTCGCAACCTCCGATAGCCGCCCCCGGCTTGGCAAGACGTCAGGCGGCTTCTGGCGGAGCGAAGGCCGCCAGAAGGGCCTCCTCGCCGGCGATCAGAGCCGCATAGGCCGGCCGGGCCAGGATCGCGTCGGTGTAGGCCTTGGTGCGCGGCCAGCGCGACAGGTCCAGCTTCAGGTGACGCAGGTTGGCGAACGGGCTGGCCACGGCGAGGTCGGCCAGGGTCAGGCGGTCCTCCAGCAGGAAGCCGCCCGCGTCCGGCACGATGCTCTCCAGGTAGTCGAGCACCGGCGGCAGCTCCTCGGCCTCGGCCTTGGCGGCCACGGCCTCGTCGCCCGGCCGGCGCATGAAGCGCGGCGCGACGATGCGGTTAAAGAAGATCTTGCCGCCGGCCGCCACCAGGATGGTGTCGGCGTACTCCTCGAACCAGACCGCCCGGGCGCGGGCGCGCGGCTCGGCCGGGATCAGGTTCGGCTCCGGATGCAGGGCTTCCAGATAGGTGATGATCGCCGTGGAGTCCGAGATGCGGAAATCACCGTCCTGGAAGCCCGGGATCTTGCGGAACGGGCTGCACTCGGCGAACTCGGGATCGAGGGTTCCGGGCGGCGAGACCCGGTTCTCCAGCTTCAGGCCCTTCTCGGCTCCGAAAGCCAGCGTCTTGCGCACATAGGGCGACAGCGACGAACCGAAGACGATCATGAGCGAACCTCCCCTGATGTATTTGGGAGGCTCATAGTTCATCGAACAGGTTTCTTTTCAAGACCCACCTTTCGGCGGGTCTTGAGGCGATCAATCCTCGGCGTCGTCCGCGCCGTCTTCGACCACGTCCGGGAAGCTGGTCGGATCGCCTTCCATCGGCAGGCGCAGGCGATAGACGCCCCGGAACTTCTCGGGATTGGCCGGCTTGTTGTGGCGCAGGATGACGATCTTGCCTTCCTTGGCCAGTTCGACGGCGTCGGTGCGGATATGGCCCAGCAGGCGCTGCCAGCGCTCGGGCTGGATGGCCTTGGCCACCGACATCGGGTCGATGGACTTGCCGGCGGGCAGCCCGGCCAGCTGCGAGAGGATGGTGTCTTGGATCGGGGTCGTCATTTGCTCCGCTCTAGCACCGACCAGTTTCCATGGCGATAAAGGAAAACGTCCGTTGATATCACCTCGGGCTCGCCGGCGCTGCCCTGGACGAACCGCAGGAAGCGTGAAAGCCGCGCCGGATCGGACGTGTCGGCGATCAGCAGGACGTTGCGCTGCAGGAAGACGACGGCGGCTTCGTCCTTCACCTCAATCCCCTGCGCGGCCCAGCGCTCCGGCATCGAGACCAGGTTCAGCGCGAGGCTGGCGCTGTCGGTGACGAACCAGACCCCGGGCTCCAGGGTGTTGACCGTGAAGGGTCCAATCTTCTCGCCAGTATTCCTGCGCGCCGAGGCCCAAGCGTCGGCCGCCGGGACGCCGGCCTTGGCCAGTTCGTCCTGGGTGGCCAGGCGGAAACTCTCGCCCTCGTCGACCGCCAGCACTTCCAGAAAGTCGCCGACCAGCGGCCGCTGCTCGACCGAGACGCCGCCGCCCGAGCGCACATAGTCCTCGGGCCGGATCAGCACGACCAGCCGCGACGCCTCCAGCGGCAGCCGATCGGTTTTCTGGACGAGCAACCGCGTCAACTGACCGATGATCGCCTGCAGCTGGTCGGGCTTGTTGCGATAGCGGTCGTAGGCGTTGTCCAGAAACAGTGACAGCGCGTCCTCGGGGTCGTCCGTCGCGTTGACCTTCAGCGTGTCCTCGCCGACCAGATCGACCTTCAGCTTGGGATCGGCCTTCAGCAGCGCCGCGCGCATTTCCAGCTGAAACTCCGACATCGGCATGATCATCGGGGCCTGCTGCGCCCGAGCCGACATCCCCAGGGCCGACGTCCCCAGGATCATCGCCGTCAGACCGGCGATCACCACCCTAACCCACACAGCCTCACCCCCGCTCTTTGCACGGGAACCGTGCCCTGGTTCGAAGCCCGCGACCAGACGGCGACTTGCGCGAAGGCGCGCCCAAGGCCTAGCTGGGTGAAAACAGAAAGTACGGGAGCCCTGCGCATGGACGGCGGCAACGAGATCATCAGCGGCCCCAGGCTGATCGAGGACGGCGAGTGGGCCGGCTGGCGCACCTGGGCGGGGCTGGATCCGTTCGAGGACCAGACCGGGCCGTTCTATTTCCGCGAGGACGACAGCAAGGTGCGCTGCGCCTTCCGGGCCGAGCCACGCCACATGAACGGCGGCGGCTTCATGCACGGCGGCTGCATGCTGACCTTCGCCGACTTTTCCCTGTTCGCCATCGCCTGGCGCGAGCTCGACAACGCCAAGGCCGTCACCGTCTCGCTGAACGGCGATTTCGTCGGCCCGGCCAAGGCCGGCGATCTGGTGGAGGCGACCGGCGAGGTTGTCCGCGCCGGCGGCTCGATGATCTTCGTGCGCGGCCTGCTCTCGACCGGCGGCCAGCCGATGCTGACCTTCTCGGGCGTGATCAAGAAGATCTGGACGATGGGCGGGCCCGCGTAAGGCGGCGGGGCCTCAGGCCCCTTCCGCCAGCCGCTTGGCCTGGGCCACCCAGGCGTCGCGCTCGGCGCGGCCCTTGAGGCTTAGCAGCTTGTCGAAGCTGTCGAGCTCGTCGGCGCTCCAGGCGGCGATCTGGCTGAAGCGGGTGACGCCCAGGTCGGCCAGCGAGGCGGCGAGCTTGGGCCCGATGCCGACCAGCAGAGTCAGGTCGTCGGCCACGGCCTTGGCGGTCTCGACCACCGGCTCGGCGGCCTTCTCGACGATCTCGACCGGCTTGGCGACCACTTCTGCGACGGGTTCGGGAACGGTCTCGATCACGGCTTCGACCACCTCGACCGAGGCTTCGGCCACGGCCACCGGAACCTCGGCGGCGGCTTCGACGACCTCGGCGGTGGCCGTGGTCACGGTCTCGACGACCGGCTCGACCTCGGCCACCACGGCCTCGACCACCTTGACCGGCGTCTCGGCCAGCGCCGGCGCAGGCTCGTCGATCACCCCGCGCGACACCGGTTCGGGCGCGATGGCGATCAGGGCTTCAAGGTTGACCGCCTCGCGCCAGCGGTTGGACCACCACCACCAGGCCGCCCCGGCGGCGGCCGCGCCGCCGAACACCGCCCACAGGGGCGAGGCCGCGCCCATGAGCACGTTGGTGGAAGGCGTTTGGGAACTTTCGGAAGACGAGGGCGGGAAGGACGAGGAAACCATGGCCGTTCACTCCGTCGATCGAGATTGTGCGGCGCAGCATAGCATGGAACGCCGTTTCGCAAGCGCAAAAATGCTACCCTTGCGTCAGCCTCCGAGAAGCACCGAGCAGGCCACGCCCGCCAGCGACATCACGCCCACCAGCGCCAGGATCGGCAGCCGCAGGGCGAACGTCAGGCCGCAGGCGAGCGCCACCAGGCCCAGGGCGGCGGGATCGAGGCTGGCGAGGTCGGGCAGCATCGCCCGAAACGGCCCCCAGGCCGCCTCGTTCCCGCTCCGAAACAGCAAGTGAACGGCGAACCACAAGGCCAGGCTGGCGATCACCCCGACCACCGCCGCGCCCACCCAGGAAAGCGCCGCCGCCGCCCGGGCGTGACCGCGCAGCCGCTCGACGAAAGGCCCGCCGGCGAAGATCCACAGGAACGACGGCGCGAAGGTCGCCCAGGCCGCCATCAGCCCGCCCAGCACCGCCGCCGGCCAGGCGAACACCGGATCGGCGTCGCGCCAGGCGGCCAGGAAGCCGACGAACACGAACACCAGCACCAGCGGCCCCGGCGTCGTCTCAGCCAGGCCCAGGCCGTCCAGCATCTGGTTCGGCGTCAGCCAGCCAAGGTCGCCGGCGACCTGTCCCACATAGGCCAGGGCCGCGTAGGCGCCGCCAAAACTGACCACCGCCAGCCCGCTGAACACTCCGCCGATCTGGGCCAGGGCCGAGCGCGGCGCGACCATGAAGGCCAGGGCCAACGGCGCAAGCCACGCGGCCAGGCAGACCAGCGCCGCCCTCCCCGCCCTCTTGAGCGACGGCGCATCGGCGCCCGAAGCAACTTGCCCGCCGCGCGCGCCCCAGAGCCAGCCCGCCAGCCCCGCCACGACGATGACCAGCGGGAACGGCGCGATCGTGAAGGTCAGGGCCAGGAAGGCGAGGGTCGCCGCGACGGCGCCGGCCCGTCCTCGGGCCGCCCTCCCCGCCATCCGCAGCAGGGCCTGCAGCACCAGCGCCACGACGGCGGCCTTCAGCCCCAGCAGCACCGGCGCGGCCCAGCGCGCTTGCCCGTGCACGACATACAGCGCCGACAGGCCCAGCATGGCCGCAAGACCCGGCAGCACGAACAGCAGGCCCGCCGCCAATCCGCCGCGCACGCCGTGCAGCCGCCAGCCCAGCCAGGTGGCCAGCTGCTGCGCCTCGGGGCCCGGCAGCAGCATGCAGAAGCTCAAGGCGTGGGCGAAGCGGTCCTCGTCGACCCAGCCGCGCCGCTCGACCACCTCGCGGTGCAGCAGGGCGATCTGTCCCGCCGGTCCGCCGAAGCCCAGGCAGCCGACCTTCAGCCAGACGGCGCAGGCCTGCCTGAGGCTGGGCGCGCCGTCCACGTGGTCAGGCGCGCCAGACGCGGGCGGCCGCGCCGGGCTCGCCCAGCCGTTCGGCCAGGAAGCTCGTGATCTGCGAGACCTGCGGCTCGATCGCCGCCGGCGCGCCGACCAGCACCATGGCGCTGCCGTTCATCTTCATCGGGTCTCGCAGGGGCCGCAGGCGGAGCTCGGCGATTAGCGCGTCGTCGGTGACGTTTTCTAGCGCGCGCACAAAGGCGTCGAAGGTCTCCAGGTCCTTCAGCGGCGTCCAGATGGCCAGCACCGCGGTGGGATCGACCTTGCGCACGGCACGCACCGTGGCCACGCACTGGGCGTAGTCGTCGGGACGCTCGAACGGCGGGTCGATCAGCACGAAGGTGCGCCCGCCGCGTCCGGCGCGGGCCTCGGCCGTGGCGTAGCCATCGGCCTTCAGGGGTTGGGCGAAGGCGTAGGGCCCCAGCACCTTGCGAAGCTGGTCGAAGTCGTCGTCGCGCAGTTCGCAGGCGGTGTAGCGATCGCTGCGCCGCAGGCCGCGGGCGATCAACAGCGGCGAGCCGGGATAGAGCGGCGCGTCGGCAGCGCCGACGTTCAGCTCCTGCACCGCCTTCAGCAGCGGCGCGAACGGTTCGGGCGCGTCGCCTTCTGCCAGCAGGCGGCCGATGCCGGCGGCGCCTTCCTTCGACTTCTGGGCCATGTCGCCGCGCAGGTCGTAGGCGCCGGCGCCGGCATGGGTGTCGATCACCGCCAGCGGCGACTCGTCGGCGGTCAGGGCGCCCAGCAGGGCCAGCAGGATCGCGTGCTTCTGCAGGTCGGCGAAGTTGCCGGCGTGGAAGGCGTGGCGGTAGTTCATCGAAGCTCCCCGGAACGGACGAACCCTCTACCACGTTGGCCGGAATTAGGTTGGGAGCGAACGCATGGCCCGGCATTTTTCCGTCTTCGGCGCACGGTGAGCGCCTTGGCCCGCGACACCAGCGAGACGCCGGCCGCCGAAAAGACCCTGCTGGCCTATGTCAACGACCAGGAGCAGGGCCTGGCCCGGATCGGCAAGCCCGGCGCCTTTTCCTATGCCGACGCCGACGGCCGGACGGTGAAGGACGAGGCGACGCTTGCGCGCATCCACGCCCTCGTCATCCCACCGGCCTGGACCAGCGTCTGGATCTGCCCGGATCCCAACGGCCACATCCAGGCCGCCGGCCGCGACCAGAAGGGCCGCAAGCAGTATCGCTATCACCCCGACTGGCGGGCCGATCGCGACGCACGCAAGTACGAGCGCATGGCCGCCTTCGGGCGCGCCCTGCCCCGCCTGCGCAAGCGGGTCGAGGCCGATCTCTCCCGCCGCGGCCTGCCGCGCGAGAAGGTGCTGGCCGCCGTGGTGCGCCTCTTGGAGCTGACCCTGATCCGGGTGGGCAACGACGAGTACGCCAAGACCAACAAGAGCTTTGGCCTCACCACCCTGCAGAAGCGCCACCTGAAGCTGGCCGGCGGCGGGGCGGTGTTCGAGTTCAGGGGCAAAAGCGGCAAGACCCACCGCACGGGCTTTCGCGACCGGCGCCTGGCCCGCATCATTCGCGCCTGCCAGGACCTGCGCGGCCAGCGGCTGTTCCAGTATCTCGACGAGGACGGCCAGCGTCGTTCGATCGAGAGCCACGACGTCAACGACTATATCCGCGCCGTCGCCGGCGAGGACTTCTCGGCCAAGGACTTCCGCACCTGGTACGGCTCGCTGGCGGCGCTGGAGGCGCTGAGCTTGCAACCTCTCCCGGCCACGAAGACCGAGGCGAAGAAGGCCATGAACCTCTGTATCAAGGCGGTGGCGGGCCTGCTGGGCAACACCCCCGCTGTCTGCCGGGCGGCCTACATCCACCCCCGCGTGCTCGAGGCCTTTGAGACCAGCGCCCTGCCCCGGCGACGGCCGCGCTCGGCCAGGGCGCGGGAGTTGGCGCTGTTGAGGCTAGTGGCGGGCTGAGGCAAAACGGCGATGCGCCCGACGCTAGCGCCGATGCGCGGCCAGCGCCTTCTCCAGCTCCTGCACCATGATCGTCTTCAGGCTTTGCGGTGAGACGATCTCGATCGCGTCGCCCCAGGTGAACAGGTGCCAGGCCAGCTCCAGCATGCCGCTGGCCCGGAAAGCCACGGTCACGACGCCACCCGGCCCCTGCGTCACGATCTGGTTGGAATGGAAACGCCAGCGCAAGGCGTCCTCGGCCCGCTCGGCCTTGATCCGCAGGACCACGTCCTCGATGTCGCCGTGATAGATGCCGAAGCTTTCGTCGGCGAAGGCCTGCAGCGAGAAATCGGCCGGCGGCGAGGCCGGCGCGTTCAGCGCCTCGACGTCGCTCATGCGGTCCAGGCGGAAGGTGCGCGGGCGCGGGCTCTGCCCTTCGAGCGAGACCAGATAGTTGCTGCGGCCGAACAGGATGCCCAGCGGCGTCACCGTGCGCGTCCGCCCCGGCTGGCTGCCGCCGTCGTAGCGGAACGACAGGGCCGTCAGCCCCTTCACCGCCGAACGGATCTGCGCCAGCACGCCCTGATCCTCGAACGGGCGCGGGCCGGCGTGGACGGCGATGGTCTCGGCCTGGACCAGGGCCTCGACGTCGGGGGCCACGCGCCTGCGCGCAGACCCTTTCAGGGCCGACAGCAGCTTGCCTTCCAGGGCGTACAGCGCCGCCGCCCGCGCCTCGGCCCCGGCCGCGGCGTTGGAATCGGCCGCCGTGCGCAGCGCCGCCAGTTCCTCGGCGGTCGGGGTCTGGAACAGGCTGTCCAGGCCCGACGGAATGCGAAACCGGCGGGTCGGCGGATCCTCGATCGCCTCCATCTGCGGAAAGGCCGTCCAGACCGCATCGCGCATGCGCTCGGCGGTGCGCCGCCCCACCTCCATCACCTGGGCCATCTCGTCCAGGGTCAGCCCCTCGGCGGAACTGGCCAGCCGGCGGGCCAGGTCGAGGAGCTTCGTCGCCTTCTCATGTCTCATTCCGGATCATTACGACCGTTTTTGACGCAACGCACGTGGAAAAGAGGTCATCAAGATCGTTCGGAGAAACCGACATGAGCCGCCTCGCCTGCCAGCCCTGGCACGTCCGCCCGGTCAGCGCCGCGATGATCTCCGCCGTGCTCGGCTTCGCCGACATCCACCGCGACCTGGGCGGCGGGCGCACCCTGATGCGCCTCAGCCCCGAACGCGCGGCCCAGGCCGACGTGATCCTTCTGCTGGGCGGCGACGCCGAGCGGGCGACCGACGTCGGACTGGTCTGGAACGACCGGGAAGACCAGCTGGTGCGGGTGATCGACGATGCGGCCCTGCGCGAGAGCCGCCTGGCCGCCTGGGAAGAGGCCTTCGACCTTTTCGACGCCGACGATCACGCGCCGGAACCCGCTCGCCTGTGCGCATGACGCCTCCCGGCGCCGCCATGGCGAGAAAAACTTAAATTTTCGAACATCAGAGCCGGGCCGCCAGCCCGGCTTTCGCCGTCTTGGCCAAGGCTTCCCGAGACTAGACGGCGTGCCCGAGAGTCTACGGGAGTCACCCCGCCTTTCACCTCGATTCAGCCGAGGCGGCTGCACCAATCGAGGTTAACAAACATCTACAGTAAACGCGCCGGTAACCGCGACATTTTCACTCAATGTCAAGGAGATTACGAAACATTGCAGCAGGGCAAAAAGCCCTCCGGCCGTCAAAATGACGTCGGACACCTCAAGAAGGAGTCTTCGTAATGGCGCTGAACAGCATCAACACGAACTCGGGGGCGATGATCGCCCTGCAGAACCTGAACTCGACCAACAGCGAACTGCAGATCTCGCAACAGCGGATCAACACCGGCAAGAAGATCGGCTCCGCCAAGGACAACGGCGCGATCTGGGCCACCGCCAAGAACCAGTCGGCCACCTCGTCCTCGATCAACGCCGTGAAGGACTCGCTGCAACGCGGTCAGTCCACGATCGACGTCGCTCTGGCCGCCGGCGACACCGTCACCGACCTGCTCGGCAAGATGAAGGAAAAGGCCCTGGCCGCTTCCGACACCTCGCTGAACACCGCGTCGTTCAACGCGCTGAAGGCTGACTTCAACTCGCTGCGCGACCAGATCACCAAGGCCGTCTCGAACGCCAAGTTCAACGGCGCCAGCATCATCGACGGCAAGACCACCAAGCTGACCTATCTGGCCAACTCGGACGGCTCGGGCATCACCGTCAACTCCAAGACCCTGTCGCTGGCCGGCATCGGTCTGTCGACCACGACCACCTTCACGACCGCCGCCGCGGCCAAGACGATGATCACCACCATCGACACGGCCCTGCAGACGGCGACCAACAAGCTGGCCTCGCTGGGCACCAGCTCGACCGGCCTGGACACCCACCTGAACTTCGTCGGCAAGCTGCAAGACAGCCTCGACGCCGGCGTGGGCAACCTGGTCGACGCCGACCTGGCCAAGGAAAGCGCCAAGCTCCAAGCCCTGCAAACCAAGCAGCAGCTGGGCATCCAGGCGCTGTCGATCGCCAACCAGTCGTCGAGCTCGATCCTGAGCCTGTTCCGCTAAGCGGGACCCGGAGCGCGGCTCGTCCGCGCTTCGACGACCTGGACTATGAGGGGCGGGCCGCAAGGTCCGCCCTTTTTCGTCAGCGCGCCGGAGCCGGCCCCAGCGCCTTGCCCATCCGCGCCAGCGGCACCTCGTAGCCCTTGGAGGTCGGCGCGCTGAACGGCTCGATCAGGGCGTAGCCGCAGGCCTCGTACAACGGCACGCCGCCCATGGTGGCCGCCATCTCGGCCCGGGCGAACCCCTCGCCCGCCGCCGCCTGCTCGCAGGCCGCCAGGATCATCCGCCCCACGCCCTTCCGCACGTGATCGGGGTGGGTGTACATCGCCCGCACCCGCGCCGCGTCGCGCGCGGGATCCAGCATGGCCGCGTCCCGCCCCGCCGAATGATCGCCGCCGAACAGGGTGGCTCGCCGGCTCCAGCCGCCGCAGCCGGCGATCTCTCCCGCATCCTCGACGACGAAATAGGTGCCGTCGGCGATCAGCTGGCTGTCCAGGCCCATCACCTCGAACGAGGCCGCCACGCCCTCTGGCGGCAGGAACGGCGTCAGCAGTTCGGCGATCGCCGCGTTCATCAGCGCGGTCAGGGCGGGAATGTCTTCCGGCTTGGCCAGGCGCAGGGTCAGATCGGTCATGGGTCCGACATAGCCCCCTGCGGCGCGGGCGCAAGGTCCGGCGCCCTATCTCGACAGCCGTCGCCTCGGCTAACCTGCGCGGCGACGGAGCCGACGCCGTCGAGTCGACGACACCCTCCCCGGGGAGACCTGATGTACCGCAACACGATTTTCGCCGCCCTGGTCCTGACCGGGGCCGCCCTGCCGGCCGCCTCGGCGCTTGCCGCCCCGCCGCCCGGCCAGACGCTCTACGTCGACAACTGCGCCGCCTGCCACCAGGCCAACGGCAAGGGCGTGAAGGGCGCCTATCCGGCGCTGGCCGGCGCGCCGCTGGCGCAGGGCGACGCCAAGCCCCTCCTCTCCATCGTGCTGAACGGCAAGAACGAGATGCCCGGCTTCAGGGACGACCTCACCGACGCCGACCTGGCGGGCCTGCTGACCTATGTCCGCGCCTCATGGGGCAACAAGGGCACGGCCGTCACGCCGGCCGAGGTCGCCGCCGCACGCCGGAAAAAGTAGGCCTTCGAGGCCAAGGGCGACATTTTCGCAAAAAGATGGATGACAACGTTGTCACGCACGGCGAAAGCCGCTATATAGGTTCTGCCCTTCCTGGGCGTTTCCTCCCAATTCACTGGGCCGCCTTCTTCTCCTGGAGGGCGGCTTTTCTTTTGCCCGCAAGGCGGCCCCGCCGTCAGGGCAGGCCCAGCAACGGCTTCAGCGCGGCGGTCACGATCGGCACGGCCGCCTTCTCGGCCACGCCCAGCGCCCACTTGCCCGCCCCTTTCAGGGCCTTCAGCGCGCCGCCTTCGTCGCCGGCCTTGGCCGCCGCCTGCGCCGCCGCCACCGCGCCGATGGCCACATCCTCTTCGGCCGCGCCGCTCGCCTGGGCCTTCATCTCCGCGCGCAGCGTCTCGAGCTCCTTGGCCAGGGCCGCCAGATCGATGGGCGCTCCCTGCTGGATCTGGATGTCGCCTGTCGTCGCCCCCGCGCCGACCAGAACCGAGTTGGCGCCGGTCGAATAGGTATGCTGCTGCCTCTGGTCGACCATCAGCGAGATCTCCTTGACCACGAGGGACTGCGGCCGCCCGTCCCTCAGCATCTCCATCAGCCCGGCCTGGCCGCTCAGGCCGAGAATGCGATTGGTGAAGGCGTTGAGGTCGGCCAGGTCTCGCTTGACCTGCCCGGCCGCCTCCGAAGCGATCTCGCGCAGGGCGGGCAGATCAGCGGGGCCGCGCGTGTCGTCCAGAGCCTGCGAAAGCCGCCACAGCTCCTCGCGGATCATGCGGATGATGCCGCCCTCGCGATCCTCGATGAGATCGAACAGCGCCCTCCACTGACCGCCCGCGTCCTGGCCGACCAGGCCCAGCAGATCATCGAGATGAGCGTCGCGCAGCGTTCTGAGCCGGCTGCAGATCTCCTCGGCGTCGCGATAGTGGCTGGTTTCCAGGATGCGCTCGGCGCGCCTCTGGAAATCGCGGACCTCGCCTGTCTGGAGGGCGTCGTCGTGCGCGTACTTGACGTCGATCAGCAGGGCCAGGACATCGCGATAGGCCTGGTCGACGACATGGGCGACCTTGGTCAGGAAGGCCAGCACCCGCGCCGAGACCACCGGCGGCTGGCGCTGCGACACCTCGAGCGCGACGCCTTCGAGATCATCGACGATCCGCGAAAGTCCGGTCATGCCCTTCTCCCGATCCGGCGTTCACGAAACCACCGGGATCGGCGCAAATCAACCTGGACTTGCCATATGGGATTTTACGCGGTCAGCAAGCGCCCGTTCTCGACCCGCACCGGCCAGGACGTCAGGCGGGCGCCGGCGCAGGGGCCGCCCAGGCAGGCGCCGTCGTCGATGGCGAACACCGCCCCATGCCAGGAGCAGGCGATCATGCCGCCGTCCGGCGTCAGGTACTGGTCCAGCTGCTGCGCCAGCGGCAGGCCGGCGTGCGGGCAGCGGTCGACATAGCCGAACGCCGCCTGCCCCCGCCGCACCACGAAGCCGTGGAAACGGTTCTCGCCGATCTGCAGCACGTAGTTGCGCGCCGCCCCGTCGGCGATCAGGTCCAGCGGGCCGAGGTTGATCCCGGCCCGCGTCGACCACACGCGTCCAACCGCTGTGACTTCTTCCGTCAAACCCGCTCGACCGTCTGCTCGATGGCGCCGAAGATCGTGTGGCCCTTGGCGTCCTTCATCTCAATGCGCACGGTGTCGTCGCCCAGCAGGAACGGCGTCTTGGGCGCGCCGTGCAGGATGGTCTCGACCGTGCGCACTTCGGCCAGGCACGAATAGCCAAGCCCGCCTTCCGAAATCGGCTTGCCCGGGCCGCCGTCGGCGTCGCGATTGGAGACCGTGCCCGAGCCGACGATGGTGCCCGCGCTCAACGCCCGGGTCTTGGCCGCGTGGGCCACCAGGGTTCCGAAGTCGAAGGTCATGTCGACGCCGGCGTCGGCCTTGCCGAAATCCTTGCCGTTCAGCTCGATCAGCAGCGCGCCCGACAGCTTGCCGTCGTTCCAGCCCGGCAGCGCGTCGGGGCTGACCGCGACCGGCGAGAAGGCGCTGGCCGGCTTGGACTGCACGAAGCCGAAGCCCTTGGCGAGCTCGGCCGGGATCAGGTTGCGCAAGCTGACGTCGTTGCACAGCATCACCAGGCGGATGGCCGCCAGCGCTTCCTCGCGGCTCGCGCCCAGCGGCACGTCGCCGACGATCACCGCCACCTCGCCCTCCAGGTCGCAGCCCCAGGCCGCGTCGGCCAGCGGGATGGTGTCGCGGGGGGCCAGGAAGCCGTCCGACGCGCCCTGGTACATCAAGGGATCGGTCCAGAAGGTCTCGGGCATTTCCGCGCCGCGCGCCTGGCGCACCAGCTGCACGTGATTGACGTAGGCGCTGCCGTCCACCCACTGGTAGGCGCGCGGCAGGGGGCTGGCGGCGTCGTGCTCGTGGAAACGCTCCTTGGGCACGCCGCCGTGCTCGAGGCTCTCGGCCAGCCCGCGCAGCAAGGGCTCGCAGCGTTCCCAGTCGTCGAGCGCGGCCTGCAGCGTCGGCGCGATCGTCCCGGCGTCGGTGCACCAGGTCACGTCGTTCGACACCACGACCAGCCGGCCGTCGCGGCCGCCCTTCAGAGACGCGAGCTTCATTCGGCGCTTCCTCTTCTTGTTCTGGTTACGGCAGGCGGGCCTTGGGGAACCCGTCCCAGCACGCGTCATAGTCGGCCTGAAGCGCGCGATGCTCCAGCGCGAACTTCGTCGGGGCGATCACCCAGCGGCTCTCGAACATGAAGGCCAGGGTGTGGTCGATCTTGTGGGGGCCAAGCTCGGCCTCGGTGGCCTTGCGATGGCTGGCCACGTCCGGCCCATGATCGCTCATGCAGTTGTGCAAAGACGCGCCGCCAGGGGCGAAGCCGCCCTCCTTGGCGTCATAGGCGCCGTGCACCAGGCCCATGAACTCGCTCATCACGTTGCGGTGGAACCACGGCGGGCGGAAGGTGTGCTCGGCCACCATCCAGCGCGGCGGAAAGATCACGAAATCGACGTTCGCCGTCCCCGGCGTATCGCTGGGCGAGGTCAGCACCGTGAAGATCGACGGGTCCGGGTGGTCGTAGCTGACCGTGTTGATGGTGTTGAACCGCGCCAGGTCATAGCGGTAGGGCGCGAGATTGCCGTGCCAGGCGACGACGTCGAGCGGGCTGTGGTCCCATTGCGCGCTCCACAACTCTCCCTGGAACTTCTGGATCACCTGCGTCGGCGCATCGACGTCCTCGAAGGCCGCCACCGGCGTCTCGAAGTCGCGCGGATTGGCCAGGCCGTTGGAGCCGATCGGCCCCAGTTCGGGCAGGCGCAGGGCCGCGCCATAATTCTCGCAGACATAGCCGCGCGAGGGGCCGGCAACCTCGACCCGGAAGCGCACGCCGCGCGGGATCACCGCGATATGGCCAGGACCGGCCTTCAGCACGCCCATCTCGGTGACCAGGGTCAGCATGCCCTGCTGCGGCACGATCAGGAGCTCGCCATCGGCGTCGTAGAACACCCGGTCCTTCATGGACGCGTTGGCCAGGTACAGGTGCACGGCCATGCCGGCCTGGGCCGCCACGTCGCCGTTTCCGGCCAGGGTCATCAGGCCGTCGACGAAGTCGGTCGGCTCGGCGGGGATCTCGATCGGGTCCCAGCGCAGTCGGTTGGGGGTGACGGGCGCATCGAAGGCGCCGGCCAGGTTCGGCTGGGCGTAGGGCTTGTAAGGTCCGTGCCCGGCGCTGGGCCGCAGGCGGTAGAGCCAGCTTCTGCGGTTCTCGTGCCGGGGCGCGGTGAAGGCCGTGCCGGAGATTTGCTCGGCATAGAGGCCGAACGGCACGTGCTGCGGCGAGTTCTGCCCCACCGGCAGGGCGCCGGCCACGGCCTCGGTCGCGAAGTGAGCGCCAAAACCGGTCTGGTAGCGGAGGTCCATCGACGCCCCTCTCGAACTTTCTGATGCGACTAGATCGTCATCCCGGACGGCCTGCAAGGCCGATCCGGGACTCAGGGGCGGTGCGCACGGCCCCTGGGTCCCGGCTCTCCGCGCTGCGCGCTACGGCCGGGATGACGGGCTGAGGGGATCGGCGCGAACGCTTACGCGTCGACCGTGATCACGCCGCGGCGGATCTGGTCCAGCTCGATGCTCTCGAACAGGGCCTGGAAGTTGCCGTTGCCGAAGCCCTCGTTGCCCTTGCGCTGGATGATCTCGAAGAAGATCGGACCGAACAGGTTCTCGGTGAAGATCTGCAGCAGCAGGCCCTCGTCGCCGACATTGCCGTCGATCAGGATGCGGTTCTTGCGCAGGCGCTCCAGGTCCTCGCCGTGGCCGGGCACGCGCTTGTCGACCAGCTCGTAATAGGTCTCGATGGTGTCCTGCAGCTTCACGCCACGGGCGCGCAGGCGCTCGACCGTGCCGTAGATGTCGTCGGTCGTCAGGGCCAGGTGCTGGATGCCCTCGCCGTTGTACTGGCGGATGAACTCCTCGATCTGGCTCTTGTCGTCCTGGCTCTCGTTCAGCGGGATGCGGATGGCCTTGTCAGGCGCGATCATCGCCTGGCTGAACAGGCCCGTGGCCTGGCCCTTGATGTCGAAGTACTTCTGCTCCTCGAAGCCGAAGACCTGATTGTAGAAGGTCGACCAGGTGCGCATCTGGCCGCGCTTGACGTTGTGGGTCAGGTGGTCGAGCAAATCGAGGCCCACCGAATTGGCCGCTTCGGCCTCGGCAGCGCCGGGAACGGGCGTCCAGGCGTCGTAGATGCTCCCCTCGCCTTCGACGAGATAGAGCAAGCTGCCGCCGATGCCTTCCAGCACCTTGGCGCTCTCGCCCAGCACCGAGCGCGAGGCGTCGGCGGCCTTGGCGCCGCGCTTCAGCGCGTCTTCGAAAGCCTGCTGCGCGTTGTCGACGCGGAAGGCCATGCCGTTGGCCGACGGGCCGTGAGCCTCGCGGAAGTCGGCGACCTGGCCGTCGGCTTCCTCGTTGACCAGCAGGTTGATGCGGCCCTGCTTGTAGCGGGTCACGGCCTTGGTCGGATGGGTGCTGGCGGGCACGAAGCCCAGTTGCTCGATGATCGCCTTCATCGCCGCCGCATCGGGGCTGGTGAATTCGACGAACTCGAAGCCGTTCAGGCCGAGGGGGTTGTCGGTCGTGACGGGCATGGAAGCCTCCCTAGCACTTGTTCTTATGGGACCAGCGCGGCCGGCAGGCCGGCGATCAGGCGGTCGTTGTCGGCCGGCCGGCCGATGGTGATGCGCACCCAGCCGCCCTTCACGGGCGTCGGGCGGACGATGAGCCCTTCATGCAACAAACGCATGGCGGTGGCTTCGGGACCGGCGGGCGTGCGCAGGAAGACGAAATTGGCTTCCGAGCGCGTGTATTCGACGCCCATCTCGTCCAGCGCCGCCTCGACGCGGGCGCGTTCCGAAAGGGTCAGGGCGACCGTCGAGGCCAGGTGCTCGCGGTCTTCCCAGGCGGCGAGCGCCGCGGCCTGGCTGACGGCGGTGACGTTGAACGGCGGGCGCAGGCGGTCGAGATAGGCGATCAGTTCTTCGGACGAGGCGATCCCATAGCCCACCCGCATGCCGGCCAGGCCATAGGCCTTGGAGAAGGTGCGCGCGGCGATCCACGGGCCGCCCCAGGCCTCCAGCACGGCCAGCATGTCGTAGGCCTCGTAGTACTCGCGATAGGCCTCGTCGACGAACACCAGGGTGGTCTTCGGGGTCGCGGCCAGCACGGTCTCGACCGTGTCCTTGGAAAGCGCGTTGCCGGTCGGGTTGTTGGGCGTGCAGAGGATCAGAAGCTTGGGGCCCTTGGCGGCCGCGGCGGCCACGGCCGGAACGTCGAGGTCGAAATTGGCCAGGCGCGGCACGTCGACGATCGCCGCCTCGGCGCAGCGGGCGAAGATGTCGTAGGCCGGGAAGGTCGGCGAGGAGAGCAGGATCTCATCGCCCGGCGCCAACACGGCGCGGAACACGTAGTCGATCAGGGCTTCCGACCCCGGCGAGACCAGCAGGCGGTCCGAAGACACGCCCAGACGCTGGCCGATGGCCGCGCGCAGGGTCTCGCAATAGGGATCGGGATAGATCTGCGGCTCGGCCACGGCGGCCATCACCGCGTCGGCGACCTTGGGGCTGGCGCCCAGCAGGTTCTCGTTGCTGGCCAGCTTGGCGAAGTCCGACAGGCCCGTGCGGCGACCGGCCTCGGCCAGGGTCATGCCGGCCTTGTAGGCCACGACGCCGTCGAGCGCGGCGCGCATGGGCGTGGCGGCCTGAGCCTGGGGCTTGCGATCGAGAACCAGCATGACGGCCGCTCCGGGAGTCGGGGATACGGACGTCAGGATAGGTCAGGCCAGGAGACGCGTTGTGGCGATTATGACCAGAGTTAGGTTCACAACGGTCATTTTATGACCTGAAAGCCCGCCAGATCCCTCTCCCCTTGCGGGAGAGGGTGGCCTCCCGGAGGGAGGTCGGGTGAGGGGTCTCTCAGAACTCGAAGCTGCGTGCGGCGCTTCGACCAGGCGAGGCATGCAACGTCTGAGAGACCCCTCACCCGTCGGCCTTCGGCCGCCACCTTCTCCCAAAAGGGGAGAAGGGCCCCTACTCCAGATAATCCAGCGGCAGGGCCGTGGAGTCCTTGATCGTCTCCAGGACGAAGCTGGACTGTATGTCCTTCACCGCCGGCATCTTCAGCAGGCGCTTCATCGTGAACTCGGCATAGGCGTCGAGGTTGGGGGCCACCACCCGCAGCAGGTAGTCGTAGCTGCCGGTCATGGCGTGGCAGCCCACCACCAGAGGCTCACGCAGGATCGCCTCCTTGAAGGCCTCGGCGGCGGCCTCGTTGTGGCGATCGACGGCGACCTCGACATAGGCCAGCAGGTCCAGCCTCGCCTTGCGCCGATCCAGCACCGCCACATAGCCGCTGATCAGGCCCGCGGCTTCCAGCTGCTTGACCCGGCGCAGGCACGGACTGGGCGACAGGCCCACGCGCTCGGCCAACTCAACGTTCGTGACCCCGCTGTCGCGCTGCAGCACATCGAGGATCTTCTTGTCGGTGCGAGTGAGCTTCATCGTGACCGGAAAGGGTGGCTTTTCGGCAGTATATGACGATTTGGCTGCGCGATCCTCCCCCAGAAGGGGGAGGTGGCCCGAAGGGCCGGAAGGGGAAGTTATTGCTGAAATCCAGCAGTCACTTCCCCCTCAGTCGCTCCGCGACAGCTCCCCCTTCAGGGAGAGCATCTTGAACAGCAAAACGCCCGGGACCAGAGGGACCCGGGCGCTTCGACTTACGCGGTACGCTTACTGTTACGCTTACTGGTACTAACTCGGTGTTCAGTTGGCCAGGCGACGCAGGAACGACGGGATCTCGAGATCCTCGCCGTCGTCGGCCTGGGGCGGATCGATCGGCTGCAGTTGCGGACGGGCCGAACCGGTCTGGCGGGCCTGCGGCTGCGGGGCCGGCTCGTAGCGCTGCTGGCGACCGCCGCCGAACAGGCTCATCCAGCCGCCGCTCTTCTGCTGGCGGCGATCCTCGTAGTGATCGCTGTACAGCGGCTCGTCGTCGGCTTCGGCGACCATCGGGTCGACGATGCGGGTGACGCGCGGCGCGGGGGCCGGCTCATAGACCGGTTCCGGCTCGTAGGCGGCTTCCGGCTGGGCGTAGAGGTCGGCCTGGGCGTGCGGCTGCGGGGCCGGCTCGTAGGCCGGTTCCGGATAGGCCGTGGCGGTCGGGCGCTCGATCGGACGGGCCTCGTAGCGCGAACCCGGGCGGATTTCCGGCTGGGCCGGAGCCTGGGCGACCGGCTGCGGGGCCGGGGCGGGTTGCGGAGCCGGTTGCGGCGCGGGACGCGAGGTCTCAGCCAGCAGCGGCGCGGCGTGGGTGTTGCGAGCGGCCGGCTTGGGCTCGATCTGCTGGATCGAGGCGCCGTCCATGCCGGTGGCGACCACCGACACGCGGATCACGCCGTCCAGCGACGGGTCGAAGGCCGCGCCGAAGATGATGTTGGCTTCCGCGTCGACCTGGTCGGAGATCGCGTTGGCGGCCTCGTCCACTTCGAGCAGGGTCATGTCCATGCCGCCGGTCACGTTGACCAGCACGGCCTTGGCGCCCTTCAGCGACACTTCGTCGAGCAGCGGGTTGGCGATGGCGTTCTGAGCGGCCATCAGGGCGCGGTCTTCGCCGGTGCCCTCGCCGGTGCCCATCATCGCCTTGCCCATCTCGGTCATGACCGTGCGGACGTCGGCGAAGTCGAGGTTGATCAGGCCCGGCAGCACCATCAGGTCGGTGATCGAGCGGACGCCCGAGTGCAGCACCTGGTCGGCCATGCCGAAGGCTTCGGCGAAGGTCGTGCGTTCGTTGGCGACGCGGAACAGGTTCTGGTTCGGGATGACGATCAGGGTGTCGACGTAGCGCTGCAGCTCCTGGATGCCGGCGTCGGCCAGGCGCATGCGGTGACGGCCTTCGAAGTGGAAGGGCTTGGTCACCACGCCGACGGTCAGGATGCCGCGCTCACGGGCGCACTTGGCGATGATCGGGGCTGCGCCGGTGCCGGTGCCGCCGCCCATGCCGGCGGTGATGAACACCATGTGAGCGCCTTCCAGGTGCTCGCCGATCTCGGGGAAGCTCTCTTCGGCGGCGCTCATGCCCACTTCGGGGTGCGCGCCGGCGCCCAGGCCCTGCGTGATCTGCACGCCGAGCTGGATGCGACGGTCGGTCTTGGCGAACTGGAGCTGCTGGGCGTCCGTGTTGGCGACGACGAACTCAACACCTTCGAGGCCCGCCTCGATCATGTTGTTCACGGCGTTGCCGCCCGCGCCGCCAACGCCGAAGACCACGATGCGCGGCTTCAGCTCGGTGGTGCGCGGCGCCGAAAGAGAAATAGCCATGGGGACCCTCGCGTCCTTACGCCGAATTCGCCAAATCAACCGACCGCAAGTCGGTAACGCCTCGACGATCGGGTTAACAGAACAACCACCATCGTTAACTGGCGGTTAAAGCCATAATCTGAGTCGGCTGCAGGTCGATCCCGCTTACAGGGAAAAAAGCGAGTTATCCAAAGGAATTGCTTGGAACTCCTTGGTTTCCAAGCTGGGCCGGAACCCTCGTGCGGCGGAACGCCGCTGGCCTGTTTTTCGCGTCGAACCCCTCGGATTCGGGGGCGCGAAACTACACTGTTTGGCCATTCAGGCACTTAGAAAGTTAAGCGACAGGGTTAATTCACCCATCGGGCGAGCCGGGTGATTTGCCCCGCACATGCGAAAACGCCCCGCCCTTTCGGGCGAGGCGCTGGTCGTTTTCCCGCTTCGGGACGAACGCTTAGAGGTTGTCGCGCAGCCAGGCGGCAGCCTTGGCCACCGGCGAGGCGTTGGGGTCCATCGGACGCTTGCGCACCTGCCCGCCGCTGAGGGCCTTGGGCGAGACCACCTCGCGCGGGCCGAAGGCCGTGCGATGCAGGACCCCGGCGGCGGCGCAGAAGGCGGGTCCCGAGGCCGCGTCGGCCAGGTGGGGCACCCGGCGCGGACGGCCCAGACGCACCGGACGGTCGAACACTCGCACGGCCACTTCGCGCACGCCGGCCAGTTGGCTGGCGCCGCCGGTCAGCACGATGCCCGCGCCCGGCTCCACCGGCGCGCCCGAGGCCTTCAGGCGCTCGCGCAGCAGCTCCAGGGTCTCTTCGACGCGCGGCTGGATGATGCCCTTCAGCAGGGACCGGGGCGCGATCACCGGACCCGCGCCCGGATCATCGCCCCGCGGCGGGGCCTCGATCATCTCGCGGTCCTCGTTGGCCGAGGCGATGGCGCTGCCGTGCAGGGTCTTGATGCGTTCGGCGCCGGCGACCGAGGTCTGCAGGCCGCGGGCGATGTCCTGCGTGACGTGCCCGCCGCCGACGGCCAGGCTGTCGACGTGGCACAGGGCGCCGTTGTTGAACACGGCCACCGAGGTCGAGCCGCCGCCCATGTCGATGCAGACGGCGCCGAGATCCATCTCGTCCTCTTCCAAGGCCGCCAGGGCCGAGGCGAAGGGCGCTGCGACGATGCCTTCGAACGACAGGTGGGCGCGTTCGACGCAGTGGGCCAGGGTGTGGAAGATGTTCTCGTTGACCGAGACGACCAGCAGTTCCAGGCCCAGCGAGCGGCCGAACATGGCGCGCGGGTCGCGGATGCCCTTCTGGCCGTCGACCGACCAGGCGATCGGCAAGAGGTGGATCGGCTTGCGGCCCGGCAGGCGCACCTGGGCCAGCGCCGAGGAGATGGCGCGCGACAGGTCGCCGTCCGCAATCGGACGCGCGCCCAGCGAAACCTGGGTGTGGACGCGATGGCTGGCCAGCTGGCCGCCCGCGGTGCAGACGCTGACGCCCTGGACGCTGACACCGGCGACCGTCTCGGCGCGCTCCACGGCTTGCGCGATGGCCTGGGCGGCCTCGTCCAGATTGACGATCGCCCCGCCGCGCACGCCGCGCGACTGCACGTAGCCGACCCCGGCGGTCGTCAGAGTGCGGTTGTCGCGGTGGACGCCGTCCGCCTTCATAATGAAGCACGTGACTTTCGACGCCCCCAGGTCCACGGCCGCGACCGCGGGCTGACGCACGAGCGTCGCCTTCAGGCCGTCACGGGCCTGTCTCCGGTCCTCAAGTCGCGACATGGTCAGGGTCACCTCAGTCCATCGTTTCTGTTCTTACGCCCCGTTGGCCACGGGCTGCCCGGGCAGCACGGAGTCTCGGGGCCGGATCGCCACCATCTCGGGATCGCGCAGGTCGATGCGCGCGAAGCCGAGATCGAGGATGCGTTGCCGCTGGTCCAGTTGATCCAATTGAATCAACGCGGATTCTTCGTCAATGGCCGGCAGCTGGATCAGCGAGCCATCTTTCAATCGCAGGTCCCAGCGGCGGTCGTCGACGCGCACCAGCGCTTCGAGACGATCGCGCAGGCGCGGCCGGGCGTTGACCGCCGGCAGGATGTTCCCCGCGGCCTGGTCGGCGCCCTGCCCCACCACCAGCGGCAGGTGCGGGAAGCGCGCGGCGTCGGCCTCGCGGATGATGCGGCCCTCGGCGTCGATCACCTTCAGGCGCCCCGAGTGCTGCCACACGGCCAGGGCCGGGCGCTCCTCGACGGCGATCATCACGGTGTCGGGCAGCAGGCGGACCACCTTGGCCGACTTCACCCAGCCCACGCCTTCGACGCGGCTCTTCAGGTCCACCAGGTCCATGCCCAGCGTCGGCTGGTCCTGGTAGAGGCCGCTGGCCTTCAGGATGTCGGCCTGGGCCGTGGCCGAGGCGCCGGTGACGTGCACGGCCTTCAGCTTGAAGCCCAGGTTGGCGAACTCACCGTCGACGCCGTGCACCATGGCCTGGCCCAGGCGCTCGGCGCGGTGGCCGGTGGCCAGGGTGACGACGAGGGCGAGCGCCAGCGCGCCGCCAGCGACGCCCAGGGCCAGGGTCGGCGACACGCCGACACCGCCGCGCGCGGCATGCAGCTTCCCCGCCGGCTGTTGCGGAGCCGGTCGAGCCTTGTTCGGACTTGCGGGCGCTTCGGCCCGGGGGCGCGCTGGCTTGCGCGGTCCCCCCCGCACTGCCGCGGGCATAAGCGTCCTCCACCATCAGACACTAGAAAAACGGAACCCTTGAGCGCCTCTCCGATCCCGACCATCGTTCGACGACGGGGCGGGTCCGGGCAAAGCGCCTACGGAGGCGTAGAAAGGCCTGAAGGTCGTTAATGCCGGGATAACGAAGAGGCCGCCGCGTTACGGCTCGGCAACCAAGGCGTGCGCCATTTCGGGACAGCCGTTAACCCATCGCCGCCTTGCGCTGTCAGGGTTTGCAGCGCGTTTTCCCTGTCGCGCCGGGGCTTTGGGGCGCGATGATGCGGCGCCGCAAATCTGTGGATGAGCACATAAAGTATGAACGGCCGCGCTTCGCGACTTTTTGACTCACCCGAGGGTCGCGGCGACGCGCCGCACGCGCGGGGAGTGTTTCAGCTTCGCTCGTCATCCCGGCCGAAGCGAAGCGTAGAGCCGGGACCCAGGGGCCGCCGCTATGCGTCGGCGACCGCTGGGTGCCCAGCCCAACCGCAAAGCCCAGTCCCCTGGGTCCCGGATAGCCGCTGCGCGGCTTCCGGGATGACGATGAGAGGGAAGAGGAAAGGCTAGTGCCCCGCCTGCGCCGGCGCGGCCGCGCCCAGGGCGCGGAAGTCGATGTCGCTGTCGGCCACCAGATAGATGAAGCTCGTCCAGGCGGCGACGTTCTGGGCCAGCTGGATCGGATCCACCTTGTCCAGGGTGTCGTCGGCGGTGTGGTGGTAGTCGAAGTAGCGGCTGGCGTCCTGGTTGAGGTTCACCACCGGCACGCCCGCGCCCTCGATCCCGCCGATGTCGGCCCCGCCGTGGGCGGCCGGATTGCGGTCGAAATAGATCTTCAGCGGGCTGAGCGTCTGGATCGCCGCCTTCATGGCCGGGTGGCCTTCCGCCCCCTTGGGCAGCTGCAGGCTGTAGATGCGGTCGGCGCCCGTGTCGCTCTCGCCGGCCAGGACCAGCTTTTCGAGGCTGGACTTGTTGGCGGCCAAGAAGGCGTCGGACGAACCGCCGCTCTCCTCCGAGCCCCACATCACCACGCGAATGGTGCGCTTGGGGTGCTTGGGCAACTCGCCGATCAGCTTGGCCGCGGCCGTGGTGATGGCGATGCCGGCCGCGTCGTCGAAGGCGCCGGTGCCGACATCCCAGCTGTCGAGGTGGCCGCCGATGACGATCACCTCGTCGGGCTTTTCCGAGCCCTTGATGTCGGCCGAGATGTTCCAGGCCACGTCGCCGGCGTCGAGGGTCGAGGCCAGCTTCAGCTTGATGCGCAGCGGGCCCTTCTTGGCCAATCGCTCCAGTTGCTCGGCCTCCGGCACGCCCAGGGCGGCGGCGGGGATGGTGACGACGTCGGCGCCGTTCGTGGTCACGCCCGTGTGCGGCACGGTCGAGCTGGACGTCGAGACCGAGCGGATCAGCAGGGCCACGGCCCCGCGCTTGGCGGCCTCGACCGGACCGGCGCGGCGCGAGATGCCGGCGATCCCGTAGCCGGCGCCGTCCTGGGCGCGGACCATCGGCTGGGTGATGACGACGATCTTGCCCTTGATGGCGGCGGCCGGCGCGGCGACCATCTCGGCGTAGGTGGAGAACAGCGCCACCTCGGCCTCGATCCCCTCGGCCGGCGTCGGGATGGTGCGGCCCAGGCCCACGATCGACAGCTTCATCGGATAGGGCGCGACCAGTTCGGCGCTCTCTTCGCCGCGCGTCCACGACGGCTTGGCGAACTGGTCGACCTTGATGTTGGTGAAGCCCAGCGCCTTGAACTTGGCCACGCTCCAGTCCTTGGCGCGCTCCATGCCCGGCGAGCCGACGAGGCGCGGGCCGATGTTGGTGGTCAGGTCCTCGGTGATGTCCCAGGCCAGGCGATCGTTCAGGGCCTTGTCGCGCAGCGCCTCGGCGGTCTTGACGTCTTGTGCGTGAGCGGCGCCCGCCAGCAGGGCGGAGGCGGCGACGGCGGTCAGCAGGCTGCGGATCATGAGCAGGATTCTCCCCTAAGAGGCAGCTGTCATAGCACTGCTCTCCCGGTGGAGAACCCCGCACGGCGCCCACTTTTGTCAGCAGTCGGCAGGTGAAGCGAAATTCGCCCCGTCAGGCCCTGGGCGCTGCGCCCAGCAGCTTGTCGGCGAAGAGATCCAGCGCCTTCTGCGACAGGTCGGTGTTGTTGAGGATCACCACCGTGTCGCCGGTGTCGAGCCGGTGACCCAGCACCGAGCGGTAGCCGGCCGTGCGCCCGGTCTCCCACCCCGCCAGCCTGACCTGGCCGTCGATGGTCAGGCTGCGCACCCGGCCGCCCAGCGCATAGTCCTGCTCGGGCACGAGGATCGTCGTCATGGCCTTGCGCGAGGCGTCCGAAAGGAACGACGTGTCGAAGACGAGGTGCGCCGCGACCAGCAGGTCGTCGGCCGTGCTGAAATAGCCCCCGCCCGCCGCCATCACCGCCAGCCGGGCGTTCTCCCGCCGCGCCAGGGGCGGGCCCGCATAATAGGACGCCGCCACGCCGGCCTCGGCGTCGATGCGGCCCGCGCGGGTGTGGCTCATCTTCAGCGGCCCGGTGACCAGTTCCTCGACCACCGCCTGGAACGGCCTGCCCGTCGCCGCCTCGACGATGGCGGTGACCATGAACCAGTTGGTCAGGGCGTAGTCGAACCTGCTCCCCGGCGGAAACAGAGGATCGCCCTGGCAGAACAGGCTCACCGCCTGCGCCGCCGACACCTCGCGCTTGAGCACCTCCGGATCGGCCTTGAGCGCGGGCATGAAGCCGTTGGGAACGCCGCTGGTGTTGGACAGCAGGTGCGTCAGGGTCACCGTCTTGCCGGTGTCGGGCCGCTGGTCGGGCAACCAAGTCGCGATCGGCGCGTCGAGCGAGAGCTTGCCCTGCTCTACCAGGCGCAGCACCGCGATCGTGGTCAGCCATTTCGAGATCGAGGCGATCGCATAGACCGTGTCGCGGGTCGCCGGCTTTTGCGCCTCGATGTCGGCCATGCCGAAGGCGCGCGCGTAGGAGGCCCTGCCCTTGCGCCCGATCATCACCACGCCCTGGAACTTCTGCTCGGCGACGAAGGCGTCGACCACGGGATTGTCGGCGCCCAGCGTGGCCGGCGCGGCCAGGGACAGGCCGGGCGCGGCGCACAGCGCGCCTGCGGCGGCGAACAGGCCGCGTCGGTCGATCATCGGAAAACTCCCCACAAACCGCCGCCCCCAGCGATGGCCGCGACCCTGGCGCAGGCCCGCGGCCAAGTCCCGTTAAGCTTTGGCAATGGGCGAACATTGGCATTCGACGAGAAGCGCTCTAGGTCTGGAGGCGACTTCAGGAGACCCCGATGCCCAAGCCGACGGTCGAACCGGCCGCCGACATCCCGCTCGACGCCAAGCTGCGGCCGACCCAGGCCCGCGCCCAGGACACCTACGAGGTGGTGCTGGCCACCGCCGGCGAGCTCCTGATCGAGTCCGGCTTCGAACAGCTGACCACCAACGCCATCTGCAAGCGCGCCGGCCTGACCCCGCCCGCGCTCTACCGCTACTTCCCCAACAAGTACGCGATCCTCAAGGAGCTGGGCGACCGGCTGATGCGGCTGCAGGACGAGGCCGTGTTCGCCTGGATGGAGGCCGGCGGCCTGGAGGGCGAGACCGCGTCCGAGCGCGTGGCCAAGACCGCCGCCCTGCTGACCGACGTCATCGAAATGACTCGCCGCTTTCCCGGCGGCGCGGCCATCGGCCGGGCTCTGCGGGCCGTGCCGATGCTGCAGCAGTTGCGCTTCGCCTCGCGCGACATGGTCGCCGGGCAGTTCGGCGAGGTGCTGACCGCACGCTTCCCGTCGGTCTCGCCGACGCGGATCCGCACCGCCACGCGCATGATGGTGGAACTGACCTACGCCGCCACCGAGATGGCCGTCGAGGAGCCCGGCCAGGACGCGACCGCCCTGGCCGAAGAGATTGGCCGCCTGTTCGACTGCTATTTCGAGACGTTCGACGCTCAGTTGTGACCCCCTCCGGCCCTCCGCCCCCCCAGAGGGGGAGGATCTGGAAGCGCCACGCTTTAGAGGAAGCTCCCCCTCTGGGGGAGCTGTCGCGAAGCGACTGAGGGGGATTTCCGCCCCCGCATAACACCGACTTGCAATAACGATAGTTTTTACTATCGTCAGTCCATCGCAGCGGGGGAGCGCCGATGGAGGGCTGGAAGAACTGGTCGGGCAGCGTCGTGGCGACGCCCAGCAGGATAGCCCGGCCCCGCACGGTCGACGAACTGTCGCGCCTGGTCGCCGAGGCCGACAAGGTCCGCGTCGTCGGCGCCGGCCACTCCTTCATGCCGCTGTGCGAGACGAGCGGCCTGCTGCTGGACCTGTCTGACCTGGAAGGCGCGGTCGAGATCGCGCCCGACCGCAAGACCGTCTGGGCGCCCGCCGGCTGGAGCCTCAAGCGCCTGACCGCCGCCCTGTGGGCCGAGGGCCTGTCGCTGATCAATCAGGGCGACATCAATCCCCAGTCCCTGGCCGGCGCCACGGCCACCGGCACTCACGGCACCGGCGCGGAGCTCGGCAGCCTGTCGACCCAGGCCTGCGGCTTTCGACTGATGACCGCCGACGGCCGGCTGGTCGAATGCGGCCCAGACCTCGAGCCCGAGCTCTACCAGGCCCAGCGCGTCTCGCTGGGCCTGCTGGGCGTGGCCGTCGCCATCCGCATCAACGTCGTCCCCGCCTACCACCTGGAAGAACGCGTCAGCCGCATGCCGCTGGCCCAGGTCATCGAGTGCTTCGACGACCTGGCCGCCACCACGCGCCACATGGAGTTCTGGGTCTTTCCCTACAGCGACGACGTCATCTTCAAGACCCTGCATCCCGTTCCGGCCGACGCCGCCGACCAGACCCTGGGCAAGAGCGGCGAAGGCGACGAGGACACCTTCCGAACGATCTGCGACCTGTGCGCCGCCCTGCCCGTCCTGACCGCGCCGCTGCAGAAGCTGATGATGAAGGTCGCCGGCAAGCCCGCCCGCCGCGCCGGCCCGGCCTTCGAGGTCTTCCCCTCCGAGCGCAACGTCCGCTTCGAGGAGATGGAGTACGAGATGCCGCGCGCCGCCGGCCTGCCCACGCTGCAGACGGCCATGGCCCACATCCGCAAGCGCCGCCTGCCCATCACCTTCCCGTTCGAGTTCCGCCTCGTGGCCGGCGACGACATCTGGATGAGCCCGTTCAACATCGGCGCGGGCGCCTCGATCTCGTTCCACCAGTACGCCAAGATGCCCTGGCGACCGGCCTTCGCCGAAATGGAGGCCGTGCTGGCCGACAGCGGCGGTCGACCGCACTGGGCCAAGCGCCATACCCTGACCCTCGCGGACGTCCACCGCCTCTATCCCCGCGCCGGCGACTTCCTGCGGGTGCGCCAGGCCTGGGATCCGACCGCCAAGTTCGCCAACGCCCACCTGAGCCAGCTGTTCGGAATCTGATCCATGACCGACATCGCCCTGCACGCCGGCCTCGTCGGCCAGCCCGGTTCCCGCGACCTGCTGAACACCCCGGTCCTGGTGGTCGACCGGACGGCCCTTGAGGCCAACATCGCGACCATGGCCGCCTTCGCCGCGGGCAAGGGCCTGAAGCTTCGCCCGCACGCCAAGACCCACAAGAGCGCCGACATCGCCCGCCTGCAGCTGGCGGCCGGCGCCGCAGGCCTGTGCTGCGCCAAGATCGGCGAGGCCGAGGCCCTGGCCGCGCAAGGGGTCTCGACCGGCCTGCTGATCACCTCGCCGGTGGTCTCGGCGCCCGCCGTCGCCCGCCTGGCCGCGCTGAACCTGGCGACCGAAGGCCTGAAGGTCGTCGTCGATCATCCGGCCAACGTCGCCGCCCTGGGCGCGGCGACCAGCGCGAGCGGCAAGCCGCTGGAGGTGCTGATCGATCTCGACCCCGGCATCCACCGTACGGGCGTGGCCTCGCCGCAGGCCGCCGTCTCCCTGTTCGAGGCGATCAAGGGCGAGTCCGCCCTGACCTATGCAGGCCTGCAATGCTATTGCGGCGTGCAGCAGCACATCGAGGCCTTCGACGTCCGCAAGACGGCGCTTGAGGATCGCGGGGCCTACATCCGCGAAGTCATCGACGCCCTGACCGCCGCCGGCGGGGCGCCGCCGATCGTCAGCGGCTCGGGCACCGGCTCGCACCGCATCGACGCCGAGCTTTCGATCTTCACCGAGCTGCAGGTCGGCTCCTACGTGTTCATGGACGACCAGTACCTGGCCTGCGACCTGGCCGGCGAAGGCGCGGACGCCAGCCCCTACCGGCGCTCGCTGTTCATCGACGCCCGCGTGGTCAGCGCCAACAGCCCGGGCATGGTCACGGTCGACGCCGGCTTCAAGGCGATGTCGACCGATGCCGATCCGCCCCAGGTCGTGGCCGGCGCCCCTGAAGGCTCGCGCTACTTCTTCATGGGCGACGAGCACGGCGCGCTGGTTCCGTCGTCCGGCTCGCCTCCGCCGCTCGGCGCGCGGGTGACGCTGGCCGCGCCGCACTGCGACCCGACCGTGAACCTCTACGACGCCTATCACGTGGTCGAGGGCGACACCCTGGTCGCCGTCTGGCCGGTGACGGCGCGGGGGCGGTCGCGGTAACAGCCCGCCCTCGTCTTCAGAAAAACCGCTTTGGCGTCGGGCGCGTTGAAGACTATCCATGGCGTCCGTTCTGGAACGTCCGCCCGCATGACCACCGCCGCCCTTTCCGTCGCCCCCGCCAAGAAGCCTCGCCGCAACCGGCGTCGGCGCTCGGCGCGCTGGGCGCGCGCGGGCCTGCTGGTGCTGGCGGTCGGCATTTCGGGCGTGGTGATCGGTCAGACGACCTTCCGCATGCTCGACGCCCGCAACGCCGCCCGGGCCCAGACCGCCGCGCCGCTGGCGATGGACAATCCGCGCTTCACCGGCGCCATGCGCGACGGCCGCGCCTTCCTGATCACCGCCCGCCGCGCCGAGCGCGACGCGGCCGATCCCAACAAGGTCAAGCTGGTCGAGCCAACGCTGGTGCGCGGCTACGGCGCGCCCGACGCCAGCAAGGTGACCTCCAAGGACGGGATCTACCAGGAGGCCCAGAACCTGCTGGTGCTGACCAAGGACGTGAAGATCGACAACGGCCAGGGCTATCAGTTCGCCTCGCAGGAAGCCCGCATCGACACCAAGACCGGCGAGGTCGTCGGCGGCGCCCCGGTCTCCGGCGCCGGTCCGCGCGGCAATGTCAGCGCCGACAGCTACAGCGTCAGCGACAAGGGCGATCGCGTGGTCTTCAAGGGCCGTGTCCGCACCCGCGTCCAGCCCACCAACTAGGCCACGACCGATGAACGGCCTCGGCCTCCTGGACCAGCAACGGGCCCGCGCGACGCGCGTGTGCTTTCTCTACATCGCCCAGCCTCACCAGGTCTGGCACAGCCTGTCGATCGCCGTGGCCATGGCCCGGACCTGGCCGGATGTGCGCGTCGAGATCGCCGCGACCTCGGCCGGGCATCTCGACTACATCCAGGGCATGCTCGACGGCCTGGGCGGCGCGCCGATCACCCTGCGCCTGCTGCCGCCGGCCTGGCTGCGGCGGATGTCCAAGGCAGCGCCCCCGCCCAAGGCCCTGATGCTGGCGCTGAACGCCGGCCGACTGTCGACCTACGACGCCGTGGTCACGCCCGAACGCACCACCGCCCTGCTGCGCAAGCTGGGCGTGCGCCGCACCGCCCTGGTCTACACCCAGCACGGCGCCGGTGATCGCGGCGGGCCGTTCGAACCGCGCCTGCGGGTGTTCGACCTGGTCATGGCCGCCGGCCCCAAGCAGCGCGACCGGATGATCGACGAGGGCTGGGTCCGCCCCGAGGCCTGCGCCATGGTCGGCTATCCCAAGTTCGACCTCGTCGACGCCCTGCCGCCCAGCGCCGTCCCGGCCTTCGCCAAGTCCCTGCCGACGGTGGTCTACAACCCCCACTTCCACGAGACCCTGGGCTCGTGGAGCGCCTTCGGCCTTTCGGTGCTGGAGCAGTTCGCCGCCGACGAGCGGTTCAACCTGATCTTCGCCCCGCACGTGCGCCTGTTCGAGACCGCCTCGGAGGCCGACCGCCGCGCCGTCGCCCGCTTCGAGGGCCACCCCCGCATCCACGTCGACCTGGGCGGCCCGGCCGCCTTCGACATGACCTACACGCGCTCGGCCGACCTCTATCTCGGCGACGTCTCCAGCCAGGTCTACGAGTTCCTGCGCACGCCCAAGCCCTGCCTGTTCCTCAACCCCAGCCACGCCGACTGGAAGGGCGACGAGAGCTTCCATCACTGGCTGTACGGGCCGGTGCGCGAGACCGCCGACGGGATCTGCGACGCGATCGCCGCCGCCTTCGCCGGCCATGGCGATTTCCTGGAAGCCCAGCAGGCGGGCGTGGCCGAGACCTTCGACATCACCTCGGTCGCCTCGTCGGAGCGCGCCGCCCGCGCCATCATCAACCGCCTGGCCGTCCTCGACCGATGAGCGCGGCCCCCAAGGATGCGGGCAAGGTCAACCCGCTGGCCAGGATGCTGGCCAATGTCGGGGCCCTGCTCAGCGGGCGCGGGCTGAACGCCGTCGTCGGCCTGGCCTACATCGCCGTCACCACCCGCAGCCTCGGCATCGAGGCCTTCGGCTTCCTGACGCTGATCAACGCCTTCGCCCAGGCGCTGGGCGAGATGGCCAAGTTCCAGTCCTGGCAGACCGTCGTGCAGTACGGGGCCAAACCGCTGATGGACGGCGATCGCAAGACCTTCCAGCAGGTGATGCGGTTCGCCCTGGTGCTCGACGGCATCGGCGCGGTCGCGGGCGTCGCCATCGGCGTGGGCGGCAGCCTGCTGTTCAGCCACTACATGGGCTGGCCCGACCACCTGGCGCCGGAGGCCGCGCTGTACTGCCTGTCGATCGGGGTCATGACCTCGGCCACGGGCGTTGGCCTGCTGCGCCTGTTCGACCGCTTCCGCATGCTGGCCGCCGAGCAGGTGGTCTCGTCCGTCGTGCGCCTGATCGGCTGCGTGATCGCCGCGTCGATGGATGCGCCCATCGAGATGTTCCTGCTGGCCTGGGCGGCCGGCACCATCGCCTCGTTCCTCTACGTGGCCGCCATCGCGGTCTGGAGCCTGCTGCAGCGCGGCCTGCTGGACGGCTTCAGCCTGGTGGGGCCGCTGGGCGCGGGCCTGCCGGGCGTGTGGCGCTTCGCCTGGGCCACCAATTTCAGCAGCACCATCGAGGTCGGCTTCACCCACGTCCTGACCCTGGCGATCGGCGCACTGGTCGGCCCCGCCCCGGCCGCCATGTGGCGTGTCGGACGCCAGGTGGCCGACGGCATGGCCAAGCCCGCCCGCCTGATGCTGCCCGCCCTGCATCCCGAATTCGCCCGCCTGCGCGCGCAGAAGGACGATGCGGCCATGCTGCGCCTGGCCCGCCAGATCGCCCTGATCGGCGGCGGCGTGGCCGGCGTGCTGCTGGCAGTGTGCCTACTGGCCGGCCCCTGGCTGCTGACCGTGATTATGGGCCCCGAGTACGCCTCGGCCGCCGGCATCATGAGCTGGCAGGTCGCCGCCGCCGCGATCGGCATCATGGCCCTGCCGATCGAGCCGATGCTGGTGTCGATGCACGCCGCCGGCGCGGCCCTGCGCGTGCGCATCGTCGTCATCGCCATCTACTTCGCCGCCCTCGTCCCCCTGCTGCAGATCTTCGACCTGACCGGCGCCGGCGCGGCCCTGGTCCTGGCCTCGACCTGCATGGCGATCGGCATGTTCATCACCCTCCGGTCGCGTCTCGCAGCGGAAGCCGCCGCCGAGCGCGAGGACAAAAGCGCCGCCGCGCGCGAACAGACTTGCGCGGAACCCCTGAACGAGCGCAAAGGCGATCCGCAATGAATACGCCCACCGCTTCCGGCAGGACCGTCCGTCTCGCCGACTTCCCGACCCTGACCGCCGCCCTGGATTTCGCCGCGACCGGCGAGACCGGGATCAACCTGCATTCGCTGCGCGGCGAGCTGGTCGAGGCCCTGACCTACGCCGCCCTGCGCGAGCAGGCGCAAGGCCTGGCCCGTCGCCTGCTGGCGGCCGGCGCCAAGGTCGGCGAGAGCGTCGCCCTGATCGCCGAAACCGATGGCGACTTCGTGCGCGCCTTCTTCGCCTGCCAGTACGCCGGCCTGGTTCCCGCGCCCCTGCCGCTGCCCGCACCGCTGGGCGGCCGCGAGGCCTATGTCGAGCAGATCGGCCGCATGTGCGCCTCGGCCCATGCGAAGATCCTGATCGGCCCGGCCGGCATGGCCGAGTGGCTCAAGCAGATCGGCGACGCGGCGGGCCTGGCCTTCGCCGCCCCGCTGGCCGACCTGCCGGAAGACGCCGGCGCGGCGCTGCCGCAGATCACGCCCGAAGATCCCTGCTACCTGCAGTTCTCGTCGGGCAGCACCCGCTTTCCGACCGGCGTGCTGGTGACCCACAAGGCCCTGATGGCCAACGCCGTGGCCATCACGCGCGACGGCCTGCAGGTGAAGGCGCAAGACCGCGCCGTCTCGTGGCTGCCGCTCTATCACGACATGGGCCTGATCGGCTTCCTGCTCAGCCCGCTGACCAGCCAGATGAGCGTCGACCTGCTGCCCACCGGCGCCTTCGTGCGCCGGCCGCTGCTGTGGCTCGACCTGATCAGCCGCAACGGCGGCACGATCGCCTACAGCCCCACCTTCGGCTACGAGCTGTGCGCCCGTCGCGCCGAGGCCGCCTCGATCGACCACCTGGACCTTTCGCGCTGGCGCAGCGCCGGCCTGGGCGGCGACATGATCCGCACCGCGCCGGTCGAGGCCTTCGCCGAACGCTTCGCCGCCGTCGGCTTCTCGGAAAAGGCCTATGTCGCCAGCTACGGCATGGCCGAGGCGACCCTGGCCCTCTCCATGGCCCCGCTGGGCCAGGGCCTGAAGCTGGAAGTCCTCGACATCGAGCGCCTCGAGCGCGACGACCTGGCCGTCACGGTCGGCGCCGACGCGCCACGCGCCCGGGCCTTCGCCCGCTGCGGCCCGGCCCTGCCCCACCACCAGCTGGAAGTGCGCGACGCCGACGGCAAGCCGGTTGCCGAGCGCCAGGTCGGCCGCATCTTCGCGCGCGGCCCCAGCCTGATGGGCGGCTATTTCGAACAGCCCGAAGAGACCGCCCGCGTGCTCGACGCCGACGGCTGGCTCGACACCGGCGACCTCGGCTTCCTGGTCGAGGGCGAGATCGTCATCACCGGCCGCGCCAAGGACCTGATCATCCTCAACGGCCGCAACATCTGGCCGCAGGACCTGGAATGGACCGCCGAGCGCGAGGTCCCCGGCCTGCGCAGCGGCGACGTGGCCGCCTTCTCGGTTCCCGGCGACGCGGCCGAAGAAGAGATCGTCACCATCCTGGTCCAGGCCCGCGGCGGCGACGCCGACAGCCGCGCGGCCCTGGTCGAGACCGTGGCCGGCGTCCTGCGCTCGCGCCATGGCGTCGAGACCCAGGTCAAGCTGGTCGGGGCTCACGCCCTGCCCCAGACCTCGTCGGGCAAGCTCAGCCGTTCCAAGGCCAAGGCCGCCTACCTGGCCGGCGCCTACGAGCGCGCCTGAGGTGGAAGACGCCGGGCCGAGGACCATCGCCGTCACCGGCGCCACCGGCTTCCTCGGCCAGCACCTCGTCCGCGCCATCGCTGAACGGGGCCTCCTGCCCCGCATCCTGTCGCGCCGCGACCCGATCTCGCCGTTCTGGCGCGGGATCGAGCCGCAGGTCGTGCTGGGCGACCTGTCCAGCGCCGCTGTGCTGGCGCGCCTGTGCGACGGCGCCGACGTGGTCGTCCACCTGGCCGGCCTGATCAAGGCCGCCGACCGGCCCGCCTTCGACAAGGTCAACGTCGACGGCGCCCAGGCCGTGGCCAAGGCCGCGAGCGACGCCGGCGCCCGCTTTGCGCTGATCTCCAGCCTCGCCGCCCGCGAACCCCAGCTTTCCGACTACGCCGCCAGCAAGCGCGCCGGCGAGGAAGCGGTGCTGGCGGTCGCGCCCGACGCGCTGATCGTGCGCCCGCCGGCCATCTACGGTCCCGGCGACCGCGAGACCGTCGGCCTGTTCGCCGCCGCGCAGGCCAGCCGCGTCCTGCCGGTGCTGTCGCCCGCCTCGCGGGTGGCGATGATCGAGGTGCGCGACGCCGCCGCCCAGATCCTGGACCTTGTCGTCGGCGGTCGAACGGGCCTGGCCTCGATCTGCGACGCCCGGCCCGACGGCTATGCCTGGACCGAGATCATGGGCGCGGCCGCCGCCGCCGTCGGCGCGCCGCCGCCTCGCCTTCTGCGCGTGCCTGAGGGGCTCATTCGCCTGGCCGGAACCCTCGCCGATGGGGCGAGTAAGATTTCAAAGCAACCATCGGTGTTCGGTTCGGGCAAGGCGCGCGAACTGTCGCACCCCGATTGGGCGTTTTCGGACGATCCATCCCTTGCGTCGTCGCCGAGTCGTCACGATGTTGCCCGCGGCTTCGGCGAAACCGTCGACTGGTATCGGTCGGCTGGCTGGTTGTCGAAAAAATACAGCGACTAGTTCAATTGTGGCAGATATCTGACAGAGACACTGTTACGGTGCGGTCACAGTGCTTTGACGGGGGCGTCTGGCGTTTGGCATGGATACAGTGACAGATCTGAGTTTGCGTGAGATCGGGCTGGCGACGAGCAAGGTGCTCGGCCGGACGGTCGAGGTGACGAACGACACCCACATCGGCCGCGACCTGGCTGTGGATTCCCTCGCCCTGATGAACATCGTGATGGAACTCGAAGACGCCTTCGACATCTCCATTCCGCTCGATCGCCTCGCCGCGGTGGAAACCGCCGGCGACCTCTCCAAACTGATCAACGATCTCCGAACCAAGGCTTGACCGATGGGTCTGTTCGACAAGCACCTGGCCTATCGCGACGCGTACAAGGCCATCCAGCAAGCGGGCGCCGACCCGTTCACCGTCCGCTTCGACGCCGTGGTCTCGCCGACCGAGGGCATCGTCGAGGGGCGTCCCACGATCCTGCTGGGCACCAACAACTATCTGGGTCTGACCTTTGACGAGAAGGCGATCGCCGCCTCGGTCAAGGCCGTCCAGGAACGCGGCACCGGCACCACCGGTTCCCGCATCGCCAACGGCAGCTTCGAGGCCCACGTGGCCCTGGAGACAGCGCTGGCCAAGTTCTACGGCCGCAAGCACGCCATGGTGTTCACCACCGGCTACCAGGCCAACCTGGGCGTCCTGTCGACCCTGGTCGGCCGCGGCGACCACCTGATCCTCGACGCCGACAGCCACGCCTCGATCTACGACGGCTCGCGCCTGGGCCACGCCGAGGTCATCCGCTTCCGCCACAACGACCCCGAGGACCTGGCCAAGCGCCTGCGCCGCCTCAAGGACGTCCCCGGCGAGCGCCTGATCGTCGTCGAAGGCATCTACTCGATGATCGGCGACACCGCGCCGCTCAAGGAAATCGCCGCCGTTAAGCGCGAG
This sequence comes from Caulobacter sp. 602-2, assembly GCF_011043625.1. GTDB lineage: Bacteria > Pseudomonadota > Alphaproteobacteria > Caulobacterales > Caulobacteraceae > Caulobacter. Next base: position 44,826 of record NZ_JAAKGT010000005.1, read on the forward strand.
ATGGGCGGCTACCTGCTGGTCGACGAGGCCCACTCGATGGGCGTGCTCGGCGCAACCGGCCGCGGCCTCGCCGAAGCCGCCGGCGTGGAAGACGACGTCGACTTCATCGTCGGCACCTTCTCCAAGAGCCTGGGCGCCATCGGCGGCTTCTGCGTGTCGAACCTCGACGACTTCGACGTCATGCGCGTGATCTGCCGTCCGTACATGTTCACCGCCTCGCTGCCGCCGGCCGTGGTCGCCTCGACCCTGGTGGCGCTGGAGCAGATGATCGCCAAGCCGCACCTGCGCGAGCAGCTCAACAGCAACGCCTGCCGCCTCTATGACGGCCTGACCGCGCTGGGCTTCGTCACCGGCCCGGCCGCCAGCCCGATCGTCGCGGCCACCATGCCCGACGTCGAGCGCGCCATCGCCATGTGGAACGGCCTGCTGCAGTCTGGCGTCTACCTCAACCTCGCCCTGCCGCCGGCCACGCCCGACAGCCGCCCGCTGCTGCGCGCCAGCATCAGCGCCGCCCACACCCACGAGCAGATCGACCAGGTCCTCAAGGTGTTCGCCGAAGTCGGCACGGCGCTCGGCGTCATCGACGGCCAGCAGCGCGCCTTCGCTTAAGGGCAGGCGCACCGCTGAAAAGACGAAGCCCCGGCCGCGAGGTCCGGGGCTTTTTCTTGCTCCCTACCCAAGTTCGGGCCGCGGATCGGATCCACCGCGCAACCCGACGAAGGGCGGGTCGAAATAGGCCTCGAGGGGAAAGCGCTCGCCTTCCATCGACAGGACACCGCCGCGCTGCACGAAGCCTTCCAGCAAGCTGCCCGCCAGGCGCAGGGCCAGGCACAAGGCCTGGAGGGAATCCTGACCGACCGCCGGTCTCAGATCTTCGTGGAGCGGCGCCAGTGATAGGTCGCAGGCCCAGGCTTCGTACCTGGCGTGACGGTACGGCGCGCCGATCTCGATATTGATGACGAACGGGTCGCCGCCCGGGGCTTTTGCGTCGATCGCGAGGTTGGCGATGAAAGACAAGTGACAGCTCCAGCAACCAGGCAGCGAAGCTTTCACATCACTCGCTCGCCAGCAACCGTCTCAGCGAAGCCCCTGCCGCCGCCACTTCCACAGCGCCAGCAGGATGCCTGGCGCAGCCAGCACCGGATGGCGCTCGCGCCAGGGGGTCAGTTCGACCTTGAAGCCGGTGTGGCGCTCGATCTTCCAGGCGGCGTAGCGGGCCGCGCCCTGGAAGGTGAAGGCGGCCTTGATCAGGCGGGCCACGTTCAGCGACTTGCCGAGGTTTCGCCGCAGCCGCCAGGCGGCCTTCAGGCGCTTGCGCTCGATGGCCGACATCTGCGGCGCCGGGCGCCCCTCGCCGTCGAAGCGGCCGTCGTCGGCCCAGCAGGCCGGCAGCAGGCGCTGATAGTGCGCGGGGTCGAAGGCCAGGATCGAGGCCTCGCGGCCGGCCTTCTCGACCCGGAACTCGGCGGCGTAGGTCTCCTGGAACAGCGCCGTCCAATAGGCCTCGGGCGGTCCCTCCTCGGGGCCCAGGGCCGTGGCGAAGCGGGCGGCGGTGCGGGCGGCGCGGCGCACGGCCTCGACCACCGCCTCGCGCGCGGCAGCGTCGGCGGCCCACACCAGGCCCGAGGGCTGAACGAAGCGGGTCCACAGCGTGGTGTCGATCCCCCGGCCCTTCACGGCCTGCGAGAAGCGCGACAGGGTCATCGAGGCGACCTTGGCCCGCAGGGTCATCCCCCCATGGCCTAGATCGTGCTCCAGCTCGTGATAGCTGACGTCCGGCCACAGGATGCGGGTGCCCACGCCCCTCAGGCCGCGCGGCGGCCGCTCGGTGAGCACGTAGAAGTCCAGCACGCCCGACAGGTCGCCCGTACGCAGGATCGAGCCGTAGAACAGCACCGCCTGGGCGGTCGGAAACAGGCCCGTCAGGTGCTCGGCGAAGGCGCGGATCGGCGCCGGGATCGGCTGGGCGAGCTCGGCCTCGACCAGCGGCCGGACCGCGCTCATCCGACCACGAACCGCAGCGGCGCGCCCAGGGCCAGCGCCAGCTTGCCGCCCTCGAACACCTCGCCGTCGAGCACGAAATCGAACTGGCCCGAGGCGTAGAGCGCCGCCGGATCACGCCGGCGATAGCCGCGCGCCTCGAGGATCGGCTTTTCCTTGCCCGACACCACCGTGGGCACCATGCGCAGCAGGCGCTTGGGGGGAGCGTCGACGTCGAGCACCTTCAGCCCCTCGCGCGGCGGACCGAAGGGCTTGAGATTGAACGGCAGGCGCTTCAGCGCCGTGGCCAGCAGGACGAAGCGTTCGCCTTCGGGCTGGACCTCGCCATCCATGGCCACCTTCACGGCCACGCCCTGGCGCCATTGATCGCGTGCGCCGCCGAACAGCGCGCCCAGCGTGGCGCCGGCCAGGGTCACGGCCACCGACAGGCTCTGGAACACGCCCATGCGGTTGACGCGCTTGGACAGGGCGGTGGCCCGCACCAGGGCGCCCAGGCCGAAGAAGAAGCCCCGCAGCGGCGGGCGGCCGTCGGCGAAGCGCACTTCGAGCGGGGCCCGGATCTTGATGCGCGGTTCGGCCTGGGCCGCGGCGGCCAGGGCCTCCTCCAGCCGCCAGTCGCGCGGCGCGCCCAGGTCGATGGCCAGCACGTTGGTCTTGCCCGACGGCAGGATCGCCAGCATCGGCATGTCGTCGCCGAAGGTGGACGGCGTCAGGCCCAGCACGTCGCGCACCGTGCCGTCGCCGCCGTCGATGACCAAAAGGTCGATCCTCTCGTCGGCGAAGCGGGCCAGTTCCTCGCCCAGCGCCTCGCGCGTCGCCGGCTCGACCACGCGCACGCCTTCAGGCGTGGGCGCATGCACCCGCCCCTGGTTGGCGTGGCTGCGCGGGTTCCGAACGACGCCGACGCGCATCACCGCGACAGCCAGGACTGGATCGAGCCCTTGGGGGCCAGCGCGCCCTGCACGATCTGCAGGGCGTGGACGAGGAAGCAGATCGCCGTCCAGGCCGCCACCAGCACGAAACCGATGTCGGGTCGGCCGACCAGCACGCTGCCGGTCAGCAGGATGAGGTTCGGGTTGCGACGGGCGGTGATCAGCCGGAAGAAGCTGTCGAACGGCCGCCAGGCGTGCATCTCCAGCTTGAAGAGGGCCAGGAAGATCCCCTCCTCCACCCGCTGGGCCACATAGCCGCCGACGACGATGGCCAGCAGCAACGGCGCATACGGCATCGACAGGCCGACGGCGAACACGCCGACATACCAGGCCCACCACCAGAACGGCGGGTGCACCAAGTCGATGCCGTGGTCGAAGACGTTGCCCCACTTGGACGAGGTCAGGGTCACCCGGGCCAGCTTGCCGTCGACCGTGTCGAGGAAGGTCATGATCCAGGCGCAGACCAGGCCCCAGCCGAACTGGCCCCGCCAGAACAGCACGAAGGCGGCGATGGTCAGCAGGAAGCCGATGAAGGTCACCTGGTTGGGTGTCATCTTCGCCAAGGCGCACCAGCGGGTGACGATCCGCGCCGGGGTCGGCCAGATGTACTTGGTCACCAGGTCGGTGACGCCCTTGTACGAGCCCTGGAACAGGCGCTTTTCGACCGCGCGCACGCTGTCCCTGGTCAGGCGCTCCAGCACCGGCGGCTCGCGCTTGCGCAGAGCGCTGTTGTAGGCCGAGCCGAGCTCCAGGGCCGTCAGGCGCGTGAACCGGGGATCGACGCTCGACGGGTCGCCGCCGGCCGCCAGGGCGGCCACCGCCGCGTCCGCAGCCTCGGCCGGGGCGTTCACCGCCGTCGCGACGCCGGCGTCGTCGACCAGCACCGCCCAGGGGCGACCGGCCAGGGCCTTGATCAGCGACTCGTCGAACACCCAGCCGGCGTGCACGGCGACCGTGTCGCCGCCCTCGCCCGCCTGCTCGGAAACGCCGATCCGGCGATAGATGCGCGACAGCCGCTCGCCCGAGGTCATGCCCCAGATGCGCGCCTCGCTGTCGCCCACCGTCACGGCGCGCGAAGCGACTGGATTGATTTCACCGGTCACCGGTACTTAAACCCCTTGAAAGCCGAGGCGATTGATAAGCAGCTTCGCCGAAATTCGCCACAATCGCGCCGGTCCCTCTTGTCGATATTCCGCCTCGCCCACCTTTCGGACCCTCACCTGCCGCCGCCGCCGGGCGCGTTCGGCTGGCGCGACCTGGCGTCCAAGCGCCTGCTGAGCCGGATCGCCTGGCGCCGAAAGCACAAGATCCACCGTCCCGAGGTGCTGGAAGCCCTGGTCGCCGACCTGAAGGCCCACGCCCCCGACCATGTGGCGATTACCGGCGATCTCACCAACTTCGCCTCGGACGTCGAGATCGCCGCCGCCCGCCGCTGGCTCGAAAGCCTTGGTCCGGCCGAGACCATCACCGTCAGCCCCGGCAACCACGACGCCCTGGTCGGCCAGACCGCCCAGGCCCGCTTCGCGCCCTGGACCGCCTGGCTGGGCGACGACGAGGAGGCCGCCTTCCCGCAGGTGCGGCTGCGCGGCCCGGTGGCGCTGATCAACCTGTGCTCGGCCGTGCCCACGGCGCCGCACCTGGCCACCGGCCGGCTGGGCGCCGATCAGCTGGAGAAGCTCGACGCCCTTCTGGCCGATCCGGCCCTGGCCGACCGCTTCAAGGTGGTGCTGCTGCATCATCCGCCCAACGCCGGCGCCGTGTCGGGCCGCAAGTCGCTGGACGACCAGGGCCAGCTGCGCGCCGTGCTCGCCCGGCGCGGCGCCGACCTGGTGCTGCACGGCCACGCCCACGAGTCGCTGACGGCGACGGTGCCCGGCCCCGACGGCCGCGCGATCCCGGTGCTGGGCGTGCCCTCGGCCTCGGCCTGGATCGGCGGCCATTCGCCGGCCCGCTGGCACGCGCTGGAGATCGAGCCGCGCGAGGGCGGCTATTCGCTGCGCGTTATCGCGCGCGGGCTGGATCCGCAGACCGGCGGCATCCGCGAACTGGGGCGGTATTCTCTGCTGTAGACCCTCCCCCTGAAGGGGGAGGTGTCGGCGAAGCCGACGGAGGGGGAGGTGACTGCGGAAGCAGCCCCTGAAAAGCCGAAGTGACTTCCCCCTCCGGCCCTCCGGGCCACCTCCCCCTTCGGGGGGGAGGATCTCACCCCCTACTTCCCGTAGCGCATGCGCACCCGGATCGTGTTCTCCCCCGATTTGACGCTGAACCGCGCCGAATCGAACGACGGCACGCCGAACCGCGACGGCGCGTCGTTCGAGAAGCCGTAGCCCTCGGTCGGCAGGCCCACGCCGTTGCGGTCGAAATCGTGGTTGCCGTTGGCGTCGTGGTAGACGGCCACGGCGTAGATGTCGGCCTTGGGCAGGTTGAAGCAGGCCTCGGTCGTCGGCGCGCTGGCCGGCACCCGCAGGCGCAGCAGCTTGCCGCGCGGCGCCAGGAAACGGCTGGGATCCGACGGATAGACCGTGACCGTCACCTCGCCCGTCTCGGACTTCAGGCGACCAACCTCCACGGTCAGCCGCACGCCTGTGTCCCTGCCTACGCAATCCTGCTTCGCCGCCGCCGGCGCCGCCATCCCCAGCAAGCCCAGCAGCGTCCCTAGCGCTGCAAGGCCTGGAAGAACGGTTCGTGCTTCCATGTAAAAGGCCGTGTCCCTATTGTCGCCCCGACGCGATCAGCGCCCGCAGACTCGCCTGAAGTATCGGTTGCCGCATGCCCAATCCCACAGCCCTCGCATTCGGCTACCCACGCTCGAAAGTGGCCGAGACCGACCACTGGTTGGTCCTTGTACGTCCCAAGCAGCCGACTTTCGGGTCTCTCGTCCTGGTATGCAAGGAACCCGTGCAGGCCTTTTCCGATCTCAGCCCCGCGGCCTTCGCCGACATGCAGGTCGCCGTGGCCGGGATCGAACGCGTCCTGAAGGCCAAGGTCGCCTACGAGAAGATCAACTATCTGATGCTGATGATGGTCGACCGCGACGTGCATTTCCACGTCCTGCCCCGGTACGAAGGCGCGCGCGAGCACGAGGGAACGCCCTTCCCTGACACCGGTTGGCCCGCCGCCCCCGCCCTCGGCTCGGCCGTCGCGCTGGATGACGAGGCCGTCGCGCGCCTGGCCGGGGATTTCGCCGCCGAGTGGTCCGCCGCGTGAGCAAGCTGAAGAAGAAGTTCGACGTGCGGCGCATCACGGCCATGGGCCTGATCGACCGCTACCTGCTGCGCCTGCTGGGCTGGCCGCTGGCCGGGTGCCTGGGCCTGACCGTCGTCGCCCTGCTGCTGGAGCGGGTGCTGCGACTGCTGGACCTGCTGTCGCAGAGCGCCGCCCGCTTCGACTACGTCACCCAGCTGGCCCTGAACCTGTTGCCGCACTATCTGGGCCTGGCCCTGCCGGTGGCGTTCTTCGTGGCGCTGTTCATCGTCATCAGCAAGCTGTCCGACGGCTCGGAGATCGACGCCCTGCTGGCCGGCGGCCAGTCGCTGGAGCGGGTCGCCGCGCCCTTCGTCTGCATCGGCCTGGCGCTTAGCGTGTTCAGCATCGCGGTGTTCGGCTACGTCCAGCCCTACAGCCGCTACGCCTATCGCGCGGTGATGCACGCGGCCGTCAACGCCGGCTGGAACGGCCGCCTGTCGGGCGGGGCGTTCATCGACGACGACGGCTCGCTGATGACCGCCGACAGCGCCGACCTCGCCGGCCAGAGCCTGACCCGGGTGTTCATCCGCCGCCCCGACGCGGCCGGCCACGAAGAGCTGATCACCGCCGCCAGCGCCACCCTGCAGGTCTCGGCCGACGGCAAGACCGTGACCATGCGCCTGAAGTCGGGCCGCCGCATCGGCAGCGACGCGCGCGGCAACTACCGCAGCCTGGCCTTCGACGACCTGACCACCGAGGCGCCGCTGAAGGCCGCCGCCAGCCTGCTGCGCGCCCGCGGCGGCGACGAGCGCGAACTGACCCTGGGCGAACTGCTGCACCAGGCCAGGTCGCCCAATCCCGTCGTGCCCAAGGCCACGCTGATGGCCGAGTTCTACGGCCGCATCGCCCGAGCCGCCTTCCTGCCGTTCCTGCCGCTGCTCGCCTTCCCGCTGGGCCTGGCCGCCAAGCGCGGCAACCGCGCGCCCGGCCTGCTGCTGGCCGGGGTGCTGCTGCTGGCCTTCCAGCACAGCCTGCTGCTGGGCCAGAGCCTGGCCGAGTCCGGGCGCATCGCCCCGCTTCCGGCCGTCGGCGCGCCGTTCCTGGTCTTCACCGGCCTTGCGGTCTGGCTGTTCGTCGGCAGCCGCACGCGCCCCGGCGACACGCCGATCTCGCGCCTGGTGCTGGCCATGAGCGCCTGGTTCCGCCGCGCCCTTAAGCCGTTCCAGCGCAAGGAGCGCGCCGCATGAAGCTGCAGCTCTACGTCCTGCGCACGGTCGCCACGCGCGTGCTCGGCGCCGTCCTGATCCTGATGGCGATCCTGCAGATCCTAGACCTGCTGGAAGTCACCACCGACATTCTCGACCGGGGCCTGGGCGTCGGCGGGGTGTTCTACTACGCCGCCCTGCGCGCGCCGGCCCTGTTCCAGCAGGTCGCGCCGCTGGCGGTGCTGGCCGGCGGTCTGTTCGCCTTCTCGCAGCTGGCCCGCGAGAATGCTGTCGTGGCCATGCGCGCGGCCGGCATCTCGGGCTATCGCATCGTGGCGATGGCCGTGCCTGTCGCGATCGCCGTGCTGGCGCTCGACGCCCTCTGCGCACAGGTGGTCGCGCCGCGCACCGATCCGACGCTCAGCGCCTGGTGGGCCGCCACCACCCCGGTCGCCGACCGCAAGGCCCCCGCCTCGCGCACCTTCCGGGCCGGCGAGGACCTGGTCACCGCCAAGGAGGCCAGCCCCAACGGCGCGCGCCTGACCGACCTGACCATCTATCGCCGCGACAAGACCGGCGCCCTGACCGAACGCGTCGTCGCGCCCGTGGCGCAGTTCCAGGCCGGCGCCTGGCGGCTGCAGAGCCCGGTCACTACCCGCTATCTCGGCGACCGGGTCGAGCCGATGACCGCCGCCTCGGCGACCTGGCCCACCGCCCTGCGGCCGGCCGACGTGCAGGCCCTGTTCGCCGACGCCCCCGCGCCTTCGGCCGCCTCGGCTCGCCGGGCGCTGGAGAACGGCGGCTCGGACCGCCCGCAGAGCTTCTACGCCACCCGCCTGCAGACGGCCTTCTCCGGCCCGATCGCCGCGCTCGTGATGCTGCTGCTCAGCGCGCCCGTCGCCTGGGCCAACTTCCGCAGCGGCCAGGGCGCGGTGCTGCTCACCTCGGGCCTGGCCGCCGGCCTCGTCTACCTGGTCGCCGACGGCCTGCTGTCGGCCCTGGGCGAATCCGGCGCCCTGTCGCCGATCCTGGCCGCCTGGGCCGCCCCCGTCGTCTTCGCCGCCCTCGCCGTGCGCGCCTTCGTATCCCTGGAGGGATGATGCCTTTCGATTCCGCGGCCGAGGCGATCTCGGTCCTGCCCGTCCGCACGCCTGAAGAGCTCAAGCGCTTCATCGCCCTGCCCGCCCGCCTGAACGCCAAGGATCCGAACTGGATCACCCCGCTCTTCCTGGAGCGGACCGAGGCCTTGTCGCCCAAGACCAACCCGTTCTTCCAGCACGCCGAAGTTCAGCTGTTCCTGGCCGTGCGCGGCGGCCGCGACGTCGGCCGGATCAGCGCCCAGATCGACCAGCTGACCCCACAGAACACGCCCGGACGCCTGGACGGCCACTTCGGCCTGATCGCCGCCGAGGATGATGCCGAGGTCTTCGCCGCCCTGCTGCGCGCGGCCGAGGCCTGGCTGCGCGAACGCGGCCGCACCCACGTGCTGGGTCCGTTCAACCTGTCGATCAACGAAGAGGTCGGCCTGCTGGTCGACGGCTTCGACACCCCGCCGATGGTGATGATGGGCCACGATCCGGCCTATGCCGGCGGCCGCGTCGAGCAGCAGGGCTACGCCAAGGTCAAGGACGTCTACGCCTACTTCGCTCCCATGCAGGCCGACCTGCCGCCGGCCGTGCGCCGTCGCGCCGAGCGTCCGCCGGCCGAGGGCGTCGTGCTGCGCCAACTCGACATGAGCCGCTACGACGAGGAGGTGGTCACCCTGACCGAGATCCTCAACGACGCCTGGAAGGACAACTGGGGCTTCACCCCCACTACCGAGGCCGAGACCGCCCAGCTGGCCAAGGCCCTAAAGGCCGTGATCGACAAGCGCCTGACCTGGTTCGCCGAGATCGACGGCGAGGCCGCCGGCTTCCTGGTGTTCCTGCCCAACGTCAACGAGGCCATCCGCGACCTTGGCGGCAAGCTGCTGCCGTTCGGCTGGGCCAAGCTCTTGTGGCGGCTGAAGGTCAAGCGCGTGAAGTCAGCCCGCATTCCGCTGATGGGCGTCAAGCGCAAGTTCTCCGAGAGCATCCGCGGCCGCATGCTGCCGTTCCAGATGATGCACGCGGGCCGCACCTCGGCCATCGCGCTGGGCTACGAGCGCTTCGAGATCTCGTGGGTGCTGGAAGAGAACATGCCCATGCGCCGCATCGCCGAGTCCCTGGGCGCCCAGATCTACAAGACCTATCGCGTCTACGAGAAGGCGCTCTAGGTGACCCTCCCCTTCAAGGCCCTGGTCCTGGCCGGGTCGCGGCCGGGCGAGATCGACAGCGCCGCGACCTATGCCGGCGTCTCGCACAAGGGCCTGATCACGCTGCAGGGCCGCACGCTGCTCGACCGCGTGCTGGGCGCCGTGCAGGCGGCGGGCGCGGAGGCGATTGGCGTCTCGACCTCCGACGCCGCCATCGTCTCGGCGCTGCCCGACGGCGTCGCGGCCATCGCCGCCTCGACCGAGGGCCCCAGCCAGAGCGTACGCGAGGGCGCGAACGCCCTGGGCTTTCCCCTGCTGATCACCACCGTCGACCACGCGCTGCTGAAGCCCGAGTGGATCACCCAGTTCCTGGCCGACGCGCCGGCCGACACCGACGTGGCCCTGATGCTGGCTCCGGAGGAACGCGTGCGCGCCGCCGCCCCGGACACCAAGCGCACCTATCTGAAATTCCGCGACGGCCGCTTCTCGGGCTGCAACCTCTTCCTCTTCCGCTCGGAAGCCGCCCTGCCCGCGATCGCCCTGTGGCGACGGGTCGAGCAGAACCGCAAGCAGCCGTGGAAGATCGCCGCCATGCTGGGTCCCGGCCTGCTGGTCCGCTACCTGCTGGGCCTGCTGACGCTGGACGAGGCCATCGCCCGCCTGGGCGCCTTGGCCGGGGTCCGGGCCGCCGCCGTGCGCGCCCAGGACGGCCTGGCGGCGGTCGACGTCGACAAGCCCGCCGACCTCGACCTGGTCCGCAAGATCGTCGGCGAGACGGTCTAGGTCGATTTTCTACCGAGCTTCCCCGCGAAGGCGGGGATCCAAGCCGCCTTTCAGGAAAAGGTGCGGCGGTGAACGAACCGCAGCCTCAGCTTGGGTCCCCGCTTTCGCGGGGAAGAATGGATTTGGGGGCCGTCGTCGGGTGAACCTCGAAACCGCTTAGCGCCAGTACCCGTTCGCCGCCGCCACGGTGGCGAAGTTCACGGCCACCACGTGCGAGACGGCCACCAGGGCCTGGGCGTCGTTCTCGTAGAGCGCCCGCAGCCGGCCGCGAACCTCGTCGGAGGGTTGGGTCTTCTTGACCGCCATCCGCGAGAGCTTGATGGCCAGGTCGTAGCCCTCTTCGGGCGTGGCGGTGATCAGGCTGGGCAGCCAGGCGGGCATCGAACCCTCCCCTCGTGTTGCGGACTTGGGAAAGCTAGACCGCCGGAGCGGCGCGACGATTGGACGAATGGCTCCGCCGTTCCGTCCAATCGGGCCCGGACCTGTCAGGCGCTGAGCCTGACGATGACCCCAAGGCCGGCGGCCGCGACGGCCAGGGCCACGGGGATGGTCAGGATCTGGGCCAGGGCCGAGCCGGCGCTGACCCGTCCCGTCCAGGTGGAGAGCCCCTGGCGCAGGAAATCGGCCAGGTCGGGCCGGGTTTCGGCCTTCGGCTCCATGCGCAGGATCACCGCCGGCACGCCCAGATAGACGGCCAGATAGGCCGCGCAGACGCCCAGCACCAGACCCACCTCGGCGTCGCCGAGGAAGGCCAGGCCGAACGCCCCGAGGATCGCGCCATAGGCGCCCACGATCATCCAGCCCACCGCCTTGGGCAGATCCGGCGTCGACGGCTCGGGCGCCAGGGGCGCGCGAGGGGCGGGTTCGACCACCGCCGGGGCCGTCCGCGCGCGCGGCGCCGACGGCTCCCAGGACGGACCTTCGTAGAAGGCGTAGGTCAGCGGCGTCGTGGTGGAGACATAGTCCATGACAGGCTCCTTCGGCCGCTCGGCGGCCGGATCAGGGTTGGAAAGACACGCGCACTCAGACGGCCAGGGCTTCGTCGGCCGGGCCGAAGAACTCGAAATGGATCCGCTCGGAGGCCACCCCGGCCCGCGACAGCCCGCCGACGAAGGCCTTCAGGAAGGGACGCGGCCCGCACAGGAAGAAGTCGGCGGTCTCGAACGGGGTGTTTGCCCTCAGCCAGTCGACAGTGATCAAACCGTCGTGGTCGTGGGTGCGGCCGGCTTCGTCATTGGCCGCGGGCTTGGCGTAGAAGGTCGCCACCGAGGTCTTGCCGTGCGCCTTGGCCAGGGCCCGCACGTGACCGTCCATGGCGTGGCTGGCTCCGTCCAGCGCGCCATGGACGAAGGCGGTCTCCAGCTCTGGGTGCTTGTCGGCGATGGTCTCCAGCATGCTGACCATCGGCGTCAGGCCCACCCCGCCCGACAGCAGCACCACCGGCCGCTCTTGCGCCTGCGGCAGGAAGAAGTCGCCCGACGGCGGGGTCAGCAGGATCGTCGTGCCGACCTGCGCCACGTCGTGCAGGAAGCGCGAGCCGCCCTGCCCGCCCTCCTCGCGCTTGACCGAGATGCGATAGGCCTCGTGGTTGGGCGCGTTCGAGATGGTGTAGTTGCGGCGGATCTCGCCCTGGTCGGGCGTCGTCAGGCGCAGGGTCAGGTACTGGCCGGGCTTGTGCGGCAGAACCTTGCCGCCGTCCTTGGGCCGCAGCACGAACGAGGTGATCACCGCGCTCTCGACCGTGCGCTCGGCGATCTCGAAGGCGCGCCAGCCGTTCCAGCCGCCGTCGATCGCCTCGATCGCCTCGCGGATGCCGTGCTCGCGTTCCTGCAGCAGGCCGGCCAGGAACCAGTACGCCTCGCCCCAGGCGGCCAGGATTTCGTCGTTCACCGCCTCGCCCATGACCTCGGCGATCGCCCCCAGCAGGGCGTTGGCCACATAGGGATAGTGCTCGGGCAGCACGTGATAGCCGACGTGCTTCTGGGCCATGCGCTCGATGGCCGGGATCAGCGCCTCCAGGTTCTCGATGTTGAGGGCGTAGCCGACGATCGCGCCCGCCAGCGCGTGATGCTGCTTACCGCTGGCCTGGTTGGCGTGGTTGAACAGCGCCTTGATGTGGTCGTCCTGGAAGAGCCGGGCGTACATCGCCCGGGTCACTTCGGTGGCGCGCGCGGCGACGGCCGGGGCCGTGGCCTTGACGTGCGCGATCGTCTCCGCGCTCAGCGGCTTGGGCATGGTCTTGCTCCTTGGAAAGTCGGGTGTCGGGCGTCAGGCGGCGAGCGCGGGTTCGCGGTCGTAGAAATCCACCTGCATGCGGATCGGCCCCAGCGGCTCGACCCGATGGATCTGTCGCGGGCGGACGAGGCCGCAAACGCCGGGGCTCAGCTCGACCGACGGGCTATCGGGGTCGTCGTAGTGCAGGACGAGCCGCCCCTCGATCAGGCGGATCACGCCCCAGACGCCGGCCTGGGTGCTGTGGTCGCGACGCAGGCCCTCGGGCAGGGTCGTCTCGTCGAACACCGGGGTCGAGCGGTAAGGCGCGTCCGGCGCCGGCCGACGGCTTTCCAGCGCCCCGTTCAGGTTCCTGGCCATGCGCTCGGCCTTCTCCTGCAGTTCGGCCGCGTGGCGGGGCGGAACGAACGCATCCGTCGCCTGCCGCCACAGCGCCAGCCAGCGGTCGAACATCGCAGACTCGATCCGCTCGACGTGCTTCATGTGCGCGGCCAGCGGATTGCCCTTGTAGCGGGCCGAGGCGCGCATCACCGACGACCAGAAATCGGCCAGCCGGTCGAGGTGCTCGTCCCAGTCCTCCACCGCGTCGGCGAAGACGGGGCCCAGCTGCGGATCCTCGCGCACGGCGGCGTAGAAGCTGGTCAGCAACGCCGGCAGAACGGTGTCGTCGAAGTCGAAGACGGGGTTGGCGGACATGACGCCCTCAATTCATTCATCTGGAATGCATCTATTCTCGCGACCTAAAACATGCAATATGAATGCATGATTTATCCGCCGCGCCGAACCCTTAAGGGGAGCCGATGAAGCTCACCCGCTACACCGACTACGCGGTGCGCACGGTCATCTACCTGGCCAACAACGACGGCCGCCTGGCCTCGATCGCCGAGATCGCCCGCGCCTACGACATCTCGCAGAACCACCTGATGAAGGTGGTGCAGCAACTGGCGAGCGCGGGCTTCGTCGAGACGGTGCGGGGTCGCGGCGGCGGCCTGCGGCTGGCGCGCCCCGCCGACCAGATCAATGTCGGCGCCCTGGTGCGCAAGACCGAGGGTGGCTTCGACCTCGTCGACTGCTCGTCATGCCTGGCCGCGCCTGGCTGCGGCCTGCCGCGCATGCTGGCCGAGGCCACGCGGGCCTTCCTGGCCGTGCTCGACGGCTATAGCGTCGCCGACATCTCACGCCAGCCCGATGTGCTGCGCCGGCTGTTCGCCGAAGCCGGCTGAGGCCCTTCCGCCACACGGCGATAAAACACGCCGTTCGGCTTTGCATGCGGCGGCGCCAGGACCTATGTGCCGGGCGAACGCCGCCGGCTCGCATGGCCGGCGGCGACCTGTTTTCGTCCGTTCGAAGTCTGTCCCGTGTCGCCTTTTCTACGCCGCGCCGCCGCTTTGGGCGCCCTGCTCCTGCTGTCGGCCTGCGCCAGCGTCGACATCCCCGCCTCGCCCCGGGCCGCGTTCAGCCGCAGCGCCTCCAGCACGCTCTCCGAGGGCGTGACCTACTGGAGCGAGACCCGCGAGAACCCGCTGCGGCAGGTCTATCATGTGGTCCAGCTGGACCTGGCCGACCCCAAGGTCGAGCTCTTCGTCTCGCCGCCCAATGACGGGGCGGGCCAGTACCACGCCCGCACCACCTCCGAGTTCGTGACCGCCTCGGGCGCCCTGCTGGCCGTCAACGCCAGCTATTTCGTGCCGTTCAAGGCCGGCACACCCGGCGGCGACGACTTCGTCCCGCACGCGGGCCAGCACGTCGATCCGGTCGGCAAGGTGATCGTCGCCGGCCGCGAGGTGGCCCCGCCGGACGACCCCGAGGTCGATCCACGGGTCAACGCCATCCTCTGCATCCACCCTTCCTTCGTCGAGATCCGCTCGGGCGCCACCTGCCGCTGGGACGTGGTCGACGCCGTGGCCGCCGGTCCGGTGCTGCTGGTCGACGGCGCCGAGCAGTCCTTCCAGCACGCCGGCCCCAAATACGCCCGCGACCGCCACCCGCGCACCGCCTTCGGCGTCTCGGCCGACGGCCGCACCGGCTGGCTGGTGGTGGTCGACGGCCGCCAGACCGTGATCAGCGAGGGCGCGACCCTGGCCGAACTGACCGCCTTCTTCCGCGACCTGGGCGCGGCCGACGCCATCAATCTCGACGGCGGCGGCTCGACCACCCTGGCGGTCGACGACGGCTTTGGCCGGCCCCGCGTGCTGAACTCGCCGATCCACACCGGCGTGCCCGGCCGCGAACGCCCGGTCGCCAACCAGATCGGCGTGCGGGTGCTTGGCGCGCCCTAGGATCCGCCCCGGACCAGATTGGCGCTCCCGTTTTCCACCGAGCTTCCCCGCGCAGGCGGGGACCCAAGCCGCGCTTCAAGGGAAGGCGCGGCCGTGAGCTACCCGCAACATCCGCTTGGGTCCCCGCCTTCGCGGGGAAGGACGGGTTTAGGGGCGTCCATCGAGTGAATGTCGATCCGCCCTAGACCTGCGGCGACAGGAAGCTGGCCGCGACGTTGCTGAGCGGCCCCGGCCAGTCGCCAAACACGATCGAGCCGGAAAGCGGGTCGCTCGACATCGACGGGAAGCACAGGTTGAGCCTGAATTTCAGCAGCTCGGCGCTGGTGCTGCTGGCCATGATCGATAGCGGAAAGCCGATGGCCGGAGCGTTGTCGTAGATGAACATCGCGCCGGTGAACGGCGAGATCACCGGCGCGGCCGGGTTGGGGAACGACAGCGTTCCCGTCACCGGAACCACCTCGCATCGCGCCGTCGAAGCCGCCTCGGGCGCGGCGCAGGCGGCGGACAGCAGGCCGGCCTTCTCTTCTTCGGCGACGACCAGGGTCAGGTCGTATTCGAACCCCACCTGGCCGTCGGCCACGATGTCGGGCTTGTAGACGGTCAGCTTGAAAGTGGCGGCTTCGGGCATGGCGTGTCCTCGATCCGGGCGGCGCGAACGACTTCGCGCAACCTATGATCGCATTGACGCACGACACATTCTTTGGAGGAACGCCGTTCCACCGGATGGGCGCGCCAACCGCCCGTCTGCGCAAGGCATGGGCGGGCGTTGACGCTTGGGGCGCAGGAAACGCCCCGCCGTCAGGCCGGGGTCGCCTCGGCGGCCGCCCAGCGCGCGGCCAGTTCGCGGTTCTTGGGCAGGTCTTCGGGGAAGTCCATCTCGGCCCAGTCCAGGCCCTGGATCGAGCGCACCGCCACTGCATCGTGGGCGCGGGCGATCTGGTCGATGGCCGACAGGTACCAGCGGCGCAGGCCCTCGGGCGTGCGCAGCGAGCGCTCGACGATGTCTGTGAACAGCGCCGCGCCCTCGGGCTCGAAGCGCAGGAAGCCGATCGACTCGGCGTCGTAGGTGGTGATGGTCTTGCCGATCTCGCGCAGGGCGTCGCCTTCGGTGCGCACCTTCATGTCGTCGGAATCGTAGCCGCCGTCCTTGCGGTCGATGGTCACCGTGATCGGGGCCGACGGGGCCGACAGCAGGCGCTCGGCGATGGCCGGCTCGAACAGGGTGTCGCCGTTGAGCAGCAGGAACGAGCCCTGCATCTCGCCGCGCGCCATCCACACCGAGGCCAGGTTGTCGCTGACGCTGTAGAACGGGTTGAAGACCGTGCGCAGGGTCAGGCCCGGCAGGCGCAGCTTGGCCAGTTCGGCCTCGACCAGGTCGGCGTTGAAGCCGGTGACGACCACCACCTCGGTGACGCCGGCGCGGTGCAGGTGGCGGATCTGCCATTCCAGGACCGAGCGGCCCGACAGGTCCACCAGGCACTTGGGACGGGTGTCGGTCAACGGCGACAGGCGCTTGCCCTGTCCGGCGCTGAGAATGATGGCTTTGACCGGCGACTGCATGGCGAAAACTCGAGCGCGCCGCGAAGAGGGCGGCGAAGACGGGGGTGAAAAGGGCGAGAGCACGACTCGAAACGAGCCATATCAGCGCAGATCGTGCGCGACCATAGCCCTGGCAAGGCCCGGCCTTCCGCAAAACGCCGCTTGCGACAATGTGCGCGCCCCTCGGGGCGCCCCGCCCTGCCCCGCCCTCAGGCCTCGACGGTCGCCTTGTAGGCGCTCGTCGCCGGATGCAGCCGCGCCTCGATCGCCTTGTCGATGGCCGTCCGGAAGTCGACCATGCTGGCGTTCACCGGCTCGAACACCTCGTAGCTGACCGAGCACGGGTCGCCGCCCGGGAACGGCGGGTCGGGATTGTACTGGATCGACAGCTGGGCCTGCTGGGAGGCCAGCTGCGCCTTTTCCGCCGCGTCTGGACCGCCGGCCAGGTCGGTCACGATCGTCTGGACCATGAACAGCGACTCGTCGATCGACGACGAGATCCCCGCCCCGGTGATGCGATTGCCGTCCTTGACCCAGCGCGGGCAGCCGTTGACCACGGTCACCTCGGGGAACAGCTTCAGGCACTCGATGAAGCCCCAGTGGGTGGTGGCGCGATAGCCGTCCAGCAGGCCGGCCGAGGCCAGCAGCAGGCCGCCGGTGCACACCGAGACCACATAGCGCGCCTTGCCGGCCCGATCGGTCAGGAAGTCCAGCAGCGCCTTGTCGCCGATCGCCGCCTGCAGCCCGTCGCCGCCGCCGGGCACGAACAGCATGTCGATGTGCGGCGCGGCGCAATAGTCGTACTGCGCCACCACCTTCAGGACACCCGAGGTCTGGATCGGGTCGGTGCTCGCCGCCACGGTCGCCACCTGGATGGTCCGCCCGATCACCTCGCCGTCGAAGAAGGCGAACACCTCGTGCGGCCCCGCGACGTCGAGGATGTCCACGCCCGGATAGAGCACGATCCCCACCGTGAACGGCGGCAGCGCCGGGGCGGTCATTGGGCCACCGCGATGAACGAGGCCGTCACGCCGGCCGGCTCGCCGTTGTGCGGCTTGGCCCGCACGATCGTGCCGACGATCGACGGAACCTGGTCCACGCCGTCGGGCCACATATAGCCGGGCCAGCCGTAATAGTCGTACTCCCAGCCGGCCGTCGGCGTGCCGTCGCGGCCAAAGCCCCGGATGACGAGGGTCGTCGGCCCCTCGCACTCGGGATCGACCTCGCCCTTCAGGTCCAGCACGTAGCCGCCGCCCATGTCGAGCGTGCCCGTCAGGCTGCGCGGCGTCGGGGTCTCGAAGGTGAACACCCCCTCGCCGAAGATCAGGCTGAGCGCCGTCTGGGCGTCATCGCCCACCAGCTCGGGATTGTTCAGGTAGCTGCGGTAGGTCCACTTGCCGGCCAGCGCCATGGCTTTCCTCCCTCGTGCATCGCCTCAGTAGGCGTTGACCTCGACGCCCAGCAGTTCCGGCTCGGCCCGGGTCGCGCCCGGGGCCGCGCCGTGGTCGTGCGACGGGGCCGCGTTCGACAGCATGCGCGGCTTCAGGCGCACCAGGCGGATGTTGAGCCCGGCGTCCGAAGCGGCCGCGCCCAGGCCCTTGGCCATGGCCAGCTTGGCCAGCGGCGGCGACAGCGGCACGGTGAAGGTGACCGGCCGGGTCACCAGGTGCTGGCCGAACATCGACAGCGTGGTGACGAAGCCCGGCGAGTTGACGCCGACCGCCTCGCTCTCGGGCGTGTTGACCACCACCGCCAGGTCGTGACCGTGCTCGAACGGCGGCAGCTCCACCGTCAGGGTGGCCAGCAGCTTGGGGCCGTCCACCTTGACCGCCTCGGTCAGCAGCGACTGCGGCACGGCCACGTCGCCCGAGGCCAGGCTGGCGTCGCTGGGGATGTTCAGCTTGGCGAGGAACTGCTGCGGCTTGGCGGCGACGGCCGCCTTCAGGCGCGGACCCGGGCGCGGCGGCGGCACCACGTTCTCGCCCGACCCAGGCTGGTAGTCGTAGTCGAAGGCCCCGATGGTCTCGTAGGCGCCGGCCATCTGCTGGGCCGGCGGCAGAACCTGGCCGTCCGCGTTGCGGAAGAACAGGAACGGCTCGGCCCGCCATTGGCCAAGATCACCACGCGGGTTGAGGTAGTTGGGGTTGTCGTCCGGCAGGGTCGGATAGCCGTAGCCCTGCTGCTTGCGCGTCCAGACGTCCCAGATGCGGTCGATGTTGGCGTGGTGCAGGAAGAACAGCGGATCGACCGGCGACAGGTTCGACTGCATGAAGCCGTCGCCATAGGTCGTGTTGCCGTTGGCGTCGGTCCAGATGCCGCCGACGCAGTTGTGCACCTTGTTGTGCGGCTGGCCTTCCATCACCCCGAAGCCGGTGATGCTGCTGTGGAACTGCGACTTGGGGCTGGCGAAGCCGATGAAGTCGCGCGGGGCCAGGGCGTTGTCGAGCATCCAGGCCGAGACGGCGCGGTTGGTGATGTCATCGAAGCCCGGACGCTGAGGGGTCGAGCCGCGCGACTTGGGCGGCGCGAAGAACATCGGCCCGCCCTTGGGCCCGATGTCGAACAGCAGGTCGGCCGGGAAGCGCAGGCCGCGGATCAGCAGCTGCTGGTTCTGGGCGGGGGTGAGGCCGTTCCAGAACTTCTCGAGCACCGGCCCGAACGCCCTGTTGAAGGCGTCCAGGCTCTGGATGTAGCCCGGATAGGTGCTGGGGTTGAGCACGCCCTGGAACATCTCGGCCGGCACTTGGGGATTGGCCGTCCAGTCCCAGTAGGGGAAGGCGAAGGTGTTGTCGCCGCTGAGCTTGCGGACCACCTGCTCGAACCAGCCCACATAGCCCCGGTGCCAGACCACGAACCACCAGTTGCCGTGCGGGCAGTCGACCGTGTGGGTCAGGGCGTGGTTGTACCAGTTGTAGGGATGCGACGGCGGCAGCTTCAGCATGATGTCGATCGCCCGGGCGTAGCTGGCCAGGGCCTTCTTGCCTTCCGGGCTGCTGACGTTCCAGCGCCGCCAGCGGGCCTTGGTCGGCGCGGCGGGCTGGGCCAGCGCCTGGCCGGCGGCCATCGCGCCCACGATCGCGGCGCCGCCGGCCATCAGGTCGCGGCGCGAGGGAGCGGAGAACGGGCCGAAGGCGGCGGGATCCTGGGTCATGTCACGGACTCTCTCTGGGGATCGGATTGGGATCGGGGAAACACCGGCGCGACCTTGCGAGGCCGCGCCGGGAGGGGTCGGTCAGTGGTGGCCGTGGGACACGCCGCCGGCGCCGCCGGGCAGCACGATCTGGACGTTCTGCATCATGCCCTGGTCCTCGTGGTCGAGGATGTGGCAGTGCAGGACGTACTCGCCGATGTAGCGCTGGTAGCGGGTGCGGACGATCAGGGTGTAGGGCAGGTAGGGACCGTTGTCGGTCTTCTGCACGCTCTTGACCCACAGGGTGTCCTTCCAGGCGCCCTTCAGGCCCGGATACTGCGGGTCGGCCGGCCCGGGGCCGAAGTCGTCGACCGCGCCGGGCGCGCTGACGTCCTTGCCGTTCGGATCCAGGATCTTGACGATCTGGAACGGGTTCACGTGGATGTGGAACGGGTGGCTGACGAACTCCGAGCGCAGCTCCCACTCCTGGGCGGTGCCCAGCACCAGGGTGCGGTCGACCCGGTCGGGCGCATAGGGGCGCGGGGCGTAGTCCTGCGAGCCCACCTCGAACTGCACCGGCATGTTGGTGTTCTGGCCGGGGATGGCGATGTTGAAGAGCACCTTCTCGGTCTCCGAACCCTTGATCTCGGCTTCGGTGATCGTCGGGTGCGGCACGAAGCGGGTCAGCTTCAGGCCGTTGCGCAGGTCGGCGACGACGCTGGCGCGCACGTCCGGCGGCATCTGCACGTTGGCGGCCGCCACCAGTTCGTTGGTGACGAAGGCCGGGATGTCGCGGACTTCCTGGCCCGGCGCGACGCTGACCTTGCCCAGCAGGCGCGTGCCGACGGCGATGCTGTTGACCGTGGCGCTGGGCGCGGTGTCGGCGTCGAGCATGCAGTAGTTGCCCGCCTTGGGGAAAACCACCAGCAGGTCGTTGCGATAGCCCGGCTGCAGGGTGACCACCGTCGCCTTGCGGGCCTGGGCGTCGGTCAGGCCGTCGTCGGCGACCACGTAGAAGGGCACGGGCTCGCCGATGCAGTAGGTCTTCTGGAAGGCCGGGCCGTCGGCCGCCGCCAGGCGCTCCATGGCCGCGGGGCCGCCGTCGGCCATCTTCACGAACTGCAGCGAGATGGTGTCGCGCACGCCGGCGTGGATCATCCGCCAGCGAGCCAGCTCGCCCTGCTTGGCCGGCAGGGTCGCCAGCACCTGGCCGTTGATGCTGGTGTAGCGGCCCGACTGCCCCCAGCTGCCGGGACCAAAGCCGTTGCCGTTGGCGTCGCTGTAGAACTCGATCACGCCGGTGTCGCCCGGATCGCAGACCCACTCGACCACGTTGCCCTTGGCGTCGGTCTTGACCTTGATGTTCCCGTTCTTGTCCAGGCACGCGTACTGGATCTGCTGGAACACCAGCAACTTCTCCGGGATCGGGGTCCCGTTCTTGTAGAGCAGGGTGTCGAGGTCGCCGTTGGCGCTGGGGGTCGGCTTGCGGTCGCCCTTGATGACCAGGGCCCCGGCCATGCCGCTGGAAACCTGCAGCGCCGTCGAGCCGTGCCGGTGGGTGTGGTACCAGAAGGTGCCGGCCGGATGGTCGCGGGGGATGTTGTATTCGTACTCGAACTTCACCCCGGGATTGATCGACAGCAGCACGTTGTCGCTGTTGCCGGTGGGGCTGACCCACAGGCCATGGCTGTGCAGGTTGGTGCCGTTGTAGCAGTGCGGCACGTTGATCAGCCAGTTGGGGTCGGTGCAGCTGGGATCGGCGGGCAGCCTGTTGTCCAGCGCGACGCGGACCGTCTCGCCCGGCCGCGTCAGGATCGTCGGCGCCACATAGGGCGTGGTCGACGAGACGTCGGTGCCGTTGTAGCTGCGCAGGTGGACCTTGTCGTAGCGCCCGTTGGCCGGGTTGTAGAGCCGCCCGTCGGTGTAGACGATGTTGAGCGCCAGGCGCTTGTCGGCGGTGATCGCCGCGGTCGACGGCGGGATGACGTAGCTCTTGTCGCCCGAGGCCGTGCCGGTGATCGCCAGCAGGCTGGTCGTTCCCTTCTGCGCCGCCTGCGCCGTCGCCTCGATCGGCGCGCCCAGCAGGCGGGGATTGTCGACGACCCGATCCTGCGCGGCGGCCGTCCCCGCCTGGATGGCGACGGCGGCCAGGGCCGCCCCTACCGTCAACGTCAAGCGCGCATTGCGCACGCGCCCACCAGCACCGCTCATCGCAGCCTCCCCGAACAACGTTCCCCGAGGCTGAATACTACCTAAGCGATACTCAAGGTGAAGGCTAAATTTTTGTGATCTTTCGCACAGGCCGCGCGCGTCACCGCCAGGCGTAGTTGAAGCTGACGCTGATCCGCTGCTCCTCGGCCTGGTTGGGCGTCACCTCGTGGCGCAGCCAGCTCTCCCACATCAGGACCGTGCCCGGCTCGGGCTGCACGTAGACGAAGGGCTGCAGGCTTTCGGGCGCGTCGTCCTGGCGGGTGGGCGCAGCCATCATCATCGGCAGGCGCGGATCCTCGAACTTCAGGGCCGAGGCGCCCGGCGGAATGGTCACGTAGACCGTGCCGGAGATCACGCTGTGGGGGTGGATGTGGCCGGTGTGCTGGCCGCCCGGATCCAGGATGTTGATCCAGAAGCTGTCCATCACCAGCTTGCCGCCCGCCAAGTCGAACCGCAGATCCTTGGCGAAGGCGGCCGCGTGCTTGTCGAGCTTCTTCTTGAGGTCTGCGAACAGGCTGTCGCGCTGGGGCAGGTCGTCCAGCGAGGCGTAGGAGGTGTAGCCCAGATAGCCCTTTCGCTCGGCCCAGGCCTGGCCGGCCTCGTCGTCCTCGGCCACGGCGATGCAGGCGTCGTGCAGGTCGTCGATGAAGGTCTCGAAGCCCTTCTCGCCGGACAGGGTGGCTTCATAGAGCGGGGTGACGAAGAGCGAGCGGGTGGTCATGGGGCGGGGTCATACAGGCGGCCGGCGTTGACGACAAACGGCGATTGGAACATCATGAGAACATGACCGTGAGCCTCACCATTCCCGCTGCGCTCGCCGCCCGCCTCAAAGCGGCCGCCGAAGCCGAGGGCAAGGACGTCGACACCTATGCGATCGACGTGCTTCACGTGATGTCCGACGAGGACTGGGGATACACCGACGACGACGCCTACTGGCGTGAACTGCGTGCTCAAGCAGACCAGACGCTGCGCGAAGGCGGTATTCCTTTCGAGGACATCCAGCGTTGGGTCGCGTCCTGGGACACCGAAGAGGAACTGCCGCCGCCAGAGCCGAAGGTCAAAGCGCGCGGATGAAATCCATCGAGTTCGATCAGCGCGCCAGGCGTGACCTCATGAAGTTGCGCCGATGGCTCGTGAGCCGAGCGCCATCGGCGGCCGATCGCGCCATTGACGTCATCATGAAAAGCGTTGGCTCGCTCGGGGAGCTTCCGGACCGCGGCCGGCGCAAAGGTCATGGCATGCGCGAGCTTTACATCCCCTTCGGCGCCCATGGCTATGTGGTGCAGTATCGACAACAAGGCGACGCAGTCGTGATCCTGCGCATCAGACACAGCCTCGAACGTCGCTGACTTCCCCGGACTCGCCTATATCTGCCTCGTGACCGACACCACCGCCGACATCCCCTCCCCCGCCGAACCGCCGAAGCTGTCCGGCGCCGCCCTGATCAAGGACGAGGTCACGCGCCTGCCCGACGGGCCGGGCGTCTACCGGATGATCGGCGAAGGCGACGAGGTGCTGTACGTCGGCAAGGCCAAAAGCCTGAAGAAGCGCGTGGTGCAGTACGCGCAGGGCCGCTTCCACACCAACCGCATCGCCCACATGGTCGACGCCACGCGGGCGATGGAATTCGTCACCACCCGCACCGAAGCCGACGCCCTGCTGCTCGAGATCAACCTGATCAAGCAGCTGAAGCCGCGCTTCAACGTGCTGCTGCGCGACGACAAGAGCTTCCCCGAGATCCTCATCCGCCGTGACCACGACGCCGCGCAGCTTCGCAAGCACCGCGGCGCCCACGCCATCAAGGGCGACTATTTCGGACCATTCGCCAGCGCCTGGGCGGTGAACCGTACGCTCAACACCCTGCAGAAGGCGTTTCTTCTGCGCTCGTGCAGCGACAGCGTCTACGAGACGCGCGACCGGCCCTGCATGCTGCACCAGATCAAGCGCTGCGCCGCGCCCTGCACCGGCCTGATCAGCCTTGAGGACTACGGCGCGCTGGTCGACCAGGCCGAGGCGTTCCTGCGCGGCAAGTCCCGCGCCGTCATGGCGTCGATGGCCAAGCAGATGGAAGAGGCCGCCGAGGAACTGGAGTTCGAGCGCGCCGCCCGCCTTCGCGACCGCATCCGCGCCCTGGCCGCCGTCGCCCAGGAAAGCCAGATCAACCCCGAGACCGTGGAAGAGGCCGACGTCGTCGCCCTGCATGTCGAGGGCGGCCAGGCCTGCGTGCAGGTGTTCTTCTTCCGCGCCGGCCAGAACTGGGGCAACCACGCCTACTTCCCCCGCATCACCGGCGCCGCCGAGGACGAGGAGGAAGGCGTCACCGAGGAGCAGCGGGTCATCACCGCGTTCCTGGGCCAGTTCTACGACGACAAGCCGATCCCGCGCCTAATCCTGGCCAACGTCCAGCCGGCCGACTCCGACCTGCTGAGCGAGGCCTTCGCGCTGAAGAGCGGCCGCAAGGTCGAGATCGCCGTGCCCAAGCGCGGCGAGAAGGCCGACCTCGTCGGTCACGCCCTGACCAACGCCCGCGAGGCGCTGGGCCGCCGGATGGCCGAAGGCAGCGCCCAGACCAAGCTGCTGGCCGGCGTGGCCGAGGCCTTCAAGCTGGACGCCCCGCCCGAGCGGATCGAGGTCTACGACAATAGCCACATCCAGGGAACCAATGCCGTAGGCGGCATGATCGTGGCCGGCCCCGAAGGCTTCATGAAGGGCCAGTACCGCAAGTTCAACATCCGCTCGACCGAGCTCACGCCCGGCGACGACTACGGCATGATGAAGGAGGTGCTGAAGCGCCGCTTCTCCCGCCTGGTCAAGGAAGAGGAAGAAGGCGACGACGCCAACCGCCCCGACCTCGTGCTGGTCGACGGCGGCAAGGGCCAGTTGGACGCGGCGCTGGAGATCATGGCCGACCTGGGCGTCGACGACATCGCCGTCGTCGGCGTGGCCAAGGGCCCCGATCGCGACGCGGGGCTGGAGCGCTTCTTCATCCCCGGCCAGACGCCGTTCATGCTCGAGCCCAAGTCGCCGGTGCTCTACTATCTGCAGCGTCTGCGCGACGAGGCCCACCGCTTCGCCATCGGCGCCCACCGCACCCGCCGCAGCATGGACCTGAAGAAGAACCCGCTCGACGAGATCGAGGGCGTGGGTCCCGGCCGCAAGAAGGCCCTGCTGCACGCCTTCGGCTCGGCCAAGGGCGTGGGCCGCGCCGGCGTCGAGGATCTGGTCAAGGTCGACGGCGTCAGCCAGGCCCTGGCCGAACGCATCCACGCCTTCTTCCGCAAGGGCTGACGCCCCTACCCAAAACGCGCCCCGCGCGATTGACAACGCCGTTCGCCGAACGCAACCTCAGGCCGCTCTGGAGAAGCATGCAACCTGCCACGCGGCGCGCCCGACGCGCCGTGTCCGAGCGCCTGGGGGAAACATCGCCATGACCATCCTGCCGTTCCTTCGGGGCCGCGGCCTCGCGCGCCCGCTCGCCTCGGCCGGTGCCGACACCGACGCGCCCAAGCCGATCCCGCGCGAGCTGTCGGTGATCCGCCTGCCCGCCGATCACTACCTGCACCGCGACGCCCCCACCGAATGGTGGTGGCACATCGGCACGCTGAAGGCGGGCGACCGGGTGTTCGGCTTCGAGATCAACGCCGCCTCGTTCCAGGGCCGGGGCTTCGGCTTCTCGCAGATCATGCTGACCGACGTCGCCACCCAGAAGCACTACCAGCGCACCACCACCTTCACCCCGCCCGCCGGCTATGATCCGGCGACCTGGGCCGAGCACGACGTCAACCGCGACTGGCGCGTGCGCCTGGGCGACCCCAACAGCCGACTGACCGCGATCAAGGTGACCAATCCCGGCTCGGGCTACGATCCGCTCGCCACCACCGTTACCGTGACCGGCGGCGGCGGCTCGCAGGCCATCGCCTATCCGCTGATCGACCCGGCCACCGGCGCGATCCTGTCGATCCAGGTCACCAATCCGGGCCGCGGCTACACCTCGCCGCCGCACATCGTCATCGGCGGTCCCGGCCAGAAGGGTTCGGGCGCCGCCGCCGAGGCGGTGCACACCTTCATCACCATGGACGCGGCCTGGGGCGATCCCACCCAGAACATGGCCGTGGTCACCAAGCTGACCGACGAGGCCACCGACACCGAGATCGTCTTCGACCTGACCATGTCGCAGAACGGCGCGCCCTTCGTCGTCTGGGGCACCGGCGTCAGCCAGATCCTGCCCAAGGCCAGCGGCTCGCACCTGCAGACCGGCAACTACTACTACTCACTGACCAACATCGCCGCCTCGGGCACGATCACCATCGACGGCGAGATCTTCGAGGTGACCGGCAAGACCTGGATGGACCACGAGTACGGCTTCTTCGGCACCGCCCAGAACCCGGTGAAGTGGATCCTGCAGAACGCCCAGCTCGACAATGGCTGGTCGTTGTCGAACCACTACGTGCTGTACGGCGAACACAAACGGCCCATGCCGGGCGAGCCGGTCCCCTGCGAGGTCACCCTGCAGGACCCGGACGGCCAGATGTACGTCGTGCCGGGCGTGATGACCGCCGATCGCCCCTGGACCAGCCCGGCCTCCGGCGTGGTCTACTATCTCGACTATCAGCTCGACATCGCCGGCTTCGACGCGGTGCTGAACTTCAAGGCCCTTGTGGCCGACCAGGAGTTCCCGCTGCCGACCGGCTCGATCTACGAGGGCATAGCCTCGGCCGAGGGCAGCTTCCAGGGCCAGGCGACGACGGGCACGGGCTGGATCGAGCAGGCGCTCTGAGACTTCGGCGGACGCGGAGGACGCCTTGTCCTCCGCGGCGCCTCAGAAGTCGTTGCTCCAGCGCTGCACCGAGGCCAGCGGCAGCCAGGCCTCGAACACCAGGCCCTCGGCATGGAAGTCAAAGCGCGAGCGGCCCTTCAGTTCGCGCTGGGTCAGGTTCTCGATCAGCCGCGCCCCGAAGCCGAACCGCTCGGGCTGGCTGACCGCCGGACCGCCGCTCTCGCTCCAGGTCAGACGGAGCTGCCTGGCGTCCTGGTCGACGCTCCAGCGCAGGCTCACCCGCCCCTCCGGCGCCGACAGCGCGCCGTACTTGGCGCTGTTGGTGGCCAGTTCGTGCAGCACCATCGACAGCGACACCGCCACGTGCGGGCTCAGCGCCACCTTCGGCCCCGAGGCGTCTATGCCCTCGCCGTGGGCGCGCACGCAGATGGCCGCCACGTCGGTCAGGTCGGCCTCGTTCCAGCCGGTGCGGGTCAGAAGGTCGTGGGCGGCCGAGAAGGCCACCAGGCGCTCGGTGAAGATCCGCACCTGGTCGGCGTCGAGCTTGGCGAAGGTCTGGCGGGCCAGCGACTGCACCGTGGCCAGGTTGTTCTTCACCCGGTGGTTCAGCTCGTTGATCATCACCGCCTGGCGCGCCTCGCGGGCCTCCAGCTCGTGCGAGGCCGCGACCAGGGCCTCGCGCACGACGGCGATCTCGGCCAGACCGCCGCGCTTGCCCGGATCCAGCGGCCGCCCCTCGCCGATCGCCCCAGCGTCCTCGACCAGGCCCACCACCTCGCGATTGATGCGGTTGGCCAGGAACAGCGCCATGCCCACGCCCAGCAGCAGCAGCAGCGGAAAGATCGCCGCCGTGCCCCAGGCCGCCGCCACGCCCACCTTGGCGACGTCGGCGCGGGGAATGGCCACCACTAGCGTCCAGCCGGTGCGGGGCGAGCGGGTGTAGGCCACGCGGGTCTTCACGTTGTCGAGCGACACGCTCTTGCTGATCCCCTCGTTGGAGCGGGCCAGGTTGCGGGTCATGTCCGGCGAGGCGCTGGCGCCGGTGAAGCGCTCGTTGCGCACCGAGCGGGCGATCACCTTGCGCTGGTTGTCCAGGATGGTGGCGACCCAGCTCTCGGGCGCGCGCTGCTGGCGGAACACCGAGGTGAAGCTGGCCGCCTCGACCACGTAGGAGACCACGTAGGGCTGGCCCTTGATGTCCACGGGCGCGCCGACGGTGATCACGTGGCGCTGGGCCAGCGCGCCCATGCGCAGGTCGGAAACCTGGGTGCGGCCGGCCGCGCGGGCGGCGACCATGTAGGCCGGCGGCGGGGTCTTGGGCAGGACCGCGCCCCAGGGGGCCAGGGTGTTGACCACCTGCTGGCCGTCGGCCGCGGTCACGGCCACCCAGCCGGGCCGATTGCCGGTGGCGCGCTTGGCCCGGATGTAGAAGTTCTTCCAGTCGCCGTTCAGCAGGGCCTGGTCGGTGGCCAGGGTCTCGGCCACGGCCACGCCCTCGGCCACCTGCCGGTCGACCGCGCCCGACAGCGCCCGCGCCGTGGCCAGCAACTGCTCTTCCAGCTGGTCGCGGTTCTGGCGGTTGGAGCGCTCCAGCAGCAGGGCCGTGGCGGCGAGCGCCGGCACCAGCAGGCTGACGGTCAGCAGCACCAGCAGGCCGCGGACCGAGCTGCGCAGGCCCCGGTGCGACGTGGCCGGGGTCTCGGAGGGAGTGGACGCCATGGGCGGATTTACGCGGCGGCGGCCAGGAGGTTGCGGACAGCCCCTTGGATCGCGCCGTTCGTCAGCCCCGCCATGCCCATGCTCCCCTGCCCGGATGACGCGACCTTACGCGATGCGTCGCCCCTGTCACCCGGTAAGAAACCAGCGTTATGCGCCGACCTTAAGCGTCGGTGCGCGTCTTCAGCAGCACCAGGGCGACGAAGCTGATCGCCGCGGCGACCGCCAGGTAGATCCCGACCGGAACCAGCCCGCCCTGCGCGGCCAGGGCGGTGGCGACCATCGGCGTCAGGCCGCCGCCGATGATGCCACCGATGTTGAAGGCCATCGAGGCGCCGGTGTAGCGCACGCGGGCCGGGAACAGCTCGGGCAGCCACGAGCCCAGCGGACCGTAGACGAAGCCCATGGCGAACAGGGCCGCCGACAGGAAGGCGCAGATCAGGGCCAGCGAGCCGGCGCCCATCATCACCGGCAGCAGCGCCCCGGCGGCCACGGTCATGGCGCAGCCGGCCATCAGCACGCGCCGGGGCGTCGTGGCGTCCGACCAGTAGCCCGAGGCGACGATGCCCCCGGCCATGAACAGGATGGCGAACAGCTGCACGGCCAGGAACAGCTGGCGGTCATAGCCCAGGGTCTTGGCGCCGTAACCCAGCGCGAAGGCCGTGGTCAGGTAGAACAGCGCAAAGCAGCAGACCACCGCGAAGGTGCCGCCCAGGGTCTCCCTCCAATGGCGCTTGAGCAGCTCGGCCAGCGGCACGGCCGGGGGCGGCTCGTGGGCCAGGGCCGCGGCGAAGGCCGGGGTCTCGGTCAGCTTCAGCCGCACCCACAGGCCAAGGCCCACCAGCACCGCGCTGGCCAGGAACGGCAGGCGCCAGCCCCAGGCCATGAACTGCTCGGGGCTCAGCGCCAGGCCCAGGATCAGGAAAAGACCGTTGGCGGCGATGAAGCCCACGGGCGCGCCCAGCTGCGGGAACATGCCAAAGCGCGCCTTCCAGCCGGGAGGGGCGTTCTCGACGGCCAGCAGCGCCGCCCCGCCCCACTCGCCCCCCAGGCCGAAGCCTTGGCCAAAGCGCAGCACGCACAGCAGCGCCGGCGCCAGCCAGCCGGCCATCTGGTAGGTCGGCAGGAAGGCGATCAGCAGGGTCGAGCCGCCCATCAGCATCAGCGAAGCCACCAGCGTCGACTTGCGGCCGATGCGGTCGCCGAAGTGGCCGAAGGCGATCGCTCCGACCGGCCGCGCGAAGAAGGCCACCGCCAGGCTGGCGTACGAGGCCAGCAGCTGCATCGAGGCCGAGTGCGACGGGAAGAACAGCGGGCCGAACACCAGCGAGGCGGCCGTGGCGTAGATGTAGAAGTCGTAGAACTCGACCGCCGTGCCCACCAGGCTGGCCAGCAGCACGCGGTGGGAGGAGTTGCTGGTCGGTGCGGCGCTGGCGGTCATGGCGTCCTCGGAAACTTGACCACGGCTTGGCGCTACCCGCCCGCCACGTCAACCATCCGAGAGAAGAAAATCACCCGCGCCAAACAGGAAATCCGCCAAAACCAATGAGATTTCTTCGCGTGAACCTTGTTTCAAGGAAGAGGATTGCCCCGCCATGCGAACGGCGGGGCCGTGTCCTCAGCGGGCCGAGAACCCGCCGTCCACCAGGTGGTAGCTGCCGGTGATGAACGAGGCGCGGTCCGACAGCAGGAAGCAGGTCAGGGCCGAAACCTCCTCGGGACGGCCCAGGCGTCCGGCCGGATGCAGGCCGATCAGGCCGGCGCGGGCCTCGTCGGTCATCTCCGAATGGATCAGCGGAGTCTCGATGAAGCCCGGCCCCACCGCGTTGATGCGCACGCCCTGCGGGGCGTACTCGATGGCGGCGGTCTTGGTCATGCCGACCACCGCGTGCTTGGAGGCGACATAGGCGCCCGAGCCCGCCCAGCCGTGCGTGCCCAGGATCGAGGCCATGTTGACGATCGAGCCGCCACCGGCCGCCAGCATGGCCGGGATCTCGTACTTCATCGAGTAGAGCACGCTGTTCATGTCGACATCGACGACGCGCTTCCACTGGTCCAGCGGGTAGTCGGCCGTGGGCAGGTTGGGGCCGCCGACGCCGGCGTTGTTCACCGCCAGATGCAGGGCGCCGTAGGTGTCGACCGCGAACTTGACCATGGCCTCGACCTGGGCCGGATCGGCGACGTCCACCTTGAAGGCGCTGGCCGAACCGACCTCCTTGGCGAGCGTCTGCGCCGCCTCGAGGTTGAAGTCGGCGATCACCACCTTGGCGCCGCCGGCCGCCAGCTCGCGCACCACCGCCTCGCCGATGCCCGAGGCGCCGCCGGTGACCAGGGCGACCTTGTTCGCGAATTCCGTGCTCATGAGGCTCTACTCCACTTGGTGTTACATTATACGCCCCGTACCCTATCTGGGAGCGGCCGCCTCCGAGCGCCACCACCACCGCCGCCCATTTTTCCCCTCCCCCGCTCCCGGCCCGTCTGACGTGTGCGCCAGCCTTGCGAGCCCCAGGGTTGAGCTCTACGCAAGCGCGATGTGCACCGCTTTGACACCGACCAGGGTCGGCTCGCCGTCGGCCGAACAGGCCGCCCTCCTCGATCGCGACGGGTATCTGCTGCTGCGCGGCGCGACGCCTAAGGCCTGGCGCGAGCCCCTGCGCCGCGCCTTCGAGGCGGGTGTCGGGACCGGCGATCAGTGGGGCGTTCCCAAGGCGCCCGGCTGGCGCCACGCCCTGGTCGACCTGAACCCGACGGTGCGCGAGACCTGCCGCCTGCCCGCCCTGCTGGCGGCGGCGGGGCGGATGCTCGGCGGCCCCTTCTTCCTGGCCCAGGTCGAGGGCCGCGAGCCCCTGCCCGGCGCCGGGCGTCAGCCCCTGCATCGCGACGGCGCGGGCCTGCACGCGGTGTCAGCCATGATCTTTCTCGACGACTATGGTCCCGACAACGGCGCCACGCGGGTGGTGCCCCGCGCGCTCGATCAGGGCGACCCCGACGAGACCTTGTCCCTGACCCTGGCCGGCCAGGCGGGCGACATCCTGGTGTTCGACGCCGACCTGCTGCACGGCGCCACCCGCAACGCCTCCGGCGCGCGGCGGCGCTCGCTGCTGCTGAACTTCCTGCCCGAGCGCGAACGAAACGCCCAGGACGCCTATCGCGCCATCCGCGATGTGCGCATGGACAACGGCGAGCTCTTCACGCCTTAGGACGGATCGACATCCATACGACGACCGGCCCCGGACCCGTCCTTCCCCGTGAAAGCGGGCAAGCTCGGGAAGAAGGGTCAGTGTTGATGAATCCCGGCCTTCTACTTGAGACGAAAGCCTTGGCCATGAGCGCGCATGCGCCATAGCCCTCTCCCGCGCTCATGCGTTAGAACGGCGCCATGAAAGCCCTGCCCAACATCCTGACCTCCGCCCGCCTGGTCATCGCCCTGTTCATGTTCGTGGCCCTGGCCACGGCCGCCGGCGGCGTGCCCTGGCTCAGCGAGCAACTGACGGGCGACCAGCAGTTCTCCCTGCAGCGCTGGGCGTTCTGGGCCTTCGTGATCGCGGCCGTCACCGACTTCTTCGACGGCTGGCTGGCCCGCAAGCTCGACGCCGTCAGCATCTGGGGCGCGATTCTCGATCCTATCGGCGACAAGATCCTGGTCTGCGGCGCTCTGCTGGGCCTGATGGCCCTGGGCCCCAACCCGCTGGTCATCCTGCCGGCCGGCCTGATCCTGTTCCGCGAGTTCGCCGTCAGCGCCCTGCGCGAGGTCGGCGCCGGCAAGGGGATCAAACTGCCCGTCACCCTGCTGGCCAAGTGGAAGACCACCCTGCAGCTGGTGGCCATCGGCGGCGAGCTGGTGGTGGTGTCCTGGGGCGCGTTCAACCTGCCGCAGGACCCGGCGATCATCGAGCCCGTCTCCTGGGCCGTCCACGGCCTGCTCGGCGTCGCCGCGATCGTCACCCTGATCACCGGCGCCCAGTACTGGGAAGCCGCCCGCAAGGCCCTGACCTGAGCGCCGCCGCAAATCCGACACACGCATAGGAAGAACATCGCTCTCCCAACACCTGCGACGGGGGTGGTGCGATGCGTGGCGTGCTGTGCGTTGTGTTGCTCCTTCTTACCCTCGCGCCGCTGACGGCGCGGGCCGAGGGGCGATTGGTGGATTTCGAGGTCGCCTCGCGGCGCTTCGACGGCAACAAGGCGGGGGTCGCGCTGATCCGCAAAGTCACCGCCTACCTGCCCGACGGCTACGAGGCTGGATCGCGGCGCTATCCGGTCGTCTACTTCCTGCCCAACCTGTTCGACGGCCATCGCGCGATCTTCGAGCGCGACGGGGCCAAGGCCGTGCTCGACCGGGCCATCGCGGACGGATCGGTCCCGCCCCTGATCCTGGTCAGCGCCGACTTCTCCACCCCGGCCGGCAGTTCGTTCTACGCCACCTCGCCGGTGACCGGCGACTGGACGGGCTTCCTGGCCAAGGACCTGGTGGACGCGGTCGACGGCCGCTTTCGCACCCTGCCCGCCCCGGCCTCGCGCGGACTGCTGGGCGACCGCATGGGCGGCTATGGCGCGATCCGCACGGCCATGGTGGCGCCCGGCGTGTTCGGCGCGGTCTACGCCCTGCATCCGGTGGGCACGGGCGTGGGCCTGCAGACCATGAACTCGCGCCCCAATTTCGAGCGCCTGGCGGCCGCCAGGTCGCTCGACGACCTGGGCGACGACGGCTTCTCGCGAGTGTTCCTGGGGATGTACCAGGCCTTCCTGCCCAATCTCGACAAGGCCCCGTTCTATGCCGACCTGCCGGCCAGCGGCCGCGGGGCGGGCCTGGCCACCGATCCCGTCCTGACCGCCAAGCTGCAGAACGCCTTCCTGCTTGACCGCCTGCTGCCGGCCCATGCCGCCGACCTGAAGGGCCTGCGCGGCCTGATGTTCGACTGGGGCCGCTTCGACGGCAACGCCGACCACGTGGTCGCCAACCGCGCCTTCGCCGGCCTGCTGGAAGAGTTCGGCGTGCCCAACGAGGCCGAGGAGTATCGCGGCTGGTGGGGCGAGCGGCACTGGACGCAAGACGGCCGCGTCGAGGCCCGCGCCCTGCCGTTCTTCGCGCGGACGCTGGCGTTCGAGCCGGGGTGAGCCCCCTACTCGCCCGCGATGATCTCGCCGTCGTCGTCTTCCTCGGAGGGCCCGTACATCAGCCATTCGCTGTCGGGCCGGTCTTCGCCGCCTGCCCGCTCGGCCTGCATCATCAGGGCCAGCCAGCGCGTCCCCGTCATCCGCAACACCATGATCGCCTCCAGGACTCAAGGTCGTTATTGAGAGTGACTCGCAATATCGAACCAATCAAGGCGATTTCGATGCTTAAGGCGTCCTACCTATGAGCGTGGGCCTAGAAGCGCGCAGTGGCCGCGCGACGCGCCATCAGCACCCGCTCGCGACGGCGGGAGGCTTCGCGCTCCAGGTGCGGCGCAACCTCGGCCGCTCGCCGGCGTTCCTCGGGCGTGCCGCTGACGTCCAGGCGGCGCACGTTGCTCAGCAGTTGCGCCAGTTCGGCGTCCCTGAGGCTGGGGATGCGGTCGATCAGCGTCATGGCCACGCTCCATTTGAATTCTGCGACGTTGATAACCACAACGCCCGAAGTGCTTTGAAGGTGATGCTTCAGCTCAAAAAAATAAAATATCGATGTTCCGCTTGCTATTGGCGGGATGAGCTTCTAGAAGACCGTCATCGAATTCGCTGCCGCTCGATCCGCTATTCCACGCTTCTTTCTGAAGAAGCCCCGGGCCAGCCCTCCGACCTCCAACGAAATTGATCGCTTCCCGGCATACGCCGCGAGGCGCCCTGCACTACGATCTAAAGGACTACCCCAATGGCTATCGGCACCGTGAAATGGTTCAACGGCACCAAGGGCTTCGGCTTCATTCAGCCTGAAGACGGCGGCAACGACGTCTTCGTGCACATCTCGGCCGTCGAGCGCGCCGGCATGACCTCGCTGAACGAAGGTCAGAAGGTCAGCTACGAGCTCGAGCAAGACCGCCGCAGCGGCAAGGTCTCGGCCGGCCAGCTGCAGTCGGCCTAAAGGCCGCGCTGCACAAGCGACCCGCGAACGGGCCGGCTCACCGCCGGCCCGTTTTGCGTTTTTGGACCGCACTTTGATCAAACGCGCCATTGAGTGGACGCGGGGCCCGGCCACGCCTAGGTTCGCGCCGTTCGAACACCTCCGGCCCGACATGCGTCCGATCCGCCTCGCCCTCGCCGCCCTCGCCCTGATGACCCTGGCCGCCTGCGGCTCGGTGTCGCGCGACGCCTTCAAGGCCAGCGACCTGGCCG
Source organism: Caulobacter sp. 602-2 (assembly GCF_011043625.1). Lineage (GTDB taxonomy): Bacteria > Pseudomonadota > Alphaproteobacteria > Caulobacterales > Caulobacteraceae > Caulobacter. The sequence continues at coordinate 79,362 of NZ_JAAKGT010000005.1, forward strand.
GCCCGCCGCCGTCCGGCCTGTCGGACATCCGCTTCAACGCCAGCGACAGCGCCGCGGGCATCCGCTTCGCCGACGCCGCCCGCAACCGCGCCCGCCACCAGCAGACCTTCGACGTCCTGGCCCTGTCGGGCGGCGGCTCCAACGGGGCCTACGGCGCGGGGGTCATCACCGGCTGGACCAAGACCGGCGAGCGGCCCGAGTTCGACATCGTCACCGGCGTCTCGACCGGCGCCCTCACCGCCCCCTTCGCCTTCCTCGGCCCCACCTGGGACGATCGCCTGGCCGAGGTCTACACCGGCGACGCCGCCGACCGGATCCTGCAGCCGCGCGGGCTGGGCGTGCTGTTCCATCCCAGCTTCTACGACAGCGGCGCCCTGCGCGGCCTGGTCGACAAGTACGCCGACGCCAACATGATGCAGGCCATCGCCGCCGAGCATGCCCGCGGCCGGCGCCTCTTGATCGCCACCACCAACCTCGACACCGAGGAGACGGTGATCTGGGACATGGGGGCCATCGCCTCCAAGGGCGACGAGGCCTCGCGCGAGCTGTTCCGCGACGTGCTGGTGGCCTCGGCCAGCATCCCCGGCGTCTTCCCGCCCGCCCTGATCCAGGTCGAGGGCCACGGCCGGCGGCTGTCGGAGATGCATGTCGACGGCGGGGTGACCATCCCGTTCTTCGTCGCTCCCGAGTCGCTCCTGCTGTGGACCGCCGATCGCGGCACGGCCAAGCCGGGGCGGATCTTCGTGGTCGTCAACGGCCAGGTCGGCGGCGTCTTCGGCTTCACCAAGGGCGGGGCCCTGTCGATCGTCGGCCGCTCGTGGCAGACCATGAGCAAGGCCCTGATCCGCACCCACCTGGCCGCCAGCGCCGGCTTCGCCCAGCGCAACGGCGGCCAGCTGTTCTACAGCGCCATTCCAGACGCCGCCGAGGCCGACACCTCGGGCCTCGACTTCGCCGCCGGCAACCGCAAGACCCTGTTCCGCATGGGCTACGACCGCGCCGTCGCCGGCTGGGCCTGGAGCGTCGCGGCCGCCCCCGCCGAACCTCCGGTCGTACCCGCGCCGCCGGCCAAGAGCGGGCGTTAAGCCACACCGCTAACAGCGCTTTTCCAGACTCCCCGACTCTGGGGTTGCGCCGACCTGACTCCGTCTCTAAAGGGGCGGCTTAACCTGCAAGATGGTCGACAGCGGGCGCGCGGATGTGCGCGACCGTGTCTTTGCGCGAGTTAGCCATGCCCAAACGTACCGACCTCTCCTCGATCCTGATCATCGGCGCTGGCCCGATCGTCATCGGTCAAGCCTGCGAGTTCGACTATTCGGGCGTCCAGGCCTGCAAGGCGCTGCGCGCCGAAGGCTACCGGATCATCCTGGTCAACTCGAACCCGGCCACGATCATGACCGATCCGGACGTGGCCGATGCGACCTACATCGAGCCGATCACCCCCGACATGGTCGCCAAGATCATCGAGAAGGAGCGTCCTGACGCCCTGCTCCCGACCATGGGCGGCCAGACGGCGCTGAACACCGCGCTGGCCCTCGAAGAGTCCGGCGTGCTGAAGAAGTTCGGCGTCGAGATGATCGGCGCCAAGGCCGAGGTCATCGACAAGGCCGAGGACCGCCAGAAGTTCCGCGACGCCATGGACAAGCTGGGCCTGGAATCGCCCCGCTCGCGCGCCTGCCACACCCTGGAAGAAGCCCTGGAAGGCCTGGACTTCGTCGGCCTGCCGGCGATCATCCGTCCGTCCTTCACCCTGGCCGGCACCGGCGGCGGCATCGCCTACAACATGGAAGAGTTCCGCGAGATCGTGGAACGCGGCCTCGACCTGTCGCCCACCACCGAAGTGCTGGTGGAAGAAAGCGTCCTGGGCTGGAAGGAATACGAGATGGAAGTGGTCCGCGACACCGCGGACAACTGCATCATCGTCTGCTCGATCGAGAACATCGACCCGATGGGCGTCCACACCGGCGACTCGATCACCGTCGCCCCGGCCCTGACCCTGACGGACAAGGAATACCAGTGGATGCGCGCGGCCTCGATCGCCGTGCTGCGCGAGATCGGCGTCGAGACCGGCGGCTCGAACGTCCAGTTCGCGCTGAACCCGGCCGACGGCCGCATGGTCGTCATCGAGATGAACCCGCGCGTGTCGCGCTCGTCGGCCCTGGCGTCGAAGGCCACCGGCTTCCCGATCGCCAAGGTCGCCGCGCGCCTGGCCGTCGGCTACACGCTGGACGAACTGAAGAACGACATCACCGGCGGCGCCACCCCGGCCTCGTTCGAGCCGTCGATCGACTACGTCGTCACCAAGATCCCGCGCTTCGCCTTCGAAAAGTACCCGGGCTCCGAGCCCCTGCTGACCACCGCGATGAAGTCGGTCGGCGAAGTGATGGCCATCGGCCGCACCTTCAAGGAAAGCGCCCAGAAGGCCCTGCGCGGCCTGGAGACCGGCCTGACGGGCTTCGACGAGGTGGAGATCCACGGCGCTGAGGATCCCGACACCGGCAAGGCCGCGGTCATCCGCGCCCTGGGCGTGCCGACCCCGGATCGTCTTCGGGTCATCGCCCAGGCCTTCCGCCACGGCCTGACCGTGGAAGAGATCAACGCCGCCTGCAGCTATGAGCCGTGGTTCCTGCGCCAGATCGCCGAGATCGTTCGCCAGGAAGGCCTGGTCCGCGCCGGCGGCCTGCCGACCACGGCCCAGGGCTTCCGCGAGCTGAAGGCCCAGGGCTTCTCCGACGCCCGTCTGGCCAAGCTGACGGGTTCGACCGAGAAGGCCGTCCGCGCCGCTCGCCAGGCCCTGAACGTGCGCCCGGTGTTCAAGCGCATCGACAGCTGCGCCGGCGAGTTCCTGGCCTCGACGCCCTACATGTACTCGACCTACGAGTTCGGCGCCCTGGGCCAAGTTCCCGAGTGCGAGAGCGAGCCCTCCGACCGCAAGAAGGCCGTCATCCTCGGCGGCGGTCCCAACCGGATCGGCCAGGGCATCGAGTTCGACTACTGCTGCTGCCACGCCGCCTTCGCGCTCGACCAGATCGGCGTGGAGTCGATCATGGTCAACTGCAACCCCGAGACCGTCTCGACCGACTACGACACCTCCGACCGCCTGTACTTCGAGCCGCTGACGGCCGAGGACGTGCTGGAGCTGCTGCACGTCGAGATGAGCAAGGGCGAGCTGGCCGGCGTCATCGTGCAGTTCGGCGGGCAGACCCCGCTGAAGCTGGCCCACGCCCTGGAAGAGGCCGGCGTGCCGATCCTGGGCACCAGCCCCGACGCCATCGACCTGGCCGAAGACCGCGAGCGCTTCCAGCAACTGCTGAACGGTCTGCAGATCGCCCAGCCGGAAAACGCCATCGCCCGCAGCTGGGACGAGGCCCGCGCCGAAGGCGAGAAGATCGGCTTCCCGTTCGTGATGCGTCCGTCCTACGTGCTGGGCGGTCGCGGCATGGAGATCATCCGTGATCACGAGGCCATGGAGCGCTACATCGCCGGCGCCGGCGAGATCTCGCTCGAGCACCCCATCCTGCTCGACCACTATCTGAGCCGCGCGACCGAGGTCGACGTCGACGCCCTGTGCGACGGCGAGAGCGTTTTCGTGGCTGGCGTGCTGGAGCACATCGAGGAAGCCGGCGTCCACTCGGGCGACTCGGCCTGCTCGATGCCGCCCTTCTCGCTGAAGGCCGAAACCATCGCGGAGCTGAAGCGCCAGACGGTGCAGATGGCCCTGGCCCTGAACGTGCGCGGCCTGATGAACGTGCAGTTCGCCATCGAGGAGCCGCACGGCGAGAACCCGCGCATCTACGTGCTGGAAGTGAACCCGCGCGCCTCGCGCACCGTGCCGTTCGTGGCCAAGACCATTGGTCAGCCCGTGGCCGCCATCGCCGCCAAGCTGATGGCCGGCGCCAAGCTCGCCGAGTTCGGCCTGAAGGACGAGCCCTACGACCACATCGCGGTCAAGGAAGCCGTCTTCCCGTTCGCCCGCTTCGCCGGCGTCGACACGGTGCTCGGCCCGGAAATGCGCTCGACCGGCGAGGTCATGGGCCTCGACTGGATCCGTGAAGGCGAAACGGGCCTCGGTCCCGCCTTCGCCCGCGCCTTCGCCAAGAGCCAGCTGGGCGGCGGCGTGAAGCTGCCGACCGCCGGCACCGCGTTCGTGTCGGTCAAGGAAAGCGACCGTCCGTGGATCGTCGAACCGGTTCGCCTGCTTCAGCAGGCCGGCTTCAAGGTGATCTCTACCGTCGGCACCCGCGCCTACCTCGCCGAACAAGGCGTCGAGGTCGAGCTGGTTAAGAAGGTGCTGGAAGGCCGTCCCAACATCGTCGACGTGATGAAGAACGGCGGCGTGCAGCTGGTGTTCAACACCACCGAAGGCAAGCAGGCCCTGGAGGACAGCTTCGACATCCGCCGCACCGCGCTGATGATGAAGGTGCCCTACTACACCACCAGCGCCGGCGCCCTTGCCGCCGCCCAGGCCATCGCCGGCGCCCCGGCCGAGTCGCTCGACGTGCGCCCGCTGCAAAGCTACGCCTGAGCGACGCACCGTCTTTGAGACACGACAAGCCGCCCGGAGCGATCCGGGCGGCTTTTTCGTTTCCGAGATCCTCCCCCTGAAGGGGGAGGTGGCCCGGAGGGCCGGAGGGGGAAGCGTCTGGTGACGTCAGTGCGCCCCCGAGCCCAGCAGTCCCTTCCCTCGCCTGCGCGCCTCACCTACAGACGTCTCCCAGCCGGAAGCCGCCATGACCGCCTACACCGCCGCAAACGTCGCCCGTCTCGCCGAGCGCCTGCTCGACGCCAGCCTGCCCAAGGCCGAGTGGACCCACGCCGCCCACCTGGTCGCGACCCTGCGTCTGGTCCGCACCCGCAACGACGGTCTCGAGCGCGACCTGCCCGGCGTCATCCGCGCCTACAACGAGGCCGTCGGCGGCGTGAACGACGACACGAGCGGCTATCACGAGACCATCACCCAGGCCTATCTGGCCGCCATCCGGGGCTTCGTCGCCGCCCTGCCCGCCGGGCTCGACGACGGCGAAGCGGCCGCCCGCCTGCTGGCCACGCCGCTGGGCGACAAGGCCTGGCCGCTGGCTTTCTGGTCGCGCGAGCGGCTGTTCTCCGTCGAGGCCCGCCGCGGCTGGGTCGCCCCCGACCTCGCGCCGCTGGAGCACACGCCGGCGGAGATCGCGCGGTGACCCTGATCCTCACCCTGGCCCTGCTGGCGGCCAACCTGTTCTGCTTCCTGCTGTTCGCTCACGACAAGGCCGCCGCCGTGCACGGCGAGCGCCGCGTGCCCGAGCGGGTGCTGCTGCTGTCGGCCGCCCTGTGCGCCGCGCCCGGCGCGCTGCTGGCCCAGCGCTGGCTGCGCCACAAGACCCGCAAGCAGCCGTTCGGCGCCTGGCTGACCCTGATCGTCTTCGCCCAGGCCTGCACCGTCGCCGGCCTGGGCGTCCTGGCCTATCGCGCCTCATGACCCAGCGCCTGCTGACCCTGCTCCGGGGCAAGACCCCGCCCCGGCCCGTCGATGCGCTGAAAGGCGGCGGCGGCGCGCTGCTGGGCCTGCTGTTCGCGGGCGTGCTGGGACGCTTGGCGGTCGGCGGCGGCGACTGGCTGCATCCGCTGCTGGTCGCGCCGATCGGCGCCTCGGCGGTGCTGGTCTTCGCCGTGCCGGCCAGCCCCCTGGCCCAGCCGCGCGGCGTGATCGGCGGCAACATCGTCTCGGCCTTCATCGGGATCACGGTCGCCCTGCTGCTGCCAGGCCACCCGCTGGTCGCCGCGCCTCTGGCCGTAGGGCTGGCCATCGCCGCCATGATCTTGCTGGGCTGCCTGCACCCGCCCGGCGGCGCGGTTGCCCTGATCACCGTCATCGGCGGGCCGGCCGTGACCAAGGCCGGCTATCTCTTCGCGCTCAATCCGGTGGCCGTCGACTCGGTGCTGCTGGTCGCCGCCGGCATGGTCTGGAACCGCCTGGTCGGCCGCTCCTATCCGCACAAGGCGCCGGCCCCGCCGCCCAGCCCCCACGGTACGGCCGATCCCCTGCCCGCCTCGCGCATCGGCTACGACGCCGGCGACCTCGACAAGGCCCTGGCCCGCTACGGCGAACTGCTCGACGTCAGCCGCGAGGACCTCGACGTCCTGTTCCGCGAGGTCGAGATCCAGGCCCACCAGCGCCTGCACTCGCAGATCCGCTGCGGCGAGGTGATGTCGCGCGACGTCATTCGCCTGGACCGCGCCCAGTCGGCCGAAAGCGCCCTGGCGTTCCTGCAGAGCCACGACCTGCGCGCAGCCCCGGTGGTCGACGAGGAAGGCCGCGTTATCGGCATGGCCCGGCGGGCCGAGCTGCAGGCCAACCGCCGCCGCACCGTCGAGGCCGCCCTGGACCCGTTCGTCCACCGCGTGCGCGAAGGCACGCCGATCGCCGCCCTGCTGCCGATCCTCTCCACCGGCCAGACCCACGAGGCCATGGTCGTCGATCGCGACCGCAAACTGGTGGGCGTGATCACCCAGACCGACCTGATCGCCGTGCTCTATCGCGCCCACATCGTCGAGAGCGTGCTCTGACGAGGCTTGACTGACGCACGCGTCGCCGCGCCATCCTGGCGACAAATCGATAGGGGAAACGCCATGCTCGTCGTCCACCACCTGAACAACTCGCGCAGCCAGCGCGTGCTGTGGCTGCTGGAGGAGCTGGGCGTTCCCTACGAGGTCAGGCGCTACGAGCGCGACGCCAAGACCATGCTGGCCCCGCCCGAACTGCTGGCCATCCACCCGCTGGGCAAGTCGCCGGTGATCACCGACGGCGACAAGACCATCGCCGAGACCGGCGCCATCATCGAGTACATCCTCGACACCTACGGGAACGGCCGCCTGATACCGCCGGCCGGCACGCCCGAGCGCCTTCGCTTCACCTACTGGCTGCACTACGCCGAGGGCTCGGCCATGACGCCGCTGCTGCTGAAGCTGGTCTTCACCGCCCTGCCCGCGCGCGCGCCGGGCCTGCTGAAGGGCCTGGTCAAGACCATCGCGGCCAAGGCCCAGTCGGGCTTCGTCGACCCGCAGCTGAAGAGCCATATCGACTACTGGAACGGCGAGCTTTCCAAGTCCGAGTGGTTCGCCGGTTCCGAATTCACCGCCGCCGACGTGATCATGAGCTTCCCGCTGGAAGCGGCCGTGTCGCGGGCCGGCGCGGGCTCACGCCCCAAGGTGAAGGCCTTCCTCGACCGGATCCACGCCCGCCCCGCCTATCGCACGGCCCTCGAACGCGGCGGCGAGTACGCCTACGCCGACTAGAACAGCGCCCTGCAACTCACGGCCGAGCTTGCGCCTGCGACACGGCGACGCTCGGCCGCGATCTTAAGACTTCGCACACCACGGAGGCGCAAAACCTCTCCCTGAAAGCCGCCGATCCATGGCTCAGCTTGCCCGGAGATCGAGTTTGTCCCTGTCGCGTGTTCGAACCTGGCGTGATCTGCTTCACGCCCTGGGTCGGACACTGACCGCAACCTCCGCGATCATCGTCACTTTACTGGTCGTAACGTTGTCCAGCGCCTCGCCGCGCGACCCGGGCCGCGTCGCCGCCGTCTTCCCGCCCTGGTGGACGCCGGCCCGCGCCGCCGGCGCCGCCACCTCGGCCGGCGACATCGCCGGCGCCGGCGCGGTTCCCTTCGTCCTGATCCTGCGCGGCGATCCGGCCACGCTGGGTCAGCGCCTCCGCGCCGCCGGCGCCATCGTCCTGCTCGACCCCGACACCGCCGGCGTCTGCGCCAAGACCGTCCTGGAGCCCCGTCCATGAGCACGAAGCCCTCGAACCTCGACGCGCAACGCCGGTCCGGCGGCCGCCTGATCCTGCTGCTGACCGCCCTGATGGCGCCGATCGTCGTCGCCGCCCGCTTCCTGGTGGGCGAGCCGGTGCTGGGCGTCGCCGTGGCCGCGGCCATGGTCGCCGCCCTGGCGGCCGGGGCCGTCCTGCACCGCGGCGAAACCGCCACCGGCCGGATCCTGTCGGGCGTGGCCCTGATGGCCCAGGTCTCGCTGCTGGTCGCCGCCCTCGGCGGCCACGGCTGGCAGATCGACATGCACATGGCCTACTTCGCGGCCCTGGCCCTGCTCGTGGTCTATTGCGACTGGACCGTCATCGCCGCCGCGGCCGCCACGGTCGCCGTCCACCACCTCGCGCTCAGCTACCTGCTGCCGACCGCCGTCTTCCCAGGTTCGGCGAGCCTTGGCCGGGTGCTGGTCCACGCCGTCATCCTGATCGTCGAGGCCGGCGCCCTGATCGCCGCAACCTTCAGCATCCACCGCGTCATCGGCCTGGCCGAGCGGGCCCGCGCCAAGGCCGAGGCGGCCATGCAGGAGGCCCGTGAGGCCGACGCCGCCGCCGACAGCGCCCGCCGCTCGGAAGAGGAAGGTCGCATCGCCCACGCCGCCGTCCAGGCCGCCGCCGAGCGCCAGCGCGCCGACATGGTCGACTCTCTGGCCCAGAGCCTGTCGCGCCTGGCCAAGGGCGACCTTTCGGTGCGGCTGGTCGAGCAGTTCTCCGAATCGTACGAGCAGCTGCGCGCCGACTTCAACCAGGCCGCCGGCAAGCTGGCCGGGGCGCTGGCGATCATCGACGAGCGCGCCTCGGGCGTGCGCAACGGTTCCGACCAGATCGCCGGCGCGGCCGCCAACCTGTCGCGCCGCACCGAGCAGCAGGCCGCCAACCTGGCCGAGACCGCCAGCGCCATGGACGAGATCACCGCCACCGTCGGGCAGACGGCCGACGGCGCCCGCAAGGCCGCCGCCGTCGTGGCCCGGGCCCGCGAGGACGCCCGCCGCTCGGGCGAGGTGGTCGGCGAGGCCGTCGACGCCATGGGCGCGATCGAAACCTCGGCCACCCAGATCTCGCGTATCATCGGGGTGATCGACGAGATCGCCTTCCAGACCAACCTTCTGGCCCTGAACGCCGGCGTCGAAGCCGCCCGCGCGGGCGAGGCGGGCAAGGGCTTCGCCGTGGTCGCCTCCGAAGTGCGGGCCCTGGCCCAGCGTTCGGCCGAGGCCGCCAAGGAGATCAAGCAGCTGATCACCACCTCGACCCGCCAGGTCGGCGAAGGCGTCGAACTGGTCGGCCGCACCGGCGAGGCGCTGGAACGGATCGTCTCGCAGATCGCCGAGATCGACGGCCTGGTTTCCGAGATCGCCGCCAGCGCCCAGCACCAGGCCCAGGGCCTGACCCAGGTCAACACGGCGGTGAATCAGATGGACCAGGTGCTGCAACAGAACGCGGGCCTGGTCGAGGAGACCGCCGCCGCCACCCACGCGCTGAACGACGACGCCGGCGAGCTGGCCCGTCTGGTCGGCCAGTTCCAGCTGCCCGGCGATCGCCTGGCGGGGACTTCGACGCGCGGTCTGCAGCGGGCCTGAGGACCTGTCGCCGCCGTCAGCTTGACCACGCAACCGTTGCGGCGCGTGAGACTTGCTTATCCGGAATGCGGCGCCTATCCTCTCAGCCCCCGGTCGCGCTCGCCAGCGACTGGAAGTCTTCCTCCCCTTAGGGCGAACCGAGCTAAAATCCACTATGGAAAAAGTGCCGATGACCGTCGTGGGTTATCAAACCCTCGACGAAGAACTGAAGCGTTTGAAGACGGTCGAACGGCCCGCCGTGATCGCCGCGATCGCCGAGGCGCGCTCGCACGGCGACCTTTCGGAAAATGCCGAGTACCACGCCGCCAAGGAACGCCAGGGCTGGATCGAAGGTCAGATCGCCGAGATCGAGGACAAGATCGCTCGCGCCCAGGTCATCGACGTCTCGAAGCTCTCGGGTTCGCAGGTCAAGTTCGGCGCCACGGTCAGCGTGGTCGACGAGGACACCGAAGAAGAAGCCCGCTACCAGATCGTGGGCGACCACGAGGCCGACGTGAAGTCGGGCCGCATCTCGCTGAGCTCGCCGCTGTCGCGCGCCATGATCGGCAAGGAAGTCGGCGAAGTGGTCGAGGTCAACACGCCCGGCGGCGTGAAGGCCTACGAGATCCTTAAGGTCGAGTGGGTCTAGGCTTCGGCCCTGACCCCGCCATAAAGTCCGGCCAATCGCCGCGGAGTCGCCCGTTCAGGGTGGTTCCGCGGCGTTCGCCGTTTTGAGGGCTGGAGCGATGAGCGCCAATCAGACGCCAGGTTCCGAACCGCTGACCATCTGGGCCGTCTCCGACGGTCGCGCCGGCATCGAGGCCCAGGCCGTCGGCCTGGCCGAAGCCATCGCGCGCAAGCGACCGGCCAGGATCGTCGTCAAGCGCGTGGGCTGGAGAGGCCGCACCAGCCGCCTGCCCTGGTGGCTCGTCTGGCTGCCGCGCCGCTGGCTGACGCCGGAAAGCGAGATCACCCCGCCCTGGCCCGACCTGTGGGTCGCCGCCGGCCGCGCCACCCTGCCCCTGTCGATCCGGCTGAAGAAATGGTCGGGCGGCAAGACCTATGTCGTGCAGATCCAGGACCCGCGCGTCCCGGCCCACATGTTCGACCTGGTGATCCCGCCCAAGCACGACCGCCTGACCGGCGACAACGTCGTGCCGATCACGGGCTCGCCCCACCGCGTGTCGCAGGCCCGTCTCGACGCCGAGTACGACAAGTTCAAGGACGTCATCGAGGCCCTGCCCCGTCCGCGCGTGGCGGTGCTGCTGGGCGGCAAGTCCAAGGCCTTCGACCTTTCGGTCGAGCGCGCCGCGCAGATGGCGCACGAGATCCAGCTGCCGCTGGAGCAGGAAGGCGGCAGCCTCTTGATGACCTTCTCGCGGCGCACGCCCGAGCCGGCCCGCGCCCTGCTGGCCGCCCGCCTGCGCGACCTGCCGGGGATCATCTGGGACGGCGAAGGCCCCAACCCTTATTTCGCCTTCCTGGCCGCGGCCGACTACATCCTCGTCAGCGAGGACTCGACCAACATGGCCACCGAGGCCGCCTCGACCGGCAAGCCGGTGTTCATCCTCAAGATGGAAGGCCACAGCCTGAAGTTCCGCCTCTTCCATGAGGAGCTGGAGCGCCAGGGCGCGGCCCGCCCCTACGGCGGGGCCTTCCACGGCTGGACCTACGAGCCGGTCGACGAGACCGGCCGCGCCGCCGCCGAGGTGCTGGCGCGGATGGACGCCCGGAACGCCAAGGCCTAGCCTTCCGCGATGATCCTCGCCGTCCTGCAAGCCCGCATGAGCTCCACCCGCCTGCCGGGCAAGGTGCTGATGCCGATCGTCCGCGCGCCGATGATCATCCGCCAGATCGAACGCGTCTCCCGCTCGCGCCGCATCGACAAGCTGGTGGTGGCCACCAGCACCGATCCGCTGGACGACGCCATCGAGGCCGCCGTGCGCAAGGACGGCGTCGCCGTGCACCGCGGTCCGCTGGCCAATGTGCTGGAGCGCTTCGTCGGCGCGCTGGACGCGCATCCGGCCGACCACGTGGTGCGCCTGACCGCCGACTGCCCGCTGGCCGACCCGACGGTCATCGACGCCACCATCGACCTGCACCTGTCGTCCGGAGCCGACTACACCAGCAACAGCCCCGAAGGCGCGGCCTACCCTAAGGGTCTCGACGTCGAGGTGATCACGGCTTCGGGGCTGCGCCGCGCCGCCGCGCAGGCCGACAGTCCCGAGGCCCGCGAGCACGTCACCTGGGACGTCTGGAACAATCCCGACCGCTGGAACCTGGCCTGGCTGCCCGACGCGCCCGGCGAAGGCGACGTGCGCTGGACCGTCGACCGGCCCGACGACTACGCCTTCGTGGCGGCGGTCTATGACGCGCTCTATCCGAACAACCGGGCCTTCACCTCCGACGACGTCCGCGCCTTCGTGAAAGGCCGGGAAGACCTGCTGAACTACGGCGGCGACCGACGGGCCTAGAGCCGGGTGCGACAATCGCGCCGCATCCCTTAAGGACAGGGTTAACAAAGTATTCGGCAAAGCGGCCCCAGGCTGCTGCCGCGACCGCTCCACCGGTTCGCGCCAGCTTTGAGGGGCCTCCGGTCAGGGGGCGGACGGACATGCGCGCCCTGCCGGACATCCGGGGTCTGAAGTACCCCGACGAGTTCATCGCCCGCCACTTCTTCAAGCGCGGCCTGCACCAACGCGCCGGCAAGGTCGTGGAACTGGGCGGCGGCACGGGCAACAACCTGTCGCTCTACGCCGCCTACGGCTGGACCCTGACCAATGTCGACTATTCGGCCGCGGCGCTGGAAGACGCCCGCTGGAACCTGGGCGAGGCCGCGACCCTGATCCAGGCCGACCTGTCGCTGGGCCTGCCCGACGGGATCGAAGGTCCGATCGACGTCCTGCTGATCCCCAACCTGCTCTGCTACCTGACCAACGCCCAGGCCAATCGGGTGCTGACCGCCGTGCGCGAGAAGTTGGCGCCGAACGCCGAGGTCTTCGTTCGCACCCGCCTCGTCGACGACTATCGCTACGGCCGAGGCGTCGCCGAGGAACCGGACGGCTTCCGGCTGGCCACGCCGGAGACCGGCGAAGAAGGCCTGTTCAACCTGTTCTACACCGAGGCGGGCCTGGTGAACCGTCTGCGCGACGAGCTGGGCCTGGCCCAGCCGGACGTCTTCCGCGTCTGCTTCGACAACCTGCAGGCCGGCGTCCGCGTGCCCAGCAACAGCGACCTCGTGGTCTGGGGGGCCGCGTCGTGAACGGCCGCATCCGCATCGTCGGCGGCGGCCTGACCGGGATCATGGCCGCCTTCGAGGCCCATCGCCTGGGCTGGCGCGACATCGAGCTGCACGAGCGCTTCGACGCCCTGGGCGGGGTTGCCCGCCCCAAGGTCGTGAACGGTGCTGAGATGCGCGACGGCTGCGTCTATTTCGGCCCTGAGGGCGACGCTCTGGTCGAACGCCTGAAGACGCAAGGCGCGGCCTTCGAGACCTTCGACAACCGCTTCGGCTCGCTCAGCCTCGACGGCGCGGGCAAGCGCGTCTTCACCTGGGACTTCGGCGGCCCGGCCGTGGACTGCGCCAGCCTGCGGATCGCCCGGCCGGCCGGCGACAGCCTGGCCGACCGCATCGCCGCCTATCCCTCGCCGATCGCCGAGACCCTGTCCGAGTACTGCCGCTGGCACCTGGGCGCCGACCTTTCCGCCGTGCACGGCGACGCGGCCATTCCGCTGGCCATCAACCGGGTCTATCCGGCCGGCGCCGAGACCCCGGCCCTGGTCGCGCTGAAGGCCTCGAACGAATGGGCCGACGAGCTGTACGGCGTCCCGCGCGGCCTTTCGGGTCGCACCGCCAACGTCACAGCCAGCCTGCCGGCCGGCGGCTTCACCGCCCTGTTCGAAACCTGCCGCCGCGCGCTGGAGGCCCTGGGCGTCGACATCCGGTTCGAGAGCCTGATCTCGCCGCGCCAGGTGATGGCCGAGCACGCCGCCGGCGACACCGTAGTGTGGGCCGCCAACCCGACGCCGCTGTTCAAGCCGATGGGCCTTTCGACCCCGTCGCTGGTGAAGAAGAGCTTCTTCACCTACGTCTTCGAAGCCGATTTCGACGGCCCCTGCCCCGTCTACGTCCAGAACTTCACGGCCAAGGGCGACTGCTTCCGGGCCTATCTGTACGAGAGCGGCGGCAAGACCCTGGTGGTGGCCGAGTGCGTGCGCGAGGCCGACCTGCGCGCCCTGCCCGGCGAGATCCGCGGCCTGCTGTCGGGCTTCGGCTCGCTGAAGACCGGCGCCCTGCTGCACTCGGGCGCCCAGCCGCGCTGGATCTATCATTCGCGCGACGCCATCGCGGGCCTTGGCCAGCTGCGCGCGAAGCTGACCGAGCGCTTCGGCGCCTCCTTCGTCTGCGGCGCCTGGGAGCCCTACGGCAAGAGCGCCAAGCTGGCCGAGGTGGACGCCGCCCTTGCGTCGGCACGCGCCGCGCCCGCCGCCGGCGGCCTGGCCCTGGTCGGATGAACCAGACCTCGCCCCCGAGAACGGCGGCGATCATGCAGCCGACCTATCTGCCGTATCTGGGCTATTTCCAGCTGATGTCGGCCAGCGACGTCTTCGTCTTTCTCGACGACGTGCAGTTCGCCCGCCGCTCGTGGCAGTCGCGCAACCGGATCCTCACCGCCCAGGGCGAGCTGATGCTCACCGTGCCAGTGAAGAAGCACGACCGCGACACGCCGATCCACGCTATCCGCATCGACGACAGCCAGACTTGGCGCGACAAGCACCTGGCCGCCATCCGTCACGCCTACGGCAAGCGGCCGTTCTTCGCCGAGGGCTTCGCCTTCGTAGCCGAGCAACTGGCCCGCGAACACGACGGCGCCCTGGCCGACCTGACCTGCGGCCTGGCCCAGGCCGCGGCCGAGCAGATCGGCATCGACACACAATTCGTCCGCGCTTCGAGCCTGAACGCGGTCGGCGCCCGCTCCGAACACCTGCTGGCCATCTGCCGCACGGTGCAAGCCGAGGCCTACGTCTCGCCGACCGGATCGGCCGACTACATGGAAGAGGACGGCGTCTTCGCCGCCGCCGGCTTCCCGGTTCGCTTCAAGCCCTGCAATCTGGCGGAGTATCCCCAGGGTCGGCCGGAGTTCACGCCCTATATGAGCTTCGTCGACGCCCTGATGAACGTCGGCTGGACCGGGCTGAAGGCGCTGGTCGCTGCTTAGGGCTCGACCACCGGCAGAGACCTGAGCGCTTCTTCGTACGCGTCCCGAGCGAAGGCGATAGGAGCCAGCCCGGCATAGCCTTCGTCGCCGGCATATCGCCCGAAGGCGCTCCAGCGCACGACGTCGCCCTCGACCTCGATCCGCGCATAGAACGGATCGCACGCCCACTCGCCGCACTGGCAGCCGAGCAGCACCGTGCCGTCATCGCCCGTCGGCCAGTCGCCTCGCCCCAGGTAGTGGCGATCGAGCGGCCCGAAGCGGAAGTACTCCGGGATCAGGCCGCCGCGTTCTTCGCTCGAGAGCTTGTCGAACCCCTGCTCGCGCTCGAAGGCCGCAACGAAGTCGATCAACGACACGCCATCGATCCAGGGCACGACGATGGTCGTTCCGCCCTCGCGCGCCAGGCTCTCGAAGGCGATCGCGCTGAGCCTCACCCGGCCACCATGTCCCAGGCCAACGGTTCGCCGCGGGTCAGGGCGCGGGCCGCGGGACGGCCCAGAACCTTGTCGAGATCGGCCGGCGGCAGGCCGTTGCCCGGACGCACCGAGCGGACATTGTCGCGGGTCAGCGGCGCGCCGGCCGGCACGTCGGCGGTGACGTAGAGCGAGCGGCGGAACAGCAACGAGCCCTGCTCGGAGCCCAGCACGTCATAGTGAGCGCGGCCGAGCGAGGCCCAGGCGTTCTTCGTGTCGTCGACCAGGGCCTTGAACTCGGCCGGCTCCAGGCTGAAGGCGGCGTCGGGGCCGCCGTCGGCGCGGGCCAGGGTGAAGTGCTTTTCGACCGCGCAGGCGCCGACCGACACCGCCGCCACCGAGGCGGCCGTGCCTGGCGTGTGGTCCGACAGCCCGATCGGGCAGCCGAAGCGGGCGGCCATGTCGGCCACGGTCCGCACGTTGGCGTCGGCGAAGGTGGCCGGATAGCTGGACACGCAGTGCAGCAGCAGCACGCCCGGCGCGCCGGCTTCCAGGGCGGTGCTGCGGGCGGTCTCGATCTCGGCCAGGTTGGCCATGCCGGTCGAGATGATCAGCGGCTTGCCCTGGCTGGCGGCGTAGCGGATCAGCGGCAGGTCGACGGCCTCGAACGAGGCGATCTTGTAGGCCGGCGCGTCGAGCCCCGCCAGCAGGTCGACCGCGGTCTCGTCGAAGGGGCTGGAGAAGATGGTCACGCCGCGCTTGCGGGCCCGCTCGAAGATGGCCGCGTGCCACTCGAACGGGGTGTGGGCCTCTTCGTACAGTTCGTACAGGCTGCGTCCGTCCCACAGGCCGCCGTGGATCTTGAACTCGGGCCGGTCGACGTCGAGCGTGATGGTGTCGGCGGTGTAGGTCTGGATCTTGATGGCGTCGCAGCCGGTGTCGGCGGCGGCGTCGACCATCTCAAGGCAGCGGTCGAGGCTGCCGTTGTGGTTCCCCGACAGCTCGCAGATCACGTAGGGCGGATGGTCCGCGCCGATCTTGCGGCCGGCGATCTCGATTTCGGGCGAAGCGGTCATGGGCGGAAACTCACGCGGTTTGTTGCCTATTAACCCTGAAATCGTGGACGAGCCGTCAATCCCCGCCGCCATCGCCCCCGCAGCTTCCGCCGTCGGAGGACGAACCGAAGTCTGATGACGATGAAGAGGACGAGCTGTCGAAAGAGTGGCTCGTGCCGCTGTCGCCGCCGTCGCCCTTCTTGCCGCCGGCCTTGGCCTCGGCGGGCTTTGCCATCTGCAGCGCGGTGCCCAGGCCCCCGCCGATGGCGATGCCCACCCCGATGCCGATCGCCAGATTGTCGAGCGCCAGGCCCAGCGCGACCCCGATCGCCGTACCGACGCCGATCCCGATGTTCAATCCGCCCTTCATGGGCTCCCCTATCAACTCAGCGACCGATCTCTATGACGGCCGCCTCTCCCGCCAAGGTCTGCCGAAAAATAACCTAGGCGTAGATCGTTTGCCTCAAGCCGCGGCGGCGTAGGCCAGCGCGGCGCGAACGTCGTCGGCTTCGAGGTAGGGATACTCCTGCAGCACCTCGCCTGGCGTCATGCCGGCCGCCAGCATTTCCAGGATATCCTGAACCCGCACCCGCAGATCGCGGATGCAGGGGCGACCGCCGGCCTTGCCAGGATCGATCGTGATGCGTTCCAGCAACGGGTTCATGGCGTGCAATGTAGCGCAGGAGCGGAATCGCGCCTAGATATCGCCCATGTCCACCACCGCTCCCCGCCAGACGCGCTGCCTGATCATCGGTTCGGGCCCCGCCGGCTACACCGCCGCCATCTACGCCGCCCGCGCGCTGCTCAAGCCCGTGCTCATCGCCGGCATCCAGCCGGGCGGCCAGCTGACCATCACGACCGACGTCGAGAACTATCCAGGCTTCGCCGACGTCATCCAGGGGCCCTGGCTGATGGACCAGATGCGCGCCCAGGCCGAGCACGTGGGCACCGAGTTCGTCAGCGACATCGTGATGTCGGTCGACCTCTCCAAGCGTCCGTTCGTGGTCAAGACCGACAGCGGCCAGGACTGGATCGCCGAGACGATCATCATCGCCACCGGCGCCCAGGCCAAGTGGCTGGGCCTGGAGAGCGAGAGCAAGTTCCAGGGCTTCGGCGTTTCGGCCTGCGCCACCTGCGACGGCTTCTTCTATCGCAACAAGGAAGTCGTGGTGGTCGGCGGCGGCAACACGGCCGTCGAGGAAGCCCTGTTCCTGACCAGCTTCGCCAGCAAGGTCACGCTGGTGCACCGCAAGGACGAGCTGCGGGCCGAGAAGATCCTGCAGGAGCGCCTGCTGGCCCATCCGAAGGTCGAAGTGGTCTGGGACAGCGTCATCGACGAGGTCGTCGGCGACAGCGAACCGATGGGCGTCACCGGCGTGCGCCTGAAGAATATCAAGACCGGCGAGTTCACCGAGCTTGCGACCGACGGCGTGTTCATCGCCATCGGCCACGCTCCGTCGTCGGAGCTGTTCGCCGGCCAGCTGGAAGTCGGCCCGGGCGGCTACCTGAAGGTCAAGCCGGGCACGGCCTCGACGGCCATCGAAGGCGTCTACGCCGCCGGCGACGTCACCGACGACGTCTACCGCCAGGCGGTGACCGCCGCCGGCATGGGCTGCATGGCCGCCCTGGAGGCGGTGCGGTTCCTGGCCGAGGAAGACCACAAGAAGGCTCACCATCCGATCAGCCACGCCGAAGCCAACGAAATCGGCGCCTGGTAGGGCCGGGTTTGATCGAAGCTTGAGAGGGGGCGACGAAAGTCGCCCCCTTTTTCGTTCGGTCGGCCCCTCCGGCCCTTCGTCCAAGGCGCTCCCCCTGAAGGGGGAGCTGTCGTGGAGCGACTGAGGGGGAAGAAACTTCCCACGTCGAGGCCCGGCTCAGGCTCATCAGGAACTTCCCCCTCCGGCCCTCCGGGCCACCTCCCCCTTCAGGGGGAGGATCTGGAGGGACGGGCCTTTGCCCGTGGGGGATCTTCTAGAGCGGGTTCAGCAGGTTGGGCGGCCGGGGTTTCGGCTTGGGCGGCGGCGGCGGAAGGGGCTCGACGACCGGCGGCGGGGCGGGCTTGGCGGCGGCTTCGGCCTGGACCTCGGGCAGCACTTCCAGGGCCTTGTTGATGCGGGCGATCTCTTCGGGGGTGGCGATGCGGCGACCGGCGACGCTGCCTTCGACCCGGATGCGCTCGCCCCCCGGCGCGGCGGCGTCGGGGATCACCACCAGCCTGGCGTCCTTCAGCGCCGCGCTCGGCGCCGGGCCGCCCAGGGTCTGGGCGAGGTTCTGGGCCAGGACGGCCGGCGGCGCGGCCTCCAGCGTGCGCGGGTCCGCGCCCATCAGGGTGTCGGCCGAGATCCTGGTCTCGCCGCCGGCGTAGCGGCCGTTGAAGGCGGCCAGCCTGCCCGAAGGGCCGGTCCAGCGGTAGAAGATGTGCGTGCCGACTTGGCGCAGCTTCACGAGGGTCGGCGCCCAGTACGGGGCCACATAGTCGGCGTGGTAGTGGGTTGCCACGCCCACGTCCTTCATCACGAAGCCCGACAGCGCCCGCCGGGCCACGGCCTGGGCGCGGTCCCAGATCGTCGGAACCACCGTCTTCTCCAGCGAGCCGTCGCAGGTGAAGCTGAACTGGCAGCCGGTGCTGCGCAGCGAGCCCTCGTAGATCACGCCGCAGATCGACTTGGGATAGCCCGGATGTCGCAGGCGGTTGAGCACGGTCTGGGCCACGGCCTGCTGGCCTTCGGGCGCCTCGAAGCCGGCCTCGAAATAGACCGCCTGGGTCAGGCAGTGCAGAGCCCGGGCCCGCTCCTCGCCCGAGGCCTTGAGCACGAAGGGCCTGGCGGCCTCGATCGGCAGGGGCGCGGGCAGGCGGTAGCCGTTGATCAGCCGCGCATCCGCAAAGTCCGGCACGCCGTCGCCCAGCACCGGGATGGTGGCGATGTCGATCACCTCCCAGCCCTTCACCCGGCCCCAGTAGTCCTTGCGCGGGCGCGGGTCGTGACGACGGGCCAGGGCCAGCATCGCCGGATCCATGTCGGCCGTGTAGCGCGCCAGACCCGCGTCGGAGAGCGCCCCGGCCTCATTGGCCACCCCCGCCGCCCGGCCGTGCTGGCGCGGCAGGTGCCAGGCCGTCGCGCACGCAGAAAGGCCGCCGACGGCGATCAGCGCCGCGGCGGCCTTCTTGCCCGGATGTCGCCTTGGGGACGGCACGCGGGGTGTTCGGATTACTTGCTCAGGGTCGAGCGCAGCATCCAGGCGTGCTTTTCGTGGGCCGCCAGGCGCTGGGTGTAGAGGTCGACGGTGGCCTCGTCGCCCGCCTCGTCCGGAGCCTCGATGGCGCCGCGCAGGGTGGCGATGACCGTCTCGTTGTCGGCCAGCAGTTCCTTGATCATGCCCTCCCAGTCCTTTTCGGCGTCGCCGTCCTTGATGCTGGAGAGGTTGCCGAAGGCGGCGTAGCCCTGCGGGGCCAGTTCGCCCAGGGCGCGAATGCGCTCGGCGATCAGGTCAAGAGCGGCCCATTCTTCGTTGTATTGGCCTTCCAGGAGGATATGCAGGGACTGGAAGTAGGGCCCGCGAACATTCCAGTGATAGCCGTGCGTCTTGAGGTAGAGCGCATAGCTGTCGGCCAGGACCTTATTCAATCCCTGCGCGATGTCAGCGCGTTGCTTGGCCGAGATGCCGATGTTCGGAGCGGTCGCCATTCATGATCTCCCGTGTTGCGTGTCCTAGGTAAGCGTGTCCATGCTCTTGGCAAGCCTGCTCATGAGCGCGGAGCAAGAATGAACAAAAACGATCCGCTCGCCCCTACGCCGACGCCGCGCCGTGCGGCGTCCGCCCTGCTAAGCGCGTGGCTTATACCAGAGGTTCCTCCGCCGTTCTGGCGGGCGTCGCTGGCCGCGATCGTGGCCACGCTGGCGGCGCTGGGCATGCGCTTCGCCCTGCTGGGCCCCGACCAGACGCTGGGCGCGACCCAGGCCTTCTTCCCCGCCATGGTGCTGGTGACGCTGTACGCCGGCTGGCGCTGGGGCCTTGCGCCCATGGCCAGCGGGGCGGCGCTGGGCTGGTGGCTGTGGGCCGGACGCTACGGCGACACCATGAGCGAACCGCAGACGGCCTCGATGGTGCTGTACCTGGTCTCGGCGACGGCCACGACGGCCGTGGCCCACGGCATGCGCGAGGCCGTCATCGGCCTGGGCGAGGCCCGCCGCCGCCAGCAGGACGCCGAGACGCGGCTGGACGTGACCCAGGCCGCGGCCGGGGTCGGCCCGTGGGAGTGGGACGTGGCCACCGGGGCCCTGCACCTGTCGCCGGCCGCGCGGCGCAACCTTCGCCTGCCGCCGGACGGTCCGCTGGACTTCGAGCAGGTGGCCGCCGCCGTGCATCCCGAGGACCGGCCGCGGGTGCAGGACGAAATCCGGCGGGCGATCAAGAGCGGGCCGCTCTACGAGGTGGAGTACCGGCTGGTGGACGGTCCGGACGGCGAGCGCTGGATCCACGGCCTGGGCCGGATCGAGCGCGACGCGGCGGGCCGGGCCTTGCGCGTGCTGGGCGTCAATTTCGAGGTCACGAAGCGCCGCCAGGCCGAGGAAGGCCTGCGCGAAAGCGAGGCCCGCTTCCGGGCCCTGGCCGACAGCGCGCCGGCCCTGATGTGGATCACCGGCATGGGCGGGGCGCGGGAGTTCGTCAACGCCGCCTATGTCGACTTTGCCGGGGCCGACTATCGCGACGCCCTGACCCTGGACTGGCGCACCCGCATCCACCCCGAGGACCTGCCGGGCATCCTCAAGGCCCAGATCGCCGGCGAGGCCTCGCGCAGACCGTTCAGCCTGGAGGCGCGCTATCGCCGGCCCGACGGCCAGTGGCGGTGGCTGAAGTCGTTCTCGCAGCCACGCTACGGCCCCGGCGGCGGCTTCGCCGGCTTCATCGGCATCGCCTTCGACGTCAGCGACGCCAAGGAGGCCGAGGCCAAGCTGACCGGCATGAACGAGCTTCTGGCCGACAAGGTCGACGCCGCCGTCGCCGAGCGCGACCTGGCCCAGGCCGCGCTCAGCCAGGCCCAGAAGCTGGAAGCCATCGGCCAGCTGACCGGCGGGGTGGCCCACGACTTCAACAACCTGCTGACCGTGGTGATCGGCGCGCTCGACGCGGTGCAGCGCCATCCCGACGACGCGCGCCGGCGCGACAAGATGATCGACGCGGCGCTTTCGGCCGCAAGGCGCGGCGAGAAGCTGACCCAGCACCTGCTGGCCTTCGCCCGCCGCCAGCCGCTCAATCCGGAGATCTGCCGCGTCGACCGCCTGATCGCCGAGAGCGAGGCGCTGCTGCGCCGGGCGGTGGGCGAGGTCTTGCCGCTGAAGCTCAGCCTGGGCTCGGGCACCCGTACGGCGCGGATCGACGCGGGCCAGTTCGAGGCGGCCCTGCTGAACCTGGTGGTCAACGCCCGCGACGCCAGTCCGCCCGGCGGGACGATCGTGGTGGAATCCGGTCCGGAGACCTTCGACAAGCCGCGCGGCGAGCTGAAGCCCGGGGCCTATCTGCGCGTCTCGGTGCGCGACGAGGGCAAGGGCATGGACGCGGCCACCATCGCCCGCGCCTTCGAGCCGTTCTTCACGACCAAGGCCTCGGGCAAGGGCACGGGGCTTGGCCTGTCGCAGGTCTACGGCTTCGTGCGCCAGAGCGGCGGCGAGGTGGAGATCACCTCGAAGCCGGGCCACGGCACGACGGTGTCGCTGCTGCTGCCGGCCAGCCACGAGGGCGCGATCCTGCAGGCGGCGCCGGTCGCCCCGCCCGCCCCGCGCCCCGGCGTCGATGTGCTGCTGGCCGAGGACGACGTCGAGGTCGGCGACCTGGTCGAGGCCATGCTGCTGGAGCTGGGCCACAACGTCCGCCGGGCCGGCGACGCCGACGAGGCCCTTGAGGTGGCCCGCGCCCACCCGGAACTGGGCCTGCTGGTCACCGACGTGATGATGCCCGGCGACAAGAGCGGCGTGGATTTGGCGGCCATCCTCTCGGCCGAACGGCCCGAACTGCCGATCCTGCTGAGCTCGGGCTACACCGGCCAGGAGCTGGCGGAAGCCCGCGCCGCGCCCTGGCCCCTTCTGCGCAAGCCCTATGCGCTGGACGCGCTGGTGCGGGCCATAGACCAGGCCTTCGAGACCCGCCGCCCGCACTGATCCGCCCTTGGACCGAACGGGCGTCCTTGCGCGCCGTCGCGGGATTTTTCGTCCGCATGCTTTGCATTCGAGGAACGAGCGGCTATATCTGGATAGCCCCTTATGCTCACTTTCAGCATAAGTCGCGACGCCGGACGGAGCCGCAACCTTTGCCCGGCGTTTTTTGAGGCCCAGGAAATGCTCACTTTGAGCATAAGAGAGGACGACATGGCCGACGGTTTCGCGCCCCTCGCCTTCACCGCCGACATCGAGGCGGAGACCGCCGCCGTCTGGGACAAGGTCAAGCACCACGTCACCCCGATGGAATGGCGTCTGCACGCGCCGCTGATCTCTGAGATCAACCGGATCAAGCGCGAGAAGAACGCCGCCATCCTGGCCCACAACTACATGACGCCGGACATCTTCCACGGCGTCGGCGACTTCGTGGGCGATAGCCTGGCGCTGGCCAAGGAAGCCGCCAAGAGCGACGCGGCGATCATCGTCCAGGCCGGCGTGCACTTCATGGCCGAGACCAGCAAGGTGCTCAGCCCCGAAAAGAAGATCCTGATCCCCGACCTGCTGGCCGGCTGCAGCCTGGCCTCGTCGATCACGGGCGCGGACGTGCGGCTGATCAAGGAGCGCCACCCGGGCGTGCCGGTGGTCACCTACGTCAACACCACCGCCGACGTGAAGGCCGAGACCGACATCTGCTGCACCAGCGCCAACGCCGTGCAGGTGGTCGAATGGGCCGCCAAGGAATGGGGGACCGACAAGGTCATCCTGATCCCCGACGAGTTCCTGGCCCGCAACGTCGCCCGCCAGACCAACGTCAAGATCATCGCCTGGGCCGGCCACTGCGAGGTGCACAAGCGCTTCACCGCCCAGGACATCGCCGACATGCGCGCGGCCTGGCCCGGCGCCGAGGTGCTGGCCCACCCCGAATGCCCGGCCGAGATCCTCGAGGCCTCGGACTTCGCCGGCTCGACCGCCGCGATGAACGACTACGTCGCCGCGCGCAAGCCGGCCCAGGTGGTGCTGATCACCGAGTGCTCGATGGCCAGCAACGTGCAGGCCGAAAGCCCCGGGACCCAGTTCATCGGCCCCTGCAACATGTGCCCGCACATGAAGCGGATCACGCTGCAGAACATCTACGACGCCCTGGTGCACGAGCAGTACGAGGTGACGGTCGACGCCGATGTGCTGGAGCGCGCCCGCCAGGCCGTGCAGCGAATGATCGACCTGCCCCCGCCCGCCGCCCCGGCCCGCTACGACCTCGTCAAGGCCCGCCACCACGTGGACGTGGAGCTGATCTGACCATGCCGAAGATGAGCGTCATCCAGGCCGACATCACGACCCTGGACGTCGACGCCATCGTCAACGCCGCCAACAGCAGCCTGCTGGGCGGCGGCGGCGTGGATGGAGCGATCCATCGCAAGGCCGGCCCTGAGCTGGCCATGGCCTGCCGCATGCTCAACGGCTGCAAGACGGGCGACGCCAAGCTGACCGAAGGCTTCAAGCTGCCGGCCCGCTGGGTGATCCACACCGTCGGCCCGGTCTGGAACGGCGGCGGACTGGACGAACGCGACCAGCTGGCCAGCTGCTACCGCCGCTCGCTGGAGATCGCCTCGCAGAAGGGCTTCCAGACGGTCGCCTTTCCGGCGATCTCGACCGGGATCTACCGCTTTCCGGCGGACGAGGCGGCCCGCATCGCCGTTCGCACCGTCGCCGAGTTCAAGACGGCCAAGCCGGCCGAAGTGATCTTCTGCTGCTTCGACGCAGCCTCTGCCGACCGCCATCGCGCGGCCTTGGAGAGTATCGATGCCTAAGACGCTTACCTTCGACGGCCCTGTCATTCTGGGCGCGGGCCTCGCCGGCCTCACCGCCGCGCTCGCCGCGAAGACGGCCCTCGTCCTGTCGCCCACGCCGCTGGCGACCGGCTGTTCCAGCGCCTGGGCGCAGGGCGGCCTGGCCGCCGCCCTGGCCGGCGACGACACGCCTTCGCTGCATGCCGCCGACACCATCGCGGCGGGCGCCGGCCTGTGCGACGGCGAGGCCGTGGCGCTGCTGACCCGTGAAGGCCCCGCCGCGGTCCGCGCCCTGGCCGCCCTGGGCGCGCCCTTCGATCGCAAAGCCGACGGCGACTTCGTGCTGAGCCTCGAGGCCGCCCACTCCAAGGCCCGCGTCGCCCGCGTCGGCGGCGACGGGGCCGGCGCGGCGATCATGGCCGCCGTCATCACGACGGTCCGCGCCACACCCACGATCGAGATCCGCGAGAACGCCCGCGCCCGCCGCCTGCTTCAAGACGAGACCGGCCGCGTGGTCGGGGTCCTGGCGGAAATCGACGGCGAGCTGGTCGAGATCCACAGCCATGCCGTGGTCCTGGCCACCGGCGGCGTCGGCGGCCTTTACGCCGTCACCACGACGCCGACCCAGGTGCGCGGCGAAGGCCTGGGCCTGGCCGCGCTGGCCGGCGCCGAGATCGCCGATCCCGAGTTCGTGCAGTTCCACCCCACGGCCATCGACATCGGCCGCGATCCCGCGCCCCTGGCGACGGAAGCGCTGCGCGGCGAAGGCTCGATCCTGCGCAATACGGATGGCCGCGCCTTCATGGCCGACTATCACCCGGCCAAGGAGCTGGCGCCGCGCGACGTGGTGGCCCGCGCCATCCACGCCGAGCGCGCCGCCGGCCGCGGCGCCTTCCTCGACGCCACGACGGCCGTGGGCGGCCACTTCCCCCGCGAGTTCCCGGCCGTGTTCGAGGCCTGCCAGAGCGCCGGGATCGATCCGCGCCGCGAGATGATCCCGGTCGTGCCGGCCGTGCACTACCACATGGGCGGCGTGGCCACCGACCTGGACGGCCGCGCCAGCCTGCCGGGCCTCTACGCCGCCGGCGAATGCGCCTCCACCGGCGTACAGGGCGCCAACCGCCTGGCCTCCAACAGCCTGCTGGAAGCGGCCGTTTTCGGCGCCCGCGCCGGCCGCGCCGCCGCCGCCGCCGCCGAGGGCGAGACGGGCGACGAGCCGGTCTCGCTGGCGCCGCTGCCCGACCTGCCTAACGAAGCCTTCCAGGCGCTGCGCAAGGCCATGAGCCGCGACGCCGGCGTCATCCGCGACGCGACGGGTCTGGCCCGCCTGCTGGAAGAGATCGCCGCCCTGGAAGCAGCCCACGGCCCCTGCCCGTCCCTGGTCGCCGCCCGCCTGATCGTCGACGCCGCCCTGGCCCGCCAGGAAAGCCGGGGCGGTCACTACCGCGCCGACTTCCCCGAGAAGGCCGCTCCCGTCCGCACCTTCGTCACCCTCGATCCCGTCCAGGCCGGTTTGCGCCACGCCGCCGAGTAGTGGTACGTAAGGGGAACGGAGACGCGACCATGACGGCGACCAGCGCGGGTTTCGAGGAACGGGGCGACACCGAGTTCCTGTTCGACTTCGATCAGTACGAACGCATGGACCAGGCCGGCGTGTTCGACGACGTCTTCGGCCGCGTCGAACTGATCGAGGGGAAGATCATCCGCATGGCGCCCGCTTCCCTGGATCATGGCGAGGTCAGCGCAAACGCGGCCTTCGTGCTCAAGAGCGCGATACGCAAGCTATCCGCTTCGACAAGCCTGAAGGTCTTCGTGGGCTCCACCCTGAAGCTGGGACGTTACAGCGCGCCTGATCCCGACGTCCTCGTGGCTCGGGCGCCCGAAGGAAAGTACGCCGAAGCCGAAGCCGCCGTCCTGGTCGTCGAGGTTTCCATCTCGTCGCTCGGCAACGACCTGACGGTAAAGAGCCGCCTCTACGCCAAGGCCGGCGTGCCGGAATACTGGGTGGCCGAGCCGGAAGCCCGTCGCCTGACGGTCTTCAGCCAGCCGCTCCCAGACGGCGGCTGGGGCGAGACCGCTGTCCACGAAGGCGACGCCGCGGCCGTCTCGCCGCTGTTCGCCCCCGAAGTTCGCATTCCGCTGTCGGAGCTGTTTTGACCGCCCTCCCCCGTATCGAGCCGCTGCCCGACCTTCTCGTCCGTCCCATCGTCGATCTGTCCCTGGCCGAGGATCTGGGCCGGGCCGGCGACATCACGGGCCTGGCCTGCATCGACGCCGACGCCCGGCTTTCGGTGCTGTTCGCCAGCCGCCAGGACGGCCGGGTCGCCGGCCTGTCGTGCGCGCGCCTGTCGCTGGCCGCCCTGGACCCGACCGCGAGCTTCGAGGTGATCACGCCCGACGGCGCCGACGCCGCGCCGGGCACGGTGCTGGCCCGCGCCGAGGGCAACGCCCGCGCCGTGCTGGCCGCCGAGCGCACGGGCCTGAACCTGCTGGGCCGCCTGTCGGGCATCGCCACCCTAACCCGCGCCTATGTGCGCCTGGTCGAGGGCACGGGCGCGACCATCGTCGACACCCGCAAGACCACGCCGGGCCTGCGCGCCCTGGAGAAGTACGCGGTGCGCTGCGGCGGCGGGGTCAACCACCGCTTCGGCCTCGACGACGCGATCCTGATCAAGGACAACCACGTCGCCGCCTGCGGCGGGGTCGGTGAAGCCGTCCGCCGGGCCCGCGCCTTCGCCGGACACCTGGTCAAGATCGAGGTCGAGGTCGACGGCCTGGACCAGCTGGAAGACGCCCTCAAGCACGGCCCCGACGTGGTGATGCTCGACAATTTCAGCCTGGACGATCTTGCGACCGCCGTGGCGCTGGCCAAGGGCCGCGCGGTGCTGGAGGCCTCGGGCGGAGTGAACCTGGCCACCGTGCGCGCCATCGCCGAGACGGGCGTGGACGTGATCAGCGTCGGAGCCCTGACCCACTCGGCGCCGGTGCTGGATATCGGGCTGGACGCGGCCTGAAGCCGTAGCGGCGGGATTGCAACCTGGCCGCGCCACCCGCTATGAGCGCCCTCTGTTGCGGGGGGCGATTTCAATGACCAGGAAGACCTACACCCAGCGTGCGCCCGAGCCGCTGGCCAAGACGCTGCTGCTGTGGATCTGGATCATGATGAGCGCCAACGCCGCCAGCATGATCACGAGCCTGGTCGTGATCGGCGCCGCGCTCTTCGGCGGCGGCGACGCCTCGATGTCGCTGCTTCAGTTCGTCGACGGCGGCGTCACCCTGCTCTACGTGGCGGTCTTCATCATCGCCGGCTTCCTGGGCCTGAAATGGACCTACCGCGTGAGCATGAACGCCAACGCCATGGTCCCCGACCTGACGATCTCGCCGCCCTGGGCGGTGGGCTGGTACTTCGTCCCGATCGCGTCGCTGTTCACGCCGTTCAAGGCGATGGAGGAGGCCTGGAAGGCGAGCAGCGACCCGACCGACTGGCGCTCGGTTCCGACGCCCGGGTGGATGCGCGTCTGGTGGGCTTTCTGGATCGCGGGGACCTTCATCGACCAGGCCAGCGGCAATATGGACGCCAGCTATGGCGACACCGCTCTGATCGTGACCGGCGAGGCCGTCGGCCTTCTGGGCAGCGCCCTGAACCTGGTCGCCAGCTTCTACTTCGCCAAGCTGGTGCGGGAGCTGACCGCGCGCCAGTCGAGCATCCGCGCGCTGGAGGTCTTCTAGCCCCTGCCGCGCACCCACGGCATGATGCGATCCTGCACGGGCTGGTCGATGAAGGTGTGGAAGACCCAGGCCGCGCCGATGGCCAGCGGGAAGCCGGCCAGCCACATCAGCCACTGCCAGCCGATGCCGATCGGCACGGTGTCGATCAGCTTGTGCACGGCGCTCCAGTAGATCACGCCGACCAGGATGTGGGTGATGAACAGGGCGAAGGAGAGCTTGGCCCCCTCCTCGATCCAGGCCTTGGGATGCTTCACCGGCAGCCGGCCGGCGCCGAGGATGATGGCGGCCAGGCAGGTCAGGCTGGGCAGGTCGTAGCGGCCGATCAGCTGGATGATCACCAGGCCCGCGCAGCCGACGGTCAGCAGCACCTTGGCGGCCTTCTCGGTAGGCCAGGAAAGCTCGACCGCGCGCGCCAGGCACAGGCCCAGCAGGAACAGCGGGACGGCCCGCAGCACGCCGATGCGCAGCGGCAGGTCGGACAGACCGATCGGGACCTCGGCGAAGCCGAAGCCGTTGGTGCGGCGGGCGGCGACGTCGAACAGCACCACGACCACGGCGGCCAGGGCGATCGGCAGCCAGGGACGGCGCGTGGCGCTGGCGGCGCGCCAGAACCAGGGAAACAGGGCGTAGCAGACGATCAGCGCCGACAGCGACCAGCTGGGCAGGTTCCAGCCGTCGCTGTTGAAGCCCCAGGCGTGCATCAGCATCGCCTGCAGCGGCAGCTGGTCCCAGGCGAAGCGCGAGGGCTTGTGAGCGTCGGTGCCGATCAGGTTCAGCGCCAGCACCAGGCCGGCCATGGCGGCCAGCACCATCAGATGCCCCGGCCACACGCGCGCGGCGCGGCGCAGCCAGAACTGGAAGTGGGTGATGCGGCCGGAAATGGCCGACGGCCCGTAGGCGCGACCCAGCACATAGCCCGACAACATCAGGAAGAAGTCGGTGGCCAGATATCCCCGCGCGAACACCGGGTGGAAACGCTCGATCCGCAGGGGGCTCTCGGCGCCGAAGTGGTAGACCACGATCAGCAGGGCGGCCAGCAGGCGCAGCAGGTCCAGCGCGCCGCCGCGCGTGGCCGGCCGGGTCGAATGGCTGACGAAAGACGCGGCTGGGGCGACCGAGGGGGCCGACTCCGAGGATGACTGGGACGTGCTCACGAGGGCAGGCCTTAACAAAGCCCGGCCTCGGGGGGAAGCGGCGGAAGGTCGCGCCGGCCGTCCTTGACCCGCGAGGCGCGAGCGCCCATCTGTAACTGTACAAGTTTCTATTTGGATTTCGCGCCATGACCCGCATGCCCGTCCTCTTCATCGGCCACGGCTCGCCGATGAACGCCATCGAGGACAACGCCTGGAGCCGCGCCTGGGCGCAGCTGGGCCGCGACCTGCCGCGCCCCAAGGCCGTGCTGATGATCAGCGCCCACTGGGAGACCATGGGCGGCACGGCGCTGAGCGCCGCCGAGCGCCCCGAGACCATCCACGATTTCGGCGGCTTCCCGCAGGCGCTGTTCGACGTGCAGTACCGCGCGCCGGGCGATCCGGCCCTGGCCCAGCGCGCCGCCGACCTGCTGGCCCCGCAACGCACGGTGCAGCATCCGACCCGCGGCCTCGACCACGGGGCCTGGAGCGTGCTGGCGCCGATGTATCCCGACGCCGACGTGCCGGTGGTGCAGCTGAGCATCGACCGCGGCCAGCCCAACGCCTGGCACTACGAGGCCGGCCGCCGGCTGGCGGCGCTGCGCGACGAGGGCGTGCTGATCATCGGCAGCGGCGACATCGTCCATAACCTGCGGGCCGTGAACTTCCGCACCGGCGAGACCCCCGACTGGGCGCCGCGCTTCAACGAGCGCGCCAAGGCCCTGATCACGGCGGGCGACCACCAGCCGCTGATCGACTGGGAGAGCCTGGGCCCCGACGCGGCGCTGTCGATCAACAGCGCCGAACACTATCTGCCGCTGCTCTACGTGCTGGGCGCGCAAGGGCCCGACGAGCCGGTGTCGTTCTTCGCCGACGACGTCTTCGCGGCGATCTCGATGACCGGCGTGCAGGTGGGGTGAGGCAGGGATCAGCCGCCCTTCTCGTTCCCTTCCCCATCGCCCCCGTCTAGGGTCCTGGAGATGACCTGCAACCCCGATCCCGTACGCGAAGGATTCCGATGGGCGGTCTATTGCCTGGCCCAGCCCGCTGAAATGCAGCTGTCGTTGTTGCCCGAATTCGTATGCAAAGCCGACGAACTCGCACTGACCTTTGACGACGGGCTCCGTGAACTGGGCCGCGAAAGATCAGAGCTGAGCCCGCATTGCCAGGCCTCCCTCGACGCGCTTGAAGCTTGGCTTTGCCAGATGAGCGAAGCCGGCGACGAGGGTCTCTGGACCGACAACGCCGTGCGCAATCATCCGTCCTGGAGGGGCGTACGGTTGCTGGCGACGGCAGTGCTTGCGGCCTTCGAATGGGATGCCCCGGAGCCTAGTCCGCGCCAGGATGTCTACGTTCCAGCCGCGAGCGGCTAGACTCCTTCCAGCGCCCCCTTACCCAACCGCTCCGCCGCCGCCGCGGCCGCGGCCGCCGCGCGGCGCTCGTCCATGCCGTTGTCGTAGATGCGGCGCACGCGGGCCAGGATTTCCGGCGGGGCCAATTCAGGCCGGCCCGACTGGAACGGCGGGTCAGGCGCGTACTCGACGGCCAGCTGGATGGCCTGAGCGATGGTCGGACCGGCGATCTCGGCGACCAGGGTCAGGGCGAAGTCGACGCCGGCCGTCACCCCGCCGCCGGTGACGAAGCGGCCGTCGCGAACCACGCGGGCCTCGTCTGGGATGGCGCCGAACAGCGCCAGCTGGTCGCGCCAGGCCCAGTGGCAGGCCGCCCGCTTGCCCTCCAGCAGGCCTGCCGCCGCCAGCACCAGCGAGCCGGTGCAGACGCTGGTGACGTAGCGCGCGCTCCAGGCCAGGCGCTTGACCTGATCCAGGAAGGCTTCGTCGCCCATGGCCTGGGTCGTGCCGAAACCGCCGGGAATGCAGAGGATGTCGCAAGCCTCGATCTGGTCGAGCCGCGCCAGATGGGCGAAGATCAGGCCGTCGGCCTCGATCTCGCCGCCGGCGAGGCTGGCGACGGTGATCTGGGCGCCCGGCAGCCGCGCCAGGATCTGGTGGGGGCCGGTGAAGTCGAGATGGGTCACGCCCGGAAACAGGGCGAAGACGATGCGGATAGGGTCGGCCATGAGAGCCCTCCTGGTTTGACGACCGATGCTCTCCCCGATAGCGTTCGGCGGAAATGACGGAGATCCCTCGATTTCCGCCATCCTTCGGGGGAATGCGATGCCTCGCGCCGTCGGCATGCTGGTCTATCCGGGCTTCCAGCTTCTGGACGCCGCCGGCCCGATCTCGACCTTCGAGATCGCCGCGCGGTTCGATCCGGGGGCCTATGGCCTGACGGTGGTGTCGCGCGACGGCGGCTGGACGGCCAGCAGTTCGGGCGCGGCCTTCGACACCGTGGCGTTCGACAAGGCGCCTGCTTTCGACACCCTGCTGATCTCGGGCGGCGACGGCGTGCGGGCGCCGGCCAGTTGCGCGGCGACGCTCGACTATGTGCGCAAGACCGCGCGGCAGGCGCGGCGGACGGCCAGCGTCTGCTCTGGAACCTACGTGCTGGCGGCGGCGGGCCTGCTGGACGGCAAACGCGCCACCACCCACTGGAGCCGCACCAAGGACTTCCAGAAGCGCTTTCCGGACGTGCGGCTGGAGGCCGACCGGATCTGGGTGCAGGACGGCCCGATCTGGAGCTCGGCCGGCATCACGGCGGGGATCGACCTGGCGCTGGCGATGATCGGGGCTGACCTCGGCGAAGCCGTCGCCAAGCGCACGGCCCAGCAGCTTGTGGTCTATCACCGCCGGCCGGGCGGCCAGTCGCAATTCTCGGCCCTGCTGGAGCTGAAGGGCGGACGCTTCGACGCCCTCCTAGCCTGGGCGCGCGAGAACCTGGCCCGGCCGCTGAGCGTCGAGGAACTGGCCGAGCGCGCGGCCATGAGCCCGCGCAACTTCGCCCGCCTGTTCGCCGCCGAGACCGGCTCGACCCCGGCCAAGGCGATCGAGCGGCTGCGGGTGGAGGCCGCCCGGGCCCTGCTCGACAGCGCCCCGCTGCAGGTCGAGGACATCGCCCTGGAGTCAGGGTTCGGAGACTCCGAACGCATGCGCCGGGCCTTCATCCGCGTGTTCGGCCAGCCGCCCCAGGCCCTGCGCCGGGCGGCCAAGGCCAGCTAGCCGCCCCGCAGCGCCTTCACCTCGGCCCGCAGCTCGTCGAGGCATGCGGTGTTTGCGCGGGCCATGTCGGACAGTTCGGCCATGCGCAGGGCGTCGAGCTTGTCGTGCAGGCGCATGATCTCGAGCTCGGCGCGCAGGTTGACGACGTAGTCGTGCTCGGCCGCCTCGCGATCCTTCGCCGCCTGGCGGTTCTGGCTCATCATGATGATCGGGGCCTGGATCGCCGCCAGGGTCGACAGCACCAGGTTCAGGAAGATGAAGGGATAAGGATCGAAGGCCTTGTGGAACGGCATCAGGGCCAGGTTCAGGATCACCCAGGCGGCCAGCACCGCAGAGAACCCGCCGATGAAGCCCCAGGAGCCGCCGATCGCGGCCACCCGGTCGGCCAGGCGCTCCCAGAAGCTGCCCTCCTTCTGCGACAGCCCGGGCGCGAGACCCGTGGGGGCCTCGGCGGCGATCAGGTCGATGACGCTGCGCTTGACGGCCGAAAGATCGGCATAGGCCTCGCCCAGCAGGGTGCGCGAGAGGTGGTCGAGTTTGTCCGCGCTCATGGGTCCGTCCGGCCTGATGAGTCTCCATCATTCCGTGCGCCGGGCTTCACCGCAACGCGGTTGACAGGGTCGCGTCAGGGGCGCGAGGGTCGCTACGTCGGCTCGTCGACCAACGACCAGTCATCACCCCCCGGGAGCACCAGATGGCCCACAAGTTCCTGATCAAGAAGAACAAGGCCGGCGAGTTCGTCGCCTATTTCGTCTACAACAGCGAGACCATCTTCTGGACCGAAGGCTACGCCTCGAAGGCCTCGGCCAAGAACGCCATCGAGTCGATCAAGAAGAACGGCCCCGACGCCGAGATCGACGACCAGACCGACTGATGCGCGCCTGACGCGCACGTGAACTTGACCCCTCCCCGTCGGTCGCTGTCTGATCGGCGATAATGAACAACAACGACGGGGAGGCGGACATGTCGGCTCGCAAGGCCATCTTCATCACCGGCGCGGCCAGCGGCATCGGCCTGGCCAGCGCCAAGCGCTTTTCGGCGGAAGGCTGGTTCGTCGGCCTGTCGGACATCGACGAGGCGGGCCTGGCCCGCGCCCTGACCGAGATCGGCCCCGCCAACGGCTCCATCCATCCCCTGGACGTGCGCGACCGGCAGGCCTGGACGCCCGCCCTTTCCGCCTTCGTCGAGCGGTCCGGCGGCCGGCTGGACGTATTGTTCAACAACGCCGGCGTCGCGCGCTTCGGCCCCTTCTCGGAAAGCGACCCGCAGGGCGACGACCTGATGCTGGCGGTCAATGTGCAGGGCGTGCTGAACGGCGCGCGGGCCGCCCTGCCCTTCCTGAAGGCCACGCCCGGCTCGCGCCTCGTCAACATGGCCTCGTGCGCGGGGATCTACGGCTCGCCGGGCCTGGCGGTCTATTCGGCGACCAAGTTCGCGGTGCGCGGACTGTCCGAGGCGCTGGACGCCGAGTTCGCCGCCTTCGGCGTCAGCGTGGCCTGCGTCATGCCGTGGTTCGTCGAGACGCCGATCCTGCGCAACTCCCAGCCGGGCAAGAACGCCGACATGGGCGAGGAACTGCGCAAGAGCGGATTGCCCGTCTACGGCGTCGACGAGGCGGCGCAGACGGTCTGGCAGGCGGCGCACGGCCGCGAGCTCTATTACCTCGTGGGCAAGCGGGCCAGGCAGATGCGGTTCATGGCCCGCCTGGCCCCGGGGTTCCTCAGGAACCAGCTCCGGTCGCGATCACCGACGACGGCTTGACCGCCTCGGCCTTGTCGCCGGCCTTGGCCGGGCGCATCGCCGGGGCCGACGCCGGTTCGGGACCGACCTTCTCCGGACCGCCCATGCCGCCTTCCTTGGCCGTGACCAGGGCGCTGGCGACATAGATCACCGGCTTGCCGTCGGCGCTGGGCGCCTGCGGCAGGGCCGTCAGGACGGGCGCGTCCGGCAGGTCCTCGATGGTCGACGGCCGCGGCTTGTCGGTGAAGGCGCCCGGCGCGCCGGCGCGACCGCCGAAGCGGTAGAACACGTGCATGCCGACCTGGGCGACGCGCATCAGGCGCGGACCCCAGTTCGGCGCGACGCCGGTGGTATGGAAGTGGGTGGCCGAGCCGACCTCGGACATCACCGTGCCGGCCAGGGCGCGCGAGGCGACCTTGCGGGCCCGGGTCCAGGCGGCGCGTTCGGGACGGGCGCGCATCGAGCCGTCGCAGGCGAAGCTGAACTGGCAGCCGGTGCGGGCCGAGGCGCCCTGGAACACCACGCCGCAGATCGACTTGGGGAACGAAGGGTGGCGTACGCGGTTTAATACGACTTGAGCCACCGCGGCCTGGCCGCTGGAGGTCTCGCCCCGGGCTTCGTAGTAGACGGCCTGGGCCAGGCACTCGAGTTCGCGCGAGCTTTCGAGGGCGTTGGCGAGGTGGAACGGCGCGGCGGCCGGATTGAAGGAACCGCCGAGGCTGGCGCGCATCAGGAGCGGCTTGTCCTCGGTCTTGTCGTCACCGCTTTCGAGGCGGGCGGCGAGCAGAGAGGCCTGCCGGTCGCGCTGGGCGTCGCCGGCGACGGTGTAGGGGTCATGGCGACGGGCGATGGCGAGCGCCCCGGCGTCCATGCGCGACGCGGCCTGATGCAGCGCCGCTTCGGAGTAGCTCCCCGCGGCGCTGTCGGCCAGGCGCGTAACCCGAGCGTGCTGAGCGGCGGTCTGGGCCATGCCTCCCGCCAGATAGACGCCGCCAAGCGCCAGGCCCGTGACGGACCCGACCAATACGGCGCCGATCAGCCCGCGCGCGTCAGCGCACGTCTGCGACTTGATATTCAAAACTTGCGTCCTGCGCGACGAGGGCGCACCGGCCCCCCGACAAAAACGCTCCCAAGACACCCGGAAAAAGCACTATCGGGCCGGTCTGGCAGCGGAGGTTCGACCGTTCGCAATAAGGTCGAGATCCTGCTTATGCCTCGCCTTATGACCGAACTATGACCGAGTCGCAAGCGCCTGCTGCACCGCAGCATGCGTTTTGCCTGCCTTTTCGGCGACCGATACCGTTAACACTTTGATTCACAGGAAAAACCTGGACGGGCGCCAAAACGCCGCAGCAGCGCGGTTTTTGCCGCCGCCGCGCGGCTATGTCGGAACCTCGACCAAGCTTCGCCGTTAACCGCTGCAGTTGGATCGGCCCCGCGCCGAAGCTTTGGAGACCCCCTGATGCCCCGCCTCTCGCCGTTCGCGCCGCGCCTGGCCGCCATCCTGGCCCTGGCCGCCCTGACCACGGCCTGCGGCCACAACATGGAGCAACGGGCGGCCACCGGGGCCATCGCCGGCGCGGTCGTCGCCGGGCCTGTGGGCGCCGTCGTCGGCGCGGGGGCCGGGGCCGTGGTGAACACGGCGGCCAAGCCGGCGCCGAAGTCGAAGAAACGCCGGTAGAGCGCGCTTCGCGCGCCCCCTCCGGCCCTCCGCCTAGATGCTCCCCTG
Source organism: Caulobacter sp. 602-2 (assembly GCF_011043625.1). Taxonomy (GTDB): domain Bacteria; phylum Pseudomonadota; class Alphaproteobacteria; order Caulobacterales; family Caulobacteraceae; genus Caulobacter. The sequence goes on from NZ_JAAKGT010000005.1 coordinate 114,804, forward strand.
AAGGGGGAGCTGTCGCGGAGCGACTGAGGGGGAAGAGATAACGGCTCCAGCGGGTGAACCGACCTCATCAGATACTTCCCCCTCCGGCCCTTCGGGCCACCTCCCCCTTCAGGGGGAGGATCTTGGCGCGCGACTTCGACCTCTCGCGCGAAAGCGCAGAGTTTGTGGAGAGGGCGCGGGGCGTCCGGGCCTCGCCCGGATGTGTGAGTTTCAAATACCGTTTCGACGAAGCTGAACGCCCCGCGCGATCGTTATTCCTCAGGCCGGGGCGCGCGGGCCTCTTCCGCCCTTTGCCCCTTCCCCATGCAGTGCGCCCCGTTTCTTGGCGGCCAGGCGTGCATGGCGGCGCGAACCCTCGGACGGGCGGGAGCCTATTTAGGCAAGCTCCCGATAGGCGGATTTACGTCCCCCGCCCTCTAAACCCGCTCGATCGCATCCACGTCGCCGTTTCGGGCCGGATCCTTGCGCCCTCTCCCTGCGACGGGACAGCTTTGATTATGACCCGGGTTTCGGCGCGTCTGATCCAGGCGCATGAGAAAGTTGCAAGCGGTTGAGTTCGTGGAACTCTTTTCGGGATGCGCCGGGGATCCACGGGGCTCTATCCCCTTCGCCCCGTCTGATCCTTCTCCCTGGAGGGAGAAGGTGGCGTGAAGCTCCGGATGAGGGGTTAGCAACGGTCGACGGCGTGCCGGCACGCCGGCTGACACCGTAACCCCTCCCCCTCCCACGCTTCGCGCGGGCCCCTCCCTCTCCCTCTGGGAGAGGGTCGGAAAGATCCTACCCCAGCGTCACGAACAGTTCGTTCTCGATCACCCACTGGCCGGCGACCTTGCGCCAGGTGGCCAGGTAGGTTCCGCTCTGGGTCGCGCCCTCGCCTTTCCAGGTTCCCACCCAGCGGCCGCGTTCGGCCGCGCGGACGCCGTCGGCGTCGATCTCGATCAGGTCGCTGGTGCGGACGTAGGAGACGAAGTCGCGGTCGGCGAACTGGCCGGCGAAGGCCTCGATGATCTGGTCGCGGCCCAGCAGCAGCGAGCCGTCGCCGGCGATGACCTTGGCGTCGGTCGTGAAGAAGGGAACCAGCCGCCCAGCGTCCTTGCCGGCGATCAGCCGGTTGGTGAGCTTGCGACGGGCGGCGACGGCGTCCTGCGGCGCGATCATGAACTGACGAGTCCCTTCCTGGTGAAGACTCCAATCTTCGCGCATTTTCTTCACGTGAACCGGCGTCCACTTCGCTCGAAAATGCTCCGCGCGGTATAGGCTGCGCCGTCGCTCCTCAGCAAACCCGGACTCCGATGCCGCCCCTCGACGACCTCGCCGCCCGCGCCCCTCCCCTGCCCGTCCTGACGACGCCGCGCCTGACCCTGAGCCCGCCGGAGATCTCGGACTTCGACGACAGCGTGGCCATGTGGTGCGAGCCAGAGGTCTATCGCTATGTCGGGGGGCGCGCCTCGACCCGCGAGGAAAGCTGGGCGCGGCTGCTGCGCGCCCGGGGCCTGTGGGCCCTGCTCGGCTATGGCTACTGGGCCGTGCGCGAGACGGCCACGGGACGATATGTCGGCGAAGTGGGCTTCGCCGACTTCCACCGCGACATCGAGCCCTCGTTCGAGGGCGTGCCGGAAATGGGCTGGGTGCTGGCCAGCTGGTCGCACGGCCAGGGCTTCGGGACCGAGGCGGTGAACGCGGGCCTGGCCTGGGGGCAGCGCCGGTGGGGCCAGGATCCGGTGGTCTGCATCATCCACCCCGACAACGCCGCCTCCCTGGCGCTGGCCGCCAAGACCGGCTTCGTCGAGCAGGCCCGCACGACCTACAAGGACAGTCCGACGGTGCTGCTGCGGCGGGAGTGATCAGGGCTCGCGATCTTCGAGCGCATGGAAGAGGCGGAGCACGAGGACGCGGTCGTCCTCGACGCGATACTGGATGACATAGCCGTCGCGTCCGAACTCCACATTGAGTTCTCGCAGGTCGCTGGCAGTGACTCGCCCACGTAAAGCGAAAGCCCCAAGCGACCGGACAGCCGCCTTGATAGCGTCGGCCGAACGCCGAGCCGCTTGAGGACTCTTGCCGGCAAGGAAATCGGACAGTCGCACAAGATCGCGCTCGACCGCGCGCGCAAGAACGACCCGCCGCTTCAAGCCGGCCGCGTTCCGGGCCTGACTAGAGCGGCATCCAAGAATTCGAAAGCCTCTTCCATGGACATGACCTCTCCGCCACGATCCACGTCGTAGGCTCGGGCTCTAGCGATCGTGAAGCGCGGACCGCCCTTGCTGTCCTGCTCAAGCACGGCAAGAGCATACGCCTCGCGCGATACGCCTGCCGCCGCCGCAGCGGAAGATAACTGCTCGGCGAGTTCCGCATCGATATCGAGGGTGAAACCATCAGCCATGGCCGATGATAACCCAGCAGGCGGCTTCTGTCCTCAAGCCGCCCATCGTCGAGCGCCTAGCATTTCAGAAAATGCCTGCCCCCCGCTTTCCAGGGGTCTTACGGAAGAGAACAGCCTCTAGGCCGCCTGCAGCTGCTGCTTCACCCGCTCGGCCAGGGTCTTGATGTCGATCGGCTTGGGCAGGAAGGTCACGCCGGTCTCGCCCTCCAGCAGGTCGCTGAACTCGGCCTCGGCATAGCCGGAGATGAACATCACCGGGGCGTTGCCGAGATAGCCGCGCGCCTTCTTCAGCAAGGTGGGGCCGTCGATGCCGGGCATGATCACGTCGCTGATCAGGAGGTCGATCTGGCCGGCGTTCTCCTCGGCGATGACCAGGGCCTCCTCGCCGTCGCTGGCCTCCAGCACCTCGTAGCCGCGGGCGCGCAGCAGGCGAGCGGCGACGCCGCGCACGGCGTCCTCGTCCTCGACGAACAGGATGCGGCCGGCGCCCGACAGGTCGCGGGCGGCGCGGGGCTTGGGCGGCTCGGCGACCGCGACGGCCGCGGCCGCGGCCTGGGCCGGGGTCGGCTCGTGCACGGGCAGGAAGATGCGGAACGCCGCGCCCTCACCCGGACGGCTGTGGACGTGGATCCAGCCGTCGCTCTGCTTGACGATGCCGTAGACGGTGGCCAGGCCCAGGCCCGTGCCCTCGCCCACCGGCTTGGTGGTGAAGAACGGGTCGAAGATCTTGCCCATCACCTCGGGCGGGATGCCGGGGCCGTCGTCGCTGACCTCGATGAACGCCTGGTCGCCCTCGGCCCCGGGGAAGCCCAGGCTGCGCGCCTCGTCCTCGTTGAGGCGAGCGGTGCGGATGCGCACCACGCCGCCGCCCTTGGCCGCGCGCACCGCGTCGCGGGCGTTGACGGCCAGGTTCATGACCGCCGTCTCCAGCTGGCTCTTGTCGGCCCGCACCTGCGGCAGGTCGCGGCCGTAGTCGGTGATCAGCTTGACGTCTTCGCGCAGCAGGCGGCGCAGCAGGACCTCGAACTCGGAGATCAGCTCGCCCAGCTCCAGCACCTCGCGCTGGACGGTCTGCTTGCGGCTGAAAGCCAGCAGCTTGCGCACCAGGTCGGCGGCGCGCACGCCGGTCTGACGGATCTCGTTGAGACCCTCGTAGGAGGGATCGCCGACCGGGTGGCGGTGCAGCAGCTCGTCCAGGCGCAGCTGGATGGCGGTGAGCAGGTTGTTGAAGTCGTGGGCCACGCCGCCGGCCAGCTGGCCGATGGCTTGCATCTTCTGGGCCTGGGCCAGCTGCAGCTCGATCTGCTTCTGCTCGGAGACGTCGATCAGGTAGGCCACGAGGCGGCCGTCGGCGCGGTAGAGGTAGAGATGGGCGATGCGCGAGGGATCGCGGGCCAGGCGCACCTCGAACGGGCCGGCCTTGCCCTCGGCCAGGCGGGTCTCGGCCTCGGCGCGCGAAGGCGGATCGATCAGCTCGCCCAGGGTCATGCCGGCGCGCACGGCGCCGGTCATCGCCGACAGGGCCGGGTTGGCCTCCAGGATCGGCGAGTTGAACGGGTCCAGACCCTCCAGCAGGGCTGCGCCGAACGGCGAGGCGCCGGAGAAGGCGTCGAGCGCGCGCGGCGGCGGGGCGGCCTGGGCGACGACCGGCGCGGTGGGCGGCAGCGGCGCGGCGATCGGCTCGACCACGGCCGGCAGCCGGACCAGCAGGCGGCCACCGGCGACGCGGGCGGCCAGGGCGGGACGGTCGTGGCCGGCGACAACGATCACGCCTTCGGCCGCCTCGCCCTTGCGGGCGCGGACCAGGGCCGAGAACAGCGCGGCGTCCTTGGGCAGGCGGCGGGCCTCGCCCAGGGTGTCGCGCCACGCCTGGTTGGCCGACAGGATACGGCCGTCGGCGGCGGTCAGGGCCGCCGGCTCGCCCAGGGCGTCGATGAAGCTGTCGACCACGTCGACGCCGTTGTCGTGGGCGGCCGAGGCGCGGATGGCCACCAGGCCCAGGATCGCGACGCCCGCGACGCCCGCCAGCAGCAGCAGGCCCGCCAGGGTGGCCGGGCCGGCGCGCAGGGCCGGGGCCGTGGCGAAGCCGGCGGCGAGAACGAAGAAAACGGCCGCGCCCCAGATCAGGGGGTCGGCGCGGCGGCGGGTCGCCGTCATGTCTTTCGCGGGCGTCTCGGCCATGCCGACCGAAATCCTTCTGCAACTTTGCGGGGAAGAGGCCCCGACGATTCGTCCGGTAAGGATACTCCTTACGCGGCGCTAGAGCGCGTTTATCAAGCAGGCTGCTGATTCTACGGCGGAAATATGATTTCCCGGCTGATCCCTACAAGGATCAACGGCCGATCAGTCGGCCCAGGCGCGGCGCTTGGACTGCTTGTTGCTGAGCACGAAGCCGATGACCTTGGCCACGGCCTCGAAGTGCTCGGCGGGGATCTGCTGGTCGACCTCGACGGCGGCGTAGAGGGCGCGCGCCAGGGGCGGATCCTCCAGCACGTGGACGCCGGCTTCCTCGGCCACGGCGCGGATCTTCAGGGCCAGCTCGTCCAGACCCTTGGCCACGCAGATCGGCGCGGGGGTCTCGCCCTGCTCGTACTTCAGCGCCACGGCGTAGTGGGTCGGGTTCATGACGACGACGGTGGCCTGGGGCACGGCCTGCATCATCCGCTGGCGCGAGCGCTGCATCTGGATCTGGCGGCGCTTGGCCTTGATGTGCGGGTCGCCGTCGCTGTCCTTGTGCTCGTCCTTGACCTCTTTCAGGGTCATCCGCATGCGCTTGTTGAAGCGCAGGCGCTGCCAGAACCAGTCGAAGCCGGCGGTGACCACCAGGAAGATCAGCACCGCCCAGAACAGCTTCTTGCAGAGGTCGACGGCCAGCGGGAGCATGGCGGCCGGGTCCATGCCGACAAGGCCCGTCACCATGTCGGCGTCGGGCTTGAGCACGAACCAGGCGATGACGCCGGTGACCAGGAACTTCAGGGCCGACTTGGCGAACTGCATCATGCCGTCGGGCCCGAAGATGCGGCCCAGGCCCTTCAGCGGATCCAGCTTGTTGAGGTCGGGCTTCATCTTCTCGCCCGTGAACATGAACCCGGACTGGGCGATGTTGGCGGCCGCGCCCAGAACGCCCGAGCACAGCATGACCAGGATCAGCGGCGGCAGCGCGGCCAGCACCGCCTTGCGGGCGATGATCTGGGCGCCGCCCTCGACGTCCATCTGGCCGGCCTGGGCGATGAACGGCATCAGGGACTGGACGAGGTCGCGCGTCAGCCAGCCGCCGGCGATGACCACGGCCCCGAAGGCCCCGGCCAGCGAGGCCAGCTGGGCGATGTCGGCGCTCTTGGGAACGTCGCCTTTCTTGCGGGCGTCCGCCAGCTTCTTGGCTGACGGATCTTCTGTCTTCGATTCCTGGTCCGTATCGTCAGCCACGGCGCGCCCCTAGTTGAAGACGCCGAGCAGATCGCGATAGCGATCGCTCCACACCATGGCGATGCCGCCCAGGGACAGGGCCAGCAACGATAGGCCCAGGATCACGCTGAGCGGCGAGGTGACGAAGAAGATCTGGAACGAGGGCATGACCCGACCCACGAGGCCGGTCGCCAGGTTGAAGACGATCGAGAACACGATCACCGGCGCGGCCAGCTGGACGCCGAGCATGAAGCTCTGGGCCACCGTGCGCACGGCCAGGGCCGCGGCGTCGTTGACCGGCACGGTCTTGGTGAACGGAAACAGCTCGTACGAGCGCGCCATCGCCCCGATGAACAGGTGATGCAGGTCGGTGGCCATGACCAGGGTCAGGCCCAGCATCGACAGGAAGGTGGCGATGGCGGTGCTGGACGGCGCGCCGGACGGGTTGGTGGTCTGGGCGAACGACAGGGTGGTCTGCAGCGAGATGATCTCGCCGGCCGTCGTCAGGGCGCTCATGAACAGCTTCAGCACCGCGCCGATCATCAGGCCGATCAGGATCTCGTGGATCACCTGGCCGGCCAGACCGCCCAGGGTGGTGGGCAGCGGGCCGACGGTCTTGGCCACCACCGGGGTCAGGACGACGGCGATCAGCAGGGCGAAGGCCAGACGGATGCGCGGCGGCACGGCCTGCTCGCCGATGCCCGGCATGAGCATGACCATGGCCCCGATCCGGGCGAAGACCAGACCGGCGACATAGACCTGGGCGGTCGTCGCGAAGCTGTCCACGCCCCGCCCTTCCCTACATCGCCGCGATGCGGGCGGCGATCTGGCGCATGAAGCCAGACATCAGCGCGCCCATCAGCGGCAGGAACAGCAGCAGCGAGATGAAGATGGCCACGATCTTGGGCGCATAGACCAGGGTGGCTTCCTGGATCTGGGTCAGGGCCTGGAACAGGCCGATGGCGACGCCGACCACCAGGCCGACGATCAGCACGGGCGCGCACAGCTGCAGGGTCAGCCAGATCGCATCGCGACCCACGTCGAGGACTTCGGCTCCGGTCATGAACGGGCTTTCTGCGTACGCTCTGGTCGGTTTGGTGTGACCCGCACACTGCCCCCGACATGGTTAACAGGGAGTTAGGGACTGTTAACACCGCGTCTGCGTCACCGCGCCGCAGAGGTGACGCAGCGGCGCCCCGCATTAGTTGCTGGCGAAACTATCCAATGACATGCAAGCTGCACCGATCAGTCGGGAAACTGTCATGCGTACGGAATTGAAATTGCATTGGTGGCAGCGCCACCCCTTCGTCGGACTGGCCGTGGGCTGGGTGGCGATCGCGTTCGCGGCCGACCTGGTCGCCCTGATGCTTCGGCATTGAAAAAGGGCGCGGACCAGGATCCGCGCCCCCTCTCTCAAGCGATGCTTCCAGCCAGGATCAGCAGTCGTGGCCCGCGCCCAGCGGGCGACAGCGGCCATCGATCGCCTTGGGGATCGGCACGCCGGTGACGGCGGCGATGGTCGGGGCGATGTCGACGGTCTCGATCGGCAGGATGCGCTCGCGCGGTTGCGCGTTCTTCCACCAGAACAGGATCGGCACGCGGCGGTCGTAGTCCCAGGGCGTGCCGTGGGTGGCGACATAGGTCGTGCTGGCGGTCGCCGGCACCAGGTTCGACTTGAAGGCCACCAGGATGTCGCCCGAGCGGCCCGGATAGGCGCTGCGGCGCAGGCGCTCCTTGACGCTGATGGTGTCGGGCGAGGTTCCCTTGGCGACCGGCGGCGTAGTCAAGAGGTCGTTGATCTCATAGGCCTCGGCGACCTCGCCGCGCGAGCGGACCAGCGCCAGGGCGGCCGAGGCGATGCGGGCGCGCTCGACAGCCGGCGGGGTCTTCTTGTCGGCGCCGACGATCACCAGGGTGTCGATGCCGCCCGGCGCGACCAGCGGGTCGTAGTCGAGCGAAAGATCCGTGCGCAGCTGCTGGTTCAGGCCCTTCAGCCAGGCCGAGGTGGCGATGCGCGAAACGTCGTAGCCCTCGTCATGCAGGCGCTCGGGGAAGTCCGAACCGCCGTGGTCGGCGCTCAGCACCACCAGCACCTCGCCCTTGGCCTTGCCGATGCGCGACAGGAAGGTGTCGAGGCGCGCGTCCAGGCGGCTGAGGTGGTCGCACATCTCCGGACCGCGCGTGCCGTAGCGGTGGCCGATGAAGTCGGTGGCCGACAGGCTGACGGTCAGCACGTCGACCTGCGGGCCGTCGCCCAGGCCGAACTCGTCGCGCAGGGCGGCGGCGGCCTCCAGGGTCACCGCGTCGGTGTAGGGGCTGGCCGACAGGTCGCGCAGGGTCTCTGCGGCGTTGGTCGGCAGCGGACGCGGCAGCTTGGCGTCCCAGGTGCGCTCGCCGGTGGTCCAGGTCTTTTCGAGAGCGGCGCAGGCCTTGTTCTCGTAGGTCCAGACGAAGGGCTTCTTCTTCTGCTCGGCTGCCAGGCGCGCGTTCAGGGCGGCGACGGGCTTGAGCTTGGTCGCGGCGTCCTCGCCCGGCTTGACGTAGGTCGTGAAGCCGAAGCCCGCCTGGTACCAGAAGGCGCCGTCAGGATCGTGGCCGGCCATGGTGATGGCGCCGCGATCCTTGCCCGAGACGCCGTAGACGCGGCTCTTGGGCGAGACGGCCTTGAGCCATTCGCCGTAGGTGGGGACCATCAGGTTCCTGGGGCTGACCGGGTCCTGTTCGGACGGCGCGGCCAGGGTCACGGTTTCGTCGAGCAGGCAGTACGACTTCTTGCCGGTCGTGGCGTCGTACCAGTTGTTGCCGACGATGCCGGTGCGGTTGGGATAGGCGCCCGTGAGCAGGCTGGAGTGGCCCGGGCAGGTCTCGGTCATGCCGTGCGACTGATAGCCGTTGGGATAGGTCACCCCCTCGCGGCCGAGCTTGCCGAGGCCGCCCTTCCACTGGCCGCGCCACTGCTCGAACAGGTTGGCGCTGAACTGGTCGATGGAGATCACCACGACCAGCTTGGGATCGGGCTTCACCTGGTCGGCGGCCTGGGCCGGCGCGGAGGCGAAAAGGGCGACGCCGGCCAGCGCCGACAGCGCCGCCGTGTGGGTAAGCTTGCTCATGGCGCGCAACCTGCCCCAACGGCGAAGCGGCCGCAAACAAAGCTTCAGCGGACGGAGTTCATCGAGCCGCAGCGCCCAGTTCGCGCGCGGCCGCCGCGGGCGACTGCTTGCCCGCGTCGCGATCGACGGCGTAGTTGGCCCGGCGCATGGCCTGGACCGTGAGCTTGCCCGACAGCGACGCCGCCAGCGCCTTCAGCTCCGGATCATCGGCTCGCCCAGGCGAGACCAGCAGCACCGCATCGTAGGGCGGCAGCGCGCCCTTCGGGTCGGCCAGCACCACCAGGTCGTCGGCGGCGATGCGGCCGTCGCTGGAGAAGGCCGAGATGACGTCGGCCTCGCCCGAGGCCAGGGCGCGGTACATGAAGGTGGGCTGGAACTGGCGGCGGGCCTTGAATTTCAGGCCATAGGCCTTGTCGACCGCCGTCCATTCGGGCCGCGAGAAGAACTCCAGGTCGCCGCCCATGACGAGGCTGGGAGCCTTGGCGGAAAGATCGGCCAGGCTTTTCACGCCCAGGGCCTGGGCACGCTCGCGCTTCATGGCGAAGGCATAGGCGTTCTCGAAGCCCAGGGGCGCGGCCAGGACGACGCCGTCGCGCCTAGCCAGCTCGCCCCGCAGCGCGTCCAGGACCGCCTGGCGGCCGGGATTGTCGGTGCGGTGCAGGACGTTGGCCCACAGGGTGCCGGTATAGTCGACATAGGCGTCGATCTCTCCGGCCGCGAGAGCGCGATAGGCCACGGCCGAGCCGAGATTGATCCGCCGCTCGACGCGGGCTCCTCGCCCTTCCAGCCGCTGGGCCATCAGTTCGGCCAGCACGTACTGCTCGGAGAAGTTCTTGGCCCCGATCACATAGGCCTTTGGACGCGGGCTCAGGGCCGGCGCGGCCAGAGGGGCTAGGGCCGCGACCAGGCCAAGGCCCAGCGCCGCCAGCGCGCCGCCCCAGAGGACGGGCCTGCGCTGCTCCAGCCCGCGTCCGACCAGTCCCAGCAACTGGTCGACGACCAGGGCCAGCGCCGCCGAGGCCGCGCAGCCGACCAGCACCATGTCCCAGGCCTCGGTCTGGAGTCCTGAGAAGATGTAGTCGCCCAGCGAGGTCTGGCCGACGGGCGTGGCCAGGGTCGCGCCGCCGATGGTCCAGACGGCGGCCGTGCGCACGCCCGCCAGGATCACCGGCGCGGCCAGGGGCAGTTCGACCTTCGTAAGACTCTGGCGCGGGGTCATGCCCACGCCCCGGGCCGCCTCGGTCACGGCCGGGTCGACGCCGGCAAGGCCCGCGGCGGTGTTCCGCAGGATCGGCAGCATGGCGTAGAGCGACAGGGCCAGCAGCGCCGGCAGGAAGCCCAGCGCCGGAAAGCCGAAGCCCAGCGTCGCCTTGGCCAGGCTCGAGAGCAGCAGCAGCAGCGGATAGAACAGCGCCAGCAAGGCCAGGCTCGGGATGGTCTGGACAAGGCCCGTGACCGCCAGGGCCACCCAGCGCAGGCCCGGCCGGCGCGCGGCGGCGAAGCCCAGCGGCAGGGCGACGGCCAGGCCCAGCGCCAGGGCGGCGGCCGACAGGGCCGCGTGCCAGGCCAGGCGTTGCGGCAACAGGGCCAGCAGTTCAGCCATCCAGCAGCGCCCTCACCCGCTCGGCCTGGCGGCGCGGCGCGGCCATCAGGGCCTCGACGCGCGGGTCGTCGCCGCCCGCCATCAGGTCGCGCGGTGCGGCGTCGGCGATGATCCGGCCCTGGTCAAGCACGACGATCCGGTCAGCCAGCAGCAGGGCCTCGGCCACGTCGTGGGTGACCATCACCGTGGTCAGCGACAGCGCCTGGTGCAGGCGGCGGACGTCGTCGCCCAGGGCCTGGCGGGTGATCGGGTCCAGCGCCCCGAACGGCTCGTCCATCAGCAGGATCGAGGGCCGGCCGGCCAGGGCCCGGGCCACGCCCACCCGCTGGCGCTGGCCGCCCGACAAGGCCGAGGGACGGCGCTCGGCCACCGCGCGCGGCAGGTCGACGAGGTCGAGCAGTTCGTCCACCCGGGCGGCGATCTCGTCCCTGGCCCAGCCCAGCAGGGCCGGCACGACGCCGATGTTCTCGGCCACGGTCATGTGCGGAAAGAGACCGATCTCCTGGAAGACGTAGCCGATGCGGCGACGCAGGACCGGACCGTCCAGGGCGTTGACGGCCGTTCCGTCGATCCTGACGACGCCCGTGGTGGGCGGCGACAGGGCGTTGATGGTCTTGAGCAGCGTGGTCTTGCCCGCGCCCGAACCGCCGACCAGGGCCACGAACTGCCCCTTGGGGATGGACAGGTCGACGCCTTGCAGCGCGACGGCGCCGTCATGTGTCTTGCCGACCTGTTCGAGGGCTATGGCTGGGTTCATGCCGCCTCACCTTTCCCGGAAGCCGCCGCTGCGACAAGCCGTCCCGCTTGCACCAGGCCAAATCAGACGCGTTAATGGTGATTAACGGGGGTAGTTCTAGGCTGGCGTGGAGCATGACGATGGCCGCAACCCTGACCGCCTCCCCCTCGACGGGGAGCTTCAAGGCCCGCAAGCGCCGCAAGGCCGTGCAACGCCGCCTGCGCTGGGCGGTGGCCGTGATGCTGCTGCTGAACCTGGCTGTCTGGGCCGGGGTGGTCGCCGCGCTGCGCGGGATCGACGTGGCTGGGTTGTTGCCACCCCTCTCTCTTTGAGAGAGGGAGGGGCCCACCGCGAAGCGGTGGGAGGGTGAGAGGTTTCACCGGTAGCCGTTAGATCCCCGCCCGCCCCAAAGTCGTCATCCCGGCCGCAGCGCGTAGCGCGAAGAGCCGGGACCCAGGGCCGCCGACGAGGCCTTGACGACAGCGAGCCTAGCCACAGCGCCCAGTCCCCTGGGTCCCGGATAAACGCTGCGCGTTTTCCGGGATGAGGATGCGTTCTGAACGCATTTGACTGAGCTTCATTCGGAGAGATTGTAACCTCTCACCCTCCCACGCCTGCGGCGTGGGCCCCTCCCTCTCTCTCAGAGAGAGGGCTTCCAAGTCAGTCCTTGGCGTCCTTGGCGGCTTCCTTGATGTCTTCGCCGGCCGACTTCACGCCGCCGACCACCTCGTCCTTCTGACCTTCCTTCTTCAGCTCCTTGTCGCCGATGGCCGAGCCGACGGCGGACTTGATCTCGCCTTCGGTCTTCTGGGCGTGGCCGGAATCCTTGTCGCCGCAGGCGGTCAGGGCCAGCGCGGCGGCGGCGACGGCGGCGAGGGAAAGAGGACGGATGAGGTTCATGCGGTGGAGCTCCTTGTTCGAGCTCTCAACGCCCAGCTTTCAGGATCGGTTCGATCCGTTCGACGGCCAGGCCGTCAGATCGACATCCGCATGATCTCTTGATAGGCCGAGATCACCTGGTCGCGGATCGAGATCACGGTCTCGAGGCTGGCTTCGGCCGACGAGATGGCGGTGACGACGTCGATCAGCTCGGCCTTGCCGGCCGCCTGCTGGGCGATCTTGTGCTCGGCCTGGCGCGAGGCCTGGACCGTGTCGGTCATCGCCGACTTCAGCATGTCGCCGAAGTCCATCTTCTTGGGCTCGCCGACGCTCTTGCCGAGCGACAGCGGGGTCGCGCCGGTGGCGGCGTAGGCTTTCGAGGCGGCCAGAGCGGTGATCATCGCCTAAGCCCCTACTTCTTCAGGATGTCGAGCGTGCGCGACTGCATGCTGCGCGCGGTCTCGATCACGTTGAGGTTGGCCTCGTAGGCGCGCTGCGCCTCCTTCATGTCGAGCGCCTCGACCAGCGTGTCGACGTTGGGCAGCTTGACGTAGCCCTTGGCGTCGGCCGCCGGATTGCCGGGGTCGTACTCGGTCTTGAAGTCCTTCTGGTCGCCTTCGACGCGCGCCATGGCCACGCCCTCGGCGCCCTCGACCCTGGCGGGGCGGAACACCGGCACCTGGCGGCGGTAGGGGTCGCCGCCGGCCGTGCGGGCCGTCGAATTGGCGTTGGCGATGTTCTCGGCGATGATGCGCATGCGGCCCTGCTGGGCCTTGAGCGCGCTGGCCGCCACGGCCATCGCCGCCGCCGACTGGGATCGGATCTCAGCCATCTAGACGTCCTCTAGCCGTTCGGGCGACGCGCGGCGGTGCGCAGCATCGACATGGAGCGTTGGTAGAAGGAGACCGCCGCGTCGTAGTTCATGCGCGCATCGGTCATCTTGAGCATCTGGTCCTCGAGCGTCACGGAGTTGCCGTCGAGGGTGGTCTCGCTGTCGGGGCCCTGGGGCGAGCGGAACTGGCTCACCGGCTTGGAGGGCGCCAGGTGGCCGGCGCTGGTGGCCAGCATCTGGACCGGGCGGCCCGTAGGAGCCGCGCCATTGCCGCGATAGGGCGCACCGGTGGTCTGGGCGTCGAGCGAGGCCTGGAAGGTGAAGGGCTTCAGATCCCGCGGCTGGTAGCCGGGGGTGTCGCCGTTGGCGACGTTCTGGGCGACGACCTTCTGCCGCTCGGTCAGATAACCGAGCCGGTTCTTGAGCATCGAGAAAAGAGGGATGTCGTCCGGACCCATGCGAGCATGGTGAAGAAACAGGGTTAATCACGCATTAAGGACAGTCAGGCACACCAGGGATGCGGCGCCTCGCCGCGCCTCTTTCCTGTGGAATCCTGTCCGCGCATGGACGTCTTTCTCCTGATCCGCGCCGTGGCGGCGCTGGCCGTCACCCTGGGCCTGATCGGCCTGGCCGCCGTCGTGCTGCGCAAGTTCGGCCCCGAGGCCCTCAACCGCATCGTCTCCCAGCGCCGCGAGCGGCGGCTGCAGGTGGTCGAGACGCTGGTGCTGGACCCCGCCCGCCGCCTGGTGCTGTGCCGCCTGGACGGCGAGGAGCGCCTGGTGCTGCTGGGCGAAGGCCGCCTGCTGGACTGGGTTCCCGCCGGCCCGCCCTCGCCTTCCCCCGCCCCTTCTCCCGCCCCCGTCGCGACCCAGCCGGAGCCCGTGGTCTGATGCGCCTGCTCAAGAGCCTCACCGGCGCCACGCCGCAGGAACTGCGCCGCGCCGCCCTCATCGCCGTGCTGGCGGGCCTGGCGACCACGCTGGGGCCATCGCTGGCCATGGCCCAGTCGGCGATCAACGTCGACCTGGGCACGGGCGCGGGCCTGACCGAACGGGTCGTCCAGCTGGTCGGGCTGCTGACGGTGCTGTCGCTGGCGCCGTCGATCGTGATCATGACGACCTCGTTCGTGCGCATCGTCGTGGTGCTGGGCCTCTTGCGCACCGCGATCGGCGTGCAGCAGAGCCCGCCCAACCCGGTGATCATCAGTCTGGCGCTGTTCCTCACCGCCATCGTCATGGGCCCGACCTTCGAGCAGTCCTACGACGCCGGCGTCAAACCCCTGCTCGACAAGCAGATGGAGCTGCCGCAGGCCTTCGAGGCCGCCGGCCAGCCGGTGAAGACCTTCATGCTGCGCCAGGTGGACGAAGACGACCTGGCCCTGTTCATCCGCCTCTCGAAGATCGAGAAGCCCAAGACCGCCCAGGAGACGCCGCTGAAGGTGGTGACGCCGGCCTTCATGATCTCGGAACTCAAGCGCGCCTTCGAGATCGGCTTCCTGCTGTTCATCCCGTTCCTGGTCATCGACCTAGTCGTCGCCAGCGTTCTGATGAGCATGGGCATGATGATGCTGCCGCCGGCGACGGTGAGCCTGCCGTTCAAGCTGATCTTCTTCGTGCTAGTGGATGGATGGCGACTCGTCTGCGGCAGCCTGGTGGAAAGCTTCCAGCGCGGGGCCGGCGGCGGGTAAGCTGCGACGACACCGAACAGAATAACTAGAACAGAAGACCAAGACCGATGGGCGTTTTCGTACTGGGCTCGATCAATCTGGACGCCGTGGCGCGGGTCGACGACCTGCCGCGGCCGGGCGAGACGGTGGCCGGCCTGTCGCTGGAGCTGTTCCTCGGCGGCAAGGGCGCCAACCAGGCCGTCGCCGCCGCCCGCATGGGCGCCCCCACCCGCCTGATGGGCGCGGTCGGCAAGGACGACAGCGGCCTCAGCCTGAAGGGCAAGCTGGCCGGCTACGGCGTGCAGGTGGCCGACGTGGCCGAACTGTCGGGCGCCCCCACCGGCCAGGCCCACGTCTGGGTGTCGAACGGCGGCGAGAACATGATCGTCGTCACCGGCGGCGCCAACATGATGATCACGCCCCAGCAGGTGGCGGCCACGGCGCTGGAAGGCCAGCGCGTTCTGCTGGCCCAGCTGGAGACCCCGGCCGGCGCCATCGAGGCGCTGTTCAAGGCCGGCGCGGCCAAGGGCGGCCTGCGGGTGCTGAACGCCGCTCCCGCCCTGCCGCAGGGCGCGGCGCTGTTCCCGCTGACCGACATTCTCATCCTGAACCAGACCGAGCTGGCGACCTACGCCCGCCTCGACCACGAGCCGGCCAAGCTGGAAGAGGTCTCCAAGGCCGCCCGCAAGCTGATGAGCCGCCCCGACCAGACGATCATCGTCACCCTGGGCTCCACCGGCGTGGCCGCCGTGCGCCGCGACGAGGCCTTCCTGGTCGAGGGCCGCAAGGTCAAGGCGATCGACACCGTCGGCGCCGGCGACTGCTTCTGCGGCGCCCTGGCCGCCGGCCTGGCGGCCAATCTCGACCTGCGCGAAGCCGTCGAGCAGGCCAACGCCGCCGCCGCCCTGTCGGTTCAGAAGCCGGGCGCGGCGCCGTCGATGCCCAGCAAGCGCGAGGTCGAGGTCTTCCTGGAAGGTTGACCCTCGTCGCCTTCGGAGATCACTGTTTCCCCCGGAGGCGCATGATGGAAGACGGGATGGAACCCGCCGCCGAGGCGATGAAGAGCAACATCCTGATCCCGATCTGCGCCTTCGGCGCGGACCTCGGGACGGAGTACATATTGGTGTTGACGCCGCTCGTCGGCCTGTTGCTGTCGCTGAGCTGGGCGGTTCTCAACGCCCGCGGCAAGCGGCGGCGTCGCCGGCCTTCGTCAGGCCAGTAAAGCCAAGAGCTTCACGACCGCCATCGGCAAGCCGACCACGGCGAAGAAGAAGCCGAGCCCCCTGAAGGGCCCGATCAGCTTGGCGCCGCGGTCGCTCAGGGCGGCGTCGCTGTAGAGCAGATGGCGCACCCAGGTGTAGAGCTCTCGCGGCCGGGTCAGCAGAAGCAGGCCCACGACACCGAAGGCGGCGCACCAGACGATTTCGAAGATCAAGGCGCTCATGACCCGTCCGTCAGGCGGCGCGGATGCCGCTGAAGCCGCCTTCGGCCTGGGCGCCGACGACGGCGTCGTAGCCCAGGATCATGTCGACGTCCTTGCCGTTGGTCGCCAGCGGCAGGCGCAGCCACAGGATCGAGACGTGCGGCGCGCCGCGCCAGGCCAGGCTGTGCACGCCCACGCCCGGACGGCGCTCATCGACGACCTTGTCGAGCTCCTTGCGCCAGTAGTCGGCGGCGGCGGTGTTGTAGACCTCGCCCAGGGCCTTGCCGGTGATCTCGCGGCCATAGACGCCGTAGAGGCCGGTGCCGGCCAGGCGCAGACGGTAGTCGCGCGGCTCGCGCACGACGTCGATCAGGCTGACCGTCGGCAGCAGGCGCTTGATGCCCGAAGGGTGAAGGTCACCACGCGCAGGCAGGTTCGCCCCGCGGCGCAGGGACGCCCAGTATGCGAACATTTCCTGATGAGCGCGGGCCGCGGTCGCGGATGCGCTCAGTTGCGCGGACATCTTCAGAGTCCTTAACAAGCCTTTGGAATCACGGTGATTCACCGCTCATTCACTATGTCTTAAGCACCGAATCGGCGGAAGCGAAAAATGGCCGCCGCCAACAAAGATTCCGCTTGAGAGTCAATCTGGAAGCACAACGCCCGGGCGCTGGAAGAGCGCCCGGGCGTCGTTTTTCTCGCTTAGCTTAACCACAAGCGATTGATTGAATTAAGGTAAATGAACGCTCAGACTCAGCCCTTGCGCCCCTTCCCCGCGCCCCGGCCGGTCTGGCCAAGGCCCATCTGGCGGGCAAGATCAGAGCGCGCCTTGGCGTAGTTCGGCGCAACCATGGGATAGTCCGAAGGCAGGCCCCACTTCTCACGGTAGTCTTCGGGGCTCATGTCGTACTGGGTGCGCAGGTGACGCTTCAGCGATTTGAAGCGCCGGCCGTCCTCCAGGCAGATGATGTAGTCGGGCGTCACCGAGCGGCGGACCGGCACGGCCGGCTCCTTGGGCTCGGGCGCGGCGGCCTCGGGCGAGCCGATGGCCTTGAGGGCGTCGTGCACGCTGCGGATCAGCGCCGGCATCTCGGAGGCCGGCACGGCGTTGCCGCCCACGAAGGCCGCGACGATGCCAGCGGTAAGTTCGACGAGTGGGATCTCTTCTTCCATGACGCCTCTCCCGTTCCCTTTATCTTTCTCGACGCGCATCCGGTCTCGGCGCGCGAAGTTGCATCATGGATAAACGCGTCAGTAAAACCGGGCAATAGATGCCTCTGCGGAATATTGACTGTCGAACGACGCAGTCACTCGCAATGTCAACTTAAGGTCGCGAGGTAAAAATTCAGATTTTCTGGATTTTGATTGAACGCGTTCGGCGAACTTGACCGCACGGGTTCCTGTCGCGAGCGGCGCTAGCGGCCGAAATCCCGCGACAGCGCCAGCATCGCCGCGCGCTGGGGCACCGAGTACTCGTCGATGGCGTCGGTGTCGCCATCGCGGATGGCCTTCAGCAGGGCCGGCGTCAGGGCCGAGGACAGCGACCAGTTCCAGTAGCGCAGCACGGTCTGGGCGCGATCGACGGCGATGGCGTCGAACACGGCCAGGACCCGCTCCAGCCCCGGCGCCGGAACGCCCTCGGCGTCGGTCTCGGGACGACGCAGGCCGCGCCACAGCGCCCGCACGGCCGCGCGCGGCAGGCCAGTGGCCTTGCACAGGATGGCGATCGGCTCGCCGCCCTGGTCGGTGAAGATCTTGGCCCCGGTCATCGGCTTGAGGCCGGCGAGATAGGAGATCTCCTCGGCGGTCTCGCGGGTCAGGCCGGTCTGGGCCGCGGCGACGGCGTCCTCGAGGCTGTCGAAGGGGCTCTTGGCGATGGCGGCGCGGTTGCGCTGGCGGCGCTCGATGAACTGCAGCGCCTTGCGCGACAGCGGGTCCTGCCAGCCCTCGCCCGAAGCCACGGCGAAGACGTCGCCGACGGCCTCCTGCAGGATCTCGCGCGAGACGGCGAAGCGCTGGAGGATCGTGCGGCGGGCCTCGGCGTCGGCCCACCAGAACATCACGTAGGCGTGGCTGGGACGCAGTTCGGCCCGCTTGAGCAGCAGCGGGATCAGGCCGGGATTGTCGCGCGTCATCGCCACGACGTTCTCGACGCCCTGGTGGCTGAAACGGGCCAGCTCGTTGCGCAGCAGCGCCTCGACGACCGGCGTCTCGCCCATGTCGACCAGCGCGTCGGCCACCACCTCGCCGACGCCGCGGCGGATGGCGATCAGCCGGCGGTGCTCCTGGCTGGCGTGGTAGAGGCAGTCGATCAGATCGGCGTCCGACAGGTTGGGCGAGTTCTCCAGCAGGGCCCGCGCCACAACGACCTCGTCACGCAGCAGCAGCCGCACCAGCGAGCCGGGCATGTCGGACAGGTTGGCCAGGCGACGGGAGACCTTCTCGCGTTCCTCGACCACCGCCTCGCGCAGCATCTCGACCAGCAGGTCGGCGCACATCGCCCGCTCGAAGGCGTTGATGCGGCTGGCCGGCAGGCAAACCACGTCGGCGAGTCGCTTGAGGAGCGCGGCGCGCGACTTGGGCGGAACGGCGATCGGCTTGGCGAAGGGCGAAATCGGGTCGGTCATGATCTTCCTGGCGGCGAAGCCCCGGTCGCCGAGTTTCGAACCTAGACGGTAACGCCCTTAAGTTCGAATTAGCGCCAGGGATTCTCCCGCCAGGGGAATTTGCGGCCCAAAGCCTGGCTTCGCCAGGGGGTCAGCGAAATTGTCGCGGCTCCCACTCCGGCCAGATGTCGGGCAGGTCTGTGGAGACGCGGTTGGGATAGGCCGGCGCGCGCTTTTCCAGGAACGAGGTCACCCCCTCCTTGGCGTCGCCGGAGGCGCCGCGCGATTGGATGGCGCGGCTGTCGGCCTTGTGGGCCTCCATCGGATGGTCGGCGCCGGCCATGCGCCAGAGCAGCTGGCGGGTCAGGGCGACCGAGACGGGGGCGGTGTTGTCGGCGATCTCGCGCGCCAGGGCGCGGGCGGCGGGCAGCAGGTCTTCGGGTGCGTGCAGCGAGCGGACGAAGCCGCGCTCCTTGGCCTCGGTCGCCGGGAACACACGGCCGGTGTAGCACCACTCCAGCGCCGTCTGCAGGCCCACCAGACGCGGCAGGAACCAGGACGAGCAGGCCTCGGGCGTGATGCCCCGTCGGGCGAAGACGAAGCCGAACTTGGCGTCCTCGCTGGCCAGGCGGATGTCCATGGCCAGTTGCATGGTCGCGCCGACGCCGACCGCCGGGCCGTTCACGGCGGCGATCACGGGCTTGAGGCTGTCATAGATGCGCAGGGTCACCCGGCCGCCGCCGTCGCGATAGACGTCGCCGACCTTGCCCTCCTCGCGCTCCAGCGCCTGGGGCGAGGTGCGGTCGAAGGTGGCCCCGCCGCTCGAAAGGTCGGCGCCGGCGCAGAAGGCCCGGCCCGCGCCGGTGACGATCACCACCTTCACCGCGTCGTCGGCGTCGGTGATGTCGAAGACCTCGATCAGCTCCTTCATCATCCGGGCGGTGAAGGCGTTGAGCTTGTCGGGCCGGTTCAGGGTGATCGTCGCGATCCCGTCCTCGACGGCGTAGAGCAGGGTCTCGAAGGTCGGCTGCGACATGTGCTGGGCTCCCTGGCGATCTTTCAAACGATCGTATGATCTAGGAGCACTTGGACACAACCCCTGCTCACCGCCCCTCGCTCGTCATCGCGGGCAGGCGCTGCGCGCTTTCCGGGATGACGGCGGATGGTGGCGAGAGGTCACAGCGCCCGCCTCACCCCCAGCTTGCTGATGGCGTGGACGAAGTTGTTGGCCGCGACCTCGGTGCTCCCGGTCCATTCCAGGTCGGGGAACCTCGCCAGGATCTGGCGATAGGCCTCCTCCAGCTGGATCTGGGCGACGCGCTTGCCAAGGCAGGTGTGCGGGCCATAGCCGAAGGCCACGTGCTTGCCGGCGTTGGAGCGGGAGACGTCCAGGCGATCGGGGTTTTCGAACATCGCCGGGTCGCGGTTGGCCGCCCCGTAGTACATGACCACCTTCTCGCCTTCGGCGATCTGCTGCCCCGCCACCTCGACGTCGCGCGTGGCGGTGCGGCGCATATAGATCACCGGGCTGACCATGCGGATGAACTCGTCCACCGCGCCCGGCAGCAGGGACGGATCCTCGATCAGCCGCTGCTTCTGCTCGGGAAACTCGGTCAGCAGCCGCATGGCCCCCGACAGCGTGTTTCGCGTCGTGTCGTTGCCGGCGAAGACGATCAGCAGCCACGAGCCGTCGAGATACTCGTCGGCCAGCAGATCGCCATCGACCTGGGCCCGCGCGATGGCGGTCATCAGGTCCTGCCTGGGATCCTCGCGCCGCTTGAGCAGCATGGTGCGGCCGTAGTCGAACATCTCCTCGACGTTCTCGTTGAAGTCGGCGACGAACTGCATGAGCTCGAGCGTCGGCGTGATCGGCGCCATGGCCTGCTGCACGGCCAGGTCCTGGGCGCGCTCCAGATAGTGCATCCAGCGCAGGAACTTCGCCCTGTCCTCCGGCGGAACGCCCAGGATCTCGCACAGGGTGAACAGCGGCAGGATCGACGAGAAATGCTCGACCATGTCGATCTCGGCGCCGCCGGCCAGCAGCGGCTCCATCTCGTCGAGCAGGCGGGTGACCTCTCCCTTCACCTTGTCGGTCAGGCCGCGCAGATAGGCGGCGGTGAAATAGGGCATGTGCTCGCGGCGCAGCTGCAGATGATGCGGCGCGTCGAGGTTGATCATGGTGTCCATGGTCGCCCGGAACAGCAGGGCGTGGCGCTTGTCGGGCGGCCCCATCGACATCAGGATCCCGCCCTTCTGCGAGGAGAAGGTCTCAGGATCGCCGTTGACGCGCATGACGTCCTCATAGCGGGTGACGGCCCAGAAGCCGGGGCCGCCGAACGGCTCGCCATGCCACATCACCGGCGCCTGATCGCGCATGCGCGCGAAGTCGGCGAAGGGCTGGCCCCTGGTGAAGCGGAAGATGTCGGCCAGGTCGACCCCGTCGAGGGTGGGATAGGCCCGGGGCGCGCCGGGCCCCGGCCGGCCGTCGACCACCGTCTTGCTGATCAGCTCCATGCGCTCGCCTCCCGTCGAACGTCGTCGTGGCGGACACGATCACCCAGGATTGCGCGGCCGCCAACGGCGCCCCTACGGCAACTTGCGCGCGCGTCGGGCCTTGGGTCATGCTCCTGACTGAACGCCGATCACGCGGGTCACACGCGGACGGCGCCTGGGAGAGAAACGGCCGACCCCGCCCAGGCGGGCGGCCCAGGAGGTCGCATGCATCCGAGCGTCCACGCCCGCACCCAGCCCGACAAGCCCGCCTTCGTGATGGCCGGCTCGGGCGAGACCGTCACCTACAAGGAACTCGACGACCGCTCGAACCAGGGGGCGCAGCTGTTCCGGTCGATGGGCCTGCAGGTCGGCGACGTCGTGGCCATCCTGCTCGACAACCATCCGCGCTATCTGGAGATCGCCTGGGCGGCGCAGCGGGCGGGGCTCTACTACACCTGCATCTCGACCAAGCTGACCGCGCCGGAGGTCGAGTACATCGTAAAGGATTGCGGGGCCAAGGCGCTGATCGCCGGACCGGCGCTGGACGGCGCCGCACAGGCGTTGGCCCCGCTGATCCCGGGCGTGGCGCTTTTGCGGGTGGACGGGGCGGCCGGCCCCTACGCCGATTTCGACGCCGCCCGCGCGGCCATGCCCACGAGCCCGATCGCCGACGAGACCTCGGGCTCGGACATGCTCTATTCGTCGGGCACCACCGGCAGGCCCAAGGGCGTCAAGCCGGCCCTGGACGGCGCGCCGATCGACGCGCCGCACGCCCTGCAGATGATGGCCCAGCACCTGTTCAAGCTGGATGGCGACAGCGTCTATCTCTCGCCCGCGCCGCTCTATCACGCCGCCCCGCTGCGCTGGTGCATGAGCGTGCACAAGCTGGGCGGCACGGTCGTGGTGATGGAGAAGTTCGATCCCGAGACCGCGCTGGCCCTGATCGAAGAGCACAAGGCCACCTGCGGCCAGTTCGTGCCGACCCACTTCGTGCGGATGCTGAAGCTGCCCGAGGCGACGCGGGCCCGGTACGACGTCTCGACCATGCGCTCGGCGATCCACGCCGCCGCCCCCTGCCCCGTGCCGGTCAAGGAGCAGATGATCGCCTGGTGGGGGCCGGTGATCTATGAGTACTACGCTGGCACCGAAGGCAACGGCTTCTGCTGGATCGACAGCAGGAGCTGGCTGGAGCGGCGCGGCTCGGTGGGCCAGGCGGCGCTGGGCGAACTGCGCATCTGCGACGAGGCCGGCGATCCCCTGCCCGCCCGCACCGAGGGCGTGGTCTATTTCGCCAACGGCCCGGCGGTGACCTATCACAACGCCCCGGAGAAGACGGCCGCAAGCTACAACAAGCACGGCTGGACGACGCTGGGCGACGTGGGCTGGGCCGACGAGGACGGCTATCTGTACCTGACCGACCGCAAGAGCTTCATGATCATCTCCGGCGGGGTGAACATCTATCCGCAGGAGATCGAGAACCTCTTGATCACCCACCCCAGGGTGGCCGACGCCGCCGTAGTCGGCGCGCCCGACGAGGAGATGGGCGAGAAGGTGGTGGCGGTGATCCAGCCGCTGGACTGGTCCGACGCCGGCGAGGCCCTGGCCGCCGAACTGCTGGCCTTCGCCCGCGACAACCTCAGCCACGTGAAGGCCCCGCGGCAGGTGGACTTCGTGAGGGAACTGCCCCGGCACCCGACCGGCAAGCTCTACAAGCGGCTGGTGCGGGATGCATACTGGGGCAAGGGCGAGGGCCGGATCGTTTGATCGGGCGGAAAGTTATACGCAGATCTCCAAATTGCGTATAACCTGTCCCCATGGTCGAGCGCCTGCCCCTTTCCGCCCACACCAGCTATGCGGAGCTGATGGAGCGCCTGCGCCTTGGCCGCGTGAGCGAGTATCCTCCCGGCTCTTCCTTCGTGTCCAAGACCGTCAAGGGCCGGGTCTACTGGTACGTCCAGATGCCGACGGGAGGCGCGCAGAGCCGGCGGCAAGTGTATGTGGGCCCTGACAGCGATGACCTGCGCGAGCGTATCGCGCGGCACGGAGAGCATCGCGCCGACCACGACGATCGCCGACGCCTCGTCGCCGCGATCATCGCTTCAGGCGCTCCCCGTCCAGATCGGACCAGCGCCGAGATCATCCAGGCGCTTTCGGTCGCGGGCGCATTCCGCCTCCGGGCGTTGCTGGTCGGCACGGTCGCCTTTCAGACCTACGCCGCGCACCTGGGCGTCCGACTACCCGTCACCAGCCTTGCGACCATGGATCTCGACATCGCCCAGGACTTCGGCATCGCGTCGAACCTGGACGATACGCTCGACCGCCCGCTGCTGGAGGTTCTGCGAGAACTCGATCCCCGCTTCGCGCCGGTAAGCTACGCCTTCAACGCCAGCCGCACGACGAGCTATGCTCTGGGCGAGCGCTATCGACTGGACGTCCTGACGACTAACCGGGGCGCGCCCAGGGATGAACCGTCCTACCTGCCGACACTGGGCAGCGACGCCGTGCCCCTGCCGTTCATGGACTTCCTGCTGCGCGATCCGGTCGAGACCGCAGTGCTCCATGGCGGCGGCGTGCTGGTCAATGCGCCTTCGCCGCCGCGCTATGCGGTTCACAAGCTGATCGTGAGCCGGGACCGCAAGGTCAACCCCGAGAAGGGTCTCAAGGACCGCCAGCAAGCCACGCAGCTGATCCGCGCCCTGGCCGAAGACGATCCCTACGCCCTGCGCGACGCCTATGCGGAGGCGCGCGGACGCGGCGAGGCCTGGCGCAAGCTGCTGGATGAAGCGGTCAGTTTGCTGCCCGAAGACGCAAGGACCGTGCTGGAAGGCTGAAGCAGCGCAGGTTGCTTCTATACGGGGCGGGATTCCCGCCACACGGTCGGGACATGTTCTCCGCCCTGCTCGACCGCCTGCCCAAGACCGCGACCGCTCCGTTCTGCCCGGCGGAGGTGCGGGGCTCGGTGCCCGTGCCAAGCGGGCTGCCGGCCTGGAAGCGGATGCTGCGCACCGCGGGGCCGGGCCTGCTGGTCAGCGTCGGCTACATGGACCCCGGCAACTGGGCCACCGACATCGAGGCCGGCTCGCGCTACGGAACCAGCCTGCTGTTTGTGGTGGTGCTGTCCAGCCTGGCGGCGATCCTGCTGCAGATCCTGTCGATGCGGCTGGGCCTGGTGACCGGCAAGGACCTGGCCCGGATGTCGCGCGAGCGGTTCGGGCCGTGGACGGTCAAGGTCCAGTGGGTGCTGGCCGAACTGGCGATCATCGCCTGCGACATCGCCGAGGTGCTGGGCGGGGCCCTGGCCTTCAAGCTTCTGCTGGGCGTGCCGCTGTGGGCGGGCGTGCTGCTCACGGGGCTCGACACGATCATCGTGCTGAGCCTGAAGGGCAACGGCTTCCGCCAGCTGGAGGCGATCATACTGGGGCTGATCTCGACGATCGGGATCTGCTTTCTCGTGCAGCTGATCATCGTGCCGCCCGACGCAGGCGCGGTGGCGCGGGGGCTGGTCCCGTCGCTGGCCGCGCTGCAGCAGGGCGATGCGCTCTATCTGGCCATCGGCATACTGGGCGCGACGATCATGCCGCATAACCTCTACCTGCACTCGTCGATCGTGCAGACGCGGCAGGCGCCCGAAGACGAGCCGGGCAAGCGGGCGGCGATCCGGCTGGCGAGCATCGACACCGTGGTCGCCCTGGGGCTGGCGCTGTTCGTCAACGCCGCGATCCTGGTGCTGGCGGCCTCGGCCTTCCACGGCAACGGCCTGCGCGAGGTGGCCGGCATCGAGGAGGCGCACGAGTTGCTGGCGCCGGTCACCGGCGCGGCCGTCGCGGGCATCCTGTTCGGGATCGCCCTCTTCGCCTCGGGCCAGAGCGCGACCTTTACCGGCACCATCGCCGGCCAGGTGATCCTGGAGGGCTTCCTGAACCTGAAGATCCCCTGCTGGCAGCGGCGGCTGATCACCCGGGGCCTGGCCATCATTCCGGCGATGGTCGGCGTGCTGACGCTGGGCGACCACGCGGTG
Organism: Caulobacter sp. 602-2; assembly: GCF_011043625.1. GTDB lineage: Bacteria > Pseudomonadota > Alphaproteobacteria > Caulobacterales > Caulobacteraceae > Caulobacter. Next base: position 139,958 of record NZ_JAAKGT010000005.1, read on the forward strand.
GGGCGCCTGCTGGTGCTGACCCAGGTAGTGCTGAGCGCCCAGCTGCCTTTCGCCATCTGGCCGCTGCTGCGCTTCACCGACGACAGGACGCTGATGGGACCGTTCGCCAATGGCTGGCTCGTGCGGATCGTGGCCTGGGGGCTGTTCCTCGTGATCTCGGCCGCCAACGTCTGGCTGGTGGTCTCGACGTTCCGACAACCGTAGGGGCCGCGCGCCGCCGGGTGTTGCCCCGGACGAGCGCCCGTGATCTCTTCCAAACAAACGTTTGGGAGAGCGCCGCATGAAAGAGATCGCCTTCGCCGACATCGCCAGCCTGGTCGGGCAGGAGGTCGGGGTGTCCGACTGGGTCGAGATCAGCCAGGAACGGGTCAACCAGTTCGCCGAAGCGACCGGCGACCACCAGTGGATCCACGTCGACGTCGAGCGGGCCACGCGCGAGATCGGCGGCCCGATCGCCCATGGCTACATGACGCTGTCGCTGATCCCGATGCTGGGCGCGGGCATCCTGCATGTCACCGGCGTGACCCGCGGCATCAACTACGGCTGCGACAAGGTGCGGTTCACGAGCATGGTGCGCGTAGGCAAGCGGGTGCGCATGCGCCAGAAGCTGGTCAGCGTCGAGCCCAAGGCCGGCGGCCTGCAGATGAAGAACGAGTGCACCATCGAGATCGAGGGCGAGGAGCGTCCGGCCTGCGTGGCCGAGACCATCTCGATCATCTACGGGGCCTAGATGCTCCCCCTGAAGGGGGAGCTGTCGCGGAGCGACTGAGGGGGAAGTCGGCGGGCTTCTGCGGAAGCTGATAACGTCCCCCCTCCGTCCCTTCCCCCCCCCAGAGGGAGAGGATCTTGAAAAGACAAAGGCCCCGGATCGCTCCGGGGCCTTCGTTTTGGGGATCGGACCAAGCCTTAGTGCTTGATCGCGTCGCCGATCTTGTCCTGGGCCTGACCGACCTTGTTCTGGACATCGCCCTTGATCTTCTGGGCCTTGCCCTCGGCTTCCAGGCGTTCGTTGTCCGTGGCCTTGCCGACGGCTTCCTTCACGGCGCCCACGCCCTTGTCGATGGCGCCTTCCACACGATTGGTGCTCATTGGCTTGCTCCTGTTCGAGTTTGAACTCCCCTTTCGAACGGGGCCCCGGGAGCAATGGTTCCTAGCTTGGCCGAAGGCTATTTCGCCGAAATCAGCGATTGAAGCCGGGCGCGGCGACGGCCTGGACGGCGACCACGTCCTGCGCGGCGGCGACGCTGGGCGGCTTGGCCGGCGCGGCCTGGATCAGCGGCGGGCCGGACGGCTTGTCGAGCAGGGCGACGGTCTCGCGGATGTACTTGGCGTGGGTGACGATGCCGATCTCGAGGCGCTCGCCCGACAGCTCGACCTGCTGGGTCAGCATGCCGGCCACGAACTGCACCTCCTGGCTTTCGGTCGAGCCCGGCCGGCGGCGCGCGCCCTCGGCCATGAACACTGGCCCGCCCGAATTGCCGGGGAACACCGAGAAATCCATCAGGAAGGTCGGGAACACGCTGGCCGGCGCCAGCGGATAGGAGGCCACCCGCCCCGAGCGCAGGATCGGAAAGCCCGCGGTGTTGGCCGACAGGCCGCGCGGAAAGCCCAGGGCCATCATCTCGTCGCCGGGACCAAGGCTGTACTTGTTGAAGGTGTCGTCCTGGGCCAGCCAGGCCAGCGGAATGGCGGCCTTGGCGAATTCGGGCGGCGCCTCGACGACGATGGCGGCGACGTCGCGGCTGGGATGCTTGATCCACAGGGGATGGTCGCCGTCGCGGATCTTCAGGGTGCGGGGATCGTAGCGCCAGACCCCCTCCTTGCTCTGCACGCGATAGCCGATCTTGGCCGAGACCGATGGCATGCGGTCGAAGACGTGGGCGGCGGTGACCAGGATGGTGCGCGGACGACCATCGGGCGTGGGGTCCTCGATGAGGAATCCGGTGCCCACCGTGCGCGAGCCGTCGGCGAGCGGCTGCTCCAGCTGCACCGTCGCCTGGATCAGATCGACCGACAGGTCCCAAGCCATGAACGCCCTCGTCTCCGATTCAACCTTAGACGTCGTATGAGTTTGACCAGACGCCCCAGCCGCAACAAGTTGGCGTTCTGACGCATCCGAGGGGGAATCTGTCCATGAACCGGCGCGAAATGATGACGAGCGTTGCCGCCGTCGCCGCCACGTCCTCCGTCCTCATCCCCGGGAGTTCCATGTCCGCCACCGCCAAGCCCGTTCCTCCGGTCGCCAAGAAGGTTCCCAAGCGCATCGAGCAGCTGGGCCGGGTGCGCGTCGACGACTACGCCTGGATGAAGGACGACAACTGGCAGAAGGTCCTGCGCGACCCCAGCCTGATCAAGGCCGAGGTCAAGGAGCACCTGACCGCCGAGAACGCCTATGTGAAGGCTATGCTGGCCCCGACCCAGGACCTGCAGAAGGCGATGTTCGAGGAGATGAAGGGCCGCATCAAGGAGGACGACTCCTCGGTGCCTTCGCCCGACGGCCCGTACGACTATTATTCGCGCTTCGCCCTGGGCGGCCAGCATCCGATCTACGCCCGCCGCCCCCGCGGAAAGAACGACGGCGAGGAAGTGCTGCTGGACAGCGACGCCCTGGCCAAGGGCAAGGCCTACAGCCAGGTCAGCGCCGCCGAGCACAGCCCCGACCACAAGCTGTTCGCCTATGCCGAGGACGCGCAGGGCTCCGAAGTCCACAAGATCTACGTCAAGGACCTGGCCACCGGCGAGATCCTGGCCGAGCCGGTCGACAGCAGCACCGGCGACTTCACCTGGTCGCCCGACTCCAAGTGGCTGTTCTGGACCCACCGCGACGACAACGGCCGTTCCGACAAGATCTATCGCCGCCCGGCGCGCGGCGGGCTGAAGGACGACGTGCTGGTCTATGAAGAGCCCGACGACGGCTTCTTCGTCAGCGTCAGCGTCACCGGTTCGGAAGCCTTCATCGTCATCAGCGCCGGCGACCACGAGACGTCGGAAACCCTGCTGATCCCGGCGAGCGACGTCGCCGCCAAGCCCAAGGTCGTGGAGCCGCGCACGCCGGGCCTGCGCTATTCGGTCGAGCACTGGGACGGCCAGTTCGTCATCCTGACCAACGCCGACGACGCCATCGACTTCAAGCTGGTCGAGGCTCCGGTCGCCAATCCGGGCCGCGCCCACTGGAAGGACTTCGTGGCCCACAAGCCGGGGACCTTCATCACCGGCCACGCCGCCTACAAGGACCACCTGGTCCGCGTCGAGCGCGTCAACGCCAACACCCGCATCGTCATCACCGACCGCGCGACCAAGGCCGAAAAGCCGATCGTCGTCGACGAGCAGGCCTATGTGCTGAGCGTCGAGGGCGGCTACGAGTTCGACACCCCCACCCTGCGCTACGTCTACCAGTCGCCGACCACGCCGCGTCAGTGGTTCGACTACGACATGCGCAGCGGCGACAAGGTGCTCCGAAAGACCCAGGAAATCCCCTCGGGCCACGATCCCTCCAAGTACGTGACCAAGCGCCTCTACGCCAAGGCGCCCGACGGCGCCGAGGTGCCGGTGACCGTGCTGATGAAGAAGGACGTCAAGCTGGACGGCAAGGCGCCGCTGCTGCTGTACGGCTACGGCAGCTACGGCATGTCGATGGATCCGTCGTTCTCGATCCGCAACTTCAGCCTGGTCGATCGCGGCTGGATCTGGGCCACGGCCCACATCCGCGGCGGCTCGGAAAAGGGCTACGGCTGGTTCCTGGACGGCAAGAAGTTCAAGAAGAAGAACACCTTCACCGACTTCATCGCCTGCGCCGAGCACCTGCACGCCAATGGCTACGGCGCCAAGGGCGCCACGGTGGCCTACGGCGGTTCGGCCGGCGGCATGCTGATGGGCGCGATCACCAACCTGCGGCCGGACCTGTGGGCCGGGATCATCGGGGCGGTGCCGTTCGTCGACGTGCTCAACACCATGAGCGACACCTCCCTGCCCCTGACCCCGCCGGAGTGGCCCGAATGGGGCAATCCGCTGGAGGACAAGGAGGCCTACGACTACATCGCCAGCTACTCGCCGTACGACAACGTCACCGCCAAGCCCTATCCGGCCGTGCTGGCCACCGGCGGCCTGTCGGATCCGCGCGTCACCTACTGGGAGCCCGAGAAGTGGGCCGCCAAGCTGCGGGCCAACACCACCAGCGGCAACCCGATCCTCCTGAAGATCAACATGGAGGCCGGCCACGGCGGCGCCTCGGGCCGCTTCGACTTCCTCAAGGAGATCGCGCTCGACTACGCGTTCGCCGTGTGGGCGGTCGACAAGGGCTGGACGAAGGCGTGATGCGTAGTTCGAACGTCAAGGCCCTCCCCCTGAAGGGGGAGGTGTCGGCGCAGCCGACGGAGGGGGAAGCGATCGCGGCGGGATGGAAACTTCCCCCTCCGGCGCTTCGCGCCACCTCCCCCTTCGGGGAGAGGGTCTAGATGACGCTAACCATCCGCCCCTCCACGGACGCCGACGTGCCGGCGATCACGGCCATCTACGGCTGGAACGTGCTCAACGGCCTGGGCACCTTCGAGGAGGTTCCGCCCGACCAGGCCGAGATGGCCCGGCGGCGCGCGGCCTTCCTCGATCGCGGCCTGCCCTACCTGGTCGCCGAGCAGGACGGAAAGGTGCTGGGCTATGCCTATGCCGGCCCGTTCCGGCTGCGGGCGGCCTATCGCTACACCGTCGAGGACAGCATCTACGTCGCGCCCGACGCGGCCGGAAAGGGCGTCGGCAAGGCCCTGCTGCAGGCGCTGATCGAGGCCTGCGAGGGCCTGGGCCTGCGCCAGATCTGCGCGGTGATCGGCGACAGCGGCAACGCCGCCTCGATCGGCGTGCACGCCGCGCTCGGTTTCGAGCACAAGGGCGTCTTCCCGGCCATGGGCTACAAGTTCGGCCGCTGGGTCGACCTCGTTTGGATGCAGCGGTCGCTGAACGGCGGCGGCGACACCCCGCCCGACGCGCCCGGCATGTCTCTCAGCGGCGTGTAGATCGCCCGCAGAGCAACGCTCAAAGCAAAAGCCCCGCCGTCACCGGCGGGGCTTTCGTGTTTTCTAAGGTTCACTTGGAACCGAGGCTTCAGGCCTTGCGAGCGCGAGCCTTGCCCGGAGCCTTGGCCTTGCGACCGCCTTGGCCCAGGCCCAGAGCCTTGGCCATGGCCGAACGGGCTTCGCTGTACGACGGCGCCGTGGTCGGATAGTCGGCCGGCAGGCCCCACTTCGACTTGTACTCGGCGACGGTCATGCCGTGGGTGGTCAGGTGGCGCTTCAGCGTCTTGTAGGGCTTGCCGTCCTCGAAGCTGATCAGGGCGTCCGGCGTGATGCTCTTGCGGATCTGGGCCGGAGTAGCCTTGGTAACGGTCTCGGTAACCGGCGCTTCCGGCGAACCAAGACCGGAAAGCGCGTCGTGCGTGGCCCGAATCAGAGCCGGCAGGTCAGAGACCGAGGTCGTGTTGTTGGCCACATAGTTGGCCACGATCTCAGCGGTCAGCTCGATCAGGGTCGATTTGTCTTCCACGGCGTCACTCCACAATGACTTTAAATTCGGAAATACACCCGCCCTGTGGAATTACAAGTACACAAATACGCAATCGATCGAGCAACGCTCCGCGAAAACAGGCTTTATTTCGCAGCAACAATGTCGATCGCGGATTTTCAAAGCCTTAGCCGTAGCCGATGAGGCTCGCCTTCAAGTTCAGTTCCAGCGCCGAACGTTTTCGCATGCGCGAAGACCGGCAAGGTTCGCGTGCATTTGCACTGTGCATGGCGTGGCGCCGGCGATTCAGATTCGCCCTGCCTTTTCAGGCGCTGGCGCAGGCTGAACTGAACACGGCCAGGAACGCCGCAAACGCTCGCAGCCGCGAAAGAGCCGATGGGCAAAGCAGAGCTTGAAGGGAGATAAATGCTCGCGATGTAAACGCTGCTTCCGGTCCGAAGCGCTGATCAGCGAGAGAAGAGAGAGTGGCTGGGGAACTAGGACTCGAACCTAGAATGACGGTACCAAAAACCGCAGTGTTACCATTACACCATTCCCCAGCAGGAACAGCGGCGACCCAGTGGGCCGCGGCGAGGCGGTGGAGATAGCCCAGGATTCGGACGGTGGCAACGCCCTCCAAATTCTTTTTTTGGGTCCATTTTCACGCTTGCGACTCTCCGAACAGCCTCCTATAAGCCGCCTCCCAAGTCGAGCACAGCCAACCGGCGGCGCGGCTTCGGAAGTCGGAGTGTGGCTCAGTCTGGTAGAGCACTGCGTTCGGGACGCAGGGGTCGCAGGTTCAAATCCTGCCACTCCGACCATCTTCTCTCCCGAGAAAATCCCCTCATTTGCACCGCTCGAGCGCGAAGTTCGGCAGGTTGCGCGCAGTTCATTTGACCGCGACGCGACAGCCGCTAGCTTGCGGCGACATTGAAGCGCGTCGGACGCACGATCGTCTGTGCTTTCGCGCCGGCGCGCTTTGGCTATCGCAACGGGATCCCGATGAAGCAGTTTCTCATGACCGTGGCCGGCGTGTTCGTCGGGCTCGTGCTCTTTCTCGTCGGGGTGCCCTTCATATTGATCGTGCTGGCGGCCGGCGCCGCCCGCCCCGCCCCCGTCGCCGCCAATTCGGTGGTGCAGCTGGACCTGCGCGGCGGCCTGTCGGACCAGGATTCGCAGAACCCCTTCGCGGCGTTCGGCGGCGGCGGCCAGTCGGTGATGGGCGTCATCGAGGTGCTGCGCCGCGCCGAGACCGACGACAAGGTCAAGGCGGTGTTCGTGCGCCTGCCGGAAGGCGGCGTCGCCCCGGCCTCGGCCGACGAGCTCGCCCAGGCCTTCAAGCACTTCCGCAGCGTCGGCAAGAAGCCGATCTTCGCCCATAGCCAGGGCATCTATCCCTCGGGCATGTCGACCTCGACCTACCGCCTGGGCGCGGCCGCCAGCGAGTTCTGGATGCAGCCGGACAGCTCGCTGCAGGCCGTGGGCGTGGCCAGCGAGACGATGTTCTACAAGCGCCTGTTCGACAAGTACGGCGTCAAGGCCGACTTCGAGCAGCGCTACGAGTACAAGAACGCGGTCAATCCCTATCTCAACAGCGACTTCACCGCGGCCCACCGCGAGGCGACGCTGTCGTGGATGACGTCGGTCTATACCGGCGCCCTCACCGCCGCCGCCCAGGACCGCAAGCTGGACCCGGCGCGCCTGATCAAGGCCATCGAGGCCGGCCCCTACAGCGCCCAGCAGGCGCAAGGGCTGGGCCTGATCGACAAGGTCGGCCAGGTGAAGGAAGCCCAGGACGCCATGCTGACCCGCGCCGGCAAGGGCGCCAAGCTGATCGACTTCTCCGACTACGCCTCGCGCTCGAAGAAGGACCTGCCCAAGACCGGCGCGGCCATCGCGGTGATCGGGGCCGAGGGTCCGATCGTCACGGGCACGTCGGGGCAGTCCTCGCCGTTCTCGGGCGACAGCACCATCCACTCCGACGAGACCGCCAAGGCGATCTACGACGCGATCGAGGACAAGGACGTCAAGGCCATCGTTCTGCGGGTCTCCTCGCCGGGCGGCTCGGACACGGCCTCCGAACAGATCCTGGCGGCCGTCAGGGCCGCCAAGGCGGCCGGAAAGCCCGTCGTGGTCAGCATGGGCACCTACGCGGCTTCCGGGGGCTACTGGATCAGCAGCCAGGCCTCGGCGATCGTGGCCCAGCCCTCGACCCTGACCGGCTCGATCGGCGTGTTCGGCGGCAAGTTCGCCCTGGGCGACGCGCTGTCGCGCTTCGGCGTCGACACCCGCCAGGTGACCGTGGGCGGCGACTATGCCGGCGCCTTCGGAACCGGCCAGGAATTCACCGCCGACCAGCGCGCCCGCTTCTCGGCCTGGATGGACAATATCTACGCCGGGTTCGTGGCCCGCGTGGCCGAGGGCCGCAAGCTGCCGGTCGAGCGCGTGCGCGAGATCGCCAAGGGCCGCGTCTGGACCGGCGCCCAGGCCAAGGACCTGGGCCTGGTGGACCAGCTGGGCGGCTTCTACGACGCCGTCGACAAGGCCAAGGCCCTGGCCAAGCTGACCGGCGACGTGCGCCTGAAGAAGATCGGCGGTCCCAAGTCGCCGTTCGACGCCCTGGAGAAGGCCCTGGGCGTCAGCTCGACCTCGATGCGCACCGTCGCCGCCGCCGCCTGGATCCTGGGCGACCCGCGCTCCGAGGCGATCCTGGACGAGATGGCCAAGACCCGCCTGCGCTCGCAGGGCGCCAGCGTCCTGGCCGACACGCCGTCCTACTGAGGTCTGCGCGAGGTTCACGAGAAAGGCCGCGCCGAAAGGGGCGGCCTTTTTTTGTGGCCGCGATCGGTGGGGGGCCTCAGGCGCCGCTCCCCCTCCGGCCCTCCGGGCCACCTCCCCCTTCAGGGGGAGGGTCTTGGCTGGCGCCCAGATGCTTCCCCTAAAGGGGGAGGGTCTTAGTCGGCGGACCTCCCCCTGTGGGGGAGGCGATCGCGTCAGCGATCGGTGGGGGGAGTTGGTGGGTGATCGGCCAGCGCCTCGACAGCTGAAAACGCCCCCCCCACCGGCCTTCGGCCGCCTCCCCCAGAGGGGGAGGTTCCTTCGCGCGGACGCGCGGCTTCTCGGCCTCTCGTGGAAACCACGGAAGTTGATGGAGAGGGCGCGGGGCGTCCGGGCTTCGCCCGGATGTGTGAGTTTCAAGTACCGTTTCGACGAAGCTGAACGCCCCGCGCGATCGTTTGTCCTCAGGCCGGGGCGCGCAGGCCTCTTCCGCCTTTTACCCCTTCCCCATGCAGTGCGCCCCGTTTCTTGGCGGCCAGGCGTGCATGGCGGCGCGGACCCTTGGGCGGGCGGGAGCCTAGTCAGGCAAGCCCCCGATGGACGGGTTTACGTCCCCCATCCTCATTCAAGCTTTCAGGCCCTGCTCACGCAGCTCCTTCAGCCCCGCTCGATCGCATCCACGTCGCACGCTTCGGGCCGGATCCTTGCGCCCTCTCCCTGCGACGGGACACGTTGATTATGCGGGCGTTCTGAGCCCGTCTGATTGAGCACCGCGAGAAAGTTGCAAGCGGTTGAGTTCGTGGAACTCTTTTCGACGAACGCCGGGGATGGACGGAGCTCCATCCCCGTCCGGCGCACAGACAAAAACGGCGGGTCCTTGCGGACCCGCCGTGATCGTTTTTTTCGCCCCCGGCGATCCTTAGGACCGCCGGGATTGAAGAGCGCCTGGATTAGAAGCGGGTCTTCAGAGCGAGGTAGAAGCGGCGGCCGAGCACGTCGTAGGTCGACGGGTCGGTGTTGGCCTGGATGTTCGACGAGAAGACCGGCGGTTGCTTGTCGGCGACGTTGTAGACGCCGGCGCGCACTTCCACCATGTCGGTGACCTTCCAGGCGCCGTTCAGATCGAAGTAGTTGACCGACTTGATCTTCTCGGAGTTGTCGCCAGCGTCGACCATCGAGTCGACGAAGCGCCAACGGACGCCCAGTTCGGCCGGGCCGAACGAGTAGGTGGCCGACGACATGACCTTCCACTCCGGCTTGGCGACGGCGACGGCGCTGACCGAGGTGTTGCCGATGGTGCCCTTCAGCTTGTCGATGGGCTCGCCCGGCAGGCTCTGGACGTCGAACTTGTCGAGGTAGTTACCCACGATGTTGAACGCCAGCGAACCGTAGTCGTCGCTCAGGCCGATCGCGCCGAGACCGAAGCCCCAGTCGATCTGGAAGTCGACGCCGGCCGTCTCGTAGGTGGCCAGGTTCAGGTTCGTCAGGACCAGGGTCTGGATCTCGCCCGTCTGGTTGCTGCGGTCGAAGAGGCCGCAGTAGAACGAGGAGCCGGCGCTGCCGTCATAGCACTTGGTGAGCGCCAGGCCGGCGTCGACGGTGCCGATCGCGTCCTTGATCTTGATCGAGTAGTAGTCGACCGAGGCCGACAGCTTCTCGAACAGCGGGTGTTCGAAGCGCGGGGTCCAGACGAGACCGACCGAGTAGGTGTCGGCGGTTTCTTCCTTCAGGTCCGGGTTGCCGCCGACGAGGGCGTTAACCTGGGTGTTCGGGTAGGTGTAGCTGTCGATGATCGCCGACGGCACGCCTTGCGCCAGGCAGAGCGAACGCACGGCCGCGGCGTTGGGGCCGGTACGAGCGCGGCTGTCGATCGAGCACGGATCGTCGATGATCTGCGGGAAGTTCTGGGCCTGCGGCGAGTAGAGTTCGCCGATCGACGGGGCGCGAACGCCACGCGAGTAGCCGCCGCGCAGACGGATGCCGTCCACGACTTCCCAGTCGCCGTCGACCTTGTAGGCCGAGACCGAACCGACGGTGTTGTAGTCCGAGAAGCGGTAGCCGCCCGTGACGTTCAGGGCCTTGATGAACGGCAGGTCCTTCAGGACCGGCACGAGCACTTCGCCGTACAGGTCGTAGACGTCGGCCGAGGCGTCCAGGGCGTCGTTGGCGTTGAAGCCGATGACGTCACCGGTCGAGAGCAGCGAGTCCGGAACGTAGTTGTACTTGTCCGAACGGTAGCTGGTGCCCACGGCGGCGCGGACTTCGCCGGCCGGCAGGTCGAACAGGCCGCCCTGCAGGTTCAGCTCGACGGCGCGTTGCTCGTAGCTGGTCCAGTTCTTGGTCACGCGGCTGATGTAGCTGGCGCATTCGGCCGACAGCGGCTGCAGGCCGAAGGGGTTGTAACCGCCGGCGCAGATGCTGGTGCCGCCGTCAGCCGCGTCGAGCAGCGAGACGACCGCCGCACGGCTCACGTTGCCGCGCTGGATCTCGTTCTGCTCGGACTTGCCGTACGAACCGAACAGATCCCAGGTCCAGTCGCGGAAGTTGGTTTGACCGCGCAGACCGGTGGTCAGCTGGAACACGTTGAAGGTGGTTTCCGAAATGCGCGGACCGACGTCCGTGAAGCGCTTGCGGAACAGGAAGTCGGCCGTCGGATCGGCGCGGCTGGCCAGCAGCGTGCGCAGGTCGGTCGGGACGAACGGGTTGTTGTAGTTGACCGAGAAGCCGGTCGTCGCGGCGGCCGGCGACGGGGCCAGGATCGTGCGCGAGTCGTAGTGCGTGAAGTTGAACGAGCCGTAGGCTTCGACATTCTCGGTGATGTCGTAGTTCATCATGCCGAACGCCGAGTAGCGGGTCATCGGCAGTTGCAGCAGGTTCAGCGGGCCGGTGTTGTAGCTGCCGTCGAGCGGGATCGTCGAATAGTCGATCGCGGTCGAACCACGGTAGTTGGTGCCGTTGCGGAACAGCGTGCCGTCGTTGTTGAAGCCGAGGTTGGAGTCGGCGGCGACGGTGCCCGGCGCGATGCCGTACTGGGCGAACACGGCGTTCATGGCCGCTTGCGTCGGCAGGTTGGTGCCCGAGAAGTCGTAACGGCCGTACGGGGTGGTCGCCGAGGCGCCCGAGACCGACGAGAACTTGCGGGCGGCGTTCAGGATCTCACCGCGCGTCGAGTAGCTCAGCGACATGATCGCGTGGCCCTTGTCGTCGGCGAACCGCGAACCACCGGTGATGCTGATCGAGCTTTCCTCGCCGTCCTTGGCGTCGGTGATGCCGTACTGGGCGTCGACCTGCAGGCCTTGGAAGCGGTCGTTGATCTTGAAGTTGACCACGCCGGCCATGGCGTCAGAGCCGTAGGTCGCCGAGGCGCCGCCGGTGATCACTTCGATGTTCTGGATGATCGCGCTCGGGATCAGGTTGACGTCGACCGTGCCGTCCGAGTTCGACGGAACGATGCGGTGACCGTCCATCAGAACCAGGGTGCGGTTCGAGCCCAGGCCGCGCAGCTGGATGTTGGCCTGACCGCCGTTCGACGGGTTGTTCGAGGTGGACGACACGCCCGGCACGAACTGCGGCATCTGGTTCAGCAGGGTGTCGACGGTCACCGAACCGGACTTGGCCAGTTGCTCCTGGCCGACCGAGACGATCGGGCTGTTCGACACGTAGTCCGGACGCGCGATGCGCGAACCGGTGACGACGACGGCTTCGATTTCGGTGCTGTCGCTTTCCGGCGCGGTTTGAGCAACCGCGGCGCCGGCCGAAGCCATGGCCAGACCACCGATGATCGTCGTCGCAAGCAGGCGCTTACGCGTCATCTGAATATTCAAGATGGAAATCCCTCCGAGAATGGACGGCGACAGGCGCGCATCCATGTCACAATCCCAGGCTGTCCAAAGCCCGGTTGGCGGGGACGTTAGGTGCGGCCGATCAACGCGGTCAATTCCGAGTTTCCGCGAGATATCGCGAAGTCTCACCCCTGTCGCAAAATCAACACACAATCACCCCTCACGGGGCAGGTTTTCGCGCTTTTCGTGCCAATTACGACATCAAGCTTGACCATAGATATCGGTGAAATCCCGATAACGGCAAAATATGACCACGTTCGAATAACATCGTTATCGAATTATTTTGCAGAACAGCAATATGTAGGACGTATTTTTTGCCTTGCGTCGACGCATTCTCGCCGCAATCCCGACACAATCAGAGAGTGTGTGCACTCACACTGGGCGAGCGCCCCTTCCCGCCAGGCGGGAAAGCCCTTGAAAAAACAGGAAATCCCAATGCGACGCTTTGGACTGCCGCTCGCCCTGGCCCTGACCGCCGCCGCCATCGCGCAACAGGCCCAGGCCCAATCGCCGACGGCGTCCAAGGCGGCGATGGAGAAGCTGTCGGCGTGTCGCGCGCAGACGGATTCGGCCGCCCGGCTGGCCTGCTACGACGAAACCGTCGCCGGGCTGCTGGCGGCCGAGAAGGCCGGCGACCTGATCGTGGTCGACAAGGAGACCGTGACCAAGGCGCAACGTGAATCGTTCGGCCTGAACCTGCCCAGCTTCTCGTTCGGGCAGAAGAAGGAAGCCGCCATCGAGCAGGTCGAATCGACGATCCGCGAGGCGCGCAGGACCCCGACCGGCTGGCGCTTCCTGCTGGAGGACGGCGCGCGCTGGGAGCAGATCGACACCGAGGCCCTGCCGCTGCCGCCGCGCGTCGGCGCCAAGGTGACGATCCGGCGCGCGGCGCTCGGCAGCTACATGCTGACGGTGAACGGACGGGCCATCCGGGTCGAGCGCGTCAACTAGGCGCGTCGCGGACGGTTCGAAGGACGGGGCTTGCCCTCGCCGCGCGGGCCGCGCATCTGGAGAGTCCTATAAAGAGGTCCTTCAGAGAGCCCGACGCCATGACCGATTTCCGCCGCGTGACCGACAGCCTGTCGGTCAGCCCCCAGATCACCACCGAGGACGTGGCCCGGGCCAAGGCCGAGGGCTTTACGCTGATCGTCAACAACCGCCCCGACGGCGAGGATCCCAGCCAGCCGACCAGCGGCGAGATCGAGGCGGCGGCCAAGGCCGCGGGCCTGGCCTACCTGCACGTGCCGGTGCGCGGCGGGCCGACCCAGGAGCAGGTGGACGCGGTGCGCGAGGCGGTAGAAGCGGCCGACGGCCCGGTCCTGGCCTTCTGTCGCTCGGGCACGCGCTCGATCGTCACCTGGTCGATCGGCCAGGCCCTGTCGGGCGCGTCCGATCGCGAAACGCTGGTGAAGCAGGGCTACGAGGCCGGCTACGACCTCTCCGGCGTCCTGCCGCACTGAACGAAACCCTCAGTAGCCGCCCAGCGTGCTCACGCGGGCGGCCATCGGGCTGGGTTCCGGCTCGCACGAGGCCAGCACGAACTGCGCCGCAATGAGACACAGGACGGCGAAGCAGGCGCGCTGGAGCCGTTTTGAAACAAAAATCGCCGCGTCGGCCGCCATGATCCGCACTCCACAGGGTTTACGGTTCGTTAAGCGCAAGAGCCGCGCCGCTCACTGGTCAGGACCGCGATGATCCCCTTCGTCCGCGAGATCGAGTTCGAGTACGGCCGCTGCGACCAGGTCTCGCCGCTGATCCGGCGGGTGATCGCCGACAATCCCGGGCCGTTCACCTACACCGGGACGGGGACCTACATCGTCGGCCGCGGGACCGTGGCGGTGATCGATCCCGGGCCCGATATCCCCGCCCACCTGGACGCCCTGCTGGCGGCGCTGGACGGCGAGACCGTCAGCCACATCCTGGTGACCCACCACCACGCCGACCACTCTCCCCTCGCCGGCCCGCTGGCGCAGCGCACCGGGGCAAGGATCTGGGGGCGGCCGGCGCCGGCGGTCGAGATCTCGGAAGAGACGGGCGTGCAGCTCGACGCCGAAGACGACGGCCATTTCCGCCCCGACATCGAGATCGCCGACGGCGACCTCTTCGAAGGGCCCGGCTGGACGCTGGAGGCGATCGCCACGCCCGGCCACACCTCCAACCACGTCTGCTTCGCGCTGAAGGAGGAGAACGCCCTGTTCTCCGGCGACCACGTGATGGGCTGGTCGACGACGGTGATCACCCCGCCCGACGGCGACATGGGCGACTATTTCGCCAGCCTGGCCAAGATCCAGGCGCGGGGCTTTTCCACCCTGTGGCCGACCCACGGCTCGCCGGTGCGCGAGGTCGCCCCGTTCCTCAAAGCGTATGTCGACCACCGCCGGGCGCGCGAGGCCCAGGTGCTGGCGGCCCTGGCGGACGGCCCGGCGCGGATCAAGGCGATGGTCCCGGTGCTGTACGCCGCGGTCGATCCGCGCCTGCACCCGGCCGCGGCGCTGTCGATGCTGGCGCACCTGATCCAGCTGGTGCGCGAGGGCCGGGTGATCAGCGACGGCCCGCCGGGCCTGGACAGCGAATATCGGCTGGCCTGAACCGTCTTGCGTCCTTCGAGGCCCGCTTCGCGGGCGCCTCAGGATGAGGAGTTCGGGGCGACAAGCCCCTCATCCAGAGGTGCGAGGCGCAGCCTCGAAGGACGCACAGCCCTAAAGCCGCGCCTTGACGCTGGCGCGGACCGTGCGCGGCGCGCCGGGGAAGATCCAGACGGGGCTGTAGGAGCTCTGGGCGTAGTGTTCGTCCAGCAGGTTGTCGACCTCCAGGCGTAGGTCGATCTTAGGCGTCACGGCGTACTCGACCGCCGCCTTGGCCTTCCAGTAGGACGGCAGGATAAGGCCCGAACCGTCCAGCGCCCCGGCCCGGTCGCCCATGTAGCTGGCGCCGACCGTCAGCGACCACCGATCGAAGGTTCCCACCGCGAAGGCGCCGCCGGAGTGCTCGGGCACGTTCAGCACCGCGTCGCTGGCGAAGGCGGTGTCGTCGGCTTTCGCGTCGGTCCAGGCGTAGTTGA
This sequence comes from Caulobacter sp. 602-2, assembly GCF_011043625.1. Classification (GTDB taxonomy): domain Bacteria; phylum Pseudomonadota; class Alphaproteobacteria; order Caulobacterales; family Caulobacteraceae; genus Caulobacter. The sequence goes on from NZ_JAAKGT010000005.1 coordinate 155,129, forward strand.
CCACCACGCGCCAGGCGGCGCTGACCTCGAACGAGCCGTCGAACTCGACGCCGCGGCTGGTCAGCTGGCCGACCGGGGCCAGGAAGCTGGCGTCGACGGGGTCGTTGGCCAGGATGTTCTGCTTTTCGATGTCGAACAGGGCCACGGCCAGGTCGACGCCGGGCCAGCGGCCGGAAAGGCCCAGCTCCCAGCCCTCGCCCTTCTCGGGCGCGAAACCCTGGCCGGTGCGGCCGGTGCCCGAGTTCAGCAGGAACGAGCGGCCGAAACTGGCGTGGGCGGTCAGGGCGTCGGTCAGCTGGTAGCGGGCGCCCAGGCGATAGTCGACGGGCGAGCCCTCGCCGCGCCCGACCGCGCCGGTGCGGTTGTTGCGCACGGTCTGGCGATAGTCGTCGACCCGCACGCCGGCCAGCAGGCTGAGCCGCTCGGAGACCTGCCACAGGTCCTGGGCGTAGAGGGTGGCGACGCGCCGGGTCTCGCGATTGTCGGTGAAGGGCAGCAGCGGCAGGGCCTGGCCGCCATAGACCGGGGCGTCGATCGAGATGGCGTGCGGCGCGTCGGCGGTCGGGTTCCGGCGCAGCAGGAACTCGCTGTAGTCGAGGGTGTAGCCCTTGATCCCGACGTTCAGGTGGTGAGCGCCCAGGCGGCCGTCGAGCTCGAGGCGGCCCGAGACGTCTTCCACCGCATAGTCGCGCTCGCGTCGCTGGCGCCACAGCTGGCGGCCGACCAGGCGCGACTGGTCGCTGGAAAAGCCGTGCATGTCGCCGGTGCGGTAGGCGAAACCGGCCGTCAGCCGCCAGTCGGGCGACAGTTCGTACTCGCCGGTCAGTTGGTGGCGCTCGTTGCGGAAGCGGGTCACACCATCGCCGGGCTCGCCGAAGAAGCGCGAGCGCGGGATGGCCAAGGCGTCGCCGTTCACCGCCGGCACGCCGCGGTCGAAGGGCGCGTCGAAGACGGTGAACTCGCCCACATAGGTCAGGCGCAGGGCGTCGGTCGGCCGCCAGGTCAGCGACGGGGCGACGGCGCGGCGGTGCAGGTCGACATGGTCGCGCCAGCCGTCGCTGCGCTCGTCGGCGATCACCAGGCGCGCGGCCAGTGTGTCGGACAGCGGGCCGGTGACGTCGATCTCGCCCCGGCGCAGGCCGAACGAGCCGACGGTGGCGGCCACGTGGCCGCCGCGCACGAACTGCGGGGTCTTGGAGACGATGTTGACGCGGCCGGCCGGGTCGATGTCGCCGAACAGGGCGCCGGCCGGACCTTTCAGGATCTCGACGCGCTCGGCCGTGGCCGGATCGCGGGGCGGCGCCAGGCCGCGATTGGCCAGGAAGCCGTCGACGTAATACTCCGCCCCGCCGTCGGGCGTGCCGAGAAAGCCGCGGATGGCGAAGTTGTCGAGGAAGCCGCCGCGGTTGTTCTGCTGGGAGACGCCGCTGGTCAGCTCCAGCGCGTCGGCCAGGCGCCCGGCCCCGACCGCGTCGAGCAGGTCGCGCTCGACCGAGCGGCTGGACGGCGAGGTGGCCTGGGTGATCTCGCCCGCGCCCAGCGTGACGTCGCGGGCGGCCCCGCGCCGGCCCAGGATGACGATCTCGCCCACGGCGTGGGGCTCCGTCTCGGCGGCCGGGACGGTTTCCGGCGGCTCGGCGGCGGACAGGGCCAGCAGGCATGCGCTGACGCAGCTCCACGACAGGGGCAAGAGAGCAACTCCGTTTGTAATGTTATTTCATATCAGCTATGCCGCCCGGGTGATGCTGTCAACCAACCCCGTATCGACCGCCCTCCCCGCTCCGTCGGCGGGCCGGATCGCCGCCATCGACGCCCTGCGGGGTCTGGTCATGCTGCTGATGATGGTCGACCACGTGCGGGAGTTCTTCTTCATCCACGCCCAGGTCTCGGACCCGATGGACGTGGAGGCGACAGCCCCGTCCCTGTTCTTCACCCGGCTGGCGGCGCACCTGTGCGCGCCGGTGTTCGTGGCCCTGACGGGCCTGGCCGCCTGGCTCTATGGCCGCAAGGCGGGCGGGAACGATCCGCGCGCCACCGCCCGCGCCGCCTCGGCCTTCCTGTTCAAGCGCGGCCTGTTCCTGGTGTTCCTGGAACTGACCTTCGTCAGCTTCGCCTGGACCTTCGACCTGACGCCCAGGACCTATTACCTGCAGGTGATCTGGGCGATCGGCCTGTCGATGATCGCGCTTTCGGCGCTGGTTCACCTGCCGCGCGCGGCGCTGGTCGCGGTCGGCCTCGTGATCGTGCTGGGCCACAACCTGCTGGACCCCATCAGCATCGCGGCGGGCCAGCCGGGCCACGCCATCTGGGCGATCCTGCACGACCGGGGCTTCATCGACCTGCCGTGGGGCGCGCGGGCCCGCACCTCGTACCCGCTGCTGCCGTGGATCGGGGTGGCGGCCCTGGGCTACGCGGCCGGACCCTGGTTCGTCGGCGCCTGGCGCGATCGCCGCAACCGCCTGCTGCTGACGGGCCTGGGCGCCCTGGCGCTGCTGGTGATCCTGCGCACCGTGAACGGCTATGGCGAGACGCCGTGGGTCGTCGGCTCCAGCCCGATCCGCACGGTGATGAGCTGGCTGAACGTCACCAAGTACCCGCCCTCGGCCGACTTCCTGCTGCTGACGCTGGGCGTCGGCGCGCTGCTGCTGGCGGGGCTGGAGAAGGCGCCGGCGCGGCTGGTCTCATGGCTGGCGGTGCTGGGCGGCGCGCCGCTGTTCTTCTATCTGATCCACCTCTACGCCCTGCATCTGCTGCAGCTTGCGGCGGTGGCCGTGCTGGGCCCGAACCAGGGCGAGGTCTGGAGCCTGCCCGGCGTGGCGTCGATCTGGCTGCTGGCCGCGCTGGTCGCGGTTCCGTGCTGGTACGCCTGCCGCTGGTTCGGCCCGGTCAAGCGGGCCAGCCGCCAGCCGTGGATGAAGTATCTGTAGCGCCCGGGATGACGCGCTCTTGAAAGTGCTGCGGTCATCATGACCTACAGCGCTATCTAAGAGCGTGACCTGAAAGGACGACGACATGGCTTTGCTCGACCAGCTGAAGACCGACCAACTGGCGGCGCGCAAGGCGAGCGACCGCCTGAAGGCCGACGTGCTCACCACCCTGATCGGCGAGGCCACGCAGATCACGACCGAGGAATTCAAGCGCGGCGTGACCGAGGTCACCGACGAGAAGGTCGTCGCGACCGTCGCCAAGTTCGCCAAGAACACCAAGCTGACGCTGGATAATCTCGCGACCGAACGCGCGCGCCTGGTCGAGGCCGGCGGCGATACGTCGAAGGTGGACGAGCGGACCAAGGCGGCCGAGACCGAACTGGCGATCCTGTCGTCGTACGGCCCCAAGCAGATGACGGAAGCCGAACTGCGCGCGGCCATCGACGATTTCCGCGCCAAGAACCCCGACGCCAATGTCGGGGCGATCATGGCCCACCTGAAGACCAGCTTCGGCGGCCAGTACGACGGCAAGACGGCCAGCGCGCTGGCCAGGGGCTAGTTCGCCAGCGGCTGCGCGGTCTTGACGGACCGCGCAGCGACGCCCCGCGCCTGACGTTCAGCCGCCGCTGCGCGCTTGGACACTTTGTCCACGACACCCGCACGAATAAAGTTGGTAGACCGCCCTTCGTTAGCGAGACGCTGCGAATTAGCTTTCAGCGCCCCCGACGGAGTAACGCTGTGGATTGGGCGAACTGGTTTCCTATAGTCTTCTTCCCACTCAAGATCCTGGTGCTGGGCATCGGCATGTTCTTCTCGATCAAGTGGCATCACGATCAAGACAAGAAGAAGAAGGCGCTGGAGAGGGAACGAGCGGCCAACGCCGCGATGGCGGCCAACGGCGCGCGGCCCGCAGGCGTGGAAGCGACGGCGGCCGGCGGGCAGTAATCCGTTCGCCCTGCCGAGGCGGCAATGGTCCGATACTCGACACAGGCCGCCGCCCTTGCTGAAATGGCCGCGGCGCTCCCCTCCCCGCGCCGAGTTCGGACGGCGTAAGACTTCATGTTCAGCAGCGACGAGACGGCCCGCCTCGCGGCCCTGCATGAGTACGGGCTCGTGGACACGCCGCCCGAGGCGGCGTTCGACCGGATCACCGCCCTGGCCGCCGAGCTGTTCGACACGCCGATCGCCGCCGTCACCCTGATCGACGCCGACCGGCAGTGGATCAAGTCGATCGTCGGGCTGGAGCCGGGCGGCACGCCGCGCGAAGACGCCTTCTGTCACTACACCATCGAGTCCGACGAGGTGATGGAGGTGCTCGACCCCGAGGGCGACGACCGCTTCCGCGACAATCCCTTCGTCACCGACGATCCCAACATCCGCTTCTACGCCGGCGCGCCGCTGCGGCTGCACAGCGGCCATCGGCTGGGCGCGCTTTGCGTCATCGACCAGCGGCCGCGCCCGCCGCTGACCGACGAGGAAAAACGCCGGCTGAAGGCGCTGGCCCAGATCGTGGTCACCGAGATGGACCTGCGGCTGCTGAACGCCCGCAACGAACTGCTGACCCGTCGGGCGCAGGCTGCGACCGAGGCCAAGAGCGAGTTCCTGGCCAACATGACCCACGAACTGCGCACGCCGCTGACCAGCGTGATCGGTTTCAACGGCCTGCTGGCCGCCTCGCCCAACCTGCCCGAACGCGAGCGGATGCTGGCGGGCAAGGCCAAGTCGGCCGGCGAGAAGCTGCTGACCATCGTCAACGACGTGCTCGACCTGGCGCGGCTGGAGGCCGGTGCGGTGAGCGAAACCGACGAGCCGATCGACGTGGCCGAGGTGGCGCGCTCGGCCGTCGAACTGTTCGCCGAGCGGGCCCTGGCCAAGGAGATCGCGCTCTCGGCCGAGATCGCGGGCGCCCTGCCCATCGTGCGCGGCGACGCCTCGCGCCTGCGCCAGATCCTGGTCAACCTGCTGGGCAACGCCCTGAAGTTCACCGAGCTGGGCCAGATCGGCCTGGTCATCGCCGCGCGCGGCGGCCAGCTGGTGATGACCGTCTCCGACAGCGGCGTGGGCATTCCCGCCGATCAGCTGGAGCGGATCTTCGAACGCTTCGAGCAGGCGCCCGGCGCGGCCAGCCGCTTCGGCGGCACCGGCCTTGGCCTGGCGATCTCGCGCCGGCTGGCGCGTCAGATGGGCGGCGAGATCACGGTGAGCAGCCGGGTCGGCGAAGGCTCGGTGTTCACCGTGACCCTGCCGGGGGCCTGACCCAAGGCGCGGCCGCAACTTTACATAGAACCAAAATCGCCGCTCCATGCCCAGCGGGGGCGTCGGCGATGGCCGGCTGCTCGATTGTCGAGGGAGGGCGGCCTTGCTGGTGAACGGAACCCAGATCGCGATCAGCGCGACCGAAACGAAGGCCATCGAAGACCTGCAAGTCGGCGACACGGTCTGGGCGGCGGGACTGAGCCGGGACTGGAAAGCCACCGCCGTCAAGTACTCCAGCGGAACCGGGCGCGGCGCGGCATCGCCGGCCGTCCTGTGCAAGGTGGGTGGAGACCGTGAGCTGATCTGCGCCAGGAATCAGTGGGTTCTGACGACGAGGGGCCTGCTGACCATCGACAGGCTCACGCCCGACGACAAGCTGATCCAGGCCGATGGCCAGACCGCCGATATCATCGCCTTGACCATCGGGATGCTCCAGCTGGGAGAAAGCGCCATCGCGACCTCGCCGATGGCGACCACGGACCCGGAGGGACACCTGATCCTCGCCCAGGGCTTCATGGTCGCCGACTACGCGCTCAACATGGGCCTTTCGTTGGCGCACCAGGAGGCGCCGGTCGTCGGGGTTTCGGACTAGTTGCCTAGGGATGCTTGTCATCCCGGCCGAAGGAGCGCGTCAGCGGTCCGCAGAGCCGGGATCTCCCACGTCTGAAGCTTTGGAACGGACGGAGATCCCGGCGCTCCGCTTCGCTACGACCGGGATGACAAACTTTAGGCGTACCGGCGAAGCCTGCGGCGGACCCTAGTCCCACGAGATCGACCCAGCCGACCCGAGCCCGCTCACCGCGCCGGAGGGATCGCTACGGCGACCCCACCCTGCCCGCCAGATGCTCGGCCAGGCGGATCGACAGGGTGATGATCGTGAAGGTCGGGTTGGAGATCCCGGTCGAGGGGAACACCGACGAGCCGGCCACATAGAGGTTGTCGAGCCCATGGACCCTTAGGCCGGCGTCGACCACGCCCTGCGCGGGATCGGCCGACATGCGAGTGGTGCCGATGTGGTGGCCGTTGACGGTCAGGCCCGCTTTGACGCTGGCCCAGGGCTGGTAATAGACGTCGCCGCCCAGCTCCTCGACCGCGGCTTTGAACAGCGCCGTGGTCTGGGTGTAGGTGGCCTCGTCGCGGTCGCTGAGCAGCCAGGTGATGTGGGTCTGGCGCTGGCCGAACACCGGGTCGACCGTGTCGGCCAGGGTGATGCGGCTGTCGGGATTGGGGGCCATCTCGAAATAGTACTGGCCGTAGTTGGCCCAGAACCAGCAGCTGCCGATGCCCAGCCGTTTCTGCTCGTCGGCGGTGGGCGAGAAGCGGCCCGAGACGCGAACGCCGTTCGCATCCTGCCAGGGCACCGCGCGGTTGCCGCTGAGGGTCTGGCCGGCCATCAGCCGGGTCTGGGCGTCGGTCAGGTAGGCGCCGCTGGCGCTGAGCACCGGCCCGTTCGACAGCGGATGGCACATGAAGTAGCGGCCGACCTGGTCGTGATCGTTGCCGACGTCGGACAGCAGGAGCTGGCGGGCGTTCTCGACCGCGCCGCAGGCCAGGACGACGATATCGGCCTTGATGGTGAACTCGGTCGCCTTCTTCGGCGGGCTCGCGCCGTCCATGCTGGCCGCCCGCAAGCCGCAGACCCGGCCCTGGTGCTGCTCGATCTGCAGCAGGGTGGCGTTGACGATGACGTCGACGTCGCTGTCGGCGATCGTCACGCCGTCGAAGGTGCGGGTGGCGAAGTTCAGGTAGGGCTTGCCCAGGTACTGGTAGATCGTGGTGTCGAAGCCGGTCAGTTCAGGGACCTCGGCGTGCAGGATCTCGGCCCAGGCCTGGGGGCTGAAGTCATCCCCGTGCAGCAGGCACAGCTGGGCGGCCTTGGCGTAGTAGGGATCAAGCTCGGCGCGGTCGATCGGCCAGCCGGGAAAGCCCGGACGCGCCTCGAAGTCGATCGGGTCGAGCGGGCGCGACTGCCCGCCCCAGTGGGCCGAGGTGCCGCCGAACATCCGCTCGCGCTCCCACGGGCCGCCGGCCCGGTTGTAGGGCCGGATCAGGAAGTCGGGCTCGGTCTGTGCGAACTGGCCGTCGGCCTTGCCGGCGTAGAGCAGGCTCTTGTCGGGCCAGGTGGGGTCGAGCGCGCCGCCGGGGCTGTCGGGCCCGCCCTCGATCAGCGTGACCTTCACCCCGGCCTTCTGCAGCTCCCAGGCGGCGGTGATCCCGGCCGGACCCGAACCGACGATGCAGACCTGCGTCTCGATCACCGCGCCTTCGGCGATGTCCTTGCCATTGCGGAGCATGAGAGCCTCCCCCGTTCGCTCTCATGCAACTTGCGGCGCCGAACGCCTAAAGGTTGTATCAAATCACACACCCGGATGGGTGGATTCGAATTCTAGCCCTTGATCGCCTTGAGCAGGCCGGTGACGCGGCCGCAGTTGCGGCCCAGGTCGCCGCCCTCGTCGCGGGCGATCGAACGGACGTCGACGCGGGCGCCGCCGGCGTCCGGACGGACGCGGACGACCACGTCGTCCTTCAGACCGTACCAGAAGCTGGCGCCGGCGGCCTCGATGCGGCCGTCGTTCGGATCGTCGGTGACCAGCTTCAGCCCCTTGGCCTGGACGGCGGCCTTGACGGCCTCGTAGGCGTCGGCGGGCGAGCGGTCCAGCACCAGGGTCTTGGCCGCCGGGCAGGTCTCGGCGTTGACCTCGGCCACCTGGCGGCCGGCGAACAGCTCCGAGCCCACCGGCAGGCTGGGGGCCTCGAACACCGGAGCCGAGGCCTCGCCGCGCGCGGCGATCACGGCCTCGGAAAAGCCCAGCGGCGCCTTCCAGTCGGTGGCGACGTCGCCCACGGGGGCTGCGCGGGCGGGCGTGCCGGTGGCCAGGAAGAAGACGCCCAAGGTGGCGACAGTGATGGCAAGGGCCAGCAGCGCGCGGCGCCAGTGGCGCCGGATGCCGCCGATCATGGCCACGATCACGCCCAGCCCGCCGGTCAGCAGGCTCAGCCAGGCGATCGCGGGCGCCAGGTCGCGGGTCATCAGGTCGTAGGCCACCGCCTTGTCGAGCAGGCCGAAACGAGCGCCGAGGGCGCCGGCCACGACCAGCACGGCCGGGACCAGGGCGATCACCACCGCGCCGGTCAGGATCGGCGCGGCCCAGCCGCCCTTGTCGCCGGATGCGGCCTTGGCGGCGGCTTTGGCCTTGCGCGGCTTGGCGGCGCTCAGCGGCATGGCCAGCGGCGGCTCCTCGGCGACGAACACCGGCGGGGCGTCGAAGGCTTCTTCGGGCGTCGCGGCCAGGGGCCCCGTCTGCGGCTCGACCAGCGGCGCGTGCGGAAAGACGTCCTCGGGCGAGACTGGCTCGGCCGGCTCGACATGAGCGACCGGGGCCGGCTCGGGATCGGGCAGCGCGGCGGCCAGGGCCTCGACGCTGACGGGCTCGGCCGCGGCGAGCGCGGCGGCGACCTCCGGCTCGTGGACCGGCTCCACCGGCGCCTCTGCCTGCGGGGCCTCGTCCTCGACCACGTCCTCCGGGGCCGCGACGGGCTCGGGGGCGTAGAGCACGGCGGCCTGGGCGCCGTCGGCGGCGGCCAGGGTGGCCGAACCGGCGGCGGCCAGGGTGGCCGAACCGGCGGCGGCCGAACCGATCGTGGGCAGCACATAGTCCTTCATGCGCTGGCGGATCAGCTTCTTGTCGATCTTGCCGGTGGCGCCCAGCGGGATCTCGTCGACGAAGACGACGTCGTCGGGCATCCACCACTTGGCGATCTTGCCCTGCAGGAAGTCGATGAACTCTTCCTTGGTGGCGGTCTCGCCCTCCTTCAGCTTGACCAGCAGGATCGGACGCTCGTCCCACTTGGGATGCGGCACGCCGATGACGGCGGCCAGGGCGGCCTTGGGGTGGCCGACGGCGATGTTCTCGATCTCGATGGTGCTGATCCACTCGCCGCCGGACTTCACGACGTCCTTGGCGCGGTCGGTGATCTGCATGAAGCCCATCTCGTCGATGGTCGCCACGTCGCCGGTGTCGAAGAAGCCCTCCTCGTCGAGGATCTTGCCGCCGGCGCCGCGGAAATACTCGGCGGCGATGATGGGCCCGCGGATCTTCAGGTGGCCGAAGGCCTTGCCGTCGTGCGGCAGCGGCTTGCCGTCGTCGTCGGTCAGCTTCAGCTCGACGCCCATCGGCGGGCGGCCCTGCTTGAGGCGGTAGGGGATCTGCTCGTCGTAGGACAGCTTCTCCAGCTGGTCGGTCATGGTCGACAGCGTGCCGACCGGCGAGGTCTCGGTCATGCCCCAGGCATGGACCACCTCGACGCCGTACTTCTCGTGGAAGGCGCGGATGATGCTTTCCGGGCAGGCCGCGCCGCCGATCACCACTTTCTTCAGCGTGGTGATCTTCGAGCCGGTGCTCTCAAGGTGCTGCAGCAGCATCTGCCAGACGGTGGGCACGGCGGCCGAGAAGGTGACGCCCTCGGTCTCGAGCAGCTCGTGGATCGAGGCGCCGTCCATCTTGGCGCCCGGCATGACGATCTTGGCGCCGGTGGCCGGGGCCGAGAACGCCACGCCCCAGGCATTGGCGTGGAACATCGGCACCACCGGCAGGATCACGTCGCGCTGCGACAGGCCCATCACGTCGGGCTGCATGGTGATGAAGGTGTGCAGGAAGTTCGAGCGGTGCGAGTACATCACCCCCTTGGGGTCGCCCGTCGTGCCCGAGGTGTAGCAGAGGCCGGCGGCCGTGCCCTCGTCGAAACCGCCCCAGACGCAGTCGGCCGACTGCTCGGCGACCAGGTCCTCGTAGCACAGCAGGCCCTTGAAGTGCGGCGCCTCGCCGGCGAGGTGGAAGTCCTTGGGCATGTGGTCGCGGTCGGTGAAGACCACCACGTGCTCGACATTGGGCAGGCGGGGAACGATCCCCGCGATGATCGGCAGGAACGTCAGGTCGGTGAAGATCACGCGGTCGCCGCCGTGGTCGGCGATCCAGGCGATCTGCTCGGGGAACAGGCGCGGGTTCAGGGTGTGGCACACCGCGCCGATGCCCATGATCCCGTACCAGGTCTCGATGTGGCGGGCGGTGTTCCAGGCCAGGGTGCCGACCCGGTCGCCCGGCTTGATCCCCAGCGCCAGCAGGAGGTTGGAGACGCGCTTGGCCCGATTGTGGATCTCGGCGTAGGTCGTGCGGACGATGGGGCCTTCGACCGACCGGGTGACCACCTCGCGGCCGCCGTGCCACTGGGCGGCGTGATCGATGATCTTGTCGAGCGTCAGAGCGCCATGCTGCATCAGACCTTGCATCGAAACCGCTCTCCCGCGTCCTGCTTATCGTTGTTCAGGAGAGGCTAGCGGCGCCCGCCCGGCGGCGCAACGCATGGCTCGCCCCAGGCGAGCATGGCGAACGCGCCGACTTTGCGCGCGTCTGCACGGAGGCGTAGAGTATCGAGGCTTCCACACGGCCGCGCTGATCGGCCGCATGGCCCGTTCACTCCCAGAACGCCGTTTTGCGGTTAGCTTCAGCGCGACCTGGTTCGCTCCAGGTTGCGGGACGGGGTGCACGGCCATGCGATGGCTCGATGCTCTAGGCGCCGACGAACGGCTCGACGAAGTGGCGAACGACACACGCCGCCTGACGATGTCGCGTCTGGTGTCCGCCGCCCTGGTGGCCATGGTCGTCGGGATCGCTCTGGGTCCAGCCATGGCCGCCGGCTGGTTCGGCGCCCTGGCGGCGGGGGAAGCCCTGGCCTCCCTGGTCATCCGCCGGTTCACCGGCCAAACCACCGACCGCCTGCGGGCGCTGTTCGTGCTGGCCTCGATCCCGATCAACGTGGTGTGGTCGTGGCTGGCCGTGGCGCTGTGGATGTTCCCGCACCAGGACCTGCGGCTGGCCGCCCTGGGCGTGTGCGCCGGCCAGATCATCTTCACCCAGAACTTCCGGCACCAGCCGATCAGCCTGCTGGCGATCACCACCGCCCCGCCGCTGGTTTGCCTTGTCGCCTTCCCGTTCCTGACCAACGCGCCGCACGGCATAGGGTCGCTGACCAACCGCTGGGCGATCCTGATGCTGGTGGCGACCACCATCAACGCCATGCTGCTGAACCGCGCCGCCGCCCGCAAGATGGACGAGCTGACGCGCGGCCTGCGGCTGGAAAAGGAACGCGCCCTGGCCGCCTCGCGGGTCAAGTCGGTGTTCGTGGCCACCATGAGCCACGAGATGCGCACGCCGATGAACGGTCTGCTGGGCCTGGCCCACGCGCTGAAGGCCACCGACCTGGACGAGCGCCAGCGCGACTATGTCGAGCTGATGATCCATTCGGGCGACAGCCTGATGCAGCTGCTCAACGACGTGCTCGACATCGCCCGCCTCGATGCCGGCGACGCCGAGCTGACGCCCTGCGACTTCGACCTGCACGACCTGATCCACGCGGTGGCCGACACCTGGCGCGACATGGCCATGGTCCGCGGGCTGGCCGTGGACGTGCGCATCGATCCGTCCGCGCCCGACCGCCTGCACGCCGATCCCGCCCGGATCCGGCAGGTGCTGAGCGGCCTGCTGTCGAACGCCCTGAAGTTCACGCGCGTGGGCGGGGTGACCATCGAGGTCTCGGGCCAGGGCGCCGCGCCCGACGGGCGCGAGACCGTGGCCGTGCGCATCACCGACACCGGCCCCGGCATCGACCCGGCCTTCGCCGAGCGGATCTTCGAAAGCTTCACCCAGGCCGACGAGAGCGTGTCGCGCGCCTATGGCGGCATGGGGCTGGGCCTGACCATCGCCCGGGCGCTGGCCCGCCGGATGGGCGGCGATCTCAGCCTGGAGCCGGCCGAGCGCGGCGCGCGGTTCCTGTTCCTGATCCAGGCCCCCCGCCCCGAAACCCCGCCCCTGCCCGCGCCGACGTCGGAGGCGGCCGAGGACGATGGCGCGACGCCGCGCGTGCTGATGGCCGAGGACAATCCGATGAACCAGATGGTCGTGCGGCTGATGCTGGAGGCCGCCGGCGTCGACCTGACGGTGGTGGAGGACGGCCGCCAGGCGCTCGACGCGCTGAAGGCCTCGCACTTCGACTGCGTGCTGATGGACATCAACATGCCGGTGATGGACGGGGTGACGGCTCTGTCGGAGATCCGCTCGGGCGCGGCCGGGGCGGCGAACACGCCGGTGATCGCCCTGACCGCCTCGGCCATGGCCGGCGATCGCGAGCGCTTTCTGAAGCTGGGCTTCGACGAACACCTGGGCAAGCCGGTCAAGCCGCTGGACCTGATCTCGGCCATCGCCATGGCGGTGGACCGCACGCCGCCGCCGGCCGCGGCGGTGGGGTAGCGCCTGCGGCGCGCCCCCTCCGGCCCTCCGGGGCCACCTCCCCCAGAGGGGGAGGATCTGCGCCGCTAGATGCTCCCCTTCTGGGGGAGCTGTCGGCGAAGCCGACTGAGGGGGTTTGTCACCCCATCTGCTCGGCCAGGGCCCTGGCCTCGTCCTCGAAGGCGCTGACGGTGTCGACGCGGCGCCAGTCGATGTCGCCGGTGTCGCGGGTCAGCTGGCTTTCCAGCACGGCGACGTCGGCGTCGGAGGCGTCGTTGACGCGGGCGGCGACGCGGCCGCGCAGGACGTCGGCGGGGGCTTCCAGCCAGACGCCCTGGAAGGCCACGTCGAGCTTCCTGGCGAGCGCTTCGGCGCGGGCGCGCTGCTCGGGCTTGATGAACACGGCGTCGACGACGACCGAGCGGCCGGCCTTGAGCACGAGTTCGGCGTCGCGGAACAGCTCGTCATAGACCTTGTCGCTGACTTCGGCGGTATAGGCCTCCTTGGGCAGGCGCTGCAGCGAGGGCACGTTCCACAGGCGCTTGCGGATCTCGTCCGTGCGCAGGACCACCGCGCCCGGCGCCGCGCCCAGGCCCGGCGCGCAGACGCGGGCGAAGGTCGACTTGCCAGAGCCCGACAGGCCGCCGGTGGCCACCAGGCTGACCGGCTTGGGGGCCAGGTGCTCGATGGCCGTGGCCAGGTAGGCGCGGGCGGCCTCGTCGTCGCCGGTATAGGCCCAGACGTGGGTGCGCACGGCGGCGCGGACGCTGAGCATCAGCGGCAGGGCGGCCAGGCCCGTCCACAGGCCTTCTCCGAAGGTGCGGGCGGCCTCGTCGAGATAGGCGTTGAGCACCCGGCCGGCGGCGTCGCGACGACGGCGGAAATCCAGGTCCATCAGCAGGAAGGCCAGGTCGTACTGCACGTCGATGTCCGACAGGGCGTCGTTGAACTCGATGCAGTCGAAGAGGATCGGCTTGCCGTCCTCGATCAGGATGTTCCCCAGGTGCAGGTCGCCATGGCAGTGGCGGGCGAAGCCCTCGGCCGCGCGGGCGTCGAGCTGCGGACCCAGGCGCTTGAGCGCCAGATCGGTCTCCTCGACCAGCCGCTCGACGGCCTGGGCGCCCAGGCGCGGGGCGAGGCCCCGCAGCAGGTTGGCGTTGGAGGCGATGGTGTAGCCGAGCGCCGAGACGCCGCCGCCCTGCGGGCGCAGCGCTGCGCCGGCGTGGAACTGGGCGATGGTGCGGCCCAGCGACTCCTCAAGCGCGTCGTCGATGGCCCAGGGCTGGGAGGCCAGCACCGACTCGCCGTCGAACCGGCGCATCTCCAGCAGGTACTCGACCACCTCGCCGGCCCCGTCGATCTCGATGCCGCCATCGGCGGTCCGGGTCAGCTGGCGCACGGCGCGATAGATGTCGGGCGCGGCGGCGCGGTTGAAGGAAAGCTCGCGCTGCAGCGACCAGCGGCGCAACTCCAGGGTCGAATAGTCCAAGAAACCGAAGTCGACCGGGCGTTTCACCTTGAAGGCGGACTCGCCCACCAGGAACACCCGAGCGCAGGAGGTCTCGATGGTCTGATCGGCCTTTTGGCCAAGCCAAGCCGCCACTTCCTGTTCGCGCGCCGCTTCCGCGTCCTTGATCACGCCGTCCAACCTTCGTCTTCGCCCGCCCGATCGGCGGCGCCCGGGCGTCCCATAGCGCAAAGTTCGGTGCAAGTCCTCGCGGACGCTTGCGCGATCTACTTACGCGATAGTAGCGTTTAACCATCACAGTCTGATGTTGAGGAATCCCATGCTCATCGGCGCCGGACTGAAGCGGTCCGAGCACAAGAAGGCGGAGATCCTGGCCGCGGCTCGCGACATCTTCCTCAAGGAAGGCTACGCGGACGCCGGCATGGAGGCGGTGGCCCGCGCGGCGGGCGTCTCGACCGCCACCTTGTATGCCTACTTCCCCAGCAAGGCCGAGCTGTTCCGAACCGTCGTGGTCGACAGCGTACGGACGATGGCCGAGCCGGTGCGCGAGAGCGCCAAGACCGGCGGCGACGCCCGCGCCCGCCTGACCGCCCTCTCCCGGGCCTATGCCGAGTTCTTCGCCACGCCGGCCACGCGGGCGATGTTCCGGATGGTCACCGCCGAGCGGCGGCGCTTCGAGGGGGTGGCCGACCACTTCCTGGGGGCGGCGCGCGAGTCCCTTGGCGGGGCGGCGATCCAGGTGGTCAAGGAACTGAACGCGAGCGGCGAACTGAAGGTCGAAAAGCCCTCTTGGGCCGCGGGCCAGCTGATGGGCATGCTCGACCACGCCACCCTGGTGCTGGGCCTCTCGGCCGGCGACGAGGTGCAGCCCGACCGGCCGGTGAACAAGATCGCCGAGGACGCGGTGGAGACCTTCCTGGCGCGCTACGGCACGGGGTGAGCGCGCTCGACGATTAAGGTCGAGCGTTGCGCCGGCACAACTTACGCGGATCGTCGGTGGTGCTAGTCTGACGCTCGCCGATCCCGGCATTCCCGCAAGGACGCCCATGCGCCGCGTTGTCCTCGCCGCCCTGCTCGCCGCCGCCGCGAGCGCGCCCGCCGTCACGGCCCTGGCCGGACCGGACGCCGATCTCTTCCGCCAGCGCGAAGCCAGCGGGCCCGACACCCGATATCGCGCCGCCATCGACAGGGGTTACGAGGCCCTCGCCGCCGGACGCCAGGCCGACGCGCTCGCGGCCTTGCGGGCCGCCGACGGCCTGCCGCTGAACGAGGCGGCCAACTACGCCCTGCTGCCGCAGATCGCCTGGCTGCAGGCGCGCGCGGGCCGGCTCGACGAGGCCAGGCGCACCGCGCTCGAAGCGCGGCTGGCGCTGGACCTGGAGTCGGGCGCGGCCCGTTGCACCGACACGACCCTGGACGCAAAGGCCTACGCGGCTGAGGTTCGGACGGCCGCCGCCCGGCGCTATTGCAACGCCTTCGGCGACCCGCGCCCCGACGCGCTGTACAAGCGCAAGCTGGCGGCGGTGGAGGCGCAGCTGCGCTAGGCTCGCGGTCTCTGGGGGAAGACCATGAAGACGACATTTCGCGCCGCCGGCGCCGTGGCGCTGGCCGCGCTGGCCCTGTGCGGGTTCGCGGGCCAGGACGGCTATTTCGGCGATCCGGACGGGCGCAGCTATGGCGATCCGCAGTTCGCCGCCAGCCAGGCCCTGTGCCGCGCGGTGCGCGATCGCGCCCCGCCGCCGGAAGATCTGCCCGACGCGGCGACAGCCAAGGCCCTGGAGGGCTGCTCGTCCGAGGCGCTCTACTATGGGATCGGCATGACCGCCGATCCGGTGCGCGCCCGGCAATGCGCGATCCTGGAGATGAAGAACCAGAACAAGCCGTACGAGGCGTTCGCCGGCGCGGGCATGCTGATGACCATCTACGCCAACGGCCGGGGCGCGAAGAAGGACCTGGACCTGGCCGTCCGCATGGCCTGCGCCGTCTGGGGCGCGCCGGTCGACAACGACAACCTGGTGCAGGCGCTGGACGTGCGTCGGCGGGGCGGGTCGGCGAGCGAGCCCTTCGACTACTGCTCCGATGTGATGATCGGCGCATCGAACGTCTCTGGACCGATGTGCCTGGCGCACGAGGCGCAGGTGGCCGAACCTGTCCGCGCCGCCCGGCTGGCGGTGCTCACGCGCGACTTCTCGCCGGCGGCCCGCCAGGCCTATGAGGCGCTGAACGCGGCCGAAGCGCGGTTCATCCAGGTTCGCCAGGACAACGAGTCCCCGCCGGGCGCGCAGAACCGGGGCGTTCCGCTTCGGATCTCCGAAGACGCCCGCGACGTCCATGTCGAGCAGCTGGAGCAGCTGTCGGGTTCGGCCCGCGTCACGGGCGCGGGCGAACACCGGTCCTATGACCGGACCCTGAACCAGGTCTACCGCGTCGCCCTGGGCGAACTGCCGCCTCGGCAGGAGGCGCAGGCCGGCGACATCACCCGCGAGGGCGTGCGCGAGACCGAGCGGGCCTGGATCGCCTATCGCGACGCCTGGCTGGCCTTCGCCCCGCTCGCCTGGCCCAGGGCCTCGACCGAGGCGCTGGCGGCGCGGCTGACGCGCGATCGCGTCGGCCAACTGGCCTGCATCCTGGCCGACTTCGAGATCGACCCGAGCTACGCCCAGCGCTGCTCGGGGTACTGAGGCCTTCTCAGGGGAACAGGCGGCTGGTCGTCCAGGCGCCGTCGACACGCTCGTAGACCAGGCGTTCGTGCAGGCGGAACGGCCGGTCGCGCCAGAACTCGATGACCTGCGGAACGATGCGGAAACCCGACCAGTGCGGCGGGCGCGGCACCTTGCCGATCAGGCCGTACTTCAGGCCCATCTCGGCCACGCGGCGCTCCAGCGCCAGGCGGTCGGGCAGCGGCCGCGACTGGTCGCTGGCCCAGGCGCCCAGCTGGCTGTGGCGGGCGCGGCTGGCGAAATAGGCGTCGGCCTCGGCCTCGCTGACCGGTTCGACGATCCCGCGCACCCGCACTTGGCGGCGCAGCGACTTCCAGTGGAACAGCAGGGCCGCCTTAGGATTGGCGGCCAGTTCCCGGCCCTTGGCGCTTTCCAGGTTGGTGTAGAAGACGAAGCCGCGGCTATCGACGTCCTTGAGCAGCACCATCCGCGAATCCGGCATGCCGCTTTCGTCGACCGTCGAGACGGTCATAGCGTTGGGGTCGTTGGGCTCGGACTTGCCGGCCTCGGCCAGCCACTCGCCGAACAGGTGGATCGGATCACCCTCGGGCAGCAGCGGCGGCGGGGTGGCCGAGGCCACCTGGGCGACATAGTCGTCCTCGCTGGGCGAGGCAGGGATCAGCGGCGCGTCGGTCATGCCCTGGATATAGGCCCGTGCGCGGCCTGGGGCCATGCTTGACCGGACACGTAAGAGACGGCCGCCGCCGATCGCCGCATCCCGCGCCCGAAGAAGTTAACTTAACGCCCCGTTGACCAAGTCGGCGCAGGGTCGCGGCATGACCGCCGCCTCGGCCCCTTCCCTGTCCCTTTCCGCCGCCCGCGCGATCCTGGGCGTCGCGCCCGGCGCCGACGAGCGCGAGCTGCGCGCGGCCTATCGCGAAGCCGCCAAGCGCGCCCACCCGGACCGTCCCGGCGGCGATGCGGCCCTGTTCCGCGACGTGCTGACCGCCTATCGCCTGCTGCAGGGGATCGAGCCCCCGGCCGGCCTGGGCTTTCCCCCCGCCACCGTGCAGACCCCGGCCATGCCGAGCCAGGCGGTGCTGGAGATCGAGCCGGCCTTCGCCTTTTCCGGCGGCGCGCTGGAAGCCGAGATCGGCGGCCGCCGCCTGCGCCTGACCCTTCCCGCCGGCCTGCGCCACGGCGACACGGTGCGGGTGGGCGAAACCCTGCTGACCGCGCGCATCAAGGCCGATCCGGCCGCCCTGGTGCGCGGCCACGACCTGTGGCTGACGGTGCGCCTCGACGCCAAGGTGCTGGCCGAGGGCGGGCGCGTGGAGTTGGACACCGTCATCGGCCCGCGGACCGTATGGATCTCGACCAAGGCCGCCGAGCGGGGCCTGGTGCGCCTGAACGGCCAGGGCCTGCCGGCCCGCGCCGCCCATACCGCCGGCGACCTCTTCCTGCGCCTGGAGCGCACCGGCGCCGTGCACGAAAGCGCCGCCCGCTCGCAGCTGAAGCGCTTCGCGGCCGCCTGGGCGGCCTGATCGCTCACGACGCGTCGGCGAAGCCCTTGGCGCGCAGCGTCAGGCGGCCCGCGCGCGGGTCGTGCTCGAACACCAGCCCGCCGCTCACCCGCGATCTCTGCGGAATGTAGTCCAGGGTGGCCTGCGCCGTTTCCGGCCCGCCCTGCCCGCTCAGCACGCCCTCGATCGCCACCTGGGCGGCCGAGGATCCGCCGTGGTTGACCGCCTCGACCTGCGCCACGAAGCCATGCGGCGTCGGCGTGACCTCGACCAGCCGCACCTCGATGGCCGGCGGCGAGCGCTCGCCCAGCACCGCGTCCCAGGCGACGAAGCCGATGGCGGTCAGGGCGCAGGCCAGGCCGATCGCCGCCGAGATCCATTCCAGCAGCGGCGGCGCGTTCGGCGACGACGGCTTGGCGGGCGCGGGCTTGCGCCTGGCCGGTGCGCGCTTGGCCGTCGCCATCAGACCACCAGCCGCGCGGTGGCCGCGCCCAGCGCGGCGGGAAAGGCCAGGACGATGGTCATGGTGGCGATCTCGTGCGGGGCGACGCCGTCGGTGCGCCCGAAGGTCCAGAGCAGATAGAGGCTGACGACCAGCGCCACGCCGTAGCCGGGCGCGGTGAAGCCGACGAAGGTGCGCAAAGCCCCGCCCGCCTCGCGCCGCCGGCTCTCGCCGGGAAAGCCCAGCCGGTAGACGAAGACGTGCAGCAGCAGCACCGACAGCGCCATCAGCAGCAGGGCCTGCAAGGGGCCCATCTGGTAGGCGATCAGGATCATCTCCTCCGTCGGGGCGACGGTGAAGGCGAGAAACAGCGCGCCGACCGCCATCAGGAAGATCTCGCCCAGCGTGCCGGCCCGCTCCTTTTCGTGCGTGCTGGGAGCGCCCTCGCCCAGCTGCTTGCCGGCCACCAAGGCGCCGATCGCGCCTGGAACCGCGCAGAGCGCGACCTTGCCGAGATCGGCCTGCAAGGACAGCCCCTGCCGGAAGAGCACGCCGAACACCGCCAGCAGCACCCCGGCCAGCAGGAAGCCGACGCCGAAGGCGGCCAGCGCGTCCAGCACCTCGTCCCTCAGGCGGAAGGTCGGCTCGAACCCGGCGTAGTAGGAAAGCCCCAGCAGCATGGGCAGCGACAGCAGCAGAAAGGCCAGCAGCCGCGTCCGCTCGACCGCCATGCCCAGCGACCACATCTCCATGGTCATCAGCAGCGGAAACGAGAACAGCAGCGCCCCGCCGAACGCGCGGGCCAGGGCCCGACCATAGGCGGCGTTTGCGTCCAAGGCGGCTCCTCCCGTCACCGCCCCTGCAACGGCCAGGCTTGGCGGCGGGTTCCGCTTCAGGCGTAGGCGATCAGGCGTCCCAGAACCCCGACCGCGACCCACAGCCCGAGCGAGGCCAGCGCCATGAGCCGGGCCGCCGGCGGCGCGGCGGCGTCCCAGGCCGACAGGCGAGCGCTCCACAGCAGGCGGAAGGCGACGGCGTTGGCCAGGGCGACGACGATCAGCACGAGCTTGCAGCGGAACACGGCAGAGCCGGCCAGGGCCTCGGCGTCGGCCGCGAACAGGACAAGGCCCGTGGGCGCCATCAGCGCCAGCCCGGCCGCGGCCATCGGCGTCAGCACCCGCGACAGGGCCGCGACCGGCAGCGCCCGAAAGGCGCCCGCCAGCCGCAGGTCGAGCAGGCCAACGCCCCCGACCAGCAGGACAAGGCCCGCCAGGTGCAGCAGGTTGGCCAGCGGATAGGCGTAGGCCGAGCCCCGCGCCCAGGCCCCGAACGCGGAGTCCTGCAGCGCCGAGACCAGCTCCACCTAACGCAGCTCGACCGTCTTGCCGTCGACCGTGACGCGCTCGATGCGCATCTCGGCCACGCCGTCCTTGCGCGGATAACCCTCGAGCGTGACCGCCTTGCCCGAGGTCAGCATCTCGCGCGACAGGCCCCGCGCCTCCATGCGGGCGACCGGGGCCAGCACCACGTCCCAGTCCTTGCCCGCGTGGCGCACCTTGGCCGCGCCGTGGGGATTGCCCCAGCTGACGTCGGTCAGCGGCGCGGTGATCTTGAGGGTCTTGTCGGCGTCGTAGGCGCTCCAGCCGTGGTGGGCCAGGGCGGCGGCGGGAACGACGAGCACGACGGCGGCCACCGAGAGCGGCATGAGCCTGAACATGGGTCTTCACCTCTTCACGTCCCGACGAGCGAAGTGGGACACGAAGCGACGGCGGGGGCAA
Organism: Caulobacter sp. 602-2; assembly: GCF_011043625.1. GTDB lineage: Bacteria > Pseudomonadota > Alphaproteobacteria > Caulobacterales > Caulobacteraceae > Caulobacter. The sequence continues at coordinate 175,466 of NZ_JAAKGT010000005.1, forward strand.
GCGCCCCCATGGTCACTCCAGCGTCATCCCCGGCGTCCAGCCGCTGGCGGCGAGGAAGGCGCGGGCGTCGGACACGGTGAGGATGTCGCGCAGGGCCGCGCGCTTGTCGCGGGCCCTGGCGTAGTAGGCCTTGGCGATGCGGTAGCCGGTCCAGTAGCCGAGATCGGCGGGCTTCTCGGGCGTGGAGTTGTAGAACCAGGCCGACAGATCGGTCTTGTCGAGGTCGGCGGCGAAGGCGGTCTCGATCTCGCGCTCGCGGCCCTTGGTCAGGGGCTCGAAATAGACGTAGGCGGGCCGGCCGATCAGCAGCTCGGTGACGAACTCGGCGCCGCCTTCGAGCAGGGCCGTCTCCAGCACGGTGGGATTTTCCTTCTCGGTCAGCAGCGGGTTCTGCTGGGCATGGGCGTACTCGTGCAGCAGCACGCCGACGAAGCGGCTCTCGGTGTCGGGGTTCATGAACTCGGTGGCGCACAGGGCCTCGAGCCCGACCTGGACGCCGGTGACCGGACTGCCGATCGCCACCGGCTTGCCGCGGCCGACCGCCACGGTGACCGTGGGCACGCGCGCCTGCGGATAGAGCGCGGTGAACTTGCCCAGAGCCGTATCCACCCGCCCCTTCACCTTGGGCAGCACATCGGCGCAGGCGCGAGCCTTCCGGTACAGTTCAGGCCGTGCGGCGATGGCCTCGGCCAGCCGGGTCGCGGTCGTGCGGCGAGCATCGAAGAAGGTGCGCAGGCCCGGCGAGCCCGCGTCGATATAGCCGGCCTGAAGCTGTTCGGCGCTGGGGCGGCCGCCTGCCTGATCGTAGAGCCGGTAGAACAGGTCGACGTCGGCGGTGTCGAGGCTGGACGCGGCCCCTTTCGTCCAGGCCGGACCAGCCAGAACCATCGCCGCCGCCAGGCCGGTCGTCAGAATCCAGGATCGCACGGCCCCTCCCCCTTTTCTTATCGCGCGGCGAAACTGGCCTGCCGAAGCCGCGAAGATCAAGGGCCAGGCCACCGCGCCCGTCCCAGGCGTGTCAGCATCTTCCAGGCCGCCGCGAAAAAAATCGCGACGCCGCCCTTGAAGTTATATCGCGCACGATTAAATCGCTCTCACCAATTCAGTCGCAGGAGCGAACCCGATGAGCACTCTCTACCAAACCCGCGCCACGGCCACCGGCGGCCGCGAAGGCGGCGTCCGCAGCAACGACGGCCTGCTGGACGTGCGCCTGGCCATGCCCAAGGCCCTGGGCGGCAAGGAAGACGGCACCAATCCCGAGCAGCTGTTCGCGGCCGGCTACGCTGCCTGCTTCCAGAGCGCCATGGCCTTCGTGGCCCGCCAGAAGAAGATCCCGCTGACCAGCTCGACCGTCACCGGCGTCGTGGGCCTCGCCGCGCAAGAGGTCGGCTTCAAGCTGGAAGTGGCGCTGGAAGTCGAAACCCAGGGCCTTTCGCAGGAAGAGGCCGAAGCCCTGGTTGCCACGGCGCACCAGGTCTGCCCCTATTCCAACGCCACCCGCGGCAACATCGATGTCGCCCTCAACGTAAAGGCTGCATGACCTCGGACGCCGACATAGCCCTGGACAAAGCGGTCGAGGTGTTGCGCCTCGACCGCCAGCTCTGCTTTGCGCTCTACAGCGCGGCCAACCGGGTCACGCGCCTGTACCGGCCGCTGCTGGACGCCCTGGGCCTGACCTATCCGCAGTACCTGGCCATGCTGGTGCTGTGGGAGCACAGCCCGCGCACCGTCGGCGAGATGGGCCAGGCGCTGGACCTTGAGTCCAGCACCCTGACCCCCCTGCTGAAACGGCTGGAGGGCGCCGGCCTGATCGTGCGCAGCCGCGATCCCGACGACGAGCGGCGGGTGATCATCTCGCTGACCGACGCCGGTGACGCCATGCGCGAGCAGGCCCTGGGCGTGGCCGAGCAGTTCTTCTGCCGACTCGACACGCCGATGCCCGAACTGGTGGACCTGCGCGAGCGGCTGAAGCGGCTGGCGGTGTAGGGTCTGTACTCAATTGGACGAGGGCAATGAGTTATCTGTTTCAATAACTTATAGTAGTTGTCATCCCGGCCGTAGCGCAGCGGAGCGCCGGGATCTCCCACAGTTCAGAACCTGCCAACGTGGGAGATCCCGGCTCTACGGATCGCTGACGCGCTCCTCCGGCCGGGAAGACACGTTTCTTTGCACGCCAATTGAGGCCAGACCCTAGGCGCGACCGCGCTCAATAAAGGGCGCGGTCGTCTTCCAGGTATCGCGCGACGAACTCGGCGAAGCTGTCGGCGACGAACCGCTCTCCGTCCGACACCAGGAAGACACGTCCGAAGTCGGGCCCCTCCTTGCAGCAGACGCCCCAGGCCGAACACCAGATCAGCGTGTCGGCGAAAAGCAGCGCACTGGCGGCCGACGTTACGGCCACAGCATCATCCGCTTTCGGCGCGCCGCACTCCTCGACCAGGGACCGGATCCGTTCGAGGCCCCACCAGGCGTTGCCGAACTCGTCCATGACCCCGCCGTCGTCGACGGGTCGAGCAGGCGTGGATCAGGTAGTCGCGAAAATCGTCGGGAAGACGCACGCCATAGTGCGCGGCCAGCGATGCGACCTCGGCAGCGCCATGCGCGACGTGGCGGCGATAGCCCTGCCCCCGCTTCGCCCACAGGGCCAGCAGCCGGTCATGGGGCGCGGCTCCGGCGGCGGAACCTGCGGCAGGCGGAGCCCCTTCCCCCACCGGACTCGGCAGCCTGAAACTCACCTGGCCTGATCCGGTGAAGTAGCCATCCTGGGCTCTCGGCGAGACCTCGACGTCGACCTCGCCGTCCCACTCGGCCCTGCGCTGAGAGAGATAGACGGCCCGGCCGTCAAACGCGTGCCCCGGCTCATCGACCACGCCCGCCCAGACGTGCGAGATCGCGGCGTCGAGCCTCACCTTGAAGGGCTTGGGCAGCGGCGGTTCATGGCCGAACTCCCGCGACCGCCAGAGCCCGCTCGGAGAGACGAGAATATCCTGTTGGGACGCCATGCGTTGAAGCTAGGTCGGGGCGGCCCCGCCAGCAACGCCGATGTCGCGGCCGCTCCCCATGGCGCGAAGGGCCGCGACCCGCTAAACCCGCGCCATGCTGCGTCTTTCCGAACTGAAGCTGCCCCTGGACCATCCGCCGGAGGCCATGGCTCCGGCCATTTGCGCGCGCCTTGGCGTCGACCCGGCCGACCTCCTGGAGGTCAAGCTCTGGCGGCGGGCGCACGACGCCCGCAAGAAGTCCGCGATCCTGATGGTCTACACGGTGGACGTGGCCCTGCGCGACGAGGCCGCCGTGCTGGAGCGCTTCAAGGGCGACCACCAGATCCGCCCGACGCCCGACACCGCCTATCGCTTCACCGCCCGCGCGCCGGAAGGCTTCGACGGCCCGCGTCCGGTGGTGATCGGCGCCGGTCCCTGCGGCCTGTTCGCCGGGCTGGTGCTGGCCCAGATGGGCTTCAAGCCGATCATCCTGGACCGCGGCAAGGTGGTGCGCGAACGGACCAAGGACACCTGGGCCCTGTGGCGCAAGAGCGAGCTGAACCCGGAGTCGAACGTGCAGTTCGGCGAAGGGGGCGCTGGCACCTTCTCGGACGGCAAGCTCTACAGCCAGATCAAGGATCCGCGCTTCCTGGGCCGCAAGGTGCTGGAGGAGTTCGTCGCCGCCGGCGCGCCCGAGGAGATCCTGACCGAGGCCCATCCGCACATCGGCACCTTCCGCCTGGTGCACATGGTCGAGAACATCCGCGCCCTGATCGAGGGCCTGGGCGGCGAGTACCGCTGGCAGCACCGCGTGACCGACTTCGAGATCGAGGCGGACGAAGACGGCCAGCGCAAGCTCAAGGGCCTGCATCTTTCGACCGGCGAGTACCTGGAGACCGAGCACGTGGTGCTGGCCGTCGGCCACTCCTCGCGCGACACCTTCCAGACCCTGCACGACCGCGGCGTCCACATCGAGGCCAAGCCGTTCTCGATCGGCGTGCGCATCGAGCACCCGCAGTCGTGGATGGACAAGGCCCGCTTCGGCGCCTGCGCCGGCCACCCGGACCTGGGGGCTGCCGACTACAGCCTGTCGCACCACTGCTCCAACGGCCGCACGGTCTACAGCTTCTGCATGTGCCCGGGCGGCACGGTGGTGGCGGCGACCTCGGAGCCGAACCGGGTGGTGACCAACGGCATGAGCCAGTATTCGCGCAACGAGCGCAACGCCAATTCCGGCTTCGTCGTGGCCATCGATCCCGAGCGCGACTATCCGGGTCACCCGCTGGCCGGCATCGAGTTCCAGCGCAAGTGGGAGTCCCTCGCCTTCACCGCCGGCGGCGGCGACTACAAGGCCCCGGCCCAGAAGGTCGGCGACTTCCTGGCCGGCCGCCCGTCCGAGGCGCTGGGCGAGGTCTCGCCTTCCTACAAGCCGGGCATCAAGATGACAGATCTGGCCGAATGTCTGCCGCCGTTCGTGCTGGAGGCCATGCGCGAGGCCCTGCCGGTGTTCGGCCGCCAGATCGCCGGCTACGACCATCCCGACGTGCTGATGACGGGCGTCGAGACCCGCACCTCCTCGCCGATCCGCATCACGCGCGGCAAGGACCTGCAGAGCCTCAACACCGCCGGCCTGTTCCCGGCCGGCGAAGGCGCGGGCTATGCCGGCGGGATCCTGTCGGCGGGCGTCGACGGCATCAAGATCGCCGAGGCGGTGGCGGCGGCCTATGTGGCCAAGGGTTGGGCGGAGCCGGTCTAGAAGACCCCCTCCGCCTTTCCGGCGCCTCTCAAGGCGCCAAACAGTTCTCCGAATACCGAAACTCAATTCAGCTATCGCCAAAAGAGCATTCCGAAATCAGGACCCATTCGCGCGACTAAATATGCAATGGATTGCGGATATTGGAATTTAACCTTGATGCGCTAGGCTGAACTCTAGTCGGCGTTTCGGGGACTTCGATAAATGGCGGAAGCATCGGCTCGCGACGCCCTGCTGGTGGACGCCAGCACCTTCTTCGAGGTCTCGCTGGACCTGCTGATCATCCGCGATCTGGAAGGCACCGTGCTGAAGGCCAGCCGATCCTGGCAGACCAAGCTGGGTCATCGTCCCGAGGACATGGAAGGCCAGCCCCTGCTGCGGCTCGTCCATCCCGACGACATGCCCGGCACGCGCGACAGCGTCGTCGAGGTCGAGAACCGCAAGGAAGGCGATCCGGTCCGGGGCTTCATCAACCGCTATCGCCACGCCGACGGCCACTACCGCACCCTGGAATGGCGGGCCCAGCGCGCGGGCGACCGCATCTATGGCGTGGCCCGCGACGTCACCGACCGGGTGGCGGCAGAGCGCCAGCTGATCGAGGCCAAGGCGGCGGCCGAGGCGGCCAGCCGGGCCAAGTCCGACTTCCTGGCCAATATCAGCCACGAGATCCGCACGCCGCTGAACGGCGTCATCGGCATTGTCGACGCCCTGTCGCGCACCGCCCTCACGCCCGAACAGGCCGAGATGATCGCCCTGGTCCGCGACTCGGGCGCGACGCTGGAACGGCTGGTGTCGGACTTCCTGGACGTCTCCAAGATCGAGGCCGGCCAGCTGCAGTTGGAGAAGCGGTCGTTCAACCTCGACCAGGCCCTGCGTCCCGGCGTCGAGGTTATGCGCCGGCGCGCGCAGGAGAAGGGCCTGACCTTCGCCATCGAGCGGCCGCCCATCACCGGCGGCCGCCACCTGGGCGACGGCATGCGCCTGAGCCAGGTGATCGGCAACCTGCTGTCGAACGCCATCAAGTTCACCGACCAGGGCGGGATCGTCCTGCGCGTCGCGGCGACCGAGGCCCACGGCGAGACCCACCTGACCTTCGAGATCGAGGACACGGGCATCGGCTTCGACGCCGACCAGGCCGCGGGACTGTTCACCCGCTTCAGCCAGGCCGACGAGTCGATCAGCCGCCGCTTCGGCGGCACGGGCCTTGGGCTTTCGATCTGCCGCTCGCTGGTCGAGATGATGGGCGGCGAGATCTCGGCGACCTCGCGCCCCGGGATCGGCAGCCGCTTCACCTTCTCGCTGAGCCTTCCGCGCCTGCAGGAAGCCGTCGAGGTCAGCGCCGAGCCGCCGCCGCCCGAGCCGATCGCCCTGCCCGACCACCCGCTTCGCGTGCTGCTGGTCGAGGATCATCCCACCAACCAGCGGGTGGCCCAGCTGATCCTGGCGACCCAGGGCGCCGACGTGGTCACCGTGGGCGACGGCTTCGAGGCCGTCGCCGCCTTCGGGGACGGCCGTTTCGACATCGTGCTGATGGACATGCAGATGCCGCGCATGGACGGCCTGACGGCGACGCGCGCCATCCGCGCTCTGGAGGTCGAGCGCGGGGCGGTGCGCACGCCGATCATCATGCTCAGCGCCAACGCCCTGATGAAGCACCGCAACGAGGCCCTGACCGCCGGCGCCGACCTGCACGTGGCCAAGCCGATCACCGCGGCCAACCTGCTGGCGGGCATCCAGGCGGCGGTGGCGTAAAGCGCCTAAATCCCTCTCTCAAAGAGAGAGGGAAAGGGTAGATCCGATCAGGCGGCTTCGGCCTGCTCCGCAGGGAGGCGGATCAGGTAGTCGAAGGCCGACAGCGAGGCCTTGGCGCCCTCGCCCATGGCGATGATGATCTGCTTGTACGGCGTGGTGGTCGCATCGCCGGCCGCGAAGACGCCCGGCATGGTCGTCTCGCCGCGGTAGTCGACTTCGATCTCGCCGCGGTTGGACAGAGCCACGCCCGAGTCCTTCAGCCACTCGGTGTTGGGCACCAGGCCGATCTGCACGAACACGCCTTCCAGATCGACGCGGTGGGCCGTGTCGTGGTTGCGGTCCTTGTAGGACAGGCCGTTGACCTTGGCGCCGTCGCCGTGAATCTCGGTGGTCATGGCCGAGGTGACGATCTTGACGTTCGGCAGGCTGGCGAGCTTGCGCTGCAGAACGGCGTCGGCGCGCAGCTGGCTGTCGTACTCGATCAGGGTGACGTGGGCGACGATGCCGGCCAGGTCGATGGCCGCCTCGACGCCGCTGTTGCCGCCGCCGATCACCGCCACGCGCTTGCCCTTGAACAGCGGACCGTCGCAGTGCGGGCAGTAGGCCACGCCCTTGTTCTTGTACTGCGCCTCGCCGGGCACGTTGACGTTCCGCCAGCGGGCGCCGGTGGACAGGATCACGGTGCGCGACTTCAGGCTGGCGCCGTTCTCGAGCTTGACCTCGATCAGGCCGCCCTCGGTCTTGGGGCCGACCAGGCCGACGGCCTTCTGCAGGTTCATCACGTCGACGTCGTACTGCTTGACGTGCTGTTCCAGCGCCGTGGCCAGCTTGGGGCCTTCGGTGTGCTGCACCGAGATGAAGTTCTCGATGGCCATGGTGTCGAGCACCTGGCCGCCGAAGCGCTCGGCGGCGACCCCGGTGCGAATGCCCTTGCGGGCGGCGTAGACGGCCGCGGCCGCGCCGGCGGGACCGCCGCCGATGACCAGCACCTCGAAGGCGTCCTTGGTCTTGATCTTCTCGGCGGCGCGGGCTTCGGCGCCGGTGTCGAGCTTGGCCAGGATCTGCTCGACCTCCATGCGGCCCTGGCCGAACGGCTGGCCGTTCAGCAGGATGGTCGGCACGGCCATGACCTGGCGCTCTTCAACTTCAGCCTGGAAGAGAGCGCCGTCGATGGCGACGTGGCGGATGCGCGGGTTCAGCGCGCTCATGGTGTTGAGCGCCTGCACGACGTCGGGGCAGTTCTGGCAGGACTGCGAGAAGTAGGTCTCGAAGCTGTAGTCGCCGTCCAGGCCCTTGATGCGCTCGATCACCTCGGCGTCGAGGCGCGGCGGGTGGCCGCCGACGTGCAGCAGCGCCAGCACCAGCGAGGTGAACTCGTGGCCGAGCGGCAGGCCGGCGAAGCGGACATCTGCATCGCCCGCAGCGCGGGTGATGGCGAACGAGGGCTTGCGGGCGTCGTCGCCCGAGAGGTTGAGGCTGACCTTGTCGGACGTCGCGACGACGTCTTCCAGCAGGGCCAGCATGTCCTTGGAGCCCTTGTCCTCGCCCAGCGAGGCGACCAGTTCGATCGGCTGGCGCAGGTTCTGCAGATAGGTGCTCAGTTGGGTCTTCAGACCAGCGTCCAGCATGACGGGCTCCCAGAAAACTAGGGGGAGGAGGAAGTGCGTTCGATTTTCGGGGGAGGATCGAACGCGGCGAACGATCGAGGGGTGCGCCGCCGCTCCAGAAGGAGCGAAGCGGCGGCGCGGGTAGTCAGTACAGGGTCGTCTTAGATCTTGCCGACGAGGTCGAGCGACGGGGCCAGGGTCTTTTCACCCTCTTCCCACTTGGCCGGGCAGACTTCGCCCGGGTGCGAGGCGACGTACTGGGCGGCCTTGATCTTGCGGAGCAGTTCGATGGCGTTGCGGCCGATGCCTTCGGCGGTGACTTCCATGAACTGGATCACGCCTTCCGGGTCGACCAGGAAGGTGCCGCGGTCGGCCAGGCCGACGCCCGGACGCATGATCTCGAAGTTGTTGGTGATCGCGCCCGAGGGGTCGCCGACCATGTGGTACTTGATCTTGCCGATGGCCGGCGAGCTGTCGTGCCAGGCCTTGTGCGAGAAGTGGGTGTCGGTCGACACGGCGTAGATCTCGACGCCCAGGCGGGTGAAGACGTCGTAGTTGTCGGCCAGGTCTTCCAGTTCGGTCGGGCACACGAAGGTGAAGTCGGCCGGGTAGAAGAAGAAGACCGACCACTTGCCCTTGGTGTCGGCGTCGCTGACCGTGACGAACTTGCCGTCCTTGTACGACTGGGCGGTGAAGGATTTGATCGTGGTGTTGATCAGCGACATGGGACGCTCCGTTGGAAAAGGATGCGTCGTAGGTATCGCGATGCAGCAAATAGGTCCAATCGATAAAATCAGTTCCGAAGATAGATCCTGCCTATCCCCGCCTCAGGACGCCTCGCGATCAAGCTGAGCCATGGGAGCAGCTTGTGGAGCATAGGGTTCGGCGGCCGGCAGACAGCGCACCAAGACCTCTACGGTGAGCTCACGGTCGGTGATGATCGGCGGCGCCTCACCGAACACCGCTCGCCAAAGTTCGGCCAGTTCTTCGCAGGTGCGATCAGTCAAGCGGCGGGCCTCCTTTCGAAGAGGGAAAGCCTTATGCCGCAAGGGGTTGCTGGTTAACGAGCTGGGCTGGAGCCCATTTTCGGCGAACGCGCGCTCGCGATCGCGTGGCGCAGGCGTCAACTTCGGGTGGATCGGCGCGAGACGCGCCCCTAGGCTCACGGCCTGGTTGGTGTTTGGGGGACGAATGCGGATCTGGATTCTGGCCGCGGTCGCCGCGGCGGCTCTCGGCGCCTGTGACGGCGGCGCCAAGCCAAAGGCGCCGCTGCCGGCGACGCCGGTGAAGGACGCCCCAGCCGCCGGCGCGAGCACGCCCTCCCCCGAGCTGGGCCCCGAGCCGGGCGCCGAGCCCGACAGCGGCTATCGCTGGAACACGGCCATGCCCGGCCAGAGCGTGCAGTACGGCCTGCCCGAAAGCGACGACCGCCTGCTTCGCATCGATTGCGACGAGCATGGGCGCATCGAGATCGGCGGCCCTGCCGGCGTCGACGGCCAGGAGGGCGAGCGGGTGACCGTCACCTTCGGCGAAGGCGACGCGGCCCGCACCCTGCCGGCGCTGCTGGCCATGGCCGGCGACGGCATGAACTTCTACGCCCAGGTCGCCTCGGACGATCCGGCCCTGCGAACCCTGCTGGCCGGCCGCCCGCTGAAGGTGACGCAAGGCGACGACAGCTGGGAGGTCCCCGGCCTGGGCGCCGCGGCCGAACTGGAGCCGTTCCTTCAGGCCTGCCGGGCGTCGGCCGGATAGGCGAGCGCTCTCCCCTACTTCACCACCAGTTCGAACGGCGTCGCGGGCAGGCGGTTCTGGCCATAGAGGTTCAGCACCGGACTGTCGGCCCAGGCGAAGCGGACCTTCACCGCCGCATAGCCGGCGGGAACGCTCAGGCGGATCTTGTCGCCCTCCACCGCGGCGTCGACGAAGCGGCATGACTCCGGCGCGTCGCACAGTTCGAACCCGGCCGGGCGTCCCGAGCCGTAGACCACCGCCGGCTGGTCGAGCGTGACGACGATGTCGCCGCCGTCGCGCACGGCCGTGACCGGCGCGGGGCCCGAAGCGTTCAGGGCCTCGCCATAGGCCAGCTTGCGGGCCAGACCGCCAAGGCGCAGGCCGACCTGCAGCTTGTCGGCCGGGTGAATGTCGTAGGGCGAGCCCAGGTCGACGGCCGAGGCCAGGCCCGTCGTCGGATCGGCCGCGACCGTGCGACGCTGGACATCGCGCAGTTCGGCCCAGCGCGAGACGCCCGGCTTGTCGACCTGCGGACCGAAGGCGGCCAGTTGCACCATCAGGAACGGCGCGTCGGGCGCGGCGAAGGCCCGCCGCCAGTCGGCGATCAGGGCCGGCATCAGGCGGGCGTATTCCTTGGCCTCGGTGACGTTCGACTCGCCTTGGTACCAGGCGAAGCCCTTGACGCCGTAAGGGACCAGCGGCGCGATCATGCCGTTGTGCAGGGTCGACAGGCCCGACGCGCCCAGCCACGGCGCGTGCGGCGGCAGGCCGGTGTCGGAGAGCCTGGTCGAGACCTTGTAGCGCCAGGTTCCGCCCATCGGGACGAACGAGCCGTCGGCCAGCTTCAGGCCCTTGTCCTTGGCGGGCCCCCAGGCGCCGCCGCCGCCGCCCGTGTCGACGGCGCGGATGGCGACGACGTTGCGGCCGGCCTTCAGGGTTCCGGCCGGCAGGGCGTAGGCGCGCTTGAAGTCCCACCCTTCCTGCGAGCCGACCTGGCGGCCGTTGACGAAGGTGGTGTCCATGTCGTCGATGGGCCCGAGCACCAGGGTCGAGCCCCCCTTGGCTTGGGCAGCGGCCTGGGCCTTGGTCAGGGTGATCTCGGCGCGCAGCCAGATCGTGCCGTCGAAGGTTTCCAGGCCCGGATTGGTCTCCCAGAATTGCTCGGCAGGCATGGTCGCCCAGGCGCGGTCGTCGAAGTCGGGCTTGGCCCAGTCCGCCGCGTGCGGCTCGACCTTGGCGGCCCAGCGGTCGAGCATCGCGCCCCAGCGGGCCATGCCCTTGGCGGGGTCGCTGGCGTAGTCGGCCAGCACCGACAGGCCCTCGTCATAGCCGCCCAGCGCCTTGAGGCCCGGACCGCTGATCCAGTCCTGGATGATCGAGCCGCCCCAGGTGGCGTCGATCAAGCCGATCGGAGCATGGGTGCTCTTGCGGATGTCGCGGCCCATGAAATAGCAGGCGGCCGAGAAGTTGTTGGCGCTGTCGTAGCTGGAGGTCTTCCAGACAGCCTGGGCAGGCAGCGTATCGGTGGGGTTGGGCAGGCTGGTGCGGCCGGTCTGCAGCAGGCGCACGTGCGGGTCAGTGGCCGCCGCGGCCTCGACCTCGCCGTTGAGGGCGCGGCGCAGCGGGTACTCCATATTCGACTGGCCCGAGCACAGCCAGACGTCGCCCATCAGGAGGTCGGAGATCGTCTGGACCTCGGCGCCCGCCTTGACCGTCAAGGTCAGGGGCTGGCCGGTCGCCGGACGGGCCGGCAGTTGCGCGCTCCAGCGGCCGCTCGCATCAGCCGTGGCGGCCACGGACTGGCCGGAGAGATCGATGGAGACGGCGGCGTTCGGCGCGGCGACGCCCCAGACCGCGATCGGGTGGTCCCGCTGGAGCACGGCGTGGTCGGTGAACACCGAGGCCAGCAGCGGGGCCGCAGCGGCGGGCGATACGATAGCCAGGGCGGCGGCCCCGGCGAGCAGGTGACGGGTCAGACGCACGCGAGGTCTCCGCTTGATCACAACTAAAATCGTCATCCCGGGCGAAGGCGCCTGGCGCCGCAGACCCGGGACCCAGGCGACTGGGCTCGGCGGATGGATCCCCCGCCCGGCGGCGGCCGACGCAGTGCGCCGGCCCCTAGGTCCCGGATAAGCCCTTCGGGCTTTCCGGGATGACGCCCTCTATTTCCGCAAAGTCGATCAGTCCGCCTTGGCCGGGCAGGTCGTGCCGGTCGGGTCGGTGGTCAGCTTCACGCCGCTGATCGAGACGGCCAGGCTCCCGGCCGTGGCCAGCGAGAACGGGGCCTCGACCTTGGTCACGTCCGTGCCGGCGGCCTGGAAGCACTTCAGCGGCACCTTCAGGCTGGTCCACTCGCCGACCTTGGCGCCCGACAGCACCGAGGTGACGTCGAGCTTGCCCGCGCCGATGCCCAGCGTCGTCTTGGCCGACGGAGCGGCGTCGACGCGCCAGTTCACCTGCAGGGCGATCTCGGCGTTGGTCTGGAAGGTCAGGTCGAAGGCCTTGTCGCCCGCGATCTCGGCCGCGGCGGGCACGCCGCCGGCAAAGGTCAGCTGGCGGCCGGCTTCCTGCACGTTGCCGGCGTCGACCGGCTTGATGTGCACCGAGGTGGTCGGCAGCAGGCGGAACTCGAACGGCGCCGGGGTCTTGCCGCCGACGAAGTAGTTGCTGTCATTGGCCGCGACGGCGGTGACGCCCGAGACTTCCGACAGCTTGGGCACGGTCCGGCCGGCCTTGTAGGTCAGGCCGTAGCCGTAGGCGAACAGCGGCGCGTAGGCCTTGTCGCCCTTGTTCAGCGAGAACTGCGCGGCGGTCTTGGGCCAGCTGAACGACAGCTTGCCGTTGAAGTCGCGGCGCGGCTTGCCGGCGGCGTCGCCGACCAGCACGTCGGCGATGCCGCCGCCTTCCGAGCCCGGCAGCCAGGCGGCCACGAAGGCGTCCGAGGCGTTGATCTCGGGGTTCACCCACAGCGGACGGCCCGACAGGAACACGGCGACCACCGGCACGCCCTGGGCCTTCAGCTTCTTGAGCAACGCCAGGTCGGTCTTGTCGCCTTGCTGGTACTCGAGCGACTTCAGGTCGCCCACGCCCTCGGCGTAGGGCTGCTCGCCGAACACCACGACGGCGACATCGGGCTTGTCGGTGAAGCTGCCGTCGACGCTGAGCGTCGCGCTGCCGCCCGAGGCCTCGACCGCGTCCTTGAAGCCCGAATAGATCGACTGGGCGTTGGGGAAGTCGCTGTTCTTGTTGTCGGTGCCCTGCCACGACAGGGTCCAGCCGCCCGACTGCTGGCCGATGTCGTCGGCGCCCGAGCCGGCCACCAGCACCTTGGCCGACGACTTGATCGGCAGCACGCCGCCGTTGTTCTTCAGCAGCACCAGCGACTTGGCCACAGCCTCGCGGGCGATGGCGCGGTGGTCGGCGTTGCCGAGCACGCCCTCGCGGCCTTCCCACGGACGGTCGGCGCGGAAGAGGCCAAGCTTGGCCTTCACGCGCAGGATGCGGCGCACGGCGTCGTCGATGCGCGCCATCGGCACTTCGCCCGACTTCGCCTGGGCCAGCAGGTTGTCATAGAGGCCCTTCCAGCTGTCGGGGGCCATGTACATGTCCAGGCCCGCATTGGCGGCCTGGGCGCAGTTGGTCGGCGTGCAGCCCTCGACCTGGCCGTGGCCGTTCCAGTCGCCGACGATGAAGCCGTCGAAGCCCATGCGGCCCTTCAGCACGTCGGTCAGCAGCGACTTGTTGCCGTGCATCTTCTGGCCGTTCCAGCTGTTGAACGAGGCCATGATGGTCATGGTCCCGGCGTTGATGGCCGGAACGTAGCCCTGGGCGTGCAGGCGGATCAGGTCCTGCTCGGAGACCTGCGTGTCGCCCTGGTCCTTGCCGTTGGTGGTGCCGCCGTCGCCCAGGAAGTGCTTGGCGCTGGCCGCCACGTGGCCCTTCTGCAGGGCCTGGCCCTCGCTGACGGCGCCCTGCAGGCCCAGGATCATCTCGCGGGCGTACTGGCGGACGATCGCGGGGTCTTCCGAATAGCCCTCGTAGGTGCGGCCCCAGCGGTCGTCGCGCGGCACGGCCAGGGTCGGACCGAAGGCCCAGTCGAAGCCTGACACCGCTGTCTCCTGGCCCGTGGCGGCGCCGATCTTGCGGATCAGTTCAGGATCGTGGGCGGCGCCCAGGGCGATGTTGTGCGGAAACAGCGTGGCGCCGACGAGGTTGTTGTTGCCGTGCACGGCGTCGATGCCGAACATCAGCGGGATGTTGGTCCCGCCGCGCTGGGCGGCGGCGTCGCGGAAAGCCTTGACGGTGTCGACCCAGGGGCCGACCGGCGAGCGGTCGGGCGCGCCCAGGGGCGGCGAGCTGCCGCCGGCCAGGATCGAACCCAGCGGATAGGTCTTGAGATCCTCGGCCTTGATCGAGGCGGTGTCGGCCTGGATCATCTGGCCGACCTTCTCCTCCAGCGTCATCTTGGCCAGCAGGCCGTCGACGAAGGCTTCGGTGGCCGGGTCGACCAGGCCCTGGCTCTTGGCCGCGGGCCACAGCGCCGGATGGGCGGTGCTCTTGGGACTGTCGGCGGCGAAGGCCGGAGCCGACAGAAGGGTGGTCGCCATCAGGGCGATGGTCAGGGTCCTGGTGTTCATGCTCCCCCGCTCTTCCTTGCTTTGGGCGGTCTGCGAGCCGCCTGGATGTTACCGGTATCGAAAGCTCGACGCCGATGCATACACGGTCTAATTAATACGACAAACACTGAGACAACGAATTTTAGGGAGACGTTGCAATGGGGGTGGTTCGGAACGCGCTGCTGGCGGGCGCTGCATTGACAGCGCTGTATGGCGCAAACGTCTCGGCCGAAACCCGCACCCTTTCCTCCCCCGACGGCGCCGTCTCGATCCAAGTCTCCGACGAGTCGGGACAGGCGCGCTACGCCGTCGCCTACAAGGGCAAGACCCTGATCGCGCCCTCGGGCCTGGGCCTGGAGCTCTCGAAGGGCGGCCGCTTTTCCTATGGCGCCAAGATCGTCGGCGCGGAGAGCGGCAGCGGCGAGGACGCCTACGACCTGCCCGCCGCCAAGGTCAGCCGCGTCGTCCAGAAGCACAACGAACTGGCCGTCGACTTCCAGGAGGAAGGCGGCCGCCGCTTGCGGGTGATCTTCCGCGCCTACGACCAGGGCGCGGCCTTCCGCTATGTGCTGCCCCAGCAGGAGGCGACCGCGGCGACCAACGTCAACGACGAGGTGACCGGCTTTTCCTTCCCCAAGGACTACGGCTGCTTCGGCCTGAACCTCGGCAAGTTCGGCACCAGCCACGAGGGCGAGTTCGACCCGGTCCAGGCCTCGCGGTTCCGCGAGCACAACCTGTTCGACGCGCCGCTGGTCTGCCAGGGCGACAACGCCGCCTTCGCCATCGCCGAGGCCGACCTGAAGGACTGGGCGGGGATGTACCTGACAGGCCGGGGCGATGGTCGGCTGGGCGTGTCGGTCAAGCTGTCGCCGCGGCTCGACGGTTCTGGCACGGCGGTGAAGACCCGCCTGGGCGCCGACGTCGTCTCGCCCTGGCGGGTGATCATGATCGCCCCCAAGGCCGGCCAACTGGTCGAGAACACCCTGCTGACGACGCTGAGCGCGTCCTCCGTCGTCGCCGACACCAGCTGGATCAAGCCGGGCAAGGCCGCCTGGGACTGGTGGAACGGCCCGACGCTGAAGGCCGTGCCGAACGCCGGCATGAACCCGCAGACCATCAAGGCCTATATCGACTTCGCCGCCACCAACGGCCTGGAATACATGCTGATCGACGAAGGCTGGAACGTCGGGGCCGGCGGCGCCTCGGTGGTGCGGCCGGGCGTCGACGTCACCCGCCCCAAGCCCGAACTCGACCTGCCGGGCCTGATCGCCTACGGCGCCGACAGGAAGGTCGGTGTCTGGCTGTGGCTGAACTGGAAGGCCCTGGACGCCCAGATGGACGAGGCCCTGGCCCTCTACGAGCAGTGGGGGATCAAGGGGATCAAGGTCGACTTCATGGACCGCGACGACCAACAGATGGTCGACTTCTACCACCGCCTGCTGAAGAAGGCCGCCCAGCACCACCTGATGGTCGACCTGCACGGCGCCTATCACCCGACGGGCCTGATCCGCACCTATCCGCACTACCTGACCCAGGAAGGCGTGCTGGGGGCCGAGTACAACAAGTGGAGCGCGCGGATCACCGCGAGCCACAATGTCATGCTGGCCTATACGCGCCTCTTGCTAGGGCCGATGGACTACACCCCCGGCGGCTTCCGCAATGTCGAGCCCGCCGCGTTCGAGCCCCGCGACCGCCTGCCCTTCGTGCAGACCACGCGTGGCCAGGCGCTGGCGATGTTCGTGGTCTACGACAGCCCCTTCACCATCGTCGCCGACAGCCCCGACACCTATGCCGAAAGCCCCGCGGGTCTCGATTTCGCCGCCGCCGTGCCGACGGCGTGGGACGAGGTGCGCTACGTGACCGGCGAGATCGGCCAGTCGATCGTCGTCGCCCGCCGCAAGGGCGACGAATGGTGGATCGGCGCGCTGAACAACGAGACCGCGCGGACGGTGAAGGTCCCGCTCGGCTTCCTGGGCAAGGGATCCTGGAAGGCCGACGTCCGCCAGGACGGCGCGACCCCCACCAGTATCGAGGGTTCGGCTCCCTCCGTCTCCGCCGCCTCGACCCTGACCCTGAAACTCGCCGCCAGCGGCGGCGCGGCCGTGCGCCTGACGCCGGTCCAGTAAAAGTGAGCCAGTCCATGCCCTTCACCCGCCGCGCCCTGCTGGGCGCGACCGCCGGCCTCGCCGCCTCGCCCGCCCTCGCCGCGTCACGCGGTCCCTTCAAGGCTTCGTGGGAGTCGCTGGCGGCCGGCTACAAGACGCCGGACTGGTTCCGCGACGCCAAGCTCGGCATCTGGTCGCACTGGGGCCCGCAATGCGTGCCCGAGTTCGGCGACTGGTACGGCCGCCAGATGTACCAGCAGGGCAACCCGTTCTACGAACACCACGTCAAGACCTACGGCCACCCGACGCAGTTCGGCTTCATGGAGTTCATCCCGCGCTGGAAGGCCGACGCCTGGGATCCCGAAGCCCTGATGAAGACCTACGTCGCCGCCGGCGCGAAGTTCTTCATGTCGATGGCCAACCACCACGACAATCTCGACCTGTTCGACAGCCGCCACCACGCCTGGAACTCGACCCGCGTCGGCCCCAAGCGCGACATCGTCGGGACCTGGGAGAAGGTCGCCCGCCGCCACGGCATGAAGTTCGCCGTCTCCAACCACGCCGCCCACGCCTGGCACTGGTGGCAGACCGCCTACGGCTACGACGCCGAGGGCCCGCTGAAGGGCCAGCGGTACGACGCGTTCCGCCTGAAGAAGGCCGACGGCAAGGGCAAGTGGTGGGAGGGCCTGGACCCGCAGGAGCTCTACACCGGCCCCAACATGGTGATCCCCGACGGGATCAATTCCATCGCCGAAGCCAACGCCTGGCACGACAAGCACGACGGCGAGTGGATCGAGACCCCGCCGGCCAACAATCCCGCCTTCGTGCATCAGTGGCTGCTGCGCCAGAACGACCTGGTCGATCGCTACAAGCCCGACATGGTCTATTTCGACAACTACGCCCTGCCCCTGGGCTGGGCCGGGCTGGAGGCGACCGCGCATTTCTACAACCAGGCCGTCCGCCGCACCGGCAGGACCGACGTGGTGGTCACCGGCAAGAAGCTGACCGCCTTCCAGCGCAAGGCCATCGTCGAGGATGTCGAGCGCGGCTTCTCCGACCGGCTGCGCGACGAGCCCTGGCAGACCGACACCTGCATCGGCAACTGGCACTACGACCGCGGGCTCTATGAGCGCGACGGCTACAAGACCGCCAAGGACGTGATCCAGCGCCTGACCGACGTGGTCAGCAAGAACGGCACGCTGATGCTGTCGATCCCCCAGCGCGGCGACGGCTCGATCGACGACAAGGAGGCCAAGGTGTTGGCCGACATGGCCGGCTGGATCGCCGTCAACGGCGAGGCCATCTACTCGACCCGCCCGTGGAAGATCTACGGCGAGGGCCCCACGCGCCTGGTCGAAGGCATGCAGAACGAGGGCGACGCCAAGCCGTTCGAAGCCCGCGACATCCGCTTCACCACCAAGGCCGGCGCCATCTATGCGCTGCCGCTGGTCGAGCCGGGCCGCGAGATGGTCATCGAAAGCCTGGCGACCGGCGCCCCGCATGCCGGCGGCGAGGTGCGCAAGGTCTCGCTGCTGGGCGGCGATCCCCTGCCCTTCACCCGCGACGGCAAGGGCCTGAAGATCGCCCTGCCCGAGCGCCGTCCAAGCTTCGCCTCGGTGGTGAAGATCGAAGGCCCGGGGCTGGCCTAAGCCTTTCAAACGACCGTATGCTCCCTCGAAACCCGAGGGAGCATACGCGATGACCGACCTTTCCGGCCGCACCGTCCTGATCACCGGCGCCTCGTCGGGCATCGGCGCCAACCTGGCCCTGGCCGCCGCCAAGGCCGGCGCGCGGGTGGCGGTGGCGGCGCGGCGGGCCGACCGGCTGGCGGCCCTGGTCGGCGAGATCGAGGCGGCCGGCGGCGCGGCCCTGGCGGTCTCGATGGACGTCGAGGACGAAGCCTCGGTGATCGCCGCCTACGACGCGCTGGAAACCGCCTGGGGCCCGGCCAACTCGGTGATCGCCAACGCCGGGATCAACGTCCGGGCCTCGGCGCTGGATATCGCCATCGAGGACTTCGACAAGATCCTGGGGGTCAACACCCGGGGCGTGTTCCTGACCGCCCGCGAAGGCGCGCGGCGGATGATCAAGGCCGGCGTCGAGGCGCGCGGCCGGGTGGTGCTGGTCGCCTCGATCGGGGCCCACAAGGTGCTGCCGGGCATCACCGCCTACTGCGCGTCCAAGGCCGCCACGGCCCACATGGGCAAGAGCCTGGCCCGCGAGTGGGCCAGCAAGGGCATCAACGTCAACGTGCTGTGCCCCGGCTACATCCGCACCGAGCTCAACGACGCCTGGTTCGACAGCGAAGGCGGGCAGAAGCTCGTCGCCGGCTTCCCGCGCCGGCGACTGATGGACACCGGCGACCTGGAAGCCACCGCGCTGTACCTGGCCTCGGACGCTTCGCGGGCGGTGACGGGGTCGGTGTTCACGGTGGACGACGGGCAGTCGCTGTAGCGCGCCTGCGGCGAGCTCCCCCTCCGGCCCTTCGGCCCACCTCCCCCAGAGGGGGAGGATCTTGGAAGCACAGATGCTCCCCCTCTGGGGGAGCTGTCGCGAAGCGACTGAGGGGGTCTTCTCCCGAACGAAAAACGCCCCCCGAGCCAGGCTCGGAGGGCGCTCTTTCAGGTCAGGCGGTCAGATCAGCGCAGCTTGGCGCTGACCGAGACGCCGACGATGCGGGGCTCGTTGAAGACCGAGGCCATGTAGTTCTCGATCACGCCCTTGAGGTTCTTCTCGTTGGTGATGTTGCGGCCGAACAGGGCCACTTCGTAGGCGCCGCCCGGAGCGGTGTAGCCGAGCTTCAACCCGCCCTCGAAGTTGCCCTCGGAGTAGAACTCGCGGGTCTTGTAGAGGACGTAGTTGGTGTAGCCCTGCACGTTCCAGTCGGTGGCCGCGAACAGCGCGCCGCCGTTGGCCAGCGGGTGCTCGTAGCGGGCGGTGAAGTCGACGTTGTACTCCGGCGCGTTCGGCAGAGGCTGGCCGTCGATCTGGGCGAAGACGTTCGAACCGACCTGGATGGTCGGGTTCTGCACGGTGCAGACCACCACGCCGTTGAGGGCGCAGACCTGGGCGTAGACGCGCTTGTCCTTGATCTCGCTGTGCAGCAGCGAGAGGCCGGCGGTCAGGGTCAGGTTGGCGATCGGGCGCCACTGGGCCTCGGCTTCCATGCCGTAGGCCTCGGCCTTGTCGGCGTTGAACAGGACGCCGTTGCCGTTGCTGTCGTTGCCGTTCAGCTGAATGTCCTCGACCTTGTAGGTGAAGGCCGAAGCGTTCAGGCGCAGGGTGTTGTTCAGCAGCTGGCTCTTGAAGCCGGCTTCCCACGACAGGATCGTCTCGGAGTCCGCGGTGGTGAAGTCGGCGTTGAACACGGCCGAACGGCCCTGGATGGTCGGACCGCGGAAGCCGCGGGCGACGCGGGCGTAGACGCTGACGTCGCCGGTCACCTTGTAGAGCGCCGACAGGTCCCAGCTGGGCTGGCTGTCGGACAGCTTCACGTAGCGGCGGCCGGTATAGGTGACCGCGCCCGTGGCCGTGTCGGCCGACTTCAGCAGGCGGGTCTTCTTGGTGTCGTCGGTCTGGCGGGCGCCGGCCGTGATCGTCAGGTTCGGCGTGACGTCATAGCTGACCTGGCCGAAGACGGCCCACGAGGTGTTGATGTTCTCCAGCGACACCCAGTTGTTGGGGTTGGTGCGGACGAAGAACGCGCGCTGGTAGAAGTTGGTGATGTCGCGGCTGTCGAAATAGAAGCCGCCGACCTGCCACTTCAGCGCGCCGTCGGTGGTGCTGGCCAGGCGGATTTCCTGGCTGATCTGGTCGAGATCCTTCACCGCGCCCTGCGATTGGCCAAAGCCGTTGGGCGCGCCGCCGACCGGGAAGTTGGCGGCCGCGCCGCCGTCGGTGTCGCCGCGGCTGTAGCCGTCGGTGGTCTCATAGGCGCTGATCGAGGTCAGCTTCACGCCGCCCAGGTCGTAGTCGATCTTCAGCGAGGCGCCGGCCGTGTCGTAGGCCTGCGGGTTGTTGGCCGCCTCGTCGTAGGCGACCTGGTCGCGCTCGGCGAAGTCGGTGCTGTTGGAGCCCTTCTTCAGGCCGTTACGGTGGAACAGGGTCGAGGTGCCCTCGTACTGGCGCACGTGGGCCGAGGCCAGGACCGACAGCTCTTCGGTCGGGGTCGCCAGGATCTGCAGGCGCAGGTCGCGCTCGTCGAAGTCGCCCATGGCGTCCTTCTGCGGCGTGACGGTGCCGTCGGCGCTGGTCCCGCGGAAGGTGTTGTCCACCCAGTCGTCGCGGTGCTGGTAGAGGGCCGAGACGCGGAAGGCCAGCTTGTCGGCCACGATCGGCCCGCCGATGCCGCCGTCGAAGGTGGTGGTGTTGTAGCTGCCGTACGAGGCCTGGGCCTGGCCCTGCAGGGTCTGGGTCGGCTTGGCGGTGTCGAACTTGATGATGCCGGCGGTGGTGTTGCGGCCGAACAGCGAGCCCTGCGGGCCGCGCAGCACTTCGACCTGCTGGACGTCGAACACCGGGTTCGACTTCAGCACCACGTGCTCGAGGACGACTTCGTCCTGGATGATCGACACCGGCTGCGAGGCGCCGAGGTAGAAGTCGATGTTGCCAAGACCGCGGATGTAGAAGCGCGGGAAGATCCGGCCCGTGGTGGTTTCGGCGTAGAGGCCGGGCACGCGGCCGGCCAGGGCGAGAATGTCGTCGCCGCCCGCCTGCATGGCCCGCAGCTGGTCGCCGGCGACCACGCCGACCGACACCGGCGTGTCCTGCAGGTTCACCGAGCGGCGCTCGGCGGTGACGATGATCTCTTCGAGGCTGGTGGAGTCGGCCTCTTGGGCGTTGGCGACGGCGGCGCTGGCGAGCGCGCCCAGCGCGCAGGTCAGCATCAACGCCGACCGACCGAAGGTGGTCTTGGACACGAAGTAATCCCCTTTTTACGTATAAGCGGCTGCGGTTGTTGATTATTTCCGCAACACGGCGTTCGGATATCAGGCGCTTGCAAAGCTGTCATGACACCCGTCGCGGACGAACGGGGATAATGTCCGTCCGCGAACAATAAACCGGCAGAACCTCGTTAGATCTGCGACAGACCCAGCCACAGCAGGCCCGCCAGCAGGAACACGAAGGCCAGCTGGGTGGTGAACCAGACGATCGTGGTCTTCAGCAGCGCCCCGAACACGTTGGAGGCGTAGACGCCGCGCAGGGTCATGAACAGGTTCACCGGCGCCCACAGCAGAGCGACCAGGACGCCGGTCTGGCGCACCGGCGCGGGCAGGATCATCACGATCGCCCACAGCAGGAAGATGAACGACAGGTAGTTCATCGACACGATCAGGTGGTCGTACATCATGAACTTGCGGCGATAGACGTAGCAGGCGCCCAGCGACAGGGCGAGGATCGGCAGCAGGAACACCGCCAGACGGTGGCCCCAGCCGAACACCACGGCCACGAAGTAGCCGGGGGTGTCCACGGCCTTATTCAGCTGGGTGTTGAACCACTCCAGCTTGGCCCGCTCGGTCGGCTCGACCTCGCCCACGTCGATGAAGGTGCGCTTGCCGTCGGCCCCGACCCCGTCGGAAAGCAGGCCGCCCTCCTTCATCTGCTGCTGGATGTCGTTGGTGACCTCGCCGGGGATGGCCTTGACGCTGTCGTTGATGCTCGGCGGAGCGGCCTTGCCGTGCTCGCCGCTCTTGGCGGGGCCGTGCGAGGCTGCGGCCGCGTGCTCGCCCCCAGGGCCGGCCTTGTGCTGGGCGTCGTGCATCGCCTTGTGGATCAAGACCTCGGCCGACAGGATGAACAGCAGCAGCGAGACCAGGAACAGGCGGAACGGCGGCACGTGCCGGGCCCGCTTGCCGTCGAGATACTCGCGGCTCAGCGTGCCGGGACGGAAGAACAGCCACGGCAGGGTGCGCCACAGGCGGCCGTCGAAGTGGAACATCCCCTCGATGGCTTCCCAGGTGACATGGAAGATCGACTTGTGATGGTCGGAGGCCTCCTGGCCGCAGGCGTGGCAGAAATGCCCGGCCAGTTCGGTTTCGCAGTTGTCGCACCTGGTTCCAGGCGGCGGCGCGGGATGGGCCGAGCGGCCATCCGACTTGAACCGCGCCAGCCATCCGCCCAGCGCACCGCCGGTGATCGCTTCGACTTCCTTCACGCTACGTCCCCACGCACGCCCCAAGCGCGATTCAGCCCGCGCTCGCGTGGTGATGTACGACAGCTTGGGCGTGCATGCACCTGTCGACTGATCCACCGGCGAGCAAGCCGGCGCGGCGCCTACAAACGCCGCTGCTCAGCGCGCGGGGCCGAACCGGGCGACCAGGTCGTAGGCCTCGCCGGGGAACAGCTGGCGCACGCGCGTGACCGGCTCTCCCGCCCGCCAGGTGCGGCGTTCCACGGCCAGCAGGGCCGCGCCGACGTCCAGGGCCAGCAGTTCGGCGACCGCGGCTTCCGCGCCCACGGCGCTGATGCGGCTTTCCGCTTCTGTCCACGGAACGTGATGCAGCAGCCAGGCGCCCGGCGGCTCGGCGGCGAAGTCGGCGGCGGCGGCCTCGGGCACGGCGGCCAGGCTGATCAGCCGGTCCTCCAGCGCGAAGGGCCGACCGCCGGCCACGTGCAGGCCGCGCAGGACGACCAGGTCGCCCTCGCCCGCCAGGTCGACCTCGTCGCCGTCGTCGGGATCGGCGGGGCGGCGTTCAGCCGCCAGCAGCACGAAGGCGTAGGTTTCGCCCCGGGCGGTGATCTCGGCCTGGATGTCGGGGATGTCGAGGACGGTGGAATGCACCTTGGGCCGGGCCACGAACGAGCCGGCGCGGCGGCGGCGAACGATCAGGCCGGCCTGCGCCAAGGCCGACATCGCCTTGTTCACCGTCATCCGCGAGCAGCCGTACTGGGCCATCAGCTCGCTCTCGGAGGGCGCGCGATGACCCGGCGGCCAGGCGCCCGAGCGGATCAGGCCCTCGATCTCGTCGCGGATGCGCTGGTGCAGCGGAACGGTCACGACAGCAGGCCCCGGAGCACCTGGCGATAGCGCTCGACGATGGCGTCGCGATGCCGGTGGCGGCCGCCGGCGACTACGGGGCGGCCCGCGCGCCAGACGCTGTCGATCGCGCCGTGCCGTCCGGCGAACACCAGGCTGTCGACCAAGGCGTCGCCGCTGCGCCCGACGATGGCCGGGTGCTCGCGATCGAGTGTGACGAAGTCGGCCGGCGCGCCGCGGCGCAGGCCCGGACGGCCCGCGCCCAGGGCCTGGCTCCCGCCCGCCACGGCCGCCCGCCACAGCTCGCCGCCGGTCGAGCGCCTTGGGCCGCCGGCCAGTACGTTGCGAGCGCGCCGGGTCAGGCGCTGGGAGTATTCCAGCACCCGCAGCTCCTCGGCCGCATCGATCAGCACGTTGCTGTCCGAACCGATCCCGAAGGCGCCGCCGGCGGCCTGGTAGTCGTGGGCCGGGAAGACGCCGTCGCCGAGATTGGCCTCGGTGATCGGGCAAAGGCCCGCGACCGCGCCGCTCTTGGCCAGGCGCTCGGTCTCGACCGCGTTCATGTGAGTGGCGTGGACCAGGCACCATTGCTTGCCGACGTCGGCGTGGTTCATCAGCCAGCGCACGGGACGCTGGCCGGTGGCGGCCAGGCAGTCGTCGACTTCCTTGGTCTGCTCGGCGATGTGGATGTGGATCGGCCCGCCGGCGGCCAGAGGCGTGATGGCGGTGAGCTCCTCAGGCGTGACCGCGCGCAGGCTGTGCGGCGCGATGCCGACCACCGCATCTGACAGCCCCGCGACGGCGGCGCGGCTGGCCTCCAGCAGGCGGGCGTATCCGTCGACGTCGGTGACGAAGCGCTTCTGGCCCTCGCCGGGCGCGGCGCCGCCAAAGCCCGAGTGGGCGTAGAACACCGGCAGCAGGGTCAGGCCGATGCCCGTCTCCTGCGCCGCCGCCGCGATCCGCGCGCCCATCTCGGCCGGATCGTCGAAGGCGCCGCCGTCACGGTCGTGGTGCAGGTAGTGGAACTCGCCCACGCGGGTGAAGCCGCTTTCCAGCATCTCGACCTGGCCCATGGCGGCGATGGCCTGCAGGGCGTCGGGATCCAGCCGCTCAACGAAGCGGTACATCAGCTCGCGCCAGGTCCAGAAGCTGTCGCCGCCCTCTCCGCGCATCTCGGTCAGGCCCGCCATGGCCCGCTGGAAGGCGTGGCTGTGCAGGTTGGGCATGCCCGGCAGGGCCGCCCCCAGGCGGGGCTCGTTACCGGCCGCGACGTCGGTGTCGATGCGAGCGATGCGGCCCTCGGAGAGGGTCAGGCGAACGCCTTTCGCCCAACCGTCGGCCAGCAGGGCGCTCTCGCACCAGACCACGACGTCCCTTGGGGTCTCGGGAGCGGGCGCCGGCGCGGGCTCGCCCTGAGCCTCGACCGCAACCTCGTCGGGCAGGTCGGGGGAGACCTCTTCCGGGCCTTCAAGATTCTCGGCGTCGCTCACTGGACAATCCTCGTCGCTCGCGAATATGTCTATACATATTGAACCGCGCCGCAAGGGTCGCGAAGCACGACTCAAGACGTCACGGGAGGCGCTGGCGATGCGGTGCGATCGGGTTTGGATCAAGGCCCGCCTTGCGACCCTCGCCGAAGGCGCGCCCGGACTGGGCGTCGTTGAAGACGGCGTGATCGCCGCCAAGGGCGGCCGGATCCTCTATGCCGGCCCTGCCGCCGAAGCGCCTGCCTTCGAGGCCGCCGAGACGGTCGACTGCGAGGCCCGCTGGATCACGCCCGGCCTGATCGACCCCCACACCCACCTGATCTTCGGCGCCGACCGCGCCCACGAGTTCGAGCTACGGCTGGCCGGCGCCAGCTACGAAGAGATCGCCCGGGCCGGCGGCGGCATCGTCTCGACCATGAAGGCCACCCGAGAGGCGACGGAAGACCAGCTGGTCGCCGCCGCCCTGCCCCGCCTGGACGCCCTGATCGCCGAGGGCCTGACGACCATCGAGGTGAAGTCCGGCTACGGCCTTTCCCTTGAGCATGAACTCAAGAGCCTGCGCGCCGCCCGCGCCCTGGGCCGAGCCCGCCCCGTCTCAGTCAAGACCACCTTCCTCGGCGCCCACGCCTTGCCGCCGGAGTTCAAGGGCGACGCCGACGGCTATATCGACCTGATCTGCCAGCAGATGATCCCCGCCGTGGCGGCGGAAGGCCTGGCCGACGCGGTGGACGGGTTCTGCGAGGGCATCGGCTTTTCGCCCGCCCAGATCCGCCGGGTGTTCGAAACCGCCCGCGCCCATGGCCTGCCGGTGAAGCTGCACGCCGAGCAGTTGTCGAACCTGCATGGCGCGGCCCTGGCCGCCGAGTTCGGGGCGCTGTCGGCCGATCACCTGGAACATCTGGACGAGGCCGGGATCGCCGCCATGGCCGGGGCCGGGACCACGGCCGTGCTGCTGCCCGGCGCCTACTACTTCGTGCGCGAGACCAGGCTGCCGCCGATCGACGCCCTGCGCGCGGCCGGCGTGCCCCTGGCGCTGGCCACAGACTGCAATCCCGGCACCTCGCCTCTGACCAGCCTGCTGCTGACCATGAACATGGCCGCCACCCTGTTTCGCCTGACGGTGGACGAGTGTCTGGCCGGCGTCACGCGCGAAGCCGCCCGGGCCCTCGGACTGCTGGCCGATCGGGGAACCCTGGAGGCCGGCAAGGCCTGCGACCTTTCCATCTGGGACGTCGAGCGTCCCGCCGAACTTGTCTACCGCATGGGCTTCAATCCGCTCCATGCGCGCGTCTGGAGCTCTGTTTCGTGAACACTGAAGTCCTGCACCCCGGCGAGGTCAGCCTCGCCCAGTGGAAGTCGGTCTATCGCGGCGCGGCCGCGCGGCTGGCGGACCATGCCTGGCCGGTGATCGAGGCCAGCGCGGCGGCCGTGACCCGCATCCTGGCCAAGGGCGAGCCGGTCTACGGCATCAATACGGGCTTTGGGAAACTGGCCAGCGTGCGCATCGGCGACGAGGACCTGGCGACCCTGCAACGCAACATCGTGCTGTCGCACGCCGCCGGCACGGGCGAGCCTTCGCCGGTTCCGGTGATCCGCCTGATGATGGCCCTGAAGCTGGCCAGCCTGGCCCAAGGCGCCTCGGGCGTGCGGGTCGAGACCGTCAAGCTGCTGGAGGCAATGCTGACGCTGGGCCTGACGCCGGTGGTGCCGAGCCAGGGCTCGGTCGGCGCCTCGGGCGACCTGGCGCCGCTGTCGCACATGGCCGCGACCATGATCGGCGTCGGCGAGATCGACGTCGGCGGCGTGAGGAAGCCCGCCCTCGAAGCCCTGGCCCGCGCGGGCCTCTCGCCTGTCGAACTGGGCCCCAAGGAGGGCCTGGCCTTGCTGAACGGCACCCAGTTCTCGACCGCCAACGCGCTGGCCGGGCTGTTCGAGGCCGAGGTGCTGTTCCAGTCGGCCCTGGTCACCGGCGCGCTGTCGACCGAGGCTGCCAAGGGCTCGGACACCCCGTTCGATCCGCGCATCCACCAACTGCGCCGCCATGCCGGCCAGATCGAGACCGCCGCGGCCCTGCGCGCCCTGATGGCCTCGTCCGACATCCGCGCCTCGCATCTGAAGGAAGACGAGCGGGTGCAGGACCCCTATTGCCTGCGCTGCCAGCCGCAGGTGATGGGCGCGGCGCTGGACGTGCTTCGCCAGGCCGCCTTCACCCTGGCCACCGAGGCCAACGGCGTCTCCGACAACCCGCTGATCTTCCCGGAAGCGGACGAGGCCCTGTCGGGCGGCAACTTCCACGCCGAGCCGGTGGCCTTCGCCGCCGACATGATCGCCCTGGCCGTCTGCGAGATCGGCTCGATCGCCGAGCGCCGCATCGCCATGCTGGTGGATCCCGCGCTGTCGGGCCTGCCGGCCTTCCTGACGCCCAAGCCGGGCCTCAACTCCGGCTTCATGATCCCGCAGGTCACGGCCGCGGCCCTGGTCTCGGAGAACAAGCAGAAGGCCTATCCGGCCAGCGTCGACTCCATCCCCACCTCGGCCAACCAGGAAGACCACGTGTCGATGGCCGCCCATGGCGCGCGCCGCCTGCTGTCGATGGTCGAGAACGCGACGGCGGTGATCGGCATTGAACTTCTGGCCGCCGCGCAGGGCTGCGACTTCCACGCGCCGCTGACCTCCAGCGCCGCCCTCGAGGCGGTGCGGGGGGCGGTGCGGAGCAAGGTCGCGCATCTGTCGGACGACCGTCACTTCCATCCCGACATGGAAGCGGCCAACATTCTGGTGCGGACCGGCGCGATCATCGACGCGGCGGCCGGCGTTCCCTTGCCCGGAGCGACCACATGAGCAGCGACTGGCTAGAAGTCTGGCGGGGCGACGCGCCGCTGATCGTCAGCATCCCCCACTCGGGATCGTTCATTCCCGAGGACATCGAAAAGCGCCTCGTCTCGCCCTGGCTGGCCCGCAAGGACGCCGACTGGTGGATCGAGCGACTCTACAACTTCGCCGACGACCTGGGGGCCACGACCGTGCGGACGGCCGTGTCGCGCACCGTCATCGACGTCAATCGCGATCCGTCGGGAGCCTCGCTCTATCCGGGGATGGCGACCACCGCCCTGTGCCCCACCGACACCTTCGACGGCGAGCGGCTCTATGCCGAGGGCCAGGAGCCGGACGAGGCCGAGATCGCCGCCCGCCGCGCACGCTGGTTCATCCCCTACCACGAGGCCCTGCGGGCCGAGATCGACCGGCTGCTGGCGATCCACGGCAAGGTGGTGCTGTACGACGCCCACTCGATCCGCTCGCGGGCGCCGCGGCTGTTTCCGGGCGAACTGCCGGTGTTCAACATCGGCACCAACGGCGGGGCAAGCTGCGACCAGGCCCTGACCGCCGCCGTCGAGACCGCCTGCGAAAGCTCGGGCCTGCCGATGGTGACCAACGGCCGCTTCAAGGGCGGCTGGATCACCCGCCACTACGGAAAGCCCGAACGCGGCATCCACGCCGTGCAGATGGAGCTGGCCTGCCGCGGCTATATCGACGACCCCTCGCCCCGCATCACCCCGCAGTCCTGGCCCTCGCCCTACCGCCCGCAGAAGGCCGCGCCGATGCGCAGCGTGCTGGGCGACGTGCTGAAGGCCTGCTTGGACTTTGCTTCGACAGCTCCTCCCCCGTGAAACGGGGGAGGTGGCGCGCTGCGGATACGCAGCGCGACGGAGGGGGCGAGTGACGAAGCTCGGCGCCCCGTCTCGCCCCCTCCACCGCTTCGCGGTCCCCCTCCCCCGCGTCGCGGGGGAGGAGTTCGTTCCCCATTCCCCGCCAGAGACCCGTCATCCATGACCCGCCTCGACAACACCCGCGTCATCCGCCCCGCCACCGGACCTGCGCTCAGCGCCAAGAGCTGGCTCACCGAAGCCCCGCTCAGGATGCTGATGAACAACCTGCATCCCGACGTCGCCGAGCGGCCCGAGGAGCTGGTGGTCTATGGCGGCATCGGCCGCGCGGCCCGCGACTGGGAGAGCTACGACAAGATCGTCGAGACCCTGCGCCGGCTGGAGGACGACCAGACGCTGCTGGTGCAGTCGGGCAAGCCGGTCGGCGTGTTCCGCACCCATGCCGACGCGCCCCGCGTGCTGATCGCCAACTCCAACCTGGTGCCGCGCTGGGCCAACTGGGAGCACTTCAACGAGCTCGATAAGAAGGGCCTGGCCATGTACGGCCAGATGACCGCCGGCTCGTGGATCTATATCGGCGCCCAGGGCATCGTGCAGGGCACCTACGAGACCTTCGTCGAGATGGGCCGCCAGCACTATGCCGGTGATCTCTCTGGAAAGTGGCTGCTGACGGCGGGCCTGGGCGGCATGGGCGGCGCCCAGCCGCTGGCCTCGGTGTTCGCCGGCGCCTCGTGCCTGGCCATCGAGTGCCAGCCCTCGCGCATCGAGATGCGCCTGCGCACCGGCTATCTCGACAAGTCGACTGACAGCCTGGACGAGGCCCTGGCCTGGATCGCGGAGTCGTGCGCCGCCAAGACCCCGATCTCGGTCGGCCTGTTGGGCAACGCCGCCGAACTGCTGCCGGAGATGTTCAAGCGCGGCATTCGTCCCGACCTGCTGACCGACCAGACCAGCGCCCACGATCCGATCAACGGCTACCTGCCCGCCGGCTGGACCCTGGAGCAGTGGATGGACGCCCGCGAGCGCGATCCGGCGTCGGTGAACAAGGCCGCCCGCGCCTCGATGGCGGTGCACGTGCAGGCCATGCTCGACTTCCAGGCCGCCGGCGTGCCCACCGTCGACTACGGCAACAACATCCGCCAGATGGCGCTGGAGGAAGGCGTTGCGAACGCCTTCGACTTCCCCGGTTTCGTGCCGGCCTATATCCGCCCGCTGTTCTGCCGCGGGATCGGACCGTTCCGCTGGGCCGCGCTGTCGGGCGATCCGGAAGACATCGCCAGGACCGACGCCAAGGTCAAGGAGCTGATCCCCGACAACCCCCACCTGCACAACTGGCTCGACATGGCCGGGCAGCGGATCAAGTTCCAGGGCCTGCCGGCGCGTATCTGCTGGGTCGGCCTGGGCGATCGCCACCGCCTGGGGCTGGCCTTCAACGAGATGGTCGCCAAGGGCGAGCTGAAGGCTCCCGTCGTCATCGGTCGCGATCACCTCGACAGCGGCTCGGTCGCCTCGCCCAACCGCGAGACCGAAGCGATGATGGACGGCTCGGACGCCGTGTCGGACTGGCCGCTGCTCAATGCGCTGCTCAACACCGCCTCGGGCGCCACCTGGGTGTCGCTGCACCACGGCGGCGGCGTGGGCATGGGCTTCTCGCAGCACTCGGGCATGGTCATCGTCTGCGACGGCACCGACGCCGCGGCCAAGCGCATCGAGCGGGTGCTGTGGAACGACCCGGCCACCGGCGTCATGCGCCACGCCGACGCCGGCTACGACATCGCCAAGGACTGCGCGCGCGAGCACGGTCTGGACCTGCCGGGCATTCTCTAGTGCGCCTCCTCCCCGCCGCCGAACGCGCTCCTGCCCCGTGGAAGAACGGCGGCGGGACGACCTGGGAGATCGCCGCCCAGCCGCCGGGCGTGGGGCTCGACACCTTCGACTGGCGGCTGAGCATCGCGCAGGTGGCCGCGCCGGGACCGTTCTCGGTGTTTCCCGGCGTCGACCGGGTGCTGACGGTGATCGCCGGCGCGGGCCTGCGGCTGACCATCGAAGGGCTGGGCGAGATCGTGCTCGACGACGCCTCGCCCCCGCTGCCCTTTCCCGGCGACGCGACCGCCGCCGCGACGCTGGACGGTGGTCCGATCCGTGACCTCAACCTGATGGTCCGGCGGGGCGCCTGGCGCGGCTCGGTGCGGCGGATCGACGGCGCGGAGACGATCACCGCCACGGCGCGGGTGAACCTGCTGGTCGCGCTAGCCCCGGCCCGCGCGGGCGACCAGGCGCTCGGCGCCGAGGACGCGCTAATCGTCGATCATGATGCAACCTTGACCGTAGAGGGGCGTTTGCTGCTGATCGGCATCGATCCGGCCTGACCTAGACGTCGGCGGCGTCGGTCCGATTGCGGAGCCCGGAATGACAAGCAGCCTCTATGTGACCTTCCGCGCGGGCGCGCTGGAAGCGGCCCTGCCGCAGGCGGCGGTGGCCGAGATCCTGCCGCTGCCGGAACTGGTCGCCGCCCCGGGCGCGCCGCGCGTGCTGGCCGGCTTCGTCAATCTGGGCGGCGAGGCGATCGCGGCCCTGGCGCTGGACCGCCTGCTGGACGCCGAGGGCGGCGAGCCCGCCCCCGCCCTCTATCGCCACCTGATCCGCCTGCGCCCGCTGGCCGGCGCGCCGGCCGTGACCTTGATGGTCGACCGCGTCGCCGACGCCGCCGCCCACGCGCCCGACACCCAAGCCGTCGAGGAAGCCGACAGCCTGGGCGGCTGCATCGCTGAAACCGCCCTGATCGACGGCCGGCTGGTCCCGGTGCTGTCGCCCGAGCACCTGCTTCTGGCGGAGGAAAAGGCGCGGCTGGACGAGTTCGCCCGCCGGGCCCAGGAGCGCCTGGCCGCCTGGGAAAGCGAGCCGGCGTGAAACCGCCGCGGGCGGCCCCGCGCCCCCAGGTCCCGCGCCTGGCCCTGGCCGCCGACGAACCGTTCCAGCGCCTCAAGCGCGCAGTGATCGCCCGCACCGGCCACCACTACTACGCCGACAAGGACGACGTGCTGTGGGACCGCGTGCAGCGGCGCCTGCTGGCGACCCGTGACCGCGACGTCACCGCCTATCTCAAGCGCCTGGCCAGCGAGCTCGAGGGTGAGGCCGAATGGGCCGCGCTCGAGACCGAGATCACGATCGGCGAGACCTTCTTCTTCCGCTACGCCGAGCAGTTCACGGCCCTGCGCGAGACGATCCTGCCCGACGTCCTGCAGCGCAAGGCGCAGGACAAGCGCATCCGCATCTGGAGCGCGGGCTGCGCCACCGGCGCCGAACCCTATTCGATCGCCATCCTGCTGTCGCAGATGCTGGGCGAGGCGATCGGCGACTGGCGGATCTCGATCCTCGGCGGCGACATCAACGCCGCCTTCCTGGAGACGGCGCGCAAGGGCCAGTTCGGCCGCTGGGCGCTGCGGGCGGTCAGCGACGCCGACCGCGCCCAGTGGTTCACCGAGACGGCCCGCAACACGTGGACCCTGAAGAACCCCTATCGCGGCCTCGTGCGGTTCGAGCGCCAGAACCTGCTCGACCTGCTAGGCCCCGCGCCGCCGCTGGAACTGACCGAATTCGACCTGATCCTGTGCCGCAACGTGCTGATCTACTTCCATCACGAGGTGGTCGAGCAGCTCGTGGGCGCGCTGGGAAGCCGGCTGGCGGCCGACGGCTGGCTGCTGCTGGGCCATGCCGAGCCGAACCCGGCCTTCGGCAAGATCCTGGACGTGGCCCAGCTGCCGGGCACGGTGGCCTACCGCCCAGCCGATCCCGAGCGTGCGGCCGCACCCGGTCCCAGCTTCGAGGCCTTCGCCGCCCCCGAACCGGAGCCTGCCTCCGGCCCGGCCGAAGCGCCCCCGCCGCGCTGGCGGCCGACGCCGATCCCGACGCCCGTCCCCACGGCCGCTCCACCGGAGGCCGCGCCGATCGCCGAACTGGTGGAGGCCGTGCGCCGCCTGGCCGACGCCGGCGACTACCTGGCCGCGGAGGCCGCATGCCGCCAGGCGTTGGCCCTCGCGCCGGAAGACCCCGCCCTGCACCTGCACGACGGCCTGGTGCTGCGGGCCCTTGGCCGCCCGGGGCCGGCCGAGGCGGCTTTCAAGCGCGCGCTGTATCTCGATCGCGGCTTTGCGCTGGCGCACTACCACCTGGGCCTGCTGCTGCTCGACCGTGGACGGGGCAAGGCCGCCGCGCGGTCGCTGAAGACCGCCGCCCAGATCGCGGGAACCGTTCCGGCGGACACGCGTTTGGCCCACGGCGCAGGTCTGGACGCCGGCCAGTTGCGCAAGAGCGTCCGTCTGCTGCTGCAGTCGCTCGTGGGGGTTTAGTAACGACATGACTAGGGCCGACGCCTCAGGCGGCGACGGGTTGGGGGGACTTTTGGACGATGCGCGCGCCCGGGCGATCCTGGCGGCGCGCACCCGTCGGCTGGCCGAGCGCCGGACCGCGCCCGAACCCGAGACCCCGCTGGAAGACGTGCTGCTGTGCCAGGCCGGCGCGGGCCTGCACGCCCTGCCGCTGGCCGCCGTCGAGCGGGTGACCCCGTTCGAGCCCCGCCGCCTGACGCCCGCCGCCGGCCGTCCCGCCCTCCTGGGCCTGGCCAGCGTCGAAGGCCGCCTGCGCCGCGTGCTCGACCTTTCCCGCCTGACCGGCGCCGCGCCGGCCGCGCCCGACGCGCCCGGCTTCCTCGTGGCCCTGCGCGGCGCGGGCAACCTTGCCCTGCGCGTGGACGCCGCGCCCGGCGCCGCCCGGGTCGCCCGCGAGCTCGCCGGCGACGCCTTCGAGGGCGGCGTCCGCGGCCTGGTGGCCGAGGGTCCCGGCGACCTGGCCGGCCGCACCGTCACCCTTCTTCATCTCGACGACCTCGTCGCCGACCACCTTTCCGCCGCCTTGGGGGCAAGAGCCTAGTGACCATCGCCAACCGCATCATCCTCGGCTTCGCGGCCGTCACCGTCCTGCTGCTGGGCGTTGGCCTGTTCGGCCTGTTCCAGATCGGCGTGGTCAAGGACACCACCGAGACCATCGTCACCCGCGACATGGCCGTGGTCCGCCAGGTCGCCCAGATCCGCACCACCGCCAACGAGATGCGCGCGGCCAGCGACGCGGTGATCACCAGCTACCTGTCGCGTTCGGCCGGCGGCGCGGGCGGCAACGAGGAAGACCCCGTCACCCGCTGGCGCCAGCGCGGCGCCGACATGGACACCGCCCTGGAGAAGGCCGCCGCGGCCGCCCGCGACTATCGCCAGAGCGCCCTCTCGGCCGAACGCGCCGACGCCTGGCGCCGCATCGAGGACTACCTGAACCAGACCGCCGCCTCCTCGCGCCAGGGCCGGACCGACACGGAGAACCTGTTCAGCGCCATCCGCCGCAACGACAGCGCCGGCGTGGCCGCGGCCCAGACCGCCCTCGTGCAGCGTCGCGGCGAGTTCGGCCGCGGCATCCAGGGCGCCGAGGACGTGCTGGACGACGCCATCCTGTCGGGCCAACGCCGCATCAACGACGTCTACAAGGTCAGCCAGGTGTCGATCATCATGGCCCTGATCGTCGCCGCCGTGATCTCGGGCGCGATCACCTGGGCCATCCGGGGCTCGATCGTCGGCCCGCTGGGCGCGTTCATGGGCTTCGTCGGCAAGGTGGGCGAAGGCGACCTGACCGGCCGCGCGGCCGCCGCCACCAACGACGAGATCGGCCAGCTGGGCGGCACACTCAACACCATGGTCGACGGCCTGGTCGTGCTGGCCCGCCAGAGCCGCGAGGCCACCGAGAACCTCAACGCCGCCACCGCCGAGATCCGCGCCTCGACCCAGGAACAGGCCGCCAGCGTCGAGGAGCAGCTGGCCGCCGTGCAGGAGACCGCCGCCACGGTCGACGAGATCACCCACTCCGGCGCCCAGATCGGCAAGCGCGCCCAGGAAGTGATCGCTTCGGCCCAGGCGACCGCCCACACCAGCAACGAGGGCCTGCGCGCCGTCGACGAAACCGCCAAGG
Source organism: Caulobacter sp. 602-2 (assembly GCF_011043625.1). Lineage (GTDB taxonomy): Bacteria > Pseudomonadota > Alphaproteobacteria > Caulobacterales > Caulobacteraceae > Caulobacter. Next base: position 210,148 of record NZ_JAAKGT010000005.1, read on the forward strand.
CCATGGACGCCATCCGCGAGCAGGCCGAGGCCGTGGCCGAGAACATCGTCGCCCTGTCGGAGAAGACCCAGGCGATCGGCGACATCATCGCCACCGTCAACGACATCTCCGAGCGCTCGCATCTGCTGGCCCTGAACGCCGCCATCGAGGCCGCCTCGGCCGGCGAGAACGGCCGCAGCTTCGCGGTCGTGGCCTCGGAGATGAAGATGCTGGCCGACCAGGCCAAGGAAGCCACCACCCAGGTACGCTCGATCCTCGGCGACATCCAGCGCGGCATCAACGCCTCGGTCATGCTGACCGAGGAGGCCGTCAAGCGCGTGGCCGCCGGCAAGGAGCGCACCGACACCACCCAGCGCACGATCACCGAGATCACCGGCCGAGTGCAGGAAAGCGTCCAGACCTTCCAGCAGATCGTCGCCTCGACCAACCAGCAGCAGCTGGGCATCGAGCAGGTGATGGGCGCGCTGCAGAACATCCGCCAGGCCAGCCAGCAGACCGCCGCCGGCACCCGCCAGCTGGACGAGGCCGCCGCCAACCTGTCGGACCTGTCGCGCCAGCTGCTGGCCCTGTCCGAGCGCTATCGGACCTGATCGCGACGTGCCCGACATCCGGCGACAGCTTCTGGCGGCGTTCGACCTTGAGCACCGCGAGCACCTCCAGGCGATCCGCCAGGCCATCGCGGCCGGCGGCGAGGTCGACACGCGCGAGATCTTTCGCCGCGCCCACAGCCTGAAGGGCGCGGCGCGGGCGGTCGACCTGCCGGCCGTCGAGGAGAAGGCGCACGCGCTGGAAAGCCTGTGCGCCGAACTGATGGACGGCTCGCGCGCCCTCGACGCCCAGACCGTCGCCGTGCTGGAGAACCTGCTCGACGCGGTCGAGGACGCCGCCAGCGCCGCCTACGCCCCGCCCGCGCCCAAGCCGGCGGCGGCCATCGCTCCCGTGGCGGACGAGGCGGTGGAGTACGTCCGTATCGACGTCGAGGCGGTCGCGGGCCTGTCGCGCGCCATGCAGACCCTGTCGGGCGACGTGCTCGACCACGGGGCCGTCGACGAGGACCTGCGCCGCCTGGCCGCCGAGGCGCGCAAGCTGGAACGCCGCTGGCGCGACACCCGCGGCGCGGCGACCCGGGCGCGCGAGGTCGAGCAGGGCCTGAAGGACCTATCGCGCGCCCTCAACGAGCTTTCGGTGCGGCGGGTGCGGGCCGGCTGGGCCCTGGACCAGGGTCTTTCCGACCTGCGCGGCCGGGTCGAGGAGATCAGCCAGGCCCCGGCCGAGACCGTGTTCGGCGGCTTCGCCTCGATGGTCCGCGACATCGCCCGCGACGCCGGCGTGCCGGTCGACGTGCGGGTCACGGGCCTGGAGACCCGCGCCGACCGCCGGGTGCTGCAGGCGCTGAAGGACCCGGTGATGCACCTGCTGCGCAACGCCGTCAGTCACGGCCGCGAGACGCCGCAGGCCCGCGCCGCCGCCGGCAAGCCCGAGCGCCTGACGGTGGTCATGGCCGTCTCGGCCGCATCGGGCCGGCTGCGCATCGAGATCGCCGACGACGGCGCCGGACCCGACCTGGCCAGGCTGGAAGCCGCGGCCGTCGAGAAGGGCCTGATGCCCGCCCGCCAGGACGGCGCCCCCGCCCCCACGCCCGAGGAACTGCTGGCTCACGCCTTCGCGCCGGGCGTCTCCACCGCCCAGGGCGTGGATCGCCTGGCCGGACGCGGCATGGGCCTGTCGGTCGTGGCCGAGGCCGCGCGCAAGCTGCGCGGCGACCTGCGCCTGACGGCCGGCCGTCCCTGGGGCGCGCGGGTGGTGCTGTCGACGCCGCTGTCGGCCGCGCGGCAGTCGCTGTTGTTCGTCGACATCCAGGGCCGCCAGGCCGCCCTGCCCTCGCTGGGCGTGCGCCGACTGTTGCGCCTGGACGCCACCGCGCTGGAAACGGTGGAAGGACACCCGGCTGCACGGATCGCCATCGACGGGGACGACGTTATCGTCCCAATGGTTCCGCTTTCCGCTCTCCTGACCGGCGTCGCCGCCGAGGTTCCCGTCCATGCCGGCGCGGTTTCCGCCGTGCTGCTCAGCCATGGCCGCCGCCATGTGGCGCTGGCCGTCGACGCCCTGTGCGACGTGCGCTCGGCCATGGTCGAGGACCTGGACGCCGACGACCTGGACGCCGACCTGATCGCCGGCGCCGTGCAGCTGGACGACCAGGCGCCCGCCCTCGCCCTGGATCCCGACGCCCTGGTGCGCCGCTGGCTGCGCGATCAGCGCCAGCTGGCCGCCGGCGGCCTGGGCTTCGCCGAGACCGCCGACGACGCGGACGAAGCCGCCCGCACCATCCTGGTGGTGGACGACTCCATCACCACCCGCACGCTGGAAAAGAGCATCCTGGAAGCCCAGGGCTATCGCGTGCTGCTGGCCGTCGACGGCCTGGACGCCCTGAACCTGCTGCGCTCGGGCCAGGCGATGGTCGATCTGGTCGTGGCCGATATCGAGATGCCGCGCATGGACGGCTTCTCGCTGCTGCAGGCGGTGAAGGCCGACGCGGCCCTGGCCGCGACGCCGGTGATCCTGATGACCTCGCGCGCCGACGCCGCCGACGTGCGCCGGGGCCTGGACCTGGGCGCCGAGGCCTACATCACCAAGCAGAAGTTCGACCAGCGCGAGCTGCTGGCCGCGATCGGGCAACTGCTGTGAAGGCCTCGGGCAAGCCCGTGCGGGTGATGATCGTCGAGGACTCCACCGTCGTGCGCGTCCTGCTGACCCACATCGTCGAGCGCGACCCACGCCTGACGGTGGCGGCCGCCGTCGCCTCGGCCGAGGAGGCCCTGGCCTGCATCGCCAGCGTCAGGCCCGACGTGATCTCGATGGATATCCGCCTGCCCGGCATGGACGGGCTGGAGGCCACGGCGCGGATCATGTCGGACCATCCGACCCCGATCGTCGTCATCGCCGACGCGGTCGAGGACGCCTCGCTGAAGATCTCGATGAACGCCCTGCGCGCCGGCGCCCTGACGGTGGTGGAAAAGCCCGTGGGTCTGGCCACCGAAGGCTATGAGCAGCTGGCCGACACCATCTGCACCCAGCTTTTCATCATGAGCAGCGTGCCGGTGATCCGCAGACGAGCCATCGGCGGCGGAGCCCGCGCCCCGCGTGAGGCCGCGCCGATCGCCAGCGCCGCCGACTTCCAGGACCTGGGCTATCTGGCGCTGGCCGCCTCGACCGGCGGGCCGCCGGCCCTGGCCCGGGTGCTGGACGCCCTGCCCGCCGACTTCCCCGCCCCGGTCCTGATCGTCCAGCACATGGGCGCGGCCTTCATGGAAGGCTTTGCGAGCTGGCTGGACAGCCTGTCGCCGATCCGCGTGGCGGTGGCCAAGGACGGCGAGCTGGCCCTGCCCGGACGCGCCTATGTCGCCCCTGGCGACCGCCACCTGACCCTGACGCCCGGCGGCGTGCTGCGGCTGTCGGGCGCCGCGCCCGTCAGCGGCCAGAGGCCGTCGGCGACCGTGCTCTTTCAGTCGCTGGCGCGGTCGGTGGGCTCCAGAACCGTGGCCGCCCTGCTGACCGGCATGGGCGAGGACGGTGCCAAGGGCCTGGCCGAACTGCGCGCCGCCGGCGGCTTCACCATCGCCGAGCACGAGAGCAGCGCCGTGGTCTACGGCATGCCCGCCGCCGCCGTGAAGCTGGGCGCGGCCCGCGCCGTGCTCACCCTCGACCTGATCGGCCCGCGCATCGCCCAGCTGGCCCGGCGCAGGGAGGACGCATGAGCGCCTCGGTCCTGGTCGTCGAGGATTCCGAAACCCAGGCCCTGCGCCTGCGCGGCCTGCTGGAAGCCGAGGGCTTCTCGGTGTCGTGCGCCACCAGCGGCGAGGCGGCGCTGGAGCACCTGAACGCCCACCTGCCCGACCTGATCGTCGCCGACTTCCACCTGCCGGGCATGGACGGACGCGAACTGTCGCGCCAGATCCGCCTCAACGGCCGCACCCGGGCCCTGCCGGTGCTGATGCTGACCGGAGCCCGCGAGAGCGACCTCGAACGCCAGGGCCTGGAAAGCGGCGCCGACGCCTATGTGGCCAAGTCGGCCGATCCCAAGGTGGTGATCGTCCGGCTGAAGGCCCTGCTGCGCAGGGCCAGGGCCGAGACCGCCGCCCCCAAGGCCTCAGAGCCGTTCCGTCGGGCCAGGGTTCTGGTCGCCCACCCCAGCGCCACGCTGCGCCTGCGCCTTGGCCACCTGCTGGAGCATGACGGCTACGAGGTGGCGACGCTGGAGCGGCTGGATCCCGACGCTGCGGTGCTCGACGGCGAACTGGACGGCGTCATCGTCGGCGTTCGCGGCGGCGACCGCGACGACCTGGCCGCACTGGCGGCGCTGGACGCCCGTCGCGCGCGGCTGGGCGCGCCGTTCCAACTGCTGGCCTTCGGCGGCGAGGAGACCGACCGCGACCTGCTGACCGACGCGCTGGAGGCCGGGGCCGACGACGTGGTGCCCGCCTCGGCCAACGACGAGGTGGTGCGCGCCCGGGTCCGCGCCCAGCTGCGCCGCAAGCTGATGGCCGACGAGGCCCGCCGCAGCGCCGGCGAGGCCCGCGCCCAGGAACTGGCGCTGGCCCGGGCCGAAGCCCGCGCCGCCGTCGCTGACGACCTGGCCAGCGCCAACCGCCAGCTGAAGGACGCGCAGGGCCAGCTGGTGCAGGCCGCCAAGATGGCCTCGCTGGGCGAGCTGGTCGCCGGCATCGCCCACGAGATCAACAACCCCCTGGCCTTCCTGCTGGGCCACCAGGACACGGTCGAACGGCTGATCGCCGCGGCCGCCGAGGAAAGCCCCTCTCCCGGCCTCGACAAGGCCAAGGCGCGCCTGGCCTCGATGCGGGTGGGCATGAAGCGCATCCAGGACCTCGTGCTGAACCTGCGCAAGTTCTCGCGCCTGGACGAGGGCGACCGCCACGTGCTGGACGCCGCCGACTCCATCGAGACCGTGCTGGCCCTTTTGACCCACAAGCTGGGCGACGGCATCGAGGTGCGCCGCGCCTACGCCGCCCGCAACACCCTGGAGGGCTCGCCCGCCCTGCTGAACCAGGTGGTGATGAACATCGTCGGCAACGCCGCCGACGCGCTGGAGGGGCCGAGCGGCGGTCGCGGCGTCATCGCCATCACCACCCGCGACGAGGGCGGCGACTTCGTCATCGTGGTCGAGGACTCCGGCCCCGGCGTGCCGGCCGACCTGAGCGACCGGATCTTCGAGCCGTTCTTCACCACCAAGCCGGTCGGCGCCGGCACGGGCCTTGGCCTGGCCATCGCCTACAACGTGGTGCGCGCCCACGGCGGCTCGATCGCCGTCGACAAGGGCGACCTGGGCGGCGCGCGCTTCACCATCATCATCCCGCCACCTGCCACCGACGGAGAAGGCCGATGAGCGCCTCCGGGGGCGAGCGTCCGACGATCCTGATCGTCGACGACGAGCCCGACATCCTGGTCGCCCTGGAAGACCTGCTGGAGGACCGCTACCGCGTCCTGACCAGCAACGCCCCCGGCAAGGCCCTGGACATCCTGGCCCAGGAGCCGGCCGTCGCCCTGATCCTGTCGGACCAGCGGATGCCGGGCCTGACCGGCGACCAGTTCCTGGCCGCCGCCCGCTCGATCAGCGACGCCGACTCCATCCTGCTGACCGGCTATGCCGACCTGTCGGCCGTGGTCTCGGCCCTGAACCTCGGCGGCGTCAGCGGCTACATCGCCAAGCCGTGGGAGCCCGAGGCCCTGCGCGCGGCCGTCGCCGCCGGCGTCGAGCGCACCCGCCTGCGCCGCGCCCTGCGCACCGAGCAGGCCCTGCTGCGCGGGCTGATGGACAGCATCCCGGCCGTCATCGCCTTCAAGGATTCGCAAGGCCGGGTGGTTCGCACCAACGCCTCGCAGCAGCATGCCTTCGCCGACGCCCCGCAGGCCGCCGAGGCCCTGGCCGCCGGCCAGCCGGTGCAGGTGGTGGAGGAAGAGGCCACCCTGACGGGGCCGGTCTGGACCGAGCGCCAGTACGTGCCGCTGCGCGACGAGGCCGGGCACCTGCTGGTCATCGAGCGCGACGTCACCGACCAGAAGATGGCCGAGATCCGCCTGCGCCAGGCCGACAAGCTGCAGGCCCTGGGCACCCTGGCCGGCGGGGTGGCGCACGACTTCAACAACCTGCTGACCGCGATCCTGGGCAGCCTGGAGCTGGCCGGCCGACGCCTGCCGGACGCCGAGAAGGTGCGCCGCTATCTCGACAACGCCAGCCTGGCGGCGCGCAAGGGCGCGGCCCTGACCCATCGCCTGCTGGGCTTCAGCCGCCAGCAGGAAAGCCAGCCCAAGGTGGTCGACGTGGCCGACACCCTGATGGGCATGGACGCCATCCTGGTGCGCACCCTGGGCGGCGCGGTGCGCATCGCCTGGGACCTGCCCGCCGACCTGTGGCCCGCGCATGTCGAGCCCGACCAGCTGGAACTGGCCGTGCTGAACCTGTCGGTCAACGCCCGCGACGCCATGCCCGGCGGCGGGGTGATCTCGATCAGCGCCCGCAACCTGGCCATGGCCGGCCCGACCTCGCGCCACGACCTGCCCGACGGCGACTATGTGCTGGTCACCGTGCGCGACACCGGCGAGGGCATTTCGCCCGAACTGATGGCGCGGATCTTCGAGCCGTTCTTCACCACCAAGCCCGTCGGCAAGGGCACCGGCCTTGGCCTGTCGATGGTCTACGGCTTCGCCCAGCGTTCGGGCGGGGCGATCGACATCGAGAGCCAGCCCGGCGAAGGCACGGCGGTGAACCTCTATCTGCCGCGCGGCTCGGGCGACTGCGGGCCGGGGGAAGACTGCCGGGAGGTCGAACAGGCCCTCGACAAGCAGCCTTCGCGCAGCGTGCTGGTCGTCGACGACGATCCCACGGTGCGGGCCGTGACCGTGGCCATGGTGCGCGACCTGGGCCACCGGGTGATCGAGGCCGAGGACGGCGAACAGGCCCTGCGGCGCGTGCGCCAAGCCCGTCCCGACCTGATGATCGCCGACTTCGCCATGCCCGGCATGACCGGCCTGGAACTGGCCCGCGCGGCCAGGGACCTGTCTCCCGGGCTGCGCGTGATCCTGGTCACCGGGCATGCCGACGTGACGCCCGAACGGACGGACCTGTCGATGGTGCGCAAGCCCTTCGAGAACAGGGAACTGGCCGACCGCATCCGTTCAGTCCTGGCCGGCGCGTAAGTCGACACTCAAACAATGTTCGATTGAATCTCAAGCTTCCAGCTTGAGCATAACCAAGCACATGCGCGTCGACCTGACGCAGCAACCCTGCCTTTTCATCGCCTTATCTGAATGGTTAACGACGCCCGTGGCGCGCTGAACGCCCCACGACGCGAAACGATCCATAGGATGGCGAAATGCATTTTCCGGCGCTGAAGAAGCTTCCTCCCCAGGCGCGGATCGCCCTGGGTCTGACGGTGCTCTTCGCGCCGATGGCGGGTCTGGCGATGGAAAGCCCGCATGCGAACCGCTCGGCGCGGCCGGCGGTGCAGACGCTGCTGAACAGGCTGGACGAGACCCCGCCCCAGCCCGTCCGCATGGAAACGGTGTGGAAGGGCGCTGACGTCGACGGCGACGGCGCGGCCGACTTCGCCAACCCCACGGGCGCGGCCCCGCGCGAGCACGACGACTTCGGCGACGGCGCGTTCGGCGCCCGCCGCGACGGCGGCTCCCGCAAGCACGAGGGCGTCGACTACGTCGCCGTCGCCGGCCAGGCGGCCAAGGCCCCGATGTCGGGCTACGTCACCAAGATCGGCTACGCCTACGCCGACGCGCCGGACCTGCGCTTCATCGAGATCACCAATCCGGCCCTCGGCTATGTCGCCCGGGCCTTCTACGTCGATCCCGGCGTCGAGGTCGGCCAGACCATCCGCCTGGGCCAGGTGATCGGCAAGGTGGCCAGCCTGCAGAAGCACTATCCCGGCATCACCGACCACGTGCACCTGGAAGTCATCAAGCCCGGCGGCCGGCGGATCAACGCCGCAGCGCTGATCCAGCCGAAGCTGGTGGCGGCGGCCTAAAACCCCTCTCCCCGAAGGGGGAGGTGGCCGCGAAGCGGTCGGAGGGGGAAGGATTTGCGGAGGCGGAGTTCAACTTCCCCCTCCGTCGCCTTCGGCGACACCTCCCCCTTCAGGGGGAGGGTCTATTTGCTCTCGTCCGCGTAGATCGCCGTGCCGCGGCCCTTGGCGCTGGCCCAGCCGCGGTACATGCCCGAGCTGTTCATGGGGAAGGCGACCTCGCCCTTCCCGTTCATGGTGATCATGCCGCCGTCGCCGCCGATGTCGCCGATGGCCTTGATCGTGGCCTCGCCGGCGGTCTTGAGGTCCTCGCCCTTCCAGGCGATGCGGGCGCAGACCTGGTGGGCGGCGCTGGTGCGGATGAAGTATTCGCCAGAGCCCGTGGCCGAGACCGCGCAGACGCCGTCCTGGGCGTAGGTCCCCGCGCCGATGATGGGGCTGTCGCCGATGCGGCCCCATTTCTTGCCGACCATGCCGCCGGTCGAGGTGGCTGCCGCCAGGTGCCCCTTGGCGTCGATGGCGACCGCGCCGACCGTGCCGTAGAGGTGGGTCGGATCGAGGGCGGCCTTCTGCTTGGCGCGCCAGGCCTCCAGCTGCTTCCAGCGCTCCTCGGTGCGGAAGTAGCTGGGATCCACCTGCTCCAGGCCCTGTTCGACCGAGAACTTGTCGGCGCCCTCGCGGGCCAGCATCACGTGCGGCGACTTCTCCATCACCGCCCGGGCCAGGCTGATCGGATGCTTCGTACGGGTCACGCCCGCCACCGCGCCGGCCTTGAGGGTCGCCCCGTCCATGATCGAGGCATCCAGCTCGTTCTTGCCGTCGGCGGTGAAGACCGCGCCCCGGCCGGCGTTGAACAGCGGATTGTCCTCCAGCACCTTCACGGCGGCCTCGACCGCGTCGAGGCTGGAACCGCCCTTTTCCAGCACCTCCGACCCTGCCTTCAGCGCCGCGTCGAGGCCGGCGCGATAGGCCGCGTCCTTCTCGGGCGTCAGGCTGCCCCGGTTGATCACCCCGGCCCCGCCGTGGATGGCCAGCGACCAGTCGCCGGCGAAGGCCGGCGCGGCGGTCAGCGAGGCCGCGAGCGCGGCGGCGGCGATGAACTTGGACATGCGACTCTCCAGAGGATCTCGGCGCGATAAGAGCATCTTCAGGGCCGTGTTTCACTGGCGCTAAAGGCGAAGCTTGCCCTAGGTTCGCGCCATGTCCGCCAGCGACACGCCCTCGACCATCGACTTTCCTTTCGCCCGCCGCCTGTCGTGGCGGCTGGCCGTCGCCAGCGTGGGCGTCACCATGTGGGCCCTGTTCGCGCCACGCCCCTACGCGCTGGTGATCGGGCTATGCGCCCTGGCGCCGTGGGTCGCCGTGATCCTGATCCGCCTGCGCCCCGAACTTTCGCTGCTCGGCGGCGAGCGAAAGGCCGGCGCCGAGGAACTGGCCATGGCCTGGGCCGCGCCCGCCACGGCCCTGTTCGTACGCAGCCTCGACCACGACTTCCTGAACCCCGCGGCCCTCATCGTCGCCTCGATCCTGCCGGGCGCGGCCCTGTGGACGGCGATGCGGCTCGCCGACCGACGCCGGCAAAGCCGCACGACCATGATCTGCAGCGCCCTGGTCGCCGGATTGTGGGGCTGGGGCGTGCTGGCCTACACCGACGTGGCGTTGAACCGCGGCCGCTTCGAGATCGCCACCGGCCAGATCACCAACATGGCGCTTTCGTCGCGGGAGCAGGGCCTGATGGACGTCGTCGCGGTCATCGACGGCCGCCAGCGGTCGTTCGACGACATGCCCGTATCCGGCGCCGTCTACGCCTCGCACCACATGGGCGGGACGGTCTGCCTGGAAATCCACACGGGCCTGCTGGGCGTGCGTCACGCCTACGCCAGGGCCTGCCCCCTGTTGTGAACTGGTTTCACTGGCGCTTAAGGCGAAGCTTGCCCTAGGGTCGCGCCATGATCGATCATTCCATCCGTCGCATCGGCCCGAAACGGCGCTCGCTGGTGGCGGCCGGCTGGCTGGCCGCGTGGTCGGTGCTGGTGACCGTCTGGCTGATGTTCAAGCCCTGGCCCTATCCGCTGGTCGTCACCCTGGCCGCCTTGACGCCCTGGACGGCGATCTGGCTGGCCAGGCGCGACCTGGGACTGTCTTTGTTCGAAGCCCACGACCGGCCGGGTTCGGGCAATCTCACCATGGTCCTGTTCGCGCCCAGCTTTGCCTTGGGCGCCACGAGCCTGGACCAGCACTTCATCGATTTCGGGGGCCTGCTGGCCGCATCCGCTGTCCTGGGCGCCGTGCTCTGGACCGCGCTGCTGACGGTCGAAGTCCATGGACGGAGCTGGACGGCCATGGCCCTGGCCGCGGGCCTTTCCTTCTTGTGGGGCTGGGGCGTCGTCACCACGGTCGACCTGCTTGTCTCACGCAACGACTTCACGGTCGTCGAGGGCGTGGTCGAGAACGCGATCTGGCCCAGCCGCAGCAGCCCCAGCCTCGACGTGAGCGCTACGGTGAACGGGCGGCGCGAGGCGTTCGACAGCCTGAACGTGACGCGCGGCGTCTATGCCCTGCACCCCGTGGGAACCTCGATCTGCATCGAGATCCACAAGGGCCTGCTGGGCTCGCGCCACGCCTACGCCGTCACCTGCCCGCTGGTCTGAAACGACGAAGGGCCCGGCGTCGCCGCCGGGCCCCGTTTCAGGCATCGATGCGGCCCTACTTGCGGGTCAGCACCACCGGCTGGCCGTCGTACTCGACGGTCAGGTCGGCCGCCGCGTCGAAGTCGGTCGGCTTCCCGCCCTTGCCGATGAAGCGGACCTTGAAGGTGCGCTTGTCGACCATGCCCTTGAAGCCGCCCGAGCGGGCGCCGATGGTCACCCGGCCGCTGGCGTCGTCGTAGGAGATCGGCGTGCGGGCCCAGGCGCCGCGGGCGTAGCCGTTGGACAGGCCGTCGTCTTCGTAGAGCTCGTACTTGCCGTCCTTGCCGGTGAAGATCAGCAGGGTGATCGGCGCATCGGGCTTTTCGCCGACATACTGCTGGACGACCGTGGTCGGCACGATGGCGCCGGCCTTCACGAACAGCGGCATGCGCGAGAGCGGCGCGTCGGCCTTGACGCTCTGGCCGCCCTTGAAGGCCTTGCCGGTCTCGAAGTCGTACCAGGTTCCGGCCGGCAGGTAGACGCTGCGCGAACGGGCCTTGAAGGCGGTGACCGGGGCGACCAGGAAGTCCTGGCCAAACAGGTACTGGTCGTCGACGTTCCTGGCCTTGGCGTCGCCGGGATAGTCCATGACGAGGCCGCGCATCATGCTGCCGTCGCGGTGATAGGTGTCGGCCGCCAGGGTGTAGACGTAGGGCATCAGCCGGTAGCGAAGCTCGTCGTACCAGGCCAGCGACTTGTAGATATCGGAGCCTTCGTCGGCGAGTTCGTAGATCTCGCGGAACGGCAGCTCGCCGTGGCTGCGGAACAGCGGGCTGAAGGCGCCGAACTGGAACCAGCGCAGGTTCAGCTCCTGCCACTCGGCCCAGTGGGCCGGGTCCTTGGTCTCGTAGCGCTTCTCGACCGAGAAGCCGCCGATGTCGGTGGTCCAGTTGGGGATGCCCGACATCGACAGGTTCACGCCGGCCGAGATCTGGTCGCGGAAGTCGTCCCAGCGGGCCACGACGTCGCCGCTCCACACCGCCGAGGCGTTGCGCTGCAAGCCGCCGAAGCCCGAGCGGGTCAGGATGAACGGCCGGACGTCGGGGTTGTCCTTGATCTCGCCCTCGTAGACGCCGCGGGTGTGCTCCAGCGCATAGCTGTTGAAGTACTCCGCGCCGGGGCCGAGCGCCGTCGGGCTCATGCGCAGGGTGCGCTCGGGCACGTCGACGTTGGAGTGCAGGTCGGGCTCGGAGGCGTCCATCCACCAGGCGTCGACGCCATAGACCTTGAGGTCGCGCTTGACCTGCTTCCAGTAGATGTCGCGCGCTTCTTGGCTATAGGGATCGTAGAACGAGTTCAGGTAGCCCGGCCCCACCCAGTCAAGCGCGCCCTGCTCGATGTTGCGCTTGTACATGTGGCCCTTGGCGTCCAGCTCCTTGAAGTTGTCCGTGGTCGGATAGAACTTCGGCCAGATCGAGATCATGAAGTGGGCGTTCATCCCGTGGATGTCGTCGACCATCTTCTGCGGGCTGGGGAAGCGCGTTTCGTCGAACTTGTGCGTGCCCCACTCGGGATCTTTCCAGTAGCGCCAGTCCATGACGATGTTGTCGAGCGGCAGGCCGCGCTTGCGGTACTCCTTCACCACGCCGACGATCTGGTCCTGGGTCTCGTAGCGCTGGCGCGACTGCCAGAAGCCGTAGGCCCAGCGCGGCATCATCACCGCCGAGCCCGTCAGGTCGCGATAGCCGGCGACCACCTGATCCAGGTCCTCGCCGCCGATGTAGTAGTAGTCGATGGCCTTGCCGACTTCCGAGGTCAGCTGCAGCGAGTGACGGTCGGCCGCGGGCATCGGGTCGTTGTGCAGCAAGCCGATATAGCCGTCGTCGGGCGTCCACTCGACGCGCACCTTGTGCTTCTTGCCCGGCGTCAGCTTGGCGTCGAAGTTGTGATACCAGGGGTTCCAGTTCTGGCGCCAACGGTCGATGACCAGCTGCCCGTCCAGCCACACCTTGGCGTAGCCGCTGGAATAGAGCTTGAAGTTGTGCTCGCCGGCCTTGTCGGTCTGGACGAAGCCTTCCCAGGTCACCGTCTGGCCCGGCAGGTTCTTCTTGGCGGCGTCCTGAAGTTCGGCTGGCCAGTTCGGCAGGTCCTTCAGGAAGCGGTAGTCGATGTCCTTCTCGACCCGCGTCACCTTGAGCTGGCCGTTCTGGTAGTATTTGGCCGTGAAGCCGCCGGCCTTGCCGTCGGCGTCGAAGATCTTCAGGTCGCGCGAGGCGACGTCATAGGGGATCGGATTGCCGAACCGGGTGATCGAGTTGTTGTCCCACAAGAGGCCGTAGCCCTTGGACGACAGCAGCATCGGCACGGCGATGGCGCGGTTGTACTGCAGCAGCTCCACGTCGCGGCCATTGTAGTTCATCTGGCCGTTCTGTTGCTGGCCAAGGCCGTAGAAGGCCTCGTCCGTGCCCAGATTGAACTGCTGGCGGACGCTGTAGAAGTCCTGCCCCTCGACCTTGACCGGCGTGAAGGCGCCGCGGTCGCGCTCGGCCAGCACCTTGCGGCCGGCGGCGTCGAGGAAGTCGACCGTGCCGTCCATCAGCGAGACCTGGGCGGTCGCCTTGGCCGTCTTCAGCGTCAGCACCCCGCCCTTCTCGTCGACCGTGAAGCCGCCGGTCACGGGCTTGGCCGTGACCATCAGGCTGGGCGGGTTGTCGAAAGTGTCGGTCGGCGAGGCGGTCACGTGAATGATCCGCTCGCCCATCACCTGCAGCCGCACCTTCTTGGCCGGGCCCGAAGCGGGGGTCACCACCACGCCGTCGGCGGTCTTCTCGAACCCGCCGTCGAGGGCGAAGGCGCTGGTCGAGGCCAGCAGGGAGAGGGCCAGACCCGCGGCCAGGCCGCCGCCCCGATAGATGCTGCGCATGTCGTTCTTCTTCCCTGTCGTCGTTGTTTTCGTTCTTGTTCTCAGGCCCGGCCGGCGACCTAGTAGGTCGCCAGCTTCACCTTCAGGATCTGGGGCAAGGTGGTCAGGTTCAGACCGTAGTCGACCTGGTCGCCGTTCCAGACGCGGTCGAACACCCACTGACCCTTGTCGTCGAAGTGGCCTTCCTCGACGCGCGAGACCATGAACCGCTCGCCCTTGGCCGAGCCGAAGGTCAGGCGGGCGCGGTAGCCGGTGATCAGGAACTCGTCGGGACCGAGTTGGGCGACCAGGGCGCCGGCGTCGGGGATCTCGCGGTCGGGCTGCTTCTCGGCCTTGGCCATCCACGGGGCCTCGATCGAGCCGAACTGCCATTCGCCATAGGTCACGCGCACGTTCCAGCGGCCGCCAAGGTCGATGGTCTCGGGCTTGCCGCCCTCCTGCTCGCCCACGCCCCAGACCTTGCCCTCGTAGGACAGGCGCGCCCACTCGCGGGCCATCGGCGCGAGCAGCCGGTAGTGGACGGCGAAGTTCTCGATCGCCTTGGCGTCGATGGTCTTGGCGCCCAGCGGGTAGTTGGAATAGCCGGTGTAGTCGATGCCGAACGGGGCGAAGCCGATGCCCTGGTGGCCCAGCACGTCGTAGATGTAGCGGGCGTAGGCCTTGTCGCTGCCGATCTCGGGCACGAACAGGGCGTTGTCGGCCCGGCCGTACTGCTCCAGCGTCTTACGGACCTTCTCGCTCTCGCGCATGTAGATGTCGGGGGCCAGGGCGTCGATCGACGGCGCGGCGGCCTTCCAGACGTCGAGCACGTTCCAGGTCGGGCCGCCCGACGAGTAGGTGAACGGGTCCTGGTCGTTGAAGGGGTCGCGCAGGGCGGCGTTGACGTACATCGGCAGCGGCAGCACCTGCTTGCCGGCGGCGGCGATCTCGTCGACGTAGCGGCCGATCGACCAGGCGTAGAAGAACTCGTCGGCGTCCTTGCCGAACACCTCTTTCCAGGTTCCCGGCTTCTTGTTCATCGCCTTGACCAGTTCCTTAGGAACCGGGCCGTCGAAGATCTTCTGGGCGGTCGGCGAGAAGTCGCGGATGGCGCTGTAGGCCCCCACCTCGTTCTCGGGCTGGACCATGATCACGGTGTGGTCGGGATCATTGGCCTTGATGAAGCGCATCAGCTCGACGAAGGCCTTCTTGTCGGCCTCCAGGGTCGCGCGGAAGTGCGGCGACAGCGAGTTCTTGACCTCGCCCTTGCCGTTGATCAGGCGCGGGAAGCGCTTGTTGTCGAGCTTGACCCACTCGGGCGCGTACTGCGGGCCGTTGTTCTTCCAGGTGGCGAACCACAGGATGACCAGCTTGGTGTCGTTCTCGCGGGCCTGCTTGAGCAGCAGGTCGAGATAGGAAAAGTCGAACTTGCCCTCGACCGGCTCGATCTGCTCCCAGGCGATCGGGATCTCCAGGGTGTTGGCGTGCAGGGCCTTCACGGCCGGCCACACCTTGGGCATCTGCGAGGGATAGTTGGCGGCGTTGTTGGCTTGGACGCCCAGCATCAGGAACGGCTTGCCGTCGACCAGCAGCGCATGCTTGCCGTCCTTGGTCACCAGCTTGGGCAGCTGGCCTTGCGCGAAGGACGGCGCGGCGGCGGCCAGGCTGAGGATCGCGCCGAGGGCGGCAAGGCCCTGCCTGCCCCACTTGGGCTTGCTGGAAAACGTCACGCGGAAACCTCCATGCTGGCGAGCCGGTCGGAAGCTATGCCTGCATCGGTCGCCCGCGGCGGAAAGTAAGCGCTGTCAATCGGGATGGACATCCCCTCGCCTCCTCCCGTTCCGGCGGTCGCGCGAGAGACTTGAAGCCCCGCCCACTCGTTACCGCTACCATTCTTATAAATACGACAATTAGCGGAGACAGCCCCGATTGCAACCGGTTTTAGCCCGCGCACAGGCGCGCCGGTTCGGCAGCAAATCTTTGTAACGATTGGATAAAGGCAAAAAAATCCGCGCATCGCCGCAGGAGCGATGCGCGGGGAAAAGAAACGCGCGGCTTCGGGGAGAAGAGCCCGCGCGATGCGCTGACGACCGAAGGTCACCAGGACGAAGACGATCCGAGATCGCCTCCGCCGATGGAACGATACGTATAATCATACAAATGAAGAGGCAACCCTTTTTGTCCGCCTCGCGGCCAGTCCGGGCAAAGAAAAAGCCGCGGATCGCCAAGGCGGTCCGCGGCTGCAGGAAGACGCGAGTTCGGGGAGGAACCTCGCGGTGGCGAGCCCGCCCCGCCCCCGAAGAAGCAGGACGGGCGCCGCCGGATCAGAAGTCGACGCGCAGGGTCGCCGAGACGCGACGATCGACCAGGATGCTGTCGCGCGGACGCGTTTCCTTGCCGAAGAACGTGTCGCGCTGGGTGTCCGTCAGGTTCACGCCTTCGATGGTGAAGGCCATGTGGTCGTTGATGTCGTAGGTCGCCGAGGCGTCCAGCTGGCCGAAGGCCTTGCTGTAGACCGGCAGGTTGCCCGTGCCGTTGCCCGAGGTGGTGCGAACGAAATCGTCACGCCAGTTGTAGGCCAGGCGGAACGAGATCGGGCCCTTCTCGTAGATGCCGACCACGTTGTAGCTGTGCTTGGACAGCCCTTCGAGCGGCACGTTCGGCAGGTCCACGCCCGAGGTGTCGCGCGCCGTGGGGTTCGGCGCCGAGCTGTCGACGTAGGTGTAGTTGGCCTGGACGCCCAGGCCCGACCACAGGCCCGGCAGGAAGTCGAAGAACTGGTTGTAGCCGACTTCGAAGCCCTTGATCTTGCCGTCGTCGCCGTTTTCCGGACGCGTGATGTCGAACAGGGCGGTGCGGCCGTCCGGGAAGACGATCGGCACGTCGCTGCGGGTGACGTTGTAGATGAAGCCGTCGACCTTCTTGTAGAAGGCCGCGCCGTACAGCATGCCGGTCTTGTTGAAGTACCACTCCAGCGAGGCGTCGAACTGGTCGGCCTCGAGCGGACGCAGGTTCGGGTTGCCGAAGGTGACCGAGTTGCGGCCCTGCTGGGTGCTGCCCGGCTGGCCGATGTTGGCGTTGGCGTTCAGCTGGTTGAAGGTCGGACGCGACAGGCCCTTCGAGGCGGCCAGACGCAGCTGCAGGTCTTCCTTCAGGTGGATGCGCAGGTTCAGGCTCGGCAGCGCCTTGGTGTAGGACTGGGCGACCTCGACCGGCGAGTAGATGGTCGCGCCCGAGGTCTCGCCGGCCTGGCCGTAGTTGACGATCGGCGTGATGCCTTCAAAGCCCGCCGAGGTCACGTTGGTGCGGACCACGCGCAGGCCGACATTGCCGTCGACCGGGAACTGGCCGGCGTCGAAGCCGAAGCGGGCCACGCCGTACATGGCGTAGGTCTGCTCGCCTTGGGTGTTGGTGTCGGCCGGGCCGTAGCCCACGCCTTCCGACAGGCCCAGGGCCTTGAGCGTGGCGCGGTAGTCGAGCGCGATCGAGCGCTTGAACGCCACCGTCGGGCCGAACGAGTCGACCTTGTCACGGAAGAAGTTGTCGAACTGGTTGACCTCGTAGAGGTTCGGATAGTTCGACAGCGGGCTGAAGAAGCCCACGAAGCGGTAGGTGCTCGAACGGGTCACGGCCTCGCGGTCGGTGTAGCGCACGCCGACCTTGATCGAGCGCAGGATGCCCGCGTCGGCCGGCTTGTACTCGGCGTCGGCGCGCCAGGCCTTCTCGGTGCCCACCGACTTGTCGATGTGGTCGAGATAGTAGCCCAGGTTGAAGTTCGACGGGTTGCTGGCGTAGCCGCTCGGGCCGGTGGTGATCACCGGGATGTCGCCCGAGATGTCGTGGTTGAACACCGGGATCGTGGCGCCGACGTTGACGATCGAGCGCACCGAGTCGGTGATCGCGCGGACGTACTGGAAGTCGGTGCTCAGCGTCAGGTCGTCGGTGGCGTCCCACTTGCCGCCGATCGAGTAGTCGGTGGTGACCGAGTGGCGCTGGGTGAAGCTGGTGTTGGAGTCATACGGCACGTTGGCGAACGAGCCGCTGATGAACTCGCCGTTCTCGTCGAACTTGAAGGTGCTGCCGGCGACCGGGAGGATCGAGTTGCTGCCAGTGTAGGCGAACACCGAATAGTCCTGCCATTCGAACTTGTAGTCCGAGTGCACGACCTGGCCGTAGATCTCGGTGCGGTCGTTCGGACGCCATTGCAGGCCCAGCACGCCGCCCTTGCGGGTGCGGTCGCCCAGGGTCGTGTTGACGCCGGCGCCGTGCGGCACGGTGACGGTCTTGCCCTCGTAGCCCGGGTAGTTGACGTAGTTCGCGTCGCCCGGCTTCAGGGTGTAGAACGGCTCGGTCGAGATGGTGTCCTGACGGAACGCGCCCTTCTGGTAGGCGATGTTGGCCAGCACGCCGATCTCGCCGATGCTGGTGTCCCAACGGTCGCTGACCAGCAGCGAGGCCGACGGCTTGGTCTTCTCGACGAAGTCGTAGGTGTTGGAGGTGACGCTGGCCGAGAGCTTGCGGCCCGAGAAGTCGAACGGCATGCGGGTGCGCAGGTTCACCAGGCCGCCGATGCCGCCTTCGATCAGGTCGGCCGCCGGGTTCTTGTAGACGTCGACGCCGGCCAGCACTTCCGACGGCACGTCCTCGAAGCTCAGGCCGCGGCCTTCGCCGGCGGTGAAGCTGTCGCGGCCGTTGATCTCGGTGCGCACCTGGGTCAGGCCGCGGATGGCGATGTTGGCGCCTTCACCGTAGTTGCGGTCGATCTGGATGCCGGGGATGCGCTGCAGCGCTTCGGCGACGTTGCGGTCGGGCAGCTTGCCGATGTCGGTGGCCACGATCGAGTCGACGATCTGGCTGGCGTCGCGCTTCATGGCCTGGGCCGAGCGCAGGCTGGCGCGCACGCCGGTGACGACGACTTCTTCGACAGCGGTGTCAGGCTGGGCCGCATCGGCGGGCGCATCTTGCGCGAAGGCCGGAGCGGCGGTGAAGGCGGCCATGACGATGGCCGAAACGCCGGCCAGCTGCGCACGGCGCGTGAAATTGGGGTGCCTCATGCTTCCCTCCCGTGATCGTCGCCCCAGCGCTCTCAAGGCGCAGTGGACGTTTGTTGAACTTGTGGTCGAAACGGGACAGCGCTGTCTTTTCGCTGCCACGCGGGATGGGTCGACCTATATGATACCGGTAACTCGCAAGCAAGCGATCAAAGGATTAATGTGATTAATCCCGACACAGTGGCATTCGAACCACAGCCTACCCGGGGGCGAGCGAAACATTCGGCCGTATTGGCGGCCGCCCGCCGACGTTTGCGCGGGCCGATATTATACTATAAATGCTGCGCCGCCGGCTGGACCGTCGGCGACGTTTTAGGGACGGCCATGAACCAAGGGATCGCAGGCGGACGCAGCCAAGAGCGCGACGCCAACCAGAACTTCTCCCAGGCCGGCCGGGAACATCTCTGACATGGTCGCTTCGGATCCTTCCATCACCATCTTCGGCGACTGGGGCACCTCGCGCCTGCGCCTCTACCTGCGCCAGGGCAAGAGCGTGCTGGACCGCCGCGACGGCCCCGGCATCGGCTCGCTGAGCGTCTCGCCCGAGCAGACCTTCCTCGACCTCGTCGGCGACTGGCGCGAGGCCGGTCCCGAAACCATCCTGCTGTGCGGCATGGTCGGCTCGCGCAACGGCTGGGTCGAAGCCCCCTACGCCCCCTGCCCCGCCGACGCCGCGGCGATCAGCGAGCGGCTGGTGAAGGTCGAGGCCCAGGGCCTGACCGTCTCGATCGTGCCGGGCCTCTCCTGCACCAACCCGCTGGGCGGTCCCGACGTGATGCGCGGCGAGGAAACCCAGATCCTCGGCGCCCTGGCGCTGAACCCCGAACTGAAGACCGGCCGCCACCTGCTGGCCATGCCGGGCACCCACACCAAGTGGGTGGTGGTCGAGGACGGCGCGATCGCCAGCTTCCTGACCGCCCCGGTCGGCGAGACCTTCGCCGTGCTGCGCGAGCATTCGATCCTGGCCAAGGCCGCCGCCGGCGACGCCCCCGCGACGCCGGAAGGCTTCGACCTCGGCCTCTCGCGGATCACCGACAAGGGCGCGGCCCTGCTGCCGCACCTTTTGTTCGAGACCCGCAGCCGCCAGCTGATCGACGGCCTGCCAAAGGCCGACGCCATGGGCTTCCTGTCGGGCCTGCTGATCGGCGCCGACGCCGCCGGCGCGGCCGGCTGGTTCGGCCAGCTGGGCAAGGTCGCCCTGATCGGGGCCCCGGCCCTGAACGCCCTCTACGCCAAGGCCATCAAGGCCGCCGGCGGCGACAGCTTCGAGATCGACGGCGACGCCGCCGTGCTCGCCGGCCTGTCTTCCCTTTCGTCCTCAATCACGCGTGATGCCCATGTCCTTGCCTGACGCCCCGCCCATCGTCGCCATCCTGCGTGGCGTTAAGCCCGACGAGATCGTCGAGATCGCCGGCGCCCTCGTCGACGCCGGCATCGGCTACATCGAGATCCCGCTGAACTCGCCCGAGCCGCTGGTCAGCATCGGCAAGCTCTGCGAAGCCTTCGGCGACAAGGCCCTGTGCGGCGCCGGCACCGTCCTGACCCCGCAGGCGGTCGACGACGTGGCCGCGGTCGGCGGCAAGCTGATCGTGACGCCGAACATCGACGCCGACGTGATCTCGCGCGCCGTCGAACTGGGCCTGACCGTCATGCCCGGCTTCTCGACCCCGACCGAGGCGTTCGTCGCCGTGAAGGCCGGCGCCAAGGCGCTGAAGCTCTATCCGGCCGGCTCGTTCGGTCCGGGCCACCTGAAGGCCGTGCGCGACGTGCTGCCCAAGGACATCGAGATCTACGCCGTCGGCGGCGTCGGCGCGGCCAACCTCAAGCCCTGGCTCGACATCGGCGTGGCCGGCATCGGCGTCGGCGGCGAGCTCTACCGCCCCGGCTACACCGCCGCCGAAGTCGGCGAACGGGCCCGCGCCCTGGTCGCGGCCTGGACTGCGCAGACCGCCGGCTGAGCCGTCTTACGATCATAACGAAGAGCAGCCCTAAAGGGGGGAAGCCCACGTGAAGAACCTAGCAACCATCGATCTCGCCATCCTGGCGATATACGCCGTGGCGATCTTCGCCCTGGCGCAGTGGGTTTCCCGGGACAAGGGCGGCCACAAGAAGGACTCGACCGACTACTTCCTCGCGTCGAAGGCCCTGCCCTGGTGGGCGATCGGCGCCTCGCTGATCGCCGCCAACATCTCGGCCGAACAGATCATCGGCATGAGCGGCTCGGGCTACGCCATCGGCCTGGCCATCGCCTCCTACGAATGGATGGCGGCCCTGACCCTGCTGATCGTCGGCAAGTTCTTCCTGCCGATCTTCATCAAGAACGGCATCGTCACGATGCCGCAGTTCCTGGAGCAGCGTTACGGCCCCAGCGTGCGGACCATCATGGCCGTGTTCTGGCTGGGCCTGTACGTCTTCGTGAACCTGACCTCGATCCTGTGGCTGGGCTCGATCGCCGTGCACACCGTGACCGGCATGGACCAGATGTGGGCGCTGGTCGCCATCGGCGTCTTCGCCCTGGCCTACCAGCTGTGGGGCGGCCTCAAGGCCGTGGCCCTGACCGACATCGTGCAGGTGGCCCTGCTGGTGGCCGGCGGCCTGATCATCGCCTGGCTGTCGCTGGACAAGATCGGCGGCGCCGGCGGCGTCGTGGCCGGCTTCCACCACCTGACCACCCAGTTCCCCGACCACTTCGACATGATCCTCGACCGGGCCAGCCCGCACTACAAGGACCTGCCGGGCCTCAGCGTGCTGTTCGGCGGCCTGTGGATCATGAACATCAGCTACTGGGGCTTCAATCAGTACATCATCCAGCGCGCCCTCGGCGCCAAGGACCTGCCCGAAGCCCAGAAGGGCATCGCCCTGGCCGCCTACCTGAAGCTGCTGATGCCGGTGATCGTGGTGCTGCCGGGCATCGCCGCCCTGGTGCTGGTCGACGGGACCATCAAGCCCGACCAGGCCTATCCGGAGATGATGAAGCTGCTGCCGCCCGGCCTGCTGGGCCTGGTGTTCGCCGCCCTGGTCGCCGCGATCGTCGCGTCGCTGGCCGCCAAGATCAACTCGATCGCCACCATCTTCACCCTCGACCTCTACGCCAAGGCCAAGACCGGCTCGAGCGAGCAGCACCTGGTGCTGGTCGGCCGCATCACCGCCATCGTCGCCGTGATCGTCGGCATCCTCACGGCCAAGCCGCTGCTGGGCGGCGCCGAGCAGGCGTTCCAGTTCATCCAGGAGTTCACCGGCTTCTTCACGCCGGGGATCGTGGTGATCTTCATCCTGGGCATGTTCTGGAAGAAGGCCACCACCGCCGGCGCCCTGACCGCCGCCATCGGTTCGGCCGTGCTGTCGGCCATCTTCTGGTGGCTGCAGGAGCAGGCGATCTTCACGATGCCGTTCATGAACCGCGTCGGCGTGGTGTTCCTGCTTACCCTGGCCGCGGCCGTGGTCGTCTCGCTGGTCGCCCCGCAGAAGAAGGACGTCAACGTCGTCAGCCTCGACGGCGTCTCCTACAAGACCACCACCGGCTTCAACATCGCCGGCCTGGGCGTGATCATCATCCTGATCGCGCTGTACGCCACGTGGTGGTGATTTCCAGCCAGCAGCCGGCCGCGATCATCGCGGCCGGCGACGTGCTCGGCGAGGGGCCGGTGTGGGACGCTCACGCCGGCCGCCTGCTGTGGACCGACATCCAGAGCCGCCGCCTGCGCGCCTTCGATCCCGCCACCGGCGGCGTCGAGACCTTCGCCGCCCCCGAGCGCATCGGCTCGATCGCGCTTCTGCCGGGCGAGGCCAACCGCGTGATCGCCGCCTTCGAGACCGGCCTTGGCCTGTTCGATCTCGCCTCGGGCGGGGTCGAGTGGCTGCATCGCGTCGAGGCCCAGGCCAACGGCCGCCGCTTCAACGACGGCCGCGTCGACCGCGCCGGGCGCTTCTGGGCCGGAACCATGGTCGAGGACGAGGCCATCCGCCATCGCGCCGAGGCCAGCGTCTGGCGCCTGGACCATGCCGGCGACTTCACGCCCCACTTCGGCGGCGTGCAGATCGCCAACGGGCTGGCGTTCAGCCCCGACGGCAAGACCGCCTATTTTTCCGACAGCCCGCTGCAGACCATCTTCGCCTTCGACCTGGACGAGGACGGGACGCTCTCGAACCGCCGCGTCTTTGCGGAAGTGACCGAAGGCTATCCCGACGGGGCCACGGTCGACGCCGAAGGCTGCCTGTGGAGCGCCCGCTGGGCGGCCGGGACCGTGGTTCGTCACGCCCCCGACGGTCGCGTGCTGGAGACCCTGCGCGTGCCGGCCAGCCAGCCGACCTGCGTGGCCTTCGGCGGCGACGACCTGCGCACGCTTTACGTCACTTCGGCCCGGGACGAGCTTTCCGAGGACGAATTGGTCAGACAACCGCACGCTGGCGATGTATTCGCGTATGACGTGACCGTTCCGGGTCTGCCCGAACCACGATACACAGGGGCGATTCGTTTCGCGTCCAACGTATAGAAAAGAAGACTTTGGCGATGCGCACCCAGCCTGGACTGAGCCTCACCTACGGCCTCGTGGAATCGCTTGGTCAGGCCATCGTCACCGGCGAGTACGCCGAGGTGGGCTTTCCCACCGAGGGCGAACTGTCCAAGAAGTTCGGGGCCAGCCGCACGGTGACGCGCGAGGCGGTGAAGATGCTCACCGCCAAGGGCCTGCTCAGCGCCCGTCCCCGCCACGGCACGGTGGTCGAGCCGGAAGCCAACTGGAACCTGCTCGATCCCGACGTCCTGCGCTGGCTGCTGGAGCGCAAGTTCTCGCTGAAGCTGCTGTCGGAGTTCACCGAGATGCGGCTGGGCATCGAGCCCGCCGCCGCCGCGCTGGCCGCCCGCAACGCCGACGAGGAAGGCCTCAACGCCATCCGCAAGGGCCTGGCGCGGATGAAGGCCGCCGCCGACGGCGAGGACGATCCCCTCGCCTCGGACATCGCCTTCCACATCGCGATCCTCAACGCGACCAAGAATCCATTCTACAGCGAGCTGCACGAGCTGGTGAACACAGCGCTGCGGATCTCGATCCGCTTCACCAACCGCATCAAGGGCCGCACCGCCTCGATCCCCTCGCACGAGGACGTGGCCAACGCGATCATCGCTCGTGACGCCGTGGCGGCGCAAAGCGCCATGCAGGCCATCATCGTCGACGTGCTGGAACTGATCCGCGCGGCCTCGGCCAACGACGCCCAGACCGCGCGCAAGGAAGCCTGACCCCGGGCGTCCGCGCCTTACCCCGATTTAACTCGTCGAACCCCGTTTCTCGTCTAGAAGTCCCAGCTGGGAATCTGACGCAAAAAGGGGCGATGTCGTGGGTTACGGGTTCAAGGGGTCCTTCGGGCGCACGACGGCGCTGGCCCTGGTTCTGACGGTTTCGGCCGCCGGCCTCGCCGCCTGCGGCAAGGACAAGAAGGCCGAGGCCAAGGCCAAGAAGCCCATCGCCGCCCAGACCGTCAGCGTCTCGCCGGTCGCGGTCCTGCCGCTGCCGCGCGTCATCAACGCCTCGGGCACCATCTCGGCCTGGGAAGAGGTGCCGGTCGGCGCCGAGACCGGCGGCCTGACCGCCACGGCCGTCAACGCCGAGGAAGGCCAGTTCGTCCGCCAGGGCCAGGTGCTGGTCGCGCTGAACGACACCCTCCTGCGCGCCCAGCTGCGCCAGCAGGACGCGTCGGTGACCAGCGCCCGCGCCACCCTCGCCGAGGCAGAGGCCTCGCTGAAGCGTTCGCGCGAACTGCTGGCCAAGGGCTTCCTCTCGCAGGCCTCGCTCGACACGGCCACCGCCCGCCAGGCCACCGCCGCCGCCCAGGTCGCCGCCGCCGAGGCCGCCCGGGGCGAGACCGCCGCGCGCGTGGCCCAGGCCTCGATCCGCGCCCCGGTCTCGGGCCTGATCGTCCGCCGCAGCGTCACCAAGGGCCAGATCGTCAGCGCCGGCAGCGAGCTCTTCCGCATCGTCCGCGACGGCCGCATGGAGCTGGACGCCGAGCTTCCCGAGACCGACCTGGGCCTCGTCAAGGCCGGCATGGCCGCGGTCATCACCTCCGAACAGGTGGGCAAGGCCGACGGCGCCGTGCGCATCGTCACCTCCGAAGTCGACCCGCAGACCCGCCTGGGCGTGGCCCGCATCGCCCTGACGGCGATGGGCGCCTTCCGTCCGGGGATGTTCGCCCGCGCCCAGATCCAGGCCGGCGACCAGGCCTCGCCCGTGGTGCCCAGCGCGGCGATCCTTTACCGCCAGAACCAGCCCGGCGTGTTCATGGTCGACCGCAACCGCAAGGCCCAGTTCCGCAAGGTGGCGATCGTGGCCCGCACCGGCGACGTCACCGCCGTCACCGGCGTCGCGGCCGGTGAAGAGGTCGTGGTTCAGGGCGCCGGCTTCCTGGGCGACGGCGACGCCGTCCGGGTGGCCGTGCACCAGCCCGCCCCGACCCTGTCCGCCGCCAAGCGCTAGGGCCCGACGATGGACACCAACAACATCTCGCGCTGGGCGATCAAGAACCCGATCCCCGTCCTGATGCTCTTCGTCATGCTGACGATCGCCGGGGTCGCCGGCT
This sequence comes from Caulobacter sp. 602-2, assembly GCF_011043625.1. Classification (GTDB taxonomy): domain Bacteria; phylum Pseudomonadota; class Alphaproteobacteria; order Caulobacterales; family Caulobacteraceae; genus Caulobacter. Next base: position 235,355 of record NZ_JAAKGT010000005.1, read on the forward strand.
TCATGAGCATGCGGGTCAACAACAACCCCGACGTCGACCTGCCGCTGGTGGTGGTCTCGGCCTCGCGTCCCGGCGCCGCGCCGAGCGAACTGGAGACCCAGGTCACCCGCCTGATCGAGGATTCGATCGCGGGCCTGGGCCAGGTGCGCCACATCACCTCGACCGTCGGCGACGGCTTCTCGTCGACCTTCATCGAGTTCGAGCTGGGCGTCGACCACGAGCGCGTCACCAACGACGTGCGCAACGCCATGTCCAACCTGCAGTCCGCCCTGCCGCAGGACATGCAGATCCCCAACGTCACCCGCATCGACATCTCGGGCGACCCGCTGATCACCTACGTGGTGCAGGCCCCCACCCTGACGCCGGAGCAGCGCAGCTGGTTCGTCGACAACGACGTGGCCCGCACCCTGCTGGCCATCCGCGGCATCGGCGAGGTCAACCGCCTGGGCGGCGTCAGCCGCGAGATCGAGGTGGCCCTGGATCCGGACCGCCTGTCGGCCCGCGGCGTCACCGCCGCCGCCGTCAGCCAGGCCCTGGCCAGCACCAACGCCGACCTGCCCGGCGGCCGGGTGACCGTCTCGGGCTCCGAGCGCGCCATCCGCACCCTGGGGGCGGCCGGCTCGGTGGAGCAGCTGCGCGAGACGCGGATCCCGCTGTCGGGCGGCGGCACCGTGCGCCTGGGCGACCTGGGCACGGTCACCGACCGCTGGGCCGAGCCGCGCAACCGCGCCCGCTTCGACAACCGCGAGGTCGTGACCTTCAACATGGTCCGTTCGCGCGGCGCCAGCGAGGTCAAGGTCGCCGAGAAGGTACGCGAGGCGGTCAAGAAGCTCGACGAAGAGCATCCCGAACTGACGATCTCCGAGATCACCTCGAACGTGAAGTACATCGAGGAAAGCTACTGGGCCTCGCTGGAGGCGCTGGGCCTAGGCGCCCTGCTGGCGGTGCTGGTGGTTCTGCTGTTCCTGCGCGACTGGCGCGCCACCTTCCTGGCGGCCGTGGCCATCCCGCTGTCGCTGCTGCCGACCTTCGCGATCATGGCCCCGCTGGGCCAGTCGCTGAACGGCGTCACCCTGCTGGCGCTGTCGCTGACCGTGGGCATCCTGGTCGACGACGCCATCGTCGAGATCGAGAACATCGTCCGCCACATGCGCGGCGGCAAGTCGCCGTACAACGCGGCGATGGAGGCGGCCGACGAGATCGGCCTGGCCGTGGTGGCCACCACCTTCACCATCGTGGCGGTGTTCGCGCCCACCGGCTTCATGCCCGGGATCATCGGCCAGTTCTTCAAGGCCTTCGCCCTGGCCGCCTGCGTCTCGGTGCTGTTCTCGCTGCTGGTCGCCCGCATGCTGACGCCGCTGATGGGCGCCTACATGCTCAAGCCGCACCACAAGCCCGACACCGACCCGTTCTGGATGCCGGGCTACCTGCGCGCCCTGCAATGGTCGCTGAACAACAAGTGGAAGGTGCTGGTCATCGGCTTCGTGACCTTCGTCGCGTCGCTGGCCCTGATCCCGCTTCTGCCCTTCGAGTTCCAGCCGGCGGCCGACCGCGGCCGCGCCCCGTTCTCGATCGAGCTGCCGCCCGGCGCCACGCTGGACGAGACCGACGCCGTCGCCCAGGAGGTCACCCGCAGGCTGGAGGCCCGTCCGGAGGTCAAGGGCGTCTACGCCTCGGTCGGCAACGACGGGGTCAACAAGGCGCGGATCACCGCCGACCTCGTGCCGAAGGGCGAGCGGATGAACCAGCAGCAGTTCAGCCGCCTGATGGTCGACCAGTTCAAGGCGATCCCCGGCGCGCGCATCGGCGCGGGCAACAACAGCGGCGGCGGCCCCGGCGACGGCGGCAGCTACACCCTGCGCCTGGTCGGCGACGACGGCCCCGAACTGGAAGCCGCGGCCCGCAAGGTCGAGGCCGAGATGCGCGGCGTCCCGGGCCTGGCCAACGTGGTCAACACCGCCTCGATCGCTCGTCCCGAGATCATCGTCACCCCGCGTCCCGACCAGGCCGCCCGCATGGGCGTCTCGGCCGGCGCGATCTCGCAGGCCGTGCGGGTCGCCACCATCGGCGACATCGACCAGTCGCTGCCCAAGTACAATCTGGGCGACCGCCAGGTGCCGATCCGTCTGCGCCTGACGCAGAACGCCCTGGGCGACCTGTCGGTGCTGGAGACCCTCAAGGTGCCGTCGGCCACCGGCGCCTCGGTGCCGCTGAACGCGGTGGCCGACATCCGCTTCGGCGCGGGTCCCTCGCAGATCAGCCGCCAGGACCGGTCTCGCGTGGCCGAGATCACCGCTGAGCTCGACGGCATCGTCGTCGGCGAGGCCTCCAAGCGGGTGCACGCCCTGGACTCGGTCAAGAAGCTGCCGAGCGGCGTCAAGGAGGTGGCCGCCGGCGACGCCGAGTTCATCGCCGAGATGATGCAGGGCTTCATCATGGCCCTCGTGACCGGCCTGCTGCTGATGTACGTCGTGCTGGTGCTGCTGTTCCGCAGCTTCGCCCACCCGGTGACCATCATGGCCGCCCTGCCCCTGGCCATCGGCGGCGCCTTCGCCCTGCTGAAGCTGGTCAACAGCAGCTTCTCGATGTCGAGCCTGATCGGCATCCTGATGCTGATGGGCATCGCCGCCAAGAACTCGATCCTGCTGGTCGAGTACGCGATCATGGCGATGAAGGACGGCATGACCCGGCGCGAGGCGCTGATCGACGCGGCCCACAAGCGGGCCCGGCCGATCCTGATGACCACCGTGGCCATGGGCGCGGGCATGGTGCCCGTGGCCGTCGGCTTCGGCGCCGACGTCGAGTTCCGGGCCCCGATGGCGATCACCGTCATCGGCGGCCTGATCACCTCGACCTTCCTGTCGCTGCTCTACATCCCGGTGGTGTTCGTGTTCATGGACCAGCTGAAGAACTGGTCGAACAAGCTGCTGGGGCGGTTCTTCCACCACTCCCACCACCACCCCGCCCACGGCGCGCATCAGGAAGAACCGGTGCTGGTCACGCGGGACTGACGATCACGGGGCGGACTTTCGGGTCCGCCCCTTTTTCGTGCGCCTCAGGTGAAGGACGCGGCCACGCGCCGCAAGGCCGAGGCGAGCACCGCCTGCTTGCCCGGCGCGCCGAGCGACAGCCGCGCCCCTCCGGCCTGGACGCCAGGCGCGGCGAACAGCTCGGCCGAGGCCAGCGACAGACCCTCGGCCGAGCCTCCGACCGCCCGATCCAGCCAGACATGCAGACAGCCCACGGGTCCGACGGCCAAGGGCAGGATCTCGGCCGCCAGGGCCCGGCGGGCGGCGGCCTCGGCGCGCACCCCGGCCAGGATCGCCTCGGCGGTCCCCTCGCGGATCCACGCGGCAGCCACGGCCGCCATCAACGGCGGAGGCATCTGGCACAGGGCATGGCCGGCCGCCGCCAGCCGCTCGGCGCAGGCCGGATCGGGCGCGGCGACATAGGCGATGCGCAGGCCCGGCGTCAGGGCCTTGGCCAGGGTCGCCACGTGCCATGTTCGCTCCGGAGCCAGCGCGGCCAGCGCCTCGGGAGCCTGTTCGGGCAGACGGCCATAGGCATCGTCCTCGACGAGGCGGGCGCCGGCCGCCGCGCACGCCTCCACGACGGCCGCCCGCCGGAGCGGCCCCATCGTCGCCGTGGTCGGGTTCTGCCAGGTGGGCGTGACCACCATCAGCCGCGCTCCCGTGGCCGCCAGTCGCTCGGCCAGGGCTTCGGGCATGATCCCTTCGGCGTCCATCGGGCAGGCGACGGCGCGCACGCCGCGCGCAGCCAGGGCCGCCAGCAGGCCGGGATAGGTCAGGGCTTCGACGATCACCGCATCGCCCGGCGCGGTCTCCACCGCCAGGATCGCCGACAGGGCCGCCTGCGCCCCGGCGCAGACCACGATGCGCTCGGGATCGACCGCGCCGAGGCCAGGGGCCAGCCACGCCGCCCCCGCCGCCCGCTGGGCCAGGGACCCCGGACCCGCGTGATAGGCCATCAGGGTCGCCGGATCGGTGCGGGCCAGCACCTGGGCCGTCGTCTCGCGCAGCAGCGCCGCCAGCGACAGACCCTGCGGCTGCGGCGGCAGGTTCATCGACAGGTCGACGAACCCGGCCTCCTCCTCGCCCGCGCGCCTTCGCACGAAGGTGCCGCGCCCGGCCGCGCCCTCGACCAGTCCCTGCTCGCGGGCCAGGGCGTAGGCGCGGGTGACGGTGGTGAAGTCGACGCCCAGCAGGCCGGCCACCGTCCGCTGCGGCGGCAACTGCTCGCCGGCCGAAAGCTCGCCGTCGGCCACCGCCGCGCGCAGGGCCTCGAACACCCGCCGATAGATCGGCCCCTCGCCCGCGGCGACCCGCCGCAGCCATCCGGCGCCCGCCGGCAGAACGGCGTCTCTTGCGTCGACCATCATTGATCCATACATTTATCGCAGAATGTATGGATCAATTTTCGGATTGTAGGTAGGGGTCATGACGCCCGGACACGAGTTTTTCGATCCGCCCTCGCCCATCGTCAGCGGCTTTCGCCAGCGCTGCCCGCGCTGCGGCGAGGGCAAGCTGTTCAAGGGCTTCCTGGCGCTGGCCCCGGCCTGCGACCAGTGCGGTCTTGACTACGGCTTCGCCGAGCCCGCCGACGGCCCGGCCTTCTTCGTGATGAGCGGCGTCGGCATCCTGGTGACCTTCGCCTTCGCGTGGGTCGAGGTGGTCTATCGCCCGCCGATCTGGGTGCATTTCGTGACTGTGTTCCCGGCCCTGATCATCGGCTGCCTGGCGACCCTGCGGCCGGTGAAGGCCTGGCTGGTGGCCTCGCAGTTCGTCAACAAGGCCGAGGAAGGCAAGTTCGAGAGCCTCGGCCGCCACGACCACGATCCGCGGCGGCTCTAGCCTCCGCGCCGGACCGCCAGGCGAAACAGCAGGGCCGAGGCCGCCAGCAGCGCGGCGAACAGCCCGTTGGCGACCAGGATCTCGAGGACCGCGCGCAACGAACCGCCGCGTCCGGTCAGCAGGGCCAGCGTCGCGACGCCGGCCAGCGCCAGGGCCGCGACCGTCATCGCCGCCGTCATGCCCTGCGCCCGGAAGCGTGCGACGACGGCGCCGGCGAGCCCCAGGGCCACGACGCCGGGATAGGCCAGGTTGATCGGATCGTCCTCGCTGCCGACGATCCCGACCGCCAGGCTGGCCCAGATCATCAGGAAGGCCGCGCCGACGGCGAGCGCGGCTCCGGCCCGGTAGGCCAGGTCGCGGGTTCGCATCGCCGCCAGTTCCAGCATCAGGCCCGCCCCGCCCAGCATGGCGGCGAACAGGGCGAAGTCCCACGGGCTCCAGGCCACCTCGTCGGTGACCTGCATGGCCAGCCATGGCGCGGCCAGCAGCAGCGCCGCCAGGCCCCAGCCGGCCAGTCTCAGACCCTTCGCGGACAGGCTCATCACCACGCTCCCTTCGTCCAGGACCAGGAGCATGCCCTATCCACGCCGGAGCGCCGATGGAGCCGGCGTGGATATTTCGTGCAGGCCGACCGCTACTTCTTTTCGAGCAGCAGGGTGCCCTGCTTCTTGACCTGGCCCGTGATCTTGCCGGCGATCATGCCCAGAAGGCCCGGCAGCACGACCTCGACGATCACCACGTTGGCCGCGACGTTCAGTTTGCCGGTGATGTTCTGGCCCATGACCAGGGCCGAGAAGTCCAGCACGTCGTCGCGCCAGGCCTTGGTGACGTTGGCCAGGCCGCCAGGGATCTGCGCGCCCAGCTGTTCGAAGCCGTTCTCGATCCGTCGCTTGGCCTCGGCGACGCCGAGTTCGTGCGGGATGTTGATGGTGACGGGCTTCGACATGGGAACTCCGAAAGGCGTGTTGCGCCCCTGACATAAGGATCCCGGGGGCGTTCGGCTATACGTCCAGTTCTGACGCACCAGAGGCGCAGGGTCCAAGCGTCCACGGAGGAAGCCATGACCGACATCGCCATGACCCAGTACTTCGACGCTCCCGTTCGCAGCGCCTCCGTCCGCCGGGCCCGCCCGGGCCGCCCGACCGGCGTCTGGGGGTCGGTCAGCTACGCGGGCGTGCTGCTGGTCTGGGCCGGCCTCTTCCTGATCCGCCCGCGCCTGGCCCTGCGGGTGATGGCCGAGCGCCGCGCCGACTCGCCGATCCCGCGCCTGTCCAAGCGCTGATCCTCTCGCCAAACGCATCGAACGGCGCCAAGCCAGGGGCATGAGCCGCCTCGTCGCCGTCCGCCCCGTCAGCCACCCGCTGGCCGCCCCGTTCCGCATCTCGCGCGGGGTCAAGACCGCCGCAGACGTCGTGGTGGTCGAGATCGCGGAAGGCGGCCACATCGGCCGCGGCGAAAGCGTGCCCTACGCCCGCTACGGCGAGACCGTGCAGGGCGTCGAGGCCCAGCTGGCGCCGGCGGCCCGCCTGCTCGCCATGGGCGGCGATTTCGCCGCCGCCCTGGCCCTGCTGCCGGCCGGCGCGGCCCGCAACGCCCTGGACTGCGCGATCTGGGATCTGCGGGCCAAGGCCTCGGGCGTCTCCGTAGCCGCCGCCACGGGTCTTACCGTTCCGCCCGCCCTGGTCACCGCCGTCACCGTCAGCCTCGATACGCCGGACGCCATGGCCGCCGCCGCACTGAAGGTCGCCGACGCGCCGCTGATCAAGATCAAGCTGTCGGCCGAAGACCCCGCCGCGCGACTGGCCGCCGTGGCGCAGGCCGCCCCCGACGCGGCGCTGATCGTCGACCCCAACGAGGGCTGGACCTTCGACATCCTGCGCGGCTTGGAAGACCAGCTGTCGCGCCTCAACATCGCCCTGGTCGAACAGCCCCTGCCGGCCGGCGAGGACGCCGCTCTGGAAGGCTACGCCCCGCCCTTCCCGATCTGCGCCGACGAGTCGGTGCACACCGCCGCCGACCTGCCGGCCCTGCGCGCCCGCTACCAGGCGGTGAACCTCAAGCTCGACAAGTCGGGCGGCCTGACCGAGGCGCTGGAGATGCTGCGCGCGGCCAAGGACCTGGGCTTCACCCTGATGACCGGCTGCATGGTCGCCTCGTCCCTGGCCATCGCGCCCGCCCTGCACCTGGCCGCCGAATGCGCCTTCGCCGACCTCGACGGGCCGTGGTGGCTGAAGGAAGACCACCCCGGCGGCCTGCGGGTCGTCGGCGGGCGGATCACGCCGCCGGCGGCGGGGTTCTGGGGCGACGGCGTAGAGGCCGAGGGGCTTTGGATTTAGCTCTGCTCCCCCCTCCCTCCCGTCATTCCCGCCCTTGTGGCGGGAAACCCTGGTTCCGCTCGTAGGTGAGGCGCAAGCGGACTGCTGAGCAGTCCGCCCCGCTCGCCCTTGCGGCTGACAGAGGGGTTCCCGCCACAAGGGCGGGAATGACGGGAGTATGGGGAACGCCGGTAGGACTTGACCCACCTCGCATAACGCCGTGCTCTGGCGGGCATGACCGACGCTCTCGCCGACGCGCCCCCGCCCCGCAAGAACCCGCTGCAGGTCTGGTTCGGGATCTCGCTGTGGAAACGGATCCTGGCCGCGCTCGTGCTGGGGGCCGTGGTCGGCTATTTCTGGGGCGACGGCGCGACCAGCCTCAAGTGGATGGGCGACATCTTCGTGCGGCTGATCCGCATGATGGTGGCCCCGCTGGTCTTCGTGATCATCGCCTCGGGCGTGGCCCAGCTGGGCGACGCCCGGCGGCTGGGCGGCATCGGCGTCAAGACCATAGCCATGTACGTGCTGACGACCCTGATCGCGGTCAGCATCGGCCTGACCATCGCCACCCTTCTGGGTCCCGGCGTCGGCGCCGACCTGCACAACGCCGCCCCCCAGGCCGTGGCCCCGCCCAAGTCGCCGGCCGAGCTGTTCATCGGCATCGTGCCGCTCAACCCGATCAAGGCCCTGGCGGAAGGCGAGACCCTGGCGATCATCTTCTTCGCCGTGCTGGTCGGGGCCGGGGTGATCGTGGCGGGCAAGGACGGGGAACCCGTCGCCAGGCTGCTGGCCAGCGCCAGCGAGGTGATGCTGCGCATCGTCGGCTTCGTGATGGAGGCCGCGCCGTTCGGGGTGTTCGCCCTGATCGCCGTGGTCATGGGCACGAACGGCCCCGAGACCTTCCTGCACGTGGCCAAGCTGGGGGTCTGCGTGATCATCGGGGCGGCGATCCAGACCTTCGTCACCCACGCCGCCGTCGTGCGGCTGGGGGCGTGGCTGCCGCTGCTGCCATTCTATCGCGGCTGCATGGACGCCATCCTGGTCGGCTTCTCCACCTCGTCCAGCTCGGCCACCCTGCCGGTGGCTATCCGGGTGGCCGAGGAGAACCTCGGCGTGAAGCCGTCGATCTCGTCGACCGTCCTGCCGCTGGGGGCCACCATCGGCATGGACGGCACGGCGATGTACGTGGCCATGCTGACCATGTTCGCCGCCCAGGCCTTCGGCGTACCGCTGACCCTGGCCGACTACGCCCTGGTGGCGATCACGACCACCATCGTGGCCATGGGCGTGGCGCCGGTGCCGTCGGGCTCGCTGTTCGTGCTGGCCGCGGTGCTGGCCACCATCGGCGTTGGCCCCACCCAGACGGCGATCATCGTCGGCTTCATCCTGCCCTTCGACCGCATCCTCGACATGATCCGCACCGTGCCCAACGTCACCTGCGACCTGTCGATCGCGACGGCCGTGGCGCGCTGGGAGAAGGAGATCGACGTGGAGGAGTACCTGTCGAGGAAGGACGTCTAGCATCCTTCTCCCCTTGCGGGAGAAGGTGTCAGCGAAGCTGACGGATGAGGGGTCGCACCAGCGAAAAACGCCGCGACGGCTGATCGGCTGTCGCGGCGTCCGATTTCTGAGAAACCCCTCACCCGGCCCTTCGGGCCACCCTCTCCCGCAAGGGGAGAGGGATCAGGATCTGCCGATCCGCTTGATCTCCCAATCCAGTTGCACGCCGGTCTTGGCCAGCACGTCGGCGCGGACCGTGTCGCCCAGGCCTTCCAGGTCGGCCGCGGTGGCCTCGCCGGTGTTGATCAGGAAGTTGCTGTGCAGCGGCGAGAACATCGCACCGCCAAACAGCTTGCCGCGCCAGCCGGCCTCGTCGACGAGCTTCCACGAAGAGTGGCCAGGCGGGTTCTTGAAGGTCGAGCCGCCGGTCTTTTCGCGGATCGGCTGGGTGGTCTCGCGACGGCTGGTGATCTCGGCCATGCGCGCCTTGATCGCGGCCGGCTCGTCGGCGGTACCCTCGTAGGTCGCGTCGAGCACGATCACCGTCTCGCCGTCCTGCAGGGCGCTGTGGCGGTAGGTGTAGTGCAGCTCGTCGACCGACAGTTCGCGCACCACGCCCGCGCGGTCCATGACGCGCACGGTCTTGACCACGTTGACGGTTTCCGAGCCGTAGCAGCCGGCGTTCATGATCACCGCGCCGCCGATCGTGCCAGGGATGCCGGCGTAGAACTCCAGGCCCGCGATACCGGCCTCGGCCGCCTTGCGGGCCAGGATGGCGTCGGGCACGGCGCTGCCGGCCTTGATGCGGTTGTCGCCAAGGGCCTCGACGGTGTTGAAGCCCTTGCCCAGGCGGATGATCACGCCCTCGACGCCGCCGTCGCGGACCAGCAGGTTGGAGCCGACGCCGATGGCCATCACCGGCACGGCCGGGTTCAGGCTCTTAAGGAAATCGGACAGGTCCTGCTCGTCGGCCGGCAGGAACACCACATCGGCCGGACCGCCGACGCGGAACCAGGTGAACGGGGCCAGGGCCTCGTCGATCAGCAGCTTGCCGCGCACGGCGGGGAGATTGGTCTTCCAGGTCATTGCTTCGTCTCCCCTTCTCCCCTTGTGGGAGAAGGTGTCGTCCGAAGGACGACGGATGAGGGGTTTCTCGGCCTCGCCGCGCGACCCCTCATCCGACCGCTACGCGGCCACCTTCTCCCGCAAGGGGAGAAGGAAGGGATCGAACGAAAACTACTTCGCCAGCGCTTCCAGCTGGCCCGGCAGGGCGTAGGCCCAGGACGTGATGTCGCCCGCGCCCAGCAGCACCACCAGGTCGCCGCTGGTCGCTTCGGCCGCGATCAGCGCCGGCAGGGCCGCCGGGCTTTCCAGCGGCAGGGCGCGGCGGTGGCCGAACTTCTTGAGCCCTTCGACCAGGTGGTCGCGGTCGACGCCCTCGATCGGCTGCTCGCCGGCCGTGTAGACGTCGGCGACGACCACGGTGTCGGCGTCGTTGAAGCAGCTGGAGAACTCGGTCATCAGGTCGCGCAGGCGGGTGTAGCGGTGCGGCTGCACCACGGCGATCACCTTGCCCTGGCTGACCGCGCGGGCGGCCTTGAGCACGGCGGCGATCTCGACCGGGTGGTGGCCGTAGTCGTCGACCACGCGAATGCCATTGGCGACGCCCGTCGTCGTGAACCGGCGCTTGACCCCGCCGAAGGCCGCCAGGCCGGCGCGGATCGCCTCGGCGTCGACGCCCAGTTCACGGGCCACGGCCACGGCCGCGGTGGCGTTGAGCACGTTGTGGTGCCCGGCCATCGGCATCTTCAGGCCTTCATAGCGGATCGTCTCGCCTTCCAGCGGCGAGATGGCGATGTCGAAGCTGGCGCCCTCGGGGCCCATCTCGACGTTCTGCACGCGCACCTCGGCCTGCGGGTTGGTGCCGTAGGTCACCAGGCGACGGTTCTCGATGCGCGAGGTCAGGGCCTGCACTTCGGGGTGGTCGGTGCAGACGGCGGCGAAACCGTAGAACGGGATGTTCTCGATGAAGTCCTGGAACCCCTTCTTCACCGCGTCGAAGTCGCCCCAGTGGTCCAGGTGCTCGGCGTCGATGTTGGTGACGATGGCCACCGTCGACTTCAGCTTCAGGAACGAGCCGTCGCTCTCGTCGGCCTCGACGACGATCCAGTCGCCCTCGCCGACCTTGGCGTTGGTGCCGTAGGCGTTGATGATGCCGCCGTTGACGACCGTCGGATCCAGGCCGCCGGCGTCGAGCAGGGCCGCCACCATCGAGGTGGTCGTGGTCTTGCCGTGGGTGCCGCCCACGGCGACCGAAAACTGAAGCCTCATCAGCTCGGCCAGCATCTCGGCGCGGCGGACCAGCGGCAGGCGCTTGTCGCGGCCGGCGACCATTTCCGGGTTATCGGCCTTCACCGCCGTCGAATAGACGATGGCCGAGGCGCCTTCGACATTGGCCGCGTCATGGCCGACGAAGATGCGCGCGCCGAGCTTCTCGAGGCGCTCGGTGTTGGCGCTGGCCTTCGCATCGCTGCCCTGCACGGTGTAGCCGATGCGGATCATGATCTCGGCGATGCCGGACATGCCGATGCCGCCGATGCCGATGAAGTGCACGGGGCCGAGTTCGAAGGGGACGGGACGTCGACGCTGGTTCATCGCGTCGGATTAGACGATTTGAGGCCCGTCGTGAACGGGGTCGATGACGCAAACCCGTCACGCCCCCTCGCGAACCGGTGCAAATGTGATAGACGCACGCGCATGAGCTCTACGCCCCTCGACAAGATCCGCAATTTCTCGATCGTGGCCCACATCGACCACGGCAAGTCGACCCTGTCCGACCGCCTGATCCAGACGACGGGCGGCCTGACCGCGCGCGAGATGAGCGCCCAGGTTCTCGACAACATGGACATCGAGAAGGAGCGCGGCATCACCATCAAGGCGCAGACCGTGCGCCTGAACTACAAGGCCGCCGACGGCGAGACCTATGTCCTGAACCTGATGGACACGCCCGGGCACGTCGACTTCGCCTACGAGGTGTCGCGCTCGCTGGCCGCCTGCGAAGGCTCGATCCTGGTCGTCGACGCCTCGCAGGGCGTGGAAGCCCAGACCCTGGCCAACGTCTACCAGGCCATCGACAACAACCACGAGATCGTTCCGGTCCTCAACAAGGTCGACCTGCCGGCCGCCGACGTCGATCGCGTGAAGGCCCAGATCGAGGACGTCATCGGCCTGGACGCCAGCGACGCCGTCGAGTGCTCGGCCAAGACCGGCATCGGCATTCCCGACGTCCTGGAAGCCATCGTCACCCGCCTGCCCGCTCCCAAGGGCGACATCAACGCCCCGCTGAAGGCCTTGCTGGTCGACGCCTGGTACGACGCCTATCTCGGCGTAGTCGTGCTGGTGCGCATCTTCGACGGCACGCTGAAGGCCGGCCAGCAGGTCCGCATGATGCAGACCGGCGCCACCCACCGCATCGACAAGGTCGGCGTGTTCACGCCCAAGGCCACCGACGTGGCGGCGCTGGGCCCGGGCGAGGTCGGCTTCTTCACCGCCTCGATCAAGGAAGTGGCCGACGCCGCCGTCGGCGACACCATCACCGACGAGAAGAAGCAGACGGCCGAACCGCTGAAGGGCTTCAAGGAAGTCGTGCCGGTGGTGTTCTGCGGCCTGTTCCCGGTCGACGCCGCCGACTTCGAGGACCTGCGCGCCGCCGTCGGCAAGCTGCGCCTGAACGACGCCAGCTTCACCTTCGAGATGGAAAGCTCGGCCGCGCTCGGCTTCGGCTTCCGCTGCGGGTTCCTTGGCCTGCTGCACCTGGAGATCATCCAGGAGCGCCTGTCGCGCGAGTTCGACCTCGACCTGATCGCGACCGCCCCGTCGGTGGTCTACAAGATCAAGATGCGCAACGGCGAGGAGATCGAGCTGCACAATCCGGCCGACCTGCCGGACGTGATGCAGATCGAGGAGATCGCCGAGCCCTGGATCAAGGCCACGATCTTCACCCCGGACGAGTACCTGGGCGGCGTCATCAAGCTCTGCCAGGACCGTCGCGGCATGCAGCGCGAACTGTCCTACGTCGGCAACCGCGCCATGGTCGTCTACGACCTGCCGCTGAACGAGGTGGTGTTCGACTTCTACGATCGCCTGAAGTCGATCTCGAAGGGCTACGCCAGCTTCGACTACGCCCTGGAAGACTATCGCGCCGGCGACCTGGTGAAGATGTCGATCCTGGTCAACAGCGAGCCGGTCGACGCCCTGTCGATGCTGGTCCACCGCAGCCGCGCCGAAAGCCGCGGCCGCGGCATGTGCGAGAAGATGAAGGAGCTCATCCCGCAGCACATGTTCGTCATCCCGATCCAGGCGGCCATCGGCGGCCGGATCATCGCCCGCGAGACCGTCCGCGCCCTGCGCAAGGACGTGACCGCCAAGTGCTACGGCGGCGACGCCTCGCGTAAGCGGAAACTTCTGGACAAGCAGAAGGAAGGCAAGAAGCGGATGCGGCAGTTCGGCAAGGTCGAGATCCCGCAGGAAGCCTTCATCGCCGCCCTCAAGATGGACGAGGATTGATCGGCGGAGGGCCCCGCCCTCCCCCGCCTTGTGCGAAATTTCCTATTCCGAAAGCCGCGGCCATCCATTGTGGGTGAGCCGCGGTTTTCATTTGAAGGCCGCCTGATCCAGCACGGAGACGACCATGGCCTTCCCGACCAACGTCAATGACCAGATCACCGACTCCGTCAGCCAGGTGAACACCAAAGTTCTGGGCGACGCGCCCGCCATGGCCATGGGCAATCTGTTCCAGGCGACCGCTCAGGCCCTGGCGAACGCCGCCCACAACGCGACGGAAAGCCAGCAGCAGGCCAACGTGACGACACAGGCCTCGACGACGCAGGGCGTCTCGACGCTGCTGTCGGTCGACACCGCCAGCGCCGGCGAGGCGACCCGGACCATCTTCGCCGCCGCCCCGCCTGCCCCGCCTGCCCCGCCGAGCGAACCCTCCGAGGCGGCGATACAACAGGCCCTCGAAGCCGCCATGGCGGCGAATGAGGCGGCGATGCAGGCGGCCAACCAAGCCGTCCAAGCCGCCATGGCGTCGGCGAACGCGGCAGTGCAGGCGGCGATGCAACAGGCCGCCCAAGCCCTGCAAGCCGCCATGACCCAGACCCAGGCCGCAGCCCAAGCCCAAGCCGCGACCGCAGCCGCCCTGGCGGCTGCGGCGGGGACCCTTCCGGAAGACTAGGGTCGGTCCTCAATTGGCCGAGGGCAATGAGTTATCTGTTTCAATAGCTTATAGCAGTTGTCATCCCGGCCGCAGCGCAGCGGAGCGCCGGGATCTCCCACAGTTCAGAACCTGCCGACCTGGGAGCTCCCGGCTCTACGGATCGCTGACGCGCTCCTCCGGCCGGGAAGACACGTTTCTTTGCACGCCAATTGAGGCCAGACCCTAGGGCCCGCAACCCGGCTTAGGCAGGGAAAACCGTGGGTCCGTAACGAAGGTCTCGTCGGTCAGCGTATCCAGGAACGCGACGAGTTCCGCCACCTCGCGATTCCCCAGCCGCATCGCTGCGCGATGCCGGCGGATCGCAGTCTCCAGCGTCGGGGCCGAGCCGTCGTGCAGGTAAGGCGCGCTCAGCGCCACATTGCGCAGGCTCGGCGTACGGAAGCGCCCAGCGTCAGCCGCCTTGCCGGTGACGTCGCCTAGTCCCCGGTCGCCGGCGAAGGGAGCATCGATGCGGTGGAAGCGGGGCTTGTCAGCGTCGGTGAACAGCGGGCCGGCGTGGCAGCCGGCGCAGTTGGCCTTGAACAGCCGCTCGCCGCGCTCGGCCTCGGCCGACGCTACGACGGCCTGTCCCCGGCGCCGCTGGTCATAGGGACTGTCGAACGACACCAGCGTGCGCTGGAAGGCGGCCAGGGCCTTGGCGATGGTGGACATGCTGACCTCGCCGCCCGCCTCGGGAAAGGCCTCGCCGAACATCTTGCGATAGCAGGCCTGGCCCGCCAGGCGCGCGGTCAGCACCGCCTCCTGGCCGGCGAAGCCCATCTCGACCGGCTTGCTCCCGGCGATCGGGATCAGGGCCTGGGCCTCCAGCGTCTTCACGCCGGGATCGCCCCAGGTCAGGGCGCCATGCCAACCCACATTGGCCAGGGTCTGGACGTTGCGCTTGCCCGGGTCGCCATGCACGCCCGGATGGGTGCGGTTGCTGTCGGTGAAACCGCGCCGCTGCTCGTGGCAGGTGGCGCAGGACATCGTGCCGTCGATCGAGAGGTCGGCGTCGTAGAACAGCTTGCGGCCCAGCGCGACCTTGGCGTCCGACATCGGATTGTCGACCGGGACCGGCGGCGGCGCGACGCCCGGCGGCAGTTTCCACTCGAACGCCGCCGGCGCGAAGGCGGCCGTCAGCAGCAGGCCGGCGACGAGCGCCAGCGCCTTGCCGTAAGCCTCCAGCCGCACGTCCCCTCTCCTTCGCCGGGTCAGGGCTTGCGGGCGACCATGATCGGCAGCTCAGCCTGGGCGTTGGCCGAGATCTGGATCACATAGTCGCCGGGCGGAAGATCGAAGGTCACCATCTTTCGCACGGTCGAGCAGGCCGGGCCCCGGCCGTGGGCGGTCGAGCGCTGGGCCGCGCCGTCCTTCAGCACGTCGATCCAGGCGCCCGTTCCCAGGGCGATCACGTAAGAGCCGGCCGTCTCGACCTTCAGCGAGAACAGGCCGCCCTTGCTGACCGTGCCGCCGGGCTTTTCCGGCTGGACCGCATAGGCCACGTCGGGCGTGGCCGCCAGCGCCGCCGCATAGGCCTTGCCGGGAACCAGCACGGCCTTGGAGAGGCCGTCGGCCGAGGTCGCCGCCGCAAGCGGAACCTTGGCCGACCACGCCGCCAGCTCGGGAGGCAGGCCGGCCTCGACGCCAGGCGCGCAAGCGGCGTCCGGCATGGTCTGGGCGAAGGCGGCGGGTGCGGCCAGGACGAGGCTAGCGGCCAGGATCAGGGCGAGACGCATGGGGGGGCTCCTCAGAACTTGACCCGCAGGTCGGCGCGGAAGTTGCGGCCTTCCTCGGGGAAGCCGTCGACCAATTGGTACTTCTGGTCCAGCAGGTTGCGGGCGCCGACGATGACGTCGATCTTCGGCGTCACCGTCACCTGGGCCGTCAGGTTGGCCAGCACGTAGCCGCCGGTGCGGTAGTAGCGGGCGGGGCTGACCAGTGAGCTCGAGGTCACCGTCCAGCGCTTGGACGCCGTCTCCAGGCTGGACGTCAGCGAGATGCGGTCGTTCAGCGTCCAGTCGGCATAGACGAACAGCTTGTGGTCGGGCGTGCCGGTGGGGCGGAAGGCGGCGTTGGTCGGGTCGGTCAGCTTGCGGTGCAGGTAGGTGTAGTTGCCGCCCAGCGTCAGGTGGTCGCTGGCCTTGAAGGTCGCCGCGCCTTCCAGGCCGTAGTACTCGCCGTCGCCGGCGTTCTTGGTCTGGTTGACGGTGCCGTAGGGCGCGCCCAGCGCCACCGGGATCAGGATCAGGGCGTCGCGTACGTCGCTGTAGAACACCGCCCCCTCGATCTTCAGCAGCGGCGTGAAGTCGACCGAGCCGCCCAGCTCGTAGTTGATCGCCCGCTCGGCCTTGACGTCGGGATTGGGCACAGCCTGGCCCATGCGGGCGCTGTAGCGCTCGAACAGGGTCGGGAAGCGGGCGCGCGACGAGACGCTGCCGTGCAGTTGCACGTCGGGCAGCGGCCGCCAGACCAGCGCCGCCTGGCCGTTCCAGGCCACGTCGTCGGTCAGCGGATAGAAGACGAAGGCGTTCGAGTTGTAGTCCTGGGCCTGGTTCAGGTCGCGGCGGTCGCGCGAGACGCCCACCACCAGGTCGACCTTGTCGCCGAACCGCTGGGTGTCCTCCAGGGCGATCGAGGTGGTGTCCTCGACGACCGTCTGGCGCGGCTCGGTCCCGGCCGGGGCGAAGCTCTGCTGCCATTCGACATGCTTGTCGCGGCGATAGAAGGCGGCGGCCTTCAGGGTGTTGGACGCAGTGACGTCGACGTCCAGCTCCAGGTTCCCGCCATAGGCCACGTCGTCATAGTAGGAGCGGAAGGCCCGCCCCAGGGTCTGGCTGTTCTGGCGGGCGTTGTCCCACGAGAAGAGCGCGTTCTCGAAGGTGTTGCGATAGACGCGCGCCTTCAGCACGGCGTTGTCGGCGATCTTCGTGCGGGTCAGCAGGGCCAGGCTGTCGATGTTCCAATAGGGCCACGACCAGTAGCGGGTGCTGGCCGTGTCGGTGACGTGATAGGGCGCGTTCTTCTCGCCCTCCTGCCGGGTGTAGGTGAGCGAGTATTCGTCGTCAGCGTTGGGCGTGAAGCCGGCCTTGAGGTTGACCCGCCAGTCCTCGTTTTCGGAGTGGTCGCGATTGCCGCCGTTCTCCAGCGCCGTGGCCCTGTAGTCATCGGGCAGCTTCCAGTGGGTGCGCTCGCTGCGCGCGCCGCTGGCCTGGACGTAGAACCTGTCGGTCTTGCCGCCGATCCGGCCCGAGACGGTGTTGCTGCTTAGCGAGCCGTCGCCGTCGAAGCCCGCGCCCAGGCGGATCTCGCCCTCGAAGGGCTTGGCCGGCTTGCGGGTGACCAGGTTGATGGCGCCGCCCAGGCCGCCCGGGCCGTCGAGCACCGAGACATAGCCCTTGGAAACCTGGACCTCGGAAAGGTCGGCGGTGAGGAACCTGGCGAAGTCGATGCGGTTGTCGGCCGGCAGGAACACCCGCACCCCGTCGATCGACAGGGTGGTCTGGAAGCGGTCGAAGCCGCGGATGAACACCAGCCGCTCGTTGCGCGAGCCGCCGCTGTTACCCGCCGCCGCGCCGGGGATCAGGTCCAGCGCCTGGTCGACGCTGGCCTTGTCGAACTTGCGCAAGGTCTCGCCCTTGACCGTGCTGCCGCCGATCGTCTCGCCAGCGGCGTTGCGGGCGGTCACCTGCACCTCGCCCAGCGCATAGACGTCGCCCTGGGCGTGGGCGGCGCCGGCCAGCAGCGAACCGGCGAGCAGTACGGAGCGAAACAGCATGAAATCCTCTCGTTATGTAAATCGACTACATAACGAGTCGCGAGACGCCTCGCCTTGAAGAATTTCTCCACCGGCGCGTGAAACCGACAATGCTAGAGATCGCAGCGTCAATGGAGGCCTCCATGCTCAAGATACTGGGCCGCACCTCGTCGCTGAACGTCCGCAAGGTGCTGTGGACCTGCGGCGAACTCGATCTCGCCTATGAGCGCGAGGACTGGGGCATGGGCTACGCCTCGACGAGCGACCCGGCCTTCCTGGCGCTCAATCCCAACGCCCTGGTGCCGGTGCTGATCGACGAGCACGGCCCGCTTTGGGAATCGAACACCATCTGCCGCTACCTCGCCTCGCGTCACGTCGGCGGCGAGGCCCTGCTGCCCACGCAGCCGCGCGGCCGGGCCGCCGTCGAGCAGTGGATGGACTGGCAGGCCACCGAGCTCAACACCGCCTGGCGCTACGCCTTCGCGGGCCTCGTGCGGCGGATGCCCGGCTTCGACGACGCAGGCCAGATCGCCGCCAGCGTCCGCGCCTGGAACGGCGCCATGGCCCTGCTCGACCGCCAGCTGGACCGCACCGGCGCCTTCGCCGCCGGCGAGGCCTTCACCCTGGCCGACGTGGTGCTGGGCGTCTCCGTCCACCGCTGGGCCGCCTCGCCCATCGACCGCGACGCCCTGCCGGCGGTCGAGGCCTACTACGCCCGCCTGAAGACCCGCGAGGCGTTCGGTCCGTGGGCGCTGCCTGAGGTTCCGTAGATCGGCAGACATTGCCGCGAAGGCCCTCAGCGCTTATTGTATGTTGCAAATGGACTGGGGTTTCTCGGTCGGCGTTGGGCTCCTGGGATATCTCGGGGGCCCTTCTGCTTCATGGAAATGTCTTCAGGCCGCCGAACGCCATTTTGGGTCGAAGAATTTCGAACGCCCTGTTCTCTTGCAGCGGCCGCAAGACCTTCAATCCTATCGGTCTGGCCATCAGGTCCGCCAACTGCAGGCCCGATGAATTGCTCTTCTTGTCGATGAAGAGCGGCTCCCAGAGAACCTGCCTGAAATCGGGTTGCCGATAGCCCCAGCGCACTTCGTTGGCGACAATACGCCGAAAGTGCAGCTCCAAGGCCGCATCCTCCTTCCGCCCACGGCCTTCAAAGACCACGTGTACGAGCCGCCCCGCCTGTCCCAGTGCAAGAAGGCGCTCCAGCAACTTCTCCAGACAAAAGTGCAAGGCGAGTTCGTAGGGGCTCCACGGATCGGCATAACGATGCACCAGCCGAACCTTGTCGATCACGGCCGCGATGATCTCAAAGTCACCAACGGCCACGATCTCATTGATACGCTCGATAAAAGCCTCTCGTGTCTCCACATTCGTCTGGAGGAAGGCGAAGGCGTTCTGCTGACGGCGAATGTCACGTTCGTGCAAGATCAGCTGATCATGTCCGACGAAGTCAAACTTCAGGCGCTGCAAACGAGGCACAATCGTTTCCGCATAGGCATCCTTGCCGACCAGGACAGCATTCAGGACGAATAGCGGAAAGGTCGGGTCCGGGTTTTCCAGGACCGGCGACCCGCTCTCGTCGGCGAACACGATGTAGTCCGCAAATCTCAAGGCAGCTCCCGCATGACGAGAGCCAACCCTAACCAAGGCGAGCCGCCGCTTCCAGCCTGCCCGTTTCCTGCGCAGCCTCATCGTCCGAACGCTGCGGAACGGTGATCCGCGAACCCATCCGCTCGCCACGCGAACAAAGTGGGCGGCGGGGGCGCAAGGCGCCCTGCTTAGCTCGGTCCCGCGAGCCGTCCGGTCGCGGGCGGCGGCGAAGGGGATAGGGCCGAGCATATGCCAGACGGAGTCCGCGTACCGACCAGAAGACAGCTCTTGACCGCCATCGCCCAGGTGGGCGGGACGGCGGCGCTGTACCAGGCCATGACCACCCTCGGCCACGCCGCCGAGACCCAGTTCCACGGCCCGCCCGACCTTGCGGGCGCAAGGCCCGGCGCCTCGGTGCTGGTGCTGGGGGCGGGCCTGGCCGGCCTGCTGGCGGCCTATGAACTGACCCGCGCCGGCTACAAGGTGCGGATCCTGGAGTACCAGGGCCGCGCGGGCGGCCGGAACTGGAGCCTCCGCGGGGGCGACACCTATACCGAACTGGGCGGCGCGACCCAGAAGGTCGGCTTCGCGGCCGGCAACTACTTCAACCCCGGCCCCTGGCGCATCCCGCACCATCACCGCACCCTGCTCCACTACTGCAAGCAGTTCGGCGTGGCGCTGGAGCCGTTCATCCAGTTCAACCACAACACCTGGGTCCATTCCTCGACCGCGTTCGGCGGCAAGCCGGTGCGCTTCAAGGCGGCCGCGGCCGACTTCGAGGGCAATGTCGCCGAGCTGCTGGCGAAATCGATCAACACCAAGGCGCTGGACGACGCTGTCACGCCCGAGGATCGCGAGAAGCTTCTGGAGGCCCTGAAGGGCTGGGGCATGCTCGACGGCGACTATCGCTACGCCAAGGGCCTGCGCAGCTCGGCCCACCGCGGCTATGACCGTCCGCCCGGCGGCGGCGTGGACGGCGCGCCGATCCCGTCCGACCTCTACGCCCTGCACGACGTGCTCGATCCCCAGGTCTGGACCTCGATGGCCTTCTTCATGGGCCACGAGATGCAGACCACCATGTTCCAGCCGGTGGGCGGCATGGACATGATCGGCAAGGCCTTCGCCAAACAGGTCGAGGGCCTGACCACCTTCAACGCCAAGGTCACGAAGATCGCCCAGGACGACAAGGGCGTGGCGATCACCTTCAGCGACACCGCCACGGGCAAGGTCGAGACCGCCAAGGCCGACTGGTGCGTCTGTACGATCCCGCTTTCCATCCTCGGCCAGATCGAAAGCGAGATCAGCGACGAGCTGGCCGCCGCCATCAAGGCCGTGCCCTATTCGGGCCAGGTGAAGATCGGCCTGGAGATGAAGCGACGCTTCTGGGAGGAGGAAGACTCCATCTACGGCGGCCACAGCTTCACCGACCAGGAGATCGCCCTGATCTCCTATCCCAACAACAATCTGTTCGGGAACGGACCGGCCGTGTTGCTGGGGGCCTTCGCCCGCGAGATGGGGGCCTATCGCCTGGCCGGCATGACGCCGCAGCAGCGCATCGAGGTCGCCCTGCAGCAGGGCTCGGTGCTGCACCCGCAGAGCTATCGCAAGGAGTTCGCGAACGGCGCCTCGGTGGCCTGGAGCCGCGTGCCCTGGGCCCTGGGCTGCTGCGCCCGCTGGACCGAGGAAACCCGCAAGGAACACTACCAGACCCTGGTGGCCATGGACCGCCGCATCGTGCTGGCCGGCGAGCACGCCTCGTATGTCGGCTGCTGGATGGAGGGCGCCCTGCTCTCGTCCCTCGACGCCATCACCCGCCTGCACAAGCGCGCCCTGGAGGCCTGAGCATGACCCGTCCCGTTCTCGTCGCGGCGTCGGCGCTCGCCGCCGCCCTCGTCTGCGCCATCCCCGCCGTCGCCCAGGCCCCGCCCGGCGGCGACACCGGCGGCGGCGTGGTGCGCGTCGCAAAGCCGATCACCGGCCAGCAGGTCTACGAGGCCGTCTGCCAGGCCTGCCACATGGCCGACGCCAAGGGCGGAACCGGCGCGGGAACAATTCCCGCCCTGGCCGGTAACCCCAAGCTGGCCGCCGCCCCCTACGTCTCCATGGTGGTCGTGCGCGGCCAGGGCGGCATGCCGCCCTTCGCCGGCACGCTGGACGACGACCAGATCGCGCAGGTCGTCACCTATGTCCGCACCCACTTCGGCAACGCCTACGCCAAGCCGGTGACGGCCGCCGACGTGGCCAAGGTCCCGCATCCGGACAGGTCAGGAGGTCACTAGGAGCGTGGCAGCCGAAAGTGTGCGCGGTTTCGGCGTCCGCCACGCTCCAGGCAGATGATTTAGCGACCGCCCCGGGGGCGGTCGCTAAATGGGACGTGGGGCGTCCGGCGTGCTACAGCGCGCCGATGAGCAACGAGACCAACGACGCCCCGCCGAACGAAACCCCGATGCAGCGCGCCCTGCGCCTGAAGAAGGCCGCC
Organism: Caulobacter sp. 602-2; assembly: GCF_011043625.1. Taxonomy (GTDB): domain Bacteria; phylum Pseudomonadota; class Alphaproteobacteria; order Caulobacterales; family Caulobacteraceae; genus Caulobacter. Next base: position 257,124 of record NZ_JAAKGT010000005.1, read on the forward strand.
CAGGGCCGCCACGGCCATGGCCCCAAGGCCTCCAGCGGCAAGGTCGACAAGGCCGACGCGACCGCGCCGACCGGCAAGTCCAAGCCCTGGATGACCCGCTAGGCTAGAATACCGGCCGGAGGACGACTCATGGCCGACAACTTCGTCCTGATCACCGGCTGCTCGGGCGGCGGCAAGTCCAGCCTGTTGGCGCAGCTGGCCGCCCGCGGCTACGCCGTCGTCGAGGAGCCCGGCCGCCGCATCGTGCGGCAGGCGCAAGGGCCCGACGACCCCGTCCTGCCCTGGAACGATCCGGCCGCCTTCGCCCGACGCGCCGTCGAACTGGCCCTGGCCGATCGCGAGGCCGCCCGCGGACCGCACGGCTGGGTGTTCTTCGACCGCGGCCTGGTCGACGCCGCCAGCGCGCTGGAGGCCGCCACCGGCGAGCCCACGCTGCGGGCGCTGGACCGCGCCCATCGCTATCACCGCCGCGTCTTTCTCGCCCCGCCCTGGCCCGAGATCCACGTCGCCGACGCCGAGCGCCGCCATGGCCTCGACGCGGCGCTGGAGGAGTATCACCGCCTGGAAGCCGCCCTCCCCGCCCTCGACTACGAGGTCGTGATCCTGCCAAAGACGTCGGTCGCCGCCCGCGCCGACTTCGTCCTCGCCACCCTGGAAGCCTGAACCATGCCGATCCGTCCCGAACGCCCCGAAGACGTCGCCGCCATCGGCGCGGTGACCACGGCCGCCTTCCTCGGACGTCCCTACAGCAGCCAGACCGAGGCCCTGATCGTCGCGGCCCTGCGCGCGGCCGGCGCCCTGTCGCTGTCGCTGGTGGCCGAGGTCGACGGCCAGATCGTCGGCCACATCGCCTTCTCGCCGGTCGATATCGAGGTCTCGTCGGGCGACTGGTACGGCCTGGGTCCGGTGTCGGTGACCCCCGATCAGCAGGGCACGGGCCTGGGCCAGGCCCTGATCCGCGAAGGCCTCAAGCAGCTGGAGGCCCGCGGCGCGGCCGGCTGCGTGCTGCTGGGTTCGCCCAAGTACTACGAACGGTTCGGCTTCGTGGCCGACGAGGCCCTGACCTACGGCGGCGAAGCCTCGCCCTACCTGCAACGGCTGATCTTCAAGGGCCGCCCGCCGCGCGGCGCGGTGACCTACCACACGGCGTTCGGGGCCTGAGGCCCTAGACCATCCCCACCGTCTTCAGACGGGCGCGGGGGTGGATCTCGTTCTGGCTCATCACCACGGTCTGGCCGCGGAAGCGCTCGATGATCGAACGGACGTAGGGACGGATGCCCGGGCTGGTCAGCAGCACCGGCGACTCGCCCTGCAGGGCCGCACGCTCGAAGGTGTCGCGCACCCCGCGGATGAAGTCCTGCAGGCGCGAGGGAGCCAGGGCAAGTTGCTTGTCCTCGCCGGGCCCGATCAGGGCTTCGGCGAAGGCCTGCTCCCAGTCGGCCGACAGAGTGATGATCGGCAGTGCGCCGTCGTCGCCGCGGTTGGCCCAGCACAGCTGGCGGGCCAGGCGCGCGCGCACCTGCTCGACCAGCTGGGTGACCGAGCCGGTATGCGGAGCGGCCTCGCCGATGCCTTCCAGGATCTGCGGCAGGTCGCGGATCGACACGCGCTCCTTGAGCAGGGCCTGCAGCACGCGCTGGATGGTGGCGGCGTTGACGACGCCGGGGATCAGGTCGTCGACGAGCTTCTTCTGGTTCTCCGGCAGCTCCTTCAGGAGCTTCTGCACCTCGGCGTAGGAGAGCAGGTCGGCCATGTTCTCCTTGAGGATCTCAGTCAGGTGCGTGGTCAGCACGGTGGCCGGATCCACGACCGTGTAGCCGCGGAAGGTGGCTTCCTCGCGCAGGTCGTCGGCGACCCAGGTGGCCGGCAGGCCGAAGGCGGGCTCGCGCACGTGCTCGCCGGGCAGCTCCACCTGGCCGCCGCGCGGGTCCATGGCCATCAGGTGACCCAGGCGCACTTCGCCCAGGCCAGCCTCCATCTCCTTGATGCGGATGGCGTAGCCCTGGTTGGCCAGGCGCATGTTGTCGAGGATGCGCACCGGCGGCATGACGAAGCCGAACTCGGTGGCCAGGGTCTTGCGCAGGGCGCGGATCTGGTCGGTCAGGCGACGGCCTTCCAGATCGTTGATCAGGGTCAGCAGGCCGTAGCCCAGCTCGATCTTGACGTCGTCGATGGCCAGGGCCGCGCTGATCGGCTCTTCTTCCGGCTCGGCCGGCGCGGCGGCTGCCGCGGCGGCGGCGGCCTCGGCGGCCTCCTTGGCCGGGGCGAGCTTGGCCTGCTGGGCGCGACGATAGGCCAGGAAGCCCGCGCCGACGGCCAGACCCGCGAACGGCAGCAGCGGCATGCCGGGGATCAGGGCGATGACGCCCGACGAGGCCGAGACCATGCCCAGCGCGACCGGGTTCATGGCCAGCTGCGTGGTCAGGGCCTTGTCGGCGCTGCCCTCGACGCCGGCCTTCGACACCACCAGACCGGCGGCGATCGAGATGATCAGCGCCGGGATCTGGCTGACCAGGCCGTCGCCGATGGTCATCAGGGTGTAGGTCGAGGCGGCTTCGCCGATCGGCACCTTGTGCTGCACGACGCCGATCAGGATGCCGCCGACGATGTTGATGCCGGTGATGATCAGGCCGGCGACCGCGTCGCCCTTCACGAACTTGCTGGCGCCGTCCATGGCGCCGAAGAAGGTGCTTTCCTGCTCCAGTTCCTTGCGGCGGATCTTGGCCTGGTCCTGGTCGATCAGGCCCGTCGACAGGTCGGCGTCGATGGCCATCTGCTTGCCGGGCATGGCGTCCAGGGTGAAGCGCGCGGCCACTTCGGCGATGCGGCCCGAACCCTTGGTCACGACCATGAAGTTCACCACCACCAGGATGATGAAGATGATCACGCCGATGACGAAGTTGCCCTGCATCATCAGGTTGCCGAAGGCGGCGATGACCGCGCCGGCCCCGTGGCCGCCCTCGTGACCATTGCCCAGGATCAGGCGGGTCGAGGCGATGTTCAGGCCCAGGCGGTAGAGGGTCGCGACCAGCAGGACGGTCGGGAAAGAGGTGAACTCCAGCGGCTTCTTGATCAGCACCGCCGTCATCAGGATCAGCACCGAGCCGGTCAGCGACACGGCCAGCAGGATGTCGAGCAGCGCCGGCGGCACCGGCAGGATCAGCAGGACGATGATGCCCACGACGCCGACGGCCAGGCCCATCTCGCCGCGCAGGATCCCCTCCCACAGCGACTTGGCGCTGGGGATCGAGGAAGCGGCCTTGGGGGCGGCGGCGTCAGCCATGGAAAGCCTTGCTGCTGTTTCTCGGACGTGACCGTTCCGCTTGAAGCGATTTGTGACGGCCCGCCATCTCCTTAATCGAAATTAGCCATGTTCGGCGCCGGACCGATCGTCGCGGGCGCCGAACAAATTCTACACTTGAGGTTTAGGCGGCCGCGCCGACGCCGCCCTGCGGCGGGGGCACGTTGACGCCGGCGTCGCCGTATTCCTTGAGCTTGTTGCGCAGGGTGCGGATCGAGATGCCCAGGATGTTGGCGGCGTGGGTGCGGTTGCCCAGGCAGTGCTCCAGGGTGTCGATGATCAGCGTCTGCTCCATCTCGGCCACGGTCTGGCCGACGAAGCTGCGGGTCACCGCCGCGGCGGCCACGGCTTCGGCCGCGGCCATCGAGGCGCCGCGGGCCACGGCCGCGTCGGGGGCCGGGGCCAGGGGCTGGCCGTCCGGCAGGCGGATGGCGAACTCCTCGATCTCGGCGCCGGTCGACAGCAGCACCGCGCGGTGCATGGCGTTTTCCAGCTCGCGCACGTTGCCCGGCCAGCGGTGAGCGATCAGGCGGCGCTTGGCCTCGGCCGAGATCGGCTTCAGGTCGATGCCGTTGGCGGCCGAGTACTTCTTCACGAAGTGCTCGCACAGATTGATGATGTCGCCCGGGCGCTCGCGCAGCGGCGGCAGGGCCAGGTTCACGACGTTGAGGCGATAGAGCAGGTCTTCGCGGAACACGCCTTCCTTGACCGCGTCGGCCAGGTTGCGGTTGCTCGTGGCGAGGATGCGGATGTCGACCTTGACCGGCTTGGTGCCGCCGACGCGGTCGATCTCGCGCTCCTGGATGGCGCGCAGCAGCTTGGCCTGCAGGCGCACGTCCATTTCCGAGATTTCGTCCAGCAGCAGGGTGCCTCCGTTGGCTTCCTCGAACTTGCCGATGCGGCGGGCCAGGGCGCCGGTGAAGGCCCCCTTCTCGTGGCCGAACAGCTCGCTTTCCAGCAGGTTCTCGGGGATGGCGGCGCAGTTGACGCTGATGAACGGCGCCTTGGCCCGACGCGATTTGGCGTGGACGTGGCGGGCCATCACTTCCTTACCCGAGCCGCTTTCGCCGGTGATCAGGATCGAGGCGTCCGACGGCGCAACCTGGTCGGCCAGCTTGATCACCTGCTCCATGTTCGGGTCGCGGGCGATCATCGGACGGTTGTCGTCGGTGACCGCGGCCAGGACCGCGGCGATCAGCTCGGCGTCCGGCGGCAGCGGGATGAATTCCTTGGCCCCGGCCTTGATGGCGCCGGCGGCGCGCATCGGGTCAGCGTCGACGCCGCAGGCCACGACCGGCACCCGGATGCGCTCGTTCTCGTTGGCGGCGATCAGGCCGGCGATGTCGAGACCGTAGTCGACCATCATCAGGTCGGCGCCCTGCCCGGCCCGCAGCGCGTTGGTGGCCTGCTCCGTCGTCTCGACGTGCGAGACCTTGGCCCCGGCGTTCATCGCCATCTTCACGGCGACCGAGAGCTGACCGTTCAGTTTACCAACGACCAAGAGGCGCATTGTCTTGTCTCCGGGCGGCCCTTCAGGACCGATCTTCTACTGCTTCGCCCTCTTTCAGAAGGCGCGGACTGGGTGGACGGCAAGCCTGGGCGTCAGCCCGCGGCGTCGCCGTCCTTGATGATTTCCGTCATGGTCACGCCCAGGCGCTCGTCGACGACGACGACCTCGCCCCGGGCGACCAGGCGGTTGTTGACGTAGATGTCGATCGCCTCGCCGACCTTGCGGTCGAGCTCGAGGATAGAGCCGGCCTGCAGCTGCAGCAGCTGGGCCACCGACATGTTCGAGCGGCCGAGCACGGCGGAGATGTTGACGGGAACATCGAACACCGGAGCCAGGTCGGAAGCGATCTTGTCGCTCAGTTCGACCGGGATTTCCGAGGCCAGCATGCCGCCGTTGAAATCGTTGAGGGTCAGGTCGTCGGACATGGCGGTCAGCCTTCGCTAGGAAGAAGGGGTTCGGCGTGCAGCCCTTCGGCCGCGATGGCGGCTTCCAGGGCTTGGGCGACGCGTTGCGCCGCCTCGTCGGGATTGAACTCGGCGCGGCCGTCGCCCCAGTCGAGGACGAAGGCGGCCGGCGGCTGGGCGCCGTCGGCGCGGGCCACGATCGCCGCCGGGAAGCCGATGGCCTGGGCGGTCTGCTCCAGGGCGGCCTGGGTGCGCTCGACCAGGTGCGGCGCGACGCGGACGGAAAGCTTGGGCTGGGCCTCGACCTCGCGGGCCAGGGCCAGCAGCGCCGCCGAGGCCGGCGCCTCGGGGAACTGGTCCAGGGCCGCGTCGGCGATCTTGTTGGCGCAGGCCAGAGCCAGGCGAGCGGCGTGCTCGCGGTGCTCGTGGGCGACGGCCGACAGGGTCGCCAGCGCCCCGTGCACGGCGTGGGCGATGGCGTTCATGGCCTGGGCGGCTTCCTGCTCGGCGCGGGCCACGGCCGAGCGCTCGCCTTCGGCATAGGCCTCGGCGCGCGCGGCCTCGACTTCTTCGGGCGTGAAGCTCTTCTTCACCTTGGGCGCCTCGTAGGCGATCCCGCCACGGTCGTCGAAGACCGTGTCGAAGGCGAAGCGCTGATAGGTTCCGTTGCTCATCCCGCGCGCCTCAGTAGATCAGCTCGTCGTCGCTGCCCGAACCGGCCAGCATGATCTCGCCCTTGGCGGCGAGGTCCTTGGCGATCTGGACCATGGCGACCTGGGCCTGGTCGACGTCCTTCAGACGCACCGGGCCCATGCTTTCCATATCCTCGCGCATGATCTTCGAGGCGCGTTCGGACATGTTGGAGAAGAACATCTCGCGCAGCTTGTCCGAGGCGCCCTTCAGGGCCAGGGCCAGCTGTTCCTTGCCGGTGGCGCGCAGCAGGGTCTGCACGCCGCCCGGATCCAGCTTCGACAGGTCCTCGAACACGAACATCAGGGCCCGGATGCGCTCGGCCGCCTCGCGGTTGCGCTCTTCCAGGGCGGCGATGAAGCGAGCCTCGGTCTGACGGTCGAAGTTGTTGAAGATCTCGGCCATCATCTCGTGGCTGTCGCGCTTGGAGGTGCGCGCCAGGTTCGACATGAACTCGATCCGCAGGGTCTGCTCGATCTTGTCGAGGATCTCGCGCTGCACCGGCTCCATGCGCAGCATGCGGGTGACGCATTCCAGCGCGAAGTCTTCGGGCAGGCAGGCCAGCACGCGGGCGGCGTGGTCGCTCTTCACCTTCGACAGCACGACGGCGACGGTCTGGGGGTATTCGTTCTTCAGGTAGTTGGCGAGCACCGCCTCGTTCACGTTGCCCAGCTTGTCCCACATGGTTCGACCCGCCGGACCGCGGATCTCTTCCATCAGCTGGTCGACCTTCTCGGGCGCCATGAACGACATCAGCAGGCGCTGGGTCTGCTCGTACGAGCCCATGATCGCGCCCGTCGAGCTCATGCCCGAGACGAACTCGACCAGCAGCTCTTCGACCACGCTGGCCGAAACCGTGCCCAGGCTGGCCATGGCCTGGGAGACTTCCTTGATCTCCTCGTCGTCCAGCGCTTCCCAGATCTTGGTGTGGTCTTCACCCAGGGCGAGCAGGACGATGGCGGCCTTTTCAGGCCCGGCCAGCTTGGCGATGTCTGTGACGGCGGCCTTCATCCGATCACTCCGACTCGTGCAGCCAGTTGCGCAGGATCGCGACCGACTCTTCGGGGTGCTTCTCGACGAACTCCGACACACGCTTGATCGACGAGGCCTTCACCTGGCCCTCGATCTTGGCGATGTCGATACGCTGGTCGATGTCGCTGACCGGGCCGGCGATGGCGATCGGCTCGCCCGACTGGTCGACGACAACCTGCTGGGTGGTGCCGTCCGACAGGGTGACAAGGCGCGTCACCGGCTGGTCGCCCTGGCCCAGGGCCAGCTGGATCGGATGCTGGCCGGCCGGCTGGGTCAGGCTCTTGATGAACGGACGCACGGCGAACAGCAGGATCAGCAGGGCGACGATGGCCAGGACGCCGATCTCGGCGACGCGCATCAGGTCGTTCTTGTCGAAGCCGGCCATCAGCCCGCCCTTGCCGTCCAGGCCCTGGTCCTCGGCGGTCGGGAAGCGGATGTTGGTGACCTTCACCTGGTCGCCGCGGGCGGCGTCGTAACCGATGGCGGTCTTCACCAGCTCTTCGATCTGGGCGATCTCCTCGGCGGTGCGCGGGGTGTAGGCGCCCGGCTTGCCGTCCTTGCCCGGCGCGGCGGTGACGCCGTCGACGGCCACGGCCACGGCGACCTTCTTCATCGAGCCCGGCTCGGTGACTTCGGTGCGGACCGACTCGGAGATCTCGTAGTTGGTGGTGGTCTCGTTGCTGCCCGAGTTCGAACCGACGGGCTGGAAGCCGGCCGGCTGGCCGCCGGGGATGTTCTGGGTGGCGGTGACGCCGCTGGTGTCGTCGTTGCGGGTCTCGGACTGGTTGTTGGCGCTGGTGCTTTCCGAGCGCACGACCTGGCCGTCCGGATCGAACTTCTTTTCCTGGGTGGTGATGCGGTTCAGGTCGAGGTCGGCGGTGACCGTGACGCGGGCCTTGCCGGGACCAAGGACGCCGTCGAGCATTTCCTTGACGCTCTTGGCGATGCGGGCCTCGGCCTCGGACTTGCGGTCCTGGGCCAGGCGGCCGGCCAGGCTCTCATCGCCGCCGGCCGACAGGGTCTTGCCGTGGTCGTCGATGACGTTGACGCGCTCGGGCTTCATGCCCGGGACCGAACCGGCGACCAGGTTCTGGACGGCGGCGACCATGTCCGACGACGGCTCGCGGCCGGCGGTGCCGATGGTGACGGCGGCCGACGGCTGCTCGGCGTCTTCCTCGAACAGCTGGCGCTTGGGCAGAACGAGGTGGACGCGGACGTCGCGCACGCCCTGCCAGCCGCGAATGGTGCGCTCCAGCTCGCCCTGCAGGGCGCGCTGGCGGTTCAGCTGTTGGACGAAATCGGTCTGGCCGATGGCGTTGCCGGTGTCGAAGATCTCGTAGCCGATCGAGCCCGAGGTCACGAGGCCCTTACCCGAAACCAGCAGGCGGGCGGAGTTGACCTTGTCGCGGGCGACCATGATGGTCGAGCCGTCGCCCTTGGTCTCGTACTTGATGCCGGCCTGGTCCAGCGCCTGGGTGACGGCCGAAGCTTCCTTGAGGTCGAGATTCGAATACAGCAGCTCGCTCGGCTGCTTGCCCAGCATCATCACAACCGCGGCCAGCACGGCGATGGAGCCGACGGCGACGCCCGCCAGGGCGGCCAGTCGACCGACGCCGAACCTCTGAATCGCGCTCAGGAATTTATCCACTGGGCCTGTCCCTCAAACTGCGTCCGAACGGGGCGCAAACGAGACGGATGGAAATCCGCCGTCGCTAGGCAGGATTTACCCAGTCGATGGTTAACGACGGCTTTAGATTTGGGGCCGGATCCCGGCTCCATAGGCGCCAAATGGTCGCGGCCGCGCCCCAGGGGGCGCGGCCGCTGAACAGACCGTTCGGGCGCTTTGCGGAGCATAACTCCTCGCGCCCTTTCAGTTTTTCCGCCGTTTAGCGGTACTGCTGAAGCCGGGTGGTCCGCAGACCCGCCATCCCGTGACGATCGATCGACTGCTGCCAGGCGAGGAATTCCTCGTTGGTCAGCTTGTAACGATCGCACGCCTCGTCGAGCGAGAGGAGCCCACCGCGGACGGCGGCCACCACCTCGGCCTTACGCCGGATCACCCAACGCTGGGTTTCCGGGGGCGGAAGATCCGACAGGGTCAGAGGCGCACCGGTCGGACCGATGACGTACTTTTCACCCCGGCTGTTCGTGCGCTGCTGCTGCAACATGGCTTTACGCCTTTCCCACAACCATCACTGTTGACGAGGAATATAGGCGCCGGGGAATAACGACGGCTTAATTCCGGTAGTAAAGAAAGACCTAAACAAGGGACTTCCTCCAGCCATCAGAGTGTATCGATGTGACACACTCTGATTAAGACAAGTTAATACCTATGATCAACGCTTAATGCTCAGAAGTTCTTCCAGCATCTGATCGGCGGTAGTGATGATTTTCGACGAGGCCGAGTACGCGCGTTGCGTAGTGATCAGGCCGGTGAATTCAGTCGACAGGTCGACAGTCGAAGCTTCCAGCGTCGAAGGGGCCAGAGAACCTGCACCGCCCTGGCCCGGGGTCTTCAGGCTGTAGGTGCCGCTCTCGTTGGTGACGCGGTAAGCGTTGCCATTGACGCCCTTCAGGCCGTTGGGATTCGAGAAGGTCGCGATGGCCACCTGGGCGATCCGGCGAGTCACCCCGTTGTCGAAGATGGCCGAGACGTAGCCGTCTTCATCCACCTCGATGTTGGTCAGGTTGCCGAACGCGGTGCCGTTGGTGTTCACCGACTGCACGACCGACTGGCTGTTGTACTGGGTCAGGCCGCCGGCGGCGTTGGCCAGGTCGATCTGGATGTCCTGGGAATCGATGCCCAGACCATCGGCCCAGCGCGGACCCGTGCCGGTGGCGGTGGGGTCCGAAGCGCCGATGTGGATCGCCGTCGGGTTGACGCCGCCGAACAGGTTGCCGACCGAGGCCAGCTTGCCGTCCGTGGTGAAGGTGATCTTGCCCGAGCTGATCAGGCCGTTGGTGTTGTTGTCCAGGTCGCCCGGCTTGGCGCGCAGTTCGGCGAACCACTCGTTCGGGCCAGGGCCCTTGAGCAGCGACAGGGTGACGGTGCGCTGGCCGCCCTTGGAGTCCGAGACCGGGATCTGGATCTCGAAGTCCGGCTTGACGCCGGTGGTCGGATCCTCGGCGTAGTCCGACATCGAGCGGGTGGTCGGGTCGTAGGCGCCGGCGTTCACCGCGTCGGCCTTGGTGTTCAGGCCCAGGGCCGCGAACGACACCGTGGCGCCGCCGCCGGCGTTGATCGAGCCGGCCGGACCGGCCGCGCCGGTCGGGGTGTAGCTGGTCAGGGCGCCCGTGGTCGGGTCGAACGCGGCCGTGCCGGTGTCGACGACGACGCCCGCGCGGCGGACCTCGACCTGATACTCGTTACCGTTGCCCGTCGGGCTGTAGCGGACGGCGTAGTCGGCCGTGACGGCGTTCGAGTCGGCGACGCCGGTCTTGGTCGACAGCGCGTTGGCGGCGGCCGAGACGGCCTGTTCCGAACGCAGGTTGGCGTTGACGCCGACGCGGGTGGTCTTCTCGGCGGTGCCGCCGACGCTGCCCACGTTGATCGACGACAGCTGGGTCAGGTCCGACGGGTCGGGCGTGATGGCGCCGGTCACGGGATCGGCCAGCCAGCCCTGCAGGTACAGGCCGGCGTCGTTCTTCAGGTAGCCCAGGTTGTCCAGCTGGAACGAACCGGCGCGGGTGAACGAGCGGGTGTCGGTGGCAGTCAGGCCTTCCGGCTTCTCGGTGGCGACGAAGAAGCCCGAGCCGGCGATCGACAGGTCAAGGCTCGAGGTCGTCGACTGGGTCAGGCCCTGCTGGCTGATGAACTGGTGCGTCAGCGACTTCACGCCGCCGGCGCTGTAGGTGTTGTTCTTGCTCTGCGAGGTGACCAGGGTCGAGAAGTTCGCCGAGGAGCGCTTGTAACCGACGGTGTTGACGTTGGCGATGTTGTCCGAGATCGCGGCCAGGGCCGACGAGTTGGCGACCAGACCGGAGACGCCCGAGAGCATGGCGCTGTTGATGGACATGACTGAAATCCTGCTCGTGAGGTTTGTTTGGCGGGGTTCAGCGCAGTTTGCGTTTGGGTCCCAGGTCGGCCGTCTGGCTCGGTGGGGGACCGCGTCGGCGTCATTCTGACGCCCGGTTCATTCCTTGGAGGCTTAAGCGGCCTCGGCTTCGGTTTCCGGGGTCTTGTCCGGAGGATTGGTGACGCCGATCACCTGGCTGATCGGCACCTTGACGCCGTCGATGGTGACCATGTTCTGGCCGCTCTCGCTGGTCACCGCGGTCACGATGCCTTCGATGCGGCCCTTGGAGGTGGTGGCGATCTTCGTGCCTTCGCCGTCGACGGCGGTGACGCGCAGGGTGTAGGCGGCGCCGTTGGGCTGCTGGACGCCGCTGGTGCTGTCCTTGCCGTCCCACTCGAAGGTGTGGTCGCCCTTGCTCATGTCGTCGGGCAGCTTGGTGGCGACCACGTTGCCGTACTTGTCGAGCACCTCGATCTTCACCGAGGTGGCGTTGCGGCCGATGGTGTAGCTCCAGTTGGCCTTGCCGTCCTTGAGCACCGAGGTGTCGGTCTCGGCCGTGGCCTGCTTGCCCATCATGTTGACCGCGTCGGCGATGCCGCCGTCGTTCATGCCGACCAGGGCCGCCAGCAGGTCGTTGGTGACCAGTTGCTGCTCGACGCCCGTCATCTGGACGATCTGGCCGGTGAAGGCGTTGGAATCCATCGGCGACAACGGATCCTGGTTCTTCATCTGCGTGGTCAGCAGCTTGAGGAAGGTCTCTTCGCTGCTCGCCAGCTGGTTCCTCGAGTTGTTGATCTTGTCGATCACCGAGGTGCTGCCGGACGTCGCGGTCGTGGTGGCCATGACGCTTGCTCCTAGATCTTGACGTCGACGCCGTCGGATTCCGCGAGGCGGTAACCCGGGATCAGCGACGCAGCCGAAAGGGTGGGAATGTCTTCGGCCATGGCGCCCGCGAAGGCGCGGCCAGCGAAGGCGCGGCGACCGTGGTCGCCGCCCTGGAAGTCGAAGAAGGCGTTCTGCTGCTGCCCCTGGCCGCCGTTGCCGCCCTGGCTCGACACATCGAACTTCAGGGCGTTGTCGGCGACGTCGAAGCCGGCCTGGCTCAGCGCCTGGCGCAGCTCGCCGGCGCGGTGGCGCAGATCTGCGGCGGCCTGCGGGTTCTCGAAGGCCATGACGGCCGTCAGCTTGCCCTCGGCGCCGATGCGCACCTGCACGTCGACCTTGCCCATGCCTTCCGGCGTCAGGACGATGTCGAAGCGGGTGGTCTTGGCCTCGAGCTTCTTGGCGATCTCGGCCGACAGGGCCGCGACGGTCTCGGGCGAGCCGCGCACGATGGTCTCGGCGGGCGCCTGGGCGGTCGCGGCGGCCTGGGTCTGGACGGTCGGGGCGAAGGTCGCCTCGGCCTTGGGCGCGGCGGCGTCGACCGGCGCGGCGTCGGCAGCCATCTGAGCGAAGGCGTCGCCCCCCTGCGAACCGCTGTCGCTGTTGGTGGCGGCGTCGTGGGCGGCCTGATCGGCGGCGACGGCATGAGCCGTGACGACAGCCTCGCCCTTGGCCGCGACCTCGACCTTGCCGGCCTTCGGCGCGGGGGCCTGGACGGTCTCGGCGGGCTTGGCGGTTTCGGCGGCGGCGGCCTGGGCCTCGACCGGCGCGGCGACCTCGGCGGTGTCGACCGGAGCCGCGGCGGCCGTGGTCGCGGCGGCGGCGTCGGCGGGAAGCTGCACGGCCTTGAGGCTGGCGATCTCGTCGCCCAGCGAAGCAGCGGCCGGCTGGGCGGCGTCGGCGGCGGCCTTGGCCTGGGGCTGGGCCTGAGGCTGCGACTGAGCCTGGGCTTGGGCCGGGGCGGCCGCGGGCGTCTCGGCGGCCGGAGCCTGCGGCTGGGCGGCGGCCAGCTTGGTCAGGTCGACGGCGGGAACTTCGGCCGCGGCGTCGGCGGCGGCCGGCAGGACGGCCTCGGCGTCGACCTGCGGCGCGGCCGCATCGGCCACCAGGTCGGCGGCGGCCTGCACGGTCTGGGCGGCGGCGGCGACCGGGGTCGCGCCGGTCAGCTTGGCCGCGTCGGAAACGGTTTCGGCCACGTCGCCCACCAGGTCGGCGGCCTTGGCCAGCAGATCGCTCGACCCGGCGGCCGGGACCGAAGCCTCGGCGGCGGCGGCCAGGGCCTCGCCATCGATAGCTTGGCCAGCGGCGGGCTGCTGCTGTTGTTGCGTGCTCATGGCGGCGACCACGGCCGCGCCGGCCTGGGCGGCGGCGGCGTCCTGACCGGCGGCCGCGTCGACCGACTTGCGGTCATCGGCCTTGCGGTCGGCCGTCGGCTTGGCCGCGGCCTTGCCGCCGGCGGCGGGACGAGCGCTCGGCTGGTCCTTCGTCGCGTCTTCGCTCGCACCCTTGGCGGCCAGCAGCGCACCGAAGACGTCGCCCGCGCCGGAGGCGTCGGACGCGCCGGCGGCGCCCTGGGCGGGCGTCGGGAGCGGAAGAGAGGCGGCGATCGCGGTCATGCGGGTCGGTACGCTCGGCTGGACGACGGCTCGGATGGAGCACGCCTTGATCCGCCGTCCTCTGAGCAATCGCCGGGCCAACCCGGAAATTTCTTTCAAGTCATTGATTCAAAAGGTTTTAATCTCTGATTTACCCTTTGATTTCGGCAGGTTGCGGCGGTTTTTGCCGAGCGGAAACGGAAAGAATGACCCGTCCTTTGCCGCGTCGGCGCGTCGCAGCCGGGGAACGGCCCGGGTTGGCGCCATCCTTGCGCTCCCCTCCTCGTCGTCCGCACGGCGCATGGAACCCAACGCCTTGTATTTCAACGGTTTGCACAACGGAAACGAGACGCTCTCGACGCCGACCCGGCAAGTTTCGCCGGGCAAGGTCGCGTCGCGTGGTTCGTGCTTTGCCGAGCGGACAGGAGATCGCTGATGTCGCTGAACACCATCCTGAACACCGCGACGTCGGGGATGATGGCAGCCCAGACGGGCATGCGCGTCGTTTCCGACAACATCGCCAACGTCAACACCGCCGGCTACGTTCGCAAGACGGTCAGCCAGTCCAACCTCGTGTCGAACGGCATGGGCGTGGGCGTCAACATCGACGCGATCAAGCGCGCGACCGACCGCTTCCTGCAGTCGGCCAGCCTGAACGCCGCGTCGGACGCCGGTCGCGCCTCGGCCCTCTCGAGCGCGCTGGACAACGCTCAGGAGCTGTTCGGCGACCCCAGCGCCAAGACCAACTTCTTCTCGATGCTCGACGACGTGTTCAGCGCCTTCTCGCAGGCCGCCGACGAGCCGTCCTCGTCGCTGCTGCGCGCCCAGGCCCTGACCAAGGTCGAGGATTTCCTGGGTGAAAGCAGCCGCGTCACCGCCGGCCTGTCCAGCCTGGGCAAGGACGCCGACACCAAGATCTCGGCCGACGTCGACCGCGTGAACGTGCTGCTCAAGCAGATCGACGAACTGAACGCCGACATCACCCGCGCCAAGACCACCGGCGTCGACGCCACCGGGTCGGAGAACATCCAGAGCGGCCTGATCGACGAGCTGTCGTCGCTGATGAACGTGCAGGTCAGCCAGCGCGCCAACGGCGGCGTGCTGATCCGCTCGACCGAGGGCATGAGCCTGGCCGGCGAAGGCGCGGCCGTGATCAAGTACGAGCAGTCGCCCACCGCCAACGGCTTCCTGACCGTCACCTCGGCCAACAGCGGCGGCCAGGCCAGCCCGCTCTATATCAGCAGCGGCGAGATCAAGGGCCTGCTCGAGCTGCGCAACACCGAGCTGCCGGCCCTGTCCGACCAGCTGGGCGAGTTCGTCACCCGCGCCACCGAAGAACTGAACCGCGCCTCGAACGCCAACTCGTCGGTCCCCGCCCCGGCCAGCATGACCGGCCGCGACACGGGCCTGGACGCGACCACCGCCCTCACCGGCTTCACCGGCAAGACCACCATCGCCCTGACCAACTCGGCCGGCGTCATCCAGCGCCGCATCGAGGTGGACTTCAGCGCCGGTTCGATGACGGTCGACGGCGTCGCCGGCCCGGCCTTCACCCCGGCCAACTTCCTGACCCAGCTGAACAGCGCCCTGAGCGCCGACGGCCAGGCCTCGTTCTCGAACGGCGCGCTCAGCCTGTCGGCCAACGGCGGCCTGGGCGTGGCCATCGCCGACGACCCGACCAACCCGTCGACCAAGGCCGGCAAGGGCTTCAGCCACTTCTTCGGCATGAACGACGTCGTCCGCCAGACGGGCTATTCGCCCTACGAGACGGGCATGACCACGGCCTCGCAGCACGGCTTCACGCCGGGCGAGGAGATCACCCTGCGGCTGACCGACATCGAGGGCGGCCGCATCCGCGACGTGAAGGTCACTGTGCCGGCCGGCGGCACCATGCAGGACATGCTGAACGCCCTGAACTCGCGCAGCGACGGCGCGGGCCAGTACGGAACCTTCGCGCTCGACTCCAAGGGCGCGCTGAGCTTCAGCTCCAACAGCGCCTCGCCGGTGACCCTGTCGGTGGTCGAGGACGGCACCCAGCGCGGCGTCGGCGGCCCTTCGCTGAGCCAGTTGTTCGGCCTGGGCCCGTCCGAGCGCAGCACGCGCGCTTCGGGCTACACCGTCGATGCGGCGATGAACGGCAACCCCAGCCGCCTGCCCTTCGCCAAGCTGGACCTGACCGCCGCGGCCGGGACCCCGGCCCTGGCCGTCGGCGACGCCCGCGGGGCCCTGGCCCTGGCCAAGGCCGGCGACAGTTCGGTCAACTTCTCGTCCGCCGGCGGCGTCGGCGCGGCCACCAGCAGCGTGCTGCGCTACGGCGCCGACTTCGCCGGCTCGATCGCCCGCAAGGCGGCCGCCGCGGAGTCCAAGAAGGACGCCACCGCTTCCGTGAAAGTCGAGGTCGACACCCAGCGCCAGTCGCACGAGGGCGTCAATCTCGACGAAGAGCTCATCAATCTGACGACGTACCAGCAGGCGTTCAACGCCTCGGCCCGCCTGATCCAGGCGACCAAGGACATGTACGACGTCCTCGTGAACATCATCTGAGGTCCGCCATGACCCGTGTCTCCACCTCCGGCAACTACGGCGTGATGACGTCGAACCTGATGCTGGCGCAGGTGCGCCAGAACCAGATCGGCGAACAGGTCTCCAGCCAGAAGGTCGCCAGCGACCTGAAGGGCTACGCCAAGAACGCCGAAATGCTGACGGCGATGAAAAGCGCCCAGGCCAAGATCGACGGCTTCCTCGACCAGACAAAGCTCGTCTCCAACCGGCTGGAGATGCAGGACATGGGCATCGAGCGCCTGGCCAACTCGGCCACCAGCGCCCGCGAGGCGATCGCCAACGCCCTGGCCGCCGGCAACGCCACCACCCTGATGCAGCAACTGCAGAACGCCTTCGGCGACGCGGTTCAGGGCCTCAACACCAAGTCCAACGGCCAGTACGTGTTCTCGGGCGCCAGGAACGACACGGCGACCACCACGGCCACCAGCATGGCCGACCTGACGGCCGCGCCGAGCACGGCCTCGCTGTTCCAGAACGACCAGTACATCACGACCAACCGCATCGACGAGTCGACCACGGTCTCGACCGGCGTGCTGGGCGACGCCCTGGGCACCGACCTGTTCGACGCCTTCAAGCAGGTGCAGGCCTATGTCGACGCCAACGGCCCGTTCACCGGCAACCTGACCGACGCCCAGTCGACCTTCCTCAAGGGCCTGCTGCCGGCCTTCGACGACGCCCACAAGGACCTGGTCACCGCCCAGGGCAAGAACGGCCTGAACCAGAAGCGCTTCGATGACGCCCAGGTGTCGCTGCAGGACCAGTCCGACAGCCTGACGGTGATGATCGGCGGCGTCGTCGACGTCGACATGGCCGAGGCCGTCACCCGCCTGCAGGCCGCCCAGCTGGCCGTCCAGGCCTCGGCTCAGGTGTTCTCTTCGCTCCAGGCCTCGTCGCTGCTGAACGTGCTGAAATAGGCCGCAAGCAGGCTGCGGCGCTGCTCCACCTCGCAAAATCGGGGTCGAGGCTCTAAATAGCGCCGATGGACGCCGACCTCGCCCGTTTCGACCCCGCCCACGCCCCCGTTCCGGAGGGCGACGCCCTCATCGCGCGCGCCGCCCAGGCCGCCAAGCAGGCCGTCGGCCTGCCCGAGGGCACGCGGATCGTCGCGGCCATGTCCGGCGGCGTCGATTCCACCGTCACCGCCGCTCTGCTGGCCCATGCCGGCTACGACGTGGTGGGCGTGACGCTGCAGCTCTACGACCACGGCGCGGCGATCTCCAAGAAGGGCGCCTGCTGCGCGGGCCAGGACATCATGGACGCCCGCATGGCGGCCGAGCGCATCGGCATCCCGCACTACGTGCTGGACTATGAAAGCCGCTTCAAGGAGCAGGTCATCGAGGAGTTCGCCGACGCCTACCTGCGCGGCGAAACCCCGATCCCCTGCGTGCGCTGCAACCAGACCGTCAAGTTCCGCGACCTGCTGGACGTGGCCCGCGACCTGGGCGCCGAGGCGATGGCGACCGGCCACTACGTGCAACGCGGCTTTGTCGGCGGCGGCAACCGCCCGCAGCTTCGCCGCGCGGCCGACCCGGCCAAGGACCAGTCCTATTTCCTGTTCGCCACCACGCGTGAGCAGCTCGACTTCCTGCGCTTCCCGCTGGGCGGCTTCTCCAAGCCCGAGGTGCGCGCCGTCGCCGCGGCGCTGGGCCTGTCGGTGGCCGACAAGCCCGACAGCCAGGACATCTGCTTCGTGCCCGAGGGCAAGTACACCACGGTGATCGACCGCATCCGCCCGCAAGGCGCGGAAGCCGGCGACATCGTGCACCTGGACGGCAAGGTGCTGGGCCGCCACGAGGGCGTCACCCGCTACACCATCGGCCAGCGCCGGGGCCTCAATGTCGGCGGCGGCACCGGCGAGCCGCTGTTCGTCGTGCGCATCGACGCCGACAAGCGCCACGTCGTGGTCGGCCCGCGCGAGGCGCTGCTGACCAAGTCGCTGACGCTGAAGGAAGACAACTGGCTGGGCGGCGAGGACGACGTGATCGCTGCGGCCAAGGCCAATGCGCCGGTCCTGGCCCGCGTGCGCTCGACCCGCGAGCCGGTGCCCGGCCGCCTGACGCTGGAAGACGGCGGCGTGCGCCTGGTGTTCGACGTCCTGGAAGAAGGCGTGGCCCCCGGCCAGGCCTGCGTGCTCTACGACCCCGCCGATCCGGAACGCGTCCTCGGCGGCGGCTTCATCGCGACCACCCAGAGGGCGATGGATCAATAGCGTCCCTCTCCCCTTGCGGGAGAGGGTGGCCTCCCGGAGGGATCGGGTGAGGGGGCGCACCAACAGAAACGCCGCGGCGGCTTTTCAGCTGTCGCGGCGTTTTGCGTCTGAGAAACCCCTCATCCGTCGGCTTAGCCGACACCTTCTCCCGCAGGGGGAGAAAGATCAGGCCTCAAAACTTAATCCAGCGCGCCGATGTACGGCAGGCCGCGACTCTTGCCTTCGTCGTCGAGGCCGTAGCCGACGAGGTAGCGGGCCGGGGCTTCCCAGGCCACGAAGTCGGGCTCCATGCCGCGCGAGGTCGGCCAGGGCTTGCGGGCGAAGACGGCGGTCAGCACTTCGCTGGCGCCGGCGTCCTTGACCAGGCGCGCGGCTTCCGACAGCGACAGGCCGGTGTCGAACACGTCGTCGACGACCAGGGCGCGGCGGCCGACCAGCGGGCGCTGCAGGTCAGCGCGCACTTCGCAACGGCCGGTGCTCTTGCGCTCGTCATGGTACGAGGCCAGCCACAGGGCGTCGAAGCGGACGTTGCGACCGGCCTTCCACAGGGCGCGGGTCAGGTCGGCGGCGAACCACAGGCCGCCGGTCAGCAGGCAGACGGCGACGGTGTCGTCGTCGATGCGCGGGGCGATCTGGCGGGCCAGGGCTTCCACCCGCTCGGCGATTTCTTGCTCGGAAATGAGCACTTCGGGGCGGTGGAGCTCGGTCATGTCAGGGGATCTTGGTCAATGATGGTCGGCGGGGGCCGGTTCGGCCGCTCCGGTCTCATGTCCAGGGGCGTCATGTCCAGCCCCTTCCGCCGCGGAATCGGCCCCATGGGCCTCCTGCGCGGCATGATCCGTCGTCGGCGTGTCCTGGGCGCCGCGCAGTTCGGGCTCGCCGTGGCCGGCCTTGGCCGGACCAAGGCCGGTCTTCACCGCATGGGCCGCGCCCTTCTCGACGGCGAATCCGACCTCCAGCACCTGGGCGCTGGACGGCGGGTCCAGCAGGGTGACCGAGAAGTGGCGGGTCTGGCCCGGCGGGATGACCGGATCGGCGGCGGCGGCCAGCTGGCCCGACACGCGCTTCTGACCCTTGTTGAGCAGAGCGATGCGCAGCGGCGGGGCCGAAACAGGCTTGTCGGTGATGTTGCGGATCACGCCCGTGACGGTCAGGGCGGCGCGGCCGTCCACCATCGAGGGCTCGGCCCGGATGCTGCTTTCCTCGACGATCAGGCCCACGGTGTTGATCGGCTTGCCGATCATGGCGTAGGCGCCGGCCGTGCCGGGCATCAGCTTGCCGATGTTCAGGTTGAAGACCCAGGCGCAGCCCAGCACCAGCACCACGAAGGCGGCCATCGAGGCCCAGACGATGCCGGTGGTCTTGGCTTCCTTCAGGCGGCGCTCGGCGTCGGCGCGGGCGCGGAAGACCTTGGGCAGCTCCTCGCCCGGCAGGGCGCTGACCGGCGGTTCCGGCTCGGGCTCGTCGTCCAGGGCGTGCAGCGGGTCGAGCGCGGCCGAGACGGCGGCGTCGTTGGCCGCGCCGGAGGACGCCCCCGCGGCTTGCGGCGCGTCGAACAGGTCTTCGTCGGCGGCGGTTTCGTTACGCGCGGTCCAGCGCGCGCCGCACGAGGCGCAGCGCACAACACGGCCGGCCGAACCGACCTTGGCGTCGTCGACGAAATAGCGGCTGGCGCACTCCGGACAGGTCAGTATCATGGCCGCGAATCGGTCATCCCCGCTTTACAGCATTGGAGGTCGCCGATTTTAACCCTGATGTCCAGAAACCCCATCGACACACCCTTGCGGACCGGCGCAGATCAAGACCTCGACGCCGTCCCCGTGGTCCGTTTCGAAGGCGTCTCCATGCGCTACGGGCGGGGTCCCGAAACCCTGCGCGACATCGGGTTTTCCCTTGCCCCGGGCTCGTTTCACTTCCTCACCGGGGCCTCGGGCGCCGGCAAGAGCTCGCTGCTCAAGCTGATCTACCTGGCCCATCGTGCGTCACGGGGTCGCGTCGAGCTGTTCGGTCGCGACGTGAACCTGGTTCCGGGCGCCGACCTGCCGTTCCTGCGCCGCCGCATCGGCGTGGTGTTCCAGGATTTCCGCCTGCTCGAGCACCTTTCGGTGTTCGACAACGCCGGCCTGCCGCTGCGCATCGCCGGCCGCAAGCCCAACACCTATCGCGACGACGTCGCCGAGCTGCTGCACTGGGTGGGCCTGGGCGAGCGCATGCACGCCCTGCCGGCCACCCTGTCGGGCGGCGAGAAGCAGCGCCTGGCCATCGCCCGCGCCGTCGTCGACCGTCCCGACATCCTGCTGGCCGACGAGCCGACCGGAAACGTCGACCCGGCCATGTCGCTGCGCCTGCTGCGCCTGTTCGTCGAGCTCAACCGCCTGGGCACCACGGTGCTGATCGCCACCCATGACGAGGAACTGGTCGCCCGCGCCGGCCGCCCCGTCCTGCACCTCGAGCACGGCCGCCTGGTCGACACGGGCGAGGCGCCATGAGCGGGCCGTTCGACCTCAATCGCTGGAAGCCGGGTCCGCTGCTGCCGCCGCGCGACGCGCGCGACGGGGCGCTGGTCTTCGTCGTCGCCGTTCTGTGCTTCCTGGCCTGCCTGACCGCCCTGGCGGCCCTGGCCGCCAACCGCGCCGCCGAGGGTTGGAGCGCCCAGCTGACCGGCTCAGCCACCGTGGTCGTCCGCGCCAAGGCCGTCGAGACCCCCGACAGCGCCGCCGCCCGCGCGGCCGAGACCCTGGCCGGGGTCAAGGGCGTGGTCCAGGCCCAGGCGCTGACCAAGGACAAGGCCGAGGCCCTGCTTGAGCCGTGGATCGGCCGCGACGCCCTGGTCGCCGACCTGCCGACCCCGCGCCTGGTCACCCTCGACCTCGATCCGAAGGCTCCGGCCACGGCCGCGGCGCTCACCAAGGCCCTGCACGAGGCCGCGGTCGACGCCATCGTCGACGACCACAGCCGCTGGATCGCCGACATCGAACGCGGCGCGGGGCTGGCCCGCTGGGCGGCGCTGGGCGTGTTCGCCCTGATCGCCGCGGCGACCGCGGCCGTCATCACCTTCGCCACCCGCGCTGGCCTGGCCGCGCGCCACGAGGTGATCGAGGTGCTGCACCATTCCGGCGCCGAAGCGCCCTTCATCGCCCGCCTGTTCCAGAACCGGTTCGCGGCCATGGCCGCCAGCGCGGGCTTGCTCGGCGGCGCGGCGGCGGTCATCGTCGGCGTCGCGGCGCGGCTGGCGGGGGGCGGCTCGGGCCTGACCCCGGTGCTGCCTCTGGCCTGGGTCGACCTTCTGGCGCCCCTGCCCTGCCCGCTGATCGCCGCGCTGGTCGCGGGGCTGGCCGCGCGCGCCGCGGCCCTCCGCCTGCTGAAGGACATGCCGTGAAGAGCATCGCCGCCTTCCTGATCGTGGTGATGATCTGGGTGCTGGGCCTGCTGGCCTTCACCTCGCGGGTGGAGCGCTCGACCCCGGCCGCCGATCCGCCCGTCGCCGACGGCGTGGTGGTGCTGACCGGCGCCTCGAACCTGCGCCTGGAAGCGGCGACCAAGCTCCTGGAAGCCGGCAAGGGCAAGCGCCTGCTGATCTCCGGCGTCAACCGCGAGGCCACCCGCGCCGACGTGCTGGACGTCACCAAGGCGGTCAAGCCGATCTACGACTGCTGCGTCGACTTGGGCTTCGCCGCCGCCGACACCGTCGGCAACGCCCGCGAAACCGCCGAATGGGCCAAGGCCCGCGGCTACAAGAGCCTGATCGTCGTCACCGCCGACTACCACATGCCGCGCTCGATGCTGGAACTGCGCGCCACCATGCCGGACGTGAAGCTCTCGCCCTATCCGGTGGCCACCGAGAGCCTGAACGCTCGCCGCTGGTGGAAAGGCTCGCACACCGCCCGGCGGATGATCGTGGAATACTGCAAGTACCTGGCGATCCTGGGACGCGAGGCGTTCCTGAACCTGGGTCCGAAAGACAAGCCCGCCGAGACGTCGGCAACGGGGAAAGACTCTTGATCTATCTGCGCTCGTTCCTGTTCCAGCTGTTCTTCTGGCTGTGGTCGGCGACCATGGCCATCCTGATGCTGGTGACCCTGGCCCTGCCGCGCCCGGTCAATCGCGCCGCCATGCGCCTGTGGTCGCAGGGCGTGATCCTGGGCCTGCGCTTGCTGGCGGGCGTGCGGGTCGAGGTGCGCGGCCAGGTTCCCACCGGCCCGGCCCTGGTGGCCGCCAAGCACCAGTCGATGTTCGACGTCTTCAGCCAGTTCGCCATCCTGCCGGACGCCTGCTTCGTGATGAAGAAGGAGCTCCTGATGGTGCCGCTGTTCGGCTGGCACGGTCTGAAGGCCAAGATGATCGTCGTCGACCGCGACGGCCATTCGACCGCCCTCAAGAAGCTGGTGCGCGACAGCGTCGACCGCATGAAGGAAACCCGCCAGGTGGTGATCTTCCCCGAAGGCACCCGCGGCAAGGTCGGCGAACCGGGCGACTACAAGCCCGGCATCGCCGCGCTCTATCGCGAACTGGAGCTGCCGGTCACCCCGCTGGCCCTGAACTGCGGCCAGCACTGGGTGCACAAGAGCCTGCTGATCCAGCCAGGCGTCATCGTCTTCGAATACCTGCCGCCCATCCCCGCCGGCCTCAAGCGCGGCGAGTTCATGCGCGAACTGCAGACGCGCATCGACACCGCGACCAAGGCCCTGGAGGACGAGGGGATCTGATCCGCCTGCGGCGGATCCCCCTCAGTCGCTCCGCGACAGCTCCCCCAGAGGGGGAGCATCTAGAGCGCCAAGATCCTCCCCCTCCGGGGTGAGGTGGCCCGGAGGGCCGGAGGGGGGCTGCGCGTCAGCGCAGCTCAGCCCTCCAGCCCCTCCACCATCTTCAGCAAGGCCTCCATGGCGTGGTCGCGCACGCCATCCTCGCGCAGGTGACCGACCAGATCGCGCAGATAGTCGATGTTCGGCCCCGACAGCCCCCTGGCGCCGGCGATCAGCTGCGCCTGCTGCTCGAGGGTCAGCGCCCCGGCCCACTGGCCGTGCTTGCGATCCGACAGGAACACCAGGGCCGGGACCTCGCCGTTCCCGTCGATGCGCAGCTTCGACCAGGCCTCGAAATAGGTCTCGGTCGGCTGCTCGCGTTCGCGCAAGTAAGCGTAGACCTCTGGCCAGGCGCTTTCCGCCACCCGATAGGCCACGCCGCGCACCGCGCCGCCGGGAGCCAGGCCCAGCACCAGCCCCGGCCGGTCGTAGGTGCCGCGGTGATGCACCGAATAGATGCAGAACGCCCGCCTGCGCCCATGGAGAACCGCGGTTCTTCGGTCTATGAACGGGAACCCGGGCCGCCACATCAGCGATCCGTAACCGAACACCCAACGATCGCCGCCCTGCGGCTGCTCGCTCGCCACGCCCAAAACCCTCACCGACCGGAACAGCCCCTTCGCCCATGACCCATAGCGACCCGACGCCGTCCCGCAAGCCCCGCCGTCGCGGCCTCGTCTTGCCTTTCGTGCTCGCGGCCCTGGTCTGCATCGCCTGGAGCGTCGGCTGGTTCTATCTGCGCAACGAGATGATCAAGCGCATGGACGCGACCTCGGCCCACCTGAAGGCCGAAGGCTACGACCTGTCGTGGACCAGGCGCGAGGTCACCGGCTTTCCGTTCCGCCTCGACGTCACGCTGGAGAACGCCCGAGTCGCCGAGCCCTCCGGCTGGGCCGTGCGCGCGCCGCAGCTGAAGGGCGAGGCGATGATCTACGGCATCGGCCACTGGATCATCGTCGCCCCCGCCGGCGTCGTCCTGACCCGTCCCGAGAAGGGCGACGTGACGATCACCGGTCAGGCCCTGCGCGCCAGCCTGGCCGGCTTCGACCAGTATCCGCCGCGCATCTCGGTCGAGGGCGCCAAGCTCGCCTTCACCACCGCCGCGGACGTCGAGCCGTTCCCGATCAGCTCCACCGAGGCCTTGCAGTTGCACCTGCGCTCGGGTCCCGATGACCAGGGCGCGATCCTGTTCAAGGCCGACGGCGCCAAGGTCGCGTTCACGGGCCTCTTGGGCCGCATCGCCCAGGACCGCACCGCCTCGCTCTACTGGGACTCGCGCCTGGCCAAAGTCTCGGCGCTGCGCGGCGACAACTGGACCGACGCCGTCCGTGACTGGACCGCCGCCGGCGGCGCGATCACCGTCGAGAGCGGCAAGCTGACGGCCGGCGACGCTTTGATCGAGGCCAAGTCGGGCGCCCTGACCGTCGACCCGAACGGCCGCCTGCAGGGCGCGCTCGACGTCACCGTGCGCGAGAAGCCGACCCCGGCCGAGGCGATCACCGACGCCCGCTCGGCGGCCGCCGCCCTGGCCACGGCCGTCGGCAAGGACCCGACGCTCAGCGCCACCCTGGAGTTCCAGAACGGCCGCACGCGCCTTGGCCCGTTCGACACGGGCCCGTCGCCGATGGTCTATGTGCCGCGCTAGGAAGACCAGCGCCTCACGTCGCAGGACCCGTCGGACCGCATCTTCAGCAGGTGTTCGTGCAGGCTCGTCCCGCCGGCGATCTCGGCGCACCGTCGCGGATCCTTCTCGTGGACCACCTTTGAGCCCGCAGGAGACGCGTGCTGGCAGCCCGCCAGGATCGAGGCCGCGAGGCTCAGGGTGATGAGACGTCCGTTCTGCATGGCTCCAGACATGCAAGCGATGCGGCCAAGCCGCAAGGCGCCGACAGCCCTTCGGCCGCCCAACGGGGCAGCTCTCCGCCCCGCCGAACGACGCAATTTCCTTCCCCGGCGACGCGGCTATTGCACCCTTCGCGGCAAGGACTATGTTCCGCCCCTCATTTTCGGGGATAGACATGGGTCGCGACGCGGACGAGACGCCGCCCTCGCTGGACGAGGTCCGATGGCGCATCGACGCCATCGATAGCCAACTGCTCGCGCTGATCGACGAGCGGGCCGGTCTTTCGCGCGCCGTGGCCGCCGCCAAGCAGGCCGCCGGCGACACCGGCTTTGGCCTGCGTCCCGGCCGCGAGGCCCTGATTGTCCGCAAGCTGCTGTCTGCGCAGCGCGAGCACGCCCCCGACGGCCTCGTCATCCGCATCTGGCGCGAACTGATGGCCGACAGCCTGTCGCGCCAGGGTCCGTTCCACCTGACCGTCTGGGGCGACGGCCGCACGGTCGAGCTGGCCCGTTCGCGCTTCGGCGCCGCCCCGCCGATGCAGGTCGTGGCCGCCGACAAGGACGCCCTGGCCGCCGCCAAGACGCCGTGGGGCGTTTCAGTCCTGGGCCTTTTGCCGGGAAACGCCTGGTGGGGCCGGCTGCTGGCCGAGCCGACGCTGAACATCTTCGCCGCCCTGCCCTGCCTGACCCGCTGGGGCCCGCAGGCCGCCTTCGCGGTGGCCCAGGTCGAGGTGGAGCCCACCGGCGGCGACCAGACCTTCTGGGTGACCGACAGCGCCAGGAGCGCGAGCGCCATCGTCGAGGCCCTGGGCGCCGACGGCGTGGCGGCCGAGCCCCTGGCCGAGGCCGGCGGCCTGAAGCTGTTCTCGCTGTCGGGCTTCTACCAGCGCGACGACGAGCGCCTGGTCCGCGCTCCGGGCCAGCTGTCCGGCGTCATCGGTGCTGCCCCCGTTCCGTTCGACGTGTAAGTAGGGCCGCGCCTTCCAGAGGCGCCCCGCCGAGACCCGTGATGACCGCTTCCGACCGCTCCGCCTCGCCCCGTCCGCTGCCCAAGCCGGGGATCCTCGACATCGCCGCCTATGTGGGCGGCAAGTCGAAGGTCGAGGGGATCGCCCATCCGGTGAAGCTGTCGAGCAACGAGAACGTCCTGGGCTGCAGCGAGCAGGCGAAAGCCGCCTATCGTGACGCCGCCGACCGCCTGCACGTCTATCCGGACGGCAAGGCCAGCGGCTTGCGCGCCGCCGTATCGCAGCGCTACGGCCTGGAGCCCGAGCGCCTGACCTTCGGCGACGGCAGCGATGAGATCTTCGCCCTGCTGTGCCAGGCCTATCTCGAACCCGGCGACAACATCGTCCAGGGCGAGCACGGTTTCGCCGCCTATGCCATCGGCGCCCGCGCCTGCCAGGCCGAGGTCCGCTTCGCCGCAGAGCCGAACCGTCGCATCGACGTGGCCGAGGTCGCCAAACAGGTCGATGCGCGCACCCGCATCGTCTTTGTCGCCAATCCGGCCAACCCGACCGGAACCTGGCTGACCGGCGAGGAGATCCGCGACCTGCACGCGACCCTGCCGCCCTCGGTGATCCTGGTGCTGGACGGCGCCTATGCCGAGTTCTGCACCGATCCCCGCTTCGAGGACGGCCTGGCCCTGGCGCGCCACGCCCAGAACGTCGTCGTCACCCGCACCTTCTCCAAGATCCACGGCCTGGCGTCCTTGCGGGTCGGCTGGGGCTATGCGGACGCGGACATCATCGAGCCGATCGAGCGCATCCGCCCGCCGTTCAATACCTCGATCCCCGCGCAAGAGGCCGCCGTCGCCGCCCTGGCCGACCGCGCCTTCGAGGCCGCCTCGGTGGCCCTGGTCGAGCAGTGGCGGCCGTGGCTGGCCCAGCAACTGGGCGGACTTGGCCTGGCCGTCACCCCGTC
This sequence comes from Caulobacter sp. 602-2, assembly GCF_011043625.1. Classification (GTDB taxonomy): domain Bacteria; phylum Pseudomonadota; class Alphaproteobacteria; order Caulobacterales; family Caulobacteraceae; genus Caulobacter. The sequence continues at coordinate 283,892 of NZ_JAAKGT010000005.1, forward strand.
GGCCGCCAATTTCGTGCTGGTCGACTTCCCGGCCACGCCCGGCAGGACGGCGCTGGAAGCCGAGGCCTTCCTGGCGAGCAAGGGCTACCTCGTCCGCGCGGTGGCCAACTACGGCCTGCCCAATTCCCTGCGCATCACCATCGGCCGCGAAGAGCACAATCGCGCCGTCGTCGACCTGCTGGCGGAGTTTATGAACCGATGAGCCCCACCGGCCTGCTCTATCCCAAGATGACCGTCGTCGGCGCCGGCCTGATCGGCGGCTCGGTGATCCTGGCCGCCCGCGCCCACGGCGTGGTCGGCGAGGTGACCATCGCCGACGCCAGCGAGGCTCACCGCGCCCGGGCGCTCGAGATCGGCCTGGCCGACCATGTCACCGGCGACCTGGCCGAAGCGGTCAAGGACGCCGACCTCGTCGTCATCGCCACGCCGGTGCTGTCGATCGGCGACGTCGCCGCCGCCGTCGCCCCGCACCTGAAGCCCGGCGCCACCCTCACCGACGTCGGCTCGACCAAGGCCACCATCGCCGAGGCCTTCCGCTCGCCCGCCCTGGCCAAGGTGTTCCCGATCCCGGGCCACCCGATCGCCGGCACCGAGCAGTCTGGCCCCGACGCCGGCTTCGCCGAGCTGTTCGAAGGCCGCTGGACCATCCTGACCCCGCTGGCCGACCGCGAGGACGAAGCCTACGCCGCCGCCGTCGCCAAGCTGTCGGCCTTCTGGCGCTCGTTCGGCGCCCAGGTCGAGCTGATGGAGGAAAAGCACCACGACCTCGTCCTGGCCGTCGTCTCCCACCTGCCCCACCTGATCGCCTACACCATCGTGGGCAGCGCGGCCGACCTGGAGAACGTCACCGAGAACGAGGTCATCAAGTACTCGGCCTCGGGCTTCCGCGACTTCACCCGCATCGCCGCCAGCGACCCGACCATGTGGCGCGACATCTTCGTGGCCAACAAGGACGCGGTGCTGGAGATGCTGGGCCGCTTCACCGAAGACCTGCAGGCCATGAGCCGCGCCATCCGCTGGGGCGACGCCGACACCCTGCACGCCCACTTCACCCGCACGCGGGCGATCCGGCGAGGCATCGTCGCGGCCGGCCAGGAAAGCGCCGAGCCGAACTTCGGGCGCGATCGCGGGAAGCACTGACGCCTGATCTCTCTCTTTGAGAGAGGGAGGGGCCCACGCCGCAAGGCGTGGGAGGGTGAGAGGTTTCACTGCTTGCCGGCGGAACCTCCGAACCCGCGCCTCAATCCGACAATCTGACCCCCCTCACCCTTCCACTGCTTCGCAGCGGGCCCCTCCCTCTCCCCATGGGAGAGGTTTCACAGGGCCGCCCCTGGACTATTTTACACTCGTATAGCAACCTCTCCCCAGACGCCTCCTGGGGAGAGAGACGATGACCGACACTCGTGACGCCGTGATCATCGGCGGAGGCCACAACGGCCTCGTCTGCGCCTTCTACCTGGCCAGGGCCGGGATGAAGGTCACCGTCTGCGAGGCCCGCGGCGTGGTCGGCGGGGCCGCCGTGACCGAGGAGTTCCATCCCGGCTTCCGCAACTCGGTGGCCAGCTACACGGTCAGCCTGCTCAATCCGCGCGTCATCGCCGACATGGACCTGCACGGGTTCGGCCTGACCTTCCTGGAGCGGCCGATCTCCAACTTCCTGCCGATCAGCGACGAGAAGTTCCTCAAGCTCGGCGGCGGGCTGGAGCGCACCCAAGCCGAGTTCCGCAAGTTCAGCCGCCGCGACGCCGAGATCCTGCCGGCCTACTACGCCATGCTCGACGAGATCGGCGATGTGCTGCGCGATCTCGCCCAGGAGACCCCGCCCAACCTGGGCGACGGCCTGCCGGGGATCTTGCGCGCCCTGCGCCAGGGCGGGCGTCTCGCCATGCTGTCGCGCGAACGCAAGCGCGACCTGCTCGACCTGTTCACCAAGAGCGCGCGCGACTTCCTCAATGGCTGGTTCGAGAGCGAGCCGGTCAAGGCCGCCTTCGGCTTCGACGCCGTGGTCGGCAACTACGCCAGCCCCGACACGCCCGGCTCGGCCTATGTGCTGCTGCACCACACCTTCGGCGAGGTGAACGGCAAGAAGGGCGCCTGGGGCCACGCCGTCGGCGGCATGGGCGCGATCACCCAGGCCATGGCCAAGGCCTGCGAGAAGGCCGGGGTCGAGATCCTGCTCAACGCCCCCGTCGAGGGGGTGCACGTCGATGGAGGCAAGGCTGTCGGCGTACAGCTGGTCGACGGCCGCCAGATCATGGCCCCGATCGTCAGCGCCAACGTCAATCCGGCCCTGCTGTACAAGAAGCTGGTGCCGCCTTCGGCCCTGCCGGCCGATTTCAGGAAGGCGATCGACGGCTACAAGAACGGCTCGGGCACCTTCCGCATGAACGTGGCCCTGTCGGAACTGCCCGACTTCACGTCCCTGCCCGGCAAGGCGCCAGCCGAGCACCATCAGAGCGGCATCGTCATCGCCCCCAGCCTCGACTACATGGACGCGGCGTATCGCGACGCCAAGGCCGGCGGCATGAGCCGCGCGCCGATCGTCGAGATGCTGATCCCCTCGACGCTGGACACCAGCCTGGCCCCGCCCGGCCAGCACGTGGCCAGCCTGTTCTGCCAGCAGTTCGCGCCGACCCTGCCCGAGGGCCGTTCCTGGGACGACGAGCGCGAGGCCGCCGCCGACCTGATCATCGACACGGTCGATCGCTGGGCCCCCAACTTCAAGGCCTCGGTGCTGGGTCGCGTGATCCTGTCGCCGCTGGACCTGGAGCGGAAGTTCGGCCTGATCGGCGGCGACATCATGCACGGCCACATGAGCCTGGATCAGCTGTGGGCCGCGCGTCCGCTGCTGGGCCACGCCAGCCATCGCGCGCCGATCAAGGGCCTCTACATGTGCGGCGCGGGCGCGCATCCCGGCGGCGGGGTGTCGGGTAATCCCGGCCGCAACGCCGCCCGCGAAATCCTGCGCGACAAGGACTTCACCACGGCGGTGAAGCTGGCCGTGGTGGGACGGTGAGCGTCATGACCGCCCTCCCCAACCACGACCCCCTTTCGGACTGGGGCCTGCCCGGCTGGATCTACGGCTCCGAACGGTTCTTCCGCGAGGAGCAGGACAAGGTCTTCCGGCCGTCGTGGCAGATCGTCTGCCACCTGAACGACATTCCGAAAGCCGGCGACTTCCACACCTTCGACTTCGTGGGCGAGAGCATTGTGGTGGTGCGCGGCAAGGACGGCGGGGCGCGGGCGTTCGCCAACGTCTGCCGGCACCGGGGCGCGCGGCTGCTGGACGGCCCCACCGGCCGCTGCGGCCGCATCGTGTGCCCCTACCACGCCTGGACCTACGACCTTGAGGGTCGACTGATCGGCGTGCCGATGCGCGACGACTATCCGGCGCTCGACATGGCCAAGGAGGGCCTGGCCAGGCTGGACACCGAGATCTGGCGCGGCTTCGTCTTCGTGCGGCTGGAGGGTGACGGCCCGTCGGTGGCGGACATGATGGCCCCCTACGAGCACGAGGTCGCCCACTACCGGTTCGAGGACCTGCAGCCGTTTGGCCGCGTCACCCTGCGGCCGCGCGACGTCAACTGGAAGAACATCAGCGACAACTATTCCGACGGCCTGCACATCCCGATCGCCCACCCGGGCCTGACCCGCCTGTTCGGCAAGGGCTATGGCGTCGAAGCCGAGACCTGGGTCGACAAGATGTGGGGCCAGCTGATCGACGAACCGTCGAACAACGCGTCCGAGCGGCTGTACCAGGACGTGCTGCCAGACGTCCCCCACCTGCCCGAAGACCGCAAGCGCCTGTGGACCTATTTCAAGCTCTGGCCGAACTTCGCCTTCGACATCTATCCCGACCAGGTGGACTTCATGCAGTTCATCCCGGTCTCGGCCACGACCACCATGATCCGCGAGATCGCCTACGCCCTGCCTGATGAGCGGCGCGAGATGAAGGCGGCGCGCTATCTGAACTGGCGCATCAACCGCCAGGTCAACGCCGAGGACACCGAACTCGTCGCCCGCGTCCAGCAGGGCATGGCCTCGCGCACCTTCACCGCCGGTCCGCTGGCGGCCAGCGAGGTGTCTTTGCGCAGCTTTGGCCGCAAGCTGCGCTCGCTGATCCCCGAAAGCCGCCTGCCGCGGCCGCCGGAGGGGTGGTGAGCGCCCCCTCCGGCCCTCCGGGCCACCTCCCCCAAAGGGGGAGGATCCAGGTTCGCGCCCTTCAGATGCTCCCCCTCTGGGGGAGCTGTCGCGGAGCGACTGAGGGGGTCATCCCCTGACCCGCGCCCCCTTCACCCGCGAAGCGCCCGACGTCCGCCGCCAGGCCCTGGTCGCGGCGGCCGAGGCCGTGCTGGCGCGCGAGGGCGTGGCCGGGACTTCCGTGCGGACCATCTGCGCCGAGGCCGGAGTCTCGGCCGGCCTGCTGCGCCACTATTTCGAGGGCGTCGACGAGCTGATCGCCGCCGCCTACGAGGGGGTGGACCAGCGGATCGACGCGGCGCTGGAGGCGGCGGTGGCCGCCGCCGGCCAGGCCCCTCGCGCCCGTCTTTCGGCCTATCTGGCGGCCAGTTTCGCCCCGCCGGTTCTCGACCCCGATCTGCTGGCGGCCTGGATCGGCTTCTGGGGGCTGGTGAAGACCAAGCCGCGCATCGCCGCCATCCACGCCGCCTCCTACGCCGCCTATCGGGCGCGGCTGGAGACCCTGCTGGCCGACTGCGGCGCGCGCGACCGGCGCCTGGCGGCCATCGCCCTGACGGCCATGGTCGACGGGCTATGGCTGGAACTGTGCCTGGACCCCAGCACCTTCAGCCCGGGCGAGGCCGTGCTGGCGCTGGAGACGGCGGCCCGGGCCTGGCTGCCTTGAGAAAAAGGCCGCCCCGACGGTGTCGGAGCGGCCTGGAAGTCAGCCTAGATTGGAAGAATTCGCGATCAGGCCGCGACGGCGGCGGCGCCGGCCAGGCCCTTGCGGCCCCAGGTCGGGCGGCGGGCTTCCGGCTCGGCCACATGCACTTCGGCGTAACGGCCCTGGCTCGTCATGTGACGGGCCAGAAGCTGGGCCAGGGCGACGGCTTCGTGCTGGCTGGGGCACGAGCTGATCAGGTCGGGCGAGTCGTTCCAGGTCACGTGCCAGACGCCGGCGACGGGACGGACGTAGTAGTGGTTCGAGTCGGCCATGGGGAGGCTCCTGCATCGAGGCTGACGCCAGCTTTCCCCCACGGACCGCTTCGCGACAGCTGTTTCAATGCTGCACAGCAACATTGAGTTGCGGCGCACAATGCACGCACCGAGCCAGCCGCGAAATGGCTAATTCTCCGGCAAGGTTTCGCCCTTGTAGATAACTCCGCCCTTCATGACCTTGGCCACGTTCGCCAGCACGCCGACATCGGCCAGCGGATCGCCGGCCACCGCGATCAGGTCGGCGTAGCAGCCGGCCTGGACGCAGCCGACGTCCTTGTCCTTGCCCATCAAAGCCGCCGCGCTGGTCGTCGCCGACTGGATCGCCTGCATCGGCGTCATGCCGTAACGGACCATGTAGGGCAGCTGGCGCGCGTTCAGGCCGTGCGGATAGACGCCGGCGTCGGTGCCGTAGGCGATGCGCACGCCCGCCTTCACCGCCTTGCGGAAGCCCTCGCGCTGGGCGTCGGTCGTCTCGCGGTTCTTGCGCAGGGTCTCGGCCGGCCAGCCGTTCTTCGTGCCGATCTCGTCGATGTAGTCGCCGTTGTAGATGTCGGCGACCAACCAGGCGCCCCTGGCCTTCATCAGGGCGATCCCCTCGTCGTCGATCAGCGAGCCGTGCTCGATCGAGCGCACGCCGGCCCGGACGGCCACCTTGATCCCTTCGGCCCCATGGGCGTGGGCGGTGGCGTAGGTCCCGCGCTTGGCCGCCTCCTCGACGGCGGCCTCGATCTCTTCCTTGGAAAGCTCCAGCTGGCCGGGCTCGGTGCCGACGGTCAGCACCGCGCCGGTGGCGATCAATTTGAGAAAGTCGGCGCCGTGCACCAGGATGTCGCGGGTCTTGCGGTGGGTGTCGGCCACGTCCTGCACCACGCCCCGGCGCATCTCGGCGGGAATGCCGACGTCGGCGGCGATGCCGGTTACCTCCCCACCCCCGCCCGGCGTCGTCACATAGGCCCCGGCGACCGACATCCGCGGCCCGGGGACCAGGCCCTTGTCGATGGCGTCCCTCAGCGCCACGTCGCCGAACGCCCGCCAGGTCCCGACATCGCGCACGCTGGTGAAGCCGGCCATCAGGGTCGAGCGGGCATGGGCCGCGCCGATGTAGGCCTGCTCGGCGGCCGTGGTCAGCAGCGGCTCTGCGATGTTCTCGGTCTGCTCCTGGTCGACGATGTGTGTGTGCATGTCGATCAGGCCGGGCAGCACCGTCAGGCCCGACCAGTCGCGCACGGGCCCGTCGGCCGGCGCGCCGGTCCAGGCGCTCACGGCCGTGATCCGCTCGCCCTCGATCCGGATCACGCGGTCGGTCAGCACCTTGCCGGCCACCGGATCGACCAGCCTGCCGGCCCGCACGTAGGAGACCTGGGCCAGGGCGGAACCGGCCGCCAGCAGCGCCAGGGCGGCGACGCCCGCCGTCAGGGTCGAGCGCAGGATCATGGGTCGGTCCTCAGGCGCGCGCCGTACGGCGCATCAGGAGATGGACGGGAAGGCCGGCGGCCAGCAGCACGAGACCCCACATCACGGCCTCCCTGCCCGCGCCGAACAGGGTGAAGACGGCGTAGAGGCCGGCCAGGATCGCCACCACGGTGAGCAGGCGCGAGCCGGGAACCAGGCCCTTGGCCTGCAGCTTCAGCGCCGCCAGGGCGCAGGCCAGGTAGGTGAACAGCGAGGCCGTGGTCGCCAGGAGGGCAATGAAGGTGAAGAGGTCGGCCATCGACTTGGCGTAGTTGATCGCGACCAGTGCGGTCAGGAACACGCCCGAGACCAGATGCGCCCGCACCGGCGTTCCCCTGCCCGACGACTTGGCGAGAAACTTCGGAAACACCCCGCCCCTGGCCATGGCGTAGGGCATCTCGCCCTGCAGCAGCACCCAGCCGTTCAGCGCCCCGAAGGCGCTGATCGCGGCGAAGGCGGCCACGGCCATGGCCGCGCCCGAGCCCCAGAACCGGCCGATGAACTCGGCCATCGGCGCGTTGGAGGCCTTCAGGGCGTCAGGGGGCGAAAGCAGCACCACCGCCGAGCAGACCAGCAGGTAGACCACGCCGGTGAAGGCCGCGCCAAACAGGGTGGCGCGCGGGATGGTGCGGGCCGGATCCTTGACCTTGTCGGCCGGTACGGTGGCCGACTCCAGGCCGAGCAACGCCCACAGCGTCAGGGCCGAGGCGGCGACGAGGCCGGGGCCGCCCAGTTGCGCGGTGTCCAATGGCGCGGTGATCGCGGCCGCGCCATCGCGGCCCAGCAGCCAGGCCGACAGGCCCAGCACCGCCGCCAGCGGCAGCAGCTTGAGCACCGTGGTCACCACCTGCACCTCGCCGGCCAGCCGCGCGCCCAGGCAGTTGACGCCGATCAGGCCCCAGATCAGGGCCAGGGTGACCAGGGCGTGCAGGCCCGGGGTCTTGGCTATGGCCGGGACGAGAACCGACAGATAGCTGACCGCGCCGGTGGCGATGGCCGCGTTGCCGACCCAGAGCGAGATCCAGTAGGCCCAGGCGACGACGAATCCCGCCGTGCGGCCGAAGGCCTCCTGGGTGTAGGCGTAGGGACCGCCCTCGCGCGGCAGGGCCGCCGACAGTCGGGCGAAGACGAAGGCCAGGCAAAGGCCGCCGGCGATCGTGATGATCCAGCCCAGCACGCCGTTCCAGCCGTACGGCGCCAGCGACGCGGGCAGCATGAACACGCCCGAGCCGATCATGTTGCCCACCACCAGGGCGCTGCACATCCAGAATCCGAGGGCCTTGGGCGACGAAGTACTCATACGGCCATGCTTTCACCCCCGTCCCGGACGCGCAACCGCCCCCGTCGCGAGACGGGGGCGGCGCGGGCTTTCGTCAGCGATCAGAACTTCTGGCCGAACTTCAGGCCGAAGGTCCGGGGCTGGTTGGGAATGACATAGACCTTGTCGGCGCAGACCGCCTCGGCGCACTGCACGAACCGACTGGCGCTGGCCCGCTCGTCCGTCAGGTTGGTCAGATAGGCCGAGACCGACCAGCTGGCGCGCGAGAAGCCCGCCGACAGGTCGAAGGTCGCATAGCCCTCCTGCTTGCCGAGGATTCCCGCCTCGACCGTGCGCAGGTCCGAATAGGACGAGGTCTGCCCCACGACCGAGCCCTGGACGAAGGCGTCGTAGTCGCTCCAGGTGAACTCGTAGCGCGCCGTCAGGTTGGCCTTGAACTTCGGCGTGATCGGCAGGCGGGTGCCCTTGGGCGCCTGCGGCCCGTCGGGGAACTCGACCGAGCCCGGCGGACAGTCGGTGATCGGCACGCCGGCGCTGTCGGTGGCGCCGCAGTAGTTGGCCGTCAGCTTGGCGTCGGTGTAGGCGGCCGCGGCGTTGATCGTGAAGCCCTCGGACACCGCCAGGGTCAGGTCGGTCTCCGCGCCCTTGATCTCGGCCTCGTTGGCGTTCTTGATCTCGGTCAGGCCGTTGGCCCCCAGGATCGAAAACTGGAACTTGTTCCACTTCTCCAGATAGACCGCGCCGTTCCAGCGAAGGCGGTTCTGGGCCCAGCTGGTCTTCCAGCCGAACTCGTAGTTCTTCAGATAGTCCGACAGATAGGGCGGCAGCGTGCCGCGACGGTTGATGCCGCCCGGCCGGTAGCCTTCCGAGTAGGTCACGTAGACCAGCTTGTCGGGGTCGATCTTGTAGGTGAGGTTGACCTTGGGCGTGTTGCCCGTCTCCTTCACCCGCTTGTCGAGGTTGGTGCAGGGCGAACCGGCGATCACCGGCCCCTTGAAGCAGGCCCGCTCGCCCGTCGAGCCGTAGCCCGCGCCGTAGCCGTAGAAGCCGACCAGCGAATTGTCGGCCTCGAAGAAGCGGATGCCGGCCGTGGCCGTCAGGTTGGGCAGGATGTCGAACGACACCTCGCCGAACGCGGCCGTGTCGCGGTCGACGCGCTTCTGCTCGGTCAGCCAGATGGTGCCCGGGTGGCCCGGAACCGACAGCGACTCGCCCAGGGCCGAGATCTGGTAGTCCTGGTGGATGCCGTGCGCCTGGCGCTGGTAGAACAGGCCCGCGACGAAGCGCAGGCGCGCGTCCTGCGGCGAGCTGACCCGCAGTTCGTGGCTGATCCGGTTGTAGCGGTCCTTGCCCTGGATGAACTGCGACGGGTCCACCGGATTGCCGGCGTCGTCGGTCCAGTAAGCGCCGTAGCCGTACAGCGTGTCGTAGAAGTACGAGTAGTCGGTGTAGTCCTGCTCGGTGTCGGTCGTGCGCTGCAGGTACGAACCGGAATAGACGATGTCGAGATTGCTGATCTTGCCCTCGACCGTCATGGCCGCCTGCCACCAGCGGTCGTCGGCGCTTTCCGGATAGTAGTGGCTGACCTGCAGGTCGCCGATGTCGGGATCATAGCCGAAGAAGCCGCCGCTCTTCTGCACCTGGCCCATGACCTGGGGCGTGATCGTCCAGTTCTCGCCCAGCTCGACCTTCACGGCCGCCCGGGCGCCGTGGGTCTCGACCTCGTTGTAGTTCTGCTCGGCCACGCCGGCGTTGTTGATGGTCACGCCCGAGGTCGGATAGGTGCGCGTCCCCGGCACGTTGTCGATGTAGCCGGCGTCGCGCTTGCTCCACCCCACCATGCGCACGGCGATGGTGTCGGACAGCGGCTGGTTGACGAACCCCTCGGCCACATAGCCCGTGCCGCCGTGGTCGACCTTGTTGACCTCCAGGCTGTAGCCGGCCTTGAAGCCGGCCGTGCTGGGCTTGTTGGTGATGATGCGGATGGTGCCGGCCTGCGAGCTGGCGCCGTACAGCGTGCCCTGCGGCCCGGCCAGGGCCTCGACCCGTTCGATGTCGTAGATGTGGACGTCGAGCGCGCCCTGGATCGTGGTGATCGGCTGCTCGTCCAGATAGATGCCCACGCTGGGCAGCGAACCGGAGTGGTTGCCGTCGCCGCCGCTGGCGACGCCGCGCATGTAGACCTGGTTGAAGCCCGGCCCCGAGCCCTGGAACGACACGCTGGGCAGGAACTTCACATAGTCGGCGAAGTCGGCGACCTCCAGCTGCTCCAGCTTGGCCTGGCCCAGCGCTTGGATGCTGACCGGCACGTCCTGCAGATTTTCCGAACGCTTCTGGGCGGTGACGACCACCTCTTCCAGCGCCACCCCGCTTTCCTGCGCCAGCGCCGCCCCACAAAGCGCGCTGCTTGACATCAGGGCCGTGACCAGAAGGCCCGACCGCATTGTTTTTGAACGCCTAATCGACACGTGTTCGCTCCTTGGCCCCAGAGAGAACGACGTTCTTTCAATGTCGTGAGTCCGACAATCCGGCAAAGCTCGGCGGCTGCGCAATTCACCGGACTGTTGCAAAAACGGCAGCGCCGTCTTCCGGTGGTCAAATAACAGGCGCGGCGGGATAGGCCGTCAGGACAGGGCCCAGAGCCGCCTTCAGCGGACCAAGCCACGGTTCATAGTTGCGCCACTGATCCACGCCGTCGCGGAAAATCGGCTGGCGCACCTGTTCGGAGCTCGCCGTGCGCACGGCGCGGTCGTTCTGGTGGAAATCCAGGCATGTCGCCTCGAACGGCAGCCCGCAATGATCCAGCAACCGGCGAATCTGGCCTTCCGGATCCTCGACCATCTCCTCGTAGATCACCCGGTGCACGCGCCCCGGCAGCACGGCGTCGACGTGCGCCATCAGGTCCACGTAGTCGGCGTAGTAGCGCCCGATGTCCTCCAGGCCGTAGCTGAAGGTCTGGCCCCGCGCGAAGTGCTGCTTGAACCCCGAGAAGCAGCAGCCCAGCGGGTGGCGGCGCGCGTCGATGATCTTCGCATTGGGCAGCATCAGGTGGATCAGCCCGGCATGGGCGAAGTTGTTGGGCATCTTGTCGACGAAGAACGGCCGGTCGGTCTTGCGCTGCACCCGGGTGCGCTCGACGTACTCCTCGCCCAGCGCCCGCAGGGCCTCGGCGTCCAGCCCGGCCAGCGCCTCGGGGTACAACCCCTCGCCCCGGCGCCCGCCCAGCCGCTTGGCGATGGCGATGATGTCGGGCAGCTCCATCGTGCCCTCGACCTGCGAGTGGCTGGCCAGGATCTGCTCGATCAGGGTCGAGCCCGAGCGCGGCAGGCCGACGACGAAGATCGGGTCGGGCGCGGCCGCACCCCAGCCCTTGCGCTCGGCGAAGAAGGCGGGCGTCAGCAGCGCCTTGCTGCGCTTCGCGTGGGCGGTGGTCTCGTCGGCGTCGTAGCGGATCTGGACACGACGCAGCTCGGCCCCCTTGGCGTAGTGACCGAACGACGCCTCGTAGCGGCCGGCGTCCTCCAGCGCCTTGCCCAGGGCGTAGTGCAGGTGGAAGCGATCCTCGTCGGCCAGGTCGTCGCGGGCCAGCTGGCCCTCCATGACGGCCAGGTCCTCTTCCGAAAAGCGCAGGGTCTTGAGGTTGGCCAGGCTCCACCAGGCCTCGCCCAGCATCGGCGCCTGTTCGACGGCCTTGCGATAGGCCGCCTCGCACTCGGCGCGGCGGCCCAGGGTCTTCAGCGCGTGGCCATAGCTCATCCAGCCCTTCGGCTGGTGAGGATGACGCTCCAGCACCTGGCGATAGATGGCCACGGCCGCCTCGTACTCGCCGATCCGCACCAGGGCGGCGGCGCGCAGGTTGGCGTAGGCCGGATGGCGCGGGTCGGCCGCCTGCAGCAGATCGAGCTGCGCCAGCGCCTCCAGGGTCTTGTTCTGGCGATAGAGCAAGGTGGCCAGGTTGTGCCGCGCGGCGGTGAACCCGGGGGCGAAGGCCAGGGTCTCCGTCAGGATCCGTTCGGCGTCCTCGTAGCGGCCCAGGCGCGCGGCCACCTCGGCCAGCATGCGCAAGGCGGCCGGCTCGTCGGGGCGCGTCGCCAGGTAAGCCCGCAGGCCATGCTCGGCCTGCGGCAGCTTGCCCTCGACCAGGGCCGAGGCCGCCGCGATCAACGCCGGATCGCGCACCGAGGCCCTCACCTGCCGGTCGCCCGCGGCCTGGGCGCCGACCAGGTCGCCCAGCACGGTCAGGGCCACCGACAGCGCCCGCCAGGCCTCGCCCAGGTTCGGGTTGAGCGTCGTGGCTCGCCGCAGCGCCGCCGCGGCCTCCTGCGTGCGGCCAAGATCCAGCAGGACGAGGCCATGCTCCAGCTGCACCTCCACTGCCTGGGGCAGGCCGCGCGACAGTGGATCGATCACCGGCAAGGCCGCGGCCGGGTCGCCCGCCAGCCGCAGGGCCGCGGCCAGGATCAGGGTCGCGCCGGGATGACGCGGCGCGGCTTCCAGAATAGCCAGGGCCTGCTCGCGCGCCAGTTCGGGATCGTGCGACAGCAGCCGCGCCGCATGGCCCAGCGCGGTGGCCAGACTGCCCGTCGGCTCAGAAACCTGCCCTTGCATCTCACCCCGCCACGCTTGGTACCGACGGTATCGGAGAACGCCGGTGGGCGGGTGTCAATCAGGCGGCGCGCGGATCAGCGTCGGGATGCACTATATGCCCTCCAACCCCTCTCTCATGGAGAGAGGGAGGGGCCCACGCCGCAGGCGTGGGAGGGTGAGAGGGTACACCCTCTCCGAATAGAGCGCGGTCGCCAGAACTTGAGTCGAACCGAAGGATCATGCCTGGGAAGCCGCGATGCTCCAGGTCGAGAGCTTTCCGGCCAAGGCTGTAACCTCTCACCCTCCCACCGCTTCGCGGCGGGCCCCTCCCTCTCTCTAAGAGAGAGGGACTTTCAAGTCATCAGCCCCCAGCTTCGTCCACCGCGATGATCACCGGCTTGCCGCGCGACCAGGGCTCCCAGCCGGCTTCGAGCGCCGAGGCGATGGCGGTCGCCACCAGCTTCTTGGGCACCTGTTCGGTCTTCAGCTGCGGCGCGCCGTAGCGGGGCTGCTCGCCCGGCGGAAACTCGATGACGACCTCGCGCTTGCCCTCGACGTGATGGACGGCGATGGCCATGCCGTGCCGCTCGGTCGGGTCCTTCGACCAGTGGGGCGTGCGTTGCAGCCGCCAGACATAGGTCTCGCCGTCGACCTCGATCTCGAATTCAGGGTTCAGCTTGGTTCGCGCCATGACGGGGTGTTAGCGCGACGCGAAGGCGGAGGCCAGTCGCCGCTTGACTCATTTCGATGATTAGCTAATCGTCTTATCATGAGCCAGGTGTTCAAGGCCCTCTCCGATCCCACCCGCCGACGGGTGCTGCAGCTCCTGCGCAAGGGGCCGCTCAGCGCCGGCGAGCTCAGCGACCAGTTCGACGTCTCCAAGCCGACCATGTCGGCCCATTTCGCGGTGCTGCGGGAGGCCGACCTGGTGCACGCCGAGAAGTCGGGCAAGTCGGTCATCTACCACCTGAAGCTCTCGGTGCTCGAAGAGGCGCTGCTGGGCTTCGTCCATTCGTTCGGCGTCGGCGAGCAAGCATCGGCGCCCCGACAGGAGGTTGCGGAATGAAGAAGGAAGTGATCGCCGACCTCGCCTGGGGCGTGGGCATCGTCGTCCTGGCCCTGGCCGCCAGCCTGGCGCGCAAGCTGGGCTATATCGACACCGACACGGTCAACCGGCTGGTCATGGGCGCCATCGGTCTGATGGTCGCCTGGTTCGGCAACCGCATGCCCAAGCGCTTCGTCCCCAACGTCCTGGCGCGGCGGGTGCATCGGGTCGGCGGCTGGTCGATGGCGCTGAGCGGCCTGGTCTATGCCGGGCTGTGGGCCTTCGCGCCCTTCGACGTGGCGGTCATGGGCGGCTCCGGCGCGATCCTGGCCGGGCTGGCCGTGACGATCGCCTATTGCCTGTCGCTGCGGGCTCGGTCCAAGGCCCTATAGCCGGTCGCGCAGCGCGTACCAGGAAAGCCCCGCCACGGTCAGCGGCCAGCGCAGCAGCCGCCCGCCCGGAAACGGCGGCGTCGGCAGCCGCGACAGCAGCTCGACCCCGGCCGGCTCGCCCAGGGCCGCATCGGCCAGCAGCTTGCCGAACCACGGCGCCAGCATCACCCCCTGCCCCGAATAGCCGGCCGCGACCCGCACCCCCGGCGCCAGCTCGCGCACGTAAGGCGAGCGGTGAACGGTGATCCCCAGGGTTCCGCCCCAGGCGTGGGTCACCTTCACGTCGGCGAGGTTCGGATAGATCTTCAGCATGTGCCGGCGCACGAAGCCGGGCAGATCCGGCGGGAAGCCCGGCCGGTAGTTCTCGCCGCCGCCGAACAGCAGCCGGCCATCCGGGCTCTTGCGGAAGTAGTTCACGACGAAGCGGCTGTCGGCGACGGCGGCGTTCGAGCGGATGACCGTCTCGGCGCGCTCGCCCAAGGGTTCGGTGGCCAGCACGAAGTTGTTGATCGGCATCACCCGGGCGCGGGCCTCGCCGCCGGCCAGTTCGTCCAGATAGCCGTCGCCGGTCAGGATCAGTTGGTCGCACAGCACCCGGCCCGCCGCGGTCTCGACCACGATCCGGCCGCCCTCGCGCCTCCAGCTTCGGGCCCGGCTGCGCTCGTGGATGACCGCGCCCTTCGAAAGCGCCGCCCGCGCCAGGCCCAGGGCCAGGTTCAGCGGATGCAGATGCCCGCCGCCGTTGTCGCGCACCCCGCCGTGATAGACCCCCGTGCCCAGGTCCTCGGCCAGGGCGTCCTCGTCGATCGGCTCCAGCTCGTGATAGCCGTAGCGGGCGGCCATGAACTCGATGTGGTCGAGATCCTCGCCCTCGCCTCCGCTCTTGTGGCGAGCGTGGATCATGCCGGGGACGAAGTCGCAGGCTATGGCGTGCTCGGCGATCGTCGCGGTCAGGTGCGAGCGGGCGTCCAGCGCCATCCGCCACAGCGCCGTCGCGTCGTCGCGGCCGAGCGTCTTCTCCAACCAGGCCTGGTCGTTGCGCTGGCCCATGTGCACCTGGCCGCCGTTGCGCCCCGAGGCGCCGGACCCGACCTGCGCCGCCTCCAGCACGACGACGGACACGCCCCGCGAGGCCAGCTCCAGCGCAGCGCCAAGGCCGGTGTAGCCCGCGCCCACGACGCAGACGTCGGCCGTGGTCTCGCCGTCCAGCGCCGGCAGCGGCGGCAGGGCGTGCGCCGTCTCGGCGTACCAGGAGGCAGCGGGGTGGCCGGTGTTCATCCGCCCCTACACGTTCAGCAGCAGGAACTCCCGCTCCCACGGGCTGATGGTGCGCATGAAGGTCTCGTACTCGGCCTGCTTCACCCGGGCGTAGGCGTTGCAGAAGGTGGCCCCGAGGATGTCGGTCAACGCCTTGGCCTCCTCGAACAGGGTCACTGACTCCAAGAGGCTGCGCGGCAGCTCGATCCCCCGCGCGCTGGCGTCGATCTCCACCGGCGCGGTCGGGGCCAGGTTCTGGGTCATGCCCAGGTATCCGCAGGCCAGCACCGCGGCGATGGCCAGGTACGGATTGGCGTCGGACGAGGGGATGCGGTTTTCCACCCGGCGGTTGGCCGGGTCCGACGGCGGCACCCGCAGGCCACAGGTGCGGTTGTCGTAGCCCCACTGGGTGTTGACCGGCGCGCCGCTGTCGCGGGCGATCCGGCGGTAGCTGTTCACGTAGGGCGCCAGGATGGCCATGATCGCCGGCAGGTAGCGCTGCTGGCCAGCGATGAAGGCGTAGAAGGCCGGTGTCGCCTCGCCCGTCTTCGGATCAGAGAACAGGTTGTCGCCGTCCTCGGTCAGGATCGACTGGTGCACGTGCATGGCGCTGCCCGGCTCGGTGGCCATCGGCTTGGCCATGAAGGTGGCGTAGATGTCGTGCTCCAGCGCCGCCTCGCGGATGGTGCGCTTCATCATGAACACCTGGTCGGCCAGCTCCAGCGGCGTGCCGTGGCGCAGGTTGATCTCCATCTGCGCAACCCCGCTCTCGTGGATCAGGGTGTCGATCTCCAGGCCCTGGCGCTCGGAATACTCGTACATGTCCTCGAACAGGGCGTCGAACTCGTTGACGGCGCTGATCGAATAGCCCTGGCGGCCGGTCTCTGGGCGGCCCGAGCGGCCGACGGGGGGCTTGAGCGGATAGTCCGGGTCGACGTTCTTCTCGACGAGGTAGAACTCGATCTCCGGCGCCACGATCGGGCTCCAGCCCTTCTCGCGATAGAGCGACAGCACCCGGCGCAGCACCTGGCGGGGGCTTTCCTCCACCGGCCGGCCGTCGGGGTGGAAGGCGTCGTGGATCACCTGGGCCGTCGGGTCCTGCGCCCACGGCACGGCGGCCAGGGTGGCGAAGTCGGGGGTGAGGAAGATGTCGGTGTCGGACTGCACCGCGTTCACCGCCCCCTCGAACTCGGGGAAATCGCCGGTGATGGTCTGGTAGAACACCGCCAGCGGCAGGTTCATCGACGGGGTGCCCAGGAACTTGCGCACCGGCATGATCTTGCCGCGCGCGACGCCGGCCAGGTCGGGCACGACGCACTCGATCTCCTCGATGTTCTGGCTGCGGAACCAGGCCTGGGCCTCGTCCAGTGTCTTGACCCCCCGGGTGACCTTCGGACCGTCGTGGTTCTTCTTGTGCTTGGGCTTCATAGGGGCGCTCCTCGCGCTTGCTGAAGTTTGGGCTAGTGGAATGGGTTGATGATGCGGACACCCTCGACGACTTGGCCTTGCGAGAGATCCTCGGTGAAAAGTTCGGTGCAGCCGGCGGCGCGGGCCGCCGCGATCACGGCGCTGTCCCAGTAGGAAAAGCCATAGCGCGCCTTGATCTCCAGGGCCGAGAGCAACACGGCTAGGGTGTTGTCCTGCACCTTGAAGCGGGTCCAGGTCCGGACGAACTCAGCCGCGTCTTCAGGCTCCAGCCGTCCAGGACGCGACGGACGCGTGGCCTGAACGTAGAACTCCTGCAGCACCTGCACCGACAGCACCCCGTCGGTCCGATCCAACAGGATCCTGGCGGCCTCGCGCTTGGCGGCCTCGTCCGGCGCCTCGCTGATCGAATAGATCAGCACGTTGGTGTCGAAGAAGACCGCCACCTACTCCCCGCGCCGATAGAGTTCGTCGCGCGGCACGTTGTCGGCCGCGCGGAAGCCCCGGATCTTCGCCCGCAGTTCCGCCTCGCGCCGCTTCAGCCGCTCGAACTCGCTCTCGTCCTGGGCCACCTCGACCAGGAACTTCCGCACCAGAGCCGAGACAGACGTCTCCTGCTCGGCGGCCTTGATACGGGCCCGCCGATAGGTCTCGTCATCGATAGAGACTGTGATGTTTTTCATGATTTCACAGTATCACAGTTTCACAGTGACGCCGATCTTCACACCTCCTCCTTCGGCTTCAGCGCCCGCAGCACCGGCTCGGCCTCGTCGAGCGACTTCCTGATGATCCCCACCAGTTCGTCGATCTGGGCCTTGGTGATGATCAGCGGCGGGCAGCAGACGATGCTGTCGCGGATGGCCCGCACCATCAGGCCGTTCTTGATGCAGAGGTCGCGCACGATCGGACCGGCCTCGCCTTCCTTGTCGAGGAAGCGATGGTTGGTCCCCTTCTCGCGCACGATCTCGACCGCGCCGATCAGGCCCAGCGAGCGAGTCTCGCCCACCAGCGGGTGGTCGTTCAGCGACGCCAGCGCCTGGGCCAGATAGGGGCCGGTCTCGCTGGCCGTGCGCTCGACCAGGCCCTCGCGCTCCATGATCTCGATGTTCTTGAGGGCGACGGCGGCCGCGGTCGGGTGGCCCGAATAGGTGAAGCCGTGGATGAAGTCGCCGCCCTTCTCGCGCAGTTCGGCGACGATGTGGTCGGCCACGCCCACGGCCGAGATCGGCAGGTAGCCCGACGACAGACCCTTGGCCATGGCGATCATGTCGGGCTTGATCCCGTAGTGCTGGTGGCCGAACCACGCGCCCAGCCGCCCGAAGCCGCAGATCACCTCGTCGCAGACCAGCAGGATCCCGTACTTGCGGCACAGGGCCTCGACCGCCGGCCAGTATCCGTCCGGCGGGATGATCACCCCGCCCGCGCCCTGCACCGGCTCGCCGATGAAGGCCGCGACATGCTCGGGGCCCACCTCGAGGATCTTGTCCTCGATCGCCTTGACCGCCCGGTCGCGGAAGGCGGCCGGATCCTCGCCGAAGCCGTCGCCGAACTGATACGGCTGCATCACGTGCTCGACGCCCGCGATCGGCAGATCGCCCTGCTTGTGCATGTGCTTCATGCCGCCCAGGCTGACGCCGGCCACGGTCGAGCCGTGATAGGCGTTCCAGCGGCTGATGAAGACGGTGCGCTGCGGCTCCCCCTTCAGTTTCCAGTAATGGCGCGCCAGGCGGAAGACCGTGTCGTTCGCCTCCGACCCCGACGAATTGTAGAAGACGTGAGACAGATGCCCGCCCATCTTCTGAGCGATCTTGGCCGCCAGCTCGATCGGCGGCGGCGTCGCGGTCTTGAAGAAGGTGTTGTAGTACGGCAGCTCCAGCATCTGGTCATAGGCGGCCTTGGCCAGTTCCTCACGCCCGTAGCCGACGTTCACGCACCACAGCCCGGCCATGCCGTCGAGGATCTGGTGGCCTTCCCCGTCATGGATGTAGACGCCTTCGGCCCGGGTGATGATCCGGCTGCCGCCCTGCTCGGCGATGACCTTGTGGTCGGCCTGGGCCGGCAGGTGGTGGGCCAGGTCCAGGCGCTTGAGCTCGGCGATGTCGTGATTGCGGAGGGGAGCGGTCATGTCTGGGTTTCCCGTACGACGAGCGGCGAGCCTCTGAGGGCCCGTCCGAAAAGCTGGAAGAAGGTCTGGGACTGAGGGTTGGCCTCCGGCTTCCACTCCGGGTGCCACTGCACTGCCAGCACCGGCGCGCCGTTGACGCTGGCCGACACCGCCTCGACGACGCCGTCCTGCGCGCGGGCCTCCACCGACAGGCCCTCGCCCAGCCGGTCGACGCCCTGGTAGTGCACCGAGTTGACCACCGCCTGCTCGGCGCTGAAGGCCGTGGCCAGCACCCCGCCGGGGGTCAGGTCGACCGGATGACGGTGGTCGAACATGCCGTTGAAATCGACCTCGTCGGGCGCGTGGTGGGCGATCAGCTCAGCGCTGGTCGCCATGTCGCGCCGCAAAGAGCCGCCGAACGCGACGTTGATCTCCTGGAAGCCCCGGCAGACCCCGAACACCGGCCGGCCCAGATCCAGCATGGCCTTGATCAGGTCGCGGGTCATGACGTCGCGATCGCGGTCGAACGGCCCTGGCGCGTCTTCGACGGCCTCGTCGTAGAACACCGGATCCAGGTTCGACGGGCTGCCGGTCAGCATCAGGCCGTCCAGCCGGGCGGCGACCTCCGAGGCCTTCATCAGCCCCGGCATCGACGGCACCAGCAGCGCGGCGGCGTCGGCGTACCGCATCGCGCCTTCGACATAGCGGTTCATCACCGCCTGGGCCGGCTCGATCCCGACGGTGCGGGTGCAGCAGATGACGCCGGCGACGGGTCTCACCTGCCTTCCCCCTTGATGGGGGAAGGATTGGAAAGAACCCAGATCACGACAGCAGCACCGCCGGCGAGCAGGCATGCCAGGCGATCCACACCGCCTCACCCAGGCGGAAGTCCTCCTGGTCCCAGCGCGTCAGGTTCGGTCGCTGCACCTTCACGCGGCGACCTCCCTCGATTTCCACCTCGTAGGTCGACACCCCGCCCAGATAGGCCTCGTGCTTGATGACGCCCGCCACCGCGTTCGTGCCCTTGGGCGCATCGCCCATGTTGGGCGGCTCGCCGTCGTCGGGACGCTTGTGCAGCTCGATCTTCTCGGGGCGTATCGCCGCCCACACCGTGCCGCCGCGCGGGCCGGTCACCCCGTGGTCGAGGAAGATGTCGGTCGGCAGCCCCGGCGAGCGGATCACCGCGTGGCTCGGCTCGTCCACCGCCAGCACGCCCTCGAACAGGTTCACGCTGCCGATGAAGTCGGCCACGAAGCGGCTGTTGGGAAACTCGTAGAGGTCGTTGGGCGCGGCCACCTGCTGCAGCACGCCCTTGCTCATCACCGCGCAGCGCGACGCCAGCGCCAGCGCCTCGTCCTGGTCATGGGTGACCATGATGAAGGTGATGCCCACCTTCTCCTGCAGGGTGCACAGCTCGGTGCGCATCTGCTCGCGCAGCTTGGCGTCCAGGGCCGAAAGCGGCTCGTCCAGCAACAGCACCCGCGGCCGCTTGACCAGCGCCCGGGCCAGGGCGACGCGCTGCCGCTGCCCGCCCGACAGCTGGTCGGGCTTGCGCTGGCCAAGGCCGCCCAGCTGCACCAGCTCCAGCGCCTCCTCGACCCGGCGCTCGCGCTCGGCCTTGCTCACCCGGTCGACCTTCAGGCCGTAGGCGACGTTGTCGGCCACGGTCATGTGCGGGAACACGGCGTAGGACTGGAACACCATGTTCACCGGCCGCTTGTTGGGCGGCACGTTCGAGATGTCCTGGCCGTCGATCAGGATCCGACCTTCCGTGGGCGTCTCGAACCCGGCCAGCATCCGCAGCAGGGTGGTCTTGCCGCAGCCCGACGGCCCCAGAAGCGCGAAGAACTCGCCCTCCCGGATGCTCAGCGACACGTTGTCGACCGCCGCCAGCTTGCCGAAGCGCTTGGTGATGTTCTCGAAGGTGATGATGGGTTTGGCTTCGGTCACTTCGTCATTTCCCCCGAAAACGTCAGCGGCCTGTGCTCCTCGGCTCCCGAGGAACCTCCCCCTCTTGGGGAGGCGATCGCGTAGCGATCGGTGGGGGGCGTGACTGCGAGCCCTCCAAGACTGCGGCGGCTGAGAACTTCCCCCCACCGGCCTTCGGCCGCCTCCCCCACGGGGGGAGGTTCCAATCGGGCGACACTCATTTGCCATCCCCCCCATGCGCCCCGGCGGCCGCGGCCGGATCGCCCTGCAGCTTCAGCGCCACGGCGGTCAGGATGACGGTCAGCACGATCAGGATGGTCGAGGCCGCGTTGACCTCGGGCGTCACCGAGAAGCGCACCATCGAATAGACCTTCACCGGGAAGGTCACGGTGTCCGGGCCCGCCGTGAAGAAGGTGATGACGAAGTCGTCCAGGCTGAGCGTGAAGGCCAGCAGGGCCCCGGCCACCAGCGACGGCGTCATGTGCGGCAGGATCACGTCCTTGATGGTGCGGAACTCGCCGGCCCCAAGATCGCGCGCGGCCTCCTCGAGCTCGCGGTTGAAGCTGGCCATGCGGGCCCTCACCACCACCGCCACGAACGGGAACGAGAAGGTCACGTGGGCGATGATGATCGCCCCCAGGTTCAGCGGCCAGACCAGCCCTTGCGGCCAGGGCAGCACCTTGGCGAAGAACACCAGCATGCCCACGCCCATGCAGATTTCGGGCACCACGATCGGCAGGGCCAGCGCCCCGTCCACCACCGTCTTGCCCGGAAAACGGAAGCGCCACAGGGCCAGGGCCACCAGCGCGCCCAGCACGACGCTGAGCAGGGTCGAGACCGCCGCGATGGTCAGGCTGTTGGCGAAGGCCTCGATCAGGCCGTCGTTGTTGAAGGCCTTCTCGTAGTATTTGAGCGTGAAGCCCTTCCAGACGATGTTCCGGCGGCTGTCGTTGAAGCTGAAGGCCATCAGGGCGATCAGCGGCGCGTAGAGGAACACCCCCACCGCCAGCAGCCACAGCCGGATCGGCCAGCGGCGCAGATATTCCAGGGGGCCTGGCGGGGCGCGCTTGGTCATCCCACGCCCTCCTTCTTCTTGCCCCTGGAGAGCAGCGCCTGCACGGCGATGGCGATGAAGGTCAGGTACATCAGCAGGAACGACAGGGCCGCGCCGAACGGCCAGTCGTTGGCGCGCTTGAACTGGCGCTCGATGACGTTGGCGATCATCTGGCTGTCGGGCCCGCCCAGCAGGTCGGGCGTCAGGTAGGCGCCCAGCGCCGGGATGAAGGTGATCAGGATGCCCGAGGCGATGCCCGGGAGGGCCAGCGGCACGACGATGCGGAACAGGGTGCGCAGGTGTCCCGCGCCGAGGTCCAGGCTGGCTTCAAGCAGCGACTTGTCCAGCCGGTCCAGCGCCGAATAGAGCGGCAGCACCATGAACGGCAGGTGCACGTAGACGAGGCCCAGGATCACCGCGAAATTGTTGTGCAGCAGCTCCAGCGGCTGGTAGGCGCCCAGCGGCGCGACCTTGGCCCCGAGGTTCCAGAACCACTCGAAGGTCTGGTTGACGTAGCCCTCGGTCCGCAGCACCGCGATCAGCGCATAGGTGCGGATCAGGAGGTTGGTCCAGAACGGCAGCATGACCAGCAGCAGCAGCCAGGTCTTGGCCTTCTGCGAGGCGAAGGTGATGGCCAGCGCCACCGGGAAGCCGATCACCAGGCACAGCGCCGTCGTCAGCGCCGCCACCCAGGCCGACTTGACGAAGATCTTCAGGTACAGCGGCTCCAGCGCTCGGGCGTAGTTGGCGATCGTGCCGGTGAACGAGATCTCGGTCAGCCCGACGTTGTGGCCGAAGCTGTAGGCCCAGACGATCGCCATCGGCGCGACGAAGAACACCACCAGCCAGACCAGCGGCGGTCCCAGCGCGGCGGCGAACACCGCCTTGGCCTTCTTCCAGCTCTGTTCCATGCCTTCCCCGCAAAAAAGCTCGTCATCCCGGAAGCGCCGCAGGCGCTATCCGGGACCCAGGGGCGGTGCGCACGGCCCCTGGGTCCCGGCTCTTCGCTGCGCTACGGCCGGGATGACGACCCGAGCGCTTGAACGATCAGGCCGCCCGCACGCGGGTGATGATCTCCTCGTAGAGGCTGGCCTTTTCCGCCCCTTCGAAGGCCCCGTACTCGCACTTCGACATGATGTCGGCGGGCGGGAAGATCACCTTGTTGTTCTTGTAGTCGTCCGGCATCAGCGCCTTGGCCGCCGCGTTGGGCGTCGGATAGAGGATGGTCTTGCTGATCTCGGCGCCGGCCTGGGCGTCCAGCAGGTAGTTGATGAACTTGTGGGCGTTGTTCGGACGCGGCGCGCCCTTCGGAATGCACAGGCAGTCGGAATTGATGAGGCTGCCTTCCTTGGGCACCACGAAGTCGATGTCGTCGTCGTCCTTCATCGCCTGGGCGATGTCGCCGTTGTACTCCAGCACCAGATCGACCTCGCCGGAGAGCAGGAGGTCCTGGCCGTTGTCGTCGTGGAAGGCCTTCACGAACGGCTTCTGCTTGATCAGCATCTGCTCGATCTTCGGCAGCATGTCGGCCGGGATGTCGTTGACCGAGTGGCCCAGGTACTTGGCCGCCAGGCGCACCAGGTCGGCGCTTTCCGACAGCAGCGCGATCTTGCCGGCGTACTGGTTGCTGTCGAACAGGTACTTCCAGCTGTCGGGCACGCCCGCGACCTTGCTCTTGCGATAGCCGATGCCCAGCAGCAGCCAGGTGTAGGGCAGCGAGAACTTCCGGCCCGGGTCGAAGTCCGGGTTCAGGAAGGCCGGATCGATGTTCTTGATGTTCGGGATCTTGGCGTGATCCAGCGCCTCCAGCATGCCGGCCTGGGCCATGCGGGTGACGAACTCGTTGGACGGCACGATGACGTCGAAGCCCGGATTGCCCGCCTTCAGCTTGGCGAACAGCTCGTCGTTGGTCGCGAACAGGCTCATGTTCACGTCGACGCCGCTGGCCTTCTTGAAGTCGCCCAGCGTGGTCTCGCCGATATAGGTGTCCCAGTTGTAGAAGTTCAGCTTGGCCTCTTCGCCGCCGGCCTCGCCGGGCTTGGGCTTCTCGCCGCAGGCGGTGAACGACAGACCGATGGCCGCCGCGCCGAACGCGGTCAGCAGCGAGCGGCGCGAGGCCCCCCGGAAGTGGTTGGTGCTCATGGCCTCGAAACTCCCTCTTTCGTTCGCATGAAGCGGACGAGGCCCCTTCCCCGCCGCCGGTTCAACCTAAAGCCTTAACTCCAGCGCCCCGCCGTCAGGCGTTGCGCAGATACCAGTCATAGTCGAGCTGCCCGACCACCTCGAAGAACCGCGCCTGCTCGGTGCGCTTCACCGACACGAACATCTCGACGAACCGCTCGCCCAGATAGTCGGCCAGCACCTGCGACTTCTCGAAGAGGTCGACGGCGGCGAACCAGTTGGACGGCAGGCGCACGTTCTCCTTGGCCGCGGCGGCATAGCCGTCGCCGACCACCGCCGGGCCAGGATCGATCCGGTTGGTGATGCCGTGGTGCGCGGCCGCCAGCAGCGTCGCCATCACCAGGTACGGATTGCCGTCGGCGCCCGCCACGCGGTGCTCGACGTGCCGCGTCGGCGCCGGCCCTGCGGGCACGCGCAAGCTGACCGTGCGGTTGTTGACGCCCCAGGTCGGCGCCACCGGCGCGTAGCTGTTGGCCTTGAAGCGGCGATAGCTGTTGGCGTTGGGGGCCAGGATCGCCATGCCCTCGCCCAGCAGCTGCTTCATGCCGCCGATGGCGTGCTTGAGCAGGTCGGAACCTTCGGGATCCTCGGCGGCGCACAGGTTGTTGCCGTCCGCGTCGTTGAAGCTGACGTGCACGTGGAAGCCGTTGCCCGCCCGATCGGCCCAGGGCTTGGCCATGAACGTCGCCTCGCAACCATGGCGCAGGGCCACCCCCTTGGCCGCGCGCTTGTAGAGCACCGCATCGTCGGCGGCCCGCAGCGCATCGGGCTTGTGCTTGAGGGTCAGCTCCACCTGGGCCGGGGCGAATTCCGAGATCGCGCCTTCCAGGGGAACGCCGATCGTGTCGGCGGTGTCCCACAGCTCGCGCAGGAACGGGGCGTTGGCCTCCAGTTCGGGCAGGCCATAGACCTGGATGCCGGTCGGCCGCTGGCCGGTCAGCACCGACTTGGCCGGCAGCAGTTCGCCGTTCGGGCCGCGCTCGATGTCGACGAGGTAGTATTCCAGCTCGCAGGCGGCGACCGGCGTCAGGCCATCGGCGGCGTAGCGATCCAGAACGCGTTGGAGAACGTGGCGCGGGTCCAGGTCGTTGGGCGTCCCGTCCAGCTCGTACAGCGAGAGCATCACCTGAGCGACGTCGGGACCCAGCCACGGCGCCAGCGTCAGCGTGCCCGGCACGGGCCGCGCGCGGCGGTCGGCGTCGCCGTCCTCCCAGACTAGGCCCGTCTCCTCGCAGTCGGCCCCGACGGTGTCGACCACCAGGATCGAACCCGGCAGGAACCGGCCGTAATCGTAGATCGCCTGCAGTTCATGCACCCGCAGGCGCTTGCCGCGCGGCACGCCGGTCATCGAGGTGAAGAACACCTCGACGTACTTCACCTGCGGATGGGCGGCCAGGAAGTCGCGGCACTCCTGCGGATCGGCGACGGCGCTCATGCTTGCAACTCCCCGACGGCCACGGCGAAGGCGTCCACCGCCGCGACCAACCGATCCAGCGCCGCGTCCTCGGTGACGGGCGAGACCAGCATCATGTTGTGGAAGGGCGCGATCAGCGCCCCCCGGTTGATCAGCCACAGATGCAGCGCTTCCACCGCACCAAGGTCCAGAACTTTCCGCATCGCCCCCGCGTCGCGCGGCGGCGGATCGGCGAAAACCAGCTCCACCCGCGCCCCGACATGCACCACCGACCAGGGCAGGCCGCGCGCGGCGATCACGCCGTTCAGCCCGGCCGCCAGGCGCTGTGCGCCGGCCAGCATCCTGCCGTAGGCCGCGTCGGTCATGACCTCCGACAGCATGGCCCGCATGGCGGCCATGGCCAGCGCATTGCCCGACAGCGTCGTGCCGATGCCCGACTGGCCCGGACCGATCCGCGCCTGCGCCTCGTCCATCCGCGCCGACAGCTCCGCCGTAACGCCCCAGACGGCCGCCGGCACGCCGCCGGCCACGGCCTTGCCCAGCACGAAGACGTCGGGCTCCAGCCCGTGGGCGCGGGTGTAGCCGCCAGGACCGGTGGAGATGGTGTGGGTCTCGTCGATGATCAGCAGGGTTCCGGCCCCGCGCGTCAGCCGGCGCAGGGCGTCGTGGAAGCCGGGGTCGGGCAGGATCATCCCGCAATTGGTCATCACCGGCTCGGCCAGCACGGCGGCGACGTCGCCGGGCGCCAGGGCCGCTTCCAGGGCGGCGAGATCGTTGAACGGCACGACGCGGGTGGTGGCCGTCAGGTCCTGGACCTGCCCCAGCAGGCCAGGCTTCATCGAAGGCGCGCCGTCTCTCAGCACGACGAACGCGTCCTCGACCATGCCGTGGTAGCAGCCGTCGAACACCAGCACGACCGGCCGCCGGGTCACCGCCCGCGCCCAGCGGATGGCCGCGCGGTTGGCGTCGCTGGCCGTGGTCGCCGCCTGCCACAGCGGCAGGCCGAACCGCTCGGCCAAGAGCTTGCCGACGATCACCGCCGAGGCGGTGGGCAGCATGAAGCCGGCGCCGCGCCTGGCCTGGTCGGCCACGGCCGCCGCCACGGAAGGCTCGCCATGGCCGAACATCGACGGCGTGTCGCCCAGGCAGAAGTCGTCATAGAGCTTGCCGTCGACGTCGGTGACCTGCGCGCCCACGCCCTGGGCGGCGAAGATGGGGCTGGGGCAGGCCCAGTCGCCCATCCAGTGCATCGGAACCCCGCCCCGCCACACGGCCGAGGCCGCCTTGGCCATGGCCACGCTGCGCGGATGCTCGGCCAGGAACCGCGCGCGCTCGGCGGCGATCAGGTCGGCGAGGGTGCGGGTCAGCTCAGCGATCATGCTGCGCTCTCCCCCATACGCCCGTCATTCCCGCCACAAGGGCGGGAATGACGGGAGGAAAGGAAAAGGCGGCGCGACGACGTCATGCCACCCCGCCAAAGCACAGGTACTTGGTCTCGAAATACTCATCGAGGCCCTCGGACGATCCCTCGCGGCCCAGGCCCGATTCCTTGACCCCGCCGAACGGCGCCACCTCGGTCGAGATCAGGCCTTCGTTGATGCCGACCATGCCGGCCTCGATGGCCTCGGCCACGCGCCAGCAGCGGCCGACGTCGCGGCTGTAGAAATAGGCCGCCAGGCCGAACGGCGTGGCGTTGGCCAGGCTGATCGCCTCGTCCTCGGTGTGGAACTTCACGATCGGCGCGACGGGGCCGAAGATCTCCTCGTTGAAGAGGCGCATGTCCGGCGTGGCGCCGGTCAGCACCGTGGGCTGGTAGAACAGGCCGCCCATCTCGTGGCGCTCGCCGCCGACCTCGACCCGGGCGCCGGCCGCGACGGCCTCCTGCACCAGGTTCTCGACCTTGATCAGGGCCTTGTCGTTGATCAGCGGGCCGATCACCACGCCCTCGCCCGCGCCCGGCCCCACCTTCATCGCCGCCACCTTTTCGGAAAGGCGCGCGGCGAAGGCGTCGTGGATGCCGGCCTGCACGATCAGGCGGTTGGCGCAGACGCAGGTCTGGCCGGTGTTGCGGTACTTGCTGGCGATCGCGCCGTCGACGGCGGCCTCCAGATCGGCGTCGTCGAAGACGATGAAGGGCGCGTTGCCGCCCAGCTCCAGCGACAGCTTCTTCATCGTGCCGGCGCACTGGCCGTAGAGGATCTTGCCCACCGGGGTCGAGCCGGTGAACGACAGCTTGCGCACCCGGCCGTCCTCGCACAGCGCCTTGCCGATGGCGCTGGAGTCCGTGCCGGTGACGATGTTGAGCACGCCGGCCGGCACGCCCGCCTCCACCGCCAGCCGGGCGATGGCCAGGGCGCACAGCGGCGTCTCGGCCGCCGGCTTGACCACCACGGTGCAGCCGGCCGCCAGGGCCGGGCCGACCTTGCGGGTGATCATGGCGATGGGGAAATTCCACGGCGCGATCGCCGCGCACACCCCGATCGGCTGCTTGATCGAAGCCAGGCGCTTCTTCGGGTCGGGCGTCGGGATGGTGTGGCCGTAGCCGCGTTTGGCCTCCTCGGCGAACCAGTCGATGAAGCTGGCGCCGTAGGCCACCTCGCCCTTCGACTCCGCCAGCGGCTTGCCCTGCTCGGCGGTCATCAGCCGGGCCAGGTCGTCGGCGTGGGCGAGCATCAGGTCGCTCCACTTGCGCAGGATCGCGCCCCGCTCCTTGGCCGTCCTGGCCGCCCAGCCCGGAAACGCCCGATGCGCCGCCTCGATGGCGATCCGCGTCTCGGCCGCGCCCAGGTCGGCGACCTCGGCAATCGTCTCGCCGTCGGCCGGATTGGTGACGGCGAAGGTCGCCTCGCCCTCGATCCACAGGCCATCGATCAGGGCGGCGGTTTCGACAAGGTTCAGGGCGGTCATGGGAAGCTACCTCAGCGTTACGGACACCGACTTCAGGTCGGCGTACTTGTGCAACGCATGAAGGCTGCGGTCACGGCCGAAGCCCGACTGCTTGAAGCCCCCGAACGGCATGGTGATGTCGCAGGCGTCCCAGCCGTTGACCCAGACCAGCCCGGCCTTGAGCTTTCGCGCGCCCTTCAGGCCGCGATTGATGTCGCTGGTCCACAGGCCCGCGGCCAGGCCGTAGACCGTGTCGTTGGCCAGGGCGAAGGCTTCCTCCTCGCCCGTGAAGCTCATGACGCCCAGCACCGGCCCGAACACCTCTTCCCGGGCCAGCCGGTGCGAGGGCCGCACGCCGTCGAAGATCGTCGGCTCCACATAGAAGCCGCCGGTCTCGATGCGCACCTGCGACCCGCCCAGCACGGGCGCGCCGCCTTCCTCGCGGGCCTTGTCGATATAGGAGAGCGCGGTCTTCATCTGCCGCTCGCTGACCATGGCCCCAAACCCGGTCTGCGGATCCAGCGGGTCGCCGACTTGGATGGTCTTGGCGACCGCGACCACCTTCTCCAGGAACTCGTCCTTGACCTGGGCCTCGACCAGCAGGCGCGAGGCGGCCGTGCAGACCTCGCCCTGGTTATAGAACACGCCCCAGGCGGCGGCCTCTGCCGCCGCATCCAGATCCGGGCAGTCGGCGAAGACGATCTGGGGCGACTTGCCGCCCAGCTCCAGCGACACCCGCTTGAGATTGCTCTGGGCCGCATACTCCATCAGCCGACGGCCGGTGGGGCCAGAGCCGGTGAAGGCGATCATGTCGACGTCCATCGACCGCGCCAGGGCCTGGCCCGCGATCGCCCCAAACCCGGGCACGACGTTCAACACGCCCGGCGGCAATCCGGCCTCGAGGGCCAGCTCGCCCAGCTTCAGCGCCGTCAGCGGCGATTGCTCGGCGGGCTTGAGGACCACGGAGTTGCCCATGGCCAGCGCGGGCGCGACCTTCCACATCGCCATGTGCAGCGGGAAGTTCCACGGCACGATGGCGCCGATCACGCCCAGCGGCTCGTGGGTGGCGAAGGAGAGGCGATCGGCCGGCGAAGCGCCGACCTCGCCATAGACCTTGTCCAGAGCCTCGGCGTACCAGCGGGTGGTGTTGATCGCGAGCGGGATGTCGACGGCCCGGGCGTCGCGGATCGGCTTGCCGACGTCCAGGCTCTCCAGCAGGGCCAGTTCCTCGGCGTCGCGCTCCATCAGCTCGGCCAGGCGGAACAGCACCTTCTTCTTCTGGCGCGGATGCAGGTCGCGCCAGCGGCCGTCCTCGAACGCGGCCCGGGCGGCGGCCACCGCGTGCTCGACGTCGGCGACGTCGCAGGCGGCCACCTGGTTCAGCACCGCTCCGTCGCGGGGCCCGATATTGTCGAAAGTTCCGCCGGAGACCGCGCCGACCAGCGCGCCGTCGATCACCGCCCGGCCGGGAAGGGCCAGTCGGTTCAGTTGTTCGGAGATGGCTGCGGGAACGCTCACGTCCGACCTCATGAAACTGTGATCACAGTTTGCCCCGTCGGGGCGGCTGTCAAGCCGGCGCCGGCCTCGACCGCCGCGCGCATCTTGTCCATGCCTTCGGACAGGTCAGCGGCGATGGCGCGGCGGGCGCCCTCGGCGTCGCGGGCCTTCAGGGCGTCCATGGCCTCGGCGTGACGATCGGCGGGCAGGCTGCCGGTGCCGACCCGGCCGAACACCACCCGCATGAACGGTCCGATCTGCAGCCACAGCCCGCCGGCCATGGCCAGCAGCACCTCGGCCCCGGCCCGCTCGTAGATGGCGAAGTGGAAGGCGTGGTTGGCGACCATGTAGCGGTCGACGTCGCCCACGCGCAGAGCTTCCTCCAGGTCCTGGTCGATGGCTCTCAGCTTGCGCACCAAGGCTTCGTCGGCTTTCGGCGCGGCGCGGGCGGCCAGCTCCGGCTCGATCCACTGGCGCGCAAGTTCCAGCTGCTCCAGCCGCTCGGCGCTCAGCGACGGCACGCTGAGGCGCTTGTTGGCGGGGTTGATGGCCAGGGCCCGCTCGGCGACGAGGCGGCGCACGGCGTCGCGCACCGGCATCGGACTGACCCCCAGCTCGGCCGCCAGACTGCGCAGGGAAACGCCCACGCCCGGGGCGATCTTGCCGGTGATCAGGGCCTGGCGAATGGCGTCGTAGACCTGGTCGTGAACCGCCGTGGAATCGGCCAGGGGACGGCGCGCGCGAACTTCCTTCACCTATCCCCCTCCTTTCCGATCATCCCCGCGAAGGCGGGGATCCGAGCCGACGCTCGATCCATGCGCGGCGCCATCCAGGTCCTGCACCCAAGGCCGCCTGGTCCCCGCCTTCGCGGAGATCGAACGGTTTAGGGTTGCGCGACCACGCGAAATTGCGATCACAATGCACGAACCATCGCGCAACGCCAGACCCGAGCCCGCCATGCCCGACTTCGGCGCCAACGACCTCGACGCCTATTGGATGCCGTTCACGCCCAACCGGCGGTTCAAGGCCAATCCGCGCCTGCTGGCCGGCGCCAAGGGCATGCACTACGCCACGCCCGACGGTCGCCAGATCCTCGACGCCACCTCGGGCCTGTGGTGCGTCAACGCCGGCCACGGCCGCGAGCAGATCACCGAGGCCATCCGCAAGCAGGCCGGCGAGATGGACTATGCGCCGAGCTTCAACCTCGGCCACCCGCTGGCCTTCGCCTTCGCCTCGCGCCTGGCCCAGGTGACGCCCAAGGGCCTCGACCGGATCTTCTTCACCAACAGCGGTTCGGAGTCGGTCGACACCGCGCTGAAGATCGCGCTGGCCTATCACCGCGCCCGCGGCAAGGGGACCAAGACCCGGCTGATCGGCCGCGAGCGCGCCTATCACGGCGTCGGCTTCGGCGGCATCTCGGTGGGCGGCATCCCCAAGAACCGGATGTACTTCGGCAGCCTGCTCACCGGCGTCGACCACCTGCCCCACACCCACGGGATCCCCGAGAACGTCTTCGCCCAGGGCCTGCCAAAGCACGGCGCGCATCTGGCCGACGATCTGGAGCGGATCATCGCCCTGCACGACGCCTCCAACATCGCCGCCGTCATCGTCGAGCCGGTCTCGGGCTCCACGGGCGTGCTGGTGCCGCCCGAGGGCTACCTGCAGAAGCTGCGGGCGATCTGCGACAGGCACGACATCCTGCTGATCTTCGACGAGGTGATCACCGGTTTCGGCCGCGTCGGCGCGCCCTTCGCCGCCGACCGTTTCGGCGTCACGCCCGACCTTCTGTGCATGGCCAAGGGCCTGACCAACGCCGCCGTCCCGGCCGGGGCCGTCGCCGCCAGCACCGCCATCTATGACGCCATGCTCGACGGCGCCGACGCGCCCATCGAGCTCTTCCACGGCTACACCTATTCGGGCCATCCGCTGGCCTGCGCGGCGGGCCTGGCGACGCTGGAGATCTATCAGGGCGAGGGCCTGTTCGACCGGGCGCTGGCGATCGAGCCCTACTGGCGCGCGGCCATCCATTCCCTGCGCGACGCCCGCCACGTGATCGACATCCGCGACTTCGGCCTGATCGCCGGCATCGAGCTTTCGCCCCGCCCCGGCGCCCCGACGGCGCGGGCCATGGAGGCCTTCGAGGCCGCCTTCGACCAGGGCCTGCTGATCCGCGTCACCGGCGACATCATCGCCCTCTCCCCGCCGCTGATCATCGAGCAGGGGCAGATCGACCAGATCGTCGAGACGATCAGGAAGGTGCTGGCCGCGGTGGAGTAACCCTCACCCTCTGGCGGCGGCCGGAGGGGGCCGGCGCAGCCTGTGCCGCTTCTCCACCCGTAAAATCCCCGCGAAAGCGGGGATTGGACGGATTTGTGGCCCGGACGGGGATAGAGCAGCGTGGATCCCCGGCGCTTCCCGAAAAGAGTTCCACGAACTCAACCGCTTACAACTTTCTCACGCTCGCCGATCAGACGCGCCGACACTCGCCGTATAATCATCGGGTCCCGTCGCGGGGAGAGGGCGCAAGGATCCGGCCCGAAGCGGCGACGTGGATGCGATCGAGCGGGGCCGCCGGAGCTGCGTGAGCAGGGCCGGGCCAGGCTTAAATGAGGATGGGGGACGTAAACCCATCCATCGGGAAGCTGCCGACCCATGGCTTCCCGCCCGCCCAAGGGTCCGCGCCGCCATGCACGCCTGGCCGCCAAGAAACGGGGCGCATTGCATGGGGAAGGGGCAAAAGGCGGAAGAGGCCTGCGCGCCCCGGCCTGAGGCATAACGATCGCGCGGGGCGTTCCAGCTTCGTCGAAACGGTACTTAGAACTCACACATCCGGGCGAGGCCCGGACGCCCCGCGCCCTCTCCATCAACTTCCGTGGTTTCCACGAGAGGCTGCAAGGCCGCGCCCGAATATCCTCCCCCTGAAGGGGGAGGTGGCCCGGAGGGCCGGAGGGGGAAGCATCTGATGAGGTCAGTGCGCCCCTAACGGCAGCAATCCCTTCCCCCTCAGTCGCGGAGTTTATCCTCGGGCCGGCCTTTGGCCGGACCCAGGGGCGACAGCTCCCCCTTCAGGGGGAGCATCCTGGCTAGGCCTTCAGTCGCAGCACATTATCCACGACCCGCTCGGCCACCGGCAGCGGCGTGTCCACCGCCTGGCGCTGCACCAGGCAGCCGTACCAGCCCAGGCCCTTGTAGGTCTCGTAGCCCGGGGTCAGGGCGTAGCCGATGGTGCGGTCGCCCTGGGCGTAGCTGCCCATCGTGCCGTGCGAGGTGTCGAGCTTGAAGCTGTCGGTCAGCACACCCTGGCCGTCCGACGCCGCCAGGATCCGGTGGTTCTGGTCCAGCAGCAGCACGCGCGAACGGCTCTTTTCCTCGTCGGTCATGCGTACGCCGTCGACGATGGCCTGGGCCTGCGGGCGCCAGTCGAAATGCACGCCCAGTACGCCGATGACCTTGCCCCTGGCCTGGCCGCCCTCGCGGATCGCCGTTGCGTAGGTGGCGACCGGCGCCTCGTCCAGCAGCCGCTGACGGGCGATGTCGGCGACGGCGAAATCATCACCGCTCTTGGTGCGCAGCGCTTCCTGGAACCAACTGGCGTTGGCCACCGAGGCGCCCTGCACGCCGCGATACCGGTCGGGCCGGCCGCTGGCGATCACGCGGCCCGCCGCGTCGCAGATCCACAGGTCCAGATAGACGGTGTAGGCGTCGAGAATGACCTTCAGGCGCTGGCTGGCGTAATCGGCCGCCTCGCGCGAGGGCGCCATGGCGCAGTCCACAACAGCGCTGTCGGTGGCCCACCAGCGCACGTCGCAGGTGCGCTCATAGAGGTTGCGGTCGATGATCTCGATGGCGTTCAAGGCCAGGTCGGCCAGGCGCTGGCCGCGCAGGTGCGACAGGATCGCCCCGCCGATCGCCGTCAGCTCGTCGAGGTCGGCGCGCACCTGGCTCTCCAGGGCCCCCGCCACCTCGTCGATCTGGGTCGAGATCTTCTTGAACTCCTCGGCCACGATGGCGAAGCCCTTGCCGGCCTCGCCCGCGCGGGCGGCGACGATCAGGGCGTTGATCGCCAGCATCTTGGCGGCGCGGTTGACGGTCGAGATCTCGCCGATCTTCTGCCCCGCCACCACGCTCAGGCGCTCGGACAGGTCAAGGATGCGCTCCGGGCGGAGACTGGCTTCTTCGGCGGACATGGCGTGCTTCCCCCCCGGGACGCGAATCGACGGCAATCCGGTAAGGTTGACACCAGCGTCAGGTTCGACCGCCCATTTTCGGAAGAAAACTTCGCCTGGCGAGGCCCGGCCGCAATGCGCCTGCCAGGTTCGCCCGGATTTCGAGCACGAATTGATCAGGCGAGCGGCAATCCCCTGCTCGTCATAGGGTTACCGTCACGCGCCGTCGGCAGGCCATTCCGAATGACACCGGTGGACATTTTCAGATCTCCCGGGCAGGGTCGAACCATCCGGACGATGCGCGACCGACGCTCGCCGGCCTCGGGGAGAACCGCATCATGATCCGCCGCCCTTCGCGCCGCCTGCTCGCCGGCGCCGCCGCCCTCGCCCTCCTGGGCCTCGCCGGCCAGGCCGCCGCCCAGACCCTGGCCTTCCCCGGCGCCGAGGGTGCGGGCCGGCTCTCGCAGGGCGGCCGCGGCGGGGCGGTGATCAAGGTGACCAACCTGAACGACGCCGGTCCCGGCTCGCTGCGCGCCGCCGTCGAGGCCAAGGGCCCGCGCACCGTCGTCTTCGAGGTCTCCGGCACGATCCAGCTGAAGTCGGACCTGAAGATCAGCGAGCCGCGCATCACCATCGCCGGCCAGACCGCGCCCGGCGGCGGGATCACCCTGCGCGACCACACCCTGGTCGTCTCGGCCGACGACGTGGTCATCCGCTTCATCCGCTCGCGCCTGGGCGATGAGAGCAAGACCGAGAGCGACGCCATCTGGATCAACAACGGCCGGCGGATCATCCTCGACCACGTCTCGGCCAGCTGGTCGGTGGACGAGACCCTGTCGGCCTCGGCCCGCTATGGCGAAGAGGGCCAGGGCTTCTTCGACCTGACCGTCCAGTGGTCGATCATCGCCGAGTCCATGGCCCGGTCGCTGCATGCCAAGGGCGACCACGGCTACGGCAGCCTGATCCGCGGCGGCAAGGGCTCGAGGATCAGCTTCCATCACAATCTGTGGGCCAACCACATGGCCCGCATGCCGCGCCCCGGCAACTACGACGGCCCCGACAAGGACCCCGTCGGGGCCCTGTTCGATTTCCGCTCCAACGTCTTCTACAACTGGGGCAAGGGCTATGCCGGCTACGACGCCGACAAGGCGGCGGTCGTCGCCTACAACTTCGTCGACAACGCCTACATCATGGGCCCGCAGAGCACCAAGGCGGTGGCCTTCCAGGAGAGCAACGGCCTGGCCCGGGCCTACTTCGCCGGCAACAGCATGCTCACCAACATTCCCGCCGATCCTTGGAGCCTGGTGACCTTCACCATCCCCGAGCCGGCCGGCTATCGCCTGCCCGCGCCGGTCGAGGTCGGCCCGGTCAGGCCCGAGCCCGCGCCGCTGGCCTATGAGCGGGTGCTGGCCGACGCCGGCGCCTCGGTGTTCCGCGACAGCGTCGACGCCCGCGTCGTCGCCGGCGTGCGCGACCGCACCGGCAAGGTCATCAACAGCCAGAACGACGTCGGCGGCTGGCCCGCCCTCCCCGCCGGCAAGCCGGCCAGGGACAGCGACGGCGACGGGATCCCCGACGCCTGGGAGAAGGCCCACGGCCTCGACCCGAAGACCGCCGCCGACGGCGCGGCGCCGGCCAAGGACGGCTCGGGCTACACCAATCTCGAACTCTATCTCGCCGCGGCGGCCGCCCGGCGCGGCTAAACCCCGGGAAACACCCAGAACGCAGAAAGCCGGCGACCGCGAGGCCGCCGGCTTTCGAAACGCCAGGTCCGGCGCGCCCCTCGCGGAGCGCGCCGTCCAGGATCAGTAGCGCAGGCGCGCGTTCAGGAAGAACACGCGGCCAAGCACGTCGTAGACGGCCGGGTAGCCGCTGTTCGACGGCGAGGCGTTGCCGCCCAGGATCGGGTAGGCTTCCTGGGTCAGGTTCTTGACGCCGCCGGTGAAGGCCAGGTTGTCGTTGACGTCCCAGTCGGCCGACAGGTCGAAGTAGTTCTTCGGGCCGATTTCCTCGACCGTGTAACGGGTCGTCGGAGCGTCGTCGATCACGTCGTCCAGGTAGTTCCAGACCAGGTTCACGCCGAACTGCTTGAAGCGCCAGTTGGCCGAGGTGCTCAGCTTGTGACGCGGCAGCGGGTTGACGCCGGCGCCCGAGCAACGCGTGCCGAACTTGTCGGCGCACTTGATCGGCTGCGAGATCTCGTCCGGGATGATCGTGTACTCCCAGGTGTTGGTGTACAGCGAGCGGACCGCGAGCGAGCCCCAGTTGGGCAGGCCGATGTCTTCCAGTTGCGTGCGGTAGGTAACGCCCAGGTCGAAGCCTTCGAGGTTACGCGCAGCGACGTTCTGGTTGATCGACGAGACGTAGTCGATCGAGCCGTTGCCGAGGCGGTTGATGGCCTGGCAGTAGGGCGAGTTCGGGTTGCCGTTGACGATCGGGCCGTAGCAGACCGCCATCAGGTTGGCCGTGCCGCCGCCGAAGGTGTCGATGGCGTCCTTCAGCTCGATCTTGAAGTAGTCGAGGGTGAACGACAGGCCCGAGGCGAACGACGGGGTGTAGACGACGCCGACCGTGGTCGTTTCGCCCTTTTCCGGCTTCAGGTTCGGGTTGCCGCCCGACAGGGTCTGGGTCTGCTGGTTGGCGTTCAGCACACCGACCTGCGAGGCCGCGACGCCCGAATTGATACAGGCCTGACGGACCTGAGCGTTCGGGTTGGCGCGAGCCGAGCACGGGTCGGTCGAGGTCGGGAAGCCGTTGCTCTGCGGAGCGTACAGTTCGCCGATCGACGGAGCGCGGATGGCGCTGTTGTACGACACGCGCAGCATCAGGTCGTCGAAGGGCTTCCAGGTGCCGGCGACCTTGTAGGTCTTCACCGGATCCGGCTGGGTCGTGTAGTCCGAGATACGACCGGCCAGTTCCAGGTCCAGCGACTTGACGAACGGCAGGTCCTTCAGGATCGGCACGGCCAGTTCGGCGTAGGCTTCGTAGACGTCGAAGCGACCCGAGACGGGCGGGCTGGCGTTGAAGCCGGTCAGGTTGCCGGTCGCCAGGTCCTGGCTGGGGTTGAAGGCGAAGTCTTCGGCGCGGTATTCGCCGCCGACGGCGAAGCCGATCGGACCAGCGGGCAGCGAGAAGAAGTTGCTGGTGTCGCCGTAGAAGTTCAGGCCCGCGTAGAGCTGCTCGTAGTCTTGCGACGAGTTGATGCGGGTCTTGATGAAGTTCGCCGCGGCGGCCGAGATGTTGCCTTGGCCGAACAGGTTGATCGGCACGCAGCCGCCCGACGGATCAAGACAGCCGGTGCCCGAGGCGTTCAGCAGCAGGGCCTGCTGGATGCGGGCCAGGCTGGTGTCGCCCAGCAGCGAGTTGCTGCCGTGGGTGTTGCCGTACTGGAAGTAGCTGTCGAAGCCGCCGTTGATGCCTTCGATCTCGCCCTTCAGGCCCAGTTGGACCTGGAAGCCGCTGAAGTCGAAGCGCGAGATACGCGGGCCGACTTCCGACAGGCGGCGGTTGAACACGCCGGTGACGGTGTCGTAGAGGCCGTCGCCGTCGCTGTCGACGTCGGTGAAGGTGCCGGCGGTCCACGAGGCGCTCGACGGGATCGTGTAGGCGGTGCTCGAACCCAGGCTGTTCAGCGCGGTCTTGGCCGCGGCCGTCAGGAACGGGTTGTTGTCCAGCGTGAAGCGGAACGTGCGGTTGCCGATCGGCGTCGGAGCCAGCTGGGTGATGACCTTGCTGCTGACGAAGTTGCCCTTGGCGTAGGCGGTCAGGCCCGGCTTGATCTCATAGCTGGCCAGCGAGGTGACCGAGTAGCGCTCTTGCGGGGTCTGGACGTAGTTGACCGGCGCGAAGTTGTAGGTGTCGGTGTTGGCGTTGTAGAGGCGCACGTTGCCGTCCGTCAGGAACAGCGCGGTGTTGGCCGAGTTGTTGGCCACGCCCGGCAGGGTCACGAAGCGACCCGAAACGAACGAGCCGACCTGACCCGGTTCGTTCGAACCCGAACCGCTGGGGACCAGGCCCGTGCGGGTGGCGTTGTCGCCCCAGGCGGTGCTGAGCATGCCGCCGCGCTCGCCCTGGGTCAGGGCTTCACGCTTGTTGTAGCCGAGGCTGAGGACGACGTTGCCCTTCTTGTCGCCGCCGAAGTTGGCGCCGAAGGTCATCGAGCCCGAGTAGATCGGGGCTTCGCCCTTGTCGGTGGCCTGGTAGCCGGCCGACACTTCCATGCCTTCGAAGTCGTCCTTCAGGATGAAGTTGACGACGCCGGCGATGGCGTCCGAGCCGTAAACGGCCGAACCGCCGCCCGACAGCACTTCGATGCGCTTGATCAGGGCCGGCGGGATCAGGTTGATGTCGACGCTGCCGGCTTGGGTGGTCGGCGTCTGGCGCTTGCCGTCCACGAGCACCAGGGTGCGGTTGGAGCCGAGGCCGCGCAGGCTGACGGTGGCCGTGCCGTTGCTGCCGTTGTTGACCGTCGAGGTGATGCCCGGGACGGCTTGCGGCAGGGTGTTGATCAGGTTTTCGGTGTTCACCACGCCCGACTGCTGCAGTTCCTTTTCGCCGACGGCGGCGACGGGGCTGCTGGAGGTCAGGTCAGGACGCGCGATGCGCGAACCGGTGACGACGATTTCCTCGACCGCGGCAGGTTCTTCCTGCGCGAAAGCCGGCGAGGCCACCACGACCGGCGCGATCACGCCGCAGAGCAGGGTGGACGCAAGCAAACGCTTACGCATGGACAAGGCGTGCAACATCAAACCTCCAAAACATATCGCAGCGCCGCTCGTGTTCCCCCGTGCGGCGCATTTTTGCCCCCCCGCGTCGGGCTCGAAGCGGGTCTGCGCCATGAACGTCGTTTGCCGAACTGGGGTCAATCTTGCCCTGATGGATCGGATTACATTTGGTTCACACTGTAACAAAAGGGACGCACTCCGCCCCAAACGCGCCACACATTGCTGCGTTTTCGCCCATTATGGTCGAACAAGTCCTGGAAATGTTTCTAGAACAGAAACAATTCATATCGATAATCGACCAATGCCCGCGACCAAGTCGGCTTGAGCATCATCGGCAATTTGTTCCAGCTTTGCCGGTAAGAATTCGATCAATTGTTGTGTTGTCGACGGTATACGAAAACTCGCGTTCGCCAGTTTTCAACTCAAAAGCACGCAATGGATAACATTGCAATTTGGTAATCCGCCGTCATTCACCGAAGCCGCCGGCCTGACGCCGTGAAGGCGAGGCGCCCGTTTTTTCGGCGCCCGACATATGACGCTTGCCGGGGGTGATTGAACCGGCGAACGTCGATCTGTTAGCTAGAACCCGTCGTCGCCCTCGCCGCGACGGGGGAGATTCGCCGTGAACCACGCCGCCCGATGACGGCCCTCAAGCCCGCCTTGCGCATCCGCGCGGATCTCGACCCTTCGTCGTACGCCGAAACCTTCGCCCGCGAGGGCGTCGTGCAGATTCCCGTGTTCCTGCAGCCGATCGACGCCGAAGCCGCCGGCGACCTGCTGGACGCCGTCTCCTCGTGGGCGATCGTCGCCCCCGACGAGAAGAACGAGACGCTGGTCATCACCAACGAGGCCATCCGCAAGTTCGGCGACGCGGCCGTGCGCCAGTTCCTGCAGAGCGCGCTGAAGCGCGCCTCGCGCGGGTTCTCGTTCATTCACCTGTCCTACCCGCTGCAGGATGAGTACGCGCGAGACCCCTCCCCGTCCGTCCACGCCCTCACCGAACTGGCGCAGAGCCGGGCGTTCCTCGACTTCGGGGCGAAGGTGATCGGCGCGCCGCACGTCGCCGGCGTTCGCGTGCAGGCGTCGAACTACCGCCCGGGCGACTTCCTCACCCTGCATGACGACAAGCACGGCCGCGACACGCGCCTGGCCGCCTTCACCCTGGGCTTCACGCGCGGATGGCGGCCCGACTGGGGCGGCCAGCTGCTGTTCCACGACACCGACGGCCAGATCGAGCGCGGCTTCATGCCCGGCTTCAACGTGCTGACCCTGTTCAAGGTGCCCCGCCAGCACTCGGTGGCGCCGGTCGCCGCCTATGCCGCCGCCAAGCGCCTGTCGATCACGGGCTGGCTGATCGACGACCCCCAAGGAGCGCCGCGATGAACCGCCTTTCCCTTCCTTCGCCCCGCGCGCTCGTCGCCACCGGCGTCGCCGCCGTCCTGGCGGTGGGCGCGGCCCAGGCCGCCGCCCCGGTCGTCCGCGACGTCGCCCCCGCCCTGAAGGCCCTGCTCGACTGCCGGGGCGTCGCCGAGAACGACAAGCGCCTGGCCTGCTACGACGCGGCCGTCGACTCGATCACCGCCGCCGAGAAGAAGGGCGACGTCATCATCGTCGATCGCCAGCAGGCCCAGGCGGCCCGGCGCCAGGCCTTCGGCCTCGACCTTTCGGCCCTGTCGATCTTCGACCGCGGCGACAAGGCCGAGGAGGTCGACCGCATCGCGGGCGAGGTGACCAAGGCCGTCCGCGGCGCCGACGGCCGCTGGATCCTGACCCTCGCCGACGGCGCGACCTGGCGCCAGGCCGACGACCGCTCGCTGTCCTCGCCGCCCAAGGCGGGCTCGAAGGTCGAGATCCGCAAGGCCGCCGCCGGCAGCTACCTGATGAACATCGACGGACAGACCGCCGTCCGCGCGCGGCGGGTCGTCGGTCCCTGACAGCACAGGCCGGGAGGCCAGCAGATGATGAAGTACCTCGACACGGTTCGCGAACTGCTCGTCGCCTATCTCGTCATCCTGCTGGCCGCCGCCGGCGCCTATGCGTTCTTCGAGGGCAAGTCGTATCTCGACGCCATCTGGTGGGCCTGCGTGACGGCCACCACGGTCGGCTATGGCGACTTCTACCCGGCCACGCCCGGCGGACGGGTGGTCGCCGTGCTGCTGATGCACGTCACCCTGCTGCTGATCCTGCCGCTGTTGATCGGCACCATCTGCTCGCGCTGCATCAAGGACGCCAACGAGTTCAGCCACACCGAGCAGGAAGAGATCAAGGCGACGCTCGCACGGCTGGAGGCGCGCCTCGCTGAGCTGTCGAAGCCGGACTAGCCCATCCGCTTCATGCTCAGGATCTGGACGGGGGCCTTCAGCATCTCGTCCTTCATCGCCTCGGTGTAGGCGGGGCCGCCGGTCGGCATGGCCAGGATCTTCTTCACGATCGGCAGGCCCTCGACGACAGTCCCAAAGGCGGCGAAGCCCAGATTGTCCCCTTTCGCGCCCGGATGGGCGTCGAGATACGGCATGGCGCTGGCGCAGATGAAGAAGTCGCACGTCGCCGTGCCCGGCGCGTTGCGGGCCATGGAGATCACGCCCGGCTTGTGGCGAATGCCGGTCTTGGTCGTGCTCTCGTGGGCGATCGGCGCGAAGCGGCGCGCCCGCTGCGGCGGCGCGCCCTGGATCGAGCCCGCGCCCTTCACGCCCTTGGTGCGCGAGGCCCGATAGAAGGTCCCGCCGTCATACTTCTTGGCGTCCACATAGCGCAGGAAGTTGGCCGAGGTGACCGGCGCCTTCTTGTCCTCCAGCTCGACGATGATCGTGCCCGCGCTGGTCTGGATGGCCACGCGCGGCTTGCCGGCGGCCAAGGCCAGGCCCGGCGCGGCGACCATCAGGCCGGCGGCGCCGATCAGGGTGCGGCGGGCGATAAAGGGGGCGCGGCTCATGCTGGTGACGTCTCCTGTGGCGCCCTGCTGGCTTAGCGGCCCCGCGCCGCGCCGTCGACCGCTCAGAACGGCCCGCGGGTCACCCGGTCATAGGCCCATCGCAGCAGTAGGCTGCGTACGGCCCAGGCCAGTCCGGCGAAGACGGCCACGCCCAGGACGAGCAGGACCATGATGATCCGTCCCTCGGCGTCGCCCTCGGCCACGAAGAACACACGCATCAGGACGGGAAAGCCAACGGCCCCCAGCGTCGCGCCGAAGGCCTTGAGGAAGGACATGCCCGGACCATCCGGTTCTTTCAGCAACCGCCCCACGATCGCGCTCAGGCCTTGCCCCAGCCGCCGCCGCCCGGCGTCTCGATGACAACGCGATCCCCTGCGCCGACCTGGGCCTCGTCGGTGGCGGCCAGGGCCTGCACGCTCCCGTCGGCCCGCTCGATCCGCGCCAGGCCCAGCGCGCCGCTGGCCCCGCCGTGCAGGCCGAACGGCGGCGCGCGGCGGCGGTTGGAGAGCAGGGTCACGGTCATAGGCTCGCGGAAGCCGATGGTGCGCACCACGCCGTCGCCGCCGTGATGCTCGCCCGCGCCACCCGAGCCGCGCCGGATCGAGAAGGCCTCGACCCGCACCGGATAGCGGGTTTCCAGCACCTCGGGATCGGTCAGGCGGCTGTTGGTCATGTGGGTCTGGACGGCGTCGGCGCCGTCGAAGTCCGGCCCTGCCCCAGCGCCGCCGCAGATGGTCTCGTAGTACTGCCGCCGTTCGTCGCCGAAGGTGAAGTTGTTCATCGTGCCTTGCGCGGCGGCCATCACGCCCAGCGCGCCATAGAGCGCGTCGACCACCACCTGGCTGGTCTCGACATTGCCGGCCACCACCGCCGCTGGATAGCGAGGCTTCAGCATCGAGCCCTCGGGAATGACCAGCTCGACCGGCCGCAGGCAGCCGTCGTTCATCGGGATCTCGTCATCCACCAGGGTGCGGAAGACGTACAGCGCCGCCGCCCGGCAGATCGAGGCCGGGGCGTTGAAGTTGGTCGGAACCTGGTCGCTGGTGCCGGTGAAGTCGACCCGGGCCGTGCGGGCGGCCTGATCCACGGTGATGGCGACCTTCACCAAGCTGCCGTCGTCGAGCTCGTAGGCGAACTGGCCGTCCGACAGCCTGGCCAGCACCCGGCGCACGGCTTCCTCGGCGTTGTCCTGCACGTGGGCCATGTAGGCCTCGACCACGTCCTGGCCGAACTCGGCGACCAGGCCGGTCAGGCTTTCGGCGCCGCGCGCGCAGGCGGCGACCTGGGCCTTGAGGTCGCCGATGTTCTGGTCGGGATTGCGGGCCGGCCACTTGCCCGAGGCCAGCAGGGCGCGGGTCTCGGCTTCCAGGAACCGCCCGCCCTCGACCAGCAGGAAGTTCTCGATGAGGACGCCCTCCTCCTCGACCGTCTTGCTGCCGGGCGGCATCGAACCCGGGGTGATGCCGCCGATGTCGCCCTGGTGGCCGCGCGCGGCGACGTAGAACAGCAAGGCGCCGGCCGCGTCGAACACCGGCATGACCACCGTCACGTCCGGCAGGTGGGTGCCGCCGGCATAGGGGGCGTTCAGCATGTAGACGTCGCCCGGCTTCATGCCCCGGCCGTCGCCGCTGCGGCCATCACGGATCGCCCGCACGCTGTCGCCCATCGAACCCAGGTGCACGGGCATGTGCGGGGCGTTGGCGATCAGGTTGCCGTCGCGGTCGAACAGGGCGCAAGAGAAGTCCAGCCGCTCCTTGATATTCACCGAATAGGCGGTGTTCTGCAGGGCGAACCCCATCTCCTCGGCCACGGCCATGAAGAGGTTGTTGAACACCTCCAGCATCACCGGATCGGCTTCCGTGCCGGCGGCGCGGCGCGGGGCCAGGGCCTCGACGCGGTCGAGGATCAGGTTGTGATGCGCATCCACGCGGGCCCGCCAGCCGGGCTCGACCACCGTGGTGCCGGTGGCCTCGCGGATGATCGCCGGTCCAGCCACCTCGGCCCCGATCGACAAGCCAGCGCGGTCGAGCACTGGCGCATCATAGGCCTGGCCGGCCAGCCGCGCAGGCACGACGGCCAGCACGCCGCCCGCCCCGCCCTGCCCGACGCCCAGATCGGGCGCGGCGCCGGCGTCGGCATGGCCGATCGCCTCGACGCTCAGGGTCTCGACCACCAGCGGCGTCGCCGGCGAGACGAAGCCGAAGCGGCGCTGGTGCAGGGTCTCGAACGCCGCCTTCACGCCTTCCGCGTCCGTCAGCGGAACCCGCAGGGGCGTGTCGGTGCCGGCGTACTTCACCAGCAGGGCGGCTTCCGTCTCGACCGTCACCAGCGGCGCGTCCTGGGCGCGCAGGGCGGCCTCGGCCTCGGCCGCCAGGGCGGCGGCGCGGGCCGGCAGGGCCGCGGCGACCTCGTCCAGGCGCTGTTCCACCGTCGCCTCGCGCAG
Organism: Caulobacter sp. 602-2; assembly: GCF_011043625.1. Classification (GTDB taxonomy): domain Bacteria; phylum Pseudomonadota; class Alphaproteobacteria; order Caulobacterales; family Caulobacteraceae; genus Caulobacter. The sequence continues at coordinate 327,837 of NZ_JAAKGT010000005.1, forward strand.
CAGGCGCAGGTCGGCTAGGCCCATGCCATAGGCGCTGAGCACGCCCGCGAACGGGTGGATCATCACCGTCTTCATGCCCAGCGCGTCGGCCACCAGGCAGGCGTGCTGCCCGCCGGCTCCGCCAAAGCACGCCAGCACGTAGCGGGTGACGTCGTAGCCGCGCTGGATCGAGATCTGCCGCACGGCCTTGGCCATGTTCTCGACGGCGATGGTCAGGAAGCCCTCGGCGATCTCGGCCGGGGTCATCGCCCTACCGGTCGCGGCTTCGATCTCGCCGGCCAGCGCCTCGAAGCGTTCCACCACCACGTCGCGGTCCAGCGGCTGGTCGGCGTTCGGGCCGAAGACGTGCGGGAAGAACTCGGGCTGCAGCTTGCCCAGCATGACGTTGCAGTCGGTCACCGTCAGCGGCCCGCCGCGGCGATAGCAGGCCGGACCCGGATTGGCCCCGGCCGAGGCCGGCCCCACCCGCAGGCGAGCGCCGTCGAAGCTGCAGATCGAGCCGCCGCCGGCCGCCACGGTGTGGATGTTCATCATCGGCGCGCGCATCCGCACGCCGGCCACCACCGTCTCGTAGGCCCGCTCGTACTCGCCGGCATAGTGGCAGACGTCGGTCGAGGTGCCGCCCATGTCGAAACCGATGACGCGGGAAAAGCCCGCCTCCGCCGCCGTCTTGGCCATGCCCACGACGCCGCCGGCCGGGCCGGACAGGATGGCGTCCTTGCCACGGAAGGCCCGCGCGTCGGTCAGGCCGCCGTTCGACTGCATGAAGAAGAGCCGCGTCTCCTCCCCCAGCCGCGAGGCCACCTGGTCGACGTATCGGCGCAGGATCGGCGAGAGGTAGGCGTCGACCACCGCCGTGTCGCCGCGCCCGACCAGCTTCATCAGCGGGCTGACCTCGTGGCTGGCCGAAACCTGGGTGAAGCCGACCTCGCGGGCGATGGCCGCGACGCGGGCCTCGTGGTCGGTGAAACGGAAGCCGTGCAGCAGCACGATCGCCACGGCCCGGAAACCGGCGTCATAGGCGCCCTGCAGCCCTTCGCGGGCTGCGGCCTCGTCCAGCGGCCGAACCACCTCGCCGTCGACGCCGACGCGCTCGTCGATCTCGACGACGCGGGTGTAGAGCGCCTCGGGCTTGACGATATTGCGGTCGAACAGCTTGGGCCGGGCCTGCTGACCGATGCGCAGGGCGTCGGCGTGACCCTTGGTGATCGCCAGGAGCGTCGGCTCGCCCTTGCGCTCGAGCAGGGCGTTGGTGGCCACCGTGGTGCCCATCTTCACCGCCTCCACCGCCCCGCCGCCGCCCTGGTCGAGCAGGGCGCGCACGCCCGCGACGGCCGCGTCCTCGTACTGCTCGGGGTTTTCCGACAGCAGCTTGTGGGTGACGAGGCGTCCATCCGGCCGGCGGGCGACGATGTCGGTGAAGGTGCCGCCGCGATCGATCCAGAATTCCCAACCGGTCGCGGACGGCATGTCTTGGGTCATGGGCGGGAGACTCCGGAACGTTCGTCCCGCTCATAGCTCCCGCCCCACGCTACGTCATTACTTGAAGAGGCCCAGCAGGCTGGCGATGCCCCACAGGCCGATGCCGAGGAAGATCAGCGCCGCGCCGATGCGCACATACTTCAGCGGCACGATCCTGGTCGCCGCCTCGCCCAGATACACGGCCGGCACGTTGGCCAGCATCATGCCCAGCGTGGTGCCGGCGGCCACCAGGGTCACGTTATGGAACTGGGCGCCCAGGGCCACCGTGGCGATCTGGGTCTTGTCGCCCATCTCGACCAGGAAGAAGGCGACGGCCGTGGTGGCGAACACGCCGTAGCGGCCGACCGCGCCGCCGTCCTCGTCGTCGGCCTTGTCGGGGATCAGCGCCCACCCGGCCATGGCGATGAACGAGATGGCGATCAGCCATTGGAACCAGGCCCCCTGCAGGTACTGGGCGACCAGCGAACCGGCCAGCGCCGCCAGGGCGTGGTTCAGCAGGGTGGCGACCAGGATGCCCAGGATGATCGGGATCGGCTTCTTGAACCGCGTGGCCAGGATGATGGCCAGAAGCTGGGTCTTGTCGCCGATCTCGGCGATGGCCACGACCAGGGTCGAGACGAGCAGGGATTCCATGAAACACCGTTGCGGGGCCGAGCGCAGACAAGACAACAGCGACCGTTTCCCCGCCCAGCCCGGACGGAAAACGACGCCATTGGTCTCGCCAGGAAAGCTGTCGGTGCTTTCCTCGCCCGCGCCATGGTCCCGAAAGACCAAGTATGTTGACGGCGGGCCCCGCTGATAGGCGCGGGCGGCTACTCCCCAAGGGATGACGGGCGTGTAGCCGCACCCGCCGCCCGGATCAAGCAGAGAGCCATTCGCAAGTTGGGGTGTGGTCGGCTGGCGGCAACTTCCAAACCCTCTCTCTTTGAGAGAGGGATTTAAACCGCCGCCGGCGCCTCGAACCTCAGCAGTTGGATCGACACCCGCACCTTGCCGGAAACGAAATTGCCGCCGGCCGCCGTCAGCACCACGGGCGTGTCGGCGTAGTACGCCGTCGGCCCCACCACGCCGATGTTGCTGGCGTTCAGCCCCACGCCCAGCGAGCTGCCGAACTTGCCCGTCTCGCCGGCCACGCCGCAGCTGTAGGAGATCGCGCCGGTGACGGCGGCGCTGGTGCGGGTCGAGACGCCAAGCACGATCGAGCGGGCCGGGATCACGGCGGCCGTGGCCACCGAGGCGCCGGTGAGGCTTGCCTCGGTCTCGCGGATCTCGACGCGCACGTCGGCTCCGAACGGCGAGCGGGCGGCGGTCAGGCCCTGGAAGGTCGACGACAGCGCCGCCCAGGCCGAGCCGTTGAACACCGCCAGCTGGCCCTCGTCGGCGATCCAGGCGGTGAAGCCGGCGGCGGGGGCGATCGCCTCCCAGGCCCCGGCCTCGAAGCGCATCAGGCTGTGAGCGGAGGCGGCGGCCCAATCGGCGCCAGTCGCGGCGGCGGGGCGGATCCACATCGCGCCGTCGGCGGGCGCGGGCGGCTGGACGCTGGTCGTGCGGCTGACCACACAGGGCTGAACCAGGCCGTCCAGCCGGGCGAGGCCCTCGTTGACCGTGATGTGCTTCTGGGCTTGCCCCGCGGCCACGTAGGGCAGCGAAAGGCGGGGCGTGGCGGCGTCGGACATGAGGCGCTCCTGGCGGTTTCGAACCCGCTCAGGATCGCCTTGCCGGAGCAGCCGGGGACGAAGCCGCCTTCGTCCCCGGCGCGATCCCCGTCCTACTCGGCGGCGAAAGCCAGGCGATTACCGGCCGTCAGGGCCGTCTTGGCCGCCAGTTCGGCCTTGGCGTCCTCATATTCCTCCGCCAGCTTGGCGATGCGTTCGGCGACCGGCAGCACTTCCTTGATCGCGCCGATACCCTGGCCGGAGCCCCAGATGTCGCGCCAGGCCTTGGCGTCCTGGTTGCCGCCCGAGCCAAAGCTCATCTTCGACGGATCGCTTTCCGGCAGGTTGTCGGGATCGAGGCCCGCGGCGACGATCGACTGGCGCAGATAGTTGCCGTGCACGCCGGTGAAGAGGTTCGAATAGACGATGTCGCTGGCGTTGGCCTCGGTGATCGTCCGCTTGTAGGCCTCGGGCGCATTGGCCTCTTCCGTCGCGATGAAGGCCGAGCCGATATAGGCCAGGTCCGCGCCCATGGCCTGGGCCGACAGGATCGAGCGGCCGCTGGCGATGGCGCCCGACAGGGCCACCGGACCGTCGAACCAGGTGCGGATCTCCTGCACCAGGGCGAAGGGCGAGATCGCGCCCGCGTGGCCGCCGGCGCCGGCCGCCACCGGAATCAGGCCGTCGGCCCCCTTCTCGATGGCCTTGCGGGCGAAGCGGTCGTTGATGACGTCGTGCAGGGTGATCCCGCCGTACGAGTGGATCGCCTGGTTCAGGTCTTCCCGGGCGCCCAGCGAGGTGATCACCACCGGCACCTTGTATTTCACGCACAGCTCGATGTCCTGCTCGAGCCGGTTGTTGGTCTTGTGGACGATCTGGTTCACGGCGAACGGGGCCGAGGGCATGTCCGGATGGGCCTTGTCCCAGGCGGCCAGCTCTTCGGTGATGCGGGCCAGCCATTCGTCCAGCTGCGACAGCGGGCGGGCGTTCAGCGAGGGGAACGAGCCGACGATGCCGGCCTTGCACTCGGCGATGACGAGGTCCGGGTTGCTGATGATGAATAGCGGCGAGGCGATCACCGGCAGGCGCAGACGGTCGCGCAGGATGGGCGGCAGAGCCATGGGACGGGGGTCTCCTCGTTCCGCGACGTCACGCGCCGCGCATGTTAACAGCGTTAGCTTAAACGCCTGTTCATGGGACTTGCAAGCGCTTGACCTCCGTGGCGGCAGGCGCGCAACTGCGTCAAAATACAAGAATGCCGCACCGCAGGAGAACCCCGTCGTGAGCGAGGCGCCCGCCCAACTGGCCGACGACTTCGGCCCGCCCGACGAAGCCCTGGCCCAGGCCAAGTGGTTGAAACTGGTCGAGAAGACCCTGAAAGGGGCCGATTTCGACGAGACCCTGACGCGCGCCACCCCGGACGGGATCACCATCCGCCCGCTCTACACCGCCGACGACGCCGTGACCGTGGCCCGCGACCTGCGCGCTCGCGACATCGACCGCCCCTGGGACCTTCGCACGAAGGTCGCCCATCCCGACGCCAAGCACGCCAACGGCGAGATCCTGAAGGACCTGGAGAACGGCGCGGCCTCGGTGCTGCTGGCGCTGGATCCGGCCGGCCAGACCGGCGTCGCGGTCGGCTCGCGCGACGACCTGGCCCGCGTGCTGGACGGCGTGCTGCTGGACCTCGCCCCCGTGGCGCTGGACGCCGGCTTCCTGGGCCCCAAGGCCGCCGACTGGCTGGGCGCCCTGGCCAAGGCCGCGCCCAATGCGCCGCTCGCCTTCCACATGGACCCGCTGAGCGCCTGGATGCAGGCCGGCGTCAGCCCCGGCCCGATCGAGAGCCACATCTTCAGCGCCGCCACGGTAGGCGCGCGTCTCGCCGAAACCTACGCCGTGGCCAGCCTGTTCCTGGCGACGGGCCGCGCCGTGCACGAGGCCGGCGGCTCCAACGCCGAGGAGCTGGCGGTGATGGCGGCCAGCGCCGTCGCCTACGCCAAGGCCCTGGTCCGCTCGGGCCTTTCCATGAATGAAGCCTGGTCGCGCATCGTGCTGGGCGTCAGCCTGGACGGCGAGTACTTCACGGGCGTGGCCAAGGTGCGCGCCGTCCGGTCGCTCTGGGCGCAACTGACCCGGGCCTGCGGCGTCGACGTCCCCGCCCGCATCGAGGCCCGCTCGTCGCAGCGGATGCTGGCCAAGGCCGACGCCTGGACCAACCTCCTGCGCCTGACCGCCGCCGGCTTCGCGGGCGCTGTGGGCGGCGCCGACACGGTGGTGCTCGGAAACTTCACCGACGCCATCGGCCTGCCGACCGCCTTCGCCCGCCGACAGGCCCGCAACACTCAGCTCGTCCTGATGGAAGAGAGCCACCTGGGCCGTGTCGCCGACCCGGCCGGCGGCGCCTGGTACCTCGACACCCTGACCGACCAGATGGCCCGCGCCGCTTGGGGTGGGTTCCAGGCCATCGAAGCCGACGGCGGCATCGTCAAGGCGCTGGAAAGTGGCCTGATCGCCGACATCGTCGCCGAAACCCGTGAGGGACAGGAAGCGTCCTTCGCCGACAAGAGCCGCAAGATCCTGGGCGTCACCGCCTTCCCTAACGCCGACGACAAGACGCCGGAGGTCGAGACGCCCGATCCGGCCGCCTTCGCCGTCGACGGCCCCGACCCGCGCCTGCCCGGCCCCGACAGCCGCTGCCCGCCCCTGACGCCCATCCGCTTCGCCGCCGCCTTCGAGGGAGCCTGAGCCGTGAGCAAGTTCCCCGATTTCGCCGACGTCGCCTTCGAGGCGCCCGAACCGGCGGCCGCGCCGCAGGCCGGCAAGGCCTGGAGCACGCCCGAGGGCGTCGACGTCGCCCCCGCCTTCACCGCCGAAGACGCGGAGGGCCTCGATTTCACTGAAGGTCGCCCCGGCGTCGCGCCCTTCGTGCGCGGCCCCTACCCGACCATGTACGTCACCAACCCGTGGACGATCCGCCAGTACGCCGGCTTCTCCACGGCCGAGGACTCGAACGCCTTCTACCGCCGCAATCTGGCGGCCGGTCAAATGGGCCTGTCGGTCGCCTTCGACCTGGCCACCCACCGCGGCTATGACTCAGACCACGAGCGGGTGAAGGGCGATGTCGGCATGGCGGGCGTCGCCATCGACTCGATCCTCGACATGCGCACGCTGTTTTCCGGCATCCCGCTCGACAAGATGAGCGTGTCGATGACCATGAACGGCGCGGTGCTGCCGATCCTGGCGCTCTACATCGTCGCCGCCGAGGAGCAGGGCGTTTCGCCCGACAAGCTCTCGGGCACGATCCAGAACGACATCCTCAAAGAGTTCATGGTGCGGAACACCTACATCTATCCGCCCGCGCCCTCGATGCGGATCATCTCGGACATCTTCGCCTTCACCTCGGCGAACATGCCCAAGTTCAACTCGATCTCGATCAGCGGCTATCACATGCAGGAGGCCGGAGCCTCGGCCGACCTGGAGCTGGCCTACACCCTGGCCGACGGCATCGAGTACGCCCGCGCCGGCGTGGCGGCCGGCATGAGCATCGACGCCTTCGCCCCGCGCCTCTCCTTCTTCTGGGCCATCGGCATGAACTACTTCATGGAAGTGGCCAAGATGCGGGCCGCGCGCCTGCTGTGGGCCCGCCTGATGAAGCGCGAGTTCGAGCCCAAGGACGACCGCTCGCTCTCCTTGCGCACCCACAGCCAGACCTCGGGCTGGTCGCTGGCGGCCCAGGACGTGTTCAACAACGTCTCGCGCACCTGCGTCGAGGCCATGGCCGCCGTGAACGGCCAGACCCAGAGCCTGCACACCAACGCGCTCGACGAAGCCCTGGCCCTGCCGACCGATTTCTCGGCCCGCATCGCCCGCAACACCCAGCTGTTCCTGCAGATGGAAAGCGGCACGACCCGCGTCGCCGACCCCTGGGGCGGCAGCTTCTATGTCGAGCGGCTGACCCACGACCTGGCGGTGAAAGCCCTGGCCCACATCGAAGAGGTCGAGGCGGCCGGCGGCATGGCCAAGGCCATCGAGCAGGGCATCCCCAAGCTGCGCATCGAGGAAGCGGCCGCCAAGACCCAGGCCCGCATCGACTCCAATCGCCAGAGCGTGGTCGGCGTCAACCGCTACAAGCCCGAGGTGGCCGACGTCATCCCGATGCTGAAGGTCGACAACAGCTCGGTGCGCAACCAGCAGCTCGAAAAGCTGGCCCGGCTAAAGGCCGAGCGCGATCCGGCGGCCACGCAGGCCGCGCTGCAGGCGCTGGAGGACGGCGCGCGCGGTTCGGGCAACCTGCTGGCCCTGGCCGTGGACGCGGCCCGCGCCAAGGCCACGGTGGGCGAGATCAGCGACGCGCTCGAGCGCGTGTTCGGCCGCCATCGGGCCGAGATCAAGTCGATCCAGGGCGTCTATATGAAGGAAGCCGGCTCAGACCCCACCACCGCCCGCGCCAAGGCCATGGTCGAGGCCTTCGCCCAGGCCGACGGCCGCCGCCCGCGCATCCTGGTCGCCAAGATGGGCCAGGACGGCCATGACCGCGGCCAGAAGGTGATCGCCACCGCCTTCGCCGACCTCGGCTTCGACGTCGACATCGGCCCGCTCTTTCAAACACCAGCCGAAGCCGCCAGGCAGGCCGTCGAGAACGACGTCCACATCGTCGGCGCCTCATCCCTCGCCGCGGGGCACCTGACCCTGGCCCCGGAACTGAAGGCCGAGCTGGGCAAACAGGGCCGCGCCGACATCATGATGGTGGTCGGCGGGGTGATCCCGCCGCAGGACTTCCAGGCCCTGCGCGACGCCGGCGCCGCGGCGATCTTCCCGCCCGGCACGGTGATCGCCGAGGCGGTGATCGAACTGCTCGACAAGCTGAACAAGCAACTGGGCTACACCCAGGGCGAGGCGGCGTAGCGACCTCTGCACCCTTTCTCCACCGCGAGCGCCAAGCCGGCTGCATTCGCTCGCCCTCTCATCGCCCGATCACGATAGGCGGGAGATGCGGATGCACAGGGCGAGCGAGCGGACGACCATGCCGAGGGTGATCGCGGGGGCTCTGTTCAGCCACCTCGCGCCGTCGCTGATCCTGGGAACGGTGTACGACCTGTTCGTTCCACGCCTTCCGCACAGCGGCGCCGAAGCGGAATCCTACGTTCTCGCCGCGCCGATGATGGGCCTGCTGCTCGGTTGGCCTTACCTGGCCGCCGGTCTCGCGGCCTGGGCCCTGCTCGCCCAGATCGAGCGTCATTATCCGTGGGCTGCGGCCCTGGTCGGAACCGCCGTCGGCGCCAGCGTGGCCTGGTTCTCGTTCCGCGACGGCCTCTTCTTTCAGATCCAAGGCGCCTGGCCGCTCTGCACCGGCGTCGGCCTGCTGACCGGCCTCGGCGTCTGGTGGATCGCCTACGGCCGACAATGGATGCTGAAACCCGTCGCCGAGCCGCCCCGCAGCCGGCTGGTGCTCTGAGCGCACGGCGTTACGCATCGCCACGCCCGTGCTATCGTTCCCCCATGAACGCCCTGGCCCGCGCGCTCGAGACCTCCGAACCGCACCGGTTCACGCTGGAAGACGTCCTGCGCATGCAGGACGCCGGCATTCTCGACGCCGACGCCAGGGTGGAGCTGATCGACGGGGGGCTGGTCGAGATGGCTTCGGAAGGCGCCGAGCACACGCGCGTCAAGATGCAGATCGCCAAGGTGCTCCTCGCCCAGGCCGGACAGGCGATCGAAGTGATCGTGGACTCGACGCTGCGGCTTGCGGCCACCTATGCGCCGGATCCCGACCTCTACGCCTATGACGCCCTACTGCCGCTGAACACGATCGACGGGCGCAATGTCGGCCTCGTGATCGAAGTCGCCCAAAGCACTGTCGCCAAGGACCTTTCGGTGAAAGCCGATCTCTACGCCGACCATGGCGTGCGCGACTATTGGATGGTCGACGTCAACAGCGCCGAGATCGTCGTGCACCGTAGCCTCAGCGGCGGCGTCTATCGCGACGTCGTGCGCTATTCGGCGCGAGATACGGTGACTTCGCTGGTCCTGCCCCAGCTCAGCCTGTGCCTGGCCGACCTACCGCCGATCCGCTGACCGCTGACCGCTCAGCGTTACTGAAAGTAACGCCCGTGCTATTCTCCACCCATGAACGCTCCGGGCCGCCCCGCAGAGACCGTTACGCCCTATCGCTTCACGTATGACGACGTGCTGCGGATGGTCGAGGCCGGCATCCTTTCGGACGACGCAAACGTAGAGCTGATCGAGGGGGAACTGATCACAGTGTCACCGGAAAGCGTGCCTCACGTTCGCTGCCGCCGATGGCTCACCCAGTTCTTCACCCGTCGCCTTGTGGAGGGCGAGTGGGAGGTCAATTCGGACGCCCCTGCTCATCTCGACGACCTGACCGCGCCCGAGCCGGACCTCGCCATATTCTCCAGCCGCCTGCATGACCGAGACGTGCGCGGCGCCGACATCGTGCTGGCGATCGAGGTCTCGGTTACCAGCCAGGCCTTCGACCTGGGCCGCAAGGCCGAGCTCTATGCCCAGAGCGGCATCCGCGAATACTGGGTGGTCGACGTGCCGGGCTGCCGGATCGTGGTGCATCGCGAACCGTCGGCGGGCGGCTATCGCGCCGTGCAGGAGGTCGGAGCGCGGGGGTCGGTTGCGCCGACCACCTTCCCGCATCTGGAAATCGCCGTCGCAAGCTTGCCGCTCGACGACTAGCCTCAGCGCTTCCCGGCCTTGGCCTTCTTCCTGCGGCGCTTGAGGTCGACCTCCTCGGGCGCGCCGTGGCGGGCCTCGATGTCCTTCTGCAGCGCCTTGGCCGCCATCAGGTGGCCGGGGAACAGGGTGTCGATCGCCCAGCCGACGACGGGCACGGCGCTGGTCGAACTGTCGAACAGCATGTAGCCGGCCATCCGCGCCACGGTCGGCAACGAAGCCTTGGCCTGCCAGGCGTGATAGGCCAGCACGGCGGCCGCGCCCAGGCTGTAGGCGGTGTTGGCGCCCGGCACCCAGGCCAGCACGCCGTCGAGGCCGATGCCGAAGGGACCAACGCCGATCAGCCGGTCGGACAGCCGCTTGATGGTCTCGGCGTTACGCCAGGCCTTGTGCGCCCGCCGCCGATGGTCGGCGGGGCCCTCATCGATCACTTCGCCATGCAGGGCGGCTTCGTCGGTCATGTGGTCTCAACGCTCCGCCGCAAGCTTGGTTGTCAGCCCAGGAACACCACCCGGCGCTTTTCCTTGCCCGAGCGGATCCGCTCCAGCAGGTCGCGATACTCGGCCGTACCTTGGGCGTCCTTGCGCGAGCCCTCGAAATAGATCGTGTCGTCCATGTGCTTGATCAACATCCCGCCGGCCCACTTCTGGCCGGTGAACAGGGTGTCGGCCACCGCGCCCAGGCCGGGCGGCCCCAGCGGCAGCAGGGCGTCGATCAGCAGCACGGCCGTCATCTGGATCAGCACCATCGGCGCGGCCCTGGCCCGCACGCCGTCGAACAACAGCACCCCGCCCGCGCCCAGCGAGTAGAGCGAACCCGCCCCGCCGAACCAGGCCAGGATGCCGTCCAGGCCGATGCCCACCGGGCCCACGCCGACGATGTTGTCGGACAGCTTGACCGTGCGCTCGACGCTGCCCCGGATGTTGTGCAGGTCGAGATGCGATTTGGCGAAGAACAACGGCCAGCCCCCCAGCTTCAGCGCGGGCAATCTGCCTCAAGGCCAGGCTTGCCGAAAGCCGGTTTCCCGCCACAGGCGAAACTTCGCCGTATCGCCGTGCGTGCAGCGCCGGAGCCCCTCGCGGCCCGCGCCGTTTATGCTTAACTATGCGCCATCGATCGAAGGACCCGCAGGCATGCTGATCTCGACCACCCCGTTCATCGAGGGCCGTCCGGTCCAGGAGTACAAGGGCGCGGTCTATTCCCAGGCGATCCTCGGCGCCAACGTCGTGCTCGACCTGCTGGCCTCGATCCGCGACTTCATCGGCGGCCGCTCCAGCTCCTATGAACGCGTGCTGGAACGCGCGCGCGAAGACGCCCTGAAGGGCCTGATGAAAGAGGCCCAGAAGGTCGGCGCCAACGCCATCCTGGCGGTCGACCTCGACTACAACACCGTCGGCCCCAACGGGCAGATGATGATGGTTTCGGTTTCCGGCACGGCGGTCGTCCTCTAAGTCGGGGGCGTGTCTCCGCCCGCCCTCGATATCGCCGATCTCGAACGCCGCCTGCTGGCCGGCGAGCGCGCCGCCCTGGCCCGCGCGATCACCCTGGTCGAGAGCCGCCGGATCGACCACCAGGCCGCCGCCCGCGAGCTTCTCCAGCGCCTGATGCCCCATACCGGCCGCGCCCAGCGCGTGGGGATCACCGGCGTGCCTGGGGCGGGCAAGTCGACCACCATCGAAAGCCTGGGCTGCGCCCTGACCGCCGACGGCTGCAAGGTGGCGGTGCTGGCCGTGGACCCGTCGTCGGGCCGGCACGGCGGCTCGATCCTGGGCGACAAGACGCGCATGGAGCGGCTCAGCGTCGATCCGAACGCCTTCATCCGCCCCTCCCCGTCCGGCGGCGCGCTGGGCGGCGTGGCCCGCAAGACCCGGGAGGCGATGCTGCTGTGCGAGGCGGCCGGCTTCGACGTGGTGATCGTCGAGACCGTGGGCGTGGGCCAGTCGGAAACCGTCGTCGCCGACATGGTCGACATCTTCGTGGCCCTGCTGATCCCCGGCGGCGGCGACGAACTGCAGGGCATCAAGAAGGGCCTGATCGAACTGGCCGACCTCCTGGTGATCAACAAGGCCGACGCCGATCCGACCAAGGCCGAGCGCTCGGCCCGCGACTATCGCAACGCCCTGCACATCCTCACCCCCGCCCACCGCGACTGGACGCCGCCGGTGCTGACCGCCTCGGGCCTGACCGGCGCGGGGCTCGATGTGCTGTGGAGCCAGGTCCAGCGCCACCGCGAGGTGATGGGCGCCAATGGCGCTAGAGCCGCCCGCCGCGCCGACCAGGACGCCCGCTGGATGTGGGCGATGGTCAACGACCGCCTGGCCGAGGCCTTCCGCGCCGCGCCGGCCGTTGCCGCGCTGGTCGACGAGACCGAAGGCGCCGTACGCGCCGGCGACCTCCCCGCCTCGGCGGCGGCGGATCGATTGCTCAAGGCGTTCGGGCTGTAAAAACCCCCTCAGTCGCTCCGCGACAGCTCCCCCAGAGGGGAGCATCTGCCTAAGCTCGCCAGATCCTCCCTTTCT
>NZ_JAAKGT010000006.1 GCF_011043625.1 Caulobacter sp. 602-2
GAGGGGGAGGATCTGATCAGCGGGATGCTCCCCCTCTGGGGGAGCTGTCGCGGCGCGACTGAGGGGGCGCCGAAGGCGCTCTACCGCGTCCCGGGATCCGGCAGAGGGTCTATCCCCACGATCAGGTCGTCGCGGATCAGGTAGGCGATGATGGCGGTGTTCTGGGACCAAAGGCGGCCGTCGGGGCGGCGCAGGGCGATCTCGACGTCGGCATGGACCCAGCCGTCGGCCTGGCGGCGCACGCGCATCAGGCTGATGTCGACGCCGGCCATGGCGAACTGCCGCTCGAAATAGCCTCGCGCGGCTTCCAGGCCCACGACTTCGCCGCCCTCCAGGACGTTGGCGAAGGCGATGTCGGAATGCAGCTGTGCGACCACGGCTTCGATGTCGCGCCGGCGCGTCGCATCGAAGTGCCGGGTCAGCAACACTTCCGCCTTCGCCATGCTCACGCCTCGTCCAAACGCTCGACGATATCCATGCGCGACACGCGCTCATCGTGGAACGTGTAGATATGTCGCACGCAGCTGTCGGACCAGAGGCGCCCCTCCAGGTTATGCACGGTCTGGTTCGTGGCCACCAGGATGCGGCCGTCCTCCATCACCGTGAACTCCATGGGGGCGGCCTCGACCCGCACCATGCCGTCGCGACGCGTCCAGAAGGCGCGCATCGCCTCGACCCCCACGACCCTGCCGCCGCCGATCTGGTCGGGCCAGTCGACAGCGGGGTCCAACTCGGCCGCGAAGGCGTCGAAGTCGCCCTTGTTGTAGGCGTCGTAGAGCCGGGTCAGGAGGGCGATGCGCGGGGTCATTGGGCTGATGATGGAGCGGGGGCTGGCGAGGGCTCGGGCTTGTAGCCCGTCTCGACCTTCAGATAGGCGATCAGGTCGATGCGGTCCTTGGGGTTGGACAGGCCAGCGAAGGTCATCTTGGTGCCCGGCAGGAAGGTGCGCGGGTTGTCCAGCCAGTGGTCCAGGTGTTCGGCGTCCCAGGTGAAGCCGGCGTTCTTGACGGCGTCCGAGTAGGTGTACTTCGGATGGGTCCCGGCCTTGCGGCCGAAGAGGCCGTAGAGGTTGGGGCCGGTCATGTTCGGGCCGCCTTGCGTGATGGTGTGGCACGAGCGGCAGAGGGCGAACTTGCTCTGGCCGTTCAGCAGGTCGCCGGTGTCGTACGGGGCGGGGAGGGCGGCCAGGGCCGCGGCCTTCTCGGCGGGGGTCGGGGGCGGCGCGGGCGGCGGGGTCGCAGCGCCTTGGCCGGAGGTTTCACCGCTCTTGGAGCAGGCGGCCAGAGACAGGCTCATGGACAGGCAGAGCGTCGCGGCGGCGACGACGGTGAGGGTACGCATCACAATCCCCGTAGGCGTTATGTCGCAAGGCTTGCGACGCCGCGCCGCATTCAAATCCAAGCCGGTTTCTGACCCGTGAATTCATCGCGGAACGACGTTATTCGGTCAAGGTCTTGCCGCAGTTCAAAACGGCTCCCTGCGACATCGTCTGCTATCTAGCGAGATTCGCTTGGGAAATGTGATTTCGAGAACCGTGGGTATGCACGGAAGAATTTGACCGACGTTAACCATGATTCTACCGAAGAAGGGCGGGGGCTGATCCCGCACCCTTAAGAAGCGGAAACCGTCATGGACTGGAACGAGGAACGTACCGCCACGCTCAGGAAGTTGTGGCTCGAAGGGTTGAGCGCCAGCCAGGTGGCGCGCCAGTTGGGCGGCGTCAGCCGCAGCGCCGTCATCGGCAAGATCCACCGCCTGGGCATCACCGTCCGCGAGACGCCGGTGCGCCAGCGCGCCGTCACCGTCCGGGTGTCGCGCCAGGCTCCGCGAGCCCGCACCAGCGCCCCGGCCCAGGCCCGTCCGGCCGCCCGCCCGCAGGCCTCGGTCATGGAAGAGCTGACCCCCACGGCCGGCATCCTCGACCTGTCGATGCACTCGTGCCGCTGGCCGATCGGTAATCCGGACGCCGGCGACTTCGGCTTCTGCGGCCGCGAGACGACCAGCAAGCGCGCCTCGTACTGCCCCGACCACACCCAGGGCGCCTTCCGTCGCTTCCAGAGCTCGGCCGACATCGACGCCTGGACCCGCCAGAGCCTGCCCCAGGAACGCCGCGTCCTCTGACGCGCCCTCAAAAGCCCTCTCAGAGAGAGACATTCCCATGATCCTCATCGAGAACGCCGCCGGCAGCAGCCAGGTGATCACGATCATCCAGGAATTCGCGGGCCACTCGGTCTCGCGCGACCTGCAGCCGGGCGACGCCGCCCGCATCCCGGTCGGCCAGTTCAAGTCGATCGTCGTGCGCGAGACCTATCCGGAAGACTGGATGAGCCGCGTGCGCAGCCGTCAGGCCGCCGCCTGAGGCCAGTAAGGGTTTAGATCTTCGCGGAACAGCGCGCTCGCCCGTAGGGAGGCTGGAGCCAAGCGCTGAGGATCGCGAAGCAAGCCAGACAGTCCGCGTAAAGAACGACCCCCGCGAACCCGGTTCGCGGGGGTCGTCTTTTTTCAGGCCGGCGGCGAGGCCGGGGCCGTGGCGCGGATCAGCTCGTTCAGCAGCAGGCGGCCGCGCGGCCAGGCGCCGTGGCCGGAGTCGACATTGATGTGGCCCGCGCGGCCCAGGTCGACGAAGCGCGATCCCCACCCTCGGGCGAAGGCCTCGGCCCGGTCGATGGCCACGTAGGGGTCGTCGCGGCTGGCCACCACCAGCGAGGGGAAGGGCAGGCGCGGCCGGGGGATGGGCGAGAAGCCGATCAGCAGGCGGCCGGCGGGACCCTCGCGATTGACGTCGGCCGGCGCCACCAGCAGGGCGCCGCGCACGCCCCGGCCGCCGGTCACCTGGGCCAGGTGGCAGACGAGGGCGCAGCCCAGGCTGTGGGCCACCAGGATCGCGCCGGGACGGCTGCGCACGGCCTCGGCCAGGCTGATCGTCCAGTCGCCGAGGGCGGGACGCTCCCAGTCGACCTGATCCACGCGCTCGGCGGTGGGCAGGGTGCGCTCCCAATGGCTCTGCCAATGGTCGGGACCGGAGTTGTAGAGGCCCGGCACGATCAGGATCGGCGGATCGCCGGCGGGATCGGGCGGCGAGATGAAAGACATCGCTGAACTCTTCAAGACGGGACCGCGCGAAGCGGATTTGACCTGCTTGTCGCTCCCGCGAGGCGGGAGGATCAAACCAGATCAATTCAATAGGAATTGAGAAGTGCTGATGACACCATGCTGGCAGCAGGCCGCCTTGCCCTCGAACGGGGGAACGCCCAAGCTCCCGATCCGTTTTGGACAGCGGCCCGCCCACACGGCCCGTCAGCGCCAGGAGCGTGCATGAGTCCCGACGACACCCTGGTCCTGGCCTCCGTCAACGAGGCTGCAGACACCCCGCTTGCCCGCTATCGCGCCGTCCGCGCGCGGACCGAGGCGCTGGCCGCGCCGCTGTCGCCCGAGGACCAGGCCGCGCAGTCGATGCCCGACGCCAGTCCGACCAAGTGGCACCGGGGCCATTCGACCTGGTTCTTCGAGACCTTCCTGCTGGCCCCGTACGCGCCGGGTTACAAGCCCTACGATCCGGCGTTCGGCTACATCTTCAACTCGTACTACGAGGCCATGGGACCGCGGCAGCCGCGGCCGGAACGGGGGCTGCTGACCCGCCCGTCCTGCGCCGATGTCGCCGCCTATCGCCGGCATGTGGACGCGGCCATGGCCCGGCTGCTGTCTGGCGCGCTGTCGCCCGAGATCCTGGAGCGGCTGGACCTGGGCCTGGCCCACGAGGAGCAGCACCAGGAGCTGCTGCTGATGGACATCCAGCACCTGTTCGCCCAGTCGCCGCTGCACCCGGCCTATCGCGAGCGCGACGAGCCGCCGCGCGCCGCCGCGCCGGCCCTGGGCTTTGTCGGCTTCGAGGGCGGGCTCGAGGTGATCGGCGCCGAGGCGCGCGGCTTCGCCTTCGACAACGAGCGGCCGCGCCACCGCGTGTTCCTGGAACCCTTCCGCCTGGCCGACCGCCTGACCACCAACGGCGAATGGCTGGGCTTCATCGAGGACGGCGGCTACGAGCGGCCCGAGTTCTGGCTGTCGGACGGCTGGGCGAGCGTCCAGGCGCAGGGGTGGCGCGCGCCGCTCTACTGGCGCCAGGACGAGGACGGCGCCTGGAAGGCGTTCGGCCTGACCGGCCTGCGCCCGCTGGATCCCGCAGCGCCCGTGGGCCACGTCAGCTACTACGAGGCGGCCGCTTTTGCGACCTGGGCCGGCGCGCGCCTGCCCACCGAGGCCGAGTGGGAGGTCGCCGCACGATCGGGCAGAGGCCTGCGGCAGATGTCGGGCGAGGCCTGGCAGTGGACCGCCAGCGCCTATGCGCCCTATCCGGGCTTCCGTCCGGGGGCAGGGGCGCTGGGCGAGTACAACGGCAAGTTCATGGTCGGCCAGATGGTACTGCGCGGCGGGGCGGCGGGCACGCCGCCGGGCCATGCGCGGGCGAGCTATCGCAACTTCTTCCATCCCGGCCAGCGCTGGATGTTCTCGGGCGTGCGCTTGGCGCGCGACGGCCAGGGCGGGCGTGAGCGGGCGGTGGACGTGGGCTTCCGCGACGACGTGCTGGGCGGTCTTTCCGCCGAAGCCAAGAGCCTGCCCAGCAAGTATTTCTACGACGCCGAGGGCTCGCGCCTGTTCGAAGAGATCACGGTGCTGCCGGAATACTATCCGACCCGCACCGAGACGGCGCTGCTGCGCCGCATCGCGCCCGAGATCGCCGCCCGCATTCCCGAGGGCACGGCGATGATCGAGTTCGGCAGCGGGGCCAGCACCAAGACCCGCATCGTCCTGGACGCCGCGCCGCAGCTGGCGGTCTACGCCCCGATGGACATCAGCGCCTCGGCCCTGGACGCGGCCGCGGCAGCCATCCGCGCCGACTATCCAAGGCTGACCGTGGCGCCGGCCCTGGGCGACTTCACCCATCCGCTGGGCCTGCCGGCGGCGGCGCGGGGACGGCCGGCGGTCGGCTTCTTCCCGGGCTCGACGATCGGCAACTTCCCGACGGACGAGGCGGTCGCCTTCCTGGCGGCGGCGCGCGAGCTGCTGGGCGCCGGCGCGCTGTTCGTGGTGGGGGCCGACATCGCCAAGGGAGCGGACGTGCTGATCCCGGCCTATGACGACGCGGCCGGCGTCACCGCGGCGTTCAACAAGAACCTGCTGGCGCGCATCAACCGCGAACTGGACGCGGACTTCGATCTGGACGCCTTCGCCCATCGGGCGGTGTGGAACGCCGTCGAGAGCCGGATCGAGATGCACCTGGTCAGCCTGCGCGACCAGACCGTCGAGATCGCCGGGCGGTCGATCGCCTTCGCCGCCGGCGAGACCATCCACACCGAGAATTCCTACAAGTACGACCCCGACGTCTTCGCCGCGATAGCGGAAAAGGCCGGCTGGCGCGTCGAGGCGCGCTGGATCAGCGATGCGCCGGCGTTCGGCGTCTTCGCGCTTCGCTCCTGAGAGCGGAAATAAGAAGTCGCGGCCGGCCGCTGGATGGCGGACAGCCCAAGAGCCCGGATCGGCAAGACCGATCCGGGCCCTAAAATCCTGATACGTGCGCCACCACCGTCGGCTGCGTCGCCCGTCCCCCCCTCGGCCGCGGCATTCCTAGAGGTCGCGAGCGCCGAGGCGGCCGCCGCCACGCGACGAAGAACCGCCCTTGCGGCCGGCGTTGGCGGCGAGATCGCGGTCCTTGGCGAAGCTGCGCTTTTCACTGGGGACGCTGGCGCCGCCCTTGCGAGCTATCTCGCGGCGACGTTCCGGATCCATGGCGGCGAAGCCTCGGCGGCCGCGGGGCCGTTCGCTGTCGAGGTCCATGTCTTGCTCCTAATCGGGACTGGTAACGGGAGGAAACGAGCCCGGAGCGGCTCCATAGGGCCGATCGTCGCCCGGCTGCACCGGAGGCGGCTGCAGCGGGACTTCGTCGGGCGTCGAGCCCGGCGGATCGTCCGGCGTTTGCGGCTCCAGCGGAGGCGGGGCGTCGGGGTCGGTCATGGCGTCGTTCCGGTGTTCCGGTGAAGTAACCGGTGAAGCCGAGTTCGGTTTCACGTGTCAGGCGAGACAAATGCAGCGTTAAGGACGATTGTCTGGGGAAAAGGCAGGCTGAGAGCGATGCGCAAGAGCACCTTTGGGACTGGTAAATCGTCATTAATTACAAGGCATTGGCGTCTCATTGCGGGTGTTCTGACGGGCCTTCTGGGGTGGGTTTTCGCCGGTCAGATAAATCTGCCCGAAAGCACGCATATTTTGATCGGGTGGGATGTCGGCGCCGCGATCTACGGCATTTTGCTGTGGCGCCTGTTCCTCACCGCCGACGAGGCGACGCTTCGCGCCAAGGCCGCCGAGGAGGACGAGGGTCGCTCGCTGATCCTGTTGATCGTGCTGTCGGCCATCGCCGCCAGCCTGGCCGCGGTGGTGGCGGCGATGATCGGGGCGCGCTCTCAGGCGGCTTTCGCCAGGAACCTGACGGCGGCCTGCGCGGGCGTCACCCTGGTGCTGTCGTGGATCGTGCTGCACTCGGTGTTCGTGCTGCACTACGCCCACCGCCATTTCGGCGGCGGGGCGGGGAAGGGCGGGTTCGGCTTTCCCGGCGAGCCGGCCCGCACCTACAAGGACTTCGTCTATCTGGCCTTCAGCATCGGGGCGACCTTCCAGGTCTCCGACAACGACGTGCGCACCGGGGCGCTGCGCAACCTGGTCACCGCCCATGCGGTGACGGCCTATTTCTACAACACCGCCATCCTGGCGCTCGGCATCAACATCATCGCCGGGGTGGTGGCGGGGTGAGGCCTCAGCGCGGCGGGCGGCGGCCGCCCTTGCCGCGCCGGCCGCCCTCGCGCGGCTCTTCCTCGCCGTTCATCATGCGCTGGGCCCGGGTCTGGGGCAGCTCGGCCAGGGTCAGGCGGCCGTCGCCGTCCTTGTCGAGCAGCTTGAAGCGGGCGTTGGCCGCGCGGGTCGCCTCGTCGCGGGTGATGCGGCGGTTGAAGTCGGCGTCGGCGCCCATCACCGGCTGGGGCTCGGCCAGCAGGGCGTAGGGCGTGGCGCCCAGCAGCATGTTGCCCAGGCCCCCGTCGCGGCGGGGACGCGGGCCCTCGCCGTCGGGGCCGCCGCCGCCCGAGGGCGGACCCTGTTGCGGCATGGCCGAGGCCTGGACGATCTCGGGGGCGATGTTGCGCTCGTAGGCCGAGACCTCGAAACCGTCGAGGACGCCCGACTTGTCGGCGTCCAGCCTGTCGAAGAAGCGCAGGGAGTCGGCGAGGAACTCCTCGCGGGTCAGCGCGCCGTCGTGGTCGGCGTCGGCCCCCGCGAACCATTGGGCGACCGGATAGGGCTGGCCGGGATCGGCGCGGAACGGCTCGCCGGCTGGACTGATGAACACCTGCCGGCCCCCGCCCATGCCCCCGCCCATGCGAGGCCCGCCGGGGCCGCCTTCGCCCGGAGGCGGGCCGCCGCCGAAGCCGGGACGACCGCCCGGCCCACGGCCGCCTGGCCCGTCCGGCGGGGCGTGACCGCAGGCGGCGAGCGAGAGGGCGGCGAGGGCCAGGAGAGGCAGGGCGCGTGCGGTCATGGAAAGAAGCTCCTTCCGCTCGCTTGAAGCGCCGCCGCATTGCGCGGTTATGTCGGTGCGGCCGCGCTTGATTGCGCGGCCGCAACAACCGTCAGGCCGGCAGGGTGACGCGAGCCCGAAGGCCGCCGCCGGCGCGGTTCACGAGGGCCACGTCACCGCCGTGGGCGCGGGCCAGCGAGCGGACCACGGCCAGGCCCAGCCCGATGCCGCCGGTCTCGCGGTTGCGCGAAGGCTCGCCCCGGAAGAACGGCTCGAACACGCGGTCGAGCTCGGCGGACGGCACGCCCGGGCCGTCGTCGTCGATCTCGAGGATCGCGCTGCCGCCCTGGCGATAGACCCGGCCGCGCGCGGCGCCGCCGTACTTCAGGGCGTTCTCGACCAGGTTGGTGACCAAGCGCTTGAGGGCGATCGGGTCGCCCTCGATGACGATCTTCTCGCTCTCTTCGGCCGTGGCGTCGCCGCCGGTCTCGGCCGCTTCGTCCATGACGCTTTCCAGCAGCGAGGCCAGTTCCAGCTTGGTGCGCTCTGCCGGACGGCTGGTGTCGCGCACGAAGGCCAGGGTGGCTGAGATCATCGCCTCCATCTGGTCGATGTCGCTTTCGAGCTTGCTCCGGACGTCGTCGGGCGTGGTCTCGATGCGGAAGCGCAGGCGGGTCAGCGGCGTGCGCAGGTCGTGGGCCACCGCGCCGATCATGGCCGTGCGGTCCTCGACGTAGCGGCGCAGGCGCTCCTGCATCTCGTTGAAGGCGTTGGCGGCGGCGGCCACCTCGGCCGAGCCCGACAGGCTGAGCGGCGGGGCGCGGGGGTCGCGGCCCAGGCGTTCGGCGGCGGCGGCGAAGGCCGTGATCGGGCCGGCCAGGCGACGGGCGAACAGCCAGGCCAGCGGCGACACCGCGACGACCGACAGGGCCAGGATCAGCAGGATCCGCACCTGCCAGGTGTCGCGCAGGACGGTGAACTTGGGCTCGACCACCAGCCAGCGACCGTCGGCCTGGCGGATGCCCAGCTCGAAGTCGCCGAACAGGAACGGCTCGTCGCGCATGACGGCCGCGATGCGGTCGGTGAGCACCTGCACGCCGGGAGGCTTGGGGCCCGTCGCGCCGGGCGGCGGGGGAGGCGGGCCTCCGGGCCCCCCAGGGCCACCGGGACCGCCCGGACCTTCGGGGCGCGGGCCGCCGGGGCCAGGAGGCGGCGGCGGGCCCTTCTGGCGCTGCGTGCGGACGAAGAAGCGGGGGCCGTTCTCGGTGCGGATCGAGATCCGGTCGACGGGCACGTTCAGTTCGCGGCCGATGGCGACCTTGAACTCGGCGCGGCGCTGGGAGTCCTCGCCGTCGGGCTTGATGCTGGTGCGGTGGCGCACGATCAGCGGGCGGCCGTCGCGCGGGTGCACGGTCTGGCCGGTCTTCAGCGCCCGGCTTATCTCGCTGAGCTTGTAGAGCTCGGGCGGGGGCGGCGGCACGTTGAACACGACCGCCACGCAGATCAGGATCGTTGCGACCAGTGTGACGAGCGCCAGTCCCAGGGCCTGGGCGAACAGGGGCGCGCCGCCGCGCCCCGGGACTGCGAACTTCATGGCGTGCGGGTGACCTTGGGCGTGAACATGTAGCCCTCGCTGCGGATCGTGCGGATCAGCTCGCCGCCGCCGCCGTCGTCCAGCTTGCGGCGCAGCCGGCTGATCTGAACGTCGATGGCGCGGTCGTAGGCGTCGCTGTCGCGGCCACGGGCGAGATCGAGCAACTGGTCGCGGGTCAGCACGCGCTGCGGGCGTTCGACGAAGGCGCGCAGCAGCGAGAACTCGCCGCTGGAGAGGTTGACCACCACCGACTGCGGCGAGCGCAGTTCGCGGCGGACGAGGTCCAGGCGCCAGCCGGCGAACTCGCAGGCGGCCCCCATGGTGTCGTCGCTGGAGCGCGGCTCGGTGCGGCGGCGCAGGACGGCGCGCACGCGGGCCAGGAGCTCGCGCGGATTGCACGGCTTGGGCAAGTAGTCGTCAGCGCCCAGTTCAAGGCCGACGATGCGGTCGGTTTCCTCGCCCATGGCCGAAAGCATGATGATCGCCGGACCGTCCTGGGCCGCCAGGCGGCGGCAGATGGCCAGGCCGTCTTCGCCCGGCAGCATGACGTCGAGCACCACCAGGTCGACCGGGCCCTTGGCCAGGGCCTGCTCCATGGTGCGCGCGTCCTGGGCCGTGTCGACGACATAGCCGTGGCGGACGAGGAAATCGGACACGACGTCGCGGATGCCCGGATCGTCGTCGACGATCAGGATGCGGGCGCCGGCGCCCTTGGCGGTGTCCGCGACGGCGGCGGACGAGGCGGTGGTCGGGGAGGTCTCCATGCCGATGGTCCTTTCATGCCCCTGTCACCGTCAGATTTCACGCTTGCAACAGGCGCGCAACCTGATCGTGGCCGTCTAGCGTCAAATCGCCACGGAGCGTCTTCATGAACCGACTCGTTTCCACCGTCCTTGGATTGTCGCTGCTGGCGGCGAGCGCCGCCCACGCCCAGCCGGGGGGAGGCATGCGCAGCCCCGACGCCGACGGCGACGGCGTGATCACCGCCGCCGAGTACGAGGCCTCGGCCCTGCAGCGTTTCGAGCGCCTGGACGCCAACAAGGACGGTTTCATCGACGCGGCCGAGATCGAGGCGATCCGGCAGCGCTTCGCCCAGATGGGCGGCGGCAGCGGTGGCGGCCCGAGCCGGATGCTCACCGCGCTGGCGGGCCAGGACGCCGACAAGGACGGCAAGGTCAGCAAGGACGAGGCCCTGGCCTCGAGCCGCGCCCAGTTCGCGGCCGCCGACAAGAACGGCGACGGCAAGCTGACGAGCGACGAGTTCCGCCCGGGCCCGCCCGGCGGCCCGCCGCCGCGTCAGTAGGGGCGGCTTACCCCGGCGAGCGGTTCACCGGAGCCGTGTAGCCGGGGCCCTTCATGGCCGCGACCGCGCGGTCGCCGACGAAGGGGTTGGTGCGGCGCTCGGCGCCGAAGCTCGACATCGGTCCGTGCCCGGGCACGAAGCGGACGTCGTCGCCCAGCGGCCAAAGCTTGCCGGTGATGGCGTCGATCAGGTCCTGGTGGTTGCCGCGCGGGAAGTCGGTGCGGCCGATCGAGCCCTGGAACAGCACGTCGCCGACCTGGGCGAACCTGGTCTCGCGGTGGAAGAACACCACGTGGCCCGGCGTGTGGCCCGGGCAGTGCAGAACCTCGAACTCCGTCTCGCCCAGGGTGACGACGTCGCCGTCCTCCAGCCAGCGGTCGGGCACGAAGATGCGCGCCTCGGGCATGCCGTACATCTCGCCGCTTTCCTGGATGCGGTCGATCCAGAACTGGTCGTCCTTGTGCGGGCCCTCGATCGGAACGCCGGTCTTGGCTTTCAGCTCGGCCGCGCCGCCGGCGTGGTCCATGTGGCCGTGGGTGATCCAGATCTTCTCCAGGGTCAGGCCCTGGTCGTTCAGCGCGCGCAGCAGGCGGTCGACCTCGCCGCCCGGATCGATGATCGCGGCCTTCCTGGTCTTGGAGCACCAGACGATCGTGCAGTTCTGCTGCAGCGGCGTGACCGGGGCGATGACGGCGCTGATGGGCGACGGGGAGGTCAAGGTGTCGACTCCAAACGAAAACGGGCGGGAACCGAAGTTCCCGCCCGCCTGAACTAGAGAGACTAGGTCCCCAAGATCAAGACCGTTCCTCGGGCGAACCCGGGGCCGGGGCGCCCGGCATCGGCGGCACGGGGCCGGCCGGCGCGTCGGCCGCCAGTTCCGGAACCTCGACCAGGCCGCGGGCCAGGTGGCTCTTGCGGATGCCGTAGGCCAGGTAGATCATGAGGCCGATGGCGCCCCAGATCGGCAGCACCAGCATGGCTTCGGCCGGCAGGTTGAAGTAGAGGGCCGCGCAGCCGACCATGGCCAGCGGACCGACCACCCACACCAGCGGGGTCTTGAACGGACGCGGACGGTTCGGGTCCTTCACGCGCAGCACCATCACCGCGATCGCCACCATGAAGAAGGCGAACAGGGTGCCCGAGTTCGAGATGTCGGCCAGCTGACCCACCGGGAAGAAGGCGGCGGCGATGGCGACGAAGATGCCCGTGACGATGGTCACGATGTAGGGCGTCTTGAACTTCGGGTGGATGGTGGCGAGCTTCTCGGGCAGCAGGCCGTCGCGGGCCATGACGAAGAAGATGCGGGTCTGGCCGTAGATCATCATCAGGATGACCGAGGGCAGGGCCAGGTTGGCGGCCAGGCCCAGGGCGTTGCCGACCACCGGCCAGTTGATCTCGCGCAGGACGTGGGCGAGGGCTTCGTTCGAGCAGACCAGGCGGCCGCTGTTGTCGGCCAGCGAGCAGGCGGCCTGGAAGGCGGCCGAGCCGGGCTGGACGGCCGAGCCGTCGGCGCTGAACACCGGCTGGGCGCCGATGGCGCCGATCGCACCGGCGGCTACCAGCAGGTAGAAGATGGTGCACAGCGCCAGGCTGCCGATCAGGCCGATCGGCACGTTGCGCTGCGGGTCCTTGGTCTCTTCGGCGGCGGTCGACACGGCGTCGAAGCCGACATAGGCGAAGAAGATCGAGGCGGCGGCGCCGACGATGCCCATGCCGCTGGTGCCTTCCGGACCGAACCAGCCGTTGGGGGCGAAGGGCGAGAAGTTGCCGCTCTTCAGGACCGGGATGGTCAGCACGATGAAGGCGGTCAGGGCGGTGACCTTGATGGCCACGAGCACGGCGTTGACGCGGGCGCTTTCGGTGGTGCCGACGACCAGCAGGGCGGTGACCGACAGGGCCACGATGATGGCCGGGACGTTGACGATGCCGGCGCTGAAGTCGGCGACCGGGATGAAGCCGTTCATCGACCAGGCCGGACCGGCCTTGAACAGGGCGGGCCACTGGAAGCCCAGCGCGTTCTCGATCAGGCCGAGGAAGTAGCCCGACCAGCCGGCCGACACGGCGCTGGCGGCCACGGCGTATTCGAGGATCAGGGCCCAGCCGACCATCCAGGCCAGCGGCTCGCCCATCACGGCGTAGGAATAGGTGTAGGCCGAGCCCGAGACCGGGACCATCGAGGCCAGTTCGGAGTAGCAGAGCGCGGCGATGGCGCAGACGGCGCCGGCGATCACGAAGCTCCACATCATGCCCGGGCCGGCCTTCTGGGCGGCCGCGGCGGTCAGGACGAAGATCCCCGTGCCGATGATGGCGCCAACCCCCAGCAGCGTCAGCTGGACCGGTCCGAGCGAGCGATGAAGGGATTTTTTCTCAGCCGTCGCAAGGATCGCATCAAGCGATTTAACGCGCCACATAGTTCCTCCTGGATAGGCAAGACTCCCCCCCGGGGGTCGCCTTTGGAAAATTTTGCGGACGGTGACCCGTTTATGAGCATGGGGTCAAGGCCGCGCCGCCGAAGCGCGTAAATGTTCTCCGCCGAGGAGGCTAGTCCAGTCCTGCTTGGCGTTGATCCCCAGCCCAGCTAAAGCCGGCGCGATGCTGCCCATTTTTCAGGCCATTCCCGCGCTCAAAGGCGCCTTGTCCGACCGCGAGACCGCCGTTCTCGTGGCCCCGCCCGGCGCGGGCAAGACCACGGCCGTTCCCTTGGCCCTGCTGGAGGAAGCGTGGGTCGGCGGCGGCAAGATCGTCATGCTGGAGCCCCGCCGGCTGGCCGCCCGGGCGGCCGCGTCGCGGATGGCCCAGACCCTGGGCGAGGCGGTCGGCGAGACCGTGGGTTTTCGCGTGCGGCTGCAGTCGAAGGTGTCGGCCAGAACCCGCGTCGAGGTGGTCACCGAGGGCGTCTTCACACGGATGATTCTCGACGATCCGGGCCTGGACGGCGTGTCGTGCGTGATCTTCGACGAGTTCCACGAGCGCAGCCTCGACGCCGACCTGGGCCTGGCCCTTGCCCGCGATTCTCAGGGCCTGCTGCGCGACGACCTGAAGATCCTGGTGATGTCGGCCACCCTGGACGGCGCCCGCGTCTCGGCCCTCTTGGCCGACGCGCCGGTCGTCGAGAGCGAGGGCCGGATGTTCCCGGTCGAGACCCGCTATCTGGGGCGCGACGACCGCCAGCGCCTTGAGGAGCGGGTGGGGCGCGCCGTCGAGCGGGCCCTGGCCGAGGAAAGCGGCTCCATTCTCGTCTTCCTGCCCGGCCAGGGCGAGATCCGTCGCGCCGAAAGCTGGCTGGCCGAGCGCCTGCGCCGCCCCGATGTCGACCTGGCGCCGCTCTATGGCGCGCTGGAGCCGGCCGAGCAGGACCGCGCCGTGCAGCCCGCGCCCGCCGGCCGCCGCAAGGTGGTGCTGGCCACCTCGATCGCCGAGACCAGCCTGACCATCGAGGGCGTGCGCGTCGTCATCGACGCGGGCCTCTCGCGCGTGCCGCGCTTCGATCCGTCCAGCGGCCTGACCCGGCTGGAGACCGTGCGGGTGGCCCGCGCCGCCGCCGACCAGCGCCGGGGTCGCGCCGGCCGAACCGAGCCCGGCGTCTGCTACCGCCTGTGGGACGAGCCGGAGACCCGATCGCTGCCCGCCTTCGCCCGGCCCGAGATCCTGGAGGCCGACCTGTCGCGCCTCGCCCTCGACCTCGCCCGCTGGGGCGCCAAGGACGCCGACGGCCTGGCCTTCCTCGACCCGCCGCCGCGCGCGGCCTTCACCGAGGCCCGGTCGCTGCTGAACCGGCTGCAGGCGCTGGACGCCAATGGCGGGCTGACCGCGCACGGCAAGGCGCTGTCGAACATGCCGCTGGCCCCGCGCCTGGCCCACATGGTCGCCCGCGCCGCCGCCAGCGGCCAGGCCCACCGCGCCGCCGAGATCGCCGCCGTGCTCAGCGAGCAGGGCCTGGGCGGCCGGGGCGTTGATCTGCGCGGCCGGCTGGAGGGCTTTGGCCGCGACCGCACGCCTCGCGCCCGTGACGCCCGCGCCCTGGCCGAGCGCTGGTCGCGGCAGGCCGGCAAGCCCAGCGGCGCCGAGCCGCTGGATGACGCCTTGCTGCTCGCCGAGGCCTATCCCGAGCGGGTGGCCCGCGCCCGCGGCAAGCCCGGCGAATACCAGCTGGCCAGCGGCCGCGGCGTCTATCTGGAGCCGACTGACGCCCTGGCCCGCGAGACCTGGCTGGCCGTCGGCGAACTGGGCGGGGGCGAGGCCCGCGACCGCATCCTGCTGGCCGCCCCCCTGGACGAAGAAGCCTTGCGCGCCGCCTTCGCCGACCGCCTGGTCGCCGAGGACCGCCTGGAGACCAGCGGCGGCGGCAAGCTGCGCGCCAAGCGCCTCTTGCGCCTGGGCAAGCTCGTCGTCGACGAGAAGATCATCGAAAAGCCCGACCCGGCCCTGATCGTCGGGGCCCTGGCCGACCAGGTGCGCAGCGACGGCCTCTCGGCGCTGAGGCTGGGCGAGCGGGGCAGGGGGCTGCTCGACCGCGTGGCCTTCCTGCGCGCCAACGACGGCGACGCCTGGCCGGACCTGTCGGAAGCGGCCCTGGTCGCGCGGCTGGACGAATGGCTCGAACCCCTGCTGGCCGGCCGCTCGTCATTGGCCAGCCTCGACGAGGCCACGCTGGAGGCGGCGATCAAGACCCTGATCCCGTGGGACATGCAGGGCCGCATCGAGGCCCAGGCCCCGGCCCGCTTCACCGCCCCCACCGGCTCGACCTTCGCCATCGACTATGGCGCGGAAGGCGGCCCGCGCGTCGAGGTGCGGGTGGGCGAGCTTTACGGCCTGGCCGAACACCCGTCGGTGGCCCACGGCAAGGTCCCCCTGACCCTGGCCCTCCTGTCGCCCGCCCACCGCCCGATCCAGATCACCAAGGACCTGCCGGGCTTCTGGAAAGGCTCCTGGCGCGAGGTGAAGGTCGAGATGAAGGGGCGTTATCCCCGGCACATCTGGCCGGACGACCCGGCCAGCGCGGCGCCGACGACGCGGGCGAAGCCGCGCGGCACTTAGCCGCTTAGGTCAAGCTTGCGAGACCACGCCTGCTGCGCGCTAAATCAACTTGAGGGGTGCGCTACAGGGAGGTGTTCATGCGCGCCGTTTTTGCTTCAGTGGCCGGCGTTCTGCTTTTGTCTTTCGGCTCGCTTTGTCATGCCGGCGCCTATTCCGACGGCATGTCGAAATGTCTGGTCCGGTCGGCGACTGCCGACGACAAGGCGAGTTTGGTCGTGTGGATGCTCGTCGCGATCAGTTCGCATCCCGCCGCTAAGCCTTATTCCCAGGTGACGCCAAAGCAACGCGCTGATGCGATGGTTGCCGCAGCTACTGTCCTGGACCGTCTTGTCCTGGTCGCGTGCCGACGAGAAGCGGTAGACGTGCTGAGGTACGAGGGGCCGAACGCCCTCGCCAACTCATTCGAGCTGCTCGGAAAAATCGCCACGCAGAGCTTGATGGTGGACCCCGGCGTTTCTCGAAATCTTGGCCTAGTAGGCGCCTACATCAACTCAGATGGATGGAGCGCGCTGGGCCAGGAGGCGGGACTGCCGGAAAACGGCTTGTCCATACGATAGTCGAGCCGATGCGAAGCCGGCAGAGACGCCCTCGACCCAAGCCTCCCCGCACACACGGTGCATGAGGATCCTCTGAAAGGGCGGAGGCCTGCTTCCCCGCCCGATCCAGATCATCAAGGATCTGCCGGGCTTCCTGAAAGGCTCTTGGCGGGAAGTGAGGGGGAGATGCAGGAGTTGTATGGCATCGCGCGCATCCGTCGTTGGCCCACGGCAAGGTCCCCGGATCCTAGTCCAAGCGGCGTAAGAAGACGCCACCGGCCTCAATGTAGCGCGGGGCGATTGGCTGGACAGTTGCTCGGCTGAACTGGTGGGGCGCAGTAAGGAGAAACTCGAGGCGCCATGTAGCTTTACGTGGCGCGGGGCGCTCATGCCATTTGCACGGGAATCATGGCCGCTGTGTTAGAAGTCCTCCAGAATAGGGGCGGGCCGAACCGATGGCGGAAATGACCGAGCAGGAACTCTTCCTGGCGCAGCTCTTCAACCCTAAAGCCATGGCAGTCTATGCGCGGGTGCAGGGCAAGCGCTTTGTGCATTACACATCTGCCCAGAATGGGCTGACGATCATCAAGAACGCCGAGATGTGGATGCGCCACGCCTCGGTGATGAACGACTTCATGGAGATCGAACATGGTGCGGAATGCCTGAAGGCCGCTTGGGACTCGCAGGCTGGTCAAGTGTTTAAGACTTGGCTCGCTGGCCTTTTTGATGGGTTTCTCGACCGTTTGGTCAACGAATACAACAATGGTCAGGAACACCTGAAGAACGAGACCTACTTGACGTCAGTTTCGGTGCATGAAGACGGTGCCGAGGACGCCTACGGCCGACTGTCGATGTGGCGTGCCTATGGAGCGACAACGGGCGTGGCCCTGGTCGTCAACCCGACCGCGTTCATGGGCGATAGTGAGGTGCTGGGTGCCTATTCCGCCCCGGTGATCTATCAAAACCATGGGGAGTTCGTGGCGTGGTACGCCGAGTGGACGGCAACTCTCATGGCTCAGGAGGCAATGCTCAAGGCGCTGGGGCCCGATGAGGTGTTCGCTTACCTTATCCATGCCTTCCGGCAGATCCTGCTGTGCACGAAGCACCCGGGCTTCTACGAAGAGCAGGAATGGCGCATCTATCATACGCCCGCCTTCGATGGTGGCCCGGACAAGGCGCTGGTTAAGAGCTTCGAGACCGTCCACGGTGTGCCTCAGCCGGTGATGAAGATACCGCTCAGACCTGAGGTCGGTGTGCCGGGCCTGGCAATTCGGGAATTGCTCGATCGGGTGATCATCGGACCGACCGAGCACGCCTATCCAATATATCTGGCCTTCAAGGACGCGCTGCAGGCGGCGGGGATCGAGGGCGCGGGTGCGAAGATCACCCGGTCGAACATTCCATTGCGGCAATAGCGGGGGGCAGTGGTTGCATGTGCGAGGGAAATGAGGCGGTGAGTGGCGGGGAGGTGTAGGGCAATCAACGCTCCCGCATCCTTGCCCCCCAACAACAAACCACCCCGCCAGCCTTGCGCTCCCCGACCCCCACGGTGCATGAGGAACCCTGACACGGCGAGGCCTCTGCTTCGCCGCCCGCGCTAACCGGCCTTCCGGCGACGGAGGGAGGACAAGAGACATGACCGAAGCTGCTTCCAAGACGATCAAGGGTCGCACCGGCGACTGGGAAATGGTGCTGGGCCTCGAGGTTCACGCCCAGGTGGCCAGCAAGTCCAAGCTGTTTTCGGGCGCCGCCGTCGGCTTCGGCGCCGGTCCCAACGAGCAGGTCAGCCTCGTGGACGCGGCCATGCCGGGCATGCTGCCGGTGCTGAACCGCTTCTGCGTCGAGCAGGCGGTGAAGACGGGCCTGGGCCTGAAGGCGCAGATCAATCTGAAGAGCCGCTTCGACCGCAAGAACTACTTCTATCCCGACTTGCCGCAGGGCTATCAGATCAGCCAGTTCGACCAGCCGATCGTCGGCGAGGGCGTGGTCGTGGTCGAGCGCGACGACGGCACGACCTTCGACGTGCGCATCGAGCGTCTGCATCTGGAGCAGGACGCCGGCAAGTCGCTGCACGACCAGGATCCGAACGCCACCTATGTCGACCTGAACCGTGCGGGCACGGCGCTGATGGAGATCGTCTCCAAGCCCGACATGCGCACCTCGGAAGAGGCCGCCGCCTACGTGAAGAAGCTGCGGACGATCCTCGTCTATCTGGGCACCTGCGACGGCGACATGGAGAAGGGCAACCTTCGCGCCGACGTCAACGTGTCGGTCTGCCGTCCGGGCGACTACGAGAAGTTCCGCGAGACCGGCAGCTTCAAGCACCTGGGCACGCGCTGCGAGATCAAGAACGTCAACTCGTATCGCTACATCCAGCAGGCCATCGAGTACGAAGCCCGTCGCCAGATCGAGATCCTGGAAGACGGCGGCACGATCGACCAAGAGACGCGCCTGTTCGACCCGAACAAGGGCGAGACCCGCTCGATGCGTTCGAAGGAAGAGGCGCACGACTACCGCTATTTCCCCGATCCGGACCTGCTGCCGCTGGTTCTGGACCCGGCCTGGGTGAAGGAGATCGAGACCACGCTGCCGGAACTGCCGGACGCCAAGAAGGCGCGCCTGCAGTCGGAGTACGGCCTCTCGGCCTATGACGCCGGCGTGCTGATCATCGACGCCGAGCGGGCCGACTACTTCGAGGCCGCCGCCAAGGGCCGCGACGCCAAGCTGGTGGCCAACTGGGTGACGAACGAGCTGCTGGCCAAGCTTTCGGCCGCCGGCACGGCGTTCCCGGACTCGCCGCTGCCCTCGTCGGACATCGCCCAGCTGGTCGAGCTGATCGAGAACGGCACGATTTCGTCGAAGATCGCCAAGGAGGTCTTCGAGCACATGTGGGCCGGCGAAGGCCGTCCCGCGCAGATCGTCGAGAAGCGCGGCCTGGTTCAGATCAACGACACCGGCGCCATCGAGGCGGCGATCGACGAGCTGATCGGGGCCAACCCCGACAAGGCCGCGGCGGTGAAGGAAAAGCCCCAGGCCATCGGCTGGTTCGTCGGCCAGGTCATGAAGGCCACCGGCGGCAAGGCCAACCCGGGCACGGTCAACGACCTGCTGAAGGCCAAGCTGGGTCTCTGAGGTTCGGTGCGTCCTTCGAGGCTCCCCTTCGGGTCGCGCCTCAGGATGAGGGACCTATTGCACTGACTTCCTCTTCCTGAGGCGCCCGCGCAGCGGGCCTCGAAGGACGCACAGACCAAAAGAAAAGGGCCCGTCGCGAAAGCGGCGGGCCCTTCTCTTTTCGGAGGGGACTCGAACTGGGACGCGCCTATTGCGGCGTGGTCGGGTCCTGAGCGGACGACGAGGCGGCCGGATCGCCCGTGTGCTTCTTGTGCTTCTTGGACCTCTGCTCGGGCTTGGCGGCGTCCTCGGCCGCCGGGGCGGTGGTGGTCGAGGTCTCGCCGGGGGCCGTGGCCGAGGTCGGCTCGCCCGCGCTGGCCGCGCTGTCGGCCTGCGGCGTGGTGCTGTCAGTGGTCGCGGGGGCGGTGGTCGAGGCCGACGGATCGGTCGTCGTGGTCGACGAGCCCCAGCTGCTGCTGCTGCTGGACGAAGGCGGAGGGGTCTGGGCGGAGGGATCGGCCGGGGCCTGCTGGGCCAGGGCCGAACCGGCGTAGCCGGCGGCGGCGAGGGCGAGGACGGCGGCGGAGATGCGCAAGCTCTTCATCGGTAAGCGCCTTCGTGTCTGCTGCGTCGGACTGTGACGCGAGGCTCACGCTGGCGGCGGCTTGCGGCCGAAATGACCCGACAATCGGGCTTTGCGGCCCGATGCATGGCGCACGCGCGGCGAGCGTGGCGCAAAAACGGCGCCCCAGGTGGTGTTCCCGGGGCGCCGCAAGACTTTTCAGATATCGACGAAATGCCGACGATCTAGTTGTTGATGATCTCGAAGATCAGGCCCGTGGCGATGGCGGCCAGCACGTAGTCGTTGCCGGCGCGGTACCAGTAGTAGCCGCGGGGCGGGTGACGCAGGTGGTAGCGGCCGTAGTCGTGCACGACGTAGCCGCCGCCGCGATAGTAGGGCGGCAGGTAGCCGCCGCGACGCCAGGCGTTGTAGCCCGGGCGATAGTCCGGACGGCCGTAATAGTGGGCCGGCGGAGCGCCGTAGTGCCAGCGGTCACGATAGTAGTAGCCGTTGTAGCGGCGGTCGTCCCAGCGGTCGTGGCGGTTGTCGCGGCGGTCGTCGCGACGATCCCAACGGCCGTCACGGCGGTCATCGCGGCGATCCCAGCGGTCGCCGCGGCGGTCGTCACGACGGTCCCAGCGGTCCTCGTGGTGGCCGCGGCCCTGGGCCGAGGCCTCGGTGGCGACGGCGGCCATCGGGCCGGCGACCGAGGCCACGGCGGCGATGGTGAGCAACAGACGTTTCATACTGACGTCTCCTTGTGGTCAGCGGTCGCCTGACGGCGGCCTAGTCCCTCGACCTTGGAAACAAGATTGATCCCCGGCGCCTGAACCGTCGCTGAACGGTCATGTCAGGATGGGTGTTGGCGTCGCGCGCGGGCGTGGCCATGTTCTGCGTCATCAAGACCGACATCAGGGAGTCGCGTGCATGACCAGCCCCATCGAGCTGCACTATTGGCCCACGCCCAACGGCTGGAAGATCTCCATCGCGCTGGAGGAGATGGGCCTGCCCTACGAGATGGTCCCGGTGAACATCGGCGCGGGCGAGCAGTTCAAGCCGGAGTTCCTGGCCATCAGCCCCAACAACCGCATGCCGGCCATCGTCGATCCGGACGGTCCGGACGGCCAGCCGATCTCGGTCTTCGAGTCCGGCGCCATCCTGCAGTACCTGGCCCGCAAGACCGGCCAGTTCTACGGGCAGGGCGAGCGCGACCGGGTGAACATCGACCAGTGGGTGATGTGGCAGATGGGCGGTCTGGGGCCCATGGCCGGCCAGACCCACCACTTCCGCCAGTACGCCGGGGCGATCATCGCCGATCAGCGCCAGCTGGCCTACGGCGCGATCCGCTACACCAACGAGACCCACCGCCTGTACGGGGTGCTGAACAAGCAGCTGGCGGGCAGGGATTTCGTCTGCGGCCAATTGTCCATCGCCGACTTCGCCATCTGGCCGTGGGTCGTGCCGTGGAAGAACCAGGGAATCCAGATCGAGGAGTTCCCGAACATCAAGGCGTGGTTCGAGCGACTGAATGCGCGCGAGGCCGTGCAAAAGGGCTTCAAGCTCGGGGCGGAACTGCGTTCCGGCGGCCTGCAAGCGTCTGGAAAAGCTGCCGAAGAGGCGCGCAAGGTTCTGTTCGGCCAGCGGGCGCGTTAACCACCCGTATACCCGTGTTTATCGGGTGTTACTTCAATGATCGAGGCGTGTTGTCGCGCCTCGATTCATGATCTCTGCGCGCTTAACTATATGTTCAGCGAGCAAGGTTTTCTCTGTGTTCATGGCCGAGCTGGACCACTGGGGATCAGCCGGAAGGACTGGGGAACTGAAGTGATGATGATGAGCATCGAACCGCCCGCCGTCGTGATGGGCCTGCCGCTGCCGACCGCTGAATCGACCGGCGACGAGCTGTTCCGCATGGGCATGCTGTATTCGACCGGCCAGGGCGGCGCGCCGCTGGACTACGTCTCGGCCCACATGCTGTTCAACCTGGCCGCCATGCGCGGTTCGGTCGAGGCCAAGGTCTATCGCAAGGAACTGTCGCAAGAGATGGCCAGCGAAGACGTCGCCGAAGCCCAGCGCCAGGCGCGCCAATGGCTGGCTCACGGCTGAACCACGGTTCAGCCGTCTCTACTCTCGGGCCGGACGCTCTCTGGATCCGGCCGTGACTTTCAAGGTCAGTTGCTGAAGCCGTTGATGGCGTAGCTGAAGCTGATCGGCAGCAGGTCTCGGAAGTACTGCTGCATGAACAGGCCCGTCTCCGCCGCCCCGCTGCGCGGCACGTAGACGATGTCGAAGCGGCGAAGCGGCACCAGGTCCGCGCCGCGCGGGTCGGTCAGACCCTTCAGAAGATCCGCCGTGCGCATCATGGCCCGACCGTCGGGGCCGCGCCGGATGATGATCACCTGGCTGCGCTTGGACGAGCTCTTGAACCCGCCGGCCTGGATCACGGCCCGCAGGGCGTCGCCGTCGCCGGCCATGTCGTAGACGCCGGGATTGCCGACCTCGCCGCCGACGAACACCTTCAGCGGCGCCGTCGCCTTGACCGCCACCTGCACCTGCGGACGCAGCAGCTGCTGGCCGTAGGCCTGGGTCAGCGAGGCTTCCAGTTCCTCGATCGTGCGGTCGGCGGCCATGACCGGTCCGACCAGCGGCAAAGCGACGCGGCCGTCGGGCTGCACCACCACCGACTTATTAAGCTCCGTGGCTGAAGGTACGGTCACCTCGAGCTCGTCGCCCGGATAGAAGCGGTAGGCGGGTTCGCTCTCGCTCCAGTCGGCGTAGCCGATGTTGGGGAACTGGCCGGTGGGCCGCGGGGCGGGCGTCAGCGGCTCGCCGTCGACGTGGCCGCAGGCCGAGAGGCTGGCGCTCGCGAGCGCCAGGGCCAGGGCGGTGGAGAGAGCGTTGCGCCGATCCATGCGACGGTTCTTACCAAACATAGGTAACCAAACCTTAAGCCCGGAAGCCCCAGGGTCATGTGGAAATTTGGACCCATTGGATTCGCATGTCGACGAGCGCCTGGACCAGCGTGCCGCACGACCCGCCGTCGCGACGCGACTGGGCGGCGCGGGCCCGCTATGCGCCGACCGATTTCATCACGCTGCTTTGGCGTGAGCGCTGGCTGATGCTGGGCGTGTTCCTGGTGATCCTGTTCCTGGGCGCGGCCTTCGCCTACACGCTGAAGAAGACCTACACCGCCAATTCCAGCCTCTTCGTGCGCCTTGGCCAGGAGTACGTCTACGAGCCGCGCGCCGGCGACGCCGCCCGCGGCGCGGTGCCCGACGTCGACCAGGTGATCCAGTCGGAAAGCGAGATCCTGGGCAGCGGCGAGCTGCGCGAGCGGGTGATCCGCAAGCTGGGCTTCGCCACCGTGTTCCCGGACGCCGCAGCCAAGTACGCCTCGGCCAATCCCGAGCAGAAGCGCAAGATGATCGCCCAGGGGCGCGACAGCGTCGGCCGCAGCCTGAAGATCGAGACCGCGCCCGACAACTCGATCATCCGCCTGTCGTTCCAGCACCAGGACCCGGAGACGGCCGAGAAGGTGCTGAACACGCTGCTGGAAGAGTACCTGATCTATCGCCGCAGCCTGCTGATCAACGACGACGACAAGGTGCTGGCCCGCCAGCGCGACACCTTCGAGCAGCGCCTGGCCGAGACCGACACCGCCTACCAGGCCTTCCTGCAGACCAACGACATCGGCGACTTCACCGCCCAGAAGACGGCCCTGACCCAGCTGCAGGCCCAGGTCGAGGCCCAGAAGTACTCGATCGACGCCCAACTGCAGGACCGCCAGGGCCGCCTGGCCGCCGTGCAGGCCGAGTTGGCCCGCACGCCGTCGGAGGCCGTGCTCTATCGCGATCAGGACATGTCGGCTTCGAGCAAGCTGGCGCAACTGAAGCTCGACCGCGAGGGCCTCTTGGCCCGCTACCTGCCGAACGCCCAGCCCGTGCGCGACATCGACGCCCAGATCGCCCAGCTGGAGCAGGGCGTGGCCAGTGGTCGCACCAACGGCGAGGGCGCGCGCCGCAGCGGTCCCAACCCGATCTGGCAGACCCTGCAGTCGACCCGCAACGACCTGACCGCCGAGGTCGCGGCCCTGCGCCAGTCGCAAGGCGCCTACGCCATGCAGGTGCAGGAAGTGAACGAGCGCCTGCTGCGCCTCTCGCAGCTGGAGCCGCAATTCAACCAGCTGACCCGCGACCGCGACGTGCTGTCAGCCAACGTCCGCGACTTCACGGTCAAGGAACAGCAGGACGAGGCCCAGCGGCAGATGTCGGCCGAGAGCAGCGACAACATCCGCATCGTCCAGCGCGCCGTCGCGCCGTCGCAGGGCAAGAGCCTGCAGAAGCCGGTGATGGTGCTGGCCCTGCTGTTCGCCGCCTTCACCGCCGCCTGCGCGGGCCTGGTGCGGATGCTGCTGCGCCCCGGCCTGCAGACGCCGGCCTCGGCCTCGCGCACCCTTGGCCTGCCGGTCTTGGCGACCGCCGGCGTCAAGCGCGCGGCCTAAGGTCCGAGTGGGCGATTTGGTCGCCTTTCGCGCGAACATGGTTAGGCATTAGTTTTAACGGTCTTCAACGCGCGGCGATTCGGGCGAATGGTGGATTTGAACGTGGAAATGGCGGAACTGTGGGGGGCGCTCGGCGCCCCCGCGGCCGGCCGTGCGCACGTCGTCCAGTTCGTGTCGGCGCGGCGCGGGGAGGGGACCTCGACGGCCGCCCGCGAGTTCGCCCGTTTCGCGTCCAAGCGCGCCGGCCGCCGGACCTGGCTGATCGATCTCGACCTGACCACCTCTCCGCAATACCAGGCCATCGCCGCCGACCCCGAACGCTACGGCCCGCTGGGCTCGGGCGCGGCGGCCAGCCCCGACGGCTCGATGTTCTTCACGGTGCAGCCGCCCGCGCCCCGGCCTGACGGCGGGGTCTGGCCGGACTCCAAGTACATCGCCGCCCACAGCGTCGGCGGTCCACGCTTCTGGGTCACCCGTTTCAAGCGCGAGGCCCTGCGCGGCCGCCAGAAGGCCCACATCCTGCCGGGGGTGGAGTACTGGGCCGCCCTGCGCCGCCACGCCGAGATCATCGTCGTCGACTGCCCGTCGGCCGACACCTCGCAGGCGGCCCTGACCATCGCCCAGCACATGGACCAGACCATCCTTGTGGTCAGCGCCCAGGAGGCTGACGTGCGGCCGCCGGGCCTGCTGCGCGACGCGCTGGCCTCGGCCGGCGGCCGCTGCGCCGGCGTGTTCTTCAATCAGGCCTCGGTGACGCCGCCGAGCTTCCTGCGGGCCATCCTGCCGTGACCTCGTCCTACGGCGGACCGGTCAGCGTCGCGCCGCCGAGGCTCCTGTTTCCCCAGATCGCCATCTTCACCGCCTCGGTGTTCCTGCTGCTGCTCTATAGCGGCGGCTGGGAGCTGCCGCTGGTGGGCGAGAACGCCGACGAGGCCGGATCGGCCATCCTGCGTGTCGCCTACCTGCCGGCCTATGCGGCGGGCTTTGGCCTGATCGCGCTGGATCCGCGCAACAGCCTCCGGGCCAGCGTGCGCCAGCCGTTCCTGTTCGCCCTGATCGGCATCGTTTGCCTGTCGACCTTCTGGTCGATCGCGCCGGACGTCACCACGCGCCGCGCCTTCGCGGTGACCTGCACGACGCTGGGTGGCGTGGCCCTGGCCGCGCGTTTCCGCTGGCGGGAGCTTGCCGAGGTGTTCGCCGCCACCTTCGCGGTGCTGATCATCGCCTCCTACGTGGTCTGCATCGCCGTGCCGCGCATCGGGGTGATGACCGAGCTGTTCCCCGGCGCCTGGCGAGGCCTGTGGCGCGAGAAGAACGGCCTGGGCGGCATGATGGCCTTCGGCTTCTGCATCGTCTCGGCCGCGGCCCTGCTGAACCCCAAGCGGGCCAAGCTCTGGTGGGGCTTCGCCGCGCTGGCGGTCGGCCTTGTGCTGATGTCGACCTCGAAGACCTCGCTGGTGTCGCTGATGCTGGGCGTGGCGGCCCTGGGCTTTGTCCTGATCGCCCGGCGCGGCCCGGCGGCCGGTACGGCGGCGACCTGGACGGCGGTGACGGGCGTGGTGCTGCTGGTCGCCTTCCTGGTGCTGGCTTCGGACGTGTTCTTCGCGATCCTGGGCAAGGACGCCACCCTGACGGGCCGCACCAAGATCTGGAGCGCGGCGCTGGTCGAGATCCAGGAGCGGCCGTGGCTGGGCTTCGGCTATCACGCCATCTGGGGCGACAAGAGCGGCTGGGGCCCCTTCGCCTGGATCAGCAAGAACGCCGGCTTCCAGGCCCAGCACGCCCACAATTCGTGGCTGGAGCAGTGGCTGGGCATGGGCCTGTTCGGCCTGGCCGCCTGGGGCCTGTTCTACATCCAGACCATGACGCTGGCCTTGATCGCCGTGTTCCGTGACCGGGGCGCGTTGCTCGCCTTCCCGTTCCTGGTCGTCTACAGCCTCGTGGCCCTGACCGAGAGCATCGCGGTGGCCTACAACGACTTCCGCTGGGTGCTGTTCGTGGCCCTGGCGGTGAAGCTGTCGTTCCCGGACCGAGAGCTGGAGCGGTAGAGGGGCTTTCTCCCTTCCTACCGTCATTCCCGCCCTTGTGGCGGGAACCCCTCTATCCGCCGCAAGTGCGGGTGAGGCGGCGTGCTGAGCACGCCGCTGGCGCTTCTCGTGCAAGCTGACCCAGGGTTTCCCGCCACAAGGGCGGGAATGACGGGAGAAGGCGGAGTATTGGTGGAAGCCCGGCCCTAAATCCGCGACCACATCGCCGGCCGCTCGGGCACGGCGCCCAGCCGGTCCAGGGTCGCCGAGCGCAGCGCGACGATGCCGCCTTCCAGGGCGCGCCAGGCTTTCATCCGCCCACTGACGACCACGCGCTCGTCCCAGGCGGCCGGGCCGGCCGAGACCACGTCCAGGCCGATCTGGCGGTAGACGCCGCGGGCGGCCGCGATCGCCCAGGCCGAGCGCACGGGCAGGTCGCGCAGGCCCCAGCGGGCCGAGGCGTAGTAGGGTTCGGCGGCTTCCACCAGGCGGCGGGCGAGGGCGGCGACGTCGGCGCGGCGGGCCGGGTCGGTCAGCTGCTCGACCGGCAGGTTCAGTTCGGCCAGCCAGGCGCGGGGCACGTAGACCCGGTCGTTGCGGGCGTCCTCGACGATGTCGCGGGCGATGTTGGTCAGCTGGAAGCCCAGGCCCAGGTCCTGGGCCCGGCGCAGGGTGGCCAGATCCGAGGCCGGCACGCCCATGACGATGGCCATCATCGCGCCGACGACGCCGGCCACGCCCCAGCAATAGGCCAGCAGGTCTTCCAGCGTCTCGTAGGTGCGGCCCTCGACGTCCATGGCGAAGCCGTCGATCAGGTCGAGCGCGTAGCGTTCGGGAATGCCGCGCCCCAGGGCGACGGCCTGGAAGGCGGCGAAGACGGGATCCGTCGGCGTCTCGCCCGCCAGGGCGCTGCGGGTCTGGGCGTAGAGCGCGGCGAGACGCGCGGGCGCGTCGGCCACCGGGCTCATGCCGTGGCCCAGGGTCTGGCCGTCGATGACGTCGTCGCAGTGCCGGCACCAGGCGTACAGCATCTCGGCGTCGGCGCGGGTCTGGGCGTCGAACAGGGCGGCGGCGGCCGCAAAGCTCTTGCTGCCCTTCTGGATCGCTTCCCGGCTCTGGGCCTCGATGTCCTGGGCTTCGAGCGCGCTCATTCGGCGACCGGGGCCTGAGTGGCGAAGTCGTCGATCATCAGCCCCGCGGTGGCCTTGGCGCTGCCGACCACGCCAGGGATGCCCGCGCCCGGATGGGTGCCGGCGCCGACGAAATAGAGGTTGGGGATCACGTCGTCGCGGTTGTGGGTGCGGAAGAAGGCGCTCTGGGTCAGGATCGGCTCCAGCGAGAAGGCCGCGCCCTTCCAGGCGTTGAGGTCCGTGACGAAGTCGTCGGGCGTGATGAAGCGGCTGGTGACCAGATCGGCGGTCAGGCCCGGGATGTAGTGCTTTTCCAGATAGGCCAGGATGCGGTCGCGGTACTTGGGCCCCTCGACCGACCAGTCGATGTCGGCCGTCTGCAGGTTGGGCACGGGCGACAGGGCGTAGAAGGTCGAGCAGCCTTCCGGCGCCATGGCCGGATCGCTGGCGGTCGGGTGGTGCAGATAGAGCGAGAAGTCCTCGGCCAGGCCGTTCTTGCCGTAGATCTCGCCGATCAGCTCCCGATAGCGGTTGCCGAAGCAGATGGTGTGGTGGCGGATCTCGGGGTGCTGGGTCTTGAGGCCGAAATAGACCACGAACAGCGACGGGCTCCAGCGCTTGCTCTCCAGCGCCTTGCCGACCTTCTGGCCGCGCGGCTCCTCGCGCAGCAGGTGGCGGTAGGTGTGCATGACGTCGGCGTTGGAGGCGACGGTGTCGAAGGCCTCGAACCCTTCCTTGGTGACCACGCCCGTCACCCGGCCCTCGCGCACGGCGATGCG
This sequence comes from Caulobacter sp. 602-2, assembly GCF_011043625.1. Lineage (GTDB taxonomy): Bacteria > Pseudomonadota > Alphaproteobacteria > Caulobacterales > Caulobacteraceae > Caulobacter. The sequence continues at coordinate 28,142 of NZ_JAAKGT010000006.1, forward strand.
CTCGACGGGGTGGGAGAGGCGCAGCTTGCCGCCCAGGTCTTCGAACAGCTTGGCCAGCGCCCGCACCAGGGCGTGGGTGCCGCCGCGCGGGAACCACACGCCGCCCCGACGCTCCAGCGCGTGGATCAGGGCGTAGATCGACGAGGTGGCGAACGGGCTGCCGCCGACCAGCAGGCTGTGGAACGACAGGGCCTGGCGGACGTGGTCGTCCTTCACGAAGCCGGCGACCTTGTCATAGACGCTGCGCCAGGCCTGCAGCTTCATCAGCGACGGCGCCGCGGCGATCATGCTGCCGAAGTCGAGGAAGGGCACGGCGCCCAGCTCGACATAGCCCTTCTGGTACAGTTCCTCGGAATAGTCGTGGAAGCGGCGATAGCCCTCGACGTCGGCAGGGTTGCGGGCGGCGATCTGGCGATCCAGGCCCTCCTGGTCGTTGACATAGTCGAAGACGTCGCCGTCTTCCCACAGCAGGCGGTAGAATGGATCGACCGGCAGAAGGTCGACATAGTCCTCGATGCGCTTGCCCGACAGCTCGAACAGCTCCTTGAGGCAATCGGGATCGGTCACGACGGTGGGGCCGGCGTCGAAGGTGAAGCCTTCCTGCTCCCAGACGTAAGCCCGCCCGCCGGGCTTCTCGCGGCCTTCGAAGAGGGTGACGTCGAAGCCCTGCGACTGCAGGCGCACCGCCAGCGACAGGCCGCCGAAGCCGGCGCCGATGACGGCCGCCTTGGGGCGGGGCGGGACCGGGGCGTGGGCGTTCATGCGTCTTGTCCTCCGAACACGGAACTCTCGCTTATGCACTTCATGGCCGCCGGTATCGGCACCGGCGGCTTGCCGATCAGCACCCGCGCCTTGTCGCGCCAGGTCAGGCGCGCCGCATAGAAGCGTTGGATCAGCGGGACCGACAAGCGGTAGAACCGCTCCAGCACCCGATAGCGCTCTTCCGGCGCGCAGGCGCGGAACAGCATGCGGTTGAGCAGACGCAGGAAGCGCCGCTTGCGCCAGGTCGCCTTGGAATGGGCCTCGACGCAGGCGCGGACGCTGGCGCTGGTGATGCGGGGCAGGGCGGCGATCTTGTCGGCCAGCCGGGCGGCGTCGGGCAGGGAATAGCCGGTGGTCGGCTGGAAGAGGGCGGCGCGCAGGCCGACCTCGGCCACCTGCGGCCGGGCTTCCCGCCAGTAGGCGTCGATGTCGCCGCCAAGGGCGATCGGCAGCACGCCGTGCTCCTCGCGCTCGACCGCCTCGATCGTCCAGCCCTGGCCGCGCGCGTAGTCGGCGATGGCGGCGCTGAGCGAGGCCCGGTCCAGGCCCGGACCGTCGCTGTAGCGGGTGTCCTCGATCAGCAGGCGGTGGGCGTCCAGCGGCAGGACGTAGACGAAGCGGTAGCCGTCGGTCTGAGACACCGTGGCGTCCATGATGATCGGCGCCGAAAGGCCGTGGGGCGTGGAAAGGCGCAGGTCCTGGCCGACGAACTTCTGCCAGCCCAGCGCCAGGCGCTTGCTGCGCCGCGCGCCGCGTCCGTCGATCACCGCGCCCGCGACGATGCGGCGGCCGTCGGCCAGGGTCACCTGGTGCGGATTGACGTCGACCACGGCGACGCTGGTCCAGGCGTCGGCGCCGAGGACGCGGGTCGCCACCTCGTGCAGGCGCTTCGAGGTGATGGCCAGATAGGGCGTGGGCAGGCGGCGGCTGTGGGCGGGAAAGCGCACCTCGTAGCCGGTCCAGCGATGCACGATCAGCGGCCGCAGCCAGCCGCCGATGGCCGCGTCGACATCGGTTTCGAAGTGGCACCAGGTGTGCTCGCCGCCGATGGTCGCCTCGCGCTCCAGCAACAGCACGCGCAGGCCCGGACGCAGCGCCTTGAGGCGCAGGGCGACCAGGCTGTTGGCCAGTCCGCCGCCCACCAGGACGACGTCGGCGCGAAGCGCGGCGGAAGCGGATTCCATCGTTCTGGCTCTAGCACGAAAGAACGACGCTCACGCCAGCGCTATGACGCAAACCTCGCGCCCGTTTGGGCGTTGCACGCCAGCGGGCGAGACGTTAGGGGAGCGCGCACAGGAGCGCCCCCATGACCCACGCCGCCGCCATCATCGACGGGAAGGCCTTCGCCGCCCGCCTGCGCCAGACCATCGCCGCCGAGGTCGCGGCCCTGAAGGCCGAGCACGGCCTGACGCCCGGCCTGGCCGTCGTGCTGGTGGGCGAGGATCCGGCCAGCCAGGTCTATGTGCGCAGCAAGGGCGAGCAGACCCTCGAGGCGGGCATGCACTCCGAGACCCATCGCCTGCCGGCGCAGACCAGCCAGGCCGAACTGCTGGCCCTGGTCGAGCGGCTGAACTCCGATCCGGCCGTGCACGGCGTGCTGGTGCAGTTCCCGGTGCCCGACCACATCAGCCAGGCCGCCGTGGTCGCCGCCATCTCGCCCGACAAGGACGTCGACGGCCTGACCGTGGCCAACGCAGGGCGTCTGGCCAGCGGTCTGCCGGCCCTGACGCCCTGCACGCCGACCGGCTGCATGATGCTGCTGCGCGACCAGCTGGGCGATCTGTCGGGCAAGCGCGCCGTGGTCATCGGTCGCTCGAACCTGATGGGCAAGCCGATGGCCCAGCTGCTGCTGGCCGCCGACTGCACCGTCACCATCGCCCACTCGCGCACCAAGGACCTGCCGGCCGTCGTGCGCGAAGCCGACATCGTCGTGGCCGCCGTCGGCCGTCCGCAGATGGTCAAGGCCGACTGGGTCAAGCCCGGCGCGGTGGTCATCGACGTCGGCATCAACCGCATTCCCAAGGACGATGGCAAGACGCGCTTGGTGGGCGACGTGGCCTTCGACGAGGTCAAGGCCGTCGCCAGCGCCATCACCCCGGTGCCGGGCGGCGTCGGTCCCATGACCATCGCCTGCCTGCTGGCCAACACCGTCCTGGCCGCCAAGCGCCTGAACGGCATCGGCGAGTAGACGAGGGGCCGCGCGGTGGGAGCGCTGCAGCGGACCGAGGCCACGCTTCGCTTCTTCGGCGACGACCTTGATCCGGCGGAGGTTTCCGAGCGTTTGGGCGCAAAGCCGACCGTCGGGGTGCGCAAGGGCGATAGCTGGCGAACCTCCCGCGGCGTGGAGAAGGTCGCACCGACCGGATCCTGGCGACTGGAAGCGCGAGCCGAGCGATCCGGAGACCTCGACGGCCAGATCAGCGAGCTTCTGGGCGCGCTGTCGCAGGACCTCGACGCCTGGCGGGCGCTCGTCGCGCGCTACAAGGCCGACGTGTTCTGCGGGTTGTTCCTGGCGAGCGGCAACGACGGGGTGGACCTGCGGCCCGAGACCCTGGCCGCGCTGGGTGAACGGGGGCTGCGACTGGACTTCGACATCTACGGCGTCGAGGCGTAGGGCTAGGTCCGAAACGAAGAAAGCCGGGGCGCGAGCCCCGGCTTTCTTGTCTTCGATGCTGGTCGCGACCGGTCAGCCGGCCAGGTACTCGGCCACGCGGCCTTCCAGCTCCAGCGCCAGGGCGCGGCCCACGGGGTGCTCGTCGGTCTTGATGTCGTCGCGCACGCAGGCCTTGATCGCGTCGATATGAGCGTCGACCAGGAACATCGGGGCCGAAAGGCGGGTGGCCGGGTCGTCGATCAGCTTGCACAGCGAGGCCGCCAGGCGCGTGATCAGCGGGAATTCGTAGGTGGCGCCCAGGCCCTTCAGGTCGTGGGCGCGCAGATAGAGGGTTTCGACGGTCTGGGCGTTGAGGCCGTCGGCGCGCACGCCCTGGCGGGCGGCTTCCAGCTTGACGATCTCGTCGTTGAGCCATTGGGCGAAATTGCCCGACAGGCTCTTGAGCGCGGCTTCGGCCTTGGCGATTGCGGCCATGTCGATACCGCCGCGTCCGCCCACCTTGAGCTTGAGCATGTTCGGCACCTGGATCACCTCAGCGGTGGGCTTGTTCATCGGGTCGCCTCCCCGTCGGCGTTACTTAGGGAACGGTCACACGACAGGCGTTAACAATGAGTGAGACGAAGGTTTCACTCCACAGGCCCGTGTCGGGTTTCCGACGTTCCCGGCTAGGCCGAGAACTGTTCTGTCAGTACGCGCTCCTCGAGACTGCGGCCCGCGTCGAACAACATCGACAGGGTCGAACCCCGGTCCTCGGAGATATGCACCTCGACGACGTCGCGGACTTCATAATTGTCGGCCACGGCGCTGACGGGTCTCTTATCGCATTCCAGGACCTCGAACGTCACCCTCGCGCTCTGCGGCAAAAGCGCGCCCCGCCACCTACGCGGGCGGAAGGCGCTGATCGGGGTCAGGGCCAGCACGCGGGCGTCCAGGGGAATGATCGGTCCATGAGCCGACAGGTTGTAGGCCGTCGAGCCCGCCGGCGTGGCCACCAGGGCGCCGTCGCACACCAGTTCGCTCATCCGCACCTTGCCGTCGATCGAGATGCGCAGCTTGGCCGTCTGGCGGGTCTGGCGCAGCATCGAGACCTCGTTGATCGCCAGCGCCCGGTGATGGCGACGGCGCGAGTCGATGGCGACCATCGCGAGCGGGTGGATGACGGCGCGTTCGGCGGCGTTGATCCGCGCCAGCAGTTCGTCCTCGCTGTACTCGTTCATCAGGAAGCCGACCGAACCGCGGTTCATGCCGTAGATCGGCTTCTGGTTCAGGATCGTCTCGTGCAGCATTTCCAGCATGAAGCCGTCGCCGCCCAGGGCGACGACGATCTGGGCGTCGTCACCGGCGTCGCCGTAGCGGGCGGCCAGGCGCTCGCGGGCCTCCTGGGCTTCGGGGCGGTCGCTGGCCTTGAAGGTCAGGCGAGTCGAGTACGGCTGGGCTTGGAACATGCCGCCCCAAGTGGCGGGATAGCCGCTTGCTTGTCAAACGGCGGTCTCGCGGGCTCCGTCAGGCGGCGCTGACGGCCTGGCGGAAAGCCATGGCGGCGATGTCGGGGCGGAACGGGCCGAAGGCGCCGCTGGCCCTGCGGGCGGCCTCCGCGCCGCCGCCGGGGCGTCCGCCGTTCAGCTGGCGCACGTGCTCGAGGATGGTCGGAAAGACGCTGCGGTCGATGCCGACGGCCGAGCAGGCCAGGGCCAGCAGTTCAGGACGGTTGCTGTCGATGGCGCGGCGCACCTGGCGCACGTCGAAACGGCCAAGGCGGGCCATGGCGAACACGAAAAGGGGCAGGCGGCCTTCGCGCAGCACCCGCAGCAGGTAGCCCGGGCGCAGCTGGCCGGCGGCGTCGAGCTTTTCGACCAGCGCCGCCTCCATCTCTTCGCGATCGGCCTCGTCCTCGATGGCGAGCGCCGCGGGGGCGGAGGGCTGCAGGCCCAGGTGGGCGGCGTGAGTGGCCTCGTCGACAGCGGCCTGCATCCTGGCCGGATCCAGGTCGAAGCGACCGGTGAGGGCCTCGCGCAGGGCGCGCCCGACCCACAGATAGAGCTGCTCGGCCAGCAGGGGCGACAGGCCCGGGTGGCGGGCCAGGGGCGAGCGCAGGGCCACGACCTCCTTGGCCTGGGCCACCAGGCGGCCCATGGCGTCCTGGTTGATCTCGGCGCTGGCGTTGCCGGCCAGGGCGGTCAGCACGGCCGGCTCGCTCTGGGAGAGGATGGCCTCGACCACCGGCGCGCGCAGGCCCGGCCGGCGGGCGACCTCGATCTGGTGCTCCAGCGTCGCCTGGACCAGCAGGCGGATCAGGTCGTGGTCCTGCAGCACCGGGCTGCGGGCGATGATCGGACGGGCGATCTCGATCTCGTCGAGGGCCAGGATGTTGACCAGGGCCGACGGGGCCCAGGCCGCATCGGCCAGGCGCTCGGCCAGGCGCTGGCGAATCTCGCGCTCGGCCTCGACCACCAGGGTCATGAAGATCGAATCGAGCAGGACCTGGATTTCGGGCGCGGCCGGCTTGCCCTCGGCCTCGCCCGTTTCGCAGAGGTCGACGATGCCGGCGAGCAGGCGTTCGCGGTCTTCCGGCTCGCGGCTGCGGGCCAGGGCAAGAAGCGCGGCGGTCTGTGCGGCTTGGCTCACGACCCTCCTCGGGCGCCAAACGGAACTGTGGCTACCTTGGTGTTCCCAGATGAAAACATGCTTAAACAGGTCAAGCCACGGAACCTGGAGACTAGCGGCGCTCTGTCGCAGGTGAATCCGGGGATGTGAAAGAGGAAACGCGTATGGGGCGAGCACTGATCCTGGCTCTGGACCAGGGAACGACCAGCACCCGGGCCATCCTGTTCGACCACGAGGGCCGGGCGGTGGCCGAAGCCGGACGCCCTCTGCGCCAGAGCTATCCCCATGACGGATGGGTCGAGCACGACGCCGAGGAGATCGCCGCCGCCTGCGTGGCGGTTATCCGCGAGGCGGTCGAAACCTCGGGTGCGGCGCTCGACGAGGTCGTCGCCCTGGGCATCACCAACCAGCGCGAGACGGTGGTGGTCTGGGACAAGGTCACGGGGCGCCCGATCCACCCAGCCATCGTCTGGCAGGACCGCCGCACGGCCGAGGCCTGCGAAAAGCTGCGCAAGGACGGCAAGGAGGCCCGGGTGACCGCCGTCACCGGCCTGCTGCTCGACCCCTATTTCTCCGCGACCAAGATCGCCTGGCTGCTCGACAACGTGCCCGGCGCCCGCGCCCGGGCCGAGGCGGGGCAACTGCTGGCCGGCACGATGGATGCGTGGACGATCTGGAAGCTGACGGGCGGCGCGCGGCACGTGACCGACGCCACCAACGCCTCGCGCACCCTGCTGTTCGACATCGAGCGGCAGGACTGGTCGGACGAGATGCTGGCGCTGTTCGGCGTGCCGCGCTCGCTGCTGCCGCAGGTGCTCGACTGCGCCGCCGACTTCGGAGAGGTCGGCGCGTCGGTGCTGGGCCGGCCGCTGCCGATCCGCGGCGTGGCCGGCGACCAGCAGGCGGCGCTGATGGGGCAGGGCTGCATCCGCCCCGGCGAGATGAAGGCCACCTACGGCACCGGCTGCTTCATGCTGATCAACACCGGTGCGACCAGGGCCGTGTCGGCCTCTCGCCTGCTGACCACGGTGGCCGCTCGCGTGGATGGCCAGGCGACCTACGCCTTGGAAGGCTCGATCTTCGTGGCCGGCGCGGCGATCCAGTGGCTGGGCGAGGGGCTGGGGATCACCGGCGGCCCGCGCGCGGCCGAGGCCCTGGCCCGGGCGGCTAAGGCCGACCATGGGGTCGTCGTCGTGCCGGCCTTCACCGGCCTGGGCGCGCCCTGGTGGGACGCCAAGGCGCGGGGCGCGATCTTCGGTCTGACCCGCGACGCCGGCCTGCCCGAGATCGCCGCGGCCACCTACGACGCCTGCGCCTTGCAGAGCCGCGACCTGATCGAAGCCATGCGCGCCGATGCGCCGGACGCCTTCGCCGGCGAGGCGCAGCTGAGGATCGACGGGGGCATGTCCAAGAGCGCCTGGTTCAGCCAGCGCCTGGCCGACCTGACCGGCCTGCCGGTGGCTCGCTCCAGCTACCAGGAGACCACGGCGCTGGGCGCGGCGTTGTTCGCCGGTCTGGGAGCAGGGCTCTACGACTCGCTGGAGGCGGCCGCCAAGGCGCGTCCCTCGGCCGAGGATCTTCGGCCCGCCATGCCCGTCCACGCCCGCGAGGCGGCCTACGCCCGCTGGCTGGACTGCGTGCCGCGCGTCCGCTCCTGATCCTCAAAATCGCGCGGCGCGCTGCGAAAGGCGTCTCGCCAACCTGGGCGGGCATTGCTATGACATCGCTGTCATAAGCAAGAACCACAAGGGAGGCCTCGACGTATGACCGCGACGCGCCGCACCGTCACGCTGGCTCTGGGAGCCGGCGCCGCACTCGCCGCCGGAGGCCTTTCCATGTCCGCCCAAGCCGCCGTCCAGACCCTGGGCTCCATCCGACGCCTGTCTCCCGCGCTCGACGCCGTGATCGCCGCCGACGCCAAGATCGAGAAGCTGGCCGACGGCTTCGTCTGGTCTGAGGGGCCGGTGTGGGTGAAGGACGGCCAGTACCTCGTTTTCTCCGACGTGCCGGCCAACGTCATGTACCGGTGGAGCCAGAAGGACGGCAAAAGCGTCTTCCTGCAGCCCTCGGGCTATGACGGCCCGCCGACCAAGATCTTCCGCGAGCCGGGCTCCAACGGCATGGCCCTGGACGCGCACGGCGACCTGCTGGTCTGCAATCACGGCTACCGGGCGATCACCAAGCTGGATCTGAAGACCAAGGCGCGCTCGGTGGTGGTCGACCGCTATCAGGGCAAGCGCTTCAACAGCCCCAACGACCTGGCGGTGGCCAAGTCGGGCGCGATCTACTTCACCGATCCGCCTTACGGCCTGGAGGGGCTGGACGCCTCGCCGGTCAAGGAACAGCCCTTCAACGGCGTCTACCTGCTGCGCGCTGACGGCTCGCTGGCGGTGGTCGACGACAAGCTGACCTTCCCCAACGGCGTGGCCCTGAGCCCCGACGAGAAGCGCCTCTACGTGGCGGTCTCGGATCCGAACGGGCCGGTGATCATGGCCTACGACCTTGGCGCCGACGGTCTGCCGACCTCGCGCAAGGTGTTCTTCGACGCGGCCGCCCTGCACAAGGCCGGCTGCCCGGGGCTTCCCGACGGCATGTGCCTGGACACCGAAGGGCGTCTCTACGCCACTGGCCCGGGCGGGGTGCTGGTGATCACCCCGGCGGGCGAGCTGATCGGCGTCATCGAGACTGGCGGCCCGATCGCCAACTGCGCCTTCGGCGAGGACGGCAAGACGCTGTTCCTGACCGCCGACAAGACCCTGGCGCGGGTGCGGCTGAAGACGACCGGACTGGTCTGGTAGCAAGACAAGGAGAGGCGAGGGTGATGAACAAGCGCACGTTCATGCAGGCCGGCCTCGCCGCCGGCGCCATGGCCGCGACGGCTCCCGCAGCCGCGCCGGCCCAGGCCAAGGCCGAAGGCCGCAAGCTCGGCTACGCGATGCTGGGTCTGGGCTACTACGCCACCCAGATCATCATGCCGCGGTTCACCGAGTGCGAGCACTCGAAGCTGACGGCCCTGGTCAGCGGGACGCCGGAGAAGCTCGCCAAGTACGGCGCCCAGTACGGGATCCCGGAAAAGAGCCGATATTCCTATGAGACCTTCGACCGGATCATCGACGATCCGGCCGTCGACATCGTCTATGTGGTCACGCCCAACAGCCTGCACCGCACCTTCACCGAGCGGGCGGCCAAGGCGGGCAAGCACGTGATGTGCGAAAAGCCGATGGCGACCTCGGTCGCCGATTGCGAGGCGATGATCGCCGCCTGCAAGGCCGCTGGTCGCAAGCTGATGATCGGCTATCGCAGCCGCTTCGAGCCGCACAATCTCGACGCCATCGCCCTGGCGCGGGGCGGGGCGCTGGGGCCGGTGGCCACCATCGTCGCCGATCACGGCTGGACCGCCAGCGATCCGAACATGTGGCGGGTGAAGAAGGCGCTGTCGGGCGGGGGCAGCCTGATGGACATCGGCATCTACAGCCTCAACGCCGCCCGCTACCTGACCGGCGAGGAGCCGATCGCCGTCAACGCCATGGAGTCGACGGACCGCTCTAATCCGGTGTTCGCCGAGGTCGAGGACACCATCAATTTCCAGCTGCTGTTTCCGTCAGGGGCGACGGCGAACTGCGTCTCGACCTACAGCGCCAACTGCAACCGCTATCGGGTCTCGGGCCCCAAGGGCTGGGTCGAGATCGATCCGGCCACCAGCTACGGCGGCCAGGCCATGCGGGCCAATCTCGACGGCCAGGCAAGGCCCCGCACGCCGCCGCCGGTGAAGAAGAGCCAGTTCGCCGGCCAGCTGGATCACCTGTCGGAATGCATCCTCACCGGTCGCGACCCGATCGTGCCGGGCGAGGAGGGACTGAAGGACCTGCGGATCATCGAGGTCATCTATCAGTCCGCCCGCGAAGGTCGGACGGTGAAGCTTTAAGGCCCTGCGTCCTTCGAGGCCCGCTGCGCGGGCGCCTCAGGATGAGGAATTCAGTGCAATGAGACCCTCATCCTGAGGTGCGAGCCGGCGGCGAGCCTCGAAGGACGCAGGGCGTGACAACCTTGGGGATGACACCATGATCAACCGGTTCGCCTTCATCCTGGCCGCCGCCCTGACCCTGCCCGCCCTGGCGCACGCCCAGCAGCGCGTGGCCCTGTGGCCGAACGGCGCGCCGGGCTTCGAGGCGCGCAAGGCCATACCCGAGCAGTCAGCCGAGTACTGGGCCAAGTCGATCAACGATCCTTCGGTGACCGCGTATCTGCCGCCGGCCGGCAAAGCGACGGGGGCGGCGGTGATCGTGCTGCCGGGCGGTGGTCACAAGATGCTGGTCATCCATCCGGAAGGGACCGACGTCGCCAAGGTGCTGAATCCCATGGGCGTGGCGGTCTTCGTGCTGAAGTACCGCCTCAGCCAGGAAGAGGGCTCGCCCTACGTCATCGACCACGCCCGACAGGACGCGGTGCGGGCGGTGCGGCTCGTCCGTTCGCGCGCCGCCGAGTTCGGCGTGGACCCGAAGAAGATCGGCCTGATGGGCTTTTCCGGCGGCGGCGAGGTCGTCGACCTGGCGGTCTACGGCTCGACGGCGAAGGACCCGAAGGTCGACGCGGTGGACGCCGTCAGCGGCCGGCCCGACTTCCAGGTGCTGATCTATCCCGGCCCGGCCGGTATTCCCGACAAGATCCCGGCCGATACACCGCCGGCCTTCATCCTGGCGGCCGACGATGACGAGTGCTGCTCGGCGCCGCCGGTGGAGCTGCTTTCGAAGTTCCGCGCCGCCAGGGTTCCGGTCGAGTTCCACCTGTTCCAGAGCGGCGGCCACGCCTTCAACATGGGATTCCGCACCGACAAGGTCGCCATCAGGGCCTGGCCTGAGCGGTTGCGCGACTGGATGGCCGACAACGGGTGGGCGACCAAGCGATAGCTCTATCCGCGGTCATCTCTCGGTAGTGACCTTGGCTGATAACTCCGGTTGTGAAGCGCCGCGACGCTCGTTTTGTGCGAGGCGCGCGGTGCGCAGTTCAGGGAGTTCGTCGCATGGTTCTTTCGTTGCTTGGTCGTACGGTCCAGACGCCCGAAGCCTTTTCGGAGCGCTGCCGGCTGGTGCTCAACCTGATCCCTTCGGGTCCGGAGTGGTTGGCCTGGGCGATACGCGACAGCAACGCCCACTTCGCCTTCGCAGACGAAGAGGGGCTTCTCGGCGCCGTGCCGGACCTGCATGACAGCGCTCTGATCTTGCTGCCGGCCCTGGGGCTGCAGGTGTGCTCGGCCAAGCTGGTCACGCTGGAGATCGACGCGCTGAAGGCGCTGGTGGCGGCCGAGCAGGCAGGCGGCGAAGAGGCGCTGGCCAAGGCGCGGGCTGTGCTGGTCGAGCACGGTTTGCTGACCCAGGCCGATCTGGCGGCCGGCCCGGCTTTCCTGGCGACTCTCGGCGTCGGCGATGCGCCGGTGTTCCAGATCATGGACTATCCGGCGCATGTGGCCGTCCTCGCGCTGGCCGATGTGCTGAGCGGTGTGGACGCCGAGCTGGCCAGGGAAGCGGCGGCCTTCGCCCTGACCGTTTCCAGCACGCCGGCCGAGTTCGCCGACCACGTGGAAATCTACGTCGCGCTGGCTGGCGAGGGCGAGGCTCCGGCGGCCCGCGCCGCCAGGATCGCGGGCGTGGTGCGGGCGCTGAAGGGCAAGGTGTTCGGCTATCTGAGCACGCTGCTGATCAACGAGGCGCATATCGCCGGGATCGTGCGCCAGGCCATCGGCCAGCTGCTGACGCGGGGCCTCTTCCTGGGATTCACCCGCCTGTCGCTGGCCGTGCGCGAGGTGGTGGCGGTCGGTAAGCCGATGGCGCTCGAAGACGTCGATGCGGCGGTGCGAACCTGCATCGAGCCCATCTCCGGCCTGCTCGCGGGCGGTCTCTTGGGGCTGCGCAAGGGCGAGCTGCGCCAGGACGGCGCCATCGAGTTCCCGATCGAGATTTGCGGGCGGCGACTGGTGATCCTGCTGACGACCGGCGGCACGGTCAGCCTCGACCGGGCCAGGCTTGCGGCCTAGTCGGCCGCATCCACGTAGGCCTTCACCCGCGCGAACAGCTCCTCGAACATCGGCGTCGTCAGGCGTCCGGTGTTCGTGTTGAGCCGCGAGCAGTGATAGCTGTTGAAGATGCGGTAGGGGCCGGCCTGGAACTCCGAGCCGTGGCCGGGGATGCCGGCCGAGGCCTTCAGGCCCAGGGTTTTCAGCACATTGCGCCGCGAGACGTCGCCCAGGGTGACGATGGCCTTGAGGTTGGGGAACATGTCCAGCCGCGCCTTCAGGAACGGGCGGCAGGTGTTCTCCTCGCTGGTCTCGGGCTTGTTGCCGGGCGGGGCGCAGCGCACCGCGTTGGTCACCGCCGCGCCGACAAGCTGCAGGGAGTCGTCGATGCGCGCCTCGAACCTGCCGGTGGCGAAGCCGTACTTGATGAGCGTCTCGTAGAGCAGCGTGCCGGCGTAGTCGCCGGTGAACGGCCGGCCGGTGCGGTTGGCGCCCTTGCGGCCGGGTGCAAGGCCCACGACCAGCAGGCGGGCGTCCTTGTCGCCGAACGAGGGGGCCGGGCCGTTGAAGTAGTCCGGATAGAGCTCCTGGTTCTCACGGCGATAGGCCACCAGGCGCGGGCACAGCGGGCAGTCGCGCGGCGGTTCGGCCGGGGAGGGGACGACCTCGCCGGCGATGTTGGAATGCTGCATGGCGTCGGCTCGTTCTCAGTACTCGTCTTCGGCTTCGCGCTCGGCCGGGGTGCGTTGGTCGGTCGAGGCGTAGCGCTGCTGCGGCGCGCGTTGCGGGCGGCCGATGATGTTGCCCAGGTCGGCCAGGTCGACGAAGTTGTCGGCCTGCCGGCGCAGGTCGTCGCTGGTCATCGGCGGCTGGCTCTTCATGGTCGAGACGACGGTGACGCGGCGGCCCTTGCGCTGCACGGCCTCGACCAGGGCGCGGAAGTCGCCGTCGCCCGAGAACAGCAACAGGTGGTCGACCGTGTCGGCCATCTGCAGCATGTCGACCGCGATCTCGATGTCCATGTCGCCGCGCCAGCGCTTGCGGCCCTGGCTGTCGGTGTATTCGCGGGCCGGCTTGGTCACCAGGGTGAAGCCGTTGTAGTCCAGCCAGTCCACCAGCGGACGGATCGGCGAGTAGTCGTCGTTCTCGGCGATGGCGGTGTAGTAGTAGGCGCGCACGAGCAGGCCGCGCTTCTTGAACTCGTCGAGGAGCTTTCGATAGTCGATGTCGAAGCCCAGCGCCTTGGCGGCGGAATAGAGGTTGGCCCCGTCGATGAACAGCGCCAGCCGCTCGGTCGGATAGAAGGTCACGGGTCTAATTCCTTGAAAAATCGGCTGGATAAAAATGGTCGGGACGCGGCCGTGGTCGTCGCCCTCGGCTGTAATCTGCCCGGAGCCTACACGAGTCGCGAGGCTCTGTTGGAGGCCGCCGTGGCGGCGCTGGCCGGCGAAGGGCTGGCGGTGGTCGCCCGTTCCGGCTGGTGGACGTCGGCCGCCTGGCCGGATCCTTCGGGACCCGCCTATCTGAACGGCGTGGCGCTGGTGGAGACCGAGCTTTCGCCCGCCGGGGCGCTGGCGGCCCTGCACCGCGTCGAGGCCGCGTTCGGCCGCGCCCGGTCCGAGCGCAACGCCGCCCGCACGCTGGATCTCGACCTGATCGCCCACGGCCGCACGGTGATGGACGGAAACCTCGTCCTGCCCCATCCCCGCGCCCACGAGCGCCTGTTCGTCATGGGCCCCCTGGCGGAGGTGGCGCCGGACTGGATCCATCCGGTGCTGGGCAAGAGCGCCGTACTGCTGGCCGCCGACGCTGAGGTGGGGGGCGACGCCCGTCCCGTCGGCTGATCTTCGGGAAATCTACGGCCGCGCTGGACTTTGCTTTTCGGAAAAGGCATACACGCCGCCTCGCGAAAGCTGGGTGACAACCGAAGCGGCGTTGCGTGACGCCGCACGGAGCCCTATTTTGCGAGACCTTACGGTCAGCCCGAGGAATTCATGGCCCGCGTCACCGTCGAAGATTGCGTCGAGAAGGTTCCGAACCGCTTCGCGCTCGTCCTGCTGTCGGCGCATCGCGCTCGCGGCATCTCGGCCGGTGCGGCCCTGATGGTCGATCGCGACAACGACAAGAACCCGGTCGTCGCCCTGCGCGAGATCGCTGACGACGTGATCGATCACGAGGGGCTCAAGGAGCACCTGATCACCACGCTGCAGCGCGTCGACGAGCACTCGGAAGCCGAGGAAGAGGCCGAAACCCTCGCCCTGCTGGCCGACCCGACCCACATGCAGATGAGCGAACTGGAACTCGTTCGCGCGCTGCAAAGCGACCGCGACGGCGGTCAGGAGGAGCGGTACTGAGCCCCGACGGCGCAGACCCTCTGATCATCGAAGCGGCGCCCGCCGCCGCTCCGTCCGAACGCGCGCCCGAATCCTCTCCTTCACCAGGGGGGGATTCGGGCGCGTCTTCGTCTGAGCCCCAGGCCGCAGCGCCCGAGGCTCCGCCGGCGCCCAAGCCGCGCAAGTTCCTTCGCCAGTACGAGCTGATCGAGCGCGTCCACGCCTACGATCCCACGGCCGACGAGGCCCTGCTCAACCGCGCCTACGTCTTCGCCATGCGCATGCACGGCAGCCAGACGCGCGCCAGCGGCGACCCCTACTACGCCCACCCGATCGAGGTGGCGGGCATCCTCACCGAGTACCGGCTCGACACCGCGACCATCGTCACGGCGCTGCTGCACGACGTCATCGAGGACACGCCGGTCACCAAGGAAGAGATCGGCAAGCTGTTCGGCGAGGAGATCGCCGAACTGGTCGAGGGCGTCACCAAGCTCTCGAAGCTGGAGCTGCAGGCCGAGCACACCCGCCAGGCCGAGAACCTGCGCAAGTTCATCCTGGCCATCTCCAAGGACGTGCGCGTCCTGCTGGTCAAGCTGGCCGACCGTCTGCACAACATGCGGACGCTGCACTTCATCAAGAACCAGGCCAAGCGCGAGCGCATCGCGCGCGAGACGCGCGACATCTATGCGCCGCTGGCCCGCAACATCGGCTGTCACCGCATCTGCACCGAGCTGGAGGAGCTGTCCTTCCAGCACACCAACCCGGTCGCCCGGGACGCCATCGTCCGGCGGCTGGAAAAGCTGCGGGAAGAGCAGGGCGGGGCGGTTCAGCTGGTGAGTCAGGAAATCCTGGCGCGCCTGGAGTCAGCCAATCTGCCGGCCCGCGTCTTTGGCCGGGAAAAGGCTCCCTATTCGATCTGGCGCAAGCTGCAGCGCAAGTCGATCGGCTTCTCGCAGATGTCCGACATCTACGCCTTCCGCGTGATCGTCGACAGCGAGGAGGACTGCTACCGCGCCTTGGGCGTGGTTCACCGCGCCTGGTCCAGCGTGCCCGACCGCTTCAAGGACTTCATCTCGACGCCGAAGCGCAACAACTACCGCTCGCTGCACACCACGGTGGTGGGGCCGCGCGGCATGCGCATCGAGATGCAGATCCGCACCGAGTCGATGGACCGGGTGAACGAAGAGGGCGTGGCTGCCCACTTCCGCTACAAGGACGCCTCGTACGGGCTCGACCTGGAAGGCATGGAGGCCGCCGGCGGCCGCGACCCGCTGGCCAACCTGCGCCAGCTGGTCCAGGTGCTCGAACACGGCGGCGACAGCGAGGAACTGGTCGAGCACGCCAAGCTCGAGATGTTCCTCGATCAGGTGTTCGTGTTCACCCCCAAGGGCAAGCTGGTCAGCCTGCCGCGGGGCGCGATGCCGCTGGACTTCGCCTACGCGGTTCACACCAGCGTCGGCGACACCTGCATCGGTGTGAAGATCAACGGCGAGCTGAAGCCGCTGCGCACCATCCTGACCAACGGCGACGTGGTCGAGGTGATCCGCGGCTCCAAGCCCGTGGTGCCGCCCGATTGGCGTTCTTTGACGGTGACCGGGAGGGCCCGCTCGGCCATCCGGCGTCACATCCGCCAGACCGAGAAGGAAGAGTTCCTGCGCCTGGGCCGGGTGTCGGTCGAGCAGATCTTCGAGCGGGCCGGCAAGAACCTGAAGGACGTGTCGCTGCGGCCGATCCTCGAGCGGTTCGCGCTGGAGAGCGAAGAGGCCCTGTTCGACGCCGTCGGCCGCGGCCGGGTCACCCCCAGCCAGGTGCTGGAAACTGCGTTCCCGGGCATGGTCGACGCCGATCGCGAGGCGGCCACGGCGCGCCGCAAGATCGAGGGCGGCAAGGGCGCGCGGCTCTATGTGCGCGGCGGCGGGCTGACCCCCGGCGTTTCACTGCACTTCGCCCACTGCTGCAGCCCGGTGCCGGGCGACCGCATCGTCGGCATCCTGCGCGAAGACAGCGCCAAGGATCAGGACGGTGGACTGGACGTCCATACCATCGACTGTCCCAAGCTGGCCGAGTACGAGGACCGCGAGGACCTCTGGCGCGATCTGAACTGGACGCCCGAGGCCGAGCGCGACACCGTCTCGCTGGCCCGCCTGCACGCCACCATCGGCAACGCGCCCGGCGTGCTGGGCCAGGTCTGCACGATCATCGGCGAGGCGGGCGGCAACATCGTCAACCTGCGCATGCATCACAGGCAGAGCGACTTCTTCGACACCGACATCGACGTCGAGGTGCGCGACGCCAAGCACCTGACCAACATCTCGGCGGCGTTGCGCACCTGCCCGTCGGTCGAGACGGTGGACCGGACGCGGGGCTGACCCCGCGTCTGTCGCTGCAGATCAAGCCGCCGCCTTGGCCGGCTGTTCGATCCAGAGGCCAAAGCCCACCGCCAGGCGGTTCCAGCCGTTGATGACGTTGATCATCAGGGTCAGCTTGACCTGCTCCTCTTGCGTGAACTCGGCCGCCAGCGCGGCATGGGCGACTTCCTGCGTGTGGCCTTCCGACAGGCGGGTCAGCGCCTCGGTCCAGGCCAGGGCGGCGCGTTCGCGCGGCGTGTAGCAGGGGGCCTCGCGCCAGGCCGACAGCAGGTAGATGCGCTGCTCGGTCTCGCCCTGGGCGCGGGCTTCGGCCGTGTGCATGTTGATGCAGTTGGCGCAGGCGTTGATCTGCGAGGCGCGGATCTTGACCAGTTCGATCAGGCTCGGCTCCAGGCTGGCGGCGATGACGGTCGAGGCGGTGAACCACGACTTCATCACGGCCGGAGCGGCGGCGAAGGGATCGAGCTTGGCGGTCATGGCGGGTCTCCTTTCAAGAGGGTTGCGCCGCCATGACGAGGCAAGGTCCGCGTGTGTGACGCGACCCGCCGAAAAAAGTTCAGTTCGCGCCGCGCAGGGCCGCCACGGCGTCCTGCGTCGCCTGGGTCAGGGGGGAGGGCAGGGCGTCGAGCGCGAACCAGCCCCAGTCGGCGAGGGCTTCCGGCTCCTGGATGGCCGGTTCGCCCACGCAGCCGTCGGCGCGATAGGTCACCGCCAGCCAATGGCTGTCGGCCGTGATCATGTCGGTCACGGCCAGCACCGGGCCGGCGACGATCCCGATGCCGAGTTCCTCGCGGATCTCGCGCTCGGCGCAGGTGCGGCCGGGCTCGCCCCAGTCGAGCTTGCCGCCCGGCTGGCCCCAGTGGCCGGCTTCCGGCTGTCGGCGGCGCTGGACCAGCAGGATGCGGCCCTGGGCGTCGATGATGGCCGCGCCGCAACCGACGCGAGGGCGGGGAGGGGAGTCGTTCATGCCGTTGTCCTACGCCCCTTTGAGGGTGGTTTGTAGACTCGCCGCGCTGGTCTATATCCACGCCTCATGACCAACGATGACGTCCTCGACGAATTCCGCGCCGCCGGCGCCCTGCGCGAAGGCCACTTCGTGCTCTCCAGCGGCCTGCACAGCCCCGTCTTCCTGCAGAAGAACCTGGTGTTCATGCGGCCCGAGCGCTGCGAGCGCCTGTGCAAGGCCCTGGCCGACAAGATCATCGCCACCGTGGGCCATGTCGACGTGGCGGTTTCGCCCGCCGTCGGCGGCATCATCCCGGGCTACGAGACCGCCCGTCACCTGAACGTGCCGTCGATCTATGTCGAGCGCGAGGGCGGCGGCTTCAAGTTCCGCCGCGGCTTCCACCTGGAGCCCGGCCAGAAGGTCGTGATGGTCGAGGACATCGTCACCACCGGCCTGTCGTCGCGCGAATGCATCCAGGCGATCAAGGACGCCGGCGGCGACGTCGTCGCGGCGGCCTGCATCGTCGACCGCTCGGGCGGCAAGGCCGATGTCGGCGTGCCGCTGATCGCGCTGGCCAGCCTCGAAGTGCCGGCCTATCCGGCTGACGCCCTGCCGCCCGAACTGGCCGCGATCCCGATCGAGGATCCGGGCAGCCGCCGGCTGAAGGGCTGAGCCCCATGCTCCGGCTCGGCGTCAACATCGACCACGTGGCCACGATCCGCAACGCGCGCGGGTCGAGCTATCCCGAGCCGGTGCGCGCCGCCGAGCTGGCGCTCGCGGCTGGCGCCGACGGCATCACCGCGCACCTGCGCGAGGACCGCCGGCACATCAGCGACGCGGACATCGCCGTCCTCACCGACCTCTGCCTCAAGCGCGGCAAGCCGCTGAACTTCGAGATGGCGGTCACCGACGAGATGGTCGGTATCGCCATGAACGCCAAGCCGCACGCGGCCTGCCTGGTGCCCGAGCGGCGCGAGGAGGTGACCACCGAGGGCGGGCTCGACGTCGTGAAGGGCGCCAATCGCATCGCCGACGCCACCGCGCGCCTGCGCACCGTCGGTGCGCGGGTGTCGCTGTTCATCGAGCCCGACCACGCCCAGATCCAGGCCTCGGCCGATGTCGGCGCCCAGGTCGTGGAACTGCACACCGGCGCCTATTGCGACGCCGCCCGCGCCGGCCAGACCGAACGCGCGGCCGCGATCCTGGAACGCCTGAAGTCGGGCGCGGCCTTCGCCGCCTCCCTGGGCCTGGAAGTGCATGCCGGCCACGGCATCGACTACGCCACGGTCAAGCCGGTCGCCGCCATTCCGCAGATCGTCGAGCTCAATATCGGCCACTTCCTGATCGGCGAGGCCATCTTCGTGGGCCTGCCCCAGGCCATCCTGCGCATGCGGACCCTGATGGACGCGGCGAGGCTGGAGGCGGCGGCGTGATCATCGGCATCGGTTCGGACCTCAGCGACATCCGGCGGATCGAGAAGACCCTCGAACGCTTCGGCGAGCGCTTCACCAACAAGGTCTTCACCGAGATCGAGCGCAGGCGCTCAGAGCGCAAGCCCGACCGCGCCTCCAGCTACGCCAAGCGCTTCGCCGCCAAGGAGGCCTGCTCCAAGGCCCTGGGCACCGGCCTCAAGCAGGGCGTGCATCTGGGCGACATGGGCGTGGTGAACCTGCCGTCGGGCAAGCCGACCATGGCCCTGACCGGCGGCGCGGCGGCCAAGCTGGCCCAGCTGATCCCCGAGGGCATGGTCCCGGTGATCCACCTGTCGCTGACCGACGACCACCCCTACGCCCAGGCCTTCGTGATCATCGAGGCCGTGCCGGCGAGCTGAGGCGCTAGAGTCGGGGCTGGATCAAGGGCTGGCGCAATCGCTCGACGTCCGGGACCGATATCTTCACCTCTCCCAGGTCTCGGGAGCGGGCGGCCAACGGCAGGTCGCGGGCGCTCTGGTCGCGAACCACCACGATCGCGCCGGCCGTCGTCTGCAGGCCGATCCGCGACTTGCTGTTGATGCTCCAAAGCCCGAACTCGCCCAGATAGGTCGTCGTCCCGGGCGCGATGTCGAAGGTGAGGCCCAGCTCTTCGAAATCTCGCTTCAGGTAGATTGTTCCGCCTGCTCCGGTGGAGGTTTGGATGCTGCGGATTTCATAGCGGCCGGCGGGCAGGTCCTTGACGATCACCTTGGCCTTGAAGTCCATCGCCGACACATAGCTGTAGCCCATGTCGGCGGCCGGGCCGGTCAAGCGTTCGGAGATCTCGCCGGAGAAATCCGGCGGGCTAGAGTACAGGCTTTGCGAGCGGCTGATGACGGTCTTGCCGGGAGCGTCCAGTCGCCTGATGTCCAACGTGACACCACTGCGGAACGGCAGCGAGATAGAGAGCGCCAGGCGGCTCGGCGTGGAAGTCCTGGCGGCTTGGACGGGTGCAGAGGCTTGGGAGCTCCCGCTGTCGGCGCGCCTCGTCGGTGCCTGGACAGAGGCGGGAGCGACGGCGGCCCGGTCAGGCTGAGCCGCGACCGGGGCCGGCCGCGCGGGCTGCGCCGGCGTCTTGCTGGGCGAGGCTGAGGATGGTTCGAGCGCCCGCAGGGCCGAGCAGGGTACGCCGATGGAATCCGCGTAGCGCTGCCGGTCAGGATCGCAGGCCGAAGGCTGCGGCGAGGTCGGCGGCAGCGACTGGGCGGCTGGTCTCTGGGGCGCGAGCGTGAGCGCGGCGGCCAGCGCGATGACCGGCGCGATCGCCTTCAGTTGACGCATGGAAACGACCCCGCCCGATGTGGATAGGCGCAAGGTTGGGTCGCCCAGGTAAAATCAATCCTAAATTGTCGCGCGAATTCGGACTCGCTCAACGGTCATCCGATGGGCGCCGTCCCGCGTCGGAAGCGCGCGCCGCCGCCTTCGTAGCCGATCGCCTCGAAGGCGCTGACCGCGCCCTTGGCGTCGCGCTCGAACACCACGCGGCGGCTCGACTCGCCCGCCACGGTGAAGGTCTCTCCGCCCAGGGGCAGCAGAATGGTGAGGGGGCGGCGACCGCGCTTCATGGCCAGGCGACCGTCGACCTGCACGATCTCGACCGCGCCGTAGGCTCCGACATAATCGGCCAACGGCTTGGTCGCCGGCGGCGCGGCTTCGGCGCGAAGGGCCTCCAGCGCCCAGCGGACGTCCTGGGCGGCGGGGCCGGTCGCGGTCTTCAGCACGGCTTCCAGGGCCAGGGCGCGGGCGGCGTCCAAAGCCCCCGCGGCGGGGACGGCTACGTCGGGCTGCACCCCGTCGCCCTCCCAGTTGGTCTTGGTGATCGGGCTGACCGGCGAGCCGCCGGAGACGAAGACCGAGAAGCCGCTGGCCAGCGGCACGGGACCGCCGAGATTGGCCGCGCCGCCGCTAGCCTCGCCGACGATCACGGCGCGCTTGGCGTTCTTCAGCGTGTAGGCCAGGGCCTCGGCGGCCGAGCCTGTGCGGCCGCTGATCAGCACGTACAGAGGCGTGTCCAGGCGCGGAGTCGGATACCAGTCGCCCGGGGCCTCGCTCAGGGTTCCCTCGCGATGCCTGAAGGTGTTGTAGATGTCGGCGCCCTTGGGCGTGAAGGCGCTGGTCAGGTAGCCGACCATGGCCGGCGAGCCGCCGCCGTTGTCGCGCAGGTCGATGATGACGGCGTCGGTGTTGGCCACCGTCTGCAGCGCCGCCTCGATGGCCTTGCGGGCCGGGGCGTCGGGCTGGCCGAACGGGAAGTGGGCGAACATCCGCATGTCGATATAGCCGAGGTTGCCGTTCAGGATCTCGACCCGGCGGATTCCGTAGTTGGCGCGTTTGGCCGGGTCGACGCGCGGGGAAGCCGGACCGGCCGCCGGCGCTGGTCCGGGCCCGGGCCGCGGGGCGGGCGCCGGCTCGGCCGACCACGAAACGTTGAAGTGATGATCCAGCGGCCGCAGCCGCTCGCTCAGCGTCGTGGCCAGGTCGCGAGGATCGGTCAGACGATCATAGGCGCCCTTGGCGGCCTCGGCCCGGAGGTCCCGCGCCACCGCCGCGCCCTTGGCGGCGTCGTAGTAGTTGTCGGCGATCGCCTTGGCCACGTCCTCGACCACCGGGCGCGGCGCGACCTCGGCCGACCTGGCCTGCCAGGCGGCCATCAGGCCCACGGAGAGAATGAACAGCGGAACGAGCGGGCGCATCGGCGGTATCCCCGGAAATCGGCGGCCGAAGAACATCATTCGCCGATCGTGGCGGCCAATGAATAATCTTTAAGGCGAGCGGGCCTTCCGGCGCCAAACGGCCGCCACGAAGCGTCACTATCGCCGGCGGTGCTTGCCCGCGACGACAACCGCGTCTAGCAAGACCTGTCGGGCTCGCCCGACCCCCATTCGCAAAGAGCCCCGCGCGCATGACCGAAGCCGTCGAGACCACGCCCCCCGAAGAAGAAAAGGGCGGCGCCGTCAACGAATTCATCGAGATCATCAAGACCGTGGCCTATGCCCTGGGCATCGCCCTGGTGCTGCGGGTGCTGCTGTTCCAGCCGTTCACGATCCCGTCGGCCTCGATGGAGCCCAACCTCTATCAAGGCGACTACATCATCGTCTCGAAGTTCTCGTACGGCTACTCGAAGCACTCGATCCCGTTCAGCCCGCCGCTGTTCAAGGGCCGCATCCTGGGCTCGGCGCCCAAGCGGGGCGACATCATCGTCTTCAAGCTGCCGCGCGACGGCCATGTCGACTACATCAAGCGCCTGGTCGGCCTGCCGGGCGACAAGATCCAGGTTCGTGGCGGCGCGCTCTACATCAACGGCCAGGCCGTCAAGCGCCAGGAGCAGGCCGACGTGCTGGTCGACAGCGGCTACGGCTTCACCCAGCCGATGAAGCGCATCCAGGAAACCACGCCCGAGGGCCGCACCTACCTGACCCAGGCCGACGCAGGCCCGGACACGCAGGGCGACAACACCGGCGTCTATGAGGTTCCGGAAGGCTGCTACTTCTTCATGGGCGACAACCGCGACAACTCGGCCGACAGCCGCTTCAACCCGGGCATCTCGCCGTTCAAGACGGACTCGGGGACCTGCAAGTGGAACTACGAGAACGACCAGTACACCGGCGACGCCATCGGCGTGGGCTTCGTCCCGGCCGAGAACCTGGTCGGCAAGGCGCAGATCATCCTGCTGTCGTGGAACGCGGACGCGCACCTGTTCAAGCCGTGGACCTGGTTCATGGACGCGCGCCCGAGCCGCTTCTTCCGCGTGCTGAAGTAAGATCATGGCCGTGAAGGACAGACGGGTCGCCGCCGTCGGCGACCTGGAGCGCCGGATCGGTCATCGGTTCGAGGATCGCGAACTGCTCGAGCGGGCGCTGACGCACGCCAGCGTCGGCGACGGGGCCAAGGCCAAGATTCGCGACAACGAGGTGCTGGAGTTCATCGGCGACCGGGTGCTCGGGCTCCTGGCCGCCGAGGCGCTTTCCGAGCGTTTCCCCAAGGCCAAGGAGGGCGAGCTGGCGCCCCGCCTCAACGCCCTGGTCAGCCGCGAGACCTGCGCTCGCGTGGCCAAGGGCGCGGAACTGGGCCCGGCGCTGCGGCTGTCGGCTTCGTCCAGCAAGATCGGCGGCCGCGAGACGGAATCGATCCTGGCCGGGGCCTGCGAGGCGCTGATGGCCGCTCTCTACCAGGACGGCGGACTGGAGCTGGCCCGCAAGGTGTTCCTCGACCTGTGGTCCGAGGAGTTCGACCGGGCCGGGCAGGGGCGTCCGCGCGATCCCAAGACCGCCTTGCAGGAATGGGCGCAGAGCAAGGGTCGGCCGCTGCCGTCCTATCGCGTGCTCGACCGCACCGGTCCCGACCACGCGCCGGAGTTCACGGTCGAGGTCAGCGTCAAGGACGTCGATCCGGCCATCGCCAAGGGCAAGTCCCGCCAGGAAGCCGAGAAGGCCGCGGCCAAGGCGCTGCTGGAGCGCGTGGGCGGGTAAAGCGATCTCTCCCTCCCCCTTGATGGGGGAGGGCTTTTGCAGTGCTGCTGTGCTACACGCACGCCCAATGACTGAAAACACCTCCAACACCCGCGCCGGGTTCGCCGCCATCATCGGCGCGCCGAACGCCGGCAAGTCCACCCTGGTCAACCGCATGGTCGGGGCCAAGGTCTCGATCGTCACCCAGAAGGTGCAGACGACGCGCTTCCCCGTGCGCGGCGTCGCCCTGGCCGGCGACACCCAGATCGTTCTCGTCGACACCCCCGGGATCTTCAGCCCGCGCCGCCGCCTCGACCGCGCCATGGTGCGCTCGGCCTGGGCCGGTTCGGAAGAAGCCGAAGTCACCGTCCACCTGGTCGACGTGCAGGCCGAACTGGCCGACCGCGCGCGCAACGCCACCCCGGCCGAGCACCGCGCCGTGCAGGACGTCCAGACCATCATCGAGGCGCTCAAGGAGAGCGGCCGCAAGGTGATCCTGGCCCTCAACAAGATCGACGGCATCAAGCGCGACACCCTGCTGGCCGTCGCCAAGGACTTCTTCGACACCGGCGTCTACACCGACGTGTTCATGATCAGCGCCGAGACCGGTGCGGGCGTCGACGACCTGACCGCCAAGCTGGCCTCGATGATGCCGGAGAGCCCCTGGCTCTATCCGGAAGACCAGACGGCCGACCTGCCGGCCCGCCTGCTGGCCGCCGAGATCACCCGCGAGAAGATCTATCTGCGCGTCCACGAGGAACTGCCCTACGCGGCCTCGGTGGAGACCACCTCGTTCGAGGAGCGCGCCGACGGCAGCGCCCGCATCGAGCAGACCATCTATGTCGAGCGCGAGGGCCAGCGCGCCATCGTCTTGGGCAAGGGCGGCCAGGTGCTGAAGTGGATCGGCCAGGCCTCGCGCGAGGAGCTGCAGGATATCCTCGACCGCAAGGTCCACCTTTTCCTTCACGTGAAGGTCAAGGAGAACTGGGCCGAGGAACGCGGCCTGTTCAGCGACATGGGGCTGGACTTCGACGTCTAGCCGTAGACGTCGGCGATCGGCCTGCGCTGGCGCGTCTGCAGGATCATCGGCTGGTCGGTGATGACCACGTTGGCCGTTCCGGCGGTCAGCGACTGGAGCTTCAGTCGCAGATCGCCGGCCTCGCGCTGGGCTAGGATGAAGGCCTCGCCGTCGGCGCGGCTGGAAAACAGCAGCTGGGTGTCGCCGTAGGGCCTCCAGGGCGAGCGGCTGAGGGCGGCGATGCCGGCCTGGGCCTCGTCGAACAGCGCCTGCTCCCATTCCTGGATCTTGGCGCTGCGGTGCACCTGCAGTTTCGCCGAGTCGTCGAAGTCGGCGATCTTGCGGGCGGCGACCTCCTGCGAGACCTTGGCCTGGCCGACGGCGGCGACGAAGGCGACGCGGGCCTTGGCCAGGCGTTCGGGATAGCCGGCGTGATAGGCCTCGGCGGCGGCGCGGGCGACCCCGATCCGTTCGCGGGCCGCCTTGCGGTCGCCCGCCGTCAGCAGCACTTCGGGATCAAGGCGGATCTCGCGGGCGCAGGCGTCCAGAGCCTTGGTCAACTCGGCGCGGGCGGCCTGTTCCTCGGCGACGGCGCGGGCGTTGACCTTGGCTACCGCCGCTTCCATGCCCTTCACGTCGCCGGCCTTGTAGACCTCGACCTGGTGGCGCGCGAAGGGGCTGAGGAAGAGGCAGGCGAAGATGATCGCCAGCAAAGCGTTGAAATAGGCCGGGCCGCGCGCCTCGTGCTTCCAGCGCACGTAGCCGAAATAGAGCAGGCACCAGAACGCCAGCGTACCCAGAAGGGTCGGAATCAGCGCAGCGTTGAAGGCCGCCGTCAGCGCGTTCGAGGTGAAGCCCGACGAGAACTGCGGACCACGATAGAGACCATAGGCGATCGCGGCGGCCGCCGCGGCGATCGCGACGAGCACGAAGGCCGGCCAGGTGATCGGCGGCTTGGGCCGGCGGCGCGGGGCCGGGCTGGCGAAAGTGTCGATCATGCAATCCCCCACCGCGCCGTACGCATGGCGCATGCTCGCGCTTAGCAAGCTGCGTGAATTGACTCAACCATCGGTCGCTTGTCGGGCGATTGGCGCGGGGTTGACTTCGCCCGGCTCCGGCAGCCTTTGAGGCTCCGAACGTCATGGAAGGCCCCAGCTCTTGCGTCCCCTCGAGACTACGACCGCCACGCCCGCACCCGCCGCCCCGGCGGTCGATCTGGACGCCTATCTGGCCCGCATCGGCTACGAGGGCCCGCGCGAGCCGACGCTCGCGGTGCTGAGGTCCATCTGCCAGAAGCATCCGGACGCGATCCCGTTCGAGAACCTCGATGTTCTGCTGGGGCGGGGGATCAGCATCGTTCCCGCCGAGGTCGACGCCAAGCTGATCGGGGCTGGTCGGGGCGGGTACTGCTACGAGCAGAACAGCCTGCTCAAGCGGGTGCTCGCGGCGCTCGGCTTCGAGGTCGAGGGGCTGATGGCCCGCGTGCTGTGGATGGCGCCTGAGGGCGCGCCGCCGCGTCCGCGCTCGCACCAGGTGCTGGGCGTGACGCTGGAAGGCGAGACCTGGCTGGCCGACGCGGGCTTTGGCGGCTGCGTGCTGACCGCGCCGCTGCGGCTGTTCGCCGACGGCGAGCAGCACAGCCCCAACGGCGCCTTCCGCATCGTCGACGCCTCGCATGACGGGGTTGTCGAACGGCAGGTGCAGGCCGACCTGTCCGGCCGCTGGGCGCCGCTCTACCAGGTGGCCAAGGGCGCCTGGGCGGCGGTCGACTACGAGCAGGCCAACTTCTTCACCTACACCCATCCCAGTTCGCACTTCACCTGGAGCATGACGGTGGGGCGCACGACGCCGACCGACCGTTTCGCGCTGAAGAACAACCGCCTGACCCATCGCGACGCCACCGGCGCGCTGATCGAACAGCGCGACCTGTCGGTCGACGAACTGGAGGCGATCCTGCGCGACGTGATCGGCCTGCCGGTCGAGCCCGAGTGGCGGCCGGTGCTGGAGAAGGTCGTGGCCTGGGGGACCCCCGCCTAGTGGAGCGCTCCCGGTGATGGAATGGGAAGACGACGCCTTCGTGCTGTCGGCGCGGGCGCACGGCGAGACCGGCGCCATCGTCGAACTGCTGACCCAAGACCGCGGCAAGTTCGTCGCCCACGTGGCCGGCGCGGCCTCGCGGCGCATGAAGCCGTTCCTGCAGGCGGGCGCACGGGTGATCGCCCGCTATCGCGCCCGGGTCGCCGACCAGTTGGGCTCGGCCCAGTTGGAGCCGATGGGCGAGGGGCCCTCGTCGCTGTTCGATGATCGCCTGGCGCTGGCTGGCCTGCAGTCGGCCGCCGCCGTCGCCGCCGGCGCCTTGCCCGAGCGCGAGCCGCATCCCGGCGCGTTCCTGGCCCTGGAGACCCTGATCCGGGTGCTGGAGATCCCCGACATCTGGCCGGCGGTCTATGTGCGCTACGAGGCGGGGCTGCTGCAGGACCTGGGCTTTGGCCTGGATCTCTCGAAGTGCGCGGCCACCGGGGATGTCGACGATCTGGTCTATGTCAGCCCGCGCACCGGGCGGGCGGTCAGCCGCAAGGCCGGCGCGCCCTATCACGACAAGCTGCTGCCGCTGCCGCCGTTCCTGCTGTCGTCGCAAGGCGGGCTGTCCGAGGGCGACGTGAAGGCCGGGCTCGACATCACCGGCCACTTCCTGGAGCAGTTCGTGTTCGGCCCGCTGAACCGCCCGCTGCCGCCGGCCCGCATGTGGCTGCTGGACCGGCTGGGCGAGGCGGGGCGGCTGTAGCAGCCGCCCCGGCCAGTCCTAGAAGAACACCTTGCGCACGCTCAGCTTCACGCTGCGGCCGAGCGGATCGAGGTAGTCCTCCTGGTAGGTGATCGGCGTGCCGCCGGCGGCGTTGCGCACCTGCTGCTTCTCGTCGAACAGGTTGGTGACGCCGAAGGTCACCCGCGTGCCGCGCAGCACCGGATACTTGGCCACCAGCTCGCGGCGGGCGCCCAGGTTGGCGAAAAGGCGCAGGTTCACCGTCGTCAGGTCCGAGAACTTCAGCGTGCCGGTCGTGCTGCCCGTCGTGCCGCCGGTCACCTCGGTGGCGCTGCGCCAGTTGGCCGTCAGGCGCATGCCCATGCCGTTCTTGGTCAGGCCCGCCTGGGCCTCGACCTCGTGGCGGGGCGAGCCGCCGCTGTTGCCCAGCGCGTCGCCGTCCAGCAGGTCGAGCGGGGTTCCGCCGTCGGTGATGTAGATTCGGTCGCGCAGGCGAACGGTGTGGAAGAGGCCCAGTTGCAGGCGCGCCGCGCCGAAGCCGGGAGGCGGACCGCCGAAGCCGCCGCCGGGACCACGGCCGCCGAAGCCGCCAGGACCGCCCGGACCACCGAAACCGCCGCCGGGACCGCCCTGGTCGCCGCCCGGACGCGGGCCATCGGACGGCGGCTGAGCGTTGTCGCCCCCGCCGCGCTGCTCGCCGCCCTGGCGCATGGCGCCTTGCAGCAGCTCCATGCCGGGAGGCTGGGCGCCTTCGGCCGTCTGGGTTTGCTGGCCCTGCGTCGCCTGGCCCTGGGGTGTCTGGCCTTGAGCCTGCTGACCGCCGGCCGCCTGGCCGTCCTGGCCGCGGCGACCTTCGCCCCGGCCTTCACCCTGGCCCTGGCGATCACGCCAGCGCTGCATTTCCTCGGGCGTGGGGGTCGGACGCGGCGGCGTCTTGCCGATCTGGCGGTTGAAGTTGAGGCCCCAGCGGATCTGGTCGCTTTCGCGCTTGGCGAAATTCACCGGTCGCGCGTCGATGCGGATCAGGCGGCCGATCGGGTCATCGACCGTCGGGTCCTCGCGGAAGAAGCGGTCGGGGAAGGCCGCCTCGGTGGCCGCCGTGGCGCTGGGGAACGAGGAGATCGGATTGTCGGTGCGCGAGTGGGTGTAGTTGGCGTTGATCGACAGCCCCTCGACGACCGGCGGCTTCAGCGTAACGCCCACCCGCAGGACCTTCTTCTCCTCGGCCTTCAGGTCGGGGTTGCCGCCGCTGAGCCGGACGATCTGGACGCTTTCGCCGCGCACGTAGTCGAACACCTGCACGTCGGGCGTGGTGACCTGCGCGCCGCCCAGCTGCGACATGCTGGGCGCGTTTTCCTGGTTGTTCATCGAGACGATGAAGCTGACCGGCTTGATCGGCGACCAGTTGAGGCCGTAGCCGATCGAGGTCAGCGTCCCGAAGTCCGACAGCTGGTTCACCGACAGGTTCAGGTTGGCCGACAGGTCGCCGGCCTGGGCCAGGAAGTTGTTCTTCCGGCTGGTGATCGGCACGTCGAAACTGACCTGGGCGTTGGCCGTGCCGCGCGACAGGTCGACGCTGCTCTCGGTGGCGCCCGTGGCGGTGTTGCGGCGGGACCAGGAGTCCACCCAGGCGCCTTCGGCTCCCAGCTTGACGGTGGAGGAAATGTCGCCCGCCGGCAGGCGCTTGAGGGCGCCGTTCATCACCAGCTGGGTATTGAGCGTGTCGCTGGTCGAGCTGGCGCGGTCCTTCAGGAAGTCGCCGGTCGGGAGGCCGGCGCGCGGATCGAAGGTGGGATCCAGGTCGTCCAGCCGGTCCTGCAGCTCGTCGACCCGGGGGGCGCGGTCGGTGCTGGTGCGGCTTTCGTCGTGGTCGTAGTTGCCGGTCAGGTTCCAGCGCCAGGACTTCATCGAGCCGTCCAGCGTGAAGCCGCCATGAGCGTTCCAGGACCGGTTCCACTGCTCCATCGCGCCCAGATCCGTCAGGTAGCGATAGACGGCCTCTTCGTCGCCTGACAGCGAGAACGGGCTGGCGGCCGGCACGTCGAATTGTGCGCGAGCCAGGCCCGACAGCGACTGGCTCTGGTCGTAGGACAGGCTGCCGTTGACCGTGGCCGAGATCCCGTTCTCGAGCACGCGGTTGTAGACGGTGTTGAACGACAGGCTGTCGGTGCGCGGACGCAGGGTGCGGAAGGGCGTGACGTCGCCGACATAGTCGCTGCTGGCCGAGCGCGAGGTGATGTCGCGGTCGCTTTCGAGCAGCTTGTCGCTGTGGGCGTATTTGAAGGCGGTGTTCAGGCGGCCCTGGCGGTTGAGGCGCAGGGTGCTGGAATCGAATTGCTCGGTGGTCTGGCCGCCGTCGGTGGGCGCCGCCAGGCTGATCTCGCCGGTGCGGGCGCGGAAGCGCTGGCGCAGCACGACGTTGACCACCTTCTGGTCGGCCGAATAGCCGTACTTCAGCGCCACTTCCTCGGGCAGGACCTCAACGCGCTGGATGGCTTCGGTGGGGATGTCGCGGATCTCGCCCATGCCCGAGATGCGCCGGCCGTTCAGCAGCGTGACGGGGGCCGCGCCGCTGGCGCTGGTCGTCTGCGCCGCGAGCTCCGACAGCAGTTCGGTGACCGAGCTGACGCCGAGCGAGCGCACGTCGGCGGCGCTGAAGGTGGTTTCCGGCTGGATGTCGCCGATGACCGAGCCGTACTGGCGCTGGCCCGTGACGACGATGCCCTCGACCTCGGTGTCGATATCGGCGTCGGACGGGACCTGCTGGGCGGACGGGCGCTGGGTCTGGGCCGGTTGGGCCGTTTCCTGAGCGTACAGCATCGTCGGCGTGACGCAGCCCAGCAGGCCCGCCAGCAGGGCCATCTTCCTCGTCATTTCCTCATCCCCACGGCTCGAACCGAATCCCTCGATTGCAGCCTCTCTAACGCACCCAACCTCGACGTAGCCTGAACGAACTGGTTCAGGTTCGGTTTGGGTTCATCGGCTAAGGATTGCGGATGCGCATCCTGTTGGTCGAAGACGACGCGCCGCTGGCCGAAAGCATCGCCCAGGCCCTGCGCGAAGAGCAGTTCGCGGTGGATATCGCCGCCGACGGAGAGACGGGCGCGCACCTTGGCGCCACCGAGACCTACGCCGCCGCCGTGCTGGACCTGGGCCTGCCCAAGCAGGACGGCCTGTCGGTGCTGCGCGGCTGGCGAGCCCAGAACCGGCCGCTGCCGGTGCTGATCCTGACCGCCCGCTACGGCTGGACCGAGAAAGTCGAGGGCTTCAAGGCCGGCGCCGACGACTATCTGACCAAGCCCTTCCGGGTGGAGGAACTGGTCATGCGCCTGCGGGCGCTGGTGCGCCGCTCCGCCGGGCATCACGGTCCGCGCATCGTCTGCGGCCGCCTGACCTTCGACGCCCAGATGGGCGGGTTCGAGTTCGACGGCATGCCGCTGAAGCTGACCAGCTTCGAGTGGCGGGTGCTGTCGTGCCTGATCCTGCGCAAGGAGGTGGTGGTCGAGCGGATGGACATCCTGGAGCAGGCCTATGAGGGCGACGCAGGCGGGGATTCCAACTCGCTGGAGGTCATCGTCGGCCGGCTGCGGCGCAAGATCGGCCATGAGATGATCGAGACCGTGCGTGGCCGCGGCTATCGCCTGACGGCGGGAGCGGCATGAGCGGTCCTCTGAACTCCATCCGCGCGCGACTGCTGATCAGCGGCGTGCTGTTCACCATCGTGGCCGTGGTGCTGGCGGCCCTGAGCATCCGCCCGACGCTGGACCAGTTCGTTCGCCGCAACGTCGACGCCAGCCTGGAATCGCAGATCTCGGTGCTGGCCCGGGCGGTGAAGTCCGACGGTTCGCTCGACCAGGACCGCATCCAGTCGGTCGGCCCGTTCGTCCGGCGCGGCGCGGGCTGGGCCTGGGTGGTCAAGGGACCGGCGGGCGTGCTGCGCTCGCAGACCGTGGCCGCGGTCGAGCCCCGGCAGGGGGAGGGGCCGCCGCCCTGGCCCCGTCCGGAGCGCGACCGCGACCGTGATCGCATGCCTCAGCGCGAGATGCGTCCCGATAAGCCGCCGACCGCGCCGCTCAAGGAATCCCGTCGTTGGCGCTCGCGCAGCGGCTGGAACGAAAGCTTCTATTTCCGCACCCTGACGATCAGCACCAGCCGCGGGCCGGTCACCGTCACCGCCGGCGCGCCGCGATACATCCGCGACCGCATGCGCGACGAGGGCCTGCGGCCGCTGCTGCTGTCGCTGGGCGTGCTGGGCGTTGGTCTGCTGGCGGCGATGATCGGCCAGCTGGAGCTGGGCCTGCGGCCGCTGCGCAAGCTCGGCGCCTCGCTGGCGGCCGTGCGGGCGGGCGAGCAGCGCCGCATCGAGGGCAAGCAGCCTCGCGAACTCGACCCGGTGGTGGCCGAGCTCAACGCCTTGCTGGACCACAACGAGCAGGCGCTGGCGAAGGCGCGCAGCCATGTCTCGAATCTGGCCCATGGCCTGAAGACGCCGCTGGCCACGCTGGCCGTGCGGCTGGCCGAGCCGGGGCGCGATCCCGACGGCAGCCTGGCCAGCCTGATCGCCCAGATCGACGGGGCCATCGGCCATCACCTGGGCCGCGCCCGCGCCGCCTCGCCGGGGGCGCCGGGGCGTCCGGCCCTGCCGGTCCGCTCGCGCCTGGACGACCTGGTGGCGGCCCTGTCGCGCATCCACGCCGCCGCCGGCGTGCGGGCCGAACTCGACGTGGCCGAAGATCTCTATGTCGCCTGCGATCCGCAGGACTTCGACGAGATGACCGGCAACCTGCTCGACAACGCCTGGAAGTTCGCCGAGCGCACGGTGCGGGTCACCGGCCGCCGCGAGGGCGCGCGGGTGGTGCTCGACATCGACGACGACGGCCCGGGCCTGACCGACGAGGCCGCCGCCGCGGCCCTGGTGCCGGGCAGCCGCCTGGACGAGCGCGGTCAGGGGCACGGCTTTGGCCTGCCGATCGCCCTGGAACTGGCCGAACTGCACGACGGTGCGCTGACGCTGGGGCGGGCCCCGATCGGCGGTTTGCGCGTGACCCTGGCCCTGCCGGCCCGCAGCGCGGCCGAAGCCTGAGCAAACACGGCCGTTCCCAATGCCGTGATCTGTCGGGCAGGCGACCAACGGCGCCGCTCGGCGTGATAGGGTCGCGGCGAGGGCTGTGATGAAAACCTACACGTTCGTCTGCTTGGCCGGTAACCAGGTCGCCACCGCAGTCGATATCCAGGACCTGGCCGACAACGCCTACCGGCGTCATGCCTTGTCGCTGCTGCGTGATCACGCCAGCGCCGAGACGATCGAGGTGTGGCGCGACGAGGCGGTGATCGACCTCGTGGAGCGGGCAGGGGCCGTTCTGGGGGCGCCCGCGGCCGGATAAGCCGCAAAAACCCCGCCGCCGCCTCGAATCGAGCGCCGCATATCTGCTAGGCTGGCGGGCCGAAACGAATCTGACTGATGAACAAGCCCGTCCTTCCTCCCCCCGGCGGTCCCGGCGACGGCGACCGCATCCTCGAAGAGCCGCTGACCGAAGCGCTGTCCAAGCGCTATCTGGCCTATGCGCTGTCGACCATCGGCTCGCGGGCGCTGCCCGACGTCCGCGACGGCATGAAGCCGGTGCACCGTCGCGTGCTCTACGCCATGAGCAACATGCGCCTGAACCCCGAGGCCGCCGCGCGCAAGTGCGCCAAGGTGGTCGGCGAGGTGATGGGTAACTTCCACCCGCACGGCGACCAGTCGATCTACGACGCCCTGGTGCGCCTGGCCCAGGACTTCTCTCAGCGCATCCCGCTGGTCGAGGGGCAGGGCAACTTCGGCAACATCGACGGCGATAACGCCGCGGCCATGCGTTACACCGAATGCAAGATGACGGAGGCGGCGACGCTTCTGCTCGACGGCATCGACGAGGACGCGGTCGATTTCCGGCCCACCTATGACGGCCAGGACGAGGAGCCGGTGGTCCTGCCGTCGGGCTTCCCGAACCTGCTGGCCAACGGTTCGGCCGGCATCGCCGTGGGCATGGCGACCTCGATCCCGCCGCACAACCCGGCCGAACTGATCGACGCCTGCCTGCTGCTGCTGTCCAACCCCGAGGCGACGACCGCCGATATCCTCGAACGCGTGCCGGGGCCGGACTTCCCGACCGGCGGCGTCATCGTCGAGCCGGCCGCCTCCCTGCTGGAAACCTACGAGACCGGCCGCGGCGGCATCCGCACCCGCGCCAAGTGGGAGCGCGAGGAGACCGGCCGCGGCACCTATCAGATCGTCGTCACCGAGATCCCGTATCAGGTGAAGAAGTCGGATCTGGTCGAGCAGCTGGCCGACCTGATCGAGAGCAAGAAGGCCGCCCTGCTGGGCGACGTCCGTGACGAGAGCGCCGAGGACATCCGCCTGGTGCTCGAGCCGAAGTCCAAGAACGTCGAGCCTGAAGTGCTTATGGAGAGCCTGTTCAAGCTCTCGGCGCTGGAGAGCCGCTTCTCGGTCAACATCAACGTGCTGGACGCGCGCGGCACCCCCGGGGTGATGGGCATCAAGTCGGCGCTGATGGCGTTCCTGGCCCACCGCCGCGAGGTGCTGACCCGTCGGGCTCGCCACCGCCTGGCCAAGATCGAAGCCCGCCTGCACATCCTGGACGGCCTGCTGATCGCCTACCTCAATCTGGACGAGGTGATCCGCATCGTCCGCTACGAGGACAAGCCGAAGGAAAAGCTGATGGCGGCCTTCGCCCTCAGCGACATCCAGGCCGACGCCATCCTCAACACCCGCCTGCGCCAGCTGGCCAAGCTGGAGGAGATGGAGATCCGTCGCGAGCACGCCGAACTGGTGGAAGAGCGCGACGGCATCCTGGCCATGCTGGCCAGCGACAAGAAGCAGTGGGACCTGGTGGGCACTGGCCTGCGCCAGGTGCGCGCCAGCTTGATCAAGATCAAGCATCCGCTGGACAAGCCGCGTCCCACGGGCGTGACCGGCCGCTCGGTCTTCGACGTGGCTCCGGTGGTCGACGCCGACGCCGCCATCGAGGCGATGATCGTGCGCGAGCCGATCACCATCATCCTGTCCGAGCGCGGCTGGATCCGCGCGGCCAAGGGCAAGATCGACGATCCGTCCGAGCTGAAGTTCAAGGAAGGCGACAAGCTGGGCTTCCTGGTCCCGGCCGAGACCACCGACAAGCTCCTGCTGTTCACCTCGGACGGCCGGTTCTTCACGCTGGGCTGCGCCAACCTGCCGTCGGCGCGCGGTCACGGCGAGCCGGTGCGGATGATGATCGAGCTCGACGACAAGGTGAAGATCATCGATGTCTTCCCGTTCAAGGCGGGCCGCAAGCGAATCCTGGCCTCCAAGCAGGGCTACGGCTTCCTGCTGCCGGAGGAGGAGGCCCTGGCCAACCGCAAGGCGGGCAAGCAGGTGCTGACCGTCGACGCCGCCGGCGCGGCCTTCTGCCTGGAAGCCGTCGGCGACCAGCTGGCCGTCGTGGGCGACAACGGCAAGATCCTGATCTTCCCGCTGGAAGAGCTGCCGGAGATGCCGCGCGGCAAGGGCGTGAAACTGCAGGCCTATCGCGAGGGCGGCCTGCGCGACGGCCTGTCGTTCAACGCCGAGACCGGCGCCTACTGGATCGACACGGCGCTGCGTCGCCGCGAATGGACCGACTGGCAGACCTTCGTGGGTCGCCGGGCCGGCGCCGGCAAGCTGGCGCCCAAGGGCTTCCCGACCCAGAAGCGCTTCCGTCCCAAGTGATGTGATATGGCGGGAGCCGGCGTCTTCGGCGCCATGCTCTCGCCAACCCTCTGAGAGATAAGTCGACTTATGAGCTTGTGGCGCAAGTCCGTCGGGGCCCTGGCCGGGTTCCTGGGCCTGACCGCCGCCCATCCGGGCGTGGCGAGCGCCTTGCCGCGCGTCAAGCCCGAGGCGGTGGGGTTCTCGTCCGAGAAGCTCAAGCGGGTCGACGAGACCATGCAGCGCCTGGTCGACCAGGGCCAGATCGCCGGCGGCGTCACGCTGCTGGCCCGTCACGGCAAGGTCGTCAGCCAGACCACCTACGGCAAGCGCGCCCTCGATCAGCCCGAGGCGATGCCGGCCGACGCGATCTTCCGCATCCGTTCTGAGACCAAGCCGGTCACGGGCGTGGCCATGCTGATCCTCTATGACGAGGGTCGCTGGAAGCTCGACGATCCGATCACCAAGTTCATTCCCGAGTTCGAGAACCTGCGCGTCGCCAATGGCGTCGACGCCTCGGGCCGTCCGATCCTGTCGCCGATCAGCCGCCCGCCGACCATGCGCGAGCTGATGACCCATACGGCGGGCTTCGCCTATGGCATCGCCGACGATCCGGGCAGCCAGGCCGACCAGGCCTATTACCGGGCGGGCGTGCTGCAGTCGGAATCGCTGTTCTCGATGGTGCAGAAGATCGCCGGCCTGCCGATGTATTCCGAGCCCGGCAAGCTGTGGCGCTACAGCGTGGCGGCCGACATCCAGGGCCTGATCATCGAGCGCCTGTCGGGCCAGGCCCTGCCGGTGTTCATGCAGCAGCGGATCTTCAAGCCGCTGAAGATGAAGGACACCGCCTTCTGGGTTCCGGCCGACAAGGCCGCGCGCCTGGCGGCGATCTACGACGCCGATCCGGTCACCGGAAAGCTCATGCCCGCCGTCGAGGGCGGCTGGCGCGACGTCACCCGGCCGCCCCCGGCGCCGTCCGGCGGCGGCGGCCTTTTGTCGACCGCCGGGGACTTCGCCCGCTTCGCCCAGATGATCCTCAACGGCGGCGACCTCGACGGGGTGCGCATCCTCGAGCCGGAGACGGTGGCGATGATGCGGCTCAACCACCTGCCGCCCAGCTTCCAGGTCACCACCGACGGCACGTCCGGCGTGCTCAAGCCCGGTCAGCAGAAGGCGTTCCCCTTCGCGCTGGGCATGGGCTACGGCATCGACGTGGCGGTGGCCGTCGACCCGGCGGCCTCGGGCGCGCCGGTCGGCCCCGGCACGATCAGCTGGGGCGGCAGCGCCGGCACCTGGTTCTGGATCGATCCGGCCAACGACCTCTTCTTCGTCGGCATGATCCAGCGCCTGGGCGGGGTGGGCCCCGGTCTCGACGCCGAGACCCGCAAGTGGGTCTATCAGGCCCTCGAAAGGCCGCCCGTCCGCCAGGCCGCCAACACGCCTCCGCATGGCGCGCCCGCGCCCGCCAAGGGCGGTTCCAGCGGCCGCGCGCCCTCCATCCGCTGAGGCTTTCGGCCCAAGCGCTTGGATTTTCCGTCTTTCCTCGCTATCACGCCCGCCTCGGCGGGCCGTCCCGCCCCAAGATCTCGAAAGCCGACCCGATGAGCGATACGCCTCCCGACCGCCTGTCCGCCAATCCCGACAGCCCGTACTACAACGCCGAGGCGCTCGAGCGCGGCGTCGGCATCCGCTTCAAGGGCGTCGAGAAGACCAATGTCGACGAGTACTGCGTCAGCGAAGGCTGGGTGCGCGTGACCGCCGGCAAGACCGTCGACCGCAAGGGCAACGCCATGACCATCAAGCTGCAAGGCGAGGTCGTGCCGTACTTCCGCGACGCCGAAACCTCGGCCGAGTAGTCCGCGCGTGAGCGATCCCGACCTGCAGGCCATGGCCGACGACGAACTGTCGCGCGCCATGACCCTGTCCTGGCGCGAACTGTCGAAGGTGATTCCCTGGGGAGACACCTTCGACGGCATCTCGCCCGCCGGCCGCAACGTCGAGGTCGAGCGCAACTACCTGTGGGCCGCCCAGGAAGGCGGCGACATCCTGTGCGAGGTCGCCGTCTATGGCGGCGAGAGCCGCTACGACCAGGGCGCCCGCGCCCGCGGGGTGATTTCCCGCCGCTGATCTCAACCTTGGCCGTGCAAGCGTCGCGCGCATGCGTTAACCATAACGTTGCTCGTCGAACGGCGCATGCGGGAGGGGTGGGGTGTATCAATCCGAGTTTCCGGTCGAGACGCCGGTGCCGATCTTCGATCCGACCCTGCTGGCCGGCATCGCGCTGATCACCCTGGCCGTCGCGGCCCTGGCCTTCTGCGCGGGACGCTTCACCGGCCGCAAGGGCAGAGACGAGCGCTGGCGCGACGTGCCCAAGACCATCCACAAGGCCATCCTGGCCCGCTGCGTGGCCGCCACCAGCGCGCCGACGGGCGAACTGCTGCGCCGCGCCGAGGAGCTGGTGGCCGAGGTCGAGGCCCGGGTCGGGGCGCTGATCGAATTCGCCGCCTGCGGCAAGGCGCTCAAGAGCCTGGAGAAGGCCTGCCTGGGCCAGTTCCCCAAGCCCGAGGCCAAGCCGGAGCCGCAGGCCTCCAAGCCCTGCACCTGCGGCCATGGCGCCAAGGAGGAGGGCAAGCACGGTCACGAGGCCGAGCCCGCGCCTTCGCCTGCCTGCAAGGCGCCCGCGCCCTGCCAGTGCGTGATCTGCTGCGTGCCGGTCAGCGTGGGCGGCCTGGCTCTAGCCTCGCCGCAGGTGAAGATCAGCAGCAAGCAGACCGTCATCGTCAACGCCAACTGTGCGCCGGCCGCCGCGCCGGCGTCTAAGACCCACGCCTGCACCTGCGGCGCGAAGCCCCAGGACAAGGGCTGCGAGGACAAGGCCGACGACAAGGCCGATCCGCCGCTGGAGTGGACCGAGCACATGCGCCGCCTGCGTCTGGCGGTGGTCGAGTTCGCCGACGTCTGGAACAGCCCCGACAACCTGCGCCTGCTGGAGCGCTGCCAGAGGCAGCTGACCCACACCGAGCCGGCCCCGAAGTCGGGTCACGACCACGGCGAGGCGCACGGCGGCCACTAAAGGCGCCGCTTGGTTGGGCGCGGTTAGGTGCGTATGCTCATGCGACGGGCGAAACGCCCGCTTTCCGCCACGGTCCGGGGCGGGTGATTGAGAGCGTTTCCATCGCGGCGCCAGATCGAAGGGCGCTCACGGTGGGTTGCCAGGGCGTGATTCGGCGTAGAGACGGCTCCGTCTTCGCGGGCCGCGGGCCGGAGCAGGAGGAAAGGAACAGGCATGGCCGCGACGGTCTCATCTCTGACGCCGGGTTCACCGGACGCCGCCAGTGAACAGCTGTCGCTTTCGGATTACGTGCCCTATCGCCTGGCGACGGCCTCCAGCGCCGTCAGCCGCCTGATCGCCCGGGCCTATGAAGACCGCTTCGGCCTGTCGATCCCGCAGTGGCGCCTGATGTCGATCCTGATCGAGGGGCCGCTGACCCAGCACCAGGCCGTGGCGCGCACCGCCATGGACAAGGTGCGCGTCAGTCGCGCCGCCCAGGACCTGGTCGAGCGCCGGCTGGTGGCGCGGATCACCAACCGCACCGACCGCCGCTCGCACACGCTGGAGCTCACCGCCGCCGGCCGCCGGCTGTTCGCCGAGATCCGGCCGCTGGCCCTGGCCTACGAGGCCGCGTTGCTGGCGGGCCTGGCGCCCGGCGAGGTGGCGACCCTCAAGCGCCTGATGGGCCGCCTGGAAGCCGCCGCCGTCCAGCTCTACGGGGCCGACGCCCCGCCGGAAGTGGCCCCGGTCTCCGAGGACTGATCTCCCGAAAGCCGGGCCTCATACGCCCCGCGGGCGATGGCCCGCGCCAGGGTGTCGGCCGCGGCCGAGCCCAGTCTCGCCAGGGCGATGGCGCGCCCCGGACCCTCGCCCAGGGTCTGCGCGCCGGAGGCCAGGGCGAACACCACGTCGCCGTCGAAGGGCGTGTGCACCGGCCGTATGGCCCGCGCCAGGCCGTCCTGGGCCATCATCGCAAGGCGGGCGCACTCGGCCGTCGTCAGGTCGGCGGTGACCGCCACCACGGCCAGGGTGGTGTTGGCGCCGGCCTGCAGGCGCCCCAGCGCCGCCAGCTTGGAATCCTCGGGGATCGGCTCGACCTCGACCGGCGCGTCGGGGGCGGGGCGCAGGCCGCCGAACTCGCCGTCGATCTCCCAGGGCCAGGCCCAGAAGGTCTCGCCGTCGGCCATCCGCACCGAGCCCACCGGATTGACCGCCGCCAGCGCGCCGACCACCAGGCCGTCGCCCAGGTCGAGGGAGGCGCTGCCGACCCCGCCCTTGGCCAGGCCCGCCATGGCGCCCAGCCCCGCGCCGAATGCGCCGAGGGCGAAGTCCTTGTCGGCCGCGGCGGCGGCTTCGATGCCCAGCCAGCGATAGGGCGGGTCCAGGCCCCAGTCCTTGTCGCCGCCGTTGCCCAGGTCGTGCAGCACCGCGGCCGGCACGATCGGGATGGCCGGCGAGGTCGGCGCCAGGCGGATGCCGCGCCCCGCGGCCGACAGGGCCGCCACCACGCCGTCGGCCGCGCCCAGCCCGAACACCGAGCCGCCCGACAGGCAGATGGCGTGAGCCTTGCTGAAGTTGTTCTCGGGCCGCAGCACGTCGATCTCGCGCGTGCCCGGACCGCCGCCGCGCACGTCGACCCCGGCCGTCCAGGCGTCGGGGCAGAGCAGGGCGGTGACGCCCGAGGCCACGGCCTCGTCCTGGGCGTGGCCGACCAGCAGGCCCTCGACGTCGGTGATCAGGTTGCGGGGGCCGGGACGGGGCATGGCGGGGCTCCGATGAAAGCGCCCCCGTGTTTGAGACGAAAACCTCGTCCTTCGACAAGCTCGGGATGAGGTTTTTTCAGCGCTCTGGACCGAAAGGCGCCCCTAGACCGCCCGCGCGTAGCTCAGCCGGCACACCGTCCAGCCGTCGACCCGGGCCATGGTGAAGGCGCCGCCCAGCTGGCGGGCCATGGCGTGGACGATGCGCAGGCCAAGGCTGGGCGAGGCGGCCGGTTCGAACCCGGCCGGCGGGCCCGCGCCGTTGTCGCGGATGGTCAGCACGTGGCTGTCGCCTTCCTGCGCCAGGGCCACGACGATGCGGCCGTCGGTCCCGCTGGTGAAGGCGTGCTCCAGGGCGTTGTTGAAGCACTCGAGCATGACCAGGGTCACGGGCGTGGCCTGCTCGGGATGCAGCGGGTCGTCGCCGCCCTCGACGCGGACGGCGTGGCGGACGCCGAAGGCCTGGCCCGCGTCGTCCAGAAGGGCCTCGGCGAAGGCCCGGAACGAGGTCGGCTCGCCGGTCTGGTCGTGCAGCTGGCGCTGGATCTTGGCGATGGTCTCGATGCGGCCGCCGGCCTCGACCAGGGCGTGGCGGGCGTCCTCGTCCTTCATGCCCGACGACTGCAGGCGCAGCAGCGCGCCGACCATCTGCAGGTTGTTGCTCACCCGGTGGTGCATTTCGCGATAGAGCAGGTCGCGGCTGCGGGCCAGTTCCGCCTGGGCCTCGCGCTCCTGGGCCAGGTTGCGCATGGCCTTGCGCATGCCGTCGATGAAGAAGATGTCGACCGCCGCCACGAAGACGTAGAACGTGATCGCCACCGTCGTGGCGAAGTCGACGTGGAAGCTGTTGTACGGCGGGATGAAGAAGTACCAGGCGCACAGGCCCGACAGCGCCGCGCACAGGATGCCCGGTCCGCGCCCCGCGAAATAGGCGGTCAGCACGATGGCCGGGAAGAAGGTCAGGTACGGAAAGCCCGGCGGGAACCAGCTGTTGAGCGCCAGGCGCACGCCGAAGGCCCCGCCCGCGGCGGCGGCCGCCAGGGCGTAGCCCCACGCGGCAGGAAGAGGCGTGCTCGCCCGCGACATGATCTTCGAAGAGCCCCGACTCGTCCGGCGTCGAACGCTCCGCCGCCGAGGGGAGAATATTTCCTAAAAAGACTTTCGGGTCACGGCAAATCCCCGTGTTCGCTCCGGATACGGAAAAGCCCGCCCGTCACGCGACAGGCGGGCTTCCCAAGTCATCCTCGGGTGGAGGATCAGAACCGCTTGGAGATGTTCATGTACCAGTAGCGGCCGGTCGAGCTGTGCAGGGAACCCGAGTAGCCGAAGTTGCTCGAGGTGACCGGCGGATCCTTGTCGGCGATGTTGCGAACGCCGACCCGCAGGGTCGAGCCGTCGAACTGGCCGCTGCTGAACGCGTACTGGCCGTACAGGCTGACCGTGGTCCAGTCCGAGATCGGGAAGTACTGGCCGTCCACCTGGGCGGGACCGGTGTCGTAGGTCTCGCCCACATAGTTGACGAACGCGCCCGCGCCCCAGCCGTCCTTGCGCCAGGTGAAGCTGGCGGAGCCGCGGAATTCCGGGAAGCCGTCCATCTTGATCTGGCTGCCGGCCGACGAGACCGTCAGGCCCGCAAGCGCGCCGCTTTCGATGGCCTGTTGCAGGATCTGCTCGATCGGGCTGGCCGACTGGTCGTACTT
Organism: Caulobacter sp. 602-2; assembly: GCF_011043625.1. Lineage (GTDB taxonomy): Bacteria > Pseudomonadota > Alphaproteobacteria > Caulobacterales > Caulobacteraceae > Caulobacter. The sequence goes on from NZ_JAAKGT010000006.1 coordinate 69,714, forward strand.
GGTCAGCTTGGCCACGTTCAGGTTGAAGCCGAAGTCGCCCCAGGGGGTGTCGTCCAGGTCGTAGGCCAGCGAGAAGTCGACGCCCTGAACCACGCGCGGCTGCAGGTTCATGTAGGTGTCGCTGATGTAGGCGATGGCGCCGACGGTGTTGGTGCCGACCGGGTCGTCACGCACGACGTTGGGGTTGTAGCTCCCCTGCTGACGCAGCAGCAGGTCGTAGGCGATCTGGTTGTAGCCGCCCAGGATGCCGATGACGTTCTTTTCCCGGATCGACCAGAAGTCGGTCGTCAGGGTCAGGCGGCCGTATTCCACCGGGATGAACTTGGGCTGGTAGACGAAGCCGATCGAGGCGTTGTCGGCGTCTTCCGGTTTCAGGTCCTTGTTGCCCTGGCGCACTTCCAGCGTCGAGGTGCTGGCGCAGGTCGTGGCCGTCGGGGTGTTGATCCGGCAGAAGGCGTAGTCGGGACGGCCGTTCGAGACGGTCGAGCCCTCGCTGTAGAACTGCGGCAGGTTCGGCGCGCGGAAGCTCTGCGACACCGAGGTGCGGAACGACAGGCCCTGGCCGACCTTCCAGAGCAGGGCGCCCTTCGGCTTCAGCACGTTGCCGAAGTCCGAATAGTACTCGTCGCGGGCGGCCAGCTGCAGGGTGACTTCCTCGACGAACGGGATGTTCATCTCGGGCGAGATGATCGGCACGGCCAGTTCGGCGAAGGCCGAGCTGATGACGCGGTCGCCCTTGATGTCCGGCGAGCCGGAAGCCCCCAGGACGTCGCTGCCGTAGGTCACGCCGGTGACGCTGTTGGTGTAGGTGGTCGTGCCGTCCAGGCGGTCGTCACGATCGTCCTTGTAGGTCTCGCGGCGCACTTCGACGCCCGAGGCGAAGCCGACGTCGCCGCCCGGCAGGGTGAAGAGGTCCTTCTTGGAGACCTTGAAGTCCCACATCGCCAGCGAGGTCTCGCTGATGCGGTAGACGTCGATCAGGAACGAGTTGATCGTCGCCTGGCTGTTGCCGGTGGCGTCGTCGCCCGACCAGTTGGTCAGCGAGCCGCCGTTGAACGGGTTGTAGGCGCTGGAGTCCGTGCGGTTCAGAGCCTGCTGGAAGAGCGTGTTGCTGATGGCGTTGTGGGTCTTGTCCTTCGTCCGGGCGAACGAATAGAGACCCGCCGACTCCCACTTCCAGCCTTCGCCGAACGTGCCCTTCAGGCCGCCCAGCAGGCGATAGCTGTCGTCGGTGACGGTGTAGGTGCGCGGACCCGCATCGACCGGACGGTAGGTGGTGATGTTCATCGCCACGCCCGAGGCGCCCACGCCGGTCAGGCCCGACAGGCGGTTGGGGTTGGCGCTGCCATCGGCCAGGGTGGTGGCGCCGAAGGGGTTCCAGTAGGCGTTGGCCGCGATGCTGATCGGGGCCGACGAGATCGGGGCCGACTGCTCGCGCTGGCCGGTGAACAGGGCGTGGTAGTAGCCGGCTTCACCGAAGAAGGTCATGCCGTTGTCGAGGTCGCGCTCGACGGTGCTGAACAGGTTGGTGCGCTCCAGGCCGCCCTTGAGGGTGCGCTGGGGGTTCTCGTCATAGCGCAGGTCGCGGTCGGCGGCGCCGGTGATGGTGCCCGACTTGATGCAGAGGCTGCCGGCCAGGACGGCGCTGCTGCAGCCGGCGGCCGTGTTGGCGGTCGGCTCGATGTGGAACACGCCCGAGGTCGTCAGGGCCACGCCGTTCTGGCGGGGCGCGGTCGACGACGGGATCAGCGTGAACGAACCCCAGGGGCTGGAGGTCGAGCGGTTGTCGAAGCTGGTGCTGCCGGCCCAGGGGGTGTCGGCGATCTGGCTGCGGTGATCTTCGCTGGCGGCGTAGTCGCGCTCGGTCGCCATCATGCGGCTGTGGGCGGTGTACGAACCGAAGAAGGTCAGGCGCGTGCCGTCTTCCAGGCGCGTGCCGGCCTTCAGGTTGACGGTGCCTTCGCGATAGCCGGTGCCTTCCGAGCCGCCGACCTGGGCTTCGACGCGCAGGCCCTGGAACTTGGTGTCGAGCACGGTGTTGACCACGCCGGCCACGGCGTCCGAGCCGTAGAGCGCGCCGGCGCCGTCGCGCAGCACTTCGACGCGTTTGACGCCGGCCACGGGCAGGGCGTTGGTGTTGACGGTCTGCACCGGCACCAGGTTCTCGGTCTGGGTGCCCGGGTGCAGCACGGCGCGGCGGCCGTTCAGCAGGGCCAGGGTGTTGCCGGTGCCGAGGCTGCGCAGGTTCAGCGACGAGACGTCGCCGCGGGCGTCGTTCAGGTTGCCGGTGGTGCGGGCTTCCTGGAACTGCACGTCGCCGGCCTGCGGGATCGAGCGGAACAGCTCGTCACCCGAGACGGCGCCGGTGGCGATGATGTCCTTCTCGGTCACGACCGAGACGGGGAGGGCTTCGGTGGTGCGGGCGCCTTCGATCTGGCTGCCGACCACGATGATGGCTTCGACTTCGGCGACTTGTTCGGAAGCCGCTTCAGTCGCGGCGGCTTCCGACTGGGGGCGGGCGGCCGGCGCGGCGCGCAGGGTGATGGTCTTGCCGTCGTCGGAGGCGACGACCAGGCCGGCGGCGTCGGCCAGGCGCTTCAGCGCCTCGGCGTCCGACAGGTCGCCGGTGACGGCCGGGGTCTTGCGGCCGGTGGCGGCCTCGTACGGGAACAGCACCTGCTTGCCGGTCTGCTTGGCGTAGGTCTGCAGCGCCGACACCGCGTCCTGCGGCGGGATGTTGAAGGTGTGGCGCGCGCCCTGGGCGGCGGCCTGGCCCGCGATCGTCAGGACGGCGGCGGACGCCAGCAGCAAGCCGCGGACGGCCCGGCGACGTTGGTTCGTACGCATGGACAAGTTCGAAAGACCCCTTTGTCCGTCGCGCCCCCTCGACGCGACGTTCTTATGGCCTTCGACGGGGGACCGTGGGGAAACCTCCAGTCGCCGACCGAAATTTTGTGGCGGCGGTGTGACGAGTGTGGCGTTGGCGCCACTAGGGGAGGGCTGATGCTCCCCCAGAGGGGGAGGATCTTGGCTGGCGCCTTGCGTCCTTCGAGGCCCGCTGCGCGGGCGCCTCAGGATGAGGAAGTCATAGCTCTAAGCTCCTCATCCTGAGGTGCGAGCCGAAGGCGAGCCTCGAAGGACGCATGGCTTTTCAGCCTCTCGTGGAAACCACGGAAGTTGATGGAGAGGGCGCGGGGCGTCCGGGCCTCGCCCGGATGTGTTTGTTTCAAGTACCGTTTCGACGAAGCTTAAACGCCCCGCGCGATCGTTATTCCTCAGGCCGGGACGCGCAGGCCTCTTCCGCCTTTTGCCCCTTCCCCATGCAGTGCGCCCCGTTTCTTGGCGGCCAGGCGTGCATGGCGGCGCGGACCCTTGGACGGGCGGAGGTTCATGACAGGCGAACCAACCGATAGGCGGGTTTACGTCCCCCGCCCTCTAAACCCGCTCGATCGCATCCACGTCGCCGCTTCGGGCCGGATCCTTGCGCCCTCTCCCTGCGACGGGACCCGTTGATTATGCCGCCGGTTTCAGCGCGTCTGATCGGCGAGCGTGAGAAAGTTGCAAGTGGTTGAGTTGGTTCAAGAGTTTTCGATGTCCGCAGAGGATGGACGGACGTCTATCCCCGTCCGAGCCACTTTTCCCTTCCCGTCGGCGGATAGGGGAAGGGCTTTGAGCGGCGAAAACGTCCCCCCTCCGGCCTTCGGCCGCTACCCCTTGCGCGCCAGGCGGATCACGCCGTCTTCGCCTTCGCTGACGCGCACCGGGAAGGTGTGGGTGACGGCGGTGACGAAGGCCATGGGTTCGGTGCTCTGGAAGTAGCCGGCCAGACGCAGGTCGGCGATCGATGGGTCGGCGATGCGCACCTTGCGGCGGTTGTAGCGGTTGAACTCGGCCACGGCCTGGCTCAGCGACTGGCCGTTCAGCGCGATGGCGCCCTGGCGCCAGGCCAGGGCCCGGTCGATCTCGGCGTCCGACAGCGGCTGGGCGTGGCTGCCGCCCGGGCCGTAGACCATGGCCGTTCCGGCCGCGACCTTGGTCTCCCTGGCGGGGCCGTCGCCGTCGGGCTCGACCTGAGCGGCGCCGCGGCGCACGGTGACGGCGGCGTTCTCGGCGCCCAGGCGGACGGAAAGCTCGCCGCCGGTGGTGGCGATGCGGGCGTCGCGGGCCTTGACCACGAAGGGGCGCGCGTCGGCGGCGGCCTCGAACAGGGCCTCGCCCTTGACCAGCTTCACCTCGCGCACGCCGCCGCGATAACGCACCACGACCTTGCTGTCGGTGTTGAGCTCGATGCGGCTGTTGTCGGCCAGCACCACGACGCGGCGCTCGCCGATGTCGGTGGCGTAGGCGGTCGAGGCGGTGGCGGTCATCACGCCGGTCCCGACCACGCCGGCGACGGCGGCCAGCGCGGCCATCATCGTCCAGGGCGAGCGGCGGTCGAAGGCGCGGCGGGGCGCGTCTTCCGGCGCGAGGAGGTCGGCGTCGGGCTTGGCGCCCGAGGCCAGGCCGCCGGGCTTGAAGGCGCGCAGGCGCTCGGTCCGCTCCCAGGCGGCGTGCTCGCGCTCGAACGCGGCCTCGTGCTCGAAGCTTTCGGCGCGCCAGGCCTCGAAGGCCGCGCGCACGTCAGACGCGCAGGCGGGATCGGACAGCCGCACCGCCCATTCGGCGGCGGCCGCTCTTACCGCTTCGCGTCGCGATCCCGCTTCCCGGCCCATGAACGCCCTTCGTCGATACGCACTGGTTGGGTCGCGCCCGCGCGGCCCAGCTTTTCGGAACAATAGCGAAGCCCCTTGATCAGGTGCTTCTCGACTGTTGAGACGGACAAGCCCATGCGGACCGCTATCTCGCCCGGTGAAAGGCTATAGACTTTCCTCAGGGTGAATACACGCCGACATTGTGTCGGCAGTTCCGATATCGCCTCGCGAAGCTGGCGAAGTTCGTCGCGCGAGACCAGCGTGGCCTCGGGGCCGGGGGTCTCGTCCATGCCGCCGATCAGCTCGAAGTCGGCGACGGCGGTGATGGTCAGCACCTTGCGGCGGCGCAGGCCGTCGAAGGCCACGTTGCGCAGGGTGCGAGAGGCGAAGGCGGCCGGGTTGGTGATCTCGCGCCAGGTCTTGCAGGCGATCACGCGGGTGAAGGCGTCGTGGACCAGATCCTCCGGATCGGCCTCGCCGTCGCGGCAGAACTTGCGCGCATAGGCCAGAAGCCTGGGCTCCAGGGGCAGGATCTCCCTCCGGAACCAGGCGCGCCGCTCTTCGTCGTCTGCTGTCATCGCCCTCTTCCCCGGCCGGGAACCAACCCTGGCAGCGCCGTCGTGGCAAGAGGCGAACGGCGCCCCGGGCGGCGGGGAGGGCTTATGCGCCCGGTTCCGGCCGCAAGTATTACGAGGCGGGGCAAGGGATTGCGCCGCAGAGAGCGACGCCGAAAGTTTGAGCAGATTTTTTGCGCGCGGCGCTCGCCAGGCGGGCGGCTTTGCTCGCTTCAGTCGATCAGTTTTGCGAGCTCGCCCGCAAGGCGCAGGTCGCCGACGAATTCGGCGCGGGCCCGTTCGCGTGCGTCGGCGTCGGGCAGGCGCAGCAGGAACGAGGGGTGATAGGTGACGACCAGTTGGGCCTGGCCGCCGCCTTGATCCGGCAGTTGCAGCGGCCGGCCGCGGCTTTCGCCCACCGGCGCAGCCTTGCCCGTCACCGCCAGGGCCGCCGTCGCGCCCAGGGCGACGATCACGCGGGGGCGCACCAGCCGCCGCTCGGCGTCGAGCCACCAGCGGCAGGCCGTGACCTCGCCGCGATCGGGGGTCTTGTGGATCCGCCGCTTGCCGCGCGGCTCGTGCTTGAAGTGCTTGACCGCGTTGGTGACGAAGGTGCGATCGCGCGGCACGCCGGCCTCTTTCAGCGCCGCCTCGAACACCTGGCCGGCGGGGCCGACGAAGGGCAGGCCGGCCAGGTCTTCCTGGTCGCCTGGCTGTTCGCCGACGAACATCAGCGGAGCATGGGCCGCGCCTTGCCCGGGCACGGCCTGGGTGGCGTCGCGCCACAGCGCGCACCGGCGGCAGACCTGGGCGGCGGCGGCGACCTCGTCGAGGCTGGTCGGCAGGTCGCCGTTGTAGGCCCCGTCGCGCGCGTGGCGCAGGGCGGCCTTCAGCACCCGGTCGGGCGGCGGGGAGGGCGTAGCGGCGACCATGGCGGCTGCGCGCGCCTGGGCGGTCTCGACCAGTTCCGGAATAAGCCGCGCCTCGGGCAGGTTGCGCCAGTACCGCTTGGGCATCTCCTGGCGCATCATCCGCTCGTTCAGCCGCGCGGGGTTGAAGATCGAGGCGTAGTAGGTGCGCCAGAGCTCTTCCTGGGCGTCTTCGGACGGCGCGTCGGCTGGATCGGCGCCTTCGGAGACCTTCAGCGTCTGGCCGTCCCAGGCCACGCAGGCGTCGGGCGTCAGGATCGTCCAGGTCATGTTGGTGAAGCGGCGGGCGAAGAACGGCGCGGCGGCTTCGGTGACGCGATGGGCCGGCTCGAACCAGGCGGCGTAGGTCTCGGGCTCGGTCTCGACGAGGCGAAAGCGCACGAAGGCGTGCATCTTGTGGATCGCGCGGGCCACGGCCTTCTGCATGTCGCGCGCCCGGGCCATGTCGGGATCGGCGGGGTTCTCGATCAGCCGCGGCTCGCGCTCCAGCCGCCACAGCAGCCGATAGAGCAGGGAAAAGCGCTCGCCGGAACGGTGCAGGACCACCGACCGGGCGAGGTCGACGAAGGCCGGCGGGACGGTGAAGGCCCCGGCGGCGGGGGAGGGCGTCTCGACCGGTGCGGCTTCGAAAAGGTCGGCCTCGACCGTCCAGAGCACCGCATCGGGCGCGACGCCCTCGGCGCGCAGCCGCCGCGCGGCCGTCCGCCAGCCGTCGAAGTCGATCTCGGAAGAAAGCCGCACCACCCGCATCAGAACAGGCTCAGTTGGGCCGGTTCGACCAAGCGGGCCTTCAGGTGCTGGCCGTCGGTCGCCGCGCCCGGCGTCCAGCCCTCGGCGACGACGAAGGCCTGGGCCCGCTTGACCACGGCGCCCACGCGCCTCAGGTCGTCCATCGTCAACCGCGCCTGCCTGCGGGCCGCGAGGATGCGGTCGACGGCCTTGGCGCCCAGGCCCGGCACGCGCAGCAGGGTCTCGCGGTCGGCGGTGTTGACGTCGACGGGGAACCTGTCGCGGTTTCGCAGGGCCCAGGCGGTCTTGGGATCGACCGACAGGTCCAGATCCTCGCCTTCGCCGATGATCTCGGGCTGGGCGAAGCCGTAGAACCGCATCAGCCAGTCGGCCTGGTAGAGGCGGTGTTCGCGCAGCAGCGGCGGCCGGCTGGAGGGCAGGCGGCGGCTGGCGTCCGGGATCGGGCTGAAGGCCGAGTAGTAGACGCGGCTGAGGCGATAGGCGCCGTACAGCGAGGCGCTGCGGGCCAGGATGTCGCCGTCGCTGGCCGCGTCGGCGCCGACGATCAGCTGGGTCGACTGGCTGCGGGCGAAGGTCTTGCGCGGCGCCTTGCGGGCCGGCTCGGCGCGCTCGTCGATGGCCAGGCGCATGCGGCCCATGGCCCGCTTGATGTCGCCGACGTCCTTCTCAGGGGCCAGGGACTTCAGGCTGTCGTCGCGGGGCAGCTCGATGTTGATCGACACCCGGTCGGCGTAGAGCCCGGCCTCGGCGGCCAGTTCCGGCGAGGCCTCTGGGATGAGTTTCAGGTGGATGTAGCCCCGGAAGTCGTGGTCCAGCCGCAGGCTTTTGGCGATGCGGACCATCTCTTCCATCGTGTAGTCGCCGCTCTGGATCACGCCCGACGACAGGAACAAGCCCTCGATGTAGTTGCGCTTGTAGAAGTTGAGGGTGAGGTCGACGACCTCCTTCACCGAGAACCGCGCGCGCGGCGTGTTCGACGACACCCGGTTGATGCAGTAGGCGCAGTCGTAGATGCAGAAGTTGGTCAGCAGGATCTTCAAGAGGCTGATGCAGCGTCCATCCGGCGCGTAGGCGTGGCAGATGCCCATGCCCTCGGTGGAGCCGACGCCCTTGCCGCCGACCGAGTCGCGTTTTTCGCCCCCCGAGGAGGCGCAGGAAGCGTCGTACTTGGCGGCGTCGGCGAGAATGGCGAGCTTGCGGCGGATATCGAGAACGGCCATCCGCACAGTCTATAGTTCTCATTTTGTTCCGTCGAGTTGCGCGGTGTCGCACCTTGGCGCGGAACCGGGCGAGGGCCTCGCGCGATCCCCTTGCAGGCAAGGGAGTTCCGCCATGGCGCGCCGCAAGGAAGACTGGCCCTCGACGATGCTGGACGCCTGGGCGCTGGGCATGGAGGCCTCGGCCGTCATCAGCCTGCGGACCCTGGTGCTGGCCGGCGGCGGGGCCAGGGCCCAGGCCGAAGCGGTGCGCATGACCACCGAGAAGGTGGCAGCCGCCGCCGACATCGGCCTGCAGTTCTGGACCGGCGGCCTGCCGCAGGCGCCCGACGCGGCGACCCGCGCGGTGGTGAAGCGCTATCGCGCCAAGGTGCGGGCCAACCGCAAGCGGCTGGGCGGCTTCTAGGCGGCGATCATCAGTTCGGCGGCCAGGAAGTCGACCAGGGCGCGCACCTTGGGCGTCAGCAGTCGGTTGGACGGCCAGACGACGCGGAACATCCCCGTGCTCTTCAGGAACGGCTCGAGCACGCAGACCAGAGCGCCCGACGCCAGCTGCGCGCGCACCGAGAACAGCGGCACGCAGGTGACGCCCTGGCCCTGTTCGGCCAGGTAGATCAGGGGCTCCAGCGTGCTGGCCGTCACGGCCGTGGGCAGACCGTCGCCGACGAAGACATCGTCGCGATAGAGCGGCCAGCGCTCCAGCTTGCCGGTCGAGGGATAGCGGTGCTGCAGGCAGGCGTGGCCCGCCAGGTCCTCGGGCGAGCGGGGCGTTCCGTGACGTTCGAAATAGGCGGGCGAACCCACCACGCGATGTTCGAACGCGCCGAGCGAGCGCGTCATCAGGCGGGAATCGGAGACCTCGCCCGTGCGGACGACGGCGTCGAAGCCCTCCTCGATGACGTCGACGATGCGGTCGGTGAAATCCAGGTCGAGCTCGATCTGCGGATAGGCCCGCATGAACGCCGACAGGGTGGGCATCAGCAGCATGCCGACCAGCGGGAAGCTGACGCGCAGGCGGCCGCGCGGCGCTTCCCGCGAGGCCGAAAGCTCGCCCGTCAGCGCGTCGATCTCGGCGAAGATCCGCCGGCAGCGGTCCAGCAGCAGGCCGCCCTCGGCGGTCAGCGCCACCGACCGCGTGCTGCGATGAAAGAGGCGCGTTCCAAGCTGGGCCTCCAGGCGCGCGATCGCCTTGCCCACCGCCGAGGGCGACACGCCCAGGCGGCTGGCGGCGCCGGTGAAGCTGCGGGTTTCGGTGACCCGAACGAAGACGTTGAGAGCGCCCAGGCTGTCCATGGCGAGATCCATTGCGGACTTTTTTGTCCGAATTGAATGAAGATGTGGCCTGTTTTTCGCTGATTGTCTCGCGGCCACTGTCCGGGGCGCGGCCGATCGGGCCGCCTATCCGGACTTTCGATCATGATCTCGCCCGCCTTCAGCGCCGCGCCTGCGCCGACCGTCTTCATCGTCAACGTCATCCATGCCCGGCCGGGCCTGCAGGACGAGGCCTTCGCCATCATCCAGGACGTGGTTCGCCTGGCCTCGGGCAAGCCGGGCTTCCTGTGGAGCAACCTGGCCAAGAGCACCGACGGCCTGACGGTGGTGAACATCGAGGCCATCGCCGACGAGGGCAATGTCGGCGAATTCTTCTCCGACCCCGTGTTCGTCGAGAAGTTCCGCCGGCTGGACGAGGTCTCGACCAGCGAGTTCCACACCTATCGCGTCACCGACCTGATCCTGCCGCGCGTCGAGCCGGCCGCGTGAGCGAGGCGGTGATGGAAAGGCCTGGGGCGGCATTGCCGCTCTGGAGCCTTTCGGCCCTGGCCACGGCCGGGTTCCTGACCATCCTGACCGAGGCCTTGCCCGCGGGACTGCTGCCCGCCATCGGCGCGGATCTCATGGTGTCGCAGGCCATGGCCGGCCAGTTGGTGACGGCCTATGCGCTGGGCTCGCTGGTCGCGGCCATTCCGCTGACGGCGGCCACGCGGGCCTGGCGGCGACGCCCGCTGCTGATGCTGGCGGTCGGCGGATTCCTGGTCACCAACGCGGTGACGGCCCTGTCGCACGGCTATGCCCTGACGCTGGCGGCGCGCTTCGGTTCGGGCGTGTTCGCAGGATTAGTCTGGGCGCTGCTGGCCGGATACGCCGGGCGCATGGCGCCGGAGCACCTGCGCGGCCGGGCCATTGCGGTGGCCATGGTCGGTACGCCCCTGGCCCTGGCGATCGGCATTCCCGCGGGAACCCTGCTGGGCTCGGTGATCGGCTGGCGCGGGGTGTTCATGATCATGAGCGGGCTCAGCCTGCTGCTGGTCGGCTGGATGGCCCCGGGCGTTCCCGATTTTCCGGGGCAGGCGGACGCGCGCCGGCGGACCTTGAGGGACGTCGTCGCCCTGCCGGGGCTCAAGACCATCCTGGCCGTGACCCTGGCGTTCGTGCTGGCCCACAACGTGCTCTACACCTATGTCGCGCCGCTGCTGCAGGCGGCGGGCCTGGGCGCGCGGGTCGACGCGACCCTGCTGCTGTTCGGCGTCGTGGGGCTGGGCGGCATCTGGGTGGTCGGGGCGCGGGTCGATCGCCGCCTGCGGACCCTGACCCTGGCCAGCATCACGCTGTTCGCGGCGGCGGCGCTGGTTCTGGGCGTGTTCGGCGGGCGGCCCTGGCCGGTGCTGGCGGCGATCGCCGTCTGGGGCGCGGCGTTCGGCGGCGCGGCCACCCTGTTCCAGACGGCCTCGGCGCGCATCGCCGGGGATGCGACCGATGTCGCCCAGTCGATGATCGTCACCGTCTGGAACCTGGCGATCGCGGGCGGCGGGGTGATCGGCGGCCTGATCTTGCGCGAGCAGGGGCCGGGCGGGCTGGCGTGGAGCGTCGCGGCCTTGCTGGCGGGAGCCTGGATCCTGGTGAGGTTCGACCAGCGCGCGGGCTTTCGGGACTAGGCGCGGGCCTTCCTCCCCCGATCGCCGTTCGCGCTCTTTACCCGCAGGCGGCGAGCCCTTACGCAGGGCGCTCTTCCCGGCCGCGTGGGGCGGCCGAATCCACGCAAGGTCGTTCCATGCCCTCGGGTCTCGTCGCGCTTCTGGATGACGTCGCCGGCATCGCCAAGATCGCCGCCGCCTCGGTCGACGACATCGGCGCCGCCGCCGGCAAGGCGGGCACCAAGGCCGTGGGCGTGGTCGTCGACGACGCCGCGGTGACCCCCGGCTACGCCATGGGCTTCACGCCCGACCGCGAACTGCCGATCGTGGCCAAGATCGCCGTCGGCTCGCTGCGCAACAAGCTGCTGTTCCTGCTGCCCGGCGCGCTGCTGCTCAGCGCGTTTGCGCCGTGGGCGGTGACGCCGATCCTGATGCTGGGCGGCGCCTACCTGGCCTTCGAGGCGACCGAGAAGATCATCGAGATGTTCGTCCCGCACGGCGACGAGGTCGAGACCGAGGACCTGGCGCTCAGCGGTCCCGAACTGGAAAAGCAGAAGGTCGCCGGCGCCATCCGCACCGACCTGATCCTGTCGGCCGAGATCATGGCCATCGCCTTGGCCGACGTCAGCGACATGTCGCTGCCGATCCAGGCCGCCGCCCTGGCCCTGGTCGGGGTGGTGATCACCATCCTGGTCTATGGCGTCGTCGCGCTGATCGTGAAGATGGACGACATCGGCCTGCACATGGCCAAGAGCCCGCGCGCCCCGACCCAGAAGTTCGGCCGCGGCCTGGTCAAGGCCATGCCGGTGGCGATGAGCAGCCTGGCCTATATCGGCACCGCGGCCATGCTGTGGGTCGGCGGCGGCATCATCGTGCACGGCCTGCACCACTTCCACCTGACGCCGATCCCGGCCTGGGTGGAGGGCGCCTCGCACGTGGCCGCCCAGGTTCCGGGCATCGGCGCCGTCACCGGCTGGCTGGCCACTGCGATCGGTTCGGCCATCGTCGGCCTGATCGTCGGCGGCGTGATCGCCGGCGTTCTGCACTTCATTCCGCGCAAGAAGGCGGCGCACTAGGAGAGGGCGGTTGGCCGAACCCAAGCCGAAAGCCGTCAAGAAGGCCGCGCCGCGCAAGTCGGTCAACGCGGCCAATCTCGCGCACCTGGGGCCTGAGGCCTTAGCGGCGCTGCTGATCGAGGTCGCCGACGGCCATGCCTCGATCAAGCGTCGCCTGAAGCTGGCCCTGCTGGGCGAGGTGGGCGCGGCCGACCTGGCGGCCGAGATCGACAAGCGCATCGACGCCATCGCCGGCAGCGGCGCGCGCATCAACTGGCGCAAGTTCAAGGACTTCGTCCGCGACCTGGACGCCCACCGGGCCGCTGCCGGCGGCAGGCTGGGCGAACTGGACCCCAATATCGCCGTGCCGGTGCTGGTGCGGCTGGTGCGGGTGTCCGAAGACCTGGAAGGCCGGATCAAGGATCCGAAGGGCGAGCTGCAGGCCGTGTTCGACCAGGCCGTGGCCGACGTCGCCCGCCTGTCGCCCAAGGCCCTGACGCTGGACAGCCGCTACCTGGCCGATGCGCTGCTGGCCTTCGTCAGCGAGGCCTCGACCAAGCTGTCGGTCGACCTGCTGCGGGCGGCGGCCCCCGCCCTGGCCGACGACGCCGTGGCCGTGCTGCGGGGCAAGGTGCGCGAGCGCCTGGCGGCCCAGCGGCGTCCCGATCCTCGCCTGCGGGCGGCCGCCCAGGTGCTGGCCGACCTGGAGGGCGACGTCGAGGGCTTCGCGGCCCTGTTCACCGCCTCCCAGCAGGTGCTGCCGCCGATCGGGGCCCAGATCGCCCGCCGCTATCTGGCCGTGGGGCGGGTGGCCGAGGCCCTGGCCGCCCTCGACCGCGCCGCGCCCGGGCCCAGCCTGGCCGAGCAGGCCGATCCCGGCGCCGTCACCTGGAACGAGGCCCGCATCGCCGCCCTCGAAGCCGCCGGCGAGACGCTGGAGGCCCAGGCCGTGCGCTGGGCCAGCTTCAAGGCGACCCTGTCGGTCGAGGCCCTGCGCGCCTTCCTCAAGGGCCTGCCCGATTTCGAGGATGTCGAGGCCGAGGAGCAGGCGCTGGCCTACGCCCAGACCTATCCCGACCCCTACAAGGCCCTGGCCTTCCTGACCGCCTGGCCCTCGGCGGTCGAGGCGGCCCGGCTGGTGATGGAGCGCGGCCCGGCGTTGCACGGCGACCGGCCCGAGGTGCTGGAGCCGGCCGCGCGCCTGCTGGAGCATCGCTATCCGCTGGCGGCCACCGTGCTGCTGCGGGCCATGGTCGACGACGTGGTGCGCTTCGGCCGCGCCGAGCGCTACGCCGACGCCAACCGCTGGCTGCTGGAGGCCGAGTCTCTGGTTCCCACCCTGCCGGACGATGCGGCGATCGACGATCACGCCGTCTGGGCGAGGCGGGTGGCGGGCTACCGGCGGCTGTAGCCGCGACATCGCGCCACACCGGGCGCAAGTGGCTGATCATCAAGCCTTAAAGATGCGGGGCGCACGACGGAGCGACAATAAACGCGACCGTTCGATGATCCGATTCCCCTGGCCCAGACCCGTCCCGTCGACCCCCGAGCTGCTGAGGGCCCAGGTGCGCGCCTTCTCGCGCCAGGTGCCGATGATGTACGCGCTGGTGCTGGTCAACACGATCGCCCTGTCGGCCACCCACCTGCACAACTCGCCGCCAGTGCTGACCCTGGGCTTTCCGGGCCTGCTGGCGGTGGTCAGCGTGGCGCGGCTGGTGATCTGGTGGCGGGCGCGGCGGACGGCCATCGAGACGGCGGGCGCCGAGCGGCTGCTGCGCCAGACCATGGTGTTCGCCGGCGCGCTGGGGGCGGGGTTCACGCTGTGGGCGTTCAGCCTGTTCCCCTATGGCGACGCCTTCGCCCAGTCGCACGTCGTGTTCTACATGGCCATCACGGCGATCGGCTGCGTGTTCTGCCTGATGCACATGCGGGCGGCGGCCTTCCTGCTGACCGGCATCGTCGTCGGCCCGATCACCGTCTTCCTGATCGCCAGCGGCAAGCCGGTGCTGGCCGCGATCGGCTTCAACATGGCCCTGGTGGCGGTGACCATGCTGGTCATCCTGCTGATCGCCTATCGCGACTTCTCGCGGCTGGTGGAATCCCGGCGGGGGCTGGAGGAGCGCCAGGCCGAGATCCAGAGCCTCAGCGACGACTATCTGCGCCTGGCCAACCTGGACGTCCTGACGGGCCTGCCCAATCGTCGCCAGTTCTTCGCCCGTCTGCAGCGGGTGACCGACGAGGCCGCGGCCTCGGGCGCGCGGTTCGCCGTCGGGGTCATCGACCTGGACGGCTTCAAGCCGGTCAACGACGCCTATGGCCACGCGGTCGGCGACAAGGTGCTGATCGAGGCCGGCGACCGGCTGAGCCGCGACCATGGCCAGCCGCTGTTCGTGGCCCGGCTGGGCGGCGACGAGTACGGCCTGATCATCGAGGCCGACCTCGACGCCGAAGCCCTTCAGAGCCTGGGCGCGGACCTGTGCGCGGCCCTGCGCGAACCCTACTGCATGCCCGGCGTCACGGCCCAGGTCTCGGGCTCGGTGGGCTTTGCGGTCTATCCGCAGGCGGCCGCTGCGCCCGAACTGCTCTACGAGCGCGCCGACTACGCCCTCTATCACGCCAAGCAGAACGTGCGCGGCGCGGCGGTGGTGTTCTCGGCCGACCATGAGACGGCGATCCGGGCCTCGGGCCTGATCGAGCAGGCCCTGCGCCACGCCGACATGGAGGCCGAGTTCCACCTGGCCTTCCAGCCCCTGGTCGACATCAGGAGCGAGCGCACCGTCGGCTTCGAGGCCCTGGCCCGCTGGACCAGCCCGACCCTGGGCGTGGTCTCGCCCGGCGACTTCGTGCCGGTGGCCGAGCGTTCGGGCCTGATCGCGGCCATGTCGCCGGTGCTGCTGTCCTGGGCGCTGAAGACGGCCGCGACCTGGCCGGACGACGTGCGGCTGGCGTTCAACCTGTCGGTCCGCGACATCGCCTCGCCCGAGCAGATCGCCCGCATCGTGGCGATCATCCAGGAGAGCGGCGTCGCGCCCGAGCGGATCGACCTGGAGATCACCGAGACGGCGGTGATGCGCGACTTCGACCAGGCCGCCCGCTCGCTGGCCAGCCTGAAGGCGCTGGGCGTGCGCATCGCGCTGGACGACTTCGGGGCCGGCTATTCCAGCCTCAGCTACGTGCACCGCCTGCCGATCGACAAGCTGAAGATCGACGGCAGCTTCATGCGCGGCCTGCAGGCTGCCGACAAGCGCCGGGCCATCGTCAAGACCATCCTGGACCTGTGCCGCAACCTGGGCCTCGACTGCGTGGTCGAGGGCGTCGAGGCGCCCGAACAGCTGGTGCTGCTGCAGCCGCTGGGCTGCCGCGTGGTGCAGGGCTTCCTGTTCGCCCGGCCGATGCCGGCCGAGGCCGTGACCGACTACCTGGCCGCCGAACGCGGCGAAGGCGTCGCGCTGCGGTCGGCGGGGTAGGGGCTGTCGCGAAGCGACTGAGGGGGTGTTGGCGCGGCGCTTCCCCTTCCGGCCCTCCGGGCCGCCTCCCCCAGAGGGAGAGGATCTGATGCCTAACGTTGATCTGCGAAATCGTACTCATTTTCCCAAACTGAGTAGCGCCGCCCGCGAACCTGTGATTGCATCGTCAAAAAACAGGGTGGAAACAAATGCAGATGGCTCAATGGCCGGCGCTTATCGTACTGGCGCTCAGCGTCATCGTGTGGGGCGGCATCATTCTCTATCGTGGAAGACGGGACGGCCCGCAGACGGCCGACGAGGATCTCGACCCGATTTCGGGCGACTGAGACGCCTGTCGCTTCCGGCGAACTGATCGAAGTTTCAGCCAGCGCGAGCCTGCCTGGGGCGGGCTCGCGTCTTGGCGCGTGGCGGCGTCTTGCGCGAATCCTGGCGTCGGCCGGCGGCCTCGCCTAGCTTGCGGCCATGACCACGACGCCGCTTTCCGCTCTCAAGCCCATCATCCTGACCAACGAGGCCGGGGCCGCCTTCCTGCAGCGGCATCCGGCGACTCGCGAGGCGGCGACCACGCCGTCGGAGGCTGGGCTGTTGCGGGTGGAGCTGCATTTCGTCGACGCCATCGAGCCGCCGCCGGCCGATGACTGGGTGATGCCCAACGCCGACGTGCCGCAGGACCGCGAGCACGACCTGAGCTTCGAGAACGACGGCCACGCGCCGCCCTACGGCTTCTGGATCACCCATCCGGACGTCCTGGCCTGGACCACCGAACTGACCGAGGACGATCGTCCCGACTGGTGGGTCAAGGTCTGGCTGAAGGCCTAGCGCCGGCCTTCCTGATATTTGAAAGAGTTGGTGCGGGCGGTCGGGGTCGAACCGACACTCCTTTCGGAACCGGATTTTGAGTCCGGCGCGTCTACCAGTTTCACCACGCCCGCGCCTCGCCGGGTCGAGGCCCGAAGCGAAGAGGCGACTACCTAGCAGTGGTCGCCGGGAAGTTCCAGAGGCGGTTTCCCCCAAATCTTGTCATCCGGGCCGAAGGCGCATGGCGCCGTAGAGCCGGGATCTCCCACGGTTCCGGCGCGGCGAGGTGCGAGATCCCGGCGCTTCGCTGCGCTACGGCCGGGATGACAATAGGAGAGCCGAGCCGATAGCTCATCCCAGCCACGGCGCCTTGGCCAGCCGTTCGGCCAGGAACTCCATCAGCACGCGCACGCGGGCGGGGCGGATCGGGTTGGGCGGGGTGACCAGGTGCATGGCGATGGCCGGCGGGGTCCAGTCGGCCAGCACCTGCTCCAGGCGGCCGGCGGCGACGTCGTGCCAGGCCATGAAGTCGGGCTGCATCGCGAGCGCCTGGCCGTCGAGCAGCAGGGCGCGGAAGACGTCGGCGTTGTTGGCCCGCAGGGGCGCGGGCACGCTGATGGCGTACTGGCCGTGGGTCTTGTGCTCGAACCGCCAGGCGTCGCGCGAGCGGCCGCCGGTGTAGAAGAGGGCGCGGTGGCGGGCCAGGTCCTTGGGATGCTCGGGCCGGCCATGCTTGTCGAAATAGGCCGGCGAGCCGACCAGCATCACCCGCACCGGGCACAGCCGCCGGGCCAGCAGGCTGGAATCCTCCAGCGCCGAGATCCGCAGGGCCAGGTCGAAGCCGTCCTCGACGATGTCGATCAGCTGGTCCGACAGCGAAAGCTCGACCGACACCTCCGGATAGAGCGCGAAGAAGTCCGACAGGGCCGGGCCCAGGTGGGCGATCCCGAACGACATCGGCGCGGCCATGCGCACCAGGCCCTTGGGCGTCACCGACTGGGCCGAGGCCTCCAGTTCCAGGCTCTCGCCGTCGGCCAAGAGCCGGCTGGCGGCCTCCAGCGAGCTCTGGCCGCTGTCGGTCAGCGACAGCCGGCGCGAGGTGCGGTGGAAGAGGGTGGCGCCCAGCCGCTGCTCCAGCCGGGAGACGGCTTTCGACACCGTGGCGTTCGACAGGCCCAGGTCCTTGGCGGCCCGGGCGAACGAGCCGGTCTCGGCCACCTTGGCGAACACGGCCCAGGCTTCGAAGTCGGGAAGTTTCATGATGTCATTTTTGGAAATGGTTCCTTTCGACCATTTCTATTTCGGATCAAGCGATCTGTCTCCATCTTCCTCGTCAACGGAGAGGCCAACACGGCCAGCCACACAAGACACTCCAGGAGATCGACATGATCGAAGTTCGCAAGTTCGACAGCCTGGGCGGCGCCAATCACGGTTGGCTCGACGCCAAGCACCACTTCTCGTTCGCCGGCTACCATGATCCCAAGCGCGTCCACTGGGGCGCCCTGCGGGTGTGGAACGACGACACCATCGCCGCCGGCACCGGCTTCCCGCCGCACCCGCACAACGACATGGAGATCATCACCTATGTCCGCGAGGGGGCGATCACCCACCAGGACAGCCTGGGCAACAAGGGCCGCACCGAAGCGGGCGACGTGCAGGTGATGAGCGCCGGCACGGGCATCCGTCACTCGGAGTACAACCTCGAGCCGGGCGTGACCAAGATCTTCCAGATCTGGATCATTCCGGACCGCGGCGGCGAACCGCCCGCCTGGGGCGCCAAGCCTTTCCCGAAGGGCGACCGCTCCGGCAAGTTCGTGGCCCTGGCCAGCGGCTTTTCGGATGACAACGACGCCCTGCCGATCCGCACCGACGCCCGCGTCCTGGGCGCCACGCTGAAGGCCGGCGAGGAAACCGAGTACACGCTGGGCGCCGGTCGCCACGCCTACCTGGTGCCCTCGACGGGGTCGATCGAAGTCAACGGCGTCAAGGTCGACACCCGCGACGGCGCGGCGATCGCCAACGAGAACACCATTCGCGTCAAGGCCCTGGCCGACGCCGAACTGGTCCTGGTCGACGCGGCGTAAACAAAGCGTCGCTGAATTCCTTCAAGACGCGGCTCACGCAGCCGCGTCTTTTCCTCCCCAACCTCAAAGAAGACTTCTCTAGGAGACTCTCATGGCCAAGGTTCTGGTCCTTTACTACTCGTCGTACGGCCACATCGAGACGATGGCCAAGGCCGTCGCCGAAGGCGCTCGCAGCGCCGGCGCCACCGTCGACATCAAGCGCGTTCCGGAAACCGTGCCGGAAGAGATCGCCAAGGGCGCTCACTTCAAGCTGGACCAGGAAGCCCCGATCGCCACCGTCGCCGAACTGGCCGACTACGACGCGATCATCGTCGGCACCGGCACGCGTTTTGGCCGCATGAGCTCGCAGATGGCCGCGTTCCTCGACCAGGCCGGCGGCCTGTGGGCCCGCGGCGCGCTGAACGGCAAGGTCGGCGGCGCGTTCGTCTCGACCGCCACCCAGCACGGCGGCCAGGAAACCACGCTGTTCTCGATCATCACCAACCTGCTGCACTTCGGCATGACGATCATCGGCCTGCCCTATAGCCACCAGGGCCAGATGAGCAACGACGAGATCGTCGGCGGCGCGCCCTACGGCGCCACCACCGTCGCCGGCGGCGACGGCAGCCGTCAGCCGACCCAGATCGACCTGGACGGCGCCCGCCACCAGGGCGAGCTGATCGCCGCCGCGGCCATCAAGCTGCACGGCTAAGACTGGTGCGTGGTCCTTATCCTTCGACAAGCTCAGGATGAGGACCATTCCACCGGCCCTGCATTCGAGATCCTCACCCTGAGCCCGTCGAAGGGCGAGGGTCTCGCACAAGACCCCCGGCCGGATTTCCTCCCCCAACGGTCTGGCCGGCCTAGCCGCGTCGCGCTTCATCCTCCCCCAGGAAGCGCGGCGCGGCTTTTCTTTTGGAAAACGCACGCTTAACCGCGTTTGTGAGCGTCGTGTTCAGCCTGATGCGTGAAGATGCCCGTACGCAGGGGACAGCGAGGCGGGCGTGGCGAAGAAGGACAAGGTCGCGAAACGGAGGTCGGGAATGGCCGACTTCATGACGCTCCTGGTCTGCGTCGGCTGCACCGTCTGGGCCTTCAGGACGATCGTCGGCCTGGCCGGCTGATTAGCGCTTGGCCTGAAGGCCGGAAGGCGGCACTTGAACGGGAAAGCCGTTTCAAGATCAGGATGCCGCCGCCCATGACGACCCAATCCCTTTCGGGCGTGACCATCGTCGACCACCCGCTGGTGCAGCACAAGCTGACCCTGATGCGGGACAAGGAAACCTCGACCAAGACCTTCCGCGCCCTGATGCGCGAGACCGCGACCCTGATCTGCTACGAGGTCACGCGACAGCTTTCGATGGACGAGGTCGAGATCCAGACCCCGGTCGCGCCGACCAGGGCCAAGGTCATCGCCGGCAAGAAGCTGGTGTTCGCGCCGATCCTGCGCGCGGGGCTTGGCATGGCCGAGGGCATGCTGGACCTGGTGCCCGCCGCCCGCGTCGCCCACATCGGCCTCTATCGCGATCCCGAGACGCTGGAAGCGGTCGAGTACTACTTCAAGACCCCCGAAGACATCGCCGACCGCCTGGTCATCGTCGTCGATCCGATGCTGGCCACCGGCCACACGGCGGTGGCCGCGATCGACCTCCTGAAGAAGCGCGGCGTGCGCGATTTGCGCTTCGTCTGCCTGCTGGCTTCGGTTCCGGGCGTCGAGACCCTGCGCGCGGCCCACCCCGACGTCGAGATCTGGACGGCGGCGGTCGATCCGCAGCTGAACGACCACGGCTACATCGTTCCGGGCCTCGGCGACGCCGGCGATCGCACTTTCGGTACGCGCTGACCCCGGATCGGGGCCGAGTGTGCGCTTGAGCACTTGCGCGACTCCACCGGCGCGGTAAGCAGCGGCGTTAACCTTTGTAGAGTCCGCATGCTGGTTACGCCGCCTCAGATCTATGTCGCCGACGACGACGCCCTGACGCGCGAGCTGGTCGAGATCCAGCTGGGGCAGGGCGGCTACGGCGCGCGCACGTTCGAGACGGTGGAGGAGCTGCTGTCGGCGGTGGCTTCGGCCCCGCCGTCGCTGATCCTGCTGGACGTGCGCATGCCGGGCCTTTCGGGCCTCGACGCCCTGCGCAGCCTGAAGTCGGCCCAGGGCGCCGAGGACATTCCCGTGCTGATGCTGACCGGGGAGGGGCGGCTGGACCGCATCGTCCAGGCCCTGCAGCTGGGCGCGGCCGGCTATGTGATGAAGCCGTTCACGGGCAAGGCCCTGGTCGCCAAGATCGATGAGGTGCTGAACGCCGAAGCCTGAGCATTGTCGCCTCGCGCCGGACACGCCATAGGTGTGTCATTATTTGTTTGCGCGGGGGCGTTGGTGCTTCGAAAACTGTTTGCGGCGACGGGCGTGGCGCTCGTCGTGTTGGCGTCGCAGGGCGCTGTCGCCTGGGCGGCGACGCCGCCGCCGGCCGCCGTGGCCGACGATGATCAGGGCAAGGCCCAGGCGATCCTGGATCGCGCCCAGGTCCTGACCCAACTGTTGGATGAGGTTAGCGGCTCCATCCAGGGCGTTGACCTGACGGCCGTCTCGCGGGCGCCGACGCCCCAGACCGTGGCTTCCGTGGTGGCGCAGTTGGAGCAGGCCTAGGTCGCCGCGTCGCGCGCCGCCGCCCGCCTGCGAGCCCTGCCGGCCTGGACCGGGACCGGCGAGGACGATCGCCTGATCGCCGTGGCGTCGCGCGATGCGGTGGTGTTCGCTGACGACGTGGTCGAGCTGATCGGCGCCATGCGAACCAGCCTGACCCTCGCCGGCAAGGGCGACAAGGCGGCGTTCCAGAAGGCCCAGGACAAGCTGATGAGCGGCGGCGTCAAGATGCTGGTCGGCCAGGCGCTCAGCGCCCGTACGCGCGCGGCGATGATGCCGAAGGAAGCGGCCGACCGTCACATCGTTCTGGCGCAAGCCGAGATCTACGAAGGTTTCGGCTCGGTGTTGAGCTACAGCGGCGGCTTCACCGAGGGGGCGTCGGCCGCCAAGGCTCTGCGGACCTTCGAAGCCAATGTCCGCAAGCAGACGATTGTCGGGCGCGAGCGTGAGCTAGCCCAGGTGAAGAGCGACCGCGCCGAGCTGGCCGATGGGCTGCTGGACCCCGTCGTCCGAGCGGCCTTCGATCGCCAGCACGCCTTGCAACTGGACGTCTTCAAGTCGCTGGAGCGCAGCGCCGACGCCCTGGGCGCGATCGCCGGCAAGCTCGAAGCCAGCGGCGGCAAGCGCCTGCAGCTGCGTCCGGACATGCTGCCGCTTGAGAAGGAAGAGAGCGTCCAGTCCCAGCTGATGCAGGAACAGATGGCCGCGTATCAGCAGATGGTCGATCGGGCCAACGAGCTGGCCAAATAGGCCGCCGAAAACAAGAAAGGCCGGGGATCGCTCCCCGGCCTTTCGTTCTTCACGGGCCGTAAGGCCGATCAGATTTCCTGGTTGTACTTGCCGACGCGGGCGCCCAGGCGGGGCTTCACTTCCTCGCGGAAGAGGGCGCGCATGTCGTCTTCCGACTGGGTGCTTTCCACGACGACCACGACTTCGGGCTTGTTCGACGAGGCGCGGACCAGCACCCACGAGCCGTCTTCCAGGTGCACGCGCACGCCGTTGACGGTGATGACCTCGACGATCTTGCGGCCCAGGATCGAGCCGCCGGCGGCGAACAGGTCCTCGTATTCCTTCACCACCTCGGCGACGACGCCGTACTTCACCTCGTCGGCGCAGTGCGGGCTCATGGTCAGCGAGGTGAAGGCCACCGGCAGGGCCTTGCGCAGGTCCGACAGCTTCTTGTCCGGGTTGCGGTCGAGCATGGCCAGCACGGCGGCCGCGGCGGTCAGGCCGCAGTCGTAGCCGTAGCCCAACTCGCCGTTCATGAAGAAGTGGCCGCTCTTTTCGAAGCCGGCCAGGGCGCCCAGCTCGGCGCTCTTGCGCTTGATGTAGCTGTGGCCGGTCTTCCAGTAGATGACCTTGCAGCCGTGTTCCTTGAGGATCGGGTCGGTGGCGTAGAGGCCGGTCGACTTGACGTCGACGACGAAGGTCGCGCCGGGGTGCAGCGGGGCCAGGTCGCGGGCCAGCATCAGGCCGATCTTGTCGGCGAAGATCTCCTCGCCCTCGTCGTCGACCACGCCGCAGCGGTCGCCGTCGCCGTCGAAGCCGAAGGCCAGGTCGGCTTTGTGCTCACGGACGGCGTGGGCCATCTCGTGCAGCATCTCGGCGTCTTCAGGGTTGGGATTGTACTTGGGGAAGTTGAAGTCGAGGTCGGTGTCCATCGGCACCAGGTCGGCCACGCCCATCTTCTTCAGGGCGTCGACCACGAAGGCGCCGGCCGTGCCGTTGCCGCAGGCGGCGATCACCTTCAGCGGACGGGTGACGCTGGCGCGCTTGGCGACGTCGTCGATGTAGCGCTGGGCCTCGCCCTGCACGCGGATCAGCTTGCCGCCGTCGCGCTCGACGAACTGGGCCCCCAGCACGATCTCCTTCAGGCGGCCCATTTCGTCGGGACCGAAGGTGAGGGGCTTCTGGGCGCCCATCTTCACGCCGGTCCAGCCGTTTTCGTTGTGGCTGGCGGTGACCATGGCCACGCACGGGATGTCGAGGTCGAACTGGGCGAAGTAGGCGGTCGGCGACAAGGCCAGGCCGATGTCGTGCACTTCGCAGCCGGCGCTCAGCAGGCCGATGATCAGCGCGTTCTTGATCGAGGTCGAATAGGAGCGGAAGTCATGGCCGACCACGATCTTGGTCTGGCCCAGTTCCTGGATGTAGGTGCCCAGGCCCAGGCCCAGGGCCTGGACGCCCAGCAAGTTGATCTCGGGGCCGAACAGCCAGCGCGCATCGTATTCGCGGAAGCCCGTCGCCTTGACCAGCGGCTCGTTTTCGTAAGCGGCGGTATTCGGAACCAGATCGGCGCGGGGAGTCGAGAACATCGGAGCTCGCTTCAATGAGTGGTGGAGTGCGTTTAGCTGTCGGAGTGGTTGCTTGCCACCCTCTTCGTATGACGATGATCGATCAATGTGACGATTGACCGATAGAGGCGCGAGAAAAAGCGCCTATTGCCCGGCCTCGGCACTGGCGGCCGCGGCGGCCTCTGCTTCGCGGCGGCGGCGGTCTTCGCTGCGGCGCGCGGCGGTCTTTTCCTTCTCGATCAGCGCCTTCATTTCCGGGGTCTGCTGAATCGGGGTCGAGCCGAACGGACCGGGCGAGCGGTCGCCATAGCCCTGCGGCCAGACCATGGAGAAGGCGATCATCGCCAGGGCGACCAGCGCGCAAAGAGGCATGAAGATGCGATCGGGCATGGTCCGCCTATACCACGCCTCCTGTGGCTGGATAGGGGCGATGCTTGACGCGAGGTCTCGCGAGCCTTAGCCCGCCATGACCAAATCCAAGGAGCTCAGATGCCCGTCCTCGTTCTGCTTCGCCACGGCCAGAGCCAGTGGAACCTCGAGAACCGCTTCACCGGCTGGGTCGACGTCGACCTGACCGCCGAGGGCGAGGCCCAGGCCCGCAAGGGCGGCGAACTGATCAAGGCGGCCGGGCTCGACATCGACGAGGCCTTCACCTCGGTCCAGACCCGCGCCATCCGCACCTGCAACCTGGCGCTCGACGCGGCCGCCCAGAGCTTCGTTCCGGTCACCAAGGACTGGCGCCTGAACGAGCGCCACTACGGCGGCCTCACGGGCCTGAACAAGGCCGAGACGGCCGAGAAGCACGGCGAGGAGCAGGTCACCATCTGGCGCCGCTCGTACGATGTTCCGCCTCCGGAACTGGCCCCGGGCGGCGAGTACGACTTCGCCAGCGACCGCCGCTACAAGGGCGCGAGCCTGCCGACGACCGAAAGCCTGGCCACCACGCTGGTGCGCGTGCTGCCCTACTGGGAAGAGGCGATCGCGCCGAAGCTGAAGGCCGGCGAGAACATCCTGGTGGCCGCCCACGGCAACTCGCTGCGCGCCATCGTCAAGCACTTGTTCGCGGTGCCGGACGACCAGATCGTCAAGGTCGAGATCCCGACCGGCAATCCGCTGGCCATCGAGCTGGACGCCGACCTCAAGCCGGTGGGCGCCCGCTACCTCGACGAGGCCCGCGCCGAAAAGCTGCCGGCGATCGGCTGATCCATGACTTCCGGGGTTCCTTTCGTCCGCGGGCGAAAGGAACCCTAGGTCGTTTCAGGTCGTGTCTGCGCGCAGGAAGTGCCTGGAAACACGACGTTAATGCTGATGGGCGCATCAAGTTGGTCTACCCTTCGGGGAAACGACGCGAGCTTGCATGAACACCCCGGCAGCGGCGGGCCAGGAACACCGGCGCCTGACGCAACAAGAAGTCGACGTGATCTGCGCCAAGCACGACCGCCTGTGGTCGGCTAGGCTCGGCGGCGCGCGCGCGGTCTTCGCTTTCTGCGACCTGTCGGGGCTGGTCCTGGCGGGACGCAATCTGTGCGACGCCGACTTCACCGGCGCGCTGCTGGTCGGAACCGACCTGCGCCGCTGCAAGCTCGACAACGCCAACCTCTACGGCGCCGACATGCAGGGCGCCGACCTCACCGATTCTTCGCTGCGTCGCGCCGACCTGCGCGGCTCCAGCCTGCGCGGCGCCAACCTTACCGGCGCCGACCTGTTCGAGGCCGACCTGCGCGAGGGCCAGATCGCCGCCGCCGACCGCGAGAAGGGCTACCGCATTCTCGAGCCGGTGCAGCGCGAGGCCTATGCGACGGGGGCCAACCTGTCGGGGGCCAACCTCGAGCGCTCGCGGCTGTCGGGCATCGTGGCCACCAAGGCCGACTTCAGCGACGCGATCCTCAAGGACGCCAAGCTGGTCCGCGCCAATCTCAAGCAGGCCAACTTCAACGGCGCCAACATGGCCGGCGCCGACCTGTCGGGGGCCAATCTGGCCGGGGCCGACCTGCGCAACACCGTGCTGGTGGGGGTCAAGACCCTGTCCTGGAACGTCACCGGGGCCAGCATGGAAGGCGCGCTGACCGACAAGGCCTCGGGCGTCGACGTTTCCGACATGCCCTACGAGCAGATGATCTCCGACCATGCGCGCTGGTGCGAGACCGGCGGGGCGGAGGGCAAGCCTTCGGTCTTCGACCGGGCCGACCTGCGCAATCTGAAGAGCATCCGCGGCTTCAACCTGACGGCCCTGTCGGCCAAGAGCGCGGTGTTCTACGGCCTCGACATGGAAGGCGTGCAGATGCAGGGCGCCCAGCTGGAAGGCGCCGACCTTCGGGCCTGCAACCTGCGCCGGGCCGACCTGCGGGGCGCGAGACTGAAGGGCGCCAAGCTTTCCGGCTCGGACCTGCGCGACGCCCAGCTGGGGCCGCTGCTGATCGGCAAGGACCGGCTGCTGCCGGCCGACCTGACCGGGGTGCTGCTGACCAACGCCGACCTGGCCCGGGCCGACCTGCGCGGCGCGTGCCTGGCGGGCGCCGATCTCTCGAGGGCGAACTTCACCAACGCCAACCTCAAGGACGTCGACATCACCGGCACGGTCCGGCTGGGCGCCCGAGGGCTCGAAGACCTCATCTAAGCTACCCAATTTGAGAAGTGTGGGGCGACCTTAACCGTTCGCTCGTCGATTCCTGTTATCCGATGACCTGTAGAAGATCTGAGTATCGCCGGGAGGGGGTCCCGCAATGAACGCCGCACAGAGCCTCGCGGGCCGCCGCAAGCTCAGTCAGGCCGAACTCGACATGATCGTCACGGCCCACGAGAAGTTCGTGACCGGCAAGCAGGGCGGCAAGCGAGCCTCGCTGCGGTTCATGAACCTGTCGGGGCTGGACCTGTCGTTCCGCAACCTGACCGACGCCGATCTTTCCGCCTCGATCCTCGACGGCTGCCGGATGGTGCGCGCCAAGCTGGACCGCGCCAGCCTGTTCGGCTGCGACCTGCGCAAGGCCGACCTGCGCCAGGCCAGCCTTCAGCGCGCCGACCTGCGCGGAGCCTGCCTGCGCGGCGCCAACCTTTCGCAGGCCGACCTGACCCAGGCCGACTTCCGTGAGGGCCAGATCGCCATCCCACACCCCCGCAAGGGCCTGGACACCGTCAAGCACGAGGTCCGCAACGGCGAGGTCGACGAGGTCAACTTCTCGGGCGCCACCCTGGACGGCTCGCAGTTCACCGGCGTCTCGGCGTTCAAGGCCGACTTCTCCGACTGCTCCTTGCGCGGCGCCAAGCTGTCGGGCGCTAACCTCAAGGAAGCCAATCTGGTCGGGGCCATCCTCGACAACGCCGACGTCAAGGGCGCCAACCTGGAGGGGGCCAACCTGCAGGGCGCGGTGATGTCGGGGGTCGACACCTCGACGGCGCGGGTGAGCGGCGCGCACATGACCGGCGCCCTGACGACCTCGACGCCCGAGGCGGTGAACAAGGCCCGCGAGCTCTACGCCCGCTGCCTGGCCAACCAGCAATGGTGCCAGACCGGCGGCAAGGAGGGCGCGGCGGCCCGTCTCGACGGCGAGGACCTGCGCCCGATCGGCGATCGCCTCAAGGGTCTGCGCCTGACGGCCATGAGCGCCCGGGGCGCCTGCTTCGTCGGCATGGACCTGTCCGGCGCCCAGCTGCAGGGCGCCAACCTGCAGAACGCCGACCTGCGCGCGGCCAACCTGCGCGGCGCGGACCTGCGAGGGGCCAAGCTGACCGGCGCCAACCTGACCAAGGCCGACCTGCGCCAGGCCTTCCTGTCGCCCCTGCCGCTGGGGCCCGAGCGCAAGACCGTCGGCAGCCTGGCCGCCGCGCGCCTGCGCTACGCCATGCTGCAGACCGCCGACCTTTCCGAGGCCGTCCTCGACGGCGCCGACCTGCGCGGCGCCGACTTCACCGGCGCCCGTATCGCCAAGGCCAGTTTCCGCGACTGCGACGTCGGCCAGGCCCAGGGGCTGGAGTTCGGGGCGTAACCCCAAAACCCTCCCCCTGAAGGGGGAGGTGGCCCAGAGGGCCGGAGGGGGAAGCGGCTGCTGATGCGCCGCCATCACTTCCCCCTCAGTCGCTCCGCGACAGCTCCCCCTTCAGGGGGAGCGTCTTGTCCTCACACCTTGTCCGGATAGACCGGCGCGATGTCGACGGGGATGTCCTTGAGCGTGGCGATCACGCCGCGGGCGTCGTCGTCCAGGTGGGCGTAGCGGTCGAAGAAGGCGACCATGCCGGCATAGTCGCCGTCGCCCTGCAGCTTGACGATGTCGGCCACCAGGTCGCGCATGCCGGCCTCCATCTTGGCGTTGTCGACACGGAAGCGCTTGAGCGCCGGGTCGTAGACGAAGGCACCCTTGGCCTTGAGGTAGCCGTACTGCAGGGCCGCGCCGCGGCCGTGGGCCTCTTCGTCGCCCCAGCGGGCGGCGCGGAAGATGCCGGCCAGATAGGTGGCGAACAGCTGCGGGCGCTCGGCCGTGGGGATCTCGCCCTTGTCCATCATGAACAGGATGTTCCAGGCGCCCATGACGTCGGCCTTGGCCTCCTCGGCGGTGCCGCCGATGTCCTTCAGCTCGGCCGAGACGGTGGTGGCGCGGCCGTCGACGACGATCGAGCCCGGGCCCAGGCTGTGCGACAGCTCGTGGAACAGGGTCTCCAGCGTCATGTACTTCTGGCTGACCAGGGCGGCCTGGTCGGCGACCAGCACGCGGCTGGCGATCGGCTTGAGGATGCCCTCGTACTTGGCCGCCAGCACGTTGGACAGGATCACCTTCTTGGCGCCCTTGGCCTCGCGCACGCGCTCGTCGTTGGGCAGGTTGAAGGCCACGGTCTGGGGGCCGTGCAGATTGTCGCCGCCGCCGCGGATCTGCTCGGCCACGGCGATGGGCGAGGCCCCGCCGCGCTTGAAGTTCTTGTAGGCGTCGGCCACCGGCAGGTTGGCCTCCATGTCGCGAAGGTAGGCCTTGTACTTGTCCAGGGCGCTGCTTTCGGTCGGGTTCTTCAGGGTGACGAAGGCCTCGAAGGCGGCCTTCTGGCCCATCAGCTCGTCGGTGTAGGTCTCGTACGGGCCGATCGCCACCTCAATGGGGGTGCCCTCCAGGTCCATCCACGCCATTTCCGACTGGAAGTAGTCGTTGCTGCGGAAGGACTGGGCGCGCAGCGTCAGGAAGGTCTTGAGGCTGGCGTTGGTGGTGATGCTGGCGGCCTCGTCGAGCAGGCCGGCGGCCTTGGTCAGCTCGGGCTTGTAGGCGACCGAGTAGGGCACGGCGACCAGCTTGTCGCCCTCGCGGCGGACCACCGTGTAGGTGTCCATCAGCGCTGCCTTCTGGTCGGGATGGGCCGCCAGATAGGCCTCCAGCTGCGCCTTGGTCAGGCCGGCGGGATAGAAGCCGTGGCCGGGGCCGTCGGGGCCGCCCTGGGCGACCATCTGCTTGGCGTAGATGGCCGTCATCTGGTCGGCGGCCTGGATCAGCAGGTTCACCACCTTGCGCTCCTCGGGGCTGAGGAAGGCGGTGTCGGTCTTCATGCGGATCGTCGCGTAGTTCTCCGGCGGCGCGGCCTGGGCGGCGAGGGGAGCGGAGAGGGCGGCGGCCGAGACGCCGAGCGTCAGGGCGAGAGAGAGAAGCGCGCGCATGGAGGAAGTGTGGCCCTTGCGGATGAAGCGATGGCTTCGCTTACACCCGCCTTGGGGCGAAGACGAGGCGCAGCTAGAAGCGCCGCCGCTTCAGCGAGGCGAAGGCGTCGAGCATCACGGCCGCCAGGTGGCTCTGGCTGCGGGCGAAGGCGGGATCGGCGGCCTCGCCCGACAGCCGCATGCCGTCGGGGCGGGTGACGCTCCAGGTGCAGCGGCCGGCGGCGACGTCGAGTTCGACCTGGCAGTCGGAGGCGGGCGGGGCGGCGGTCAGCATGGCAAATCTCCTGGCCGAAGAGGCGTCAGCGGCACCCTACGGACGGCGTGCGGCGCCCTGATGGACCGCATGTGGAGATTTCGTGCAGACGGTCAGGCCGGCGGCAGCGACAGGGTGAAGCGCGCGCCGTCGGCCCCGGCGACATAGGCCACCTCGCCGCCGTGGGCGCGGGCCAGGGAGCGGGCGATCGACAGGCCAAGACCGGTTCCGCCCTCGGCCCGGCGGGTGGTGAAGAACGGCTCGAACAGCCGCGCGGCGTCGGCAGAGGCCACGCCAGGGCCGTCATCGGCGACCACCAGCACGACGGCCTGCCCGCGGTCGTGGCCGCTGATCGCGACCTTGCCGGCGCCGGCCTGGCGGCTGTTCTCGACCAGAACGGTCAGCACCGTCTCGATCATCGCCAGCGGGGCGGCGACCGGCGGCAGGTCGCCGGAAAGATCAGCCGTCACCGCGAAGGCGGGCGTCGACAGGGCGGCCGCCACGGACTTCGCCGCCGCCGCGGAAGCGGCCGCGACCCCTGCCTCGGGGGTCGCCATGTCGGCCCGGGCCAGTTCCAGCAGCCGTCCGACCAGGGCCGACAGGCGGGCGTTGTCGGCGGCGATGTTGGCCAGGAAGCGTTCGCGCTCGGCCTGGCTCATGGTGGGGTAGTGGTCCTGCAGGAGCTCGATGGCCCCGCGCACCCCGGCCAGCGGGGTCTTGAACTCGTGGCTGAGGGCGGCGGCGAAGTCGCGCAGATAGCGCGAGCGCTTGTCGATCGCCCCGGCCATGGCCCGGAAGTCGTCGTACAGCGCCTGGATCTCGACGGCCGCGGTGCGGGGCGTTTCGGGCGCATCGCCCTGGCCGGTGGCCATGGCGCGGGTGGCGGCGCTGAGCTGCTCGATCGGCCGGGTGACCCCGCGCGACACCAGGCCCGCCAGGCTGAACAGCACCAGCAGGATGACGCCGGCGCCCAGCAGCAGCTTGCCGCGGTCCTCGTGCAGGCCCTTGAACAGGCCGCGCGGCGAGCGCGACAGCAGCAGCACGCCCACCGTCCTGCCGTCGACCACCACCGGGCGGACGTGGTGCAGGCGCACGGCCGAGGCTCGGCTCAGCCATTCCCAGATGTAGCGCGGACGGTACTGGCCGATCCGGCGAAGCACGGTCTCGGACCGTCCCGACAGGGCGTGGCGCACCTCGGGCAGGGTCGACAGGTCGCCGCCGGCGCCCAGGCCCCGCACCACGCGGCCATGGGCGTCGGTCAGCACGACGGCGGCCAGGGTGCTGCGGGTGGTGTCGGCGAAGATGCGGTCCAGTCGGGCGGCGGCCGCGACGGCGTCGGGATCCGGCGTCCCGGCGGCCGGGGCGGGCGTAGGACGTTCGGGCAGGATCACCGCGGCCGACAGATCGATGCTGGGCTTTTCGGGGCGATAGTAGGCGGGGTCTTCCGGATCCGGTTCGGGCAGGGCGGAGGCGGGCGGCGCGCCGGGCCACAGGGCCGCCGCCGCGGCCGCCAGGGCCGCGCCCTGGGCGTTCAGCTCGGCCTCGGTCTGGCGCACCAGGGTGTTTTCGTAGCTGCGCAGGAAGATCCCGCCCAGCGCCGGCATGGCGGCGGCGAACATCAGCACCGCCAGCAGGATCGAGCGCAGGCGCAGCGCCGGCCAGCGGCGCTTGATCGCGTCCTTGAAGGCCGACAGCGCGGCGATCACGCCTGGGCGTCCTGGCCCTGGCAGGCGCCCAGGCGATAGCCGACCCCGGGACGGGTCTCGACCACGTCGGTTCCGCCCAGCCTGGCGAACTTGGCGCGCAGGTTGCGCACGTGGCTGTCGATGGTGCGGTCGGTGAGGGCGAAGCCGGGGCCGCGCAGCTTGTCGATGATGGCGTCGCGGGTGAAGACGCGGCGCGGGGCGCTGGCCAGGGTCCACAGGATGCCGAACTCGGTGACGGTCAGGGACGTCTCGGTCTCGCCCCAGGCCGCCCGCCAGGCGTCGGCCTCCAGGCTGAGGCGGCCATGGCTGACCAGCTTGGCTTCTTCGGCCGCCGGCGCCGGGGCCGCGGCGCTGGCGCGGCGCAGGATGGCGCTGACCCGGGCCGTCACCTCGCGCGGGCTGAACGGCTTGACCACGTAGTCGTCGGCGCCCAGTTCGATGCCCAACACCCGGTCGATCTCGTCGTCGCGCGACGACAGCAGCAGCACCGGCAGCTGGCCCTCGGCGCGGATGCGGCGGCAGACGTCCAGGCCGTTGAGGCGCGGCATGTTGATGTCGAGCACCACCAGGGCCGGCCGGTGAGCCGCGATCGCCTCCAGCGCCGCCTCGCCGTCGGCGGCCTCGACCGTGGCGTAGCCGGCCTTGCCCAGGGCGAAAGCCAGCAGTTCGCGGATGTGCGGCTCGTCGTCGACGATCAGGATCGGCTGAGTCATGGCGCAGATGTTCCGCTTGCGACGTCCGGGGTCAACGGCGGGCATAGGCGCGGGGCGTGCAGGATCTGCGGCCAGGGCCGTGCAGATCCGGTGCAGACGTAAAAAAGGGCGGCGCGAGATCGCGCCGCCCGAAAGTCGGAGGGGGAATTCAGAGACAGAGAAAGCGGTCGCCCTTAGGCGGCCTTTTCGCCTTCGATCACGGCGGTGTCGGCGCCGGTGCTGATCGGGATGCTGCGGGGCTTGAGGGCTTCCGGCAGTTCGCGCTTGAGCGCGATGGTCAGCAGGCCGTCGGCCAGGGCCGCGTCGGTCACCACCACGTAGTCGGCCAGCTGGAAGCGGCGGTCGAAATTGCGCTCGGCGAGACCGCGATGCAGGTAGCGCTTGGTCTCGTCGTTGGCCGCCTTGCGGCCCGAGACGGTCAGCAGGCCTTCCTTGGCCTCGATCGACAGTTCTTCCGGCTTGAAGCCGGCGACGGCGATCTCGATGCGGTAGGAATTCTCGTCGGTGCGCTCGATGTTGTAGGGCGGATAGCCGGAGGCGGCTTCGGTCTTGGCGGCGGCGTCGAGTTGCGCGGCCAGGCGGTCGAAGCCGACGAGCGAGCGGTACAGGGGCGAAAGGTCGATCGTACGCATAAGTGTAGAACCTTCTTCTCAAGCAAGGTTGCAGTCAGTATTCGAACCTTCGACGACCCGTCATCGGCCTCGTCTGCGATCCGGAAGGCCCGGCTGTCCAGCGCCTTCGGTTGAATAGTTGGGAGGTCGTTTTTCGACTTCAAGGGGTGCGGCGTTTTTGAATGTAGTCGTCGCTGGGGCATGGCCCGGGCAGGTCGTACAGGTCCCCGGCGGGGAGGGCCGGAATCGCTTGATCGAGCGCCACCCAAGGTTAAGGTCCGTCACCTCGACGACGACGGAGACAGACCATGCCCGCCCGCCGCCACCTGCTGATCCTGGCCGCCGCCGCGGCCCTCGTTCCAGCCACCAGCGCCCTGGCCGCTGACGCCGCCCTCAAGGCCGCCGTCGCCTCGCCCGACCGCACGCCCGCCAGCGTCGCCCGCGACGGCGCCCGCCACCCGTACGAGAGCCTGGCGTTCTGGGGGCTCAAGCCCGGCCAGACCGTGATCGAGGTCTCGCCCGGCGGCGGCTATTGGACCGAGATCCTCGCGCCCTACGCCAAGGCCACGAAGGGGACCTACGTCGCCGGCGTCGCCGACCTGGCCAATCCCAAGCTTTCGGAAGGCGCCCGCAAGGGTCGCGCGGCCTTCGAGGCCCGCTTCGCCGACGAGGCCAAGTACGGCAAGGTCAAGTTCGTCGACTTCGGCCCCGTGGCCGCGCCGCTGGGCGCGCCGGGCTCGGCCGACTTGGTGCTGACCGCCCGCAACGTCCACAACTGGACCGGCCGTCCGGGCGAGGTCGACAAGATCTTCGCCGACTTCTTCGCCGTGCTGAAGCCGGGCGGCGTGCTGGCCATCGAGGAGCACCGCGCCGAGCCGGCCGACGAGAAGAGCCCCGGCGCGGGCGGCTACATGGCCACCTCGACCGTCGTCGCCATCGCCGAGAAGGCCGGCTTCAAGCTCGACGCCAAGTCCGAGGTCAACGCCAACCCCAAGGACACCAAGGACCACCCCTTCGGCGTCTGGACTCTGCCGCCCACCCGCCAGTCGGCGCCGTCGGGCCAGCCGGCCGATCCGAACTTCGACCGCGCCAAGTACGACGCCATCGGCGAGAGCGACCGCATGACCCTGCGCTTCAAGAAGCCGGCGTGATCGGGCGTCGCCATTTGGCCAAGGTCGCGGTCTAAGGCTGGGATCCATGCGTAACGGGGGATCGATGGACCCAGTCTCTTCCTGGTCGCGTCGCGGCCTGCTCGTCGCCGCCGGTGCGGCCGGCCTGGTCGGTTGCGGCCGCAAGAAGGACGAACCGACCGCCAAGGCCGAGCCGCCCAAGCCCGCCAAGGGCGGCGCCGCCACCCTGCAGGGAGCGGTGGCCGGCGACTGGCGCTCCAGCGCCGACAAGGCCCGCGACGCCTGGCGCCATCCGGTGCAGAGCCTGGAGTTCTGGGAGATCCGGCCCGGCCAGACGGTGGTCGAGTTCTGGCCCGGCGCGGGCTGGTACACCGAGATCCTGGCGCCGTTCCTGGCCTCGACCGGCGGCAAGCTCTACGAGGCGGTGCTGGAGGCCGATCCCGCCGACCCGGCCGCCGCCGAGATCGTCGCCGCCTATCGCCGCAAGCTGGAGGCCAAGCCCAGGCTCTACGGCAAGGTCGACATCACCACCTTCGGCCGCAACAGCGGTCCGGTGGCCCCGGCAGGCAGCGTCGACCGGGTGCTGTTCCTGCGCAACCTGCACAACTGGATGGCCGGCGGCATCGCCGAGAAGGCCTTCAAGGACGCCCTGGCGGCGCTGAAGCCCGGCGGCATCCTCGGCGTCGAGGAGCATCGCGGCGAGCCCGGACGGGTGCAGGACGTGCTGGCCGCCGACGGCTATGTCCAGCAGGCCTATGTCGAGCAGTTGGCCAAGGAGGCCGGCTTCGTCCTGGCCGGCGCCAGCGAGATCAACGCCAATCCCAAGGACACCAAGGACCATCCGTTCGGCGTCTGGACCCTGCCGCCGACCCGCCTGTCGGCGCCGCGCGGCGACCCGGCCGAGCCCGATTTCGACCACGCCAAGTACGACGCCATAGGGGAGAGCGACCGCATGACCCTCAAGTTCGTGAAGCCGAAGTGAGCGGCCGCATCGCACGGCGCGCGCTGGTCGCCGCGGCCCTGGCGCTGGTCGCCGGTTCGGCGGCGCTGGCGCAGGGCAACAAGACCGCGCCGGCCGACAAGGTGTTCGCCTATCTGGAAAATTTCCTGAAGGTGCCGGCCCAAGAGCGGGCGCGTACCCGGGTGGCCTACGCCCTGACCCGCGACGGCAAGCCCGCCGCCGGCCTGAAGGCGACCCTGATCGAGACCAGCGGCGTGCGTACGCCGATGCCGATCGGCGCCGACGGGCGGTTCGAGCGCCTGCCGACGCTGGCCCAGCTGCAGGGCGGGGCCAAGATCGAGTTCGAGGCCTCGGCCGACGGCAAGTTCGGCTCGACCCTGATCATCGAGCCGGTCCTGAAGCCAGCGGCCGAGTACGAGGTGGCCGAACTGAAGGCCGTGCTCGACTCGACCAACGGCGTCATCGGCAAGGCCGCCGGCCCCATGGCCATGCTGGCCCCGAAGATGACCGGCTTCGGCTTCCCCGGGGCGACCGGCGGCGTCGTGGTCGGGGCCGACGGCAAGTTGCAGGCCCTGCCGCTGTCGGGCAAGACGCCGATCCTGCGGCTGGCCGATTTCAAGGGCGCGGCCCGTGTCCGGCTGTCGGCGACGCCTTCGCGGGTGGGTTTCATCCAGAGCAAAAAATAGCGTGGAGAGCGTCTGAACGGTGTTTACTTGCGGCCCGGCTCCGGCCAGGGTGCCCACCAAGTTTTCACGCGCAGAACGCTCAAGCGCAGAAAAGAGGGAGACAGCGTTTCATGGCCACGTTGCAGGAAATCACCGACAAGATCAAAACCGCCGTGGGCGACGACAGCGGCCTGGGCAAGAGCCTGAAGTTCGACCTGAAGGGCGAAGGCGTCATCCTCATCGACGGCGGTTCGGTCACCAACGAGGACGGCCCGGCCGACCTGACCATGACCCTGTCGAAGGAAGACTTCCTGGCCATCGGCGCCGGCTCGCTCGACCCGACCATGGCCGTCATGACCGGCAAGCTGAAGCTGTCGGACATGGGCGCGGCGATGGCGCTGCAGTCCAAGATGGCGGCGCTGTTCTCGAAGCTCCGCTAAGCCATGGGGGAACCTGCGCCGCTGGTCTCGATTCCCGAGGCGCCGGTTCCCGACCACGGCAAGGCCGAATGGTTTTCCGGCGCGGATGGGGCGACCCTCCGCGCCGCTCTATTTTCGCCCCAGGGCGATCCGCGCGGTTCGGTGGTGGTCAGCCCCGGCCGCAGCGAACCGATCGAGAAGTACTACGAGGTCGTCGACGACCTTCTGGCCCGGGGCTTCGTCGTCCTGGTGCACGACTGGCGAGGGCAGGGGCTTTCCCACCGCGCCTTGCCCGATCGTCTGAAGGGCCACGCGGCCGGCTTTCACGACTTCGTCGGCGACTATCAGGCCCTTCTGGCGGCCTTCGAGACGCGCCTGCCCAAGCCCTGGATCGCCCTGGGACACTCGATGGGCGGCTGCCTGACCAGCCTGGTCCTGGCCCACGGCGAAACCCGTTTCTCGGCCTGCGTGCTGTCGGCCCCGATGCTGGGGCTGAACACCGGCGGCAAGCCGGCCGGCATGGCCCGCGCCCTGGCCTGGCTGGCGGCCCGCACGCCGCTGCGCGGCGGCTATGTGCTGGGCGACGTCGGCGATCCCTTCAAGCACGTCTTCCCGCAGGACGCCCTGACCCACGACGCGGCGCGCTACGCCCGCCACCAGGCCCAGATCCGCGCCTGCCCCGACATCGCGCTCGGCGGCATCACCTGGGGCTGGACCGACTTTGCATTCGAGGCCTGCGCCTGGCTGGCGCGCAGCAAGGGCGTCGAGGCCATCGCCATCCCGGTGACCATCGTCGGGGCGGGGGTCGACACCCGCGTCCTGACCTCGGCTCAGAAGGCGATCGCCGCGCGCATCCCCAAGGGCCGCTACATCGAGATCGAGGACGCCTTCCACGAGATCCTGATCGAGACCGACGACCGCCGGGCGCGGTTCTGGACGGCGTTCGACGAGACGGTGGCGACCCTCTAGATCCTCCCCCTGAAGGGGGAGGTGGCCCGGAGGGCCGGAGGGGGGACGTTTTCAGCTATCGAGGTGGTGGCGGGCTCATCAGCTACACCCCCCTCCGTCGCCTTTGGCGACACCTCCCCCAGAGGGGGAGGATCTTTGATCCTTATTTCGCCGAGCGTTTCAGGGCCACCAGGGCCTCGTCCAGCACGCGCTGGTCGCCGGCGATGGCCATCTGGCCGCCGTGCTGGCCGATCGGCGCGCCGCGCCAGTCGGTGACGACGCCGCCGGCGCCTTCGATCAGGGGGATGGCGGCCTCGACGTCCCAGCTCTTGAGGCCGGCCTCGATGACCATGTCCATCGTGCCGGCCGCGACCATGGCGTAGGCGTAGGCGTCGCAGCCCAGGCGGGCCAGCTTGGCGGCGGCGCGCACCTGGCGCCAGGCGCCCAGCTCGGCGCCGTCGAAGCAGGCCTCGGGATCGGTGGTGGCGATGATGGCGTCGGTCAGCACGGCGCAGGGACGCACGTGCAGGGCTTTCTCACCGCCGCGGGCGATCAGGCGCGAACCGAGGGCGGCCGAGCCGACATAGAGCTCGCCGATATAGGGCTGGCCGATCGAGCCCAGAACGGGACGCCCCTGGTGGCGCAGGCCGATCAGGGTGGTCCACAGCGGCAGGCCCGAGATGAAGGCGCGGGTGCCGTCGACGGGATCCAGCACCCAGACGAACTCGGCGTCGGGGCGGTCCTCGCCATATTCCTCGCCAATCACGCCGTGCTCGGGAAAGCGCTCGGAGATCAGCTTGCGGATGGCCGCTTCGGCGCCGCGGTCGGCCTCGGTGACGGGATCGAACGCCGCGTGGGTGTCGCGCGGCAGGTTCTTGCCGGCCGCCTTGTCCTCCAGCCCGTGGTCGGACCGGAAAAGCGGCAGGATGGCGCCTGCGGAAGCACTGTTGAGCTCGACGATGAAGGCGTCGAGGGCGGCGAGGCGATCGGCGGAGAGCGTCATGGAGGCAGGCTTTAGCCCGCCTTGGCCCAGGACGCTACTCCACTGAAGCAGGCTCAGGCTTCGAGCTGCTCGACGCCGTTCAGCGACTTGGCCAGGTCCAGCAGCCGGCGGCGCGGACGCTCGCCCAGCAGGTAGTAGGCCCGGATCAGGTCGATGGTCTCCTTGCGGGCGAACATCTCGCCGCCTTCGGAGTCGTTGCTGGCCGCCGGGGCGGTGTCGCGGGCGATGGCCGACAGGCCGTCGTAGAAGTAGCCGACCGGCACTTCCAGCGCCTCGGACAGCTGCCACAGGCGAGCGGCCGAGATGCGGTTGGCGCCGCATTCGTACTTCTGGATCTGCTGGAAGCGCACGCCGACGGCGCCGGCCAGTTGCTGCTGGGTCAGGCCGAGCAGCCGGCGACGGCGGCGAAGGCGCTTGCCCAGGTGAGTGTCGATGTCGTTGCCCATGATGTGGACCCTTGACCCCCGATGGCTTTCCCCCGTCCCGAAACGGAACGGTCTGCCCTGACAGCCGCAAGTCGCGCGCCAAGCGAAGCTCGCTCGCCCGACGGGGTCAGGAGGTTCCGGCGCCACAGTTCCGCCGCCGGCCAAGTCGAGCTAGTAAGGGCCGATGTCCAACGACCGTGTTTCCCCCACCCAAGACTTCCTCTGGCGCCTGGAGGCGTTCGGCTACGACCTGTTCATGGGTCTGTTCCGCCTCTTGGGCGTGGACGCGGCCTCGGCGCTGGGCGGCTGGTTCGGGCGCACGTTCGGGCCGCTAAGCGGGGCCCACAAGGTGGCCGACCGCAACCTGCGCCTGGCGTTCCCGGAAAAGGACGCGGCCTGGCGCGCCGACATGCTGCGCAAGCAGTGGGACGGCCTGGGGCGCACGTTCGGCGAGTTCCCACTGATGGACAAGCTGCTCCCCTCGACCGG
Organism: Caulobacter sp. 602-2; assembly: GCF_011043625.1. Lineage (GTDB taxonomy): Bacteria > Pseudomonadota > Alphaproteobacteria > Caulobacterales > Caulobacteraceae > Caulobacter. The sequence goes on from NZ_JAAKGT010000006.1 coordinate 108,040, forward strand.
CCGGGTCGAGGTGGTCAACGCCGAGCGCCTGGCCCAGATCGCCCGCGACAGCGAGCCGGTGGTGTTCGTTTCGGGCCACCTGTCGAACTGGGAAGTGATGCCGGCGGCGATCGTCGATTCCGGCGTCACCTGCCAGATGACCTACCGCGCGGCCAACAACCCCTACATCGACGAGCGCATCAAGAAGAGCCGCTTCCGTTATGGGGTGCGCCTGTTCGCTCCCAAGGGCGGCGACGGCGCGCGCGAGCTGCTGGACGCCATGAAGCGCGGCGAGTCGGTGGCGCTGATGAACGACCAGAAGTTCAACGGCGGGGTCGCCGCGCCGTTCTTCGGCCACGACTCGCGCACCGCGCCGGGCCCCACGCGCCTGGCGATCCGCTTTGGCACGGTGCTGCAGCCGATGTCGGTGCAGCGCACCAAGGGCGCGCATTTCCGCGCCGTGGTTCACGATCCGATCGTCCCGCCCGACACCGGCGACCGCACGGCCGACATCGAGGCCGGCGTGCGGATGATCAACGCCTTCATGGAAGACCGCATCCGCGAGCGCCCGGAAGAGTGGTTCTGGGTCCACCGCCGCTGGCCCAACGAGGTCTATGCGGCGCTGCTGGCGGGGGATGCGGCGGAGTAGGCTCTGCACGGGCAACGACGGGAGCGGCCCTTTTCCTGCGTCCTTCGAGGCCCGCTGCGCGGGCGCCTCAGGATGAGGAAGTCAGCGCAATGATATCCTCTTCCTGAGGTGCGAGCCGTAGGCGAGCCTCGAAGGACGCACGGAAGGTGCGGGCGTCCAGTCGCTTCCACTTGCGCCTTAAAGCTCGATCGCGCCCTTGTCGGTGGCGCGACGGAACGGGCCGCCGTAGTGCGGGTCCTGGCGGCGGCGGCGGCAGGGGCCGAAATAGTCGCCGCTGCGGATGAACGGCCGCGGCTTGAAGATCACCATGTCGATGCGGTCGAGCAGCGAGCGGGCCGTGACCGGCTTGACGACGATCTCGGTGACGCCGGCGTCGCGCGCCTCGAACACCCTGTGCCGCTCGGCGAAGCCGGTAAGCATGATGATCGGCAGGAACGGGTCGGTGCTGTCGGGCGAATTGCGGACCAGCTGGGTGAACTGCACCCCGTCCAGCGGCGACATCTTGAAGTCGACGATAGCGATGTCGATCTGGCGATCCTTCAGGATCTGCAGGCCTTCTGCGCCGTCGATGGCCTCGTGCACATGGCGCACGCCGACCCCTTTCAGGATCGTGCTGACGATCGCCCGCATGTGGTGGTTATCGTCCACCAGCAGGAAACGGAGCTTGTCGAGCACCGCGGACATGCGGGATTACGCCTCATACGCGAGTTTCAAAAGCGGGGCTGGGGATAACCATAACCACGACGACCTGTCGATAGGCGGTGTCCCGAAATGGTCAAGTTTGATCTCGTCACTGTCGCATTCCTGCGTCAGCGACCCACAGGCTGGGGTCGAGGTTGCGGTCGCGCCACTTGAGGCGCCAGCACAGGTGCGGGCCCGTCGCGCGGCCTTCCTTGCCGACCGCGCCGATGACCTGACCCTGGGCCAGGCGCTGGCCGACGGCCACGTCGATGCGGGAAAGGTGCAGGTAGGCGCTGATCAGGCCCTGGCCGTGATCGATCAGCACGAGGCCGCCCTCGAAGTGCAGCCCGGTCTCGGCGAAGGCCACGACCCCCGCGGCCGGGGCGACCACGGGCGTTCCCACCGGCGCGGCCAGGTCGACGCCATAGTGCGGGCGCTTGGGCTCGCCGTTGAGGATCCGCTGGCCGCCGAAGCTGGACGAGCGGCGGGTGGCCTTCACCGGCCAGATGAAGCCGGTGCGGAAGAAGTCGCCGTCTACGCGGCTGGCAAAGCCTGCGGCCTTGCGCGCGCCCTCGGCGGCGATGCGGGCCAGCAGCACGGGATCTTCGGGTGAGACCTGCGACGGCGGCAGGCCGTCGATGCGCTGGATGTCGAAGGTTCCCGGCGCGATCGCCACGCGGTGGCTGGCCGAGCCGTCAGGCGTCTGGACGGTGATCTCGGCGTTGGGCGGGGCGTCGCGGTCGAAGCCGACGACGAACCAGCCGTCGGCCGAGGCCTGGGCGGCGAGAGCGCCGTCGACCAGCACCTCGGCGCGCGGCGCGGTCCGTCCCAGGGCGTAGCCGCCCTGCTGGAGACGGCCGCTCAGCACCAGTCCCGGCGCCGCGGCGGCGGCGGGGAAGGCGAGGGGAGCGACGCCGCAGGTCAGGGCGGCGAGAAGCGCCCGTCTATTCGGACGCCAGGGATTCAGGCCTTGGTCTCCTGCCAGCGCTTCAGCGCTTCCTTCGGCGTGGCGTAGGCTTCCTGCAGCTCGGGGCTCCAGTAGCGCAGGGCCTCCAGCGGGATCTTCGCGCCGGTGACGGCGCAGACGACGTACTGGCCGGGCTGGAGCACGGCGAAGTCGCCGTCGCCGTAGTGCAGGACGGCCAGGCCGGATTTTCCGAGGTCGCGATCGTAAGCGTTCATGGGTCTCTTCTACGCCAATCTCGGGGTCTAGAACAGGTCGCCCTGCGACGACGAAGGCGGCGCGGCGGGCTTGGGGCGGGGCTTGGGGGCGGCCGTTGAAACCGGAGCGGGCGGGGGAGGCGGCGGCGTGGCGCCTTCGCCGTCGATCACCGCGTCGCGCTCGCCGTGCTTGAACTTCAGGTTCACGCGCTCGCCGGCGGACAGATCCGAGGCCGATCGGGCCAGGGTCCCGTCCATCTTGCGCACCAAGGCAAAGCCCAGTTCCAGCGGCCGCTCCGGGTTCAGCGACTGGCGCAGCTTGTCCAGTCCCGCCAGGCGGTCGGCCTCGCGGTCGAGGCGGCGGCGGGCCACGGCGTTGAGGCGGTCCCACAAGGCCGGCAGGCGGGCGTGCTGGGCGGCGCGCTCGGGCGCGCGGCGGGCGGCGAGATCCAGGCGGCGCGACAGGTCGGACAGGCGCTCCGCCTTGGCCTGGCGCTGGCGGGCCAGGGCCTCGGGCGACAGGCGGGCGGTGACCTTGAGCAGGTCCTGGGCGTGGACCGAGGTGTTGCGGGCCAGGGCGGCGTCGAGGCGGCCGGCGGCGATGTCGAACCGCTGCTGGGCCAGGGCCAGCAGGTCGTTGGGGCGCGGCAGCCCCCGGGCGGCCGCCTGCAGGCGCGTGCGGCGCTCCTCGACCACGCGCCCGGCGCAACGCGACAGGCGGCGGTCGTAGTCGGAGACGAGGCCCCGCAGTTCGGCCAGCACCGGCGTGGCCATCTCGGCCGCCGCCGTCGGGGTGGGCGCGCGGCGGTCGGATACGAAGTCGATCAGGGTGGTGTCGGTCTCGTGGCCGACGGCCGAGATCAGCGGGATCGTCCCGTCGGCCACGGTGCGGGCCAGGGCTTCGTCGTTGAAGGCCCAGAGGTCTTCGACCGAGCCGCCGCCGCGGGCGACGATCAGGATGTCGGGGCGCGGAACCGGGCCGCCGGGTTGCAGCGCGTTGAAGCCCCGGATGGCGCCGGCCACCTGGGCGGCGGCCGCGTCGCCCTGCACCACCACCGGCCAGACGATGACGCGGCAGGGCCAGCGGTCGCGGATGCGGTGCAGGATGTCGCGGATCACCGCGCCCGTGGGGCTGGTGATGACGCCGACCACGGCCGGCATCGAGGGCAGGGGCCGCTTGCGTTCGGGCGCGAACAGGCCCTCGCCGGCCAGCTTGGCCTTCAGCCGCTCCAGCTGGGCGAGCAGCGCGCCGACGCCGGCGGCTTCCATGCTGTCGATGACGATCTGGTAGCGCGAGCCGGCCGGATAGGTGGTGATCTTGCCGGTGACGATGACCTCGAGCCCATGCTCGGGCCGAACGCCCAGGCCGCGCACATTGCCCTTCCAGACGACGCCGTCGATGGCGGCCTTGTCGTCCTTGATGGTCAGGTAGACGTGGCCGTTGGAGTGGTGGGTGACCTTGGAAAGCTCGCCGCGCAGCCGCACGAAGCCGTAGCGGTCTTCCAGGGTGCGCTTCAGCGCGAAGGCCAGTTCCGAGACGGAATAGGCGGGCGCGTTGGAATCGGGGGCGAGGTCGGTCATTGGCGACAACATAAAGCCCTCCCCGCGGAACGGGGAGGGCTGCATGGCGAGAGCGCCTGAACGACGCTTCTCTTCTTATGGCTTGCTGGCGCTAGATGTAGCGGCGCAGCGAGCGGGCGAGCTCGGTGGCGCCGCCCTTTTTCTTGGTCGACTGCTGCGGCTGGTAGGCCACCCGGGCGTGCTCGACGCAGTAGGGGCCTTCCGACGAGCGGCGGCCGCAGAAGGTGAAGCTGTCCGACGACGGGTCGCCGATCGGCCACTTGCACATGTGGGCGCCCAGGGTCAGCACGGTGGCCGAGCCGGGGGCTTCGTTGCGCAGGATCGGCATCGAGGGCTGGGCCTGGACCGGAACCGGAGCCGGGGCGACCGGCTCGGCGGCGACCACGCGGCGCGGCGCGGCCGGGATCGTCGAGGCGGCGGCCGGACGGGCCGGGCGCGGGGCCTTGAAGGCCGGACGGGCCGGTTGCGACGGCGCGGCGCGACCCGACAGGCCCAGGCGATGGACCTTGCCGATCACGGCGTTGCGGGTGACCCCGCCCAGTTGTTTGGCGATCTGGCTGGCCGACAGGCCGTCCAGCCAAAGCTTTTTCAGGGTGGTGACCCGTTCGTCAGTCCAGCTCATGGCCCATCTCCGCCTAAAATCCGGGCCATGACGAGAAACCCCACCTCGCCATCGCCCTACATCTGGTGTACAGACCGCCCCGCCGGCGGCTGACCTACCAGATAGTGTAAAGAATGCGTTAAGACGCACAATAGGCGCCAGGTAGTCTGTCCACAGAAACTATATATTGATTCTCGGAGCGGGACGCTTGCGTCCGACCCCCGCCGGGCGCACATGGCGAAGGAATTTCCAGGATCGGGCCAATGAGAGACATGGCAGACAGCGTCGTTCCGCCGCAGCCGCGCGACTACCACGGCTGGAACTGGAGCGGGTTCCTCACCCTCTATCAGCGCGAGATCCGCCGGTTCTGGAAGGTGGGCATGCAGACCGTGGCCGCCCCGGTCGTGACCACGCTGCTCTACATGCTGGTGTTCGTGGTCGCGGTCGGCTCCGACCGTCCGGCGGTCGAGGGCGTGACCTTCGGCCATTTCGTGGCCCCGGGCCTGATCATGATGGCGGTGCTCAACAACGCCTTCGCCAATTCGTCCTCGTCGCTGATCCAGGCCAAGATGATGGGCCTGACGTCGGACTTCCTGACGCCGCCGCTGACCCCGCTGGAGCAGGTGGCCGCCTTCGGCCTGGGCGCGGCCACCCGCGGCGTCGTGGTCGGCGCGGTGACGGCCGCCGTCATCGGCGTGCTGCCGGGCGCGGGCCTGCAGGTCTCGCACCTGTGGGCGATCATCTACTTCGCGGTCGGGGCGGCGATCATCCTGGGCCTGGCCGGCGTGCTGGCGGGCCTGTGGTCGGAGAAGTTCGACCAGCTGGCGGCGGTGACCAACTTCGCCATCATGCCGATGACTTTCCTGTCGGGCACCTTCTACCTCGTCGACAAGCTGCCCGAGCCGTTCCGGACGGCCAGCCACTTCAACCCGTTCTTCTACCTGATCGACGGCTTCCGCTACGGCTTCATCGGCCACGCCGACGGCAGCATCGCCATCGGCGTGGTGGTCACGGCCGTGCTGGCCACGGGCCTGTTCCTGTGGTGCTGGGCGCTGTTCCGCAGCGGGTACCGCCTGAAGAGCTAGCATACAGCAGTCGTCATCCCGGAAAGCGCGCAGCGCTTATCCGGGACCCAGGGGGACTGGGCTCGGCGAATGACTACTTACCATCACGGTGGCTGTCGCTCTGCGGCGGCCCCTGGGTCCCGGCTCTCCGCTTCGCTACGGCCGGGATGACGAGCATTTTTGCTCCCTACCGCCCCACGCCCTTGACCAGCACCTCGACGTCCTTCGTCGGGCCGTCGTTGATCACCGCGATGTGGGTGTCGTTGATGAAGCGCAGCTGGCCGTCCACCTCCACCCGCGCCGACACCGAGTAGCGGTGATTGGGGCGGATCTGCGCCGGGTCATAGGCCAGCTTGAAGGCCACGGGCGGGGCGCGCGTGCCGTCGATCACGTCCTCGGCCAGCACCTTGGCCGGCGCGTCGGCCAGGCTGACGTCCTGCAGCCGCACGATCGTCTTCGTATTGGGCGGCAGCATGATGCGCTCGCGCCAGACCACGGTTCCGGTGACGGCGGCGGGGCCGGGCGACGCGGGCGTCGAGGCGCAGCCGGGCAGGGCGGCCAGGGCCAGCAGGGCGAGGGAAACGGCGGCCTTCATCGTGGATCCTCCATGCATCTCCCCCGCGCCCAGGCTTAGGTCGGATCGCGCGTGGATGGCAAGTTAGCGGTCCCGCGCCGCCAGGGTGTGTCCGCCACGCCCCGCAGGCCGAAAATTCATAGTGATTTCATTGACAGGGCAGGACTTCGCGTCGACAACGTCGGGCCTTCCAGTCCCCGCGCGAAAGCCCGGGGGCTTCTTGCCTTTTTGGGAGGCCGCTTTGAGCACCGCGACGTCGTCGAACCCCTCGCAACACCACATCATGGGCGTGTACAACCGCGCTCCGCTGGCGTTCGAGCGAGGCCGAGGCGCGCGCCTGTTCTCGACCGACGGCGGCGAGTACCTGGACTGCGTGGCCGGCATCGCCACCTGCGGCCTGGGCCACGCCCACCCCGTGCTGGTCGACGCGCTGAAGACCCAGGGCGAAAAGCTCTGGCACGTCTCCAACATCTACACGATCCCCGAGCAGGAAGTGCTGGCCGACAAGCTGTGCGCGGCCACCTTCGCCGACGTGGTGTTCTTCACCAACTCGGGCACCGAGGCGATCGAATGCGCCCTGAAGGCCGCCCGCCGCTATCACGCGGTGGCCGGCAATCCGGAACGCATCGACATCATCGGCTTCGACGGCTCGTTCCACGGCCGTTCGTACGCGGCGGTCAACGCCTCGGGCAACGCCGGCTATCTGGACGGCTTCGGCCCGCGCCTGCCGGGCTTCATCCAGCTGCCGTTCGGCGATCTGGAGGCCCTGAAGGCCGCCATCGGCCCGACCACGGCCGGCGTCATCATCGAGCCCGTGCAGGGCGAGGGTGGGGCGCGCGCCCTGACCGAGGCCCAGCTGGTCGAACTGCGCCAGATCACCCGCGAGGCCGGTGTCCTGCTGATCTTCGACGAGGTGCAGAGCGGCATGGGCCGGACCGGCAAGCTGTTCGCCCACGAGTGGGCCGAAGGCGCCGAGCCCGACATCATGTGCGTGGCCAAGGCCCTGGGCGGCGGCTTCCCGGTCGGCGCGTGCCTGGCCACCCACGAGGGCGCCAAGGGCATGACCCCCGGCACCCACGGCTCGACCTACGGCGGCAACCCGCTGGCCATGGCGGTCGGCACGGCGGCCTTCGACGCGATCAACACGCCCGAGCTGCTCGACAACGTGAAGACCATCGCCGGCTACTTCACCCAGCAGCTGAACGGCCTGAAGGACCGCTTCCCGGACGTCGTGCTCGACATCCGCGGCAAGGGCCTGCTGATCGGCGTCAAGCTGGCCTCGAACAACCGAGAGTTCATGGCGCTGGCCCGCGATCAGAACCTGCTGATCGCCGGCGGCGGCGACAACTGCGTCCGCCTGCTGCCGCCGCTGAACCTGACGCTGGCCGAGGCCCAGGAAGCCGTGGCCAAGCTCGAAAAGACCTGCGAGGTCGTCCGCGCCCAAGCGGCGGCCTGATCGCAGTCCGGACCGACGCCCCTGCCGATGACGGCGGGGGCGTCCACTTCAGCTCATTCGGAAAGGTGGCCTGAGATGACCGCCCCCCGCCACTTCATCGACCTCTGGAAGCTCGACGGCGCCACGCTGCGCCTGATCCTCGAGGACGCCAAGGCCCGCAAGACCGCCCGCAAGGGCTTGCCGCAGGGCCGTATCGACGCCGACGCGCCCGCCAAGGACCGCGTGCTGTCGATGATCTTCCAGAAGAATTCGACCCGCACCCGCTTCTCGTTCGACGCGGCCATGCGCCAGCTGGGCGGCGACGCCATCATCTCGACGGCCTCGGACATGCAGCTGGGCCGCGGCGAGACCATCGAGGACACCGCCAAGGTGCTCTCGCGCATGGTCGATGCGGTGATGATCCGCGCCAACGTCCACGCCGACGTCGAGCGCTTCGCCCAGGTCTCGACCGTGCCGGTCATCAACGGCCTGACCGACAAGAGCCACCCCTGCCAGATCATGGCCGACCTGCTGACGATCGAAGAGCATCGCGGCGACGTGGGCGGCAAGACGATCGCCTGGGTCGGCGACGGCAACAACGTCTGCTCCAGCTTCATCCACGCCGCCCCGCTGCTGGGCTTCAAGCTGAAGATCGCCTGCCCGGCGGTCTATCACGCCGACCTGCACGACCTGGCCCGCGCCGCCGGCCTGAACGGCGACGTGACCATGAGCGAGGACCCCAAGGAAGCCGTGCGCGGCGCCGACGTGGTCGTGGCCGACACCTGGGTGTCGATGGGCGACACCGATCATGACGAGCGCCTGAAGGCCTTCGAGCCCTATCAGGTCGACGACGCCCTGATGGATCTGGCGAGGCCGGACGGCGTGTTCCTGCACTGCCTGCCCGCGCACCGCGGCGAGGAAGTCACCGACGCCGTCCTCGACGGCCCGCGTTCGCTGGTCTGGGACGAGGCCGAGAACCGCATCCACGCCCAGAAGTCCGTCCTGGCCTGGTGCTTCGGCGCGATCGGCTGACCATGGCCCGCATCGAGCTCGACAAGGACGTCCGCGAGGCCGCCCTGCGCAAGCTGACGCTCTACATGCGCGACGAGCTCGATCGCCCGGTCAGCGGCCTGGAGGCCGGCTTCCTGCTCGACTTCATCGGCGAGACCCTGGGCCCGGCGTTCTTCAACCAGGGCGTCCGCGACGCGCAGACGCTGATCCTGCAGAAGCTCGAAGACGTGGTCTACGAGATCGAGAAGCCCTTGGACTGATCCCTCTCCCCTTGCGGGAGAGGGTGGCCTCCTGAAGGGAGGTCGGGTGAGGGGTCTCTCAAAAGCAGGACGCCGCGAAAGCTGATCGGCTTTCGCGGCGTTTTTCGTGGGTGCGACCCCTCATCCGTCGCCTTGCGGCGACACCTTCTCCCGCAAGGGGAGAAGGAAGCTAGCGCCGCTTGCCCCGCCGCACGCCCTTGGGCAGGCCGCCGCGCGGCTTGACCGCGGCCTGTCGGCGCGCGCCCAGGCGCGGCCTCGGCAGCTTCGGATCGGCGGGAAGCGGGTCGGTGAGCATCTCGAACAGCAGGCCGCCGGTCACGGGCGTGGCCTCGCGCAGGCGCACCTCGACCGACAGGCCCAGCGGCCAGCGCTTGCCGGTGCGCTCGCCCACCAGCGAGTGCAGCTTTTCGTCGTGGACGAAGAACTCCTCGCCGAGGTTGGAGATCGGCACCAGGCCGTCGGCGCCGGTCTCGTCCAGCTTGATGAACAGGCCAAAGCGGGTGACGCCGGTGATGCGGCCGGCGAAGGTGGCGCCCACGCGGTCGGCCAGGAACGAGGCGATGTAGCGGTCGGTGGCGTCGCGCTCGGCGGCCATGGCCCGGCGCTCGGCGTGGGTGATGACCTCGGCGGTGTCCTTGATGCGGGCGATGTCCTGGTCGGTCAGGCCGTCGTCGCCCAGGCCCAGCGCCCGGATCAGCCCGCGGTGCACGATCAGGTCGGCATAGCGCCGGATCGGGCTGGTGAAGTGGGCGTACTTGGCCAGGTTCAGGCCGAAGTGGCCGATGTTGTCGCTGGAATAGTGGGCCTGCATCTGGGTGCGCAGGACCACCTCGTTGATGATCGCCGCGTGTGGGCTCTCGCGGGTGTCTTCCAGCAGCTTGTTGAAGCGCGCGGTCTGCGGGGCCTCGCCCTTGTTCCAGCGGATCTCCAGGGTCTGCAGGAACTCTGCCAGGTTCTGCACCTTCTCCAGGCTGGGCGTGTCGTGCACGCGGTAGATCAGCGGCGAGCGCTTGGCTTCCAGGCTCTCGGCGGCCGAGACGTTGGCCTGGATCATCATCTCCTCGATCAGCTTGTGGGCCTCGAGGCTGGCGCGGCGGGTGATCGAGGCGATCTCGCCGGCCTTGGTGATGACGATGCGGCGCTCGTCGCTTTCGATGGCGAGCGGCGAGCGGGCCTCGCGGCCCTTGCCCATCAGGCGGAAGGCCTCCCACAGCGGGGTCAGGATCGCGTCCAGCAGCGGCGGGGCCTTGTCCGGGTCCTGGCCGGCCGGCGGCGGGGTTCCGTCGATGGCGGCCTGGGCCTGCTCGTACGACAGCTTGGCGGCCGAACGCATCAGGCCGCGCACGAAGCGGTGGCTCGTCTTGCGGCCGTTCTTGTCGAACACCATCCGCACCGCCAGCGTGGCGCGGTTCTCGCCTTCACGCAGCGAGCACAGGCCGTTCGACAGGGTCTCGGGCAGCATCGGCTCCACCCGGTCGGGGAAGTAGACGCTGTTGCCCTTGTCGCGGGCGTCGCGGTCCAGGGCCGAGCCCGGGCGCACATAGGCGGCCACGTCGGCGATGGCCACCCAGACCACCCAGCCGCCCTTGTTGTTCTCGGCCTCGTCGGGATGGGCGTAGACGGCGTCGTCGTGGTCGCGGGCGTCCACCGGGTCGATGGTCACGAACGGCAGGTGACGCAGATCCTCGCGGCCCTCCAGCGTCGGCTCCTTGGCGGCCTTGGCCTCTGCTTCCGCCTCGTCGGAGAAGCCGGTGGGAATGCCGTGGCTGTGGATCGCGATCAGCGAGGCGGCGCGGGGGTCCTCCTCGTTGCCCACCGTCTCCAGCACGCGGCAGGGCTTGGGGCCGTAGCGGCCGGCGTGGCCGGTCTGCTGCACGACGACCAGGTCGCCGTCCTGCAGGTCGCCGACGCCCGGCTGCGAGACGTCGAGCAGGTAGCTGTCCTTGGACTTGCGATCGACGGGCTCGACGCGGATCTCGCGGCGCTGCTTGCGCACCACGCCCAGCACCTTGTGGGCGCTCTGGCCCAGGCGCTTGATCAGGCGGGCCTCGTACTCGCCGCTCTCCAGCTTCTCGAAGCGCACCAGCAGGCGGTCGCCCAGGCCGGGCGCGCCCGCGGCGGCCTCGCGGCGGTCGGGGGCCAGGCGCACCACCGGCGCGTCCTCGTCGGCCTTGGTCAGCTTGACGAATAGGTCGCCGTCGGCGTCGCGCTCGATCACGTCGGCCACGCCCACCGGGGGCAGGGCGCCGGCCTCGGCGAAGCCGCGGCGGCCGCGCTTGCCCAACTGGCCCTGGGCTTCCATCTCGCGGATCATCTCGCGCAGCGCGCGGCGATCGGCGCCCTTCAGGCCGAAGTGGCGGGCGATGTCGGCCTTGGCGGCCTCGCCGGCGTCGCGCAGGAAGGCCAGCAGCGTCTCCTTGTCGGGCAGGCCGGCAGGCGGACGGGGCTTGGACGCCATCTTGGGGCGCGGGGACTTCGGGGCGGCGGTCTTGGGAAGGCGAGGTTTGGCCATTGCTCCCCTCTAAGCCGTTTCAGGGCCGAGGGGAACGGGCAGGGGGCCTCAGACCTAGTACAGGTCCTCGATCCGCTGCGGCGTCTGCTGGGCCGGTGGGACCTCGGGCTTCTTTTCGGCCGGAGGCGGGGTCACGGGCGCGACCGGGGCCTGGACGACCGGCGGCGTCTCGGGGGCGACCTCCTCGGGCGCTTCCTCGACCGGCTTGGGCGCGGGCGGGGGAGGCGGCGGGGCGACCTCGACCGGGGCCGGGGTCGCGTCCTTCACCGGCACGCCCGAGACCTCGGCCAGGGGCGCGGTCGAGACCGCGTCGGCGGGCCGGCCCGTGTCCAGCGCGCCGCGCAGGCCCAGCACGAAGCCCACGACGCTGACCGCCGACAGCAGGACCACCACCAGCGGCAGCGGCAAGGGACGTTCGAGCGTGGTCATGGCCCTAGTCTACTCTCCCCGATCGCCGCCCGTCACGCCTCGGTCTTGGCCTTGGCCTTGGCCGGCGCCTTCTTGGCGGCCGGCTTCTTGGCCGCCGTGGTCTTGGCGGCGGCCTTCTTCGGCTTGGCCTCGGCGGCCTCGCCGTCGGCTTTCGCGGCCTTGGCCTTGGCCGGAGCCTTCTTCGGCGCAGCGGCCTTCTTGGCCGGCTTCTTGCCGCCGCCCTTGGCCACGCGCTCGGCCAGCAGGGTCACGGCCTCGGCCAGGGTCAGGGCCGCCGGATCGGCGCCCTTGGGCACGTTGGCGTTGGTGTCGCCGTGCTTGATGTACGGACCAAAGCGGCCCGACAGCACCCGCACCGGCTTGCCGTCCTCGGGGTGGTTGCCCAGCTCGGCCAGGGCCGCGGCCGCCGCGCGCTGCGGACGCCCGCCGCCGGCCCGCTTGTCGGCCAGGATGGCGACGGCGCGGTTGAGGCCGACGTCGAACACCTCGTCGGCGTTCTCCAGGTTGGCGTAGGTGCCGTCGTGCAGCACGAACGGGCCAAAGCGTCCGAGGCCCGCCGTGATCGGCTTGCCGTCGTCCGGGTGCATGCCGACTTCGCGCGGCAGGCTCAGCAGGCGCAGGGCCTTTTCCAGATCCAGCGCCGCCGGCGTCCAGCCCTTGGGCAGGGACGAGCGCTTGGGCTTCTCGCCCTCGGCCGCCACCTCTTCCACATAGGGGCCGAAGCGGCCGTTCTTCAGCCACACGGCGCGGCCGGTGGCGGGATTGATCCCCAGTTCCTTGTCGGCGCTCTCGGCCTCGCCGTCGCCTTCGGCCACGCCCAGCTGGCGGGTGTAGCGGCATTCGGGATAGTTCGAGCAGCCGATGAAGGCGCCGAACTTACCGGTCTTCAGCGACAGCATGCCCGAGCCGCAGGTCGGGCACAGGCGCGGGTTCGACCCGTCGCCCTTGTCGGGGAAGATGTGCGGGCCCAGGGCGTCGTTCAGCGCGTCGAGCACGTTGGTGGTGCGCAGTTCGGCGATCTCGCCGACGGCGGCGTGGAAGTCCTTCCAGAACTCGCGCAGGAATTCCTTCCAGTCGAGCTGGCCGTCGGAAACCAGGTCGAGGCGCTCTTCCAGGGCCGCGGTGAAGTCGTACTCGACGTAGCGGCGGAAGAACTGCTCCAGGAACGCGGTGACCAGGCGGCCCTTGTCCTCGGGGATGAAGCGCTGCTTCTCCATCCGCACGTACTCGCGGTCGCGCAGCACGCCCAGCACCGAGGCGTAGGTCGACGGACGGCCGATGCCCAGCTCTTCCATCTTCTTGACGAGGCTGGCTTCGGAGTAGCGCGGGGGCGGTTCGGTGAAGTGCTGGTCGGCGCGGGTCTCGATGACCTTGGCGGCGGCGCCTTCGACGATGGCCGGCAGGCGGGCGCTGTCTTCGCCTTCCTCGTCGTCGCGGCCTTCCTCGTAGACGGCCAGATAGCCGGGGAACAGCACGACCTGGCCGGTGGCGCGCAGGCCGGTGCGGCCGTCGTGGCTTTCCAGGTCGACGGTGGTGCGCTCGATGCGGGCGCTTTCCATCTGCGAGGCGATGGTGCGCTTCCAGATCAGCTCGTACAGGCGGCCCAGGTCAGGATCCAGGCGCAGCGAGCCGGGGTTGCGGCGCATGCTGGTCGGACGGATGGCTTCGTGGGCCTCCTGGGCGTTCTTGGCCTTCGACTTGTAGATGCGCGGGGCGTCGGGCACGTAGTCCTTGCCGTAGACATTGCCGATCACCTCGCGGGCGTCGGCGATGCCTTCGGGGGCGATCGAGACGCCGTCGGTACGCATGTAGGTGATCAGACCGACGGTCTCGCCGCCGATGTCGATGCCTTCGTACAGCTTCTGGGCGGCCTGCATGGTGCGCTGGGCCGAGAAGCCCAGCTTGCGGGCGGCTTCCTGCTGCAGGGTCGAGGTGGTGAAGGGCGGGGCGGGCGAGCGCTTGCCGGGCTTCTTCTCGACGGCTTCCACCTTGAAGGCGGCGGACTGCACGGCGGCCTTGGCGGCCAGCGCCGAGGCCTCGTTGCCGAGGTCGAACTTGGTGAGCTTCTTGCCGTCGTGCTTGACCAGGCGGGCCAGGAACGGATCGCTGCCAGCCGAGACGTCGGCGTCGACGGTCCAGTATTCCTGGGTCTTGAAGCGCTCGATCTCGATCTCGCGGTCGACGACCAGGCGCAGGGCCACCGACTGCACGCGGCCGGCCGAGCGCGATCCCGGAAGCTTGCGCCACAGCACCGGCGAGAGCGTGAAGCCCACCAGGTAGTCGAGGGCGCGGCGGGCCAGGTAGGCCTCGACCAGCTCCATGTCGAGGTCGCGCGGGGCCTTCATGGCCTCGGTGACGGCGGCCTTGGTGATAGCGTTGAAGGTGACGCGCTGGATCTGCTTGTCCTTCAGCGCCTTCTTCTTGTTCAGCACCTCGAGCACGTGCCAGCTGATCGCCTCGCCTTCGCGATCCGGGTCGGTGGCGAGGATCAGGCGGTCGGCCTTCTTCAGCGCGTCGACGATGTCGGACACGCGCTTGGACGACTTGGCGTCGACTTCCCAACTCATGGCGAAGTCGTTGTCGGGCTCCACCGAGCCGTCCTTCGACGGCAGGTCGCGGATATGCCCATAGGAGGCCAGAACCGTGTAGTCGGACCCGAGGTACTTGTTGATGGTCTTGGCCTTGGCCGGGCTCTCGACGACGACGACGTTCATTACGACTCTGGGCTAGGGGAGGTGGATCGCCCTTCCGGCGAACCAGGAGGCGAGCGCCGGAAAGTGGGGGCGAGCCTATGACAATGTCAACGGCGTCGGTGTCCGTCTGGTCAAACTAGGCTGTTCCGCTCTTGCGAGGGCGGCCGCCCTTGGCGCCGTTCATTCGCGCGGCGGCGGATTTCGCGGGGGAGGTCGCGCGGCCGGCCAGGCGGGCCATGTGCGCCTTGGTTCCGAACAATCCCGCCGTCAGTTCCGGCACCGACAGATCGACGTCCAGCGCTTCCCAGTGCAGGCCCGATCCCGCGCCAAGCACGGTCACCTCGGCCAGTTGCGTCTCGTCAGCCGTCTCCAGCCCCTGGGCCTGACGGGCCGGGAAGGCGAAGGCGGCGCCGTTGGTCAGCTCCACCACGATGCGGCCGCTGGCCGGGTCGTAGCGGGCCGACAGGGCGCGTGGTTCGGAGGCGCGGGCGGAGGCTCCCCGGGCCAGAGCCGCATCGATGTCCTGGTCGGTCAGGTCAGCCATGGATTTCCTTCCATCGCATCAGCAGGGCCTCGCGGTGCTCCGCGACGGTCGCCATGGCGCGGCGGATCTCCGCCCTGGTCATGGCTTCGGCGCGAACCAGTTCGGGCGCGCCGTCGCGCCCCACGAGATTGATCTTGGCCTCGCCGTCTCCATACACGTGGACGTGCGCCGGTTCATGATCGTTGGTGAAGATCACGACGCGCAGTCCCCGTATGCGAAGGACGGTGACCATTCAAAATAACCCAACTAGATCGGTTTATGAAGGGGGCTGGCCGAAGCACCGGAAGGGAAGGCGCACAGGGCCGGCGTCTTCGCCGCTTCCGGCGTCAGGACCAGGCGCTGGTAGTCGTGAGCGCGATCGCCGCGCGGCAGGAAGCTGATCGTCGCGACGGGTCCTTCCTTTTCGCGCACCGCCAGCTCGTAGGGCTTGCTCGGATCGCCGCTGGTTCCACTGCGCTTCTCGACGATGACCATGCCGTCCCGCAGGCCTGCGAGCTCGGCGGGGGAGCCCTTGCGCAGGCGCGTGATCGTCATCACCCCGGCGTCGTCGACGACTGGTTCGAAGCCGAGGTCGAAGATCGGACCGCTGACGTCCTCGACCCGCGCGCAGGGCAGGAACGCGTCGGCGGGCAGGCGGATCGGGCGTCCTTCGTCGATGTGCCGTTCGATGTCGGCGGTCACGTCCAGGCCCTGGCCCTTGGCTGCGTCGACGAAGGCCTGGATCAGTTTCACCTTGGGCCGCTCCTTTCGCGCCTTGGCTTGGGCGTGCAGCACCGCGTCCAGGCTGGAGCCGGCCTGGCGCAGCTTCAGGTCCCAGGTCGCCGCCAGCAGGGCGCCGCGCTGATAGGCCAGCTGGTCGGCGTTCGGATCGGTCCAGAACTTCTCGGCCGCCTCCTTGCCGGGCATGGCGATGACCGGAGAGGTTCCGTAGGCCCGCAGGGATTCGTTCCAGGCGGCGACGAAGTCGGCCGGCCCGATCAGCCCCTCCCGGATCATCAGGCGACGGGCGTAGAAGTCGGTGAAGCCCTCGCTGAACCAGTAGCCGGCCGGACCGATGGGCTCGCCCAGCCGCTGGGGATTCCAGGCGTGGAAGATCTCGTGCGCCAGCAGGACGCGCATGTCCGCCAGCGTCATGTTCGGGGTCGTGGCCATGGCGAAGGCCTGGTGCTTGCCGGTGCCGTGGAAGGACGCGCCGCTCTCGGCCTTCAGGCTCTGGGCGGTGACCAGATAGGGCGCCTCGGCGTCGTCGCCGAAGAAGCCGCGCTCGGCCCGCAGGATCACCTCCAGCGTACGCACGAGTTCGGCCTCGTCGAAGCCGTAGGCGCCGCGCACGGCCAGCCGCACCGGACCCGAGCGCAGGACCCGTACGTCGCGGCCGCCGATCAGCACGCTATGGCCCAGGTGGTCGTTCCAGCCGGCGGCGTCTTCCAGGTTGCTGGCCAGCTTGAAATCCTTCGGCCAGCCCTTGCCCCACCGGAAGGTCACCGGGCCGTTCTCGCGGTCGTCCACCGTGATCAGGGCGCTGACGCCGTCGACATAGAACCAGGACGGCCGCACCCAGGGCTCGCTGGGGTAGCTGTCGGACTGCACGGGTTCCCGTTTCAGCGTGTCGTTGACCCGGTAGCGGAGAGTGAGCTTGCGTCCCGGCCTGGAGCGGATGATCCGGGCCTTGGGCGTGTCCTCGACGACGGAGTCCGCGCCTTCGACGCTCAGGTCGGTCAGGTTGCGCCAGATCCCGCTGCGCCCCATCCAGTTGTTGGGCAGCGACAGGTGCGTCTCGCCGTCGGCGTCGGCCTTGAAGGTGGCGGTGATCTCCAGCGCGGTCAGGTCGCCGTCCTTCATCACCGGCGAGACGACATAAGCCACCGGGGCGAGCCCAGGGGCGGCCAGCGCCGGCGCGGCAAGCATGACGAAGGTTAGCGCCGTCGCGACGCCAAAGGTCCTGGATTTCAACTCAACGCCCCCTCAGACGCCGGCCACCATGCCCCCGGGCAACAACTCGGCCCGGTTGGCGAGGGCCAACTCCACAACCGCAGCCATCACCGCCGAAGTCGGCGCTTTTACGGCGCGCACCAGTTCGTCGCGCGACACCGGCGTGGGCGAAAGCAACGCCGCCAGTCTTTCGCGCAGGGCGTCATGATCCAGGTCGTCGGCGGCCTCGTCCGGGTCCCAGGCCCGCTCGCGCTCGCGCATCGACGGGCTGGCCGACAGCGAGCGCAGCACGTCCTCGACGCCCTCGCACAGGATCGCGCCCTGGCGGATCAGGTCGTTGGGTCCCTTGGCGCGGGGGTCCAGCGGCGAGCCGGGCACGGCGAAGACGTCGCGCCCCTGTTCGGCGGCCAGGCGGGCGGTGATCAGCGAGCCCGACTTGAGTTCGGCCTCGACCACCACGACGCCCAGGGACAGGCCCGAGATGATGCGGTTGCGGCGTGGGAAGTCCTTGGCCTGGGCCCGGCGCAGTGGCGCGCTTTCGGAAACCACGCAGCCGTGCTCGGCGATGCGGGCGTGCAAGGACGCGTGCTCGGGCGGATAGATGTCGGCGATCCCGCCGCCCAGCACGGCGATCGTGCCGGTCGACAGCGAGCCCTCGTGCGCCGCGCCGTCGACGCCGCGCGCCAGGCCCGAGACCACCACGTGGCCGTGCTGACCCAGTTCCGCGGCCAGTTGCCGGGCGAAGCGCTGGCCGGCGGCCGAGGCGATGCGGGCGCCGACGATGGCGACGCTGGGCTGGGGCAGCAGTTCGTAGTGGCCCAGCGCCCAGATCACCGGCGGCGGCGGATCCAGGCTCGCCAGGCGATGGGGGAAGTCGGGCTCGCAGGCGCAGATCAGGCGAGCGCCCAGCCGGGCGCCGTCGTCCAGTTCGCGCAGGATCTCGTCTTCCGGCGGCGGCCTCAGCGGGGCCGCGCGGCCCGCCCGACGGGCCAGGTCGGGCAGGGCCTGGAGGGCGCGTTCGGGCGAGCCGAACCGCTGAAGAAGGTGCTCGAAGGCGACGGGGCCGACCGTCTCGGTGCGCGCCAGGCGAAGCCAGGCCAGGCGCTCCTGATCCGAGAGGCCCCGGGTCATCAGGCTTCTGGCGGCGGCTCTTTAGCCGTCTTCTTCTTGCCGATCTTCGGCTCCTGGCCCTTCAGTAGACGGGCGATGTTGTCCTTGTGGCGGATGTAGATCAGCACCGCCATGAACAGGCACAGGCCCAGGATCGGGTAGGGACGGTCGGTGGCCAGGGCGAACGGAGCGGCCAGGGCGGCGGCGGTCAAGGCGGCCAGCGAGCTGATGCGGAACAGGGCGGCCATGGCCAGCCAGGTCGCCGCGGCCAGCAGGCCAACGGGCCAGGCGGCGGCCAGCAGCACGCCGTAGAAGGTGGCCACGCCCTTGCCGCCGTTGAACTTCAGCCAGACGGGGAAGATGTGGCCGGCGAAAGCCGCGCCGCCGGCCAGGGCCACGACGGCCGGATTGCCGTGGCTGAGCAGGTGCGCCAGGCCCACGGCCACCGCGCCCTTGCCGCCGTCGCCCAGCAGGGTGATGGCCGCCAGGTCCTTGCGGCCCGAGCGCAGCACGTTGGTCGCGCCGATGTTGCCCGAGCCGATCTTGCGGATGTCGCCGGCCCCGCCGAGGCGCGTGGCGATCAGGCCGAACGGGATCGAGCCCAGCAGGTAGCCCCCGATCACGGCGATCGCGAGGGTCAGATAGGCGACGGGGGCGAGGCTTTCCAAGAAATGCTACCTTTGCGCGAGCGAACCATGGCCAAGCTTGGCGAACGAGGCAAGCCTGTTTTGGTCCTTATAGCCGCTTCGCGCGCCGGTTCATGCTTCCGTTTGGGAAGTTGAGCTTGGGCGCCCCGGCGGGCGTGCTCTAATGGACGGGTCATGAAGGATCCGCGCTACGCCCGTCTGATTCCCATCCTCGTGGCCGCCGTGCTCGGCGTCGGCGGGGCCCTCGCCCTGGCGCACTTCGTCGGCAAGCCGTCGCCCGGTGACAAGCCCGCAGCCCCGCCGGCAGCGAGGCCCGCGCCTGCCAAGCCTCCGGAGCCAGCCGTCCAGCCGGCCGCGCCCGTCGTCTTCCTGCTGTCGATCCAGGGGATCGCCCTGGGACCCGACGACTATGTCGACGCCTTCGGCCTGAAGCTCGCGGGCGCCAAGGTCGTGAAGGTCTGCAAGACGCCCGCGGGCTGGTCGCTCTCCCGCGCCAAGGGCGCGGCGGGCCTGGACGGCCAGGCCTCGGTCGGCGCGGCCTTCCTCGACCGCGACCACATCGGCGACCTGCGGGACCTGGCGCTGGTCGAGATCGCCGCCGGCGACGCCTCGAGCGTCGGGGTTTCAGGCACGGCCCAGGTCGGCGTCTACGGGGATATGGGCGAGGCGCGCCAGATCAAGCTTAGCCCCGCCCGCGTCGCCATGGTTCCCGCCGAGGGCTGCCCGTCCTAGGGCTTCGTCCCGCGCCCAGGCGTCACTGAGCGGCCGGCAGGCCGGCCAGCGGCGCCAGCGTGGTCGCCAGTCGCTCGCGGACCTTCTGGCGGCGCGCATCCCAGGTCGCCGGATCGCTGAGGGCGGGAACGAAGGCGGCGTCGGCCTCGATGTCGATCGTCTTGCCTGGAAGGCCTGGCTGGGAGGTAGAGCGGGTCGCCTTTTCGCCGTTCTTCTCGAGGCCCGCGGCGATTTCGTCCATGCCGCCGCGGCAGAGGTCCTGGTCGTAGCCGCGCACTGGCGCGGTCAGCTTCTCCTGCTCGAGCGCGGCGTCGAGGGCGGCGCGCCGGGCGGCTTCATCCAAGCCCTGCGCGTCCTGGATCAGCTGCATGCTGACAGCCAGCATCCGGTTGCGCTGGCCGATGGGCGCGGTCTGGTCGCCGCAGCGTTCGCCATCGACGGCGATGATGGCGTTCAGATAGATCATCTGCGACACCGCCGCCGTCCGTATGCCCTGCGCGGTCTGCGCCAGCGCCGGATTGGCCTGTGCGGCCCGGTCGTAGGACGCGGCCATGGTCGCCAGGTTGTGGACGTACATGAAGACCACGTTGTACCCGCCGCCGCGATAGACCTGATATCGCTCCCAATTGGCCATCTTCGTCGCCGCGTCGTGAGAGGCGACGCCTCTCATGGCGGCTGAGAGGGTCGGCCAGTCCCTGGCCGCCAGGGCCGCGTCCAGCTCGGCCTTGTTGTCGGGCATCTGCACGCCGGGGGCCTTCAGCACCGTGTCGCCAAGCTGCTCGCGTAGGGCCTCGATCTGGGCGCTGGCCGGGGGCGCCTTGAACGGCGCGGCCTCGGCGCTCGCCCCAAGGCACGCGACAGCCGCCGTCGCGCACAGCAACGCTTGATGAACTCGCATTCTGATAATCCCCCAGGCCGAAGGTGCAACCTAAGGGGGTGCGCCTGCTTCGGCTAGAGGGTTTGCAAGCTTCACCCCTCGGCGCGGTGGACGATCCGGCCGTCTACTATCGTCATCAGCACCTGGCCCTGCAGCCTGCGGCCGTCGAATGGCGAGTTCTTCGACTTTGAGAGAAGCTTGGCCGCGTCGACGATGATCGGCGCGTCCAGGTCGCACAGCACCAGATCGGCCGGCGCGCCGGGCGCGATGCGTCCCGTCTGCAGGCCAAGCAGGGACGCCGGCGCCAGGGTCACCGCGCGGATCAGGTCGATCAGCGGCAGCCGCTCGTCGTGATAGAGGCCCAGCAGCGCCGGCAGCAGGGTCTCCAGGCCCACGGCGCCGGGCGCGGCCTGGTCGAACGGCAGGCGCTTGTCCTCGGCCGGGGCCGGGGCGTGGGCGCTGACGACGATGTCGATCAGGCCGTCGGCCAGGGCCTCGATCAGGGCCTGGCGATCATCCTCGCCGCGCAGGGGCGGGGTGACCTTGGCGAAGGTGCGATAGTCGCCGATGTCCAGTTCGTTGAAGCACAGGTGGTTGATCGACACGCTGGCGTGGATCCGCAGGCCCTTCTTCTTGGCGCGGGCCAGGGTCTCCAGCGCCTGGGCGCTGGTCAGCTGGTCGACCAGCAGGCGCCCGCCGGTGGCTTCGAGCAGGGCGACGTCGCGCTCCAGCATGATCCGTTCGGCCATCGGCGAGATCGACGGCAGGCCCATGCGGGCGGCGAACTCGCCGCCGGTGGCGGCCCCGCCCTTGGCCAGCCACGGATCGAGCGGGCGGTGGGCGAGGATGGTGTCGAAGCCCTTGGCGTAGGCCAGCAGGCGCTGGAACACCTTGCTGTCGGCGATCGGGCGATCGGCGTCGGTCACGTAGACGCAGCCGGCCTCGCGCATCAGGCCGATCTCGGCCATTTCCTCGCCGCGCAGGCCCTTGGTGGCCGCACCGGCGCAGAGAATGCGGGCCGCATCGATGTCGCGCGCCCGGCGCAGCAGGAAGTCGACCGTGCTGGGATCATCGACGGCCGGATCGGTGTCGGGCTGGACGACGAAGCTGGTGACGCCGCCGGCCGCGGCGGCGCGGGCGGCGCTGGCCAGGGTTTCCTTGGTCTCGGCGCCCGGTTCGCCGGTCTTGACCCGCAGATCGATCAGGCCGGGGGCCAGCATGGCCCCGCCGCAGTCGACGACGCGCACGCCCTTGGACAGCTTGCCGAACTCGCGGCCCTTGGCCACGTCGGCGATGACGCCTTCGGAGACGATGACGCCGCCGGGGCCGTCATAGCCGCTCTCGGGATCGACGAGGCGGGCGTTGACGAAGGCGAGCGGCTGGGGCGCGGTCATCGGCCTTCCTCCTCGAGACGGTGGGCGAGGGAGGCGAGCACGGCCATGCGGGCGGCGACGCCCATCTCGACCTGGTCCTGGATCAGGCTGACGGCGGGATCGTCGGCGACGTCGCTGTCGATCTCGACGCCGCGGTTCATCGGGCCCGGGTGCATGACCTTGGCCCCCGGCGCGGCGCGCGACAGCTTCTCGCGGTCGAGGCCGTAGAAGCGGAAGTACTCGCGGGTCGAGGGCACGAAGCCGCCCTGCATCCGCTCCAGCTGCAGGCGCAGCATCATCACGACGTCGACGCCGGCCAGGCCCGACTTCATGTCGTGGTGCACGGTCACGCCCCAGCGCTCGGCCTGGGCCGGCATCAGGGTGGGTGGGCCAACCAGGCGCACGCTGGCGCCCAGGATCTGCAGCAGGGCGACGTTCGAGCGCGCCACGCGGCTGTGCAGCACGTCGCCGCAGATGGCCACGGTCAGGCCCGAGACGCGGCCGAAGGCGCGGCGGATCGACAGGGCGTCGAGCAGGGCCTGGGTCGGGTGTTCGTGCTGGCCGTCGCCGGCGTTGACGACGCTGCCGCTGACCTTCTGGCCGAGCAGGGAGGCGGCCCCCGACGAGGCGTGACGCACCACCAGGAGGTCGGGCCGCATGGCGTTCAGCGTCACGGCGGTGTCGATCAGGGTCTCGCCCTTGGCCACCGACGAGGTCTTGGGGTTCATGTTGACGACGTCGGCGCCCAGCCGCTTGCCGGCCAACTCGAACGAGCTCTGGGTGCGGGTGCTGTTCTCGAAGAACAGGTTCATCAGCGTCCGCCCCTTGAGGATGTCGAGGGACTTGGACGTCTGCCGGTTCAACGCCACGAAGGCGTCGGCCAGGTCCAGAAGGTCGGCCGCCTGGGGAGCGTTGAGATCGCCCGCCGAAAGGAAGTGCCGCTTGGGGAACGAGAAGATGCGCTTGCGGATCGTCTCGATCGCCGCGCTGGGGTCATGGGCTGAAGCCGTCATGAGCCCGCGTCATAGGCGGCTTTGGGCGGGAAGGGAAGGTGCAGGGATAATTGCAATCTTAGCGAGAGTTTTGCTATCATCCACCTCTCCCATAGGGAGAGGGAGGGGCCCGCCGCGAAGCGGTGGGAGGGGGAGGGGCTCCGCCATGAACCGAACCGCCATGGCCCGGCGCCTGCGCCGCGACCAGACCGACGCCGAACGCCTGCTGTGGTCGGCGTTGCGCGGCCGCCGTCTGGAGGGTTTCAAGTTCCGAAGACAGGTCCCGATCGACCGCTATGTCGCCGACTTCGCCTGCCTGGACGCCAGGCTGGTGGTCGAACTCGACGGCGGCCAGCATGCCGAGGACGTCGGCCGCGCCTATGACGCCGCCAGGACGGAGGTTTTGGAGGCGTGCGGCTTCTTCGTGCTGAGGTTCTGGAATGACGCCGTGCGCTATGAACTGGACGGCGTGGTGGACGAGATCGCTTCGGTGCTTCGGGCGGCGAGGCCTTAGGCCCTCACCCTCCCATGCTGCGCATGGGCCCCTCCCTCTCCCTTCGGGAGAGGTGTTTTCAAGGCGACCCCGGCCCTTTTTCACCTCTCCCATGGGGGGAGGGGATGGGAGAGTGAGGGGCTCAGCCCTCTCCCCGCAAACCCCGCATCCGCTCCAGCGCGCCCTGCAGGATCCAGCCGGCGGCCATCTTGTCGACGACCTCGCCGCGGCGCTTGCGGTTGACGTCGTGCTCGTCGATCAGCACGCGGGTCACCGCCGCCGTCGACAGGCGCTCGTCCCAGAAGGTGATGGTCAGGTCGGGGCGAAGGCGCAGGAGGTTGCGGGCGAGCGCGCGGTTGCTCTGGCAGCGCACGCCTTCGGTCCCGTCCATGTTGACCGGCAGGCCGATGACGATCCCGGCGACCTTGCGGTAGTCGATGATGTCGAACAGGGCCGCCGCGTCCTGGGTGAACTTGGTCTTGTGGATCACGGTCAGCGGGCTGGCGACGGTCAGCGTCACGTCGGACACGGCCACGCCGATGGTCTTCTCCCCCGGATCCAGGCCGATGACCGGCTTGTAGTCGGGAATGGCGGCGGCGAAGGCTTCGATGTCGAGAACGGGCATGAGGCGGCTTCTAGCGCTTCGCGGGCCTTCAGGCGAGGAAAAGCCCCGTGCGCGAGCCGTCGGGCTTGTCAAAGACAAGGCTGGGCGGGTAACCCACCCCTCGACTGTCCGTGAACGCGGACGACCGCATTGCTATTGGAGAAGGCCCCATGGCCATCGACGCCGCGACCGTCCGCAAGGTCGCCCGGCTCGCCCGCATCGCCGAACCCGAAGAGCGCATCGAAGCTCTGACGCAAGAGCTCAACGGGATCATGACGTGGATCGAGCAGCTGGCCGAGGTCGACACCGACGGCGCCGAGCCGCTGACCAGCGTCGTGGCCGCCGGCCTGCCGCTGCGCGACGACGTCGTGACCATGGGCGGCGAGCCTGAGGTCGTGACCGGCAACGCGCCCAAGACCGTCTCCAACTTCTTCGTCGTGCCCAAGGTGGTCGAATAATGAGCGCTCTGACCAAGCTCACCCTGAAGGGCGCCCTCGACGGCCTGGCCGCCAAGGACTTCACCTCGGTCGAACTGACCAAGGCGCACATCGACGCCGTCGAAGCCGCGCGCGGCCTCAACGCCTACATCCTGGAAACCCCGGAGCAGGCGCTGGAGATGGCCGCCGCCTCGGACGCGCGTCGCGCCAAGGGCGAGGCAGGACCCCTGGACGGCGCGCCGCTGGGCGTGAAGGACCTCTTCTGCACCAAGGGCGTGCGCACCACGGCCTGCTCGAAGATCCTCGAGAACTTCGTCCCGGCCTATGAGTCGACGGTGACGTCGAACCTGTGGCGCGACGGCGCGGTGATGCTGGGCAAGCTGAACCTCGACCAGTTCGCCATGGGCTCGTCGAACGAGACCAGCTACTTCGGCCCGGTCACCAACCCCTGGCGCGCCAAGGACAGCAATAAGGCCCTGACGCCGGGCGGCAGCTCGGGCGGCAGCGCCGCGGCCGTCGCGGCCGACCTGTGCCTGGGCGCCACCGCCACCGACACCGGCGGCTCGATCCGCCAGCCGGCCGCCTTCACCGGCACCGTCGGCATCAAGCCGACCTACGGCCGCTGCTCGCGCTGGGGTGTCGTCGCCTTCGCCAGCTCGCTGGACCAGGCCGGCCCGATCGCCAAGACCGTCGAGGACGCGGCCCTGCTGCTGAACTCGATGAGCGGCCATGATCCCAAGGACTCGACCAGCCTCGACGTCGCCACGCCGGACTTCACCCAGTTCGTCGGCAAGTCGATCAAGGGCCTGCGCATCGGCGTGCCGAAGGAATACCGCGTCGACGGCATGCCGGCCGAGATCCAGAAGCTGTGGGACGACGGCGTCGCCTGGCTGAAGGAAGCCGGCTGCGAGATCGTCGAGATCAGCCTGCCGCACACCAAGTACGCCCTGCCGGCCTACTACATCGTCGCGCCTGCTGAAGCCTCGTCGAACCTCGCCCGCTACGACGGCATGCGCTACGGCCTGCGTGAAGAGGGCGCCAACCTCGCCGAGATCTACGAGAACACCCGCGCCGCCGGCTTCGGCGACGAGGTCAAGCGCCGCATCCTGATCGGCACCTACGTGCTGAGCGCCGGCTATTACGACGCCTACTACTTGAAGGCCCTGAAGGTGCGTCGCCGCATCGCCGAGGACTTCGACCACGCCTGGCAGAAGGTGGACGCCATCCTCACCCCGACCGCGCCCTCGGCGGCGTTCGGCCTGGGCGAGAACTCCAGCGACCCGATCGCCATGTACCTGAACGACGTCTTCACGGTGACGACCAACCTGGCGGGCCTGCCGGGCCTGTCGCTGCCGGCCGGTCTCGACGCCAACGGCCTGCCGCTGGGTCTGCAGATCATCGGCAAGCCGCTGGACGAAGGCACGGTGTTCTCGGTGGCTGGCGCCATCGAAAAGGCCGCCGGCTTCACGGCCAAGGCCGACAAGTGGTGGTGAACTAGCGAAAGCTAGGACCCAAGGAAAAGGGCGGCTCCAGCGATGGAGTCGCCCTTCGTCGTTTCAGGCCGTTACTGCGGCGTGTTCGGCGTCACTGGCACGACCGGGACCGGCGCCTGCGGAGCCGGGGCCGGGGTCGGCGCCGGCACGGCCAGCGGGGCCGGTTCGGCGACGATCGCGGCCGGAGCGGCGGGCGCCGGCGCGGGCGTCGGAGCCGGGACGGTGGCGCTGACGTTGCTCGAGGCCTCGTCGGCCGACGGCGCGGTCTCGACCGGCGTCGGGCGAGCGGCGCGACGGGCCGCCGGGCGCGGTTCGGCGCGAGCGACCTCGACGCGGGCGGCCGGCGCGGGAGCGGGCGTGGCGGCGGCCGGTTCAGGCATCGGCGCCGGCGTCGGCGCGGGCGCCGGGGTGGCCACCGGTTCAGCCTCAGCCACCTGCAGGCTTTCGCCCGACGAGGCCGGAGCCTGGGCCTGGTTGCTCATCACGCCCCAGGCCAGGGCGCCGACGGCGGCGATGGCGACCGGCGCGCCGATCAACAGCGGCAGGTTGCTGGAAGACTTCTTTTTGCGCGTCGAGGTGCGGGCATAGACGGGGGCTTGCGGAAACAGCGCCGAACCGTCGCCAGCATTAGCGATCGCGGGTTCAGGACCATCGAGGTTCAAGGCAGGCATTTGGATCCTCCTCAGCTTATCCTTGTCGGGATAAGTAACGGGAGGTTTCGAACGCGGTTCCTGCCGACCCAGAATGGCGCCGTTTCTGCCGGATTCAGGTCGCAATTCTTGTGGCGCTTGCCACGATCCTCCCCCCGAAGGGGGAGGTGGCCCAAAGGGCCGGAGGGGGAAGTCGCCGATGAGGCAAGTGCGCCCTGAACTGCAGCAGCGACTTCCCCCTCAGTCGCTCCGCGACAGCTCCCCCTTCTGGGGGAGCATCTCCATCAGTACCCCAGCGCCACGCCGTCCTTGCGCATCTCGGTCGCCGCCGCGTAGCGCCCGGGCCAGCGTTCGATGGCCTGGTAGCCGCCATAGCCGCCGATGTCGGTCTTCAGGGTCCAGCCGATCGCTTCCAGGGCCTTGCGCGTGGCGGCAGGGACGCCGCTTTCCAGGTCGAGCGCGGTGATGTCCTCGGCGGCGATCCCGGTCGGCTCGGGCGAGCCGCCGTGGTGCCAGCGCGGCGCGTCGCCGGCTTCCTGCACGCCCAGGCCGAAGTCGACCATGTTGCTGATGATCTGGGTCTGGCCCTGGGGCTGCATGTCGCCGCCCATGACGCCGAAGGAGAGCCACGGCTCGCCCTTGCGGGTCGCAAAGCCCGGGATGATCGTCTGGAAGGGGCGCTTGCCGGGCGCGTAGACGTTGGGGTGGCCGTCGGTCAGGGCGAACAGCTCGCCCCGGTCCTGGAACATGAAGCCCAGGCCGTCGGGCATCAGGCCCGAGCCCATGCCGCGATAGTTCGACTGGATGATCGAGACCATCATCCCGTCCTTGTCGGCGGTGGTGAAGTAGGTGGTGTCGCCCTTGCTGGGCGCCGCGCCCGGATAGCTCGGCGTCCAGATCCTGTCGGGGCGGATCAGCTTGGCGCGCTCCTTGGCGTAGTCCTTGGAGATCAGCCACTCGATCGGCGACTTGTAGAAGTCCTGATCGGCGTAGAAGCGGGCGCGGTCTTCATAGGCCAGGCGCTTGGCCTCGACGGCGTGGTGGATGGCCTGGGCCGACTGGAAGCCCATGCCCGCCACGTCGAACTGTTCGAGGATGTTCAGCATCTGCAGGGTGGCCAGCCCCTGGGTGTTGTCGCCCAGGGCGTGGACGTCGACGCCGCGATAGCCGGTGGTGTGAACCGTGGTCCAGACCGAGCGGTGGGCCGCCAGGTCGGCCTTGGTCATCCAGCCGCCGATGCGCTTGAAATAGGCCTCGATCGTGCCGGCGATCTCGCCCTCGTAGAAGGCGCGGCCGCCGCCCTGGGCGATCATGCGATAGGTGCGGGCCAGCGCCGGATTCTTGAAGATCTCGCCCTCGACGGGGGGCTTGCCGTCGGGCGCCCAGACCTTCTTGAAGTTCTCGACCTCCTCGATGTTGGAGGCCGGGTTGGTGAAGCGGCGGTGGCTGCCGGCCAGATAGTAGGCGACGTTCTGGGTGATCGGGTGGCCTTCCTCGGCGGTGGCGATCGCCGGCTCGAACAGGTCGGCCCACTTCAGCTTGCCGTAGCGCTCGTGCAGGGCCCGCCAGGCGTCGACCGCGCCGGGCACGCTGACGCTGACCGCGCCGTAGGAGGGGATCTTGCCGTCCTTGGCGCGCGCGCGGACGGTTTCCAGCGACAGGCCCTTGGGCGAGCGGCCCGAGCCGTTCAGGCCCACCACCTTGCGGGTCTTCGGGTCCCAGAGCAGGACGTAGCAGTCGCCGCCGATGCCGCAGGCGATCGGTTCGCACAGGCCCAGCATGGCGTTGGCCGCCACGGCCGCATCGGCCGCCGAGCCGCCCTTCTTCAGCACCGCGATCGCGGCCTGGGTCGCCAGCGGATGGGCCGTGGCCGCCGCGCCGCGGACGCCCCAGGCGGCCGAGCGCGAGGCGAAGCTGGCCCCGTCAACCCGGTCGCCGCCATGCACGTCGGGGCGCTTACGGTTCGGGTTGGGGCCGGTCAGGATCTGCGACTGCGCGAAGGCTTCCCCCGCCAGGGCGACGGCGGGCAGGGCGGCGAAGAAGGTGCGGCGGCGCATGTCGATATCCCCACGAAAGCGGCGAGTCCGTTTCTAGGGGCGGTCGGCGGGGGAGGCTAGGCCGTGCGCGAAAAGTGGGTGGCGGGGGTGAAACCCCCTCCGGCCCTTCGGGCCACCTCCCCCAGAGGGGGAGGATCTATCAGCGCCGGCGCTTTCAAGATGCTCCCCCCCTGGGGGAGCTGTCGCGGAGCGACTGAGGGGGTCACCCCAGCGCCAGGTCGTCCAGTTCCTTGCCGAGCATCATCGCCAGGGCCTCGACCACCAGCACGTGGTCCTGGCGCTGAGGCAGGCCCGAGACGGTGACCGCGCCGATGCAGCCCAGGCCCTTCACCAGCAGTGGAAAGCCGCCGCCGTGGGCCGCGTAGTCCCGCGTCGGCAGGCCGTGCTTGGCCTCCAGCGTCTCACCCTTGGCCGCCATCGCCAGGCCGACGCCGTACGAGCTCTTGGAGAAGTGCAGCACCGTGTTGCGCTTGCGGCGGATCCAGTCGGCGTTCTCGCCGGTCGAGCCGGGCAGGGCGGCGTGGAACAGCGGCCGGTCGCGCAGCGAAATGTCGATGGCCAGCGGCGCCTTGCGGGCCAGGGCCGCGTCGCGCAGGCCCGCGCCCAGCGCCCAGGCCGTGTCGAGGTCGAAGCGCGGGAAGACCAGCGTGGCCTCTTGGGCGGCGATGCGGTCCAGGTCGTCCTTGTGGCTCATCGGGCGGCCTCGACCGGCAGTTCGCGGCGCTCGGCGGCCGAGCGGGCGGCCAGGTCCAGGAGCTCCATCACCTGCAGCGCCTCGCGGGCCGGCACGGGATTGGCGGCGCCGGTCAGGATCGCGTCGCGGACGCCGGCGTAATAGGCCGCGTAGTCGCCCCGCTGGCCCTGGACGCTCTGGCTGGTCAGCACGTCGCCCTCGGCGCGGGTCAGGGTCCCGGGACGGGGGTCCAGGCCGAAGCCCTCGTCGGCGGGGGTCAGGCCGCGCTTGAGCGCATCCTCCTGCGCGTCGAGGCCTTGCTTGACGAAACTGCCCTTCGTGCCGTGGACGGCCAGGCGCAGGTCGGCCGCCGCGGTCAGCAGGCTGCCGTGCAGGATCACCCGCAGCGCCGGATAGCGCAGCGTCACGTGGAAGTAGTCGTCGGCGCCCGCGCCCTGGCGCTGGACGCCGATGTCGGCATTGACCGCCAGCGGCTGGCCGAACAGCTGCAGGGCCTGGTCCAGCAGGTGCGGGCCAAGGTCGAACCAGGCGCCGGCGCCCGGGCCGGCCCGCTCGCGCCAGCGGTCGCGCACCACGGGGCGGAAGCGGTCGAAGTGGCTTTCGTACTGCGTCACCTCGCCCAGGACGCCGTCCGCGATCAGGCCCTTCAGGGTCAGGAAGTCGGCGTCCCAGCGGCGGTTGTGGAACACCGACAGCAGGCGGTCGTGGGTCTCGGCCGAGGCGATCAGGGCGCGGGCCTCGTCGAGGGTGACGGTGAACGGCTTGTCGATCGCCACGTGCTTGCCGGCGGCCAGCGCCGCCTGGCCCTGCGGGGCGTGCAGGTCGTTGGGGGTCGCGACCACCACCAGGTCGACAGCCGGATCGGCAAGGGCCTCGTCGAGGCTGGCGACCACCCTGGCCTCGGGATGGTCGGCGGCGACCTTGGCCGGGTCGCTCGAGACCACGGTGTGCAGCACCAGGCCCGGCGTGGCGCTGATCAGCGGCGCGTGGAAGGTCTTGCCGACATAGCCGTAGCCGATGAGGGCGACGTTGAGCGGGGCGGTCGTGGTGTGAGACAACGTTGTCATGCATCCAATCTAGGCCGTGATCGCGGCGAGGTCACGGCGCCGGCGGGGGAAATGCACAACGAAAAAGCCCCCGGCGCGGCTGCGTCCGGGGGCTCGATTTCAGGCGGGCGGCGAAGATCAGATCTTCACCGGCTCCATCTTGGGGCTCAGCAGGTGCACGACCAGCAGGGCCAGGAGGTAGGCGGTGCCGGCGACCACGAAGATCGGGGTGTAGGTGCCGATGTCCTCCAGCACCTTGCCGATGTACTTGGAGAACACCATGCCGCCCAGCGCGCCCAGCATGCCGCCGATGCCGACCACCGAGCCGACGGCGGCGCGGGGGAAGACGTCCGAGGGCAGGGTGTAGAGGTTGGCCGAGAAGCCCTGGTGGGCCGCGGTCGCCACGCCGATGATCAGCACGGCCAGCCAGACGTTGCTGGCGAACGAGGCGAACATCACCGGCACGGCCAGCAGGGCGCAGACCAGCATGGTCGTCTTGCGGGCGGCGTTGATGCTCCAGCCGCGCTTCATCAGGTTCGACGACAGCCAGCCGCCGCCGACGCTGCCGACGTCGCTCAGCAGATAGATGGCGATCAGCGGCGGGCCGAAGGTCTTCAGGTCCAGGCCGTAGCGCTTGCCCAGGAAGTCGGGCAGCCAGAACAGGAACATCCACCAGATCGGGTCGATCAGGAACTTGCCGATCGAATAGGCCCAGGTCTCGCGCTTGGTCAGCAGCTTGGCCCAGCCGATCTTCTCGACCGGGTCGGCCGGATCCTGCTCGATGTGGGCCAGCTCGGCCGCGCCCAGCTTCTTGTGCTCGCGCGGGCGGCGGTAGACCAGGAGCCAGATCGGCAGCCAGATCAGGCCGGCGACGCCGGTGACGATGAAGGCCATCTGCCAGCCGAAGGCCAGGGTGATGCCCGGCACCACGAGGGGCGTCACGATGGCGCCGATGTTGGTGCCGGCGTTGAAGATGCCGGTGGCGAAGGCGCGTTCCTTCTTGGGGAACCACTCGGCCACGGCCTTGATGCCGCCCGGGAAGCCGCCGGCCTCGCCGATGCCTAAGCCCATGCGGGCGAAGATGAAGCCCGACAGGCCGCGCGCGCCGGCGTGGGCGATGTGGGCGACCTGCCAGATGGCGAAGGCGATGCCGAAGCCCCAGCGGGCCCCGATCTTGTCCATGATCTTGCCCCACGCCAGGTAGGCGATGGCGTAGGAAAGCTGGAAGTAGAAGACGAGATCGGCGTAGTCGCCCTCGCTCCAGCCGAACTCCTTGGAGAGGTTTGGCTTGAGCAGGCCGATGGTCTGCCGGTCCACATAGTTGATGACCATCGCCGCGAACAGCAGGCTGACGATCACCCAGCGATAGCGCCCGATCTTTTCAGACGGCGCAGGGGCCGCGGATACGTCCATGGACTTCGTCTTCCTTACCCTAGTCTTTGTTTTTGGTTCGTTATTGCGCGGCGGTCCGCCGTCAGGCGGGGACCGCCCTGCAGCGGACCTCGCCCAGCGGGCCGAAGCTTATGGTCGACTCGTCGCCGGCGGCCACATCGTGGATGCCGGTGCTGGCGCCGGTGGTGACGATCATGCCCTTCTTCAGCGGGCGGCCGCGCGAGGCGACGTGACCCAGCAGGAAGGCCAGGGCCGCCAGGGGCGAGCCGGGGATCGAGGTCGCGCCGCCCTTGCCGACGCTGGCGCCGTTGACGAAGGTCTCGGCCGGCATGGCTTCCCAGCCGATCTCGCGCCAGTTCTCGATGACCGGGCCCAGGATCTGGCCGTCGTTGTTGCCGAAGTCGGAGACGACGATGGGCGGGCCCAGCTCGTTGATGGTCTTCAGAGGGCTGCCGGCGATCTCGACGCCCAGGATCAGCTCGCCGACATAGTCGGCGGCTTCTTCGGCCGTCCACTCGGTCTTGCCCTCGGGGGCGTCCTTGGACAGGCGGATGATGAATTCGGCCTCGACGGCGCAGAAACCGCCGGAAATGGCGCGGAACGGGGTCGGCTCGGCGCCGGCATCCCAGACGTTCTTCGCAAAGATGCAGCCGGCCAGGCGATCGACGCCCAGGCGCTCGCGGTGCTGCGGGGGAACCAGGCCCACCTTCCAGCCGACCAGCTCGTCGGGCCACAGGTCGATGGCGATGTCCTGCACCGCGTAGCCGTCGGCCATCGACTGGGGCAGGGCGCCGCCGGGATAGCCGGGAACCGAAACGCCCTTCTGGCGGGCTTCGACGAATTGGGGGGCGATCGACGCCGGTGCGAATAGGTCGCTTTGCGCCTCAGAAACGGTCACGCCGCGTAGCCTCCCTGGATTTACTCATGGCTGGCCCGTTCGTCGGACCTGCGCTGTCTCTAATGGAAACCGGTGTCATTGACAATTGGTCCACTGAAACACGTCACGGCGCGGAGGGGAACCGTTCATGCGCTCGAAGACTCTTGTTTTCAGAGAGGGATCGGGAAGATGGCCCAGCCGCAACTGACCGAATATCGCCGCAAGCGAGACTTCAGGAAGACCGCCGAGCCCAGCGGCGAGCGCGCCGTGGCGGCCGCGCCGCATCCGCGATTCGTCATCCAGAAACATGACGCCACCCGCCTGCACTACGACTTTCGGCTGGAGGTCGACGGCGTCCTGAAGTCGTGGGCGGTGACCCGCGGCCCGTCGCTGGATCCGGCCGACAAGCGTCTGGCGGTCGAGGTCGAGGACCATCCGCTCGACTACGGCGACTTCGAGGGGGTGATCCCCAAGGGCCAGTACGGCGGCGGCACGGTGCAGCTGTGGGACCGGGGCTACTGGGCGCCCGAGCCCGGGTTCGAGGACATCGGCAAGGCGCTGAAGAAGGGCGAGCTGAAATTCGTGCTGGAGGGCGAGCGCCTGCACGGCGGCTGGGTGCTGGTGCGGATGAAGCACGACCGCGAGGCCAAGGGGGGAAAGGCCAGGCGCGCCAACTGGCTGCTCATCAAGCACCAGGACGAGGCGGCCAAGCCGGGAAAAGGCGAGGCCGTCCTGAAGGAGGACCGCTCGATCGCCTCGGGTCGCGCCATGGCCGACATCGCGGCCGGCAAGGGCAGGGCGCCCAGGCCTTTCATCCTGAAGTCCGGAGGCAAGGCCGACGCGGTCTGGAAATCGCGGGCCAAGGCCGCCGAGGCCCGCAGCTTCGCGCCGACCCAGAAAGCCAAGGCGGCCAGCGCCGTCGCCATGCCGCGCTTCGTCGAGCCGCAGCTTTGCAAGTCGGTGGAGCGCCCGCCGCAGGGCGAGGGCTGGGCTCACGAGATCAAGTTCGACGGCTATCGCCTGCAACTGCGCGTCGAGGACGGCCGCGCGGTCTTGCGCACCCGCAAGGGCCTGGACTGGACCGACCGGTTCGCTGGGATCGCCGACGCCGCCGATCTGCCCGACGCGATCGTCGATGGCGAGGCGGTGGTGCTGGACGAGGCCGGCCAGCCCGACTTCGCGGCCCTGCAGGCGGCGCTGGCCGAGGGAGGCGAGGACGAGATCATCTTCTTCGCCTTCGACCTGTTGTTCGAAGGCCGCGAGGATCTGCGCGGCCTGCCGCTGCGCGAGCGCAAGGCGCGACTGAAGGCGCTGCTGGGAAAGGACGAACCGCGCCTGCGCTATGTCGACCATTTCGAGACGGCGGGCGATGCGGTGCTGCTGTCGGCCTGCAGGCTGGAGCTGGAAGGGATCATTTCCAAGCGCCTGGATGCGCCTTATCGCTCGGGTCGCAGCGAAACCTGGACCAAGGCCAAGTGCCGCGCGGGCCACGAGGTGGTCATCGGCGGCTGGACGACGACGGGCAGCGCCTTCCGCTCGCTGATCGCCGGGGTGATGCGCGACGGCCAACTCGTGCATGTGGGCCGCATCGGCACGGGCTTTGGCAAGGACAAGGTCGCAAGGCTGCTGCCGAAGCTGAAGGCGCTGGAAACCGACCGCTCGCCGTTCCAGGGCAAGGGTGCGCCGCGTGACGCGGCCAACATCCATTGGGTGAAGCCAAGGCTGGTGGCCGAGATCGAGTATGCGGGCTTCACCGGCGAGGGCGCGATCCGCCAGGCCGCCTTCAAGGGCCTGCGCGAGGACAAGCCGGCGTCCGAGGTCGAGGCCGACGCCATGCCGGCGACCAAGGCCGAACTGGCCGAGCCCAAGCCGAAGGCGACCGCGAAGTCCGACAGCGTCGTGCTGGGCGTTCCGATCTCAAAGCCCGACAAGCCGCTGTGGCCAGACGCCGGCGACGGCGAGCCGGTGACCAAGCTCGATCTGGCCCGCTACTACGAGGCGGTCGGCGAATGGATGCTGCCGCATGTCCAGGGACGGCCCGCCTCGGTGGTCCGCGTGCCCGACGGGATCGACGGCGAAACCTTCTTCCAGCGCCACGCCATGCGCGGGATGTCGTCGCTGATCGAGACCGTGAAGGTGTCGGGTGACCGCCAGCCCTACATCCGCTTCGACCGCGTCGAGGCCCTGGTCGCGGCGGCCCAGATCGCCGCGGTGGAGATCCATCCGTGGAACTGCCGGCCCAACGACACCGAAGCCGCCGGCCGGCTGGTCTTCGACCTCGACCCGGCGCTGGAGGTGACGTTCGACGACGTGATCGCCGCGGCGCGCGACATACGCGACCGGCTGGAGGAACTGGGCCTGACCAGCTTCTGCAAGACCACCGGCGGCAAGGGGCTGCATGTGGTCACGCCGCTGTCGGACAAGGTCGCCTGGGATCAGGCCAAGGCCTTCGCCCGCGAGGTCTGCGCCCGCATGGCCGCCGACGAGCCCGACCGCTACCTGATCGCCATGAGCAAGAAGGCCAGGGCGGGCCGGATCTTTCTCGACTATCTGCGCAACGACCGCACCAGCACGGCGGTCGCTCCGCTGTCGGCGCGGGCGCGTCCGGGCGCGACGGTGTCGATGCCGCTGAACTGGACGCAGGTGAGGGCGGGCCTGGATCCGGCGCGGTTCACGATCCGCACCGCGCCCGACCTGATCGCCAGGAGCACGGCGTGGGCCGACTATGCGGAGGCGGCCAAGCCGTTGAAGGCGGCGATCAAGCGGCTGGGGTAAGGGGTTGCCCCATGCCCCCGCATCGTGACACCACCATCGGGTGACGATCGCGACGACCAGGGACGAAGGACGCTACACCGCCCTGGACGGGCTGCGCGGCGTCGCGGCGTTGGGCGTGCTGCTCTACCACATCGCCGACTGGTCGGGTCGGCGCGGGCACTTCGGCCACGGCTATCTGGCGGTCGACTTCTTCTTCTGCCTCAGCGGCTTCGTGCTGGCCCACGCCTTCGAGCAGCGCCGCATGGGGTTCGGCAAGTACCTGGTCGCCCGCTGGGTGCGGGTCTGGCCGATGCTGGCCATCGCCACGGTCGCCGGCGCGCTCTTGACCGGCAAGGGCGACGCCGAGACCTGGATCGACTTCGCCAAGGGCCTGCTGCTGATCCCCAAGTTCGCGCCGATGGAGGCGGGGACCTTTCCGTCGCTGTTCCCCTTCAATCCCCTGGCCTGGTCGCTGTGCCTGGAGGTGCTGGTCAGCCTGGCCTGGTTCCCGGTGCGGCGCGCGCCCGACACGGCGGTGGTGATGTTCGTACTGCTGGCCGGCGCGGCCCTGCTGTTCGTGGCGCTGGGCATGGGCGGGCTGCAGACCGGCTGGGACCAGGCGACCTTCGGCCTGGGCGTGCTGCGCGCGGCCTATCCGTTCGCCATCGGCTGGATGTGCTGGCGCTATCGGGCCAGCTTTGCCGCCCGCAAGACCTGGCTGCCGGCGGCGCTGCTGCTGATCGTGCTGGTGCTGCCGGTCTGGCCGACGCGGATCGCCAACGGCCTCTACGATTTCGCCTGCACCACCTTGCTGTTCCCGGCCCTGGTGCTGATGGGCGCCTACGATCCCGGCGGTCGGCTGGCCAAGCTGTGCGAGCGGCTGGGTGGGGTGTCCTACCCCCTCTACGCCCTGCACTGGGCCTTCTGGTACCTGATGATCTCGATCTATCCCGACGGCTGGAAGCGCGACCTGCCGCTGTGGTTCTGCGTCCTGGCCTTCTTCGTGCTGCCGACCGCCTCCTGGGCGGCCTGGCGCTGGGTGGAAACCCCGCTGCGCAACCGTCTCAAGCGACTGACCGGAACCTGAGGCGAGAAAATCGTCGCCCGCTGGTGTGCATCCGGCGAGGATGTGCGTCATGCACTCCGGGAAAGCTGTCGAGACGGACCGTGCGGGCCAAGAGTGAACAGGACCTGGGGAGCTTGGATCGGCGCTATCGGCCAGCGCTGATGGCGTTCTTCATGCGCCGCGCCGCCAGCCACAGCGACGCCGAGGACATGACCCAGGAACTGTTCGCCAAGCTGGCCCTGAGCGACGGCGAGCGGACGATGGACAACGCCGACGCCTACATCTTCCAGATGGCCGCCAACCTGCTGCGCGACCGGGCGCGGCGCGAGCGCGTGCGGTCCAGCTACAGCGCGGCGATCCGCGCCGAGCCGCTGGATCTGGAGCCCCTGGATCCCGCGCGCGTGCTGATGGGGCGCGAGCGTCTTGGCGAGGTGTCCGACGCCCTGCGCGAACTGCCCGAGCGCACCCGGGCCATCTTCCTGCTGTTTAGGCTGGAAGGCATGAAGCAGGCCGAGCTGGCCGAACTGTACGGCATGACCACCAGCGGCGTGCAGAAGCATATCCTCAAGGCCATGGGCCACCTGACCAAGCGTACGAGGGCCGGGGAATGAGCGGGCCCGACATGAGCAATCCGGCCGCCGAGGAAGCGCTGGACGCGGCTGCCGCCTGGTGCGTGCGGCTGGCCGAAGGCGAGCTGTCGCTGGTCGAGCAGCGCGAGCTGGAAGCCTGGTTCGCCGCCGATCCGCAGCATCGCGAACTGCTGGACGACGCCGTCTCGGCATGGCGGGCGGTGGACGAGCAGGCGATGAGCCCCGGCATGGTCGCCCTGCGCGGCGAGGCGCTGGAAGACCTGCGCCGGGCCCAGCGGGCGCGGTGGTCGCGCAAGCCGGGACGCCGCGCGGTGATCGGCGGCGCTGTCGCCGCCTGCCTCGTGGCGGCCCTGGCCGGCGGCGGTCTTGCCTGGCGCGCCAGCCTGCCGGACGTCTATCGCACCACCGAGGGCGAGCGTCGCATCGTCGAGCTGCCCGACGGGTCGCGCGCGTCGTTGGACGCGGCCACCGTGCTGCGCGTGCGCTACGACGGCGGTAGGCGCAGGCTGTGGCTGGACGAAGGGCGCGCCAAGTTCTCGGTGGCCAAGGACCCGCTGCGGCCGTTCTCGGTGGCGGCCGACGGCAAGCTGGTGGTCGCCACCGGCACGACGTTCAGCGTCGAGCGCCTGCCGGGCCAGATGCGCGTGGTGCTCTATGAGGGCCACGTCGCCGTGCTGGACGGGGAGGGCGGTCGCGGCCGTCCGCCGCCGTCGCTGAAGGTCGACGGCGCGCCGGCCGAACGCCTGCTGACGCCCGACCATGAACTGGTCGCCTCGACGACCTCGGACGCCACCGTGGTGTCGGCCACCGACCCCTCGCGCGCGGCCTCGTGGGAGAGCGGCCAGCTGGTGTTCCAGGACGAACCCATGGACCTCGCCGTCGAGCGGGTGAACCGCTACGCTCGCGAGAAGCTGCGGATCGCCGATCCTGCGGTGGGCCGGCTGAAGATCAGCGGCGTCTTCACCTCGGGCGACACCCGGGCCTTCATCGACGGCGTCACGGCCGTGCTGCCGGTGCGGGCCGAGCCGTCTTCGGGCGAGACGGTGCTGCGGATCGCCAGGGGGCAAAGTGACGGCGGACAAAAAAAGATCAGCGGCGCTGGTGAGTCTTCCGCCGACTGAGGCGTCTCACTGACCAAAGCGCCGCCAAAGAACAATGATCGGCGCGAGGGAGGGAAGTGATGCGCAAGAGCTTCGACCGCCGCCTCGTCTGGGGCTCCACCACCGCCGCCGCCGTCCTGGCGGCCCTGATCGCGCCGACCGCCGGCTACGCCCAGGCGCGGGCGACCTACAGCTTCGACATTCCGGCCCAGGACCTGGGCGGCGCCCTGCGGGCCTTTGGCCGCGTGTCGGGCCAGCAGCTGGCCTTCGACGAGACCCAGCTGCGCGGCAAGCGCAGTGCCGGCCTGAAGGGCGGCTATTCGGCCGAAGAGGGCCTCAAGCGCCTGTTGGCTGGTTCCGACATGGTGGCCCAGCCCACCGCCAGCGGCGTCTACGCCATCCGCGGCCGCAGCCTGCTGGTCGCCGCCAGCGCCACGGCCCAGGCCGCCCCGGCCGTCGCGGCCGAGCCTCCGGCCCAGCCCGAAGCGCCGGCCGAGGTCGAAGAGGTCATCGTCGTCGGCACCCCCGGCGGCGCGGGCATCGACAAGCTGTCGGCCAGCTTCGCGGTCAGCACCGTCAACGCCGCCGACATCACCAAGGCCTCGCCCAAGTCGAGCGCCGAGCTCCTGGCCCTGGTGCCGGGCGTCTGGGTGGAGACCTCGGGCGGCGTGGCCGGCGCCAACGTCTTCGTGCGCGGCTTTCCCGCCACCGGCGACGCCGAGTTCCTGACCATCCAGCTGCAGGGCGCGCCGATCTATCCGCCGTCGACCCTGTCGTTCCTCGAGAACTCGTCGATCTTCCGCGTCGACGAGACGATCTCGCGGATGGAGGCCCTGCGCGGCGGTCCCAACCCGATCTTCTCCAATGGCCAGCCGGGCCTGACGACCAACTTCATGCTCAAGGAGGGCGGCGAGGAGACCAAGGGCCTGGTGAAGGCCTCGACCTCCGACTACGGCCTGCGCCGCATCGACGGCGTGGTCAGCGGCAAGCTGGCCGACGACCTGTTCTTCATGGTGGGCGGCTACGTCGCCCGCTCACCGGGCGTTCGCGACACCCAGTTCGACAGCGAGAAGGGCCAGCAGTTCACGGTGAACCTCACCAAGAAGCTGGAGAACGGCAAGATCAACCTCTACGCCCGCGCCACCGACGACCACGGCGCCTGGTACCTGCCGTTCGCCATCAACGTGCCCGGCGTCGACAAGGGGACCTACACCCAGATCGGCGAGCTTTCGCGCCACCAGACCCTGCAGGTCCACGCCGACGGGACCACCCGCAGCTTCGACCTGGCCGACGGGCGGGGCTGGAAGGGCTATGTCGCCGGCGGCAGCTTCGAGCACGAGTTCGGCGACGGCTGGACGGTGCGCGACCGCTTCAGCTTCACCAAGGGCGACGCCAACACCTACGGCCTGGTGCCCGACGGCGGAGCGGTGACGGCGGCCTCCGTGGCCGCGGTGACCGGCTCGGCCGTGACCACGCGCGGCGGCGCGACCCTGGGCTCGGGCGCCTACGTCCAGAACTGGGGCGCCTGGATCGTCGAGAAGCAGATCGAGGCGCTGACCAACGACTTCAGCGTCTCCAAGACCCTCGGAACCCACGAGCTCTCGGCCGGCTACTACGCCTCCAGCTTCTCGTCGGACGACTTCTGGACCATCGGCAACTTCCGCCCGATGCAGGTGAAGGCCAACGGCGACTACCTGGCCGCCAGCGTCACCTGCGCCAACCTGGCGACGGCGGGCAGCGGTTCGGGGTGCTGGAACTACGGCCTGGTCTCGGCCGGCGACGGGCGGGTGGACGCGCTGTACCTTGCTGACGCCTGGCAGGCCACGGAAGCTCTTCGCATCGACCTGGGCGTGCGCCGCGAGCGCTTCAAGACCGACTACGTGGTCGACGACGGCAACGGCTATCCCGACGGCCTTGCCATCCGCACCACCGACTACAGCCAGAGCAAGACCTCGTACACGGTGGGCGCAAACTACGACCTCAACGACGTCTCGGGCGTCTTCGTGCGCTATTCGCGGGGCTACAAGTTCCCCAGTTTCGACAACTTCCGCGAAAACCTGACCGACACCCTGAAGGTCGACCAGTACGAGCTGGGCTACAAGCTGCGCAGCGGGCCGTTCGAACTGTACGCCACCGGCTTCGCCAACGAGTTCAAGGGCGCCAAGTTCGCCGACGTCGGCGGCATCCAGGAAAGCAACACCAACAAGGCCCACGGCATCGAGCTCGACGGTCGCTGGCGGTCGGACTTCGGCCTGTCGCTGGCGCTGAACGGCACCTTCCAGAAGACCGAGATCAAGCAGTCCTCGATCCCGGCCAACGCGGGCAACAGCGCCCAGCGCCAGCCTGATTGGCAGATCCGCTTCACGCCCAGCTGGGACGTGCAGCTGGGCGCGGTCGACGCCACCTTCTACGGCACGCTCAGCGCCGTGGACGACCGCTATGGCGACAACGCCAACACCCAGGTGCTGAAGGGCTACGAGAAGCTCGATCTCGGCGCGATCTTCCGGGTCGGCCAGTTCGACGTGCAGATCGCCGGCGACAATCTCACCGACAGCCACGGCCTGACGGAAGGTGATCCGCGTTCGACCAGCGGCGCCAACGCCCGGCCGATCCTGGGCCGCTCGGTGCGCCTGAGCGTCGGCTACAACTTCTGAGGCCTTCGCGGGTTCTGTCCTGCAACGGTTCCTGCGCGCGGGCCGGCTTTCCTCCCTGCCGGTCCGCGTCCTTTTTTCTGTCGTGAGGCCCCGAATGATCCGCGCTCGCCTGCTCGCCGTCGTTTCCGCAGCGGCCTGGACGGTCCTTGCGCCGTTCGCCATGGCCCAGGCGCCGGCGGCGGAAATCGCAACGCCCGCGGACACCTACCAGGAGCTCTTCCACCAGGTGCAGATCCGGCGGCTGTTTCCCGACGGCAAGACCTTCGTGGACGCCACGCCCAGGCGCGACCCGGCCGCGATCCTCAAGGATTATCGCGCCCATGCCCGCTTCACCGACGCCGAGCTGAAGCGCTTCGTGCGCGCCAACTTCGTCGTGCCCGAGGCCGGCGCGGCTCCCGCGCCCAGCGCCGAGCGCACCACGCTG
Source organism: Caulobacter sp. 602-2 (assembly GCF_011043625.1). GTDB lineage: Bacteria > Pseudomonadota > Alphaproteobacteria > Caulobacterales > Caulobacteraceae > Caulobacter. Next base: position 149,208 of record NZ_JAAKGT010000006.1, read on the forward strand.
AAGGCTCACGTCGCGCAGCTGTGGCCGCACCTGACCCGCGATCCGGTCAAGCCGGTGGCTGGCGGTTCGGCCCTGGCGATGGACAAGCCCTTCGTCGTGCCCGGCGGCCGCTTTCGCGAGATCTACTACTGGGACAGCTACTTCACGATGCTGGGCCTGAAGCTCGACGGCAGGGCGGACCTGGTCGAGAGCATGATCGACGACTTCGGCGGCCTGATCGACGCTTACGGCCACATCCCCAACGGCGCGCGCACCTACTATCTCAGCCGCTCGCAGCCGCCGTTCTTCTACGCCATGGTCGGCCTTTCCGAAGCGAGCGACCCGGCGGTGGTCAAGGCGCGCGTCGACCTGATGCGGCGCGAGCACGCCTTCTGGATGGACGGCGAGAAGACGCTGGCCCCCGGCAAGGCCTATCGCCGTGTCGTCGCCCTGCCGGGCGGGGCGGTGCTGAACCGCTACTACGACGACCGCGTCACGCCGCGCGACGAATCCTACCGCGAGGATCTGGAGACCGCCCGCGAGGCTTCCCTGGCCACGGGCCGTCCGCCGGCCGAGGTGTTCCGCGACCTGCGGGCCGGGGCCGAGAGCGGCTGGGACTTCTCCTCGCGCTGGATGGCCGATGGCGAGCACCTGAAGACCATCCGCACCACGGCGATCGTTCCCGTCGACCTCAACGCCCTGATGTACGGCCTGGAAGGCGCCATCTCGACCGGCTGCGCCCGCATCGCCGACGCGGCCTGCGTCGCCGAGTTCGACGCCCGCGCCAAGGCGCGCAAGGCGGCGATGGACGCGGTGTTGTGGGACGCCTCGCGCGGGGTCTATCTCGACTGGCTCTGGACCGGCGGCGAGCGGATCGACGCCCTGAGCGCCGCCACCCTCTATCCGCTGTTCGTCGGGGCGGCCTCGCCGGAGCAGGCCAAGGCGGTGGCGAGCGCGACGCGCGCGCAACTGCTGGCGTCCGGCGGCCTGCGCACCACCACGCGCCGCACCGGCCAGCAGTGGGACACGCCCAACGGCTGGGCCCCGCTGCAGTGGGTCGCGGTCGCGGGCCTGCGTCGTTACGGCGAAAGCGCGCTGGCCGCCGAGGTCTCCAGCCGCTGGCTGGCGACGGTCGAGCGGGAGTACCGCGCCAGCGGCAAGATGCTGGAAAAGTACGACGTCGAGGAAGCCAAGGCCGGCGGGGGCGGGGAGTACCCGTTGCAAGACGGCTTCGGTTGGACCAACGGCGTGACGCGGGCGCTGCAGGAGAGCGGGAACTAGAGCTCCGGCTCGTCCCCGCCCAGGCGCTCGATCTCGGCGACCAGGCCGTCGATGTCGAGGATGGTCAGGGTGCGGCCCTGCTTGGCGATCAGGTTGCGGGTCTCCAGGCGGTTCAGTTCCCGGGTCACGGCCTCGCGCTGGGCGCCGGCCAGGACGGCGATCTCGGCGTGGGTGGGCGCGCGGGCCAGCACCGCGCGGTTGTCCTCGATGCCGACGTCGGTGGCCAGGCGAAGCAGTTCCATCTGCACGCGGCAGGGGGCCGAGACGGCGTTCAGTTCGAAGACTCGGCTGCTGAGCGCCCGCACCATGGCCGCCAGGTCCTCCATCACCGCGCGGGTGAAGTTGGGCGAGCCGGCCATCAGCTCGGCCACCAGCGGCTCGGGCAGGCGCCCGACGACGGCTTCGGTCAGGGCCGTGACGTTGGCCGAGCGGGGCAGGCGGTCGATGGCGGCGATCTCGCCGAAATAGGAGCCCGGCTGCAGGCGGCGATAGCCGACCTCGCGGCCCGAGCGCGCATACTGGTTCACCAGCAGCAGGCCCTGCACGACGACGTAGATCGCGCCGCCAGGATCATGCCGCTGCACCAGCCGCGCGCCGCGGCGAACGGTCAGGATCTCGATGCGCGAGACCAGCGCCTCGACCTCGGCCGGGGCCATGTGGCGCAGCAGGCGGCAGCCGGCGAGGGCCTGCAGGCGGGAGGCCTGATCGCCGAAGCCCGCCGCATTCGAAGCGCCAGCGGTGGCGGCGTTCGCGGAAGAGTCCATAATCGCCGCTCCTGAGTTCGCGTACGGGGAGAGTCGAGGGGGCAATGGGGGACTTAAACTACAAGGCCTTCATCAGCTACAGCCATGGCGACGGCAAGCTGGTCGACTGGCTGCACAAGCGTTTGGAAGCCTATCGCCCGCCCAGGGGCGTGGGGCCGGCGGACGCGCGTCCGTTGCGTCCGATTTTCCGCGATCGCGCCGAGCTGTCGGCCGCCGCCGACCTGGGCGGGGCGATTCGCGAGGCCCTGGACCGCTCGGAGCACCTGATCGTCGTCTGTTCCGAGGCGTCGCGGCGCTCCAAGTGGGTCGGCGAAGAGATCCGCCACTTCCTGTCGACCCATGGTCCCCAGCGGGTGATCTGCGTGCTGGTCGACGCGCCGGAAGGCGCCGGCGAGGTCATCGACTGCCTGCCGCCGGTGCTGCGCGAGGCGTTCCCGCCCGGCGGCGAGCCGCTGGCGGCGGACCTGCGTCCGGGCGGGGACGGCCGCCGGCTGGCGTTCCTGAAGGTGGCCGCCACGCTGCTGGGCGTGCGGCTGGACAACCTGATCCAGCGCGACGCCCGCCGGCGCTCGCGCTGGATGGCCGCGACCACGGCCGGTGCGGTCGGCGTCGCCGTCGTCACCGGCGCGCTGGCCGTGGTGGCCTTCGACGCCCGCCGCGAGGCCGAAGCCCAGCGCGCCGAGGCCGAGGATCTGGTCGCCTACATGCTGGGCGACCTGCGCAAGAAGCTGGAGCCCGTCGGGCGGCTGGACGTGCTCGACGGCGTCGGCGCCCGGGCCCTGGCGCACTACGCCCACATCGACGCCCGCGACCTGGACGACGAGGACCTGTCGCAGCAGGCCAAGGCCCAGACCCTGCTGGGCGAGATTCGCGACAAGCGCGGCGACCTGAAGGGCGCCCGTCAGGCCTTCTCGCAGGCGGCCCTGACGTCCGAGGCGCTGTCGAACCGCAATCCGCAGGACGGCAAGCGTCTCTACGACCACGCCCAGAACGTGTTCTGGCTGGCCTATGTCGACTGGCGCCTGGCGCGTACGGCCGACGCCGAGGCGGGCTTCCGGCGCTACGGCGAGCTGGCCGAGCGCCTGACCAAGCTGGATCCCGGCAACATCGACTGGCGGATGGAGGTCGCCTACGCCCGCAGCAACCTTGGAACCCTGCTGCTGGATGAAGGACGCTCGCGCGACGCGCTGGAGGCCTTCGAGGGCGCCCAGACCCGCTTCGAGGCGGTGGTCAAGGCGTCGCCCGACGCGATCCAGCCGGTGAAGGACCTGGCCGACTCCCACGCCTGGCTTTCCGACACCCACTATCGTCTCGGCGAGATGCGCTACGCCTACGAGCAGCGGGTCAAGGCCCAGGCCCTGATGAGCGGGCTGCTGAAGAAGGATCCCGAGAACCGGCCTATGGCCGCCAAGCTCTATGCCGGTCAGTTGGGCCTGGCGCGGCGCGCCCTCGACCTGGGGCGCGTGGATGAGGCCCGCCGCCTCGTCGACGGGGCTCGGCGCGGCTTCCGCGAGCTGACCGCTCTGGATCCCGAGAACGCCACCTGGCTGGACTACGCGGCCAATGTGGAGCTCGACGCCTTCGATGTCGCCTTCGCCGCCGGCGATCTGACGACCGCCCGCGCGGTTCACGCCGAGGCGACGCGCAGGATCGAGCGGTTGCGGGCCCTGAACCCCGAAGTCTATGCCTGGATGTCGCGGCTCAGCGGAAAGCTGCGGGTGCAGGCGATCCGCCTGGCCGAAGTCGACGGCAAGCCGGAGGCCGCCAGGGCCGCGGCGCGCGAGATCGAGCAATCGCTCGCGGGCCGGACGGGCAAGAAGGGCGACGCTGAACTGGAGGCCTGGCTGCTGGGCGTGGCGCACATCGCGCAAGGCAGGACGGCCGACGCGGTCAGCCTGCTGGGGCCGCGTCGCGAGACCCTTTCGCCCGAGGCGCTGTACGTGCTGGCGCGGGCTCTGCATAGCCAGGGAAGAATTTCCGAGGCCTCGGCCATAGTGAACAAACTTCGTTTACACGGTTATGCGAGACCCGACTTCGTTGCGTTTTCACGCGATTCATCTCTAGGTTAACTCGCCTATTGGGGGAATTTTCCATGCTCAGCCACAGTGGCACGAATCCGGAACCGGATCTGGTCATCGACATCATCGTCGGCTTCGACGGCAACCTCAGCTTCATGGATCTGGCGCCGAACCCGCCGGAACCGCTCGACCTGGACCTGAAGCAGCGCTGCGTGCTGCAGTTCCGTCTCAGCGACGACCTGCTGTCGAAGGGCTGGGGCTTCCAGCCGACCCCGATCTCGTTCGAGAACGACTGGGGCCAGAACTTCTCCAGCTACTACTGGACCAACTACACGCCCCCGGGCGCGGAAGAGCCGGTTCCGTACGCCCAGTTCAAGGTCGTCTACGAATGCAAGCGCATGGGCATCTTCGTCTACAGCCTGTTCATGCATGACGCGCTCGGCCAGGCGATCGACCTGGACCCGCTGATCGAAAACGGCGTCGGCCGCTAAGCTGGGCGCCGAGGCGTCTTTCGACGAGCTCGCCGCGCTGCTTCGGCGCGGCGAGCACCTTTCCGCCTACGATCTGGCGCGTCGCGCGCTCGACGAGGACGGACACTCCCTGACATTGGCCCATGCGGCCGTGCTTTCCCTGGCTCGCGCCGGCGCGACGGATTTCGCCCGCACCGAGTTCGTGCGGCTGGGCCTGGCCGTTTCCGACGATCCCGAAGCCCTGTCTCTGGGCGGACGCCTCCTGAAGGACGTCGCCTTGAGCGCCGAAGGCGCCCGGCGGCGGGCGTTCGCGCGCGCCTCGGCCCGCGCCTATGTCGCCGCGGCCGCGAGCGGCGGCGGGCGCTATGGACTGGTCAACGCCGCCACCATGAGCCTGCTGGCGGGCGATATGGGCCAGGCGAGCGAACTGGCGACGGGCGCCATCGATCTCGCCGGTCAGCCCGCGGGGCAGGGCGAGGCCGGGTACTTCGACCGCGCCAGCCGCGCCGAGGCGCTGTTCCTGCTGGGCCGCCAGCAGGCCGCCGCCGACATGCTGACCGCGGCGGTCGCGCAGGCGCCGGGCAGTCTTTCGGCCCATGCCTCGACGCTGCGCCAGCTTTCGATGATCGCCGCCGAGATCGGCGCGCCGACCTCGTGGCTCGAAATCCTGCGGCCGCCCGCGACGGCCCACTTCACCGGTCACATGTTCACCGCGCGCGAGCCCGGCGAGGAAGCCGCGCTCAAGGCGCGCATGGCGGATCTGGTGCGCGCCCAGAGGATCGGCTTCGGCTATGGCGGCCTGGCGGCCGGGGCCGACATCCTTTGGGCCGAGACCCTGCTGGCGGCGGGCGGCGAGCTTCACGTCGTCGCGCCGCTGGGGCTGGCCTCCTATGTCGAGACCTCGGTGCGGCCGTTCGGAGAGCGCTGGGTGGGGCGGTTCGAGGCCTGCCTGGCCAGGGCCGCTTCCGTGCGGTTCGCCGCGCGCGATCCCTATGCCGGAGACGACGAGGTCTTCGCCTATGCCAGCCGCTTCGCCATCGGCTGTGCGATCCTGCGGGCCGAGGGCCTGTCCACCCGGGCGGTCCAGGTCGCGGTCTGGGACGGGCGCTCGGCCGCCGGACCTGCCGGCGCGTCGGCCGACATCGCCTATTGGCGCGAGACCGGCCGTCCGCAGGCGATCCTTCCCTTCGAGCGTCCCGCGCCCGACGCGGCGCTCGCCGCCGCCTCGCCGGCGACGAGCGAGCGCGGGGTCAAGGCGATGCTGTTCATCGACGTGCGCGGCTTTGGCGCGCTGCACGACGCCCAGGTGCCGGCCTTCTTCGAGGTGATCATGGCGGGCATGGCCGAGGCGATCGCCGGGCTCTCCGCGCCGCCGGAGCACGTCGAGACCTGGGGCGACGGCGTCTTCCTGGTCTTCGACCAGCCGTCCGACGCGGCCGAGGCGGCGCTGGTGCTGCTCGAAACCCATCGCCGGCTGAACCTGAGGGCGCGCGGCCTGCCGCGCCACCTGGCCCTGCGGATCGGCGGCCACTACGGGCCGGTGCATCTGCGGGTGAACCCGATCACCGGCGCCCAGGCCGTGGTCGGCGCCCACGTGGTCGTCGCGGCGCGGATCGAGCCCGACGTCGCGCCCGGCGCGGCCTATGTCAGCGAGGCGATGGCGGGCATCCTGGCCACGCGCCACGCCGACCGTTTCCGCTGCGGCTATGTGGGCCGAACCTCGCCGCGCAAGAGCTTCCCGCCGGTCTCGATCTTCAATCTTTCCCGCCGCTGAAACGACCCCGCCTGACCCCTGTGACAAATTGCACAGCGGGGCTTTAGGGCTTGGGACATTCTGTCGCAGATCACGGGCGGCCGGGCCGCAAAGCCTCCAGAGCGGACGCCCAGCGATCAGGGACCCGAAGCCGTCCGCCATGACGGCTTCGGGTTTCCCACGGCCATTAGCGCGCGAGGAAGTCTTGGGGGGCTCTTCGCATGCGGGGCGGGGGCCGCTCGTGACGCTCGCGAGCGGCCCATCGCCGACCCCAGCGTGGAGTAGCGGCGTTGCGAAGCATCGAGGACCGACGGCTTGAGCCGCGGGGCTGGCGATGAACGGGCTTCTGCTCTTCGCCGGCGACGCCAGCGGCCGCTCCGCTCAATCGGGAAATCTGTTCGACCTGGGCCTGGCCGGCTGGCGCGACGTCGCCGCGCTCGGCCGCGTGGCAGGCGAGACCCGGACCGCGCTGCGCGCCTCGCGCCAGCGTCGCGACATCGTCGATTTTCTTGGCGAGGTGGTCGGTTCAGCCCTGGAGCCCCGTCGCGGCGGTCGCGCCGGCGAGGTCGGCGAACTGTGCGCCGAGGCCCAGCGGCTGATCGCGGCCTGGACCGACCTGGACGCGGTGCTGGAAGGGCAGGGGCTGGACCTGCAGCTGGGCATGGCCGCTTTCGCTCGCGATCTGGTTTCCTACGGCCGCGATGTGGCGCCGTCGCTCTATCGTCAATTGCTGGGCGGCGACCGAGCAGCGGCGCTGGATGCGCTGCGCCTGCAGGTTCGCATGCGCGCAGATCGCGCCACGGCCCTGGCGGCCGCCATGCGAGGCTTCGCCACGCGCGCCGGAGCCTTCGCGGCCGCCTTCGCCGCCTTCGAGCGCGATCCGGCGGTGCGGATCTCGCTGCGCGAGGCGCCCGAACTGTGCCTTGCCTACGACGACGAAGGCGCCGCGCACCTGGAGCCGGTCAAGGGCGGCGCCGCGCGCCAGTTCTGGCGCCTGCAACTCGATCCGGCCGTCGACGCCCATCGCCTGCGATCCGCCGCAGATCCGGCGCTGCATCTGCACATCTCCGCCGACGAGAAGCTCTGGACGCTGGCCAACGCCTCGACGCCGTTCGGTTTTCCGCTGGTCAGCGAGGGGCCGCCGCCCCGCGTGGACAGGGTGGCGGACCTGCCGGCCGGCGCGGATCTCTTCCGCATTCCCCCGCTCCAGGGGGCTGCGCTGGAGAACGTCGCCTTCCCGGGTCACGCGCTCGACGTGGCCGAGGTGCAGGCCGGCGCGTCGCTGCGTCTGTGGGAGAAGACCGGCCTGCCGTCCCAGCAGTGGGCGTTCAGTCCCGCGCCGCGCACGCGCCGCGAAATTGCCCTGCACGACCTCGTCGCCCCGGCCGCCGAACTGGCGACGACGGTGGCCGGGGTGCGGGGGCTGCGCGGCGACTGGAACGCGGTCCTCGACGACCTGGAGGCCGGGCTGGCGGTTCCCGAGGCGGTCTCGCCTGACCTCGAAGGCGTCATCGCCGAATGGGGACGGATGGCCGACGCGGCCGAGGCCGCCCTGGCGGAGTTCGAGGCGGAGGCCAAGGCCTTCGACACGGCGAGCTCATGAGCCCGTTTTCCATTCCGCCCGCGCCTGAACGGCTTCCGTCCGCGCCACGCCTGGCCGAGGCCCGGCGCCCGCCGTTGGACCGTTGCAGGCAGGCCGGCGAGCTCGTCGCCCGCGCCTTGGCCCGCGAGATCCGCTGAGGCCCCCGCCAGCAAAAAGAGGCTTGCCTGCACCGGCTCGGGGCGAAACCGTCGCCCGCCGCGACTTGAGCGGGAATCGGAGGGGCAGATGAGGAAATCGGACTTCGGCGGCGCGTCGCTGCGCGCCTTGGCCATGGCGAGCGCGCTCGCGGTCCTGACGCTGTCGGCCGCTCCGGCCAGCGCCGCCCCGCCGGCGGCCCAGACCGCCCCCGCGAGCGCGCCCAGCCTGCTGCCGGTCAAGACCGACGCCGCCAAGGGCGCGGTCGTGGTCACCCTGCCGGCGCCCGACGCCGAGGGGATTTCCGGTCGCTTCCTCTATCAGCCCAGCCTCAGCGGGGGCCTGGGCGCCACGCCCGTGGGGCTGGACCGCGCCGCGACCGGCGACACCCAGGTGCTGGTCTTCCGCCGGGTGGGCAAGCGGGTGCTGGCCGAGTTCGAGAACTTCGGCTTCCGCGCCCTCGGCGGCACGGTCGAGGAGCAGCGGACGGTCCGCGACAGCTTCCCCGGCTCGGTGGTGTGGTCGGGCGAGGTGACGGGCGAGACGCCCGACGGCGGCTTCACCGTCGACCTGGCCGGCTTCCTGCTGCGCGACGCCTTCAACATCACCGGCGCCCTGAAGGACGCCAAGCAGGGCGGCTTCAAGGCCGCGCCGACGCTGAGCTATGTCGACCTTGGCCATGTCGGCCTGTTTCCCGACAACCTCGAGTTCGAGACCCGCCAGACCTTCACCGCCGACGATCCGGGCGGCGAGGTCTCGGGGATCGTCCCCGACGCCCGGGCGGTGACCTTCGGCGTCCACCACAGCTTCATCCGCCTGCCGGGGCCGGGCTTTACGCCGCGCGCCTTCGATCCGCGCACCGGCACCTCGGCCCAGGTGCTGTTCGCCGACTATGCGGCGGGCCTCGACCAGCCGACGGTGCAGCGCCTGGTGCGCCGTTTCCGCCTGGAGAAGACCGATCCGACGGCGGCCAGGTCGCCGGTCAAGAAGCCGATCATCTTCTATGTCGACCGGGGCGCGCCCGAACCGGTGCGCGGCGCGCTGGTCGAGGGCGGGCGCTGGTGGAACCAGGCCTTCGAGGCGGCCGGCTACGTCGACGCCTTCCGCGTCGAGCCGCTGCCCGAGGGCGCCGACCCGATGGACGCCCGCTACAACGTCGTCAACTGGATCCACCGCCAGACGCGGGGCTGGTCCACGGGCACGACCGTGGTCGACCCGCGCACCGGCGAGATCGTGCGCGGTGTGGTCCAGCTTGGCTCGCTGCGCATCCGCCAGGACCGGATGATCTTCGAGGGGCTGCTGGGCGCCGACAAGACGGGCAAGGGCGGTCCGGACGACCCGATCCAGATCTCGCTGAACCGCATCCGCCAGCTGTCGGCCCACGAGATCGGCCACGCCATCGGGCTGTCGCACAATTTCGCCGGCAGCGTGTACGGCCGCGCCTCGGTGATGGACTACCCCGCGCCGCTGGTGAAGATCGACGGCGACCGCCTCGACCTGTCGGACGCCTACGCCAAGGGCGTGGGGGCCTGGGACGCCTTCGCCATCGATTGGCTCTACTCGGAAGGCGCGCCTGGAAGCGACGAGGCCGCGCGCCTCGACAGGCTGGCCCGCGACGCCCAGGCCAAGGGCTATCGCTACGTCTCGGACGCTGACGCCCGCGGCGCGGCCTCGGCCCAGCCCTATGGCGCGCTGTGGGACAACGGCGCCGATCCGGTGATCGAGCTCGACAACGTCATGGCCGTGCGGCGCATCGCCCTGTCGCGTTTCGGGCTGAACAGCGTGCCGGCCGGTTCGCCCGCCGCCGACCTGCGCCGGGCGCTCGTGCCGATCTATCTGTTCCATCGCTATCAGGTGGAGGCCGCGGCGAAGTTCGTGGGCGGCGTCGACTACGGCTACGCCGTCGTGGGCGATGGTCGCGAAGCCGCGCCCGCTACGCCGGCGGCCGACCAGCGTCGCGCCCTGGCGGCCCTGGTGCGCACGCTCGACCCGACGGCGCTGGACCTGCCCGATCCGCTGCTGTCGCTGCTGTCGTCGGGCATGTCGGGCTCGCGCGACAAGGCCTACGCCATCGAGATCTTCCCGACCTCGGGCGCGTCGGTATTTGACCTGCCGACGGCGGCCGAAACCGCCGCCGACCTTCCGCTGTCGCTGCTGCTGACGCCCGCGCGCCTGAACCGCCTGGTCGAGCAGAAGCGTCGCGATGCGGGCCAGCTGGACGTGACCGAGACCGTGGACGCCCTGCTGGCGGCCGTGGCGCCGGGCGGGCCCCAGGCCGACGGCCGCACGGGCGAGCTTCGTCGCCGCGTGCGGACGCGCCTGATCGGTGATCTTGTTTCCGTGCTCGACGACAAGACGCTGTCGCCCACCGCCGCCGCCCAGATCGACGCGGCCCTGCTGCGCTACGCCAAGACCCTGTCGGGCTGGAAGGGGCAGGGGGCCGAGGCCGATCAGGCGGGGCGCATCGCGCGCCTTCTGACCTCGGGCGACCGCAAGGCGCTGGCCGCCCCGCGCAGCGGCGCGGTCGAAACCTTGCCCCCCGGCATGCCGATCGGCGGGGAGGACTGCTGGTTTTGCGCGCCTGGTTCGTCATGACGGATGGGCGCGTCTGAAAGCGCCCGTTCGAACGAGGAACGACCGCCCATGAACCGCGCCCGCATCCTGCTCGGCGGCCTCTGCGCCGCCGCGCTCTCGACCTCCCTGGCGGCCGCCCAGCCGCTGGCGGTGGTCAACGCCGAGATCTTCGACGCTACGGGCGCGGCGCCATATCGCGGGACGCTGGTGGTCGAGAACGGCCGCATCCTGGCGGTGGGCCCTAAGGTGAAGGCGCCCAAGGGCGCGACCATCGTAGACGCCAAGGGCGAGGCGCTGATCCCGGGCCTGTTCGACGTGCACACCCACTGGACGCCCAATGGCGCGCCGGCGGTGATCCCGAAGATCGCCGACGCCTATGTGGCCTCGGGCGTGACGACGGTGAACGACTTCCACCAGCAGCCGGAAAGCTTCGCGCCGCGTCGGGCGTGGCTGGGGACCCTGACCGCGCCGCACGTCAATTTCGTCGCCCGCATCAGCACGCCGGGCGGCCACGGCGCGGACTGGGCCGACCAGGCCACCACCCGCTGGGTCGACACGCCGGAAGGCGCCCGCGCGGCCGTCGAGACGATCGCGGCCTACAAGCCGGACGCCATCAAGGCCTTTACCGACGGCTGGCGCTACGGCTCGGCGCCCGACAACACCAGCATGGACGCCTGGACCCTGAAGGCGCTGACCGAGACTGCCCACAAGCATGGCCTGAAGGTGCTGACCCACACCGTCACCGTCGAGCAGGGCAAGGTCGCGGCGACCAGCGGCGTCGACGTCATCGCCCACAGCCTGCAGGACGAACCGCTGGATGCGGAGACCATCGCCTCGATCAAGGCTTCGGGCCTGTTCTACGCCCCGACCCTGGCGGTCTACGAGCCGGTCAAGCCGGGCGCCAAGCCGCCGGCCGATCCCGACAGCCCGCGCGCGCGCCAGAGCCGCCTGAAGTTCGGCTACGCCCTTTCCAACGCCAAGGCGCTGTACGACGCCGGCGTGCCGCTGGCCCTGGGGACCGACGCCGGCATGACCGGCACGCCGCATGGCTCGTCGACCCTTCGCGAGCTGGAGCTGCTGGTGAAGGCCGGCCTGACGCCGGCCCAGGCCCTGACCGTGGGCACGGCCGGCAGCGCCAAGGCGATGAACATGCTGGCCGATCGGGGCACGCTGGAGGCGGGCAAGCGGGCTGACTTCGTGCTGGTGGCCGGCAAGCCGTGGGAGACGATCTCCGACGCCCGCAAGGTCGAGCGCGTGTTCATCGACGGCAAGCCGTCCTTCGGCCCGGGCGCGAAGCGCTCGGCCGCCAACGACAAGCTGACGCCGCCGGCGGTGAAGGCGGGCGCGCTGATCGACGACTTCGAGCGCGCCGACGGCCGCACCAGCCTCGACACCCTGCGGCTGGACGATTTCGACGGCGGTCGCGATCGCAGCCTGGAGGTCTCGCAGGTCATCGAGCGCGAAGGCGGCGGCAAGGTGCTGAGCGTCGGCGCGCGGATGGCGACCAAGGACGACGCCTCGGCCGGGATCCTGCTGCCCTTGACCCGCGGCTCGGTGGTTCCGGCCGACGCCAGCGCCTTCAAGGGGCTGAAGCTGTCCGTGCGCGGCGATGGCGGGGCCTATGTCGTCAGCCTGGTCGGCGCGGCTGGCCGCTGGACGGCCAAGGTCGACGCCGGTTCGCAATGGCGGACGATCGAACTGCCATTCTCGGCGTTCAAGCCGGCGGGCCGGGAGAAGGCGGCCTTCACGGGGACAGACCTGCTGCAGGTCGGAGTCGAGGGCGAACGCCCGGCCGGGGCCAAGCTGTGGTTCGAACTGGACGACGTGACGTTCTACTGAGCCGGGGACGGGCGCGGCGGTTTGACGCGGCGGGCGCTGGAAGGCTAATGCCAACAAGCGTTTGGCGGGCGACGGGGATGACGAATCCCCGTCATTACCGCGATTTAAGTGGTCTAGCGTCGGTGCGCGGCTCAAACCGTTACCAAGCAAGGTCGCTTATCGACCGAACGGAGACCGCCGATGGCCCGCATGGGCATGACACTCGCCGCCGCCCTGGTCATGGGTCTGACGACCCTGGCCGGCCAGGCCCAGGCCAAGGCCTCGATCGAGGACAAGGACGTGGCGCGCCTGGTGTCGCTGGGCGGGGTGTGCGTCAGCTGCGATCTGGCCGGCCGCAAGATGACCGGCGCCAAGTTCACCGGCGCCAACTTCGCCAGGGCCAACCTGATCGGCGCCGACCTGCGCGGCGCGGTGTTCTTCGGTTCGAACTTCGAGGCCGCCGACCTGACCCGCGCCGACCTGCGCGGCGCCGAGATGCGGGCCGCCAATTTCGAGAAGGCCAACTTCAACGGCGCCCGCCTGTCGGGCGTGGAGTCGGCCGGGGCCAACTTCCAGAACGCCAACCTGTCGCGGGCCGACATGACATCGTCGGAGATGCACGGGGTCAATTTCGAGGCCGCGACCCTGATCGACGCCCGGCTGGCCAATTCCGAACTGAACGGCTCCAACCTGTCGTCGGTGAACGCGCGCGGCGCCGATTTCTCGAACGCCGAGATCAACGGCTCCAATCTCAGCGGCGGCCGCTTCGATCGCGCCCAGTTCCGCAACGCCTCGCTGACGGCCTCGCATCTACGGGGCGGCAGCTTCGCCGGCGCCGACTTCAAGGGCGCGGACTTGTCGGGCGTGCGCCTGCAGGGCGTGGACCTGAGCGGGGCCCGCGGCCTGACCCAGGACCAGCTGGACGACGCCTGCGGCGAGGCCCGCCTGCCGCCGGGGCTGTCGCTGAAGACCTGCGGGAATCGGATGAAGCGCATCACCGTCATTCGCGGCATGCCCGCACCGCCGACGCCGCCCGCGCCTCCGGCCCCGCCCGCGCCCCGGCGCTGAGTTCGCCTCTGAGGGGTCTTTCTCGCCTGCGGAACGTGCGGGCGAGACAGGCGTTTCGCGACATGGTGAACGCCAGGGGAGCTAGGGACCTCGTGGCGATTGCGCGACAGCAGAGGTTGTGAGATCAAGACGCACGGCGCGGGGGGACACCATGCCTGAGCATGACTTGAGGGAGGGGCAATCCATGCCCCTGCCCAGCTATTTGAGCTATTTGATGTATCAGACCGAGCAGCATCGGCGCGCCTTGGCGGCCGATCATGTTGCGCGTCACGGTCTGTCGTTCCCGAAGTGGGTGGCGATGCTGTCGCTGGCCCGGTTCGGCGAGTGTTCGATGACGCGGCTGGCCAAGCTTTCGGCGGCCGATCGCACGACCCTGACCCGGTCGATCGACGGCCTGATCCGTGACGGCCTTGTCGAGCGCGGCGGGGCGCCGAACGATCGCCGCAAGGTGGTCGTGCGCCTGACCGAAGGCGGGGCGGCGCTGCTGCAGCGGATCCGCGACGAGCTGGCCCCGCTGCACCAGGAAGCCTGTTCGGAACTGAGCGCCGACGAGCAGTCGGCTCTGGCCTTCTATCTGAAGAAGATGCTGGGCGGCCTCATCCCTGAGCCCGACTGGAAGGACGAGATCCTGTCGTTTGGTCCACCGATTCCGCGGCTGGTCTGAAGGCCCTTCGACGCCCTGGGCGCAATCTGCGGTTAGCGTGTTGCGCCTTAGGGTGGATTTCGCGGGCCGCTAGGGGTCTGCGCGAGGGGGCTTCATCTCATGACTGTCGAACAGGTCGCCGAACACATCAGCGAAATGACCACCTATTCCGTCTCGGCCGGCGGCCAGAGCTATCCGATGATGGCCTGGAGCGCCATGGTCGAGCACGGCGGCCAGGGCTCGGCCGACATCGTCGTGGCCAACGTCGCCGGGACCATCGTGGGGGACCAGCTCACCTGGCTGGATCAGCAGCAGGTCTTTCTCGTTCAGGAACAGGCTGACGGCGCCCGCGTGGGCGTTGGCGTCAATCCGGCCGCCGTCTGAGAACTACGGCGCGGTCAGTCGTCGTGACGGACGCGGCCGCGCATCGACTTCACCCCTGACCGCTTCGACTTGGTCTCCAGCCGCTTGAGCTTGCTGGAATAGGTCGGCTTGGTCGGGCGGCGGGGCTTGGGCTTCTCCGTGGCCCGGCGGATCAGCTCGACCAGTCGCTCGCGGGCGTCCTGGCGGTTCAGTTCCTGCGAACGGTGACCCTGGGAGAACAGCACCAGCACGCCCTCCTGGGTCATGCGGCTGCCGCCCAGGGCCGTCAGCCGGGCCTTGATGTCGTCGGTCAGCGACGGCGAATTCGTCACGTCGAAGCGCAGCTCGATGGCCGTCGAGGTCTTGTTGACGTGCTGGCCGCCGGGGCCCGAGGCGCGGGCGGCCTTCTCGACCAGTTCGTCCTCGTCGATGCGCAGCCAGGAGGTGATCTCGATCATCGCGGGACCACGCGGCGGGCCTTGACCACGGCCTGGTCGAGCGCCTGCAGGAACTTGCTGCGGTCTTGGGGGCCGAAGGCCTTGGGGCCGCTCGTGACCTCGCCCATCGAGCGCAGGTGCTCGCCGATCGAGCGCGAGGCCAGGGCCGAGCCGATCATGTCGTTGGTGAACACCCGGCCGTTGGGCGCGATCGCCTGGCCGCCGGCCTTCAGCACGCGGTCGGCAAGCGGGATGTCGTTGGTCACCACCACGTCGCCCGGACCGGCGCGCTCGGCGATCCAGTCGTCGGCGACGTCGGGGCCGGCGTCGACCACGATCTGTTCGATGGCCGGGGTGGCGGGTACGCGAATCCAGCTGTTGGAGACGACATAGGTCTTCAGGCCGTTGCGGGCCGCGACCTTGTAGGTCTCGTCCTTCACGGGGCAGGCGTCCGCGTCGATGTAGATCGTCGTCATCCGCGGCCTATAGCACTCTCAGGCGAGCGCGAGCAGGGCGGGGATCACTTCGTCCGTCAGCAGCGGCGCCAGCGGCATGCCGGCGGGCGGGGCGGCGGGATCGATCCAGGCCAGTTCCTCGATCTCGGCCCGCGCGGCGATCGCGCCCTCGACCATGGCCAGATAGGTCGCCGACTGCACCATGAACCCAGCCTCGTTGGCGGCCGGGGCGGAGAAGCGGCCCAGCAGGCTGGCGTCCACCAGCCGGCAGCCCAGCTCTTCGTCCAGTTCGCGGGCCAGGACGGTCAGGTCGTCCTCGCCCTCATCGCGCTTGCCGCCCGGCTTCATGAAGATCGCCGTGCCGCGCTTGCGCACCAGCAGCATGCGACCGGCCTCGTCGCGGATGACGGCGGTGACGATGTCGAGAACCTTGGTCATGCCCGCCAGCCTAGCGGATTCGACGCCGTCAGGGCTCTACCTGGCCGGCGTCGTCGCGCTTGTCCTGCACGAACCAGCGAAGGTCTTGGGCGCCCAGCGCCTGCAGCTGCCTGTGCAGCGCCTCGTCGAGGCGTCGCATGGTTTCCAATTCGGTCTCGCGCGCCTTTCTGAAGAAGGCGGGATGCGGCAGTTGGACATGCAGCTCCCAGATCTCGTTCGAGCTTTGGCCTTTGGCGCTGACGCCGACGCTAAACTCGGCGTCGCCGAGCGCGACCGAGAAGATCGAAAGCTCCTCATCGCCGAACGGCGCATCCGGCTTGGCGCCTGGCAGGTCGAGGTCGCGGTGCAGAGCTGCCGCGAAGTCTCGGACCGACCGGCCGTGCGCCTTGGGAGCAGCGGCGGGGTCTTCGAAATGGAACGTCGCGAAATGATTGACCCCGATGCCCCCCATGGCCGCTTACCCGCCCAGCTTCTCGGCCGCCCAGGGCGCGAAATAGGTGATGATCCCCGCCGCGCCGGCCCGCTTGAAAGCGGCCAGGCTTTCGAGGATGGCGCGCTCTTCGTCGATCCAGCCGTTGGCCCCGGCGGCCTTGATCATCGCGTACTCGCCCGACACCTGGAAGGCGTAGGTGGGCATGCGGAACTCGTCGACCAGCCGGCGCAGGATGTCGAGGTACGGCAGGCCCGGCTTGACCATGACCATGTCGGCGCCCTCGGCGATGTCGAGCGCGACCTCGCGGATGGCTTCCTCGGTGTTGGCCGGATCCATCTGGTAGGTCTTCTTGTCGCCCTGGCCTGCGGACAGCTTGGCCGAGCCGATGGCGTCGCGATACGGGCCGTAGAAGGCCGAGGCGTACTTGGCGGCGTAGGACATGATCATCGTGTCCTGGAAGCCGTCGCCTTCGAGCGCGCCACGCAGACGGCCGATGCGGCCGTCCATCATGTCGGAAGGGGCCAGGATGTCGGCGCCGGCGGCGGCCTGCATCAGGCCCTGCTCGATCAGGCGCTCGATGGTGGCGTCGTTGAGGATCCTGCCGCCCTCGACCACGCCGTCATGGCCATGGTCGGTGAAGGGGTCCAGCGCCACGTCGCACATGATGCCGACCTCGGGGGCGGCGTCCTTCATGGCCTTCACGGCGCGCGGGATCACCCCGTCGGGATCGGCGGCGATCGAGCCGGTCGCGTCCTTCCGCGACGGATCGATGTGCGGGAAGATGGCGATGGCGGGAATGCCCAGGTCGCGGGCGCGGACGGCGGCCTTGGCGGCTTCCTTGACACTGAGGCGTTCGACGCCGGGCATCGAGGCGACGGGCACGGTTCCTTCGCCTTCATGCACCACCATCGACCAGATCAGGTCGGACGGCATGACCTGCGTCTCGCGGACGAGACGGCGGGTCCAGTCGGCCTGGCGCAGGCGGCGCAGGCGCGTGGCGGGGTAGGGGGCGAGGGGCGGAACGGTCATGCGAAGGGTTTCGCGCGCGCCGCCGGTCGAGGCAAGGCGTTAAGGCCCTTAAGGGGCTATTCGCCGGCCTTGCTGACGCGAACCTGCTGGACGCCGTCGACGCGGGTCCAGACCTGCGACTTGCAGAACAGGCCGCCCAGCACGCAGCCCTTGGCGCGCATGGTGCGCGCGTCGACGAACTCGGCGGTGCCCGAGAGGGTGACCTTCAGGGTCGGAACGAAAACCTTGCCCTTCATGTTTCCATTGCCGGTGGGCGCGAAGTCGCGCAGCACCTGCTGGCCCACCAGGGTGTCGTAGCCGCTCTTCTTGGCGTCGGCCTCGGCCTTGCGGCTGGCATAGACGACCCAACCGCACATGCTCGGACCGCAGTCGGTGATGTGCAGGCGGATGTTGTCCTTCGGGTTGCGCCACACGCCGAGATTCTCGGCGTGAGCCGGCGCAGACACGAACGTGAACAGGGCCGCGACCGCGGCCAGAGCGGTAATGAACTTGGACATGGGAACCGAGACGACGCCTCCGATGGGCGTGATCTGATACCGACGAGGTGTCGGATCAAGGGAGGTGCGACCTTTCGCACCCGATTTCGCTGCGGCGCCGCATGCAAATTCGCCAACTGAGATATGATTGACACACTTGGCTGCTCAGGGCAGGTCAGCGGTCAAGAAGGTGAGGGCGTACATGCCCCGCATGGGAGGAAATGGCGCATGGATTTCGCGCTGAACGACGATCAACGCGCCATTCAGGATATGGCTTCGGGCTTCGCGGCAGAACGGCTTGCCCCGCATTCGGCCGAGTGGGACGAGCGCAAGCACTTTCCTGTCGAGGTGCTGCGCGAGGCTGCGGGCCTGGGTTTCGCGGGCATCTACGTCAATGACGACGTCGGCGGCAGCGGGCTGTCGCGCCTCGACGCCTCGATCATCTTCGAGGCCCTCAGCTACGGCGACGTGCCGGTCGCGGCCTATCTCACCATCCACAACATGGCCTCGTGGATGATCGACCGCTTCGGCTCGGAGGCCTTGCGCCAGCGCTTCCTGCCGCGCCTGACCACCATGGAGCTGATCGCCAGCTACTGCCTGACCGAACCGGGGTCGGGCTCCGACGCGGCCGGCATGCGCACGACCGCGCGGCTGGAAGGCGACCACTACGTTCTGAACGGCGGCAAGGCCTTCATCTCGGGCGGCGGCGTGTCGGACGTCTACGTGGTCATGGCCCGCACCGGCGGCGAAGGTCCCAAGGGCGTCTCGGCCTTCGTGGTCGAGAAGGGGGCGCCGGGCCTCACCTTCGGGGCCAACGAGCGCAAGATGGGCTGGAACGCCCAGCCCACGGCGCAGGTCAATTTCGACGACTGCCGCGTGCCGGTCGAGAACCGCATCGGCGGAGAGGGCGAGGGCTTCCGCTTCGCCATGATGGGCCTGGACGGCGGGCGGCTGAACATCGCCTCCTGCTCGCTGGGCGGCGCGCAGTTCGCCCTCGACACCGCCAAGGCCTATCTGGAGACCCGCAACCAGTTCGGCCGGCCGCTGAAGGACTTCCAGGCGCTGCAGTTCAAGCTGGCCGACATGGCCACCGAACTGGAAGCCGCCCGCCTGATGGTGCGCCGCGCCGCCCATGCGCTCGACAACCGGGATCCGCAGGCCACCAAGCTGTGCGCCATGGCCAAGCGCTTCGCCACCGACGCCGGCTTTCAGGTGGCCAACGACGCCCTGCAGCTGCACGGCGGCTATGGCTATCTGCAGGATTACCCGCTGGAGCGCATCGTCCGCGACCTGCGCGTCCACCAGATCCTGGAAGGCACCAATGAGATCATGCGGGTGATCATCGCCCGCGAGATGTTCCGGCAGTAGGATCGTGATAATCTGACCAGACTGGTCAGATTGGAGCCCGTCATGCGCGAAGTCGGCGTCCTGGAAGCCAAGACCCACCTGTCGGCGCTGCTCGACGCCGTCGAGAAGGGGGGCGAGGCGGTGCTCATCACCCGCAACGGTCGTCCGGTGGCTAAGCTGTCGCCGGCAGAGGAAGCGACGATCATGCCGCGTCGCGCTTCGGCCGCTGAACTGGCGGAGCGCTTCAAGGCGTTGCGTGAACGGATCGCGGCTGCAAACCCTGACGCCGAGAATTTGACTTGGGAGCAATTGAAAGAAGACGCTCGACGGTGAGGCAGGTCGTTCTGGATGCTTCGGCGGCCTTGGCTTGGCTGTTGCCGACACAGGCTACGCCTGCTGCGCGAACTCTGTTGGCGGAAAGTAACGCCCTGATCTTCGAAGCCCCCAGCATTTTCGAATGGGAGGTGCGTAACGTGCTTCTGACGTTGGCGCGTCGCGGGGTCTTGGTTGACGACGAGTATGAAAAGGCGGTCGCGACTTACGAGGATCTATCGGTGCGCTTCAGCGAACCGGCCTTCGGTGTCGAGGGGCTCGCCATCCTAGCGCGGCACGCCAAGCTCAGCCTTTTCGACGCCGCCTACCTCGCCTTGGCGGCGGAGCACGACTGGCCGCTGGCCTCGCGTGACGACGCCCTGCTAAAGGCGGCCGCCGACGTTGGCATCGAGTGCTTCGACCTTAGAGCGACGACCCCATGATCTATCTCTGCCGCCACGGCCAGACGCAGTTCAACCGCGAAGGACGCTTCCAGGGGCAGACGGAGTCGGACCTGACCGCTCTTGGTCGCGCCCAGGCGCGGGCCATGGGTGAGCTGCTGGCCGACCTGATCGCGCGTGACCCCTCAGACGCCTGGCGGATCGTCGCCAGCCCGCTGCGTCGCGCGCGCCATACGGCCGAGGCCATCGCCGAGCGAACGGGGCTGTTGCTCACCTTTGACGACCGCCTGCTGGAGATCAGCGTCGGCGAGTGGTCGGGCCGCCTGCGCGAGGACATCCGTCGCGAGAACCCCGAGCTGTTCGCCAGCTACGAATGGGCCTTCCGCGCACCCGGCGGCGAGACCTTCGAGGGCGTCACCGCCCGTGTCGCCGGCTGGCTGGCCGAGCAGGCCTCGGAGGGCGAGCGCCGCCTGATCGTCGTCAGTCACGGCGTCGCCGGTCGCCTGCTGCGCGGCGCCTATGCCGGCCTGTCGCGCGCCGACACCCTGGCCCAGGAGGTTCCGCAGGACGCGGTCTACCGCCTGATGGCCGGCCAGATCGACCGCTTCGACTGCGCGCCGGTCGAAGACCCCGAATTCGCCTGAGACCCCAGATGACCGAAGCTCCCCAAAAGCAGGCCCCCGAAGTCCTCGTCAGCGTGAAGAAGAACGTCGGCCGGATCACCCTGAACCGGCCCAAGGCCCTGCACGCCCTGACGCTGTCCATGTGCGAGATCATGATCAAGACCCTGCTGGAATGGCAGGCCGATCCCGAGATCGACATGGTGATGATCGACCACTCGGGCGAGCGCGGCTTCTGCGCCGGCGGCGACATCAGGATGCTCGCCGAGAGCGGGGCTGACGACGGCGTCGAGGCGCGCAAGTTCTTCCACACCGAGTACCGGCTGAACCACCTGCTGTTCCACTACGACCGGCCGATCGTGGCGATCATGGACGGGGTGGTCATGGGCGGCGGCGTCGGCATCTCGATGCCGGCCCACTACCGGATCGCCACCGAGCGCACGACCTTCGCCATGCCCGAGACCGGCATCGGCCTGTTTCCGGACGTCGGCGGCGGCTGGTACCTGCCGCGCCTGCCGGGCAAGGCGGGGCTGTGGCTGGCCCTGACCGGCGCGCGGATCAAGGGCGCGGACTGCATGCGCCTGGGCATCGCCACCCATTTCGTGGAGTTCGGCGCGGTCGAGGGGCTGAAGAAGGCCATCCTGGCCGACCATCGCCGCATCGACGAGACGCTGCGCATGTATCGCGCCGACGCCGGCAAGGCGCCCCTGGTCGGCTACGAACAGGA
The DNA here is from genome assembly GCF_011043625.1 of Caulobacter sp. 602-2. Classification (GTDB taxonomy): domain Bacteria; phylum Pseudomonadota; class Alphaproteobacteria; order Caulobacterales; family Caulobacteraceae; genus Caulobacter. The sequence goes on from NZ_JAAKGT010000006.1 coordinate 170,352, forward strand.
CCTCAACCGCCTGTTCGTCGGCGACAGCGTCGAGCAGATCTTCGAGTTCCTGGAGGTCGACTCCAGCGACTGGGGCAAGGCCCAGCTGGCGGTGCTGAAGACCAAGTCGCCCCAGACCCTCAAGGTCGCCTTCGAGCAGCTGAAGCGCGGCGAGGCCATGACCGACTTCGCCGACAACATGGCCATGGAGTACCGGATCGGCTCGCGCGTCGTGCGTCGCCACGACTTCATCGAAGGCGTGCGGGCGGTGATCGTCGACAAGGACAACGCTCCCCGCTGGGACCCGCCGAGCATCGAGGCGGTGGATGACGCCGATATCCAGGCGATCTTCGCACCTCTTCCGCCCGAGGAGGAGTGGACGCCTCTCGCGGAAGCCTGACAGCGTTCTGCCGTAGCGGCATTGAAGCTGTCGCTTGGCCTCGCTAGCTTGCCGCCAGCCAAAGAAGAAAGTCCGCCGGAAGGAAGACCATGCGTAAGCCGCTTCTCAGCCTCGTCGCCGCGCTCGCCGTGACTGCGTGCGCCACGACCCCGATGGGACCGGCCGCGCCGCCGCCTCCGCCGCCCGCCGACGCCCCGGTTTCGATCCCGGCCAACATCATCGCCGCCGTCGACAATCCGCTGCGCCCCGAGGTCGACAGCCGGCGCGACGCCGATCGCCTTCCGGCCCAGGTGCTGGCCTTCGCTGGCGTGCGCAACGGCGCCAAGGTCGCCGACCTGATTCCCGGCACCGGCTATTTCACCCGCATCCTGTCGAAGGCCGTCGGGCCGCGCGGCCACGTCTACGCTTACGTGCCCGACGAGCTGACCAAGCTGGCCAACCGCGAGCCGGCCGTGAACGCCATCGCCGCCGATCCGGCCTACAAGAACGTCTCGGTGATCCTGAACCTGCTGCCCAACTTCGGCGCGCCGGAGAAGCTGGACCTGGTGTTCACCGCCCAGAACTATCACGACATGCACACCCCGCTGATGGGCAAGCCCGACATGGCGGTGGTCAACCGCAAGGTCTTCCAGTCGCTGAAGCCGGGCGGCGTCTATCTGGTGCTCGACCACTCGGCCCAGCCGGGCTCGGGCCTGCGCGACGCCGAGAAGCTGCACCGCATCGACCCCGAGACCGTGAAGGCCGAGATCACCGCCGCCGGCTTCGTGTTCGAGGGCGAAAGCCGCGTGCTGCGCGACGCCGCCGACAAGCGCAACGTCTCGGTCTTCGACCCGTCGATCCGCGGCAAGACCGACCAGTTCATCTACAAGTTCCGCAAGCCCGCCGGGGCGCGGTAGCGGCGTTGCGTCGTTCGAGGCTCGGCTGCGCCTCGCACCTTAGGATGAGGGTGTCATTGCTCTGATTTCCTCATCCTGAGGCGCCCGCGCAGCGGGCCTCGAAGGACGCACGGCCTCGAAAACACAAATCACAAGGACCGCGCCCACGTAGGCGCGGTTCGCATTTAGGGAGCGTATCAATGACCAGGATCGCCTTCATCGGCCTGGGCAACATGGGCGGCGGCATGGCCGCCAACCAGGCCAGGGCCGGTCACGCCGTGGCGGCGTTCGACCTTTCGGCCAAGGCGCTGGAGAAGGCCGTTGGCGCGGGCTGCGTGGCCGCGACCTCCGTGGCCGAGGCGGTGAAGGACGCAGAGATCGTCATCACCATGCTGCCCGCCGGCCCGCACGTGCGGGCGGTCTATGGCGAGCAGGTGCTGGAGAACGCCCCGAAGTCGGCCCTGCTGATCGACTGCTCCACCATCGACGTCGACAGCGCCCGCGCGGTGGCGCAGCAGGCGAGGGCGGCGGGCTTCCGCTTCGCCGATGCGCCGGTCTCCGGCGGGATCATGGCCGCCGAGGCGGGCAGCCTGGCCTTCATGGTCGGCTGCGACGACGCCGACTTTCCCGCCGTCGAGGCTGCGCTGAAGCCGATGGCCCGGGCGATCATCCACGCCGGCGGCCATGGTGCGGGGCAGGCGGCCAAGATCTGCAACAACATGCTGCTGGGCGTGTCGATGCTGGGAACCTGCGAGGCCTTCGCCCTGGCCGAGAAGCTGGGCCTGGCCGCAGACCGCTTCTTCGAGATCGCCAGCCAGTCGTCGGGCCAGTGCTGGTCGGTCTCGACCTATTGCCCCGTGCCGGGCGTGGGGCCCAGCACGCCGGCCGACCGCGGCTATGAGGGCGGATTCGCCACGGCCATGATGCTCAAGGACCTGAAGCTGGCCCAGGAGGCGGCGGCGCGGGCAGGGGCGAGCACGCCGATGGGCGCCCAGGCCGAGGCGCTGTACGCGCTGTTCGACGTCAACGGCTTTGGCGGCAAGGATTTTTCGGCAGTCCTGCAACTGCTGCGCGGGCGCATTGCTGAGCTGGTTTGAACAAGGCAGGGTTGCGATCGGCCGTTATAGAACCAATCGATGCGACACCACGCCCAATTCCAATTTGTAGGTAGAGGCCCTTAGGTGGACACTGTGCCTGCGTGGTGCGAAAAGCCGTGCCAGAAGAAAAGGACTGCCGAGCTTCGGTTCGACGGGTAGAGACCAGCATGGACTACAAAGCCGCGTTCACCGCCGCTGTCTCCCAGATCCGCGACGAGGGTCGCTATCGGGTCTTCGCCGACCTGAAGCGCCATCGCGGCGCCTTCCCGCGCGCGACCTGGACCCGCGCCGACGGCGGCGAGAGCGAAGTCGTGGTCTGGTGCTCGAACGACTATCTCGGCCAGGGCCAGAACCCCGTCGTGCTGGACGCCATGCACCAGGCGATCGACGACCACGGCTCGGGCTCGGGCGGCACCCGCAACATCTCGGGCACCAACCACCATCACGTGGAGCTGGAAGCCGAGCTGGCCGACCTGCACGGCAAGCAGGCGGCGCTGCTGTTCACCTCGGGCTACGTCTCCAACGAAGCCACGCTCAGCGTCCTGCAGAAGATCCTGCCGGGCCTGATCATCTTCTCCGACGCCCAGAACCACGCCTCGATGATCGCCGGCATCCGCAACGGCGGCGGTCCGCGTCACATCTTCCGCCACAACGACCTGGCCCACCTGGAAGAGCTGCTGGCGGCCGCGCCGGCCGACGCGCCCAAGCTGGTGGCCTTCGAGAGCGTCTACTCGATGGACGGCGACATCGCCGACATCGGCGCCACCGCGGCGCTCGCCAAGCAGTACGGCGCCATGACCTATCTGGACGAAGTCCACGCGGTCGGCATGTACGGTCCGCGCGGCGGCGGCGTCGCCGAGCGCGACGGCGTGATGGACCAGATCGACATCATCGAGGGCACGCTGGGCAAGGCCTTCGGCGTCATGGGCGGCTACATCACCGGCGACGCCGAGGTGATCGACGCGGTGCGCCTGATGGCCTCGGGCTTCATCTTCACCACCTCGCTGCCGCCGGCCCTGACCGCCGGGGCGCTGGCCAGCGTGAAGTGGCTGAAGCAGCATCCGGAAGTGCGCGACGCCCACCAGGAGCGCGCCGCCACCCTGAAGAAGATGTTCCAGGACGCCGGCCTGCCGGTGATGGAGAACGACAGCCACATCGTGCCGGTGCTGGTCGGCGATCCGATCCACACCAAGCTGATCAGCGACATGCTGCTGGCCGACCACGGCGTCTACGTGCAGCCGATCAACTATCCGACCGTGCCGCGCGGCACCGAGCGCCTGCGCTTCACGCCCACGCCGTTCCACACCGACGACATGATGCGCAAGCTGGTCGGGGCGATGGAAAAGCTGTGGGCGCACTGCAACGTCGCCCGCATGGGCGGCCACGCGGCCTAAGCACCCGTTTTGGGTTTCGATCTGGGCTACCTGCGCGAGCTGGCCGAGGATGCGTCCGAGCATCCCGGCTGGTGGGGCGTGGCCGACTACTTCCGCCTTCGCCATCAGGGCCTGCGTCGCGAGGCGCTCGACGCGCTTGATGCGTTTATTGCCGGGGCTGTGAGCTGGCCGCTAGCCGAGCGGTCGGCTTTCGCCGCCTGGATCGGCGAGAAGCGGCTGGCCTATCGCGGTCAGCCCGAGGCGGTGCTGCCGGTTCCGCTGTTCCGCCTGCTGGTCCGCCCGGCCCTGGAGGAGTGGGCCGCGAGCAAGCCGACCGATCCCTGGCCGCTCGTCTGGCTGGCCCGCCTGTCGAGCGGCGGCTCGACCTGGCACGCGCCGCCCGCGCCGTTCCTGCGCCAGGCCCTGGCTCGCGATCCGCTGTGCGTTCCGGCCCGGGTGGACCTGGTTCGGGCCATCCTCGCCGACATCGCCTTCCACCAGCACGAACTGCCCGGCGCCTATCTGGGCGAGGCCGCCCAGGATCTTGCGGCGCTCGACGAGGCCGAAGACCTGCTGTCGGCGGCCGACGACGATGCGCGGTTCGACATCGGGCCGGAGATCGTCTGGGCGCGGGCCGAGGCAAAGGGCTGGCTGGAGCGGGAAGGGGCCGACTGAGCCTCTCCGCGTGGCGGTTTCCCGCCACGAGACCGCTGCGCCCGCGCCCGGCTTCAGGCTGGATGCGGCGTCCTGCGCTAGAAGAGAGTCGCCCCGTGAAGACCATCGTGATCACCGGCAGCAGCCGCGGCATCGGCTTCGGCCTGGCTGAAGCCTTCCTCGAGCGTGGCTGCCAGGTGGTGATCTCCGGCCGCAACCCTGCCGTCCTGGCCGAGGCCCTGGGCAAGCTGGAAGCCACCGGCGGGGCCGTCGCCGCCCAGGCCTGCGACGTCAGCAAGGTGGCCGACCTGGAGGCCCTCTGGGACGCCGCCGTCGAGCGGTTCGGCTCCGTCGACATCTGGATCAACAACGCCGGCTCGGTGTCGCCCCGCGTGCGCCTGGACAAGGTCGAGGAGGCCGAGATCGATGCGGTGGTCGCCACCAACCTGCTGGGCGTGATCAAGGCCACCAAGCTGGCCATGATCCGCATGCTGGCCCAGCCCGGCGGCGGGGCGATCTACAATTTCGAGGGCTTCGGCAGCGACGGCATGACCGCCTCGGGCCTGACGCTCTACGGCACCACCAAGCGGGCGGTGACCTACTTCACCAAGTCGATGGGCAAGGAACTGGACGGCACCAGCGTGCGGATCGGCACCATCAGCCCCGGCATCGTGGCCACCGACCTGCTGCAGTCGGAGATGCGCGACGCCTCGGACGCCGACCGCGCCAAGTCGATGAAGCTCTACAACATCCTCGGCGACCGCGTGGAGACCGTGGCGCCCTACATCGCCGACGGCGTGCTGAAGGGCGAGGCCACGGCCGCGCCGGTGCGTTGGCTGACCATGCCCAAGGCCATGGGCCGGTTCATGACCGCCGGCTTCAAAAAGCGCGACATCTTCTCGGAAGCGGCGAACTGATCGCAACTGTGGCGTTGCGCACAAGCATGTTCGCGTAATGGGTGTACGCTCCGGGCCGGTAATCACCATGCCCAGGGGCGCCCCATGACCTACAAGCTCGAGATCAAGACCGCGGACAGCGCCGACGCCGGCACCAGCGCCAAGGCGACGATAACCGTCGTCTGGAGCAGCGGCGACCGCACCGTGCTCCATGCCGATGGCGCGGCCGGCTATCTCGACAGCGGCGCGCTGGACGTCCTGACCTTCGATGCCGGGCCCTTCCAGAATCCGGGCGCGCCCGTCGCGATCGAGCTGTCGCACGACGACGCCGGCGCGGCGTCCGGCTGGTTCGTCTGCTACGTCCGGGTCTTCGCCCCCGGCGGCAAGTGGTGGCGGGCCGATTTCCAGCGCTGGCTGGCCACCGACGAGCGCGACGGCTCGCTGCACGCGTCGGCGCGCCTGCGCAATCACAGCCGCTGGATGGGCGACCTGCACGACCACTTCGGCACGATCAGCAGCCGCAACGAATTCGGCGAGGTGCCGCTTCACCAGCTGCCGATGGCCGGCACGCACGACTCCGGCACCTACGGCATGGGCAAGGGGGCGATGGCCCAGGACGCGACGATCCTGGAGCAGTTGGGACTGGGGGTCCGCTTCTTCGACCTGCGCCCGCGCGCCTATGGCGGCAAGTTCTACGTTCAGCACACCCTCGGGTCGGACAACGTGCTGGTGAACTACGGCCAGACGACGAAGTTCGCGGTCAATCCGGGCGACGGGTCGATCTTCAACGACATCCGGGACTTCCTGGCGCACAACCCGAATGAAGTGATCATCCTCAAATTCCAGACCTTCTCGCTGTTCGACGCGGAGGAGCACGACGATTTCCGCCAGCTGATCGCGGCCTACTTCCCGCTGATCCCGCAGGGGCCGGTCGAGAACCTGACCCTCAACAACATCCGCAACGGCGCCGGGCGGGTGATCGTGTTCTACGGCGACGACCTCGGCGCCGCGGCGCCCTACGACGCCAGCTGGTATGGTCTGTGGCCCTACCGCGTGGCCCAGGAGCAGCGCTCGGTGGGGTATGTGAGCCTGCTCGATCCCTGGTGGGAGGACGATATCGGCGCGAGCGGCGGCGACGACGACCAGGCCTCGTTCGCCAGGACCTGGCAGCCTTATCACGAGGCCAATCTGGTCGACTGGGCGTCGCGCTCCCCGGCGTTCTTCGTCACCCAGGCCCAGATGCAGGTGCTGCACGGCGAACTCGACGACCGCGGGCGCGACAACGCCTATCGCAACAACGGCCGCAACATCGCGATGTTCATGAACTGGGTGAAGATGGGTGTGCCCAGGCAGGTCGATCCGTCGGTGCTGTCGGGCGCGCCGGCGCCGGTCCTGCGGCCCAACATCATGACCCTCGATTTCGTCGAGTACGGCCATGAGACGCTGGGTTCGCTGACGGACGCCATAGTCGACTACTTCCTGTCGATCTCGCCGCCGATGTTCAGCCGCACCTACGACTACGATCGGTTCAACACCCCGTTCATTCAGCTGCCGGGGCAGCAGGGCGTTCCGGTCCTCGCCTGAGGACGGCGCGGCGGGCGACTAGGCCCGCCGCCGCACGCCCTTGCCCAGGCCGATCTGCTTGGCGAAGTCCGAGCGGCGCGCGGCATAGGCCGGGGCGACCATCGGATAGTCCGACGGCAGGCCCCATTTGCGGCGATAGTCCTCGGGGCTCATGTCGTAGTGCGAGCGCAGGTAGCGCTTGAGCATCTTCAGCTTCTTGCCGTCTTCCAGACAGACGATGTAGTCGTGCTGCACCGAGCGGGAGACGGGGACGGCGGGCTTCTGCTTCTCGACCGCCTTGGCCGGGGCCGGTTCGCCGTTCAGGCCAAGCAGGGCGCCGTGCACGGTGCGGATCAGGTCGGGGACCGCGGTCTGGGAAATCTTGTTCTGTCCGACATAGGCCGCGACGATGCTCGCGCTCAGCGCCAGCAGGTCGGTGTCGTCCGAAGCGTCCGACCCCGTTTCGCCGTGTGAAACCGCCATACGCATCCCGCCCGTTCTGTTCGTTTGCACTCAAAAACGCTCGGCGCGGCGGCAACACCCCGCCGAGGTTCGTGACCAACGCATGGTTACCGTCGCGGTTCCGTCATTGATCGCGCCGCGAAGGACGCTAAAGAGAGCGCCGTCGACTCCCGCTGTCGGGAGCGCGCCGCCCAAAGCCCAGCCGCCCGCCCCAAGGAGCTGCCGATGACGACCTCCACCGACCTGACCAAGTTCTTCGGCGCCGATCTCGCGACCGCCGACCGCGACATCTTCGATCGCATTGGTCGGGAGCTGGGTCGTCAGCAGAACCAGATCGAGCTGATCGCCTCGGAGAACATCGTCTCGAAGGCGGTGCTGGAGGCTCAGGGCTCGATCCTGACCAACAAGTACGCCGAGGGCTATCCGGGCAAGCGCTACTACGGCGGCTGCGAATGGGTCGACGAGATCGAGACCATCGCCATCGACCGCGCCAAGCAGCTGTTCGGCGCTGCCTTCGCCAACGTCCAGCCGCACTCGGGCTCGCAAGCCAATCAGTCGGTGTTCATGTCGCTGCTGCAGCCGGGCGACACCTTCATGGGCATGGACCTGGCCGCCGGCGGCCACCTGACCCATGGCTCGCCCGCCAACCAGTCGGGCAAGTGGTTCAAGCCGGTGTCCTACACCGTGCGCCAGCAGGACCAGCTGATCGACTACGACAACGTCGCCGAGGTGGCCCAGCGCGAGAAGCCCAAGCTGATCATCGCCGGCGGTTCGGCTTACAGCCGCGAGATCGACTTCGCCCGCTTCCGCGAGATCGCCGACAGCGTCGGCGCCTATCTGATGGTCGACATGGCCCACTTCGCGGGCCTGGTGGCCGGCGGCGTGTTCCCGAACCCGGTCCCGCACGCCCACGTCGTCACCACCACCACCCACAAGACCCTGCGCGGTCCGCGCGGCGGCATGGTGCTGACCAACGACGAAGCCATCATCAAGAAGGTCAACTCGGCCGTGTTCCCCGGCCTGCAGGGCGGCCCGCTCGAGCACGTCATCGCCGCCAAGGCCGTGGCCTTCGGTGAAGCCCTGCAGCCGGCCTTCAAGGAATACGCCGCGCAGATCATCGCCAACGCCAAGGCTCTGGCCGAAGCGCTGCAGAAGTCGGGCGTCAACATCGTCTCGGGCGGCACCGACAGCCACCTGATGCTGGTCGACCTGCGTCCCAAGGGCGTGACCGGCCGTGACGCCGAGCACAGCCTCGAGCGCGCCCACATGACCTGCAACAAGAACGGCGTGCCTTTCGACACCGCGCCGTTCACGATCACCTCGGGCATTCGCCTGGGCACGCCGGCCGGCACCACCCGCGGCTTCAAGGCCGCCGAGTTCACCCGCGTGGGCGAGCTGATCGGCGAGGTCGTCAACGGCCTGGCCGCCAACGGTCCGGAAGGCAACGCCGCGGTCGAGGCCAAGGTGCGCGAGGAAGTCCTGGCCTTGACGGCCCGGTTCCCGATCTACAACTAATGGCCTAAGGCCGCAGGGGAGGGCCCAAGATCATGCGCTGCCCATTCTGCGGCCACGCCGAAAGTCAGGTTAAGGACAGCCGCCCGTCGGAAGACGGCGCGGCCATCCGCCGTCGTCGCCTCTGCCCGGAGTGCGGCGGCCGGTTCACGACCTTCGAGCGCGTCCAGCTGCGCGAATTGATCATCGTCAAGCGCTCGGGACGTCGCTCGCCGTTCGACCGCGACAAGCTGATGCGCTCGATCTCGCTGGCCACTCGCAAGCGCCCGATCGAGGGCGAGCGGGTCGAGCGGATGGTCAACGGCATCGTCCGCCAGCTGGAAAGCCAGGGCGAGACCGAGCTTCAGTCGTCGGTCGTGGGCGAAATGGTGATGAAGGCTCTCAAGTCGCTCGATGACGTGGCCTATGTCCGCTACGCCTCGGTTTATCGCGATTTCCGGGAGACCAGTGATTTCGCGAAGTTTTTGGGCGAAGAAGGCTTGAGCGACGTCGCCGAAGACGAGCTATAGGCGCATTCTACGATTCGATTTTTCGGGTCGGCGTGTGACGGCCCATCGAGGCCTCCCGTCCGCCCAGGAGTTCAGAGGCATATGGTGGAAGACAAGATTCGTCTGCTGATCGTCGAGGGGCGCCGTTATTCGGGCCTTTCCGACGCTCTGCTGGCCGGCGCCGTGCAGGCGATCGAGGCGCAGGGCGCCGAGTACGAGGTCGTCACCGTCTCCGACGCCCTGCAGATCCCGGCCGCCATCGCCATCGCCGAGGAGGCCGGCAAGGGCCCGTCGGGCGTCCGCTTCGACGGCTATATCGCGCTGGGCGCGGTGATCCGCGGCGAGACCTACCACTTCGAGATCGTCAGCAACGAGACCGCTCGCGGCCTTCAGGACCTCGCGGTCGGAAAAAGGTTGGCCATTGGTTACGGCGTGTTGACGGTTGATGACGAGGATCAGGCCTGGAATCGCGCGCGCCTCTCCCAGGGCGACCGCGGTGGCCAAGCCGCTCGGGAATGCCTGGAGATCGTTGGATTGAAGCGTCAGCTGTCGGGACAAGCGCGATGAGCAAGCGCATCCAGCCCCGTTCCGTTTCGCGTCTGGCGGCTGTTCAGGCCCTCTACCAGATGGAAGTCTCCGGCGCCGGCGTCGACGCCGTCGTGCGCGAGTTTTCCGAGCACCGCTTCGATCGCGCCGTCGAGGACACCGAAGGCGCCCAGCTGGCCCAGGCCGACGAGACCTTCTTCGCCGATCTGGTGAAGGGCGTCGTGTCCAAGCAGGCGATCATCGACCCGGCCATCGTGCGCCGCCTGGCCTCGGGCTGGAAGCTTGAGCGCCTGGACGCCACGGCCCGCGCCGTGCTGCGCGCCGGCGCCTACGAGCTGATGAACCGCCCGGACGTTCCGACCGAGGTGGTGATCGACGAGTATGTCGAGATCGCCAAGTCGTTCTTCGAGGGGCCGGAAGCCGGCTTCATCAACGGCGCCCTGGACGCCATCGCGCGTGACGCCCGAGTCTGACGACGACTGGTTCGACGATCCCGCCCCGGCCGCCGCGCCGGCGGCGGAGGACGACGAATCGTGGTTCGACGACGTCCCTCCGGCGGCCGCGCCGTCGGGGCCGGACGAGTTCGAGCTGATCGCGACGCACCTTCGTCCGCTGACCAACGGCGATCCGGCCGCGCTCGACCTGCTGGACGACGCGGCGGTGCTGCCTTCGCGTCCGGGCTACGACCTGGTGATCACCAAGGACGCCATGGTCGCGGGCGTGCATTTCCTGGCCGGCGAGGATCTCGACATCGTCGCCCGCCGGCTGCTGCGCACCAATCTTTCCGACCTTGCCGCCAAGGGCGCCGAGCCCTACGGCTACTTCCTGGCTGTCGGCTGGCCCTCGGGCACGACGGTCGAGGATCGCGAGACCTTCGCTCGCGGCCTGGCCGAGGACGGCCAGACCTTCGGCGTCAATCTGCTTGGCGGCGACACCGTCACCACCTCGGGCGCGATGGTCGTTTCGGCGACCCTGCTGGGCTGGGTTCCGCAAGGCGCGGCCGTCCTGCGTCGCGGCGCCAAGGCGGGCGACCGGCTGATGGTCTCCGGCAGCATCGGCGACGGGTGGCTTGGCCTGCTGGCTCACTGGGGCGAGGTCGAGGATCCCGACGGCGGCCTGGTTCGCCGCTACCGCACGCCCGCGCCGCGCCTGGCGCTGCGTGAGGCCCTGCGCCAGTTCGCCCACGCCGCGGCCGACGTCTCCGACGGCCTGCTGGCCGACGCCGGCCACATCGCCAAGGCCAGCGGCCTGCAGGTCAAGGTCGACCTCGACCGCCTGCCGCTGTCGACCGGCGCGCGCAAGTGGCTGGAGGCCCAGCCCGAGCGTGGCGAGGCGCGCATGTCGCTGGCTTCGGGCGGCGACGACTACGAGGTCGTCTGCGCCGTTCCGGCCGCCGACGTCGCCGCCTTCCAGGCCGCCGCCTTCGCCGCCGGCCTGCCGGTGCGCGACATCGGCGAGTTCGTCGAGGGCGAAGGCGTTGCGGCCCTCTTCAAGGGCAAGGACATCACGCCTCAGCGGCTAGGCTGGCTGCACGGCTAAGGCCGAGCACAAGACTGAAGCGCTTTTTCTCCGTGCATCCCCGCTTTCGCGGGGAATGACGGACTTGGGAGTGGCTGGAAGACGGGCCTGCTGCGTCAGCGGCCGCCCAGCGCCGCCATGACGCCCGTCGCGCCCTGACGCTCGGCCAGGCTCAGGGCGGTGTTTCCAGACGCGTCCTTGAGGCCCGTCGCGGCGCCCTTGGCCACCAGCATCCGAACCTGGGCCTCGCGGCCGAACAGGCTGGCCATCATCAGCGCCGTCTGGCCCTGGGCGTTGCCCTGGTCGACCGGGCAGGGGGCCTTGTCCAGCAGCAGGCGCGCCATGGCGTCGTCGCCCTTGAAGGCCGCGCCCATCAGGGCGGTGTTGCCACGCGGGTCCATGGCGCAGGCGTCGGCGCCGCGGGCGATCAGCAGAGCCACCAGATCGGTCTTGCCGTTGTAGGCGGCCAGCGTCAGGGCGGTGTAGCCGCGGTCGTCGCGGGCGTCGACCGGCGCGCCGGCGTCGAGCAGGGCGGCGACGAGGTCGGCCCGGCCCTCGCGGGCGGCGGCGAAGAAGCTGGCGCGGGGATCGGGCGCGGAGGCGGGCGCGGCGCTCTGCAGGGCCAGCGCGAACAGGGTGATCAGCATGGGGGCTTTCTGGAACAAGAAAAACGCGGGCCCGCTGGAGCAGGCCCGCGCGAGAGAGGCGAGGAGGGCTAGTTGGCGGCCAGCTTGACGGCTTCGAGGGCCTTGGCCGCGCGGGCCTTCACGGCCGTCAGATCGACCTTGGTCGCCGCCGCCAGCCGGGTCCCGTACTCGGGATCGGCCGCATAGAAGTGGCTGACCATGATCTCCTTGATCTCGGGCACGGTGACGCCGTTGAGGTCGCCCGACAGGTTGCGGATCAGGGCCGCCTTCTGGTCTTCCGGCAGGCGTTTCCAGAACAGGCCCGCCTGGATGAACGGCTCTTGCTTTGAGATCGCCTTCTGCTGGATCGTGGCCGAGACCTCGTAGGGGCTCAGCTTGTAGGCGGCCGTATCGGCGTAGACGCCCGCGTCGGTGCGGCGCGAGGGCTGGTAGTTGACGTCGCCGACGCGCGGCACGGTGTTCATCGCCCCGTCCTGGGCGCCGTTGGCGACCGCGACCTTGGGCGCGTTGATCGCCAGCTGCTGGTAGTTCGGACCCAGGCGGTGACGCTGGGTGTCGGCGTAGCTGAAGAGGCGGCCCTGCAGCAGGCGGTCGGGCGAGGGCTCGATGCCCGGAACCATGACGCCCGGCGAGAAGGCGCTCATCTCGGTCGACTGGAAGAAGTTCTCCGGCATCTTGTTCAAGGTCATCGTGCCGACCTTGATCTCCGGCATGTCGTACCAGTCCTTGGTGGCGTCGAAGGGGTTGTAGCCCAGCTTGGCGATGTCTTCGGGCCGCAGGATCTTGACGTAGAGGTCCCACTTGGCCGCCTGGCCCTTGCCGATCGTCGCGTAGAGGTCGTCGGTCAGGTAGTTGAAGCCGGCCTTCTGGGCCTCGTCCGGGGTGTAGTTCCTGATCCCCTGCAAGCTCTTCCAGTGGAACTTGGCGAACACCACCTTGCCGTCCTCGTCGACCAGCTTCAGCGCGTGCACGCCGTTGCCGTCCATGGTCCGATAGCTCTGCGGCGTGCCCAGGTCCGTGAAGAGCTGGGTGATCATGTGGGTGCTTTCGGGGTGGTGGCTGAAGAAGTCGAACAGCCGCGTCGGGTCTTGCTTGTTGGTCACCGGCGAGGGCTTCAGCGAGTGCACCATGTCGGGGAACTTCATCGCGTCGCGGATGAAGAACACCGGCAGGTTGTTGCCCACCAGGTCCCAGTTGCCTTCGGTCGAATAGAACTTGGTGGCGAAGCCGTGCGGGTCGCGCAGGTACTCGGGCGAGCCCAGCGGGTGGATCACGGTCGAGAAGCGCACGAACACGGGGGTCTTCACGCCGGCCTTGAACAGGGCGGCCTTGGTGAACTTGTCGAGCTCGCCGTTGGAGACGAACTCGCCCTCCGCGCCCGTGCCGCGGGCGTGCACCACGCGTTCGGGAATGCGCTCGCGGTCGAAGCGGGCCAGCTTCTCGATGAGGTGGAAGTCCTCCAGCATCACCCCGCCCCATTCGCCGGCGGTCTTGGAGTTCTGGTTGTCGCCGACGGGGGCGCCGCTGTCCTGCGTCTGCCTGGGGGTCTGGGCGGCGGCCTGGCCGGCGGCGGCCAGGGCCAGGGCGGCGAGGATGGCGGTGGAAGCGCGGGACGTCATCGGGTCTCCTGATCAGCTCGTCTCTTGCGATGCGTCCTCTTCAGTAGGGAGCCGGCCGAGCCGACAGAAACGAATAGAATTGCGCCGCCTGATCGACTGCGCCGATCAGGCCGAAACCCGCGCCGGCGCTTCCTGAGCAGCGCCGGCCAGGCTCTGGCGGATATGCTGGGCCAGCAGGGCGAACTCCTCGGCCCTGGGGGTGTTGCGACGCCACGCCAGGGCGACCGTGCGGTGGGCCTTGGGCGTGTCGAGCGAGCGGGTGACGATCGGCGTTCCGGCCGCGACGTCGGCTTCGACCGCCATGGCTGGGATCAGGCTGACGCCCATCCCCGCGCCGACCAGTTGCACCAGGGTATGGACCGCCGCGCCGCGCCCGGGGCCGCGCTCGAGGTCGCGGCGCTCGCAAGCGCCCAGGACGTGGTCGCGCAGGCAGTGGCCGTCGTCCAGCAGCAGCAGGCGATCGGCCGGCAGGTCGCCGGGGGCGATCGCCGGCTGCGCGGCCAGCGGATCGTCGGCGTGCAGCGCCACCAGGATCTCGTCTTCGAACAGCGCCACGTGGTCGAGCCCGTCGCACGGAAAGGGCAGGGCCAGGACCAGGCAGTCGCGGGCCCCGCGCGCCAGCCCCTCGCACGCCCAGTGGCTCATCTCCTCGTGCAGCACCACCCGCAGGTCGGGACAGGCCGCCTTCAGCGCCGGCAGCAGGCGCGGCAGCAGGAAGGGGGCGATGGTGGGAATGACCGACAGCCGCAGCGTCCCGCTCAGCGGCGCTGCGGCGACGCGGGCCAGGTCGGTGATGTCGCGCGCCTGGCGCAGCATGTCCTTGGCCCTGGCCGCGGCGCGCACGCCCAGGGGCGTGAAGATCGTCACGCGCCGGGTGCGCTCGACCAGCCGGGCGCCGAGGATGGCCTCCAGCTCCTTCAGTCCGGCCGAGAGCGTGGACTGGGTCACGTGGCAGGCTTCGGCCGCGCGGCTGAAGTGCATGTGCTCGTGAAGGCTGACCAGGTACTGCAACTGCCGCAGGGTTGGCAGGATCATGCGCCGGTCCCGGGCGCGCGGGCGCGCGCCATACGACGCAGACGCCGAACGAGCGGCGCGGGGAAACGGGCGGGCGGCGGTCCGCCTTTGGAACGGGGTGTCATGAAGGGCTCCGAAGGCGCCCAAACTCGGGCAGTCCCGTCGGCAAGGCGAATTGATAGTTTTCATTTCCCAGATCGAGAGGCTCGATAAGCCGAGCCTGGCCCTGGGGGCTTTGCCCGGTAGCGAAACCTCAAGGCTTCTCGGTTAATGGCTCGGGCATGACCCGTTCCGCCTTGTCCCGCCGCGCCGTCCTGGCGTTCGCCGCGCCGCTGGCGCTGTGCGCCGCGCCCGCCTTCGCCTCCGGCAAGGAGAAGAAGAAGGAAGGCGGAGAGGGCGAGAAGGAAAAGGAAGATCCGGTGATCAAGCTGGGCTCGATGGCCCTGCCGATCGTCGCCGAGGGTCGGCTGATCAACTACATCTTCGTCGAGCTTTCGCTGACCCTGCCGCCGGCCGGGGACGTGACCGCCTTCGCCGGCAAGGAGCCGCTGCTGCGCGACGCCCTGGTGCGTGCGGCCCATAAGCAGCCGCTCAACAAGCCCGGCAGCTACGTGCTGCTCGACGAGGGCAAGGTGAAGGCCATCGTCATGCGCGAGGCGATCGCCCTGGTCGGCAAGGGCAAGGTCGCCGCGGTGACCGTCGGCAAGCAGACGCCGCGCAACTTCGTGCCGCCGCCGAAGCCCGCGCCCAAGGTGGCCGCCAAGCCGCCGCCGCCGCCCGTCGATTCGGCGCCGATCATTCCCTGAGGCTTCGCGAACGCCGTTCTCGCAAGCGGTTGCGCGCTAGGCTTGTGGATGTCAGTGTTTCCCCCTGGCGCCGATGTCGGGGCCAGATCAGGGAGCTTCGAGGGGGAATGAGGCCCTAAGGCCCGCCCGCCGCTCCTGGCCTGGGGCGCTCGTCGATCCTCCATGGCTGGGAACCGCGACCCCTCGTGATTTGAAACACGAAGGGGCACAACACCCATGAGTTCTTGGCTTTACGTAGCCATCGGCGCCGGGCTTCTGGCGGTGCTGTATGGCGCGGTTCAGACCGCCAGGCTTTTGAAGGCCTCGCCGGGCGATGCGAAGATGCAGGAGATCGCCGCGGCCATCCAGGAAGGCGCCCAGGCCTATCTGAACCGTCAGTACACCACCATCGCCATCGTCGGCGTCGTGGTCGTCGCGGTCCTGGCGTTCTTCTTCAAGGGCTGGGAGCAGCCCGTCGGCTTCGCGCTGGGCGCGATCCTGTCTGGCCTGGCGGGCTTCGCCGGCATGCTGATCTCGGTCCGCGCCAACGTCCGCACCGCCCAGGCCTCGTCCGAAGGGCTGGGCAAGGGCCTGTCGATGGCCTTCACCTCGGGCGCGGTCACCGGCATGCTGGTGGCGGGCTTCGCCCTGCTGGGCGTGGCCGGCTATTACGCCCTGCTGCTCGGCGCGGGCCATGAGAGCACCGATCGGGTGGTCATCGACTCGCTGGTGGCCCTGGGCTTCGGCGCGTCCTTGATCTCGATCTTCGCCCGTCTGGGCGGCGGCATCTTCACCAAGGGCGCCGACGTGGGCGGCGATCTCGTCGGCAAGGTCGAGGCGGGCATCCCCGAGGACGACCCCCGCAACGCCGCGACCATCGCCGACAACGTGGGCGACAACGTCGGCGACTGCGCCGGCATGGCCGCCGACCTGTTCGAGACCTACGCGGTGACCACGGTGGCCACCATGGTGCTGGCGGCGATCTTCTTCACCGGCACCGACGTCGTCGGCTCGATGATGCTGCTGCCGCTGGCCATCTGCGCCGTCTGCATCGCCACCTCGATCATCGGCGCGTTCTTCGTCCGCCTGGGCAAGAACAACAACATCATGGGCGCGCTCTATCAGGGCCTGATCGTCACCGGCGTGCTGTCGGTGCCGGCCGTCTGGTGGGTGATTCACCAGCTGGTGCCGGACGCCATCGAGCTCGACGGCCGCCTGTTCACCGCCAACAACCTGTTCTACTGCGGCCTGGCGGGCCTGGTGGTCACGGCGCTGATCGTGGTGATCACCGAGTACTACACCGGCACGGGCTTCCGGCCGGTGAAGTCGGTGGCCCAGGCCAGCGTGTCCGGCCACGGCACCAATGTCATCCAGGGGCTGGCCATGTCGCTGGAGTCCACGGCTCTGCCGGCGTTGACGATCATCGTCGGCATCGTGGTGACCTATAACCTGGCGGGCCTGTTCGGCATCGCCATCGCCACCACCACCATGCTGTCGCTGGCCGGCTTCATCGTCGCCCTGGACGCCTTCGGCCCCGTCACCGACAACGCCGGCGGCATCGCCGAGATGGCCGGCCTGCCGCCGGAAGTCCGCGTCACCACCGACGCCCTGGACGCGGTCGGCAACACCACCAAGGCCGTCACCAAGGGCTACGCCATCGGTTCGGCGGGCCTGGGGGCCCTGGTGCTGTTCGCGGCCTATACCGAGGACCTGAAGTTCTTCTCCGAGAACGCCGCGCCCGGCAGCTTCTTCGACGGCATGGGGGCGGTCAGCTTCGACCTGTCCAACCCCTATGTCGTGGTCGGCCTGCTGTTTGGCGGCCTGCTGCCGTTCCTGTTCGGGGGTCTTTCCATGACCGCCGTCGGCCGCGCGGCCGAGTCGGTGGTGGCCGAGGTCCGTCGCCAGTTCCGCGACAACCCCGGCATCATGACCTACGAGACCAAGCCCGAATACGGCAAGGCGGTCGACATCCTGACCAAGGCGGCCATCCGCGAGATGATCGTGCCGTCCCTGCTGCCGGTGGTGTCGCCGGTGGTGCTGTTCTTCGTCATCAACGCCATCGCCGGCAAGGTCGACGCCTTCGCCTGCCTGGGCGCCATGCTGATGGGGGTGATCGTCACCGGCCTGTTCGTCGCCATCTCGATGACCAGCGGCGGCGGCGCCTGGGACAACGCCAAGAAGGTGATCGAGGAAGGCTTCACCGACAAGGACGGCGTCCTGCACAAGAAGGGCGGCGACACCCACAAGGCCGCCGTCACCGGCGACACCGTCGGCGATCCCTACAAGGACACCTCGGGTCCCGCCGTGAACCCGATGATCAAGATCACCAACATCGTGGCCCTGCTGCTTCTGGCGGTGCTGGCCCACGGCTGATCCGGCCGTCTCGGCCCTGATCTCAAGCGCCTCGGGGCTCCGGCTCCGGGGCGCTTTCCTTTTCCGCCGCGCCGTACGCGCGCGCCAGCTCCCTGGCCTTGGCCAGGACCCTGTCGCCCGGGTCCAGCTCGACCAGCTGGCAGAAGCGCGCCAGGAGCGTGGAGGCCTCGGCTTCGCGACCGAGCGCGTCGAGGCACAGCCCCCAGGCCAGGTCCCTCTGTGTGTAGCCCGAGCGCGGCGGCGACCCGATGGGCGGCCCGCGTGTCTCGAAGATCGCCACGATCGCCTCGATCGAGGTGACGGGCGCGAGTTCCTCGGCGGCCAGCTTGCGGACCTTGCGGGCGATCCTGGCCGCGCGGCCCGGCCCGTCCCAGTCCCGGAAGGCGCACCAGTCGGGCAGGGGCGTGCCCGTGCTGGGCCGCGGCCCGAGATGCAGGTCCAGCCTGGCCTTCTGGGCCGAGCGTTTCCAGGAGAGCTTGGCGTCGCCCATGACCGGTACGAAGTCGATCGCGACGCCCCAGGCGGCCGAGCGGGTCGCGCCCTTGAAGGCCTTGACCTCGACCATCGGCCGGATGCCGCCCACGGAGGGAGCGACCCATCGCCAGTCGCTCACCCGCTCGAAGCTCGGATCGGGCGCGATCGCGGCCAGCGCTTCGAGCACCTTGGGATCCACGGTTCCGCCCCTGTGCGACCAGCGCTGGAGACGGCGCATTTCCAGCCAGCTGATCGGGGGCAGGGCGGGCAGGATCAGCAAGCGGCTCGCTCTTTCAGTAGACCTCTTCCGGATCGAAGTCGTAGGCGGCTTCCGACTCGCCGCCAAGCGCCGTCGGGGCGGGCTGGGCGCCGCGTCGCTCGTCGCCGACGAAGTCGTGATCGATGCGCCGGCGGCGGCAGGGGCCGAAATAGGCCTGGGTGCGGACGAAGTCGCGCGGGTTGTTGATGACCTCGTTGATGCGGTGCATCACCCCGCGCGCCGTCAGCGGCTTGGCCAGGAACTCGGTCACCCCGGCCATTCGGGCCTCGTCGAGCGTGCGGCGGGTGGCGTGGCCGGTCATCATGATGATCGGCGCGTACGGGTTCGGGCTGGCCTGCGAGTTGCGGATCCAGTGCACGAACGACAGGCCGTCCACCGGCTGCATCATCAGGTCGGTGAACACGATGTCGATCTCGCGTTCGGAAAACAGCTTCAGCCCCTCGACGCCGTCGCCGGCCTCGAGGATGCGCCGCACCCCCGCTGACTTCAGGATCGCGGCCAGGATGCCGCGCATGTTGGCGTTGTCGTCGACGATGAGCATCGTCAACGCACGCAGATCTACCGCGCTCACGACCTTCTCCCCCAGAGCAATCGACGCCAGGGTTGGGGCCCGAGCGTCGACCAGACGGAAAGGTTGTGACGGACGTGCTTGAGGAAACGTTGATACGGCGACAAAAAGCCGCAGGAAATCACACGCTTATAGTCAAGCTTCGGTAAGGTTGAAGTGTCGGTTAACCGACTTAGCGCCCAGCCTAGCGACGGTCGCCGGGACGGGTGCCGGGCACGCCTTCGTCGTCCTGGGGCAGCATGCCGCCGCGACCGACGGTGCCGAGCAGTTGCTCCAGCACGGTCATTTCGCGACCGCGGGTCGGGGTCTCGCGGCCGTTGTAGGCGATGACCTTGCCGTCCTTCAGGGTGAAGGTGTCGACCGAGGCGACCTTTTCGTCGGCGGCGTCGAACTTGATGGCCACCACGTCGCGCTTGATCACGCGGGGCTTGTAGAAGGCCACGCGGTCGGTGGTCTGCGAGATGTAGTACCAGGCGTTGTTGTCGAAGGTGGACACCGCCGACGGCGAGCCCAGCTTTTCACGGACGGTGGACTTGCTGTCCTCGCCGACCTTCATGTCGACCGGCTTGGCCTCGATGGCCTGGAAGCCGGAATAGCTCGTCAGCGGCGTGCAGCCTCCGGCGACGGCGGCGAGGCCGATGACGGCGGCGGCGAAAACGGCGGGGCGAGACATTGAGGCTCCGGAACCGGAAGAAGGCTGGACTTTGACCTATCGCTCGCGCGGGCTTAGTTCAATGGCCCGCGTGGATGCTCAGGCCATCTAGAGGCGGCTCGCGGCGAAATAGAGGCGTGGAATGTTTCTGGAACGGCTACTTAAGCCCAGGCCCGCGAAGCTGGCGGGGGAAAAACTCTATGCCTCGGCGGTCGCCCAGGCCCGATCCGCGCGATTCTACGCCGAACTGGGCGTTCGCGACTCGATGGAGGGGCGGTTCGAGCTCTTCACCCTGCACGTGGTGCTGGTGATCGAGCGCCTGAAAGGGCAGGGCGACGCGGCGCAGGAGACCTCGCAGTCGGTCTTCGATTCCTACGTGCGGGGCCTCGATGACGCCTTCCGCCAGATCGGGGTGTCCGACACGGCCGTCGGCAAGAAGATGAAGAAGCTGGCGGGCGCCTTCTACGGCCGCCTGAAGACCTATGACGAGGCGTTCGCGGCCTTGCCCGATTCCTCCGAACTCGACGCTGCGCTCGCCCGGACCATCTTCGAAGAGCGCGGCGAGGGTGACGTAGCGGCCGTTAGCGCCTATGTGCGGTCCGCGCGTGAAGCTCTGGCGGGCCAGTCGCTGGACGCGCTGCTTAATGGAGAGGTGCAATGGCCGAACGTCTGAGCGATCCCTGGCCCAGCACCGTCACCCTGGCTCGCGTCGACCGCGGCGGGGTGGACCTGAAGCTGGCCCCCGACGAAACCGTGCTGAAGGCCATCGCCAAGCAGCTGGGTCTCGTTTCGCTGCATGATCTCAAGGCCGACGTCTATCTGCGCTCGTGGATGGACGGGGCGGAGGTCTCGGGCGTGCTGCGCGCCCGCGTCGTGCAGACCTGCGGCGTCACCAGCGACGATTTCGAGACGCCGATCGACGCCCGCTTCAGCCTGCGGGTCCTGCCGGCCGATAGCGAGCACGCCCCGCAGGACGAGGGCGGCGAGCTGGGCCTGGATCCCGACGGCGACGATCCGCCCGACGTGCTGGAAGGCGAGACGATCGACGTCTCCGGCTACGTCATCGAACACCTGGCGCTGGAGCTGGACCCGTTCCCCCGCAAGCCGGGCGCCGTTTTCGTGCAACCGCCCGAGCCTGTTGAGCTTTCTCCGTTCGCGGCCCTGAAGGGGCTGAAAACGAAGGGCGACGAGGGCTGAGTTGGCCCATACGCCTTCCGGCGTGATATCACGCCGGGGAATCATCGGCCGCGTCGCGACCGTCTAAGGAGTCGATAGCGCCTCGTGCCCAAGCCAGTAGTCATCTCGATCGACGCCATGGGCGGAGATCACGGTCCGTCCGTGGTCGTGCCGGCGCTGGAGATCGCGGCCAAGAGCCTGCCCGACGTGCGCTTCCTGGTGCATGGCGACGAGGTCGCGCTGAACGCCGAGCTGGCGCGCGCGCCGGCCGCGCGGGCGGTGTGCACCGTCGTTCACACCGACAAGTCCATCGCCATGGACGAAAAGCCCGCCCAGGCCATGCGCCGGGGCAAGGGCTCCAGCCTGTGGAACGCCGTCGAGGCCATCCGCGCGGGCGAGGCCGCCGCCTGCGTCTCGGCCGGCAACACCGGCGCGCTGATGGCGATCTCCAAGCTGATCCTGCGCATGAGCGCCGACTTGGAGCGCCCCGCCATCGTCGCCTCGTGGCCGACCATGAAGGGGATCTCGGCGGTGCTCGACGTCGGCGCCAATGTCGAGAGCGACGCCGACCAGCTGGTCGAGTTCGCGATCATGGGCGCGGCCTTCCACCACGCGGTGCACGGCTCGACCCGCCCGACCGTCGGCCTTCTGAACGTCGGCTCCGAAGAGCAGAAGGGCCATGAGGAAGTGCGCGAGGCGCACCGCATCCTGCAGGACAGCCCGCACTTCGACTTCGACTACCGCGGGTTCGTCGAGGGCACGGACATCGCCTACGGCACCGTGGACGTCGTGGTCACCGACGGCTTCACCGGCAATGTCGCGCTGAAGACGGCCGAGGGCCTGGCCCGGTTCTTCGGCAATGAGATCAAGCAGACCCTGACGGCCGGCCCGCTGGCCATGCTGGGCGCGCTGATCGCCTCGGGCTCGCTGAAGAAGATGAAGCAGCGCCTGGATCCGGGCCGGGTGAACGGCGGGCCGCTGCTCGGCCTCAACGGCATCGTGGTCAAGAGCCATGGCGGCGCTGACGCCAACGGCTTCGCCTCGGCCGTGCGCGTGGCGGTGGACCTGGCTCGCAGCGACTTCACCGCCGAGATCGATCGTAATCTGAAGCGTCTGACCGCGGAAAAAGACCAAGCGGCCAAGGACGACGGCGCCGAGGGCGCCGAAACCCAGGGAGCCGCCGAGTGAGCGTAGTCCGCAGCGTGGTGACCGGCGTCGGGGCCTACCTGCCGCCGCAGATCGTCACCAACGAAGACCTGTCGAAGATCGTCGACACGTCCGATGAGTGGATCATCGAGCGCACCGGCATCCGTCAGCGCCACAAGGCCGCCGACGACCAGGCCGTGTCCGATCTCGCCGTCGAGGCCGCCAAGCAGGCGCTGGAACGCGCCGGCAAGACCGCCGCCGACGTCGACCTGATCATCGTGGCCACCACTACGCCCGACCTGACCTTCCCGGCCACGGCCGCCATTGTGCAGCGCAAGCTGGGCGCGGGCGTGGGCATTGCGTTCGACGTCCAGGCCGTGTGCTCGGGCTTCGTCTACGCCCTATCGGTGGCCGACGGCTTCATCGCCCGCGGCAACGCCAAGTGCGCGCTGGTGATCGGCGCCGAGGCCATGACCCGGCTGATGGACTGGACCGACCGCGGCACCTGCGTGCTGTTCGGCGACGGCGCCGGCGCGGTCGTGCTGGAGCCGGGCGAAGGCGAGGGGACCACGGCTGATCGCGGCATGCTGGGCTTCGCCCTGCGCGCGGACGGGACCAAGCAGGACCTGCTCTATGTCGACGGCGGACCGTCGACCACCGGCACGGTCGGCAAGCTGCGGATGCTGGGCAACCAGGTCTTCAAGCATGCGGTGATCAACATTTCCGAGGCCATCCACGCCGCCGCCGAGAAGGCGGGCGTGACCGTGCCGGAAGTCGACTGGTTCATTCCGCACCAGGCCAACCAGCGCATCCTGCAGGGCGTGGCCAATCGCTGCGGCATCGACGAGGAAAAGGTGATCTCGACGGTGGCGCTGCACGCCAACACCTCGGCCGCCTCGATTCCCCTGGCCTTCGCCCACGGGGTCGCGGACGGCCGGATCAAGCCGGGCGACCTGCTGCTGCTGGAAGCCATGGGTGGCGGCCTGACCTGGGGCGCCTGCGTCCTGCGCCTTTGATGGTCACGGACCAAGCTTGACCTTGGGTTGGCGCACGGCCTGCTTCAGCATATGAAGTATCCGGCTTGACCCTTTGACTTCATGCGGTATTCGCGGCATGCAGTCTCAAGTTGACGAGGTCTTGTCGCGCGAGATCGGGGCTTCGTGCGCCCGTTTTCGCAAGGATCGGACCGATTGGCGCGGACTGTGCTGAGTCCGCGCGTGAAGCGTATAGGGGGCGTTATGAAGGGTTCGACTTTGACCCGGGCTGACCTCTGCGAGGCTGTCCACGAGGAAGTAGGCCTGACTCGTCAGGACTGCGCCGGTCTCGTCGAGCGCACCCTGGATCTCGTGGCCGAGGCGCTCGAGAAGGGTGAGACGGTCAAGCTTTCCGGGTTTGGCGTCTTCCAGGTCCGCGAGAAGCGGGCCCGCATGGGGCGCAATCCCAAGACGGGCGAGCCGGCCGAGATCGAGCCGCGCCGCGTCATCGGCTTTAGGGCTTCCCAGGTCATGAAGGCGCGCATCGACAGCGCCCTGGACGACTAAGGGGGCCGTGCGGTGGCGAAGGGGCCGAACGCCTTCCGCACGATATCAGAGGCCGCCGAGGAACTCGGCGTTCCCCAGCACGTCCTGCGTTTCTGGGAGACGAAGTTCTCGTTCATCCGCCCGATGAAACGGGCCGGCGGGCGGCGCTTCTATCGCCCGCAGGACATCGCCGTGCTGAACGGCGTGCGCGCGCTGCTGCACGCCGAGGGCTACACCATCAAGGGCGTCCAGAAGCTGCACCGCGAGCAGGGCGTGGCCCACGTCATAGCCGCGGGCCTTGGCCAGAACGGCGCCGCCTTCCTCGAATCGCCGATCGTCGACGCGTTCGGCGATTCGGCCGAGTTTGCCTCGCCCACGCCCGAGCAGCGTCGTCGCCTGACCGAGGCGCTGGATGACCTCACCAGCATCAAGGCCCGTCTGGACGGGCTTTTGACCCGTTCCTGAGGACTGTGGAAAACCACTAGATTTCCGATTGCCGAGGCGAAGAGCGGCGCCTATAAGGGCGCTCCTTCCGCGTCGGAGCGTGGCGCAGCCTGGTAGCGCACTTGACTGGGGGTCAAGGGGTCGCAGGTTCGAATCCTGTCGCTCCGACCATTCTCTCCCTGGAGAGAACATCGCGGAAGAAACGGAAAGGCCGCCCCTCGGGGCGGCCTTTTTCGTTTCCGGATCGGCGCTGGCCCCGAGCTAGCGTTGCCCGACGTCCAGCGGTTTGTCGGCCTTGCCCATCCAGGTGATCAGCGGGATGACCGGCAGGATCCAGCCCATGCCCAGCGCCACGAAATAGATCAGGTGCACGGCGCGGTTCAGGGGCAGGTGGTCGTACAGGCTGGTGAAGGCCCAGATCCAGCCGAGCAGAATCGCGATCACGCCGATCGAGCCGATCAGCTTGCGCAGGCGCGCCGGAATGAGGGGAGCGCTCACGCGGATCTCCGGAAGAGGCCGAGCACGGCCAGGAACAGGGTGGCGCCGACCGCCGAGACGGCCAGGCTGCCGAGGAAGCCGGGAATGGCCAGGTGCAGGCGCTGGGCGATGAAGGCTCCGATGAACGAGCCGATCACGCCGATCAGCAGCTTGATGAACAGGCTGTGGCGACGGGCCAGGGCCAGATCCGCGATCCAGCCGGCCAGGATGCCGATCACAACGGCGCTGAACACGCCCACGCCGCTCATTGCACTTCCCCCTGGAACACCGCGCCCCCGCAGCGGCGCACCATGCCATGACGAACCGCCCGCGTCATGGTTCCCTTAAGGCCTCGCTGGGCATGGACAGCGGCGCCTTGCCGGGAGTAGGGGGCGGGAGTAGGGGTCTAGCCGCCCCATTTAGGCCCAGAACAGGCGTTTTTTCGGCTTCATGACTTCCTTCCTGCGTTCCGACCGTTCCGGCCCCGTCGCCATCTGGCTGTTCGTCGTGGCGGTGCTGGTCTTCGCCATGGTCGTCGTCGGCGGCGCGACGCGCCTGACCGACTCGGGACTGTCGATCACCCAGTGGAAGCCGATCATGGGCGCGCTGCCGCCGATGTCGGAAGAAGCCTGGCGAGCCAATTTCGAGCTCTACAAGCAGATCCCCCAGTACCACCTGGTGAACCCCGACATGACGCTGGAGGCCTACAAGGGCATCTTCTGGTGGGAGTGGGCGCACCGGCTGCTGGGCCGGGTGGTCGGCATCGCCTTCGCCGTTCCCTTCGCTTTCTTCCTGGCGCGCCGAATGCTGCCGCGCCGCCTGATCTGGCGCTGCGGGGCGATGCTGGCGCTTGGCGGCCTGCAGGGTCTGGTCGGCTGGTGGATGGTGTCGAGCGGCCTGTCCGAGCGCGTCTCGGTCGCGCCCGAGCGGCTGATGGTCCACCTGGGCCTGGCGCTGGCGCTGTTCGTGCTGCTGATCTGGACGGCGCTGGACGCATGGAACGGCGCGCCGCGTGTCGAGGAGCGCAGCGACTGGCGCGGCTGGGCGCTGGCCTTCCTGGGCGCGGTGTTTTTCCAGAGCCTGCTGGGCGCGCTGGTGGCCGGCAACGACGCGGGCCTGGTCTACAACGACTGGCCGCTGATGAACGGCGCGCTGCTGCCCGACCAGTACGCCGGCCACGGCCTGTGGGGCACGCTGGCCCACAGCCAGGGCGCGGTGCAGTTGCATCACCGGCTTATGGCCTACGCCGTGTTCGCCGCCGCGATCGTCATCGCCGCCGGCGCGGCCCGCGCCCGCCGCCTGCCGCACGAGGCCAAGATCACCGCCTACGTGCTGCTGGGGGTGGTGACGGTGCAGGCCGGGCTCGGGGTCTGGACCCTGATGGCCGCCGTGCCGCTGAGCCTGGGCGTGCTGCACCAGGCCGGCGCGGCCGTGCTGCTGGCCGCCGCCACCGCCTTCGCCTGGCGCGTTCGCCGGCCGTAGCGGGCGGTTTCCGCGGCCCCGCCCGAAGAACTGTCACGAAACTCCAGCAGAGCACGCGCGACGTCCCTGCTGGAGACCCTGTCGTGATCCGTGCTTCCTCGTTCCTGGCCGGCGTCTGCGCCCTGGCCCTTCTGCCCGCCTTCGCCCACGCCGCCGATGCCTCGCCGGCCCAGGCGGCCGACCCCTACTACAAGGCCGGCCAGACGGCGCTGGCCAAGGCCATGGCCGTCAAGCCCAACACCGGGCGAGCCAAGAACGTCATCCTGTTCCTCGGCGACGGCATGGGCATCTCCACCGCCGTGGCCGGCCGCATCTGGCAGGGCCAGCAGAAGGGCGTGGATGGCGAATCCAACGCGCTGTCGTTCGAGAAGCTGCCGTTCACCGCGCTCTCCAAGACCTACAGCCACGACACCCAGGTCACCGACAGCGCCGCCGGCATCACCGCCATCACCACCGGCGTGAAGACGCGCAACAAGGTCATCGGCCTGACGGGCGAGGCCAAGCCCGAGAGCTGCGCCAGCGAGGCCTCGACGCGCGTGACGACCATCGCCGAGATCGCCAAGGCTCACGGCCTGTCGGCCGGCGCGGTCACCAACACCCGCATCACCCACGCCACGCCCGCCGGGACCTACGCCCACACCGCCTATCGCGACTGGGAAGGCGACGCCGACATGCCGGCCGGGGCTCTTTCCGGCGGCTGCAAGGACATCGCCCGCCAGCTGGTCGAGGCTCCTGCCGGCGTGCGCCTCGACGTCGCCCTGGGCGGAGGCCGCTCGCGCTTCCTGCCCGAGGCCAAGGGCGGCAAGCGCGCCGACGGCCGCGACCTGACCGCCGAGTGGGCCAAGGCTAAGGGCGCGGCCTACGTCTCGACCGCCGACCAGCTGAAGGCGGTCGACCCTGGCAAGACCGGTCCGCTGCTGGGCCTCTTCGCCGGCGAGCACCTGCCCTACGAGGTCGAGCGCGCGCAGAGCGGGCAGGGCGTGCCGACCCTGGCGCAGATGGCGACCAAGGCCGTCGACGTGCTGTCGCAGAACCCCAAGGGCTACTTCCTGCTGGTCGAGGGCGGCAAGATCGACATGGGCAGCCACCTCAACAACGCCAGGCGCACCCTGACCGAGACGGCGGCCTTCTCCGACGCCATCCAGGCCGTGCTCGACAAGGTCGACCTGAAGGACACCCTGGTCATCGTCACCGCCGACCACAGCCATGGCCTGGTGATCTCGGGCTACGCCGCCCGCAACGCCCCGATCCTGGGCCTGGCGGGCAACGAAGGCGAACCCGTCGTGGCCGGCGACGGCAAGGCCTACACCGTGCTGAGCTTCGCCACCGGCCCAGGCGGGGTCGAGGGAAACAACCTGCGCGCCGACCCGGCCAAGGAAGACCTCGACGAGGTCGACTACCACCAGCAGGCCGTCGCGCACCTTCCCAGCGCCGCCCACGCGGGCGAGGACGTCGGCGTCTATGCCGACGGTCCGGGCGCCTACCTCGTCAGGGGCGTCGTCGAGGAGAGCTATCTCTTCCAGGTGATGAACCACGCCTTCGGCTTCGAGGCCGGCAAGTAGCCGCGCATCCCAAGCCGGGAAAGGGGCGGGCGGTCTTCGGGCGTCCGCCCTTGTCCCTGATCGTGAAGGGTGGGGAGACTTGATGTGGTATTTAGATACCGCATCGTTCAAACCCTTGTCCTGCAAGGGTTTCCGAACTTTCCTGCGCGCGCATTGTTGACAGTCGGCGAACCCTTGGGTATCAGCCGCCCCTCACGCGGAAGGAACTGGTTCTCCGGCTCCCGACGCACAGGAATTACGGATCAATCCCATGCAAAAGACCACGGCTTCCCTGAAGCCCGCCGAGGTCGAGAAGAAGTGGATCGTGGTCGACGCCAAGGACGCCGTTGTCGGTCGTCTGGCGACGTTCATCGCCATGCGTCTTCGCGGCAAGCACCGTCCCGACTACACCCCGCACGTTGACTGCGGCGACTTCGTCGTCGTCATCAACGCCGACAAGGTGAAGTTCACCGGCAAGAAGCTGGACGACAAGGTTTACTACCGCCACACCGGTCACCCGGGCGGCATCAAGGAAACCACCCCGCGCAAGGTCCTGGGCGGTCAGTTCCCGGAACGCGTCCTGAACAAGGCCGTCGAGCGCATGCTGCCGAAGGAAAGCCCGCTGGCCCGCAAGCAGATGACGCACCTGCTGGTCTACGCCGGCGCCGAGCACCCGCACCAAGCGCAAAGCCCGGAAGTCATCGACTTCGCCGCGCGCAACGTCAAGAACACCCGGAGCCTCTAAGCCATGTCCGAAGCTCAAGGTTTTGACGCGCTGGCCAGCCTGTCCAGCAACCCGCAAGCGGCCGCTCCGGCCGAGCCGAAGATCGACGCCCAAGGCCGCGCCTACGCGACCGGCAAGCGCAAGAACGCCATCGCGCGCGTTTGGATCAAGCCGGGCACCGGCAAGGTCACCGTCAACGGCCGCGACCAGGAAGTCTACTTCGCTCGTCCGGTCCTGCGCATGATGATCGCTCAGCCGCTGCAAGTGACCGAGCGCCTCGGCCAGTTCGACGTCGACGTCACCGTCGAAGGTTCGGGCCTGTCGGGTCAAGCCGGCGCCATCCGTCACGGCCTGTCCAAGGCCCTGACCTACTACGAACCGGCCCTGCGCCCGGTCCTGAAGCCGCACGGCTTCCTGACCCGCGACAGCCGCGTCGTCGAGCGTAAGAAGTACGGCAAGGCCAAGGCCCGCCGCAGCTTCCAGTTCTCGAAGCGCTAAGCGCGTCGTCGCACGCGTTTTGGAAGAGGGCGCTTCGGTTATCCGAAGCGCCCTTTTTCTTGTGACTTCCGATCGGGCCGGACAGCGCCCGAACGCATGCGCCGGTCACATGGCGCTGCAAGACTGGGTCCCGGCCGAGCGCGGTTCGGGCCAGGAGTTGGCACTATGGCGAACACCCCCAAGGTCTTCATCGACGGCGAAGTCGGCACCACCGGCCTGCAGATCCGCGAGCGCCTGATCGGCCGCACCGATCTGCAGCTGATCTCGATCGATCCTGACAAGCGCAAGGACCCGGTCGCCCGCGCCGAGATGCTGAACGCCGCCGACGCGGTGATCCTGTGCCTGCCCGACGATGCGGCCAAGGAGGCTGTCGGGCTGATCGAGAACCCGCTGGTCAAGGTGATCGACGCCTCGACGGCCTATCGCACCAACGCCGACTGGACCTACGGCTTCCCCGAGCTCGACAAGGAACAGCGCAAGAAGATCGCGGCTTCGAAGCGGATTTCGAACCCGGGCTGCTACGCCACCGGCGCCATCGCCCTGACCCGTCCGCTGGTCTCGGCCGGCCTGCTGTCGTCCGACCTGCCGGTCTCGTTCAACGCCGTGTCGGGCTACACCGGCGGCGGCAAGGCGATGATCGCCGAGTTCGAAGACGAGAGCTCGCCGAACTACACCAAGGTCGCCTACCGCATCTACGGCCTGTCGCTGACCCACAAGCACGTGCCCGAGATCCAGAAGCACGGCGGCCTGCTGTCGCGTCCGATCTTCACGCCCGCCGTGGGTCGCTACGCGCAAGGCATGCTGGTCGAATTGCCGCTGCACCTTGGCCTGCTCGAAGGCTCGTGCTCGCTGGGCGACATCCACGCCGCGCTCGCCGCCCACTACAAGGGCGAGAGCTTCGTCGAGGTCGCCTCGCTGGACGAGGCCAAGAGCCTGACCACCCTCGATCCCGAGGGCCTGAACGGCACCAATCGCCTGAAGCTCTTCGTGTTCGGCTCCGACACCAGCGGCCAGGCGCGCCTGGTGGCCCTGCTCGACAACCTGGGCAAGGGCGCCTCGGGCGCGGCGGTGCAGAACCTCAATCTGGCGCTCGGCCTGGACGAGAAGGCGGGGCTGTAAAGAGTTTCCCTCTCCCTATGGGGGAGGGGACTGGAATACCCTCATGCCCGCCAGCGGTAGTGCCCGACCGGCTTGTGCAGCTTGAAGATCCACAGCGCTTCTTCGCGCGCGCCGGCGCCGATGTTGTGCACCACGCGCACCTTCTCGGGGCCCTGCACCACGACGCCGATGTGCGGGCGGCCGTTGCCGAACAGTCGCCAGCTCAGGACGTCGCCGGGCTGGGGATCGGAGAAGCCGTCGCCGGAACGGGCGTTCTGGCTGGCGCGCAGGCGCGCGCCCTGGCGCTCCAGATAGGTTTCCAGGTTCAGTACGCGCCGGTGGTCGATGTTGGCGTCGGCGCTCTTCTGGCCCCACGCCCGTTTGGCGGGATAGGCGGAAAAGGCGCGGACCATGTCGGCGTGCACGCGTTCCTGCAGGTCGACGTTCCAGGCGTCGCGGGCGGCCCGCACCAGCACGTCGGAGCATACCCCGGTGGTGCGCAGCACGTCGCCGCGGGGATAGCTGATCGCCCGATAGCTGGGATCATAGTCCAGGGTGACGCCGATCTGGGTTCGCGCCGCCTGGGCCAGTTTCAGGCCGTCGCCGCGCGCGGCCGCGCCCAGCCAGGGGGCGGCGGCCAGCAGGCTCAGCGCTGTGCGACGGGAGAAATCTTGCATGTCGCCAAGCTCCGCCGTGATCGGGGCGAGTTTTGGGCGAACATTGATCTTCGCGGTGTCAAATTTCGTCCAGAAGGCGAGCGCCCGGACCCTGGGCGGCCAGCGCGTCATCCGGATTGCGCAGCGGGCAGGCCGTCAACGACAGGCAGCCGCAGCCGATGCAGCCGTCGAGCTGGTCGCGCAGCTGGGTGAGGCGGCGGATGCGCGCGTCCAGATCGTCGCGCCAGGCCGCCGACAGGTCGCGCCAGTTCTCCTGGCTGGGCGCGCGGTCGTCGGGGAGGGCGGCCAGGGCCTGCTTGATCTCGTTCAGCGGCATGCCGGTGCGCTGGGCCACCTTGATCACCGCCACCCGGCGCAGCATGCCGCGCGGATAGCGCCGCTGGTTGCCCTCGGTGCGCAGGCTGCGGATCAGGCCCTTGGCCTCGTAGAAGTGCAGGGCCGACACCGCCACGCCGGCGCGCTTGGCCAGTTCGCCGACGCTGAGGGTCTGGAACGCGGACGGGCAGGTGTCGGGCATCGGCGCTTGACCTCAAGTTTGCTTGAGGTTTTACAGGAGGGGCTCCGCAACCGGCAACGCCCTTCTGAGGAGCGCCTCTCCATGACCTTCGCCGCCGCCACGACCGCCGTCGCAGCCGCCGCCATCGCCGCGCCGCTGGCGCTACGGCCCGCGCATCCCGAGCCGGTGGTCAACATCAGCGTCATCCGGCCCAAGGAGGGGCAGTACGAAGCCTTTCTTGAACTGCAGCTGGCCCAGCACCGGCGGTTGCGCGGCCAGGTGAAGGGGCTGCGCGGCGCGCGGCTGTTTCGGTCCGCCGAGGGACTGGTGCTGATCTCGGTGTTCGACACTCAGCAGGACGCCGATGCTTTCCGCGAGGACCCGCGCTTCACCGACCACATGGCGCAGGTGCGGCCCCTGATCGAAAAATCCGAGGCTGGCGTGTTCGCCGAGGCCTATGCGGTGGGCAGCATCTAATCCTTCTCCCCATGCGGGAGAAGGTGGCGGCGAAGCCGACGGATGAGGGGTTTCTCAGGCCTGAGACGCCTACCGCATCCACGCAGCTTTGAGGTCTGAGAGACCCCTCACCCGGCCTCCTTTGGAGGCCACCCTCTCCCGCAAGGGGAGAGGGATTTGACTCCCTAGGCCGCCGCCTCGGCGTTCGAGCGCACGCGCACGAAGCTGCCTGGGGCGTCTTCGAAGGCTTTCAGCGGGCCCTTGGCCGGATCGCGGGCTGGGACCAGCTTGCCGGACCTGGCCTTCAGCCACTCCGCCCAATGAGGCCACCACGAGCCGGGATGTTCGACGGCGCCCGACAGCCAGCCCTCGACCGAGCCGGGCAGGTGCTCGTTGGTCCAGTGCTGGTACTTCTTGGCGTCGGGATGGTTGATCACGCCGGCGATGTGGCCCGAGCCCGCCATGGTGAAGGTCACCGGTCCGCCGAACGCCCGCGCACCGCGATAGACGCTGCGATAGGGGGCGATGTGGTCGTCCTTGGACGACTGCACGTAGATCGGCGTCTTCACCTTCGACAGGTCCAGCTGCTCGCCGCCCAGGCTCAGGCGGCCATGGGTGAGGTTGTTGTCCTTGTAGAAGTTGCGCAGGTAGAACAGGTGCAGCGATTTGGGCATCCGCGTCTGGTCGGCGTTCCAGAACAGCAGATCGAACGGGCGCGGCTCCTTGCCCATCAGGTAGTTGTTGATGAAGAACGACCAGATCAGGTCGTTGCCGCGCAGCGCGTTGAAGGTGTCGGCCATCGACTGGCTGGGCAGGAAGCCGCCCTGCTGGTCCATCCGCGCCTCGATTTCCTTCAGCCAGGCCTCGTCGGTGAAGAGCAGCAGGTCGCCGGCCTCGGCGAAGTCCTGCTGGGCGGCGAAGAAGGTGGCCGAGTTGATCCGCTTGTCGCCCCTGGCGGCCATGTGGGCCAGGGCGCAGGACAGCAGCGTGCCGCCGATGCAGTAGCCGACGGTGTTGACCTTATCGACGCCGCACTGGGTCATCACCTGCTGGCTGGCGTCGTAGACGCCCTCCAGCATGTAGTCCTCGAAGGTCTTGGCCGCGAGCCGGGTGTCGGGATTGACCCACGAGGCGACGAACACCGTGAAGCCCTGGCCGGTCAGCCAGCGGATCATCGAGTTCTCGGGGCGCAGGTCCAGGATGTAGAACTTGTTGATCCAGGGCGGGAAGATCAGCAGCGGGATCTCGTGCTGCTGCTCCGTGGTCGGATCGAACTGCAGCAGCTGCAGGATGTCGTTCTGGTAGACCACCTTGCCCGGCGCGGTGGCGACGTTCTCGCCGACCTTGAACTTGGCCAGGTCGGTCTGGCTGATGGCCAACTGTCCGCCGCCGCGCTCCAGGTCGGCGGCGAAGTTCTCCATGCCGCGCTTGAGGCTCTCGCCGTTGGTCTGCATCACCTCGCGCAGGGCCGCAGGGTTGGAGATCAGGAAGTTCGACGGCGAGAAGGCGTCGGTCAGCATCTTGGTGAAGAACTCGACCCGGCGCTTGGACTGCGGGTCGACGTTCTCGGCCTGGGCGACCAGGCCGTTCAGCCAGTTGGACGTCAGCAGGTAGGACTGCTTCATCATGTCGAACACCGGATTGGTCACCCAGTCCGGATCGGAGAAGCGCTTGTCGCCATGGGCGGGGCTGACGACCGGTTTGGTCTCCTCGCCGACGGCGCGACGGGCGGCCGACTGCCAAAGCTCCATGTAGCCGTTGAAGAGGTCGGCCTGGGCGCGCAGCAGCCGGTCGGGTTGAGCCGCCAGGCTGCCGATCACCTCGTTGAGGGCCGGCGCGACGTGGAACGGGTCGGGCGACAGGGCCGCGGGCCGGTCGGCCTGGCGCAGGGCGGCCTCGGCGATCGCGCCCTGGGCGGTGACCGCCGCGCGGGCCAGGTTGGCCGACAAAGCCTCCATCATCCGCCGCTGCTCCTCGGTCAGCAACGAGGCGAAGTCGGGCCCGCCGGCGGCCTGGGGCGATTCGGGTTGGGGATCGGGTTGCGGGGGCGGAGGAGGGGGCTTTGGCGTCGCGGCGGCCGTCTTGCGCGGTGCGGAAGGCTTGCGGGGCTTCGCCGCCGTCTTGACGCCCTTGCCCGCGTCCTTGCCGTCGCCCTTGGCCATGCGCGTTCCTTCCGCCTGAATGTCGCTTATCGACCGCCGATTCTCGTTCGGCGCCTTCCGCTCGCCGCGATCATCGCATAAGACCTGAGACAAGATGAACGGCCAAACCGGTAAAATCGTACGTTTCGGCGCCTCGCTCTCGGTCCTCGCGGCCGTGCTGTCGGCCTGCGCCTCGTCGCCGTTCACGCCGCCGCCGGTCGACGCCACCTCGCCGGTGGCCGCCGCCGCCGAAGCGGCCGGCAAGGAGCGGGGCAAGATCCCGAGCCTGGCCGCCATTCCGACCGTTCCGACGGATATTCCCAAGCCGGGCGAGTACAAGGCCCAGGTCCAGGCCGAGCAGGCCGCGGCCGCTCAACTCCGTCGCGACACCGCGCCGGGGACCTTCGCCCTGTCGGACACCGAGGGTTTCGCCGCTCGCGCCCAGCGCGCCGGCCGCGTTCCGCCGTCGGAAATCCCGACCGTAGCCGATCGCGCCGAGACCGAAGCCTTCGCCAAGGCTGCTCGCGGCCGAGCTACCCCGCCTCCGTCCAAGCCCCAATAGGGCGACGGAGGCATAATTTTCCTTGAACTGGCTTGGCTAGGCCCCGCTTGGGGTCTATCCATGCCCGACTTTTCGCTCCTGCAGCGCCAGAGGGCGCACGAGCCATCATGACCGCCGACTTTCACCGTATCCGCCGCCTGCCGCCCTACGTCTTCGAAGAGGTCAACCGCATCAAGGCACGCCTGCGCGGCCAGGGCGTCGACATCATCGACTTCGGCATGGGCAACCCGGACATGCCGACGCCCAAGCACATCGTCGACAAGCTGATCGAGACCTCGCGCGATCCGCGCGCCGGCCGCTATTCGGCCTCGAAGGGCATCCCGGGCCTGCGCAAGGCCATGGCCGGCTACTACGAGCGCCGCTTCGGCGTGAAGCTGAACCCCGACACCGAGGTGATCTCGACCCTCGGCTCGAAGGAAGGCTTCGCCAACCTCGCCCAGGCCCTGACGGCTCCCGGCGACGTCATCATCTGTCCGAACCCGGCCTATCCGATCCACGCCTTCGGCTTCATCATGGCCGGCGGCGTCATCCGCCACGTGCCGGCGCTGAGCCCCGAGCAGTACCTCAGCAACATCAGCCGCGCGGTGAAGCACTCGGTGCCGCCGCCGTCCGTGCTGATCCTGTCCTATCCGTCGAACCCGACGGCCCAGACGGTCGATCTCGACTTCTACAAGGACGCCGTCGCGCTGGCCAAGAAGCACGATCTGCTGGTGATCAGCGACGTGGCCTACGGCGAAATCTACTTCGAGGATAACCCGCCGCCGTCGATCCTGCAGGTCGAAGGCGCCAAGGACATCGCCGTCGAGGTCAACTCGCTGTCGAAGACCTACGCCATGGCCGGCTGGCGCGTGGGCATGGTGGTCGGCAACGCCCGCATCTGCGCGGCGCTGGCCCGCGTGAAGTCGTATCTCGACTACGGCGCCTATACGCCGGTGCAGGTGGCCGCGGCCGCCGCGCTGAACGGTCCGCAGGACTGCGTCGAGGAGATCCGCGGCATCTACAAGGGCCGCCGCGACACCCTGGTCTCGTCGATGAAGCGCGCCGGCTGGGACATCCCCAACCCGCCCGCCTCGATGTTCGCCTGGGCGAAGATCCCGCCGCAGTTCGAGGCGGCCGGCTCGATGCTGTTCTCGCGCCTGCTGATCGAGGAGGCCGGCGTCGCCGTCGCTCCGGGCATCGGCTTTGGCGAGTACGGCGAGGGCTATGTCCGCATCGGCCTGGTCGAGAACGAGCACCGCATCAAGCAGGCCGCGCGCAACGTGAAGAAGTTCATCGCCAACGCCGACCAGATCCTGGCCAAGGCTCACAACAGCCTCGAGCAGGCCTGACCCGTTTGCGAAATCCTCGCCCCTGACAGGGTCGGGGTGAGAATTTCCACTTCATATGCCCGCAATAGCCCTCATCCTGAGCCTGTCGAAGGACGAGGGCGGCCCCGCCAAAGGGCCGCACCGACCACGAGGAACCGCACCATGACTCAGAAAACCTGGCGCGTCGGCGTCGCCGGCCTCGGCACCGTCGGTGGCGGCCTGCTGCAGTTCCTCAACGCTCGCCCCGATTTCGCCCCGGCCGGCGATCGCGCCGAGGTGGTCGCGGTGTCCGCTCGTTCGAAGTCGCGTCCGCGCACGGTCGACATCTCGGGCCTGGAATGGTTCGACGACCCGGTCGCCCTGGCCAGCTCGCCCAATGTCGACCTGTTCGTGGAGCTGGTCGGCGGCAGCGACGGTCCGGCCAAGGCCGCGGTCGAGGCGGCGCTGAAGCTGGGCAAGCCGGTGGTCACCGCCAACAAGGCCCTGATCGCCGAGCACGGCGCCGAACTGGCCGCCCTGGCCGAGGCCAACAACGTGCCGCTGCTGTTCGAAGCGGCGGTGATGGGCGGCACGCCGGCGGTGAAGATGCTGCGCGAGGCCATGGTCGGCGACGACGTCGTCTCGGTGGCCGGCATCCTCAACGGCACCTGCAACTACATCCTCTCGGAGATGGAAAAGACCGGCCGCGACTTCGCCGACGTGCTGCGCGAGGCCCAGGCCCTGGGCTATGCCGAGGCCGATCCGACCATGGACGTCGGCGGTTTCGACGCCGGCCACAAGATCACCATCCTGGCCGCCCTGGCGTTCGGTTGCGCCCCCAACTACGAGGCCGCCGAGATCGAGGGCATCAGCGAGGTCGAGCTGCTCGACATCAAGCTGGCCAAGGACCTCGGCTACCGCATCAAGCTGATCGCCGGCACCTCCAAGACCGACGACGGCGTGGCCGTGAAGGTCCATCCGACCCTGATCCCGCTGGCGCATCCGCTGGCCCAGGCCGGCGGCGCCCTGAACGCGCTCTTCATCGAGGGCACGCGTATCGGCCGCATCTTCATCCAGGGACCGGGCGCGGGCGCCGGGCCGACGGCCGCCGCCGTCGCCGCCGACATCGCCGACGTCATGACCAAGGCGGTGCGTCCGGTGTTCCAGGCTCCGGCCGGGGCGCTGGCGCCGTTCGTGGCGGTGGATCCGACCAAGTCGGTGGGCAAGGCCTATCTGCGGATCATGGTCCGCGACGTGCCCGGGGCCATCGCCGCGATCTCCGAAACCCTGGCCGAATGCGGCGTCTCGATCGACGCCTTCCTGCAGAAGCCCGTGGAAGGGGCGGGGGGCGTGCCGATCGTGCTCGTCACCCATGCGACTCCCGAATCCAAGCTGCTCGACGCGATTAGCCGCATCGAAAAGCTGCAGGCCGTGCTAGAGCGTCCCCGTCTTCTGCGCGTCGCGCGCAACTAGAGATCGCGAGCAACAAGCGGTCCAGGTGTGGAAGACATTGGGAAATTAGCCTCGCCACGGGCTGGGAGACACTGATGAGTTCTAACACCCTGGACCGTTCTCTGGTCCTGGATGCGGTCCGCGTGACCGAAGCGGCCGCCATCGCGTCATGGACCATGGTCGGCCGGGGTGACGAGATGGCCGCCGACCAGGCCGCCGTCGACGCCATGCGCAACGCGCTGAACGAGCTTTCCATCGACGGCGAGATCGTCATCGGCGAGGGCGAGCGCGACGAGGCGCCGATGCTCTACATCGGCGAGAAGGTGGGCCGTGGCGGCCCCACCGTCGACATCGCGCTCGATCCGCTGGAAGGCACGACCCTGACGGCCAAGGCCATGCCCAACGCGCTGGCCGTGATGGCCTGGGCGCCCAAGGGCACGCTGCTGAACGCGCCAGACACCTACATGGACAAGATCGCCTGTGGTCCGGGCTATCCGGCCGGCGTGATCGATCTGGACAAGTCGCCCGCCGACAACGTCAAGGCCCTGGCCGCGGCCAAGGGCGTCGAGCCCTCGCAGATCACCGTCTGCGTGCTGGACCGCCCGCGTCACGCCGAGATCATCGCCTCGGTCCGTTCGGTCGGCGCGCGCGTCAACCTGATCACCGACGGCGACGTGGCCGGCGTCATCAACACCGCCGATCCTGCCACCGGCATCGACCTTTATCTCGGCTCCGGCGGGGCGCCCGAGGGCGTCCTGGCCTGCGCGGCGCTGAAGTGCGTCGGCGGCCAGTTCCAGGGGCGGCTGATCTTCCGCAACGCCGACGAGCGCGCCCGCGCCGCGCGCTGGGGCGTCACCGAGTTCGACAAGAAGTACGACCTGCACGAGATCGTGCGGTCCGACGCCATCTTCGCCGCCACCGGCGTCACCTCCGGCGCGCTGCTGGACGGCGTGGGCTTCAAGGACGGCTTCGTCCACACCCACAGCCTGGTGATGAATTCCTCGACCGGCGCCGTGCGCGAAGTGCGCATGAAGCGTCGCGCCTAGGCTTTGTCGGGCCGGCGGTCCCCGTCGGCCCGTTCGCACTCGTAATATTGTCGTACTAGTCTGCGAGTCGCTCGCGCCGCGGCGACTGATCGCCGCCTCGTACAGTCTAAGGCTCTTCTCCATGACCGCCCTGATCGATCTCGCCAGCCACCTCGCCGGCGATCCCTCCAGCCCCGCGGTCAAGACCGTCGTCACCGAGATCGCCGCCGCCTGCGCTCGCATCAGCCGCGTGGTGGCCGGCGGGGCCATTCTGGGCAATCTCGGCGCGGCCGGGATCACCAACGTCCAGGACGAAGAGCAGAAGAAGCTCGACATCCTGACCAACGACCTGCTGAGCGACGCCTTGAAGGCCTGCGACCCGGTCGCCGGCATCGCCTCGGAAGAGCTCGAGCATGTCGAGACCACCGGCCGCCAGGGCGGCTACCTGGTCACCTTCGATCCGCTCGACGGCTCCAGCAACATCGACGTCAACGTCTCGGTGGGCACGATCTTCTCGATCCTGCCGGCGCCGGAAGGCCGCGAGCCCGAAGAGGTCGACTTCCTGCAGCCGGGCCGCCACCAGGTGGGCGCGGGCTATGCCGTCTATGGCCCCCAGACCATGCTGGTCCTGACCCTGACCTCGGGCGTGGTGGGCTTCACCCTGTCGGCCGACGACAAGTGGCTTCTGACCCACGCCTCGTCGACCATCCCCGCCGACACCGCCGAGTTCGCCATCAACATGTCGAACCAGCGCCACTGGGCGCCGCCGATCCGTCGCTATGTCGACGGCTGCCTGGCCGGCAAGGAAGGCCCGCGGGGCAAGAACTTCAACATGCGCTGGGTGGCCTCGATGGTCGCCGACGTGCATCGCATCCTGATGCGCGGCGGCGTCTTCATGTACCCCTGGGACGCTCGCGAGCCGGGCAAGCCGGGCAAGCTGCGCCTGATGTACGAGGCCAACCCGATGGCCCTGATCGTCGAGCGCGCGGGCGGCAAGGCCACCGATGGCGTCACGCCCATCCTCGATCTCGCGCCCAGCAAGCTGCACCAGCGCGTGCCGGTGGTGCTTGGCTCGGCCAACGAAGTGGAGCAGGTCGCCAGGGAAACGGCCGCCGGTTGACGGCTTGCGCGCCCTTCGAGGGAAGGGCGCGCCCGTCAGCGGGCGAGGGCCGCCTTCGAGCGCAGGGCGGCCGCGGTCGCCAGGATCGAACTGATCAGCACCAGCTCGCCGGCGTTGCCGAGCCAGAACACGCCGCTGGCGGCGCTGCCGAACATCGCCAGGGCGCCCAGGCACAGCCAGGGCACGCCGGCTCGCCGCCACAGCAGGCCGCCGACGCCGATCAGCACCAGCACCGTCACGATCGACGGGATGGGCGGGCTGGCGGCCGCGTGGGCGTAGCGCAGCGTGCCGCCGTACTCCTTGAGCACCAGGTCGAGGTTGAAGATCTCGGTATAGGCGCCGAGCGCCACGAGCAGCGCGGTCAGGACCCACACCCAGGCGCGCAGGCGCAGTCTGGCGATCCAGAAGACGATCGGGATCAGCAGCGGCGTCAGCAGGCCGTGGGCGACATAGCGCGGCACCGACAGGCCCACGAGCAGGTCGCCCGGCCCGACCAGGGCTCCGGCGGCGACAATGGCGTTGTCCCAGCACAGCGCCAGGATGATCACCGTCAGGGGCCACAGGCGCAGGAAGCCTGCATACACGCTGGCGGCCAGCATGCCCGCCGCCATCAGCCAGAACACGAGGGTGATCACGAGGGGGCTCCGTCCGATTCGCTGTCTCTATTCATGGGCGAGGTTAGAGCGGTCATGATCGCCGGCGTCTGCGGCGAGCGAAGTCGTCGCCACACGATCAGGCGCCTTTCAGGAGAGCTCGCCAGGCGCGCTTGACCTGGGTCATGTCCGCTTTCGCCGCAGCGGCCTGTCATGGATCGAATCCCGCAAAGGCGATAGGGTCGCCCCATGCCCCAAGACGCTGATTTCAGGCTGGTTTAGCCATGGCCGCCGACGGTCACGCCAATCCCGCCGCCACCGAGGCCTTTCTGGGCGTCGAGCGCTCCCTGTCCGGTCGCGCCTGGCGCGAGCGTCCCGCCGACGCCGCCGTGGCGCGCGACATCGCCCG
The DNA here is from genome assembly GCF_011043625.1 of Caulobacter sp. 602-2. GTDB lineage: Bacteria > Pseudomonadota > Alphaproteobacteria > Caulobacterales > Caulobacteraceae > Caulobacter. The sequence continues at coordinate 210,450 of NZ_JAAKGT010000006.1, forward strand.
CCTGCACGGCCTTTCCGAGCCCCTGGCCCGCGCCCTGGCCGCGCGGGGCGTCGGCCTCGACGGCGCGCGCGACTATCTGCAGCCGACCCTGAAGTCGCTGTTCCCTGACCCGTCCAGCTTCACCGACATGGACCGGGCCGCCGAGATCCTGATCGACGCCCTGGAGCAGGGGCGGCCGACCATGGTGTTCGCCGACTACGACGTCGACGGCGCCACCAGCGCGGCCCAGCTGGTGCGCTGGTTCCGGCACATGGGCGTCGAACTGCCGATCTACATCCCCGACCGGCTGAAAGAGGGCTACGGGCCCAGTCCCGCCGCCTTCAAGACCATCCGCGAGACGGGGGCGGAACTGGTCGTCACCCTCGACTGCGGGGCGGCGGCCTACGACGCCATCGCCAGCGCCGCCACGATCGGCCTGGAGGTCGTGGTCATCGACCATCACCTGATGCGCGAGGACCCGCCGGCCGCGGCCGCCGTCGTCAATCCCAACCGCCCCGGCTGCCAGAGCGGGCAGGGCGTGCTGGCCGCCGCCGGCGTGACCTTCATCCTCCTGGTGGCCCTCAACCGCGAGGCCCGCAGGCGCGGCCTATTCAGCGAGGCGCGGCCCGAACCTGATCTTCGCCAATGGCTGGACCTGACGGCGCTGGGCGAAGTCTGCGACGTCACCCAGCTGGTGGGCTTCAACCGCTCGCTGACGGCCACGGGCCTGCGGGTGATGTCCAACTGGGCCAATCCCGGCCTGAAGGCCCTGCTGGAGGTCGCCAAGGGGCAGGGGGCGGCCAGCGTGTTCCATGCCGGCTTCATCCTGGGCCCGCGAATCAACGCCGGCGGGCGCATCGGCCGCTCCGATCTCGGAGCCCGTCTCCTGTCGACGGACGACCCCATCGAGGCCAGGGCCCTGGCCGAGGAGCTCGACCTCCTCAACACCGAGCGCAAGGCCGTCGAGGCCGCCGTGGTCGACGAGGCCGTGGCGATTCTCGAGCGCAGCAGCAACTTCAATCCGGATGCGCCGGTCATCGTCGTCGCCGGCGACGACTGGCACCCGGGCGTCGTCGGCATCGTCGCCAGCCGCCTGCGCGAGCGCTATCGCAAGCCGACCCTGGTGATCGGCATCGATCGCGCGGCGGGGGTAGCCAAGGGGTCGGGTCGCTCCCAGCCGGGGGTGAATCTCGGTCGCGCCGTGCAGGCCGCGTTCGAGGCCGGCATCCTGATGGCGGGCGGCGGTCACGCCATGGCCGCGGGCCTGACCGTGCGCCCCGATTCGATTCCGGAGCTGCGCGCCTTCCTGGAGGAGGCCCTGGCCGGCGAGATGGAGGCCGTGGGAGCCGAGTCGGTCGAGATCGACGCCCTGGTGCAGCCGCGCGCGGCCAATCGAGGCCTCTGGAGCGAGTTCCAGCAGATGGCGCCGTTCGGTCCTGGCAATGTCGAGCCGACCTTCGCCCTGGCCGGCGTGCGGCCCGAGCGGGTGATGGCCCTGCGCGGCGGCCACGTGCGAGTCGACCTCGTCGGACCCAGCGGAGATCGCATCAAGGCCGTCTCCTGGCGCTCGGCCGAGACCGATCTTGGCCGCAGGCTGCTGGCGGGCGGCGGTGCGCTGCACGTCGTGGGCCGCCTGAAACCCGATGATTACATGGGCCGGGAAGGGGTCCAGCTTGAGATCGAAGACGCCGCCGACCCGCGCATGTGGACGGATTAAAAAAATCGCATCTGACCGCTTGCGCTCTCCGGGGAGCCTTTGTATATCCCCGGCTCCTCGCGGCGACGCGGTCCCTTCGTCTATCGGTTAGGACGCCAGATTTTCAATCTGGAGAGAGGGGTTCGACTCCCCTAGGGACTGCCAGTCGCGAGGCGTCTACTTTTGAACTACTGCGGATTACCTTGCTTCTTCGAAGCTTAGTGGTCCCTTCGTCTATCGGTTAGGACGCCAGATTTTCAATCTGGAGAGAGGGGTTCGACTCCCCTAGGGACTGCCAACCGCAGAGTTCAGAGTTTTCCATACGACATAGAAGGCGCGACTAAACGTCGCGCCTTTCGTATTGCGCGCTCACCGCATCATTTGGCCATTGACGGCCCTCCCTTACCGAGAACACTGTTATTCTTGTGGTGCTCGCTCCTTTGGGCTGTTTGGGCGAGCCAGAGGGGCGGAATGTCTGGTTACGACTTGGATGCATCGGGCGCGCACGAAGACCTCGTGCGCATCAGCGGCCGTGTGAAATGGTTCGACGTCGGAAAGGGCTACGGCTTCATCGTTCCCGACGACCCGGGCCAGACCGGCCTGAAGGACGTCCTGCTCCACGTCACCTCCCTGCGCAATTGCGGCCGCGAGTCGGCGCTCGAGGGCTCGGCGATCGTCTGCGACGTGGTCAAGCGGCCCAAGGGCTGGCAGGTCAGCGAGGTCGTCGACCTCGACGAGACCTCGGCCCCGTCGCCCCTGGAGCGCCCGCGTCGCACCTTCGACGAGTCGGCGCCCCGGCGTGACGGTCCGCGCGCTTTCGGCGGCGCGGCGCGCCAGTCCCTGACTCCTGCCGGTCCGCCCGAGCGGGCCAAGGTCAAGTGGTTCAACCGCACCAAGGGCTACGGCTTCGTCGTCCGCGACGAGGCGCCGGGCGACATCTTCGTGCACATCGAAACCCTGCGCCGCGGCGGGCTGGAGGATCTCCAGCCGGGCGACGACGTCATGGTCCGTTTCGCCCAGGGGCCCAAGGGGCTGGTCGTGGCCGAGATCACCGCCGCCTGAGGCGGCTTTTCCGGTCGGCGAGGGGCGGGTAGGGTCCTGGCCGGTTCTCCATGTCCTGGCGAGGCGTTCTTGGCCCTTCTCGACGATCCGCGGCGGCGCGACGCTCTGAGGCTGCTGGCAGGCGTGGTTCCGGTCCTGGCGGGCGCGGGCGAGGCCTTCGCCGCCGGCCCGCGTCTCGAGCCGCTGGAGATCGTCACCGGCCGAGGCGTGGCCCGTTTCCAGGTCGAGATCGCCGCCACCGAGGCCGAGCAGCGCAAGGGGCTGATGTTCCGCAAGTCGCTGGCCCCGGACCGCGGCATGCTGTTCGTCTACAAGAAGCCGCAGCGCGCGGCGTTCTGGATGAAGAACACGCTCATCGCGCTCGACATCCTCTATGTCGGGCCGGACGGGCGCATCCTGTCGATGGTCCGCAATGCTCGCCCGCTGGACGAGATGCCGCTGCCGTCGGGCGGCCCCGTGCTCGGCGTTCTCGAGATCGCCGGAGGCCGGGCGGGGCAGCTTGGCGTGCTTCCCGGCGATCGCGTGCGGCACCGGATCTTCCCCAAGGGCTGAGCCACGTCGAAAATCCCGCCCGCGCAGGCTTGCGTTTCGCCCCCAAAGCCGAGTAGGAGCAAGCCCTTGCTGGTGTCCGGAGCGTAGCGCAGCCTGGTAGCGCATCTGTTTTGGGAGCAGAGGGTCGCAGGTTCAAATCCTGCCGCTCCGACCACCGGCAGATCCGTTTGGAGAGGCTCATGCTCGCCCGCATCTATCGTCCCGCCAAGAACGCCATGCAGTCGGGCAAGGCCAAGACCAAGGATTGGGTGCTGGAGTTCGAACCGGCCTCGGCCCGCAAGCCTGACCCGCTGATGGGCTGGACTCAGTCCAGCGACATGAACGGCCAGGTCCGTCTCACCTTCGAAACCCGCGACGAGGCCATCGCCTACGCCCAGCGGCACGAGATCTCGTTCCAGCTGTTCGAGCCGAAGGTTCCCAAGCGCATCATCAAGGCCTACGCCGACAACTTCGCGACCAACCGCAAGCAGCCCTGGACCCACTGAGGGTCTCCCGGGCTAAGCGCGGCCAGCGCGCGCCCTTAGCTCAGTTGGATAGAGCATTCGCCTTCTAAGCGAACGGTCGCAGGTTCGAATCCTGCAGGGCGCGCCAAGGTCTTTCGAAGGATAAAACTCTTTCAAATTCAAATGCTTAATGGTTTTCGGGGGCGGCGCTTCGACCTGCATTTGCTCGAAAAATCTGGCTAAGTGGTTGTTCTGGAGGGACTAATTCGGGTTCGAATCCTGCAAGGTGAAATATCGTCTGAGTTGTATTTCTGGGCGTGCCGCCGCTTAGCGCCAGCCAGACGACTTGTCATTTTGAGACGCGGGCTTCGAGCCGTTGGATAGCGATCACGGGGCGTGGACGCCGTTGCCGGCCTAGCTTTCACTGCCGCGCCAGCCCCAAGTTATGTCTCTTGCTTGCGCCGTCGCTTCAAGGGTTCGAGCTTGATGACGAAGGCGTAGGCGTCGCCGTCAGTCCAATAGGTCTCATCAGGACCGAGTAACGCCTTGCGCCAAGCGTGATCCTCGTGGGTTCGTCGCCACCGGCACAGCGCGGAAAGGCTTTTGAAGCCCATGCTGGATGCGAGTGCGGTGAGTGTCATGCTTGGTGAGGAGTACCATTCGCACAGCATTCTTAGTCGAACGCAGATCAGGATCTCCGAATAGGTCGATCCTTCATTTGCAAGGTTCCGGTTCAGCGTGCGCCGATTCATTGAGAGCCGTTCGGCGACCTTGCTCTCGGTGCAGGCGCCTGAAGATAGGAGCTCGGTGATCAGCGCGTTTGCCTTGGCGCTGAGGTCGGCCTGAGTGTGGCCGAGCGGAATTTTTCGAGCCGAACGATCCATGGCGTTGGCCTGCCCGATGTCTCAAGAGATCAGGTTTAACGCCCCAAATCGTCAAGTGTGACGGCGGGGCAGTGCGGATCGCAGCCGTCGTCCTGTCCGAAGCGATTGTAGAGGGCAGTCGAGTCTACGAAGGTGCGCTGCTGAACGTCTGGAGCAAGTCGGCCCGCGACCCGTAGATCTTGATCTCGAGCGGAGAGATCACTTCTACCCGCTGGGTGACGGCCCGGATGAGGCTGCGACGGAAGGCGCTGTTGTCGCTCCGGAACATGGCCCTGGCTGCTTCTGAGAAGGTCCGGACAAGCTCTGGCGTCAGGTTGGGCGTGATTTGGTCGATCGCAGCGGCGGCGCGCTGCGCGTCGCCCTCGGCCCTGTCGCGGAGCGATCTCAGTTCGGCGATGCGTCGCGTAAGAGACTTGTCGGTCGGGTCGGCGACGCCTTGCTCGATGGAAAGGTAAAGACGTTGCAGGCGCTGGTTGACCTCGGTCACTCGCTTTCGCAGGTCGGCGAGTTGGCGATGACGACGCTTGTTCCAATCGGTCCGACGTTCGACGATCGTTTCCAGCATGGTCATCAACCTCGCCGGGTTGAGCAGGCGATTTTCCAGGTGGTCGATGACCGAGGCGTCCAGCAGGTCCATGCGCACGCTCATGCCGCCGCAACCAAGGGCGCCTTGCCGGGCCTTGGTGCTGCAAGCGTAGTAGCGATAGGCGCCGCCCTTGCCCGTGCGCAGGGTCATGGCGCGACCGCACGACCCGCAAACGCAGATCCCGCCCAGCAGCACGGGGCTATTCACGAAGCGTGGCGCCATGACCCGTGGATTGCGCCGGGACATGGCTTGCTGGACCGCATCGAACACGTCCCGATCGATGAGCGCCGGCACGGGCATGATCACCTGCTCGTCCTGGTTCTTTGGCTCCTGGCTGGCGTAGTGGCGCCGATTGAAGCGGTGTTCGCCGACATAGGTGGTCTGGGTCAGGACGTAGTGGACGGAGCCGTTTCCCCAGCGCCCGCCGCCCCGCGTGCCGATGCCCTGATCGTTGAGGTAGGTTGCGATGGCCTTGACCCCCATCGGTCCGCTACCGTCGGCGCCGTGGAGCGCAAGGCGGTACATCAGCCGCACCGTCTCCGCGCCGATGGGATCGATTTCCAGTTTGCGCTTGGTCTTCAGCCCGCGCTGCTCGGCGTCGACCACGCGATAACCGATCGGCGGCAGAGCGCCGTTCCAGAAGCCCTGGCGAGCGTTTTCCTTCATGGCCCGCAGGGTGTGCTTGGCGTTTTCCTTGGACTGGTACTCGTCGAAGAGGTTCATCATCTGGCGCGCCATGAGCCCCATGGGATCGTCGCCGACTTCCTGGGTGATCGAGATGATGCGCACGCCGTTCTTGGCCAGCTTCCGGGCGTAAAACTCGAACTGAAACTGGTCACGGAAGAAGCGTGAGAACGAGTGAACGAGGATGACCTGAAACGGCGGCGGCCTCGTCAACGCTGCGTCGATCATCTTCTGGAAGGCCGGACGACGGTCGTCTGTGGCCGTATTGCCAGGCTCAACGAACTCCTCGGCCACTGGCCAAGTCTTGGCCTCGCTATAGGCGCTGAGCTGACGACGCTGGTCGGGAATGGAGAGGTCGCTATCGGCCTGGCGGCCAGTGGAAACCCGCAGATAGAGCGCAGCGCTTGTCGGAGCGAGCGAGAAGGGGGTCTTGAGCTGAGCCATCTCTTGTTCCTCGAGTCAGGGGAGGGGAGAGGGGCGAACGGTTCCCGGCGCCTCGGCCAGATGGGCCTCCGCGATCGATTTCCTGCTCGTGTCACGTAGCCAACTGCGAAGCGCCCACTATGGACGCGCGCAATTGCACATCGATGCAAGACCGCCGATCATCCAGGCGTAGAAAGAGAAACAAGCGGCGGCAATCGGCGGGATTGAGGTTCGTGGTTTCCGCCAGCAGCGGCGGTGCGCCCGCCTAACGCCCGCACCTGACTCAACGCCGAAGTCGGGAAGGTCCGCTTCCTGGAGGTCGGGACGAGGCGAGCAACGCGTCCCCAGTTGCGGGCAATATTGCTCATCGCTGAACTTGGGAGGGTCTTCGCACTCTGCTTTGGCCTGCATCTCTTCAAGCTGGTGGACCTTAGCGAGCCTGCTCCCGCTTTTCTCTTCATCGCCTCCGAGGAAGAAGTGTCAGAGGGATTTCTCCTGGACGAGGCCGCGGCCTTTTACCGGCGCCTTCACGAAACCGGTGCCTTCTATCCCGCGCTCGAGACGACTCTGGCCAAGCGAATGACGGTCATGAACTGCCAAAAACTCTTTCTCGAAGCGCTGGCCCATTACGTGCGGACGCAATGCCAGGGCGAGGCGCGAAGGGCGCGTCTGGAGCGGATGGTGACCAGGCTCATTGCCGAATGGGGCTTCGAAAATCCGGCCGCGCACGATCTAGGCCGCGCGCGCCGTCAAGTGCGCGTCGCACTTGAGCCAGGGGACAAGCTGATAGCCCATTTCGCGCCGAGGTTTCTGGTCGGTCGCCCTGCATCCTTTTCCTACCGCGAAGTGCAGTTGCTGGTGCGAGAGCGATATCCGCGCCGTTAGGGCGCCTTGGCCTGTCTGGGCGGCCGTTAGCAAGCGCGCCGAGGGCCTGTACTTTGACGCACGACCACCGATAGCGGGATCTGCGTGGTGTCGGACGGCGCCGGTCGGCCGCCTTCGAGATGGAGAAGCAGCCGCTGGGCGGCCCGCTCGGCAATTGTCCGCATCGGGCGATTGATCGTCGTCAGCGGCGGGGTGACGACCTGGGCGATGCTGCTGTCGTCGAACCCGGCGACCGAAAGGTCGTCCGGCACCACGATCCCGAGGCCATGGGCCACACGAAGGACCCCCGCAGCCATGAAGTCGTTGGCCGCGAAAATCGCGGTGGGTCGGTTGGCGGTGTCCAATATCTCGGTGGCGCAGCGAAGTCCGGACTCGAAGCTGTAGTCGCCGGCCGTGATGCTGAACGGCTTCAGGCCCGCTTCGTCCAGGGCGTCGAGGAAGCCGAGGCGTCGCTGCTGAGCCGAGTTGAAAGCTGGCCGGCCAGAGACGAAGGCGATGTCTTCATGGCCCTGTTCGATCAGGCTGCGCGTCAGATCGCGTGCGGCTTCGCGCTCCATCGGAAGCAGCATGTCGGCACCGGCAATGGGGACGCTGGCGATCGCGATCAGAGGCGTCCCCGTCTGCGCGATCGCGTCATGAAGTTCGGCCAATTCCGAGACCGGCGGCAGGACAATCACGCCGTCGACACGCGAGCGCTGGACAAAGCCGCGAACGTCATCGAGCAGATCACTCGATCCATACCGGCAGGGGTGGACGACAAGCTCGATGCCTTGCGCGCCCAGCATGGCGGTCAGGCCACGCTGCACAGGGTCGAGAACGAGGGCGTTGGGGTCGTCGTGGATCAAGCCGACGAGATTGGAGCGGCCCGTGGCAAGCGCGCGGGCGCGAGCGCTTGGCTTATAGCCCAAGGCGTCGATCACCTCCTGGACCATGGCGCGGGTCCGGGCGTTCACCGCCGCCGATCCATTCAGGACACGCGAGACAGTCCGTTCCGAGACGCCACAGCGTTCGGCGACATCGGCGATGGAGGCGTCAGTGGGCAGAATTCTGGTCATCAAGCGTACATGGCAAACCTTCAAACGCTTTAGCCAATCGTGAGCGTGTGTCGAGTGCTTCAGCCCCTAGCCTATCTTCCGAAGGAGGCGCGCGTCCTCTCTCCAGGCAAGAGAGCCGCGCGGTGACGGCCCGCCTGCTACCGTCTGACTCACCTGCGCCTGGCAACCAGAAGGTCCAGCGGAATAGCGTCTGCGATCGCTCTATAGCCCGCGGGGGACGGGTGAAGATGGTCGCCGCTGTCGTACTCGGCCCGAAGCGTGGCGGGGCGATCTTGATCTCTCACAACGGCGTCCAGATCGATGACGGCGTCGAACACGCCGGACGTGCGGATCCAGTCATTGACGGCTTGGCGATCGGCGTCTGCGTCAGCGTCCGAGCGATAGGCCTTGGCGCCGCCGAAAGGCAGGATCGTCGCGCCGACGACCCGCACTCCGCGAGCGTGCGCCCGTTCGACCACTTGCCGATAGCCGCTCTTTAATCCCTCCACCACGACCTGGCGCGTATCGGGGGTTACAGGCCCCTCGCGGGACACGAACCCGATATCGTTGACCCCGATGAGGACGATAAGCGTCTGGACGCCGGGGAGGGAAAGGGCGTCGCGGTCCAGCCTGGCCAGACCGCTCGGACTCAGCCCGTCCTTCAACAGCCGGTTGCCGCCGATGCCGGCGTTGATGATCGCCCAGTGACGTCGCTTCGGGTCCGCCTGCAGCCGTTCCGCCAAAAGGTCAGGCCAACGCTGATAGCTGTTGTCGCGCGTTCCGCTCCCGTCGGTGATGGAGTCGCCGAACGCCGCGATGACGACGGCTTTCGGGTTTTCGACTTCTACGGCAGACAGCTGAAGCCATTGCAGAATCGTCGCCGCAGCGGGGAGGTCAGCGGCGCTCGGATCGGCCCCGGCGGCGAGGTAGGTCGTCGTGCGCGCGGCCCTATGGATCGTCGCACCGGGCGGTGCGACCGGAAACTGCAGGGTCACGGCCAAACGCGCCAAAGGCGCCACCGGCATGTCCACGGGGTCCGAAAGGTAGACCGCGCCCGGTGGGATGATGACCCAGTCGCGACCATCGAACGTAACCTTGCGGACGGAGCTCGGATCGATCGCGGCCGATTTCGGCTTGCTGGATAGCGCCAGGCGCGCGGCGTCGATCTGGAGCGGCCCTGACCCAAAGGCATTGGAAAGCCGCAGTCGGACGCGTTTGCCGCCGCCGGTCAATCGCACAACCTGGCGAACCGTCGTCGGTCCCTGGGCAAAGGGCGGCGGATGGGCTGCATCGGCGGTCATCAGCCCGGTCGACCAGGCGCTGACCCAGCCTGAACCAGCCTCGCTGGCCTCTGCCGGCGCGAGGGACGAGGCCAGCAGGCCCAATGCCGCCAGAAGCGCCGCCTGCAGCACGCGGGACCGACCGCGCGTGAACGAAAGTGCGAAGGTGTCCCGCATGGATCAGAGGCTCGCCACGATGTCGCCGTTGACCTTCACGTTGGCGAGCTTGAGCCCTTCGGTGAATGCGATCACGCTCGGCGCCGTGACGCCCTCGAAGCGACAGTCGCGAAGCTCGATGTCGGTCACTGGCGCGTCGGGCAGCCCCTGGCTGTCGATCACCCGAAAGGCGCGCTTGGCGGTCAGCCGTTCGATCCTGACATGGCGCAGGATGGGCTTGAACTTTCCGCGGGCGCCTTCCTCGTAATTGAAGTCGCAGGTGATGACCGCGTGACTCACCTGCCCGACCTTGATGTCTCGGTAGTAGAAGTGCTCGAGCAAGCCGCCACGCGCGGCGTTGTTCTTGAAGCGGATGGCGTACATCAGATCGGGACTGTCGAGCTCGCAGTTTTCGGCGAAGACGTGGTGGACCCCGCCGGCGATCACCGAGCCGATGACGAGGCCGCCGTGACCTCGCCTCATCGTGCAGTTTCGGATCAGGATATTCTGCGATGGCGTGGCCAGGCGTCTCCCGTCGGCGTCCCGCCCCGAGTCGATGGCGATGCAATCGTCGCCGGTGTCGAAGACGCAGTCTTCGATCACCATCAGGTCGCAGCTTTCAGGGTCACAGCCGTCGTTGTTGGGGCCGTGGCTCATGACGTCGACACCGCGGACGATGACGTTCCGACACAGGACAGGGTGGATGTTCCAGAATGGAGATCGGCGGATCTGGACGCCTTCGATCAGCACGTTCTCGCAGTCGTAGGGCTGAATGGTCGGCGGCCGTAGGTAGTGGCCCTCGCCCATCACCCGCTGTTCGACCGGGACACCGTCCTCGGCCATTTTGAACAGCGCCGCCCGAGAAGGCTTTTGATCAGGCATGCCCGGGCGCCAGCCGTAGTCTTCCTTGCCGCCCCAGCGTCCTTTCCACGACCACCAGTGCTCGGGACTGGCTTGGCCGTCGATCGTCCCTTCGCCGGTGATGGCGATGTTGCGTTCCTTGTAGGCGTAGATCAGCGGCGAATAGTTCATCGCCTCCGTCCCCTCCCACCGCGTGAAGACGATCGGATAGTCGGTCGGCTCCGTGCTGAAGAGCAGGGTGGCGCCTTCGGTAACATGCAGATTGACGTTGGACTTCAGCCGGATCGCACCGGTGAGATAGCGCCCCGCCGGCACGACCACGCGGCCGCCGCCTGCCTTCGCGCACGCCTCGATCGCCGCGGCGAAGGCGCTGGTGTTCAGGAACAGGCCATCGCCTTTGGCGCCGAACTGGGTGACGGGAAAATCGCGCTTGGGGAAGGCCGGCGCCCGAACCGTCTTGGCGATCCATCGCGCTCGCGCCCAGGGGTCCAGACGTTCCGCCGCGAGGACGGATGAGGGCAGCAGCCCTGTCAGGGCGGCCGCGGCGACCTGGGTTAGCAGGGCGCGTCGTGAGGTTTGACCGGTCATCATGATCATCCCTGACCTAAGCGCGCTTCAGTGCGCGCGCCTGAGCATCCCGGGGACGTCAAGCTTGTAGGCCTTCTTGGGCAGGTTAAAGGTGAGGTCGACGATCAGCTCCTGGGCCTCGACCAGGTCCATGCGATGCTCGACCACCATGCGGCCCAAGAAGGCGCTGTCGACGCGGCGGGCGACGTCGTGGCGGGCGGGGATCGACAGGAAGGCGCGGGTGTCGTCGTTGAAGCCGACGGTGTTGTAGAAGCCGGCGGTCTCGGTGACCTGCTCGCGGAAGCGCATCATGCCTTCCGGGCTGTCGTGGAACCACCAGGACGGACCCAGCTTCAGCACCGGATAGTGGCCGGCCAGCGGGGCCAGTTCGCGGCTGTAGGTCGTCTCGTCCAGGGTGAAAAGGATGATCGACAGGCGCGGGTCGTTGCCCAGGCGGGTCAGCAGCGGCTTCAGCGCATCCACATACTCGGTGCGCATCGGGATGTCGGCGCCCTTGTCGCGACCGTGGCTCTGCAGCAGACCGACATTGTGATTGCGGTGCGAGCCGGGGTGGATCTGCATAACCAGGCCGTCCTCGAGGCTCATCTTGGCCATCTCGGTCAGCATCTGGGCGCGGAAGAGCTCAGCCGACTGAGGGGTTACATCCCCCATCAGAAGGCGGTCGAAGAGCGCTTCAGCTTCGACGTCCGAAAGGTCGGCGGTGGCTGCGGTGGGATGGCCGTGGTCGGAGGAAGTGGCGCCGGCCTCGATGAAGGCCTGGCGGCGCAGTCGATGGCCCTCGAGATAACCCTTCCAGCTGTAGACGTCCTGACCTGACACCTCGGCGAACCGCTCCAGGGCGCGAGGACAGCGCTCGTCTTCGAAGTCGATGACCGCGTCGGGGCGATAGGCGGTGATGACGTGGCCGCCCCAGCCGCTTTCGCGGATCGCCTTGTGGTGCTTCAGAGGATCATGCGGCCCCTCGGTGGTGGCCAGGGTCTCGATGTTGAAGCGGTCGAACAGGGCGCGCGGGCGGAAGGCGTCGGTCGCCAGGGCCTCGTTGATGCCGTCGAAATAGGCGTCGGCGTTGTCCTCGCCGAGGAACTCGGTGAAGCCGAACACCTTAGAGAACACGTGGTTCAGCCAGATCCACGACGGCGTGCCGCGGAAGAGGTGGAAGTTCTCGGCGAACAGCTTCCAGGCCGCCCGCGGATCGGTGGCCGGGACGCCCGTCTTGCGGGGAACCTTCAGGTCGTCCAGCGCCACGCCCTGACTGTAGAGCATCCGGTAGATGTAGTGGTCGGGCGCCAGCAAAAGGTCGGTCGCGTCGCGGAACGGCTCGTTGGTCGCGAACCAGGCCGGATCGGTGTGGCCGTGCGGGCTGATGATCGGCAGGCCCGCGACGGTCGCATAGAGCTCGCGCGCGACGCTGCGCACGGAGGGATCGGCGGGAAAGAGTCTGTCGTCGTCCAGCTTGAGAGGGCGGGTCATGGTGTGGGGCCTATCGGTTCGTCTGGGCAAGATCGGAGAAGGCGCCAGGCGATCGGCTGCGCGGGCCGAGGCTCTGGCGAGAAGGTCAAATCAAGCATCCGGGCCGTAGCGGGGGATGTAGCGCATCGACCTTTTGGCCGGCGCTGCCGCCTCGGCCTCGCTGAGTAGGCGATCGAGCACCTCGGCCATCGCCGCCTGAGCGCGGGCGGGGTCGTGGTTTCTGATCGCGTCGGCGATCAGTCGCTCGGCCGCCTGGTCTCGGGCTTCCAGGTGTGGCTGAGCGTCCTCTACGGGCGCGAGCTCGAGCGTTGCGGCGACGATGGATCGGATCTGCTGGAAGAAGCGATTTCCGCTCGCATCCAAAATAGCGGCATGGAAAGCGAACTCGGCGTCGCGAACTTCCTCTCTGCCCGAAGCGCCTTCAAGGGTGGCCAAGGCCGCCTCAATCGCGCCGCGCTGGACCGGCAAGGCCGATGCTGCAGCCATGGCCGCAGCGGCCGGCTCGACGCTTCTGCGAACCTGCATGAGCTCAATCCTGAGCCGACAGGCGCCCTTGGCCTTCAGCAGCCAGCCAAGAATTTCCTGGTCGAACAGGGGCCATTGGTCCTGGGTGGCGACAACCGCCCGTCGGCCGCCGGCGCGCGGCAGGATCAGGCGCCGGGCCGCCAGGATCTTCACGGCGTCCCTGGCCGTGGCGCGTGAAACGCCATAGCGCTGGGTGATCTCCTGTTCGCTCGGAAAGACCTCGATATCGTATCGACCCGTCACGATCGACCGGCCGAGATCCTCCGCCGTCGTCTGAGGCTGGCTGTCGACCCGCACCACGCGTTGGGCGGGAGAGGCGATCGGCGATGGGAGGCGAGGATCGTGGCTCATCTCTTGGCTCGACAGCAAGGGCTTGTCCTACGCAGCGCCAGCCAGCAGGCCGGCGTGCAGGTCGAGATCGGCATAGGCTTTCTGAAGGGCGTCGAAGAACCTGTCGTCGGCCGCCAGCTGTGCCGGGAACACCGCCTCCACCGCCAGGAAGGCGGCCACGTCGCCCTTCGCCTCTCCCGGCAGAGCCTGGACCACGGCCAGCAGGCGGTCGGCCAGCGGATCGGTGACGGCGACGCCCTCGGCGGCGCGGGCTTTCAGGAACTGGAACCAGGCGGCGATCGGTACGGCCAGGCGCTCGACGCTGCGGCCGGCCTCCAGGGCGTCCTTCACCGTGCCGAGGATGCGGAAGGGCAGCTTCTGCGAGCCGTCCCAGGCGATCTGGCTCAGCAGGTGGCGGATCTCGGGGTTGCGGAAGCGGTCGAGGATGGCCTCGGCGTAGGCGGGCAGGTCCAGGCCGCGCGGCGCGGTCAGGGTCGGGATGATGTCCTGGACCATCAGGTCGCGGGCCAGGGCTTCCAACGCCGGATCGCCCACCGCCTGGAACACGGTCTCGTGGCCCTTGAGCAGGCCGGCATAGGCCAGGGTGGAGTGCACGCCGTTAAGCAGGCGCAGCTTGGCCCGCTCGAAGCCGCGCACGTCGTCGGTCAGGGTCACGCCCACCGAGGCGAGGTCCGGAGCGCCGTCGCCCAGCACGTCCTCGACCACCCACTGGGTGAAGGCCTCGCGCTGGATCGGCCAGGCGTCGGCCAGGCCCGTGGCGGCCTGGACGCGGGCGCGCAGGGCGTCGTCGGTGGCCGGGGTGATGCTGTCGACCATGGTGCGCGGGAAGGCGGCCTTGGCCTCGATCCAGGCGGCCAGGGCAGGATCCACGGCCTGGGCGAAGGCGATCACGGCCGCCTTCAGCCGCCAGCCGTTGTCGGCGAGGTTGTCGCAGGCCACGACCGCGTAGGGCGCAAGGCCCGCGGCGAAGCGGCGGCGCAGGCCCTCGACGATGTAGCCGACGGCGCTGACCGGCTGGCCGGGCGAGGCCAGGTCGTGGACGATGTCGGGGTGGGCCGTATCGAGCTTGCCCTCGCCGGTCAGGGTGTAGCCCTTCTCGGTGACGGTCAGGGTGACGAGGCGGGTCTGCGGCGCGGCCAGGCGGGCGAAGACGGCGTGCGGGTCTTCCGGCGCGACCAGCACTTCGAGGATCGAGCCGATGACCCGGAAGCTGGTCTCGCGGTCGAGCTGGGCCAGGGTGTAGAGGCCGTCCTGGGGGCCAAGGGCGTCGCGCACGCCAGGGCTCTTCAGCGACACGGCGCAGATCCCCCAGCGTGGGTCGCTCTCGAGCAGGCGATCGAAATAGAATGCCTGGTGGGCGCGGTGGAAGGCGCCGGGGCCGAAGTGGACGACGCCGATCTCGACCTTGTCGCGGTCGTAGGCAGGCAGTTGCACCCTCGGCGAGGCGCCGAAGACGCTGCCGCTCGAAAGACGGTCCAGCGAAGGGGTCAAAGGGTCACTCCCGATTTCCAGATGGCGATCTCGCGCTCGCCGTTGCGCTCGGCCTTGGTCTCCTGGCCCGAGGCGGTGGCGACCACCAGATCGAGAAGGGAGCCCGCGGCCTGGTCCATGGTCTGGCCGTCCAGCACCACCCCGGCGTCGAAGTCGATCCACGACGGCTTGCGGGCCGCCAGGGCGCTGTTGGACGCGATCTTCAGCGTCGGGGCGGGAAAGCCCAGAGGGGTGCCGCGGCCGGTGGTGAACAGGATCACCGTGGCGCCGGCGGCTGTCAGGGCGGTGGACGACACCGCGTCGTTGCCGGGCGCCTCGAGCAGGGTCAGGCCGTGCAGGCCGACCCGCTCGCCATAGCGCAGCACCTCGACCAGCGGCGCGCGGCCGCCCTTCTGCACCGCGCCCAGGGATTTCTCCTCCAGGGTGGTGATGCCGCCGGCGATGTTGCCGGGCGAGGGGTTCTCGTAGATGGGCTGGCTGTTGTCGATGAAGTAGCGCTTGAAGTCGTCGATCACCGCCACGGCCTCGTCGAAGATCTCGCGACTTGCAGCCCTTTGCAGCAGCACGTTCTCGGCTCCGAACACCTCGGGGATCTCGGTCAGCACCGGCGTGCCGCCGGCGGCGGCCACCTTGTCGGCGATGCGGCCGACCAGCGGGTTGGCGGTGACGCCGGAGAAGCCGTCCGAGCCGCCGCACTTCAGGCCCACCACTAGTTCGGAGATCGGGGCGGGCTCGCGGCGGTCCTGTTCGGCGATGGCGACCAGTTCCTCGACGGCCTCCAGGCCCTGCTCATATTCGTCCTCGACGAACTGGGTGGTGAATGAGCGCAGCCGTTCGGGATCGAGGTCGGGCGCGCTTTCCAGGAGCGCCTTCAGCTGGTTGTTCTCGCAGCCCAAACCCAGGATCAGCACGCCGCCGGCGTTGGGATGGGCGGCCAGGCCCGCGATCAGCTGGCGGGTGTGGGAAAGATCGTCGCCCAACTGCGAGCAGCCGAACGGGTGGGGGAAGGCGAACACGCCATCGACGCGGCCGGCGAAGCGGGCGTTGGCCTTTTCGGCGATGCGGCGGGCGGTGTTGGCCACGCAGCCGACGGTGCACAGCACCCAGATCTCGTTGCGGGTGCCGACCCGGCCATTCTTGCGGCGATAGCCGAGGAAGCTGCGCTCGCCGACCACCTCGGTGTTGTCCGTGGCGGCCGGGGCGTAGGCGTAGCCCTCGACGCCTTCCAGCCGGGTCTCGACGTTATGGACGTGCACGTGGTCGCCGACGGCTATGTCGCTGGTGGCCCGGCCGATCGGCCAGCCGTATTTCAGCACGTCCTGGCCTTTCGCGGCGGCGCGGACGGCGATCTTGTGACCCTTGGGGATCTCGCTCCGCACCAGGATCGATTGGCCGTGCAGATCAACGGTTTCCCCGGCGCTGAGGGGCCGCAGGGCGGTGGCGACGTGGTCGCGCGGGTCGACGCCGTGGATGGCGCCGTCGATCTCCGAGCTCTGGTCGTCCGTAGAAAGGGGCACTGGGCCTTCATCCCCTATGAGCTGCGCCTCGATCTGAGCGCGCGGAAAAGATCAAGGCAGGCAAGGCTGCCGAAGTTGTCGAAGGCTCGAAAAAGAAGGGGCCGCGCCCGCAGGAGCGCGGCCCCAGGAGGGGAGCCTAGAAACGGTAGTTGACGCCGAAGGTGAAGTTGCGGCCCACACGGGTCTCGAACAGCGTGTCCTTGCGGACGCTGTCGACGTACAGGCGGTTTTGCTCGTCGGTGAGGTTCTGGACCTCGAGGATCAGCTTCACGCGATCGCTGATCTCATACGAGGCCGAAGCATCGACAAAGAGCGTCGGCGCATTGCCTTGCAGGTCGCTGCCTGCCGAGGCCGGGATGCCTCGGATGTAGCTGCCGCGATAGTTGGCGGTGACCCGGGCCCCGAAACGGTTGTCTTCGTAATAGAAGGTGCCGGAGGCGGTGTTCTTGGAAAGGCCGACCAGGTCCGCGGTGGTGGTCACCGTCGGCACGCCGTTGACGCTGGCCAGAATGTAGTCGATCTCCGAGGTCACGTAGGTGTAGTTGGCCAGGACGCCGAAGTTGCTCCACTTGCCGGGCAGGAAGAACAGCGGCACCTGGGCGTTGAGCTCGAGCCCCTTGAGCGGGCCGCCCTTGGTGTTGAAGGGCGTGGAGACCGTGAACAGCTCGTCGGCGCTGGTGTTGCTGCCCGCCAGCAACTCCACGGGCAGCCCCAGCTGATTGAACGGCGTCTGGGTGCTGACGCGCTGGATGTAGGTGTCGATGTCCTTGTAGAAGAACGCGGCCGACAGCAGGGCGCCCGAGTGGAAGTACCATTCCACGCTGGCATCGAAGGTCTTGGCGCGGATCGGGTCGAGATAGGGGTTGTTGACGGTCCCGGTGCGGGTCACAGGGTTGACGCCGCTGCTGGGCGTCAGCGAGCCGAGGTCGGGGCGAGCCATGACCTTGGACGCAGCGAACCGGAACAGCAGGTCAGGCGTGGCTTCAACGACAAGGTTGGCCGACGGCAACCAGTCTTCATACGAACGATCCACCGAGCCGCGCTGGCCGGTGACCCCCGTCGGCGAGGCGGCCGAGGTGACCGCCACATTGGCCGCAGTGTACTGGTCGGTGTGCACGTAGCGAACGCCCGCATCGCCACGCACGCCAAGACCCAGCACGTCGTCGAATTTGAACTCGGCCATCGCGTAGCCAGCCAGGACCTCCTCCCGGATAACTGCGTCCGGGCTGCCGCATTCGGCGTGACAGGTCCTGACCTCGTCCAGATTGTAGGCGTCGATGAGCTTGGCCCAGTCGAGGCTTGCCCAGCTCGATGGCGCGCCGCGTCCCCACAGCTTGTCGACGCCAGAAATCTGCTTGGTCAGGCTGGCGAGGGTCACCCCGGCCGGCAGCGCTTTGACCACGGCGTCGGCGGTGTAGATCCGGGTGTCGAACGATTTCTGCTCGGCGCTGCGATACTGGCCTCCGAAACGGAAGGTGAGGGCGTCGTCGAACGCCCAGTCCAGGTTCAGTTCGCTCTTGATCCCCTGGGTCTGGGAACTGGCGGGCTTGCTCTGGAAGCTGAAGCCGCCGAGCACGGTGCCGTCGGCGAGCGCCGGAGCATAGGCGTAGTTGGCGGGGTTCGACACGTCGAAGCCGAAGCCGAGGATCGGCGTGCTGCCGCCGTCGCGGTAGTCGATCGAGAAGTTGTCGGTGTCGATCGCGTCCATGAAATACTGGAAGCGCATCTTGTCGACGAACTTGCTGTCGTTGACCCCGAAGACGCCCGAGATCTTCAGCCTGTCGCTGATCTCGCGCTTGAAGTTGAGGTTGGCCTGCTTGAACGTCGTCGAGAATTCCGAATGCAGGCCTTCGGAGCGGACGTCGACGCCGTCGAACAGGCCGTAGATCACCGACCCGTTCGAAGACAGCTGGACGTCCTTCACGGACGTCATCGGCTGACCGTTGTTGGAGGCCGAGCGGGCGAACGACACCGCCTCAATGTAGTTGTCGTCACGAACCACGTTGAACTTGCTGTAGATCAGGTCCAGCGAGATGTCGGTGCGATCGTCGGGCTTGAACTGGAGCGTGAAGCTGCCGCCCACTCGCTTCTGCTCCTGCTCGGAGTTGCTGTAGCGCGGCAGGCGGGGGAAGAACGCGCCGCTGCCGGCGGTCGTCGACAGGTCGGCCCGCCGAGCGTTGTAGATGGTCTGGTAGGCGGCAAGGCTGCTGGTGCGAGGGTTGCCGGTGCTGCAGTTGGCCGCGTCCGCGCCCTTGGCCGCGTTGTTGGCCGGGTTCTGCGGGGTGAAGCCGATCGGCGAACAGAAGCCGCCGTTGGTGTTGGCCGACAGGATGTCGACAGCCGAGTAGCCGACTTCGCGCAGGTGGCGCTTCTGATAGCTCAACGAGCCGAGCACGCCCCATCGACCGTCGTCGAAAGTCTTGGAGACCAGCGCCGAAAGGCGCGGGTCGGCGTCCTTGGCCAGCTCGTTGGAGACGCCACGGGCCGTCGCCGTGAACACGAAGTCCCCGCGCTGGTCGAGAGGGCGCGGCGCGGAGAGATCGACCGTGGCGCCCAGGGAGCCTTCCTCGACATCAGCGGAAGTGGTCTTGCGCACCGTCAGCGCCGAGAAGATCTCGGTCGGAAAGACGTTGAAGTCGAACGAGCGGCCGGAGTTTGCCGCGCCGTAGATGTCCGAGGCGCCGGTCTGGGCGGCGGCCTCCATGCCGTTGACGCGAACTCGCGTGAATGCGGCGCCAAGGCCGCGCACGCTGATGTTGCGGCCTTCGCCGCCGTCGCCGCGCGATAGCGCCACGCCCGGCACACGCTGCATGGACTCCGCCAGGTTGGCGTCGGGAAACTTGCCGATGTCCTCGGCCACGATGCTGTCGATGGCGGCGGCTTCCGTCCGCTTTTCGACCAGCGCCTTGTTCAGGGAGGCTCGAAAGCCGGTGACGACGACTTCGGTCACCTCGGTCGAGGCGTCGACCGGCTCAGCGCCCGGTTGGGGCGCAGGCGAAGCAGTCTGGGCGCTGGCCATGGAGGTCAGACCACAGGCGATGGTCAGGGCGAGAATGGAGACGGATCCGATCCGGGTGGACCGTCGCGTGTGAGCTTGTCTGATCATTTTCTCTGGTTTCCTCCCGACGTCATCGACCGCCCGGCAGCGGCCGTCGTCTCGTTGTTTTTCGAACCAATATCTTTTCTGCCAGCGGTGGCAATGAGCAAAATTGCCGATGTTGCGATTTCGCTACGGTCTCGGCGTCATGTTTCGAGAACTGCGTTATGTCCCTATTGCCAGCGGTGGCAGTCCGAGATATGGCCGACGGAAGAGGTCAAACCACAAGCCATTCGTTTTGTGCGTTCGAGGCAAAACGTACCCCTGGCTGTTTGCTGGAAAACTTGACCCGACGGCGTCCGTTTGGCGCCGCGCGATGGAGGAAGCAGGCGTTGGTTGACGGGGCTAAGCGTTTCTGGATGGCCACCGCGGCCTGGTTGGTCTGCGCTGGCGCGGCATTGGCGCAGCCGCCGCGGACCGAGACTTTGCTTCTGTCTGGGCCTGGGCCTGAAGCGCCGACCAACTGGAGCTTCGTGATCGACGGCGGCGCGCGAGCCGGCGAACAGGCCAAGATCCCCGTGCCGTCCAACTGGCAGCTGGAGGGCTTTGGCCACTACCAGTATGGCTATGACCGGGGGCCGCGCGCCGCCGACACCGGCGTCTACCGCACCGAGTTCGTCCCCCCGGCGGGGTGGAAAGATTCCCGAGTCCGCATCGTCTTCGACGGGGTGATGACCGACACGCGCGTGTCGGTGAACGGCGCGTCTGCGGGGCCCTTGCATCAGGGCGGCTTCAATCGCTTCAGCTACGACATCACAGACCTGATCAAGCTCGGCGAGCGCAACACGCTCGAGGTGACGGTGAATGAGGCGTCGGCCGCCAAGGACACCGACATCGCCGAACGGCACGGCGACTACTGGGTGTTCGGCGGCATCTATCGCCCGGTCTGGCTGGAGGCTGCGCCCAAGCAGTCGATCGGCCAGGTCTCGATCGACGCTAAAGCCGACGGAACCCTGGCGGCCGACGTCACGCTCGGCGCGCCCAGGACCGTGACGCGGGTCACCGGGCAGGTGCGCACGGCCAGCGGTGAGGCCGTGGGCGAGGCGTTCTCAACGGCTATTCCCGACGGCGGCGCCGGCAAGATCAGACTGACCGGCCTCGTCGCCTCTCCGGCGCTGTGGAGCGCCGAAACCCCCAACCTCTACAGGCTCGACGTTACGCTCTACGAGGGCGACAAGGCGGTTCACGCGGTCACCAAGCGGTTCGGCTTTCGGACCTTCGAGATCCGCGAGGGTGACGGGCTCTATCTCAATGGCCAACGGATTCTGCTCAAGGGGGTGAACCGCCACAGCTTCCGGCCCGATACCGGTCGGGCGATCAGCCGCGAGGCCGCCTATGAAGATGCGCGCACCATCCGCGCGCTCAACATGAATGCGGTGCGGCTGTCGCACTACGCCGCCGAGGAGGCCTTTCTCGAAGCTGCGGACGAGCTCGGGCTCTATGTCATCGACGAATTGAGCGGCTGGCAACACGCGCACGACACCGAGGTGGGGCGCAAGCTCGTGCGCGAGCTCGTCGAGCGGGACGTCAACCACCCCAGCATCATCCTCTGGACCAACGGCAACGAGGGCGGCTGGAACCGGGCGCTGGACGTCGATTTCGCGCTCTACGACCCGCAGAACCGTCCGGTTCTGCATCCCTGGGAACTGTTCGGTGGCGTCGACACCAAGCACTATCCTCGCTACCCCGACTTGCTGCGCCGTCTATCGGGCAAGGCGTTGGTGATGCCGACCGAGTTCCTGCACGGGCTCTATGACGGTGGCGGCGGATCGGGTCTCGACGACTACTGGCGGGCGATCAAGGGCTCCCCCAAGGGCGCGGGCGGATTCCTGTGGAATCTCGCAGACGAGGGCGTCGTGCGTCGCGACCAGGGCGGGCGGATCGACACCTACGCCGCCTATGGACCAGATGGCCTGGTGGGGCCGCGGCACGAGAAGGAGCCGAGCTACTTCACCGTCAAGGAGGTGTGGTCGCCGATCCAGATTGATCCGCCAAGCCTCGACGGCGAGTTTGATGGTCGTCTGACCGTTCGCAACGACTACGACTTCACCGACGCTGCGCGGGTCAAGTTCAGCTGGAGCTGGGTCAAGCTCGCTGGCCCGGACGGTCGCGCGCGCGATCAGGTGCTGGATCAGGGTGTCGTCGAGGGCGTCTCGATCGCGCCTCATGGACAAGGCGCTCTGCAGCTTCCCACTTCGCGCGCGGCGCGTGAGGCCGATGTGCTCCGGGTCCGCGCGACGCTCGGCGAGCAGGACCTGTGGACGTGGTCCTGGCCGACCGCCCGGGTGGTCGCGCCCACCACTGGAAAAGCTCTCTGCGCAAAGCCCCGCATCGAACGCCTGCCCCAGGAGGTCAGCCTCTCCTGCGGCTCAGCGCGCGCGACCTTCGACGCGCGCACGGGGCTGCTCAAGGCCTTGGTGAGCCCGGACGGCGCGAGCTTGGTTGGCGATGGTCCCAGGCTCGTCGTCGCCCGACCCAAGGCGAGCGGCGCTCAGCCACGGTGGGCGGCGGTCAAGGACCTGGGCGATGGGCGCTACCGGCCCGCGCGGCCTGGCGAGGCCAATCTCATCGAGGTCGATCTTGGCCGTCAGGAGGCCGATGGTTGGGCGGCCTTCAAGCTTGAGGTCTCGGCGGACGAGAAGATCTGGAAGACGGTCTACGACGGTGCGCGGGTCTTCCCGCGCGATGGTCTCACCTTTTCATTTCCGGCCCAATCGGTCGCGGCGGTTCGCATCAGCAACCTGGCCGGCGTTCGAGACAAGCCGAAGGTGGCGTCGGTCAGGATCGCCTACGAGGCCGAGCGGTT
Organism: Caulobacter sp. 602-2; assembly: GCF_011043625.1. Lineage (GTDB taxonomy): Bacteria > Pseudomonadota > Alphaproteobacteria > Caulobacterales > Caulobacteraceae > Caulobacter. The sequence continues at coordinate 232,820 of NZ_JAAKGT010000006.1, forward strand.
CGCTGCGCCCGACGCGGCGCAGGTCGCCGTCTCGACGGGGGAGGAGCGGGATCCGAACTCGAAATTGCCGCAGGCCGTCTTCGATGCGCCGGGCGCAGGCGGGCTGGAGCGGGCGCGCTGGACCTTGAGGTCCGATGGCGTTCTGGCCTTGGATTACGCCTACGCCCTGACCGGCGATTTCCTCTACCACGGCGTCGGGCTGGCCTCGCCGTTGCAGGATGTGTCCAAGGTTACCGCGCGCCTCCGCGGTCCCTCGCCTGTCTGGAAGAACCGGCAACGGGGAACCGGGGTCGGCGTCTACCCGATCGCGGCAGGCGAAGACGCAAGTCTGCCGACGCCGCAGCGCGCGGGCTATTTTGCCGACCCGCGCTGGGTTTCGTTGAGTGCGGCGGGCGCTGGTCTGACGATATATTCCGAAGGCGCGCCCTATCTGCAGTTGGGCGCTCGCCTGGGCGACTTTCCGACCACGAGCGTCGATTTCCCCGCCACCGATCTTGGCTTCATGCAGGCGATCCCGGCCATGGGCGCAAAGGGGCAGGCGGCCGACCTGACCGGTCCGGCCGGCGCGCCGGCCAAGGCCGCGGGCCAGTTCGCCGGGCGGCTGGTGTTTGTCGGAGGACGGCGATGAGCGCGGTGAAGGTCATGTCGGATATGGCTGTCTCGCGCCGGACCCTGTTGGCCGTGGTCCTCGCTGGCGCGCCGACGCTGGCACATTCGTCCAATTCGGTAGACGTGGACGCGCGCAGTCGTGCGATCGTCGCCCGGATCCAGCGGCCGCGAATTCCCAAGCGTGACTTTCCCGTCCGTCTGAGCGATGGCGCGCCGGGCGCCGATCACTCCGCGGATCTGGCCAGGGCCTTGGCTGCTTGCGAGGCGGCGGGCGGTGGTCGCGTGGTCCTGCCTCAGGGGGTGTGCCGCACGGGTCCGATCCGCCTGGCCTCGAGAACCGAGCTGCACGTGCCGGCCGGCGCCAAGCTTCAGTTCATTCCTGAGCCCGAACGTTATTTGCCCCCCGTCCTCACGCGCTGGGAGGGCGTCGAGCTGATGGGCTACCAGCCGCTGATCTACGCCTACGGAGCCGAGGATATCGCCGTCACCGGGGGCGGCGTGATCGACGGCGGCGCGGACGACAAGCACTGGTGGCCGTGGAAGGGGTCCTGGTCTGGGCGCTACAAGGATCTGCCGATCGCCGAGACCCAAAAAGGCGACCGCGCTCGGCTTTTCGAGATGGCCGAACAAGGCGTCGCGCCGGAGGCGAGGGTGTTTGGCGCGGGCAGCCGGCTTCGGCCCTCCTTCTTCCAGCCCTATCGCAGCCGGCGGGTCCTTGTCGAAGGTGTGACCTTCAACAGCGCTCCGTTCTGGCAATTGCATCCCGTGGAGTGCACGGACGTCACGATCCGCGGCGTCACTTGCGCCAGTCACGGCCCCAACAACGACGGCATTGATCCGGAGGCCTGCCGTGACGTGCTGATCGAGCATTGCGTCCTCGACACCGGGGATGACTGCATCGCCCTAAAATCGGGCCGTAACGCGGATGGGCGTCGCCTGGGGGTCTCGTGCGAGAACGTCGTTATTCGAAAGTGCCGCATGAAGGACGGGCATGCCGGCGTGGCGATCGGCAGTGAGCTCTCGGGCGGCATCCGCAACGTCTTCGTGAGCGACTGCCAGATGGACAGTCCTGATCTGACCCGCGCCCTGGTGATCAAGACCAACAGCTATCGAGGCGGGGTGGTGCGCGATATCCACCTCGATCGTCTCTCGGTAGGCGTCATCGACAAGGCCTTCATCCAGGTGTGGATGCACTACGAAGAGGGCGATGGCGGGCCGTTCACGCCGGTCATCGAGTCGGTCTCGGTGTCCAACTGCCGGGTCGAGCGGACCGAGCGCGTGCTGGTCGTTCGCGGGCTTCCGCGCAGCCCCATTCGAGGCTTGGCGCTCAGGAACATCGTCGTGAAGTCCGAGGAGGCGCGCTCGGTGGTGGTCGATGCGGCGGATGTTGTCGTCGACGGTGTGGTTGTCGAGGGGCGAGCGTGGAGCGGTTCGGACCTGGTCGGCTTCGCCAGTCTTGATGGGGTGACTTGCGACAAATGGGCGGTCTGTCGCTAAAGCGGTCGCCAAATTGGTAAGGCCAAATTGAAGTTTGGTAAGTGGCGGTAAAGTCACAAATATGGCGAAAATAGCCGATTGTTGCGTTGCTGTTGCAGTGAGTCGCTGGTAAAATCTGTCTGACCAATTGAGAGTATTGGTCCGGCCGTTGAGCCGGGGAGGGAACTCATGTCGAAGGCTTCAGGCGCGCGGCCTCTTCGCCGCGTGATCGCGGGCGCACGCGCGTTCGCACCCACCGGCTAGCGCCGGTGACGCCCCGCGTGGGCGCGAGAGATCCAGACAAAAACGAGGGAGGAATACATGGAGCGCCTCAGCGCGCGCGGCCGTGCGGCCGCTGCTGTCTCAATCATAGCGCTCAGCGCGGCCCTGGCCGCTGCGAGTGGAGCGCAAGCTCAGTCCAAAGCCGAAGTCGCGCCCGCCCAGCCGTCCTCACGCGAGGAGCCGACCCAGGTCGAAGCCATCGTCGTCGGCGCGCGCGCCTCGCAGCAGTCGTCCATCCAGCGCAAGAAGCGCAGCGCCACGGCTCAGGACTCGATCGTCGCCGACGACGTCGGCTCGTTCCCCGACAGCAACGTCAACGAGGCGATGTCGCGCGTGGCTGGGGTGGCGATCGAGCGTAACGGCTTCGGCGAAGGCGAGGGCGTGTCGATCCGCGGCAATGGACCGGACCTGACGCGGATCGAACTCGACGGCATGGGCGTGGCCGCTTCGGGCTACGCTATCGCGGTCGGCAACAGCGATGGTGGTCGCGGCGCCGACCTGCGCGAATTCCCTGCCGAAATGATCAAGAGCCTGGACGTCATCAAGGGCCAGACGGCCGATATGACGCCCGGCGGCCTTGGGGCGACTGTGCAGATCCAGACGCGTACCGGTCTCGATTTCAAGAAGCCCTACCTGCAGATCCGCGGCGCTGCCGCCGGCAATTCGTTGTCGCGCAAAGCCTCTCCGGAGCTTGGCTTGGTGGCCTCCCGCAAGTTCTTCGACAATCGCCTGGGGGTGATCGCCAACGTCAGCTACAGCAAGCGGCTGAACGACAGCCACTCGCTCAACAGCGGCGGGTCGAGCAACGCCCAGGGCTATCTGCGCTTCGCTGACTTCGACAACTCGCCAGAAAAGACCTTCACCTACAATCCCGCCGCGGCCAACGGCGTCGGCGCTGATCAGCCGATCAATTCCTGGGCCCTGGCCAATGGGTCGGGATCGTGGAACGCGCCGACCCCAATCGATGTCTACACCAAGTCCGCGGCCGCCCAGACCAAGGCCGAGTGCCTCAGCGCCTTTCCGCTGCTGACCTCGTCGCAGCTGTCTTCGATCGCCGGCGGCAGCAATGGGGCCAATCGCCAGGCCGCCCAGGCCGCCCAGATCAATGCGCAGATCAGCTGCCTCAACCAGTGGAACGACTATGCCCCCAACCTGGTGCGCGACCAGAACTGGTCACAGTACGAAGATCGCATCTCGTGGGATCTTCGCTTCGACTATAGGGTCAACGACGACCTGACCATCTTCGCCAAGTACCAGGTGGCCAACCGCAATCAGGTCGAGAACAACCGCCAGCGCACCCGCGGCGGGGTCGATGTGATCACGGGGGCCTCGTCGGGTTACACCGCAACCTCGCTGGTGACCAACACCGCCTACGCCCCTGGCACGCCCAACATTCTCTCGGCCCTCAGCAACGGCGGATACTACATCTACAACACCGGCCAGCCGGCCGGGGTCTCGACGATCGACACAACGCCGGGCTCGGGCGTGTCGAACAACGCCTTTCCGATCTATGGCGTGGCGGCCAACATCGTGCCGGGTTCGGTCGTCGTCGACGGCAACCATCACCTGACGTCGTTCGACATCACCAACGCCGCGGTCGGCATCGATCACATTCAGAACGAGCAGATCTGGGACACCAACTACTTCACCTACGGCGCCGATTACGATCACGGTCCATTGAAGATGGAGCTGCGCGGCGGTCGCAGCAACGCGACCTACTCGCGCTACGACATCCGTCTGTCGCGTAGCTACACCTACGGCAACGCCACCATGCGCGTCCTCGACAACGGTGTTTGGACGATCGACACCCCGTCGAGCTACGACGAAACCAACATGGCCAACTTCGTGCAGATGTTGGCCCCGACAGCCAACGGCCAGCCTTCGTACAGCAGCCTTCGGCGCTTGACCTGGAATCCGCGCCAGGTCGAGAGCTCGGAAGACCAGCTGAAGTTCGACATCACCTACAAACCCGACATCCCGTTCTTCACCCGCTTCAAGGTGGGCGTGCTCTACCGCGGCGCCGACGCCAACTCCTGGGGCGGCGGCGGCTACTCGCCCTCGGCAGGTGTCTATGTGCCGACCCTGACGCTGCGCAGTGATGTCCGAGCCTGCGAGAACGTCGCCACGACGACGGCCGCCAACGCCTGCGTCTACGGCTACGTGCCCAACCCGACGACCGGCACCGGCTTCCTGTACGGCGTCGAGACCGTCACCCGCGAACAGCTGGTCAGCATTTTCCAGAACTCCCTTGAGGAACTCGAAGGCCCATTCATGCAGGGCTATGATGGGACCTCGGGGCTGGAGCTATGGGACAGCATCGACGTCAAAAAGGCGTTCTCGCAGCTGGCTAGCGCCGCCAACTACAATTTCGACTGCCTGAAGGAATGCACGGGCAGCGATGGCAAGGTCTACAAACAGCCCTATAACCAAACCGAAGAGACCCACAAATCCTGGTACTGGATGGCTGAGTTCAGCCAACAGCTGCCGTTCGGCATGGAGCTGCAAGGCAACCTCGGCAGCCGGATGTTCAAGACCGAAGTGGCCGGCTCGGGCTATGTGAAGCTCAACTACACCGTCAAGACCGCCGCCTATGATCCGCTCAATCCGAGCGCGGCGGCCGGCATCACCACCACCTCGGTGACCAAGCCTGTGACCATCAACAAGAGCTACACGGGCTGGCTGCCGTCCTACAACGCCGCGCTCTGGCCTCTGCCCGACAAGGTGGCGCTGCGCTATTCGTGGGCCAAGACCGTCGCGCCGCCGCCGATGAACCGCCTGTGGCCGGGCGGCGAATGCACCTACGACGAGCGCAAGCTCGACGGAACCGACACCGACGGCTCCTATCAGGACATGACCTGCGGCACGTTCGGCAACGCCGACCTGAAGCCGTATCAGGCCACCAAGAACAACACCTCGATCGAGTGGTATCCCAACAAGGACACCTCGATCAGCCTGGCCTACTTCCGACAGAAGGTTCGCGTCGGCGCGCCGATCTCGGTGCCGGTCAAGAACCTCAAGGTGTTCGAAGGCAGCGACGAGACCGTTCCGGGCACCGACAAGAGGCTGTCCGATTACGAGTTCGGCCTGACTACCTACGCCAACGGCCCGGGCTATGTGCAGTCCGGCTGGGAGTTCTCGGCCCGCACGGCCTTCACCTTCCTGCCCTGGCGTCTGAACAAGACCGGCATGGACTTCAACGTCTCGACCACGAAGTCCAGCGACTCTGTCGCCTACATGGACCCGCTGACGGCGGACGGGCTGTCGCCGACCAATCAGGCCAAGTACTTCCTCAACGCCGTGCTCTGGTACGATGATGGGAAGACCAAAGCCCGCCTGGCCTTCCAGGCCCGGGACCGGACCCTGACCTGCATCTCGCCCTGCGGCAACACCAGCGAGTCGCCCGTCAGCAACGCGCCCAACACCAACCGCAACAACTACGTCCGCTTCCCCTACAATCCGAGCGAACCCTACTATTCGGAAAAATACGAGTATCTGGACGCCAAGATCTCGCGGAAGCTCAATCGCAACCTCGAGGTCTATCTGGAAGCCCGCAATATCCTGAACGCCGCCAAGCTGCGCGTCGGGTCGGACGATCGCGGCTTCGAATCCAGCCCCAATCCGTGGACCGTGCAGTACGGCGGTTCGCGGATGTCCGTGGGCTTTACCTACAAGAACTGATCTGGCGGGCGGCTCCACGGAGCCGCCCAAACTGCATCTGACCGCGTCTGCGCATGGCGGCAAAGGAGAACCATGTCCTCTACCGGCTTGGCGCGGCGTCGCCGATCGAGCCTGATGGCTCGCCCCCTCCTGATCACTGCTCTGCTCCTCGGTCCGCAGGCCGCCTTCGCCCAGGCCGCAGCCGCGGGCGAGGCCGCAGTGGAGAGCGCAGAGCCAGCGCGCGCCAAGCCATCCAAGATTGTACTGGTTGGCGACAGCACGACGGCGGTGTCCAGCGGTTGGGGGCCGAGCTTCTGCGGCCGCCGCGTTATGGCGCAGATCTCGTGCCTTAACCTGGCCCGCGGAGGGCGGAGCACCAGCAGCTATCGCAAGGAGGGCTACTGGCAGCTGGCGCTCAACGAACTGGCGACCCAAGGCTATGGCCGCGCCTATGTCTTGATCCAGTTCGGTCATAACGACCAACCGGGCAAGCCGGGGCGATCCACGGACCTTGCGACGGAGTTTCCCGCCAATCTTCGGCGCTATGTCGAAGAGGCTCGAGCGATCGGCGCGGCGCCCGTCCTGGTGACGCCTTTGACCCGAAGGCAGTTCGTAGGCGGTCGGCTGGACAACAGCCTGGAACCTTGGGCGCAGGCGATCCGCGACGTCGCGCGCGAAACGGGCGCGCCGCTGATCGACCTCAACCGGGCGAGCGCCGAGGCGGTGGCCAAGCTCGGGCCGGTGGAATCCATGCGCTTTGCTCAGCGCGCGCCGTCGGAGGCAGCCGTCGCCGTCGCACGGTCGGGCGACACGATCGCCAGCGAGCCGCCGCCCAAGGCGACGGTCGCATCGCCCGGGCGTCCGGCCGATGGTCCGCAGGGGCGGGTCAGCATCGTCTACGACCACACTCACCTGGGCCCCGAGGGCGCCGACTACTTCTCCGCGATGGTGTCGGATCTCCTGGCGCGCGCAGTCCCTGAACTGCGCCGATCGCTGCTGCCATGACCGGTCGTATGAGCGCCGGATCGGCCATCCGCGGCCCGCTCCACACCCTCAAACCTCGTGACGGCGATGGCACGATGGTGTGCGGCTGAGCTGACTCGCGTGCTGGTCAAGCTGTTGGTGTGGGCGCGCTGGAGCGGCGCCCTAGGAATGGAGGGCGTTCAGAAATCGATCGCTCAAGGCGTTGCATTTCGGCGCGCACCGACGGATCGGCGCGGTGGAGGCTGACCGCCACGGCGCCTATCAATTCGAGGTCCGGATTTGCCAGACGTCGCTGCTGGTCGGTGAGCCGTTGCAGGTAACGCGTGTCGGCCTTGGCGGGGTAGTCGGCGATAGCTTGATCGACTTCAATCGCCATAGCCGAAAGCCTGGCTACGATACTGGTCGCTCGGGCGGCCCGAAGAGCAGTCGAAAGATCAAGCATGGCCGCTGGGTAACAAATTGTCCTTACGGTCTCATTTTCAAAGATGACCTAGCTGTGGGTGAAGCTGCAATCTGCATGCTTCTGCTTCCGCCGAGCTGCCGGAAGTCGATCGGTGCTAGCGAGGATGGGGTTCTCTCCGCCTAGTCTCGGTTGGATGGGCATCGCGGAAGGGGCTTGGGCCTAGGCTTCGCTCGCCGGATCAGAAGCTGCGGAGCGGTGCCAGATCGGTTCGGCCGTCGCGGCATAGTACGACTGAACGGCGTCCCAGGCCTCTTCGGCCGACGATACGAAACGGATCAGGTTCAGGTCGCGCCTGTCGATCATGCCGCGTTCGACCAGCGTCTCCCAGCCCACGGCGTTTCGCCAGAAGTTGGCGTCAAAGAGGACGATCGGAATGATCGGGATCCGGCCGGTCTGGATCAGCGTCAGGACCTCAAACAGCTCGTCGAGCGTGCCAAAGCCGCCGGGGAAAACCGCGATCGCCCTCGCTCGAAGGACGAAGTGGAGCTTGCGGAGCGGAAAGTTCTCGAACTGGAAGGTCAGCTCCGGCGTGACGAACGGATTGGGACCATCCTCCCAGGGGACTGCGACGCCTAGGCCGATCGAGGCGCTGCCGACGTCGGCGGCGCCCCGGTTGGCCGCTTCCATGATCGATGGTCCAGCGCCCGAGCAGACGACGAACTGGCGTCGCCCGTCCTCGTCCGGCGGCGATGCGCTGGCAAGGCGTGCTAGCGCCCGGGCCTCTTCGTACGGGGAGCGCCGATCCTTCACGATCAAAAGGCTATCGATCGGCGGGGTTCTCGCCGAGCCGAAGATCACGAACGTCGAGGCGACCCTGGCGTTGTCGAGCAGGATTTCCGGCGCCAGCAGTTCGCGCTGGAACAGAGCGTCTCGCTCGTCCGAGATCGAGCGTTCTTCCGGCGTGGTCAACATGGTGCGGCTCTCAGGAAAATGCCCCCGGCGCGACTGCGCCGAGGGCTTGGTCGATGGCGCGGCGCTCCGATCCCGCTCTAGGTGCGGGATCGAATACGACGCCAGGCAGCTGGCGGAGTGGATCAGAACCGCGCCTTGGTTGAGATGAAGACGTCGCGGCCGCGGACGTCGTAGGCGCTCGGATAGGTGTTGCCCTGATCTTGGTTTGACCCAAGGACCGGCGCCGGCTCGTCGAGCAGGTTGTTGATCCCGGCGGTAATCCGAACCTGGTTGGCGAAGGCGTAGGACACCGAGAGATCATACAGATTGTAGGCGTCGATCTTCTCCACGGCGTAGGTCGTCGAGGGATCGCCGTCCTTGACCGCGCCGAGATGACGCCAGCGAAGGCTCGTCGTCAGCGGGCCGTCCTGCCAGGCGAGGGTCGAAACCCACTTTTGCTTGGCCTGCAGCGTGCCCGTCGACGAGCTGAACTTGCCGGCCAGGTCGATGAGCGAGGAGGACGCGCCGCCAGTCCGCAGCTCGTTCTTGTCGGTATAGGCTCCCGTCACCGACACCTGCAGAAGGCTGCGATCGGAGAACGCTCCGAACGCAAGCGGTCGGCTGTAGTCGGCCCGCAGGTCCCAGCCGGATGTCTTCTGAGAGGCGAGATTGCTGTTGGGCGTGGCGGCGATCTGGCTCTGCAGGATCATGTCCGAGACATCGATCGAGAAGTGGCTGAGCGATGTGCTTAGGCCCGGCGCGGCGCTGGGCGTGAACACCGCGCCCAGGATGAGACTCTTGGAGGTCTCGGCCTTCAAATAAGCGTTGCCGTTGAACCCGTACAGCTCCCCGAGGCTGGGCGCTCTGGTGCCGCGCTCGTAGCGTGCGACAAAGCCAATCTGCTGATTGGGGGCCCAGAATCCGCCGAGGTCATAGGTGTAGGTCGAACCCACGGCGTCGAGCGAATAGTCCGAGTAGCGCAGGCCGCCGTCTACCTGCAGCAGGTCGATGAACGGACGACCCGCGGCGATCGGGACCTCGAGCTGACCGAACACCTCGCGGACGTCGTAATGACCGTTGGCGGCGGTCGCAGCCGAGAAGCCGACGACATCGCCAGTCAGCAGAAGCGCGTCAGGCGTGTAGCGACCCGAGTTGCGACGATACTCGCCGCCGACGGTGACCGTGGCGTCCTTGGCGCCCAGGCCTAGGTTGAAGAGCTCGCCCTGGGTCGAGGCGTGCGCCACCGACAGGTCCGACTGCTCGTTGTTCTGCAGCACAACCGCGATGGAGCGAACCATCTCCGGAGTCAGGCTGCCGGGCCCGTAGATGTTGATCGTCGCCAGCTCCACCGCCTTGGTGAAGGCGGTCAGAGAAACCCCGCCTTGCTGGGTGTTGGCGTCGCGGGTCGAGGCATAGCTGAAATAGGCGTCATAGCTCCAACGTGGCGCCAGCTGGCCCTTCACGCCAAGCACGGCGCGCACCGCGCGGCGGTCGTACTCGCTCGTCCGTGCGCCGACCTCGCTGAGGCGGCGATAGATATCGAGGATCGCGACACCCGCGCCCGGCAGATAATAGTTGGTCGTGTAGGTCGTGTCGGGACGAACGCCGGTGGCGACGAAGGCGGCGCGAATGAGTTCTTCGTTCGCGTCGATGGCGGCGATGGCGGCGTTATCAGCCGCCGTGAAGAACTTGGCGTTAGCCGCGGTGTTGATGCGGAAGCGGCCGGTGATCTCCGTAGGTGCGAGCTGGGTGGTGACGGTGTTGCCCGAATAGGCCAGTTCGGCATAGGCGGTGATCTGCGGATTGACCTCGTATTCGCCGAAGGCGCCGATCGACCACCGGGTCTGGGGCGTCTGCAGGTAGATGTCGGGCGCGGCGTTGTAGCCGTCATCGACGGAGTAGTTTCGCGAGGTCGCGCCGGGAGCCGAGAATGTGGCGCCGAGGCTGCTGCCGAAGGTGGTGCCGGCGGCGCGGTTGACGACGACCGTCGGCACGCCGCGCGCGCCCGGAACGGTGATCGTCGGAGCGATGACGAAGCGACCGCCCGGTGTGCTCGTGGAGATCACCGGCGTCAGCTTGCCGCCTTGGTCGGCCAGCGGCACGCTCGAGACGGCGCGCTCGCCCTGCGAGATCGCACTGCGATCGAGGTACTCGCCGTAGGCCGTCAGATGGCCCTTACCGCCAGCGAAGTCGGTCCCGAGGGCCAGGTGTGCGGCGAAGCGTTCGCCATCGCCGCGTCCGGTCAAGCCGTAGTCAGCGCCGACCTCCAGGCCGTCGACCTTGCGCAGGCGGAAGTCGATCGCGCCCGCCAGGCCGTCCGTCCCCGCTTCGACGCCGCCGGCGCTCGATACGCCCTCGATGAGGAAGGTCGGGATGGTGTTCAGGTCCACGGTTTGAGACAGACCGCTTGGGATGTAGCGGCGACCATTGACCAGGACGAGGGTGCGGTTAGCGCCGAGGCCGCGCAGGTTGGCGGTGGCGGTCCCGTCACCGTCGCTGTTGGAGAAGGCGGTCTTGTCGCCGACGAACTGCGGCAGCGCGTTGAGCGCCTCCTCGGCGTTCAACGTCCCCCATCGCGGCAGGCCTTCACCAGACAGCAGGCGAGATGCATCGTCCTTTGCAGCCGAGCTGAGGATGCCGGAGACATTCTGGGCCTCGGCAGGGGGCGTCGCCGCGGTCGGCTTTGGCACCAGCTGCAACACGACGGTGGTCTGTTGGGTCGCGGCCAGGTCGGTGCCCGCCAGCATGCGCGCCAGCGCTTCCTCCGGCGTGAAGTCGCCCTTCACCGGGTTGACCGTGATCCGCCGCGCGCCCGCGGGCGGCTCGATGTACGGCTGGCCCGTCTGCAGGGCGAAGAGCCTCATCGCGCTCACCGCATCGACGGCGGGGATGTCGAAAGCGCGCTGTTGCGCCGCCGCCGGAAAGGCGCAGGTCATCAGGGCCAGAGCGGCGACGCCGCTGGCCAGTGTAAGCTTCCGCATGATGGTGTTGCCCATTAACGCCGGCTTTGCCGGCCCCATCGGGTTGGAGGCGTGGTGATCGGTTTCCCGCCATCCGTTCATTAAAAAATTTATTACCCGCAGCAGTCGCGGTGCATGTTGGCGCCGCAGCGGAGCAGCATGTCGCCGCGTTTCACCGCAAGATATGCGCGGCCGCCCCAGGAGGAGACCGACGCGACGCCGTCGCATGCCCTCCGTGCTGATGAAATGGTGGAGGTGGGGCGTGGAACGGTGGGCGCGCGTCGGGCATCGGAGATGCGGTCCGTGCGCCCGGTCGATGCGTCACGCGCCCAGGGGATCGGGAGGGCGCGTGACGCATGCCCGGCCCTGAACGCGGGCGCCTCCACGCCACATCACGTTCCGCCAAGCTTGGTGAGCCGGTTGGCGGTTCAGGCCGGCCAGACTGCCGACTGCGAAACGACCCGATCGCCTTCGTCGCGGTTGTCGGTGACGACGACGCGGAAGCTCGAGCCGCCAGGCGCGACACGAACCACGAGGTGGCCGTCGCGCGAGGCCATTTTGTCAGTGAGCCACTTGTGAGCCAGCTCGTTGGCCGGCGACAGGCCGGTCGCGAAAACCTCGCGCGGACCAGGATAGAGACGCTGGCTGAGGATCCGCTCCAGAACGTCGCTGCTGGGGTGAGCCACATGCCAGCTGGGGATGATCCAGGCGCGTGGCTTCAGGGCGCGCACGACGTCGGGTCCTGTCGCGTCGAACATCCCATGATGGGCCGCGACCGCGACATCGACCTGACCGGCGACCTGCGCCGCCGGCGTCTCCACGTCACGCCAGGGGAGGGCGCCGTCAAAACTATGGCTGGTCAGGTCGCCGGCCGCGAAATAGCTGAAGGCGCCGTAGCGCAGCCGCAGCGCCGTCGACAGGGCGTTCTCGTCGGGCACGTCGCCGGCCGGCAGGCTTTCGATCGGCGGGAACAGCCGCCGCGTGGTCTCGCCCTGTCCGGTCCAGACCTCGCCATTGGCCGCCAGGTTGCGGATCTCCGCGCCGGCGAGCACCAGTTGGTCGGCGACACCGACGCGGAAGCGTTGGACCTTGCCGCCCGCGCGGATGCGATCGCGGACGAAGGCGACATAGTTGGTGGCGAACGGCGCCGACCAGGGCTTGGGAAAGGCGTAGTCGGGGAAGTCCCGATCGACGAGAAGATCGATCGGCAGCTGCGCGGCGACGTCCGTCACGCCGGTGAGCTTGTAGGCGCCGTTGGGCGACAGCGGCGTGTCCGGTCCGACGTCGCCGATATGGTCAGGGTGTAGGTGGGTGACCAGGAGGGCGCCCAGCGCCTTTCGCCCGGTGGCCGCCAGATGGCGCCGCGCGTAGCGCCCGATCCATTCGCCGGGCCGGCGCTCGGGGCCGGGGCGGATGTCCAGGCTGGCGGGGGGCGGCGTCGCCGTCGCCCCCGCATCGATCATCAGGCTGGATCCGTCCGGCCCGATGATCAGCGTCGAGTCGCCCTTGCCCGTGGCGATGTGGTGGATGTCGAGGCCGCCGCGCCGCCAGGGACGCAGCGGCTGACCGACCACGTCGTCGGAGGACGGCGGCGCGGCCGCGCCCAGCGCCGCGGCGCCGAGCAACAGACCGCGCCGGGTCAGCGGGCTCATCAGAAGCGCGCCGACAGCATGACGCCCACGGTGCGCGGCTCGCCCAGGTATTCGGCCAGCACGCCCTGGGTGGAAGGCGTCAGCACGAAGTCCACGTCGCCGAGGTTCTTGGCCCAGACCGTCGCCGTCCAGCGACCGTTGGCGCTCTCGTAGCCCAGCGACAGGTTAGTCAGGGCGTAGGACTCGATGTGCAGGTTCGCGTCCTTGGTCGCGCCCGTGTAGTAGCCGTCGGTATAGGCCCAGCTGAGCGCGCCGGTCAGGTAGCCGGCGTTGCTGAGCGGGAAATGGACGTCGGCCGCCAGCGAGCCCTTGTTGCGCGGCGACGAGCCCAGCGGATTACCGGTGTTCACCGCGCCGCCCGGGATGACGAAGTTGTCGTAGACCGTGTCGAGCAGGCCGTAGTTGGCCGACAGGTTCAGCCAGGTGATCGGACGCCAGGTCGCCTCGATTTCCGCCCCCTCGACCGTCGCCTGGCCGGCGTTGGTGATGGTCAGGATCCGGGTGACGTTGTTGAAGAACAGCTCCTGCTTGTCCTTGTAGTCCATGTGGAAGACCGACGCGTTGACCCGCAGCGTGTCGTTCAGCCACTGGGACTTCACGCCCAGCTCGTAGTTGGTGACGGTCTCGGGATCGAACGGCTTGGTGAGCGCCGAGATCACAGCCGCGTCGGTGTTGAAGCCGCCGGCGGTGTAGCCGCGGGTGATGCTGCCGTAGACCTTGAGGTCTTCCTTGGGCGACCAGGTCAGAACCGCGCGGGGCGTGACCTCGCTCCAGTCGGCTTTCAGGTCGCGACCGGTGAAGCTGCCCGTGGCCGGGTTGACCGCGTCGGTGCGAACGAGCGAAGCCGTCTTTTTATCCTGCGTGTAGCGCGCGCCGAGAACCAGATCGAAGGCCGCCGGCAGGTGAAGAGTGCCGTCGACGAAGACCGCGTAGCTCTTGGTTTTCACCGCTTGGTCGGTGAGGATATTGCTGGAGACGTTGCCCGTGACGGCCGCGAGGGTGCGGTTGCGCAGCTGACGCTTGGCATCCTCGTCGGCGTAGTAGACCCCGGCCACCAGGTCGCCGCGCGACCACTTGGGGCTGGCCCAGCGAACCTCCTGCGAGAACAGCCCGACTTCGTCGACGTCCCGGCTGACCGACTGGGAATTGGTTCCGGTCAGGAAGCGATAGCTGACGCCGGTGCCCGAATAGTCCTCGCCCGACTGCGACTTGCGATAGCCGGTGATGGCGGTGACCTGACCGACCGGCGCGTCCCAGTAGACGCGGCCCGAGGCGCCCCACTGGTTGCGCGCGAAGCCCTGCAGATAGCCAAGCTCCGAGGTGCGGCGATCGCCATCGGACCCGGCCCCCTTCGACGAGAGCGTGCGGCCGCCGTTGCTATCGTCGGAATAGTCGGCGCCGAGCAGCACCTCGACCGTGTCGCTGGCCTTCAGCCGGGCCTGGCCACGCACGCTCTTGCTGTTGAGATCGTCCTGTTCGCGGCCGGTCAGGCGGTCCTTGCCGTACCCGCTGTGATCCTTGAACGAGCCTGCCAGGCGAAAAGCCAGGCGCTCGCCCGCCGCAAGATCGACGCGACCGTCGATCTGCCGCAGATCGTAATTGCCGGCCCCGACGCGAACCGAACCGGAGGTGTCGCCGAACGCGGGCTTGCCGGTGTCGAGCACGATCGCGCCGCCGGTGACGTTACGACCGAAGAGGGTGCCTTGCGGGCCCTTCAGAACCTGGACCGAGTTGAGGCCGTAGAGCTCGAAGGTCGCGGCGCTGTTGCGGGGGATGAAGAGGTCATCGAGCACGACCGCAACCGGCTTGTTGGCGCCGATCTGCGAGAAGGTGTTGGTCGCGCCGCGAATGGCGATCGTCGGGCTGCTCTGGTTGAAGGACGAGACCAGCAGGCCTGGCGTCAGGCGCGAAACGTCGCGCAGGCTCTCGACGCGATAGGTGTCCAGCGTGCGGCCCGAGAAGGCGGTCAGCGAGATCGGAACGCCCTGGGCGCTTTCCTCGCGCTTCTGGGCGGTGACGATGATGGTGTCCAACGCCGCCGGTTCGGCCGCCACGGCTTCAGCCGCCGCCGGCGTAGTCGCGCCGGTCGCCGGCGTGGGCGCGCGGCGCAGGACGATGACCCCATTGCTGTCCGAAGCGATTTCCAGCCCGGTGCCGGCGATCAGCTTGCGCAGCGCCGCCCGGGCGTCCATCGAGCCCTTCAGGGCCTGCGTGCGAATACCGCCCAGGCCGTCGGCCGGCGCCACGACCTGCAGGCCCGCCTGACGCGCGAAGGCCGAAATGGCGGGCGCGGCGTCCTGCGCCGGAAGGTCGAAGTTGCGTTGCTGCGCGGCGGCCGGCATGGCCACGGCGAGGATCGCCAGAGCGGCTGCGCCGCTGGCCAGGGTCTGCTTGAGCATCATGGTGTCGCCCCGAAGTTCGCCGGTCCCATGCCGGCCTCAACGGGGTGGAGCCTCGGTGACGAAACTCCCGCCATGTCCTCCCCGAAAAAAGTTCCGTCGGTCGGCGTCAGCCGCGCGAGAGGCGCACCCCGTCTGCCTGCTCGACGGCCCGGAGGCCCAGACTCAAGGCCGCGGCCTTGGCGAACCCGTCCGGGTCGCTGGCCGAGAACAGACCTGTCATCTTGAGCCTGGCCACAGCCGGGTCGTCAATGAAGATGCGGCGATCCGAATAGCGCGCGAATTCGTCGGCCGCCTGGCCTAAGGTCAGGCCGGCGAGATCGATCTGGCCCTGTCGCCAAGCGAGGGCGCGGTCGACGGCGGCCGCCCCAACCTGTGTGGGTTGAAGGGCGCCGGCGTCGCCGACATCGACGGCGTGCTCGGCCGCCAGTCGTACCGGCTTGCCTTGCGAGCCGCGCCATACCTCGACCACGCCTTCGCGAACGACGACCCCGACCTGACCGTCATCGCGGTTGCGAACCGTGAAGCTCGTCCCGACCGCGCGCACGCGCACTTGGCCGGCGACGACGACGAACGGACGCGCCGCGTCCTTGGCGACATCAAAGAGAGCTTCGCCGCGCAGCAGATCCACGCGTCGCATCTTGCTGTCGAAGACCGTGCGTATGGTGGTTTCGGTGTTGAGCGTCACCGCCGAACCATCCGAAAGCGGAGCGCGGCGAATGTCGCCCTTGGCGGTCTTGAGGCGGCCGCGCAGATTGAGCGCGCCGTAGCCCAGGAGGCCGATCACCGATGCGGTTGCCAGAACGCCGCCGCTGGCCAGGAGGCGCCGGCGCTCGTTCGCCTTGGCGGCCGGATGTGTCTTGGGAGCGAAATTCGATCCCAGGCCCTGTGCGCGATCGAGATGGACGCTGACCGCTAGCGCCTTGGCGTAGGCCCCGGCCCGGCGAGGATCCACGGCGGCCCAAGCCTCGAGCGCGGCCTGATCTTCGGCCGACAGCGGCCCGCGATCGACGCGCGCGGCCCAGGCGGCCGCGGCGGCGTCAATTTCGGCGCTGGTCTCTTTGGTCGTGGTCAACTTTACGCAGATCCTGGTCGTGTTGATCCCTAGATGCATGGGTGCGCGATTTTCCGCCACGTCCCATTGCATTCATCAACACGCCAATGCCCTTTCCGACGTGTTTCTCGACCGTGTTCTCCGACACGCCCATGCGCAAGGCGACCTCGCGTTGAGACAGGCCATGGACCTTGCGCAGGGTGAATGCCTCGCGGCATTTCACCGGCAGCCCGGCGATCAAGGCCGCGATGCGGCCCAGCTCCTGGCGGTCAGCCGCGATGATCTCGGGGGAGGGATCGGGGCAGGGCGGTTCTAGGGCTTCGGCCTCGGCCAAGGCTTCGAAGGCGACGATGCGACTACGACGCAGCGTGCGCAGCACGACCGATTTGGCCACCTCGAACATGTAGGTGTGCGGCGTCTGAATGTGATCGACCCGCTCGAGCGCGGCCAGGATCGCATAGGTCTCCTGGACAATGTCGTCGATCTCCAGGCCGGCCAGGTTGCGGCGTGAGAGCCAGGCGCGCAGACGCGGCTCATGCGGCAGCGCGTTGCGCGCCAGCCAGATCGCTCGCTCATGAGTCGCCAAGGTCATGCGGGCAGCCTGCTAGCAGCGGTTTGTGACAGCCAGACGTAAGCGCAGGAAAAGCATCGTTCGCTGAGGTGGATGTCTCAACGCACTCTTATCGGGCTCTCATCCGCTTGGCTGCATGCTTTCAGCGCAAGGCGCAGGACAAGTATAGGGCGTATATTGGCCGTGCCTCGATGCAGGGTGGCGGCCGTTCTGATCGGTGAACTGTCCTTGTCGCCTCCGCAAGGCGTTCGATGTGTAGGCAGGCCTCTCCTAGGAAAATCGCCCTGGCCGTGATGGTCCTTTCACCACCAGCGCCTGACGGTGGAGGGGCGAGACCGCAAGCGCGGATGTGATCGCCGCAAGCAAGTCCACGGCGACGACCGGCTTGCGCACGACCCCGTCGAAGTCGCCGTCCCTCTGTCCGTCGGCATCGGCGCCGGTTGTTTCCGCCTCAGCGGTGAAGGCCAGGATCGGCGTCGACTGATTGAGCCCGCAGCTTTGGCGGATGGCGGCCGCGGCGTCTCGGCCGCTGATCCGAGGCATGCGCAGATCCATCAGGATCACGTCGAAGGGCGACTTGGCGGCCGCAGCTATGGCGGCGTGCCCGTCTTCGGCGTCGACGACGCCAGCGCCGAAATGCTTGAGCAGCGCGCGGGCCAGGCCCCGATTGGCTGGATTGTCGTCGACGACGAGTATCCTTACGCCATCAAGTCGGAAGTCCTCCTCGTCGCGCTCGATCTGAGCGTCGTGATCGACGGCGCGGGCCGGCAGGCGAACTGTGAAGCAGCTCCCCGCTCCAACCTGGCTTTCGACCTGGATGTCGCCGCCCATGGCTTCTGCGAGCCCTCGGCAGATCGCCAAGCCCAGGCCGGCGCCGCCGTGACGGCGTCGGGTCGAGCCGTCGACCTGCGAGAACCGCTGGAAGAGTTTGTCGATCGCCTCGGGTGCAAGGCCCTCGCCGGTGTCGCGCACCGCGAGCACCAGTCGGCCCGGGCCCTGTTCGTAGGTGATCTTCACCTCTACCGCGCCGGTCGGCGTGAACTTGATGGCGTTGCCGAGCAGATTGACCAGGATCTGGCGCACGCGATCGGGGTCGACGGCGATGGACCTTCGTCATTGTCGGCGTAGCGGCCTATCTTGTGACGATCCGAGCGCTCGCCATGGCCCTGAGGAGCTATGCGGTTCCAGGCCAAAATCGACTGCGCCGATTGATGTGGTTGGCCTACATGGCAGCTGGCCTCGTCGCCGTGGCGACGGGTTGCCGAGATCCAGACGGTATGCGCGCAGTGCTGCATCAGGCCGCGCCCCAGGGCCTGATCCTCCCGCTCGGCATTCTGCTGCTCAAAAGCGAAGGCCCGGCAGTCGCGGCCGATCCAATACGCTTCAGCATCGGTTGGTTGGTGGTCGCCAGTCTAACATTGGCCGGCTCGGTGCTGTGGCTGGGACCCGGCTTGATCTAGCCGCCTCTTCTCTATGGCCAGAGCCACGGCTAGGGTCTCAGATGGATGCGCTAGAGAGACCAAACGCCGACCGCTGTCATCAGCGCTGGCTCATGAGCGTCCAAGATCCGGAGCGATCCCAAGGTCGGCTCCTGGCGCAACCTGCTCATTTCCCGGCTGGTTGAGGCAAGGTTGCTCAGGCGCTTTTGACCGTCCGTGTCGAAGCGCTGCCCATAATTCGAGACAAGACCCGTCGGGCGTTGGTAGCGCAGTCGATGTCGTCGGGCTTGGCTTCGATCAGATCGATCAAGGCAATCAATTGCGCCTTGCTCTCGGCCAAGCGCGCTTCCAGCGCCTCGATGTCGGCCACCCGCCCACGCAGCGCGCTCATCAGCGCGTCGTGTTCCCAGTTCGTCAGGTCGGGCGGCAGAAGACGGCGGATTTCGTCCAGGCTGAAGCCCGCCTTCTGGGCCGAAGCGATCACCTCCAGAACCATGACCGCTTCGGCCGGATAGGCGCGGTAGCCGTTCGCTCGCCGCTCCACGGTGGTGAGGAGACCCTCGCGCTCATAGAACCGGATGCGCGACTGGGTGAGGCCCGTGCGCTTGGCCAGCTCGCCGATGTTCATGCCGATAGCTCCGAAAACGCCTTGACCTTAAACTTAACTCAAAGGTTAGAGGTGCCGCCACGCTTTTTCGTGGAGCCTTAGCGATGTCGCTCTTTTCCCCGCTCTCTCTGCCTAACGGCGCCGTCATTCCAAACCGCATCGCCAAGGCGGCCATGGAAGAGAACATGGCCGATGCCGATCACCTGCCGTCCGCGGATCTGATCACGCTCTACAAGGCCTGGGCCGACGGGCAGGCCGGATTGATTATCACCGGCAACGTGATGGTCGACGCCCGCGCCATGACCGGACCGGCCGGCGTCGTTCTTGAGAGCGAGCGTGACCTGGACAAGTTCAGGGCCTGGGCGACGGCCGCCCGCTCGGGCGGCGGCCAGGTTTGGATGCAGATCAATCATCCTGGCCGCCAGATGCCGGCGGCCTTGGGTCAGGAGACGATCGCCCCCTCGGCGATCTCCTTGGACCTTGGCGCGCAGTCCAAGGTTTTCCCGATGCCGCGCGAAATGTCGGCCGCCGACATCGCCGAGGTCGAGCGCCGGTTCGTGGCCACCGCCGTCCTGGCCGAGCGCGCCGGCTTCACCGGCGTGGAGATCCACGCCGCCCACGGCTACCTTCTCAGCCAGTTCCTCTCGCCGCTGGCCAATCATCGCAAGGACGACTGGGGCGGCAGCCTGGAGAACCGTGCGCGCCTGCTGCTGGATATAGTCCGAGGCGTGCGCGCGGCGGTCTCGCCGGGGTTCGCGGTAGCGGTCAAGCTCAACTCCGCCGACTTCCAACGGGGCGGTTTTTCGCCCGAGGACGCCCGCGACGTGGTCACCATGCTGAGCGGGCAGGGCGTCGATCTCGTCGAGCTTTCTGGCGGCAGCTACGAGGCTCCGGCCATGATGGGCTCAGCGCGCGACGAGCGCACCTTGGCGCGCGAGGCCTATTTCCTGGAGTTCGCCCGCGAGATCGGCAAGGTTGCGACCATGCCGTTGATGGTGACCGGCGGCATCAAGCGGCGCGAGGTCGCCCAAAAGGTGGTCGAGAGCGGTGTGGCCATGGCCGGCATCGCCACAGCGCTCGCCATTGAGCCAAACCTTCCGATCCGCTGGCGGGAAGGCAAGGCCGATGCGCCGTCCCTCAAGCCCATAACCTGGAAGAACAAGCCCATCGCCTCGTCGGCGCACATGGCCGCCGTCCGCTTTCAGCTGGTGCGCCTGAGCCGGCGGCGACGGACCGCGCCCAATATCTCGCCGGTGTGGGCTTTGATCACCTCGCAGATCCAGGCTCGTCGCAGCGCTCGCCAGTATCGTCACTGGATTACGCGCCGTCCTCAAGCGGCCTGAGCGCAACGCTCCTACCGTCGGCGGTCGGACCAGACCGCTTCGAGCACCTCATCAAAAGGTTTCTGGCATGATTGACCAATGGGTGGACGTCGAGTTTGGCGGGCAGACCGTCAAGGTTCCCAAGGGCGGGTATTACGATCGCTTTCGCTCCAATTCCGACCTGGACCTGGTGGCGCGCGATCCGGCGGCCGGCAACATCGATTTCTTCCGCCGGATTCCCAAGCAGAAGGTCCCCTCGCGGGTGGGGCCGATCTGGGCGCCCAACTTCTACTATCGCAGCAGCTCGGTGCAGCTTTTGATGACCGCGCCGATCGAAAGGTTGGCGGCGGCCTTGCCCGCGCCGCTGGAGCCGCTTCGTCCGCTCCCAGGCAAGGGCCTGGTGGCTCTGACCTTCTTCTCCTACGCCGTTTGCGACAACGATCCCTACGATGAGGTGTCGATCGCGGTGGTGGTGCGCCGTCCCGGCGCCAAGGGATCGCATGTCGGGCAGTTGATGGGCGACATCCGCAGGCGCAACTTCTGCGCCCATGTTCTGGCACTTCCGGTCACCACCGATATTGCTCGGGTGCGTGGCGTCCAAGGCTACCAGCTGCCCAAGTGGCTGACCCCGATCACCGTCGATATCGGCGCTGAGGTGACAGCTAGCATCGCCGCCGCCGACGGCTCGCCGGACTTGGTGCTGCGCGCGCCTGCGCCGGTGTTCCATGACGTACCGTCCCAATCGCGCCTGGGCTCAAACACCATGTTTCACCAGGTCGACGGCCAGTGGAGCCAGACCCTCGTCCAGTCCAACACGCTGTCTTACGCCCAAGAGCTCTTCCCCAAGGGCGTGACGCTATCGCGGCATGGCGGCCCGATGAGCGATCTCCTGAGCGGCTTGGGGGCTTCGCGCATGCTGCGGCTGGATGTGGTCAGAGACGCGCAACTGGTGCTCAACACGCCCACGCGCCTTGAGCGCTTTGCATAGGACGCTCTCGAGCGATCGTATCGCTCAGAGCCGCCAAGTCGATGTCCAGTTCCTGGAGATGCGCCAGCGTCGGCTATTGGCGCGCAACAGACGCTCGGCAGTAGTGCTCATGTGACTCTCTCCTTCATTCGCGGGCCACGCTTGAGCCCTTTGTCGATCCGATGGAGCTTAGGGAGTACAATAGCGTATTCGTAAGTATCGTCTTCGTCCGACAGCGGGCGCCAGCGGTCTTCTGAAGAATAAAATCTATTTAAATTCAAGCGCTTTGCAGGTGGCGCTGCAGCCTGCATTTGGTGGGGCTCGCCTGGCTTTCACTGCGGTGAGGGTGGCAGTTTATGTCTCCTGCTTCCGCCGTCAGCGGTTCAAGTTTGATGATGAAGGCATGGGCGTCGCCGTCGGTTCAGGAGGGCGGCGACGATACCGGCGCGCGGCATCCATAGGCGCCGGCTCTTTCCAGCCTGACGCCGGATCGGCGTCGACTTGAGCCTGTCTCCCAATAGAGCTGTGTCAGCATCCCATATCGATAGCTGGAGTGACCCTTGCCCTGTCAGGGGCGATTGCCGGGAGCGGTCTGGCTGGGCGGGCTTGGTGAGAGTCTGGCGTCAGTCGACATTTGATCGCGATATTGATCTCAGCCGGAAGCGCGCTGGAAAATCATCGCTACCCGCTGGATACCTCCGGGCCAAGGTTGCATCGGTAGTCGATAAAGATCGCGCGGCTTCTCAATTTGGGAAGTTGCTGCGTGGGCTTGTGTCCATTTGAGAGGTATTTGATCCATGTAAATGTCGCGAAATCTATGTGCGATCATTTGCACAAAGGTGGATGGTATCGTGCGTGGATGATTCTGAAACAAATTAACTAGTTTGAAACGCGCAAATACCTATCACGCGCTCAGTGTAGTAGGTGGGGCGTTTAGTATGAGTGCTGGTGTATCGTGGGGCGCGAAGCGCGCCCTGGTCGTCGCGACGAGCTCGTTTCTGGCTCTGACCTGGTCCGCGGCAAGTTTCGCGCAGACCGCGCCCAGCCGGACCCTTCCTCAAACCATCGCACCGACCGTGCAGGAGGCCCAAGGCGAGATCGCCCTGCCGGCCACCCGGTTGACGGCGGCCCCGGCCGGCGCCGAGGCGCTGTCTGTGCGGATCGAGCGCGTGGTGGTCGAAAGCGTCGCGCCTGACCGCGCCGACGCCGTCGCCGCGCTGACCCGGACCGTCGAAGGCCAAACGGTCACTGTCGCCGCGCTCTACGAGATCGCCGCCAAGATTGAGGCGCTGTACGCCCAGGACGGGCGCATCCTGACCCGCGCCACCCTGCCGCCGCAGTCGCTGAAGGATGGGGCGGTCGTGCGGATCGTCGTCGTCGAGGGCTTCATCGAGAGCATCGACGACAGCCGCGTGCCGGCCAAGGTGCGCGGACCGATCCGCGACCGGCTGGTCAAGCTGATCAACCGGCCGGGGCTGAGCCTGCCGCAGATCGAGCGCCAGGTGCTGCTGGCCGCGCGCGTTCCCGGCGTCAATCTGCGCACGACCCTGGTTCCCGGCGAGCTCGTCGGCGGGGCGCGACTGGTGCTGCAGGTCGAGCACGACGCCGTCGCCGGCGGCCTGGGCGCCGACAACAGCCTGTCGAGCGCCTATGACGACTGGAACCTCGAGGCGCGGCTGACGGCCAACTCGGTGTTCGGGGCGGGCGAGCAGTTCTATGCCTTCGGGGCCTCGGCCACCGACCTAGCCCTGACGGGCGGGCATCCCCATCGCCGCATCGTCGGCCTTGGCCTGATCGCGCCGCTGGGCTTCGACGGGGCGACGGCCCAGCTCGAGTACCTGCACGCCGACACCAATCCGATCGCGCCGCGCGGCGTGCTGCCGGTGCAGGGCCAGTTCGACCGCATCGTGGCCAAGCTGTCCTATCCGCTGATCCTTGGCCGGCGCGAGATGCTGTCGGTGTCGGGCGGGTTCGAATGGACCAACGAAAGCCAGGCCGCCCGCGGCTTCGGCGTCGATCTGAGCAAGGACGCCCTGCGCAGCTTCACGCTCGGCCTCGAAGGCGGCAAGGCGATCGGCGCGGCCACCACCGTCTCGTCGCGCATCGACTTCAACCAGGGCATTTCGGGCTTTGGCGCGCGAACCCCGGCCGACGCCCGGATCTCCGGCACGCCGCTGTCGCGTCAGGGCTCCAAGCCCGACTTCACCAAGCTTTCGGCCACCGCCAGCGTCGACCGGGCCCTCGGCGGTCCGTTCTCCGCGCGGCTGGTGCTGCGCGGCCAGACCGGCTTCGGCGGCGCTCTGCCCAGCGCCATGCAGTTCTCGCTGGATGGCGGGGAGGGCGTCTCCGGCTTCGACGCCGGCTCGATCAATGTCGACAGCGGCCTGACTGGCCGCGCCGAGCTGGCCGCCCTGGCCCCGATCGGCGGGCGCGTCGTGGCGCGTCCCTACCTGTTCGCGGCAGCCGGCAGGGGCT
Source organism: Caulobacter sp. 602-2 (assembly GCF_011043625.1). Taxonomy (GTDB): domain Bacteria; phylum Pseudomonadota; class Alphaproteobacteria; order Caulobacterales; family Caulobacteraceae; genus Caulobacter. The sequence goes on from NZ_JAAKGT010000006.1 coordinate 256,628, forward strand.
GGCTGGAAAAGCCGACCGTGGTCGAGAAGCCGCGGCCCGACGGCTGGTCGGTGGGGGGCGGCGCCCGCACGACGCTGGCGCAGCGCGTCAATCTCAGCGCCGAGCTGGCGCACGCCAACAGCAACCTGTTCGCCAAAAACCAGACGCGCCTCACGGCCAGCGTCAACGTCGCGTTCTGAGGGGAAGCCAGACCATGCTTATCGCCAACAAGCTTCACCTGATCGCCACCACCAGCCTGACCCTGACCCTGGCCGCGATGGCCAGCCAGGCGGCGGCGCGGGACGCCCTGCCCACCGGCGGCTCGGTGGTCGCCGGCTCGGCAACCATCGGCGGCCAGTCGGGCGGCGCCCAGACCATCACCCAGACCAGCCAGAAGGCGGTGATCGACTGGGCCAGCTTCAACGTCGGCCAGGGCAATAGCCTGACCTTCGTGACGCCCAACGCCGACGGCGCGACCCTCAACCGGGTGACCGGCACGACCGGCTCGACCATCGCCGGCCAGATCACCGCCAACGGCAGCGTCTATCTGATCAATCCCAACGGCATCCAGATCACCCAGACCGGCGTGATCAACGCCGGCCGCGGCTTCGTGGCCTCGACGCTGGACATCTCCAACGACGAGTTCATGGCCGGCGCCGGCCGCTTCACCGGTACGGGCGGTACGATCGACCACCGGGGCTCGATCACCGTGGGCGCCGGCGGTGTCGTCGGCCTGCTGGGCGGCAGCGTCTCCAGCACCGGCCTGATCATGGCCCCGGCGGGCAAGGTGGTGATCGGGGCGGTCACCCACGCCACGCTCGACCTCAACGGCGGCGGCTTCCTGCAGGTGGCCTTGCCCGAGCAGTCGGCCCTGGCGGCGGACGGCTCCAGCGCGCTGGTCTCGGCCCAGTCGGGCTATGAGGCGACCCGCAACACCGTCAATCTGGACGGCCTGAGCAGCGCCAGCGTGACCGGCCGCAACGGCGACATCGTGCTGGGCGGCAAGATCAGCGTCGATTCCGACGCCGGCGACGCGGGCTCGATCATGGTGATGGGCAATAACACCCGCGCCAACGGCGAGCTGTCGGCCCGCGCCACGGGCGCCGCCGGCAAGGGCGGCTTCATCGAGACCTCGGGCAACTATGTCGACTTCACCGGCCTGCGCGTCGACACCCGCGCGGCGAACGGCGCGACGGGGACCTGGCTGGTCGACCCGACCGACCTGACGATCGACGCGGCCGCGGCCGCGACCATCCAGAACGCCCTCAACTTCAGCAACGTCTGGCTGGAAACCTACCTCAGCGGCGGGCTGTCCGGACCGGGCGTGGCCAGTGAGGGCGCGGGCGACATCATCATCAATTCGGCGATCAGCTGGGGCGCCAACACCCTGACGCTGAACGCGGCCAACAGCATCAAGGTCAACGCCGTGCTGACCGCCTCGGGCAGCGCGGGCCTGGCCCTGAACTACGGCGACACCAAGGGCTCGATCGCCGCCACGCCGCTCGCCGGCGCCGGCCTCGACTTCGGCCTGAACAGCAGCGGTTTCGGCGGCCGGATCGACTTCACGGGCGGCGGCAACAGCTTCGCCGTCAACGGTCAAGCCTACACCATCATCACCGCCCTGGGCGCTGCCGGCTCGACCACGGGCACGGACCTGCAGGGGATCAACGGCGCCCTGGGCGGCTACTACGCCCTGGGGGCCAATATCGACGCCAGCGCCACCAGCGGCTGGAACAGCGGCCTGGGCTTCGACCCGCTGGGCGCCACCAACGCCGCCGGCGGCGGCCAGGGCTTCACCGGACGCTTCCTGGGCCTTGGCCACACCGTCAGCAACCTGACCATCAACCGCACGTCGTCCGCCTATGGCGGCCTGTTCGGCTATGCCGCCGCCGGCGCCTCGATCGGCAATGTCGGCCTCGTCAACGCCAGCGTTTTGGTCAATGGCGACAGCGCCATCAGCGGATTCGGCGTCGGCGGCACGGCGGGCGCCCTGGTCGGGGTTTCCTACGGCGCGATCACCCAGAGCTATTCCACGGGCTCGATATCCGCCAACGGCGGGCGCACTCCCGGTCCCTCCAGCGGCGGCGCGGGCGGCGTGGCCGGCGGGCTGGTCGGCAAGTCCTACGGTACGATCACGGGAAGCCATTCCTCCGCCACGGTCTCGGCCAACGGCCGCGACGGCAGCAGCCTGGGCGGTGCGGGCGGCAAGGCGGGGGGCCTCGCTGGCCAGTCCTACGGCGTGATCTCGGATAGCTACGCCACGGGGGGCGTCGCGGCCAACGGCGGCGCCGGCACCGACGTTACAGTCGGTACTGCTGGCGCGGGCGGCGTGGCCGGCGGCCTAGTCGCCGAAAGCAGCGGCGTGATCACGGGGAGCCATGCGACGGGCGTGGTCTCGGCCAACGGCGGCAGCGCCCGCACCTCCGGGGGCGGCGGCAAGGCGGGGGGGCTCGTCGGGCTGTCCAACAGCACGATCATGGCGAGCTACGCCACGGGCGTGGTCTCGGCCAACGGCGGCGGCGGCAGCGGCGGCGGCGGCACGGGCGGCACGGGCGGCACGGCTGGCGGCCTGGTCGCCGAGAGCGACGGCGCGATCACGAGGAGCTATTCCACGGGGGCGGTTTCGGCCAACGGCGGCGCCGGTAGCGCGGCGGGTGGAGGGAGCGGTGGTACGGGCGGCTCCGGCGGGACCGCGGGCGGGCTCGTTGGTAAGAGCCGCAGCACGATCAGCCTGAGCTACGCCACTGGCGCGGCGTCCGCCAACGGCGGCGGCGGCGGCGCGGGCTCAACGCTTTCCAATGGCGGCAGGGGCGGCAGCGGCGGCGTGGCGGGGGGGCTCGTCGGCGACGCCAGCGGCGCGATCGCCCAAAGCTATGCGACGGGCGCGGCGTCAGCCAACGGCGGCGGCGGCGGCAGCAATCCTTACGGCGGGATTGGCGGCGCCGGCGGCGCCGGCGGCGCGGGCGGCAAGGCCGGGGGCCTGGCCGGCCTGGCCAGCGCCGACATCGCGCAAAGCTACGCAACGGGCCGAGTGTCCGCCGCCGGCGGCGGCGGCGGTAGTTCCATGTTGGTCGGCCCGCCGCCCGTCACGGTGTACGGCGCGAGCGGCGCCGCGGGCACGGCCGGCGGCCTGATCGCCGTGGCCTCGGCCGGAACGATCGAGGCGTCGTACTGGGATCGCTACGCCAGCGGTCAGGCTTCGGGCTTGGGCTCCAACACCGGCGCGACCGTGACCAGCCTGGCCTCGGTCACCTCCGACGCAGCGCAGTGGAACGCGGCCGACTACATCTACAACGCCTCGGCCTGGTCGATGCTGGCTACGGGCGCGACCAGCGACATCGACCTGACCGGTGGTCAGGCCCTGACCTGGCGGATGTACGAGGGCTTCACCACCCCGATGCTGAAGGCCTTCCTGAAGCCGGGAACCGTGGCGGTCAGCGTCGGCGACGCCACCGCCGTCTATAACGGCGTCCCGCAGCTGGTCAGCGCGACGGTCACGGCGCCGAACGGCGTCGACACCAGCCTGATCCTGGGCGGCGGCCGCGGCCGCGATGTGGGCTCGTACACCACCGGGGCCTATTCGACCCAGCAGGGCTATGACCTGATGGTCACCGGGACGGGCACGCTGACCATCACGCCCAAGGCGCTGACCATCAGCGGCGGAACCAGCACGCTGACCTATTCCGGCACGGCCTTCGGCAACGGCTTTGTCCCCACGGGCCTGGTCGGTGGCGACACGATCACCAGCGTCAGCGGCGGCGCGACCGGCGCCAACGTCGGGACCTATCTGGACAACCTGTCGGGCGCGACCGGCAGCGGCCTGTCGAACTACAACATCACCTATGTGAACGGCAGCCTGACGATCACCCCCAGGGCCCTGACCATCACCGGCACCAACGTGAGCGGCGTCTACACCGGCTCGCAAAAGAACCACGCCGTGGTGGTCAACGGCCTGGTCGGTCGCGATACGGTGACCTCGGTCGAGGGCATCGCCACGGCCACCAATGTCGGGACCTATCGCGACAACCTGTCGGGCGCGACCGGCAGCGGCCTGTCGAACTACAACATCACCTACGTCAACGGCAGCCTGGCCATCACGCCCAAGGCCCTGACCGTGACCGGCAACACCGGCTCGTCGATCTACACCGGCGGCGCTCAGACCAACGGCTTCACCACCAATGGTCTGGTCGGTTCCGACACCGTGACCTCGGTTACGGGCCTGGGCGGCGGGACGAATGTCGGCAGCTATGCCGACAGCCTGTCGGCCGCCACCGGCAGCGGCCTGTCGAACTACGCCATCACCTACGTCAACGGCGGCCTGACGATCACGCCCAAGGCCCTGACCATCATTGGCGGACTTACCCCATCCACCTATACCGGGGCGGCGCAGACCAACAGCTTCAGCACGGTCGGCCTCGTGGGCTCGGACACCGTGACCTCGGTTCTGGGTCTGGGCGGTGGAACCAGTGTCGGCAACTATGCCGACAACCTGTCGGGCGCGACCGGCAACGGTCTGTCGAACTACAACATCACCTACATCAGCGGCGCTTTGGCGATCATACCCAAGGCCCTGACCATCACCGGCGACAGCGCCTCCAACACCTACAGCGGCGGCCTCCAGATCAACGGCTTCACCGCCACCGGGCTGGTCGGCTCGGACATGGTGGCCTCGGTCGAGGGCCTGGGGCGCGGGACCAATGTCGGGATCTATGTCGACAGCCTGTCGGGCGCGATCGGCCTCGGCCTGTCGAACTACACGATCACCTATGTCAACGGCGGTCTGGCCATCACGCCCAAGGCCGTGACGGTGACCTATACGGCCAATGCCGCCAGCAGCACCTACGGCCAGACGCCGATCGGCCTGAGCGGCGGCTACCTCGCCAGCGGCCTGATCGGCGGCGACACGCTGTCGGGCACGGCAAGCTGGACGACTGCGGCGACCACCACCTCGGGCGTCGGCGGCTACGCCATCACCGGTTCGGGCCTCGGTGTCGGCTCCAACTACACGCTGGTCGCCAGCCAGGCGGCCGGCAACGCCACCGCCCTGACCATCACGCCCCGCGCGCTGACGGTGACCGGCAACGCCGGGTCGCTGGTCTACAACGGCGCGGCCCAGGTCAACGGCTTCACCACCAGCGGCCTGATCAACGGCGACACCGTCACCTCGGTCGCGGGGCTGGGCGGCGGGACCAACGCCGGGACCTACGCCGACAGCCTGTCGGGCGCGACGGGCAGCGGTCTTGCGAACTACGCCATCTCCTACGTCAACGGCGGGCTGGTCATCACGCCCAAGGCGCTGACCATCACGGGCGGCGCCGGCTCGTCGATCTACAATGGCGCGGCCCAGACCAACGGCTTTACGGTCAACGGCCTGGTCGGCTCCGATGTCGTCACCTCGGTGGCGGGTCTGGCCAGCGGAACCAATGCCGGGACCTACGTCGACGCCCTGTCGGCCGCGACCGGCAGCGGCCTGTCGAACTACGCCATCTCCTATGTCAACGGCGGTCTGGTCATCACGCCCAAGGCGCTGACCATCACCGGCGGGAACGGCTCGGTGGTCTACAACGGCGCGGCCCAGATCAACGGCTTCACGACCAACGGCCTGGTCGGTTCGGACGTTGTCACCTCGGTGGCGGGCCTGGCCAGCGGAACCAATGCCGGGACCTATGCCGACAGCCTGTCGGCCGCGACTGGCAGCGGCCTGTCGAACTACGCCATCACCTACGTCAACGGCGGTCTGATGATCACGCCGAAGGCGCTGACCATCACCGGCGGCAACGGCTCGGTGATCTACAACGGCGGTCTGCAGAGCAACGGCTTCACGACCAACGGCCTGGTCGGCTCCGACGTCGTCACCTCGGTGGCGGGTCTGGCCAGCGGGACCAATGCCGGGACCTATGCCGACGCCCTGTCGGCCGCGACCGGCAACGGCCTGTCGAACTACGCCATCACCTACGTCAACGGCGGCCTGGGCATCACGCCCAAGGCGCTGACCATCACCGGCGGGAACGGCTCGGTGATCTACAACGGCGACCTGCAGAGCAACGGCTTCACGACCAACGGCCTGGTTGGTTCGGACGTGGTCGCCTCGGTGGCGGGCCTGGCCGGCGGGACCAATGCCGGGACCTATGCCGACGTACTGTCTGGCGCTGTCGGCAGCGGCCTGTCGAACTACGCCATCACCTATGTCAACGGCGGCCTGGTCATCACGCCGAAGGCGCTGGTTATCACCGGCGGGACGACCTCGGGCGTCTACAATGGCGCGGCCCAGATGAACGGCTTCACCACCAACGGCCTGGTTGGTTCGGACGTGGTCGCCTCGGTGGCGGGCCTGGCCGGCGGGACCAACGTCGGGACCTATGCCGACGTTCTGTCGGGCGCGACCGGCAGCGGCCTGTCGAACTACGCCATCACCTACGTCAACGGCGGCCTCGCCATCACGCCCAAGGCGCTGACCGTGACCGGCAACACCGGCTCGGTGGTCTACAATGGCGGCTTGCAGACCAACGGCTTCACGGCCAACGGCCTGGTTGGTTCGGACGTCGTCACCTCGGTGGCGGGCCTGGCCGGCGGGACCAATGTCGGGACCTATGTCGACGTCCTGTCTGGCGCTGTCGGCAACGGGCTGTCGAACTACGCCATCACCTATGTCAACGGCGGCCTGGCCATCACGCCCAAGGCGCTGACCGTGACCTACACGGCCAACGGCGTCGGCAGCGTCTATGGCGACACCCCCAGCGGCCTCTCCGGCGGCTACGTGGTCGACGGCCTGGTCGGCGCCGACACCCTGTGGGGCAGCGCCGCCTGGACCACCACGGCGACGGCGACCTCGGGCGTCGGGACCTACGCCGTCACCGGTTCGGGCCTGAGCGCGAGCAGCAACTACGTGCTGACCAGCGTGCAGGCGGCGGGCAACGCCTCGGCGCTGACCATCACGCCGCGGACCATCATCGTGACCGCGGACGCCCTCAGCCGCATCTATGGCGCGACCAACCCGGCGCTGACCTGGACGGTCGGCGGGCGCGGCCTGGTCAACGGCGACACGCTTTCCGGCGCGCTGGCCACCACGGCCGACACCGGTTCGCTGGTCGGCGACTATGCGATCACCCGCGGCAGCCTCGCCTCGAGCCCGAACTATGCGGTGACCTTCGTCGACGCGGTGCTCTCGGTCACGCCGGCGCCGTCGTCCAACCCGCCTTCGCGCGTCGTCGACACTGGCGACGTCGGCGGCGGCTCATCCGTGCCCGGCGCGGTGTCGGGCGGGCGTGACCTGACGCCGTCGCCGATCGCGGTGTCGTTCTCCGAAGCGGCGGAGGTTGTCGGCGACGGCGCCGCCTCTGGCGAGACCGGCGCTGGCGGTGGCGGCTGCCGGGGGGAGAGCGGCAAGGCGGTAGCCAACTGCGCCGCTCAGTCCGGCTCCTGATGCGGGGGCGCTGTCCCTAGGCCCTCGACGGCCGCACCCGGCGGGCTTCCCGCCAGGTGCGGCCGTTTCTCGTCATGGACAGTCCGAGCCTGTCTTGGGGGGGGGCGATCCCGCCTGCGGAGGTGCACTCCATCGGCCGCCGGTTGACAGCGCCTTCGCCCCCTAGCACGAGCCCATCGCTTCGGCCGATCGACCTTCAAGCGCCGCGGTCCGCCGCCACTGCGAGGGCGTCGAGCCGGTCAGGCCGCCGAACGTGCGGGTGAAATGCGCCTGGTCGGTGAAGCCGCAGGCCAGAGCGATCTGGCACAGGCTCGTGGCGCCGATCACCATCATCGATTGGGCCAGCTCGATCCGGCGAAGGGCCACGAACCGCGAGAAGGTCACGCCGAAGGACTGGCGAAAGCGGCGCGAGAAGTAGCTCGGGCTGAGCTTGGCGCGTTGCGCGGCGGTGCGTATCGACAGCCGGCCGCCCAGGTCGCTGTCGACGTAGTCGCGAACCCGCCTTGCCTGCCAGGGCAGAAGCCCTTCCCACCGGGGCGGCTCGACCGGCGTCGCCGGGTGTTCGACGGGGGTAGGCGCATGGCGGACGATCTCCGCGCCCAGGCCTTTGGTGATTTCGATCTGCGCCATGCGCCGTCTCCGTGGATCAAGTTTTCGCCAGTGACCTTAGGCGCAGGGGCGGCGTGGCAGGAGTAAAGCGCAGTAAAGGCCAGTGAACCGTGGGTTCTTTCGGTCATGGCGTCTGAGCAGGACCTATCCTGACCGCTGAAAAGGTCCGAATTCTTGCTGGCCGCCGGCGCGTGAGCCGCCGCGCCCACGCCAACAACCGATCCATTCAAGCCTTCGGGCCCTGGAAAGCCAAAGTCGGCGCTGTCCGTTGGCGGCTCGATGTCCTGCGTCGCCGGCGTTCTTCTTCGCCGTGCGCCGCCCTGGTCCGGGTCCGCCATCCAGATGGAACGTCTTCATGAAGCCCTACCTTCTCTCTCTCGGCGCCGGGCTGCTGGTGGGCGTGATCTACGCCTTGCTGAGCGTGCGCTCGCCGGCGCCGCCGGCCATCGCGCTGATCGGTTTGATGGGCATTCTGCTCGGCGAGCAGGCCGTGCCGATCATCAAGCGGCTCGCCGCTGGCGCTCCGGTCATGGCCTTCATCAGGTCCGGCGTACGCGTGCGAGGCAATCGGGATGGACGGCGCCGACAGGCCCTCATGCCGTGCGTGCGCCCGGTGACCGCGGCCAGCGGTAGCAGGGGGGCGCCTCCACCGCCTTCGGCCTGGCGGGGACCGCGGTCGCCGCCTCGCTGCTGAACGGACGGCCCAAGCCTGGGGTCATGCTGGATCCCGCGACCGGGGCCTGAAGGTGATGGCCAATCGTCGCGCTCGGAATTGATGTGGCCCAGAGGCTGGCGTTCTGCCTCGGCCCGCGTTAGCAGACTGCCCCATGATCCGCCTCGACAACATCTCCAAGCAGAACGGCCACCAACTCCTGTTCATCGAAGCCTCGATGGGCATCCAGAAGGGCGAAAAGGTCGGGCTCGTCGGCCCCAACGGCGCCGGCAAGACGACGCTGTTCCGCATGATCACCGGCCAGGAACAGCCCGACGACGGGCTGGTCGCGATCGATTCCGGCATGACGATCGGCTACTTCAGCCAGGATGTCGGCGAAATGTCGGGCCAGAGCGCGGTCGCCGCGGTGATGGACGGCGTCGGCCCGGTCAGCGCGCTGGCCGCCGAAATGGCTACGCTCGAGGCGGCCATGGTCGATCCGGACCAGGCCGACCAGCTGGACGCCGTCATCGAACGCTACGGCGAGGTGATGGAGCGCTTCCAGGAACTGGACGGTTATGCGCTGGAGGCGCGGGCGCGCGAGGTGCTGGCCGGTCTCAGCTTCAGCCAGGAGCGCATGGACGGCGACGTCGGCCTGCTGTCCGGCGGCTGGAAGATGCGCGTGGCGCTGGCTCGCATCCTGCTGATGCGGCCCGACGGCATGCTGCTCGACGAACCGTCCAACCACCTGGACCTGGAAAGCCTGATCTGGCTTGAGGCCTTCCTCAAGAATTACGACGGCGCGCTGCTGATGACCTCGCACGACCGCGCGTTCATGAACCGCATCATCGGCAAGGTGATCGAGATCGACGCCGGTTCGCTGATCACCTATTCGGGCGATCTGGACTTCTACGATCAGCAGCGGGCGCTCGGCGAGGCGCAGCGCCAAGCGCAGTACGAGCGCCAGCAGGCCATGCTGGCCAAGGAAATCAAGTTCATCGAGAAGTTCAAGGCGCGCGCCTCGCACGCCGCCCAGGTGCAGAGCCGGGTCAAGAAGCTCGACAAGATCGAACGCGTCGAGGCGCCGCGCCGCCGCCAGACGGTGCAGTTCGAGTTCCAGAGCCCGCCGCGTTCGGGCGAGGACGTGATCAACCTGCGCAACATCCACAAGGGCTACGGCGACAAGCCGATCTATGAGGGCCTGGATTTCCTGGTGCGCCGCAAGGAGCGCTGGTGCGTGCTGGGCGCCAACGGCGCCGGCAAGTCGACGCTGCTGAAGCTGGTGGCCGGCGACGCCAAGCCCGACCAGGGCGCGGTCCACATCGGCGCCAGCGTCAAGATGGGCTACTTCGCCCAGCACTCCATGGACCTGCTGGACGGCGAAGAGACGATCTTCGAGTCGCTGGAGCGCTCGTTCCCGCAGGCCGGGCAGGGGGCGCTGCGCACCCTGGCGGGCTGCTTCGGCTTCTCCGGCGACGACGTCGAAAAGCCCTGTCGCGTGCTGTCCGGCGGCGAGAAGGCGCGCCTGGTCATGGCCAAGATGCTGTTCGACCCGCCGAACCTGCTGGTCCTCGACGAGCCGACCAACCACCTCGACATGGCGACCAAGGAAATGCTGGTCGCGGCCCTGGCGGACTTCGAGGGCACCATGCTCTTCGTCTCGCACGATCGCCACTTCCTGGCGGCCCTGTCGAACCGGGTGCTGGAGCTGACGCCTGAAGGCGTCCATCAGTACGGCGGCGGCTACACCGAATATGTCAGCCGCACGGGCCAGGAAGCGCCGGGGCTGCACCCGGGCGGCTAGCGGCCGGCGCCTTAGGAGCGGCCTGGGACCGGCATAAGGCCGGCTCAGGACCGCTTGGCGCCGATCTCGTCGAGATAATTGTAGATCGTGAACTTGGTGACGCCCAGGCGGGCGGCGACCCGTTCGACCGAGCCGCGGATCACGAACAGGCCACGCTCGTGCATGGTGGCGACGGCCGCCTTCTTCTCGGCCTTCGACAGGCGGTCGACCGGCACGCCCGCGGCGTCCAGCGCCGACGCGATGATCTCTTCGATCAGGTCCTCGATGTTGGTTTCCGACCTCGGCGCGGGAAGCGGGGGCAGGACCATGGGGATCAGGGCGGCCTGGACGTCGCGCTGTATGCGCTCGATCGCGCCCATGTCGACGTTCAGGCACAGCGCAGCGGCGGGAACGCCTTCTTCATCGAACAGCACCACCGACGACGAGCGCAGCGCGCGCCCGTCAGCGGTCCGGGAGGTGTAGTTCGAGACGACGCGCACCTCGTTGGGATGGGCGGCGGCCTTGCTGGCGACGAGGGTGTCGAAGGCCTTGTCCTCGGCCGGCCCCGCGATGATCGCCGAGCCGACCCCGCGCCCGCTGACGTGTCCGTTGACGATCTCGATGATCGAGGACTCGGGCTGGCGCAGGTTGTGGACCACGACCTCGGTGTGCTGGTTCACGGCGCATTCCAGCGCCTTGGCGACGCCTTGAAGCACGCCCAGCAGGGCCTTTTCGTCTTGCACGGAGGTCGGGTCTTTCATGCGAAGCTGCGAACCGGGAACGAGGCGACTGATTTCAACAGAGCGTTGATATTCCGGCCTCAGCGCCCGTGCAACATGATCGGCGCCCCGCACGCACGGGCGCCGCGGCGCCTGCCTTTTGCGCAGCAGTGACCTGAAAAGCATGCGCAATTCGTCGCGCCTCAACGCTGTGTCGATGAATTCAACAAAATGTTGAAGCTGTCTTCGTTCTGTTGCAAGGCTATTGGCGAACATGGGTCTTGGGGCGGGCGTCGGCGCCGTGCTCCGCATCTTGGGGGTCTGCGATGCGCAACGGTTTGAAGGCTTTTCTGCTGGCGGGAACGGGCGGTGCGTGCCTGCTGGCCGGTTCCCTGGCGTACGCTCAAGAAGCGGCCGACGACACGACGATCGGCGAGATCGTGGTGACCGCGCAGAAGAAGTCCGAGCGCCTGCTGGACGTTCCGGTCTCGGTGGCGGCGGTCACGGGCGACAATCTGGCCCGGCAGAACCTGGTGCAGATCCGCGACTTCTATAACCGGGTTCCCGGCGTCTCGCTGAGCGGCGGCGGCACCGAGCAGCGCGCCAACGGCGTGGCCATCCGCGGCGTCACCACCGGCGGCGGCACCGCCGCGACCGTGGCCTTCGCCCTGGACGACGTGCCGCTGACCTCGGGCGCGGCCTCGGCCCAGTCGCCTCTGATCGACATCGATCCGTCCGACCTGCAGCGGGTCGAGATCCTGCGCGGCCCGCAGGGCACGCTCTATGGCGCTTCCAGCCTCGGCGGCCTGGTGAAGTACGTGACGGTCAGCCCGAACACCGAGCGGTTCAGCGGCCGGATCGAGGCCGGCGCCAACACCGCGTCCGGCGGTGGTGAAGGCTGGTCGCTGCGTGGTTCGGTCAATCTGCCGATCGTCAGCGAGAAGCTGGCCCTGCGGGTCAGCGGCTTCACCCGCCATGATCCGCCCTATCTCGATAACATCAACGCCAAGGCCGCGGGCGAGGACATCAACGACAACCGCGTCGAGGGCGGCCGCGCCGCGCTGCTGTTCAAGCCGATCGACGCCCTGAGCATCGACCTGTCGGTGCTGCGCCAGGAGGCCAAGTTCGTCGGCAGCCCGCAGATCCGCATCTGCCCGTCGTGCGGCACGGGCGCCTTCACCGGCGGCGTCGACTTCACACCGTACTTCGGCGACATGACGCTGAACATCGCGCCGACCAGGCGCGACGTCGACGTGACCCTCTATCAAGGCCGGGCCACGTACGATCTCGGCTTCGCCGACCTGACCTCGGTCAGCGCCTACAACCGCATCAAGTCGGCCTCCGACCTCGACCAGACCAACACCTTCGGTTTCCTGCTGTCTGCCTTCTCGGCGCCGACCGGATCCAGCGTCTCGCTGGTCAACGCCGACCAGACCAAGAAATTCAGCCAGGAAATCCGCTTGGCTTCGAAGTCGGACGGTCCGCTCGAATGGCTGGTCGGTGGCTTCTACACCCACGAGAAAATCTCGGTCGACCAGACGCTGGTCGTGCGCCCGACGACGGGCTCGGACACGACCGCCTACGCCTCGGTGGGGCCGGCCAAGTTCGAGGAGAAGGCGGCGTTCGCCGACCTCACCTACCACTTTACGCCGGCTTTCGACGTGCAGGCCGGCGTGCGCTACTCGTCGAACGACCAGAGCAGCGCCTCGACCACGACCATCGCTCCGCAAGCCGTGCGCTTCTTCGGTCCGAGCTCGTCGGAGCCCCGGGCCAAGTCGTCGGACGACGCGGTCACCTGGCTGCTGACGCCGAGCTACAAGATCTCGCCCGACGCCATGGCCTATCTGCGCATCGCCACCGGCTATCGCCCGGGCGGTCCCAACGGCGCGGGCGTGACGGGCGTTCCGCTGTCGTTCCAGTCCGACAGCGTGGTCAGCTACGAAGCCGGCCTGAAGGGCGTGATCAGGGCCGCGCGCTTCACCTACGAGGCCGCGCTGTTCCGGGTCGACTGGGACGACATCCAGCTCCTGACCACCGACGTGGCCACGCAGTTCACCTATTACACCAACGGCTCGACCGCCCGCAGCCAGGGCCTGGAACTGTCGGGCCGCTGGGCGCCGATCGGCGGTCTGTCGTTCGACGGGGCGCTGACCCTGCTGGACGCCAAGCTGTCGGACGACCTGAAGTCGCCCGCGGGCGCTTCGCCGATCTATGGCGACAAGGGCGACCGCCTGCCGGGGTCGGCCAAGGTCTCGGCCAGCCTGTCGGGCGATTACGACTGGTCGATCGGCCATGGCTTCTCGGCGACGGTCGGCGCCAGCCTGGCCTATGTCGGCGAGCGCTATGGCGACTTCGCCAACATCCTGCCGACGGCGACGGGCAACACCGCCTACGGCTCGCGGATCAAGCTGCCGTCCTACACGACGGTCGACGTGCGGGCCGGTCTCTACGACGCCGATTGGCGGTTCACCGCCTACATCAAGAACCTGGGCGACGAGCGCGGCGTCGTGGAAGCGACCACCCGCGGCGGCACGAGCTCGCCGCAGGCCATCTTCCTGCAGCCGCGCACGGCGGGCGTTTCGCTGAGCCGCAGCTTCTAGGCATGCGGTTCTTCGACGAAGCCGCCGTCCTGCAACGCCTCGATGTCGATGGTTGTCGGGCGGCGGTGCGCGAGGCGATGGTGGCGCTGTCCGGCGGGCAGACCCGGCAGCTGCCCCGCTCGATCATTCCGATCGGGGCGGGGCGGCTGTTCGGACAGATGCCCGGCGCGCTGATCGCCGGCGGCTATTTCGGCGCCAAGCTGATCAGCGTGTTCGCCGAGCCCGATCGTCCGGGGCGCAGCGCCCACCAGGGTGTGGTGGTGCTGTTCGACGCCGAGAGCGGACAGGCCGTCTGCGTCGCCGACGCCGGCGCCATCACCCAGATCCGCACCGCGGCCGGCACGGCGGCGGCGACCGACGCCCTCGCGCTCGCGGACGCCGATCGCCTGACCCTCATGGGGCACGGTCATCAGGCCAGCGCCCATATCGAGGCCCTGGCGCGGGTGCGCCCGCTGCGGGAAGTGCGCGTTTGGGGGCGATCTTTCGAACGCGCCCAGGTCTTCTGCGAACAGATGTCGGAGGCGACGGGGCTTGCCGTGGTCGCCGTCGAGGACGCTCGCGAAGCCGTCGCCGACGCCCATATCGTCTGCACCGTGACCGGCGCCGTTGAGCCGGTTCTGATGGCCGAATGGCTGACGCCGGGAACCCACGTGAACCTGGTCGGCGCCAGCGTCGCCTCCGCCGCCGAGGCCGAGGCCGCCGTGGTGTCGGTCGGCCGCTACTTCGTCGAAAGCCGGGAGTCGGCGCACAATGGCGCGGGCGAGTTCCTGCGCGCCATCGCCGCCGGCCTGGTGGACGGCGACTGCATCGCCGCCGAGATCGGCGAGGTGTTCGCCGATCCGAAGGCGGGGCGTCGGTCGGCGTCCGAGATTACCGTGTACAAGTCGATCGGCCACGCCGTGCAGGATCTGGCGGCGGCGGCCTATCTCTACGAGCAGGTGCGATGACCCTGAGAACCCGTCTGCTGGCCGGTCTGGCCGCCGTCCTCCTGCTGGCGCCGGCGGGACCCAGCCTTGCCCGCTCTATGCCATCGCTCGACCTGCGCCTGACGCCGAGCCGGATGGACGAGGCCGGGGGCAGGGGCGGCCTGGGCGTGGAGATGCGGTTCTCCGAACTGTCGGTCCAGGCCGGCGCGCCGTTGCTGACCCTGCCGCTGGTCATCGCCAACACCGCCACGGTCGCCGAAACCCTGACCGGGCTGAAGGCCTTCGACGCGGACGGCGAGATCCCCCTGACGATCAAGGACGACCCCGCCACGGGGATGGTCTGGTCGCGCCACTGGCTGGCCGGTCGGGCGACCCGTGGTCCGGTCGTGGTCCGCTACGTCGCGCCGGTCGACAACACTCCGCCCACCCGAGGCTCTGGCCCGCCCTACGCCTTGCGCACCGAAGGCGGCGGGGTTTCGGGCGTCGGCAACACCTTCGTCCTGCTGCCCGAGGACCAGGTCGTGCGCCGCATCCGCCTCAGCTGGGACCTGGGCGCCTTGCCAGAGGGCTCGACGGCGACCTCCAGCTTCGGTGAGGGCGACGTCGCCTTGCCGGACGGTCCCGCCGGCCAGCTGGCCTCGACCGTGTTCATGGCCGGACCGATGAAGCGCGAGCCGGCGGTCGTGTCCGAGACCGGTTTTTCGGCCGCCTGGATGGGGGCGCCGCCGTTTGATCCCGCGCCGCTGATGGCCTGGACCAACCGCCTGCACGGCTGGATGAGCGGCTTCTTCCAGGACAAGGCGGTTCCGCCGTACCGCGTCTTCCTGCGCTACAATCCGATCAACGCCGGCGGCGGCACGGCCCTGACCCGCTCGTTCCTGACCACCTATGGCGCCGACACCAAGGGCGACAGCCTCAAGGGCACGCTGTCGCACGAGATGGTCCATACCTGGACCGACTCCGACGCCGGCCAGTGGTACGGTGAGGGGATCGCCGTCCACTATCAGGGCCTGCTGCCGTTCCGGGCCGGACTGCTGTCGGCCGACGAGTTCCTGGAAGACCTCAACGAGACCGCGCGGCGCTACTACGCCAATCCGCTGAACGGCACGCCTGACGGCGAGATCGCGCCGCGCTTCTGGGAGGACAGCCGCATCCGGGTGCTGCCCTATGACCGGGGCGGGCTGTATTTCGCAGTGCTGGACGGCAAGATCCGTCGCGCCAGCGGCGGCAAGCGCTCGGTCGACGACCTGGTGCTGGAGATGAACCGCCGCTTCGCCGCCGGTCAGAAGGCCGATGATGCGGTCTGGATCGTGCTGGTGACCGGCGAACTGGGCGAGGACGGCCGCAAGCTGCACGAGGCCATGCTGGCGGGCGGCCTGATGTTGCCGCAGCCCGACGACTTCGGACCCTGCTTCACCCGCACGACGGCCAAGGTGCGTCGGTTCGAACTGGGCTTCGAGCCGAAGTCGCTGGTCGGGACGACAAAGACGATCCGTGGCTTGATCCCGGGTTCGGAGGCGGCGAAGGCCGGGCTGCGTGACGGCGACGTCGTCACCTACGCGGTGGCGCTGGACGGCGTGCAGGGCGATCCGGCCGCGACCCTGACCCTGAAGGTCACTCGCGACGGCAAGACCTTCCCGCTGACCTACCTGCCACGCGGCGAGCAGGCGGAGGTCTATCAATGGGCCCGCAAGCCCGGGACCGAGGGGATGAAATGCGTCTACTGATCACCGCGCTGCTGGCCGCCTCGCTCGCCGGACCGGCCGCCGCTCAGACGCCGGCCACCGTCAAGGACGGCTTCTCGCTGGCCGTGACCGGCGACCTGATCGGGCCCGAACATCCGATCACCGGCCTGGGCGATCCCGGCACGCTGCGGATCCAGAAGCTGCTGTCGGGCGCCGACGCGGCCTTCGGCAACCAGGAAGGCGCGGTCTTCGACTTCGACAAGTTCCCCGGCTGGCCGGCGGCCCAGAACGGCGGCGGCACGCCGATCAACGACGCGGCGGTGGCGTTCGACCTCAAGGCCTTGGGCTTCAAGGTCATGTCCATGGCCAACAACCATGCCACCGACTTCGGCGTCGAGGGCATGGCTTTGACGGAGCGCGCGCTCGACGCGGCCGGCGTCGTCCATGCCGGCACGGGCGACAGCCTGACGGCCGCTCGCGCGCCGGCCTACGCCAAGACGGCGCGCGGAACCGTGGCCCTGGTGTCGTTCGCCGGCACCTATACCGACATCTCGCTGGCCGCCGATCCCAATCCGGCCCGAGGCTTTCGCGCCCGGCCCGGCCTGGCCCCGCTGCGTGCGCGTGAACTGCAGCGCGTGACGCCCGAGCAGATGCGGACCCTGCGCGAGATCGCCGCCCGCTCGGCGACGCCCGACGCGACCAAGAACCCGGAAGTGTTCAGCGCCGCCAAGACCGGCGAGGAACTGACCATCGGCCGCACGACCTTCCGTGTCGATGAGCGCCCGGGTCTCAGCTACGACCTCGATGCGGGCGATCGGGGCGCGGCCCTGGCCAGCGTCAGGGAGGCGCGGGGCAAGGCCGATCTGGTGGTGTTCTCGATCCACGCCCACGAGACGGCCTCGTCGGATCCGGAGGACATCCGGCCGGCCGACTACATGCGGCCGTTGTTCCACGAACTGATCGACGCCGGCGCCGACGCAGTGGTGCGTCACGGCCCGCACGCTCTGCTGGGCGTCGAGATCTATAAGGGGCGGCCGATCTTCTACGGCATGGGCAGCCTGATGTTCCAGGTCGGCGACAAGAACCGCCAGTTCCGGGGCTTCACCCTGCCGGCCGAGTGGTACGACGGCGCGGTGGCGGTCAGCGAGTATCGCAACGGCCGCGTCGCGGTGATCCGCATCCATCCCTTCGTGCAGAACCTGCAGGACGACCGCCTGCTGGGCACGCCCAAGTCGCCGTCGCATGAGGACGCCCAGCGGATCCTCAAGCGCATCCAGGCCGCGTCCGTGCAGTTCGGCACGCTCATCGCCATCGAGGGCGACGTCGGCGTCATCCGCGTGGCGGCGGAGCGCTGAGGTGAGGCTGGCGCGGCGGGAGGCCCTTGCCGGGCTGGGCGCGCTGGCCCTGGCCCCGAAGGCCCTGGCGCGCGAGGCGTCGGTCCCCGATCTGGCCCTGTACCAGGCGATCCGCGACGAAGGTCTCAACCGCGGCCAGGCCATGACCTACGCCGCCAGCCTGGTCGACGAGGTCGGCGCACGGCTGATGGGATCGCCCAACATGCGCCGCGCTCATGATTGGGCGCTGGCGCGGATGCGGGCGCTGGGCCTCAGCGATCCGCGGCTCGAGCCGATCGGTCCGTTCGGCCTTTCCTGGCGGCAGACCCTGGCCTGGATCCGGATGACCGCCCCCGACAAGGCCCAGTTCGTCGCGGCGGCCAGCCCCTGGTCGGTGGCGACGCGTGGCGCGATCGCCGGCCAGGCGGTCGCCGTGCGCCTGGACAGCGACGAGGATCTCCGGCGCGCCAAGGGAACGCTGTCCGGCCGGGTCGTGCTGCTAGGGTCGCCCAAGTCCACCGCTGGCGAAGGTCCGGCGGTCGCCCGCTACAGCGACGAGGCCGTGCTGAAGGGCGACGCCGCCGAGGCCGTCCGCGCCTACTACCGCACCGTCGCCGAAAGACGGGAGCGCCAGGGACGCGAAGAGCTGTTCAAGGCCCGCCGCAACGCCTTCCTGGCGGCCGAGGGCGTGCTGGCCGTTGTGATCGACGGCGGCGGCGCCGAGCCGGGCGCCATGGTCGTCGACGGTTCGGAGCTCGGCGGTCGTCCCTGGCTGTCGGCCGAGCGGCCCGCCTTTCCGGCGATCTATGTCGATGGCGCGGCCTATGCCCGCTGCTGGCGCCTGGCCCAGGTCGGGGTGCCGCCGCGGCTGGAACTGGAGATCGCCACCGAGGAGGGCGCTCCCGACGAGCCGGGCTACAACGCCGTGGCCGAGTTGCCGGGGCGGGATCCGGCCCTGAAGACGCAGGTGGTCCTGGCCGGCGCGCACCTCGACAGCTGGGCGGCGGGCGTGGGCGCGGCCGACAACGGCGCGGGCGTGGCCGCGACCCTGGAGGCGGTTCGCATCCTGCGCGCTGTCGGGGCCAGGCCCCGCCGCACCATCCGCGTCGTGCTCTACGGCGGCGAGGAGCAGGGGCTCTATGGCTCCGAAGCCTATGCGAAGCAGCGCCTGGGCTGGATCCCGCGCTCGACCGCGCCCGAGCAGGCGGCCCTGCCGGTCGAGGGGCGACGGGCCAAGGTCGGTCCGTTGCGCAAGGGGCCGGAGTACGAGGACTTCGCCGTCGCCTTCAACCTGGACGGCGGCTCGGGCCGGATCCGGGGCGTCTTCACCGGCGGCGACCCGGCGCTGGCCGAGCTCTATCGCGCCTGGATCGCGCCCTTGAAGGACCTGGGCGTGCTGGCGGTCTATGACGGTCCGCACTGGCCGGCCGACCAGTCGACCTTCACCGAGATCGGCCTTCGGGGGATCTCGTTCCTGCAGGATCCGCTCGACTACGACAGCCGGGCGCACCACACGGGCCTCGACACCCTGGAGCGGCTGTCGCCCGCCGACCTGGCGCAGGCCGCGACGGTGCTGGCGATCTTCCTGATCAACAGCGCCGACGCCTGAACCCACGCGATTATCGCTCGACATGAGGGGGCGGGACGATTGAAGCGTATAGGGTGATGTCGAGGGCTTGGGAAACGAACATGAGCGAAGAGCTCGACCATCTGATGGAAGCGATGCGGCGCCGGCCGTCGGCGCGGCTGGACGGCCTGGAAGGGCGCGTCTGGGCGCGGATCGACGCCCTGCGTCAGCCGTCGGGGATGCTGCTGACGCCGCTGCGCGCCGCATCGGTGGTGGCCGCCCTCGGGATCGGCATGATCGGCGGCAGCCTCGCCACGACCTCGACCACGAGCAAGCCGGTGGAGATCGCGGCCTTCTCGGTCGACGCCCACCTGGCGCCGTCGACCCTGCTGGACGGCCGCTAGATGGCGATTTCGCGCGGCGCCGTATTGACCGTGGTGCTGGCCTTGGCGGCCGGTATCGGCGGCGGGTGGCTCGGCTCGGGACATCTGCTCCCGAAGCGCGAGGCGCCGTCGCTCCACGATGTCGTCCACAAGGAACTGAAGCTGACCAGCGAGCAGGACCGCCGCATCGAGGCGCTGGAGCAGGACTTCGCCGTGCGCCGTCGCGCGCGGGAAGCCGAGCTCCGGGCCGCCAACGCGCAACTGGCCGCGGCCATCCAGGCGCGCCACGAGTACACGCCCGAGGTCGCCGCGGCGGTCGAGCGCTTCCACGTCGCGATGGGAACCCTGCAGAAGGAGACCGTCGAGCACGTGCTGGCCATGCGCAAGGAACTGACCCCGGCGCAGGCGGCCAAGTTCGATCGTCGCGTCAGCGAAGCGCTCACGCCCGAGACCCCGTGACCCGGTCATCCGGTGACGACGAGGACGGCGCGCTGGCCCGCAGGGCGGCGCAAGGCGATGATCTCGCCTTCAGCCTGCTCATGCGCCGCCACAAGGGCCGCCTCCACGCCTTCGCCCGTCGGCACCTGGGCGACGCCGACGCCGCCCTCGACGTCGTTCAGGAAAGCTTCGTCGCCGCCTGGAAGGCGCTGGATCGATACGATCCCTCGCGTCCTTTCTCGACCTGGCTTTCCGCCATCGCCCTGAACAAGTGCCGTGATCGTGGACGTCGCCTGAAGGTGCGGCGGCTGATCCTGGGCGAGCGCTCGATCGACGCGCCGGGAACGCCGGACTACGCCGATCCGGCCGAAGGTCCCGAAACCCAGACCCTGCGCTCGGAACAGCTGGCGCGTCTGGAGCGCGCGATCGCGCGGCTTCCCGACCAGCTCAAGGAGCCGCTGATCCTGACCGGCCTTGAGGGGCTGTCGCAACAGGAGGCGGCCGATCTGCTCAAGATCAGCGTCAAGGCTGTGGAGACGCGTGTCTACCGGGCGCGCCGGCGGCTCACGGAGTGGCTCGCCGAGGCCTGAAACAATTTGTCGGGAGATTGAGGGAAGGGCGGATCAGGCGCGTAGCATGGGGCGAGACCGCGTCGCAGCCCCGAGGGGCTGGCCCGGCGCGCCCTACGAAGGACTGACATGCGTATCACCCGCGGAGCCCTGGACCGCCGCCGCTTTCTGCAATCCCTGGCGATACTCGGCGGCGGCGCGGCGCTGGCCGAACTGCTGCCCGCCTGGGCGCGTCCCGCCGCGGCGGCCGAACGCTCGCCCGCGGCCCTGACGGGCGAGGACATCCGGCTGACGATCGGCCACACGCCCGTTTCGGTGGATGGCCGCACCAGCCATGCGGTGACTATCAACGGAACCGTCCCGGGGCCCCTGATCCGGCTCAAGGAAGGCCAGACCGTCCGCCTGCACGTCAGCAACGGCCTGGACGAGGAGACCTCGATCCACTGGCACGGACTGCTGGTGCCGTTCGAGATGGACGGGGTGCCGGGGGTCAGCTTTCCGGGCATCAAGCCGGGCGAGACCTTCGTCTACGAGTTCAAGGTCCGGCAGTCGGGCACCTACTGGTATCACAGCCACTCGGGGCTGCAGGAGCAGATCGGGCACTATGGCCCGATGATCATCGACCCGGCCGGCGAGGATCCCGTCGCGTTCGATCGCGAACACGTCGTCGTGCTGTCCGACCACAGCCGCATCCACCCACACCAGATCTTCCGCCGCCTCAAACAGCAGAGCGGCGCCTTCAACTTCCAGCGCCAGACCATCGCCGGCCTGCTGAAGGGCGAGGACCAGACCCTGGCCGAGCGCCTGGAATGGGGCCGGATGCTGATGGATCCGACCGACATTTCCGATGTCACCGGAGCGGCCTACACCTTCCTGATCAACGGCCGGGGTCCCCAGGACAACTGGACGGGCCTGTTCACGCCCGGCGAGCGGGTGCGGTTGCGGTTCATCAACGCCGGCGCCCAGTCGGTGTTCAACGTCCGCATTCCCGGGCTGAAGCTGACCGTGGTGGCCGCCGACGGCCAGCATGTGCGGCCCGTCGAGGTCGACGAGTTCCAGATCGGCAACGCCGAGACCTATGACGTCATAGTCCAGCCAGTCGAGGACAAGGCCTTCACCATCGTTTCGGAGTCGGTCGACCGCTCGGGCCTGGGCCGCGCCACGCTGGCTCCGCGGCTGGGAATGAGCGCCGAGGTCCCGCCGGTGCGCAAGCGGCCCCTGGCCAACATGCGCGACATGGGCATGGACATGAGCGGCATGGATCACGGCGGCATGGACATGTCGGGCATGGATCACGCAGCCATGGGCCATGCCATGCCCGCCGCCAAGCCTGCTCCCGGCATGGCCCCGCCGCGCGCCCGGGGCGGCGACGTGATGGCCAAGGGCGACATGGGCGGCATGGACATGTCCATGCGCAATCCCGACAACGCCCCGCAGGTCCCGCTTGGTCCGGGCGTGCAGATGCTCTCGCCCATGGCGGTGGACCGCACCGCCGAGCCCGGTCAGGGGCTGGAGAGCGTGGGCCACCGGGTGCTGGTCTATCGCGACCTCGTGGCGCTGGAGGCCAATCCCGACCAGCGCGCGCCGGAACGGTCGATGGAGATCCACCTGACCGGCAACATGGAACGCTTCATGTGGGGCTTCGACGGACGCAAGTTCAGCGACAGGCCGCCGCCCTATGCGTTCCGGCACGGCGAGCGCGTGCGGGTCGTGCTGGTCAACGACACCATGATGGCCCACCCGATCCACCTGCACGGCCACTTCTTCGAACTGGCCTTCGGTCCCGCTGGGCACATGCCCCGCAAGCACACGGTGATCGTGCTGCCG
This sequence comes from Caulobacter sp. 602-2, assembly GCF_011043625.1. Classification (GTDB taxonomy): domain Bacteria; phylum Pseudomonadota; class Alphaproteobacteria; order Caulobacterales; family Caulobacteraceae; genus Caulobacter. The sequence continues at coordinate 279,122 of NZ_JAAKGT010000006.1, forward strand.
GGCGGCCGGGTCGCCTTCGACTTCACGGCCGAGGCCGGCGACTGGGCCTTCCACTGCCACATGCTCTACCACATGCACGCGGGGATGTTTCAGGTCTTCAGCGTGCGGGACGGCCAAGGGGAGGGCGCGCGATGAAGGCCTCCCTGATCGCCCTGCTGCCCGTGTTGTGGGCCGGCCCCGCCCTGGCCCAGCACGACCATCACGCGCCGGCGGCAACGTCGGCCGATCCGCACGCCGGTCATGACATGGGCGCGCCGGCCCAAGCGCCGGCGGCCGTCCAGGCCGCGCCCGATCCCCATGCCGGCCACGACATGGGGGCGATGACGGCCGAACCGTCGATGGAGCCGCCGTCGCTTCCCGATCGCGAGACCGCCGCCCCGCCGGCCCCGACCGATCACCTGGCCGACCGGATCTTCGATCCCGCCGCGATGGAGCAGGCGCGCGCGTTGCTGCGCCAGGAGCACGGCGGGGCCCAGGCCTCGCAGGTGATGCTCAACCTCTTCGAATATCAGGCCCGCTCGGGCGCCGACGGCTATCACTGGGCCGGCGAGGCCTGGTTCGGCGGCGACATCGACCGGCTGGTCATCAAGTCGGAAGGCGAGGGCGACCGTCACGGCGTCGAGAGCGGCGAGGTGCAGGCGCTCTATTCGCGGGCCATGGGCCTCTACACCGACCTGCAGGTCGGCGTCCGCCAGGACCTGGAGCCCAAGTCGCGCACCTACGCCACCGTCGGGTTCGAGACCCTGCTGCCTTACTGGATCGAGGCCGAGGGCGTGGTGTTCGTGTCCAACAAGGGCGACGTGCTGGCCCGGGCCGAGGGCGCGATCGACTGGCGGCTGACCCAGCGCCTGATCCTGCAGCCGCGCGCCGAACTCAACTTCGCCGCCCAGGACGTGCGCGAAACCGGAACAGGGTCTGGCCTGTCCGACGCCGAGTTCGGCCTTCGGCTTCGCTACGAGGTGCGGCGCGAGTTCGCTCCCTATGTCGGCGTCACCTGGGGGCGGCGGTTCGGCCGCACCGCCGACTACGCCCGGGCCGACGGGGAAGGGGCCTCCGACACCAGCGTGGTGTTCGGTCTCCGGGCCTGGTTCTAGCGCCCCACAGTCATTGGTTCACGGAGTAAGCTCATGAAAGTTCTCGCCATCGCGGGTGGCTTTGTCGCCCTGGCTCTTCTCGCCCAGCCGGCCGCGGCTCAGGACGACCACGCCGGTCATGCGGGCCATGCCGCCCCCGCCGCCGCCTCGGCGATCGAGGCTGTCGGCGTGGTGCGTGCGATCGACGCCAAGGCCGGCAAGGTCACCCTGGCGCACGACGCCATCCCCGCCCGCAAGTGGCCGCCGATGACCATGGCCTTCAAGGTCGCCGACCCGGCCCTGCTCAAGGATCTCGCGGTGGGGACCAAGGTCCGTTTCAAGCTGGACGGACAGATGATCGTCGGCTTGACCGCGCTCTAGAGGCGCGACCGCCCGCAGCGGGTCTCTCCCTCGCCCGCCGCCGGCGTGGCGAGGGCGACGCCCGACTGTAACAGTCATTTCACACGAATCCCGCGGGGCAGCGGCTAGAAGGCGCATCGGTTGACGCGATGTTCGCTTGAGGATGCCCATGCTTAAACACCTTCTGGTCGCGGCTTCGCTGTCGCTGGCGGTGTGCTCTCCCGCCCTGGCCCAAGGCGTGTCGCCGGCGCCCGCGGCCAAGAGCCCGCAGGCCTCGCCGAAGGCCAAGAACGTCATCCTCTTCCTCGCCGACGCGGGCGGCGTGCCGTCGGTGAACGCCGCCAGCCTGCTGGGCTACGGCGAGCCCCTCAAGCTGCATATCCAGACGTGGCCGAACCTGGGCCTCAGCGAGACCTCGCCGGTCGACCTGTTCGTGTCGGACTCGGCCAACGGCATGTCCTCGATCATGACCGGCGTGAAGACCCGCAACGGCGTGATCAGCCAGTCGCCCGCCGCGGTGCGCGGCAAGGTCGACGGCGCGCCGACCAAGACCCTGCTGGAGTACGCCGAGCAGCGCGGCCTGCGCACCGGCGTCGTGACCTCCGAGCCGATCACCGACGCCACGCCGGGCGCGACCTACGCGCACTCGAACGATCGCGAGAAGTGGGGCGAGATCTTCCCGCAGGCCTTCGCTCCGCGCTTCGGCGACGGCGTCGATGTGATGTTCGGCGCGGGCCGCCGCAAGATCGGCGAGCAGCTGACCGCGCGCGGAAGCGGTTTCGACCAGCTGGCCAAGGCCCATGACCGGCCGATCTACGCGCGGCTCGAAGAGGCTTCCCCGACCAACGCCCGGCCGGTGGTGGTGGCCGACCAGATCGACGTCCGCGCGGCCGCGCTTCGGGCGCTCGACCTGCTGCAGTCCTCGCCCAAGGGCTATCTGCTGGTGATCGAGTGGGACGCCCACACCGACGACCCCCGCAAGGGCCTGCAGAACATCGTGGACCTGGACAAGCTGATCGCCGAGATCGAAGGCCGGGTCGACCTGAAGGACACCCTGCTGCTGTTCACCGCCGACCACTCGTTCGGCCTGCAGGTCGACGGCGGCCGCCGTGGCGAGCCCGTGCTGGAAGGCTACGACGCCTGGAAGGCCGCGGGTAAGGACGAGGACGTCGTCCGCCTCAAGAACGTGATGGTCAACCGCAGCCATACCGGCGAGGAGGTCGTGGCGCTCGCCACCGGTGCGGGCGCCGAGCGCGTGCGTGGCTACTTCCCCAACACCCACCTGTTCCAGATCATGATGGACGCCTGGGGCTGGAAGCCGGACGCGGTCAACTAGGACAGCGTCCAGCCGCGTCCGTCGGCCTTGGCCGACACGTTGTGCAGGCGAGCGCCTCGCTCAACGAGGCGAGAAGCTTGGTTTTGAACGATAGCGTTTTCATCGACCGCAGGCCCTGAACCGGAGCAGAGATGCTCCCAAGCTCAAGGGACGCGGCGCGGCGCGAGGCGCGCCGGAATTTTATGAATACTTCACAGTCGGCCGAACGGTTTCGCCCGTCCGGCCGATGCGCCGCGGCTAGGGCAGGGCCGCAACGACCCTGCCGTCGGCGGCGCCGGCGGCCTGTCGTGGGCAGCCTTCGCCTTCGCAGGCCGGCCCCGTGGTCTGAAGATTGGGTTCCGGATCCCAATCGAGCGTGAAGTCGGGCGACTGGGTCACGTGCTTGAGCATGATCGAGCCTTCCTGCTCGATGGCGGGCAGCCGCTCGATCGTGAAGACCGCGCCGGTGAAGGTCAGGTCGTAGTTGGCCGACAGGCCCAGGGTCCCCCGTGAGATCGCGTAGTCTCCCGGCGCCTCTCCGGCCGCCCGCGCGAGCAGGCCGCTGAACGAGTCGCCCGTGGCCAGCGACCCTACGATGATCCGATAGGTCAGGGTCGGGTCGACCTGGCCGAACGGCTTGAACTGGCCGTCGGCGGACACCGTCACCTGGCGGCGCAGGATGTCGGCCAGATCACCGCTGACCGCGCTCAGATCGTAGTTGGCGGCGTCGGCGCCGGCCAGCGTGACGCCCGAGGCCGTCACCGCCTTGCCCGAACCGGCGTTCCTGTCGGCGAAATTGTAGGTCCCCGCTGCCGAAACGGTGTCGCCGGCGACCAGGCCGGTCAGGGCGATCGATCCCGTGGCGGTGGTCGCGCCGTCATAGGTCTTGTCGTTGGCGGTCAGCGCGCCGGTGATGGTCTTCCTGAGGATGTCGGCCTGCCCCGTGGACACGCCCGTCAAGGTGTAGTTGGCGGCGTCGGCGCCGGACAGCGCCACCCCGGAGGCGGTGACAATCTTGCCGCTGGCGGCGGTCTTGTCGGCGAAGGCGTAGGTTCCGCCGGCCGAAACCGTGTCGCCAGCGACGACGCCGGTCAGCCCGATCGACCCTGTGGCGGTGGTTGCGCCGTCATAGGTCTTGTTGTCGGCGTTCAGCGCGCCGGTGATGGACTTCCTGAGGATGTCGGCCTGGGCCGTGGATACGCCCGACAAGGTGTAGTTGGCCGCATCCGCGCCGGACAGCGTCGTGCCCGAGGCGGTGACGGTCTTGCCGCTGGCGGCGGTCTTGTCGGCGAAGGCGTAGGTTCCGCCGGCCGAAACCGTGTCGCCGGCGACGACGCCGGTCAGGGCCACGGACCCTGTGGCGGTGGTCGCGCCGTCATAGGTCTTGTTGTCGGCGCTCAGCGCGCCGGTGATGGACTTCTTGAGGATATCGGCCTGGGCCGTGGACACGCCCGACAAGGTGTAGTTGGCGGCGTCGGCGCCGGACAGCGCCACCCCGGAGGCGGTGACAATCTTGCCGCTGGCGGCGGTCTTGTCGGCGAAGGCGTAGGTTCCGCCGGCCGACACCGTGTCGCCGGCGACGACGCCGGTCAGGGCGACGGACCCGGTTGCGGTGGTCGCGCCGTCATAGGTCTTGTTGTCGGCGGTCAGCGCGCCGGTGATGGACTTCCTGAGGATGTCGGCCTGGGCCGTGGATACGCCCGACAAGGTGTAGTTGGCCGCATCCGCGCCGGACAGCGTCGTGCCCGAGGCGGTGACGGTCTTGCCGCTGGCGGCGGTTTTGTCGGCGAAGGCGTAGGTTCCGCCGGCCGAAACCGTGTCGCCAGCGACGACGCCGGTCAGGGCCACGGACCCTGTGGCGGTGGTCGTGCCGTCATAGGTCTTGTTGTCGGCGCTCAGCGCGCCGGTGATGGTCTTCCTGAAGATCTCGGCCTGGGCCGCAGCCAGCGGCGCGAGCACGTAGTTGCCGGCGTCTGCGCCCGAGAGGGCGACGGACGATGCCGTGACCGTCTTGCCCGCGCCGGCGTTGTGGTCATCGAAGGCGTAAGAGCCGGCGGCCGAGACGTCGTCGCCGGTCACCACGCCGCTCAGGGTGATGGCGCCGGTGGCGTTCGTGGTGCGATCATAGGTCTTGTCGTCGGCGGTCAGCAGGCCGCCCAGGGTCTTCGGGTCGATCCGCAGCGAGCCCACGCCGTAGGCGAAGCCGTAGTTGAGGTCCGAGGTCAGGCTGCCGCTGGCGGTCAGGACATAGGTCCCGGCGTTCTTGCTGGTCGCGCCGAAGATCACGGGCGTTCCCGACCAGGCGTCGGCCGCGGTGTCGCCGTTCTGCAGGCCGGTCACCGTCGCCGAGACCGACGGGATGGCGCCGTTGTAGGTCACGACCTGGCTGACCGGCGTCACGTTCAGGATCGGCTGGTAGGCGTAGACGAAGCGGTTGCCGGCGTTGGGCGTCAGCGCGAAGGTTTCGGCCGAGAAGTCGTAGGCCGAGCCGTAGAAGGACTTTCCCGCCAGGCCGCCCAGGCTGTTGCCGGCCGTGGAGCCGGCCGGATCGCCGAAGGCCTGGGTGTAGATCAGCCAGCGCCCGCCGGCGTTGGTCGCGCTGACGGCGTCGGCGCCGCGTCCGTTGGTGAACACCCCGTCGGAGGCCAGGATCACCGCGTCGCCCGCGCCGTCCGCCACCACCTTGCCGTTGGCGGAGAAGGCCATGCCGCCATGCGAGGCCAGGGAGATGGTTCCGGTGCTGTGCACGGTTCCGTCGATGGTCAGGGCGCGATCGTCGATCAGCCGGAACCGGCCGCCGACGTTGCTGAAATCGCCTAGCTGGACCACCTGGTTGGCCGCGCCGAAATCGGCGCCGCCGATCGACGAGCCCGTCAATCTCTGGGCCGTGATGATCCCGGTCGCGGCCTGGCTGATGCTTCCGCTCGAGCGCAGGTCCACCGTCTGGCCCACCGCGGTGATCGGGCCGTCGATGTCCAAGGCCGTCGTGCTGTTGAACGCAAAGCCGCCGGCGGCGACGCTGACGGCGTCCAGCCGGGCCACCTCATTGGCGTCCAGCAGCGTGACGCCCGTTCCCGAAACGACGCCCAAGGACGCGGCCTTCAGCACGCCCTGCTGGGCGATGTCGGCGGCCGCCTCCAGCGACAGCGCGCCGCTGGCCTCGATCACTCGGCCGGGCGCAGCGTCGCCAAGGCGCAAGGCCCCGGACGCCGAACTGACCAGGAGGTCGCCGTCGACATCGGCGGAGACAAGCCGCGTGTCGCCGCCGCCCCTGACCTCGGAGGCGCCGCCCGCCGTCAGCTGGCCGATCGTCAGCGGGCCGCTGGAGACGACGACCGTGACCGCGTCCCGGGCGGCGAGGGTCGTGAGGGTCGTGTCGGTGCGATCCAGGTGGACCCCGACCTTGCCGTTGGCGCTCGAGGCCTCCACCACCGTGCTGGCCCCTGCCGAGGTGACCAGATTGGCCGTGGTGACGGCGCCGGGCGTCGCCGCGCCGAGGGTCACGTCGCCGTTAGCAGATTGCACGAGCAGGCTGTTGCTGCCGGTTCCGGTCAGAACCGCCGCTCCCAATCCGGCCGCGCCGGTTGCGGCGGAGACCTCGATCAGGTCCGCGGCCTTGGCCGAGACGAGGGTCATGCCGCCGACGCTGGCGGTGGCCCGGACTTGCCCGGTCGCGGCGTTCAGCGCGCCCAACTGGCCGCTGGCGGCGGTTACGCGGATGTCGCCGTTGTCGCTGGTGATGTCGCCGCCGGTGACGCCGCCCACCGTGGTGAGGGTGATGTCGCCGCCATAGCGCATGGAGGCGCCTGTGAAGTCGAGGTCGCCGACCGTGTCGTCGATCGTCCAGTCGCCGGCCTTGGCGCCCAGCGGGCTGAGGGCCGCGATCGAGAACCCGCCGCCGGCCAGGACATAGTCGCCGCCGACCGTGACGTCGCCGGCCACGTTCACCTGGCCGGTTCCGCCGTCCAGGGTCACCGATCCGTCGCCGGCGACCGTGTCGAGCGCGACGCCTTGGCCGCTCACGTCGATGTCGCCGTCGCCCAGCCCCGAGCCGGCGCTCAGTTGCGCCAGGCCCAGGATCGCGCCGTCCTGGGCGACGATGGTCAGCTTGCGGTCGGCGTGGATCGCCGCGGTTCCCAGGTCGAGGTCGCCGAGGGTGTCGGTGATGGCGACGTCGCGGATGACGCCGTTGAACAGGGTGGGGGTCAGGGCGTCGCCGAGGAAGGCCTGGGCGGTGATGGCGTAGTCGCCGCCGCTGGTGATCGTGGAGCCGGTCTCCAGCGAGCCGCCCATGGCTTCGATCGTGATGTTGTAGGCGGCGATCTCGTCGATCTTCAGGTCGCCGGTCTTCTGGACGACGGTGGCGCTGCCGCCGATCGACGCGCCGACCAGGGCCACGCCGTTGGTGGCCGAGTCGATGTTGACCACGGCGTCGCCGTCGAAGGACAACACCTGCAACCCGCCCAGGCCGCCGCTGGCGGCGTTGGTGTCGACATAGTTTGCGGCGGTGATCGAGACCTTGTCGTCGGCGCCGAAGGTGGCGGTGTTGGCCGCCAGCACGACCACGCCGTCCGGCGCCTTGGCGCCGCGCAGCGTCGCGTCGCCGTAGAGCGAGGCGACCACGACCGTCTGCCCGGCCTCGGCCAGTTGCACCGTGAGGTCGGTGTCCATGGCCGAAGCCTCGAGCATGCCGCCGGCCGTGACATGGCCAAGCTCGACGGCGCCGCCGATGAGCTCCAGGTCGCCGTCGCTGGAGATCAGGCTGGCCAAGCGGCCGTCCAGCAGGCCGTCGGTCTCGACGTGCACCAGGCCCGCGCCGTGAACCGACCCCGTGATCGTCAGGTCGCCGCCGGCGTCGTAAAGGCTGACGTCGCCGTTGGCGGCCGTGGCCGTTCCGACGGTCATCGCGCCGTCCAGCACTTCCGCATAGACGTCGCCGGTCGTGGCCGTGAGCGCGCCGAAGGCGCCGGGGCCGCTGGCGATCGTGATGTCGACGTCCGCGCCCTCGACCGTGTCGATCGCCGCGCTGGTGTCGAGATGGACCATGGCCGAGCCGCTGGTCGACTTCACCTCGGCCGTTCCCGTGCCGCCGCCCGAGCGGGTGAAGACGTTGTCGGAGGTGATCGCCGTATAGTCGGGATCGCCCAGGACGGCGTTGCCGGATGCGGTGATGCGGAGATCACGGGCCGCGCCCGCGCCGGTCAGGTCGGCCTTGCGCAGGATGGCCTGGCCGCCGAAGGACTGGACGGTGATGTCGTCGCCGGCCGTCGCCGAGGCCAGGTCGATGTCGCCCGCCGCCATCACCGTGACGTCGCCGCCGGCCGCCAGGTCGTAGGCGCTGGTCAGGATGTCATAGGACTCCAGCCGCAGATTGCCGGTGGCGGTCAGGGCGCCGGCCAGCACCAGGCCGCCGTCGGTGTCGATGATCGTCAGGTTGCGGATCGTTCCGCCGGGGGTCAGCGCCGCGCCCGTCCAGTCGCGCGCCTTGGCGGTGTAGTCGCCGCCGCCCAATGTGACGCTGGTGGCGTTGATCGTGCCGTTCGTCGCGTCGAGGTAGGCGCTGAAACCCTCGATGACGTCGACGTCGAAGCCGCCGTCTATGCCGATCCAGGCCGTGCCGACCGTGTTGCTGGCGGTCACCGAGGTCAGGCCGCCGCCGGTCAGGCTGTCCAGGAACACCATGGCGTCGCCGCCCGACGAGGTGACGTTGATTGTTCCGGCGCCGCCCGTGCGGCTGACGTAATCAGCAGCGCCGATGCTCAACGGGGTGTCGGCGCCCAGGGTCGCCGTTCCCGTGGCGGAGATCGTGAGATCGCCGCCGCCTGTCAGCAAGGCCCTGCGCAGGGTCGCTCTGCCGGACAGCGCCTGGACGAGGGCCGATCCGCCGGACGACAGGGAAATGGCCGACACGTCGCCCGTGGTCGCCGTCAAGGTGGCGTCGCCGCCGGCGGAGAGCAGGCCGCTCAAGCCGGTGTTGACGGTCAGGCCGGTCGCACCCGTGAGGTCGAGGTCGCGTGCAGCGACGATCTGGACGTCCGAATTCACGGTCAGGTCGCCTGCCGTGGTGGTTATGGTGATGTCGCGCCCGCCGACATCGCCGGCGACGGTCAGGGCTTTGGCGTTGTTCAGCACCACGTCGCCGGTCAGTGTCTGAACGTCGCCGACCTGATTGATCATGTTCGCGCCGGTCAGGCTGACGCCCATGGCGGCCTCTGCGGCCAAGGCGTTGGCCGTGACCACGCCCGACGTCTGGTTCAGGGCGCCGGTGGCCGAGGTCAGCGAGGCCGTGCCTGCGGCGCTGTAGGCGCCCGTCAGCGCCAAGTTGCCGCCGCCGGTCCAGGTCAGGTTCCTGCTCGACGAAGCCGAGGCCAGGCTCGTCGATGTGGCGGCGCTGACGGTGATGTCGCCGGCCCTTGAGCCGCTTCCCGTGGTCTCCAGCGACTGGGCGGATACCGAGCCTGCTGTCGAGCGAAGCAGAATGTGGGAATCGTCGCTTCCGGTTCCCAGGGTCCTCAGGCGAGAGCTGGCCGACGAGCCGACCGTCACGTTGCCGTCGGCGGTGATCTCGATGTCGTCGCCGGCGTAGATCCGGTTGGTCAGCAGCGCCGAGGTCGTGGCGGTCAGATAGACGCTGCGCCCGGCGTCGATGGTGCTCGCGAAGACCTGGGGCGCGCTCAGGGTCAGGTCGCGCGCCGAGTTGCCGAGGGTCAGCGAGGCTGATCCGTTGCTGGTGATCAGGATATCGCCGGAGGTCGTGGTGGTGGCCGCCCCGACCGAGCTGTTGTTGTTCGATGAGACGGTGACGCCGGTGGCGCCGGTGATCTGGGTCACGGTCGCGCCGGCGCCGCCCGCGGTGACCGTGGCCGCGCCGCTGGTGGCCGTGACTTCCGAGGCGGTGATCGAGCCGGATGTCGTGCTGACCTGAGCCGTCGCGCCATAGACCGTCTGGGCGCTGAGAGCGCCGCTGGTTGCGCTGAGCACGACGTTGCCGGACGCATCGATGGAGGCGCTGGTCGCCGAACTGACCGTGGACAGGCGGATCAATCCGTTGGACGCCGCGCGAAGCACGGCCGTCGGATCGGCGGCGTTGACGAAGTTGGCGTCGATCAGCCCCGTGCCGCCGGCGAAGACGAAGCCGCCTGCGCTCATGGTCGCGCCGGGCGAGACGATCACGCCTTGCGGCGAATAGAACCAGATGTTGCCGCCGGTCGCCGCCCCGACCCTGCCGGTGACCGTGCCGCCGTTGTCGATGGCGATCTGGCTGGTCGTCTTGTTCAGCACGATGTCGCTGGAGGCGTTGAACTGGAACTCCAGCGTGTCGCCGTTGCTGACGTGCAGGCTGGACCAGTTGATCACCGTCCGTGAGGCGTTCAGCTGGACCTGCAGGGTGATGGGGTCGGCATAGGTGATCAGCGGCTGCGAGCCGCCCGAGGAGACCGTGATGTCGCCGGCCCCCGGGATGGTCGGGAGGGTCCCGGCCGAAGCGGGCTCGGCCAGCATGGCGGCGACGCCGCACAGGGCCGAGGCGGCCAGCAGTTTCGTCCGGCGCGGCGAACGGGGGGCGGGGAAGCGGGGCGGGGACTGGGTCATGGAGAGCGCTCCGGAGACGTCAGCGGTTAGAACAGGGCGGCGGACAGCGAGACGAGCACGCGCGACGAAGGCGCGTCGCCCGTGCCGAACGGGCTGTCGAAGGGCTTGGCCCAGGTCAGGTCGAGCGCCACCCGCGAGGTCAGCTGCGCCCGCACCCCGACCCCGGCCGAGGTAAGGTCCAGCTTGCCGGCGCCGACGCCCAGGTTCGTCAGTTCGGCCAGGTCGTAGAAGGCGTAGGGACGCCAGGCGGCGCGCCCGCCGTTGAAGGGCAGGGGGACGGTGCTGAACTCCAGCGAGGCCGCCAGAGCGCGGTCGCCCGACGCCGACGACGGGTCGTAGCCGCGCCCGATCGTCAGGTTGCCGACGCCATACTCCTCGTAGGACAGCAGCGGATCGTCGGTGTGCTGCCAGACGACGTTGAGCTTGCCGATCACCGGCCCGGCCAGGCGGCCGCCGATCTCGCCCTCGGTGCGCACCACCGTGGCCTTGGGCTTGCCCAGCAGGCGCGACGCCGAAAGGTCGCCATAGCGGCTGGCCCCCAGGCCATTGCTGCCCTGGCGCACCTCGAACACGCCGGTCATGGCCACCGAATGCGAGGCCAGACTGGCCGGGGCGTAATGGCCGTCCAGGCGCAGGAAGAACACCCGCAGGTGATCCTCGGTCAGGGTGGCCATGCCGCCGCCGAACTCGACCTTCTGGTCGATCCAGTCGAGGCCGACGCCGATGTTGAGGTTGCGGTTGCGGTGACGCGTCAGCGGATAGGTCAGGCGGATGCTGCCGGCGAAGGAGTCGCCTTCCAGGTCCAGCGGCTTGAGAACATCGCCTGGCTTGGTCCAGCCCCAGGCGCCCGACATGTCGGCGGTGAGGCCGTCGGCCCCGATATAGAGGCGTTCGGCCACCTGGATGACCCGCTGCTCGTCGCTGGACAACGTGCCGTAGCCCAGGATCGAGGTGCGCTCGCCCAGCGGCGTGAAGCCATTGAGATCGAGGCGCGCCAGGGTCAGGTCGCGGCCGACTGTCTTGGAGCCGTAGTTCTGGGCGACCACCGAACCGTCGACGGCGTCGCGGGAGATGGCGACTTCCAGGTCCAGCGCGCCGTCGCCTTGCGGTGACGGCTTCAGCGCCGACTGGATGCGCACGCCCGGCACGTCCGAAGCCAGCAGCAGGTAGCGCTGGGCGATGTCGAGGTCGAACGGCGCCATGCCGCGCAGCTGGTTGAGGAACCGCACGACCTGCTTCTGGGCCGGACCCGCGTCGCCGCTGTAGTTGACCGATCCGATCCGCGCCTCGACCACCGTCAAAGTCAGGCGCCCATCGGCGATCCGCTGCTCGGGAATGACCACGTTGGCCAGCACGCCGCGCCGCAGATACAGCGACGCCACCCGGTCGCGGATCTCGCAGACGACGCTGAGCGGAGCTTCGCGACCGATGTACTCGGCATAGGTCGAGGCCAGGGCCTGTTCGGAGACGGCCAGGCCGCCGGAGGCGCCGCCCTGGAAGTCGACCGCCTTGAGCGTCACCCTGATGGGGCTGTCACGGAAGGCGCAGGGACCGGCCTCGACGCCCTTGAACAGGTCGCCGCGCGGCGCAGCGGCGATCGGGGCGGCGTTGGCCGGATCCAGTTCCCGGCGGGAGGGCAGGGCGATCTGGGCGTCAGCCGACGTGGCGGTCAGCAGGGCCGTGGCCAGGCAGGTCACGATGCTCGCGCCCAGGACGGCGCGACGCACATCCAACAAGACTTTCAAGCCCCACCTCCGCCCTATCGCTCGACATCGCCCTCAAGCTAGGCGTCACTATGGTAGAAAAACGTGCGTTGTAACACCGCTTCGCAATCTTAAGGCATCGTGGCGGGAGCGCCGACGCCCGCGATCCAGGCCGTCCGTAGGGGTTTCAGGGCCGCGCGATGAAGAACTCGACCGGGACGACCAACTCCACCTCGTCAGGGCGGTCGGCGGGAACCGGGGGCAGGGGCTGGGCGCGCTTGGGGGTGTTCACGGCGGCGCGATCCAGTTCGCCGAAGCCCGACGAGCGCTCCAGGCGCGACCACAGCACCTTGCCGTCCCGGCTCATCCGAAAGCGCACGTGGGCCACGCCCTGCTGTCGGCGGGCCTGGGCCGCCGGAGGGTAGCGGCGCTTCTTTTCGAGAGCAGCCAGGACCTGGCCCTCCCAGGTGGCGACGGCGTTGCTGGCGGCGCGTTGGGCGACGGGCGCGGGCTGGGTCGGCGGAGCCGTCGTCTGGGGCGCGGCCGGTCCTGGATCGACGGGCGAGGCGGGGCGCGGCGGCGTGAAGAACACCGGCTCCGGCGCTGCCGGGGCTGTCTTGACGGGCGGCGGCTTTGGCGGTGTCGGCCGCGCGGCCTGGCGCTCCTGCTGCTGCGGGCCGGGCGGAACCTCCAGCTGGGGAACCGGCGGCGAGGTGGTCTCAAGTTCCACGATCATCGGCGCGGCGGGGGGCGGCGCCACGAAGGCTGGAGCGAACCCGCCGAACAGGATCGCGCCGGCCAGGGCCGCGTGCAGCCCTACCGACAGCGCCATGCCAGCGGCCGTCCGCGAGCCGCCTCGGCGAGGTGCGCGGACCGCCGCGAGGGGCGCTGCGATGGGAAGATGCTCGAACGGGCCGGCTTCCTGTCTGGCCAGGGCTATGGGCTTCACCCCTGCGCGCCCCGCGACGGGCGCGAGACCACATAGGCCGCGCACAGGCCGATGATGGCGGCCACGAGCAGCAGCAGCGGCCACCTGGGATGGGCGCCCCACCAGAAGATCGCCAGGCCCGCGGCCATGCCGCCGCAGGCCATCAGCTTGGCGGCCGGCGGGATGGCCCGATCGCGTCGCCAGGCGCGCAAGGTGGGGCCAAAGCGCGGGTGGTCCAGCAGCCAGGCCTCCAGCCTGGGCGAGGACTTGGCGAAACAGGCCGCGGCCATGATCAGGAACACCGTCGTCGGCATCAGCGGCACGAAGGCGCCGATGAAGCCCAGCGCCACGCAGACCAGGCCAAGGACCAGCCAGACCCAGCGGATCAGGCGCGGTCGCTGGTGGGCGTCCTCAGGCGAAGGCGTCATCGACCAGTCCCCGCACCCGACGGAACGCGGCGGCGGCGCCGTCGACGGCGCGGGTCTCCTCGATATCGCCGAAGGGCAGGCCGTCAAGGGCGGCGACGAAACCGCGCCAATGGCGGCCCCGGCCTTCGGGATGGGGCGCCAGGTGACGGGCCCCGAAGGTCTCGTCGAGGCCCAGGGCGGCCGCCGCTTTCAGCAGGAACGCCGCGCCGAGATTTGAGCCTTCGGCCACGTACAGCCAGCCGAAGGCCTCGGCCGCGTCGACAGGGCCCTGGCCGAAGACCGGCGGCGTCGAGGCGCTCGGTGCGGGCTGGCCCAGGTCCTGGATGTCCTGGGCGATCAGGTCCAGCCGCCGGCGCTCAGACAGGTCTGGAACCAGGGCCGTCAGGGCGGGGTGGGTGTAGAGCGCGTCGATCTCGCGGTGGAAGCCCCACTGGGCCTTCAGGAACCGGCCGTAGCGGTCGCGATCGCGGAACGGCTCCAACGACATGATCCGGCTGTCGAGCTGGTCATGGGTGGTGCTGGTGCGAGCCTTCAGCCGCTTGGCGCGGGACGGATCGTTGATCGAGACGTGTGCGTTCATGGGGCCTTCCGGAGCTTCGGGGCGCGCCGGCGATCGCATCGCATTCGCGCCTCACGCGGGAATGACGGTTCAGGCCCGCCGCTTTCCGAAAGAAAATCGCACGAGCGCTCCGATCTTTTCGCTTCCGTCGGCTTCGCGGGCCTGCGTGCCAGGGATCGTGACGCAAAACAAGCCTTGTTGCGACTTATTCTCAAGTGTTAAGGGCGCGTTCCGGCGTCGACCGCCGGTGGCGCGCCCGCGGTCCGGGCGTTTTCGTCTGGCGGGCGCGTGACGCAGAAGAAGATGATCCGCTCGCACTACCAGGCCCACCGCGACGGGCTGGTCCGCTATGTCCAGGCGATCACCGGCGACCGCGACCAGGCCGAGGACGTGGTGCAGGAGGCCTATCTGCGTCTGGGCCAGGCCCTGACCGGGCGGTTGCTCGACGACCCGGGGCGCTATCTCTTCCGCATCGTGCGCAACCTGGCGCTGGATGGGCGCCGGCGGGGGCGGCGAGACGGCCGGCTTTATGCCGATGATCCCGACCCGCTGATCGAGGGCGCGCGCGACGAGCAGCCTTCTCCCGAAGCCAGCGCCCTGGCGCGCGACGACTATGAGCGCCTGCTGGCGGCGATGGCCGAACTGCCCGAGCGGACACGGATCGCCGTCGAGATGCACCGCCTGGGCGGGGCCAAGCTGCGCGAGATCGCCGCCGAACTGGGGATATCGACCTCGGCGGCGCATCAGCTGGTGGTCGACGGCGTGGCCCACTGCCGCGACCGGTTGCGCCGCTGAACCGGATTTCTGGAAAAACCTGATGCTCGAACGTCGATTGCAACGAACGGCCGCGCGGGCCGGAGGAACCTGACCGAATGGCCGAGCAAGACGTCACGCGCGCGGACGCCGAAGCCCTGGAGTGGTTGCTGGCCCTGCAGGAGGAACCGCAGGGCGCCGACGTCGTCGCGCGCTTCGAGGCCTGGCGCGCGGACCATCCCGAGCGGGCCCAGGCCTGGGACGAGATCGTCGGCGTCTATGGCGCGATCGGTGACGTTGCGCCGGTCCATGCCGAGCGCTGGGCGGGCCTGCCGGGCAGCGTGGAGCGCGTTGTCGCCGGCCGGCGTCGCGAGCGCCGCGCCACGCCCTTGGGGGTTGGCCGGCGGCGACTGGTCGCGACCTTGGCGGCCTCCGCCGCGGCGCTGGCCCTCGCCGTACTGACGCCGGGCGCGCTGGTTCGGTTGCAGTCGGACTATGTCACCGGCGTCGGCGAGGTGCGGGAGGTGCGCCTGGAGGACGGCAGCCTGGTCAGCCTGGCGCCGGAGTCGGCGCTGGCGGTGGACTATTCGGCCGGCCGGCGGGATCTGCGGCTGGTCAAGGGACGGGCGTGGTTCGACGTACGCCATGATCCGTCGCGGCCTTTCAGCGTGGCCTCGCGGCAGGTGAGCGCCCGGGTGCTGGGCACGGCCTTCGAGGTCGACGCCGATACGCCGGGCGTCCAGGTGCAGCGCGGGCTGGTCGGAGTGAGCTCTTCTCGGGCCTCGAGCATGGAGCGCGTTCCGGCTGGCCGCGGCGTCGCCCTCGACCATGATGGGCGCTTCCGGCGCGCGGCGGTGGATCCCAACGCCGTGGCGGCGTGGCGGGACGGCCAGTTGCTGGTCGAGAACGGCGCCATCGGCGACGTCGTGCAGGCGCTCGGGCCATGGACGCGCGACCTTGTGCTGGTGCGGGGCAGGGGGCTGTCCGAGCGCCGGGTCACGGGCGTCTATAACCTGCGTGATCCGGATGCGGTGATCCGCGCGCTGGCCCAGGCCTACGACCTGGAAGTCACCCAGGTGACGCCCTGGGTCCTGGTGCTCTCCGAACGCTGACGGCCCCAAGGGGCTGTTTCGCAAGGGAAATCGGCCGCTCGCGAAAATCTCGAACTTTTTTCGGAAAAAGCCGGTCCTGCGTCGTCGATTGGGAAGAACGGATTGCACATGCGTCGCAATCTGCAGTTTTTCGCAAGTTCGGAGACGGTCGTGGGGTTTTCCAATCGAGTGCGTACGGGCGGCCGGCAGGCGGCGCTGGCCGCGGCGCTGATGCTGACGACGGCGCTGGCCGGGACGGGCGCGGCCATCCCTGCTTTCGCCCAGGAAAGCGCCCAGCGCGCCTATGACATCCCCGCCCAGTCTCTGCCGTCGGCCCTGACCGCCTTCGGCCGCCAGTCGGGCCTGCAGGTCAGCGTTCCGGCGGCCTTGGCCAAGGGGCGCACCTCGGGCGCCGTCGCGGGTCGCCTGTCGGCCGGCGAGGCGATCAGCCGTCTTCTGGCCGGCACGGGCCTGACCTACCGCATCCAGGGCGACGTCCTGACCCTGTCGCCGGCCCCCGCCGCCGAAGGCGCGACCCAGCTGGGCGCGCTGCGCGTCCAGGGCGACGTCGCGGGTGCGGGGCAGGGCGGCCCCTCCGGCGCGCCCTTCGCCGACGAGGAAAGCGATCAGGCGCGCGGCGACGCGGTCTATTCCAAGGCGCGCTCCTCGGCCTACATCGCCCGCGAGACGCTGGAGCGATTTCGCGGCACGTCGGTGGCCGACATGGTCAAGGGCGTGGCCGGGGTGACGGCGGGCGACCCGCGCTCGGCCAACGCGCTCGATCTCAACATCCGCGGCGTGCAGGGCCAGGGCCGTATCCCGGTCGTCATCGACGGCGGCCAGTCGACCATCGACACCTATCGCGGCTATGCGGGCCAATCGCAGCGCAACTATCTGGATCCCGACCTGATCAGCAGCGTCAGCATCACCAAGGGGCCGAGCCTGGACGCCAACGCCTCGGGCGGCATCGGCGGCGTGGTGGTCATGGACACCCTGAAGGCGGCCGACATCCTGCGCGCGGGCAAGGACTTCGGCGTCCGTGTCCGCGCCGGGATCTCCGACGCCAGCACCAAGGACCTGCCCGCCTGGAGCGCCTTCCAGAACCCCAGCCGCAACGACATCACGCGCCCGGGCAGCCATTTCTACAACCTCGCCGTCGCCAAGAGCTGGGACCGTTTCGACCTGGTGGCCGCCTATGCCAAGCGCGAGAACGGCAACTACTTCTCCGGCTCGGAGGGCTACGAGGACTTCCCGACGGGGCGCGGCCTGCTGGCGACGCTGAACCCGGCCAAGACCGAGGTGTTCAACACCTCCAACAGCTCCGAGTCCTTCCTGCTGAAGGGAACCTGGAAGATCAGCGACGATCAGGTCCTGGAAGCCGGCTATCGCCACTTCGACGGCCGCCAGGGCGAGATCATGGCCTCGCAGATCATCCGCGTGAACCGCGAGCGCGTGCCGCAGTGGGCGCTGGGCCACATGGATCTGGACGCCTATAACCTGCGCTATCGCTACCGCCCCGCCAACGACCTGATCGACCTGAAGGCCAACCTCTGGCTCACCAAGGCCGAGAGCCTGGCCTACAACGGGCTGACCGGCGTGACGCCCTGGTTCCTCGACCGGCCGACCCAGTGGTACGACGGCCCGACCTTCAACACCGAGGACGGCTATCGCGACGCCTACTGGAACGAGCTCTCCATCGAGCGGTTCGGCGGCGACGTGACCAACACCTCGCGGGTGTTCACCGGCCTTGGCCGGCTGGACTTCACCTACGGCGGCTCGTTCACCAGCGAGGACATCAAGCCGGGCCCCAACTCGCCGATCCTGGAAGAGGACCTGCGCAACAACCGCTACCTGCGCAACGCCGAGCGCAAGGAGTACAGCGTGGTCGGTTCGGTGACCTGGGCCCCGAACGACCAGTGGGAGCTGACGGCCGGCGGCCGCTTCAACCGCATCGACATCCGCGACCGCAACCGCACGGCCACCGAAGGGCCCTACGAGGTGATCGGCCGCTATCGTGACACCACCTTCTACATGCCCAACCCGACCCGGCCGGGCGCGCTGACCAGCGTGGCGCGCGTCTACTGGTTCCCGGACGCGCAGGGCGCCTTCACCGAGGCCTCTCTGTTCGCCTCGCCCTACGAGAAGGGCACGGTGGGCGACATCAAGGGCTGGACGACCTATCGCGCCGACGCGCCCGAGAACCTGGAAGGTCCGACCTCCTGGACGTGGTCCAAGCCGATCCGCCGCAAGGCCGATGCGTTCATGCCGACGGTCAGCGCCGGCTATAAGCCCACGCAGAACAGCCTGATCTACGTGAAGTACGCCGAGGGCGTGAAGCTTCCCAGCCTGTTCGAGTCGACGCTGGGCCTGTTCACCGCCGCCAAGCCCACCGACGACCTCAAGCCCGAGCGCAGCAAGAGCTGGGAAGTCGGCGCCAGCATCCTGCAGCGCGATCTCTGGAAGACGGGCGACCGCGGCGCGCTGAAGGTCGCCTATTTCGACACCCGCATCCGCGACCTGATCACCCGTGACTATCGCACCCTGTCGGCGGGCCTGATCCGCAATGTCGACAGCTTCAACGTCGAGGGCGTGGAGCTGCAGACCTCGTACGACATGGGCCGGGTGTTCGCCGACCTGTCGGCTCACCGCTACTTCAAGGCCGAGACCTGCGCGCCCGACATCGCCGCCGAGCGCCGGGCCTATGGCCAGCAGCGCGGCATCGATGAGCTGATCAACACGCCCGACTGCGTGGCCGGCGGCTTCGAAGGCTCCTACACCAACACCCAGAACCCGCCGAAGTACAACGTCAACCTGACGGTCGGGACGCGCCTCTTCCAGGAGCGGCTGATCGTCGGCGGGCGGATGGTCGCCAACTCGGGTCCGATCAGCAAGCTGGACAAGGAGTGGAACGTCGGCCTGTCGGCGATCCAGCAGCTCTATCGCAAGGCCACGGTCTACGACCTCTTCGCCACCTACAAGGTGACCGACCAGGTGACGCTGGACGCCAATCTCGACAACGTCGGGGACGAATACTACCTCGACCCGCTGTCGCTGGCGGTGGTTCCAGCGCCGGGGCGCACCCTGCGCCTGGCCCTGACCTGGCGCTATTGAGGCCGCGCGGCGCGGCGGCCTGGTCCTGTTCCGGCCGTCGCGCGCAAGCCTAGCCGCGCCCGTCGATCCAGGTGCGGACGACGTTGCGGTGGTCGTCGAGGAGGACGAGGTCGGCGGCCATGCCGGGGGCGATGGTTCCGCGCCGGGCGGCAAGGCCCAGGAAGGCGGCGGGGGCGCTGGAGGCGGTCATGACGGCCTCTTCCAGCGACAGGCCGAGCATGTCGACGGCGTTGCGGACGGCGCCGATCATGTCGAGGTCGGAGCCGGCCAGGGTGCCGCCGGGGCCCACGCACACGCCGTCCTGTACGGTGATGGCCTGGCCCTGCAGGGTGAAGCGCTTGTCGGTCATGCCGACGGTGGGCATGGCGTCGGTGACCAGCATGAAGCGGTCCAGCGGCCGGGTGCGCAGGGCGATCCTG
>NZ_JAAKGT010000007.1 GCF_011043625.1 Caulobacter sp. 602-2
GTTTCTACGTAAAGCCCCCAGCCCAAAGCTGGGGGCTTTCGTCGTTTTCGCCCCTCCGCACAGATCCGCCGGCTTTCGTCATCGCCAGGGCGTACGCATCAATTTTCATATTTGACGTCATGGTTCATATATGATGCCTTGTCCGCAGGCGCTCCGTCAGAGAGCGCGGCCGGGAGGAAACGCCTGATGACCCAAGATCCCAGAGCCCGTGAGCAGGGCGCGCGCACGGGCCTTGCGCCGCTGGTTCTGATCGTCGCGCTGTTCTTCCTGTGGGGCGTGGCCAACAACCTCAACGACGTGCTGATCCCGCACCTGAAGAAGGCTTTCTTCCTCACCGACCTGCAGTCGGGCCTGGTGCAGTCGGCCTTCTATCTCGGCTACTTCTTCCTGGCCCTGCCGGCCGGCCTGCTGATGCGCCGCTTCGGCTACAAGGCCGCCGTGATCGTGGGGCTGCTGCTGTTCGGGGCGGGGGCGCTGCTGTTCTGGCCGGCGGCCGAACTGCGCCGCTACGAACTGTTCCTGGGCGCTCTCTTCGTCATCGCCTCGGGCCTGGCGTTCCTGGAGACCTCGGCCAATCCGCTGATCACCGTGCTGGGCGATCCGGCCAGGGCCGAGCAGCGCCTGAACCTGGCCCAGGCCTTCAACCCCCTGGGCGCGATCACCGCCGTAGTGGTGGGCCGCCAGTTCATCCTGTCGGGCGTGGAGCCCACGAAGGCGGAGTTCGCGGCCATGAGCCCGGACCAGCTGTCGGCCTTCCAGGCCGCCGAGGCCCAGTCGACCCAGGTTCCCTACCTGATCATCGCCGCCGTGGTGCTGACCTGGACGTTGCTGGTGGCGCTGACGCGCTTTCCGGCGCAGGCCAGCCGCCCCGCCGCCGACGCCGTCGAGGACAAGGTCGATCGGCCGATCCTGGGCCTGTTCTCACGCCCGCGCTTCCTGTTCGGCGTGGTCGCTCAGTTCTTCTATGTCGGGGCGCAGGTGGGCGTGTGGAGCTACATGATCCGCTACGGCCAGCACCAGGTGGCGGGCATGGGCGAGAAGGCCGCGGCGGCCTATCTGTCGTGGTCGCTGGTCGGTTTCATGGTCGGACGCTTCGCCGGCACGGCGCTGATGAGCCGGGTCGATCCCTCGCGCCTGATGGCGCTGTTCGCCGCCGCCAACGTGGCGCTGACCCTGGCGGCCGTGGCCATAGGCGGCCACACGGGCCTGCTGGCCCTGGCGGCGACCAGCTTCTTCATGTCGATCATGTTCCCGACCATCTTCGCCGGTTCGCTGAAGGGCCTGGGCCCGCTGACCAAGACCGGCTCGTCGTTGCTGGTGATGAGCATCATCGGCGGGGCGGTGCTGCCGGCGGTGATGGGCGCGGTGTCGGACGCAAGCTCGATCCGCACGGCGATCCTCGTGCCCTGCGCCTGCTTCGCCGTGGTCGGCCTGTTCGCCGTCACCGCCCGCAAGCGCGAGGTCTCGGCCCACGACGCCGTGCTGGTCGGAGGTCACTGAGCATGACGCCGGAACTGATGGACGTGCTGGTCTGCGCCGCGCCGGGGCGACTGGTTCTCGAGCGGCGGGTGACGCCGCGGCCGGGGCCGGGCGAGGTGCTGCTGCGCGTGCGCAGGGTCGGGGTGTGCGGCACCGATATGCACATCTATCGCGGCACCCAGCCCTTCCTGTCCTATCCCCGGGTGATGGGCCACGAGCTGTCGGGCGAGGTGGTCTCGGCGCCGCGGGAAAGCGATCTGGCGCCGGGCGATACGGCCTATGTCATGCCCTACCTGTCGTGCGGAACCTGTCCGGCCTGCGCCAAGGGCAAGACCAACTGCTGCATGAACATCCGCGTGCTGGGCGTGCATATGGACGGGGGGCTGGCCGAGTACCTGGCCGTACCGGAGGGGTTCGTGCGCAAGGTCGAGGGCGTGGGCCTGGACGAGGCGGCGATGGTGGAGTTCCTGGCCATCGGCGCCCACGCCGTGCGCCGGGCGCGGATCGAGCCGGGGCAGGCGGCCCTGGTCGTCGGCGCCGGGCCGATCGGCATCGCCGTCGCCCTGTTCGCCCGGCTGGCCGGGGCGCGGGTGAGCGTGCTGGACGGCCGCGAGGATCGCCTGGCCTTCTGCGCCGAGCACCTGGGCGTGGAGCGGGTGATCCCCCTCGGCAAGCATACGGCAGAGACGCTGGCCGGCCTGACCGACGGCGCCTTCTACGACCTGGTGTTCGACGCCACCGGCAATCCGGCGGCGATGCAGCAGGGCTTCGGCTATGTCGGCCATGGCGGGACCTATGTGCTGGTCTCGGTCGTGGCGGCCGACATCACCTTCTCGGATCCGGAATTCCATAAGCGCGAGATGTCGCTGCTGGGCAGCCGCAACGCCACGCTGGAGGATTTCGACCACGTGCTGGCGGCGATCCGGGCGGGCCAGGTGCCGACGGCGGCGCTGAACAGCCACAAGGCCTCTCTGCATGACCTTGCGCAGGCGCTGCCGGGCTGGATGGAGCCGGCGGCGGGGGTGATCAAGGCCATCGTCGCGTGCTGATCGACGCCCACTGCCATGTCTGGCGGATCGGCGAGAACGATTGCCGATGGCCGGGGCGGGACCTGGCGGTGATCCACCGCGACTTCGGCCTCGACGACCTGCGGGCGGCGGGCGGTCCAGACGGCGTGGTGCTGGTGCAGTCGCAGCCGAGCGCGCGCGACACCGCCTGGCTGCTGGAGGTGGCGGAAAGCGACCCGCTGGTCCTGGGCGTGGTGGGCTGGGCCGACCTGGCCGCGCCGGATGCGGTGGAGGCGATCCTGGCCCTGGCCGGAAACGCGCGGCTGAAGGGCCTGCGGCCGATGCTGCAGGATCTGGAGGACGATTGGATCCTGAGCCCGGCCGTGGCGCCGGCGATCGCGGCGATAGTCGAGGCGGGGCTGGCCTTCGACGCCCTGGTCAGGCCCAGGCACCTGCCGGCTCTGCTGACCCTGGTTCGCCGCTGGCAGGATCTGCGGGTGGTGATCGACCATGGCGGCAAGCCGACGATCGGGGAGGGCGTCATGCACCCCTGGCGCGACGACATCGCCGCCCTGGCTGCCGAGCCGGGCGTCTTCTGCAAGCTTTCGGGTCTGCTGACCGAGGCTGGCGACACGCCGACGGCGCAGGCCCTGGCGCCCTATGTCGCGCATCTGCTGGAAGCGTTCGGGGCCGAGCGACTGATGTGGGGTGGCGACTGGCCGGTGCTGAACCTGGCCGGCGACTACGCCGGCTGGCGGCGGATGTGCGAGGCCTGGGTCCCGCCGGACCGGCGAGCGGCGCTATTTGGCGAGACGGCGCGACGATTCTATCGCTTATAGAAGGCATGTCCGACGCGCCCGCCAAGAAGCGAGAATATCGCGCTCCCGCCCTGGAAAAGGGTCTCGACGTGCTGGAGCTGCTGGCCGCGCACCGGGGCGGCCTGACGCTGGCGCAGATCTCGGCGGCGCTCGATCGTTCGTCCAGCGAGCTGTTCCGCATGGTCCAGGTGCTGGAGGCGCGGGGCTATGTCGGCCGCGCCGCCGACGAGGACGGCCTCGTCCTGACCAACAAGCTGTTCGCGCTGGGCATGACCCGGGCGCCGGCCAAGGACCTTCTGGAAGCGGCTTTGCCGGAGATGCGGGCCTCGTGCCAGGTCACCGGCCAGTCGTGTCACCTGGCCGTGGCCAGCGGCGACCAGATGGTGGTGGTGGCGCGCATCGAGGCCCCGGGCGACCAGGGCTATTCGGTGCGGGTGGGCTATCGCCGCAAGATCGCCGAGGCCACCTCGGGCCTGGTGCTGTTCGCCTTCCAACCCGAGCGGGTGCGCGAACGCTGGAGCGGACAGCTGCGCGAGGGCGTCTCGGAGGCGGCGTGGGAAGCCTTCCTCGCCAGCGCCGCCCAGGCCCGCAAGGACGGCCACGTGCAGGCCGCCAGCTACGTGACCTCGGCGGTGATCGACCTGTCGGTGCCGGTGCGGGGCGCCGACGGCGTGGTGGCGGCCCTGACCTGTCCGTATGTCGATACGCCCAGCGCGATCTCGATGCCCGAGACCATCGCCAACCTGCAGCGCCACGCCGCCGCCATCAGCGCCGAGATCGGCCCGACGGCGCGGAACGGGGTCTAGGGAAGTCCCGCCAGGTCCCGATCCATGGCCGCGCCGTCGAACGGCACGACGATGATCTTGCTGCCGTGGCCGTTGTTTCCGGTCTGGTCGTCTTTCGGCGTGTCCACGACGGCGAAGGTCATGGCGACGACATGGCCGTTCTCCATCACCACGCCGGGACGTTCGAGCTTGTTCCAGTTGTTCTTCGTCCCGTCGGCGTAGCGGATGAAGTCGGCGCCGGGCTCGTAGGCCAGGCCCTGCACCTTCCACCCCGTGATCCCGTCGCGCGAGATCAGGTGATAGGCGCGGCGCTCGCGCCACTGGTTGACGACGATGTGGTAGAGGCCGCCGCTGAACCAGACGACAGGGTCTTCGAAGGCGCGCATGTCGCGCTGCGGGATGCCGTCGAGGCCGCGATAGACGCTGTCGCCCATCACGGTATAGGGGCCGAGGATCCCCGTCCTGCTGATCAGGATCTGGCCCGAGCGCGGCACGATCTGGTAGGCGCCGTCGGGCCGCAGCATGACGCTGAAATTGGCCGGCTTGGCGGGCTTGGCCGTCGGCGTGTCGCGCAGGGCCACGTCGCCCGGCGTCTTGACCAGCTGGAAGCGGCTCTGGTCGAGGCTGATGGTTCCCAGCTGCGTCCAGGGGCCGTCGAGGCCGTCGGAGACGAACACGTCGCCGCCGCGCGTCTCGCTGACCACCACGGCGTAGCGGCCGTCGTGCATCTTCAGGGCCGTGACGTTGTGGCCAAGGCCGCCCTGGTTTTCGGGCCAGGTCAGGCCACGATCGCGATAGGGGCCAAAGAGGGTGTCGCTGATCGCGCTGACCCCCAGGGACTGGCCCCAGGCCTTGTGGCCCAGCGCCTGGTCCCAGCGGCTGGCGAACATGCGGTACTTGCCGTCGGCGCCCTTCAGGATCTGGCCGTCCCAGTAGTTCCACCGGTTCATCGAGCCGTCCTCGAGGCCGTTGCGCGGATCGCGCGGGCCGACCTCGGCGGCGCCCCAGGCCTTGCGGGACAGCTTGGCGCGCGGCATCGGCTTGAAATAGCCGATGAAGGGCTTGGGGCCGAGCGTCGGCACGGCCTCGACGGCCGTCGCGGCGGCCGGAGGCTGTGCGGCTCCGACGGCGGGCGAGGCCATCGGGGCCAGAAGCAGCGTCGCCGCCACGGCCAGCTTGCTTGAACGCGAGACCATCAAATCACTCCAGCGAACTTTGCGGCGGCGGGGCTGTTCATGCCCGCTTCAGCACGCCGTTGCGAGCCACCAGCCGCACGCGCTGGCCCTGCTTGAGGTCGACCTCAAGCGTCGAGCCGGCCAGCACCACGGTGTGCTTGCCGGCCTGCTTGGCCTTCAGAACGGCCTCGGTCAGCTTGCCGCCGCTCCAGCGGACATCCACGCCAAGCGCGCCGCGTGCGCGCAGGCCGGTCATGGCGCCCGTGGGCCAGGCCTTGGGCAGGGCGGGCAGCAGGTAGAGGCGGTCGTTGCGGCTCTGCATGACCAGCTCGGTCATGCCCGAGGTCCCGCCGAAATTGCCGTCGATCTGGAACGGCGGGTGGGCGTCGAACATGTTGGGGTAGGTGCGCTCGGGGCCCAGCAGCAGCTTGAGGATGCTGTGGGCGCGGTCGCCGTCGCCCAGGCGGGCCCAGAGGTTCAGGCGCCAGGCGATGGCCCAGCCGGTCGACAGGTCGCCGCGCGTGATCAGCGAGGTCTTGGCCGCCTTGGCCAGGTCGGGCGTGGTGTCGACCGAGATCTGGTCGGACGGGAACAGGCCGTAGAGGTGCGAGACGTGACGGTGATGGATGTCGTTGGCGTCGGCGTCCCAGTCTTCCTGCCACTCCTGCAACTGGCCGTCCTTGCCGATCTTGTAGGGGGCCAGCTTGTCGCGGGCGGCGCGGACTTCGGCGACGAAGTCGGCGTCCGGGCCCAGGATGGCCTCGGCCTTCAGGCAGTTGTCGAACAGGTCGCGGATGATCGCCTGGTCCATGGTCGGCCCCGCGACCAGGGACGAGCCGTGGCCGTGGTTGTTCTCGGGCGAGATCGACGGGTTGGTGACCAGCACGCCGAACTTCGGATCGACCACCAGGGTGTCGAGGAAGAACCGGGCCGAGCCCTTCATCAGCGGATAGACGCGGGCGAGATAGGCCTTGTCACGTCCGTAGTCGTAGTGGTCCCAGACGTGCTTGCACAGCCAGGCGCCGCCGGTGGGCCAGACGCCGAACTTGGCGCCGTCGATCGGGCCCGTCGCACGCCACAGGTCGGTGTTGTGGTGAGTGACCCAGCCGCGCGCGCCATACATGGCCCGAGCCATGCGCTCGCCGGTCTGGGCGATGTCGGAGACCAGGGCGATCAGCGGCTCGACCAGTTCGGGCAGGTCGGTCGGCTCGGCCGGCCAGTAGTTCATCTCGGTGTTGATGTTGATCGTGTACTTGCTGCCCCAGGGCGCAAAGGTCTTGTCGTTCCAGATCCCCTGCAGGTTGGCCGGCTGGCTGCCGGGGCGCGAGCAGGCGATCAGCAGGTAGCGGCCGTACTGGAAGTACAGCGCCTCCAGCGACGGATCGTCGGTGGTCGGCGATTGTTTGATGCGTTCGTCGGTGGGCAGCAGGTCGGCGCGGGTGCGGCCGAAGTCGACGCTGAAGCGGCGGAAGAGGGCGCGGTGATCGGCCTGGTGCTCGGCCAGGATCTTCGCCCACGGCTTGCCGGCCAGCTTGGCGAGCGTGGCCTTGTTCAGCGCGGCCGGGTCGCCCGAGACGTCGTCGTAGCGACGATAGCTGGTGGCCGCGGCGATCAGCAGCAGAACCTCGTCGGCGCCCTTCACCGACAGCTTGCCGTCGGCGACCGAGACTTGGCCGCCCTTGGCGCGCACCTCGACCCGGGTCTCGAAGGTCAGGCGGGCGTCGATGCCCTGCGAGGCCTCGTTCTTGCCGGCGAGGACCAGGTGCGCGCCCTCGACCGACGAGACGGGCTTGGACTTCAGCGGCGAGGTGAAGGAGAGGTCGACGCTGATCGCGCCCTTGCGGCTGGCGGTCAGGCGCACGGCGATGACGCCGTCGGGATGGCTGGCGATCACCTCGCGCAGGTGGCTGACGCCGCCGACGGTGAAGCGCGTGGTGCTGATGGCGCCGTCGAGATCGAGATCGCGGACATAGCCTTCTACGGCTTGCGGCAGGCCGGGGAAGTCGAGCTTGAGGTCGCCGATGGTCTGGTACGACATCTGGCGCTTGGGCAGGGCCATGAACTTGGCTTCGGCGAGATCGGTGGCCTTGGCGTACTCGCCGGCGTCGATCAGGCGGCGGATCTCGGGCAGGGCGCCCTTGGCCTCGGGATTGATCGGCTCGTAGGGGCCGCCGGCCCACAGGGTGTCTTCGTTCAGTTGCAGGCGCTCGGCCGCGACGCCGCCGAACACCATTGCTCCTAGTTTGCCCGAGCCGACGGGCAGGGCCTCGACCCATTCCTTGGCGGGCTGGCGGTACCACAGGCGGGGCGCGGCGGCCTTGGCCGGAGCAGAGCGGGCCGGCGAGGCGGCGACCAGGGAGACGCCGGCGGTGGCGGCCAGGGCGGTTCTGCGGGTCACATTCATCTTGTCGCCGTGCCTCGTTCTGAAAGCGAAAACAATCGTGGTGTCGGGAAGAGCGGCCGGAAGGTCAGGGCTGCTCGGAAAGGGCGAAGATCCGGCGCATGTCGCGCCACTTCTCGCTCGGGGCCGAGCCGGGCAGGGGCTTCTGGAAGGCCGACATCAGCCGCTCCCAGGCCCGCACGTCGCGAGAGGCCATGTCGGCCGCCGCCTTGGCTTCCGGCGAGAAGTCTGGCCCTGCCTCGATGACCATGAACAGCCGGTCCTGGACGCGCCAGATCTCCATCTCGACGACGCCCGCCTCGCGGATCGACCGGATCACGGGCTCGGGCGCCGCGCCGGGGCGATGCCAGGCCTCGTAGCGGGCGATCAGGTCGGCGTCGTCCTTGAGGTCGAGGGCGAGGCAGCGACGCATGGTCAGTTGATCCAGCCGCCGTCGATGATGTGGATCTGGCCCGTGGTGAAGGCCGACTCGTCGCTGGCCAGATAGAGGGCCAGCTGGGCCAGCTCTTCTGGCCTGCCCAGGCGGCCCATCGGCTGGCGGGCGGTGAAGGCCTTGTGGGCGGCCTCGTAGTCGCCGGTGTCGGCCAGGCGCTGGTTCAGCGAAGGCGTGTCGACCGTGCCGGGGCAGATGGCGTTGCAGCGGATTCCCTGGCCCACGAAGTCGGCGGCCACGGCCTTGGTCAGGCCGATGACGGCGGCCTTGGTGGCGCCGTAGGCGAAACGACCCGGCACGCCTTTGATCGAGCTGGCCACCGAGGCCATGTTGACGATCGAGCCGCCGCCGGCCGCCAGCATGGCCGGCAGGAAGGCGCGGATGGCGCGGTACTGGGCCGTGACGTTGAGGTCGTTGGAGAACGCCCAGGCCTGCTCGTCGCAGTCGAGGATGGTTCCCGAATGGACGTAGCCGGCGCAGTTGAACAGCACGTCGACGGCGCCGAGTTCGGCGGCCAGGGCGTTGATGGCGTCGGGATCGCGAACGTCCAGGCGGCGGCCTTCGCAGCCTTCGACGCCGGCCAGCAGATCCTCGTTAAGGTCGGTGGCGATCACCCGCGCGCCCTCGCGGGCGAAGAGTTCGGCGCTGGCCTTGCCGATGCCCTGGGCGGCCGCCGTCACCAGGGCGGTCTTGCCTGAAAGTCTTCCCATTGGTGTCGCCCCTTAACTCACGCGCCGCAGCGGCAGGCAGGCCGGACCGATCGGGTCGAAGGCCTTGTAGGTGAGGATGAATTCCTGGTGGCCCAGGGCTTCGGACACCGTCCGCTCGCCGCCGGCCACGGCCAGCACCAGGTCGAAGATCTCGTCGCCCACCTCGTCGAGCGTGCCGCGGCCTTCCATGATCCGGCCGGCGTCGACGTCCATGTCGCCGGCCAGCTTGCGGTAGGTCTCGGGATTGGCGCAGACCTTGATCACCGGCGAGATCGCCGATCCGACGACCGAGCCGCGCCCGGTGGTGAACAGCGTCAGGTGCGCTCCGCAGGCGATCAGCTCGACGATCTCGGCGTTGTCGGAGATGTTGGGAAAGCCGAACCGCACCTCGCCGTCGGGCACCACGTCGAGCAGATAGAGACCGCCGCTGACCGGCTGGTCGCCGGGCTTGAGGATGCCCACGATCGGGGCCGAGCCCGACTTGGAGTAGGCCCCCATCGACTTTTCTTCCTGGGTGGTGAGGCCGCCTTCGGCGTTGCCCGGCGCGAAGCTGCCGTAGCCCATGACGGTGTAGTAGGCCTCGGCCTTGCGGACGCTGGCCTCGAGTTCAAGACCCAGTTCCGGGGTGAGGGCACGATCGGCCATGATCTTCTCGCAGCCGACCAGCTCGCCCGTCTCCTCGAAGATGCAGGCCGCGCCGGCCGCGCCGAGGCGGTCGAACGCGCGCCCGACCGCGGGGTTGGCGGTGATGCCGCTGGTGCCGTCAGAGCCGCCGCAGATGGTGCCGATCACCAGTTCGGAGACGTCCATGGGCACGCGCGGGGCTTGGCCTGCGACGGCTTTCAGGCGGGCGACGGCTTCGACGCCCTTGCGGACGGTCTGCGCCGTGCCGCCGCTCTCCTGGATGACCAGCACCTCGACCGGGCGGCCGCTGGCGGCGATCGCGGCGCGCAGGGCCTCGCGGTTGAAGCTCTCGCAGCCCAGCGAGATCAGCAGCACCCCGCCGACATTGGGATGCGTGCCGATGGCCTGCATGACCTTCAGCGCATAGGCGTTGGGGTAGCAGCCGGGAAAGCCGATCAGGTGGACGTCGGGATCGTCGCTTTTCGTGACGACGGTGCGGGCCACGTGATGGGCGCATTCGACCAGGTAGGCCACCGCCACGACATTGCGGATCCCCTTGCGGCCGTCGGCCCGCAGGAAACCGGTCAGGGCGCTCATGACGACGCCTCGCCGGTGGCCTGGCGGGTGTGGCTGGCGATGTAGTCGCTCTTCATGTTGTGCATGTGGACATGGGCGCCGGGCGCGGCGGGCGCGGTCATCGAGCCGATCGGCGCGCCGTACTTCAGCACCTTGTCGCCGACGGAAAGGGCGTGGCGGGCGATCTTGTGGCCGACGGCGACGTCGTGCGGCGCGGCCAGCATCGCACCGTCGATCTCGATCGACTGGCCGGCCTGGATCGCTTCGGCCAGCACGAGGACGTTGTCGTCCGGATGCAGCAGGATCGGCTTCACGCGGCGGCTCGCGAGACGGGCGTCGGCGCGTCGGGGCGCAGCAGGCCCTCGGCGCGCAGGTCGCTCCAGAGGGCGGCGGGCAGCTGCATCTCCATCCAGGCGACGGCGTCGGCGACCTGGGCGGGGCCGGCCATTCCGGGGATCACGCTGGCGACGGCCGGGTGGGCGAGGGGGAACTGCAGGGCCGCCGCGGCCAGGGGAACGCCGTGGGCGGCGCAGACGCGGCGCAGGCTCTCCACCCGTGCGACGATCTCGGCTCCGGCCGGTGCGTAATCGTAATGGATCGGCCCGCCGCCGGGCTTCTCGACCAGGGCGCCGGAGTTGAACGGGCCGCCGACGATGATCTTCACGCTCCGCTGCCGGCAGCGCGGCAGGAAGCCGTCCAGGGCGGCCTGTTCCAGCAGGGTGTAGCGGCCGGCCAGCAGGAAGACGTCGAGGTCGGCGTGATCCAGCGCCTCCTCGCAGACGGCCTGCTCGTTGACGCCCAGGCCGATGGCGTCGACCGCGCCTGCGTCCTTCAGCTGGCGCATGGCGCGGTAGCCGCCGTCCAGGAAGGCGCGCATGTGGCCGGCGTGGGCCTCGCCGTGGGTCAGGCGGCCCAGGTCGTGGGCCAGCAGGATGTCGACGCGGTCGCGTCGCAGGCGGCGCAGGCTGGCCTCGAACGAGCGCATGACGCCGTCGTAGCTGTAGTCGAACACCGGCTCGAACGGGGCGGCGTCGACGAAGCCGTGGCGTTCGCGCCGGTCGGTCTCAATAGGCTCCAGCACGCGGCCGACCTTGGTGGAGATGATCGCCTCGCGGCCGGCCAGCGCCTCGCCGTGGCGGGTCTCGCTGAGGCCGAAGCCATAGTGCGGGGCGGTGTCGAAATAGCGGATGCCGGCGGCCAGCGCCGCGTCGATCACCGCGCGGGCCTGGGCGTCGGACACGGCGGCGTAGAGGTTGCCCACGGCCGCGCCGCCGAAGCCCAGTCGCGGCAACCGCGCCAGGGCCTGCGATCGCTCTTGGGCGACGTCCATCCGCGCTTCCATCCCGTTTATTTATAAAATCGATGTTGCTGGTAAAATTTCATCGCTCGCGCAACGAGTCAATCCGCCACGCATCAAGCGCAGCCATCAGGACAAAGAAAAAGGGCCCGCCGTGAAGCGGGCCCAGTCAAGGAGGCAGGAGAAGAAGAGATCTAGCGGCGAACGCGCAGCGTCACGCCGAAGGTGCGCGGATCACCCAGGGTGCCGGTGATCGCGCCGGTGTTCCCCGCGCCCAGCGACAGGTAGTAGAGCTTGTCGAAGACGTTGCGGCCCCAGACCTGCAGGTCCCAGCTGCCGTCCTCGGCGCCGATGCCGGCCCGCAGGTTCAGCAGGGTGTAGCCCTTGATCTTGGAGTACTCCGAGTTCGAGGCGCTGGTGTAGTAGGACGACTTGTAGCTGGCGTCGTAGCCGGCATAGGCCTGCAGGCCGTCGCCGCGCCAGGTTCCGGCGGCCTTGCGATACTCGCCGCCGGTCGAGGCGGCCCACAGCGACGCGCCGGGCAGGCGGCGGCCGGTGAGGTTGCAGTAGGTCGTCAGGTGGATCTCGATCGGGCAGGCGGCCTGCTCGTAGCTGGTGTAGCTGGCGTCGTTGTAGGTGGTCGAGCCGTAGAGGGTCAGACCGTCGATCGGGGCCGCCCGCAGGTCCAGTTCGACGCCGCGGCTGCGCACGCTGCCGGCGTTGGTCAGGTAGCTGGCGTTGTTGATCAGGTTGACCGCCGTGGTCTGGTAGCCGTCGTCCTGCGTCCAGAAGAGGGCGAGGTTGGCGGTCAGCCGGCGCTCGAACCAGGTGCTCTTCAGGCCGGCCTCGTAGGCGTCGATGGTCTCCGGCGCGATGACCGGATCGACGGCGTTGGCGCCGGAGGTGTTGATGTTCGACAGGTTCAGGCCGCCGGCCTTGTAGCCCCGGGCGTAGGTCGCATAGACCAGCGGGCCGGCGTCGAAGGTGTAGGCCAGGGTGATGTTGCCGGTCAGGCTGTCGCCCGAGGTCTTGGAGGCGAACTTGTTGGCCGCGCCGAAGCGGGCCCGCAGGGCGAGCGCGGTGGCCTGGTCGGCGGCGCTGAGGCCCGACAGGTCCGCGCCCCACGCGGTCTGATCGAACCAGCCGGTCATCTTCTCGTAGGTGTAGCGAAGGCCGCCGGTGATATCGAAGCGGTCGGTGACGTGCCAGGTGCCTTGCGCGAAGGCCGCCGCGCTGGTGGTCTCGGGGCTGGAGTGGCTGACGATCGAATAGTTGTTCAGCGCCGCCGCCCGCACCGTGGCCGAAGCGGCCGCCGGGGCCAGCAGCCAGTCGGCCGCCGCCGGGCCGTAGTAGTTGACCGCCTCGGCCTCGAGATCCTGCCAGAAGTAGTAGAGGCCGGCGACGTAATCGAGCTTGCGGTCGCCTTCGGAGCGGATGCGCAGTTCCTGGCTGAACTGCTGCTGGTCGTTGTCCTGGTGGGCGTCGATGATCGCCGAGACGGTCGTGCCGTCGGCGTCGTTGTGCGGACGCCAGTGCCAGCCGCGCCAGGCGGTGACCGAGGTGATGGTGGCGTCGGCCAGCTTGTAGTCGACGATCGCCGAGACCCCGCCATGGGTCTCGAAATAGCTGTTCTTGGTGTTGGTCGAGACGCGGCGCGCGCCCGGATCGATCGGCGGCGGCGTGAAGCCGACGCGGGCGGCGCGGGCCAGATAGCCGTTCGGATAGGCCGCGCCGTCGTCGGCGTAGTTGGTGAACAGGCCGGTCAGGACGCTGGCGCTGGTGTTGGAATACTGCTGGCCGTAGTCGCCCGAGAGCTTGATCGAGAGGCTCTCGTTCGGGGTCAGCAGGAACTGCAGGCGGCCGCCGAAGTCGTGATAATCCTGGGTCTTCGACCCGTCATAGACGTTGGTCATGTAGCCGCCGCGCTGGGTGTTGGCCAGCGAGACGCGGTAGGCCAGCTTGTCCTCTACGATGGGGCCCGAGCTGATCAGGTGGGCCTGGAAGTAGTCGTAGTTGCCGCCGGTGACGTCGGCGCTGAACTCCGGGGTGAACTTCGGCTCCTTGGTGGCGATCACCAGGGCGCCGGCCGAGGTGTTCTTGCCAAACAGCGTGCCCTGCGGACCGCGCAGCACCTGCACGGAGTCGAGGTCGGCCAGGTCGAACACCGCCTGGCCCGGACGGCCCAGATAGACCTGGTCGAGATAGACGCCGACCGCCGACTGCAGGCCGTCGTTGTAGACCGAGACGTTGTTGCCCAGGCCCCGGATGTTGATGCTGGTGTTGCGCGGGTTGGTGACGCTGACCGACAGGCTGGGCGACAGGGTCTGCAGGTCGCGGACGTTGAAGGCGCGGGCGGCTTCCAACTGGGCCCCGCCGAAGGCCGAGACGGCCACCGGCACGGTCTGGGCGTCCTCGTCGCGGCGACGGGCGGTGACGACCACGGCCTCCAGGCCCACGGAGTCGTCCGCCGAGGCGTTGGTCGGCTCGGGAGCGGTCTCGGCGGCGAGGGCGGGCGCGGCGCCGGCCATCAGGGCGACGCACGAGGCGGCCAAGGCCAGGCGACGCAGCGTCACGTTGTGGTTGTGGTCACGGCGAGTATTCGCCTGATGGATAGAAACGAGTACGCCCGACATCGCGAGGAGCCCCCATAAACGGCAAGAACAACCGCAGAAAAACGACGATCAGTGACGCGTCGGCGGGCCCTTCGCCGATGCGTCGTCGTTGCGGTGCGGGGGGAGCTTTAAATCCCAACTACTCCGATCGGCATTACAGAAATTCTCAACAGCGCGTTTCGAAATTGTCGTAAGAGCGCTCGCCGCCGGAGGCCTTAGGGGGAAGGGAGAACACGAGGGAAAGCGTCATGAAGACCCATCACACGACCCTGCGCGCACGGCTGCTGGCCGGCGCCCTGATCGCCGCGACCAGCCTCGCGGGCAGCCTGGCCAGCGCAGCGGAACCTACGGTTCCGGCCGCGACCCGCGCCGTCGAGAAGCGTCCGAACTTCTTGGTCATCGTCGCCGATGACTTGGGCTATTCTGACCTGGGCGCGTTCGGCGGCGAGATCGAGACGCCCAACCTGGACGCCCTGGCCAAGGCCGGCGTACGGCTGTCGGGCTTCCACACAGCGCCGACCTGCTCGCCGACCCGCTCGATGCTGATGACCGGCTCGGACAACCACCAGGTCGGCCTGGGCTCGATGGCCGAGGTGCTGACACCGGGCCAGAAGGGCAAGCCGGGCTATGAGGGCTATCTCAACGACCGCTCGGTGACCGTGGCCGAACTGCTGCGCGACAGCGGCTATCGCACCCTGATGGCCGGCAAGTGGCATCTGGGCCTGGCCGACGACCAGTCGCCAGCCGCGCGCGGCTTCGAGCGCTCCTACGCCCTGCTGCAGGGCTTGCAGAACCACTTCGGCGAAGACCAGACCGAGGCCTACAAGGCCGCCGGCGCCGCCTCGACCTTCCGCGAGGACGGCAAGGTCGTGACCTATCCCAAGGGCGTCTACTCGGCCGACTTCTACGGCGACAAGATGGCCCAGTTCATCCGCGATGGGGCGGGCGATAGCCGGCCGTTCTTCGCCTACCTGACCTTCACCGAGCCGCACTGGCCGCTGCAGGCTCCGCCCGAGACCATCGCCAAGTACAAGGGCCGCTACGACGCCGGCTACGAGGCGCTGCGCGAGCAGCGGCTGGCCAGGCTCAAGGCGCTGGGCCTGGTTCCCAAGGACGTCAAGCCGCATCCGTTCATCGACACGCCGGCCTGGAAGTCGCTGACCGCCGAGCAGAAGAAGGACCAGTCGCGTCGCATGGAGATCTATGCGGCGATGGTCGACCGGATGGACCAGAACATCGGCAAGGTGGTCGCCGCCCTCAAGGCGAGCGGCCAGTACGACAACACCGTCATCGTCTTCCTGTCGGACAACGGCGCGGAAGGCAGCCGCATCGACACCGTGCGCGGCGTCACCGATCCGGCCAAGCTGGCGACCCTGCCGATCGACAACAGCTTCGACAATCTGGGCGCAGGCTCCTCGCACGTGGGCTACGGCCCCGGCTGGGCGCAGGCGGCCACGGCCCCGACCCGCCAGGTCAAGGGCTACACCACCGAAGGCGGCATCCACACGCCGGCCATCGTCGAGGGGCCGGGCGTCAAGGGCGACGGCCGCATCGTCGACTCCCTGGCCCACGTGGCCGACGTCGAGGCCACGGTGCTGGAGCTGGCCGGGGTGAAGCGCCCCGAGACCTATCGCGGCCGCGCGGTCGCCCCGTCGATCGGTCGCTCGTGGGTTCCGGCCCTGGCCAGCGCCGACGCCGGAGTGCGCGGGCCGCAGGACCTGGTGGCCTGGGAGCTGTTCTTCCGCCGCGCGGTGCGCCAGGGCGAGTGGAAGGCGGTCTATCTGCCCAGCGCGCCGGGCGGGGCGGCCTATTCGCGCGAGGCGGTGCTGCCGGCCAACTGGCAGCTGTTCAACCTCAAGAGCGACCCGGCCGAGGCCGTCGACCTGGCCGCCAGCCAGCCCGACAAGCTGAAGGAACTGGTCGAGGCCTGGAACCGCTACGCCGCCCAGAACGGCGTGGTCCTGCCGCCGCCGCCCGCGGCCGGTTCGCCCGCGCCCGCCAAGGCCGGCGCGCGCTGATGCGGCGCGGTCTTCCTGGGGCGGCGGCGGTGGTCGCGATGCTGGCGGGCCTTTCGGCCGGCGGCTTTACGACCCCCGATCCGGCGGGCGCGGAGGTTGCAGCGATCCGCGCCGCGCCTCCCGGCGCCTGCAAGACCCGGGAAGGCCGCGCCTTCATTCCGGCCGGCGAGGTGTCGCTGGGCGAGGACGGTCCGGGGCGGCCGGGCAGGGCGGTGACGGTGGCGGGCTTCTGGCTTGATCGCCACGAGGTGACCAATCGCCAGTTCGCCGCCTTCGTCGACGCCACCGGCTACGTCACGCAAGGCGAGCGCGACGGGGCCTCGGCGGTGTTCGTCCAGCCCGAGCACCTGTCGGGCATGGACGACGCTGGCCAGTGGTGGAAGCTGGTGCGCAAGGCCAACTGGCGTCGGCCGCATGGCGGCGGGGCCGACGACCTGGCCCATGCCGACGAGCCGGTGGTGCACGTGGCCTATGCCGATGCGGCCGCCTATGCCCGTTGGGCCGGCGGGCGCCTGCCGACCGAAGCCGAGTGGGAGCGCGCGGCGCGCGGCGACCAGTTAGGCCCGCGCGCGCCGCAAGCCTGGGCCTATGACGACGACGGCAAGCCGACCGCCAACACCTGGCAGGGCGATTTCCCGCTGGCGCAGAGCAACGAGGACCACTTCACGGGTCTTGCGCCCGTCGGCTGCTTTTCGCCCAACGCCTTCGGCCTCGTCGACATGATCGGCAACGTCTGGGAGTGGACGGCCAGCGCCGCCGGAACCTCGGGTGTCGAGCGCCTGATCAAGGGCGGCTCGTTCCTCTGCGCCTTCAACTACTGCGCCAACTTCCGCCCCGCCGCCTGGCAGGCGCAGGAGGAGGGGATCGGAACCTCGCACGTGGGGTTCCGGGTGGCTTACGAAAAACCCTCTCTCAAAGAGAGAGGGATTTCGCATCCCCATCCAGGTCCACCCGCTGCCGCATGATCTCCAGCCGGTCCCCCGCGTCGCGCATCTCGTAGAGCTTGCCGCGGGCGTTCTTGAAGGGGCGGTGGACCACCATCATCAGTTGGCCGTCGAAGCGGTTGAACAGCATGCCGTGGCCGCTGTCGTGGCGGACCAGCGGCGGCAGCTGCTCCCACGGGCCCTCGATCGTTCCGCTTTTCGAGCGCGCCTGCGATTGGACGTAGCCGTCCTTGTCGTAGCTGGACCACAGCATCAGCAGCTGGCCGGTCTTGCTGGTGAAGAGCTGAGGACCGTCGGTGACATAGGCCAGATCGCCCTCGGGCTGCTTCTTGCCGTCGGCCCAGGTCGCTTGGCTGGCGGTGAACAGCGTGCGCGGCGGCCCGGCGGCGGCAAGATCGTCGGTGAGGGGCAGGGCTTCGATCGCGCCGTCGCCCACCTGCAGCCACTCGCGCGAATAGACGTACCAGGGCCGCCCGTCCGGCGCGATGTAGAGCGTGCCGTCCAGGGTCATCAGCGCCTTGGGCGCGATCGGTTCGCCGTCGCGGACAACGGTGAATGGTCCCTCGGGGCTGTCGGCTACAGCCAGGATCGCGCCCCGCCGATAGGGCTTGCGCTTGCCGGCGGTTGGCAGAAGCGCGGCCTCGTCGTGGAAGGTGGCGAACAGAAACCAGCGGCCGCGCCACTGGTGAACCTCCGGCGCCCAGGCCCCGCCCTTGAACCAGGCGTCGGTGGGAGCCTGGAACACGCAGCGCGGCTTTTCCCAGTTCGCCAGATCGCGGCTGACGTACATCATCGTCCCCAGGCCCGGCGTTCCGCTGAGCCGAGCGATGTTGGAGGTGTAGAGCCGGTAGAGTCCCGCCTGCGTGTCGGCGACCATGAACGGGTCGTGCAGCGGCATGTTGGGCAGGCGCAGCATCGGTTCGGCGCGAGCGACGGCGGGCGCCAGCGCCAGGGCGGCGGCCCCGAGGGCGACGGCCCGTCGCGAGGTG
Organism: Caulobacter sp. 602-2; assembly: GCF_011043625.1. GTDB lineage: Bacteria > Pseudomonadota > Alphaproteobacteria > Caulobacterales > Caulobacteraceae > Caulobacter. The sequence goes on from NZ_JAAKGT010000007.1 coordinate 17,869, forward strand.
TCGATGGGCATGCTTCCTCCGGGCGACGCTGTACGAGCCGCGATCTAGGAAGACATGGCGGCGCTTTGCAACGGCGAGGGCAGGGGGCAAGCTGTCGGCGTTGTCGTGGTGTGCGGCAAAGGTCGTGCTGGCCTATCGGTGTTTTAGGGCATAAACCTCGGCCGATAACGAAGCATGCGACAGAGGCTGGCCCAAAACAGCCTCGCCCCTAGGAGGAACGCGTTGATCGAGTCGGTTCTGATCGCCAATCGCGGCGAGATCGCGCGCCGGATCATCCGCACCGCGCGCGAGATGGGCGTGCGCACGGTCGCCGTCCATTCGGAGGCCGACAGCCACGCGCCGTTCGTGATGGAGGCCGACATGGCCATCCTGATCGGCGGCTCGCCGGCCCGTGAAAGCTATCTCGATCCCGCCAAGATCCTAGCCGCCGCGCGCCAGACCGGCGCCGAGGCGATCCATCCCGGCTACGGCTTCCTGTCGGAGAACGCCGACTTCGCCCAGGCCGTGATCGATGCTGGCCTGGTCTGGATCGGCCCGCCGCCCTCGGCCATCCGCGCCATGGGCCTGAAGGACGCGGCCAAGAAGGTCATGATCGAGGCCGGCGTGCCGACCACCCCCGGCTATCTGGGCGATGACCAGTCGGTGGAACGCCTGACGATCGAAGCCGCGAAGATCGGCTTCCCGGTGCTGATCAAGGCCGTGGCCGGCGGCGGCGGCAAGGGCATGCGCAAGGTCGATCGGGCGGAAGACTTCGTCGAGGCCTTGGGTTCGTGCCGCCGCGAGGCCGCCGCCAGCTTCGGCGACGATCGCGTGCTGCTTGAAAAGTGGGTCACCCGTCCGCGCCACATCGAGGTGCAGGTGTTCGGCGACCAGTTCGGCGACGTCGTCCACCTGTTCGAACGCGACTGCTCGCTGCAGCGTCGCCACCAGAAGGTCATCGAGGAGGCTCCGGCCCCCGGTATGGACGAGGAGACGCGCGAGGCCGTCTGCGGCGCGGCCGTGCGCGCCGCTCAGGCCGTCGGCTATGTCGGCGCGGGCACCGTGGAGTTCATCGCCGACGCCAGCGAGGGCCTGCGCGCCGACCGCATCTGGTTCATGGAGATGAACACCCGGCTGCAGGTCGAGCACCCCGTCACCGAGATGGTCACCGGCCAGGACCTGGTGGAGTGGCAGCTGCGCGTCGCCTCGGGCGAGCCGCTGCCGCTGGCCCAGGACGAGATCGAGCTGCAGGGCTGGGCCATGGAGGCGCGCCTCTATGCCGAGAACCCGGCGACCGGCTTTCTACCCTCGACCGGGCCGCTGAAGCACTTCCGCCTGCCCGAGGGCGACGTGCGCGTCGACAGCGCGGTGGAGGAAGGCGGCGAGGTCACGCCGTTCTACGATCCGATGATCGCCAAGCTGATCGCCCACGGCGTCGATCGAGAGGACGCCGCCCACCGCCTGGCCGAGGCCTGCAAGCTGGTCGAGGTCTATCCGGTCAAGACCAACGCCGCGTTCCTGGCCGCCTGCGCCAGCCATCCGGACTTCGTGGACGGCGCGATCGACACCGGCTTCATCGCCGCGCGGCTGGACGAGCTGGTCGAGCGCCAGTTCTCGGATGCTCCGACCCTGGCCGCCATCGGCCAGCGGCTGGAGACCTTCATGGCCGCCGACCAGCCCAAGGCCGATCCATGGGCCAGCGCGCCCTCGCGCCTGCTGGGCTTCCGCATGGGCGCGCCGCGCGCGGCCATGGCGCTGCCGCTGACCGTGGACGGCGCCAGGGTTCCGCTGCGGGTGGGGCTGGTGACCGGCGCCGGCGACGACTGGTCGTGGGACATCACCGTCGAAGACGGCCGGCCGCTGGACGACGTCGATGTGCTGCCCGGCGTCTATGGGCGCGATCCGCTCTATGTGTTCGAAGGCGGCGACGTGCGCGAGTTCGACTTCACGCCCCAGGTCGGCGGCGGCGCCCATGGCGCGGCCTCGGACGGGGCGATCCTGTCGCCGATGCCGGGCAAGGTGGTGTCGGTGGCGGTTTCGGCCGGCCAGTCCGTGACCAAGGGCCAGACCCTGCTGGTGCTGGAAGCCATGAAGATGGAGCACGCCCTGGCCGCGCCGTTCGACGGCGTGGTGGGCGAACTGTCGGCCGTTGCCGGCGGCCAGGTGGCCGAGGGCGTGGTGCTGGCCCGGCTGGAGGCTGCGGCCTGATCCTTCTCCCCTTGTGGGAGAAGGTGTCGGCGTAGCCGACGGATGAGGGGTCTCTCAAAAATCAAACGCCGCGACAGCTGATCGGCCGTCGCGGCGTTTCTGTTCATGCGACCCCTCACCCGACCTCCTTCGGAGGCCACCCTCTCCCGCAGGGGGAGAGGGCTATCTAAGGGGAGAGGGAGGTTCTAAGCCGGCAGCCTCGCCAGTTCGCTGTCCTCGTCCTCGCTTTCGTCCAACGCGCCCAGTTCGCCCCGGGCCCGCGCGGCCTTGCCGTACAGCAGCTCGAACAGCGGGCTGGCCATCAGGGTGGTGATGATCGCCATCAGCACCAGCATGGAGAACAGCGCCGGGCCGATGATGCCCTTCTGCAGGCCGATGTTGATGATGATCAGCTCCATCAGGCCGCGGGCGTTCATCAGGGCGCCGATGCCGCAGGCGGTGGCGTTGTCCTGGCCGGTGAGGCGCGCGGCGGCCCAGCAGGCGCCGCCCTTGGCCAGGATCGAGCCGGCCAGGATCACCGCGGTCACGGCGACCAGGCTGATGCTGTTGACCATGGTCAGCTGGGTGTGCAGGCCCGAGAAGGTGAAGAACATCGGCAGCAGCAGCACGACCGCGAACGGCTCCAGCTGCTTCTTGACCTCGCGGGTCAGCACGCCGCGCGGCAGCACAGTGCCCAGGATGAAGCCGCCGAACACCGCGTGGATGCCGACCGCGTCCATGGCCCAGGCGCTGAGCATGAACAGCATGACCACCACGCCCAGAATGTTGGGCGTGACCTTGCCTTCGCGCTCGGCCCAGCGGCCCAGCGGGGCCAGGAGCTTGGGGCCCAGGGTGATCATGAAGACGGCGAACAGACCGCCGCCGACGATGGCCTTGACGGCCACGGCCGGACCGCCGCCGAAGGTGGCCAGCACGATGGCCAGCACCGTCCAGGCGCCGGCGTCGTCGATGGCGCCGGCCGACAGCGAAAGCGTGCCGAGCGGGGTCTTGGACAGGCCGCGCTCGTGGATGATGCGGGCCAGCATCGGGAAGGCGGTGATCGAGATCGCCGCGCCCATGAACAGCGTGGCCTGGAAGGTGTCGATGCCCTTGCCGAACAGGCCAAGGCTCAGCAGCCACGGCGCGATGCCCACGGCCACCAGGAACGGCGCGGCCATCCCCGACAGCGACACGGCCGCCGCGCTCTTGGCGTTGCTCTTGAAGTGGTCGGCCTGGAAGCCGAGGCCGACCAGGAACATGTAGAGGCCGACGCCCATCTGGGCGCCGACATAGAGCACGCTCTTGGAGTCCTTGGGGAACAGCATGTGCTGGATGTCGGGGGCCAGCAGGCCCAGCAGCGACGGGCCCAGCAGCACGCCGGCGATCATCTCGCCCACCACCTGGGGCTGGCCCAGATACTTCTTCGCGAGCCAGCCGACGAGCCGGCTGACGGCGATGATCACGAACATCTGCAAAAAGAAGACAACGCTGAGCTCAGCCGCCGTCATGGTCCCATTCCCCCGAAATCGCGCCGTCGTTCGACGGTCGCCGTCTCTTCCCTTGGCTCTCCGATATCATCGGTCTGGAACCGGACCTAGATGTTAAATGATAGCGTTGTCACGTAGTCGCCGGAGGTGAGCGCTTGCGCGGCGACTGCAGCGCGCTAAATCCGCGTACATGGCTCTGCACATGATCAAGCTGGTCGTCGGCTGCGACACGATCGACGACCTCGTCGCCTGGCACAAGGAAGGTCATCCCTGGGTGATGCACACCCGCATGACCCCCAAGCGGATCGACGAGATCCTCGACGGCGGCTCTCTGTATCGGGTGTTCAAGGGCCAGGTGCTGTGCCGCCAGACGATCCTGGCCATCGACACGGTGGGCGAGGGGCAGAACGCGCGCTGCGAGGTCACGGTCGACCCGACCATCGTGCGGGTCGCGCCCCAGCCGCGCCGGGCCTTCCAGGGCTGGCGCTATCTCAAGCCCGAGGACGCGCCGCCCGACCTGAGCGAAGGCGAGGCCGCCGACATGCCGCCGGAGCTGGCTCGCCAACTCCGGGAGCTCGGGGCTTGGTGATCGCTTAGCGGATCATCAACCCAGGCGTGCGAAGTTGGCCGCTCGACCTTTTCGGGGGAGAGCGAAGATGCGACTGGCCTATATGGCGCTCGGCATGGGTCTGCTGTTCCTGGCGATGGTGATCGCCGTCGGCATCGCCCTGGTGGCGAAGGGGTAGGGCGCCGCCCCGGTTCTCTAGGCGCCCATGTTGTCGATCAGGCGGGTCTTGCCCAGCCAGGCGGCCGCCAGCAGGCGGGCCTTTGCGCCGTGCAGCGCATCGGGACCCAGGCGCGACAGGTCGTCGGCGTCGCGGAAATCGAAATAGTCCACCTGCCGGAAGCCGGCGGCCTCGAGCGCGGCCTTGCCGGCGGCTTCGGCCGTCTCGACGCGTTCGCCCGCCTGCACGGCGGCGATGGCGGCCTTCATGGCGTTCGGCAGGGCCACGGCGGCGGCGCGTTCCTCGCTCGTGAGGTAGGCGTTGCGCGAGGATAGGGCCAGGCCGTCCTCGGCGCGGGCGGTCGGCGCGCCGACGATCTCGACGGGCAGATCAAGGTCGCGAGTGACGCGGCGGATGACCTGCAACTGCTGGTAGTCCTTCTCGCCGAAGACGGCGATGTCGGGCTGCGCCTGGATCAGCAGCTTGGTGACCACGGTGGCCACGCCGCCGAAGAACTGCGGGCGGGCCGCGCCTTCCAGCGGCTCGGAGACACCCGTCAGGTTGATCGTGGTCGAGAAGCCCTGCGGGTACATCTCGGCGGCGTTGGGGGCGAACAGCAGGTCGCAGCCGGCGCTTTCCAGCAGCTGGGCGTCGCGGGCCTCGCCGCGCGGATAGGCGTCGAAGTCCTCGTGCGGGGCGAACTGCTTGGGATTGACGAAGACGCTGGCCACGGTGCGCTTGACGCGGGTCTGGGCCAGGCGGACGAGCGACAGGTGGCCGTCGTGCAGCGCGCCCATGGTCGGGATCAGGCCCACCTGTTCGCCCGCGGCCTTCCAGGCGCGGACCTGCTCACGCAATTCGGCGACGGTGCGGACGATACGGGTCATGTCGGGGGAACTCTGCTGCGACGCAAAAACGAGCGTTCGGACGCGCGGCTTATGGCCGATATGGGACAGCGGGTCCACCTGCGACACCGAGTCTGTGGACGCAGGGCGCCATAAGATTGACGCTAGGAGCGCGCAGGGCGTTTCATGCGCGTTAAGATTTTGGTTAGATTCGCCCGAGTCGGCGGAACGAAGGATGAAGCCTATGGCCGAAACGCGCGTGATCGTCGTCGGCAACGAAAAGGGCGGGGCCGGCAAGTCCACCATCGCGATGCACCTGATGACGTCGCTGCTGTACGGCGGCGCCCGGGTCGCGATCATGGACCTGGACCTGCGCCAGTGCACCAGCATGCGGTTCTGCGAGAACCGCGCGGCCTGGCTGGCCGGCAACGACGTCAAGCTGCCGATGCCGCAGACCTTCCGTCTCAGCGACGACGACATCGCCCTGGCGGCGGCGTCGGAAGCCGAGCAGGTGGCCGCGTTCGAGAAGGCGTTCCTGGCCGCGCGCGAGGTCGCCGACTTCGTGCTTATCGACACCCCCGGCGGCGACACCCAGATCACGCGCATGGCCCACGGCCTGGCCGATCTGATCGTCACGCCGATGAACGACAGCTTCGTCGACTTCGACATGCTGGGCCACGTCGACCCGGTGACCATGGAGCTGCAGAAGCCCAGCCTCTATTCCCAGACGGTGTGGGAGGCCCGCAAGGCCCGCGCCATGGCCGGCCAGCGCCAGCCGCTGGACTGGGTGGTGCTGCGCAACCGCCTGGCCACCACCGAGGCCCGTAACCGCAAGCGCCTGGAAGACCGCCTGACGGCCCTGGCCAAGCGCGTGGGCTTCCGCATGGGCCCTGGCCTGCGCGACCGCGTGATCTATCGCGAGCTGTTCCCGTTCGGCCTGACCATCGCCGACCTGTCGACCCAGGTCCGCCCGGTGCCGGTGTCGCTGCAGCACCTGGCCGCGCGTCAGGAACTGCGGGCGCTGATGCACTCGCTTGGCCTGGCCGCCTTCTCGGGCGAAACTCTGCTCGCCGCCCAGTAACCCGCTGGGGCGGCGCCGGGTCCGCGCATGCTCTTCTATCTGATCCTCGGCGCGGTGGTCGTCGCCTGGTTGCTGTGGGGAAAGCGCAAGCCGCTCTTCGCGGGCGAGGGCTGGCGCGTCGGCGCGGGGGTGGCCTCGGCCGCCGCCTTCGCCGCGGCCGCCTATGCCGGGGTGCGCAGTCAGTGGCCGGCCACCCTGGCGCTGTGCGTGCTGGGCCTGTGGTGCGCCACGTCGGCCCGCCAGCGGCCGGTGATCCGCAAGGTCGCCGAGCCGGGCAAGGCCCAGCTTTCGGCCAGCGAGGCCCGCTCGATCCTCGGGGTCGACGCCAAGGCCGGCCCCGACGAGATCCAGGCCGCCTACGCTCGTCTGATCCGCCTGGCTCACCCCGACAAGGGCGGCACGGCGGGACTGGCGGCGCAGCTCAACGCGGCGCGGGACCGGCTACTGAAGGGGCGGTGAGGGGGCTCTCCTCATTGTCATCCCGGCCGTAGCGAAGCGGAGCGCCGGGATCTCCCGTGTTTGATCAGTCCGGCGTGGGAGATCCCGGCTCTACGGCGCTGCGCGCCTTCGGCCGGGATGACAGGGATATTGGGGCAAAGAAAAAGCCGGCGACCGCGAGGTCGCCGGCTTTCCTGTTTCTGGCTCGGCGCCTGCGATCAGCGCGGAGCGATGACCATGCAGGGCTGGCGCTTGGCGGTGATCGCCGAGCAGGCCGCGCGAGCGGCGTCGGCGGTCATGCCCTGGAACTGGGCGCGGAAGGCGCCGCCGGCGGCGCTGACCACGGCGCCCTCAGCGTCGGAGACGGCCTTGGCGAAGCGGCCGCGGACGATGGAGAGCTGCTTGTTGGCCAGGCTCTTGGACTGGAAGGCGCCGACCTGGACGCTCCACTCGCCCTTGGCCTTCTTCGGCGCCGGCTTGGCGGCGTCCTTGGCGGCCTTGAGGGTGGGGGAGACCTTCACCGGGGCGGGCTTGGGGTTGTCGGTCAGCACGATCTTGAGGCCGGCCTGGTCGCCGTCGCCCTCTTCCGAGGAGGGGCGCATGATCGGGCCGGTCGGATCTTCTTCGTAGAGGTTGGCGGCGATGCTGGTGCGCTCGCCGTGCGAGCGGCGCTTCATCACGTCGAAGCCGGTGGTCAGCAGGTCTTCCATGTTGTTGTCGCGCCAGGCGGTGGACGAGCCGCCCAGGACCACGGCGATCAGGCGGCGGCCGTCACGCACGGCCGAGCCGGCGAGATTGTAGCCGGAAGCGTTGGTGTAGCCGGTCTTCAGGCCATCGAAGCCTTCCATGCTGGTGAGCAGGCGGTTGTGGCCGCGCACGTAGTTGCCGCGGAACTCGAAGCCCTTGAGGCTGAAGTAGGAATAGTACTGCGGGAAGTCGCGCATGGTGGCGCGCGACAGGATGGCCAGGTCGCGGGCGGTGCTGATCTGGCGGCTGTCGGGCAGGCCCGAGGCGTTCACGAAGCGGGTGTTGCGCATGCCCAGCTCCTGGCCCCGCAGGGTCATCAGGGCGGCGAAGCGGCTTTCGCTGCCGCCGAGCTTCTCGGCCATGGCGGTGGCGATGTCGTTGGCCGACTTAACGGCCATGGCGCGAATCGCCTCGTCGACGCTGAGGCTGTCGCCCGGACGCAGGCCCATCTTGGTCGGGGCCTGGGCGGCGGCGCGCGGTGAGATCGGCACGCGGTCGGTCAGCTTCAGGCGGCCTTCGCTCAGCGCCTCGAAGGTGAGGTACAGCGTCATCACCTTGGTGACCGAAGCCGGGTAGCGCGGGCTGTCGGCCCGTTTGTCGTAAAGGACTTCGCCCGAGTTGGCGTCGATCACGATGGCCGCGTACTTGGGTTCGGCGGCGTTCAGCTGAAGGTACGGGATCTGAGCCGAAGCGACGGTGGGAGCAGCGACGCCGACCAGCGAAGCCGCGGCGAGGCCGGCGGCGACGAGGAGGCGACGGGCGGATTTAAGCTTGGCGAACATGCGACAAACGTCCGTCATTTGAACTGAGCGGTTCCGCACCGCCACACGCGTGAGAGCTAGCATGCGCGTTGTCGCCTTACGCCAAAGTAAACAACTGGTGAGCGATTTCGCCGCACATTAAGATAAAACTTAGGCGTTGCGGCAACGCTTCGCTGCCTGGGCGTTCAGACCACGGAGCAGCTTCACCCTAGGTTATGGTGCGCTGCACAAAAACGTTTGACTGCTGCACTGCAACATGAGAAAACCATGTCGTCCCAACGCATGGCGCGGGATCGCGGCTGGAAAACTCCAAAAACGCCGCGTCGTCCCACCATGACCCGCCCAGGAGCCCTCCCCATGGCCGTCACCGAGACCCTGAAGAGCACCGTCGAGCAGTACACCTCCGCCAGCAACCAGGCGTTCAAGGATGGTGTCGACAAGTCCCTCGCCGCCCTGGCCGAAGCTAACACCCATTCCAAGAAGAACCTCGAAGCCGTGGTCGCCTCGGTGACCGCCGCGACCAAGGGCGCCGAAGCCCTGGGCGCCGAAGCCTTCGCCTACTCGAAGAAGGCCGCCGAGGACCAAGTGGCCGCCGCCAAGGCGCTGGCCGCCGCCAAGAGCGTGCAGGAAGCCGTCGAGCTGCAGACCGCCTGGGCCAAGTCGGCCCTGGAAGCCTACATCGCCCAGCTGAGCAAGGCCTCGGAGATCGTCTCGGCCTCGATCAAGGACTCGGTGAAGCCGCTGAACGAGCGCGTCACCGCCACGGTCGAGAAGTTCCAGGCCGCGCGTTAATTCGAAATTCGGAACGGCCCCGCTTGCGGGCCGTTTCGTAAGTCTACCCAGCCTTCAGGCTCGGACCTTTCGGTCCGGGCCTTTTTTCTTGCCCTTGGCCCAGACCCGCGTCCGGGCCTCTTCCTTGCCCCTGGCCCGGCCGCGGCCGGGCCTTTTTCCTTGTACGAAGGCCCGCCCTTGCTAAGCATGCGCTCTCGGTAAGGGAGCGTTTGAATGTCGAAGGTGGAAGAGCGTCTGGCGGGTCTGGGGATCACGCTGCCGCAGCCGGTGGCCCCGGTGGCCAACTACGTGCCGTTCGTGCGGTCCGGAAACCTCGTCCACATCTCCGGCCAGATCTCCATCGACGCTTCGGGCGGCATCAAGGGCACGGTCGGCGTCGACGTCGACCTGGAGACCGCCCAGAAGGCCGCGCGCCTGTGCGGCGTGAACCTGCTGGCCCAGATCAAGGCCGCGGTCGGCGACCTCGACAAGGTGGCCCGGGTGGTCAAGCTGGGCGGCTTCGTGCAGGCCGGCCCCGACTTCATCGACATTCCCAAGGTCATCAACGGCTGCTCGGACCTGATGGTCGAGGTGTTCGGCGACGCCGGTCGCCACGCCCGTTCGGCCGTCGGCGTCTACAAGCTGCCGCTGGGCTTCGCCGTCGAGGTCGACGCGGTGGTGGAGGTCTTCTGATGCGCGCGCGTCCGCGGCCCGGGACCGAGGTGTTCGGCGAGGCGTGGGAGCGCCTCTTCGATCCGCCGATCGCGCACCGGGGTCTGTGGACGCCCGATGGCGCGCCCGAGAACTCGCTGGCCGCCTTCCAGGCCGCTTGCGCCAAGGGCTACTCCATCGAACTGGACGTGCAGCTGACGGCCGACGGCCAGGCGGTGGTCTTCCACGACGATCGTCTGGAGCGCCTGACGGGCGTCGAGGGACGGCTGCGCGACCACACCGCCGCCGAACTGGCCGCGATGAAGCTGTCGGGCACGGACGAGACCATCCCGACCCTGGCCGACGCGCTGGCCGTGATCGGCCACCGGGCCATGGTCCAGATCGAGCTCAAGACCCCGTTCGGCGAGGTCGGCGAGTTGGAGAAGAAGGTCTCTGAGATCCTGATCGACCATGCCGGTCCGATCGCCGTGATCGGCTTCAACCCGTACTCCCATGCCTGGTTCGCCGATCACAATCCGCAGGTCTTGAGAGGCCTGGATTCCTACAGCTGGAACGACGAGAACGCCCGCAAGCTGGCGCCGGAACTGCGCAAGTCGCTGGCGGCCCTGGAGCAGGTCGAGATCGCTCGCCCGGACTTTCTGGCCCTGGGCCTGGACATGCTGCCCAGTCCCCGCGCCGACGTCTTCCGCGCCAAGGGCATGCCGATCGTCGCCTGGACGGTGCGCTCGCCCGAGCAATGGGATGCCGTTTCCGACCATTGCGACAACCTGATCTTCGAGGGCTTCGCTGCGTGAGTTCGCTTAAGGCGGAGGTGCGCGTCCACCGCCGCATCGCCGATATCGGCCGCGAGGCCTGGGACGCCTGCGCCGTGGCGTCCGGCGATCCCTTCGTCAGCTTCGACTTCCTCGACATCCTCGAAGAGAGCGGCTGCGCGTCCGATCGCACCGGCTGGGCGCCGCATCACGTCAGCGTCGCCGACACCGATGGCGCCATCGCCGGGGTGATGCCGCTCTATCTGAAGAACCACAGCCAGGGCGAATACGTCTTCGACCACGCCTGGGCCGACGCCTACGAGCGGGCGGGGGGCGCCTACTATCCCAAGCTTCAATGCTCGGCGCCGTTCTCGCCGGTGACCGGACCGCGCCTGATCGCCCGGCCGGACGTGGATCCCGACGAGGCGAGGGCGGCCCTGCTGGGCGGCGCCTTGACCCTGTGCGAGCGCATCGGCGCCTCGTCGCTGCACGTGACCTTCCCGACGGAAGACGAATGGGACTGGATGGGCGACCGGGGCCTGCTGCGCCGGCAGGACCAGCAGTATCACTGGGAGAACGCCGGCTACGCCACGTTCGACGACTTCCTGGCGGCCCTGTCGTCCAACCGCCGCAAGACCATCCGCCGCGAGCGCCGCGACGCCCAGGACGGGCTGGAGATCGTCGCCCTGAGCGGCGACGAGTTGACCGACGAGCACTGGGACGCGTTCTTCGGCTTCTACATGGACACCGGCGGGCGCAAGTGGGGGCGGCCGTACCTGAACCGCCGCTTCTTCTCGCTGCTGCACGAGCGGATGGCCGACAAGGTGCTGCTGATCCTGGCCCGGCGGCCGGGCGGGCCGTGGATCGCCGGCGCCCTGAACCTGATCGGCCGCGACTGCCTGTACGGCCGCCACTGGGGCTGCACCGAGGACGTGCCGTTCCTGCATTTCGAGCTCTGCTACTATCAGGCCATCGAGCATGCGATCCGGCTGGGCCTGCCGCGCGTCGAGGCGGGCGCGCAGGGCCAACACAAGATCGCCCGCGGCTATCTGCCCAGCGCCGTCTATTCGGCGCACTGGATCGCCGATCCGGCCCTGCGCGAGCCGGTGGCCCGCTATCTGGAGCGCGAGCGCGAGGCGGTGACGCAGGACATGGCGATGCTCACCGAGGAGTACTCGCCGTTCCGTCACGAGGGCTAAAGCGCCAATCTCCGGCTAGTGCAGAACAACCTCGGCGACCTTGTTGCGGTAGCTCTTCTTCGGATCCTCGCCCAGCATCAGGCGCACGCCGGCGAACAGGCTGTTCTCGTTGCGCCAGATCCGGGCGTGCTCGGGCTCGAAGCGCAGCAGGCGAAGCGCCGGGTCGGTCTTTCCGGTGAACCAGGCGGCCACGTACGGGTGCCAGAGGGCGTCGATGGCCTGGCGGTCGTTGTCGATGCGCAGACGGCCGTCGATCTCGGCGAACAGGTCGTGGCCCTTCGAGGCGAAGTGCATCACCGCGTCGCGCTCACGGTCGAGGGCGGCGACCATGTCGCAGTCGGCCGAGGTGAAGATCCATAGCGGGCCGCCTTGCTCGCTCTCCATCAGGGCGGTCATCGGCTGGCTGTGGCCGCCCTCGACGTCGGGCAGGCCCAGCATGACGGTACGGTCGGCCCTCATGGCCTTCCAGAACCGGGCGGTGAGATCGGCTTCCTTGGACATGGTCTTGTCCTCCCGCCGTAGAAACGTGGCCGCGCCCGGCGCCGTTCCCGTCAAGAGCGGTCCCAGGCCGCCTTCAGCAGCGCCTTGACCTCGTCGTCGACCTCGGCCGGAGAGGCGAGGGCCAGCTTGGCCTTGAGCCGCTCGGACCAGCTTTCGTTCTTCGGCTCGGAAAGGCGAGGGGAGGCGTCGGGCGTCAGGGCCAGGCCCAGCGACACCGTTCCGCCCTTCAACGGCCTGGCGGCGGCGAACTGAACCTTGCCCGACCAGGCCGTGAAGGCCTTGCGCTGGCCGGTGACGACGCCGGGGAAGTCCGCGACGGCCGCCTCGATCGCTTTCAGGATCGCGGCCGAGGCCGGGTCGGTCCACAGCGCCGCGCGCAGGCCGGCCGCGTCGTCCCAGCCCAGCTCGGAGGGGAAGGCCACGCCCAGGATGTGGGCGGCGCGGTTGACACCCAGGCCGTGATTGGCCTTCAGCCAGTCGACGCGGGCCTTGGGCTTGGTCTCCTTGCAGTCGCGGCGGACGATCTCGACCCATTGCTCCAGGGTCTTGCCGGTGTCGCGCTCCAGGCTGGCCTGCACCGAGGCGAACCACTTCTTCTGGCGTTCGGTCAGGCCCTGGCCCGTCTCGTCGGTCTTGCCCACGCTTGCGCCCCCTCCCTGGTTTGCTAGGACCGTCCTCTACGCAAGGGAGCGGTCCATGAGCCTGACGGGAAGCTACGACGACGCCAACATCTTCGCCAAGATCGTGCGGGGCGAGATTCCCAGCGTGAAGATCTTCGAGGACGACGCGGTCCTGGCCTTCATGGACGCCTTCCCGCAGTCGCGCGGCCACGCCCTGGTGATCTCCAAGACCTCCAAGGCCCGCAACATCCTCGAGGTCGAGCCGCAGGTGCTGGCCGAACTGGCCGCCGCGACCCAGAAGCTGGCGCGCGCGGTCACGGCGGCCCTGAAGCCCGACGGCGTGGTGGTCACGCAGTTCAACGGCGCTCCGGCCGGCCAGACCGTGTTCCACCTGCACTTCCACGTCATCCCCCGCTACGAGGGCGAGGCGCTCGGCCGTCACGGCGGCGGCATGGCCGACATCGACGACCTGAAGGCCCTGGCGGCGAAGATCAGCGCGGCGCTTTAGGCGCGCGGCTGGCGCTGGCCCCCTCCGTCCGCTTCGCGGCCACCTCCCCCTGAAGGGGGAGGATCTTGGATCTGCGGACCTCCCCCTGTGGGGGAGGCGATCGCGTCAGCGATCGGTGGGGGGAGTTGGTGGTGGCCTTCAGACGTCCCGGAAGCTGAAAACGACCCCCCGCCGGCCTTTGGCCGCCTCCCCCAGAGGGGGAGGTTCCTTGTCGGCGGGCGCGGCTTTTCGGCCGCGCGCATTTTCTGCGATGGAGAAGGCGCGGGGCGTCCGATCGGCAAACCCGACTGGACGTGCGATCAAAGAAAAAGGCCCGGATCGCTCCGGGCCTTTTCCAGTCTCATGCGGCTCTGGGCCTTATTCGGCCAGGGCCGGTTCCTCGGCGTCGTCCGACTTGCCGGACTTGCCTTCCGAGGCGCTTTCGATCTCGAAGCCGATCTTGCCGTTCTCGAGCACCACCTTGACGTGGCCCCCGCGGGTGAGGCGGCCGAACAGGATGTCGTCGGCCAGCGGCTTCTTGATGTGCTCCTGGATGACCCGGGCCAGCGGACGGGCGCCGTAGAGCTCGTCGAAGCCGTTCTTGGCCAGCCAGTCGGCCGCGTCGTCGGCCAGTTCGATCGTGATGTTGCGGTCGGCGAGTTGCGCCTCCAGCTGCATGACGAACTTCTGGACGACCTGGCGGATGATCTCCGGCGTCAGCGGCTTGAAGGCCACGACGGCGTCCAGGCGATTGCGGAACTCCGGCGTGAACAGGCGCTTGAGCGCGGCGTCTTCCTCGCCCTCGACCTTCGAGCGGCCGAAGCCGATCGAGTTGCGCTGGGCGTCCGAGGCCCCCGCGTTGGTGGTCATGATCAGGACCACGTTGCGGAAGTCGACCTTCTTGCCGTTGCTGTCGGTGAGCGTGCCGTTGTCCATCACCTGCAGCAGGATGTTGTAGACATCCCCGTGCGCCTTCTCGATCTCGTCGAGCAGGACGACGGCGTGCGGGTGCTGGTCGACCGCGTCGGTCAGCTGGCCGCCCTGGTCGAAGCCGACATAGCCGGGAGGGGCGCCGATCAGGCGGCTCACGGTATGGCGCTCCATGTACTCCGACATGTCGAAGCGAAGCATCTCGATGCCCAGGGTCTGGGCCAGTTGCTTGGCGGCTTCGGTCTTGCCCACGCCCGTCGGGCCGCTGAACAGGTAGCTGCCGATCGGCTTGTTGGGTTCACGCAGACCGGCGCGCGCCAGCTTCATCGCGGCCGACAGCTGGGTGAGGGCTTCTTCCTGGCCGAACACCGCGCGCTTCAGGTCGTTCTCGAGCTCCTTGAGGGCCTCGGTGTCCGACTTGCTGACCGACTTGGGCGGGATGCGGGCGATCTTGGCCACGACGGCCTCGATCTCCTTGACCCCGATGGTCTTCTTGCGACGGCTTTCGGGCAGCAGCATCTGGCCCGCGCCCGCCTCGTCGATCACGTCGATCGCCTTGTCGGGCAGCTTGCGGTCGGTGATGTACTTGGCCGACAGCTCAACGGCGACCTTGAGGGCCTCGTTGGTGTACTTCAGCTTGTGGAAGTCCTCGTAGTAGGTCTTCAGACCCTTGAGGATCTTGATGGTGTCTTCCACCGTCGGCTCGTTCACGTCGATCTTCTGGAAGCGACGGACGAGGGCCCGGTCCTTCTCGAAGTGCTGGCGGAACTCCTTGTAGGTGGTCGAGCCCATGCAGCGCAGGGTGCCCGAGGCCAGGGCGGGCTTGAGCAGGTTGGACGCGTCCATCGCCCCGCCGCTGGTCGCGCCGGCGCCGATGACGGTGTGGATCTCGTCGATGAACAGCACCGCGTTCGGGTGGTTCTCGAGTTCCTTGACCACCTGCTTGACGCGTTCCTCGAAGTCGCCGCGATAGCGGGTGCCGGCCAGCAGCGCGCCCATGTCGAGCGAGTAGATGGTGGCTTCCGCCAGGACTTCAGGGACCTGGTGGGTGATGATCTTGCGCGCCAGGCCTTCGGCGATGGCGGTCTTGCCGACGCCGGGGTCGCCCACGAGCAGCGGGTTGTTCTTGGTGCGGCGGCACAGGATCTGGATCGCGCGTTCCACTTCGTTCGCGCGGCCGATCAGCGGGTCGACCTTGCCCTGGCGGGCCTTTTCGTTGAGGTCGACGCAGTAGGCCTCAAGGGCCTCGCCGCCGGTCTTGGTGTTGGGCTTTTCCTGGTCTTCCTCGACCGCGGTCGCGCCCTTGGCGGCCTTGGGCTCCGAAGCGCCGGCCTTCTTGGCGATGCCGTGGGCGATGAAGTTCACCGCGTCGTACCGCGTCATGTCCTGCTCCTGCAGGAAGTAGGCGGCGTGGCTCTCGCGTTCGGAGAAGATGGCGACCAGGACGTTGGCGCCGGTCACTTCCTCGCGGCCGGACGACTGGACGTGGATCACCGCGCGCTGGATCACGCGCTGGAAGCCCGCCGTGGGCTTGGCGTCCTCCTCGTCGTCGACCACCAGGGACGAGAGTTCGACGTCGAGATAATTGACCAGGCTCTTCTTCAGAGCCGCCAGGTCAACGTCGCAGGCGCGCATCACGCCGGCGGCGTCGTCATCGTCGGTAAGCGACAACAGGAGGTGTTCGAGGGTCGCGTACTCATGCTTTCGCTGATTGGCGTACGCGACGGCGCGATGCAGGGATTCTTCGAGAGGACGCGAAAAAGAGGGCAAGGGGAGGCTCCTCAATCCTTTTCCATGGTGCACTGCAGCGGGTGCTGATGTCTGCGGGCTGAGTCGATCACTTGAGCGACCTTGGTCTCGGCGACTTCGTAAGTGAATACGCCGCAGACCCCGACGCCGTTCTGGTGAACGTGCAACATGATCCGTGTCGCGTCTTCGCGCGACTTGTTGAAGAACCGTTCGAGCACGTAAACGACGAACTCCATGGGGGTGTAGTCGTCGTTCAGGATCAGTACGCGATACAACGAGGGCTTCTGCGTCTTCGGCTTCACTTCCGTGACGACCGAAGAGCCCGCGCCGTTATTCTGTCCGCCTTGCTTTCGCTCGGCCATCGACCGCTTTCTCCCGGCGGGAACCAAATCACCCGCCTTCATGAATTAGATATGGAAAAGCGGCGGCTTTGGAAGAGGCCGCCGCCCGACTGCGCCGCTTTAGCACAGGGGCGCCGTCGAAATCGGCTTCACGTTTGGGAGAGCGGCGATAGGGGTCTGTGCGTTCCCGCGGCGAGGCTGCGAAATGGTGTGCGGCGCGTTGTCGCGCAAGGGGGCGGGGGAGTGCTTGTTCCTTCTCCCCTTGCGGGAGAAGGTGTCGGCGACAGCCGACGGATGAGGGGTCTCTCAGGCGGCTGACGTCGCGCCCAGCCCTTCCGCTTCGCTGCGGCGCCGTTCATCGACCCCTCACCCGACCCGCTTCGCGGGCCACCCTCTCCCGCAAGGGGAGAGGGGATCGGGAAGTCAGCCCGTCACCGTGTAGATCATGATCCCCGTGGCCACCGACAGGTTCAGGCTGTCGGCGCGGCCGCGCATCGGGATCTTGACGTTGACGTCGCAGGCGGCGGCCAGTTCGGGCGGCAGGCCCTGCTGTTCGTTGCCCATCAGGATCAGCGACGGCTTCACGTAGTCGGCGCTCTTGTGGTCGACGGTGGCGGTCAGCAGGGTGCCGACCACGCTGCCGGGCCATTCCTCGCGCCAGGCCAGGAACTCCTGCACGCTGGCCTTGGCGATCTTCACGGCGAAGACCGAGCCCATGGTCGCGCGCACGCCCTCGACCGAGTAGGGGTCGACGCAGTCGCCGACCAGGATAACGCCGCCGGCGCCGGCCGCGTCGGCCGTGCGGATGATGGTGCCCAGATTGCCCGGATCGCGGACGGCCTGCAGGGCCACCCAGCAGTCGGCGCTTTGCGGCACGATGGCCGACAGCGGCGTGTAGACCTGGCGGAACACGCCGACCACGGCCTGGGGATTGTCGCGGCGCGAGACCTTCTCGAGGATCTCGCGGTTGACCTCGATGACCTCGCCGCCGGCGGCGGCGCAGGCCTTGGCGGCCTTCTGCAGCATCGGGTGGTCGGCTGCGTCGGGGCCGTACATCAGGATCTTGGGCGCGTGGCCGCAGTCGATCGCCTCGATGACGATCTTCAGGCCTTCGGCCAGGAACAGGCCGCTTTCCTCGCGCTCCTTGCGCATGTGCAGGGCGCGGACGGCCTTCACCGTGGCGTTGGTCAGGGAGGTGACGGTCTTGACGCTCATAGGTCTCAGGCCTCCGACGACCAGCGGGCGAAGAACGACAGGCCGATCTGGCGGTCGCCCTTGTCTTCCACGAGGGACAACTCGCCCCAGTCGATGACGCCGGCGCGGCCGTCCAGAGCCTGGGCCAGCAGGCCCGACATGGCCGCGCCAGAGACGCGGGCGGCATAGGCGTTCATCAGCAGGAAGTCGGCGTCCTCGGCCAGCAGCGCCGCGCAGTCGGCGGCCAGCGCCGGCAGGTCCTCGAACAGGCGCCAGACCTCGCCGTCGGGGCCGCGGCCGAACTTCGGCGGGTCGAGAATGATCCCGTCATAGACGTTGCCGCGGCGCACCTCGCGGGCGACGAAGCGGCGAGCGTCCTCGACGATCCAGCGGATCGGCTTTTCGGCGAGGCCGGCGAAGGCGGCGTTTTCGCGCGCGAAGCCGACCGACTTCTTGGAGGCGTCGACGTGGGTGACATGGGCCCCGGCGGCGGCGCAGACCAGGCTGGCCACGCCCGTGTAGCCGAACAGGTTCAGGATCTTGGGCTGACGGCCGCGGGCCTTGATGAAGGCGCGCACGCGTTCGTCCTGCCAGGCCCAGTTGGCGGCCTGCTCGGGAAAGAAGGCCAGGTGGCGGAACGGCGTGAACTGGCCGTGGAACTTGGCCTCGCCCCAGGCCAGGTCGAACTTTTCGATCGGCTTGCCGCGGAAGCGCCAGCGGCCGGCCTCGTCCTCGTCGGACGGGTCGAACACGGCGTCGGCTTCGTCCCAGGCGCTGGCCGGCAGGCGCGGCTCCCAGAAGCACTGCGGCTCGGGGCGGACGACGGTGTAGCGGCCGTAGCGCTCCAGCTTCTTGCCGCGCCCGCTGTCGAGCAGGGCGTAGTCGGCCCAGCCGGTGGTGCGCATGACGAGGGGAGAGGCGGCGATGGTCGGGTGCATGGCCACGCCATACGCGCTCAGCCCAAGCGTCGTCCAGCCCGAGGCGCATGCGGGGTCTTGTCCCAGTGGTGCGGGCGCAGGACGAATTGCACCAGCGCATGGCAGCCGGCCCAGCCCTGCAGGAGCCAGATCAGCGGCAGGCCGAGCAGATCCAGCCACCTGGCCTTGCCGCCGGCGCGCCGCCGGCCGACCACGGCGGCGATGGCCGATCCGCTCCAGGCGTAGGTGAAGAGCGCCAGGCC
The DNA here is from genome assembly GCF_011043625.1 of Caulobacter sp. 602-2. Classification (GTDB taxonomy): domain Bacteria; phylum Pseudomonadota; class Alphaproteobacteria; order Caulobacterales; family Caulobacteraceae; genus Caulobacter. The sequence goes on from NZ_JAAKGT010000007.1 coordinate 36,515, forward strand.
GGGGCCGTCGATCGCGGCATGGCCGTCCGGCGCCAGGTCCAGCAGGATCATCAGCATGGCGCCGGCCAGGATCGGCGCGTGCAGGTGCGTGGAGACGAGCGACAGGAAGAGGGTCAGGAACAGCGCCAGGGCCACGCGGGGCCTGCGGGCGGCCGGACCGCGCAGGTGCACCAGCAGGGTGGCCAGGTGGCCCTTGATCCACCGCGCCCGCTGCGGGCGCCAGGCCTTCCAGGTGGTCGGCGCGGTTTCCAGCGTCGGCCGGTCGATGACGCCGAGCGCAAGGCCGACGGCGGCCAGCCGGAAGCCGACATCGGCGTCCTCGGTCACGTTGAAAGCGTCCCACCCGCCGACAGCCCGCAGGGGCGCGACGGCGAAGTGATTGCTGGTGCCGCCTAGGGGGAAGGCCAGCCGCCAGCGCGCCAGGGCCGGCAGCAGCACTTCGAAGTGGGCGGCGTACTCCTGCTGGAACTGCCTGGGCAGCATGCCTGAGATGGCCGGGATCTCGATGCGCAGCGGGGCCTGCAGGCAGGCCAGGCTGGCCGGCCCCGCCGCGAAGTGGGCGGCGGCCTCTCGCAGTTGGCCAGGATCGGGCGCGTCCTCGGCGTCATAGATGACCAGCAGCTCGCCGCGCGCCCGCTCAAGGGCGTGGTTGCAGGCCCTGGGCTTGGTCTTCGGACCGCCCGGCGGCACGATCAGCACCTGGACGAAGGCGGGCAGGTCGAGGGCGTGGAAGGCCGCGATGGTCTCGGTGTCGTCGGCCTCCAGCACGATCAGGGCCTGCAGGCGATCGCGCGGATAGTCCAGGCGGTCGAGGTTGGCGACCAGCTCGGCCGCCACCGAGGCTTCCTTGTAGAGCGGCGCCAGCACCGTGTAGGCGGGCAGGGCGTGGTCGGGCAGGGGCGGGGCGGCGCTCGCGCGGCGGGGCGTGCAGGCGGCGACCAGCCGCAGCGTGGCCAGGAGGGCGAAGAGAGCCAGGCCCGTCCATTTCAGGACTTCGAGCGTCCGGCCGGGCGCGAGCGCCAGGGCGGCGACCAGGGCGAGCGCGATCGCCGTCCCCGCGACGCTCTGCGCCGGGCTCAGCCGTCGATGCGCGCCGTCCGCGACAGGGAGCGGCGAGACCTGGGGCGGATCGGGCAGGGTGGCGTGATCCAGCCCATCGACGTGCAGCCGTCGTTCCTCACGCGCCATGTCGTCCCCCAGCCCCCCTGGCCTGAACCTAGGCCTTTCGGCGGGAACGACTCGATTAATTCAACCATAAAGTGTCAAATGGAAAAATACGCGTTCTACGCAAAACCGGCGTTACGCTTGTCGGCCCTGGGTGATTCCCGTTTAGTGTCAGGTCGGGGAAGAGGGAGGAAGTACCGTATCGTGACCGTCGCGTTGAAGAAGCCGCCCAGGTCCGCCCGCAAGCCCAAGGGCGACGGGCACATGCGTCGGGGCGAGATCCTGGCCGCCGCCGAGAAGATCTTCATCGCCGAGGGCTATGCCGGGGCGACGATCCGCAAGATCGCCGACGCCGTTGGCGTGTCCTCGACCGCGCTGTACATGCACTTTCGCGACAAGGACCAGATCCTGCTCGAGATCGGCAAGGAAGCCATCGAGAAGCTGCTGTCGATCAATGTCGCCCTGTCGCAGGAGCCGATCGACGCGGTCGAGAAGGTGCGGCGGATGCTCGACGCCTACATGCGCTTCGCCTTCGAGAACCCCAACACCTACCAGCTGGTGTTCTGCGGCTCGAACGAGGCGATCTCGGTGGAGAAGCAGCAGGCGGTGTCCGACCTCGGCGACCGCTGCTTCGACGAGTTCAGCGGCCCGATCCGCGAGATCGCCGCCGCCGGCCGCCTGAAGACCGGCACGGCCGAGAGCGCCGCCCAGGTGCTGTGGGCCGCCTGCCACGGCATCGTCTCGCTGGTCATCACCAAGCCCAGCCGCAGCTGGGCGCCGGCCGAGGAACTGATGCAGGTCACGCTGGACGGGGTGATGCACGGCCTGATCGCCGACAGGTAGCAGTCGGGCGCGGCGGGCGACAAACGGTCGCACCTGCGAAATTTCCCCGCAGCGCCAGAAGCTTAGCCGTCTTGCGAAAATACAACGCCGTTCGATGGGCTGGCGGTGGTAGCGGGTTAACCCTTGGGCCCTAGAGCCCCGCCGCATGAGCAGACTTCATGTTGTGTGTGCGGGCCTTGCGGCCCTGGCCTGGGCGAGCGGCGCGAACGCGCAGGAGGCGTCGCTGCTTGACGCCGTGAAGGCCGGCAAGCCGCTGCTGGAGATCCGCGCCCGCTACGAGCGCTACGACCAGACCAAGACCGCCACGCTGCGCAACAACGCCGAGGGCACGACGGTGCGCACGCGCTTCGGCTGGGAGACCGGCGCCTGGCATGACGTGAAGGCCCTGATCGAGTTCGACGACGTCCGTCGCGTGGGTCCCGAGCACTTCGCCATCACCACGCCGGGCGTCTCCACGCCGCTGAACGGCGCCGACAAGGCGCGCTTTCCGGCGATCAACGATCCCAACGTCACAGAGGTGAACCGCGCCCAGCTGCAATGGACGCCCAGCAAGGCGCTGCAGCTGACCGCCGGCCGCCAGAAGATCCAGTTCGACGACCAGCGCTTCGTCGCCGCCGCCGCCTGGCGCCAGGACGAGCAGACCTATGACGGCCTGCGCGCCGACCTGTCGCTGAGCCGCTTCAAGGGGACCTATGTCTACGTCACCCGCGTGAACCGGGCGCTGGGCGAGCGGCGCGACTGGGACAGCGACAGCCATTTCGTCAACGCCAGCTGGACCTTCTCCGAGGCCCTGAAGGCCACGGGCTTCGTCTACGCGCTCGATTTCTCGGACTCGCCGCTCAACACATCGATCACCAAGGGCGTGCGGGCCGTCGGCAAGGCCAAGGCGGGCGCCTACACCCTGAACTATTCGGGCGGTTTCGCGCGGCAGAGCGACTATCACCGCGCCACCGCCGACTACGAGCTCGACTATCTGGGCGGCGAGATCGCGGCCACGCGCGGGATCTATACGGCTCAGCTCGGCTACCACACGCTGGAAGGCGACGGCACGCGCGGCTTCGGCGCGCCGCTGGGCGCGGCCCACGGCTTCTACGGCTGGGCCGACGCCTGGTCGTCGCTGGGCGGCAACAAGAGCTTCGCCGACGGCCTGGACGACCTGAACTTCACCGTCACCCTCAAGCCGAAGATCAAGGTCCGCAACTTCTCGAGCCCCGAGCTGCTGGTCCGCTATCACGACTTCGACGACGACCGCACGGGCGTTGATCTTGGTCACGAGTGGAACGCCCAGCTGACGGCGACCATCGCTCCGAAGCTGTCGGCCCAGCTGAAGTACGCCGGCTTCGACCGCGTTGCGAGCGTGCCGGCCGGCACGCCGGCGCCGCCCGCGTCGCGCAAGAAGGTATGGTTCACCCTCGAGTACAAGCTCTGAGATCGTCCGTAGCGAGAGGAGGGCGCCCGGTTTGCGGGCGCCGCTCAAGTCTTGGGCGCCGTGCCGCTGCGCAAAAACGGGCGCCGCACCTGCGAAGCGACCGATAACGACGGTTTGTCGATTGCCGATCCCCGGCGGTCGGTGCGTCCCTGATCACCGACACGCGGGGCAACGACGTTCCGCGAGGGGCCGCAAGGCCCTGACGCCGACGACGGGGTCGGCGACTGTTTTGGACAACGACGTCCGGAGGGGGCTCACGCCCTCGCCGGGCGTTTTTTTTTGGCCTTAAGGGGAAGAGGCATGAGGACGAAGAGGGCCGGGCTGACGCTCGGCGCTGGGCTCGCGGCGCTGCTGTGGGCATCGGGAACGCACGCCCAGACGACAACGCAAAGCACGCCGCTGGCCGCCGAGCCGGAAGCCGTGACCGAGGCGGCCGAACCACCGCCGCCGCCCGCGCCGCCGCCGACGTTCAGTGACCAGGTGCTGGCCGGCAAGCCGATCCTGGAGGTGCGCCTCCGCTACGAGGGCGTCGACCAGGCCAACCTGCGCGACAGGGCCTCGGCCTATACGGTGCGCACTCGCCTTGGCTGGGAGACCGGCGATTTCCATGGCCTCAAGGGCCTGATCGAGTTCGAGGACGTCCGCCTGGTCGGCCCCGAGCACTACGCCGTCAACGTGCCCGGCGCGACCACGCCGCCGCTGAACGGCGCCGACAAGGCCCGCTATCCGATCGTCAACGACCCGGACGTCACCGAGGTCAACCGCGCCCAGGTGACCTGGACGCCGGGCGCGGCGCTGCAGGTCACGGCGGGCCGCCAGCGCATCGTGCTCGACGACCAGCGCTTCGTCGGCGGCGTCGCCTGGCGCCAGGACGAGCAGACCTTCGACGGCGTCCGCGCCGACTTCGCGGCGGGCCGGGTGAAGGGGACCTACGCCTATCTCACCCACGTCAACCGCATCCTGGGCGAACTACGCGACTGGGACAGCGACAGCCACCTCCTGAACGTCACCTGGTCGCCGGCCGAGGCGCTGCGGCTGCAGGGGTTCGTCTACGCGCTGGATTTCGGCAATTCGGCGATCAACTCGTCGATCACCAAGGGCGCGAAGGCTTCGGGCAAGACCTGGCTTGGCCTTTACCAGGTGGCCTATGGCGCGACCTTCGCCCGCCAGAGCGACTGGCACGGCAACACGCCCAGCTATGATCTGGACTATCTCGCCGGCGAGGTGGCGGGGACCTTCGACATCTACACCGCCCGCCTGGCCTACGAGCAGCTGGAAGGCGACGGCACGCGGGGCTTCACCACGCCGCTGGGCACGGTTCACGCCTTCAACGGCTGGTCCGACTCGTGGGTCTCGCCGGGCGGCAACAAGAGCTTCGCCGACGGCCTGCAGGACCTGAACGTCGGCCTCAACGTCAAGCCGCGCTTCAAGAAGACCTACTTCTTCAACAGCGATCTGCTGGTCCGCTACCACGATTTCGACGACCAGCGGACCGGCGCCGACCTCGGCCACGAGTGGGAGGTCCAGCTGACCGCGGCGATCACGCCCAAGCTGACCCTGCTGCTGAAGTACGCCGACTTCCAGCGCGAGACGACCGTGCCGGCCGGGACCCTGGCCCCGCCGGCTTCGCGGACCAAGGCCTGGTTCTCCCTCGAATACAAGCTGTGAGCCCGATCATGACCAAGACCGACAAGACCGCCCAATCGGGCGTCTCCCGCCGCACGGCCCTGATCGGGGCCGCCGCCACCATGGCCGCCGTCAAGGCCGCGTTCCCGGCGGGCGCCCACGCCGCCGGCGCAGGGCCGGAAACCGCCAAGGCGCGCCTGGGCTTCATCGCCCTGACCGATAGCTCGCCGCTGATCATCGCCAAGGAGCGGGGCTTCTTCGCCAAGCACGGCCTGCCCGACGTGGAGGTGGTCAAGCAGGCCTCGTGGGCGGCCACGCGCGACAACCTGGTGCTGGGCTCGGGCGGCGGCGGCATCGACGGGGCGCACATCCTCTCGCCCATGCCGCTGCAGTTCACCCTGGGCGTCCAGACCGGCGGCAAGCCGCTGCCGATGTACGTGCTGGCCAGGCTCAACACCAACGGCCAGGCGATCTCGGTCGGCAACGACCTGAAGGCCGTGAAGGTGGGGCTGAGCGCCGCCGGGGCCAAGGCCAAGTTCGCCCAGCTGAAGGCCTCGGGAAACATCGCCAAGGTGGCGATGACCTTCCGGGGCGGCACCCACGACCTGTGGGTCCGCTACTGGCTCGCCGCGGCGGGGATCAATCCCGACCTCGACGTCTCGACCATCGTCATCCCGCCGCCGCAGATGGTGGCCAACCTCAAGGCCGGCACCCAGGACGCCTTCTGCGTGGGCGAGCCGTGGAACGGCCAGACGGTCAACCAGCGCATAGGCTACACCGCCACCACCACCAGCGAGCTCTGGATGAACCATCCGGAGAAGGCGCTGGGCATGCGGGCCGACTGGGTCGACCGCTATCCGCGCGCCGCCCAGGCCCTGACCGCCGCCGTGCTGGAGGCCCAGATGTGGTGCGACAAGCCGGCCAACAAGGCGGCCATGTGCTCGATCGTCTCGGGGCGGCAGTACATCAACGTGCCGATGGGCGACATCCTGCCCCGCCAGCAGGGGACTATCGACTACGGCGACGGCCGCAAGGTCACAGGCTCTCCCCACCTCATGAAGTTCTGGGCCGACAACGCCAGCTTTCCCTTCAAGTCGCACGACCTGTGGTTCGTCACCGAGAACATCCGCTGGGGCGTGATCGGGCAGGGGGTCAACAAGCAGGCGCTCGTCAACAAGGTCAACCGCGCCGACATCTGGCGCGCGGCCGCCAAGTCCATCGGCCAGTCGGGTCCCGCCGGCGACAGCCGCGGCCCCGAGCGGTTCTTCGACGGCAAGGTGTTCGATCCGGCCAATCCGGGCGCGTACCTCGCCAGCCAGCCCATCAAGAAGCTCGCCTGAGGAGGGGATCCCCATGACCTATCCCAAGCCCGACTTCGCCGAGGCCGCGCCCGTCGCGGCCCCCGTGAAGGCCTCGGTTGCGGTCCCGCCGCCGGCGGCTGCGAAGAACCCTGGAGGGGGCGGCCTTGGTCGCAGGGCGGGGGCGGTCGTCGCCGCCGTCCTGCCGCCGACGCTGACCGTGCTGGTGATCATGGCGCTCTGGCAGGGGCTGTCGGGCGACTCCTACGAGGGCCTGCCGTCGCCCTCGCGCATCTGGCTGGAGTCCAAGGAGCTGATCGTCGATCCGTTCTACGACCGGGGCGGGGTCGACAAGGGCCTGTTCTGGCACGTGCTGACCAGCCTGAAGCGCGTGGCCTTCGGCTTCTCGATCTCGGCGGTGGTCGGCATCGGACTGGGCGTGCTGGTCGGCGCCAACCGCTGGGCCCACCGGGGGCTGGATCCGATCTTCCAGGTGCTGCGCACCGTGCCGCCGCTGGCCTGGCTGCCGATCTCGCTGGCGGCTTTCCACGAGGCCAATCCGTCGGCCCTGTTCGTGATCTTCGTCACCTCGATCTGGCCGATCGTCATCAACACCGCCGTCGGCGTGCGCAACATCCCCGAGGACTATCGCAACGTCGCCCGCGTGCTGCGGCTGTCGCCGATAGAGTACTTCTTCAAGATCCTGCTGCCCGCGACCACGCCCTACATCTTTACGGGCCTGCGCATCGGGGTGGGCATGAGCTGGCTGGCCATCGTCGCCTCCGAGATGCTGCTGGGCGGCGTCGGCGTCGGCTTCTTCATCTGGGACCAGTACAACGCCTCGCGCATCTCCGACATCGTCGTGGCCTTGGCGTGGGTAGGCCTGACCGGCTTCGCCCTGGACCGCATCGTCGCCCTCCTGGGCCGCATCGTCTCCCGCGGCGACGCGGCGAGCTGAGAAGGAGAAACATCATGGGCAAGGCCTATCTCTCCATCGAGAACCTGGGCGTCACCTTCGGGCACGGCGCGGGGGCTTCCGAGGTGCTGCGCGGCGTCGAGCTGCAGGTGGCCAAGGGCGAGTTCGTCTCGATCATCGGCCATTCGGGCTGCGGCAAGTCCACGCTGCTGAACGTGGTGGCGGGCCTGGTTCCGGCCTCCACCGGGGCGGTGATCCTCGACCGCGAGGCCGTCAGCGCGCCGGGGCCGGAGCGGGCGGTGGTGTTCCAGAACCACTCCCTGCTGCCGTGGCTGTCGGTGCGCGAGAACGTGCAGCTGGCGGTGGACAAGGTGTTCGCCGGCAAGAAGTCGGCGGCCGAGCGCCGCGACTGGACGCTGCACAACCTCGACCTCGTCAAGATGACCCACGCCAGGGACAAGCGGCCGTCCGAGATCTCGGGCGGCATGAAGCAGCGGGTCGGCATCGCCCGGGCGCTGGCTATGCAGCCCAAGGTGCTGCTGCTGGACGAGCCGTTCGGGGCGCTGGACGCCCTGACCCGCGCGCACCTGCAGGACAGCGTCATGGAGATCCAGGCCAGCCTCAACAACACCGTGCTGATGGTCACCCACGACGTCGACGAGGCGGTGCTGCTGTCGGACCGCATCGTGATGATGACCAACGGCCCGCGCGCCACGATCGGCGAGGTGCGCCCGGTGGATCTCGTCCGGCCGCGCGATCGCCTGGCCGTGGCGGAGGACGCGTCTTACGTCCATGCCCGGGCGGCGGTGATCGAGTTCCTCTATGCGCGGAGGGCGGCTTAGGCCGCCAGCTGCTGGCGCAGGTCGGCCAGCGTGCCTTCGATGTGCTCGGCGAGCAGCGCTTCCACCCGCGCCGCGTCGCCGGCCTTCCAGGCGTCGAGGATGGCCCGGTGCTCGCGGCTGGCGCGCTCGTCGCGGCCCAGCGGCTCCAGATGCAGGCGCACATAGCGCTCCGACAGGATCTGCAGGCGCTCGACCAACTGGCTCGTGACATGCCCGCCGGGGCGGACCAGGGCCATGTGGAAGGCGCGGTTGCAGGTCACGTGGTCGCCCTGCGGCTTGCCCAGCTCGGCTTCCAGCGTCGCCAGGGCGCTTTCGGCGTGGGCGTGGTCGTCGGGGCCGGCCTTCAGCGCCGCCTCGGCCGCCGCGCCGGGCTCCAGCCGCAGGCGCAGGGCGAAGACCTCGCTGGCCTCCTCGGTCGACGCCGGCCGGACGACATAGCCCTTGTTGGGGTACGAGCTCAGCAGCCCGTCCTGCTCCAGGCGGCTCAAGGCCTCGCGCAGCGGAATCTTGGAGACCCCCAGTTCGGCGGCGATGGTGTCCTGCCGCACCGCCGCGCCTGGCGGCATGTCGCCCGTTAGGATCCTCCGTCGCACGATCTCGTAGGTCTGATCGGACAGGGTGCGGACGACGATACTCATGCGTTGCGAACTGGCCCCAGTCGGCGCCCCCGCGCCGAAACAAGCCCCGTATACCAGATTGCGCCGGGACCCGGATTAAACCTCGGTCATTTCAGACCACTTGGAAACCCGCCCAGAACGGATCCTCGCGGTCGATCCAGAGGGTGTTGAATCCCGTGGCGATCGCCGAGCCCTGAACCGAGGGAATGATCGCCTGGTGATCGCCCAGCACGGCCTTGGCCTCCACCCGCCCGACGAAACGGCTCTTGATGTAGCTTTCGTGGACGAAGGCCTCGCCGACCTGCAGCCGGCCGGTGGCGAAAAGGTGCGCCAGTCGCGCCGAGGTGCCGGTGCCGCAGGGACTGCGGTCGATGGCCCGATCGCCGTAGAACACCGCGTTGCGGCCGTCCGCGCCGTCGCCAGCGGGGGCGTCGGCCCACAGGACGTGGCTGACCCCGCGGATCGTCGGGTCCAGCGGATGCACCGGCTCGACCTGCTCGCGCACCAGGGCGCGCACGAGCGGGCTCAGCCGCAGGATCTCGGCCGCGCCCAGGGCGTCGACCCCGGCATAGGCGCCCTGCGGCTCGACGATGGCGTAGAAGTTGCCGCCATAGGAGACGTCGACGTTGAGCGGGCCAAGGCCCGGAACCTCGATCCGGATCCCGGTCGCGGCCAGATAGCTGGCGACGTTACGGATCTTCACCGAGGTCACCTTCGAGCCTTGGGTCCCGTAGGCGATGTCGATGACCCCGGCCGGAACCTCCAGCCGCAGGCGGCCGGGCTCACGCGGGGTGATTAGGCCGTTCTCAAGGGCGAAGGTGACGATGCCGATCGTGCCGTGGCCGCACATCGGCAGGCAGCCGCTGGTCTCGACGAACAGGATGCCCGCGTCGCAGTCGGGCAGGGTGGGCGGGTAGAGGAAGCCGCCCGACATCATGTCGTGGCCGCGTGGCTCGAACATCAGGCCGGTGCGGATCCAGTCGAAGCGGGCCAGGAAGTCCTGCCGCCGCTCGCTCATGCTGGCCCCGCGCAACAGCGGCGCGCCGCCGGCGACCAGCCGCACGGGGTTTCCGGCCGTGTGGCCGTCGATGCAGAAGAAGGTGTGGCGCATGGCGTCTCCGGGAACCGGCGGGACTGTCGGGGTCAGGTGTGTCAGGCCGCCTGGGGCTTAGCCAGCACCGGCCGGCTGGCGGCGGCCTCCTCGACCATGGCGACCACCTGGGCCCGGCGGGCGCCGGCCAGCGGCAGGCGCGGCATGCGCACGCGTTCGGAGCCGCGGCCCATCATCTCCTCGGCCAGCTTGATCGACTGGACGAGGTCGTGCTCGGCGTCGAGGTGCAGCAGCGGCATGAACCAGCGGTAGATGCGCCGCGCGGTCTCCAGGTCGCCGGCCTCGACCGCCTCCACCAAGGCCACCGACTCCTGCGGGAAGGCGCTGGTCAGCCCCGAGACCCAGCCCTTGGCGCCCAGCAGCAGGCCCTCCAGCGCCACGTCGTCCAAGCCCGCCATCAGCACGAAGCGCTCGCCGAAGGCGCGGGAAAGGTCGGTGAAGCGGCGGGTGTCGGGCGCGCTTTCCTTGACCGCCACGATGGTCGGCTCGTCGGCCAGGCGCGACAGCACCTCCAGGCCGATCGAGACGCGGTAGGCCGGTGGGTTGTTGTAGAGCATGATCGGCAGGCCGGAGGCGCGGGCCACCGTGCGGAAGTGGGCCTCCAGTTCGGCCTCGGCGGGCACATAGACCATGGCCGGCAGGGCCATCAGCGCGGTCGCGCCGATCGCCTCGGCGTCGCGGGCGAAGGCGGCGGCGCGCGGCGTGGTCAGCTCCGAGCAGCCGACGATGATCGGCACCCGCCCGGCCACCACCTCGACGGCGGCCTTCAGCAGGCTGCGCTTCTCGTCGGGCTCCAGCGAATTGTTCTCGCCGCAGGTGCCCAGCACGACCAGGCCATGCACCCCGTCGCGCACAAGATTGTCGAGCACCCGCTGGCTGGCGTCATGGTCCACCGACAGGTCAGGCTTGAACTGGGTGGTGGCGGCGGGGAATACCCCGGTCCAGCGCATGGGGCTCATTGCTTTGCGGCTCCTGTTTCGTCATATCGTATACGATATTAAGCTGAGGGACGTGGCAAGGGCATGAAGGCGGCTGGAACGGCGGTGATCGGCGGCGGGATCGTCGGGACGGCCTGCGCGCTCGCCCTGCGCCGCGCCGGCGAGGACGTGCTGCTGATCGATCCGCGCCGGGACTCGCCGCCGGCCTCGTTCGGCAACGCCGGCCACATCGCCGTCGAACAGGTCGAGCCGCTGGCGTCGCCGACGGCCCTGGCCTCGGCCCCGCGCCGGCTGTTCGGTCTGGGCGGGGCGCTGGATTTCCGCCTCGCCGACGTCGGGACCTGGGCGCCGTGGGTCGCCCGCTATGTCGCCGCCAGCACCGCCGAACGCGCGGGCAGGGGCAGGGCGGCGCTGGGCGGCCTGCTGGCCGACGCCTTGCCGGCCTGGCGACGCCTGGCCGCTTCGCTGGGGCGCCCCGACCTCGTCATCGAGCAGGGCCACCTGGTGGTCTGGGAGACCAGCGACGCGGCCCGCAAGGGCCTGGCCGCTTGGCGCGAGGCCGACATCGGGACGGCGAGCCTGTCCACCCTTGACGATGCGGGCCTGCGCCGCGTCGCCCGCCAGGTGAAGCCCCCGCTGGTCGGCGGCGTGCGCTTCGACGGCACGGCCCAGGTCAGCGATCCGGGCGGCGCCCTGCGTCTGCTGGGCGAGGCGTTCGAGGCCGAGGGCGGCCGCCGGCTGGTTGCGAGCGTGGCCCGCCTGGCGCCCGCCGGACGCGGCGTCCAGGCCGTGCTGGACAGCGGCGAGCGCGTGGCCGCCGGCCGCATCCTGGTCGCCGGCGGGGTGGGTTCGGGACCCCTGATGCGAAGCCTTGGCCATGTCGCGCCGGTCATCGCCGAGCGCGGCTATCACCTGGAAGGCGGGGCCGGCGGCTGGGCCGACCTGCCGCCGGTGGTGTTCGAGGACCGCTCGCTGATCCTCACCCGCTTTGGCGACCGGCTGCGGGCGGCCAGCTTCGTCGAGTTCTGCCGCGACGGCGCGCCGCCCGACCCGGCCAAGTGGGCGCGCCTGCACCATCACCTGGCGGCGCTGGGCATCTCGCTGCAGGGCGAGGTGCGGCAATGGTCCGGCGCGCGGCCCACCTTGCCCGACTACCTGCCGGCCATCGGCGCCAGCCGGCGGGCCGATAACCTCTACTACGCCTTTGGCCACCAGCACCTGGGGCTGACCCTGGCGGCGACCACCGGCGAGATCACGGCCCGGTTGATGGCCGGCAAGCCCGTAGACCTGGCTCCCTTCGACCTGGACCGGTTCGCATCCGGTCGCGACAAGACCACGAGGAAAGACACATGACCCTGGGCGTGGGCGGATCGACCATGGCCGCCGAACTGGCCGACCTTTCGCTACGCGCCGGCCGGCCGCCGGCCATCGCCGCCGCCGAGTACGAGGCGCGGCTGGAGAAGGCGAGGGCGCTGACCCGCGCGCTGGGCGCCGACGCCCTGCTGATCGGGGCCGGCGCCTCGCTGCGCTATTTCACCGGCGTGCCGTGGGGCGCGACCGAGCGGCTGGTCGCCCTGCTGCTGCCGGTGACCGGCGCGCCGGTGATGATCTGCCCCGGCTTCGAGCTGGGCTCGCTGCAGGCCGACCTGAAGATCGAGGTCGAGATCCGCCTGTGGCAGGAGCACGAGAGCCCCGCCGCCCTGGTCGGCCGGGCGCTGGCGCAGCTGGGCGCCGACGTGCTGGCGCTGGATCCGGCTGCGCCGTTCTCGCTGTTCGCCGCCCTGCGGCAGGCCGCACCGTCGCTGTCGGTCAAGGACGCCGGGCCGGTGGTCGACGGCTGCCGGGGCGTGAAGTCGCCGGCCGAACTGGCGTTGATGCGCTACGCCAAGGCCATCACCCTGGACGTCCATCGCCGCGCCGGCGCGGTGCTGGCGCCGGGCGTGCGGGCCAGCGAGGTGAAACGCTTCATCGACGAGGCGCATCGCGCGGCCAGCGGCGGCGGCTCGACCTTCTGCGCCGTGCAGTTCGGCGAGGCTACGGCCTATCCGCACGGCCTGCCTGGCGACCAGGAGTTGGCCGAGGACGATCTCGTGCTGATCGACACCGGCTGCCAGGTCGAGGGCTACCAGGCCGACATCACCCGCACCTACGTATTCGGTGCGCCCGGCGACGAGCATCGCCGGATCTGGGAGATCGAACACGAGGCGCAGGCCGCCGCCTTCGCCGCCGTCCGTCCCGGCCTGCCGTGCGAGGCTGTCGACGCGGTCGCCCGCCGGGTGCTCGAACGTCATGGCCTGGGCCCCGACTACGCCCTGCCGGGCCTGCCGCACCGCACCGGCCACGGCATCGGCCTGTCGATCCACGAAGGACCTTACCTGGTGCGCGGCGATGCGACGCCCCTGGCGCCGGGCATGTGCTTTTCCAACGAGCCGATGATCGTCATCTCCGGCCGCTTCGGCGTGCGCCTGGAGGACCATTTCCACGTCACCGAGGACGGGGCGGCCTGGTTCACCCCGCCGTCTCCGTCGATCGACGACCCGTTCGGCCTGCGGGCTCGGTGATCCTCCCCCTCTGGAAGAGCCGGCCCGACGGGCGGGGAGGGGAAGTCCAGCCTATTTCAGCCCGAGGGTGACCGGGTTGGTCGTGCGCACCAGGGCCCGGGGCGGGGCGTCCTGGGAGGCTACGGTCTGTTCGGCGGCCTTCTCGGCGGTCACGGCCTGGCCCTGGGAGTCGACGAAGGCCGCGGTGATGCCGCGGGCCGACATCGCGGCGACGGCTTGCGCGCCGGTCAGGCCGCGCACCTCGGGCATGGGAGCCGCATCGTCCAGGGCGGTGGGCGGCGGCACGGGCACGATCTTGAAGGTCAGCTTGGCCGCGCCGCTGGCCTGGAAGGCGTAGCGCTGCTGGAAGGCCGCATCGACGGGGGTGACATAGGTCCGCGCCTTGCCGATCGCGGCGACCTGGCCCGACGTGCCGGCGCTGCCGTCGGCGCCGCCCGTGCCGCCGATGTGCATCGAGACCTGCACTTCGCAGGTGGTCTCTGGCAGCACGTAGAAGGTCGGCTGGTAGCCGATGGCGCGCAGGGCCTCGACGCCCTCGTCGCCGTCGCTCTCGTACATGGCCAGGGTGGCGGCCAGAGAGGCGTGGTCGAGCGCCGCCTGGGCCTCGGCCACCCCGCGACCGACGGCGGCGATCACCTCGCCCAGCGGCGTGGCCAGGCTTTCGCTGAGCAGGTCCGAAGCGTCCTGGGCCATGGGTCAGGCTCCCTGTTCGTCGGCGAAGATGACCATCACCCGCGCGCCGCGGGCGATGATGGATCCGGCCCCGGGCGACTGGACCATGGCCTGGCCGGGGGCGACGGCCGGGTTGAGGCCGCGCGGGCCGGTGCTGGCCTCCAGCACCAGGCCCACCGAGGTCAGCACGCGGCGCACCGCGCTTTCGGTCAGCTGCAGCACGTCGGGCACGCGGGGGCCGTCGTCCTCGCTGGCGACCTTCTCGGGAATGAACTGGAACTTCAGGTCGCTCAGCGAGTCCTGCGGCAGGGTCTTGAGGGTGTCGGCGTCGAGGAATTCCATGCTGCCGCTGTCGCGCAGTATGCCCTTGGCGCTGACCTGGATCGCACCCAGCGAAAAGCCCGTCGGCTTCAGGGTCTTCTGGGCGCTGTCGAGCTGGGTGGCCATGGTGGTGGCCAGATCGGTGACCGCCACGGTCCGCAGCGTGGACGCGACGGCGGGGTTGATCACGCCGGCCGTGGTCCCGGCCGTCGTCCCGCCGGTGGTTCCCGTCGTGGGATCCGGCGTGCGGGTGGCCTTGATGTCCTCGATCTCGAGGTCCTTGGCGACCAGGGTGGCGCGCAGGCCGGAGATTTCCTTCTCCTGCTCGGCGACCACCCGGCTCCGCTCGACCAGCTGGGCGTCGCGGCCGGCCAGTTCCTGGTCGCGTTGCGCCAGGCGGGCGTTGCTCTTGGCGGCGTCGTCGGCGGCCTGGGCCCTGACGGCGGCGATCTGGGCGTCACGCTCGCCCAGGGCCTTGGACTGGCTCGCGATCTGGACGTCGCGGGCGGCCAGGTCCTGGTCGCTCTTGGCGCGGGCGGCGGTGATGTCGGCCTTTTCGGCGCGCAGGGTGGTGATCTGGGCGTCGCGCTCGGTGATCTGTTTCGACTGGGTCGAGATCTGGGCGTCCCGTGCGGCCAGATCCTGGTCGTTCTTGGCCAGCCGCGCGGTGAAGGTCTTGGTGGTGTCGTCGACCGCCTGGGCGCGGATCGCGGCGGCGTCGACCGTCGGCGTCGCGGCGATGGCCGCGTCGGTGGCCACCACCCCGCCGATCGGCGCGGCCGTCCGCAGGGTGCGGGCCGACAGGGTGCGGGCGATCACCGTCTCCTGCACGGCCAGGCGGCGCACCTGGCCGAAATCGATGGCCAGTGCGCCGGTGCGCGCGTTGCGGGTGAACTCGGGGCTGGCCGAGATCACGCCGGCGCCTTCGACCAGCCGGAAGGCCGGGGCGAAGGGCAGGGTGTCGTCGGCGATGGTTCCCGCGCCCTTGGCCGTGCCGGCCGCGTCGGTCTTGGCGCTGGAGGCGCTGGCCCAGGCGCCGGTCTTCAGGTCGAACAGCTGGACGTCCAGCGACGCGCCGGCCGCGACGGCGCCGTCGGCGTCGGTCAGCCGGGCGGTCCAGGAGAAGGCGGTGCTCATCCGACTTCCTCCATGCCGATCACGCCCCGGCCGCTATAGGCGCCGATGGAGGCGACCACCACCACGACCGCGCGGGCGGGCTCCTTGGCGATCGACAGGGCGGCGACCGCGCGGCCCTCGGCGTCGGTGCGCAGCAGGGCCTGCTGCAGCCGCGTGCCGGGCTGGCGCACGAAATTGGCCACGCCCCGCGCCGCCGACAGGGTGGCGCTGGCGGCGTCGTCGATGTTCAGCTCGACCGGCTGGCCGGCCAGCACCTCGCCGGCGCTGTTGGTGACCACGACCGATAGGTTGGCCAGCCCGCCGATGTTGCCGCCGCCCGAGACGGCGATGCGCGGGGTGGGCAGGCCCTCGCCTGGCGGGGTGGCCACGAGGCGCCCGCTGATCGTGCTGCTGACCTGCTGGTTGGTGCTGTTCTGGTCCTTGGCGGTGAACAGCAGGGCGATGGGCCGCCCGCCGCTGTCGGCCTTGGTCTGCATGTCGACCTTGATCGAGAAGTCGAGGAACGGCAGCTGGTAGCCGCCGATGGGCGCGCCGCTGGCGTCGACCTTCGGGCCGCTGTTGAGGGCCAGCTGCGCCTCGCGCACTCCTTCGGCGAGGGCCACAAGCAACTCCTCGATCGAATTGCCGACGAAGCGGCTTTCGGCCGGCATCAGGCGTCTCCCTCGGAATTGTCGCGGGACTCTTCGGAGCGCTTGGCCTTCAGGCGCTCCAGGGCGCGGTCGCGGCGAGCGTCGTCGCGGGCCTCGTCGGCCTCCTTCAGCTCGCGCACGTCGCTGGCCATCTCGCGCAGGCGGTCGGCCTTCTCGGCGTAGTCGGCCAGTTCGCCGACCGCGACGCTGAGCTTGCGGGCCGTCTCGCGCACATAGGGATCGGCGCGGCCCAGGCCCGGGATGCGCTCGCGGGCCCGCTCCACCCAGTCGCTGGGAATGGCGTCGCGGGCGCTGTCCAGCGCGCGTTCGGCGGCGGCGTAGGCCTTGCGGCCGCGGCTGACCATGTCGCGGGCCTTGGCCAGGCGTCGGTCGAGGGGATCGCTGGCCGACGCCGCGCGCGGACGCTGGTCGACGCCCTGCAGGGCGCGGCCGGCGTCGCGCAGGCCCCGACCGGCCTCGGCCAGCGAGGCCAGCCGCCGCGACGGCTCGGTGGAGGAGGCGGGTTCCCGGCGGGCGGCGATCCGTTCCCACGGCGCCTCGCGCGGCGTGGTCGCCGGACGTTCCCAGGCGGCCTCACGGGCGGGCGCGGGCGGACGCTCGAAGATCTCGGGCGTGGTGAAGCGGCGCAGGTCGGGCGTCAGCTCGCCGGGGGTCGGTCGCGCCTGCTCGCCCGGGGTGGCGCGAAGGCCCTCGCCCGGCGTGGTCCGCAGGGCGTCGGCGGCCGTGCCGCGCAGGGCGGGCGGCAGGGCCGGCGGATGCGGGTCGGGTCGCGGCGCGACGGCGGCGCGGGCGGCGTCGCGCCCGGCGCTCCAGCGTTCGAGCTCGGCCCGGCGCTGGTCCAGCGGCGTGACGGCGTAGCGGGGATCGCCGAGCCCGCCCTGGCCGGTCAGGCCGGCCATCCTGCTCTCCAACGCCTGGCGTTCGGCCATCAGCCGCGCCAGGTTCGGAGACACGGCGGCCGGGTCGGCGCCCGGCGGCAGGCCGCGAGGCGGGGAAGGCGTCGCCCGCGCGGCCGGCGCGGCCGCCGGCGCCGGCGACTTGGCGCGACGCAGGGCGTCCTTCCAGGGCGGATCGCTCATCCGTCGTCTTCTTCCTCGGCGGCCCGTCGCTTCTCGATCAGCGCGCGCACCCGCTCCTCGAACAGCGCCGGCGGCGGGATGGGCACCAGCTTGGTGCGCATCAGGCTCGAACCCTCGGCGCTGTACTGGTACTTGGCCGCGTAGCTGGCGCTGACGCTGCTGGCGCTGACCGCGCCGCCGCCGCCGAACGGCGTCCAGAAGCCGCCGGCCTTGACCGTCGTGCTGCTGCTGCTGCGCTTGATCTCGGTCTCGGACTTGAACGAGATCGACATCTTCAGCTCGATCACGGTGTCGACGAACTGGTAGAAGGTCGGCGTGAAGCCGAGCTCCAGCAGGCTGTACTCTTGGCCGTCGCCGAACTTGACCATGTAGGTCTTCGACTTGGCCCCTTCGCCTTCCTTCTCCTCGTCGGCGTCCTCGTCGTAGCCGGCCATCAGCCGGGCTATCCGCAGCGACACCATGTCGAGCTGCAGCTGGGCGGTGGCGATGCCGACGCCCAGGCGCTGGACCATCTCCGGAAAGGGGACGGCGAGCAGTTCGGTGCCCACGCTCATGGCGCGTTCTCCCTCCGGGACGTTACGGGTTCACGGGGGCGGGGTTCTGGGTTCCCAGCTTCTTGTCGAGCAAGCGGCGGCGACGCTCGACCTCCTCGTCCAGCTGACGGCGGATCCGCTCTTCCAGGATGGCCGGGGGCGGGATCGGCACCAGCTTGGTGCGCAGCAGGCTCGAACCCTCGGCCGAGTAGCTGTATTTCGACGAGTAGCTGGCGTCGACCTGGCTGGTCGAGACCTGGGTCGTGTTGCTCGTGCCAGCCTTGCCGCGGAACAGGCTCCAGCTGAAGCTCGAGCCCTTGGTGGTCACCTGGCTGGTGGCCTTGGAGGTGCGGGTGGACTCGCTGCTGTAGGTGATCTTGATGGCGATCTTCACCTCGATGATCGTGTCGACGAACTGGTAGAAGGTGGGCGAGAAGCCCAGCTCCAGCATCGACAGGCGCGTCGGCACCCGGATCAGGGTGGTGTCGGGGTTCTCGCCGTTGTCCTCGGCGGCGTCCTTCTGGTCCTTGACGACCTTTTCCAGCGCCTTGGTGTCGCCGCCGGAAATGGCGTTGTCGGCGGCGATGTAGGCCAGGGCGTCGCTGGCGGTCATCAGGTCGTAGCCGAAGAAGATGCGGCTGTCGTCGAAGGTGGTCTTGCCCTCGTCGTCGGTCACGGCCTGGAGGCCGCCCATCATCTCGGCCACCTCGATGCTGTTGGCGTCCAGCTTGATCTGGCCCTCGGCGATGGCGAAGGCCATCTGGCGGATCATGTCCCCCATGGGGACGTTCAGAAGCTCTCTCCCGATCGACATGTCTGGTCCTTCCTAGGGATTGGGCGCGGGCGCAGGGGTGGGCTCGCTGATCTTGCGAAGCAGGTTTTCGAGGTTTTCGGGCGGCGGCAGGCTGACCAGCCGGGCCGCGATCGAACTCATGCCCTCGGCGCTGACCGAGAACTTGCGCGCGTAGCTGACGTTGACCGAGGCGGCGACCATGACGAAGCCGGCCTGCACGCCGACCGTGGCCCCGGCCGAGACGCCGAATTCGGTGCTCTCGGTCATGCTGAACGACAGCTTGGCCTCCACCGTCGCCTCGGTGAAGCTGTAGAAGGTGGGCGTGAAGCCCAGCGAAATCAGGTTGTGCGTCTCGCCGCCCAGTTCGATCTCGGCCTCGGCCATGGCCTTGGCCGTCTCGATGCTGTTGCGGTCGAGCGCGGACTGCGCCTGGGCGATGGCGATGCCCAGGCGTTCGATGATCTGCGGCAGCGGCGCGGACAGCAGCTGCCGGGTGACGGACGCGGTCTCGCTCATGGCGTGGGCGTCGGGGTCGGCGTGGAGCCGTTGGCCGGCGCCAGGTAGGTCTTGATCTCGTCGAGGAACTCGACGGGCGCGGGCACCGCGACGATGCGGGCCGAGATGCTGCTGTTGCCGTTGATCGACTGCTCGAACTGCCGGCTGGTGCGGTAGTCGACCGACAGGCCCACGGCGACCGAGACCTTGGGCTTGTCGGCGCTGGCGGTGGGGCCGGCGGCGATCTTGTCGAGGGCCTTGGTGACGCTGGCGCCGTCGGCGGCCGACAGGGCGATGTCGTTGGCCGACAGGGTGACCAGGTTGATCACGACCGCGTCCTTGGCGTCGGAGAAGCTGACCACGCCGCCCTTGCGCACGGCGCGCACGCCGTGGGTGGCGCTGCCGGCGTTGACGTCGCGCGCCAGGTTGAAGGCGTAGGCCTGGGGCGAGTTGGCCTCCAGCGTGGTCGAGCCGTCATTGGCCGCGGTTCCGCTGATCGCTACCGAGGTTTCCGAGGCCCCGACCTTCACCGCCGTGCCGTCCACCGGAACGGCGGTGAAGTGGCGCACGATGATGAAGCCGTTGCCGCCGCCCGAACTGGTCTTGTCCGGCGTCGGCGTGGCCTGCAGCTGGGTTCCGGCGGACTCGACCACGATCAGCAGGTCGTTGGAGTCGGCCAGCAGCACCTCGGCGCGGCGGAACTGCTGGTTGGCGACGTTGTCGACGGCGCCCTGGGCCTTCCAGCTGGCTTCGCCGCGGCTTTCGACCTTGCGGATCTGGCCCGGCGCGACGCCGTTGTCGCGCAGGAACTCGGCCACCTTGTTGGCGCGGTCCAGGCCCAGCTTCTGATTGTAGGGGTCGGTGTCCACCCGATCGGTGAAGCCGACGACGTCGACCGTCGCGCCGTTGGCCTTCAGCGCTCGCGCCACCAGGGTCAGTTCCTCGATGGCGGCCTGCTTGAGGTCGGACTTGCCGCTGTCGAACAGCGCCAGGCCCAGCGTGCCGCCGC
The DNA here is from genome assembly GCF_011043625.1 of Caulobacter sp. 602-2. Classification (GTDB taxonomy): domain Bacteria; phylum Pseudomonadota; class Alphaproteobacteria; order Caulobacterales; family Caulobacteraceae; genus Caulobacter. Next base: position 56,549 of record NZ_JAAKGT010000007.1, read on the forward strand.
CGACCGGCAGGTCGGAGCCGACCGGATCGCGCAGCAGCTTGGCCTTGAACCCGCCCAGCGTGTTGATCTGGCTGGCGACGGCGCGGGCGTAGAGCAGGTTGTTGGCCTTGGCGTCGACCTTGGTGCTCTTGCCCGAAGCCAGCACGAACTCTTCGCTGGTGTTGTTGGTCGGGGTCTCGACAATGCGGATGACGCCCAGGCTGGCCTCCGAGGCGGCGTAGAACGCCACGCTGGTGTCGGTCTTGATCGGGTTCTTGGCGGTGTCGGGTTCCAGCTTGAACGGCACCTTCGTGCGCTTGGCGCTGACATAGGCCCGCTCGAACTTGCCGGTGGGCGTACCCAGCTTCTTGGCCAGGTCCTCGGCGGCGGCCTCGACGTCCGCGCCGGCGGCGTCGGTCTTGGTTCCGTCGACGGTGACGCTGGCCGGCAGGCTCTTGAGCGTGACCTGGGCCTCGCGGGCGTTGGCCGGAGCCTGGGGACCGCCCTGGCCGAAGCCGAAGTCGAGCTTGCCGCCGATGCCGAAGGCGCTGGCCTCGCCGACCTTCATGGTCAGCTGCATCGAGACCGTCAGGTCGGCGTGCTGGTAGTGGTAGAACGGCGGCGACAGGCCCAGCTGCAGCAGGCTCTTGCCGCCCAGGCCGGGACGCGGCTCCACGTACTCGCCGACCTGGGCCAGGCTGTTGAGGTCGAGCGCTTTCTGGGCGTCGGCGATCGACAGGCCCATGGCCTTGATGAACTCGGCGACGCTGGCGTCGGCCAGGATCTGGCCGGGCGTCATCTTCTCGATGGGGTTCTCGTCAGCCATGCATCGGCTCCTTGATCCGCGGCTCCTTGGGTCCCACGGGGGACTCACAGGCGCGGGCGCTGTCGACGGTGTCGGCGCGCACGGTCCAGTAGCCGTGGGCGCGCTGGGCTTCGGCCATGCGGACGGCCGGAACGCCGAGGCCGCGGGCCGTCCAGGCCAGGAGGTCGCGGGACAGGGGCAGGGCCCCGTCCAGGGCGATGGCGGCGGCCAGGCTTTCGCGGGCGCCGGTCACGTCGCCGGCCTTTAGGCGGTTGACGCCGCAGCGTTCGAGCAGGCAGGCGCGATCGCGGCGCTGGAAGTCGCTGGGCGTTCCATCGCCCAGCTCGGCGGCGGCGCTGCAGGCGGCTTCGTGGGCCAGCATGGCGGCCTGTTCGTTGGCGCCGGTGCGCTCCAGGCTTTCCAGGACGCAGTGCAGGTAGTGCCGGGCGAAGACCTGTGGGGCGCGCACGCCGTGGGCTAGGCGCAGGGCTTCGCGATACTTGGCCAGCGCCTCGTCGTGCCGGCCCTTCAGCGCCAGCAGCTTGCCCGCCTCGGCGACGCCGGCGTGCAGGCGATGCACGTCGATGGCGGGCGTCATGCGCGGGCCTCGGAAAACAGCACCTCGGCCCCGGCCGCTTCCAGCCGATGGCGCATCAGCCGAGCGCGGGGACGCGGCATCAGCGCCGTCGAGACGGGCGCGGCGTCGGGCAGGCCTATTTCGGCGAGCGCGCGCGCCGGGGCGGAAATGATGTCCAGCGCCTGATAGGAGAAGGTCTCCAGTTCCGCGCGCACGGTCAGGCCGGCCTCGGCGTAGGCGGCCATGCGGCCCTCCAGGTCGGCGAAGGCGACGCCGGCCTCGACGGGAACCGGCAACGCCTGGCGCAGCAGCTCGAAATCCTCGGCCGGGACGCCGGCCAGCGCTTCCAGCGCGGCGGCGCCTTCGACGGGAGCGGCGACCAGCTCGACGGTGAAGCGCAGGAAGGCCTGGTCGACGATCCGCACTTGCTCGGGGGCTTTCAGCCGCCGCCACAGGCTGTCGGCTTCGCTGCGGCCAAGGTCGAAGACGGTGGCCGAACCGCCCGGCGTCAGATCCGCGCCGTTCGGCAGCCTCTGGCGCAGGATGCCGATCTGCAGGTGCGACAGGTCGCTGGCGAACAGGGCGAAGCGGGCTTCGTCCGGACGGCTGGCGGTCAGCCGCACGGCGCCGGCGGGCAGGGCGGCCTCCAGGGCGCGGACCGTGGCTTCGGTGACGGCGCCCAGGATCACGCCCGGCGGGGTCAGCAGCAGGTCGAGGGCGGCGGCGGCCTCCATGCCCAGGAACCGGCCGAGCACGACGCCCACGGCGTCGGCGGCGTCGAGATCCAGGAGTTCGCCCGCCAGGTCCATCGACGGCGCGCGGGCCGGGGCCGGGCCGGCGGGCGCGACGGCGGCTTCGACACCCAGGGTTCCGATCAGTTCGGCCAGGCGCGTCGCGTCCTGCCGGGGCAGGCCCGCCAGCAGCCGGGCCGGGGCGCGATAGAGCGCGTCGACCACCGTCTCGACGGGCAGTTCCAGGGCCTGGCTGAGCACCGACGCAGCGCGCGGCGACGCGTTTCCGATGCTGGTGATCAGCAGGTCGGCGGCCTCAGGTTCGACGCTTGGATACGCTACGCTGGGGAACACCGACGACTCGAGCACCAACACCTCCCTCAAGGCTGGTTTCGACCGGGGTAATCCACGCTCTAGTTGGCGCGGACCGGGACTCGTGTCAGAGTTGTATCACTTTGTAAAGTTCTGAAATCTTGCACGTGGTGAATATGCGCCATGTGCGTTCGGTCGTGTGCGGGCGATCGGCTCTAGCGCCTTGTCAGCAAGGCTCCCGCGCCGGCCAGCGCGGCCAGGGCGGCGGCCATGAACACGCCGCGCAGATCGCCGCCGGTCGACGCCACGGCGATGCCGAGCAGCGGGCCCAGCGCCTGGGAGGCCGCCACCGCCACGTTCATCAGGCCAAGGTCGCGGCCGTTGCGGGCGCCGTCGGGCAGCACCTCGGCCACGAGAGCCAGATTGCTGGTCGAATAGACCCCGTGCCCGATCCCGAAGATGATCTGGGCCATCAGCGGGCCGGGCCATTCCGGAGCAAACAGCAGCAGCGCAACGCCCGCGGCGATCAGCACGCCGCCGGTGACGACCATCGGCCTGCGGCCCAGCCGATCCGACAGCGGGCCGCTGGCCGCGCCGGCCGCCAGCATGCCCAGGGTCGAGGCCGTCAGCAGCAGGCCGAACGCCGCCTCCGGCGTCACGCCCGGCAGGCGGCTGGCCAGGTCGCCGCGGTCCTTGAGGTAGAAGAACAGGTAGAGGGTGTGCAGCGCCACGGCCGTCTCCACCAGCAGGCGCGAGACGAACACCATCCGGAAGCGCCCGTCAGCGAAGGCGGTGAGCCGCAGGCTGGGCCAGGCGATCGGCGCGCGGGCCGGGGCGGGCGGCTCGCGCAGGGTCAGGGCGAAGGGCAGGACGAGCAGGGCGGTGGCCGCCACGACGGCGGCGTAGCGGCTGGCCGCCGAGACCAGCAGGGCGCTGACCACCAGGGCCGTGAACAGCTTGGAGGCCGGCAGGGCAAGACCCGCCCAGGCCGCCGCCGCGCCCTTCTGGTGGTCGGGCACGAGGTCGGGCAGCACGGCGGCCAGCGGCGCGTAGAGGGCGTTGACCGCCAGCTGCAGCAGCACCACGGCGCCCAGCATCTGCCAGGGGGTCTGGGCCAGGCTGACCAGAGCCAGGCTGAGGGCGGTGGCCGCCCAGCCGCCGAGGATCCAGGGACGGCGGCGGCCCAGGCGGCCGCGCGTGGCGTCGCTGAGCGCGCCGAAGGCGATGTGGGCGATCGCGGCGGTGATCGCGCCGACGATGGAGATCTGGCTGAGGGTCAGGTCGCGGGCGTGCGGGGCCACCTCGGCGGCCTTCAGCGGCGCCAGCAGGGTCAGGAACGGAATGAAGGAGATGAAGGCGCCGGCGTTGGCCAGGCCGTAGCCCGCCAGGAAAAGTCGCGATCGCCCGGTGTTGGCGTCGGTGTCGGGAAATGGGCGGCCGCCTTGATCCATCCGTGGTTTATGCGATCAGGACAGCTTGCGGTCGAGCTATTGTCAGCTCGGCCGTTCGTCCCCATCGTGTCGCCCAGCGTTCGGTTCGGAGAGTTCATTGACGGCAAGACGGCCCACCATCGACGACGTGGCGCGCCTTTCGGGCGTCGCGCGGACGACGGTTTCGCGGGTGCTCAACGACGGCCCCAACGTTCGCGACGAAGTGCGGGCCCGGGTGATGGAGGCCGTCAAGGCGCTGGACTACAAGGTCAATCCGCAGGCCCGCTCGCTGGCGGGCGGCGGCAGCCGGCTGCTGGGCCTGGTGTTCGCCTCCGACCTCGAGAGCGAGCCGAACTCGTTCTATCACTCGGCCCTGGAGCTGGGCGCGCTGCGCGGTTGCCTGGAGCTGGGCTACCAGCTGGTCACGCGCCATATCCCGCTGCAGAGCGCCGACCGCCAGCAGCAGGTCTACGACCTGATCGCGATCCAGCGCTGCGAGGGCCTGATCTTCACGCCGCCCTATTCGGACGACGCGCCGCTGATCGCCGAGGTGCTGCGGCGCGGCTGCAAGGTGGTGTCGATCTCGCCGGGCGGGGCGGGCAGGGGCCTCGCCGACGGGGTGGGCATGGACGACGAGGCCGGCGGCTACGACATCGCCCGCCGCCTGATCGAACTGGGCCATCGCCGATTCGCCTTCATGGGCGGCATCGAGGGCCACCTTTCGGCCGATCGGCGCCTGGACGGCCTGATGCGCGCGCTCCAGGAGGCGGGTCTCGGGCAGGCCGACCTGATCCAGGTGCGCGGCGACTTCACCTTCCGTTCGGGGGTCGAGCTGACGCCGCGCCTGCTGGATGACCCGCTGCATCCGACGGCCCTGGTCTGCGCCAACGACGACATGGCCGCCGGAGCGCTGTCGGTGGTTCACGGACGCGGCGTGAAAGTGCCGCAAGACCTTTCCGTGACAGGCTTCGACGACACCCCGGTGTCGGCCATCGTCTGGCCGCCGCTGACCACCGTGCACCAGCCGCTGAAGGACATGGGCCGCCGCGCCGTGGCGCTGCTGGCCAGCCGCCTGACCGGCGGCCGATCCGAGGCCGAACCCGAGTTCGACTGCCTCGACCACGCGGTGGTCGAGCGGGGCACCGCAGCCTCCGCGCCCTGATCGAACGTCGATCCCCTTGACAAGGCCGACGCGTTGCGGCCTTTGTTGGAAGCGCTTCCAATTCACGAAAGCGCGGCTTTTCGACGCCGAATCCGCAAGAGACGGGGCGAGGAGGGCCAGGGAAGAGACGCAGGAGGGGAGAGTACCTTGATCCATCACGCCCATACGAGCGCGCCCGTTCGCGCCGGCGCCCGGCGCTTCAAGCGCCTGGCCTACGCCTCGGCCGGGGCCCTGTCGCTGCTGGCCGGCGCCGCCCACGCCCAGGACGCCGCCCCCGCCAAGGAAGACACCGCCGTCGACGAGGTGGTGGTCACGGGCTATCGCCGCAGCCTGGAGAAGTCGGCCGAGATCAAGCGCCGCGAGGTCGGCGTCGTCGAAGCCGTTTCGGCCGAGGACATCGGCAAGCTGCCCGACGTGTCGATCGCCGAGTCCCTGGCGCGCCTGCCGGGCCTGACGGGCCAGCGCGTCAACGGCCGGGTGCAGGTGATCTCGATCCGCGGCCTGTCGCCCGACTTCTCGACCACGCTGCTGAACGGCCGCCAGCAGGTCAGCGCCGGCGACAACCGCGCCGCCGAGTTCGACCAGTATCCGTCCGAGCTGCTCAACAGCGTCGTCGTCTACAAGACCTCGAACGCCGCCCTGATCGGCCAGGGCCTGTCGGGCACGGTCGACATGCGCACCGTCCGCCCGCTGGACCAGAAGGGCCGGGTGATGACGCTGAACGCCCGCCGCGAAGTCAGCGATCTGGACAAGGCCAATCCCGACGGCTCGAAGAGCGGCTATCGTTTCAGCGCCTCCTACATCGACCAGTTCGCCGACGGCACGATCGGCGTCGCGCTGGGCTACGCCCACCTCGACAGCCCGACCCAGATCCAGCAGTACAAGGCCTGGTACTGGGAGCAGCCGGCCCAGTTCACCGGCGCCAACGCCGGCGCCTACAGCCTGGGCGGCCAGGAGATCTTCGCCACCAACCGCGACCAGGTGCGCGACGGCTTCATGGGCGTGCTGGAATGGCGGCCCAACGACAAGCTGCACTCGACGCTGGACCTGTTCTACTCGACCTTCGACCAGAAGGAGGTCCGCCGCGGCATGCAGTGGTTCTCCAGCCCCAGCACGCCCGACGCCACGGTGTTCCTGAACCCCGGCTTCACCAAGGTCGGCAACTCGCTGATCAACACCTCGGGCACGGCGACCAACGTCACCCCGATCGTCCGCAACGACCGCAACACCCGCAAGGACGAGCAGTTCGCCCTGGGCTGGAACACCTCGTACGTCTCGGGCGCGACCACCTACACGGCCGACATCGGCTACTCGAAGGTCGAGCGTCGCGAGCAGATCCTCGAGACCTACGCCGGCTACGGCCCGATCCGCACCTTCGACAACATCGCCTACGACCTGAACTTCAACGGCGTGGGCAAGTACACGACGGGCCTGGACTACGCCGACGCGACCCACATGCAGCTGGGCGATCCGGCGGCCTGGGGCGGCTGGGGCCATGACGGCGCCATCCGCTTCCCCGAGGTCGAGGACCGGATGTTCACCGGCGACTTCCGCATCGACCACGACGTCTCCGAGACCCGTCTCGGCGGCTTCCTGAGCAGCGTGCAGGCCGGCATCAACTACGCCGACCGCAAGAAGGACAAGACGGTCTCGGACAACGACCTGTTCCTGAAGAACGGCCGCGCCCCGACCACCGTGGCCTCGCAATACCTGCTGGAGCCGGCCTCGCTGGCGTTCGCGGGCGTCGACCAGGTGCTGGCCATCAATCTGCAGAAGGCCCTGCCGGTCTATTACAACATCGTCCCGATCGGGAACGCCGACGACTACAACAAGGACTGGAAGATCCAGGAGCGCCTGACCACGGCCTACCTGATGGCCAAGATCGACACCCATGTCGGCGCGCTGCCGATCAAGGGCGACATCGGCCTGCAGTACATCTCCACCAAGCAGGAATCGACGGGCTACACCGTCAGCGGCGGCACGGCCCAGGCGCCGAGCCTGACCAGCGTCGAGGACACCTACGACGAACTGCTGCCGAGCCTGAACCTGACGGCCGAGCCGGTCGAGAACCTCTATGTCCGCTTCGGGGTGGCCAAGACCTCGGCCCGTCCGCGCCTGGACGACATGCGCGCCAGCATCACCGCCGGCGTCGACGCCCTGACCTTCCGCTGGAGCGGCTCGGGCGGCAATCCGTACCTGAAGCCGTGGAAGGCGACCGCCTTCGACCTCTCGGTCGAGAAGTACTTCGCGCCGGGGACCTACATCGCCGTCGCCGGCTACTACAAGGACCTGGAGACCTACATCTACAACAAGTCGGTCGACTACGACTTCTCCAACGTGCCCAACACCGGCACGGTCCAGCCGATCAGCAACATCGGCCTGCTGACCCGCCCCGAGAACGGCGAGGGCGGCAAGCTCTACGGCTACGAGATCTCGGGCGCGGTCGACTTCGGGCTGATCACGCCGTGGCTGACGGGCTTCGGCTTCGTCGGCAGCATGTCGCACACCAAGACCGACATCCAGCCGGACGGCCCGGGGTCGAACAACGCCCTGCCGGGGCTGTCGGGCGACGTCTACAACGTCACCGGCTTCTACGAGCGGGCGGGCTTCTCGGCCCGGATCAGCAAGCGCCATCGCTCGGCCTTCCGCGGCGAGGTGGTGCAGCTGTTCGCCTATCGCGGCTTCACCCAGGTGCTGGCCGACGAGCAGGTCGACGCCCAGATCGGCTACGAGTTCCAGGACGGACCGCTCAAGGGCCTTTCGGCCGTGTTCCAGGTCAACAATCTCGACAACAGCCCCTACCGCACCCGCACCGGCGTGCTCTCGGACGGCACGCTGCTGCCCGAGACCAACGACCAGTACGGCCGGCAGTACATCTTCGGTCTGAACTACAAGTTCTGACCCCTGCGCGCGGAGGGTCGATCCCTTCCCCTGGCCCTCCGCGCTTTTTTTCGTTTCGACGACGCTCCCTTCAAGAGGCTCCGCGCGCCGTGACCCCGATCAAATCCATCGCCGTCGTCGGCGGCGGCTCGGCCGGCTGGATGAGCGCGGCCTTCCTGTCGGCCATGCTCGGGCCGGGGACCGCGATCACGCTGGTCGAGTCCGACGAGATCGGGACGGTCGGGGTGGGCGAGGCGACGATCCCGCCGATCCGCCAGTTCAACGCCATGATCGGCCTGGACGAGGGCGCGTTCCTGGCCGCCACGCAAGGGACCTACAAGCTCGGCATCGAGTTTCGCGACTGGGGCCGCGTGGGCGACAGCTACATGCACGCCTTCGGCGCGATCGGGCAGGGCGCCGGCACGCTGTCGTGCCACCAGCACTGGCTGGCCGATCGCGGCCGACCGGGCGCTCCCAGCCTCGAGGCCCTGACGCTCGGCGCGGGTCTTGCGCGGGCGGGACGGTTCTCGCCGCCGCAGAAGGACCGGCCGCGTTCGCCCCTGTCGCGACTGGCCCACGCCTATCACTTCGACGCGGGTCTCTACGCGGCCTTCCTGCGCAGCCACGCCGAGGCGCGGGGCGTGACCCGGATCGAGGGGCGGATCGTCGAGGTCCGCCAGGAGCCTGCGCGCGGCCACATCCAGAGCCTGCGCCTGGCCGACGGTCGCGAGGTGGCCGCCGACTTCTACATCGACTGCTCGGGTTTCCGGGGCCTGCTGATCGAGCAGACGCTGAAGGCCGGCTGGGACAGCGCCAGGCGCTGGCTGCCCTGCGACCGCGCCCTGGCCGCGCCGACCCTGACGCCCGGTCCGATCACGCCCTATACGCGCGCCACCGCCGTGGACGCGGGCTGGCGCTGGCGGATCCCGCTGCGCCACCGCACCGGCAACGGCCTCGTCTACTCCAGCGACCATCTGAGCGACGACAAGGCGCATGAGCGGCTGATCCAGGGCCTCGACGGCGAGCTCCTGGCCGATCCGCGTCCGATCCGTTTCGAGCCGGGCCGCCGCAAGGCCGGCTGGATCGGCAACTGCCTGGCCGTGGGCCTGGCCGGCGGGTTCCTGGAACCGCTGGAGTCGACCAGCCTGCACATGGTGCAGACGGCGCTCTACCGCTTTCTCACCCTTTATCCCGACGCCGGCTGCGATCCGGCCCGCATCGCCGAGTACAACCGGCTTTCGGCGCGCGAGTTCGAGCAGGTGCGCGACTTCGTGATCCTGCACTACGTGCTCAACGCCCGCGACGAGCCGTTCTGGCGGCAGGTGCGCGAGACCCCGCCGCCCGACGGCCTGGCCCGCAAGCTCGAGCTCTTCGCCGCCTTCGGCCATATCGAGCGCGAGAGCGACGAGCTGTTCTACGAGGAAAGCTGGGTGCAGGTGCTGCTGGGTCAGGGGGCTTCGCCGGCCGCCGCCCATCCGCTGGCCGCGCTGAAGAGCCCGGCCGAGCGCGCCGCCTTCCTCGACCAGATCGCCGCCGTCAACGCCGCCTGCGTAGAGGCCTGCGACACCCACGACGCCTATCTGGCCGCCGTCCTGGCGCGCGCCGGGGCGGCTTCCACGCGTCCCTTGATTTCGACCACCACGGAGTAGCCCATGACGACCGCCGCCCAGCCTTCATCCGCCCTGCGGATCCTGCGCCGGACCTCCGCCGCCGTGGCGCTGCTGGCCCTGCTGCCGGCCGCGAGCCTGGCCCAGACCATGCCGACCAAGGACAGCGCGCCGCTGGCCGCGCGGGCGAACGACCCGGTGTGGGCGCGCGCCGACGCGCTGGTCAGGCAGATGACCCTGGACGAGAAGATTACCTATCTGCACGGCCTGTTTCCGCCCAACACCAAGCCCGCGCCGGCCGACATGATCCCCTCGGCCGGCTACGTGCCGGGCGTGCCGCGCCTGAAGATCCCGACGCTGCGGGAAAGCGACGCCAGCCTCGGCGTCGCCAATCAGGTCGAGCAGCGCAAGGGCGACACCGCCACGGCCCTGCCGTCGGGCCTGGCGCTGGCCGCCACCTTCGAGCCGAAGCTGGCCTACGCGTCCGGCGCGATGATCGGCGCCGAAGCCCGCGCCAAGACCTTCAACGTCCTGCTGGCCGGGGGCGTCAACCTGACCCGCGACCCGTGGGCGGGCCGTAACTTCGAGTACCTGGGCGAAGATCCGCTGCTGGCCGGCGAGATGGCCGGGGCGTCGATCCGCGGCGTGCAGAGCAACCACATCGTCTCGACCATCAAGCACTTCGCCATCAACGCGCAGGAGACGGGCCGCCACGTGATGGACGCCCGCATCGGCGAGGCCGACCTGCGGGAAAGCGATCTCCTGGCCTTCCAGATCGCCATCGAGAAGGGCCAGCCGGCCTCGGTGATGTGCGCCTACAACAAGATCAACGGCGACTGGGGCTGCGAGAACGACTTCCTGCTCAACAAGGTGCTCAAGCGCGACTGGAACTATCCGGGCTGGGTGATGTCGGACTGGGGCGCGGTGCACAGCACCACCAAGGCCGCCCTGGCGGGCCTGGACCAGCAGTCGGGCCAGGAGCTCGACAAGCAGATCTACTTCGGCGACGACCTGAAGGCCGCCGTGGCCAAGGGCGAGGTCAGCCAGGCGCGGGTCGACGACATGGTCCGCCGCATCCTCTACGGGGTGATCGCCACCGGCCTGATCGACAACCCGACCCCGGCCAGCGCCCAGCCGATCGATTACGTCGGCAACGCCAAGGTCGCCCAGAGCCTGGCCGAGCGCGGCGCGGTGCTGCTGAAGAACGACCGGGACCTGCTGCCGCTGGCCAAGAGCGCGAAGAAGATCGTGCTGGTCGGCGCCCATGCCGACGTCGGCGTTCTGTCGGGCGGTGGTTCGTCCCAGGTGCGTTCGGTCGGCGGCGCGCCGGTCGAGATCCCGCTGAACGGCGGCGAGGCGGCCTCGTTCGTGCGCGTCACCTGGCACGCCTCCTCGCCGCTGCAGGCGATCAAGGCGGCCTATCCGAACGCCCAGGTGTCCTATGTCGACGGCAAGGATCCGGCCGCCGCCGCCGCCGCTGCGCGCGACGCCGACCTCGCCATCGTCTTCGCCTGGCACTGGCAGACCGAGGCGCAAGATGCGCCCTCCATCGCCTTGCCCGAGAACCAGGACGCCCTGATCGACGCCGTCGCCAGCGCCAACAGGAACTCGCTGGTCGTACTTGAGACCGGCGGCCCGGTGCTGATGCCGTGGCTGGACCGGGTCGGCGGCGTGCTGCAGGCCTGGTATCCGGGTCAGCGCGGCGGCGAGGCCATCGCCGGCATCCTCAGCGGGGCGGTCAATCCGTCGGGCCGCCTGCCGATGACCTTCCCCAGGACCGAGGACCAGGCCCCGCGCGCCTCGGCGCCGGGCTATGCCGAGCAGGCCGCCATTGACGACGCCCGCCGCGCGGGCAAGGAGGCCGGGCCGATCAAGGGCTTCCCGGTCGACTACACGGAAGGCGCGGCTGTCGGCTATCGCTGGTTCGCCCAACAGAAGCTGCAGCCGCTCTATCCGTTCGGCTACGGCCTGTCCTACACGAGCTTCGGCTACCGGAACCTCAAGGTCGAGGACGGCGACGGGCTGAAGGTCAGCTTCGACGTCACCAACACCGGCAAGGTGGCCGGCGCCGACGCGCCGCAGCTGTACGTCACCGCCGGCAAGCGCAAGTCGATGGTTCGCCTGGCCGGTTTCCAGAAGGTCGACCTGCAGCCGGGCGAGACCAAGCGGGTCACCCTCAGCGTCGACCCGCGCGTGCTGGCCGACTACGACACGGCCAAGCCCGGTTGGACCCTGCCGGCCGGTTCGTACCCGCTGTATGTCGGCGCCCACGCCGGCGATCCGGCCCTGACCGGTTCGGCCAAGCTGAAGGCCTGGAGCCGCAAGCCGTGATGCGCATCGCCCTGATCTCGACGGCGGCGGTCCTGGCCCTGGGAGGCTGCGCCAGCGTCACCCCGGCGCCCGAACGCGTCGCCCGCGCCTGGGTGACCACCGGCGACAAGGCCCAGCTGCTGGCCGAGCAGCCGCCGCTGGCCAATCTGCCGGCGGGGCAGGGCGCTGACCTGCCGGTCGTAGCCGTCGACGCCGCCGCCCGCGACCAGTCGATCGTCGGCTTCGGCGCCTCGATCACCGACGCCTCGGCCTGGCTGATCCAGACCAGGATGTCGGCGACGCAACGCCAGGCGCTGCTGTCGGAGCTGTTCGGGCGCGGGGAGGGCGGCCTCGGCTTCAGCTTCACCCGCGTTACGATCGGCGCGTCGGACTTCTCGCTCGACCACTACAGCCTGGACGACGCGCCCGGCGGGGCGGCCGATCCGGAGCTTGCGCACTTCTCGACGGCGCGGCCGGAAGCGTACGTGTTCCCCACCGTGCGGGCGGCGCTGAAGGTCAATCCGGACCTGAAGGTGATGGCCTCGCCCTGGAGCGCGCCGGCCTGGATGAAGACCACCGGCTCGCTGGTGAAGGGCCAGCTCAAGCCCGACGCCTATCCGGTCTATGCCGAGTTCTTCGCGAGGTACGTCAAGGCGGCCAAGGCCCAGGGCGTGCCGACCGACTATCTCAGCATCCAGAACGAGCCCGACTTCGAGCCCGAGAACTATCCGGGCATGCGCTGGCCCGCCGCCGACCGGGCCCGGTTCTTCGGCGACAACCTGGGTCCGGTCTTCGCCCGCGAGCGGATCGGAACCAAGGTGCTGGACTGGGACCACAACTGGGACCAGCCGCAGCAGCCCATGACCGTGCTGGCCGATCCCAAGGCCAGAGCGTTCGTCGCGGGCGTGGGCTGGCACTGCTACGCCGGCGACGTCACCGCCCAGGACGAGGTGCGCAAGGCCCATCCCGACAAGGACGTGTTCTTCACCGAGTGCTCGGGCGGCCAGTGGGCGGCCAAGTTCGACGAGAGCTTCCTGTGGATGATGGACAAGCTGATCGTCGGCTCCACCCGGAGCGGGGCGCGGGGCGTCCTGATGTGGAACCTGGCGCTGGACGAGAGGTACGGTCCGCACGCCGGCGGCTGCGGCGATTGCCGGGGCGTGGTGACCATCGACCAGGCCACCGGCGCGGTGGAGCGGAACCAGGAGTACTACGCCTTCGGCCACGCCAGCCGGTTCGTGAAGCCGGGCGCGGTGCGGGTCGGCTCGCCCGCCGAGGTGGCCGGCCTGAAGACGGTCGCCTTCGTCAATCCCGACGGCGGTCGGGCCCTGATCGTGCTCAACCAGACCGCCGAGGAAAAGGCCTTCGCCATCGTCGACGGCGCCCGGCGCCTGCAGGGCAAGCTTCCCGCGAGGTCGGCGGGCACCTTCGTCTGGTGACTTGAAGGGGCGGCGGAAGAACTGTCACGAAGCCGTGGTAGCCGCCGCCCCATGCTCCCCAAGGCCGCTTCTTCCGCGCCGGCGCGCCCAGACACGCCCGATCCCGTGTCATGACCGACCTGGCGTCCCTGCGCGCCCAGCGCGACGAGCTCTATCACTTCATCGTCCGCCGCACCCGTGATCCGGCCGCCGCCGACGATCTGGTGCAGGAAACCTTCGCGCGCCTTTTGACCTACGAGAAGGCGCGCACCGTCGCCGACCGTGCGGCGCTCGGCTATCGCATCGCCCTCAACCTCGTCCGCGACCATTTCCGCAGCCGCAAGCGGCGGCCGACCGAGATGCTGGACGAGGAGATCCCCTGCCAAGCCCCGGCGCCGGAGCAGATCCTCATGCATCGCCAGAAGGTCGAGGTGTTCGGCAAGGTGCTGGACGCCATGCCGCCGCTGCGTCGCGACGTCTTCATCCGCCGCCGCCTGCACGGCCAGACGACGCGCGAGATCGCCGACGCCCTGGCGATGAACGAAGCTGCCGTCGAGAAGCACGTCGTGCGGGCCCTCGAACAGCTGCATCGCGAGATGACCAAGGCCGAGCGCCGCGCCGTGGGAGGCCGCCGATGAGCCGCGCCCGCCGCACCGCCGCCCTCTGGGCCGCCCGCCGCATGGACCCGGCCTTCCGCGACGAGGCCGGTTTCGAGGCCTGGAAGTCGGACGACCCGGCCAACGCCCAGGCCTTCGACCAGGTCTGGCGCACCAACCAGGACAGCGCCCTGACCGAGGCGATGAAGCTCAGCGAGCAGCGCCGTCTGGCCAGGCGTCGCCAGGCGGGCCCGATCGCGGCGCTCGCCGGCGGCCTGCTCGCCTGCGGCCTCGCCGTGGCGCTGGCCTGGCCGCAACTGCAACTGATGACCGTGACGCCGACGGCCTTCGAGACGGCGCGCGGCGAGCACCGCGGCGTCGTCCTGGAGGACGGCACCAAGGTCATGCTCGACGGCGACACCCATCTGGAGGTGCGCCTTGGGACGGGCCGGCGCGAGGTGGCGCTGACCAGGGGCGAGGCCTTCTTCGACGTCGCCCATGACGAGGCTCGCCCGTTCACGGTCAGGACCGCTGCCGGCTCGGCCCGCGTGCTGGGCACCGCCTTCGACCTGGAGGTCAGCGACGAGCGCGGCCCAGAGCGGCTGGAACTGTCGGTGCATCGCGGCCGGGTGCGCCTGGCGCCCGAAGGGTTGATCCGTCGCACCGTCGACCTGACCGTCGGCCAGCGAGCTTTCGCCACCGAAGGAAGGCTGTCCAAGGTCCGGACCTTTGATCCCTTGGCCGACGACTGGCGTTCGGGATGGCTGGAAACCGACGGGGTGACCCTGGGGCGGCTGGTCGAGCGGGTGAACCGCTCGTCCGAGCGCCGCATCGTCATCGCCGATCCGGAACTGGCCCGCCAGCGGGTGGCCGGCCGCTTCCGCCTGGACGAGCCGGCGACCCTGGTCCGCAACCTGGCCCTGGTTCACGGCTTCGAGGTGCGCGAAGGGCAGGGCGGCCTGGTGATCAGCCGGTGACGGCCGTCGGCCGTCGTCGAAACTTCATAAAATTCCCTGTCCTGAAAGGGGCGGCGGCGACGTCTTCCCCGCCGAAGCCGGCCTGACGCCGCGCATTCGGGGATAAGACGATGACCTTCAAGACCTGGACCTTGTGGAGCACGGCCTCGGCCGCCGTCCTGATGTCGGCGACGACGGCGATGGCCGCTCCGGCGCCCAAGCCCGCCCTGGCCATTCCGGCCGGCGATCTGGCCAGCGCGCTGCCGGCCTTCTCGCGCGCCACCGGTCTGCAGGTGCTGGCCGATCCGGCCCTGCTGGCGGGCAAGCGCACCGCCGGCGTGCGCGGCGAGCTCGACGCCGAGACGGGCCTGAACCAGCTGCTGCGCGGCACCGGCCTGACCTATGTCCGCAACGGCGGCGCGGCCGTCCTGCGCCCGGTCGCCCAGAAGATCTCGACCGCCCCGGCCCCCGTCCGCCGCGCCGAAGCCGCCGCGCCCGCCGCCGCTGAGCCGGCTGCGGACGAGTCCGCCACGGTCGAGGAGATCGTCGTCACCGGCGGCTTCGCCAACTCGCTGGCGCGCGCGCTGGCCGACAAGCGCAAGGCCGCCAACGTCGTCGACGCCATTTCGGCCGAGGACATCGGCAAGTTCCCGTCCAACAACATCGCCGAGGCGCTGCAGCGCGTGCCGGGCGTGGCCATCACCCGCGATCGCGGCGAGGGCCTGTTCGTCCGCGTCCGGGGCCTTGGTCCCAACTTCCAGATCGTCACGCTGAACGGCCGCAGCGCCGCGGTGAACGAGAACATGCGCGACAGCGGCCAGAGCGGTCGCCAGTTCCGCTTCGACACCCTGCCGTCCGAACTGGTGGCCGGCGTCGAGGTCGGCAAGACGCCGCTGGCCTCGCTGGACGAAGGCGCGATCGGCGGCGTGGTCGACATCAAGACCTTTCGCCCCCTGACCCTGGGCAAGAACACCATCGCCGCCTCGGCCACCGCCAGCCATCCGGAGCTGGCCGGCGCCACCGACCCGCGCGTTTCGGGCCTGCTGAGCTGGGTGAACGACGACAAGAGCTTCGGCGCGCTGCTGGCCCTGGTCTACGACCAGCGCACCCTGCGCCAGGACCGCGTCACCGGCGTCAGCTGGAGCTATGCCGACACGTCGACCACCCTGGGCAAGAGCCTGGCGGCGCAGGGGATCAACCTCTATCCGACCGCCATCCGTCCGACCCTCGAACGCGAGGACCGCGAGCGCAAGGGCCTGGTGTTCTCGGCCCAGTACCGCCCCACCGACGCCACCGAGATCACCTTCGACGCCAGCTACACCCACCTCGACGACCACTATGACGAACTGACCTACTCGGTCGACCAGACGGTCTCGACCCTGGTTCCGGGCTCGGCGGTGGTGCGCGACGGCACGCTGGTTGGCGGCACGGTCACCTCGACCAGCCAGATCGGCCGCGAGGTCAGCGATCTGGCCCACGACAACCTGATGCTGGCCATCAACGGCAAGCAGCGGATCGGCGAATGGACCTTCTCGGGCGATGCGGCCTACGCCCGCGCCTATTCGGAAACCTCCAAGCCGATCACCCGCACCCGCCTGCTGGGCGCCATCGGCCAGACGACCTTCAACATGAGCAAGGTCGACGACGACGTGCTGCCCAGCGTCACCCTGGCCACGGCGAACCTGTCGAACCCGTCGCTGCTGCCGTTCCGTCGCATCGAATGGCGCACCAACGACTCGCTGGACCTGGAGAAGGCCATCCAGGCCGACGCCGAGCGTCCGGTGCAGTGGGGACCGTTCAGCCGCGTGGCCTTCGGTGTGAAGTTCCGCGAGCGTGAGCGCAGCTACAATCGCGCCGACATCAACTTCACCACCAACCTGGCCGGCAAGTACTTCGACGCCAGCTACTTCGAGGCCTTCCCGGCCGGCGACTTCCTGGGACAGGTGGGCGGCAGCCTGCCGCGCACCTGGGTCATGCCCGACCCGGAGAAGTTCTGGGCCCTGGCCGACAAGACCCAGAAGGGCACGGCCCGCGCCGACCAGCGCAATTCCTACTTCGTGTCGGAAGAGATCCTGGCGGGCTACGGCCTGACCGACATGGACACCGAGCTGTTCGGTCGTCCGCTGCGCGGCCAGTTGGGCGTTCGCGTCGCCCAGACCAAGCAGGTCTCGGCCGGCCACGCCGACACCGGCAGCGCCGCCATCCCGGTCCGCTACGAAAAGACCTACACCGACGTCCTGCCGACGCTGAACTTCGCCATGGACATCACCGACACCCTGCAGGCCCGCTTCGCCGCGGCCAAGGTGATCACCCGTCCGTCGCTGGCCGATCTGGCCCCGCGCCTGACGCTGAACTCGTCGGGTACGGTGCTGACGGCGGTGGGCGGCAATCCGCAGCTGCAGCCGTTCGAGGCCTGGCAGTACGACGCCACGCTGGAATGGTACTTCGCCCCAGGCAGCGCGATCGTGGCCGGCGCCTTCTACAAGGACATCACCACCTTCGTTTACAGCCAGAAGACCAACATCGTGGTCGACGGCCAGACCTACCAGCTGACCTCGCCGACCAATGGCGGGCAGGCCAGCATCAAGGGCGTGGAGCTGGCCTACCAGCACCTGTTCAAGAACCTGCCCGCGCCGTTCGACGGCCTCGGCTTCCTGGCCAACTACACCTACACCGACACCGAAGCGACCTACTCGCCGACCCTGACCGACGAGATGGTCAACGTGGCCAAGAACAGCTTCAACATCACCGGCTTCTACGAGAAGGACCGCATCGCCGCCCGCGCCAGCTACAGCTGGGTGGACGACGTGCTGCAGGACGTCGGCGGCGCGGGCCTGTCGGCGCTGAACGACGCGGCCTTCGGCTCGCTGGACGCCAGCGTCAGCTACAAGATCACCGACAACATCACCGCGGCCCTGGAAGGCCAGAACCTGACCGACGCGGCCCAGTGGCAGTTCGTCAAGGGCGGCTGGTTCGGCGGCTACACCCACTACGGCCGCACGGTGAGTTTCGGCTTGCGGGCCAAGTTCTAAGGCCCCGATCGCTCCGTTTGCGGAGCATCGTCGCGGCCGTCTGCACAGCTGGGCGGCCGCGACGGCGATCTCTTGTTCCAGCGGGGGCCTCTGCTTGACCCCCCGTGATCCGATCCCCTCGACTGGCCCGCGCGATTCCGCCGCGCGGGCCGCTTTTTCGTTCTCGGGAGTTTCGATGCGTCTGCTTGCCCGCTTTTCCGCCTTCGCCGTGGCCGCGCTCGTCGCGGCGCCCGCAGCCGCCCAGTCATCGGGCGAGACCCTGGAAAAGGTGGTGGTCCTCAGCCGTCACGGCGTGCGTGCGGCGATGTCGAGCCCCGAGCGGCTGGAGACGGCCACCGCGCGCCCATGGCCGCGCTTCTCGGTTCCGCCGGGCCACCTGACCGCCAACGGCGCGGCGCTCTCGACCCTGTTCGGCGCCTATTACCGCGAACTCTACGCCAGGCAGGGCCTGCTGGCCGGCGCCGACTGCGGGGCGGTCTACTACTGGGCCAACGTCACCCAGCGCACGATCGCCACGGCCAAGGCGCTGGGGGAGGGCCTGCAGCCGGGCTGCGCCATCGACGTCCACACGGTGGGCGAGGGCAAGGTCGATCCGCTGTTCGAGCCGGTCAAAGCGGGCGTCGCCAAGCTGGACCTGGCCCTGGCGCGCGCCTCGGTCGCTGGCCGCGTGGGCGGGAACCTGGCCGCCTGGAGCGCCGGTCATGCCGACGCCATCGCCAGCCTCGACGAGCTTTTGATGCAGTGCGACGCCGCGCCATGCCCGAAGGCGGAGGGCAAGCGCCGTGTCTATGACGAGCCCGCCGCCTTCCTCGACGACGCCGACGAGACGGTCGGCATTTCGGGGCCCGAGGCCTTCGCCTCCGGCGTGACCGAAAGCATGCTGATGGCCTGGGCTGACGGGCAGGACTTCGCGAGCCTGGGCTGGAAGGGCCTGGACGAGGCGGCCCTGCTGCGCGTCTTCCCGCTGCATCAGGCCGAGTTCGATCTGCGGCTTCGCTCGCATGAAGTCGCGCGCACGGGCGCGGGCCATCTGGCCTCGAAGATCCTGGCCACGCTGGAGGCCAAGCCGGGCAAGGACGCCATCGGCGGTCCGGACGCCAGGATGGTGGTGATCGTCGGCCATGACGGCACGCTGGCCATGCTGGGCGGGCTGCTCGGCCTCGAATGGGTCGCGCCGGGCTATCAGTCCAACCAGATCGCGCCGGGCGGCAATATCGTCTTCGAACGCTGGAAGCGCGCCGACGGCGTCCGCGTCATCCGCGTGCGCTACGCGGTGCAGAGCCTGTCCCAACTGCGCGAGAAGAAGCCCCTGACGCTGGCGATCCCACCGTCGGCCTCGCCGATCTTCGTGCCGGGCTGCAGCCAGGCGGGGGCCGGTTACGACTGCCCGGTGGATGGTTTCGCGAAGGTGGTGAAGGGGGCGGTGGCGCGGTAGGCGTGAAGCTGCGCCGAACCCCTCTCTCTAAGGGAGAGGGGTCAATAAAAGGGGAGCGACCGGAGCCGCTCCCCGATCGGCCTCAGTGCACCGCCGACGTGTCGGCGACCCGCGTCGGCTTGGGGGCCAGCCAGACAACGAGGGCGGCCACCACGAAGAGCACGGCCATGGCCATGAACACCTGGTTGGTGGCCAGCATCACGCCCTGGCTCTGGACCATGTTGTCCAGCGTGCCGCGCGCCTGGTCGGCGCTCATGCCCAGGCCCTTCAGCTGGTCCATCGTGCCCTGAGCGCCGTTCAGCACGCCCGACAGTTCGTTGTGGTTGCGGCTGGCGCCGTCTGCCCAGACCGTGGTCACCACCGAGGTCGCAAACGCCCCCGACAGCGTGCGGCAGAAGTTCATCAGGCCCGCCGCGCTGGCGGTTTCCTCGACCTTGACGCTGGCCAGGGCGAGAGCGGTCACCGGCACGAAGAAGAACGGCATGCCGAAGCCCTGGAACAGCAGCCAGTGGGCGATGTCGAAATAGCCCATCTGCTGGTTGGCCTGCGCCCGGAAGAAGGTCATCACCGCCATCCAGATCAGGCCCAGGAACACCAGCCTGCGGGCGTCGAACTTGGCCGACATGCCGGCCGCCAGCGGCGCGACCATCACGGCCGTGACGCCCAGCAGGGCCGAGACGTAGCCCGCCCAGGTGGCCGTGTAGCCCATGTTCTGCTGCAGCCAGAGCGGGTTGAGCACATTGATCCCGAAGAACGCCCCGAAGGCCACGCTCAGGGTTATCACCGCCGCGGTGTAGCCCCGGTGTCGGAAGACTCGCAGGTCGACGATCGGGTTCTCCTCGGTCAGCTCCCAGATCAGGAAGGCCGCGAAGCCGACGGCCGCGACGATGGCCAGGCCGATGATCATCGGCGAGGCGAACCAGTCGTGCTCCTTGCCGAGATCCAGCATGATCTGCAGCGCGCCGACCCAGACGACCAGCAGACCCAGGCCCACCAGGTCGACCTTCGCCTTGGCCAGGGGCGTCTCGTGGCCCTTCAGCAGGTTCCAGGCGAACCAGGCGCAGGCGATGGCGATCGGCACGTTGATCCAGAAGATGAAGGCCCAGCCGACGCTGTCGCACAGCGCCCCGCCCAGGATCGGCCCGAGGATCGGGGCGATCAGGGTGGTCATGGCCCAAAGGCCCGTAGCCGCCGCGGCCTTCTCCTTGGGGAAGACGCGTAGCAGGAGGGTCTGCGACAGCGGCATCAGCGGACCGCCGCAGGCGCCCTGCAGGATGCGGAACAGCACCAGGAAGCCCAGCGACGGCGCTAGGCCGCACAGGAACGAGAAGATCCCGAACCCGATCATGCCGAAGACGAACACCCTGACCGCGCCGAAGCGGGCCGACAGCCAGCCGGTCAGCGGCACGACCACGGCCTCGGCCACGGCGTAGGAGGTGATCACCCAGGTGCCCTGGCTGGGCGAGACGCCCAGGGCCCCGGCGATGTTAGACACCGAGACGTTGGCGATGGTGGTGTCGAGCACCACCAGGAAGTTGGCGGCGGCCAGGATCAGGCCGGCGAAGATCATCGCCGGCCCGCTGAGCGGCGCGGGTTCGGACGCCGCCCTTGCGGGGGCGGCTTGAGCGCTGGCCATAACGGGGTCCTTGCTGCTCGGGTTTAGTCGCGGGTGTCGATCGTGGCCTTCATCGAGAGGCCCACGCGCAGCGGGTGGGCCTTGAGGTCGGCCGGGTCGATGGCCACGCGCACGGGCAGGCGCTGCACCACCTTGATCCAGTTGCCGGTGGCGTTCTGGGCCGGGATCAGCGCGAAGGCCGCGCCGGTGCCGCCCGACAGGCCGGCGACCTTGCCGTGGTAGGTGACCGAATTGCCGTAGAGGTCGGCGGTCAGTTCGACCGGCTGGCCGATCTTGACCTTGCGAAGCTGGCCTTCCTTGAAGTTGGCGTCGACATAGGCCGCGGCGATCGGAACCACCTGCATCACCGGCGTGCCGGCGGCGACCCGCTGGCCGACCTGGACGGCGCGCTTGGCCACCACGCCGTCGATCGGCGCGCGGATGACGGTGCGCGACAGATCCAGCTGCGCCTGCTCGAACTTGGCGCGCGCGGCGGCGACTTCCGGGTTGCTGTCGACGGTGGTCCCGTCGGTCAGCACGGCGTTGGCGGCCAACGAGCCGGCGGCGGCGGCGCGGTTGGCCTGCGCTTGAGCCTGAGAGGCCTTGGCCGAGGCGAAGGCCGCCTGGGCGTTGGCGAAGGCGTTCTGGGCGCGGGTCAGCTCGTCGCCCGAGACGGCGCCGGTGGCGGCCAGGGCCTTGCGGCGGTCGAGATCGATGCGGGCGCGCTCGAGATCGGCCTGGGCCGAGGTCAGGCTGGCGGCGGCGCGGGCCTGGTCGGCGTCGCGGGCGGCGATCTGGGCCGACAGGCTCTGGTCGGTGGCGAGATAGCCGCGCACCCGGCGTTCGGCGCGGGCCAGGTCGGCTTGAGCAGAGGCGAGCGCGATGCGGGCGTCGCTGTCGTCGAGCACGACCAGCACGTCGCCGGCCTTGACCACCTGGGTGTCGTGGACGGCGACGCTGCGCACCGGACCGCCGACCAGCGGGGTCACCTGGGCGACGTCGGCGCCGACATAGGCGTTGTCGGTCTCGACGTGGTGCGAGCCGACGAGGGCGTAGTAGGCGCCATAGCCGGCGCCGGCGATCAGGACGACGGCGGCGAGGCCGAGGAACAGCTTCTTGCGCTTGGCGCCGGCGGCGGCCTTGGCGGCGGCCGCCTTCTTGGCGTCCTGGGCGGAAGAGGCGTCGGCGGAGGCTTCGGAATCGTACATGGGGGAGGGCTCCGGGAAACGGGTCAGGCGGCGCGGTAGCCGCCGCCGAGGGCGCGCACGAGCGCCACGTCGAGGGTGAAGGCGCGGGTCTCGAGGTCGGCGAGCGTCCGCTGGTTGGCGATCAGGGCGTCCTCGGCGGAGAGGACTTCCAGGTAGGTGGCCAGACCCCCGCGATAGCGCTGCAGGGCGATGTCGTGGGCGGCCGACGAGGCGGCGACGGCCTTGCGGGTCTCGTCCAGGCGGGCGTCGAGGGCGCGGGCGCTGACGGCGGCGTCGGCGACGTCCTTCAGGGCCTGGGCCAGGGCGCCGTTGTAGCTGGCCACGGCGGCGTCGTAGTCGGCCGCGGCGCCGCGATAGTTGGCCCGCAGCGCGCCGCTTTGGAAGATCGGCAGGCGCACGGCCGGTCCGATCGAGCCGATGCGCGACCCGCCCTTGGTCAGGAGGTCCAGGCCCAGCGACTGCTGGCCGAAATAGGCCGACAGGTCGACATTGGGATAGAACTCGGCCTTGGCCTCTTTGATCGACTGAGCCGCGGCCTCGGCGCGCAGGCGGGCGGCGACCACGTCGGGGCGGCGGCCGATCAGGTCGGCCGACAGGTTGGCCGGCAGGCCGAAGGCCTTCAGCGTTCCGACCTTCGGACGCTGGATCGCGAGACCCCGGTCGGGACCAGCGCCCAGCAGGGCGGCGATGCGGTTGCGGGTCAGTCCGACGGCCTCGTCGGCGGCGGCCAGCTGGGCGCGGGCCGAGGCCAGGCCGGCCTTCGACTGCTCGGCCGAGCCGCGGTTCTCCAGGCCGTTGGCGGCGCGGTCGGCAGTCAGCTGGGCGGTCTGCTCGCGGGTCTTGACCGCGTCGGCGGCCGCGTCGCGATCGGCGAACAGCTGAGCCAGATCGGCATAGGCGGCCGCGACGCTGGTCGACAGGACCAGGCGCGCCTCGGCGGCGTCGGCCTTGGAGGCTTCGGCTTGCGACGTCGCCGCCGCCAGGGCCGCGCGGTTCTTGCCGAAGAAGTCGAGCTCCCAGGAGAAGTCGAGCGTGGCGCGGCCGGTGTCGTTGTAGCCCTTGGGCACGAAGGCGGCCGGGATGCCGTTGTTGTAGCTTTGCTTGACCGAGGCGTAGGTCGCGCCGGCGCTGAGGCTGGGCAGCGTCGCCGAGCGGGCCTGGCCGGCCAGCGCTTCGGCCTTGCGCACGCGGGCCTCGGCGGCGACCAGGTCGGGCGAGCCGGCCAGGGCCTCGTCGACCAGGGCGTCGAGCTGGGCGTCGCCATAGGCGGTCCACCAGCGGTCGGCCGGCCAGTCGGCGGCGGGCGCGGCCAGGCTCTGTTGCGAGGCGTAGGCGTCGGGCGCCTTGATCGCCTGGGCCGGCGGCAGCTTGGGCACGGCGGCGCAGCCCGCCAGGGCCGTTGTCGCCAGAAGGCCCGCGAGGGCCAGCTTAAGGGGGGAAGTCCGGGGGAGGGCGTTTGCCATCGGATTTGCTCGATATCAAACCGTACAGGACGGTCCAAATATAACTTGACGTGACGGCGTCAAGTGAAAAGTGTACGGTCTGGTCCAGAAAACGCCTGGGCCTGGTTAATTGGCCGATCGGAGACGGGAGGAGGGCGCGTGCGCGTCAAGACCGAGGAAAAGCGCAAATGCATTATGGAAGCGGCCAAGGCCGTGTTCCTGGAGCGCGGGTTCCTGGGGGCGAGCATGGCCGAGGTGTCGGCGCGCGCCGGCGGGTCCAAGCAGACGCTCTACAGCTACTTCGCCTCCAAGGACGACCTCTTCGTCGCCACCATGCTGGAGAAGGGCGCGAAGATCATGGATCCGCTCTTCACCACCTTCGAGGCCGAGGACGACCTGCGCACCGCGCTCAGCCGGTTCGGCCGGGCGTTCCTGTCGTTCGTTTCGAGCGACGAGGTGCTGGCTTTCCGGCGGATGATCATCGCCGAGGGCTTCCGCTCGAACCTCGGACAGCTCTTCTACGAGAACGGCCCCAAGCGCAGCTGGACCCGGATGGTGGCCAAGCTCGAGCAGTTCATCGCCGAGGGGAAGATGCGCCGCGCCGACCCCTGGCGGGCGTCGATGCATTTCCAGGCCCTGTGCGAGGCCGGGCCGTTCATGCGCCTGCTGGAAGGCGTGCTGACCAGCCTGCCGCCGGAGGTGATCGACGAGGTGGTCGACGAGGCCGTCGACATCTTCATGCGCGCCTACGGACCCGAACCGGCCGCGGCCTGATCGCGGGCGTTGCGCGCGAGGCGATCGCGCGTAGTCTCTCCCTCATCGGTTGATTGGGGCCTGATGTCGAACGGCAAGCTTATCGCGGGAATGGCCAGCCTGGTCGCGACGGCGCTGCTGGCCGGCTGCGCCACGACGCCGGAAGCGCGCTTCGCCAGCCTTGGACCCCTGCGCGTGGCGCTGGCTGCCCCGCCAGAGGCGCTGCGCCAGCGGGCCGAACGCAACGACGGCCACGCCCAGATGGCGCTGTCCTTGCTCTACGAGTACGGCCAGGGCGGCGTCGAAAAGGATCCGGTCCAGGCGGCTTTCCTGCGTCGGCGCGCGACGGCCTCGCGCGGATCAACGCCGATCACCACCTACATTCCCGGCATCAATGGCAAGCCTGGCCGGGTGTCGATGATCTTCGTGCCGCGCTACGACGTCTCGCCGGGGCAGGCGGCTTTCAACCTCGCTTGCGCGCAGGCCCTCGCCGAGGGCGATCAGTCGCCCAAGGCGGTCCGGACCTGCGGCGGCGAGGCGGGCTACGCCGAACTGGCGGCCGCCTGGCGGCGCTAGGCGCTCGCCGCGCCGGCGATCAGCGTCAGCGCCTCGTCTTCCGAAACCACCTCGGCGTACTTGGCCTGCAGGTCGAAGAGGTTGGCTTCCTGAACCCGCGCGTCGCGGTCGCCCGAGGCTTCGCGCACCACGAACGGGATGAAGCCGTGCTGCAGGGCGTCGAGCGCGCTGGCCCGCACGCAGCCGCTGGTCGAGAAGCCGCCCATGATCACGGTGTCGACGCCCATGGCCCGCAGGGTCGAGGCCAGCGGCGTGCCGAAGAAGGCCGAGGCGTACTGCTTGGACAGCACGATTTCGCCCTCGATCGGGGTGATCTCCTTGGGGAACGCGCCCAGTGGCGAGCCCTCCTGGAAGGCCTTCAGGGCCGGCACCTTGCGATAGAAGACCCCGCCGTCGCGGCCGCCGACGCCGGCCTGGTAGACGACGTTGGTCAGGATCACCGGAATGCCGGCCTTGCGCGCGGCCTGCAGCAGCCGGGCGTTGCTGGCCAGGGCGTCTTCCACGCCGGCATAGAGCGGCGAGTCCGGCAGCAGGTAGGCGTCGACCACGTCGATGATCAGCAGGGCGGGGCTCTTGCCGAAGGCCAGACGGCCGCCGAAGCCGGCCTTGTGGTAGTCCGCGTTCAGGTCTTCGGCCATTTCCAACTCCGCTGTCCTCGCCGGAGGACATCAAATCCAACAGATCGTGTCATCCCGGCCGTAGCGTAGCGAAGCGCCGGGATCTCCCACGGTGGCCATATCGGAGACGTGGGAGATCCCGGCTCTACGGCGCTGCGCGCCTTCGGCCGGGATGACAGTGAAGGGGGACCGGAGGCCCCTAGACCACGCCCTGTTCGGCGAAGGCCTTCAGCTCGCTTTCGCTCACCCCGAGCTCGCCCCAGACCGCGCCGTTGTCCTGGCCCACCGCCTGGGAGGCGATGGCGCGGACGACGCCGGGGGTCTTGGAAAGCTTGGGCATGACGTTCTGCATCGGCAGCTCGCCCCAGCGGGGGTGGTCGAGCGTGACGATCGACTCCCGGGCCGCGAAGTGCGGGTCAGCCAGCATCTCGGGCGCGCGATAGATCTTTCCGGCCGGCACGCCGGCTTCGATCATCGCCGCCTCGACCTCGTCGACGGTCAGGGTCTTGGTCCAGGCTTCGATGAGGGCGTCCAGCGCCTTCATGTTGCGGCCGCGGTTGACGTGGTTGACGTAGTCGGGGTGCTGGGCGAGCTCCGGCTGGCCCATGGCCTTGCAGAGGCGGCCGAACACCGTGTCCTGGTTGGCGGCGATCAGGTAGTCGCCGTCCTTGCAGTGATAGACGTTCGACGGGGCGATGCCGGGCAGCACCGAGCCCGAGCGCTCGCGGATGTAGCCCATGACCTTGTAGTCGGGGACCAGGCTTTCCATGACCTGCAGCACCGCCTCGTAGAGCGAGCTGTCGACCACCTGGCCCTGGCCGGTGGCGTCGCGGTGGCGCAGGGCGGCCAGGGCGCCGAGGCACCCGTAGGTGGCCGCCAGGGCGTCGCCGATCGAGATGCCCATGCGCGAGGGCGCGCGGTCGGGATCGCCGACGATGTGGCGCCAGCCGCCCATGGCCTCGCCGATGCCGCCGAAGCCCGCACGGTCGGCATAGGGACCGGTCTGGCCGTAGCCCGACACCCGCACGATGATCAGGCCCGGGTTCTCGGCGTGCAGGACTTCGGGGCTGAGGCCCCAGCCCTCCAGCGTGCCCGGCCGGAAGTTCTCGATCAGGATGTCGGCCGTGGCGATCAGCTTGCGGGCCAGGGCCTGGCCCTCGGGCACGCGCAGATTGGCCGAGACCGTGCGCTTGTTGCGGGCCACGACTTCCCACCACAGCGGATAGTCGCCGCGACCCCAGTCGCGCATCGGGTCGCCCTTGCCGGGCGGCTCGATCTTGATGACGTCGGCGCCCATGTCGCCGAGCAGCTGGCCGCAGAACGGACCAGCGATCAGCTGGCCCATCTCGACGACGCGCAGGCCCTTCAGCGGACCCGTGTTTTCAACCGTCATGACGCGCCTTACTCCGCGGCCAGGGCCAGGGGAGCGTTACGCCAGACGGGCGCGCGGGGCGCCGGCAGGCCGGTCTGCTCCAGGCAGTTGGCGCGCAGTTCCTCGATCGAGGGACCGCGGTCGAACACCTCCAGCGGGCCGCGCTCGCTGCGGATCTTGGCGCGCAGGGCCTCGGTCGCCGCCGCATCGGCCTTGCCGGCCGCGTCGATCACCACGCCGAAGCGCTTGGCGCCCTCGACGCTGACCAGGCCGCGCGAGACTTCCAGCTCGACCAGTTCGACCTCGCGCTCCAGAGGGTCGCCCCAGCCGCCGCCGCCCCAGGTGACGAAGTGCAGCAGGTCGCCCTTGTCGACCTGGATCCCGTCGCACTTGGAGGGCAGGGCGATGCTCTCGCCATTGGCCTTGTCCAGGCGCTTCCACGAGCGGGCGCCGGGGGCGCCGCCGTTGACGCCCCACGGCGGCACGAACCAGCGGTCGTCGTGGATGGCGATCGTGCCGGCTTCCGTGAACTTGTAGGTCATGTGGATGCCGTTGCCGCCCCGGAAGCGCCCGGCGCCGCCGCTGTCGGCGACGCTTTCATAGCGTTCGATGACCATCGGGAAGTAGCGTTCCAGGAACTCGTTCGGCACGTTGGTGAAGCCCGGCCACAGCGAGTGGCCGTCGGCGCCGTCGCCGAACGGACGGCCCGGAATGCCGCCGAAGCCGATCTGGAACAGCTGGAACCACTCGCCCTTGCCGTCGAAGCCCGAGAACATCAGGTGCGGCGAGCTCGAGAAGCCGGCGGCGCACAGGAATTCCGGGGTCTTTTGACCCAGCAGCGCGCCCAGCACGTCGAAGATGCGGCCCAGAGCGTGGGTGCGGCAGGACAGGGCGGCCGGGAACTTCGGCTTCAGCAGGCTGCCTTCCGGAATCCGGACGTCGACGAGGTCGTAGAAGCCGTCGTTGAACAGGATCTGCGGGTCGAAGACCATGATCATGTAGATGCCGAAGAACATCTTGAACATGTTCTCGTTCAGCAGGAAGTTGATCGAGCTGTCCGACTGCGGATCGGTGCCGTCGAAGTCGAGAACGACCTTCGAACCCTCACGCCACATGGTGCACTTGATCTTGAAGGGACCGGCGCCCTTGCCGTCGTCGCAGATGTAGTCCTCGAACGACACCGGGGCCTCGCCGATCGCGGTCGAGATCAGGTGGGCCATGGCGCGGTGGTTGCGGGCCAGCAGTTCGTCCAGGGCGCTGGCGAACACGTCGTCGCCGAAGCGCTCGCAGATCTCGACCACCCGGCGGCCGGCCACGCGGCACGAGGCGACGATGGCGTGCAGGTCGGCCTTGAACCATTCGGGCATGCGCGACTGGTGGGCGGCGATGCGCACGATGTCGCTCTGCAGCTCGCCCTTGCGGTAGAGCTTCACCGGCGGCAGGCGGAAGCCTTCCTCGAAGATCGAGGCCGCGTCGGTGGGCAGCGAGCCCGGCACCTTGCCGCCGACGTCGGTCATATGGCCGAACATCGCCGACCAGGCCACCAGGCGCCCGTCTCGGAAGATCGGGGCGATGCACAGCTGGTCGGAGGCGTGGCTGATGGCGCCCTCGACCGAGTAGGGGTCGTTGACGAGGATGATGTCGCCTTCCTCGATCTCGCCGTCATAGCCCTTGAGGAAGCCGTCGATGAACGAGCCGAACTGGCCCACCACCATGCGGCCGTCGCGGTCGGCGATCAGCGGGAAGGCGTCGCCCTGCTCGCGGATGCCGGGCGACAGCGCGGTGCGGAACAGGGTGGCGTCCATCTCGACGCGGGCGTTGCGCAGGGCGTTCTCGATGATGTCGAGCGTCACCGGATCGACGGCGACCTTGCCGAAGGGCGTGGAATTGGTTTCCAGGATGCGCGCGGGCATGGCTCAGGCTTCCTTGGCAGGATTGATCAGGATGACGCCGTAGGCGTCGACGAGCGCCTCGCAGTCGGGCAGCACCAGGGTGGTGGAATCCATCTCGGTGATGATCGCCGGACCGGGAACGCGGTCGCCGGCGCGGAGCTTGGAGCGGTCGTAGATGGCGGCCGGCTTCATGCCGCCGTCGGCCCAGACCTCGTGGTCGCGGATCTTGGCGCGCGACGGATCGCCGTCGCCCTTCTCGATCTCGAGGCTGGGGATCTCCTGCACCTTGCCCATGGCGACGGCGCGCAGGTTCACCAGCTCGTGCTCGGCGTCCATGTTGAAGGTGAAGAGGCGGCGGTGCTCGTCGTCGAAGGCGGCGGCCAGGCGGGCCAGCCCGCCGTCCTTCAGGCTGTCCAGGGTCACGTGCATGGGCACTTCGAAGGCCTGGCCGTGATAGCGGACATCGATCTCGAAGCGGGTCTCGATCTCGGCGTCGGTGACGCCGTCGGCCTTCAGGGTGTCGCGGATCTGGGCGTCCATCTCGCCGAACAGGCCCAGCACCTCGGCTTCGGTCGCGGCCGACAGGCGCTTGGAGTACGAACGGGCCGTCTCGGTGCGCATGCGGGTGGTGGCGTCGCCCAGGGCGCACAGCACGCCGGGCGATACCGGCGACACGGCCGGCCACGAGCCCATCAGCTTGGCCACGGCGTTGACGTGCAGCGGGCCGGCGCCGCCGAAGCCCATCAAGGCGAAGTCGCGCGGGTCATAGCCCTGCTGCACCGAGATCATGCGCAGCGCGCCGAACATGTTCTCGTTGACGATGTCGATGATGCCGCGGGCGGCCTCGTAGAGGTCGATGCCCAGGGCGTCGGCGATGGTCTGGACCGCCGTGCGGGCGGCCTCGCGATCCAGCTTGAAGGCGCCGCCCAGCAGGTCTTCGGGCAGATAGCCGAGCACGACATTGGCGTCGGTGACGGTGGGGGCGGTGCCGCCCTTGCCGTAGGCGGCCGGACCCGGCGCGGCGCCGGCCGATTCCGGACCCACGCGCAGGGCGCGGGTCAGTTCTGGCACCTTGGCGATCGAGCCGCCGCCGGCGCCGACCGTCTTCACGTCCAGCGACGAGGCGCGCACCGTCAGGTGGCCGACGTCGGTGGTGCGCACGCGGCGCGGCTCGCCGTTCTCGATCAGGGCCACGTCGGTCGAGGTGCCGCCGACGTCGAGCGTGAGGATGTTCTTCAGGCCCGAATTCTTGGCCACCCACAGGGCGCCGGTGACGCCGCCGGCGGGACCCGACATCAGCAGGCTGACGGGGTGCTCCTCGGACTTCTCCGAAGACATCAGGCCGCCGTCCGAGCGCAGCAGGGCGATGCGGCCCTGCATGTCCAGGCCGCGCAGCTTGTCGCGCAGGTTCTTGACGTACTTGGAGACGACCGGACGGACCGAGGCGTTGGCGACGGTGGTCAGGGTGCGCTCGTACTCCTGCATCTCCGGCAGGACCTCGTGCGACAGCGAAACCAGCACGCCCGGCAGGATCTCGGCGGCCAGCTGCGCCACGCGGCGCTCGTGCGCGCCGTTGAGGTAGGCGTTCATCAGGGCGATGGTCACCGCCTCGACGCCTTGCTCCTTAAGCTTGGTCAGCTGGAGGCGGACGTCGGCCTCGTCGAGCGGGCGGATCTCCTTGCCCGCCGCGTCGATGCGGCCCTTGATCTCGACGGTGTCTTCCAGCTTCGCGAGAGGTTCCGGCTTGGGCCAGATGATCCAGGCGGCCAGGCCCCCGGGCACCAGCGAGCGGGCGATCTGCATCACCTGGTGGTAGCCCTCGGTTGTCACCAGGCCGACCCGGGCGCCCTTGCCCTCGAGCACGGCGTTGGTGGCCACGGTGGTGCCGTGCAGGAAGACGTCGACGTCGGAAGGCTTCACCCCGGCCTTCTCGCAGACCGCGTTGACGCCGGTCATCACGCCGACCGAGCTGTCGTGCGGCGTCGACGGCGTCTTGTGCCGCCAGAAATCGCCCGTCGCCTCGTTCAGCAACAGCAGGTCGGTGAAGGTCCCGCCTACGTCCACGCCCAATCGGTAAGCCATCGTCAGCCTCTATTGCTGGCGCGCCAACTCCCCCCAGGGTGACGGCGCGACGCCTATGGGGCGACATTCCCCCGATCGGGCGGCGTGCGCCGGATCGGGGGAGGGGTTTCACCGCTGTGCGGGCGCCGCCCGTTCTGTCGTCAGAACTTCACGGCGAGCTCGACGCCGAAGGTCGCACCGGCCGCGGGCGAGGCGAAGTTGCCGCCGAACTCCGGCGCCGGGATCACCTCGGTCAGGTACTTTTCATCCAGCACGTTGCGGCCGAAGGCCGTGACGCTCCAGGTGTCGGCTTCGAGGCCGGCCCGCAGGTCCAGCGTGGTGTAGGCGTCGCGGCGGCTCTTGGCGTAGTTGGCCCGGCCCAGCGCGCCGTAGCTCAGCTCGAAGACCGTGGGCGCGTCCTGGTCCTGCACGACGTGGAACCAGGTCGGTCCCGTGCCGCGCACGTCGGCCCGCAGGTGAAGGGCCAGGTTGTCGGGCAGCGGATGGACGTAGTCGGCCGCCAGGTTCCAGGTGTAGCGCGGCGTGTAGGGCGACTCGTTGCCGACGGTGTCGGGTCGCACGCTGTTCTTGCGGATCTCGCTGTCGGTGTAGGCCCCCGAGGCCTCCAGCGTCAGGCGGGAGGTCGCCTTGTAGCGCAGGCCCAGCTCCGCGCCCTTGATCCGCACCTCGTCGATGTTGGACACCACCCGCAGCAGGCCGAACGGGCCGACGAAGAACTCGAAGAACTGCATGTCGTCGACGTCGGTGTGATAGGCGGCCGCGTCGATGGTCAGGCGGCCGTCCAGCATCCGGCCCTTGGCCCCGATCTCGAAGCTGCTGGAGACTTCCTTGTCGAAGTCATCGCGGATGCTCACCGGCTTGTAGCCGGCGGCCGTGCGCACCGGATTGACGAACAGGTTCACGGTGGCGGCGCTGCCCTGGCTGTTGAAGCCGCCCGACTTGAAGCCCACGCCCCAGTCGCCATAGAGCGTCCAGTCGTCGCTGGCCTTCCAGCGCAGGGCGATCTTGGGCTGGATCTGGTCGTAGGTCTTCTTCTGGTCCTTGATGCCGCCCGGATTGATCGTGGCGTCCAGACCCGGATTGAGCGCCGCGCCGCCGGTGTAGGGCGGGCCGTTGAAGTCGATGTACTTGGTGCGCGCCGCGGTCGGCACCAGGTTGTGCACCTTGCGCTCCTCGCGGTCGTAGCGCAGGGCCAGCGAGCCTTCGAGGCCGGGCGTGATGTCATAGGCCAATTGGCCGAACACGGCCGCCACATCGCTTTTGAAGTCGTCCCAATAGAGCTGCTCGGTCGAGTAGGCAGACGAGGAGGGCACGTAGAGCGCGCGCGGAACCTCGCCGCCGCCGTCCAGGCCCGTGGCCACGCCGACCTCGCGGTCGATGCGCAGGGCGTAGGCCCCGACCATCCAGCGCAGCGGCTGGTCCGAGCGCGAGGTCAGGCGCAGCTCTCCCGAGACGTCGCTCTGGTCGCGCTTCTGGTACTGGTAGCCGTCGCAGGCGGTCGGGGTGTAGGGGCCGAAGAACGAGCCGGCCGCCGTCGGCGCCAGGTACTGCGGCGCGGGCAGGGTGATCCCCTTGGCGGTCAGGTTGGCGATCGAGGCGGCGCAGGCGGCGCTGGCGTTGAAGAACCCGAACGAGGCCGAGGTGCCGTCGGCGACCAGGTCGTTGTCGATGTCGGAATAGAGGGTCCAGGCCGTCAGGGTGGCGAAGCCGAGGTCCCGCTCCAGCTTGGCCGAGACCTCCAGCGCCTGCTGCTCGTTGGTGTGCGGCACGTTGTTCTGGAAGGCGAAGCGGTGGTCGTTGACGTCCTCGTAGTACGAGGGCGTGGCCAGCACCGAGGCGAAGGCGGGCAGGGCGAAGACGGCGTTGTAGGCGATCGAGCCGGCGGTCACCTCGCCATAGCGGGCCTTGAGGTCGAGCTTGGTCTTGTCGTCCAGGCGCGCCACGAGGCGGCCGTTCAGATTGTAGCCCTCGAAGCGGTCGACCGCGCCGCCGCCGAAATCGCTGCCCCAGAAGCCGTCGGTCTTGCGGAAGTCGGCCGACAGGCTGCCGGAGATCCGCTCGCTCAAGGGACCGGCCACGCGGATGTCGCCGGAAAAGCTGTCGCGGTTGCCGACGCTGATCTTGCCCGCGCCTTCGAAGGCTTCGCCCGGCTCGACGGTGGAGACGATGATCGCGCCGGCGGCGGCGTTGCGGCCGTAGACGGCGCCTTGCGGGCCCTTCACGACCTCGATCTGGCGCAGGTCGGAGAACTCGCGGTTGAAGGCGGCCGGGTTGGCCATCTGCACGCCGTCGACGACGAAGGCGAACGAGGCCTGGGCGTCGCGGGCGCCGTTGACCCCGCGGATGTTGACCTGGGCGTCGCCCTGTTCGGCGGCCTGCACCAGGCTGACGCCCGGCGTCAGGGCCACGAAGTCGGCGGCGCGGGCGACGCCGGCGGCCTCCAGCGTGGCCTGGCTCAGCGCCGAGACGGCGGCGGGCACGTCGCGCAGGTTCTCGGCCCGCTGGCGGGCGGTGACCATCACCTCGTCGACGGCGGTGGGCGCCTCCTGGGCCGAAGCGGCGCCGGCCCACGTCAAGGCCAGCAGCGAAGCGCCCATCAGGGCCATGGTTCCTTGGGTGTTCATCGATCAGGCTCCCCTCCAGTGATCGGGGGTGAGCTTGCGCCGCGTACCGACGTTCGCTGCGCGGCCGCGCGGGCTCCCCGCCTGTCGGGCGCCGGGGGCGGGACGCTGGCTTCGCGGGCGCCGCCACGCATCCTCGCGCGCCATGCCTGCCCGCCTCGCGGGCGTCGAGGAGCCTGCGTCATGACCACCCGTATCGAGATCGTCGAGGTGTCGCCCCGCGACGGCCTGCAGAACGAGAAGGCCATGGTCTCCTCGGCCGACAAGGCCGCGCTGGTGCTCAAGGCCGTGGAGGCCGGCGCCCGGCGGGTCGAGGCAGTCAGCTTCGTCAACCCGCGCGCGGTGCCGCAGATGGCCGACGCCGACGAGGTGATGGCCCGCCTGCGCGGCCAGCAGGACCTGCGCGCGCGCGGCGTGTCGCTGATCGGCCTCGTCCTGAACCGCCGTGGCCTGGACCGCGCCATCGCCGCCGACGTCGACGAGGCCAATTTCGTCGTGGTGGCCAGCGAGACCTTCAACGCCCGCAACCAGGGCGTCCCGATCAGCGAGACCCTGCGGCAGATTTCCGAGGCCCCCGAGGTCGCGCGCCAGGCCGGCCTGAAGCTGGGCGTCACGATCGCTGCGGCTTTCGGCTGCCCGTTCGAGGGCGAGGTGGCGGTCGAGCATGTGGCCCGCATCGCCGCCGAACTGGCCGATTATGGCGTCGGCGAGATCACGCTGGCCGACACCATCGGGGTGGGCGACCCGCTGTCGGTCGAGACCCGGTTCGGCGCCGTCCGCGCCGTGGCGCCGGGCGCTGTCCTGCGCGCCCACTTCCACAACACCCGCAACACGGGCCTGGCCAACGCCTTCGCCGCCTGGCGCGCGGGCGTGGTCAGCCTGGACGCTTCCATCGGCGGCATCGGCGGCTGTCCGTTCGCCCCGGCCGCTACCGGCAACGTGCCGACCGAGGACCTGGCCTACATGTTTTCACGGATGGGCGTGGCGACGGGCCTGGACCTGGCTGCGCTGATCGATGCGGCCGGCTGGCTCAAGGGCGTGCTGGGCGCGCCGGCCCTGCCGGGCATGGTCTCGAAGGCGGGCGGGTTTCCGGCCTAAGAGAACCTCCCCCTCTGGGGGAGGCGGCCGAAGGCCGGTGGGGGGACGTTTTCAGCCGCCGCGGCGCTGGCCGATCTGGCGGCAACTCCCCCCACCGATCGCTTCGCGATCACCTCCCCCACAGGGGGAGGTTCCTGTTTCGTCAGGCTTTCGCCTAGTACTTCAGTCCCACCGCGACGCTCGCGCCGTCGGCGCCGACGTCGACCGCCGAGTCCTCGAACTTCGGCGGGCCGAACCGGGCCTTGGGGTCGCGTGACAGGCCCACGCCGTCGGCGGGCAGGCCAAGAGCGGTCTTCTTCATCACGCCGTCGCCGTCCTGGTCGTGGAAGGCCAGGAACGACCAGCGGCCGGCCGGCAGGCTGGCGAACTTGGCGGTCACCCCGCCCGAGGTGGCCGGGACCTTCACGTTGTAGGGGCAGGTCTTCAGGAACGTGGCCTTGTCGCAGGCCGACACCACGACCTGGCCCTTGGTGTTCTGAACCCCCGAAACCTTGACCTCCACGGAGGCCGCTTGAGCGGCCCCCGTGACGGCCAGCGCGGCGACGAGGACGAGGATGCTCGGTCTCATGCGCGTCGCTCCCGCTATTCGGCCGCGGCCGGCGCGGAGCCGCCGTGGCGCTGTTTCAGGGCCTCGGCCCGCACCCGCTCGCCGTCGACCAGCGGCACGGTCTTGAGCAGGAAGTCCTTGCCCTCCTTCGGATCGGCGCGGTCGGGCGAGGGGATCACCATCGCCCGCTTGCCCTGCACGTCGCGCTCCATGGCGTCGACGTCCAGCGCCCAGCCCTTCTCGATCAGCTCGCGGCGCTTGTTGCGCCAGGCCACCATGATGCCGTCCGACTTCACGCTGACTTCCTCGTGCAGATAGACGGGCAGCAGCTCGGGGCAGACCTTCTCCATGATCACGCGGTCCTGCTCGAAGATTCGCAGGGTGCGGCGGCGGCTGTCGCCGTCCCAGATCTTCTGGGTCAGGAAGTTGCGGGCCATGATCCAGCGGGTGATCGTGGTGGTCTCGTCGATCGGCGTGTTGACGTCGAAGATCACCGTCGACCAGGTCGGCGTCGGGCGGATCTGGATACGAACGTGCGCGCCCGAGACGTGGAAGCCGTTGCGCACGGTGACCATGCTGCGCTTGGCCTTGCGGAAGAACTTCCACATGCCCTTGTACTCGGGGGGCACGAACTTCAGTTCGGCATAGGCCGACCACTCGTCCTGCTCGAGGGTGAACTCGTGGACCTGCGGGGCTTCCTTGTCGCCGAAGCTGGGGTGGACGAACGCCGCGTGCGAAGGGTCGATGCCGTTCTCGGTGATGCGGGCGTAGTTGGCCTTCCACTCGTAGGTGCCGCGGATCTTGCGCCAGGACGGATCCTCGAACTCGGGGAACGGCGGCAGGGGCGGGCGCTCGGCCTCGGGCAGGTCGCCCATGAACACCCAGATCATCCCGTACTTTTCCAGCACCGGATAGGAATCGACCTTGGCGCGCGGCGGGATCTTCACGCCGGGCTCCTGCGACGGGATCTTCACGCACTTGCCGCCGCCGTTGAAGCGCCAGCCGTGGTAGGGGCACTCGATGGCGTCGTCGACGACCATGCCGCTGCCCAGCGAGGCGCCGCGGTGGATGCAGACGTCCGACAGGCAGCTGACCTTGCCCTTGGAGTCGCGGAACACCACGAACTCCAGGCCCAGCATCTTCACCCGCTTGTGGCCGCCATTCGGAATTTCGTCGCTGTACTCGGCGACGTACCACTGGTTCTTGATCATGGCGCCTTCTCCGGCTGCGGGGCGGCGGGGGCCGCCAGACCGCGAAGAATGAGATTGGGTATCCTGGTGTCGTCCCAGTCGTCGAGATCGACGCCGTCGCGCAGGACGACCAGCTTCTGCGAGGGCACGATCCACAAGCGGCGCTTGCCCCAGCCGTCGAGGAAGATGGCGTCCTCGGCCGCGATCGGCTCGGCCGAGACGCTGGCCTTGTCGGGGCGCTCGGGCGAGTAGATGCGGTTCTTGACGAACGGGCGGCCGCGCCAGATCTGGAAGCCATAGCCCGGATTGGCCTTGCCCGGCGCGCTCATGGCCGCGACGTACTCGGCGGGCAGCACCTGCTTGCCCTCGAACGACCCGCCGTTGGCCAGCATGATGCCGATGCGCATCCAGTCCTGGACCTGCGAGATCATGCAGCAGTCGCCGTGCGACAGGCCGCCTTCCTTGGCCAGCCACAGCGAGCCGTCGTGCATGCCCAGCGGCGCGAACAGCTTCTCCGACATGTAGTCGGCGAAGGTCTTGCCGGTGGCCCGCTCGACGATGACGCTCAGCGCCACCGGGTCGGGGTTGTGGTGGCCGAACACCGTGCCTGGCGGATGCACCGCCTTCAGGGCCAGGTTGTCCTTGGCCAGGTCCGGCGACAGGAAGGTGCGGATGGTGCTGGACCACGGCGCGTAGGAATAGTCCGGCGGCTCCAGGCCCGACGACATCTGCAGGAGGTCGCGGATGGTGATCCTGGAGCGCTCGTCGTTCTTCCACTCGGTGATGAAGTCGGCGGCCGGCTGGTCGACCGACTTGATCTTGCCGTCGGCGATGGCCGCGCCGATCAGCATGCCGGTCATGGTCTTGGTGAAGGAGTGGGCCTTCATCACGGTGTTGGGGCCGACGCCGTTCCAGTAGCGCTCGTAGACGATCGCCCCGTCCTTGACGACGATCAGGGCGTCGGACTTGCGTGCGCCGGCGTACTCGGCGGCGGCCTCCAGCGCGGCGGGATCGATCCCGGCCGCCTGCGGCGTCGTCTTGGGCAGGGCGGCGCTCGGCGCGCCCTTCACGACGGCGACGGGCTTGTACCAGTCGATCGGCGGCTCGAGCGGATTGACGGTGAGGGCGCGGAAGTAGCGGCCCCAGTACAGCGGCGCGGCCGCATAGGTGGCCGCGCCCGCGAGGACGACGGCGCCTAGGCCGATCAGCAGGATCTTGCGCTTCTTCGCCATCAGGACGCCTTCACTTCGACGATCGAGGTCACGCCGAACGGGATGTCGAGCTTGACGCTGGCGACCAGGTCGCCGCTGTCCAGCGCGATCTTGGCCAGTTGGCCCGAGAAGAAGTCGCCGGCCCAGAAGTGCGCGCCGTCGTCGGTGACGCGCAGGAACGACCAGCCGCGGCCTTCGGGCACGGCGTAGGTACGCGCCACCGAGCCGTCCTGGGTCACGCGGCGCACTTCATTGCCGCAGCTGACCAGAACGTCGTCGTCGGGCGTGGCGGCGATCCCGAACACCATGCCCGGCGGATCGGTGCGCACATAGAGCGGCGGCAGCTGGGCGTCGGCTTCGATGTCGTAGCGGAACACGGTGTGGCCGGTCTCGGAGACATAGGCGGCGGTCTTGCCGTCCGACAGCACGGTCAGGTGGGTGACGCCCAGGAAGCCCATCACCCCGCCGTGGTACTCGGGACGATAGAAGCGCACCACGCGGCCGTCGGCGTCGAAGCGCACCAGCCGGCCTTCGCCGGTGAACGGCGGGGCCTGGCCCGACAGGTGCTCGCCGGCCAGGGCGCCGCCGTCGGGCAGGAACACCATCGAGCCGAGGCCGCGGCCGGGGAGGAGCGAGGCCTGGCCCGGCACGCGAAGCCCGTTGGCGTCGATGCGGGTGACGTTGCGGGCGAAGGGGTCCAGCGCGTTGAGCTCGCCGGTGCGGGGATTCACCGCCAGGCCCGAAACCATGCCGAAGTCGCCCGTATGCAGCGCCGCCTTGGTCTGCAGGTCGGGGCCCAGGAGGAGGATCCTGGACAGCCCGAGCTTCAGCTTGTCGTCGGTGACCATCGTCGCGGCCACCCAGAGGTCGCCCGCCTGGGGTTTGACGGGGAGAGAGAGGGGGTCGCCGAACATCAAGGTCTCCGCTTGCGGTCAGGCCCGCGCTTGGCGGGATGCTCGGAGACTTTCAAAAGGGGACCGACCGGTCAATTTTCTAGTCGGCGTTATCCGCCTGACGAGAAACGGCCGCATCGACGCCGGTCTGGTAGCGGCCCATCACGTGATCCAGCATGCCCACGACGCGCTCCCACGCCAAGTCGTCATGCAGGTCGAAGCCGAAGAAATTGGGCTCGAACTTGGCGCGCATGCCGACATAGGACACTGCCGACAGCATGGTCATGGCGATGGCCAGCAGTTCCTTGTCCTCGCTGCGCTGGCCGATGAACAGGCGCTCGTACTCTTCCCAGATGCGGATGCGCACGGCGGTGACCGCGTCGCGCAGTTCCGGCGGGCCCGCGAACTCGCCGGCCATGATGGTGGCCACGGCGGGGTGGGCGCGCAGCGACGAGGCGTAGGTGCGCACCAGCATGCGCAGGCGCTCCATCGGCGGGCGCTGGTGGAAGGTCTCCAGCGGTTCGTCCAGCATGTCGGAAAGGCGGGGCCAGATGCCGGTGCGGCGCACCCAGGCGTCGGCCACGCCCCCCAGTCCGCCGAAATAGTCATATATTTGTTTCTTGCCGACGCCGGCTTCCTTGATTAGGGCGTTCACACCCGCGTCGTGGACGCTTCCGCGCTCCATAAGACGCCCGAACGCCTCTACGATCGCTGCTTCGGTGGCGATCCGGCGCGATTGCCGAGGCTTGGTTGCGGGCGCTACGTCTGTCAGCATGGCGGGACTTTCCTGAACTCCTATCCGATGGACGGACAAACGCTTTATCGCAAGACCTGTATTGGTCCGGCTCCATCATCTTGACCGTCGGGGAACAGTCGCGGGGAACGCGGCGGGGTGTGGTCAAGATTTGAAGAGGGGAGTCATGACCAAGTCGGCAATGAGTATCTATGGCGCGAGCGCGAGCGCTCTTACGCTTCTGATTTGTTCGGGGCAAGCCCTCGCGCAAACGACGACTTCGGAAGAGTCCACGGTGATTGGGGAGATCACCGTCACGGCGCGTAACAAGTCTGAATCTTCCCAGGACATTCCGATCACGATCAACGCCGTGTCGGCCGAGACGATCGAACGTCGCAACATTTCCGATATCAGCCGCGTGGCGCAATCGACCGCCGGCCTGACCTTTGACCAGGGGCTGACGCCCAGCGACACGCGTCCGGCCATCCGCGGCGTGCAAGCGGTTCGGGGCCGTCCGAACGTGGCCATCCTGGTGGATGGGGTCGACACGTCTTCGGAAGCCTTCGCCACCGCCGGCGGCGGCGCGCTGGCCAGCTTGCGCTTCGTCGACGCCGAGCGCATCGAGATCGTGAAGGGCCCGCAGAGCGTGCTCTACGGCCGTTCGGCCTTCTCGGGCGCGATCAACTACATCTCCAAGCGTCCGAACCTCGGCGAGTTCGAGGGCAAGATCAGCCTGGAGGCCGGCGACTTCGGCCTGAAGGAAGGCAAGGTCTCGGTCTCGGTCCCGCTCGTGCAGGACAAGCTGGCGATCAACCTGAACGCCGGGGCCTGGGAAAACGACGGCCAGTACCTGAACAGCGTCAGCGGCAAGCGCGTCGGCGGCGGTGAAGCCAAGGGCGCGGCCTTCAGCGTGCTGATGAAGCCGACCGAGAAGCTGACCGTCTTCGCCCGGGTGCAGAGCTCGCACGAAGAATACGATCAGATGGCCCGGGCCTACATCACCGCGGTCAACCCGCTGACCGGCACGGCCAACACCGCCAATCTCGGCGTGGCCGTCACCGATCCCAGCAACAATCGCCCCGGCTTCACGGTCAAGGGCGACCTCAGCGACGCTGCGGTGGTCAAGAGCCAGACCATCGCCTATTCGCTGGATCCGCGCACGGGCAAGGACTTCAAGGGCACGGTCACGGATGCGACCCGCGCCTCGTTCGAGGTCAACTACGAAAGCGACTGGGGCACGTTCACCTCGCTGACCGGCATCACCCGCGGCGAGACCACCCAGGTCCAGGACTTCGACAACTCCAACAACAGCCTCAGCGGCAACGTGCTTCCGCTCTATGCGGGCATGGCGCCGTTCTACGGCTCGCTCTACCAGTACCTGGGCTTCCTGCGCGCCTACGGCCTGAACTACTCGACCGTGGCCCCGACCGGCGGCCTGCCGGCCATCGGCTTCTCGGTGATGCTGGACGATGACTTCGACACCAAGCAGCAGAGCCAGACGCTGCGCTGGAGCAAGGACTTCGGCAAGCTGCGCACCTCGCTGGAAGGCCTGTACTTCCACGAGCAGGCCAGCCAGATCAACAAGGACCAGTTCTGGATGCGCGAGGGTTCCGACCCGCGCCTGACCATCCTGACGGCGCTCTTCATGGGCGGCGGCGCCACGGCGACCGGGGCCTTCCAGGCACCGACCACGACCGCGAAGGCCACGGCGGACTATCCGCTGAAGATCTCGCGCGAGACGGACTCGCTGTCCTGGGCCGGCAGCGTCGAATACGACGTCACCGACGCCCTGACCCTGCGCTTCGACGGCCGCTACATCGAGGAACGCGTCGCCTATCGCGGCAGCCCGTACCAGCCGATGTACTACCGCCTGTTCGGCGTGCAGCTTGTCTGCCTGCAGCAACTGGGCTGCGCCGCCGGTCCGGCCGGCACCGCCGCCGCGCGGGCCGCCCAGCTGGCCAAGACCACCCAGGTCGACAAGAAGACCGTCCGCGCGGACGCCTTCACGCCGAACTTCGTGGCCAACTACAAGCTCACCTCGCGCAACTCGGTCTATGCGTCGTACGGCGAAGGCTTCAAGCCGGGCGGCGTCGACACCACCGGCACCAGCGGCAGCGTCGACTCCACCTTCAAGCCGGAGAAGCTGCAGAGCTTCGAAATCGGTTCGAAGAACGTCTTCCTGGGCGGCGACCTGGTCCTGAACGGGGCGATCTTCTTCAACCGCTACAAGAACCAGCAGATCGGCACCACCAAGGTGCTGGGCGGCACCTCGGTGCCGTCGGTCGAGAACGCCGGCGAAAGCGAAAGCAAGGGCATCGACCTGACCAGCGACTGGCGGGCGACCCGCTGGCTGACGCTGAGCGGCAACTACACCTACACCGACGCCGAATTCACCGACTACAAGGTCCCGACCCCGGGTTACTTCGACCGGATCGAGTCCAACGGCGGCGACTACACCGGCAAGGCCGTGCCGCTGACGCCCAAGCACAGCCTCAACATCTCGGCGCTGATCAGCGGCGAACTGCCGACGCTGGCGAACTGGAGCTGGACCACGGAACTTTCGGGCCGCTACCAGTCCAAGCGCTACATGACCCAGAACAACCTGACCTGGCTGCCGAGCTACTTCGTCTCGGACCTGCGGGCCGGGATCACCGACGGGTCGTGGAGCGTCGACGTGGCGGTGACCAACCTTTTCGACGACGACACCCCGAAGAACGCCATCGCGGCGACCGACTTCGGCTTCTTCGACCTCAACAACAACACGCCGCCGCGCTCCTACGTGGTTTCTCTGCCCGAGAAGCGCGCCGCCTCGATCCGCATCAGCAAGACCTTCTGATCGCGCTGATCGAGTGACCTGCAAGGCCCGGCGCCCCTGCGCGCCGGGCCTTTTCCTTGCCCCCAAGTTTTTCTGGAGTTCCCGATGGCAGCGTCCAAGAACCCCGAGCGGTTCGGCATACTGGCGATCGAGCCCGGCGTGCGCGCCGGCCACATGTGGACCGCGCTCTACGCCGCCTTCGTCAACATCGGCCTGGCCACCACGGTGGCGGTGATGACGCCCTATGTGCTGAGCGCGAACCTGGGCGTGCCGCTGGATCGCCAGGGCTCGGTCCTGGGGATTCTGAACCTCGTCAACGAGGTGGCGCTGCTGTTCGTGTTCGGCCTGGCCGGCGCCCTGGCCGACCGGGTGGGCCGCCGCGCGGTCTACGCCATCGGTTTCCTGGCCACGGCGGCGGGCTACCTGCTGTTCCCGCTGGCCACCAACATCTGGGACCTGTCGCTCTACAAGGTGGTCTACGCCATCGGCATCGGGGCGACGACCGGCATGCTGTCGACCATCCTGGCCGACTATGTGAAGGCCCGCGACCGGGGCAAGATCGTCGCCCTGTCGGGCATTCTCAACGGCCTGGGCGTGGTGGTGCTGGCGCTGGCCATCGGCAAGCTGCCGGCCGTGTTCGTCGGCCAGGGCATGGACGAAAAGACCGCCGGCCAGGCCGCGCTGGCCATCGCCGCGGCCCTGTGCCTGGTCTCGGCCGCCGTCATGTGGCTGGGCCTCAAGCCCGGCGTGACGACGCGTTCGGTCGAGCGGGTCAAGCTCTCGACCCAGCTGGGCGTCGGCGTCGCCGCCGCCAAGGCCAATCCGCGCATCGTGCTGGCCTACGCCTCGGCCTTCGTGGCGCGCGGCGACCTGGCCATCGTCGGCGCCTACGCCATCGCCTGGGGCAAGAAGGCGGCGCTGGAGGATGGCGCGAGCCTCGCCGACGCCCTCGACCAGGGCCGGATCCCGTTCATCGTCGCCCAGTCGGCGGCGCTGCTGTGGCCGGTGGTCGTGGCCCTGATGATCGACAAGGCCCACCGCCTGACGGCCCTGGCCGCCTGCATGCTGCTGGGCGCGGTCGGCTACCTGGCGACGATGTTCATCGACGACCCGCTCAGCAAGGCGGCGCTGCCGCTGTTCGTGCTGCTGGGCGTGGGCCAGATCAGCGCCTTCATCGGCTCCCAGGCCCTGATCGGCAAGGAAGCGCCGGAAGAGGGCAGGGGCGCCGTCATCGGCTTCTTCAACCTGTGCGGCGCCTTCGGCATCCTGGTGCTGGGCACCCTGGGCGGCGTGCTGTTCGACGTGATCAGCCCGGCCTCGCCCTTCGTGCTGGTCGGCATCCTCAACGCGGCGGTCGGCCTGGGCTGCATCTATCTGCGGCTCAAGGAGGCCAGGTCGCCGGTGGCGCAGGAGGCCTAGGAAGCTTTCCTGGTCTTGGCGGAGGCGGCCTTCTTCGGGGCCGCCTTCTTCGCCGGAGCCTTGGCGGCGGAGGCCTTGCCGCCCAGGCTCTTCTTCAGCGCTTCCATCAGGTCGACGACGTTGGTGTCTTCGGGCAAGGCGGCTGTGACCTTGGTCTTGCCGCCCTTTTCCTTGCGCTTGATCAGGTCGCGCAGGGCCTCCTCGTAGCGGTCCTTGAAGTCCTTGGGCTCGAACGGCCCGTCCTGCTGCTCGATGATCTTGCGGGCGATGGCGATCATCGACGGATCGGCCTTCTTGGCCGGAATGTCGTCGAAGAGGTCGGCCGGATCGCGCATCTCGTCGAACGCGCGCAGCGAATAGGCCACCAGCCCCTTGCCGCGCGGCTCGATGGCCAGCAGGCGCTCGCGGGTGTGCATCACCACCCGCCCCAGCGCGATGCGTTTCGCGCCGGCCATGGCGTCGCGGATCACAGAATAGGCCTCGACCGCCAGCTTGCCGTCGGGGACCAGGAAATAGGGATTGTCCCAATACAGGCGGTCGATGTCGGCCACGTCGACGAAGCGCTCGATGTCGATGGTGCGGGTGCTTTCCAGCCGCACGCTCTCGATCTCTTCCGGCGTGACGATGACGTAGCGGTCCTTCTCGACCTCGTAGCCCTTCACCAGGTCGGCGCGCTCGACGGGGCCGAGGTCCGGATCGGTGGCCACCATCCTGATGCGGTTGTGGGTCTTAGGGTGCAGC
Source organism: Caulobacter sp. 602-2 (assembly GCF_011043625.1). Lineage (GTDB taxonomy): Bacteria > Pseudomonadota > Alphaproteobacteria > Caulobacterales > Caulobacteraceae > Caulobacter. The sequence goes on from NZ_JAAKGT010000007.1 coordinate 100,604, forward strand.
AGGTTGAAGCGCACCTCGCCGCCGGGATTGGTGGCGGTGTAGAGCGCCACCGGGCAGGTGACGAGCGAGAGCCGCAGATGGCCCTGCCATGTGGGACGCGGGGCCATCTGCGTGTCGCTCCTACTTCTTGGCGCCGACCAGCGCCTTCTTCACCGTGGTCACGGCCGGCTCGTCGGGCGTCTCGGTGTTGGCCGCCATGACCGTCGGATCGCCCTTCAGCGCGGCCACGAAGTCGTCGCGCCAGGCGGTGACGTCCTGGCGGGTGACGTTGTCCATCAGGTCCTCCCAACGACGCTTGCGCTCGGTCTCGTCCATGGCAAGGGCCTGGGCCAGCGCGTCCGAGATCTCCTCGGGGCTGTTGGGGTTGATGATCAGCGCCTCCTTCATCTGCCGCGCGGCGCCGGCGAAGCGCGACAGGATCAGCACGCCCGGATCCTCGGGGTTCTGCGAGGCGACATACTCCTTGGCCACCAGGTTCATGCCGTCGCGCAGGGGCGTGACCAGCGCCGCCTTGGCCGCGCGATACACCCCGGCCAGCTCGTCGCGCCGGTAAGAGCGATTGAGATAGCGGATCGGCGTGAAGTCCATGTCGGCATAGGCGCCGTTGATCCGGCCGATCAGGCCGTCCAGGCGGCTGCGGATGTCCTGGTAGGCCTCGACCTCGTCGCGCGACAGCGGGGCGATCTGCAGCAGCATCACCTCGCGGCGGGCGTCCTCGTGGTCGTGCAGGAAGCGCTCGAAGCCCAGCAGGCGCTCTTCCAGGCCCTTGGAGTAGTCGAGGCGGTCGACGCCAACGACCATCTTGCGGAACACGCTGTGGGCCGCCATCCGGTCATAGACCCGCATGGCCCGCGGGCTGCGGGTGATGCGGGCGAAGTCGTCGGCGTCGATGCCGATCGGGAAGGCCCCGGCCTCGGTGATCTGGCCGAAGGCGCGCAGGCGTCCGTCCTCGGTCTTCTCGCCGCCGACCTCGTTGAGCACGTAGCCCTCGAAGGCCTGCAGGCTCTCCTCGGTCTGGAAGCCCACGACGTCGTAGTGGAACAGCGCCTCCACCAGCGGCCGGTGGCGGGGCAGGGTGACCACCAGCTGGTGCGCCGGCCACGGGATGTGCAGGAAGAAGCCGATGCGGTTGGTCACGCCCAGCCGCCGCAGCTCCCGCGCCATCGGGATCAGGTGGTAGTCGTGCACCCAGATGATGTCGTCCGGCTCGATCAGCGGGCGCAGGGTCTCGGCGAAGCGCTTGTTGACCCGGTCGTAGCCCTCGCCGAACGAGCGGTCATACGCCGTCAGGTCGACGCGATAGTGGAACAGCGGCCACAGCGTCTTGTTGGCGTAGCCGTTATAGTACTCCTGGTAGTCGCCTTCCTCGAGGTCGACCGTGGCCACGGTCACGCCCTCGACGCGCTGCATGTTCAGCTGGCCGGTGAACTCGGGCGTGGTCTTGCCGCTCCAGCCGAACCAGATGCCGGAATACTCGCGCAGGGCCGCGGCCAGGGCCATGGCCAGGCCCCCGACGCTTTCCTCGCCCTTGCCGGACGGCGGATTGACACGGTTCGAAACGACGATCAGGCGGCTCATTGGGTCACCTCGTTCTTGGCGACCGATCGGGCGGCGGCGTCCAGCCAGGCGTGGACGGCCTGCGGGCCCTCGAGACGGTAGCTGGCGGCGGTCGGCCGTTCGGGCCCGACCAGCACGCCATAGCCGCCCAGGCGGCGGGCGGCCTCGAAGCCGTCCTCGTCGGTCAGGTCATCGCCGATGAAGATCGGCAGCGCGCCCTGGAAGGCCGGTTCGCGCAGCAGGGCGGCCACCGACGAGCCCTTGTCCTGGCCCGGCGTGCGCAGTTCGGCGACCATGTCGCCCAGCTGCAGAACGAGGCCCGTCTGGCGCGACAGGCGCTCGGCCGCCTCGATCACCGCGTCGGCGGCCGACGGGGTGTTGCGGTAGTGCAGGCCGACGCTGAGGTGCTTGTCCTCGAACAGCAGGCCGCGGTCGCAGCGGGCCAGGTCGCCCAGCACGTCGCGGGCCTCGGCCAGGCCTTCGTGGGGCTGGGCGCGGAACACGCCCTCGGGGGTGCGGCGCTCCAGGCCGTGCACGCCGGCCATGTAGGCCAGGCCGTTGTCGCCCAGGATGCGGGAAAGATCGTCCAGCGAACGGCCGCTGATCACGGCCACGCGGTCGTCGAAGGCTTCGCGCAGGCGCGCGATCAGCGCCGCGCGCTCGGCGTCGGGGCCGACGTCGTCAGGACGCGGCATGATGGGCGCAAGCGTTCCGTCGAGGTCGAGGAACAGCGCGCAGTTGGCAGGAATACTGGTGGGCGGCGGCGGAAGATCCGACGACGCAAGCCGAGCGGCAGACCCGTACGTGGTCATGCAGTTAGGCCCCTTTCACTATGGAACTCAGCCGCCAAGAACGCCCCGGCGCCGGGTTCGATCCCCCCGACGTGCCGGTCGGGGGGTCACGTTTGACTGACCAAAACGTGAGGCCGAAGGGGTTGACCTAGCTTCAGCGTACCGAAGTCCAGGGCCTGCTGAGCAGCGCCGCGCAGTTGATCAGACCTACCAACGAATAGGTCTGCGGGTAGTTGCCCCACAGCTCGCCGTCCTCGAATCCGATGTCCTCAGACAGCAGTCCGGCCGAGGTGCGGCGGTCCAGCATTTCCTGGAACAGCGCCCGGGCTTCCTCGACACGGCCTTCCAGATAGAGCGCCTCCACCAGCCAGAAGGTGCAGATGTTGAAGGCCGTCTGCGGGGTGCCGAAATCGTCGGGCAGGGCATAGCGCAGCAGGTAGCTGCCCTTGCGCAGCCCCGCCTCGATGGCCGCCACCGTGGCCTTGTTGCGCGGGTCGTCGGCGGCGATGAAGCGCAGGTCCACCAGCTGCAGCAGGCTGGCGTCCAGCTCCTCGCCGCCGAAGGTGGCCGCGAACCGGCCCAGCGTCTCGTTCCAGGCGTGGGTGTCGATGGCCTCGCGCACCTTGGCGGCGCGGTCGTTCCAGAACTGGGCGCGGTCGGTAAGGCCCAGCTTCTCGGCGACGTTGCCCAGGCGGTCGCAGGCGGCCCAGCACATCACCGACGAATAGGTGTGCACGTTGGCCCGGCCACGGAACTCCCACAGGCTGGCGTCGGGCTGGTCGTGCAGCTGGAAGGCGCGTTCGCCCACGGGCTCCAGCGCCTTGAAGTCGTCGACCGTCGCCGGCCGCAGCAGGCGCTCGTCGAAGAAGGCCTGGGTCGAGGACAGGATGATCTGGCCGTAGACGTCGTGCTGCTGGTGCTCGAAGGCCTGGTTGCCGATCCGCACCGGCCCCATGCCGCGATAGCCGGGCAGGTCGGGGGCGAAGCGTTCCACAAGCGCCGGCTCGTAGCCCACCCCGAACAGCGGCTGGATGTGGCCGCCGGCCGCCCGGTCGACGATGTTGCGCAGGTAGGAGAGGTAGTTCTCCAGGATGTCGGCCGCGCCCAGCCGGTTCAGGGCCTGCACCACGTAGTAGGCGTCGCGCAGCCAGCAGTAGCGATAGTCCCAGTTGCGGCCGCTGTTGGCGTGTTCGGGGATCGAGGTGGTCATGGCCGCGACGATCGCGCCGGTCTCTTCGTGCATGCAGAGCTTGAGGGTGATGGCCGCGCGGATCACCGCCGACTGCCAGTCCAGCGGCACGGCCAGGCCCCGCACCCAGTTCAGCCAATAGTCCTCGGTCTGCTGCAGCATCCGCGCGCAGGTCGCGCCGACGTCGGCGTCGAAGCCCTCGTCGGCGCCCAGGAACATCGCCAGCGTCCGCTCCACGCGGAAGGTGCGCTCTTCCAGGATGTGCGAGACCGGGCAGTCGGTCGTCAGCCGCAGCGTCATGTCCGAGCACAGGTAGCGGATGTGGTTGGAGCCGTTGGTGTGCTCGGCCAGGCGGCCGCCCCAGTTGGCCGTGGGGCGCAGGCGGATGGTGGCGCGGCACACCCCGTTGATCGGCCGCACCAGGCGGATGAAGGCGGTGGGGCGATAGATCCGGCCGAACTGCTGGAAGCGGGGGGAAAAGTCGATGATCTCCAGGCTCGCCCCGTCGGCGTCGGTGACCACGGTGCGCAGGATCGGGGTGTTGCGCAGGTAAGCCTGCTCGATCTTCACCGCGCCGTCGACCACCACGTCCCACAGGCCCTTGCCGCCCTCGAACGGCGGCTCGAGGCCCCCCAGCAGGGTGCTGAACACCGGGTCGGAGTCGATGCGGGGCATGCACCCCCACACGAAGCGGCCGTCGCGGTCGATGAGGGCGCTGACCGAGCAGTTGCCGATCGGGAACAGGTCGAGGTTCTGGGGCATGGTCATTGTTCTTGTTACGCTTTTGGGAAAATCAGCAGCGGGTCAGGATCGGCACGGTCGAGCGCCGTCCGCCCTGGACGGTGACATGGCGGCCGACATGCTCGAACGCCAGGTCGGTCAGGCGCTCGCCGACGCCCAGGTTCTCGATCGACAGGCTGTCGATGCCGATCGGCAGGCGGGGCTCCTGGATGCGGATCTCGCCGGCCCAGCCGTCGACGGTGATGCCCAGGCAAGCCTGCAGCATCATGAAGGCCGAGCCGGCGGCCCAGGCCTGGGGCAGGCAGGCCACCGGATAGGCCACCGGCGGCTCGCCCGGCTGCCGGGGAAAGCCGCAGAACAGTTCCGGTAGCCGCATCTCGTAATGGGCAGCCGTCTCGAACAGGCCCGAGGTCATCCGCACCACGCCGTCGCGATGGCCGTAGCGCGCCAGGCCCATGGCGCAGATCGCCGTGTCGTGCGGCCAGACCGAGCCGTTGTGATAGCTCATCGGATTGAAGCGCGGCTCGCCCTCGGCCAGGGTCCGCACGCCAAAGCCGTTGTTGAACGCCGCCGACAGCAGGGTGTCGGCCACCTTGGCCGCGCGCTCGGGCGAGGGCAGGCCGCAGAACAGCAGGTGCCCCGGATTGGAGCCGCGCACGCGGCAGGGCTTGCCGTGGCCGTCGACGGCCATGGCGTAGAAGCCCTTGTCCTCCATCCAGAACCGCTCCTCGACCATGGTCCGCAGGTGCTCGGCCTTGGCCGCCCAGCGCTCGGCGTCGGCGGTCTCGCCCCGACGGCGGGCCAGGTCGGCCATGCCCCTGAAGGCGGCGAAGGCGTAGCCCTGCACCTCGACCACGGCGATCGGCCCGTCGGGGAACTTGCCGTCGGCGTGGAAGACGCTGTCCTCGCTGTCCTTCCAGTTCTGGTTGGAAAGGCCGGTGTCGGCGCCGCGGGCGTAGTCGATCAAACCATCGCCGTCGCTGTCGCCGAACTGCTCGATCCAGGCCACGGCGGCCCGCAGGGCGTCCCACAGGGTGTCGATGAAGGCCAGGTCGCCGGTGCGTTCGGCGTAGGCGCAGGCCAGGGCCACGAACAGCGGGGTGGTGTCGACCCCGCCGTAGTAACGGCCGAACGGCAGTTCCCCCAGGCGCGTCATCTCGCCCTTGCGGGTCTCGTGCATGATCTTGCCGGGCGCGCTGTCGCGAAAAGCGCTGACCTCCTCGGCCTGATGTTCGGCCAGGTATCCCAGCACGCCCTTGGCCAGCCGGGGCTCGATCCACAGCACCTGCCAGGCGGTGATGATCGCGTCGCGCCCGAACGGGGTCGAGAACCAGGGGATGCCGGCATAGGGATAGGGGCCGGTCTCGAATTCGGTGGTCAGCAAGGCCAGATCCGCCCGCGACTTCTCCAGCCAGTCGTTGAAGAGGCGGCCCGACGACTTCAGCCGCGCCCCGCGCCGGCGACGGCCGCGCATGTCCAGTCGCGCCCGGGCGGCGGCGGCCCGCCAGCGCTCGCGGGTCGGCGGGTGGTCGGGCACGGGGCCCACCTCGAGATAGAGGTCGAAGTGGGTCTCCGGCGTCAGCATGAACATGAACTCGGCCCGCTGAGGCGTCAGGCGCCCGGGCGGTTCGGAAAAGGCGATCACGCTGTCGCGGCGCAGCTCGTCCAGCCCCTGGTAGGCGAAGTGCACCGAGCGGCCGTTCAGTTCGGCCGGCAGCACCCGGCCCCTGGCCTTGCGCTTGGAGCCGCGCACCTCGAACATGTCGTGGAAGTCGGCGTCGTACTCCAGGGCCACCGGCAGGATGACCATGTCGCGGCTGTAGTTGACGAACCGCAGGCGCTCGTAGAGGCGCTCGGCCCACAGAAAACGCTTGCGCTCGACATGGATCGCGCCGTGCGGCGCCGAGGCCCCGCCCAGCGACGGCAGGGTCTGGTTGGTCGAGTGCGAGGTGAAGAACACGTTGTCCTGCGAGACGCTGGCGCTCAGCAGGGCCGGCGGCCGGCCGCCGATCAGCAGCCGCAGGCGCGACAGCAGGCGGGTGTCGTCGTGGAACAGGCCGTCGGCCGCGCCCAGCACGTCGCCGAAGGCGTCGGCCACCAGGAAGGTGTCGCGATCCTTCAGGGCGAACAGCCGATAGGGCACGCGCGGTTCGCCGGTCTCGCCATGCTCGCCCGCCGTCACCGGGGTCGGCGCCATGTCGTCCATCTCGATGCCCCTTGTCTAAACGCGATCAGCGGCCGCGCCAGGGGAGGCGCGGTCGCTGAACTTGGAAACACAATGCGGCGTCAACCCGGCGGGCTTCGGCCGTCTTTGAGGTCACGCGGTCTGGGCCAACATCAGGCGCGGCGCGCGGGCCGCCTCGTCCAGATGCGCGTAGAGGTCGAGATAGCGACGGGCCATGGCGTGGGCCGAGAACCGCAGTTCGAACCGTTCGCGCACGGTCTGGCGCGACAGGTCGGGCAGGCGGCGAAGCGCGGCCACCGCCTCATCCTCGTCGTCGACGATGAAGCCGGTGACGCCTTCCTCGATCACCTCGGGCACCGAGCCCCACTGGTAGGCGATCACCGGCGTGCCGCAGGCCATGGCCTCGATCATCACCAGGCCGAACGGCTCGGGCCAGGCGATGGGGAAGAGCAGGGCGTCGGCGCCCCCTAAGAAGGCCGACTTCTCGGCGTCGCCGATCTCGCCGACGAACTCGATCAGCGGATGGTCCAGCAGGGGCTCGACGACGGCGTGGAAGTATTCGCGGTCGGCGACGTCGACCTTGGCGGCGATCTTCAGCCGGCGGCCCATGCGCTTGGCGATGGCGATCGCCCGCTCGGGGCCCTTCTCCGGCGAGATCCGGCCGAGGAAGGCGAGGTAACCCTCCGATCTCGGGTGATATTCGTAGATCTCGGCGCACATGCCGTGCAGCACCGTGCCGGCCCAGTTGGCGAAGGGCAGGGGCGTGCGCTGGCTGTCGGAGATCGAGACCAGCGGAAACTGCGGCCAGCGCCGGTAGACGCCCGGCAGGTCCTTCAGGTCCAGCCGCCCGTGCAGCGTGGTCAGGGTCTTTTCCGCCACGTCCTCGAACAGCGGGAAGTGCAGCATGTCGGTGTGGAAGTGGATGACGTCGAAGGCGTCGGCGCGGCGGCGAACCTCGGCCAGCATGGCCAGGTGCGCGGCGAGGTCGGATTTCAGCGGGGCGGGGTCCAGGCGGATGGCCTGGTCGCGGACGACCAGCAGGTCGGCCTTGGTCCTGGCTTCGGCGGAGGCGAACAGGGTGACCTCGTGGCCAAGGTCGACAAGCGCGTCCGTCAGGTGCGCGACCACCCTTTCGGTGCCCCCGTAGAGCCGTGGGGGCACGGCTTCATACAGGGGCGGAACCTGGGCGATTCTCATCTTGGCTGTCCTGACAAGGACGATTGTGGCGCAAAGGCGCCGTCGTCGAACTGCAAACCGCGAGTGTGGCCGGAAGGTTCCGCAACGTGAGAAAGAACCAAAACGGGACCTTGGCCGTTGCAGTTTCACGATCCTCGCGTTGACGACCCCGACGCGGAATTGCCATTTGGGAAGCGCGCGGAGGGGCCGCGTGCAACGTGCGTGCGAGACCCGTCGACGGTGAGCCAGAGCCTGAAAGTTTCGACCGTCCTGCTCGGGGCGGCCCTGTGGATGTCGGCGGCCCCGGCCGTTCTCGCTCAAGCTCAGGTCCGGCCGGCCCGCGCGCCGCAGCAGGCGCCCGTGGCGGTGCCCGCGCCGCCGGCCCTGCGCGCCGACCAGATCGACCTCTTGGCCAAGGCTCTGAACGACGCCCCCTCGCACGGTTTCGAGCCCGGCGCCTTCGCGCCCGACCGCGCCCTGGCCCTGCTGGACTCGCGCAGCGCGTCCGATCGCCAGGCCGGCGTCACCCAGCTGGTCGCCCTGACCATGCGCTACGCCAAGGCCGTGCACAGCGGCCGCTTGGCGCCCGCCGACTTCGACGGCAACTGGGGCCTGCGCCCGGCCGCCTACGATCCCGCGCCCGGCTTCGCCGCCGCGGTGCAGAACGATCGCCTGGCCGGCTGGCTGGAAGACCTGTCGCCGCCCTATACCGGCTACCAGACCCTGCAGAAGGGCCTCGTCGTCTATCGCGATCTGGCCGCCAAGGGCGGCTGGGCCGTGATCCCCGAAGGCCCGCCGCTGAAGCTGGGCGACAAGGGCGACCCGCGCATCGCCCAGCTCGAAGCGCGCCTGGCGGTCGAGGATCCGACCATCGCCGTCGACAAGGCCCCGGTGTTCGACGAGGCCCTGCAGCAGGCCCTGATGCGCGCCCAGAAGCGCTTCGGCCTCAATCCCGACGGCGTGTTGGGCAAGGGCACGCTGGCGGCGCTGAACGTGCCGGTGCAGCTGCGCATCGATCAGATCGTCGCCAACATGGAGCGCTGGCGCTGGCTGCCCGAGGAGCTGCCGGCCGACCGCATCCAGGTCAACATCGCCGCCGCCGTGATGAGCGTCTTCCACCACGACGCGCCGACCCTGACCATGCGCGCCGTCACCGGCCGTCCGGGCGACGAGACGCCGATGCTGCAGTCGCAGATCCACTCGATCGTGCTCAACCCGCCCTGGAACGTGCCCAGCTCCATCGCGACCAAGGAGCTGTGGCCCAAGGAGCGCGCCAATCCGGGCTATCTGGCCCGCAACGACTTCATCGTCATCCCGACCGAGGGCGGCGGCACGCGCCTGCAGCAGAAGGCCGGCGACAAGGCGGCGCTGGGCCTGGTGAAGTTCGACTTCAACAACCCCTACGGCGTCTACCTGCACGACACCCCGTCGCGGGCCAAGTTCGCCAGCTACAGCCGTCTGGCCAGCCACGGCTGCGTGCGCCTGGAAAAGCCCATCCCGCTGGCCAAGCAACTGCTCGACGGCAGCACCGAATGGACGCCCGAGAACGTCGACGCCACCATCGCCTCGGGCAAGACCGTGCGAGCCCAGCTGCCCAAGCCGATGGCCGTCTACCTGCTGTACTGGACCGCCTACGTCACCCCCGACGGGCAGGTGAATTTCCGCGACGATCCGTACGGCTGGGATCGGACGCTGGTGCAGCGTATCGCCGCATCGAAAGCCGTCTGAGCGCCTCGCCCAAGCTCTCAAGCCGCTGTCTTTGCAGCAGTTGAAGCGTGGCAGGAGCGGTGAATGCTCATGCTTTCAGCGGCCGCGCGTCCATCCGCCCGGCTTGACCCGACGGCCTTCGTCAGGCCTCTTTTTGTGCGTAAGCTTTTCCGATCCGGAAAGTTTATCGCGTTCTAAGTGAGCGCGGGCGGCCCCTTGGGCGGCCTGACGCAGTCAGTCGGGAAAGCGTATCGATGATCGAACGACGCAAGCTCCTGGGCCTTGGCCTGGGTGTGCTGGGCGCCAGTGCGGTCGGGCCGATGGCGGCCTTCGCACAGTCCAAGTTCGGCCCTGGGGCCGACCCCATCGCCGACCTGCTGATGAAGCAGGGCGACCTGGGCAATGCCGCCGAAGGCATGCCCGATAACGGCCTTCCCGAAGCGCCGGTTCCCGCGCCCGAGCCGAAACGCATCATTTCCGCCGAGCCGCGCTGGGTGAAGCTGCACAACGTGCACACCCAGGAAAAGCTCGAGGCCGTCTATTTCGAGAAGGGCGAGTACGTCCCCGACGCCGTCCAGGCCCTCGACAAGGTGCTGCGCGACTATCGCACGGGCGACGTCGCCCCGATGAATCCCAAGCTTTTCGACATCATGGCTGGTCTCGCGGCCCGCACGGAAAGCAAGTCGCACTTCCAGATCATCTCCGGCTATCGCTCGCCCAAGACCAACGCGATGTTGCACGCGCGCAGCGGTGAGGTCGCCAAGCGCAGCCTGCACATGGACGGCAAGGCGATCGATCTCTATCTGGAGGATGTCTCCCTGGATCGGCTGAGGACTGCGGCCCTCGACCTGAAGCAGGGCGGCGTCGGGTACTATCCCGTCAGCAATTTCGTTCACGTCGATGTCGGCGCGGTCCGACGCTGGGTCGGCTCCTAGGATCGGAGCCTTCCCTTTAGGGAGCTCCAGATGGCCAAGGCCGAACGTCGCGGCAATCCGTTGGGATGGATCGTCCTGGGTTTCGTCGTCGGGGCGGTCGCCGCCCTGGGCGTGATCCTGGTGGTCAGCGCCGGGGTCGGTTTCGAAAGCTCCGGCTACGAGGAAGGCGCCGAGGTCCGCACCGCGGCCGATGATGCGGCCAGCGCCGCCACCACCCGCACGCCCGCCGCCCAGGCCCCGCCGCCGGCGGTCGCGCCCGAGCCCGAAAAGCCGCCGGTCGTCGAGGCTCCCCCCGCCACGCCCAAGCCCGCGCCCGAGATCGACCCGCAGATGGCCGACGACGCGGCGGCGGCAGGGATGACCTCGCGGACGCGTCAGTAGGCGCTACAGCCCGATCCGTCGGGCGCCCTCGGCCACGGTCACCACGTCGAAGCCGGCGTTGACCGCGCCGTCGACCAGCCGCTCCAGCGCTTCCACCGTGCAGCCCCAGGCCGACGGCTGCTCGGCCACGTCGTGGGTGTAGAGGATCAGCCAGGCTTTTCGACGGTGCGCCTGGTCCAGCCAGTGCAGGGCCACCTGCTCGCCGTCCTCGCCCTCGATGCCGACCGCCGGCGCCTGGTTGAGGTCGGCGCCGTTGGCGATCAGGCCGTGGTGCAGGGCCCTCAGGGTCTTGAAGCGGCCGGCCAGGGCTGTCTTGGCCGGCGCGGCCACGTCGCCATACGGGTAGGCGAAGCTCACCGCGTTTCCCACGCCCCACGCCGCCAGGGCGTCGGTGTTCTGCGCCACGTCGGCTAGCGCGACCTGCGTCGTCGCCTGGCCGCAGTCGAGGTGGCTGAAGGTGTGGCAGCCGATCTCGTGGCCGGCGGCGTGCAGCCGGGCGGCGTCCTCGCCGGTGGCGTAGCGGCCCATCGGGCCGTCGCGTCCGGTCAGGCCGGCGGCGAAATAGTAGGTGCCTCGAAAGCCCCGGCTTTCCAGAACCCGGGCCCCGGCCTCGCAGGCGGTGGCGGGCGCGTCGTCGAAGCTGAACGACACGATCGGCCGTTCCAGCTTCACCCGCGCCGGGCGGCGGTGCTGCAGGCGGATCAGCCGGCGGCGCACCTTGCCCTTCAGCGAGCGGTCCGGCTCGTAAGCGTCGACTTTCTCGTAGGTTTGCTCGACTGCGGTCATCACACGGCGTCCGAATAGAGGGCGGCCCGATAGAGCCGCATGGAAAAGGCGCGAAGCGGGGTGGGCAGGCTCTCGGCCAGGGCGACGGCCTTCAGCCAGGGCCGCCAGGTCCCGCGCAGCGGAACCGCCTTCAGGGCCTTGGCGACCTTGTAGCTGGGATAGGCGCTGACCACGTCGCGGTGGGCGGCCACCACGCGGGCGAAGTTGGCGGCCGACTGCTCGTACTTGGCGGCCATCACCGGCGCGGGATCCAAACCGAGGTGCGTGGCCGTGTTGTCGACGTGCAGGATCGGATGGGCGCGCGCCACCCGCATGGCCCATTCGACGTCCTCCCAGCCCCAGCCGGCGAAGCCCTCGTCGAAGGCGATGGTCTCGAAGACGTCGCGACGCACCAGCAGATTGGAGGTGAAGACGTGCTTCTCCGGCGCCTGGGACCGCTGCGGGGCGGGCGTGCAGTCGCTCTTCAGCGCCATGGCCCGATGCAGGGCGTGCTCGGGACGGATAGGGGTCTGGTCTAGCGTGAAGCCGCCGAAGGCCACTGGGGCGTCGTCGGCGGCCACCGCCAGCCAGCGGGCCAGGAAGTCCTTCGGGTCGGGCAGCATGTCGCTGTCGAGGAACAGAAGGTGGCGTCCCCGGGCGTGCGCGGCCAGGCGGTTGCGGCCCTGGGCGCGGCCGGCGTTGCGCGACAGGCGTACGAAGCGGGCGGGGCGCTTCAGGCCCGCGGTGATCTTGCCGATCCGCGCGGCCAGGGCCTCGTCGCCGCCGCCGTCGTCCAGCACCACGATCTCGGCGGAAGCGTCCTTCCCGTCCAACGCGCGCAGCAGGGCGGCCGGGTCGTCGCGATAGGTGGGGATCAGCACCGACAGGCGCGGCGTCGCGCCGGCCCAGGCGGCGTTGTCGGTCACGGTTTCGGTGATCGGGGCGCTCATGCGGTGCGGAACCTGCGGGTGATGACGGCCAGCCTTGCGCGGGCGCCGCCGGCGTCGAGCAGCAGGGCCGCGCCGCCGAAGGTCGCCGCGCCGAGGCCGGCCTTGAGGATCAGTTCGAAGAGACCGCCGATGTCGGGCAGGGCCAGCACCAGCGCCGCCATCAGGGCGCAGGCCAGGCCCGTCTTGGCCAGGGTTTCCCACGGGATCGGCAGGGCGCAGGCCTTGCGGCCCAACACGCCGGCGGCGATCGCGCCCAGGGCGTAGCTGGCGGTGGTCGCCCACAAGGCGCCGGAAAGGCCGAAGCGCGGGATCAGGATCAGGTTCAGCGCCAGGTTGGCGCCGGCCGGGATCGCCATGCAGGCGCTCAGCATCGTCGTGCGCCGGCCCAGCGTGAAGGCCTGCAGCAGGTAATAGGTGGTCACGCCCGACAGCCAGCCGCTTGCGGCGATCCACGGCGTCACGCCCGCCGCGCCCTCGCGCAGGGCCGGGCCGATCATCACCTCGGTCAGCGGACGGGCGACCAGGGCCAGGCCGACGGCGGCCGGCAGGGTCAAGAGCACCATGAAGTCGGCCTGCTCGCGGGCGCTTTCCACCAGCGCCGGCCGGCCGCCGCGCTCCAGCGCCGCGACCATGGCCGGACCGCCGGCCATGCCCAGCCAGATGAACACCACGTCCAGCGTGCGCGAGCCCAGCGAATAGCCGGCGTGGTAGACGCCGACCGCGCTCTCGTCGAGGAAGGCGGCCAGCAGGAAGCGGTCGGTGGTCGACAGCACCAGCGCCAGGATCAGCGAGAAGGCCACCGGCACGCCGTAGGCGGCGTAGGTCCTGGCCATGGCCTTGTCGAAGCTTCCGCCCTTCAGGCGCTTGAGGTCCGTCGGCAGCACGAACACCAGGCACAGCAGCGCGACCGCGCCCGTGCCCAGGATCGGGGCTGCGCCGCCCAGGCCCACCAGGGCCAGCACCAGCCCCAGGGCGAAGCCGCCGACCGTCTGGATCACGTCCAGCAGGGCCGCGCCCGACACCTCGCCGGCGGCGCGGCGGCGCTCCTGAGACATCTTGGCCAGGCTTTTCACCGCCGCGGCGGCGAAGGCGGCGGCGATCGCCGCCTTCAGCGCCGGGGCCATCGGCCAGAAGCGCAGCACCAAGGCGGCCAGCACTGGGATCGCCAGGGCCATCAGGATCCACAGGCGATAGAGGGTGGCGAAGTGGTCGGGCAGGCGGCCGTCCTCATCGGCGCGGGCCAGGAAGCGGGCCATGGCGGCCTCGGTCCAGGTCAGGAACGCCGTCTGGGTCAGGCTCAGCACCGAGAACGCCAGCGCATAGATCCCGTACTCGGCCGGAGACAGGATCTGCGTGAACAGCACGATCGTCAGGAGGCCGACGACCCCCTGGGCGATGTTGACGGGCAGGTAGCCCAGGACGCCACGCCAGAACATGGTCAGCGCACGGCGGTCTTGTCGCCCAGCAGGCAGGGGACGGTCATCAGGATCACGTAGAGGTCCAGCCAGAACGACTGCCGCTCGATGTACTCGACGTCGTAGGCCACGCGCTGGCGCACCAGCTCGGGCGTGTCGACGGCCCCGCGCGAGCCCTTGATGGCCGCCCAACCGGTAACGCCGGGCTTCATGCGATGGCGATGGGCGTAGGTCGCCACCAGCTTGGCCGACTCCACGTCGCCGGTCATCATGCCGATGGCGTGGGGGCGCGGGCCGACGATCGACATCTCGCCCGACAGCACGTTGAACAGCTGCGGCAGCTCGTCGAGGCTGGTCCTGCGGATGAACTTGCCGACCCGCGTGACGCGGTCGTCGTCGGCGCTGATCTGGCGGGCGGCGCGGGCGTCGGCCATCTCGTGCCGCATCGAGCGGAACTTCCAGATCAGGATGGTCTCGTTGTTGAAGCCGTGGCGGCGCTGGCGGAAGAAGATCGGGCCGGGGCTGTCGAGCTTCACGGCCAGGGCCACGCCCAGCATGACCGGGGCGGCGAGGATCAGGCCGACGCCGGCGACCGCCAGGTCCTGGATTCGCTTGACCGTCGCCCGGCGGGCGTCGGTCGGGGCGCCCGACAGGTCGGCCAGATGCGACAGGGCCGCGTCGCGATCAGCGTCGCCGCCGACATCGACGATCATGCTGACGGGGTTGGGCAGTTCCGACAGCCGCTCCACCAGTTGGCCGACGCGGGCCTGGGCGGTGGATTCGACGGCGATCACCACGCGATCGACGAAGGGCATGATGCGGTGGTCGACCAGGGCCTTGGTGTCGCCCAGCACCGGCACGCCCAGTACGGCCTCGGGCGCGCGGGCGGCGCGGTCGTCGAACACGCCCAGCACATTGACCTCGCCGGTGCGCAGGGCCGCGGCGATCAGCCGCTCGGCGTTGGTGGTGGCGCCGACCAGCACGATGTTGGGGGTCAGCCTGCCGGTGCGGCGACCGTGACGGACCAGGACCCACCAGGTCGCGTGCAGCGCGACGAAGGCGGGCAGGGCGGTCAGCAGCCAGCGGGCGACGACGTGCTCGCCACGGGCCAGCGGCGTCAGCGCCACGGCCTGCACGGCGATGGCCGAGGCCCCGATGGCCGCGCCAACGCGCAGCAGGTGGCGGATCAGGGGCTCGCGATGGGCAAAGGCGTAGGCTTCCAGGCCATGCAGCACGACCAGCAGGACGGCCGCGCCCACCAGCGGGGCGACGAGGCCTCCATCGCGGGCCAGCCAGAGCGCCAGGGCGGCGGCGAGAATCGAATCGACGATGCGGAGGGCGCGAGTGAGGTTCTGGATCTGCACCCTGGCGCGAGCCGGGGTCAGCCGTTCCGGCCGGAACGGTCCGCGCCGGCTGCGTTCGGCGGCTGACGCATGGCTTGCGTCCGCGGGGCGGGCGAGGGCGGAACTCATGATCGCTCTTGGGCTTCTGCGCACGGGAGAACGGGGTTCAACCTAGCGTGGCCGTCTGAGCGTCGCGTTAACGCGATTTTCCTTCACGCCTCGATTGTCATTCGCGAGCGAACAGGCTATCGAACCGCTCCCTCTCAGGAGGAGACGTGGCCGAGAGGCTGAAGGCACCGCTTTGCTAAAGCGGCATACCTCAAAAGGGTATCGAGGGTTCGAATCCCTCCGTCTCCGCCATCCCCCTTTAAAATCAGATGTTTAGCCCTTGTTGGGCGGCCATTCGGCGCGCGTTTTGCGCGTCGTCGGCGACGCTGTCGGCGATGGAATCGCATCGCCTGCGAGTCGCGGGTGATTCCGTCAGCGCGGGCGCTTGTCGCCGCTCTCGGTCCAGAAGCGCCGCATCCGGTCGGCGACGTCGGCCGGCGGCGGATTTTTCCAGCCGGCGGCGCGGGCTTCGGGCGGCGGCCAGGCGCCGGTCAGCACCAGCCGGCGGGTCTCCTTGGCGTCGGGCGCGCCCGGAATGCGCCAGCCGGCGGCCTTCAGGCCGTCGAGCACGCGCGGGCGGGCCGCCTGCTCCTCGGGCTCGCCGGGACGCATGGGGCCGGACAGCACGGTTCCCACCGTCTCGCCGTTGCTTCCCACGGCCCAGGGATCGGCGCCCTTCTCCAGCAGCAGGTCGGCGATGCGGAAGTTCTGCTGCTCCACGGCCAGCCGCAGCGGCGTCGCGCCGGTGGCGTCGTGGTCGTTGATCCTGGCGCCATGCTGCAGGAGCAGCCGCACCGCGCCCAGCGAGTTGAGGCCGATCGCCGCCTTCAAGGGCCAGTAGGCCGCGCGCCGCTGCGGGCTGGCTCCGGCGGACAGCAGCTGCGTCGCCAATGCGGGGTCGGTGGCGCGCAGGGCCAGGCTCAGCGGAACGGCGTCGGCGGCGCCGTCGGGCGGGACGCCCAGATCGAGCAGGGCGCTCACCATCGGCTTGTCGCAGCGGGCGATGGCCAGGCTGAGCAGGTCGCCCCCCGGCCCGCCGCGCGTGGCCTTCAGGGCCGGATCGGCGCGCAGGCGGCGGCGCGCCTCGTCGACGTCGCCCTTCAGCACGGCGGCCATCAGGTCGCGTCCGGCCTGGCCGTGATCGGCGGCGGCCAAGGCCGAGCGGCTGTCGGGCAGGGCGGTTCCGCCCACGAAACACGAGGCGAGCGCGGCGTCCGTCATCATCACCATCGAAGCCGCCAGGGCGGCGATTGCTGCTGTGCGGGTCACGAGCCTCAGTTGGCCGCCGCGCGGTAGGCCGCGTCAAGGCTGGACGACAGCCAGGCCTGGCCGTGCAGGTCGCCCAGCGAGGCGTCGCCCGCCGACTGGCCTTCGGGCCCGACCGGCGCCAGCACGTGGCGTTCGCCATAGGCCGGCGGCGCGTCGGCCAGCAGGCCGCCCAGGATCGCGCCGGGGATGCCGCCCAGCAGGCCGCCCAGGCCCGCGCCCAGCCAGCGGTCGCCGCCGTCCTGCACGCGGCTCAAGGGATCGCCGTCCAGATAGTAGGCGTCGACCTGCGGGGCGGCCGCGCCGCCGGCCCGGGCCGCCTCCAGCGTGTCCTCGTGCAGGCCCGCGGCGTTGAAGGTGTCGGCCGACAGGCCCGAGGCCACCGCCGCCGCCGAGGCCAGGCCCCCGCCCAGCGAGTGGCCGGTCAGGGTGACGTCCTCGCCCGCGGTGCGCAGGCGTTCGCCGATCACCAGCGCCTTGTCGTAGTGGCCGGAGTCCAGCCCCAGGCCCTGCTGGAAGTTGTTACGCCAGTCCTCGGCGTTCTGGCTGCCGCGGAAGGCCACGACATAGTCGCCCTGGGCGTCGACATAGACCCGGGCGCGGAAGCTTGAGCCCGGCTCTTCCAGGTCGGTGGCGTCCAGGCCCAGGCGGGCCAGGTCGTCGGCGCTCGCCACCTCCCAGCCCGGCGGCGGGTTGGGCGTGTCGTTGTAGACGTCGGCGGCCAGGGCCATGTGCACCCGGGCTTCGGCCAGTTCCGCGGACTTGCCGCCGCCCGCCGCCGCGGCCGAGATCCGCACCTCGGCCTGGGCCGTGGTGGCGACCGCCGGCCGCGAGGCGGGCGCGTCCCATTCGGCCGCCACCCGGGCGTCGACGGCGACCCGCGCGCCGGCGCTGCTGTCGAAGCGCTCGCTCGTCGCGCTGATCCCCGATCCGCCATCGATGCGCATGGCCCTCTGTCCCTCGGCGTCTTCGTCAGGACCGCGATGCTGCGCGCGGCGGCGGGGAGGGGATAGTTGGGGAATTCCCTAGTGCGGTGGGGGCAGGATCTACGGCGCCCAACACCAAATCCCGTCATTCCCGCCCTTGTGGCGGGAACCCCTCTCTCGGCCGCAAGTACGGATGGGGCGGCGTGCTCAGCACGCTGCTTGCGCTGCCCTTGCGAGCGGAACCAGGGTTTCCCGCCACAAGGGCGGGAATGACGGGATGGAAAATGGCCTCAGGCTGCGACGCGGCCGTCGTCGTCCAGGCCGACGCCGAGCAGGCCGCGCAAGGCGATCACGCCCTCGGCCGTCAGCCGCACGGCCCGTCCCTTGGCCTCCAGCGCCAGCCAGCCCCGCTCGCGCATCGCCGCCAGCAGCTTCACGCCCAGCGGCCCGGCCAGGTGATGCCGGCGCTCGGTCCAGTCGAGGCACTGGCGGGCGACGCCGCGCGGGGAGGCGAGGGTGGCGACCTCGATCCCCAGTTCGCCGAACCAGGCCCGGCCCTCGTCCGTCACCGCATAGCGCTTGTCGTCGGCCGGCGTGAGCAGCCCGCGCTCCACCAGGGCGTCGGCGACCTTCACGCCCAGCCGTCCGGCCAGATGGCCATAGCAGCAGCGGGCGTCGCGCAGGGCGCGAGCCTTGGGCGAGCGCGGAACCTCCAGCGACCGCACCGGGGCCGCGATCGCCGACAGCGCCTCGATGGCGTGCGCCACTTCGGCCGAAGCCAGGCGATAATAGCGGTGGCGACCCTCGCGCTCGACGCTGAGCAGGCCGCCCTCGACCAGCCTGGAGAGGTGGTTGCTGGCCGCCTGGGCCGTGACGCCCGCCGCCCAGGCCAGGGCCCCGGCCGGCTGGGCGCGGCCGTCCTGCAGCGCCTGCAGCATGGCGGCGCGGACCGGATCGCCGATCAGGGCGGCGGGGCTGGCGATATTGGCGTCCATGGCGCCACTCTACCCCGATCGTCGCCGCAATGGTTCATCGACGCATGTAGCATCCGGCGGCGCGGACGGCGCATGACGAGGCCCATGAGCACCCAGCCCTCCCGCCTGCCGCTGATCACGGCCGCCGCCAGCTTCGGCTTCCTGGTCACCCAGCTGGACGTCACCATCGTCAATGTCGCCCTGGACGCGATCGGCGACGCGTTCGGCGCGCCCACCGCCCAGCTGCAGTGGGTGGTCGACGCCTATGTGCTGGCCCTGGCGGCCATGCTGCTGTCGGCCGGGGCGATCGGCGACCGGATCGGCCCCAAGCGGGCCCTCCTGGCGGGGCTGGTCCTGTTCGGCCTGGCCTCGGCGGCCTGCGGGTTCGCCACGGGGCCGCTGGGCCTGATCCTGGCCCGGGTCGCGCAGGGGGCGGCCGGGGCGCTGCTGATCCCGCCGTCCCTGGCCCTGATCGCCCACGCCGCCCATGGCGACGATCGCCGGCGCGCGGCCGCGGTCGGCTGGTGGACCGCCGCCGGCGGGGTGTCGATCGCCGCCGGACCGGTTCTGGGCGGCCTGCTGGTCGAGACCCTGGGCTGGCGCTGGGTGTTCTTCGTCAACCTGCCGCTCTGCGCGATCGGGGCGGTGCTGGCCCTGCTGGTCGCCCCGGCGACCCCGGCCAAGCCCAAGGTCCCGTTCGACCTGCCGGGGCAAGCCCTGGCGGTGGCCGCCGTCACCCTGCTGGTCGGCGGTCTGATCGAGGGCGGTCATCGCGGCTGGGGCGGCGCGCCATTGGCGGCCCTCGTCGCTGGCCTGATCTTGGCCTTGGCCTTCGTGGTGTTCGAGCGCCACGCCCGATATCCGGCCATGCCGCTCTCCGTCTTTCGCAGCCGCCCGGCCTGGAGCGCGGTGGTCGTCGGCTCGGCCCTGAACTTCACCTATTACGGCCTGATCTTCGTGCTCGGCCTCTACATGCTGCGCACCCTGCACTGGTCGCCGGGCAAGGCGGGGCTGGCCTTCCTGCCGCTGACGGCCACCTTCATCGTCTCCAACCTGGCCAGCGGATCCCTGGTCGGACGCTTCGGCGTCCGGGCCGTCACCAGCGGCGGGGTGCTGATCGCCGCCTGCGGCTACGCCCTGACCGCGCGGCTGGGACCGGCCAGCGGCGTACTCGACATGCTGCCGGGCTTTGCTTTGATCCCCGGCGGCATGGGGCTGGCCATTCCGGCCCTGACCAGCGGCCTGCTGGCCAATGTCGACCGCCACGACGCCGGCGCGGCCTCGGGCGTGCTCAACGCCTGCCGCCAGGTGGGCGGCGCGGCCGGGGTGGCGATCTTCGGAGCGCTGGCCGGGGCGGGGATCGCCACGGGCCTGCGGGCATCGGCGATCGTGGCGACGACGATGCTGGTCGCGGCGGCCGGCGTGCTGCTGGCGCCGGGGCGCAGGGGGCGTTGAAACGTCGCCATTTCCGAGAGATCGTGAGCCGGCGTCCGGGTCCTTCGGAACGGGCGACACAGGGGGAGGCGGGTAGATGGGACGCGCAGGCGCTACCGGGCAGATCATCGCCAGCGGCCTGCTTCTGCTGCTGGCGATCTTCTATCTGCCGCTGTCTATGTCGCTGGGTCTAGACCGGACGCTCTACCAGATCCTGTTGATCGGCTTTGGCTTGGCGTTCCTGGTCTTCTTCAAGGGATGGCGGCGTTGGCCCGTGGGCGTGTGTTGTCTCGCCGCGGTCGCTATCGGCGTTCACGGCACGATCGTCACTCCGGTCATGCCGTACTGACGCAGTGGGCCAAGAGTGGCGCCTTACGCCGCCGCGTAGTCGTACTTCAGGTCGAACGCGCCGTCCGACTTCAGCGAGAACACCGCCTTCGACCACGGCTCGTGGGCGCTCGATGCGGTCAGGCGGTGCAGGTTGCGCAGCGCCTTCGACACCGAATAGTCCAGCTTGCGCACGTCCAGGTCGGCCACGCCGCCGGCGGCCTTGGTGTAGTCGCCCGTCAGGCCCACCGAGCCGTCGATGACGTCGATGTTCAGGCGGATCTCCGACCAGGGCTCGGCCACGCTGCCGGCCAGGGCCTGGCCGACGTGGCGGTAGATGCCTTCGGGGCTGTCGATGTCGGCCATGGAATCCTCCGGGAGGCGTGGACGCCAAATCTAGTCGTTGAAGAAGGTGCGGGTCGAGGGCTTGCCGTCGATGACGTACTCCACCCTGAACGCGTCGGGCCGCTTGGAGGCGCCCTCGAACACCGCCTTGATGTCGACGTCGACCTGCTTGCCCTCCTTCAGGGCGGCGGCCCACTCGTTCTCCATCACCTTCCAGCCGCTCTTGTTCAGCGTGCCGTCCATGGCGTGGTAGTTTATCTGCTCGCCGGGGCCGTTGAAGATCGCCGCGATCAGGTGGCCGCCCTCGTCGCCGTCGACCCCGTCCTTGATCCCGCCTTCCTGGCCCGCCTTGGTCTGCTGGTAGCCGTTGCGGTCGGCGTGCTTCAGGTCGAGCGTGCCGGTCACCTGCTCGACGCGGCCGCTGGCGTCGGTGGAATAGGTGTAGCGGCCGCTGACCACATAGTCGGTGTTGGGCGCCAGTTCGCCGTTCAGCTTGGCGTTCCAGCCGCCCTTGGCGCCTTGCTCCAGCTCGACGCGGGGGCGCACCGACAGGGCTTCGTCCAGCTTGCGGCTGGCGGTTTCCAGTGTCTGGCGGGCGCTGTCGGGCAGCTTGTCCAGCGGCAGGGCGTCGATCGCGCCCTTCAGCTTTTCCAGCGCCGGCTTGGCGGCGGCGGCGAAGGCGCTGTCGACCTTGGCGAGGTCCGCGGCCTTGCTCACCGTCTCGGCCCACTTGCCGAGCTTGCCCAGCTTGGCCGCGTCGCCGATGTAGGGAACCATGCTGACGGCCGACAGGCCCGCGCCGAGGAAGTCGCCGCGGAACAGCGAGATCACCCCGTTGACGCCGTCCGAGATCGGCGTCGGGTCGAACAGGCCCGCCACGTCCAGCGCCATCTGGCCAAGGTCGAGGATCAGCTCCTGCTTCTGGGCGGCCGTGGCCGCGTCCATGTCGTCGGCCAGGCGCTTCTGGTCGGCGGGCGACAGGTCGGCCTCGATCTGCGCGCGCAGGCTCTGGGCCTTGGCCGGATCGGACTTGGCGATCTCGGAAAGCTGGCCGGCCAGTTCGCTGGTGTTCAGCTGGCCGCCGGTGCGGCTGGCCGCCAGCAGGCCGGAAGCCTCGGTGGAGACGCTGGCGGCGCTGGATGCGGCGCGACTGGAGGCCCCGATGGACTCGGCTGCGTTCAGACCGGACATGAAAGCCTCCGTTGCGCCTCGACTGGCGCGACGATGGCTGGGGGCAGGGGGCGTCGATAGCTGGGAGCGTCCCTAGCTAGGGATAACCCTAGTTATGCCGCCGGGGCCCGGGGACTAGCGTCTTCCCCAGGAAAGCGTCCGTACCAGGAGTGCCCGATGACCGCCGTGTCCCTCAACACCCAGTCATCCGTCTCAGGCTCCGGCGGTGGGCGCTCCGGCGACTATGTCGTCAAGAGCGGCGACACCCTGTCGGCCATCGCCGATCAGCACGGCGTTTCGCTGGACGCGCTGATCCGCGCCAATCCGCAGATCACCAATCCCAACGTCATCCGGCCCGGCCAGGAGATCGCGCTGCCGGCCGGCGCGGCGGCCGAGCCGCGCAGCTACACCGTCGCGGCGGGCGACAATCTCTCCAGCATCGGCGCCGAGTTCGGCGTCTCCTGGCAGGCGATCGCCCAGGCCAACCGGCTGTCGAACCCCAACCTGATCAATGTCGGCCAGGACCTGCTGATCCCCGGCGGAGGCGCTGCGGCGCGGCCGGCGCCGGCCACGACCGACGCGGTCCCGACTTCGCCCTCCACGAACGGCCAGGCCACGGGCGTGCTGCCCTCGACCCAGGGCATGAGCCAGGGCCAGAAGTACGAGCTCTATGCGGGCTACGTGAACGCTTACGGCGACGCCCAGGCCAAGGCCGACCTCGCCGCCGGCAAGCAGGTGATCCTGGGGCTGCGCACCGAGACCAGCCTGAACGCCAACGGCGGCAAGGGCGCCTATGACGACCGGATCGTGGTTCTGCAGAAGGGCGGCGAGGTCCGCGAGTTCGCCGCCAACACCGAGCCCTCGGCCCAGTACGACGGCCGCTATGGCTCCGACTTCAACGGCGACGGCCGCAAGGAGCTGGGCCGCATCGCCGAGGGCACGGTCACCTTCCAGAAGAGCACGAGCTCCAGCCTCGGAAACGTGCTGCGCCCGACCGAAAGCCACGCCATCCAGCGCGACACCAACCACGACGGCCGCATCGACGACAGCGACGCCAAGGGCAAGGGCGTCAGCACCGACAACTCGTTCCTCTTCCACGCCGGCGGCAATTCCAACACCGGCTCGGCCGGCTGCCAGACGCTGAAGCCCGGCGACTTCCAGGCGTTCTGGAACGGCCTGGGTGGCCAGAAGGCCTTCAACTACGTGCTCGTGAACGTCGACAGGCAGGGGCCGCCCGGCGGCGCGACCACCACGACGCAGACGCAAGGTTCGAGCGACGCCCGCATCGGCGCCCTGTCCGAGCAGTACGAGACCGGCGGGCGCGGCCCGGGCACGGTGTCGAGCGGCGCGGGCGACCCCGGCGGCGTCTCGTACGGCACCTATCAGCTGGCGGGCAATCGCGGCCGGCCCCAGCAGTTCCTGGCCGCCGAGGGCCGCCAGTGGGCCGCCGAGTTCGGCGGCGCCTCGCCGGGCTCGGCCAGCTTCACCGCCACCTGGAAGGCCATCGCCGCCCGCGAGCCGGAAAAGTTCGAGGCCGCCCAGCACGACTACATCCAGCGCACCCACTACCAGGTGCAGCTCGACACGGTCAGCAGCGCCACGGGCCTGGACCTGTCGACCCGCTCGGCGGCGATCCGCGACGTGGTCTGGTCCACCTCGGTGCAGCACGGTCCGGAGACCGGCGCCATCGTCAAGGCGATGGCCAGGGTGGAAGGGCAGGGGCTGTCGCCCGCCGACGGCCAAGCCTACGACCGCGCCCTGATCAACGCGATCTACGACGAGCGCGGCAAGCGCAACGACGCGGGCCAGCTGGCCTATTTCACCAGCGCCTCGGCCGCCGTGCAGGTCTCGGTCGCCAACCGCTTCGCCAGCGAACGCCAGGACGCCCTGGCCATGCTGGGCCGATGAGAACCGCCGCGGCGGGCCGGCGTTGAACAGAGAGACGCGAAGGCTCGCCCCGGATCACCCGACGATGAAGTTTGCTCCCCCAACCCTCATCGCCCTCGCGCTGGCCGTTGCCGGTTGTGAGCGACCGGCGGCGGCCGATCCCCCCCTACCCATGGCCGCCGCCGGCACCGCACAGGGACCTGCGGGCAAGTATGTGATGAGCGGACAGCGCCGGGGCGTGCTGACCCTGACCCCCAAGGGCGATCTCTGGCGCGTCAGCCTGTCGGGCGGCGCGCTTTCCGACGGCGCGGCGACCGCCGCCGACTGCGAGCTCGAGGCCGAGGGGCCTTTGAGGAGCGGCCGCATCGAGGCCAGGGTCGTGCCCTTCGAAGGAACGAACATCAGCCTCGGCGCGGCCGACCTGGCGGCCCGCCCGGCCACGGCGCAGGTGATCCTCGATGCGGAGACGGCGAGCGTGAGCACCGACTTCCAGGGTTGCGGCGTCGGCGCCGACCTTTCCGGCCGCTATGTGCGCCAGGCGCCGGGCGCGATCTCGGAAGGCGACAGCGTCGCCGACCTGTCGTCGGCTCTGCCGGATGCGCAACTGACCATCCTGGACGGCTATCCCTGGGCCCGGTTCGCGATCGAGCGTGGCGGCAAGCGCCTGGTCGTCGTGCAGTTCGACGGCGAGAACGAGGAACTGGCCGACGGCCGCAACAGCCAGCGCGCGATCGGCGCTAAGGTCGGTTGGAGCGCGCTGAAGCCGGCCCTGCGGGTCGTCAAGGTCGAGGGGGGCGCGTCATGATCCGTCCCGTCGAGCGCGCCTCGGGCGCCGACCTCTCCACCTGGACGCCGTCGACCACGGCCGCGCGGGCCGGAGTCGCGCGGCTGGCGATCGAGGCGATGGCCACCGTCGCCGGCGCGGCCCTGGTGGATCCGCTGCGCGGCGGCGATCGCGGCCAGGCCGCCGCCTTCGTCTGGGCCGAGCACGGCCAGTCGAGCATGGCCCAGGTGGGCGCGGACCTGCGGATCCTGGCGGCCCAGAGCGGCCAGTCGGTGGCCGGCCGGCTGTCGGCCACCTCGCCGGTCGACGCCGGCCGCATCGAGCGGGTGCTGGCCGACTTCGCCCGCGAACTGCGCGCCCAGGCCGCGGACAAGCCGCACCTGACGCCCTCGGCAATCGTCGAGCCGCTGCTGCGCTCGGTCGCCGCCGGCCTGCAGCGCGAGCCGGCCCCAGGCGCGGCGCGCTCGGACGTCGTCGAGCAGTTCGTGCGGATCATCGACGGCGCCACCGCCGAACTGAGGGCGGTCTAGGGGGGCGGATCACCATCTCCGACCAACCACATTGTCATCCCGGCCGCAGCGAAGCGGAGCGCCGGGATCTCCTACGGTTCCGATACTGCAGGTGTGGGAGATCCCGGCGCTGCGGACCGCTGGCGCGTTCCTCCGGCCGGGATGACACGCGTTGGGGCGGGGGCCCTCTAGCCCTGCGCTCTTTGTCAGGACCCGCCGTCGTCGACGCGGGTCAGGTTGGCCAGGGCGGCGGCGGGGCGATCGAGCTTGTTGTGCACCGCCAGGGTAACGTCCATCCAGGCCTGGCCGCGCATCTGGCTCCACCACTCGTCGTGGACGGCGGCCTGGAAGTCGCCGTTGACCCGCTCCGAGCGGGTCTCGACCACGGGATCAGCCACAGTGTCGGCCGTATCTTCCACCACGCCTACGGTGTCGTCGACCACGCCGCCGACGCCGTCGAGCAGGCCGCCCAGCCCCTTGGCCAGCAGCGCGCCTTCCAGGGCGCCGCGCTGGGCGGGCGGCAGGCCCTCCAGCGCTTGGGCGGTCTGGGCGGGACCGGCGGCGGCGAAGGCCGCGGCGTCCACCTCGCCGGTGCGCGTGAAGCGGTCGACGGCCTCGTCCAGGCGTCCGGCGCGCGGCGCGGGGCCCGCGGCGGCGCGGGCGGCGGCGGAAGGGTCTTGCACGATCATGGCCGGGGCCTCCTGAAGTGCAGCCTGCGCCGGGCCGTTCGCCGCCGCTATTGGGGTTTTCCCCAGTCCGTCAGCGGACGAAGCCGGCTTCGGTCAGCTTCAGCTGCCGCAGGTCGATGCTCATCTCGTTGCGGAAGCGCGCCACGGCGGCCTCCGACAGTTGGCGGCTGAGCGTGGTGTTCTTCCTGGCGTTGGCGTCGGAGAAGGCCGAGCCCTGGGCCACGAAGTTCAGCATGAACACCTCGGCCATCTCCTGCTTGCCGGCGTCGTCGAGGCGGGCGAAGGCGGGGTTGGAGCCCAGCGCCTGGGCGACCTGGCCGCGCACCCCCTGCACCTGGGCGCGGTTGGCGAAGGGCACGTTGTTGGCGATCTGCCAGTTCTGCACCCAGTAGGCGGTCATGGCGTCGGCCACGTCGCCGCGCCGCAGGCCGTCGACCGCGACGTGCTTTTCCCAGGCGCCCAGCAGGTCCTTCTGCTGCACGGCCTGGCGCAGGCGGTCGCCGTTGGTCGGATCACGCTTGGCCACGAAGTCGGCGAACTGGCCGCGCACGCGGCTGGAGACCGCGGGCGAGGGGCGGTAGCGGGTGTTGGCCGCCGCGGCGCCGCGCTGGGCCGACAGGCTGGCGCCGGGCGCGGGCCTGGCGGCGGTGGAGCGGGTGCGTCCGCCGCGCTGGACCGTCGATCCCAGCACGTTGTTCATCTGGCCCACCGACATCATCGACGAGCCGAAGTCCATGTACTGGGTGCCGATGCTGGAGAAGTCCTGCGCCGCGGCCGGCAGGCCGATCATCAGGGCGGCGGCGGCGCTGAGCGCGGGAACGAGACGGCGGGTCATCCGGTGTGCTCCACTGTTTTTCCAACCCTGACGTGCAATATTGACAAGAAAACGACAGGCGGCCAGATGGCCGCCTGCCTTTTCTACTGTAGAGCTTGAGCTTAACCCTTGCGGGCGAGGGTCGAGCCGGCTTCGCCGATGGACTTGATCGAGTTGTTCAGGGCCTGGCTGACCATGTTCATCTCCTGGCCCAGGGCCTGGATCTCGGCGGTCAGCTGGCCGTACTTGGAGTCCTTGGAGTCCAGGCCGCCCAGTTCGTCGGTCTTGGCCTTCATCTGACCCATCTTGCCGTCCATCACCTTGCCGAGCGCCTTGGCCAGGGCGACCAGGAAGCTGTCGCCCTTGGTCGACTTGCCCTCGCCGCCGTCGCGGACGCTTTCCAGGATCGAGTTGGTCCAGCTCTGGGCCACGTCCTCGGCCGTGCGCTGCAGGTCGCCCTGTTCGGCGGGGCTGAAGCCGAAGGTGTCGGCCGCGCCCTGGACCGCTTCGGTCAGGCTCTGGGCCGCGCCGCCCGGATTGCCGCTGGCGGCCTGGAACACGCCCTGGGCCAGGTCGATCACGCCCTGCGGCAGGCCCAGCTGCTGGCCGACCTGCTGGATCACCTGGCTGGCGACCGAGCTGATGATCTGCTGGAAGATCGACTGGAAGGCCAGCGAGGTGCCGCCGGTGAGCGCCGCCAGGGCGACGGTGCTGAACAGGCTGCCGATGTTGAGACCGCCGCCGCTGAAGATGCCGGACATGTTTCGAACTCCGCGATTTGAAATCTTGCTGTCCTCGGTCCCGCGTTCATCGCTGCGACCTGACGCCGCAAGACAACCATTGCGGGTCGATCGTCAGTAGTCGGGTCGTTCCCTAGCTAGGGTTTTCCCTATCAGCCGGCGCATGGCGGCCGAGGGCTGGGCCGCGCGCGTGCGGGCCTCGTCGGCGGCGCGGGCTTCGGCGGCGATCTCTTCCGGCGTGCGGGTGCGGCGGTCCAGCACGGTGATCTGGCCGGCGGTGACGCCCAGCAGGAACACCTCGTCGCGATAGGCCACCAGGGTCAGCCGTTCGCGCTGGCCCACGGGCAGGGCCCGCAGGTAGCGAATCTGGTCGTCGCTGGCCGGGCCCGCCTGCACCCGCTTGAGCAGCTTCAGCGAGAAGAAGGCCAGGCCCAGCACGATGGCCAGGGCGATGGCGACGGTCAGCAGGTCGAGGATGGCGCTCACGAGGGCTCCGTCTGGCGGCTAGGGGAGGGGCGGGAAGCTGGGGCCGGGCGGCGGCCCTTCCGGCGGGTCTTCGGCGGCGGCCCTGGCCTGCTCGTCCTTCAGCCGGCGGGCCCACAGGATCACCTCGGCCACGGCGGCGAACAGGTCCTGGGGCACGATGTCGTCGATGGCGGCCTTGTCGCGCAGGGCGCGGGCCAGCTCGACATTGCGGATGATCGGAACGCCGGCTTCCTCGGCCGCCTCGCGCATGGTCTGGGCGATCGGCCCTTCGCCCTTGCCCAGCAGCACCGGGGCGGCGTGCTCGGCCGGGTCGTAGGCCAGGGCGCAGGCGATGTGGGTGGGGTTCACCACCAGCACCGAGGCGTCGCGCGCGGCCTGGGCGGCGTTCTGCTGCGCCCACTCCTGGTGCAGCTGCCGCCGGTGCGCCTTCACGTGCGGATCGCCCTCGGAATCCTTCATTTCCTGGCGGATGTCGCGCCGGCTCATCCGCATCTTCTTGGTGAAGCTGTGGCGCTGGTAGGCCAGATCCAGCAGCGACACGAAGACGAACAGCACCACCGTGCCGGCCAGCAGCTTGAACGTCAGCCCGCCATAGGCCGACAGCGCCCCGTCGGCCTCGCCGGCCGGCAGGGCCATCAGCTTGTCGAACGACAGGGCCACGACGATCCAGGTGAACAGGCCCAGCAGCAGGGTCTTGGCCAGCGACTTGGCCACCTCGAACAGGTTGTCCAGGCTGAACATGCGCTTGAGCCCCTCGCCGGGGTTCATGTGCGACATCTTCGGGCTCATCTTCTCGAAGGTGAAGACTGGGCCCACCTGGCCGAACTCGGCCAGCATGCCGAAGATCGCCACGGGTACGAAGGTGATCGCCGTCAGCAGCACGAAGGCCTTGCCGGCGGCCGCGCCGGCGATCGGCCAGGCCTCGGCGAACGGCCGGTCCATGACCGCGAACACCTCGTCGAACAACCCGCCCAGGCGGTCGAAGGCGAAGCCCGCCGTCATCGCCCCCAGCAGCAGCCACACGCCCAGCACCGCGGTGGAGGTCAGGTCCTTGGACTTGGGGACGTCGCCCTTCTTGCGGGCGTCCGACAGCCGCTTGGGTGTCGGCTTCTCCGTCTTGTCGCCGCCGTCGTTCTTCTCAGCCATAGCGTGTGTTCTGGCGTCATCGCGAAGGGCGTCGGACGTTCGCCGACCGGTGAGATGCCGACAATGGCGGCAATCATGGCCAAAAAGCGGCGAGCTTAGCCATAGTAGTGGTTAAGCTGAGCCATAGAATATGTTGTCTGGTAAGCAGTATACTGAGTATGAAAATTGTTTTAACTCCGAGGTTGACAGGATTGATCTGCGAAAGTTAGCTTTTGAATGGGTAGTATGCACAGGCGGGGCGCTGCATAGAGGGACAAATTTATGCGCAAGTTCCGCGTAGTGGCGTCGAGCGTGTGTTTAGTCTTATTTTGTTCAAGTCCAGTGTTCGCATATGAATGCGTCACGGCTGACGGCTTGAAGTTCAGCAGCGCTCTCCCGATCAATGAAAAGTTCTCGCTGGCGCGCATAGATTGCGTTCAGGAAACACAACCGACAGGGGTGTCGGAACAGCTCCGTCTCTATGACGGACCCCAGATGGCGACCGCCGTTATCTCTGCCGGACGTATCGCGCCGGCGCCGGTGGTCATCGTCAGGGGCGCTCGCGGACCGGCCCTCTACGCTCCGCTGGTGGCCGCCGCCGGCCGCGACTTCGACATCGATCCAGACCTGCTGCAGGCGGTCATGCACGTGGAATCGCGGGCCAATCCGGGGGCGATCTCGCCCAAGGGCGCCCGCGGCCTGATGCAGATCATGCCCGCCACCGCCAAGCGCTTCGGGGTGCGCGACCCGGCCGTCGAGCTGGACGACCCGATGGTCAACATCCGCACCGGCGCGGCCTACCTGAAGACCCTGCAGGGCCACTTCGGCAACGACCTGGAACTGGTGCTGGCGGCCTACAACGCCGGCGAGGGGGCCGTCATGAAGTACGGCCGCAAGATCCCGCCCTATCGCGAGACGCAAGGCTACGTGACCAGCGTCCTCGACCGCTATCGCGGCCTGGTTTCCGCCCGCGGCGGCTTCTGAGGACGGATTTCCCCATGAGCGTCGAAGGCTATCTCAAGCGCCTGCAAAGGCGGCCGCGCCAGGGCGTGGTGGCGCGTTTCAGCGACCTGTTCCTGGTGGCGGGCGTGGTGGCGATCGTCGCCCTGATGATCCTGCCGCTGCCGGCCCTGGCGCTCGACGCGCTGGTGGCGGTCAACATCTGCTTCGGCGTCATGCTGCTGCTGGTGGCGATCTACATCTCGACGATCGTCGAGTTCTCGGTGTTCCCAAGCCTGCTGCTGATCACCACGCTCTACCGGCTGGCCCTGTCGATCGCCACGACGCGGATGATCCTGATCGAGGGCCACGCCGGGCACATCATCGACACCTTCGGCACGATGGTCGCCGGCGGCAACCTGGTGGTCGGGCTGGTGGTGTTCCTGATCATCACCGTCGTGCAGTTCATCGTCATCGCCAAGGGCGCCGAGCGGGTGGCCGAGGTGGCCGCGCGCTTCAGCCTCGACGCCATGCCGGGCAAGCAGCTGTCGATCGACAGCGACCTGCGCTCGGGCATGATCGACAAGGACGAGGCCAAGCGCCGCCGGCGCGTGCTGGAGATGGAGAGCAAGCTCCACGGCAGCCTCGACGGGGCGATGAAGTTCGTCAAAGGCGACGCCATCGCCAGCATCATCATCGTGGTCATCAACCTGCTGGGCGGCCTGGCCATCGGCATGCTGCAGCAGGGTCTCGACTTCGGCTCGGCGATCCACAAGTACTCGATCCTGACCATCGGCGACGGCATGGTCACCCAGATCCCGGCGCTGCTGGGCGCCATGGCCGCCGGCCTGATCGTCACCCGCACCACCGACGAGGACAGCGAGACCCACCTGGGCGACGCCATGCGCCGGCAGTTCGCGGCCAAGCCCCGGGTGTTCCTGGTGGCCGGCGGCATCTGCTGGCTGATGGCCCTGGTGCCCGGCTTCCCGGTGCTGGTGTTCCTGCTGCTGGGGGGCGTGGCCATCGTCACCGGCGCCCTGGTCGACGCCGACATCCGCGCCCGGGTGACCCGCAAGATCGCGCCGGGCCGCGCCGCCGCCGAGGAGGCCAAGGCCTCGCCGGCCGCCGCCCGCACCAAGCCCACCGAGACCCAGCCCGTGGTGCCGCTGCTGCTCGAACTCGACGGCGAGGCCGTGCGCCGCCACGAGGCCGCCGTCATGACCCGGGGCCTGGAGGAGGTGCTGGAAGAGTTCGAGCTGCGCCTGGGCGTGGCCCTGCCGCGCGCCTCGTTCCACTACGGCGAGGGGGCCGGCAGCCCGCGCTGGCGCCTGCTGGCCTTCGAGGCCCCGATCGGCGCTGGCGAGCTCTCCCATCCGGCCGACCTGTCAGAGCTGCAGGACGCCGTGCGCCAGGCCCTGCGCCGCAACGCCGGCCTGTTCGTCGGCATCCAGGAGGCCAGCAACCTGCTGACCCGCGCCGGGGGCGAGTATCCCGAAGTCGTCAAGGAAGCCGCCCGCGCCCTGCCGCTGGCCCGCATCGCCGAGGTCATGCGACGCCTGGCCGAGGAGGAGGTGCCGCTGCGCAACCAGCGCGACATCCTCGAAGCCCTGGCCGACGCCGGCCAGCGCGAGAAGGATCCGCTGGCCCTGACCGAGTTCGCCCGCGTCGCCCTGCGCCGCCAGATCAGCCACCGCTACGCTCCCGACGGCGAACTGCGGGCGGTAGTGCTGGAGCCGGCCCTGGAGCAGCACCTGCGCGAGGCCATCCGCACCGGCGGCGGCGCCCAGCAGCTGGCGCTGGACCCGGAGATGAGCCGTCGCGTCACCGACGCCCTGCTGGCCAAGGTCGACGAGACGGGGGCGACCGTCGTCTTGGCCGCCATCGACCTGCGCCGGCACGTGCGCAAGCTGATCGAGGCCCGCGCCTTCGACCTGGGCGTCCTGTCCTTCCACGAACTGCTGCCGACCCTGCGGCTGGACGTGGCCGGCCGCGTGGCCTTCCCGCGCGAGCCCCTGACCGTAGTGCCCAACGATCCCGACCCGCCGCCGCCCGAGTCCGCGGCCGCCTGAACCCGGAGACAGAATGTCGCTTCCGAAGGATTCCGTCGTTGTCCGTAAAGCCGCCCGAGTCGGCGTGGCCGCGGCGATCGCCGCCGCGCTGATCGCTGCCGCGCCCCAGGTCCGCGCCGGCGAGGTTCCGCTGGGCGCGCGCAACGTCGACCTGACCGCGCGCGAGCAGCCGATCGCCCAGTTCCTGCAGAACTTCTACAACCAGATCGGCGTGCCGGTGGTGATCTCCTCGCAGGTCGCCGGCACGATCAACGGCGTGTTCCGCGGCCCGGCCGCCAAGATCGACGCCGACATCTCCAAGGCCTTCGACCTCGTCACCTATTACGACGGCGGGGCGGCCTATGTGTACACCGCCGCCCAGCTGTCCAGCCGCAGCTTCCCGATCTCGGGCTCGGCCTCGCGGCGGGTCGATCGGGCGGCCCGGCAGCTGGGCCTGCTCGACAACCGCAACACCCTGCGCGCCACCGGCGACATGCTGGTGGCCACCGGCGCGCCGCGCTTCCTGCAGCAAGTGGACGAGCTGGCCCGCGGCGGGGTGCAGGCCGAGGCCGCGTCGCCGACCCTGCAGTATCGGGTCTTCTACCTGCGCTACGGCTGGGCCGACGACGTGAACCTGACGGTCGGCGCCAAGCAGGTGACCATTCCGGGCGTGGCCTCGATCATCCGCTCGCTGGTCAGTTCCGACCCCAACGAGCGGGCCGGGGCCGCCGCCCGCAGCGAGACCCCGATCCCCGCCGCTGTCCAGGGCCTGCGCGGCCAGGGGCTGGCGACGCTGGGCACGCCCAATCCCGGCGGCGCCTTCTACGGCGGCCAGGACGGGCAGGGAACGCTCGGCATGCCCCTGGCCAACGAGCAGACCGGCGTCTACTCGCCGCAGAACCCCGTCCGCGTGCAGGCCGACACCCGCCTCAACGCCGTCATCGTCCGCGACGTGGCCGAGCGCATGTCGGCCTACGAGGAGCTGGTCCGCGCTCTGGACGTCGAGCCGCAACTGCTCGAGGTCGAGGCGGCGATCATCGACATCGACACCACCAAGGCCCGCGACCTGGGCGTCAACTGGCGCTTCGACGATGGCAATGGCGGCATCCAGTTCGGCCGCGGTCCCGACGCGCCGGCCGGCCTGGAGGACGGCAACCTGGTGCGCGGCAAAACCTCGCCCAAGCCCTATCAGGGCCTCGTCGCCTCGACGATCATCGGCAACGGCGACTACTTCGCCGCCCGCCTGAACGCGCTGGAGACCGAAGGCGTGGCCCGCGTCGTCTCGCGGCCGCAGATCGTCACCCTGTCGAACGTCGAGGCGGTGTTCGAGAACAGCCGCGACTTCTATGTCCGCCTGGCCGGCGAGCGCGACGTCGACCTCTTCAACGTCACCGCCGGCACCACCCTGCGCGTCACCCCGCACGTCACCCGCGACGGGACCCAGACCCGCATCCGCATGCTGGTGACCATCGAGGACGGCTCGCTGACCAACGCCAGCGTCGACAACATTCCCGTCGTCCGCCGCGCCGCGCTCAACACCCAGGCCCTGATCCAGGAAGGGCAAAGCCTTTTGCTGGGCGGCATGACCGTGCAGTCCGACACCACCGGCTCGCAGAAGATCCCGGTGCTGGGCAACATCCCGGTGCTGGGCAACCTCTTCAAGGTGCAGTCGCGCAGCAGCGGCCGCATCGAGCGGATGTTCCTGATCACCCCGCGCCTGGCCTCGATCGCCGCGCCGCGCTCCACCACCCAGGCGGGCCTGCGCTACGACGCGCCGGCCTCGGGGTTCGAGAACGCGCCCCTGCCGGCCGCGCCCAAGCTGCCGTCCGACCGCAAGCCGCCGCCGAAGTCGGCCCCGCGCGGGCCCGCCCAGCCGCTGCCGCCCGCGCCGCCACCAGCGCCGGAACCCAACGGCACGATGAAACCCATCCCCAATCCGAGCTAGGCCCATGACCGATCACGCCCTGCTGTCCGAAGAGCCGACCGAAGTTCCCGCCGCCACGCCGTCCGAGGCCCTGGTCGTCAAGGTGCTGTCGGGCCGGGTCGCCGGCGCCCTTCTGCCCCTGCCGGCCGGCGAAAGCGCCGAGCTCGGCCACGGCTTCGACGCCGACATCGTGCTGCGCGACGCAAGCGCCAGGGGCGTGCGCGTGCGCCTGACCGCCGGCGAGGAGGCCGCCGAGATCGAGGTGGTCTCCGGCCAGGTCGAGATGCTCGGCCACCGGCTGGAAGCCCCGGCCCGCGCCGTGCTGCCCTGCTACGTGCCGCTGATCGTCGGCGACAACGCCCTGGCCCTCGGCGTCGAGGAAAGCCCCCGCTGGCGCGAGGCCGAGCGCCTCCTGGCCGCCTCGGGTCCCGCCGAAGCCGCCGCGCCGTCGGCCGAGGAGGGCGGCGACCTCTTCGAGGACGGCCGCAGCCTGCTGCGCCGCACGCTGGACCGCGGCGTCCGGGTGGTCGGCTCCACGCCCCATCTCGTGCCGGCCCTGGTGTTCGGCGCGGCCCTGGCCTGCGTCACCTATGCGGTGGCCAACGTGCCGCGCTTCGGCGGCCAGGAGGCCAGCCCCTCCAAGGTCCACGCCCTGCTGCGCCAGGAGGGCTACGGCGCCCTGGCCGTCCAGCCGGAGGCCGACGGCAAGCTGGTTATCGCCGGCGTGCTGAACCGCGACGCCGAGAAGGCCCGCCTGGCGCGCCTGGTCAGCTCGCGCGAGCTGCCCGCCCGCGTCGAGGTCGTCACCAGCGAGGGCCTGGCCCAGAACGTCGAGGACGTCTTCCAGGCCAACGGCCTGGCCGCCACCGCCCGCCCCAACGGCCTTGGCCGCGTGCAGGTGCAGGTCACCGGTCCCTCGGCCGAGGTGGCCAAGGTCGAGAAGATCGCCCTGCACGACGTCAAGGGCCTGCGCGCTCTCGACGTGGCCCGCGCGGCCGGCGGCGACCGCTTCGGCGCGGTGTTCGACCAGGGCCCCGGCAAGCGCGTGGTGGCGGTGGTCGGCGGCGACGCCGGCTACGTCGCCACCGCCGACGGCGCCCGCTACTTCGCCGGCTCCACCCTGCCCACGGGCGACCGCATCGTCGGCGTCGAGAGCCAGGCCGTCGTCGTCGAGAAGGACGGCGCCACCACCCGCCTGATGTTCTGAAAATCCAACCCGATACGAGGAGAAACCACCATGTCCGACAGCAGCATTTCCGGTTTCGGCACGACCGGCGTGGCGCCCAGCCTGCTGGGCTCCAACAACAAGAACCGGCCTGGCAGCTGGTTCGAGGCCATGGCCCACGCCTGGGGCCAGGTGCTCGACCAGCAGGCCGTGCGCATCACCGAGCTTTCCGACCAGATCGGCCCCGGCGGCGAGGACAAGCCCTCGGTCATGGCCCAGCTGACCGCCGAGAGCCTGCGCATGAACTTCATGGCCAACTCGGAATCCACCTCGGTCGACAGCGTCGGCCGCGCCCTCGAAACCATGGCCCGCAAGAACTAGGCGCGTCTTTCAGGAGAGGACGCCATGTCCTTCGATCCCGTTTCGGCGGCCGCCTTGGCCATGCCCCAGGAAGCCGCGCCCCAGGTGGCCCAGGTCGGCTACGGCGCCAGCCTCACCGACGCCGTCCAGTTCCAGAACGCCCTGCACACGGCCGGCGCCTCGCAGGTGGCGGGGCGCGGCGGTCCCGAGGCCCTGGCCCCGGCCATGAAGGGCGTCTTCAACCAGCTGGAGTTCGTCAACAGCCAGGCCTCGAACCTGGCCGCCCACGCCAAGGCCGCCGAGGCCAAGGGCGCGGCGATCACGCCTGGCGAGATGATCGGCCTGACCGTCCAGTGCCACGAGTTCATGTTCAACTGCCAGCTGACCTCGAACATCGCCAACCGCACGTCCGACGGCCTGCAGCAGCTGTTCCGGCAGCAGGCCTGAGGGTGGCGGCCATGCGCAAGATCCTGCCGGCCGTCCTGGTCGCCGCGGCGCTGGGCCTTACGGGCTGCGCCGAGAAGGAGCTCTATGGCGGCCTTACGGAGCGCGAGGCCAACGAGATGGTCGCCGTGCTCCAGAACGCCAACGTCTCGGCGTCGAAGAGCAGCAAGGACGGCAAGGTCTGGGCGCTGAAGACCCGCGCCGAGCAGTTCTCGTCGGCCGTCGCCGTGCTGCACGACCAGGGCTACCCGCGCGACAAGTTCGAGAGCCTGGGCGAGGTCTTCAAGAAGGAGGGCTTCGTCTCCTCGCCGATGGAGCAGCGGGCGCGGTTGATGTACGGCCTGTCGCAGGAGCTCAGCCAGACCATCTCGTCGATCGACGGCGTGGTGCAGGCCCGCGTGCACATCGCCGTGCCCGAGGCCGATCCCCTGGCCGAGCAGCAGAAGCCGTCCTCGGCCTCGGTGTTCATCCGCCACAACCCCGACGTGGATCTTTCCGGCCAGGTGGGCTCGATCAAGGCCCTGGTCACCAACTCCATCGAAGGCCTGCCCTACGACAAGGTGACGGTGGTGATGTTTCCGGCCAAGCCGGTGATGGTCGCGACCCCGGCCTCGCCGATCCGGTCGTTCACGATGCCGGCCATCGCCATTCTCGCCGCCATCGGCGGGGTGGGGGCCTATGTCTTCAGCCGCACCAGCCGGGGCAAGCCGCGCCGCAAGCTGAAGACCCTGGCCGAGCCCGGGACGCCGGCCGCATGAACGCCCGCGCCGATCGACAGCGCCTGGTCGGCCAGGCCCGCCTGCTGGGGGCGATCGGCGTTCCCGCGCCGGTCGGCCCGCGCGCGGCGCGGCTGGCGCGACGCCTGGCCGGCCGCGCCGGAACGCCGCTGGCCTTCGCCGACGTCGCGGCCGTTCCCGACTGGGCCGCCTGGCCGGCCGAGCGCCGCGCGCGCCTGGCCGACTTCGCCGCCGCGGCCGCCTGCGCCGAGATCCTGCGCCGCACGATCGATGGCAGGCGCCTGGCCCGCGTCGCCCGCCGCATCGGCGAGCCGGCCCTGGACGCCGTCCTCGCCTCGCCGCCCGGCCTGGTCGCGGCGTTTGCGCAGGCGGAAGGCGCGCTGGCCGACGACGAGGCCTTCTGCGCCCTCGGCGCCGGGGTGCTGCTGGCCGAGGCCGGGCGCCGTCCGGCCGTCGTCGCCCGTCTTTCCGAACTGTTCGCGGTCGCCCCGCTGGCGATCGATCCCGACCGGGGCCTGGGCGCGGCGCATGCCGGGCGCGGGCTCTTCATGGCCTTCGAGGCCGGCGCGCTGGAGGCCGCCGCATGACCTATCTGCTCCTGTCTTCCGGTCCTTCGGGCACGCTCTTGACCGACCAGCCGGTGATCCGTCGCGAGGACGTCGGCGCCGTGCGCGACGCGGCCGAACTGACCGCCGCCCTCGACGCCCTGCGCCAGGCGACCCGCGAGGCCGCCCTGCGCGACGGCTTCGCCCAGGGCCATGCCGAGGGAACCGCCGCCGCCGCCCGCGAGACCGCCCAGGCTCTGGCCAGCGTTCACGCCGCCCTGCAGGTCGAGCGCGACCGCCTGCGGGCCAGCGCCGGCGCCCTGGCGCTCGACATCGTCCGCCGCATCGCCGCCGGCCTGGCCCCCGACGAGGTGCTGGCCGCCCTGGCCGAGCAGGCCGCCCGCGACCTGCTGCCCGAAGAGCCGATCCGCGTCCGCGTCGCGCCAGAGGCCGCCGGCGCGGTGACCCGTCGCCTGTGGTCGATCGACGCCCGCATCGAGGTGGTCGCCGACGCCGACGTGGCGGCCGGCGACTGCGTGCTCGACACCCCCTCGGGCCGCACCCACGCCGGGCTCGAGACCCAGCTTCGGGCCCTTGAGGCGGTGTTCGCCGCTCCGGCCGGCGAGGCCGCCGCATGAGCTTCGACGCCCCGCTCACCGAAACCCCGGCCGAGGACCGTCTGCGCGACGTTCTGCGCGGCGCCCGCACCGTCGAGCGCCGGGGCCGCGTCGCCCAGGCCTTCGGCACCACGGTCCGGGCCACGGGCCTCGACGTTCGCATCGGCCAGGAATGCGAGATCGTCGATCGCTCCGGCGGCCATGTCGTGAAGGCCCAGGTGGTCGGCCTCGACGGCGGGGCGGCGATCCTCACCCCGCTGTCGCGCCTGGAGGGCGTGGCCGTCGACGCCGAGGTGGTGGCCGGTCCCCGTCGCAGCGAGATCGGGGTGGGGCAGGGGCTCTTGGGCCGCGTGCTCGACGCCCATGGCGAGCCGCTGGACGGCCTGGGGCCGATCACCGGCCCGCTGCGCTCGTTCCCGGTCTATGGCGAGGCTCCCAATCCGCTGGCCCGTCCGCCGATCGACACGCCCTTCGCCACGGGGGTGCGCTGCGTCGACGCCCTGCTGACCACCGGCGAGGGGCAACGCGTGGGCCTCTTCGCCATGGCCGGCGGCGGCAAGTCGACCCTGCTGGGCATGTTCGCCCGCCATGCCCGCAGCGACGTCAACGTCATCGCCCTGATCGGGGAACGGGGCCGGGAAGTGCGCGAGTTCCTCGACGACTGCCTGGGGCCCGAAGGCCTGGCCCGCTCGGTGGTCATCGTCTCCACCTCCGACCGCCCGGCCATGGAGCGGGTGCGCGCCGCCCACGTCGCCACCGCCATCGCCGAAGGGTTCCGGGCCGAGGGCAGCCGGGTCATGCTGCAGATGGACAGCGTCACCCGCTTCGCCCGCGCCCTGCGCGAGATCGGCCTGTCGGTGGGCGAGCCTGCCGTGCGCCGGGGCTTTCCGCCGTCGGTCTTCGCCGAACTGCCGCGCCTGTTCGAGCGGGCCGGGGCGATCGAGGGCGGGGCGATCACCGCCTTCTACACGGTGCTGATCGAGGACGAGGAGGGCGGCGATCCCGTCGGCGAAGAGGTCCGCTCGATCCTCGACGGCCACATCTACCTGTCGCGCAAGCTGGGCCAAGCCGGCCACTATCCGGCCATCGACGTCGCCGCCAGCCTCAGCCGCGTCTTCCCCCGCGTCGCCGGGGCGCAGCAGCAGGCCGCGGCCGCCAGGGTGCGCGGCTGGATGGCCAAGTACGCCGAGGTCGAGTTCCTGCTGCAGATCGGCGAGTACAAGCCCGGCGGCGATCCCCTGGCCGACGAGGCCATCGCCCGCCGTTCGCGCATCACCGACCTGCTGCGCCAGGGCCCGCATGACGCCGTCGCCTTCGATCAGTCCCTGGCCGCGCTGGCGGAGACCGCCGCATGAGCCCCCGCGCCCAGGTCCAGGCCCTGACGCCGGTGGTTCGGCTGCGCGAGCGCCGGGTCGAGAAGGCTATGCGCGAGGCCGCCGAAGCCCGCCGCAAGGTCGCCCAGGCCGTCGAGGCGCTGGCCGCCCGCGACCGTCTGATCGCCGCGCACGACGTGGCCAAGGCGCGGCTCGACGACTGGTTCGCCGGCGGCCTGTCGGGCGCGGCCCATCTGGTCGAGGCCGCCCTGGCCCGGCGCGAAGCCGTCGCGCTCGCCCGCGACGCCGACCAGCGCCTGCGCGACCAGGAGGCCGTGGCCCTGGACCTGGCGCGCGAGGATCTGGCCGCCGCCGTCCAGGCCCTGGCCCGCGCCCAGGGCCGCTTCGACGCCATGAACGGCCGCCTCGACCACGCCCGCGCCCTGGTCGCCGCCGACCGCGAGGCTCGCGAACAGCTCGAAATCGAAGACGCCGGCGCCTTCAGGAGCTTCCGATGACCACCATCCGCGACAACGCCGCCGCCGAGCGTCCGAACACCTCCAGCCCGCGTGGTTCGAGCGAGCCGCCCACGCCCTGGCGCGGCTCGGAGTTCCAGGCCTTGCTGCAGCAGGCCGCCGAGCGCCGCGAGCCGCAGGCCCGCCAGACCGGCCGCGCCGAACGCGACAAGGAGACCGAGCGCGACGAGGACGACGGCAAGGTCGACATCTCGGCCCTGCTGGGTCCCGCCCGCGACTTCCAGGAGGTCGCCGGCGGCCAGGAGGCCAGCGGCGTCGACGCCCTGTCGGCCCTGACCAGGTCCGGCGGCGGCGCGGTCGAGACCCCCGTGTCGGCGCCCGGCGCGGCCGCTGCCGACATCGAGGCCTTCACCGCCGCCATGGACAAGGCCTGGCTGGCCTCCGGCGGCGATCGCAAGACGCTCGCCCTGGGCCTGGCCGACAAGGCCTCGCTGCTGACCGGCCTTGGCCTGTCGCGCGCCCCCGACGGTTCGCTGTCACTGACGCTGGCGGCCCGTCCCGACGCGACGCCCGAACTGACCAAGGCTCTGGAGACCCTGCGCAAGCGCCTCGAAGTCCGCGGCCTGGCTTTGGCGGACCTCTTCGTCGAGGCCGACGACGGACTGGATCCCGAGGCGCTGATCCGGAGGGTGCGTTGAGCTTGCGCGCCTCTCCCCATCAGTCCCGTCATTCCCGCCCACCGGGACCAGCCAAAGGCTGGCCCGAGGGCAAGCCAAGTGGCGGGAACCCCTCTCTCAGCCGTAAGTGCGGATGGGGCGGCGTGCTCAGCACGCCGCTTGCAACGCCCTTGCAGGCGGACCCAGGGGTTCCCGCCACAAGGGCGGGAATAACGGGTGTTGGGTGGAGCGAAGCCGGCCTAACGCGCTCACCGCAACGGCAGCCCGAACCGTCCCACGCTCCGATCGGCTTCCGCCGCGCGGGCCACCGCGCGGGCGACTTCGGACGGCGGATCGCCGGCGGCCCAGCGCTCGGCCAGCACCTCGATCAGCCGGCGGCTCTGGGCGTTGTGCAGGCCCTCGGTCGGGTCGGCCGCGTCGGCGCGCAGCTTGTCGACATAGAGCGCAGAGGCCTTGGGCGAGGCGCCGACCAGGTCCAGCAGATAGGTCGCCGCCGTCTCGAAGGCCTCGGCGTCCAGCGGCGCGTCGGCGATGTCGCGCACCAGCCAGACGCACAGGAACTCCAGCGGCCCGACCTTGCGGCTGTTGCTCAGCAGCGGCCCGCCGCCCAGTCCGGAGAACCCGCCCGCGCCCCAGGCCGGCACGCGCGCGGCAGGCAGGCGGGCGGTCAGCAGGGCCTGGGCCAGCGTATCGGCGACCAGCGCCTTGACCTCCGGCTCGCCGAAATGGGCCACGGCCGCCAGCAGCTTTGCGAAGCCCGGATAGAGCGCGTCGCCCAGATCGGTGCAGACGCGTTCCAGCACGTCGACGCGGCGGTCCAGGCTGGCCTGGCCCTGCAGGCCCTCGACCAGCGCCTGGGCGGCGCCGAACCAGTCGGGCTCGGACTTGAGGATGCGGTCGGCGTTCACGCCGGAAAGCTAGCGTCAGAACAGGCCGTTGTCGCGGGTGTCGGTCAGGCGGTCGGCC
Organism: Caulobacter sp. 602-2; assembly: GCF_011043625.1. Taxonomy (GTDB): domain Bacteria; phylum Pseudomonadota; class Alphaproteobacteria; order Caulobacterales; family Caulobacteraceae; genus Caulobacter. The sequence continues at coordinate 141,534 of NZ_JAAKGT010000007.1, forward strand.
ACGGCGCGGGCGGTGTCGTCCAGGTCGCGCGAGACGCCGGAAAGACCGATGCGGCCGTCATGGCGCGAGAAGCCGGAGAAGTCGCCGAAGGCCTGGGCGCGCGAGGGCTCGCCGGCCGGGCTGATCCCGGAAAGACCGTGGCTCCAGACGCCGGAGACGGACGGGGCGTCGATACGGCTGGCGGACATGGCGAGCTCCTTCAGTCTCTCGATACGAAAGACAACGCGCGCCCGCCAGTCGGGTTTTCCCTAGCCGGCCCGTTTCCCCTAGCCGGCCCGTGTGTCGCATGACCGGCCTGGCCGCGCTCCTTTCCCAATCGCCCGAAGCCGAGGCGCTGGACGTCCTGGGTCTGGCCGTCGCCGCCTTCGAGGACGCCGCTGCGCCGCGGCTGGCCTGGCGCTCGCCCGCCTTCGCGCGGCTGACGCCCGAGCTTCGCCCCGGCCAGGTGCCGGCCGGCGGGCTGCTGGCGGCCGTCGAGGCGGCGCGGCGCGGGGAGGGCGACCTCCTGCCGCTGGACCTGGACGGCCAGGCCTTCGAGGCTCGGGCCGCGCACGGCGACGGCCGTGTCTGCCTGATCCTCTCCAGCGCTGCCGAGCGCCAGGAGGCGGAAGGCCGTCGCCTGGCCGACCGTGAGCGCCTGCTGCTGACTTCGCGCGTCATGTCGGTGGGCGAGATGGCGACGATGATCGCCCACGAGCTCAACCAGCCGATCGGCTCGATCGCCAACATCGCGCGGGGGCTCAAGGCCCGGTTGGCGCGCGGGGCGCTGTCGAAGGAGGAGGGCGTCGAGGCCCTCGACCGCGCGGCCGAGCAGGCGCTCTACGCCTCGGGCGTCATCCAGCGCATGCGCTCCTTCGTCGAGCAGCGCCAGCCCCAGGTCGAGCCGCTGGACCTGCCCCGGCTGGTGCGCGCTACGCTCGACCTGCTCGACTGGGAGATCGCCCGCGACAAGGTGCTCGCCCGCGCTCGGTTCGCTGATCTGCCGCCTGTGCTCGGCGACGCGGTGATGATCCAGCAGGTGCTGGTGAACCTCGCCCGCAACGGCCTGGACGCCATGCGCGGCCGGCCCGGTCCCCGCCGCCTCACCATCGCCGCCGCGCCCATGGAAGGCAGCGACCGCATGGTCGAACTGACCGTCGCCGACAGTGGCCCGGGCGTCGAGGCGGGGGCGGAGGGCAAGATGTTCTCGCCGTTCTTCTCGACCAAGCCCGGCGGCATGGGGGTGGGGCTGGGGATCTGCCGGTCCATCGTCGAACTGCATCGTGGGCGTCTCTGGCACGCCCCGGATCCCGAGGGGGGGACCGTATTCCACATCGCGCTGCCCGCGGCGCGCCAGGAGGAGCCATGACCACCCCCTCGACATCGACGCCTGAGCCCGGCCCCCTGGGCGCGGTCTGCCTGGTCGACGACCACGGCGAGTTCCGCCAGTCCGCCGCCTGGTGGCTGGAAAGCCTGGGCTACGCCGTCTCCACCTTCGACGGCGCGCGCGCCTTCCTCGACGCCGGCGATCCGCCGCCCGACGCCTGCCTGCTGCTCGACGTGCGCATGCCCGACATGTCGGGCCTGGAGCTGCTGGATGCGCTGAAGGCCCGCGGCTGCGAGCGGCCGGTGATCTTCATGACCGGACACGGCGACGTGCCGCTGGCAGTCGAGGCCATGCAGAAGGGCGCGATCACCTTCCTGGAAAAGCCGTTCCAGGAGGCCGCGCTCGAGGCGGCCCTGGAACGGGCCTTCGCCCAGGTCCGTCCCGTCCGGACCCCGGGCCAGGAGGCCTATGTCCGCCGCCTTTCCGGTCTCACCGAGCGCGAGCGCGAGGTCATGGCCCTGGTCGTCGCCGGCAAGGTCAACAAGGTCATCGCCTACGAGCTGGGCATCAGTCCCAAGACCGTCGAGCTGCACCGCTCGCGGATCATGACCAAGATGGAGGCGACCAGCCTGACCCGGCTGGTGCGCATGGCCGTCACCGCAACCGTGGACGACGACGCATGAGCGCCTTCCTCGACCTCCAGGCCGGGGAGGGCGCGTCGCCCGCCGCCGACCTTTCCGATCTCGTCGCCCGCAACCACGCCCTGGCGGTGCTGGCCGCCCTGCGCGCGCCGGGCCTCGTCACCCGCGTCGCCCTCGACGCCGAGGTGGGCCCTGGTCCGTGGATCCTGTTCTGCGAGGATGCGCCGAGCCTGCGCCTGGCGATCCGCCAGCTGTCCGGCGCCGCCTTCGCCCCGGCCGACGACGCCGAGCTGCTGATCGCGCTGGACCGGGTCGAGCCGGTCCTGGTCGCCATCGAGGCCGCCACCACCGAGAGCCTGTCGCCGCTGGGCGTCGAGGCGCAGGCGCCCGGCGGCCTTCTGGCCCTTTCGATCGCCGTCGAGACCCAGGACGGCGCGCCCTTCGCCCGGCTCGTCCTGGCCGTCGAGGCCGAGGCCGCCCGCGCCTGGCCGCAGCCGATCTTCGACCCCTGGGCGCCCGGCGCGCACCTCTCCGCGCCCGCCGCCGGGCCGCTGGTGCTCGACGGACCCGACCTGCCGGCGACGACCGCCGCGGCCCTGCGCCCCGGCGACATCGTGCTGACCCCGCTGTCGGCCGCGCGCCCGGGCCTGGCCAGCCTCACCCTGTTCGACCGCCGCCTCGTCGGCCGGTTCGAGCTTTCCCATCGTCGCTTCACGCTCAACGCCATCGAGGAGAGCGCCATGACCCCGCCGCTCGACATCGCCGTCGCCCCGACCGAGGACACGGCGTCCGACGCCGCGCCCGTCGCTCCCGCCGACCTGCCCGTGCCGCTGAAGGTGCTGCTGGGCGAGGCCAGCCTGCCGCTGTCGGAACTGGCGGGCCTGCGCCCCGGCTCGACCGTCGTGCTGGCCGGCCCGCGCGAGGACGCCCCCGCCGTGCTGCTGGCCGGCGACCGCCCGATCGCCCGCGGCCGCCTCGTCCCCGTCGGCGAGGCCTGGGGCGTGCTGATCGAAACCATAGGCGGCGAGGGCTGAGTTCAGATGGACCTGACGCAATTCTCGCCGGGCTCTGCCCTCATCACCGTCATCCTGCTGGCGCTGGCGCCGTTCGTGGCGGTGATGGTCACCTCGTTCACCAAGATCGTCGTCACGCTCAGCCTGCTGCGCAACGCCCTGGGCCTGCAGCAGGTGCCGCCCAACATCGTGCTCAACGGCCTGGCACTGATCCTGACCCTCTACGTCATGTATCCGGTCGGCCAGCAGATGGCCGCCGCCAACCAGGGCGTGAAGCCCGTGGCCGCCGTCAGCAGCGACACCCAGGCCCTGTTCACCTACGCCGACAAGGCCAAGGAGCCGCTGCGCGAGTTCCTGATCAAGCATTCGACGCCCCGCGAGCGCGCCTTCTTCCTGAAGACCGCCCAGCGCATCAACGGCCCGGAAAAGGCCCGCGCCCTGACCCAGCGCGACTTCATCGTCGTCGTCCCGGCCTTCACCGTGTCGGAGCTGGCCGCGGCCTTCCAGATCGGCTTCTTGATCTTCCTGCCGTTCCTGATCATCGACCTGGTGGTCTCCAACATCCTGCTGGCCATGGGCATGATGATGCTGTCGCCAACGACGGTGTCGCTGCCGTTCAAGCTCTTGCTGTTCGTACTGATCGACGGCTGGGTGAAGCTCTCGCACGGCCTCGTGCTGTCCTACACGTGAGGCGAGGCTGCGCATGCTGAACGCCCAGGCTATCGAGCTCGTCAACCAGGCCCTCTGGCTGGTGCTGATCCTGTCGGCGCCGCCGATCGTCGCCGCCTCGCTGGTCGGCCTCGTCGTGGCGGTGGTCCAGTCGGCCACCCAGCTGCAGGAGCAGACCCTGCAGTACGCGGCCAAGTTCTTCGCCATCGTGCTGACGATCTTCGTCACCGCCAGCCTCTTGGGCGGCACGCTCTATCGCTTCGGCGATCGGGTGTTCACCGAGTTCCCGGCCATGGTCCGCCGATGACGAGGGGCGCATGACCGGAGCCCCCGACTGGCTCGGGGCGATCTTTGACAACACGCTGATCCTGGCCGTCGGCGCGACCCGGGTGGCGGCGGCCTTCATGCTGCTGCCGCTGCTGTCGCCCGAGACGGTGCCGGCCCTGGTGCGCAACTCGATCTTCCTGGCCTTCGGGATCATCGTCATCACGCTGCAGCCGCAACTGGCCCAGATGGAACTACCGACGGTCCAGTGGATCATGATCTTCGCCAAGGAGGCCTTGGTGGGCCTGGTCATCGGCTTCTTCTTCGGAACCATGCTGTGGGCCCTGGAGGCCGCCGGCCAGATCATCGACGCCAAGGTCGGCGCCACCATCGCCCAGGTCGTCGACCCCTTGAGCGGCCACCAGACCTCGCTGACCGGCGAGTTCCTCAGCCGCCTGGCCAACTTCGTCTTCATGTTCAGCGGCGGCCTCTTGCTGATGGTCGGGGTGATCCTCGACAGCTACGCGGTGTGGCCGATCGGCAGCCTGACGCCGATCCTGTCCCTGCGCAGCCTTTCCCTGTTCGAGGGCGAATTCTCGCGGCTGATGGTCATGGCCGTGATGCTGGCCACCCCGGCGCTGATCGTCCTCTATCTCGTCGACGGCGGCCTTGGCCTGATCAACCGCTACGCCCCGCAGCTGAACGTCTTCTCGCTGGGCCTGGCCATCAAGTCGTGGATCGCCACAGCGGTGGTCCTGGCCATGCTGACCGGCCTCGTCCAGCTGCTGCTCAACGAGATCGGCGCCCGGCCGACGGTGATCCTGCAGGTGCTGCGCGGGCTGGACGGCAAACACTGATCCCTCTCCCCCTGCGGGAGAGGGTGGCCTCGCGGAGCGAGGTCGGGTGAGGGGGCTCTCAGAACCGTCCGCGCGACCCCTCATCCGTCGGCCTTCGGCCGCCACCTTCTCCCGCAAGGGGAGAAGGACCTCATGACGACCTAGGGTTTTCCCTGATGGGATACGCCCCAGCTATCTGGACCGCCCCGCTTGGCGCCACCTTTCGTCGCAGGCCGCATTCGGCGGCTTTCGACGGAGCAGGGGTAGGAGCGATGACCACCATCAACGGCGCCTTGAACACGGCGCTCAACGCGGCGATCCTCACCGGTGTCGGCGCGGGCCTCGGCCAGTCGCTGAAGACCTTCAGCGCCATGCAGTTCACCCTGGGCGCGATGGTCGCCGGGCTGTTCCAGCCCGCCCCCGCCCAGCAGCCGTTCACCGCCAGCATGCCCGGCGAGGGCAAGGCCGAGATCGACATCGGCGACGGCTACACCCTGTCGATCAACGAGGCGAGCTCGGAGATCATCGTCCGCGACGCCGACGGCAACGCCACCCGCGTCTGGGGCGACCCGCACGTCAGCTACAACGGCGAGCACATCGGCGACTTCTGGGGCACCACGACCTTCCAGCTCGAGAACGGCACGAAGATCACGATCAACACCGAGACCTCGAAGTGGAACAACATGACCTACGCCGAGCAGGTGGTGGTCACCAAGGGCGACCAGGCGATCGTCATCGACGGGGTCAGCGAGCAGACCAAGGGCGACTTCTCGGTCACGCTCGGGGGCAACGGCTACGCCCTCGACGCGGCCCATGACGACGGCTTCGTCATCCACGAGGCCGACGACGCCTCGTCGGGCTGGACCAGCAGCATCACCGGCGGCGCCGTCGGCCAGGCCGATTTCGACCTGACCAAGCCGGGCATGGAGCCGGTGCGCGAAGCGCTGGAGGCCTTCAACAGCGGCCTTGGCCTGATGCTGACCGGCTGGCTGCTGGGCATCGGCGTCGCGGCCCTTGCCGAGGGCGGGACGGAAGGCTCGACCACCAACGCCAAGGCGGCCGAGCGCTTCCCGCTGCTGGAGGTCTGAGCCAGCGGCCCGCTTCTGCTCCTTTCCGCCGTCCGCGATTTGCCAAATGACGCAAATCATCGTGGGTAGGCGGAAAGGATCTGGGGGCGGACGATGCGCGCGCGAACGAAATGGCTGGCGAGCGGAATGGCGATCGCGGGCGGGCTGTTGACCCTCTTGCCCGCCCACGCGGCTCCGTCGCCGTCAGAGGCGCGCGCATCGGCCGCCTTCGACGCCGCGGCCGGCGACAGGGCCAAGCTGCGGCTCTTCCTCCAGGCCATGCCCAAGGGCGGCGACCTGCACAACCACCTGTGGGGCGCGCCCTATGCCGAGGACTTCGTCGCCTGGGCGGGCGAGGGCGGCCTCTGCGTCTCCACCGCGACGCCGCCGGCCCTGACCGGAGGTCCTTGCGACGGCAAGGCGACCGTGCCCGCCGCCGGCCTCGCCCGTCGCGATCCGGCCCTCTACAACCGGGTGATCGACAGCCTGTCGGTGCGCAACTACGACCGCGGCGCCGACAACGCGGCGGCCTCGGGCCACGACCAGTTCTTCTCGACCTTCGAGCGCTTCGCCGCCGCGGCCGTGCCCAACATCGGGCCGATGGTCGCCGTCACCCGCGAATACGCCGCCCAGGACCGGGTGTCCTATGTCGAGAGCTCGGCCAATCCCAACGCCATGCGCGCCTTCGCCGAGCGCGAGGCTGGCCGCTGGGACGGCGACTTCGCCAAGACCTACGCCGCCTTCGCCTCCGGCCTGCCGGCCATGGTCGAGGCCTCGCGCAAGGAGATGGACGCGGCCCTGGCCGAGGGCGACAGGCGCCTGAACTGCGCCCAGAACGCGGGAACCGCCGGCCCCTGCGCCGTCGAGGTCCGCTTCCAGCCCTTCGTCGAGCGCGCCCAGCCGGCCGGCTTCGTCTTCGCCCAGATGGCCGCCGCCTTCGCCCTGGTGGACGCCGACCCGCGCTTCGTCGGGGTCAACATCGTGAATCCCGAGGACCACCCGGTCTCGCTCGGCGACTACGCCCTGCACATGAAGATGATGAAGTACCTGTCGGGCCGCTATCCCAAGGTCCCGATGGCCCTGCACGCCGGCGAGCTGACCCTGGGCCTGACGCCGCCGCGCGATCTGACCTTCCACATCAACCAGGCCGTGACGGTGGCCGGCGCCAAGCGCATCGGCCACGGCGTCGACATCGCCTACGAGCACGACGCGCCGGGCCTGCTCAAGCAGATGGCCAGGGACAAGATCGCCGTCGAGATCAACCTGACCAGCAACGACGTCATCCTGGGCGTGAAGGGCGCCGAACACCCGCTGGCGCTCTATCGCCGGGCCGGCGTTCCGGTGGTGCTGTCCACCGACGACGAGGGCGTCTCGCGCATCGACCTGACCAACGAGTACGTCCGCGCCGCCACCGAGCATGGCCTGCGCTATGCCGACCTCAAGGCCATGGCCCGCGACAGCCTGGAATACGCCTTCCTGCCGGGCAAGAGCCTGCGCGGCGCGACCGAATGCGCCAAGCCGGGCACGGCCTGCGACGTGTTCCTCAGCAAGAACCTCAAGGCCGCGATGCAGTGGCGGCTGGAGAAGGACTTCGAAGCCTTCGAGGCCGCGTTCTGATCCTCTCCCATAGGGAGAGGGAGGGGCCCAGGCGATAGCCTGGGAGGGTGAGGGGTTGCGCCGCCAACCGGCGTGCCGGCACGCCGTCGACCCTCCCTAACCCCTCATCCGACCTGCTTCGCAGGCTGCCTTCTCCCTATGGGAGAAGGATCAACGTGCGCACGCCCCCGCCGGCCGCAGAACCAGCGCGTCCAGCACCACCCCCGGATCCACCGAGCTCACCCGCACCGTCCGCTCGCCGCCGCACAGCGTCAGGCCCGAGCCCACCCGCAGGCGGCCGTCGGTCACGCCCTGCGCCCAGGCCTTGTCGCCCACCTTGCGCGGGGCGGCCACGGCCACAGGCGCGCCGCCGTCGACGCCGACCGCCAGCCGCAGCGCCGTCTGGCCGTTCAGCGGGAAGGTCGGCAGCAGGTCGAGATCCAGCGCCCAGGCCCCGGCCGGCAGCTTCACGGCGTAGTCCAACGCCGCGCCGCCGCTGGAAGCCTCGCGCACGTCGCCGGCCGCCATGGATGCGCCGCCGCGCCCCAGGCCGTCGATCCGCCGCCAGCCCTTGCCGCCGGCCGTCTCGGCCTCGACCACGATCAGGCCTTCGTCCTCGACCGGCGCCGGCGCCAGGCGCGGCGCGGTCGCATCCGTCGCCGGGGCCGCGAAGGGCCGCTGGCGGAACGAGGTCCACGAGCCGTCGGCCGGCTCCACCGACATGATCCCGCGCCACTTGCCGCTGGCGATCTCGTCGTTGAACCGGCGGGTGAGGGCGGCGATCTGCGCATCCGCCGCCCGGGCCTTGGCCGCGCGGGCGCGGGCCTCGTCCGGCCGCTCGCCGATCAGCCGGTCGAAGGCCTCGGCGTCGAAGAAGCGATGGTTGGCCAGGGCTGCGGCCCGCACCGGATAGTCCACCAGCTCGAACCAGGCGTCGCGCTGCTGGGCCGGGATCCTGGCGGCCTCGGCGTCGAGCTTGGCCACAAGCGCGTCGAACCGCGCCAGCCGGGCGTTCGCCTGCTCGACCGACAGCGGGCTGGAGCGCGGCGTGGCGTTCCGGCCCCAGAACCACTGCAGGTGCTCGGGCTTGCGCTCGAAGTTCAGCTGATGGTGCTCGGCCAGGATCGCGGCGATCGCCTTGGCCTGGCCGGGTCCGAACGTCTCTCGCGCGAAGGCCTGCTCATAGCCGTGGGCGCCCAGGCCGCGCACGCGCTCGACGTCCCAGGCCATGTCGAGGAACAGCTGCGTTCCCAGCTCGGCCGGCTTGATGTCGCCGACGTTCACGACCCACAGCTTGCGGGCGTCCAGGTCCCAGGCCCGGCCCATCTCCTCGATCACCAGGGCCAGCGGCACGGTCGACAGCCACAGGTGCGACAGCGGCGCGCCCAGGTACGACAGGTGATAGTAGACGCCCGAGCCGCCCGGCCGCTTGCGCTCCTGCGCGTTCGGCAGCTGGCGGATGTAGCCGAAATTGTCGTCCGGCCAGACCAGGGTCACGTCGTCGGGAACCTTCAGCCCCGAGCGGTAGATGTCGAGCACCTCCTTGTAGGCGGTGAACACCTGCGGGACGGTCTCGACCTTGGGGTCGACATGCTGGCCGATCAGACCGCGCTGGTCGGTGATGATCTTCTCCAGCAGGGCGCGCTGGCCGTCGATGTCGCCGCCGCCGACCATGCCGGAGTCGTGGATGCCCCGCATGCCCAGGGTGTAGATGTTCTCGTACCCGCCATTGGTCTTGGTCCGCTCGCGCCAGTAGTCGAGCACGCCCCCCGGATTGGCCGCGTAGTTGAAGGCATCGGCGCCCGCTTTCCACTCGCCGACATTGTTGCGCAGCATCGGTTCGGCGTGGGACGAGCCCATGACGATCCCCCAGCGGTCGGCCAGGGCGGCGTTGGCCGGGTCAGCGTTGAAGGGCCTAGTCACCTCGTGCATGGCCGGCCACAGGGTGTTGGCCTTCAGCCGCAGCAGCAGCTGGAAGACCTTCTCGTAGGTCTTGGGGCCGATGTCGCCATAGGCCGGGTCGAAGGTCTTGGCCGCCCAGGGCTGCAGGCCCCAGTCCTCGTCGTTGATGAAGATCCCGCGGTACTTCACCGACGGCGGACCGAAGCGGCGCGCATCAGCGGCGACGTACAGCGCCTTCTTGCGCTGCGGCTTGACGTCGGCCCACCAGGTCCAGGGCGAAACGCCGGCCGCGCGGCTCAGTTCATAGGCGCCGAAGGCCGTGCCCCGCCGGTCGCTGCCGGCGATGATCAGGGCCTTGTCGAGGCCCGGCGCGGGATTGTCGACCACGGCGATGACGAAGCTTTCCCAGGCGCCGCGCAGGTCGCCGACGTCCAGCTTGCCGTCGTGCGCCAGGTCGTCGATCAGCGGGTTCTTGCCCAGCGTTCCGACGATGATCGCGGTCTTGCCGACGGGCTTGCCGGTGGAGAGGGAAGGTGACGTGCCGACGACCGCGCCCAGGTCGTCCCGCAGGTCGCCGACGGCGAGGCCGACGACGGGGAAGTCGCCTTTGGCATAGAGGATCTCGGCGCCGGCGATGGGGAACGCGCCCGGTGTGCGCTTGTCGCTGACCCAGGCGTCCTGCGCCCAGGCGGTCGTAGCGAAGACGGCGGCGACAAGGCCGGCCAGCAGCGACGTCAGCCGCATGGGGTTTCCTCCAGATCGCGAAGCTGTCAGGCAGCTTGGTCGAATTGGTCAGACCATAGAGCGATCTGGAGGATTATCCATTCATTTTATGAGCATTGATCCCATAAAATGAAACTAATACTCGAGATATCGGGCCCGCAGCGTGGCCAGGTCCTTGGCGTCGACGCCCAGCACCTTGTCCAGATAGGCCTCGACCGAGCCGTACTTGGCCGTCACCGCGTCCAGCGCCGCCTCCACATAGGCCGGCTCGGTGCGCATCAGCACCCGGGTGATCTCCGGCGGCAGCTTGGCGAACATGGCGGCGTTGGGATCGTCCGACTTGGCGCCGGCGGCCATGGCGCGGCGGGCGCTCTCGTTGTCGAGCAGGGTCTCGCTCATGGCGTAGTCGGCGGTGACCTGCGCGCGCGGCACGCCCAGCGCGGTCAGGATCAGGGCCGAGGCCACGCCCGTGCGGTCCTTGCCCGCCGAGCAGTGCACCAGCATCGGCGCGTCGCCCGCCAGCAGCTTCTCGAACATCGCCTTGTACTCGCCGGCATAGGCGTCGGGCATCAGCTTGTAGAAGCCGATGAAGTTGGCGCGCACGGCCTGCGGCGTCGGCGGGCCGTTTCCGAACAGCGCCCGCATGTCCATGTCCAGCCCGGCCTTGGGCGAGTTCAGGAACACCGGCACGGCCTTGCCGCCGCGCCAGACGGTGGGCTGGGTCTTGCGCTCCTGGTCGGTGCGCAGATCGCAGACCAGGCGCACGTCCAGGTCGCCGACGGTCTTGTAGTCGGCGTCGGTCAGGGTCGACAGGCCGTTGGAGCGGAACACCTGGCCCCAGCGCACGTGCTTGCCGTTCGCGGCCGAATAGCCGCCCAGGTCGCGGAAGTTGGCCGCGCCCTGCAGGGGCACCACGCGGGTGGCGGTGCGCACGCCGGTCTTCTCGCCATCGGCGACGACGTAGAAGTAGGGGCGGCTCGCGCCGGCCTGGGCGGCCGTGACGCTGGCGGCGCCGTCGGTGTCGTTGTCGGCCAGCTTGCGCATCGCCTTCAGCGGGGCGTCGGGCGAGGCGGCGACATAGAGGTCGACCGGCGCGCCGGGGCGGCTGGTCTTCCAGGCTGCGTGGTAGGTCCCGTCCTTCAGAACGACCGAGGCTTCGGTCACGGTCGTCGAAGCCGTGCGGGCCTGGACGGCCGGGGCGGCGAGGACGGCCGCCGCGCAGGCGGCCGTCAGCAGGTTGCGGATCAGCATTTTTCTATGTCCTGGCTTTAGAAGTTGAACCGCACGCCGCCCATGAACCGGCGGCCCACGCCCTCGGCTTCGATGGGGCGGTTGGCGTGGCCCTGGTAGCGCATGCCCGTTTCGTCGGTGAGGTTGCTGGCGTCGAAGTAGACGGTGACGCCGTCGCGCACCTGGTAGCGCAGCGACAGGTCCAACTGTTCGGTCGCCGCCCAGTAGGTCTGGTCGGTGGCGTCGACGCTGGGCTCGTCCAGCCAGTCGTTGCGCCACTGGTAGGAAAGGCGCGCCGACAGGCCGTACTTCTCATAGAAGATCGAGGCGTTGACGAGGGTGTCCGACAGGCCCGGGAAGGCGCTCTTGACGCCTTCGGGCGTCTTGAACTCGCCGTCCAGGAAGGTGACGTTGCCCTGGAAGCCGAAGCCGCTCAGCGGGCCCGGCAGGAACCGCCACTGCTGCATGTAGGCCAGCTCGATGCCGGCCATCCTGCCGTCCGAGCCGTTCAGCGTCGTCGAGTAGGTGTAGCCCGTACGGTCCAGCGTCCCGACGTCGTAGCGGTCGTCGCGGATGGTGGCGACGCTGTCGTAGAGCACGTCGTCGATCCGGCGATAGAAGGCCGAGGCCGACAGCAGGCCCGCGCCCGGCAGGTACCATTCCAGCGCCGTGTCGAAGCCGAAGGCGCGCTCGGGCTTCAGGTCGGGGTTGCCGCCGCTGACCGTCTCGCTGGCGTCGTTGACCGACACGCTGGTGCGGATCTCGCCGAACGAGGGCCGGGCCACGCCGCTGATCAGGGCGAAGCGCGCCTGGATGTCGTCGGTGACCTCGTAGTTGACGTGGATGCTGGGGAACAGGTCGGTGTAGCTCTGCTTGGCCGTCAGCGGGGTCAGGCTCGACCCGCTGGCCACCACGCCCCGGCTCTCCAGGTCGACGCTCTCGACGCGCAGGCCCGCCAGCACCTCCCACTTGCCCAGGGTCCACTTGTTCTGGGCGTAGGCCGACAGGATGTTCTCGTCGACGGCGAAGCGGTCCTGCGGCTGCACCGCGGCGGCGGCGTTGTAGAGCCCGGCGCTGGTGGCCTTGGCCAGAAGGGTGTCCAGGTCCTGGCGCAGGCCGATGTTGTCGACCAGGGCCACGCCCCAGCCGCGGGCGAAGTCGCTGGTCCATTGGGCGCCCGTGATCCGCGGGGTCACGCTCCAGGTCCCGCCGGTCTGGGCCGCCAGGCTCTGCAGCACCGGCGTCGCGCCCGGCACGCCCGAGAAGGTGTTCCCGGTCGCCTTGCGCCTGTCGTACTTCACGCCGGCCTTGAAGGTGGCCTCGGCGCCCAGCGAGGTCCAGTCGCGGGCGATGTCGACCTGGCCCGTCCAGGCGTCGGTGTCGGTGCTGTAGACGATCGGGATCAGCACGTCGGCCTGCGAGCCGGTCTGCGGCAGGGCGCTCAGCGCCGAGCCCCGCGTGTAGGTCGTGCCCGAACCGCTGGTCGTATAGAGGTCAAGGTCCGGAATACCCGAGGTCGCGCCGCTATAGACCAGCGACAGGCGGCCGAAGTTCTGCTGGATCAGCGGCAGATACGCGCCCGCGTCGGTGTGGGTGTAGTTCAGCCGCCACTTGATCTGGTTGCCGGCCCAGTCGTGGTCGCCGCCCAGGGTGTTGGCGAAGGTGTCGCTGTAGTAGCGGCCGTATTCCCAGCTGCCGGTGTAGGCCGCGCCGTCGACGAAGCCGCTGTCGGGGCCGCGGTTGGCCGCCGTCTGGGTGCGGGCGCGCGACAGCTGGAAGTCGTACTGGTTGCGCTGCTCGCGATCGATGAATTCCGAATAGAGGCTGTTGAAGAAGATCCGGCCGCCGCCGTCGGGGCGGTATTCCAGGCCCAGCTGGGCGGCGTTGTTCTCGCGCTCCAGGCGGTAGGAGCGGAAGGAGAAGTCGTCGACGGTGTTCAGGTCACCGTCGCGGTTCCAGGTGATCTCGCGGTTGTCGGTGGTCTGGTTGCGGCGATAGTGCGCCAGCGCGGCCACGACGCCGAACCTGTCGTTCGACCACGAGCCGCGGATCGAGCCCTGGCGCTGGGGCCCGTCGCCCAGCTGCATCTCGCCGTAGCCGAGGTCGCCCGACACGTGCAGGCCGCGGCGGTCGAAGGGCGAGGCGGTGACGATGTTGATGCGGCCCGCAAGGGCCTCGGCCGGCTGCTCGGGCGTCAGGGTCTTGTTGACCTCCATCGACTGGATGACGACGGCCGGCACGGAGTCGAAGCGGAACACCCGCTCCTCGGCGCCCAGCACGTTCATCCCGTCGATCGACACCACGGTCCAGCGTTCGGGCGCGCCGCGCAGCTGGACGTAGCGCTCCTGGCCCTGGTCGCGCTCGATGGCCGCGCCGGGAATGCGCGACAGGGCGGCGGCGGCCGACTGGTCGGGGAAGCGGCCGATGGCGTCGGCGGCGACCACGCTCATGATGTTGTCGGCGGCGCGCTGCTGGGCGATCGCGGCGGCCTGCGAGCCCAGGATCGGACCGGCGGTCACCACCAGCGCCTCCATCTCCTGGGCGTCGGCGTAGCTGACGGTGATCGGCGCGGCGCCGGCCGTGGCCTCGACCTCGCGGTCGGGCAGGCCCGGATAGCGCACCAGCAGCGTCTGCGGGCCGGCCGGCAGGGTCAGGCTGAAGCGGCCCTCGCGGTCGGTGGTGGTGCGCAGGTTCAGCTTCGGCGCCGACACTTCGGCGGCGACCAGATAGGCCCCGTCCGTGCCGACCACCCGGCCGGTGGCGGCCGCCGTGGCCGAGATGGCGGCGGGCTGGGCCGCGTCGGCGGCATGGGCGGCGATCGGCAGGGCGAGCGCGGCGGTGGTGAGCAGCAGGGCCTTGGCGGCGCTCCGGCTGGCGCGGGTCATGATGGCTTCCCCTCGATGAAGACGAGGGGCGGATAGCAATTCGAACGATTGTACCGTGTGAAACTGTCGTGAAATTTAGGCGACGGATTGATGTATTTGTGAATAAGTAACTGAAAAATAGAGACATAAGTTCTGGGTGATGAGCGCACTCTCGTTGTGGTGAGGGCTCAGCTTGAACGCTTGTCCAGACTTGCGTTCGAACGCCTGTCCAGCCACACACGGGGCATGGCTTTCGCAGACTTGGATTCCGCTCTCCAACTGGCGCAGGCGGGCTGGCGCATCGCCCTGGAGGAGGGGTTGGGGGCCGTCAGCGCGCGCACCGCCGCCGCTCGGGCCGGGGCGGCCGCGTCGGCCGTGAACTATCATTTCGGCGATCGCGCCGGCTTTCTGCGTCGGATCCAGGCCCAGGCGCTGGACGAGGCCGGGCGCGAGCGCGAGGCGCTGCGCCCGGGCCTCTCGCGCGGTCCGCGCTGGAGCAGCCTGGCCGATCGCATGACCCTGCTGGTCGCCGAACGCCTGGAGGCGGGGCGCCTGGGCTTCGTGCTGCTGGGCGAGTTCGAGATCGAGGCCGAGGTCGGCGGCGACCTGGAGCTCCAGGCGGCGGCGGGGCGGGGCGGGGATGCCGAGTTCGCCTTCTGGCGCGAGACGGCCCTTCTGCTGGGCGCCGGCGACGCCGACGCCGACGGCTGGGCGGGTCTGGCCGTCGGCCTCTGCACCCTGCTGCACGTCGAGCCCGACGCGGGCGAGCGGCAGCTGTGGCTGGCGCCGGCCTTCCGTCGCCTGGGCGCGCGCCTGGGCAGGACGGCGATCGATCCGGTCCCGGCCGGCCTGGCGCCCGACGAGGCGCTGCCCGAGCGCGAGCACGCCAACGACACCGCCCGCCGCATCGTCGAGGCGGCCATCGCCGGCATCGCCGACCGCGGCGTCTCTCGCCTGACCCAGCGCGACGTGGCCGCCCGGGCCGGGGTGTCGCTGGCCGCCACCACCTACTTCTTCCGCACCAAGGCCGACCTCGTCGAGGCGGCGATGGTCGAGCTGCACCGCCAAGTGCGGGCCGAGGTCCTGGCTTCGGCTGACGACACGGGCGTGGCCACCGTCATGGCGCCCACCGGCGGCTTCTCGGCGCGGGTGCGGGCGCTGGGCGCGCTGCAACTGGCCGCCGCTCGCGAGCCGGCCCTGCAGCCGCTGGCCGCCGCCGTCCGCGCCACCCGCGGCGCCACCTCCATGCGCATGCTGCGCCGCCAGGGCGTCAACGACGCCGACGGCCTGGACGCGATGGTCTGGTCCACCGTGATGAGCGGCCTGATCGGCAAACTCCGCTTCGCCGCCCCCGCCGAGCGCGAAGCCGTGTTCGGCGCGATGCGCGACGCGCTGCAGGCCAGGCTGTTCGGCCCGCGCTAGAGCCCAAGGTCCTCCCCCTCTGGGGGAGGCAGCCCAGAGGGCCAGAGGGGGCCGGCTCCGGCGCCAGGACCTCCTCGGTCGGCTCCCCCTTCAGCGAGAGCCCCTCCGCCTCACTTCAGGCCCAGCGCCCCGGCGATCGCCGACCAGGGCACGAGCTTGAAGTTCTGGTGCTGCGGCGGGAAGACGTTGCGGCCGTCCTGGGCGACGAAGGCGCCGGTTTCCAGGCCCGCGCCCAGCGAGGCGCTGGTGACGTCCAGGCCGTCGGTCTCGGAGATCCCGTCGATCCCCCTGGCCCCGTCGGCGGTGACCGAGAAGCTGCCGACATAGGCGTTGTCGCCCTCGCGGCGATAGACGGCGTAGCTGTTGTTGCCTTGGCTGGACACCACCAGATAGCCCTTGCCGCCCGGCTGCCGGTAGAGACCGATGCCTTCCAGGTCGTCCTTCAGGGCCGGGTTGGACGCCACGCGGTCGATGGCCTTGGGCGTCTTGCGGTCGGTCGGCTCGGCGCCGAGCTTCCACAGGGCGACGTCCTCCTCGGCCACGTACAGGGCGCCGGTCTCGTCGTCGGCGACGCAGCCTTCGGTCTGGGTGTCGAACCTGACGTCGCGCACCGGAACGGCGCGGACCTTGCCATTGGCCTGGGCGACCAGCCGCCACTGGCGCACCAGGCCGTCGGGATCGCCGACGAACACGTAGGTCTCTCCCTTGCGGCCGCGATACATGCAAAGGCCGTAGGGATCGGAAAGCCCCGTGGCCTGCACGCCGTCGGCGACCGAGGTCAGCTGCCGCGTCGCCGGGTCCAGCGTGTACAGCGCGATCGACTTGTGGGTGCGGTCGCTGGCGGCGACCAGGATCGTCTCGCGACCGGCCAGCTTGAAGCCGGCCCGCAGGTCGACATTGTTCATCTTGCCGTCGGCCAGGTACTGCAGCGGCTGGCCCGACAGGTCGTAGACCAGGAGGCCGCCCTTCTTGTCGGTGGCGATGATGGCGCTCTTGGCCGGATCGGCGGGGTTGGCCCAGATCGCCGGATCGTCGGCGGCGTCGCCGTCATGCCCGACGGGCCTGGTCTCCATGGTCGGCTGCACGGCGGCGAAGCCCTTGGCGGGCTTGGACCCGGCCGCGTCGCCGACGGCCAGCTTCAGTCCGGCGGCGATGTCGGCCCACGACACGGCCTTCATGTTCGCGTCGGCCTTGCGGTCGTCGGCGACCAGCAGGGCGCCGGCCGGCAGGCGATCGCCGAGAGGTGCGCGCAGGGCGAACAGGCCCGACGGGTTCTCGACCGCGTTCTGGTCGCCCGCCTGGATGCGGAAGGTCCCGACGAAGGCGTCGTCGCGGCCGCGGTCATAGACGTTGTAGTCGCCGGCGGTCGCGTTGGCGGCCACCAGGAAGCGGGCGCTCGGCCCCCCGTCGACCAGGGCCAGGCCCGCGACCTCGCCGGCGACGTGGCCCAGGCGGTTGGCGTCGACCAGGGTCGGCGCGGGCTCAGCCTCGGGATCGGCGTCGTAGCGCCAGATGCCGACCGCCTCCTGGGCGACGTAGAGCGCGCCGGCGGCGTCGTCGCTGACGCAGTACTTGGCCTCGGACGACAGGTGCAGGCGGCGCACGATGCGTCCGTCCAGCTTGCCCTCGGCGGTGGGGAACAGCAGCCACTGGTCCATCTGGCCGGCCACGCCCAGGGTGAAGGCGTAGAGCGAGCCGTCGCGGGGCGAGCGATGCAGGCAGACGCCTTCGCCGGCGTAGTCCAGCGTCAGGGGCTTGGCGTCCAGGCTCGCGGAGGTTCCAGCGGCGAAATCGTAGGCGGCCAGGCGCAGGCGGGCGCCCTTGCGGTCCAGCAGCGCCAGCAGCGGCTTGCCGTCCAGGTCGCGCACGTCGACGCCATAGACCTCGCCGCCGGGGATCGCGCCGACCTTCTTGCCGTCGAGGCCATAGAGCTCCAGCCCGCCGCCTTCGCCGGTCGCGGCGATCAGGCTCTTTTCCGGCGCGGCCGGATTGCGGATCAGGGCCACGCCGTTGGCGCCGCCCTCGACCGTCGGCGCGGTGGCGACGACGGGGGCGACCGCCGGGGCCTGGGCCAGGGCCGATCCGGCGCCGAGCAGGAAGGCGAGCACGCCGACGGCGGCGCTGGCGCGAAGATGGGTCATCCGACTTGTCCCCCGGGAAACCGCGCGCAAGCCGTGCGGCCGCGCGCGAGGGCTTATGCGACGATTTCAAAACGGATTGATGACGGTCGACGGCTTTTGCCTGGCCGGGTGTTCCCTTGCGGCGGGGCGACGATAGGCTGCACCGACTCTCAATCCTCCGGAGCCGCCATGTTCGACGCCCCCTTCGAGACCGCGCCCGCGCCAGAAGCCCCGGTCTCGGAAGTCGTCGTCACCGGCGCCCGCCTGCCGCCCTCGGCCGGCGAGGGGGTGTTCTCCATCACCGCCCTGGCCGATCCGGCCTGGGCCCGCTCGCCGCGTCTCGACGAGCAGCTGGCGCGCGCGCCGGGCGTGTCGCTGTTTCGGCGGACGTCCAGCCTGGCCGCCAATCCGACGACGCAGGGGCTGTCGCTGCGGGCCATCGCCCCCTCGGGGGCCGGGCGGGCGCTGATCACGCTGGACGGCGTGCCGCAGAACGATCCCTTCGGCGGCTGGGTGATCTGGAGCGGCCTGCCGTCCGAGACCATCCAGTCGTTGCGCATCGTGCGCGGCGCCGGGGCCCAGGCCTTTGGCGCGGGCGCCCTGACCGGCGTCGTCGCCCTGACCGGGCGCGACGGCGGCGGGCCGGTGCTGGAGGCTGGCGTCGAGGGCGGCGGCCTGGGCTATCGCCGCGCGGCGGTCAATGCGGGCGGCGGCGGCCTGCTGGCCAGCGTGACGGCCGAGCGTTCGGACGGCTGGACGCCGGTGCGCGAGGGCAGGGGCGCGGCGGACGAGCCCCTGGCCCTCGACACCTGGTCGGCGGCGCTGCGCTACGACGCCCGTTTTGCGGCCGGCCCGGCCGTGGCCGCCCGCATCGCCGTCCATGACGAGAACCGTCGCTCGGGCCTGGTCGGCGCCGATTCCCGCTCGCGCGGCGCCCAGGCCAGCCTGACGCTGGCGCAGGCACCGGCCGAGGGACGCAACGGCTGGCGGCTGCAGGCCTGGAGCCTGGTCAGCGACCTGCAGAACCGTTCGGTCGCCGTCGGCGCGGGCCGGGCCTTTACGACGCCGGCCAACGACCAGTTCGAGACGCCGGCCTACGGCTATGGTTTCAACGCCGCCCTGCGCGGCGTGCGCGGACCGCTGGAATGGGAGGTCGGCGCTGACCTGCGCGCCGCCGAAGGCGAGACCCACGAGCGCTTCCGCTACATGGGCGGCCAGTTCACCCGCCTGCGCGAGGCGGGCGGGCGGACCACGACCCTGGGCGCCTATGCCGACGCAAGCTGGACCGCCGGGCCGTGGCTGCTGACCGGCGACCTGCGCCTGGACCACTGGCGGGCCTTCGACGCGCGTCGCCGCGAGTTCGACCTGCAGACGGGCGCGGCCACCCTCGACGAGACCCCCGCGGGGCGCTCGACGACCACGCCGACGGGCCGCATCGGCCTGCGCCGCGATCTGGGGGCGGGCTTCGTGCGCACGGCCGCCTATGCCGGCTTCCGCCCGCCCAGCCTCAACGAACTGCACCGGCCGTTCCGGGTGGGCAACGACGTCACCGAGGCCAACGCCGCCCTGAAGCCCGAGCGGCTCTACGGCGTCGAGGCCGGGGCCGGCCTGGAAGGGAAGGGGGCGAGCCTGACCGCCACCCTGTTCCTCAACCGGCTGGAGGATCCGGTGGCCAATGTCACGATCGGGCAGGGGCCGGCGACCTTCCCGACGGCGGGCTTCATCCCAGCCGGCGGCGTGCTGCGCCAGCGCCGGAACGTCGGTCGCATCGACGCGGTCGGCATCGAAGTGGAAGGCCGCGTCAGCCTCGGCGAGCGTCTCGTGCTGACCGGCTCGGCGATGGCGACCGACGCCGAGGTCGACGGCGGCGCGCAGGCCCCGCAACTGACGGGCAAGCGTCCGGCCCAGGCGCCGCGCGTGGCCGCTTCGGCCGGCCTGGAATGGCGCGCCGGCCAGCGCCTGGACCTGTTCCTCGCCGCCCGCCACGAGGGGGCGCGCTTCGACGACGACCTCAACACGCGCCGGCTGGCGGCGGCCACGACCCTGAACCTGTCGGCCCGCTACGCCCTGGGCGCCTCGACGCGCGTGGAGCTCGACCTGCGCAACGCGCTGGACGCCGAGGTCGCCACGGGCCGCACCGGCGACGGCATCACCAGCTATGACGCGCCGCGCAGCGTGAGGGTGGGCGTCACTTGGATCCATTGAGGTAGCGGTAAAAAGAAAAACAAATTTATTTATTCTATTGACGGCCGCCGGGCCGCCGTGGTCACCTCCGTCTCAAGCCAGCCGCCCGCGCCACCAAGGACGCGGCGCGGGACTTGGGGAGGCAAACATGATTTTCGGGCACGGCCCCGGCGCGCTTTCGCGCCCTCCAACCGCTTTCTTCCCCGCCTGATCGACTGAGGCCCTCGTCGCCTCGCGGTCCGCCGGTTCACCCGCGCCTTTCCCAAGATTCCTGCAAGCGGGAGCCAAGGGACCGGCGGACCGTCCTTCTCTTCACCCCATCGCCAGCGTGAACCCATGAAGCGCCTCGTCTCGACCCTGGCGGCCGCGTCCCTGCTCGCGTCCGCCGCTCCGGCCCTGGCCGACGATCCGCCGCCGCCTCTGCCCGACAACGGCCTGGCCCGTACCCCGCCGATGGGCTGGAACAGCTGGAACAAGTTCGGCTGCAACGTCGACGAGACCCTGATCAGGCGCATGGCCGACGCCATGGTCGCCTCGGGCATGAAGGACGCCGGCTACGAATACGTCGTCATCGACGACTGCTGGCACGGCGAGCGCGATGCCCGCGGCGACATCCAGCCCGACCCCAAGCGCTTTCCCAGCGGCATGAAGGCGCTGGGCGACTACATCCATTCCAAGGGGCTGAAGTTCGGCATCTATTCCGACGCCGGCCTGAAGACCTGCGCCGGTCGTCCCGGCAGCCGCGGCTACGAGTACCAGGACGCCCGCCAGTACGCCGCCTGGGGCGTCGACTACCTGAAATACGACTGGTGCATGGCCGGCACGCAGGACGCGCCGTCGTCCTACTACATCATGTCGGCGGCCCTTCAGGCCTCGGGCCGGGACATCGTCTTCTCGATCTGCGAGTGGGGCAATTCCAAGCCCTGGACCTGGGGCGCGTCGGTCGGAAACCTCTGGCGCACCACCGGCGACATCTACGACGCCTGGGAAGGCGTGAAGGGCTACAGCCTGGGCGTCATGAACATCCTCGACAAGCAGGTCGAGCTCTACCCGCACGCCAGGCCAGGCCACTGGAACGATCCGGACATGCTGGAGGTCGGCAACGGCGGCATGACCACCCAGGAATACCGGGCCCACTTCAGCCTCTGGGCGATGCTGGCCGCCCCGCTGGTCGCCGGCAACGACATCGGCCACATGGACGCCGACACCAAGGCCATCCTGACCAACAAGGAAGTCATCGCCGTCGACCAGGATCCGCTCGGCGCCCAGGCGCGGCGGGTGTCCAAGCAGGGCGATCTGGAGGTCTGGGCGCGGCCCTTGAAGGGCGGCGGCCGGGCGGTCGTGCTGCTGAACCGCGGCCAGGCGCCGGCGACGATCGGCGTGGACTGGGCGATGCTCGACTACCCCGAAACCCTTCCGGCCAAGGTGCGCGACCTGTGGGCGGGCAAGGACCTGGGCGTTCGCAAGGGCGGCTATTCGGCCGAGGCGCCGGCCCATGGCGTCGTGATGATCAGGGTCACGCCCTGACTTGTAGTATGAATAAATAAAAAGTCTTTTTTTAATCTGGCGCGGTTGGCGGACCCAAGGTAAGCCTCTGACCGCTGGAGGTTGCGGCGTCCGGTGATGACGCGTGCGACGAGGGAGTATCGGGTGATCCAGATCGGGGTCGATTTCGGCGGAACCAAGATCGAGGCCGCGGCCCTCTCGCCGGAGGGACGCGTGCTGTCGACGCTCCGCGCCGCCACGCCCGGCGACTACGACGCGGCGCTGAAGGTGGTGCGCGATCTCGTCGAGCGCACCGAGCAGGCGGTCGGCGGCAAGGGCACGGTGGGCGTGGGCGCGCCGGGCTCGGTGTCGCCGCGCACGGGCCTGATCCGCAACGCCAACACCACCTATCTGAACGGCCGCCGGTTCCGGGAGGATCTGGAGGCCGTCCTCGAACGCCCCATCCGCCTGGCCAACGACGCCAACTGCCTGGCCCTGTCTGAAGCGGTCGACGGCGCGGCGGCCGGCGCGCGCGTGACCTTCGCGGTCATCATCGGCACCGGCTGCGGCGGCGGTCTGGCCATCGACGGCAAGCTGGTCGAGGGCGCCAACGGCGTGGCGGGGGAGTGGGGCCACGTGCCGCTGCCCTGGCCCAAGGCCGAGGAGAGCCCGGGGCCGCAATGTTGGTGCGGCCGCCACGGCTGCCTTGAGACCTGGATTTCCGGCACCGGCTTCCGCCGCGACTTCCGCGAGCATGGCGGCGGCGACCTCAGTGGCGCTGCCATCGTCGAGGCCGCCGCCTCGGGCGACCCGGTCGCCCAGGGGGCGCTCGACCGCTATCTCGACCGCCTGGCCCGCGGCCTGGGAGTCATCGCCGACATCGTCGACCCGGACGTTTTCGTGCTGGGCGGCGGCATGTCGAACGTCGAGCTGCTCTACGAGCGCCTGCCGGCGCTGGTCGGGCCGCACGTCTTCACCGACAATTGGGAGAGCCGCATCGTCAAGGCCCGCTGGGGCGACTCCTCCGGCGTGCGCGGAGCCGCGCGCCTGTGGAGCCAGGCCGACTGGGCCGGCGATGTCGCCGCTTGACGAGGCCCGCGCCGCCTGCGGCCGGCTGAAGCGCTGGCTGGCCGAGGCGGCGATCCCGCTCTGGAGCCAGGCCGGCGTCGACGCCTCGGGGGCTTTCGAGGAAAAGCTCGGCCAGGACGGCCGTCCGATCGCGAGCCTCCGCCGGGCCAGGGTGCAGCCCAGGCAACTCTACGCCCTGGTCGGCGCCGAGCGATTGGGGGCCGCTGTCGACCAGCGGACCGTGCGTCGCGGTCTGGCGGCCTTTCTCACCCGCTACGTCAAGGCCAGCGGCCTGATCCGCGCTGCGGTCGACGACGATGGAAGGGTGCTGGACGACAGCGCCGTGCTCTATGATCAGGCCTTCGCTCTGTTCGCCCTGGCGGACATGGACGTCGTGCTGGGGCCGGCCGCCGAGGTCAGCGCCGAGGCCTTGCGACATGCCGTTCTGACCGCGTTCCGGCATCCCGTGGCCGGCTTCCACTCGACCTTTCCGCCCGACGGGGTGCTGCTGTCCAATCCGCACATGCACCTGTTCGAGGCCGCGCTGGCCTGGATCGAGGCCGACGGGGACGGCGAGTGGCGCGACCTGGCCATGGAGATCAAGGCGCTGGCCCTTGAGGTCTTCATCGACGACGAAGGCGCGTTGCGAGAGACCTTCGACGACGCCTGGCGCCCGGCGCCGGGTCTGGCGGGGCGCATCGTCGAACCCGGACATCAGTTCGAATGGGGATGGCTGCTGCTACGCTGGGCGGGGCTGGCCGATGATCCGGCCGACGCCCAGGCCTGTCGCAAGGCCGCGCTGCGGCTGATCGAGATCGGCGAGCGGCATGGCGTCGACAAGGGGCGCAACGTCGCGATCAACGCCTTGCTCGACGATTTCTCGCCGCATGACGCGCAGGCGCGCCTGTGGCCGCAGACCGAACGCATCAAGGCCCACGCCCTGGCCGCGATCGAGACCGGCAAGGCCGAGCATTGGGCGCTGGCGGCCCAAGCCGTCTGTGGGCTGGAGGCCTATCTGGCCACGTCGACGCCTGGTCTCTGGTTCGATCGCCTGACGCCGGAGGGCCGGATGATCGACGAGGCGGCGCCGGCCAGTTCGTTCTATCACATCGTCTGCGCCATCGAGGCCTTGAGCACGGCCCTGGCTCGCGCCGACACCCGGCTTCGCGTGGCCTCGTGAAGAGGGCTTCGGGCGTTCTCCTGACGGCTGCCCTGGCTGTGGCGGCGCCGGCGGCGGCCGATCCCGTCCGCGTACAGACGGTCGGCGGCCTGCTGGTCGGCGAGGAACGGGCGGACGGAAGCCAGGCCTTCCTGGGCGTTCCCTTCGCCCGCCCGCCGGTGGGCGATCTGCGCTGGAAGCCGCCGCAACCGATGCCGTCTTGGGAAGGCGAGCGAGCAGCGCGCGCTTCGGGGCCCGCCTGCCTGCAGGCCTCGCGCGGATGGAACGCGGCGGACGCCGCGCGCTCTAGCGAGGACTGTCTCTACCTCGACATCCGCTCGCCGCGACATGCGCCGGGCGCGCGCCTGCCCGTGATGGTCTGGATCCACGGCGGCGCCAACCACGCCGGTTCGGGAGCGGGTACGGTGGAGTCCGCCCTGGTCGACCAGGGCGTGGTGCTGGTCAGCGTGCAGTACCGCCTGGGCGTCTTCGGCTTCCTGTCGCATCCGGGGCTGAGCGGCGAGCAGGGCGGGGCTTCGGGCAACTACGCCCTGATGGACATCATCGCGGCCCTGCGATGGGTGCGCGACAACATCGGCGGCTTTGGCGGCGATCCGGCCAATGTCACCCTGTTTGGCCATTCGGCCGGCGGCCAGGACGTCGGTCTGGTGATGCTGAGCCCGGACGCGCGGGGCCTGTTCGCACGGGGGATCCTGCAGAGCGGAACGCCGGGCTTCGGCTTTCCGCCGCGCTCGCTGAAGCAGAACGAGGCGATCGGCGAAGACCTGGCGCATCGTGTCGGCGCAAGCTCGCTTGGCGACCTCAGGCGCGTCTCCGGCGCCGAGCTGCTGAAGGCGGCCGAGAGCCTGACGGCTCCCATCGACGACCAGGGCTTCATCTGGACCCAGGCGGTGATCGACGGGCGCGTGCTGCCCGAGGCGCCTGAGGTCCTGCTCAAGGACCCGACGGTGAAGCCGATGATCGTCGGCTCCAGCGCCCGCGAGATCGGCCTGTTCGGCGGCGAGCCCGAACGCGCCCGGGCGTGGACCCGGCAGGCGTTCGGACCGCGGGCCTCGGAGGTTCTGGCCGTCTATGGCCTGGACGGCGCCTCGCCGCCTGTCGCAGATCCGGTGCGGGGCGACGCCGTGCTGCGGCTGGCGACCGACAGGATGTTCCGTTGTCCGGCCAACGAGACGGCGCGCCTGCGCCAGAAGGCCGGCGGCAAGGTCTGGCGTTACGAGCTGGAAGTTCCCGCGCCAGGCCAGGCGACCGTGGGGCACGGTTCGGAACTGCCCTACGTCTTCGATCGCCCCACGGAGGGGCGCCCGCCCATGCAGGCCTATTGGGCGGCGTTTGCTCGAACGGGCGATCCCAACACGCCCGGCGCGCCGCCGTGGCCGGCCGAGCGCGGCGCGGGCGAGCGGCTGGTCTTCGCCGCCTCCGGGCCGAGGGCCGAGACGGGCGAGGAGCCCGCCTGCCGGTTCCACACCCGACCCTAGACCATCAGCAACAAGCGGCGACCAAGCCGCGCGCGGAGGAAACGAAGAGGATGAAGACCCGCTCCAAATCCGTCCTGGTCGCCGGTTGCGCCCTGGCCCTGCTGGCGCCGTTGACGGCCGCCGGCCAGGCTTGGGGGCCCTACAACGCCGAGTTCCCAGCCGGCGGCGACGGCCTGTCGCGCCCGCTGGTCGGCGCTGCGGAAGGCCAGACCCTGCCGGCCGGCGCGCCCTGGTCGCTGTCGGCCTGGATCAAGACCTCCGAGACGCGGCCGGGCCAGGCGCTGGCGGCTGGGATCGGCGACCTCGCCAGCGGCCGGTTCCTCGCCGTCGGGCCCGATGGCTACGCCGTCGTCAGCGCCGGGACTGCGATAAGGGGCGGGAACGCGCCTCGCGCCGGCGACTGGCGGTTCGTCGCCGCTGTTTCTGACGGCGCCAGGGTGACCCTCTATGTCGACGGCAAGGCCGAGGCCCAGGGCGCCGCGCCCGCCGCCGCGACGCCGGCCATGGTCGCCCTGGGGCCGCGAAAGGCGCCGGGGTTCGCGCCCTTCGCCGGACAGGTTGCGGGTTTCCGCGCCGAAGGCCGAGCGCTCTCCGAGCGGGAGGTCGGAGCGCTGGCGGCCCGCCGGCCCGATCCCCTGACCGTGTTCGAGACCGGCAGTCCGACCTGGCCGGTGCAGGTGCGCCAGCAGGCCGGCCAAGTCACGCCGCAGGAGGCCTGGACGCGCCCGGAGGGCAAGGGCGCGATCTCGGCGCCCGTCGCCAAGCCGCCCTATGCGGGTCCGGCGCTGGTCGAGGCCGGACCCGGTGCCTGGACGCTGAAGCGCTGGAGCCTGGCCGAGGCGCCCAAGGTGGTCGGGGAGGGGGCGGCGGTCTCGTCGGCCGGCTTTGACGCCAAGGGCTGGTATGCCGCCACCGTGCCCGGCACCGTGCTGACCACCCTGGTCGACCGCGGCGTCTATCCTGATCCCGACTACGGCCTCAACAACACCGTCATCCCCGAGAGCCTCAACCGGCAGGCCTACTGGTACCGGACGACCTTCGACGCGCCCTCGGCTATGGCCGGCAAGCGGCCACGCCTGACGTTCAAGGGCGTGAACTACGCGGCCGAGGTCTGGCTGAACGGCGAAAAGCTGGGCGACATGAAGGGCGCCTTCGTGCGAGGGCGCTTCGAGGTCGCCGGCAAGCTCAGGCCCGTCGGCAACGTGCTGGCCGTGAAGGTCTCGCCGCCGCCGCATCCGGGCCTGGCGCACGAGGAGTCGCTGACCGCCGGCGTCGGCGAGAACGGCGGCATGATGGCGCTGGACGGTCCGACCTTCGTGGCCAGCGAGGGCTGGGACTGGATCCCCAGCGTCCGAGATCGCAACACCGGCCTGTGGC
The DNA here is from genome assembly GCF_011043625.1 of Caulobacter sp. 602-2. Taxonomy (GTDB): domain Bacteria; phylum Pseudomonadota; class Alphaproteobacteria; order Caulobacterales; family Caulobacteraceae; genus Caulobacter. The sequence continues at coordinate 167,959 of NZ_JAAKGT010000007.1, forward strand.
AGGACGTGGTGCTGGAGGCCTCCGGCGATGCGCGCCTGGGCGACCCGCAGGTGGTCACCACCTTGCCCCACGTGGCTGGCAAGGCCGACAACAGCCTGGCCGAGGTCGAGATCCTGGCGCCGGTCGAGAACCTGTCGGACCGTCCGGTGGAGGTCACGGTGACGGCCGCCTTCGACGGCGTCACGGTGTCCAAGACGGCGACCGCGGCGCCAGGCGTATCGAGCGTCCGAATGACGCCGGCCGAGTTCCCGCAGCTGGCGATCGCCAATCCCAGGCTCTGGTGGCCCAACGGCTATGGCGAGCAGGCCCTGCACGACCTGACCCTGACGGCGACGGTGGACGGCCGGTCCTCGGACGAAAAGCGCCTGCGGTTCGGCATCCGCCAGGTGACCTACGAGCTTTCCCTGATGAACCCGGCCGGTCATCTGCGGCGCGTCGAGGTCGATTTCTCCAAGGCCAGGCAGCTGGGCCAGGACATCACCGACGGCAGCCACGAGGGCATCCGCAAGGTGGTCGACGGCTGGGCGACCTCGCTGACGGCGCAGGGCGAGGCCTCGCCGGCGGTGCGCGACGTTGCCGAGACGGGCCTGGCGCCGCACCTGGTGCTGAAGGTCAACGGCGTGAAGATCGCCGCGCGGGGCGGCAACTGGGGCACGGACGACTGGCGCAAGCGCATCGAGCGCGAGCGGCTGGAGCCCTATTTCCGGCTGCACAAGGAGGCGGGCCTCAACACCATCCGCAACTGGGTGGGCCAGAACACCGAGGAGCCGTTCTACGACCTGGCCGACGAGTACGGCCTGCTGGTGCTCAACGACTTCTGGGCCTCGACCCAGGACTACCAGCTCGAACCCCAGGACGTGCCGCTGTTCCTGGCCAACGCCGCCGACGTCGTCAGGCGCTATCGCAACCATCCCTCGATCGTGCTGTGGTTCGGCCGCAACGAGGGGGTGCCGCACCCGATCCTCAACGAGGGCCTGGAGGCCCTGGTCCACGACCTGGACGGCACGCGCTGGTACACCGGCAGCTCGAACCGCGTGAACCTGCAGAACAGCGGGCCCTACAACTACCGTGAGCCGGAAACCTACTTCACCGAGCACGCCAAGGGCTTTTCGGTCGAGGTCGGCACGCCGTCGTTCCCGACCCTTGAGGCGTTTTCGGCCGCAGTGCCCGCGCCCGACCGCTGGCCGATCAGCGACACGTGGGCCTATCACGACTGGCATCCCACCGGGAACGGCGCGACCAAGACCTTCACCGACGCCATGGCCCGCAAGCTCGGGGCGCCCGTCAGCCTGGAGGACTTCGAACGCAAGGCCCAGCTGATGAACTACGAGACGCATCGGGCGATTTTCGAGGGCATGAACCAGGAGCTCTGGACGAAGTCTTCGGGCCGGCTGCTGTGGATGACCCAGCCCGCCTGGCCCTCGACCATGTGGCAGATCCTCAGTCACGACTACGACACCCACGGCGCCTTCTACGGGACCAAGGCCGCGGCCGAACCCGTCCACGTTCAGATGAGCCTCGCCGACCACGCGCTGGCGGTGGTCAACAACACGACCGCGCCGGTGGCCGGGGCGAAGCTGCGGACGCGCGTGCTGGACCTGTCGGGCAAGCTGCTCTCCGACCAGACCGACGCCGTGGACGCGGCCGCCAACGCCGTGACCGCCGGACGGGCGCTGGAGCTGGGCCTTAAGGCCGGCGAGGCGACTGTGGTGCGGCTCGACCTGACCGGCCAGGACGGCGCGGTGCTGTCGCGCAACCTCTACTGGGTCGGCGCCGACGACGCGGGCGAGCGGCGGCTGTCGGCGATGACGGCCCAGTCGGTGACGCTGTCGGCCAGGTCCGGAAAGACGGGCAAGGGCGAAGGCGTCGTCGCAGTCACTCTCTCCAACACAGGGCCTGCTCCGGCCCTGAACGCCAAGCTGACCCTCGTCGACGCCAAGGGCGAACGCATCCTGCCGGCCTACTATTCGGACAACTACGTCTCGCTGCTGCCGGGCGAGACGCGGACGGTGGAGATCCGCCATCCGGCCGGGGCGGGGAAGGGGGCGAGGGTCGCGCTGCGCGGCTGGAACGTCACGCCTCGCGTCGAGACGGTGCGATGAGGCGCCGGTCGTTGCTGGTGCTGGCGGGCCTGGCCTTGCCAAACCTCGCCGCCGCCCAGGCCGGAACGCCCGCGCCGAGCGACGAGGAGGTCCGCCTGCGCACCGACTGGCCATGGCTGGCGCGTTACCGGGAGGCCGACGCCGTCGACGCCGCCCTGCCGCCGGAGCGTCGGCGCTGCGTGTTCATGGGCGACTCGATCACCCAGGGCTGGCGCGACGCGCGTCCGGCCTTCTTCGAGTCGAACGACTTCATCGGGCGCGGCATCGGCGGGCAGACGAGCCCGCAGATGCTGCTGCGGTTCATGGCCGATGTCGTGTCCCTGAAGCCGGCGGCCGTGCATATCCTGGCCGGGACCAACGACATCGCCGGCAACACCGGTCCCTATGATCCGGCCGCGACCCGCAACAACCTCTCGGCCATGGTCGTGCTGGCCAGGGCCGCCGGCGTGCGCGTGGTGCTGGGCTCGGTGACGCCCGCGGCGATCTATTCCTGGAAGCCGGGGCTGCACCCCGAAATCGAGATCCCGCGCCTCAACGCCTGGATCAAGGCCTTCGCGGCCGAGCAGGGCTGCGTGTTCGCGGACTACGCCGCGGTGATGGATGACGGCCGTGGGGGCATGAAGCCGGGCCTGGCCTACGATCAGGTGCATCCGACCCAGGAAGGCTATGCGGTGATGGAGCCCGTGGCCCTGGCGGCGATACGTGCGGCCCTGGCCTAGTCTTGGCCGCGCAGCTTCTTGTTCAGCGCCACGCTGGCGTCCATGCGCGCCAGTTGCTCGGGGCTGGCCGGCGCCTGGTGCTTTGCCTTCCACTCCGACTGGGGCATGCCGTAGATCGCCTCGCGGGCCTGGTCGCGATCGACCGCGCCCTCGGAGGCTTCGCTGACCCAGTCGGCCAGGCAGTTGCGGCAGAAGCCGGCCAGGCCCATCAGGTCGACGTTCTGGGCGTCGGTGCGCAGGCGCAGGTGCTCGACCAGGCGACGGAAGGCGGCGGCGGCGAGGCGATCGTCGATTTCGACAGTCATGTCTCAGGTCTTCTGCAGGGCCGCGCGCGAGGGCAACAGGCGTTCGATGATCGGCAGGATGGCCGCGCCCATGGCCGGCGCGTCGGCGGCGAGGGCCGCGCGCTGCACCGGGGCGAGGGCGGGCACGCCGGGAATGGCGGCCAGCTTGGTCTCCAGCGCGGCGGCCAGGCGGTCGACCAGGCTCTCGGGCAGGCGGCCGCCGATATAGACCGCCTGCGGATTGATCAGGCAGCTGACGGCCACCATCGGTCTGGCCAGCAGGTCGGCGGCCAGATCGATCCAGGCCTCGACGGCGTCCAGGCCCTTGGGCGAGAGGGTCTCCAGGTCGCCCGGAGCGGCGATCGAGAAGCCGTTGTTCTCGAGGAACTGGGCGAGCGCCGACAGCGACACCGCCTCCTGCAGGGTGGCCACGTCGATGCGCGGCGAGCTCACCGGCAGGAAGCCGAGCTCGCCGCTGCGACCCTGGGCGCCGCGGAAGTATTCGCCCTCGACCACCAGTCCGCCGCCCAGGCCCGAGGTGACCAGCACGTAGAAGAAGCTGGGCGCGTTCATGCCGTGGCCGAAATGCAGTTCGCCCAGCGCGGCGGCGGCGGCGTCGTTCTCGACGGTCACCGGCAGGTCGTGGCGGCGCGACAGCAGCTCGCGCACGTCGGTGGTGTTCCAGGCCCCGTACTCGGCGGGCCGATGGGGCAGGTCGACGCGGGCCATGTCGTCGGGCATGGCCACGCCCACGCCGATGATCCGCTCGGCCTCGACGCCCTTGGTCTTGAGGAAGCTCTTCCAGTTGGTCTCGAAGAACTCGGCCACCGCGTCGGGGCCGGCGAAGGCGACCTCCCAGGTCGAACGCGCCCGCACCTGGCCGGCGAAGTCCAGCAGCAGGATGGTGACGTGGTCGCGGTCGATGTTGAGGCCGATCGAGAAGCAGCCGTCGGGATTGACCGCCAGCGTCATGGCCGGCTGGCCGCGGCCGCCGTGCAGCTTGCCCGCCTCGACGATCAGGCCGTCGTCCAGCAGGCGCTTGGTGATGTTGGTGATGGCCGGCACGGTCAGGCCGGTCAGGGCGGCGATTTCGGGCTTGGTCTTGGCGCCGCCGATGCGGATCGACTGCAGGGTGACTCGCTGGTTGTAGTCGCCGGCTCGCTCCAGATTCGTGCCGGACAGGCTCGGACCGGCTTGCGAGGTCTTGCGGGCGGGGCTTTTGGGCGACTGGCTCATCTGTGCTCTGGCTTAGCACCTGCGGCGTGGCCCGCGAAAGGTCGGTGTCGGCGACCGACAGGCCTGCGGGGTGAAATAAAGAAACTTGCTTTCCTTTATGTCTTGCGCCGACTCCGCGCCGTTGTCACCGTCCGGCGCTCGCAAGGGGAGGCAGCGATGGGGCGCGCCGTTCGAACATTGGCAGCGAGCCTCGGACTTGCATCGGCTCTGCTCGCCTCGCCCGCCCTGGCCGGCTTTTCGGTGCGCGACGGCCGCCTGATCGACGCCTGCGGCGAGCCCTTCGTCGCTCGCGGGGTGAATATTCCGCACGCCTGGAAGCCGGGGGCCACCGGAAGATCCATCCGCGAGACGGCGGCGCTTGGCTCGAACACCGTGCGCGTGGTGCTCAGCGACGGGACGCGCTGGCGGCGCACCTCGCCGGCCGCCGTCCGCAGGATTCTCGCCCAGGCCCGTCGCGCCAGGCAGGTCGTGATCCTCGAGGTGCACGACACCACAGGCTACGGCCTGGAGCCGAAAGCTGCGCACATCGGCGCGGCGCTGGCCTACTGGGCCAGGCTTGAGCCCGTTCTGCGCGGTCGGGAGGACTTCGTCCTCGTCAACATCGGCAACGAGCCGACCGCCGGCACGACGACGCCGGAGCAATGGTTCGAGGCGCACCGCACGGCCATCGTCGCCCTGCGCGCGCTGGGGCTGCGCCACACCCTGGTGATCGACGCCCACGACTACGGCCAGGATCGTTCGGGGACCATGCGCGACCGGGCGGCCGAGCTGTTCGCGGCCGATCCGCAGCGCAACCTGGTCTTCGACGTCCACATGTACGAAGCCTATGGCCAGGCGCGGGACGTCGAACGCTATCTGCAAGCCTTCGCGACGGCGCGCCTGCCGCTGATCGTCGGCGAGTTCGGTCCCGACCATCGCGGCGAGCCGGTCGACGAAGACGCGATCTTCCGTCTCTCAACTGCGCTCGGCGTTGGCTATTTGGCCTGGTCGTGGTCGGGCAACGCGCCCGAGGTCGCCGACCTGGACCTGGTCGAGGGCTTCGACGGCCGGCGCCTGACCCCGTGGGGCGAGCGCTTCTTCAACGGAGCCGGCGGCGTGCGCGAGACGGCCCGGCGCTCGCGCGTGTTCGCGGGCTGCCGCTAGCTGCGCTTGGCGGCGGCGGACTCGGCCAGCACGCGCGACAGGATGGTCAGCAGTTCACGGGCCGCGCCTTCGTCCAGGTCGCCCAGTATGCCGCGCGCCTGAGGCGGCAGGTGCTCGTTGGCGTCGCCTTCGGTGCGGAAGACGTAGTGGTCGAACATCGCCTTCCAGGCCTGGCGATGGGCGGCGGGCAGGGCGCGCAGGGTCAGCATGGCGTGCATGAAGGCGTCGCGGGCCAGGCCACGCCCCTGGTTCGACGGGTTCCACCAGTAGTTCACCAGCATGTTGACCGTTTCCAGCGAACGGACGTGGTGCCACCACAGATAGGGCACGTAGATCGCGTCGCCGGGTTCCAGTTCGGTCGTCTGGGCCGCTTCCAGCGCCTGGGCGAAGCGCGGGAAGCGCTCCAGGTCGGGCTCTTCGAACGACACCAGGCTGATCGTCGCCCCGGCCGGCGTGCGCTCGAACGGCCCCATGTAGAGGTTCTCCACCTGGTCGGGCGGGAACAGGGTGAAGCGCCGGCGGCCGGCGACCACGCAGGCGATGTTCTCGAATGGGTCGTGGTGAGCCGCCACGATCACCCGGTTGCCGATCCAGGCCCGGGGCTCGATCGTCGGATCCAGCAGGGGCATGGGATTGTCTTCGGCGAAGCCGGGCAGGGCGTTCCAGGTGGGCACGGACTGGGCGGCCAGCGCCGTCTGCTCGGCGTCGCCGGCGTGCTGTGCGAGGAAGTCGAAGGTCTTCTGCAGTCGGGCCCGGCCGCCGCGGAAGTTCATGCCGGCAAGGTCGTCGCCGTAGAAGAACCGCCCGCCCGCCTCGGCCGGTGCGAAGACGGTCGCCACCGACTGGCCGGCGTCGAAGCGCGACAGGTACTCGAACAGGGCCGCGTGTCCGGTTCGACCGGCTTCCACCACCGGCCAGTGCGAGACGAGGCCCCGGATCACGACCGGTTCGGAGGCGGCCGTCAGCGCGGCGAGCGCCTCGGGCGAAGTCGCCGTGGATTCGCGGATTTCCTTCAACGGACAGGCTCCCCCCGAAAGGTCGTCACCCTTCGAACGGGGCGTACTGAAGGGTGATTGTGTCCGCCAGGCAACAGCGGTTGGCAAGGCTCAAGGATTAAACAAAATAATTTTATAAAATGCTGGCGTACCGGTGTTTGCTACGGCTATGAAACATCAAGCGCCCGCGTCGAGACGGGCGCGACGGGAGGAGGCGCGACGCCGGACATCGTCCGGCCAAGGCTTCCCACGCAATCGGCGGCACGACCGCTCATCTCCGGCGTCCGCGCCGGACACTTGAAGGGGCTGCGTGAGCAAGCGCGGCCTTGGGAGGGGACGACCTATGAGAATCACGCGAATCCGCATGGCCGGATGGATGGGCTGCGCTTCGGTCGCAGCCTTGCTGAGCGCCGCGCCGGCCCTGGCGCAGGAGACGGTTTCGACCGCGCCGGCCGCCTCGCAGGCTTCACCGTCGGACGTGATCGCCGACAACGAGGTCGACACCGTGATCGTCACCGGCCAGCGCGCGGCGCTGAAGTCGGCTCAGCAGATCAAGCGCAGCGCCGACACCATCGTCGACTCCATCACCGCCAGCGACATCGGTTCGTTCCCCGACAAATCGGTCGCCGAGGCCCTGCAGCGGGTGCCGGGCGTCACCGTCAACCGCTACGCCTCGACCAGCGACACCACCCACTTCTCGGCCGAGCCCTCGGGCGTCATCGTCCGCGGCCTGTCGCAGGTCCGCTCGGAGTTCAACGGCCGCGACACCTTCAGCGCCAACTCCTCGCGCGGCCTGTCGTGGGGCGACGTCTCGCCCGAACTGATGGGCGGGGTCGACACCTACAAGAACCAGACCGCCGAACTGATCGAGGGCGGCATCGCCGGCACCGTCGATCTGAAGACGCGCCTGCCGTTCGACAGCGCTGGCAGGGTGATCGGCATCACCACTTCGCTGAACTACGGCAACCTGTCCGAACAGGTGACGCCGGAGGTCTCGGCCATCTACGCCAATCGCTGGGACAGCGAGATCGGCGAGTTCGGCCTGATGGTGAACGGCGCCCATTCGGAGCTGAACACGATCTCGGAAAGCTCGCAGTTCGGCCGCATGGGCATCTTCAAGGATGTCACCATGTTCGGCGGGGGCACCAAGTACATCCCGGCCTGGTATCGGCTGGCGCATACCGAGTTCGACCGCACCCGCAACGGCGTCGCCGCCGCCGGCCAGTGGCGCGACAACGACCAGAAGTTCCTGGCTACGGTGCAGTTCAACAAGTCGAGCTACGAGAACATCTGGCACGAGCGCTCGGTGCAGGGCAGCGCCTTCAGCCTCTATAACCGCGGTCCGCACTTCGAGGTCACCAACGCCGACGCGAGCACCTACGTGCTGCCGGCGCCCGGCACGACCTTCAAGTTCGACGACGAGGGCAACTTCGAGAGCGGCATCATGACCTCGCCGCTCGGCTGGGTCGGCAACACCACCTCGGCCAGCAACGACTGGGCCGGTTACCTGATCGGTCAGACCTCGACGGGCCAGCCGGTCATCGAGCCTTGCTATGGCTGGACCGGCCGGACCGACTGCGCGCCCGAGCAGCGCGGCGGCGAACTGTCCGCCACCACGCGCTACAACTACAACAAGCAGACCACCCAGGACCTGGGCTTCAATCTGAAGTGGGATCCGACCGACCGCCTGCGTTTCAACTTCGACGTCCAGAAGGTGAAGGCCAAGCTGTCCAACTACGACGCCGACGTCGGCCTGGTTTCCTACGCCAATCTCAACATCGACGCGACGGGCGACCATCCGGTCATGACGGTGCTGCCGGGCACCAACATCAACTACGCCCCGGGCGGCCTGGCCAACCCCAACGCCTGGCGCTTCAACAACGTCAACAACCACCTCGAACGCAGCGAGGGCGACCAGTTCGCCGCGCGGATCGACGTGCAGTACGACCTGGGCGACGGCTGGCTGGACTCGCTGAAGGTGGGTGCGCGCCACGCCGACCGCGAACAGACGGTCCGCTGGAGCGTCTATAACTGGGGCGGCATCGCCAACGCCTGGGGCTGCGACCAGGGCGGCGGCGGCGTCAACAGCACCGACTACCTCTGGTACAATGTCGACCGCACCGCGCCGGCTTCCAACGTCAACGGCGACTGCGCCACCGGCAACGCCACCACCACCTTCAGCGGCTGGGATCGCAACCTGCCGGACGTGCGCTCGTTCAACGACATCTTCAGCGGCGACGTGCTGAAGTCCGGCATGCTGACCTTCGCCAGCATGGACTTCGTCAAGGACCTGGAGAAGTTCCAGAAGGCTTTCGGCTACTCCAACACCGGCGTCGGCTCTTCGCGCTGGGAGGCGGTCTGCTATCGCGCCGGCGAGACCAACTGCTTCCTGCCGCAGGAAATCACCGACGTCTCGGAGAAGACCAACGCGGCCTACTTCATGCTGAAGTTCGGCGGGCGCGATCACAGGATCGGTGGCTTCGGGATCAGCGGCAACATCGGCCTGCGCTATGTCGAGACGCAGAATGAAAGCAGCGGCTCGCTGGTCCATGCCGACTTCGGCAAGAACGACGTGCGGGTCTGCCAGCCGCGCGGGCGTCCGATGGGACCCGACGGTCTGCCGATCACCGGCGCCTACGTGCCCCAGAGCCTGTGGTGCTACCTCTCGGCGGAAGACAAGGCGTTCACCGACGGCCTGGCCTCGGCCAGCACCGTTCGCCAGAAGCACCACAACGTCCTGCCGAGCTTCAATCTGAAGATCGACCTCAATGACGAGTGGCAGCTGCGCCTGGCGGCGTCGCGCGCCATGTCGCGTCCCGATATCGGCTACCTGAAGAACTATGTTCAGGTGAACATGGCCGGGCCCGACATGAACAACGTCAATGACCCGCTGTGGGTCAAGGACAGCGCGGGCAACATCACCGGGGCCAACCTCCGCTACACGGCGGAGTCCTACAATCCGTACCTGAAGCCGATGACGGCCGACCAGATCGACATCAGTCTCGAGCACTACTTCGCCGAGGTCGGCTCGTTCTCGCTGGCGGTCTTCTACAAGAAGTTCAACGACTACATTCAGTACGGCGGCTTCAACCAGGACGTCACGGTCAACGGCGTCACCCGCACAGTGTTCACCCGTGGTCCGGTGAACGGCGACGGCGCGAAGATCCGTGGCGCCGAAGCGGCCTACCAGCGCTACTTCGACTTCCTGCCCGCACCGTTCGACGGCCTCGGGATCCAGGCCAACTTCACCTATGTCGAGAACAAGGGGATCACGAACAGCAACCTAAGCAACGCTTCGGGCGGCGGCGGCTCCAACACCAGCGGCGGCGGCCTCAGCCAGGCCGACGGGGCGGTGCAGGTCGACTCGCTCGAAGGCCTCTCGAAGTACGCCTACAACCTCGTGGGCATGTACGAGAAAGGCCGCTGGGCGGTGCGGGCGGCCTACAACTGGCGTTCGAAGTACCTGCTGACCGCCATGGACTGCTGTCTGGCCTTCCCGATTTGGCAGGACGACGCAGGCTATCTCGACGCTTCGGTCCGCTATCGGGCGAGCGACAACCTCGAGATCAGCCTGCAAGGCAGCAACCTGCTGAACACCGAGTCCGTGCTCAAGCAGCAGGTCACTGACGCGTCGGCCGGCGGCCTCCTGAAGGACAACGCCTGGAACCGAACGGACAAGCGTTACCTGTTGACGTTCCGCTTCAAGTACTGATCGATCCCAGAAGGGGCGGGCCGCTGGTCCGCCCCTTCGTCACAAGAAGACGGGCCCGCTCGATCGGCGCTCGAAAATGGGTGGGAACGGCGGCATGGAAACAAGCGCGCCCCTGGATATCGTCATCGTCGGCGGGGGAACGGCCGGCTGGATGGTCGGGACGGCGCTGGTCAGCGGCCTGCGTCCTCACCAGGCCCGGGTCAGGCTGGTCGAGTCCGACGAGATCGCCACCGTCGGCGTGGGCGAGGCCACCATCCCGGCCATGCGCGACTACAACCGCTTCGTCGGCATCGACGAAGTCGAGATGATGCGCGAGACGAACGGCACGTTCAAACTTGGCATCGAGTTCCTCGACTGGGGCTTCAAGGGCTCGTCCTATCACCATCCGTTCGGGGTGCACGGCGCGGCCATCGGCGGCGCCGGCTTCCACCATCACTGGAACCGGGCGCGCCTTGCGGGTCACGACGTCGATATCGAGCAGTTCTCGTACGCCATCGCCGCGGCGCGGGCCGACCGCTTCGAGTTTCCCAATCCCGATCCCGACAAGATCGATTCCACCTACAGCTACGCCTATCACTTCGACGCCAGCCTCTACGCCAAGTACCTGCGCAAGGTGGCGGTCGGGCGGGGGCTGAAGCGCACCGAGGGCAAGGTGGTCGAGGTCACGCGCGATCCGCTTTCGGGCGATGTCGCCTCGATCACCCTGGCCTCGGGCGAGGTGATCAAGGGCGACTTCTTCGTCGACTGCACGGGGTTCCGCGGCCTGCTGATCGGCCAGACGCTGAACAGCCCCTTCGAGGACTGGACCGACTGGCTGCCCTGCGACCGGGCCTGGGCCGTGCCCTGCGCTCGCGCTGGCCGCTTCACGCCCTTCACGCGCTCGACTGCGCGAGAGGCCGGCTGGCAATGGCGCATTCCGCTGCAGCACCGCACCGGCAACGGCTACGTCTATTCCAGCCGCTACATCAGCGACGACGAGGCGGCCGCCACCCTGATGGCCAACCTGGACGGCGAGGCCTTGGACGAGCCTCGCCAGATCCGCTTCAAGGCCGGTCGCCGCACGGCGTCGTGGACGGGCAACGTCATGGCCGCGGGCCTGGCGAGCGGCTTTCTGGAGCCCCTGGAGTCGACCAGCATCTACCTGATCCAGATCGCGGTGATGAACCTGCTCAAGCTGTTTCCGGGCAAGCGGATCGAGCCGGCTCTCGTCGACGACTTCAACCGTCGGGTCGACATGGAGTACGACCGGGTGCGCGATTTCCTGATCCTGCACTATCACGCCAACACCCGCACCGACGGCGAGCTGTGGAAGCACTGTCGCGAGATGCAGATCCCCGAGAGCCTGCAGCACAAGCTGGAGCTGTTCAGGCATCGCGGCGTGGCGCCGAACTATCACGACGGCCTGTTCGCGCTGCCCAGCTGGATCTCGGTGCTGCTGGGGCAGGGGGTCCTGCCCGGCGGCTATGACCGGATGGTCGACAACGTGCCGCTGCCCCAGGCGCTGGCCGAGATGGAGCGCCAGCGCTCGGCGATCGCGCGGCGGATCGGCTCGATGCCGACCCATGCCGACTTCATCGCCAGTCACTGCGCCATCACCGGGCGGGCGATCGCGGAGGCCTTGGCATGAGCCGACCGGTTCAAACCGTCGTGGCGGTCGGTTTCGGCGCGCCGCTGTGGCTGACGGTTCTGGCCCTGCGCAAGGCCTTCGGCGCGGGCGGGCTCGTGGTGCGGGCGGTCGAGACCGCGCCGCCGACGCCTGGCCTTTCGCACGCCGGCCTGCCGGCCATGGGCAACCTGCATCAACTGCTGGGCCTGTCCGAGGTGGAGCTGGCGAGGCGCTGCGGCGCGGTTCCTTCCCTGGGTCAGCGTTTCGCCGGCTTTTCCGGCGACGGCTCGGCCTTCCTGCACCCCTACGACACCCATGGGCACTCGGTGGACTACGTCGACTTCGTCCATCACTGGGTGCTGGCGCGCCGCCGGGGCCTGAAGGCCGCGCTGGAGGACTTCTCCCTGGGGGCGGCCGCCGCCAAGCAGGGGCGCATCGTCGAGGGCGACGATCCGGCGCGGCTGTCCTCGCCAGGCGTAGGCCTGCATGTCGAGGCGACGGCCTATGCGGACCTGCTGCGCCAGCGCGCCCTGGCCGACGGCGTGTCTGTCCAGCAGGGCGCCATCGCGGACGTCGAGCGGTCGGGCGACCGCATCGACGCCTTGGTTCTGGACGGCGGGGTGCGGGTCGAAGGAGATCTCTTCCTCGACGTCGGCGACGGTTCGCTGATCGGGCAGATGCCCGGCGCGGCCTTCGAGTCCTGGAGCGCCTGGCTGCCGTTCGACCGCGTTCTGCCTTTGGCCGGACGGCGGTTGGGCGCCCTGCCGGCCTACGCCCATGTCGAGGCCGTGGATGGCGGCTGGATCGGGCTCTATCCGCTGCAGGATCGCACCGCGGGCCTGGCGGTCTACGACTCCCGCGCTACGGACGAGGCGGCCATGGTCCGCCAGGCGGAAGGCGTTTCGCCCCTGGATTGGCGGCAGGGCGAGGCCCTGGTCGTGAAGCCGGGAATGCAGACGCGCCCCTGGATCGGCAACTGCGTGGCGCTGGGGGCGGCCGCGATCGCGCTGGATCCTTCGGACGCCGCACCCATGCACGCCTTGCAAGCCGGACTGTCGCATCTGGTGACGCTGTTCCCGAGCGATATCGACGGTGGTCCCGAGGCGCGGGCCTACGGCGCGGCGATGGCGGCGCACGGCCGCGGCCTGCGCGACTTCCAGGCCATGCACTACTACCTCAACCGGCGGAGCGGCGCGCCTTGGGAGGCTGTGAGAAATTTAGAGCCGCCGGCGGACCTGGCCTACAAGCTGCGTCTGTTCAGCGCTCGCGGCGTCGTGCCGACCCGTGAGGACGAGGCCTTCCAGCCCGCCAACTGGGCGGCCTGCCTGATCGGCCATGGCGTCGTTCCGCAGGCCCACGATCCGCTGGCCGAGGGCGTCAGCGAAGGCGAGCAGATCCAGATCTTCCAGAAGATCCTTGGTCGCATCGCCGCCGATGTGGGCCGGATGCGTCCGCTGGAGGCCAAGCTCGCGTCGATGACGCAACGACCCGCCGCGCCGGCTCCGGCGCCCCTGCGGTTCACGTGAGCGAGACGATCCGCAACATCGTCGTCGTCGGGGGCGGCACGGCCGGCTGGATGACGGCCGCGGCGCTGTCCCAGACGGTCGGGACGCGTCGCTACTCGATCACCGTCGTTGAGTCCGAACAGATCGGAACCGTTGGGGTGGGCGAGGCGACCATCCCGATGATCCTGCTGTTCAACAAGGTGCTGGGCCTGGATGAGGACGTCTTCATCCGGGAGACCAACGCCACCTTCAAGCTGGGCATCGAGTTCGTCGACTGGCGGCGGCTGGGGCACAGCTATTTCCACCCGTTCGGCCTCTACGGCGCCGACATGGACGGCGTCGGCTTCCAGCATTTCTGGCTGCGCTGGGCGCGCGAGAGCGGCGACCGGGGCCACGACGGCTTCAACGCCGAGACCCTGGCGGCGGCGGACGGGCGGTTCATGCGGACGCCGCCGACGCCGAACCTGCCCAAGATCAACTACGCCTTCCAGTTCGACGCCGCGCTCTACGCGGCCTTCCTCAGGCGATACGCCGAGGCCAGAGGCGTCGTCCGCGTCGAGGGCAAGATCGCCGGCGTGGAGCGGAACGGCGAGAGCGGCCATGTCTCGCGGCTGGTGCTGGACGACGGCCGGTCCGTCTCTGGCGACTTCTTCGTCGACTGCTCGGGGTTTCGGGGCCTGCTCATCGAGGAGACGATGGGCGCGGGCTATGACGACTGGAGCCGCTGGCTGCCCTGCAACCGCGCCGCGGCCATGCCTTGCGAGCGCGCTGGCGAACTGACCCCCTATACGCGGGCCACGGCGCGCGAGGCCGGCTGGCAATGGCGGATCCCGCTGCAGCATCGCACCGGCAACGGCTACGTGTTCTGCGACGCCTTCATAAGCGAGGACGAAGCGGTGCGCCGGCTGGGCGAGCGGCTGGACGGCGCGGCGATGGCCGACGCCAAGGTCTTGAAGTTCACCGCCGGGCGCCGTCGCAAGAGCTGGATCGGCAACGTCCTGGCCATCGGGCTGTCGAGCGGTTTCCTGGAGCCGCTGGAGTCGACCAGCATCCACCTGATCCAGGCCGCCATCGCCAAGCTGCTGACGCTGTTCCCCAAGACCGGCTTCGACCCCTTCGTGGTCGACAAGTTCAATCGCGAGATGGCCCTGGAGTACGAGCAGGTCCGCGACTTCATCATCGCTCACTACAAGGTCGGCGAGCGTGACGACACGCCGTTCTGGCGCTGGTGCAGGGACATGGTTCCGCCCGACAGTCTGACCCAGCGGCTGGAGGTCTTCCGCACGCGCGGCGAGGTGCTGATCGACCAGAAGGAGCTCTTCAAGGAGACCAACTGGTTCGCCATCCTGGTGGGGCAGGGGCTGACGCCCGACGATTACCATGCGGTCGCTGACACCATCTCGTCGGACGAGCTGCGCCTGCGGATGGGCCGCATCCGGGCGGCGATCAACGAGCGCGTGGCCGGCATGCCGCCGCACGACCTCTATCTCGACAAGGCGGGCCTGCTCGGCGCCGCCGCCCTGGCCAGCAGGCGCGTACCGGCCTGATTGGTCCGACCATTTGTCGAATTGGTATGACTTCCAATTTGACAAATCGCCCGCGATCCCGCGAATGCTAGCGGTAACAAGCGCGCAGGCGTTGGGATCGGGAGGTTTTGCGATGAGAGGTTTCGGCGCCTGGCTCGGTGCGAGCGTCGCTACGGCCGCCCTGCTGGCGGCGAGCATCGCTGCGGCTGAGATCCCGCGTCTCGAAAAGCACGGAACCTCGGCCCGGCTGGTCGTCGACGGCAAGCCGATGCTGATCCTGGGCGGGGAGCTGGGCAATTCCAGCGCCTCTAGCCGCGCTTACATGGCCCGGCACTGGCCGCGCCTGAAGGCGATGAACCTCAACACCGTGTTGGCGCCGGTCTCCTGGGAGCTGATCGAACCGAAGGAGGGCGTCTACGACTTCTCCAGCGTCGACGACTTGTTGGCCGACGCCCGCGCCCAGGACATGAAGCTCGTCCTGCTGTGGTTCGGGGCCTGGAAGAACAGCATGTCGACCTACGTCCCGGCGTGGGTGAAGCGCGACCAGGCCCGCTTCCCGCGCGTGAGAGCGCAGGACGGTTCGTCGATCGAGATCCTGTCGGCTTTCTCGGAGAACACCCGCGCCGCCGACGCAAAAGCCTACGCCGCGCTGCTGGCGCACCTGAAGAAGGTCGACGGCGAGCGCAGCACCGTCCTGATGGTCCAGGTCGAGAACGAGATCGGCATGCTGCCCTCGGCCCGGGAGCATGGCGCCGCCGCCGACGCGGCCTATGGCGCCCAGGTTCCGACGGCCCTGATCCAGAAGCTGAAGACCGGCGGCGAGGCCATCGAGCCGGAGTTGCGGGATCTGTGGCGTCGCAACGGCGCTAAGGAGAAGGGCTCCTGGGCCGCCGTGTTCGGCGCCGACGAGGCCGGGCAGGAGGTGTTCACCGCCTGGTCCTACGCCCGCTACACCGAGGCGGTCACCGCCGCGGGCAAGGCGGTCTATCCGCTGCCGATGTACGTAAACGCGGCGCTGAACCGCACCGGCAAGAAGCCTGGCGAATATCCCAGCGGCGGGCCATTGCCGCACCTGCTGGACGTGTGGAAGGCCGGCACGCCGAGCCTGGATCTGCTGTCGCCCGACATCTACTTCCCGAATTTCAACGATCTGGCCGCGCGTTTCGTGCGGCCCGACAACGCGCTGTTCGTGCCCGAGGCCAACAACGCCAGCGCCCCCGAGACCCCGGCCAACGCGTTCTACGCCTTCGGCAAGCTGGACGCCCTGGGCTTCTCGCCCTTCGCCATCGAGAGCGTCAACGCCGAGGAGCACAAGGCCATCGCCGACGCCTACGGCGTGCTGCATCAGCTGACTCCGGCGCTGCTGGCCGCCCAGGGCAAGGCGACGATGGCCGGCTTCAAGCCCCGGGTGCTGGAAGACGGTACCGTGCAGGACGCGCCGGTCGCCCAGGTGATGGGCGACTATCGCTTCGAGGTCGGCTTCATCGATCCCTGGACGCCGAAGGCCGCGCAGAAGCCCGCCACCCATGGCGGGCTGATCATCCAGACCGGTCCTGAGGAGTACCTGATCGCCGGCCGTGGGATCGTCGTCACCTTCGCCGGGGCCGGCAAGGGGCCGGCGCTGGCCGGGATCGACAAGGCCGAGGAGGGGGTGTTCGGCGCGGACGGGCGTTGGGTCGCCGGCCGCCTGCTCAACGGCGATCAGACCCACCAGGGTCGGCACATCCGCCTGTCGCCCGACCAGTTCCAGATCCAGCGGGTGAAGTTCTATCGCTATCGCTGAACAGGGCGGGACCTCCGGATCGCTCCGAAGGTCCCGCGCCGTCAGAAGCCGTAGGTCACGCGGGCATAGTAATAGCCGCCGTTGATCCCGAACGGCGAGAAGCTGGGATACAGCGCCACGCCCGGATTGCCGGCCGCGATCGAGGCGGCCGTGCCCGCCGGGTTCAGGTTCTCGGGATAGATGTCGAACAGGTTGTTGGCCCCGATCGACGTTTTCACCGCGTCGGTGACCGCGTAGGTCAATTCCAGGTCGGTGATCAGGTGGGCCTTGATGCGGTCCTTGAAGTAGGTCCCGTTGACGTTGGTATAGGCCCAGGCGGGGCCATAGAGGGTGTTGGTCAGGCTCACCGTCCAGCGGTCCTTGGCGTAGACCCCCGTCAGGTTGGCCTTGTAGCGCGGCGAGGCGTGCTCGAGGAACGCGATCGCCGCCCGATCGTAGAGCACCGCGCTGCCCAGGCCCGAAGGCGGCGTGGCGATGCGGGTCACCTTGGTCTGGTTGACGTTGACGCCCAGGGTCCAGTCGATCTTCCCGAGGTCTCCGAGATCGGTCCAGGTGGTGGCCAGGATCTCGACGCCGCGCGTGCGGGTGTCCAGGCCGTTGGAGAACAGGTTGATGCCGGTGGTGCCGACGGTGGGGTCGAGCACATTGCCGTTGGCGGTGATGGCGTTGGTGATGGCCGCATTGACCACCGTCCCGCCGATCTTGCCGTAGAGGGCGCCGCTGCCGACGATGCGGTCCTCGATCTTGATCTGATAGGCGTCGATGGTCAGCGAGACCCGGGGCAGGGGCTCGGCCACGATCCCGAAGCTGAGGTTGGTCGACTTCTCGGGATCCAGCCCGTCCAGGCCCAGCAGCCTGGCGCCGGCCGAGCCCGGCGGCAACTGCACGAAGGCGGTGGTCGGCGAGACGTTGGTGGCCGAGTAATAGAGCTCGGCCAGGGTCGGGGCGCGGAAGCCGCTGCTGACCGTGCCGCGCACGGCGAAGGCCGGGGTGAAGTCATAGCGGCCCGTCAGCTTGGCGATGTCGGCCGAGCCGAAGTCGCTGAAGTCTTCATGGCGGACGGCGAAGTCCAGCTTCAGGTTCTCGATCGGCGCGGCGGCCAGGTCGGCATAGACCGCCCAGCTGTCGCGCTCGTGCTTGCCCGCGTCGGTCAGCGCGAAGCCGGGATAGGATTGCGAGCCGGACTTGTAGCGCGCGGCCGCGTCGCCGGCGCCGATCCGGTAGGTCTCGCTGCGTTGTTCGGCCCCGAGAGCCAGGGTGAGCGGCGAGGCCCAGCCCACCTCGAACTCGCGACTGACGTCGAGATTGTTGGTCCACTGGGTCGAGACGAAGTCGCCGGCGTGGAACTCGGTCGGGGTGGCGCCCGTGTCGGCATAGAGCTGCAGGTTGGCCGACTTGCGCACCCGCACCTCGTGGTCGTCGCGGCCGTAGGTGCTGGAGAGGTCGTAACGCCAGACGTCGAAGGCCTGGCCCTTGATCCCGCCGGTCAGGGCGTAGTCGGTCTCCAGCGTCTCCAGCATCGGGCTGAAGCCCTTCGGATAGATCGCCGGCAGGCGGTTGGGCAGGCGATAGTTCTCGTAGGCCGTGGCCTTCTTCACGCCGTAGGTGCCGAAACCGTAGACTTCGAACTGGTCGCTGGCCTTCCACCCGGCCGACACCGTGCCCGACGTCAGCTGGTAGCGCGCGTCGCCGGCGATGCGGTTCACGTACGGATAGCCGGGCAGGGCCGAGGGCCAGCCAGGATTGGCCGTGACCGCCGAGGCCGAGATCACCCGCGCGTCCGGGGCGCCGCGAAAGCTGAAGTCGTGGAAGCGGTTTTCCAGCGTGACGTTGACGTAAGCGCCCGGCGCGGGCGCGAACCCGGCGTTGGCCGACAGGCTGTAGGTCTCTCCGTCGCTTTCGTAGTAGGCGCCGCCGGTCGCCGAGGCGCTGCCGCCATGGTCGTCGTCCTTGAGGATGATGTTGATGACGCCGGCGATGGCGTCGGTGCCGTACTGGGCGGCCGCGCCGTCGGTCAGCACCTCGATGCGGGCGATCGACGCGGTCGGGATGAAGTTGAGGTCGGCCGCCGCCGAGCCCTGATAGGCCCCGGCCAGCACGGCGAGGTTGGCGGTGCCGTGGCGGCGCTTGCCGTTGATCAGAACCAGGGTCTGGTTGGCGCTGACCCCGCGCAGGCGCGCCGACAGGGTCAGGTTGGCCGCATCGCCGCCGAAGGCCTGGGCGGTGAACGAGGGCACGAGGTTGCTGATCGCCAGGCGCAGGTCGGTCTGGCCGGTGCGGGCCAGGGCCTCGTCGCCGATGACCTGCACGGGCGCGGCGCTGTCGACGGCGCGGACGCCACTCTGGCGGGTGCCGGTGACGATCACGGCCTCGACCGAGGCGACGTCCGGCGCGGCCGGTTCCGGCGCAGGATCGGCGACCGCGATCCCACCCCACAGGGCCGTGGTCAAGGCGAGCGCCGACGCGCCCAGAATTTGGGTTTTCATCCTATCCCCCGATGAAAGCTTCAGATTGTTGGGATGCGCGATCGGCCGGGGAAGCGGCCCCGTCGCGCGGCGGGTTCTTCGGCGTGACGGCCGACAGCGACCGTCACGCAGACTTGGAAAGTCGCGCGGCCCGTCAGCGGGTCTTGGCGGCGACGAATTCGATCTCGACCAGGGCGCCGGGCAGGACGAGGCCCGCCACCTTCACCGTGCTGCGCGCAGGCTTGTTGGGCTGGGCGGCCGTGCCGAAGGCCTCGGCCCAGGCCTTGTTGAGGCCCGCGAAGTCGATCTCGCCGTTCTTGGCCGGATCGCCGACCAGGAAGACGGTGGCCTTGACCACGTCGCCATGGCCAAGCCCCTCGGCCTTCAGCGCGGCTTCCAGCCTGGACAGCACCGAGCGGGTCTGTTCCTCGGTCGTGCCGGGCCTGGTCTTGTCGGCGATCGCCGGCAGGGCCCCGCTGAGGAAGACGAGCTCGGTTCCGGCCGGCACGGCGACCGAAGGGGTGATGGCGATCGCGCCCGACGACGGCGCGCGGCGGATCTCGGCGGCGTTTGCCGAGCTCGCCGCGAAGGCGGCGGTCAGAACAAGGGCGAAGGCGAGCTTGCGGATCATGGACGGGTCTCCGTTCGGGAAAGGGTGAGGCGATCGGCGCGGACGCGCTGGGCGATCAGGCCGACCGTGCGACGGGCGGCGGCGACGCCGCCCTCCTGCCAGCTGGGCAGTTGCGAGAGGTGGGCGCCGGACAGGAAGATCCGGCCCTGGGGCTGGTTCAGCAGGCGATAGGCGGCCGGGTCGTTGCCGTCGGCCTCCCAGTGGATCCACGGGCCGAGAGTGAAGGCCTGGCGGTTCCAGTCGATCACCAGCGGCGCGGCGAGCTCGCGACCCTTGCCAGGGTGAAGTTTGTCGATCGCCGCGCGGGTGACGGCGACTTGGTCATCGAAGCCTCGCGCCTGGAAGGCCCTTGCCGCTGCGCCGACCGTGTAGGCGCCGACCAGCAGGCCGCGCGGCTGGTGGAAGCCGCCGCTGGGGTACCAGACCAGGGTCGTCTCGCCGCCGACGAACGACAGGCCGCCATAGATCTGCTCGGCCTCCCAGAAACGGGGCGCGTCGAAGGCGACCTTGGTGGCGTTGTCATACTTGGCCTCGGCGACGGCGGCCTGGACTTCGCCCGGCAGGTCGTTGGCGATCCTGGCCAGGACCGGCAGCGGCACGGTGACGACGAGGTAGTCGGCGGTCAGCTTGCGCGCGGCGCCGTTCCTCCGATCACGGATGGCGACTTCGGCGACCTGCGAGGTCTGGCGAAAGCCCGTGACCTCGGCGCCCAGCAGCACAGGGCCCTTCAGCGCCTTGGCGAGCGCCTTGGGGATGGCGTCCATGCCGCCGGTCGGCTCCAGCATGGTGGCCTGCATGAGGATGTTCTCCTCGAACAGGGCGTAGGGCAGGGTCTCGTCGGACAGCAGCTCGCGCAGGGCTAGCGGCGGCCGGGCGACGCCCCGCTGGTCGGCCGCGCCGGGCGCGGTGACATAGCCGGACCGTTCGGAGCCCCTGTAGGCGCCGCCGGCGTCGAGGTCGCCATAGGTCTTCAGGAAGGCCAGCAGGCGCTCCCTGTCGGCGGCGGTCAGTTCCTGGTCCAGGCCGCCGCCGCGCGTTGCCTTGGCCAGCAGTTCGGACAGGCCGCCACGCAGGTCGTTGATCGCCTGGCGCTGCTGGATCGGCTTGCCGCCGAACGCCGCGTCGGACTGCAGGAGGCTGCTGCGGCTGGAATTGACCTCGACCTCCAGCGGCACGCCCAGGGCCTTGGCGTAGGACAGCACGCCCTGGTGATGGCTGGGCAGGCGGGCGGGGCCGGCGTTGAAATAGAGGCCGGGCGAGAAGCCGGCCGTCTGGCCGGGGCGCTCCAGCGTCTCGACGCGGTCGCCGCCGCGGATGGTCCAGTTGCGGCCGCCGACGCGATCGCGGGCCTCGACCACGGTGACGGAAAACCCGGCGCGCTCCAGTTCGTAGGCGGCGACCAGGCCGGCGATCCCGGCGCCCAGCACGATGGCCGAGCGGCCCTTGCCGAAGTCGCGCGGCAGGTCCGGCGCGTCCTGCGCGAAGGCGGCGGATGTCAGGCCCAGGCCTTGGAGCGCGGCATGGCCGGCGGCGAAGCCTCCAAGAGCGAAGGCGCGAGTGATGAACGAGCGGCGGCTGACCAAGTTTGAGAACGCCCCGTACCAGAACCTCCCCAAGAAGCGGCCGCCGCCGAAGCGGCGGCCGGAAGTGAACGCGGGGAAGTCGCCAAAGAAGGAGAGCGGCGCATCGCGTCGCCTCCGAGTGGTATTCGGGTGCCGCCTCGGCCTCTGTGGGTATTCAGAAAAACTGCGTTCGCTTTAGGCTCATCTTCCAGTGCTGACGGAAGATTTGTTTGTGCATTGAATTTGATGGGTATTCAGTTCGTCTGCGAATGTGCGCCGATGGTCGGCGATCCTTATGAGTAATTCTGCAGCATTCTATGAGGCACTGGTCGTTGAGCGGCGGTCATCGGCGCCGATGAGCGCCGTGACTACATCGCCCAGCGCAGGCCCAGCCGGAACTCGCGCCCGGTGTGGTGGCGATAGGTCGGAATGAGCGTGCGGTCGCTGAACTGGCGCTGGTAGGCGTCGGTCAGGTTGGCGGCCTCGGCGGTCAGGGTCAGGCGCGGCGACAGCGTCAGGCGCGCGGCGGCGTCCAGGGTGGTGAGCGGGTCCACCCCGTCGACGTCGCCGCCGTTGGGGGCCGGGATGGTGGCGAGGTAGCGGCTGCGATGGCTGAGCGCGGCGCGCGCTTCCAGGCCGGGCCGTTGATAGGCGAGGCCGATATTGGCCGCCACGCGCGGCGCGCCTAGGGCGTCCTGCATGTCGACCCAGGCGCCAGCCTGGTCCAGCAGCCGCACCACCGTGCGGGTGTAGGCCGCTGCGCCCTGCACGCTCCAGGCCTCGCCGAGCGGTGCGCGGAACGAGACCTCCATGCCGGTCAACCGACCCGGGCCCGAATTGATCGGCCGCGAGAACTGCCAGATCGGCAGGCCGGGCGAGCAATCGGGCGCCGCGCCGCAGGCGGCGGCCGCGACGCTGTCGGGCAGTCCGAACGGATTGGCCGAAAAGGGCGCTGGGCGGGTGCTGGTGCCCTGCACCGTGGTGGCGATGGTCTTGCGGTAGATCGCCGCCGAAAGCTGCACGCCCGGACGCGGGCGCCAGTCCACCGACAGATCGAAGGCGTCGGCGCGCGTGGGTCGCAGGTCGGGATTGCCTGACGAGGCCGACTTGGCGCCGGTGGTCGATACGCTGACGCCGGGGCGCAGGCTGATCAGGTCGGGCCGCACCATCACTCTTGCCGCGCCGAACCTAATGACCACGTCGGACGAGGGGCTCCAGGCGAGGTTCAGCGACGGCAGGGTGGACCAGTAGTCGCTCGAGGCACGGGTCCAGCGCGCTGCCGCGTCCTGCCCGACATCGAGGCTGGCGGCGTCCAGCCGGGTGTGGATCACGCGCAGGCCCACCTCGCCCCAGAAGCTGCGGGAAGGCGAGCGGGGAAGGGCCAGTTGCAGGAAGCCCGCGTCGGAACGCTCGGTGACGTCGTAGTTCAAACCGGCGACCGGGCCTGGGCCGAGCGTGAAGTCCGTGCATCCGTCCCGCGCGCAAGCCGCCGCCAGCGCCGCGGTCGTGTCGATCGCCAGCCATCGCTCCGGCGCGCCGGCGACGCCGAAGTCGATCCCCTGGCCGACGAGGCGGACGTAGTCGGCCAACGGCAACGCCTGCAGGCCGGCGGGCAGTTGGGCGTTGATGTTGCCGATGCCGCCGTCGGACCGCATGCGCGCCGAGCCGACGTTGCGGTAGGTCTTGGCCAGCAGGCCCACGCGCCAGTCCAGCGGACCCGAGCGGTTCTCCAGGTCCAGCGCCAGCGACCGATAGCTGTTGTCGACCCAGTTGGGATCGGAGCGGAACTCGCTGATGGTCCAGGCGTCGGGTGAAGCGAGGGCTGCGTTGCCGAAGTTCAACGCGGGGCGATCCCTGTCCGAGAAGTCGTAGGCGAAGCCGTCGACGTCGAACTGTTCAAGATAGAGCGTCTGCTGGACCGGATTGCTGAAGTCCGAGCGGCTGAACCCAGCCAGCAGGCGGCCTTCCAGGCCGTCGCGGAACCGGTGGGTGGCCGCCAGGGTGGTCTGGCGGAAGATCGTGTTCAATTCGTCGCGGCGGGCCTCGGAGCGCACGTCGACATCGTCGAAACCGCCGGCGATCAGCACGGGCTTGCGGCCACCGAACAGGGCGATGTCCGCCTGCGTGACCTTGACGGCGTTGATGCCGCAGCGCGGATCCGGCGGCGTTCCGCAGACGCCGGGCGTGCGGAAGGTGAAGCTTTCCAGCAGGTTCTCGCGGCGGCTGGAGCGGAGCTCGGCGTAGATCGTGTCCAGGGCGATGCGGGTGGCTTCGTCCGGGCGCCATTCTAGGGATCCCGTCAGGCCCAGGCGATCCTGATTGATCTCCATCAGCTCCAGCCGGGGGATGCGAGCGTGCAGGGCGGCGTTGACGCTCGCCAGGTCGAGCGGCGCGGCGACCGAGCCGAAACCCGGGGCTACGGCGAGGCCGGTCTCCCATTGGCCGGCGCTGGCGCCCGCCTCGACCACCGAGCGGCCCGAATAGGCGGCCGAGACCAGCACGCCGAGCCTGCCGGCGGCGTCCCTGCGCGACAGCACCGCCGATACGCGCGGCTGGGCCTCGCGCGACAGGGTCTGGTAGCCGCCCTCGACGATCAGCACCGCATGGCGGTCGGGCAGTTCCAGAGGCGAGCGGGTGCGCATGTCGATCGTCGCGCCGAGCGAGCCTTCGTCGACGTCGGCCGAGGCGGTCTTCTGCAGGCGCACCTGCTTGAACAGGTCGGCGGCGAAGATGTTGTAGTCGAAGGCCCGCCCGCGATTGGTGCCGCCCACGGCGTTGCTGGCCCCGAAGGTGGCCAGGGTCTCCATGCCGTTGACCCGCACCCGCGTGAAGCGGCCGCCGACGCCCCGCACGGCGATCTGGCGCGCCTCGCCGGCTTCCGGGCCGGCCGTCACGCCCGGCATTTGCCGCAGGGCGTCGCCGAGGCCGAGCGCGCCGGCGCCGCGAAGCTGATCCTCCAGCAGCACGTCGACCTGGGCCGGCGCGTCGCGCGCCTGTTCCGCCGTGGGTTCGGCCAGAGGGCGAGCCAGCACGCTGATCGGCGTGACGAGGGTGGGCTCGTCGGGCTGCGGAGGCAGGAGGCGAACGGGCGAGGGTGGGGCGGTGGCGATCGCCTCGGTCCGGCGTCTGAGGGTCACGACGCCCGAGGCCGAGATCGAGAAGTCCAGGTCCGAGCCGGCCAGCAGGGTTCGCAGGGCCTGGCCGAGCGGCATCGATCCCGAAAGGCCCAGCGCGCGGCGGCCGGCCGTCATCGCCGCGGGGGCGGCGATCACTGCTCCGGTCCGGGCCGACACCGCCAGCAGCGCGGTGGCCAGCGGCTGGGCCGGCTGGTCGAAGGCGAAGCGCCGTTCGGGCGCGGCCGCCAGGGCCGGCGCGGTCGCCAGCCAGACGGCGGCCATGACCCCGATCGCGGGGACGACCTTCATCGCGGCCGAGACGGGCTTTCGGGGCGAACGTCGATGGTTCGCCGGCCGTCGGCGGTGCTGACGCTGACCGGCAGGATGTCGGGCAGGCTGGCGATGAAGCGGTCGGCTTGTTCGAGCTGGAAGCTGGCGGTGACGCGCAGCGCCGCCGCTCGCGGCGTGACCGCGAGGTCGCCGTGTCCCCTGGCGGCGAGGTCGGCGATCACGTCGCCCAGCGGGGCGTCGGCATAGGCCAGCCTCCCGGCGCGCCAGGCGGCGGCCTGGTTGGGCGCGGACAGTCGGCCCGTTTCGGCCTGGCCCTTCTCGACGATCACGTAGTCGCCCGCGCCCAGGCGCGCGACCTGTCGCCGGGCCTTGCCTTCGTAGACGGCGACGCGCCCTTCCTCGACCGCCACGCGGACCTGGCCGCTTGCGCTTTGCCGGGCGTCGAAGCGGGTGCCCAGCACCTCGACCTCGGCCTGGCCCACCGCGACCTGGAAACGCCGGCCGTCGGCCTTGCGCACGCTGAAGAAGGCCTCGCCGCGTTCCAGCACGTATCGGCGATCGTTCCAGCGCGACGGTTGGGCCAGGCGACTGCCGGGGGCCAGGACGGCCGTGCTGCCGTCCTCGAGGGCGACCTGTCGCGCCTGGACGCCGCTTTCCAGCGGAGCTGGCGGGCCGGCGACGAAGATCGCGGCGACCAGGCAGGCGGCCAGCGCTGTCACCCCGCCGATCCAGGCCGCCGTCCGCTTGGGGGCGAGGCGTCTGGCGGCTTCGGTCGGCCGCGCCATGAGGTTCAGCTCGCTCAGGGCCAGGACGACGGCCTCTGCTTCCCGGTAGGCGCGCTGGTGCGTCTCGTCGGCGTCCAGCCAGCGACGCAGCGCGGCCGAGCGCTCCGGCGGGAACGGCTCGCCGAACACCGCCAGGGCCCAGGCCCGGGCCTCCTGGCCGATCGGCGAGTCAGGATCGACGGTTGCGTTCACGCGACAGGCCCCTGTAGTCGGCTTTGTAGTCAATGGCGCCGCGCGCCAGGGCGCGCTGGCAGACGGCGGTGGTCTCGTCGATGGTCTTGCGCACCAGGGCTTCGGAGACGCCCTCGCGCCGCCCGATCTCGGCGAAGCTGAGGCCCTCGATGCGGCTGGCCGCCAGATAGCGGCGGTGCCGGTCAGGCAGACCGGCGACCACCTTCTCAAGTAGTTTCAGGTCGTCTCGCGCGATCAGGGCGCGCTCGACGTCGGGCGCATCGTCCGGCTCCAGGGCCTGGGTGGAGGCGTCCAGCAGACGCGCCGCGCGCTGGCGGCGACGGCGGCCATCGAGGGTCAGGTTGATGGCGACGCGGAACACGAAGGCGCGCGGGCTTTCCAGCGATCGGTCGGAAGGGCGCTCCCCCAGCTTGAGGAAGGCCTGCTGGGCGACATCCTCGGGGTCGGGCGGGCCCGCGCCGAACCGCGCGCGCAGAAAGGCGCACAGGTCGCCCCAGTCCTGGGCATAGGTGCGCCGATAGGCCGATCGGTCTTTCCACTGCTCGGCCCAATGCTCTGCATCGTCGCCGCGAGCCTCTGGCCGCTCCGCCCTCGACACGGGGTCTCCCCAAACATCCGGTCTCGCCGGTTGGCCGGACGATGCTGGCGAAAGTCCGCCCGATCAATGGACTGCGAAAAATTATGCGTCCTCGACACTTTTCTTGTGCGGATGGCTGCTTGCCGGACGTCGTTTAGTGTCGGGAAGAAAGGCGGATAAATTCTCCGCATTTATTTAAGTTACCGGTACCTTTTTCTCTTTTCGTGTCGATTGCGACATGCTTATTTCAATCATGACACCGGTGGCTAACCGGGCGAGACGGTCGACAAGGCCGCGGCATGGGAAGGGGAGGCGGTTCGATGAACAGCTCTGCGCGCGACTCAAGCGCGACATCGCGCGGCCGATCCACAGGCGGTGAGCGCCCCGCCGAAGAGCCCGTCCTCGATATCGCCCGGGTCTTCCAGGCGGATGTGGGCGACATGCTGACCCGCTCTCTCTGCCGCCAGATCCGCGAGGCCTTGCTGGAGGGCAAGGTGGTCGACCTGCCCGGCGTCGGGCGTTTCGAAATCCGCGACAAGCGCCGCTACGGCCTCGTCAATCCGATGAGCGGGGTTCGCGCCGATCTCGGCGGCGAGCGCGCCGTCGTCTACCGGCCCGATCGCAAGCTGTTGCGCGACCTGAACTCTTCTCGAGGCGATGTTTGATGAGCGTATCCGTCCGCAGCCGTCGCTTCGGCGTGGTCTCGTTGCTGGCGTTGGCCCTGGCGTCGGCGCCGGCCGTCGCCCTGGCGGGCGCCGACGCCTTCCATGACGTCACGCTGTCGCCAGAGGTTCGCGCCGCCGATCTGGTTTCGCGCATGACCCTGGAGGAGAAGGCCGGCCAGCTGAAGCATGCCGCGCCAGGGATTCCGCGCCTTTCCGTGCCCGCCTTCAACTGGTGGAGCGAGGGCCTGCACGGTGTGGCTCGCGCGGGCGAGGCCACGGTGTTTCCACAGGCCATCGGCATGGCCGCCACCTGGGACGTTCCGTTGATCCAGGACGTGGCCGACACCATCGCCACCGAGTTTCGCGCCAAGTACGTCGAAAAGCGCGGCGCTGACGGAAGCTCCGGCCAGTATCGGGGGCTGACCGTCTGGTCGCCCAACATCAACATCTTCCGTGATCCGCGCTGGGGTCGAGGACAGGAGACCTGGGGCGAGGACCCGCACCTGACCGCCGAGTTCGGCGTCGCCTTCGTCCACGGCCTGCAGGGCGAAGATCCCAAGCACTACAAGACCGCCGCCACCGCCAAGCACTTCGCCGTGCACAGCGGACCCGAGGCCGACCGACACCACGACGACATCCATCCCAGCAAGCACGATCTGGCCGACACCTACCTGCCGGCCTTCGAGGCGCTGGTGAAGCGCGGCAAGGTCGAGTCCGTCATGTGCGCCTACAACGCCGTCGACGGCGTGCCGGCCTGCGCCAGCGACTTCCTGCTGAAGGACACGCTGCGCGGCAAGTGGGGCTTCAAGGGCCACGTGGTCTCGGACTGCGCCGCCATCGCCGACGTCTTCCTGCCGACCTCGCACAACTACGCCAAGACGCCGGCCGAAGGCGTGGCCGTGAGCCTGAAGGCCGGCACCGACCTGATCTGCGCCGAGTTCGGGCTTAACAAGAGCGCCGAGATCGGTCCGATCGTGGAGGCGGTGCAGAAGGGGCTGCTGACCGAGGCGGAACTCGACCAGGCCGTTCGTCGTCTGTTCGTCGCCCGCATCAAGCTGGGTCTCTTCGATCCGCCGGCTAATGTCGCCTATTCGAAGATCAAGCCCGCCGACAACGACACGCCCGCCAACCGCGCCCTTTCGTTGAAGACGGCCCAGGCCTCGATGGTGCTGCTGAAGAACGACGGCCTGCTGCCGCTGAAGGCCGCGCCCAGGCGCATCGCGGTGATCGGTCCGAACGCCGACAGCCTCGACGCGCTGGTCGGCAACTACAACGGCACGCCCTCCAGGCCAGTGACGGTGCTGGCCGGGATCCGCGCGCGCTATCCGGATGCGGACGTGACCTTCGTCGAGGGGACGGGGCTGGTCGGCGCGCCGATGAACACCCTGCCCAATGACGCGCTCTGCGCCGACGCGGCCTGCGTCGCCAAGGGCGTGAAGCTCGAGACCTTCCAGGGTCTGGACCTGGCCGGTGAGGCCAAGGTCGAAAGCGCCGCCAACGTCCAGGTCGGGTGGGGGCGTCCCCAGCGCGAAAAGCGCCAGACCTCGACGCGCTGGACGGGGTTCCTCAAGCCGACCGAGACCGGCGTCCATCGCTTCACCCTGCGGGGCGAAGGCGGCTATCGGGTGATCGTCGACGGCAAGGTCGTGGTCGACGCCTGGAAGCGCCCCGTCGACGCCACGCCAGAGGGCGCTGTCGCCCTGACCGCGGGCCGGTCGCACGCCATCACTGTCGAGGCCTGGCAGGACGGCGATCGCGGTGACCAGCGCCTGACCTGGAGCAAGCCCAGCCAGGGCGCCGAGGCCACGATCGCCGCGGCCAAGGACGCGGATCTGGTGCTGTTTGTCGGCGGCCTGACCGCCAAGCTGGAAGGCGAGGAGATGTCGGTCCGCGCACCGGGCTTCGCCGGCGGCGACCGTACCCGCATCGACCTGCCCGCGCCGCAGCAGAGCCTGCTGGAAGGCCTGCACGCCACCGGCAAGCCCGTGGTGCTGGTGCTGATGAACGGTTCGGCCATGGCCGTGAACTGGGCTGACGAGAAGCTGCCGGCCATCGTTGAGGCCTGGTATCCGGGCGGGGAGGGCGGCCACGCCGTGGCTGGCCTGATCGCAGGCGACTTCAGCCCATCCGGCCGTCTGCCGCTGACCTTCTATCGCTCGGTCGACCAGCTGCCGCCGTTCAAGGACTACGGCATGGCCGGGCGCACCTATCGCTATTTCGGCGGCGAGGCGCTCTATCCGTTCGGCCATGGGCTGAGCTTCACCCGCTTCACCTACGGCCAGCCGAAGGTGGCCAGGTCGGTGAAGGCCGGCGAAGCGATGAAGATCAGTGTCGATGTCGCCAACACCGGCGGCCGCGACGGCGACGAGGTCGCGCAGCTCTATGTCTCGCGCGGCGCGGCAGGCGCGCCCATTCGTTCGCTGAAGGGCTTCCAGCGGATCGCTCTCAAGGCCGGCGAGACCAAGACCCTGACCTTCGAGCTCGATCCTTCGGCGCTCAGCGTCGTCGACGCCGCCGGCGTGCGCGCCGTCGAGGCCGGTCCGGTCGACCTCTGGATCGGCGGCGGGCAGCCGGTGTCGCGTCCGGGCCTGGCCAAGCCCGCCGGGGTTTCCGCCCGCTTCGACGTCACCGGCCGGAAGGTGCTGCCGTGAAGCTGGATCGTCGTTCCTTCCTGGCCGCCGGCGGCGCGGGTCTGGCCGTGACCGGCATGGCCGCGCCGGCGTCGGCCGACGACCTGCTGGCCGTGCCCGACGGGGGCTGGAGCCTCTGGATCGACCAGGCCGCATCCTGGAAGGACGATGCGCTGCACCTGCCCAGCGCCGTCGACCTGAAGGCGCTGCCGGTCAATCCGCCGACCGGCGGCTGGGGCGCGCTCGGATCATCCGACGCCATCACCGTCAGCCTGCCGACCACGGTCGAGGAGCACTTCTGGGGCAGGTTCGCCTCGCGCCCCTACGGCGCCGACGAGTACCGCTACGCCGAGGACGACGACGTGCCCCGCTACGGCGCCTACAAGGGCGTTTCCTGGTGGTCGCGGACGATAGACATTCCCGCCGACGCCAGGGGCAAGCGGGTGCTGCTGAACCTGCGCGGCGCGCGGCTGCGGGCCGAGGTGTTCCTCAACGAGCGGCTGGTCGGCTATTCGATCATGTCGGAGCTGCCGTTCGCCTGCGACCTGACGGCGGCGATGAAGCCGGGCCAGGCCAACCGTCTTTCCATCCGCATCACCAATCCCGGCGGCCGCTTCGACTGGCGCGACAGCACCACCATGGTCTGGGGCAAGGTGAAGCTGTTCGCCTCGCACGGCTTCGGCGGGCTCGACCGCGGCATGACGCTGAGCGTGCATCCGCTGGCCGCCCGCATCGACGACGCCTGGGTGCTGAACACCCCGCAGCCGCGCACCATCACGGCCTTCATGGACGTGGTGCTGGAGCAGCCGGTCGCCGACCCGCAAGGCTTGCGCGCCAAGGCTTCGGCGACCCTCGTCGACGACAAGGGCGCAAGCGTCGCCGCCGACATCAAGCTGGAAGGGCTGGAGACCCTGGAGGGCGGCCGCCGCCTGCGGGCCCGGTTCTTGGTCACCGCGCCCAAGGCCGAGCTCTGGGACCTCGATACGCCGCGCCTGCATCGCCTGCGCCTGTCGTGGGCGCAGGCCCGGCGTGATGTCGATACGCGCGAGGTGCGCTTCGGCTTCCGCTGGTTCGGGGTGGAGGGTGTGGGAACCGACGCCCTGCTGCGCCTCAACGGCCGCCGCATCCGGCTCTATTCGGCTATCTCCTGGGGCTACTGGGGCTTCAACGGCCTGTGGCCGACCAAGGAGCTGGCGCGTCGTGAGGTCGCCGCCGCCCACGCGCTGGGCCTGAACGCGCTGCACTTCCACCGCAACGTCGGCAAGCCCGAGGTCTTCCAGGCGATGGACGAGATGGGCCTGCTGCGGGTGATGGAGCCCGGTGGCGGCCGCCATGCCATCGGTCGCGACCTCAAGCCGGGCGAGAGCCTCAATCCCGCCGACGCGTTCAGCCGCCAGTTCATGGTCGAGAAGTGCCAGGCGATGGTGCGGGCGTTCCGTTCGCATCCGTCGCTGGCCCACTACACTTTGCAGAACGAGATCGGCGCAAACCTGGCCAATCCCGACGTGCAGTTCGTGCTCAAGGCCATGCACGACCTTGATCCCAGCCGCGCGGTCATCCTCAACGACGGCTTCGTCAAGCGCGGCGCGGCCCAGGCGATGTACCTGCCGTACAACGACCACTACTTCCGTTCGGATGTCGAGGAATGGGGCGGCTGGTGGGTGGAGCACCAGGGCGCCGGCGACCAGTGGTACGACAAGTTCTACGCGTCCAAGGACGACTACATCCACATGCAGAAGGGCAAGCCCTTCATCGTCGAGTTCGGCGAGATGCAGGGCTGCGCCGTGGCCGACAACCACGTGGCCATGGTCGCCGAGATCCTGGCCAAGGGCGGCAAGAGCTACGACCTGGAGGACCACAAGGTCATCGTCGAGGCCACCAGCGCCTATCTGGATCGCTGGGGTTTCCGCAAGGCGTTCCCGACCACCGAGGCCTTGTTCCTGTCGGTCGGGCGCAAGGCCTACGAGGCCTGGCGCAACTATCTGGAGAACATCCGCCTGGGCGAAACTGTCGACGTCGCGGCCATCTCGGGCTGGGAAAGCACGGCGATCGAGAACCATTCGGGGATCGTCGACGCCCTGCGCGGCTTCAAGGCTGATCCGGTTCTGATGAGCCAGAGCCTGCGGCCGGCCCTGGCCGTGGCCAAGCCCCGCAGGCTGGCCTACGCGCCGGGCGAGGCGGCGGAACTGGATCTGTGGCTGTTCAACGACACCGGCGGGCCGGTCGTCGGTGATCTGGTGCTCAGCATCGTCGGGCCGGATGGCGCGGCGCGAGCGGCGGGGCGCTGGCGAGCGCCCCCGCACGAGGCCGACCGCATGTCGTGGCTGGTAGCCGAGAGCGTGCGCGCGCCAGCCTTCGAGCGGGAAGGGCGGCATGTGATCCGCCTGACCCTCGCCGGCAAGGGCGAGGTGGTGTCCGACCGCGAGGTCTGGGTCGCCGCGCCGGTCGGCGGCTCGCGTCGCAAGTTGAAGGTCGCCGTCTCCGGCGTCGCCAGGAGCCTGCGCAGCCAGCTGGAGAAGCAGGTCGGGGTCACGGTCGAGGACTTCAAGGCCGGCGTCCGCTACGACGGGATCGTCGCTTCGGGCCTGAAGGCCGACGAGATCGTCCGCCGCCAGGTCGGCGAGCAGACGGGCCTGGAGGCCCAGCCCAAGAAGGGCGAGAAGCCGCAACTGGTCCTGGGCGAGCTTCCACTCGAGGTGCTGGCCGCGGTGTCGAGCGGAACGCCGCTGTTGGCGGTGGTGCAGGAGGACGGCCTGGCCGAGGGCGTGGCCAGGCAACTGGCTGGTCTTGGCCTCTTCACCTACGCCGGCCAGGTCGGCGGCCTGCGGGCGCCCTGGATGGGCAACTGGAACTATGTGCGGCGCCATCCGACCTTCGCCGGCATCCCGTCCGACATGGCCATGAGCGTGCTGCACCAGGTGGAGGGCCAGCCCTCGAACGGCCTGCTGGTCGACGGGGAGGACGTCGAGGTGATCGCCGCCTACAGCCGCGATCACGACCGCCACAACGGCGCGGCCAGCTTCACCGCGCGCAAGGGCGCGGCGAGGGTGCTGGTCCATCGCCTGCCCGACATGGTCGCCCCTCTCCAGACGCGCTGGCTGAGCAATGCGCTGGACTGGCTGGCGGCCGATCCGATCACGAGCCCTGGAGGGTGAGCGACGATGTCTAGCGCCTAGAGCCGAGACCAGGACGGCGGCCAGCCGCCGTCCGTGAAGACCAAGAGATCAGTGTGGGCTTTCTCGCCGCCGCGCCCCTGGCGCGGCGAACGGGAGCGCTTGCGCCAAAGCCGACGCGTCCGGAGCGACGCGCTCAACAATTGGGAGGGAAATAGGGATGACCAAGCACAAGATGGGCAAGGCGCCGCCGCGCACACGGCTGCTGGCCGGAATTTCGAGCCTGACGGTGGCCGCGCTGCTGACGCCGGCCGTCGCCCTGGCCCAGGCCGCTTCGCCGCCGCCGGCCGACCAGCCGATCACCGACAACGCGGTCAGCGAGGTGGTCGTCACCGGCTATCGCGCCGCCCTGCGCAGCGCCATCGACACCAAGAAGAACTCGGACGTGATGCTCGACGCCATCAACGCCGAGGACATCGCCGACTTCCCCGACAGCAACCTGGCGGAGTCGCTGCAGCGCCTGCCGGGCATCTCGATCGACCGCGACAACGGCGAGGGCCGCACCATCAGCGTGCGCGGCCTGTCGGGCGACTTCAGCCGGGTGCGGATCAACAACATGGAGGCCCTGTCGACGGGCGCCAGCAACGATTCCGGCTCCAGCCCCAACCGCTCGCGCGCCTTTGACTTCAACGCCTTCGCCTCGGAGCTGTTCAGCTCGGTGCGGGTGCGCAAGTCGTCGTCCGCCGAGGCCGACGAGGGCTCGCTGGGCGCCACCGTCGACCTGATCACCGGCCGCCCGTTCGACTACAAGAAGGGCGCCTTCGCCCTGTCGGCCGAGGACAGCTATTACGAGAACGGCAAGAAGCACAGCCCGCGCATCACGGGCCTGGTTTCCAACCGCTGGTTCGACGGGCGCGTGGGCCTGCTGCTGTCGGCCGCCTACGCCAAGCGCACCTCCGAGGACGACACCTACGCCCGCGGCGGCGGCTCGTCCGACTACGTCTATCGCGGCTCGACCTGGACGGGCGACGAACTGCCGGGCCGGGCGGGTTTCGCAGCGCCGACCGGCACGGTGTTCACCGCCCTGATCCCGACCACCCTGACGGGGGCGGCGCTGGACGCCTACAAGGCCAATCCGGCCAACTACTACAACCCGCTGGCCAATCCGCTGGCCTATGCGGAGATGACGGGATCGGACCCGGCCGCCTACGCCAAGCTCTATCCCAACTGCGCGGCGACCAGCGGGCAGCCGGTGACCGGCCTGACCCCGACCTCGCCGGGCTGCAACGACAGCCAGATCCGCTTTCCGGCCCTGCCGTCGATCGCCCAGCGCGACGTCGAAACCGAGCGCCTGGGCCTGACCGGCGCGTTCCAGTTCGAGATCGGCCCGCGCACCAAGCTGACGGTCGACGGCCTCTATTCGCGGTTCGAGAGCGTCAGCACCAACTACCAGCTGTCGCCGGTGGGGCTGAACCGCAACAACACCAACGCCAGCTACTCGTACGGGGCCAACACGCCCACCGCGACGGCGCGCGCCGGCACCGCCATGACCGACGCCCAGCGTCGCGCGCTCTATCCCGGCGGCTGCACCTTCACGGCCGAGACCGACCTGAACCCTGGTCAGGACTGCGGCCAGCAGCTTTACGGCCAGAACCCGGTCAGCGGCTACACCTACAGCTACAACCCCTACAACCTGGATCCGTACGAGTACTACACCAACCCGTCCTCGCCCGGTTACGCGGGCCCCGCGGCCAGCCTGCCGTTCCGCGGCGACCTGATCGGCCGCCCGTCGGTGAAGCTGCTCGACGCCGAGGTGGTGGGCCAGAACGCCGAGTACCTGAAGTTGGGCAATGTCGACTGGCGCTCGGGCGCCGACCGCGGCGCCTACACCACCGACTTCCGCCAGGTGTCGGCCGAGCTGACCCACGAGTTCAGCGACAAGCTCAAGGCCACCGCTTCGTACGGGGCCTCGCGATCGGAGAACAAGAACACTGGCACCCTGGTCGAGTTCAACTACATGGACGCCCAGGAGCCCTTCATCTTCGACGAGCGCGGGGCCTCGGGCATGCCGCGCTTCGACGCCGGGTTCGATGCGGCCGATCCCAACAAGTGGGGCATCGTCAAGGGCTTCTCGGGGATGCGCCACTACAAGCGCAACACCCTGAACACCTATAACGGCGGCAAGATCGACGTCGCCTACGAGCTGGACGACAACTGGACGATCAAGTTTGGGGTCACCGGCCGCAAGTACGAGTTCTCGACCGACCAGTACGAGCGCAACAACGACCTGCTGAACCCGACCGAGAAGGAGGCCGGGGTGACCAGCGCCTCGCTGGGCCAGGTCATCGAGTTCGGCCAGGGGCTGGACGTGCCGCAAGGCTCGACCACGCGCTTCTATGCGCCGAACCTGGAGGCCTTCAGCAGCGTGTTCGGCTTCGACTGCGACTGCATCAACAAGTACGGCGACTTCCGCATCACCCGGAAGCGCAACCGCTCGGCCTCGTTCGAGGTGGCCGAGAAGAACCTCGCCTACTATGCCCAGTTCGGCTTCAACTATCAGGTCTGGGGCGGTCGCCGTCTGTTCGGCAATTTCGGCGTCCGCCAGGCCGAGACCGAAGTGGAGTCGCTGGGCGAGACCACGGCCGGCCGTCCGATCCGCGGCGAGAACAAGTACACCGACACCCTGCCGTCCGGTAACCTGACCTGGGAGGCGCTGGACAACCTCTACATCCGCGTCGCGGCGGCCAAGGTCATGGCCCGACCGCTGCTGGGCAACCTGTCGCCGGCCGTCACCGGCGTCAGCATTCCGGGCGACGGCTCGGTCACCGGCGGCACCCTGACCGTCGGCAACCCGAAGCTCTCGCCGTTCCGCGGCAAGGCCTTCGACGTCGCCGCCGAGTGGTACTTCACCGAAGGCGGCCTGATCAGCCTGGGCTACTTCCGCAAGGACATCGACTCCTACCCGCAGACGGTCTTCTACGAGGCGCCGCTGTCGGAGTTCCTCGACGCCGACGCCATCGCCCAGCTGCGCCTGCAGTTCCCGGGCGAGACAGGCGGCGACGTCTTCCGTCGCGCCTACATCGACGCCGACAACGTGATGTTGGCCCGCCAGGTGCGCGACGCGCCCGGCGGCGTGCTGCAGGGCTGGGAGTTCAGCTACCAGCAGGACTTCACCTTCCTGCCCTGGTACTTCAAGAACCTCGGCGTCCAGTTCAACATGACCAAGCTGGACACCGAGCTGAAGTACATCCTCGACCCCGGCGCGGTGAACGCCACGACGGGCGTGGTGACCAAGGCTCCGGTCTACGGCACCGGTCCTTGGCTGGGCTCCTCGCCCAAGGGGATCAACTTCACGGTCTATTACGAGACCAAGAAGTTCAACGCCCGGGTCTCGATGGCTCAGCGCGACCAGTACTACACCAAGTATCCGATCGCCTCGGGCAACTGCGACCCGGGCCTGCAGGCCAACGGCTCGGCCTGCGACGGCCCGCTGATCAACGAGTTCGAAGGGGCCAAGTCGACGATGAACGTCGACTTCTCGATGCGCTACCAGCCGATGAAGCAGGTCAGCATCACCTTCGAGGCGCTGAACATCACCGACGAGAAGTCCGAGCGCTTCGTCTACAACGACCCGGTCATCCTCTCGTACGGCGGCAGCGGCCCCAACTACCGGATCGGCGTGCGCTACAAGTACTAGCGCGCCGCGAGACTGGTCGCCGCGCCCCTCCGCGCGGCGGCCACCCCCTTCGGCTTTCCCCAGGGCTCGAAGGCGGCCTCGGCGGAGGATCTCGCGGTCCTCCGCCGCTTCTTTTTTCATGTCGACCAGGAACTGGCGATGAAGATGTCCAAGCTGATGCCGATGGATCGCCGGACGGTGCTGGCCGGGGCTGGAGCGGTGCTGCTGGCGCCGACGGCGACGCGGGCGGGCGTCCCCGACTTCGCCGCCCTGGGCTGGGCAAGCGACAAGGGCGGGGAGGGCGGGCGAACCTTGCGCGTCACCACCCTGGCCGCCGACGGCCCCGGCTCGTTCCGCGCCGCCGTCGAGGCTTCTGGGCCGCGCAAGGTGGTGTTCGACGTCGCCGGCGTCATCGATCTGGGCCGCAAGAGCATCCGCATCCGCGAGCCGTTCTTGACCGTGGCCGGCGAGACCGCGCCGTCCCCGGGGATCACGTTCATCCGCGGGGGCGTCCAGGTCGAGAGCCACGATGTCGTGCTGCGTCACCTGCGGGTGCGGGCGGGCCGCGACGGGGCGGCTGATCGCAGCGGCTGGGAGGTGGACGGGATCACCTGCTGGAAGGCCCGCGACGTCATCGTCGACCACTGCTCGATCGCCTGGGCCACCGACGAGAACCTGTCGGCCTCGGGGCCGCGGTTCGACGGCGGCGACACGGTCGAGGCCTGGCGCGCCGGCACCTCGCACCGGATCACCTTCAGCAACAACATCGTCTCCGAGGGGCTGTCGCACGCCAGCCACGTCAAGGGCGAGCACTCCAAGGGCACGCTGATCCACGACAACGCCACGCAGGTGCTGATCGCGGGCAACCTCTACGCCCACAATCTGGAGCGCAACCAGCTGTTCAAGGGCGCGGTGCACGCCGTGTCGGTCAACAATCTGATCTACGACCCCGGCACGCGGGCCATGCACTACGCGCTGAACGCGCCCGAATGGGAGGGGCGGGCCTGGCAGGTCGGCCAGCTGGCGCTGGTCGGCAACGTGGTGCGCGGCGGCGCCTCCACCAGACCCGACCTGCCGTTCCTGATCGTGGAGGGGCAGGGCGATCTCGACCTCTACGCCCATGACAACCATGCGGCCTATGCCGGCGGGGCGGCGATGCCGGACCTGCGGGTGCTGCCGACGACGCCTCTGCCGCGGGTTCGGCGCCTGCCGGCCGCGCCGCTGTGGCCTGAAGGGCTGAAGGCCCTGCCGGCCTCGGCCGTCGAGCGTCACGTCCTGGCGGGCGCCGGCGCGCGGCCTTGGGATCGCGACGCCGTCGACCTTCGCGTCCTTGGCCAGGTGAAGGACGGAACCGGCCGGGTGATCGACGACGAGGCCGAGGTCGGCGGCTATGCGAGCGCCGGCCGGGCCAAGGCCTGACATCTCGATTCGACCGTTTCAGGTCGCTTTCAGAAAAACATCGGTCACTTGTAGGAGTTTTTATGGCTCCCGCAGGTGGCCATACCGCTCGCTCCGGCCAAGCCGTCTGAGCGAGCGTTGTTCGTTGTTTCGTCGAAGTTTTTGAGCTTTCGGACGGAATTCCTCTCCGCCTATGTCAACGCTGTCATAGCCCGATACCTCGCGACCTGCTTATCGCATTGATCATAACAATAACTTGTCTGAGTATCTCGGTTATGCAACAAAGTGGTCAGGCCAAAAATGGCAAGGCCTGACGGCTTCGACCGTCAGGGAGGGCGGGAGGAAACGATGATCACGACAGTACCGGCCGGCGCATAGCGACGGCCCGGCCGAGCCCCGCGCGGGGTCGTCCGGGCGACGTCGCCGATTGCAGTCCATGAGCCTGGCGGGCGGCCAAAGACGCCCCCCGCGAGAATAAGAAGACTTTGGGAGAGGAAGTAATGAAGCGCTTCAGCGCGCGCGGCCGCACGGCCGCGGCCGTGTCGATCATCGCCTTGAGCGCGGCCGTCTGGCCGGTCCA
The DNA here is from genome assembly GCF_011043625.1 of Caulobacter sp. 602-2. Taxonomy (GTDB): domain Bacteria; phylum Pseudomonadota; class Alphaproteobacteria; order Caulobacterales; family Caulobacteraceae; genus Caulobacter. The sequence continues at coordinate 206,251 of NZ_JAAKGT010000007.1, forward strand.
GCATGCCGTCGCACAATCCGAAACCGTCAAGACCTCCGGATCGGTGGAATCCCCGACCGAAGTCGAGGCCATCGTCGTCGGGGCGCGGGCCTCGCAGCAGTCGTCGATCGCGCGCAAGAAGCGCAGCGCGACGGCCCAGGACTCCATCGTCGCCGACGACGTCGGCTCGTTCCCCGACAGCAATGTCAACGAAGCCATGTCGCGCATCGCCGGCGTCGCCATCGAGCGCAACGGCTTTGGTGAAGGCGACGGCGTCTCGATCCGCGGCAACGGCGCGGACCTGACCCGCGTCGAACTGGACGGCATGGGCGTGGCCGCCTCGGGCTTCAGCCTGGCCGTCGGCGACGGCGGGGGTCGCGCCGCCGACCTGCGTGAATTCCCGGCCGAAATGATCAAGAGCCTGGACGTCATCAAGGGGCAGACGGCCGACATGACCCCGGGCGGCCTGGGCGCCACCGTCCAGATCCAGACCCGCACGGGCCTGGACTTCAAGAAACCCTACCTGTCGATCCGCGGCGCCGCCGCCGGCAACTCGCTGTCGCGCAAGGCCTCGCCTGAACTGGGCGTGGTGGCCTCGCGCAAGTTCCTGGACGACCGTCTCGGCGTGATCGGCAACATCAGCTACAGCAAGCGCCTGAACGACAGCCACGCGCTGAACAACGGCGGCTCGAACAACGCCCAGGGCTATACGCGCTTCGCCGACTTCGACAATTCGCCGGACAAGACCTTCAGCTACAACCCGGCCACCGCCAACGGCGTCGGCGCCACCGACCCGATCGCTTCGTGGGCCATGGTCGGCGGCGGCACGTTCAACGCGCCCACGCCGCTGGACGTCTACACCAAGTCGGCCGCGGCCAAGACCAAGGCCGAGTGTCTGACCGCGTTCCCGACGCTGACCGACGCCCAGCTGGGCACGATCGTGGCCGGCAGCAACGGCGCCAACCGCCAGGCCGCCCAGGCCGCGCAGATCAACGCCCAGATCAGCTGTCTCAACCAGTGGAACGACTACGCGCCCAACCTGGTGCGCGACCAGAACCTGACCCAGTACGAAGACCGCCTGTCCTGGGACCTGCGCTTCGACTACCGCGTCAATGACGACCTGACGATCTTCGCCAAGTACCAGGTCGCAAACCGCGAGCAGAACGAGAACAACCGCCAGCGCACCCGCGGCGGCATCACCTCGCTGTACGCCGCCTCGCAGAACCAGACGGCGACCTCGCTGGTCACCAACACCTTCTACCCGGCCGGCACGCCCAACGTGCTCTCGGCCATCCCGGGCGGCGGTTTCTACATCTACAACCAGGGCATGCCGACGGCGCCGTTCACGATCGACACCACGCCGGGCTCGAGCGTGACCAACAACGCGTTCCCGCTGATGGGCGTGGCGGCCAACATCGTGCCGGGCTCCATCCAGATGGACGGCAACCACCATCTGACCCAGTTCGACATCACCAACGCCGCGCTGGGCATCGACCAGATCCAGAACGACCAGATCTGGAAGACGAACTACATCTCGGGCGGCGCCAACTACAACCGCGGTCCGCTGACCATGGACCTGATCTTCGGCCGCAACGAGAGCGACTACTCGCGCACCGACCTGCGCTTCTCGCGCAGCTACACCTATGGCAACGCGACCATGCGGGCGCTGGAGAACGGCATCTGGACGATCGACATGCCGTCGTCCTTCGATGACACCGACATGCGCAACTACGCCCAGCTGAACGTGCCGACGGCGGTGGGCCAGCCGGCCTACTCGAACGCCTATCGTCTGGTCTTCAATCCGCGGAAGGTCGAGAGCGCCGAAGACCAGCTGAAGTTCGACGTCACCTACCTGCCCGACATGCCGCTGTTCACGCGCTTCAAGGCGGGCGTCCTCTATCGCAAGGGCACGGCCAATTCGTGGGGCGGCGGCGGCTACTCGCCCGACCCCGGCGTCTTCGTGCCGACCCTGACCCTGCGCGGCGACGTGCGGGCCTGCGCGAACGTCGCCTCGACCCTGCCGGCCAACGCCTGCGCCTACGGCTACGCCGCCAACCCGACCACCGGCGTTAACTTCCTGTACGGCCTGGAGACCCTGACCCAGGCCCAGCTGATCGACATCTTCCAGAGCTCGATCGAGCATAACTCCGGCAAGTTCATGCCGGGTTACAAGGGCGTCTCGGGCCTGGAGCTGTGGGATAGCATCGACGTCAAGAAGGCCTTCTCGCAGATGGCCGGCGCGGTGAACTACAACTTCGACTGCCTCAAGGAGTGCACGGCCAGCGACGGCAAGGTCTACCAGCAGCCGTTCAACGAGACCGAGGAGAAGATGGCCTCCTGGTACTGGATGGCCGACCTGGCTCACGACCTGCCGTTCGGCATGGAGTTCCGCGGCAACCTGGGTTCGCGGATGTTCAAGACCGAGGTCGAGGGCTCGGGCTACGTGACCCTGGCCACGACCTTCAAGAACGCGGCCTTCGACCCCAACAACCCCAACGCCACGGCCGGCGTCACCACCACCAACCGCGTTCGCCCGGTGTCGATCAACAAGAGCTACACCGGCTGGCTGCCGTCCTACAACGCGGCCGTCTGGGCGATCCCCGACAAGGTCGTGCTGCGTTACTCGTGGGCCAAGACCATCGCCCCGCCGGCGATGAAGTACCTGTGGCCGGGCGGCACCTGCACCTATGACGAACGTCGCGACGGCGTGACCGACGCCGACGGTTCCGAGCAGGACATGGCCTGCGGCACCTTCGGCAACGCCGAACTGAAGCCGTACCAGGCGACCAAGAACAACACGAGCCTGGAGTGGTATCCCAACAAGGACACCTCGTTCAGCCTGGCCTACTACCGCCAGAAGGTGCGGGTCGGCGGCCCGCTGGCCGTGCCGATCAAGAACGTCAACGTCTTCGAAGGCACCGACTTCGAGATCCCGGGCACCGGCGGCAAGAAGTTCTCGGACTACGAGTTCGGCATGACCACCTATGAGAACGGCCCCGGCTATGTGCAGTCGGGCTGGGAGTTCGTGGCGCGAACGGCCTTCACCTACCTGCCGTGGAAGCTCAGCAAGACCGGCATGGACTTCAACATCTCGACCACCAAGTCGGGCAACGCGGTCACCTACATGGACCCGCTGACCGCCGAGGCGCTGGATCCGCAAGGCCAGTCGAAGTACTTCGCCAACCTGGTGTTCTGGTACGACGACGGCGTCACCAAGGCCCGTATCGCCTACCAGACCCGCGACCGCGTGCTGTCCTGCATCTCGCCGTGCGGCAACACCAGCGCCTCGCCGGTGGCCAACGCGCCCAACACCAACATCGGCAACTACGTGCGCTTCCCGTACAACCCGAGCGAGCCCTACTACTCCGAGCAGTACGAGTATCTGGACGCCAAGATCTCGCGGAGGATCAACAAGAACCTCGAGGTCTACCTGGAAGGCCGCAACCTGCTGCAGGCCGCCCGCCTGTCGGTGGGCTCGGACGACCGCGGCTTCGAAGGCCGCGCCAATCCCTGGTCGGTCCAGTACGGCGGCTCGCGCTTCGCCCTCGGCTTCACCTACCGGAACTAAGACTCTCCGTTCCGGTCGGCTCCTGGCCCTTCCCTGGAAACAGGGGAGGGCCTTTTGCTGTCGGCGCGGGCTCCCTCCGTCCGCTTCGCGGTTACCTGCTCCAGAGGGGGGCATCTACTGGCGCCTAGGCGCTCCCCCTCTGGGGGGGGCTGTCGCGGAGCGACTGAGGGGGACCCCTAGCGCCGGCGCTGGCCCCCTCCGGCCCTCTGGGCCACCTCCCCCAGAGGGGGAGGATCTGTGGCTGGCGCCTTGCGTCCTTCGAGGCCCGCTGCGCGGGCGCCTCAGGATGAGGAATTCCGTGCAAGGAGGCCCTCATCCTGAGGTGCGAGGCGAAGCCGAGCCTCGAAGGACGCACGACTTCTCAGCCCCGCGCTTCGCGCCACCTCCCCAAAGAGGGAGAGGTTTCACTGGTCTGACCAGATTGCGCCAGGCGCTCCCAGTATCGTGAGGCGGGAAGGTGAAGATTACCCATGGGGATGTAGATAATCGTTACGTTTCATGGATTTTCCATTTCGTGATGACAGCGCTATTAGCGCGAAAGTTGCGAAAATTGGTCAGGCCGCCGTTGCAGCCTCCGGGGGCTTCCGGTAGAAGGGGAGGGTGTTCGGCGTCTGCGAGCCGACCACAACCTTCATAGTTCCCCTCCGGCCGACCAAGACGACGGGTCGGCCTTTTTTTGCGCGGTCGCCCGGGGCGCGCGACTGTTGCCGGCCGCAGGCGACGGCGCCTATAGCGGGGCATGACCTTGTCCCTTGGGCCCGACTGGGAACGTGAACTGTGGGCCTCGCCCTATCGGCTCAGGTTCGAGCTGAACCAGGGCGGCTCCCATGTGACGATGTTCACCAGCAGCTATGACCGCGCACGGATCCTGGCGCGCGCGGCGCTGCCGACAGACGCCCCGATCGGCGTGATCGCCGCCAATCCCGAGCCCGAGGCGGAACTGGGCGCCGAGTGGCGCGGCTGGACGAAGGGAACCGCCTTTGGCCATCTGAAGAGGATGGGGGTCAGGACCAAGGCCCATCTGGCGACCTGGAAGGGCTATGTGTGGCCGGACGACGAGGCCGACGACGAGGCCGGGACCTGGGTCCACCGCGCGGTGCGCCTGACCTGGGAACAGGCCGACATCCTGCTGTGGAGCCAGATCGCGCACGATATCGGCGTGACGCCGCAGGCGCCGGTGCAGTCCAAGCTGGTCGACCTGGAACGCGGCGTCTGCGTCAACGCCTATGACGACCGGGGCATGGACGTGACGGCGCTCTCGCCGGAGCCGATCCTGGAGCTCTATCGCCGCTTCGACGACTGGCTGCTCGATTATGACCGGCCGCGCATGGCCGAGGCGTTCGGGACCTGAGGCCGCGCCGCTAGCGGCACAGGCCCTTGGGGTCCACGCGCTCGACGGTCGGGGCGGGCGCCGGCAGGGCGATCCCCCGGGCCTTGGCCGTGCGCTCCATGATCCCGCCGCCGCCGGGAATGGCCTGCGCCTGCGCGTAGGCCGGGTCCTTCTGGGCGTCCTGCAGCGTGACGTAGCGGGCGCCTGCCGCGTCGAGGTGGTCCATCACCTGGGGCAGCATATGCGCCGACCAGCCGCCGATGTGGGTGAGCAACACCTGCGGGATCATCCGGCCGTAGACCGCCTGGGAGACCACCCGCATGCGCGCCAGTTCATCGTCGACGCCGCGCAGGTACTGATCTTCCATGGCCTTGATCGCGGCCTGGTCGTCCTTGGCGACGCAGCGTGCGTAGGCATCGCTGTAGCTCCAGTCGCTGAACGAAATGGTCACGTGGGCGACCTTGTAGCCGTGGGCGGCGAGATAGGCGGCCGCGCCCTGGTGGCGCTCGGGGCGCGTGCCGGCCGTCAGGTTGGGAAACCTCAGATACCGCCAGTCCTGGCCCTTCATCCGCTGGGCCACCGCCGGCTCGCCGGCCTCGAGGTCGGCGATCCAGGCCTCCAGCGTGTCGGCCTTCTCGAGATTGAGGTGGCTGGCGGTGTGGTTGCCCAGCGGGTGGCCGGCGGCGCGCCAGGCATCGAGCACGGCGTCGCCTTGCGTGTCGGTCGTGTTGATCGAATTGACGAAGCCGAAGGCCTGGACGACGCCGTGCGCCTTGAAGGCGTCGATGTGCGTGCGGGCGATCGACAGGCGGGTCATGCCCGGCGGCAGGGCGCCGTGCACGGGCAGGTCGTCGACCGTGACGGCGACGTCGAAGGCCTGGGCCAGCGCGGCTGCGGGCGCCAGCAAGGCCAGGACGAGAAGGGCGGCGGTCCTCACGAGGTCTTGCCCGCGTAGTAGCGGCGCAGGGTCTCGAAGGCCAGCTTGCGACGGCCCTCGTTGCTGACCAGGCCCTTGCGGTTCCAGTAGTCCTGGTAGCGGGCGTGCCAGCGGCGCGGCGAGCGGAAGTCCTTCAGCACCCAGGGGCTGACGCCGACGAAGCCGTCGCGGTCGAGCAGGGCCAGCGTCTCTTCGAACACCCAGGCCTGGTACTCCTCGGTCCAGCGGTTCTCCTTGGGGCCGCGCTCGCCGTAGAGGGCGTCGGCGCCGAACTCGCTCATCATCATCGGCTTGTCGTGCGGGTTCGAGAACCGCACGGTCTTGGCCTGGTCGGGCGTGCGCGGGCCGTACCAGCCCTCGTACTGGTTGATGGCGACGACATCGAGGTCGGGGGCCAGCGGATCGTCGACTACGAACTGGTTCTGGCCGGCCTTGGCGCCGCCGACGTCGATGTTCTTGTTCAGCGCCGCCGTCAGCAGGCGGGTCGGGTCCAGGCGGCGGATGTCGGCGACCACATGGCGCAGGAAGGTCGTGCGGGCTTGGTGGGTGGGCGTCTCGTTGGCCACCGACCAGAAGGCGACGCTGGCGCGGTTGCGGTCGCGCACCACCATCTCGGCGGCCATGGCGCGGGCCAGGGCCAGGGTCCTGGGGCTCTCATAGGCGACGTCGTCCCAGTAGACGGGGATCTCCGACCAGACCAGCAGGCCCAGTTCATCGCACAGGCGCACGGTGCTTTCCGTATGCGGATAATGCGCCAGGCGGACCATGTCGCAGCCCAGGGCCTTGGCCTCCTCCAAGAGGGCGCGGGCCTCGGGCGGGGTCATGACCCGGCCGCCCTGGGCGCCCAGGGGCTCTTCGTGCAGGGCGACGCCGCGGATGAAGCGGGCCTTGCCGTTGACCAGGATCTGGCGGCCGCGGGCCTCAAGCGTGCGGAAGCCGATGCGGTCGCGGCGCACGTCCTCGCCGGCCTTGAAGGTCACCTCATAGAGGGTGGGCGTCTCGGGCGACCACAGCTTCAGCCCGCGCGGGGGCTTGGCGGAAAGGCGGGCGCGGCCGTCGGGGCCGGTCTTGCCGGTCAGCGTCAGGTTCAGACCGGCGACGGCGACCGAGACGTCGAGGCCGGCTGCCGCCGGACCATCGGCGCGCAGGTCGGCGACGATCTGCCCGCCTTCCAGGCGCAGGAAGGCGTCGCGTAGGAAGGTGGCCGGCGTCTCGACCAGCCAGACCGAGCGGGTGATCCCGCCGTAGTTCTTCCAGTCGAAGTCGAGCGAGGGCAGGGTCTCGGGGCCCACCCGGTCGTCGACACGCAGCACCACGACGTTCTCGCCCGGCTTCAGCTTGCCGGTGACCTCGAAGACGAAGGGCGTGAAGCCGCCCTCGTGGCGGCCGATCTGCTGGCCGTTCAGCCAGACGACGGCGTCGTAGTTCACCGCCTCGAAGCTGAGGAAGCGGCGGCCGCCGGTGTCGGCCGGGGCCTGGAAGCGGCGGTGGAAGTAGATCGGGCCGTCGTACCACTCCAGCGACGGATCGCGGGTGTTCCAGTCGCCGGGGATCTCCATGCGCGGCGAGGCGCTCCAGTCGTACTCGACGACGGGGCCGCCGGGCTGCTGGGCCTCGTCCAGCCAGAAGGCGCGGCGGGCGTTGGGCTTGCGGAAGGCGGAGTCGTTCTGGTCGAGAATGTAGGCCCACAGGCCGTCCAGCGTAATGCGCGGACGGTCGTGCTGTGCGAACAGCAGCAGCGGCTCTTCGCTAGCGGCCAGGGCCGGGGAGGCGGCCTTTTCCTGTGCATGGGCCTGCACCGCGAGGGCGGCGCTGGCGGTCAGGGCGGCTCCGGCCAGGAGCTGGCGACGGCTGGGCGTCATGGGCGGCTTTCTCCCTAAATCGTACTTGCGACCTTCCTAGAGGGTTTGGTCAAGTTTGGCCAGGGCGCATGGTCAGGCCGCTATTGCAATCGGCCTGACCAATCTCTATTTGCACTCCCATCGGGTCGAAGAACCCTTCAAAATGTGGGAGTCAGGTATGCGGCGGTTTTTCAACACGACGGCGCTCGGCGGGATCTCGGCTGGGGTCGCCCTGGCCGCCTTCGCAGGCCTCGCCCACGCCCAGGAAACGGTCGATGACGCGCCAAACACTGACTTTGCCGTCGGCGAGATCGTCGTCACCGCCCAGAAGCGCTCGCAGAACGTCCAGGACGTGCCGATGGCCGTGCAGGTGATCGGCGGCGACCAGCTGGAAGCCGCCGCCGTGCGCGAGTTCACCGACCTGACCAAGGTGGCCCCGTCGCTGATCGTGCGGCCGGCCGACAACCCCGTGAACGCCTCGGTCTCGATCCGCGGCGTGGGCACCTTCGCCTTCGGGGTGGGGGTCGAGCCCAGCGTCGCCGTGGTGGTCGACGACGTGCCGATCGCCTTCCAGGCCCGGGCCTTCGCCGACCTGGCCGACGTCGAGCGGATCGAGGTGCTGCGCGGCCCGCAGAGCACGCTGTACGGCAAGTCGGCCTCGGCCGGCCTGATCAACATCGTCACGCCGGGCCCGACCCGCGAGCTGACCGGCAAGGTCAGCGCCCTGGCCACCACCGACGACGAGGTCGGCCTGGGCGCCATGATCTCGGGCCCGATCACCGACACCCTGCGCTTCCGCTCTTCGAACAGCTACACCAGCTTCGAGGGCAACATCGACAACCTCTACAACGGCGAGAAGGTCAACGGCCGCGAGACCTTCGCCACGCGCAACAAGCTGGTCTGGGACCCGACCGACAAGTTCAGCGCCACCCTGGCCGTCGACTACCTGAAGGGCGACACCACGGCGGGCCGGCCGTTCATCGCCCTGTCGCCCGACGCTCGCCTGCGCGGCAACGCGGCCTGGACGCCGGCGGTGTTCGCGCCCGGCGTGAACGTGGGTCCGAACAACAGCGCCGTGGTCAACAACGTCACCACCGGCTCGGACTACGAGGACTTCGCCCAGTCGCTGAAGCTGACCTACGACCTGGGCTTCGCCACCCTGATTTCGGTCACCGCCAACGACCGCTACAAGATGCTGGACGCCTTCGACCAGGACGAGACGGCGCTGAGCGTCAACAACTACGCCAAGGGGCTGTTCTCGGCCGACCAGTTCAGTCAGGAGATCCGCCTGGTCTCGGACGCGTCGAGCCGCCTGCGCTACACCCTGGGCGCCTTCCACGCCGACGTGAACTATCGCCGCTACTTCTTCCGCGGTCCGGCCTTCTCGCAGGCCAACTGGGACGCCACCTCCGGCTCGAACGAAAACTCGGTCTTCGGCCAGCTGGAATATGACGTGCTCGAGGGCACGACCCTGATCGGCGGCCTGCGCCTGGGCCGCGAGAAGATCGGCTACACCTTCCGCGACCTCCGCGCCGGCCCGGCGGCGGCCTGGGCCGACGGCGCCAGCGACGACTACGCCACCTACCGGGTGGGCGTGCAGCACAAGCTGGCCGACGACGTGATGGTGTTCGCCACCTACGCCACCGGCCACAAGGGCCAGAGCTACGACCTGACCACCGGCTTCAACCAGGCCCGCGCCGACCTTGGCCCCGTGCGTCCGGAAAGCTCCGAAGACATCCAGGTCGGCGTGCGCTCGCGTCTGCTGGACCGCCGCGTGACCCTGAACGCCACGCTATTCAACACCGAGTACGACGACTTCCAGGCCCAGGGCGCGGAGCTTCTGCCCGACGGCACCCAGAACTTCCGCCTGACCAACGTGGGCGCGATCCGCACGCGCGGGATCGAGGTCGAAAGCACCGCCCGCCTGGTCGACGGCCTGACCCTGTCGGGCTCGGTCGCCTATCTGGATGCGGAGATCACGCAGTTCGCCGGCGCCCAGTGCTGGCCCGGACAGACGGTCGCGCAAGGCTGCGCCGGCTCGCCCGCCCGCCAGAACCTGGCCGGCGAGCGCCCGCCCCAGGCGCCGAAGTGGAAGCTGAGCGCCGGCGCCGAGTACGTGCGTCCGCTGGCCGGCGACCTGGAGGGCGTGGCCAATGTGGCGGCCAACTACCAGAGCAGCGTCAACTACTCGCTGAACCAGGATCCGCTGACGGTCCAGAAGGGCTATGCCGTGGTCAACCTGTCGGTGGGCGTGCGCGACAAGGCGCGCGGCTATCAGGTGACGGCCTTCGTCAACAACCTGTTCGACGAGGGCTACTACACCAACCTGGTCAACAACTACGGCGCCTACGGCAATCAACTGGCCGTCCAGGCCTTCCTGCCGCGCGACTTCAAGCGCTACGGCGGGGTGCGGGCGTCGATGACGTTCTGATCGGGCTGGGCGCGCGAGGGCTTTGGGCTCTCGCGCGTCGCCATGGATCCGAGCTTTCCCCCGCGGGGGAGCCCGGCCTTAGTCTAGATGCTCGGCGGAATGTCGAGCCGCCCTAGTCCTCGGCGGAGAAGGCGCCCACGGTCCAGGACTTGAGCATCCATTCGTGCAGGCCCGTGTCCCAGATCCAGGTCTGGTCGCTGGGGGCGGAGGCCCGAACCTGGGGTTCGGAGCGCGTGGTCCTGTAGATCCGCCCAGTCACCTTGACGGTTCGGCCGTCGAGGCCCTCGATCCGGTCGGGATAGAGGTCCAGGCGCGCCGCCGCGCTCTGCGTCGCCAGGAACTTGCCGACATTGTTGCGCCGATGGATGTCGTCCTTGGCGACCTGTCCGGCCCAGTTCACCTCGGCCGAGGCGTTGGTCCCGATCCAGTTGCTCCAGGCCTGCGCCGGCTCCAGGTCCGTGCGCAGGTTCAGCCGGCCGCCGCTCTGGTTGGCGAAGCCGGCGGCGGCGAGCGTGTCGCCATGCAGCATCGTGCAGGCCGCCAAGCGTTCGACGTCGTTGCGATACTCGCTCACCGACAGGGCCTCGCAGGTCGGGAACTGCTGGAGGGCGAGCTTGGACAGGTCGAAGACGAACTGCGTCGTCAGTCCCGGTGAGCAGGCGTTCTCGGTGCGCGACCTGATCGTATCGGCCCCGTCCGGAGCCGTCGGCGCGTTGACGATCTCGACCGAGGACACCCAGGCGTGCAGGCAGATGTCGGACAGGTCGTCGCCCGCCTTGGAAGGCGGTCGGGGCGCCAGCGCGCGATCGGCGTAGCGCGCGCTGGCCGCCACCGTGTTCCAGGCCGTCAGCGAGGCGGGGGCTTCGAGCTTGCGGTTGAAGGCGTAGACCACGGCCTTCGGCGGCTCGCCCGGGCGGCGCTCGAAGGCGATGGTCGGGCGCTCGCGGCCATAGCCGTCGACGAAGAAGGCGCGATAGGCCTCGACGCCCGCCTTGGCTTCGGCGTCGGCCGAGGCCATGCCCAGCTTGGCGACGATGCGGGCCCGGTCGGCCGGCGCACAGCGGTCGGTGCGGCTATCGTCCAGGCAGTTTTCGGGCGGAAGGGCAGGGCCGGCCTGCAGGAGCACGGCGGCGAAGAACACTGAACCGAACATGACGCCCCACTTGTATCTGGGGTTGATAGTTCAGCTTCTTGCGACCGCCGTAAATAGCTTCGCGTCTCTTTCTAGGTATAGCGATCGCGGGTGGCGGCGATGCGGGCGCGGGCCTCTTCCATCTCCTGCACTTCCGTCGCCGCCAGCAGCGAATTCAGCACGCGGGTGAGGTGGCGGCGCATGGCGTCGCGGGCGTCCTCGGGCGAGCGGCTGCGCAGGGCCGAGACGATGGCGGCGTGCTCGTCGATGCGCGGGATGACGCCGGCGGCGTGGGCCTTCTCGCCCATCAGCTTGGTCTGCGGCGAGCGCTCGCGCGCCTCCCACAGAAGCTCGACGGCGGCGATCATGGCGCTGTTCTGGGTGGAGGCGGCGATCAGCATGTGGAAGCGCTTGTCGGCGTCTTCGGAGCGATCGACGTCGCGGGCGTTCTCGGCCTGCATCTCGGCCACCAGGCCGTCGAGCTGGTCGAGCTCTTCGTTGGTGATGCGCTTGGCGGCCATGGCGCAGGCCTCGGCCTCGATGGCGCGGCGGGCTTCCAGCAGTTCGAACGGGCCGATGTCGGTGGCGCCGGCCTGGCCCTCGTTGGGCGTCTGGGCCTTCACATAGACGCCCGAGCCCAGGCGCACCTCGACCAGGCCGTCCAGTTCCAGGGCGATGATCGCCTCGCGGATGGTGGGGCGCGAGACCGAATAGGTCTGGGCGAGGTCGCGTTCGGACGGCAGGCGCTGGCCGACGGCGTAGCGGCCCTCGGCGATCTGGCCGGCAAGATCCTTGGCGACGCGTTCGTACAGACGGTTCTCGCCCTTGACGGACATGCGGGGACTTCCTGAAATTGGTCTGACCAATATGGACAAGCCAGTTGTCGATAGTTATGGAACTTCCAACGGAAGACCACGGGAATCTCGACGTGCATACTAGCCAAACCGAGGCGTTCAAGGCAGCCGGCCTGCCGCCGATGCGAATTACCGGCGCCCGCGTGATCGTCACCTCGCCCGGCCGCAACTTCGTCACCCTGAAGATCGAGACCGACCAGGGCGTCTACGGCATCGGCGACGCCACCCTGAACGGCCGCGAAAAGTCGGTCGTCGCCTATCTGGAAGATCACGTCATCCCGGTGCTGATCGGCCGCGACGCGCGCCGCATCGAAGACATCTGGCAGTACCTCTATCGTGGGGCCTACTGGCGCCGCGGTCCGGTGACGATGCGCGCCATCGCCGCCGTCGACGTGGCCCTGTGGGACATCAAGGCCAAGGCCCTGGGCGCGCCGCTGTACGACCTGCTGGGCGGCCGAAGCCGTGATGGCGTGCTGGTCTACGGCCACGCCAACGGCAGCGACCTGGAAGACACCGTCGAGGCCGTCGGCCGCTATATCGACGCCGGCTACAAGGCCGTGCGGGCCCAGTCGGGCGTGCCGGGCCTGGACCTGGCCTACGGCGTGGGTCGCGGCGACATGTACTACGAGCCGGCCGACGCGACCCTGCCGACCGAAACGACTTGGGACACCCGCAAGTACCTGCGCTACCTGCCGACCCTGTTCGAGGCGTTGCGCAAGGAGCACGGCTTCGACGTGGCCTTGCTGCACGACGGCCACCACCGGATGACGCCGCGCGAGGCCGCCCAGCTGGGCAAGAGCCTGGAGCCCTACGACCTGTTCTGGCTGGAGGACTCGACCCCGGCCGAGAACCAGGAGGCCTTCCGCCTGATCCGCCAGCACACCACCACGCCGCTGGCCGTGGGCGAGGTGTTCAACACGATCTGGGACGCCAAGGACCTGATCCAGGAACAGCTGATCGACTACATCCGCACGACCATCGTCGGGGCCGGCGGCCTGACCCACCTGCGCCGCATCGCCGACTTCGCCTCGCTGTGGTCGGTGCGCACCGGCTGCCACGGCGCGACCGACCTGTCGCCGGTGACCATGGGCGCCGCACTGCACTTCGACACCTGGGTGCCCAACTTCGGCATCCAGGAATACATGCGCCATTCGGAAGAGACCGACGCGGTGTTCCCGCACGACTACCGGTTCGACAAGGGCATGCTGTACGTGGGCGACACGCCGGGCCATGGCGTCGACATCGACGAGGCCCTGGCCGCCAAGTACCCCTACGAGCCGCGTCAGCTGCCGGTCGCCCGCCTGGAAGACGGGACGATGTGGAACTGGTAGGGGGCTGATACGACCCGGGTGTAAAAAGGGCCACCTTCGCATTGGCGAGGGCGGCCCCAAAACAGCAGAGGCGGAACGTCAGGGACGTTCCGCCTCTTTTTTCTTCGAGTTAGCCCCGAAGGCCGTTCCTGTCAGGATCAGCCGTTGACGGCGTCCTTCAGTTGCTTGGCCGGCGTGAAGCCGACCTTCTTGCTGGCGGCGATTTCGATGGTGGCGCCGGTGGCCGGGTTGCGGCCGGTGCGGGCCGGCTTGTCCTGGACCTTGAACTTGCCAAAGCCCGGGATCGAGACTTCTTCGCCCTTCACGGCGGCGTCAGCGATGGCCTTGAAGACGCCGTCGACGATGGCCTTGGCCTGGGTCTTGGTCAGCTTGTCGTCGCTGGCGACCAGAGCTTCGGCGATATCGGCGGTGTTCATGGAGTAACTCCTTATAGAATCGGGAGAACCAGACTGACTGGTGAGATCGGCCATGTCACGCGCCGCCGTGTGACGTCAAGCGTCCGCCGCAACCGGCGGAGGGGCGAAAAAGCCTTGATCCGCTTGGTTGAACCGCCGCCGCAGCGCTCGAAAGGCCCGGTTTTGCGGCATTGGCCGTTGTTTACTCAGACAATAACGCAGCTTACGTCGATTGCATGTGCACGCATATCCGGATCGTCCCGTGATTGACGCTGATCGTTGTCGAATATACTCCGACAAATAGTCGGCGGCTCACGAGGCTGCTTCAGACGCCGCTCGAGACGGCGACGAGGGAAGAAGCAGCATGAAGCCGAGCAAGCGTCACCGCGCGATCCTGGCCGGCCTGGCGGCGTTTCTGCTGGCGGCGGGCCCCGCTGAGAGCCTGGCCGGCGCGCCCGGCGAGCGCACCTGGACCGCCGACAACGGCGACGGGACCTTCACCAATCCGCTGTTCTACGACGAGTTCTCCGACCCCGACATGATCCGAGTGGGCGAGGACTACTACCTGACCGGCACTACCATGCACACGATGCCGGGCCTGCCGATCCTGCGCTCGCGCGATCTGGTGAACTGGCGGTTCGTCGGCTACGCGGCCGACAGGCTGGACCTGGGGCCCAACTTCCGGCTGGAGGGCGGAGACGTCTACGGCCAGGGCTTCTGGGCGCCGAGCTTTCGCCACCACGACGGCGTCTTCCACATCTTCAGCAACGTCAACCGCGAAGCGACCTTCCACTTCACGGCCAAGGATCCGGCCGGGCCGTGGACGCGCACGCGGATGAAGCGCGGCTTCCACGACCTGTCGGTGCTGTTCGACGACGACGGCAAGGTCTACGTGGTGTGGGGCTATCGCGGCATCCGCATGGCGCAGCTGAACGCCGACCTGACCGACATCGTGCCCGGCACCGAACGCGAGATCATCGCGCCGGAGCAGGGGATGGGCGAGGGGCTGCATTTCACCAAGGTCGGCGGCAAGTACTGGATCACCAGCGCCTGGTTCGACGGCATGATGCGTCTGCCGGTCGCCCGCGCCGACCGGCCGGAGGGGCCCTACGAGGTCAACCGCGAGATCAGCGTCGGCGAGGACTTCGGCCTGGCCGAGGGCAATCGCCTGGAGGCGCCCAAGCCGCCGTTCAAGATCATCCCGCCCGATCCCCGGCCGCGCGGCCGCACGGCCCTGCACCAGGGCGGCTACGTCCAGACGCCGGGCGGGCAGTGGTGGGGCTATTCGATGATGGACTACAATTCGGTGGGGCGGCTGACGGCCCTGTCGCCGGTGACCTGGAAGGACGGCTGGCCCTATTTCGGCCTGCCGGGGAACCTGGGTCGCAACCCCCGCACCTGGATCAAGCCCGACACCGGGGCGACACAAGCCCCGCATGCGCCGTACGAGCGAAGCGACGACTTCTCGGGGGCTGCGCTCAAGCCGATCTGGCAGTGGAACCACGTGCCTGTCGACGCCCGCTGGTCGCTGTCGGAGCGGCCGGGCTTCCTGCGGCTGAAGACCCTGCCGGCCGCCGACTTCTGGACGGCGCGCAACACCCTGACCCAGCGCTCGATCGGCCCGGCCTCGCGGCCGCGCACGCTGCTGGACGCCTCGGGGCTGGCCGAGGGCGACGTGGCGGGCCTGGCCCTGCTCAACCTGCCCCATGCCTGGATCGGCGTGCGCAAGGTCGCCGGCGGGCTGGAGATCGAGCAGCGCGACCAGCGTACGGGCCAGATCGCCAAGGCGAAGGTTTCGGGGACGCGGATCTGGCTGCAGGCCGACGCCGACTTCATGGCCGAGACGGCGCGGTTCGCCTACTCGACCGACGGCAAGGTCTTCACGGCCTTGGGCGAGCCGATGGCGATGGTGTTCCAGCTGCGCACTTTCCAGGGCGTGCGCTATGGCCTGTTCGCCTACAACGAGGCCGGCCGCGAGGGCGGGGTCGCCGACTTCGACGCCTTCGAGGTGTTCGAGCCGCATCCGCGCGGCCTGCGCCGGCCGATCCCCGACGGCCGCAAGGTGACGCTGGCGGCGCTGGGTCAGCAGAAGGTGGTGAGCGTCGAAAAGCGGCTGCTGGGGCGGGCCTTGCTGCGCGGGCCGGAAGGCTATCTGACCGTCGCCGCCGACGGCGCGGTGAGCGCCTCGAAGGCGCGCGACGATAAGGCCCAGGCCTTCCAGTGGATCGAGACGCCGACGGGCGAGCTGGCTTTGATGTCGCTGGTCACCAACCGGTTTCTGCGGGTGTCGGAGGCAGGCGTCTGGACCGCCGACAGTCCCGGCACGCAGTCCGACGGGCTGGATGGGGCGCGGTTTGTTTGGCGCTAGGGGCGGTAGGACGCCTGAACCCCTTCTTCCGAGCTTCCCCGCGAAGGCGGGGATCCAAGCGGCCTTGCGGCGCTCCAGGGCCAAGTCGAGTAGCGCGCCGTGAGTTCAGCTTGGGTCCCCGCCTTCGCGGGGATTGGGCGGAGTTTTGCGAGGCGGAAAACTAAGCCGCGTCCAGCGCCGCCCGTTCCAGCACGTCGATCCGGTCCGCCAGCCCGGGCGCGGGCCAGTCGAGCGCCGCCAGGGCCAGGTCGATGACCGGAGCGCGAGGCGGCGGGGCCGCCTCGATCACGGCTTCCAGGCGTTCGCTCATCGCTATTCCGCCGCGATCTGGCCAGGCGCGCGGGTCCAGCGGTTCTCGGGGACGGGCAGGCCCAGGTGACCGCGCAGGGTGTCGTGCTCGTATTCGGTGCGGAACAGGCCGCGGGCCTGCAGGATGGGCACCACCTGCTCGCGGAACAGGGCGAAGTCGCGGGGGCGCGTGACCCGCAGGATGAAGCCGTCGGCGGCGCGGCCCTCGAACCAGCGCTGGATTTCGTCGGCGATGGTCTGGGGCGAGCCGACGAAGTCGCTGCGCCAGGTTCCGAACCGCTCGGCCGCCTGGCGAAGCGTCAGGTTCTGCTCGCGCGAGATCCGCACGATGCGCTCGGCATGGCCCTTGTAGGCGTTGAGGCTGAGGCCCGAGACGTCGGGGAACGGCCCGTCCAGCGGGTACTGCTTGAAGTCGTGATAGCCGAAGGCGCGGCCCAGCTGGGTCAGCAGCTTGTCGATGCTGACCGATCCGCGCTGGGCCTCGGCCAGGGCGCGGGCCTCCTCGTCGGTGTCGGCGATGACGGGCGACAGGCCCGGCAACACGCTGATGTGGTCGGGATCGCGGCCCTGCGCGACCGCGCGGGCCTTGAGGTCGGCGTAGTATTCCTGGGCGTCCTCGAAGCCGTCGACGCCGGCGAACACGCCCTCGGCGATACGGGCGCCCAGATCGCGGCCCGCGCCGCTGACCCCGGCCTGGAAGATCACCGGCTGGCCCTGGCTGGAGCGGCTCAGCGCCAGCGGCCCCGCCACCTGGAAGTGCGGGCCCTTGTGGTTCAGGGCGTGCTGCTTGTCCTTGTCGAGGAAGACGCCGGCGGCCTTGTCGCGCGGGAAGGCGTCGTCCTCGTAGCTGTCCCACAGGCCCTGGACGACGTCGACGAACTCGCCGGCCCGCTCGTAGCGCACGGCGTGATCGAAGTGGGCGTCGCGGCCGTAGTTGCGGGACGCGCCCTCAAGGCCCGTGGTCACCACGTTCCAGCCCGCGCGGCCCTTGCTGATGTGGTCCAGCGAGCCGAACTGGCGGGCCACGTTGTAGGGCTCCCAATACGAGGTGGTCAGGGTGCCGACGAGGCCGATCTTCGAGGTCGAGACCGCCAGGGCCGAGAGCAGGGTCAGCGGCTCCAGCCGGTTGAGGAAGTGCGGGGCGGTGTCGGGGGTGATGAACGGGCTGTCGACGATGAAGACGAGGTCGAACTTGGCCGCCTCGGCCAGGCGGGCGTTGTCGATGTACCAGCCGATGTCGATGCTGGCGTCGCCGGCCAGGTCGGGATCGCGCCAGCTGGTGTGATCGGCGCCGACGCCTTCGAGGATTGCGCCAAGTTTCAGTTGGCGTTTCGCGGCCGTGGTCATGTTCGCCTCCGTGTCTTGGCCGCAGGCTTGCGGCCAGGCGTAGCGGGCGACAAATCAGGTGTTCTCAAGAGGCCTATTGGCGGCGTTCAACACCCTGCTTTCGCTGGGGTTTTCGAACGCCGCCGCCTGCTCGGCTGCAAGGCCGATCAGAATTACTGGGCCGGGAAGTCGGTCGAGACGCTCAAGTCCCGCCAGCGCTCCAGCTCGGCCAGCCGCCGGGTGTCGGTGTCGCGGATGATGGCGACGGCGTCGCTGCCCAGAGCGATGCGCAGCGGCGGCTCGTCCATGGCCGCGACCGCGAGGATCACCTGGGCGGCGCGGGCCGGGTCGCCCGGCTGGGTTCCGTCATAGGCCGCCTGGCGCCGGGCGGTGGCCCCGACCACGGCGTCGTACTCGGCCCGGCCGGCGCTGAGGTTCGTCGAGGCGCCGGCGAAGTCGGTGCGGAAGCCGCCCGGCTCGACGATGGTCACCTTGACGCCCACGAGGGCCATCTCCAGCGCCAGACTCTCGGAGAAGCCTTCGACGCCCCACTTGGCGGCCGAGTAGGGCGCGCGGCCCGGCGCGCCGATCCGTCCGCCGACGGACGACAGCTGGATCACGTGGCCCGAGCGCTGCTCGCGCATCAGCGGGATCGCCGCCTTGGTGACGATGATCGTGCCGAACAGGTTGGTCTCGATCTGGCGTCGGAAGTCTTCGAGCGAGGTGTCCTCCACCGGGCCGACATCGCCGTAGCCGGCGTTGTTAACCACCACGTCGAGCCGGCCGAAGGCCGTGACCGCCAGGGCCACGGCGCGCTCGGCCGCGACCGGATCGGAAACGTCGAGGGCGGCCAGCCGCACGGCGTCGCCATGGCGCTGGGCGAGGTCTTCGAGGGCGCGAGGATCGCGGGCGGTGGCCACCAGATGGTCGCCGGCGGCCAGCACGGCTTCGGCGAGGGCCCGTCCGAGGCCGCGCGAGGCCCCGGTGATCAGCCATGTCCTGGTCATGGGGTTTTCCTTCTTCGGTTCGTTCACTGGGCCTTGGCGGCGGTTTCGATCAGGGCCGAGACCGCGTGCGGATGCGAGATCATCACCACGTGCGAGGCGCCGGGCACGGTCACCACCTGCTTGGCATGCGCGCGGTCGGCCATCCAGGCCATGGCGGCCGGCGGGATGTTGCGGTCGCCGCTGCCCCAAACCCACCAGGACGGGATGGTCTTCCAGGCGGCCGAGACGGCCTTTTCGCCGCCGGCGGCGTCGGTCAGCGGACGTTGGGCGATCGCCATCAATTGCGCCTTGGCCAGGGGCACGTCGGCGGCGAACTGGGCGGGGAACTTGTCCTGCTGGATATAGAGGTCGTGGACGCCGCCGGGCAGGTCGACCGGCTTGTCGAGGGCGGCGGGCAGGGTCGAGCCGGGGAACTTGCCGGCCAGCTCGAAGGTGCTTTCGCCGACCTCGGGGGCGAAGGCGGCGACATAGACCAGCGCCTTGACGTTGGCCGCGCCGTCGGCAGCGGCCGAGATCACCGTGCCGCCGTAGGAGTGGCCGACCAGCACGACCGGGCCGGGGATGGAATTGATGACAGTGCGGACGGCGGCCGCGTCGCTGGCCGCGCCACGCAGCGGGTTGGCCGCCGAGACCACGGGATAGCCGTCGCGGCGCAGGTCGGCGACCACGCCGTCCCAACTGCTGGAGTCGGCGAAGGCGCCGTGCACCAGAACCACCGTCGGCTTGGCGGCGGACGGCGTGGCGGCCTGGGCGGCGGCGAAACCGGTCAGGCTGAGCGCGACGGAGAAGAGGAGGGCGTTCCTGGACATGGGAGGTTTCCTTTGGGCGTGCGGAAGGGTTCGGCCGCGAGGACCGTTCGGGTTGGCGTCTGAGGGGAGAGGCTCGGGCTAGCCGAAGGTGAAGGCGTAGGCGCGGACGCCGGGATCGAGGAGCTCGATCGCAAAGCCGCGATCGGCGACGGGGCGCGACTGGCGGACGAGCTGATACATGCGGGGCCGGTCGATCACGCCGGTTCCGTCGGCGGCCACGTCCCAGCCGTGGTCGGGGCCCGGAGCCTGGCCGTCGAGGCGCACGCGGTAGCGCACAGGCCGGCCGGGCTGGTCGGGCGCGAGCACCATGTGCAGGTCGCGGGCGTGGAAGCGGTTGGCGATCACGGCGCCGGGCGCCAGGCTGGTGGTGAACTCCTCGCCGGCCCGCCACTCGCCGGAGAGGCCCCAGCGGTTAAGGTCGAGGGCGGCGGGCAGGCGGTAGGCCTTGGCGGCGTCCTGGCGCAGGCCGCCGGGCGAGGCGAAGGCGTCGGCCTTTCCCCAGCCGATATAGCTTTCGGGCGAGCCCAGCTCGGCGAAGTCGGGCGCGGCCTGCGGGCCGACGGCCTTGATCGGCGACAGGCTCTCGGCGATCGCGGGACCGGGAACCAGGGCCAGCAGGGCCTGGATGCGCCGCTCGTGGCGGTCGTAGTCGCCTTCGCCCGCCGCGTGGCCGCGCACCTTGCCGTCGGCGTCGACGAAGTAGAAGGCCGGCCAGGCGTTGTTGCCGTAGGCCCGCCAGATCCGCCAGTCGCTGTCGAGCACGACGGGAAACGGCACGTCCAGGTCGGCGAGGGCCTGACGCACGTTGGCGACATCCTTCTCGAAGGCGAACTCGGGCGTGTGGACGCCGATCACCACCAGGCCCCGGTCGCCATAGCGGGCGTGCCAGGCGCGCAGATAGGGCAGCACCCGCAGGCTGTTGATGCAGGAATAGGTCCAGAAGGCAACCAGCACGACCTTGCCGGCCAGGGCCTTGGGCGTCGGCGCCGGGCCGTTCAGCCACTGCGTCGACAGGGAAAGGGCGTCCAGCGCCGCCGACGAGCCGCCGGCCCAGGCCAGGGCGTTGCGGGCCGGCGGCAGGCCGATGGCGGCGGCCACCGACAGCGGAACGAGGCCGACGGCCGCGCCCTTAAGCCAGTCGCGGCGGGAGAGATGTTCGGATCGGGTCACGATGACCGCTCCTTGGGATCGAGGCTTCAGGCCGCCCAGCGGGCGACGTCGAGGATGGCGCGGGTGAAGTCGCGCGGCGCTTCCTGGGGCAGGTTGTGGCCGACGCCGCCGCCGACATCGCGGTGCTCGTAGCGGCCCTTGAACTTGCCGGCATAGGCGGCCGGCGGCGGGTGTGGGGCGGCGTTGCCGTCGCCCTCCATGGTGATGGTCGGCACGGTGATGACGGGGGCCTGGGCCAGCTTGGCCTCCAGCGCGTCGAAGCGGGTCTCGCTCTGGGCCAGGCCCAGTCGCCAGCGGTAGTTGTGGATGGTGATGGCCACGTGGTCGGGATTGGCCAGCGAGGCGGCCGAGCGGGCGAAGGTCGCGTCGTCGAAGGCCCACTTGGGCGAGGCCGTCTTCCAGATCAGCCGGGCGAAGGCGTCGCGGTTCTGGGCGTAGCCCTTCGCGCCGCGCTCGGTGGCGAAATAGAACTGGTACCACCAGGACAGTTCGGCCTCCGGCGGCAGCGGCGCGGCGTTGGCCGCCTGGCTGCCGATCAGGTAGCCGCTGACGCTGACCAGGGCCGAACAGCGGTCGGGCCACAGCGCCGCGACGATGCAGGCCGTGCGCGCGCCCCAGTCGAAGCCGCCGATGACGGCCTTGTCGATGCGCAGCGCGTCCATCAGGGCGATGACGTCGACGGCGAGGGCGGCCTGCTGGCCGTTGCGCGGGGCGGTGTCGGAGGTGAAGCGCGTGGTTCCGTAGCCGCGCAGGTGCGGGACGATCACCCGCTTGCCCGCCGCAGCCAGGATCGGGGCGACCTCGGCGAAGGCGTGGATGTCGTAGGGCCAGCCGTGCAGCAGGATCACCGGCGGTCCGTCGGCGGGACCCGTCTCGGCGTAGCCGATGACGAGGTCGGGCGTCGCAACCTGGCGCAGGGTCCAGGCGGGGGCGGCGGCCGAGGCGGCCGAAGCGCGCGTGGCCAGGGCGCCGGCCGCGCCGGCGATGACAGCGGCCTGCAGCAGGCGGCGGCGGGGAAGGTCGAACTTCGGGGACATGGGGCTTGCCTAGTGCTGGTGGCCGGCGGGGGCGGCCGGAACGACGAAGCGGATCGTGGCGCTGTCGAGCGGGCGATGATTGGCGTCGGCGAGCGTGATTTGAACGCTGTGCGACCCGGGCGTCAGGCCGACCAGGATGATCGGCTCGCCGCTGGCGTCGGCCCAGTGCCAGGGGGCGTCGTCGACGGTGACGTGCACGTGGCCGATGCGGGGCGTGACGGCCAGGGCGGCCGGGCCGAACACCGGCTGGATGCGCAGGTTCTCGGCCCGGTACTGGATGAACACCCGGTCCTGGGCCAGCGGGCCGGGCAGGGGCGGGTCGACCACCAGGCGCGCGGGCGGCTGGGGCGTGGTCAGCGGCACGACGCCGGCCGGACCCAGGACGTCCGCGGCCGACAGGTTGGGCAGGTTCTGGGCGAAGGCGGGAACAGCCAGCAGGGCGGCGGCCAGGCCGAGGGGGAGGGACTTACGCATGGCCAACCTCGCCGGCCCGGGTCACGGCGTCCTGGGCGAGGGCGGCGACCGCGCAGGCCGCGCCGCCGATGACCGCCGAGGTTCCCAGCATCGCCAGGGTCGAGGCCGTGGGGGCCAGGCCCGAATAGAAGAAGCTGGTCAGGCCCAGGAAATAGGCCAGTGGATTGTTGATCGGCGCGACCTCGCGCAGCGACAGCACGACGATGACGACGCAGATCACCGCGACCGGCGTGGCCAGCAGGCCAAGGCCGGGGGTCATGGCCCCGATCAGCAGGGTCGTGCCGGCGCCCAGGGCCAGGCCCAGCAGGTGCGAGACGGTGTTGGCCAGGCCCGCGCGCAGGTCGTCGCCCGCCAGGTTGAAGGCGGCCCAGCCCAGGAACATGGCCGGCGGCGGCAGCATGACCGAGGTCACGCCCAGGGTGGCGAGCCCGGCGACGGCGGCGACGCTGAGCGAGACGGCGTGGAACTGTGCGGACTTGGGCGTGGCGAAGGCGGAGAGGGCGGGCAAGGCGGACATGGGGGCGTTTCCTTGGGCTTGGTGAGGGCGGATGGAGGCGCCGCCGCTCGGAGGGGGGGACGGCGGCGCCTCGGGTCTTCCAGCTCAGGTCGGGCGGGGTCAGATCAGGTTCAGGGTCACGCCGATGTTGCCGCGCGTGGCCTTGGAGTAGGGGCAGGTCTGGTGGGCGGCCTCGACCAGGGCGCGGGCCACATCGGCGGGCAGGCCCGGCAGGCTGACGTTCAGGCGGGCCTGCAGCTGGTAGCCTTCGCCCGACTTGCCCAGGTCGACCTCGGCGTCGACGGCGACGTCGGCGGGCAGGGTCACGCCTTGGGCGCGGGCCGCCAGGCCCATGGCGCCGATGAAGCAGGCCGACCATCCAGCGGCGAACAGCTGCTCGGGATTGGTCCCGGGAGCGGCGCTTCCCGGCGGCGACAGGCGGACGTCCAGCTTGCCGTCGTCGCTGCGGGCCGCGCCGTCGCGGCCGCCGGTGACATGGGTGCGGCCGGTGTAGAGGACGGTGTCGATGGCGGCTTGCGGGGTGGTGGTCATGTCGATCTCCTTTTCAATCGGATCCGATGTAATCGGTACCGACTTCATAGATCGAAGTTTCGCACATCGTCAACCTTCCGATTTGATCGGATCCGATTTATATTTGTCCAAACCGCCGCGAACCGACCGCGGCCCTCTAGGACGCAAGGCCCCGATGACGACCTCCGCCCCGCCTGTCGCCCCTCTGGGTAAAGCCCCCAGGCTCGCCGACTTCCTGTGCTTCGCCGTCTATTCGGCCAACCTGGCCTACGGCCGCGCCTACAAGCCGATCCTCGACGAGCTGGGCGTGACCTACACCCAGTGGATCATCATCGTGGCGCTGTGGGAGGAGGACGGCCAGAGCGTGAAGAGCCTGGGCGACAAGCTCTTCCTGGAGAGCAACACCCTGACCCCGATCCTCAAGAAGCTGGAGAGCCTGGGCTTCTTGCAGCGCCGCCGCGATCCGTCCGACGAGCGCCAGGTGATCATCAGCCTGACCCAGGCCGGTCGCGACCTGCGCGAGAAGGGCGGCCAGCGCACCCTGGTCAAGGCCACGGGCCTGGAGCCCGACGAGTTCCGCCAAGTGCAGAAGACCATCACCCGCGTGCGCGACAACCTGATCGCCCACGTCGCCAACGACGCTTGATTGATGCTCTCCCAGAAGGGGGAGGGTTTGGTGGTTCGCGTCTAGATGTTGTCGGGCTGGCGCGCGGCCCGGGCCTCGGTCGGCGAGACGCCGAAGCGGCCGCGGAAGGCGCGCGAGAACTGGCCGCTGCTGGAGAAGCCGAAGTCCAGGGCGATCTCGGTGACGCTGGCGGCCTCGGCGCCGGCCAGCCGCCGCCGGGCCGCGTCGAGCCGCCGGTCGCGAATGGCGCTGGCCACGCCGCCGTCCTCGGCGAACAGGCGATAGAGATTGGCCCGCGAGACGCCGAAGCGCAGCATCAGGGTCTCGGCGTTGAGAGCCGGGTCGGCGAGGCGGCTGTCGATGAAGGCCAGCATCCGTTCGCGAAAGCGCCGGCCCAGGCGCGAGGCGCCGGCCTTGGCCGTGTCCGGCCGCCGACGGGCCAGGGCCATGGTCAGCACCTCGATCAGGGCGGCCTCGGCGGCGTCGGCGTCGTCGGCCTGCAGGTCGCCGGCGACCGCGTGGACGTCGACGATGAAGTTGCGCAGCAGGCGGGCCAGCGGATCGTCGGCGCGCAGCACCTGGCCGTGCAGGCTGTGGCCGACGGCGACCCGGTCGACCGGCTGGCGCGGCGCGATCACCGTCAGTCGCCCGCCGCTGGAGGCATAGGACACGTAGGGTAGGGTCAGGTCGAAGACGCAGATGTCGCCGCTGGTGGCGGTGATCGCCGTTCCGTCGCAGTCGCCGCGCAGATCGCCCGAGGTCAGCAGCATCACGCAGTACTGGTCGAGGCCGCCGGCGCGGATCCTCTGGCGCTCGTGATCATCGCGCCGGGGCTCTTTCGCAGAGTTTTTAACATCGATGTTGGTGGGAATGCGCGGCTCTTCATAGAGCTCTTGCCAAAACATGCTCCGAGAACATGGTTCTTTCAGCTCTGTCGACAGAAGCAGGCCTTGGCGCATTAACGAAAGCTCTCGGTGACCAGGCGCGATTACCTGTCTGGTCTGAAACAAGTCCTAATAGCTAATCGAGATTCGCGTGTCAGTTGAGACGTATTGCATCGCCCTGTGAGACGCCTCGCACAGCAAGCCTTTGCAGAATGTGCAAATGAACCCTCAGCGCTGAAGCCCGGACCACGGGCCGCGCGCGACGGACTTCCAGTCCGAAAAGGCAAACCGCCGGCGACGGCGGGACGCAAAGCCTCCGGCCTCGATCCTTCGAGGTAGCGGGGCCGCCGAAGGGGAAGACGCCGTCGCCGCGCGCGCCGTCGCGTCATCCCCCTTGTTCGCAATCAGGTCCCGGAAAGGACCGAAAAGGGGTGAGTGAGCGTCATGCGCAAGGCTGTCGAGCCGGTCGTTTTTCAAGGTGGTTTCAGCACTGAGCGCGGCGTTATGTCGCGCCGCCGACGGTTGGGCGCCGCCGCCTCGAGCGTCGCGCTGCTGACCGCGCTGTCGATGGCCGGGGCGATGGTCCCGGGCGTGGCCCTGGCCGACGGCGGCAGCTCCAACCGGGTCGTGGCGGGCGCTGGACCTGGCGGGGCCGGCGGCGTCGACGGCGATGCCGCCAGCGCGACCGGCAAGGACGGTTCGGCCGGAACCACCGGCGCGGGCTCGGGCGGCGGCGGCGGGGGCGTGAACCTGCAGACCGGTTTCGGCGCCCACGGCGGTTCGGAGGGCGCTTCGGTGAACGGGACCATGGGCACGGCCTATGGCGCGACCGGGGCCATGGGCGCGGCGATCGACACGGCCCAGACGATCACGACCACCATCACCGGCGGAACCGGAGGGCTGGGCGCCGACCCGGTCGGCACATCGGGCCAGGCCGACCACGTCTCGGCCTCCGGGCATGGCGGCGGCGGCGTAGGCGTCAGCGCGACGGCCGACGTGATCGTCGGGGCCGGAGGCCTGATCCAGGGCGGGACCGGCGGCGGCGCTTCGCTGGGGCTGGTCACCGGTCGCGGCGGCGGCGGCGGTGGGGTGGGCCTGTTCACCAACAGCGACGTGACCATCCTGTCCGGCGGCTCGGTCATCGGCGGCATCGGCGGCGCCAGCAACGCCGGTGGCGGCGGCGGCGGCGCGGCGGCTATCGTGCTGACCGCGCCTGGCGCGGTGGTCAACGGCGGCGTCGTGACCGGCGGTCGCGGCGGTGTGGGAACCCCGAGCAACTTCAGCGGCGAAGGCGGCGCCGGGGTGCTGGTGCTGAACGGCGGCGCGGTCACCAACCTGGCTGGCGGCACGCTGACCGGCGGCAATGCCGGAACGGGTTGGCCGACCTTCCTCGGCGCGCCCGGTTCGGCGGTCGAGGGCGCGAACATCACGCTGGTCAATGCGGGCGCGCTGGTCGGCGGCACGCGGACGGGCGGCTTCCGCGCCAACGCGGTCACCTTCACCGGCGGCGTGAACTCTCTGGAGATCTGGTCGAGCTCGGTGATCACCGGCAACGTCCAGGCCTACAGCGCCGCCGACCGCCTGATCCTGGGCGGGGCGACGGACGCCTCGTTCGACGTCACGCAGATCGGCGCGGCGGCCAAGTACCGCGGCTTCGGCGGCTTCGAGAAGGCCGGCGCCGCGACCTGGACGCTGACCGGGACCAATACCGGGGTCACGCCCTGGACCCTACGCGAGGGCCTGCTGCGCATTACTGCCGACGCGGCCCTGGGCGACGCGGCCGGCGCCTTGACCTTCGCGGGCGGCGGGCTCGACACCACCGGCTCCTTCGCCATCGCCCGCGACATCGTCGCCGCCAGCACGGGCCGGCTGATCATCGCTACGGCCACCGACACCATCACCCTGGACGGCGACATCACCGGGACCGGAAGCCTGACCAAGGAGGGCCTGGGCACGCTGGTCCTGACCGGCGACAACGGCGCCTTCACCGGCGTCATCACCAACCAGACGGGCGTACTGCGGATCGGCGGCGCGACGGCGGGCGACCTGGGCGCCGACATCGTCAACGACGACCTGCTGCGGATCTCGAACGCCGGCGACATCACCCTGTCGGGCGACATCTCCGGGACCGGCGACCTGGTGAAGGACGGCTCGGGGCGGACGATCCTGACCGGGACCAGCACCCATGCCGGCCTGACCACGGTCAGCGACGGCGTTCTGCAGATCGGCGCCGGCGGCGCGGCGGGCGGTTTCTCCGGCGACATCGTCAACAACGCGACCCTGGCCACCGACCACACCGGCGACCTGCTGCTGAGCGGCGACATCTCGGGCGTTGGCGCTTTCGGCAAGTTCGGCGCGGGCCGCACGATCCTGGCGGGCGCGCTGACCTATGCCGGCGGCACGACGATCGATGCGGGGACCCTGCAACTGGGCGACGGCGGCGCGGCCGTGGGCCTGATGGGCGACGTGGCCAACAACGGCGTGCTGGCCACCAACCACACCGGCGACCTGACCCTGGCCGGGGTCATCTCGGGCGCCGGCGGCTTCCAGAAGCTGGGTTCGGGCCGGACGATCCTGACGGGCGTCAACACCTTCTCGGGCGCGATCCGGGTCGACGCGGGCACGCTGCAGCTGGGCGCCGGCGGCGCGGCGGGCGGCCTTTCGGGCGACATCGTCAACGACGGCGTGCTGGCGACCAACCACACCGGCGACCTGACCCTGGCCGGCGACATCTCGGGGACGGGCGCGTTCGTCAAGCAGGGCGCGGGCCGCACCATCCTGACCGGCGACCTTGGCTATTCCGGCCTGACGACGATCAGCGCGGGCGTCCTGCAACTGGGCGCCGGCGCGCTGGTCAGCGATTTCGCCGGCGACATCGTCAACAGCGGGGCCCTGTGGTCGTCGCATGACGGGGTGCAGGTGCTGTCGGGCGACATCTCGGGCATGGGCGCGTTCTACAAGTACGGCTCGGGCCGCACGGTGCTGACCGGGACCAACAGCTATCGCGGCTCCACCTTCGTCGAGGCCGGCACGCTGGTCGTGAACGCCGGGCGCACCGGTCTGGGCGCGGCCCTGACCGCCGTGCGCTCGGGCGCGACCCTGGCCGGCAACGGCGTGGTCGGCGGCCAGGTGATCGTGCAGGCCGGCGGCACGCTGGCGCCGGGCGACGGCGCGGGCACGCTGACCATCAATGCCGGCCTGCTGCTGCAGAACGGCTCGTTCCTGAGCTACGAGCTGGGCCAGGCCAACCTGCCGGGCGGAGCCTTCAACGACCTCGTGGTGGTCAACGGCAATCTCACGCTCGACGGCACGCTGAACGTCGCCGTCGCGCCGGGCGGCGGCTTTGATCCGGGCCTCTACCGGATCATCAGCTACACCGGAGCCCTGACCAACAACGGCCTCGACATCGGGACCATCCCGACGCCCGAGTTCTTCGTCCAGGCCTCGCTGGCCGGGCAGGTGAACCTGGTCAACAGCGCCGGCCTGTCCTTCCGCTTCTGGGACGGCGCGAGCGGCGTGCGCAACAACGGCTGGGTCGACGGGGGCGTGGGCCTCTGGCAGCGCTCGAGCGGCAACGACAACTGGGTCGACGAGGGCAACGTGCCCAACGGGACCTATGAGGACGGCGCCTTCGCGGTATTCGGCGCGACCGCGGGCCGCGTGACCGTGGACGCCAGCCTGGGCGCAGTCGAGACCGCCGGGATGCAGTTCGTCAGCGACGGCTACGTCATCGGCGGCGACGCGCTGACCCTGACCGGCCCCGAGGCCTTCATCCGGGTCGGCGACGGCACGGCGGCCGGGGCGGGGCTGACCGCGACGATCGAGGCCGGGCTTGCCGGCTCGGCGCGGCTGGTCAAGAGCGACCTGGGCGTGCTCGTCCTGTCGGGGCCCAATAGCTACACGGGCGGCACGACGCTGCGCGGCGGCGAGGTGCGGATCGGTTCGAGCGCGGCGCTGGGCGCGACCTCGGGCGTGCTGGTCTTCGACGGCGGCCGTCTGACGGCGACCGCCGACCTGTCGCTAGGCCATGACCTCTCGCTGCTGAAGGACGGCCAGATCTCCACCGGCTCGGGCGTGAACGCGACGCTGGACGGCGCGATCGGCGGGGCGGGCGCGCTGGTCAAGGATGGCGCGGGAACCCTGGTGCTGGCCGGCGACGCCGCTCACACGGGCGGAACGCGGATCCTGGCCGGTAGCCTGCGGATCGGCGCCGGCGGCGCGACGGGCGGCCTTTCGGGCGACATCGTCAACGACGGCCAACTGGTCGCCGACCGCTCGGGCCAACTGACCCTGGCGGGCGCGATCTCCGGCTCGGGCGGCTTCGTCCAGGCGGGGCAGGGCGTCACCGTGCTGACCGGAACCAACACCTATGTCGGCGCCACCGACGTGATGGCCGGGACCCTGCTGGTCAACGGCGACCACGGCGGCGCGACCGGAGCGACCTCGGTGGCGAGCGGCGCGACCCTGGGCGGCGCGGGCGTGATCGGCGGCTTGGTCAGCCTGGCCGATGGCGCGACCTTGGCGGCGGGCGGTGCGTCTGGCGCGGCCGGGACGCTGACGATCAACGGCGGGCTTTCGCTGGCCGGCGGCTCGATCCTCGACTTCCAGCTGGGCCAGGCCGGCGTCGCCGGCGGCGCGCTGAACGACCTGGTGGCCGTGGGCGGCGACCTGAAGCTGGACGGCGTGCTGAACGTCTCGACGGCCGGCGGCGGCAGCTTCGGCACGGGCGTCTATCGCCTGTTCACCTATGGCGGAACCCTGACCGACGACGGCCTGACGGTGGGCGCGACGCCCGCCGGTTCGAAGGCCTACGTCCAGACAGGCTTCGCCGGCCAGGTGAACCTGATCAACACCGGCGGCCTGATCCTGAACTTCTGGGACGGCGATACGGGTACGGCCTTCGACGGCGCCATCAGCGGCGGCGACGGGGTGTGGCGCTTCAACGCCGGCGCCAACAGCTGGACCGAGGCGTCGGGCGACCTCAACGCCTTCTACGACCAGGCCGCCTATGCGGTGTTCGGCGGAACGTCGGGCGTGGTCAGCATCGACGACGCCCAGGGCGCGATCACGGCCGCGGGCCTGCAGTTCCTGGCCAGCGGCTATCGCCTTGAGGGCGACGCCCTGGGCCTGACCGGTTCGACCACCGAGATCCGCGTCGGCGACGGCACGGCGGCCAGCGCGGGCATGACCGCGACCATCGCCTCGGCCCTGACCGGTTCTGGCCGGTTGGTGAAGGCCGATCTGGGCGCGCTGATCCTCGACGGCGCCAACAGCTATGCCGGCGGCACGACGATCGCCGGCGGCGTGCTGCAGGTCAGCGCCGACGCCAACCTCGGCGCAGCGAACGGCGGCCTGTGGCTTGACGGCGGGGCGCTGCGCACGACCGCCAGCTTCGCCAGCGAACGCACCGTCACGCTGGACGCCGACGGGCGTATCGAGACGGTCTCGGGCGCGACCCTGACGCTCAACGGCGGCGTCGACGGCGTCGGCGCGCTGATCAAGGACGGCGCGGGCCGGCTGATCATCGCCGGCGAGGGAACCTATGCCGGCGGCACGACCATCTCCGGCGGCGCCCTACAGATCGGCGACGGCGGGACGACGGGCGCGATCCTCGGCGCGGTGGTCAACAACGGCCTGCTGACCTTCGACCGATCCGACGCCTCGACCTTCGCGGGCCCGATCTCGGGTTCGGGTGCGGTCGAGATCATCGGCTCGGGAACGACGATCCTGACGGCGGCCAACACCCATGGCGGCGGCACGGTGATCCGTTCGGGCACGCTGCAACTGGGGAACGGCGGGGCCTCCGGCTCGGTGGCCGGCGCGATCGCCAACGACGGCGTGCTGGCGATCGATCGGTCGGACCGACTGAGCCTGGCCGGCCTGAT
This sequence comes from Caulobacter sp. 602-2, assembly GCF_011043625.1. Lineage (GTDB taxonomy): Bacteria > Pseudomonadota > Alphaproteobacteria > Caulobacterales > Caulobacteraceae > Caulobacter. The sequence continues at coordinate 236,970 of NZ_JAAKGT010000007.1, forward strand.
CTCGGGCGCGGGCGGCTTCGCGCAGAACGGTTCGGGCGTCACGGTCCTGACTGCGGCCAACAGCTATCTGGGCGAGACCTGGGTGAACGCGGGCCTGCTGGTCGTCAACGGCGACCAGTCGGCCGCCACCGGCCTGACCTCGGTGGCGAACGGCGCGGCCCTGGGCGGTTCGGGCGTGATCGGCGGCGACGTGGCGGTGGCCGCGGGCGGCGCGATCGGCCCGGGCAACAGCCCTGGCACGCTGACCATCAACGGCGATCTGGCCCTGGCGCAAGGCTCGGCCCTGAACTTCGAACTCGGCGCGGCTGGCGTCGCGGGCGGTCCGCTGAACGACCTGATCGTGGTCGGCGGCGATCTCGCTCTGGACGGGACGCTGAACGTCTCGGTACCGACCGGCGGGGCGTTCGACGCGGGCGTCTATCGCCTGATCAGCTATAGCGGCGCCCTGACCGACAACGGCCTGGACCTGGGCGTCCTGCCGAGCGGCGCGAACGCCTATGTGCACACCGGCTTCGCGGGCCAGGTGAACCTCGTGAACACCGCCGGCCTGACCCTGAACTACTGGGACGGCGCGGCCGGTCCGGGCTTCGACGGCCTGGTCGACGGCGGCGACGGAACCTGGCGGGCGGCCGGCGGCCTGAGCTGGACCGGGGACGCGGGCGCGATCAACGCCGGCTATGCGAACGGCGCCTTCGCGGTGTTCGCCGGCGCAGCGGGCGTCGTGACCATCGATGGCGGGCAGGGGGCGGTGACCGCCTCGGGCCTGCAGTTCATGACCGACGGCTATCGCATCGAGGGCGACGCCCTGACCCTGACCGGGGCCCAGGCGAGCATTCGCGTCGGCGACGGCACGGCGGCGGGCGCGGGCATGACCGCCGCCATCGCCTCGGCGATCGGCGGGGCGGGCGAGCTGGTCAAGACCGACCTGGGAACCCTGGTCCTGACCGGGGCCAACACCTATGCGGGCGGAACCACGCTCAACGCCGGCGGCCTCTACATCAACGGCGATCAGACCGCGGCGAGCGGCGCAACGCGCGTCAACGCCGGTCTGCTGGGCGGCTCCGGCGTGATCGGCGGTTCGGTCAGCGTAGCCGACGGCGCGATCCTGGCGCCCGGCGGCTCGGCCGGCGCGGCCGGGACCCTGACGATCAACGGCGGCCTGACGCTGTCGAACGGTTCGATCCTGGACTTCCAGCTGGGCCAGGCCGGCGTCGCGGGCGGCGGGCTCAACGACCTGCTGGTGGTCAAGGGCGACCTGACCCTGGACGGCGTGCTGAACGTCTCGCAGAGCGCCGGTGGAACCTTCGGGGCCGGGGTCTATCGCCTGGTCAGCTATGACGGCGCCCTGACCGATAACGGCCTGCGGATCGGCGCGACGCCGGCCAGCGATCCGAGCTACGTCCAGACCTCGGTCGCGGGCCAGGTGAACCTGGTCAACACCGGCGGCCTGGTCCTGAACTACTGGGACGGCGCGGGCGTGGGCTTCGACGGCGCCATCGCCGGTGGGGCGGGCGTCTGGCGGGCCGGCGGGGCGGAGCTGTGGACCGACGCCGGCGGCGCGATCAACGCGACCTATGCCGACGGCGCGCTGGCGATCTTCGCCGGGACGGCTGGGACCGTGCGCATCGACGATGCGGCGGGGCCGGTCTCGGCCATGGGCCTGCAGTTCGCGACCGACGGCTATCGCCTCGAAGGCGGCGACCTGACCCTGGCCGGTTCGCAGGCGGCTGTCCGCGTCGGCGACGGCACGGCCGCCGGGGCCGGCATGACCGCGACCATCGCGGCCGACATCGTCGGCGCGGCGGGCCTGGCCAAGACCGACCTGGGCGTGCTGGTCCTTTCCGGAACCAACACCTACGAGGGCGGGACGGCGATCAGCGACGGCGTGCTGCAGGTGGCGTCCGACGCCAATCTCGGCGCGGCGAGCGGCGGCCTGTCGTTCGACGGCGGCACCCTGCGGACCACGGCGACGATGGAGACGGCCCGGGCGACCACCTTCGCCGGCGTCGGCCGGCTGGAGGTGGCCGAGCGCACGACGCTTTCCCTGAAGGGCGCGGTCTTCGGCGCGGGCGGCCTGGTCAAGAGCGGCGCTGGAACCCTGGTCCTGGCCGGCGACGGTTCGGCCTATGCCGGCCGCGCCTCGGTCACCGCCGGCGTGCTGCGCGTCGACGGCATGCTGGGCGGGGTGACCGACGTGATGAACGGCGGTCGCCTGGAGGGCGTGGGCCGGCTGGGCGGGCTCGTCCTGCGCTCGGGCGGCGTCATCGCGCCGGGCGGCGAGGGCTTCGGCGTCCTGACGACGGCCGGCGACTTCGCGGCCGACGGCGGCCTGATCGAGATCGACGCCGTGCTTGGCGGCGACGGCTCGCAGGCCGATCGCCTGGTCGTGGGCGGCGCAACCTCGGGCGCGGCGGAGATCAGCGTCGCCAATCGCGGCGGCCTGGGCGCCCAGACGCAGGAGGGGATCAAGATCGTCGACGTGGCGGGCGCCTCGAACGCCCAGTTCACGCTGCGCGGCGACTACGTCTTCCAGGGCGACCAGGCGATCATCGCCGGCGCCTACGCCTATCGCCTGTACAAGAACGGCGTGGCCGCTCCGGCCGACGGCGACTGGTACCTGCGCTCGTCGCTGGTCGATCCGGGCGAGCCCGAGACCCCGACCCAGCCTGAGACGCCGGAAGGACCGCTCTACCAGCCCGGCGCGCCGGTCTACGAGGCCTACGGCGCCAGCCTGCTGAGCCAGAACGGCGTGAGCGCGCTGCGCCAGCGGACCGGCGATCGCGTCTGGGGCCAGGGCGCGACCGCGCTCGGCGGCGCCTGGGGGCGGATCGAGGGCGAGCAGAGCCGCTCCGAGAACGCGCCGCGTTCCAGCACCGGCGCCGACCTGAAGACCGACCGCTGGGCGGTGCAGATGGGCTATGACCGCGCGCTGCCCGATCAGACCTGGGGCGGGACCCTCGTGCTGGGCGCCAGCTGGCGCTACGGCGAGGCCGACACCAAGGTCCGCTCGGTCCATGGCGACGGGGCGATCGAGACCAACGGCTACGGCTTCGGCGCGACGGCCACCTGGTACGGGCAGGGCGGCGCCTATGTCGACCTGCAGGCCCAGGCCAGCTGGTACGACAGCGACCTGCGCTCGAACCTGCTCGGCGACCTGGCCCGGGGCCTGGACGGTTCGGGCGAGTCGGTCGGCGTCGAGGTCGGCAGGACCACGGCGCTGGGCGGCGGGCTGCAGCTGACGCCGCAGTTCCAGACCGTCTACTCGAAGGTCCGCTTCGACTCCTTCGAGGACGAGGCGGGCGCCCAGGTCTGGGGCGATCGCGGCGAGAGCCTGCGCTCGCGCATCGCCGCGGCCCTGGCGCGCGAGATCGAGGGCGAGGCCGGCGCTGGCCGTTTCTACGGCCAGATGGGCCTGGCCTACGAGTGGACGGGCGGCCCCAGCGTCATGGTGTCGGGCGCACAACTGGCGCGTCGCGACGACCGGCTGTGGGGCGAGCTGGCCTTCGGCGGCAGCTATCGCTGGCGCCAGGGTCTCAGCGTGTTCGGCGAGGCCTCGGCCGCCAGCGGGCTGAACAGTCTGGGCGACGCCTACAGCGTGCGGGCCAACATGGGTCTGCGCCTGGCGTTCTGATGTCGGCGGAGCCGGGGCTGGCGGTCCCGGCTCCCGTCGCCGTTGCAGGCTTCGGCGGCCTTTGATATCGATTGAAACGTTCGTTTGAATAGATGGGCCGCCATGTTCCGCTTCACGACCTCCGACGGCCTTTCGATCGCCTGCCATGAGTGGGGAGGGGATGACGCCTCGCCGCCGGTCGTGCTGCACCACGGCTTCTCGGCCAGCGGTCCGATCAACTGGAAGGCGCCCGGGATCGTCGATGTCCTGACGGCCGCGGGGCGGCGGGTGATCGCGATAGACGCCCGGGGCCACGGCGCGTCGGACAAGCCGCACGATCCGGCCTTCTACGGCGAGGCGCGAATGGCGCGCGACGTCGCCGAGCTGATCGACCATCTCGGCGCCCCGGCCATTGATCTCGTCGGCTATTCCATGGGCGCGATCGTCAGCCTGATCTGCGCCAGCCGCGAGCCGCGCGTGCGCCGCCTGGTCGTCGGCGGGGTGGGCGAGGGCGTCGTCGCCACCGGCGGGGTCGACACCCGCCACGTGCCCGGCGACGCGATCGTCCAGGCGCTGCTGGTCGAGGACGTCTCGGCGATCGAGCACCCCGCCGCCGCGCCGTTCCGGCTGTTCGCCGACGCCATCGGCGCCGATCGCAAGGCCCTGGCCGCCCAGGCCAGCGTCGTCCACGCCCAGCCCATAGCGCTCGACCGCATCACCGCCCCGACCCTGGTGATCGCCGGCGACGATGATCCGCTGGCGGTGCATCCCGATCGTCTGGCCGCCGCCATTCCTGGCGCGCGCTCGCAGTTGGTGAGCGGCGACCATCGCTCGGCCGTGGCCGCGCCGGCCTTCGCAGAGGCGATCGTGGCGTTCCTGGCGGCCTAGGTCGGATCGGCCCGATAGGCCCCCTGAAAGAGTCCGTTCTTCCCCGCGAAGGCGGGGATGGCCGGGCTCCTTAGTCTCGATCCGCCCTAGACCTTGCCCGGCCGATAGCGGTCGATCTCGATGCCGTGGCGGCGCAGCTTGTCGTAGAAGGTCTTGCGCGGGGTCTGCAGCAGGGTCATAGCCGTGCGGGCGTCGCCGCCGCAGGCCGCCAGAGTCTCGCGAATGAGCATCGCCTCGTAGCGGCCGGTGCGATCGGCCAGGCTTTCCGTCGCGGCCGGCGTCGCGCCGTCCTCGGCGACCAGCGCCGAGGGCAGTCCCAGCGCCACGCGCTCGGCGTAGTGCGCCAGCTCCCGCACGTTGCCCGGCCAGTCGTGGCCCAGCAAGCGGTCGCGGATCGTCGCCGTCAGGCGCGGCGGCGGTCGGCGCAGCCGCGCGGCGGCCTCTGCCAGGAAATGGCCGAACAGCGTCGGCACGTCCTCGCGCCGCTCGCGCAGGGGCGGCACCACCAGGGTGACCACGTTCAGGCGGTAGTAGAGGTCGGCCCGGAAGGCGCCTTCGCGCACGGCCTCGGCCAGGTCGACCTTGCTGGCGGCGATGATCCGCAGGTCCAGGTGGCGGGGCTCGGCCGCGCCGACAGGCCAGATCTCGCGCTCCTCGACCACCCGCAGAAGCTTGGCCTGCAAGGTCGGCGACAGGCCCTCGATCTCGTCGAGGAACAGCACGCCGCGGTCGGCCCGCTCGATGCGGCCGGTGCTGGGGCGAGCCGCGCCGCCAGCCGAGCCGGCGGCGGAGCCGAACAGTTCGGTCTCGAACACCGCCTCGGGCAGGGCCGCGCAGTTGACCGTGACCATCGGTCGGCCGCGGCGGGCCCCGCCGCGATGCAGGGCGTGGGCCACCAGGCCCTTGCCGGCGCCGGTCTCGCCCTGGATCAGCACGTCGACCTCGGCCTCGGCCAGCTGGGCGATGGTGGCCCGCAGCCGCTGCATCACCGGCGTGTCGCCCAGCAGCGGCGAGCCGCCGCTGGCCTGGGCGGCGGCTTCCAGCCGGCGGTTGTCCAGCACCAGGCCGCGCTTCTCCAGCGCCCGCGCCAGGGCGGCGGTCAGGCGCTCCATCGGGAAGGGCTTGGAGACGAAGTCGTAGGCGCCGTCCTGCAGCGCCGCCACCGCCATGGCCACGTCGCCGTGGCCGGTGATCAGCAGCACCGGGATGTCCGGATCGATCGCCCGCACGCGCTCGAACAGCGCCAGGCCGTCCATGCCCGGCATGCGCACGTCGCTGACGACGGCGCCGTCGAACTCTCGCGACAGCGCCTTCAGCGCCGAAGGGGCGTTGTCGAAGGCGGCGACCTCGAAGCCGCGCAGCTCCAGGCCCTGGGTCACCGCGCCGCGCAGGGCGTCGTCGTCGTCGACGAGGAGAATCTTGCCGACAGGGGCGCTCATGGGACGGCCTTGCGCAGGGTCAGGGTGAAGGTCGCGCCGGCGCCCGGCGTCGAGGCGGCTGACAGCTCGCCGCCGAAGCCGGCGGCGATGTCGTGGGCGATCACCAGGCCAAGGCCCAGGCCGCGCGGCTTGGTGGTCAGGAACGGCGTGAAGAGGGCGCGCTCGACCTCGGGCGCGAGGCCAGGACCGTTGTCGGCGACGGCGATCCGCACGGCGTCGCCGGTCTCGCTGACGGTCAGGGTGACGGCGCCGTCGGCACGCTCCTCTACCGCCTCGAAGGCGTTCTGCAGCAGGTTGACCAGCACCTGCTCGAGCCGCACCCGCTCGCCCAGCACGGCCAGGCCGGGGGTCTCGCCCTTGCGCACCAGCCGGGCTTGCTGCCGGCGCGAGCGGCTGGCGGTCAGCAGCACCGAGCCGTCGATCACCTCGCTGACCAGGGTCGGTTCGACCCGGCCGTCGGCCTTGCGCGAGAAGGCGCGAAGCTCGTCGGTGATGCGGCCGATGCGCTCGGTCATGGCGGCGATGGCGGTCAGGTTCTCGCCCGCCGCCTCGGGGCGGCCGCGCGCGATCAGCAGAAGGCCGTTGTCGGCGTTGGCGCGGATGGCGGCGACCGGCTGGTTGATCTCGTGGGCCACGCCGGCGGCGATCTGGCCCAGCGAGGCCAGCTTGTTGGCCTGCACCAGATCGGCCTGCAGCGAGCGCAGGCGGGTTTCGGTGCGCTGGCGCTCGTCGACCTCGTGCGAGAGGGCGCGGTTGGCCACCGTCAGTTCCTCGGTGCGGACCTCGACGCGGCGTTCCAGCTCGGCCCTGGCCTCGCGGTCGCGCTGGGCGGCGATCTGGATACGCCGCCTCCGGACCCACAGCCACAGCAGGGCGGCGCTGAGCAGCATCCAGACCAGAGCGGTGATCCAGCGCGCGGCGTCGGCGGTCTGGTCGGCGGGGGCGGCGGGGCTCAGCAGGTGCAGGGTCCAGCCCGGCGCAACATCGGCCAGGCGGGTCTCGATCAGACGATCGGGCTGGGCGTGGTCGGTGCGGGCCACGCCGTCGCCGCGCCGCGTCCTCAGCGGCATCGGCGCGAAGGTGGCCGCGCCGTACTGGCCCTGGGCGCGCAAGGCCTCGCGAGCGGCGGGCGACAGGGGCGTGCGCGCCAGGAAGCGCCATTGCGGCTCGCTGGTGATCAGCACCAGTCCCTGGCGATCGACGACGAAGGCCGGCTCGCCGATCGCCCGCCAGGCGGCCTCGACGGCGTCGAATTCCAGCTTGACCACGACGACGCCCAGCACGCCCTGGGGGCCGTCGACGCGGCGGGCCAGATAGAGGCCGGGCTTGTGGCTGACCGTGCCCAGGGCGAACTGCTCGGCATAGCCGCTGCGCAGAGCCTGCGCGAAGTAGGGGCGAAAGCCGTAGTTCGAGCCGAGGAAGCTGGTTGGCTGGCGCCAGTTGCTGGCCGCGGCGGTGAAGCCGTCGGCGGCGACCACGTAGATCACCGCCGCGCGCGTCTGGGCGCCCAGCACCTCCAGCTTGCGCGACAGGGCTTCCAGCCGGCGCGGATCGCGGGTGGCCAGGGCGGTCTCAAGGTCGGCGTCGTCGGCCAGCACCAGGGGCAGGGCGCGCTGCTTGTCGAGTTCGCTGCGCAGCACGGCCGCGTGGAGGGCGGCCGAGGCGCCGGCCCGCCCGCGCAGGCCGGTCATGGCGCGGTCGTGCGCCAGGGCGCCCACCGCCATCACCAGGGCCGCGCCGATCAGCGTGGCGATGATCGCGAACAGGGCCAGCCCACGGCTCGAGATCGAGCGGGTCGGTGCGGGACGGGCGTCGGTTGCGGGTGAAACGATTTGTGCCATATTCCACACAAGTGCGGTTCTGTATGGGTGGAATATGGCACGGAAGGTTCTGCCGTGGCGAGGTGTAAATTGGAATTTCTCTAGAACATTCATGGGGTTGGTATCGGATATCGAAATCGAGTCCCGACGGCGGTGAAATCCCTCACTCTTTGACCAAGCGCCCGACCTTCAAAGGACGCGCGAGGAAACGAGAGCCAGGAGCCGTCCGATGATCCCGCAGACGAACGCCGCCGCAGGCGCGCCGCCCCGCCAGGGGCCGTGGTACACGCACCTCTACGTGCAGGTGCTGGTCGCCATCGTGGCGGGGGCGCTGATCGGT
>NZ_JAAKGT010000008.1 GCF_011043625.1 Caulobacter sp. 602-2
GTCTCTACCTTCGCGCCGGCGGCTGATTGATTACGTCTAACTTTTCGGGGGAGCTGGAGCGGGTAGCGGGAATCGAACCCGCATCCTCAGCTTGGAAGGCTGCTGCACTACCATTGTGCTATACCCGCCCTGGTAAGCTAGACTTGGGCCTAGCTGTAACTGGCAGCGGGGTCGCGTCGGCTCCCGTCTCTTGGCTCGGGGGCCTCAAGCCCTCCTTCCGGTGTTCATCGCGCGTGGTGGGGGAAGAAGGACTCGAACCTTCGAAGCTTTCGCAGCGGATTTACAGTCCGCCCCCTTTGCCGCTCGGGACATTCCCCCACGGCGCGATGTGAACTACCGGAAGAGGCGGCCATATCTTCGATCTTCGCGGCCGTGTCAAACGGCTACTGTGGATCGAGGAACAAAAGCTCTTTGAGCAGGAACGGACTGTGCTTAAGCACCGCCGGACCGGCTCGCGGAACCTCGTGGCCCCCAAATCGGAGCGCGTCTTATAGTGTCCTCTCATTCTGAACGCAACGACCGTAGAAGGCCAAAAGCGCCAGAACGTGAAAATCGCTCCAAACCTCAGAAAACCAAGACCTTTTCCAAGCCGGCCGGCGACGACAAGGAATGGATCTGGGGGAATCACGCGGTCGAAGCGGCGCTTTCGAACCCCGCCAGGCCGCCCGCCAAGCGCCTTTTGGTGACGCCGGAGCGGGCCAAGCGACTCGCGCCGAATCTCCAGCGTCACCCCGCTCTGCAGATCCTGGAGACGGGCGACATCGCCAGGCTTCTACCGCAGGGCGCGGTGCACCAGGGCATCGCCATGAAGGTCGCCGAGCCCGAGCCGCTGTCGCTGGCCGAACTGGGCACGCCGGCCCAGGGCGTGATCGTCATGCTGGACCAGATCACCGACCCGCAGAACGTCGGCGCGATCTTCCGCTCGGCCGCCGCGTTCGGCGTGAAGGGCGCGGTGCTGCAGGACCGCCACGCCCCCGCCCTCTCCGGCGTGCTGGCCAAGACCGCCGTCGGCGCGGTCGACAAGGTGCCCTACGCGCGCGTGGTCAATCTTTCGCGGGCCCTCGAGGAACTGGCGGACCTGGGCTGGCGGGCCGTGGCCCTGGCCGGCGAGGCCGAGGCCAGCCTGGAAGAGGTGCTGGACGGCGGTCCGACCGTGCTGGTGCTGGGTTCGGAAGGCGAAGGCGTGCGCCGCCTGGTGGCCGAGCACTGCGACGCGATGGGAAAAATCCCCATGCCGGGCGGCTTCGAGAGCCTGAACGTGTCCGCCGCGGCGGCGATCGCGCTCTATGAAACGTCACGAGTTCGCCTGAAGGGGGAAATCGGTTCGTGAATCCCGATTAACCGTTTTGATTTCGTCGCAACGACGTGTTTTCCTCGCGGACGAGTACCTCCGCGAGCCTTGCCCGCGAAGGATTTGAAGCATGGGATCGGGGGACCCGATGTTGCAGATGAAGTTCCGGACGGCGGCCCTGGCCTCGTCCGCCGTTGTCGTGCTGGCGCTGGCGGGGTGCGGCGCCAAGCAGCCGGCCGACACGTCGTCGGCCTTGAACGAGCCGGCGCCGCCGCCGCCCGTCGAGAAATCCGAACTGCTGGGCGCGCCGCCGGCGACGGCCGAGGCCCCGCCGGCCGACGGCCTGCTGGGCGGTCCGATCGCCCAGCCCAAGCCGGTCGCGGTCACCAGCGGCGATTCGCGCCTGAAGACCTGGCGCCGGCCCGACGGCACGCTGGTCACCGCCATGCGCCCGATCGCCAATCCGCGTGAAGGCAAGCCGGCGGCCCGTCCGCATCCCAAGCCGCACCACGCCCGTCCGGCCCAGGTCGCCGCCGCGCGTCCCGCGCCGGTCGCGGCCAAGCCGGCTCCGATCGCAGCCAAGCCCGCGCCCAAGCCCGCCGTCGTCGCCGCCAAGCCGGCGCCGGTGAAGGCCGCGCCCGTCGCGCCGGCGCCCAAGGCCGTGGCCCAGGCCCCGGCGTTGAAGCCGGTCGCGCCGCCGGCCAAGCCGGAGAAGCTGGCCAAGGCCCCGACGCCCGTCGTCGTCCCGGCCGCGCCCGCCGCCGCCAAGCTGTCGCCCAAGGTCGAGAAGCTGCAGGCCGCCGTCGCCCCCGCCGCCACCAGCGGCGCGGTGCTGGCCACCGCCGAAAGCCTGAAGACCGGCAAGGAAGGCCAGGTCACCCTGTCGCTGCCGGCCACGCTGGGCGACATGATCAAGCAGCAGGCCGCCAAGCTGGGCATCGGCAAGCCGGCCAAGAAGGTCAGCGCCTATGCCGACCTCGAGGGCAAGGGCTACGAGATCACCCCGAACGGCCGCCAAACCGCGACCGTCAAGCCGGGCGAGCCGACCACCTTCGCCTGGCAGGTCAAGCCGACGCCCGAGGCCAACGGCCAGCTGACCACCTCGTTCGGCGCCTCGCTGGATGGCGCCAAGCCGGCCCAGCCGTTCTCGCTGGGCTCGATCAGCAAGCAGGTCGCCGCCGCGCCCGCGAAGGCCAAGGAAGCGGTCGAGGGCTTCAAGCTGCCGGCCTTCCTGGACACCCAGTACGAGGTGCCGGGGATCGGCAAGGTTCCGGGCAAGTCGCTGCTGGGCGCGGGCCTGGTTCTGCTGGCGCTGATCATCCTGGTGGCGATCTCGCGCAACGCGGCCAAGGCCAAGGAACGGGCCGAGCGTCGCCGCAAGTTCCGCACCCTGACCGACTACGGCCGCAACGAGCCGGAGTTCGACACGCCCAAGTCGCAGGACGTGGCCTATGTGAACCCGATGGTGGCCGCCGCCGGCGGCGCGATCGCCGGGGCCGCGGCCACGGCGATGTTCAACCACCACCAGGAAGCCAAGGCCGAGGAGGCCGCCGCCCAGGCGACCGAGCACGAGCCCTTCCCCGCTCCCGCCGACGACAGCCCGCAGGTGCAGCACGTCAGCGAACAGGCCCATGTCGAACCGGCGGCCGAACCGGTCGTCCATGCCGAGCCCGCCAGCGAGGAAACCCATCGCGAGCCCGAGCCGGTCCACTAGGATCGGCGCTTTCGACGGCTTCAGCGGCGCGTCCCCGACCGGGGCGCGCCGCTTTCGTTTCCGGCCCCTTTTTCCAACCCTTGCCAGGGCGCGCCGCCTGCCCCATTGAGACCGCATGCTCGAAACGCTCTTCACGCCCGACGGCCCCGCCGCCGCCTTCCTCCAGGTCCTGATGATCGACCTCGTCCTGGCCGGCGACAACGCCGTGGCCGTGGGCCTGGCCGCCGGCGGCCTGCCGGTGAAGGACCGCAAGAAGGTCATCCTCTACGGGCTGGGCGCGGCCGTGGTGCTGCGCATCGGTTTCGCGCTGATCACCACCTGGCTGCTGGGCGTGGTGGGCCTGCTGCTGGCCGGCGGCTTCCTGCTGTTGTGGGTGTGCTGGAAGATGTGGCGCGAGATGCGCGACCAGGCGCACCACGACGAGGCCGACGCGGCCGCCGTGCTCGACAGCGACCCGACCACCGAACCGCGCGCCAAGCCGGCCAAGAGCTTCAAGAGCGCCTTCCTGCAGGTGCTGATCGCCGACGTCTCGATGTCGCTGGACAACGTGCTGGCCGTGGCCGGCGCCGCCCGCGAGCACCCGGGCATCCTGGTGTTCGGCCTCTTGCTGTCGATCGCCCTGATGGGCCTGGCCGCCAACGCCATCGCCAAGCTGCTGCACAAGCACCGCTGGATCGGCTTCGTGGGCCTGGCCATCGTGCTGTACGTCGCCCTGCACATGATCTGGGAAGGCCACCGCAGCGTCGTCATGGACCTGCACAAGACCGAGCAATACAACGCCGCCGCGCCGAGCGTGATCGACATCAAGCCCGACGAAGTGACCCAGCACGAGAAGCACCGCTAGGCCCATGGCGAAGATCTGGACCCCGAAGCTGTACCTGCGCCTGGCCGCCCTCAGCGGCTTCGTCTCGGTGGCCGTCGGGGCCTTCGCCGCCCATGGCGTGCACGAGGCGCGTCCGGCCGAACTGCTGAAGACCGGCGCGCTCTACGAGATGACCCACGCGCTGGCGGTGTTCGCCGCCTTCGCCGTGGCGCGGGCGACGGGACGCTCCGGCGGCCTGGCCGCCGGCCTCTTCATGCTTGGGACGCTGGTGTTCTCGGGCACGCTGTACGCCATGGCCTTCGGCGGCCCGCGCATCCTGGGGGCGATCACGCCGATCGGCGGCGTGGCCTTCCTGGCCGGCTGGCTGGTCCTGGCCTGGAGCGCCGGCAAGGTCGCCGACCAGGCCTAGCCACGCTTGCAAAGGCGCGGATAGATCATTCTAAGTTGCACGAGGCGATGTGAACTCCACCCAGGGAGGACAGGCTTCATGCGACCGATCCGGACACTCCAGGGCTGCGCGGCCCTACTGCTGGCGTCGACCACGCTGACCACCCAGGCCTGTTCGCAGGCGGGGCCGGACCTTCAGCCCTACGACCAGGGCCGCTTCATTCCCTTCACACCCTGGGCGGCTGGACAGGCGCCGTTCGACGGCCCGCCGACCGTGTCGCTGCGGCTGGACGGCCCGCTGGGCGCCTATGCGCCGCCGCCGGTGGTGATGGACACCGGCTCGACCGGGGTGGTGATCTCGGCCGTCGACCTGCCCGGCTGGTCGGCCGACAAGGCCAAGGCCTATCCGCGCGGCTGGGAGTTCCTGAGCAGCAGCAAGCGGCTGTGGGTGGGCCACTGGGTCCCCACCAGCGTCGCCTTCGTCGACGCGGCGGGAGCGGAGCTGGCGCGGGCGCAGGTTCCGATCCTGGTGGTCGACATCGAACACGACTGCCCCGGCTACGACGTGAAGTCCTCGCCGGGGACCTGCGCGGCGCCCAAGGCCACGATCACCATGCCCAAGGGCATCGCCTATATGGGCGTCGGCTTCGGGCGCGAGGGCAACGGCCAGACGCAGGGCACGCCGCAGAAGAACCCGCTGCTGAACCTCGTGGCCATCGACGGCCGGCCCATCGCGCCGAAGACCTATCGGCGAGGCTACGTGGTGACCCAGGGCGGCGTGCACGTGGGCCTGACGCCGGCCAACACCGGCGGCTTCCGGTTCGTGAAGCTGGGCCAGCAGGGTCCCAACGGCGCCATGGACTGGCCGCAGGCGCCGATGCAGGTGGCGGCCGGCGGCCTGCCCGCCCAGCCCGGCGCGCTGCTGATCGATACCGGCATCCCGACCATGTACCTGGGCGTGGCCGATCCGGCCGCCCTGCAGACGCGGACGCAGACCAACAACAACGACAAGGCCCAGTCGACGGTGCTGACGGACGGCCAGACGGTGACCATCACCGTGCCCACCGCCCCGGCCACGACCCTGGCCTTCACGACAGGCCAGGGCGACGCGATCGCGCCGACCCAGGTGCTGGTCAATTCGCCGATGCCGACGGCGTTCGTGAACACCGGCCGTCACGCGCTGCGCCATGTCGATGTGCTGTTCGACGCCGACGGCGGCTGGTTCGGGCTGCGGCCGACTGGGCCTTAGAACCCCTAAGCCGTCATCCCGGGCGTAGGTCCGCGAAGCGGGCCGCAGACCCGGGACCCAGGGGCCGGCGCAATGCGTCGGCCGTCGCCGGGTGGAGGATCCAGGCGCTGCGCCCAGTCCCCTGGGTCCCGGCTCTTCGCTTCGCTACGGCCGGGATGACGGCGGATTTGGGGCTAGGCCTAAGCCGCCGCCTTCTTCGGCACGGCCAGCAGGAAGATCGCCAGGCTGGAGCCGACCAGGCAGGCGAACATCACGATCGCCACCGGGCGCGGGGTGCCGTCGTGCAGCAGGCCGCCGGCCCAGGCGGCCACGGCGCCGGCGCCGAACGAGGTGCCGCCCATCAGGGCCGAGATCGAGCCGGCCCGGCGCGGGTCGACGCTGAGCGCGCCGGCCATGGTGTTGCCCGACATCAGGCCGTAGGTCGACAGCGCCAGGAACAGGACCGGCAGCACGGTCCACTCGCCGCCCAGGCCCGTCCAGGCGAAGAAACTCAGCACCAGGGCCAGGGTCGTGGAGGCCAGGCTCGCGCGGGTCAGCACCTCGTCGGGCTTGAAGCGGCGCAGCAGCAGGCGGTTGACCTGGCTGGCGCCGATGATGCCCACGGCGTTCGCCGCGAAGACGATGTTGAAGACCAGCGGCGAGTGGCCGTAGGTGCCCATCACCAGGTCGGGCGAGGTCGAGATGTAGGTGAACAGCACCGAGCCGTTCAGGGCGCCTGCGATGCCGTAGCCCAGGAGGCGCTTTTCGCGCAGCAGCAGGGCGAAGGCGCGCAGCGGGTTCTCGGCCCGGGCCTGGGCGGCGGTCTCTTCGGAGCGCGACTCCTTGAGGCCCAGCAGCACCCACAGGCCGATGGCCAGGCCGAACAAGGCCATCACCCCGAACACCGCCCGCCAGCCGGCCAGGGCGAAGATCAGGCCGCCCAGCTGCGGCGCCAGCACCGGCGCCAGGCCCATGATCAGGGTCATCAGCGACAGCACCCGGGCCGTCTCGGCATGGTCGAAGCGATCGCGCACCACCGCGCGGGCCACCACCGCCCCGGCGCAGCCGCCCAGGGCCTGGACGAAGCGGGCGCCCAGCAGCACCTCGATGTTCGGCGCGAGCGCGCAGGTCACCGAGGCGACGGTGTAGATGACCACGCCCAGCAGGATCGGCGCGCGCCGGCCCAGGCGGTCGGACGCCGGGCCGTAGAGGAACTGGCCGATGGCCATGCCGGCGAAGAAGGTCGCCAGGGTCAGCTGGACCTGCTCGGGACCCGCCTTCAGCGTCTGGCCGATGGCCGGGAAGCTGGACAGGTACATGTCGATCGACATCGGCGCGAAGGCCGTCAGCGCCCCCAAAAGCAGGACGAGCCGCCAGGGCGTGGCGGAGGGGGAAGCGGAAGCGGCGGAAGTCATGGGCGCCTTCTACTCCCGTCCGCCGCGACGGAAACCCTTTATCGCTTGCCCGGTCGATCACGCCCCCGCAATCTGACCAGCGATAACATAACAAGGGAGACGCCGATGGCCGCCGCGCAGACCTGGCCGCAGCCGCAGTTCGCCGACATCAACGGCTTGCGGATGGCCTATTACGAGGCCGGACCGCGCCAGGGCGTTCCCATCGTCTTCTCCCACGGCTTTCCCGAACTGGCCTATTCGTGGCGACATCAGGTCGCAGCCCTCGCGCAGGCCGGTTACTGGGTGATCGCCCCCGACCAGCGCGGCTACGGCCTGACGGGCAAGCCCGCCGCCGTCACCGACTACGACATGGAGCACCTGACGGGCGACCTTGTCGGCCTGCTCGATCACCTGGGCGTGGAGAAGGCGATCTTCTGCGGCCACGACTGGGGCGGCATCATCGTCTGGGCCATGCCGCTGCTGCATCCGGATCGCGTGGCCGGGATCATCGGGCTGAACACCCCGTTCGTGCCGCGCCTGCCGATCGACCCCATCGAGATGTTCAAGGCCGCCTACGGGCCGGACATGTACATCGTGCACTTCCAGACGCCCGGCGCGGCCGACGCCCTGTTCGCCCAGGACGTCGACAAGACCATGCGCTTCTTCATGCGCCTGCCCGGCGACAGCGTGGTCGGCTTCTCCTCGCGCCCGGCCGAGCGCCGCTCGCTGGCCCTGCAACTGGCGCTGGAGCACTACGATCCGGCGACCGACGACAAGCAGTTCCTCAGCGACGAGGAGCGGGGCGTCTATGTGGAGGCGTTCGAGGCGGGCGGCTTCACCGGACCGATCAACTGGTACCGCAACTTCACCCGCAACTGGGAACGGTCCGAGCCCCTGCCCCGCCGCATCGACGGCGTCCCCTGCCTGATGATCATGGCCGAGCACGACGTGGTGCTGCCGCCGAGCCTGGCCGACCGCATGGGCGACCAGATCGACGACCTGGAGAAAGTGCTCATCGAGGGCAGCGGCCACTGGACCCAGCAGGAAAAGCCCGCCGAGGTGAACGCGGCGATCATCGACTGGCTGGGGCGGCGGTTTGGGAAGTAAAGCCACCTTCACGTCGTCATCCCGGGTCTGCGGAGCGCGAAAGCGCTCCGCAGACCCGGGACCCAGGGGCCGCCCGCGCGGGGGTGTCGGCCGCCGCCAACGGTCGCCGATGCATTACGGCGGCCCCTGGGTCCCGGCTCTCCGCTTCGCTGCGGCCGGGATGACGAAGATTGTGCGTGGTTGGTTCTAGAACCGCGCCCGGAGCCCCACGCGCGCCGCCCGGCCCGCCATCGGCGCGCGGTAGCGCAGGAACGAGTTGTGGGCCCGGGCCTCCTCGTCGAGCAGGTTGGTCGCGTCGACGAAGGCTTCCCACCTGGCGCCGCGGGCTTCGAAACCGTAGGCGGCATGGGCGTCGACCAGGGTGTAGGCCGCCGTAGGCGCCTCGCTCTTGGCGACCCGGTCCTGTTTCTCGTAGCGGACGGCGCCCAGGCTGGCGCTCCAGACGCCCCGCGACCACGATACGTCGCCCCCGAAGCGTGAGACCGGCATGCGCGGCAGGTAGTCGCCGTCGAGGTTGCGGCGGAAATACTCCTTGTCCCACTCGGCCGTGGTCTTGGACGAAGTGAAGGGGCTGTAGCCGTCCGGCAGGGTGAAGCGGGGCTTACTGCGCACCCGATCGACGAAGCCGCCGAGCACGACGTCGCCGACGGCCGTGCCGCGGAAGGCCACCGAGCCCTCGATCTCCAGCCCCTCGATCCGGGTGTCGCCCTGGCGCCATTCGCGCACCGGCAGGGTTCGCGAGACCCCGGTGTTCCCCAGATAGAGATAGTTGTCGTAGTCGGTGCGATAGGCCGCCGCCGTCAGGCGATAGCGGCCGCGCTGGAAGCCCGCGCCCAGCTCGGCGGTCTTGGCCCGCTCGACCTTCAGGCGGGCGTCGCCCTGCTCTTCGGTGAGGATGCCGAAGTGGTCGCCGTTGGCGTAGAGCTCGATCAGCGACGGCGCGCGCTCGGTCTCGTCGTAGCGGGCCTCGACGAACAGGCCCTCGATCACGTCGTAGCGCACGGAGCCCGACAGGTCGGTGGTGGAATAGTCGCGATCCTTGGCCAGCGAGCCCAGGCCACGACCCGGACGGATGGTGGCCTCGTCGACGTCGTAGCGCGTGCGGCCCGCGCGGGCGCCGGCCTTCACGGTCAGGGCGCGCCAGGCGAACTGCTCGGTCCAGTAGACGGCGTCCTCGCGGGTGGCGACCGACGGCAGGTAGGCCTTGGCGCCGTCGGTGGCGAGGTCGCGCTGGCTGGCCTGCACGCCGACCAGGCCCGTGAAGCCCGCAAAGGGCTTGTGGGTCACGTCGATGCGCAGGTCGTCGGCCGTGGTGCGAAGGCGGGTGTGGGGCTGGCCATCGATCACCTCGCGATCGTCGCCTTCGGTGCGGGCCAGGGCGAAGTCGATCCGCGCCACGCCCAGGGCGTCGGGCGTCAGGCCGCCCTTGACGTCGAACCGCGTCGAGCGAACCTGCAGGGCGATCGGCGACGGCTGCGGATGGCTGGAGGTGATGTAGGCGAAGCCCGGCACGCCATAGTCGCTGACATAGCGCTGCACAGACGCGCCGAAATAGCCGTCGGCGGTGATCCGGCTGGCGCCCAGCGTGGCGACCTTCGTCGTCAGGCCGCTGTTGGACAGCCGCCCCTCCGCGCCGGGATAGCGGTCGGTGATCACCTGGCGCTCGGGCGGGGTGGCGTCGACCCAGAGGCCGGTGGCCGGGTCGCGCACCCAGGTCGGATTGGACAGACGCACCTGGCACAGGGTCTGGGCGTAGACGTTGGACACCAGCGTCTTCCAGGTGCGGCAGGCCGCATCCTTGGAGCCGCCGGGAATGCGCAGGTCGGGAACGTCGCGATAGAGGGCGTCGAAATGCCAGGCCCACTCGCCCTGGCCCCCGTCGAGCCTGGCCATGGCGGCCGAGCCGGTGTTGTAGCCGCCGCTGATCTCGGCCCGGCCCGAGAAGGCCTGAGCCGGAACGCTGGCGGGGATACGGCCGTCGCTCACATCGACCGCGCCGCCGACCGCCTGGCCGCCGTTCAGCACCGAAGCCGGGCCCTTGGACACGACGATGCGGTCGGCCAGGAACGGCTCGATCGGGGCGGCGTGATCGCCCGACAGGGTCGAGGCGTCGCGCGAGGGCATGCCGTTGACCAGCAGCGCCACGCGCGGCCCCGACTGGCCGCGGATTTCGGGACGTCCGGCCGCGGGGCCGAAGGCGCTGTTCTGCACGCCCGGGGTCTTGGCCAGGGTCTCGCCCAGGCTCGCGGCGCGCAAGCGGGCCAGCGTCTCGCCGGCCAGAACCGAGCGCGAGGCGGTCAGGACGGGGCCGAGCTCGCCCTGGACGCCCTCGACGAGGACGGGCTGCACGGCGGTGGGGGTCTCGCCTCCTTCCTCGGCATGGGCGGGGACGGCCGCGAGCGGCAGGAGCGAGGCGAAGGCGAGCAGAAATCTACGCAAGGGGGCACGCTGTCCGGGAAGGAAATGACGAAGGGGGACGCGGCAAGTCGGCGAGACCGATCCACGATGCGTATTTCCGTTATGTTATATTGTAACGATTCTCAAGCGGAGCTTGGCAACGCACGTGCGGGGCTCTAGCGTCCGCGCCATGATCCGTCCCTCGCTCATGGCCCTCTCGGCCTGTCTCGCCCTGGCCTCTCCCGTGATGGCCGAAAAACTCACCCCCGAGCGCCTGTTCTCCGATCCGGACATCAACGGGCCGACCGCCAAGGGCGTGGCGCTGTCGCCGGACGGCAAGCGGGTGACCTACCTGAAGGCCAAGGCCGAGGCCGCCAACGTGCAGGACCTGTGGGCGGTGGACGTGAAAGGCGGCGAGCCCTACCGGCTGATCGACGCCAACGCGCTGTCGTCGGGCGACAAGGCGCTGTCGGAAGCCGAGATCGCCCGTCGCGAGCGCGCCCGGGTGCTGGCCCGCGGCGTCGTCGAATACAGCTGGGACAGCGAGGGCCGCTTCGTGCTCGTGCCGCTGGACGGCGACCTCTATGTCGACAGCGTCGCCGACGGCAAGGTGACCCGCCTGACCCAGACCCCGGGCGACGAGGTCGACGCCAAGGTCTCGCCCAAGGGCAGGTTCGTCTCCTATGTCCGCGACCAGAACCTCTATGTGCGCCCGCTGGCCGGCGGCGAGGAGACGGCGGTGACGACCGAGGGCAAGGGCGCCCTGTCGTTCGGCGTGGCCGAGTTCATCGCCCAGGAGGAGATGGACCGCGACACCGGCTACTGGTGGTCGCCGGACGAGCGCCTGATCGCCTATACCCGCGTCGACGAGAGCGGCGTCGACATCGTGCCGCGCGCCGACATCGGCCCGTCGGGCGCGACCGTGATCGACCAGCGCTATCCCCGCGCCGGCCGCCCGAACGCCGTCGTCGACCTGTTCGTCAAGGACCTGGCCTCGGGCAAGGTGGTGCAGATCGACCTGGGCGCCGACAAGGACATCTACCTGGCCCGCGTGGCCTGGTCGAAGGACGGCAAGACCCTCTACGTCCAGCGCCAGAGCCGCGACCAGAAGACCCTCGACCTGATCGCCTTCGATCCGGCCAAGGGCTCGGGCAAGACCATCCTGACCGAGACCGACCCGCACTGGGTGGAGCTGCACGACGACTTCCGCCCGCTGAAGGACGGCTCGTTCCTGTGGTCGTCGGAGAAGTCGGGGAACAAGCACCTCTATCACTACGCCGCCGACGGCAAGCTGCTGGCGCAGGTGACCAAGGGCGACTGGCCGGTCGACAAGATCGAGGCCGTCGACGAGGTCGACGAAAAGCGCGGCCTGGTGTTCTTCAGCGCCTCGATCGACACGCCGATCGAGCGCCGGCTCTATTCGGTCTCCTACATCAAGCCCGCCGCGCCCAAGGCCCTGACCTCGGCCGGCGGCTGGTGGACCACGAAGGTCGCCGCCAACGGCGCCTTCGTCGGCACGTACTCGGACCCGAAGACCCCGCCACAGACGGCGCTCTACGACACCGCCGGCAAGCGCGTGCGCTGGATCGAGGAGAACAGGCTCGACGCCGCCCACCCCTACGCGCCCTACGCCGCCGACCACCTGGTTCCGGAGTTCGGCACGCTGAAGGCCGCCGACGGCCAGGTGCTGCACTACTCGCTGCTGAAGCCGGCGAACTTCGACGCGGCCAAGAAGTATCCGGTGATCGTCTCGGTGTATGGCGGCCCTCACGCCCAGCGCGTGACCAAGAGCTGGGGCGTCAACGACGAGGCCTTCGCCAACGCCGGCTACGTGGTGTTCAAGCTGGACAACCGCGGCTCGTCCAACCGCTCGACGGCGTTCAAGACGGCGCTGGACCGCCGCATGGGCACGGTCGAGGTCGAGGACCAGTTCGTCGGCGCGGCCTTCCTGAAGACCCTGCCCTATGTCGACCCCGAACGCCTGGGCGTGATGGGCTGGTCGTACGGCGGCTTCATGACCCTGATGATGCTGACCGCCGAGGGCACGCCCTTCAAGGCCGGCGTCTCGGGCGCGCCGCCGACCGAGTGGGGCCTCTACGACACCCACTACACCGAGCAGTTCATGGGCAAGCCCGACGAGAACAAGGCCGGCTATGCGGCCTCGGACTTCCTGGGCCGCGTCGACAAGCTCAAGCCCGGCAGCCTGATGCTGATCCACGGCATGGCCGACGACAACGTGATCTTCGAAAACAGCACCCGCGTGCTGGCGGCGCTGCAGAAGAAGGGCATCGCCTTCGAGACCATGCTCTATCCGGGCGAGCGCCACAGCGTCATCCGCAGCCGCTCCAAGGGCCTGCACGTGATGAAGACGCACCTCGACTTCTTCGACCGCAAGCTCAAGGGCGAGTGATCGATCAGCGGCCCCGACTTCACGGTCGGGGCCGTTTCTACATGTGACAGGGGGACGGATCGTGGGGATGAAGCGTCTGTTGCTGGCCGGCGGGGCCGCCTTGCTGCTGGCCGGGCCGGCCCTGGCCTCGCCGGAGGCGGCAAGGCCGCAGACGCCGGCCGAGTTCCTCGCCTCGCTTTCCAAGGACGCCGAGGACGAGGTCGCGCACGTCGCCTTCGTCGGCCCGCAGATGAGCCTCGCCGACGAACAGGCGCTGCAGGCCTCCGGCGAGCTGACCGCCGAGGACGCCGTGCTGGGCCGCCTGACCGTGCAGCACTACTTCGGCAACCGGACCAACGCCGTGCTGGCCTTCAATCCCGACGCCCTGAAGATCGCCCGCGCCCTCGACGCCGAGCGCAAGACAGGCAAGACGCGCGGCCCGCTGCACGGCCTGCCGATCCTGATCAAGGACAATATCGAGACCGCCGACCCGATGGCCACCACCGCCGGGTCGCTGGCGCTGAAGGACAACGTCACCGGCCGCGACGCCCCGCTGGTCGCCCGGCTGCGCGCGGCCGGCATGGTGGTGCTGGGCAAGGCCAACTTGTCGGAATGGGCCAACATCCGCTCGTCGCGCTCGACCAGCGGCTGGAGCGCCGTGGGCGGCCTGACCCGCAACCCCTACGCGCTGGACCGCAGCGCCTGCGGCTCATCCAGCGGTTCGGGCGCGGCGGTGGCGTCGGGCCTGGCGACGGCGGCGATCGGCACCGAGACCGACGGCTCGATCACCTGCCCCGCCGCCATGAACGGCCTGGTGGGCCTGAAACCGACCGTGGGCCTCGTCTCGCGCACCCATGTCGTGCCGATCAGCCACAGCCAGGACACGGCCGGTCCGATGACCACCACGGTGCGCGACGCGGCCCTGCTGCTGACCGCCATGGCCGGCTCGGATCCCGCCGATCCGGCGACCGCCGAGGCCGACGCCCGCAAGAGCGACTACGCCGCGGGCCTGTCGAAGACGTCGCTGAAGGGCGTCACCCTGGCGGTGGCGCGGTTCTACACCGGGGATTCCCCCAGGACCGACGCCGTGTTCGAGCAGGCGCTGAAGGACCTGGCGGCCCAGGGCGCCAAGCTGGTCGAGGTGAAGGCCTTCGACGAGGGCCCGGTCGGCAAGGCCGAGGGCCTGGTGCTGTTCACCGAGTTCAAGGCCGACATCGCCGCCTACCTGGCCTCGACCGACCCGAAGAAGGTTCAGACCCGCACCCTGGCCGACCTGATCGCCTTCAACGCCGCCACGCCGGAGGAACTGCGCTGGTTCGGCCAGGAGACCTTCGAGCGGGCGCAAGCGACCAAGGGCCTGGATGATCCCGACTACCTGAAGGCCAAGGCCGACGCCAAGCGCCTGGCGGGGCCGGAAGGCATCGACCGGATCCTCAAGGAAACCGGCGCGGTCGCCATCGTCGCCCCGACCACCGGGCCGGCCTGGACAATCGATCCAGTCAACGGCGACCACTACGGCGCCTCGGCCACCACCCTGCCCGCCGTGGCCGGCTATCCGCACCTGACCGTGCCCATGGGCCAGGTCGAGGGCCTGCCGGTGGGGCTGTCGTTCATCGGCCCGGCCTGGAGCGAAGCCCGCCTGCTGAGCCTGGGCTACGCCTACGAACAGGCGACGATGCGCAGGCGGCCGCCGGAGATGAAGGCGACGGTGGGGCCTTAGAAGAAACCCTCTCTCTTTGAGAGAGGGAGGGGCCCATGGCGCAGCCATGGGAGGGTGAGAGGTGACAAACTCACCGAATAGACAACCTCAACCACCCCAGGTCGTCATCCCGGCCGAAGGTCCGCGAAGCGGACTGTAGAGCCGGGACCCAGGGATCACCGCACTGCGCCCGCCCCTGGGTCCCGGATAAGCCCTTCGGGCTTTCCGGGATGACGAAAGATTTGATCTTCGAGGCCGCGCACCATCCGGCCAGCGGTGAAACCTCTCACCCTCCCACCGCTTCGCGGCGGGCCCCTCCCTCTCTCTTTGAGAGAGGGTTTTCTGATCACACCTTCGGGCGGATCGCCTCGATCGGCGGGGGCGGCGGCGTGACTTGCGAGGGATGCGGCGGCGGGGGCGGACGGTGGCCGTGCGGCGTGGCGCAGGCGGTCAGGACCACGGCGGCGAGGCCCAGCAGCGAAAGCCGGCTCAGCATCCGCGCGCGCCGGGGAAGATGCCCAGGCTGCCGCGGAAGCAGCGGTGCTCGCCGCGCGGATCCCAGTATTCGGTCGTGCCGTCAGAGCGCTTGATCGCCCAGCGCTCGCCGGTCTGGCCGTCGCGGCCGACCACGGCGATGTCGCCCGGCCCACGCGAGGTCACCGCGTAGCCGTCGCCGGTCAGGGCGTCGGAGGCGCAGGCCTCGGTCACGCCCGGCTTGGACAGGTCGCCCCGCATCCCCGCCGACGAGCCGGTGCGCTGGTTGAAGGCCGACACCTCGGTCCCGCCCTGGCCGCTGACGAACACCTGGGTGCCGCTGGCGCGGTCATAGGTCATGACGTCGGGGGCCTGGCCGGTCAGGGGCGCGCCGCAGGGGCCGCCGCGACCGCCCGGTCCGGGCCGCTTGCCGGCCGTCGGCTGGGCCTGGACCGCGCTGGCGACGAGCGACAGGGCCAGGACGCTGGATGCGAACAGGCGGATCATCGCGGACCTCCTTGCGGGCGGGTGGGCGTGCCGGTGGACGGACCAACCGGACCGCCGGCGGCGGCCGAGGCCTCGTAGGGATCGGCGGGACCGCCGGCCAGGGCGCCCGATGGCGGTCCCGACAGCACCGCCACCGCGCCGGCCGGCCAGTAGCTGTCGTAGTCGACGCGGGCCCGGTCGCGCGGCGTGCGGAACAGCTCCGGCGCCTCGAACCACGGACGGCAGGTCAGCGCGCCGTCGAAATAGCCGGTGACCAGGGCCTCGCAACCGCCCGGATGGGCGAAGACCCGGTTGTCGCGGGCGCGGATCTGGGCCCCGCTGTCGGCGAACAGCCCCGCCCGCATCACCCCGGCGATGGCGTTGTCCGAGGCGTAGACCACGCCCGAGGCGGCGTAGATGCCGACGTCGGCGGCTTCGAGCCGGCCGTCCAGCACGCGCAGGTCGGCGCCTTCCAGCACCACCGCCCAGTCGCTGTCGCGCACGACGGGGCGCTGCAGGGTGGTTTCGCCGCCGCTGATGTAGATGCCGCGCGAGAAGCCGTCGGTCGACAGGCCGTCGATCTGCACCAGCTGGTCGCGGTTGACGCCGGTCAACACGAAGCCGGCCGAGTTGCGGGTGCGCGAGGAGCCGCTCCAGTCGCCCAGGCGCACCACACGAATGTCGCGCAGGCGGCTGTCGCGACCGGTCTCGACGGCCATGCCGATGGCGGTGGCGGCCACGTCGATGTCCTGGGCCTGCAGGCTGCCCGACAGCTTGACCACCGGCGCGCGGGTGCGGCCGACGAAGGCCGTTTCGATCATCTCCACCCGGCTGTCGGCGACGTCGATGGCCGAGGCCTCGCCGTCATAGCGCACGACCACGCCCTTCAAGGCCAGCTCGGTGGCGCGGCCCACGATGCAGGAGGCCGAACCGCCGCGCGAGGCTTCCAGGCCCAGGTTCTGCAGCACCACGAAGGCCACGCCCGGGGCGATGCGGATGCAGGGCTGGTCGGCCGGCGCGATCAGGATCGGCCGGGTGCGCGAGGGGCTGTAGTCACGGGCGGTGATCACCACCGAGCGGGTGACGCTGAGCGACTCCAGGCAGGCTCCGCCGTTGCGCGAGACCAGGGTCAGGGTGTCGCCGTCATAGAGGCGCGACAGCACCTCGTTCACCTCGCCCGGATAGGCGACGTCGCAATCGACCACCGTGCGGTACGGCGCATAGCCGCCGCCGGGATAGTAGGGCCGGCGCGGCGGCTTGCGCTTGACCGGCCGGCGCACGCCGCAGCCCTTCGACAGGTTGGGTTCGAGCAGCAGGCCGAAACACGGGCGGATCTGCTGGTCGACCTTGGCGTCGGGCGAGGCCACGGCGACCTGCGGCGCGGCGCCCGCCAGGCCCAGGACGACGAGAGCCGCCGCGAAGGGTGCGAGGCGCTTCATCGATAGTCCCTTTCAGCATCGGGGCGGGCGGCGTCCCCGCGAGGGGTGTTGATGGGCGTAGCCTCGACCGGGCCGGCGCTGGTCGGGGCCACATAGGCCCGCGCCGCATAGGGCTGGGGCCGCTCGCCCGGGCCGCGCGGCGGGCGCGAGACCTGGGCCAGCAACTGCTGCAGCCGCCAGGCCGACGGCTTGAAGCCGGCCAGGGCCGCGTCCAGCTGGTAGACCACCGCCTTGGCCCGGTCCTGGTCGGCCACGCCCTGCAGGCCCAGCGAGAAGAAGGTCGACATGGCGTACTTGGCCTCGGGCGAACCCTGGCGCTCGGCCTCCTCGTACCAGTGATAGGCCCGGGCGTAGTCGCGCGGCACGCCGACGCCCTCGGAGTACATCACCGCAAGAACGAGCTGGGCCTTGGACGAGCCGTTGACGGCCGCGTACTGCACCGCCCTCACCTTCTCGATCGGCGTCAGGCGGCCGGTCGTGGGTCGGCCGATCGAGGCCTGGAAGGTCTGGGCGTCATTGAGCGACAGCAGCCGCTCGTCGAGCAGCGGCGCGGGGATGATCCTAAGGTACGACAGCGCCTCGCCGATGTGCACGAACGGCAGTTCGTGCAGGCGGGCCAACGCGGCTTCCTTGGCCTCGCCGGCCGGATCGCTCTCGTCGGAATGGGGCACGCCGGAATCGGGCGAATCCGGCGGATAGAACTCGTAGGGCGGGATCCAGCGCTTGGCCTTGGTCTCGACGAAGCCGCCGTACGAGGCCCGCTGCGGCGAGGAGCGCTCGAAGTCCTTGAGCATCACATAGGCCGACACGTCGCCCGTCTGCACCGCCAGGTAGTTGTAGAGATAGGCGTCGATGTCGTTGCGGCGGAACAGGTCCAGCGCCGCCGGCGCGCCGATGCGCTTGCGGTCGCCATAAGCCTCGACGGCCTGCAGGTTGTCGGACGGCTCGCCATAGGGCCCGAAATAGCCGTCGTGCATCCGCGCCAGGGTGCGATAGCCGTCGGCCCCCTGCGTCGACAGGATGTAGATCACCCGGTTCCTGACCTCTTCGCGCTCCTCGGTCGACATCCGCGACAGCTGGCGGTCGAGCGCGCCATAGGCGGCGTGGCGCTCGAAGGCGCGGCAGTCGTCGAAGCGCGACAGCGCCTTGCCCGGCTTGCCGCGCGGCTCGTAGGCGGCGATCGGCGCGTAGCCGGACGGATTGGCCAGGGCCATGGCGTACCAGGCGGCCGCCTCGACCGGATCGTCGAGGTTCTTGTCGCTGGTCCGCTGGCCCTCGTAGCGGCGGGCCAGCTCCAGCTGGGCGAAGAAGTCGCCGCGGAACCCGCCCTGGCGCAGGTTGCGGATCTCGATCTGCTGCTGGTTGAACTGGCCCGAGGCGCCCTGCGCCGCCTGCGGGCGCGGACAGGCCGTCGCCCGCTTGGCGAACAGCTGCGGCGCGGAGAAGTCGCAGCCGAACAACGGCAGCACGGCCACCGCCGCCACCGCGCCCAGCGGAACCCGGCGGATCAGACGACGCCTGTTTTCGAGGAGATGGGCGCCCGCGCGCCTCAGCCTGCGGAGGAGCGCAACAGCATCGCCGGCCTCGTGCATCGCTCCCCCTCCCGCACGCCGTTAACCATGATCGGAGAGTCGTTCATGAGCCGCCCGCCCCGAGACTGTCAAGCTCGCCGACCAACGTTCATCAACTCTTGTTTGACGTGCCTGAAATGGAACGGGTTTTGGCGGGCAGGAGCTGGCGAAGTCCGTGTATTTTCACGGTTTCTAGCTCAACCGCGCTCGCGTCTCACCCGCTCGACGGCCCTCAGGATCTCGTCCCGATTCTTCGCCGACTTGGCCCAGGCCGGCAGCCGCGAGACGACGGTCCGATTGCGTGGCCCGGCTGGATCGGCCGGCCCCTGCTCCACCCTGATGCGGCCCGACAGGTAGGTTTCGAGATAGTCGAGATGATCCTCGTTCCAGGCCACGAGGTCGCCATGACGGGTCACCGCGCGGAAGCGGGGCGCCAGGCCCATGAACGGGTCGATCGGCGCGCCGTTCGGCGTCTGCGGCCGTTCCCGCGTCGCCCCGCAGTCGCGACAGACCATCCGGCGCGCGGCGGACGCCCGCACGTCGGAGGGATCGCGCGGCAGGATCACCGCGAACCCGCCGCACGCCGGGCAGTCGACGACAAGCCGCCCCAGAAAGTCGTCGGGCAACCGGGCAGGAACCACCGAACGTCCGTCGCCGCCCGCCATGCCGCCCCCTGTCGTCGTCGCCTACCTTCCCGTCGGCATATCCTTGAACGCCACGTCCTTGTCGACCCGCACGTCACCGGGCAGGCCCAGCACCCGTTCGGCGATGATGTTCTTGAGGATCTCGTCGGTGCCGCCGGCGATGCGCAGGCCCGGCGCCCACATCAGGCTTTGCTGGAAGGCCGCGCCGGCGGCGGCTTCGGGGCCGCTGAGGATGCCGTATTCGCCCTGCATCTCGACGGCGGTGTTGGCCAGGTCCTGCAACTGGTTGGCCGAGATGATCTTGCCGATCGAGCTTTCCGGGCCCGGCGTCTGGCCGCGCGACAGGGCGGTCATGGTGCGGAAACGGGTGAACTTCAGCCCCTGCGAGGCCACGAACCAGTCGGCCAGCTTCTCGCGGAAGGCGTCGTTGGACAGCGCCGGACCGTCTTCGCCCGGCAGGGCGCGGGCGAGCTCCATGACCTCGCGGTAGTTGGGGCCGGCCGAACCGCCGACCGCCAGGCGCTCGTTCATCAGGGTGACCAGGGCCACCTGCCATCCCTGCCCCACCTCGCCCAGGCGTTGGCTGTCCTTGACCCGCAGGTCGCTGAAATAGACCTCGTTGAACTCGCGCCCGCCCGACATCTGGTGGATCGGCCGACACTCCACGGCCGGATCGCGCATGTCGATCCAGAACATGGTCAGGCCCTTGTGCTTGGGCACGTCGGGATCCGTCCGCGTGAGAAGGATGCCGAAGTCGCTGTAGTGGGCGCCGGTGGTCCAGACCTTCTGGCCGTTGATCACCCACTCGTCGCCGTCCCTGACCGCCCGCGTGCGCAGGGCCGCGACGTCGGAGCCCCCGGCCGGCTCGGAGAACAGCTGGCACCAGATCTCCTCGCCCTTCACGGCCGGCGAGACGAAGCGCTTCTTGGTGTCGGTGTCGGAGAAGGCCATGACCGTGGGCACGCACATGCCAAGGCCGATGGTGAAGTAGCCGTAGGCGACGCCGGCCTTGCCCTCTTCCTGGCCGAAGATGACGGATTCGATCGGCGTGCCACCGCCCCCGCCCACCGCCGCGGGCCAGGTGATGCAGGCGTAGCCGGCGGCGGCCTTGCGGGCCTGCCAGGCCTTGGCGGCGGCCATGTGCTCGGGCGTGTTGGCCTTGGGCTCGCCATGCTCGGCCCGGTGGGCGACGGCGGCCTCGGCCAGCCAGGCGCGGGCCTTTTCGCGGTAGGCGGCTTCGGTGGGGGAGTCGTTGAAGTCCATTGTCCTGTTCTCCCTTAAGCCGCGTTCTTCTTCTCGAGCTCGCTGACCAGCCGCTCCTTCCAGAGCCTCGGCGAGCCGGCGACCAGGGAGAGCTGCCGCGAGCGGCGGTAGTAGAGGTGGCAATCCACCTCCCAGGTGAAGCCCATGCCGCCGTGCACCTGGACGCTTTCCTTGGCAGCGAACCAGAACGCCTCGGAGGCGGCGATGCGGGCGGCGGCGGCGGCCGTGGGCAGCTCGGGAGCATCGTCGTTGAGCGCCCAGGCGCCGTAATAGGCGTTGGAGCGGGCGACCTCGTTCTTGACGTACATGTCGGCCAGCTTGTGCTTGATGGCCTGGTAGCCGGCGATCACGCGCCCGAAGGCGTAGCGGCCCAGGGCGTACTCCTTGGCCATCTCCAGGCAGCGGTCGGCGCCGCCCAGCTGTTCGAAGGCCAGCAGCACGGCGGCGCGGTCGAGAATGGCCTGCACGAGGTCGAAGCCCTCGCCCGCCCCGCCCAACCGCTCGGCGGCCGCGCCGTCGAAGGTGAGCCGGGCCACGCTGCGGGTGGGGTCCAGGCTCTCCAGGGTCTCGCGCTTCACGCCGGGGCCGGTCAGGTCGACCAGGAAGAGGCCGGGCTTGCCGCCCTCGCCGGCCAGGACGATGGCGGTGTGGGCGACGTCGCCGTCGGTGACGGGGATCTTCACGCCCGAAAGCCTGCCGCCCTCCACCCGGGCCGACAGGGCCGAGGGGGTGAGCGCGCCGGGGCCCTCGCTGACGGCCAGGGCCCCGATCAGCTCGCCCGCGGCGACGCGGGGCAGGATGGCGGCCTTCTGGGCGGCCGTGCCGTGGGCCATGACGGCCTCGGCCAGGATGTAGACGGTGGAGGCGAAGGGGATCGGAGCGACCGCGCGCCCCAGCTCCTCGGCGATGGCGCAAAGCTCGACCCGGCCAAGGCCCAGGCCGCCGTGCTCCTCGGGAATGGCCGCGCCCAGCCAGCCCTGTTCGGCCACCGCGGCCCACAGGGGCGCATCATAGCTCCTGGCCGGATCGTCGAGCACGCCGCGCACCACCGCGGGCGGACAGCGCCCGCCCAGGAACTTGCGGGCCTCGTCCTTGAGGAACTTCTGGTCGTCGGAATAGTCGAAATCCACGGCCGTTTCTCCCTGCGGCCGCTCTTGGCGACGGCCGTTGAAGAGACGATGACCCAGGTCGAAACGCCTGGAAAGATTGACCCGGCGTCAAGGATTTCGAGATTTTATAGCCGCTTATCGCGAGTCAGCCGTCGTTTCGGAGTCCCATGGCCAAGACCGTCTTCCAGCGGAACCAGAAGGTGTGGGTCGAGAGCGTCGGCGCCTGGGCGACGATCGAGAAGATCGTGCCCATCTGGGCCAAGGGCTTCGACGAGCCGGTGCGGGTGACCTACGACGTGGGTCTGGGCCGCGAATTCCTGGCCCATGAACTCAAGCCCGAAGACAGGATGGACCCGCAGGAAGGCGGCGTGCTGTCGAACTGGCGCGTGCTGCGGGCCCGCAACAAGTGGCAGCAGGAGGGCGACTGCCTGCACCACCCCTTCCCCGGCACCTATCCGGTCGTGGTCACCGACACCAACGACTGGGGCGGCTGGCGCACGCCCGGGGCCGAGTACGACCGCGACCCGCGCAAGATCGAGTTCCAGGCCAAGCTGATCGCCGCCGCCCCGCGCCTGCACGCCCTTTCGCGCGAGATCATGACGCTGGTCGGCGACCATCCCGAGGACGCGCCCCCCGCCCTGCTGGCCCTGGCCCAGAAGGCCGCGGCCATCGAGCGGGAACTGCACGAGACCCCGGCGGCGGGAACGGTGGAGGGCTGAGGCCTTCAGCTTCCCTCCCGTCCTTCCCGCCCTTGTGGCGGGAATGACGGGAGTGTTGAGGTTTCCGGGAACTAGAACCGCCGCCCCACGCCCACCGAAACCACCATCGGATCCAGGTTCACCTTCGACTTCAGCGCGCCGCCGTTGATCTTGGCGTCGGTCTCGAACCACACCTTCTTGACGTCGACATTGATGACGTAGGGACCCTTCACGGCAATGTCGGCGCCCGCCTGCAGCGCGTAGCCGAAGCCGTCGTCGAGATCGACGGTGAAGCCGTTACGGTCCTTGCCGCTGTAGAAGATCATGTAGTTCAGTCCCGCGCCGACATAGGGGTTGAAGCGGGCCTTAGGCGCGAAGTGGTATTGGGCCGAGACCACCGGCGGCAGCACCCAGGTCTTGTGCACGACCACGTCGGTCCCCGGCCCCACGGCCTTGACGGTGTGCTGGGTCGTGCCGGCGATCACCTCGACGGCGAGCTTGTCGGTCAGGAAGTAGGAGACCCCCAGCGTCGGCTTGACGTCATCCTTGACGTCGGCCTTCAGGCCGCTGGCGACCCCGGCCGAGGTGACGATCGGGTCGCCCGCGTCGGGCGCGACGCTGGTGGCGCGCAGGTTGACCTGCCAGGTCCCCTTGGCGGCGGGCGTGAAGGCCTCCTGGGCGTGGGCGCCGGTCGCGGCGGCGGCGAGCGTCAGGCCGGCGGCGCCCAAAGCGGCAAGGTGAGCGAGGCGGAGGGCGGTCATTGGTCTTATCCCCTTGGATCGGCGACGCATCGAGGCGTCGACAGGGGTGATGCGCCCGCCCGCGCATCCGGACATTGATCCGCCTCAAGCCCTCGAGAAGCGGCCCTCCTTCCAGGCGCGCCAGGCCAGCCAGACGACGGCCAGGACACAGCCCGCCAGCAGGGGGACCGAGCTTTCCGGGCCGCCCTCACCTCGTAGCCAGGCGATCAGCACGCCTCGCCCCGGCTCGTAGATGAAGGCCTCGGTAGAGTCGTAGCCGCACTGCAGCGAATAACCGCCGATGACCGCGCCCACCAGCGCGCCCCAGCCCATGAACAGGCCCAGCCCCAGCCACAACCGTCGGCGTCGCAGCCAGACGAGGGCGAGGATCGCCCCGCCCAGGGCTGCGTTCGCGCGCTGGATCGGCGGATGCTCCACGTCAAACGATAGGATCCAGAAAGCGGCGAGCGCCGCGAGCACGACGCCCACGGCCGGTCCCAGCGCCTGCGTGCCCAGCCGCGCGATCCCGCCCTGCACCACCAGGCCCAGCAAAAGTCCCCCGAACGCTCCCTGGGAAAGGCCGGAGGCCAGCGCCCAGCGCCAGTCGACGAGAGGCGGCGGCCGCCAGACCACGCCGCCGCTCAGGGTGAGCACGCCCATCAACAGGCCGAAGGCGAGCACGGCCAAGGCGATCCCACGCCCCAGTTCGGGAAGCGCCGAGGCCGGGGCCAGCTCGGACGGCCAGCGCCTTTCGGCCAGCCGAACCAGCAGGACATAGGCTCCGACCGCCGCCGCGATCGACGCCAGGGCGGCCAGTGGCCCCGCAACCAGGTCGATGTAGAACCTAGCGCCGGACGCACGGCTGAAGGCCAGGTCGATCCCGACATGGACGGCCCCCATCGTGGCGAAACCCGCGATGCCGGACGCCGCCATCAGGATCATCGCCCAGACCAGGATGACGATCCGGCGCCCCGGAGCAAGGCGACCGGGCGACGGCGCAAGCGTGTCTGACATGGATTCAAGCCTCCCCAATCGAATTCGTCGTCCCGCGCGCCCAGTCGCCTCAAGCGCGCGTAAAGCGGCCTTCCTTGAAGGCCCTCCAGGCCAGGAAGCCGGCCACCAGCGCTCCACCGGCCAGCGCCGGGACCGAGGTGTCGGGTCCGCCAGGGCCGCGCAACCACGAGATCAGCGACCCCTGCTCCGGCGCGAAGATGAACGCCCGCGCGGCGTTGCCGTCGTCCCCGTGGTAGAAGCCGCCCTTGACGACGGTCATGAGCCCGTCCCAGGTCGCGACCAGGCCCATGCCGAGCCACAGGCGTTCTTGGCGCAGAAAGATCAGGGCCAGCGTCAGCCCGTCGATCAGTGCGCCGAGTTGCGCGTTGACGTGCACGCGTCCACCGGTCCACCAGGCCGCCGCGAAGGCGGCCGCGACGACGCCGAACACCGGCCCCTGCGCCTGGGCCAGCAGCCGGGTCAGCACGCCCTGAAGCACGATGGCCGTCAGCACGCCGGAAGCGATCCCGAAGGCCAGGCCGGCGGAGATGTGGCCAAGCCAGGTCCCCACAGGCGGCGGGCGCCACGCGATCGCGCCGGCCAACGTCAGGACGGCCATCAACAGGAGGAAGGCCGCAGCGGCCAGGCCCACGCCTCGCGCGGCCTCGATCCAGGCGCCGCGCGGCGCGAGCTCGACGACGGCGCGTCGCTCGACCAGACGCACCAGCAGCCAGTAGACGCCGACGAAAGCGATCCCGGCGAGCGGCGAGGCGAGCGACATGTACAGGCGCAGGGCCTCGTCGCTCAGCGATGCCTCCGGCCGCAGGATGACGAACAGGCCGACCAAGAGCGGGCTGACGCTCTTGTAGACGCCGAAGCCCGCGATGAAGACGGCCGCGGCCAGCACGGGCGCCCAGACCAAGGCCCCCAGGACGCGGAATGGCGACCCCTCCGGCGCAGGCTCGGAATTGGCGACCTCTGACACTTGCAAACACCCCCGGTTACATCGCCAACTTAACCGATAAATCGACAAGCCGCGCAACCGGCGGCCTCGCCCCCGACCCGACGGGCGACTACATTGGCCGGATGCGCACCGAAACGCCCCAGCCGATCCGGCTCTCCGACTACCGCCCGTTCCCGTTCGAGATCGAGACGACGCACCTGTCGTTCCAGCTGGCGCCGTCCGCCACGCGCGTGACCGCCACGCTGAAGGTGTGCCGCACGGGCCAGGCCGGCGAGGCCCTGGCGCTGAACGGCGAGCGGCTGGCGCTGAAGTCGATCGCCATCGACGGCCAGGCCCTGAGCGCCAACCAGTACCTGCTGGACGACGAGCGGCTGGTGATCGCCGAGGTCCCCGACGCCTTCGAACTGACCACCGAGGTCGAGATCGATCCGTCGGCCAACAAGGCGCTGATGGGCCTCTACATGTCCGGCGGCCGGTTCTGCACCCAGTGCGAGGCCGAGGGCTTCCGCACCATCACCTTCTTCCCCGACCGGCCGGACGTGCTGAGCCGCTACACGGTGCGGATCGAGGCCGACCAGGCGTTCGAGCATCTGCTGAGCAACGGCAACCTGATGGAGGCCGGCGAGCTCGACGGCGGCCGTCACTACGCCGTCTGGAACGACCCCTTCCCCAAGCCGGCCTATCTGTTCGCCCTGGTGGCCGGGCGGCTGGACGTGCTGGAAGACACCTTCGTCACCATGAGCGGCCGCACCGTGGCGCTGAAGGTGTTCGTCGATCCGGGCCAGGCCTCGCGCGCGGCCTACGCCCTGGACGCCCTCAAGCGCTCGATGAAGTGGGACGAGGAGGCCTTCGGCCGCGAGTACGACCTCGACCTCTTCATGATCGTCGCCGTGCGCGACTTCAACTTCGGGGCCATGGAGAACAAGGGGCTGAACATCTTCAACTCCTCGCTGCTGCTGGCCGAGCCGGAGACGGCGACCGACTTCGACTACGAGCGTATCGAAAGCGTGGTCGCCCACGAGTATTTCCACAACTGGACCGGCAACCGCATCACCTGCCGCGACTGGTTCCAGCTGTGCCTGAAGGAAGGCCTGACGGTCTTCCGCGACCAGAGCTTCAGCGCCGACATGCGCGGCGCGGCCGTGCAGCGGATCAAGGACGTCAAGGCCCTGCGCGCCCGACAGTTCGCCGAGGACGCCGGCCCGCTGGCCCACGCCGTGCGGCCGTCGAGCTACCTGAAGATCGACAACTTCTACACCGCGACCATCTACGAGAAGGGCGCGGAGATCATCCGCATGCTGAAGACCATCCTGGGCGCCGATGCGTTCCGGGCCGGGCTTGATCTCTATTTCGAGCGCCACGACGGCGAGGCCACGACGGTCGAGGCCTTCATCGCCTGCTTCGCCGAGGCTTCGGGGCGGAACCTGACCTCGTTCTTCTCCTGGTACGAACAGGCCGGCACCCCCGCCGTGTCGCTGACCCACGCCTATGACGCCGCCGCCAAGGCGCTGTCGATCACCCTGACCCAGAAGACCGCCCCCACCAGCGGCCAGCCGGTCAAGAAGGCCCTGCCGATCCCGGTGACCATCGGCCTGCTGGCCCAGGACGGCCGGGCGATCCGCGACAGCGAGGTGGTGCTGCTGGAGGGCGAAAGCCTGACGGTGCGCTGGGAAGGCGTTGCGGAAGCCCCCGTGATCTCGGCCCTGCGCGGCTTCTCGGCGCCGGTGACCCTGACCACCGACGCGCGCGCCGCCGACGCCTACGTGCAGTTCGCCGCCGACCCGGACCTGTTCAACCGCTGGGAGGCCGGCCAGGGCCTGGCCCGCGACCTGATCCTGGCCCGCGCGGGCGGGAACCCCGACGAGGTGGGCGAAGAGCGCTACGCCCAGGCCCTGGGCCGGGCGCTGGACGACGACGCCGCCGATCCGGCCTTCAAGGCGCTGCTGCTGGCCCTGCCCAGCGAAGGCGACCTGGCGCTGGCCGTCGAGCCGGCCGATCCGGCCGCGATCCACGACGCCCGCGGCCTGCTGCGGGCCCGCATCGCCGTGCACCTGGGCGAGCAGCTGGGCCGCATCCACGGCGCCATGCAGGGCGACGGCGAGTTCTCGCCCGACGCGGCCTCGGCCGGTCGCCGGGCGCTGCGCAACGCCTGCGTCGACCTGCTGGCGGCCGATCCGCACGCCGACAACGTGCAACGCATCGTCGGCCACTTCGAGGCCGCGGCCGCGCTGACCGACGCCATGGGCGGCCTCTCGGCGCTGCTGGCCGTGGGCGGCGAGCCCTGCGAGCAGGCGCTGGCGGCCTTCCACGCCAAGTGGCGGCACGAGCCGCTGGTGCTGGACAAGTGGTTCTCGGTGCAGGCCCGCGATCCGTCGGAAGGCGCGCTTTCGCGCGTGCTGGCCCTGACCGGGCACGCCGACTTCGACGCCGGCAATCCCAACCGCTTCCGCGCCCTGGTGCAGGGCTTCGCCAGCGCCAACCCCGCCCGCTTCCACGATCCCAGCGGCGCGGGCTACCGCTTCCTGGCCGACCAGATCCTGGCCGTCGACGGCTTCAACCCGATGACGGCCGCCCGCCTGGTCGAGCCCCTGGGAAGCTGGCGGCGCTACGTGCCCGCGCTTGGCGACCTGATGCGGCGCGAGCTGGAACGGGTGAAGTCCGCCCCGGGCCTATCGAAGAACGTGCTGGAGCTGGCGAGCCGGGCGCTGGAGTAGAAACCTCCCCCTTTGGGGGAGGCGGCCGAAGGCCGGTGGGGGGCCGTTTTCAGCTTCCGATGCATCGGGCCAAGGCCCAGATCACTCCCCCACCGATCGCTTCGCGATCACCTCCCCCACGGGGGGAGGTCCCTTGGGCGGCGAGCCTGAGGTGATTCCTCCGCGCAACGGTTGCGACCAAAGCGCTCATCCCCCGCTTATTCGCCTCTCCCCCGGGTGACGGCGCAGCAGCGGGTACGGTAGATTCACCATGTCGGCGAACTGACTCGCCTGGGGTGCTTCGGAGCTTTTAGCGTTGCGGATCGGCGGGGCGAAACCCGGAAGACCGGCGAAGGCCGGACTTTCGGCTGCGGGCGTGGCTCGCATACGCGCCGCCCGGTCGTCGCAGGCCTATGTCCGCATCGTCATTCTGGCCGCGCTGCTGCTGCTGGCCGTCTACACCGCCCTTGGCCTGCACAGCCTGCAGAAGGAAGCCTCCGCCCCGCCAGGCGGCGCGGCCCTGGCCGCCCAGGCCCAGATCCTGGCCGGCAAGGTCGAAACCAACCTGGCGGCGCAGCGCGCGGGCCTCTCGGCCGCCGCCGACCTGCTGGAACGCGATCCGACCTCGGCCATCGACGCGGCCGAGACCGCCCTGCGCGCCGCCGGCGGCGAGGCCATGGCCGTGGCCGTGACCACCAACGCCGAGGTCCTGGCCGTCGCGGGCCGCGATCCCTCCGCCGACTGGCGCCTGGCCGCCCGTGCGGCCGCCTCGTCGGGCCGCAGCGTCTGGGTCGGCGGCGTCGGCCGCAGCGGCCGCCTCTACGTGGCCATGGCCGCCCAGACCAGCGCCGGCCGCGGCTATGTCATCGCCGCCGGCGATCCTTCGCGCCTGCTGGGCGAGCCGGGCAAGGAGCGCTCGGTCGCCCTGTTCCTGGCCGACGGCGGCCTGCTGGTCGGCGCCGGGCGCGCCGTGCAGGGCGCGGCCAGCCTCAGTCAGGCCTACACCCTCTCGGTCGAGGACCTGCAGGGCGGCGCGGCCGCCCTGACCGGGCGCGGCGTCGACGGCTCCAGCCTCGACGTCTCCTTCGAGCCGCTGGCCCAGGGCGCGCTGATCGCCGCCGTCAGCACCCCCAGCCACACGGTGGCCAACATCAATCGCCAGGTCATGGAAGGCGTGCTGACGCTGACCATTCCGCTGGCCGCCGGCATCGCCCTGGCCTTGATCCTGATGCTGCAGAGCCGCCGCGCCGAGGCCGCCCAGCGAGAGTTCATCGACAGCGAGCAGCGCTTCCGCCTGGCCGTCGAGGCCGCGCGCTGCGGCATCTGGGAATGGGACCTGCGCTCGGACGAGGTCTACATGTCCGACGTGACCGGCGCGATGTTCGGCTGGGGCGGCGGCGGCGTGGCCCCCGGCCAGGACCTGGTCGAGCGGATTTCGGCCGACCATCGCGACCGCGTGCGCCAGGCGCTGGCCAACGCCGCCCAGTTCGGCGCCTTCGACGTCTCGTTCCGCATCCCGGCCCGCGAGCACGGCGGCCGCTCGATCTGGGTGGACGCCCGCGGCCAGGGCTTCGGCAAGCCGGGCGAAGACGGCTATTCGCGCATCATCGGCGTGGCGCTGGACGTCACCGAGGAACGCCTGGCCCAGGCCCGCGCCCAGGCCGCCGAGAACCGCCTGCGCGACGCCATCGAGAGCGTGTCGGAAGCGTTCGTGCTCTGGGACCGCCAGGGCCGCCTGCTGATGTGCAACAGGAACTACCGCAACGTCTTCTCGCTGGAGCCCAAGCTGCTGAAGCCCGGCGCGGCCCGCGCCGAGGTCAACCGCTTCGCCGCCCTGGCCGTGCGCCAGGAAATCCCCGACCCGACCGGCGCCAAGGGCGTGCGCGAGGCCGAGCTGAACGACGGCCGCTGGATCCAGATCAGCGAGCGCCGCACGGCCGAAGGCGGCCTCGTGATGACCGCCGCCGACATCACGGCCATCAAGACCCAGGAAGAAGCCCGCCGCCGCAACGAGGAGCAGCTGCAGAACGCCGTCGCCGGCCTGGAGCGCAGCCAGGAGCAGCTGGCCGAGCTGGCCCGCAAGTACGAGATGGAGAAGGTCAAGGCCGAGGGCGCCAACAAGGCCAAGAGCGAGTTCCTGGCCAACATGTCCCACGAGCTGCGCACGCCGCTGAACGCCATCAACGGCTTCTCCGAGATCATGATGAACGAGATGTTCGGCCCGCTCGGCGACCAGCGCTACAAGGGCTACAGCCTCGACATCCACAACAGCGGCCAGCACCTGCTGGCCCTGATCAACGACATCCTCGACATGTCGAAGATCGAAGCCGGCAAGATGGCCCTGAAGTTCGAGCCGCTGCACCTGGAGGACGTCACCGAGGACGCCGTGCGCCTGGTGCGCAACCGCGCCGAGGCCGCCGGCCTGAAGCTCGAGGTCGACTTCCCGCCCCTGCCCGAGATCGAGGCCGACTATCGCGCGGTCAAGCAGGTGCTGCTGAACCTCCTGAGCAACGCCATCAAGTTCACCCCCCGCCAGGGCCGCGTCGTCGTGCGCGCCGAGATCCGTCGCGATCCGCTGGGCGAGCGCGTGAAGGTGTCGGTGACCGACACCGGCATCGGCATCGCCGCCGAGGACCTGGCGCGCCTGGCGCGTCCGTTCGAGCAGGTGGAAAGCCAGCACTCCAAGACCACGCAGGGCACGGGCCTTGGCCTGGCGCTGACCAAGTCGCTGGTCGAGATGCACGACGGCGCGCTGGAGATGGTCTCGACCCCCGGCGACGGCACCACGGTCAGCTTCACCCTGCCGATCAGCCAGAGCAGCCCGATGCAGGTGCGCGACTACGCGGTGGCGTAAGCGCCCCGTTTGGCGCCAAGCTGCCCGGATCGCCAATCCGGGGTTTGGGCCATGTCAGCCATCGCAGGCGTTCCCGTCGCCTTCGTCCATGTCAGCGACCGCCAGCGCGCGCTCGACTTCTATGTCGGCAAGCTGGGGCTTGCGGTGCGTAGCTCCGACCCGTTCGGCGACTTTCTGGAGGCGGGCGCGGCGCTGATCCGCCTGACCGCCCTGCCCGACTACAAGGCGAGCGCCCATCCGGTGGTGGACTGGCACGTCGAGGACATCGAGGCCGGCGTGCGGGCGCTGACCGGGCGCGGCGTGGTCTTTACGATCTACGAGGGCTTCGGCCAGGACGCCCTGGGGATCTGGACCGCCCCCGGCGGCGGCGCCAAGGTCGCCTGGTTCGCCGATCCCGACGGCAATGTGCTGAGCCTGTCGCAGGGGTGAGAGGGTCTCAGGCCGTTCCCAGCCTGGCCACCAGCGCTGAACCCGCCTCGTCCAGCCCCACGACCTCCACCGCCGCGCCCTGGCGGCGATAGCGCGCCGCCACCTTGTCGAGCGCGCCGACGGCGGTGAGGTCCCACAGGCGCACGCCGGTCATGTCGATCTCGACGCGCTGGGGATGGCCGTGGAACTCGAAGCCGGCGGCGAACAGTTCGGCCGAGACGAAGAACAGCTGGCCCTCGACGACATAGCGGCGAGCGGTCTGCGTGCTGTCGTCGCGCTCCTTCACGCTGATCATCTTGCCCACCTTGCGGGCGAAGAACAGCACGCTGAGCAGCACGCCCAGCACGACGCCCTTGGCCAGGTCGTGGGTGATCAGCACCGTCACCGTCGTGGCGAGCATGACGATGGTCGACTGCAGGGGCGTCGAACGCAGCTTGCGCACCGAGTTCCAGTCGAAGGTGGTGAAGGCGACCATGATCATCACCGCCACCAGGGCGGCCATGGGGATCTTCGCCACCCAGTCGCGCAGCACGAGGATCAGGATCAGCAGGAAGAGGCCCGCCCAGAAGGTCGACAGCCGCGAACGGCCGCCGGACTTCACGTTGATGATCGACTGGCCGATCAGGGCGCAGCCAGCCATGCCGCCCAGCAGGGGCGAGACGATGTTGGCGATGCCCTGGCCGCGGGTCTCGCGGTCCTTGTCGGACGGGCTGTCGGTCAGGTCGTCGAGCAGGTTGGCGGTCAGAAGGCTTTCCAGCAGGCCCACGAAGGCCAGGGTCAGCGACACCGGGGCGATGATCTTCAAGGTCTCCAGCGTCAGCGGGACGGCCGGCAGGTGGAAGCCGGGCAAGGCCGTGGGCAGCTGACCCATGTCGCCGACGGTGCGCACCGGCAGGTTCAGGGCGATGGCTGCGGCGCTGAGCGCCAGGATCGCCACCAGCGACGAGGGCACGGCCTTCGTCAGGCGCGGGAAGAGATAGATGATCGCCAGGCCCGCCCCCACCAGGGCGAAGGTCTGCCAGTTGCCGCCGATCAGCTGGGGCAGTTGCGCCATGAAGATCAGGATCGCCAGCGAGTTGACGAAGCCGCTCATCACCGAGCGCGAGACGAACTTCACGTAGCGGCCCAGGCGCAGCAGGCCGATGACGATCTGGATGACGCCGGTCAGCAGGCTGGCGGCGAACAGGTACTCGATGCCGTGGTCGCGCACGAGGCCGCCCATCAGCAGCGACATGGCCCCGGTGGCGGCCGAGATCATCGCCGGCCGCCCGCCGACGAAGGCGATGGTCATGGCGATGACGAAAGAGGCGTAGAGGGTCACCGCCGGATCGACGCCGGCGATGAAGGCGAAGGCCAGCGCCTCGGGGATCAGGGCCAGGGCGACGACCGTGCCGGCCAGCAGGTCGCGGCCAGGATTGGCGAGCCATTGCTGGCGCGTCTTGGCGAGGAAGCTCATGGGGATCGGTCTTGCGTGGTGCGGCGGCGCGCGATCGCGCCGCGAAGGTTTCCCGAGGGATCGGCGCCCGGGGTAGCCATCCGGCGAGGCCGGATCCGTTGTGCGGCTTGGTGATGCCGCATCCGACCGCGCGGGGCAAGCGCCCCGTCGGCGAACTATTTTTGCGCGTCGGCTGGTCCAACTTGCGGTTTCGTGCTCCGCCTGCGTCAAGCTTAGGGGGCCGGCGAAAAAGCGCGCCCCGCTTTGGTGGATGGGGAGTGCGATGACGCGACACGTAGCGATGGCCGGGGCCGCCCTGGCGCTGGTGATGACCCTTGGCGGGCAAGCCGCCTACTCTGCAGAGATCACCCCGCCCGCCCAGGCCTTCGCCCAGGATCCGGGCAGCGACTATTTCCTGGCCGACTACACCGCCTACGAGGCCTATCTGAAGACCCTGGCCGGCCAGTCCGACCGCATGAAGCTGGTCGACATCGGCAAGTCCGAGGAAGGCCGCACCCAGTGGGTGGCGATCGTCTCCTCGCCGGCCAACCTCGCCAAGCTGGACGAGTACAAGGCCATCGCCCGCAAGCTGGCCAAGGGCGAAGTCGGCAAGGAAGAGGCCGAGAAGCTGGCCGCGACCGGCAAGGCCGTGGTCTGGATCGACGCGGGCATGCACGCCACCGAGACGGTGACCTCGCAGGGCCAGATCCAGGTGCTGTACCGGATGCTGACCAAGACCGACGCCGAGACGATGCGCATCCTCGACGACGTCATCGTGCTGTTCGGCCACGACAATCCCGACGGCATGGAACTGGTCTCGGACTGGTACATGCGCAACGCCGATCCGCAGAAGCGCGAGTTCAACTCGATCCCGCGCCTCTATCAGAAGTACGTCGGCCACGATAACAACCGCGACAGCTTCATGTCGCAGATGTCGGAAACCACCAACGTCAACAAGGTGCTGTTCCGCGACTGGTATCCGCAGATCATCTACAACCAGCACCAGCCGGCCCCGAACGGCATGGTGGTGTTCGTCCCGCCGTTCCGCGACCCGTTCAACTACAACTACGACCCGCTGGTCATGACCTCGCTGCAGGAAGTCGGCATGGCCATGCACAGCCGCCTGGTCGCCGAGGACAAGCCGGGCTCGGGCGCCCGCAGCGCCGCCCCCTACTCGACCTGGCACAACGGCATGGAACGCTCCATCGCCTACTTCCACAACGCCGTGGGCCTGCTGACCGAGATCACCGGCGGCCCCACCCCGATGCCGCTGAACCTGGTGCCGGACGTGCAGCTGCCCAACGGCGACCGCCCGATGCCGGCCCCGCCGCAGACCTGGCACCTGGCCCAGACCGTCGAGTACCAGTGGAGCCTGGACCGCGCGGTGATGGACTACGCCTCGCGCAACCGCGAGCGCATGCTGTTCAACATCTGGAAGATGGCCAGCAACTCGATCGCCAAGGGCAGCAAGGACAGCTGGACGATCACGCCGACCGAGATCGACGATCTGAAGGCCGCCGGCGCCAAGGTGAAGTTCGAGGGCCGCGTCACCGGCTCGCCGACCTCGGCCTCGGTCGATCCGTCGCTGTACAAGACCATCCTGCAGGCCCCGGAAAAGCGTGATCCGCGCGGCTACATCCTGACCGCCGACCAGGCCGACAAGCCGACCGTGGTGGCGTTCCTGAACGCGCTGATCAAGGCCGGCGTCGACGTCGACGAGGCCACCAAGCCCTTCACCGTGGCCGGCAAGACCTATCCAGCCGGCTCCTACGTGGTGAAGACCGCCCAGGCCTATCGCCCGCACATCCTCGACATGTTCGAGCCGCAGGACCACCCGCACGACGCCGAGTATCCGGGCGGTCCGCCCAAGGCCCCGTACGACGTCACCGGCTACACCCTGGCCTACCAGACGGGCGTGAAGTTCGACCGCGTGCTCGACGGCTTCGACGGCCCGTTCCAGCGCGTGCCCGACCTGATCGCCGTCAAGCCGGGCGCCGTGAAGGGCTCGGGCAAGGCCGGCTGGCTGATCGACCACGCGCCCAACAACGCCTTCACCCTGACCAACCGCCTGCTGAAGGCCGGCGCCCAGGTCTCGTGGCTCAAGGACGGGGCCAAGGCCGGCAAGCAGAGCTTCGCCGCCGGGGCCATCTTCGTCCCCTACTCGCCCGCCGCCGCCGGCGTGATCGAGGCTGGCGTCAAGGAACTGGGCATCGACGCCTGGGCCGTCGGTTCGAAGCCGGGCGGCTCGGCCCTGCCGCTGAAGCCGATCCGCGTGGGCCTGGTCGACGTCTATGGCGGCTCGATGCCCTCGGGCTGGAACCGCTGGATGTTCGAGAAGTTCGAGGCCCCCTTCCAGGTGGTCTACCCGCAGCGCCTGGACGCCGGCGACCTGGCCAAGGACTTCGACGTGCTGGTGTTCGCCGACGGCGTGGTGCCTGCCCCCGCTGGCGGTCCGTTCCGGGCCGGCCGCGGCTATCCGCAGCCCAAGGCCGAGGACATCCCGGCCGAGTATCACGGCTGGCTGGGGACGGTGACCGACGAGACCACCATCCCGCAGCTCAAGGCCTTCGCCGAGAACGGCGGCACGGTGATCGCCATCGGCGCCTCCACGCGCCTGGCCACCGCCTTCGGCGCGCCCGTCGAGGTGGCCACGGCCAAGACCGAGAACGGCAAGCTGGTGGGCCTGTCGACCAAGGAGCTCTACATCCCCGGCTCGGTGCTGCGGGCCAAGGTCGACGTCACCCAGCCGCTGGCCTACGGCATCCCGGCCGACGTCGACATCTTCTACGACCGCTCGCCGACCTTCACCCTGAAGTCGGACGCCAAGGGGGTGTCGAAGGTCTCGTGGTTCGACACCGACAAG
Source organism: Caulobacter sp. 602-2 (assembly GCF_011043625.1). GTDB lineage: Bacteria > Pseudomonadota > Alphaproteobacteria > Caulobacterales > Caulobacteraceae > Caulobacter. Next base: position 35,085 of record NZ_JAAKGT010000008.1, read on the forward strand.
CCGCTGCGCAGCGGCTGGGCCGTCGGCCAGGAACGCCTGAAGGACACCACGGCGATCCTCGACGTCGACGTGGGCAAGGGCAAGCTGTTCGTCATGGGCCCGGAAATCACCCAGCGGGCGCAGTCGTACGGAACCTTCAAGTTCCTGTTCAACGGCATGCTCTACGGGCCGGCGGTCAGCGCGGGCAAGTAGGCCACCAAGACCCTTCTCCCCTTGCGGGAGAAGGTGTCGCCGAAAGGCGACGGATGAGGGGTCGCCCCACGAAAAAACGCCGCGACAGCCGATCAGCTGTCGCGGCGTTTCTGTACGTGCAACCCCTCACCCGACCCGCTACGCGGGCCATCCTCTCCCCCAAGGGGGAGAGGGATCAAGGTCAGCGAATAACCCGCGCCCCGGCGCCCTTCACCAGAGCCTCGACCTCCTTCAGGCGGACCATCGAGGTGTCGCCCGGGGTGGTCATGGCCAGGGCCGCGTGGGCCGCGCCGTAGTCGACGGCGGCTTGCGGTCCCAGGTTCTCCATCAGCGCGTAGGCCAGGCCCGAGGCGAAGCCGTCGCCGCCGCCGATGCGGTCGTAGATGGCCAGGCCGTCGCGCATCGGGGCCTCGTAGAAGGCTCCGTCTGCCCACAGGATGGCGCCGAAGTCGTTGACGCTGGCCGAGCGCACGGCCCGCAGGGTGGTGGCCAGCACCTTCAGGTTCGGGAAGGCCTTCACCGCCTGCGGGACCAGGGTCTTGAAGTTGGCCGGGTCGGTGGGCGGCAGCCCCTTCACCAGACCGTCGATCTCCATCCCCAGGCACACGACGAAGTCGTGATCGTTGCCGATCATAACGTCGGTCATGGCGGCGATCTTGCGGTTCAGGGCCTGGGCGGCGTCGAGGCCGCCGCGGTCCTTCCACAGCGAGGCGCGGTAGTTCTGGTCGAACGACACGATCACGCCGTGCTTCTTGGCGACCTCAAGCGCCTCCAGCACCACCTCGGCGGTGTTGGACGCCAGGGCGGTGAACACGCCGCCGGTGTGGAACCAGCGCACGCCCTCCTCGCCGAACAGCCGCTCCCAGTCGATCTCGCCGGGACGCAGCTGCGAAGCGGCCGAGTTGGCGCGATCCGAAACGCCCAGCGCCGGACGCACGCCGAAGCCGCGCTCGGTGAAGTTCAGGCCGACCCGGGTGTTGCGACCCAGGCCATCGAACTCGCGCCAGACCACGTGGGACATGTCCACGCCGCCCTGGCCGATCAGGTCCTGGACCAGCCAGCCCAGGTCGCTGTCGGGCAGGGCCGTGGCGACGGTGGCGCGCTTGCCCCAACACTTGCTCATGCCGCGGGCGAAGTTGTACTCGCCGCCGCCTTCCCAGACCTGGAACTGGCGGGCGTTGCGCACCCGGCCGTCGCCCGGATCCAGGCGCAGCATCACTTCGCCGAGGGCCGCGCAGTCCCAGCGGGTCTCGGCGGCCGGGCGAAGCTGAAGGATCGGCTTGTCGCTCATCAGGCCTTGCCGCGCACCTTGGCGATCAGGTCGACCGTCTCGCGCACCTTCTTGGAGATGCCGGCGTAGTCCTTGGCGTCGAGGGCTTCCTGGGTGATCAGCTTGGAGCCCATGCCGGCGGCGACGATGCCGGCGCCGAACCACTTCTTGATCGAGGCCTCGTCCGGATCGACGCCGCCCGTCGGCATGATCTTGGTCCAGGGCATCGGGCCCATCACGGCCTTGATGAAGTCCGGGCCGCCGACCGACGAGCCGGGGAACACCTTGACGATCTCGCAGCCCAGTTCCTGAGCGTAGGAGATCTCGGTCGCCGAGCCGCAGCCGGGGCTGTAGGGGATCATGCGGCGGTTGCAGAGCTTGGCGACGTCGGCGTTGACGATCGGGCTGACCATGAACTTGGCGCCGTTGGCGATGTAGAGGCCGGCGGTCGGCGCATCGACGATCGAGCCGACGCCCATGATCACGCGCGGATCGGCCGAGGCGAAGTGCTTGGTGACTTCGTAGAAGACGTTGGCGGCGAAATCGCCGCGGTTGGTGAACTCGATGCAGGGCGCGCCGCCGTCGGCGCAGGCCTGGATGACGTTCTTACAGATCTCGACGTCCGGGTGATAGAACACCGGCACCACGCCTTGGGTCTCAAGGGCCTGCAGCACCGCCATACGGTTCTTCAGCATTCTCGTACTCCTCCCGGAAAGGGCCGTTCTTGCGCGAGGCGCCGCCGTGGCGCGCCGCGCGTGGAAGATCTGTTCGGGCGATCCCTTAGCCCGCGCGCGCGGCTTGCGCCACATCGCGTGGCTGCCGCCACGTCAATTTCCGCCACGGCTCACGCCCCGGCGAAATAAAGGGCGCCGAGCCGAAGCCCGACGCGCCCCCCAAGGTAAAATGAAGGGCGTCGAGCTACAGCTCGACGCCCTGGAAAGTTTGCGCAGGAGCGAACTCAAAGAGCCGCAGGACGCCGGGTCGGGGGAGCCGACCCAAAACGTCATGACACCGGTATCAAGAAGAGCTCGGCTCGTTTTGTCACCGGTGTCATAGACAGATAAGCGCAGTTTCGGCATTTGAGCAAGCCTGTAGAAAACGTCGCTCGGGGACCGTTGGCGTTTTTGACGGGCGCGCCGATTCAAGCGGCGGCGCGCCCCTCCCGGATCAGCCGGTGTTGCGCAGGCCGGCGGCGATGCCGGCCACGGTCAGCTGGATGGCCAGGCGCACGTCCTCGGCCTGCTCGCCGCCACGACGGCGGGCCAGGAGCTCCAGCTGCAGGTGGTTGAGCGGATCGACCGAGTGGCCGGCCAGGGCCACCGACTCGGCCAGGTCCGGCTGGTTGTCGAGCAGGCTGGAGCCGCCGCGGATGGCCAGGGCGATCTCGGCGGCCTTGTCGTGTTCGCGCTTGATCGTCTCGAAGATCCGCTGGGCGTTGGCCTGATCCGGCGACAGGGCCACGTAGCGGGCGGCGATGCCCATGTGGCTCTGGGCGAGCGCCAGTTCCATGTTCGACAGCAGCGAGGCGAAGAAGTCGAAGTCGCCGGCCAGGTCCTGCAACTGAGCGGTCGACAGGCCCGCGCGCTCGACGCCCGAGGCGAAGCCGTACCAGCCCGGCAGCATGAAGCGCGCCTGCGACCAGCTGAACACCCACGGGATGGCGCGCAGATCCTCGATCTTGCGGCTGGCGGTGCGGCTGGCCGGGCGGCTGCCGATGTTGAGCCCCACGATCTCGCCGATCGGGGTGGCCGACCAGAAGAAGTCCTCGAAGGCCGGGTCGTCATAGACGAGAGCGCGATAGCCCTCGAACGAGGCCTGAGCCAGGGCGGTCATGGCGCTCTCGACCTTGGGGTCGGGACGGTTGACGTCGCGCTGGCTGGACTGGACCACGGCGGCGGCCAGGCCGTCGAGGTTGCGGCGGGCGGTGGGCTGGTCGCCGAAGCGGCGGGCGATCATCTCGCCCTGCTCGGTCATGCGGATGCGGCCCTGGACGGTGCCGGCCGGCTGGGCCAGCACGGCCTCGGCGGCCGGCCCGCCGCCCCGCCCGACGCTGCCGCCGCGACCGTGGAACAGCTGGATGCCCACGCCCATGCGGTCGGCCTCGAACGCGAGCGCCGAGGCCCCGCGCGCCACGCCCCGACGGCTGGCGACATAGCCGCCGTCCTTGTTGCTGTCGGAGTAGCCGAGCATGATCTCCTGCACCGGCCGGTCGCCCAGGATGGTGCGGCTGATCGGCAGCTCCAGCCACTGGCGCAGCACGCGCGGGCCGTTCTCCAGGTCTTCGATGGTCTCGAACAGGGGCGCGATCTTCAGCGACGAGCGCGGCGCAGCCCCGCCCCAGACCAGGCCCACCTGCTTGAGCAGCACCAGCGGCTCGAGGATGTCCGACAGGGTGGCCGACTTGGAGATGATATAGGCGCCGATGCAGGCGTGGCCGTAGTCGCGCACGGCCTGGGCGGCGGCCTGCATGGTGGCCAGTTCCTTGGCCGTCTCCTCGCCATAGGCGGTGAAGGGCGAGACCAGCGGCCGCTGGTGCGACAGCTCCTCGATCAGCAGCTTGGAGCGGGCTTCCTCGTCGAGCTCCAGATAGCGCACGCCGGTGCCGGCGCGCTGATAGAGCTCGTGGATGGTGCGCTCGTGGACGTCGGCGTTCTGGCGCAGGTCCAGGCTCATCAGGTGGAAGCCGCAGGCCTTGGCCACCGCGACCAGAGTGCGCAGCGAGGCCCCGACCAGGCGCTCGCCGCCGCTGGCCTCCAGCGACTCGACGATGATCTGCAGGTCGGCGACGAAGGCGTCGGGGTGGGCGTAGGGCTCGACGTCCGTGCGGCTCGTCGCATAGGCCACCCACTGGCCGGTCAGCTTCTGCGACACGGCCGTGAGGCGGTCGAAGATCAGCTCCAGGGCCAGGCGGTAGGGCTCGTCCAGGCGGTGCACCGACGGGTCCTTGGCCTGGGCCGCCAGGGCCAGCAGTTCTTCGGACACCGGGGTGTAGGCGGTCGAGACGGCCAGGTTCGACCACAGCTTGCGCACCTCGCCGGCGTACCAGTCGAGGATCACCCGCGACTGCGACGAAAGGGCCAGCTTCAGGGTGTCGCCGTTGACGCCGGGGTGGCCGTCGCGGTCGCCGCCCAGCCACGAGCCCATCTTCAGCAGCGGCGCGATGTGGCCGTGGCTGCCGATCTTGCCCGACCATTCCTCATAGAGGTCGACCAGAGCGGGCAGGATCGAGGTGCGGACGATCGACAGGGCGTTGCGGATCTCGTCCTTCACGGTGATCCGCTCGGGCCGGTAGAGGCGCGTGCGCCACATCAGGGCGATCTCGCGGAACAGGCGCTCGCGGATATCGGCTTCGAGGTCGGCCGGCAGGTGGTGGCGGCGCAGGGTCATCAGGCGCGAGATCTCGGTCTCGCGGTCGACCATGCTGCGGCGGCGCACTTCGGTCGGGTGGGCGGTCAGCACCGGCACCACGTTCATCGCGGCGAAGACCTTGGCCAGGTCCGCGTCGGTCTTGCCCGAGGCCTTCAGGGCCGCGACGGCGTCGACCAGGGTGCGGGCGCGCTCGTCGCCGGGACGGGCGTCGGCCTCGGCATGGCGACGGCGGCCGGCGACGTCCTCGCCGATGTTGGCCAGCAGCGAGTGGCTGGCGAAAGCCCGCGCCAGGAACACGGCCTGATCGTTGGAGAGGCCTTCGAACAGGTGGTCGAGCCCTGGGGCCTCGCCCTCCTCGCTCTCATGCGCGGCGGCCTTGCGGGCTTTGCTGACCAGGCCGGCGGCCTCCTCCCCTTCCAGATAGCCGATGGCCTCGATCAGCAGGTCGCCAAGCAGGTTGGCGTTCTGCCGGACATCACGGCTGGTGGGACGGCTGGCGCCGAGGGAGAGGGCCGAGTCGCGCATGCGCATGCTCCATCACCACCGCCAGGGAGAGCGGTGGACGTCGGGACTGTAAGAACTGAATCTAACGGTTCTCGCGTCCAACCCGGCCCGGACGAACGCTGTGCGGGCTCTACAGCCCTTCTTCGCTCGGGGGAAGCCGGGCGGTTCAATGGTTGCGCTACCATTGTTCACCGGCGCACTTTTTGTGCTTGAGGCGGGCCGGTCTCCGCCTCCTGAAACGAGAATCCCCGCGAAGTCGCCTTCGCGGGGATCATTCGGTCTGGTGTCGGCCGAAGGGCCGGCGGCCTTAGCGGGCCAGCCAGCCGCCGTCGACCGGCAAGGTGACGCCCTGCACGTAGTCGGCGGCCGACGAGGCCAGGAACACAGCGGCGCCGCCGAGGTCTTCCGGACGGCCCCAGCGACCGGCCGGGATGCGGGCCAGGATCGAGGCGTTGCGGTCGGCGTCGGCGCGCAGGGCCTCGGTGTTGTTGGTGTCGAAATAGCCCGGCGCGATGGCGTTGACGTTGATGCCCTTGGTCGCCCACTCGTTGGCCAGGATCTTGGTCAGGCCGGCCAGGCCCGACTTGGCGGCCGTGTACGACGGCACGCGGATGCCGCCCTGGAACGAGAGCAAGGAGGCGATGTTGATCACCTTGCCGCCGCCCTGGGTCAGGGCCTGCTTGGCGAAGGCCTGGGTCAGGAAGAAGACGACCTTCAGGTTGGTGTCGATCACCGCGTCCCAGTCGGCTTCGGAGAATTCGATGGAGTCGGCGCGGCGGATGATGCCGGCGTTGTTGACCAGGATGTCGACCTTGCCGAAGGCGGCGACGGTTTCGTCGACCACGCGCTGCACGGGCTCGGTGGTCGAGAAGTCGGCCTTGATCGACAGGAACTTGCGGCCCAGCGCCTCGACGGCGGCCTTGGTCTCGGTCGGTTCGCTGCGGCCCGCGGCGGCGATGTCGGCGCCGGCCTGGGCGAGCGCGATGGCGATCCCCTGCCCGATGCCGGTGTTGGCGCCGGTGACGAGCGCGACCTTGCCTTCGAGGCTGAACGGATTGGCCATGGTGTTCCTCAAACTTCTTCTGTCATCCCGGCCGTAGCGCGGCGCGCGGAGAGCCGGGACCTCCCACGTCGGCGGGAGATCCCGGATCGGCCTTCGGCCGTCCGGGATGACAGCCGAAGGGATCGGATGGAGCGCTTGGCTCCTACTTCAGCTGGCAGATGTCCAGCACGTTCATGTCGGTGTAGTCGAGGTTCTCGCCGCCCATCGCCCAGATGAAGGTGTAGTTGGCGGTGCCCGAACCCATGTGGATCGACCACGGCGGGCTCATGACGGCTTCTTCGTTGGCCATCACGATGTGGCGCATCTCGTCCGGCTCGCCCATGTAGTGGAACACGCGGTCGTTCTCGCCCAGGCCGAAGTAGAAGTAGGCTTCCGAGCGGCGGTCGTGCAGGTGGGGCGGCATGGTGTTCCAGACGCTGCCCGGCTTCAGCACGGTCATGCCCAGCAGCAGCTGAGCCGACTTGCAGGTGGTCGGCACGATGTACTGGTAGATCGTGCGCTCGTTGCTGGTTTCGAGAGCGCCGCGCTCCAGCGGGATGGCGTCGGCGAAGGCCAGCTTCTTGGTTTCGAAGGCGGCGTGGGCCGGCAGGCTGACCAGGTAGAAGCGAGCGGCTTCGCCGTTCACGCCTTCGAAGGTCACGTCCTTGGCGCCCATGGTGACGTACAGGCCGTCACGCGGAACGATGTCGTAGACGACGCCGTCGACGGTGATCTTGCCGGTGGTCTCGCCGACGTTGATCACGCCCAGCTCGCGGCGCTCCAGGAACGGGTGGCCGGCGGCCGAGGCGGGCTCGGTCTGGTCGGGCAGCTTCACCGCGGCCGAGGCGACGACGCCGCCGATCACGAAGCGTTCGGCGTGGTTGTAGTTCAGGACGATCTCGCCTTCGACGAAGAGGTCCTGCATCAGGTAGCGGTCGCGCAGGTCGTCGTTGCTGACGGCGAACATCATGTCCGGATGAGTGGCGTGGTAGGTCTTGGCGAACATCGTGTTTACTCCGGAAGTGGTGTTCTTATTCGGCGGCGAGCGCCGGGGCCGGGAGGGGCCGCGGCTGGTCGAGCTTGTAGGCCTTCTTAGGCAGATTGTACGTCAGGTCTACGATCAGCTCCTGAGCTTCCACCAAATCCATGCGGTGCTCGCTCACCATGCGCGCCAGGAAGGCGCTGTCGACGCGACGGGCGACATCGTGGCGGGCGGGGATCGACAGGAAGGCCCGGGTGTCGTCGTTGAAACCGACGGTGTTGTAGAAGCCGGCGGTCTCGGTGACCTGCTCGCGGAAGCGCATCATGCCTTCCGGGCTGTCGTGGAACCACCAGGACGGACCCAGCTTCAGCACCGGATAGTGACCGGCCAGCGGGGCCAGTTCGCGGCTGTAGGTCGTCTCGTCCAGGGTGAACAGGATGATCGACAGGCGCGGGTCGCCGCCCAGGCGGCCCAGCAGCGGCTTCAGCGCGTCGACATATTCCGTGCGCATCGGAATGTCGGCGCCCTTGTCGCGGCCGTGGCTGGCCAGCAGGCCCAGGTTGTGGTTGCGGTGCGAGCCGGGATGGATCTGCATCACCAGGCCGTCCTCGAGGCTCATCTTGGCCATCTCGGTCAGCATCTGGGCGCGGAACAGCTCGGCCTTGGCGGGCGTCACGTTCCCCTTCACCAGGTCGGCGAACAGGGCCTCGGACTCGGCGTCGGTCAGGTCGGCGGTCGCGGCGGTCGGGTGGCCGTGGTCGGACGAGGTGGCGCCGGCCTCGATGAAGGCCTTGCGGCGCAGGCGGTGGGCTTCGAGATAGCCCTTCCAGCTGTAGACGTCCTGGCCCGAGATCTCGGCGAAGCGCTCGAAGGCGCGCGGACCGCGCTCGTCCTCGAAGTCGATGACCGCGTCGGGGCGATAGGCGGTGATGACGTGACCGCCCCACCCGCTTTCGCGGATCGCCTTGTGGTGCTTCAGCGGATCGTGCGGCCCCTCGGTGGTGGCCAGGGTCTCGATGTTGAAGCGGTCGAACAGGGCGCGCGGACGGAAGGCGTCGGTGGCCAGGGCTTCGTTGATGCCGTCGAAATAGGCGTCGGCGTTGTCTTCGCCGAGGAACTCGGTGAAGCCGAACACCTTGGAGAACACGTGGTTCAGCCAGATCCACGACGGCGTGCCGCGGAACAGGTGGAAGTTCCTGGCGAACAGCTTCCAGGCCGCCCGCGGGTCGGTGGCCGGCACGCCGGCCTTGGACGGCACCTTCAGGTCGTCCAGCGCCACGCCCTGGCTGTAGAGCATGCGGAAGATGTAGTGGTCGGGCGCCAGCAGCAGGTCGGTGGCGTCGCGGAACGGCTCGTTGGTCGCGAACCAGGCCGGGTCGGTGTGGCCGTGCGGGCTGATGATCGGCAGGTTCGCGACGGTCGAATAGAGCTCGCGGGCGATGCCGCGGACGGTCGGATCGGCCGGAAACAGGCGATCCTCGTGCAAATTCAGGGGCCGGGCCATGGCGTGTCTCCTCGTCCCTTCGCCGGCGGCTGCTAGATGGCCGCTTCGTGGCGCTTGGTAACCGGTGTCAAAGTTCGGTGCAAGGTGCAGGGCGCGGCGCGCACCCTACACTTTCTTCGGAGCAGCGGAAGATTCGCGCGTCACCAGATAGGGGATGGTCTTGGCCGGATCGCCCGGCTCGTAGCCCTCGCGGGCGATCAGCTTCTCGGCGGCCATGCGGCCCACTTCCCGCGTCGGGATGTGGATCGTGGTCAGCGGCGGCCAGACGGCCTGGGCGATCTGGAAGTCGTCGAAGCCCACCACGGTCAGGTCTTCGGGCACCGTCAGCCCGGCCCGGCGGGCGGCCTGCAGCACGCCGGCGGCCATTTCGTCGTTGCCAGCGAAGATGGCGGTCGGGCGCGGGGTCTTGGCCAGCAGCGCCTCGCCGCAGGCCAGGCCCGATTCGAAGGTGTAGGCGCCCTGCACCACATAGTCGGGATCGAGCTTCACGCCGGCCTTGGTCAGCGCGTCCTCGAAGCCCCCTCGCCGCTCGTGCGACGACCGGAAGCTGGGCAGGCCGGTGATGAAGCCGATGCGCTCGTGGCCCAGTCCGACCAGGTGCTCGCCCATGGCCTGGGCGCCCAGCCGGTCGTGGCCGACGATCATGTGCTCCTCCTCGTCGAGGGGCACCGAGGCGATGCGGATGTATTCGCAGCCGATGTCGCGCAGCAGGTCGGCGACGCGCTCGTCTTCCGACACCGACGGCGGCAGGATCACGCCGAACAGCTTCTGCCGCTCGATGAACATCCGCACGTCCTGCAGGAAGGTGGGGCTGGAACGGTCGCAGGGGTGGACGACCAGCTCGAAGCCCGAGCCGCGCATGCCGTCCAGCAGGCCAAGCTGCATGTTCACGACGTACTGCGGGTTGGGGTTGTCGTAGATCATGCCGATCAGGAACGAGCGGCGGAAAGCCAGGCCCCGGGCCTGGGGATCGGGGGCGTAGCCCCACTCGGCGATCACCGCCTCGATGCGCTGGCGGGTCTCCTCGCGGACGAACGGCGACTGGTTGATCACCCGCGAGACGGTCTTCTTGGAGACCCCCGCCAGACGGGCGATGTCGTTGATGGTGGCGCGGCGGCGGCCGCTTTCCAGCGCGGCGTTCACATCCGACTCGTCGGCGGACTTGTTGGGCGTCTTTGACGAGGTCACAGCGTTTCCATGCGGCGGGCGTTCTTTTCTTTTGTCATACTCCAGCGTCGAAAGCGTCGCCAATCGTGCGGCTAAAAGCGCGCTGGCGAAGCTCTTGACACCGGTTTCCACTCCCTTAGGACCGGATGGCAACACAAAAAGTCGCAAAGACAAAGACCCCAGATGAGCGAAACGGCCACTCTTCCCGGCGAATCGATCCACGGCGTCGATCCGCGCGACCACGTCGCCACCGCCCTGCGCCCGCTCGTCGCCGGCGAGACGGTCGACCTGCACGGCCAGCCGATCCGCGTGCGGAGCGACATTCCCAAGGGCCACAAGATCGCCGTGCGGCCGGCCGCCAGGGGCGAGGACGTGCTGAAGTACGGCTGGCCGATCGGCCGGGCCACGACCGACATCGCCGTCGGCGACCACGTGCACGTCCACAATGTCGAGACCCGGCTCGAGGGCGTCGAGGGCTACGCCTACGCCCCCGCCGCCATCGACAACACCGAGGTGGTCGGCGAGCGCAGCTTCCTCGGCTATCGCCGCAAGAACGGCCGGGTGGGCACGCGCAACGAGATCTGGGTGCTGTGCACCGTCGGCTGCGTGGCCAACACCGCCCGCCGCATCGCCGAGAAGGCCAACGCCCGCTTCGCCGGACGGGTCGACGGCGTCTTCGCCTTCCCCCATCCGTTCGGCTGCTCGCAGCTGGGCGACGACCTTTCCCACACCCGCCAGCTGATCGCGGGCCTGGCCGCCCACCCCAACGCCGGCGGCGTGCTGATCCTGGGCCTGGGCTGCGAGAACAACCAACTGAAGGCCCTGCTGGAAAGCGCCCCGGACCTGGATCCCGAGCGCCTGCGCTCGTTCACCACCCAGTTCGTCGAGGACGAGTACGAACAGGGCCTGGAGGCCATCGCGGCCCTCGTCGAGATCGCCGAGAACGACCGCCGCGAACCCGCGCCGATCTCCGAACTGGTGGTGGGCCTGAAGTGCGGCGGCTCGGACGGCTTCTCGGGCGTCACCGCCAACCCGCTGGTCGGCCGCATCGCCGACAAGGTGGCCGCGGCCGGCGGCACGCCGGTGCTGACCGAGATCCCCGAGGTGTTCGGCGCCGAGAACGTGCTGCTGCAAAGGGCTGCAAGTCGGCAGGTCTTCGACGAAGCCGTCGAGGTTATCGACGACTTCAAGCGCTACTTCATCGACAACCACCAGCCCATCTACGAGAACCCCTCGCCCGGCAACATCGCCGGCGGCATCACCACCCTGGAGGAGAAGTCGCTGGGCGCGGTGCAGAAGGGCGGTCGCGCGCCGCTGGTCGAGGTGCTGCGCTATGGCCAGCGGGTGGGTCCGCACGGGCTGACCCTGCTCGAGGCGCCCGGCAACGACGCGGTGTCGTCCACGGCCCTGACGGCGGCCGGCGCGACGGTGATCCTGTTCACCACCGGCCGGGGCACGCCGCTGGGCTTCCCCGCCCCCACCCTGAAGATCGCGTCGAACAGCGCCCTGGCGGCCCGCAAGCCGTCGTGGATCGACTTCGACGCCGGGGTCGTGCTGGACGGCCAGACGATGGACCAGGCGGCGGACTCGCTGCTCGACCTGGTGGTCGCCACCGCGTCGGGCCAGGAGACCAAGGCCGAGCGCAACGGCGAACGCGAGATCGCCATCTGGAAGTCGGGCGTGACGCTCTAGCTAGGGGACGCGGGGCGCCGGCGTGTTCTGGCCGTTCTGGTGCAGGGTCAAGGCGCTGGCGCGCCCGTCAGCGCCGACGGTGAAGGTCAGCTGCGCGTCCACTACCCTGGCGAACAAGGCCGTCGGCCCTTCGGCGAAGATTTCTATGCGCGGCTGGCCGGTCAGCTGGCCGAACATCCGCTGGCCCTCGCGGGTGATGGTCAGCACCGCGTCCGGCGCCAGCGCATAGCGGCCGGTCAGCCCGTCCAGCACGGCCGGCGGCAGGGTCTTGGCCTCGCGGACCTTGACCTTGGGCGCGGTCTTCAGCGGCGCGCCGGTCAGCAGGTGCAGGCCCAGGTCCTCGACGCCCATGACAGCGGCGGTGTTGCTCAGCACCACGACGCCCAGCCCGGTCGCGCGGTCGAACCCAACGAAGGACTGGAAGCCCATGGTGCCGCCGCCATGGCTGACGATCTCGCCCCCGGGAACCTTGGCGACATGCCAGCCCAGGGCCACCTGCACGTCGCCGCCCACGATGCGCCGGGGAGCCAGTTGGTCGGCCATCGCCGCCTTCAGCGGCGTGTCGACAAGGCCAAGCTCGGCGGCCAGCAGGGTCAGCAGGTCGTCGGCCGAGCATCGCAGGCCGCCGGCGCCGGCCAGGGTCGTCAGGTCCCAGTGCGGCGTGACCGCCAGATCGGCGGTGTGGCCCGGCGAGAAGCGGGCCTCGAGCGGCGGCGAAAGCTTGATCGCGGCGCCGGACATGTCCAGCGGCGCGAGCACCCGCCTGCGCAGCACCGTCTCGTAATCGCCGCCGGCGCGCTGGGCCAGCGCCCAACCCAGCAGCCCGACGCCCAGGTTGGAGTACTCGTAAGCCGCGCCGATGTCGCGAGGCAGGCTGTAGCGCCGCAGGAAGGCCTCCAACAACTCGGGCGCATAGTCGGCGTAGGGGTTGAGCGGGTCGGCCATCGGCATGTTGTCCGCCAGCCGGGGCAGGCCCGAGGTGTGCGTGGCCAGGTCGATCAGAGTGATCGCCCTGCCGTTGCGCTCGGGCGCGACCCAGCCGGCGGGCAGCAGGGCGACGACGGGCTCGTCGAGCCTGACCTCGCCGCGCCGGACCATGTCGGCCAGCAGCAGGCCGGTGAAGGCCTTGGTCACCGAGCCGATCTCGAACAGGGTCTCGCCGTCGACGGGACGAGGATCGGCCGCGTCGTAGACGCCGCGGGCGATCACCCGCCGGCCCCTGGCGTCGATGACGCCGACGACCATGCCCACGGCCTGCTTGTCGACGTCGACCCGCTGGACCAGCACCTGGCGGATGGCCGCCTCCGACAGGCGCCCCTCGCTCGTGGTCTGCGCCACGGCGGGCGCGGCGATCAGCAGTCCGATGACGACGGCGAAGACCGCGTCCCTCACTTGGCCTCGGCGATTTCGTACATCAGGTCGACATAGCTCATCGTGCCGCCGACCAGGCCCTGGACCTTCGGATTGCTGCTCTCGATCACGTAGTACTCGTTGGGGGCGTGGGCGCCGCTGCCGTGGCCCAGGCCGAACTGCCCGGCGGGCAGGCTGACCGGCGGCGAGGTGAACACCGTGCCCGGCCACGAGCCGGCCAGGCGAGGATACAGCGTCGCCGGCGCGCCCAGGCGCTTGTAGCTGGCCAGCTGGGCGCGGATCAGGCGGCTGTCCTCGGGCGTCTCGGTCGGGTCGTAGCCGCCGCTGACCTTGATCTCGACGTCATTGAAGCCGCGCTTGTCGAGGTGGGCGCGGATCTTGGCTACGGCGTCGTCCATCGTCATGTTCGGCACCAGCCGCAGGTCGATCTTGGCGACGGCGCGGCCCGGCAGCACGGTCTTGCCGCCCGGACCGGTGTAGCCCGAGACCAGCCCCTCGATGTTGATGGTCGGCTGCGAGGCCAGCCGCTCCAGCGCCTTCTCCCACGGCAGGTCGTCGATCCAGCGGTCGACGCCCAGGGCCTTCTTGGCGTCGGCTTCGGTCATGCGCTGGGCGGCCAGCGAGATCAGCTCCTTCTCGCGGGCGGTCAGGGGGCGGACCTTCTCGAAATAGCCGTCGACGGCGGGCGTGTTGCCGTCGGGCGTGACCAGGGTGGTCAGGGCCTGGACCAAGCGCCAGGCCGGGCTGTCGACGCGGGCCTTCTCGCTGGAATGGATGTCGGTCTTGGGACCCCTGCCCCACTTCTCGCCGCTGGCGACCAGCTCGAACTCCACCACGCCCTTGGCGCCCAGGTTGACGCTGACGCCGCCGTTGCTGGGGCTCTGCCAGCCGGCCGGGATGATCACGCCTTCGCACTTCTTGAGGGCGGCCAGGACGTTCGGTTTGGTGACGATCTGGCGGAAGTGCGGGCTGCCGATCTCCTCCTCGCCCTCGCAGACCAGGACGAGGTTCACCGGCGGTTTCTTGCCGGCGGCGCGGATGGCGTGCAGCGCGGCCAGCAGCGAGGCCTGCGGCCCCTTCTGGTTCACCGCCCCGCGGCCGACGATCACCTTGCCGAAGCCCGGCTTGTCGACGATGCGCGCCTCCAGCGGCGGCGCGCTCCACTCGGCCGGATCGTACTGCTTGACGTCGTACATGAAGTAGATCGCCAGCCAGCGTTTGGCGCCGACGTCGAGCACGCCGAACACGCCCGGCGCGCCGTCGGTGGGGATCTTCTCGACGCCCGTGAAGCCGGCGTCGCGGGCCAGGGCCGCCATGTAGTCGGCGCCCTTGTCCATGTCGCGGTTCTCGGCGGCGATCGACGGCAGGGCGATCCAGTCCTGGATGCGCTTGACCGAGGCCTCGTAGCCGGCCTCGGCGGCCTTGCGGATCGCCGCCATGTCGGCCTCGCGCACGGAGGGCTTGGCGGCCGCGCCCGCCAGGCCCGGGGCCAGGAGGGTGGCGGCGGCCGCGCCGGTCATCAGCGTGCGGCGGCTAGGAACGTCGGTCATCGTCTTCCCCACGAAACTCTGCGTGGAGAGGATAGGAGGCTACGACTCGGCGGTGAGCAAGGCGCCGCTAGGACCTGGGGATCGCCTGGTTGAAATTGAACACCCGATCAGGGTCGGCCTTGACCTTGATCGCCTTCAGCCTGCCGAGGTTGTCGCCGTAATAGGCCGTCGCGAAATAGTCGGCGCTGTCTGGGTCGTGCGACAGCGAGGGGTCGGCGAAGTTCTGGTAGGCGCCGCCGCCGGCGCGCGGCTTCATGGCGGCGTAGAACTCGTCCTGCCAGACGCGGTTGGCGTCGAGCAGGATCTTGTTGTGGCTGTCGCCCTCGCTCCAGTAGAGGCCCACCACCATCAGCCAACGGCTGTCGCGATGGACGAAGGCGGTGTCGGCCGGCTTGGGGACATTGATCTCCCCGCCGGTCTGGAAGAAGCGCAGGTCGCAATAGCCGTTGACGCCCGGCCATTGGCGCAGATGCCGGAAGCCCTCGACCAGGTCCTCCAGGCCGAAGCCCTTGCGGTTCACGAAGGCCGAACGCTCCTGGTAGAAGGTGGCGAAGCCGTCCTCGTGCAGGAAGTCCTGCGCCGCCCAGTAGGGCAACTCGTTGATCCCCGCCCCGCCCGTGGGCTGGGCCACGTCGAGCACGGGCTTGAGGATCTTCAGCAACTCCTCGCGCGGGCCGGCGTATTGGCCCAGCACGCTGATCGGCACGTCGTAGCCGGCCTTGTACTGCAGCGGCGTGATCGCCCCGAACGACACCCGCGAGCCCAGCTTGCCAGGGGCGGCGTCCAGCACGCCCATCAGCAGCGCGCCCAGCGCCTCGACCGAGACCCTGGGACGGATCTCGGGCGTGCGGCTCCAGGAAAGGTCGAAGACGGTGACCACCTTGCCCTTCACGTCGAAGGTCTGCAGCGCGAACTCGGTGCTGACGCCGAAATTGCCGCCGCCGCCGCCCTGGGAGGCCCAGAACAGGTCACGGTCGCGCTGGTCGGGCGCGGTCTTCGAGACGCTGCGCTGCGAGCCGTCGGCCAGCACGATCTTGCTGTCGACCAGCTGGTCGCAGCCCAGGCCGTGGCCGCGCATGTTGAAGCCGATGCCGCCGCCCAGCAGGAAGCCCGACGCCCCCACCGACGGGCAGCGACCGTGGGTCACCGCCCGGTCCTCGGCCCGCAGCAGGCGATAGAGGTCGCGGTTGCGCGCGCCGGCCCCGAAGCGGGCGACGCCGGTCGCCTTGTCGTAGCGGGCGTAGTTGATCAGGCTGGTCTCGATCAGCAGGCCGTCGGTGACCGAATAGCCGGCGTAGGAGTGGCCGCCGCCGCGGATGATCGGCCGGATGTTGTTCTCGCGCGCCCAGCGGACGGCGAAGCCCACCTCGTTGGCCGAGGCGCAGCGGGCCACGCCCTGCGGCAGGGTGTGGGCGTAGCGCAGGTTGTTGGGCAGGGCGATCACCTGGTAGTCGGCGTCGCCCAGGCGCAGAAGACGGCCCGAAAGCGCCTTGGCGAGCTGGGCCCAGCGGGCCTCGGACGGACCGCCCGGCGCGGGCGTCGGCGGCAGGGCGGCGACGCGAGGAGACAGCGCCAGGGCCGCCTGCGGGGCCAGGGCTGCGCCCGCCGCCAGGAAGCCGCCCGCGGCCAGGAAGTCGCGCCGGCTGGCGAAATAGCGCTTGGTCTGCATCGTCTCCCCCACTCTTTCGTCTGTCGTCTTGCTCTTGTCGTTCAGCGCCTGGTTAGAGGCAGTCGGCCGCCACCTTGCGCAGGTCGGGCGCGCCGGCCGGACGCTTGGGATCCAGCATCAGCTTCTCGTCGCCGCTCAGCCCGGCGCGCGCGGAATCAAAACCGTCCTGCCGGCCGCGCGAATAGTCCTCCAGCGCCGTCATCGCCTTGGGCGACAGCTGGGCCTGCAGCACGTTGGAGGCGCAGGCGCAGCCCACCCGGTCGAGCTTCAGCCCGAAGGCGGCCAGGTCGCCGTCGAGGCACGCCTTGGTCACCGCCGCGCGCTGGGCCGCGGGCGTGTCGGCTTCCACCCGGCTGCACGCGCCAACAGCCAAGACCGCCATGATCGTCAGAATCGTACGCATTCTCTTCCCCTGGGGCGGCCAGGGTGGCGATGCGCGCCTCGGTTTTATGTGAAAATTATAACGCCCAGCGGGTTTCTCGACGGCTGGGGCGCCGTTGCGGAAAGTCTTTGCGAAACCGCCATTGCCACCGGTGTCTTCCTGGCTCATCTAGGCGTCCGGGCGGGCTTCAAGACCCGCCGGATCATTATCGAGGCGCCCCCGTGACCACCGACACCGCCGCCAGCCAGGCCCTGCGCCTTAGCGCCACCAGCTTCCCGGCCGCCCTGCCCGGCGTGGCCCTGCCGTCCTACGCGCGTGACAAGGTCGAGATCGGCGTCGTCCACTTCGGTCCGGGAGCCTTTCACCGCGCCCACCAGGCCTTCTATTTCGACAAGCTGCTGGCCGCCGACCCGCGCTGGGGCATCTGCGCCGTCTCGCTGAAGAGCCCCGGGGTGCGCGACGCCCTGGCCCCGCAGGACGGCCTCTACACCCTGGCTCAGCTGGACCATGAGACCAGCTTCCGCGTCATCGGCTCGATCCTGGAGGTGCTGGTCGCGCCGGAAGATCCCGAAGCCGTGTTCGCCCGCCTGGCCGCGCCCCAGACCCGGATCGTCACCCTGACCGTCACCGAGAAGGGCTACACCCTGACCGGCGAGGGCAAGCTCGACACCGCCCATCCCGAAATCGTCCACGACCTGGCCCAGCCCGGCCGCCCGGTCAGCGCCGTCGGCTACATCGTCGAAGGCCTGCGCCGCCGCTTCGCCGTCGGCCTGCCGCCCTACGCCGTGGTGGCCTGCGACAACCTCGCCGACAACGGCTGGCGCCTGAAGGCCGCCACCGTGGCGTTCGCCCAGGCGGTGGACCCGGCCCTGGCCTCGTGGATCGAGGCGAACGGCGCCTTCCCGCGCACCATGGTCGACAGCATCACCCCCGCCACCGACGACGCCCTGCGCGCCCGCGTGCAGACCGCTACCGGCCTGTTCGACGCCTGGCCGATCCAGCGCGAGGCCTTCACCCAGTGGGTGGTCGAGGACGTACTGGGCGAAGGCGCGCCGGACCTCGCCAGCGTTGGCGTCACCCTGACCGACGACGTGCGGGGCTTCGAGCGGGCCAAGCTGCGCCTGCTGAACGGCGTGCACTCCACCCTGGCCTATGCCGGCCTGCTGAAGGGTCATGAGACGGTGTTCGAGGCGGTGGGCGATCCGGCGCTGGAGGCCCTGGCCCGCGACCTGATGGCCCAGGACATCATCCCCACCCTGACCGCGCCGCGCGGCCTTGACCTTCCCGCCTACGCCGAGGCGATCCTCGACCGCTTCCGCAATCCCGAGATCCGCCACCTGCTGAGCCAGATCGCCTGGGACGGCTCGCAGAAGCTGCCGTTCCGCATCCTCGGCACCGTGAAGGACGCCCTGGAGGCCGGCCGCAGCGTCGAGCGCCTCGCCGTGCCGATCGCCGCCTGGTTCAAGTTCCTGAAGCTGCGCGCCGCCGAGGGCGCGGCCGTCACCGACCCGCTGGCCGACCGGCTGCTAGCCGTGGTCCAGGCTTTGCCCGGCGAGGTGAAGGGCGACGTCGCCGCGTTCCTGGCGGTGGAGGCGGTGTTCCCGCCCGAGCTGGCGAGCGACGCGCGGTTCGTGGCGGCGGTCGAGAAGGCCTACGGCGAGCTGAGCTAGATTATACTCCCGTCATTCCCGCCCCTGTGGCGGGAAACCCTGGTTCCGCTGGTGGATGAGACGCAAGCGGCGTGCTCTGCACGCCGCCCCTCTCGCCCTTGCGACTTTCAGAGGGGTTCCCGCCACAAGGGCGGGAATGACAGGAAGAGAGAAGCCCCTACGGCTTCCAGTCCGGCAGGTTGGCCAGTTGGTCCTTGGTCAGCTTGGTGCGGACCAGGTAGTCGTTCGGGTCGCCAGGCTCGGGCGCGACCGAGACGTCGGCCAGGGCCACGACGACCTTCTTGTCGGGTCCGACCCGGTCGATCTCGATCACCACGGCGGTCGGCTTGCCGGCGGCGTCCAGCAGCACGTGCTCGACTTCGCCGGCCTTGCGGTTGGCCGAGTCGATGACGTCGGCGTCCTCGATCTGGCCGACGGTGAAGCTGCCCTTGGCGCTCAGCGTCTCGTCGCGGGCGATGGTCGATTGGGCGAAGGCCGCGCCCCCCAGCAGGGCGAAAGCAATGGCGGTCAGGGCGATCCGCTTCATGGCGTGTCTCCGTGTTGATGCACCGAGCCAACGCTCCGTACACGGCGCCGTTCCGCCGAGACCGGATCTGCGCTCGACGGCGACGCGCATGGTCTCGCTTCGCTGCGAATTCGCGGCTAGCCTGCGGTCGCCATGATGGTTCTCGGACTTCTCGGATTTCTCGCCATGGGCGCCGCCGGCGGGGCTCTCGCCCTGCGTGGCGTGAAGATCGTCAACGCCATGGCGGCCGCCCTGCTGGCGGCGGACCCGCAACTCGACGCACGCTACCGCCGACGCTGGCATACCAACATCGAGGGCATGCGGATCACCGCCGAGTACAGCCGACGCTTTCCGGGCGGCCCGCTGATCGCCCGGCTGCACCGGACCTACTGGGCGATAGGCGGCTGGCTTACCCTATGCGTGGTCAGCGTCTACGCCCTGCGGGATAGCCTGCCCTAGGCCCGCACGCCCTTGCCCAGCACCACGGGCGCCACGGTGCCCAGCAGGATCTTGAGGTCGAACAGGAACGAGGCGCGAGCCAGGTACTCGGCGTCCAGGGCCACCTTCTCGGGAATGGCCAGTTCGTCGCGGCCGTTGATCTGGGCCCAGCCGGTGACGCCCGGACGCAAGGCATGGACGCCGGCGGCGGTGCGGGCGGCCACCAGGTCGTCCTGGTTGAACAGCGCCGGGCGCGGGCCCACAAGGCTCATGTGGCCGACCAGCACGCTCCACAGTTGCGGCAGTTCGTCGAGGCTGGTCTTGCGCAGGAACGGCCCGACCGGCGTCAGCCAGCGGTGCGGGTCGTCCAGCAGGTGGGTGGCGACCTCGGGGGTGTCGATCCGCATGGTGCGGAACTTGGGCATCGGAAAGAGGCGGTTTTCCCGCCCCACCCGCTGAGACCAGTAGACCGCCGGCCCCGGCGAGGTGGCGCGCACCAGCACCGCCACGACCGCCAGCGGCAGGGCCAGCACGGCAAGGCCCGCCGCGGCGGCGGCGAAGTCGAAGGCGCGCTTCAACACGCGATCAGGCCAGGTCGCTGGCCGCCGCGTCGAGCAGCAGGTAGGCGCGACCGGCCTCCGAGGCCAGCAGGGCGGCCACCAGGAAGCCCTCGCGATCCTGCTGGGCGGCCTCGCTCACCATGCCGGCGTAGCGGCGCACGAAGCGCTCGGCGTTGGTCTTCAGCGTGGCGTCCGAGAACAGGCGGCGCACCAGGCGGCGGATCGCGGCGGGAGCCAGTTTCTTGACCACCTCGCGGGCGCCGGCCTCGTCATGGGTCTGGATGGCGGCGGCGATCTCGTCGATGCGGCCGCGCGGCAGCAGGGCCGACGGGTCGATGCCCATGGCCAGGATCTCGCCGGCCAGCTTTTCGCCCAGGGCAGCGTCGCCCGGCGAGCTGCCCTGCATGTCGCCCAGCAGGTTCTTCCAGCTCCAGCCGCCTTCGTCCTGGACGGGCTCGGGCGGAGCCGGCGCCGCGCCACGACCGCCGGCGGCGTCGAACATGGTGCGGAACTCGTCGTCGGTGGCCGTGGGGGTCAGCTTCAGGCGCTGGCGCGGCGGCGGCTCCAGCGGCGCGAAGTCGTCCGAGGGATAGGCCGGCGGCGGCGGGGTCTGGGCGCGCGGGGGCTGCGGCGCGGGCGGAGGCGGAGGCGGCGGCGCCTGGCGCTGCTGGGGCGGCGGAGCCGGTTGCGGGGCCGGTTGAGGCGCCATCTGCGGCGGACGCACCAGGGCCGAGGCGCCACGGCTCGACGGCGCGGCGAAGCTCGGGGTCTGGGCCGCGGCGGCGTTCATCTGGGTCACCGCCTCGCTCAGCATCTCGTAGTTGCGGCGGACGCGGTCCTGGAAGGCCTGATCGATGGCCGCCGTCTCCTCGGCGGTGCGGCGGGCGGCGGCGCGCAGGTCGTCGATGCCCTTCTCGATCTGGGCGCGAACCTCGGCGGCGCGAGCCAGGGCCTCACCCGGCAGGGCGGCGCTGCTCTGGCCGGCCTCGACCAGCAGACGCTCCATCTCGGCGATGGCGCTGCGAGCGGTCTCGACGCTTTCGGCCAGCTTCTGGGCGGTGCGGGCGCCGGCCTGCTCGACCACCTGGGCCGAGTTCTCGATCAGGTCGCGGGCTTCCTGCATGCGCGATTCGAACACGGCGTCGGCCTTCTGGCCGGCCGAGAAGGCGATCTCGTTCAGCTGGTCGACGCGGCCGCGAGCGGTCTCGACGCGCAGCTCCACGCCCTCCCCGGCCCGCTGGGCGGCGTCGGTGATGGCGTTCATGGCGCGGGTCAGCTCGGCCTCGAGGTCTCCACGACGGTCGACCGCGGCGGCTTCCAGGCGAGCCAGGGCGGCCTGGGTCTCGGCGGCCAGGGCCTCGCGTTCGGCGCGGGCGGCCTCGGCCATCTCGCGCAGCTGGTCGCCGGACGAGACGATCAGGCCGCGCAGCACCTCGGCGCCCATGGCGGCGATGTCGCCCAGCTCGGAAGCGCCGACGCGGGTGTAGGCCACGAACTCGGTGAGCTGGGCGGTGCGGGTCTCGGTCTCGGAGGAGAAGTCCTCCTGGTCGGCGCGCAGGGCCTGGGCGACGGCCACCAGGGCGGCGCGCTGCGAGGCCAGGCTGCGTTCGACGCTGCCGATCTGGTCGCCGACGCCCTGGCCGGCGGTTTCCAGGCGGGCGATCTGGCGCGACAGGTCCTCGGCCCCGACGCGGGCGGCGTCCGACGCCTCGGCGGCGGCGGCGGCGAGATCGGCGGCGCGGGCGGCAAGCGCGGCCTCGGCCTCGCGCAACTGGGTTTCGGCCAGGTCGGAGGCCTCGGCGACCATGCGGGCCTGACTGCCGATGGCGTCGACCACGGCGGTGGACTGGGTGTCGAGGGTGGCCGACAGCGCCTGCATGGCGTTGCGCTCGTGGCCCAGGCCCTCGGCCAGCTGCTTGGCCATGCGGCTCGACGAGTCGGCGGCCTCGACCAGGCGGGCGGTCTCCTCGGCCAGGGCCTGGCGCAGGGTGACGATGCGCTCGCGGGCGGCGTCGGCGGCGCTGGTGGCCGCGTCGATCTGGCCGCTGAGGGCGTCGACCACGCCGGTGGCCCCGGCGGCGGCCAGCGCGGCGGGGGTCAGCAACTGGTCGGTCAGCTGGCGCGTGCGGCGCAGCTCGGCCGACACGCCCATGGCCTGGCGCAGCATGTAGGCGGCCAGCAGGATGAAGGCGGCCGGACCGGCGGCCAGGGCCGCGAACACCGCCATGGTCACCGGCATCGGCAGGGTCGGCCCATAGCCCAGGGCGAACATCACCGGCGCCACCGCCCACAGGGCCGCGACGCAGACCGCCATGCTCCAATAGACGCCGCCGGGCATCGGCTTGCGTTCGGCGCGTTCGGCCAGGGCCTGCACCGGACGCTCGGCGACCGGGGGACGCGCGGCCGGATCGGGCCTGGCCGGCGGTTCGGGCTCGGGACGCGGCGCGGGCGGTTGGGCCGCGGCGGGAGCGGTCAGGAAGGTCGGCAGCGGCGGCAGGTCGTCGGCCGGCGCGCGCTCGGCGCTGCGCGTGCGACGGCTGCGCGGCTCGGGCGGCGGAGCAAATTCGGGCATGGGTTCTGGTTCAGGCGCGGGCGGCGGCGCCTCGGCGATCGGTTCGGCTTCAGGCTCAGGCGGCGCGACCGGTTCCGGCGGCGCGGAGGTGCGGAAGAACGAGCGGCGCGCGCTGGAGCGATCCTCGCGCAGCGGCGGTTCGTACGGTTCGGGGGCCGGCTCCACCGGCGGCGCCGGTTCGGGTTCGGGCTCAGGCGCGATCGACGAGGCCAGCGGCTCGGGCGCCGGTTCGGGCTGGGGCTCGGGCGGCTGATAGGACGGCGGACGCGCGCCGCGCGACGGCGCGGCCAGGAAACCGGCTTCCGGCAGGTCGGCGATGTCGAGATCGTTGTCCGGCTCGCTGATCGGCGCGTCCGGATCGGGCTCGGCGGCGGCGAAGGGTTCCGACTCGGGCAGGCCAGAAGCAGGCGCCGCATCGTCGCGGGGCGTCTCCACCGGCAGGGTGGAAAAGTCGAGCGGTCGGCGCTTCTTAGGCTTCATACGCAGCCACTGTCCCAAGGCGAACGACGAGGGGGCCTCTCACAGCGACGCAGCGCGCAAGCCCCTTCATCGCGCAGGCGAGTAAACCTAGCCGCGAAAGGCGCCCGCGCATAGCCGGTTGACGCGGTTTTCCCCAAAGCGGGCCGAGTGTTGCGCGATTCTGCGGGGGCTCGCCCCGACGATCCCGGGGCGGACGGATCAGGCGCGGGCGAGGCGCGCGGCCTGTTCGGGGCAGACGATCTTGGGCGCGGTTTCCAGGCGCACGGCCTGGCGCGGCGAACGCGCTACGGTGCGTTCGACCTTCGGCTTGACGATCTTTTCCTCGATCACCACGCCGAATTGGCAAAGGGCCGTGGCCGAGAGCCACAGCACGACAGCCGCGAGGAGTTCTGACAAGAAGGACATCGGCTTACCCGTCGATCCGATAGCGCCGTTATGCCGCAATCCATGGTCATGCTCGAATGAACTTTTGGTCATGTTGGCGCAACGGCGCCCACACAAGCTGACAGCGCCCCTAGATTTCTGAGCCTTGCTCCCCGGGTCGTGGAGACCTAGGTCGCAGGCTCCCCCGGTACTTCGCTTCCCGCCGTCCGGCGCGGGGCGAAGTCTTTCTGTTTGCGGACGACCGTCTTGGCCCTTACCCAGCTTGCATCCCAGGCGCCCGCCGTCGCTTACGAGCCGACCATGCCCGTGATCTCGCCCGCCCGCCTCACACACCTGCAGCGCCTGGAAGCCGAGAGCATCCACATCATGCGCGAGGTCGCGGCCGAGTGCGAAAACCCGGTCATGCTGTACTCGATCGGCAAGGACAGCGCGGTGATGCTGCACCTGGCCGCCAAGGCGTTCTATCCGTCCAAGCCGCCCTTCCCGCTGCTGCACGTCGACACGACCTGGAAGTTCAAGGCGATGTACGAGCTGCGCGACAAGATCGCCGAGCAGCTGGGCTTCGACCTGCTGGTCCACAAGAACCCCGAGGCCGAGGCGCGCGGCATCAACCCGTTCGACCACGGCAGCGCCCTGCACACCGACCTCTGGAAGACCGAAGGCCTCAAGCAGGCCCTGGCCAAATACGGCTTCGACGCAGCCTTCGGCGGCGCCCGCCGCGACGAGGAGAAGAGCCGCGCCAAGGAGCGCGTGTTCAGCTTCCGCTCGGCCGAGCAGCGTTGGGACCCGAAGAACCAACGCCCCGAGCTGTGGAAGCTCTACAACACCCGCAAGCACCCGGGCGAAAGCCTGCGAGTCTTCCCGATCTCCAACTGGACCGAGCTGGACGTCTGGCAATACATCCACCTGGAGAACATCCCGATCGTGCCGCTCTACTTCTCGGCCCCGCGGCCGGTGGTCGAGCGCGACGGCGCGCTGATCATGGTGGACGACGAACGCTTCCGCCTGCGCGAGGGCGAGGAGCCGCAGATCAAGAGCGTGCGCTTCCGCACCCTGGGCTGCTACCCGCTGACCGGCGCCGTCGAGAGCACCGCCTCGACCCTGCCCGAGATCATCCAGGAGATGCTCCTGACCACCACCAGCGAGCGCCAGGGGCGGGTCATCGACCACGACCAGTCCGCCTCGATGGAGAAGAAGAAGCAGGAGGGCTACTTCTGATGGCTCACCAGTCCGCCCTCATCGCCGAAGACATCGAAGCCTATCTCGAGGCCCACCAGAACAAGTCGCTGCTGCGCTTCATCACCTGCGGCAGCGTCGACGACGGCAAGTCCACCCTGATCGGCCGGCTGCTCTACGACAGCAAGATGATCTTCGAGGACCAGATGGCCGCCCTCGAGGCCGACTCCAAGCGCGTGGGCACGCAAGGCGGGGCGATCGACTTTGCGTTGCTGGTCGACGGCCTGGCCGCCGAGCGCGAGCAGGGCATCACCATCGACGTCGCCTACCGGTTCTTCTCGACCGACAAGCGCAAGTTCATCGTCGCCGACACCCCCGGCCACGAGCAGTACACGCGCAACATGGTCACCGGCGCCTCGACCGCCGACGCGGCGGTGATCCTGATCGACGCGCGCAAGGGCGTGCTGACCCAGACCCGCCGCCACTCCTACCTCGTCAGCCTGCTGGGCATCCGCAACGTGGTGCTGGCGGTCAACAAGATGGACCTGGTCGACTGGGACCAGGCGGTGTTCGACGCCATCGTCGCCGACTACCGCGCCTTCGCCGAGAAGATCGGCCTTTCGGTCTTCACCCCGATCCCGATCTCGGGCCTGGGCGGCGACAACATGGCCGTGCGCAGCGAGCACACCCCGTGGTTCGACGGCCCGATCCTGATGGACTGGCTGGAAAGCATCGAGGTCGAGGACAGCCTTCAGGCCCAGCCGTTCCGCATGCCTGTGCAGTGGGTCAACCGCCCGAACCTCGACTTCCGCGGCTTCTCGGGCCAGCTGGCCTCGGGCGTGGTCAAGCCGGGCGACCGGGTCAAGGTGCTGCCGTCCGGCCGCGAAAGCCGGGTGTCGCGCATCGTCACCCTGCCCGGCGACCTGGACCGCGCCGTCGCCGGCCAGTCGGTGACCATCACGCTGACGGATGAAGTCGACGTCTCCAGAGGCGACGTGCTGGTCGCCGCCGACAGCCCCTCGGCCGTCGCCGGCCAGTTCGAGGCGACGCTGGTGTGGATGGACGACGAGCCCCTGCCGCCCGGCCGCTCCTACCTGCTGAAGATCGGCGCGCGCCTCGTGGGCGCCAGCGTCACCGAGATCAAGCACCGGGTGAACGTCAACACGCTGGAGCACACGGCCGCCAAGCGGCTGGAGCTCAACGAGATCGCCCACGTCAACCTCTCGCTCGACCAGGCCATCCCGTTCGAGGCCTATGCCGACAACCGCGACCTGGGCGGCTTCATCCTGATCGACCGGATCAGCAACCGCACCGTCGGCGCGGGCATGCTGAACTTCGCTTTGCGCCGGGCCGACAACATCCACTGGCAGCACACCGACGTCTCCAAGGCCTCGCGCGCGGCGCTGAAAAGCCAGCGCGGCCGCGTGGTGTGGCTGACGGGCCTGTCGGGCGCGGGCAAGTCGACCATCGCCAACCTGGTGGAAAAGCGCCTGCACGCCTTGGGCCGCCACACCTACCTGCTGGACGGCGACAACGTGCGCCACGGCCTCAACAAGGACCTCGGCTTCACCGAGGAGGACCGCGTCGAGAACATCCGCCGGGTGGCCGAGGTCGCCAAGCTGATGGTCGACGCCGGCCTGATCGTGCTGACCGCCTTCATCTCGCCGTTCCGGGCCGAGCGCCAGCTGGCGCGCGAGATCCTGGCCGACGGCGAGTTCGTCGAGGTGTTCGTCGACACCCCGCTGGCCGTGGCCGAGAGCCGCGACGTCAAGGGCCTCTACAAGAAGGCGCGTTCGGGCCAGTTGAAGAACTTCACCGGCATCGACAGCCCCTACGAGGCGCCCGAGGCGGCCGAACTGGTCATCGACACCACCAAGGTCGACCCGGTGGCCGCGGCCGAGCAGATCGTGGCCTGGCTGGAAGGCGAAGAGGTCTCGTACGAGATCTAGGGAGGGAGGGGCCCTGCCCCTTTCCTTTCGGTTGTCATCCCGGCCGAAGGCGCGCAGCGCCGTAGAGCCGGGATCTCCCGCGTTTCAGGACAGGGCCGCCGTGGGAGATCCCGGCGCTCCGCTTCGCTGCGGCCGGGATGACAACCAAGGGGTAGGGGGACGCCCCTACGCCCCCGCCTTCACCCGCGCGCTGCGGCCCAGCACCAGCGCGCCGCACAGCCCAGCCGCGCCCAGCGCCGCCATCGCCCAGTAGCCCTTCACGCCCAGGGCGTCGAACAGCGGGCCCGAGGCAAGGGTCGCCAGGCCCAGGGTGAAGCCTTGCGACACCGCCGAGTTCAGGGCCTGGGCGGCCGAGGCGCTCTTGGGCGGCGTCAGGCGCTCGATCAGCTGCAGCGAGGCCAGGAAACTCGCGGCAAAGGTGAAGGCGTGCAGCGCCTGCAGCGGGAACAGCGCCCACAGCGGCGGGGCGAAGGCGTAGGCCGTCCAGCGGATCACCGCCGCGCCAGCGCCCATGGCCAGCAGTCGCCCCGGCCCGACGCGACGCCGCCAGGGTTCCAGGAACCACATGAACCCGACCTCGGCCGCGACGCCGACGCCCCACAGGACGCCGATCATCGGCTCGGGGATCTCCTGCTTGCGCCAGAGGATGGTCGAAAAGCTGTAGTAGAAGCCGTGGGCGCCCTGGATAAGGCCGGCCGTGACCACCGCCAGCACGAACACCCGGTCGGTCAGCAGGCTGCCCAGGCCCTTCCAGCGATCACGCTTGGCGGGGGCCTCGCCCTCGTCGTGCACGCGCTCGGGCGGGACCAGGACGAAGGCCGCGAAGGCGGTCAGCAGGGCCGCCACGGTGATCCAGACGACGATGACCTCGGCGCCGACCAGGGTCAGCACCACGCCCATGGCGAGGTTGGCGGCGATGAAGGCGCTGGAGCCCGATCCGCGCGGCAGGCCGTAGTTGAAGCCCTCCAGCCGCGCCCG
The DNA here is from genome assembly GCF_011043625.1 of Caulobacter sp. 602-2. Taxonomy (GTDB): domain Bacteria; phylum Pseudomonadota; class Alphaproteobacteria; order Caulobacterales; family Caulobacteraceae; genus Caulobacter. The sequence goes on from NZ_JAAKGT010000008.1 coordinate 62,491, forward strand.
GCGCAGGGTCACCACGTCGATCAGCGGCGAGATGGTCGAGAACAGCGTCGCGCCCAGCAGCCAGCAGACCAGCAGGCTCCAGAACCCCGGCGCGACCAGCATGGCGAGATAGGCCCCGGCGGCGGCGATCGCCAGCAGGATCATCGGCGAGCGTCGCAGGCTGAAGCCGTCGGCCCAGACGGCCAGGATCGAACCGGTGAAGGGCTTGAGCAGCAGCGGCGCGGCCAGCACGGCCCCGATCTCGGCCCCCGAAAGCCCCCTCGCCCGCAGGAAGGTGGCCACGTACGGCAGGCTCACCCCGATGACCAGGTAGATGGCCACATAGAACAGGCTGAGACGGGCGACGAGCGGCATGGCCCGCTCGTAGAGCGCCGTGCGGTGAAGGGGAAGGAAATCCTTCTCCCCCTGCGGGAGAAGGTGTCGGCGCAAGCCGACGGATGAGGGGTCGCACAAACGAAAAACGCCGCGACAGCGGATCGGCTATCGCGGCGTCAAATGTCTGAGAGACCCCTCACCCGACCTCGCTCCGCGAGGCCACCCTCTCCCACAAGGGGAGAGGGATCAGGTCATTCCGCTCCGCCGAAGCGCGCGGCCCATTCGGCGATCATGTCGTCGTCGATCTTCTTGAACAGGACCTCGGGCGCACGAACCGTCTGGCCGGCCGGCACGGTCGACAGCTCGGCCGCGACGTCCGACGACGGCCACGCGGGCGGCCAGGCCTGACCGAAGGCCTCGCCGATCTTCTCGGCGGCGAACGGGATGAACGGGGCCGAGATGCGGGCGTAGAGCGCGGCGAGATTCAGGGCCGTGCGGACGATCACCGCGGCGCGGTCGCGGTCGGTCTTGATCGCCGTCCAGGGGGCGGCTTCCTGCAGGTACTCGTTGCCGACCACCCACAGCGCCCGCAGCGCCTGGGCGCTCTTGCGGATCTCGATGGCGTCCATCTGCTCGGCGAGGTCGGCCAGGCGCTCGGCGACGTCGGCGTAGAGCTTCTCCTCGAGCGGACCGATTTCGCCGCCTTCCGGCACGACGCCGTCGAACTTGCTCTCGGTGAACTTCAGGATGCGGTTGACGAAGTTGCCCAGCACGTCGGCCAGGTCGCGGTTCACGGCGCTGGCGAACTGCTCCCAGGTGAAGGCCGTGTCGCTGCCTTCCGGCGAGTTCGAGGTCAGGTACCAGCGCCAGAGATCCGGCGGCAGGATGTCGAGCGCCGCGTCCATGAACACGCCGCGCTTGCTGCTGGTCGAGAACTTGCCGCCGTACCAGTTCAGCCAGTTGAAGGCTTTGAGCATGTCGACGCTCTTCCACGGCTCTTCCGAGCCGAGGATGGTCGCGGGGAAGCTGACGGTGTGGAACGCCACGTTGTCCTTGCCCATGAACTGGACGTAGCGGACGTCGTCGGCGCCGGCGTCGGTGCGCCACCACGAGCGCCAGTCACGATCGACGCCGGCCTCGGCCCATTCCTGGGTGGCGGCGATGTACTCGATCGGCGCGTCGAACCAGACGTAGAAGACCTTCTCTTCCATGCCCGGGCGCGGCAGGCCGTCCTTGGTCACCGGCACGCCCCAGGCCAGATCCCGGGTGATGCCGCGATCAATGAGGCCCTCGTCCAGGTGCTTGTAGGCGATCGACTTGGCCAGGGTCGGCCAGTCGGGGTGGCTGTCGACCCAGGCGCGGATGCGGTCGGCCATCTTGGTCTGGAGGAGATAGAGGTGCTTGGTGTCGCGCACTTCCAGGTTCCGCGAGCCGGAGATCACCGAGTACGGGTCCTTCAGGTCGGTCGGGTCCAAGAGGTTGCCGCAGTTGTCGCACTGGTCGCCGCGGGCCTTTTCGAAGCCGCAGTGCGGGCAGGTGCCCTCGATGTAGCGGTCGGGCAGGAAGCGGCGGTCGTCGATCGAGTAGACCATCTGGTCGACCCGCTCCTCGATCAGGCCTTGCGCTTCCAGCACCTCGGCGAAGTGCTGGGTCAGGCGATGGTTCTGCGGCGAGGACGAGCGGCCGAAATGGTCCCACGACAGGCCGAACGCGCGGCCCACGTCGTGCTGCAGCACGTGCTGCTCCTCGCAATAGGTCTGGACGTCCTGGCCGGCGGCGGCGGCGGCCAGTTCAGCGGGCGTGCCGTGCTCGTCGGTGGCGCAGATGTAGAGGGTGTCGTGGCCCCGGGCCCGCTGGAAGCGCGCATAGACGTCGGCCGGCAGCATCGACCCCGCAAGGTTCCCCAGGTGCTTGATGCCGTTGATGTACGGCAGGGCCGAGGTGATCAGGATGCGAGCCATGGGACGGGGCGTCTTTCCGGGGACGAACGAGAAACAGGAGGCGTCCGCATATAGAAGCCCGCGCGCCGAAGGGAAAGCGTCGCGGCTCGCCCGCAACCTGTCGGCGCGCGAAATCACGGGCTCGCGCGGCGAGCGTTTTCAGGCTTGGATGCCGGACGCTGGACTGGAGGCCCCATGATGCGCCGTCGCCTGCCGCTGCTGCTCGTCGCGCTCGCCGTGCTGCTGGCCGGCGGCTGGTGGTGGTGGCGCGAGCGGCCCGATCCGTCGGTGATGCACGTCTTTCCCGGCGTGCGCGGCCCGGCCAAGGCGTCGAAGATCGTCGAGCCGCCCCGCACCCGCATCGCGCAGTTCGACAGGGGCGGCCCGCACCGCCTGGCGATTCTGGTCACCGACCCGCAGTCCGGATGGCTGGGCCTGGTGCGCGGCTTCCGCGCCCACGGCGTGCCGATCACGGTGACGGAGGATCCCGCCAAGGCCCTGCGGCACAAGGTGGTGCTGGTCTATCCGATCGTCTCGGGCCGGGTGCTGAGCGCAGAGCAGCTGCGCGCCCTGGCCCAGCACGTGCGCGACGGCGGCACGGTGGTGGCCTTCAACCTGGCCGGCGGCGGACTTGGCGAGCTGTTCGGCGTCGGCGAGGGAACCGAGGCCTCCTCGCGCCTGCGCATGCGCTGGACCGGTGCGACCGGCGAGCCCGAGAGCGACGAGATCGTCGTCTCCTCCACCGGCGAGGCGAAGGTCGCCAGCGTCGGCTACGCGCCGGGGACGGCGCAGGCGGCGGCCCGCTTCGACGACGGTTCGGTCGCCGCTGCGTGCAGGAAGGTGGGCGGCCAGGCCTGCGTGCTGGGCGTCGACCTGGGTTCGCTGGCCCAGCGCTCGATGAACGGCCGCGCCGAGGCCCTGGCCCGCCACTACGTCAACGGCTACGAGCCCTCGCTCGACGTGCTGTTTCGCTGGGTACGCGACCTCTACGTGGCCGGCGAGCCGATGCCCTGGCTGGTCTCGACCGCCCCGGCCGGCCGCCAGGCATCGATCCTCTTCACCCACGACGTCGACTACGGACCGTCGGTCCACAACGCCCTGGCCTATGCCGACGCCCTGAAGGCGCGGGGCGTCCAAGGCACGTTCTTCGTCCAGACCAAGTACATGAAGGACTACAACGACAAGGTGTTCTTCGACGACGCGGCCGTGGCCGACGTCAAGGGCCTGCTGGCGCGCGGTCAGGAAGTCGGCAGCCACACCGTCGCCCATTCGGGCGCCTTCGAGCACACGATGCCGCTGGGCGACGGCCGCGAGCGCTATCCGCGCTATCGCCCCTTCGTCCAGACCGTCGACACCGTGAAGGGGGCCACGATCCTAGGCGAGCTCCGGGTGTCGAAGTTCCTGCTCGACAGGCTGGCGGGCGCGGACGTGGTCTCGTTCCGGCCCGGACGGCTGGCCTATCCGTTCACCCTGCCCCAGGCCCTGAACGCCAGCGGCTATCGCTATTCCTCGTCGATCACCGCCAACACGGTGCTGACCCACCTGCCCTTCCAGCTGACCGACGGGCGGGCCGACGGCGCGCTGCAGCCGGTGTTCGAGTTCCCGGTCGGCGTCGAGGACGAGGAGGCCCCGCCGCTGCTCCAGCGCCTCGACGCCGCCGACGCCCTGGTGGCCAAGGTCGCCCGCGAGCGCGGCGTGGTCACGGTGCTGATCCACCCCAACCAGGTCGGCGACAAGCTGCGGTTCGAGGAGGCCCTGGCCGACCGCTGGAAGGGCCGGGCATGGATGGGCGGGGTGCGCCAGTTCGGCGACTGGTGGACGGCGCGCGACGCCCTGGACCTGGACGTCCAGCCACGCGGCGACGGATGGGTCATGGTCGCCGACGCGCCCAAGGGCGCAGCCGAGGTCGAGGTGCTGCTGCCCAAGGCCGCCCAGGGTCGCGTGACGCTGCGGCTGCCGCCCGGCGGCCGCTCGACCACGGCGATCAAGTGAGACGCCTGCTGCTCGCCCTGCTGCTGGCCGCCCTGACAGGCCCGGCCGCCGCCGCTCCGCGGCTGATCTGGTCGGACGAGTTCGACGGCGATCGCCTGGATCCGGCCAGGTGGACGGCGGCGGCCGACTGCTGGGGCGGCGGCAACGAGGAGCGCCAGTGCTACGCGGCGGGCAACGTCTCGGTCTCGGGCGGGGTGCTGCGGCTGAACGCTCGCAAGGAGCGCGCGTCGGGTCCGGCGCGCCGCGACGGCGGCCCGCGCGTGAGCCGCGACTACGCCTCGGGCGGGGTCAGCACCAAGGGGCTGGCCTCGTTCCGCTACGGCCGGATCGAGGTGCGCGCCAAGCTGCCGCTGGGCCAGGGGCTGTGGCCGGCGATCTGGATGCTGCCCGAGCACGACAACTACGGCCCCTACCCGCTGTCGGGCGAGATCGACATAGCCGAGGCGGTGAACCTGGGGGTGCGCTGCCGGTCGTGCCGCGACCGGGTGCGGGGGGCCGCGCATCACGGCCCGACGCTGCAGGCCAACCGCAGCGACTCGGCGGACACGGCCCTGGGCGACCTGACGGCCTTCCATGTCTTCGCGCTGGAATGGACGCCGAAACGGCTGACCTGGCTGCTCGACGGCAAGCCCTACTTCACGCGTCCGGGCGGGCGGCCCTTCGACGAGCGCTTCCACCTGATCCTCAACCTGGCGGTCGGCGGACGGTGGGCGGAGACCACGGGCAGGCGCGGCGTCGACGACGCGGCCCTGCCCGAGAGCCTGCTGGTCGACTGGGTGCGCGTCTACGCGGAGAACTAGCGCCCCCGGCTCCAGAAGGGGATCAAGGAACCGGGGGCGCGCCCCCCAAGGGGAACGGACTGACCTGGATCAGTTCGTGTCGGCGGCCACCGGATCGGCGGCCGAGACCGTGCCGTCCTTGTTGGTGTCGTGGGTCACGAACATCCGCCAGCCCGAATAGGCGAACTCGGCCGGGGTGATGCCGCCGCTCTTGTCGCTGTCGAGGACGCCGAAGCGCACGTCGGCCTGGCGCATCTGGCGAACGCGCTCTTCTTCCTTCTTCTCGGCGGTCTCGGTCGAGGCGGCGAGGCGCTTTTCGAGACGGCCCTTGAACTCGCCGACGTACTCTTCCTTGGACAGCACGCCGTTCTTGTCGGCGTCGATGGCCTTGAAGAGCTGGTCGCGGGTGACGACGAACTCTTCCTTGGTGACGACGCCGTCGCCGTTGACGTCCTGCTCCTTGATGAAGGTGTCGCGGGCGTGCGAGGCGGCCAGGGCCGGAGCGGAGACGGCGGCCAGCACGGCCGCCAGGATCAGGGTGTTGCGGATCATCTGGGTTCTCAGCGCAGGGATTCGAAGGTCAGCGAGTAGGTGTGGCTCTGGCCGGGCTGGCCGGCGGCGGCCGGGGCGACGCGATAGCGGGCCTGCACCTGGTAGACGCCCGAGCGCTCGGGCTTGATCTCGAAGCGGCCCTGGGCGTCGCTCTTGACGGTGACCGGGGCGCTCTTGGCGTCGGCGTAGCGGTCGCCGCCGGCGGTCACGGTGACCTCCTGGCCGGACACCGGCTTGCCGTCGTACAGCACCACGAACTTGGCCGGCTGGCCGGTGGTGATGTCGCTGGGGTGGGTGACGGCCTGGAACTCCAGGCCCTTGCCGACCGGGGCCAGCGCGGCGGCGCTGGGCGCGCCCTTGGTCACGTAGACGTCGGCGGTGGTGATGCTCTGCATGTCGACCACCTGGGCGCCGGCCGGCGCCTTGCCCGGCTCCAGGAACTCCCACTCGCCGTTGACCAGCGTGGCCTTGCCGACGCGCCCGGCGCGCTGGCCGGTGGTGATGCGATAGGTGCCGGCCGCCTCGATCGGCGCTTCCACCAGAGCCAGCTCGCGCAGGTAGGTCGGGGTCAGCGGCTTGCGCACGCCGTCGGGACCGATCACCGCGTAGGCGTCGGACTTCATCACCACTTCAGGGGTGAAGAACTCTTCGGCGAACGAGCCCTGCACCGTGACGACCTTGCGGCTGGAGACGTCGAAGGTGCTGGGCAGCATGTAGGGCGAGTGGGCGTGCGCCAGGCCGGACAGGCCAAGGCCCGCCAGCAGCGCCGCCGAAGCGAGCATGGTCTTCATCGGAATCCCCCTCAAGGACGATCGGTGCGTTGGGAAGGCTCCTATTGCGGATGAATCTAAGAATCAATCGCAAATAACTTGACCCAATCGCCAGACGGTCGTAGCTCCCCATCCAACGAATGCGAACAATTCGCATCTGAGGCCGAAAACTGGGGGTTCCTTCTTTTGTCGCGCAACAAACTCATATGCTTCGCCGCCGTCTCGGCCGGCGCCCTGCTCTCCGCCACGGCGGCCTTCGCGGCCGACGCTTCCTCGGCCGCCGACACGGCCGAGCTGGACAAGGTCACCGTCACCGCCACCCGTAGCGAGAAATCGATCCTGGCCGTGCCGGCCACCGTCTCGGTGACGACGAGCCAGGAGATCGAAGACGCCCTCATCAACGACGCCAAGGACCTGGTGCGCTTCGAGCCCGGCGTCGCGGTGCGCAGCGCCCCGTCGCGCTTCACCGCCGCCGGTTCGTCCACGGGCCGCGACGGCAACGCCGGCTTCGCCATCCGCGGCCTCGAGAGCAACCGCGTGCTGATCATGGTCGACGGCGTGCGCGTCCCAGACGGTTACGCCTTCGGCGCCCAGTCGGTCGGTCGCGGCGACTATGTCGACGTCGACGTGCTGAAGTCGGTCGAGATCGTCCGCGGCCCCGCCTCGGCGCTGTACGGCAGCGACGGCGTCGCCGGCTCGGTCAGCTTCTTCACCAAGGACCCGTCCGACATCCTGAAGGGCAAGAGCTTCGCCGCCCGCGGCCGCGTGGGCTACGCGTCGGCCGACGAAAGCTGGACCGAAAGCGCCCTGGTGGCCGGCGCCAGCGGCCGCTGGGAAGGCCTGCTGGCCTACACCCGCCGTGACGGCCACGAAACCGAGACCCAAGGCGCCAACGGCTCGTCCAGCGTCGCCCGCACGGTGGCCAACCCCGAGGACAACCAGTCCAACGCCATTCTCGGCAAGCTGGCCTTCAACCTCGACGACCGCAACAAGTTCACCCTGACGGTCGACCACCTGGATCGCGACATCGACTGGAACGTGCTGTCGGCGATCACCATCCTGCCGACCAACCCGACGGCGGCACAGACCGCGGGCGCCACGATCGGCCTCACCGCCTTCGACAAGATGCGTCGCGACCGCGTCAGCCTGGCCCACGTCTTCACCGGCGGCCAGGGCCTGATCGAAACCGCCCGCACCACCGTCTACTATCAGGACAGCACCACGCGTCAGTTCTCGGCCGAGGACTTCCGCACCAACGCCGACCGCACCCGCGACGCCAAGTTCGACAACGAGGTGTTCGGCGGCGCGATCGAGCTGAACAGCAAGGCCAGCCTGGCCGGCGCCGATCACCGGATCGTCTGGGGCGGCGACGCCTCGATCACCCGCCAGACCGGCCTGCGCGACGGCACCGTGCCCGGTGCCGGGGAGACCTTCCCCAACCATCCGTTCCCGGTCACCGACTACACGCTGCTGGGCGCCTATGTGCAGGACGAGTTCTCGGCCGGTCCGGTCACCTTCTATCCGGCCCTGCGCTACGACTACTACAAGCTGGAGCCCAAGAGCGACGCGCTGTTCACGGCCAACACGCCGGTCAGCCAGAGCGACTCGCGCTTCTCGCCCAAGCTGTCGGCCGTCTGGCAGGTCACCGACCTGATCAGCGTGTTCGGCAACGCCGCCACCGGCTTCAAGGCCCCCTCGCCTTCGCAGGTCAACAACGGCTTTTCCAACCCGGTGCGCTTCTACAAGTCCATCGCCAATCCGGACCTGAAGCCCGAGACCAGCCGCAGCTTCGAGCTCGGCTTCCGCCTGCGCCGCCCCACCTGGAACATCGGCGTCACCGGCTTCACCGGCAAGTACGACGACTTCATCGAGCAGATCCAGGTCGGCGGCGCGTTCACCGCCGCCAACCCGGCGGTCTACCAGTACGTCAACCTGGCCGAGGCCGAGATCAGCGGGGCCGAGGCTCGCGGCGAGATCTTCATCGGCGAGGCCTGGCGTCTGATCGGCACGGCCGCCTATGCGCGCGGCTACTCGACCAACGCCGGCAAGAGCACGCCGCTGCAGTCGGTCGACCCGGCCAAGTTCACGGCCGGCCTGTCCTACCGCGACCCGGCCGGTCGCTTCGGCGGCCAGTTCAGCGTCATGCACGTGCAGAAGAAGTCGTTCGACAGCCTGGGCGTCACCTGCACGGGCACGTGCTTCGCGCCGCCGGCCTTCACCACGGCCGACGCCACGGCCTACTGGAACGTCACCGAGGCGGTCACCCTGCGCGGCGGCGTCTTCAACCTGACCGACGAAAAGTACTGGTGGTGGAGCGACGTGCGCGGCGCGACCACGACCGGGACGGCGACCGCGCCCGTGGTCGTCGACGGCTACACCGCTCCGGGACGCAACTACAGCGTCTCGCTGGCGGTCAAGTTCTAGGACCCGCAAGGTCCTAACCGAGACACGCGGTCGTAATGTTGCGGCGACCGCGTGGCCCCGTCCTCCTCCGCGCCATGTCGGCCCGGCGCCTGGAGGACGGGGCGTTTTCTTATCTACCCCCCGGCGGAACGCCCGCCTTCGCGGCGTCGCAAAAAGAACCGGAAAACGTCGTCGCATCGCCCGGGACAAGCGCGCCGACCCCTGCTAGCAACGGCGCATCCGCAAACGGGAGTTCGCATGCTGCGCCGCCTCTACGACTGGGTCATGGGCCTGGCCGCCTCGCGTCACGCGCCCAAGAGCCTGTTCGCCGTCTCCTTCGCGGAGAGCTCGTTCTTCCCCGTCCCGCCCGACGTGATGCTGGCCCCGATGGTGCTGGCCCGTCCGGACCGCGCCTGGCGCTACGCCGCCATCTGCACCCTGGCCTCGGTGCTGGGCGGGATCCTGGGCTACGCCATCGGCTACTTCCTGACCCCGGTCGGCCAGTGGATGATGGCCGCCACCGGCCATGCCGGCGGCCTGGCCGAGTTCAAGTGCTGGTACGACAAGTACGGGGTGTGGGTGATCCTGGCCAAGGGCCTGACCCCCATCCCCTACAAGCTGGTGACCATCGCCTCGGGCCTGGCGGCCTTCAGCTTCCCGATGTTCATCTTCGCCTCGGTCGTCACCCGCGGCGCGCGCTTCTTCCTCGTCGCCTTCGTCGTCAAGAAATTCGGCCCGGCCCTGTTGCCGGTGATCGAGCGCCGCCTGGCCCTGGTGGCCGGCGGTTTGATCCTGCTCCTTGTCATCGGCCTCGCCGCGAGCCATTTCCTGGGAGGAAGCAGCGGAGGCGCGTGCGCCGTATGACCACCGACACCCCGGCCGTGACCACCGGTCCCCTCGTTCCCAAGCGTCCGTCCCTGGACTGGATCGCCAAGCACTGGCCGGTCCTGGCCTTCGCCGCCAGCGCGATCATGCTGGGCGCGGCCCACGCTTTCGAAAGCTTCGGGGGCCTGGCACCCTGCCACCTGTGCCTGAAGCAGCGCGAGGTCTACTGGGTCGCCGGAACCGTCGGCCTGGTCGCCACCGTCCTGCAGCGCACCCCGCTATGGACGCGCCTGCGGACGCCGGCCCTGTGGCTGCTGGGCGCGATCTTCCTCTACGGCGCGGGCCTTGCGGCCTTCCACGCCGGCGTGGAATGGAAGTGGTGGCCCGGCCCCACCACCTGCACCGGCGGCGGCGTCGCCACGTCGGGCGACCTGGTGGCCATGCTGAAGGGCGCCAAGATCCAGCCGCCGATGTGCGACAAGGCCGCCTGGGTTTTCCTGGGCCTGTCCATGGCCGGCTGGAACGCCCTGGTCTCGCTGGGCCTGGCCGTCGTCTCGGCCTTCGCGGCCCTTCGCCGTAAGGAGGCCTTGCAATGAGCGCCGCCCAGAAAGCCGTTCCGCCCCGTCCCGGCCGCGGCGCCCAGGCCGCCCGCCTGGCCGAGATCCTGCGCGTCGACCAGGCCGGCGAACTGGCCGCCGTGCACATCTATCGCGGCCAGCAGGCCGTCATGAAGCACGCCCGCGGCCACCAGCGCGTCGCTGAGCAGCTGAAGGAGATGGAGGGCCACGAGCAGGTCCACCTGTCGCGCTTCAACGAGCTGCTGAACGAGCACAAGGTCCGCCCGACCCTGATGTCGCCCCTGTGGCGGCTGGCGGCCTTCACCCTGGGCGCCGGCACCGCCCTGATCGGCGACAAGGCCGCCCACGCCTGCACCGAGGCCGTCGAGTCGGTGATCGAGAAGCACTATGCCGGCCAGATCGAGGAACTGAAGGACCGCGACCCGGCCCTGACCGCCGAGCTCGTCCAGTTCCGCGAGGACGAACTGATGCACCACGACCTGGCCATCGAAGAAGGCGCCCACGAGGCCACGGCCTATCCCCTTCTGAGCGCGGTCATCCAGACCGGCTGCAAGGTGGCGATCAAGATCAGCGAGAAGATCTAGAAACGCTCTCTCATCGAGGGATGGGTTTCTACGGCTTGGCCTCAGCGCCCGCCTCCCCTACCGATGGACCTGTCCATCGCGGGGAGTCGCCGTGCCTGCATCGTCCGTCCGAGCCCTGGCCCTGGCCGCCGCCCTGCCGCTGCTGATCGCAGCCGCCCCCGCCCGCAAGCCGTCCAAGCCGCCCCGCGCCGCCCCCACGGCCCAGACCCTGGCCACCGGCGGGGCGCTGAAGCCCGACCAGGCCGGCGTGCGGATCGAGCACGTCGACCTGTCGATCGAGGTGTTCCCCAAGCGCAAGTCCATCGCCGGCGAGGCGGTGCTGGCCCTGCGCGCCGATCGCGAACTGCCGGCCATCGTGCTGGACCTCGACCGCGAGCTCGCCGTGTCGGCGGTGTCGCTGGACGGTCGCGAGCTGCCGCCGACGGCTTGGCGCAATCTCGACGGCCGCCTGTCGATCACCCCGCCCGCGCCTATCGCCGCCGGGCACACCACCGCCGTGCGGATCCGCTATGCCGGCGTGCCCGTCGAGGCCAAGCGCGCCCCGTGGGACGGCGGCTTCGTCTGGGCCAGCACGCCCGACGGCCGCCCGTGGATCGCCACCGCCGTGCAGGGCGAGGGCTGCGACCTCTTCTGGCCGTGCATCGACCACCCGACCGGCGAGCCTGATCTGGTCGACCTGCGCGTCACCGTGCCCGCCCCCCTGTCGGCCCCGTCCGGCGGGGTGCTGGTCGACGTTCGGGAGGCGGCCGGCAAGCGCACCTTCCACTGGCGGATGAAGAGCCCCAACACCTACGCCGTCGCCCTCAATATCGGTCCCTACGTTCAGCTGAAGGACACCTACGAGAGCCGCTTCGGCGACAGCTTTCCGATCGAGTTCTGGGCCATCGAGGGCAACGAGGCCAAGGCGCGCGGCCTGTTCGCCCAGTTCAAGCCGATGCTCGACTTCTACGAGGGGATGATCGGTCCCTACCCATTCCGGTCCGAGAAGATGGGCGCGGTCGAGACCCCGCACCTGGGCATGGAGCACCAGACGCTGAACGCCTACGGCGCCGGCTACGCCCAGGAGATCTACGGCTTCGACTGGCTGCTGGAGCACGAACTGGCCCACGAGTGGTTCGGCAACCAGATGACCAATGTCGACTGGGACGACATGTGGCTGCACGAGGCCTTCGGCACCTACATGCAGCCGCTCTATTCGCAGTGGCTGCACGGCGACATGGAGTACATGGTCCGGCTCAACGAGATGCGGGTGAAGAGCTTCAACAAGTTCCCCATCGTCTCGGGCAAGCCGATGGAGGAGGAGGCCGTCTACGACGCCAAGGTCGGCCCCGGGACGGACATCTACTACAAGGGCGCCAACATGCTGCACACGCTGCGCGGCCTGATCGGCGACGAGGCCTTCTTCACCGCCACCCGCGTGCTCGTCTATGGCCGCCCCGATCCCAGGCCCGGCAACTTCGCCCCGCGCTATGCGGTGACCGAGGACTTCATCAAGGCCGTCAACGACGCAACCGGCGCCGATTATCGCTGGTTCTTCGACGCCTATCTGCGCCACGCCGCCCTGCCGGACCTGGTCGAGACCCGCGAGGGCGATGACCTGGTGCTGGCCTGGAAGACCCCGGCCGGGCGCTTCCCGATGCCGGTCGAGGTGAAGGTGGGCAGCAAGGTGGTGACGCTCTCGATGGCCGACGGGACCGGCCGCGTGCGGGTGGGCGGCGCCGTTCCGGTGATCGTCGATCCCGCCTCCAGAATCCTGCGCCGGCAACCTTACCTGGAGGCCTACCACGCCTGGAAGACGGCCAAGGACGTGGCCGCCAAGCCCGCGCCCGCCCAGCCGAAGAAATAGTCATCTTCCGTTGACCGTGTTCCTTCACGGTTTGCGAGGCATGCGGGCTTAGGACTCAGGGCTCCACCGCGAGCCGAGCCCATGCTGACGCCCAACCATGTCGTTACCGCCGCCAAGGCCGTGCTCTTCCTGGGAGCGGCCAGCGCCGTAACCCTGATGCTCGGTCCGTTCCAGGGGCTGGAGCAGGCCTTCGGGCTCAGCGACAAGGCCGCACACGCCCTGGCCTTCGGCGGGCTGACGGCGGTCGCCTTCCTGGCCTTCCCGAAGATGCGCCGCAACGACCTGGCGATCGCCGCGATCCTGCTGGGCGCCAGCGCCGAGATCGCCCAGCTGTTCGCCCATCGCAGCGCCAGCTTCACCGACCTGGCCGCCGACGTCGCCGGGATCGCGGTCGTCTATCTGGCCAGCCACATCGAGGCGGTGCGTCGCGACGCCCGCGAACGTGGCGCCATGCGCTTCTCCGACATCTCCGCCCAGCGCCAGCGCCGCCGTCGCCGCAAGAGCAGCGTCGTCATGCCCGGCGCCGGCGCGACGGAAGGCGAAGCCGCCCGCGGCAGCTTCGCCTCCCGCGCCGCCGCGCGCTTCCCGCGCGAGGCCTGATCGCCGTCAGGTGATCCGCTTGACGCTGACCGGGTCGCTGCCCGGGAAGCTTTCCTCCAAGCCCTCGTCCAGCAGGGCTTCCTGGCGGCTTTCCGAGCACTCGACCTTCTCGGCCAGTTGGTCGTGCTTTTCGTTGTCGGCCAGGGGCCGGTCGGCGCGCCTGGCGTGCGGCGCCTCGATGTGACGGTCCTCCGGACGCAGCTTGCCCTCAGCCGCGCAATCGGCGGTCGTCGACGAGGTGCCGTGCGTGAAATGGCGGCCGTCTTCCTGATGATGCCTGTGACCGATCATGACCGGTTTCTCCCGTGCTTCGCCCGCGAGGGCGTCGGGAGATAAACCCCCAGCCCACGGCCGGGGTTGCTCGCCCCCCAGACAAGCGGCGCGAAGCAGGCTATGCAAACGCCATGCAAAAGCCGCTTACGTTGCTCGCCTGCCTTTTGCTCGGCGCCTGCGCTTCGACGCCCGCGCCGGATCGCGCGCCCGCGCCCAAGCTGGCGGTCGAGACGCGCAACTACGCGACCACGCCGCTCAGCCCGACACCGGCCGACCTGCCGCCGCTCGAAGCCTTCGCCGCCGACAGCTTCACCGGGCCGGACGGCGTGCGCCTGCCCTACCGCCTGCTGTCGCCGGCCACGAAGGAAAAGCTGCCCCTGGTGGTGATCCTGCACGGCTCGGGCGCGGTGGGCCACGACAACAAGGCCCAGATGGGCCCCTTCGTGCGCGGCTGGGCGCGTCCCGGCGTGGCCAAGACCTTCCCGGCCTTCGTGCTGGCGCCCCAGGCGCCGACCCGCACCGCCAACTACGCCAAGGGCGCCGACCGGCTGCTGGCCTCGCGTCCGGGCGCCAGCCTGCCGGCCGTCCTGGCGCTGATCGACGACCTGTCGGCCCGCCTGCCGATCGACACCGACCGCATCTATCTCGTCGGCTTCTCGATGGGCGGCTCGGCGGCGATGAACGCCGCGGCGCTGGCGCCGGGAAAGTTCGCGGCCGTGGCGGCCTTCTCCGGCGTGCCGCCCGAACGCGCCCTGGCGGCCAAGGTCGCCCCGACCCCGGTGATGATCGTCCACGGCGACAAGGACCGAGAGAACCCCTACGCCCCCGACCTGGCCTGGGCCGGCGCCCTGGCCAACGCCGGCGGGAACGTGCGCTTCGTCTCCTATTCGGGCATGGCCCACGTGGTGCCGCCCGACATGATGCACGACGAGACCTGGCGGGCCTGGCTGTTCTCGCAGAAGCGCAAGAAGGACTAGCTAGGCGGTCCAGGTCTCGGTGAAGACCCGCTGGAAGTTGCCGCCCAGCACCTTGTCGACCACCCGCGCGCCGTAGCCCCGCCGCCGCAGCTCTTCGGCGATGACGGTGAAGCGGTCGGCGCGGTTCAGGCCGACCACGAACGGCGGCGGACCCTCGCCCGGCGCAGCCACGCCGGCGGCCTTGCGCTCTTCCAGGCTCTTGTTCCACTGGGCCATGCTCTCGGGCGAGGTGTCGAACGGCCACAGCAGGGCGTCGCTGCCGATGCCGACATGATCCTCGCCGCAGACCTTCAGGGCGTGGGTCAGGTGAGCGAAATAGACGTCCAGCGAGGGCTGGGCCGTCGGGTCGGTCAGGTAGGACAACTCGTAGATCCCCATCACCCCGCCCCGCTCGGCCATGGCCCGCATCAGCCGGTCGGACTTGTTGCGCGGATGGACGTGAACGGCGCTGGCGCCCCCATGGGTGATCAGGACGGGTTTGCTCGAGGCGGCGACGGCGCCCAGGCTGGACGGCTCGTCGCTGTGGCTGACGTCGATCGTCACGCCCAAGGCGTTCATCCGCTCGACGGCGCGGCGGCCCAGCTCAGTCAGGCCCGTGGACGGCGACGACATCGTGCCCGACGCGAACGGCGTGGTGCGGTTGTAGCTCAGCCCCATGACCAGCACGCCCGCGGCGCGGAACTGGTCGATGGCGGCGAGGTCGCCCTCCAGCATCTCCGACGCTTCGAACGAATAGATGATCCCGAGGCGCTTGGTGGCCTTGGCCCGCGCGAAGTCGGCGACCGAGGCGACCTTGAGATAGAGGTCGGGATTGAGCGCCACGGCCTTGTCGAGGCCGGCTATGGACTGCGCGGTCTCGGCCCGCGTCTCCGTGCCAGGCCCGCCGATCGTCTGCTTGGCCGCCGTCAGGCCTGAGGCCCTGACCATGTCGCGCATCGCCTGGTCGACCGGCTTTTCCGGATCGATGGGCAGCATCAGGTTGCCGTTGATGGCGAAGGCCTGGCCGGCGGCGTTGGCCGACCCGGACGCGCAGACCGCCAGCATGGAGGCCGCCGTTCCCAGGAAGATGCGACGCGTGGTGCTCATGATCCCCTCGAAGGAATATATGTAGGCACCTACATATCTATACCGACCTCGCCTTCGTCCAATGAAATTCCCGACATGATCCGTTCGAACATCGACCGGCGGTCCAGGGCGTCGTCGAGCTGGTCGAGCAGGCGGACCAAGTGGCCGGCCTCGGCGTCGAGCTCTCGCGCGGCGGTGTTGAACGCGTCCCAGAGCGGGGCCAGCCGGGCGGCCATCGCCCGGCCCTGCTCGGTCAGTTCCAGCAGCCTGCGCCGGCCGTCCTCGGGCGAGGCCCGGGAAACGATCAGGCCGGCCCTCTCCATCGAGCGGCTGGCCTCGCTGACCGAGACGTGGGTGATGCGCAGGATCGCGGCGATCTCGCCCACGCCCATCGGGCGATCATGCTCCACCAGCTGGCGCAGGGCGCCGTACCAGCGCTGCTCGAACCGGATCCCCCGGGCGGCATAGACCCGGGCGCCGTCGCGATCGATCCGGTCGGAGACGCGCCTCAGGCGGGCGGCCAGGGCCTCGCCGCCGAAGCCGCGGCTGTAGTCTTCAGGATCGGACATCTCGTAATCCGCAGGTGGGAAAAGCGCTCCCCTTCTGGGCCATCCCTGCGTGGCCCGCTAGAGCCCCGCGCGCGTCAAGGCTTCACGCACCACGTCGGGGGCGTGGTCGATGACACGCAGATAGGCCAGCATGGCGGCGTCCGGGCGCGCCTCGCCATGCTCCAGTTCGCTCAGCACAGGCAGCGGAATGGCGAAGGCCCGCGAGAACTCGGCCTGGGACAGGCCGCTGCGCCAGCGCACCGCCTGCACGAGCGCGCGGGACGAGCGGACCTCGCTGGGCGCGGCCTTGTCGTCGATGGCGATATCGGTGGTGGTCAGGCGCGCTGCGGCCATAAGGATCGCTCCCTTTGCTGCTCTTCTCCCCGACCGCTCCTCTATACGCGTTCGATTGCACAAATTCGACGGCCCCACGTCGTCAATACGACGGTTCGGGGGCGGCTCGGCCCGAAGGTCAGCCCTGCGGCTTGGACAGCAGGGCGCGCGCCTTGACCTCGACCGCCTCGACGCCCTTCAGCGGGTCGCCGGCGTCGTCGAGGATGTTGGAGAAGCGCTTGAGGTCCTGGGTCGAGATCCGCTTGATGCGGCGATCGCGCGCCCATTCCATGCCGATCAGCTGGCCCAGCCTGCAGGCCTTGGGCAGCAGCGCAGGCTTCTCGGACGGGCCGCCCTTGACCAGCAGCTTGGTGACGATGTCGTTCCAGTTGGGCGAGCCGGGGAAGCACAGCGACAGGTCCTGGCAGTTGCCGGTCCAGAACCGCTTGTACCAGCGGGCGTGATCGTCATTCTCGAACCGCAGGCCGCGCGTCGGCTGGACCACGTTCAGGCAATCGCCGCGCACGAACTCCTGCGCAGACGCAGAGCCGGCCACCAGACCGGCGAACAACAGGGCCGTCGCCCCGATACGAAACCGCAAAACCATCCTCCTGATACCCTCCCCCCACGGAGGATCATCACGGCTCGTTTAATCGCGCGCTTCGGACAGAAATGCGGCCGTCGCTTCAATGACTTCCACGAGCGTGAGTCGCTCGATGGTCACCCCTTCGGGCAGACTTGAAAAGAGCCTCGTGGGCGCGGCCGCATCCAGCATCACGAAGACGCCCCGGTCGTCGGCCCTGCGGATCAGTCGGCCGAAAGCCTGGCTGATCCGGGCGCGGGCGATCGAGTCGTCGTAGCCCTTGCCGCCGAACTTGGTGCGACGGGACTTGTGCAGGATGTCCGGACGCGGCCAGGGCACGCGGTCGAAGACCAAGAGCCGCAGCGAGCGCCCCGGCACGTCGACGCCGTCCCGGATCGCGTCCGTGCCCAGCAGGCAGGCGTCCTCCTCGGCCCGGAAGATGTCGACCAGGGCGCCGGCCTCCAGCGGATCGACGTGCTGGGCGTAGAGCGGCAGGCCCTTGTCGGCCAGGGGGGCGGCGATGCGCTCGTGCACGGCCTTCAGCCGGCGGATGGCGGTGAACAGGCCCAGGGCCCCGCCGTTGGCGGCCAGGAAGAGCTCGCGCATCGCCGCCGAGACCTGCCGCGCGTCCTCCTTGTTGACGTCGGTGACGACGAAGGCGCGGGCGTTCTTCTCGTAGTCGAAGGGCGAGACCAGGCGCAGCACCTTGGGCGGCTGGGGCAGACGAGCCGCGCCCGTGCGCATCTCGGCCAGGGCGAAGGGGTCCTCCAGCGCCGGGTCGACCAGGGTGGCGCTGGTCACCAGCACGCCGTGGGCGGGGCTGAGCACCGCGGCCCGCAGCGGCTCGGTCGGATCCACCCAGTGGCGACGGCAGGCCGCATCGACGACGCGCCCGTACAGGAAGGTGGCCTCGAACCAGTCGACGAAGTCGGGATCCTCCCCCTCGAGCGAATCCGGGGCGTCCTCGTCGATGGCCTTCAGGATCGAGCGCCAGGCCGGCAGGGTCATCCGGGCCCGGCGGTCCAGGCCCCGCAGCGCGCCCTCGATGCGGGCGCGTTCGGACGGGCCCAGGTGCTCGGCGTCCTCGTCGAGCACGTCCTCCAGCTGGCGCGCCAGGGCCAGCAGCGGCGCCTCGATCCCGGCCAGGGCGCGGGCGGCCTCGCCGGCGCGCTCGCGCACCAGGTCGACGGCGGGGCGCGCGGCGCATTGCAGGCCCAGTTCCGGCCCGCCGCGATCGCTGGTCCGCGCCCGCAGCTGCTCGATGACCGCGACCAGATAGCTCTCGATCGGCCCGATCGGATTGACCTGCCCGTCCGGCGGCGCGATGCGGCCCGACCAGCCCTCGCCCGGCAGGGCCGTGGCGGCCTGGATCACGGCGCTCAGCGCCGCTCGGGCGCTTTCCTTGTCGCCCAGGATGTCGAGCAGGCGCGCCTCCAGCCCCCTGCCCCGCCGTCCGCGCCCTTCGGGGCCACGGATCCAGCGGCGCAATTCGGCGGCCTCCGCGCCCGACAGGGCGGCCGAGAAGGCGCTGTCGGCGGCGTCGAACAGGTGGTGGCCCTCGTCGAACACCACCCGCTTGACCGCCGTGGTCTCATTGTCGCCCTTCAGGCCCCGCGCCGCCCGGGCGCCGTCGAAGGCCGCCTGGGTCATGACCAGGGCGTGGTTGGCGATGACGATGTCGGCGCGCTTGGAGGCCCGCACGGCCTTTTCGATGAAGCAAACGCGATAGTGCTGGCAGCCGGCGTGGATGCACTCGCCCCGGCGGTCGACCAGGTTGGCGGCGCTGGCCTGGGCCGAGGGCTGCACGGCGAACAGGGTCGGCAGCCAGGCCGGATAGTCGCCGCCGGTCATGTCGCCGTCGCGGCTGACCCGAGCCCAGCGCGCGGCCAGGGCCAGGCCCACCAGGTCGCCGTTGCCCAGCTGGGCGCTGTTGACCTGCTCCTGCAGGTTCAGCAGGCACAGGTAGTTCTCGCGGCCCTTGCGCACCACCGCCTTGCGGGCGCGCACCTGCGGGTCGGGATAGATGGCCGCGCTCTCGCGCTCGATCTGGCGCTGCAAAGCCCGCGTATAGGTGCTGATCCACACCGAGGGCCCGTTGGCCTCGGCCCAGACGCTGGCGGGGGCCAGATAGCCGAGCGTCTTGCCGACGCCCGTGCCGGCTTCGGCCAGCATCATCCGGGGTTCGCCTTCGCGCTCCCGGGGCTGGAAGGCGAACGAGGCCTCGCGGGCGTAGGTGTCCTGAGCCTCGCGCACCTCGTCGAGGCCCGCGCGGGTGAGCAGCGACTTCAGGCGTTCGGAGGCGACCTCGGGATCGATGGGACGCGACAGCGGCTCGCCCAGCGGCGCGTGGTCCTCCCATTCGACCAGACGGCTCCAGACATCGAGGCCCGAGCTGCGAAACTGGTTGCCGACCGGAACCGAGCGCAGGGCGCCGACCGCCGCCGGCCCCCACGACCAGCCGGCCCGGGCCAGGGTCTCGGCCACGGCCAGGGCCTCCTCGCGCGACGGACGCGGGGTAAGGGCCAGTTCACGCAGCAAGAAGTCGGCGGCCTCGCGCAGGGTCTGGGCCTGGGCGGCGGCGCCTTTCGGCTCGGGCAGACCCAGCGCCATGGCCAGGCCCACCGACGACGGCGCGCAGAAGGTCGCCGGCCGGGTGAAGGCATAGAGCTCCAGCACGTCGAAGATGCCGGGATAGCGCATCGGCGCGTGCAGGTTCAGGCGCTTGGCGGTCATGGCCGCGTGGGCC
The DNA here is from genome assembly GCF_011043625.1 of Caulobacter sp. 602-2. Taxonomy (GTDB): domain Bacteria; phylum Pseudomonadota; class Alphaproteobacteria; order Caulobacterales; family Caulobacteraceae; genus Caulobacter. Next base: position 82,200 of record NZ_JAAKGT010000008.1, read on the forward strand.
ACCAGCACCGGCCCATGCTCGAAGAGGTCGCGTGCGTCCGGCGGCCGGATCACCCGGCCCTCGCCCGAGCCGTCGGCCAGCCCGGCGCGCGGGCCGGGCAGCACCACCAGAGCCGGGGCAAGGTCAAGATTCGGGGGAAGCGCGCTCACGGGGAGTGATTAACACTTCGGCGCGGGGAAACGAACGGGGAACTGCTTTCCCCTTCTTGCTTGTCATCCCGGCCGTAGCGGAGCGGAGCGCCGGGACCTCCCACGGTTCCGATACGGCCGACGTGGGAGATCCCGGCTCTACGGATCGCTCACGCAATCCTCCGGCCGGGATGACAAACCAGGATGGAGTGAAAAGCCCCTACTTCCGCTGGCCCGCGCTGGCCGCGCGCACCGGCTTGAACTCCGAGCCCGCGTTCCAGTCGGGCCAGACGCGCGAGTTGGCGATCGCCTTGCCGGCTTCATAGACCAGGGCCACGTCCTGGGCCGCGCCGCGCAGGTCCCAGTCGGCGCTCCAGGCGTCGCAAGGCTGGTGGTAGCAGCGGGCGGTGTAGTCGGCGACCCAGGCGTCGCCGGCCGCGCGGCCGCCGTTCAGCAAGTCAGCGCCGCCGCCCAGACCCATCACCAGCAGCACCGGCACGCCGCGCTTGGCCAGCGAGAAGTGGTCGGCGCGGTAGAACAGCGCCCGTTCGGGCTTGGCGTCCGGCGTCACGGTGCGCCCCTGCGCGGCCGCGGCCTTGGCCAGGCCCTGCTCCAGCTCGTTCTGGCCGGCGCCGACCAGCACGATGTCCTTGGCGGGCCCCGCGGTCTGCAGCACGTCGAGGGTGTAGTTGGCGGCCATCTTGCCGAGCGCGGCGTCGCCGGCCTTCACGGCGTAGTACTCCGAACCCAGCAGGCCCCGCTCCTCGCCGGTCCAGGCGGCGAAGACGATCGAGCGCTGCGGCGCGGGTCCTTGCTTGAAGGCCCGTGCGACCTCGATCACCCCGGCCACGCCGATGGCGTCGTCGGCCGCGCCCGGACGGATGGTCTTGCCCTGTGCGTCCGGCGCGCCCACGCCGTAGGCGTCCCAGTGGGCGGCGTACATGATGCTCTCGTCGGCGTGGGTCGTGCCCGGCAGCTTGGCAACCACGTTGTGGCTGACCATCGGCTCATGAGCCACCTTGTAGGCGGCCGAGAACGCCGCGCCCTTCAGCGCCACCGGCTTGAACGACGGCTCGCGCGCCGAGCGCTTCAGGGCCTCGAAGTCCAGGCCCGAGCGCTTGAAGAGGTCGACGGCCACGTCCCGCTGGATCCAGCCCTGCAGTTGCAGCTTCTCCTTGGCCGGGTCGGGGCGGACGATGTCGTAGCCCTCGCCGTTCGAGGCCTTCACCGTGCTCCAGCCGTAACCCGCGCCCAGGGTTTCGTGGACGATCAGGGCGCCGACCGCGCCACGGCGCACGGCCTCCTCGTACTTGTAGGTCCAGCGGGCGTAGTAGGTGGCCGCCTTGCCGCCGAACTTGCCGTAGGCGGGCTCGCCGGCCTCGGCTTCCAGATCGGGGTCGCTGATCAGGAAGACGGCGACCTTGCCCTTCAGGTCCGCGCCCTTGAAGTCGTCCCAGCCGCGTTCGGGCGCGCTGACGCCATAGCCGACGAAGACCAGCGGGGCGTCCTTGATCGCCACTTTGTCGACCGGCAGCAGGGTCATGACCTGGGCCTGCTCGCCCTGGGCCAGGGCCATCGCGCCGCCGGCGGTCGAAAAGCTCATCGCCACCGGACCGTCGATGCGGGTGTGCACCAGCGGCACCTTCTGGGTGTAGGACCCGGCGTCGCCGGCCGGCTCCAGGCCCAGCGCCTTGAACTGCCCGGCGATGTAATCGGTGGTCTTCTGCTCGGCCGGACCGCCCGGGGCGCGGCCCAGGAACTCGTCGCTGGCCAGCACGCGAGTGATCTCCGACAGCTTGGCCGGGTCGATCGGAGCGCTGTCCTGCGCGTGGGCCAAAGCCGGCAGGGCCAGGGCGGCGGTCAGCAGAAGGGCGGCGCGGCGGGACATGGGCGAACTCCGGGAAACTTCGAGCGCGACCGTAGAAACCTCCGCCGAGATACGCAAACTTCGCACGCCGTTCGGTGGCTAATGTCGATTCCCCGCCAGAAACAGAACAGGAACATGCTATAGCCACCGCGATGGTTCCGGCCGACCTGCTTCCCCCGCGTTTTTCCGAGTGGTTCGCCGCCCGCGGCTGGTCTCCGCGCGCCCACCAGCTGGCGATGATCGAGAAGGCCAAGGCCGGCCGCGACGCCCTGCTGATCGCCCCCACCGGCGGCGGCAAGACCCTGGCCGGCTTCCTGCCCAGCCTGATCGAGCTCGCCGAACGGGCGCCGCGCAACACCCCGGCCGGGATCCACACCCTCTACATCTCGCCGCTCAAGGCGCTCGCCGTCGATGTCGAGCGCAACCTGATGACCCCGATCCGCGAGATGGGCCTCTCCATCGTCGCCGAGAGCCGCACCGGCGACACCGGCGAGAGCCGCAAGGCCCGCCAGCGCATCCGACCGCCCGACATCCTTTTGACCACGCCCGAGCAACTGGCGCTGTTCTGCGCCTGGGAGGGCGCGCGGGAATACTTCGCCGACCTATCGTGCGTGATCGTCGACGAGGCCCACGCCATGTGGCCCTCCAAGCGCGGCGACCTGCTGGCGCTGGACATCGCGCGCCTGCAGACCTTCGCACCGCGGCTGCGCCGGGTGGGGCTTTCGGCGACGGTGGATGATCCGGATCTGGTGAGACGGTGGCTGGGTAGACACCGACAAGAAGATCCTCCCCCCCTGGGGGAGGTGGCGGCGAAGCCGACGGAGGGGGCTAGCGCCGGCCTGCGGCCGTCCCCCTCCGGCCCTCCGGGCCACCTCCCCCAACGGGGGAGGATCGACGCCTCGTCCGTCGACCTCGTCCTCGGCTCGGGCGGCGCGCAGCCGGTCGTGGAGGTTCTGGTCTCCGGCGGCCGCGTGCCGTGGGCGGGGCACACCGCCCAGCACGCCATGGCCGAGGTCTACGAGATCATCCGCCAGTCGCGGACCGCCCTCGTCTTCGTCAACACGCGCTTTCAGGCCGAGTTCGCCTTCCAGGAGCTGTGGAAGCTCAACGACGACGGCCTGCCGATCGCCCTGCACCACGGCAGCCTGTCGGCCGAGCAGCGGCGCAAGGTCGAGGCGGCCATGGCCCGCGGCGACCTGCGCGCCGTGGTCTGCACCTCGACCCTGGACATGGGCATCGACTGGGGCGACGTCGATCTCGTCATCCAGCTGGCCGCGCCCAAGGGGGCCTCCAGGATGGTCCAGCGGATCGGCCGCGCCAATCACCGGCTGGACGAGCCCAGCCGCGCCCTGTTCGTGCCCGCCAGCCGTTTCGAGATGCTGGAGTGCCGCGCCGCCGCCGACGCCATCCTGGAAAACCACCTCGACGGCGAGCCGGCCCGCGTCGGCGCCCTCGACGTCCTGGCCCAGCACGTCATGGGCTGCGCCTGCTCCGAGCCCTTCAGGCTGGTCGACCTCTATGACGAGGTTCGCAGCGCCGGCCCGTACGCCGACCTCTCCTGGGAAGACTTCGAGACCGTCGTCGATTTCGTCTCCACCGGCGGCTACGCGCTGAAGACCTACGACCGCTTCCGCCGGATCGTCGAGGACAAGGACGGCTTCTGGAAGGCCCGCAACGCCCAGGTCGTCCAGCGCCACCGCATGAACGTCGGGGCCATCGTCTCGCCGGCCGTGGTCAACGTCCGCATCGGCGGCGGCCGCAGGCCGTCGCGCTCTGGGAGCGCGCCTACTTTGAGTGGCGCGCGGTCAGACGCAAAACCGGCTTCCACTTTTGCTGACCGCGCGCGCGGCGGCCGCAAGATCGGCGAGGCCGAGGAAGGCTATTTCGAACAGCTGACGCCGGGCGACACCTTCGTGTTCGCCGGCCAGGTCTGGCAGTTCAACAGCCTGGTCGGCGCCGACGCCTATGTCAGCCCAGCCCCGGCGAAGGACCCGAAGATGCCCAGCTGGGGCGGCTCGAAGTTCCCGCTGTCGACCTATCTGGCCAGCCGCGTGCGCAAGATGATGCACGACGAGGCCGAATGGACCGCCCTGCCCCCCGACGTGCAGGAGTGGATGGCCTATCAGAAGGCCCGCTCGCTCATCCCCGACGAGGACGAGATGCTGCTGGAGACCTTCCCTCGCGGGAAGCGGTTCCACATGGTCATGTACCCGTTCGAGGGGCGCCTGGCCCACACCACCCTGGCCATGCTGCTGACCCGGCGGCTGGACCGGCTGGGCGTCGGCCCGCTGGGCTTCGTCTGCAACGACTATGCGCTGAACATCTGGTCGCTGCGGCCGATGGACGAACTCGACCTGCCTGACCTCTTCGACCAGGACATGCTGGGCGACGACCTCGAGGACTGGCTGAACGAGAGCTTCCTGATGAAGCGCGCCTTCAAGGCCTGCGCCCTGGTCGGCGGCCTCATCGAGCGGCGCTATCCTGGCGAGGAGAAGTCGGGGCGGCAGGTCACCTTCTCGACCGACCTGATCTATGACGTGCTGCGCAAGCACCAGCCCGACCACCTGCTGCTGCGCTGCGCCCGCATGGACGCCGCGACCGGCCAGCTGGACGTGGCGCGTCTGGGCGACCTGCTGGCCCGCATCAAGGGCCGCATCCGCCATGCGGCGCTCGACAAGGTTTCGCCCTTCGCCGTGCCGATCATGCTGGAGATCGGCCGCGAGCGCGCGCCCGGCGACGCAGCCGGCGAGATGATCCTGGCCGAGGCGGAGGAAGACTTGATCGCGGAGGCGCTTTCCTAGTGACGAAGTTCCAGCTCAGTGACTGTGGAGGGCTCGCCGTGCTGCTGGCCGGACGCACGGTGCTGCTGCGCGGCTCCGGCGCCCTGTGGCTGGCGTCCGAGCGCGCGCTGGTGGTCGCCGACCTGCACTTCGAGAAGGGCTCGTCCTACGCCGCGCGCTTCGGCCAGATGCTGCCGCCTTACGACACCCGCGAGACCCTGACCCGTCTTGAAGCCGAGGTGGCGGCGCTGGAGCCGGCGACGCTGATCTTCTTAGGCGACAGCTTCCACGACGGCGCGGCCGAGGATCGCCTGGCGGCCGACGACGCCGACCGCCTGCGCGCGCTCGCCGTCGGCCGCGACCTGATCTGGGCGGTGGGCAACCACGACGCCGACGGCCCCCGCGCCCTGCCCGGCCAGGTCATCGACGAGATGGCCATCGGCGGCCTGATCCTGCGCCACGAGCCCGAGCCCGGCGTCCAGCCCGGCGAAGTGGCCGGCCACCTGCACCCGGCCGCCCGGGTCTCCAGCGGTCGCGGCAGCGTGCGCAAGCGCTGCTTCGTCACCGACGGCCAGCGCCTGATCCTGCCGGCCTTCGGCGCCTATACGGGGGGTCTGAACATCCTGGACCAGGCCTTCGCCGGCCTGTTCGCCGCCCCGCCCCTGGCCGGGGCGCTGGGCGGCAGGCGCGTGCACGCGGTGGGGCCCAAGTCGCTGCGGCCCGACTGACGCAAGCTAGGCCCTGGGATCGCCCGGGCGTCCGGCGGCGTTTGCCCGGAAACGTCCACCCGGGAGACCGCGCCCCATGCGCCCGCTGATCCCGAGCGTCGCCGCCCTTCTGGTCCTGTCGGCCTGCGCCAGCAATCCCGCCCCGCGCGACACCGTCGCCAGGCTCGACGCCAGCCATCCGCGCTATGACAGCGCCAAGTGCCGCAAGGCCCGCGCGGAAGCCGAACAGTACAACGAGCACCGTATCGTGCGCGCCGTGGTGGGCGTGGGCGGCAACGTGGTGGTCCCGTTCGCCGGCGCCGCGGCCGGCACGGCCCTGACCCACCGGCTGGAAAAGAAGAAGGCCAAGCTGAACCACGCCGTGGCCTCGGCCTGCCTGAGCGATCCGCTGGCGAGAAAGGCCGTGGCCGCGCGGTAGGCCCGGCGCGGGCTTCACGCGCCGCCAGAAAGCGCTTCACGCCTCGGGCGCGCGGCCGATACTGTCGCCACGGCGGCGGTGGGGAGGCCCTTCATGGCCTATCTGTTCGGGGCGTTGATCTGCCTCTTGGCCTCGGTCGCGCCCTACGCGCTGCTCATGCAGCTGTCGGTGGGCGCTGGACGGGCGGAGTTCCACATTTCGTGGTTCGTCTTCTCGCTGGCGATCGCCGCCGTCGGGCTGGTGTTCTGCGGCCTGGGCTGGAGGCGAGCACGCATCGCCGCGGCGCTGCTCGGCCTGGCTCTGCTCGGCCCCGGCGCCTTGTCGATGGTGCTGCTTCGGGAGGCCTTGGCCTAAAGGGCCAGCGCCTGTTCCAGCGCGAAGGCCAGCGAAAGGGCCGCGCCGGTGGTCAGCAGGGTGCGCAGGCGCGGACGCCAGGCCGGGCCTTCGTGGCTGGTGACGTCCCACAGCCATTGCAGCAGGAACACGAACAGGAAGCCGGAAAGCTGCCAGGCGGGACCGAAGCGCTCGGCGCCGAGCATCAGCGCCACGCCGGCCAGCGGCGGCAGCAGCGAAAGGCCCAGCGTCGCCCAGCGCGGCCGCAGATGGTCGATCTCGAGCCCGCAACGCACGCCGCCCAGATAGGAGAGCATGGCGGTCGAATAGGCCAGCAACGCCACCAGCGCCGGTCCGCGCTGTCCCTGCGGTCCATAGCAGAACAGGCCGGACGCTATGACGAAGGGCGCCAGGGTGCACAGGCCGAACACCCATACGGCGCGCGGAACAGGCACGCGTTCGGTCACGTGGTCCGTCATCAGCTCGTCACTCCTCCGGCAGGTCCGAAGACCTTCCCCCGCCCCGTTCGCGATCGCCAGCGTCCCGGCCGACCGCGCAAACCCTAGTCCAAACCGGCCCTTGGATTGTTTCACCCGGCCCGGTTTGCGTCGAAACGGTGACTATTACCGAGGTCGGCGCCCAGGTCCACGCCGTAAGTAGACAGCAAAACGCCCCCGGAGCGGGCTCCGAGGGCGTTTTTCGATCGACAGAGGCCGGCGCGCGGTCAGCGCGCGAAGGCCGACAGGCGGCTGAGGGTCTCGCCGTCCAGCGCGCCGGAGGCCGGCAGGTTCTGGTCGCGCTGATAGGCCTGGATGGCCATGCGCAGGGCCGGCGAGGAAACACCGTCCTTGGGACCCTGGTAATAGCCCAGGCTGGAGAGGGCGCGCTGGGCCGTGGCCATGCCGGTCGACGGCGCGGCGGCGGTCGCCACCTGGGTGGTGCGCGGCGCGGCGGCCAGACGCGAGCGGAAGGCTTCGGCCGAGCGTTCGGCGATGCGCTGGCTTTCCGGCGTCAGCTGACCGCGCAGCGCCGTGGCGCGGGCGCGGGCGTCGACGTCGCCGGCGCGGGCAGCGATCAGGTACCAGCGATAGGCCTCGGCCGGGTTCTGGGCGACGCCGCGGCCGTTCTCGTACAGCTGGGCCAGGTTGAACTGGCTGTCGACGAGGCCGGTCTCGGCGGCCTTGCGGAACCAGTTGGCGGCCGTGGTCAGGTTCTTGTCGCCGCCGTCGCCGCGATAGGCGAACAGGGCGATGTTGTGCATGGCGCTGGGATCGCCGCCCTGAGCCGAGCGCTCGTACCAGCGACGGGCCTCGGCCATGTCCTTCTTGACGCCGCCCTCGCCCATCTCGGCCATCTTGGCCAGCAGGAACTGGGCCTTGGGCTGGCCCAGGTTGGCGGCCTTGCGCAGCAGCGCGATGCCGCCGCGGTCCTTGGCTTCCAGGCGGCTGACCGCTTCGGCGAGAAGGGCCGAACCGTCGTCGACGGCGGGGGCCTCGGCTTCGGCGGCCGTCGCGCCCGACTGGGCGGCCGGGGTCACTACGGCCATGGCCACGCGCGGCTGGGCCGGGGTGGTGTCGGCCTCGCCGGTCTTGATCTCGACGTCGGCGGCGCGGCCGGCGATGGCCCGGGCCACGCGGTCGTTGAGCGGACCGTCGCCATCCTTGGGCAGCAGGGTCAGGCCCGCCGTGCCGACGCCCAGGGCCGCTGCGCCGGCCGAAACCAGCAGCGCGGTGACCAGGGTCGAGGACGAACGCTTGTCCTTCTTCTGCAGCGCCTTGCCGAAGCCGGCGAACAGCGACTTGGCGGCGGCCTTGTCGGCCTTGGTCTTCGCCTTGGCCTTGGTTTCGGCGCCGGCGGCCGCGGCGCGGGCGGCGGCGCGGGCCTGCTCGATGACCTCGCGGGTCGACAGCGCGCGGGGCGGCGCCATCGGCAGTTCGGGCTCGGGATCGAAGGCGTCGGCCTCGAACGACGGCGCCTCGACCTGCGGGGTCGCGGCGAAGCCGTCGGCGGCCTCGAAGTCCTCGTCGGCGAAACCGGGCGCCTGGGGCTCCTCGACCGGGAAGCCGGCGTCGAAGCCGCCCGAGGCGGACCAGCCGGTGTCGACGGTCGGGGCCTGGGCGGACGCCGCTACGGCGGCCGGCGCGACGGGCGCCTGGAAGCCGGACTGCGGGAAGGCCGGCTGCTCGAACACGTCCTCGGAGACGGCCTCGCCGCCGAACGAGAAGCGATCGGTGTCGAAGGGCGACGGTGCGGGCGCGGCCTGGCGGGCCGGAGCCGGCGCAGCAGCGGGCGTCTCGGCCAGGCGACGCTGAGCGTCGGCCAGGCGGGTGTCGATCTTCTCGCGCGCCTCGTCCAGCAGGCGGGCGGTGCGCTCTTCGGACTGACGGATACGGTCGATCAGTTCCTGCGAGCTGCGCTCGGCGCGCTGGTTCAGGCGATCGGTAACCCTAACCACCTGGTCGCCGACATCGTCGATGGCCAGGGCGTTGCGGCGCTCCGAGGCGCTGATGCGCTCGGCCAGCTTCTCGGTGATGCGGGCGATCTCGACGCCCAGCTTTTCCAGGGCCTGGGCCTGGACGCTGTCCGCGCGGTTCAGCTTGTGCTCGACGCTGGAGGCGATGCGAGCCACTTCGCCGCCGACCTGCTCGATCGCATTGGCCTGGCGGGCTTCGGAGGTCTGGATACGGCGGTTGAAGGCGTCGGCCAGGCCAACGACCTCGCGGCCCATGCGCTCGATCGCCTGGGCCGAACGCTGCTCGGCGGCCTGGATGTGGGCGGTCATCTCGCCCAGCTTGCGCTCCATGCGGTCGAAGCGGCCGTCGGCCGTCTCGCGCAGCTTGGAGGCCATCTCGACGCGGGCGGCCTCCATCTTGGCCGACAGGCTGCCGGCCAGTTCCTCGAGACGCTTCTGGGCGCTGCCGCCCTCGCCCTCGACGACCGACAGGCGAGTGTCCAGGGCCTGGAACGAACCGCCCAGCTGCTGCAGCGCCTCGGCGGTGCGGGCCTCGGCGGCTTCCAGGCGCTCCTGCAGGCGGGCGACGACCTCGTCGACCAGACCGGCGGCGGGCGCGGCGTCGCGGGCGGCGACCTTGGCTTCCAGAGCGGCCAGGGTCTCGCGGGTGCGCCCCTCGCCTTCGTAAAGATGGTTGGCCACGCGGCCGACGGCGTTCTCCAGCGCGCGCAGGGCCTCGGCCGAGCGCGGGCCGGCGGCTTCGTTCTCGATGCGGCGCAGGCGCTCGGCGTTGCGGGTCTGCTCGGTCTTGATCTCGTCGGCCAGGCCTTCGAAGCGGGCGGCGACGGCGATCTGCTCGCGTTCGGAATGCGACAGGCGCTGCAGCGCGCCGCGCACGGACTGGTCGATGCCGGTGATGGCCTGGGCCGAGCGGGCCTCGGCGGCCTCGATGCGCTGGGTCAGGCGGTCGAGCGCCGACGCCATGCGGCCCACCTCGTCGGCGGGATGCTCGGGCGCCTCGATGCGCGGCGGCGCCTCGGCGCGATCGGCCTCAAGGTAAACAGAGCGGCCGTTCGAACGGCCAGTATCGTTAACAGGATCGGCGGGAGGCGCGTCGAAACCGGCGGAATCACCCTCGATGATCATCCGGTTCAACCACTCGCCAAGGGTCATGCCCGAGCGACGGGCCAGGTCCTTGGCGACCTCCCGTGCCTTCGGGTCGATTCCCTTTACGCTCCATGGCGCTGCAGCAGTCATGCGAATCGCTCTCCCCGCACCTGGGGACCCACGCTAGTCACCGATTCCTAGCGTGTAAACGCGACGAGAAACGCTAGATTTAGCGTTCCTGTGGACAGGTTAACAGACACAGTTACCAAGGTATGTACAGATGATTTGGTTCCCATGTGTTAATGCGGATTAACCTATTGCCAGGCCGATTGTCGCAGGCCATCTGCGCCCCATGGACATGATCCCGACCCTGATCGCGGGCGCGACGACGATCGCCCTCACCGTGCTGTTCGGCTGGCTGGGCGCGCGCCCTTCCAACCCCGCAAAGGGTCCGCGCATGGCGCCGTGGCGTCCGCTGATGATGGCGGGCGCGGTGGCGACCCTGCTTCTGGCCGCTCACGCGCTCAATCTGCTGGGCCTTAAGACGGGCGACCCGCGCTATTAGGCCGCGGCCGTTTCGTCAGGCCGGACATGCCGCCTGACGACAGGAGACCGATGTCGGCGAGCAGGAAAGGGATGGCCCAGCGGCGAGGCGCGGCAATGTAGCGCGGCTGCCAGACGGGGTCGTACTTGTCCTTGTAGCGCCGCACGCCCTGGAAATTGTAGATGCCCTCGCCCCGCTCGTAGAGCAGGCGGCCGACGCGCGACATGATCGGGGCCAGCGGACGGTCGTCCAGGCCCGCCAGCGGGGCCATGCCGAACTCGAACGCCGTGTAGCCCTCCGCCTTGCCCCACTGCAGGAGCTCGACGAACAGGTAGTCCATGATGTTCTTGGGCGCCTCGTCGGAGTAGCGCATCAGGTCCATCGAGAACGACGCCTTGTGGGCCGTGGTCCACAGGGTGGCGAACGCGACGATGCGGCCTTCCGAACGCACCAGGGCGACGGGGAACTCGGCGACGTAGCGCGGGTCGAACCCGCCCATCGAGAAGCTCTTCTCGCCGCCGGCGTGGTGGGCCAGCCAGGCGTCGGAGATCACCCGCAGCTCGGCCATCACGGTCATGGCCGCGCCGGCCGGCAAAACCTCGAAGGCCGCCCCGCCCTCGCCCGCCTTGCGCCAGTTGCGACGCAGGACCTCACGGCGGCGGCCGGCAAGCGAGAAGCTCTCCAGCGGCACGATGGCGCTTTCGCCGGTCTTCTGGATCGCCAGACCCAGGTCGACGGTGTCGGGCAGGTCTTCCGGGCCCAGGGCGTAGAAGCCGGCCCGCGCGGCATGGGCGTCGGCCAGTTCGCGGAAGCGCCAGAACAGCTCCATGCGCTCGTCGTGACGGCCGATCGGCGGCCCCAGCGCGATCCACGAGCGGCGACGCACGCCGAACATCAGGAAGCTCTCGCCCGAGGCCGAGAACAGGAAGCGCTTGTCGCCCAGCAGGGCCAGGTTCGAGGCCGGCTCGGCCGCCTCGGCCTTGGCCAGGATGGCGCGCACGCGGTCGAAATCGGGGTCGGTGTCGTCGACGACCGGCGGGGTGGCCGGGGTGGCGATCAGCCGCCACACGCCGATGCCCATCAGGACCACCGCCGCGGCGATCGAGGAGCGGATGGCGCGCGCGGCCTCGCGGTCGCCCATGATCCGCATCCACGAACGGTCGGCGTACTCGACGTGGTTGAACATCCACCAGCCCAGGAACGCCGCCCCGCCGATGGCGGCCGCCGCCGACAGCAGCCAGCCGGGCGTGATCTCCATGCGCGACAGGGCCGCCTTGCGCGGGAAGGCTTCGTGGAAGGGCAGGATGGCCACGAAGAACGCGGTCAGGGTCGCCGTCTCTTCCCAGTTCAGGCCCTTGAAGATGGCCAGGACCGCGCCGGCGGCCAGCATGACCAGGCTGGCCCACCAGGCCGCGTCGAGACGCGCGCGCAGGCCGAAGGCCAGCAGCACCAGAACCAGGCCGATGATCGACGAGACGAAGTGGCTGATCTCGATCAGCGCCGACGGGGCGAAGGCCAGCAGGATGGCGAAGCGCGTCGGCTCCGACGGGGTCGCGCCGGACGCCAGCAGCAGCACGCCGGCCGAGGCGGCCAGGATGGCCGCGAGAGTCGGTGCGACCGCCAGCGCGGCGGGTCTCAGTTCTGGCGCGGACATCAAGACCCCTGAACGGCGAATCCCGGACCGGGAAACGTCATCGGCGCTTCTATAACGCGTCCGGGACGTTCTCGTCGCGCACGGCGATGCGAACGATTGTTTGAATCGACTTGCTCCGCGCGTTCCGTGGCGTAGTCTGGGCGCCGAAGCGGGCCGCCAAGCGCCCGGCACGATCCAGGGAGAGCCCGCCATGGCCGACTTCGGCGCCACCGAACTCGACACCTTCCGCGCCGAGACGCGCGCCTGGCTGGAGGCCAACTGCCCGCCGTCGATGCGCACGCCGATGACGGACGAGAAGGAAGCCCCCTGGGGCGGCCGCAAGGCGGAATGGAAGAACCCCGACGCCAAGCTCTGGCTCGACCGCATGGCCGACAAGGGCTGGACCGCCCCGATGTGGCCCACCCAATACGGCGGCGGCGGCCTCTCCAAGGCCCAGAACAAGGTGCTCGAGCAGGAGCTGCGCCGCATCAAGGCCCGCCCCGCCCTGATGAGCTTCGGCGTCTGGATGCTGGGCCCGGTCCTTCTGGAATACGCCACCGAGGAACAGAAGCAGCGCTTCCTGCCCGGAATCGTGCGCGGCGAGACCCGCTGGTGCCAGGGCTACAGCGAGCCGGGCGCGGGCTCCGACCTCGCCAGCCTGCAGACCAAGTGCGAAGACAAGGGCGACCACTGGCTGATCAACGGCCAGAAGGTTTGGACCAGCTATGCCGACCAGGCCGACTGGATCTTCTGCCTGGTGCGCACCGACACCTCAAAGAAGCACGAGGGCATCTCGTTCGTGCTGTTCGACATGACCTCGCCGGGCGTCGAGGCCCGGCCGATCAAGCTGATCAGCGGCTCCTCGCCGTTCTGCGAGACCTTCTTCGACAACGTGAAGGTTCCCAAGGAGCAGCTGGTCGGCAAGGTCAACGGCGGCTGGGAGATCGCCAAGCGCCTCCTGCAGTACGAGCGCCAGAACATCTCGGCCTCGGGCTTTGGCGGCAACGCCGGGCTGGATGTGGCGGAAGCCGCCAAGGTCCATGTCGGCGTCGACAGCGAAGGCCGCATCGCCGACGGCGACCTGCGCGCCCGCATCGCAGCCCACAAGATGGACGCTCACGCCTTCATGCTGACCGTCCGCCGCGCCGAGGCGGAGTCCAAGACCGGCTCGGGCCCCAGCGCCGCCGTCTCGATCATCAAGTACGCCGCCGCCAAGATGAACCAGGAGCGCACCGAGCTTCTGGTCGAGGCGCTCGGTCTCCAAGGCCTGGGCTGGGAAGGCGAAGGCTTCGCCCCCGACGAGATCGCCGCCCTGCGCGCCATGCTCCGCGCCAAGGGCAATTCGATCGAAGGCGGCACCAGCGAGGTCAATCTGAACGTCGTGGCCAAGCGCGTGCTTGGCCTGCTCGATCACCAGTGACAGCCTTCCGCCCAGCAGCGGAGACAAGGTCATGATCGAGTTCTGGTACGAGTTCGCCTCCACCTACTCCTACCCCGCCGCCATGCGGGTGGAGCATCTGGCCGCCCAGGCCGGGGTGGCGGTGCTTTGGCGGCCGTTCCTGGTCGGGCCGCTGTTCAACGAGCAGCAGGGCCTGACCGACAGCCCGTTCAACGCCTTCCCGGTCAAGGGCGACTACATGTGGCGCGACCTGCAGCGGGTCTGCGACCGCGAGGGCCTGCCGCTGCACCACCCCAGCCAGTTCCCGCGCAACAGCCTGCTGGCTGCGCGGGTGGCGATCTGCGGGCTGGAAGACGGCTGGACGCCGGCCTTCAGCCGCGCCGTCTACCAGGCCAATTTCGTCGACGACCTCGATATCTCCAGCGCCGAGGTTCTGGCCACGCTGATCGCCGGCGTCGGCGCGGGCCCCGAGCACGTCCTGGCCAAGGCCGCCTCGGCGGCGGTCAAGGACCAGTTGAAAGACCACGTGCGCCAGGCCCGCGAGCGCGGGCTGTTCGGCGCGCCTTCCTTCGTCACCGCCGACGGCGAGCTCTTCTGGGGCAACGACCGTCTCGAACAGGCCCTCGACTGGGCCGTCCGCCATCAAGACATGGAGAGCGCCTGACATGGCCGTCCTGACCGAAGAACAGACGATGCTGCGCGACGCCGCCAAGGCCTGGTCGCAGGAAAGCGCCCCGGTCTCGGCCCTGCGCAAACTGCGCAACGAGCGCTCCGGGCAGACCTTCGATCCGGCCGCCTGGAGCGAGATGGGCCAGATGGGCTGGGCGGGCGTCGTCGTGCCGGAGGCCTATGACGGCTCGGGCTTCGGCTATCTGGGCCTTGGCCTGATCCTGGAGGAGACTGGCAAGACCCTGGCGGCCTCCCCGCTCCTGTCCACGGCCCTGATCGCCGCCTCGGCCCTGGAACTGGGCGGCTCGGACGCCCAGAAGGCCGCCTGGCTGCCGAAGATCGCCACCGGCGAGGCGGTGGCCACCCTGGCGATCGACGAGAGCGCCCACCACAATCCGACGCGGATCGCGCTCTCGGCCACCCAAAGCGTCGACGGCTGGACCCTGAACGGAACCAAGACCTTCGTCCTCGACGGCGAGGCCGCCGACCTGCTGATCGTCGCCGCCCGTACGTCGGGCCAGAGCGGTCAGACCGACGGCGTCACCCTGTTCCTCGTGCCCGGCGACGCGCCTGGCGTCGTTCGCACCCACCTGTCGCTGGCCGACAGCCGGGGCGCGGCCCAGATCGCCTTCGACGGCGTCGAGGTCGGATCCGAGGCGGTGCTGGGCGAGGTCGACAAGGGCTGGGCGGTCCTGGAGCCCGTGCTCGATCGCGCCTATGCGGGCCTGGCGGCCGAGATGCTGGGCACGGCCAGCGCCGCCTTCGAGATCACGCTCGACTACCTGAAGACCCGCACCCAGTTCGGCCAGGTGATCGGCACGTTCCAGGCGCTGCAGCACCGCGCCGCCAAGTGGTTCACCGACCTGGAGACCACCCGCTCCTGCGTCGAGGCCGCGCTGGAGGCCCTGGACGCCGGCGCCGACGCCCGCGCCCTGTCGTCCCTCGCCAAGGCCAAGGCCAGCGAAGTGCTGCACCTGGCCTCCAACGAGATGGTCCAGATGCACGGCGGCATCGGCATGACCGACGAGCACGACGCCGGCCTCTACATGAAGCGCGCCCGCGTGGCCGAGGCCCTGTTCGGCGGGGCGTCGTTCCACCGCGACCGCTACGCGCGGCTGATGGGTTTCTAGGCGCACGAGGCGGAGCTCCACCCTAGGAACCGCCCTCCCCGCGACCGGTTCTCCTGCCCTCATCCCTGAAGGCAGGAGAACGCCATGAGCACCGATCCCCACGACAAGGCCGATGTGGAAAAGCGCCTCTGGAAAGAGGTCGAGAGCGCCCGCTTCGGCATGCTGGGCCTCGTCCACAGCCACCAACACTATCAGCCGATGACCGCCTTCGCCGAACCGGAGAGCGGCCAGATCTGGTTCTTCACCCGCGACGACACCGATCTCGCCCAGGCCGTCGCGGCCGAGGGCGCCGATGCGATGTTCGTGGTCCAGGCCAAGGACGGCGACTTCCAGGCCTGTATCGGCGGCCGCCTCAGCCGCGACCACGACACCGCCCGCATCCAACGCTGGTGGTCGCCGATCGTGGCCGCCTGGTATCCCAACGGCCAGGACGACCCGCACCTGACGCTGCTGCGCCTCGACGTGCGCGACGCCGAACTGTGGATCTCCAAGGGAGGCGCGATCCGCTTCGCCTGGGAAATCGCCAAGGCCAATCTCACCGACCGCAAGCCCGACCTCGGCGATCGCGCCCACATCGGCATCGCCTGAGTCCGATCACGGACTGATCGGGCGATCAGAGCCGCGCCATCGACGGCGCGGCCCTTTCCTTTGCGGCAGGCGGCGACGGCTCGTTGATTTCTCTGTAGTTTCAGCCTCGCCCAGCACTCTTTGTCGGGAACCCGACATAGACGAGATAGTTGGAGCTATTGCGCCCCGTACGGCCACAATATAGCCCCACCTCGATTTACTCCCGACGGCGCCTGCATTGCGTCGGCTACCTGACAGCGCCGCACCCCAGTCCTGCCTATAGCTTGCAACCCTTGCCGCAAGCCGGCGTTCGATTCGCCATGACAGGGCCTCTACATCCCTTGAAGAACCGTCTGCTCGCTTCTCTGCCCCCCGAGGATTTCGGCTACATCGCCGCCCAGCTGTCCCATCAGGACCTGGAGAAGGGGAAGCTGCTGTACGATCCCGGCGACCCGATCGACACGGTCTACTTCCCGCACGACTGCGTCATCTCGCTGATGACGCTGATGGAGAACGGCGCGGCCATCGAGTCGGCCACCATCGGGCGCGAAGGCGGTCTTGGCCTGATGGCCGCGATCTCGCCGCGCCAGTCGCTGTCGCGCGCCATCGTCCAGGCGCCGGGCGGGGTCTCGCGCATCAGCGCCTCGGCCCTGCGCGAAGGCGTCGATCGCAGCGCGATCCTGCGCGACCTGATCGAGCGCCACAACGACGCGCTGTTCGGCCACGCCATCCAGTCGGTGGCCTGCAACGCCCTGCACGCGGTCGAAGCCCGCTTCTGCCGCTGGCTGCTGGGGTTCCGCGACCGCATAGACGTCGACACCATAAGCCTGACCCAGGAGTTCCTGGCCGACATGCTGGGCGTCCAGCGCACCACGGTCACCGCCGTGGCCGGCGCACTGCAGGCCAAGGGCCTGATCCGCTATCGCCGCGGCGTGGTCGACATCCTCGACCGCCAGGGCCTCGAGGCCATCGCCTGCGAATGCTACGGCGCGGTGAGGAAGGGCTATGAGCGGCTCCTGCCGGAACCGTTCGGCTCGTAGAAGACCCCCTCCGGCCCTCCGGGCCACCTCCCCAGAGGGGGAGGATCTGGAAGCGCCGCGACCAAAAGATGCTCCCCCTTCTGGGGGAGCTGTCGCGGAGCGACTGAGGGGGTCGCCGCAGGCGTCATCCCCCAAAGCAAAAAGGCCACCGCCGCGAGGCGATGGCCTTTTCTCTATGCGTAGCGCCTAGCCTACCGCTTGCGCACCGGGAACGGCGCGTGCGCCAGGCGCAGCAGGTTGGCCGCGCCGGGGGCGCCGAAGGGCGTGCCGGCGACGATCAGGATGCGCTCGCCGGGCTTGGCCAGGTCCAGCTCCAGAGCCCGGGCGGCGGCGTCGGTGGTGACGACCTCCAGGCTGTCGGGCTGGGCGCTGACGCGCGGCTCGACGCCCCAGACCAGGGCCATGCGACGCACGGCCTCGATCTTCGGCGACAGGGCCAGCACCGGCTGCAGGGGCCGTTCGCGGGCCAGGCGGCGGGCCGTGGCGCCCGTGGTGGTGAAGGCCACCAGGCACTTGGTCGAACCCGACTTGGCCGCGCCGGCGGCGGCGACCACCAGCACGTCGGCGTCTTCGTCGACATGCGGCTGCTCGGCCTGCATCAGTTCGGGCCAGCGCGGGTCGCGTTCGACACGCTCGATGATGCGGTTCATCATCGAGACGGCCTCTTCCGGATAGTCGCCGGCGGCGCTTTCAGCCGACAGCATCACCGCATCGGCGCCCTCGTACACGGCGTTGGCCACGTCGGAGGCCTCGGCCCGGGTCGGGGTCGGCGAGCTGGTCATCGACTCCAGCATCTGGGTGGCGACGATCACCGGAATGCCGCGCTCGCGAGCGGCGCGCAGGATTTCCTTCTGCGCCACCGGCACCTCTTCCGGCGCCATTTCGACGCCGAGGTCGCCGCGGGCCACCATCACGCCGTCGCAGAGATCGAGGATCGGACCCAGGGTCTGCAGGGCCTGGGGCTTTTCGATCTTGGCCAGCACCGCGGCGCGGCCTTCGACGATGCGACGCAGTTCGGCCATGTCTTCCGGCGCCTGCACGAACGACAGGGCGATCCAGTCGACGCCCAGGCGCAGCGCGAACGCCAGGTCCTCGCGGTCCTTCGGCGTCAGGGGCGACATCGGGATGATGACGTCCGGCACGGCCACGCCCTTGCGCTCGGACAGCTTGCCGCCGTTGACGACCGTCGTGTTGGCGTAGCCGGGGCCGGCTTCGGTCACGGTCATCCGCAGCTTGCCGTCGTCGAGCAGCAGGGTCGCGCCCGGCTTCATCGCGGTCAGGATTTCGGGATGGGGGAGATGAACCCGCGTTTCGTCGCCCGGGGTCGGATCGGAATCGAACCGGAAGGCCTGGCCGGGCTTCAGCTGAACCGGACCGTCGGCGAACTTGCCGACGCGCAGCTTGGGCCCTTGCAGGTCGGCCAGGATGCCCAGCGGACGCCCAACCACCGCTTCGGCCGCGCGGATGGCGGCGTAGACGGCGGCGTGGGTTTCGTGGGCGCCGTGGCTGAAGTTCAGGCGGAAGACGTCGGCGCCGGCCGTGGCCAGCTTGACGATCATTTCCGGCGAGCTCGAGGCCGGGCCGATGGTGGCGACGATGCGGGAACGACGCGCGCGGATCATGCGGCCGCTCCTTTGTCAGTTTGGGGGATTATTTGGGACAGAAAGCGTCGCCCTCGTTGGACGCCAGCTGGATTTCGGTGAGCGAAATCGCCAGCGGCCCCGAGGTGCTCAGGCCGAAGGGAGACGAAACGTGCGCCATTTGGGCGCCCGCCGCCTGGAAACAGGAAAGTTTGATCTTGGCGGATCGCCATTCGCCGATTTTCGAACCTGACAACGTTGACGTTACGTCTAGCCTCCCACCGCAGGATTCGCCACAACCGACAGTCAGATAAACCGGCGCAACCGGAGCCTTGTCGACTCGCCACCGCACGAGCACGGCCATGTCGCCGGTGGTCTGGCGCGAGAGGTCGACGGGCGGCCCCTGCACCGCCAGCAGCCCTTCGCCCTCGCCCGTCCAGGTGGCCTGGCGGCCGTTTTCCTGGGCCCCGGCGTCGATCGTCTTGACCGCGCCCGCGCCCGAGAAGCTCAGCATCCACGGGGCAGGCACCCGGCCGGCGACGAAATAGCGGTCGACGCTGGCGGCGGTGCCGAGGTCGCCTGCGCTCTCCGACAGCGTCCCGACCTTGGCCGGCTTGGCGTAGGACAGGCCGTAGCCATAGGCGAACTGCGGGTCATAGCCGGGCTGGCCGCGGTTCAGCGGGCCCTGGTCGGCGCGCTTGGGCCAGCTGAACGACAGCTTGCCGGTGAAATCGCGCTTGGACTTCCCGTCCTTGCCGGCCACCAGCACGTCGGCCACGCCGCCGCCTTCCGAGCCCGGCAGCCAGGCCGCGACGAAGGCGTCCGAAGCGTTGATCTCGGGGTTCACCCACAGCGGGCGCCCTGACAGGAACACCGCCACCACCGGGATCCCCTGCGCCTTCAGTTTCTTGAGGAGCTCCAGGTCGGTCTTGCCGTTCGGCTGGTAGGCCAGGTTGGCCACGTCGCCTTGGAACTCGGCATAGGGGTCCTCGCCGAACACCACGATGGCCACGTCGGGCTTGGCGCCGGCGAACTTGCCGTCCTTGGCCAGGGTCGCCTTGCCGCCGGCGGCTTCCACCGCTTCCTTCAGGCCGCCCCAGATCGACTGGCCGTTGGGGAAGTCGCTGTTCTTGTTGCCCGTACCCTGCCAGGTCAGGGTCCAGCCGCCCGAGGCCTTGCCGATATCGTCGGCGTCGCCGGCCACCAGCACGTTTGCGCCGGCCTTGATCGGCAGCACGCCGTCATTCTTCAGCAGCACCAGAGATTTCGCCACCGCCTCGCGGGCGACGGCGCGGTGATCGGCCGAACCCAGGCGATCGAACTTGCCCTGCACCTGCGGAGCCACGCGGTCGAACAGGCCCGACTTGACCTTGACCCGCAGGATGCGGCGCACCGCGTCGTCCAGGCGCGCCATCGGGATCTCGCCCGACTTCACCTGCTTGACCGTGTTCTCGTAGAGGCCCTTCCAGCTGTCAGGCGCCATGTACATGTCGAGGCCCGCGTTCATCGCCTGCGGGCACGACACGTTCGAGCAGCCCTGAAGCTGGCCGTGAGCGTTCCAGTCGCTGACCACGAAACCCTCGAAGCCCAGGCGGCCCTTCAGCACGTCGGTGATCAGGGTCTTGTTGCCGGTGATCTTCTGGCCGTTCCAGCTGGAGAACGAGGCCATCACCGTCAGGATGCCGGCGTCGATGCTGGGCGGATAGCCCTGGGCGTGGATCGCGACCAGCTCCTGCTCGGAGATCACCGCATTGCCCTGGTCGCGGCCGTCCTGGGTGCCGCCATCGGCCAGGAAGTGCTTGGCGCTGCCGGCGATGCGGCCCGGCGCGATCGGCTTGCCGGGCGAAAGCTTGCCCTGCAGGCCCAGCGTCATCGGCCCCGAATAGCTGGCGACGATCTCCGGATCCTCGCCATAGCCTTCATAGGCGCGGCCCCAGCGGTCGTCGCGCGGCACGGCCACCGTCGGGCCGAAGGTCCAGTCGCCGCCGACCACCGCCACCTCTTCGCCGGTGGCCTGGCCGATGCGCTCGATCAGCGCCGGGTCGCGCATGGCGCCCAGGCCCACATTGTGCGGGAAGATGGTCGCGCCGACGATGTTGTTGTGCCCGTGCACGGCGTCGATGCCGAACATCAGCGGGATCGGCGTGCGCCCCGGGCGCTTGGCCAGGGCCTCCTTGCGATAGGCGTCGACGAGGTCGGTCCAGGCCTTGGGCGTGGCGCGGTCGTTGCCGTCGGGCGCCGAGTTGCCGCCGGCCAGGATCGAGCCCAGCGGATAGGTCGCCAGGTCCGCCGGGGTCATCGAGGCGATGTCGCCCTGGATCGTCTGGCCGACCTTCTCCTCGATCGTCATCTTCTTCATCAGGTCGGTGATGAAGGCCTCGGTCTTGGCGTCGGTGATGCTGGCCGGGCTCTTGGCAGAGGGCCACAGCTCGGGATGGGCCGTGGTCTGCGGGGTCGTCGCGATCAGGCTCGGCTCGCCCGCCAGCGCCGGCAGGGTCAGGCCCACGGTCAAGGCCAGCGACGAGGCGCGAAGGAGCGGACGGCGAAGCTTCATGACGGGGCCCTTGAAAGCGAGAAAATCCGAAAAGATCGGCGCGGCGAGCCCGCCGCGCCGCAGTGGGAGCAACCCCTTGCAGGAGGGGCCTCCAGCAACGCGTCCACGCGGCCGGAGGGGGGAACCGACAGCCGGAAGACGGCATCCCGCCGACGCGATGCGCCGACGCTGGAGCGGGATGAAAGACGACGGATGACGAAGGCCGCGGCGCGATCGCGCGCTGGTCGGCCAAGCGGTTTCCTTCCCTTGTTTCGTTTCGCGACCGTCATGCCCGCCGCCCTTCAGGCGCGTGGCGATAGCGGTCACATGGATCAGACACCATTTCCTGACAGCGCTGTCTATCTTCTTTTTGTATCGTTTCGTTTCCTCGCCCGCCTGCCCTTTCAAGCCGCCGGACGCGCCCGGCCCGCGATCATGTCGAGCGCCGCGTCGTGCGAGGGCGCGGCCTGCACGATCTCGGCGACACGCCGCCGCCAGCCGGAAAGGCCCTCGCGCACCTGCGAAAGATCGGAGAGTTCGACCAGCGGATCATGAGCGACCGGCCGTACGCCCATGCCCTCCAGCACGTAGAACCAGGAAAGCTCGGTGAAGAGCTCGGTCGGCCGGTGCGGGATGCGCCCCGTGCCGCGATAGAGCGCCAGCCGGTCGGCGAGGTCCGGCGGCAGGGCCGCGTGCGCCCGCTCGCGCCAGAACGGCTCGTCGCGCCGCGTAGGCTGGTAGTGCAGCACGATGAAGTCGCGCGCCGCCTCGTACTCGGCGATCAGGGCCTTGTTGTAGTCGGCGATGTTGGCCGCATCGAAACCCTTGTCCGGGAAATGGTCGAGCAGCTTCATCAGGCCGCTCGTCACGAAATGGATGCTGGTCGACTCCAGGGGTTCGATGAAGCCCGAGGCCAGGCCCAGCGCCACGACGTTGCGGTTCCAGAACGCCCTGCGGCGACCGCCGGTGAACTTCAGGATGCGCGGCTCGGTCAGCAGCTTGCCGGCCTCGCGCTCCAGGTCGGCAAGGGCCTCGTCGTCGCCGACATGGGCGCTGGAATAGACGTAGCCGTTGCCGGTGCGATGCCGCAGCGGGATCCGCCAGCGCCAGCCGGCAGGCCGCGCCGCGGCCTGGGTGAAGGGCGGCGGGTTGGCGTCGCGCACGGTCAGGCCCGCCACCGCCCGGTCGCAGGGCAGGAAGTCGCTCCAGTCTTCGTAGCCGGTCTTCAGCGCGCCCTCGATCAGCACGCCCCGGAAACCCGAGCAGTCGATGAAGAGATCGGCCGCCAGCCGCTCGCCGCCGTCCAGCACCAGGGCCTCTACGAAGCCGTCGTCCTTGAGGGTCGCGCCCTCGACCCGACGCTCCAGCCGGCGCACGCCGCGCTGTTCCGAATAGGTCCGCAGGAATTTCGCCACCAGTCCGGCGTCGAAGTGCAGGGCGTGGCGCATGCCGCCCAGGGGCCCCTGCCCCTGCCCGTCGGCGAAAGCCATGCGGCCCGCGTCGCCCAGCGCCGTGGCCAGGCTGTAGGCTTCGACGCGGGGATCATCGCCCGCCGCCCGCAACCGATGCCAGATGTGATGGAAGGGCCGGCGGTCGACCGACGGCCCGAAGGTTCCGAACGGGTGCCAATAACGCTCGCCCACGACCCGCCAGTCGTCGAAGCGGATGCCCAGCTTGAAACTGCCCTCGGTGGCGGCCATGAACTGGCCCTGATCGATCTCGAGCAGCCGCAGGAAGTCGAGGATCGGCGGAATGGTCGCCTCGCCCACCCCGACGGTGGGGATCTCGGCGCTCTCGACCAGGGTGATGGTCGTCTTCGTCCCGCGCAGCACCTGGGCCAGCACGGCGGCGGCCATCCAGCCGGCGGTGCCGCCGCCCAGGATGGCGATCGAGCCTATGGCGCGATCCATGGCGTTTCCTCCCCGTTCGCGCCCTCTGGCGGAGCGCGTGTCAGGAAAAGAGCCGGCGACGGGCTCGCAAGATCTCCGTCGCCGGCATGAGAGGACTTACATCCCCAGCTTGAACCGCGCGCCCAGCACGATCCGACGATCGGCCGTGGCGTAGCGGAACGGCAGGTTCTCCCACTGCAGGTAGCGGCCGGTGGGCTCCTCGGTCAGGTTGATGCCCTCCAGGACGACCTTGATCGCCGGGGTCACCTGGTAGCCGACCTGGGCGTCGAGCTGGCCATAGGCCCGCTCCCACGTGCCCAGGCTGTGGCGGTCCGCGCCCGAGCCGAACGAGAAGTCGCCCTGGTAGCTCTTGTCGCGCCAGGCGTAGGAGACGCGGGCCTCGAAGCCGTGGCCTTCATAGAAGCCCTGCAGGTTGAAGGCGTGCTTGGCCACGCCCGGGATCGGCAGGTTGTCGTCGTAGTCGTTCGACTTGGAGGTCTCGGAGTCCGAGAAGGTGTAGTTGGCGTTGAAGCCGAACCCGTTGTCGAAGGCGTACTGCGCCGCCAGTTCGACGCCCTTGATGCTGCCGCCGTCGCCGTTCACCGGCGCGGTGTAGACACCCAGGGTCGCCCCCTCGACCGAGCCGTCGGCCACGGTGCGCGGCACGGTGTCGGTCTGGATGAACGAGTCCACGCTCTTGTAGAAGAACGCGCCCGAGACGATGCCGCTACGCCCGAAGTAGCGCTCGTAGGCGATATCGAACTGCGAGGCGCGGTACGGGTCGAGGTCCGGATTGCCGCCGCTGCCGTTGGTGTAGAGGAAGCGGTTGAGGTTCGGACCCGGGGTCGAGCTGCGGGTGAAGTTGAAGGCCGAGCCCTGGCCCAGCTGGAACAGGTCCTGACGCGACACGACCCGGGCCGCCGAGACACGCACCTTGTCGCTGTCGTTGACGTCGAACACCGCGCTCGCGCTGGGCAGGACGTCGGTATATTCGCGGGTGGTCTTGATGGCGTCCGGATTGCCGATGACGCCGTTCCAGCTGTCGGTGCCCCAGTACCAGGGCGAGGTCGGGGTGCCGCTGGAGTCGATGGTCAGCTCGGTGCGCACGACGCGGACGCCGGCGTTGACGTGATAGCGATCGTCCGAGCCGCCCAGGTCGACCATGCCGTAGCCGGTGGTGGTGCGCTCCTTGATGCGGAACGACTGGATCGGGTCGGCGAACTTCTTGAACGGCGTCGAGGAATAGAGGTTCGACAGCCAGGCGACCGGGTTTTCCATCTGGCTGCGGTTCTGGAACAGCGCCGTGATGCCGCCCACCGTCAGGGTCTCGAACCGCTCGGGGTTCGACGCCGCCGTCTGGTAGGGCGTGATCAGGGCCGGCGAGGCGCCGAAGCGGCCGTCGTCGGTGGCCGTCTGGCCGCAGTTCGGACGGCCCGGCGTACCGGCCGGCAGGCCGCATGACTTGAAGCCGATGGCGCCGTCCTGGAAGTAGCCGTACGGGGTCCAGTCCTGGCCGTAGGTGCGGCCGTTCAGCTCGCCCTTGCCCGAATAGTCGGCCAGCAGCTGCCAGAACTCGGAGTCGATCTTGCGCTCGGCGTAGCGGACGCCGGCGCTGATCACCAGGTCGCCGGTTTCGCCGAACTCGGGCCGCCACTTCAGGTCGCCGCGGATCGAGGTGTTGTCGATCTGGGTGTCTTCGCCGAACACCCAGTGCGACTTGGCGAACACGCTGGAGGGCGTGGTGAACTGCGCCGCGTTGGCCGGGGTGAACTTCGGATTGTCGCCATTGGCGTAGCTGTAGGTGAAGGTCGCCGGGGCGGTGGCGTTGGGCGTCAGGCCCGCGGCCGTGCCGTTGCGTACGGTGTACTGGGTGTAGCGCACGTCATTGTTGGCGCTGGCGCTCTCGTAGTCGGCGGTCGAGTAGGCCGCCCGCACGCTGCCGGTCAGGCGCCCGCCGTTGTCCCAGTTCAGGGCGACCTGGAAGTTGTCGGTCTTGGCCTGGGAGTCCTGCAGGTACGAGGTGCCCTCGGCCGAGTTGGCCGTGACCGTGCCGCTCTGCAGCACGCCGTTGCTGTCGACGCTGGCGCCGGCGGCGTAGGTGGCGTTCTCGTTGGCGAACGGGAACTTGATCGAGGCCTCGCTGGTCTTGATCTTCAGGTCGGAGTGGAACCAGTCGCCGGTCAGTTGCAGCGAGTCGGTCAGGGCGAAGTCGAGATTCAGCGAGGCGCCGAGGCGCTTGCGCTCCTGGTCGCGATAGGTGGCGTAGCGATACTCGGGCGACCACACGTCGAGGGTTCCGCCGCCGACCACCGGCCGGTCGTTGAACGCCCAGCCGCCGCGGTTCTCGCCGCCCAGGACGTCGGTGTGCAGCTCGGTCTTGTCGTAGGACACGGTGCCCAGAACGGCGAAGCGGTCGCTGAACTTGTAGCCCAGCACCAGCGAGCCGGTCGGGTTCCAGTCGGTCTCGCCAGCCTTGTTCCCACGCAGGTCGCCGGCGATCGTGATGTCGTCGCGCAAGCTGCGGGCGTTGCGGGTCTTCAGGTTGATGATGCCGCCCAGGCCGCCTTCCAGCAGCGAGGCGTCGGGCGACTTGTAGACGTCGACCCCGCCGATCAGTTCGGACGGAATGCCTTCCAGCGAGTTGGTCTGGTTGATCTTGCCCTCGCCCAGGCGGAACAGCTCCATGCCCGAGACGAAGATGTCGTTGTTCAGCACCGTGACGTTCTGGTCGAGACCGCGGATGCGAACCCGGGTGCCCTGGCCGTTCTCGCGGTCGATCTGCACGCCAGGCAGGCGCTGCAGCGACTCGGCGATGTTCTGGTCGGGGAACTTGCCCATGTCCTCGGCGGTGACCGACTCGATGATCAGGTTCGAGTTCTTCTTGGCCGACAGCGAGCTCTGCAGCGAGGCGCGGAAGCCGGTGACGATCACCTCCTCAACCGAGGATGGTTCCTGGGCCGAGGCCGGAGCCGCCGCGTCGGTCGCGGCGGTCTGGGCCATGGCCTGGCCCGCGCCCAGCAGAACGACCGAGGACGCCGCTGCCATCAGCGCGTTCCGGGTCGCATAAGTCTTCGAAATCATGAGCATTCCCCTAGGTTACGGCCGCAGAGAGCCGATCTCCGCCGACGGTGTCGACGTGAGCAAGTTCGCCAGTTTTTCGGGATGCCTTGCGCATCCTCCCTTGTTCTCCGGCCCTTCTCGGGGGTCGGCGGATGCAACCTAGGAGTAACGCGACAGCGCTGTCAATGGACAACGCTGTCAATCGCGTAACAAAATTCTCTTTCTTTATTTGTATGATTTATCGACGAAAGCGGCTCAGGCCGTCGCAGTGGCCGCCTTGAAGGGAGACAGGGCCACGACCCGACGCCCCAGGGCCATGCCCGGCTTCTCGACGAAGCGATAGGTCAGCCAGCCCAGCGGCAGGGTCAGCGCGGTCGCCACGAACTGGACCGCAAGGGTCTCGGGTTGCGACAGGACGCCGGCCAGCCGCTCGACGAGCGTCACCGCCAGAACCTGGACAGGCCGATGCAGCAGATAGACCGAGAACGAGATCGTGCCCGCCCAGACCACGGCCTTGCTGGAAAACAGCAGGTCGAACGCCTTGCCCGACAGCCCCCTGCCCTGCCCCCAGACGAGGAAGCAGTAGAACGGAAGCCACAGCAGCAGGGTGAGCGCCTCCTTGTAGAGGAGGACCAGGGCCGCGGCGCCGGCGAACATGGCGGGCGTCAGGGCGTTGGCGCTGACCTTGCGAAGGTGGGGCAAGGCCAGTCGCGAGGCGATGCCCACCGCGAACGGACCGATGTTGCCCGCCAGATGGGACGCCACCTCGAACGACCCGAACACGCCCAGCCGGTAGGACGCGAACAGGCCCATGCAGACGGCGATCAGCACCGCCGCCCGCGCCGGCGTGCGAATCATCGCCAGCACCAGGGGGGCCACGAGGTAGAACTGCCATTCGAGCGAGATGCTCCAGGCGGCCGGCAGGAAGGTCATCGGCGCGCGCGGCAGCACCTCGCCGGGAACCAGGCCGTGCAGCATGACCGCGTGCAGGCCAAGGTGAGCCCAGAAGTTGTCGCGCTGCTGGTCTTCCAGCTGGACGATGCTGTCGACATAGGGCGTCCAGGCCGGCCCGCTCCAGTCGCGCGACTGAACGAAATCGCTCATCAGCGGGATGATCAGGTAGCCGATCAGGCAACACAGCACGAAGCACGGATAGAGGCGGAAGAACCGCCGCACGACGTAGCGGCCGTAGCTCTCTTCCTTCGTGGTCAACAGATGGGTGATCACGAAGCCGCTGACGATCATGAAGATCTCGACGGCGACAGCGCCCTTCATGACGATCTTGAACGGTCCGGGAAGGTCGAAATACCCGGCCATCTGGAAGGCGTGGCCAATGGCCACCCACAGCGCCAGATACCCTCGCAGTCCCTCGATCGCCTTGAAGTTGGATTCAACGGCCATAGTCGAACACTCGCTATCGCTTGCCACCCGCCAGGATCAAGCACGCAAGTTCGACGAGCTCATGACAAGCTGAGCCATTCACTTAAGATTGAGCTTGGCCGTACGGATCCACAAAACGCGCAACCTATGCGGCCGATTGCTCAGTTGCTGGCCGGTCCCGTCGACTCGCGCACCACCAGCTCGAAATCGAGCAGGCGCGAGGGAGCCGCGCCGTCCTCGCCCTTCAGGTCGCCGCTGAGCAGCAGGTCGGCCGCTGCCGCCGCCATGGCCTGGATCGGCTGGCGCACGGTGGTCAGCTGCGGCCAGACGACCTTGGCGCCGGGCGTGTCGTCGAAGCCGGCCACCGACAGGGTCTCGGGCACGTTCAGGCGCAGGCGGTTGGCCACGGCCATGACGCCCAGGGCCATGTCGTCGTTGGAGGCGAAGATGGCGGTGGGACGATCCTCGCCCGCCAGCAGGGTCTCGGCCGCCTCGAAGCCGGAGCGGAACGAGAACCAGCCCTGGGCCACGCGATCCTCGCGCACCGCCAGGCCGTGGTCGGCCATGGCTTTCGCATAGCCGTCATAGCGCAGGTGGGCCGCGCCGTGGTCGGGGTGGCCCTTGATGAAGGCGATGTCCTTGTGGCCCAACTTGATCAGGTGGGCGGTCATCTCGTAGGCGGCCGCCATGTCGTCCATGCGCACATAGGCCGAACGGTCGAGATCGCGGTCGGGCGACAGGCGCACATAGGGCACGCCCTCGGCGTCCAGCACCGCCAGGACCCGGACGTCGTCGCAGACCGGCGGGGTCAGGATCACGCCGTCCATGCGCAGGGTGGCCAGCATCGGCGCTACCTGCTCCTCGACGTCGCCCTCGGAATCGAGCGGCTCGACGATCAGGTGATAGCCTTCCGTGCGGCAGCGGCCGATGGCGCCCAGCTGCACGTCGGTGACGTAGGCGGGGCTCGGGTTGTCGAAGAACACCCCGATCAGATAGGCCTTGGAGCCCGCCAGGCTGCGGGCCGAGATGTTGGGCCGGTAGTTCAGCGCCGCCACCGCCTCCTGCACCCGGTCGCGGGTGTCGGCCTTGACGTTGGGCTCGCGGTTGAGCACCCGCGACACGGTCTTGATCGATACGCCCGACATGCGGGCGACGTCGTGGATCGTAACCTTGGCGTTCAAGAAATGGCCTCGCGCGGCGTTGATTCAGCCTTCAAGCGAGACAACAAGCCATGACAACCTTGTCAAGGCGACCCCTTTTTGAACGGGGCTGCTGAAAACGGGGACGATCCCCCTCCCCGCCTCCTTCCACCGCCCCTTCATTGTCATCCCGGCCGTAGCGCAGCGAAGAGCCGGGATCTCGCACCTTTCAAGTGTCGCCACCGTGAGAGATCCCGGCGCTCCCGCCCGCTAACGCGGGCGTCCGGCCGGGATGACAAGAGTGGGTGGGCCTTACGAAATCGAGGCCTGGCCGTCCGGGGTCATCGCCACGGCCGCGCCGATCAGCGCGGTGTGCGGGTGCAGGATCACGTGGGTCGGGATGTCCTTCACGTAGTCCGACAGCCGGCCCTTGGCCTCGAAGCGCTCGCGGAAGGCGCTGGCTTCCAGCAGGTCGATGATCCGGGGCGCGATGCCGCCGGCGATGAACACGCCGCCGCGCGCGCCGAGCGCCAGGGCCAGGTCGCCCGCCGTCGAGCCGAGAATGGCGCAAAAGCGCTCGACCGTGGTCTTGCAGCATTCGCGGCCGGCCACGGCGCCCTCGGTAATGGCCTTGGCGGCCAGTTCCTCGACCGGACGGCCTTCGATCTTGGCCAGCAGGACGTGCAGATCCTCCATGCCGGGACCGGCCAGGATGCGCTCGACCGACACGCGGCCGTACTTGGCCTGCAGGCCGCGCAGGATCTCGATCTCGATCTCGTCGACCGGGGCGAACGAGATGTGGCCGCCTTCGGTGGTCAGCGGCGTGTCGCAGCCGTGGCGACGCACCATGCCGGCGGCGCCGAAGCCGGTGCCCGGGCCGATGATGGCCAGGTCGCCCTCGCCCGAGGTCGGCAGCGGACCGATCTGGCGCAGGTCCTTGGGCGACAGGCGCGGCGCGGCCAGGGCCTGGGCCGTGAAGTCGTTGATCAGGCGGGCGTTACGGAAACCGCCCGCGCGGCGCAGGCTGTCTTCCGACAGGCGCCAGTCGATGTTGGTGAAGTGAACGGCGCCGTGCTCGATCGGGCCCGCCACCGCGACCACGGCCTGGTCGGGGTGCTTGACCCCCACCTTGGCCAGATAGTCCTCGATGGCGTCCTCGGCCGTGTCGTAGTCCTCGCCCTTGTAGGCGGTGGGCTCGATCAGCCGGGGATCTGGACCGTCGAAGTCGACCAGGGCGAAGCGCGCATTGGTTCCGCCGATGTCTCCGACGAGGCCCAGGCCGTGTGCGTTGGCGCCGTTCATGGGTTTCCCGTTCCCTTTAAGCAAACAGCACGGACGCGCCGGCGTCGGCGGCGCCGACCCCGTGTCGCATCCAGCTGAACAGTTCGCGCCCGAAGCCCGGCTTGGACGCCGGGACTGGTGCAGGCGTGCGGGCGAGGAGTTCCGCCTCGTCCACATGGATGAAGAGCTCGCCGGTGTCGGCGTTCATGGTGATCACGTCGCCGTCCTGGACATAGGCCAGCGGCCCGCCCTTGGCGGCTTCCGGCGTCACGTGGATGGCGGCCGGGGTCTTGCCCGAGGCGCCCGACATGCGGCCGTCGGTGACCAGGGCCACCTTGTGGCCGCGATCCAGCAGCACCGAGATCGACGGCGACAGGTTGTGCAGTTCGGGCATGCCGTTGGCCGACGGACCCTGGAAGCGCACCACCACCACCACGTCGCGGTCGAGCTCGCCGCGCTTGAAGGCGGCGATGAAGTCTTCCTGCTCCTGGAACACGGCGGCGGGCGCGGTGATCACGTGGTGCTCGGGCTTCACGGCCGAGATCTTGATCACGCCGCGGCCCAGGTTGCCGGCCAGCAGCTTGAGGCCGCCTTCCTTGCTGAAGGGGTTCTCGACCGGGCGCAGGATGGCCTCGTCCAGCGAGGTTTCCGGGCCTTCGCGCCACTTCAGTTCGCCGTCCTCGAGGTAGGGCTCCTGGTGGTAGTTCGACAGGCCGGGGCCGGCGATGGTCAGGACGTCCTCGTGGGCCATGCCGGCCTTCAGCAGTTCGCGCACCACGAAGGCCATGCCGCCGGCGGCCTGGAAGTGGTTCACGTCGGCCGAACCGTTCGGATAGACCTTGGCCAGCAGCGGCACGGCCTTGGAGATGTCGTCCAGGTCTTCCAGCGTCAGGATGATGCCGGCCGCCCTGGCCATGGCCACGATGTGCAAAGCCAGGTTGGTCGAGCCGCCGGTGGCCATCAGGCCCACGACGCCGTTGACCACAGCCTTCTCGTCGATGACCCGGCCGACCGGGATCCACTCGTTGCCCTTGTGGGTGACGGCGGCGACGCGACGGGCCGATTCCTTGACAAGCGCGCTGCGCAGCGGGGTGTTGGGATGCACGAAGGCCGAGCCCGGCAGGTGCAGGCCCATCAGCTCCATCAGCATCTGGTTGGTGTTGGCCGTGCCGTAGAAGGTGCAGGTGCCCGGGCCGTGATAGCTGGCGCTCTCGGCGGCCAGCAGTTCGTCGCGGCCGACCTTGCCCTCGGCGTAGAGGGCGCGGATGCGGGCCTTCTCGGAGTTGGGCAGGCCCGAGGTCATCGGGCCGGCCGGCACGAACACCGCCGGCAGGTGGCTGAAGGTCAGGGCGCCGATGACCAGGCCCGGAACGATCTTGTCGCAGACGCCCAGGTACATGGCCGCGTCGAAGGCGTCGTGGGTCAGGGCGACGGCCGTGGCCATGGCGATGACGTCGCGCGAGAACAGCGACAGCTCCATGCCCGGACGGCCTTGGGTGACGCCGTCGCACATGGCCGGCACGCCGCCGGCGAACTGGGCCGTGGCGCCGGCCTCGCGGGCGGCTTCCTTGATCAGCGCCGGATACTCTTCCAGCGGCTGGTGGGCCGACAGCATGTCGTTATAGGCCGAGACGATGCCGAGGTTGGGCGCGTTCGGATCCAGCGCCCGCACCTTGTCGGCGGCCGGCGAGGCGGCGAAGGCGTGGGCCCAGTTGGCGCAGGACAGCTTGGCGCGGCCCGGCTGGGCCAGGGCGGCGGCCTCCATCTGGGCCAGATAGGCCTCGCGGGTCGGACGGCTGCGCTCGATGATCCGCTGGGTGATCTGCGCGATGACGGGATTGAGGGCCATCAGAACTTACTCCGCCCAGAGGATGCGGACCGGGGCGCGGTCCTGCTTCAGGATCCTGGCGATCGGCAGGTCGGGATCGACCTGGCCTTCCAGGAGCTCACGCTTGGCCTCGCCCGTGACCAGCAACACGATCAGCGACGCCTGAATCAACGCCTGGAAAGTCAGGCTGATCCGCGGCAGGTCGGGGGCCGGCTCGCCCTTGGGAACGGCGACGACCAGGCGGTCGGTGTCGGGATCCAGGCCCGCGGCCAGGGCCGGATTGCCCGGGAAAAGCGAGGCGAAATGGCCGTCGGCGCCGACGCCCAGCAGCACCACGCCGAACGGCAGGGCCTCGGCGACGCCCGCTTCGGCCTTGGCGGCCGAGGCTTCGTGCTCGACACCGTCGAAATAGAGCGGCGCGAAGGCGGCCTTGGCCGCATCGCCCGTCAGCAGGTGGCGACGCACCAGGGCCTCGTTGCTGCCCGGGTGATCGACCGGCACGAAGCGATCGTCGCTGAGGGTGACCGTGACCTTGTCCCAGGGAACGGTCAGGGACGACAGGCGGTCATAGACCGGCGCGGGCGTGGTGCCGCCGGTGGCGGCGAACCCGGCCTTGCCGTGGGCGGCCACGGCCGTGGTCAGGGCGCCGGCGATGGTCGAGGCGGCCGCGTCGTAGAGGGCTTCGCGGGTCGGGAAGACTTCGAGCTTGGGCATGTTGCGCATCCCTCTCTTACGACTTCCAACCGCGGCCTTGCGGCGCGATCAGCGAGGCGGCGCTGGCCGGCCCCCAGGTGCCCGCAGCGTAGGTCGCCGGCTCGATGCCGGCGTCGGCCCAAGCCTTGGCCACGCCGTCGACGAACCGCCACGCGGCCTCGACCTCGTCGCGACGGACGAACAGGGTGCGGTCGCCACGGAACGCGTCCAGCAGCAGCTTCTCGTAGGCGATCCGGCGACGGGCGCCCGGCGCGGCCATGTTCAGCGACAGCGGCAGCGACTGCAGGCGCATGCCCTCTTCCGACAGGCCCGGACGCTTGGTCATCACCGACAGCGAGATGTCTTCTTCCGGCTGCAGGTCGATGACCAGGCGGTTGGCCTGCATCTCGCCTTGCGTCACCTGGCCGAAGATGTTGTGCGGCACGGGCTTGAACTGCACGACGATCTGGGTGCGGCGGTCGGGCAGGTTCTTGCCCGTGCGCAGGAAGAACGGAACGCCGGCCCAGCGCCAGTTGTCGATGGCCACCTTCATGGCCACGAAGGTCTCGGTCTTCGACGGCTGGCCAACCTCTTCGAGATAGCCGGCGCGGGCCGTGCCCTCGACCACGCCCGCCACGTACTGGCCGCGGACGGTGTCGTGCGCCACGTTGTCCTTGGTGAAGGGCCGCAAGGAGCGCAGCACCTTGACCTTCTCGTCGCGCACGGCGTCGGGATCGAAGCCCGACGGAGCCTCCATGGCGACCAGGCACAGCAGCTGCAGCAGGTGGTTCTGCAGCATGTCGCGCAGGGCGCCGTACTCGTCGTAATAGGGCCAGCGATCGCCGACCTTCTCGGTCTCGGCGATGGTGATCTGGACGTGGTCGATCGACTTGTTGTCCCACAGCGGCTCGAACAGCACGTTGGCGAACCGCAGGGCCGTCAGGTTCTGGACCGTCTCCTTGCCCAGATAGTGGTCGATGCGGAAGATCTGGCTCTCGTCGACCACGGCGCCGACGGCGGCGTTGGTGGCCTTGGAGCTTTCGAGGTCGCGGCCGATCGGCTTTTCCAGCACCAGGCGCGTCGAGGGGCC
Organism: Caulobacter sp. 602-2; assembly: GCF_011043625.1. Classification (GTDB taxonomy): domain Bacteria; phylum Pseudomonadota; class Alphaproteobacteria; order Caulobacterales; family Caulobacteraceae; genus Caulobacter. Next base: position 115,468 of record NZ_JAAKGT010000008.1, read on the forward strand.
GGTCAGGCCGGCGGCCTGCAGGGCCTGGCAGGCGGACGGATAGAGGCTGGGCGAGACCGCGAAGAACACCGTCAGCGAGTCATGGCCGCCGATCTTGTCGGCCAGGGCCTTGGCCCCCTCCTCCTTGGTGATGTCGACCGAGAGGTAGTCGAGGCGGGCGGCCAGGCGCTCCCAGGCGGCCTCTTCGACATTGGCGCGCTTGCCCAGGTGCTCGCGCACCAGCTTGCGGTAACCGGCGCCGTCCAGATCGCCGCGGGCGACGCCGAAGATGCGCAGGTCACGCGGCAGCAGCCGGTCGACTTCCAGGAAATACAGCGACGGCAGAAGCATCCGCAGGGCCAGGTCGCCGGCGCCTCCGAGGAGCACCAGGACGTCGCGGCCCGTCTCACCGTTATCGGCTTTTTTCTTGGTCAATTTCGTCCACCCTATGACAACGTTGTCATGACATGCCCGTGCGCGCTTGGCAAGCATGGGGGTCGGTCCGGCCCGAGGCCGACCCCAAAAACCGCACTATGGCGGCCCCTACCTAGGCCCTTTGTCGGCCGGTCGCCATAAGACCAATCGCATTTCAAGAACGCGTCACACGGCTTGTCCGCGCCGCCTTTTTCGGGGCATCACCTGCCCATGAGCACGACCCTTCGCCGCGCCGTCCTCGATGACGCCGAGACCTTGTCGGCCCTCGGGGCGCGCACCTTCACCGAGACCTTCGCCCACCTCTATCCGCCCAAGGACCTGGCGACCTTCCTGGCCTACGCCTACGGCCTGGAGCGCACGCGCCGCGACCTTTCCGATCCCGCCAAGGCCAGCTGGATCCTCGAGCTGGACGGCCAGGCGATCGGCTACGCCCTGGCTGGCCCCTGCGACCTGCCCCACCCCGACGTGCAGGCCGACCACGGCGAGCTCAAGCGCATCTACGTGCTGAAGGACCACCAGGGCGGCGGCCGCGGCTCGCTGCTGCTGAACACGGCCCTGGAATGGCTGGAGCAGGACGGCCCGCGCCCGCTGTGGATCGGCGTCTGGTCGGAGAACTTCGGCGCCCAGCGCCTCTATGGCCGCATGGGCTTTGCCAAGGCCGGCGAGTACATCTTCCCGGTGGGCGAGATCCAGGATCGGGAGTTCATCCTGCGGCGGGGGTGAGGGCTTTTCTCCCCAAAGCAAGAGGCCTCCAAGCCGCGCTAGCCTGAGCCAATCACAGCTCTGGCCAAGTCCGTTCGACCTCGAAAAGACGCCCATCGCTGTCTTCGAAAAGCACGACGTCCAGAAGCTCATCCCCTTGACCGCCAACCTGGCCCAGAGGGGTTTGACCAGGTGAGGATGGAACATGGCCTGGCAGGTGAAATCGCAGCATCGAGCGATCCGCCAGCAACACCTCGATCTCGGCGGCGGCCAGGTCAGCCAACATCTGATCCCGCTTTAGAGGCGCAAGCCTGGCGATGATCAGATTGATCGCTTTCAGCTCATGGTCGGTCAGCTCGGTCATGAGCGACCATACCTCCATAAGCTGAGCTTCTCAGAGCTTAATCCCTCAATGCCCCGGACGCGGCTCGAACGAGCGCTTCTCGTCCTTCAGGTCCACGCAATCCTTGTCAGGCTTCTGGCCGTGCTGGGCCTTGGGCTCCGATTTCGAGAAAGCGAAATCCGTCGTGGGTTTCTGGTGCTGGAACGGCTTGGTCATCATGGCGGCGCCTCCCGTCTGAACATCACTCTACGCGCCTTGCCGGCGCTTTTCATTTGATAAGGCTCAAGCCGCCTCGCACAGCGCGTCCAGCTGCTGCACGTCGACGGCCACACTGAGTTCCGACAGGCCCGGATCACCGATCACCGTGCCCGAGACCGGCAGGGCCTCGGCGGGCGTGCGGGTGGCGGCCACCCGGATCAGGTCTTCGGACTCGGCCAGGCCATTGGTCGGATCGAACTCGGTCCAGCCCAGGTCGGGCAGGAACACCTCGCACCAGGCGTGGGTCGCGCCCGCGCCCCGGATCCCGCCGTGCGAGGGGCTGTAGATGTAGCCGGTGGCGAACATCGCCGCGTAGCCCAGCCGTCGCAGGGCCTCGACCATCAGCCAGGCGAAGTCGCGGCAGGTGCCCGCCCCGCGCGCCACGGTCAGGGCCGGGCTCTGGGTGCCCTCGGCCGACCGCGCCTGGTATTCGAATTGATCGTGGATCGTGGCGTTCAGGCGCAGCAGGAAATCCACCGCCGGCTCGTCCGGCCGCTCCATCTGCTCGCGAAGCCAGCGCAGCATCACCCGGTCGGCGTCTTCGGTGGCCGGGCGGATGAACGGATCCAGCACCGCCCGGTCCTCGCGGCCGTAGACGATCGGCGAGACCGTGTGCGGATCGGCCACCGCCTGGTCGGTCAGGGGCGCGGGAAAGCGATCAATGACCAGGCTGCTGGTGATGGTCAGAAAGTCAGCCTCCCCCTCCGGCTGGAAGGTGCAGACGCAGTTGCCACTGGCGTCGTAGCTCCAGCGCGTCTGGCCGGGCAGCGAGGTCGCCAGCCTGGCCTCGACGATGCGGATGGCGTGGCTGTCGCGCGGCCGGATCAGCAGCCGATGCGGCCCGAACGCCACCGGGCGCTCGTAAGCGTAGCGGGTCTCATGAGTGATGCCGAGCCGAGCCATGGGGCCACTCTAACCCCCGACCTTCGCGATCGTTCCTCACATGCCGGTGATTCGTGCAGATGATCGGAAGTTGAGTTGGTGCGCGCTGGTTACAGGGCCCGCTTCGCGCATTCCTTCTAAGCGCCCGTCATTCCCGCCCTTGTGGCGGGAACCCCTCTGTCAGCCGCAAGGGCGGATGGAGCGGACTGCTTGGCAGTCCGCCGGCGCTTCACGTGCGAACGGAAAAAGGGTTTCCCGCCACAAGGGCGGGAATGACGGGATGAAGGGGGAGCATCACCCCTAAGCCGCGAACCCGGCCTCGGCGAAGGCCAGCATGCGCTCCAGCAGCGAGACCACGTCGGCCTCGCTGGTCTGGCCTTCCGACAGCACGTTCAGGCGGTCGAACTCGGCGAAGCGGTTGTTGTGCAGCATCCCCAGCGTGAAGTGCAGCCGCCAGTAGACGTCTTCCGGCGACAGGTCCGGACGGGCCTTCAGGAGGGCGTCGGAGAAGCGGCGCAGGTGCGAGACGTCGGTCTTCAGCACCTGGCGGATCTCGTCGGTGCCCTCGCTGCGGGCGCGGATCAGGAACTGCAGCGAGATGCGGCGCTCGTGGTCGGGGGCCAGCCAGCGCAGCGGCGGGGTCAGCAGGGCGGCCAGGATCTCGCGCACGGGGGGCGCGCCCGCGTTGCGGTCGTTGGCCTCGTGCAGCATGCGGGCCCGCTCGCGGTTGAGCTCGGCCGTGCGGCGCTTGAAGATCTCGAACAGCAGGGCGTCCTTGGAGCCGAAGTGATAGTTCACCGACGCCAGGTTCACGCCCGCCGCGGCGGTGATGTCGCGCACCGACACGTTCTGGAAGCCGTGCAGGGCGAACAGCCGCTCGGCCGCCGTGAACACCAGGTTCTTGGTGACGGCTTCGGTTTCCTGCGCCTCGGCGTCCTGGCCGGCGGCGATCTCGGTGGTCGAACTCAAGACTTCAATCCCCTTTACCCCTAGGGAACCCTTACAAGCGTTCGAATTTGGCGCAAGCGTCAAGATGCGCCGATGTCTGAGGAATTTCGTTCAAGACGCGGCAAGGCCACGCTCGCCAGGCTGCGACCAGACGGTGTTTGACCGACGGCCCGGCGCATCCCACAGTGACGCCGTCAGCACCAAGAGGCGTGATGCCCCGGCACGGCGAGACGATCGGCCAGACCCCGGATTGGCTGCCGCACGAGCGGCCGCTGATCCCCGGCTCGCCTTCGACGCCCGACTTCCCCCTGCCCTTCCGCATCGTCCACGCCCTGATCTCGGTCCTGATCGGGGTCACCGGCTCGCTGGGCACGGCGCTGATCTCGGTCAACCTGCCGGCCATCCAGGGCTCGCTGGGCCTCACCCCCACTCAGGGCGCCTGGCTGACCACGATCTACGTGATGACCAACATCTCGATGAACCTGCTGCTGGTGAAGTATCGTCAGCAGTTCGGCATCCGCCGGTTCACCCTGGTGTTCCTCAGCCTCTACACGGTGGCGGCCTTCGCCCACCTGTTTCTCGACAACTATCCGATGGCCCTGGCCCTGCGGGCGATCAGCGGCGTCGGCGCCGCCGCGCTCAGCGCGCTGGCCATGTTCTACATGCTGCAAGCCTTCCCGGCCTCGTTCCGGATGGGCGCGCTGGTGCTGGGGGTCGGGGTCTCGCAGCTGGGTGCGCCGCTGGCCCGGGTCATCTCCACCGGCCTGCTGGATGCGGCCTACTGGCATGGTCTCTACGCGCTGGAGGCCTGCCTGGCCGCCGCCTGCCTGGCCGCGGTGCTGCTGTTTCGCCTGCCGCACGGGGTGCGCATCCACGTCTTCGAGAAGACCGACGCCCTGACCTTCGCCCTGCTGGGCGGCGGCCTTGGCCTGATCGTCGCGGTGCTGGGCCTGGGCCGCGTGGTCTGGTGGTTCGAGGCGCCGTGGCTGGGCTGGTGCCTGGCCGCCGCCGTGGTGATGATCGCCATCGCCTCGCTGGTCGAGCACGGCCGCGTCCACCCGCTGATCGACACCCGCTGGGTGGCCACCGCCGCCTTCCTGCGCTTCTGCCTCAACATCGCGCTGGTCCGCCTGATCCTGTCCGAGCAGAGCGTCGGCGCCGCCGGCCTGATGAACGTCCTGGGGCTGGCCGCCGAGCAGCAGCGCCTGCTCTACGGCGTTGTCCTGCTGGCCACCGTCGCCGGCGTCGTGGTCAGCGCTGCGACCCTCAACCAGAAGACCCTGGCGCCGCAGTTCCTCGGCTCGATCCTGCTGATCGCCGTCGGCGCCTTCCTCGACGCGCGCGCCACGGTGCTGACCGCGCCGGTCAATCTCTATCTCAGCCAGGCCCTGCTGGCCTTCGCCGCCGCCATGTTCCTGGGGCCGGCCTTCATGTTCGGCATCGGCCAGCTGCTGACCCGGGGGCTTGGCTCGATCATCACCTTCTCGGTGATGTTCGGGGTGGCCCAGAACCTGGGCGGCCTGTTCGGGGCCTCGCTGCTGGGCACGCTGCAGACCGTCCGGGCCCAGCACCACGCCGTCTATCTGGCCGAACACCTGACCGGCTCGGACCCCGCCGTGGCGGCGACCTTGCAGGCCTATGGCGGCGCCTACGCCGCTACTCAGGGCGATCCGGCCTTCCGCGCCGCCGACGGCGTGGCCCTGCTGACCCAGCAACTGGTCCAGCAGGCCAACATCCTGGCCTTCAACGACGTCTTCCGGGTGATCGGCGCCATCGCCGTCGCCCAGTTCTTCTACGCCGCCCTGCTGTTCGTGCTGCTGGCCGTGCGCATGAAGCGCCAGGGCGTCCAGGCGCCCGCGCCGCCCTCTTCACCGACACCACCCAAGCCCGCCTCGGAACCCGCATGACCGACGCCGCCGCCCCGCCGCCCGCCAGCCCGCCCCCGCAACCGGAGGACCGCGCCGCCGCAGCCGCCCCGCCTCCGGCCAGGCCCCGGCCGCCGGGCGTGCGCGCCATCGTGCTGACGGCGGTGATCACCCTAGCCGTGGTGCTGCTGATCCTGTTCCTGTGGAAGCTGCCGCCCTTCGCCGGCTCGGTGCAGCGCACCGACAACGCCTATGTGCGCGGCCAGGTGACGGTGATCGCGCCACAGCTCAGCGGCTATGTCACCAAGGTGCTGGTGCAGGACTTCCAGACCGTGCGCGCCGGCCAGCCCCTGGTCGAGATCGACCGCCGCATCTACGGCCAGCGCCTGGACCAGGCCCGCGCCACCCTGGCCGCCCGTGAAGCGGATCTCGCCAACTCGACCCAGGCCCAGGCCTCGCGCGAGGCCGCCCTGGCCGCTCGCCACGCCGACATCGGCTCGGCCCAAGCCCAGCTGGAGCGGGCCCGCGCCGACATGGCCCGCGTCGCCGACCTCGCCACCGACGGCTCGGTGTCCTTACGCGAACGCGACCAGGCCCGCGCGGCCCTGCGCGCCGCCGAGGCCCAGGTCGTCGCAGCCCAGGCCGGCCGCGACATCGCCCGCCAGGACGTCCGCTCGGTGGGCGTCTCGCGCCAGGGCCTGGAGGCCGCCGTGGCCGCCGCCCGCGCCGCGCTGCGGCTGGCCGAGATCGACATGGACAACACGCTGGTCCTGGCCCCGACCGACGGCCAGCTGGGCCAGATCGGCGTGCGCCAGGGCCAGTTCGTCACCGCCGGCACCCAGCTCGTTTCGCTGGTGCCGCCCCAGCGCTGGATCATCGCCAATTTCAAGGAGCGCCAGGCCGGCCGCATGCGCCCGGGCCAGGCCGCCAGCGTCACGGTCGACGCCCTGGGCGACCGGCGCTTCCATGGCCGCATAGAGCAGATCTCGCCGGCCACCGGCTCGGAGTTCAGCATCCTGCCGGCCCAGAACGCCACCGGCAACTTCACCAAGATCGCCCAGCGCCTGCCGGTGCGCATCGTGCTCGACGCCGGCCAGCCCGACCTCGCCCGCCTGCGGCCGGGCATGTCGGTCGAGGCGCAGGTCGACCTGGCCAAGGCGCCGCGCGAGGGAGACCGCCGCTGATGCGCCCGGCCTTCCCCCTGCTGGCGACGACGCTCCTGCTGGCCGCCTGCGCCACGCCCGCCCCCAGGACCGCGCCGCCGCCCGAGGCCGGCCTGGCCCCGCCCGCCGGCTGGCGCGCCGACACCTCCGGCGGCCAGGAAACCGTCGCCGCCGACTGGTGGAAGGCCTTCGGCGACGCCCGTCTTTCCGATCTGGTCGCCGCCGCCCTGGTCCGCAACGCCGACCTCGGAATCGCCGAAGCGCGCGTGCGCGAGGCCGAGGGGCTGGCGGCCCAGGCCCGGGCCGTCCTGCTGCCCACGCTGAACGCCACGGGCGGGGTGCAGAAGCAGCGCGAACTGTCGGCGTTCGGCACGCCGGCCGAGCCCCTGGCCGCGCAGGGCCAGTTCCAGGCCGCCTACGAGATCGATCTCTGGGGTCGCCTGCGAGCCGGCGACGACGCGGCCCGCGCCAGCCTGCGGGCCAGCCGCCACGCCCGTGACGCTGCGCGCCTGTCGGTCGCCGCGGCCGTGGCTCGCGCCTATGTCTCCCTGACCTCGTTGGACGCCCAGCTGGCCACCGCCCGCGCCACCCTGGTCTCGCGCCAGGAAGCCGCCGCCCGCGCCCGCCGCCGCGCCCAGCAGGGCCTGACCTCGAACCTCGAGCTGCGCCAGGCCGAGGGCGAACTGGAAGCCGCCGCCCAGCGCGTGCCGGCCCTGGAGCTGGCCGTCCGGCGGCAGGAGGCGCGCCTCGCCCTGCTGGCCGGCGAGGACGGCGCGGGCCCCATCGCCCGGGGCGGGCTCGACGCCCTGGCCGTGCCGCAGCCAGCGGCCCCCCTGCCCTCGGCCCTGCTGGCTCGCCGCCCCGACATCGCCCAGGCCGAGGCGAGCCTGGCCGCCGCCGACGCCAGCCTGGCGGCCGCCCGGGCCGCCTTCCTGCCGCAGGTCAGGCTGTCGGCCGCGGCCGGGGGCCTGCAGGTGCGACACCTGGATCCGCTGACCATCTGGAGCCTGGGCGGCAGCGTGCTGGCCCCGATCTTCGACGGCGGCCGTCTGCGCGGAGCCTCGGACGCCTCGGCCGCGCGGCGCGACCAGGCCGCCTTCGCCTATCGGAAAGCGGCCCTGACGGCCTTCAACGAGGTCGAAAGCGCCCTGGAGGGCCAGGGCCGCCTGGCCGAGCAAGAGGACCACGCCCGCCTGCAGCGCGACGCGGCCGCCAACGCGCTAGGCCATGCGCACAAGCGCTATCAGGCCGGCTACGTGGCTTATCTGGAAGAACTGGACGCCCAGCGCGGCCTTCTGGCTACCGAACTGGCCCTGTCGCAGGTGCGCGAGGCTCGCCTGCTCAACGCCGTGGCGCTCTACCAGGCGCTGGGCGGCGGCTGGACGGAAGCGCGAGATTGACATGATCGAGGATCGCCGGCCCGGACCAACGCGCGGTCGGGCGCCGGCCCCTCGGGCCTAGTCCTGGCCCAGGAACAGCGCCGTCTCGGGGGCGATCCGGTCGCCGCCAGGCTCGACGCCCAGCACGTCGGCGGCGATCACGCGAACGATCAGGCCCAGCACGTCCAGCTTCTCGCCGCCTTGCGCCACGGCGTAGGCCGGCAGCAGATCGGCGAAGCCCAGCAGCGTGGCCACGTCCAGCGCGGCGGCCGCCACCTGTTCTTCGGTCGGAACGATTCCCATAGCGCCGTCAGCCATTGCTTCCTCCCCGATCTCGCTCCGCGCCGCGGCGCGGGCCCGCTCAAGCGGCGGTGTCGTGAACATCACCGTACGCACGTTGCACGCGACTTGGCTATGGTCCGTGCAGATGCGCGACGATGCGTCCCAGGCACACCCGGCCGCATCGGAAAAGTCCCATGGCGCCAAGGCGTTCGCCATGCGGTGCCGCGCCGCCGCGACGCAATGGCGCGCCCGCTTTCGCGCGGCGGAAACGAAAAAGGCCCGGCGTCGCCGCCGGGCCTGTTCATCGTCTCGTGGTACCACCTCTCGGGCTCGAACCGAGGACCTCTAGATCCACAATCTAGCGCTCTAACCAACTGAGCTAAGGCGGCTCCGCGAGAGGCGTGTTCTTAGTCGGACCCGCCCCCGGGATCAAGCGGCGAAAAGCCCCCCACGAGAGAAAATCGCACGCCCCGAAGGGGCCTTGAAGCCGCCGCGCCTTCGCCCCCCGTTGCGCGCAAAGAAAAACGCCCCGGAACCGGAGTTCCGAGGCGTCTTCTTGGGATCGTCCCAGGCCTGGCGCTATTGCGGGACCTGGAAGGTGATCGGCACCGTGATCTCGCCGCCGTCCACCGGAGCCCCGTCGAGGGTCTTCGGCTTCATGCGGAAGAGGCGCGACAGCTTCAGGGCCGCGTCGCCGAAACCGTAGTCGGCCGGAGATTCCGACACGACCGAGCAGTTCTCGAGCGAACCCTTGGCGTTCACCGTGCAACGGATCGTCGCACGACCACCGACTTCCATCCGCTGCGCACGGTCCGGATAGTACCGGGCCATGTCGTCCGCGTTCGGCTTGCGCGCCCAGTCAGGACGCGTCACGACCGAAGCGCGAGCCGGCGGAGCCGTCACCGGCGCCGGCGGAGCCGACGAGATGATCGGCGGCGCCGTCTGCTCGACCCGCTCCTTGACGGGCGGGATCGGGAGCGGCGGCGGCGGCGTCACGTCCGGCGGCGGCGCGATCGGCGGCCTCGGCTGCACCACCGCGGGAGGCGGGGGCGGAGCGTTGGTCGGCGGCGGCGGCGGCGGCGGCGGAGGCGGCGGCGGAGGCGGCGGAGGCGGAGGCAGCTCCACATCCACGGCTTCGTCGCTGTACTCCTTCAGCACTGCCTCGAACTTCTGCTTCGCCAGGTAGGCGAAGAGAGCCGCGTGCAGGCCGATCACGATGATCGTCGCGACGCCGAAGGTGCCGATGCCCTTCTTCCGGCGCGGGCCTTCCGAAGTCAGCGGATCGTAGTGGCGATGCTCGGGCGCTTGTTGTTCAGCCATGCATCACCCCTCAGCTGTTCTCATCACGGCCCACGAGAGCCACGCTGTAGAACCCATTGTCCTGGAGGGTGTTCATCACCTCCATGAACGAGCCGTAGCGCGTCTTTTCGTCAGCACGGATGAAGATGCGCTCCTTCGAAGGGTCGCGTCTGCCGATGTTCTTCGTCAGGTCTTCACCCATCGTGTCAATCGAAGTGCGATCGTCGCCGATGTACAGCTGACCGTTTGACTTGATGGAGATGTAGACCGGTTTCGGCGGGTTAGGCGATGCTTTCGCTACCGCCGGCGGCAGGTTCACTTCGATCGACACGGAGGCCAGCGGAGCCGCCACCATGAAGATGATCAGGAGGACCAGCATGACGTCCACGAAGGGCGTGACGTTGATCTCGCTGTTCTGTTCGACGTTGAACCTGTCGCCGCCGCCGCCCGAAAGTTTGGCGGCCATCGGTCTTACGCCCCCTTGTCGAGCTGACGCGAGATAGCGTTCATCAGTTCAGCAACGAAGCCTTCCGAGCGGGTGCCGAAAGCCGAGATGCGGGTTTGGAAGTAGTTGTAGAAGATAACGGCCGGGATAGCGGCGAACAGACCGATACCGGTGGCGAGCAGGGCTTCAGCGATACCCGGGGCCACGACGGCGAGGTTGGTCGTGTTGGTGTTCGCGATGCTGATGAACGAGGTCATGATCCCGTACACCGTACCGAACAGACCGATGAACGGACCGCCCGAACCGACCGAAGCCAGGAACACCATGCCGCCCGACAGACGCTTGGCGAGCGAGGCTTGCACGGCGTTGATGGCGTAGGTGGCGCGGGCCAGGGTCGAGTCGCGGTGTTCGCCGCCGACTTGCAGACCGGCTTGACGCGACAGTTCGACTTCTTGGGCGGCCGCGGCGGCCATGTCGGCCAGCGGGTTGCCTTCGAATTCTTCCGACGAGCCGATGCGGGCGATGTCGGAGATCGAACGGGCGCCGCGGAAGGCTTCCAGGAACTGGTCGGTCTGCTTGTTCAGGCTGGCGAACTCGAGGAGCTTGGTGATCAGCAGCACCCACGAGAAGATCGAGGCCAGGATCAGGCCGATCATGACGACCTTAACGACGATGCCGGCGGCCAGGAACATGCCGACCGGGGTCAGCGAGTGCGACTTCATCTTTTCGGTGGCGGCTTCACCGGCGTCCTCGGCGGGAGCGGCGTCAGCGGCCGGGGCCGGGGTTTCAGCAGCCGGGGTGGCGGCCGGAGCGGCGGCTTCGGTGGTGGCCGGCGCGGGAGCGGCGGCGTCCTGAGCGAAGGCCGGGGCGCTCGCCATCAGCGCCATGGCGCCGACGAGAGCGATGAGGGGGGTCTTCCGTTTAATGTCGAGCATCTGTCGCCAGTTCCTGATTGGTCTAGCACGTTTGGACCGAGGGTCGTCGCGCGAGAGCGTCTCCACCCTAACTTGAAAAGCCCGCTTTCCCATCCGATCTCTCGGAAGGTGGGCGAACCCGCTTCGCTGCGCTCGACCCGTTACGCCCGCCGCGGAAGGCTCATGCCCGCCGTGAAGGATCGTTTCGAAGCGCGAGTGACCGGAGCTCCTCTCGAAGCCCAGGCCTTACCGCAATGTTAGAATTGCGGCATGGGTCCTTTGGCAACCCCTTTTCGCACCGTCAAGGGGGCCGCTTGGGCATAAATTTACGACAGTCCCCCCCGATGGACGCCCTTTGCTGCACTGCACAAATGGCAAATCAGGATTTCGGGGCGGTTTTTCCCTACCAAAGGGAATATTGGCGCCGCAGCGCAGCATAGCGACAAAACAGCGATCTTCCGGCAAGTGCGCGCGGGGTGGTCAGATGTCCTCCAAACGAGGCACCCCAGAATCTCAGCGGCCGCACGCAAATGTCCTGGCGGGACAAGAATCCGTCGCCCCGCCGACTTAGCTAGAAGCTTGAGCGAAGGACGCTGACCTCGCCCCTCCCCGGCCGCAAGAGAGCAGAAGGAGCACCCTCACCCCGGCCGGAGTGCGGCGCTTCCCCCTTCATTCGCCCGCCGGCTTTCCGTGTGGGGAATGTTGCAGCGTGAGAGCCGGGCCGCGCCTAAGTCCAGCCTTGGTTGGCTAACTGTCGAAAGCGCTGCTTTCTGGTTGCATTTTGATGCTAGGTCTACAGGCAGCCGAGGTCGTTCAAGGCTCGTCGAACATGATCCTCGAAAACCTGAAATGATCTGGCCCGACGAAGTTCTTCTAAACGCTGGCGTTGCGCGATGGCCGGGAACACCTGGGTGACGTCGACAGCCCGTCTGCGCCCCCGAACCTCAACGATTGCGCTGTGCAGAACAGCTTTGGGATCGGCGAGCCGCTCAGCAGCGGCGGCGTTTGCAGGAAGCCCTATCGCGGCAGGAGCCCCACTATAGCCCAGGGTGCTCGTCACCGCTTGTGGATCAGCCAAAATCCAAGCCTCGGTTTCGTGACGAGGCGCAATAACGATGCAGCGCGGCATCGGCCACTCGCAACGGTCGTTCATAGCTTGGCAGTAATCCGTAGACCGCTGGCCCATTCCAGCCTCAAGGCTGCGCCCCCCGGTGTCGGCATGGATAAAGACCAAGTGAAACGCTTCTGACGCAGCGCAGGCTTCCGCTGCGACCTTTTCTGATGATCCTCGGGTGAAGCGGACGGCGGGCGCAGTTGGGATTGTCGGCAATTTGGTGCCAGCGATAACCATCTCCTCCATCACTCGAGGAATAAGGACGTCATAATAGGCAGCGTCAGTCTCGCCCTCGTAAAGGACGGCCCAAGCGACATAGGTGCTCATGCGGCGTCAGTCGCATTTTGAAGGAGGCGATCGACTTCGAACCGCGTGAGGTGGCGCTCCGGATCAAACATGTCCATCTCTCGGCCCAACCCTGTTCGCATACGGGTCCTGTTGGCCTTTTTGCGTGTCGCAGGGTCGATGACCGAAACTCCATCGGCAGCAACGATTTCGCTATCCTCGAGCGCACTCATTACTTTCGGAGAATGGGTATTGATCAGAATCTGAAACGGGACGGTGTCTGAACCAGGTTCGATGCGAGCAGCATCGCGGAGAAATTTAATGAGCATTGGCACGCGACCTTCATGCACGCCATTTTCGGGCTCTTCAAAGCATAGCGTGCCTCGACGTCGTGGGTCATTAAGTATCGTTAGCAGCGCCAAAAGACGCAACGTGCCGTCAGATATGACGCGCGAGCTGAACTCCAATGAGTCCGTAAAAACCAAGCTAAAAGAAATCTGCCTCTGAGCAGCATCATTGCTAACCTGAAGCTTGCATACCGAGGGGATAAGCGACGAAAGGTCGGCCGCAATGTCCGCTAGGACGCCATCGGGTCGCGTGTCGCTCGCCGTTTCATCTTTAAGATCTGCGAGTACGGCCGCGAGATTGGACGCATCTGGTTTAAGGGTCCGATCCTCAAACCGGTCGTTGCTGCTGCGTGCCGCCTTGGGATTGATCTCTAAAAATCTGAACGCCGAAAGCGCAGAGCGTAGTGCGTAAAGGTGCGGAAACTCGGCGGTGGTCACTGTCGATAGACCGGTCCGAGACGCCTCGACGAGGGAAAGGCTGACGGGCCTGCCCCGCTTTTGAAAACCATCTTGTCGCAGCCATAGCGCTTCACCATCATCGCTGACGCGGATGAAGGGGCTTTGCGAATTGTACTTCGGCTTTATGGCCGCCAAATACGACGCAGTGTCTTCTTTCCTGGAAAGAGGTCGGCAGTGCTCGTTCACGACCTGCACGCTACGTGGGTATCCGTCAGCGTCGCGGATCATCTCCAGGACCAGTTCATAGCGAAGCCGCTGCGCTGTGATCACGTAGGTCCGCCCGAACGCGTCGGTACCTGTTCGCTCAAGTAAGACCTCTACCGCGAAGCGCATTGTGTCGACATTCCCCGACGGGGTTTGTCGGAATAGCTCCTCCGGCAGGCCGCGAAGGTCCTGCATCGCTGTCCGAATGTCGGTCTGCGCGAGAAGCGACAGGAATCGAAGGGCGTCGAAGAGGTTCGACTTTCCACTGGCGTTGGGTCCGACAATTGCCGTGAAAGGCTGCAGATCGAGAGCGAAGCCCTCGAACGTTTTGAAGCCGTCGATTTCGATCCTGGTCAGCATGACTTGATTGCTAGTCGCGCCTCACCGCCTTGACAACATCGATCGCAGCCAAACGGTAAGGCACGACCTTATCAGCGGGCTGTGAAGGCGCGGTTGGCGTTGCGGCTATCGTTGTCCTGCTCAACGTTCGGCGGAGCTTCTCGAACATGGGTAGCCCCGTGCCCCCCCTGTATGCCCCGAAAAAGAAGGGTTGATTGGGTCGAATGCCGACGACCCCGCCCCGGAACGCCCGGGCTCACGCCGCCCGCCCCCCCCCTAGAAGCGAGCCGTGAACAACGAATGGAAACCGTTCTAGAACGCGCGAATACGCAGGCTCCTTCGGAGCGCCGCAAACCCGTTCTGCACAGGGGAGAAGGAAGGTGGTGCCTGGGGCCGGAATCGAACCAGCGACACGCGGATTTTCAATCCGCTGCTCTACCAACTGAGCTACCCAGGCCCTTGGGCCTTCGAAGCGGTGAAGGCCGCTCCTGGCCTCGCCCTGCGGCGAGGAGGGGGTCTATAAGAGAGGCCGCCGGGCTTGTCCAGCGGCCTTTTCGACTAATTGTCGAAGTCTGTGGATGGAGGGTTTTCCTCGTCGTCCTGACCGCCCGGCACGACGTAGCGGTCCGACAGCCAGCGCTGCAGGTCCACGTCCGAGCAGCGCTTGGAGCAGAACGGACGCGTGGCGTCCTGGGCGGGCTTGCCGCAGATGGGACAGGCGCTGCTCATGCCGCGGACACCTCGATGCGGTCGTTGCTCCAGCCCGGCTCGGCCGAAACGGTGAAACGGCGGCCCAGGCGCTCGGCCAGGCCGGCGTCGAGCTCGGCGAAGGCCTCCAGCACGGCCGGGGCGCAGCGGGCCGCCAGGCGGCCGCCAGGATCGGCCCGCCCTTCCCGCTCCAGAGCCCGCGCCAGGCGGCGGGCGGCGTAGGGCGCCGTCCAGGCCCCGCGGGCGTCGACCAGGCGCTCCATGACCGGCCGTGCGCGGCGCGGAAGGGCCATCTCCAGCGCCCCGAACTTGCTGATCGCCCCGATCGCCACGCCAGGGTTGTCGGGCGCGAAGGCGTTGCGGGCCGCCACGGTCAGGGCTTGGCCGTCATGGCCGCGCCCCACCAGGTCGAACACCACCAGGCCGCCCAGCCCCTTCAGGCGCAGCACGCGGGCCGAAACGGCGATGGCGGCCATGTTGGCCTGGCGGGCGGCGCGCTTGGCGTCGCCTTCCCGGCCGCCCAGGTCGACGTCGACCGAGGTCAGGGCGCGGGTCGTCTCGACGGCGACGTCGCCCCCGCCCGGCAGGGCGAAGATCGTCTCGAGGATGTCGGCCTCGGCCGCCTCTACGGCCTCCAGGGCGCGCTCGCCAGTGGTCGGCGAGCCGGCCTTCACATAGTGGCGAAGCTGCTCCTCGACCGTGGGGGCCGCGGCCAGCACGCGCGGTTCGGCCCCCTCCCCCACGGGACCTTCGGCGACGAAACGGGCGACGGCGGCCTTGTCGGCGCGCGAGACGGTGCGGATCTCGATCTCGACCAGGCCGCCCTGCACCAGCTTGGGCATGTCCGGCTTGATCGGCAGCAGCACGTCGGCGCCGCCCGGCAGGGCCACGAAGGCCGCCCCGAAAGCGCGCTCGATGGATTTCACCCGGGCCACGCCCCGCACGCCCTCGGCGTCCAGCGGATCATCGCCCGGCCACTGCACGATCAGCCGCTCGGGCCGGCCGTCCAGGGTGACGACGCCGACGGTCTCGCCGACGCCCTTGTGGAGGTATGCGCGACGCTCGCTCATGCGGCGGCCTCGCGACGGGTCCAGCCCTTGCCTTCGAGCATGCACAGGGTCTCGTACAGCGGCAGGCCCACGACGCTGGGATAGGAGCCCTGCAGGTCGACGATGAAGCCGCCCGCCTGCCCCTGCACGCCGTAGCCGCCGGCCTTGCCGCGCCACTGCCCGCCCGCGACGTAGGATTCGAATTCGGAAGCCGAGAGGCGTTTGAACACCACCCGGGTCTCGACGACGCGCGAGCTGATCGTTCCGTCCGGCCCGATCAGCGCGACGCCGGTCAGCACCTTGTGGGCGCGTCCGGTCAGCAGCGTCAGGCAGTAGCGGACGTCGCCCTCGCTCTCGGCCTTTGGCAGGATGCGGCGGCCGACGGCCACCACCGTGTCGGCGGCCAGCACGAAATCGCCCGGCGAGCGGGCGGCGACGGCGCGCGCCTTCTCCTGCGCCAGGCGCAGGGCGTGGCGACGCGGGGTCTCGTCGCGCAGTGGCGACTCGTCGATGTCGGCGGGATCGACCCGGTCGGGCGTTACGCCGACCTGGGCCAACAGGTCCAAGCGCCGGGGGCTCGCACTGGCCAGGACCAGCGAAGGCTGGGCGACCGTCATGTGCGCGCCCGGCTTACTTGAAGCGGTAGGTGATACGGCCCTTGGTCAGGTCGTAGGGCGTCATTTCCACGAGCACCTTGTCGCCGGCCAGCACGCGGATGCGGTTCTTGCGCATCTTGCCGGCGGTGTGGGCGATGATCTCGTGATCGTTCTCGAGCTTCACGCGGAAGGTGGCGTTGGGCAGCAGTTCGCTGACCGTGCCGGGAAACTCGAGCAGTTCTTCCTTAGCCATCAGGCCTCTCAACAGGGGTTCAATAGCAACGCGGCCCGCGCGACCCGCGGGCGAGTCGTGACGCGAGCCGCGGCTGCGAGGCGGGGCTTATAGCGCATTCACCCCCCAAACGTCGATGGTGTCCCGAAACGCGCGCGAATCGCGGCCGAAAGCGTGTCGCGAACCTCGCGATAGGCCGCCAGCATGGCGTCGCGCGAGCCGTCGTTCACTAGGGTCGGATCGTGGGTCGGCCAGTACTCGATCTCGACCGAGCGGTCGCGCGACAGCTCCACCGCCCGATGCTGGGCCTCGGGCGTCAGCGAGACGACGACGTCGAAGCTGTCGTCCTCCAGCTCGTCGAAGGTCTTGGGCTGGTGGGCGGCCACATCGACGCCCATCTCGTCCATCACCGCCACCACGAAGGGGTCGATCCCCTCCCCGGCGGGGTCCGGCTTCAGCCCGCAGGAATCGACATAGGCCCGGGTGCCGTAGAAGCGCTTGAACAGCGCCTCGGCCATCGGCGAGCGCACGCGGTTGTAGTTGCAGGTGAACAGCACCGCATCGGGCAGATCGACCACGATCAGCCCCGCCAGTGCAGCGCGCAGATCAGCGTGAAAAGGCGCCGGGCCGTGTCGAGATCGGTCTTCACCTTGCCGTCCAGCCGCTCGCGCAGCAGGGCCGAACCTTCGTTGTGCAGGCCGCGCCGGCCCATGTCCAAGGCCTCGATCTGCTGGGGCGTCGAGTTGCGGATCGCCTGGTAGTAGCTGTCGCAGATCATGAAATAGTCGCGGATCACCCCGCGGAACGGCGACAGCGACAGCAGGTGCCGCTTCTCGTAGCCGGCGCCGGCGATATCCAGCGCCAGCCGGTTCTCGATCAGCGACAGCTTCAGGTCATAGGGCCCGCCCTGCGCCTCGGCCGGCTCGAAATAGTTCTCGTCCAGGAGATCGAAGATCGCGACCTGGCGCTCCTGCTCCTGGTCGCGCGAGGCCGCGGCCAGCGAATCCTCGTCGATGGCGATCGTCTTCAGGAAGTGCTTGGGCGCGTCTGACATCGGATGGCGAGATTTGCCTGTCAGCCCTTCGAAGGCAACCGGATGGATGCGGACAGGGCGTGGGCCGGCAGGCCCTCGGCCTGCGCCAGCGCCGCCGTGTGCGGACCCAGGATGCCGAACGAGGCCGCGTCGCACTTCACGATCGAGGTGCGCTTGATGAAGTCGTAGATCGACAGGCCCGACTGGAAGCGCGCCGCGCGGCTGGTCGGCAGCACGTGGTTGGAGCCGGCCACGTAGTCGCCGATGGCTTCCGGCGTCAGGCGGCCCAGGAAGATCGCGCCGGCGTGGCGCACCCGGTCCGACAGCGCTTCCGGGTTCTCCGTGGCGAACTCGACGTGCTCGGGCGCGATGGCGTCCACCAGGGCCGGACTCTCGTCCAGCGGGGCGATGATCACCGCGCCGTGGTCGCGCCACGAGGCGGCGGCGTCCTCGCCGGTCGACAGGGTCTTGAGCCGCTCGGTCACGGCGGCCTCGACGGCGGCGGCGAAGCCTTCGTCGTCGGTGATCAGGATCGACTGGGCGGCCGGGTCGTGCTCGGCCTGGCTCAGCAGGTCGGCGGCGATCCAGTCGGGGTTGTTGTCACGGTCAGCGACCACGACGATCTCCGATGGGCCGGCCAGGGCGTCGATGCCGACCACACCGTACAGGCGGCGCTTGGCGGCGGTGACATAGGCGTTGCCCGGGCCGACGATCTTGTCGACCGGCTGGATGGGTCCGGCGCCATAGGCGAGCGCGGCCACGGCCTGGGCCCCGCCGATGCGCCAGATCTCGGTGACGCCGGCTTCCTTGGCCGCCGCGAGCACCGCAGGCTGCAGCTTGCCGGGCGGGGTGACCATGGCGATGCGGTCGACGCCCGCCACCTGGGCCGGCACGGCGTTCATCAGCACGGTCGAGGGATAGGCGGCGCGGCCGCCGGGCACGTAGACGCCCACGGCCTCCAGCGGCGTCCAGCGCCAGCCGAGCTCGACGCCGGCCTCGTCGGTCCAGGCCTGGTCGGCCGGACGCTGGCGGCTGTGATAGGCGCGGATGCGGGCCGCGGCGAAGGCGATGGCCTCGCGCACCTCGATAGAGCACTCGGCCGCGCCGGCCTCGATCTCGTAGGCGGTGACGCGCACGGTCTGCGGCGTCAGCTCCACCTTGTCGAAGCGGCGGGTGTAGTCGAGCACGGCGTCCAGCCCGCCGTGTCGCACGGCCTCCAGCACATCCGCGGTCGCGGCGTCGACGTCGGCGGGCGAACCGCGGCGCTCGTCGAGGAAGGCCTTGAAGGCCTGGGCGAAGTCGGGGCTGGAAAAGTCGAACCGGCGCATGGCGCCTAGATGCGCGTTTTTACGGCCGGGGCAAGGGGCTTTCGAGGCGCACTCGCCTTCAGCCCGCCTTCTCGGCCACCTCCTTGGCCCGCTGCGCGGCGCGCGCCTGGCAGGCCGGGCGGTCCTTGGGCGTGGGGCAGAACGACACCGGCAGGGCCAGGATTTCCCCCAACGGACGCCGCTCGGCGGGGACGATCTTCATCTGCCCAGACATCCGCATCGCCGCATCGGCGAAGCCGTAGCCTTCCGGCGTCTCAAGGCCGATCCGGCAGTCGGCCAGTCGCCCTTCCTCGGCCTGGCGGCAGACCAGCACGGCCACGCCCTCGACATGCTCCTGCAGAGCCTTCTTAGAGGTGAGCCGCCCGTCGCCGGTCCAGACATCCGGGCCGCTCCAGTTCGCCCCCTGCACCGTCTCGACGCAGCCGGACAGCGCCGCCGCGCAGAGAGCCACGACCACCAGAGCCGCACGCGATATCATGATCATCCCCCAAGGCCCGCCAAGTGGCCCCGGGGCATGATGCTACGCGCGATACAACCTGAGGAAATCGCATCGCGCGCGATGACCGCCGCTCGGATACAGCTTGCTAGCTGTCGGCCATCCAGCTGGGCTTGCGCTTGCCCAGGAAGGCCCGAACGCCTTCCTGCCCCTCGTCGGAGACGCGGCGGCGGGCGATGCGGCGGGCGCTGTCGTCGATCAGGCCGCGATCGATCTTCTCGAAGGCGAAGTCGTTGACCAGGGCCTTGGCGTCGCCGATCGCGCCGGGCGCGCAGACGAGCACCTCCTCGATCAGGGCGTCCTGGGCGGCGACCAGGCCTTCGACGTCGTCGAACACCTCGTCGACCAGGCCGTAGCTCCAGGCGGCGTCGGCGTCGAACACCCGGCCGGTGGCGAACAGGAGCTTGGACGTGCGCGGCCCCAGGGCGGCGATGACGTAGGGGCTGATCGTGGCCGGGGTCAGGCCCAGCTTCACTTCCGAAAAGGCGAACTTCGCATCCGCGCTGGCCAGGGCGTGGTCGCAGGCGGCCACCAGGCCCGCCCCGCCGCCGAAGGCCGCGCCCTCGACCAGGGCCACGGTCAGGGCCGGGATGTCGTGCAGGGCCTTGAGCATCCGCGCCAGTTCCAGCGCGTCGGTGCGGTTGTCGTCCTCGTCCCATTCGGCGGCGGCGGCCATCCATTCCAGGTCGGCCCCGGCGCAGAACGTGCCGCCCACGCCGCGCAGGAACACGATCCGCACGCCCTCGGCCCCGTGCAGGGTCTCGAACGCCTGGGCCAGAGCGGCGATGGTCTCGCCGTCGAAGGCGTTCTTCTTCTCGGGCCGGTTGATCCACACCGTCACCGCCCCCTCGGGCGTGGAATCGATATGGACCAGCGGGCTCATGGCGTCGGTGTCGGGAACCTCGACGATCGGGTCGGCGATGGGGTTGGTCATGAGCACGCTCCTTCTAATCGGAAGTCTAATGGTACGCCCAAAGCAGAGGTTCCGCTTGCACCGTCACATCCTGAAGACGCCGAAGGTCGTCTCCGGAATCGGCGCGTTCAGGCTGGCCGATATGGCCAGGCCCAGCACGTCGCGGGTTTGCGCCGGATCAATGATCCCGTCGTCCCACAGCCGCGAGGTGGCGTGGTAGGGATTGCCCTCGTCCTCGTAGCGCTGGCGGATCGGAGCCTTGAAGGCCTCTGCCTCCTCCTCGCTCCAGGTCGCGGCGTCGCGGTGGACGGTGGCCAGAACGCTGGCGGCCTGCTCGCCGCCCATCACCGAGATGCGGCTGTTGGGCCAGGTGAACAGGAAACGCGGGCTATAGGCGCGGCCGCACATGCCGTAATTACCGGCCCCGAAGCTGCCGCCGATCAGCACCGTGAACTTCGGCACCTCTGCGCTCGCCACCGCGGTCACCAGCTTGGCGCCGTCCTTGGCGATGCCGCCGGCCTCGTACTTGCCGCCGACCATGAAGCCCGAGATGTTCTGCAGGAACACCAGCGGGATCTTGCGCTTGCAGGCCAGCTCGATGAAGTGCGCGCCCTTCAGCGCGCTCTCGGAAAACAGCACGCCGTTGTTGGCCAGGATCGCCACCGGCTGGCCCCAGATGCGGGCGAAGCCGCAGACCAGGGTCGTGCCGTACAGCGCCTTGAACTCGTCGAACTTCGAACCGTCGACGATGCGGGCGATCACCTCGCGCACGTCGTAGGGCGCGCGCACGTCGGTCGGCACGACGCCGTAGATCTCTTCGGGGTCGTAGAGCGGCGGCTCGGCGTCGGCGACCACCGCCTCGTGCCGCTTCTCGGCGTTGAGGTTGGCGACGATCGAGCGGACGATCTCCAGCGCATGCTCGTCGTCGTCGGCCACGTGGTCGACGACGCCCGAACGGCGGCCGTGGGTGTCGGCCCCGCCCAGTTCCTCGGCGCTGATCACCTCGCCGGTGGCGGCCTTCACCAGCGGCGGGCCGGCCAGGAAGATGGTGCCCTGCTCGCGCACGATGACGGTCTCGTCGCTCATCGCCGGCACATAGGCGCCGCCGGCGGTGCACGAGCCCATGACGCAGGCGATCTGGGCGATGCCGCGGGCGCTCATCCGCGCCTGGTTGAAGAAGATCCGGCCGAAGTGGTCGCGGTCGGGGAACACCTCGGCCTGGTGGGGCAGGTTCGCGCCGCCGCTGTCGACCAGATAGACGCACGGCAGGCGGTTCTGCTCGGCGATCTCCTGGGCGCGCAGGTGCTTCTTCACCGTCATCGGGAAATAGGCGCCGCCCTTCACCGTGGCGTCGTTGGCCACGATCATCACCTCGCGGCCCGAGACCCGGCCGATCCCCGCGATGATTCCCGCGCCCGGCGCTTCGCCCTTGTAGAGGTCGAAGGCGGCCAGCTGGCCGATCTCCAGGAACGGCGAACCGGGGTCCAGCAGACGCTCGACGCGCTCGCGGGGCAGCAGCTTGCCACGGGCGGCGTGCTTGCTGCGGGCGCTCTCCGAGCCGCCCAGGGCCGCGGTCGCGACCCTTTCGCGCAGTTCCTCCACCAGGGCCGTGTTGTGGGCAGCGTTTTTCGCGAACGAAGCGCTGTTCTTGTCAATAAGCGTGTTCAGCTTCGGCATAGGCGAGGCATAGCCTTTTCCGTTTCCTTCCGAAAGCGACGATATTTCACCCTCATTGGCAAAGCTCGCCGGTTCCGTTTAGCGTCCGTCTCGTGGTCACCCTACCCGACTTCATGGCCGACACGGCCCTGGCCCGGCTGTTCGCGCGCGAAGGGCGCGAGGGCGACGCCGCCTGGTTCTCCCTGCCCGGCGGCTCCCTACTCTATGCGCCCGGCGAGGCCTCCGACCACCTCTACTTCCTGCGCACAGGCCGCCTCGGCGCCTTCAGGCGCGAAGAGGGCCAGGAACCGCAGTTCCTGGGCGTGATCCGCCCGGGCGAGCCGGCCGGCGAAATGGCGATGATCGCCGGCGCCCCGCACTCGGCCCATATGGTGGCCCTGCGCGATTCCGAGGTCCTGGCCCTGCCCCGCACCGCCTTCTTCGAGGCGGTCGAGCAGGACCCCGACGTGATGATCGAGCTGTCGCGGCTGATGATCCGCCGCGCTCGCCAGGCCGGCGCTCACGCCTCCATCGGCGACCCGTCGGTCTACGGCTTCATCGCCGCCAGCGACGGCCCGCCCATCCGCCCGATCATCGAGCGCATCGCCCGCTGCATCGCCTCGCTGGGCTATGCGGTCACCGTCGAGGGCGGCGAGAGCCTCTTGGCCCCCACCGAGTGGTTCAGCCGCGTGGAGCGCACCCACGACTTCGTGCTGTACGTCGCCGAGATGCACGAGACGGCCTGGAAGCACGTGGTCGGTCGCCAGGTCGACCGGCTGTTCCGGGTCGGCCGCGGCGATCGCCCGCCGCCAAGCGAGCTCCCGACCTACGCCTCGCGGCCGCTGCAGGCCCAGCGCCTGATCGACCTGATCCTGATCCAGCCGCCCGCCGCCCAGCGACCCCAGGGCTCGCAGGCCTGGGTCGAGGCCACCGACGCGGCCCGGCTGTTCCACCTGCGCGAAAACGGCCTGGCCGACGTGGAGCGCCTGGCCCGGGTGCTGACCGGGCAGTCGGTAGGTCTCGTCCTTTCCGGCGGCGGCGCGCGGGCCTACGCCCATGTCGGCGCCGTCCAGGCGCTGCGTGAACGGGGCGTGCCGATCGACTTCGTCGGCGGCGCCTCGATGGGCGCCATCGTCGCGGCGGGCCTGGCCATGGGCTGGGACGACGGCGAGATGGAGACCCGGATCCGCCAGGCCTTCGTGGAATCCAGCCCGCTGGACGACATCGCCTTTCCGCTGATCGCCATGACCCGGGGCGAGAAGGTCAAGGACCGCCTGCACGAGCACTTCGGCGACATCGACATCGCCGACCTGTGGCTGCCGTTCTTCTGCGTGTCGTCGAACCTGACCTCGGGCGCCTATCACCTGCATCGCACCGGAGCGCTGCATCGGGCGCTGCGCGCCTCGATCTCGCTGCCGGGGGTGCTGCCGCCGGTGACCAACGGCGAGGCGGTGCTGGTCGACGGGGCGGTGATGAAGAATTTCCCCGCCGACGTCATGCGCGCCTTCCAGCTGGGCCCCATCATCGGCGTCGACGTCACCCGCGGCCGCAGCATCACCGCCGACGACATCGTCACGCCGCCGTCGTTCTGGCGCTGGCTGGTCTCGGGCGAGTGGCGCAAGGGCCCGCCCATCGTCGCGCTGCTGATGCGCGCGGCCACCGTTTCCACCAGCCGGGACCTGGCCGCCAGCCGCGAGGCCAGCGACGTGCTGGTCACGCCGAAGCTGGAAGGCGTCGACATCCGCGACTGGAAAGCCTTCGAACCGGCCGTGGCGGCGGGCTTCGAGGCCGCGGCGATGGCGCTCGACGGCCTGGAGGTTCCGGTGACGGAGCTCCGGCGCAGGAAGAGCCTGGCGGAGATGGAGTAGTTTTCTGATCCCTCTCTCTTGGAAAGAGGGATCAAAAGCCCTCTACCGCCGCGCCACCACGAACAGTCGCGTGAACGGCAGCAGCGTGATCCCGTCGTCCCGCCGCGGATAGTCCTGCGCCAGCCGCTCGCGCCAGGCCGCCAGGAACGCCGCCGTCTCGGCGCCGGGCTCCAGCCGCTCCAGATAGGGTCGAAGGCTCGTGCCCGAGGTCCAGTCGACGATCGGGTCCTCGCCCTCCAGCGCGTGGACATAGGTCGTCACCCAGACGTCGAGGTCTCCGGCCAGCGGCGAGAGCCAGTCGTGATAGGCGCGCGGATCGTGACCCTGGCGCACGCCGTCCAGCGCCGCCAGCTTGCCGGCCCAAGGACCCTCGGCGGCGACCTCGCGCAGGCTGCGCCGCCAGCCGGCGTCCTCGACCTGGGGAATCTGGCAGGCCAGCACCCCGCCGTGCGCCAGGCTTTGCAGCAGCCGGGGAAACAGCGCCTCGTGCCCATCCAGCCATTGCAGGGCGGCGTTGGTGAAGATCAGGTCGGGGGCGACGGCCGGGCGCCAGGCGTCGATGTCGCCCAGCACCCAGTCGACGTCCGCCCCCTGCCCCTTGGCGCGCTCGAGCATCTGCGGGCTCGAATCCAGGCCGTGGACCACGGCTCCGGGATGACGCGCGGCCAGCAGCGCGGCGTGCTCGCCCAGGCCGCAGCCCAGGTCCCAGATCTCCTTGGGATCCAGGTCGCGAGGGATCTTCAGCATCAGGTCCAGGGCCGGCCGGTCGCGATAGGCGCGGTAGCGGGAATAGACGTCAGGATCCCAGGCGGGCATGCGCGACTCTCTGCGACAATTCGCGCAGGACCATGAGGCCCCGCGTCCGTTTTGTCGCATATGAAACTAACGGCCGGCTTCCTATCTTAATCATCAGAAGCGCGACGCACCCGGCGTCGCCCCGACATCCGAAGGAACCACCGCCGTGACCCGCACCGCCGCCACCGCCGCTCCCCATGCCCAGCGCCCTCGCGCCGTGGCCCTGGCCGCGCGCGTGAACGGCCCCCGTGTGGCGGCCCTGGCCTTCAACCTTGGTCTCTGGACTCTCATCCTCCTGGCCTGGCGCGCCCTCTAGCCAGCCGCCAGGAGCGCGGCCCCGGATCGCGCACGGTCCCCCTTTGCGCGAACCGGGGCTGCCCCCATCACCCGATCGGACAGGTCGCGCGCGCCGTCGCCGGCCACTTGCCAAAGCGCCTTTCGCACCCAACCTTAGTTGGGCGTCAGGTTGTGACGCGCAGCCGAAAGGAGGTGATCCAGTGTCTCATTTGTCGATCGCGAACGCGCTGGAACGCTCCGTGAAGACCATGGGTCAACCCTGACCTCCAGCGCCCTTTGCGGACAAATGCCGTCCTTCGGCCGCGCGCCCGAGCGCAGGCCGTGAACGGATCGGAAGCCTCGGACACGTTCCGGGGCTTCTTTCGTTTCGGGAATAGAAAATCTCGGTGCGCCCACGCGCCAGGCTCGCGGACAAGGCGCCGCGGCGATCAGACTCGCCAGGCGCGTTGACGCCCGGCAGAGCCCCCCAGATATGGAATTCGCCCCGCCCTCTGCAGGACGGGACGGTCAGTGCTCGAAGCGCGCCCGCAACCCCTTGCGAAACCCGCTTCCGGAAGCGTCGACCCACGGCACGCACACACAACGCCGAGAAACGCGACCACAATCTCTAGTGACTAAAAGACCGCTATAGACACCGGTATCCTCGTCACGCCCGAGCCTTCTGCGAAAGCGTCCGACGCGCCGCCGAAGCGACCGGTGGGATGACTGTCCCTCCCTGCTGACTACCCCAAGGCGGCAGGCGGTTCGATGGGGCGGTAGGGAACGGGGAAGGCCCTTGGGGCCATGTCCTGTCGTTTCCTCTCGATCCCGATCTTGCCGTCGGCCGGGCGCGCGGACGCGCCGAATGTCGCCACAGTGGGCAGGATACGCGCCAAAATCAAGCACTAATCCCGATTACTGCAAAAGCATTCCACCATATGGGAATATGGTGCTTTAATTGTCACACGAATGGGGCTACAGGCCCCGCCGACGCAATTTTGTCTACAGACCGTTGACTCGTGGCTTCGGTTTGGAAATGGATGGATACGTTCCGTACGCAGAGACCAAAGGTCCGCGACGGACGACAGACCGCCTTGGACAGTGCCGCGTGTCCGCAACACGCGCACGATCGCAGAAGATCGAGATACGGACCGGCGCAGCGTTTCGCCGCCGACCGTCGAGGCGTCAGCTCCTTACCCCAGGCTCGCCGTCAGGAACGTCCGCCAGAGCGCACAGCGCCGCCGGTCCGCCCTGCCCTCGATCTTCGCGCATCGCAACGGCCCGGGCCCAGGGACTTCCGATTCGACTGCCGGTCTTCGTCGGACGCTCCCGCCGCCCAGGCTTCCATCTCACGACTTTAAGGCCGGCCGCCTCGCGAGACGCCGCCGGCCGGGTGGTTCGCCACCCACGACTTGGAGGAATACTATGAAGGTCAACACCAAGGTCCGACGCGATAACGGACTGATGCGCACCACGGGCATGGCGGCCGTCCTGCTGCTGGTCGGCGGCGGCTCGGCCCTCGCCCAGACCGCTCCGGCTCCCGCCGCCGGCGCGTCCACCGAGACCGCCGTCGAGGAAGTCGTCGTCGTCGGCACCCGCGCCAGCCTGCAGTCGGCCATGGGCCGCAAGAAGCGCGCCGGCACGGTCTCGGACTCGATCGTCGCCGAAGACATCGGCCAGTTCCCCGACAAGAACGTCGGCGAAGCCCTGGGCCGCGTCACCGGCGTGCAGCTGGCCCGCGACTTTGGTGAAGGCAACGCGGTGTCGATCCGCGGCGTCGAACCCGACCTGAACCGCGTCGAGATCAACGGCGTCAGCGCCCTGTCGACCGCCGGCAACCTGTCGGTCTACGGCGGCGGCGGCCGCTCGAACGACTTCCGCGAACTGCCGTCGGAAATGGTCAAGTCGATCGACGTCTTCAAAGGCTTCACCCCCGACATGACCGAAGGCGGCGTCGGCGGCACCGTGTCGGTGACCACCCGCAAGCCGCTCGACTTCAAGAAGCCGACGATGTCGTTCACGGCCTCGCAGCAGAAGCTCGACACCCTGCCCGGCTGGAAGCCGCGCGGCAGCGTGTTCGGCGCCACCCAGCTGTTCGACGGCCGCCTGGGCCTGATGGGCAACGTCACCTACGACCGCGTCCTGACCCGCGGCGACTATTACGACGACCACTCCTGGGCCCTGCTCGGCGACTTCGACAACTCGGCCGACAAGACCGTCGAGTACTACAACCCGACCTACGGCAAGGCGGTCAGCGACTACATCGCCGGCTTCGACACCGAAGCCAGCTGCGCCACCATCACGACGCCGAACGCCGCGGTGCTGTCGACCGCCCAGGCCCGCACCGCCTGCGAAAGCCAGTGGTACGACTACAGCCCGCGCGTGCCGCGCTACCGCGTCTGGACCCGTGACGACACCCGCACCTCGGGTGAGTTCACCGCCCAGTACAAGTTCACCGACAACCTGAACGCCTTCGTCACCTACCAGCAGAACAAGCGCGAGCAGATCCTCAACGACATCAACTACGGCACGGGCCTGACCTCGCTCGACGCCCTGAACTACGGCCCGGGCTGCGCCCGCGTCACGGCCGCCACCGCCCAGAACGTCCCGGGCGTGAAGGTCGACGCCAACCACAACGTCACCGAATTCGTCATCGGCGACTGCGTCGGCACGGCCAACCGCGGCGGCAACAACGCCTTCAGCATCTCGTCGCGCGACTTCAAGTACACCTCGGAGTCCAAGTACACGACGTTCGGCTTCAACTATGACGGCGAGCGCCTGAAGGTCGACTTCGTCGGTTCGCACGGCGAAACCGAGACCCTCAGCCAGACCAACAACGCCTCGGTGTCGTTCAACACGCCCGGCCTGAAGGTCACGCTGGACCCGAACGGCTCGGCCCCGATCTTCACCTTCGCCCAGGGCTACAGCCCCTCGGACGCCTCGGCGGTCAACCAGTACCAGATCCAGTACCGCCCCTCGCAGTCGGCCAGCGAGGAAGACCAGTACAAGATCGACTTCACCTACCGCACCGACCTGCCGTTCCTGAAGAGCGTCAAGTTCGGCGGCCGCTATTCGGACGCCAACACCTACGGCTACGGCTACGGCGGCTACATCGTCAACACGGGCGCCAACCCGACCAGCGCGCTGGACGACATCGTCATCTACGCCAACTCGGTGAACTCGACCGCCACGGTGCTGGCCGGACAGACCGCCGACCAGACCAACCCGGTGCTCGGCAACGCCTATCAGACCAGCTACTGGAACTCGACCGAGACCTGGTCGCGCGCCTTCTCGAACGCCGTGTTCGCCCAGGCCATGACCCAGCTGCCGTCGAACTTCTACTACGGCGGCAACGGCCTGCCCGACAGCTGGAAGTACCCGTCGTTCGCCGGTATCTCGCAATACCTCGACACGACGCACTTCAACCTCGACAACCTGTACAAGGGCGTCGGCAACGACGGTAAGACCTACGACCAGATCCCGTACCGCGTCGGTGAGAAGACCGGCGCCCAGTACATCCGTCTGGACTACGGCTTCGACCTGCTGGGCAAGGAAGTTCTCGGCAACTTCGGCGTCCGTCGCGTCACCACCGAGACGACCGCCACGGGCCAGCTGACCCGCAACGAGACCCGTCTCGTCAACAACGTCGCCACCACCACGACGGTGTCGAACGTCCAGACGACGATGACCAAGAAGTACACGGTCTATCTGCCGAGCTTCAACATCCAGACCTGGCTGATCGACAACCGCCTGAGCGCCCGCGCCGGCTTCGCCCAGCTGATGGCCCGCCCGCTGGTCAACTACCTGATGCCCAGCGTCACCTGCACCATCAACTACACCAACGACGGCACGTCGGAAGACGGCCCCGACAGCTGCACCGCCGGCAACCCGGGCCTGAAGCCGTACCGCGCTAACCAGTACGACCTGTCGTTCGAGTGGTACCCCGACAGCGACACCCAGCTGTCGGCCGGCTTCTTCTACAAGGACATCCGCTCGTTCTACCTGTCGCAGCGCACCAACCTGGGCCAGCAGGACATCTTCGGCGACGGCACGCTGTACTACTACAACACCTACATCAACGGCGACGGCGCCAAGATCCAGGGCGTCGAGCTGACCGCCAAGACGGCCTTCACCTGGCTGCCGGGCCTGCTGTCGGGCCTGGGCGTCGACTTCAACTACACCTACCAGAAGGCCACCGACGTCGGCGTCTACAGCTCGCTGGACGGTTCGCAGCTGCCCTATCCGGGCCTGTCGAAGCACAGCTACAACGCCACCCTGTGGTACGAGAAGGGCCCGATCAACGCCCGCCTCGCCTACAACTACCGCTCGGAATACCTGGTCACGGCGGCCGACACCTCGGCCAACCCGATCTTCCGCGATCCGACCGGCTACCTGGACGGCAAGGTCACCTGGAAGCCGGGTCCGGAAGGCCTCGCGCTCTTCGTCGAAGGCAAGAACCTGACGAAGGAAGACGAGTCCACCTGGGCCGGCGACATCCGCCTGATCAACACCGGCTATGCCGGCCGTCGCTTCTTCGTCGGCGCCACCTACAAGTTCTAAGGCGTCGCGAAAGCGAAACGAAAAGGCCGTCCCGGGCAACCGGGGCGGCTTTTTTCGACCCTCTCTCATGGAGAGAGGGAGGGGCCCGCGCCGCAAGGCGTGGGAGGGTGAGTGGGTACGCCGCCGACAGGCAAGCCCGCCCCTCCCCGCAAACAAACGGGCCTCACAAAGACGTCCGACTCTGAAACCTCTCACCCTCCCACCGCTTCGCGGCGGGCCCCTCCCTCTCTCTAGGAGAGAGGGGTTTTCCTGCCCTTCTTCTTGCTCAGGTTCAGCGCCACCGCCGCCTGGAACAGCGCCTTCAGCGCCGCCCCGTCGATCGTCGCGCCCTCGTGGATGTCGATCGCCCGGCGAGTGTTCCCCTCCAGGCTGGAATTGAACAGCCCCGCGGGATCCGGCAGCGCCGCGCCCTTGGCGAAGGTCAGCTTGACGTAGGCCTTGTAGGTCTCGCCCGTGCAGACGATGCCGCCGTGCGACCACACCGGCGTGCCGCGCCACTTCCACTCCTCCAGCACGTCGGGATCGGCCTCGTGGATCAGGGCCCGCACCCTGGCCAGGGTCTCTCCGCGCCAGTCGCCCAGCGAGGCGATGCGCTCGTCGATCAGCTTGCTGGCCTGCGCCCCGCTCTGGGGCTCGCCGGCGGCTTCCGCCTTCATGTCGTCACTCCCTCACATCTTCTCGCCGGGCTGGGCGGCGGCCTGCCGCACCCAGTCGGCGAACCGGGCCTCGTCCCAGGCCCCTTCGCTCAGGCTGTCCTCGTAGACGTCGAGATAGCGCACGTTGGCCTGCTTCGAGGGCCCCGGCGGAGGCGGCTCCAGCGCCGCGCCCTTGAAGAAGGCCACCTTCACGTACTTCGTCATGCAATGCAGGCTGAGGAACCAGCCCTCGCCGTCCGGCGCGCCGTAGAACGGCGAGTTCCACTTCACCGCCTTGCGCACGCCGGGCACCTCGCGGGCGACCACGGCGTCGATGCGCTCGCCCACCTGTCGCTTCCAGCCGGGCATGGCGGCGATGTAGGCCTGGACGGGCGCGTCGCCGTCGCCCTTGGGGATCTGCGGATTGCCGCCCGCGAGCAGCTTCACGGAACCCTTGTCGCCCGTCATGGCTCAGCCCTTCCTCCGCCAGCGCAGCACGTAGGGCAGCGCGAACAGATAAAGCCCCGAGACCAGCAGCAGGATCAACGGGATCAGGGCCAGCAGGCCCACCCACGCCGCCGGCTGGCCCTTCGTGGTCATCACGGCGATGTAGGTCAGCACGCCCAGGGTGAAGGCGATGGAGAGCCAGCGATGGCCCTGGCGGATGAAGCCGCTCATGGTTTTCTCCCTTTGTTGTGGTTGCGTGGTCCTCGTCCTTCGACAAGCTCAGGATGAGGACCATGGTCGGCTCGGCGGCTGAAAACCCTCACCCTGAGCCTGCCGAAGGGCGAGGGTTTCGCCCCTACCCTTCCTTCGCCAGCAGTCCGTCCAGCTTGTCGAAGAAGGTCTTCCAGCCGGCGTGGGCGCCGCCGTAGGCCTGCTTCTGGTCGGGACGGAAGCCGGCCTGCTCCATGCGCAGATGCGTGCCGGCGGCGGTGGGGGTCAGCGTCAGGGTGACGATGCTCTTCAGGCCATAGGCCGGGTCCTCGTGGTCGAAGTCCCAGCGGTAGGCCAGCACGCGGCCCGGCTCGATGGTCAGCACCTCGCAGTCCAGCGTGCCGCCCCACTCGCCCTTCAGCTGGAAGCGATGGCCGACCTTCGGGGCGAAGTCGTTCTTCATCAGCCATTCCTCGATCAGGTGCGGCTGGGTCAGGGCCCGCCACAGCTTTTCCGGGGGATGCTGGAATTCCCGCTCGACGACGGCGGTGCGCGTATCGGTCATTGGTCCATCCTGCTCAACAGGTCCTCGAGGGCGTCGAACCGCCCTTCCCAGAACCGCGCCATGTCCTTGGTCCAGTCCGCCAGCGGCCCCAGGGCCGCCGTACGGGGGCTGTAGTGGGTCTGCCGGCCCTCGTGCCGGTCGGCGACCAGACCGGCCGCCTTCAGCGCCGCCAGGTGCTTGGACACCGCCGGCTGCGACACCCCCGCCGTCGCCGTCAACGCCCCCACGGTCTGCTCGCCCTCGCGGCACAGCCGCTCGAACAGGGCCCGACGGGTCGGGTCGGCCAGGGCGCGGAACAGGAGGTCGGTCTGGGTTTCCATGGGGGATAATCGATAACTGACGGGTTATGTGAGTTTCATAACTGATGAGTTATGAGTTAGTCAATGGGACGGTGCTGACCCCCTCCGGCCCTCCGGGCCACCTCCCCCAGAGGGGGAGGATCTAGTCAGCAAGATGCTCCCCCTCTGGGGGAGCTGTCGCGGAGCGACTGAGGGGGCCGCGCGGAGGCGCGGCTTCTCCGCCTCTCGCGCGATTGCGCAGAGCTGATGGAGAGGGCGCGGGGCGTCCGGGCTTCGCCCGGATGTGTGAGTTTCAAGTACCGTTTCGACGAAGCTGAACGCCCCGCGCGATCGTTATCCCTCAGGCCGGGGCGCGCAGGCCTCTTCCGCCTTTTACCCCTTCCCCATGCAGGGCGCCCCGTTTCTTGACGGCCAGGCGTGCATGGCGGCGCGGACCCTTGGACGGGCGGGAGCCTATTTAGGCAAGCTCCCGATGGATGGGTTTACGTCCCCCATCCTCATTTAAGCCTGGCCCGGCCCTGCTCACGCAGCTCCGGCGGCCCCGCTCGATCGCATCACCGCCGCACGCTTCGGGCCGGATCCTTGCGCCCTCTCCCCGCGACGGGACAGCTTTGAGTGTACGGCGGGTTTGAGCCCGTCTGATCCAGGGGCGCGAGAAAGTTGGAAGTGGTTGAGTTCGTGGAACTCTTTTCGGGATACGCCGGGGATCCACGCGGCTCCATCCCCGTCCGCGGGTCTTCTCCCTTCCCCCTCGATGGGGAAGGGCTTAGGGGCGCATAGGCCAGCGCCGCGACGGCTGAAAACGTCCCCCCTCCGTCGCCTTCGGCGACACCTCCCCCACCGGGGGAGGATTTTGTTTCTACGCCCCGACCAGTTCGCGGCCGATCAGGTAGCGGCGGATTTCGTTGGTGCCGGCGCCGATGTCGTAGAGCTTGGCGTCGCGCAGCAGGCGCTCGACCGGCCATTCCTTGGTGTAGCCGGCCCCGCCCAGGGCCTGGATGGCTTCCAGGGACACCTTCACGGCGTTCTCGCTGGCCATCAGGATCGCGCCAGCGGCGTCGAAGCGGGTGGTCTTGCCCGCGTCGCAGGCCCTGGCGACGGCGTAGACATAAGCCCGCGCCGAGTTGAGGGCCACGTACATGTCGGCGACCTTGCCCTGCATCAGCTGGAACGAGCCGATCGCCTGGCCGAACTGCTTGCGGTCGCGCACGTAGGGCAGCACGTAGTCGAGGCAGGCCTGCATGATGCCCAGGGGGCCGGCCGACAGCACGGCGCGCTCGTAGTCGAGGCCGCTCATCAGCACCCCGACGCCGCCGCCCACCGGGCCCATGACGTTCTCCTCGGGGATCTCGCAGTCCTCGAACACCAGCTCGGCGGTGTCGGAGCCGCGCATGCCCATCTTGTCGAGCTTCTTGGAGACGCTGAACCCCTTCATGCCTTTCTCGACCAGGAAGGCGGTGATGCCGCGGCTGCCTTCGCCGGTCTTGGCGTAGACCACCAGCACGTCGGCGTGCGGGGCGTTGGTGATCCAGAACTTGGCGCCGTTCAGCACGTAGCGGTCACCGACCTGCTCGGCGCGCAGCTTCATCGAGACGACGTCCGAGCCGGCGCCGGCCTCGCTCATCGCCAGGGAGCCGACATGCTCGCCGCTGATCAGCTTGGGCAGGTAGCGGGTCTTCTGCTCGGGCGTGGCCCAGCGGCGGATCTGGTTGACGCAGAGGTTGGAGTGGGCGCCGTAGGACAGGCCCACCGAGGCCGAGGCGCGGGAGATCTCCTCCATGGCCACCACGTGCTCGAGATAGCCGAGGCCGAGCCCCCCGAATTCCTCCTCGACCGTGATGCCGTGCAGGCCAAGGTCGCCCATCGGGACCCACAGCTCGCGCGGGAAGGCGTTGGTCTCGTCGATCCGGGCCGCCAGGGGCGCGATCTTGTCGGCGGCGAAGCGGGCCGTGGTTTCACGAATCGCGTCGGCCGTCTCGCCGAGCGCGAAGTCCATCGAGGGTGCGGTTTGCAGCGTCATGCCCAGAGGCATAGCACAAACGCCCGCCGATCAACGAGACCAGCGGGCGTTCATGCTCTTTTCTTCGGCGATCAGGGGTCCGACCGGCCTTTCAGCCACGGCGTTCGACGATCATTCGTCGTCCAGATCGGGTCCGCCCAGCTTGCGCAGCAGCAGATAGGCCGAGACCGCAAAGCAGATGACGCCGATGACGCTGGCGCCCCAGCCGAACATGCGCACGGCGGTCAGGCCCGGATCGGAGGCCACCGACAGGTTCCACAGTACGCCGCCGCCGAACAGGGCCAGGCCCAGCAGGCCCAGGCTGACCAGCAGGCTGCCGCCGCCGAAGGCCGGCTGCTCGGGCGGGTTCAGCGGCACGTCCAGGGTCTGGATGTCGACCTCGGCGCCGCTGGTCGAGAAGCCGCCCAGGTTGAAGGGTGACCGGGCCGGCTCGCGGGCGGTCTCGAACAGGGTCGGCTCGACCTGCGACGGGAGGGGGGCCGGCGCCGCCGGAGGATCGGGCACGAACAGCGGAGCCTGGGCCGGAACCGGCTCTTCCGGCGTCAGGCGGAAGGGCTCCAGGGTCGGCGCGGGCTCGACGGGCGCGTGCAGCACCGGGGCGGGCTCGGCGGCCGGGACCGGCGCGGGGGCCGCAGCGGGAGCCAGCGGCGGCTCGGGCATGGCCAGGTCCTGCACCGGCTTGACGACCGGGCGGACGGGCTCGTCGGCCAGGATGGCTTCCAGGCGGGCGCTGACGGCCGCGGCGGCCTGCTGGCTGGCGCTGGGGGCGTCCTCTTCCGGCACGGCCGGGGTCAGGGGCGCGGGGCCTTCCTCGCGCTCGGCGACGGCCCTGTCGCCCTCCAGGCGGGCCGAGACGGCGGCCGGGGTCTGTTTCGGAACAGCGCAGCTGGCGTCGTAGTCGACCTTGGGCCGCAGCACCGGGCTGGGCGCGGGCACCCACTGGCCGTCGGGCGGGGTCAGGAACAGGGTCTTCTCGGCGGCGCGGCGGCGCACCAGGGCGTCGATGACGATCCGCTCGCCCTCGAAGTCGGCCTTGCGCCACATCTCCATGGCGCAGGCGGCCTGCAGCAGCGAGCCCTCGTTGATCCGGCGCAGCACGCCCGAGCGCATGAAGTTCTCGGTCCCGATGTTGAACGCAAAGCAGGTCAGGGCGTCGAACTGGTTCTGGTTCAGCGGGGCGTAGGTGTGCTCGTTCACCGCATGGGCCACGGTGATCAGGTCGTAGAGCAGCAGGGCCTCGGCGTCCTGTTCCGAGACGCTGGCGCCGCCCCGGGCGGTCAGGGTGTGCCCGTAGCCGATCGTCCAGCGGCCGTCGGGCAGCTGGGCGGCTTTCTGCCGATAGCCCTCGAATCTCTTGATGAGATCGACGGCGGCGCGGGAGACCTGATGACGCGGCTTCATCGCGAGAAACGACCCAATTTGAAACAGGGGCGGATGCCCTCGCCTCGTCCCGCGCAAGACCGGCGCCGTTTCTCAAGGAATGGGTAAGAAAAATGAACCGGACGGCCAGGATCAATTGAACAGCAGCGCCGCGATCAGCAGCACCGAGAAGAAGCCGGCGAAGTCGGTCAGGAAGGTCACGAAGATCGACGACGACACGGCCGGGTCGCGGCCCATCTTCTCCAGCGTCAGCGGCGCCAGGATGCCGCCGACGGCGGCGGTGAAGATGTTGACCACCAGCGCCAGGGCCACGGTCAGCGACAGCTTGGGATTGTCGTAGAAGACATAGACCGCCCCGCCCATCACGATGGCCAGGGTCAGGCCGTTCATCAGGCCCACCAGCAGCTCGCGGGTGATGATGCGCGTGGCGTTGGCGGCCGTCAGCTCCTTGCTCGACAGCGCCCGCACGGCCACCGCCAGCGTCTGGGTGCCGGCGTTGCCGCCCAGCGACGAGACGATCGGCATCAGCACCGCCAGGGCCACCAGCTTGGAGATCTCTTCCTGGAACAGGGCGATGCCCGAAACCGAGATGGTCGCGGTCAGGAGGTTCAGCAGCAGCCAGGGCAGGCGCGAGCGCACGATCTCGACGACGCTGGCGTCGCGGCCGACGTCGGACACGTTGGCCAGCGCCAGGATGTCTTCCTGCGCCTCCTCGCGGATGACGCCGACGATGTCGTCGACGGTGATCTGGCCCACCAGGCGACCACCGGCCTCGACGACCGGGGCGCTGATCAGGTGGTACTTGTCGAAGATGTAGGCCACCTCCTCCTGGTCCATGTCGACGGTGATCTCGGTCACCGGCTCCATGATCTCGGCCAGGGGGGTCTCCAGCTTGCTGGTCAGCAGCAGGCTGATCGGCAGGGCGCCGACGGGGGTGTACGAGGGGTCGACCACATAGACGTCGAAGAACAGCTCCGGCAGGCTGTCGCCCGACTGGCGCACGTGCTCGATCGTGTGGCCGACGGTCCAGAACTGCGGCGCGGCCAGGAACTCGCGCTGCATCAGGCGGCCGGCGGTCTCGTCCTCGTAGGACAGCGTGGTCTCGATGGCCGCCCGGTCGGTCTCGCCCATGGCCGCCAGCACCTGGAAGCGCTTGGTGTCGTCCAGGTCGTCGATGACGTCGGCGGCGTCGTCGGTGTCCAGCTCTTCCAGCGCGCGGGCCAGGGTGACCGACGGGGTCGCCTCCAGCACCTCCTCGCGGATGTTGTCTTCCAGTTCGGAGATGATCTCGCCCAGCGCGTGGGGCGCCAGGACGGGGATGACCTCCTCGCGATAGGCGGCCGACAGGAAGCCCATCAGGTCGGCGACGTCGGCCGGGTCGAGCGCGCCCACCAGCTCGGACAGGCGCGCGGTGTCGCCGCGATCGGCCGCGTCGACCACCATCTCCACATAGTCGGGCTTGAGGGCGTAGTCGTCGCCGAGCGCCAGGTCTTCGAGATCCTCGACGACCTCGGGCTCGGGAATGGTCAGGGCGTGGCGCGCGTCTTCGCTCAGGTCGGCGTTTTCCCGGGTCATGGGGACCTCCTGAACTTTAGGCGAGGCTTGAGCTGCGCGCGCGTGATCCGAATGATTGAAAGCCGAAGCTTGGCGGGCGGTTGCTCCCAAACCTTGGCCGAAAAATGGTTAGAGCGCGGAAGGCGATTCGGAAACCGAAGCCTGCCGCGCTCTACGCAAGTTCACCTGGTGCGGTCGAGAAGACTCGAACTTCCACGGGTTGCCCCACAGCGACCTCAACGCTGCGCGTCTACCAATTCCGCCACGACCGCTCGTGGTGAGGCGCGGCAGGTAGCAAACTGAATCGGCTTTGGGAAGAGGAGAGTTCGATTATCTCGAAGAACCCACAGGGAACTTCAGGCGCCGCCGGCCATGTAGTCGTAGACGTCGGCCGGGCCGGTCACCTGGATGGCGATGCGATCGTCGTTGATCTGGATCTCGCCGCGGGCGATCGGGTGGTTGTTGGCCAGGATCCAGACCTCGTCGTTGGTCTTGGCGTCCAGCGGGATCACCGCGCCGCGGCCCATGCGCAGCAGTTGCTGCATCGGCAGGATCGACCGGCCGAGCAGAACGGAGATCTCGACATTGACGGCGTTGACCTGGCTCACGAAGTAAGGCCCCTGGAACTGAAGTTGCCGAGCGGCGGGATGACCGCGCCCCGGCTCATGCAAGACTAAGGCCGCATGCTTGATCGCCCGTTAAACCTTGAAGACAAAGGCCTTCCCGATTTGTCGCGCCCCGACGGCGCCCCGGCGGGGTGGGCGGTTTCGACCGGCTACGTGCCCTACCCGGCAGCCGTTGCCGCCATGGAGGCCCGCGCGGCGGCCATCGCCGACGGGACGGCGGGCGAGCTGATCTGGCTGCTGGAGCACCCGCCGCTCTACACCGCCGGCGTCTCGGCCAAGACCGCCGACCTGCTGGAGCCCGAGCGCTTTCCGGTGTTCGAGAGCGCCCGCGGCGGCCAGTTCACCTATCACGGCCCCGGCCAGCGGGTGGCCTATGTGATGCTGGACCTGACCCGGCGCGGGCGCGACGTGCGCGCCTTCGTCGCGGCCCTGGAGGCCTGGATCATCGACGCCCTTTCCGCCTTCAACGTCACCGGCGAGATGCGCGAGGGACGCGTGGGCGTCTGGGTCGAGCGCAAGGGCGCGGGCTGGTCGCGCGAGGACAAGATCGCCGCCATCGGCGTCAAGCTGCGCCGCTGGGTCAGCTTCCACGGGATCAGCCTGAACGTGGAGCCTGACCTGTCGCACTTCTCGGGCATCGTGCCCTGCGGCCAGGTGGAGCACGGGGTCACCAGCCTGGTGGACCTTGGCCTGCCGGTGACGCTGGACGAGGCCGACGAGGCCCTGAAGGCCAGCTTCCGCAAGGTGTTCGGCGCGGTCGAGGACGCCGAAGCGCCGGTGCAGGGCGACTAGATCGCGGGCGCCTTCAGGGGCGGCTGGCCGTAGCGGTTGGCCCCCTGCTCTCCTCCCATGACGCCCAGCTCGACGATCGCCCAGACGATCACCAGGGCGAACACGAAGTCGAGGAAGTGCTGCGGGGTCGGCCAGACGGCGACCAGGGCCACCAGCACCAGCGCCGCCCACCAGCCCGAGCGGCCGCGATCGTGCAGGCGCTTCGAAAGCACGCAGGCGCCGCTGTAGAACAGGGCCGAATAGACGAGCCAGCCGGTCAGCAGCCGCAGAACGTCGCCGGCGATGGCCTCGTACAGCACCGCCACGCCGATCAGCACGGCCGAGGCGATCAGGAACGGCGCACGCGCCAGCCTGCCCGTTGAGGACAGGAACAGCTCCGCCCAATCGATCCGACCGTTCATCTAAGGCTCCGCGACTCTTCTCGGCGGAACCTAGGCGCAGCCGAGCGCCAGCGGAAGTCGCCGCCGGGTCACACCCTCAGGCGAAAACTTCGCTGATCTCGCCTTCCGGCGTCGGGCCGATCCCCTTGGGCGAAGGGCCGTATCGGTTGGGGCCCTTCGTGCCGTCGAGAATGCCAAGGTCGACGAGCATCCAGAGCTGGACAAGGCCGAACAGGACCTGGGCGATCACTTGGAGTCTGGAACCAGGATACAAGGCGGCGAGCATCGACACGGCGGTCTGCGCCCAGATGATGATCACCAGCCAGCCGCTGCGGTCGCGATCATGCAGGCGCTTGACCGCAATGGCCGTCATCGGCCACGCGGTGACCAGGTTCAGCGCATCCATCCACGGATCGTCGGGCGCCAGGCCCAGCCCACGGCGCACCGCGAACGCCAATGCGGCCGACGCGCCGATCATCAGGATGAAGAGCAGCCAGAAGTCCCGCCGGCGTAAACGACCGTGAAAGCCGAACAGCTTCTGGGCGAAGGTCATCAGGCAAATATCTCGTCGAGGCTCTCGTCGCCGTAGGGCGAAGGGCCGAAACGGTTGGCGCCCGGCTGGCCGCGCAGGAAGCCCAGTTCGACGAGGCTCCAGGCCCAGCCGGCCACGGGCACGACCAGGAACAGCAGCAGCCAGCCGCGTCCCTTGCCGCGATCGTGGCAGCGCTTGAGCCCGATCGCGTACAGCGCCCAGATCAGCGGCGCCGACAGCGCCAGGCGCAGGATGACCGGCGGCGTATAGATCGGCCCGCCCGGCGTCATCTCGACCGGGATCAGCAGGTTGACCGCGACCAGTGCGGCGAAGGCCGGCAGGCCCAGCAGCCAGTAGTCGCGACGGACCAGCCGCCCGGAGAAACCGAACAGCTTGCCGGCCAGCGTCTTCATGCGAAGGCTTCGGACAGGTCCTTGTCGCCGGGACCCTTCAGGCCCTTGGGCGACGCGCCGAACCGGTTGCGCCCCTTCGTGCCGTCCAGGCAGCCATAGTCGACGAACCAGTAGATCAGCAGGGCGATATAGATCAGCGAGCCGATGCCGATGACGGCCACCGTGCCCATGTCGGCGGCCCCGGCGGCCGCGGTCACCGAGGCCGACAGGAAGACCAGCCACAGCGCCATGCCGGTGATGACCGCCGTCAGTCCGATCGAAAAGGCGGCCGGGCGGTTGCGGTCGTGCCCGCGCTTCACCGCGAAGGCCAGCGCCGGCCAGAAGAACAGCGCATCCAGGCCCAGGCGCACGAAGAGCCCCTGCTGGTCGCCCATCCCCAGGCCCATGGCCCCGCCGATCACGAGCGCCAGCACGAACTTGATCGCGCCGATCCCGATGTTCAGCATCCAGAACTCAGAGCGCCGCATGCGGCCCTCGAACCCGAACAGTCCTTCGACAAGAAAATGCGTGCGCTTCTTGGCCATGGCCAAGCTTAGATCACGCGACGCGGCGTTTCACAAACCCAAGGTTGCTCGCCGCGCCGCCGAAACCCGGCCGTGCTCAGGCGAAGACCTTGGCCAGGTCGTCCTCTTCGCCGCCGCCGACGCCCTTGGGCGAGGGACCAAAGCGGTTGCGCCCCTGGGTGCCGTCCAGGAAGGCCAGCTCGATGAAACCCCAGATCCAGCCGACGATCGGCACCAGCAGGAAGAAGGCCACCCAGCCCCAACGCTTGTCGCGGTCGTGACAGCGCTTGAGCATCAGGGCGATGTTGATCCAGAGACCCATCAGGTTGAGCGCCAGCGAGATCACGACGCTGGCGATGTTGCCGCCCGTCTCCAGGGCGTTGAAGTCACCGGCGTTCAGCACCAGCGTCTGGACCGCGTCGAGCACGCCGATGGTGATGCTCGTGCCGATCCCCAGCAGCCAGTAGTCGAGCCGCCGGATACGCCCGGAAAAGCCGAACAGCTTGTGCTTCACGTCCATGGAATCGTCCCCCGATTGATTTCGGGGGCGACCTAAACACAGGCGTCAGTCGAACTCCACGAGGACCTGATCGGCGGCGACGGGATCGCCGGGCTTGGCGTTGACGGTCTTGACGACGGCGTCGCGCTCGGCGCGGAGGATGTTCTGCATCTTCATGGCCTCGAGCACGCAGACGACCTCGCCCTCGCGGACTTGCTGGCCGATCGCGACGTCCATGGAGACCACCAGGCCCGGCATCGGCGAGAGCACCAGCTTGGAGGTGTCGGCCGGGGCCTTGGCGGGCAGCTTGTCGTGCAGTTCGGCGCTGCGGGCGGTCAGCACCAGCACCCTAGCCTTGGCGGCGCGGTGGCGGATGGTGAAGCCCTCGGGCGCGGGGGCGACCTCGGCGGTGAAGGCCTGGCCGTCCAGCACGCCGCGGAAGGTGGGCAGGCCCGGCCGCCAGGCGATGTCGGCCAGGTTCAGCGTGCGGCCCGCGTCGAGCAGCTCGACGCTCAGGGACTGGCCCTCGCCGGACAGGTGCACGCGCTGCTTGCCGTGGCCGATCACCACCGTCCAGTCGGCCCGGGCGCGGCCCAGGCGCTGGGCCTGGAGGCGCTGCATGGCGCAGCCGACGGCGGTCAGCAGGTCGGCCTGGAAGGCGGTGGGCTCGGTTCCGGCAAAGCCGTCGGGGAACTCGTCCTTGATGTAGCTGGTGGCCAGCTTTCCGGAGACGAAGCGGTCCTGGTCCATCACCGCGGCCAGGAACGGCACGTTGTGGCCCAGGCCCTCGATGTGGAAGTCCTCCAGCGCCCGGGCCATGCCCGCCACCGCCTCACTGCGGGTCGGGGCCCAGGTGCAGAGCTTGGAGATCATCGGGTCGTAGTACATCGAGATCTCGTCGCCCTCTCGCACCCCGGCGTCGTTGCGCACGGCGTAACCAGCCTTCTCGCCCTCTTCGGGCGGGGCGTAGCGCACCAGGCGGCCGATGCTGGGCAGGAACTTGCGATAGGGATCCTCGGCGTAGATCCGGCTCTCGATGGCCCAGCCGTTGATGGAGAGGTCGTCCTGGCCGAACGACAGCGGCTCGCCGGCCGCGCTGCGGATCATCTGCTCGACCAGATCAAGGCCGGTGATCAGCTCGGTGACCGGGTGCTCGACCTGCAGGCGGGTGTTCATCTCCAGGAAGTAGAAGCTCTTGTCCTGGCCGGCCACGAACTCGACGGTGCCGGCGCTGTCGTAGTTCACCGCCTTGGCCAGGGCCACGGCCTGGGCGCCCATGGCCGCGCGGGTTTCTGGATCCAGCAAGGGGCTG
Source organism: Caulobacter sp. 602-2 (assembly GCF_011043625.1). Lineage (GTDB taxonomy): Bacteria > Pseudomonadota > Alphaproteobacteria > Caulobacterales > Caulobacteraceae > Caulobacter. Next base: position 156,787 of record NZ_JAAKGT010000008.1, read on the forward strand.
GGCGCTTCCTCGATGACCTTCTGGTTTCGCCGCTGGATCGAGCATTCGCGCTCGAACAGGTGGACGACGTGGCCGTGCTTGTCGCCCAGCACCTGGATCTCGATGTGGCGCGGGCTTTCGATGAACTTCTCGATGAAGATGCGGTCGTCGCCGAAGGCGCCGGCGGCCTCGGCCCGCACGGCCGGGAAGCCCTCCTCGACGTCCTTGCGGCTCCAGGCCACGCGGATGCCCTTGCCGCCGCCGCCGGCCGAGGCCTTGATCATCACCGGATAGCCGATCTCTTCGGAGATCTTGATCGCCTCGGCGACATCGGCGATCTCGCCGATATGGCCCGGCACGCAGGAGACCCCCGCGGCGGCGGCGAACTTCTTGCTCTCGATCTTGTCGCCCATGGCCGAGATGGCGCCGGGATTGGGACCGATGAACACGATCCCCTCGTCGGCGCACCTCTGCGCGAACTCGGCCTTCTCCGACAGGAAGCCGAAGCCCGGGTGCACGGCCTGGGCGCCGGTCTGCTTGCAGGCGGCGATGATCTTGTCGGCCACCAGATAGCTCTGCGCGGCCGGCGAGGCGCCGATGTGCACGGCCTCGTCGGCCATCTCGACCGCCAGGCTGTCGGCGTCGGCGTCCGAATAGACCACCACCGTGGCGATCCCGAGCCGCCGGCACGTCTTGATCACCCGCACCGCGATCTCGCCCCGGTTGGCGATCAGGATCTTGTTGAACATCGGCGGCCCTCGAACGGTTGGTCTTCGTAGATCCTCCCCCTCTGGGGGAGGTGGCCCGGAGGGCCGGAGGGGGACAGCGCGGCGCTGGGCCCCCTCAGTCGCTTCGCGACAGCTCCCCCAGAGGGGGAGCATCTCGCGCCGCGCATGCCCTCTCCTAGGCGTAACAGGCCAAGGCCGGTTTGCAACGCGGGCCCATCGCGCTAAAAGCGTCGCAGGAACCATGACACCGGTTTCCAATAAGAACGACTAGGGAGTGACGCGTGGTAAAGCAGGCGCTTTTTCTGGCCTCGGCCTTTTCGGTTCTGACCGCCGCCGGCGCGGCCGCGGCGGCCGCCCCTTCAGAACCCGCCCTCCTCTTCCACGTCTCCGGCGACAAGGGCCTGAAGGCCGACTACGCCGCCGGCGACGCCATCCCCAACTTCGCCGACAAGGTGGCGGTGATCCCCGCCGGCAAGGCCGGTCCGGCCCTGTCGGCCCAGGACGACGGCATCCTGGCCTGGAACGCGCCGGGCAACATCCAGGCCCAACGGGGCACGCTGTCGTTCTTCTGGCGCTCGGGCTATCCGGTCGGCGTCGCGCCCTTCGTGATCTTCCGCGTCGGCTACGCCGACCACACCAGCTGGGATATGGCCTTCCTGCGCGTCGACTGGAACGGCCACGGCTTCGACGCCTTCGTCACCGACAACGGTCTGGCCCGCACCCGCGTCTCGTTCAAGCTCGACAAGCCGCCGGCGCCCGACACCTGGACGCACCTGGCCTTCACCTGGGACGAGCAGACCGGCGTGCAGCTGTTCGTCGACGGCAAGCCCGCAGCCAGGAAGGACGCCAAGCGGGCCTATGACGCGGGCCTGGATCAATTCGGCATCGCCGGCCGGGTGATCGCCCCGCACCAGGTGCAGAGCCGCTACAACTTCCTGCGCGGCGGCGATCTCGACGAAATCCGCGTCTACGACCGCGCGCTGGACGCCGCCGGCGTCGCGGCCCTGGCCCGCAACGAAGCCCCGGGCGCCGCCGCCCCGGTCCCGACGCTGGACGATCCGGCCACGCGCGCGGCCTGGCGCCTGCGCCACGGCTGGACCGGCGAGGCCCCGCCCCTGCTGACGGATCCGGCCACCCGCATCCGCAAGGTCGAGTTCGCCGACGCCAAGGACATCAAGCAGTGGATGTGGCGGGCCAACGACGGCATCCCCGAGACCACCTGGCCCGGCGTCTACAACCGCTCGCGCCTGGAAGGCCGCGACGACTATTTCCCGCTGCCGGACTGGAACGTCTATGTCGAGGGCGGCAAGGCCCTGACGCTGGCCCTGCCCGACGAGCCGATCAGCCGGCTGGAGATTCAGGGACCTGCCTATGGCGACCTGACCTGGGCGGCGCCAAATCAAGAAAATGGGGCCGGCGACAAGGGCGTGAAGGTCGGCGTGCGGCCCAAGGGCCTCTACCGCTCGGTGACCACCCTGGCCCAGCCGCTGAAGGGCGGCGTGCTGACCTTCACCAACACCGACCAGGAAACCCCGATCCAGGAGATCTGGGCCTATGACGTCTCGTCGGGCAAGGAGCCCGAGGGCGTCTTCAAGATGAACTACACGGTCCGGGCCGACGTGGCGCCGGACTATCTGAACCTGGCCGACCTCAACGCCTATGTCGCCGGGCGCTTCCCGGCCGGCGAGCGGGCGACGGTGGTGGCCATTCCCGACGCGGCCCCGCAGCGCAAGCGTCCGGCCGCCGACCTTTCGGCGCCCGGCCTGCCGATCGTCCACGTGATGATCCCGTCGGGCTTCGGCGACGCTCCGGCGGCCCAGCCGCTGGCCCGCAACTGGGCCTATGGCTGGGAGAACGCCCGCGACGGCCTGGACGGGATCGCGCTGGACATCCCCGCCCTGCCCGGCGCGGCGGGAACGACCATCCCGCTGAACATCCAGGTCAAGGACCCGATCTGGCCGGGCCGCAACATGATCGACGTCTCGGTCTCGGTGAAGGCCGGCGAGGCCCGCACCCTGTGGCTGGATCTGCGCGACCGGATCCTGACGCCCGACAGCCTGTACCTGACCATCGCCGCCGACAGCGCCGCGTTCGGCCCCAAGGCGCTGGACGGCGCCAAGGTGCGGCTGGTGTTCAAGGCCCGCGAGGAAGCGCAGGCCGAGCACGTCGCCGACCGCTTCAACCAGGTGAAGGACAACTGGGCCTTCCTGGTGGAGGAGCACACCACCTCCAAGCGCCAGGGCCTCTATCGCCGCCTCTACGCCGACATCTCCGACCTGCTGCGCGTGGATCCCGACCACAAGGAAGGCCGCGAGTACTGGGGCGACATCACCTATGGCAGCCAGGGCTGGCCGGCCTTCGAGCAGCCCAAGGCGCCCGACGGCGTTCCGCTGTGGGCCTTCCGCCAGACGCAAGACCTCAAGCGGGTGGCCAGGTTCATCAACTGGTGGATCGACGAGCGCCAGGTTCCGTACGGCGACTTCGGCGGCGGCCTGTCGGACGACACCGACCTGCTGCAGCAATGGCCGGGCCTGGCCCTGATGGGCGTGGATCCCGACAAGGTGAAAGGCTCGCTGAACCTGCTGACCGACGCGGTCTATCGCAACGGCATGTTCACGAACGGCCTGTCGACCATCGCCACCGACGAGCTGCACGCCTACGAGGAGGGCATCAACTCCAACAGCGAGGCGATGTATCTCGACTACGGCGATCCCCTCGCCGTCGAGCGGCTGTTCACGACGGTGAAGGCCCTGCCGGGGATCATCGATCGCAATCCGGCCGGCCACGTCCACTTCAACACCAACTGGTACAGCGGCTCGATCTCGTACCGCGAAGGCCCGTGGGAGTGGCAGAAGCCCTACTCGTTCGGCGTGGTGCACCCGGCGATCCTGATCGGCGACTACAACGGCGACAAGACCGCCCGCGACATCGTGCTGGGCCTGGCCGACGGCTATCTGGCCCACGCCAAGGCCGACGGCTCCTATCCCAACGAGATCAACTGGCGCACCGACGCCGAGCGGGGCGGCACGGTGCTGCAGGGCTCGGGCGCCAGCGGGCCGTTCCAGATCTTCTGGCAGGCCTGGCGCTGGACGGGCGAGGCCAAGTACCTGGCGCCGATCCAGTGGCGGATGGGCAAGAACGGCGTCAAATCGCTGAACGACCTCAACGACAACGCCCTGTCGATGCTGGGCCTGGCCGACGCCAACAAGGACGCCATCGTCAAGTCGGCCGCCAAGGGCGGGGCCATGGAGCGCTTCGCCGCCTGGAGCCTGACCGGTGACAAGGCCTGGCTCGAAAAGGCCTATGCCGACGAGATCCAGTGGGCCGACCAGCACATGTACATGCACACCGACGGCCACTGGTGGTCGGATCGGGTGGAGATCCCGTCGGACGTGCTGCAGCGCTCGCGCCTGGGCGGCATCGCCAACAAGCGCGGCCAGATGAACCCCGGGCACATCGTCAGCTGGCGCTTCGAGGGCGCCGCGAAAGGCGAGGACGTGGCGATCCTGGTCAAGGACGGAACGGCCAAGGGCTTCAAGGTCGTGGCCTACAACCTGTCGGACAAGCCGGTGACGGCGACCATGACCGGCTGGAACGTCGCGCCCGGCCAATGGACGCTGACCCAGGGGATCGACACCACGGGCGACGACGCGATCGATGGGGCGGGCGAAACCCGCCAGGTCGCCTTCGAGCGCACCAAGGCCGTCAGCGTCGTGCTGCAACCGGGCCAGACCACGATCATCGACATGGCCCTGGCGACGCCGGGCGATGACCCCGCCCAGCGCGCCGACCTCGGCATCGGCCGCGGCGACGTCAGCGTGAAGGGCTCGGCGATCACCGCCAAGGTGCACAGCCTGGGCGCCCAGGACGCCAAGGCCGCGAAGCTGGAACTGGTCGACGCCGCCGGCAAGGTGCTGGCTTCGGCCGTCGTGCCGCCCCTGGCCGCGCCCAAGGACCTGACGCCCAAGGTCCACACCGCCCGCCTGAAGATCCCGGCCGGCGCCAAGCCGTCGGAACTGCGCCTGCGCATCGTCAGCGACCAGCCGCAGATCACCGCCCTGAACGACGAGGTGAAGCTGCCATGATCCGCAAGGTTCTGATCATCGCCGGCCTGCTGGCCCTGGGCTCGGGCGCGAACGCCGCCGAGCCCTACGGCCGCAATGTCACGCTGAAGGAGGCCAAGGCCGTGGCGGCCGCCGCCGAGGCCGAGGCCCTGAAGACCGGCGTGGCCGTGACCATCACGGTGGTCGAGCCCAACGGCGCCCCGGTGCTGGTCTGGAAGATGGACGGGGCCTCGTACTCGGCCCCCGAGGTCTCGCGCCGCAAGGCCGAGACCGCCACCGCCTATCGCCGCCCGACCAAGGCGTTCCAGGACGCGGTCAAGGGCGGCAACCTCAACGCCATCTCCAACGGCGCCCTGGCCATCGAGGGCGGCGAGCTGCTGCTGGTCGAGGGCAGGATCGTCGGCGCGGTCGGCGTGGCCGGCGCCACGCCCGAGCAGGACGGCGTCCTGGCCCGGGCGGGCGCGGCGGCGGTGAAGTGAGGCCTCAGCCCTCGCCGAACTCGCGGGCGAACATCGCCACGTAGCCGTCGAGGCGCTCCGAAGCCTCGGGCGCGATCAGCCGCGTGACCTCGGCCGAGAAGGTCACCGGGGCCGAGCCGGAGGCGGTGACGATCCTGCCGTCGACCACCGCCCGGGGGCTTTCGACATAGCCCTCGGCGCCGGCGTAGCCGGGAGCCTGCTCGGCCAGCCAGTCCTTGCCGTTGGAGGTGTGGGCCTTGCCCGCCAGCAAGCCGGCCTTGGCCAGCGCGATGGTCGCGCCGCAGATGCCGGCGACGATCTTGCCGTCGGCGTGGGCCTGGCGCAGCAGGCTGAACACCGCGTCGTTGTCATAGCCCTGCCAGGCGTCGGAGCCGATCAGCAGGTAGGCGTCGGCGTCCGACAGCACCGGATCGTCGAAGCGGTAGTCGGCGGCGGCCAGGACGCCGCCGATCGAGGTCTCCGGATCCCCGGTCGGGGTGGCGATCTCGATCTGCACGCCGAAATATTCGCGCAGGGAGGCCAGCACGTGACCGGCTTCCCAGTCGGCCCAGCCGGGCTGGAGAAAGGCGACGGCGACGGTCATCAGCGCAGCTTCACCGCGGTGCCGGCGGCGGTGACCATCAGCATGCCGTTGTCGGCGCCCAGGGCCTCGTAGTCGAGATCCACGCCCACCACGGCGTCGGCGCCCTGGCGGCGGGCCTCGTCGATCATCTCCTGCAGGGCGATGTCGCGGGCTTCGCGCAGGGCCTTCTCGTAGCCGCCGGCGCGGCCGCCGATGATGTTGGTGATGCCGGCGAACAGGTCGCGGAAGATGTGTGCGCCGATGATGGCCTCGCCCGAGACGACCCCCAGGGTGGCCACGGTCTCGCGCTCGGCGACGTAGGGAGTGGTCGAGGTAATCATGGCAGGCTTCCCGTCCCTTGATGCGGCGCGCCCTACCGGCGGGCCGTGCGAGCCCCTAGATTGGCACGCATGACCCAAGCCGCCACCCTCTCTTCCACAGGTTTCGACCTGACCCCGCCCACAGAGCCCGAACGCGAGCGCCTGGAGGCCGACCTCACCGCCGAGGAGGCCCGCGTCCTGCTGCATCACGGCACCGAGGCGCCGTTCTGCGGCGGCCTGCTGGGCGAAAAGAGCCCCGGCGTCTACGGCTGCCGGCTGTGCGGCCTGCCGCTGTTCAAGCACGAGACCAAGTTCGAGAGCGGCACCGGCTGGCCCAGCTTCTACGCGCCGTTCGACGAGGACCACGTCAGGGCTGTGCGCGACACCTCCTACGGCATGGTGCGCATCGAGACCCGCTGCGCCCGCTGCGACAGCCACCAGGGCCACGTCTTCCCCGACGGCCCCGCGCCGACGCGGCTGCGCTACTGCATCAACTCGGTTTCGCTGCAGTTCGTGAAGGCCGGCGATCCCCTGCCCGACCCGCTGCACCGCGGCGACCGCCTGCCGTAGACGGCTGGGCGCCTCCGGCCGAGGCGCCCAAATGCAAGGCAAGGCTTTCCCCGACGGAACTTCGACCCTCGGTGGAAAAAATGGATTGCTCGGCACAACTATAAAGAGCATGGTCAATCCGAGGCCGCAGGTGCGGCGACTCGCTCGGACGGCGCTCCCTAGGCGACGGCCCGAACCGCCCGCGCACAACCTCCGGCAGGGTTGCGGCGCTCCATGGCGGACGCGTCGGGAGAAGGCCCCTTCCCCCCAGTCTTCTCCCGACGCGAACCCGTTTTCTCAGGAAGAAGCGGTCGGCCCGTAGGCGACGTAGCCGCGCTCGACCATCCGGCGCAGGGCCTCGTAGGCGGCGGAAAGCTCGTCATAGGCCAGGCGCAGTCCGGCCAGCTTCTCGACCTCGGCCGGATCCGGCGCGCGGCCCGACTGGCCTATGGCCAGCGCCATGGCGGCCCAGCGGGCGCGGGCCTGGGCCGTGGTCACGGCCAGCTTCTGGAAATGGCCGGCGTCGAGCCTGCCCAGGGCCTGGGCCATGATCTCGCGATTGGACAGAAAGGCGGTGTAGTCGATCTGTTCGAGATGACCGCGCAGACGACGCTGCTCCTGCGGATCGATGTCCTGCGGCTCGAAGTGATCGCTGAACCTCCGGGTGCTGGAGGTGACGGTGGACGACATGACGGCCTCCCTGACCGCATCGTGCTTGCCGCCGAGTCTGCGCCCAGGCCCTTAAGCGGTCGTTACTCGTCAATCGGGCGTCAGCAGACCCTGCAACCCGACGATCATGGCGATGATCCCGAAGATCGCCAAGACCAGTCCCGCGCCCTGCGCTCCGCTGGCCGGCAGTTCGCCCGACCCGCCCAGGCGCCGCGCCAGCACCCCGGCCCGCAGGCGGTCCCACAGCAGCAGCACGCCGACGGCGATGCCGACGATCTCGAAATGGAAGACGTGCGGCCCTGAAACCAGGTGCACGATCAGGAAGTAGCCGCCGCAGACCAGGGCCGCGATCCCGACGATCCAGCCGAACGGCGCCAGGCGCGCGGCGAAGCGCCCCAGGTCGTCGCCCGCCCGGGGCAGCAGGGCCAGGAGACCGATCGCCAGCAGGAAGCCGCCGACGAGGTTGCAGAGATCCAGAACCAGTTCGAGCATGAGGCTGCAATGCCGGCGCACTCCTGCCTGTTCCACCCTCGCATCCACTCAAGCGGGCCATCGCACCGACCGCACGCCCCGCTTGCAATCTTACAGACGTAGAATAACTTGGAGCTTCACCGGAGGAAGTCCATGCGTATCGCCGCCGCCGTCGCCGCCCTGATGATCGCCGCCACGCCGGCGATGGTCCACGCCCGCCCGGCGCCCGCGCCGGCCTCGGCCGCCGACGCCCAGGCCGCCAAGGACCAGGCCACGGTCAAGAAGGCGATGAACAGCGGCGACCTCGGGACGATCCGCAAGATGGTTCCGGCGCTGGAGACCGTGGCCTCGCACGCCCCTGCGGCCTACCCGCTGGTCGAGCGCAAGGGCGACACCTTCATCGTGCGGGCCTACAACCTGGACCAGGGCCTGATCGCCAGCCTGCTGGCCAGCGCCGCGGCCGAGAAGGCCGCGCCGGACCAGAAGACCCAGGTGGTCGTCGACTACAACACCTATGGCCTGGCCTACTTCCTGCTCGGCTCGGCCGCCGTCGAGGCGCGCAACTACGACAAGGCCTCCGAATGGCTCGACAAGGGTCTGGCCCTGCAACCCGAGAACCTGATGCTGGTCACCGAGAAGGGCATGGTGCTGACGGCGCAGCGCCGCTTTGCCGACGCCCTGGCGCTGTACGACGCCACCTTCGAGAAGGCCGCCGCCTTCCTGATCTCCGACCAGCAGGGCAAGGCCCGGCTGCTGCGCGCCCGGGGCTTCTCCCTGATCGAGCTGGGCCGCCTCGACGAGGCCGAGAAGGCCTACAGGGACTCGCTGGAGATCGAGCCCGACCACGGCGGCGCCAAGCACGAGATCGGCTACATCGCCAAGCTTCGCGCCGGCGGCCAGGCCACGGGCATCCAGATCATGAACGGCGAGGAGTCGATGAAGGCCAAATAGGCCCTCAGTACTCCACCAGGCTCTCGAAGCCGCCGAAGATCATGCGCTTTCCGTCGAAGGGCATCTTGTCCATGTACGGCTTGAGGCGCTCGTCGGCCATGACCTTGGCCATGATCTCGTCGCGCTTGGCCCGGCTCTCGTAGGTGATCCACGAGAACACCGTCACCTCGTCGTCCTTCAGCTGGACGGCGCGGGGGAACGAGGTGAGCTCGCCGTAGGGCACGTCGTCGGCGATGGCCTCGACATAGGAGATCGCGCCGAGCTCCATCCAGATCGAGCCGGCCAGGGTCGCCATCTCCTTGTAGGCCTCGACATTGGCCTTGGGCACGGCGAGCACGAAACCGTCGACATAGGTCATGGGATCCTCCCTTGGATCGTTGTTGGCCCCCATAGGACGTTCCAACGCGGAGGAGGCCGACAGGGGGGCCGCGAAAAAGTTCAGCGCCCGTCGATCAAGATCAGCAGACGGTCCAGCGCCCGGAGGTGTCCGTGCGGATCGCCGGGCGGAAAGACCGGCAGCGCAACCTGCGGCGCGACCCCCTCGCCTTCCGCCACGCGACCTTGCGCGTCGCGGTGGACCTCGGCCGGCAGGGCGAAGCGCCAGCCGTTGGGCAGCGGCTTCTGCAGCTGGTCCGACAGCGCCCCGCGCGTCGTTTCGCCCGCCTGGCGCACGTTGGGCAGGGCCCGCATCGACAGCGTGAAGGTCTCGCCGGCGCTGACCGTGACCTGACTGGTCAGCAGCCAGACAGGGCCGAGGTAGCGCGGGCGGTCCGACGGCGTGATGAACAGCGGCTGGGCGACGCCGTCGCCGCCGACCGCGACCTTGGATCCGACCTCGCGCCGGCGGTCGGCGAAGCGGGCCGCGATGCGGCGGGCGATCACGTCGTAGCCGCCGCGGTTGTCGCTGACGTCGACGATCACCGCCTCTGCGCCCGAAAAGGCGGTGACGGCCTCGTCCAGCGTGGCCTCAAGCAGCGCGAGGTCGTCGTCGCCGGATCTGGGATCGAAGCCGCCCATGGCGGTCACGGCGAGATAGCCGACCTTCCCCTTTCGTGCCCACAGGATCCGCCCGCCGGCCGCCTCGCGAACGCCCAGGGGCGCGGCCAGCAGGTCGGCCCGCCAGGCCCTCGCCCAGGCCGCCTCGCCGCCGGGCGCGGCCTTGGCCCGCATCAGCGCCTCCGCCTCGCCGAACCGCTGGGTGCGCGGCTGGCCGCCGACGATCCCGTCCAGCGCCACGTGGGCGTCGTTCATCCCCCGCAGAAGCACGCCCAGCGCCCTCCACAGCGCCGCCTCGTCGGGCGCCTCGCCGAGAGCCGCGACGGCCGCGGCCCGTCGCGCCGGCCAGTCCAGGCCCCGCTCCCGCGACAGGGGGTAGGAGGCCTCGAAGGTGTCGGCGACGACAGCCAGGGTCCGGCGCGGGGTCCAGGGCCGGACCTCGGAACAGGCCTCCGGCAGGGCCTTCAGCCGATCGAAGCGATAGACCGTCCCGTCGGCCTCGCCCGCCGTCTCGAGCGCCGCGCCCATGGGCCGCCAAAGCTTCAGCACACCGTCGGGATCGGCCTCCGCGCGCGGGTCGCGCCAGCAGTCCTCGCCGGCGAGGTGATAGAGGCTTGGCCCGTCGGCGTCGAACCGCACGGCCCAGCCGTAGCCGCGAGACTTCCAGACGCCCTGCAGGGGTCTGGCGATGGGGCCGGTCTCGATGATGGGCCGGAAATCGGCAGGAGCCGCCGCGATCGGCGCGGCATGGAGAAGCCCCGCGATCAGGGTTAGGCCGGCCAGGACCCTCATGCCGCCCCGTTCAGCCAGGACTCAGTCGCCGGATTTCTTCTGAAGCGTAGCAACCGCCTTCTCGACCGCCGCCTGCTTGCCCAGAAACTTGCCCGCGCGCTCCTCGCGCGTACCGTGACGCGCCTTCCAGGCGGCCTCCTTCAAGGCCTCCCCGACGAGCTTGATATCGGTGCGCTGGTTCATGACGATGAATCTAGCAGTTCCAGCCCTTCCTCGCCACTCAGCCACACCTGCCAAGCGTCGACGAGAGGCTTGTAGATCTCTTCGAGATACTGAAGGCTTCTGGGAAACCGGCGTCGAATATCACGCTCCGGAATGTCATGGCCGCCCATCTCGACCCGTCTGCGCACGCGGGCCAATGAATCCTCGACGGTGGGCAGCCGCAGATAGACCAGTTCCACACGATAGCCCTCGCCTCGCCATCGCTCGATCCTGCGTGCGTAGGCACGGCTCGCCAAAGTCGTCTCCAGGGCTATGTCGCGCCTCTCCAACGTCAGGGCGTCAAGCAGGCTCAACATCTGCCGCCCTGCCAACATGGCCGTCGCCGGATCCAGGGACGAAAGGTTCATCCGGCGTGCGATCTCGTCGGCATTGACGAACTCAAAGGGCTCCACACGCCGCGCCAGCAGAGCATTGGCGAAGGTGGTTTTCCCCGCCCCGTTCGGCCCGGCGATGATCAGCGCTGTCAACATGCGCCTCAACATGACAAAGGCCCGGTCGTCTCGGACCGGGCCTCGCCAGCTTCAATGCAAGGACGACTTTTGAAAAGCCGCTCCTACTCCGTCTTCAGGTAAATCTCCGACCCCTGTTCGCGGAACTTCTCGCTCATTTCGGCCATGCCCAGCTCGGCGGTGTTCGGCGCCTGGGCGGCGGCGAAGTCGCGGACTTCCTGGCTGATCTTCATCGAGCAGAACTTCGGGCCGCACATCGAGCAGAAGTGCGCGGTCTTGTGCGCCTCCTTGGGCAGGGTCTCGTCGTGGAAGGCCTGGGCGGTCTCGGGGTCGAGGCCGAGGTTGAACTGGTCTTCCCAGCGGAACTCGAACCGCGCCCGGCTGATGGCGTCGTCACGCATCGAGGCGCCCGGGTGGCCCTTGGCCAGGTCGGCGGCGTGGGCGGCCAGCTTGTAGGTGACCACGCCGACCTTCACGTCGTTGCGGTCGGGCAGGCCCAGGTGCTCCTTGGGCGTGACGTAGCAGAGCATCGCCGTGCCGAACCAGCCGATCATGGCCGCGCCGATCGCCGAGGTGATGTGGTCGTAGCCAGGGGCGATGTCGGTGGTCAACGGGCCGAGGGTGTAGAAGGGGGCCTCGTGGCAGTGCTTGAGCTGCTCTTCCATGTTGGCCTTGATCTTGTGCATGGCCACGTGGCCAGGCCCCTCGATCATCACCTGCACGCCGTGGTTCCAGGCCACCTTGGTCAGTTCGCCCAGGGTGCGCAGTTCGGAGAACTGGGCCTCGTCGTTGGCGTCGGCGGTCGAGCCCGGACGCAGGCCGTCGCCCAAGCTGAACGACACGTCGTAGGCGCGCATGATCTCGCAGATCTCGTCGAAGCGCTCGTAGAGGAAGTTCTCCTTGTGGTGGGCCAGGCACCACTTGGCCATGATCGAGCCGCCGCGGCTGACGATGCCGGTGACGCGCTTGGCGGTCATCGGCACGAACGGCAGGCGCACGCCGGCGTGGATCGTGAAGTAGTCGACGCCCTGCTCGGCCTGCTCGATCAGGGTGTCGCGGAAGACCTCCCAGTTCAGGTCCTCGGCCACGCCGCCGACCTTCTCCAGCGCCTGGTAGATCGGAACGGTGCCGATCGGCACGGCGCTGTTGCGGATGATCCAGTCGCGGATGTTGTGGATGTTGCGGCCGGTCGACAGGTCCATGACCGTGTCGGCGCCCCAGCGGGTGGCCCACACCATCTTGTCGACTTCCTCGGCGACGGTGCCGAGCACGGCCGAGTTGCCGATGTTGGCGTTGATCTTGACCAGGAAGTTGCGGCCGATGGCCATCGGCTCGAGTTCGCCGTGGTTGATGTTGGCCGGGATGATGGCGCGGCCGCGGGCCACTTCCTGGCGCACGAACTCGGGCGTCACGAAGTCGGGGATCGAGGCGCCGAAGTCCTCGCCGTCGCGCACGCACGGACGGGTCTGCTCGCGGCGCAGGTTCTCGCGGATGGCGACGTATTCCATCTCGGCGGTGACGATCCCGGCGCGGGCGTATTCCAGCTGGGTGACCAGCTTGCCTTGCGTTCCGCGGAAGATCTTGCGGCCGTTGTCGGGGAACTGCGGGGCCAGGTGCTTGCCCTGGGCGAAGCCGTTGTCCTCGGGCTTCACCTCGCGCGGATTGGCCACCACCTCGACGTCGCCGCGGGCGACGACCCAGGCGTCGCGGGCGCGCTCCAGGCCCTTGGCGATGTCGATGGTCGCGTTCGGGTCGGTGTAGGGGCCGGATGGGTCGTAGATCGTCACCGGCGGCTCGTTGGCCGACGGGTGGACGGCCACTTCGCGGAACGGCACGCGGATGTCGGGGAAGATCTCGCCGGCCTGATAGACCTTGCGCGATCCCGGCACGGGGCCGGTGGCGACGTTGTCGGTCGCTGGAACGATGGGGGTTTGAGCGTTCATGTTGCGGGCTCCTCAAGCACTGAAGAGACCCGGACGTGTCGAGCTAAGTCGGTCTTACGGCCTGGACTGTACGCTCCCAGATCCGCGTTCCCTCCCTTCGCCGGCATGACCCGGATCAGGTTCGACGGGTCAGGGCTCAAGCCCAATCTCAGCCGCGACAGCGACCCCCCGGTGAACAGGGCGGACACTAGGAGGATTGACGCGCGGGTCAAGAGCGACGAGCGACGTTCGTCAGGACGCCTTCACCATGCGCGCCAGGACGGCCTGCATGTCGCCGTGCTCGTCGCTCCCTTCCACGACCGTCCAGTGGGTACCGAGAACGTGCCAAGGTAGTTGGGCGTCCCTCAGTCGTTGCCGAAATTGCTTCGCTCCGACGCCCGCGGCCTTGGCCATCTCCTCTGCCGTCGTCTCCTTGCCGCCCATCGTGGCCTCCCGAAGTCGAGGGGCTGGTTAGCCCCTACAGGTCGTCCGTCGCGAAGGTGTCGCAGGCGGCGGGCCTGCCGTCGTCGTAGCCCTTGCCGAACCAGCGCATGCGCTGCTCGCTGGTGCCGTGGGTGAAGCTGTCGGGCATCACCCGGCCTTGCGCCTTGGACTGGATGGCGTCGTCGCCGACGGCGGCCGCCGCGCCCAGGCCGTCCTCGATGTCGGCGCGGGTGATGCGGATGTTGGAGACCTCGGGCGCGTGGCGGGCCCAGACCCCGGCGTAGCAGTCGGCCTGCAGCTCCAGCCGCACCGAGCCGCTCTCGGCGCCACGCCGGCCCAGGCTATCGGCCTTGCGGGTCGCGCCCATCTGGTTCTGGATGTGGTGGCCGATCTCGTGGCTGATCACATAGGCGCGGGCGAACTCGCCCCTGGCCCCGAAGCGGCTCTCCAGCTCGTTCCAGAAGCTGAGGTCGAGATAGACCTTGCGGTCGGCCGGGCAATAGAACGGCCCCATCGCCGACTGGCCCAGGCCGCAGCCGGTGCCGGTCTGGTCGTCATAGAGCACGACCGAGGTCGGCGGCACGTAACGGCCGCCCGAGCGGGCGAAGATCGGCCCCCAGACGTCGGTGTTGGAGGTCTCGATGACGTCGACGAAGCGGCCGCCCTCGTCCTGCACCGAGCCGCGCCGCCCTTCCTGCTGCTGGGCCGCCGGCGCCTGGACGCCCTCGACGGCGTTCAGCGTGGTCTGCGGGTCGACGCCGAACACGAAATAGCCCACGGCCGCCAGCACCAGCGCGCCGATGCCGCCGCCGGCCGCCGCGACGGGACCCAGGCCGCGCCGGTCCTCGATATTGCCGGACTGCCGTCCGCCTTCCCATTCCATGAGCCGAAGATCCCTAGCGTTCCGAAGCGGGCCTGATGGCCCGCAGCACCTCATTGCTCCGCGCCAGACGGGCGTCGGTCAAGCGGTCCAGTTCGTCCAGCCGCAGCGACAGCCCCGCCGACGGATCGCCGCGCTCGGGCAGCACCTCGGCCGGCGGCGGGCGATAGGGCCGGCCCGCGCTCGCGCCCTGCGCCTGCAGCGAGCGCAGGGTCTGGGCCGCCGCGGCGCGGTCACGCGCGGCCTGGGCCTCACGAGCCTGGGCCATCTGCTGCTGACGCAGGGCCTCGATCTCCATCCGGGCGGCCGCGCGCTCCTGGGCAAGGCCCGCTTCGGCCTGGCCAGCGCGGATCTGGGCGCTCGCCGCGTTCGACGCCAGCGCCAGACCCGTCGCGATGGTGATCGCCAGGACCCGTCTCATGCCATGCCTCCGGCGCCGCCCCGCGCGCCGGAAGGGCGCGGCGTCAGCGGCTCTTGAACGAGAAACGCGCCAGCTCCTCCTTCGGCGCCGACCATTTCGGATCCAGCTCGGCCGCGCGCTGGAAGTCGTAATAGGCCGCCTTGACGTCGCCGAGGTTCTCGTGCGCCAGGGCGCGGTTGTAGTAGGCGCGCTCGGGCTGCTTGACGCCCAGAGCCAGGCCCCGGTCGATCTCGTCGAGGCCTTCGGCGAAGCGGTCCTCGGCCACCAGGGCCGCGCCCCGGTTGACATAGACCTCGCCCAGCTTCGGCTCGATGCGGCCGGCCGCGTCGAAATCCGCCCGCGCCTCGACATAGGCCTGGCGGCGCAGCTGGATCACGCCGCGATTGACCAGGGTGCGGGCGCGGTCGCCGGTCGACAGGGTCTCGACCTCCAGCGCCGAGGTGCACAGGCGCATCGTGTCGTCGTCGGAGCGGCCCCGGATCACCGCCTCGGAACAGTCCTTGGCCATGCCGCCGCCGATGATCAGGACCGAGGCCGTCGCGGCGCCGGCCGGCGGCAGCATCGCCAGCACGGCGACGCCGAGGATCCAGCCGCGAAACGGCCGTGCGCCGGAAACACCGATGCGACGGGGCGGCCGAGACTTGAGGGTCTTGGCTTTCATGCGTTTTCTCCCAACGTCCGCCCGGCCTTCCGACAGGCCCGCGGGGAATGGGGGAAACCAAGCCGCGGGTACGCGGGGACAGGCTTTTGAAGCCCGGCGACGTCGAGGCCGCCAGGCGAGCGCCAGCATAGCACCGTCAGCGCCGAAAGCCTCGCTGAAACGCTTTGCCAGGCCGCCCGGGGCGGCCTATCTCCAGGCGTCCGGATCGGAGTACCCGCATGCACCTGGCCCGCTTTCCCCGCGCCCGCTTCGCCCACCTGCCCACGCCGCTGGAGCCCCTGCCCCGCCTGGGCGCGGAACTGGGGATCGACCTCTGGGTCAAGCGCGACGACTGCACGGGCCTGGCCGGCGGCGGCAACAAGACCCGCAAGCTGGAGTTCCTGCTCGGCGAGGCCCTGGCCCTGGGCGCCGACACCCTGGTGACGCAAGGCGCGGTGCAGTCCAACCACGTGCGCCAGACCATCGCGGCCGGCGCCCGCTTCGGCCTTTCGACCGAAGTGATCCTGGAGGAGCGCACGGGCTCGAAAGCCAGCGACTATGTCGGCAACGGCAACGTGCTGCTCGACCGGCTGATGGGCGCGTCGATCCGCTTCGTGCCGGGCGGAACCGACATGAACGAGGAGCTGGAGGCGACCGCCGAGATCGTCCGCCGACGCGGCGGCAAGCCCTATGTGATCCCCGGCGGCGGCTCCAACACGGTGGGCGCGCTGGGCTATGTCGACTGCGCCCGCGAACTGGTCGTCCAGGCCGACGGCCTGGACCTGAAGATCGACCGCCTGGTCACCGCCACCGGCAGCGCCGGCACCCATGCGGGCCTGGTGGCCGGTTTCGCGGCGCTGTCGGTGGATATCCCGATCCTTGGCTTCGGCGTGCGCGCGCCCAAGGCCAAGCAGGAGGAGAACGTCTTCAACCTGGCCGTAGCCACCGCCGAGACGATCGGCGCGGCGGGCCGGGTGCGACGCGAGGCGGTCGTGGCCGACTGCGACTATGTGGGCGAAGGCTACGGCCTGGTGGATCAGGGCGTGATCGACGCCCTGGCCCTGGCCGCGCGGACGGAAGGCCTGCTGCTGGATCCGGTCTATTCGGGCAAGGCGATGAAGGGCCTGATCGACCAGGCCCGCAAGGGCGCGTTCAAGGGCCAGCGGGTGGTGTTCCTGCACACCGGCGGCGCCCAGGGCCTGTTCGGCTACCAGTCGGTGCTGGAGCCGGCGCTCGGCTAGGAGACAGGCGCGATGAGCAAGGTCCTCGGCGTACTGGGCGGCATGGGCCCGGCCGCCACCCTCGACTTCCTGGCCAAGCTGCAGGCGGCCACCCCGGTGGCGCGCGAGCAGGACCACATCCGGGTGCTGGTCGACATCAATCCCAAGATCCCCGACCGCAACACGCAGGGCGACGCGGCCGGCCCCGTGCTGGCGGCCATGGCCGCGGGCCTGCGCGACGCGGGCGCGCAGGTTCTGGCCATCGCCTGCAACACCGCCCACGCCTTCGCCGCGCAGGTGAAGTCCAGCGGCCTGCCGCTGATCGACCTGCCGGAGACGGCGGTGGAGGCGGCTCGCGTCGGCGGCGCGACCCGGATCGGCGTGCTGGGCACGGCCGGCGGGCTTTCGATCTATCGCGACCGGCTGGCGCACCTGGGGCTGGAGGCCGTGACGCTGGGCGACCACGAGCAGGTCGAGTTCATGGCCCTGCTCTACCGCATCAAGCGCGGCGACCTGTCGGCGGCCTCGCGCCAGACCATGGCGGCCCTGGCGCATCGGCTGGTGGGTCTGGGCGCGCAGGCCGTGGTCGCCGGCTGCACCGAAGTGCCGCTGGTCATGAGCCAGGACGACCTGACCGTGCCGTTCGTGGATGCGACGGACGCGCTGGCCAAGCGGTGCGTGGAGGTTTGCCGGTAGGCGCAGGCGGCAGGAACCTCCCCCTCTGGGGGAGGCGATCGCGCAGCGATCGGTGGGGGGTGTGGATGATGACCGTCCGCCTCGGAAGAAGCTGAAAACGTCCCCCCACCGGCCTTCGGCCGCCTCCCCCACAGGGGGAGGTTCCTGAAGGTTAGATCGTCGCCGTTATCGCCGCGATGACGGCCGTGGTCACGGCGGCGTCGCAGCCGGCTTCGGCCGCGGCCTTGGCGGCCTTGCGGGACTTGGCCGCCTTGGCCTCGCGCTTGGCCTGGCCGTCCTGCATGGCGGCGGCCCACTTGGATTTCGGCGGCGGCTTGGGAAGCGGCATCGCTCTCTCCTTGGCTGATCCGAGCAGGCCACGGCGCCTCGCCGGCGTCCAGTTACAAGCGCGTCACCCGTCCCGGCTCAGCCGCCGAAGATGCGTCGCAGCCAGCGCGGGATGCCGCCGAGATCCTGTTCGAGCTCGCGTTCCAGCTGCTCCTCCTCGGACGGCGGCTGTACGCGCGGAACCGGGGCGCGGTCGCGGGCGATCAGGCCGGCCCTCAGGCCCTGGCCGACGAAGTCGCGCCAGATCTGGGCCGGCAGGCCGCCGCCGGTGACCCCGTTCATCGGCGAGTGGTCGTCGTTGCCCACCCACACGCCCACCACCAGGTCGCCGGTAAAGCCGACGAAGACGGCGTCGCGGTGCTCCTGGGTGGTGCCGGTCTTGCCGTAGGTCAGCTGGCCGGTGCGGGCCGCGCGGCCCGTGCCCTCCTCGACCACCGCGCCGAGCAGTTCGTAGAGGGCCGCGCGCTGGGCCGTGTCGAGCTGGCGGCTGGGCGGGGCCGCCTCGCCGTCCTTGCGCGGGCGGCCATAGGGCGCGACCGGCATGTGGCCCGAGGCGACGGCGGCGTAGGCGGAGGTCAGTTCCAGCAAGGTCGTCTCGGCCGCCCCCAGCGACAGGCTGGCGTCGGTCGCCTTCAGCGGCGAGGTGATCCCGAGATCCCGGGCGGCCTGCACCACCGCCTCGCCCCCCGCCGTCTGCCAGATACGCGCGGCGATGATGTTGTTGGACTGGGCGAAGGCGTCGCGCAGGGTCAGGTCGCTGCCCGCGCCGCCCTCGTAGTTCCTGGGCGTCCAGCCGTTGATGGTCACCGGATCGCCGACCACCCGCATGTCGGGACGGGCGCCGTCGCGCAGGGCGGCCAGATAGACGAACAGCTTGAAGGCGCTGCCCGGCTGGCGCTTGGCCTGGACGGCGCGGTTGAACTGGCTCTTGGCGTAGGAGCGGCCGCCGACCATGGCCACGACCTTGCCGTCGGGCCGCATGGCCACCAGCGCCGCCTGCCCGGCCTTCAGCCGGGTTCCCGACCGGGCCAGGGCGTTGTTGACCGCTTGCTCGGCGCGACGCTGCAGGCGGCCGTCGAGCGTGGTGGGAACCCGAACCTCGCCGTAACGGGCGGTCTCGAAGGCGTCGGCGAGCTGGGGCGAGACCCAGTCGGCGAAATAGCCGCCGACCGGCAGGCTGGCGCGCGTGGCCCGGGCGCGGGCGCCGCGGGCGTTCTGCGCCTGCTGCGGCGTGATGAACTTGACCTCGACCATGTCGGCCAGGACCTGGTCGGCGCGGGCGGCGACAGCCTTGGGATTGTCGACCGGGTCCAGGCGGCTGGGGGCGTTGACCATGCCGGCCAGGATGGCGGCCTGGCCCAGGGTCAGCTTCTCGGGCGCACGGCCGAAATAGTGCCGCGAGGCCGCGCCCAGGCCATAGACCCCGTCGCCGAAATAGATGCTGGAAAGATAGCGGGCGAGGATCTCGTCCTTCGACAGGCGCAGCTCCAGCCACAGCGCGATCACCGCCTCCTGCGCCTTGCGGCGCAGGGTGCGCTCGTTGCTCAGAAAGGCGTTCTTGGCCAGTTGCTGGGTGATGGTGCTGGCGCCTTCGCGGGCCTTGCCGGCCTTGATGTTGACCGCCGCCGCCCGGCCCATGCCCCACAGGTCGAGACCGAAGTGGCGGCGAAACCGCCTGTCCTCGACGGCGATGAAGGCGTTGGGCACGTAGTCGGGCAGTTCGGAGACGACGACGGGCGCCTCCTTGTAGGCGCCGCGCCGCGCGAAGGGCTTTCCTTGCGCGTCCAGCAGCACGACGGCGGGGCTGTCCAGCGGCTCCAGCGAGCGCGACAGCGGCAGGCTGACGCCGATCCAGACGAAGGCGGCCAGCAGGGCGGCGAACACCAGGCCGAAGAAACCCATCCAGCGCGGATGACGGCGAACGAAGGCGACGAGGCCCCGCGCCCGCGCGGCGACGAAAGCGGCCACGGCCAAGGCCGCATGCCGCGCCTTCACCGTCCAAGCTCGCCAGTCGAAATCGGCCACTCGGCCCCCGTTTCCTGTTTCAGCCCCCGCCTGAATGGCAAGAACTTGCGGCAGGAAAGCGTCACAGCACGGCGGAGGTTTCAGCCCTCAGGCCTGCAGCGCCATGAAGGCGTCGACCTTGTCGAGGGCGCAGAGCGGCGCGCGGATGGTGCAGACCAGGCCGCCCGGCCGGTAGTCGAGCTCGACCTGCCCGTCCAGTTCGCTGGCCAGGGCCAGCTCGATGATCCGCGAGCCGAAGCCCCGCCGCGAGGGCCGCGCCACCGGCGGGCCGCCGCGCTCGGTCCAGCTGACCAGCAGCTGGGCGCCCGGCTGCGAGGTCCAGCGCACCGTCACCTCGCCGCCCGGAACCGACAGGGCGCCGTACTTCAGGGCGTTGATGGCCAGTTCGTGGAAGGCCAGCGCCATGACCACCGCCGGCTTGGGCGAGACCATCAGGTCGGGGCCGGCGACCAGCACATCGTGGTCGGCGTTGCGATAGGGCCGCACCGAGCCCTCGACGATCTGGCGCAGGCTGGCGGCGGCCCAGTTCTCGTCGGTCAGCACGTTGTGGGTGGCGGCTATGGCCATCAGCCGCCCCTCGAAGGCCCGCCGCACGGCCGGGTCGACGCCGGCGTTGCGCAGCGACTGGGCGGCGATCGACTGGACGATGGCCAGGGTGTTCTTCACACGGTGATTGAGCTCGTTGACCAGCAGCTGACGGTGACGCTCGGCCAGCATGGCGGCGGTGACGTCGCGCGAGGCGGCCAGCACCCGCACCACCCGGCCCGCCTCGTCCAGCACCGGCGAGACCGTGGTGTCCCACCAGCGGACATTGCCCTTGGCGGTGGGGCACAGGGCGCGGAACGAGGAGGAGCCGCCGGCCAGGGCCCTGTTCAGGGCGTCCTCGACGACGGGGCGGCTTTCGGGGGGCCACATGTCGGGCCAGTAGCGGTCGCGGTTGCGGCCT
Source organism: Caulobacter sp. 602-2 (assembly GCF_011043625.1). Lineage (GTDB taxonomy): Bacteria > Pseudomonadota > Alphaproteobacteria > Caulobacterales > Caulobacteraceae > Caulobacter. The sequence goes on from NZ_JAAKGT010000008.1 coordinate 177,539, forward strand.
TCGAAGTCGTCGATCTCGAAAAGCTCGCGACCGCGAAGGTTCATGTATTCGATCGAGCCGGTCAGGCTGATGACGCGGATGCAGTCCTGGCTGGCTTCCAGCACGCTGTGGAAATAGGCGCCGGCGCTGGCCAGCACGCCCTCGTCCGTACGGTCCTGCCCCATGCCCCCTCCGTCGCTCGGCTCGCTGCGGAGCCCGCGTTGCGCGAGGTCGCGACGGTCGTCAGGGACGCGTTCGAGCGGGGCCGCCTCAGCAGGCGCCGGCGGGTGCGTCTTCGGCGCAGGCTTCCATCAGTCCGACCATGGCGGCGGTGATCCGCGAGGTCTGGGCCATGCGGCGAAGGGCTTCGCGGGCGTGGGCGCTGTCGGCGATCTCGGCCTGACGCTCCAGCCGTTCGGCTTCCCTGAGATGATCGTTTTGGCTCGGCATGGTTCGATTCTTTACTGCGAATGAACGTCGTTCTCCATGCGACCGCGCGACGCAGGCCGAAGGGATTTGTTAACGCTCTCAGCCAGTTAGGTGCATAGGCACATATGAAAACACCCCCGGGTCCTTGGGACCCGGGGGTGTCGTCCTGTTCCCCAACAGGACGGCGTCGCCCGCTGCCTTTCCGGCGCGGCGGCGTCGCCTCATGAACCGATGGTGGTCATTTGTTGGATATCGCCTCCTGAGACAACGCGGCGGCCTGTCGCACACGTCCCAGGGGAATTTTCGGCAAGGTTCGCCAACAGCGCGCTTGCCAAGTATGACACCGGTGGACATTGTGTCGTCCAAACACGCGCCGGGCCAACGGCGGCAAGGATTCGAGGCTTTTCGCCTCGACGGGGAAGGAAACCAAGGCGCAGCTTGGAAACGAGCGTCGCGACCAGCACCCGGACCCTGCCGCCTGCGTCCCCGCGTCGCGCCCGCCCGCTCTGGAGTTCATGCGTCGATGCCGCTCAGCCCCCTCACCCGCCGCCGCCTGATGGCGACCTCCGCGGCCGCCTTCGCCGCCGCCGCGGGCCTGGCGCCCTTCAAGGCCCTGGCGGCCGAGGCGCCGAGCAAGGAGGCCGCGCTGGCCACGATGAAGCGGGCTACCACCTTCATGGTCGAGAAGGTCGCCTACCAAGGCGGCTACGTCTGGAGCTACCTGCCCGACTTCTCGCGCCGCTGGGGCGAGATGGAGGCCTATCCGACGATGATCTGGGTGCAGCCGCCCGGCACGGCGACCATGGGCCACCTGTTCCTCGACGCCTATCACGCCACCGGCGACGAATATTACTACGAGGCCGCCAAGCAGGTGGCCGGCGCCCTGATCAAGATCCAGCACCCGGCCGGCGGCTGGAACTATCTGGGCGACCTGGCCGGCGAGCCGTCGATCCGCAAGTGGTACGACACCATCGGCAAGAACGGCTGGCGGCTCGAGGAATTCCAGCACTACTACGGCAACGCCACCTTCGACGACGCCGGCACGGCCGAAAGCTCGCAGTTCCTGCTGCGGCTCTATGTCGAGAAGAAGGATCCCGCCTTCAAGCCGGCGCTCGACAAGGCCATCCAGTTCGTCCTCGACAGCCAGTACCCGGTCGGCGGCTGGCCCCAGCGCTTCCCGCTGAAGGACGAGTTCCACCATCACGGCCGGCCCGACTACACCGGCTACATCACCTTCAACGACGACGTGGCCGGCGAGAACATCGAGTTCCTGCTGATGGTCTGGCAGGCGCTGGGCGACCCGCGCGTGCTGCCGGCGGTGAAGAAGGCGATGGACTGCTTCGTCGCCTGCCAGCAGCCCCTGCCCCAGGCCGGCTGGGGCCTGCAGCACAAGGTCTCCGACCTCAAGCCGTCCGGCGCGCGCACCTACGAGCCCGAGGCCTTCGCCACCCACACCACGGCCGCCAACATCACCGCCTGCATGGGCTTCTACGAACTGACGGGCGACCCGAAGTACCTGGCGCGCCTCGGCGAAGCCCTCGACTGGCTGGAGACCACCAGGCTGCCGGTCGAACACCAGAAGGGCCGCCAGTTCCCGACCTTCGTCGAGATCGGCACCAACAAGCCGCTGTTCGTGCACCGCACCGGCAGCAACGTCGTCAACGGCCGCTACTATGTCGACGGCAATCCCGAGAACACCGTGGCCCACTACTCCTCGTTCCGGGGGGTCAACATCCCGGCCCTGCGCAAGCGGCTGGAGACGCTGAAGGCCACCCCGCCGGAAGTCGCCAGCAAGGCCTCGCCGCTGAAGGGCGGCCGCCAGGCGCTGCCGAAGTACTTCACGCTGAAGGACGTGTCGGTGTCGGACCTGAACGTCGGGGCCCTGAAGGGCGACGCCACGGCCGGCGCGCCCGACAAGGCCGCGGGCCTGATCGCCGCCCTCAACGAGGCCGGCTGGTGGCCGACCGAACTGAAGGCGACCAGCAATCCCTATATCGGCGACGGCTCGCCCACCCCGGCCCCTGGCGACTTCAGCCGCACCCATGTGGGCGACGCCTCCGACACCTCGCCCTACGTGACCGACAAGCCGAAGATCGGCATTTCGACGGGCAGCTACATCGAGAACATGGTGACGCTGCTGAAGTACGTCGGGGCGGCGTAACCCGCCTTCGGCGGCCCCCTCAGTCGCTACGCGACAGCTCCCCCAAGGGGGGAGCATCTGGAGCGATAGATCCTCCCCCTCTGGGGGAGGTGGCCCGGAGGGCCGGAGGGGGTCAGCGCGGCGCCAGCATCGCCAGCGGCAGGGTCCCGCGATCCAGCACGCGGCCGTGGAACTCGCGCAGGGTCCCGCCCCACGCGCGGCGCAGACGCGCCAGCTCCAGCCAGTACATCCCCTGCCCCGCCGCGGCGCCTGGCGCGATGGCGGCGCGTTCGACCTCCTGGGCGAAGGGCGCGAAGATCACCGGCGCGCCCTGCACGTCGGCAAGGAAGGCCATGGCCCGCTCGGGCGTCCAACCCTCCAGGTGGATGCCGATGTCCATGCGGGCGCGGGCGGCGCGGAACAGGATCCAGTACAGGCCGCCGATCTCGGCCAGGGGCTGGCCTTCGAAGGCGCCCATCTCCCAGGCCAGATGCTCGGCATAGACGGCCCAGCCCTCCATCGCCGCCGGGCAGGCCACGCGCGAGCGATAGGGGTGCGCGCCCGACAGCTCTTCCTTGGGGATCTGCAGCATGTGGCCGGGCAGCACCTCGTGATGCACCACGGCCGGCAGGCTCCAGCTGGGCCGGTCGCGGATGCGCTTGAGATCCACATAGTAGGCGCCGGGCTTCTTGCCGTCCGCCGACGGCAGGTCGCGATAGCCCTGTCGGCCCGCGGCCTCGTCGGCGGGCGACATGCGCCGCACCGACACGGCGTCGACCGCGCCGGGCAGGTCGCCGAAGGCCTGGGACAGGCGCGCGCGGGCCTTGGCCAGCCACGGCGCCATGTCGGCGATGGCGCGGTCGCGACCCGCGTCGTCGTCGGAATACAGGTAGCGCTCGTCGGCCATCAGCGCCCGCAGGCGCTCGCCCACCCCGCCCTGGCTGAGGCCCTGAGCCCTCAACAGGGCGTCGGCGCGGGCGTGCAGGCTCTTGATGGCGTCGTCCAGCCGGCGGCGGGCCTCGACGGGGGCCATGGGCGCGCCCAGCTGGGTCTTCAGCATGGCGGCGTAATAGGCCTCGCGGTCCTTGAAGCGCACGCCGGCGGCGGTTCCCGCGCGGGGCTTCAGGGCCAGCAGGGCTGCGCGCTGGCCGTTCAGCGCGCCTCCCACCGACGGCGAGGCCTTCGACCGCGCCTCGACCAGGGCCTTGTCCAGGCGATCGATCAGGAAGGCGGGGGGAACGACGCCGGCGTCGGCGTCCTTGCGGATCCGGTCGGTCTCGGCCTGGATGCGCGCGACCATCGCCGGCGCGGCGTCGCCCCAGGCCTCCGAGGCCTTCTGCCAGGCGCCGGACCGGGTGGTGACGACATAGGGACCCGCCGCGCCCGCGCCGAACGGAAAGCGGCGGACGAGGTCGGCCTCGGCGGCGGCGGCGATGCGCACGGCGTCGTAATCGAGCCGGGCCTTAGGCGACAGAGTCTGGGGGTCGAGAGCGGACAGGGCCGTGAGCCTGTCGGCCGCCGTCCCGCCCTTGGCGAAGCCGTCCAGCAGGACCTTCAGCGCCGCGTCGCCTTCCTGGGCGGCCAGGGCGGGGCCGGCGGCGAGGCTCGCGCCGGTCAGCAGCATCATCGCGCGCCGATCGATCATCTCCGGCCCTCCCTCTTGTCTCGTTGTCCCCTGTCGTAGCGGGAAAGACACCGGTGTCTAGAGGGCGCCGTCCTCGGCTGCGACCAGGGCCAGCAGGCCGGGAAAGCGCGCCTCGATCTCGTCGCGGCGCAGTTGGGCCGCCCGGCTGTTGCCGCGGTCGACCTGGCGGATCAGGCCGGCCTCGCGCAGCACCCGGAAGTGATGGGTCAGCGAAGCCTTGCTGACCGGCAGGCCGAAGGAGACGCAGGTGCGCTCGGTCAGCGGCTCGGCGCGCACCAGTTCTGCGATCACGCGGCGCCGCTGCGGATCGGCCAGGGCGGCCAGCAGGGCGCCCAATTGCATCTCGTGCGGTTCGGGGTGGCCTTCGGCGTCGGGCATCGGATCTCCATGACAAAGGTAAGGATTGAACCATACCTTCAAAGAGCTTTAGGTAAGGACATATCCTTACCTATGAGGTTCGCCATGTCCAACACCCCCTTTGGTCCGCCCCTGCCGGACGCCGACGAGACCGGCCCCTACGCCCTGGCGGGCTCGGCCCGCGCCCGTCCCGGCATGGCCGACCAGCTGGAGGCGCGACTGGTGTCGCTGGTGGCGCCGACGCGCCAGGAGGCGGGCTGTCTGGCCTATCACGTCCATCGCGACCGCGCCGATCGCGACCTCTTCGTCTTCTACGAGGCCTGGAGCGACCGGGCCGCGCTGATGCGGCATTTCGAGGAGCCCTACATCATCGGCTTCCTGGCCGACCGCGCCGACTATCTGGACGGCGAGCTCGACGTGCGCTGGCTGAGGATGAGCAGCCCCCTCGCCTAGCGATACGCACTGGGTGCAGCCGCGCACGATACATTCATAGATTGCAAAACTGATGAATTCTCCCGAAGGTGCCGGCGGCGCCTTCGGGGGGCGACCACCACGTCACGCCGGCGCCGGCGCGCCCGTTTCCGAACGGGCGGCCCGGCCGTCTCCCCCACAGCGCCACCCCGTCTTCGAGGTCGCCCGTCGCGCCCGAAAGACCCAGTAGCCAGTCCGCGTCCGCGTCCAGCCAACCGCGCGCGGTCCGTGTCGGCCGCCGCCCATCCGTGGAGGTACGACCCGATGACCCTGACCACTCGCCGCTCCCTGATCGCCTCGGCGGTCGCCCTGGCCGCCGTCGCGGCCTCGCCCGCTTCCGGCGTCACCCAGCCGATCACCCCGCGGATCTCAGAGGCCGAGGTCATCGCCGCGGCGGAAGCCTGGGGCAAGGGCCTGGTGTCGATCTCGGTCGCCTATGACGGTAACGAGAACAACTTCGAGAAGGCCAAGGCCGTCGCCAGCGCCTTCATCGACAAGGCCTACGGCTATGACCTGGGTCCGGTGCTGTTCAAGCCGACGCTGACCCGCGAGCCCCAGACCTTCCGCAAGAACAAGGTCGGCGCCATGGCCTATTTCGTCGGCCACGACAAAGCCTATCCCTATGACGACGGCTTCGCCCTGCTGCCGTGGCGCAGCGTGACCTACAAGCCGGTCGGCATCCAGATCAACGGCGCGGTCGCCAGCACCATGGGCCGGCTGGAACTGCGCGACGCCGACGGCAATCCGACCGTGGTCGACAAGACCTGGGTGTTCAAGAAGGACGAGCGCGGCGCGCTGCGGATCATCGTCCACCACTCCTCGCTGCCGTTCGTGGGCTACTAGGGTCGGTACGCAATCGGCCGAGGGCGACAAGTCATCTGTTTCGGTAACTTATGGCGGTTGTCATCCCGGCCGCAGCGCAGCGTAGCGTCGGGATCTCCCACAGTTCAGAACCTGCCGACGTGGGAGATCCCGGCTCTACGGTTCGCTGGCGCGCGCCTCCGGCCGGGAAGACACGCTTCTTTGCATGCCCGTTGAGTCCAGACCCCAGGCGCCGACCGGCGCGCACGTTCCGCCGGGACCGCGCGCTGGATCCCCACCCACACGTGACAACGCTGTCAGATATCGCCTAGGGTCTCGCCGGGACGCGCAAAGACGTCCATCTGTTTCGCGTCCCGGAGGAAGCCCTTGCCGCACCGTTCGATGCCCGCCCTGCTGGCGGCGACCGCGCTGATCGCCCTCGCCTCGCCCAGCCTCGCGGCCGAACCGCTCGCCCCGATCCGCCTGAACCAGGTCGGCGTGCTGGAAAGCGCGGGCAAGCTGGCCGTGCTGCCGGAGGCCTCGACCGCGCCCCTGGCCTGGACGCTGGAGGACAAGGACGGCCACGTCATCGCCAAGGGCCAGACCCGCGTGGTCGGTCCCGACGCGGCCTCGGGCGAAAGCCTGCATCAGATCGACTTCTCGGCCGCGCCGGCCGGTTACGGCTATCGCCTGAAGGTGGGCCAGCGGGCCAGCCGGCCGTTCGCGGTCGACGCCCATCCCTATGCGCGGCTGAAGCGCGACGCCCTGGCCTTCTTCTACCAGAACCGCAGCGGGATCGCGATCGAGGCCAGGAACGGCGACGATCCGAAACTGGCCCGCCCCGCGGCCCACGCGCCCGACCGCGCCACCTGCTTCAACGGCCAGGACCAGCGCGGCCAGGTCTGGGCCGGCTGCGGCTATGAGCTGAACGCCAGCAAGGGCTGGTACGACGCCGGCGACCACGGCAAGTACGTCGTCAACGGCGGCATCGCCGTCTGGACGCTGGTGAACTATCACGAGCGCCTGGCGGCCCGGGGCAAGACGCCCGACTTCGCCGACGGCGCCCAGCGCATTCCCGAGGCCGGCAACGGCGTCTCAGACCTGCTGGACGAAGCCCGCTGGGAGCTGGAGTTCCTGCTGCGCATGCAGGTTCCGCCAGGAACGACCATGGCCCTGCCGGTCGGCAAGCAGGGCCAGGGGCCGCTGGCGCTGACCGACGTCGACGCTTCGGGCATGGCCCACCAGAAGCTGACCGACGCCTACTGGACCGGGATCCCGACCGCCCCGCACGAGGATCCGGCGCCGCGCTACCTGTTCCACCCGACCACCGGCGCGACCCTGAACCTGGCGGCCGTCGCCGCCCAGTGCGCGCGGGTCTGGAAGGACGTCGACCCGGCCTTCTCAGCCCGCTGCCTGAAGGTCGCCCGCGCCGCTTTCGACGCGGCGCGGCGCAATCCGGAGATCTACGCCCACAGCCAGTTCAACGGCGGCGGCGGCTATGGCGACGGCGAACTTTCCGACGAACTGTTCTGGGCGGCGGCCGAACTGTGGGCGACCACCGGCGAGGCGGCTTATGGCGAGGTCGTGCAGGCCTCGCCCTACATGCCCGCCGCCGGCAAGGCGTCAGAGGCGCCCGGCTGGGGCTCGACCTCGACGCTGGGGGTGATCTCGCTGGCCCTGTCGGACAAGGTCCCGGCGTCGGTGCGCCAGGCCGCCCGCGCGGGCGTGACGACCGCCGCCGACAAGTACGCCGCCGAAGACCAGCAGGCCGGCTATCGCCTGCCGGACGCGGGGACGCGCTATGTGTGGGGCTCGAACGGCGTGATCATGAACCGCGCCATGGTGCTGGGCCTGGCCTACGACTTCACCGGCAAGGCCGCCTATCGCCAGGCCGCCGCCGACGCCATGGACTACGTGCTGGGCCGCAATCCGCTGGACCAGTCCTACGTCACTGGTTGGGGCGCGCGGCCGATGAAGCATCCGCACCACCGCTTCTGGGCGGGCAAGGGCAAGTACCCCGCCCCGCCGCCCGGCGTGATCTCGGGCGGCCCCAACAACACCGCGTTCAGCGACGACGTGGCCAGGAAGATGGAAGGCAAGTGCGCCGCCCAGACCTGCTGGACCGACAGCATCGACGCCTTCACCCAGAACGAGGTGGCGGTGAACTGGAACGCCCCGTTCTTCTGGGTCGCGGCGTTCCTGGATGAAGGCTGAGGCGGCGGCCTAGCGACGGTACTCAATTGGCCGAGGGCAATGAGTTATCTGTTTCAATAGCTTATAGCAGTTGTCATCCCGGCCGCAGCGCAGCGGAGCGCCGGGATCTCCCACAGTTTTCGAACCTGCCAACGTGGGAGATCCCGGCTCTACGGATCGCTGACGCGCTCCTCCGGCCGGGAAGACACGTTTCTTTGCACGCCAATTGAGGCCAGACCCTAGCGACGGCTGGCCGTGGACAGCGCCTTGATCTCGCCGGAGCTGAGGCGACGCACCTCGGACACGCGGCAATGCTGCGGACCGGCCGCGGTCTTGGCGACGACGTCGGCCATCTCGCCGGGGCAGACCAGGTCGCTGCCGCTGGAGCGGACGTTGATCTTCTCGGCGGCGTTCAGGCCGTCGCAGTCGCTGGCCAGGCTCAGCTGATAGATGCCCTGGGTCGACTGGACATAGACCGTCTTGGCGCCGGCGCGGTTGGCCCCGGCGATCACCGCGCCGTTGAAGCACTGGCGGGCGTTGTCGCGCGGCAGCATGCTCGAATAGGCGGCTTGCTGGGCGGCGTGGTCGAAGACCTGGCCATTGTCGGCCAGGGCGGGCGCGGCGCCGAGAACCAGGGCGGCGCAGGCGATGAAGGACGCGGACTTCATGGGCGGACCTCGCGACTGTCTTTTCAGTTGCGACGATAGCTCAGCCTCGACCGTTGCGAAAGCGGGCTCAGCCTTGTGCGGCCGGCTCCAGTTCGGCCTGCTCGGCGCACGAACAGATCCGGGCGTTGAACAGGTGGACGCCGGCCAGCGCCAGCCCGCCCAGGCTGGTCAGGGCGGCTTCGGCCCAGTCGGCCATCGGCGCGAAGGCGCCGGCCGCCATCAGCGACAGGCCGGCGGCCGCCAGGGCCACCATGCCCGGCCGACGCCAGTTGCCCGAACGCGCCAGGGCGAAGACCGAGATCGGCGCGGCCATGGCCAGGAACAGCGGGTGCAGCCACTCGGCGTGCGACAGGTTCGCCGCCAGCGGCAGCAGGGCGGCCATGGCCGGAACGGCCAGGCAGTGCACCAGGCAGAGCCCCGAAAGGCCGATCGCAGCGCCGTCTAGACCCCGTTGCAGGTGGGTGTGGCGGGCCATGGGGTACTCCGGTAGCGAACGGTCGGGGCGACTTAGATGTTATTACATAACACTCAATCAAGAGGGCGAGGCTGAATTTTGTCGGCGACGGTGTCGCACCCCCTCCCCCTCAGTCGCTCCGCGACAGCTCCCCCAGAAGGGGAGCATCTGGGCGCGATAGATCCTCCCCCACAGGGGGAGGTGGCCCGGAGGGCCGGAGGGGGCCCCGGCTTGCACCTTCTGAACGACGCGATCGTTCAAGCCCCCGACCGGCGCCATCGGCGAGGCTCGCCGCCACGCAACGCCCCCGGAGACCGCCATGTCGGACGCCCGTTTTTCCCGCGCCAACGGCGCGCCCGTGCAGGACAACGTCAACATCGAGACCGCCGGCCCGCGCGGTCCGGCCCTGCTGCAGGACATCTGGCTGCTCGAGAAGCTGGCCCATTTCGACCGCGAGGTGATCCCCGAGCGGCGGATGCACGCCAAGGGCTCGGGCGCCTACGGGACCTTCACGGTGACCGGCGACATCACCCGCTTCACCAAGGCCAGGCTGTTCTCGGAGGTGGGCAAGGAGACGCCGGTGTTCCTGCGCTTCTCGACCGTGGCCGGCGAGCGCGGGGCGGCCGACGCCGAGCGCGACATCCGCGGCTTCGCGGTGAAGTTCTACACCGAGGAGGGCAACTGGGACCTCGTCGGCAACAACACCCCGGTGTTCTTCTTCCGCGACCCTCTGCGCTTCCCCGACCTCAACCACGCGGTCAAGCGCGACCCGCGCACGGGCATGCGCAGCGCCCAGAACAACTGGGACTTCTGGACCCTGCTGCCCGAGGCCCTGCACCAGGTGACGATCGTGATGAGCGAGCGCGGCCTGCCGCGCGGCTATCGCCACATGCACGGCTTCGGCAGCCACACCTTCAGCTTCCTCGACGCCGCCAACGAGCGAACCTGGGTGAAATTCCACTTCCGCAGCCAGCAGCCGATCGAGAACCTGACCGACGGCGAGGCCGAGGTGCTGGTCGGCAAGGACCGCGAAAGCAGCCAGCGCGACCTGTTCGAGGCCATCGAGCGCGGCGAGTTCCCGCGCTGGACGCTCTACGTCCAGATCATGACCGACGCCCAGGCCAAGGCCTTCCGCTTCAACCCGTTCGACCTGACCAAGGTCTGGCCCAAGGGCGAGTTCCCGCTGATCGAGGCGGGCGTGCTGGAGCTGAACCGCAATCCGCAGAACGTCTTCGCCGAGGTCGAGCAGGCCGCCTTCACCCCGGCCAACATCGTGCCGGGCATCGGCTTCTCGCCCGACAAGATGCTGCAGGCGCGACTGTTCTCGTACGGCGACGCCCAGCGCTACCGGCTGGGGGTGAACCACGTGCACATCCCGGTGAACGCGCCCAAGTGCCCCTATCACAGCTATCACCGCGACGGGGCGATGCGGGTCGACGGCAATCTGGGCGCCACCCCGACCTACTGGCCCAACAGCCGCGGCGAATGGATCGACCATCCGCACATGGCCGAGCCGCCGCTGGCGATCGAGGGCGCGGCCGCCCACTGGGATCACCGCGTCGACGACGACCACTACCAGCAGCCGGGCGACCTGTTCCGGCTGATGGACGCGAGCCAGAAGCAGGCCCTGTTCGACAACACCGCCCGCTCGCTGGGCGGCGCCAGCCTCGACGTGCAGCAGCGGCACGTCGCCAATTGCAGCAAGGCCGATCCGGCCTACGGCGCGGGCGTGGCCGAGGCCCTGGCCCGGCTGGCCCCGCCCCAGACGGCCGCCGCCGAGTAGCGGCCGCGCCAGGGCGGCGACCAAGAAAAACCCCGGCGGCCTTTCGGTCGCCGGGGTTCTTCAATTTCGAACGTGTCGAGAAGGACGATCAGTCCTTGGCGCGTTCCATGTACGAGTTGTCCTCGGTCAGGATCACGACCCGGGTGCCGGTGGTGATGTACGGCGGGACCGTGGTCTTGATGCCGTTGCTGAGGATGGCCGGCTTGTACGACGAGCTGGCGGTCTGGCCCTTCACCGACGGTTCGGTCTCGACCACTTCCAGCACCACGGTGCGCGGCAGGTCGATGGCGATCGGCACGTCGTCGTGGGTCGACAGGATCACGGTCATGCCGTCCTGCAGATAGGCCGCGGCGTCGCCGATCACGTCCGGGGTGGCCACGACCTGGTCGTAGGTTTCCGGGTTCATGAAGTGATAGCCGTCGCCGTCCTGGTACAGGAAGGTGTGGTTGCGGTCGTCGACGAAGGCGCGCTCGACCTGCTCGGTGGTGCGGTAGCGTTCCGACACCTTCACGCCGTCGCTGATGCGGCGCATGTTGAGCTGGGTCACCGGGGTGCCCTTGCCGGGGTGGATGTTGTCGACGGTCAGGACGACATAGAGCTTGCCGTCCATGTCGACGACGGCGCCCTTGCGGAGCGAGCTGGCGGCTACCTTCACGTGAGAGTCCTTGAAGATCGGGCGACGGCGCGGATGAACGCGCGCGCGTGTATTGCAGATGAATCCGTGTGCCCCTCTATAGCGAACGGGGCTAGATCGCCAGCCCTTCCGTCGTTTCGCCCCTTCCAGAGGCCCCAAGTGTCAGCCCCCACGCCTTCTCCCTGGTGGAGCCCCGGCAAGCACCAGGACCGCCGCCCCTTCCTGCTGGCCCGCAACCGGATCACCGCGGCGGTGCGCGACTGGTTCGCGGCCCGCGACTTCCTGGAGATCGACGCGGCCTGCCTCCAGGTCTCGCCCGGCAACGAGGCGCACCTGCACGCCTTCTCGACGCAGGCCGTCTCGCTGTCGGGCGAGCGCGCCGAGCTGCACCTGCACACCTCGCCGGAATTCGCCTGTAAGAAGCTGCTGGCGGCGGGCGAGCAGCGGATCTTCAGCCTGGGCAAGGTGTGGCGGAACCGGGAGCGCGGCCCCCTGCACCATCCGGAATTCACGATGCTGGAGTGGTACCGGGTCGGCGAGCCCTACGAGACCCTGATGGACGACTGCGCCGCCCTGCTGGCCCTGGCGGCGCGGACGGCCGGGACGACGCTGTTCAGCTTCCGGGGCTTGGACTGCGATCCCTTCGCCGCGCCCGAACGGCTGACGGTGGCCGACGCCTTCATGCGCCACGCCGGCGTCGACCTGCTGGGCAGCCTGGGCGAAGGCGGACAGACCGACCGCGACGCCCTGGCGGCCTCGGCCACGGCGGCGGGCGTCCGCGTCTCGGCCGACGACACCTGGGCAGACGTGTTCAGCCGCGTCATCGTCGAGAAGGTCGAGCCCAATCTCGGGATCGGCCGTCCCACCGTGCTGTGCGAGTACCCCACGGCCGAGGCGGCCCTGGCGCGCCCGAAGCCCGGCGATCCGCGCGTGGCCGAACGCTTCGAGCTCTATGCCTGCGGGGTCGAGCTGGCCAACGCTTTTGGCGAACTCACCGACGCGGCCGAACAGCGCCGCCGGTTCGTCGCCGAGATGGACGAGAAGCAGCGCGTCTATGGCGAGCGCTATCCCATCGACGACGACTTCCTGGCCGCCCTGGAGCACATGCCGGCCGCCGCCGGCTCGGCCCTGGGCTTCGACCGCTTGGCGCTGTTGGCCACCGGCGCGCGGCGCATCGACGAGGTGCTGTGGGTTCCGGTGGCGGAGGTTTGACGTGATGCAACGACGCGTGTTGATCGCGCTCGCCCTGATCGCCGTCGTGGCCCAGGCCTGCGGCCCCGACGCCCAGGATCGACGGCGGGCGCAGGCGCGCGAGGCCGTTCGCGCCGCGGGCTTTGCCGACGCCCAGTTCCAGCGTGGCCAATCCCCCACCCAGCTTAGCCTCTGCAAGGTGGGCCAGACCCGCAACCGCGGCTGGGCCTTCCACTGGCGGACGGAAGAGGCCTCGGGCCTGTACTGCGCCCGCGACGACGGAAGGCCCGACGAGATCCTTCTGCTCGAAGGCGCCCGGCCGGCCGCCCCGGCGGGCGGGATACCGGTCGTCGAGGCCTCGGCCGCCGCGCGAAGCCTGGCCAGGACCGTGCGCTGACGCGCTGTCGACAGATCGTCGTTCTCCTGCGCTAGTTTCCCCAAGGGAAACATGTCCAGGGAGGACGCCATGAAGATCGTTACCAGCCTGAGCTTCCAGGGCGAGTGCCGCCAGGCCTTCGAGTTCTACGCCCAGGTGCTGGGCGGCAAGGTCACCGCCGCCTTTCCGTTCGGCGAGGGCCCGGCCGACATGCCGGTCGACCCGAAATACAAGGACTGGCTCATGCACGCCTGGCTCGACGTCGGCGACCAGTCGCTGATGGGCGCGGACATGCCGCCCGAGTTCGCCCCCAACATCGACAAGCCCAAGAACGGCTTCGACGTCACCTTCCATACGCAGGACGCGGCCGAGGCCAAGCGGGTGTTCGAGGCCCTGTCCGAAGGCGGCAAGGTCGGCATGCCGTTCGCGCCCACCTTCTGGTCGCCGGGCTACGGCAGCCTGACCGACAGGTTCGGCATCCCGTGGATGGTCAACACGATCCCGGGCGCAGACTGGGCGCCGGGGCAGTAAGGTCGGCGCTCCTAAAATTCGTCATCCCGGAAGGCCCGCAGGGCTTATCCGCGATGACGACGGCGGGGATTGGCGGCTAAGCCTCCCGCCCCACCTCGGCCAGCAGCCAGTCGCGCACCTTGAGGATCCGCGCGAGCCGGGGCGCGTCGGCGCGCCAGACGACGTGGTGGCCGGTCTCGACCTCCACCTCGCCGGCGAAGGGCCGCACCAGCCGGCCGTCGCGCAGATCGCGTTCGGACAGGCCTTCGCGGGCCAGGGCGACGCCGATGCCCTGCGCGGCGGCGTCCAGCATCACCGAGGTGTCGTCGAAGGCGATGCCGGTGATCATCTGCGGCGGCTCCAGGCCCATGCCCCGGAACCAGACGGCCCAGTGCACCCCGGTGTGGCGCAGCAGCGGCACGGTCAGCAGGTCCGCCGGACCGCTCATCGGATGCCGGTCCAGAAAGCCCGGCGAGCAGACCGGAAACAGCCGCTCGCCCAGCAGCGGGATCGACTCCAGCCCCTCCCAGGGCCCGCGGCCGAAGCGCAGGGCGATGTCGACGCCGTCGGTGCGCAGGTCGGCCTTGCGGTCCTCGATGCGCAGTTGCATGTCGGCCTCGCCGGTGTCGGCGGCCAGGCGCGCCAGGCGCGTGACCAGCCAGCGGCTGGCGAAGGCCGAGGTGGCGCTGATCACCAGCGGCCCCGCCAGGGTCTGGCGCGCGGTCTGCACGCCGGCCTTGAGGATCGACAGCGCCTCGGCCACGTGCTCGGCCAGCCGCCGGGCGGTGGGCGTGGGGGCCATGTCGTTACCCTCGCGCCGGAACAGCACCGCGCCCAGTTCCTCCTCCAGTTTGCGGATCTGCTGGCTGACGGCGCCGTGGGTGACGTTCAGCTCGTCGGCCGCCCGGCTGTAGCCGCGATGGCGATAGGCCGCCTCCAGGGCGACCAGGGAGCCGAAGGGCGGAAGTCGCATGCGCACCTCACTTGTTAGCTGAACTCACAACTTTAGCCAGAAGCCATCGTTCGTAAAGCCGGCTGGAATTTGAGATCGTCTTCCTGCGGCCGCCCTTCTCCGCCACCGCACCTAACAGGAACAAGACGATGAAACTGCTGCTCGTCGGCGGCGCCCTGGCGCTCGCCCTGATGGGCGCGCTCGACCGCGCGCCCTCCTCGCCCTTCAGCCCCGAGCCCTGGCCCGGCAGCGTGCCGATCCACAGCCCGCGGTGAGGGCGCCCCCGCCTGCCTGTATTTCTTCCCGTCATTCCCGCCCCTGTGGCGGGAAACCCTGGTTCCGCACGCACTTGAAGCGCAAGCGGATCGCCAGCGATCCGCCCCTCCCGCCCCTGCGGCTGACAGAGGGCTTCCCGCCACCAGGGCGGGAATGACGGGAGATAAGGAGATCGTAGCGCTCCGATCCCCAGATTTGCCAACCTCGCCCGTTCGGCGCATATCCCGCAGCGATCATGATCGCCGCCAAGAAGACCCTCCGCAGCGCCAGCGCCCTGGCCGACGCCGGCCTCGTCGCCGCCGACCGCCTGCCGGCGCTGGAGCGCGTGGCCGCCCAGTACGCGGTGGCCATCACGCCCGACATGGCCCAGCTGATCGACGAAGCCGACCCGTTCGATCCGATCGCCCGACAGTTCGTTGCGAACGAGGCCGAGCTCGTCACCCTGCCCGCCGAGTCCGAAGACCCGATCGGCGACTTCGCCCACAGCCCGGTCGAAGGGATCGTCCACCGCTATCCCGACCGCGTGCTGCTGAAACCCACCCACACCTGCGCGGTCTATTGCCGGTTCTGCTTCCGGCGCGAGATGGTCGGCCCCGAGGGCCTTTCGACCCTGTCGCCGGCGCAGCTGGACGAGGCCTTCGCCTATGTCGCCGCCCGCCCGCAGATCTGGGAGGTGATCGTCACCGGCGGCGACCCCTTCGTGCTGTCGCCGCGCCGCATCGCCGACCTGATGGACCGGCTGGAAGCGATCGAGCACGTCAAGGTCGTGCGCTTCCACACGCGTATTCCGTCGGTCGATCCGCAAGCCGTGACGCCCGAACTGGTCGCGGCGCTGAAGCGGAGCTCCAAGGCGGTCTATGTCGCCCTGCACGCCAACCACGCCCGCGAACTGACGCCGGCCGCCCGCGCCGCCTGCGCGCGCCTGGTCGACGCGGGGATCCCGATGATCGGCCAGACCGTGCTGCTCAAGGGCGTCAACGACGATCCCGAAAGCCTGGGCGCGCTGATGCGGGCGTTGGTCGAGACCCGGATCAAGCCCTACTACCTTCACCAGGGGGATCTCGCCCCCGGCACCAGCCACCTGCGCACCTCGGTCGAGGAAGGCCGGGCGCTGATGAAGGCCATCCGCGGCCGCTATTCGGGCCTGTGCCAGCCGACCTACGTGCTCGACATCCCCGACGGCCACGGCAAGGTGCCGATCGGCCCCAACTATCTCGACGACGGCGCGGTGGAAGACCCGCGCGGCCAGACCCACGCCTATCCCCCGAAAGCCGACTGACCCCATGGCCTGGACCCGCACCTACGACGAGGCCGAGCCTCAGCGCGTCAACAAGTGGCTGGCCCAGAGCGGGGTCTGCTCGCGCCGCGAGGCCGAGGCCCTGATCGGCCAGGGCCTGGTGACCATCGACGGCGAGGTGGTGGAAGACGCCGGCCGCAAGATCCAGCCCGGCCAGACCCTGGTGCTGAACGACGGCGCCACCGCCAAGCTGGGCGCGGCGATGACGGTGATGATCCACAAGCCCGTCGGCATCGTCTCGTCCCAGCCCGAGGGCGAGCAGATTCCGGCCGTGCGCCTGCTGACCAGGGCCGCCCAGTTCGGCCAGCCCGGCCCCGTGCCCGGCCGCGACAGCAAGCTGGCCCCGGTCGGGCGCCTGGACATGGACTCGCGCGGCCTCTTGATCCTCTCGGAGGACGGCGTGGTGGCGAAAGCCGTGATCGGCCCGGAATCGACGCTGGAGAAGGAATACCGCGTCCGGGTTCGCGGCGAGCTGACCCGCGAGAAGATCGACTGGCTGCGCCACGGCCTCGAACTCGACGGCCGCAAGCTCAAGCGCGCCGTCGTCGACCGCCTGGGCCAGGAGACCCTGCGCTTCGTGCTGACCGAGGGCCGCAACCGCCAGATCCGCCGCATGTGCGACCTGGTGGAGCTGGACGTCATCGACCTGTTCCGCCACCGCGTCGGCCCGATCGAGCTGGGCGACCTGCCCGAAGGCCGCTGGCGCCCGCTGACGCCCGCCGAGCGCGAGGCGCTGATCAGGGGCTGAAGCTTGCTGCGTCCTTCGAGGCCCGCTTGCGCGGGCGCCTCAGGATGAGGAAGTCAGTGCGATGAGCCCCTCATCCTGAGGTGCGACCCGAAGGGGAGCCTCGAAGGACGCAGGGCCTTCGCCCCACTCCCGCCACGGCGTGTTGCAAGTTCGCCTAAAGCCGTTTCAAAGCCGCAACATCGTCGCGACGTGACGTTGTTAGCCAGTCGATCCCAATACACTGGAGATCGACATGAAAGTCGTCGTCACCGCGCTCGCCCTCGGCGCCCTCGCCCTGTCCAGCCCCGTCCTCGCCCAGGGTCACGATCGCCACGACACCCCGGCGCCGCGCCACGAGCAGGCCAAGCCGGGCAAGGAAAGCAAGCAAGCGCGCCACGTGCGCGTCTGCAAGGCCAAGTACCGCTCCTACGACGTCAAGCGCGACGCGTACCGCGGCCAGGGCGGCCGATGGATCAAATGCCGCCTCTAGCAGTTTAGCTTGAGCGTCGGGTCGCCAGGGTCGGCGACCCGACTTTTCGTGCATCGCTTACGCTTACGCCGGGGTCCTCCAGGGACGACGGCTTT
The DNA here is from genome assembly GCF_011043625.1 of Caulobacter sp. 602-2. Classification (GTDB taxonomy): domain Bacteria; phylum Pseudomonadota; class Alphaproteobacteria; order Caulobacterales; family Caulobacteraceae; genus Caulobacter. The sequence continues at coordinate 195,007 of NZ_JAAKGT010000008.1, forward strand.
TTCGACCATCTTCGCCGCCGCACCGTCCGCGCCCAGAGGCCGTCCATGACCGAACCCCGCCCGTCCCTCGCCGTCCGCAAGCCCAGCCGCCGGGCGCGGATCATCGGCGGCGCCGTCGCCCTGGCCGCGCTGGCCGGGGTGGGCGTCCTGGCCTGGACCCTGCTGAGCGGTGGCGGGGGCGGCGGCGACATGGGCCCCGGCGGCCCCGGCGGACCCGGCGGCCCGGGCGGTCCCGGCGGCGGCCGTCGCGGCGGTCCGGCCAGCACCGTGGCGGTGGCCACGGCGGCCAAGGCCGACCTGCCGGTGGTGATCGAGGCGCTGGGCACGGTGACCCCCGCGGCGACCGTCACCGTCAAGCCGCAGGTCTCGGGCGTCATCACCCAGGTGCTGTTCCGCGAGGGCCAGATGGTCCAGGCCGGCCAGACCCTGGTGCAGATCGACCAGCGGCCGTACCAGATGGCGCTGATGGAGGCCCAGGGCAACCTGACCCGCGACGAGGCCCAGCTGGCCGTCGCCCGCCTGACCCTCAAGCGCTACCAGACCCTGCTGGAGCAGGACTCGATCGCCCGCCAGGAGGTCGACACCCAGGCCGCCACCGTCAAGCAGCTGGAAGGCACGGTGATGAGCGACCGCGCCGCCGTCGGCACCGCCAGGCTCAATGTCGGCTTCTCGCGCATCGTCGCCCCGGTCAGCGGCCGCGTGGGCCTGCGCGTCGTCGACGTCGGCAACTACATCGCCTCGGGCGACGCCAGCGGGGTGGCGGTGATCACCACCCTGTCGCCGATCGACGTCGAATTCACCGTCCCGCAGGACGACGTGCCGCGCATCTCGCAGCGGGTGTTCGGCGGGGCCACCCTGCCGGTGACTGTGCTGGACCGCACCCGGGTCAACACGCTGGACCAGGGCACGTTCTCGACGCTGGACAACCTCGTGGACACCGGCACCGGCACGGTGAAGGGCAAGGCCCGCTTCCCCAACAGCGGCGGCAAGCTGTTCCCCAGCCAGTTCGTCAATGTCCGCATCCAGCTCGACACCCTCAAGGACGCCGTGGTCGTGCCGGCCACCGCCGTGCGCCAGGGCTCGGACGGCGCCTTCGTCTGGAAGCTGAAGGACGACCAGACCGTCACCAAGACCAAGGTCGTGACCGGCCAATCGACGACGACCCAGGTGGCGATCACCCAAGGCCTCGCCGTCGGCGACAAGGTCATCACCGAGGGCGGCGACCGCCTGACCGAAGGCGGCAAGGTGCAGCTGCCGGGCCAGGCGGCCCAACGTCAGGGCGGACAGCGCGGCGAGAAGGGTCAGCGCGGCAAGCGTCCGGAAGGCGCCCCTCCCGGCGGCGGTGAAGGCCGTCGGCGTCCGGAATAACCGGACGTCCGGCCGATGAACCCCTCACGCCCCTTCATCCAGCGGCCAGTCGCCACGGCCCTGTTCATGGCGGCCATCGTGCTGGCCGGCCTCGTCGGCTTCCGGCTGCTGCCGCTGTCGGCCCTGCCGCAGGTCGACTATCCCACCATCCAGGTGCAGACGCTCTATCCGGGCGCCAGCCCCGAGGTGATGAGCCAGACCGTCACCGCCCCGCTGGAACGCCAGTTGGGCGAGATGTCGGGCCTTGCGCGCATGAGCTCGGTCAGCACGGCCGGGGCCAGCGTCATCACCCTGCAGTTCAACCTGGGTGAGACCCTCGACGTCGCCGAGCAGGAAGTGCAGGCGGCGATGAACGCGGCCAACTCGCTGTTGCCGGCCGACCTGCCCGCCCCGCCGGTCTACGCCAAGGTCAATCCGGCCGACGCGCCGGTGCTGACGCTGGCCATCACGTCGGACACCCTGCCGCTGACCGAGGTGCAGAACCTGGTCAACACCCGCCTGGCCCAGAAGATCAGCCAGGTCTCGGGCGTGGGCCTGGTGTCCTTGAGCGGCGGCCAGAAGCCGGCCATCCGCATCCAGGCCGACACGCAGGCCATGGCCTCCTACGGCCTGACCCTGGCCGAGCTGCAGAGCGCCATCGACAACTCCAACGCCAACAGCGCCAAGGGCAGCTTCGACGGCCCCACCCGCACCTACACGATCAACGCCAACGACCAGCTGCTGACGGTCGACGACTATCTGAACCTGATCGTCACCTACAAGAACGAGGCCCCGATCCGCATCCGCGACGTGGCCAATGTGGTGCAGAGCGCCGAGAACACCCGCCTGGGCGCCTGGGCCGGCAAGACCCCGGCGATCATCGTCAACGTCCAGCGCCAGCCGGGCGCGAACGTCATCAAGACCGTCGACGCCATCAAGGAAAAGCTGCCCGAGCTTCAGGCGGGTCTGCCCGCGACGCTGAAGGTCGAGGTGCTGGCCGACCGCACCACCGGCATCCGCGCCTCGGTGCACCACGTCGAGCTGGAGCTGATCCTGGCCGTCGTGATGGTCGTGCTGGTGATCTTCTTCTTCCTGCACAGCCTGCGCGCCACGGTGATCGCCAGCCTGGCCGTGCCGATCTCGCTGATCGGCTCGTGCGGGGTGATGTACCTGCTGGGCTACAGCCTCAACAACCTCTCCCTGATGGCCCTGACCATCGCCACGGGCTTCGTCGTCGACGACGCCATCGTGATGATCGAGAACATCATCCGCCACATGGAGAAGGGCGAGAAACCGATGCAGGCGGCGCTGAAAGGCGCGCGCGAGATCGGCTTCACCATCATCTCGCTGACCATCTCGCTGATCGCGGTGCTGATCCCGCTGCTGTTCATGGGCGACGTGGTCGGGCGCCTGTTCCGCGAGTTCGCCGTCAGCCTGGCGATCACCATCCTGATCTCGGCCGTGGTGTCGCTGACCCTGACCCCCATGCTGTCGGCCCGCTGGCTGAAGAGCCACGAAGAGGACAAGCCCGGCCGCGTCGGCCGCAAGGCCCAGGAGGTCTTCGAGAGGATCGAGGCCCGCTACGAGACCGCGCTGGCCTGGGTCATGGCCCGCCAGAAGGCCACCCTGGTCGTCGCCGTCGCCACCCTGGTGCTGACCGGCGTGCTCTACATGGTCATCCCCAAGGGCCTGTTCCCCACCCAGGACACCGGCCAGCTGCAGGCCCGCACCGAGGTCGAGCAGTCGGTGTCCTACGAGCGCATGGCCGGCCTGCAGCAGCAGGCGGCCGCGGCGATCCTGCAGGACCCGGCCGTGGACAGCGTGGCGTCGTTCATCGGCGTCGACGGGGCCAACAACAGCATGCTCCACACCGGCCAGATGCAGATCAACCTGAAGGGCGACCGCAAGGGCTCGCAGGAGAAGATCATGCAGCGGCTGCGCGATCGCGTGGCCGGCGTGCCCGGCGTCACCCTCTATCTCCAGCCGACCCAGGACCTGACCATCGACGCCGAAAGCGGCCCGACCCAGTACCGCCTGTCGCTGGAAGGCGCCGACACCGCCACGGTGAAGGAGTGGGCCGGCAAGCTGTCGGAAAAGCTGGCGACCGTGAAGGCCGTGCGCAACATCTACAGCGACGCCTCGGCCACGGGCGCCGCGGCCTATGTCGACATCGACCGCGACACCGCCGCCCGGCTTTCGATCACGGCGTCCGACGTCGACGACGCCCTCTACAGCGCGTTCGGCCAGCGGATCGTCTCGACCATCTTCACCGAGACCAACCAGTACCGGGTGATCCTGGAGGCCAAGCCCGGCCTGCTGACCGACCCGGCCTCGCTGGGGAACCTGAACCTGCGCACCGGCGGCGGCTCGCCGACGCCCTTGGCCGCCTTCTCGACCATCAAGGAGCAGCAGTCGCCGCTGCAGGTGACCCACGTGGCCCAGTTCCCGGCCACCACGATCGGCTTCGACACCGCGCCGGGCGTGTCGCTGGGCCATGCGGTCGACGAGATCCGCGCGGCGATGAAGGACATCGGCATGCCCTCGTCGGTGAGCCACACCTTCCTGGGCGCGGCCGGGGCCTACGAGAACTCGCTCTCCAACCAGCTGTGGCTGATCCTGGCGGCCGTGGTCTGCGTCTACATCGTGCTGGGCGTGCTCTACGAGAGCTACATCCACCCGCTGACCATCCTGTCGACCCTGCCCTCGGCCGGCGTCGGCGCGCTGCTGGCGCTGTGGCTGACCGGCCATGACCTGGGCGTGATCGGGATCATCGGCATCATCCTCCTGATCGGCATCGTCAAGAAGAACGCGATCATGATGATCGACTTCGCCATCGAGGCCGAGCGCAACGAGGGCAAGTCGCCGGAAGAGGCGATCTTCCAGGCCGCCATCCTGCGCTTCCGCCCGATCCTGATGACCACGCTGGCGGCCCTGTTCGCCGCCGTGCCGCTGATGCTGGGCTTCGGCGAAGGCGCCGAGCTGCGCCGTCCGCTGGGCATCGCCATCTTCGGCGGCCTGCTGGTCAGCCAGCTGCTGACCATGTTCACGACGCCCGTCGTCTATCTCGCCTTCGACCGCATCGCGCCCTCGGGCAAGAAGCGCCGCGACGAGAGTGACGAGGACCGCGTCGACCAGCCGCTGCCGGGGCTGCCGTCATGAACCTGTCGGCGCCCTTCATCCGCCGTCCGGTGGCGACGGTCCTTTTGACCATCGGCCTCGCTTTGGCCGGCATCTTCGCCTTCTTCGTGCTGCCGGTCTCGCCGCTGCCGCAGGTGGACTATCCGACCATCTCGGTGTCGGCCAGCCTGTCGGGGGCCAGCCCCGAGACCATGGCCTCCAGCGTCGCCACGCCCCTGGAGCGCCGCCTGGGCGTGATCTCCGGCGTCAACGAGATGACCTCGCAGAGCTCGTCTGGCTCGACACGGGTGACCCTGCAGTTCGACCTCAACCGCAAGATCGACGGCGCCGCGCGCGAGGTGCAGGCGGCCATCAACGCCGCGCGCGCCGACCTGCCGGCCACGCTGCGCAGCAACCCGACCTACCGCAAGATGAACCCGTCGGACGCGCCGGTGATCATCCTGGCCCTGACCTCCGACACCAAGACCCCCGGCCAGATCTACGACGCGGTCTCCAACGTCGTGGCCCAGCGCATCTCGCAGGTGAAGGGCGTCGGCGACGTCGAGATCGGCGGCGGCTCGCTGCCGGCCGTCCGGATCTCGGTCAATCCGTTCCTGCTCAACAAGTATGGCGTCAGCCTGGAGGACGTGCGCGCGGCCATCCAGTCGGCCAACGCCAACCGCCCCAAGGGCGCGGTCGAGGGCGACGGCAAGCGCTTCCAGATCTACACCTCCAGCAGCGGCCGCAAGGCGGCCGACTACGCCGGCCTGCTGGTCGCCTGGCGCGGCGAGGCGGGCGTCAAGCTGTCGGACGTGGCCAGCGTCACCGACAGCGTCGCCGACACCCGCACCATCGGCCTGTTCAACGGCAAGCCGGCGATCATCGTGCTGATCACCCGCCAGCCGGGGGCCAACATCATCGAGACCGTCGACAGCGTGCGCGCGGCCCTGCCCGAGCTGCGCGAACAGCTGCCCGGCGACATCAACGTGCAGGTGGCCAGCGACAGCACCAACTCGATCCGCGCCTCGCTGCACGAGATCGAGGTCACCCTGCTGATCTCGATCGTGCTGGTGGTTCTGGTGGTCAGCGCCTTCCTGCGCAGCGGCCGGGCGACCTTCATCCCGGCGGCGGCGACCATCGTCTCGCTGCTGGGCACCTTCGGGGTGATGTACCTGCTGGGCTTCTCGCTCAACAACCTCAGCCTGATGGCCATCACCGTGGCCACGGGTTTCGTCGTCGACGACGCCATCGTCGTGCTGGAGAACACCCAGCGCCACATCGAGGCGGGCATGGACCGCTTCAAGGCCGCCACCCTGGGCGCGCGCGAGGTCGGCTTCACGGTGCTGTCGATCAGCGTCTCGCTGGTGGCCGTGTTCATCCCGCTGCTGTTCATGGGCGGCCAGGTGGGGCGGCTGTTCCGCGAGTTCGCCGTCACCCTGTCGGCGGCGGTGCTGATCTCGCTGGTCATCAGCCTGACGACCACGCCGATGATGTGCGCCTACCTGCTCAAGGCCCGTCCCGAGGGCCACAAGGAAGGCCGCATCGCCCGCTTCTTCGAGCGGATGTTCGACAAGCTGCAGGCGATCTACGCCCACTCGCTGGACTGGGCGCTGCACGCCAAGCCGCTGGTGATGTTCATGCTCGTGGCGGTGATCGGCATGACCATCTGGCTCTACATCGCCGTGCCCAAGGGCTTCTTCCCCCAGCAGGACAACGGCCAGCTGATGGCCGGCATCCGCGCCGACCAGAGCGTCTCGTTCCAGACCATGGAGCAGAAGCTGCGCGCCGTGGTCGAGATCATCCGCAAGGACCCGGCGGTGGACACCGTGGTGGGCTTCACCGGCGGCGCCCGGGCCGGCGGCGGCTTCATGTTCGTCAATCTCAAGCCCGCCAGCGAGCGCAAAGAGAAGGGCAGCGCGGTGATCGCCCGCCTGCGGCCGCAGCTGCAGAAGGTGACGGGCGTCTCAATCTTCCTGAACCCGGTGCAGGACCTGCGCATGGGCGGCCGGTCGAGCAACTCGACCTACCAGTACACCCTGACCAGCGACTCCAGCGACGCCCTCAAGGAATGGGCGCCGAAGCTGGCCGAGGCGATGAAGGAGCATTCCGACGTCATGACCGACGTCGACAGCGACCAGTCGGAAAACGGCGTCGAGACCTTCGTCACCATCGACCGCGACAGCGCCTCGCGCATGGGGGTCACGCCCCGGGCGGTGGACAACGCCCTCTACAACGCCTTTGGCCAGCGCCAGGTCGCGACGATCTACGAGGACGTCAACCAGTACTCGGTGATCATGGAGTGGCAGCAGCAGTTCGCCCAGGGCCCCGAGGCGCTGAACGACGTCTATGTGCCGACCTCGGCCAGCGGCTCGACCACCACGTCGAGCAGCAGCGGGGCGGCGGTGAACCCGTCGCTGCGCGACGCCTCCACCGGCTCGGCGCTGAACACCACGGCCACGCCGATGACGCCGCTGACTGCCATCGCCAGCGTCGCCCAGAGCGCCACCCCCACCAGCGTCAACCACCAGAACGGCGAGCTGGCGACCACCGTGTCGTTCAACCTGCCCGAAGGCGTGTCGCTGTCGCAGGCCCAGGCGGCCATCACCCAGGCCGAGGCCGACATCGGCCTGCCGACCAGCGTGCGCGGCAGCTTCCAGGGCAGCGCCCGCAGCTACAACGAGCAGATGAAGCAGCAGCCGTTCCTGATCGCGGCGGCCATCGTGGCGATCTACATCGTGCTGGGCATCCTCTACGAGAGCTACGTCCACCCGGTGACGGTGCTGTCCACCCTGCCGGCCGCCGGCGTCGGGGCGGTGCTGGCCCTGCTGATCTTCAACATGGAGTTCTCGATCATCGCCCTGATCGGGGTGTTCCTGCTGCTGGGCATCGTCAAGAAGAACGCCATCCTGATCATCGACTTCGCCCTGGAGGCCCAGCGCGGCCGGGGCCTGACGGCGATCGAAGCAGTGCGGGAGGCCAGCCTGCTGCGCTTCCGTCCGATCCTGATGACGACCCTGGCCGCCGCCCTGGGCGCCCTGCCCCTGGCCATCGGTTTCGGCGAAGGCGCCGAACTGCGTCGGCCGCTGGGCATCACCATCATCGGCGGCCTGATCGCCAGCCAGCTTTTGACCCTCATCACCACCCCCGTGGTCTACGTCTATCTCGACCGCCTGCGCGGCAAGCGGCGCGACGAGCGCGACCTGACCCACATGCCCTCCGCGCCGGAGCTCGCCCGATGACCGCCCGCCTGCTGATCGCCCTGCCCCTGCTGGCGCTCGTGACCGCCTGCTCGACGACGCCGGCCTACGAGACGCCAAAGCTGGCCGCGCCCACGCCCGCCACGTGGAAGGCGATGGACGGCTGGAAGGCCGCCGCCCCGGCCGATCACCTGGACCGCGGCGACTGGTGGACCCTGCTGGGCGACGCCCAGCTGAACGCCCTGGCCGAGCGGGTGAAGGTCGACAACCAGACCATCGCCGCCGCCGAGGCCGCCTATCGCCAGGCCCGCGCCCTGGTGAAGGAGCAGCGCGCATCGCTGTTTCCCAGCATCGACCTGTCGGCCTCGGGCACCCGCTCGGGCGGCGGCGGGACCAGCAGCGCGCCGGGCGCCGGCGGGGCCACCAGCTCGGGCGACACCAAGCGCTACTCCGCCAGCATCGGCGCCAGCTGGGAGCCCGACGTCTGGGGCCGCATCCGCGCCTCGATCGGCAACGCCGACGCCAGCGCCCAGGCCAGCGCCGCCGACCTGGCGGCCGCCCAGCTGTCGGCCCAGGGAGAATTGGCGGTAAGCTATCTTGGCCTGCGCCAGAGCGACATCGAGATCGCCCTCGTCCAGGCCAGCGTCGAGGGCTACCAGCGCAGCCTGAAGATCACCCAGAACCGCTACGACGCCGGGATCGCCCCGCGCTCGGACGTGCTGCAGGCCCAGACCACCCTGGCCAACGCCCAGTCGAACCTGGAGGGCCTGACCCAGACCCGCGCCACCTACGAGAACGCCATCGCCGTGCTGGTCGGCCAGCCGGCCAGCGCCTTCCGCATCGCCGCCGATCCGAACTGGACGGCCAGCGTGCCCGAGATCCCGGTCGGCCTGCCCTCGGCGCTGCTGGAGCGCCGTCCCGACGTCGCCGCCGCCGAACGCCGCGTGGCCGCCGCCAACGCCCAGATCGGCGTGGCCCGCGCCGCCTACTTCCCGACCTTCACCCTCAGCGGCAGCGGCACTTCGACCGCCAGCGTGCTGGGCGACCTGTTCTCGGCCTCGGCCAACACCTGGTCGCTGGGGCTGTCGGCGGCCCAGACCCTGTTCGACGCCGGCGCCCGCAAGGCCCAGGTCGCCCAGGCCCGCGCCTCGTACGACGCCGCCGCCGCCGACTATCGCCAGACCGCGCTGACCGCCTTCCAGGACGTGGAGAACCAGCTGACGGCGGTGCGGGTGCTGGAGCGCCAGTACGCCCTCTTGGAGACCGCCTCCAAGGCCGCCGACCAGACCGAGCAGATGCTGCTGAACCAGTATCGCGCCGGCCAGGTGGCCTATACCGACGTCGTCACCGCCCAGGCCTCGGCCCTGTCGGCCCGCCGCGACCTGGCCTCCGCCAGGGTCTCGCGCCAGACGGCGGCCGTGGCCCTGGTGCAGGCGATCGGCGGGGGGTGGACGGGTCTGTGAGGCCTTGCGTCCTTCGAGGCCCGCTGCGCGGGCGCCTCAGGATGAGGACTTCAGTGCACTGACTTCCTCATCCTGAGGTACGAACCGAAGGGGAGCCTCGAAGGACGCAAGGCGCCTGCCCCCCTACCCCGCCGACGTTTCCATCGCCACGCGCAGCTTGCGCAGGGCGGCGGCGAGTTCGGCCTTGGCGCCGGCCAGCGCCCCGCCGTTGCGCACCGCGCGGCGGGCGTCGGCCATCGCGCCGCGGTTGATCTGCTCGGCCACCTGGCCGGCGATGCGGTGGAAGTCGCGATGGGCCTCCAGGCAGTGAAGGTGCAGGTGGCTGCCCGGCATGCGCCTGTGGCCCTCGCCGTGCAGCCACTGGCCGGCGGCGCAGGTCCGCTCGGCCCGGATCGCGGCGGCGTCGACCTTGCCGCCCGCCGCCATGGCGGCCTCCAGGTCCTCGCAGATGCGGTTGTGAAACGTCGTCTGTTCCAGGAAGTCCATGAGCACGCCCCACGCGCATAGCCAGCGGAAGCCGGGGCATGGCGGCCGTCGGTTTCGCCAGTGTTGCGGCAAGGTTGCGGTTTGAAGAAACCGTCCCGCAGCCTGGTAGCGCATCTGTTCTGGGAACAGAGGGTCGAAGGACAGCCGGCGATATCGCGGCGCGTCCCGCACGAAACACGCACGCAACACCCACCCGCATGATCGTGGTCAGGAGTGAGTGCGCATGACCCGAACCGAAGACGACGTCCGCGAAGCCGCCGCCTGGCTGGAGCGCCTGCGTTCGCCCGAAGCCGGGCAAGGCGACCAGGAGGAGTTCGAGACCTGGGTGGCCCATCCCCGCCGCCGCGACGCCTTCGAGGCGGTCAAGGCCGTCGACGCTGAGATCGCCAGCTGGGATCCGCCCACGCCGGCCTCGCCCTGGCCGATCCTGGGCGCGCTGGCCCTGGGAGCCGGCGGCCTGATGGCGGCCGCAAGCCTGCTGATCCACTGAACGCGAAAAGGGCGCCGGTCCGCCAAGACCGGCGCCCTTCCTCGCCGCCGCCGGGGCTGACTGGGCGGCGAGCACCGGACGCGCAAAGGGGGAGAAGCGCGCCCGGGACTTGGATCGAACCTAGAAGCGCTTGCGGATGCCCACGTAGTAGGAGCGGCCGAGCACGTCGTAGTTCTGCGGGTCGTAGTTGCCCTCGGTGTCGCCCACCTGCGGCGGAGCCTTGTCGAACAGGTTGTTGACGCCGAAACGCAGGGCGGTGTCCCAAGGCAGCTCGACGCGGCCGTTGAGGTCGAAGGCGTTGTAGGCCTTCACGCCGCGCGAGGTGCTGGTCGGGGTGACGACCTTGGCCGAGTTCTCCATGGCCTCGATCCAGCGCCAGCGCAGGCCCAGGCTGGCCGGACCCCAGGTGTAGGTGCCCGAGGTGACCGACTTCCACTTCGGGTGAGCGGTGCCGGCGGTGCTTTCCACGCCCGTGCCGATGGTGCCGACATAGTCGTAGACCGGCGCGCCCGGCAGGTTCTGGATCTTGAACTTGTCGGTGTAGCCCAGGGCCACGTTCAGGGCGAAGGAGCCCGGGATCATGTCCAGGGCGCTGTCGGCGAAGTCGAAGCTCCAGTCGACCTGCACGTCGACGCCGGTGGTCTGGAACTGGCCCAGGTTCAGCAGCGGCTGGACCGGATTGGTCGGCACGCCGCTGGCCGAGTTACGGGTCAGCAGCGAGCAGTAGTAGTTGTTGGGGTCGTAGGTCGGGTTGGAGCCGCCCGAGTTGAAGCAGAACTGGAAGGCGTTGACGATCGACAGGCTGCCGATCGCGTCCTTCACCTTGATGTCGTACCAGTCGATCGAGGCCGTCAGGCGGCTGAGCAGCGGGGTGTCGAACGGCGAGCGCAGGACCGCGCCGAACGAGTAGGTGTCGGCGGTTTCTTCCTGCAGGTCCGGGTTGCCGCCGGTGAGGGCGAACACCTGGGCCGTACCCAGCTGGTAGCTGTCGATGATCGCGGTCGGCACGCCCTGCGCCAGGCAGAGGCTGCGCACGGCCGCGGCGTTGGCGCCGGTGCGATACGACGAGCGCACGTCGCAGGGGTCGCCGTTGGTGGTGGTCGACGAGGCCGTGCCGATGGCCACCGAGCCGGTCGAGACCGGCGCGTAGAGCTCGCCGACGCTCGGGGCGCGGATGGCGCGGTTGTAGCCGCCGCGCAGGCGCACCGGCTCGACGATCTTCCAGTCGAAGTCGGCCTTGTAGGTCTGCACCCCGCCCACCGAGCTGTAGTCGGAATAGCGGTAGCCGAGGTCGAGGTTGAACTCCTGGATGAACGGCAGGTCCTTCAGGACCGGCACCAGCAGTTCGCCGTAGACTTCATAGGTGTCGACCGAACCCGAGGCGTCGCGCAGCACGCTGTAGCCCAGGATGTCGCTGGTGCCGTCGGGCTGGTTCAGCTGGCTGTCGGGCTTGAAGGTGTATTCGTTGGAGCGGTAGTCGGTGCCGGCGGCGAACTTCACCGTGCCGGCCGGCAGGTCGAACAGCGAACCGGAGACGTTCACCTCGACCATGCGCTGCTCGAGAGTGTTCTGGTTCAGGGTGCGGCGCGACATGTAGCGGGCGCACTCGACCGACGGCGTCAGGTTGCCGAAGGGGTTCCAGCCGCCGGCGCAGTATTCCGTGCCGCCGGTCGGGCTGTTGAGCAGGCGCGAGATGGCGCTGGCGCTGGCGCCGCCGGTCTGTTCGTTGTCGAACTTGGCGCGGCTAAACGAGACGTAGCCGTCCCAGGTCCAGTCCTTGAAGCCGGTTTCACCCGACAGGCCGTTGGTGAACTGGAAGACGTCGTAGCTGTACTTCTGGATGCGCGGACCCAGGATATCGAGCGCCTTGTAGAAGGTGAAGGCGGCGTTCGGGGTCGGGCGCGAGGCCAGGATCGGACGGAAGTCGGTCGGGATGAACGGGTTGGTGACCGGAACGGTCAGGCCGTAGACGTTCGAGGCCAGGGTCGGGTTCGACACGCCCACCGAGACGTAGTCGGTGAAGGTGAACTGCGAGAAGAACTTCAGATTGTCGGTCAGGTCGTAGTCGACCTTGGCGAACACGGCGTAGCGGTCGAGGTCCGACTGCATCGAGCTGCCGTTGTAGCCGAAGTTCACCTGCTGGGAGGTGCCGGCGGCGTTGGCGTTGACGATGTAGGCGTTGTCGGTCTGCGGGTCGCGGAAGTTCAGGACCGGCACACCCGAGGTCGAGAACAGGGTCTGGTCGGTGTTGAAGCCGATCTGGCCGGTGTAGCGGCCGGCGCTGTTGCCGGTGAGCGCGGCGGTGCCGTAGGTCCCCTGGAACAGGCTGTTGATCGAGGCCAGGGTCGGCAGGTTGGCGCCGAACAGCACCGTGCCTTGCGGGATGGTCGACAGGCCCGGCGCCGAGGTGCGGAAGATGTAGTAGTCGCGGGCGCTCTGCAGGGCGCGGTCACGGTTGGTGTAGTCGAACGACAGCACCGCCCGGCCGCGGCCCTCGGCGAAGTCCGACCCGCCGGTGATCGAGAAGCGGAACGACTCCGCGTCGCCCTTCTCGGAGATGCCGTACTGGGCGTCGGCGGTCAGGCCGTTGAAGCTGCGCTTGAGCTTGAAGTTGACGACGCCGGCGGTGGCGTCCGAGCCGTAGGCGGTGGAAGCGCCGCCGGTGATGACTTCGACGTTCTCGATCAGGGCTTCGGGGATGATGTTGAGGTCGACCGAACCATCGGGGTTGGACGGCTGCAGGCGGCGGCCGTCGAGCAGGATCAGGGTGCGCTTGGCCCCCAGACCGCGAAGGCTGGCGTAGGATTGGCCGCCGTTGAGGCCCGTGCTCGTCGAGCCGGTGTTGCCCTGGCCGAACGAGCCGGTGAACTGCGGCATCTGCGACAGGGCCTTTTCGACCGTCACCTGGCCGGTGGCCTCGATGGCGGCGGCGCCGACCGTCTGGATCGGGCTGTTGGCCACGTAGTCCTGGCGGGCGATGCGCGAGCCGGTGACGACGACGGCCTCGACGGCCTGGGGCTCTTCGGGGGCCGCGGCCTCCTGGGCGTGGGCGACGCCGAGCATCAGCGCGCCATACGCGCAGCCGCCGGCCATCATCCGCTTCAAGGTCCTCGATCGCATACTTGCATCCCCTTTGGATTGGGTCGCGCCCCTCGCGCTTCCGATCCTCAAGACGCAGCCTGTTTCCGAACCCACACCTTCCCGACAACTTTTTGCCGTAGAGCCAAGTCACGGATTGGTAAGGGGAAAAATTTTTGCTTTCGGACGTGAGGAAACGCAGGTCGGCTGCGTCTTGATAGATGCGGGCCGCTCATGTCGGCCTCTTGAACAGAGCTACGGGACCGCCATGCCGGACGTGATCCAGATCCCCGCCGAACATTTCGAGCGATTGAAGAGCCGCCTGCCCGCCATCACCCGCGAGCACCTCAACAACGTCTACGGCATCAGCGAGACGACCTGGACCAAGCTGCGCCGTGGCGAGCCGATCAAGCGCGTCACCTGGGAGCGGCTGCTGAGCCGCTACGAGCGCCTGCAGAAGGCCGCCGCATCCTGACTTTCGCGCATCTGCGCTCCTGACGCCGACGGGCCGGCCTCGCCGCGCCCGCTGTCCTTTCCTTTCCCAAAATCCACGCGCTTCACGGACGTCCCGGCGACGCCCGGCGCGTTCGCCGCGTGCGCAAAGGCTCCTTCATGAACAAACGCTTCGCCTATCTGATCGTCGGCGCGATGGTGCTGGGGGTGCTCGTCGGCTGGGGTTGCAACCAGTTCCTGGACGCCGAAGGGGCCAAGTCGGCCGCCTCGGGCCTGTCTCTGATCACCGACATCTTCCTGCGGCTGATCAAGATGATCATCGCGCCG
>NZ_JAAKGT010000009.1 GCF_011043625.1 Caulobacter sp. 602-2
ATCGCGAAGCGATCGGTGGGGGGAGCGTCTGCTGAACCGGCCGGTCCAGCGGCGGCTGAAAACGGCCCCCCACCGGCCTTTGGCCGCCTCCCCCAGAGGGGGAGGTTCTCTTATCGCGGCGCCTTCAGGCCCTTCTTCACGGCGGCCTCGCGGTCGATCGTCAGCCAGCCGTCCTTGCCGACCTGCAGTTCGCCCAGCTGGATCACGGTGCGCTGGTTCCAGACCGGATCGGCCTTGGCTTCCTCTTCCTTGCCCTGGCCGACGAAGTAGTAGAGCAGCGCCCGGCCGTCGTTGACGACCACGTCGGGGTGATGGCCAAGGTCGCGGTCGGTGGCCTGGCTGCCCGGCTTGTCGAGGATGAAGCCCGGCTGGCGCTCCCAGGTCACGGCGTCCTTGCTGCGCAGCACCGCCAGGCCCTTCCAGGCGTCGGCGATCATCCACCACGAGCCCTTGAAGAAGAACACCTTGGGCCCCTCGCCGGCGAAGTCGGCGACGAAGGCCGGCTGGCGGGTCCACGACTTCAGGTCGGGGCTGTCGGCGAAGAAGATGCGGCTGTCCTTGCGCTCGTCCTTGAACCACATCCGGTAGCCGCCCTGCGGGGCCTTGATGACGCCGGCGTCGATCACCCGGTCCGAGCCGAGGTCGAGGGTGTCGGCGCAGGTCCAGGCCTTCAGGTCGACGGAGGTCAGGTGGACGATCTTCGCGCCGGCTTCCGGCAGGTTCCAGCGATGGAAGATCCCCGGCACCACGGTCAGGAACATGTGGTGGACGCCGTTCTCGGTGAAGATCTCGGGCGCCCAGAGCGTTTCGCCGGTGCAGGCGGTGGGAATGTTCGCCGTGCCCGCATAGGTCCAGGCCAGGCCGTCCTTGGAGGTGGCCACGCCGATGGCGGTGGCGTGCAGCCAGGCGACGTCCTTGGGGTCTTCCAGTTTCAGGGTGGCGCGGCGGTTGGTGTAGAACATCCGCCACAGCTTGTCGGTCTTGTCCCAGGCGATGGCCACGTCGGCCGCGCCGTCGAACACCGGGTCGCGATAGAGCGGCTTCTGGGCCTGAGCGAGCGCGGCGGCGGGCGCCGTGAGGGTCAGGGCCAGCGCCAGGCCGGCCAGAACGCGACGATGCATGATGCCTCCCATATTATGGATGAGCATTCTACATCATGCGAAGCAACGGTGCGCCAGCCCCAATTGCTGTGTCATCCCGGCCGTAGCGAAGCGGAGCGCCGGGATCTCCCACGGCGTCGACGGCGGGCGCGGGAGATCCCGGCTCTACGGCCCGCTGGCGCGGTCCTTCGGCCGGGATGACAAGCTTCTTCTTCGGCGGCGCGGCTCGCCCCTAGGCCAGCCAGACCATCATCCGCGTCGCCACGGACGCCCCGCGCGACACCGAGTCCTTCTCTGTGACGACGCCGGTGTAGAGGAAGCCGGCCTTGACCAGCACCTGGCCCGAGGCCGGGTTGTCGGCGAAGTGGCCGGCGACGACCAGCTTGCGCCGCCAGTCGTGCGCGGCCCAGGACAGCGCGCCCTGCAGCGCCTCGGTCGCCAGGCCCCGGCCCCAGAACGGCCGGCCGATCCAGTAGCCGACCTCGAGCCGGCCGTCCTCGTTGGGGAAGAAGCCCAGCACGCCGATCACGCCGGCGTCTTCCAGTTCGATGGCGAAGGTGGCGTTGCGGCTCCAGTCCTGCGCCTGGACGCGGGCCACGAATTCTTCCGCATCGGCCTGGCCGTAGGGCCAGGGCATGCGGGTGGTCATCTTGGGGATGGCGTAGTCGGCGCCCAGGCTGGCGATGCGGGGCGCGTCGGACATGTCCGGCGCCCGCAAGGCGAGCCGCCGCGTCTCGATGACGGGACTTCTTTCGATCACGCACATGGCGCGTCTCCCTTTCCCGGCCCTTCTTCACGCGAGGCGCCGATACTGCGACGCGCCTCAGATAGTGCGGGACCGTGACGCTCCAATTGCCTGGATGAGGCTTTTTCTGGAACGTGGACAAACAAAAGCGGGGAGCCCGGCGTCCGGACTCCCCGCTTCGTATTCGTCGCGTCCGGATCGTCTTCGTTTAGGAAGCACGATCCGAAGAGAGACTTCTGATCGTACTATTCGGCGGCCTGGGCCACCGGGGCCACGGTCACGTAGGTACGGTTTTGCTTCTTGGTCACGAAGCCCACGGCGCCTTCGACGAGGGCGAAGAGGGTGTGATCCTTACCCATGCCGACGTTGGCGCCCGGGTAGAACTTGGTGCCGCGCTGACGCACGAGGATGTTGCCGGCGAGAACCTTCTCGCCGCCGAACTTCTTTACGCCAAGGCGCTTCGACTCTGAGTCGCGACCGTTGCTGGACGAGCCGCCAGATTTCTTGTGAGCCATGATGCTCTCCTAATCTTTGACCTGGTTTCCGACGCGCGGACCTGGGTCAGATCAATCCAAAAAGATCCTGGCGGATCTTAAGCTTCAGCTTCCGGAGCGGGGGCGGCGGCCTTCTTCGGCGCGGCCTTCTTCTTCGGAGCGGCGGCTTCAGCCTTGGCGGCCGGAGCTTCCGGGATGGTGAACGGGACAGCAGCGTCGCCGAGACCGCGGGCGCGGGCGTCGAGGATGACCTTCGGGGTCAGGTCGATCGTGCCTTCCCACTTGCTTTCCTTGCCAGCGCCGGCGACCGACGTCACGCGCAGGACCGTTTCGGCCTGACGGTGACCGCGGGTGCGGCGGTAGCCCTGACGGCGGATCTTCTTGAAGATCTTCACCTTCTCGCCCTTGCGGGTTTCGATCAGGGTGGCGTTGACGACGGCGCCGTCAACGGTGGGGGCGCCGACCGTCACGGCCTCGCCTTCGCCCAGCAGCAGAACTTCGCCAAAGGCGACTTCCGCGCCAGGTTGACCGTCGAGCTTCTCGACGACCAGCAGGTCGCCGGCTTGGACCCGGTACTGCTTGCCGCCGGTTTTGATGACCGCGTACATAGGTTAGCGCCTTAAATAACGTGCTGTTCGCAAAATACGGAACGCCCGCTAGGAAACCCGGCGGGCGAGAGGGGCGCACTTATAGCGCCGAAAGCCTGTGAGTCAACGGCCAAGGGGGCCTCTCAAGCCCTTGACGTGATTCAACGTGTCGTCCTGCCACGGACGGCGGTCAGACGAACGCGGCGCTTTCGATCAGCGCGGCTTCGACCCTCCAGATTTCGTCTTCGGGGGCTTTAAGCAGAAGGGCTTCCAGGCGTTCGCGCACCGCCGAACCGCGCAGCCAGAGCCGCAGCGCCTGGACTTCAGGAGCCGATTGATCCTCGCCGCCGCGGCGCGAGGCGTGGGCTTCCGAACGGACCGCCTCGACCAGATGCAGGCCCGCGTCCAGCGAATCGGCGGCCAGCCAGGCCTGCAGAAGCGACGAGACGGAGGCTCCCATTTCGGCCAGGCCCGTCAGCCATGGCTCCGGCGTGGCCTGGTCGAGGGACTCGCCGATCGCCTGGCGGGCGGCGGCCTCGAAGACGGCGACGATCGCGTCGCGTTCGTTGGCGGGCCATGTGCGGAAGCCGCCGTAGAGGACTTTCCGCGCCAGCTGGTCGGGATCGGTCCCCATGTGGGCGCAATCTCCCTGGGCGGCGAGTTCGAGGAGGCGCGGCAGGAAGTGGCGATAGTTCCCGCTGTCGCCGACCGTGGTCATCGCCCAGCCGGCGTAGGGGCCGACAGCCTCGCAGGACAGCTCTCGCAACGGCGTGGCCGTCAGGTTCGCGAGCAGGACCTCGGGCCTGCGATGAGGGGGCGCGTCGAGAGCCGTCGGCCGGCCGTGGCGCGCGAACACCTCATAGGCCGTGTCGAGGGCGGCTTGCAGCTGCGGACCGGGCGTCATGGCCAAGGTTGTAGCACCGCTGCGCGAGACGAACAGTTGTCGGCGCATGACTCCGCTGGCTCGTTATTTTGTAACAGGCTATAGCGCGAGCGTGACGTCCGCCTTCTTCGCCTCGATCGCGGCCACCGGCTTCATGGTGGCCTTCCTGCACGCGGCCCTGCCAACCCATTGGCTGCCGTTCGTGCTGGTCGGCCGCGCGCAGAAATGGTCGGCGGGGCGGACCCTGGGCGTGACCCTGCTGGCGGGCCTGGGGCACGTGGCCCTGACCATCCTGCTGGGCCTGCTCCTGGTCATCGCGGGCCAGGCGCTCGAGCCGCGCCTTGGCCATCTGTTCCACTGGATCGTCGGCGGGCTGATGGTGGCCGTGGGCCTCTTCTATATCGCGCGCGGACGCCACAGCCATGCGATGCCCGAGGCCGGGCGGCGGACCTACGCCTCCGACCGGGCGGCGATCACGGCGCTCGTTGTGCTTCTGACCCTGTCGCCCTGCGAGGCGTTCCTGCCCTACTACCTGGCCGGCATGAAGCACGGCTGGGGCGCGTTCCTGCTGCTCAGCGTCGTGCTGCTTACAGCCACCGCGGCGGGCATGCTGCTGTTCACGGGTCTTTCCCTGGCGGGCGTGCGCCGCCTGAACCTCGACTGGCTTGAGCGCTACGAGGAAACCATCCTCGGCGGGGCCCTGGTGCTGGTCGGCTTGGCCGTGGCGTTCCTGAAGACCTGAGGGGGCGGGAATGACGGGAAGTTGGGAAGAGAGGGGCGCGCATTTCATCCCCCGCTTCCGCTCCGCCTCTCGCCGCCCTAAATAGCGGCTCATGACCCAGACCGCTCCCGCTCCCGGCAAGATCCCCGTCACCGTGCTGACCGGCTATCTCGGCGCCGGCAAGACCACGCTGCTCAACCGCATCCTCACCGAGGAGCACGGCAAGCGCTACGCCGTGATCGTCAACGAGTTCGGCGAGGTCGGCATCGACAACGACCTGGTGGTCGGCGCCGATGAGGAAGTGTTCGAGATGAACAACGGCTGCGTCTGCTGCACGGTGCGCGGCGACCTGATCCGGGTGCTGTCGGGCCTGATGAAGCGCAAGGGCGGCTTCGACGCCATCGTGGTCGAGACCACGGGCCTGGCCGATCCGGGCCCGGTGGCCCAGACCTTCTTCGTCGACGAGGACGTCAAGGCCCGCACCTATCTCGACTCGGTCACAGCCCTGGTGGACGCCAAGCACATCATGCTGCGTCTTTCCGACAGCAAGGAAGCGGTCGAGCAGATCGCCTTCGCCGACCAGATCGTGCTCAACAAGACCGACCTGGTGGCCGAGGACGACCTGCGCCACGTCGAGGCTCGGATCCGCAAGATCAACCCGCTGGCCCCGATCCACCGCGCCGAGCGCTCGAACGTTCCGCTGACCGCCATCATCGGCAAGCACAGTTTCGACCTGGAACGGATCACCGAGCTGGAGCCGGACTTCCTGAACCCCGCCCACGGCGAGCCGGGTCACGTGCATGACGAGCACTGCGGCCACGATCACGGCCATGGCCACGTGCACGACGAGCACTGCGGTCATGACCACCACCACCATGGCCACGACCACAAGAGCGACATCCACGACGACGGCGTGAAGGGGATCTCGCTGACCCTCGACAAGCCGGTGGACGGCAAGAAGATCACCGTCTGGCTCAACGAACTGCTGGCCGCCAAGGGCGTCGACATCCTGCGCGCCAAGGGCATCATCGACGTGCAGGGCGAAGAGCGCCGCCTGGTGTTCCAGGCCGTGCACATGATCCTGGAGGGCGACTTCCAGCGGCCCTGGACCGACAAGGACAACCGCTACAGCCGCATGGTCTTCATCGGTCGCGACCTCGACGAGGTCGAGCTGAAGAAGGGCTTCGAGGCCTGCGTGGCGTGATGAAGATGCTCCCCCTGAAGGGGGAGCTGTCGCGGAGCGACTGAGGGGGGATGTTTTCAGCCGCCGCGGAAGCTGAAAACGACCCCCCTCCGGCCCTCTGGGCCACCTCCCCCAAAGGGGGAGGATCTAAGAAGAAAGGCCCTCTCCGATGGAGAGGGCCTTCGTCGTTTCTACTGCCCCGGAGCCGGACGCTGGATGGTCGGCTCGAGGTTCTTGATGATCTCGCGGGCGTCGTAGGCGCGCGGGTCGCCCGAGGGCTTGGCGCCCTTGTGCAGGACGATCTCTGTGCTGGCCTCGAACTTCTCGATCGTGCGGACCTCGGCGCGGTTGGCGAAGAAGGGGTCGCCCCAGAACGGATCCCAGGCGCGCCAGCCGCCGTAGCGGGGGCCGTAATAGCGCCAGGACGGGCGCCAGTAGCCGTAAGGGTAGCCGTAGCCGAAGCCCGGCCGCATGAACGGATCCTCGTCGATCACCGTGCGGGCCGTACGATCGGTGCGGCGGTCGGCGGTCTCGAACCAGTCGTAGCCCTGCTCGACCGTCACCTCGGCGGCGCGGTACAGCAGATAGCGCTCGACGGTCTCGCGGCTGGTCAGGCTGTTGCCCGCGAAGCCGACCCGATAGCGGTCGCCCTCAAGGCGCATTTCGGTGAAGCCGCCAGAGGCCTTCTGGCCCGGAATGGCCGGCTGGTATGGCGTGGCGGTGGCGCAGGCGCTCAGCGCGGCGGCGACCGCCGCGAGCGCGAGCCATTTGGCCTTCTTGATGGGCATGACGCGTTCCTCTGGGACGACACTATACTCCCGTACCACAATGCATGGCTGAGCTTTGCGGTTTCGCCAAGGCGAACACGTTGCCGCGATGTAAAAAGAGATTGCTGGCCGACTCTAGAAAGCCGGGCTCAGCCCCGGGCCACGATCAGGCCCGCCGCGGTGATCAGCAGGATCCCCACCAGGATGCCGAAGCCCTTGCGGAAGGCCGGCTCGTTCATCCGCGAGGCCAGGGCCGCGCCGCCCAGGCCGTAGGCGCTCATGCTGATCAGGTCCATGCCGATGGTGGCGGCGGCGAACATGACGAGCTGCGGAACCAGCGGCCGCTGCACGTCGATGAACGGCGGCAGCACCGCGCCGAAGAACAGCAGGATCTTGGGGTTGGCGATCTGCACGGTGAAGCCGTCGCGGAAGGCCGAGCGGCTGGACGACATGCGCACGCCGGCCAGGGCGGCGCCCTCGGCGTTCGCCGGCTTCAGCGCGCCGCGGATCGACTTGATCCCCAGCCAGACCAGATAGGCCGCGCCGGCCAGGGCCAGGACGTGGAAGGCGGCTGGGAACGCGGCGATCAGCGCGCCCAGGCCCAGGGCCGCGAACACGAACCAGACCAGGCTGGCGGTGTTCATGCCCACCACGCCCAGCAGCGCCGCGCCCTTGCCCTTTTCCATGCCGGTGGCGATGGCGAACAGGTTGGCCGGACCCGGCGTGATGGCCATCACGAACATGGCCGCCAGGAAGGCGCTGTAGCGGGCGGGGTCGACGGGCAGGACCATGGCGGGGCTATAGGCCTTTGGGGGCGATCCCTCAATTTCCTTCCCGCTGAAACAAAGCTCGTCATCCCGGCCGCAGCGAAGCGGAGAGCCGGGACCCAGGGGCCGCCGCATCGCATCGGCCAACGCCAATGGGGGCGAACCTGGGCGTCGAGCCTCGTCCCCTGGGTCCCGGATAAGCCCTGCGGGCTTTCCGGGATGACGAGCCTTTTTGCTCGATGGCTGCCGTGACGGCCTTTTCTACAACCCCACGCTCACCGCCACGAAGATCGCCCGGCCCAGCGCGCCCAGCAGCAGGGCGAAGGTGGTGAAGGCCTGGATGGCGAAGCCCAGTCCCCGCTTCTTGGGATCGGCGGCGTAGGACAGGGCGTAGATGATCCGGCCGAGGATCCAGACCGCGCCGGCGGCGGCGGCGAAGAGGTCGTTCCAGTAGATCGCGAACAGCCACATCGACGGCAGGAAGATCACCAGCCATTCCAGGGTGTTGGCCTGCACCCGCACGGCCCGTTCCAGGTCGGGATGGCCGGTCATGGCCGGAGCGTCGATCTTGGTGCGGCGGCGGGCACCGCCCACGCGCAGGATCATCCAGATGTAGCAGATCAGCGCCGCCAGGGTGACGATGGCGACCAGGGCGTGGGTTTGCATGGGCTTGGCGGTCCTCCCCGAACCTTTGATGCGGCGCAAGGACGGCCGCGCGCGGGAAGCTTAAGCTTATTCACGCAGGCAACTCAAAGCCGTGACGGCCAGGGTCGGAACCGCCGCCCCGTCCCATGCGCTTTCAGCCTCGTAGACCCTCGTTCCGAACCCTTTCCGAAGAAAGGTCTCGCGCATGTACGTGGACTCCACCGCGATCCGAGCGATCGACTACGAACCCGAACACGGCAAGCTCTTCGTCACCTTCATCGACGGGGACGCGTACGTCTATGTCGGCGTGCCCGAGCGGGTGACGGCGGCCTTCACGCGATCGCGCTCGAAGGGGCGGTTCTTCCAGCGGATGATCCGGGATCGCTATCCATACAACCGGATCTGAGCACCCAGTTTTGTCATCCCGGCCGTAGCGCAGCGAAGCGCCGGGATCTCCCATGTTGGCCTTTGCCGGAGCCGTGGGAGATCCCGGCTCTGCGGGACGCTGGCGCGCCCCTCCGGCCGGGATGACAATTTGGGGAAGGGGCGGGCTTACGCCTCCTCGTCGCCTTCCTCTTCTTCCTCGACGGCCACCGGGGCTGCGATGGCGGCGGGCTTGGCCTTCTTGGCGCGGCGCGGGGCCGGGACGCCGTCGATGGCGGCGGGGTCCGGGGCTGCCTCGGCCAGCGGAGCGGTCAGGCCCGACAGCGCCCCGCCGTTCAGGCCCACCTCTGCCATCAGCTGGTCCAGCAGCGGGGCTTGCGCGCGATAGCGCAGGGCGCCGCTGACCACCTGGTCGGCCAGGTTGCCGCCGCCGTTCGAGCCGCCGCCAGCGTCGTTGGCCGCGGCGGCGCCGGTCGCGCCGTTCAGGCCGTCGACCTGGACGATGCGGATCGAGTCGATCGCTTCCAGCGGCTTGACCGACTCGGCGATGATCCGGTCGAGGTTCTCGATCAGCTTGATGCGGATGGCCATGGCCACCTGGTCGGCCGACAGCAGGTTGGCGGCCTTGTTCAGGGCCTCCTGACCCGAGGCGTCGACGTCGTAGCGCACGCGGGCGGCCTCGGCGGCCAGGCGGACGGCTTCCGCCGTCGCTTCGGCCTCGATGCGGGTCTTGTCGGCCGCGCCCTTGGCTTCCTCGCGCAGGGCCTCGGCCCGGTCGGAGGCGGCGGTCTTCTCGGCCTCGGCGGCCACCTTGACGGCGATGGCCTCGCGCTCGGCCTCCTTGGTCGCCTCGATCAGCTCGATGATCTTCTGGCGGTCGGCGGCCTCGCGTTCGCGGACGGTCTTGACCTGCTCCTCGGCGGCGACGGCAAGCGCAAGAGCCTTGTCGGCGTCGGCCTGGGCCTCGGACTGGGCGCGCGACTTCTCGGCCACGGCGATTGCGCGGTCCTGTTCCGACAGCTCGATGGCCTTGGCCTTCTCGATCGTCTGGGTCTCGACGGCGCGTTCCTTGGCGATCTCGCGCTCGCCCAGTTCCTGCTCCATGGCGATGCGCTGCTGGGCCACGGCCCGGTCGGCGGTGATCTTGGCCTGCTCGATCTGCTGCTCGCTGGCGATCTTGGCCTGCTCGGCCTCCTGGGTCTTTTCCGCCTGCTGGCGGGCGACCTCGGCCGACTGCTCGGCGCGGCGGGTGGCCAGTTCACGCTCCTGTTCGAGCTTGGCGTACTCCTCGTCGCGGGTGATCTGCAGGGTCTGGCGCTGGGCCTCCAGGTTCTTGGTGCGGATCTGCACCTGGGTGTCCTGCTCGATGTCGTTGCGCAGCTTCTTGCGCAGCTCGATCTCCTCGGTCAGCCGGGTCAGGCCCTCGGCGTCGAAGGCGTTCGAGGGGTTGAAGTACTCCATGGCCGTCTGGTCGAGGCCGGTCAGCGACACGGTCTCCAGCTCCAGGCCGTTCTTCAGCAGGTCTTCGGACGACACCTGCTGCACCTTCTGGACGAAGTGGGTGCGCTGCTCGTGCAGCTCGGTCATGGTCAGCTCGGCGGCCACCGAGCGCAGGGCGTCGACGAACTTGCCCTCGACCAGCTCCTTGAGCTGCTCGGGGTGCATGGTGCGCTGGCCCAGCGTCTGGGCGGCGCTGGCGATGGCTTCCGAGCTGGGCTGAACGCGCACGTAGAACTCGGCCAGCACGTCGACGCGCATGCGGTCCTTGGTGATCAGGGCCTGCTCGTTGTTGCGCGAAACGGCCAGGCGCAGGGTGTTCATGTTCACGGGGATGGTCTCGTGGAACACCGGCAGGATCAGCGCGCCGCCGTTCATGACCACCTTCTCGCCGCCGAAGCCGGTGCGGACGAAGGAGGTCTCCTTGGAGGCGCGCTTGTAGAGGCGGGCCAGGATCAGGCCGAGGATGAGAAGGCCGACGAGGCTCCCACCGGCGATTGCGGCGATCTCGATCAGGGCTGGCATGCGGATTTACCCCCGGAGTTTTGGAAAGCGGAAAAGGTTGAAGAGGAGGAAGGCGAAGGCGGGCGTCACAGCAGCGCTTCACTTTCGTTGCGGATGGCCAGGAAGCGCGCGCCGGCGTTGCGCACGATGATGACGCTGGTCCCCTGCGCGAAGGCCTCGCCGTCGTCGTCGGGCTCGACCATCACGTAGTGGGTCTGGCCGTGGGCGTCGCGCACCCGGGCCTGGGCGGGCGAGCCGACCTTGGCCTCGCCGGTGACGATCACCGCCACGCGGCCGACCAGGGTCTCGCGCGAGACGGCGGTGGTCTCGTCGCCCGGCAGGATGCGGGCCAGCAGGCCGCCCAGCACGCGGGTGAAGGGCAGGGCGACCGCGGCCGCCAGCGGTCCGGCGATCCAGGCCGGGGCCGGATGGCGGAAGACGCCGGCGATCAGCTGCTGCAGCACCAGGCCCGTCACCCCGAAGGCGAACAGGAAGACCACGATCACCATCAGCAGCGGCAGGCGGCCGACGTTCAGCCAGCCCAGCAGCGAGGGATGGTCGAAGTCGGGACCGTCGGCGCCGTCGTGGCCGAGAGCGCCGCCCAGGCCGGCGGCCTCGACCGCGCCGATCAGCAGCATCAGCAGAAGGGCGGCCAGGAAGATCGTGTTGCCGTCGGCCGACAGGAACCCCCACATCGGCTCAGCCCCCGTTGCGCGCGGCGCGCAGGGCGGCCAGGCGTTCGTCGACGCGGTGGCCGCGGGCCAGGCGCTCCAGCTCCGACAGCTTGGCCCCGCGCGCCAGCTCGGCGTCGGTGGGCGGCTGAGGGGCCTTGGCGCGAGCGGCGGTCAGGTCGGTCAGGTCCTCGGCCATCTCGCGGCGGGTGGCCTGCAGGGCGGCCAGATAGCCTTCCAGCTCGGCCTGGCGCTGGGCGGCGTCGGCGACGGCGGTCTCCAGCACCGGGACCTGGGCCTCGATGTCCAGCTGGTGCTCCAGCGCGGCGCGGATCAGGTCCTCGCGGTCCTGGGAGAGGGCCAGCTCGATCTGGGCCGACAGGTCGTCGTGGCGGCTGGACTGCTCGGTCAGGCGCTTGGCGGCCAGGTGGCGGGCGGCGATGGCGCGGCCGAGCTCGGCGCGCACCTCGTCGATCGCCTGGTCGACCTCGCGCAGGGCCTGCTGGCCCAGCGCGTCGGGCATCACCTCTTCCAGGGCGTCGATCAGGGCGTGGGCGCCGCCGCTGACGATGCGTCCCACTCGGGCGCGCAGGGTATCTGCCATCGGGTCCTCGTCAGGCGGCCGACGGGCGGTCGCCCGCGGCGGTGATCAGGCGGGTCAGCTCGCCCAGGGCGGCGACGCGGCGGGAGACGATCGTCGGATCGTAGGCGGGCGCGCTGGGCGTCACGCCCCAGCGCAGCATCTGCTCGGTCAGGCGCGCGGCGCAGTCGACGAGGCGCGCCTCGTGGCGGGCCAGGGCCTGTGGATCCGCGCCCGCCAGCTCGGCCGGGGCGGCCAGCAGCACGGCCAGCATCTCCTCGATCGCGGCGGTCAGGGCCAGGGCGACGGTGGAGTGGCGGTCGGAGGCCAGCTCGGCCGCGCGCAGGGCCTTCAGGGCCGGGGCGGCGATGTCGTGAGCGGCGGCCAGGGCGGCGTCCCAGCCGGCGGGCGTCTCGGCGCGGCGGCGGGCCTGGCGGATCAGGCCGCGCACCTTGTCGCTGGCCGTGATCGCCCCCTCCAGTTCGAGACCGGCGAGGAAAAGGGCGTCCTCTTCGGACAATCGTACACTCAAGGGCGTGTTCAGCGCGACCATGAGTGGCAATGTGGGGCGATGTAATACGTTTGTAAACAGCTAGGCCTTTCAGCCTGAGATTACATCTTCGTCATGTGCTCGCCGAAAGGTTCGAAGGTCGCCGGCGGCGCGGGGCCGCCGGCGACCGCCGGGTCAGACGTTGTTGGCCACGATGCGGCTGGCCGAGGTTCCGGCCAGGTTGTTGATCGGCTTCTTGAAGACGTTGTCGGCGACGACGAAGTCATCGCAGGTCGCCTCGATCTGCGCGCCGTTGGTCAGCACGGCCTGGGCCTGGAACAGGGTGTTGCCGCAGACCACGATCCGCTTGGCCAGCGAGAACTGCAGCATGTTCGTGGCGTTGACCTCCCTGAAGCGGTTGTTGGCGACGATCAGGCCATTGGCGTTGAAGGCGCTGATCACCGGTCCCTGGACGCCGACGAACCAGTTGGCGACCAGGCTGACGTCGTTGATCGCGCCCGTGCCGGTGGCGACCATCTCCACCGCCGGCTGCTGGGCGGCGAAGCCGCTGACATAGACGCCGTTGAAGTTGACGTTGTCGATCGTGCCGCCGTCGGCCTGCAGCGAGGCCACGCGCGCGGCGCCGACGCCGGCCACCTCGTTGTCGCCCTCGAACTGGCAGCCGGGGTTGAACCAGACGTCGCCCACCTTGCCCGATCCGACGGTGTGGATCTCGGCGCCCCGGTCGGCGTGGTAGAAGATCACGCCGTTGAAGCGCAGGCCCGCGACCCACTCGCCCGAGCCCGCCGCGACGCGCAGGGCCCGCGATCCGGTGGCCAGCTTCATGGTCAGCTGGCCGTCATGGAAGCTGCAGTCGCCGCTGCCGCCGTCGATCAGGCAGCCGAGCGCGTTCTGCCGGTGCTCGGCCCAGATCCCGAAGCGCTGGATGCTCCACATCCGGGCGTCGGAAAGGTGCAGGCCGACCTCGAAGTCCTGGATGAAGACGTCCTGCAGCAGGCTGGGCTTGAGCGGATCGCCGCCCGTCAGGCGCAGGCCGGTGGCGCAGCCGCCGGCGTTCCAGACCAGTCCCAGGCTCTCGATCCTGGTCTCCGTATAGGCCCCGTCCGCATTGGGCAGCGCCGTGGCGGTGAGGTTGACCAGCGCCTGGCCGGCCTGGCCGCTCCACGGATGGGCCGCGTCGGACGAGGCGATCAGCCGGGTGCCGTCGTTCATCACCCCGGCCCCGCGCAGCGTCAGCGAGAAGGTCTGGGTCGGGCGCAGGAAGATGGGCGCATGCAGCTTGTACTCGCGGCTCAGCAGTCGCAGTTCCATCGGGCCGCCCAGGGCCGCGCCGCTGGCTTCCAGGCAGTCATGCGCCTGCTGGATGAAGGCGGCGTCGGTGGCAGTGTCCTTTTGCGCGCCGAACATCTCGGGCGTCAGGCTGCGCAGGCCGACCACCTTGCCAGTGCCTTCAAGGATGAAGACCTGGCGTTCGGTGGGCAGCTCCACCTCGCCCATCAGATAGAGCGTGGCGTTCTTGATGTGGAAGGTGCAGCCCGGCTCGATCAGCAGGTTCTTGCCGACCGGCATGACCGCGTCCCAGCTGTCGATGAAGTACTGCGCGCCCTGTTGGGCGACCCAGCCGATGTCCGTACCGCCGAAGGCGGCGGTGATGCCGGGCGCGTCGTTGTTGACGCCGTTGGCGACGATGCCGGCGCCGCCGAACGTGCCGATAAGAGGTTTGAGGCTCATTGTTCTTCTTTTGTTCCAGCCGCCGGACTGCCCGGCGGCGTCGAAGCCAAGGTGGCGATGGGCTGCGACACTATCGGACGTTGTGCTGCGATCTTTCGGTCCCGAGGCGCGATCGGCGTCGCCACGGCGCTTGAGTCGCGGTCTCGTTCGCTCTGGATCAAGTTCCTTGGTCCCGCCGTGGGCGAAAGCCGCGCAGAGGGGGGCAAATCCTGGGCGTCTCGAACATTTTGAGTGAAATTACAGATGCCGCCCCGGACGCAGGGAACGAGCCGAGGCGATGGTTTTACGCAAGAGGCGTCGCTCTGGGGATAACCGCCGAGGGCGGGAGTGCGACGGCCTTGAACGAGGACCGTCATGTCGAACCAAGGAATGCTGCTCGCGGGCTGCTCCGCCGCCGTTCTGCTCGCCCTGGCCGGCGCCGCCCACGCGGCCGACCCGGATCCGTCGGCCGCCGCGCCGGACGCTGTCGACGAGATCGTGGTCAAGGCCCGTGACAAGGCCGGCCTGATCGAGAAAGAGCCGAACAACACCGTCTTCGGCCTGGACAAGCCGCTGATCGAGACGCCGCGCTCGGCCAGCTTCGTCTCCGACCTGACGCTACAACGCTACGGCATCGAGACCATCGACGGCCTGACCGCCGTCTCGCCGGGCACCTACACCGCCAGCTTCTACGGCGTGCCCGGCGCGCTCAATATCCGCGGCACCCTGGCCGAGAACTACTTCCGCGGCTTCAAGCGCATCGAAAACCGCGGCACCTACGCCACGCCGATCGGCGCGGCCGACCAGATCCAGATCGTGCGCGGCCCGCCCACCCCGATCTACGGCTCGGGCAAGGTCGGCGGGATGCTGAACTTCATTCCCAAGTCGGGGAAGGGCGAGGGCGGCTACCTGTCGGAGACGCAAGGCGAGGTCACGGCCACCTACGGCAGCTACAACCGCAAGAACGCCACCGCCCAGGTCGGCCTGCCGGTGAACCTCGGCGACGTCGTCGGCGGCGTGCATGTCTATGGCGAGGTCGAGGACAGCCACAGCTACTACAAGGGTATCTATCCGCGCCGCCAGACTCTGCAGGTCTCGTCCGACCTTGATCTCGGCGACGGCTGGAGCACGGCCGTCGGCGGCATGCTGTACCGCTCGAAGGGCGACGTGCAGACCCCGGGCTGGAACCGCCTGACCCAGGACCTGATCGACAACGGGACCTACATCACCGGCCGCGACACCAGCCTCGTGGACGCCGACGGCAACGGCCGCCTGACGCCCGGCGAGATCGGCTTCTATCCGTACGCCAGCGCCATGTACCTGGCCTATTACGGCTTCCCGACCACCGACGCCAAGCACACGCTGGACACCGGCGTGGGCACGACCAAGCTGTCGCCGCGCACGGTCTACATCTCGGGCGCCGACTTCTCGAAGACCGAGACCAACACCCTCTATTTCGACATCGCCAGGGAGCTGTCGCCCGACAGCTCGATCAAGCTGCAGCTGTTCTACGACAGCCTGGAGAACAAGCGCTTCGTCTCCTACGGCTATCCGGCCTGGTTCAACAGCGACGTCTGGGAAGCGCGCCTGACCTGGAACTTCGCCAACGAGTTCCTCGACGGCGCGGTGAAGGCCAAGTCGTTCGTCGGCGCCTCCTACCGCAGCTTCGACGGCCGCCGGCGCGAGAGCTACAACAGCGGCCTGATCGCGCTGGACCGTCGCGACATCGCCTTCGGCGCCACCCCCACCGACATCATCGGCAGCCCGTTCAACCCGGGCGACGGGGTAGCCTGGGAGAACGACAACCGCTCCGAATGGACGCAGGCGGGCCTGTTCTTCACCACCGACATCATGGTCGGCGAGAAGCTGAACCTGATGCTGGGCGGGCGCTACGACGACTACGACGTCACCTCGCAGGACACCGGCTTTCTTTCGTACACCGTGGCCGGCGAGCAGAAGGCCGCCAAGGGCAAGGGCACCTACACCGCCAGCGCCACCTACAAGGCCCCGTTCGGCCTGATGCCCTACATCACCTACGCCAAGGCCTCGGCGCTCGAGATGAGCCAGGCCGGCGACATCGCCCCTGGCCTGGTGGCCGACGCCGGCGACGCCTGGCTGTCGGACGGCGACCTGGCCGAGGCCGGGATCAAGTTCCAGTGGCTGAAGGGCACGCTGGTCGGCTCGCTGGCCGGCTATCGCCAGAACCGCACCCAGCTGACCGGCATCACCCAGACCCCGACCGGCACCCGCGCCAAGGGCGTGGAGCTGGAGGTCCGCTGGCTGGCCAGCGAGCACTTCAGCTTCACCTTCTCGGGCAACACCCAGCACACCACGGTCAAGGGCCCCGACACCTCGTTCCAGTACGTGCCGGTGCACACCGTCGGCGTCAGCGGGGCCAATGGCTTTGGCGGCTCGTACGTGGTGTGGAGCTTCGACAGCGTCCGGCCGGGCGACTACGACTACACCCTGATCCCGAAATCGGTGCTCAGCCTCTACGGCGCCTATACCTCCGACGCCTACGACTGGGGCAAGGTCGCCGCCACGCTCGGCGTGACCCGCGTGACCAAGACCTCGGGCACGGTGCCGGGCGCGGTGGTCTATCCGGATTACGCCGTGGCCAGCGGCTCGGTCGCCTACGAGTACGGGCCGTACACCGCCACGCTCAACGTCGATAACCTGTTCGACAAGCTCTACTTCACGCCGGTCGGCGACACCTACGCCAACCTGGCGGCCCTGCCGTCCAAGGGCCGCGAGTGGCGGGTGACCCTGTCCCGGAAGTTCTAGTCCCCTGCGGCGCGCTCGCTGCAACGGGCGCGTCGCTCCCTTCCTTGAGTTCCAAGAGAGAGCCTCGCCATGCCGACCTCCCCCTGGCGTCCCTGGCTGATCCTGTCGGTCTTCGCCCTGCTGCTGTTCCTGATCACCGCCTCGACCTTCTCGTCGCTGGGCGTGGTGCTGCCGGCGATGATCAAGGAGCAGGGTTGGGGCTTTGGTCCGGCCTTCCTGGGCTTCACCCTGCTGGGCGCCTTCTGCGGCGGCTCGTCGTGGCTGCCGGCCCTGCTGATCCGCAAGCTCGGCGTGCGGCCGACCATCGTCGCCGGCTCGGCGGTGATGGTCGCGGGCTTCACCTGCCTGGCGGCGACGCCGGGCCTGACCGTTTATCTGGTCGGCACGGCGCTCCTGGGCGTCGGCTACCAGATGATGGCCCTGATCCCCGGCACCCACGTGCTGGGCATGCTGTTCAAGAAGCGCGCCCTGCCGTTCGGGATCTACTTCACCATCGGCTCGCTGGGCGGCGTCGTCGGCCCGTGGATGGCGCTGTCGGGCATGGAGATCGCCGGCGGCGCCTGGCGGCCCTACTGGTGGATGCAGGCGGCCGCCTCGCTGGTCGTGGGCCTCATCTGCACCGCCCTGGTGGGCAGCAAGGCCTGGCTGGCCGAAGCCGCCGCGCAGACCGACAAGGCCGTCGCGCAGGACATCGAGAGCGCTCCGGCCACGACCAGGGTCTATCGCACCGCCGTCGACTGGACGGTGAAAGAGGCCGTCCGCACTCCGCAGTTCTGGGTGATCCTGGCGGCCTATTTCGCCCACCTGCTGGGCGGGGTCACCGCCGTCAGCCTGGCCCCCAGCCACTTCGGCGAACTGGGCGTGGCCTCGACCGTGGCCATCTCGGCGATCAGCCTGGAGGCCCTGATGCAGGTGGCCGCCCGGGCCGGCGGGGGCCTGGTGGGCGACCGCGTCGACCCGCGCTGGCTGCTGGCGGGCGCGCAGGGGGTCATGGCCGTCGGCCTGCTGGCCCTGACCCACGCCACGACCTGGCCGCTGATGATGCTGTTCGCCGTCGGGGTGGGGATCGGCTTCGGCATGACCGTGCTGGCCGTCAGCATCCTGCTGCTCAACTACTACGGCCGGAAGAACAACCTCGAGCTCTTCTCGATGGTCTGCCTGGTCGGCGCCGTCTCGGCCCTGGGGCCGGTGATCGGCGGGATGATGCGCGACCAGCTGGGCGGCTTCGCCCCCACCTTCCAGCTCTTCGCCGCGGTGATCGGCCTGATCTTCGTCGCGGCCCTGTTCATGCGCCCGCCGCGCAAGGCCGCCACGGCCGAGCCGATCGGCGAGCCCATTCCCACCCTGCTGCAAGACGCCGCCTAGCCGAGGATGTCCGCCATGTATCACAGCCCCTCCAAGCACAAGGACTTCGGGGTGTTCCTGCCGGTGGCCAACGGCGGCTGGATCATCTCCAAGACCACCCCCGTCCTCGACGGCCTCTATGAAACCAACAAGGCCGCGGCCGTGAAGGCCGACGAGGTCGGCATGGACTTCGTCATGTCGATGGGCAAGTTCCGCGGCTTCGGCGGCGAGACCGACCACTGGGGCACGGCCCTGGAGTCGGTGACGATGATGGCCGGCATCGCCGAGGCCACCAAGAACGTCCGCATCTGGGCCACCATCCACCCGCTGCTGCAGAACCCGGCCGTGGCGGCCAAGATGATCGCCACGCTCGACCACATCAGCGGCGGCCGCGCCGGCCTGAACATCGTCGCCGGCGCCTATCGCGGCGAGTTCGCCCAGATGGGCGCCTGGGACGACGCCCTGACCCACGACGACCGCTATGTCCTGACCGAGGAATGGACCAAGATCGTCAAGCGGCTGTGGAGCGAGGACAGCGTCGATTTCGACGGCAAGTTCTTCACGATGAAGGACTGCCAGTCCAAGCCCAAGCCGCTTTCCAGGCCCCGCCCCGAACTGATCTGCGCGGGCATGAGCGACCGGGGCTTCCAGTTCTCGGTGCGCGAGGCCGACGTCTGCTTTATCGGCGGCCGCACGCCCGAGGAGCGCCGCGACGCCAGCCGCCGGGCCAAGCTTGCGGCCGAAGGCATGGGCAAGACCATCAAGACCTACGCCATGTGCACCGTTGTCCACGCCGAGAGCGACGCGGGGGCGGAGGCCCTGGTGGAGCGCTACAAGGGCGGGGCCGACATGGGCGCCATCCTGGCCATGCTGGAAAGCTGGGGCGTGCCGGCCGAGAAGCTGTCGACCGTCGCCGCCCAGCAAGGCGCGTTCATGACCCACACCGTGGTCGGCTCGCCTGCCACCTGCGCCGAGCGGGTCGAGGGCTTCGTCACCGACTGCGAGCTGGACGGGCTGATGCTGATCTTCCCCGACTACGTGGAGGGTCTGTCGATGTTCGGCTCGGAGATCCTGCCGGGCCTGCGCTCGGTGTTCTCGTGAGCGACGTCGCCGCCTGGATCGCGCCCGCGCGCACGGCCCTGGTCGTGATCGACATCCAGGTCGACTTCGCCTCGCCCGACGGCGTGCTGGGCGGCTACGGCGTCGACATGGGCATGGTCGCGCCGGCCGTCGACGCGGCCGGCCGCCTGGTCGAGGCGGCGCGGGCGGCGGGCGCGCCGGTGGTGTTCGTCGGCCTGTTCACCTCGCCGGCGACCGACAGCCCGGCCTGGAACGAGCGCATGTGTCGGCGCGGCGGCGATCCCGACAGCGAGGCGGCCCTGTGCCGCGCCGGCCGTCCGGGCAGCGCCTTCCATGGTCCCCAGCCCGCCGATGGCGAGCTGGTGGTGGCCAAGACCCGCTACAGCGCCTTCGTCGGCACCGACTTCGACGCTCGCCTGAAGGCCATGGGCGTCGACACCCTGGTCGTCTGCGGCCTGACCACCGAGTGCTGCGTGGCGGCCACCGCCGCCGACGCCTTCGATCTCGACTACCACGTCTTCGTCGCCGCCGACGCCTGCGCGGCCTACGAGCCCGACCTGCACGAGGTGGCGCTGAAGACGATGGGGCTCAACACCGCGATCCTCACCGACAGCGTCGAGGTCGCCAAAGCCTGGAAGGAGGCCGCGTGATGGCCGACGGGTTCGCCAACCTCGCGGGCGTCGCCGCCCCCTACGTCGTCACCGAGGCCGACCGCGCCGCCATCGCCGCCGCGATCAGCGAGAGCGAGATCGTCGAGCTGGCCCTGACGCTGGGCAACATCCCCGCGCCCTCGGGCAAGGAGCTGGAGGCGGCCAACTACGTCTACGACTGGATGGCGCGCGAGGGCTTCTCGCCGCGCAAGGTGGGGGCGACGCCGGAACGCCCGAACGTCATCGGCACGCACGGCGGCAAGGGTGTTGGAAAGAACCTGCTCTTCACCGCCCACCTCGACACCGAGGCGCCGACCTGGAACCCGGACCTGGACGCCTACAAGTACAGCCCCTCGACCCTGGCCAATCCCGAGTGGGAAAAGTGCTGGCTGGAGGACGGCAAGCTCTACGGCTATCCGATCGCCAACGACCGCGGGCCGATGGCCTGTTTCCTGATCGCCGCCAAGGCGCTGAAGGCGGCCGGCTACGAGCTGGCCGGCAAGATGTACCTGACCGCCTGCCCCGGCGAGATCGGTCCCGAGCCGATCGAGGAGCACCGCGGCGTCGCCTACATGGGCAAGGACATCGGCGCCCACTACCTGTTCCACCATGGCGGCGTGGCCCCCGACTACGCCATCGCCGCCGAGGGCTGCGACTTCGGCCTGACCTGGGTGGGCTGCGGCTATGCGGTGTTTAGGATCACGGTGTGGGGCGAGGGCGTGTTCACCCCGCTGCTGGCCCACCCGGCCAGCGCCGACCAGCATCCCAACCCGATCTACAAGCTGGGCAAGCTGACCGAGGCGATCCACGCCTGGAGCGGCCAGTGGGAGAAGGCCAGCCTCTACGAGAGCCCGGGCGGGGTCGCCCAGCCCAAGTCGCAGCTGGCGTCTGTGCGCGGCGGTATTCCCTACGCCTTCGGGGCGGGCACCGAGCGGGTGAATCTCTATCTGGAGGTGGGCCTCAACCCTCGCCAGCGCGTGGCCGACATCCAGCATTCGCTGGAGGCCATGGTGCGCGAGACCGGCATCGCGGGGATCGAGATCGAGCCGGTGGTCGTGCGCCACGGCTTCGAGGCCGACGCGGCCGAGGTGGCCCCGCTGGTCGGCGCCGTGGACGTCGCCACCCAGCTGTCGCTGGGCCATCCGGTGGCCCGCGCGGCCAGCGTCTATTCCAGCATGTGGCGCGACCACAACGTCTTCAACATGCACCGCATCCCGGCCATCACCACCGGCTTCTCCCGCTGGCGGCCGACGCCGAAGGACCTGGTCGACAGCGCCCTCGTCTACGCCCTGACCGCCCTGGCCGTCTGCGGCCGGGCCGAGACGGCGGACGCCGAGAACCGCGCCCCGCCGGTCTATGGCGACAACCCTTTCGGGGGCGAGTGATGGGCGCGGTCCAGGCTCTGGAGGTTCCCGACGTCGCCGTGTTCCGCAAGGCCATGGGCGGTTTCGCGGCGGGCGTGACGGTGGTGACCACGGCGCTGGACGGCCGGCTCAGCGGCACGACGGTCAGCGCCTTCTCGTCGCTGTCGATGGACCCGCCGCTGGTGCTGGCCTGCCTCAAGCGCGGCAGCCGCACCCTGGCCGCCGTCAGTGAGGCGGGCGTGTTCTGCGTCAACATCCTGGCCGCCGACCAGGGCGAGCTGGCCTACGCCTTCGCCAAGTCGGGCTGCGACGACCGCTTCGCCCTGGCCGCCCTGGAGGCCGGCGCCACCGCCGCCCCGGTGCTGTCCGGCTGCGTGGCGGTGGTCGAGTGCGAACTTCACGCCGCCCACGACGGCGGCGACCACGAGATCCTCGTCGGCCGGGTGGTTTCCGTCCGCATCGACGAGTCCAAGCCGCCGCTCGTCTACGTGCGCGGCAAGTTCTTGAACACCTGAGAGAGTTCGCGATGGCTTACGACGTGCTTGAAGTGAAGCCGATGACCCGCCGGATCGGCGCCGAGGTGTTCGGCGTCGACCTGGGCCAGCCGCTGTCGAACCACCAGTTCGAGGAGTTGCACCAGGCCCTGACCCAGTACCAGGTGCTGTTCTTCCGCGACCAGGAGATGACCCACGACGCCCACAAGGCGCTGGGCCGCAAGTTCGGGCCGCTGGCGATCCATTCGGGCGTGCCGGGCCTGGCCGACCATCCCGAGGTCGTCGCCATCCACGCCGACGGCAATTCCAAGTTCGTGGCCGGCGAGAGCTGGCACTCCGACCTGACCTGCGATCCCGAGCCGCCGCTGGGCAGCATCCTGCATATGCCGATCGTGCCCGACGACGGCGGCGACACCGTCTTCGCCAGCATGTACGCGGCCTACGACACGCTGTCGGACCGGATGAAGGCCTATCTGGAGGGCCTGACCGCCGTCCACGACGCCAACCCGATCTACAAGGCGCTCTTCCCCGACATCGACCGGCAGTACAACCGCACCGCCCACCCGGTGGTGCGCACCCACCCGGTCAGCGGCCGCAAGAGCCTGTTCGTCAATCCGTCCTACACGACCCACATCGTCGGCCTGCCCAAGGCCGAGAGCGCGGCGATCCTGTCCTATCTCTACCACCACGCCGGCAACCCGGACTTCCAGGTGCGCTTCCGCTGGCGGAAGAACTCGGTGGCCTTCTGGGACAACCGCTGCACCTGGCACCAGGCGATCTGGGACTACTTCCCCGACGTGCGCTCGGGCTTCCGGGTGACGATCGCGGGCGATCGGCCGGTTTGAGGGATGAAGATGCTCCCCCTGAAGGGGGAGCTGTCGGCAAAGCCGACTGAGGGGGAAGACGGTCAGCTTCAGCGGAAGCTGAAAACGTCCCCCCTCCGGCCCTCCGGGCCACCTCCCCCTTCAGGGGGGAGGATTTTGTTGACCTTTCCGGTCGTCTCGTCGTTGATGCGCGCCTGGGTTTCAGGGGCGTTCGATGACGAAAAAGGGTGGCGTGGGCTTCGTCCTGGGCGTGTGCGGGGGGATCATCTTCGGCGCGCTGATCGACAACATGGCCATCGGCCTGATCCTGGGCTTCGCGGTCGGCTTCGGGCTGATCAAGCTGGGCGGCAAGAAAGCCTCCGAATAGGGCCTACCTTCTGCGAAAGTCCGCCGTGCGCTTGCCCATGAAGGCGGCGATGGCTTCCTTGTGGTCGCCGCTGGCGATCAGGGCCGGCAGCTCCTCCTCCACATAGGCCTTGCCGTCGACGATCCGCTTGGTCGCCTCCACGGCCAGGGGCGCGCGGGACGATATGGCTTCCGCCAGCCGCATGGCCTCGCGCAGCAGCGTGCCCGGCGTGTGCACCGCCGTGACGATGCCGTCGAACAACGCCCGGGCGGCGTCGAACTGGGCGCCGGTCAGCAGGTGGGCCTTGGCCCGCGCGGCGCCGATCAGCCGCGGCAGGCGCGTGGCCGAGGCCACCAGGCCGATGTTCACCCCCGAGGCGGCGAAGGTCGCCCGGTCGCTGGCCAGGCGGATGTCGCAGGCCAGCGCCAGCTCCAGCCCGCCGCCGAAGCACCAGCCGTCGATGGCGGCGATGGTCGGCACCCGCAGGGCCTCGACCCAGTCCATCAGCCGGTTGAAGTCCTCCACCGCCGCCAGGGCGCCGTCGCCGCGCACGGCGGCCTCGCGCAGATCATCGCCGGCGCAGAACACCCCGCCGCGCCCGGTCAGCACGACGGCGCGCACGTCGTCGTCGGTGGCGATCTCGTCCAGGGCCTTCACCAGCTGGGCGCGCAGCGGCAGGCCCAGCGCGTTGGCCGGCGGGGCGTCCAGCTCCAGCAGGATGATGGACCCCGTGGGGCGCGAGACGTGCAGCATAGGAGCCAGTGCTGGGGGGATCGTCGGCGTCATGCCCGCAACCTCGCCCGACGCGCGGCGAATGGGAAGCATGCAACCTCGAAGGCGACGGGTGGTTTCATGTGCAACCATGCTGCGACGCACAAGGATTCCGCTTGCCAGATCCGAAGCCTTGTCTCAGCCTCAGCCGTACCGGCCTGCCGAGCGTGGCCGGAGAACACGATAAGAACGACGGTCAGGCGGCGCATTTTCACCTAGCGCCGAACCGTACCGCGGAGCGCAGACAGCCATTTCGGCGTTCATGTTGCAGCGCCGAAGAGCCGGGCCCAAAGCCGGGGAGTGACATGACGACCGCGACCCTCGAGACGACCGCGTCTCCCGTGAAGGACCTGTACGAGATCGGCGAGATCCCGCCGCCGTTCCACGTGCCCAAGTCGATGTACGCCTGGACGATCCGCAAGGAGCGGCACGGCGCGCCCGCCAGCGCCATGCAGGTCGAGGTGGTGCCCACCTGGGAGATCGGCGAGGACGAGGTGCTGGTTCTCGTGATGGCCGCGGGCGTCAACTACAACGGCATCTGGGCCGCGCTCGGCGAGCCGATCAGCCCCCTCGACGGCCACAAGCATCCCTTCCACATCGCCGGCTCCGACGCCTCGGGCATCGTCTGGGCGGTGGGCGCCAAGGTGAAGCGCTGGAAGCTGGGCGACGAGGTGGTCATCCACTGCAATCAGGACGACGGCGACGACGAGGAGTGCAACGGCGGCGACCCGATGTACTCGTCCAGCCAGCGCATCTGGGGCTACGAGACGCCCGATGGCAGCTTCGCCCAGTTCTGCCGGGTGCAGTCGCGCCAGCTGATGCCCCGGCCCCGTCACCTGACCTGGGAAGAGGCGGCCTGCTACACCCTCACCCTCGCCACCGCCTATCGCATGCTGTTCGGCCACAAGCCGCACGAGCTCAAGCCCGGCCAGAACGTACTGGTCTGGGGCGCCTCGGGCGGCCTGGGCGTCTTCGCCGTGCAGCTGGCGGCGGTCGCCGGCGCCAACGCGATCGGTGTGGTCAGCGACGACGACAAGCGCGAGTTCGTGCTGTCGATGGGCGCCAAGGCGGTGCTGAACCGCAAGGAGTTCAACTGCTGGGGCCAGCTGCCCAAGGTCAACGGCCCCGAGTTCGCCGACTACATGAAGGAGAGCCGCAAGTTCGGCAAAGCCATCTGGCAGATCACCGGCAACCGCGACGTCGACCTGGTGTTCGAGCACCCCGGCGAGTCGACCTTCCCGGTCAGCGTGTTCGTCGTGAAGCGCGGCGGCATGGTCGCCATCTGCGCCGGCACCAGCGGCTTCAACCTGACCATGGACGCCCGCTTCCTGTGGATGCGCCAGAAGCGCGTGCAAGGGAGCCACTTCGCCAACCTGATGCAGGCCAGCGCCGCCAACCAGCTGGTCATCGACCGCCGCGTCGACCCCTGCCTGTCGGAAGTGTTCCCCTGGGACCAGATCCCGGCCGCCCACGAGAAGATGCTGGCCAACCAGCACCTGCCCGGGAACATGGGCGTGCTGGTCTGCGCCCAGCGTCCCGGCCTTCGCACCTTCGAGGAGGTGCAGGAGCTGAGCGCCGAGGGGTGACGGCATGGAAACGGGGGAACGCGGCGCCTCCATGCAAGACGCCGGCCCGGAACCAGGGTCCCATGTCCCCAGTTTCGAGACCGAAGGAGCCTGCCCCATGACCGACATCACCTACACCATCGTCGAGCACGACGGCGGCTGGGCCTACAAGCTCGGCGCGGTGTTCTCGGAAACCTTCCGCACCCATGACGCCGCCCTGGCCGCGGCCAAGCGCGCGGCGGGCGAGCAGAAGGTGGCGGGCGACACGGTCGGCATCACCTACGAGGACGATCGCGGCCAGTGGCGGCAAGAGCTGTCGGACGGCCATGACCGCCCGACGACGCACGTGAAGGGCTAGGCCCCGGGCTCAGTCCCAGGTCATCGGCGCCGAGCCCGCCTTGGGGCCGGCGGTGAAGCCGATGAACAGCCGGCGCGCCGGATCGCGGAAGGTCGGCTCGAGCGCCGCCCAGTCCTTGGCCGGGCAGGCGGCTTTCAGCGCGCCCATCAGGTCTTCCGAGGTCGGGTAGGGCGCGTTGCGGAAGCGATACCGCTGCACGAACCCGCGCAGCTGCCGGTGCAGGTTGTCCTCGCCGCAGCGGGCGCGGACCGCCAGCAGGGCCAGCGCCGCCCGCTGATAGGCGACGTAGTTCTCGCCGCCGGACGAGGTGACGGCCACGATGGCGGGTTCCGGCTCGCGGCGCCGGTTGCTGTCGCGGAAATAGCTGCTCATCGCCAGCGAGAAGCCCCGGTTGCCGACGCTGGGCCCGCGCAGCCTGTTCATCGCCATCAGCGCCGAATACTCGGCCAGGCCCTCGGTCAGGAAGCGCGCGCCGCGGGCGTCGGCCGGCTCGACCTGGTGGCCCCACCACTGGTGAGCCAGTTCGTGCAGGGTGGTGGCCGTGACGTAGTCGTAGGCGTCCGGCTTGCGCAGGTCGGCGACGAAGCCGCCCTTTTCCGAATAGGGAATGGCGCCGGCCCAGGCCATGGCGGCGATCTGGTCGTCATAGGCCGGGTACTCGATGATCCGGACGTGGTCGCGGGGATAGGGGCCGAAGGCGGCCTCGAAGACCGGCAGGCCCTCGCGCACGGCGGCGACCATGCGCTCGACGTTCATCTCGTGGCCGGGCGTGTAGTAGATCTCGACGTCGACCCGGCCGGCCTTGGCGCGCCGCACGTGATAGCGGGCCGACTGCAGCGAGAAATCCGCCTGCATCGGGGTGTCGGAGACGAAGCGCACGACGCGGCGGCCGTTCTCCATGCGGTCGAACACGCGGCGGCCCGGCGCGACGGGGATCTGGTCGCCGGCGGTGGTGACGGTGATGTCGCTGGTCAGCCAGTCGGCCCCGCCGCGGGCGCGCTGGGGCGCGAGGGGGTCGCTCGCCCCGCGGGTCGGCCGCTCGCGCGGCAGGCCCTGGCGTTCGCGCGCCAGGCTGTCGGTCAGGTAGCCGCCCAGCGCCACGCCCACGCGCGGCATGAACGCCGCCGAGTGCAGGAAGCTGCCGTTGTCGACGATGCCCAGCGAGCCGCCGTTGGCGCCGAAGCCGTTGTCGCGGATCCGGGTCTCGAAGCTCAGCCGTCGCTGCTCGCCCGGCGCCATCGGCCGGTCGAGGGTCAAGGTCACGACCTTGTACTCGCTCTCTTCCTGCCGGGCGCCGTCCAGGCGGACCTCCCAGTCGGAAAGGCCGGCGGGGATGTCGAGGTGGAAGGTCTTCAGCGGCCGGCCGGTGCGGTTCTCCAGCAGGTAGTCGCCCCTGGCCGTCAGCGCGTGGCGGCGGGGATCCAGGTCGATGGCGACGCGCATCGAGGCGATGGCCGGGCCAGGCGCGTCGCGCAGGGGGACCATGGCCTTCTCGAAGGCGCCCATGCCGGCCTCGAGCTCGTCGTCGGTGGAGAAGCTGTTGCGGACGTTGGTGTTGACGAAGATGAAGGTCCCGACGGCGGCCATGGCCAGCACGAGGGCGCCGCCGACCAGGGCGGGGCGTCCGGCCAGCCGCTGGCGCGAGCGGATCCAGCGCCGCCGCCAGCCCATCGGCAGGCCGCGCGGCCAGGCCAGCCAGGCCAGGGTCAGAAGGGCGCCTGCGCCGAGCGTCCAATAGAGGCTGAACCACCAGAACACGCCGGTTCCGTCGCCCATCAGGTTCATCTCGCTGGGCGAGCCGCTGGGGGTGTCCATGAAGTCCCACAGCGGGTGCGAGAAGCCCTTGGTCTGGCCGACGGCGGTCAGGGCCAGCAGGCCGGCCATGATCCCCCAGCCGACATAGCGGTTGGGGCTGAGGGCGGCGACGGCGATCGAGGTGGCGGCCAGCACGAACAGCGGCGCCAGGAGCGGCCCGACCAGCAGGACGAAGTAGACTTCCGGCCGGCCGTCGACATAGGTCTGCCAGGCCTGCACGCCGAAGGCGGTGGCGCACGCGGCGGCGGCCACGGCGGCCAGCACCACGGCCATCGAGGCCAGCTTGGCCGCCATCAGCGCGAGGTCGGTGACCGGCGAGGCGTCGATGATCTCGGCCACCCGCAGGTCGCGGTCGCGCCAGACGATGTCGGCGGCGTGGAAGACGGCGATGGCCAGGCCGGCCAGGACCACCCAGGGCAGCAGCTCCGGCGTCAGGATGCGCAGGGCCGGCAGGCTGGGGGCGCTGTCGACGGTGGTGTGCGCCCGCAGGCCGAAGGTCGAGACCACCACCATGATCACGACCATCACCCACAGCGACGGACTGCGCCGCAGCCGGGCCAGCTCCCAGCGCAGGCGGGCGGCGAACATCGGCCATGCGCCGCCGGCGAAGCTGGGGGCGATGCGCCAGGCCTGATCGCGATGGACGGGCGCCGGCGCGGCCTTGGGTTCAGTGCGCACCTTGGCGGCGTCGTCGCGCCGCTCGAACGCCAGCGAGACCGCCAGCAGGACCAGATCGGCGCCCAGCCAGGCCAGGCGGTTGAGGATCAGCCAGCTGTCCTTGGGCAAGGCGTACAGCGCCTGCTGCTCGACGGTCATGTCGCTGACGTCGGCGCGCAGGGCGAACACGCCCATCGGCTCGGCCAGTGAGACGATGATCCTGCCGGTGCTGTCGAGCAGGTCGAGCAGCCCCAGCGAGGCGACGAACACCATCAGGAAGGCCATCGCCGCGGTGGTGGTTGCGGCGATCGAGCGGGTGATGGCCGCCAGGCAGAAGAAGGCGGCGCTGACCGACATCGCCAGGGGCGCGACCATGACCGCCGCGACCAGCGCGATCTGCGGCCAGTGATAGGGGCCCATCGCCGAGGCCTGCACCCAGGGCGCGGCCGATCCGGCCAGCAGGCCGCAGAAGCCGACCAGGGCGGCGGCGACCGTCGCCGCCTGCACGCCGAGGAAGCGGCCCAGCACATGCTGCCAGCGCTGGATCGGCGTGGCCTGCAGTATCGGCTGAAAGCCGCTGCGGCCGTCGCGAACGGCCGCGTCGCCGGCCAGAGCGGCCATGATCACCACATAGGGCAGGCTCAGGAACACGACGGCGATAGCCAGGGTGGTGGGGGCGTTGCGGGGCACCTGGCTGGAGCCCAGGGCGTCCATAGCCATCAGCCCGACGCCGCCCAGGAACAGCAGGATCGTCGAGATCCAGTAGAGCGGCTGGCGCACCTGCCGGCCGATCTCGAACAGCGCCATGTGCGCGACCAGGCGGCCGCGCCCGACGACGGAACGCCACAAGACGGAAAAACTGAAAAGCCCCACGGGATCAACCTATGCGGCTGTTCCGGGCCGTACAAGGCTTTCCGACATTTCGATGCAATCAGTATCGAAATGGGGATTGGCAACCTCGCCGCCCCGTCGCACAGTCGCGCCCTGACATTTGGGCGGAGGGGCGTCATGGGGTGGAAGAGCAAGGTCGCGCTGGGCGCGGTCGGCGTTGTCGCGGTGCTGGCCGGCGTGGTCGTGGTGCGCACGGTGACCTTCAAGCCGCCGGCTCCGGCGGGCGGCGTCGCGCTGGCCGCGGCCCGTCCGTTCGATGCGGCGAGGGCCGCCGCCCACCTGGGCGAGGCCGTCCGCTTCCAGACCATCAGCCACCAGAACGCCGCCGAAAACGATCTTTCCCAGTGGGACGCCCTGCACGCCTGGCTGCAGACGACCTATCCGGCCGCCCACAAGGCCATGACCCGCGAGGTCGTCGGCGGCCACGCCCTGATCTACACCTGGAAGGGCTCTGATCCGTCGCTACCGCCGCTGGTGCTGATGGCCCACCAGGACGTGGTGCCCGTCACCGCCGGCACCGAGAAGGACTGGAAGCACCCGCCGTTCGGCGGCGTGGTGGCCGAGGGCGCGGTCTGGGGGCGCGGCTCGGTCGACGACAAGGGCTCGCTGGTCGGCCTGTTCGAGGCGGTCGAGGGCCTGGCGGCCGCCGGCTTTGCCCCCAAGCGCACCGTGATCATCGCCAGCGGCCACGACGAGGAGGTCGGCGGGGCCGGCGCCCGGGCCATGGCCGCCACGCTGAAGGCGCGCGGCGTCAAGGCCTGGTTCGTGCTCGACGAGGGCATGGTGGTCGTGGCCGACAACCCGGTCACCCAGGGGCCGGCGGCGATCATCGGCGTCGCCGAGAAGGGCTATGGCACGCTCAAGGTCACCGCTCCGGCCCCCGGCGGTCACTCCTCGACCCCGCCGCCGCAGACCGGCGTCACCACCCTGGCCAGCGCCGTGCTGGCCATCGCCGACCATCCGCATCCGATGAAGTTCGAGGGGCCCGGCGCCGACATGCTGAAGTCGCTGGCCCCCAGCGCCTCGCCGGTGGTGAAGATGGCGGCCGCCAACACCTGGCTGTTCTCGCCGCTGCTGATCAAGCAGACGGCCCGCTCGCCGGCGGGCGCGGCCATGCTGCACACGACGACGGCCCCGACCATGCTGAAGGGCTCGCCCAAGGAGAACGTGCTGCCCCAGGACGCCACGGCCTGGATCAACTACCGCATCGCGCCCGGCGACAGCTCGGCCGCCGTGATGGCCCGCGCCAAGAGCGCCGTCGGCGACCTACCGGTGACCCTGACCTGGGAGCGCCAGCTCAACGAGCCCTCGCCGGTGTCGTCGACCGCCTCTGACGGCTGGAAGACCCTGGCCTCGCTGGCCGGGAACGAGAGCGGCGCGCCGGTCGCGCCGGGCCTGGTGATCGCCGCCACCGACAGCCGCTTCATGTCGCCGATCGCCGACGACATCTACCGCTTCCAGCCGATCACCCTGTCGATGGACGGCACCAGGATGATCCACGGCACCAACGAGCACATGACCGTGGCCAACCTGGAAGAGATGGTGCGGTTCTATCAGCGGCTGGTGGAGACGGCGGGGCGGTAGCTCTCATTATGCCTGTCATCCCGGCTGGAGGCGCATAGCGCCGGAGCGCCGGGATCCCCCACGTTTCCTGATACGGCGCCGTGGGAGATCCCGGCTCTTCGCTTTGCTACGGCCGGGATGACAATCTAGGGGAGCCAGAGCTAGAACCCCCTCATGCCCGCCGACGACGCACCCGCCGCGACCAAGACCGCCAAGGCCCCGCCCGCCAAGTTCGGCAAGGGCTTCCTGTTCGACGCCTGGTACTATGCGGCCCTGTCGCGCGAGGTGAAGACCGGCAAGCTCGTCCGTTACGAGATCCTGGGCGAGCCGGTGCTGGTCAGCCGGGGCAAGGACGGCAAGGTGTTCGCGATCCGCGACGTCTGCCCGCACCGCGCAGCCCCCCTGTCGGGCGGGAAGCTGACGCAGGAGGCCGACGGCCGCGCCAGCGTCGAATGCCCCTATCACGGCTGGCGGTTCGGCGCGGACGGCGTCTGCGCCGCGATCCCGTCCCTGACCAGCGACCAGAACCTGGAGGTCTCGCGCATCCGCGTGCGGCGCTATCCGGCGGCCGAGAGCCAGGGGA
The DNA here is from genome assembly GCF_011043625.1 of Caulobacter sp. 602-2. GTDB lineage: Bacteria > Pseudomonadota > Alphaproteobacteria > Caulobacterales > Caulobacteraceae > Caulobacter. Next base: position 30,839 of record NZ_JAAKGT010000009.1, read on the forward strand.
TGGTGTTCGTCTGGATCAGCGGCGACCCGCGCTTCGACGGCGAGCCGGCCGAGCCGCCGCCGTCCTTCCCCGGCGTGGTCGGCGGGCAGGCCAAGATCGTCGACTCGATGATCTTCGAGACCCACATGGACCATGCGGTGGTCGGTCTGATGGACCCCACCCATGCGCCTTACGTGCACGAGGCCTGGTGGGCCCGCTCGTCAAAGCGTCAGTCGGAGAAGACCAAGGTCTTCGCGCCGTCTCCCGAGGGCTTCGTCATGCGCCGCCACGGGCGCAGCAAGGCCAACCGCCTGTACGACATCCTCGGCGGCGCGCCGGAGATCGAGATCACCTTCCGCCTGCCCGGCTATCGCTGGGAGCACATCGTGGTGGGCAAGCGCCAGGTGCTGGCCCTGACCTGCCTGACGCCGCTGACCGAGACCTCGACGCGGATCAGCCAGCTGATCTGGTCGGATCACCCGGTGATGATGCTGCGCGCCCTGATCGCCCCCTTCGCCCGTGAGTTCCTGCGCCAGGACGGCCGCATGGTGAACCTGCAGAACGAGGGGCTGAAGTACGACCCGGCCCTGATCTGGATCGATGACGCCGACACCCAGGCCAAGTGGTACCAGCAGCTGAAGCGGGAATGGACCGCCAGCCGCGCCGAGGGCCGGCCCTTCGTCAATCCGGTCAAGGAAACCACGCTGAAGTGGCGCAGCTGACGGCGGTTCGGCGGCGCCTCGTCGCCGTCCTGACGACCCTGCCGGATGCGGCCGGCTGGCGCTGGTGCGCGCTGGCGGCCTTGGCCTGCGGGGCGGCGATGGCCGCGATCGGCTTTACGACCGGCCTCTATCGCCTGACCGACACCGCGCCGGGCCTGCCGCTGCGGCTGCTGACCGTCTGGATCATCCCGGCCCTGGGCGAGGAGATCCCGTTCCGCGCCCTGCTGCTGCCCGGCCGCGACGAGACCCGCCGCCCCTGGCTGTGGGTCGCCGTCTCGACTGCGCTCTACGTCGCCTGGCATCCGCTGGAGACGCTGACCTTCCTGCCGCACGCGACGATGTTCCTGCGCTGGGATTTCCTGGCCTGCACGGCGATCCTGGGCGTCTCTTGCGCCCTGATGCGCCTGCGCACCGGCTCGCTGTGGCCGGCGGTGCTGCTGCACGGCGGCTTCGTCGTGGCGTGGCAGACCTGGCTGGGCGGGGTGAGCGCACTGGGGTGAGAGGCTGCGAAGCCGCGGTCCCTCCAAACACGAAAAAGCCCGCCTGGCCGGGGGACCAGGCGGGCTCGCTCAGGGCGCGCGGGGACGGGGGTTGGGGGGAGCGCGCCCCAAACCTCGATTAGGCGCGGTAGACGTAGGCGCTGGAGACGTAGCCGACGCCGACGCCGTTCTGGCCGACCAGGATCCACTTGCCGTCGCCGGTGCGGCCCAGGGCCTGGAAGGTCTCGCCGGCGACGACCGAGCCGACGCGCATGCCGCTGGTGGAGGCCGAGGCGCGCAGGTTCAGGTTCGAGCGGGCGACGTACTTGCCGGTGATCTTGGTCATCGGCGCGGAGTCGACGTTGTGCGAGATCTTGATGCCGTTGCTGGTCTTGTACGAGCCGCCGACGTCGTTCGAAGCCTGCTTCTTCTGCATGCTGCAGCCGACGTAGGAACCGGCGCCCGCGCCGACGACGGCGCCGATGGCCGTGCCCGTGCCGCGGTCGTTCTTGGCCAGGTTCGAGCCGGCGACGGCGCCCAGCAGGCCGCCGATGACCGCGCCCGCTTCCTGCTTCTTGCCCGAGGCGTCGCAGCCGACGACGCCGCCCAGGCGTTGTTCGACGGCGTTGGCGGCCGGGGCCGAGGCCATGGTGAAGGCGGTGGCGGCGGCGGCGATGGTCAGGCCGATCGTCTTGATCTTGTTGGTCTTGTGCATGGCGATAATCCTTCGTCCCTTTGAATTGGTCCGGAGCCGTCGGCCCCGTGAGACGCAACATCGCAGGCCGAAGCTGAACCGGGCCGTCAGGTCGTTCGACAGAATTCGTTCATGTTGGAATTTTTTTGAAATGGGGGTCGCGACGACCGAAAAGTCGTGGTGCGCAAATACACAACTCTCAGGCGTATTGTTGAGGTAGGATGCTTCGATGGCGCGGCCCGCAACCCCGCGTCGGGGAGGGGACCGACCCATGAGGAAGATCGCGATTGCGACGGCCGCGACCGTCGCGCTGTGCGCCGGCCTGGCCGGCTGCGACAAGGCGCCGGAAGTCGCCGCGCCCAAGCCCGAGGCGCTGCTGGACGTGGCCGTCATCACTCCGGTGCCGCTGCCGACCACGGCCGACTATCCGGTGGCCGCCGCCACGATCAACGGCTGGATCGCCAATGCGGACACGGCGGCGATGCGCAATCACGCCTGGCAGATCTGGCGGGCCATGGCCCAGCCGTCGGGCCAGTCGTTCAACGGCCAGTCGCTGCCGATCTGGGAAACCTGGGCCGGCACCGACGACGTGTTCCCGCCCGCGCCGCCGGCCGGAACCGCGGCCGCCGCGACCACCACGACGGTGGCCCAGCGCGTGGCCGCGCCGCGCAAGCTGCGCGTCTTCCAGCAGCCCAACCAGTTCCACCACGGCCGCGGCGGCATCACGCCGACCAAGTTCGACACCACGGTCACCTCGTTCAACAAGTTCAGTCCCGAGGCGGCGACCTTCCTGGACGCCTCGCATCCAGGTCCGGGCGGGGTCTCCTATCGCTACTCCAGCACCAGCGACATGCAGAAGCTGAACACCTCCTGGCCGGCGGGCACGACGCCCCAGAACCGCGGCGTGCAGGAGTTCCCGGTGCGAGGCCTCGAGCTGAAGCCGGTGTTCGGCCTGGTCCACGCCAAGGGCCTGACCGTCCAGCCGCTGTGGCAGGGACCTGCGGCCTCGACCAACGCCCAGAACCCCGAGCCCCAGACCTGGACCACCTGCGTGCTGGTGGCGCCGACGGGCCAGGGCCCGGTGCGCCCGGCCACCCCGCGCGAGAAGGCCAGCGTCCGCGATCCGGGCGCCTGCACCACCTTCCTGTGGGCGCCGATGAGCACCTTCTACTCGGTCAAGCTCAGCGCCGCCGAGGCCAAGGACTACAACACCGCCAACGGCCTGACCGGCGACGCCGCCGCCGTGGCCGGCGACTTCGCCGTGCTGCAGGCCATGCACGTCAACAGCAAGGAAATCCCGTTCTGGACCTGGCAGACCTTCTGGTGGCAGCCGGGCGCCGACACGCCAAACGGCTTCCCCGGCAGCAAGCAGGGCCAGCCGGCCAGCCTGACGGGGCCGTGGACCAACTACGCCACCTGCACGGCCTACGACCAGACGACCACGCAGGGCGGCTCGACCATGACCGTCTGCTTCAACCCCTATCTGGAGACCAGCACCGGCATCCCGGCCGGCATCACCTCCAACTGCATGAGCTGCCACGGGGTGGCGGTGATCACCGCCGGCAACGCGCCCTATCCGGCCGACTACAAGAAGCCGATCGCGTTCTTCAGCGACCCGCTCTACTTCACGACCAGCAACACCCACGCCGACTTCTCGTGGGCGCTGGCGGGCAATTCCGACCCGAACTGACGACCCTGCGCCCGTCCCTTCCGGGGGCGGGCGCACGCCTTCCCCGATCCCGGCTCTCGCGCAACCGCATGCTGCGTCGCGGCATTGCTCGCAGGTGCGAAAGGGATCACAGTGCCGGAAAACATAAGTACGGCGCAGGGGAGTTTGAGAGCATGACCGACGCGGTCGCCCAGGAGTCCAAGTCCCTGATCCTGCCGGGCCTGACGGGCCTGCTGCGCGAGGCGGCGACCTCGGCCCAGACCTTCGTCGCCGAGGCCCGGCCCGCGGTGAGGGCCGCCGTCGCCGGCGCCGACGGCAGGATCGACCGCAAGCTGGCCGACGCCCAGCAGCACGCCGTGCACGGCTTTGGCTGGTACGCCGCCTATGCCGAGCTGATGAACCAGGTCGCCGGCTGGGCCGAGCGGCTGGAAGGCGAGGGGCGGTTCGGTGAGATCGAGGCCCTGCTGGCCCAGCTGCTGTTCTCCGAATACGCCGCCCAGCTGATCGGCGGCGTGCCGATGAACCAGGGCGAGATCGTTCGTCCCGCCCACCTGGTCACCGATCGCGCGGTGATGAACCGCCTGTTCTCCAACGGCATCATGAAGCTGATGGTCGAGGGCGGGACGCAAGCGGTGAAGACCCGCCTCGCCCAGCGCCTGGCCGAGGCCAAGGGCCGCCCGACGCTGGAGCACACCGGTCTCGACGAGACCTTCGAGATGATCCGCGACCAGTTCCACGCCTTCGCCGAGGAAAAGGTCACGCCCTTCGCCCACGACTGGCACCTGAAGGACCAGCTGATCCCGATCGAGCTCGTCCAGGAGCTGGGCGAACTGGGCGTGTTCGGCCTGACCATCCCCGAGGAATACGGCGGCAGCGGCATGGGCAAGACGGCCATGTGCGTGGTCTCCGAAGAGCTGTCGCGGGCCTGGATCGGCGTGGGCTCGCTGGCCACCCGCTCGGAGATCGCCGGCGAGCTGATCCTGACCGGCGGGACCGAAGAGCAGAAGCAGTACTGGCTGCCGAAGATCGCTTCGGCCGAGATCCTGCCCACCGCCGTGTTCACCGAGCCCAACACCGGCTCGGACCTCGGGTCGCTGCGCACCCGCGCCGTGCTGGAGGGCGAGGCCTATGTGGTGACCGGCGCCAAGACCTGGATCACCCACGCCGCCCGCGCCGACGTGATGACGCTGCTGGTGCGCACCGATCCGGCGACCAGCGACTATCGCGGGCTGTCCATGCTGCTGGCCCCCAAGCCGCGCGGCGTCGAAGGCGACGACTTTCCGGCCCAGGGCATGAGCGGCGGCGAGATCGGCGTCATCGGCTATCGCGGCATGAAGGAGTACGAGCTGGCCTTCGACGGCTTTTCCGTGCCGGCCGAGAACCTGCTGGGCGGCGTTCCGGGCCAGGGCTTCAAGCAGCTGATGGCCACCTTCGAGAGCGCCCGCATCCAGACGGCGGCCCGCGCGGTGGGCGTGGCCCAGGCGGCGCTGGAGGTCGGGCTGTCCTACGCGCTGGACCGCAAGCAGTTCGGCGATGCGATCTTCGCCTTCCCCCGGGTGCACAACAAGCTGGCCATGATGGCCGCCGAGATCATGGGCGTGCGCCAGCTGACCTATTTCGCCGCCCGCCAGAAGGACGAGGGCAAGCGCTGCGACCTGGAGGCCGGCATGGCCAAGCTGGTCGCCGCCCGCGTGGCCTGGGCCGCCGCCGACAACGCCCTGCAGATCCACGGCGGCAACGGCTTTGCGATGGAGTACGCCGCCAGCCGGCTGCTGGCCGACGCCCGCATCCTCAACATCTTCGAGGGCGCCGGCGAGATCCAGGCCCAGGTCATCGCCCGCCGCCTGCTGGAGGACGGCAACTAGTCCAGCGTCGTCCGATAGCGGGCCATGGCCGCGCCGGCGATCACCACCACGAACAGCGCCAGCGCCCCCAGGCTGGGCCATAGGGCGACGACGTCGAGGCCCTTGAGCAGGGCGCCGCGCACCACCCGCAGGAAGTGGGTCACGGGGATCACGCTGCCCAGGGCCTGGGCCCAGTCCGGCATGCCCCGGAACGGGAACATGAAGCCCGACAGCAGGATCGACGGCATCATGTAGAAGAACGACATCTGCATGGCCTGCAGCTGGGTGCGGGCCACGGTCGAGATCAGGAAGCCCAGCGCCAGCGAGCCGACGATGAACAGCAGGACGCCCAGGCCAAGGGCGATCCAGCCGCCGGCCATCGGCACGGCGAACAGCACCCTGGCCAGGATCAGGATCACCGTCGTCTGGATCAGGCCTACCACCACATAGGGCGCCAGCTTGCCGATCATCACCTCGATGGGACGGGCGGGCGTGGCCAGCAGGCTCTCCATCGTGCCGCGCTCGTACTCGCGGGTGACGCCCAGGGCGGTCATCATCACCAGGGTCATCGACAGGATCACGCCCAGCAGGCCGGGCACGATGTTGTAGGCGGTGACGGCCTCGGGATTGTAGCGGCGGTGGATGACCACCTCGAACGGATCGGCGCCGGGCTTGCTGGCCGCGCCGACGAGGTCGCGCGACAGGGCCGTGCGCGGCAGGCTGGCCAGGGCGGCGATCGCCCCGCCGGTGGCGGCCGGATCGGAGGCGTCGGCCTCGACCAGGATCTGGGCGCCGTCGCCGCGCACCACGCGCCGGGTGAAGTCGGCGGGAATGGTCAGGGCGAACTGCACCTCGCCGCGCGCCACGGCCGCGTCCAGCTCGGCGGGCGAGGACGCGGTGCGGACGATCTCGAAATAGCCGCTGTTGACCAGGGCCGACAGGGTCGAGCGGGCCATCGGCCCCTGGTCCTGCACCAGCACCGCGGTGGGCAGGTCGCGCGGGTCGCTGTTGATGGCGTAGCCGAACAGCAGGAGCTGGACGATCGGCATGACCAGGATCATGGCGTAGGTCAGCCGGTCGCGGGTGAGCTGGATGAACTCCTTGATCAGCACCGCCAGGATGCGCGCGCCCGAAAGGCCCGACCTGCGCTCGACGGCCCCGCTCATTGGAAGTTGTCCGACGACTGGCCCATCAGCCGGATGAACACGTCCTCCAGCGTCGGCTGGACCTCTGTCCAGGTCACCGGCGGCTTGCGGTAGGGGGCGATGGCGGCTTCCAGGGCGGCGCGGTCGGTTCCGCTGACGTGCAGGGCCGCGCCGAACGGGGCGGCCATGGCCACGCCCGACGCCTTGGCGAGGTCCCGCGCCAGCCGGTCGGCCCCCGGTCCCTCGCCGCGGAAGGTGACCAGGCCCGAGCGGGCGATCACCTCCTCGGCCGTGCCCCGCGCCATCAGCCGACCGTAGGCGATGTAGGCGATGTCGTGGCAGCGCTCGGCCTCGTCCATGTAGTGGGTCGAGACCATCACGGTCAGGCCCTCGGCCGACAGGGCGTGGATCTCGTCCCAGAACTCGCGGCGGGCCTTGGGATCGACCCCGGCCGTCGGCTCGTCGAGCAGCAGCAGCCTTGGCTCGTGCATGATGCTGGCGGCCAGGGCCAGGCGCTGCTTCCAGCCGCCCGACAGGCTGCCGGCCAGCTGCTTCCTGCGGGCGGTCAGGCCCAGGCGCTCCAGGCTGTCGGCCACCCGCTCGCGGCGGCGGGGCAGCTCGTGCACGCGGGCGACGAAGTCGAGGTTCTCCTCGATCGACAGGTCCTCATAGAGCGAGAACTTCTGGGTCATGTAGCCGGTCTGGCGCTTGACCGCCTCGGCCTGCCTGCGGAAGTCCAGGCCCAGCACCTGGCCCTCGCCGCTGTCGGGCGTCAGCAGGCCGCACAGCATGCGCAGGGTGGTGGTCTTGCCCGAGCCGTTGGGGCCCAGGAAGCCGGTGATGCGGCCCTTCTCGACCTGGATCGACACGTCCTGCACCACGTGGCGCGGGCCGAAGCTCTTGTTCAGCCCCGAGACGTCGACCGCCAGGTCGCTCACTTGCCCGCCTCCAGCGGCGCGACGTCGACCGGCAGGCCCGGCGCCAGGCCCGGCCCGGGCGCGGGCCTGGCCTCGACCAGGAACACCAGGCGCTGGCGGGTCTCGCGGCTGTAGATCACCGGCGGGGTGAACTCGGCGCGGGGGCTGACATAGTTGATCCGGGCCGAGCGTTCGGCGCCGCAGCCGTCGCACGAGAACCGCACCTGCGCCCCCACGCGATAGCGGGCGATCTCGGCTTCGGGCACGAAGAAGCGCAGGCGCACGCGCTCGTCGGCCAGCAGCGCCACGACCGGCTGGTTGGCGGCCGCCCACTCGCCGGGCTGGTAGAAGACGTCCTGCACCAGGGCCGCGGCCGGGGCCTTGGGGCTGATCTGGTCGAGGCGATCCTGGGCGGCGGCCAGGGCCTGGCGCGCGGCGTCGACGGCCGCGCGGGCGGCGGCCACCGTATCGGGGCGCTGGCCCAGGGTTCCGACGGCCTTGCGGCGGGTCACGGCGACGGCGTTGGCGCGGGCTGTGTCGCGGGCGGCGCGGGCCTGGTCCAGGCGGGCCGGGGCGTAGATGCCCTTGGCGACCAGCGGCGCGATGCGGTCGTAGTCGGCCTGGGCCTGGCGAACCGCCGCCTCGGCGGCCGCGCGCTCGGCGTCGAACACCGCCAGTTCCTGCGGGCGCTGGCCCTTCTCGGCGTCGTGCAGCTGGGCCTGGGCCGTCTGCACCTGGGCGGCGGCCTGGTCGCGGGCGGCGGTCAGCTGGGCCGCGTCGAGGGCGAACAGCGGCTGGCCGGCCTTGACCCGATCGCCGCGCTGCACGGCGACGGCGCTGATCGGTCCGGCCGACGAGGCGGCGACATACAGCGTCTCGCCCTCGACATAGCCCGACAGCCGGCGAGGGCGATGGGCGTCCGGACCCAGCAGCCGCCAGCCCACGAAGCCGACGACGGCGATCCCGATGACGACGGCGGCGATGCGGGCGGCGGGCTTCATGCCTTGGCCTCCGTGCGCGGGGTCAGGCCCAGCAGCACCGTGTCGGCGTGCTGGCGCACCAGGGCCTCCAGGTTCATGGCCGGCGCGCCGACGGGAACGAAGGTCTCCTTCCAGATCACGCCCATCAGGATCGGACCGACGATGCTGAAGGCGTAGAGCCGCGGGTCGCCCGGCGCCACCTCGCCGCGCGCCTGGGCCCGGGCGATGGCGCCGCTCATCAGCGACAGGGCGCGGCTGACCACCTCGTCGTGCCAGACGCGGGCCAGTTCCGGAAAGTTGCGGGACTCGCCGATCACCAGCTTGGCCACCGCGCCCAGGCGCGAGGTTCCGATCAGCTGCACGACCTGGGCGAAGACCATGCGCAGCAGGTCGGGGAAGGGCAGGGTCGCCTGGGCCAGCACCGCCTCGACCCGGTCGAGGTTGGGCGCGACGGCCTCGCGCACCACGGCGCGGAAGATGTCGTCCTTGGTCTCGAAATAGAGATAGAGCGCGCCCTTGGAGATGCCCGCCTTGGCGGCGATCTCGTCCAGCCTGGCCCCGGCGAAGCCGCGCTCGGCGAAGACCTCCAGCGCGGCCTGGACGATCTCGCCCGGGCGGGCTTCGCTGCGCCGTCGCCATCTGGGCGGGCCTGGCTGCATGGTCTGCGCCTCCCGTATATAACTGACCAGACAGTTATATACGGCGCTGTGGATAACTCAAGAGGCATGCGCCGGCAAAGCAAAAGCCGCCCTCCTTTCGGAAGACGGCTTGCAGGGCGTTCGAAGGGATGGCCCGGTCAGGCCGTTGTCAGCGCGGCGCCCAGCCGCTGGCGATCAAGCCGACCTGCCGGTCCATGACGGCCGACATCTCGGCCGCGTTGGCGCCGCGGGCGGCGGCCAGACGATAGTTGGAGGCGTAGCAGGCCTTGAGCACTTCCACGGTCAGCGGGAAGTCGAGGTCGGGCCGCACGTCGCCGCGCGCCACGCCCTCCTGCAGCACCTGCTCGAGCATGTCCGACAGCCGCTCGTTACGGCCGTAGGGCGTCACGCCCGGGTCGTTGCTGGGGCTGTAGGAGGCGGCGATGTGGGCCAGGAACAGCCGCACCCGCCGCGTCTCGAACTCGTAGTGGATGGCGAAGATCGAGCACAGCCGGTCGGCCGTGGAGCCGCGCAGGAACGGCAGCACCCGGTCGAATTCGGCATAGAGATCGCCCAGGCGGCGCTCCATCACGTGGCTGAGAACCTCGGCCTTGGACGCAAAGGTCGTGAAGACGCTGCCCACCGACACGCCCGCCCGTTCGGCGATGGCGCGGATCGTGGTCTCTTCGTAACCGGTCTCGTTGAACAGGTCTCGCGCGGCTTCGAGCACGCGCTCGCGCGTCGCCTGTTTCTGTTCGTCGCGTACGCCCACGCAGTTCCCCCTCCGGACACGCAGCGCTGATTTCAACACATCAAGACGTGCGCCCGACCCCAACGGGCGCTCGTCTCGTTCTTCTTGTCGTTGACCTGGACGACCGGGGGACGCTTCCGCCCCCCGGCGGAACCGTCCTTAGGCGCGGACGCCGGCGAGGATCAGCTTCAGCTGTTCACGCAGGTGAGCCACCAGGTTTTCGACCGTCCAGCCGTCGTAGACGGCGCGGCGGTAGTTGGCGACATACACGTCCCAAGCGATCTCGGCCACGAGTTTCGCGTCCACGTCGGCCTTCAGTTCGCCGGCCTGCACGCCGCGCTCCAGGGCGTCGGTGATCAGGGCGAACAGGTGCTTGATATCCGTGCGGGCGCGCTTTTCGGCGGCGTCCGAACGGGTCCAGCTGACGGCGATGCTGGCCTGCAGCAGCGGCAGTTGCTCCAGGTGGAAGCTGTAGGCCACGCCGAACAGGCCGATCAGGGCGTCGGCGACGGTTTCGCCTTCGCGGGCGGCCTGCTTCATCTGGGCGTAGATGACTTCGTAGTCGGCGGTCAGGATCTCGTCGAACAGTTCCGACTTGTCCGAGAAGCTGGCGAACACCGCGCCGGTCGACATGCCGGCGGCCTGGGCGATGTCACGGATCGTGGCGCCTTCGTAGCCGCGCTCGCTGAACAGGCGGCGGGCGGCCGACAGAACGCGTTCGCGGGTGCGCTGCTTGGCCAGCGCGCGGCGGGTCAGCTTCACCGGGGTTTCGGAACCGGACTCGATGTTGACGGAAACAAAGCTCATGCGGCGGCCTCCAGGCGGGCGAGCGCGGCTTCGGCGCGCTTTTCAAATTCGATGCAGTACTCGTCGACGACGTTTTGCAGGACGTCGGCGTAGCGGCGGGCGAGATCGCGCCCGTCCTGGGCGGCGTCTCGAAGGTCGGTAATCAGTTGGCGGACTTCCGCGAGGGCTTCTTCCCTCTCGGTCCCGTCGGAACGGGCCGCGGCGAGCCGGGCGCTCTGCGACATGACTTCTCTCTCCAGGCCGGCCGCGGGGAACAAACTGCGCTGAACGATCCGCGGCTTGGCGTTGATCATGTTCAACGAACGCGCACTGTGAATTCAGGTGGGGCCGTCTACCCTTGTGTGCAAGGGAGTTCAACCCACAAAACGTACCAAAATCGATCAACCTTGGCTGAAAATCGTTCTATGGTAGCGCTGCTCATCCGTCGATGCGGCAAATGCGCTCAACGAACACACTCGGCGAACATGTTTTGCGATTTTGAGGCGAGCGGGGCGGCGCTGGCGTTCGCTAAACGAGAGGCGCAGAGCCCGCCCGTTTCGGATCTCGATCCGAAACGGATGAGCGGGCTCGCCAACTTCATCTTAGAGGGTGACGGCCGCCGAAAAGCGCTCACGCTTTCGGCTGTCACCCTCTAGGTTGGCGCGCATGGCCAACCTGTTCCAAATCGCCATCCCCGTCGCCCTGTTCGCCGTGCTGGCGACGCTGTGCGTGGGGATCTACGCCCTCTTTCGCGGCGGCGACTTCGGCCGCTCCTATTCCAACCGGCTGATGCGCCTGCGCGTGGTGCTGCAGTTCGTCGCCGTGCTGGTTCTTGTGGCGGCCTTCTGGTGGAGCCACCGGTAAAGCTCTAGCCGGCTGATTTTGCAGCTTTGTTTCAGGAGGTAACGGCGTGGTCGTGCTCAACCGCATCTATACGCGCACGGGCGACAAGGGCTCGACGCGCCTGTCGACCGGCGAGCCGGTCAGCAAGGCTTCCCTGCGGGTCGAGGCCTATGGCGGCGTCGATGAGACCAACGCCTTCATCGGCGTGGCCCGCCAGCACGCCGGCGGCGATCCCGACCTCGACGCCATGCTCGAGCGGATCCAGAACGACCTCTTCGACCTGGGCGCGGATCTGGCCACCCCCGAGCAGAACGAAAAGCCCGAGTGGGAGCCGTTGCGCGTGGTCGAGGCCCAGGTCGCGCGCCTGGAGGCCGAGATCGACCTGATCAACGAACGCCTCTCGCCGCTGACCTCGTTCGTGCTGCCGGCCGGTTCGCCGCTGTCGGCCGCCCTGCACGTGGCCCGCACCGTCTGCCGCCGGGCCGAGCGGACCTGCGTGGCCCTGGCCGCTGTCGACGGCGAGATCGTCGGGGCGCCGGCGCTTAAATATCTCAATCGCCTGTCGGACCTCTTGTTCGTGGCCGCACGGCGCGCCAACTCCGACGGCGCGAGCGACGTGCTGTGGAAGCCCGGCGCGACGCGATAGGATCTCTTCGATGCGCATCGGTCTTCTGGAGACGGGCGAGCCGCCCGAAAGCCTGATCTTTGACTACGGCCGCTACGGCGGCATGTTCCAGCGCCTGCTGGGGCCGGGCCACGACTACGCGACCTTCGACGTCCAGGCCGGCGTGCTGCCTAAGGCGATCGACGCCTGCGACGCCTATGTCGTCACCGGCAGTTCGGCGGGGGTCTATGACGACCTGCCCTGGATCGACCCGCTGAAGGGGTTCCTGGCCGCCGCCCGCGACCAGGTTCCGCTGGTCGGGGTGTGTTTCGGCCACCAGGTGATGGCCGAGGCGTTCGGCGGCAGCGCGGTGAAGTCCGACAAGGGCTGGGGCATCGGCCTGCAGAGCTATTCGGTGTCGAAGGCCGCACCGTGGATGGACGACGTCGCCCATGTCAGCGCGCCGGGCTCGCACCAGGATCAGGTGGTGGCCCTGGCGCCGGGCGGCCAGGTGCTGGCCGGCAGCGACTTCACGCCGTTCGGCGTGCTGGCCTATGGCGACAAGGCCATCTCGATGCAGTTCCATCCGGAGTTCGATCCGGCCTACGCCACGGCGCTGATCGAAAGCCGGCGGGGCACGCGCTTTTCCGAAGAGCAGGCCGACGCGGCCGTGGCCTCGCTGGCCGCGCCCAACGACAGCAACCGCATCGCCGGCTGGATCGACAGCTTCCTGGCCGGAGCGTGGCAGCCGAAAGTGTGAGCGGTTTCGGCGCTCGCCACGCTCCAGATGATCGAGGTGGAGCCTGTCCATGGACAGGCTCCAGCGCAACCAAGGCCTGACTTGGCCGTTGCGGCTGGGCAAGCGGGAGAACAACGCCATGCGTCTCGCCACCGTGATGCTCGCCGCGGGCCTGACCCTCGCGGGCGGCGCCGTGATCGCCATGACCCAGGGCGCGGCCGGTCCCGCGCCCGCCGCGCCGCCGGCCGAGGGCCTGAAGACCGTCGCCAGCTTCCAGTCGATCAAGGATCCGGCCGCCCGTTCGGTCGCCCTGTTCACCGAGGCGGGCAAGGTGATCCAGAGCCCTCGTTGCCTGAACTGCCACCCGGCGACCCGCGCGCCGACCCAGGGCGATGACCTGCATCCGCACAATCCGCCGATGGTCGCCGGCCAGAGCGGCCATGGGCCTGTCGGCATGCCCTGCCTGTCGTGCCACGGCCCGGCCAACGTCAGGACCTTCGGCCAGCAGGTCAAAAGCATTCCCGGCGATCCGCACTGGGCGCTGGCCCCGGCCGAGATGGCCTGGCAGGGCAAGTCGCTGGGAGCGATCTGCGCCCAGCTGAAGGATCCGGCCCGCAACGGCGGCAAGACCCTGGCCCAGATCCACGAGCACTTGGCCCGCGACCACCTGGTCGGTTGGGGCTGGAATCCCGGCGAGGGCCGCAAGCCCGCGCCGGGGACGCAAGGTCAGTTCGGCGAGATCATCAAGGCCTGGATCGATACCGGGGCCAAGTGCCCTAAGGCTTGACCGGCGAAGCCTCGGCAGCCCTCTCCACCATCAGGAGAGGGCGGACGAAGAAGGTCGGGCGCGGCAAGGGATCGCGATAGCCCCTGCAGCAGGGCGGCGGGGGCGGGGTGTGCAGCGCCAGCACGGTCCAGCCGCCGGGCGGCCGCGCCGCGGCGGCGTGGAAGACGATCGTCGGCAGGGCGTAAGGGGGGCGCGTCGTGCCGCAGTGCCACACGGGGACGGTCTCGCCGCGAACGGCCACGGGCCCCGTCGAGGACACCATGGGCGGCGTGAACTTGCTGTTGCCCGGCAGGGCGCCGGCGCCCATCGTCAGCTTGAAGGCCTTGGGCAGCCCTCGGCAGAAGGCCTCGTCGAGCACCGGCGCAGTCGGCGCCTCCTTGGCGAAGACCAGGCGCTCGACGACGCCCGTGTCGTCCGAGTACTCGCAATGGGCCGCCTGGTCCCCCGGCTGGCCCGGCAGCGCGCCAAGGCCGACGCCGCTGAGCGTCGTGCCGGCGCCGGCGGCCGGACATGAAAAGCCGCTGGCCTTGTGGATCAGCTTGCCGTCTCCGGCGGCGAAGACCGCCTGCGCCTCGGGCGTCGCCCGGGCGAGGACGGCGGCGACATCGACGCTCGGCGTCGGTTGGGCCAGGGCCGGGAAGGCGACGGCGGTCAGCAGGGCGGACAGGGCGGCACGCGTGAACATGGCCGCATAGGCCCATAAGCTCAACCATAAGGCAAGGTCGCCTTCCGTCTTCGCCCACTGGACAATCCGCAATCGGCCTGACCAATATCCCGGCAAATGACAACGTTGGCATTACCAGCGTTGCGGAACAGGGAGAGGTGGATGCGGCGGGTGTTCGAGCGCGTTCTGGCGGCCGCGGCCGTGCTGGTCATGGCCGCCTCGGCGGCGCAGGCGGGGCCGACCCTGACACGGGCCGACCGGCGCGACGGCCAGGACCTGTCGGGAACCTGGAACTACTCGGTCGATCCCTATCGCGACGGGATCGCCGGCTTCCACCGCGGCCCGCCCGGCGTCGGCCACCGCCGCTACGACGACAGCGACGTCGAGCAGGTCACACGCGCCGATCCCAAGGCGCTCTACGAATACGACATGCAGCGCTCGCCGACCGCGACCCTGCCGGCCTCGTGGCTGACCCACGCGCCGGAGATGCGTCACTACCAGGGCCTCGTCTGGTACCAGCGGCGGTTCGAGACGCCGGCGCTGAAGCCCGGCCAGCGGGCCTTCCTGCGCTTCGAGGCCGCCAACTACACCGCCAAGGTCTATCTGAACGGCCAGGCCGCGGGCGAGCACGAGGGCGGCTTCACCCCGTTCTCGCTGGAGGTGACCAGGCTGCTGCGCGGCGGCCAGAACCAGGTGACGGTCGGCGTCGACTCCACCCCCGCCGTCGACGGCGCCCCGCCGCCGGTCACCGACTGGGAGAACTATGGCGGGATCACCCGGCCCGTGCGGCTGGTGATCACGCCCGAGACCTTCGTCGACGAGGCCTGGGTGCGCCTGACCCGCGACGGCAAGGCGATCGCCGCCGACGTGCGGCTCGACGGTCCGGCGGCGGCCGGCGCGGCGGTCAGCGTCAAGGTCGCCGGGCTGAACCTGACCCTCTCCGGCCAGGCCGGTTCCGACGGCGTGGCCAGGCTTTCGGCTCCCGCGCCCAAGGGCCTCAAGCGCTGGGCGCCCGGCGCGCCGGCGCTCTACGACGTGCGCGTCGAGGCCGGCGGCGACGTGCTGACCGACCGTGTCGGCTTCCGCACGGTCGAGGTTCGCGGCGGCGAGATCCTGGTCAACGGCAAGCCGGTGTTCCTGCGCGGCATCTGCCTGCACGAGGAGGAGCTGGGCGAGAACCCGGCCCGCACGATCACCGACGCCTCCGCCCACGCCCTGCTGGCCGAAGCGCGCGATGGTTTGCACGCCAACTTCGTGCGCCTGGCCCACTATCCGCATTCGGAGGTGACCACGCGCCTGGCCGACGAGATGGGTCTCCTGGTCTGGAGCGAGATCCCGATCTACTGGCTGGTCGACTTCGGCAACGCCCGCACCCTGAAGCTGGCGCGGGACATGCTGGCCGACTCCATCCGCCGGGATCGCAACCGCGCCTCGATCGTGCTGTGGAGCGTGGCCAACGAGACCCCGATCAGCGACGCCCGCAACGCCTTCCTGGGAACCCTGGCCGACGACGTCCGCGCGCTGGACGACACCCGCCTGGTCACCGCCGCCCTGCTGGCCGACCACAAGGTCGAAGGCGGCGAGCAGGTGATGGGCATCGACGACCCGCTGGCCGCCAAGCTCGACGTGCTGGCGGTCAACACCTATGCCGGCTGGTATTCCGACGACAGCCTGGATGCGGTGGCCAAGATCGCCTGGCGGCCGACCGACAAGCCGATGGTGTTCTCCGAGTTCGGCGCCGACGCCCTGGCCGGGTTCAGCGACCCGGCCCTGATGCGCAAGTTCTCCGAGGACTTCCAGGCCCGCTACTATGTCCAGACCCTGGCCATGGCGGCCAACGCGCCGTCACTGCGGGGCATGTCTCCCTGGATCCTCAAGGACTTCCGCTCACCCCGCCGCCAGCACCCGGTCTACCAGCAGGGCTGGAACCGCAAGGGCCTGATCTCGCCCACCGGCCGGCGCAAGGCCGCCTTCAAGGTGCTGGCGGATTACTACGAGAAGCTGGCGGGAGAGGGACGGTAGATTTCTCTCTTAGATTGCAGACATCCGCGCGTCTGTCGTCTAGGAAGCATGTGGTCGCAAAGGGGGCTGCGAAGGCATGCTGGTTGCTCGTGAACGCATCGGGCCGGGCCGCCGTCTGAGCGGTGTGGTCGCATTGCTCGCGGCCATCGCCGCGATGGCCTCGCCCACGCCGGCCGCGATGGCCTCGCCGGTCGTGGGGCCCGAGGCCGCGGTCGCCGTGGCCATCGGCGACCAGCCCCTGGATCCGGCTCAGCTGACCCTGGCGCGCGACGTGGTCAGGGCCATGGACTTCGACACCAGCATCGGCGGAGCGCTCGACATCATCTATGGCCCCATGCGGGCGCAGGTGATGCGCGAGGTCTCGCCCGACGGCAAGGTCACGCCCAATCCCGTGTTCGTCGCGGCCGTCGACGAGGCGCTGTTGGGCGGCAAGGCGGCCCTCAAGGCCAAGGTGCTGGACGGACTGACCCGCTACTACGCCGCCAGCCTCGAAGCCCAATCGCTGCGTGACCTCGCCGCCTTCCTGCGCACGCCCCTGGGGCGGAAGTTCATCAAGTCGCCCGACCAGTTGACGCAGGCCGATCGGCGCGAGGTCAACATCCTCGGCGACAGCAAGCCCTTCATCGATCAGTTGGCCGGCGTAGGCCCCGGCAGCAGCAAGGTCGTGCTCGCGGTCTTGCAGCGGCATGGCGACAGTGACGTCATCATCGCCGACTTCAACGTCCGCCTTTGCGCGGGGGTGAAGGCGCGGGGCCTGACGAAGACCTGCTAGGTCGCAAGGCTCAGAGCCTCGCCGCCAGGGCCGTCATCTGGTCGGCGGCGACGCCCCAGCCTTCGTGGAAGCCCATCTGCTCGTGTATGGCCTTGTCCTCGGCCGACCAATGGCGGGCGATGGCGGTGTAGCGGGTCTGGCCCCCGCCCAGGTCCTCGAAGCGGACGATGCCGACCATGAACGGCTTGTCGGACGGAACCCAGGCGCTGGTGAAGGCGTCGGTGAAGACGATCAGCTGGTTCTCGACGACCTCAAGGTAGACGCCGCGGTTGGGCATCTCCTCGCCGTTCGGACCGCTCATGACGATCAGGCTGGAGCCGCCGGTGCGCACGTCCATCTCGGCATGGCTGACGCGCCAGGGCGGCGGGCAGAACCATTCGGGCAGCAGCTCGGGCGTGGTCCAGCACTTGAAGAGCTTTTCGGCCGGCTGGTCGATGATCCGGGTCAGGACCAGTTCGTGCGCGGCGGTCGGGGCGGCGGCGGGGGCGGCGTCGAGGGCCATGGCGTCTTCTCCGTATCGTTGGAAGCAGTGTTCGGCCCAAGGACGACCGGCGTCGACCCGTCCCGACAGGCGCCGGCTGATTTTTCGCAAGCCGGTTGACCGGCCCGGTCGCCGGGGCCACTGTGCCGGAAATTCAAACAAACGTTTAGGGAGCGCGCCGTGAGCCTCTTCGACCTGTCCGGCAAGGTGGCCGTCATCACCGGATCCTCGCGCGGGATCGGCAAGGCCATCGCCGAGCGCATGGCCGAGCATGGGGCCAAGGTGGTGATCTCCTCGCGCAAGGCCGGCCCCTGCGAGGAGGTCGCGACGGCGCTCAATGAAAAGCACGGCGCCGGAACCGCCATCGCCGTGCCGGCCAACATCGCCTCGAAGGAGGATCTGCAGCGCCTGGTCGACGAGACCCGCGCCGCCTTCGGCCGCATCGACATCTGCGTCTGCAACGCCGCCAGCAACCCCTATTACGGTCCGCTGGCCGGGATCAGCGACGACCAGTTCCGCAAGATCCTCGACAACAACATCATCAGCAATCACTGGCTGATCTCGATGGTCGCCCCGGAGATGCGCGAGCGGAAGGACGGTTCGATCGTCATCGTCAGCTCGATCGGCGGCCTGCGCGGCAACGCCATCATCGGGGCCTACAACATCTCCAAGGCGGCCGACTTCCAGCTGGCGCGCAACCTCGCCCACGAGTTCGGACCCGACAACGTGCGGGTGAACTGCATCGCGCCGGGCCTGATCAAGACCGACTTCGCCAAGGCCCTGTGGGACGACCCCAAGACCCTGGAGCGCTCGACCGCCGGCGTGCCGCTGCGCCGAATCGGCGAGCCGGACGAGATCGCCGGGGCGGCGGTCTATCTCGCGTCAAGCGCGGGCAGCTTCATGACGGGGCAAGCTCTGGTGGTGGACGGCGGGGCGACCATCTGAGGCGTGCTCCACCGTCACGTGATAACGGCGGTTTTTGGTGCGGCCTAGGGACGCGCCCCGTCGGAAATTAACCGTCAGCGTAAGAGGTTGCCGCTAGGAAATACGGGTCAATCGAGGACCCGCCGCTTGAAGCGAATCCTGTCCCTGCTGCTCGCGCTCGTCGCCCTGGCCGGCGTCCTGCCGGCCCGCGCCGCGTCGCCTGATATCGGCGGCCAGGCGGGCAAGCTGCAGACGCTCTATCGCGAGATCGGCGTCCAGCGGGTCGGGCCCGCGCCGCACGCCAACGAGGATGTCGAGCGGGCGGGTCGCCGCGCCCTGCGCCAGCGGGGCGACACGCGGCTCTACGCCCTGTGGCGGGTGCTCTACGCCTACAAGAGCAATCACGTCGACCAGGCCTTCAAGGACTGGATCGCCACCGTGCGCGCCACGGCCCGCTCCGACGGCGACGCCGAGCTGACCACCCTGGCCGAGATGATGGAGGCCGCCTACGAGCTGGAGACCCGGGGACCTAGCGGCGTCGATGACGCCCGCTGGGCCAGGTTCCTGGAAGGCTCGGGTCGCGAGATCGGCCTGATGGCCGGGGTCGAGCGCATCCGCCTGCTGGCCCGCAGCGGCCGCTGGACCCAGGCCAGCCAGTTCGCCGGCGAGCTGTTCGAGGACCTGGAGGAGCGCGGCTCCATCGCCCGGCCGCTGCTGGCCGAGGCCCACCAGGTGCACTCCTACACGCTGTCGGAAATCGGCGACAAGGACGGCGCCCTGGACCACATGGCCGAGGCCGCGCGGCTGGACGAGCGCGACGCCTTCTACATGCGCAAGATCGAGCGGCTGTACGACATCGCCTACACCGCCGCCGAGCTGGGCGAGATCCAGGCCGCCGAGCGGTTCGCCCAGATGCACCACCGGATGAGCGAGGCCACGGGCGACCAGGACCTGCTGACCTGGGACCAGAACCTGTGCGCGGTGATCGCCGACGCCCGCGACGACCCGCGGGCGGTTCTGCGCTGCCTGGTCGACGCCGGCCCTGCCCTGGCCGCGCCGCGCGACCGGGTGTCGGTGTCGATGCTGCGCCTGCGGGCCAAGGCCCTGGCGCGCACCGGCTACGCGGCCCGGGCCCGCGCCGACCTGGCGGTGCTCGACCAGGCGCCGCCGCGCGCGGCGCGCCCCGATCCCATCGGCCGTCTGCTGGTCGAGGCCTACATCGCCAACGCGGAGGGGCGCGGCAAGGACGCCTTCGCCCTGTTCGACCGCTGGCGCGTCTCCCACGCCCGCGAGACCAGCGCCACCCAGGCCGCCACCGCCGCCCAGATCTCGTCGGCCCTGGAGGCCGAACTGCGGGCCAAGCGCAGCGAAAGCCGCCGCCTGACCGCCGAGGTCGAACTGACCCGCCGCCTGGCCCAGGCCACTGGCGTCATCGCCGCCCTGATGGCCCTGCTGGTGGTCGGCGGGATCGCCTGGGCGGTCTACATGCGCCGGGCCCAGGCCAATCTGAAGGACGCCCGCGGCCGGGCCGAGGCGGCCAGCGACGCCAAGTCCTCGTTCCTGGCGGTGATGAGCCACGAGCTGCGTACGCCGCTGAACGGCATGCTGGGCATGGCCCAGGCCCTGCGCGCCGACCACCTGGAGGGCCGGCAGCGCGAGCAGGTCGACCTGCTGATCGACTCCGGCGAGACCCTGCTGGTGCTGCTGAACGACATCCTCGACCTGTCGAAGATCGAGGCCGGCAAGCTGGATATAGCCCCGACGGCCGGCGACCTGGTCCAGACCGTCGGCCGCCTGGTCAACGGCTTCCAGCCGACCGCGCGCGAGAAGGGCATCGTCCTGTCGTTCAATGTCGACGGCGATCCGCCGCCGTGCCTGATGTTCGACGTGGTGCGAGTGCGCCAGTGCGTGGCCAACCTGGTGTCCAACGCCCTGAAGTTCACCAGCGAGGGCCGGGTCGAGGTGACCCTGGCCTGCGCGCTGGAGCCCAACAGCGGCCGCCAGGCCGTGCGCCTGACCGTCAGCGACACCGGCATCGGCATGAGTTCGGCCACGCTGGACAAGCTGTTCGGCGCCTTCACCCAGGCCGACGCCTCGACCACCCGCAACTACGGCGGCTCGGGCCTGGGGCTGAACATCACCCGGCGGCTGGCCGAGCTGATGGGCGGCTCGGTCAACGTGCGCAGCCGCGAGGGCGAGGGCTCGCTGTTCACCCTGCGGTTCCTGGCCGATGTCGTCGAGGCCCCGGCGCCGGCCGCGATCGCCCCGGCCGAGGCGTCGGCGGTGTTCGAGCTCGACGCCCTGACCTCGCTTGGCGGGCGGCGGGTGCTGGTGGTCGACGACCATCCCATCAACCGCCGGGTCATCCGCCTGTTCCTCGAGCCGTTCGGTTGCGAACTGGTCGAGGTCGAGAACGGCCAGGAGGCGCTGGCCGCCGTCGAGGCCGAGGCCTTCGACATCGTGCTGATGGACGTCAACATGCCGGTGATGGACGGGCTGGAGGCCACCCGCCGCCTGCGCGCCGACCCGCGCTGGCGCAACCTGCCGATCGTCGCCCTGACCGCCGATGTGATGAGCACCCAGATCCGCACCTGCCTGGAGGCGGGCATGGACGCCCACGTCGCCAAGCCGATCGACATGCGCAACCTGCTGACGATCCTGGCCCAGGTGGTGGTCGCCGCGCAGACGCGGGCGTCGGTGCGGTCGCGGAAAGTCGCCTGGGCGCGGGGCTGACGAGGCGATCGCTTCTGGATCGCGCTATCCTCCTTCTGCGATAGTCGGGCGATCGAAGGGGGCGGTCGGATGATGATCCTGCTGGCGAGCCTTGTGCTCGCGGGAGAGCCGCAAGGGCTGAAGCTGCTGACCGGCGAGGAACTCAAGGCGACGGTGGTCGGCGCGCGGTTCTCGTACGGCGGGGGCAAGGGCGACGAAAGTTTCGGGGCCGACGGCAGATACGTCCTGTTCAACCGCGCGCCCGTGGTGGGAGCCTATGTCGTCACGGACGATCAGGTGTGCGTCACCGGCTTCGACGAGCGTCGCTGCCGGCGGCTGCTGCGTGATCGCCAAGGCCGCTACGTCGTGGATTTCCTGTTGCCGGGCGCGCAGCGCGCCTTGCAACGCGTCTCGATCAGGCCGGACGGCTAGTCGATCTCGAAGGTGTCGGGCTGGCGCGGGGGCGCGGGCCTGGCGGCCGGCGGCGGCGTCGCGGCCTTGGGCTCGTGGGCCAGCAGGGCGTTGACGCGCTTGGACAGGTCGGCGGCGGTGAACGGCTTGACGATATAGCCGTTGGCGCCCTCGTTCAGGGCCAGCTTGACGGTGTCGATGTCGCCGCGGGCGGTGATCATCATCACCGGGGTGCGCAGCCTGCGATGCTTGCGCATCAGCCGCAGCACCTCCAGCCCGCTCATGCCGGGCATCTGGATGTCGAGCAGCACCAGATCGGCGCGCGCGTGGCTGAGGGTCTCCAGGCCGATCGTCCCGTTGGGCGCGGCCGACACGCGGTGGCCCGACTGGCTCAGCACCAGGTCGACGAAGTCGCGGATCAGGGGATCGTCGTCGATCACCAGGACGGCGTGCGGCATCGGCGGGATTTCCAGAATCTACGCGTCGGGTACTCGACCAACTATAGCGCGCGTCGAGCCCCTGTCGCACCCCCGCGTGCGCCGCGCTTATTGTCGCGGTTTCAGCGGCACAGGCGATAGGAGCTGAGGTCCAGGTGCAGGTGGTCGGCGTGGGCGGCGTTGTAGTCGGGACCCAGCACCGCGCCGAACAGGTCGCAGGCTCCCGCCCGGGCGACGCGCAGGAAGCGGCCCTCGGGGCCATCCTTGCGGAAGTCGCCGGCGATGGTCAGGCGGCGGCCGTCCTTCAGGCGCACGCCCGAGACGTCCAGCGCCGAGGCGCTGGCGTGCTGGCTGGGCCGCTCACCGGCGCGGCCGTAGATCGTCCGGCAGGCATAGGTTCCCAGGTGCTCGATCCGGACGAGGTCGTTGTCCAGCAGGCGCCGGGCGGCCGGTTCCAGCACCTGCCGCTCCCAGACCGCGTAGCGCAGGGCCAGCGGACAGGTCATGACCGGCGCGGCGGGCGACAGGCGGCTTTGCGCGCGCACGGCGTCGCGCGTCGAGCAGAAGCCGTCCTCGCGAACGGGCTGGTCGACGAAGGCGACGGCGCCGGCGCGCAGGGCCGCACGGCAGGCGGCCGGATCGGCGCTGATCCGCGCCAGCTTGCCCTCCGTGGCCAGGCCCAGCGGCTGATCGATGGAGAACGGCTTCCAGGCCAGGTCCTGCGGCGGCGCGATGCGGTCGACCAGCGCAAGCAGCAGAAGGCCGGCGAGGGCTGCGTCCAGCAGCAGGCCGCCGATCTCGGCCAGCGCCAGGGCCTGGGGCGAAGCGGGTTTCACGCAGACCGCAACGGCTGGGCGCGCCGTCCGGTTCGCCGCGGCGGCTTGGCGAGCGGGGCGGAAACGGGCATGACCGCCTGCCCGGTCGGACGCGACCGCACCAGAGACCTTGGATGTCCGCCCATCGCACCGCCTTGCTCGACCGCGCCCTGCTGCCGCGTTTCGGCTTGCTGTGCCTGGGCATCTGGCTGAACGCCGCCGACACCCTGGTCACCGCCACCATCATGCCCAGCGTCGCCCGCGAGATCGGCGGCCACCAGTACTTCGGCTGGTCGGTGGCGGCCTATCTGATCGGCTCGATCGTGGCCGGGGCGTGCAGCGGCAAGCTCTCGCAGGGGCTTGGCCTACGGCGCGCCACGGCCTTCGCGGGCGTGGTCTACGCGATCGGCTGCGCCATGAGCGCGCTGGCGCCCGACTTCGTCACCTTCGTCGCCGGCCGCCTGGTGCAGGGCCTGGGCGCGGGGGCGGTGGTGGCGCTGTGCTACGTGGCGATCACGGCCCTGTTTCCTGAAAGCCTGTGGCCGCGCGTCTATGGCGCGGTGGCCGGGGTGTGGGGCGGGGCGACCCTGCTGGGGCCGATGCTGGGCGGGGTGTTCGCCGCCGCCGGCTTCTGGCGCGGGGCGTTCTGGGCCTTCGTGGTCCAGGGCGTGGTCTTCGTCGTCGCCGTGCTGGCCATGCTGCCGGGCGAGAAGCGGCGGGCGGGCGCGACCCGCATTCCCAGCCGCCAGCTGCTGCTGCTGGTCGTCGGCGTCGGCCTGATCGGCGCGGCCGGGGTCGTGGCCTCGCCCCCCGTCGCGGGCGTCTGCGCGCTTCTCGGCGTCGCGGCCATGGCGGCGATGCTGGCCGTCAACCGCGCCTCGCCCGACCGCCTGCTGCCGCGCTCGGCCGCCGACCTGTCGACCGCCACCGGCCTTGGCCTTCTGACCATGTTCGCCTGCGAGGCCGCCGCCATCGGCTTCACCGTCTATGGACCCGCCTTCATCCAGGCCCGCCACGGCGCCTCGCCGCTGGTCGCCGGCTACGTCACTGGCGGCATCGCCGCGGGCTGGACCGTCTGCGCCATGCTGGTCGCGCGCCTGAAGGCCAGGCAAGAACCCCTGGCCATCCGCGCCGGCGCCCTGGTGATCCTGGTCGGGGTGGCGCTATCGGCCCTGGCCGTGACGCGCGGCGGCCTGTGGAGCACGGGCCTGTCGCTGCTGGCCGTCGGCTGCGGTTTTGGCCTGTGCTGGGCGTTCCTGGCCCGCCGCACCATCGCCGGCGCGCCGGTCGAGGAGCAGGCCCTGGCCTCGTCCGCCGTACCGACCGTGCAACTGATCGGCGGCGCGGCCGGCTCGGCCGCCGCCGGGGCCATGGCCAACCTGCTGGGCTTTGGCCACGGCATCGACCCGACCGCCGCCTTCGCCCACGGCCCCTGGCTGTTCGCGGCGTTCACGCCGCTGGCCCTGGTGGGCTGCGCGGCGGCCTGGCGGCTGGCGCGGAACTGACGCCTTGCGGTCAAGCTTTCCGGCGGCCACAACGCCAGGATGACCATCGATCACAGCTTCGCCGACGCCGTATCCGAAGACCGCCGCGCCCAGGTCGTCGAGCGCCTTGACGCCATCGCTCGCGAGGAAGGCGTGCGCATCCTGCTGGCCGTGGAGTCGGGAAGCCGTGCCTGGGGGTTCCACTCGCCCGACAGCGACTACGACGTGCGGTTCGTCTATGCCCGGCCGGTGGCCGACTATCTGACCCTGACCCCGTCGCGCGACGTCATCGAGCGCCCGATCGACGATGATCTCGACATCGGCGGCTGGGACGTGAGCAAGGCGCTGAAGCTGGTGGCGCGCGGAAACGCGGTGGTCTCCGAGTGGCTGTCCTCGCCCATTCTCTATGCCGAGGATCCGGGGTTCCGCCCGGTGTTCGAACCGATCGCCCTGGCTTGGCGCGATTTGCACGGTGATGTCGGCCACTATCACGGCCTGGCCCGCCGTCAGTGGGGCAGCTTCATCGAGGGCCGCGAAGAGGTTCGGCTGAAGAAGTATTTCTACGTCATCAGGCCGGCGGTGGCCCTGCAATGGCTGCGCGAGCATCCGGGCGACCGACCGCCAATGAGCCTGCCGCGCCTGCTCGATAAGGTGCGCCTGCCGGCCGAAACCGCCGAAGCCTTGGAGGACCTGCGCCGCCGCAAGCAGGCGGCCGGCGAGGCGGTCGGCGTGGGCGCGCGCATCCCGGCCATCGACGCCTATGTGCGCGAGCAGATGATGTGGGCGGTGAGCGCCAAGCCTTCCTTCGCGCCGCGCGATCCGGCGCTCTGGGCGCGAACCGAGGACGCCTTCCGCGCTCTGGTCGGCTTCGGCGGCTAGTCCGAGCCGCCCATCGCCAGCAGGATGGCGGGGTTTTGGGCGATCAGGATGACGCCGACCGCGCCCAGGGCGGTGTCGTCGCGCTCGTCGGATTCCGTGGCCGCGCCGGGGATCGGGACGACGATCGCGCCGTCGAGCCGTTGGCTGGAAGCGGCATCGAGGTCGGGGCGATGGCGCAGGATCTCGGCGCGCACCGTGTCGACGCCCACGGCCGTTGGGGCCAGATCGATCTCGATGTCGGTTCCCACCGCGCGGTCGGCGGGGGTGAGGCCGGGCAGGTCGTTGGGGCCCAGGCGCAGGCACAGCTTGCCGCGGCGGTCGGCGCTGCGCGGGCGCACCGCCTGGATCGCCGCCCACGGGATGGTCCAGCCCAGGCCGCGATCGTAGACGCCGGTCTCGTCGACCCGCAGTTCGACGGCCGCGGGCTCCAGCGGCGGGCGCCGCCAGATCAGCCAGCCGAAGGCCAGGTTCAGCGCCATGGCGTAGATCACGCCCCAGAGGTCGCCGTACCACCAGGACTGGCCGGTCAGCAGCAGCGCGATCGCCAGGCCCGCGAAGGGAAGGCGGTGTTTCCAGCGGGCCTGGAACCGGGTCTTGCGGCTGGCGCGCCAGACGCCCGGCGAGGGCTGGTCGGGCGCATCCTCGCGCCGGCCCGCGATCCAGAAGGCCAGGGCCAGGCCGAAACCGGCGATCCACAGCGGCGGCTGCACCTCGGGCGAACCGCCCCAGACGCCCAGGGTCAGGCCGCCCCAGGCCGCCGTCGGCGCGATCTCGCGGCCAAGCTGTGCGGCGGACATGTGGACGCGGACGCCGTCGGCGACCTTGCGGAGCGGATTCATGCCCGCAAAGGTAGCGCTTGCCGCGCCGGACTCAAGCCTGCTCCAGCGCCGTCGCCTCGACCAGCCGGACAACGTCGCCCATGATCTGCGTGATGCGGAAGTCCTTGGGGGTGTAGATCCGCGCCACGCCCATCTGCTTGAGGATCAGGGCGTCGGCCTCGGGGATGATGCCGCCGGCCACCACGGGCACGTGCTCCAGTCCCTCGGCGCGCATCAGCCGCACGACCTCCTGCACCAGGTCGAGGTGCGAGCCCGACAGGATCGACAGGCCCACGACATGGGCGCGGCTCTCCTTGGCGCGGCGGACGATCTCTTCCGGCGTCGAGCGGATACCGTCATAGACCACCTCCATGCCGCAGGCCCGGGCGCGGGTGGCGATCTGTTCGGCGCCGTTGGAGTGGCCGTCCAGGCCCGGCTTGCCGACGAGATAGGTCAGGGTGCGGCCCAGCACCTGCGAGACCCGCTCGACCTCGGCCTTCACCGCCTCGACATCCTCGGCCTCGCCGGTGGAGACGACGACGGCCACGCCCGTCGGGCCGCGATACTCGCCGAACACCTCGCGCAGGGCCCCGGCCCACTCGCCGGTGGTGACCCCGGCCCGGGCGGCGGCGATCGAGGGCTCCATGATGTTGCGACCGTCGATCGCGGCGGCCTTCAGCCCGGCCAGCGCAGCCTCGACGGCGGCGGGATCACGGTCCGCGCGCCAGGCCTGGATGCGGGCGACGACCTCGGCCTCCAGCTTCGGATCGACGGTCTCGATGCTGCCTTCGCCGGCCGACAGGGGCGAGGGCTCGCTGTCGGTCCAGCGGTTGACGCCGACCACGGTCAGCTCGCCGGTCTCGACGGCCCGCACCCGTTTGGCGTTCGAGCCCACCAGCTGGGCCTTCATGTAGTCGATGGCGCTGGCCGCGCCGCCCATCTCGTCGATCAGGGCCAGTTGCTCCAGCGCGCCCTTCGACAGCTCGGCGACCTTGGCCTCGACCACGTGGCTGCCGGCGAAAAGGTCTTCGTATTCCAGGAGGTCGGTCTCGTAGGCCAGCACCTGTTGCAGCCGCAGCGACCACTGCTGGTCCCACGGGCGCGGCAGGCCCAGCGCCTCGTTCCAGGCCGGCAACTGCAGGGCGCGGCAGCGGGCGTCCTTGGAAAGCGTCACCGCCAGGGCCTCGATCAGGATGCGGTAGACGTTGTTCTCGGGCTGCGGCTCGGTGAGGCCCAGGCTGTTGACCTGCACGCCGTAGCGGAAGCGGCGGGCCTTCTTGTCCTGCACGCCGTAGCGCTCCAGCAGGATCTGGTCCCACAGCTGGGTGAAGGCCCTCATCTTGCAGAGCTCGGTGACGAACCGCACCCCGGCGTTGACGAAGAAGCTGATCCGCGAGGCGACGATCTCGAAGTCTTCTTCCGGCACCTGACCGCCGGCCCGGACGGTGTCGAGCACCGAGATGGCGGTCGCCAGGGCGAAGGCCAGCTCCTGCTCGGGCGTCGCGCCGGCCTCCTGCAGGTGGTAGCTGCAGACGTTCATCGGGTTCCATTTGGGAACCTCGCGATAGCACCAGGCGATCATGTCGCCGATCAGCCGCAGGCTCGGGCCCGGCGGGAAGATGTAGGTGCCGCGGGACAGGTATTCCTTGATCAGGTCGTTCTGGGTGGTGCCCTGAAGCAAGCGCCGATCGGCCCCCTGCTCGTCGGCCAGCGCCACATACATCGCCAGCAGCCAGGCGGCCGGCGCGTTGATGGTCATGGAGGTGTTCATCTTCTCCAGCGGGATCTCGCTGAAGAGGGCGCGCATGTCGCCCAGATGGCTGATCGGCACCCCCACCTTGCCGACCTCGCCGCGTGAAAGGATGTGGTCGGGATCGTAGCCGGTCTGGGTGGGCAGGTCGAAGGCGACGGAAAGGCCCGTCTGGCCGCGGGCCAGGTTCGAGCGATAGAGCGCGTTGGACTTTTGCGCCGTCGAGTGGCCGGCATAGGTCCGGAAGATCCACGGCGGATCGGGCGCGTGCTGATAGGCCTTGTCCGACATCCTCGCGCTCCCGGCGGTCTTTTATGATTATCGCGGGATGATGCGCCGGTGTTGGGTGCGGTGCAATATGGGGCTTCGCAGGTGCGCAAAGCGTCCTTCTCCCCTTGCGGGAGAAGGTGTCATCCGAAGGATGACGGATGAGGGGTCTCTCAGACTTTTGACGCCACGCCCAGCCTGTCCGCCGCCGCAGCGGACAGGATTTTCGACCCCTCACCCGACCCGCTTCGCGGGCCACCCTCTCCCGCAAGGGGAGAGGGATCATTCCTTGCTGAAGCTCTCCGGCACCTGCGGGTTCTGCCCCGCCTTGCCCCACAGCACGATCTCGTTGCCCCAGGGGTCGCGGAAGGCGTGGTTGTAGCCGTTGAACTCGGCCCAGTAGTGATCGCGCCAGAGCAGGGTCGCGCCCAGGTCTTGCGCGGTTCCGAGGATCCGGTCGGCGCTGTCGTCGTCGCTGATCAGGATCCAGATGCGCGGCTTGCGGCCGTCGGTCGACAGGGTGCGCGGCTCGACCCCCGCCACCTCCGGATGCGGGCGGGCGTTGGCGGCGTCGAAGATGCCAAGGTGCAGGTTTCCGATCTGGCTGTCGGAGCCGTCGGGGTTCTTGAACTGACCGCCCGGGACCATGCGGTGATAGATCCCCTGCGGCCGGGCGTCGTTCTGCCAGCCGAACACCTTTGCGTAGAACTCGCCGGCCTTGGCGGGGTCGTCGCTGGCCAGGTCGACGAAGATCAGGGTGTTGGTCACGGGGAAGTCCTCGTTCAGTCGAAGGCGATGGAAAGGGAGAGCTCGCGCCAGGCGTCGATGTCGGCCTTCAGGCCGTCGGCGGCGTAGGCGGCGTACTTCAGGGCGTCGTCGCCCAGCAGCAGGTGCAGGGGCGGGTTCTCGGCGTCGACGATCGCCAGCACCGCCAGCGCGGCCTTCTTCGGATCGCCGGGCTCGGATCCCGCATGGTCGGCCATGATCCGCTCGGCGTCGCGGGCCAGGCCCTCGTAGTCGGCGATCTTGTCGGCCACGATGGTCTTGGAGCCCTTGGCGAAGCTGGTGCGCAGGCCGCCCGGGGCGACGTTGACGACCTTGATCCCCAGTTCGGCGACCTCGGCGGCCAGGGACTGGGTCAGGGCCTCCAGCGCCCACTTGCTGGCGCAGTAGACGCCGGTGCCGGCCCAGACCGCCAGGCCCGACACCGAGGTGATGTTGACGATCCGGCCCGCGCGCCGCGTCCGCATGGCCGGCAGCACGGCCTTGAGCACGGTCAGCGGCCCGAAGACGTTGGTCTCGAACTGGGCGCGCACCTCGTCGAGCGAGGCCTCTTCCACCGCGCCGACCAGGCCGTAGCCGGCGTTGTTGACCAGCACGTCGATCCGGCCGGTCAGGGCCTCTGCGGCCTTCACGGCTTGGGCCACGGCGACCGGGTCGGTGACGTCCATCACCAGGCCGTGGGCGCGGCCGGGGGCCAGGGCCTCGAAGGCGGCGACGTCGGCGGCCCTGCGCACCGTGCCGGCGACGACGTCGCCCCGCGCCAGGGCGGCCGCGGCGATCTCGCGCCCGAGCCCGCCGGACACGCCGGTGATCAGCCAGGTCTGGGTCATTGTTGAACTCCAAGAGGGGAAGGCGGCCCGCACCCTAATGTGTCATCCCGGCTGGAGCGTAGCGGAACGCCGGGATCTCCCACGTCGACGGCCGGCCTGGGAGATCCCGGCTCTACGGCGCTTCGCGCCTTCGGCCGGGATGACAAGAAAAAGGGTCAGAACGGCGCGTCGCCCTTCACCCACAAGCGGTGCATGGTCCGGAAGTACTTCTTGTCGTCGTACAGGGTGCCGGTGTGCAGGGTGCAGCGGTTGTCCCACATCAGGATGTCGCCGACGCGCCACTTGTGGCGGTGGACGAAGCGTTCCTGCGTCATGAACTCGACCAGCTCGTCCAGCAGGGCCAGGCCATCCGGGCCGGGCTTGCCGATCACCTTGGTCACCGTGCCGGTCGAGGGCCACAGCGCCTTGCGGCCGTCGGCCGGGTGGGTGCGGATCAGCGGGTGCTCGACGTCGGGATTGGCCGCCTCCATCTCGGGCGACAGGATCTGGGCCCCGAACTCGCGGGTGGCCATGAAGTGCTTGTAGCTGTGGTGCAGGCGCAGCGGCAGAAGCTCGGCCTGCTTCTCGGCGCTCAGCGCCTCCCAGGCCGCGCAGCCGTCGGCCAGCAGGGTGTCGGAGCCTTCCTCCGGCGCCTCCACGCAGTAGAGCATGGTCAGCATGACGGGCTGCGGCTTGTAGCTGTAGTCGGTGTGCCAGCCGACGCCGTCGTTGTGGGCCCCGATCGGCTTTCCGTCGACCACGCGGTTGGAGAGGATGAAGATCTTCGGATAGCCCGGCAGGGTGAAGCGGGTCTGGGTGTGGTCCTCCGGATCGCCGAACCGGCCGATGAAGGCCATCAGGTCGTCCGGGGTCATCTTCTGGTCGCGCACCAGCACCGCGCCGTGGGCGTGGAAAGCGGCGACCACGCCGTCGAGCTCGGCGTCGGTGGCGGTCGGCAGGTCGACGCCGAGGATCTCCGCGCCGAAGTCGTCTTTCAGCGGCTTCCTGGCCAGGACGGGCGGGGCTTCGGCAAGCATGGGGTCGACCTTTGGTGACTGTCTGGCGATGAGCCTAGGCGGCTGAAAAATCACGGTCTTGCCTCAGCGCGCACTG
Organism: Caulobacter sp. 602-2; assembly: GCF_011043625.1. Taxonomy (GTDB): domain Bacteria; phylum Pseudomonadota; class Alphaproteobacteria; order Caulobacterales; family Caulobacteraceae; genus Caulobacter. The sequence goes on from NZ_JAAKGT010000009.1 coordinate 61,557, forward strand.
TCTCTTGCCCGCCTCTCGTGCGCGTATGGTCAAAAGCGGGGTCCTTGCGCAGCACGGCGACAGCAGCGCCCGATCGGCGGGCGACCGTGCGGCCCGGGCCTGCCGCTGACCAAGTTTTCGTGCGCGCTGGAGCAAGACCGGGGCGTTTGGCGGCGCCAGCCTTGAGGGGTCTTCTCCCAAAAGCGAGCGCCCGGCCGTGACCCTGTTCAGCGACGCCTTCTTCGACGGGCTGTCCAGCTCCACCCACGAGGTGGGCGCGGCCGAGACCCTGCCGCCGGCCTGCTACACCGACGCTGCCTTCTACGAGTTCGAGAAGGCCGCCCTGTTCGACCGCGAATGGCTGTGCGTGGGCCGTGTGGACCAGGTGCAGGAGCCCGGCGACTTCTTCACCACCGAGATCGTCGGCGAGCCGATCCTGGTCACCCGCAACCGGGCCGGCGAGATCAAGGCGATGTCGTCGGTGTGCCAGCACCGCGCCATGCTGGTGGCCGAGGGCAAGGGCAACGCCCGCGGCTTCGTCTGCCCTTATCACCACTGGGTCTATTCGCTGAACGGCGACCTGGTGAACGCCCCGGCCATGGACCGCACCTGCGGCTTCGACAAGAAGAAGATCAGCCTGCCGACCTTCAAGGTCGAGATCTGGCTGGGCTTCATCTTCGTCAATTTCGATGCGGACGCCGAGCCCCTGGCCCCGCGCCTGAAGGCCGTCGAAGCCGCCATCGCCAATTTCGACCTGGAGGCCGCCGAGGCGCTCGAACCGATGACCGGCCAGTTCGCCTGGAACTGGAAGGTGATGTTCGAGAACAACAACGACGGCTACCACGCCAGCAAGCTGCACCGCGGCGTGCTGCACGACTTCATCCCCAGCGAGCTGGCCAGCTTCCCCGAGGCCGCGCCCGGCGACGCGGGCTTCCTGCGCTACAACGGCACTCTGCACCCGGACGCCAGCTTCAATCCGACCCAGAAGGCGGTGCTGCCGATCTTCCCCAAGCTGTCGGACGAGGACCGGGGCCGGGCGACCTTCGCCAACATCCCGCCGACCCTGTCGCTCGTGATGACCAGCGACATGGTCATCTACCTGATACTGCGCCCCACGGGGCCTGAGACCATGGCCCAGGACACCGGCATCCTGGTCGCCCCCGGCGCGCGTGACAGCTACGGCTTCAAGGAGCGGCTGGAGATGATCATGACCTCGGCCGGCCAGATCATCGCCCAGGACATGCATGTCGACGAGCTGGTCCAGAAGGGCCTGCGCTCGCGCTTCGCCATCCGCGGCCGCTACTCCTGGCAGGAGGGGGCGCAGGTGCAGTTCAATCGCTGGCTCGCCCCGCGCTACCAGGCCCAGTGGGCGCGGATGAAGGGGCCTGAGACCCCGGCCGCTCCGGTGGAGGCCGCCTGAGATGACCTCGCGCCTTCCCGTCGTCTTCTTCGGTCACGGCAGCCCGATGATCGCGCTGGAGACCAACGACACCACCAGGACCTGGCGGGCCATGGCCGAGGAGATCGAGGCCGCGCACGGCAAGCCCAAGGCCATCCTCTGCGTCTCGGCCCACTGGATCACCCGGGGCGTCGGCGTCACGGCCATGACCAGCCCGCGCACCATCCACGACTTCGGCGCCTCGTTCCCCCGCGCCCTGTTCGAGGTGCAGTACCCGGCGCCCGGCTCGCCGGAGCTTGCGGCCCGCGTGCGCGACCTGCTGTCGCCCGAGATCCCGGTGGTGCTGGACGAGCGCCAGTGGGGCCTGGACCACGGAACCTGGTCGGTGCTGTGCAAGGCGTATCCAGACGCCGACGTGCCGGTGATCCAGCTGTCGATGGACGGCACGAAGTCGCCCGACTGGCACTACGAGATGGGCAGGCGCCTGGCCCCGCTGCGTGACGAGGGCGTGCTGATCGTCGGCACCGGCAACATCGTCCACAACCTGCCGGCCATGGACTGGGGCGACCGGCATTGCGCGCCCTACGACTGGTCGCAGCGCTTCAACGAGGCGATCAAGGCGGCGATCGCGGATGATCAGCCGCTGACCGCCGTCGAATTCGAGAAGCTGGGCGAGGACGCCCGCCGCGCCGTCCCGACGGCCGACCACTACTGGCCGCTGCTCTACGTGCTGGGCGCGCGCCTGCCCGGCGACGTCGCCCGCTTTTCCCCCGACCACATCGAGCACGGCTCGCTGAGCATGACCAGCGTCACGCTGGCTGCCGCCTGAGAGGACACTTCCGATGCCCTTCATCTGCGAACCCGGCCAGGTCCGCCCGGACGTCGCGCCCGGCGCCCTGCACCACCTGAAGGCCACGCCCGAGACCATCCACTGGGGATACTTCGATCCCTCGATCAAGCCGGCCCTGCGCATCAAGAGCGGCGACCTGATCCAGGCCGAGGCCATCACCCACCACGCGGGCGACGCCCCCGACCTGATGATGGACGAGGCGGTCACCCGCATCTTCACCGAGGTGCCGGAGGACGACCGCAATCCCGGCGTCCACATCATGACCGGCCCGATCTATGTCGAGGACGCCAAGCCCGGAGACGTACTGGAGGTGCGCTATCTGCGCATGGTTCCGCGCAACCGCTACGGCTCCAACCTCGCGGCCAACTGGGGCTATCTCTACAAGGAGTTCGGCGAGAAGGAGCGGGTGACGATCTACGAGCTGGACGCCGACTTCAACACCGCCAGCGCCCTCTACGCCTACGACTTTCCGGGCAAGTACCTGACGCCGGGCACGATCACCAACTGCCCCGAATGCGACCGCCAGAGCGCGCTGCCGGGCGTGCGCATTCCCGCCCGACCACACCTGGGCACGGCCGGCGTCGCGCCGGCCGTCGACGGTCGCGTCAGCACCATCCCGCCCGGCCTGCACGGCGGCAACATCGACAACTGGCGCATCGGCGCGGGGGCGACGATGTACTATCCCGTGCAGGTGGAGGGCGGCCTGTTCTCCATTGGAGATCCCCACGTCAGCCAGGGCGATGGCGAACTTTCAGGCACCGCGATCGAAAGTTCGCTCAACGTCCTGATGCAGATCGTGCTGCGGAAGGATTTCGAGACCCCCGGGCCTTTGCTGGAGACCCCCAAGTGGTGGATCGTCCACGGGTTCGACGAGGACCTGAACGTGGCCATGAAGCAAGCCTCCCTCAACATGCTGAGCCTGCTGTCCGATCACGTGGGCCTGAGCAAGAACGACGCCTATTCGCTGATGAGCGTGGCCTCCGACTTCGGCGTCACCCAGGTGGTCGACGGCAAGCAGGGCTGCCACGTGCGCATCCCGCGCGACATCTTCCCGACCAAGGCCTGATCCGCCTTGCGGGCCTGGTCGTTCAGCACCGACAGCTATCCCCGGGCCGAGCGTTCGGACGCCTGGCGCGAGGCCATGTCGCGCCTGGGCCTGCCGGTCGAGGGGCTGTCGGAGCTGGAGCCGGCCTCGACCTCGGTGGTCTGCCTGACCAGCCCGCTGGGCATCGAGTTCGCCCTGGTCAACGCCGGGGCCCAGACCATCTCGGGCCGCCTGACCAACCAGCCGGCGGCGGTGTGGATGGCGGTGCTGCTCGACGGCCAGGCGGCGGTGGTCAGCGATGACCTGGCCGAAGACCTGACGGTCGGCGACATCGCCTTCGGCCCCACCGGCCAGGCCGCCGCCCTGCGCCTTTCCACCCGCTGCCGGCTGATGTTCGTCCGGGCGCCGCGCGTCGCTTTGAACCATCGCCTGGTCGCGCCGCGCGCCCTGCGGGTCGGCCGGCTGCGCGGGGAGGGCGGGGTCAAGCACATCCTGTCGGGCCTGCTGCGCTCGACCGCCGACTCGCTGGAAGACCTGACCGTCGACCAGCTGCGCCCCGTGGAGCTGGCCCTGGCCGAGTTCTTGGGCCTGTGCTTGCTGGAAGCCGGCGAGGAGCGCGGCGCGGCCTGGCCGACCGACGCCCGCAGCGCCCACCTGCAGCGCCTGCGCCAGACCATCGAGACCCTGCTGCCCGACCCGAACCTGACCATCCGCCGGGTGGCCGACGAGGAGGGCGTCTCGCCGCGCTACGTGCAGAAGCTGTTCGAGGGCGTCGAGGAGACCTTCAGCCACTATCTGCGCACCCGCCGCCTGGAGCGCTGCCGCAACGACCTGGCCAGCCCGCAGTTCGCGCGCCTCTCGATCTCGGAGATCTGCTTTCGCTGGGGCTTCAACGGCAGCGCCCACTTCAGCCGCGCCTTCCGCGACCAGTACGGCTGCTCGCCTCGGGATTTCCGCCGCAGCGTGCGGGACGAGGAGCGGGTGGCGGCTTAGGGGGCGCTTTCGCCAGTCCCCATCATTGTCATCCCGGCCGAAGGAGCGCGTCAGCGGTCCGTAGAGCCGGGACCTCCCACGCTTGCGGATTCTGAACGGTGGGAGATCCCGGCGCTCCGCTTCGCTGCGGCGGGGATGACAATCGAGAGCGGAGGGGGAAATTTGTTTTCCTTAATCCCGTTGCCTCCTTCCCCGGCCGCCCCTAGCGTCCCCCAACAACAAAGGGAGAGGGCGGCCGATGAAGGCGCTGCTGGCGATCGTCATTAGCCTTGCGTGCGGGATCACCGCCGCCAACGCCGCCCAATGGCCGAACGGCGCCAAGGCGGCCGTGGCCTTGACCTATGACGACGCCCTGGCCTCACAGCTCGACAACGCCGTACCGGCGCTGGACGCGGCGGGCCTCAAGGGCAGCTTCTTCCTGTCGGGCGTGAAGGCGGCCGACATTCCGCGCTGGCGCGCCGTCGCCGCCGGCGGGCACGAGCTGGCCAACCACACGATCTTTCACGCCTGCCCGGCCGCCAGCTTTCCGGCCGATCCGCGCTACGTCGCCGAGGCCTACACCCCCGCCAGCCTGCTCAAGGAGATCGAGCAGCAGAACGTCCTGCTGACCGCCATCGACGGCAAGGCCCGCCACGGCTTCGCCACGCCCTGCGGGGCCAGCAAGGCCGGCGGCGTCGACTATCTGGAGGCGCTGCGGGCCTCGAACCTGGTGACCTATGCGCGCGGCGTGGTGACGACGCCGCAGGATCTGGCCGGCGCGAAGATCGATCCGATGCACGTGCCCTCGCGCGGCTTTCCCGAAGGCGTCACCGGCGCCCAGCTGATCGATTTCGCCAAGAGCGCCGCGGCCGGCGGCGGCGTGGCGGTGTTCCTGTTCCACGGCGTGGGCGGGGATTACCTGCAGGTGTCGAACCCGGCGCACCGGGAACTGCTGGCCTGGCTGAAAGCCAATCCGAAAGAGGTGTGGGTCGCGCCGTTGCAGGAGGTGATGGACTGGGCCGCGGCGCATCCCTAGCCGGCGCGCGCCCGCGCCAGCCGCTCCACCGCCGCGTCCAGCACGTCGTCGCCCTTGGCGAAGCACAGCCGCAGCACGCTGGTCACCGGATCCTCCGCGTAGAAGGCCGAGACCGGAATGGCCGCCACGCCATGCTCGCGCACCGCCCGCAGTGCGAAGGCGCGGTCGGGTTCCTCGATGCCCGAGGCGGCGAGGTCGACATTGAGGAAGTAGGTGCCGCCGCTGCTTAGCACGGTGAAACCCGCCTGCCGCAGGCCCGTCGCCAGCCGGTCGCGCGAGCGCTGCAGGCCGGCCGGCATGGCCTCGAACCAGTCGCCCGGCGCGTCCAGCCCGAAGGCTACGGCGGCCTGCAGGTTGGGCGGGGTGGTGAAGGTCAGGAACTGGTGGGCGCCGGCCAGCGCGCGGGCCAGGGGCGGGGCGGCGCACAGGAAGCCGACCTTCCACCCTGTCATGCCGAACATCTTGCCCGCCGAGCCGATCTTCACCGTCCGCTCGCGCATGCCGGGGAAGGTCATCAGGGGCTTGTGGGCGCGGCCGTCGAAGACCACGGCCTCCCACACCTCGTCGCAGACGGCGGTGACGTCGAAGCGCACGCAGAACTGCGCCAGCAGGGCCAGGTCCTCGTCGGGCATGACGACGCCGGCCGGGTTGAGCGGGCTGTTGAGCACCACGAGTTTGGTCTTGTCGCTGAAGGCGGCCTCCAGCATCGACTGGTCGAACCGCCAGTGCGGCGGGGTCAGGCGCACCAGGCGCGGGATCCCGCCCGCGCGCCGCACCATCGGCAGATAGGCGTCGTAGAGCGGCTGGAACAGCACCACCTCGTCGCCGGGCGAGATCAAGCTGAGGAAGGCCGCCGCCAGCGCCTCGGTCGCGCCCGAGGTGACGATGATCTCGCGGTCGGGATCCAGGTCCAGGCCCTGGGCGCGGCCGTAGTGGCCGGCTGCGGCGCGGCGGAGTTCCGGCAGGCCGCGCATCGGCGGATACTGGTTGGAGCCCTCGATCAGCGCCTGCCCGGCCTTGCGCCGCAGGGCGATCGGCCCCTGGTCGTCCGGGAAGCCCTGGCCCAGGTTGATCGCCCCCAGCTCACGGGCGAGACCGCTCATCTCCTCGAACACGGTGACGGGCAGGTCGGCGAAGACGGGGTGGACCATGGGGCGCTCGACGCGATGCAAGGCGCGGACCATGGCTCGACCCTGGCGCGTCGCCAAGACCTTCCGCCGCGCGGCCCCCTCAGTCGCTCCGCGACAGCTCCCCCAGAGGGGGAGCATCTGCAGCGATAGATCCTCCCCCTCTGGGGGAGGTGGCCCGGAGGGCCGGAGGGGGCTCGCGCCGGCCCAAGGCAACCTCTGCCGCACTCCGCGCATTTCCCTCACCGCCAAGGGCTGCAGGAGGAAGACGGCATGAACGGCGTGGGTTTCATCGGCGCGATCATCATCGGTATCTTCGCCGGATGGCTGGCCGAGAAGATCATGAAGCGCGACCACGGGCTGCTGACCAATCTGGTCGTGGGCCTGGTCGGGTCGCTGATCGGCGCCTTCCTGGCCAGCATGCTGGGCCTGGGGGCGACCGGCTGGATCGGCAGCCTGGTGGTTTCGACCGTCGGCGCGGTGGTGCTGCTGGCCCTGCTGGGCCTGTTCCGCCGACGCGCCTGATGCAGCGGCTGCTGGTCGTCGCCGCGAGCGCGGCGGCGCTGAGCCTGGCGGCCTGCGGCGAGCGGGCCGACCTCGACGTGGCCGCCGGCACCGGCGCGAACCCGCAGTTGCCGGCGCCCAAGAAGACGCTGCTGCCGACGGTCAACATCGCGCCCGCCAGGGGCTGGCCGGCCGGCGGCGCGCCGCGTCCGGCCGAAGGGCTGGTCGTGCAGGCCTTCGCCGACAAGCTGGATCATCCGCGCTGGATCCACGTGCTGCCCAACGGCGACGTGCTGGTGGCCGAGACCAACGCCCCGCCCAAGCCCGAGGACGGCAAGGGCCTGAAGGCCAAGATCCAGGGCATGGTGATGAAGCGCGCGGGCGCGGCGACCAAGAGCGCCAACCGCATCACCCTGCTGCGCGACACCAACGGCGACGGCGTCGCCGACCTGCGCTCGACCTTCCTGTCGGGCCTGAACTCGCCGTTCGGCATGGCCCTGGTGGGCGAAACCTTCTACGTGGCCGACACCGACGCGGTGCTGGCCTTTCCGTACAAGGAAGGCGAGACCGCCATCACCGCGCCGCGCCAGCGGGTGACCGACCTGCCGGCCGGGCCGCGCAACCACCACTGGACCAAGAGCCTGATCGCCAGCCGCGACGGAACGCGCCTCTACGCCACCGTCGGCTCCAACAGCAATGTCGGCGAGAACGGCCTGGCGGAAGAAGAGGGCAGGGCCGCGATCTGGGAAATCGATGTGGCCACCGGCGCCAAGCGGCTGTTCGCCACCGGCTTGCGCAATCCCAACGGCATGGACTGGGAGCCGACCTCCGGCGCGCTGTGGACGGTGGTCAACGAGCGCGACGAGATCGGCAGCGATCTGGTGCCCGACTACATGACCTCGGTGAAGGACGGCGGGTTCTACGGCTGGCCCTACAGCTATTACGGCCAGCACGTGGACGCGCGGGTCAAGCCGCAGCGGCCGGACCTGGTGGCCCGGGCGATCAAGCCGGACTATGCGCTGGGGCCGCACACCGCCTCGCTGGGCCTGGCCTTCGACGGCGGCTCGGCCCTGCTTGGGCCGTCGCGCGGCGGGGCGTTCATCGGCCAGCACGGGTCGTGGAACCGCAAGCCCCACAGCGGCTACAAGGTGGTCTTCGTGCCCTTCGCCGGCGGCAAGCCGTCGGGTCCGCCGAAAGACATCCTGACGGGCTTCCTCAACGCCGACGGCGAGGCCCTGGGGCGGCCGGTGGGCGTGGCGCTGGACCTGCGCGACGGCCTGTTGGTCGCCGACGACGTCGGCGACGTCATCTGGCGGGTCTCCCGGCGGCGCTGAGGTGATCGCCCGATCCCGTCTCCGAGCTTCCCCGCCTGCGCGGCGATCGGGCGGATCGATACGTTCATGGGAAGGGGGAACGGCGCGCTCCGATTCACCCGCAAACGCCTGCGGCGCCCAAAAGCCGGGCGGTCGCGGGGCCGTCCGATCCGCCTCCAGCGGCGAGACGCTGTCATTCACAACCTTCAAGATGGAGAAGGTATCCATCAGTATCTATGTATTTCTAGAATGAATTCACAAAACTATTAAATAGAATACATGTCTTTCGGTCGCGATATAACGGCCGAACTGTGACGAACTAATGTCCTGCCCATGATCTTCGGCGGCGAACTATTGCCGACGAAGGCGGCTTTGCCGGGAAATATGGATGAAAAATCGATTGGGGAGGCGTGTTCGCGCTCCCTGGTCGGCTTCCGCGTCCTAAAGACCCCGTCAGAGCAGGAGCTTCGCGAGGGGCGAAGTTTCCACGCACACCTATCCATGGGGGCATATTCTAGATGCTTGATCGCAAGTTGCTGCTGGCCTCGTCGGTGATCGCCGGCCTGGGGCTGGCGCCCGTCGGCGCCTGGGCGCAGACGCAAACCCAGGCTTCGGCCAAATCCGAAAAGGCCGCGGAAGACGGCGACGCCGTCGAGGCCATCGTCGTCACCGGCTCGCGCATCAAGCGCAACGCCTACAACAGCGCCTCGCCGATCCAGGTGATCACTTCGGAACAGAGTGAACTGGAGGGCCTGGTCAACACCACCGAGATCATCCAGAGCTCGTCTCTGGCCAGCGGCTCGTTCCAGGTGGCCGACGAACTGACCGGCTACAACGTCACCGGCGGCCCGGGCGTGAACACCATCTCGCTGCGGGGCCTGGGCGCCAACCGCACCCTGGTGCTTCTGAACGGCCGCCGCCTGACGCCGTCGGGCGTACGCGGCACGGTCGGTCCGGTCGACCTGAACACCATCCCCAACGCGATGATCGACCGCGTCGAGATCCTCAAGGACGGCGCCTCGTCGATCTACGGCTCGGACGCCGTGGCCGGCGTCGTCAACTACATCACCAAGACCGACTATGACGGCGGCCGGGTGCGGGTCTACGGCAACGCGCCCTTCGCCAAGGGCGGCGGCGGCCAGGAGTATTCGGCCGAAGCCTCGTGGGGCAAGACCTTCGACCGCGGCTACATCAGCGCTTCGGCCAGCTACTACAAGCAGATGGCCCTGCGTCGCGGCGACCGCGACTACACCAGCTGCTCTGCCGACAACTACTACAGCACCACCAACGGCGCCCGCGTCGACCTGACCGATCCGGCCACCGGCGACTACAAGTGCTTCAACCAGATCAACAACGTCGCCTACACCAGCGGCTACGGCGGCTACTTCCAGTACATGCAGCCGGGCACGAGCTATTCGTACACCGGCAACACCGCCCCGGGCTTCGTGGCCAGCAACGCCGCCTTCGCCAACCTCGCCCGCGTGGCGCGCGCCAACTATCCGGAGACCTACCGGGTCGCCAACTACGACTCGTCGGTCTGGCAGCGGGCCACGGTCATCAGCCCGGTCGAGCGGGCCAGCTTCTACGTGACCGGCGGCTATGACCTGGGCGCCGGCGTCGAGGCCTATGGCGAGTTCCTCTACAACCGCCGCAACTCCGAACAGAACGGCGCCCGCCAGCTGTTCCCCACCGTCGCCACGACCAACCCGAACAACATCTTCGGCGCGGCCGGCGGCACGGCCTATCCGGTCATCGCGGTGGCCTACGACTCGATCCAGAAGGTCGACTACTATCGCGGCCTGGGCGGCCTGCGCGGCGACTTCAAGTTCCTGGAAGGCTCCAAGCTGGGCTTCCTGAGCGGCTGGGACTGGGACGTCTATGGCCAGTACGGCAAGTCGGACGGCACCTATTCGGTCAGCTCGATCAACAGCGACGCCATCGCCGCCACCACGGCCGCCGGCGCGAGCAACTACTGCGTCCAGTCGCTGGTGACGATCTCGGGCGGCGACTGCTCGACCCTGCCGACCGGCATCCCGTGGTTCAGCTCGCGCGTCCTGGCCGGCCAGTTCACCGACGCCGAGAAGGCCTTCCTGTTCGGCGTCGACGTGGGTCACACCACCTATGAGCAGTCGCTGGTCGAGGCCAGCTTCTCGGGCGAGTTGTTCAGCCTGCCGGCCGGCAAGGTCGGGGCCGCCTTCGGCTTCACCTATCGTCACGACGACTTCGACGACAGCCCGGGCACGGCGTCGCTGAACAACAACAACTGGAACCTGACCCGCGCCGGCCACACCTTCGGCACGGACACGACGACCGAGGCCTTCGCCGAAATCGACGTGCCGGTGCTGAAGGACCTGTTCCTGGTCAAGAGCCTGGACCTGCAGGTCTCGGGTCGTCACACCGAGGTCGACAGCTACGGCGACAGCGACACCTACAAGATCGGCCTGAACTGGCAGATCACCCCGACCTGGCGCCTGCGCATGAGCGACGGCACCTCGTTCCGCGCCCCGTCGCTGTACGAGCTCTACCTCGCCGACCAGACGGGCTACAGCGTCGCCGACCCCTGCATCCTCTACGGCAGCAGCGGCGCCAGCCAGACCATCGTCACCAACTGCGCCGCCCAGGGCGTGTCGGCCACCCAGGCCAGCTACTCCACCCTGGTCACGGCCGGTGGCGGCAAGGGCATCCTGAAGGCCGAGACCTCGGAGTCGAAGACCATCGGCGTGGTGTTCACCCCGAGCTTCATCAACCTGAAGGTCGCGGTCGACTACGCCGACATCGACATCAGCAACGAGATCACCCAGTTCGGCGCCGCCAAGATCGCCGCCCGCTGCTACGAGTCGGTGGGCCTCTCCAGCCCGTTCTGCTCGCTGGTGACGCGCGATCCGACCACGCACCTGCTGACCTTGGTCAAGAACGACTACGTCAACGTCGCCTCGCAGAAGAGCCGCGCGATCGACCTGACCACCGACTACCGCCACGACTTCGACAACGGCGGGCAGCTGTACTTCAACAGCCAGTTCAGCTGGCAGCTGCAGGACACCTCCAACCTGTTCGGCGAGACCGAGGAGGACGACTACAACGGCACGACCTACATCTACGATGGTCCCGATTTCTCGGGTAAGGCCAGCCTGTCGTACCGCAAGGGGCCGTGGACCTACACTTGGTCGTCGACCATCACCGGCAAGGCTTCCGACGCCGAGATCCTGGGCGACACCGTGGGCAGCGCCAAGTACGCCACCTCGACCAGCTACGACTACGTGGTCGGCTCGACGTACTACAAGTACGTCCACGTGAAGTACCACACCGAGTTCATGGCCTATCACAACGTCTCGGCCCGCAAGCAGATCGACGACAAGACGACCATGACCTTCGGCGTGCAGAACCTGTTCGACGAGGCCCCGCCCTCGATCTCGAGCAGCTATCGCGTCGGCAACTCGGAAATCTGGGGCTACGAGCTGCGGGGCCGTCGCGGCTTCCTCAGCATCGAGCGCAGCTGGTAAGCGCAGCCCGGTCTGAAAGCCGGAAAGGCCGTCGCCCCGCCGGGCGGCGGCCTTTTCTTTTGATCCTCCTCCCGCGAAGCGGGGGAGGACCTTGGCCGCCGCGCATGAAAAAGGCCGCCGACCCGAAGGTCGGCGGCCCGTTTCAGATCTCGAAGGACCCTGAGAAGACTAGTCTTCCTTCACGCGCTTCTTGCGGAACGAGGGGTTCAGCGTCTGCTTGCGGAGGCGGATGTTCTTCGGGGTCACTTCGACCAGTTCGTCTTCCTCGATGTAGGCGATGGCCTGCTCGAGGGTCATCTTGCGCGGCGGGGTCAGGCGGATCGACTCGTCCTTGCCCGAGGCGCGGACGTTGGTCAGCTGCTTGGCCTTCATCGGGTTGACGTCCATGTCATCCTGGCGGCTGTTCTCGCCGATGATCATGCCCTGATAGGTCTTCTCGCCGGCGCCGACGAACATCACGCCGCGCTCTTCCAGGTTCCACAGCGCGTAGGCGGCGGTTTCCCCGTCCGAGTTGCTGATCAGCACGCCCTTGCGCTGCTGGTCGATGGCGCCCTTGTAGGCTTCGTAGTGGCTGAACACGCGGTTCAGCACGCCCGAACCGCGGGTGTCGGTCAGGAATTCGCCCTGGTAGCCGATCAGCGAGCGCGACGGGGCGGTCAGCTGGATGCGGGTCTTGCCCGCGCCCGACGGGCCCATGTCGCGCAGCTCGGCCTTACGCAGCGACAGCTTCTCGATGACGATGCCCGAGAACTCGTCGTCGACGTCGATCATGACGTCTTCCATCGGCTCGAGGCGCTTGCCGGTTTCCGGATCGGCCTGGAACACGACGCGCGGACGCGAGATCGAGACCTCGAAGCCTTCGCGGCGCATGTTTTCGATCAGCACGCCCAGCTGCAGTTCGCCGCGGCCCGACACTTCATAGGCGTCGCCTTCGGTGCTCTCGGTGACGCGGATGGCGACATTGCTTTCGGCTTCCTTCAGCAGACGGTCGCGGATGACGCGCGACTGGACCTTGTCGCCTTCACGGCCGGCCAGCGGGCTGTCGTTGACCGAGACGGTCATCGAGATGGTCGGCGGGTCGATCGGCTGCGAGGGAAGGGCCTCGGTGACTTCCAGGGCGCACAGGGTGTCGGCCACGGTCGCCTTGCTCATGCCGGCGATGGCGACGATGTCGCCAGCTTCCGCGCCTTCGTCGATCGGCTGGCGCTTCAGGCCGCGGAAGGCCAGCACCTTGGTGATGCGGCCGCGCTCGATTTCCTTGCCGTTGCGGTCCAGGGCGTGGATGGCCATGCCCGGGACGGCCTTGCCGCTCTCGATGCGGCCGGTCAGCAGGCGGCCCAGGAACGGGTCGCTTTCGATCAGCACGTTCAGGATCTGGAACGGCTCGTCGCGCTTGGCGATCTGCTTGGGTTCCGGCACGTGGCGGACGATCAGGTCGAACAGCGGGGCGAGGTTGTCGCTCGGCACGTTCAGGTCCAGCGTGGCCCAGCCCGAGCGGCCCGAGGCGTAGATGTGCGGGAAGTCCAGCTGCTCGTCCGTGGCGCCGATGGCGGCGAACAGGTCGAAGGCGGCGTTGTGCACGCGGTCCGGATCGGCGTGGGCGCGGTCGACCTTGTTGATGCAGAGGATCGGGCGCAGGCCCATCTTCAGCGCCTTGGTCAGCACGAACTTGGTCTGCGGCATGACGCCTTCTTCGGCGTCGATGAGCAGGACGCAGCCGTCCACCATGCCGAGGATGCGCTCCACCTCGCCGCCGAAGTCGGCGTGTCCGGGGGTGTCGATGATGTTGATGCGGGTTTCGCCCGCTTCACCGTTCCACAGGACGCTGGTGCACTTGGCCAGGATGGTGATGCCGCGTTCGCGCTCCTGGTCGTTGGAGTCCATGGCGCGTTCGGTCGTCGCCTCGTTGGCGCGGAACACGCCCGACTGGGCCAGCAGCTGGTCGACGAGGGTGGTCTTGCCATGATCGACGTGCGCGATGATGGCGATATTTCGCATGGACATGGGAGGGCGGCGGGCTTTCGGAGAAAATCGGATGAGACGCTGCGCGCGTCAGGCGCGCGGCTTTTACGCGACTGCGCTGCGTTTATCCACCCCGTGCGTAAGGCGCCTTATGTCGCGGTTACCGGTGTCATCTCGCAAACCCTTATTCCTACCGGGTTTGAGGTGGTTTCTGGCGGTTGTCGTTTCTTTGGCAACTAATGCTGCAGTGCAGCAATGCCTATTTTATGGTCAAGCTTGAAGATCGACGTTCTCCGATCCTTGCTGTGCATGGGGTTGCTTCATGTTGTCGCGGAAAATTCGACAACGTTGTCCAACTTTCCGCTTGCTCGATTTCGCAGCGCACCCTATAAGGAAGGTGTGAGGCGGCGCTGCCGCTTCTGCCCTTCCTGGGCGTTTCCTCCCTAATGAACTAGCCCGGCCTTACCGCCGGGCTTTTTTTTTGGCCTGAGCCCGACGCGGCGCGAGTTTGCAGCCCTTTGCGGCGGTTTGCGGGCGCGGGAGGCCTCGCGCCCGCTCGTTTTCCCTATTTCAGCGCCGCCCAGTCCGCCTGCGTCAGCAGCGCGGTCAGCTGCTCCACGTGCGCGGTCAGCACCGCCAGGCCCTCGGTCGGCTCGCGCGTCGTCTCGTTCATGTAGAGCGCGCGGTTGATCTCGATCTGCAGCGCATGGGTGCGGCGGGCCGGCCGGCCGTAGTGCTCGGTGGTGTAGCCGCCGGCATAGGGGCTGTTGCGGGCCACGCGATAGCCCATGGCCTCCAGGGCCTCCTCGACCAGCTTGGTCAGGCCCGGCGCGCAGGCTGCGCCGAAGCGGTCGCCCAGTACGATGTCGCATGGACCGCCGACCCTGGCCCGGGTGCCGCGCGTCGCGGCCGCCGGCATCGAGTGCCAGTCGATCAGCACCGCCAGGCCGTGGGCGGCGCGGGCCTGGGCCAGGAGGCGGTCGAGCATGTCGTGATAGGGGCGGTGGCCGTGCTCGACCCGGGCCTTGGCCTCCTCGAAGGTCAGCTTGCGGGCGTAGATCGGCCGGCCGTCGGCGACGCGGGCGATCGCGCCCAGGCCGGCGGCGACACGCGCGGTGCGGCCGCGGGCGAACTCGGGCAGGGCGTCGTCCTCGAACATCGCCGGGTCCAGTTCCCAAGGGTCGCGGTTGAGGTCGATATAGGCGCGGGCCAAGCGCGAGCGGATCGTGGCCACGCCCCGCGCCGGGGCGCCGGCGATCAGCCGGTCGACGAAGGCGTCTTCCGAGCCTCTCAGCACCGTCTCGGGCAGGCGGGCGGCGGCCATCATCTCCGGCGGATACAGGGCGCCCGAATGCGGCGAGGCGAACACCACGGGCGTCGGCGCGGGCGAGCCGTCCGGCGCGGCCCGCACGGCCTTGAACGCCGGTTCGCGCCCGAGCGCGGCTCCGCCGGCCTGGGCGGAGGCCGTTTCCGGCGTGATCGGATCCCATGCGTTCATGCGTCACATAGTCGAGGGCGCCGGGCTTGCGGTCAAATGCCCTCGCGCCCTGTCGTATCTGTGGACGGACCGCGCCGGTTCACCGGCGATTTACCGTCCTGAACATAAGATTCGGGCTCCAGAGACGAGATCCAACGGACACGTAAGCGACATGGCCCGCATCCTCCTCGCCGAAGACGACGACTCGCTGCGGGGCTTCCTGGCCCGGGCGTTGGAACGGGCAGGCTTCGAAGTCACCGCCTGCGCCGACGGCGAAGAGGCCGTCAGCCACCTCGAGCATCCGTGGGACCTGCTGCTGACCGACATCGTCATGCCCGGCATGGACGGCATCGAAGTGGCGCGCCAGGCCGCCGCCCGTGACCCGGCCCTGCGCATCATGTTCATCACCGGCTTCGCCGCCGTGGCCCTTTCGGCCCAGGATCGCGCGCCGGCCGGCGCCAAGGTGCTGTCCAAGCCCGTCCACCTGCGCGACCTCGTTTCCGAGGTCGAAAAGATGATGGCGGCGTAGGGCGCGAAAAAGTTTTCAAGGCGGCTTGCGCACCGGCCAAGCCGCCGCTATACCCCCACACCTTCCCGGCCGGGACGCCTTCACGAAGGCGCTTCGGATCGCTTCGGCGGACGCGTAGCTCAGCGGGAGAGCACTACGTTGACATCGTAGGGGTCACAGGTTCAATCCCTGTCGCGTCCACCATCCCTTCCCTTCTTTCAGTTCGATTTGAAGCGCCGCCGGCACATGCGGGAGCGGCTTTTCGTGCGCTCGGGCACAGGCGGGTCTTCGGCGCAGATCGAATCGCGGCCTCAGGCGCGCGGCGCCCTCATCCCAGTTCTCCGAGCCAGCCGTCCCAGCGTCGTTTGCTGACGCCGGGATCGTCGCGCGGCTTGTCGGCCAGGGCGGCGCGGTAGGCCTGCAGGCTGTCGCCATAGGCCTCGGCGAACAGGCGGGCCATCTGGGCGGGGCTGGAGAAGCCCAGGCGTTCGGCCAGGGCGGCGTCGTTCGGGGCGGCGGGGTCGCGGGCGTCGAGCACGCGGCGCAGGGCGTCCAGGCGCGTCAGCTGGATGAAGCGGGCCACGCCGCCCTGCTTTTCGAACAGGCGATAGAGCGACGAGCGCGAGATGCCGGCCCCGGCGGCGATGGCCTCGACCGACAGCGACCTGTCCGCCAGGCGCGGAATGACGAAGCGGCGCACCGCCTCGCGGCGCGAGAGGTCGCGGCGCTGGTCCTCGCGGCCGACCCGCGCCGCGTCGCCGCCCACCGACGAGAGGATGTCGACGAAGGCGCGGCCCAGCGCGGGCAGGGCGGCCGAGCCCAGGGCGTCGCCGTGACGGGCCAGCGAGGCCAGGAAGTCGGCCAGCACCAGATTGTCCGGCGGGGCCAGGAGCTGGCCGTGCAGGCGGCCGGCCGGGCCCATCGCCGCCTCGATCACGTCGCGGGCGATGCTGGCGGTCAGGATCCGGGCGTCGTCGTGCTCGGTGCGCATCGGCCGGCGGGTGTCGAGCAGCACGCTGGTTCCGGGGCCCAGGATGCGCGGCGGCCCGGGGACCTCCAGGCGCACCTGGCCGTCCAGCACGTGGGTCAGCACGAAGTGGTCGAAGCCGTCGCCGGCGATCCGCTCGCGGCGGGCGTGGACGACGCCCGACAGCCGGCGCTCGAACAACAGCACCTTGTCCAGCCGCCAGCCGCGCACCTGGGCGAAGAACCGGCCCTCGCCGCGGCTGACGTCGGAGCCGCGCGAATAGAGGGTCGCATAGAGGGCGAAGGCCTCGTCGGCGGGATGGTCGTCGCTGGAGAAGCGGAAGCTGTCGGTGGCGGTGGGCATGTCAGGCGCCGGCGGCCTCGCGGGTTTCGCGGGCCAGGGCTCGCCACGCCTTCGCGCCGAGGGCGGCGGCCATCACCGCCAGGGTCGCGGCCAGCACCGTGACCAGCGCCAGGGCCATGGCCAAGCCGTGCGGGCCCGTGAACAGGCGATCGCTGACCAGGCCGGTCAGCAGCGGGCCAAAGCCCAGTCCGGCTACGGTGACGAAGGCCAGGTAGAGGCCGTTCATCGCCGGGCGCAGGGGCGGGGGGCTCAGCGGCTGCAGGCCGGCCAGGGCGGCCAGCGCCGCGCCGCCGCCGCCCGCGGTGATCAGGAACAGCGCGCCGGCCGCGGTGACGGGGGCGGCGGCGCCCGCCAGCAGCACGGCGCCGAGGACGGCCGTGGCGAGGCCGCCGGCCAGCACCAGGGCCGGACCGCCGCCGGCGCGCAGGCGGCGGTCCATCAGCCGGCCGGCCGCCAGGTGCCCGCTCGGCGCGGCGACCAGGACGACGGCGCCGGTCAGCAGGGCGCTGGCGGTCGGGCTCAGCCCGCAGGCGCGGTTGACGACCGACGGCGCCCAGGCCGCGGCGGCCTGGACCGCCAGGATGACGCCGCCGGATCCGAGGAAGTGCAGGCCAAGGCCCAGCGGGCGCGCGCCGAGGCGGGCCAGCGCGCGTCCCAGGCCATCGTCGCCGGGGCGAGCCGGCGCCAGTCCGCGCAGCCGCCAGGCCAGCAGCGCCACCAGCAGCAGGTTGGGCAGGGTCAGCAGCACGACGGCCGCGCGCCAGGGCGCCTGGCCGAAGGCGTGCAGGGCTCCGCTGGAGAACGCGCCCAGCGCCAGGCCGCCGGCCAGGAGGGCGCCGCTGCGCCCCATTGACGAGCCGGAGGTGAACATCGACACCCAGCGCGACAGCCGGGCCGGCGGGGCGGCCGCCACGATCAGGGCCAGGGCCGCGGGCGCGAAGGCGGCCTGGGCCAGGCCCAGCACCAGCCGCGCGGCCAGCAGGCTCTCATAGGTCGGGGCCAGGGTCAGGGCGAGGGTCGCCAGCGTCCACAGGGCCGCGGCGCTGGCGAGCAGCGGCGCGGGCGACAGGCGGTGGCCGCGATGGCCGGCCAGCAGGGTCGCGGCGACGTAGAGCGCCACGAAGGCAGGGCCCTGCAGCGCGCCCAGCTGGGTGTCGGTCAGGTGGAACTCGGCTTTCAGCGCCGGTGCGTAGACGCTGGGCACGGCCCGGTCGACGAAGGCCATGAAGTGGCCGGCCGCCAGCAGGGCCACGCCGGACGCGTCGAGCTTGGAATACTGGTCCGGACGCGACCTCACGCTCTTCAGGCACCACGCTCCAAGGTTTGCGTCACCCCGCGCAAACCTCCGATCTTCGTAGTTAACCGAACGACGGCGCCTGTCCAGCCCGTGCAGTCCGGCGGGGCGGCGAAACGTTCCAGGTTTGGGACGCGACAGTTCCGCGGCCCTGGTGGTAGCGGTCGCGCGAACTGTCCGCCGCCTTTGCGCGGACGGGCTCTCCGCGCCGCGACGGGTTGTCGATCCCTCGATCCCTGGCGGCGCGAAGGGGGGGCGGCTCGGCGTCGTCGCGCACTCCACAGGCGTGGGCGGCGTCGAGGCGAACCGTTCGCCCCGAAAGCTTCGCCGCATCCTCCAACGCGGTGAGGATGTGAGGGTGGCCAAGGCGGCCGGTCGTGGGGGCGATCGCGGCCTGGCCCGTGACCAGCGGCGCGTCGCGTCGCTGGTCGCCTCCGCCGTGGCGGCGAAAGAACAACGATCAGCGGTCGTTGATATCTGAAATAATCGTCAGGGTTGACCTGGATTCCGGCGGCGAACTGCGCGACCATTGCTGCGGCGCGGAAGGCCTGCGCCGCACGCGGCCGACGTCCGTGTTCCGATCGCTGGGGGCAAATTGTCGAGAATTCGACGAAACCGCCTCACTGTGGCGCTGGCGCCACATCCGATTTGCGAAGTCGTGCGTTTGTCGTCATGGAAGCCGCCCCGCGGGGGGCGTCCAGGCTAACTTTATTAGAGGGTTCTCATCATGAAATTCGGGTTGCTGGCTGGCGTCGCAACCGTCGCGCTCTGCGCGGCGTCCGGCGCCTCCGCCCAAAGCGCGTTGAGCGGATGGTATGTGGCCGGCGACGTCGGTTACCACTCGGCTGAGGGCATCGAAGCGAGCTCGTCGGTGAACGCCACCGACGGTCGTCCGTACGACTGGACCTTCTCGACGGACGAAGACTGGGCGGGCTTTGCTCGCATCGGTTATCGCATCTCGCCGAACTGGCGCGTGGAAGGCGAATACGGCTACCGCGGCAGCGACATCTCGGGCGTCCGCTCCGAGAACGCCTCGCGCCCGCAGCCGATCGGCCTCTGCACCGCCGGCCCGGTTCGCACCGCGACGAACCCGACCTGCGGCACGCCGAACGGCGAGGTCAAGGCCACCACCCTGATGGCCAACGTCATCTATGACTTCCTGCCCGACTCGTCGTGGCGTCCGTTCATCGGCGCCGGCGTCGGTACGGCCTGGGTCCACAACAAGGTGTACGGCCAGCTGAGCGGCGTTCCCGCCGGCGCCGCCCGCATCCAGAACACCAGCTTCGACGACACCGACCAGGGCTTCGCCTACCAGGGCCTGCTGGGCCTGGCCTGGGACGTGACCCCGAACTGGTCGATCGACCTGACCGGCCGCTACCTGGTCGCCAAGAGCCTCAACTGGGGTTCGGTGACGAGCAACGTCGGCCCGGCCGGCGGCGCCGTGACGGACGTCGGCACCTTCGAAGGCGACTACAAGGACACGTCGATCACCCTCGGCGTGCGCTACACCTTCGGCTCGCCGCCGCCCCCGCCGCCTCCGCCCCCGCCGCCGCCGCCTCCCCCGCCGCCGCCGCCTCCTCCGCCCCCGCCGCCGCCTCCCCCGCCGCCTCCGCCAGCGTATGAGGCCCGCGAGTTCGTGGTCTACTTCCCGTTCGATCAGTACGTGCTGACGCCGGAAGCCCAGGCCGTGGTGCAGCAGGCCGCCGACTACGCCAAGGGCGGCAACGCGACCAAGATCACGGTCGTGGGCCACACCGACACCTCGGGCTCGCCCAAGTACAACGTCCGCCTGTCGGAACGTCGTGCGAAGGCCGTGGCCGATGGTCTGGTCTCGGCGGGCGTCCCGGCCACGACCCTGGCGGTCGACTGGAAGGGTGAAACCGCTCCGGCCGTCGCCACCGGCGACGGCGTGAAGGAACCGCTGAACCGCCGTTCGACCATCTCGATCAACTTCTAAGATCGAGACCGAACGGAGGCTCTAGGCTTCCCGACGAATGCGAAGGCCCCGGAGGAAACTCCGGGGCCTTTTGCTTTGTCGAAGACCCTCTCCCTGAAGGGAGAGGTGTCCGCGAAGCGGACGGAGAGGGAAGCGGTCGCGAAATCGGCCCCCTCCGGCCCTTCGGGGCGCCTCCCCCAGAGGGAGGATCTTCAGGGGCGTCCGGGCTCGACCAGCGCGGCCAGGTCGCGGGGCAGGGGCGAGGGCGTTTCCAGGATCAGCGCGATCACGTGCTCGGCCAGCAGCGGGGCGGTCGTGAAGCCTCGGCCGCCCAGGCCGCCCAGCACATGAAGGCCGCTCGGCGCGTCGGGAACCGCGCCGGCCAGCGGCAGGTGGTCGGCGGTCGTCGCGCGCACCGCCGCGCGGCCGTCCAGCGGCGCGGCGGCCAGGCGGGCGGCCAGGTCGGGGCGGCCCTTGGCCAGGGCCTGGCGATTGCGGGCGTGATCGGCCTCGCGCTGGTCGACGGCCGTGTCGCCCCGGTCGTGGGTGGCGCCGAACAGCACGCCGCCGCCGGGCGTGGGAACCGCATAGCCGCCGAAGGCCGCCGGGACGACGGCGGGGCCGCCCAGCGGGCCGGTCCAGCTGGTCTGGCCGCGAACCGGGCGGATCGGCGCCTGGGGCCACAGCCGGGTAAGGTCGGCCCCGCCCGCCAGCACGACGGCGTCGGCGGCAGCCAGCAGCACGTCGTCCGCGCCATGAAGGCGCCAGCCGTCGCCGGTTTTCTCCAGGCGCGTGACCTCGGCCGCGACCGCCGCGCCGCGCCAGACGGCCAGGACGACGGCGGGATCGACCACGCGGGCCAGGTCCATGCGCAGCGCGCCGGCCGCGGGCTCGCCCAGGGCCGCGCCGGCCTCGGCGGCGTCAAGAGCGGTCATCTCGCCGGCCGCGAACAGGTCCTGCCCGGTGACGGCGGCGAAGCGATCGGGATCGCGCGGCCCCGTGGCCAGGCGCAGCACGCCGCGCGCCAGCACCGCCCCGGGCAGGGCGTCGTAGAGGGCGGCGGCGCGGGCCAGGGCCTGGGCGGGGAAGGCCGCGCGGGGGCCGCCGCCGGCGTCCAGCGCCGGCGTGACCAGGGCGGCCGGATTGCCCGAGGCCTTCGCCTGGTCGGCGTCGAATACGGTGACCTGCAGGCCCTCGGCCCGAGCGGCGCGGGCCAGCGCAGCGGCCGCGATCCCGCCGCCGACGATCGCCAGGCTCTTGGGACGGGAAGGCGTCGCGGCCTCGCCGGGGTAGGTCGCCTCCAGCCGCTCGCGCTTGCGGCCAAAGCCCGGGCGCTTGTCCCAGGTAAAGCCGGCGGCGGCCAGGCCCCGGCGCACGGCCCCGGCGACGGTGAAGGTGGCCGCGCGGCCGCCCGGCGCGGTGCGGGCGGCGACGGCGGCGAGGATCTCCTCGCTCCACATCGCCGGGTTCAGGGCCGGCGAGAAGCCGTCCAGGAACCAGGCGTCGGCCCGGCCGCTCCAGGCCGCCAGGGCCTGCGAGACGTCCATGACGGCCAGGTCCAGCGTCGCGTCGAAGCCGGGCAGGTCGATGCGGTGAAAGCCGCGCGCCTCGCTTGGCCGATGATCGAGCAGCACCTGGGCGGCCTCGCCCAACTGCGGCCAGACGGCCAGGGCGCGGGCGGCCTCGTCGCGGGTGATCGGGTGGGCCTCGATCGAGAAGACGTGCAGGCGGCCGCCCGGAGGCTTGCCGCGTCGCCACAGGTCGAGCAGGGCGGCGATGTTGAGCCCGGTGCCGAACCCCAGCTCCCCGACCGTGAAATGCTCGCGCCCGGCCCAGGCGTCCGGCAGGCCGCAGCCCTCAAGGAACACCGCCTGGGTCTCGGCCAGGCCGTCGGCGCTGGAGAAGTAGACGTCGCCGTACAGTCGCGACTGCGGCAGGCCGTCCTCGCGCCAGATCAGCGGCGAGCCGAGGGGGGAGGGGGAGGAGTCGGAAGTCATGGGGCCATCATAGAAGAAGGGCCGCCCTCGCGGACGGCCCCTCGATCATTCCAGAACCGAAGAAGGGCTCAGTGGCCCTCGGTCTTCTTTTCCTCGGCCGGAGCGGCGGCGGGGGCGGTCCCCGGGGCTTCGGCGGCCGAGACGGCGTCGGGCTCGGCGGCGGCGTCGGCGGCGGCCTTGTTGGCGTCGGCCATGGCCTGGCCTTCGGCGCCGGCGGCGTCGGCGGCGGTCACTTCGCTGGCGCCGGCGGCGGCGGCGGCGGCGGCCTTGTCGTCGGCGGCGGGAGCCTCGTCCTTCTTGCCGCAGGCGGCCAGCGACAGGGCGGTCATGGCCGCGCCGGCGATGAGGATCTTGCGGAGGACTTGGGTGGTCATCGGGGGCTTTCCTTGCGACTGGCCTTGCGACCGGAAACGGCGACGGCCCGGCGAGAGGCCGGGCCGCACCATGGCAAGGAACCGCTTTTCACGTCTCGTTGCAAGCCAAAGATCACGGCGGCGTGATCTGGCCGTGTACGGAGCAAGCCTGGCGGATCAGGCTTCGTTCGGGATCTGGGTCAGGGCCTCTTCCAGCTCGATGAAGCTGGGCTGGTGGACGCTGGGCACGTTGCCGCGGCCGATCTCGACGCTGATCTGGGCGGCGTTGCCATGCAGGTGGGCGACCAGGACGGCCTGGATGATCTTGTAGAAGGCGCCGTCCTCGTTGACGACGGCCTGCAGGCGGGCGGCCATCGGGCCGACCAGGCCATAGGCCATGAACACGCCCAGGAAGGTGCCGACCAGGGCGCCGCCGATCATGCCGCCGAGCACGGCCGGCGGCTCGGTGATCGAACCCATGGTCTTGATGACGCCCAGCACGGCGGCGACGATGCCCAGGGCGGGCAGGGCGTCGGCCATCGACTGCAGGGCGTGGGCCGGCTCGAGCGCCTCGTGGTGGTGCTTCTCGAGCTGCTTTTCCATCGCGTCCTCGACCTGGTGGGGGTCCTCCAGGTTCATGGTCATCATCCGCAGGGTGTCGCAGATGAAGTCGACGGCGAAGTGGTCCTTCGAGATCTTGGGATAGCGCGAGAAGATCGAGCTCTCGTGCGGCTTTTCGATGTGGCTTTCCAGGGCGATGACGCCCTTGGACTTCATCGTCTTGGTCAGCAGGAACAGCAGGGACAGCAGGTCGCGATAGTCGCTGGCCTTCCACTTGGGACCGGCGAAGATCTTGCCGAAGCCGCCGGCCGTGGCCTTGATCACGGTCATCGAGTTCGAGATCAGGAACGCGGCGATGCCCGCGCCCAGGATGGCCATCAGTTCGTGCGGCGCGGCGTGAAGGATCACGTCCATCTTGCCGCCGCCCATCAGGTAGCTGCCGAACACCAGGCCGAAGAGCAGCACGATGCCGATGATCTGGAACATGACGAAAGAGAGCCCCGCGGATTTCAGCCGGCATCATCGCTGTTAATGCTTAATCCAAGGTATCGGGCCGCGAGCGCGAATCCGCGACCGGATGGCGCGGCCCGCGGTCGGCGAAAGCGGGGCCTTCCCCTGGGCGCAAACCCCCTCTAACGTTTGTTCGATGTCTGCCGCCGCTCAAGATCAACAGGTCAACCGGCGGGCCTTCGCCATCCTGTTCGGGGTGTCGGCGGCCACGGCGCTGGGCAATACGGGCATGCTGTCCGTCCTTCCCGCCATCGGCCGCCAGATCGGCATTCCCGACGCCATGGTGGCGGCGATCTTCTCGCTTTCGGCCCTGCTGTGGGCGATCTCCTCGCCGTTCTGGGCCAAGCGGTCGGACGTGCGGGGGCGAAAGCCCCTGATCCTGCTGGGGCTGGGCGGGTTCTGCGTGTCCATGACCCTGTGCGCCTTCGTGGTCAGCGCGGGGCTGCACCAGCTGCTGCCGCCGATGGTGGTGTTCGTGCTGTTCCTGCTGGCGCGGGCGCTGTTTGGCCTGTTCGGCTCGGCCGCCAATCCGGCCACCCAGGCCTACCTGGCCGACCGGACCAGGCGGGAGGAGCGCACCCAGGCCATGGCCACCCTGGCCGGCGCCTTCGGCCTGGGCACCGTGGTCGGGCCGCTGCTGGCGCCGCTGTTCGTGCTGCCGGTGGTGGGGCTGGCCGGGCCGATGTTCGCCTTCGCGGGGCTGGCGGCGGTGATGATGTGGATCGTCAGGCGCGGCCTGGACGAAAGCACGCCGCCCCCCACGGCCGGCGAGCCCCAGCCCCGCGGGCGCCTGGCCTTTCCGTCGCTGCGGCGGGGCGACAGCCTGTGGCGCGATCCGCGCCTGGCCCCCTTCCTGCTGTTCGGCTTCCTGGTGGCCACCTGCCAGACCGCCCAGACCCAGACCCTGGGCTTTCTGATCATCGACAAGCTGGGCGTCGAGCCGGTCAAGGCCCAGGGGTTCATCACCCTGGCCATGGCGGCCGGGGCGGTGGCGGGCCTGCTGGCCCAGTGGGGCCTGATCCGGATGTTCTCGATGGGCCCGCGCGAACTGATGCGCTGGGGCGTGGCGGTGGCGGCGCTGGGCAACGTGGTCGTCGCCTTCGCGCCGGACTACGCCGCGGTGGCCATCGGCTATGCGGTGTCGTCGCTGGGCTATGGTTTCGCGCGGCCGGGGTTCACGGCCGGGGCCTCGCTGTCGGTCGGGGCCAAGGACCAGGCCGGGGCGGCCGGCGCCATCGCCGCCATCAACGGCCTCAACGTGGTGGTCGCTCCGCTGTTCGTGCTGCTCTACGAGGCCGTCGGCTGGGCGCCATTCGTGCTCAACGCCCTGATCCTGGCGGCGATGCTGGCCTACGCCCTGCGCCAGGCCGTGTTGCGCAAGGTCAGCGACGCCGAGGCGACCGAAGAGGCGGCCATCGCGGGCCTGGAGCGCGGAGACGAGGGCGGGGTCTAGGAATGCCGATGCGCCGAATTCTCGCCTTGGCCGTGGCGCTGTCGACGGCCGTCGCCGGTCAGGCCCAGGCTCAGGACGGACGCTTCGATGTCGGCGGCGGGCGGATGATCCGTCTCTCCTGCCAGGGTCAGGGCGCCCCCACCGTGGTGGTCGACGCCGGCATGGGCGGCGCGCCGGTGGAGGACGAGGCCTGGGGCCGCATCGCGGCGCGGGTGTCGGAGGCCGCGCGGGTCTGCCTCTATGACCGCGCCGGGTTGGGCGGCAGCGATCCGGCCCCGGCGGGCAGGCCGCGCACCAGCGCCGACGCGGCCGCCGACCTGGAGGCCGCCTTGCGCGCGGCCAAGATCGCGCCGCCGTTCCTGCTGGCCGGTCACTCGATCGGCGGGCTGCACGCCCAGGTCTTCGCCGCTCGCTATCCGGATCAGACGGCCGGACTGGTGCTGATCTCCTCGACCCATCCCGATCAGATGGACGCCTGGCTGGCCAGGCTGCCGGCGCAGGCGTCGGACGAACCGAAGGCGCTCTCCGACGCGCGCGGCTTTCTCACGCGGATGCCGCGCGATCCTAGCCTCAATCCGGAAAATCTCGACGTCGGCGCCAGTAGCGCACAGGCCCGTGCGCTGCGCACGCTGGGCGACAAGCCGATGGTGGTGGCCACCCACAGCCCGAAATGGCGGATGGTCCCCGAACTGGGCGAGCCGCTGGCTGTCGAGCTGGAGGCGGTCACCCAAGACCTGCAGAAGCAGTTCCTGGCTCTGTCGACCCGTGCGACCCAGACCATCGCGCCCACGGCCGGCCATGGCCTGCCGCACGAGGATCCCGGCTTCGTGGCCGAGGCGATCCTGAGCGGCGTGAAGGCGGTGCGAGAGGGGCGGTAGGCGTCAAGCAAACTCTGGGATATACTGGTTGTATATCCAGGAGGCCGTCATGGTCCGAACGACACTGTTTCAGTCCAATCGATCCCAGGCGGTCCGCCTGCCGAAAGACGTGGCGTTTCCGGATGGCGTCCGTTCGGTGACGGTGCTGCGGGAGGGAAAGCGGCGCGTCATCGTGCCGTCGGACGCCGCCTGGGACGACTTCTTTGCTGAGGCGGGTGTGGATCTGGGAGAACGGGAGCAACCTGCGGCGCAGAAGCGCGAAGGCTTCTGATGCTGCGATACATGCTCGACACGAACCTTTGCATTCGTGTGCTCAGGGATCGGCCTGAGGGGATGCGTGATCGCTTCAATCTAAACGCCGATGGACTGTGCATCTCGACGATCGTTCTGACCGAGTTGCTGCATGGTGCGGCGAAATCGGCTCGACCGGACCATCATCGAAATGCGGTCGAACAGTTCGCGGGGCGCTTGGAAGTGCTGCCCTTCGACGCCTCAGCGGCGGATCACGCCGCCGATATCCGCGCGGTGCTGGAACGATCCGGGCGATCGATCGGGGGATATGACCTGCTGATCGCAGGTCATGCTCGTTCACGCGGCCTCGTCGTGGTCACTGGCGACCTCGGAGAGTTCGAGCGTGTCGAAGGCCTGCGTTGCGAGGACTGGCTGGCGGGCGGGGTATAGGCCCCGCCCGGTCACCCTCAGCCCTTGCGGACGATGCGCGCGGCGGCGGCGTGGAAGGCCGCTTCGCTTTCGGCCAGGGCGGCCACCGCGCCGTGGCGGTCGGCGGCGACGCTCATGTTGGTCGTCACGTACGACTTCGAGACCCGGCGGGCCTCCTCGCCGCGCAGGACGGCGTTGGCGGCGGCGGTCTCGTGCCATTCGGCCAGTTCGCCGGCGGTCAGCGGGTGGTCCTCGGCGGCGCTGGGGTGGTGCACCACGTCGCCGAAGCCGATGGCCACGAAGCCGTGGATGACGCCGTAGTCCTCTTCCGACAGCAGGAAGGTGATCTGACGTTCTTCGGTCTGGCCGGTGTAGACGTCCTGCTCGGGATCGAACTCGCGCAGCACCAGCACGTCGCCGACCTTGAATTCGCGGTCGTTGCGACGGATCTCGAAGCGCTTCTTGCCCGAGCGCACGGCGGCGAAATACTGCGGCCAGGTCTTCAGTTCGTGACGGGTCATGGGAAGTCTTTGAATTGCGGCCGGCGGAGCGCCGGAAAAATCGGAGGCGAGGCTCTTAGAGCGCGTCGGCGGCGAGGAAAAGGCCGTTTGTGACGGCTCGGCGACGCCCGCGATACGAAAAGGCCGCCGCGACAGCGTCGCGACGGCCTTTATTCTAGCAGATCGGAGGCTGTTACGCCTCGACCATGTTCTTGGCGATGGCCGCCTCGCGCATGGACTTCTGCAGCTTCTCGAAGGCGCGGACCTCGATCTGGCGGACCCGTTCGCGGCTGACGCCGTACTGGGCGGCCAGGTCTTCCAGGGTGGTCGGGTCGTCCTTCAGGCGGCGCTCGGTCAGGATGTGCCGTTCGCGGTCGGTCAGCTCGACCATGGCCTCCTCCAGGAGGGTCATGCGAAGCGACTTTTCCTCGTTCTCGGCGACCATGGTCTCCTGGCTGACCTGCTCGTCGTCGGCCAGCCAGTCCTGCCACTCGCTTTCGCCGTCGGCGCGCAGCGGCGCGTTCAGCGAGGCGTCGGGGCCCGACAGGCGGCGGTTCATCGAGATGACCTCGCTGTCCAGCACGCCCAGCTTGGTGGCGATCGCGCTGACCTGCTCGGGGCGCAGGTCGCCGTCCTCGAAGGCGCTGATCTGGCTCTTGGCCTTGCGCAGGTTGAAGAACAGCTTCTTCTGCGCGGCGGTCGTGCCCATCTTCACCAGCGACCACGAGCGCAGGATGTATTCCTGGATCGAGGCGCGGATCCACCACATGGCGTAGGTGGCCAGGCGGAAGCCCTTCTCGGGTTCGAACTTCTTGACCGCCTGCATCAGGCCGACATTGCCTTCGGAGATCACCTCGCCGATCGGCAGGCCGTAGCCGCGATAGCCCATGGCGATCTTAGCCACGAGGCGCAGGTGGCTGGTGACCATCTTGTGCGCGGCGTCGCTGTCCTGATGCTCTTTCCAGCGCTGGGCGAGCATGAACTCCTCGTCCTTCGCCAGCATCGGGAACTTGCGGATTTCGGTGAGGTAGCGCGACAGGCCGCCGTCCGGCGACATCACCGACAAGGAATTCACAGCCATGAGTTCAACATCCCCTGGGCTGGGCGCCAACTTGGCGTCCGGAGCCCACTTTCGAATGGGTGAGATAGGTACGGGTTGCGGCGAAGGTAAGGGCGATAACGCAATTGTAATGTCCGACACCCTGGCTCAGGTATTGGACATTTCGATGGCGGAATGAACGTTCATTCTCAAAAAAATGAACGATCATTCTCAAAATTGCAAGGGGGGGCTGGAGAGGGGCCGCCTTCTCCATAGCCGCCCGTCATTCCCGCCCTTGTGGCGGGAACCCCTCTGTCAGCCGAAAGGGCGGATGGGGCGGACTGCTGAGCAGTCCGCTGGCGCTTCACATGCGAACGGAACCAGGGGTTCCCGCCACAAGGGCGGGAATGACGGGAGAAGAAGAACCGTCGGCTCAGCCCGCCGGGGCGTCCAGTTCGGCCCGCACGCCGGGATTGTTGTCGTGATAGGCCAGGGTCCCGGCCAGCTGGCGGACCATGGCGTCCATCATCTTGCTGCCGAAGCCGACGCGCGGCCCCTGCTTGCCGCCGCCCTGGTCGGCCACCGAGATGCGCACGCGGCCGCCCTGTTCGGTGAGGCCGATGTCGACCCGGCCGGGCCGGCCGCCATAGGCGTACTTGACCGCGTTGATCACCAGTTCGGTGACGACCAGGCCGATGGTCACGGCCTTGTCGGTCGAGACCGTGGCTGGGGCGGCGTCGACGCGGATCATCCGCGCCCATTCCTGGCCCAGCGACTCCACCAGCTCCTCGGCCAGCTCAACGAGGTAGCGGTCGAGCGAGACGGTCTCCAGCTGGTCGCCGCGATAGAGGCGGCGGTGCACCAGGCCCACGGCGGTCAGGCGGCGGCTGGCTTCCTCAAGCGGCGCGCGGGCGGCCGGATCCTCGATGGCCTTCATCTGGATGGTCAGGAAGCCGGCGGCCAGGGCCAGGCTGTTCTGCACCCGGTGGTTCACCTCGCGCAGCAGGAAGTCCTTCTGCCGCAGCAGGTCGTCCTTGTCGTCCAGCGTGGCGCGCAGCTGGCTGTTCAGTTCGGCCGTGCGGCGGGCGCGGCGCAGGTCCAGCAGGTCCTGGCGCAGGCGCAGGGCGGCCTCGGTCTGCGAGCCGCTCCAGGGGCGCGAGCGGCCGCGCACGGTCTCGGTCCAGGCGTCGAACGAGGCGCGCGGCGTCAGGGCGCCGTCGCCGCCGGCCGCCTTGGCGGTGCGGTAGGGATCGCCGGCCCAGCGCACGACCTCGACCTCTTCGGCGCGGGTCCACAGCACCGCCAGCAGGGGCGAGCGCTCGATGACCACGCCCATCAGGCCCGAGGCCCAGCTTCGGAAGGCGCCGGCGCCGGGGAAGACGGTCTCGCTGCGGTCGGTGGCGATCACGCCGCCGGCGTCGACGTCCAGCAGCCAGTCGCGCAGCATGGCCAGGGCCGTGTGCGGCGGGGTCTTGCCGGCCGTCTCGATGGCTTCGTCGCGGAACACCGCCACGCCGTCGGCCTCGCCCAGCGCCACCAGGTCGGCGGCGTGCTCCTCGAGCGACAGGTCGCCGACGTCGGACTGGGCCAGCACGGCCGTCAGGTCGTCGCCCAGGGCCCGCAGGCGCAGCTTCTCGCGCCAGGTCTCGGCCTCTTCCTTGGCCTTGATCTGGCGGGCCAGGCCGCCGGCCAGGGCGCGGCAGGCGGCGCGGATCTCGTAGGGCAGCAGGCGCGGGCTGTTGTGATGGCAGGCCACCAGGCCCCAGAGGCGTCCGTCCTTGACGATCGACACCGAGGCCGAGGCGATGACGCCCATGTTGCGCATGTACTGCATGTGCACCGGCGAGACGCTGCGCAGGGCCAGGTCGCTCATGTCGAGCGGGCTGTCGGGCGCGGGCTCCAGCGGGGCGGGGGTGTAGGTGCAGTCGGGGATCACCCGCACCAGGTTGCGCACATACAGAGCGCGGGCCTGCCTGGGGATGTCCGAGCCGGGGAAGCGGTGGTTGAGGAAGCTCTTCAGGTGATGGGCGCGGTCCTCGCCGACCACCTCGCCGGCGTCGTCGTCGCCGAAGCGATAGATCATCACCCGGTCGAAGCCGGTCAGGCGGCGGAATTCCAGCGCGGCGCGGTCATAGAGCGTCTTCAGGCCGGGGCAGCGCTCGAAGGCCGCGGCGGCGGCCTCCAGATGGGCCAGGATCTGCGAGCCGGCCATCGGCCGCTCCAGCCCGGGCTCGATCTCCAGCAGCACCAGTTCGCCCTGCACCGTGGCGCTGAGGTCGAGATTGCGGCCGCCCCGGGCCAGCACGCCGATGAAGCCGCCGGCCGGGCGCGAGTTGGAGATGGCCGCCACCTGGGCCGCCAGTTCGTCGCCGATCAGCGCCCCGGCCGTCTGGCCCAGCCAGGCCTCGACCTTCAGCAGGCCGGCGACGTCGCCGGCCGCCATGCGCACCGTCAGGCTGTCGCGGTCGAGGATCAGCAGTACGCCGTGCGGCTGGATCGCGCCGGGAATGTGGATCGGCTCGCGGTCGCAGGCCTGGATCTGTTCGGGCGTCGGCGCCGCGGTCATGCGCGGGGCCGATCAGGCGTCAGGACGCGCGGAAGGAAGGCTGTAGTCACGGCGGCGGCTCCATGCGGCCTAGGCCGGTGCTTGACAGTACGCGTCATTGAACAGGTTCACCGTCGTCTTGTCGACATTTCGCATCCCGGCGCGCGAACGGCGCTTGTGTGCAGCTTTGGCGGGCGTAAAGGTCGGCGACGACTTCGGGGAGTTTCCAGATGACCGGTTTTCTCCTGCGCGCGCTGTTCGCGGGGCTGGGCCTGTGGCTGGCCTCGCGCATCGTGCCCGGCGTCCATGCCGCGGGCTGGCAGACGATCGCCATCGCCGCCGTGCTGCTGGGGCTGGTGAACGCGGTGGTGCGGCCGGTGGTGGTGCTGCTGACCCTGCCGATCACCCTGGTGACGCTGGGCCTGTTCCTGCTGGTGGTGAACGCCGCCATGCTGGGCCTGGTGGCCTACATCCTGCCGGGCCTGGCCGTGAACGGCTTCTGGGCGGGGATCTTTGGAACGATCGTGATCGGCGTCGTCAGCTGGTTTGGCCACCTGCTGCTGGGCGAGGGGGCCGAGCGGGACTAGCTGGCGGCGACCTCGATCCGCACGCGCACGCGGCCGTCCTCGCCGCGGCTCGCCTGGGTTCCGGAGGCGGCGCCCTTGGCCGCGCGCCGGGCGGCGACCTTCTCCTTCATGCCCTCGGGCCAGCGCGAGACGTGGGCCAGGCGCACCTTGCGCGGTACGCGGGCGGCGGCCTTCAGCGGCAGGTCGTCGGCGCTGGCGAAGGTCCGGTCCATGAAGTGGGCCGGGTTCAGCGGCCGGCCCTTGCGGCTGATCTCGAAATGCAGGTGCGAGCCGGTCGAGCGGCCGCTGTCGCCGACCACGGCGATCGGCGTGCCGCGCTTCACATAGACGCCCTTCTTCATGCCGAGATTGCGGCCCAGATGCGCATAGAGCGTCGAGAAGCCGTCCTTGTGCCTGACCTCGACGAAGCGGCCGTAGCCGGGGTCGGTCCCGGTGCGCGCGACAATGCCGTCGGCGGCGACCTTCACCGCCGTGCCCGAGGGGGCGGCGATGTCGACGCCCTCGTGCAGGCGGCCGCCTTCTTCCCACGGCAGCTGGCGCAGGCCGAAGGGCGAGGCGACCTCGCGGCCGGGCAGCGGCGCGTCGAAGGCGTAGGCGGGCGGGGGCGGCGGGGCCTGCTGCGGCGTCGCCGGGGCGGCGGCGACCGGTTCCAGGATCGGCGCGGGCGCGATCAGGTCGGCCAGGGCGCGGGCGGCCGGCACGGACGCCGCGGCGACGAGCACGGCGAAGCCGAGCGTCAGCGGCAGGGCGAACTTGCGGGCGGGCGGGGCCTGGATGTCTGGCGCCAAGGAGCGGAACCTCGTGGAACGGTCGACGCGAGGACCGGCGGGCCGCGCCGTCTTAGAGGCTTGGCCTTTCGCGATCATGAACGCGGCTATCTGCCCGACCGATCGGGCGGAAAGGCGGCAGCTGCGCCGTGGCGCTTTCCAGAGCTTGGCTGGCCGCTGTCGCGATACTGTCAAACATTACGTGGAATTTAGAACATTAAAGTCAGGCAATACTATGAATACGGAGTCATGAACGACACTTAACGGGACTCTTCAAGTATCGTTCAGTACACCTTTGTTCATGGAGGCGCGGCGGACGCGCCCTGGAACAGAGGGAAGACCCAGATGCGCAAGTTCATGATCAGCCTCACCTCGATCGCCACCCTGACCCTGGCCGCCGTGCCGCTGATCGGCATCGCCCAGGTGGCCCACGCCGGCGAGCGCGCCGTGACCGTTCGGGTGGGCGATCTGAACCTGGCCAGCCCCGCCGACGCCGCCGAGTTCGAAGCCCGCTCCAAGGAAGCCGTGAAGCAGTTCTGCGGCGTCCGCGCCAGCAAGGAACGCCTGGACCTGCTGTCGCGCCGCGCCTGCGCCAACGAGGTTCGCGCCGAGATCAACGACAAGCTGTCTACCCAGCAACGCAAGGCCCTGGCCTCGGCCGGCAAGCTGGCTCCGGTCGCGGTGGCTGTCTACTGAGCAGCCCATGCCGATCGATCCGCCGCGGAGGCCCCGGTGAAAACCGGGGCCTTTGCTTTTTTACCCATTTCCCGATGGAGAGGCGTCGGCGAAGGCAGGGTTTGCGAACTCGGCCAGCGCTTCGGAAGCTGAAAACGCCCCCCCTCCGGCCCTTCGGGCCACCTCCCCCAGAGGGGGAGGATCAACGAAAAAGCCCCGGTCCTGCGACCGGGGCTTTCGTCTTTCTGGAAGGGGCCGAAGGCTCAGAGGCCCTTGACGATGCCCTCGACCATCTTCTTGGCGTCGGCGAACAGCATCATGGTGTTGTCCTTGAAGAACAGCTCGTTCTCGACCCCGGCATAGCCCGAGGACATGCCGCGCTTGACGAAGAGCACGGTGCGGGCCTTCTCGACGTCGAGGATCGGCATGCCGAAGATGGCGCTGGTCGGATCGGTCTTGGCGGCGGGGTTCGTCACGTCGTTGGCGCCGATGACGAAGGCCACGTCGGCCGTCGAGAACTCGCTGTTGATGTCCTCCAGTTCGAACACCTCGTCGTAGGGGACGTTGGCTTCGGCCAGCAGCACGTTCATGTGGCCCGGCATGCGGCCGGCGACGGGGTGGATGGCGTACTTCACCTCCACGCCCTCTTCCTTCAGCTTGTCGGCCATTTCGCGCAGGGCGTGCTGGGCCTGGCTGACGGCCATGCCGTAGCCCGGGACGATGATCACCTTGCTGGCGTTCTTCATGATGAAGGCCGCGTCGTCGGCGCTGCCCTGCTTGACGGGACGCGTCTCGACCTTGCCGCCGGGGCCTGCCGCTGCGGCGTCGGCGCCGAAGCCGCCCAGGATCACCGAGACGAACGAGCGGTTCATGCCCTTGCACATGATGTAGGACAGGATCGCGCCCGAGCTGCCGACCAGGGCGCCGGTGATGATCAGGGTGGTGTTCTCCAGCGTGAAGCCCAGCGCCGCCGCCGCCCAGCCCGAATAGCTGTTCAGCATCGACACCACGACCGGCATGTCGGCGCCGCCGATCGGGATGATCAGGGTGACGCCGATAAGCAGGCTCAGCGCGAAGATGCCCCAGAAGGCCCACTTGGCCTGGCCGCCGGTGACGACCAGCACCACGATCAGGGCGACGATGGCCAGCGCGATGATGATGTTCAGCAGGTGGCGGGCCGGCAGCAGGATCGGCGCGCCGCCCATGTTGCCGTTCAGCTTGGCGAAGGCGATGACCGAGCCGGTGAAGGTGATGGCGCCGATGGCCAGGCCCAGCGAAAGCTCGATCAGGCTGTTGAGGTGGATGTGGCCGTCTTCGCCCACGATGCCGTAGGCGGCCGGGGTGTAGATGGCGGCGACCGCGACCAAGCAGGCGGCCATGCCGACCAGCGAGTGGAAGGCGGCGACCAACTGCGGCATCGAGGTCATCGGCACCTTGCGGGCGATCACCGCGCCCACGCCGCCGCCGACGGCGACGCCGCCGACGATCAGGCCCAGGGTCACGGCGTCGAGCGCGCCCTGGCTCCACAGCGTGGCTAGGGTGGTGACCACGGCGATGGCCATGCCGACCATGCCGTAGGTGTTGCCCTTGCGGCTGGTCTCGGGACTGGAAAGCCCGCGCAGGGCCAGGATGAACAGCACCCCGGAGACGAGGTACAGGACGGCGGCGAGATTGGCGTTCATGTCAGGCCTTGCCCCCCAAGAGCGTTGTTTTGGTCGCGGCCAGGCCGCATCGATTGTTGGTCATCGCGCGCCGTCGGCGTGATCGCCGCTCCGGAGCGCCTTGAAGTAGCGGAAGATGCTCACGACCAGGACCATCGCGCAGATCGTGACAGCTAGGCGCA
This sequence comes from Caulobacter sp. 602-2, assembly GCF_011043625.1. Lineage (GTDB taxonomy): Bacteria > Pseudomonadota > Alphaproteobacteria > Caulobacterales > Caulobacteraceae > Caulobacter. The sequence continues at coordinate 96,157 of NZ_JAAKGT010000009.1, forward strand.
TGGCATCCGCCAGTGCGCTCTCGCGGGTGTTCCAGGCCTGTCCGGCCAGCCCGAGGAGATAGAGCAGCGACGCGACCAATTCGCCGAGTCGACGCACTTTCGGGCTCTTGCCGCTGCTCCACAGCATGAACAGCAGCAGCAGGAAGGCCAGCGCGAAGCCGGCCCCCATCAGGGCGACGGTCAGCATGGGCGAGGCGCCATTCATCGGGCGTCGGCCTCCTGGACTTCGGCCTTGAGAGCGGCGAGTTCGCGTTCGTTCCGGCTCAGCTGCTGCTCGGCCTTGGCGAGGTCCTGGCGGAGCTGTTGCCGGTCGATGGCGGTCGCCTGGCGGTTCTCGGCGTCTCGCTGGGCGGCGGTCGCCTGCAGGGTGGCGGCGCCGATCAGCAGGCAGGCGATCGAGGTCCAGCGCCGGCTCAGCGACGCACGCTGGCGCGTACGCCGCACGCGGGCGGCGTTGGCGAACAGCAGCGCGAAGCCGGCCAGGACGGTCGTCGCGCCCAGGATCGACAGGGCCAGGCTCACTTCTTTTCTTTCTTCTTGTACATGGCCAGCATCCGCTGGGTGACGAGGAAGCCGCCGAAGATGTTGACCGCCGCGAAGGCCGCGGCGACGGCGCCGGCGCCCTTGGAGATCCACACCGAACCCGCGGCGGCCTCGCCCGAGGCGCCGTGCGCGGCGGCGGCCAGAAGCGCGCCGACGATGATCACCGACGAGATGGCGTTGGTCACGGCCATCAGCGGGGTGTGCAGCGCGGGCGTCACGCTCCAGACCACGTAGTAGCCGACGAAGATGGCGAGCACGAAGATCGCCAGGCGGAACACGGTGGGGTCGACGGCTTCCATTTACGGCTCCTGGGACGTGGCGGGCGGCGAGACCCGGATTTCAAACGAGGCCTGCTGGACCCGCACGCCCTCGATCTTGTGAGGGCTCATGCGCTCCAGGGCCGGGTCGCGGAACACCGCTTGGGCGTCGCGGGCCAGGCCGTTGCCGGCGGCGGCCAGCACCTGGAGGTGATCGTCGCGGCCGAAGTTCAGGACCTTGAGCGCGTTGCGCTTCTTGGCTTCCTGCATGTCGGGGACGAAGGCGACGCTGTCGTTGATGCGGCCTTCGGCCAGCAGGGCGCCCGAGGCGGCGTCCTCGATCCGGAAGCTGCCGCTCAGGATGGTGTTCTTGATCGGCAGCACCTGGCCCGGCAGCTTCATCACCGGAAACTTGGCCTTGTCGATCACGATCGACAGGCGCGCGCGGCGGGCCGTCGAATCGTCGGCCTTCAGGCGGTCGGCGATGTTGTCGATGGTGAAGAACTCGGCCAGCCGCTCGGCGGCGGTGTCGTCGGTCAGGGTGCGGGTCGCGACGAAGGCCTCGTACCGCGCCTTCTGGTCGGCGGGCATCCGCTGCTCGACATAGGCCTTGGCCTGCACGTCGCTGCTGACCGGGATCAGCCCGTCCTTGATCGACACGTCGACCGAGGAGACGGCGAGCTTTTCGCCATAGGCCTGGACGAAGGCGTTGGGGTCGGCCGCGGCGCTCGAGGCCCCGCCGGCCAGGGCGATCGCGGCGCCCAGGAAGAGGGCGGCGCGGCTCATCCCTGCAGGTTCGGGTGCACGATCGCCCCGCCCTTGGTGACGACCGCGGCCTGCAGGATCTCGTCCTCGAAGTTGGGCGCGAAGGCGCCTTCCTTGTTCAGGAACAGGCTCGACAGGGCGAACAGGTTGCGGGCGTAGAGCGCGCTGGCGTCGGCGGCGATGCGGCCGGGCAGGTTGGCGTGGCCGAGGATCTTGGCGCCGTTGGCCGTCACCACGGTCTCGTTCAGCTTGGCGCCCTCGACATTGCCGCCCTGCTCGATGGCCAGGTCGACCAGGATCGAGCCGGCCTTCATCGACGCCACCTGGGCGGCGCTGACCAGCTTGGGCGCGGGACGGCCCGGGATCAGGGCGGTGGTGATGACGATGTCCTGCTTGGCGATGTGGCTGGAGACCAGTTCGGCCTGCTTGGCCTGGTACTCGGCCGACATCTCCTTGGCGTAGCCGCCGGCGGTCTGGGCGTTCTTGAACTCCTCGTCCTCGACGGCCAGGAACTTGGCGCCCAGGCTCTCGACCTGCTCCTTGGTGGCGGGGCGGACGTCGGTCGCGGTGACCACGGCGCCCAGGCGGCGGGCGGTGGCGATGGCCTGCAGGCCGGCCACGCCCACGCCCATGATGAACACCTTGGCCGCGGCGACGGTGCCGGCGGCGGTCATCATCATCGGCAGGGCCTTGCCGTAGGCCTCGGCCCCCTCGATCACGGCGCGATAGCCGGCCAGGTTGGCCTGGCTGGACAGCATGTCCATCACCTGGGCCCGCGTGATGCGCGGGATGAACTCCATGGCGATGGCGCTGGCGCCGGCCTTGGCCAGGGCGTTCAGCGTATCCTTGTCCTGGTAGGGATTGAGGGCGGCGGCGACGATCGCGCCGCTCTTGAGGGCCGCGATCTCGGCGGCTTCGGGCGCGCGCACCTTGAACAGGACGTCGGCGTCCTTGATGGCGTCCTTGGCGGTCTTGGCGAGCTTGGCCCCGGCCGCCTCGTAGTCGGCGTCGAGGTAGGAGGCGGCGGTTCCCGCGCCGGCCTCGACCGTCACCGAAAAGCCGGCGGCGATCAGTTTCTTGACGGTCTCGGGCGTCGCGGCGACCCGCGTTTCGTTGGCGCGGGTCTCTTTCGTGACGGCGATGACGGCCATCGGCATACCTCCCCCGTGAGCGTTGTTCGCTCTTCCGAGCCCGGGCGCTTCGCGCGGACTCGGGATCCTAAAGTTGAAACGACGTTCGGCGAAAAGCTAACACTTTCGTCGAACGTCGCTCCAGCAGCTTGGGCTGCTCTTTAGGGGAGGTTCTTGCCCCTTGTCGAGGGATTCCCTCGCGTCGGGCGCAAAATCTTGCCGATGTCTACCGGTGTCAGTGGCCCGGGGTGGCCTTTTCCCGAAGGAACACAATGCCCAGGGCGGTCATCACCACGGCGGTGATCGCCGCGCCGACGAAGCCGGCCGGGGTGCAGAACAGCAGGGTGAAGAAGGTGACGAGCACGGCGACGGCGAGCGAGCCCCACTTGGTCATCTTGCCGAACGCGTCGTAGGTCGCGACCTGCTCGTGGATGTCCATTTCACCGCGGTGGTAGTCGCCGGCCATGTGGTTTCGTCCCTGTGGAAAATTTATTGGCGTATCGCCGATACAACGGCGTGGCCCGGGGCTCAAGCGTCCACGACGGACCGATTGTCCCAGGCCTCGGCGGTAAAGCGGGCGCGCACGGCGGCCGTGGCCTGGTCGACCGAGATGTCGGTGATGCGGCCGGCGCCGCCGTCCAGGATCGACAGCCAGCGCGAATAGGCCGGCACGGGGCTGGTGCCCATCAGCCCGACCGCGGGCGTGCCGACGGCGGCGGCGACGTTCAGCGGGCCCGAGTCGTTACCCAGGAACCCGGCCGACAGCGCGATCAGCGCCGCCGACTGGTCCAGCGTCAGGTCGCAGGCCACGACGTTGCCCGGCAGGTCGCCGATCGCCGCCCGCGCCCGTTCGGCCTCGTGCGGGCCGCCGATCCAGAACACCGTGCCGAAAAGGTCCGACAGCGCGGCGGCGGCTTGGGCGAAGCGTTCGGCCGGCCAGGTGCGGGGAAGCTCGCTGGCCCCGATCCCCAGGGTCAGCCACGGGCCTGGGCGGTCGGCGTAGCGGGCGGCGACGGCGGCCAGGGCCTTGGGATCCAGCTTCAGGGCCGGCTCGCGGCTGGTCACCACCAGGCCGTGGGCCTTCTCGAAGGCTTCCAGCTTGTCGATCCGGTGGGCCGGCCGCATGGACTTGGGCAGGTAGGGGCCGGTGTTCAGCCAGCCCTCCTGGCCGTGCCCCAGGCCGAAACCGCGCCGCTCGGGCACGCCGGCCAGGGCCGCGGCGATGGCGGGGCGGTCGATCTTCTCGAGGATCCACACCGCGCGCGGCTTCTCGGTGCGGCAGATCCGCAGGAAGTCGAGCACCTCGCGCACGCCCTTGAGCCGGTCCTTGTAGTTCGGGGCGTCGACGACCTTGCTCACCGTCGGCTCGACGGCCAGCACCTCGGACGCGCGGCTGGCCGGGCGGGCGGCCAGAACGACCTCGCCCTCGGGTGTGGTCGCGGCGATCGCCCGGATCGTCGGCAGGTGCCACATCAGGTCGCCGATGCCGCGATCGGGCGTGTAGACCAGCACCGGCCCGTTGGATTTGCCGCCCACGGTCAGGCCCAGGCGGCCAGCAGTCCGCGGAGCCCGGCCACGAAGGCCAGGGGCTGGTCGAGCATCACGTGGTGGTCGGCGTCGGGGATGGGCAAGCGCAGCACGTCCTTGGGCATGTGCGCGATCATATAGTCCAAGGTCTCGGCGTGCATAAGCCCGGACCGCTCGCCCCACATCAGCGCGGCGGGGCAGGCGATCTGGCTGAGCAGCAGGCCAAGGTCGGGCATCGAGAACCGCTGCCAGATGGCCGGATCGAACTTCCAGGTCCAGCCGCCCTCGACTTGCTTCAGCGAGCGGCGGGCGATGTAGTCGGCGATGTAGAGGTTCTCGCACGGCTGCGGCGGCGCCAGGCGAAAGCGCGTCAGGGCCTCCTCCAGGGTCGGATAGACCTTGGTCCCGAAGCCCGAGCGCGGCGGCGGGCCCTTCCAGCGCTTCTCCGGCGGCTGGATCGAGGTGTCGACCATGATCGCCCCGCGCAGGCGCTCAGGGTATCGAGCGGCGCAGAACAGGGTGGGAAAGCCGCCGAACGAGTGGCCGACGAAGATCGGCTTGACCCCGCCGGCTTCCAGCTGCGCGGCCTCGACGGCGGCGAAGGCCTCGGCCGCGAAGGTGTCGGCGCTGTAGGCCTCCCGCCAGCCGCTGGAGCCCATGCCGGCCCAGGAGATGGCCGCCACCCGCCAGTCCTTGGCGAAGGACGGCGCGATGAAGCTCCACCAGTCGGCGTGGGCGCCGTTGCCGTGCAGGAACAGCAGGCCAGGCTTGCCGACCTCGCCCCAGGTCAGGAGCTCGATGTCGACGCCCTCGACGGCGATGGTCGAGCGCTCGGGCGCGATGGCGATCGCCGCCTCGAACCAGGCGGGGGCGGGCGGCGGCGCGCCGTTGAACGGGGCCAGCAGCGAGGCGGGCAGGGTCTGGTCGTCGGCCATGCTCAGGCCTCCTCGCGGAAGGCGATCTCGCCGGGGCGCGGCTTGCGGGGCGACAGCGCCTTGAAGATCCCGGTGCCGGTCATCAGGGTGCGCTCGCCGGTCCAGATGCGGCCGCGCACGGTGAAGACCAGGTCCTCTTGCGCCAGCAGTTCGCCCCGGCCCTCGACGAACTCGCCCAGCTGCGCGCCCGACAGGAAGTCGGTCATCAGCCGCACCGTGACCCAGCTGTACGACTTCTGCAGCGAGATGATCCGGCCCCAGGCCATGTCGGCGAAGCTCATCAGCATGCCGCCGTGGCAATTGCCCAGGCCGTTGGTGTGGTGCTCCTCGACCCGGAAGCCCAGCGTGGCTTCGCCGGGCCCGTCGGCGCGCTCGTACAGCGGCCCGATCTGTCGGCCAAAGCCCCGCGTCCAGTTCAGCTGGGCGTAGCCGGGCGGGATGGCGGCGCTCTGGGCCTCGGTCAGGTCATCGGACATGGGTGAAGTCTAACGGCCGTTTGAATGAGGGGGCAAGTTTCCTTTGAGTACGGCTGTGGGCGCTGGCTCCGCCCCGAAACTCAAAGAAGCTTGTCATCCCGGCCGGAGGAGCGCGTCAGCGATCCGTAGAGCCGGGATCTCCCACATCGGCAGGTTCGGCAACCGTGGGAGATCCCGGCGCTCCGCTTCGCTACGGCCGGGATGACAACGCAAGGGGAGAGGCGGAGCGGCTGGTTAAGCCCTGACCTCGCCGAACTTCCCAGCCTGGTAATCCTGGATCGCCTGGACGATCTCTTCCCGCGTCGTCATCACGAACGGCCCGTGCGAGACGACCGGCTCGCGGATCGGGTCGGCGTGGCCCAGCAGCAGCACCGCGCCGTCGGCCGACGCCAGGTCCAGCCCCTCGCCGTCGGTCAGTTCCACCAGGTTGAAGGCGTCCGCCGTCCGCCCGCCGATCGTGATCGACCCGCGCACCACATAGAGGAACACCGCCCGCCCGGCCGGGATCGGCAGCGACAGCGCAGCCCCGGCGTCCAGCCGCACGACGCTCATGGCCACGCCGGTCAGCGACGCGATAGGCCCCGTCACGCCATCGACCTCGCCCGAGATCAGCGCGATGGTCGCGCCGTCCTTTTCGATCTTGGGAATGTCGGGCGCCTGCAGGCCGACATAGCGCGGCGTGGTCATCTTCAGCCGGCTGGGCAGGTTGACCCACAGCTGCAGGATCTCCAGCGGCCCGCCGCTTTTCTTGAAGGCCTCGGGCGAGAGTTCGGCGTGCACCAGGCCGCTGCCGGCCGTCATCCACTGCACGCCGCCCGCGTCGATGATGCTCTCGTGGCCGCCGCTGTCCAGGTGCGACAGCTGGCCCTCGAGGATGAAGGTCACGGTCTCGAAGCCGCGATGCGGATGCGGCCCGAACGGCAGGCCGCGATTGCCGGGGCGATAGGTCTGCGGGCCGTGGTGATTGAGGAACAGGAACGGGTCCAGCTGGCCGATCGCCGGGCCGGGCAGGGGGCGGCGGGTGGTCAGGTCGCCGATGTCGTCGCGATAGGCGCCGTGCAGGCGGGCGATGGTGCGGGTGGTCATGCGAACTCCTACTCCTCCCCCGCATAGCGGGGGAGGTGGCGCGGCGCTATCAGCGCCGTGACGGAGGGGGCGACGGCCGGCACGGCGCCCCGTCTCGCCCCCTCCACCACTTCGTGGTCCCCCTCCCCCGCATGCGGGGGAGGAGCATTATGCAATCCCAGCCGCCCCCAGCACCTTGGCCTGCCGCTCCGCCAGCGCCTCTTCGGAGAAGCCCTCCAGCGAGGCCTCGAACAGGGCGCGCCAGTTGTGGCGGGCGCCCAGGTGCAGGAAGGCCGCGCCCAGGCCGATGGCGGCGCGGTCCATGAACACGAACTCGCGCGGGATCACGATGCCGCCGACCGATTTGAGCGCCTGGCGCACCTTGAACGCCTCGCGGCGGCCGTACTCGCCGGGCGGGGTGTCGTCGGCCACGGTGCGAACGCGATCGTCCAGCAGCGGGCCGTAGATGAACCGCGCCCAGACGTTCAGCACGTCGACCAACTCGTCGGTCAGGTTGGAGAAGCCCCAGCTGCGATAGGCCTCGACCTGGCCGGCGCGGTCGTCCTCCGACAGGGCGCGATAGAGCCGCACCACGCCGCCCACGAAGTGCGGCGGGAACACCCGGATGCAGCCGAAGTCGAGCAGGTTCAGGTGCGCCGCGCCTTCTCCGCCGAAGGTGTAGTTGCCCAGGTGCGGGTCGCCGTGGATCACCCCGATATGGGTCATCGGGCCCCACCAGGCCTCGAACAGCAGGGCGGCGATGCGATCGCGGGTCTCCTGCGGCGCGGTCTTGAAGGCCATCAGCCCCTGGCCGTCGAGCCAGGTCATGCTGAGCAGGCGCCGGGTGGAAAGCTCGGGAACGGGCTGCGGCGTCCTGATGTCGTCGCGGCCGGCGAAGAAGCCGCCGTAGACGGCCATCATCTTGGCCTCGCGGTCGTAGTCGAGCTCCTCGCGCAGGCGGTCGCCGATCTCCTCGATCATCTGCGTGGGATCGATCGAGCCGTCCATCTTCTTGAACAGGCCGATCAGGGCGCGCAGCTGGCCAAGGTCGCTTTCGACGGCGCTCTGCATGTCGGGGTACTGCAGCTTCACCGCCAGCCTGCGGCCGTCGGGCGCGAGCGCGCGGTGCACCTGGCCCAGGGAAGCAGCCGCTGCGGCCTCGTGCTCGAAGCTTGCGAACTTGCTGGCCCAGTCGGCGCCCAGCTCGGCCGCCATCCGCCGGCGCACGAACGGCCAGCCCATGGCCGGCGCGTTGGTCTGCAGCTCGGAAAGCTCCTTGGCGAACTCGGGCGGCAGGAGGTCGGGCACGGTGGCGAACATCTGGGCCGCCTTCATCAGCGGCCCCTTGAGGTTCCCCAGCGCGGCCTTCAGGGCCTTGGCGTTGCGGGCGGCCGCGTCGTCACCGGCGAAGACCCGGTTGGCGCCGTAGCTGACGGCCGCGCCCGACAGGCCCGCGCCGACCTTGGCGAAGCGGGCCAGGCGGCCGGAGAGACGGTCGCGTTCTGGGTCGGACGTCATGGGCGAAACCCCCTCCGGCCCTCCGGGCCACCTCCCCCAGAGGGGGAGGATCTAAGGCGCCAAGATGCTCCCCCTCTGGGGGAGCTGTCGCGGAGCGACTGAGGGGGTCTCACACCAGCGCCTCGAACTCGTCCACCAGCCGTTCCAGCTGCTTGCAGCCGGCCGCCCAGAAGGCCTTGTCGCGCGGGTTCAGGCCGAAGGGTTTCAGCGCCTCGACATAGGTGCGGGTGCCGCCGGCGGCCAGCAGGTCCTCGTAGAGGGGCGCGAAGCCCTGCGGGTCCTCGCGGCGCTTTTCCATCAGGCCGCGCACCAGAAGGTCGCCGAACGCGTAGGCGTAGACGTAGAACGGCGCGTGCACGAAGTGGCTGACATAGGCCCAGTAGTGCTCGTAGCCCTCGTTGAGCACGACGGCCGGGCCCAGGCTCTCGGCCATGGTCTCCATCCACAGCGCGCCGATCTGGTCGGGCGACAGCTCGCCGTCCTGGCGGGCGGCGTGGAACCTGCGCTCGAAGCGGTGGAAGGCGATCTGGCGGACGACCGTGTTCAGCCCGTCCTCGATTTTCCCTGCAAGAAGCCCCTTGCGGTCGGCCGGGGTCGCCTCGGCCAGCAGGCGGTCGAACACCAGGCCCTCGCCGAAGATCGAGGCGGTCTCGGCCAGGGTCAGCGGCGTGTCGGCCAGCAGGGTGCCCAGCGGTGCGCACAGGGTCTGGTGCACGGCGTGGCCCAGTTCGTGGGCCAGGGTCAGCACGTCGCGCCGCTCGCCCATGTAGTTCATGAAGACATAGGGGTGGCGGTCGGCGGTGACCGGGTGCGAATAGGCGCCCGACTGCTTGCCGGCGCGGGGGCGGGCGTCGATCCAGGGCTGGGCGAAGAAGGTCTGCGCCGTGTCGGCGAACTTCGGGGCCAGGGCCTGGAAGCTTTCCAGCACCACGTCCTTGGCCTCGGCCCAGGGATAGGTGCGCGGCTGGGCCGCGTCGAGCGGGGCGTTACGGTCCCAGTAGTCCAGGGTCTTGCGGCCCATGGCCTTGGCCTTCAGCGCATAATAGCGGTGCGACAGCCGCGGATAGGCCTCGACCACGGCCTGTTCCAGGGCGTCGACGGCGTCGGCGTCGACCTCGTTGGCCAGGTGGCGCGAGTGGGCCGGGTCGTCATAGCGCCGCCAGCGGTCCTCGACCTGCTTCTCGAAGGCCAGGGTGTTCATCACCAGGCCCTGCGTCGAGGCGCGCTCGGCCAGCGCCTGGGCCAGGCCGTCGGCGGCGGCCTGGCGGCGGCGCACGTCGGGATCCGACAGGCGGTTCAACGCCTCGGGCAGGGTCAGCTGCTCCTTGCCCACCTTGGCCGACAGCTTGGCCAGGGTCTCGTCATAGAGCCGCACCCAGTTGGCCACGGCCGGGCCGCGGTCGACGATGTAGCGCTCCAGTTCGGCCGACAGCTCGTGCGGGCGCGACAGGCGCAGGCGGCGCAGCCACGGAGTCCAGCGGCGGGCCGGCTCGTGCGCGTCCAGCGCCGCGTTCAGCTCGGCGTCCTCCAGCTGGTTCAGTTCCAGCGAGAAGAACAGGCTGTCGGCGGCAATCTGCGAGGAGCGGGCGCGAAGATCGGCCTCGAATTTCGCCCAGGCCGGGTCGTCGCGGGCGGTCGAGGCGGCCAGGCCCGCATAGGCGCCCACGCCCCACAGGCCGTTGACGGCCTCTTCGTAGAGCCGGACGCCGCGATCGAGCAGCTTGCCCAGGCGCTCGGGCTCGCCGCGGGCCTCGAGGAACATGCCTTCCAGCGAGGCCAGTTCGTCGTTGGCGGCCTTGGCGGCGGCCAGGTCGGTTTCGATCTTGGGGTCCTCGCGGCCTGTATAGAGGTCGGCGAGGTTCCACTCGGGGAGGGCGTCGGGCTTGAAGGGCGCGTTCATGGCAGCAAGGGATATGGCGTCTGGAGGGCGGGAGGCAATCGGAAGCGGCGGGTTTCTCCGCTCAGGTCTCGAACGCGGCGATGATCGGACAGGGTCCACGATCATCGGCGCTGCAGGTGTGGAGCAGGCGCGAGAGGCCCGCGCGGGCGGCCTGCAGCTCCTCGATCTTGCGGTCCAGGTCGGCGATGCGCTCGCGGGCCAGTTCGCGCGCCCGCACCCGGTCTTCGCCGGCGTCCAGCGCCAGGAGTTCGCTGATCTGCTCCAGGGTGAAGCCGGCGGCCTGGGCGGAGCGGATGAAGCGCAGGCGCCGCACCGCCTCGTCGCCATAGCGCCGCACGCCGCCGGACAGACCGGAACCCTCGCCGCGCTGCGGCGTCTCCAGAAGGCCGCGGCGCTGGTAGTAGCGGACCGTCTCCACGCCCACGCCGCCGGCCCTGGCCAGGCCCGCGATCGTCGTGGCGGCGTTCGTCGTCGTCATCGCTTGACTCCGTACCATGGTACGGAACCCATATGAGCCCGGTCCCGCTCGCGTACAAGGAGACCGCCGTGACGACCGCCGCTTCGACCGCCCCCAAGAAGGCCGTCCTCTACCGCATGGTGATGGACAAGCACGTCTGTCCGTACGGCCTGAAGGCCAAGCATTTGCTGCGGTCCCGGGGCTACGAGGTCGAGGACCATCACCTGACCACCCGCGAGGCGACCGACGCCTTCAAGGAACAGCACGGGGTGAAGACGACGCCGCAGGTCTTTGTCGGCGGCGAGCGCATTGGCGGGTTCGACGACCTGCGCCGCTGGTTCGGCAAGAAGCCCCGCGACCCCAAGGCCAAGACCTACACGCCGGTGATCGCCCTCTTCGCCATGACCGCCCTGATGGCCCTGGCGGCGACCTACGCCGCGGACGGAACGCCCTTCACGGCGCGGGCGGTCGAGTGGTTCATCAGCTTTTCCATGGTGGTGCTGGCCATCCAGAAGCTGCGCGACGTCGAGAGCTTCTCCAGCATGTTCCTGGGTTACGACCTGCTGGCCAAGCGCTGGGTGCCGTATGCCTACGTCTATCCGTTCGCCGAGGGCCTGGCGGGCGTGCTGATGACGGCCGGGGCGCTGACCTGGTTCTCCGCGCCGCTGGCCCTGGTGATCGGCGGGATCGGCGCGGTCTCGGTGTTCAAGGCCGTCTACATCGACAAGCGCGACCTGAAATGCGCCTGCGTCGGCGGCGACAGCAACGTGCCGCTGGGCTTCATCTCGCTGACCGAGAACCTGATGATGGCAGCCATGGCGGTGTGGATGTTGGCGCGGCCGATGCACTGAGGCGGTGGTTTCGCCGCAGGCCGAAAATCGACCGACCAGTCACTCGACGTAGCTCTACCGTAACGGTACACGACCTTCAGTAAATGTATCTGGGGGCAGGTTATGTCGGGGTTGAGTTTTTCGCGGTCGTCGGCTCTGCGGCGGCGGTTCCTGGGCTGCAGCCTGACGGTTCTGGCGGCAGCCGCTGCGGGCACGGCCCTGGCCGATTGCACGCCGCTTCCCGTCACCACCTCGGCGACGACCACCTGCACGGGCACGACGCTCGGCCAGGTCACGGTGTCGACCAGCGGCTCGGTCGTCGTCGCCTCTGGGGCGCTGCTCCAGAGCGACGCCGGGCTCGACACCAGCACCCTGTTCGTCACGACGCCGACCGGCGCGGCGGCCACCACGGCGACGCTGCGCGTGGACGGGACCATTCGTGGTGACGCCGACGATCGCTCCGCTGCCGTGACGGTGCAGGCGCAGGTCGGCAACTACAGCTATCCGAGCACCCGCCTGGACGTCACGGTCGGCCAGGCCGGCCGCATCGAGGGCTGGGCCGCGATCTCGGCCGACGGCACGCAGTACAACGCCTTCGGCTACCGGCTGGCCGCCGCCACGCTCGACAACAGCGGCGTGGTGGCCGGCCGGGTGTACGGCCTATACACCCCGAGCATCCAGTACGGCGGCTTCCTGTCGGTCAACAACCGCGAGGGCGGGGTGATCTCCGGCGGTGCGGTCACCGTCTACACGCCGGGCAGCGTCGCGGCGATCTACGCACCGGTCGGCGTCCTGACCAACGCCGGCCTCATCGACGGCGGAAACGGCGCGGCCTACGCCTTCTATCCCTACGGCAACAGCAGCCTGGGCGTCCTGCCCTCGCAGGTCATCAACACCAGCACCGGCGTGATGCGCGGCCGCGACTACTTCGGCGCGATCTACATTCCGTTCGGATCGGTGACGATCGACAACAGCGGCCTGGTCCTGAACGACGGTGGCGGCAACGCCATCCGCACGGCCAACAACGTCACGCTGAACAACCGGGCGGGAGGCGTGATCACCGCCACCAGCGGCGATGCGATCATCACCAACGGGGGTACGATCACCAACGCCGGCACGATCAACGGCTCGATCTACATGACCTCGGGCAACTTCTGGAGCGCGTCGGTCCTCGACAACACGGGCGGCGTCATCAACGGCGACGTCATCTTCGGTTCGGCCGACGACACCCTGATGGGCACGTGGGACTTCACCCGGAACACCCTCGCCGGCGTCTCGGGGCGCATCAACGGCGGGAGCGGCCTCAACCGCCTGCTGTTCAACATCACCGCCGACGCCAATGTCGACGACCTGGCGGGCCGGATCGTGCTGCCGACCAACTTCCAGCGCCTGGCGCTGATCCTGGCGCCGAACGTGACCGCCACGCTCGGCGGCGACGCCATCGACGGCCTGACCATCGGCGGCGCCGGCCGGTTCGTGACCACCGGGGCAGTGAGCGCCTGGGGGCCGGCCTTCTCCTACGCCTGGTCTTCGGACTCCACCGCCAAGCTGGCCTTCGAGAACAGCGGCCAGATCCTTTCGGCCCTGTCGTCGACCTCCGACGCGGCCGTGATGCTGCAGAACCTGCGCAGCTTCACCAACACCGGCGCGATCACCGGCCTGACCGGCGGCGGCGCCCAGGCCAGCTTCTACGGCTGGGACAGCGCCGGCGTGTTCACCAACAGCGGCTGGGTCGTCGGCGACGCGACCGCCCTGTCCATCAACTACGGCTCGCTGACCAACAGCGGCACGATCGTCTCGACGCGCGGCGTCGGGCTCAACCTGTTCGGGTCGAGCAAGTCCACCAACAGCGGCGCGATCACCGGCGTGACGGTCGGCGCCTCGATGAGCGGCGGGACCTTCACCAACAGCGGCAGCGTCGTCGCCACGGCCGCCGACGGCGTGGGCGTCAGCCTGTCCTCGACCCGCTTCGAGAACAAGGCCGGCGGCGTGGTCACCGGGACCAGGAACTCGATCATCCTGACCGATGGCCAGATCTACAACGCCGGCACGCTGAACGGCGACGTTGGTCCGCAGTACAGCTGGTCCTCCGGCTCCAACACCTATGTCGATGAAGGCGGCAAGCTGAACGGCTCGCTGCGGTTCGGCGCCGGCAGCGACCTGCTGGTCACCGACGTGGGCAACTATGTCGATGGCGTCTTCAGCAACATCACCGGCCAGGTCGACGCGGGCGAGGGTTCCGACCGTCTCGTCCTGCGGGTGGGCGCCGACGCGACCGCCAAGTTCAAGGCCGCCGCCACCTTCGAGCGCATCGGCTATGAACTGAGCAACGGTGCGGCGCTGACCCTGACCGCCGACGCGCCGATCACCAAGACCCTGACCCTGGCGGGCAAGGGCTCGGTCGACATGGACGTCGACTTCGACGTCGTCGACCAGATGGGCATCGTCGTCACCACGCCCTATGCCGGCGGCTATACCGATCCGGGCGAGGTCTCGATCATCAGCCGGGGCGACCTGTCGTTCCGGGCTTCGCCCAACGGCTGGTCGTCGGTCGGCATCCAGCTGCTCGACAAGTCAACCTTCGACAATCGCGGCGCGATCAAGGTCTCGGGCCGGCCCTACACCAGCCCGCCGTCCGCGGGGATCTCGGGCGGCGCCCTGGTGACCAATTCGGGCGTGATCAGCCTCGACTTCGCCGCCGGGGTCAACGGCGCGCTGAAGGTCGTCAACAGCGGCCAGATCGTCCAGACGGCCGACGGCGGCCTGTCGTACGGCGTCTACAACGTCAACAGCCTGGAAAACAGCGGCACGATCAGCACCGCCGGCGCCGCGGTGACGCTGAACTACACCAACTACTACACGCCCGCGACCGACGCCCCCAGCGTCGTCAACAGCGGCACGATCCGCAGCACCGCCGGCACGGCCATCGTGCAGTACAGCAACACGCGCGGGGTCACGATCACCAACACCGAGACCGGCCTCATCGAGGCGGTCGGCGGCACGGCGATCCAGACCGGCTACTTCGCCGACACCGTCCGCAACGACGGCGAGATCGTCGGCAACATCAGCCTGGGCTACGGCGACGACCGCCTGGAGAACTACGGCTCGATCACCGGGCGGGTCGACCTGGGCGACGGCAACGACACCTTCGTCCAATGGGTGGGCGGCTCGATGACCGGCGTCGTCGACGGCGGCTGGGGCCTCGACACCCTGACCATCGACTCCACCGGCGGCGGCCGCATCACCGGCGCCCAGTTCCTGAACTTCGAGCGCTTCACCCAGATCGGCGACGGCGGCATCGTCTATGCCGGGGTCTTCTCGGCCGACACCATCCGCCTGGAAGGCGGCTCGGCGATCGTCGAAGCGGGGACCTCGGTCTCGACCTCGGGCTATGTGACGGTGTTCAGCGGCGGCGACGGCAGCGAGCATGTCGACAACGCCGGCCGCATCGCAGGCAGCATCAGCCTGGGCGGCGGGACCGACACGGCCGTCAACCGCGGAACCATCACCGGCGCGGTGGCGCTGGGCGCGGGCGACGACGTCTTCACCGAAGGCGCCGGCTCGTCGGTGACCCGCGGCGTCGACGGCGGCGCGGGCGAGGACACCTACATCGTCGAACTGGCCGGCGACCGCACCGGCATCGGCGCGCGCACCAACTTCGAACGCCTGGGCGTGCAGGGTTCGGGCCGCCTGACCCTGGCGCTCGACCAGAGCTGGAGCCAGATCAGCCTCGACGGCGCGTCGCTGGACATGGTCGGCGGCGGCTACGCCGTGGGCTCGGTCACCGGCGGCGACAAGGCCGAGGCGGTGTCGTTTGACGGCGAGATCGCCACCGTCAGCCTCGGCGGCGGCGACGACAGCCTGACCCTCGGCGCGACCGTGATCGGCGGGCTGAAGTCGGGCGGCGCGGGCGTCGACCTGCTGCGCTTTACGGCCACGAGCCCGGTCACCATCACGGGCCAGGTCTCAGGCTTCGAGACGATCAGGCTGGACGGCGGCGCGCTGTCGGTGGCCGGCTCGCTCGGCGCGGCGGGCGACGTGATGAGCTTCGGCGACGGCGGCCAGACCCTGTCGATCCTGGCCGGCGGGGTCCTGAACGGCACGGTCGACCTGGGCGCCGGCGACGACGTCCTCAACCTGGCGGCCGGCGGAACCCTGGCGGGCGCGGTGCTGGGCGGCGCGGGCAGCGACCGCGTCAGCATCGACCTCATTTCCGACCTGTCGCTGCGCGGCGACCAGCTGCAGCAGTTCGAGATCCTGGAAGTCACGGGCACGGGCGCGCTGAACTTCACGGGCGGGGCGGCGAAGTTCGACCGCCTGATCACCTCCAGCCTGACCCTGTCGATCGCCTCCGGCTCGAGTCTCTCGGCCAGCGACGTGACCCTGGGCGCGGCGGCCAACACCGTCACCGTCGACGGCGCCTTCCAGGGCCGCCTGGACCTGGGCGCGGGCGATGACCTGCTGCGCCTGACCTCGGGCGCGTCGTTCAGCGGCTCGGCCAACGGCGGCGCCGGCTACGACCGGATCGAACTGGCCCTGGGCGGCACGGACGCAGCCCCGATCGCCTTCGGCAGCGGCGCCTTCACCGGCTTCGAGGCTCTGGGCCTGCAGTCGGGCGTCGTCAGCCTGGCGGGCGACTACGGCTTCGAGACCATCCGGGTGTCGGGCGGCCGCCTGATCGGCCTGGCCGGCTCGCGCATCGCCGGTTCGGTCACCGTCGGCCAGGGCGCGACCTTCGGCTCGGCCGGGACCGTGGTCGGCGACGTCGTCGTCAACGGCACGCTGAGCCCGGGCGCCTCGCCGGGCACGATGACGGTGATCGGCAACGTGACGCTGGCCGGCGGTTCGACCAGCCTGTTCGAACTGACGCCGACCCTCAGCGACAAGCTGGCGGTCTCGGGTCGGGTGACCATCGCCCAGGGCGCGACCCTGAAGCTGACCGGGGCGGCGACCGCCCTGACGCCCGGCCGTCGCCTGGACCTGATCGTCGCCGACGGCGGCATCAGCGGCGCGTTCTCGACCATCCAGGGCGGCGAGGGCCTGAACCTCCACTTCAGCCAGTCGGCCACCCGCCTGCAGGCGCTGGGCCTGTTCACCACCAGCCCGGGCTTCTCGCAGGAAGTCTCGAGCCTGGTGACGACCCTCAACACCGCCCTGATCGCCGACAAGGCCAGCGCCGGCCTGGTGTCGGCCCTGCCGGCGCTGGTCGACCCGACCACCGGAGTCAGCAACGGCGCGGCCCTGGCCCGCCTGACGCCGCAGGCCTACGCCTCGGCCGCCCAGCTGGCGACCGAGGACGGCCTTTCGGTCATCGACGCGGCGCGCGAGCAGTCGCGCTTCGCGCCGCAGACGGCCGGCCTGTTCGGCTTCGGCCAGGCGATCGCCGGTCGCCGCGATCTCGACGGCGACGCAGGCGCGGGCGTGGCCGGCGCCAAGATCGACGGCGCGGGCGTGATCAGCGGCGTAGGCTACGGCGTGAAGTCGGCCTGGGCCGGCGCCTTCGTCGGCTATCTGAACGGCCGCCAGCGCATCGGCGTCCTGGACGCCCGCACCGACCTCGACAGCTTCGTGGTCGGGGTCATGGGTTCGGCCGAGTACCGGGGCCTGACCCTGGGCGCGAGCGTGGCGCACGACCGCGCCGACGCCGACACCCGTCGCGCGGCGCCCGGCGGCCAGGCCAGCGGCGACTACAAGCTCAAGAGCTGGTTCGCCGACGTGAACCTCAGCTATCCGGTGGCGGTCGGCGACGACTGGGCCGTTCGTCCGAGCCTGGGGGCCAGCTATGTGGCGACCAAGCGCGGCGACCTGGTCGAGCGCGGCGGCGGCGGCCTGGGGCTGACCCTCGCCAGCGAGACGACGACCACCTGGTTCGTCGACGGCCAGGTGGAGCTTCGCGGCGGCCAGGCGGCCGGCGCCCGCGTCCATCCGTACGCCTCGCTGGGCTTCCGCAGCCGTGTCGGCGGCGACGATGCGGCCGCCTCGGCCCGCCTGACGGGCCTGGACGCCGTGATCCTGGCCACCGGCGTGCGCCGCGAACGCACGCTGGGCACGCTGGGAGCCGGGGTCGGCTACGACCTCACCGAGCGACTGACGGTCTCGACCTCCTACGCCGGCGAGTTCGGCGACGGCGGGCGCCAGGCGGCCCTGGTCGGGCTGAACTGGAAGTTCTGATCCAGGCAAAGGAAAACCCCGGGAGGCGACTCCCGGGGTTTTCTGTTTGGACGCTGGGCGGTGAAGGGGCGGGGGTCAGTGAACCCCCAGCGCCTCCGGCGTCACCGTCACGAGGTCGGCGTCGCCGAGGGTGACGGCGGCCAGCTGGCCCGGGACCTGGGCCAGGACGCTTTCGGCATAGACCCGCAGCAGCTGGCCGCGCAGGGCCTCGGCTTCCGGGGCCAGGGCGCCCTTGGCCAGCATCCAGCCGCCGACGGTGTCGCCCAGCAGCTTCAGATAGGCCGTGGCGCCCGACAGGGCGTCGGGCATGGCGCGGGCGCGGCGCTCGACCAGCCAGGCGGTGGCCGAGGCCGCGGCGTTCAGCGCCGCTTCCAGGCGGCCGGCGACCGGGGTCAGCGAGGCGTCGGCGGCCTTCAGGGCCTCGATGGTGTCGCGGATGTCGTCCATCAGGTCGGCCACGGCCTGGCCGTCGGCCAGACCCAGCTTGCGGCCGATCAGGTCGATGGCCTGGATGCCGTTGGTGCCTTCGTAGATCGGGGTGATGCGGGCGTCGCGATAGTGCTGGGCCGCGCCTGTTTCCTCGATGAAACCCATGCCGCCGTGGATCTGCACGCCCAGCGAGGCGACCTCGACGCCGACGTCGGTCGACCAGGCCTTGGCGATGGGGGTCAGCAGCTCCTCGCGCAGCTTGGCGGCCGCGCGGGTCTCTTCGTCGGCGGCCGCGTGGGCCAGGTCGGCGGCGACGGCGGTCGACAGGCAGATGCCGCGGGCGGCCTCGATCTTGGCCTTCATCAGCAGCAGCGTGCGGCGCACGTCCGGGTGGTCGAACAGGCGCGAGGGATAGGCGCCGGTCCAGGCCGAGCGGCCCTGCACGCGCTCCAGGCTGAAGTTCAGGGCCTGCTGGTAGGCGCGTTCGGCGATGGCGGTGCCCTGGGCGCCCACCTGCAGGCGGGCGGCGTTCATCATCGTGAACATGTGCGCCACGCCCTGGTGCAGCTTGCCGACCAGCTCGGCCTTGGCGCCTTCGAACAGCATCACGCAGGTGGGCGAGCCGTGGATGCCCAGCTTGTGCTCCAGCCCGCCGACGCGCACGTCGTTGCCCGCGCCCATCTTGCCGTTGTCGTCTACCAGCACCTTGGAGGCCAGGAACAGCGAGATCCCCTTCACGCCGGGAGGGGCGTCGGGGGTGCGGGCCAGCACCAGGTGGACGATGTTGTCGGTCGCGTCGTGGTCGCCCCAGGTGATGAAGATCTTCTGGCCCGACAGGGTGTAGCCGCCCTGGCCGTCGGGGGTGGCCATGGTGGTCAGGGCCGCCAGGTCCGAGCCGGCCTGCGGCTCGGTCAGGTTCATGGTGCCGGTCCATTCGCCCGAGACCAGCTTGGGCAGGAACACGCTCTTGTGGCGATCCGTGCCGTGCAGGGCCAGGGCCTCGATGGCGCCCAGGCTCAGCATCGGGCACAGGCCGAAGGCCATGTTGGCGGCCTGCACCATCTCCAGGGTGGCGATCTCGAGCGCTTTGGGAAGGCCCTGGCCGCCATGGTCGGGCGAGGCGGCCAGCGAGGTCCAGCCGGCCTCGGCGAAGGCCTTGTAGGCGTCGGCGAAGCCGGGCGCGCTGCGCACCACGCCGTTTTCCAGCTTGGCGCCCGTAAGGTCGCCCGCCCGGTTGATCGGGGCCAGCACTTCCGAGGCGAACACGCCGGCGGCTTCCAGCACCGCGTCGACCGTGTCGGCGTCGGCCTCGGGATAGGCGTCGGCCAGGCGGCCGAAGTCGGCCACATGGCGCAGGGCGAAGGCGAGGTCGCGGACGGGGGCGCGGAAAGTCATGTGGGGGCCGATCTGTTCAAGCGTCGGGTTGGGGTATGTGATCCCTGTTTAGATCGCACGACCTACCGCGCCAAGGACCGCCTGTCGATCACGGCTTCGTGAGGAGACGCCCCTTCAACTCGACGGTGAAGTTCCTAAGTCGGGGTAATCAGCAACCGTCACTATGACAGTTTTGTCAGTTTGGAGATCTGAGACCATGGCTCGCCCCTTCGCCTACGCCATTCTGGCCGGCGCCCTTCTCGCCGCTCCGCTCGCGGCCCCGGTCGCCGCCCTGGCGCAACCGGCGACGGATCCCGCCGCCGCTCCGGCCGGGACCTGGGCTCTGGACAAGCGCCACGCCAGCCTGACCCTGCGCGTGAAGCACTTCGGCACCTCGAACTACACCTTCCGCCTGTCGGGCCTGGACGGCTCGTACAGCTTCGACCCGGCCAAGCCGCTCGACTCCAAGGTGTCGATCACCGTCGATCCGAAGTCGGTCGACACCGGCCTGCCGAACTTCAACAAGGAAATCTCGGACGATCCGAAGTTCTTCGACTCGGCCAAGTACCCGACCATCACCTTCGTCTCGACCAAGATCGAGCAGACCTCGGCGGGCAAGGGCAAGCTGACCGGCGACCTGACCTTCCGCGGCGTGACCAAGCCGGTGACCCTCGACGTCACCTACAACGGCTTCGCCAAGACCCCGTTCGGCTCGCAGATCATGGGCTTCTCGGCCACCGGCAAGATCAAGCGCTCGGAGTTCGGCTTCACCCACCTGGTGCCGATGGTCTCGGACGACGTCGACCTGGCGATCGAAGCCGAATTCAATCCGAAGAAGTAAGCGAAGTACCGAGTTAGGGACGGCCCAATGACCGCCGAGACGCTTTCAAAACCCGCCTCGGCGGCGGGTCCTTCCCGTTATTCGACGGTGGCGATCATCCTGCACTGGCTGATCGCCGCCGCTCTGATCTTCCAGGTGATCCTGGGCTGGCGGGCCGACGACGGCCCCAAGGGAGCCGAGACCTTCGCGCTCTTCCAGCTGCACAAGTCGATCGGCATCACCATCCTGGTGCTCAGCGTCGCGCGCCTGCTGTGGAAGCTGACCCACAAGTCGCCGCCGGCCCCGGCCGGCCAGCCGACCTGGGAGAAGCTGGCCGCCAGCGCCGTGCACGTCGGCTTCTACGTGATCATGATCGGCCTGCCCCTGACCGGCTGGATCATCGCCTCGACCAGCCGCATCAACATCCCGACCGTCCTCTACGGCGCCATCCCCTGGCCGCACCTGCCGGGCCTGCCCGAGCTCGCCGCCGGGGCCAAGGACGCCTGGAACGACTTCGGCCACATCGGCCACAGCGTGCTGGTGAAGTTCACCTACGTGCTCCTGGCCCTGCACCTGGGCGCGGTGGCCAAGCACCAGATCCTCGATCGCGACGAGGTGTTCGGCCACATGGCGGCCGGCGCCAAGCCGGGCCTCAAGGAGCCGCGCCTGTGGCTGGCCGCCGCCGGCTTCGCCGCCGTGGTCGCCGCCGGCTATCTCTACACGCCCGCCAAGGCCAAGGCGCCCCAGCCCGCGCCCGAGCAGAGCGCCGCCGACGAGCTGGCCCTGCCCGACGAGGCGCCCGCCGCTCCGGCCGCCGTCACGCCGGCCGCGCCCGCGACCGCCGAGCCGGCCAAGGCCGAAGAGGCCGCCCCGCCTGCCGACACCGCGCTCAAGGACCCCGTCGCCTGGGCCGTGCAGAAGGGCTCGCATCTCGACTTCAACCTGGCCTGGGCCGACACGCCCATCCAGGGCCGGTTCAGCCGCTGGACCGCCGACATCCTGTTCTCGCCCGAGGCGCTGGACCACTCGAAGCTGACCGTCAGCATCGACCTGGCCTCGGCCGGCACGGGCGACGGCCAGCGCGACGAGAGTCTGCAGGGGCCCGACTTCTTCAACACCTCGGCCAATCCCAAGGCGACCTTCACCGCGAGCAAGTTCCGCAAGACCGCCGAGGGCCGCTTCGTCGCCGACGGCACGCTGGACCTGCGCGGCGTGAAAAAGCCGCTCAGCCTGCCCTTCAGCCTGAAGATCGACGGCGACACGGCCACGGCGCGCGGTGTAACCACCGTCGACCGGACGGTGTTCGGGGTTGGACAGGGCGAATGGGCGTCGACGGATCAGATACCGGGCAAGATCAAGGTGAGCTTCGCCCTGACCGCCAAGAAGAAGTAGCCCGCGCAGCGGACGCGCTCGCCTCGGGCGGGCTCGTCCTGCTGCCCACCGAAACCGTCTACGGCCTCGGGGCGGACGCTTCCGACCCCGCGGCCGTGGCGGCGATCTTCGAGGCCAAGGGCCGTCCGCGCTTCAACCCGCTGATCGCCCACGTCGCCGATCTGGCCACCGCCGCCCGCATCGCCGCCTTCGACGAGCGGGCGCGGGCCCTGGCCGAGGCCTTCTGGCCCGGCCCCCTGACCATCGTCGCGCCGATCGCCGACGCTTCGGCCGTCTGCGATCTGGCCCGCGCCGGGCTGGAGACCGTGGCCATCCGCGTGCCCGGTCATCCGTTGGCCCGCGCCGTGCTGGCCGCGTTCGGCGGACCGGTGGTGGCCCCGTCGGCCAACCGCTCGGGCCGTCCCAGCCCCACCACCTTCGAAGACGCCCAGGCCGAGACCGGCGACAAGTGCGCCGCCGTGCTGGACGGCGGGCCGTGCCAGGTCGGCCTGGAATCCACCGTCGTGGCCGTGCTCGACGGTCCCGTGCGCCTGCTGCGGCCCGGCGCCGTCACCCGCGCCCAGCTGGAAGCGGTGGTCGGCCCGCTGGCTGAAGCCGATGACGACGCCAAGCGCTCGCCGGGGCGTCTGGCCCTGCACTACGCCCCCGACGCCCCGGTGCGGATCAACGCCGAGGCCCCGGGCACCGGCGAGGCCTATCTCGCCTTCGGCCCGTGGCCGCAGGGGGAGGGGGTGTTCAACCTCAGCCCGACGGGCGACCTGGCGCAGGCCGCGGCCAATCTGTTCTCCTACCTGCGCGCCGCCGACCGCACGGCGCCGACGGCCATCGCCGTGGCGCCGATCCCGGACGAGGGCCTGGGAGAGGCCATCAACGACCGCCTGCGCCGCGCGGCGGGGTTCGTGGGGTAGGCAAGACCGCTCGGCCGCGGCTAGGGTCGATCCGAATCTCTAGTCTGGGTTGATGGGGCGCGTATGGGGGGCAAGGAACCGGTCGAGACGGCCGCCGAGCAGGAGCTGGCGTGCTGGGGCTTGTGGCGCAGGCTGAAGAACGAGTTCCCGGCCTGGAGCTTCGTGCCGTCGTGGTTCTATTCGCCCGGCGCCTACGGCTATCTGGGCGTCGACTTCCTCAGCGGCTTTCGCCGCAACGGCTCGACCAGGCGCGCCTTCGCGCTGCTGGAAGGGATCGACGACAAGACCTTCGACGCCGTCGCCGCCCTGGCCGGGCTGAACGCTCGTCGTCAGGAACAGATGCTGCGGGCGGTGGTCATCACCTACCTGACGGTGCCGGTCTCGATCACGGCTCTGGTGGCCGAAATCATGGGCGACAACCTGGGCGCCTTCGTGCGCGCCAACACGGTCAACTGCCTGGGCCTGGCCCTGACCCTGGCGCTGGGCCCCCTGTCGTACCTGGTCAGCAACTGGCGGGCCCGCCAGATCGTCGGCGTGCTGGACCTGATCAGGATCGAGCGCGCCGCCCGCGCCTGATCTGGCCGGCGCAACGCATTTCACCACCCGCCAAACGCTTGTAGGATCGCCCCGCGCTCCGGCCGCGCCGGCGCGTGCGTGCGGAACGGCGTAGGGAGTGAGCGAGTGGAGCGAGAGCGGAAGGCTTCCACGCAGCGGCGAGACATCCTGATCGCCGCCACCGAGTGCGCCCAGAAGTCGGGCTTCCATTCCGCCACCATGGACCAGATCGCCCGCGGCGCGGGCTTGAGCGTCGGACAGGTCTATCGCCACTTCGAGAACAAGGACGCGATCATCGGCGCGGTGGCGCAGGCTAGGGCCCGCAAGGTGCTGGACCCGTTCGAGAACCACGCACAGGGCGAGCCGGTGCTGGAGACCCTGCTGCGCGACGCGTCCGCCGCCCTGCGCCAGGCGCGCGAGACCAAGGTGGCGGCCCTGGACCTGGAGATCCTGGCCGAGGCCGAGCGCAACCCCGTGGTCGCCGACGTGGTGCACCACGTCGAGACGGTCCAGCTGGAGCGCGGCGTCGAGGCCCTGGCGCCGTTCCGCAAGCCGGACTGGACCGACGACGACATGGTCGCCCGCATCGCCTTCCTGGGCCTGATCCTCGACGGCCTGCAGATGCGCGGCGCGCGCGGCTCCACCGCCAGTCCGGCGGCGATGGAGCGGGCCTATCGCGACATCATCGCCGCGCTGTTCGGCTAGGGCGTCAGTTCTTCAGGCGGTAGCCGGTCTTGAAGATCCAGCCGATGATCGCCAGGCACAGCACCAGCACGCCGCAGGTGGCCGCCAGACTCACGCCCACCCCGACGTCGGACGTGCCGAAGAAGCTCCAGCGGAAGCCGCTGACCAGGTAGACCACGGGGTTGAACAGCGACACGGTCCGCCAGGCGCCCGGCAGCATGTCGATCGAATAGAAGCTGCCGCCCAGGAAGGTCAGGGGCGTGATCACCAGCAGGGGAATGATCTGCAGCTTCTCGAAGCTGTCGGCCCAGATACCGATGATGAAGCCGAACAGGCTGAAGGTCACGGCCGTCAGCACCAGGAAGGCGATCATGAACAGCGGGTGGGCGATCTCGAAGGGTACGAACAGGCGGGCCGTAGCCAGGATGATCGCGCCCAGCATCAGGGACTTGGACGCCGCGGCGCCGACATAGCCCAGCACGATCTCGAACGGCGAGACCGGGGCCGACAGCACCTCGTAGATCGTGCCCGACCACTTGGGCATGTAGATGCCGAACGAAGCGTTCGACAGGCTCTCGGTCAGGATCGACAGCATGATCAGGCCCGGCACGATGAAGGCGCCGTAGGGCACGCCGTCGACGGCGGTCATGCGCGAGCCGATGGCCGCGCCGAACACCACGAAGTAGAGCGAGGTCGACAGCACCGGGGCGGCGATGCTCTGCAGCAGGGTGCGGAAGGTCCGCGCCATCTCGAAGCGATAGATGGCGGCGATGGCGTGCAGGTTCATGGCCGGTCCTTCACCAGGCTGACGAAGATCTCCTCGAGGGAGCTCTGGCGGGTGTTCAGGTCGGTGAAGTCGACGCCCTCGGCCGACAGGCGGCGCAGCAGCTGGGCGATGCCGGTCTCGGGCGCCTGGGCGTCGAAGCTGTAGACCAGCTCGTGGCCGTCGGCGGCCAGCTCCAGGGCGTAGTCCGACAGGCCCGGCGGCACGGCCTCCAGCGGCGCCTGCAGGTGCAGGGTCAGCTGCTTCTTGCCCAGCTTCTGCATCAGGGCGGCCTTGTCCTCGACCAGGATGATCTCGCCCTTGCGGATCACCCCCACCCGATCGGCCATCTCTTCGGCCTCCTCGATGTAGTGGGTGGTCAGGATGATGGTCACGCCGGTCTCGCGCAGCTTGCGGACCATCTCCCACATATCGCGGCGCAGCTCGACGTCGACGCCGGCGGTGGGCTCGTCGAGGAACAGGATCGACGGCTCGTGCGACAGGGCCTTGGCGATCATCACCCGCCGCTTCATGCCCCCCGACAGGGTCATGATCTTGGCGTCCTTCTTGTCCCACAGCGACAGGTCGCGAAGGATCTTTTCGATCAGCGCCGGGTTCGGGGGCTTGCCGAACAGGCCGCGGCTGAAGGTGACGGTGGCGATCACCGTCTCGAAGGCGTCGGTGGTCAACTCCTGCGGCACCAGGCCGATCTTGGTGCGGGCCGGGCGGTACTCGCGGGCGATGTCGTGGCCGTCGGCCAGGATCGTGCCGGTCGAGGGCCGCACGATGCCGCAGATGATGCTGATCAGCGTGGTCTTGCCCGCGCCGTTGGGGCCGAGCAGGGCGAAGATCTCGCCGCGATTGATGGTCAGGTCGACCTGCTTGAGGGCCTGGTGGCCCGAGGCGTAGGTCTTGGTCAGACCCGACACCGTGATGATGGGTTCCACCCGTTCGTTCCCTCTCGTGCGTGCGGTCCGCGCCCAGATGGGGGCGCGGGGCGGCAGGCGCCAGTGGCGCCCGGCGCGCCTATTTCGATCCCAGAGCGTCGACCAGGTGGCAAGACTTTCCGGCGCTCACGTTCTCCAGCCCGATCACGTCGAGGGCGTTGCCTTCGTGGCCCTGGATCTCGACATACTGGCCGATCACCTCGACATAGACCGGCGCCTTCAGCGTCTTGAGCTTCTCGCGCAGCTTGGCGACCGGCTGTTCCGGCTCGCCCTGGCGATCCCGCAGGAGGTAGCGGTTGGCGGCCAGGTCGCAGCGGACCAGGATCACCTCGTCCTTCCTGACCTCCAGCGTGCCGATGTAGAGGTCCTGGGCCGAGGCCGCGCCGGCGCTGGTCCCCAACAGAGCCGCGCCGACCAGCGCGCAAAGCGATCTTCTCATTCGGGTCCCGGCGACGCGACGCTGCAACGGCGACCAGGGCGGGGCGCGCGTCCCCGGTCCGCCCCGGTCAAGGTGGTGGGCCTAGCCTGTCGCCGCGCCCGGATCTGTCAGCAGTCGTCAGCGGGCGCGGCGGGCCGAGCGGAGCATGCGTCCAAGCTCGCCGATCGAATAGGGCTTCTGCAGCACCGGAAAGCCGTGGTGGACGTCGTCGGCCAGCACCTGGCTGTATCCGCTGGTCAGCACGACCGGCATGTCGGGCCAGCGGGCGTTGATCCGCCGGGCCAGCTCCAGGCCGCTGATGCCGGGCATGACCACGTCGGTGAAGACGTAGTCGAAGGCCTCGGCCCGCTCTTCCAGCACGGCGACGGCGCGCTGGCCGTTGGCGACCAGGCAGGTCTCGTAGCCCAGGTCCTCCAGCAGCTGGCGCGCGAAGTCGCCGACCTCGGCGTTGTCCTCGACGATCAGGATCGCGCCGCGCTCGTCGCCGGACGGCTCCACCGCCTCGCCCGCGTCGGCCTTGGCCGGGGCGTCCACCCGCGGCAGGTAGAGGGTGAAGGTCGAACCCTCGCCCTCGCGGCTCTCGACGTCCACGTCGCCGCCCGACTGCTTGGCGAACCCGAAGACCTGCGACAGGCCAAGGCCGGTGCCCTTGCCGACGTCCTTGGTGGTGAAGAACGGCTCGAAGATCTGCTCCAGCACCCGGGGCGACATGCCCGTGCCGGTGTCGGTGATCGAGACGGCGACGAACGGGCCCTCGTGGCCGCCGTGCCCCCGCATCGCAGGCAGCGACGCGACCTCGAAGGCGCGAATGACCAGGTCGCCTTCGCCGTTCATGGCGTCGCGCGCGTTCACCGCCATGTTGACCAGGGCGGTCTCGAACTGGCTGGCGTCGGCCTCGACGAAGCAGGCCGAGGGGCAGTGCTCGACGACCAGGCGGATACGACCGCCGACGACCGCGCCCAGCATGTCGGCGGTGCTGGCGATCCTGTCGCCGACGTGGAAGGTGGTCGGCCGCAGCGTCTGGCGGCGGGCGAAGGCCAGCAACTGCGCGGTCAGCTTGGCGGCGCGGTCGGCGGTGTCGGAGATCGCGTCGAGGTACCGGCCGCGCTTTTCCTCGGGCAGCGAGGGGCGGCGCAGCAGCTCGGCCGACGAGCGGATGACGGTCAGCAGGTTGTTGAAGTCGTGCGCCACGCCGCCGGTCAGCTGGCCGATCGCTTCCAGCTTCTGCATCTGGCGGACCTGGCTCTCGGCGGCCAGCAGGGCGTTGGTGCGCTGCTGGACGTGGGTTTCCAGGGTCTCGTTGAGGCTGCGCAGTTCGCCCTCGGCGGCGCGCAGGGCGGTGACGGTGTGGGCCAGTTCCTGCTCGCGCGCGCGCAGCGCCTCCTCGGCGATGGTCCGCTCCAGAAGGTCGGCCGCCTGCCGCGCCAGGATGTCGAGCAGGCGCAGGTCGCGTTCGGACGGGCGGTGGACCTTGCTCCAGTGGGTCGAGATCATGCCCAGAAGGCTGCCGTCGCGGGCGCGCAGGGGCGTGGTCTGGGCCGCGCGGATGCCAGTGCGCCGGAAGGCCTGCAGGTCCTCGGCGCCGGCGATCTCGTCCCAGGCCTCGTAGTCGGGGATGATCGCGCGGCGGCCCGAGCGCAGCGCCAGCGTGCAGCTGCTGTGGGCGGCCGGGCTGACCCACCGCCAGAAGGCGACGGCTTCGGGCGGCAGGCCGCGATGGCTGAGAAGCTGCAGCTCCCCGCCGTGGCCCGACGGGTCGCCCTGCGGGCACAGAAGCTGCATCGTGCCGAACTGCGAGCGGGTGATCGAGACCGCCGCGTCGACGATCTTGCCGTACAGCTCCACGCGGTCCTGCTCGCCGATCAGCTCCAGGCTGATGCCGTGCAGGAACTCGATGTCGGCGAAGTCGTCCGGCGGCGCGATCGCGCGCCTGCGGGCGGGTCGTGACGGTTCCGGATAGAAGACGTCGAGCATGGCCGTTCCTGTAAGCGCGGACGAGATAAAGCACAGCCTGGCCGCCCTGGTCGTCGGCTAGGCGACTTTGCGGCCATGCGACGCCCCCGCTTCGCGAAGAAGCTTCAGCACACGCAGCCCTCGTAACGCGCGAAACGGCGAAAGGCGCCGCCGGCCCGCGGACGAACCGTCAGCGGACCGTGAGCACCGCGCCGTGCACCCCGATCACCGAGACCCGCGTCCCGGTTTCCGGGGGCGCCTGGCCTTCGGTTTCACCCTCGGTCTGGGCGGCCCACTCCTTGCCGTCGACGAAGACCCGGCCGCGGCCGTTCTCGAAGGCGGCGACCACCTCGGCCGGGCGACCGAGCAGGCGCAGGGTGGGGTCGTTGAGGTCGGGATCTGGCCCGGCCAGGGCCGGCCGCAGGAAGCGGCGGGCGAAATAGGTGCTGGCGATGGTCAGCACGGCGAAGAGGGCGATCTCCACCGGCAGGCCCGTCGGCAGCAGCAGGGCCACGACCCCCACCGCCGCCGCCGAAGCGGCGGGCCACAGGAGCCAGCCGGTTCCGGTGCCCACCTCGATCGCCAGGAACACGGCCGCGGCCGACAGCCACAGCCAGAAGGGGTGGGCGACGTAGAAGTCGATCAGGCCGGTCATGGCCTCAGCCTCCCTTGCGCGGCGCGCTGGTCGGCACGGCCGCGGTGCGCACGGGCGGGGTGGCGTCCGGTCCGCCCAGCGAGCGGATCAGTTCGCCGACCCCGGCCACCGTGCCGGTGATGCCGGCGAAGTCGGCCGGCACGATCACGGTCTTGGCGTTGGGCGAGCGGGCGAGATCCCCGAACGCCTCGACGTATTTCTGGGCCACGAAGTAGTTGATGGCGTTGACGTCGCCGCGGGCGATGGCCTCCGACACGAAGGCGGTGGCCTTGGCCTCGGCCTCGGCTTCCCGCTCGCGGGCCTCGGCGTCGCGATAGGCGGCCTCGCGGCGGCCCTCGGCCTGCAGGATGGCCGACTGCTTGGCGCCCTCGGCGCGGGCGATCTGGGCCTGCTTCTCGCCCTCGGCCTCGGTGATGACGGCGCGGCGCTCGCGCTCGGCCTTCATCTGCCGGGCCATGGCGTTGGTGATGTCGGCCGGCGGGGTCAGGTCCTTGATCTCGATGCGGGCGACCTTGACGCCCCACGGGCCGGTGGCGTCGTCGATCGTCGCCAGCAGGCGCGAGTTGATGTGGTCGCGCTGGGAGAGCACCTCGTCCAGCTCCATCGAGCCGACCACGGTGCGCAGGTTGGTCTGGGCCAGCTGGGTGATGGCGTAGATCAGGTTGTCGACGCGATAGGCCGCGGCCGAGGCGTCCATCACCTGGATGAAGACGATGGCGTCGACGGTCACCGACACGTTGTCCTTGGTGATGACCTCCTGCTTGGGGACGTCGAGCACCTGCTCCATCATGTTCACCCGCCGGCCGATGGTCTCGACGAAGGGGGTCAGGATGCTGATGCCGGGCTTGAGCGTGCGGGTGTAGCGCCCGAAGCGCTCGACGGTGAACTCGCGGCCCTGGGGCACGATCTTGATGACGTTGACGACCAGCAGGATCGCCAGCACGAGCAGGACCAGGGGAACCAGATAAGCCGCCAAGAACGCCTCCCGAGAGGGCCGGCCCGGCGGCCTCGCCGCCAGTCGCCCGCGCCCATAGGAAGAATTTAGCGCGCGGCTCGCCCGTCCGCCACGGAATCCGGCGAAGCTTGCGCGGGGTCGTTGATCACCACCGTCTGCGACAGCTTGGAGGCGAGGGCGCGGCCGCGCTGGGCGGCCTGGCGCTCGGCCCGGCGGCTCTCGGGGCTGCAGCCCTCGGGATGGCCGGCCTGGCTGGCCGCGAAGCCGCCGTTGAAGCGGTCGCGCAGCTTGTCGGTGAAGGTCGTGTCGGCCGCCTCGACGTCGATCAGGCGCATCATCCGCGCGCGCCAGAACTGGTCGCCCGCGCCTTCGCAGGCCTGGCGCAGGGCGTGGCTCTGGCCCAGCGCCCAGGCCAGGTCGAGCAGGCGCTGACGATCGGCGGGCTCGCGCTCCTGGGCGTGGGCCGGCATGGCCAAGGGAGCGGTCAGCAGCAGGGCCGCCAGGGCCGGGACGAATGAGCGCGCGCGGAGCATGGGGCCATTATCGCCGCAAGGGCGTCGCCTGTCATCGCCGCGCCCGCGCCGGGCGAGCTTGGCCGTTTCATCCACAGCCGCGCTTGCCCTTTTGGAGTCGAAACTTCGACTCTTCAGGGCCTTGCTATCAACAAGGATCGGCGTCAGGCTGTGGATAAGTCAGGGGCGGCGAGAAACGACCACTCCGACAGCGCAGAAGGGAGGACGTGTCATGGCCGAAGTGCACTACGGCGTCGTCCAGGTGGGCGACCGGTGGACCATCATCGGTGACCAGCTCCGGTTCGGGGCCTACCGCAACCGCCACGAAGCCGAACGCGCCGCAGCCCGGCTGGCCGAGCAGGCGACGGGCCTTGGCCTGCCGGTGCGCATGCACCTGCAGGACGAAACCGGACAGCTGCACAGGCCCACCCTGCTGAGCTGAAGGCTTCACGCAACGAAAGGCGGCCTCCGCGCGCTTTAACGGTGAGCAAGCGCCGCCGTTGGATGCCGCCATGGCCGACTCCGCAGAACTGACCGACCGAGACGCCCGCGCCGAGCGGGTCACCCAGGCCTATGCCGGCAATCGCCTGCTGCTGGCCCTGCCCGACGAGGCGCGCGCCGCGCTGAAGACGGGCCTGTCCCTCACCGCCCTGGCGCGGGGCCAGGTGCTGTTCGACGTCGGCGAGGACGTGCGCAACACCTACCTGCCGTGCCGGCCGACCATGGTCGCCCTCCTGGTGGTCACCGCCGAGGGGCGCGAGGTCGAGGCCGCCACCGTCGGCTGGGAAGGCGCGCTGGGCGGCATCGTCAGCGGCGGGCTGAAACCCGCCTACGGCCGCGCGGTGGTGCAGGTGCCCGGGCCGGCCTTCGTGGTGCCGACCGCGCGGCTGGACGAGATGCGCCAGCGCTTTCCGGCCATGGGCGACCTCTTCACCCGCTACGCCGACGCCATGATCGCCCAGATGATGCAGTCGGTGGCCTGCAACGCGCTGCACACGATAGAGCAGCGCTGCTGCCGCTGGCTGCTGGCGGCCCACGACCGCTCGGGCGAGAACGTCGTGCGCCTGACCCAGGAGGCCCTGGCCGACATGATGGGCGTGCAGCGCACCACCGTCACCGCCGCGGCCAAGGTGCTGCAGGTCGACGGGATCATCCAGACCCGCCGCGGCCGGGTCGAGATCCTCGACCGCCGCAAGCTCGAACGCCGCGCCTGCGAATGCTACGGCCAGGTCGAGGCGCATTTCGGCCGGCTGCTGCCCGAGATCAAGGAGTAGGGGCGGCTCGCCCGAGGCTGCGAGCCTTACACTTCAAGGTCCCTGTCATCGTCATCCCGGCCGCAGCGAAGCGGAGAGCCGGGACCCAGGGGCCGACGCACCGCCGGTAGCCCCTGGGTCCCGGGTCTGCGGCCCGCTGCGCGGACCTTCGCCCGGGATGACGACCTTGTTGATGCGAGCATGGCTGATTCAAGCTGGCGGCCGCTCCTCCCGCGATTGCGCCGACCGGCGTTACGCGACACTCTCCGCGCCGTTTTCATTCGGGCGCGGGGGGACATGGCCGACACTGTGGTGCTGATCCTGGCCTCGGCGGCGGCCGGCGTGGGGCTGTTCGCCGCCGCGCAGCTGGGCGTGCGCCGCGACTGGCGCACGGCGCCCTCGACGGCCCTGGCGGTGTTCCTGCTGCTCAGCGCGCTGTCGGGCCTGGACCTGATGCTCGACCGCGCCGGCGCCTACGCCGCCGCGCCCTGGGCGACGGGGATCCTGTGGACCACGTCGCTGGGCCTGGGTCCGTCGATCCTGGCCTATGTGCTGGCCATGACCGGTGATCCGGAGCGGGGCTGGACCCTGAAGCGCATCGCGCGCATCGGCTGGCCGGCGGGGCTGGCCATGCTGCTGGTCCTGCCGTTCTTCCTGCTGCCGGTCTCGACCCGGCTGGCGGTCTATACCGGCCAGGGCGCGCAGGCCGATCCGCTGGCCGGACCGCTGCAGCTGGCCTTCGTGGCGCTGTTCCTGGCCGTGACCCTGGGCTATCTGGCCGCCGCCTTCGCGGTGCTGGGCCGCCACGTGCGGCGGGTGCGCGACCTCTTTTCCAACCTCGAGGATCGCACGCTCAGCTGGCTGCGGGCGCTGCTGCTGGTGATGCTGGCCGCCTGGCTTTGGGGCGCGGTGAAGTCGGCCCTGGCCGCCGGCGCGGCGCACGAGGGCTGGCTGGACGCGTCGGCCGCCGCCGTCGAACTGGCCTGGATCGTCGCCATCGGCCTCTTTGGCCTGTCGCAGAAGCCGATCTACACGCCCCAGACCGAGACGCCGCAGGTGCTGCCCGCGGCCGGCAAGTACGCCCGCTCGGCCCTGGCCGAACCTCGCCAGGTCGAGATCGCCGCCCGCCTGGAGCAGGCCATGCGCGCCCAGGGCCTATATCGCGATCCGCTGCTGTCGCTCAGCGGCCTGGCGGGGCGCATCGGCGTCACGCCCAACCATCTGTCGCAGGTGCTCAACGAGCACCTGGGCCAGAGCTTCTTCGACTACGTCAACCGCTGGCGGGTCGAGGAGGCGGTGGCGCGCATCGGCGCCTCCGACGAGCCGATCCTGGCCATCGCCTACGAGGTCGGCTTCAACTCGCGCTCGACCTTCAACGCCGCGGTGAAGAAGCACGCCGGCCGGCCGCCCAGCGCCTTCCGCCCGGCCGCCTGACCGCGCCAGCCGAACGTCGCCCGCCATGTCCTGACCGGCAGGATCGGACGCCTTTGCGCTCCGGGCCTGCCCGTTCGGACGACGCCCAGCGCCGCGCCGGCCAGGGTCGTGACCGTCCTCCCCCCGTTTCGAGAGAGAACCGTCATGATCGATCGCCTGTCCGGCGCCGCCCTGCTCGCCGCCTGCCTGCTGGTCGCGCTCGCGCCGCCCGCCCGCGCCCAGTCCGAGGAGGCCGAGCCCGAGCGGCTGTTCCTGCTGGGGGCCGGGGCCTACGCCGCGGCCAACCCCTATGAGAGCGCCAAGGAAAAGACCGGGACCGGCGTGCTGCCGCTGTTCTTCTACCAGGACCGGCGTTTCACCGCCGACCTGAGCGGCCTTGCGGTCAAGGTCCTGGCCGGCGACCGCCTCACCCTGGAGGGGCGCATCGCGCCGCGCTTCCAGCTGGTCGACCCCAAGGAGACCCGCGACTTCGCCTTCCTGGAGCGCGACCTCGGCGTCGACGTCGGCGGCCGGGCCAGCACGGGCTTGGGCCCCGCGACGCTCAGCCTCGAATACCTGGCCGACGTGTCGGGCGAGACCAAGGGCCAGGAGGTCAATCTGGACCTGACGCTGGAAGCCGCGCCCACCGATCGGCTGACCCTGCAGGCGGCCGCCGGCCTGTCGTGGAAGGACGAGAAGCTGGCCACCTGGCTCTATGGCCTGAAGACCGGCGAGGTCGGGCCGGGGCGGGCCTATGAGTTCGGCCGCACGCGCGGCGCGCCGTCTGGCGGGGTGGTCGTGCCGTCGCTGGGCGCCCAGGCCCGCTACCGGATCGGCGAGCGGGCCTATGTCATCGCCGCCGCCGAGATCGAGCTGTTCGACGACGACATCACCAGAAGCCCCCTGGTCGCCAAGAAAAGCGCCGCCGCCGGCTTCGTCGGCCTGGTGCGCAGGTTCTAGGCGTGAGCGAGGTGCATGCGACGCTGATCTCGCCCGGCGTGCCGGCGCGGCTGGTCGCCATCGGCCGGACGGCGGCGATCCTGCTGATCTGGCTGGCGGCCACCGCGCCGATGGCGGTGCTGGCCTGGGTGGTCGCGCCCAGGCTGATGGCCCCCGGCGATCCGCTGCCGGGCCTCGTCTTCTGGCGCATGGTGGTGCTGGGCATGGCCTGGCAGCTGGTGCTGTCGGTGGTGGTGCTGAAGCTGGAAGGGATCCGCCTGCGCTGGTCGCAGCTGCGCCGGCGCCTGTGGCTGACGCCGCCGGTCTGGCGCTCCAGCGGGCGGGCCTTCATCGGCGCCTTCCTGCTGGTCCCGCTGTTCGTGGCCCTGGGCTTCCTCGGCGACGAGGCCGCCACCCTGCTGTTCCAGGCCACGCCCCTGGGCGAGCGGCTGGCGCAGCTGGCGCCGTCCTTCGCGATGATCGAACGCCTGATCGCGCCCGAGGCCCGCGGGCGTTGGGACATCCTGGGCCTGGCTCTGGTCTCCAGCCTGTTCAACTACGGCCTGGGCGAGGCGCTGCTGTTCCACGGCGTGCTGCTGCCGCGCATGGAGCGGGCCTGGGGGCGCTGGGCGTGGCTGGGAAACGGCCTGCTGTTCTGCGCCTATCACGTGCACAAGTTCTGGCTGATGCCGGGGCTGGTGATCAGCTGCCTCTGCTACGCCCTGCCGGCCCAGGCCTTCCGCTCCAACTGGCTGGCGGTGGTCATCCACGGGGTGGAGGGGCTGGTGCTGGTCGCCGCCGTGCTGGTGGTGATCCTGCAGTCGTGAGGTTGCGGCGATCGCCGTTCTGCGGCATCAAGCCCGGATGTTCATGCCTGAGCTTGTCTGAACGGCTGCCGCACGCCTCGCGCGCGCGGCTCGCAGCCCGAACCTTCCCGCCGCTTGACGCGGCGCGTTCGGGCTTGGCCGAACTCCAGACTGGCTTTTTTCCAAATGAACATCTCGAGAGACGAGCAGCGCGTGCTGCACGTCCTGGCCCAGGGCGGCTGCGTGCGCGCCCATCGCGACGAGGGCCGTCGCATCACTCGCGTCGAATGCGTCACCCGTGACGGGCTGGTGCTCGCCAGCTGCAACCTGGCGATCTTCGGCAAGCTGAAGCGCAAGCGCCTGATCGAGTCCCGCGCGTCGGGGCCCTATCGCATCTCCCGCCGCGGCCGCGAGGCCGTGCGTCCGCAGCTGGACAACAGGGGGTAGGGAGTGTGGACCGGACGCGAACGCGTCCGGTCCATCACGGCTTTGCCGGAGCTTCCGGCACCGGCGCGGTCGAGGGATCGGCCGGCGCGCCGGCGGCGAACAGGTGGGTCTCCGAAGCGCCGCCCTTCACCTTGGCGGCGTCCTCGCAGAACTGCGTCTTGTCGTCGGCGTGCGAGCCGATCATCGCCCCGCTGGCCATGCCCAGGAACATGATCACCGCGTCGCGCTGGTGGGCCTTTTCGGCGTCGGTCTGCTCGGGCGGGCCCAGGGTCATGACGGCGTCGACCGCGCGGCCCATCTTCAGCGGATCGACCGACAGATCCGGGCACAGCGACGAGGCGGCCATGAAGTAGCCCATGTTGAGGATGCGGCCCTGCTGCTCGACCGTGAAGGTCGGCGACATCAGGTCGGCCAGCAGGGCGCCGGTCTCCTGGCGGGCGGCGTCCTTGCCGACGGGCGCCGGCGCGGTGGCGGCCTCCTTGCCGGCCTCGGGCTTGGGCGTGCAGCCGGCGGCCAAGGCGGCGGCGACGAGGGCGAACGTCAGTACGCGGAGGGTCTGCATGATCTCGTCCTCCGGGCCTTAGTAGCGGTAGCCGAATTCGCGCGACGTCCACGACGGCGAATAGCCGCGTCCGCGCTCGTAGCAGGCTCGCTGCGTGGGGTAGCAGTCGACGCCCCGGGCGGGCGAGTAGGGCGGATCGCGATGGCGGTCGTCGTCGTCGCGATAGCGGTCGTCCTCGTGCTTCTTCTTCGACGAGGCGGCCGCGGCGGCCAGGATGCCGATGGCCAGCGCCCCGGCGACGATGGCGCCGGTGTTGTCCTTCTTGCCGCCCTTGCCCGCATTGCACTCTGAGGTCGGCCGCCGATCGATGGCGTCGTAGCGGCCGTCGTCGACGAACAGGTTGATGCATTCCCGGTTGCCTGGATGCCACCAGTACTGCACGCCGCCGTCGGCGTGATCGAGCTGGTAGCCGCGCGAGCGCAGGCTGTTTTCGCCCTGGCCGGCCCGGGCGCCGATCAGGTCGCGGGGCTGGGCCGCGGCGGCCAGCGAGGTCGCCAGCACACCGAAGCCCGCGACGGCCGCCACGGCGACCCTCGTGATCCTGTTCATCGAGGTCTCCTGGCCGGGGACGATCAGTAGAAGGCGCCGTAGATCACGTCGACGACGCGGCCGGTGCGCCACTCGACCAGCAACAGGTCGGGTCCGTACCGCACCCAGTGATAGCCGTAGGGCGGGCCGCCCAGGCCCAGGCGCCAGTAGTCGTCGAAGATGTAGCCCGACGACAGGAACAGGCCCGGCAGGATCCCGCCGATCGCCCAGCGGCGATAGCGCTGGCCGGGGGGATAGCGCCAGCGGCCGCCCTGGATCGGCCGGAAGCCGGGCGGGCGGCCCGCGCCGGGACGATGCGGACCCATCGGCGGGGTGGGACGCGGGCGACCCGGCGGACGGTGGCCCGACGGCGGGCGCGTGGCGGGGGGACGCGTGGTTGGCGGACGCGACGGCGAGCCGCCGCCGGGATGCCCGGGGCCGTGTCCCTGGCCCGGACCGCCGGAGCCGTGGCCGGGTCCCTGCCCGGAGCCCTGTCCCGGGGGACGGCCGCCGCCCGAGCCGGGACCCGAGCCCTGTCCGGGGCGTCCGGGACCCTGGCCGCCGGAGCCGCCCTGTCCGGGACCTTGTCCAGGACCCTGGCCGCCGGGGCCATGGTTGCCGTGGCCCTGGGCGTGCGCCAGGCCGGGCAGGACGGCCAGCAGGCCGAAGGAGAGAAGCTTGCGGCGGTCCATTGGCGGCTCCTGGGGAACGGGAGGAAGGACGTATCGCGCCGGGCGATGCCGGTGAGGGTCGCCAGGAAAGACCCAATCTGGCCCAGCTTCAACCCATGGCTTCAGTGTCCTCGCACGTTTTTGCGCGAAACGATCAAGGCCGCGCGGCTCAGCCCGCCGGGCGAACCTGCTCGGCCGTCACCCGGTTGGCCGGGGCCTGGCCCGCCTCGATCTCCGACAGGCTGGCCAGCGTGGTCTGCGCGATCGCCGACAGCGCCTCCTCGGTGAGAAAGGCCTGGTGGCCGGTGATCAGCACGTTGGGAAAGGTCAGCAGGCGCTGGAAGACGTCGTCCTGGACGATCTCGTTCGACAGGTCCTCGAAGAACAGGTCCGCCTCCTGCTCGTAGACGTCCAGCGCCACCCCGCCGATCTTGCGGCTCTTCAGGCCCTCGATCAGGGCGGCGGTGTCGATCAGCGCGCCGCGGCTGGTGTTGACGATGGTCAGGCCGTCGCGGGCGGCGGCGATGGCGGCCGCGTCGATCAGGTAGCGGGTGTCGGGCGTCAGCGGGCAGTGCAGGGTGACGACGTCGGCCTGCCGCAGCAGGGTCTCGCGGTCGACATACTCCACCCCGATGGCGACCAGTTCGGGATCCTGGGCCACGTCGCTGGCCAGCACCCGGCAGTTGAAGCCCAGTCTCAGGCTCCGGGCCACCAGGGCCCCGATCCGGCCCGTGCCGACCACCCCCATGGTGCGGCCCGACAGGTTGCGGCCCATCAGCCCGTCGAGGGCGAAGTTGTTCTCGCGCACCCGGCCCCAGGCGCGGGCGATGTTGCGGTCCAGCGCCAGCAGCAGGCCGACGGTGAACTCGGCCACCGCCTCGGGCGAATAGGCCGGCACCCGCACCACGGTGATCGACAGCCGCTCGGCCTCGGCCAGGTCGACATTGTTGTAGCCGGCGCAGCGCAGGGCGATCGCCCGCGTGCCGCCCGCCGCCAGGATCCGCAGCGCCGCCGCGTCCAGCCGGTCGTTGACGAACACGCAGACCGCGAGATAGCCGGCCGCCAGGGCGGCGGTGGTCGCGTCCAGCCGGGCCTCGAAATAGTCGATGACGTGGTCGCCGCCGGCATTGGCCCGATCCAGGAAGCGACGGTCGTAGGCCTTGGTCGAAAACACGGCGACGCGCACGGGGAAGCTCCAGACTGCGATACGCGACGACTATCGATGGTTCGTGCGATTGCGCCTAGCCCGGGGCTCAACCTATCCTCGCTTCGAGGCCCGCCCGGCTCAGGAGATCGACATGCTCGCCCGCACGCTCGCCACGCTCTGCCTGCTCGCCGCGGTTCCGGCCATGGCCCAGGACGCCGCCCGCACCGAGACGGTGCATTTCGCCAAGGGAACCTCGTCCAAGACGATCAAGGGCTCGATCAAGGGCTATGCGTCCGTGAACTACAAGGTCGGGGTCGCCGCCGGCCAGACCCTGAAGGTCGACCTCAAGACCAGCAACGCCTCCAGCAACTTCAACATCACCGCCCCGGGCGCCGATGCGGCGATGTTCGTCGGTTCGACCTCGGGAAGCAGCGCGACGGTGAAGATCCCGTCCAGCGGCGACTACACCGTGCAGGTCTACCTGATGCGCAATGCCGCGCGCCGCAACGAGACCGCCAGCTACACCCTGACCATCGCCGCCAAATGATCCCTTCGCGTCGCGCTTTTTCCCTCGTCCTGGTCGCCGGGATGATCGCGCCCGGCACGGCCCTGGCCCAGGGCGCCAAGGCCAGCTCGGCGGTCGAGCTGGCCCGCACGGGCGAGACGCTCAAGCCCGGCCAGTGGGTGTGGGCCCCGCAGATCGCGCCCAAGGGACCGGTCGTGGTGCATGTCGACCTGTCGCGGCAGCTGGCCACGGTCTATCGCAACGGCGTGCGCATCGCCGTCTCTACGGTGTCGAGCGGCAAGGAAGGCCACGAGACGCCGACGGGGGTGTTCACGATCCTGCAGAAGGACGCCAACCACCGGTCCAGTCTCTACAACAGCGCTCCCATGCCCTTTCAGCAGCGGCTGACCTGGGACGGGGTGGCGCTGCACGCCGGCGGCCTGCCGGGCTATCCGGAAAGCCACGGCTGCGTGCACCTGCCGATGGGCTTCGCCAAGCTGCTGTTCGGCATCACGCCGATGGGCGGCACGGTGATCGTGGTCGGCAAGGCCGGCGAGCCGCCCGCCGCCATGCCGCAGGCGGCCGGGGTGCTGGGCATGCCGATGAACGCCGGCTTCGAAGAGGGGGCCGAACCGCCGCCCTACGGCGAGGACTGGCGTTGGGCGCCGGAAGCCTCGCCGGCCGGCCCCGTCACCATCATCGCCTCGCGCAGCGACCACCGGGCCGTGGTGCTGCGCAACGGCGTCGAGATCGGCCGCGCCGGGGTCGTCTTCCCCGACGAGGACTTCCAGACCCACGTGCTGGTCTGCACGGGCGTCGAGGACGGCGTGCCGCGCTGGGCCTATGTCGGCGCGCCCGGCCACGAGGACGAGGCCGACCGGCCGCTCGACCAGGGCCTGATGGCCAAGACCCGGATGCCCGACGGCTTCCGCGCGGCGGTGCGCAAGGTGATCGTTCCCGGCACGACGATCCTGGTCACCCAGTCGCCGTTGGCGCCGGACACCACGGGCAAGCATCTGACGGTGCTGTCGTCGGGGCGGTAGAGCTCAAAAGCTGAAGGGGAGCCCCCTCAGGCCACCAGCGCCGCGCTGCGGCGGATGGCGGTTTCGGCCTCGGCCACCAGGGCCGCGACGATTTCGCCGGCCGGCAGCACCTGGCGGATCCCACCGGCGCTCTGGCCCATGGCCAGGCATGAGCGGTCTGGGTCCAGGCCTTCGGTCTGGCCGCCGATGCCGCCCAGCACCCCGGCCTGGACGCTGGCCATGGCCTGCAGCGGGAAGGGCTGGATTTCGCCGGTCCGCGTCTCCCAGTCGTCGACATAGGGGTTGGCGCGCACCCGCATCGGTTTGCCCGAGTAGCAGCGGGTGCGCACGGTGTCCTCGTCGCGGGCGTCCAGCACGGCCTGGCGATAGACCTCGCCGGCGTGGGCCTCGTGGCTGGCGATAAAGCGCGTGCCCATCCACACGCCCTGGGCGCCCAGCGCCAGGGCGGCGGCCAGGCCTCGTCCGTCGTGCAGGCCGCCGGCCGCGATCACCGGGATGTCGACGGCCTCGACCGCCTGGGCGACCAACGGCAGGGTGCCGACCAGGCCCGTATGGCCGCCGCCCTCGCCACCCTGGCAGATCACCGCGTCGCAGCCGGCGTCGCGCGCCTTCTGCGCATGGCGCACCGTGCCGCAGACCACCATCACCTTCAGCCCGGCCGCGTGCAGCCGGGCGATGATCGGCATGGGCACGCCCAGCCCGGCGACGAAGGCGCTGGCGCCCTCCTCGATGATCACCTCGACGCTGGCGGTCAGGGCGTCGGGCGTGGCGGCCAGCAGGTCGACGCCGAACGGCCTGTCGGTCAGGGCGCGCACCTGGCGCATCTGCCGGCGGATGAAGTCCGGCGAGGTCCCGGCCATGCCCAGCACGCCATAGCCGCCCGCGGCCGAAACCGCCGCGGCCAAGGGCGCGTAGGACACCCCGCCCATGCCGGCCAGCAGGATCGGATGGTCGACGTGCAGCAGGTCGCACAGCGGCGTTCGCAGGGCCATGGCGGTCTCCCTCTCTTGTCGTTTGCGGCGGCCCTCGGACGGAGCCCTTCCGGCGAGTGTGCGCCTCGTCGGGACGGCGGCAATCCTTCCGCGAGGGCATGCGCAGAGGTCGGGTGTGATTGTTCACTCACTTTTTCGTGGCGCGCGAGGCCTGGGCATGCTCTCCTCCCAGGGTTGGACCTGGGAGGCCGGCATGGGCTTGAGGATCGGACTTGCCGCGGCGCTGGCCCTCCTGGCGGTCGACGGCGCATGGGCGGGTGAGGCGGCCGTCGGCGACCTGATCGGCCTGACGCCGGTCGAGGTCCGCGCCAGGCTGACCGGCGCTCCGGCCCGGACGCCGCCGCCGCGTGGCTTCGAGGTCGCCGGCGACGGCGGGGCGGACGTCTATTTCACCCTCGACGACCTGGTCGCCGATCCCGGGGCGCTGCGCCGGCAGGCGGCCTGGCGCACCTATGGCGCCGAGGCGCCAGACCCCGAGGCGCCGGTCTGCCGCTCGCGCCTGGCCTCCGAGCCCAGGGACCTGGCGATCGGCGATCCGGTGCTGGCGTTCCGCGACGGGCGGCTGGCGGCGGTGCTGCGGCCGGTGCGCGATCGCGCCAGGGCGCCCGCCCCGCCGATGGCCGAGCGCAAGGCCTATGAGCGCTGGGTCCGGCAGCGGCGGGCCGGGCCGTTCCTGGCCGGCTTCGGTCAACTGCCGCTGGAGGACGGCGCGGGCTTTCTGGCGCGCTGGGAAGCGGCCCGTCTGCAGACGTCCGAGCGGCTGTCGGTCGACTGCGCGCCGCCGCCGCCGCGGCCGGCGATCGCACGCCCGGCCCGCCGCCGGCCCCTGGACGAGAGCGACATGCAGGGCCTGGCCCTGCTGCCGTTCGCCGTGAAGCTGCCGGCCATGAACCGCGATCGGGCGCGGGCGCGCGATCAGGGCGCGCAGACCCTGGCCGGCCTCGCCATCGGCCAGCGCCTGCCGCAGGATCCCGAGACCTTCGCGCGGCGGGACGGCCTGCGCTGGCACGCCTCGGCGCGGTCGGGCTATGGCGTGCTGACCATCGACCTTGGCGGCTGGAAGAGCCGCAACCTGTCGGACAAGCGCGACGCGGTCCTGGTCGGGGTGGAGAACGGAGTGGTGTCCTGGATCTCGCCGCCCGGCGGCGCGGGGCCGGACGCGGGCCTGCTGTGCGTCGACGCAGAAGGGCTGGCCGGAACGCCGCGTCCCGGCTGCTGGGGCTGGGGGAACTACCGGCCCTAGAGTCGCTGACGCGCTCCTCCGGCCGGGAAGACACGTTTCTTTGCACGCCAATTGAGTCCGGGCCCTAGGGGCGGTGGACAGTCACGCGATGCTCGTCCCCAAATCCGTCCTTCCCTGCGAAGGCGGGGAGGCTCGGTAGTAGAGGGCCAGAGCGGTCGAGCGCCGATCCGAACCAGGCTCTATCGCCGCTCGTCGTCGAGGATGCGTTCGGGATCCATTTCCGGGGTCCAGAAGCAGGCGGCCATGGCCGACAGCATCAGCGCGATCATCGCCAGAAGTCCGCGCGGCGGGGCCAGGCCCACGATGTCTTGCGGGGTCATCTCTCTCGTTTCCTCGTGAGCCGGCGCCGCGCTCTGACGTCGAGGCTACCGATCACGAGGAAAGCGTCTCACCGAAGCTTCGGTTCGACAAGTCCCTATCTTTCAAAGGGTTATTGTGGACTCGCCGGTCCAATTAACGTCGAGCGCGGGATGTTCGGGCCGGTCGGATCGTCCGGCGAGGATGCGGCGACGGCCTGGGCGGCCATGGCCTGCACCTGGATGGCGTAGGCCTCCAGTTCGCCGCTGGTCTTGATCGTGGCCACGTGGGCCCGGATCGCCGCGGCCTCGGCCGGGTCGCCGCGCGCCAGGTCGATCTGGGTCTTGGCCAGGGTCTGCAGCAGGGCCTGGGCGTTGCCGCCCTCCGGCAGCGGCGCGCTGGGGTCGCGCACGGCGGCCGCGGGCGCCGGCGTGGGCGCGGCCACGGGGTTGGGCAGGATCGTTGGGCAGTCGCCGCGTGGCGGATAGACGTTGAACACGTCCAGCACCGTATTGGCGCTGGCGTCCCGCGCGGTCATGTGCGGGAAGCCGTAGAGGCTGGCCAGCGTGGCCGGCACCGACGCGTGGTCGTAGAGGGTGTGGCTGACCGTGTTCCTGGCGATCTGGGGCGAGACCACCACGGCCGGCACGCGCACGCCGTACTGGTCGAACAGAAAGCCGCCGGAATTGATCGACAGGTTTTCGGGGCTGCCGTCGCCCGGCTTGGGCGCCTCCCCGGGCGCGACGCTGTCGTAGAAGCCGCCGTGCTCGTCGTAGGTGATGATCAGCAGGCTGCGGTTCCACAGCGGCGAATTGCGGATGGCCTCGTAGGTCGCCTTGATCAGCGCCTCGCCATTGGTCATCGAGTCCATAGGGTGCTGCGACGAGCCGCCCTTGTAGGTGCCGAAGACGACGTCGCCGTAGTTCGGCTCGATGAAGGTGTAGGCGTAGGGGTAGGGCCCCAGGACATCGGACGCCAAGGAGGAGAAGGACTCCGTGTCGAGCTTGTAGGTGATGCCCTTCAGCGACGCGACCTGCGGCACCGCCCCGGCGACGTCGCCGGTGTGGTCGGCATAGATCCGCCAGGGCAGGCCCGCGGCGTCCATGCGGTCGAAGACCGACGCCCCGCTGGGGTAGACGAAGCCGCTGTGGCCCACCCAGTCGCCGATCGTGAGCGGCCCTGGCGAGTCCGTCCAACCCGCCGATGAGGCGCCGTGCACGAAGAAGCGGTTGGGCCAGGTCGGACCCGGCAGCGAGGAATGCCATCGGTCGCAGATCGCGAACTCGGTCGCCAGGGCGTAGATCACCGGCAGCGCGTTCTTGGTGTCGAAACACTGCATGATGTCGCCGATCTGGCTCGCCGTCGGCAGGTCTGGGCCGAAGGTCGGAGCCTCGCTCTTCGAGGTGGCGTAGTTGGCGGCGAAGCCGGAATTGGTGATCGGCTGGTTGTAGGGCGTCCACGGATCGCGGGTGGTTCCCACGCCGCACAACTGCTCCAGCACGTCGGCGAACTCGTGGCCGGGATCGGTGGGCATGGCCTGCGGGGCTTGACTACCCACCGCATAGGTGTGGCTCTGGCCCGTGCCGTCGACATAGGTGTTGGTGTTCGCGCTCGTCGCGTGCTGGATGCCGGGGATGCCCGACATGGCGAAGATGTTGTCGAACGAGTGGTTTTCCAGCATCAGCACGAAGACGTTGTCGACCGTCGTGTAGGGCGCGACCTTCTGCATGGGCACGCTGACCCCGCCCGAGGGCAGGGGCACGGTGAAGGCGCCGGTGTCGACGGTTAGGGTGATGAGCTTGCCGGCGTCGGCCGACTGCAGCTGGCATTCGGTCCACCAGCCCGACCCGGTGTTGTGGTAGACGCCGCTGTGGGTGCCGTTGACGACCACCAGCTTGACCGCCCAGTAGTCCAGCACGCTGAGCGACCCCCAGCCGGTGTTGAAGTGCACCGTCATCGGCGCGCTGGTGGCGTGTTCGAGAAGCAGGAAGGTCTGGCTCTCGGTCCCGTAGTCCGAGTTCTTGTGCCAGAGCGTGACGATCGCCGGGTTGGCGGTGCCGTTGGTGATCTGGACCTGGGCGGTCTGCGGCGTCGACATTGGGGCGGCCCTCCTGTGCGCTTTGGCGCGAGGATCGGGTCGATGGAATGCGACTGCAACTTTAAATAGAATCTATTTTTGTGCCATATTTACTTGTGTCGGCCTGATCCGTTGCTATCGCCGGAACAGGTCGTAGGTCTGGGCGATCACCTGGCGGGTCAGGTCCCATTCCACGGCGGCCATGGCCTCTTCGCGGGTGAAGAAGCGGGCGTCGGCGGCGTCGTCGCCGGCGTGGGGCTCGCCGCCGGTCCATTCGGCGGCGTAGTCGAACATCACGAAGTGGCGGGTGGTCTCGCCGGTCTCGCGCGAGGTGAAGACGCCGTCGACCACGTCGATCAGGCCCAGCAGCCTGGCCTCGACGCCTGTCTCCTCGCGCAGTTCGCGCAGGGCCGCGGCCTCGGCCGTCTCGCCGAACTCGATGCGCCCGCCCGGCAGGCTCCACTGGCCAAGACGCGGAGGCGTGCCGCGCTTGATCAGCAGCACCTCATGCCCCCGCAGGCAGATGACGCCGGCGGTGGGGGAGGGGGTCGGAGCGGGGGTAATCATGCGAAACCAGACTTCAGATCTACCGTCGAGCGCTCGCCCACCTGGGACATGCACTCGCCGAGCCA
Organism: Caulobacter sp. 602-2; assembly: GCF_011043625.1. Lineage (GTDB taxonomy): Bacteria > Pseudomonadota > Alphaproteobacteria > Caulobacterales > Caulobacteraceae > Caulobacter. The sequence continues at coordinate 140,672 of NZ_JAAKGT010000009.1, forward strand.
GTCTTCCGCCGCCTTGCGCCCACGGGCCTTGAGGTCGGTCAGAAAGCTCCACTCGGTATTGAACTTGGACGCCAGCGACAGGTCGGCCAGCGGCCCGTCGGCCTTGATGGCGTGAACGAGCATGCGCCGATAGCGCCCCCGGGCATTGTCTTTCAAGAGGCCTTCGTCGAGCAGCTTCTGCACGAAGCCGATGGCGCGAAGCTCCGAGGACAACGCCGCGTTGAAGGTGATCTCGTTCAGGCGGTCCATGATCTCGCCCGGGCTCCTGGGCGTCTCGTCGCGGACGAAGGGGTTGAGGCTGACCAGCAGGATGTCGTCCGGCGTCTGGTCGTAGAACAGCGGCCACAGCGGCGGGTTGGCCAGGAAGCCGCCGTCCCAGTAGGGCTCGCCGTCGATCTCGACCGCCTGGAACACCTGCGGCAGGCAGGCGCTGGCCATCACGTGGCGGGCGGTCAGCTCGGTCTCGCGGAACACCTTGGCCTTGCTGGTGCGCACCGCCGTGGCGGCGATGTAGAGCTTGACCGGCGAGCGCTCGCGCAGGGCGGAAAAGTCGATCGCCTCCTCGAGGATGTCGTGCAGCGGGTTCAGGTTGAACGGGTTGAACTCGTAGGGGCTGAGCGACAGGGCCAGGGTCTCGGCCATCCGCCAGCCCGGCGTGTTCTTGATCCAGTCGGTCGCGCCCCCAAAGGCGCTGGTCCAGATGCTGGTGTCGCCGAAGACGTTGCGGCCGCCCTTGCGGTTGACCTGCTTCCAGAAGTCGTCGAGCGCAGCCCTGGCGCCGTCGCGGCCGCCGGCGATCAGGCCCGAGGTGTAGGCTACCGCGTTCATGGCCCCGGCCGAGGCGGCGGTGATGGCCTGGATCTCCAGGCCCTCCTCCTCCAGCAGGCGGTCGATGACGCCCCATTCGAAGGCGCCGTGCGCGCCGCCGCCCTGCAGCGCCAGGCTGATCGGGCGCGGGCCCTTGGGCTTCTTCCTCAGCGGCGCGATGGGCATGGGGCGGCCTCTTCCCGAGAGCGATCGAAGCTCAGGATCCCCCTGGTCCGAGCTTCCCCGCGAAGGCGGGGATTGAGCGGAGTGAAAGGCTACTGCGCGGTCCAGCCGCCGTCGACGGTGAACGCCGCGCCGTTGGCCGAGGCGCCCAGGTCGCTGACCAGGTAGAGCAGCTGGCCGGCCAGCTGCTCGACGGTGACGAACTGCTTGGTGGGCTGGGCGGCCAGGATCACGTCCTTCATCACCGCTTCTTCGCTGATGCCGCGGGCCTTGGCCTGGTCGGCGATTTGGGCCTCGACCAGCGGGGTCTTCACGAAGCCAGGGCAGATGGCGTTGCAGGTGATCCCCTGCTGCGCCACTTCCAGAGCGATGGTCTTGGTCAGGCCCAGGATGCCGTGCTTGGCGGCGACATAGGCCGACTTGTAGGGCGAGGCGACCAGGCCGTGGGCCGAGGCGATGTTGACGATCCGCCCGCGGCCCTGCTCCTTCATGATCGGGATCGCCGCCTTGGCGGCGTGGAACGCCGACGACAGGTTGATGGCGATGATCAGGTCCCACTTGTCGTCGGGAAACTCGTCGACCGGGGCCACGTGCTGGACGCCGGCGTTGTTGACCAGGATGTCCAGCTCGCCGAACTCGGCTTTCGCGGCGCGCACCATGTCGGCGATCTCGACCGGCTTGGTCATGTCGGCGCCGTGATACAGCACCTCGACGCCGTGCTTTTCGGCCATCTCGGCGCGGGTGCGCTCGATGGCGTTCATCTCGCCCAGGCCGTTGAGCACGATGTTGACGCCCTGGGCGGCCATGGCGTCGGCGAGCGCGTGCCCGATGCCGCTGGTCGAGCCCGTGACGATGGCGACTTGACCCTGCAACCCGAAATCCACGGCCATCGGCGCGCTCCTGCTGTCCTGCCCGACTTGCTGCATTGCAGCATATAGCTCGCTATCGCGAAGAGCGAGCGCTTATAAATTCATCGATAGATGAAATTAGGGCTGCGGGCGAGCGAAAACCCAGTCGGCTTCCGTCGAGAGGTCGGGGCGGAAGCGATAGCCGTCGAGGTCGAAGGCCTTCAGCGCCTCGGCCTTCTCGACGCGGCCCTCGATGGCGTAGCGGGCCATGCGGCCGCGCGCCTTCTTGGCGTAGAAGCCCAGCACCTTCAGCGCCCCGGCCTTCTCTTCCTTGAAGTGGCAGGTGACGACCGGCAGCTTCAGCGCCTTGGCGTCGACGGCGCCGAAATATTCCTGGCTGGCCAGGTTCACCAGCGTCGGGTCCTCGTGGCCGGCGGCGGCCTCGTTGAGGGTCTTGGCGATGGTCTCGCCCCAGAAGTCGTAGAGGTTGGCGCCGCGCTTGGTCTTCAGGCGGGTGCCCATCTCCAGGCGGTAGGGCTGCAGGGCGTCCAGCGGCCGCAGCACGCCGTAGAGGCCCGACAGGATGCGCAAGCTGCCTTGCGCCCACTCCAGGGCCGGACGGTCCAGCTCGCGCGCGGCCAGGCCGGCATAGACGTCGCCGTTGAAGGCGATCACGGCCTGCAGCCCGTCTTCGACCTCGGGGTCGAAATGCTGGAACCGCTCGCGGTTCAGGTCGGCCAGCTTCTCGGAGATGTGCATCAGCCGGCGCAGGTCGGCGGCCGTCAGCTTGCGGGTGACCTTGGCCAGTTCCGCGATCTGCGGCTTCAGGGCCGGGGTGGTCAGGGGCAGGACCTGATCCGGGGCGGTGAAGTCTAGCGACTTGGCGGGCGAGATGACCATCAGCATGGGGGTGCAGATAGAGGCTTTGGTCCCGCTTCGCCAGCGGTGGGGACGGAGGAGCCGACCCTTAAGGCGCTATCGCCTGCGCTTGCCGCACCCCTTTTGTCATCCCGGCTGTAGCGCAGCGGAGCGCCGAGACCTCCCACGGTGGACACATTCGAAACGTGGGAGGTCCCGGCTCTACGGATCGCTGACGCGCTCCTCCGGCCGGGATGACAGCCCTTTGTTCAAGCCAGCGTCAGCACCAGCGGTCCGTTCCGCGTCGCCACCAGGGTGTGCTCGTACTGCACCGTGGCCTCGCGGCCCGGCGGGCGCAGGGTCCAGCCGTCGTCCAGCTCCTCGACCCAGTCGGCGCCGAGCGACAGGAACGGCTCGATGGTGAAGACCAGGCCCTCGGTGATCACCCGGCGGTCGCGCGGTTCGTGCCAGGTGGGGATCTCCTTGGGCGCGTCGTGCAGCGAGCGGCCGACCCCGTGGCTGGCCAGGTTGCGCACCAGGCTGTAGCCGTTCCTGTCGGCGAAGGCCTCGATCGAGCGGCCGATCTCGTTCAGCCGGCCGCCGGGTCGCACCGCACGGATGCCGGCCCACATCGCCCGCCGGCCGTCGCGGCACAGGCGCTCGATGCGCTTGGTGGTCGGCGGCACGGAGAAGCTGGCGCCGGTGTCGCCGAAGAAGCCGTCCAGTTCGGCCGAGACGTCGATGTTGATCAGGTCGCCGGCCTTGATCACCGTGTCGCCGGGGATGCCGTGGGCGCAGTCGGGACCCACCGAGATGCAGGTCGCGCCGGGGAAGTCGTAGGTCAGCTCCGGCGCCGAGCGGGCGCCCTCGGCCTCCAGCAGGGCGCGGCCGATGTCGTCCAGCTCGCGGGTGGTCATGCCCGGCTCCAGCGCAGCCCCCATGGCCGCCAGCGTGCGGGCCACCAGGGCGCCGACCGCCCGCAGCTTGTCCAGCTGGTCCTCGTTGTCGATGGTCATGCGCTGGTGGTCGCCGCCAGGTCGGGCGCGTCGACGCCGGCCTCCTTCAGCTCGCGGGCCACCAGTTCCTGGAAGGTCAGGCCGGGATTGAGCTCGCTGAGCATGCCGATCCTGATCCAGAACGCCGCCTGACCGTTGATCGACCGGTACGAGGCCTTGCTGGCGCGGCGCAGCTGCTCATGCAGCTCGTCCTCGATGTTGACGATGCCCATGGCTTCGCTTTCGAATATACGTTTCGTATATGTCTTATATGGTCGAGCGACGGCCGGGGGCAAGGGCGGGTCGCGTGCGCAACTGCCAGATCCGTACTTCCCCGCGAAGGCGGGGACCCAAGCAGACGTTCAGGAGGAGGCGAGGCGGCTCCAGATCGCAAGCGCCGCTTGGATCCCCGCCTTCGCGGGGATGCTCGGTAATATCGGCAATAAAAGTGTCGCGAGCGCGTGCGGGTCGAGCGTCAGCTCGCCGGCGGGGTCTGCGCCTTGGCCGCCGCCGTCAGGCGCTTGGCGTGGGTCTGCACCTGGCGCAGCGTGGCGCGGGTCATGGCCGCGGTGGTGTCGGTCAGCGCGTCATCGACGCCGACATAGGTGGGATAGGCCGCCAGGTGGTTGGTGACGATCAGGCCGAAATAGCCCTGCAGGCTGTCGTAGTCGACGTCGGGCGGATCGGCCGCGAAGGTCTGGTGGGCGATCGGCTGGTAGGTGTTGAAGCCGATCAGGCCGTGGGCCAGGCCGTCCAGCGACGCCAGCAGGGCGTCCATCGCCAGCTTGAAGGCGATGTCGCCGGTGTTGGTGAAGAAGCCCGTCAGCTTCACGTCGTTCCAGGCCGTGGGCACGATGTCGTGGGCGTTGACCAGGTCGGTGTTGAACGGGACCGGCCCGCCGTCGGCCGACCCCGCGGCGGGCGCTGGGAAGAAGCTGGCGTAGAGCGCGGCGAAGTCGGGGTTGCCCGGCGTGGGCCCGGCGCTGGGCAGGGTCAGCACGGTGGCGCCGGCGAAGGGGCCGCCGTTCTTGCCGATCGCGGCCATCGCCAGGCTGGGCGACAGGGCGCCGCCCAGGCTGTGGCCGGTGAAGATCACCGTCCCGCCGGGATTGGCCTTGGTCCAGCCGGTGACGAAGGCCGCGATCCCGCCGGACGCCGGATCGCTCAGGGCCAGCAGGGCGGCGATCCCGGTCGCCGTGGCGTGCGAAATCTTGGGCGAGGCCGCGCCGTCGAAGCCGCCATTGCCGTAGGGCCAGTCCACCTGGCGGACGATCGAGAAGTCCTCGGCCAGCCAGTCGTAGGCGTCGTCCTCGTTGGTGCCGGCCATGGCCACCACCAGGCAGGGCGCGCCGGCCACCGTGGCGCTGGCCGCGTACAGCATGTTGTCGGCGTAGTAGAGCGCGGTCGGGTCGGATCCCTCGTGGCTGGACGCGACCGGCCCCCAGGCGATCGACCAGTCGGCGATCCTGCCGGCGTTGTCGGCCAGGAAGGCCTGGACCGCCTGGCGCACGTGGGCTTCCAGGTTGGCCAGGGTGTCGACCTTGTCCGAAGCGGCGTTCGACAGCCAGGACAGGCAGAAGGCCTGCTGCTGCAGGGTCAGGGCGGTCGCGGAGGTCTGCGGCATGGTCGCCTCGCATGGCTGGGCGTGGACGTCGCGGAGAGGCTAGCACGTCTTCAACTTGCGGATGTGATCGCCCGCACATCGGCCGCGGCTCCGCAGTGACCTGCGCGACGGCGCGGCGCTGTGAGCGCGGCCGCCCTCGACCCGGTGATCCACGCCCCCGACCGCCTGCAGATCTGCTGCATGCTGGCCGGCGTCGACACCATCGATTTCGCGACTCTGCGCAAGGCGCTGAACGGTCACCTGGCGGCGCTGAAGGCGATGATTGCGGGCGTGCAGGAGGGATAAGGTGTTGTCACGCGACAGGCGCTTCCCAAAGCCCCGTTCTTCCCCGCGAAGGCGGGGACCCAAGCGGCGCCTGCGGGCCGTCCGCGGCCCCGCCAGCCCTTGAAAGGCGGCTTGGCCCCCGCCTTCGCGGGGGAGATCGGTGAACATGGCCAGGTCGGCTGAATCTCCTGAGGTGTATTGCCAAGCTTTGCAGGTTTGGGTTTTGCTGGGCGAACGGAGTTTTCCCATGCGCCCGGCCCTCGCTCTCGTCTTCGCCTTCGTCCTGGGTCTCGCGCCAGGAGCGGCCTTCGCCGGCTGGGAAGCCACCGAATGGGGCATGACGCCCGAGCAGGCGCAGGCCGCCATGCCCGAGCTGAAGGCCCTGCGGTTCGGCGACACGCTGGATGTTGGCCGGGCCCTGAGCAGCGGGCCCCACGCGGTGAACGGCCTGAAGGGGAGGGCCAAGCTTTATTACGGACCCGGGGGCCTGGAGCAGGTCTCGGTCGACGCGGTCAAGAGCGGGAAGGGCGCGAGCGTCTGCCCCAAGCTGGTCCAGGCCATGCTCGACCGATATGGCCAGCCCCTTATGGCCTTGGACGACGTGATCTTCCGCGTGGTGATCTGGCATGACGAGCCCCGCCAGACGCGGGTGCGGATGCTGGTCGGTCTCGGCGGCGAACTCTGCAGCCTGCACTACGAGCGCCTTGCGACCTTCCGCGAACGCGACCTCCAGCGGGTGAGCGCCAGGCCGTGAGGCGAACCGCTCTTTCCTTTCGCGCGACGCTCGCTAGGAAGGCGGGATGAACGAGACCCTCGCCCTCGCAGCCGCCCTGGCCTGGCCGCTGCCGATGATCGTGGCCCTCTATTTCGTGGCCCGCACCAGGGCCCTGAAGCTGCGGCTGATCTGGGCCGTGCTGTGCTTCGTGGGCGTCGGCGCCTTCTGGATGCAGCCGTCCACCGGCCAGTGGGGCTTCGTGCCCTTCGCGGTCAACATCCTGGGCCCGGGCCAGGCCGGCGGCTTCCTGAAGTCGACCTTCCCGGCCGGCGCGGTGCTGTCGCTGATCGCCGTCTACTTCGCCCGCCGCAAGGCCAAGGCGGCGAGTGAAGCCTGAACGCATGGGGTGGGCGAAAAGGCCTCTGGCGGTCGAAGACGTCGAGGCCCGCCTGTCGCGCCTTCCGCCCTGCCTGGCGGCCGTCGCCGGCGCCGCAAAGGCTGCTGCGCAAGGCGGCGCCTGGGAGGACGAGGGCGGCGCTCTGCTGGCCGGGCATCAACTGGACCGGGGATCGGAGGCCTATGACGTGCTGCTCTATCCCGGGCTGTCGGCGTCGGCTATCGAGGCCTATCAGAGCCTGCACGAAATAGCGTTCCCGCCCGCATTGGCCGAACTGTTGCGCCACCTGAACGGCGCCGAACTGTTCCAACTGAACATCTATGGCGCGCCCCTGTCGATGATCCAGGATCCGCCCCTGCTGACGAGGTCGAGCCGTGCGCCGCTCGATGTCGGGAGCGGCGCCCATTGGCGATACGGCTATGAGGAGGCGGATCCTGAAGCCGTGCTCTTCGCTTCGCGCAACGTCAGCTACACGGGTCAGGTCGGCTATTTCATGCTGCCAGATGGCCAGGTGATCGGTCGCGGCAAAGGAGATGCGCCCACCCGGAGCGGCCCCTGGGCCGATGTCTCGGCATGGCTGACCGCGGTCCTGGCCGAGCCGCCCTATCGCCCGCCGCCGCTGCCGATCCGGCGCTCGCCGTGGATGCGCCTGCGTGCGTGGTTCGGCCGCCTGGCGCAGGTCTAGAACAGCACCCGCGGGTTCATGATCCGCTGGGGGTCCAGCGCGGCGCGGATGGCGCGCAGGGCGGCCACTTCCACCGGATCCTTGTAGGCCAGGGCCTCGGCCGACTTCATCGCGCCCAGGCCGTGCTCGGCGCTGATCGAGCCGTGGAAGCCCGCGGCGATGTCGTGGACGATGTGGGCGCCGGCCTCGCGGGCTGCGTCATGGGCGTCGTCGTCGCCACCCTGGGGCTTGAGCACATCGTAGTGGACGTTGCCGTCGCCCACGTGGCCGAAGGCGACGATGCGGGTTCCGGGGAAGGCTCTGGCGATGGCCGCGTCGGCCTGGCCGATGAAGTCGGGGATCTTGGAGACCGGCACCGACACGTCGTGCTTCCACACCGCGCCCTCCGGCTTCTGGCCGGCCGAATGGCCTTCGCGGATGTGCCAGAAGGCCTTCATCTGGGTCTGCGTCTGGGCCACGGCGGCGTCGGCGATCAGGCCGCTTTCCAGGGCGCCGGCCAGCAGGCGTTCCAGCGCCGCCTCGGCCGCGCCGGGCTCGCCGCTGGCGATCTCGATCAGCACGTACCAGGGGTGCTCCGTAGGCAGAGGATCGCGCAGGCCCGGCACGTTCCTGACCGTCAGGGCGAAGCCAAGCCGGCCCATCAGCTCGAAGGCCTCGACCGCGCCGCCGGTCTCGTCCTTGGCGCGGGCGAGCAGCTGGATGGCGTCGGCGGGCGAGGACAGCCCCACGATCGCCACGGCCCGCGAGGCCAGCGGCGCGTGCAGCTTCAGGGCCGCGGCGGTGACGATCCCCAGCGTGCCCTCGGCCCCGATCAAGAGCTGCTTGAGGTCATAGCCGGTGTTGTCCTTGCGCAGGCGTTTCAGGCCGTTCCAGATCTCGCCATTGGGCAGCACCGCCTCGATCCCCAGCACCTGCTCGCGCATCATGCCGTAGCGCAGAACGGCCGTGCCGCCGGCGTTGGTCGAGATCAGGCCGCCGATGGTGCACGAGCCTTCCGAGGCCACGCCCACGGTGAAGCGGCGGCCGACGGCGGCGGCCTGCTGGTGGGCCTCATGGAGGGTGACGCCCGCCTCCAGCACCATCACGTCGTCCAGGGCGTCGACGTCGCGCACGGCGCGCAGCTTCTCGGTCGACAGCAGGATCTCGCCCTGCGGGATCTGGCCGGCCACCAGGCCGGTGTTGCCGCCCTGCGGGGTGATCGCTACGCCCTCGGCCGCGCAGATCCCCACGACGGCGGCGACCTCGGCGGTGGTGCGCGGGGTGACCAGCAGCGGCGTCTCGCCCTTCCAGCGCCCGCGCCATTCGACCAGCTTGGGCGCCAGACGCTCAGGATCCTGGCTCCATCCGCCCTCGCCCAGCACGGACTTCAGGCGCGAGACGACATCGGCGGGAACGGGCTTGGTCATGGCCGCCAGGATAGGGCGGAACGGGGAGGGGGTGAAGGCTGCGCAGCCTTCAGTCGTCGTCAGTTTTGATGTATGTTAGACAAAATGGAATTTTGTTGGACGATCGGCATGGCTAGGCGCGCACGTGGAATGATGGAAGCTTCCAGCGCCGCCGCGCCCGTTCCGCCGCGATCGTCGAGCGGCCGGTTCGTCGCCGTGATGAACAGCGCTCAGCGCTCCGGGCTCATGACCGAAAAGGATGGTCGCATTGGCGGTCGTCTCAGCGCCGCGCTGATCGAGCAGGCCAAGGCCAATACCGGCATCGTCAGCGACACCGAACTTCTGGAGTTTGCCCTGGCCAGCCTGGCGCTTGAAGATCGGTTCGCCGAGGCCTTCGAGGCGGTCGGCGGCACGGTGGATCCGGACCTCAAGCTGGGGTTCTGACTTGGCGGGGTTCGATTTCGACGCCGCCCGACGCTGGGCGCGCTTCGATCCGGGGCGAACCTTGGCGCGCCGCGGCGACGCACAACTGCCGTTCGCCGATGACGGCGACCTTGCAGGTTCGTCCCTGCTGCTCGACACCTGCGTCTATATTGACCGGATGCAGGGGCGCTCACCGCCAGTCGTCAGCGGCCTGGTTGCGACCCGTCAGGTCAACCACTCGACCGTCGCGCTTCAGGAATTGATGCACGCCGTTGGGGCGCTGCGACCCGGCGATCCACGGAGCGTCGCCGCGATCAGCGCCATCGAGCGCCAGATCAAGGCCATGCCCGACCATCGCCTGTTCGAGCCCGACGTGGAGGTGCTGGGCCGTGCCGCATTGCTGGCGGGGATGATCTGCCGCCTGCAGGGCTACGGCGCCGACGCCCGCCTCAAGGCGCTGCAGGACAGCGTGCTGTTCCTACAGGCGTTGAAGCTGGGCCTGACCGTGCTGACGGCCAATGTTCGGGAGTTCGATATCCTGCTGCAGCTGGTTCCGACGGGCCGGGTGCTGTTCTATCGGAAGGTCTAGCCCCGGTCGCGGAACGGGTCGGCCGGATAGACGCCCAGGATCTCGAAGCGCTCGGAGAAGAACTTCAGCTCGTCGAAGGCCAGCGCCAGGCTGCGGTCTTCGGGGCGGCCGTCGACTTCGGCGTAGAAGAAGGTGGCCGTGAAGGCGCCGTTCTCCATGTAGCTTTCCAGCTTGGTCATGTTGACGCCGTTGGTGGCGAAGCCGCCCAGCGCCTTGTAGAGCGCGGCCGGCAGGTTGCGCACCCGGAAGACGAAGCTGGTCACGCAGCGGTGGGTGAACGACGGGGCCGGCGGGGCCGGGTCGGCGGTCATCACCAGGAAGCGGGTGGTGTTGTGGCGCTCGTCCTCGATGTCGCGCGCCAGGATGTCGAGATCGTAGATCTCGGCGGCCAGGGCGGGCGCGACGGCGGCGCGGGTCGGGTCGGGCTTGGCCGCCAGGGCCTTGGCCGCGCCGGCGGTGTCGCCCGCGCCCTCGGTGGCGAGGCCCAGGCGCTTCAAGCTATGCCGGCACTGCGACAGCGCGATCGGCATCGAGACGGCGGTCTTCACGCTGTCGAGACCGACGCCCTTGTTGGCCATCAGCTGGAAGCGGATCGGCTTGAAGCGCTCGCCGATGATCTTGAGGCCCGAAGCCGGCAGCAGGTGGTGCACGTCGGCGACGCGGCCGGCGATCGAGTTCTCGATCGGGATCATGCCCAGCTGGGCCGCGCCGGTCTTGATGGCCTCGAACGCCTCCTCGAAGGTGGCGCAGGGCAGGACCTCGTAGTCGGGGAAGTAGGTGCGGCACGCCTCGTGGCTGTTGGCGCCGAGTTCGCCCTGGAAGGCGATGGTCTTGAGGGTGCTCATCTAGCTCTTCAGTTCTTTTCGGCGTGGTCGCGGGCGGCCTGCAGGTCGGACGGATTGTCGACGGAGATCGGGGCCTCGTCCGCCACCGCCGCGCGGATGGTCAGGCCCAGTTCCATGGCCCGCAGCTGCTCCAGCTTCTCGCGCTGCTCCAGCGGCGAAGGGGCGGCGGCGTTGAAGGCTTCCAGCGCGGCGCGGCGATAGCCGTAGATGCCGATGTGGCGCCAGACGGGCGCGTCGCCATAGAGGGTCGAGCGGGTGAAGTAGAGGGCGCGGCCGCTTTGGCCCCCGGCGTCCATGGCCAGCACGGCCTTGACCACGTCGGGGTTGGCGCGGTCGGCGCTGGACGCCTCCGGCGCGACCACGGTGGCGATGTCGGCGTCGGCGTGGTCGGCCAGCTGGCTGGCGCAGGCCGACAGCACGGCCGGGTCGACGAACGGCATGTCGCCCTGCAGGTTGATGATCACGTCGTGCGCGCCGTCCGGATCCAGTACGGCCAGCGCCGCCAGGATGCGGTCCGAGCCCGAGGGCAGGGCCGGGTCGGTGAGCACGGCGCGGCCGCCGGCGGCTTCCACCGCCGCGACGATTTCGGGATCGCCGGCCGCCACGGCCACCGGGCCGATGCCGGCGGCCTGCGCCTGGCGCAGCACGCGCACGATCATCGGCAGGCCGCCGATATCGGCCAGCGGCTTGTTGGGCAGGCGGGTGGCCGCCATGCGGGCGGGGATGAGGACGATCGGGTTCATGGTGTCACGTCTGGAAGGCGAAACGCGGTTCGCCCGGGTTGCGCACGGGGCGGTAGCGTGTCAGAGACCGGAGCGCAACACGCGCGTGGGGAGACCATGGGGGGACCCGCGCTCATAAATCGGCTCCGTCCACGCAAGACGGGTCTATAAAGAGGCTGACAAGGCTGAGATGAGCGACCTTACGTTCAACAAGATTTTCGGCGGCGCGCTTCTGACCGGTCTGGTCATCTTCGGTCTGCGCGAGGCGTCCGACATCGTCTTCAAGAAGCACGAAGTCGAAAAGCCCGGCTACGCGATCGCCGTCCAGGAAGACACCGGCGGCGAAGGCGCCGCGGCCGCCGAGGTTCCGCCCGACTGGGGTTCGGTGCTGCTGCTGCCGGCCAACATCGAGGCCGGCAAGGCCGTCTCGGCCAAGTGCGCTTCGTGCCACACCTTCACCTCGGGCGGCCCCAACGGCACCGGTCCCAACCTTTTCGGCACCCTGGGCAAGAAGCCGGGCACGCACCCGGGCTTCGGCTATTCGGGCTCGATGACCGACTTCGGCGGCAAGAACCCGGTGTGGGACTACGACCACGTCGACCAGTTCCTGAAGGCCCCGGGCAAGTACATCTCGGGCACCAAGATGACCTTCGCGGGCCTGAAGAAGCAGGAGGACCGCATCGCCATCATCGCCTACCTGCACAGCCTGGGCTCGACCCTGCCGGTGCCGGCTCCCAAGCCCGCGGCCGCTCCGGCCGCCGACGCGGCTGCGGCTCCGGCCGCTGAAGGCGCGGCCCCGGCCGAAGGCGCCGCCCCGGCTCCGGCCGTCGGCGCTGCTCCGGCTGCTGCTGCTCCGGCCCCGGCCACGCACTAGGCCAGGCCGAACGATCGAAACGAGAAGGCCGCGGGGCTTGCGCTCCGCGGCCTTTTCTTTGTCCCGACGCGCGATAGGCTCGCCCGCGAAGTTCCCGGGGGATCCGCGCCATGCGTCGTCGTCAGGTCCTGCTTTCCGCCGCCTGCGTCCCCCTGCTCGGCGCCTCGCCGGGCGGGCTCGCCCAGGCCCGCCAGCAGGCGCCCGACCCCGATGTCGACACCTCCGTCGCCAAGCCGGCCTACCCCCAGGGCAAGGGGCCGCGCCTGGCCATCGACGGCGGGCACAACAACTTCCACACCGTGGACGGCCGCTTCGCCCCGTTCGCTGCTGTGGCCCGGGCCGACGGCTACCGGGTCTCGGGCCTGACCGGCCCGCTGTCGGCGCAGAGCCTGGCCGGGGTCGACCTGCTGGTCGTGGCCAATCCGCTGGCCGCCGTGAACGTCGGCGACTGGAGCCTGCCCAACCCCGGCGCCTACACCCCCGAAGAAGCCGCCGCCGTTAAGGCCTGGGTCGAGGCCGGCGGCGCCCTGCTGCTGATCGCCGACCACATGCCGTTCCCCGGCGGGGCCCAGCCCCTGGCCAAGGCCTTCGGCTTCGATTTCGACAACGGCTTCGCCCAGAGGACCGGCGGCGGGCCCGAGTTCTTCCAGCGCGCCGACGGCTCGCTGCTGGACCATCCGATCACGCGCGGGATCGACCGGGTGCAGAGCTTCACCGGCTCGTCGTTCCGCGCCCCGCCGCAGGCCCAGCCGCTGCTGGTGCTGCGCGGCGGCTGGAGCGTGGCCATGCCGCAGAAGGCCTGGGTGTTCGACGACAAGACCCCCCGTCACGACGGCGAGGGCCTGCTGCGCGGCGCGGCCCTGTCGGCAGGCAAGGGCCGGGTCGTGGCCATGGGCGAGGCGGCGATGTTCACCGCCCAGCTCGCCGGGCCGCAGGGCCGCAAGATGGGCTTCAACGCCCCGACGGCCTCGCGGAACAAGGCGTTCCTGCTGAACGTGCTGCGGTGGTTATCGGGAAAGGTCTGAACAAGGAACCTCCCCCTATGGGGGAGGCGATCGCGTTAGCGATCGGTTGGGGGGGAGTAATCACGAAGCCAGCCCACTCAGTGGAAGCTGAAAACGGCCCCCCTCCGTCGCCTTCGGCGACACCTCCCCCAGAGGGGGAGGTTCTATCGATCTCACCCCGCCTTGCTGAAGTCGGGCGCGCGGCGCTCGGCGAAGGCCATGAAGGCTTCGCGGGCCTCGGCGGTCTGCAGGCGCTCGGCGAACAGGGCGCCTTCCTTGTCCATCAGGGCGGCGATGGCCTCGGCGTCGCGCATCAGGCCCTTGGTGACGGTCAGGGCGCCCAGCGGACGCTTGGCCAACTGGTCGGCGGCGGCGCGGGCCTTGGCGCGCAGCTCGTCGGCCGGGACCACGGCGTTGGCCAGGCCCCAGGCGGCGGCCGTCGTTCCGTCCACCGCCTCGCCCAGGGCGAACATGGCGTAGGCGCGGGCGTGGCCGATGCGGGCCGGCAGCAGCCAGCTCGACGCGGCCTCGGGGGCCAGAGCCAGGTTGACGAACGGCACGGTCAGGCGCGCGTCGGGGGCGACGAACACCAGGTCGCAGTGCAGCAGCATGGTCGTGCCCACGCCGACGGCTTGGCCGTGGACGGCGGCGACCAGCGGGCGTGTGGCGTTGGCCAGGGCCTTGAGGAACCGCCACACGTGGCGCTCCTCGGTGAAGGCGCCGGTGGCCTGCGCCACGAAGTCGCCGAGGTCGTTGCCGGCGCTGAAGCTGTCGCCGTCGGCCTGGAACACCACCACCCGGATCTCGGGATTGGTCTCGGCCCCTTCCAGGGCGTCGGCCAGGGCGCCGTACATGGCGTTGCTGAGCGCGTTCTTCTTTTCGGGACGCGACAGGGTGATGGTCAGCACGCCGGCCTCGAGGCTGGTCTTCACGTGCTCGGTCATTGGGGAGCGTCTCCTTTGGGGAACTTGGTCTGCAGGCTCGAAAGCCAGCGGGCGACCACGGCGATCTCGTCGTCCGTGAAGCCCTCGGTGAGGTGGGCGTTGAGGTGCGCGAGGCCCGCCTTGGCCTCCTCGCGCGCCGCGCGGCCGTGGTCGGTCAGGTGCAGGCGCAGGGCCCGGCCGTCCTTGGGATCGGGCCGGCGTTCGACCAGGCCCGCGCGGGTCATGCGGTCGACGAGGCCGGTCATGGCCGAGGGGGCCAGGTCCAGGGCCTCGGCCGCCTCGCCGATCAGCGCCCCGTCGGCGGCGCCCAGATAGAACAGCACCCCCGATTGCGCCGAGGTCAGGCCGTTTCCTTCGGTCGCCAGCTTGGCCTCGATCCAGCGCTGCACGCGCCGGTGGCCGGCGGCGAGCAGGAAGACGAAGCGTTTGTCCGGTGCGGGCGAGGGCGGCGTCGACATGCGCCGACTATATGCTTCGCGTGCGAAATATCAAACGGATGTTTCGGTGATCGACGCAGACCATCGCCGGGCGCTCAACTTCCGCTTTCGGCCGCCGCCGGCTCATGGAAGGGTGCGCCCATGAAAACCGCACTTCTCTGCCTCGCCGCGCTCGGCGTCCTGGCCTCCTCGGCCTGCACCGACAGCCGTCGCGCCCGCAACGACGCCACCTGGAGCGACCTGCCGGCGGATGTCACCTGCTGGAGCTACGGGACCGAGGTCTTCAAGGGGCGGTCGACGGGCAAGGTCTCGTACGGCGACACCGGCCGCATCTCGTTCGTCGACGCGGCCAACGGCCGCTACACCACGATCGATGGCGATTGCCGCGTCGTCTACCTGCCCAAGAAGGCGGCCTGATCCAGGCTAGCCGGCCCGATACCAGGCCACGCCCGTCTCATCGACCTCGCGCACGGCCTGGCCGCGGGCGATCAGGCAGTTGAGGTGGGCCAGGGCCTCGCCGGTGGCCATGCCCAGAAGGTCCGGGCCGATCGGCCGGGCGAACAGCGCCCCGAACGTGTCGACCGCCCGGCGCGGCTCCGCAAGCTTGCCCAGCAGGCGCGACAGGCCCCGCTCGTGGCCGGCGATCAGCTGGTCGATGCGGGCGTGCAGGCCGCGGAACGGCGCGTTGTGGGCCGGCAGCACCAGCACCTCGTCGGGCACGGCCGCCTTGACCTTGGCCAGCGAGGTCAGCCAGTCGGCCAGCGGGTCGGCGTCGGGCTCGGTGGGAAACACCGAGACGTTGGACGATATCCTGGGCAGCACCTGGTCGCCCGAGATCAGCAGGCCCAGCGACGGGCTCCACAGGCAGGCGTGGTCGGGCGAGTGGCCCTGGCCGGTCACCACCGTCCAGTCGTGCTGGCCGATGCGGAAGGTCTCGCCGTCGCTCATCCGCCGATAGCTGTCGGGCAGGGCGTGGATGGCTCGGCCAAAGCCGCCGAAGCGGGTCTTGTAGTTGTCGACGGCGTCGTCGTCCCAGCCGGCCGCGTGGAAGAACCGCACGCCGTCCTCGGGGGCTTCGCGGCCGGTGTCGGCCACCAGCATCCGGCACTGGAAGTACTCCAGCCGGGTCATCCACAGGCGGCAGTCGAACCGCCGGGTCAGCCAGCCGGCCAGGCCCACATGGTCGGGATGCAGGTGGGTGACGATGACGCGGGTGACGGGGCGGCCGGCCAGCGCGCCGGCGAAGGCGGCCTTCCAGGCGGCGCTGGTGTCCTTGGTGGCCATGCCGGTGTCGACGATCGCCCAGCCCTCGCCGTCCTCCAGCGCCCAGACATTGATGAAGCCCAGCGACCCGCCCAGCGGCTGGCGCAGCCACAGGACGCCCGGCGCGACCTCGACCGCCTGGCCCGAGCCGGGCTCGGGCTCGACCTCGAACGGATAGACCAGGCGCGGCCGGCGCGGCGCCTCGTTGTCGCCCCCGGCATCCTCGAACCCGTCGCTCATCGCCGTTCAACTCCCCGCGCCGCGCGTCCTGGCCGTCTCGCCAGCCCATTTTTCATGGTCAAGCCGCGCCATGATTGCGCCCCCGTCGGACGACATCTTGACCCTCGATGCAAGGGGGGGCTTAAGTCCGCCCCGAGGAATCCACCCCCAGGAGACTACAGACATGAGGCCATTCGCGATCGGCCTGACGGCCGCCCTCGCGGTCGCCGCGCTCGTTCCGGCCGCCGCCTTTGCGGCGCCGAAGGATGCCAAGCCCGCCGCCGCCGCCGTCGACGCCAAGTCGCGTGAAGCCGGTATGAAGGAAGCTCCGCCCCTGGTCGCCCAGGCCGGCGTGGCCTGCCAGGTGTCGGACGCCCGCCTGATCGGCGCCGACAAGAAGTCGGCCACCTCCTACTACGAAGTGGCCTGCCAAGAGGGCATGGGCTACGCGCTGGTGTCCAAGAAGGACACCGCTCCGCAGGCCTTCTCGTGCGTCGAAACCGGCCAGCCCGGCGCTGACGGCAAGGAATCGGGCCTGAAGTGCCTGCTGCCGGCCAACGCCGACGCCAAGCAGGGCCTCAAGCCGTACCTGGCCAAGGCCGGCGCGACCTGCGACCTGCAGAACGCCCGCGCCATCGGCACCGGCAACAACAACTCGTTCTTCGAAGTCTCCTGCGCCGGCGGCACGGGCTACATCGTCCAGATCCCGGTGCCGATGAAGCTCGAGGGCACGGTGGCCAACAGCTGCCTGCTGTACGAGGAAGGCGGCAACATCTCGTGCAAGCTGACCGATCGCGCCACCCAGCTGCAGATCGTCGACACCCTGGCGGCCGCCGCCAAGAACAACTGCGCGGTCAAGGACAAGCGCTACATCCTGACCACCAAGACCGACAACTACTTCGAAGTCGCCTGCCAGGATGGCAAGGGCTACGTGCTGCAGCAGGCCGTGGCCGGCGGTTCGCTGGTTCGCGCCATCGACTGCGCCAACGCTCCGGGCGGCGCCGAGTGCACCCTGACCGACAGCCGCGCGGCCAAGACCGAGCAGGCCGGCCTCTACACCAGCCTGGCCAAGAAGGCCGGCTACGACTGCAAGGTCGAGTCCTACGGCCTGTTCCCGTCGCAAGACCCCAAGAAGGAAATCGTCGAGCTGAAGTGCTCGAACACCCCGCGGGGCGGCATCGGCGTCTTCTCGGTGGCCGACAACCGCGTCTATGACTGCGTCACCGGCGAACTGAACGGCTTCCGCTGCAGCTACACCAAGCCGGACGTCGAGTTCACCCGCCTGTGGGACGACCTCAAGAGCTACAACAAGGCCGGTTGCCAGGTCTCGGGCGCGCGCATCATCGGCCGCACCGACACCAGCGGCTTCGTCGAAGTGGCCTGCGCCGACGGCCTGCCGGGCTGGGTGCTGTCCTACCCGCTGAACCAGGCTTCGCCCAAGCCGAACGAGCTCCTGTCCTGCCTGCAGGCCAAGGGCGTCGGCGGCGGCTGCAAGCTGCCGACCAACATCAAGAAGTAAGAGTTCCTCGGAGCTCTGACGAAGAACCCCGCCGGTGCGAACCGGCGGGGTTTTTTTAATCCTCCCCCCGAAGGGGGAGGTGGCCCGGAGGGCCGGAGGGGACAGGGTCGGTACTCAATTGGCCGAAGGCAATGAGTTATCTGTTTCAATAGCTTATAGTAGTTGTCATCCCGGCCGCAGCGCAGCGGAGCGCCGGGATCTCCCACAGTTCAGAACCTGCCGACGTGGGAGATCCCGGCTCTACGGATCGCTGACGCGCTCCTCCGGCCGGGAAGACACGTTTCCTTGCACGCCAACTGAGTCCAGACCCTAGGCCAGCGCCGCCTCGATCAGTCGCGGGCCCTTGGCCGCCATGGCCTGGGCGAAGGCCTCGTCGAAGGCCTCGGCGGTGTCGACCCGCTGGGCCGGCACGCCCATGCCTTCGGATACCGCCACCCAGTCGATGCGCGGATCGCCAAGGTCCAGCAGCCGGCTCGCCGCGGGGCCGGGATTACCCGCGCCGGTGCGGCCAAGCTCGATGCCCAGGATGCGATAGACGTGGTTGGCGAAGACCACGACCACGACGTCCAGCTGCTCGCGGGCGATCGTCCAAAGGCCCTGCACCGTGTACATGCCCGCCCCGTCGCCGGTCAGGGCCAGCACCTTGGCCTCGGGCCGCGCCACGGCCGCGCCGACGGCCAGCGGGATGCCCTGACCGATCGCGCCGCCGGTCAGCGACAGCCAGTCGTGGGCCCGGGCGGCGCGGGTCTGGGTGAAGATCGGCAGGCCGGCGGTCACCGCGTCGTCGGAGATCACCGTCTGGGCCGGCATGTGCCGGGCGATGCTGGCGCCGATGGCCCAGGCGTCCAGCTTGCCGGCCGGGGCCGGCGGCGGGGCGTAGGTCTCGACGTGGCCGGCGGCGGGCGCTTCCAGCGCGTCGGCCAGGGCGTTCAGCGCCGCGGCCGCGTCGACCTGGCGGCCGCACAGCGTCTCCAGTCCGCAGTGCTCGGGCACGAGCACGCTGGGCCGGTCGGGATAGGCGAAGAAGGCCACCGGCCGCTCGGTGGCGACCAGCACCATCAGGTCGGCCCCGTCGAGGTCCTTCAGGGCCATCTCGCCGAAATAGGGCAGCTTGTCGGGACGGAAGCGCCCCTCGCCGCGCGCCTGGCGGGCGGTGAAGGTGTCGGTCAGCACGCGGATCCCCAGGGCGGCCAGGCGGCCGGCGGCGGCGAGCCCGTCCTCGCGGCAGGCGCCCGACCCTAGCAGCAGCACCGGCGCCCTGGCCGCCTTCACCGCGTGGGCGACGGCCGCCACGGTCTCGGCGTCGGGGGCCGAGGGAGCGGGAACCTCGGCCACGCCGCCGTGCACGGTCGCCTCGTTCCAGGCCGCGTCGGCCGGCAGGATCAGACAGGCGTTTCCGCCCGGCGTTCCATAGGCGGCGGTGATCGCCTCGGCGGTCAGCGGGCCGACGCTGTCGGCGCACTCGGCCGACTTCACCCACAGCGAGTTGGGCGCGGCCAGGGCGGCGATGTCGCTGTTGAGCGGCGCGTCGAAGCCACGGTGATAGGTGGCGTGGTCGCCCACGACGTTGACGATCGGGGTGAAGGCCCGGCGGGCGTTGTGCAGGTTGGCCGCGCCGTTGGCGTAGCCAGGACCCAGGTGCAGCAGCGTGCAGGCCGGCTTGCCCGCGATCCGCCCGTAGCCGTCGGCGGCGCCGGTCGCCACGCCCTCGAACAGGCACAGGATCGAGCGCATGCGCGGCTCGCGGTCCAGGGCCGAGACGAACTGCATCTCGCTGGTGCCCGGGTTGGCGAAGCAGGCGGTCACGCCGTTGTCGGCCAGGGTGGTGATCAGGGCGTCGGCGCCGTTCATGGTCTTCTCCGTACCAGTCGTCTCCCGCTCCCTGTCTCCGACATTTCGGCATGGGCGCGCAACACGATTGCGCCCGCGGGGGCGATCGTCGCAGTCTGGACGGAAAACGGGGGGAAAGTTTCCATGCGGACGATGGGCGCGGCCGCGCGCTGGGCGCTGATCGCCTCGGTGGTCGCCGGGGCGAGCTATGTCGTCACCTGGCGGCTGGACCTGCCGCCGGCGCTGGAGGCCGGCTGGAAGGGCGCGGGCGTCGGCTTGCTGGCCCTGCATGCGCTGCTGCGGGCGCGAGGCTTCGACGGCTGGCTGCTGACGGCGGCGATGGCCCTGGGCGCCCTGGGCGACGTGCTGCTGGACGTGGCGGGCCTGACGGTCGGGGCGGTGGCCTTCCTGGCCGGCCACGGGGTAGCGGCCTGGCTTTACCTTCGCTACCGGATCCCCGGAAAGGCCCTGCCGGTGCTGCTGATCCCGGCCGTGGCGGCGCTGTCCTACGGACTGCCGGCCGAGCGCGCCGGCGCCGGGGGGATCGCCCTCTACGCCACGGGCCTGGCGACCATGGCGGCGGCCGCCCTGCTCAGCGACTTTCCTTGGCGGACGGTCAAGCTGGGGGCGCTGCTGTTCGTGGTCTCCGACCTTCTGATCTTCGCGCGCCTGGGGCCGCTGCCGGACGGACTGCTGACCGGCCTGGGCGTCTGGGGGTTCTACTATCTGGGCCAGCTGCTGATCTGCGTCGGCGTGGCCGGGGCTCTGGACGAGCCTAGAACCGCATGACCGCGTCGTCGGGCTCGGCGGCGAACAGGCGCTCGATCTCGCCGGGACGGCGCTCGCGGGCCAGGGCCTGGTTGATGTAGCCCTTGTCGGTCAGCTCGCCGCTGGCCGCGTCGGGGGCGCCGGGCAGGATCAGGGCGCGGGCGATCCTGCCGGTCCCGCCCTTGCCGGCCGCGTTGAACGCCTCGAGGCCCGCGCGCACCGCCGCCCGGGCCGCGGCCTCGCCGCCCAGCGCCTCGCAGGTGCGCGGCTCCAGGAACAGCATCAGGCCCACGCCCTCGCGGCCCTCGCCGCAGACCACGGCGTCGGACGCCGCCCCGCCGATGGCCGAGATCGCCGCCACCCGCAGGGCGCCGGCGGCCACGAAGGCCCCGCTGGCCAGCTTGAAGTTCTCCACCAGGCGTCCGTCGAAGACGAGGCCGGCGGTCGGGTCGTCCGGATCGGCCAGCCGCGCCGCGTCGCCCAGGCGGTAGAAGCCGTCCTCGTCGAAGGCCTGGCGGGTCGCTTCGGGCTGGTCCAGATAGCCGGGCGAGACCTGCGGGCCCTCGACCCGGATCTCCAGCTTCTCGCCGGCCGGGACCAGCTTCACGGCCGTGCCGGGCGTGGGCAGGCCGACCATGCCCGAGCGGGCGTTCAGCCAGTGGATGTTGCAGGCGGTCGGGCCGGTCTCGGTGGCGCCGTAGCCGGCCGCGAAGGTGATGCGTTCGCCGGTGACGGCCAGGGCCAGCGCCTGCACGCGGTCGAGGATCGACTGGGCCATCGAGGCCCCGCCGTACTGCAGCACCCGCACCCGCGAAAAGAAGGTCCGCGCCAGCGCCGGGTCGCGCTCCAGCTCGCCGACCAGCAGGCCCCAGCCGGCCGGCACCATGTTGTGATAGGTCGGCGAAACCTCGCGCAGGTTGCGCAGCGTTTCGGAAAAGCGCCCCGGCACGGGCTGGCCGGCGTCGATATAGAGCGTGCCGCCCCGGTGCAGCACCATGTGCAGGATGGCGTTGGCGCCCAGGCTGTGGCTCCAGGGCGCGGAGTTGACCAGCACCGGCGGATCGGGGTCGGCGTAGCAGGCCTCGATCTGGGCGGCGTTCAGCGCGATGTTGGCGTGGGTGCAGATCACCGCCTTGGGCCGTCCGGTCGAGCCGGAGGTCAGCAGCAGCTTGGCCACGTCGTCCCCCTCGGCCACGTCGGGCGCGGGCGGGCTGGCCAGCAGGGCCTCGAAAAGCTGGTCGCCGGGACGCGGATTGCGGCTGGCGATCACCGGCAGGCCGTCCAGGCAGTCGTGATCCAGGGCTCCGGCGAAGGCGGCCGCGTCGTCGACATAGACCGCCGCGGGCTTCAGTCGTTCCACCGCGTGGGCCAGGCGCGAGAGATCCGCGCCCGAAAGGCCGTACTGCGGCGACACCGGCGCGGCCGGCGCTCCCAGGCGCATGGCGGCGTAGGCGATCAGGGCGTGGTCGACGCCGTTGCGGGCCAGGATCAGCAGCGGCTTGCCGCGCGACAGGCCCAGGGTCGCAAGGCCGCCGGCCAGGGCCGCCACGCGGCTTTCGGCCTGCCCATAGGTGATCGTGCGCCAGCCGTCCTGGCCCTCGATCCGTTCGGCCAGCCAGACGCGGTCGGGGGCCTGGCCGGCCCAGCGGGCCAGGGGGGCTGTGACCGTCCGCACGGCCTTCGAATAGGGCATGGGGTTGCGCAGGATCAGCGCATCGCCGCGACGTTCGACCTCCAGGGCGCGCGGGGCGTAGCGGGCGTCACGGAAAGGGGCGTCGTCGAGGGATTCCATCGCCCAGTTATGTCCCGCCGCAAACGCCCGTTCAATCCTGGCCGAGCATCGTTCGCCGACGTTCCAGCCACAGCCGCTCGGCCGGGGCGGGGTCCAGCGCCAGGGCGCGGTCGTAGGCGGCACGGGCCTCGGCGGGTCGCGACAGGCGGGCCAGCAGGTCGGCGCGCACGGCGTGGAACGGGCCGAAGGCGTCCAGGCGCGCGGCGTCCAGGGCGTCCAGCTCGGCCATCGCGGCGGGCGGGCCGGCGACCTCGGCCAGGGCCACGGCGCGGTTGAGGCGCACCACGGCGTCGTCGCGCCAGGCCAGCAGGGCGTCGTAAAGCGCCAGCACCGCGCCCCAGCGCGGCGGTTCGGCCAGGCTCCTGCGATGGCTCCACACCGCGTGGATCGCCGCCTGCAGCTGACGGGGGCCGGGCCGGTCGAGATCGGCGGCCCGGCGCAGATAGGCTTCCGCCTCGTCGATCATCGGCCGCCGCCAGAGGGCCGGGTCCTGCTGCGAGAGGGGCGTCATGGCCCCGGTCTCGTCCAGCCGGGCCGGCCGCCGGGCTTCGGCGTAGCGGACCAGCGCCGCCAGGGCCAGGCACTCGGCCTCGCCCGGCGCCAGCTCGGCCAGCGCCGCCGTCAGGTCGAGGATTTCGCGGGCGTAACCTGCGTGGGCCCCGGCGCCGGCGGCGTCCTCGTGGGCCTTGGCGTAGGCGACCTCCAGCGTCGAGAGCACCGCCGAAAACCGCTCGGGCCAGGCGTCCGGGCCCGGGACCTCGAAGGCCACGCCCGCCTGGGCGATCTTCTTCTTGGCGCGGGTCAGGCGCTGGAACATCGCCGCCTCGCCGACCAGGAAGGCGCGGGCGATCTCCTGCACCGACAGTCCGCAGACCAGGCGCAGGGTGAGCGCGGCCCGCGATTCCGGGGCCACGGCCGGATGGCAGCAGACGAAGATCAGCCGCAGGCGCTCGTCGGGGATCAGCCGGTCGTCCGAGGCCATGGCGTCCTCCACCGTCGGCTCCGGCTCCGGCGCGTCGGGCGCCAGCCGCGAGCGCACGGCCCGCCTGCGCAGGGCGTCGAGCGCGCAGCGGCGGGTGGCGGCGTAGAGCCAGGCGGTCGGCTGGCGCGGGACGCCGTCGCGCGGCCACGTCGCCGCCGCGCGGGCGCAGGCCTCGGCGAAGCTGTCCTCGGCCAGGTCGAGGTCGCGAAACCCGGCGGCGAGTGCGGCGATGATCCTGCCGCCGGCCTCGCGCGCCGCCAGGTCGAGCTCGGCGCTCACGCCGCCTGGGCCAGCGGCCGCACCTCGACCGCGCCCTCGCCGAGAGGCAGGCGGCGGGCCCAGGCCAGGGCCGCGTCCAGGTCGCCGGCCTCGATCAGGTAGAGGCCGGCCAGCGGCTGGTCAGTCTCGGCCTTGGGGCCGTCGTGCAGCGGGGCGTCCCGCCGCAGGGTGGTGGCCGTGTCCGGGCTCTTCAGCAGCGCCTGTCCCCGCAGGACCCCCGCCGCCGCCAGGGCGGCGGCGAAGGTCCGGCGGACCGGCGCCAGCGAGGCGGCGGCCGCCTCGTCCTCGTAGATCAGCAGGGCGTAGCGCACGGCCTAGCCGCAGTTGTCGCCGGTGGGCCGGATCTCGATCTTGCCGCCGGGCGACAGCGGGATCTTGCGCGCCCAGTCCACCGCCGCGGCGTGGTCGGCCACGTCGACCAGGTAGAAGCCGCCCAGCTGCTCGTGGGTCTCGGCGAACGGGCCGTCGTGCACGACGCCGTCCTGGGTCAGGGTCGAGGCCGCGCCGGTGGGGGCCAGCTCCGACCCGCTCCAGTCGAGCCCCGCCGCCTGCAGTTCGTCGGTGAACCGCATGTGCCCGGCGATGACGTCGGCCAGCAGCTTCTGGCCGGCCTCGCCGGCGTAGTGGGCCTCGGTCTCGTAGATCAGCAGCATGTACTTCATGGCGGGTCTCCGTCCGGCAAACGCCCTGTGCGCCGCCTTCGTGGGAGAGACGCGCCGGACACGCGCCATTCGACAGCGCCAGCGAAAAAAGTCGAGCCCGCGCGCGCGATGTCGCCATGTTTACCTGAGGCTTCAATGCGGATAGCTTTTCGCGCAGAGATTGTGCCTTGGGGGAGGCGATCATGATCCGGCTAGCGGTATTCTGCGACGGCACCTGGAACGGGCTCCAGATGCAGAACCTGACCAACGTGGCGCGGCTGGCCCGCTCGATCGTGCGCGATCCGCCGGGCCAGAACGGCAAGCCCGGCGTGCCGCAGGTGGTCTATTACGACGAGGGCGTGGGCACCGCGACCGGCGTCAGCCGCACCAGCGACCGGCTGGAGGCCATCCTCGGCGGCGCCTTCGGGGCGGGCCTCGACCGCAAGATCGAGCAGGCCTACCGCTTCATCGTCCTGAACTACAAGGAGCCGGAAGACGAGATCTTCATCTTCGGCTTCAGCCGCGGCGCCTATACCGCCCGCAGCCTGTGCGGCCTGATCCGCAAGTGCGGCATCCTGCGGCCCGAGCACCTGCAGCGCGTGCCCGAGGCCATGCAGCTCTATCGCAACCGCAAGATCCACCCCGCCGGCCCCGAGTGCCAGGAGTTCCGCGACCGCTATTCGCGGCGCGAGGTGGTGGGCAGCGAGGACCTGCGCCGCAAGGTCGGCGAGACGACCGCGCCCCGCATGGCGGCCAGCGCGACCGGCGGCGACGAGTGCCTGCTGACCAACGAGGTGCGCCGCAACCGCGCCGTCGGCATCCGCTATCTGGGCCTGTGGGACACGGTGGGATCGCTGGGCGTGCCCGACCGCTTCGTGCTGCTGTCGGCCTTCAACAAGCGCTTCCGCTTCCACGACACCGAGGCCTCAAAGCTCATCGAGAGCCTGCGCCACGCCATCGCCGCCGACGAGGACCGCCGCACCTTCAGCGCCGCGCCGTTCTCCAACATCCGCGACCTGAACATCACCGCCACCGACGAGCTCAACGCCGATATCAAGCTGAAGAACGCGCGGGCCGCCAAGGCCGGACGCGCGCTCCAGCCCCTGGCCCAGGTGGTCGACCGCAGGGGTCCCGGCTACATCCCCTATGACCAGCGGCGCTATCAGCAGAAGTGGTTCCCGGGCGACCACGGCGCCGTCGGCGGCGGCAATTTCGAGCCGGGCCTGTCCAGCGCCGCCCTGCTGTGGGTCGCGCAGGGCGCGCAGGCGGCGGGCCTGGTCTTCGACGACCGCCCCGACGGCGAGCTGGCCCAGGCCGGCGACCTGGCCAATCCGCTGGTCGACTGGCGCATCGGGCGTCGGCCCGGATCGCTGCGGCCGGCCTGGAAGACCGATCTTCTGGGGATGATCGGCGGCTATCGCTCGCGGGCCGTGTCGATCGGCCGCGACGAGGTGCATCCGGGCGCGCGCCTGCGCTGGATGCGCATGGCCCACTACCGGCCCAAGGTGTTCTCGCCGTTCACCGGCGAGACCAGGCTTGGCCTGCACCGCTATGTCGAGCTGGTGACCGGACCGCCGTTCCGGCTGCTGTTCGTGCTGGCGCTGATCGCCGGCGCCCTGCTGCTGGTCTGGCTGCTGGGCGTGGTCGCCCACGAGCTCCTGCGCCTGCTGCCGTTCGGGATCGGCGCGCCGGCGGCCGACGCCCTGGCGGGCGCCGGCGCCTGGGTGCGCGGCCTGTTCGGAGGCTAGCGGGCCAGGGTCTCGAGGAAGCGCACCGGCTCGCCGCGGCCCTCGGCGACGATCTCGTCGTCGCGCATGACCACGATGCCGCGCACGATGGTGGCCACCGGCCAGGCCTTGGCCTCGAAGCCGTCGAACGGGGTCCAGCCGGCGCGGTTGGCCATCTGCTCGTGGGTGATGACCTTGCGGGCCTTCATGTCGACGATGGTGAAATCGGCGTCGAAGCCTTCGGCCAGGCGGCCCTTGTCGGCCAGGCCGAACACGCGGTTGACGCCGTGGCTGGTAAGGTCGACGAAGCGCTCGAGGGAAAGCTTGCCGTCCACCACATGCGTCAGCATCACCGGCACCAGGGTCTGCACGCCCGGCATGCCCGAGGGCGAGGCCGGGTAGGGGCGGGCCTTCTCCTCGCGGGTGTGGGGGGCGTGGTCGGAGCCCAGCACGTCGGCGATGCCGGCCTCGATGCCGCGCCAGACGCCGGCCACGTGATAGGCGTCGCGGATCGGCGGGTTCATCTGGGCGAAGCCCTTCAGGCGCTCATAGGCCTCGGGCGCGACCAGGGTCAGGTGCTGGGGCGTGACCTCGACGGAGGCGACGTCCTTGTTCAGCGCCAGGAAGTCGATCTCTTCCTTGGTGGTGACGTGCAGCACGTGGATGCGCTTGCCCAGGTTCTTGGCGATGCGCACCAGGCGGTGGGTCGACTGCAGGGCGGCCTGGGCGTCGCGCACCTCGGGGTGGCTGGTCCAGTCGCCGGGACGGGCGAGCGAGCGGCGCTCGGCCAGGCGGTATTCGTCTTCCGAGTGGAAGGCCGCCCGGCGGTTGACGTGCCGCAGCACGTTCTCGACGCCTTCGTCGTCCTGCACCAGCAGCGAGCCCGTCGAAGCGCCCATGAACACCTTGATGCCGCAGCAGCCCGGCAGGCGCTCCAGCTCGCCCAGGAAGTTGGCGTTCTCGTGGGTGCCGCCGACATAGAAGGCGTGGTCGGTGTGCATCCGGTTCTTGGCGCGCGACAGCTTGTCGGCCAGGGCGTCCGGATCGGTGGTGGTCGGCTCGGTGTTGGGCATCTCGAACACGGCCACGACGCCGCCGAGCGCCGCGCCGCGGCTGCCGCTTTCCAGGTCTTCCTTCCACTCCAGGCCCGGCTCGCGGAAGTGCACCTGGCTGTCGATCACGCCCGGCAGCACGGTCAGGCCCGCGGCGTCGAACACCTCGCCGGCCGAGGCTTGGGAGAGGTCGCCGATGGCGACGATCTTGCCGTCCCGCACGCCGATGTCGGTGATCCCACGCCCGGCGTGGTTCACCACCTCGCCCCCGCGGACGATCAGGTCGAAGGTCTGGGACATGGGGCGTGCTCCTGCGGTGGTTTGGGGCGGTCTAGGTCCGCTGGGGGGCGGTGGCAATGGGTGATTTTCTGCTGACGGCTTCGAGCGTGCGGTCTAGCTTCGCGCGATGACCAGTTCGGAAGAGACCGTCGTCGTCCGCAGGCCGGCCTGGGTCCAGCTGGCGCTGGCGGCGGCGATCATCGCCGTGCTGGCGGCCTTTGCGGCCTGGTCGATCGGCAGTGGCTTCGACACCCAGGGCAGCCTCACCAAGGAGCGCCGGCTCCTGATGTGGTACGCGACGGTCTTCGTGCTGAGCCCGGTCGCCGCGATCGGGATCATCATCGCCAGCATCAGGCTTATCCGGCGCGGCGGCGCCTTGATGACCGTGAGGGCGGGTCGGGTGCAGCTGTTCGACGGCCAGCCGGACTTCGCCCTCGATGACGTCCGGCGGATCGTGCTGGGCAATGGCTATCTGGTCTTCGAGCTTCACGACGAAGGCGCGCGCACGCTGCATGTCGGCTTCGTCGAAGCGGCCGCGTCCAAGATCAAGGCCTTGCGGCCGGACCTCGAGGTCTTCGACCCCGGCGATCCCGACGGCGCCATCCGCCGCGCGGCCGGCTGAGGCCGGATCGCCCGCTCAGGGCTGCTTTGCCCCGTCCAGATCGAACGACACCCGGAACAGGCGGCCGGGGCGGGAAAGCTCGTAGCTGAAGGCCTGGTCGGTCAGGCCCAGCGACCAGACGTTGGTGTTCGACACCGCGCGGTCCAGTCGGGTGAACAGGGCCTGCGACTCCGCGTCGACCGGGAAGCGCTGCAACTGGGCCGTTCCGGCCTCGACCGTGTCGCCGCCGTAGCGGGAAAGCTGGTCCTCGACGCCGTCGGCATGGCGGTGGTCGTGCTTGAGGCGCAGGCGGCCGTCGTCGAGGCGGGTGACGATCCAGGTGCGCGAGCGGTCCTCGCCGACGCTGAACGGGATGCGTATCTCGCGGGCGTCGCACCGGGCCACGGTCATGACCAGCGCGGACTTGCGGAACGGCTCGTCGGCGGCGTCGCCGGCGACGACCTGGCCGGTCAGGGTCTTGCCGCACAGGGCGGTCAGGCGGGCGAAGAACTGGTCGCCCGGCGTCTGGTCGGCGGCGGTCGCCGAGGTGGCCGCCGAAAGGCCAAGCAGCGCGAGGAGGGTGACAACGGCCTTCACGGGTCAGGCCTGTGGGCTGGCTTCGCCGTCCGGACGCTTGCGGCGGCGGGGCGAGACCTTGAGCTTGGGTTCGGCTTCCGGACCGGGCGGCGAGGCGGGCGGGTCGAGCGGCAGCTCCGGCGCGCCGGCGGTGGCCTGGGGCGCTTCTGCTTGCGCCTCGGCCGGCGTTTCGGGCGGCATCTCGGGGGACGGCGCGGCCGCGGCGCGGGCCTCGTCCAGCAGTTCGATCGCCGCCCTGACCACCTTGGCCACCGGCAGGTCGCTCATGTGGCGGATGGCCTGCGACAGGTCCGGATCGACGGCCTTGAACTGGTCGAAGTCGCGCGGGCCGCGCACCGCGCGGGTCAGCGGGCCCCAGGGGCCGTAGCGGCGCTCGTCCGACGGGCCGAACAGGCCGACGGTGGGCGTGCCGGCGGCGGCGGCGATGTGCATCAGGCCGCTGTCGTTGCCGATGAACAGGTCGGCGCGCTTCAGGCAGGCATAGGCGGTCAGCAGGTCGACCTTGCCGGTCAGGTCGATGCATCGGCCCCGGGCCGAGGCCATGCGCAGCTCCTCGACCATGCGGCCGTCCTCGGGACCGCCCAGGATCAGCAGGCGCCCGCCCTCCAGCTTGCCGCCGGGGCCCAGCAGCTGGGCGGCGGTCTGGGTGAAGCGCTCGATCGGCCAGACCTTGCCGATCCAGTTGGCGGCCGGGCCCATGGCCAGGATCGGACCGGCCGGCTCGCCGCCCCGCGGGGCCAGCATCTGGTCGGCCAGGGCCTGGACTTCCGGCGTGATGTAGAGATGCGGGGCC
This sequence comes from Caulobacter sp. 602-2, assembly GCF_011043625.1. Lineage (GTDB taxonomy): Bacteria > Pseudomonadota > Alphaproteobacteria > Caulobacterales > Caulobacteraceae > Caulobacter. The sequence continues at coordinate 169,613 of NZ_JAAKGT010000009.1, forward strand.
GGCGGCTCGCCGTCGATCTTCAGCACGCGGGCGGTCTCGACCACCTTGTGGGCGATCTCGCCGGGGATCTTCTTCCAGATCGCCCGCTTCTCGCGGCGCAGGAAGAGGGCGGTGGCGCTGCCCCGCAGGTCGACCACCAGGCCCCACTTCTTGTGGCGCACCTGGTTCCACAGCTTGAACCAGTGGCCCTTGCCCTTGCCCTTCTCCATCACGATCACCCGGTCCAGGCCAGGCACGTGGGCGAACAGCGGCGCGGCCAGCGGGCCGGCGACGATGGTGAAGCGGGCGTTGGGGATCTGGTCGGACAGCAGCTTGATCAGGCCGGACGACAGCACGGCGTCGCCGATCCGCGTGGCGGTGATGAAGAGAATCGGGAAGGCCCGCTGTGTCATCGGTCCATGTATAGGGTGAACCGGCTGTCAACGCATCCCGTTATCCCGCTTAAGCTTTCCAGAGCTTCAGGACTGGCGCCGGCGTCGCCTCGGCGCCACATGTGCGACCATGACCAGCCAGCGTATCGCCCGCCTCTCGTCCCGCGCCGTGATCGGCGTCTCCGGTCCCGACTGGCGGAGCTTCCTGCAGGGCCTGCTGACCCAGGACGTCGAGACCCTGGCGCCGGGCGAGCTGCGCTTTTCGGGCCTGCTGACGCCGCAGGGGCGACTGCTCTACGACCTGTTCGCAGCCGGCCTGCCGGACGGCGCGCTGCTGGACGTCGCCGCCGAGCATCGCGACACCATCGTGGCGCGTCTTTCCATGTACCGCCTGCGGGCCAAGGTGGAGATCGGCCCGCTCGACCTGGTGGTCGCCGCCGTGTTCGATCCCTCCGGCGCGACGGTGACCGGCGAGGGGCTGTACGCCGATCCGCGCCTGGCGGCCCTGGGCGCGCGGGTCTACGGCCCGGTCGACGAGCCCGACGCCGACGAGGCGGCCTTCGAGGCCCATCGCCTGGCCCTGGGCGTGCCCGGCCCCGCCGACTGGCTGAGCGACAGGAACTATCCGATCGAGGCCGATTTCGACCTGCTGGCCGGCATCGACTTCAAGAAGGGCTGCTTCGTCGGCCAGGAAACCACCAGCCGCATGAAGCGGCGCGGCACGATCAAGAACCGCATGCTGCCGATCGTCTTCGACGGCCCGGCCCCGGCCTTCGGCGCCGAGGTGCTGGCCGGGACCTTGCGCGCCGGCGAGGTGCTCAGCGGGACCGACGGTCGGGCCATGGCCCTGCTGCGCCTCGACCGCATCGAAGGCGCCGAGCTGACCGTCGACGGCCGGCCGGTGCGGGTGGATCGCCCCGAGTGGGTTCCGCCCACGCCGACGGCGGCCTCAGTCTAGCCAGGGCAGGTCGGGCAGCCGGTTGGCGAAGCCGCCGCGCAGGCAGGCCGACGGCGGCGAGGCCGCGTCGACCTCGGCGAGCGCGGTCTGGACCCTGCTGGGCGCGGGGCGCGCCCGGCCCTTGCCGTCGCGGCCTTCGCTGGTCGGCGCGGCGAGAGCCCGCGCCAGGTCGGGCCGGTCCATCCGCATCAGCGCCAGGACGAGCGCCTCGGTCGCATCCGAATCCATGTTGGCGCGGCCGCTGCGGGCGACCCGGTCGGCGACGTCGCGAGCTTTTCGGCCGGCCCGGCAAAGGCCCAGCGCTGCGTCGATGCGGACCTCCCGCGAGCGATCGGCCTCGAGCATGCCGATCAGCACGGGAACCGCCGGTTCTCCCAGGTCGCCGAGCCGGATCACCAGCCCTCTCGATGTTCTCAGCGTCTCGTCGGCCCCGACCATCTCCGCGAGGCCCGGACCGATCCTGTCGAACGTCTCCGGCGGCAGGGCGGCCGCGACCTCGCCATAGACCCGCATGCTGGCGGTGCGGTCAGGGTCGGCGAGGTCGCGCTCGATGGCGGCCAGCAGGGCGCCGGCCTCGCCATCCAGCTTGTCGGCGTTGCTGGCCACGATCCAGCTGTCGAAGATTTCGCCCCGGGCCAGCGCCTGTCCGGCCAGCAAACTGCGAAACCGCGCCAGCGCCGTGTCGACGACCTTGCCGCCGTAGGCGCGGGCCTCGGCCACGGCCGGTTCGGAGCCGGCCGCCAGGGCCTGGGTCTGGGCCTCGTCCAGCACCAGCGAGGCGTCGAGGGGATTCCTGCCCTTCACGAGTTGCGAAATCCGTGGCTTCAGCCCGAGCGCGGCGGCGATCATCGCGGCCTCGTCCTCGTCGCGGCCGCCCACCGCCAGCGGCAGGCGGATCCACTCGGCCTTGCAGTCGAGTCTGTTCCAGGTCAGGCAGGCGACGAACGGCAGCGGAAGGGGCAGGGCCACGCCGTGACGGCCATGGACCAGCGTCACCGCCGCGCCGTCCGGCGCCGTCAGGGTCAGGCGCGTGCGGGGCGTGTCCTTGGGGAACTGGGGGTCGCGCTTGACCAGGACGGCGGGGCGCTCGGGATCGCCCGGAAGGCTGAGCATGCAGGCGTTGGCGAGATCGGGCAGCTCGAAGCCGACCGTCGAGACGCTCATCCGGAAATCCGGCGAGCGGGGAATGGTGTCGCAGACCGCGGGCGGCAGGATGCGCAGGGAAACCGGAACGCCGTCGCCGCGCAGACCTCGCGCGTCGGTGTAGGCGGTCGGGATCGCGTGACCGTAGAGCACGCCCTGGGCCAGTCTTCCCGGCGCGACCAGGTCCATGCGGGCCGGATCGAAGGCCAGCCGCTGGGCCGCGTTCTCGCGGTGCAGGCGGGCGTCGAGCAGGCGATACTGCACGTAGCTGATGGCGCTGTAGGCCAGGCTGCCGCCATAGACCGCGATGGGAACCGCCAGCAGCCAGCGCGGCGCTGCGCCTCGGCGAACGTCCAGCACCATGGTCACGAGCGCGACGTTGAGCAGCGCGGCGATCCAGAGCGGCGAGAGCAGGAACACCAGCAGCAGGTTCAGCACCGGGATCAGCTGCAGCAGGAACGCCGGCCCCATCAGCGTCACGATCAGCGGCCAGACCGGCCTGGCCGGACGAATGTCCGGCCTCTGCGCCGGCTTGCGCGTCCCAAACAGCCTCTCGATCCACGTGCTCATTGGCGCCCCCGCAATCACAGAGGCGCTCTACCGGGAATTGATTACCGATCGGTGGTCACGCCCGGCCCCCATGGGGGCCGGGCGCGATACGTCCTAGCGGCAGCGGCCGTAGCGGTCGGGCGAGGCGCCGGGACCGCCGCGCCAGCCGGGCGGGTTCTCCCAGTTGGTGCCGGGGCCGCCGCGCGGGCCGGGCGGGTTGTCGTCGCGGTCGAGCCAGCAGCGGCGGGCCTGGTTCCACCAGCCGTAGTTGGGGTGCCAGTAGCCGAAGCGCGGATTGTAGTAATAGCCGCGGCGGTAGTCGAAGCGCACCTTCTGGCCCTGCCAGCGATAGTAGCGGCGATCGGGCGAGGCGCCGGGGCCGCCGCGCCAGCCGGGCGGGTTCTCCCAGTTGGTGCCCGGGCCGCCGCGCGGACCGGGCGGATTGTTGTCGCGGTCGCGGTGCTGGGCCAGGACGGGGGTGGCGGTCATGGTCGCGGTCGCCAGGGCGAGCACGGCGAGAGTTCGGAAAGCTCGCATCTGCGGCGTCTCCTTGTCGTTGGCGTCCCTCTGACCAGCCAAACGCGCGAGATCGGCGTTTCCGTCGTTGGTGCATGAATGTTCCGCAAAAGTTCTGGTTTTCGCCGTGCGGTCTGCTAGCGTCGCCGGATGACAGAGATCCATCGCTGCACCTGGCGGGGCATGAACGGCGACCCGCTGTACGAGGCCTATCACGACACCGAGTGGGGCGTGCCCGAGTGGGACAGCCGCGCCCTGTGGGAAAAGCTGGTGCTCGACGGTTTCCAGGCCGGGCTGTCGTGGATCACCATCCTGAGGAAGCGCGAGGCCTTCCGCGCCGCCTTCGCCGATTTCGACCCCGAGGCGGTGGCCCGCTTCGGCGAGGCCGACCGCGCGCGCCTGATGGCCGACGCCGGCATCATCCGCTCCAACGCCAAGATCGACGCGGCCATCGCCGGCGCGCGGATCTATCTCGACATGCGCGAGCGCGGCGAGGACTTCTCGGCGTTCCTGTGGAACATCGTCGGCGACGCCCCGATCCAGAACGCCTTCACCGGCATGGGCGACGTCCCGGCCCAGACGCCGCTGGCGGTCGACATGGCCAAGGCCCTGAAGGCCAGGGGCTACAAGTTCTGCGGTCCGGTGATCGTCTACGCCTTCATGCAGGCGGTCGGCATGGTCAACGACCACTTCGTCACCTGCTTCCGCCACGACGAGTGCAAGGCCCTGGGGCATCGCCACTAGGCGGCGACATTCGCCCGACAGGCGTCCCCCACACCCCGTTCTTCCCCGCGAAGGCGGGGACCCAAGCGGCGTCCGTGGGTCGTCCACGGCCCCGCTCGCCCGCGAAGGCGGCTTGGGCCCCGGCCTTCGCGGGGGAGTACGGTGGGCAAGGGCTGGATTGGCTGAGCGCCGGCTCGCTCCAGGCGGCGCGCTCGGCGTCGAGCCTGGGCGGGCTCAACCGTTCCGTGCTAGAGCCTGGGGCGTAGCGTTCGGGGGCGTGTCGCGGCATGGAATGGGTTTTCATCGTCGGCCTGACGGTGTGGGTCGCGCTGCAGCATCAGTCGCTCGACATCGTGCGGCGGCGGCTGGACCAGACCCTGGCCGAGCTGGAGCGCCTGAAGGCGGCCCTGGAGCGGCGCGAGCCGCCTGAGGCGCCCGAGACCGTGTCGGTTTCCCGGAGCGTGATTTCCGAGGAGCCGCTTCCTCCGGAGCCTGCCGTTCGCGAGCCTGCCGCGCCGACGCCGCCCTCGCCCTGGACGGTCGAGCCGGCCGCGTCCGAGCCTCATCCCGAACCCATGACCATCCCCGCGCCCGCGCCGCGGGTCGCCCGGCCGATGATCACCCGCGAGGCCGCCTCGACCTGGCTGGCCGAGAACGGCCTAGCCTGGATCGGCGGCGGGGGGCTGGCGCTGGGCGGCCTGCTGCTGGTGGCCTACGCCGCCCAGAAGGGGATCTTCACCCCGCCGCTGCGCATCGCCGCGGCGGTGGCGCTGGGCGCCCTGATGGTGCTGGCCAGCGAATGGATCCTGCGCCGCAAGGCCGAGACGAGCCGCCACCTGCTGGCCGCCGCCATCGCGGCCGGGGCCGGGGCGGTCACGCTGTACGGCGCGGTCTGCGCCGCCCACGGCCTTTATCACCTGATCACGTTCTGGCTGGCGGCGGTGCTGGCGGCGGCGGTGTCGCTGGGGCTTCTGGCGCTGTCGCTGCGCCATGGCGAGCCGCTGGCCCTGGTGGCCATGGTCGGCGCGGCCGCCACCCCGATCGTCACCGACATCTCGTCCTGGTCACCCGTGGTCTTCGAGGCCTACGCCATCCTGGTCGCCGCTACCGGCTTCGTGCTGGCGGCGAGCCGCCGGTGGGGCTGGACCAGCCTGGCCACGGCCGTCGGCGCGCTGCTGCTGAGCCTGCCGCCGCTGGCCGACCGGCAGTACGCGGCCGGCGCGGTCCTGGTCGCCCTGGCCGCCGCCGGGCCGCTGGCCGCGCTCTGGCGGCGCCGGCGGACGGGCGAGACGCAGGCCCAGGTGCTGCGCCTGCGCCAGAGCGCCATGGCCGCCCTGTTCCTGGCCAGCCTGGGCGCGATGGCGGTGTGGTTCTGGTCGCCCAGCCAGGCCTCGGCCGCCGCCGGGGTGCTGAGCGGCGTCCTGCTGGGCCTGACCGCGCTGGCGATCGCGACGCGCCAGGCTCCGCCGGCCCTGTTCGCCGCCCCGGCCGGGGTCACGGTGTTTGCGATCCTCTGCTGCCTGCTGTTCGAGGGCGACAAGGCCGGGGTGGCCGTCACGCCGCCCTGGCTCCACCTGCTGCTGGCCTTCATTCCGCTGACGGCCCTGCCCGCGGCGCAGCGGCTGCACGCGGGCCAGCGCCCGCAACTGCTGGCGATCGCCGGCGTCGCCGCCGCGCTCGCCGCCAGCCTGGCCTGGCCGCTGCTGGGCGAGGCCGGCTTCGACCACGCCTGGACGCCGGCGGCCCTGCTGGGCGCGGGCATGTTCGGCCTGGCCGTGCTGATCGCCCGCCGCAGCGAGGCGCCGGCCGGCGATCCCGGCCTGGCGATCTGGCTGGCCGCCGCCGCCGAGATGGTCTTCCTGGCGATCCACGGCGCGACCCAGCCCAGGTTCGAGCCCGCCGCCTTCGCCTTGGCGGCCCTGGCCCTGGCGATCGCCGCCCGGCGCCTGCCCTGGCACGGCCTGGCCCAGGCCAGCGTGGTCGGCGGCCTGCTGGCCCTGGTGGTGATGCTGCGCCCGGCCTTCATCGGGCCGGCGCTGGAAGGCCGCCTGCCCCTGCCGATCCTGGCGGCGGTGTGCGGGGCGGCGACCCTGACAGCCTTCGCCGCCGCCTGGCTGCTGAAGGCCGCCGGTCGCCGCAACGAGGCCGAGGCCCAAGGCGCCAGCGTCCTGATGATCCTGCTGCTGGGCCTGTTCATCGGCGTGCACCTGGTCGTGGTCGGCAAGCCGGGCCACGCCTCGGCGCCGCTGCTGGAATCTTCGCTGCGCACCCTGATCCTGCTGACCGCCGGCCTGGTGCTGGTGCTGCGCCAGCGGCCGGACGACGGCCCGCTGGCCCGCTGGCGCACGCTGCTGGTGGTCGGCGCGGGCCTGGCCCATGGCCTGCTGCTGCAGGGCCTGGTCGCCAACCCCTGGTGGGGCATGGGCGAGGTTCCGGCCGGACCGCCGCTGTTCAACACCCTGCTCTTGTCCTACCTGGCGCCGGCCGTGCTGCTGGCGGTCGCGGCCTGGCGACGGCCGGTCGACGCCGCCGGGCGCGGCTGGGTGGTCGGCTCGGCGGTGTTCGGCCTGCTGTGGGCAGTGCTGGCCCTGCGCCACGGGATCCATGGCCGGGCGATGGCCGAGGCCGGGATCGGCCGGGGCGAGCTGGCCGGCTACACGGTGCTGCTGCTCCTGGCCGCCCGAGGCTTCTTCGACCCGCGCCTGACCGCGCGGCCGGCCGCCAGCTGGCTGGCCCGCGCCGCCCCGACCGTGGGCTGGATCGCCCTGGTGCTGGCGGTCCTGGTGTTCGGCTTCCTGGCCAATCCCTGGTGGGGACCCGACCAGGCGCGGCTGCCGCCCATCGGCGCGGCGCTGCTGGCCCTGGCCCATGTCGCGGGCGCGGCCCTGCTGCTGGAGCTTGGCCGCCGCGACGGCCGCCTGGCGATCGCCGCCCGGGCCAGCGCCGTCGGCGTGCTGTTCGTGCTGGTCAGCCTGGTGGTCCGCTGCGGTTTCCACGGCCCGGCCATGGGCGCCTCGATGTCCGCGGGCGGGCTCGAGACCTGGACCTTCTCGGCCGTCTGGGCGGCTTTCGGCCTGGTGGTGCTGAGCCTGGGCTCGACCCGCCGGGACGCGGTGCTGCGCTGGGCCGGCCTTGCGGTGCTGCTGCTGACGGCGGGCAAGGTGCTGCTGGTCGACCTGGCCCGGCTGGAGGGCGTGGTCCGCGCCGCCTCGTTCCTGGCCGTCGGCGCCCTGCTGCTGGGCGGGGCGGTGCTGGTGCGCCGCCTCAACGCCCGGACGCGGGCGGAGCCGCCGACCCCGACGGACGCTGGCTGACCCCGGAAGGCTCAGCTTCCGGGCGTCGGCGCCTCCAGGCGCTTGAGCCGGTTGACCGCGTTGGTGTTGCCCGGGTCCAGCGCCAGCGAGCGGCGGTAGTGGGCGATGGCGGCGGCCTTGTCGCCATTGGCGGCGTAGGCCTCGGCCAGGCTGTCCTGGGCGTTGCCGCTCTTGGGGAACAGGTCGGCGGTCAGCGACAGCACCGCCAGGGCCTTGGCGTTGTCGCCGAAGGCCAGCAGGCGATAGCCCCAGTCGTTCAGTTCGTGCTCCGACGGCTTGAAGGCCGGGTCCTTGCGCTGGGCGGCGATGACGCCGGCGAAGGCGGCTTTCGGCTGGTCGGACAGCGCCGCGCGCAGGGCCGCCACGCCGGTCAGCCGCATGCCGGGAACATAGGCCCGGGCGATCTCGTCGATGACGTCCTCGGGCGTGCCGCCGGCCAGGTTGCTGAGGATCGCCACCCCCACGCCGTCGTCGGGATAGAGATAGACGGCGTTGCGGCTGCCGCCGGTCATGCCGACCACCAGGCGGTCGGGCCGCTCAAGCACCAGCCAGCCCAGCCCCCACTGGCCCAGCTGGCCGTCGGTATAGGGAACCTGGGTCCACATGGTCTTGCGGGCGCCCGCGTCCAGCAGGCGTCCGTCCATCAGGGCGATCATCCAGCGGCCCATGTCATCGCCGGTGCTGTCGAGGCCGGCGGCGGCGCGGGCCAGGGGCGAGAACACCTCCTGGCGAGGCGCGGGCTGGTCGGGGGTCTCGCGGCGATAGCCGTAGGAGGTCGCCCGCGAAGGCCCAGGATCGCGGCTGTCGCCGTAGCGCGAGCTCGTCATGCCGGCGATGGCGAACTGCTCGCCGCCCAGCGGCGTGCTGACCGGCAGGCCGTGCAGGCGGTCGATAGCCATCTGCACCAGGGCGTAGTTGGTCTGGCAGTAGTGGAAGCGCTGGCCGGGCGGAAACAGCACCGGCGCGGCCAGGGCCTCCTTCCAGGCCGTGGCCTCGTCGACGGCGCCGTCCTTCTGGCGCGGCACGAAGTCGGGCAGGCCCGAGGTGTGGCTGAGCAGACGGCGCACCTGGATGTCGCGCCAGGTTTCCGGCAGGCCCTCCACATAGGCGCCGATCGGCTTGTCGAGGTCCAGCCGCCCGGCCTGCACCTCGCGCATGGCCGCCACGCCGGTGAAGGCCTTGGTGATCGAGTTGATGGGGAAGGTGGTCGTCGGCGTGGCCGGGATCTTGCCGGCCAGGTCGGCCAGGCCGTAGGCGCGCGAGAACACGATCGCCCCGTCCTTGACCACCACCACCTGCGCGCCCGGCACGCGGCGATCGGCCATGAACCGCCGCACGATGGCCTCGGTGCGATCGGCCGGGGTCGCGCCCCAGGCCAAGGTGGAAAAGGCGGCGAGCGCCGGACACGCCAGTCCGGCCGCCAGCAAGGCGCGACGGTTCATGATGATCAGTACCCCTGGAGCCGTCCCCGCCCCGGGCGCAAGGGACCAGCCCGGGGCGGGGCGGGCCAGTTAATCTTCGGTCATGCGCCGGTTTCCTTCGCCCGCGAACCCGCCTAGACAGGCCCCATGCCGACCGGACCCGACATGATGCTGGAAGCCGCCTGCGGACCGGGACCGGTCTGCGGCGTCGACGAGGCCGGTCGCGGGCCCTGGGCCGGGCCCGTCAGCGCCGCCGCCGTGATCCTGGATCCGGCGCGGGTGCCCAAGGGCCTCAACGACTCCAAGAAGCTCTCGGCCAAGGCCCGCGCGGCCCTGGAGGAAGAGATCAAGGCCATGGCCGTGGCCTGGTGCGTGGGCATGGCCAGCGTCGAGGAGATCGAGGAGCTCAACATCCTGCACGCCGCGGGCCTGGCCATGCGCCGGGCGGTCGAGGGGTTGGCGGTGACGCCGAGCTTCGCCCTGGTCGACGGCAACTACCGCTTCGTGCTGCCGTGCGAGGTCAAGACCGTGGTCAAGGGCGACGCCCTGTCGTGCTCGATCGCGGCGGCCTCGATCCTGGCCAAGGAAGCCCGCGACCGCATCATGGTCGAGGCCGACGCCCTCTATCCCGGCTATGGCTTCGCCGGCCACAAGGGCTATCACGCGCCGATCCACGTGGCGGGGCTGAAGAAGCTGGGGCCCTCGCCGATCCACCGCCTGAGCTGGGCGCCGGTCAAGCTGGCGCTGCAGGAAGGCGCGGCGGAAGAGGCCTGAGGCCTCAGTCCGCGGGCTTCATGCCGGCGATCAGCCAGTCCCACTGGAACGGGATCTGCACGTGGGCGCCCGCCGTGGGGGAGCCTTCCCTGGTCTGCGGCGCCGCCCGCATGCGCGACACGGCTTCGGCGGCGGCCGCCTTGGCCTTGGGGTCATCGACGCCGCGATAGTCGCAGGTCGTCAGGCGTCCGTCCTTGGCGATATCGCAGTCGGCGAGGGTCAGGCCGTCCGTGCGTCCGGCGCGGTCGAGAATGGCCACGGCGTCTGGGCCGGCCGGACGCTCGGCCCAGACCACCATGCCGACGCTGCAACGAGCCTCGCCGCAGCGCGCGACCGGGCCCTCGGGGGTCTCGCCGTCCTTCAGCCGCGTCAGCACGATCGTACCGTCGCCGAAGCCCTTCAGCACGCCGCGCCTCATGCTCTGGCCCGGGGGCGCCTGGAAGACGATCGGGATGGTCGCCCGCGCGTCGGGCTCGGCATAGCGGGCCGGGACGGGCGTCTGCATCTGGAAGCCCTGGCTGAGCAGCATGGCGGCCTGGTCGAAGCCGTATCCGTCCGGGGTGGACGAGGCGACGACGCACTCGGCCAACAGCCCGTCGGTCGTGACCTTGCAGCTCAGCGTCGCCTTGCCGCCGACACCCTCGCGCATGGCCCGGTCGGGATAGGCGGCGGCCATGTCGCCGCCGGACGGAGTCTTGGCCCACCGGCCCGACAGGTCCTTGGCCGGCGCCGTCGGCTGCGCCGCCGCGCCGCTCGCACATGCCAGAGCCATCACGGCCAGCGCCGTGGCGATCCGCTGGATCATCCGAATTCCCCCTCGATACCAGCGCCCGCCCTAGCAGCCGGATGTCCAATGGACAATCGAAGGGCGAGCCAGGACCGGAAAGATCGCGCCGGCGGATCGGAAACGCATCGGCGTCAGGCGGGCTCGGCTTCCCACGCCGCCAGCGCGCCCAGCGGACGCAGGCGGGCGAACAATCGCTTGATGTTGGCGTGGTTGGCCTCGCCCATGGCGAGCAGGCGCGGCAGGGCCTGTGGCGGGGCGGTGGCGACCCAGCCGTCGTCGCGGCGCAGGCAGAAGCCCTGGCCTTCCAGGCCGTTGAGGTGGCGGCGCACGGTCTCGGGCGGCACGCGCAGCGAGCGCGCCAGGGCCGCCGTCCGCGTCGCGCGGCCGATGCGGGCCGGATCGGCCGCCCAGTCCGGCAGGGCCTCGCCCGGCAGCGCCTCGATGTTGCTCACCACCAGTTCCAGCAGCACCCGGCTGGCGATCAGGGCCCCGGTCAGCAGGATCAGGTCGTGGCAGGTCCGCAGGACGTACTCCGACAGCGCCCAGTTCACCGCCCGCAGCGGCGGCTCCTGTACGGGCGCGGGCGGCGCGGCTAGGTCGTCGGGCAGGGCGCCGATGGCCTTCAGGTCGTGGTGGAGGCGGCGCGCGCGCTGGTAGCGGCCCAGCATCTGATCGCGATAGGCCTCGGTGGTCACTGCGCCGTTGGGCACGACCACGCCTTGCGGGCCGACCACGCACAGGCCCTGGCGGGCCAGCCGCAGCACCCGCCGGCGGACGGTCTCGAACGGCAGCACCAGCGACTGGGCGATGGCGTTGACGCTGACCGGCCGGCGCAGCTCGTCCGGCGCCGACTGGTCAGCCCCGCCATAGACGGCCAGCAGGGCCGGATCGCGCATCACCGTGGCCATGTTGGCGTCGAGGGCGGCGGTCAGAATCCAGGCGTCGAGCAGGTCGTGCTCGCCGCGGGTGATCTCGATGGTGTCGCGCACATAGGCCAGCGAGGCGCGGACTTCCTCGGCGAGGCGGCGCGCCGGCGCGGGTGCGGTGGGAGTGGATGTCGCCGGCTGGTCAAGCATCGGTGGAACAGAGCAAGCGTCCGGATCGGGCGCAAGGGCGACCGTCGCTCAGAATGAGTAGCGAGACGAGTATTTTTATCCCGTGACCCCCGCTTACAGTCCGCGCCGTCCGATTGCGGGCGTTCTCGGGGGAGGGCGACGCCGCGACCGTGAGTGATCCGGCTGGGGGGCCGGAAGGCGAACGGGGGGAGCGGGAAGCGTGCGGGGGCGCGCCTCCCGCTCCTGGGACCGCTCCGGAAAATCGATCAGCGCCGCCGCGCCGCCAGCGCCCAGACGGTCACCACGACCGAGGCGCCCAGCGCCGCCGCGCCGATCCAGTCCCACGCGCCGTCGTCGAGCAGGGCGGCCACCAGGCCGAACAGGCTGAGCGCGGCCACCACCACCGGGATGCGGAACACCTGCCAGAGGGAAAGGTGCGGGCGGCTCATCGCGCGCTCCGGTGCTTGACCAGCCACAGATAGACGCCAGAGCCCAGGATCACGATGGTGGCGATGTCGAGCAGCGCCCACAGGATCTTCAGCGGCAGGCCGCCATAGTCGCCGAAGTGCAGCGGCTGCGACAGCGACAGGGTCTTCACGTACCAGGGCGTGGGGGCCACGGCCGACAGCTGGCCGGTGCGGGCGTCGATCAGGGCCGGAGTGGTCAGGTGCGCGGTCAGCGGCGTGTCGCCGTGGAAGAACACCGCATAGTGGTGGTCGGTCGAATAGCTGCTGCCCGGGAAGGCCACGAACTGCAGCTGCTTGCCCGGCAGGGCCAGCTTGGCGCGCTCGACCGCGGCGGCCAGCGAGCTGCGCGCGTTCGACGGCGCGGGCTTGTCGTAGGCCTGGGTCAGCTCCTTCAGCGCCGTGTTCTTCCAGTAGCCGATGATCGGCGTGGCCAGGGTGTTGACCACCCCGGTGACGCCCACGACCAGCACCCAGGCCAGGGTCACCGCGCCCAGCAGGTTGTGATAGTCGAGCCAGCGGGTGCGGGCGGCCTTGCGGGCCCGCACCGTGCCGAACGGCAGCTTGCGCATGAACGGGGCGTAGAGGACGACGCCCGAGACCAGCGCGATCACCAGCAGCAGCCCCATGGCGCCTAGGAACAGCATGCCCGCCAGGCCCAGGAACATGTCGGTGTGCAGCTGGAGCAGGAACTCCATCACCGGATGACCCGCCACCGAGGGGGCGGGATCGCCGCTGGTCTGGTCGATCGGCTGGAAGCTGTAGCCCGCCTGGCCGGGCTTGACGGTGGTGACGTTCACCACCGGCCGCTCGACGTCGAAGCTCATGAAGGCGGCCACCTCGCCCGGCTTGCGGGCGAGCGCCGTCTCCAGCACCTGGTCGAGGCTCAGCTTGGGGCCGTCCGGATGGGCCGGCGCCCAGGCCTGGTGCATCGCGACCTCCTCGATCTCGTGGGTGAACACGAGCGGCAGGCCGGTGACGCACAGCATCAGCAGGAACAGGGTCGAGACCAGGCTCGACCACTTGTGGACCCACGACCAGGCGCGGAGCGTCGACGGCTTCATCGGGGCCTTAGAAGTCCGTGGTGACCGACAGGCGCAGGGTGCGCGGGGCGCCCAGCGTCAGGTAGTTGGCGCCCGGATAGCCGCCGACGGCCACCCACTGGTTCTTGTCGGCCAGGTTCTCGATGCGGGCGCGCAGGGTCACCGGACGATCGCCGGCCTCGAAGGCGTAGCGCGCGCCGATGTCGAAGCGGGTCCACGAGCCCAGCTCCACCGTGTTGGCCTCGTTGGCGGCCTGCGAGCCGGTGTAGACCGCGCGGCCCTCCAGCGTCAGGCCGTCGAGCGCGGCGACGTCGTATTCGAGGTTCAGGTTGGCCTGGAACTCCGGCACGCCGATCGCCGACTTGCCTTCCAGCGCGGCGGTCTGGGCGCGGTTGATCTTGGTGTCCATCCAGGTGGCGCCGCCGATCAGGCGCAGGCCGGGCGTCAGTTCGCCATAGGCCGTCAGTTCGACGCCCTTGTTCTCCTGCTCGCCGTCGGCGCTGTAGATGCGGGTGGTGGCGTTGAAGTACTCGCTGGGCTTGGTGGTGCGGAAGACGCTCAGGGCGCCGCCGAACGCGCCGCCGTCGTACTTCACGCCCGCCTCGGCCTGCTCGGCGCGGAACGGCGAGAGGATCTCGTTGCCGTTGGCCACGGTCACGCCGTTGACCACGGTGGGCGCGATCTTCCCGGGGACCAGGGCCTCGGCGTAGTTGGCGTAGAGCGAGATCTTGTCGCTGGGCTTGTAGACCACGGCCACCGCCGGGGTGGTGGCGTCGCTGTCGTAGGCCACGCCGCCGACGCCGGTGTTGTAGTCGTAGGTGCGAGTCCAGATCTCCTGGTAGCGCACGCCGACCGTGACCAGCAGGGCCTCGTCCAGGAACGACAGGGTGTCGGCGACGGCGACGCTGCGGTTCTTGGCGCGTTCGGTGACGTTGGGGTCCGACAGCGAGCCGCCGATGAAGAAGTCGGCCGCCGGCTTGGCGACCTGCACGGGCGTGTAGAGATTGCTGGCGAAGCCGGCGAAGTTCGAGAACGCGTAGGCGTTGCGCGACTTCAGGTCGACCTGGGCGATCGAGGCCACGACGCTGTGGCCGACCGGGCCGGTGGCGAACTTGGCGCGCAGGCCGACGTCCGCCGACAGGATGGTGTCCTTGCGGACGTTGTCGAAGCGATAGGCGCTGATCGTGCCGTCCGGCTGGGCGGTCGGGTTGGCCAGGACGTTGTCTTCCTTGCCCTTGCGGCCGCCGACGGCGGCCCAGGCGCTGACGTTGTCGCTGAGGTCGAACTCGCCGCGCGCCGCGCCGAACAGCTGGCGCTCGTCGGTATAGGTCCAGTCCTGGGCGAAGTTCTTGTCGGCCGACGGGGCCTTGGGGATGGCGCTCGCCGGGGTGACGGTCGGGCGCGGGGCGTCGATGTGGTGGTCCTGCCAGCCCAGGTCGGCCGAGAAGCGGGCGCGCTCGCCGCGACGGTCCAGGCCCAGGCCGATCACCTTGAGGTCGCGCTTCTCGCCGTCGACGGCCGTCTCGCCGCCGTGCAGGCCAAGGTTCAGGCGCGCGCCATAGGCGTCGTCCTGGCCGAAGCGTCGGGCGACGTCGGCCTTGGCGTACAGCTGCTCGCCGCCGTCCCAGCCGGCGGTGAAGCGGGTGAGCGGCGCTGCGCCCGCGCGCTTGGGCACCAGGTTGAAGGCGCCGCCGACGCCGCTGCCGCCCGGGGCCGCGCCGTTCAGGAACGAGTTGGCGCCGCGGAACACGTCCACGCGCTCGACCAGTTCGGCGGCCACGAACTGCCGGGGCAGCACGCCGTAGAGGCCGTTATAGGTCATGTCGTCGGAGTACACGGGGAAGCCGCGCACGACGTACAGTTCCTGGAAGTTGCCGAAGCCCTTGCTGACCCGCACCGTGGGGTCGTTCTGCAGCACGTCGCCGACGCTCAGCGCCTGCTGGTTGCGGATCAGCTCCTCGGTGTAGCTGGTCACCGCGAAGGGGGTGTCCATGGTGTCGAGCGCGCCCAGAAGGCCGACGCGCGCGCCCTTGGCGACCTGGCCGCCGGCATAGGCGGGCGGCAGGCGCACCTGCGAGCCGGTGACGATCACTTCCTCGACCGCCGTCGGGGCGGCGTCCTGGGCCAGGACGGGGCTCGCGGCCAGGGGGGCGAGCAGGGCGGTGGACAGCAGCAGGGCGAGGCGGGACGACACGGCATTTCTCCGACAGGTGAGAATGCGTCGCGATAGAGGTAAAGCGCTGTCATGACAACAACGCGGCGCTCGACGGGCGAGTTTGTCGGTAACCCGTTGCCGCAACTCGCGTTTCGGCTGTGTCAGTGTCGGCTAGGCGACACTTTCGGGCTCCGGCCTCCTCCAGGCCGAGCCTCCCCGCCTTCGCGGGGAAGGACGGAGGACGGGGTGTTCAGGCTGACCCTCCCTAGGGCCGCCGCCACCCGGTCGGCTGGCCCACGCCGGCGGCGTCGATGCGGGCGATGGCTTCGTCCAGGGGCTCGATCGCCACGGCCATGTGGTGGGCGTTGGCGTGGACGATGGTGTCGCGGTCCAGCAGGATCGCCACGTGGCCCTTCCAGAACACTAGGTCGCCGCGCCGGCGATCGGCCTCGTCGATCGGAGCGAAGAAGCCGAACTGCATGTCGGTGTCGCGCGGGACGGCCTTGCCGGTGGCGGCCAGGGCCTGCTGCACCAGGCCCGAACAGTCCAGGCCCAGGCTCTCGCGCCCGCCCCACTGGTAGGGCGCGCCCAGGAAGCCGAGGGCGACCTTGGCCGGGTCGACGGCGGCGGGCAGGCCGATCGGCGCCAGGTGGGCCTCGATGAACCAGCCCGTGCCCGCGCCCTTGGCGAAGCGGCCCTCGCGGGCCTCCACGCTCACCAGCGCGCCGAGGGAATAGAGCCCGGCCGGCCGCGACTTGATGTCCGGCGCGTCGAACGCATAGGTCCGCAGCACCGCCACCTGATGGGTGGCGCTCTCGCCAAGAGGGCCAAGCTCGGCCTCGGCGACCCAGCCCACATAGCCGTCGCGGGCGGCCTGGCCCCAGGCGAAGCCGTCCTTCATGTCCAGCACGGCGAACCGCTCGCCGAACAAAAGCTGGCTTTCCTGTTCGGCGTCGGGGGCGGGGGCCTTGCGCAGGGCGGCGGTCGGGACGGCGACCTGGCGGGCCTTGGGCGCGTCGTAGCGCTCGGCGGCCACCCGGCCCTCCAGCGCGATGTCGGCTAGGTCCGGGCGGGCCAGGGTCAGGCGGCGATCATCGGCCATCAGGCGAACCGGCCCTTCAGCATCGCATAGAGGCCGCGGATGGCCTGGGCCTCGCCGCCGCTGGGACGGCCCGGGGCGCCCTTGGGGTTCCAGGCGAAGATGTCCAGGTGCACCCACGAGCCGGTGGTGGGGGCGAAGCGCTGCAGGAACAGGGCGGCCGTCACCGAACCGGCCTGGGCCCAGCCGTCGGGATCGTTCTTCAGGTCGGCGACATCGCTTTCCAGCGCCTCGCGATAGCCGTCCCACAGCGGCATGCGCCAGACCGGGTCGGCGGCCTTGCGGGCGGACGCCTCGATCTGTCCGGCCAGGGCGTCGTCGGGGGTGTAGAAGGGGATCACCTGCGGCCCCAGGGCGACGCGGGCCGCGCCCGTCAGCGTGGCCAGATCGATGGTCAGGGCCGGCGACAGCTCGGCCGCGCGGGTCAGGGCGTCGGCCAGGATCAGGCGACCCTCGGCGTCGGTGTTGCCGACCTCGATGGAAAGACCCGCCCGGCTGTCGAGCACGTCGCCTGGGCGCATGGCGTCGCCGGCGATGGCGTTCTCGACCACCGGAACCAGCACGACCAGCCGCACCGGCAGGCGGGCGGCCATCACCATGCGGGCCAGGGCCAGGGCGTGGGCGGCGCCGCCCATGTCCTTCTTCATCAGGCGCATGCCGGCCGAGGGCTTGATGTCCAGGCCGCCGGTGTCGAACACCACGCCCTTGCCGACGACGGCGACCACCGGATGGGCCTCGTCGCCCCACTGGATCTCCAGCATGCGCGGGGCGCGCTCGGGCACGGCGGCGCGGCCCACGGCGTGGACTGCCGGATAGTTCTGCTCGAGCAGGTCGTCGCCGACGATCGCCGAGAAGCTGGCGCCGAACTGTTCGGCGATCTCGCGGGCGATGGTCTCGATCTGGCGCGGACCCATGGCGTTGGCCGGGCTGTTGACCATGTCGCGGGCCAGGGCGCAGGCGTGGGCGATGGCCTGGATCTCGGCGATGTCGACGCCTTCGGGCGCGACAAGGCGTCGCGCTCCGTCGGCGCCGCGGGCCTTGAAGCGGTCGAAGCGATAGGTGCCGAGCGCGAAGGCCAGGGCGATCTGGGCGGGGTCCAGCCCCTCGGGCGCGGCGTGCAGGCGATAGTCGCCGGCCGGCAGTCTGGCCGGCAGGGCGCGGAAGGCCATGGCGTCGGCCTTGCCGCCCTTAAGGCGTTGTCCCAGGCCGAAAAGCACGCGGTCCAGGGCGCCCTCGGGGGTGGGCACGACCACCGTCTGGCCGGCCTTGGCCGAGAAGTCCGACAGCTGGGCGAAGCCGCGCACGAAGCTTGGCCGGGCGTCGAGGAAGGCCGCCAGCTCGTCCTCCCACAGGGCGTGCACCGGGATCACGGGACCATCGGTCGCGCCGCGCGAGGACGAGGTGATCAGGGGTTCGGTCATGGGCCGGGGCCTTCGCGAATTTATGCTTAACGATTCCTTGAGGGGGCCGCGCGATGCTCGGCCGACCTTTCGGAGACATGCCTTCCATGTGTCGCAAGCCCGCCCTGCTCGCAACCGTCCTGACGCCCATTCTTCTGCTGAGCGTTCCGGCCCTGGCCGCCGACAAGGGCGACAAGGCGGCGGGCAAGGCCCAGGCCAGCGTCCAGGCGCCCGCCCAGCCGCCCGGTCCGCGCAAGGCCAGCGCGGCCGAGCGGGCCGAGGCGCGCCGCTTCGACCCCCTGGCCCGCGCCGCCTTCTGGAGCAACGAGTTCGAGTCCGACCCGCGCGACGCCGAGGCGGGCGTGGCCCTGTCCCAGGCCCTGCGAGGGCTGGGCCGCTATGACGACGCCGCCGCCGCTTCGAGCCGGGTGCTGGTCTCGCATCCCAGCGACGTCGAGGCCCTGCTGGAGTCGGCCCGGGTGCAGCTGGCGCGCGGCGAGGGCTTCTTCGCCATCGAGCCGGCCAAGACCGCCGCGGCCGCCGCGCCGCGCGACTGGCGCCCGCAATCCCTGCTGGGCGTGGCGCTGGAGCAGTCCAAGCGCGACGACGAGGCGCTGGCCGCCCACCGCCAGGCCGTGGCCCTGGCCCCCAACGAGGCCGCGCCGGCCACCAACCTGGCCATGTACCTGGCCGGTCACGGCGACCTGGCCGGAGCCGAGGTCCTGCTGCGCAAGGCCGCCGCCATGCCGTCCTCGACCATCCAGGTCCGCCAGAACCTGGCCCTGGTGGTCGGCCTGCAGGGCCGCGTCGACGAGGCCGAAAAGCTGGCCCGCCAGGACCTGCCGCCGCAGATGGTCGACAACAACCTGGCCTGGCTGCGAGCGGCCCTTGGCCAGGGCCAGGCCACCCGCACCTGGGGCGCGGTCAAGGCCGGAGGCTGAGGATCGGTCCCACGGGGCCTGCCCCCGGGGCGTGCAACCGGAAAAAGAACGCCGCGCGCCAATCCATCGATCGTTGATATTCGAACGCTGCTCTCTATTGTCCGGGCGACTGCTTTGCTGCCGGGGGGGAGTGGGTATGCGTGCGATCCTTGTCGCCGTTCTGGGTCTTGTGAGCCTTGGCGCCGGGGCGGCTCGCGCGCAGACCGTGACCCTGGACTGGACCGTCGCCGACCGCTTCCGGGTGTTCCGCGCCGCCGCGCCGCCGACGACCCTGAGCGCCGACCCCGGACTGAGCGCCGCCGACGCCTTCCTCGAAGGGCTGCGAGGGACGCGGGACAAGGCGGACGGACCCTTTCCGGAAAGCGCGTCCTACGAACGGATCGTCGCTTTCCTGGGCCGCAAGGTCGAGGACGGCGGTCCGATGAACGGGCTGCAGCCCTTCGAGGCCACGCGGTGGCAGGGCGCGGGGCCTGGCCGCCGGGCCGACGGCCTGACGCTGCAGCGTCCCGCCGCCGAGCGGGGCTACGAGCCGGGCTATCTCTATCCCAAGGCCTATGCGGCGCGGGTGTGGGTGGTCGGCGGATCCGGTGCCGACACCTGCGACTGGACGCTGGCCGGAACCGGCTCGACGCTCTCGCTGCCTTGCGACCGCGCAGTGCTGGCGCCCGTCGCGGCGGCCCCGGACCATCAGGGCGGGGTGGCCCGGGTGACGGTCGCGATGACCCGGAACGGGGCGGCGGCGGGCGGCGGCGAGGCGTCGATCCAGATCCGCGATCGGCTGGTCATCGGCCTGGGCGACTCCTACGCGTCGGGCGAGGGCAATCCCGATCAGCCGCAGGCGTTTCCCGCCGATTTCCAGACCTCGATCCACGACTACTGGACCGCCAGCTCGGACCCCTATGATCGCTGGTGGCGGGTCGGGGCGGTGCTGCGCACCATCCGCCCGGCGCGGTGGTGGGATCCGATCTGCCACCGCTCGCTCTATTCGCAGCAGGCGGCCGCCGCCTTCATCTATGCGGCCGAGCATCCCAAAGAGGCGGTGACCTTCGCCTCGTTCGCCTGCAGCGGCGCCGAGGTGCTGGACGGCGTGATCGCCAGCCAGCAGAACCCTCCGGGGGTGGCCGACTTCGGGGCGCCCGAAACCAAGCCGTCCTTCAAGCTGAAGGCGCAGATCGACCAGGTGCTGGAGCTGATCTGCGACGGCCCCCTGCACAAGGATGCCGAAACGGCCGTCATCGAGGTGAGCGGCCTGGCCGCGGCGCTGAAGCTGGAGCCCGACCAGCGGGCCGCCTACGCCAGGACGGCGACCCGCAAGGCGGCCAGGTGCGCGAAGGCCGACTTTCAGCTGCGCAAGCCCGACATCGTCCTGATGTCGATCGGCGGCAACGACATCGGTTTCGCCGGCGCGGTCAAGAACGCCCTGCTGCCGACCCAGGCCAGCGACCCCATCGGCCAGCTGGTGCTGGCGCGGGTGCGCTCGGGTATCGGCGTCACCCCCACCTACGTGGCCCATCGCAAGATCATGTTCGACCTGCCGCGGGTCTATCCGGTGATGCGGGGCCTGATGGCGGGGGTCGCGCCCGAGGGAACCATCGTCATCCAGACCCCCTATCCCAACCCGCTCTATCGGGACGGGGCCGAGCGACGCTTCTGCCATGGACTGCTGGACAACCAGCTGTTCACGTCGATGAACGGCATGTTCCCCGACCACAAGATCAAGCCGGAGAACCGCTGGCGCATCGGGATCGACGAGACCGAGGGGCGCGAGGTCTACGAGTCGCTGTTCACGCCGCTGAACCTGGCCGTGGCGACCAACGCCTCGAACGGGGGATGGCGGGCCGTGCAGTACGGCGAGGCCTTCACCGGGCGCGGCTGGTGCGCGGGCGACGACGCCGAACGGCGGACCTTCGCCTTCCCGGCCATGGCGATGGAAACCGAAGGCAAGGCCGTGGGCACGTGGGGCTGGGCGCCGTTCAATCCGGGGGAATGGGACCCCTACAAGCCGCGCACGCGGCTGTTTCGGACCTCGAACGACGTCGTCCTCACCCAGATCGGATCGAGCGAGCCGTTCGCCAAGCTGATGGTCAACCTGGGCAACCGCTCGTTCTTCGCCAGCTCGGGGATCTTTCACCCCACCGCCCAGGCCCATGTGATCATCGGCCTGAAGGTCGCGCGCGAGATGGAGAGCGCCCTGGCCGAGCCCGCGCCGCGCAGGCCCGGCCTGGCGCCCTGAGGCCGCCAGCCTAGGGTCTGGAGACTCAATTGGCGTGCAAAGAAACGTGTCATCCCGGCCGGAGGAGCGCGTCAGCGATCCGTAGAGCCGGGATCTCCCACGTCGGCAGGTTCGAAAACTGTGGGAGATCCCGGCGCTCCGCTGCGCTGCGGCCGGGATGACAACTGCTATAAGCTATTGAAACAGATAACCCATTGCCCTCGGCCAATTGAGTACCGGCCGCTACCCCGCCGGAAACAGCCGCAGGGCCGCGTACTGCAGCAGCATGATCGTCTTGGCGTCGCGGATGGCGCCGGAGTCGATCATCGCCAGGGCCTCCTCGATCGTCGCCTCCTGCACGGCGATGTCCTCGCCCTCGTCGGCCTCGCCGCCGCCGGCCGACACCCGGTCGCCCGGGCCGTATTCGCCGACGAAGAAGTGCAGGCGCTCGGTCACCGAGCCGGGGCTCATGAAGGCGTCGAAGATCTTGCGCACGGCCTTCACCCGAAAGCCGGTCTCCTCCTCGACCTCGGCGCGGATGCGGGCCTCGGGCTCGGCGTCGTCGAGCAGCCCGGCCGGCGCCTCGATCAGCAGGTCGTCGTGGCCGTTGACGAAGGCCGGATAGCGGAACTGGCTGACCAGCACGACGGTCCGCCGGGCCGGATCATAGAGCAGGATCGTCGCGCCGTTGCCCCGGTCGTAGGTCTCGCGCGACTGGCGCTGCCAGGTCCCGTCGGCGCGCAGGTACGAGAAGGTGGTCTTCTTCAGCGTGTACCAGTCGTCGGACAGGACGGTGACCTCCTCGACGCGGACGCGGTCGGCGATGGACATGGCGGAAACTCCGGAGGCCTGGATCGGCGCCTAAATTCGTGCAATATCGTGCGGAGTCAAGAAGGTTCGTGCAGTCATGCTGACATCCGAGCGCAAGGCGCTGATCCTGCGGGTGCTGGGCCGGGACGGCCGGCTGGTCGCCAAGCCGTTCAGCCAGGAGCTGGGCGTTTCGGAGGACACCATCCGCCGCGACCTGCGCGAGCTGGCGGCCGAGGGGCTGCTGCAGCGGGTGCACGGCGGCGCGCTGCCGGCCTCGCCGGCCACCGCCGCGTTCGGCGTGCGCGAGGGGCGGGCGACGGCGCAGAAGGTCCGGCTGGCGCGGGTGGCGGCGCGCCTGATCCAGCCCGGCCAGATCGTCTTTCTCGACGGCGGCACCACCAATGTGCAGCTGGCGCGCGGCCTGCCGGCCGACCTGCGCGCGACCATCGTCACCCACAGCCCCAGCATCGCCGTCGAACTGGCCGGCCATCCCGGCGTCGAGGTCGAGCTGGTCGGCGGGCGGCTGTTCAAGCACTCGATCGTCGCGGTCGGCGCGGCGGCGGCCGAGGCGATCGCGCGCGTGCGGGTCGACCTCTTCTTCATGGGCGCCACCGGCCTGCACCCCGAGACCGGCGTCACCACCGGCGACCCCGAGGAGGCGGCGATCAAGCGGCTGATCGCCCGCCAGTCGGCCGAGACCGTGGTCCTGGCCACGCGCGACAAGCTGGGCGCGGCCTCGCCCTACGCGATCCTGCCGCTGGCCGAGGTGGGCGCGGTGGTGGTCGAGCCGGACCTGCCGCAGGAGGCGCTGGCGCCGCTGCGGGCGGCGGGCGTGCGCGTGATCGAGGCCGGCTGACCCGGATCGGGATTCAGCAATTTCCACCGCGCTTCTCCCGCGCAGGCGGGGAAGTGGGGATCTGGCGGCGCTGGGGGATGACGTCTAGGCCAGCCGCAGGGACGCCGGCTGCTCGGCGGGCAGTTCCGCCTGCGCCTCGACGACGAAGCGGCTGCCCCGGCCGGGCGTGCTGTCGACCTGGATCGTTCCGCCCATGGTCTCGACGATCTGGCGGGTGATGCTGAGGCCAAGCCCGGTGCCGCCCTCGTGGCGCGCGGCCTCGCCCACCTGCTCGAACGGCCGGAAGATGGCGTCCAGCTGGTCGGCCGCGATGCCGACACCGGTGTCCTCGACCGCGAAGCGAAGACGCGCCGCCTGGCCTTGGCCGCCCTCCAGGCGCTCGACCCGCAGGGCGACGCGGCCCGCGTCGGTGAACTTCACCGCGTTGCCCAGCAGGTTGATCAGCACCTGCCGCAGCCGCTTGGGGTCGGCGACGATCTGCGTGGGGACCTCCGGCGCCAGGGCGACGGCGAAGTCCAGGCCCTTCTCCTCGGCGCGCAGTCGGAACATCTGGTCCAGCTCGGCCAGGCAGGCGGCGAGGTCGAAGGCGACCGGCTGCAGGTCGAGCTTGCCGGCCTCGATCTTGGCCAGATCGAGGATGTCGGTGATCACCGCCAGCAGGTGCTCGCCGCTGGAGCGGATGGCGTCGACGGCCGTACGCTGCTTGGGATCCAGATTGCCCCGGCTGAGCCAGTAGCTGTAGCCGATCACCGCGTTCAGCGGCGTGCGCAGCTCGTGGCTCATGTGGCTGAGGAACTGCGACTTGGCGGCGTTGGCGGTCTCGGCGGCGATGCGGGCGTCCGACAGGGCGCGGGCTTCCTCCGCCTGCTGGCGCTGGCGGGTCTCGAACTCGCGGCGCATGCGCAGAAGGCGGTGCGCCAGGAAGGCGCCGATCATCAGCAGCCAGACGCTCAGGATGATCAGGTACCACTGCTCGTCCGACAGCTGGACGCCCTCGACGCGCACCTGGTCCATCGACGCGGCCAGCGAGCCGGGCGGGGCGCCGCTGACGGCGACGGCGATCGAGCGGACGTCGGAGAACTCGGGCGTGATGTCGCGCCGCGACACGCCGTGGCTGGCCAGCCACCATTGCTCGGGCTCCAGCCGGTCGAGCGGCAGGACGATGGTGTTGGCGCCGGGAGACACCGAGACCTCGGCGGCCAGCGGCAGGTCCTCGGCCTTGCCGCGCAGGGCGGCCGGCGGCGCGGTCTTGACCAGCACCTTCAGCTGGTCGGCCTGGCCGCTCCAGTTCAGGCGCACGGTCAGGGTCTGGTAGCGCGAGAAGTCCAGGCCGCGGGCGCGCGAGCCCAGGTTCAGCTGCAGGCCGTAACCGCAATAGGTGTAGGTCGCGCCGGCGCGGATCTCGCACGACCAGGCCATCGGCCGGCTGGGGTCGGGGGTCACGGTCGAGCGGCCGCCGCTCTCGCCGTCGGCGAAGGCGTAGCCGGCGAACTGCGGCGATCCGGGGGTCAGCTCCAGCGCCTGGCGGGTGAGGGCGCTCTTGCCCAGCACGGCGGCGAAGGTGACCAGCACCAGCAGGAAGATGACGGCCTCGACCTTGAGGTCGCCATAGCGCAGCCAGCCGGCGTCGTTCTCGTTCGACGCGGCCGTAGAGGCGGCCCTGCGTTCGAGAAGACGGGACAAGCGCTGCGGCAAGAGACGCTCCTGAAAGGCCTTGGCGGCCACGGGGATGGCGAGGAGCGGCGACCCTATGCGGTCATGTTTGATCGCCGTTTAACAGCGGACGAAATTTCTTGCCGAACCGTCGCGAATTGTCGGGGCCTGCGTCTTTGACGTGTCGCGACGACATGGTTCAACTGTCCGTGGGTCTTGGCCTTAGGCCCGTTCGCAGGGAGCCGCCGCATGTCCGTTCGTCGCCAGCTTGTCGCCGCCGCCGCCCTGGCCGGGTTGATCGCCGGGGGCGCCGTCGCGCCGGCGCTGGCCCAGATCCCGGGGAATCTGCGCGACCTGGTGGGCGCCCGCGCCGCCGGCGGCGAAAGCGAGCTGCAGGCCCGCGGCTACGAACTGGACCACGTGGACGAAGGCGGCTCGGCCAAGTTCGGCTACTGGCGGCGGGGCGACCAGTGCGTGCAGGTCACCACGCGCGACGGCCGCTACCTGACCATCGTCGAGGCCCGCAGCATGTGCCGCAAGAAGAGCTCGGGTCCCGACGCCTCGGCGGTGGCGGCGGGCGTGGCCATCGTCGGCCTGGCCGCCGCCCTGGCGGCCCACAAGAAGAACCACGACAACGCCGACCGCGATCACGACGCCGAGTACGAGCGTGGCTACCAGGCCGCCCTCTACGGCTCGGACTATGACGACCGCCACGAGAGCGAGGGCTATCACGAGGGCTATCTGGCCGGGCAGTCCGAGCGCGACAATCGCCGCTTCTCCAATTCCCGCTACGTGCGCAGCGCCCCGCGCGCGGCCCAGGACGCCTGCTCGCGCCGGGCCGACGAGTACCAGAGCCGTCCCTACGGCAGCAGCGTGCCGATCAGCGTGCGCGACCTTGGCCGCGGCGACTGGGAGCTGACGATGGCCACCGGTTCGTACCGCTCGCGCTGCACGGTCTCGTCCGACGGCCAGGTGCGGGCGATGAACCCCTACTGAGCGCTCACAGCAGGGCCGCTGGCGCCAGGATCAGCAGCATGTAGCAGGCCGCTCGCATCAGCGCGCCCAGCGCCGTGATCGCCCCGGCCAGGCGGCCGATCCCCAGGCGCTTGGACAGCCAGCGCGTCTCGGTCCAGACCAGCCAGGCGGTCGCGACCAGTATGACGCCGCCGCCGGCCGCGCCCCAGGCGCCCCCGCGCTGCACGCCCGTCAGGCCCAGCGAAAGGGCCAGCGCCGTCGGCGCGGCGAGATAGCACTGCGCGTAGAACGGCCGCCGCAAGGTCTGGCGGGAGATCGCCACGCCTTCCTTGCGCAGCAGGGTCAGGGTCACGACCAGTGGCGTCAGGCTGAACAGCAGGCAGCGGAACATCAGCAGGTTCTGCTGCGAGCCGAAGATCACCTTGGCCAGCGGCGTGGCGGCCGCCGGCTGGGGCGCGTGGGCCGCCCAGCCGATGACGTTGGCGATGACGAGGGTGATGATCAGCAGCACGGGAGGGCTGAGCGAGTCGTCGTAGCGCTGCTCCTCGGGCTGGCCCTCCTCGCGGTCGGAATAGGCCATGGCGGTCAGCGGGCGGGCCACGATCCGCGCCATGGTGCGCGGATAGAAGTAGAGCCAGGTCATGGCCTCGAAGAGCAGCTCCTCGAAGCTTCTCAGGATCTTCAGCAGGTCCACGTCGTGCGCCTCTTTCGTCGACCTGCCGGTGATAGCAGCGGCGTTCCGGACTTTCGACCGCCGCGAGCACGGCGAGCGCTATACACGCCGGGCGAAGCTGGCTCCTATCTCCCGAAAGCGGAGCTTCGAGCATGGCCACGCGCCCCGTGCGGGACTTTCCCTACTATCGCGGCGAACCGGTCGCCCTGTCCGGTCTCGGCTGGGCCTTGGCCCTGGGCGGCTGCGTCGCCGGCTTCGCGGCCCTGATCCAGGTTCCGCGCGGCGAGGTCGGCCAGCCGTTGGGCCTGGCCGGACCCCTGCTGTTCGTCGGCCTGCAACTGGTCGGGCTGGCGCTGGCGGCGGGCAGGGGATGGACGGCGCTGTTTCCGCGGCCAACCGCGCGCGACCTGCTGCTGGGTCTGGCCTTCATGCCCCTGGCCCTGCTGGCGTCGGGGCTGGCGGCCTTCTTCTACGGCATGGCGGGGGCGGCCCATGCCAATCCCGCCACCGAGATCGTGGTCCAGCTGCCGGCCGCGCAGCGGGCGGTCTTCCTGGCCGGCACGGCGCCGCAGCTGCTGGGCGAGGAGCTGGTGACCATCCTGCCGTTCCTGGCGATCCTGACCCTCTGCCATCGCCGGCTCGGCCTGCCGCGCGGCGCGGCGATCGCCATCGCCTGGGTGATCTCGGCGATGATCTTCGGGGCGCTGCACCTGTCGACCTACGGCTGGAACATCGTCCAGGTGCTGCTGCTGATCGGCGTCGCCCGGCTGGTGCTGACGATTCCCTATCTGCTGACCAGGAGCGTGTGGGCCTCGTTCACCGCCCATATCTGCCTGGACTGGTCGATCTTCGCCTTCGTGCTATTGCAGGGGGCGCGGGGCTAGGCGGTCCAAGCCCTTGGCCTGACTCAGCTTCCGGCGCTTTTGCGCGGTTGACATCGTCCTGCTCGTCGCTTATCCACCGCCCCTCACTCGCGGCGGCCAACCGGCTTCCGCGTCAACGCTATTAGTTTCGGAGCCACGTCGTGAAGCGGACATTCCAGCCGTCGAAGCTCGTGCGAGCCCGCCGTCATGGCTACCGCGCCCGCATGGCCACCAAGAACGGTCAAAAGATCGTTGCTCGTCGCCGCGCCAAGGGCCGCAAGCGCCTGACGGCCTAAGAGCGGGGTTTCCCGCTCTTCTTTCCTGCTCCGGCAGGATCGTACGACATGACAAAAGCCGCCCCTTCCCAGAACCAGGCCTCCAGCCTGCGCCGGAAAGGGCGGCTTTTTTCATGACCGAATCCCAAGTCTCGGCCCCGGCTAAGGCCGGTCCGGCGATCGAGCGCCTCAAGGTGCGCGCCGATTTCCTGAAGGCCGCCAAGGCGCCCTCGCTGTCGCGCGGCGCCGTCTTCATGCAGCTGCGCCCGCGGGGCGACGAGAACGCCCTGATCCGGGTCGGTTTCACCGCCTCCAAGAAGGTCGGCGGCTCGGTGGAGCGCAATCGCGCCAAAAGACGCCTCCGCGAGGCCGCCAGACTGCTTCTCCCCCTTCATGGACGGCCCGGTTGCGACTATGTGTTCATCGCTCGCGGCGGCACGCGCTCGCGGCCCTGGGGGCGTTTGCTTGACGATGTAAAATCCGCGCTGGTAAGCCTCGCGGCCGAAATCGACCGTGGGGGGAAGCGTTCCCCGTCTGGACCAGTCTCCCCCGCGCCCGTCTCACCCCATTCGCACGCGCCTGCGTCCGATCCCTCCGATCCCGGTTAAGTGTCCATGCAGAACGACAACAAGAACACGCTGGTCTTCATCGTCAGCGCGCTGGCGATCCTGATCGGCTACCAAATCTTCGTGATGGGGCCGAACCAGAAGAAGCAGGAAGCGGCCGCGCGCGCCAAGAAGGCCGCCGAGGCCCAGGCCGCCGCCGCCAATCCGGGCATGGCCATCGGACCGGACGGCCGTCCCCAGCCGATCAAGCTGTCGCGCGATGCCGCCAAGGCCGCCAGCCCGCGCATCCCGATCGACACGCCGACCCTGTCGGGCTCGGTGTCGCTGAAGAGCGGCAGCGTCGACGACCTGCTGCTCAAGCGCTATCGCCAGACCACCGACAAGGCCTCGCCGCCGGTCGAGCTGCTGCGCCCCGCCGGCGCGGAGAACGCCTTCTTCACGCTGTTCGGCTGGAGCGGCCAGAACCTCGGCGCCATGCCGGGCGAGAACACGGTGTGGACCGCCGCGCCGGGCCAGACCCTGCGTCCGGGCTCGCCCGTCACCCTGACCTATGACAACGGCGCTGGCCTGGTGTTCAACCGCACCATCGCCGTCGACGCCGACGCGATGTTCACCGTCACCGACAGCGTCCGCAACAACGGCGGCCAGCCGGTGTCGATCACGCCCTACGCCTCGGTGCGCCGCTGGGGCGTCCCGGCCGACCTCGGCAAGAACCACATCGTCCATGAAGGGGCGATCGGCATGCTGGGCGAGAAGGACTACAAGCTCGAGCAGTCCAAGTACCAGAAGTGGAAGAAGGACAAGCCGCAGCAGACCATCACCTCGGTCGGCGGCTGGACCGGCATCACCGACAAGTACTGGCTGACCGCGCTGATCCCGACCCAGAACGAGCGCATCAACGCCCAGTACAACGTCACGCCCGTCGCCGGCGTCGACGTCTACGAAGCCAACTTCGCCGCCGTCGCCAAGACCGTGAACCCGGGCCAGACCGTCACCGAGACGACCCGCCTGTTCGCCGGCGCCAAGACCGTGCCGCTGCTGCGCAAGTACGAGTACGGCGACGGCCAGGCCCCGGCCTGGTGGCAGTTCTGGGACAAGAAGGCCCAGGCCATCCCGCGCTTCGAGTGGGCCGTGGACTGGGGCATGTTCGCCCTGATCACCCGTCCGATCTTCAACGTGCTGGAGATCTTCTACAAGCTGGTCGGCAACTTCGGCATCGCCATCATGCTGCTGACCGTCGCCCTGAAGCTCATCCTCTATCCGCTGGCGGACAAGAGCTATGAGTCGATGGCGAAGATGAAGAAGGTCGCCCCCGAGGTCGAGAAGCTGCGCGCCAAGCACAAGGACGACCCTGCCAAGCAGCAGCAGGAGATGATGGCGCTGTACGCCAAGGAGAAGATCAATCCGTTCATGGGCTGCGTGCCCATGCTGATCCAGATCCCGGTGTTCTACTCGCTGTACAAGGTGCTGACGGTGACCATCGAAATGCGGCACGCGCCGTTCTTCGGCTGGATCCAGGACCTGTCGGCGCCGGATCCGACGACGATCTTCAACCTGTTCGGCCTGATCCCGTGGGATCCGGGTTCGCTGCCCTTCCTGGGCGCCATGATCGCCCACCTGGGCGTGTGGCCGCTGCTGTACGGCTTCACCATGTGGCTGACCACGGCGATGAACCCGCCGGCCGGCGATCCGATGCAGCAGAAGATCTTCCAGCTGTTCCCGATCATCTTCACCTTCACGCTGTCGGGCTTCGCCGTCGGCCTGGTGATCTACTGGTGCTGGAGCAACGTGCTGACGATCGTGCAGCAGTACATCATCATGCGCCGCTACAAGGTCGACAACCCGATCGACAAGATCATCGGCCGGCTGACCGGCAAGACCGCGACGGCGACCTGATGACCGATCCGATCGAACCGCTGTACTCCGACGAGGAGATCGAGGCGGCCCGGGTGCTGTTCGCCCAGCCGGTCTCGTTCATGATGGGGGCCGTCCGCATGGACGGCCTGCCGCCCGCCGACCTGCCGGAAGTGGCCTTCGCCGGCCGCTCCAACGTCGGCAAGTCGAGCCTGATCAACGGTCTCGTCGGCCAGAAGTACCTGGCCCGCGCCTCCAACGAGCCGGGCCGCACGCGCGAGCTGAACTTCTTCCTGCTGGCCGAGCAGCTGCGCCTGGTCGACCTTCCGGGCTACGGCTTCGCGCGCGTCTCGCGTTCGACGGCCAGCAAGTTCCAGGACCTGGGCCGCCAGTTCCTGCGCGGCCGTCCCAACCTCAAGCGGGTCTACCTGCTGATCGACTCGCGCCACGGCCTCAAGAAGGTCGACGCCGAGGCGATGGACGCCCTCGACATCTCGGCGGTGTCCTACCAGATCGTCCTGACCAAGGCCGACAAGATCAAGCCGGCCGAGGTCGACAAGGTCGTGGCCGATACGCTCAAGGCCATCGCCAAGCGCCCGGCCGCCTTCCCGCGGGTGATCGCCACCTCGTCGGAAAAGGGCCTGGGCATCCCCGAGCTGCGCGCCGAGATCCAGCGCACCTGCCTGGCCTGACGCTCGACCAGTCTTCGAAGACACGACGCCGCGAAAGCCAGCCGCTTTCGCGGCGTCTTTCGTTCTGGCCCCGGCCTGCTAGCTTGGCGGCATGTCGTCCATCCTGCGCCGTCGCCTCATCCTCGCCGCCCTGGTCATGGGCGTGCTGGCCAGCATCCTGCTGCTGAACAGGGGGCTGCAGGGCGAGCCGCGGCTAGGCCAGCTGGCGGTCGTGTTGTTCCTCGGCTGCGTCGGCGGCTTCTCGGTCTGGGCGCGTCGTTTCAAGTGATCCGTGCACGGATCATCCGCGCACCTACATAAAACCGCAATAAAACTGTCGCCGAAACTTCTCTGGCTCAGAAGTTGTGGCGAAACTATGCCCTCCCCCGACAAGAACACCCGTGTCCCCCGGTGTCGGGCCGAGGGCGCGGAGTGTCCGTGGGGATGTTCCGATGAAGAAGACCGCTCTGCTGGCGCTGTGCGCCATCGCTCCGCTGGCGATCGCCGCCCAGGCCGCGGCCGCCGACGTCGCTCCGGCCGACGCGCCGATGGCCACCGCCGAAGCGCCGGTCACGGCCTCGGAAGTCGTGGTCCAGGCCCAGATCGCCTACCGCAACCGCAGCGAAGAGACCGCGCCGGTCCTGCAGTACGACCTCGACTACTTCCAGCGCTTCGAGCCGCTGACCGCCGGCGACGCCCTCAAGCGCGTGCCGTCGGTGGCCTTCCTGTCGGACGTGCTGGAATCGGACGGCGTGCGCCTGCGCGGCCTCGACCCGGCCTACACCCAGATCCTGATCAACGGCGAGAAGGTCCCGGGCGCCGGTTCGGGCTCGGGCGCGTTCGGCGCCGGCGCCGACGGCTCGTTCTTCGTCGACCGCATCCCGGCCGAACTGATCGAGCGCATCGAGATCGTCCGCAGCGCCAGCGCCAACCGCAGCGGCGACGCCGTCGCCGGCGCCATCAACATCGTGCTGCGCGACGCCTACGCCCTGGACGGCGGCTTCGTCCGCGCCGGCGCGATGATGTTCGACGACAAGCGCATCCGCGAGACCGTCGGCGGCGTGTGGGGCGGCCAGGTCGGCCCCGGTCGCCTGCTGGTCGGCGCCAACATCCAGGGCCGCCGCAATCCCAAGCAGAAGCTGTCGCTGCGCTATGACGAGCCGAACGGCACGCTCGACAACAGCGAAGTGCAGACCGACGTCCGCAACGGCACCGACTATTCGGTCAACGCCAGCTACCAGGTTCCGCTGGCCGGCGGCGATCTGGACCTGGCCGGCTTCTTCGTGCGCACCGATCGCTTCCAGGACGAAGACTCGATCGAGTACGCCAAGGACATCCGCACCAACGCCAACATCCAGACGATCAACAACAACGACGTCCAGATCGACCAGGACAGCTGGTCGCTGACCGGCAAGTACAAGCGCGACATGCTGGGCGGCCGCACCGCCGTGAAGCTCGGCTACGCCGGCTTCAAGGGCGAGGAAGCCGAGTTCGAGGACGAGATCGAGTACCTGCGCGACGCGATCCCGTTCCCGGACGGCGACCGCATCACCCGCGACAAGTCGCGCCGCGAGATCGACGACACCGAATTCTCGGCCAAGATCGAGCACGAGCGCGACCTGGCCATGGGCGCCGAGCTGGAGTTCGGCCTGCAGTACGAGAAGAAGGAACGCGACACCCTCTTCACCGAGGTTCCGCGCAACCGCTACAACCTGCCGGCCTCGACGGTCCCGGCCTTCGGCGCCTACGCCCCGATCGCCGGCGGCGACGCCACCTTCGAACAGACCCGCCTGGATCCCTACGTCATGCTGTCGGGCAAGTCGGGTTCGCTGAAGTGGGAAGCCGGCCTGCGCTACGAGACCACCGACGTCTCGATCGAGGACCGCACCTCGGGCGACACCTACGACAACGACTACAAGATCCTGCTGCCGTCGGCCTCGCTGCGCTACAACCTGACCGCCAGCGACCAGCTGTACGCCGCCACGGCCCGCACCGTGCGCCGCCCCAGCTTCGAGTATCTGTCGCCGGCGACCCTGGAAGCCGAGCTGGGCGACAACGACTTCACCGGCGTGCCGACCCTGAAGCCTGAAACGGCCTGGGGCCTGGACGTCGGCTACGAGCGCCGCCTGGGCCGCTCGGGCGTCGCTGGCGTCAACGTCTTCTACCGCAAGGTCAACGACCTGCTGGAGCTGTACAACACCGGCGCGGAAGGCAGCGAGGGCGACGGCACCTTCGTCTACTCGGCCCGCAACGCCGGCGACGGCAAGGTCTGGGGCATCGAGTTCGACCTGTCGACGCCGCTGACCTTCGTCGGCCTCGACAACACCGGCGTGTTCCTGAACTACTCGTGGCTGGACAGCGACATCGACGACGAGTTCGGCTCGCGCAAGTTCAACAGCCAGTCGGACTACGTGCTGAACGTCGGCTTCATCCAGGACCTGCCGACCTGGGGCGCCTCGTTCGGGGCCACCTACCGCAAGCAGGGCGAGGCCTACAGCCGCGTCGTCGGCGAGGAGGTCACCACCACCTACGGCGGCGACCTGGAGATCTTCGTCGAGAAGCGCATCGGCAAGGACCTGACCATCCGCCTGACCGGCTCGAACCTGCTGGACGCCTCCAAGAAGGAGAGCTTCAACAAGTTCACCACCATCGAAGACCAGAACGACCGGAACTTCGACGAGTACGAGCTCGAGCGCGAGCAGGCCGGCCCGGTGTTCCAGCTGATCGCCCGCATGGCGTTCTGATCGGACGATGTGAGACCCTTCTCCCCTTGCGGGAGAAGGTGTCGGCGAAAGCCGACGGATGAGGGGTCTCTCAGACGCAAGACGCCGCGAAAGCCGATCGGCTTTCGCGGCGTTTCTTTACGTGCAACCCCTCATCCGACCCGCTGCGCGGGCCACCTTCTCCCACAAGGGGAGAAGGAACATCCTCAGGCCGCGCGGCCGTTGCTGTCGTCGGTCATGAAGCCCATCAGCACGTCGATGCGCTTGACCAGTTCGGCGCGGGCCATGGCGCCGGTGACCTCGACCTGGGTCATGGCGCCCAGGGCGTTGGCGGCCTCGATCAGGCGCGGCTCCTTCACCGCCTCGCCGACGGCGCGCAGTTCGGCGGCCTGGGCGGCCAGGGCGCGGCGGGCCTGGGCCGGGTCGCTGTCCAGCGACTGGGCGGCCGACTTGACGATGCGCAGGGCCTGCGAGAGGCGCGCGGCGGGCGTGCCGGCCTGGTCGGCCTTGCGCTTACGCGGGCCCTTGTATTCGGCCGAGTTGAAGCGACGGCGGTCGGGGCCGACGTACTGCACGGCCTCCACCCAGTCGCGCGGCTTCATCGTCACCGCCTCTAGGCGTCGTTCCAGATCCTTGATCGTGAACGGCTTGCGCATGAACTCGTGGATGCCGGCGTCGCGGGCGCCGAAGATCGCCTCGGCGGTGGCCTCGGCGGTGCACATGATGATCGGGGCCTGGCGGCAGGCCAGGTCGCTGCGGCGGATCTTCTTGGCCAGGGCCAGGCCGTCGACGCCAGCGCTGGAATGCTCGACGAAGATCATCTGCGGGTCGACGGTGCGCACCATGCCCCAGCCCTGCTCGATGGTCGGGGCGGCGAAGACCTGCACGTTGCCCACGTGGCGCAGCTGGTCGCCCAGCAGGCGGACGGCGGCCGTGCTCGGGTCGACGACCAGCACGCGCTGCATCTTGGCGGCGATGCGCTGCAGGGTGCGGGGGTTGCCGTCGAACACGGGGCGGGGTCTCCAGAGGATCGAACCCGACTCTTACGCTCAGGAGGGTAAAAAACCGCTTGATGAACAGGCGCCGACCTGTGCGACGGATCGACGGCCTAGATGGCCAGCGAGGCCGACAGCCCGGAGTCGAAATCCTGCAGGATGTCGACGGCTTCTTCCACGTCGACGATGGCCGGCTGGCCCTCGGGGAAGCGGTAGCGCCAGAAGCTGGCGATGTGCGAGATCACGCCCACCTTTTCGCCGAGCGACAGGAACATGTCGGGCGCGCGCAGCAGGAACTCGCGGAAGGCCTGGGGCTTGCCGTTGTCGATCAGGTCCTCGAAGGCGTCGTCATAGACCTTGATCGTGCGCAGCACCGCGGCGCGCTCCAGCACCACGCCCTGCTGCAGGCGCTTGCGGGCGTCGTCGACATAGCGGGCGGTCTCGGCCTCGCGGGCGCCGGTGATGATCATCTGGCCGATTTCGCCGGCCGTGGCGGTCAGCTGCGGCCACAGGCGGGTGAGCATCCACTTGTAGTAGAGGAAGCCTTTCCAGCTGAAGACGCCTTCCTTGAAGCTCTCGCCCTCCAGCACCAGGGTCTCGCGCAGCGGCTCCAGCCGCTCGTCGACGTCGGTGGACAAGAGGGCCTCGACCAGGCGGGCGGCCGCCGCGCCGTTGACCCGGCCGCTGTCGCGGTAGGCCAGGTCGATCAGTCGCGAGATCTCGACGGCGACGAAACCCTGCATCTGCTCCAGGTCGCCCGGCGACAGGGCGAAGTAGCAGGGGGCCACGATCATGCCGTGGCGGCGCAGGTGCTCGCGCAGCAGGAACGGGTCCAGCGAGGGCAGCATGTCGATCATGCGCAGCGTCGCCAGGTCTCGCGTCATGTCGGACGGGTCGTTGCAGGCCTCGCGCAGCAGGTCGATCCAGCCGCGCTGGCCGACGAAGAACGACTGGCCGCCCAGGGACAGGTCGCTGCGCTCGAACGGAATGATGATCTTGGTCGCCGTCGGTCGCGCTTCGTCGAACAGGAACAGGTCGTCGCTGCGCAGGCGATGCTTGACGATCAGGGCGTTGTTCAGGATCCGGTTCCGGAACAACGGATGCTGGGAATATTCGGGGCGCTGGCTGCTGTCGGCGGCGATGGCCAGCAGGTTCAGCACGCGGCTGGTCGACGCCGTGCGCTCCAGCGCGCGCAGGCTGCGCGTCAGGCGGTCCGGCTTGCGGACGGGAGCGAGCTTTCGGCGCGCGGACAAGGTCAGGAACCCCCTCGGTTACGAAGGGAACCCTACCGGCCGCGACCTAAGCAAACGCTAACCGTCACCTTGGGTAGTCCCCGGAATGGGGATTAGCGGAGAGCGGGAGTTTCCTTCTCCCCTTGCGGGAGAAGGTGTCGGCGAAGCCGACGGATGAGGGGTCTCTCAAACGCAAAACGCCGCGACGGCGGATCGGCCGTCGCGGCGTCCAAGGTCCTGCGACCCCTCACCCGACCTCCCTTCGGGAGGCCACCCTCTCCCGCAAGGGGAGAGGGACGCGTGTTTACCCCGCGAACGGGTCGCGCATCAGGATGGTGTCGTCGCGCTCGGGGCTGGTCGACAGCAGGGCCACCGGGGCGCCGATCAGTTCCTCGACGCGGCGCACATACTTGATGGCGTTGGCGTTGAGGTCCTTGAACGAGCGGGCGCCGGCGGTGCTTTCGCTCCAGCCTTCGATCTCCTCGTAGACCGGCTCGGCGGCCGCCTGGTCGCGCATGCCGGCCGGCAGGTAGTCGACGATCTTGTCGCCGATCTTGTAGCCGACGCAGATCTTCAGGGTCTTCAGGCCGTCCAGCACGTCCAGCTTGGTCAGGGCGATGCCGTCGATGCCGTTGATGGCCACCGACTGGCGCACCAGCACCGCGTCGAACCAGCCGCAGCGGCGCGGACGGCCGGTGTTGACGCCGACCTCGCGGCCGACGGTCGACAGGTGGGTCCCGACCTCGTCATCGAGTTCGCAGGCGAACGGGCCCTCGCCGACGCGGGTGGTGTAGGCCTTGACGATGCCGAGCACGTAGCCCGGGCCCTTGGGGCCCATGCCCGAACCGGCGGCGGCCTGGCCGGCGACGGTGTTGGACGAGGTGACGAACGGATAGGTGCCGTGGTCGACGTCCAGCAGGGCGCCTTGCGCGCCTTCGAACAGGATGCGCTTGCCGGCCTTGTGGGCCTGGTCGAGCACGCGCCAGGCCGGCTGGGCGAAGGCCAGGATCTGCGGTGCGATCTCCATCAGCTGGTCGAACAGCTGGCCGGCGTCGGCGTCCGGCAGGCCAAGGCCGCGGCGCAGGGCGCCGTGGTGGCTGAGCAGGCGCTCGATCTTCGGCTTCAGGGCTTCGGGGTCGGCCAGGTCGGCGACGCGGATGGCGCGGCGGCCCACCTTGTCCTCGTAGGCCGGGCCGATGCCGCGGCCGGTGGTGCCGATCTTCTGGCTGGAGGCGGCTTCACGCGCCTGGTCCAGGTCGCGGTGCAGCGGCAGGATCAGGGTGGCGTTGTCGGCCAGCACCAGCAGGTCGGGGGTGATGGCCACGCCCTGGGCGGCGATCTTCTCGATCTCGCCCAGCAGGTGCCAGGGATCGACGACCACGCCGTTGCCGATGACCGAGGTCTTGCCCTGCACCACGCCCGAGGGCAGCAGGGCCAGCTTGTAGACCTTGCCGTCGACCACCAGCGTGTGGCCGGCGTTGTGGCCGCCCTGGAAGCGCACGACGACGTCGGCCCGGTTGGAGAGCCAGTCGACGATCTTGCCCTTGCCCTCGTCGCCCCACTGGGCGCCCACGACGGTCACGTTGGCCATGATAGAGATATGCCTTGTCACCTGCCCGGTAGCGCCCGCGGCCCTTCGACAGGACTCGGCGGCGGACGTTCGTCAGATTGTCGGTGACGGGCGGGGGTCGGCGGGCGACCCCCGTTGAAGTCAGAAGGCGTAAAGCAGGCGCACGCCCAGATCGTCAAGCCCCTGGTTCTTGCCTTGGTGGAAGATCTGGCCGTTCGACAGGTGCACGTAGGACAGTTCGGCCGCCCACTTGTCGTTGAAGCGGTAGCCCAGGGCCAGCTCCGGCTGGAACAGCACCTTGGAGCCGAAATCGATGCGGGTGTTGTAGAGCTTCAGGCGGCGCTGGATCTCTTCCTGGCTGATGCCCGGCTCGTTGACCGGCGGCAGGCCGGTCTCGCCGTCGGTATAGGCCAGGCCCATGCCCGGACGGAAATAGAAGCCGCCCTCGTCGCCGAAGTCGATCGGCCAGGAGAAGCCGGCGGCCACGAAGTTGGAGGTGTTCTCGCTGTTCAGCGACACGAAGGCGTGGACCTGCGGCTTGCCCAGCCAGGTCAGGTTCTCCAGGCGGTCGGTGCGGTAGCCCAGGTGCAGGTCGACGCCGTCCTCGCGGCCGGCGGCGCCCAGGCCGACGGCCTCGCCGATGAAGGTGACGTCGTGCTTGTAGGCGCCGACGATCAGTTCGCCGGCCGAAGCGGCGGTCGCGCAGGCGAGCGCGGCGCCGGCCACGGCGGTCAACAGTGCGATTTTCATGATGTCTGACCCCTCAGCAGTATCCGGCTCCCTTATGGCGCGAACCGCCGGTGCGAGCTAGAGCAGGTCGGAACGAAAGGTGCGGCCGTGGCCGCCTTGCAACCGAGGGCTCATGACCGTTTCGCTCGCCGACATCCAGGCCGCCGCCGAACGCCTGAAGGGCCAGGCCGTGGTCACGCCCCTGCTGGAGAGCGCGGCCTTGTCGGACCGCCTGGGCGGCAGGGTTTTCGTCAAGCCCGAGACCCTGCAACTGGCCGGCGCCTTCAAGTTCCGCGGCGCCTACAACCGCCTCTCGCAGTTCACGGAGGAAGAGCGGGCGCGCGGCGTCGTGGCCTTCTCGTCCGGCAATCATGCCCAGGGCGTGGCCCTGGCGGCCGACAAGCTGGGCATGCCGGCCCTGATCGTCATGCCGGCCGACGCGCCGTCGGTGAAGGTCGAGGCCACGCGCGGCTTCGGGGCCGAGATCCGCTTCTTCGACCGCTTCAAGGAAGACCGCGAGGCCATCGCCGCGGAGATCGCCGCCGAGCGCGGCATGATCGTCGTGCCGTCCTACGATGATCCGCACATCATCGCCGGCCAGGGCACGGTCGGGCTGGAGATCATCGCCCAGGCCGAGGCCGCTGGCGCTGCGCTGGACAAGGTGCTGTGCCCGATCGGCGGCGGCGGCCTGATCGCCGGGACCTCGACGGCGGTGAAGGCGCTTTCGCCCGCCACTCAGGTCTGGGGCGCCGAGCCGGCCGGCTTCGACGACACCCGCCGCTCGCTGGGCAGCGGCCATCGCGAGGTGATCGATCCGGAAGCCCGCTCGTTCTGCGACGCCCTGCTGGCGCCGACGCCGGGCGCCCTGACCTGGCCGATCAACAGCCGCACCCTGACCGGCGTCGCCGCCGTCACCGACGAGGAAGTGGCCGCGGCCATGCGCTGGGCGTTCATGCACCTCAAGCTCGTCGTCGAACCCGGCGGCTGCGTGGCCCTCGCCGCCGCGCTGGCCGGCAAGATCGACGTCAGGGACCAGGCGACGGTGATCGTGCTGTCGGGCGGGAATGTGGATCCGGCGGTGTTCGCGGGGGTGCTTTCCTGATCCTTCTCCCCTTGCGGGAGAAGGTGGCGGCCGTAGGCCGTCGGATGAGGAACCTCCCCCCGTG